>CAWCLO010000001.1:0-1327025 GCA_963796455.1 Candidatus Sulfomarinibacteraceae bacterium
GAATTCACGCTTTCCCCCCGAAATGGTCAAGGGTGTGTCGATGATCCTCGACGAAGTCGGCGACAAGCCCTTGATCGTTCGCTCCTCGAGTCTGCTCGAGGACCGTATGGGGTCCGCCTTTTCGGGCAAATACCGCAGTTTGTTTCTCGCCAACCAGGGCACGAAAAACGACCGAATGCGCGCGATTCTGGACGCCATCACCGAGGTCTATGCCTCGGTATTCGGTCCCGATCCCATCGCCTATCGCCACGAGCGCGATCTGCTCGATTTTCACGAAGAGATGGCGATCCTGGTCCAGGAGGTGGTGGGCACCCGGCTCGGAGACTACTTCCTACCGGCTGTTGCCGGGGTGGCTTTCTCCAACAACGAATTTCGCTGGTCGCCCAGAATTCGGCGTTCGGATGGTCTCATTCGGATGGTTCCGGGTCTGGGGACCAGGGCGGTCGACCGCGTCGGCAACGACTATCCGATCCTTGCGGTTCCTGGTCAGCCCGGTCTGCGGGTCAACACCACAATTGACGAGGTGGTCCGCTACTCACCGCGTTCGATCGATGTCCTCAACCTGAAGACCGAGAGTTTCGAGACCCTCGAGATCGATGAACTGTTACGGCAGCACGGAACGAATTACCCCGCATTCGAAAAGGTTTTTTCACTTCTGAAAGACGAGGTGTTGGCAAAGCCCGTCGCCCTGCTTGTGGATCCGCAGCGCGATGATCTCGTCGCCGATCTCGGCGGTCTCGTCAACTCGACTCCCTTCGTCAAACATGTCGGAAACATCCTCAAGATCCTCGAGGAGGAGTTGGGAACCCCGGTCGACATCGAGTTCGCACACGACGGCCAGGACTTCTACCTCCTGCAATGCCGGCCGCAGAGCTTTGCCGACGAAGACGCCCCAGCGCCTATTCCAAAAGACGTCCCGGAAGAAGACACCCTGTTTTCGGCCCACCGCCACGTGTCCAATGGGCACGTGCCCGATCTGAGCCATGTCGTTTATGTCGACCCCGAGGCTTACGCCTCGCTGCGGGAACGAAGCGATCTCCTGGCCGTCGGTGAGGCCATTGGAAAACTCAACAAACTCCTGCCGAAGCGACAGTTCGTGCTGATCGGCCCCGGGCGGTGGGGCAGCCGCGGCGATATCAAACTCGGCGTGAGCGTCACCTATTCCGACATCAACAACACCGCGATGCTGGTGGAGATCGCCCGCAAGACGGGCGACTATCTTCCGGATTTGAGCTTTGGCACACATTTCTTTCAGGATCTGGTCGAATCAGAAATCCGTTACCTCCCCCTCTACCCCGACGACGACGGCTTTCTCAACATGCCCCTTCTGCACGGGGCCCGGAATCTCTTTGCTGCAATGTTGCCCCAGTATGCGCACCTCGAAGACACCATCCGGGTCATCGACATCCCTTCGTCGAGCGACGGGAGAATCCTCCGCGTATTGATGAACTCGGAACTCAACGAGGCCCTCGCCATCGTGACCGAGGCTGGAGATCAACCCCCGCGGGGTCAGGTGAGTCTCTCAGGCCCGTCGAAGCGTGAGACCGAAAGTTACTGGCGGTGGCGCATGCAGATGTCGGAAAAAATCGCCTCGGAGATCGACCCCGAAAGATTCGGGGTGGCTGCAATGTACGTCATCGGCAGCACAAAGAACGCGAGCGCCGGACCGGCAAGCGATATCGATCTCCTCATTCACTTCAGGGGCGATGCATCGCAACGCAGTGATCTCGAAAGCTGGCTCGAAGGCTGGAGTCTGGCACTCGGAGAGATCAACTATCTGCGAACCGGTTACACGAACCGCGATCTGCTCGATATCCACCTCATCAGTGATGAGGACATCGAAAAAAGCACCAGCTTCGCGGCCAAGATCGACGCCATCACCGATGCAGCCCTGCAACTCCAGATCGGCATGCCGGCAGAATAACCACAGAACCAAAGAGACGAGCCATCTCGTCGCAACCACCAAGACACCAAGGCACGAAGACATCGCGAAGCAGCACAATTTGCCCGCAGATCACGCAGATAGACGCAGATGACGGCCTCAGCTTCCGGGTTGATCAACGCAAAGGCGCAGAGACGCAGAGGACTTCCCGGCAACATCCCCAGTCCGGCGAGATCCTGGCCGTCCAGGGCGGCCAGGTACCGCTGGGTAAGGAAACCGCTCCAAAAACCAGCTTTCGTCACGGTTTCCTTACCCAGCGGCCTGCGCGACCGCGCAGGTCTCGCCTATCCCCTCCCCTTTCCTTCAATCAAGAATGGGGGTCTTCGATGCAAGGCAGATCCGGCATGCCGGAGGCGTGCCGGTCGGTGGGGAGCGGGGTGACTCCGAGCGCTGGCGATCGGAGGCGCCCCGCTTCTCACCGGCGACGGGCGATCGGAGATCGTCTGTCGATCTGCCGACACTGATGGCAACACCGCACAAGCTCGCCAACCGAGCCTTTGCGTCTCTGCGTCTCTGCGTTCTTTGCGTTCTTTGCGGTTCAACCATGTGCACGCGAGACGCGTGCACCACCATGGTGGTGCAGCCGTCCCGGCTGCACTCCGGTCATGCCTATGCGATGGCTTCTGTGTTCTTCTGTGTGTTCTGTGGGCCATTGCGCCAGCCCTCTGTGTTCCCTCTCTGTGTCTCCGTGCCTCTGTGGTTTTCTTGGTGTGACTCCTTCGTGCCTTTGTGTCTTCGTGTTTGCGACGAGAGCGAGCGCGATGGATCTGCGTCTATCTGCGTGATCTGCGGGCGTTCTCTCTCTCTGTGCCTCCGTGGTTTTCTCGGTGTGACGCCTTCGTGTCTTTGTGTCTTCGTAGTTGCGACGGGGAAAGGCGCGTGATCTAGATCAACTCGCGGGTGGCGTTGTCCAGATCTTTCAGATCAAAGCGCACCAGGGCGAGTTCGGGACCATCGTGGGCGGCTGAGAATGCGTGAGTGCGGCCGATGCGCTCGCGCCATTTGCCGGTGATCCGTGCCGACTCGTGGATATGGCCGTGAAGCGTGAGCAAGGGTTGCCGGTCTTCGATGAAGCGCTTGACGGCAATACTGCCGACATGAAGATCGAGCGGAACATGGTCCACCATCTGGCCATCGAGGGCGGCCCGGTCGAGGGCCGTTTGGTAAGGCGGTGAGTGAAAGAGCACCACCGTGTCCTCGAGATCCCGGCCCGCGGTCAACCGCTCCAGATCACCAGCGATGGTCCCATACCGAATTTCATCGGCATCAATCTGCACCGTGCGCTGTCCTTGCTCCGGTGATACGCAGCCGGGATCTGTGAACCTCGATACATCGTAGCGTTCCCAGTCTTTGAGCTGGAATGGAGTAGGAGGAACGTGTGAATAGCCGAGCACCGGATTTCCCGAGAAGGTGTCCCACACTTCGTGGAGGTAGCACCACAACCCCTCTACCTGACCCTTCTTGAATTCCTCTTCGCTCAACCGGTCGTCGTCGTTCCCCAATATCAGGAACACTTTCGGCTGATCGTCGCCGAGGCCGCGCCGGATGGTACGAAAGCCGGCGGCCAATACATCGGCCACGAAGTCGTCGCCGCCTCTCCGCATCGCCCAATGGTGCGGCAGCAGATCACCGCCGAGAAAGACTGCGGCGGGCCGATCCCGTTGGATGGCGTCAAATAATTTGAAATAGCGATCGTTCCGACCATGAAGATCGGATGCAAAAATGCAATGCGATCCCGAAGTCACTGAATGCCGACAGCTACCCGGAAGGTGTCTCCCTGGAGCCAGGTCTCATGCACCTGTGCCCGGCTGTCCGCGAGGTCGATCACAATATAGATCGACGGCGGGTTCTCTTCGGGATGGTGACCGATCCGGACCCGCTCCACTTCTTTCGAATCCACCAGGATCTCGTTGGGGCGGTAGAAGGTCTGGATCCCCTGGATGCGAATCCACACCCGGTCCGGGTCCTTGAGCCGCGAGACCTTGACCCGCCCTTCAAGAAACTGACCATTGCCGCGAATCCCGATCTGGGTCTTGTTGTCGATGATGGCGACACCCGCATCGACAATCTTGGTCGCCGTTCCATCGACCGCAGGAGGGACATCGGCCGGAACGAGTTCGCCGGTCGCCGACTGCGCGGCAGCTTCCTGCTGCACTTGTTGTTCCCGCTCTTGTGCAACCCCGTCGTTCGGAGAAGCCGCCATATCTGCGGCCAGAGGATCAACACCCTCGTCTCCAATCGCAGAATCCTCCTCCAGGACCGCGCCGGGGCCAAGAAAATCTTGTGCGGTTTCATCGATTGCCGCCGGCTGTTCCACCGATGGCGCCCGGTACGTCACGATATCTTCCTTGAAACCGTCCGGGGTCCGGTTGACCACCCACAGCAATATCGCAGTACACAGGCCGAGCACCACCGCCACCGCGCCCAACGGTTTCCATCGGATATCTCTCAGTGGCCCGTTCTTTTCATGTGGTGACATGGTGACTCCCGGGTCCCCGGACATCTGTCGCATCGGTGTCGAATCGGGTTCGGAGCTCTGTGGCATCAAACTGATTTCAAGTTCTTCATCGCGTGGCAGCGACATGTCGTTGACGGACATGTCGTTAACGGCCGCTTCCAGCTGCGACAGATCGGGGCCGTCGAAGGCTGATTTCGGAGGATCGGGCTTGATCACATCAATTTTGATTGTCTCGGCCGGGACCGCATCATCGGCTTCAAAATCTTCGTCATCGTCCTGTGCGACTTCGGACAGCCATTCGGGCAATACATCGCCGGTCGGAGCCGCCGGCTCGGGTTCGGGATCGGGATCGGGTTCGGGCTGAAAAATGGGCGGCGGTTCAGGGGAAGAAATCGGAGGCGCCGGCGGTGGGCCGGCGAGCGCGTCCGTCGGGATATCGCCGGCTGATCCCGCACTTCGTCCGAGATCAAAGGCCTTGCCGCCGGTCGCGATGTGAAAATCGACCAATTCGTCGACCACCTCTTTGCTCTGCTGGTTGACGTCGTCAAACCACAGCGCCATGCCCGGGTCTTCTTTTTTGTGGGTTTCGGGAGTCCGCGTCCACGCAACCACGCCCGTGCCTTCTGCGAGGGCAAAGCCCTCGGGGAGCAGAAAGCGGAAGCGAACGGCCGTGCCGCGAGGAAACGGGTCCTCGGTCCGCACGAAGAAGCCCTCGTAGTTCAGGAAGGGCGCCATTTCTTCGCGGAATCTTCGCAACGTGGCGAATTCAAGATCCACGAGCGCCATGTCGCTCCGGTCGTCCTGGGTGTCGTCGCTTCCCTGTTGGATGTCGTCGAATGTCATTTTTTGCCTTTCGGCCTTTCTCCTCGCCTTGACCCAACAATATCAGAAAACCACCGGACTCAGACACCCAGATGACCCAAGTAGAGGACTCACCAGGGACCGAAAGCGCCGGGCGGCATGCGGATATCGATGGTGATATGGTTTCAATACCGATGGTGAAGTCTTTTCTCGCCTGCTCCCTTCTCCTCTTTCTTCCCTTTGCGGCGTTCGCGTCCGAGGAAGAGGTCACACGGGTACCGGTCTACAACGGACACGCGTCGATTGAAGTTCCCGCGAGTTGGTACGAGGTGCCCGAGGAGGTGCTCGAGTTCTACAGCCTCAGATCGGCTGAATCGAGCGGTGGCCGGATGGCCGAGATCTATCAGGTGGGTTTTCGTCCGGGAAGCCCGGAGCTGGACTTCGCGCTGCCCCAGGTTCTGATCCAGATTCGGGAAAGCGGGCGTCTGAAATACGGCCAGTTTCTGCACCTGCCAACCCTACAGTCTTTCCAGGATGTCAGCGGTGAGCGCATCGCGAGCCGTCGCGGTCCACTGATCAAACGACTCCACCTCGACGAGGTCGTTTTTGATCGTGAGGCTTTTGCCCTTCACCTGACGAACAGTCTCGATCTGAGGCTCGAGGGCGAAGCACTGGTGCACTCGGTGTCCTTTCTCACCGAACGTGGTCTCTTCACCATCCACTGCTACGCCCACGTCGCTCAGATGGGTGATATGGAGTCGATTTTTGCGGCGATCATCGACAGCGTGCGTCTCGATGACGAGATCCGCTATCGCCCGCAATTCCGCGACCGATGGCCGCCAAGGCCTAGCACTCTGGCCTTTTCTGCCGCGGCAATATCGGCGCTCGTGATGATCATCCTGTATCTCGTGCAACGGCGCCGGCACTCGTGACCGTCACCATCGATCACAAGCTGCGTAGAATCCACGCCGGGGTCAGCGATCTCCTCGGGGAACCCGCCCAGCGCTCCATCGGGCTGACCGGCAGCGGGCTTTCGAGGTTGTGGATCGGCAGCGAGCTGCACCGCCGCATCCAGGCTGAACTCGAAGTCACCGAGCCCGGATATCAGAGCGAGGTCCCGGTCTCGATCGAACTCGAGTTCGACGGATGGACGCTGGAAATCTCAGGCCGTGCCGACGGAGTCGTGTCTTTGGACGAGCGGGTGGTCCGGGTCGATGAGATCAAAACGATGCACTTCGCGGTCGATCTCCACAATCTTTATGCCAACGAGCGCCTCGACCGATTTCGACGCCAGGCCGCGCTCTACGCACTCATATTGTCCGATGGTGCCGAGCCGGCCGCCGCGCGGTTGATCCTGGTCGACATCATCTCCCATGAAGAACGTGAGGAAGAGGTCGCGTGGGACCCCAAGTCCACCCTGGCATGGCTTCGCCAACAAACCCACAAGATCATCAGCAGCGAGGAGCGCCGTCTCAATCGGCTCGAAGAACTGCGTACCATCGCTGACCAGATCGAGTTTCCCCACGAAGAGATGCGACCGGTGCAGGCCGATATCGGGGAGGCGGTCACCGACGCCATCGAGCACAGCCGTCATCTCCTGGTACGGGCGCCTACCGGGTGCGGAAAAACGGCTGCCGTGCTTCATCCCGCGATTCGATCGGCTCTCGCGCGAGGCCATCGGGTCTTCTTCTTGACCGCCAAGACCCTGCAACAGCGGATCGCGGTGGACACCGCCAATGCCATGCAGGAAGGGCTCTTTCGAAGCCTTCAGATGCGTGCGAAATCGAAAATGTGCGCCAACACCGAGATCGTGTGCCATGAAGAGTTCTGTCCCTACGCGCGTGACTATGGGCTCAAGCTCGTCCAGACCAGCCTGTTGGAAAACCTGCTCGGCACCGACGAACACCAGGACCCGGATCGCATCTTCGAAGCCGCAAAACAAAATACAATCTGTCCATTCGAAGTCAGTCTCGATCTCCTGCCGGAAGTCGATCTCATCGTCTGCGACTACAACTATGTCTTCGACCCGACCATCGGTCTGCGCGCCCTGCTCCACAGCGACGCGCTCCGCGATGCGGTTCTGATCATCGACGAAGCGCACAATCTGGTTGATCGCAGCCGCGAATACTACTCACCCGAAATCACGACGATGGCCCTCGATCGGGCCCGGCAGTTCCTCGAACGACGGTCAAACGAGGTCTTCGACGAGCTCGCCGAGCTGGTCGAAGCGCTGCGCAACGAGGTGGACGACCGGGTTGCCGAGAGCCTGGGAGATGAACGCCACGACGAAGGCCCGGCCCATCTCCGACCGGAAATCATCTCGGATCTCCGGATCTCCTTCGATGGCGCCATCCTGAGCTATTTCCTCTACAAACGCGAACACAAGATGTGGTTGGCCGACGATCCGGTGATGGACGTATTTCTCTCCTTGACCCGATTCCAACGGGTGCTGGCACTCGGCGGTGACGAGTTCGTCCACATCGCCGCCCGCAACATCGACGAATCCGGCGGCAAGAAGCTCAAGATCTTCTGTCGCGACGCCTCACGATTCGTCGGTGAGATCCTCGACGCCAGCGCCTCCTCCATCGCCATGTCGGCGACCCTGGAGCCCTTCGATTTTTATCGTGACCTGCTCGGCTTTGACGCCCATCGAACCGAGGAGCTCTACCTGCCCTCGCCCTTTCCGCCGGAAAACCGGATGGTGATGGCCATCAGTGATGTGGACACGACCTACCGCCACCGTGCGAGCCACTACGACCGGATCGCCAACTGGATCTCGCGGCTCGCCCACCCCGGCCACAACGTGCTCACCCTCTTTCCGAGTTATGTTTTTCTCGAGGCCGTGCACGATCGTCTGCCGCCGATGGCCCACCGGGTGATCGCGCAACGCCCGGGCGTCAGCGACGCCGAACAGGGCGAGGTCCTCGAGGCGCTCCGGTCAGGCGAGCCGCACGTCCTGCTGGCGGTGCTCGGCGGAATCTACGCCGAGGGTGTCGATTATCCAGGCAACATGCTGTCGCAGGTCATCGTCGTGTCGCCAGGTCTGCCGCAATATAACCTCGAACGCGAGCTGCTCAAGGGTTATTACCAGGAGTTCTACGAACACGGTTTTGCCTATGCCTATCTCGTGCCGGGTCTGACCCGGGTCGTTCAAGCGGCGGGGCGCCTGCTCCGCTCCGAACACGATCGCGGCGTGATCGTCGTCATGGGAAAACGTTTTCTCGATCCGCGCTACGCCCGATTGCTCCCCGAAGAGTGGACCTTCGGCGATCCCCGTTCGCTGATCTTCGACGATCCCGAACAAGCCGTAAAGGAATTCTTCGAGGAGGACTAAGGGCTTCGATCGCCTTCGCTATCGCTATCGCTATCGGAATCGCTATCGACAGAGAGTTTCCGGATTGCAGCAGCGATCAGTCCACCCACACAAACCACGGAGCCACGAAGACACCGAGAGGGGCACAGAAGAGTTCTTGAGACCGGCGGCCGCAGATTCCGTGCCCGTCAACAAACCAGCCTCAAGAACGACAAATTCGAAATACTCTGTGCTGCGTTTGCGGGGCGGGTGGCCCGGCATCTAGCGTTTTCAAAGTCGTCGAATCGCAGTCGGATTCGACAGCGGATTTCAGACCGCCGCATTCGATAGCGATTCCGATAGCGATAGCGATAGCGGCGAACCGTCTCGGGATGCCCGGCGACTCCTCAGCGCCGCATGGCCTCCTCGACCTCGTCCACCGTTTTCGGGATTCCTGGGCCGAGCACGCGGTTGCCATCCTCGGTGATCAACACGTCATCTTCGATCCGGATGCCGCCGAAATCCCGGTAGGACTCGAGCCGTTCGTAGTCGATGAAGTCCCTGTGCATCTCATCGGTCCGCCACCGGTCGATGAGGGCCGGGATGAAATAGATGCCCGGCTCGACGGTAATCACGAATCCGGGCTCGAGCTGTCGGGCCAACCGGAGATAGGCCAAACCGAACTGGGTCGAACGCTCTTCACCGCGGGCATAACCCACCACGTCGCCGAGGTCCTCCATGTCGTGAACGTCGATCCCCATCATGTGCCCGAGGCCGTGAACAAAAAAGAGCGCGTGGGCGCCGGCCGCAACCGCCTCCTCCACGTCCCCCTTCATCAGCCCGATATCCTTGAGGCCCGATGTGATGGTGGTGGCGGCCAGCAGATGGAGGTCGCGATTCGATTGCTGCGGAGACGCGGCTGCGATCGCCGCCATCTGGGCATTCAAAACAACCTCATAGACCTCGCGCTGCTGTTGCGAAAAGCGACCCGAGACCGGCATGGTTCGTGTGATGTCCGACGCGTAGGAACGCGGAGATTCCGCGCCCGAATCCACCAGCAACAATTTGCCGTCCTGGAGGGTGTTCGAGTACGTGGTGTTGTGGAGAACCTCACCGGCCACAGTCACGATCGGGTTGAAGGCCTGTTGTCGATCCCTGGATACGGCCTCCGACGTATGAATTGCAACGACCTCGGCCTCGGTCAATCCGGCTCGCGCGGCGCCCATCGTGGCCCGGTACATCCGGGCTGTGACCGTCAGGGCATCTTCGATTTCCGCGATCTCGCCGGCCTCTTTGACCGACCGTTGCTTGGAAACAGCACGCACCAGATCCACCGATGTCCTGGCCGCCACCTCGCGTGGATCGAGCCCGAGCAGACGGGCCAGGGAAAAGCGCCTCTGGGCACGATACGGCGGCAGAAAATGGATGACCGCTCCACCGCCGGCGAGCACGGCGAGCCGCTCTCCCAGAATCCCGATGTCTTCAGTGTCGGACAACCCGGCAGCAGCAGCAAAATCGTCAAGCGTGTCGTGCGGCCCGTGCCAGATGATGTCGTCGCGATGGTCGGGGGTGCCATAGAGCACCGCGTTGCCATCGGGCTCGATCAAAAGCGCCAAACCAGCGTGGTTGACGCCCGCATAGTAGAGAAAATGGGAATCCTGGCGAAAGGGATAGACGTTGTCGGCATAGTTTTTCGGCACCTCGTCGTTGCCCATGATGAGGATCGCGCCCTCGGGCACCGCCTGACGAAGACTTTCCCGTCGCGCCGTGTACGTACTGGCTTCCATGCTGGCCACCTCCGGTGATTTCATTATGCACCATTCCCTTCCGACTGGCAGAGGGGCGGAGGGGCAGAGGAGAAAGGGAGAAAGGGAGAAAGGGAGAAAGGGAGAGACCCCGTCGCTCGATGCTCGATGCTCGATGCTGGATGCTGGATGCAGGATGCAGGATCACTCTTGTCCAAGACAGAGTCTCGGATAGCGAACAGGGACAGCGACAGAGATCAGGAGTCAGCGGCAGCAATCAGTCATCAGCGTCAGTGATCAGCGGCCGGGACAGCGAACAGCATTCACTTCTTCGGGTTCCGGCCTTTGTGGTGCGGCCGTCTCGGCCGCACGGTGTGCAGGCGAGACGCCTACACCACAACGGCTGTTCCTTCTGTTGAACCACCCGGAGGAGGCCACTTCGTCGCCTGGACTCCTGATCGCTGCCGCTGAACACTGATCGCTGAACCCGGTCGTCGCTCCCTGTCGCTGTCGCTGGAAACTGTCGCTGCCGCTGCAATTCGGGATCGGGATCGAAATCGGGTACGGGCCAACCGCGAACCGGATATGCCAAAAACCAACCCGTAAACCACGTGTTGTCAGTTGGCTAACTTCAGGTGGCGATCTGTTTTGGACAGCAGTGATGCAGGATACTGGATGCAGGATGCTGGATGCAGGCAGAGTTTCGGATAGCGTGCAGGGACAGCGACGGGGAACGGCGGACAGCGTCAGCGAACGGTTGTCAGGGTCAGCGATCAGCTATCAACAGCAGCGACGGGTAACAGCGCTCACATTTTCGGGTTCAAGAGCCGCCAGGTCATCGCACGGACCTGATCGAACGCCTTCATCGCATCAAGGGCGGCTGTTCGGCTGATTGCCCCGGCGTGGGCGAGGAGCATTAAGTGGCTGTCGACCTCTTTGGCCGAGGCGTACGCGATTCTCCAGTGGTTCAACCGGTCTCTACCGAATCGGCCGTGCCCTTCTGCCAGGTTCGCAGGGACTGAACTTGCCGACCGGATCACCTGATCGGCTATGGACTTCAGTGGAGCTGGAACCCTCATCACGAGTTTGATCGCAATTCCTGCTGCTTCGAGGGCTTTCGAGTGGGCAGACGAGGTTGGTGTTCGTGGCGGCGTTGGACATGGTCACCTCCGGGTCGTTCATGCCCATTCCCACAAGCCGGTGTGGCGGCCGATGTCAAGGATGCCCCGCACCCTGCCTGTCCTTGACATCGGCCGCCCACCGGCTACCCCTTCCTTGGAACGACCCGGAGGTGGCCACTGCGCCGCATGAAATCCAGACTGCTGCCGCTGCTCTCCGTCGCTGAACACTGACCTCTGTCCCTGTTCGCTGTTTCCTGTCGCTGTCGCTGGACACTGTCGCTGCCCCTGCAAATTGGACAAGGGGGCAGAGGAGCAAAGAACCGCCCGGCATCCTCGCTATCGCTATCGGGATCGCTATCGCTATCGAACGGACCGCGAAGCTCAGGACGAGCCCGGTCGCCCTTGTTCCCTCTCTCCCCTGCCCCCTTTCTCCCTTTCTCCCTTTCTCCGCTACGATATCCACCATGGCAAGCAAGCTCACGGCCCGCCTGCAAACACTCTTCGTCCTCATCGGTCTCGTGATTCTCTTCGGAATCGCGTCACCCCATTTCTTTTCCACCGACAACCTCCTCAACGTGATGCAACAGTCGGCGATCAACGCGATCCTCGGGATCGGTCTGACATTCGTCATCATCTCGGGGGGCATCGATCTGTCGGTGGGCTCGATCCTGGCTCTGTGCGGTCTGGTGGTGGCCGATCTACTGGTGGCTGGCCATTCGAGCTTTGTGGCAATCGGCGTCGGCCTCCTGGTCGGCCTCGGGTGCGGAGCGATCAGTGGCCTGGTGACGACTCTCGGCCGCATCCCACCATTTATCGCGACCCTGGGCATGATGCTCATCGCCCGCAGCGCCGCCAAGATCTATTCCGGTTCGAAACCGATCAGCGGTCTGCCCGAATCGTTCCGCTCCCTCTCCGGCGATCTGGCCGGTGTCCCGGTGATGGTGATCGTGGTCGCCGTCATGTATGTCCTCGCCCACCAGGTGCTGACCCGAACCAAGCTCGGCCGCTATACCTACGCCATCGGCGGCAACGAACAGGCGGCGTGGCTTTCAGGTGTGCCGGTGGGCCGTTATAAAGTCGCGATCTACGCCCTGTCAGGTCTGATGGCCGGCGCGGCCGCGGTGCTGATGACGTCGCGCCTCAACGCGGCCTCACCGCTCTCCGGTGAAATGTACGAGCTCTATGCCATCGCGGCAGCGGTCATCGGTGGCGTCAGCCTGATGGGTGGCGAAGGACGGATGATCGGCACGCTGATCGGTGCGCTCATCATGGGCACGCTGCGCAACGGCCTCAACGCCCTCAATGTGTCCTCTGCGCTCGAAGGCATGGTGGTCGGTGGTGTCCTCATCGCAGCGGTGATCCTGGACCGCGCACGCCACCACAACGCGGGCAAGGGGCCGGCTCAGGGTTGGAAACGCCACCGGAAGACCCTTCTCATCGGCATCGTGACCGCGGCCCTGCTTGCATCGGCCGTGGCCTTCAGAAAATCATCGAATGTGATGAACGACTCGAAGGTACTGACCGTCGCCTTTGTGCCCAAAGCATTGAATTCGCCCTTCTGGGCCGAGATGGAGGAGGCCGCCGAACGGGAGGCGGCCGCGCAGGGAGTCCGTCTCATCGCCCTCGCCGCCGAGCGAGAAACCGATGTCGAGCGTCAATATCAGATCATCGAAAATCTGATTCAACAGGACGTGGACGCCATCTTGCTGTCCCCGTCGGGATCGAAGGAACTGGTCCCGGCGATTCTCCTTGCCAACGAGGCCGGCATCCCCATTCTGCTTCTCGACACCAGAATCGATCAGGAAACCGCAGACGCCGCCGGCGCTCGAACGATCACCTACATCGGGTCGGACAATTTCGAGGGCGGCGCCGTGGCCGGGCGGTACTTCGCCGCCAGACTCGGTGGCACGGGCAAGGTGGCGATCATCGAGGGGATTTCGGGCCATGAAACCGCCGATCAACGGCGTCTCGGTTTTCTCGCAGGCATTGCGGACTCTCCGGGAATCGAGGTGGTCGCCAGCCAGACCGCCAACTGGGAACGGGCGCGGGCCTATTCGGTGGCGGAGAATCTCCTCCAGGCCCACCCCGATCTCGACGCCATCTTTGCTGCCAACGACGAAATGGCCCTGGGCGCTCTGGAGGCGGCGGATGCCGCTCACCGTCTCGATCACGTGCAGGTGATCGGCTTTGACGCGATACCGGATGCTCTGGCCAATATCCGTTCGGGAAGGATGTTGGGTTCGGTGGCCCAGTTCCCGAGCGAGATGGGCCGGCTCGGGGTGCTCCACGCGGTGGCCCTCATCCGCGATTCCCAGATGCCGCCATTGGAAGTCCTCACCCGCGTCGAGTTGATCGACCGCGACTCCGTAGAAGCCTTTGCCAAGGAGGGAGTGCAGTGAAGAGCGTGCCGCCGATCCTGAGCATGGAGGGCATCTGCAAAGGCTTTCCGGGTGTTCAGGCCCTGCAGGACGCCAGGCTCGAGGTCCGAGAGGGAGAGGTTCATATCCTGCTCGGAGAAAACGGTGCCGGCAAATCCACCTTGATGAAGATTCTGTGTGGGCAGTATGAGGCGGACGAAGGGTCCACAACGTTCGCGGAGCGGTCGATCGCGCCGGAGAGCCCGATGGAGGCGGAATTGTGCGGCCTCGTCATGATCCATCAGGAACTCAACCTGGTGCACGGTTTGACGGTCGCCGAGAACATCTTCCTCGGGCACGAACCGACCCGCGGCGGCCTGATCCAGGGTGATGCGATGGGCCGCAGGTCTCGTGAGCTGCTGCAGCGACTCGGTTGCGAGGTCGATCCCGACACGATTGTTGCCGAACTCTCCGTAGCGGAACAACAGCTGGTGGAGATCGCGCGGGCACTCAGAACAAATGCCCGCCTCCTGGTCATGGATGAGCCCACCGCAGCACTCTCGGACAAAGAAATCGACGCCCTCTTCAATGTCATCCGGTCGCTGTGCAGCGAAGGGGTGCCGGTCATTTTCATATCCCACCGGATGAAAGAGATTTTTTCCATTGGTGATCGCGTCACCGTGATGCGGGATGGGCACACGGTCGGCACACACCCGGTCGACGAGACCTCGGTCGGCGAGCTGATCCAGATGATGGTCGGGCGGACCATCGCCGAGCAGATCCACAAACGCGAGGTTCCTCTGGGGGAAGCCATCCTCGAAGTGGAAGACCTGAGCAAAGACGGGGTCCTCGAAGCGGCGAATCTCTCCATTCGGGCCGGCGAGATCCTTGGAGTCGCGGGTCTGATGGGCTCTGGAAGGACCGCATTGGCCCGCCTCATCTTTGGCGCCGACCGCCCGGATCGTGGAGTAGTGAAGATCGCCGGGAAGACTCTTGTCCGCGGAACGCCGGACGAAGCGATCGGGGCCGGTCTGGGATTCCTCACCGAGGACCGCAAACAGCAGGGTCTGATCCTCCAGCTCTCGGTTGCCGAGAACATTACCCTCACAAATCTTGACGAGATTTCTCGATTCGGGGTGCTCGATCTTCGCGGCGAACGGCTCCAGGCCCGGACAATGGTGGATCGACTCAACATCCGGGCCGCGTCAATCGACCAGATCTCGGTCGATCTGTCGGGCGGCAATCAGCAGAAGGTCGTCCTGGCTCGATGGATCGCGGCCCGCTGCCGGGTGTTGCTTTTCGACGAACCGACCCGTGGAATCGACGTCGGGGCAAAGGCCGAGATCTACGAACTCATCGGCGAACTGGTCGAACAGGGCGTGGCCGTTCTCCTCATTTCGAGCGAGATGCCCGAACTTCTGGGCCTCGCCGATCGGGTGGCGGTGATGCATGACGGTGCCATCCGGGGCGTGCTTCCCCGATCCGAGGCGAGCCAGGAACGCATCATGGAGATGGCGCTGCAATCCACCGCGTGATTTGCTGTTGAAGGAATGGGTCGAATCGCACTTTTCCGAGACGGTGTTTCGGTCAGCGATCAGGGACAGCGATGGGAAACAGCGGACAGCGCTCACGTTTTCGGGTTCAATAGGCGCCAGGTCATCGCACGGACTTGAACGACCCGGAGGTGGCCACTGCGTCGCCTGTACTCCTGACCGCTGCCGCTGGATACTGACCGCTGTCCCTGTTCGCTGTTCCCTGACGCTGAACACTGTCGCTGCCCCTGAAATCCTGGCAATGGGATCCAATCAACCCTCCAGCAACCCGAGGCGATGCAGCCGAGCACCGAGAGCTTTGATTCCATCGACCTCGAAGGCCGTGAGTCCAGCTCCCCTGGCAGCTTGAACGTTGACTGAAGTGTCGTCGAAAAACGCGATCCTCGGCGCCGGGACACCGAGATCCCGGACCACGAATTCATAGATCTCGCGATCCGGTTTGACCATCCCGATTTCGTTCGAAAAATAAAACTCTTCAAACAGGTCTTCGACCCCATTTCGGTGAATCGCCGTATGGAGCTCGTTCGAGTTGCTGAGGCACGCAACCCTGATCCCGCTGGTGATCTGTTCGAGAAGAGACCGCGCACCCGGATAGGGACCACGCGCCCAACCCACGAAGTCCGAAAGAAAAATACCCGGTTCGAGATCGATCTGGAGCTCGTCGATCACTCCCCGGGCAAACAGCTGCGCATCGCAATGCCCCCGTTCAAAACGCTGCACCGATTCCGAGTTGATCCACCGCTCACGAATCTCTCCCCGATCGGGAGCCCCGGGCATCAACCGGCCCAACTCGTCAAATCCAGCGAAATCGATCAGGACACCGCCGAGATCAAAGAGCAGAACGTCGAAATTGTTTTTCGTGGTCACCGTTTCATCTCCGAAAGTGAAAACGGGCGCCGGGAATCCGGCGCCCTTTCAACTGTAGCGAATGATCAGAGTGCGAGCCAGCAATTCACGCGGTGGATTGTCAGCCGAAGATCTCCTTGAAACGACCGACGGACGCGCGGAATCCGTCTTCATAGGTGCCGCCATCCGGATGGTAGACGCTCTCCAACGAGACCACACCGTCAAAGTTCTCTTCTTTGAGACCCGCAGCGATGCCCTCGAGATAGGGCGCCATCTCTGCGATATTGAACTTGATCGAGGCATCCTCGAACATCCCGCCGCGGGTCCCCTGGAGAGCTCCGATGGCTACCGCATCCGCCATTTCGCGTTCGGTACCGAGGATGCCGCCAAAGTAGTTTTCGACGCGGATGCGGCCGGCAGTCCTCTTCTCGATCTCGGTTTTGAAAAAGACCATCGAGAGGCTGCGCGGATCTGAAGCGTTCTGTGCGTTGGCGTACCTGAAAAGAACGACATCCTCATCCGCTGCCGGGGCTGACACCGGGGTCAGCGCCCAGCAGATCAGGGTGACTGTGAGGAAACGCGTCACTCCTGGACGACGCCGTTCGGCGCCTTTTTGAGATCGTCACCTGCGATGTCATCCCACGAGTAGTAATGGAAGGTCTGGTTGTCCGACATCGCGACAAAGATCCCCGAAGGAAAACGATCATCGAGGACTGCAGAAGTCACATCCGAGCCATCGCTTTCGTTGGTCGACACTTCGACGACTTTGATCAACTGGTGGTTGTGGGGATCATCGGGTTCGCCTTCGCGTTTGAAGACGCGGAAGGTGTTGGCCTGCTGATCGGAGACCAGGATGTAACCGGTCCCATCGTCCACCTTGTAGATCGAAATTCCCTCGTGATCCCCCGCAAAACCTTCAGTGGCGAAGAACGCGAGTTCCTGATTCGCATCGGGCGCATCGGGGTCGGCAAGATACTTGTGAACACCCGCCATCTCGTCGGAGTAGTAGATGAAACCGAGTTCGTTGTCGACGGCGACAGCCTCGATTTCTTTGCCGCCCACAAACTCTCCGAAGGCCCTCACCTTGCTCGCTTTGACCGTTCCATCGCCGGCATCCTCGAGCAGGTACTGCCACAGGTAGGCTCCGGAGACTCCAAATTTCCGACTGACGATGACGAAGGAGGCGCCGTCGGAAGGCCGCGTGTAGACCGCGAGACCCATCGCCCGGCGATCGTCGGTTTCTCCGACAAACGTCGGGATGCCGCCGTTGTCGATCGGTGTCATCTCCGGAAGCCGGAAAACCCGGATTTTTTCCTCGTTTCGATCCGTCGCCAGAGCGATGTCGATGGTCTCTCCGCCGAGCTGGAAGCCATAGGCGACATCGATATTGTTCATCCGACCCATCCCACCGACGGTTTTTTCCGGGATGATCCTTCCGTCGAGATCGAAGACAAAGATCGAACCACCTTTGTCGGTGCCGAGAATCAAGCTCGCCGCCGGGTCGTCGGGGTTGATCCAGATCGCAGGGTCGTCCGTGTCGACGGCCGTCTGCTCGGTCACCACAACGGGCTCGAGAGCCATCTTGGGACCGGTTGTTGCTGCGGGCGCTTTTTCAGTGGTGGCCTCGAGCGGAGCCTCGGAGCCTGAGCAGCCGACGAGCAAGACGAGTCCAAGAATAAGCACCAGGGATCCGGCACCGGAGCCGGTGCGGGTTGTCGATCGAATGTATCCGTTCATGAAGCTCTCCTTTGATGATCAGATTCGCGTTACGCGTCGTTACTGTGATGATCCGAATTTACGGTCGGTTTGACAGAAGCTGTTCGAAGCTCCCGATCGTCTCGTGGAGGTCCTGTGGTTGAACGCACGATCAATTCCGGCGCCACAACCTCGTGACTCGGCTCCGTTCGTTCGCCGGTGATCCGTTCAGTGAGGCGGTCGACCGCGGACCGGCCCATGTCGTCACCCGGCTGGTGAATCGTGGTCAACGAGATATGCCGCAGCGCCGCCAGCAGGTTGTTGTCATAACCGACCAACGAGATGTCGCCCGGAATCGTGAGATCCGCCTCTTCGAGGGCGTTCATGGCTCCGATGGCGCAGAGGTCGTTGGAGGCAAAGATCGCCGTTGGCATCTCTTTCATCTTGAGGAGCTCCAGCCCGCCTTTGTATCCGCCCTCCTCGGTGTGGCGGCCCTCGATGGTCACGACAAAATCCTCGAGCCCGAACTCCCGCATGGCACGGAGATATCCCTTGTACCGGGTGCGTGCACCGGCACCCACTCCACCCGAGATAAAAGCGATGTGGCGGTGGCCAAAGCTCACGCAGTGTTCAACCGCCAAAAAGGCCCCGGCGATATTGTCATTGCCGACACTGTCGCTCGAGTCATCATAGGTGTGGCGGTTGAGCACCACGACCGGTACCGATCTTCCGGCATCGGCGATGACCTGTTCGTCGACTCGCGGCGAGGCGAGGATCAGACCGTCGACCCGAAACTCGAGCAGGCTCTCGATGGCAGTCTCCTCCATCACAGCTTCACGGTCGCCGGTATTGAAGAGAACCCGGTAGCCGAGTTCCGCGGCTCGTTCCTGGATTCCGGAAACCACATCGCTGAAAAACGGGTTGCGGAGGTTGGAAATCATCACCCCGAGGATCCGCGTCCGGCGCTCGACCAGGCTCCGCGCCATCACGTTCGGGCGGTAGTTCAGCTCCTTGATGGCATCGAGAACGGCCGCGCGGCTGTCCTCGCTGACTCCCTCTTCGCCGCGAGTGACCATTGAGACCAGGGATTTCGAGACGCCGGCAACCCTCGCAACATCAAGAATCGTTGGGCTTGGTTGCGACGATGCCTTGCGGCCTTTGCCTCGTGGTGACACTTGACTTCGCTCCGTTCAAGCATTATGTTCCAATTGGAACGTTCCAGAATGTATGTCATGGAACGCAGAATTGCAAGCTGGAACGTTCCATTCGAATCGCAGGTGTCGTGAATCAGTTAATCGGAGGATCTCAATTCGATGAATTCAGAGGGTTCGATCACTCGCTCTCGCCCGGAGTGGGAGGCTCGTCGGTGAGAGCAGAAAAATCTAATCATCATCACGGTGCGAAAAACCAAGGGAGGTAGCGATGGCGTCCTTGAAGGAATATCGGTATATGGCACTCATGGCCCTGTTTATTATTACGGTTTTTCTGCCTGGAATTGCCGTCGCGCAGGGCAACGGTACCGTTCAGGGCACCGTCACCGGTCCCGCGGGTGCCGTGATTTCTGATGTCCGGGTCACCGTGGACGGCACCAATCTGTCGGCCACGACCAATATCAGTGGTTTTTTCAGTATTCCTGCGGTTCCGGCTGGTGAGCACACACTGAATTTCTCCTATCTCGGGCTGCAGTCGGCAACCGCGACCACGACCGTCGAGGCCGGCGCAACCGTCACTCTCGACACCACGCTGACGTTTATCGGCGAGATCGAAGTTCGTGGTTCACCACTCCTGGTCGGCCAGGCGAGAGCGCTCAACCGCCAGAAGAACGCGATCAATATCTCCAATATCGTCGCGGCCGATCAGATCGGGCGATTCCCGGACAAAAACGCCTCTGAAGCAACGCAGAGAATCCCCGGCGTCAGCCTGCTGCGCGACCAGGGTGAAGGCCGCTATGTGATGGTTCGAGGCACCGAGGCCCGGCTCAATTCGACCACCATCAACGGCGAGCGCATCCCCTCCCCCGAGTCCGGTCAACGCAACGTCGCCCTCGACACCATCCCGGCGGACCTGTTGGGCTCGATCGAGGTCTCGAAGGCCCTGACCCCGGACATGGACGGCGACTCGATCGGCGGCACGGTTGATCTCGTGACCCTGCGCGCACCCGAGGAAATGCGGGTCAGCGCTTCACTCGGAACGGTTTACACCTCACTGATGGAGGAGACTGCACCCACCGCTCAGGCAACTTTTGGCACCCGTTTCGGAAACGAAAAGAAATGGGGTCTGATCGCATCGGCCAGCTACGCCGACCGCAAGGGCGGCTCCGACAACATCGAGCCTGAGTACGACGACGGCGACCTCGGTGTTCTCGAATTTCGTGACTACACGGTCCGCCGGCAGCGGACCGGTGTGACCGCCGACCTCGACTATCAATTCTCGCACCGTGCCAACTACTTCCTGCGCGGGTTGTGGACCAACTACGTCGACACCGAGACCCGGCGCGCGAAGGGCAACGTGGTCGAAGACGGCGAGATCGAAAGAGCGATCAAGGATCGTGAACAGGAGTCGTTTATCAACTCCCTCAGCTTTGGCGGAGAAAACACTCTCGGAACTTCCATGGTCATGGACTACCGCTTGATGTGGAACAAGTCGCAGGAGGAGACTCCGAATCAGGTCACCTCGGGCTTCATCCAGGAGGACGTGGAGTTTGTAACCAACGTCAGCCCCGGAAACATCGACCCCAACAACATCCAGGCCGTTCCGCTCAACGAGGATCCTGCCGAGTTCTGGTTTGACGAACTCGAGACCGAATACAAAAAAGCGGTCGAGGAAGACATCGTCGGCGCCATCAATTTCACCCAGGGCTTTTACAAAAACGAAGGCTTCAGCGGTCTCTGGAAGTTTGGCGCCAAGGCCAGGTTCAAGACCAAGGACCAGGGTTACGAAGTATTTGTTTACGAGGCAGAAGACGATCTCAACATGGTACCGTTCCTGAGTAATTGGAATTCCGAAACGCCGTTCTTCATGGGACGCTACGGAGACCAGATCGTTCCGTTCCAGGACCCCGACGGTATGAGGGATCTGCTCGCCAGCGGAACCCTCGAGGGTGAAAAGGACCTCGAGTCGGATCTCGCAGACTTCGAGACAACTGAGGATACCCTGGCAGCCTACGGCATGGGCGAGTTCATTTTCGGCGCGAAGACGACGTTCCTCGCCGGCATCCGTGTCGAGGACACCAAGACCGAGTACATGGCCTACGAACTGCTCGTCGACGAGGAGGGCGACGAGTTCGTGTCTCCGGTCACGGGTGACAAAAAGTACACAGAGTGGCTGCCCCAGTTCCACCTGGTCTACAAGACCGGTGACAGGAGCCAGCTTCGCGCCGCCATCACCCGCAGCCTGGCAAGGCCAAACTTCGAGGACCAGGCTCCATGGAGATATGTCAACCTCGAGGACCGTGAGATCGAACTCGGGAACCCGGACCTCGACGTCACCACCGCCTGGAACTATGACCTGATGTGGGAGCAGTACCTCGATCCGGTTGGAATCCTTTCGGCCGGCGTCTTCTACAAGCAGCTCACCAACTACGTTTTTCTGTACCAGGTTGACGAGATCTACGAAGGCGAAGAGGTCGAGGTCATCCAACCTCGCAACGGAGAAAGCGCCACCCTGACGGGCTTCGAGATCGCCTTTCAAAATCAGTTCAGCAACTGGCGAGGTGGTTGGGGGGGTCTCGGGTTCTTTGCGAACTACACCTACGCTGACTCCACCGCCAAATATCCCGATCGGGAATCGGGGACGCTCCCCGGCCAGTCGAAGCACACCGGAAATATCGCCTTATCCTATGAGAAATACGGTATCTCGACCCGTCTGTCCTACAACTTCAACGGCAAGAATCTCATCGAAGTTGGAGGGGACCCGGAAGAGGACCTCTACGTCGATGACCACGCCCAGCTCGACTTTCTTTTCAGAGTCCAGGTATCGAAGAAATTCAGCATCGTCCTCGAGGCCATCAACATCACCGACGAGCCCTACACCATCTTCGAGGGCACAAAAGACATGATTCGCCAGCAGGAGATCTACGGTTGGTGGGCGACCCTTGGCGTGAGGTTCGATCTGTAAGTAAATACAACGACTTGAAGTAATCCCCGGGGCATCCGCCCCGGGGATTGCCCGGACTTTCTTATTGACAAGGGAGTGACCTCCTGCCACGGGTGTCGAAAAAAACGAAACAAGAATGGTTATCAATCTCTGGGAGGCAGCAGGCTGATGCAACAGATCACGCTAGGAGTCATCGGGGCCGGACGGATCGGCAGGATGCACACCGAAAATCTTGTCCACGCCGTGCCCGAGGCGAAGGTCAAGGCGGTCGCAAGCCCCCATGTCGACCATGATTGGGCGCGATCGCTCGCGATCCCCATCCGGTCGACCGACAATGAAGCGGTATTCGACGACCCGGAAATCGACGCAGTGGTCATTGCCGCACCCTCCGGCCTGCATTGTCAGTTGATCACAGAGGCTGCCGCGGCCGGAAAACACGTTTTTTGTGAGAAGCCGCTGTCGCTCGAACCCGGTCCGATCAAAGAGGTGCTTCAGACCGTGCAGGAAGCCGGGACGCTGCTTCAGGTCGGCTTCAACCGGCGCACCGATCCGAGCGTCCTCGATATGAGCCATGCCATACGCGACGGGCAGATCGGCGAGATCCACACGCTGCAGGTCACAAACCGCGATCCCAAAGCGCCTCCTATCGATTTCGTCAAACGATCAGGTGGCATCTTCCTGGATTTTCTGATCCACGATTTCGACACCCTCCGGTTTCTTTCGGGCAGCGAGATCGCCGAGGTCTATGCAATCGGCGGCGTGCTCATCGATCCCGAGATCGGCGCCGCCGGTGACATCGACACCGCGGTGGTCACGGCTCGCCTCTCCAACGGAGCGCTGGCTGTGATCGATGCCAGCCGGCAGGCGGTCTACGGCTACGACCAGCGTTTCGAGGTCTTCGGCTCCAAAGGCAGTGTCGCCGTCAAAAACACCAGCCCGAGCACGCGCACCGTGAGTTCCACCGGCGGTGTCGTCGGACGAGTGCCCCACGACGGATTTGTCAGCCGCTACCGCGAGGCCTTCGTCTCAGAAGTCCGCGCGTTTCTCGCCGCCGTTCGGGGCGACGCCCCGGTCGTCGCCGGAGGCGAGGATGCCCTTGCCGCGGTGAGAGCCGCGGTTGCAGCACGTGAGTCCTTTCAAGAGCAACGGCCGGTGCGTCTGGCCTCCTCCACCGCAATGACGTCTGGGAGCAACTGATGAGAGAGATCACCACCGGAATTCTCGGTGCCGGTCGTATCGGCAAACTGCACACGGACAACCTGCTTGCCATGGAGGGAGTGCGGGTCAAAACGATCGCGGATCCGTTTTTGAAACCGGAGGACTGGAGTGGCCGCGGCGTCATTCCGACCCTCGAACCGGAAGACGTGATCAACGACCCCGAGATCGAAGCAGTATTGATCTGCTCACCGACTCCGACGCACGCACCGTTGACCGAGGCCGCCGCCAAGGCCGGAAAACACATCTTCTGCGAAAAACCAATCGATCTGGATCCGGGGCGCATCCGGGGGACTCTCGACGTGGTCGATCAGGCCGGCGTCAAACTCCAGGTCGGATTCAACCGGCGCTTCGATCCGACCTTCGCCCGGGTCCGACGCGCTGTGGTGGATGGCGAAGTGGGCGACATCCATATCGTCAAGATCACCTCTCGAGACCCCGAGGCGCCACCAGTGTCCTACGTCGAAACTTCGGGCGGCATTTTTCTCGATATGACCATTCACGATTTCGACATGGTTCGCTTTTTGACCGGCAGTGAGGTCGAGGAGGTGCACGTCATGGGGGCCGTCCTGATCGACCCGGCAATCGGCGAAGCCGGGGATATCGACACTGCGGTCACAACCCTCAAAATGGCCAATGGCGCATTGGCGGTGATCGAGAACAGCCGCCAGGCGGTTTATGGTTATGATCAGCGGGTCGAGGTCTTTGGTTCGAAGGGAAGCGCCGAGGCCGCCAACGAAACCGCCAACCGCGTCACCCTGAGCACTGTGGACGGCGTCGGCTCCGACACCCCCCTCTACTTCTTTCTCGAGCGCTATCAGGCATCCTTCAATGCCGAGCTCGAGGCATTCTTCGACTGCGTCCGCGAAGACCGGGAACCGCCGGTCGGTGGACGCGATGGGTTGATGTCGGTTCTGATCGGGCTCGCGGCTGGTCAATCGCTCGCCGAAAACCGTCCGGTGCGGGTGGAGAACTGATGAACCCCTTCCGCAGATTCAAGACCGGTCAGGATCAGCCGCTGATTGAAGACAAGAATGTGGTCGACGCGCTTTACAAGCGCCACCGTCTTCGCATCATGCTCGCGATCACCATCGGCTACGGCATCGTCTATACCTGTCGTCTCGCTTTGTCCATGGTCAAGAAGCCGCTCATCGATGGCGGAATCTTCACCCCGGTGGAACTCGGGATCATCGGTTCCGCACTCTTCTACACTTACGCTTTCGGCAAGCTCACCAACGGCTTTCTCGCCGACCACATGAACCTCAAATTCTTCTTTGCCTTCGGGGTCCTGGTCTCGGCGCTGATCAACATCGGGATGGGTTTTTCGACCATCTTGTGGGTGTCGGTCCTCCTCTGGGGTCTCAACGGTTGGTTCCAGGGCTTCGGCGCACCATCCGGTGCGGTGGCCATGGCCAACTGGTTTTCAAATAACGAACGGGGCCGCATGTACGGGATCTGGAGCACGGCCCACGCCATTGGCGAGGGCCTCACCTTTGTCGGCGTCGCCGCTCTCGTCACCCTGTGGGGATGGCGAGCGGGATTCTGGGGCCCGGGTGTGCTGTGCATCGTGGTGGCCGGGGTCCTCTATGTGATGATGCAGGACCGCCCGCAGACCTTTGGTCTGCCGAGAGTCGCTGTATGGAGGAATGACTTCGTCAGTTCCGATGAGAGCAGCAAAGACAACAAAGAATCAACCTGGGCCGTCCAGCGGACCATCCTCAAAATCCCCGCGATTTGGGTTCTGGCGCTCGCGAGCGCGTCGATCTATGTGACCCGCTACGCCATCAACAGCTGGGGTGTGCTCTACCTCCAGGAGGCCAAGGGCTACACGCTGATGCAGGCGGGCAGCGTCATCTCGGTCAACACCATCGCCGGCATCCTCGGTGCGCTGGCATTCGGTTTTGCTTCCGACAAGCTCTTCAACGCTCGCCGGCCGCCGACAAATATGATCTTTGCGGCCATGGAGATCATCGGCCTGCTGATGGTCTTCTTCGGACCCAGTAACAACCTGCCGTTCATGACGGTTTCGTTCTTTATCTACGGATTCGGCCTGACGGGCCTCGTGACCTCTCTCGGTGGTCTTTTCGCCCTCGACATCGCGCCCAAACGGGCGGCCGGAGCGGCCATGGGATTCATCGGGGTCTTCTCCTACATCGGCGCCGCCCTCCAGGATCAGATCAGCGGCCATCTCATCGAGAACGGCGTCACCATGATCGATGGCGTTCGACACTACGACTTCTCCGCAGTGATCTGGTTCTGGATCGGGTCATCGGTGCTGTCATTCATTCTGGCCACTTCCCTGTGGCGCGTGCGGATGAGGGACTGAAGGAAATCATGACTGAAACAACTCAAACATTCGATGTCGCCACACTCGGCAACTACACCAAAGACACGATCGTCACCAAGGCCGGAACCCAGTATGCCGACGGGGGCGGGGTCACCTATTCGGCTCATGCGGCCAAAACCCTCGGCCGCGATGTTGCAGCGATCACCCGACTGGCTGCGGAAGATTTTCACGTGGTCCGCTCGCTCGAGGAGGCGGGGATCACCGTCTTCGCCACCACCACTCCAAGTTCTACGCTGATGCGGCTCGAGTACCCGACGGACAACCCCGACGAGCGCATCTTGACTGTGGCCGGCACTGCCGGCTCATTCACCCCCGAACAGGTTCGCCCGATCGAAGCCAAGGCATTCATCATCAGCCCCTCGATACGGGGCGAGGTTCCGATCGAAACAATTCAGGAGCTGCGCACCAAGAGCGCCTTGATCAGCGCCGACGCCCAGGGGTTCATCCGCGTCCGCAGACCCGACCACCGGCTCGAACACGTAGCCTGGCCGGAGCAGGAAGAGGTTCTGGCCTTGGTGGACATCCTCAAGGCGGATGTGGTCGAGGCCGAAGCCCTCACCGGGGAACCGGACATGAAACGCGCCGCGCAAGCTTTGGCGGCACAGGGACCCCGCGAGATCGTCATCACCCACCGCGACGGGATCGTTGTCCTCGCAGACGGACAGTTCTTCGAGGAAGAGTTCCATGCCCAGTCGATGCTGGGACGGAGCGGTCGCGGCGACACCTGCGTCGGCTCCTATGTGGCGTCGAGGCTCGAGCTCCCACCTGCAGAGGCGATCGTGTGGTCGGTCGCCACCACGAGTTTAAAGGTTGAAACGCCGGGACCGATCCGGCGTTCCTACGAGGAGATCGTGGATCTCATCGAAAGAAAATACAAAGGAGTGTTTTCGCCGGAATGCTCATAGGGACACAACGGGCGTCGCATCGATTCAGCTGCACCCGTAAAACTTCAAGGAGGATCGGATCATGAAAGGTATGGTTTTAGACGCGAAATGGGACCCGAAGCCTGATTACAAAGTTTCGGATTGGGAGAAAAAGACCGGTAAGGCGATTACCGGAAACGCCATCTGGCACAACCCCACCCTCGAGGTGCGCGAGTGGCCGGATCCGAAGCCGGGACCGCAAGAAGTCCTGCTCGAGATCCAGGCGTGCGGCGTCTGCGGTTCGGACATGCACTTTTTCGAGACCGACAAGGACAACTACATCCTCTACCCCGGCCTGACCAAGTTCCCGACCATCCTCGGTCACGAGTTCTCGGGCAAGGTCGTCGAGGTCGGCAAGGAAGTCACACTGCTGCAACCTGGCGACATGGTGACCGTCGAAGAGATGATCTGGTGCGGTCGCTGCATCCCCTGCCGCAACGGCTACCCCAACCACTGCACCAATCTCGAGGAGATCGGCTTTACGATCCCCGGTGCATTTGCCAACTTCATCGCGGTCGACGAGAAATTCTGCTGGAAAATTGACGCCATCGCCGAGCGCGTCGGTAGCGAAGAGAAGGCCTATGAGTTGGCTGCCCTGACCGAACCGACCTGCGTCGCCTACAACGCCATGTTCGAGCGGGCCGGCGGCTTCCGGCCTGGTCACTACGTCAGCGTCTTCGGAGCCGGGGCGATCGGGCTTGCCGCCATCGCGCTCGCCAAGGCCGCAGGAGCGAGCACCATCGTCGCCTTCGAGGTCTCACCGCAGCGGCGGGAGCTTGCGGCACAGGTGGGGGCCGATTTTGTCTACGACCCGCGCGAAGTGCCCGCCGGTGAGGCGCTCATGCAGCACAGCAAGGGCGAAGGCTTCAACTTCCACGTCGAGGCGGCCGGGGTTCCCGAGATCATCATTCCGCAAATGGAGGAGGCCCTCGCGATCAACTCCAAGGTCGTCCAGATCGGCCGCGCCGCAAAACGCGTCCCGATGTATCTCGAAGCGTTCCAGGTCCGGCGCGCCCAGGCCTATGGAGCCCAGGGCCACTCGGGCCACGAGACCTTCCCCAACGTGATTCGAATGGTGGCCTCGGGGCGCATCGATCTGAGCCCGATCATCACGGCGAAGTACGGGCTTGCAGACACGGTGGCCGCGATCGAGAAATCGATGGACCGGACCGACGGCAAAATCCTGGTCAAACCCAACTGAGACGGACCAGGGACAGGAGAGAGAATTGAGCGAACTGCGCATCGCCGTCGTGGGCGTGGGCCGGATGGGTCTGACCCATGCGGAGCATCTTGTCCAACGTACTCGTGGTGCGCGGCTCGTCGCGGTGACGACGTCCAGCGCCGAGCGGGCCGAAGCCGTCCGCCGGCGCTGTGGCGCCATCCCGGTGTATGCGGGTCTCGATCAGATGATCGAGACCGAATCACTGGATGCGGTGATCATCGCAAGCAGTACCTCAGCCCACGTGGCGAATGTCGAACAGTGTGCCGCGGCCGGTCTCCACATCCTGTGTGAAAAACCCCTCGGGCTGAGTCTCGAGGAGTGTGGGCGGGCCGTGGACGCAGTGGATTCGGCGGGCGTCAAATTGATGATGGGCCATACGCGCCGTTTTGATGCGGGCTATCTCGAAGCCAAGCAGATGATCGATCGCGGCGCCATCGGAAAGCCTTTGATCTATCGTTCGATCAGCGGCGACGTCAATCCCCCACCGGTCGAGTTCGCCGACCTCGAGGTCAGCGGAGGCCTGATCCTCGACTCCATGTACCACGATATCTACCTCGGCCGTTGGCTGATGAACGACGAGATCATCCGCGTCTGCGGCGAGGGCGACGCCCTGGTCGATGAAGGCGTGGGCTCGGTGGGCGACGTCGACAACGCGGTGGTGAGCGCACGGTTCGCTGGTGGAGCGGTGGGTACTTTGACTGCTAGCCGAACCACCCGTTACGGGCATGATCTGCGCGGCGAAGTGATCGGCGAAGAGGGTGCGGTCCAGATCGGACGTCTCCGGAAGACTCCGCTTCGGTTGCTGGATCGATCCGGTGTGCACCACGACGCCATATT
Source organism: Candidatus Sulfomarinibacteraceae bacterium (assembly GCA_963796455.1). Classification (GTDB taxonomy): domain Bacteria; phylum Acidobacteriota; class Thermoanaerobaculia; order Thermoanaerobaculales; family Sulfomarinibacteraceae; genus Sulfomarinibacter. The sequence continues at coordinate 28,450 of CAWCLO010000001.1, forward strand.
CACCACACCAGAACGCATGGGTGAAGCCTTTGTGACCATGCTGCAGTCCTTTGTCGACTGTGTGGTCGAGGACACAGAACCGCCGGTGACCAGCCGGGATGCAATCGCGACCCTGGCGGTGGCGATTGCAGCACGGCATTCGATTCAGACCGGGGTTCCGGTTCAACCTGAAAAACAACGCCACCCGGTGGTGGCGAACAGCGCCGAGAAGTAAAAAACCAAGGAGTATGAAATGACAGATTTTCCAGAAGATCCAAGACTATTGGCCACCGACCAGCCGGATCTGTTCTTCGAGGACAACACGGTGGGCCGGTGTAAAAAAGAAGTTTGGGACTCGAGCGACGAGGAGATTGATGCCATCCTCGCCGAATATGGCGTGCCCGCGCCCTGCGAGTGGGGCAAGGCGGGTTCCTATATCCAGACCACGGTGCGGCACCAGGTCGAGGCCGAGCGGAAAAAGAACGACATCGTCTTCATTCCCATCGGTTGCACCGAGCTGCATGGACGCCATCTTCCGAGCGCATCGGACACGCTCTACGTGAGCCAGATTCTCGAGGGTGTCAGACGCTACACCGCAAAGCGCGGAGCTGCGTGCAGCCTCGCCCTGCCGCCGCTCAACTACGGTTCACACCCCTACCATCATATGGGTATGCCGGGCACCGTCATCATTCGCGAAAACGTCGCCCGCGAATTCCTCATCGATGTGATGCTGGGGCTGTGGAACGACGGATTCCGCAAGCAGGTGCTCATCAACAACCACGGCCACCTGTGGATGCTCGAATCCGCCATCCAGCAGTTCCAGAAACGCTACCAGCTGCCCGGAGTCTTCCGCGTCATCGACTGGCACAGGGCAGTCAGAGAGTTCTTCCGCACCGGTCCCAAGGGCGGCAAGATGGACACCAATTTCGTCCACGCCGACGAGTCGGAAACCTCTCTCGGCCTCCTGCTCCATCCCGATATGGTGGACATGGACTATGCGGTCGACACCGAAGGCATCGGCTATCTGCCGGACGGCCACTTCGACAAATCGGTTGATCCCTTCAGCCGGCCCAGCCGTTGGTCGGAGGGTGAAGGCCACTTCGCGATCGAGCTTCCCGCCACACCCGAAGGTGTGGTCGGCAAGGCGACCCGCGGCACCGCCGAAAAGGCAAAACGTCCAGTGGCGGCGATCCTCAAGTATCTGACGCTGCTCAACGACCAGACCCTCGAAGCCTTCCCGGCTGGAACGGTTCCTCCGGTTGAAATGGTCACTCTGAGAACCGAGAAAGAGATGGAGCCCTTTCTGCGCGAGCCTCTGAGCGAGGGTTGGAAGCCGGTCTACCAGCTACCACAGATAGGCCAGCACATACTATGAACCTCAGCGTAGTGCTGTCGACCCACGCCGCCGCCTTTCAGGCGGTGGCATTCAAGGGCGATTTTGAAGCCAATGTCTCCAAGATCGCCGCCTGGGGTTATGACGGTGTCGAACTGGCCGTGCGGGATCCAAAACTGGTGAACGCCGGCCAGCTCGAGCGCGTTGTTGCCGAACACTCTCTAGTGGTACCCGCGATCGGCACCGGACAGGCGTGGGGCGAAGAAGGCTTGTCATTCACGAGCGATGACCCGGCGGTGCGACAGGCTGCGATCGAACGCATTTCGAGCCACGTGCCCCTGGCGGCACACCTCGATGCCATCGTTATCCTCGGTCTGATTCGCGGCATCACCCCCGACGGACAGAGCCACGAACAATCGATGATTTATCTGGTGGAGGCCATTCAACAATGTGCCGCAGCAGCCGAGGGCACCGATGTACGATTCGCCCTCGAACCAATGAATCGTTACGAGACCGATCTCATCCGTTCCGCGGCCGAGGGTCTCGATCTGATCGAGCGCGTCGGCGCGGACAATTTCGGTTTGCTCCTCGATACCTTTCACATGAATATCGAAGAAGCGGATATCGGGGAGAGCATCAGAAACTGCGGCGACCGGATCTTTCATTTCCATGTGGCCGACTCGAACCGGTGGTACCCGGGAGCCGGACATCTGGACTTCAAAGCGATCCTGGAAGAACTCGAAAAAACGGGATACACGGGCTTCGTTTCGGGCGAGTTCATGCCATTGCCCGATGCCGACACGGCGGCTGAACAGGGGATCTCCCATCTCAGAAAGATCACCCGATCATAAGGCCATCATCAATGAACGAGGAGCAGTCATGAGGTCACGTTCCACTCTCCTTCACGCGTCGATTTGCATTTTGCTGATCTGGGTTGTGTCGGCTCCCCGAGCCAGCGCGGCCGGCCGCGACGACGACGGGTATCCGCGGCTCATGCAGGGGCCGATGGTAGGTGTGGTCACGCCCAGCGAGGTCAAAATATGGGCCCGGACCACCGGTGAGTACTCGGTCACCATCGAGTATGCAACCAATTTCGAAATGCGCTCGGCGATGACCTCAGAGCCGGTGACGGCAAAAAAGGCGGATGACTACGTGGTGGTTGCCGAGCTCGTCGACCTCGAACCGGCTACGGAGTACTTCTACAGGGTTCTGGTCAACGGCGAGGGTGACAAATACCTCAAGGAATATCCGGCTTTTCGCTTCACGACTGCGCCACCCACGGGGACCGCAACGAGCTTCCGCGTCGCTTTCGGTTCGTGCCCGAAGTTCCAGGACGATCGGGTGCAGCCGATCTGGCCTGTGATCTCGGAGTTCGATCCAGACCTCTTCTTCTGGATTGGGGACAATATCTACGGCGACACCCTCGACCCTGACATCCTTCGGGAGGAATACCGGCGACAGCGCGATATCCACGGCCTGCAGCCCCTGCTTCGCAATGTTTCGCACCTGGCGATCTGGGACGATCACGATTTCGCGCTCAACAATCACGACCGCGAAAATCCGATCAAGCACCAGGCGCTGGACGTTTTCAGGGATTATTGGCCGAACCCGGCATTCGGCTTGCCGGGCACGCCCGGAGTGTTTTTCACCTACAGTTACGGCAAGGTCGATTTCTTCTTCCTGGATGGCCGCTTCTATCGCGACCCCAACGGCGATCCTGACACTCCCCAAAAGACCATGCTGGGCGCTGCTCAGTTCGAATGGCTGAAAGATGAGCTGTCAGCCAGCCGAGCGGTCTTCAAGGTCATCATATCCGGCAGCGGCTTTACCAAGTCAAAAGGCGAAGGTGGCGACACATGGGCGGCTTTTCTCCACGAGCGAGACCGCCTCTTCGATTTTGTTCGTGACGAGGAGATCACCGGCATCGTTCTGGCAAGCGGAGACTCGCACGTCGGCGAGATCAATGTCATCCCGTGGTCTAAAAATGGCGGATACGATTACTACGATCTCGTGAGTTCGCCGCTCGCGCAGCGCAACCCGGACAGCTGGTTGCACGGCCGGCCGGAAAAACGCATACGACCGGTCTACTTCAAGGGCAGCAGTGTCGGCGTTATCGACTTCATCTTTGACGACTCGCCGCGGCTCATGTACCGAATCATCGATATTCACGGACGCAATGTCTGGGAACCGTTCGTGGTCTATGCCGAGGAGCTCGTCAACGGTGTTGCCTCGTGGCCCGAAAAGGTCCACAGCGACTCGAGACAACGACAGGAGAACTATGACGCCGGCAAGGGCTACTACGAGATCGAACCGGAGGACTGAGTGAACGCTCGACTTCTGACCGCCATCGCCCTCTTGACGATCGTTTCAGGTTTCCCGGGAGCGGTGGACCCCGGGCAGGCTGACGGAGAGCTGGTCTTCATCGTCGCCGCTGACATGCGGAACTTCGCGGCCGACGGCGAGTGGTCGAAAAACTTCTCCGGTGCCTGCGAGGCCGCGCAACGCCGTCGGAGCCGGGTCGTTCATGATCAGTCCCGGAGATCTCGATGTGGATCCCCCATCGGCCGTCCGCGACATGATCGATGCGACCATCGGAGAGGACTACCCGTGGTATCCGGTGCTCGGAAATCACGATCCCGAGTCTCCCTCGAGCATGAATTATCTTCGCGAATACAGCGCGACCGTGCCGAACATCGTCAATCACGGCCCTCCGGGTTGTGAGACAACCACCTTCTCGTTCGAGTGGGCCGATAGCCATTTCGTGGTGCTCAACCAGTACTACGACGGGGCCAGGGACTGGGGCCTCGAGGGCGATATGGTGCCGGAATTGCTCGAGTGGCTCGAGGCGGATCTGGCCGCCAATACCAAGAAACACATTTTTGTCTTCGGTCACGAACCGTTGATTCCGATGCCCGACATGGACAACGGGCGGCTGCGCCACCAGGGTGACTCTCTGGATGAACATCCCAAGAGCGCCTTTGCCTTCCACCAGATCATGTTGAAATACGGAGTCGACGCCTATGTTTGTGGTCACACCCACAACACCTCATACGCCAAAATCAACGGTCTGTGGCAGATCGATGCCGGCCATGCGCGAGGCCTCGAGGAGAGATCCTACGCCGATCTGATGTACGCCGCGATCGATCGGGCGATAGCAGAAGGACGGCAAGAGGGCATCGGTGAGGCAAATTCCATCAAACAGCTCTATCGGGACGACCCCTACCACATCGACTACTGGTTCAAATACCTCGGGTTGAAGGGCAAACCGGTCACCCAGACGATGGCCCAGTTTTATGACGAGTACGGCAAGGATCCCACGGCCCGAGATCGGTGGTATGAAGCTCAGATCGAGGGCAAAGGACATTCCAGATCCTCCTTCTTCAAGGTCTTTGTGACTGCCGATGAGGTCAAGGTCGAGATCTACCGTGATGATACCCATGGCGGGCCGTATGAGCTGCGGGAGACGATTGTCCTGAACTGAAGAGAAAGGGAGCACGGGGGAAAGGGAGAAAGGGAGAGGGCACCGTTGCTTGATGCTCGATGCTCGATGCTGGATGCAGGATGCTAGATGCTGGATCCCGAGCCCGTTGCCGTTAGCGGTACCGAACGAGGGAAAGGGAGATCCTCCCGGCGCTGAATTCGCACCCATGTAAATATCACCTCCCGATGTCATCCAGTTCGAGCTCCGGCGCCTGACCCATCCCGTTGCCAGCACGACTGAAGGCAAGCTTCGGTCCCTTCAAGATGTCATCCTGAGCGGAGCCCCGCAGGGGGCGTAGTCGAAGGATCTATGAGACGGACCGCAACGACCTCGAGCCGCAGAACCTGCCCTGAGCGAGCAGCGCGAGTCGAACGGGTCCTTCGACTGCGCGCCGAAGGCGCTTCGCTCAGGATGACATCTTGAACGACCGTACCGTTCCCGTTGCCGAATGGGTCGGACAGTACCCAAGATGGCAGAGGGGCACGGGGGCGGAGGGGCAGAGGACCGCTCGGCATCCTCGCTATCGCTATCGCTATCGGAATCGCTATCGAGCGGCTGCTGTGGATACCGTTCCTGAAAGGGAGAAAGGGAGAACCGTACCGGAAACGTCGTTCGTGATAAGGGCAGAGTCTCCTCTGCTCCTCTGCTCCTCTGCTCCTCTGCTCCTCTGCTCCTCTGCTCCTCTGCTCCTCTGCTCCTCTGCTCCTCTGCTCCTCTGCTCCTCTGCTCCTCTGCTCCTCTGCTCCTCTGCTCCTCTGCCCTCGTTCGGAATCGGGATCGGGAACGGAATCCCTTGACACCGTTTGACGTTGTCTTCCACGTGAATCACCGACCCGCCGCAATTGCTGCGATCGCCCTCCTTGGAGCCCTCATGACCCACGCCTCATCGACTGATACACCGCCCACCGAAAAAAACCGGCTCGCCGCATCCAAAAGCCCCTACCTGCTCCAGCACGCCGACAACCCGGTCGACTGGTATCCCTGGGGCCCTGAGGCTTTTGCAAAGGCGGTGGAGGAGGACAAACCGATCTTCCTTTCCATCGGCTATGCAACCTGTCACTGGTGCCACGTGATGGCCCATGAGAGTTTCGAAGACCCCGAGGTGGCGGCGCTGATGAACGAAGCGTTTATCAACATCAAGGTCGACCGCGAAGAACGACCCGATATCGACCAGGTCTATATGACGGTTTGCCAGATGATGACCGGCGGCGGCGGCTGGCCCTTGACCATCATCATGACCCCCGACAAAAAACCTTTTTATGCCGGCACCTACCTCCCCCGCGAAAGCCGCTACGGCCGGATCGGCATGATGGATCTGGTGCCACGGGTCGTCGATATCTGGAACTCCGATCGCGACAAAGTGATCGGAACCACCCAGCAGATCCTCGCCGGGCTCGAGAAAATGGAGTCGCAGTCCGCCGGAGGCGCCCTCGACCCGGCCATCATCGACAAAGCGTTTCAACAACTCGGCGGACGATTCGACAGCGCCCACGGCGGTTTCGGCACGGCGCCCAAGTTCCCCTCCCCCCACAATCTGATCTTTCTGACCCGCTACTGGCGCTCGACCGGGAATCAACTGGCCATCGACATGGTGGAACAGACTCTCGAACAGATGCGGATCGGGGGGATCTATGACCAGATCGGTTTCGGCTTCCACCGCTACTCCACCGACGCCGAGTGGCTCGTGCCCCATTTCGAGAAGATGCTCTACGACCAGGCGATGCTGGTTTCGGCGTATACCGAGGCCTGGCTCGCCACCGGCAATCCGGTCTTCGAACGCACGGTTCGAGAAATCTCCACCTATGTGTTGCGCGACATGACATCCCCGGAGAGTGGTTTCTATTCGGCAGAGGATGCCGACAGCGAGGGTGAGGAGGGTCTCTTCTACCTCTGGACCACCGCCGAGGTCGAAGAGATCCTCGGCGCGGAAGACGCGGCCTTCGCCGACAAGGTGTGGCAGCTGACACGGGAGGGCAACTATACCGACGAGGTCAAAGGCGAAAAGACCGGAAGGAACATCCCCCACTTGAACACGAGTCATCTCGACCAGGCCCGGCAGATGAAACTCGACCTGGATGCCTTCGACCAACGTCTCGAAAAGATCCGAGCCAAACTCTTCGATGCCCGGGAAAAACGGATCCATCCGCTCAAGGACGACAAGATCCTGGCCGATTGGAACGGATTGATGGCATCGGCCCTCGCGGTCGCCGGCCGGGCGTTTTCAGAGCCCGAATGGATCGCCGCCGCCGGCCGGGCGACGGATTTCGTCCTCGAGACCATGCGATCGGAGGACGGCCGCCTGCTCCACCGCTATCGCGACGGAGACGCCTCGATTCCGGCCTTCCTCGATGACCATGTCTTCATGACGACCGCAATGCTCGACCTTTACGACGCCACCTTCGATGCGCGATACCTCGAACGGGCCATCCAACTGCAGCACGAGACGATCGTCCTCTTCGGCGACGACCTCCGAGGCGGATTCTTCTTTACCTCCATCGACAACGAGGAGCTGTTGGTACGACAAAAAGAGATCTACGACGGCGCCATCCCGTCGGGTAACTCGATGGCCGCCGACAACTTCGTCCGCCTGGCTCGAATCACCGGATCGACGGACTTTCAAAAGGTCGCCGACAGGACGATCGGTGCCTTCGCCGCCGAGGCATCGCGCATGCCGTCGGCTCACAGCAACCTGGTGGCGGCGATCCAACGCGAAAAGAATCCATCACTCGAAGTCGTGATCGCCGGCGAGACCGATGCCGCCGACACCAAGGTCCTGCTCGATGTGGTGCGAGCCGGCTACCGACCGCAGACTGCCGTCCTCGTGGTCGCTCCCGGTAAGAATGGAGATGGGATCCGCCGCCTCGCGCCCTTTACTGAGAGTTATGAACAGATCGACGGTCAAGCTACGGCCTATGTCTGCCAGAATTTTGAGTGCAAGCTGCCGACGACGGATCCCGGGAAGCTCAGCGAGTTGCTCGCCGAAGCGACATCAAGTCCCAAACAACCAGAAGATCGCTGATACTGGATACTGGATGCTGGATCACTCTTGTCCAAGACAGAGTCTCGGATAGCGTTCAGGAACGGACCTGAAGGTGGGCCTTGGCCTAACTTCAGAGTTGTGCCCCGCTGGCTGCATCACCCAGCCCAGGCGGGAAGTATCGGACAGCGATCAGGGGCAGCGGCAGCGAACAGTCGCCAGCGCCAGTGTTCAGTCATCAGCGTCAGCGATCAGCGGCCGGGACAGTGCACAGCACTCATTTCTTCGGTAATCCGGCCTTGGTGGTGCGGCCGTCTCGGCCGCACGGTGGGTAGGCGAGACGCCGACACCACAGCGGCTGTTCCTTCTGTTGAACGACCCGGAGGTGATCACGCCGTCACTGCACCTGATTGCTGCACCTGATCTCTGCCTCTGATCGCTGATCCCTGTCGCTGCCCCTGTTCGCTGTTGCCTGTCGCTGACGCTGGACACTGTCGCTGCCGCTGCAATTCGGACGCGGACGCGGACACGGGCACGGGCAACCGCGAACCGGAATTGCCAAGAACCAACCCGTAAACCACGTGTTTATCAGTGGGGAAACTCCATGACGATCTTTTTTGGACAGCAGTGATGCTGGATGCTGGACTACCGCTGTCCAAATACAATTCGTCATGAGGGATCCAGGATCTAGCATCCAGTATCCAGCATCCTCTTTCCGCGGGAGCCTGTAACATAGCCCCCGATGATCCAGACCCCCCTCCGCCAGCGCCTCGATCTCAGCACGGGTTGGGAATTCGTGAAAGGCCGCGTCAGGCGAGGTTGGCTGGCCGGCAGGACCGGCGCCGGCGAGGTGGTGGATCTTCCCCACTCGTGGAACGCTTTTGATACCTACCAAGCGGGACGAAAAAGTTACTCCGGACGCGGCGCCTACCGGCGGGGCTTCGGTCTCCCCCGACCAGAGGGGGACGCCGGCATCCTGAGGCTCTACAGCGAGGGCTTCTACGGAGTCGGAGAAATCTGGATCGACGGCAAACGTATCGCCGATTTCGACGCCCAGTATCTCGGTTTCGACATCGACCTCCCAGAGGAGTTCAGCACCGGCGAACACGTCCTCGCCATCCGTCTCGACAATCGCTACCGCCCGAACGTCCTTCCGGGCAAACGAGACCCCGATTTCATTCTCCACGGAGGTGTGGCGGGCAGAGTATTTCTCGAACGAAGGACGGCGGTTCGTCTGAGCGTCAGCCAAATGGCAGTCACCAAGGAAACGGTGGATGAAGGCGGTGAGGAGCTGAGTCTTCACTGCGCAGTCGTCAATCAGACGGATCGTCCAGTCAATGGCATCGTTCGTTGGGTCGTCAGCGATCCCACCGGGTTTTCGGCCTGTGCCACTCAATCCGAGTCCTTCGAGGCCGCCGCCGCTTCACTCGGATCCGGGCTCGTCTCCGCCATCGTGTTGGATCGCCCGAAGTGCTGGTCGCCAGACTCGCCCCATCTCTATTGGGCCGAGTGCCGCCTGATCGTCGACGACATGGTGATCGATGCGGCCCGAATCCGTTTCGGAATAACCCGCGCCGAGTTTCGCCCCCGCGAAGGATTCTTCCTTGACGGCGCACGGGTCGATCTTCACGGCTGCAACCGCCACGAGGCCCTGCCTGGTTTTGGCAACGCCCTGCCGGACGCGCTCCAGAGACGAGACGCCCACATCATGCACCAACTGGGCTGCAACTTCGTCCGTCTGTCCCACTATCCGCAGTCACCCACATTTATCGACGCCTGCGATGAGCTGGGCATTTTGGTTTATGCGGAAATTGCATCCTGGAAGAGCGTCCGGTCGTCAAGAGGATGGCGCCGAGCCGCACGCCGCCAGATGCACGATCTCATCATTCGGGACCGCCACCACCCCAGCGTCATTCTGTGGGGAATGGGCAATGAATCGCGCTCGCGAAAGGCCTACCGGGAGCTGCGATCGATCGCGCGGGAACTCGATCCGGCGCGCCCGGTGATCTACGCCGAAAACCACCTCTACCGTGCCCGACGCGAGAAAACCATCGGCATCCCTGATGTGTGGGGTGTCAATTATGAACTCGACGTATTGCAGGAGGCCCGCGATTCGAGCCGGCTCGAAAATGTCATTCTCTCCGAGTGCTGCAATCACCCCATGAGCATCAAGGGCGATGAACGACAGGAACTGACTCAGGTCGCGACCCTGGAGCGAGAGTGGGAGGTGATGGACGAACATCCGTGGATCGCCGGCCACGCGGTCTGGGGCCTGACCGACTACGCGACGGAACATCGTAATCGCTACCGCCGCCAGAACGGTCTGCTCGACGCCTGGCGGGGCCCGAAGATGGCGGCCGAACTCTTTCGCGCCCGCTATGCGGCGGCGCCCTTCGTGTCGATTTTCGTGACCCAGGAACGAGTTGATCTGCCGACCTCGAAATATCGAAAAGAGCATTCTCCCGAAATCTCGGGAGGCGGTCTCTTGCTGCACGTTTTTTCGAATTGCGAGAGTGTCCGGCTGACCCGCGACGGTTCGTATCTCGCGGTCCTCGAAGGGGCGCTGCACCACGTGGTCGAGATCGATGATCGATTCCAGGAGATTATCGCCACCGGTTCTCGCGGCGAAGTAATGGACCAACAGGTGTATCGGCGGCACGATGCGGCGACCCGCATCGAGATCACGACCACCGACCGGGCCACCGCCGGAGCGATCGTCACCCTCGATGTCTCGATCCGTGATCGATCGGGAGTGAAGGCCAGGAACTGGAATGGACACCTGCAAATCGCCAGCGAGGGCGATGCCCGGATGATTCCCTATACCGAGGCGGGGGATGTTCTGATGGCGCGGGGTGAAGGCCGCGCCTACCTCGAGGTCGGTCGATCCAGTGGCCTCATCATGATTCGGGCCGCCGGCGATGGGCTGGATCCGGGGTTTCTGACACTCAGCGATTCGTGATGTCGCCGAAGATCCTCTGCGACAACTCGATCGTTTCTTCGTCGAACGCGGCAACGTACTCCGAGTCATCGATGAAGTGACGCCACCGTTCGAGGACAGCCATGTCCCGCGCCCGGTCCTGGAATTCCTGCCCCGAGAAGGAGCTGCCGCCTCCATCTGTCGAGACCTCGTCGAGCCCCCGATGCTCGTCGTCGAGCCCGAGTTCCCCGGCCTTGGCGCGGCGATAGTCGAGGTCTGAAAACCACTGATTGAAGCTGACCCTGATCGTATCCTCAGGCAAGAAGGAGGTCTCGCCGAGATACTCACGGGCGTAGACCTTCCACTCGGTCTTGAAAAACCGATGGAGGCGGTTGCGCATCCTTCGTTTGCCGTGCCACACACTGGCAAAGGTGTTGTAGGCGTCGCGGAGCACCAGCACCGTCTGCACTTTATTGCTGGCGCCGATGTACCGCCTGGCGCCGTCGCCCAGGATGGCCTCACCCGGAACCCGCTTCAGGGGGAAGTTCTCGACGTTGGTGAGAAGGACCTCCTTGTGCATCTTCGCGACGTCGCGCCAGGAGGCTCCGGGCGGTAGCTCGACGTTGTAGAGCCGGCGGCCGGGACCGCCATATCGATCAGGATCGGTGATTCTTCGAAAAATTCTCTCGCCCCGAATCCGCACCTTGATGGGTTTGGAAAATGCGTTGTTGAGATGGAACACCTGCCGATCGAGGTTGCGCGCGATCCAGTTGACCACGGCGTGGCCCCCGCCCCGTTTGAGGTGGTACACCCAGATCGTGAGGTCGTTGCGGTAGTTCATCTGAGGATGAGTATATCCGGGGTGCCACGTACACACTTCCACAGTTGTCAGACTGCCGCAGATCCATGGCTTCACAGATAGGGGCAACTTGGACGTGGCACCCTGAAACGCGCCTTGGTGGTGCAGGCGTCTCGCCTGCACAATCGGTCAGCGGCGAACCCGGGCGTTGCCGGCCCAGATGCTCCAGATCTGCTCCTCGTCCGCCGGTTGGGCGTAGTCCGTCAGCAGGGTCGTCACCAGGGCGCCACTCGCCCATCCGAATTGGATCCATTTCTCGGGTTCCCAGCCCTTGAGCATGGCGTAGAGCAAGCCGCCGACGAACCCGTCGCCACCACCAATGCGATCGAGGACAACGATCTCCCGCGGCTCGACTACGTGCCACTCGTCCCCCACCGCTGCGATGGCGCCCCACATATGGGCATTGGTGCTGATGACCTCGCGTAGAGTAGTGGCAAAAACCGTTGTCTCGGGGTAGGCCGCCTTCGCCCGGTCGATCATGCCTTTGAAGCTCTCGATCTTCGCGGCGAGGTCTTTGCCACCGGCTTCCGGACCCTCGATGCCGAGGCAGAGCTGGAAGTCTTCCTCGTTTCCGACCAGTACATCGGACAAGGAGGCGATCTCGTGGAAAACCTCGTGCAGCTCGTCTTCACGATTGGCCCAGAAGGTGGCGCGGTGGTTGAGATCGAAAGAAATACGGCTGCCGTGCTCTTTGGCGGATCGAGCCACATCCAGGCAGAAGGCGCTGGTCTCCGGCGACAGGGCACCGACGAGCCCCGACAGGTGCACGGCACGAACACCCTCGCTCCCGAAGATCCGATCGAAATCGAAGTCCTTAGCGTTGAGGGTGAGTCCGACCTCTCCCGCGCGGTCGTTGTGGACGCGAGGCCCGCGTGAGCCGTAGCCGGTGTCTGCCATGTTGATCTGGTGGCGGTATCCCCAGGGCCCTCCCGGGTCGACCTCTCGACCCTCGTAGTCCATGTGGCGAGCCGCCAGGTCATCCTTGATCATGCGCGAGATCGGGCTGCCTTTGACAAAGGCCGTCAGGACCTTCACGGGCAGGCCGAGATAGGAAGAGACACTCGCCACGTTTGATTCGGCGCTGGTGACCTCCATGACAAAATTCTTGCTGCAATGGACTCCCTGGCCGTTGGACGGCGTCAGCCGAACACCCATACTTGTGGGCACCAGAAGTGCGTATCTGCTGTCTTCGCGAAAGGTGATCATTTTCGGTGTTTCCTCTCTCTACGCCTGGTAGGTGTTCGCGGTGACATCGCCACCGTGACCGGTCCAATCGGTGTGGAAGAACTCGCCCCGCGGCCGGTCCACCCGCTCATAGGTGTGGGCACCGAAATAGTCGCGCTGAGCCTGCAGGAGATTTGCCGGCAGCCGTCCATGACGGTAGCCGTCGAAGAAGGCCAGACCGCTGGACATCGCCGGCACCGGGATCCCCATCTGCACCGCCCTGGACACAACCCTTCGCCACGCAGCCTGGGCATTCTCGACCGCCTCTTTGAAATAGGGATCGAGGAGCAGATTGCTGAGCTCCGGGTCGTTGTCGAAGGCCTCTTTGATCTTGCCGAGAAAGGCCGAGCGAATGATGCACCCACCGCGCCACATCAACGCGATGCCACCGTTGTTGAGGTTCCAACCGTATTCTTTGGCGGCCGCCCGCATCAGCATGTAGCCCTGCGCATAAGAAATGATCTTGGCCGCGTACAGCGCTTGGCGCAGGTCATCGACAAAAGCCTCGCGGTTGCCCTCGAATGAGGCATCAGGACCGGAGAGCACCTGCTCAGCCGCCACCCGCTCTTCTTTCAATGCCGAAAGAAAACGCGCCAGCACAGCCTCGGCAATCAGGGTCAAAGGAATGCCCATTTCGAGGGCGGACATGGCAGTCCACTTCCCGGTGCCCTTTTGTCCCGCGGTATCGAGGATCTTTTCGAGCACCGGCTCGCCGTCGTCGTCCTTGAAACCGAGGATGTCCCGCGTGATCTCGATCAGATAGGAGTCCAGCTCGCCCTCGTTCCACACGGCAAAGGTCTTGTGCATCTGGTCGTGGTCGAGCCCGAGGCCCTCCTTCATCAATTGATAGGCTTCGCAGATCAACTGCATGTCACCGTATTCGATGCCGTTATGAACCATCTTGACGAAGTGACCGGCGCCGTTCTCACCCACCCAGTCACAACAGGGGGTGCCATCCTCGACCTTGGCCGAGACGGCCTGGAAGATCGGTTGAACGTGTTGCCACGCAGCCGGAGAACCACCGGGCATGATTGAGGGCCCGAGCCGCGCGCCCTCTTCGCCACCGGACACACCGGTGCCGATATAGAGCAGCCCCTTTGATTCGACGTGGGCCGCGCGCCGCATGGTGTCGTTGTAGTTGGAGTTCCCTCCGTCGATAATGATGTCGCCCTCTTCGAGCAAGGGGATCAGGGTTTCAATGAAGTCATCGACCGGTTTGCCCGCCTTGACCAACAACATCACGCGCCGTGGTTTTGCGAGGGCGTCGACCAGTTCCTCCACCGAATGGGCGCCGACGATCTCGGTTCCTTTTGCGTTTCCGTTCAGGAATTCGTCCACCGTCGCCACGGTCCGGTTGTAGACCGCGACCTTGAAACCATGGTCGTTCATATTCAACACGAGGTTCTGTCCCATCACCGCGAGCCCGATGAGACCGATGTCTGCCTTGTCCGTCATCTCTCCTCCTCCAAATGATTGCTTGAATTCTTGATGCGGTAGAGCCGCTCTCCGGCTCGGGGGATGAGCACGATGCCTTCGTCCTCACGCCCCTCCCAGTCCTTGAAATTGACGGTCGCCGGATCGAGGTATCCAAGACCGATCGCTTCACAACGTTCGCGCGGGATACCGGTTGCCAGCGTCACACGAATACGCGCCTTCTCGACGCCGTCGATGAAGGTGCCGCCCCCCCGGAGGTGGGTCGAGTGCGCCAGTACGCCCCACGGAATGTGTTTGAAACGATCCCACTGGGCGGTGAAGTAATCGCGCACGTGATAGCCGACCTCGTCGAGGTAGCGCCCGTGCACATAAGAAATCTCCGTGATGTGGGGCGCATAGATCACCACCTCGCCGCCATCGGCGATCGCCGGTTCGAGCTTGTACATGCCTTTGGCGCCGGTCCAGATGTCGTCGTACATCTCCGGCATCACCGACAGGACCCTCTGAAAGGGCCGTTCCACCCACTCGATATCGAGCTCGGCCGAGAGTTCGGTCGCCTCCCGCCACGCCTCGTCCATATCGCCCATGAAAACGCCGTGCAGATCCTGGCCGTGCATGACCAGGGCGATGAGGCTTCTCTCCGTCGGGATGAACGATGCCGCGCGGTCGATCAGACGGCGCACCGGTGTGTCCCGGACGCCGATGATCTCCTGACTCGTGATCAGCGCTCCCACCCAGTGGGTGGCATCGATCACTTCCTGACCGGCCACTCCCGGAACGAAGTACTTGTTGCCGCCCGAGAAACCCGCGACCTCGTGCGGGAACACGGGTCCGCAAACCAGAATATGGTCATAGGGCCCGTTCCCCTCCGAATCACCGACGAGCTGATTGAGGCGCACATCGATAGCCATTTCGAGCATGCCGTCGCTCACTTCCGCCACCTCGCTCGCGGGGATGGTGCCGAGGGTCTCGAAGGTTTCAGGGGCTTCCCACCGGTGGTTGAAAATTCTCGATGGGCCCGCCCTGCCGTCGACCACCGTGGTCTCGAGCAATCGGCTCTTGGCCGCGTCGTCCATCGGCGGATGGGTACCGAGCGCTATCAGATAGTCGAGGGCCTCGACCCGCGACCCGATCAGATCGCCGAGCAGACCGAAGAAGCAACCGATCGGCGCCGACCGGGTGCCGTCCGGGATGATGACCAGGACCCGCCGCCCCTCGAGATCGAGGCTGCCCAGGCCTTCCGCCAGGACGTCCCGGATCTCGGTGTCGCTGAGGCCTCGTTGCGTATTGTTGGTGCTGAATACCACGGCAACGCTCCTCAAATCGTCATCGCGGTAAAACCGCCGTCGACCCGGATCAGCGCACCGGTCACAAAGCCCGATGCCCTATCCGAAGCCAACCACACGGTAGCGCCCGCAAGCTCGTCGGCCTCGCCGAAGCGGTTCATGGGCGTGTGCGCCATGATGGTTGCGGTGCGCTCCTCGGTCAGTAACTTCCGGTTCTGCTCGGCCGGGAAAAAGCCCGGCGCGATAGCATTGACCCGGACATTTTGGGGAGCCCACTCGCGGGCCAGGAACTGGGTGAGGTTGTTGACACCCGCCTTGGTGACCGAGTAGGTAAAGACCTTGGAGAGCGGCGGACCGGAAGAAGCCGACGAGATGTTGATGATCGACCCGCCCTCGCCTCGCTCCACCATTTCTTGGCCGAAGACCTGGCACGACAAAAACATGCTCTTGAGATTGACCGAGATGATCCGGTCCCACTCTTCTTCGGTGATCTCGAAGAATGGAGTTCCGGAATTGATGCCGGGGGCATTGAGCACCACATCGACTCTCCCCCACACCGCCAGAACCTGGCCGAGCGCCTTCCGCAGATCCTCCTCGCTGGTGGCGTCGATCGCCATACCAAGGGCATCGACCCCGGAGACGGAGCGGATGCTCTCCGCCCTCGCGTCCGCGGCCTCGCCGTTGAGATCGAGGACAGCAACACGGGCGCCCGCCGCACCAAGCGCCTCCGCCATCGCACCAGCCAGCACACCACCGGCGCCGATCGCAACCGCGACCTTGCCGTCAAGTGAAAACATCGATTCGAGATAGCTCATCCTTCTTCTCCAGTGGTCTCCGTAAAGGGCGCCGTGTGGCGCTGAAAGTGCGTCACGAGATTTTTGACATGTTGTGACTCGTGTTTTTCGAGGGCATCCAACAGGCGACGCTTGAACAGGTATTGCCCCTCGGCATCCTTCTCCGTCAGCACCCGGCCGAAGGTCACGTGGAGGATCTGGCGAGCGTCCTCGTCCTCGAAGAGAGCGGCAAGCTCGTCGTCACTGAGATCCGCCGCCGCCGGCACACGGGAGAGCACCGCCGACACGTGATACGTGCGCCTCTCGTGTTCATAAAGCGAGCGCGAAAAATCGAGAATTTCCCGGAAGAAATCCGGCTCGCACGCGGCGATGGTTCGGAGAGCCTCGAGATAGCTGGTGCCCGCAGTCTTGACATGCACCCCGCCCCGGCCGATTTCGCCGATCACCCGGTAGACACCGAATTTGTCACTCCCCGAGTGGATGCTGATCTTGTATGGCCCGAGCGCTTCCGCCACCGCCAGGTGTTTGATGTATTCGGCGCGGAACACCTCGAGGTCGCCCCGATAGTCGATTCCCTTTTCGAAATCACCGACAAAACGCGGTGCAAGACCCACCCAACGGACCCCGAGGCGCCGCAGTTCCGAGGCCACCAGCCAGTGTTCGAAGGGGGTCGTCACCGACGCGGTCTCATCCACCGATATTTCAACCTCAAAGGGGCGATCCCCCATCGTGGCCTCGATGTGGCGGTAGATCTTTGCGCTGTGGGCCAGTGACGCACCGTATTTGACCCAGGCCCGGAGCACCTCTTCCGACGAAGGGCCGATGGTCAGGCTCTGACCGGCCTCGATCACACCACCTGAATAGCGACGAAGCGCATTGCCCAGCGAATCCTCGAGATCGGACCAAGGCAAACCGGTGGCAGCCTCCTGGAGCTCCGTTTCCGACATGGTGTCGGCCTCGTCGACCACGTGATCGCCGGGATCGATGGTGAACATCGTGAAACCGGCCTCCGCCATCAGCTCCACATCGGCGGGAGTCTTGAGATGGTCTGCATCCGCTCCCCACGGATCCTTCCACGCTTCTTCGAGTACGGCCCAGGTGGCAGCATCCATGACTTCGTCGGGCGTCCGTTCGGTTCGCTCCAACTCGCGGATCGACTGTTGCGCGAGAACGACCTTGAAGCCGCTCCCGCGGAGCGCGCGGAGATGTGCCGGTCCGGCAATACCGAGTCGGTCGCCGAGACCGAAACTGTCATCGAGACCGAGGGGCTGCGGGCGGGTCGACTCGCAGACTTTGCGCACCGCCACAGCATTGTGGTGATCCAGCTCGCCGAAGCACGCCTCGAGGCCCGCCTCGACCACCCACCGCTCGCCTTGAAACGGCGCCGCGAGCCCCGATTCCACCAGCTCGACAACCAGTAGTCGGCGTTTAGCGCCATCGTGCGCGACCATGACCGCGCCGCCGCCGGTCCAGCAGATCGAGCGTTGTGAAACTTCCACCTCCAGGCCCGACGGCAGGGTGAGCGTCTCGCGGGTCACACCATCTCCGGGTGCCAGGGTCGGTAACTGTTCGAGTTGTTGGCGAAGATTCATATCGTCTCCTTCAGTATCCAAATAAGGATGGCAGCCAAAGGCTGAGCCACGGAACAAAAGTCACCACGATCAGTGCAACCACCATCGCCGCATACATCGGCAGGAGCGGCCGGATCACCCGCGCAATACTGGTCCCCGCCACCCCGCACCCGACGAAGAGCACACTGCCTACCGGTGGTGTGCAGAGACCGATGCAGAGATTGAGCACCATCACAATTCCGAAATGGGTCGGGTCCATCCCCAGACCGGTCACGACCGGGAGAAAGATCGGGGTGAAGATCAACACTGCCGGGGTCATATCCATAAAGGTCCCGACCACCAGCAAGATCAGGTTGATGATGAGTAGGATCACCACCGGGTTGTCGGTCAGAGCGAGCATGGCCGCGCTGACGGTCTGGGGGATGTTCTCGTACGAAAGCAGCCACGACATTGCTGTCGAGGTGCCGATGAGGAGCATGACGATGGCCGTGGTCGCCACCGTAGCGAGCAGGATCTGCGGGAGGTCGCGGACCCGCATCTCGCGGTAGAGGAACGCCAGGATCCCTGAGTAGAGAACCGCAACTGCGGCTGCCTCGGTGGCGGTGAAGATCCCGGCAACGATGCCGCCGATGACCACGAACAACAACAGCAGACTGGGAAGCGCCGAGAAGAACTTTTTGACCACCTCGCCGACTCGAAAGCTTCCGGCCACCGGATAGTGATTGCGGACCGCGACGATGCCCGCCACCATCATCAATAACAGGCCCACGAGTATTCCAGGAAGGTATCCGGCCAGAAAGAGGGCACCGATTGAGACTCCGCCCGAAGCCAGCGAAAAAACGATCAAAATGTTAGACGGCGGGATGATGAGACCGGTGGTCGCCGAGGAGATGTTGATCGCCGCCGAAAAGTCCTTGTCGTAACCCTCTTCAACCATCCTTGGACCAACCACGCCGCCGATGGCTGAGGCCGCCGCCACAGCCGAACCGGAGATGGCGCCAAAGAGCATCGAAGCCAGGATGTGAACATGGGCGAGCCCACCCGGCAGCATCCCGATCACCGCCTTGGCAAAATCGATGAGCCGGCGAGCGATGCCGCCCCGATTCATGAGCTGGCCGGCCAAAATAAAAAATGGGATCGCCAGCAGAGCAAAACTGTCGAGACCCGTGGCTATCCGTTGCGCAACGGTAATCAGGGCAGGATCGGCTGCCATCCCGAGGAGCATCGTGACGAGCGTGCCGATCCCGATGGCAAAGGCGATCGGTACGCCGAGCAGAAGCAGCACGCCGAAAGTCATGATCAGAATGGCGATATGGAACCAGTCCATCAGACAGTCCCACCGTCGTCGGCCGAATCACTCCCAGCACGTAGGGAGTTCCATGCCTCGGCTCCGTGCAACGCGGTATAAAACATCATCAACAAACCGGAAAGCGGTAGGGCCAGATACACAATGCCCAACGGCACCTGCAGCGCCGCTGAAGTCTGGCCGAGACCGAGGGTCAGCCACACCAGACCCACACCACCAGCGACCAGGACCGCCGCCGCAAAAACAAAGATGCAGGCCGCGATGAAAAGATCGAGGATGGCCCGGTTTCTGCCTTTCAGGAGCGCCGGCACGAGGTCGATGGCAAGGTGGATCCTTTTGCCCACCGCATAGGCTCCACCCAACAATCCGAGCCACACCAGGCTGTAGCGCGCGATCTCCTCGGTGAAAGAACTCGGATCGAGGAGCACGAATCGGGTGGTCACCTGCCACAGTACGTTGACCACCATCGTCGCCATGAGAGCGATGAGAACCCACTCCAGACCGCGATCAACAATCCGACGCAGGCCGCGGCTCATGGCTTCTCCGCCACTTCGCGGATTCGCTCGATCCAGCGCCAGATTTCCGGTTGCTCTCGGTATTCCTCGATCATTGGTCTGACCGCATTTTCAAAGGGTGCCTTGTCCGGCCGGATGATCTCGATACCCGCCTCCTGGACCATGTCCAAGGCGTCTTGAGATGCCTCGGCCCAGATCAGCTTCTGATACTCAGCCGCCTGGAGCGCCGCGCGTTGGACAATATCCCGTTCATTCGGATCGAGGTCGTCCCAGACTCTGGTGCTCATCAGCAGTACATCGGGGACCCAGGTGTGTTCGTCGAGGCTGTAGTAGCGACACACTTCGTAGTGGTGCGAAAGATAAAAACTCGGCGGGTTGTTTTCGGCTCCATCCACCACCCCCTGTTGCAGGGCGGTGTAGAGCTCACCCCAGGAGATCGGCGTCGCCGACCCGCCCAGAGCTCGGACCATCCGCATTGCGGTGGCGCTCTCCTGAGTTCTGATCTTGAGGCCCGCCAGATCATCCGGTGAATGAATCGGAGTGTCGCGGGTGTAGAAGGACCTGCTCCCGGCATCGAAATAACAAAGGCCCCGCAACCGTGAATCCAGGCCATCGAGGAGCAGTTCTCCGCCGATGTCTCCCTCGAGAACCGCAAAGAGGTGTGCGCGATCGCGAAAGAGATACGGCAGGCTGAACACCTTGAAGGACGGGATGAAGGCCTCTGCCACGCTTGCCGAAACCTTTGTCATGCCGACAGAACCTATTTGCAGCAGTTCAACGCACTCACGTTCCGAACCGAGTTGTTCGGATGGATAGATGTCTATCCGAACGCTTCCTCGGGAGTCCTCGGCCACGATCTCCGCCATCCGCAGCATGGCCTCGTGCACCGGGTGCATCACATCGAGACCGTGTGCAAGCTTGATGACCGTGGGCGCTCGACCACCACTGCAGCTCAGTGAGCTGAAAACCAGAACCAAGACGCAGGCGATCTTCGTCCAAATATTGCAGGCACAGGGGCGTATCGCCTGCGTCCCCACCTAGCGCTCTCCCTCTTTCGGGTAGTGCGTCCCCTTCACCTCGATCTCCTGCGTCTCCTGGGCCCATTGGAGGTGCAAACCCATCTCCTTCCGTGCGCGTTCGACGTCGCGTGCCCGAATCGCCTGGTAGATGCCGCGATGTTGCTCGGCCGCCTCGGGCGCATCCCGCCAGCGATCCACCGTCTTTTTCCGCTGGTCATAAAAGAGGTCAGCGACCATTTCCATGATCGCGGCCAAAAGCGGATTTCGCGCCGCCGACGCGACCGCCCTGTGAAACCGGATATCGTGAATCAGGAAACGTTGCACATCATCGATCGACGCAAACATCTCCATCACTTCTTCTGAAATGACCGCCAGTTCATCACCGCTGGCGCGTTCTGCGGCCAGACCCGCGAGATCGATCTCGATCACCCTTCGAGCCTCGAAGAGCTCATCCTGAGGAATACCGTGCAGGGCTGAGAAGAGCGACAAGGGATTCACATCCAGAACGGGAGGGCCATCGGCGACGAAGGTCCCTGCACCACGTCTGGTTTCGACCACACCCACCGTGGCCAGAGATTTCAAGCCGACCCGGATGCTCGGCCGGCTGACCCCTATCAACCGCGCCAGTTCCCTTTCCGGCGGCAGTTTGTCGCCGGCCCTGAAATCGCCGCTCTCGATCATCCGCCGGACGTAGGCCACAACAAGCTTTGCGGCCGGTGCAGCCTCGAAGGCTGTCGAAGGCCTGCCGGTCTGGTGGGTATCTCCAACCTGTCTATTCTTTGGTCTTACCACATTCGAAAGTCTATCATCCCGATTGAGGCAAAACAACGGCTGGAAAAATTCATCGATGATGAGTTCGGAAGATAATGATGGAAGTCATCCTCACCATCGTTGACCGATCATAATTGAACCATTGAAGGGCGTAGCAAAGTCAAATTCAGAAAACGAGGTTCATTCGACAATGAACAAATTGGTCTTGCCAATTTATCGAAGCCGAAGAGTTGACGACACCCCGCTTCTCTCACATTCTCAGACCACAACCCGATCTTCAATCACCTCATTTTCGCGGACGCAGGCCCCACGAAGAATGACCGATCGGCGCACGGCTGCACCGTCACCGATGGCGCAACCCGACTCGAGATAGACCTCGGGCCCGATCTCGCAGCCGTCACCGATCACGACTCCCGGGTCGACCCACACCGGATCGATCAAGGTTGATCCATTGCCCACCTGGTCCGGGCCGAGGTGCTTCAGATCCGATCCTTCGGTCAGCAACCGCCGGGTCAATTGCAGAAGATCCTCCGGAGTCGAAACCTGGATTCTCCCGGTTGCCCGCACACCTGTCACCCGCCCACCGCCATCGATCAAGGCCTGGATCGCGTCCTGCAGTTCATACTCCCCCCGCGGGGAAGGTTCGACCTGAGCGACAAAATCGAGAATCTCGTTCGAGAAGATGTAGTGCGGCAAACTCACCGTCTGGGACGGGGCCTCCTCGAGGGTCGGTTTTTCCACGATCCGGCGGATAAGGTCACCGTCCAGCTCCACGACCCCACTCTTCGAAACCATCTCGGGCTCGACGTCGAGGAGGCTGAGTACGGCATCCGAAGCTGCCGTGGATTTGAGCAGATCATGCACATGGGATGAACTGATCAGACTGTCGCAAGCCGAAAGCACAAACCGACCGCCAATCAGCGGAGCCGCCAGTCCGAGGGCATGAGCCATGCCAAGTCGCTCGTTCTGGTTCACAAACTCAGGCTTGATTCTGAGCGGCCCGTGCTTCGTGAAATACCGTCTGATCGCCTGATCTTCCGGCGATACGACAAAGACAAAATCGTCGATCCCGTTTTCTACGAACGGCATCAAAGCACGCTCGACCAGTGGGCGTCCGAGCAACGGCACCATCGCCTTGCTCCTGGAATCGGTGACCGGCTTGAGGCGGGTGCCCAAACCGGCCGCGAGGATAACCGCCTGCATCACTGTTCCAATCGACGGATCAAGGCCGGCCCGCCTGTTCGGCAAACGTGGAACGAAGCGCCGGCAGCCGCTTCGGGATGGGCGGCATGATATGCCTTGGAAACTTCCTCGATGATCGGCCGATCCGCCCCGGGCTCGATCAGGGCGATACAACTCCCGCCGAAGCCTCCGCCCGAAAACCGTGCTCCATAGACCCCATCCGCATTCCGCAAAAGATCAGAAAGGGTCGCGAGCTCGCTGGTACCGCTTTCGTAGTTTTGGATCGAACTGGCGCCCGAAGCATTCATCAATTTCCCGAACCGTGAAAGATCGCCCCGGCGCCAGGCATCCACGCCACGGTTCACACGATCCTGTTCACTGAAATAGTGGGTTGCCCGGAGACGTGCGACCCGGGGCAGTTCCGCACGGTATCGTTTGAACACCTCCGGCGAGACGTCCGAAAGAACCCCATTTCCGCTGGAAGCCTGATCATCCATCGCCAGCAGCAGCCTGGCAGCCTCTCGACACTCCTCCACACGGTCGTTGAAGCCGGAACCGGCAAGCCTCCGATCGACTCCTGAATCAGCGACCAGAACCCGAAAGTCATCTTTTGCCCCTTCCGGGCGAGCAACCTGCCCAATGGTCAGATCCGAGCAGTCGACGCAGGTCAGACGCTCGGGTTCGGCAAAGAGAATGATGCTCTGGTCGAGACGACCGCAGTCGACGCCTACGAAATCGTTCTCGGCCTGTTGCGCCAGAGCAGATACTTCTTCACGAGAAATTTCGATTTCGTTGGCGCGGGACAACCCGAGCAGGTAGGAGATCAAGACCGCCGCTGAAGAACTGAGCCCCGCGCCCGGCAGATCGCCGCCGATCACCGCGCGGAGACCGCGTCGAAGCTCAAAATTCTGGCCGAGCACAAAAACCGCCGCCCGGAGATAGTCACCCCAGTCGCCATGCTTCTCGGAGACAGCTCGATTGAGATCAACCTCGACCGCACCCGAAAATTGGAGGCTCGTCACGCGGACGAGGGTGTCTGCAGTTGGAGCGGCGGCGAGCACGACCCCCCGGTCAATGGTCATTCCCGTGACCCGACCACCCTGGTGATCCACGTGCGCACCCAGGGGACATATCCTGAGCGGTGCCTCGGCGAGAAAGCCGTCAGACATCATTGTCGGGTGGGTGCTCGAAAAAGAGTCGACCACCTTCCTGCGCCGTTCACTGAATTCTCCAGAGGTGTGATCTTGTGAGCCCATGAGACGACCCAGGATAGCCGTGCGCCCCGGGCCGATCAATTCGGCTCGCAAAAACCTCTTTTCGCGAGGCCCGAATCTGGAATAATTGCGGCGCTCGAAGGATCTTAGGCCGGAGTCGGCCCCTTTGCCGGAAAAGCCCGGCGCATCGGCATCATGGGGACATCCTTCACGCAACGCAAGGTCATCCCCATTCTCGGTGCCCTCACCATTTTTTTGGACATGAGCGTCAAGCTGCCACAGGGCTCGGCCCTGGCCGCAGCTGGAGAGGTTACTCCAGGTAGTCCAGAAGCGACTTGGCGGTGGCGGCGTCAGGACCGTCGGGAGAGAGCTCGAGAAACTTCATCAAGGCATTCTTGGCGCACTCGATTTCGCCCATGGAATTGCAGGTCAGTCCGAGCTGAAAATAGGCCGGTGCGAGATCCGGCTCCTGCTCGAGAATGACCTCCAACAACGATCGCGATCCGGCCAGCAGTTGCTCGTCGAACAGCACCGTGGCGTGTTGCAACATCTCCCGTGAAACCACCTCTGGATTCACGGCCGCCAGCCGGCGCGCTGATGGAATGAGACGATCGACGTCGCCGAGCAACAGTTCGGCAAAATAGGCGGTACCGATCGCGTCGGCGTTGTCCGGCTGCAGCCGAACCAGGTTCTCGGCGGCATCGGCAGCGGTCTGGAAGTCTTCCAGTTCCATCGCCACGGCGGCCATTGCCTTTGAAGCTTCTGCAAAATCGGGATCGATCTCACTGGCCCTGCGAAAGTGTTCGAGCGCCGTCGGCATGTCGTCCAACTCGAGTGCTGCAACACCCTCGTTAAAGACAGGAATCGCCTCTTCCCGCGCCTCGTTGTATTCGCTCTCGCCTTCAGTCGAGGGCTCCTCCTGAGCGGGAGGATCGTCGGCCAGAACCGGCGCAGCAAGCGTTCCGAGGAACATCAGGCCAATGACGGTGATCGTGATGCGGACATTCATGGTATGCAGAGGCATTGAATCTGACTCCTGTTCGCCGTGCATCCTACACCCGTTCATTGCAGAACGAAATCCTGCAACGTTCGAAAGTCGGTGTTGGTATTCTTTCGAATCCGTGAAAGGAGCTCAAAATGAGCCTTGAAGGTCAAGTTGCGATCATTACCGGGGCGTCGAGTGGCATCGGTCGGGGTGTCGCCCGCGAGCTCGACAGTGCCGGGATGAAGCTGGTGCTCAACGCGCGTCGTCTCGACCGATTGCAGGACCTCGCGGCAGAACTCAATGACGCACACCCTGTTGCCGGAGATCTGACCGACGTTTCGGTTCCCGCAAAGTTGATCGAAGAAGCGTTGGCTCGATTCGGTCGGGTCGATGTGGTCTTCAACAACGCCGGAATCATGGACACTTCGGTCATCGAGACCGCCGACATCGAGCAGCTCTGCGCCAATATCCGGGTCAATCTCGAAGCTGCGGTTCGTATGGCCTACACCTCGCTGAGACACTTCAAGTCCCAGGGGAGTGGATATCTCGTGACCACATCGTCAATCCTGGGAACCAAGGTCCGACCGACCGCGGGTGTCTACGCAGGCAGCAAGTACGGCATCGAGGCTCTGACCGAGGCTCTGCGGATGGAGGTCGCCGGCACCGGAGTCAGAGTGAGTTGTATCGAACCCGGTCTGGTCAACACCGAACTCCAGGACCACTTCGAGATCCACCCACGGGACATGCTCGAAATGAAAAAACCGCTCGAACCCGAGGATATTGCGAGGTGCGTGCGATTCCTGCTCGAACAGCCGCCACACGTGTCCATTCCACGGATGATGGTCCTTCCCAGCGAACAGGCGATGTAACGGCGGTCTATCGTTTCGGAATCTCCAGCATCTCCAGCCGAGCGGCGAGCTGCGCCCCGTGAGCCCCCGCATCGACGTCGGTGATGATGTCGAGGATGGCGCCTTCCGAGTCGATCACAAAGGTCCAGCGCTCGGGGTACGCGCGGCCCTCATGAACCACACCATAGGCGGTGGCGACGCTTTTGTCCGGATCGCTCAAGACCGCGTAGTCGAGGTCGAGCGCCTTCGCGAAGTTCTTGTTTGTTGCAGCCGAATCGCAGCTCGCAGCAAAAAGCACGATGTCGAATTTGTCGAGGCCGGATTCGTCCGAGGCCGGGAGCTCCATCTCCCGCCCACCCTCGAGCTCGACCATCACAGCATTGGCACGCCCGCTGCCACGCAGCGAGTCACATTCGCGGGTTCAACCGCCTGTGAATGCCTTGGGAAACCAGGCCAGGACGACAACCTCGCCACGATAATCGACAAGCCGGTGGGTCGTGCCGTCGCTTCCTGCGAGTTCGAACGCTGGAGCCGGGTCGCCGACTTTCAGTTCACCCGACTCTACAAACCCGGCAGGCAACAACAAACTGGCGACCACGACCCCAAACACAATTTTCAAAAAACCGATGCCTGCAGATCTCATCGTTCCCCACACTCCCCTCGCACGAATGCAATGTCGAATCTTGATTGTGAGTATCTCAGCACCCCGCCCCATCCGCAATTCAAAAACCATTCGAATCAGGCAGTAGGGAACTCTTCACGAGAATGGTGGATAATGACGATCCAATGACTATTCGAAGATCTGCATTCACCGTCGTCGTCTGCGTCGTCACCCTCATCCTTTGCATATGGCCGGGCTCTGCCGCCATCGCCGATGAAAATGTTGCTCAGCACAGCGAATACTCGGTGCTGTACGAGGGCCCGGAGATTCTGGCATCGGTCGGATTTCGGCAGGCAGCACACGATATGGGTGACGAATGGATGATTCTGGTCGTCCAGCTGACCGCACCACCGCAATCGGACAACGTCGATGTTTTTCGAGAAAAAATGACGCTCCGCACTCCCGACGGGCGTCGCATACCGGTGCTGACTCAAGCCGAATACCGGCAGATCTACGGCAAGATTCGCGTTCGAATCCGGCAGGCTATGAGCAATACCCCTCCCCTGCGTCTCCGCGGCAGCTCCCAACGACCCTGTCGACAGTGGTTTCTCGAGGATCCTGCCGACGGCTTCGGCCGCGACCAGATCCCGATCAGCAGCTTTCAGGTCTGCGCCGGGCCGTTGGTTTTCCGGGTGCCCGGTAACATCCAACCGGGCCGCTGGCGGCTCGTGATCGAGCTCGAGGAGAGCATCGCCGACATCCCCTTCGAGATCGAACTCGAGGATCGCTGATCTTGTCCGGTGGGATCAGAATCAAACCTGACGTGATCAGATCGTTGCTGGCCACCGTCGTCGTCGCCGGCATGTTGACCGTTCCGCCGGCGGCTCTCGCCGATGAACCGGTCAGCTCACACGGTCGATATGGAGTCGCCTACGACGGACCCGAACTCATTGCGGCCGTCGGCTATCATCAGGCCAATCGCGATATCGGCGACGAATGGCTGATTCTCTCGGTACAGCTGATGTCACCGTCATCCACATCCGTCAAACGAGGCGATATTTCGCTGCGGGCCCCGGATGGCAAGCGGCTGCGTTTGCTCACCCAGGCCGAATACCGCGAGATACTCGGAACCATCCGTTCGAGAGTTCGGCGCGCGATGACCAACTCCAAACCCCTGCGTTACCTGGATGATTTCATTCGGCCGTGCGATCGCTGGTTTCTGACCGACCCCTGGCAAGGGTTCGCACACGACGAGATCTTCCTCAACACATTCAATCTCTGTTTCGGACCGATGGTCTTCAGGGTGCCAGGCAACATCCAACCCGGGCGCTGGCGGCTGGTGATCGAGCTCGAGGAAAGCACCGCCGACATACCGTTCGTCCTCGAAGTCGACGACTGAGCCGATATGCGTCGCCCCGCCAGCTCGGGGTGCGTGCTACGCTCTCGCGAAAGGGGCGGGCTATGGACAGAAAGCAGTCGATCGAGGCCATCACGACGTACCAAGGCTATTGGGACGTCATCATCATCGGCGGCGGCGCGACCGGGCTCGGCACCGCGGTGGACGCGGCCTCGCGCGGCTACAAGACGCTCCTGGTCGAGCAGCACGATTTTTCCAAGGGCACCTCGAGCCGCAGCACCAAGCTGGTCCACGGCGGAGTCCGATATCTACGCCAGGGCAATATTTCGCTGGTCCTCGAGGCGCTGCACGAACGCGGCCTGCTGGCCCAGAACGCGCCCCACCTGGTTCACAACCAGAGCTTTATCGTACCCATCTACGATTGGTGGGAAGGCCCCTTCTACGGCATCGGGCTCAAGGTCTACGACAAGCTCGCCGGCAAGCTCGGCATCCAGCCTTCCGAACGGCTGACCCGTGAAGAAACACTCGAACGCATTCCGACCCTCGAACCCGATGGTCTGCGGGGCGGGGTCATCTACTACGACGGCCAGTTCGACGACTCGAGACTCGCGGTCGATCTTGCTCAGACTGCGGTGGCCCAGGGCGGCACCGTCATCAACTACATGCGGGTCGAGAGCCTGCTCAAAACCGGCGACATGATCTCGGGCGTCGCAGCCCGAGATCTCGAGACCGACACGGTGCACGAGATCAACGGCCGTGCCGTGGTCAACGCCACCGGAGTCTTTACCGACCAGGTTCTGCAAATGGACGACCCGGATACCAAAGCGATTATCACCCCGAGCCAGGGGACCCATATCATTCTCAGTACCGAGTTCTTGTCCGGTGATACCGCCATCATGGTGCCCCAGACCTCCGACGGCCGGGTGCTCTTTGCCGTTCCCTGGCACGACCGGGTGGTGGTGGGGACCACCGACACGCCGGTCGAACACCCGTCGTTGGAACCGCGTGCGCAGGATGAGGAGGTCGAATTCATCCTCGCCAACGCCGCGCGCTACATGGCCAAGGACCCGGCCCGATCCGACGTGCTGAGCGTCTTTTCCGGCCTGAGGCCCCTGGTTTCGGTCGGCGACGAGGACGAAACCTCGAAGCTCTCGCGTGACCACACGGTTCTGGTTTCGGCTTCCGGTCTGGTCACCATTACCGGCGGAAAGTGGACAACCTATCGCAAGATGGCCTCCGATGTGGTCGACCAGGCGGTATTGGTTGCCGGTCTTGTTCCGACGCCGTGCGTGACCGAAGAGCTGCGGATCCACGGTTGGCTGAAACAGATCGATCCCGACGACCCGCTCTATGTCTATGGTTCGGATATTCCCCTGGTGCGGCAGATCGGTGAAAAAAAGAAGGCCCTGAAAGAGTATCTGCACGACAATCTGCCGCTTTCCGGAGTCAGGGTCGTGTGGGCGGTGCAGGAAGAAATGGCACGGACGGTGGAAGACGTGCTCGCCCGCCGGACCCGCTCGCTGCTGCTCGATGCGCGAGCTTCCATCGAGGTGGCTCCCCAGGTGGCCAAGATCATGGCCAAGCTTCTGCGCAAGAACCGCAAGTGGCAGAAACAGCAGGTCCAGGAATACACCGAGCTGGCCCGGGGCTACATCCTCGAGTAGGTGCAGACGCAGCTGGACAACCATAGAGGCACAGAGAAACGGTGGCCTGCCCACCCGATGCTAGCTAGATACTGGATGCTGGATGCTGGATCACTGCCGTCCAAAACAGGTCGTCACCTGAAGTTTCCCACCTGACAACACGTGATTTACGGGTTGGTTTTTGGCATATCCGGTTCGCGGTTGGCCCCTACCCGATCCCGAAGTACAGCGGCAGCGACAGTTGGCAGCGGCAGGTCCAGCGTCAGCGACAGTTGGCAGCGGCAGTGTCCAGCGTCAGCGACAGGAAACAGCGAACAGGGACAGCGGTCGGTGTTCAGTGTTCAGCGGCAGCGGTCAGGAGTACAGGCGACGAAGTGGCCACCTCCGGGTCGTTCAAAAGAAAGGGGTAGCCGGTGGGCGGCCGATGTCACGGACAGGCAAGGTGCAGGGCATCCTTGACATCGGCCACCACACCGGCTTGTGGGTATGGGCATGAACGACCCGGAGGTGACCATGTCCTCAGCCGCCACGAACACCAACCTCGTTGCCCACTCGAAAGCCCTCGAAGCAGCGGGCATCGCGATCAAGCTTGTGATGAGGGTTCCGGCTCCTCTGAAGTCCATAGCCGATCAGGTAATCCGGTCGGCAAGTTCAGTCCCCGCAAACCTGGCGGAAGGTCACGGCCGATTCGGTAGAGACCGGTCGAACCACTGGAGAATCGCCTACGCCTCAGCCAAAGAGGTCGACAGCCACTTGAAGCTCCTCGTCCACGCTGGGGCGGTCAACCGGAATGGAGCCGGTGAAGCGATGAAGGCCTTCGATCAGGTCCGTGCCACGACCTGGAGGCTGCTGAACTCGACAGAGTGAGTGCTGTTGGCTGGCGCTGTCGCCGTCCCGGCCGCTGTTCGCTGCCGCTGAATCCTGTCGCTGTCCCCGACCCCTGTCCGAGACCCTGTCTTGGACAAGAGTGATGCTGGATGCCGGATGCTGAATCCGCCCACCAACCCACACCGTCGCAATCACAAAGACCCAAAGCCATCACAAACCTGCGTCGTGAGCTCCTGGAGTCGCGTGAACATCTCCGGTTTTGCCCACAGATCACACAGATAGACGCAGATGACAGCCATATTGCAGGGGCACAAGCGACCACTGCGATCAACTGGCGTCCACATCTCGAGTTCTTAACGCAAAGACGCGAAGGCGCAAAGGCCACCGGACTACCGGATTCGTTTTGCCAAAATGGTTATGAACACAGAGGCGCAGAGTCGCGGAGACGCAGAGGGCTTACGACAAGAGCCCTCCGCCCGGCGAGGTCCTGGCCGCCATCCGGCAACCAGGTACCGCTGGGTAAGGAAACCACCCCAAAAACCAGCTCTCGTCTCGGTTTCCTTACCCAACGGCCTGCGCGACCGCGCAGGCCTCGCCTCCTTCCTCCCCCTTTCTTCAATCAAGAGAGGATGTCACCGATGCAAGGCAGAACCGGCATGCCGTAGGCGTGCCGGACGGTGGGAAGCGGGGTGACTCCGAGCGCTGGCGCTCGGAGTCACCCCGCTTCTCACCGGCGACAGGCGATTCTTTGATCGCCTGTCGGTCTGCCGCCATGCTTGGCAACATTGCACAATCTCGGCAACCGCGCCTTTGCGTCTCTGCGTCTCTGCGTCTCTGCGACTTTGCGTTCTTTGGGTTCTTCGCGTTCTTCGCGGTTTCAGCATGTGCACGCGGGACGCGTGCACCACCATGGTGGTGCGGCCGTCTCGGCTGCACTTCTCCTCTGCTCCTCTGCTCCTCTGCGTTTTTCTCTGTGTTCTTCCTCTGTGTCTCTGTGTCTCTGTGGTTTTCTTGGTGGTTCAACTCCTGCGATGGATCTGCGTCTATCTGCGTGATCTGCGGGCGTTCTTCCTCCGTTGCTGCTCTCGGGTCTCTCTCTGGTGTCTCTGTGCCGCTGTGGTTCGTTCGTCAATCCACCCAGTTTTTCGATCGCTCGAGTGCCTTGCGCCAGCCGGCCATGAGCTCTTCGACACGGGCTCGATCCAGCTTTGGTTCGAAGACGCGGTCGATCGACCACTGCTCGGCGATCTCGTCGAGGCCGCTCCAGAAACCGACGGCCAACCCGGCCTGATAGGCCGCACCGAGTGCGGTGGTCTCGGTCACGGTGGGCCGCACCACCGGCACACCGAGCACGTCGGACTGGAACTGCATCAGGAGATCGTTGGCGGCGGCGCCGCCGTCGACCCGCAGCTCGGCAAGCTCGATTCCCGAATCCGCCTGCATCGCCTGAATGACGTCGGCCGTCTGGTAGGCGATGCTTTCAAGCGCCGCGCGGGCAATATGTGCGGATGTGCTGCCACGGGTCAGACCGGCGATGGTGCCGCGCGCATACTGATCCCAGTGCGGTGCACCAAGCCCGACGAAGGCAGGCACCAGATAGACGCCGCCGTTGTCTTCGACCTTTTGTGCAAGCGACTGGACTTCACTCGAATCCTTGATCACCCCGAGGCCATCGCGCAGCCATTGCACGACCGCGCCGGCGATGAACACGCTGCCCTCGAGCGCATAAGTCGTCTCGGACCCGCGCTTCCAGGCAACTGTCGTCAGGAGATTGTGCTGCGAGGGCACAGCTTCCGATCCGGTGTTCATGAGCATGAAACAACCGGTTCCATATGTGTTTTTGGCCATGCCCGGCGAAGTGCAAACCTGACCGAAAAGCGCCGCCTGTTGATCGCCGGCAATGCCGGCGATCGGGATCTTTGCCGCCAATACTTCTCCGGTGGTTTCGCCGTAGACTTCGCTCGAAGATCTGACCTCGGGGAGCATTGATCGTGGAACGCCGAGGATCTCGAGCAGTTCGTCGTCCCAATCCCCGGTGTGGATGTCGTAAAGGAGAGTTCGGGAAGCGTTCGAGACGTCCGTGATGTGCAGGCGGCCGCCGGTCATCCGCCACACAAGCCAGCTATCGATGGTCCCAAAGGCGAGCTCACCCTTTTCGGCGCGTTCGCGGGCCCCTTCGACGTGGTCGAGGATCCACCGGACCTTGGTGCCCGAGAAGTAGGCGTCGAGCACCAACCCGGTGCGATCCCGGAAGACTTCCGCCCGCCCTTCTTCCTTCAAGCGATCGCAGAAATCCGCAGTGCGCCGGTCCTGCCAGACGATGGCGTTGTAAACCGGCCGCCCGTTGGCGCGATCCCAGACCACAGTGGTTTCGCGCTGGTTGGTGATACCGATCGCGGCGATATCGCTCGCGTTCGCTCCGGAGTTGACGACCGCTTCCGCCGCAACCGCGACCTGGCTGCGCCAGATCTCTTCGGGATCGTGCTCGACCCAACCCGGAGTCGGGAAAACCTGCCGGAACTCCTTCTGGGCAACTTCCCGAACCGTTCCCGAGCGATCAAAGAGAATGGCACGGGAACTGGTCGTCCCCTGGTCGAAGGCAAGGATGTATTTCATGGAGAATCCTCCGTCAGCACGATGATACCGGTGCCGACGGAGGTCGCGAGCGTATTGGCTATGAGGCTATGACCGGCTGCTTCGCAGCCTGGCTATGAGGCTCTGAGGGCGACACGAAACAGCCTCGCCACCCATTGCCGCCCCATAACCCCATAGCTTCATAGCCTCATAGCCCCAAAGCTTCTTTTTCAGCCGATCTTGGCGAGTTCGCTCAGTGTCTGCTCTTTCACTCCATCAATCGACTGCGTTCCATCCACCTTGATGAGCTTCGCCGCGCCGGCCTCGCCTTTGGCATCGAGATCACCATAGAACTTGGTCAGCACCTCGGTCTGCTCGTGGTACGTCGCCAGCCGGTTGCGAATCGTATCTTCCTTGTCGTCGTCACGGTGAACCAGATCTTCGCCGGTGACGTCGTCCTTGCCCTCGACCTTTGGCGGGTTGAAGGTCACGTGGTAGACGCGGCCGGACGCGGGGTGTGATCGCCGACCCGAAAGGCGGCTCACGATATCGTCATCGGGAACCGAGATTTCGACCACCGCATCGATGTGCACGCCTGCCGCCTGCATCGCCTCCGCCTGGGCGAGGGTGCGGGGGAAACCATCAAAAAGGAATCCTGCCTGGCAATCCGCCTGCTGGATGCGCTC
The DNA here is from genome assembly GCA_963796455.1 of Candidatus Sulfomarinibacteraceae bacterium. Lineage (GTDB taxonomy): Bacteria > Acidobacteriota > Thermoanaerobaculia > Thermoanaerobaculales > Sulfomarinibacteraceae > Sulfomarinibacter. Next base: position 61,834 of record CAWCLO010000001.1, read on the forward strand.
CTTGACGAGACCGATGATGATGTCGTCGGAGACGAGGTCGCCGGAGTCCATCACCGTCTTGGCCTGTTTGCCAAGCTCGGTACCGGCCGCCACCGCCGAGCGCAGCATGTCACCGGTCGAAATCTGAGGAATTCCGAATTTTTCACAGACGTATCTGGCCTGGGTTCCCTTACCGGCTCCGGGTGGTCCAAGAAGAATCAATCGCATGCACTCAACCTCCAGTTCGCGGAAACCCGCGTTGTTGCGGCCGATCTTGCATTATTAATGCCGGGTTTTCGGGTTCCGAGACCGAAATATCGCTTCTTCGGCCCGATTTCGCCCGTCACACCCCGGTTACCGACCGTTGCCGGGAAGTTGCCGAATTCCGCCCCGCCAGCCACCAGCGGGCCCGGGCTCCACTGGGTTTTCGATCGCAAGTTGATGAAACAAGAAACTTACACGGATACCTGGATCTGGGAATCGGCGAACCAACGCCCGAACGACGGGAACAGGCGCCGCCGCAATGTCGCGGCTGTTCCATCCGGGTAACAGACCCAAAAACACGAGAAACGTCGCAAACTCAAAGGTTTGGACATCGGAACACTCATTTACGTAACGCCGAGGTAACAATCGCTCCCCCGAGGCGACCGCAAATCACTCGTGCAATTACAAGTGATTTTTTTCACATATATTCTGATCCGATCGACTCATCTCACTGTAATGACTCTGCCATCACGACTTACGACCAGACCGCCCGAGAAAACCATGCCCTCTTGCTTGGACACCAAGCACAACACCACCTCGAACTGCGGCACCCATCGGTTGGCGCCCTACGTTCTCACCCCCAGCTCCCTCCCCTGCCAGAAGCTGTGAAGTGTACTGATATCAATGGTTTTGACTATAGATAATAACCATTCTCAAAATGATTGTGAAATCAGGCACAGCTCTTGCTTGGTCTTGCCACGATGAGAATTAGTGTATCTACCGGCTTACAAACCTATTGGAATTCGAAAGGAGGAACCCTGTATGCCGAGTTTCGTTAATGTGGAAAAGTGTGACGGGTGTAAGGCACTCGACAAGACTGCCTGCCAACACATCTGTCCGAACGACCTCATGGTTCTCGATAAGGAGAGCATGAAGGCGTATAACCGTGAACCCGAAATGTGCTGGGAGTGCTACAACTGCGTCAAGATCTGCCCGACCCAGGCTGTTGACGTCCGTGGATACGCGGACTTCGTGCCGATGGGCGCGTCGGTCGTGCCGCTCCGCTCCACCGACTCGATCATGTGGACCGTCAAGTTCCGCAGTGGTCAGGTGAAACGGTTCAAATTCCCCATCCGCACCACGCCTGAAGGCCAGGCGGAACCCACCGGTGGCTGGAACACCGAGCCGGACCTCGAGGGTCCGGTGCTCTTCACCGAGCCGGATTCCCTCGGCTGCCCAGTGTGGACGAAGTAGGAGGGGATGATGGCAAACTTCGAAACAGTCAAAGTCGAAACTGATCTTCTGATCCTCGGTGGCGGTATGGCGTCCTGCGGCGCCGCGGTTGAAGCCGCTCACTGGGCCAAGAAAAACAACCTCAAGGTCACCATGGTCGACAAGGCCGCGGTGGATCGTTCCGGCGCGGTGGCCATGGGCCTCTCCGCCATCAACCAGTATGTCGGTCTGAAAGACGGCGACAACACCATCGAAGACTACGTCAACTACGTGAGTCAGGACCTCATGGGCGTCGCGCGCGACGACCTTGTGGCGTCCATCGCCCGCCACGTTGACGGTTCTGTCCACCTCTTCGAAAAATGGGGTCTCCCCATTTGGCAGGCTGAGGGTGGCGGTTATGTCCACGAGGGTCGCTGGCAGCTGATGATCAACGGCGAGTCCTATAAGGTCATCGTCGCTGAGGCCGCCAAGAACCACCTCGGCACCGACAACATCATCGAGCGCGTGTTCATCGTCGGCCCGATCATGGAAGGCGGAGTGTGCAAGGGCGCATACGGCTTCTCGGTCCGCGAGAACAAGTTCTACATCTTCCTCGCGCGCGCCGTGTTTGTCGCCATGGGCGGCGCGGTGCACGTCTTCAAACCGCGTTCCTCCGGTGAAGGCCTCGGCCGCGCCTGGTATCCGCCGTGGAACTCCGGTTCGTCGACCTATTTCACCCTGAAGGCCGGCGCCGAGATGACCTGCCAGGAAGTGCGCTTCATCCCGGTCCGCTTCAAAGACGCCTACGGTCCGGTTGGCGCCTGGTTCCTGCTGTTCAAATCCCGCGCGACCAACGCCTTCGGTGGCGAGTACATGGTCGAGCGGCGTGACGAGCTTCAGAACTGGAAGCCCTACGGTCTGGTGAAGCCGATCCCGGCAAACCTCCGTAACTACCTCGGCATGCTCGACGTCATGGAAGGCAAGGGCCCGATCTACATGCGGACTGACGAGGCCATCCAGAAGATCGCCGACCAGTTTGCCGACGATCCAAAGGCCTACAAAGCCAAGATGAAAGAGCTCGAGAACGAGGCATGGGAAGACTTCCTCGACATGACCATCTCGCAGGCCATTCTGTGGGCCGCGAGTGATGTCCAGCCCGAACTGAAGTCCTCCGAAATCGCGGCCGCCGAGCCCTATTTCATCGGCTCGCACTCCGGTGCCTCCGGCGCCTGGGTGAGCGGACCCGAAGACCTTGCACCGCCCGAGTATTTCTGGGGCTACGAGAACATGTGCACCACCAAGGGACTGTTCGCGGCTGGTGATGCCACCGGCGCCTCGTCGCACAAATTCTCCTCCGGTTCCCACGCCGAGGGTCGGATCGCCGGTAAAGCCGCGGTTCGCTACCTCGTCAACGAGAACCCGCCGATGCCGACCATCGACGACGCAACGGTGGAGAATCTGAAGGCGGCGACCTTGAAGCCCCTCGATGTCTTCGCGGAGCACAAGGACTTCACCTCGCAGACCGACGTCAACCCGAACTACATCCTTCCGAAGATGTTCATGTTCCGGTTGCAGAAACTCATGGACGAGTACGCCGGCGGCGTCGGCTCCCAGTTCACCACCTCGAAGATGCTCTGCGAGCGTGGTCTCGAACTGCTTGCCATGCTCAAGGAAGATTCCCAGTACATCGGTGCTGAGGATCTCCACGAGCTGATGCGTGCCTGGGAAAACGTGCATCGCATGTACCAGGCTGAAGCGCATGTCCGCACGATCCTGTTCCGCGAGGAAACCCGTTGGCCGGGCTACTATTTCCGCGCCGACTTCCCCAAGCTGGACAACGACAACTGGCTCTGCTTCGTCAACTGCATTATGGATCCGGAAACGGAAGAGTGGGAGATGCTCAAACGAGACATTCTCCCCATGAGCTGATTCCGATCTCTATTTCGGCCCCAGGCGCTTCGGCGCCTGGGGCCTTTTTCCCCTGAGGAATACTCTCTTGACCACTATTGAAAAGCCCGTATGCCCGCATTGCGATACCCAACTTCAAGCTTTCGAACTTCCCGATGCCACCGGTTATGAAGGGGAGTTCCAGTTCGCCTGCTTTAACGACGAATGCCCATACTACGTCCGGGGCTGGGACCACATGGAGTCGAACTACGCCGTCAAGGCGTCCTATCGCTTCCGTGTCGACCCCACCACCGGCAGAGGTTCGCCGCTGGCGGTTTGGTCCAAAGATGCCATCAAAGACCGCATCATCGAAGCCTCCGTCGGCAATTCAGACAACTCTCAAATTGAAGATAACGGAGGGAGCTCATGAGCACCGCCGATGCAGATCTGCCGCAATTCCTGATCGACAAGCGGCAACTCGGGGACGGTGAGACCTTTGGTTTCACCTGCCACCCAGGAGTCCCATGTTTCAACTCCTGTTGCGCCGATATCAATATTGTTCTGACACCCGCCGATGTGCTCCGTCTCGCTCGGAACCAAGGTATGCACACCCGCGAATTTCTCGAGACCCACACGTCGAACCCGATCACAAAAGACCTCAAAATCCCGATGGTGATGCTCAAGATGACCGACAAGGAAGGCAAGCCGTGCCCCTTTGTCGGCGAACAAGGCTGCACGGTCTACGAGGATCGCCCCTGGGCCTGCCGTATGTACCCGCTCGGTATGGCGATTCCGCCTGCTCGCGCGGGTGAGGAGCCGGACCCGCTCTTCTTCGTGTTCGAGGACGATCACTGCAAAGGCCGCGAACAACCCGACCGCAAAAATTGGACGGCGGCACAGTGGCGTGAAGACCAGGAAATCGACGATCACGAGGCGCTCGAAGACCGGCTTCCGCGAGCTGGTCAGCCACCCGTGGTTTATCGGCGGCCGCACCCTCGATCCCAAGCGGATGCACATGCTCTACACCGCGTGCTACGACCTCGACACCTTCCGCGCATTCGTTTTCGATTCATCATTCTGTGACCGATTCGATATCCCAACCGAGACCCTCGAAGAACTCAAGACCAACGACGAGGCCCTTCTCAGCTTTGCATTCCGGTGGCTGCGGTTCGCGCTTTTTGCCGAACCCACCCTGCAGGTGCGGGAAGAAGAGGCCGAACGGAGAAAGAAATGAGCGAAGCCAAGCAGTCCGTGCTCGTCATCGGTGCCGGCATCGCTGGGATCAGCGCCGCCCTCGAGGCGGCCGAGACCGGCGCCGAGGTAGTTCTGGTGGAACGTGACCCGTCAGTCGGCGGCCGTGTCACTACGCACAAAAACTACTTCCGAAAATGTGCCCGCCCTCGTGCGGTATGGAGATCAATATCCGCCGCCTCGAGCGCAACCCGAGGATCCGCGTGCTGACAAACGCCCAGGTCACCTCTGCCAAGCAGACGGACACCGGCTGGACGGTTGACGTGGCTCGCGAACCCGCGTGGGTGAATGACAAATGCACGGCCTGTGGCGACTGCGAAAAAGCCTGCACCACCGAGGTCGACGATCCATACAACCTCGGACTGTCGAAAGCCAAGGCGATCCGACTCCCCTTCGCCACCGCGTGGCCGAAGATCTACACCTTCGACCGCTCGGCGGTGGGCGACGACGAAGCCAAGAAGATCGCCGACGCCTGCACCTACGGCGCGGTCGATCTGGATGCCAAGCAATCCACCTACACCTTCGAGGTCGGGGCGGTGATCGTGGCCACCGGCTGGAAGCCCTATTCGATCGACAACCTCGAGCGGCTGGGCGGCAAACTCGACAACGTGATCGCCAACGTCCAGATGGAGCGAATGGCCTCTGAAACGGGCCCGACCGGCGGCATGATCCAAAAGCCGTCCAATGGTGAGGCACCGGCGAAGGTCGCCTTTGTCCAGTGCGCCGGCTCGCGAGACGTCAACCACCTCGCCTATTGCTCAGGGGTCTGCTGTCTTGCCAGTCTCAAACAGGCCACCTACGTCAAGGACCAGCTCCCCGATGCCGAGGTCACGATGTACTACATCGACCGCCGAGCGCCCGGGCGCAACGAGGATGTCCTCGTCAAGGTCTCCGAGATCGAAGGCGTCAACCTCGTCAAGGGCAAGGTCGGCCGAATCGAGCAGAACGGCGACGGTCTCACGCTTCATGTCGAGGACGTCGAGAACGAGCGGCTCCTCGAAGCCGAGGCCGATCTCGTGGTGCTCGCCACCGGCATGGTGCCGAACGCCATCGACGACGACCTCTCGGTCTTCACACGCAAAGACGATGATGGCTTCGTCCTCGACGACCTCGATGCCGGGGTCACGGTGGCCGGCGTTGCCCGCCGTCCGGAGGATGTGGCCGCGTCAGTCCGAGACGCGACCGGAGCCGCGGCCCGAGCCCTCGTGGCGGCCGGAAGGAGGGCGTAATGGACAAGATCGGCGTTTTTCTGTGCACCGGGTGCGGAATCGGCGACGGCATCGACACCGATGCAGTCATCGAGGCTGCCAACGAACGGGGCTGCGCCCACACCCTGACCCACGAATGTTTCTGTGCACCCGAGGGCCTGCAAGCAATCAACGGCGCGGTCGCTGAGAACGGTCTCGATGGACTGCTCATCGCTGCCTGCTCGGAACGCGCAAAGACCCGCGAATTCAACACCCTGACCGAAGACGGCCCGTCGATGTTTCGGGTCGCCCTCCGAGACCACTGCACGTGGTCGCATGAAGCAGGCCACGAGGACACGACGATGCTCGCCCAGGACCTGGTCCGGATGGGCCTCGCCCGCATCGAGGGCATCAAGAGCATCGAACCGTTACAGGAAGAAATCAACGACACCGTGATGGTGGTGGGCAGCGGCCGCGCCGGCCTCGAAGCCGCGCTGACGGCGGCCGGCCTCGGAAAACCCGTCGCGATCATCGAGCTCGACAACCGGCTCGGCGGGATCCTGGCCGATCAACTCTCGATCGCCCCCGAAGAACCGCCCTACGATGCACCGGTGGCCAACCCGGTGCCGAAGTTGATCGAGGAGATCTCGGGCAACGATCAGATCAAGGTCTACACCAACACCAGCATCAAGGCCATCACCGGCCAACCCGGCCAGTTCAAGGTCGAGCTTCACGGACCGGAAGACGTCGAACTGACCGTCGGCTCGATCGTCCAGGCGACCGGTGCCAAACCCTATGACGCCAACAATCTGGGCCACCTCGGCTACGGCAAGTCAGCCGATGTCGTGACCTCGCACGAGTTCGAGGCGATGCTGGCCTCTGGCAAGATCTCGTGTCCCTCGGACAACCGTACACCGCAGCGCATCGCCTTCATTCAGTGCGCCGGGTCGCGCGACGAGAATCACCTCAAGTACTGCTCGTCGGAGTGCTGTACCAACACCCTGCGCCAAATCGCCGAGGTTCAAAAGATCGAGCCGTCGATCGAAAGCGCAGTCATTCACAAGGACATTCGGACCCCAGGCCACATGGAGTACTTCTACCTCAACGTCCAGAGCCAGGCCAAGATGCTGATGACCCGGGGCGAGATCAAGAAGGTCGAGGCCAACGGGAAGGTCTCGATCACCTCAGCGAAAGCATGCTTGGTGACAACGTGGCGGTCGAAACCGATCTGGTGGTGCTGGCAGTTGGGATGGTGCCGACGGCGGCCGACGGCGAGCTCGTCAGAGAACTCATCGACTCGCGCCATCAGGCCGAGAACTCCGAAAGCTCGCAGGTTCGTGAGACCGCGGCGGCCCGGGCCGAGGAGCTCAAGCAACACGAGGGCACCGAAATCCTCAATCTCAATTATCGCCAGGGACCGGATCTGCCGGCCCTCAAGTACGGGTTCCCCGACTCGCACTTCATTTGTTTCCCCTACGAAACCAGGCGTACCGGTATCTATGCTGCCGGCACCGTCCACGCTCCGATGGATTCCATCCTCGCCGCCGAGGATGGTCTCGGCGCGGCGATGAAGGCTGTCCAGTGCATCGAAATGGCCAAGCGGGGCGAGACGGTTCACCCGCGCTCCGGTGACAAGGCCTATCCCCGACTTCTTCCTCCAACGCTGCACCCAGTGCAAACGCTGCACCGAGGAGTGCCCTTTCGGAACCCTCAACGAGGATTCCAAGGGAACTCCCGAGTTCAATCCTTTGCGCTGCCGCCGCTGCGGTATCTGCATGGGTGCCTGCCCCGAGCGAATCATCAGCTTCCAGGACTATTCGGTCCACATGGTCGCCGAGCAGATCAAGGCAATGGAAGTCCCGGACGAGGACGAGGAGAAACCAAGAATTCTCGCAATCATGTGCGAGAACGACGCGGTCCCTGCTCTCGAAGCTGCCGCCGCCAACGGCGCAACCTGGAACCCATGGGTTCGAATCGTCCCGGTCCGGTGTCTCGGATCGATGAACATCGTGTGGCTCGCCGAGGCGCTTTCGAAGGGTGTCGATGGCGTCATCCTCATCGGCTGCAAGTTCGGCGATGACTACCAGTGCCACTACGTCCGCGGTTCGGAGTTCGCGAATACCAGGCTCGACAACGTCGGCGAGACCTTGGAGCGGCTGCAGCTCGAATCCGAACGTGTCCAACTGGTTGAGCTTTCGCACGATGAGTTCGGTCGCGTCCCACAGATCCTCGACGATTTTGCTGCGGAGCTCGAAGAAATGGGCCCGAACCCGCTCAAGGGATTTTAGAAGGAGGAAGGAGAAGATATGGCCTCGAATCCGGTCATTCAGTCATCATCAGAATTCCGCGAGGCGTTCTTCGAGCGCGGTGGCGAGAACGCCGCCAAGTGCTACCAGTGCGCCACCTGCTCGAGCGTCTGCGAGTTGGCGCCGGCCGACGCCCCGTTTCCGCGTCGTCAGATTCTCTGGGCCCAGTGGGGCCTCGAGGATCGGCTCATCGGCGACGCCGGGCCGTGGCTCTGCCACCAATGCAACGACTGCTCGGTGCACTGTCCCCGGGAAGTCAACCCGGGTGATGTGATGGCATCGATTCGGGCCATGGTGGTCGAGAAGTTGGCCTTCCCGGGATTTCTCGGCTCGATGGTCGGCAATGTCAAGAAGACCTGGCCGCTGCTCGTCATCACGCCCATTGTCTTCTGGTTTGTCCTCCTCTTCGTCTCACCGGTCTCGCAGAAATTCAGCCCCACCACAATCTGCAAGCCTCATCCATCTTGGGCCAGTTCTTTTACGATCAATACGTCCCCCACTCTCTGATCTATGTCGTCAATTTCGCAGCCGTGGGCTGGGTCGGTCTGGCGCTGTTCCTCCAGGGATCGAAGTTCTGGAAGATGCTCGGCGAAAACCAGAAGAGGACCGGAACGCTGATCGGCTCTCTGATCGGCGTATTTTTCAGGATTGCCTTCCACACCAAATTCTTGGCCTGCGATCATGGCGTACCCAAACGAAGATGGGGGCATTTCCTCGTCATGTGGGGCTTTGTCGGCGCGGCCGTCACGTCGGGATTGGCGGTCGTGTTCCTCTATGGGGAAACATCTTTTTCTCGTGGTTCTTCAAGCTCCTGCCGTTCGAAACACCGGGTTACCCGGTTGAGATCACCCACTGGATGAAGCTGCTCGGTAACATCTCCGCGGTGGCCCTGGTTCTCGGTGGGCTGCTGCTGTGGATCAACCGCCGCAAGACTGGCGAAAAACTGGTCGGCGCACGACGCCGTTCGACCGCTTCTTTCTCTGGGTCGTCCTGGCCGTCATCGGAACCGGCGTGTTCACCGAAATCTTCCGGTTCATGCCCGGTCTCTCGCCGATGACTCGGGTTTGCGTCTACATCGTCCACCTTGGAGTGGTGCTCTGCCTGTTCCTCACCCTCCCCTACTCCAAATTCGCACACATTCTCTATCGCACTCTGGCAATGGCGCACGAACGCATGACCACCGACTAGGTACTGAAAAAAACAAGCCTCGTATGGGGCGCAAAAAAACAGGGAGACAACAGCATGATCAAACCACACGGATCCGACACACTGAACCCGCTGTACGTGGCGGACGATGCCAAGCGCGCCGCCCTCCAAGCCGAGGCGGCGGGACTCAAGTCCATCGTCGTCTGCTCGGCAGCCGCGGCCAACGCCGTGATGCTCGGTTCGGGTTACTTCAACCCCCTCACCGGCTACATGGATCTCGATGACGCCATGTCCACCTCCGACAAGATGGTCACCAAAGACGGTGTCTTCTTTCCGGTGCCGGTCGTCAATGTGGTCGAGGACGCCTCCGGCATCGAGCCCGGCATGCGCATCGCCCTCAAAGACCCCAACGTAGACGGCAACCCGGTCCTCGCCATCCAGACCGTCGAAAAGGTGGACACCGCCACCGACGAGCAGATGGCCTTCATGACCAAAAAGATCTTTGCCACCGATGACATGGACCACCCCGGCGTCAACGCCTACAACACCGTCGGCAAGACCTTCATCGCCGGTCCCATCGAGGTTCTCAACTACTCGTATTTTCAGAGCGAGTTCCCCGAGACCTTCCGCACCGCCACCGAGATCCGCGAGCTCATCGAGAAAAACGGCTGGTCCAAGATCGTCGCCTTCCAGACCCGCAACCCCATGCACCGCGCCCACGAAGAGCTCGTCCGCATGGCCATGAAGCGCGAGAACGCCGATGGCGCCGTGATCCACATGCTGCTCGGCAAGCTCAAACCCGGCGACATCCCGGCCGACGTCCGCGACGCCGCCATTCGCAAGATGGCAGAGCTCTACTTCCCGCCCAACTCGGTGGAGATCACCGGTTACGGTTATGACATGCTCTACGCGGGTCCCCGCGAGGCTGTCCTCCACGCGCTGTTCCGGCAGAACATGGGCTGCACCCACCTCATCGTGGGCCGCGACCACGCCGGTGTCGGCGACTATTACGGTCCATTCGACGCCCAGTCGATCTTCCACGACGAGGTCCCCGAGGGCGCCATGGAGATCGCGATCTTCGAGGCCGACCACACCGCCTATTCCCGTGAGCTGGGCGAGGTCATCATGATGCGCGAAGCCCCCGAAGGCCACAAAAAAGAGTCCTTCGTCTTCCTTTCCGGCACCAAGGTTCGCGAGATGCTCGGTAACGGCGAAGATCTGCCGCCCGAGTTCGCACGGCCCGAAGTTGCCAAGATCCTGATGGGTTTCTACCAAAGCCAAAAATCATAATCTTCATTTTCATCGCAATACGGTCTATTGCATTTCAAGCCCCGCCTCACGGCGGGGCGCTTTTTTTGTCCGTGCCGCCGGCACGGACAAAAAAATCACGGCGTAGCTCCGAGCGAAGCCGGATCGATCCTCCCCAGCCCGCCCACATCACAAACCGCAGATAACGCAGATAAACGCAGATTGTCGGGCCCGGGTAACCACCTGTAGGGGCGCCACCTGTGGCGCCCTTGGGCCATTGTGGGACCGTCGATCGGCAAGGGCGGGACAGGTCCCGCCCCGACAGCCCGGTGAGAAGGCCCGCTCAAAAACGAGACAGGTACTCCACCAGGAGCTCATTGAAGCGCTCCGGCACTTCAAGATTCACCATATGCGCCACTTCTGGGATCGTCACGATTTCAGCATTGGGGTTGGCATCGGTCAGGAGATCCGCAATCTCGAGAATCCCCGGCATGTCGAGCTCCCCCACCACCACCAACATCGGGAGATCCAACTCGTCGAGACGTTCGATCGCCGGTGGATGAATCGTCCGTCCCTCCATGGTCGACTCGGCACCGTTGCGTGCCATGGCGCGAACCCGTTCCCGGACTTCGGCGTCGACCTCGTCGGGCTGCCGGTGGGGTCCATCGGTCCACGAACGTTGGAATGCCTCCACCAAGGCATCAAAATCTCCCGATTTCCACGCCGCGATCATGGCCTTGGAATTGTCCTCGAGTTCCGGTCCCGAAAAACGATATCCGCTCAGCCCCGAGCCTACCGCCACTACCGCCTGAACCCGATCCGGTTCCTCGAGCGCCATATCGATCGCCACTCGCCCACCCATCGAGAGCCCAACCAGAACCGCACGATCGATTTCGAGGTGGTCCATCAAAGCGCGAAGATCGGCGTGATCCCAGTAGGCCTCGGGAGGAAGCGCCGACCGACCGTGCCCGCTCGCGTCGTACCGCAGCACCCGGTGGTCACTCGAAAGCTCCTCGAATTGATCGTCCCACATGGTGCAATCGAGCATGCCGCCGTGGAGCAGGATGATCGTTGGTTCGCCTTCACCCGTTATTTCGTAATAGAGACGGCTCTGGCCGAACTCGGCGTAGCCGGTTTCGAGGGGGACTGGTGAGGCCCCACAGCCGGTGATCATCAGTACCACGACCAAAATGACAACTCGCATCAAGCAACCCCCGAATGAGGATACGGCACCCTGGCCCGCCGGTTTTCGGAGAATCCGCAGATCACGCAGATGAACTCAGATTTGAAATCGCTCCGGTGTCGATAGACACGAAGAGGTTTGCGATAGCGATAGCGATGGCTCCTCTGCCCCTCCGCCCCTCTGCCATCTTGGGTACGATCCGCACCATTCGGGAACAGGATCGGACAGAGTAGGTGGACTCCCTTTCTCCCCTTCTCCCCTGCTGCCTCTCGGGCACGGACGCGGGCGAGGGACAAAAAAAACGCCGGGGCGAACCCCGGCGCTGAGATTGATTGAAAGTGAACGCTATCCGAAATGGATGGCGTAGAGGATCGGCGCGATGATCATCGCGACGACCGATATGAGCTTGATCAGAATGTTGAGCGACGGGCCCGAGGTGTCCTTGAAGGGATCGCCGACGGTGTCGCCGGTGACGGTTGCCTTGTGCATTTCGTCAAAGTCATCGCCCCACTTGGCGTGGCCTTCGTCCTTGACCTGCTTCTTGGAGTTGTCCCAGGCACCACCGGCGTTGGCCTGGAAGATCGCCAGGCAGACACCCGAGATGGTCACACCGATGAGCAACCCACCGAGCATATCGACCGAGTAGAGGCCGACGAGCACGGGGACGATCACAGCCATCAGACCAGGAGCGATCATCTTTTTGATCGCCGCTGAGGTCGAGATCTCGACACATTGGGTGTACTCGGCCTTGCCGTCAGCCGCCGCGATGATCTTGGCCTCTTCGTCGGTGGGCTCGCGCTCTTCCGACTCTGCGCGTTGTGCCGCTTCGAGGGCCGGTCGCAACTCCGGAATGTCACGGAACTGGCGGCGAACCTCCTGGATCATATCCTGGGCCGCTTTGCCGACCGCGACCATGGCCATGGCCGAGAAGCGGAAGGGCAACATGCAACCGATCAGGAGACCGACCAGCACGTAGGGGTTGGCCGCATCGATGTTGACCTGACCCTGCATCTTGGTCAGGAAGGCGGCGGTCAGGGCCAGCGCGGTGAGCGCGGCCGAACCGATGGCAAAGCCCTTGCCGATGGCGGCTGTGGTGTTGCCGACCGCATCGAGCTTGTCGGTGCGGGCGCGGATATCGCGGCCGAGCTGCGCCATTTCGGCGATGCCGCCGGCGTTGTCCGCAACCGGGCCATAGGCATCGGTGGCCAGCTGGATGGCGGTGGTCGACAGCATACCGAGCGCCGCCAACGCGATGCCGTAAAGGCCGGCAGAGCTGTAGGCGACGAGGATCGCAGCGCCGATGACCAACACCGGGAAGGTCGTCGAGTTCATACCCACCGCGATGCCCTGGATGATGGTCGTCGCGGCACCTGTCTTGGAGGCTTCGATGATGCTTTCGACAGGTTTCTTCTCGGTCGCCGTGTAGAACTCGGTCAAAAGGCCGACCGCGATGCCGGCGGCGAGACCGGCGATCACTGCGGTCGAGAGACCGATCCAGGTGTAGGTCGCAGGCTCACCGGTGATGATGTCGTTGACCGTGACGCCGCCCGCAGGCATGAGCCATTTGATGGCGAAGAGGGTTCCGACCACCATCAGTGCGCCGGCGCCGAAGGTCCCCATGTTGAGACCGGTCTGGGGGTTGCCGCCTTCTTTTGTGCGGACGAAGAAGAAACCGATGATCGACGCGACGATTCCGACGACGGCGATCGACAGCGGCAGGTAGACACCGTTCATTCCTGTGCCGGCCTGCGCGGCCTCGAGGCCGGCAAACCAGGCGGCGCCGAGGATCATCGAGGAGATGATCGCACCAATATAGGACTCGAAAAGATCGGCACCCATGCCGGCAACGTCGCCGACGTTGTCGCCCACGTTGTCCGCAATGGTGGCGGGATTCAGCGGATGATCCTCGGGGATCCCGGCCTCGACCTTGCCGACCAGATCGGCACCGACGTCAGCGGCCTTGGTGTAGATGCCTCCGCCGACGCGTGCAAAGAGCGCGATCGAGGAAGCGCCGAGCGAGAAGCCCGACAGGATGTTGAGGACCAGCATCATCGCACCGGTGTCCGTCAGGGCCTGTGGGTACATCTTCGTGTAGAACAGGAACAATCCGCCAAAACCGGTCAGCGCCAGACCGACCACCGAGAGCCCCATCACCGAACCGCCCCTGAAGGCGACCTGGAGAGCCTCGTTCAGACCTTTCCGTGCGGCGGACGCCGTGCGGATGTTGGCCTGGGTCGCGGTCTTCATGCCGAAGTATCCGGCCAGACCCGAACAGATCGCACCGAGCACGAACGACAGCGCGATCAGGCCGTTGGTGTTCTGTTCCGCCCCCACCAACGAGTTCGTCACACCGAGTAGGATGGCCACCGCGATCACAAAGATCGCGAGCACCCGGTACTCGGCCGAAAGGAAGGCCATCGCTCCGTCGGCGATCCACTTGCCGATCGTCTGCATGCGTTCGTTACCGGGGTCTTGTTTTTTGACCCACGCCGCGCGCATGTAGGCGTAGACCAGGGCGACAATCGCCACCACCGGTGTCAGATAGATAAAGTGTACGGGTTCCACGTGCTCCTCCTTCTGTCTTTCGACGTTTCAAACGGCATTGAGATTTAACCTCTGAATTATGGGCGCGATCTTGAGATCGTTCCTCCCCCCATATCGGTCCCGGATATGATACACAATTCAGAGCGTTTGTGAAATATCGCTCAAGCATTTTCTCGGGAATCCGGGCAATCATCCTGATAATTGAAAACAAAGCCGTTTAGGTCGTTTCTGACTGGTGGGCGGACGGCCTCATGAACGACCGCTCATATGAAAAAAGGTCAGTCGGAAAGACAAGCAGAGAATCAAAGAAAATTGATTCTCAAAATGATCGCGAAAAGCGGGAAAATCGGCTGAAAAATGTATTCAAAGGCGGTGTTGGTCTACTCGTAGCGAAGAGCATCGACAGGCGGGAGCCGAGAAGCCCGGATCGCGGGCCACATTCCAAAGACCAGACCGACGATGGAGCAGAAAATCACCCCTCGAACGGCCCACTCCATCGGGACATGGACCGCAAAATCGGTGAAGAGCGTGACGATGTTCCCAAGCCCGAAACCGACCAGGACCCCAATCACTCCGCCGATATTGCAGAGCACGATCGCCTCGATCAGGAATTGCAGGAGGATCGATCGTCTTTTCGCGCCGAGCGCTTTCCGGATACCGATCTCTTTGGTCCGCTCAGTGACCGAAACCAACATGATGTTCATAATGCCGATCCCGGCGACAATCAGCGCCACCATCCCGAGCACGAAGGCCGCGGTCTTGAGCCCCGCGGTCGCCTGGTTGAACGCCCGAATCTCGGAGTCGGTGGTGAAATAGTAGAAATTGTCGCGATCGCGCGGGCTCACTCCCCTCTCAGAACGGAGAATCATCCGAACCTCGTCAATGGCGTCTTCGAGAGCGACATCCTCGAGGGATCGGACCGTTATGAAGATCGATCGCTCAGTATTCGGATCGTCACGAGCACCATACGCCTTGAGCCAAACGGAAATCGGGATCAGGATATAACGATCAAACGGTGTCCCGGTCGCAGATCTGCGCTCTTCAAAGACACCTTGGATCTTGAACTTGCGACCGTCGATCTTGACCGTCTTTCCAATCGGATCGATGAACGGGAAGAGTTCCTGCGCGATCCCGAAACCGAGAACCGCCACGTTGCGCCCCACCACCACATCTTCTTCGGTGAGGTTGCGCCCGAGCTCGACGAGGTGGGTGTTGTTTTCGGGATATTCAGGCGTCCCTCCACAGACGATATTGTTGTTCTCCGTACTCTCATCGCGAAAACTCACCCTCGTGTTGTAGTGCCAGAGTTCAGCGCCAACCAGATCGACCATCTTCGACCGTTCGCGAATGGTGTACACGTGATCGAGAGTCAACGGGGGCCAACGAGCGATATCCCGGAAGTTGAGATCGCGATTGTCATTGAAATTTCCGCGCGGAAACTTTTGGATCTGAAAGGTGCGATTCGAAAGCACGCTGAGCTCGGCTTCCATGGTGGTCTGGACCACCGAGACCCCGGTCATGACGGCGATGATTGCGGCAACCCCGGCGATGATGCCGACGAGGGTCAGAATCGAGCGCAGCTTGTGCGCGCCAATCGCCGCCCAAGCCATCTTGAAGCAATCGATCCAGGTCATGCGCCTGTCCGATCCCGTTCCCGATCCGTTTTCCGTTAGTACGTTTGAGGCAAGCTACCTCAATGAGCTAAGGAAAGCAAGATCGTGACCCAGATGGAATTACGACCATCCGCCGGGATCGGGACCGGCCCTGCAACGCTATTCGTATCTCAACGCTTCGATCGGCGCCAGCTTCGATGCACGAATTGCGGGCCACATTCCAAAAATCAGACCCACCAGCGAGCAGAAGATCACTCCCCTCACCGCCCAATCCACCGGGATGTTGACCGCGAAGTCCGTGAAGAGGGTCACCACGTTGCCGATTCCAAAACCGATCAGCACACCGAAGATCCCACCGATATTGCACAGGACAACGGCTTCCATCAGAAACTGCAGAAGGATCGCCGGTCGCTTGGCTCCCAGCGCTTTACGGATCCCGATCTCACGGGTCCGTTCGGTGACCGAGACCAGCATGATATTCATGATGCCGATCCCGGCGACAATCAGCGCCACCATCCCGAGCACGAAGGCGGCGGTCTTGACACCGGCGGTCGCCTGGTTGAAGGCATCGATTTGTGAATCGCTCGTGAACCAGTGGAAGGTGTCACGTTCACGCGGGCTCAGACCGCGGGCGGCCCTCAGCACTGATCGGGTTTCTTCCAGGGCCTCCTCGAGGGGAACACCCTGGACGGTCCGGACGGTGATGAAAATCGAACGCGGCCTTCCGTTTTCGTCGCGCTCGCCATAGAGATTCGTCCACACCGTGATCGGCATCAGGACATACTGGTCGAACTGCCCTCCCATCGCCGATGTTTTCTGTTCGAACACGCCCTGGACCGTAAATTTGTGGCCATCGACCTTGACGGTTTTGCCGATCGGATCGATGAAGGGGAACAACTCGTTGGCGATACCGTTCCCAAGCACAACAACCCGGCGACCGATCTCGATATCTTCTTCATTCAGATTCCGTCCGAGTTCGACATAGTGGGTGTTGTTTTCCGGATACTCCGGCGTGCCACCACAGACCATCATGTTGCTTTCGGTGGACTCACCCCGATAGCCGACGCGGGTGTTGTAGTGCCAGAGTTCGGCGCCGACAAGATCAACCGTTTTCACCCGCTCACGAATCACCTTGACGTGGTCCATGGTCAGAGGAGGCCAGCGTTGGATCTCGCGGAAATTGATGTTGCGGTCGTTGTTGAAGTTGCCCATGGGGAACTTCATGATTTGAAAGGTCCGGCTGCCCAGCACGCTCAACTCGGCTTCCATCTGGCTCTGGACGACCGAGACACCGGTCATGACGGAGATGATCGCCGCGACCCCGGCGACGATGCCGATCAGAGTCAGAATCGACCGCAGCTTGTGCGCACCGATCGCCGACACTGCCATTTTGAATGAATCGATCCAGGTCATAAAGGGACTCCGATCGCGATTGCCGAACCCAAACGAAGCAGAGGGGCAGAGGGGCGGAGGGGCAGAGGTGTCGCGCCACAAATGGCAAGCGCGTCATCCCCTCTGCTCCTTTTCTCCTCTGCTCCTCTACCCGTTTTCGGGCTCGGAACCAGACTCGGGCACGAGGTGCTACTCATAATGCAAAGCATCAATCGGATTCAATTTCGAGGCCCGCCAGGCGGGGATGAACCCGGAGATCAGGCCTGTCGCGACCGATACCGTCAGCGCGATAACAACAATCGGCAGCGAAACGGTTGCCGGCAGAACGAGTTTGTTGATCGCCGCGGCCACGGCGAAGGACAGGACGACGCCAATCGTCCCGCCCAACAGACAGATCATCGACGACTCGAGCAGAAACTGCTGCAGGATCGCCCGCCGCTTGGCGCCGATCGCCTTGCGGATTCCGATTTCTCGTGTCCGTTCGGTGACCGAAACGAACATGATGTTCATGACGCCGACTCCACCGACAAAGAGCGAAATCCCGGTAACCGCCATGCCGATCATCAGGACCACGCCCATGACGTTGTTGAAGGTATCGAGCAGCGTGTCCATCTTGTTGATGGCGAAGTTGTCGTCCTCGTTGGGCTGCAGGCGGCGGATCTTGCGCATCTCGCCCACCAATTCGTACTCGAAGTCGTCGAGCAAAGTGGTGGGCGGTGCCTTGACCGCAAAGGCGAAACTCCGGTTGCGCCCGCCAAACTCTTTGACAAAGGTCGTGACCGGAATGAAGACCTGGCTGTCGAAATCGGGACCGCCGAAGAAGCCCGCGCTCCCCTGTTTCTCCATCACACCGATGACTCGAAAATTGGCGCGTCCGACCTTGATCTTTTTGTTGATCGGGTCGACGTCTCCAAAGAGCTGCTCGCGCATCGTGACGCCGATGATGCAGACGTTGCGTTTGAAGGCCACGTCATAGGCGGTCAGAAAACGACCGAACTCGGGAACTGCGCTGGAGACCAGCATATGTTTTTCGGTCGTTCCGATGACCGTCGCGTTGCTGATGACCTCGGACAGATATTTGACCGGCCGTCGAGTGTCATCCGTTGGATTGACGATTGCCGGCGCAAGCTGACGGGACAGCTTCTCGCTGTCTTTGAGTGCCAGGTTCGGACGATTCCGGAATTGAAAGTTCCGCCCCTGGAAAAACCACGGTGTTCGCGACACATAGAGCACATCGGTCCCGAGCACCGACACGCTCTCCTTGAAGTTGTTGGCGAGCCCGTTGGCGGCGGTCATCGTCGTCACGACGGCGACGATACCGATAATGATTCCCAGGGTCGTCAGGACCCCCCGTGCCTTGTTCGCCCGCAAGGCCGCCAGGGCGATCCGAAGCGACTCGAAGGAGGCGTAGATTCTGCTCATGCTGCCTCTCGCTCGGCGGTGTCGGTTTCGATCAAACCGTCGCGCAGCCGGATTTCGCGGTTGGCGTGGCGGGCGATCTCGTCCTCGTGGGTGACGAGGATGATCGTATTGCCGTCGGCGTGAAGCTGATCAAAAACAGCCATGATCTCGGCACCCGTGGCGCTGTCGAGATTTCCGGTCGGTTCGTCTGCGAGCAGGATCGACGGCCTATTGACCAGCGCCCGAGCGATGGCGACCCGTTGCCGTTGGCCACCGGAGAGCTCGTTCGGCCGGTGATCCATTCGATCGGCCAGACCGACCCGTTCGATCGCAGATTCAGCAAGCTTACGCCGTTGCCCCGGGCGCATTCCAGCGTAGATCAGCGGCAGTTCCACATTGTGAAAAACGTCCGACCGTGCCAGGAGATTGAATGTCTGAAAAACAAAACCGATTTTTTCGTTTCGGATCTCGGCAAGGGCGTCTTCACCGAGGGTACTGACATCGGAACCATCGAGCACATAGCTGCCGGCAGTCGGGACATCGAGACAACCGATGATATTCATCAAGGTGCTCTTGCCGGATCCCGACGGCCCCATGATCGCGACGTATTCGTTGTCGGCAATGTCGAACGAGACCCCCTTCAGAGCGTGGACGGCAACCTCGTTCATCGCATAGGTTTTTTCAACAGATCGAAGCGCGAGCGCCATTTTTCAGCCCTTCTCGTCGGCGTCGAGAGTCACTACCGACCCGTCGGTGAGATCTCTGCTGATCGCGCGGTAATTTCCGATCACGACCTGGTCTTCATCCCCGAGACCGTGCAAAACCTCGATATGTGTCTCGCTCTGGATGCCGGTCTTGACCTGACGCGCCTGGGCGCGACCGTCGGCCACCACCCAAACAACCTCGACAAAGCCTTCGGAGTCGGGTTCGAATCTCGATTCCCCAGCCTCGTTTTCGGCATCGGCATCGCCACCGAGCTGATCGATGGTCCGAACGGCAACACTCTGGATCGGCACGCTCAGACAGTCGTCGCAGACCTCGGTCACAATTTCGGCCGAGGCGGTCATTCCGGGCCGCAACTCGGCCACCGGATCGATCACCGCGACCTTGACCTCGAACTCGGTCTTTTCGTCAGTGGTTCCCTGGCCGGAGGAACGGGCGCTGTTGGCGATCTCGGTGACCCTGCCCTTGAGCTTCACGTCGGGCAGGGCGTCGACCTCGATCTCAGCCTCGTCACCGATCGACACCGCGACGATGTCATTTTCATCGATTGCCACCAGGGCTTCCATGCCCTCGAGATTGGAGATCTCCATGATCACGTC
Organism: Candidatus Sulfomarinibacteraceae bacterium; assembly: GCA_963796455.1. Lineage (GTDB taxonomy): Bacteria > Acidobacteriota > Thermoanaerobaculia > Thermoanaerobaculales > Sulfomarinibacteraceae > Sulfomarinibacter. The sequence goes on from CAWCLO010000001.1 coordinate 81,709, forward strand.
TTCCTGGAACTGGGACCCGAGCGCGATCTCACCCACCTCTTTGTTGAGCATGCTGACCGTACCGCTCATCGGGGCGTAGATCGTGGTCTTGGCGAGATCATCGCGGGTCTGGCGGAGCGCGGCCTTGGCCTGTTCTCCCTGGTCGAGGACCGACTGATAGCGGGCCTTTTCGACTTCAGCAGCGGCATAGACGCTGTCGAGCACCGATTGAGATTCGAGATTGCGCTCGTAAAGTTCCTTGGTGCGCTCGAAGTCCTTTTCGGCTTTGATCATGTTCTCCCGGGCGAGATTGGCGTTGGCCTGGGCAGCAGAAAGATTCGCCTCGGCGCTTTCCACGGCCGCGAGGTAACGCTCACTGTCGAGTTCGACCAAAAGGGTCCCCTGTTCGATCCAATCACCCTCTTCGACCTCGAGGCGGGTGATCTTGGCACTCACATCGGCCGAAATATTGACCTGGATCATCGGCTGGATCTTGCCGGTCGCGGTGACCGTCTGAACTACCTGTCGACGACTCACGTCTTCGATCTCGACCGCAATTCCTTCGACTCCACCGCGCCTTGACGCCAGGGTCATCCCGGCAATTACCACCACCAGGAGTACGGGCAGCCCGATCATCATTGCTTTTTTCATTGTCATCACCCCACTCGAACTGTATTTTGGTTTGAAATAGCTCAACCCTCGAGGTGTCTACGTTGTTCAGGCTCAGAAGTTGCGCTCCCGCCGGAGGAACCAGAAAGGTCCGGGGGTCGCTTGCTGCTCGAGTCGGCACGAGGCTGGAGAAACATTCACGATCGGTGAGAACAAACGAAACCCTTCGCCAAAGCGATGTCTCATCTTGATTGAGCAGAAGTGAAGCGATCTTCGACGTGCCGCCTGGGGCGCTCGCAACAGCAGATTACTGTTGTCCACGAAAGTGCCTCGGACAAGGTTCAGGGGCAGCGGCAGCGACAGGGAGCAGCGATCTGTATTCGGCGTCAGCGTTCAGTCATCAAAGTCAGGGAAAAGATGCTGGGACAGCGAATAGCACTCACTTCTTCGGGGCTCCGGCCTTTGTGGTGCGGCCGTCTCGGCCGCACGGTGTGCAGGCGAGACGCCTGCACCACAACGGTTGTTCCTTCTGTTGAACGACCCGGAGGTGGCCACTTCGTCGCCTGGACTCCTGACCGCTGCCGCCGAACACTGATCGCAGTTTCCTGTCGCTGCTTCCTGTCGCTGTCGCTGGACACTGTCGCTGCCTCTGCAATACGGGCACGGACGCGGGCAACGGCGAACCGAGGATCAGCCCTTTTGGAGTTTTTGCAGACGATCCTTCACCTTTGCCGCGTGCCCTTTGGCCGAGGCTCTCTTCCAGCGATGGGCGACGCGGCCATCGGGATCGATGATCACCGTCGAGCGGATGACGCCGGTAGTGATCTTTCCGTACATGTTCTTCTCGCCCCAGGCGCCGTAGACCTCCATCACCGCGTGATCCGGATCTGAAAGAAGCCGCAGGTCGAGACCGTGTTTTTTGATGAACTCCAGATGATCGGCCGGCGAATCCGGGCTGCAACCGAGAACCACTGCATCGAGGCCGCGAAAATCGGCGATGCTTTCAGTGAACTCGCAGGCCTGCGCGGTGCAACCCGGTGTGTCGTCCTTGGGATAGAAGTAGAGGACCACCCATTGGCCCGAATACTCGGCGAGCGTCGCATCTTTTCCGCCCTGATCTTTCAGTGTGAATGGGGGTGCCGGTTCTCCGGCCTCGATTGCTGTCGCGCTCATTGAAACTCCTTGTTGTGAACTCTCTTCTCTCGAATACTTCGGTCTCGCGATCGGAGCTGTTCTCTCCATCTGCGGCGCGGGCTGAACCGGAAGCCTATCGATAGCGAAAACAATTCCTAATCGGAGGAGAGGTTAGAATACCCCCACGTCCATCAGGACGGTCAACCAAGGAGATTGCCCATGTCATTCCATCGCTGTGTGCGCCGCATCGCGTTCATCGCTCCGATTGCCCTCCTGCTCATCGGGTCGGCCTTTGCTGTCGAAGCACAAGAACCCGAGACGCCCGAACCCGAAAAGAATCCGGCCCTTCTCAACCCGAACCTCGCCAAGGAAACCGCCCCTGAGACCTACAAGGTCAAAATGGAAACAACCGCCGGAGACTTCATCATCGAGGTCAATCGCGACTGGGCGCCGCACGGCGCCGACCGTTTCTACAACCTTGTCAAGATCGGCTACTACGACGATGTGGCCTTTTATCGGGTCGTCCGGGGATTCATGGCCCAGTTCGGAATGAACGGCGACCCGGCGGTGACTGCGGCGTGGAGCAACTCGAGACTCCCACCGGACAGACCGAAAAAATCCAACACAAGAGCGAAGGTGACCTTTGCGATGGGCGCCAGTCCCGACACCCGAACCACACAGATATTTATCAACTTCGGCGACAATTCGTATCTGGATGGCTCAGGTTTCGCACCCATCGGAACGGTTGTCGAGGGCTTTGAATCCGTCAAAGACCTCTACGACGGCTATGGCGAAGGTGAGCCGCGGGGCAAAGGACCCGCCCAATCCAAGTTGTACCGTCGCGGCAACCAGTACCTCAAAGGGGAGTTTCCGAAGATGGACTACATCATGACGGCAAGGATCGTGGAGTAGTCTTTCGGTTCCGGATTCGCCAAAACGATCGGCGTCGCCATCGTAATTGAAGGCAGCCTAGATCGAGCGAAATCCGATAGCGATAGCGATGGCGATAGCGATAGCGAGAAGTGGAGTGAAATTGAAAGAGCTACCACTGTATAGTCATCACCGACGGGGAAAATGACCACAGATAAAGAACACCGCGACCAGCGGGAACCGGCGAGTGACGCCGAACAGGTTCTCGAATTGGCGGCAAAACGGGGGCTGATTTCGGAGGAGGATGCGGAATCCACCATTGCCGAAGTCAGGGCCCGACTGGTGGATGCGGGTCTCTACGATGTGGAAGAACCGTCGGTCCAGATCGTGCTGCCCGACCACCTCTTCGAGGATGGCACCCTAGCCCAATTGGCCCGTGAACTCGGTCTCGACGATGCCGATTGGCTCCGGGAACCGGCGCCGGGAAGCGCGCGTTCATCGGATCCCTTCGAGGTCTTTCCGGTCGCGAACTGGGGTCGCTACGAGTTTGTCGAATTTATCGGTCGCGGCGGCATGGGCGACGTCTTCAAGGCCCTGGACACAAGCCTTGGCCGACACGTGGCACTCAAGTTCCTCCGCCGCGACGATCCCGAACAGATCAAACGATTCACCCGCGAGGCCCGGGTTCAGGCCAAGGTCGACCACGAAAACCTGTGCCCGGTCTACGAGGTCGGCGAGGTCGAAGGTCTGTCCTACATCGCCATGCAGTACATCTCCGGTGGTTCGATCAAAGAGGTCGCCGATCTTCTCAGCATCGAGGAGAAAGTGGCGATCATGGTCGATGTGGCCGATGCACTTCATGCCGCCCACCAGGCCGGGCTCATCCACCGGGACATCAAACCCGCGAATATCCTGGTTGAACGGAATGCTGATGGCACCTGGCATCCCTATGTGGTCGATTTCGGAATCGCGCGCGAAGTGGACACACCCCACGATCTCACGGTCTCCGGAATGGTCCTCGGGACACCCGCCTTCTGTTCACCTGAGCAGGTACGGGGCGAAATATCGAAACTGGACCGTCGAACCGATGTTTACGGTCTCGGCGCCACGCTCTATTGGTTGCTGACCGGACAGAGCCCCTATGCCGGAGCCTACCCGGAGATCATTTCCGGAGTATCCGAGAGAGACCCGACGCCACCACACCGGATCAACCGTTCGATTCCGGTCGATCTCGAAACCATTGTTCTGAAATGCCTCGAAAAGGACCAGGACCGACGCTACGCCAGTGCCAGGGAGGCGTCGGAGGATCTGCGTCGATTCCTCGCAGGTGAACCCATCGCGGCGCGTCCGGCGGGAATTCTCTACAAGCTCGGAAAACGGATTCGAAGATACCCCGGTCTGACCGCGGTAATTCTGATCGCAGTCATCGCCTTTGCCGCACTCGGGTTCTTGAGCCTGCGGACCAATCTTCGAACCCGACAACAGGCCGCAATCGCTCAGAATCTCACCGAACAGGTCAAGGAGATCGAGGGATTTGCCCGGGTGGCGGCGATGATGCCACCGCACGACCGAAGCGCGGAACGTGAGATCATCCTGCAACGGATGTCCGAGATCGAAAACGAAATGAACCGGATCGGTGAGATCAGCGCCGGTCCCGCCTCCTACGCTCTCGGACGCGGATATATGACCCTCGAAAATGACCAGGAGGCCCGACGTCATCTCGAACGGGCGATCAACCAGGGCTACTCGAGCGCCGGCGTCAACTATGCCCTTGGAATGGTTCTCGGCCGGCTCTACAAGGACGAGCTCGATCTGGCACGCAGGATCGAAAACACCGAATTGCGAAGCGCCCGAATCGAGAAGGTCGAGAACGACCTCAGGGAACCGGCGCTGGCCTACCTCCGTTCAGGGAGAACCACATCTTCGGATGGTGCCGGCTACGCCGAAGCTTTGATCGCCTTCTTCGGAGGCCAACTCGAAGAGGCCCTCGCCGCAACCCGGGAGGCCTACGAGAACGAGAATTGGCTCTACGAAGCCAAACGCCTCGAGGGTGACATTCTGCTCGAGATCGGCGCCGAACGGCGCCTGCTCGGCGACACCGAGGGGGCTCTCGATGTCCTCGATGCAGCAGGACAGGCTTTCGCCCTGGCCTCCGATATCGCGCGTTCGGACCCGAGCGTCCACGAAGGCGAGTGCGCCCGCTGGACCGAGATACTGGAAATCCGAAGCCGCCGCGGCGCAGCGGTCGTGGATGCCTTCGAGCAGGCTGTGGCCGCGTGCGACCGCGCCCTGGAGATCGATCCGAATCGCGCGGCGATCCACGAACGCCTTTCCCACCTTTACTGGCGCTGGGCGGATATCGTCAATGACCGCGGCGGCGAACCCGGTCCGTTTCTGACCCAATCCATCGCCTCGGCAGATCGCGCGATTGCCGTCGATCAATCCAGTGTTGCCGCTTATTCGACCCGCGGTGGCGCTCTCACGGTGGCGGCGCTCGGTGAGGCGGCAAAGGGTGAAGATCCTCGGCCGACTCTGAGGCGGGCCATCGAAAGTTTTGAGAGCGCAATCGAAATCGACCCCGGTGCAGTCCTCGCTCACGACGATCTCGGTTACGCGTGGGAACTGCTGGCGCGACACGAAATGACTCGCGGAGTGGATCCGAGAAACGCTCTCGATCGCGCGACCGCATCGTTCCGGCGAGCGGCGGATCTCAATCCACGTTATGCCAACGCCCACAACAATCTCGGTATCGCGCTGTGGCGCAGGGCCGTGTACCTGATGCGAAGCGGCGGCGACCCAAGATCCACGCTGACCGAATCATTTGCGGCATTTGATGCAGCGATCGAGCGCAATCCGGACTACGCCTACGCCTACGCCAACCGTGGGCTGGCCGGCCGCTACCTGGCCAAATTCGAGCTGTTACGGGACACTGATCCATCAGCCGCCGTCGACCGTGCCCGCAATGACCTCGGCCGAGCGCTGTCGCTCAATCCGCAGATTTTCTGGGCCTACCCGGAACGCGCAGCGGCGGAACTCCTGGCCGCACAATGGGCCATACGAAACGGAACATCACCGGCCGGCCAACTGAGTGCGGCCGCTGCCGCGGCGGAGAAAGCTCTTGCAGCAAATCCCCAGAACTCGGTCGCCTACCAGAGCTCAGCGGAAGTCCACCGCTGGCGTGCCGAGTGGCTGCTCGCCCAGGAGCAATCGGTGCGCTCCGACGTGATCGCCGGGCGCAGTCTGATCGAGCAGGCTCTGGCCCGCAATCCCGAGTCGGCCAACTCCAGGGTCACCGACGCAGCGCTGGCGACAATTCAGGCCTCGGCCGAAAACGACTCCGTCGTGCGCTCGGCCCTGCTGGCTGACGCCAACACCCTCCTGGACGAGGCACTCCAGATCAACCCCCTTCTTGAACGCGAGACTGAAGCGCTGCGAGAGCGCATAAAATTTCTCGAATCCCAGTAAGATCAACAGAGGAGACCCCATGAGAAACCTGACCTCAGCCATAGTCATCGTCTTGGCCCTGGCGTCGCTCGGCGCCACTAAGACAAAGGCCTATGTGGATTTTGACCGATCGGTCGACTTTCAATCCCTTCGAACCTTCGCCTACATCGATACCCTCGAAACCTCGGTCGCCGAGCAAGCACCGCCGGTCCACGAGATGATCAAGCTGATCATCGTCAACAGATTCAAAAAGGGCGGCATGCAGGAGGTCGGCGAAAACGAAAACCCCGATATCTTGATCACCTACCACACCGACACCAATCAGGCCATGCGGATGAACACCACGCTATACCAGTACCACTACAGTGCGAATTGGTATTGGAGCCCACTGTGGGGCAGCGGGATGGACGTCTCGAGCTACAGCCGCGGCACCCTGATCATCGATGCGTGGGTCCCAAAAACCAATACCCTGATCTGGCGCGGCACCGTTATTGGAATCGTTCCAGATGACCCGAGCCCGAAGAAGGCCCGTTCGACCATTGAAAAGGCGATCGAGAAGATCGCGAAAGAGTGGAAAAAGCACCGGAACGACCCACCACCAGTGCCGCCCTCCGAATAGCGATCGAGGGTTCAGGAGGCTGGATTGCTGCTGTCCGAGACGGCGTCACGAACAAGGGTGATGCTCAAAGACGGATGCAGCACGCACGGGCGCACGGTACGGAGTGACCGCAGATCACGCAGATGAACGCAGATCAATTCGGGACCGATAATTTGTGTTTGTCTGCGTTATCTGCAGTTTTCCAGCCTTTGGGTGGGGGACCTGATCCCTGCACACGAGCGGTCTCCCCTTCCCACTTTCGTCAACGGGAAAGGAACGGTCCTTCAAGATGTCATCCTGAGCGAGGCCGTCCGACGGCCGAGTCGAAGGACCCGTTCGACTCGCGTCGCTCGCTCAGGGCAGGTTCTGCGGCCTTGGGTTTCTTCCGCGTGCGCCATAGATCCTTCGACTACGCCCTTGGAGGGCTCCGCTCAGGATGACATCGGGAGGCGACACGCGCATTGAGGAACAATTTGTGCCGGGTGGTTTTCCCTTTCTCCTCCGCCCCTCTGCCCCTCTGCCATGTAGGAGGTTGTAAACTCCGAACTCCGAACTCCGAACTCCGAACTCCGAATTCCGAACTGAACCCCCTCTCTCCTCCGCCTCTCGCCAATAGTGGCCATGCCGAAAATTCGAAATTCGAAATCCCAAATCCGAAATCGATCTGGATTCCCCCTTCTCCCTTTCTCCCTTTCTCCCTTTCTCCCTTCTCCCTTTCCCCCTTTCTCCCCTTCTCCCTTTCCCCCTTTCGGGATCCGTATCCACAGCGAGGGTTCGAAAGCGATAGCGCAGGATCGTACAGAATCAAACTCCGGCGGCGTTGAGAAAACCGTGCGCTAAACTGGACTCTATGGCTCTACCGCGATTTCGCTCCAATCTCCAGGACTCGCTCGGCAAACTGGCGAGGCACGAATATCAATCGGCGGAGGAATGCGACGCCCTCCTCCAGACCCTCTTTGAAGCCCAGAACATCAAGCCCAAAGACGTGGTGTGGATGGCATTTCGCGCGGAACGACCCCTCCGCGATGCATCGGTTCGCCTCCTTCGGCGATTGCGAACCACTGCGACGGTCAGTCAATTCGTAGCCGAAAGCAGAGGCAAATCCGAATCCTCCCTCCGCATGGCCGCCGAGATTCTCTTTGGGCTTCGCATTCCGGACATCGAGGCATATCTCATCGCTTTGCTGAGTGCGGAGGATGAGGCGGTCCGCGATGCCACCCGCAGGTTGATTTTCGAGGCTCCGACCACCGAGTCGATGCAGACCCTTTTCTGGCGGCTTGTCGAAACCAGCCCGACCGAAGACCGCAACATCTTTCTCGAACGTCTGGCCTCCCTCGATTTCAATCCCGACTCCCTTCCACGCTGGAGTCAACTTGTATCAGACGAGGACTCGAGGGTCCGGGCGACCGCACTCCGATTCCTTGCCGACAATTGCGCGGAAGATTCCGTCGATCTGATCGTCGACCATCTGCCACGGGTCGACTACGCGACCCAACAGCACCTCATCGAAGCCCTCAGCCGGGTCGCCCTTTCGCTCGGGCCGGGTTTTGTCGACCGCCTGCTCCCTTTGATGGCGTCGGGAGAAGCAGGCACCCGATCGGCGGTGATCAAGGTCCTGCTCAGCATGGACAACCGCCACGAATTGGTGAAGAGCTACCTCAAATTTTCGAAAACCCTCGCCGGATGGGCCCGCGATCGCGCCCTCGACTCGATGCGAGAGTTCGGCGACGATCTGGTGGAACCCACCCTCGAACTCCTCAACGACAGCGACGAGGAGATACGCGCGCTGGCGCTGGTGGTGGCAGGCTCCTTCGACGATCCTCGAATCATCCCGGCCACGATCGGTCTTCTCAAGGACCCCGACTGGTGGCTCCGGGTGACCGCAGCCGACACCCTCGGCAGATTCCATGATGCGAGCGCCGTCGACGCCCTGATCGCGACTCTCGATGACCCGGAGGCTCGATGGTCGGCGGTCGAGGCCCTCGGCCGCATCGGCGATCCACGATCGCTGCAGGCCCTGGCCAAGCTCTTCGCCGACCCCGCACCCGAGGTCCGAATCGAGGTCTTGCTGGCGCTGCGAAAGTTCAATCACCCGAAGATCCTCGAAGCACTGCAAAAGGTGGCGGCCACCGATCCTGACCGAAACGTCCGCAGCCGGGCCCTGGAGATCACCGAGGAGGTTGCGCGACGTGACAACACCCAGGTCGCTGATGCAGACGGCCTACGCGCCAAGGCGCTCCGAGTCGAGGCGGGAGAAAACGAGCCGCGTCTGCACGAATTGCTCGCGCAGACTCGCAATAAGGGCGCCTCCGATTTTCACCTGGCGGTGGGTCTACCACCGATGGTTCGCGAATCGATCCGGTTGGTTCCCATGAAGGGCGCGCCATTCTCCGCGGATGAAACCGAAAAAATGGTGCGCGAAATCCTGACCGAGGACCAACTCCGGCGTCTGGACGAGGAACAACAGCTCGATCTGTGTTACTTCGTCCCGGGGGCAGGCCGCTATCGAGGCAACATTTTTCTCGATCACAAAGGTCTGAACGCGGTCTTCCGTGTCATACCTGAACAACCACCGACGATCGAGGAGATCGGTCTCCCCGGCCATCTCGCCGAAATCGCCTCGCACCACCAGGGCCTCGTCCTTGTGTGTGGTCCGACCGGCTGCGGCAAGACCACCACCCTGGCGGCTCTCGTCAACCTTTTCAACGAAACACGACAGGCCCACATCATCACGCTCGAGGAACCGGTGGAGTTCGTCCACCCGTTCAAAAACTGTCTCGTCAACCAACGTGAGATCGGGGCTGACACCGAGTCCTACGCCCGGGCCCTCCGCGGTGCGCTCCGCGAAGACCCGGATGTCATCGTCATCGGAGATCTGCGCGACAACGAGTCCATTTCACTCGCGCTGACGGCCGCAGAAACCGGACACATCGTACTCGGCACCCTCAGCTCGACCACCGCGCCAAAGGCGATCGATCGCATCATCACCAGCTTTCCCCACAAAGAGCAGCCACAGGTCCGAATCGCCCTGGCCGAATCACTCAAGTACATCATCGCGCAACGTCTCCTACCCATCCAAGGAACCCGCGAGCGGATCGCCTGCTTCGAGATCCTCATCGGCACCATGTCGGTCACCAACCTGATTCAGGACGAAAAAACCTACCAGTTGACCTCCGCCATGCAGCTGGGCAAAACCCAGGGGATGCAGACCTTTGACGACGGCCTCCGGCGCCTGGTGCGGTCCGGCAAGATCACGGCGGAAGATGCCTACCTGCACGCGACGAATCGGGAGGAGTTCGAAGCGATGGTTTCGGAAGAATTTCTCGCGGAGAGGGGCTGATCGATGGCCGAACACAAACGCGTCGATCGTTTCCTGCAACTCATGAACGACCGCGGAGCCTCCGATCTTCATTTTTCGGTCGGTCGTCCACCCATGTTGCGGGTTGGAGGATCGATGGAGCAGATCCGCTATCGCACGGTGAAAGAGCTCGACTATGTCGACCTCATCAAACCCATCTCTCCTACAGCTCGCTGGCAGCAATTCGAAGAAACGGGCGACACGGATTTCTCCTACGAACTCGAAGATGTCGGACGCTTTCGGGTCAATCTTTTCCGCCAGCAGCGTGGATCGGGCGCGGTTTTTCGGATCATTCCATCAAAGATCATGACCATCGAACAGCTCAGTCTGCCACCACAGCTGCGACGTCTGGCCGATATCCGGAGCGGCATGGTCATCGTCACCGGTCCCACCGGTTCGGGAAAATCGACCACCCTGGCAGCCATCATCGATCTCATCAACGAGACCAAGAGCTACCACATTGTGACGATCGAAGACCCCATCGAGTTCGTGCACGCCAACAAGGAGTGTCTGATCCACCAGCGCGAGGTCGGGACCCACGCAGCGTCCTTCGCCGATGCCCTGCGCGCCGCCGGCCGCGAAGACCCCGATCTCGTCCTGGTCGGCGAATTGCGAGATCTCGAGACCATCTCGATGGCGTTGTCCGCCGCGGAACGCGGCACCATCGTCTTTGCGACCTTGCACACCAACAACGCCATCAAGACCGTGGACCGAATTATTTCGGTATTCCCAGCCGGTGAACAGGAAGGGGCGCGCAACGTCCTCGCCGAAGGCCTGCAATCGATCGTGTCGCAGCAGCTGATGCCAAAGATCGGTGGCGGGCGGGCGGCGGCGGTCGAGATCGTTTTCATGTCGCCGGCCATCTCGAATCTCATTCGGCGTGGCAAGACCCAACAGATCACTTCACTCATCCAGGGAGGGGTGAATCAGGGCATGATCGATATGGACACCTCGATTCGCGCCCTTTACGACGAGGGAATCGTGACCGCCCAGGCGGCCTACGACAAGGCGATCGACAAGGAATTGTTCAAGGACATCATGGACGAGGGCGGCGGAGGGGCTCCCGCAGACCAGCCACCATCGGAATCCTGATCTTCGGACAGGTTTGGACGCTCGATGCTCGACACTCGATGCTCGACGCTCGATGCTGGATGCTGGATGCTGGATCACTGCTGTCCAAAACAGATCGTCACCTGAAGTTAGGCAACTGAAACACGTGGTTTACGGGTTGGTTTTTGGCATATCCGGTTCGCGGTTGGCCCGTACCCGATTCCGATCCCGATCCCGAATTGCAGCGGCGGCGACAGTGTCTAGCGACCGGGTTCAGCGATCGGTGTTCAGCGGCAGCGATCAGGAGTCCTGGCGACGAAGTGGCCTCCTCCGGGTGGTTCAACAGAAGGAACAGCCGTTGTGGTGTAGGCGTCTCGCCTGCACACCGTGCGGCCGAGACGGCCGCACCACAAAGGCCGGAGCCCGAAGAAGTGAATGCTGTTCGCTGTCCCGGCCGCTGATCACTGACGCTGATGACTGATTGCTGCCGCTGACTCCTGATCTCTGTCGCTGTCCCTGTTCGTTATCCGAGAACCTGTCTTGGACAAGAGTGATGCTGGATGCTGGATGCTGGATGCGACAAACGCATTTTTTCTGACCATCCATGTCAACCGGTGGGCGGGTAATTCGAGTATCCAGAATCTAGTATCTAGTATCCCGATCACGCCCCAGGACAAACATTCGTGACAAAGTCGTGAATTGCTCGAAAGTAATCCTCTCCCCCCACCAGCCAGGTCTCGTTGTGACCCGCTCCCAGGACCTCGTGAAATAACCTGGGTTCGGAGGCCGCTTCGAAGAGTTTCCGGCCCAATTCGAAAGGCACGACCTCGTCTGTTTTTGAGTGGATGAAGAGTTTGGGGCTCGTGACGAACGGGATCTTGGCCAACGAGTTCATCCTGGTCCGGATCAAAAAGCGGGGCACAAAGGGATAATGTCTGCCGGCCATTTCCGGGATCGAGGTGAAGCTCGACTCGACGATCAATCCGGCCGCATCAACTTCCATGGCGAGATCCACCGCCACGGCACCGCCGAGTGATTTGCCAAAGATGACCACGTCCTCCGGTCTGGTCCCACCGGTTGCAGCCACATCGTTCCACGCCGCGCGTGCATCAAGAAACAAACCCGACTCGGATGGCTTTCCTTCACTCCGACCATAACCACGATAGCCCGCCACAAAAACCTGAGCGCCGACCCTCTGACAAAGCATCATCGCGAGCTCGGCCCGGTGGCTCAGATTGCCGGCGTTGCCGTGAAAGAAAAGAAGGACCGGATCCCTCTCTCCCCCTTCCGTGCGCCGGACCCACCAACTGTGGAGCCGGACGCCGTCGACCGCAGCATAGTTTCGATCTTCTATGACGCATCCGGTGCCGCTCGCCACCACCTCCACATCCCAAAGCCCGTCGGGGTAGCGGGTCGGGAAAAAAATCAACGAGCGTTCAAAGAGAGCCATGAGCACGATCATGATAACGAAGCTCAGGACGGCAACGGCGAGGAATTTCACCGGCTCAGCCTAGCAGGGGCACGGGGAAGGGGGAAAGGGGGGACCCAGAAGGAATTCGGATTTCGGATTTCGGATTTCGGATTTAACAACTACCTATGTGGCAGAGGGGCAGAGTCCTCAGCTCGATCGGGGTGAAGGGCGGGTCTCCCCTTCTCCCATGCTCCCTTTCTCCCCTGCTCCCTTTCGGGCGCGGGTACAGGGCGGGAAATGGCGGGGCTAGGAGGACTCGAACCTCCGACCTTGAGTTTAGGAAACTCCTGCTCTATCCACCTGAGCCATAGCCCCGCTCGGAGGAGAGCTGATGCTATTGATCCTTGTTCGTCGTGTCAATGCTCCACCGCCGGTCGCACAAGGTTTGAGGTTTGAGGTCTGAGTTTGAGTTGACTGTCTTCAGACCGGTCACGAAGCCGACAGTCCGAAACTCATAACTCAAAACTCATAACTCAACACTCCTCATCACTGAGGCACAGCGGCCCCGTCGACCCACAGCTTGCCGGGAAGGCACAATGCGAAGTGCAGGCCATCCTTCTCGAGGTTCGGGATCCACAGGGGCAGGCCGCGCCGCGCGGCGGCCTCGGCGAGGTGCGTCAGCAACAACCCGGCCGGCGTACCCGGGCGCAGATCCCGGGTGACCCAACCCGGAACCCTGACCGCAGCAAGGCCGTCAGCCGCAGCCACATCGTCAATCGAGAGCACCTCTTCGACCTTGTCTGCATCGTTATTTTCGTCGATGATCCATCGGCCCCGCTCACCGCCATCCATCACCGGCCGCGCCATCCAACCGGACCCACCCCTCGCGTCTCCGTCCAATCCCCACCACCCGATGTGCTCACCGCCAGGCAATTCACGAACCGGCGAGAGGCTCCGAACGCCCGCCAGCTCCTCGGCTGGAGCATCCATCACCAGCGCACGATAGACGGCGCCGAGTACATCGTCATCCGCCGGCTGGATCCGGGACAGGCATAGATCCGGTGTCGGCCCATCGATTCCATCCACCACTGTCTGCCAATGCAACCGGATCTGTTCCGCGTCGATCCCCTCACCAACCACCAGTGCCGGCCACGAGACGACAGCTGGCGCGGCGCCGAGATTCAAGGAGAGATCGTGGAGCATGGTCGCGAGCCTTTGCGGCCCCAGTTGCCGCCGCCAGAACGAGAGGTCGGGAAAGCTCACCAACGCGAGCTGCGGGACCTTCAAGAGCAACGAGACCAGTGAGGCATCACCAGCCGATGGTTCCGGAGTCGTCGATCCCGCCGCTTCCAGGGCCTCCAGGATTCCGAGGGACGAGGTCGGGAGCCAGACGGCACCTCCGACGCCAAGCCGGAGCGCCATTACGAGAGAGCCCTCATCGGCCACGGCCGCCACCGATCGAGAGCGGTCTTCGGCGGATTCTGCGGCCATGGCTGCGATCCAGTCGGAATTCCCATCGTCGATGGCGAAACACTGCGGGCGGAAGGCGCCGCCCGCAAGAACCCCTTCGAGCACGCTGAGCGAGGCCTCGCGAACTGCGTCGCCCGGATTGCCCAGAATCCTCATCTCAGCCACCATCGCGGCGGATCTCAAAACCGGCCGAGAGATCGGCGCAGGCGAGCTCGGTGGCGTGGACCGAATCGACCCTTGACCCGCGAGGTCCTTCGCCCAGGTGCCGTCGGATCTGTTCGTGCTGGTTTTCGGTTGCACGAACCAGCGCTTCGACCGACCCGTCAGTCCGGTTGCGAACCCAGCCGTTGAGCCCGAGGATCTCGGCATGCTGCCACACGAAATAGCGGAAGCCCACACCCTGAACCCGACCGGTGACGACGTAGCAGTTGGTTTTCATGATCCACCAAACACAACAACCGCCAACGGCCTCAGGATTCCGGTTCGGCCTCCGTTTTTCTGCCGGCACGACGGCCGTAATGCTGAATCAGCCAGAACCCACCGACGAGAAGCACCACAAACCCAACCGAGAGCCAGTTGAACCACTCGAAAATAAAATCTTTGATGGGCTCGCCAAACAGATAGAGCAGCACCCCGATGACCATGAATCGAAGAGATCTGGAGACCAACGATGCGAGGACAAAGATCTTGAAATTGATCTTGAACGCCCCCCCGGAGATCGTGAAGACCTTGTATGGTATCGGTGTCAGACCCGCAATTCCTGTCGCCCACGCGTTGTAACGGTCGTAGAGACGCTCGACTGCATGGATCTTGTTTTCGTTGAAGAATCGGTAGAGGATCGGCCGCCCGCCGTAGAGACCGATTCCGTAACCGGCAATCCCCCCGAGAACACTGCCGACAGAGCAGATGACGCCATACCAGATGGCGTGTTCGGGCCTCGCCACTCCGAGGGCGATGAGCAGAACATCCGGTGGGATCGGAAAGAACGAGCTCTCGGCAAATGCCAGCAAAAAGAGCCACAGTCCGGGGTACGGCAGGGCAGCGAGCTGGTCGATGAATTCAAACAGCCACTCTTTGATTCCGTGCAGCCACTCTTTCAACCTGAACGATCCTCCCAGCCGTGGCGGCCAATCAGCGGTACGAAACACGCACCCTGCAGTTCGTGCTCGAAGGTGCGGTCGCCACGGCGCTCGACGATTTTCAAAACCTGGGTATCGCGGGAACCTACGGGAACGACGAGGCGTCCCCCGTCGGCGAGTTGGTCAACCAGGGGGGCCGGCACTTCCGGCGCACCCGCGGTGACGAGTATGGCGTCATACGGAGCCTGGGCACGCCACCCGAGGGTGCCGTCCATGACCTTGATGCTGAGATTCTCCACCCCGAGATGATCGAGAACCGCCTTGGCCTGACGGGCCAGCGAAGCCACACGCTCGACCGAGAAAACGAAGCGAGCCAAACGGGCCAGTACCGCCGCCTGATAGCCGGAGCCGGTACCGATCTCGAGCACCTTGTCGCCATCCTTGATGCGAGCCGTCTCGGTCATCAAAGCGACGACCCTGGGCTGCGAAATGGTCTGGCCCTCGCCGATATTGATCGAGACGTTGTCCGAGTATGCCTGATGGCGGAGTGCCTCGGGAATGAAGAGGTGGCGTGGGATCTCGGCCATCGCGTCGAGGATACGCCGGTCGGTGATGCCGCCCCTTTGCAACGAATCGACCATTTGCTGCCGGCGATAATCGAAAGCGTCCGTTGCCATAATCAGCCTTCCGAAGCAACCGAGGAATCCAACCAGGCCGGCTGTCTCTCGCGCAGACGATCAAGATTCTTGTGGTCGGTCATATCGAGTTGCAGTGGGGAGACCGAGATATAGCCTGAACCGACCTCGTGAAAATCGGTATCCGGTATCGGTTCCCACACGGGTTGGCCGCCACCGATCCAGAAGATCTGGCGGCCGCGGGGATCTTTCTCCTCGACCACGCCCTCGGTATAGCGCCGGACACCGAGACGCGTCAGTCGCACCCCGAGGGGCGTACCGAGCGGGACATTGACATTGAGCAGGGTGTCCGCCGGGAGGCCGGTGGCCAGGATCCACCGGCTCAGCTCGCACGCAAACTTGGCCGCCAGATGAAAACTCAGGCCCTCACCCACTCCAAGCGAAATCGCCATCGCCGGAACCCCGAGTATCACGCCTTCAAATGCCGCTGAAACCGTGCCGGAGTAGTGGACATCGGCCCCCATGTTGAAACCGAAATTGATTCCCGAAACCACGAGGTCCGGCGGCCGGCCCTTCATCAGTTTTGAAATAGCGATGGCCACGCAGTCGGTGGGCGTGCCATCGACCGCCATTCGGTGTTCCCCCAGACGTTTGACCCGTAACGGACGATCCAGGGTCAGGGCATGGGACACCGCCGATTGTTCGCTGTCGGGAGCCACGACCCACACCTCTCCGAGCACATCGAGTGCGTCGGCGAGGATCTGGATGCCTTCCGAGGTATATCCGTCGTCGTTGGTGACCAGGATTCGGGGACGTTCTGCCATCGGGGGATTCTAGCGCAGCGCAGGGTGGAAAGGGGGCAGAGGAGAAAAGGAGAAAGGGGGAAAGGGGGAATCCAGATCGATTTCGGATTTGGGATTTCGAATTTCGAATTTTCGGCGTGTCCACTGTTGGCAGAGGGGCGGAGGGGCGGAGGGGCAGAGGACCCGCTCGGCATCCTCGCTATCGCTATCGCTATCGGAATCGCTGTCGAACGGCTGTTGTGGAAACCCTTCCCGAATGGAAGTGTCACCGCCCGATGTCATCCTGAGCGGAGCCCCCCAGGGGCGCAGTCGAAGGATCTATGAGATGAATGGAACAACCTCAGTTCGCAGATCCTTCGACTTCGCGCCGAAGGCGCTACGCTCAGGATGACATCTTGAACGACAGTTCCGATCCCGTTCCCCTTCCCGTTCCCGACAGCACGAGCGAGAATCATAGTGATGGACTCATTCAAGCGATTGAAGCTGCCCCTAGATTGTGCGATAATTCACATCCGCTTGAGGCGATAGGTAAAGCCTCGCGAATCCACGAATTACCCTGCGAAGGGAGCACATATGAAGCGAGAAATCCTCCTCGGGGATGAAGCGATCGGTCTCGGCGCCATTGACGCCGGGCTCAGCGGCATCTACGGCTATCCAGGAACGCCATCTACCGAAATATTTGAATTTGTCGAACGGCGCACCAAAAAGGCCGGCGATATCCACGCCTTCTGGTCGACCAACGAAAAGGTGGCCTACGAAGAGGCCCTCGGGATGAGCTGGGCAGGCAAACGCGCCCTCGTCTGCATGAAACACGTCGGCCTCAACGTCGCCGCCGATGCATTCATGAACTCAGCCGTCACTGGAACCAACGGCGGTCTGGTGTTGGCCGTGGCCGACGACCCCGGGATGCACTCTTCGCAGAACGAGCAGGACAGCCGGTTTTTCGCTCAATTCGCGCTCATCCCCTGTTTCGAGCCACGCAACCAACAGGAATGTTACGACATGATGTTCGAGGCCTTCGAGCTCTCCGAGGAGCTGTTGTTGCCGGTGATGGTCCGCCTGGTAACCCGGATCGCCCACAGCCGTTCCGGGGTCGAAACCCGCGAGCGCCGACTGCAGAATGAGCTCCAACCAACCCGGGAGATCAAAAAATGGACCCTGCTCCCAACCAACGCCCGGGTCCAGTACAAACACCTCACTGAAAAACAACCGGAGCTCCTGCGTCGAGCGGAAGACTCGAGCCACAACGAACTCGTGCTCAAAGGAAGTTCGGGAATCCTCGTCTGCGGTCTCGGCGACAACTATCTCCGGGAAAACCTCGAGTCGGATCACGAGTATTCGATCCTGAGTGTGCGCCAATACCCCCTCCCCTCGGGGAAGGTCCGCGAGTTGGTGGACCACGTCGACGATCTCCTGGTGATCGAGGACGGTTATCCCCTGGTCGAAAGCATGGTCCGCGGGCTCTTCGGCATCCAGGGCGTCGAAATCAAGGGCCGGATGACGGGCGAGCTGCCCCGCACCGGTGAGCTGACGCCGGATGTCGTGCGCACCGCGCTCGGGCTCGAGCCTCGACCCACGGCCCATGAGCCCGAAACCGAAATTGCCAACCGGCCGCCGGCTCTGTGCAAGGGCTGCCCCCACACCGACTCGTTCCGAGCCCTCAACGAGGCCCTCAACATTTTCGACAACCCTCAGGTCTTCTCGGACATCGGCTGCTACACCCTGGCCGCCCTGCCGCCGCTCGAAGCGGTTCACAGCTGCGTTGCAATGGGCGCTTCGATCGGGATGGCTGCCGGCGCGGCTCATGCCGGTTATTCTCCGGCAGTGGCCGCAATCGGCGACAGCACCTTCTCCCACGGCGGCATCACGCCGCTGTTGTCCGCGGTTCAACAAAACGTCAACCTCAATGTGCTGGTTGTCGACAACAGCACCGTCGGGATGACCGGCACCCAGCGCTCCATGTCCACGGGTTCGACGCTGGATCAGATCATTCTCGGAACCGGCATCTCGGAGGATCACTTCCGGATCATCGAGCCCACTCCACGAAATCACGATCAGAATGTGGAGGTCATGCGCGAAGAGCTCGCCTTCGACGGTCCGAGCGTGATTGTCGCCCGCCGCGCCTGTATCGAAGCGCTCAAGACCAGAGCGAACTGAGGACCAAATACGATGGAAAAGAACATCATCCTCGCCGGTGTCGGTGGCCAGGGCATCCTGTCCATCGCCTTCGTGATCGACAATGCTGCGCTCGACGCAGGGTTTCACTTCAAACAAGCCGAGGTTCACGGCATGGCGCAGCGCGGCGGCGCGGTGCAATCGAACCTCCGTTATGGCGACTCGGAGATCTACTCCGACATCATCCCCAAGGGTAAGGCCGATATCGTGCTTTCGGTGGAACCGCTCGAAGTCATGCGCTACCGCCACTATCTCCGACCGGGTGGTTGGGTGGTGACCAGCACCACCCCGTACGTCAATATCCCGGACTATCCGGAAATCGACACCCTGCTGGCGGATCTCGCAGATCTCGACAATATCGTCATGGTCGACACCGCCCACTTCGCCCGCGCCGCCGGCAACCTCCGGGCGCAGAATATGGTGGCGGTAGGCGCAGCCTCGCCGTTGCTAGATTTCGAAGAGGACCGGCTCCTCGCTTTTGTCGAAATGCTGTTTGGCCGCAAGGGAGAAAAGATCGTTTTGGTAAATCAACGCGCCTTTCGTTTCGGCCGCGCCGCCGGCCTTTTCTTCCGCGGCCTTTCCGAGGCCGGGATGAAGCGGCTCGACGCGCTCAAGTTGATTGCAAAACTCGAGCCCGAGTCCATCGACGCGACTCATGCCGGCGTCTGGGCGGAAGCCCTCGCCGGAGACACGGCCAAACTCGAAGCGGTCATCGCTGAAGAAGAAGCCGTGGCCTGCGACCGGGCCGCAGCCTTCGCGTGAGGGGGAACAGATGTCCATTGATACCGACCGGATCCAGGAGATCCTGAACGCGGCCCACGCTGAAGGACGGAGCAGTCTGTACGAGCACGAGTGTTACGGGCTGCAGGAGGCCATCGGCGCCGAAGCCGCCCCGGCCAACCGCCTGATTCTGATGGGACAGCGCCCGACCGCTGCCGACCTCGACCACCTCACAGGCGACAAGGTCGTGCTCAAGATCGTGTCGCCGGACATCACCCACAAGACCGAGGCCAAAGGCGTACGCATTGTTGCGCGGGAGATCGGTGCGGTGGAAGCGGCCTTCGACCTGATGATGCGGGAGGTCCCCGAAACATATGCGGCTTACCTCGAGAACCACGAGGGCGAGGTTCCCGTCGCCTTGGCCGGGCGCCGAGGCCACGGTCTCGAACAGCAGGTCACGAATCGAATTGCCGGCATCCTTTTATGTTCGTTCATGCCTCCGGATTCGCAGGGTTTTGCGACCGAGCTCTTTGTCGGCATCCGCAACACCGAGGAGTTCGGGCCCATCATCTCCGCCGGTCTGGGTGGAGTCGAAATGGAACTTCTGGCCCGGCAGACGAGAAAGGGCGCGGCGGTCGCGATCGCTCCCACGGGCACCATCGACGGCGAGCAGTTCTTCAAGCTCTTTCAGAGCACTCTCAGCTACAGCCGATTGTCGGGCGCCATGCGCGGCTCGCGACGGCTGCTCGAGGACGCCATCCTGATCGAGTGCTTTCAGGCGTTTATCGACCTCGCAAACCATTTCTCGGCCATGAACCCCGATGCCGCCTTCCACCTCGAAGAACTCGAGGTCAACCCCTATGCCGCCTCCGGTGGACGCATGGCGCCCCTCGACGGGCTGTGCCGCTTCCGCCCGGCCAGAATCCGCAAGACCTCCAGGACGGTCGACAAGATCGGCGCCCTGCTCAAACCACAATCAGTGGCTATCATCGGAGTTTCCGCAAACAGCCGCAACATGGGGCGGATCATTCTCGACAACATGCTCGCCGCCGGTTTTGATCGCAACGGCGTCCAGATCGTCCATCCCACCGCGAGCGAAATCGACGACATACCCTGCGTCGCGAGCGTTGCATCGATGGCTGAGAAAGTCGACCTCTTCGTGGTGGCCATCGGCGCCGACAGGGTCGCGTCGGTCATCAACGATCTTGTCGAACATGACCGGGCCAACTCGGTCATCCTGATTCCCGGCGGTATCGGCGAAAAGGAGGGCAGCCAAAATCTCGAGGCCGAGCTCAGAGACCGAATCGGCGCGGCCCATCAGAAGGATGGCGGTGGACCGCTCTTCCTCGGTGGCAATTCACTCGGAGTCATCTCCCATCCCGGGAACTACGACACCATGTTCATCCCCGACAGCAAACTGCCGAAATCGAGGCGCAAAAAGGCACGCAAACTGTGCTTCATCTCCCAGTCGGGCGCCTTCATCATCTCCAATCTGAGCCGCATGCCGTGGCTCGACCCGGCCTATGCCCTCTCGATCGGCAACCAGATCGACCTCACGGCCGGCGACCTCTTGTCGTATATCAAAGATGACCCCGAGATCGAGGTTTTTGCGGTCTATATGGAGGGATTCCAACCCTGCGACGGCCACAAATTCGCTGCCGCGGTCAAGGAGACCGTGGCCCTCGGCAAGGATGTGGTGTTTTACAAAGCCGGACGAACCATGGAGGGTCGCTCGGCGACCGCCGGTCACACCGCATCGGTGGCCGGGGACTACGCAGTCTGCGAGAACGCGATCGCCCAGGCCGGGGCATATGTCGCGGCTGATTTCAACGAGTTCTCGGATTTCCTGCGCGTGGCACTGCCCCTGCGCGGCAAGAAGGCATCGGGCAACCGGCTGGCCGCGGTTTCCAATGCCGGTTATGAATCGGTGGGAATGGCCGATTCGATCAAGCGGAACGGTGCCGAATTGGTGCTCCCGCCTTTCGCGGCGCGGACCGAAGAGGCCCTGGCAAAGATCCTCTCCGACAATCGCCTCGACGGCCTGGTTGACGTGAAGAACCCATTCGATGTCACACCGATGGCGGGCGACACCGTTTTCACCGATATGGTCGTCGAAGTCCTCGGGGACCGCCACATCGATGCGGCCGTGGTCGGCATCGTGCCGCTGACCCCGGCGATGCAGACCCTCGCCCCGGGGGAAGGCCACCGCGAATCGATCCTCGATCCCGGTTCGGTCGCCCAACTCCTTCCCGGAGCCATATCCGCCAGCGACAAACCGGTGGTGACGGTCGTCGATTCGGGGGTGTTATTCGATCCCCTGGTGAGCGCCCTCAGAAGCGGCGGCCTACCGGTATTTCGATCCGCCGACCGCGCAGTGCGGGCGTTGTGCAAGTGGATCGACGTAAAAGAACGGAACCAGAGGGCCATCTCCTAGGAGATCAATCTTCCTTCCGAACCGTGTCCCAATTTCGACGACTGGATTGTGGAACGGGTACTGGATCGGGATCGGAGTAACGTTGTGAAGTCTCTGACAAAAAAACTGTTGCTCAACATCACGGACCGGATGGAGTTCGTCAACATCACGCCAAAGGTGGAAGAAGCCGTCCACGAATCCGGCGTCCGCGAAGGGTTGTGTCTGGTCAATGCAATGCACATCACGGCGTCGGTTTTTATCAATGACGATGAACCCGGCCTCCATCGCGACTACAAACGATGGCTCGAAGAGCTCGCCCCCTTCGATCCCTCTCCCGAGCGCTACCACCACAACAGGACCGGCGAGGACAACGCCGACGCCCACCACAAACGGCAGATCATGGGTCGTGAGGTCGTCGTCGCCATCACCGATGGTCGACTCGATTTCGGCCCCTGGGAGCAGATCTTCTACGGTGAGTTCGACGGACGACGACAGAAGCGGGTGATGATCAAGATCATTGGGGAATGAGGAAAGAGAAATTTGGAATTTCGGATTTCGAATTTCGGATTTCGATTTCGATTTCGGATTTCGGATTTCGGATTTCGGATTTTCGCCGATCCATCGCATGAGAAACCACAGATTACGCAGATAAGCGCAGATTAAGAAATGCTCTCGGAATGAATATTCCGATCGCTGATCGCGGTCGCTGTTACTGATCGCTGATCACTGTCGCCGTCGCTGGACACTGACCGCTGATCCCGATTCCCTGGCGCTGACCATTGTTCTGCGCTATCTGCGGTCTGCAGCGAGAGACAGCGGTGGCTCGCGGCGTCCTTTGTCCCTGAACACGCCGTACACCCCCCCGACGATGAGCGCCATTCCGGCGACGGTGTAGCCCGTGATCGATTCGCCGAGGATCAACCAGCCGAGCAGGACGGCGATCGCCGGGTTGACGTAGGCGTAGGTCATGACCACCGCGGTCGGCAGCAACTTGAGGGCGTAGATGAACGAGGTGTAGGCAAAGAGCGACCCGAAGACCACAAGATAGGCCCACGCTCCCCACGCCGAGGGAGTCGGGTCAGGCAATGGCTCGCGCACCAGAAGGGCAACCGCCACGAAGCCAATCCCGCCGATGAGCTGCTGCCAACCAGCCACCACGATCGGATCCAGAGGCAAAGCACCCCGATTGACGACAATTGAACCGAGACCCCAACTGGTGGCGGCAAAGATCACCGCCAGGACACCGAACAGATCCGACCGGACTCCGTCCTTCAACATCGGATAGGTCAACACCATCAGACCACCAAAACCCACCACAAGGGAGGTCACGAGCAATACCGACGGTGGCCGCCGGTCAATCAGGCCCTCCATCGTCGCGACCCAGATCGGCATGCTGCCGACGATCAGCGCCGCCAGACCGGAGTCGATTCGCTGCTCGGCCCAGTTGACGGCTCCATTGCCTCCTACCCAAAGAAGCAGACCAGTGGCGGCCAGGATCCCGAGTTCGGTCTTCGTCGGGCGAAGCCTGGTCTTGCGCAGGAGATTGAAGGCCAAGATCACGGCGGCCGCCAGAACAACTCGGGAGGCGCCGAGCCAGAATGGTCCCCACCCGGCTCCTTCGCGCACCGCGATTCGAATCGCGAGGTAGGTGCTGCCCCACACGACGTAGGTCACAAAAAGGTGAAAAAGTCCGGCCGCCGGGAGACTTCGAGTGCCGCTCATCGGGGATCCTCGGTCGCAATTCTGGTGGTCACGAATCCGAGCTGTTCACAACCACGGATCAGAACCACCCCACGGAGCACGCCGAGGGCGTTGAGCGAATCCTCATCCAGGCGCCGGTAGAGCCAGAATTCGTCACCGGGTTGCCACTGGCCCAACAGGGTGTCCCAGCGCGCCTCCATCGAGTCTTTCGAAAGGTTGGCAGTCAACACCTCGACCCGGGCCTCGGTCCGGGTCAGCTCGCGCTCCATCCAGGCGGCCGGGATCTCCCATTCGCCAAGGATCTCGTCACTGCAGGCAAAGTTTCTTGTGATAGTTGAGGTCGAACACGAAGCACAGATGCACAAGGCTGTCAGCACGAGCGCGGTCATCCTCGCAGACGATATGAGTCGAATCACGCGAGTCCGTTGCCCCAGCAGCTATTCGGGATCCGTATTCACAGGATGGCCCTGCTGCAATTCCTCGACACTGGCATCACGAATCGAGTCGATCGTCACCGCAAAATTCAGGGTTTCGCCGGCCAGCGGATGATTGCCGTCGAGCGTGGCCAGTTCGTCGCCCACCTCGGCCACCATCAGATGCTGAGCTTCGCCGTCCGGAAGCTGCGCCCGCACGACGTCGCCAACGGTAGGCTCGAAACCGAGTCGATCCAGCGGAACCTCGACAACCCGTGATGGGTCACGCTGGCCATAGCCTTCGTCCGGTTCGATGTGAACATCGAAGGCCTCGCCAACCTTTTTGCCATGTAATGCTTTTTCGAGCCCGGAAATGATATTTCCATGGCCATGGAGGTACGGCATCGCCCCGCGTTCGGAGGTATTGTCGATCTCGGTTCCGTCGGCCGTCGTCAGCCGGTATTCAATTTCGACCACACAACCGTTTTCTATCTGATCAGTTGCCACTGGTTTCTCCCTCCGGATCGGCAGTCTCGCCGGTCGGAGCAGGTGCTTCCCGCTCGACGATGTCCGCCGCCTCGTAGAGTCCGGTGAGCAATTCGTTCATTGCCTCACCGCCACGGTTCTCGCGGATCATCTGTTCGATCGGCTCCCGGCTTTCTTCAAGGGACATCGTCGTCGCAGCGCGCTTTTCTTCGACCTTGATCACGTGGTAACCGAACTGGGTCTGGACGACCTCCGATACCTGACCGACATCGAGCGCAAAGGCCGCATCGGCAAAGGGCTTGACCATACGATCACGCGCAAAGAACCCAAGATCTCCGCCGTTTGGTGCGCTCGGGCCCTGCGACAGTTCCTTGGCGAGTTCGGCAAAATCCTCGCCGGCCAATGCGCGATCGCGAGCAACGGCGGCCGCGGCTGACGCCTTGACCCGGTCCTCTGACGGGGCGTCAGCGGCGGCGGTCATGAGGATGTGACGCGCGTGAACCTGCTCTGGTTGCGCAAACATCGTTGGATTCTCGTTGTAGAAAGCTTCCACCTCTTCGGCAGTCACATTGATTTTGCTTTCAATCCGGCTCTCCATGTAATGCTGCACGAGAACGGATTCCGCCACGTTCGCCTTGAGGTCGTCGAGACCGACACCGAATTGGGATAGAATTCCTTCCAGGTTTTCAGCGCCGCCGGCCTGCTGGACAATCTGGTCCATGGTCTGATCGACCAACTGTTGATCGACCACCACCTCTTGGCGGCGCGCTTCCTGAGCGATCAGACGAACCTGAACAATCTGTTGAAGAGCCGCCTGAGCGACGGACTCCTGAGTCGGAGTCTGTCCCTGCCGCGCCATTTCAGCCTGAATCTGGGGCATGATGAGTCTCATTTCCCAACTTTGAACCGGTTGCCCGTTCACCGTCAGTACGACATCCGGCGCGAGTTCCTGGCCGGCCGCCGGAATGGCCGCGACAAGGACCAGGAGAACCATTGAAAGTTTTTTCAGAAGATTGGGCATGAATCACCTCGTGGCAGTTTTATTACCAAAAACACAGCGGGCGGGAAGCAAGGGACGTCACGAAGACAATAACTCACGCCGTTTTCGGCGCCTTACCCTAGCACATGGCTCCCAGCAGGGAAGGTCGCTGCAGTGCAAAACAAATCGTCGAGCAGACTTGCCCGCTTGACAAGACGTAGTTCGCGGTTTGGTTTTTGGCATATCCGGTTGGCGGTTGGCACGTACCCACTCCCGTTCCCGTTCCCGAATTGCAGCGGCAGCGACAGCGTCCAGGGACAGGACATCAGCGACAGCGACAGGCAACAGCGAACAGGGACAGCGTCAACGATCAGCAATCAGCGATCGGTGGCAGCTGTCAGGAGTCCAGGCGACGAAAGGGCAGCCTCCGGGTCGTTCAACAGAAGGGGAAGCCGGTGGGCGCCTTCGATCAAGGCCGTGCGATGACCTGGCCGCTCTTGAACCCGAAGATGTCGAGCGCTGTCACCCGTCGCTGTCGCTGTCGCTGATCGCTGAGGCTGATGACTGAACGCTGACGCTGACTACTGTTCGCTGCCGCTGACAGCCTGTCGCTGTCGCTGACCCACTGTCGCTGCCGCTGTCCCTGAGCGCTGTCAGAGACACTGTAATGGACAACAGTGGGTGACGGTAGAATGTGTGCATATAAACTCAGTCGTGGGTGGTCCGAGGCAGCGGGCAACCGGTGATCTTCAGCAGAAAGGATGACGATGGGGGCTGACTGGCCAATCTGGCTGACTGCGACCGCGATCTTCAATATCGCGTTGGCCACCAGTGTCACGATTCACGCGGTCTTGTGGAAACGTGACAGCCGCGCAGTCATCGCGTGGGTCGGCCTCGCCTGGTTGGCCCCATTTGTCGGCGCCCTCGCATATCTTGTTTTCGGAATCAACCGCATCGAACGCAAGGCCGTTTCACTCAAGCTGCAGAGCGCCGGTTCTGACGGATCGCAGATGACGCTGAGTCCAGAGGAAAAACGGATTCGACAATCCGAGATGCGGGCCTACTCGAACCTCGTCGGTCTGGCGACCGCCGGTCAGGAACTTTCCGGCCGGCCCCTCTATCCGGGCAACACGGTAACCGCCCTGAGCGACGGCGACGAAGCCTATCCCGAGATGCTCGACGCAATTGCCAAAGCACGGCGGTCCGTGGCCCTCCTGAGCTACATCTTCGACAGCGATCGGGCCGGCGAAGCGTTCTTGAACGCACTCGTCGAGGCCAAATCGCGAGGGATCGAGGTCCGCGTTCTGGTCGATGACGTTGGATCCAAATACAGTCGACCGAATATGGTGCGCCGCCTTAGAAAAGCGGGCGTCAATGCTGTGAGCTTTTTGCCAACTCGGCTGCCAAGGCTCCCCAAATACACCAACCTCAGGAACCACCGCAAGATCTTGGTGATCGACGGGAAAACCGGTTTTACCGGCGGCACCAACATCCGCGAAGACCACTGGATCTCCCTGCAACCGCGGTTTCCCGTTGGTTGCGTCCATTTTCGAATCGAAGGACCCGTTGTCGCCACATTGCAGCAGGTCTTCGCCGACGACTGGGCCTTTGCGGCCGGCGAAAAACTCGAAGGAGAACAATGGTTTCCGGAACTCGAACGCCGCGGTGAGGTCTGGGCACGGGGCATCGAGGACGGACCGGACGAGAATTATCAAAAAATGGCTGACCTCATCGCCGCTGCCCTTGCCAGCGCTCGCCAGCACGTGCGGATCGTGACCCCATACTTTCTCCCGGCTCAATCTCTGACCCAGGCGCTGAACGTCACGGCGATGCGAGGCGTCGACGTCGAGATATTCCTCCCGTCGAAAAGCAATATCCGCCTCGTCCAATGGGCGACCGCCGCCCAACTGTGGCAAGTGCTCGAAAAAGGCTGCCGAATCTACTCCACACCACCGCCCTTCGACCATTCCAAACTGATGGTTGTTGACGGCGTCTGGGCCCTCATCGGCTCGGCCAACTGGGACCCGCGCAGTCTTCGCCTCAACTTCGAGTTCAATGTGGAGTGCTACGACACAGAACTCGCGAGATCGCTCAATTTGATCATTGATGACAAGGCGGCATCCGCCCGTGAGATCTCTCTCGAAGAGGTCAACGCACGGAGCTTCCCCATCCGCCTGCGAGACGGTCTGGCGCGGCTCCTGAGTCCATATCTTTGAGTCGACAAAGATCAAAACCTCGCTGGAGGAGCGCCGTAATAACAGTCAGCGGGCATCGGCCATATCAAGCACGCAGAATGTCGACCCCGCCGATCGAGCGAGGATAGAATGACTGATGTCCAACGGTGGGAAGGCCGATCGAGATAGTCTATGATCAATTGCTCCGCACCGGCGGACAGCGTCAAAAAAAAGAATCAGCAAAGATTCAACCGGCAACGCAGACGTGAAAGTCGGCGCCGCCGAGGAGGAAGCCGGAGAGTGTTCAGACGGAAAACCAATCGAATCACCCATCACCGTTTGGTGATGGCAGGGATTTCGACCATCACAGCGCTGGTGTTGCTGACGTCGGTCGCCTTCGCCGAGAACCACAACAATTCAACCGCCGTCTTAGCAGGCAGCAATGGCGGACAGCAATCTGTGGTGGAGTCGGAGTCCGGGGAAGTTGCCGGCCAGGGTTGGATTCCAGCCGAGCCTCTGCGCGGCGTCGGAGCGCGCACCGCTGCTCTGTTGCAATCAGGATCCACCGGGGGCGAGATCGACGGCGCCATGGTCTGGACCAGCGATGGACTCGAACCCGGAGGCGATCGTTTTTCATTCCGGTTTTTTGTTGATCTCAAAGGCAGTGACCTTCTCCTGAATACATCCGGCGAATCGGTTCAGATCGATGTTCACGCCTATCTGCTCACATCGTCCGGCGGTATGGTCGGCTTCAGTTCAAGCGCTTTCACCGTTGCCGACCCATCGACGCGCGAACGCATCAAGAACACCGGTCTGAGGTTTGCTGGGGCCATGAGCGCGCCGCCTGGTGATTACTCCCTGCGGGTATTGATTCAGAACCAACAGAGTCAACGGTACTTTCTCCACCGTGGTGAGGTCCATTTCGGCGGCAACAAGGGTTCGGACCCGATTCTGCTGCCGCCGCTGGTCCCCGATCCGGCAGAGAGCTGGGTGATCGGTCTTCAGCATGGACTTGACGCCGACGAGGTTCTCAGCAAAAACCCGGCGGTGACGTCGTGGCCGTCCTCGGTGCCGATGTGGCGCCTGGGTGATCCCCTCGAGGCGACTCTCGGATCGTCGGATTTTGGCGAAAACGCCATCCTTGCAGCGCGTTTGACAGCTCCCGACGGGAGCACGGTCGCGGAGCTGGACATCGAAACAGGTCTCTCTCGCTCATTGAGTTCGAATTTGACCTTCGTCCCGGTGACGATCGACGCAGTCGATGTGCCGGCGGGACAATATGACCTCGCAATCTCGATCTCAGATTCGGATTCCAAGAAGCTTGTCTCCAACTCGATTCCGGTTTTGCTTCATGCGCAGAACGATGCAATCGTCTGGACGGATCCCGGCGCCCCGAGACGCAAGGTGCCGGCGCCGCCCTCACCACTTCCGGATCGACCGTCCGCCGTCGCGGAGACAACAGTCGACGAGGAGGAGGCCATCGAACAGGCCGACACGACGCCGGTTGGGCCCCGCTTTTTGGGCGGAAACCCGGACTCCGGGCAACCGGTCGGGGTCATCGAGGCAGTGCAGTTGCCGGGAGTCGGGGCCCGCGGTGCGGCGCTCCTGATGTCGGGTCAGAGCGGAGGCAGAGTCGAGGGTTCAGTGGTCTGGACGAGCGATGGGATCACCGGTGAGGATGGCAAAGCCTCGATCTCGGTTTTTGTTGAAGTCGACGGTCGTGGTCTGTTGAAAGATTCCCGATTTCTACCGGTACCGATCGCAGTTTATGGCTATCTCGTTCACTCCTCGGGCGCCGTGGTCGGGCACCTCTCCGAAGGCATCCTTCTGAACAGCCAATCTCAGGCCCTGGCTATCGATGCGGCAGGGCTCAGATTTGTCGGCCAGCTCGAGGCGGACCCCGGTTTGTATTCCTTCCGGATCATCATTCTCAACCGCGAGACCAACCGTTTTTTCCTTGCTCGTCGCGAGCTGGACATTCGCGGCGATGAAGAGGGCGCACCTTTGCTCCTGCCGCCGCTGGTAGCGGAAGACGCCGGCAGCTGGGTGATGAGCACCATGAAGGGACTCGATCTGGAGGCGGTCCGACAAGGGCTTCCGGAAATCGGGGGGTGGCCCGCAGCGATGCCCGTCTGGCCGGCCAACCAGGATCTGGAGATGGTGATCGGGTCCTCCCAGCTTGGAGAGAACCGCCACCTGTCGGCGCGGGTCTTCGATCGCCTCGGCCGACTGGTCGGCGACCCTGCGCTGCACATCAATACCCAATATCCGGCCGACAACGGAATCTCATTTTACCGGGCAACCGCACCTTCACCGGACATCCCGGAAGGCAGATATCGCCTGGTGATCTTTGCCACCGATGCCGATTCCGGCCAATCGGTATCGCAGTCGATGACCGTTCTGGTTCACAACCAGGATCGGGTCTTCGCCTGGACGGACCCGGCGGCCCCCGGCAGGGAGGAAAGCCAAACGACGCTTGGCCAGCCCGCCGAACCGACCGCCGAAGAGCGGGACGAACTGGCCATGCGGTCCGCTTACCTCGAGGCGTTGAACATGTGGTCGCGAGGCCAGGCGGTTGAAGCTCGCAGGGCCCTGGCGGCTCTCGAACATCCGATGGAGGCCTCGGTGTCGGCCCGCGCCTGGCGACGGTTGATCACGGTCGAGCGTATTGCGACCCTCGAGATGGGTAAGAGCCATCCTGCCTCCCTCATGGCAATTGCGTTGCTCCACCGCGGGATGTACGACTGGTACCTGGCCCGAAACGAGCCTCAATTGGCACGACACTCCTGGCAGATCGCTTCGATGATCGCGCGCATCATCCCCGAGATCGAGGGGCTCGAGGTCTCTCTCGATTTTGGTGAGTGCATGCTGCTGGACCTCTCGAGTCGCCTCGTTCGCTCCGGAGAGAGAGAGGCAGCCCAGCAATTATTGGAGGCAACTCGGAACATGGCGCCTGACAGCGCTGCGGCATTGCTCGGACTTGGGGCGCTGCACGAGCGCTCCGGCAACACCGAAGCAGCTGTGGACGAATTCAGCGCCCTTTACGAAGAGCACCCGGATCACGACGAGGGACAGCTTCGTCTGGCCGTCAACCGTGCCCGTCTCGGTGCCGAAGAGGCGGCGGAAGAGCTTTATCGTGATCTCCTTTCGGAAACCACACCGATGTGGATTCGGATTCTCGCCTATCAACAGCTGGGAAGCATGCTGATCGACGAGGGACGGGTCGGAGAGGCCTTTGCTTTGCTCGACGAGGGCGTTGCACAGATCCCC
Organism: Candidatus Sulfomarinibacteraceae bacterium; assembly: GCA_963796455.1. GTDB lineage: Bacteria > Acidobacteriota > Thermoanaerobaculia > Thermoanaerobaculales > Sulfomarinibacteraceae > Sulfomarinibacter. Next base: position 112,480 of record CAWCLO010000001.1, read on the forward strand.
AACAATCAACGGCTGCACATCCTGTTGGCGCATGTACTCGACGCATCCCAACGGTCTCGGGACGCTGCCGCCGTGATCGAGGATCTTGGAACGAACGCACTGCAACAAAGCACTTCACCGCGATACCGATATTCAACCTGGCCTGACCTCGACGAAGGCCGGATTCGCGAGACGCTGGCCGCCGCCTCGGAAGCGAGTCTCCCATCACTGAAAGAGGCCCTGCAATGAAACGGTCCGTCATTTTGTGCCGGGTCCTCCTCGCCCTGGTGATCACCGCAGCCCCGGCTGTCGTGCGAGGCGACGACGATGCCGAAATCTGGACTCACCTCGTCTCTCCCAGCGAAGGGCAGGAGGTCATCGGAGTCACCGTGCTCGAGGCTGAGGTCGTGTCGGCCGAAAGAGTCCGCGATGTCGTGTTTTTCGTGGACGGCCGCCCGGTGGGCATGCTGAGTTCCGCTCCCTATAGGTTGCGAATCGACCTCGGCGAAAAAAACAGAGCCCGTGTCATCGAGGTCGTTGCGACCGATGCGCTTGGTCGCCAGGCACGGCAGAAGGTCACCACCGCTCCGGTAGCGATCGCGGGCGTGTACGAAGTTGATCTCCAGCAACTCTATGTGACCGCCACGGAAAACGGTTCACGGGTCACCGACCTGCAACGGGAAGACTTTACGATTCTCGACGAAGGCCGCGCGGAGGAACTCGTGACCTTCGAGGGCGGCGATGTGCCCTTCACCGCAGTGTTGATGATCGATGCCAGCGCCAGCATGTACGGCTCCAAGATCGAAGCGGCCCGGGCCGGGGCGACGGCCTTTATCGAGGGCATGCACGACCTCGACTACGGCAAGGTGACCGTGTTTTCGGATGTCATCCAAAACAACACGCCCTTCTCCGACATCCCGGAGGTCTTGACGGCCGGTCTGATCGGCGCGACCGGGACCGGGGGTACCGCGGTCAGCGACCATCTCTACTCTGCGTTCAAGCTTCTCGAGAACCGTCAGGGGCGGCGCCTCGTGGTGCTGCTCAGCGACGGCGTCGACACCCACAGTGTGATCAGAGGTGAAGAGGTGCTGGAGCACGCCCGACGGAGCCAGGCCATGGTGTATTGGATCCGACTGTTGGACCCCGGCAAGAGCGCCGACGACGAGGACAAAAAGGAAATGGCTTCCGCCTGGCGGGTGCCATCCGAATATCGCGAGCAGATCCAGGCCTTGAACGAACTCGTCAAGCTGAGTGGAGGCAGGATCATTCCGGCTCGAACACCGAGCGAAATCGAGAAAGTCTTCACCGAGATCCTGAGTGAGCTCCGGGATCAATATGCTCTCGGCTACTACCCGACCGAGCAGCGCAAGGACGGCAGCTGGCGCAGCATTCGGGTCAAGGTCTCCCGCCGGGGGGTCAAGGTCAGAACCCACGAGGGCTATCTCGATTTCTAGATCAAACCCTACGGAGCAAATCGAGACCGGGACCTGCTAACCTTTCCCCACCGCGGTTCGTTCTGAACCACGACAGGGGGAAAATACATGAGCAAGAAACTGATCACGGCGGGAGCATGGACAGCCTTCCTGCTTCTTTTTTCGGTAACCGCTGCGGCCCAGGTCGAGCTGCCGGATCCGGTATATCAGGTCAGCATGAGCGCCAGCTACGAGCCGGAAGAGCACCACCTCGACGGAAAAAAACGAATCCGTTGGCGCAACACCTCCTCGGTGCCCATCAATGAACTCCAGTTCCATCTTTATCTCAACGCCTTTGCCAACGACCGCAGCACATTCATGGTCGGTTCCGGCGGGCAGCTTCGCGGCGTCCAGATCCCCAAAGAGGGTTGGGGCTGGATCGAGGTGGAGTCCATGCGCCTCGCCTACGGCACCGATCTCGTGGCGGCGGGCATCGTGGCCGAGGAAGAGGGCGCCGAACCATTCAGCAGACCTTTTTCAACCGGTGTGCCGGGTGAGCCGCAACCGATCGATCTCGACGACCGGCCCGATCTCAAGCTGGTGGAGGAGTTCATCCAGCCCGACGACGGCAACAAGGAAGATCGAACCGTCGCCCGCTATCCCCTGCCCAAACCGGTGCAACCCGGCGAGTGGGTCGAGCTCGACATCGAATTCGCGGCCAAAATGCCTCGGATCTTCGCCCGCACCGGCAGGCATGGGGATTTCGTCCTCGGCGGTCAGTGGTTTCCAAAGATCGGTGTCTTCGAGGATGCCGGCGATCGCGGCCGGGCCGAAGCGGGTTGGAATGTCCACCAGTTCCACGCCAACAGTGAGTTCTTCGCCGATTTCGGCGATTGGGATGTGCGGCTGAGCCTGCCCGCCAACTACGAGGGCAAGATCGGCGCCACCGGCCGCCTGATCGAAGAAACAGTCGAGGGCGACACCGTCACAGCCCACTTCGCACAACCGGGGGTGCACGATTTCGCCTGGACGGCGAGCCCCGATTTCATCGTGCTGACGGATCACTTCGACCCCGACACCGATGTCCCACCCGAGCAGACGGCACGCTGGGCCGAGATTCTGGGCGTTCCCGAGAGCGAACTGAAACTGCAGCCGGTGGACCTCACTCTTTTCCTGCAACCGGCCCACCGAGCCCAGGCGGATCGTTATTTCGAAGCCGTCAAGGTGGCGATCTGGGGCTATGGGCTGCCTCTGGGCGCCTATCCCTGGTCCACGATGACGATGGTCGACCCTCCACGCGGCGGCATGGGCGCGGGCGGTATGGAGTACCCGACCTTCATCACCCTCGGCACCCACCCCATCCTCAACCTGCCGGGCTTTGACAAGGTCCTTGCGGCCGAGTCGGTGACCGTGCACGAGTTCGGCCACAACTTCTTCCAGGGGATGATCGCCTCCAACGAGTTCGAGGAGTCGTGGATGGACGAAGGCATCAATTCCTTTTACGAGATGAAGGCGATGGATGAGTACTACAAATACATGATCCAGTTCTTCGGTGCCCGGGCTTCCTCCGTCGATCTCGACCGGATGCAGTTGCGGAACGGGCACTACAGCGACTCGATCGTGACCCCTTCGTGGGCCTTCCGCACCGGCGGCAGTTATGGTCTCAACAGCTACGCGCGTCCGGCAGTGACCCTGCAACATCTCGAAAACATCATGGGCGAGGAGAGCTTCTCCCGCGCCATGCGCCGCTTTTTCCAGACCTGGCGCTTCCGACACCCCTCCACCGAGGACTTCAAACAGATCATTCTCGAGGAGGCGGACACCGACATGCGGTGGTTCCTCGAACAGGCCTTTCACACCGACCGGACCCTCGATTACCGGATCCAGTCCGCCCGAAGCAGAAAACAAAAGGACCCGCGCGGTTGGTTCTGGGAAGAAGACGGCCAGAAGACCCTCCTCGGTGTCGCCGACCGCCACGAACTCGAATCGGAGGATGAAGCCGAGGACGACGAAGGCGACTCCGATGAAGGGGACACCCTCTACCGGACCGAGGTCTTTGTCGAACGCCGCGGTGAGTTCGTCCACCCGGTGACCATCGAACTGATCTTCGAAGACGGCGAATCGCTCCGCTACGAATGGGACGGCCGCCACCGTTGGAAGAAGTACGTGGAGATCCGAGCGTCAAAGCTGTGCACGGCCATTGTTGATCCCGACAATCTGATGACTCTCGATGTCGATCCGCTCAACAACTCCTACCGCCTCAACAGAAACAAAAAACCCGCGGTCAAGATGCTCTCGCACCTCGTGTTCTGGCTGCAAAACATCTTCCAAATGACCGCGATGGTGGGGTGAGCGATGTTATTCATGAACATTGTCAAAGAAGGTTTCCGTATCGCCGGCCGCCACAAGAAGCTCGTCCTGGTGTTGTGGCTAGCGCCACTCGTACCGGCCCTCGCTCTCGCGGCGATGGCCGCCTCCAACCTTGCCCCGGCCTTCGGTCGCTCCGTTTACGCGGACCGGGTTCTGACCGGTGATTGGTTCGTCACTTTCCTTGAGTTCCGCGCCTCACCCCTGGATGAACTGGGGCCGATTCTGAGCCTCGGCGTGATGGTGATGGCGGCGTTGACCCTATTGGTCCAGGTGGCCTTGTCGGCCGGAGTCGTCGAGGTCGTTCTCGAACGAACCCAGAAGAACCCCTTCGTGCTCGGCATCCGCAAAAACTATCTTCGTTTCCTGCGGACGAGCATCGTGTTGGGCGCCGCGACCGTTGTGGCGTTCATCGCGGCCCGATTGTTGATGAAAGGCATCTTCAAGATCGCTGAAGCACAGGCTGACGGCCGTTTCGACATTCTGGGCATCGTTCTGGCCGCCGTGTTCTTCTTCATGATCTGGGCGCCCCTCGATCTGGCCGCCGATCTCTCGAGGATCGCCGCCGCCCGTCACGACCAACGCTCGATGATTCGTGGCATCTTCCGCGCCCTGGGTGCGGTCCTGCGCCGGCCGGGTCTCCTGATTCCGATGTACCTGGTCTTCCTCGCGCTGCCAGTGCTGGTCCAGTTCATCTACTACCAACTGCGGTCGCCCTGGACGGCGACGTCTCTGGCGCTGATTCTGGTTTCGTTGATGCTGCAACAGACGGTCATGCTCCTCCGTGCCTTCTTCAAGCTCGGCATGTGGGGCGCCGAGGTGGCCGCCTACCGCGAGCTCGACGAACCGGAATTCTGTCGCCCGAAGGTGAAGGCCGCACCGGTCGGTGAGGCCGTGGAAGCATAAAAAAAGGACCGGTGCCGAAGCACCGGTCCTTTCGTTTGCGCTCTACGATCGGTTGAAACGTAGAAGTTTTACTGCGTGAGAACCCAACCGATGTCCTCGAAGAGATAGGGCGTGAGATCGAGGTCGAAGGCCGGTGCGAGATCCGGGTTGATGGAAGGCTCCATCAACAGGTTCGGAGACGCCGAGGTATCCCAGTGGGAGATCGACGACCCCGGCTGCACCGGATTGGGCGCATACAAACGGACATAGTCGTCGGTCGTACCAGCCAGGAAATTACTGTCAAGGATCAGTTTGACGTTCGATTTTCCCGCGGCCTTGAAGGCATTGCCCTGATCGAGCGTGATGCCAACTGACGGGATAGTTATCGTCGGATCCGAACCACCCATGGGTGCAGGTCCCGCAGGCTGGTTGTTGGCCACCATCACGCCCTTGGCTCCGGCGGCCTGGGCGTTGGCAACCTTGGTTGTGAAGGCGCAGGCGCCGCGATCGATGAGGGCGATTTTGCCGTTGAGGTTGTTCTGAATCGGCTCGCAGCCATCGCTGCCCACACCCACACCGTCATCGGCCAGGACTACTTGACCGGTAGTGCCTCCGCCACCGACCAGCGGCGGGCCAAAGGAGGCCTGCTGGGCTTCGTAGCTGCCTTTGAGGCTCTTGGGCCGCAGCACTTTGACCGAGGGACGGGGGCCGAGGACCATCGACGCCATTCCCGTCACGCTGGGTCCATTCCAGACCACGTTGGGGCCATTTACCGCCGACGCTGCGCGCTCGGCATTGGTCATGATGTCCCAGGTCAGTCCGGTCGACACGTCGAGTGAATATTGAGTGTAGACATCGGGGTACCCGAGGAAGAGTGTCCCGCTCGATTCATCGGCGAAATTGGCAAATCCAAGCCCGTGGGCGATCTCGTGCATGACCACACTCAAGAAATCGATGTCATTTCCCTGGTTGTGATCAAAACCGTAGTACCAGGTCCGACCGGTGAGACAGTTCGGATCATCGTCGTCGATATCCGAATTGAATCTCGAACCGATGTCAAAGAACCCCGGATTGAGGTCGCCACCAGCCAGGGCATCGCTGAGAGCCGAGTGATACCAGGTGCCGGCCGAAGGCGCGCCGACAAAATCCCGAAAGACAAAGGTCGTGCCCGCAGAACCCAACACACCGCCGGTCGAAGAGCATGGCAGGGGCACAAATGATGCCGCGACGTAAATGGTGGCATCACTTTCAATGGCGGCGCCCCAAAGCTGCGCCGCAAAGTTGAATACGTTGAGGCGCTGCTCGCCAAGGGTCGTGCCCGGGTTTCCACCCACCGGAGTTGCGGGTGTCGGGTCATTGACGCCGACTCCCGGGCCATCGACTCCGAACACCACGATATCGGCGGCAGCCGCTTGTCCGGCAGCCACCAGGAAGAACAACAGCGTGAAGGCAAAGCAAACAACGCTGGTTTTGTTGTTTTGGGTCCTCATGACGTCACTCCTTTTCCGGTGTCGTGGACTGAGCATCGATCAAATCGTCCACATGATCGTGGTCTTTTGCACATCCATATTCGATTGCTCCGTCAGGCAGAATCCGAACATAGGAGTAGTTCATCAGGCCGGGATCGAGTTCGGCCGAAACCATTCCATCAGCGTGAACCTTCGGCGCGGCAAGTGATTTTGCGGCAGCGGTCGAGCCCGGGAAGCGGCTCCGAAGTTCGGCCGACAATTCAGCCGCCTGCTCATTGGAAAGCGCTTTCATGCGCCCGGTGGATTGATCAACGAGGACCCGAATACCGTAAATCTCCATCGGCACAAAACGTTTGGTCGACTCAGTCGACTGGTCAACATCAATATCCGGCATCCCTGCGTTCTGGTCGGCGGCCTCGATGGCGCTGCCAGCCAGCAGGAGCATCAGACACAATCCGGTCACCCCCAAAATATTTCGCATATCTCTCATCACTCCTCCTCTCGTTTCGATCGGTTGAAAGAACCACAGCGAAATCTTCCCCGCCACACGACGAGCGCGGTTGGATTCCTCTGCAGGAGTTGATTGAGCTGTTTTCGCGATCAATATAGAGAATGATACTTGATATAAATCTCAAAGCAAGTGGTCGAAGTCCACTGTGTCGTCACGACTGTGACGCGCCCCACAAAAACCTGGAGTGATCGGCGAGTGCGTTGGGAGACCGACCAGCCTAAAGTGGAAGCGATCAAAAGAGGAGTCTGCAATGTCAGGGACGGACCGCATAAAACAATCGTAATCTTCGGCCCAACAGGAGTCGCCGGATTTGGTGTGCTCCAGGCGTGTCTCGCCGATCCACGGATTGAAGAGGTACGTGCCATTACCCGTCGCAAGCTGGATATCGATCACCCAAAGCTTCACGAGGTGCAGTGCGATGATTTCTCCGAACTCGATGGGATTGCCGGTAGCCTGACCGGGATCGATGCCGTGTGTTTCTGCCTCGGCAAGGCGATGCTCCAGGAGACCTTCAACGGCCGCCGCGATGGCACCCTGGAGAACCGTGAGATTCGAGCTCTCGCGGAGACTTATCGTCGATTCGAGAGCTGACCCGCCTCCAAATCGCCACATCTTGCCTCCTCATCGTCTCCGACAGGTCGCGGGGAGGCCAAATCAGCGTCCGATCCTTGGAAGCAAGGAGGCATCGGACAATGCGCCACCAACTCACTCTTCTCACCACCCTCATCCTGGCCCTTTTTGCCTGCCCCTCCCCCGCCGCAGCCGACCTCGATGTGGTTTTTGTCCTCGATACCACCGGCTCCATGGGCGGCGAACTCCGCGAGGTCCAGGACCGCGTGCAACAACTGGCCATTTCCCTGGCCGAGATACGCGAGGGCGAACGAATCCGCTATGGGATCGTGGCCTATCGCGACCGCGGTGATGAATATGTGACCAGCGTCTTCGATCTCAGCAGCGACATCGCGGCGGCCGGGAAATTCCTGGCCTCGCTATCGGCCAACGGCGGCGGCGACGGTCCCGAATCGGTGGTGGCGGCCCTGGTCGCAGCCCTCTGGGAGATGTCGTGGGATCGCAGCGCAGGCATCGACCGGCAGATCTTTCTCGTCGGCGATGCCCCTCCCCACCTCGACTACGGCGACGAAGCGACACCGGAGCAACTGATCGAAGAAGCGAGACGGGCACGAATCGTGATCAACACCATCGGTTGCCGGTCCCTGCCCTCCCACGGCGTCGAATTCTTTCGTTCGATGGCCTATGCAACCGAGGGCAGCTACCAGCACATCGGCCGGGTTTCAGCGGCCGGGGCGGGCACGGTCACCGAAGCCGTGAGCCGCTCGATGACCACCGCTGCCGCCAACCGGTCGCGAAGTCAGCGCGAGCTGGCTTTCGCATCACGATGGTGACTCCGCGGGAATCCTGGTTCGCCAGGGTGGACTGCGAGGGGTGGGTCAGAGCCGCGATGAAGCCGGTCTCGACCCGTGCAACATCGAGGTTCGGTTGCCGCACGGTTTCGCCCTGGTTGAACCACCCAGGGTGTGGATCGACAGCGATCGTCTCCTGGTCGAGCTGAATCTGACCGACGGACCGGGAGGGGTCGACCTCTTCTCCATGGACGAGTGTCCGCCACGCACGACACCTGTACATGTGGTTCTGGGAGGTGGATCATGAAACGTTTCATCTTTTTGATCTTCGCCCTCCTGCCCTCGACACTCGAAGCACAGAACGATGCCGAAGCCGGGCTCTTTGCCAAAGCACAACAGTTGCCGCTGGTATCGCAATCGGTGGTCGTCCGGGTCCACGGCGGCGAAGCCCGGATCGAACTGACGCAGGTCTTTGCCAACGACGGCGCCGAGATCGCCCAGGCCGACTACCGCCTGCACCTCCCCCGCGAGGCGGTGGTCACCGGTTTCGGTTTCTGGAACGACGGCACATTTCTACGCGCCGAACTCAAAGAACGTGAAGAGGCCGCACGGGCTCATCGCGCCGCGGCGAGCGAAGGCCGGCCGACGGCCATTCTGAAGAGAGAGGGCACGATCCACCCCTTCACGGTCTACCCGGTCCTGGCAGGATCGCTCCAGGAGATCGAGGTCACAATGACCCTGCCGGTGACCACCGAAGGCGGCAGATCATCGATCCGGCTGCCGCTCGACTCCTTCCTCGGCCACTCCCGGTTGACATCGACCATCGTCGCCCACATCGAGACCCGCGACAAATTGCTGGCCATCGGGATCGATGGCGGCCGATTCGAAGAGCGGCGACGAGAAAAGCGATCGGCGGAACTGGTTTTTTCGTCCGACGAGGCGACGGATATCTGGTGGGCATCCGAGGCGCCACCGTCTGCTCGCCGCCGCCGAGTCGGTGCCCCTCGACGACGGCAAATATGCCATCCAGCTCCGTCTGGCCCTCAACGAAGGCAGGCGCGGGGGTGTTCTGCCGTCGATCGCACTTCTGGTTGATGCCTCGATTTCGATGCGCCGCCGCGGCCGCGCCCTCGATGCCTTCGTCACCAGGGTCATGGATCTGGCTCCCTCATCGGTCCGGGTCTTCGCCGTGGCCGAGGAGATGGTCGAGGTGACTTCCTCTGATTCTCGCGAAGTTGTCAGCGGTCTGCTCTCAGGTGCAGCCGGTTTTTCCACTGGTTGGTCCGACCTGCACGACGCAGCCGAGAGAATCGGCTGTACATCGAGCGGATTGCGGTGCATCGCCATCACCGACCCCCAGGTTGTCGGGCTGCCCGAGGATCGCTCACTCGAGGTGCTCTTTCTCAGCGACGCGGACGAACTCGCCCATTTCGAAAGCGTGCTCGGCCGGGCCGCCCTCGTTCACCAGCCCGATATCGAACCGGTGGGTCGGCTTTTCGCACTTGCCGATGAGCTGGTCCTGCCGGTCCTCGAGGTCCAGTCGATCTCGCAACACTCCGCCGTGCTCCGGCCCGCCGGTGGACCGAGGCTGCGGACGGCCCAGGGAAGCCTGCTCCGTCTCTATCTCGAAAGTGAGTCGCTGCGGGACCTCGAGGTCGAACTCACAATCGATGGCAAGGCCGTATCCCGGAAGGTCGATATCGAGCGAATCGATCCCGCGACCCGTCTCGGGAGATCGCTACGGCGGGGCTACTACCGATCGCTCCTGAACGATTGGACCGCCGATTATCGGAGGTCACGGGACCCCGAACTCAAACGCCAGATCGTCCAGGTCAGTCTCCGTGAGGAGATCCCGAGCGATCTGACGGCCCTCCACGTCGCTGCGCCATCGAGCGTGTTGGCCCGCACCGCGACACCGGCTCCCCTCTTGCGTCTCCTCGGGCTGCTGCTGACCCTTGCCGGTGCGCTGATGCTGTTCACCATCGGTCGGTGGCGGCCATGATCATCTTCAGGCTTTTGGCATCGGCTCTAGTGTTGACAGGGATCGGGGCCATGGCCCAGGGCTTTTATCTCCCCGCCAAGGCGGCGCTGGCTCAGGTCCTGTTGCAGCGAGCGTGGGCGGCGTCCGATGAGGGCCCGGTCCGGCCGTGGCCGTGGGCGGAGACCTGGCCGGTGGGGCGTCTCGAAGCGCCGTCATTGGATCTCGACCGGATCATCCTCGCCGGCAGCGAAGGTGCGGCGCTCGCATTCGCACCCGGTCACGTGGACGGAACCTCCACACCCGGAGAGGGCGGCAACGTGGTCATCACCGGCCATCGCGACACCGTCTTCAGCTTTCTCGGCGATCTCGGTATCGGCTCGGTGCTCGTCCTGGAAGGGAGTGATAGAAGACCCCGGCACTATGTGATTGAATCGACGATGGTCGTGCACGAGGAGGACACCAGCGTACTCCTGCCCACAGAGCACCCAAGTCTGACACTGATCACCTGTTATCCGTTGGACGCCAGGGCGCCGGGCGGACCGCTCCGCTACGTCGTTCGCGCCACTGCCGCCACTCAGGGTTGAATCGATTCTTCATCCACGGGCGCCTCGGGCACGCGCATTTCGATCGGCAGGCCTGGAGCGGTTCGGGTGGTCAGGTTTGGCGGCAGGTGACCCACGTCGCTGAACGAGAGCACCTTCATGGATCCGTCAGCCTTGATCGTTATGACGGTGAGACTGCAGTTGCCGATCGACATCCCGAGCCAGGCCATGGTGTCGACCTTGAGTGCTTTGGTGACGAAATAACGGATCACGTTTCCGTGGCACACCACGAGGTCGTGCCGGTCGCGGTCGGGTGACGGCGCGAGGTAGATCGGGAAAGCCTCTTCCAGAGTTGTCCGACACTGCCCGAGGTCTTCCTCGGTTTCGTCTGCCATGACGTCTTCGCGCCAGGTCGGCGGGGTGCACTCACTGATCAGAGACGACGCCCGGAGCTCCAGATCCGGAAACTCCTCACCGATCAAAAGCGCCGTCTGCCGGGCCCGAGCCATCGTGCTGCTGTGGAGCGAATCGAATTCGACCGGCATCCCTCTCAGACGGGCTGCGAGGAGCTTGGCCTGGGCCACCCCCAGCGGAACCAGCGCTTTGCCGACATAAGGATCACGTTCGTCGTCCTGATCGTACTCGCCATGGCGAATCAGATAGACCGTGCGAACCCCGTCACCAGTTGTTTCGGGCTCCTGTGCGAAGCCGGGCCCTGACCCGGCGGCCAGACACAAAACCGTCAGAACCCAGCCCAAACGATGAAACCACATAGCACCTTCCCCCGTCGGCCCAGGATATCTCAACCCGGTTTGCGCTCGGCCAGGAATGCCAGAAGTCCACCACCGAGGATCAGGACGCCTCCCGCCAGGCTCAGCGCATCCGGAACTTCGGACCAGATCACGAGGCCGAGGAGGGCCGAAAAAACGATCGTCGAATAGGTGTAGATGGAGACCTCTGCCGCCGGTGCGTAACGATAGGCCAGGGTCAGACCGAACTGTCCGATCGCGGCACCGACTCCAATACCGAACAGCAGCAGGATCTCGCGGCCATCCGGCACATAAAAATCCCGGACCACGAAGGGAAGCAGGCAGACCGCCGAGACCAGGGAAAAGAAAAAGACAATAGTCTCGGGCGTTTCCCGTGTTCGCAGTGATCGCACCACGGTGTAGGCCCCACCCGCGAAGACCGAGGACGAAAGCCCGATCAGCGCCGGCAGAATGCTGAGATCAAATCGAGGCTTGATCACAAAGAGCCCTCCGACAAAGGCGATCACCATCGCCAGGATGACCGCCCGCGCCGGTTTCTCACCGAGGAAAAAAAGAGCGAAGGCCGCGACAAAAAATGGCGACAGCTTGGTCAACATGGCGGCATCGGCCAGGATCAGATGATCGATGGCGTAGAAATAGCAGGTCACCCCGGCCAACCCGAGCAGCGACCTCAGCAGCAGGAGCGGCCGGCTTTGTCGACTGCCCAGAAGCGGCCGACCCGAACGCAGGGCGACGGCGCCGGCAATGAAGAGCGAGATCAGATTGCGGACAAAGACCTTCTCGAGAAGTGGGACCTCGGGGGCCGCTTTGACGCAGGCACTCATTCCGGCAAAGGCTGCGGCCGACGCCAGCATGAAGACGACGGCTCGTCCCCGGCTCGTCATGGACTTGATTTCTCGTCGACCCCCTGCTCAGCGCTCCGGATAATCAAAGGACAGATCCGGATAGGGCGGTGCCTCGGGCACCGAACGCGGATCCTGCCGAATCTTTTCGAGCAGGTGCTCGATCGCGGTATCGAGTTGCGCATCCGAACCCATGAACGTCGCGTGGGGCAGATTGTCCACCACGATATCGGGCTCGACTCCGTGACCCTCGATCAACCACTCACCATCGGCACTGTAGACACCCATCATCGGCGCGCGGGCCAGCCCGCCGTCGGAGAGGCGATTGACCGAACTGAGCCAGATCTCTCCACCCCAGGTCCGCATGCCGATGATCTCGCCCAATCCAAGACGCCGGAATCCTTCGATCACCGCCTCGCCATCCGAGGCCGTGTTTTGATCGCACAGGGCGACCAGATGTCCCCGCGTGGCGTATTGCATGTTCCAGTAGGGTTCTCCAACCCGTGTTTTCCAATAGAACCAGGCCTGCCGGATCAACTTTTCGAGGATGATGCTGTCGATGTTGCCGCCGTTGTTGTGGCGGAAATCGAGGATGATCCCCTGCCGATTGAACACCGGGTAGAACTCGCGATACCAGGCCGAGATGTCCCGGCTGCCCATCGCACGGAGGTGGACATAGCCGATTTTCCCATCACTCTTGTCCTCGACCTCGATCCGGCGCGTGTACTCCCAATCTCGGTAGCGCAGTCCACGTTCGTCTCCGGTGGGAACGACGATGACATCCCGACTCGCCCCGCCGTCGGCTGATTTCACCCGCAACCGCACCTGTCTGTTTTCCTGGTTTCTCAGGAGGGCGCCGATGTGGTCCGCGCTCAGGGTGGCGAGACCGTTGACCGCCTCGACGATGTCACCGGCGGAGATGCCGAGCAAGGGGTCGGCGAGCGGCGACCGCAGATCCGGCAGATCGGGGTCACTTTGATAGATATAGTCGATGCGGTACCCGCCTGCGTCGGGATCGCGGACGAGCCGCGCTCCGAGACCGGCGGCGTCGATATCGTCGGGGCCATCGCGCAGATCGCCTCCGCGGACGCTGGTATGCAAGGCTGAGAGTTCACCGACAAAACGGCCGATGAGATCGCTCAACTCGCCCCGGGTGGTCACCCGATCGACCAACGGCAGATATTTGTCGCGGACGGCGTTCCAATCGACACCGTGCATTGCAGGATCGTAGAAATAGTCGCGTTCCAGACGCCACGCATCGATGAAGATCTGGCGCCAATCCTCGCGAACGTCGATGGCGAATGTCCAGCCGTCGAGATCGACCTTGTGCTCACCGAGCTTCGCCGGTTCGGCGGCCTTGGCATCGATGACAAAAAAGTCTTCTCCCTTGCGTAGCAGGAGTTTCTTGCCGTTCGCCGCGAGCTCGAAGGAACGCACGTCCTCGACCAGGGTTTTTGCCTCGACCTTTTCGTCGGATATCTCGGCGCCCATCAGGTGGGTCTTTGCTCCCAGACCCGAATCGCGCGACATCCAGAAAAGGGCCTCGGCGTTGACCCCGAGCCCATGGAAGTTCCCGGCGTCGACTGGAACCTCCCACACCCGTTCCCGTAGACCCTCGAGATCGATCTCTACCGGCGGGGTCCCGGGCTCTTCGCCATCCGGTTTTTCTTTCTTTTCCTTCTCTGGTTTTTCGAACAGCTCGTCATCAGGTCTGAATGGCGGGCGCAGATCATCCTGCAGCGAAACCTGGTAAATCTTCATCGCCTTGTCGAAATAGGGCTCGGGTTGGCGGGTGCCCCATGGGCTTCCGACAACCGATTGCAGATTGCGATCGGACAGAAAATAGAGCCATTTCCCATTGGGGCTCCACACGGCGTCGCTGCTGTTGAAGCGATCGCTGGTCACTGCGGTCAATTGGCCGCTCTTGGTGTCGTGGAGCCACAGCTGTTGGAAGGAATTGAGAGCCGCCTGAACAAACACCACCCACCGGCCGTCGGGCGACCACGAGATATCCCCGACGCCCTCCCGGTTCGTTGAGATACGCTTCTGCGCTTTGCTTGCGAGATCGAGTAGCCACAGATCGGAGTTGTTGTCCGTGTAGGCGATCCACGCGCCGTCGGGAGATGGGTGACCTTGAAAACGGAGGATCGCCCCGTCGTCGGTGAGCACCGTAGAATCGCCGACGCCATCAGCCGGGAGGGTGGTGAATTCCAGTTCACCGCTCTCGTCCGAGAGCACCAGGATCTCATCGCCCGAGGGCATGAAAACGCCGTCGCGGAAACGCACTCCAGGAGTGTGCGACGCCCGCAACCGACGTCCGGCCTTCGCCGGCGCCACAAAGACCCGCCCGCGTGCGGTGAGCACAACGCTCTCACCCTCGGGGTGGATATGGGCGGACGTCAGATACTGCATGGGTTTTTTCACCCACTTCTCGCGCAGTTGATCGAAATCGGATGCGAGGGTGATCGGGATCATGCTCGAGGCACCGCTCTCGAGATCGTGGAGCCACAGATCAGCACCGGTCTGATATGCGATACGCCCGCCGTGGAGATCGGCGGCGCGAACATCCCATCCGCTGTGGTTGGTGTGTTGCTCCAGGGTCCCTCCGTCGGAATCCATTGACCAGATATTCATCGTGCCGTCGCGATCGCTGATGAAATAGACTCGTCCGTTCCACCACATGGGACTATGGCTGCCGCCGGCATAGTCCGGAGTCAGCACCTCGGCTTCGGAGGCGTCCCTGGCAAACTTCCAGATTTTGCGCGCCGTGCCGCCCTGATATCTTTTCGTCACGTTGCGGTGATAACCGGGACGAACAAAGAACAGGGTGTCTCCCGAATCGTCGTAGACGCCTTCACTGGCCTGGCTCAGCGGCACCCTGGTGTGAACCCTGCTTTCGAGGTCGATCGAAACCAACTGCAGATCCGGCAGGGTCGAGTAGTGAGAGGTCGCATAGACCAGCCCTCCATCCGGTGCCCAGGTCGTGGCGATCGACACCTCTGCTTCATAGGTCCATCTCGAGGGAAGACCTCCTGTGATCGGCATCGTGTAGATTTCTGCCGGTCCTTCATAGTTCGCGGTGAAGGCCACCATCGATCCGTCGTGAGAGATGACGGGGTGGCTTTCCGTTGCCGGATGACTGGTCAGCCGATGGGCCAGGCCTCCGTCGATCGGGACACTCCACAGATCACCCTCGGCAGAGAAGACCACGGTGTCGCCGTGGATGGCGGGGTGTTGGTAGTAGCCCTGGGTCGATTGCGCCCAGACGGAAGAAACGAGCAGAATGGAAAAAAGAAGCGCAGATCCAACCCGAATTTTCATCAAATCCTCCCTCTGTGGACCCCGTATCTTAGCCTGCCGCCCATCGCTATCGCTATCGGGATCGCTCTCGCTATCGACGTGATGGCATCGATGTCCCGATCCCGATCCCGAATAGGGCGGACCGCACCCACATGGCAGAGGAGCATGGGGCCCAGCGATCTTTCAGTATGTCATCCTGAGCGCAGCGCCTCGGGCGCGCAGTCGAAGGATCTATGAGATGGACAAAACGACCCGAGCCGCAGATCCTTCGACTACGCGCCTTTGGCGCTTCGCTCAGGATGACATCGGGAGGCGCCGTTGGCATCCATTGTCAGTGAAGGATGGTTCGCCCTTCCTCCCTTTCGCCTTTTCGCCCTTTCGGTAACGGTAACGGGCTCGGGCTCCGGCCCGGGATCCAGCATCCAGGATCACTGCTGTCCAAAACAGATCGTCACGCGAAGTTTTCCAACTGACAACACGTGGCTTACGAGTTGGTTTTTGGCATTTCCGGTCCGTGGTTGCCCCGTGCCCACGTCCGCGTCCGTGCCCGAATTGCAGCGGCAGCGACAGTGTCCAGCGGCGGCGGCAGCGGCAGCGGCAGCGGCAGCGGCAGCGGTCAGGAGTACAGGCGACGAAGTGGCCACCTCCGGGTCGTTCAACACAAGGGGTAGCCGGTGGGCGGCCGATGTCAAGGACAGTCAGGGTGCAGGGCATCCTTGACATCGGCCACCACACCGGCTTGTGGGTATGGGCATGAACGACCCGGAGGTGACCATGTCCTCAGCCGCCACGACCACCAACCTCGTTGCCCACTCGAAAGCCCTCGAAGCAGCAGGAATCGCGATCAAACTCGTGATGAGAGTTCCCGCTCCGCTGAAATCCATAGCCGATCAGGTAGTCCGATCGGCGAGCTCAGTCCCGGCCAACCTGGCAGAAGGCCACGGCCGTTTCGGTAGAGACCGGTTGAACCACTGGAGAATCGCGTACGCCTCCGCGAAAGAGGTCGACAGCCACTTGCAGCTCCTCGCCGACGCCGGGGCGATCAGCCCGAACGGAGCCAGTGAAGCGATGAAGGCCTTCGATCAAGTCCGTGCCATGACCTGGCGCCTCTTGAACCCGACTAAGTAAGGGCTGTCCGCTGACGCTGACGCTGCCCCGGCCGCTGGTCGCTGCCGCTGCCTACTGAACGCTGCCGCCGTCCACTGTTCCCTGTCGCTGTTCCTGCCCGAACTCACACCTGGCAGGAGTGATCTCTCATCCAGGAACGAGCGGCGGGCCCTTCCCCCTTTCTCCCCTTTCTCCCTTTTTTCTCCCTTTCCCCCTTTCTCCCCTGCCCCTCTGCTCCTCTGCCACGAAAAAACCCGGGCCGCGAGGCCCGGGTTGTTCAAGTTGGTTTCTCGTACTGCCCTACCAGATCTTCACCCGCTCCTCGGGCGGTAGGTAGAGGGCGTCGCCCTCCTTGACATCGAAGGCCGCCACGAATTCGGGCATATTCGGGACCGGGCCGTTGACCCGGAATTCCGGTGGCGAGTGGGGGTCAGTCTGGACGCGATTGCGAGTCGCCTCCTCGGTTGCCTTGTATCGCCACACCTGGCCGATGCCCATAAAGAACCGCTGATCTCCAGTCATACCGTCGATCACCGGGGCTTCCTGGCCGTCGAGCGACATCTGATAGGCACGGTAGGCGATCGTCAGACCGGAGAGATCACCGATGTTTTCGCCGAGGGTCAGCTCGCCGTTGACATTCAGGTCCTCAAAGACCTGGAATTTTGCATACTGATCGACGAGAGCCTGGGTCCGCTTTTTGAATTCGGCAAGATCCTCGTCGGTCCACCAGTTGTTCAGATTGCCTTCGCTGTCGTACTTCGAACCTTGATCGTCGAAACCGTGGCCCATTTCGTGGCCGATCACCGTCCCGATGGCACCGTAGTTGACCGCGTCATCCGCCGCCATATTGAAGAACGGAGGCTGCAGGATGGCGGCCGGGAACACGACTTCATTCATCGACGGGTTGTAGTAGGCGTTGACGGTCTGCGGAGTCATCCCCCACTCCCAGTCCCGAATCGGGCCGCCGAGCTTGCTCCGGTCCAGTTCGAAGAAGAAGAGATTTGCTCGCCGGATATTGCCTACCAGGTCACCATCGACGATTTCGAGATCGGTGTAATCCTCCCAGCGGTCAGGATAACCGACCTTGGGGACGAACTTGGCAAGCTTGACCTGGGCCTGAGCTTTGGTCTCGGGGCTCATCCATTCGAGGCCTTCGATGGCCTCGCCATAGGCGGCACGAAGATTTTCAACCAGTTCGACCATCCGCGCCTTGGCCTCGGGTTTGAAGTGACGGCTCACATAGACCTTGCCGATGACCTCGCCAAGGCTGCTGTTGACCGTGTCGACCCCAAGCTGCCATCGCGGCCGCTGTTCCTGCTGGCCGTTGAGGGTGCGCTGGTAGAAATCAAAGTCCTGGTCGACGATCGGCGCGGAGAGATAGTTGGCGGTCCGGTTGAGCAGATTCCACCGCAGATACAATTTCCAGACCTCGACCGGGGTTGCCTCGAATATCTGGTTGAAGCCCTCGAGGTAGCTGGGTTGGTAGATGATGATGTCGTCTTCGGCCTCGAGTCCAGCCGCTGCGAGAAAGGCCGGCCAATCGACACCATCGCCGAGGGTGCCGAGATCATCGACGGCGAATTTGTTGTAGGTCTTGTCGCGGTCGCGGTTCTCGACTGTCGTCCAGTGTTTGGCGGCCATCTCGGTCTCGAGGGCCATCAATCTCTGCGCCGATCCCTTTGGGTTGTCAAATCCGGCCAGCTCGAACATCTTCTCGATGTGGGACACATAGGCCGCGCGAAGCTCGACCGACTTTTCGTCTTCCCGGAAATAATAGTCACGATCCGGCAGACCCAGACCGCTCTGGTAGAGGTGAGCGGCGTAGCGGGTCGAATCCTTGCCGTCGATCGAGATGAAGACCGTGATCGGGCCAC
Organism: Candidatus Sulfomarinibacteraceae bacterium; assembly: GCA_963796455.1. Taxonomy (GTDB): domain Bacteria; phylum Acidobacteriota; class Thermoanaerobaculia; order Thermoanaerobaculales; family Sulfomarinibacteraceae; genus Sulfomarinibacter. The sequence continues at coordinate 130,880 of CAWCLO010000001.1, forward strand.
CGGTGCCGAGAATCTTGCTGTTGGCGAAGTAAGCCGAAAGCTCGCTTCGGTCGGAGATGGCGTCGATGGTTGCGAGCCCGTCGGCAATCGGAGACACACCGAGTTCGTCGAGACGCTCGGTGTCCATGAAGGAGTTGTAGAGATCGGCCACCTTCTTTTCGTCGGAGCCGGGCTCGAGATCATCACTGGCCGACACATCTTCGATGATCGCCAGCACGTCCTCGCGCGAGCCGTCGCGGAGGTCCAGAAAGACCCCGGTGTTGGTCCGGTCGGCCGGGATCTCGGCGGTCTCGAGCCAGGTCCCATTGACATAGCGGAAGAAGTCGTCCTGCGGTCGGACGGATGTGTCCATATTCGCCAGATTGATGCCGCTGGTCAGCACGATCTCCGCCTCCTCGGTGTCGACCGCTGCCTGGCCGCACCCGATGAGCGCGAGCAGACACAGCGATCCCAGAATCGTTCGTTTCATTCCTTGCCTCCCTCGTGGATTTGTTCGGTGGTCACCGATATTCATTTTCCCGTTTGCACATGTTCGGCCATCGATTCCGGCCCGGAACCGGCCGCGAAGCGATGACTCCCTGATTTATTCGCAAGAAGCTTCAACAAGTTTCAAATCTGGCGCCGCGATTCGCCGTGTATCATGATGCGGCGAGGGGCCGGGGCGGTTCCGCCGGGGCCCAGCCGGATCGATTACGGAGGTTATCAGCAATGCGCAATCTCATCACCATCTGTCTCGTGGCCACTGTTTCGATCCTTGCCGCCTGCACCCAGGACGCCGACAGCCCGGCCGATCTGATCCTGCTCGACGGCAGAATATACACCATGGAATCGGAAAAACCGTGGGCCGAGGCGGTGGTGATTTCAGGCAACCGGATCACCGCCGTGCTCGATTCCTCCGAAGAGGCCCGATCCCTTGCCGGCCCGGACACCCGAATCATCGATCTCGACAGGCGCCTTCGTGGTGCCCGGCTTCATCGACGGCCACATCCACTTCGACAGCGCCGGCGCGCTGCTGACCGACATCAATCTGCTCCGCGTTTCCGATGAGCAGGGCCTTCGCGACGAGGTCGCGCGGGTGGTGGACAACATCGATGACGGCGAATGGATCGTCGGTGGGATGTGGGGCGCTTACGAGCAATGGGCACTTGGAGCGGCGCAGGCCGGAGCCGGGCCGGAGTCACGCTGGCTCCCTTTTAAGGCCATGATCGACGAGGTCTCGACAGAAAATCCATGCCTGCTGTCGAGCTTCGACCGCAAGCTATTCCTCGCCAACACACCGGCACTCGAGGCGGCCGGTCTCCTCAGCGATCCCCTCGCCGGGATGCAACGCCACCACGATGGCAGTCCTACCGGCCTGATCCGGGCTGCCTCGCCGGCCCTCGACAGGATCCGCCAGCTGATCAAACCCAAATCCGAAGCACGCTCGCTGGCGGAAAACCGCGCGGCCTTGCGGGAGCTGGCGGCGTCGGGCATCGTCGAGGTCCACGATATCGCCAAACCCGACCAGACCGCACGGCTGGTCAAACTGCAGGAGAACGGCGAGCTCACCTGCCGATTCTGGCTGCGCCCCGACCTCTCGCGCGGTGCCGAACTGGGTGAGGCCGGTCTGACCATGGGTCTGCACCCGGTAAACAAAGAGCCCGACGGGTGGCTCCGTTACGGTGCCCTCAAAGGCTATATCGACGGGATCATGGGGACCCACGGGGCCCTGTTCTTCGAGCCATATAACGACCAACCCGGAAACTACGGACACTACCGACGTCACACCTCGGACGACCCCGATTTCGCCACTGGAAATATGGAGAAGATGTACGGGCTGTTGACCGAAGCACGCGAGTCGGGCTTCGTTGCCAATGTTCACGCCATCGGCACCAAGGGCTCGGCGCTCATGCTCGATACCTACGAACGGTTGATGAAGGAGGTGGGCCGCGATCTCGAGGGATACCGGGTGATCCACGCCCAGGTCATCCGGCCCGAAGATTTTCCGCGATTCAAAGAGCTCAACGTCATCGCCGAGGTCAACCCCTACCACATATCTGACGACATGCGGTGGATGGAAGAACGCATCGGCCACGAGAGGTGCAAGGGCGCCTACGCCTTCCGCTCGCTGCTGGACAACGGCGCCACGCTTTCCTTTGGTTCGGATTGGCCCGGTACCTCGGCGGCCTATTACCACGTTCACCCCAGATACCTGATCCACGCCGCCGTCAACCGCACCACCCTGGCAGGCGAGCCTGAAGGCGGCTGGTTCCCTGAACAGAAGATCACCATGCACGAGGCGCTCGAGGCCTACACCATCAACAATGCAGCGGCGGCATTCGAAGGCGACAGCCGGGGCTCGATCAAGGCCGGCAAACTAGCCGACATCACCGTCATCGACCGCAATCTGATGGAGATTGATCCGTCGGAGATCCTCGACATGGAGATCGAGATGACCATCGTCGACGGCCGGGTGGTCTATGAGCGGGGTACCGAAGGTTAGCTCGGTACCCTCGGGCTCACATACATCGAAGATCTGTCGCCCCTTCAGGGCTCGCAAGCTGCGTACAAACGGTACGCCCCTGCGGGGCTCTCCCGTCCGCCCAGTCTATCCCCGCCCACTCACGCTTCTTCCCACAAGGCCCAGGGGCCCGAAGCCCGCGATACCGGCGCCGACCAGGGGCAACAGCAGCGGTACCCATCGCAAACCGAGCCAACCCTCGCCGCCGACGCCGCCAATCGCCAACATGGCAAGGCCGCCGCAGGCGATGCCGCAGCCGATGAGCTGCAGCCAAACCGCAGCCGGTCGACGGTCCTTGTCCGAGGAGGGTCGTTCGAATCTCGAAAACACCAACAGAAACGGCACGGTGACAATGGTGTAGGCCGCCAGCCACAACGGACGGGTCAACCACCACCCGGTGGTATTTGGGTATTGTCCGAGAACCGACGGCATCTGCCAGAAGGCGAGGCCAACCAACAGCATCATCACCGTCGAGTGCCAAAGGAAGATCGTCATGATCATGCCGTTGATCATTATCGTGGCGGCCCAGGGCACCCTCTTCGCGAGCCATCGTCTGGCCGGTTTCTCGAACAAAAGAACCAGCCCGATCTGCGCCGCAGCGAGCGCCAGCAGCGGCAATTTCGGCGGCAGGGTATTGCTGATCTCGTCGGTCGGGACGCCGACCAGGGCCAGTGGATAGGGCCCGAGTTGCGTCAAAGCGCCCAACGAAAGAAGGCCGGCAGCGAAGAGCGACCAGCCAGTCTTCACGCCGCTGATACGTCCGTCGTGCCACGCATATCCCAGCTGGTGGACCGAAAGCCAGACGAAGGGGTAGTTGAGCCAGGCGAGGGTCCGCATATCGCCGGCGAAAAACGCCACGTCCATCACCGCGGCCGCCATCACCGGCGCCAGAACAGAAGCAAAGCCCCACTTCTGCCAGGCAGCGTGGCTCCACGGCACAAGGGCCACGACCATGATGTAGACGGCCAGGAACCAAACCGGAATCAAGGCCACCTTCGAGCCGATAAAGATCATCCGCGGTCCGACACCGTTTGCGTGGGCCACCGCAACCATCGCGCCCCACGCGATCAGCAGGGGGAGGACCGGACCGATCAGACGTCGTGAACGGCTGTCGAACCATGCGCGATAACTGAGCTTCTTGCGCTTGGCGGACTCCCACGAAATGCCGTTCGAAAATCCACCGACAAAGAAAAAGATCGGCATCACCTGGAAAAGCCAGGTCAGCCACTGCGACCACGGTGCCAGAACGAGAAGGTGGCTATAAGCCGGAGCCCCGTCTGCAAAATAGGGCGCGGAGATGAGCCAATGCCCCAAAACGACTGCGAGAATCGACAGGGCCCTGAGAAAGTCAACATATCGGTTGCGTTCCTCCGGGGTTCGATCGGCATACCAGAGCGCACTCCCCCACAGACTGCGCGGCGGACGGTCGTCGGTGGCATCCTGAATCATGAGACCGATTATACGTTGAGGTCATTCGTGACCCGCCACCTGTCAATGGATATTTGCGGTTGTCAGCGCCACACCGCCCCCGTATTCTCGTTCCTGACAACGCGGGGGATACGCAGTACCGAAGGAGGGTTTCATGATGGTCTCTCAGATTTCTTTCAGGCAGTTTCTGTCGGCGTCGTCCGTCGCGACATTGGTTCTTCTCGGCGCGCTCTGGGCGCCGGGGGTTGAAGCCGGGACCGAACAGGTCTATCAGCGACCGCCGGAGGTCATCGCGAAGGTCGTCGAGGCCCCATTCACGCCAACCATCTCGGTGAGCCCCGACCACAAGAACATTCTGATTCTCACCCGACCCGGCCTCGCGGGCATCGACGAGGTCTCGCAGCCCGAGTTGCGAATCGCCGGTCTGCGAATCAACCCGAGGAACTATGGACCGAGCCGCGCGAGGTATACCGAAAAACTCGCGCTCCGCAGCCTCGAAGGCGGCGACGAGCGGCCGATCAAGGGTCTGCCCGAGAACCCCAAGATCAGCATGGTCCGATGGTCGCCCAACGGCCGACACATCGCTTTCCTACTCACCTTGTCAGAAACAATCGAGCTGTGGACCATCGAGGTGGCCTCGGCCAAAGCCGGACGGCTCTTCGACAAATCCGTCAACCACACCTATTCCGACACCCTCGTCTGGGCCCCGGACGGCAGCGCGGTTTTCGCATCGGTGATCCCCGATGATCATGGAGATGCGCCGCAGAAGCCCTCGGTGCCCACGGGCCCCGTCATCCAGGAGAATCTGGGTCGGGTCGCGCCGGCACGTACCTATCAGGATCTTCTCAAGAGCCCTCACGACGAGTCCGTTTTCGAGCATTACACCACCTCACAAATCGTCCGTGCAGGGCTCGACGGGAGTCTCGAGGCGATCGGCCCAGCCGGCATCATCGGTGGCTTCACCCCGTCCCCAGACGGGCGCTATATCCTCGTGAGCACGACCCGGAAGCCATTCAGCTACACCGTCCCCTCATGGCGCTTCCCCCTCGATATCGAGGTTTGGAATCCGGACGGTGAGGTTGTAGCAACAATCGCCACGCTCCCCCTGGCTGACGATGTGCCGGTGCCCTTCGGTTCGGTCCGGACCGGTCCGCGAATCGTCAACTGGCGCAGCGACGCCGATTCCACCCTGTTCCTCGTGGAAGCGCTCGATGGAGGCGATGCGGGTGCCGACGCCGAGCTCCGAGATCGCCTCTCCCTGCTCGAAGCCCCGTTTTCCGGGTCACCCAGGGTCCTGGCCGAGATCGATCTCCGTTATCGCGGCACCTATTGGGGATCTGATGATCTCGCCTATGTCAGTGGCGTGTGGTTTCAGAACCGGCAGGCCAAGGTGTGGCGGGTCCGGCCCTCCGACCCCGGCTCCGCTCCGGTACTCACCATGGACTATTCATACGAAGATCGTTACAGCGACCCCGGAAGACCCCTCCTGACATCAACGCCAAGGGGCACCAAGGTGCTCGTGACGGCCGACGACGGAGCGACCGTATTTTTGAGCGGATCCGGCGCGAGCCCGGAGGGTGACCGGCCGTTCCTCGATGCGATGAATGTGGAGACCGGAGAAACCCGCCGGCTCTTTCATTCGGCGGCGCCCTTCTACGAACGACCGGTGGAGTTTCTGGATCCCGAGAACGGCCTGATCCTGACCTCGCGAGAATCCAAGGATATCCAGCCCAACTACTGGATCCGCAATCTCGACGCCGACACCAAGAAACAGATCACCGCATTCCCCCATCCCAACCCGCAGTTTGCCGACGTGCAGAAGGAGATGGTGCGCTATACGAGGTCGGACGGCGTCGAACTCACCGCGACCCTCTATCTCCCCACCGGCTATGACAAGGAAAAGGACGGCCCGCTGCCGATGCTCATGTGGGCCTACCCGCAGGAGTTCAAAAGCGCCAGCGCCGCCGGCCAGGTCACCGACTCGCCCTCATCGATTCGTCAGGGTGACCTACTGGTCGCCCATGCTGTGGCTCGCCCGCGGTTACGCCGTGCTCGACGACCCGGCCATGCCGATCGTCGGCGAGGGTGATGAGGAGCCGAACGACACCTTTGTCGAACAACTCGTTTCCAGCGCACAAGCGGCAGTCGACGAGGTGGTCCGGCGCGGTGTCGGCGATCCCGACCGCATGGTCATCGGCGGACACTCTTACGGCGCCTTCATGACAGCCAATCTGCTCGCCCACTCCGACATCTATCGGGCCGGCATCGCTCGCAGCGGGGCCTACAACCGGACGCTGACACCCTTCGGGTTCCAACGAGAGGAACGCACGGTCTGGCAGGCGCCGGAAATCTACTTCGCCATGTCGCCCTTCATGCACGCCGAAAAGGTCAATGAACCGATCCTGCTGATCCACGGTGCGGCGGACAACAACTCCGGCACCTATCCCCTGCAGAGCGAACGTTACTACGCGGCCCTCAAGGGCCTCGGCGCAACCGCCAGACTGTGTATGTTGCCGCACGAAAGCCACGGCTACCGGGCGAAAGAAAGCATCATGCACATGTTGTGGGAGATGTCGGAGTGGATGGATACCTATGCCAAGAATGCCGGGCCGAGGGAGGCGACGGAGGAAGACTGATTCGACGAATCGAATAACGCATACAGAAAGCCTTTCGGACCAGTCGCTCTCGATATCGTTGTCGAAAACCTCGGCACCCGAGTCGCGGTCAAAAACGAAATCGATAGCGATACTGCGATAGATGCCGATACCGATACCGATAGCGATTTTCTATCAGGGATCTCCTCGACTAACGCATATCGAGGCGCCGAAACAATCGCAGCGAATACCAGAACATCATCGCCAAGGATCTTACAAGAAGAAGCGGTAGCTCACCTTGACGGCCAGTTCGCGGTGGCGCTCGACCGGCAGACCGATCTCGTCGATCTCGCTCTCGTTGTACACCACAAAAAGATCGGAATCGTTGTGCAGGATCCAACGAAGACGCAGATTGAGCAAGGTCGTTTCGGTGGATGAATTGTGCTGCAGATATGCCGACGTCGAAAGGACGGGAGAAAACGTGTAGTCGAGCCGGAGCGACCATAGCTGCCAGTCGACAGCTCCGTGGTCACTCGTGATGTCGTAAATCGAGTACGAACCGCCTGTCCTCAGATGCTTGCTGAAAACAAACCAGAGCTCACCGGAAAACTGCTTCCGATCACCGTCGTAAAACCCACCACCGCTGATCGAGGCATCGCCACCCCAGCGTCGGGACCGATCCGAATGATAGTCGATCGATCCGTTGACAAAGGTGTAGTCGCCCGGCCCAAAGATGAGATCTTCATCCAGTTCGAAATCTTCAAAAAGGCGCTCGAAATTCCGCCCGATCCGAAAGTCGAACTTGTCGCCGGAGCTCATCTCCGACTCGATATTGAAGTTGAAACTGCTGCTTTCAGTCGTGTCGTAGACCAGGGATTGATGGCCGCTGGCCGAGCCACGGAATGAGAGCCGGCGGATACCCAGCTTGCCGGGCCGGATGGTCCGCCGCAAGGACCCGTGGCCGTTTCGATAGCCGGTTCGGCGGACGAAACCAACGGCCGGATTCATTCCATCATCTATCTGACGATAGGCGAATCTGAAGCCCCACGGGTCGGTCGTGAGATCGAGGGCCAGGTAACCGGCCGAAGTCGAACCCTCCTCGTCGTCATCCACCCTGAGGTAGTCGGCAAGGAATGAAAGTGCCTGGGTGATATACCAGGCGCCATCTATACCAATGGTCGTCGACCGATGGCCGCTTTCGCTTTTGTCAGTGATGATTCCGCCGACATACGAACGGCCGCCCAGATCCTGGCGCAACCTCGCGACGTTGTACCAGGCCGATTCGAGACCGAACTCCTCCACACCGCCGGTCCGCATCGAGAGCACTCCGATATCGCTTTTGCCCACCTTGCCGGTGAGACGCAGACCGCCGTCGATAGGAACAGTTTCGCCATCGTAGATGCCGATACGACGGCTGAAAAAGGGCGTGATTTCGGGCGGCCGGCCCGGAAAACCCTGACCGTGCCCAAAGGAGAAAAGATCGGCGTTTTCGAGAAAGAACTCGCGCTTTTCCGGATAAAAGAGCGAGAACCTCGTCAAATTGACCTGCACGTCGTCGGACTCGACCTGCGAGAAATCGGTGTTGTAGGTCGCGTTGAGGACAAGATTGGAGGTCACCGAGAACTTGACGTCAAGACCGGCCTCGAGATAGGAATCCTCGAGATCATCGCCACCCTCGGGATCGGTCTCTCGCACCAATCCGGCCAGACCATATGGGATCAACTGGAGGTTTCGTTGTCGTTTGTCAAACGAAAGCCCGCTGAGCTCGCCGGCGAAGTTCAGGCTGCTGATTTCGAATGGCGGCGGTGGCGCCGACAGATAACTTTCTTCCTGCAGCCTCTTGACAACCCTCTTGACGTTGACGCCCCACGTCTGTTCGCCATGGGCGCGGTAACGCAGCATTCGCAGCGGAATCCGGAACTCGGCCTGCCACCCGGTCTCGGTGATCTTGGCCTTGACATTCCAGACCTCGTTCCAGTTCCAGGTGTAGCGCCAGGCGCCATTGACCAGGCCTTCGTCTTTGGCGCCCAGGGGGTTGACCACGAAAATGGTGCCGCGGATCTCGTCCCGGTAGGTGTCGAAAATCAACTGGATATTGTCGTCGGTCTCCGGCCGGTCACGGTGCCGGAGTTTCTGGGCCCGGATCTGATCGGGGTGATCGTCATCGCAGATCACGGCCACATAAATGGCCCTTTCGCCGAGCAGGAAGGCGATCCTCGTCGGCTGGGTCGCGGCCTCACCAAAGTGGGGTTCAGTCTGGCGAAAATCATCGAACCACGAAGCCTCACTCCAGATAGGGTCGCTCAGGTCACCGTCGATTTCCGGCGCCTTCGAGGATTCGATGCGCAACGCCTCGGTCGATGGGTTCTGCGCAGAAACCAGGCCCAACGGGGCCATCGCCACCCACACCGCCACTGCAATCAGGACCGTTTTTATTTTTCTGGAATATGTCACTCGAAGTTCCCGAGATGCCCTTCACTCGCTTGTCACAATTCTGCCACATAACCAGGGCGTGAATTGTCAAGAATTATCAAGCGATGGTCAACCTCGACTTCGTCAACAACGAGGAAGTCCGGGTCTACGGATTTGCCGTGACCTACGGGTTCTGACTCTTGCTCCACTGTTGAGAATCAAGTGGCAGAAACCGCGTGGTATCGCCTCGGCACCAGTGGCTTTTTCAATGCCCGTGATAGCCTCGAGCAACCAATCGGGAGGGCAATATGGCGACGGCAATCGTGATTCTCGCTGACGGCTTCGAAGAAATCGAGGCGGTCACCCAGATCGATGTCTTGCGTCGCGCCGGCGTCGAGGTGACGGTGGCAGGGCTCAACGGAGGGGTCGTCACCGGTGCCCACGGTCTAGGAATCGTTACCGATTCGGCCCTCGTTGACCTCAACACCACAGCGGATCTCGTCGTGTTGCCGGGCGGCATGCCGGGCTCAGAGAATCTCGGCCGATCGGAGGCGGTCGTCTCCCTGCTCGAGGAACAATTTGCCGCCGGAAGAAAAATCGGCGCCATCTGCGCGGCGCCCGCCTATGCACCCGTTGCGGCGGGAGTCCTTGTCGGCAAACGAGCGACCTGCTACCCCTCCTTCGAAAAACGATTCGGCCCATCGACCACCGCAGTGGAAGACCGGGTCGTTGTTGACGGCAATGTCATCACCAGCCGCGGACCCGGCACCGCCCTCGAATTTGCCCTGGTCCTGGTGGAAGAGCTCGTCGGGACTGCGAAGGCCGACGAGTTGCGTTCAGCGATGCTCGTCACCTGACGGCACAGGCTCTGAAAACGGTCTTTCCCCCGGAAACGTCGCCGGGAACAGGTAACATCTTTGGAAAAGGATGCTGGAGGTTGCCGTGATGTGTCGAGTTCGATTGATCTCAATGGTCGTTTTTGTCGCGCTCGCCGTGCTCGCCGCGCCAACCGTGTCCGCCCAGGCTCTTCCGTGCGCGGACGCCTATAGCGCCATTGCGTGGGAGCTTATTTCGTCCATTCGATCCGCCGGAGGGCCCGAAGTCCCAACTCGGATCATGGAACTTTTCGTTCGACTCTCCATCAACTCCGTCAACCGTGGCAACGGTTCAGCTGCCCTCTCCCAACTGCAATCGGTCGAACGCTTCATCGACCGCTCCATCGATGATCCCGTGACCCGGGAATCACTGATGACACTGCTGGACCAAACGCGCGCCGTCCTTGCCAATTGCACGGCGACGCCGCCTTTGAGCACGCTCAATTGCCGATCAGGAGACGGCGAGAACGAGCTCCTGTGGGTCAATCCCGCGGGCAGCCATCTTTCGACCACGATCCTCGTGCGCACCGACCGCTACCCCGTGGGTCCATCGGATCCGATCGCCGACGAGGTCGGGACCTACGCTGGTGGGCCCGGCGAGATCGGCCGGGCAACGCACGACACGCTCGCCAACGGGATGCGCTATTTTTACGCCGCCTACGCGACCGATTCCAGCGGCGAGCCCTCGCCGGCCAGATTCACCTTCGGCCGGCCTCAGAGTCGCGACGGCGCGTTTCGTTGGTCCTTCACAACCGGCGGGGCCGGCCGGCCGACCATCGGAGGCCTCGAGGATCAATTCATGACCACGTCCAGCACGGGCTATGTTTTCGCCCTCGAACCCGGCCCGGATGGCGGCACCTGGCCCGCGAGCTACCTCCCGCCAAAGATCCCGTCTCCTTCAGATGGGCGACCAATCACGATACCCGCAAACATCACCCCCGACGGTGCGCCCTGGGTGCTCGTCACGAGCCGCAACGGGAGGGTCTCGGCGATCAATGCCTCGACCGGCGAAACCGTGTGGGTGAGCCCGATCCTCGGCAACGGGATCGATGCTTCGGTGTGCGCCATGTTCACCGCGTACGGCGGGGTTGACGACGTGGTCATGGTGGGTGTCAACAACCTCTTCGGCGGCAGCCGTCTCGTGGGACTGGATTTCGCAACCGGTTCGTTGTCGTGGTCCTTCGACAACGGAGGCGGCAGGGATGCCGTTGGTGCGATTCGAAATACCTGCACCGTCGACTATGCCCAGCAACGCGTCTATTTCACCACCGAGACGGCGCGGTGGGGCAGTCGGGATACCATCTGGGCCCTGACGCTGGAGGACGGTATGGCCTCCAAACTGTGGTCGGAGAACCACCCGAGGATCAACACTGCGGCGGTATTGGTCGGCGAGGCGCTCTACGTCGGAACCGACCTCGGCGACGTTCTCTCTATCGATGTCGCGGACGGGCGTTCGCGTTGGACCTCGCCCTATTCGACCGGTGACGGTCCTGTCGAGAGTTTCGTCTTCCCGCAGCGGGGCACGGGTCTGTTGGCTTTCAGCACGGACAATCGGGTCCACCTCGTGCTCGACACCGGCACCGAGGCCTCGGCCGTCTGGCGCCCGGGCATCTTGCTGCCTGAACCGAATGTGCCCCTCATCCGTGAAGACAGGGTTCTTGTTGCAGACGCCGACGGCGCGGTCTACAGCATCGACACGACGGCGGCCCAACCGACCGCGACCCCATTTGCGGAGTTTGGCGACCCGGCGCGGCGCGCGGCGCCGGGACAACCCTATTTCGATTGGAGAACCGGGCTTTACGGCGTCGGCACCGCGGAGGGGGTGCTCTACGTCGTGCAGACTCCGTGATCAACGGAGGTTGCCGGCATCAAGAGGCGGTATGAGGAAAACACGCGCCGTTCTCGGCAAAGGTCTCACACCACCCTGATCCCCTGCTCAACCAGGTCGGTTTGATCTCGCCTTCGCGCCGCCCCTCGCGAACCCGGCGTCGCACGAAACGCCCCCACCCGTCACCTTTGACGGCGTGGATCTGCAATGGCGACAGCTGATCGAGCGCCCGGCAGTAGGCATAGTGGGGGTTCTCCATCAGTCCCCTTTCGACCAGCCGCGCCACGCGTTCCATATCGCCGGCTCCGGCCTCCGATTCCAGGTGAAGAACATAGGCGGGCGGATGTCCCTCTTCGAGCGCCACCAGGCCAAAACGAAAGCTAAGGCCTTCACGTGCTATGGCACCTTCGACCACCATCCGGACGTGAGGTTCGGAGAGCTTTTCTCCGAACCGATCCGCTACCAGATCCTTCTTGCCGATGAATCGCACCCGGGGGCACCGGTCGTGAAAACCAACGACCTCCACCAGGTCCCCGGTGAGATAGCGATAAAGACCGCCACCGGTGGTCAGAACAACCTCATAGCGTCCACCCCGGTCGAGCCGGTGGGCCGGTACGCCGGCCGCCTCGCCTTCGGCAACGAACTCGAGGTAGTGCGAGGTCAGCGTCAGAGCACTGCCCTCTTCGTCCTCCGCTTCAAATGGTATCGAGCTGATCCCCTCGGTGGCCACGAGCCCCTTCGGTTGCAGCTCGGCGTGCGGAAAAAGGCCCGCCAGACGATTGGCATACGTCTCGCTCGGACCGTCTGCCCAGGCGCTGATGACCGCGAGCCGCGGCCACAGCCGGCGGTGGATCGAAGCCGGGTCCGATTCCTTCAAGGCAGCGAGAATTGCTCTCGATCTGCCGACCATGGGTCGAGTTCGGTGATCTTCAGCAGGTTCGCACAGGCGCGGAGGATTCGGCACGCCTACCGCCACATCGGCCGCCAATCGTTCCCCCCACTCCGCCAACCTCTCCACAAGCAGTTCGAGGAACGTCGGGCTCCACACCGAGATCAGTGCCAGGTCCCGTGACCGGAGCAGATAAAAGAGTGTGACGTAGCGGCAGGTTTCCATATTCTCGAGATGCCGCACCGAACCCGGCACGGCCATGATCGATTCCACCAACGACGCCGCCGCGCCCCCCAGATAGGAGCTATCCGTCTCGAAGCCGAAGGGCACCGAAGTCGGCTGCCCGCCAGGGGCAGCAACGGGCTCACTGACCAGTACGCGGGGCCCGCCGCAGCCCGCGGGTGGCATCGAAAGAGTTGCGCCACCCACGCACCGATGGCGCGGGAGAACTCCCGCTGCAACGAACTGGTGTACGGAATCCACTTACTCGGAGATGCCGAGCCCGACGAAGGCTGGATCAAGCGCACAGGCTCCGTCGTCAGGAGTCCGGTCACGCCGTCGCCGATTCTCCGCATCGTTTCGGCATAGTCCTCGTATCTCGACAGCGGCACCCGTGCGCTGTATGCCTCGGGCGAAGGAGTTGCGGCGAAAGAGTGCGTACGTCCGAATTCGGAATCACGATTGCGACGAAGGATCCGGTGGAGCACTTTCGACTGCGCGGCGGCCGGGTCTGACGCGGCTCGACACCACGCCGCTCGGTGGCGTTCGGCCGCGAGCCACCAGGCTCTGTTGACGGCACCGGTCAGCAAGCCCAACGCCCCCCCACAAACTCGATCTCCGGCGCCACCGACCGCAGGATTCTGCGGCCGCGCGCGTTGAGATTTTCGGGGCTCAACTCGGCCAGGCACACCAACTCGTCACCGGCAAGCCAACCCGGGTTGCTACGCAGGAAGAATCCGACGTTCGGGTCCGTTCGCCGAGCCTCGGCCACCGCCGTTTCGGGTTGGCGGAGGATCTGCGGTTCATCAAAGACCACGAGACCGGATGACGGGTCGAAGTACCGTCCCCACCGCTCATGGGCCAGTAGCCGTATCAACTCCTGCACACTCGGCGGGGTGTCGAGATCGAAGCGCGGATAGAACTCCCGAAGAAAAACCGGGAGGAATCGATACGTCCGGAAACTGGAACAGATCAGCAGCCACAGGAGGGGGACCTCAGCACAACCACCGAGGGTCATGATGGCGCCGAGGACCGTACGGGCGAGCATATTGCTGCGGCGGGCTGACGGGTCGACTACCGTATCCCCGGAGACCAGGACCTGAAGCGGCCGTCCCGCCGCGGACGTCTGATACCTGGCAAAGGTCGAGAAACCCCTCAACCCACCCTCGGAATCCGTCACCGTCACGGCCCAGTCCTTGTGCTCGAGATCGGCGAAGAAGCGTTCCTTGGAAACCCCTCGGAAAAACTCCGAAAAGAGATCGAACATGGCGTCTCTGCCCCGGTCGCCGATCTCGGTGGTGGCCACCAGCCGACCCTTCACAGCAGCGCGACCTCGGGCCGGCACAGCCGCCCATCGAGGCGGTCCACCGCCTCGATGCTCGCGTCGTCAGACCAGTGGACCGCATACAAGGTGCTTGGATAAATCCGATGGCGGAAAGCCGCTTTGATTGCTGCCGCCAGTGGGCTTCGAACCGACAGACCCACCGCGAGGCTGGTGAGGCCCCTGGATCGAGCTTCGCGCCGGGCCGCTCGAACGAGCGGCAAAACATGCTCCGGTCGATCATCTTCGGCCGCAATATGCGACAGATAGGCCATGGCGATCGTCTCGCCGACTCGAGGCAACCGAGGGATCCCGAAGACCGGAGCCAACAGATTGATCAGGTGCCGCAGGCGGCCGACAGTGGGGCCATAACCCCGGACCACCGCCTGTTTGACGGCCCGTTGGTCCCACAGAGCCAAAGCGGCAACGATCCGTCCGCGAGCGCTTCGGACAAAAAAATCGCCCGCCTCGAGTCCGGGTGTTCTCGAGTCGCTGAGAATATCCTGCACTGCCCACTGTTCGGCGAACTGATGCTCCATAGCGCGCGAGTCGATCAATTCGATGATTTCCGGGAGGGCATCCATCGATCCCCGATCCACACCTTGGGAATCGTGCGGCGCGGTCCTTCCGGCAGGAAGCACGATGGTCTCCATCTCTTCGATCGGCCGGTACGAGGGAAGGCCGGCGCGGCCGCCGGCCAACAGCTTGTTGGCCTCACGATTGTCGGAGATGATCGAGGTGAGGCAGAATGGAAGCTCGTCGTCCTCGAGCAGCCCCCGGCACATCTCGAATCCGTCGCGCAGAAGGCGGAGCGCCCGCCGATAACGCCGATCGACCCGGAGACATCCAAGGTACGGCTGCCACACCGCTTCACCGTTGACGTAGCATCGCCGCGAAGCGAGGCTGCCCATGCCCGCAAGCTCAGGCAAGCCCTGCCATCGTCCGACAATCGTCCGGTGGCGCTCGCCATCGAGGGCGCCGGCAAAAAAACTCGGTTCGCGCTCGAGCGACACCGAGACCTCTCCCTGCATGGGATTGTCGCGCAACAACCTGCGCAGCTCGGCATCGTCTTCGGGCCGGGCGAGCTCAAGACGCACATCACTGGCGGTTCGCACGTGCGTCGTACGCGCGTCAGCCCGGAAGTCCGTCAGGCGGCGTCGCGTGCCGATGACCGCAGGTTGCCCTTCCACCCTTGATCTCCCAGCGGGAAGCCGTCCCGGTCCCCGACTTCCCTCCGCTGCAATGCGTTGATCAAAAAGAACTCCACCGCCCGACTGAGGCGACCCCGGCTCGGCTGACGCAGGCCGCGGCCGACGATGGATCGCCACGAGTAGAATTCCCGCCTCGATTCGAGGCATTTTCGGCGCAATTGGTCGGCCGACATCAATTTTGGTCGAAAGGTCACCTGATTGAAGCCGTACTGTGGATCCAGCCACCACGATTCCTCGAAGAGGCGATTCTGGGCGCGAAGCCTGTCGTAGACCGGGGTGCCTGGAAAGGGAACCAGGTGATTGAATGCTGCGAGATACATCGCGTGTTCCCGGGCAAAGGAGACGGCCGTTTCGAAGTGATTCTCCGTGTCGCCGTCGTATCCAAATATAAAGGTGCCGTAGATGCAGAGCCCCTTGTTGGCCACCATTTTCATCGTGGAGTCGTAATCCGCGATTCGATTGAATCCCTTGTTCATCTCGCCCAGGTTGCCGTCGTCCAGAGTCTCGAATCCGACCAGGACGCCGATACACCCGCTCAGAACCATCAACGCGACCAACTCTTCGTCCCGGAGCGCATCCATCGAACACTGACCGACCCATGGAACGGGATTCCGCGCCAGCAGGCGGCAGAGCTCTTTGGCGCGATCCCGGTCGGCGCCAAAATTGTCATCGACCACGAAGAGAAACTTCTTCGACGGTGCGAGCTCCCACATCTGGCGAGCCACATCCTCGACGTCGAAGGGCGCCACTTTGCCTCCGTAAAACGCGGTGATGGCGCAGAAGTCGCAGCGATGGTTGCATCCACGGCTCGATTCGAGGAGCCCGATCGGCAGATAGCTCTTGCCCTCGAAGATGCTGCGATCGGGTTTTGTCAAATGCTTGGAGCTCCCACCTTCGGTCCGATAGACTCTCTTCAGGGTTCCCGATCGGTGGTCGTCGATCACCTCCGCCCACCGGCCCTCCGCTTCGCCGACGACGATGCTTTCGGCGTGGATCATCGCTTCCTCCGGGACGAGCGTCGGGTGGAATCCCCCGAGCACGACCGGTACGCCGCGGCGCCGGTATTCGCTCGCTATCTGATAGGAGCGGAGAGCCGTGTAGGTCTCTACCGAGATTGCAACCAGATCCGCCGGGGCATCGAAATCGATCCGCTCCACCCGATCGTCTTGAAGGCTCACCTCCACATCGTCCGGCGTCAGCGCCGCGAGCGCGGCGAGTTGGAGGGGCTCCATCTGCCAGGTCTTGAGGTAGGAAGAGCCGGGTCGCCGCCCCACCGCAGGCTGCACCAGGGTCAGCTTCATGCGGAGAACTCGATCCTGCCTGCTTCGGCCAACGGCCAGTCGCACTGATAAAAACGACTCAGGTTGTTTGCGTAGAACCGGTAACCGGCGTTGGCGAGCAACGCCACAGGCAGGGGTGCCGCCGTCCGCAGCAGACGGCGCGCGATCCCGGAGAAGCTGTATGCGATTTTCCACGCCATCTCCGTACCCCTAGCCAGATCCTCGATGCCCATCCGCGCCGGATGGAAAACCACGTGCTGGCCGTCGTAGAGATCCCAGTCCCTGGTGAAAATCCTGCCCTCGCTCTCCAGCCGGCGGTAGAGGGGCGTTCCCGGAAATGGTGTCACAACGGCAAAACGGGGAAGGTCGATCCCCGCCTCGACGGCCATCCGCGCGGTTTCTTCGAAGGTATCCACTGTGTCATGGTCGAGACCGAAGACAAAACACGCCTGGAGACCGATCCTGTGTTTGTGGAGTTTTTGAACCAGTTCCTCGCAGCTGCCACTCCACCCCCACCCTTTTCGGATCTCACCGAGATTTTCACGATCCATGGATTCGAGACCCATGAGCAAACCTCTGCACCCACTTCGAGCCGCCAGCCGCAGCAGGGCCTCGTCGGTTACGAGACGGGTGGTGGAAAGCCCGAACCAGGTCAGGTCGAGTGGAATCAGAGCCTCGAAGAGAAGGGCGGCGTAGCCGGGATCTGCAATCAGATTGAGATCCACGAAGATGATCCGCCGCGACCCGTGACGGCGGATGTCTTCCACCACCTCAGCGACCGGCTTTTTCAGAGGTGTCCGGCCCCACGCCGAGGGAACCACGCAGAACTCGCAGCCATGAACACAAGCCCGCGTCGCCTCGAAGACGGCATCGGTGAGATAGCCCTTTGGGGGAAGCAGATCGCGCCTCGGTCGCGGCATGCCTGCGAGGGAAAGATCCGGGCGCTGATCGTATCGGGAACCGAGCCTTCCGACGGCAAAATCGCGCAGCAGCGCCGGCCAGCTCTCCTCCGCGTACCCCACCACGACGGCATCGCAGTGGGGTGCAGCATCTTCAGGGACAAGGGTCACATGAGGTCCGCCCAACACCACCGGAATTCCGCGGGACCGGAATTCCGCCGCCAGCTCGTAGCCGCGATTGGCGGTGCCGGTGATGAGGGTCATCCCGACGAGATCGGTCTCGAGACCGGGCGTCAACTCTGCCACGCCCTCGTCGATGATCACGATCTCGGCATCGAGTTCGGCGGGCACTAGAGCCGCCAAGGTGGTCAGCGTCAGGGGCGCGTAACGCAGAGACCGGCCGAATATCCCACCGCGATGGCGGTAGAGCGGTCCCTTCGGAGAAATGAGGGTGATTCTCAATGGACTCCCTCTGAAGCTTCAGCCGGTAGACGGTCGAGATCGAGAACGATTCCGGACCTTTCGAGATTATCACGCACCCAATGTGGTGGGATCGTTCGTCAAAAAAAACGCTATTCTACTGAATTTGAATCACTTGACTCGATGGATCCCGGGTTCACTGCGGACGAAAACGCCCCATCGTCCACATCGGTCATCACCAGCCTGACGTCGGAATCGAAGACCCGGTTGGCTGCCATCAATTGCATCATCAGCTCACCCCACAGCGTGCCGTCGATATCGGAGTGGTCGGCGCTGATCGCGGCGGGCACCTGGAAGATCCAGAAAGGTGTGTCGTTCCATCGATCCGGCTTCTCGTGAATCTCCACCTTGCCGTCTCGAACAACCACCTCGTGGCTGTGGAGAAACGGCACGTGGCCGGCAGTCCGAATCCCGAGCCGGCGTTGCGACGGCATCCCCGGTTCGCTCGATCTCCGGTACCGGACGAAGACCGAGTTGAAGGTCATCGCGATGGGGACCATGAATCTGGTCACGCCGTCGCGTTCGGATGTGATTGAAACGATCATCGGGCCATCGGTGGGGCTGAGACTGCCGGCCTCCGACTGCAATACCATCTCGACGCCGGTTCGCTTGAAGACATCGATCAGCTGTTTGGAATACAACGCCTCCGTCGAGGCATTCGCTGTCACGATGAGATCGTAATGAAGCGGCACCGGCCGATCGCCGTACTCCGCGAGCATGATGTCCGAAACAACGGCCGGCCCGAGGGTCTTTTCAACGATCATGCCCCCCATGGAGTGGCCGACCAGGGCGCACTTGCTCTCGCCATTCTCCTTGGCCACATTGGCCGATCGGAAAAGCACCTCGTTGAGGCTCTTCGACGCTACCCGGTGGGCGGCCACTCGGCGGTTCCAGAACGACACATCAATGAGTATCGGTAACGAATAGGTTCGACCGCGCCACCCGATATACAGACCGACCACCGGCCTCGGATCTTCGCCGGTTGCCTTGGCTGCCTCGGCCGAAGCTTCGGCGATGTCGGAAATCCGGGTCTCGAACCACTCGAGACGCCGACCCCCATCCTCGTCGCGCGCCGCGTTGCTTTTCCAGCCGTGTACGAATTGATAGAGGATAATGCCGTGTTCGCTTGAACGGTTGAGCCGGCGAATCTCTGCCAGGACCGCGTCGAGCTGACGTAGATCCCACGGCTCACCCTGGTCATCGAACTCCACGACCCCCACGGAGTACTGCAGTCCGCTCCCGGTCTCGAAACGGCGCAGGTAATCTCCGGGTTCAGTGTTGAACATCCGGTTGCCGACACAGCCAAAGGGCAAGGCCACGCCGACAGCCACTGCGACGAAGAATCCCAGCACCAGCCGTCTGAAATATCTCGCCAACCAGCCGGGTCGGGAGTCCGTGGAATCGCTTTCTTTGGGCCGCATCAAGATCCTGTCGTTGGTTGATCGCGCCGATTGGTTGATAATACTGGCTGCTAAGATCGCAGCCATTCTACCGGACCGAAAGGTGGTGTCCGCCGTGACCCGTCAAAATCGTCGTTTCATTCGTCCAATTCTCGTCACGGTTTTCGGGATCATCGCGGTGATTCTTCTGCTGGCATCGTGGGCCCAGCGTTCGAAACCGGATCTCTCGCCCTGGCACACGGCGGACTTCGATTCAGAGTTCGAGGCCAAGGACGCACGGGATGGTTTTGATTGGGGAGACTATCTGGCTCTGGAGGAGGATCTCTTCGAGGAACTCGAAGAAAAGATCGTCAGAAAAAGTGGTTCCCACGCCGACCCGAGTTGGAACCGCTATGCCGATGGCGGCCTCAACAATCCAGCCGGATTTCCCGTCAACTGGAACCGCTCATACGAGGTGGATGTGCCGTCTCCGAAGGGAGGCGCGCTCCTCATCCACGGTCTCACCGACTCACCCTACAGCCTGCGCCGCACAGCTGAGATTCTCTCCTCTCAGGGCCTGCACGTGGTCGGTGTCCGTCTTCCCGGGCACGGCACCACGCCTTCAGCCCTCAGCCGGGCCGAAGTGGCGGACTGGCGGGCCGCCGTGCGACTCGCGGTCGAGCACCTGCAAGGAGAAATCGGTTCCAGCGACGAGCTGATTCTGGCGGGCTACTCCAACGGCGGAGCGCTTGCCATCGACTATTCCCTGGACAGCCTTTTGGACGAGGGTCTTCGCACCCCCGACCGGATCATTCTCTTCTCCCCCGCCATCGGCATCACGCGGGCGGCGGCACTGGCGCGGGCCCACCATCTGTTGAGCTTCATGCCCTGGTTCAACAAACTCGGATGGAGCGGTATCGAACCGGAGAATGATCCCTTCAAATACAATTCCTTTCCCACCGATGCCGGCTATCAGACCCACGTTCTGACCCGGTCGGTTCGGCACAGGCTGTCTCAACTCCAGCATCAGGGTCTGTCGGAAGAATTCCCCCCGGTGCTCACCTTCATGTCACTCGCCGACGCGACGGTCCTGGTGGAGGCCGTGGTGAGCGGACTCTATGACCACCTCAGCAAACCCGAAAACGAACTCGTGATCTTCGATATCAACCGGCAATCGAAAATGACGGATTTCTTCCGAACCGACCCCGCAGTGCGGCTCAAAATGTTGATGGAAAGACCGACCACTCCATACCGGATCACAGTGATATCCAACATCGACGAGACCACCGACGCCCTCGAAGAATGGTCGCGGCCTGCCGGCTCTGACCGCGCGGATGTGAATTATCTGGAGTTGGCGTGGCCGCGCGGTTTCTATTCGCTCTCGCATGTGGCGGTTCCCTTCCCGCCGGAGGATCCGATCTATGGCTCACACCCTGACCCCGATCATCGATTCGGGATCCAGCTCGGCACCCTCGAACCGCGCGGCGAGCGGGGTCTGCTCGCGATCTCCGCTGATCAACTCATGCGGCTGCGTTCAAATCCCTTTTTCAGCTATATCGAGGCCAGACTGAGCGCCGCAAAAACTGCGGAAGTGCCACCGGAAACCGACACCGAAACAGTCGACGCCACCGCGGGTGAAGAACAATGAGGGGATCAATCTGATGACCGTCTCCTACCAAGCTGACGTGATCATCGCCGGGGGTGGTCTGGCCGGGCTCACCGCCGCCTGGGAGCTGATCGAAAACGGCCTCAGGGTCGTGGTGCTCGACCGCGATTCCGTTGACCGGCTGGGCGGGCTCGCCAAGCGGTCCTTCGGCGGCGTGATGTTCGTCGACACTCCCCACCAGCGCAAGCTGGGCATCCGCGACAAACCCGAGCTTGCCTGGTCCGACTGGCAGAGCTTCGCGGACTTCGGTCCCGAGGACGAGTGGCCCCGGCGCTGGGCACAGACGTATGTGGAGAATTCAACCCAGCTGATTCTGGAGTGGCTCGACCAATGCGGTGTTTCTTTCCTGCCTCTGGTCAACTGGGCCGAGCGCGGTCTCTTCAAACCCGGAAACTCGGTGCCCCGCTGGCATATCGCCTGGGGAACCGGCTTCGCGATCATCGAGGCGGTGCTTGCGTCTCTCGAGAATCACCGCCACCGGGATCTGCTCGAAATCCACTGCGGTCACAAGGTCGACCGATTGCTCACCAAAGCGGGTCGGGTTGTCGGCTGCGCCGGATCACTCGAGGAGGATGGCGGCGACTTCGAGGCCCGCGCCGACAACGTGATCCTTGCCTCCGGCGGGATCTGCGGCGGCGATCTCAGCAAGGTCAAGGCCAACTGGTACAAACCGTGGGGCAATCCACCCTCAGTGTTGCTCAACGGCTCGCACCGCTTTGCCGATGGGCTGCTTCACGAAGAGGCGGCAAAGACCGGCGCCGCGCTGACCCACCTCGACAAACAATGGCACTACGCCGCCGGCGTTCATTCGCGAGAGACGGATTCTGCAGATGACGGCATCAGTCTGGTGCCGCCGCGGTCGGCGCTGTGGCTCGACGCCCGCGGCCGGCGCATGGGCCCGGTGCCCCTCATGGGCTACACCGATACGCGTTGGCTGGTGGAACAGATCTGCCGCACTCCCGAGCAGTATTCGTGGCAGGTCCTCAACTGGAAGATCGCCATCAAAGAATTGGCCGTCTCTGGTTGCGACTACATGACCGCTTTCCGCAACAAAAAAAAGATCGAGCTCATCAAATCCGTCATTTTCGGCAACAAGGAGCTCGTCCACCGGCTCATCGAAGAAAGCGACGATTTCGTCGTCGCGGACACTCTGGACGAACTGATGAACAAGATGGACGTCCTCTCCCTCGACGGTGCATCCATCGACCGCGAAGGAATGGCCTCTGATATCCGCGCCTACGATGCCCAGATCGGCCGCGGTCCACGCTATTTCAATGACGAACAACTTCGCCGAATCGCCAACTTCCGCCGCTACAAGGGCGACCGCCTTCGGACCTGTGCCTACCAGAAAATCGACGACTCGCGGGCGAGGCCGCTGATCGCCATCCGCGAGTTCATTCTCAGCCGTAAAAGTCTCGGAGGGATCCAAACCGATCTCTCGAGTCGGGTGCTCGACACCTCCGGCAAAACGATTCCCGGACTCTATGCCATCGGCGAGACCGCCGGATTCGGCGGCGGTGGCATCCACGGCAAAGGCTCGCTGGAAGGAACCTTCCTCGGCAGCTGTGTCCTGACCGGGCGATTCGCCGGTCGTGCCATCAGCGGCGGATAGACTCAGTAAAGAGAGTCATTGCTGTTCACGACGCGTGTGTCAGCACCAGTGTTCAGGGACGGGAACGGGAGCAGCGACAGCGCCCGTGTCCGAATTGCTTCGGCAGCCGCAATAATCAGGGGCAGCGTCAGTTTCCAGCGACAGCGACAGTGTTCAGCGGCAGCGGCGGCGGTCAGGTGCAGCAACGGAGGGGCCACCTCCGTGTCGTTCAACGGATGGAGTTGCCGGAGAAGCGATGACACCCTTCGCTGAGGTCCATGCCATGACATAGCGGCTGTTGAATCCGGAGACTTGAGTACCGTTCGCTGTCACTGTCCCGGCCGCTGGTCGCTGCCGCTGATTTCTGTTCGCTGACGCTGTCCCTGATCGCTGTACCAGACACTGCCTTGGACCAGGGCGACTGAAATCTCAGGGTTCTCTCAAGGTTCGCAATAACACGACGAGGTCGGTCTGGTGTCGGCGTCGTCAAAGGCCCGGGCCAGCCGGATCGTGAGATCTTCGGCCTCGGACTGACGCTCCTGACTCTGCAACGCCAGCTGCAACCCGGTGAGCGACCAGCCGTTGTCGCGGTTGCGTCGCAGATCTTCACGATAGACCTCCTCGGCTTCGGCAAATCGTCCATCCGCCATCAGTAGAGCGCCAAGAGCGTGGCGAACCGGCAGCATCCAACCCGGGGGCTCGTCATAGACGAGGGCGTCTTCAGCCTCGACCCCTTCGCGCAAAATGGCGAAGGCCTCGTCACGCTCGCCCTCACGGAAGAGCAACTCACCGTAAATCATGGCGCGCGCAATCGGCAGCACGGCGGAAACCTGGTTGTTGAAGATCCACCACTCCTCGGGAACTTCGGCCATCGCCTGCTCGAAGGACTCGAGTTCGGCGCGCGCCTCGTCGGTCCGACCAAGGGCCGAATTGGCGATCGATCGCGCATAATGGCGGACCGCGCGCGACACCAATCGCCATTCAGGGTAATCGGGTTCTTCGAGGATCTCCTCCCATTTCCCGAATCGAATCAGAACGTGAAAATTGGCGGGCATGATGCCTTCGATGAGGCCCGAGAAATCGCGCAATGCGGACTCGGGCATTTCGGCCTCGAGATCGCGTGCGGCCTGGATCGCCTGTTCGTAGTTGCCCGACATCATTGCGGCATAGGAGAGGAAATGCAGGTTGTGGCCGTAGTACATCGCGTAAAGACCGGGAGTCGGAGCGTTGGCAAGGTAATTACGATCCACCTCAATGGCGGCGATATTGGTCTGCGCCGCGTCTGCGTACCTGCCGACCCGGATGTAAATGTGTGAGGGCATGTGGACGAGGTGGCCGGAGCCCGGCACGATCTCGGTCAGGCGATCGGCAGCCTCGATCGCGCGCTCCGGGTTCGACGAGGCCTCCACCGCATGAATCAAGAAGTGGTTCGCACCCGGGTGCCGCGGAGAGGTCTCGAGAGTTCGCTCGATGATTTCGACAAACTCCGCCGTCCGCCCCTTGGGCTCGCCGGCGTCGGTCCAGTAGTCCCAGGGTTGAAGATCCATCAACGCCTCGGCAAAGAGGGCCGCAACATCGGGATCATCAGGAAAATCCTGATAGACCGTCTCCATCGCATCGGCATAATCCTGGTCCAGCCCACTCCGATCTTCGGGCGCCGGCCAGGCATATCGAGTCGCCACTGCGCGCACCAGCGCGGCCTCGACGGGTGATGCGGCGTCAATCCGCTCGATGGCCTCCTGGGAGGCCTTCCACGCGTTGTGCGGCCGATCGCCCGTCATTTCAGCGTCGTTGATATTGGTGCCGTTGCAGTAGGCGATCCCCCACCACGGCATCGGATTCGAGGGGTCGGCCGCCGCCGCCTGCTCGAAGGATCGGATCGCCTCATCGTGGTTGAAGCCGTACATCAGCTGCATGCCCTGGTTGAAGAACTGCTGGGCGGTCTCCGACTCGGTCGTGATGGCGCGCTCGTAGTTGCCGAACCCTTCGTAGATCCGGCCGGCCGCGCCCGGTTCCTCGGAGCGGCACCCCGAGAGCACCATGACCCCGGCGGTGGCAACTGCAATTGCGGACCACCACAACTTCTGCTTCGTATTTTTCACGTCTTCCCCCACTTCATCCTCACGATGTGGTGGGGGGTGTCGGCTCACAACCGCGATTTCCCCACCCTTTCTATTTAGATACTCTGTCTCAAATATGTTTCATCATAACAAAAGCTGGGTTAATTTGGGGCCGGAGGGCACCATGAAAGAGTCAATTGGCCACCACGCCCAGATCTCCGCGAAATGCTGGTGCGCATCGGTTCTGGTTCTTCTCACGCTGACCGCCGCCAACACCGGCGCCACCAATGTGCCGTTGATCTTCGCCGATGGATTTGCTTCCGGCGACACCTGCGCCTGGGGCGGCACTTGCGCCGATCCGGCTGTTGTCGACGGCGTATGGATCGGGACGCTGGATTTTGACGGCACCGTGCGCCCGATCACCATCCAACTCTCGCAACGCGGCGATGGCAGGGTGATGGGCTACCTGCTCGGCGGCACCTCCAAAAGGATTGTCGTCGACGGTGAGTACGCAGCCGGAACCCTCGACCTCCGGCTGGGTTTCCAACGGGTCGACTCTGCCGACTGGGTGCGGATGGTGGGCCCAGTTGCCGGGGCGGTGTGGACGGGGACCGCGACAACCAGTCTCGGTCCGCAGGCATTTTCATTTCAGATGTGGCCCGGAGTTGTCCACGAACGACGCTACATTTTTGCCGACTCGGCTCTCGGCGAGGACGCCAACCAGGAAATGGGAGTCGCCCTGTCCGACACGGGGGTCTTTCTCAGCGGTGGTTTCTCGGGACCAACGAGCTGCCTGCTGTGGGCCTGCGATGGCGGACTGAGCTCATTTGCGGAGACCCCCGACACGATCACCTTCGGTCTCGAAACCTCCGGCGGCTGTTCCACAGGATCTACCGCAACTGTGGTTTACAACCCGACCCAGGGCTATTTCGAGGGCAGCTACAGTTTCACCGATTGTGCCGGGACCGCCACCGGGAGCGTCGCCTCTGGACCGGTTTACGGGACCCGCAGCGACCACGTCGCACAGATCCTCAGCCGGCTCGGGAGCGTTGCCGACGAGTTCGAAGGAATCGACTCTTTTGTCGTGCCCCACCCGGCCTTTGCCGATGACTACCTCCACAACGGAGACAGCCTGACCGATCTCTTCAATTCCTGGAACTCCATGAGGGCCGGCCATGCGTCCATCGAATTGTGGGTCGAGGAGACCCGGCAGATCACGACCGTCGAGGTGGCGCGAGCGGTCGAGAATTTTGCGATCGAGGATGGCGCCGTCTTCGAACTTTATGGCGTTGGTGAGCCGGATGACGGCTCCAAGGCCATTACCATTTACTACGACACAGTTGGCGACATCCTTTTCAACCCAGCCCACAATCCGATGCGGGTATGGGAGGAGATTGACGGCCAGTGGCTGATCTCGGGCAACCGCGAACCGGCGCTTGATCTGCCCTGGGAGTGGGCCATGTCGGGTGGCGGCGACCGCCTCGATTCCCCCACCGCCGGGAACCCGGTCCACATTTCTCTCGGCGTCTACGGGGGCCACTTCACACCCCACACCGGTCACGCCTTTGGAGACACCAAATCGAATTTCGTGGCCTATCTGCCCGCAAACGACAGCGAAATGTCCGAACTCCTCGGTGACGCCATCGGCGACGACGACGGGTTCTGCGAACCCGGCGAAGAATGTGCCTACTACGGCGGTCTCACCGGAGACGGAACGTGTGCAGTGGACGGATGTCTGGTGCGCGACCGGACGCCCGTCTATCTCGCCCCGCAATCCGGCACGGTCAGCTATATCGAATTCCAGGAAGGACCCAGCGGAGACTATTTCGACAATCCTCCGCAATGGGTGGTGGAACTCCGTTTCGCCAGCGGGATCGTCTATCGCTTGGTGCACGTGGCGGCATTCGCGTCCGAATTTTCCGTGAAGGTGGCGGCGGCGACCGGGTGTGATCCCGAGGATTGGGCCGATTGTGGGCTGAGTAACGGCCAGGTCATTCTCGATGAAGGCGCGGGTGATCCCCCGATTCCTGTTGCCGTAGACGAGGCCATCGCCCACCCACAGATCATGGCAGCGCCCGTTCCCGGCCACCCCGGCTACTACCTCGGCAACGGGACCTTCCCCGACTACCCGTGGGCGCAGATGGAGATCTTTGCCCGCGGGACCTTCGATCTCACAGGATACAAATTTTGTATCTACAACGCTTTGGCCGACGAAAGGTTCAGCACGCTCGAGTCGGCGCTGACGGTGGATGTCAGCAATCCGAACTCGCAGCGCTACGCTCTCGGTTTCTCACCACCGCAGTGGCAATGGGGCGCCGAGACGGCCCTCTGCAACGAGCAGGATCTGGAGCCCTTTTTCTCCAACAGCCTGACCTCGCGGCTCGGTGGGTGGTTTGAGAGGGACGAGTCGGCGACGACTCCCGACGAGATCATGGGGTGGGTGCCCATCAACAAGGAAGGGCCCGGTTATGACGCGAGCCTCTACGATCCATCGAATCCCGACGCGCTGATCATCCGTCAACGCTCGAGCGGTGGCGGTACCTTCTCCTGGCTGATGCCGGATGGCAGCACCGTCACTCCGGTTTTTGCCTCCGCCGAGGTCCTTGATGTCACCGACGACTCGATGCTCCTGATGTGGCGCGACATCGGTTACACGGCGGGCAACATTCCCGTTTACCAGCGCACCTCCTATGAGCAGGTCGCACAGGAGCTGACGATCAAATGGGGGGCCTTCGGAGCGACACCGGCGTCGACACCACACGTCTTCCTCGAACCCGGAGACACCTGCAACGACACGACGGTGATCTGCTACGACAACGAGGAGTAACTCGGCTTCGAAAAGTCTTTTCACCCCGGGTCAAGGGAATACCGAAGGCGAAACTCCGCCACCCGTTTCGCGGCCGTTCCGTGTATCCTCTGCGCGGCATGGCACCGCTGATCACCGCACGCGAACTGACCCGGTCGCATGGGCATCGAACACTGTTCGAAGGGCTGAGCCTGACCATCGCCGAGGGCGACCGCATTGGAGTGATCGGGCCCAACGGCGCCGGGAAAACGACACTGCTGCGCATTCTTTCCGGTGATGAATTGCCCGACGCAGGCGAGGTCCACCGCCGCAAGGGCTTGCGGGTGGCCACTGTGACCCAGGAGGATGTCTTCGAACCGGAAGCCACCGTGATCGATATTGCGGCCGGCAGCGCGGCTTTCGACCCGAAGGGGACGGAAGACGAGACCGACGCCCAGGTCCGGGTTGCCATCGCGCTCGAACAACTCGGTTTCCGATCACCCGGGCAAAAGGTCGGCGAGTTATCTGGAGGTTGGCGCAAACGGCTTTCAATCGCCGCCGCCCTTGCCGCCGACCCAGAGATTCTCCTACTCGACGAGCCAACCAATCACCTCGATCTGGACGGCATTCTCTGGCTCGAGAAGATGCTGCTTTCGAGCCGGTTGCTGGCCTACATCGTCATCACCCACGACCGGAGTTTTCTCGACCGTGTTGCCAATCGTGTGGTCGAGGTAGCGCCGCAATACCCCGGCGGCTCCTTTTCCGCCTCCGGCAGCTACACGACCTTTCTGGAGAAACGAGCCCAATACCTGGAGGCGCGGGCCCAGTACCGCGATAGCCTCGCCAACCGGGTACGGCGGGAGCTCGAATGGCTCGGGCGCGGCCCCAAGGCACGGACCACCAAGGCCCAGGCACGGATCGACCAGGCCGATCGTCTGATGAGTGATCTCGCCCAGGTCCGGGCCGAGTTGGCCACCTCCCAGGTCGGTATCGAAATGAGCGCTTCGGGCCGGCGCACCAAACGGTTGCTGGTGGCTTCGGGGGTCGACAAGTCATTTGGCGAAAATCAGCTCTTGAAAAACCTCGACCTCGTTTTACAGCCGGGCCAGCGGCTCGGTGTGGTGGGCTCCAATGGCAGCGGCAAGAGCACCCTGCTCAAAATCCTTGCCGGCGATCTCGAGCCCGACAACGGCATCATCCGCCGTGCCGAACACCTCCAGGTGGTGCACTTCGATCAGGCCCGGACGCAGCTCGACCAGACCCTCCCACTCCGCCGCGCCCTGGCGCCGGAGGGAGACACAGTGGTCTACCGTGAACGCGAGGTCCACGTGGTGACCTGGGCCCGCCGTTTCCAATTTCGCGATGATCAACTCGACCAACCGGTCAGCGAACTGTCCGGCGGCGAACAGGCGCGCGTCCATATCGCCCGCCTGATGCTCCAACCCGCCGACCTCCTCCTGCTCGACGAACCGACGAACGACCTCGACATCCCGACCCTCGAGGTGCTCGAGGAGGGCCTGCTCGACTTTCCGGGAGCATTGGTGTTGGTCTCGCACGACCGCTATCTGCTGGATCGAGTGAGCTCGGTGCTGCTTGGTCTCGACGGGAGCGGCACTGCGACTCCCTTCGCCGACGTCGAACAGTGGCTTGGACACCGCACACCGGCAAAAGCCGCGCCACGACGAACACAGTTCAAACGACCTCGCGAGAAATCCCGGCGAAGCGGGCTCAGCTATCTCGAAAAACGTGAATACGAAGCCATGGAGGAAACCATCCTCGGCGCTGAAACCGAGCTCGAGTCGGCAGCCGATCACCTGGCGGATCCGCAGGTAGCCTCGAACGCCGAGGCCGCTCATGACGCATTCCTCGCGCACGAAAAGGCGAAGGAACGGGTCGCCGACCTCTACCGTCGCTGGGCCGAACTCGAGGACAAGATCTAACTGCCGGTTCTCACCAGGCATCTGCTGCGGCCGGTGATGGGTTGCACCGAGAGCTGAAGGTGGGCCAAGGCCCACCTTCAGAGTTGTTTTCCACTGCCTGGATCACTCGGCCCAGGTGGGAAGTGTCGGACAGCGATCAGGGACAGGTACAGGGAACGGCGGACAGCGTCAGCGAACATGAGTCAGCGGCAGCGGTCAGTTTTCAGCGGCTGCCTTCAGCCACAGCCTGTCGAGTACGGATGGCACAAAACGCTCAATTCAGGAAAGTTGGTTGAGCAATCGCCAGGTCGTCGTACGGATCTGATCGCTGCCGCTGATTGCTGAATACTGATCGCTGTTCCCCGTCTCTGGTCCCTGTCGCTGCCGCTGCAATTCGGGCACGGGCGCGGGCGCGGGGCAACCGCGAACCGGGAATGGCAAAAACAAACCTATAGACCTCGTGTTGTCAGGTGGGCAACTTCAAATGACGATTTGTTTTGGACGGCTGTGACTCCCAATGCTCGATGCACTGCATCTCTTGCTGTCCGACGGAAAGGTGCGAGAATGGTCGATCTGAAGGATCCAACCAAGGGGAGTCACGCAACAATGTTCGATACTCGAGCGATCACCAAATCGTTGACCGATTTCGTATGGGGGCAGGATCGGGTCGGTCTGACTGCCCTGCTCGATGAGCTGCCGGTGGGCGACATCCAGCTGATCCTCTCGAGGATCGATTCGAGCGACCGGGCCGAAATGATCAAATTGCTGGATCCCGCCGATGCCGCTCGACTCCTGCTGAACCTCATGGACTTGCAACCTCAGGATCTGCTGACCCTGGTTTCACCCGAGACCGCCGCCGACATTCTTCATCAATTGCCGAGCAACATCGAAACCGATCTCATTTCGGCCATGAAACCGAGCGAGGCTGAACGGATCCTCGCCCTGCTACCCAAACGAGAAACCGACGGAGTTCTGGCGCTGGCTCGGTACGACTCCGATACCGCCGGCGGGCTGATGGTGACCGAGATTCTCTCCTACCCGGAGATCGCAACGGTCCAACACGTGGTCGATGACATGCGGGCCAATGCATCGGTCTACGCGTCTTATAACGTCCAGTACATCTACGTCACACGTACCAACGGAATCCTCGCCGGAGTGCTCAAGATCCGGGATTTGTTGCTCAGCAGCGAAGAAACCGTACTCGAAGATCTGATCTCCGGGCAACCGGTGACTGTGGACCATCATGCTCCACTGCAGGAACTCCATGACCTCTTCGACCGCTATCGATTCCTCGGCCTGCCGGTGGTGGACGACGGCACCCTTGTGGGCGTTATTCGACGGGCGGCTGTCGAGGAGGCCATCGCCGACAAGACGGCACGCCAGTTTCGTCTCGTGCAGGGCATCATCGGCGGCGAAGAAGTCCGCACGCTCCCGGTCACGGTTCGTTCCGGCCGACGCCTGGCATTTCTCAGCGCCAACATCGTGCTCAACGTACTGGCGGCGAGCGTCATCGTCTATTTCGAGGACACTCTTTCCAGTCTGATTGCCCTGGCGGCGTTTCTGCCCATCATCTCCGACATGAGCGGGTGTTCGGGGAATCAGGCGGTCGCCGTCAGCATGCGCGAGCTGTCATTGGGGTTGGTGCGACCGCGGGAAGTTCTGAGGGTTCTGTCGAAAGAAGCCAGCGTTGGCGTCATCAACGGCGCCGCCCTCGGCGCGCTACTCGGCATCGTGGCGTGGTTATGGCGCGGCAGCCCAATCCTCGGTCTGGTGGTCGGGGCGGCCCTGGCCATCAACACCGTCGTCGCCGTCTCGATCGGAGGAACAGTTCCACTCCTCCTGCGCGGGCTCGGGGTCGACCCGGCTCTGGCTTCAGGGCCGATCTTGACGACGGTCACTGATATTTGCGGGTTCTTCTTTGCTCTCGGCCTGGCAGCGCTGGCTATGTCAAACGGTCTTCTCTAGCCCGAAAAGGGATCAGGAGCCGGGGCACTTCACAGGAAGAACGGGTTTGTCAGCGGCGACTGCCGTTGCGCTTGCCATCACTCCACTCGCGGAACTTGACTCTGGGGTCGCGCGGGTCGGGGCGGCCGACTGAACGGCTGAAGGCCTTGGCGATCTTGGGGTTGACCTCCACCATCGAGGAATGACCGCCGATGGTGATGGCGCCAACGTCCTTGCTTTTGATGTCGCCCCGGCGACAGACGATCGCCAACAGACGCCGGGGATCAGCACCATGGTTCTTGCCCCAACTGACCTGGAAGCGGGCCCAATTCGAGACCGATGGCCGGCGGCTGTTTTTTCGATTGGGGCGGCCATCCCAACGGTCGTTCGAGGCCGCCGGCGCGATATCGCGCGGTTGGCACGGGCCGTTGTGATCGGCCTCGCCGAGCAGGGTTGCGACCACACTCACCGGATCGCGATCCTCGAGCAATTCGGCTGCCACCCTCTGGAGGCGGTTCATTTCGTTTTCGTTTCCGGCGTCGATCTCGGTGAATTTCTCGAGCAGGCGCCGGTCGGCTGCGACGTGGATTTCCTCAGAATTGGGAATCTCGGCCCGAACGGCCTTGACTCCTGCCTGGCGCAACATCGCATCCACCCGGCGGACTGCCCGCGGGGGCACGAAGATCAGGCTCCGGCCCTTGCGGCCGGCACGCCCGGTACGGCCGCTGCGGTGGGTCAGCACCTCGGCGTTTTCAGGAAGATCGACGTGGATGACCTGGGCGATGTCCTGGACGTCGAGGCCGCGCGCCGCCACGTCAGTGGCCACGATGATTGGCGTCTGACCCCGCCGGAAGGCGTTCAAGGTGGCGGTGCGTTCGCGTTGATTGAGGTCTCCGGAGAGCGGCCGCACCGCAAAACCGAGCTCGGCAAGGGCGTCGGACAAACCGGCGGTGTCGATCCGGGTGCGGACGAAGATCAGGGTCTTGGCATCGGGTTCCGTGAGGAGAACGTTGACCAGTGCATCGAGCCTTTGATTCGCAGCCACCACCATGGTTGCATAGGTGATATCGGTATTCGATTTGCCGGGTTTCGTGCCGGCAACCATCACGGAATCCTGCTGATGGCGCGCCGCC
The DNA here is from genome assembly GCA_963796455.1 of Candidatus Sulfomarinibacteraceae bacterium. Taxonomy (GTDB): domain Bacteria; phylum Acidobacteriota; class Thermoanaerobaculia; order Thermoanaerobaculales; family Sulfomarinibacteraceae; genus Sulfomarinibacter. Next base: position 163,293 of record CAWCLO010000001.1, read on the forward strand.
ACCGATCGAACCGACGACGGGAAGGTCGCCGACACGAGGTGGGTGCGGCGCTCGGGCGGCGTGGCGTCCAGGATCGCCGTGACCTCCTCCTCGAATCCCATGGCCAACATCTCGTCGGCCTCGTCAAGGGCAACCACCTGCACTCTGTCGAGCTCCAGGCTGCCCCGCTCGAGGTGATCTCGCACCCGCCCGGGAGTGCCCACCAGAACCTGCGGGTGACGTTTGAGTTCGCGAAAATCGATCCCGAGCGATGTGCCACCGGTCAGCGACACAACGGTGGCGCCCAGGGGCTTGAACAACCACGAGAGTTCTGCGGCCAGTTGAACCGCCAGCTCACGTGTGGGTGCCACGAGCAACACCGAGGGCCGCGCCGCTCCCGACACACCGTTCTTTTCGGCCGCCGCGGTGGCAACATCTTCGGCGACGACGAGACCAAGAGCCACCGTCTTGCCGGAGCCTGTCTGCGACGAAATCCGCAGATCGCGTCCCGCGATGTCCGGATTCAAAACAGCCGTCTGGATTGGGGTGAGTTCAGTGAAGCCACGTGTAGCGAGAACCGCGCCGAGGCCTGCGGGGACCTCTGCAAAGGAGATTTCATGCATTTTTTTTCCTGTGGGTACGGTCGCGGGCGCCTTGAGCCTGAAACACCGGGACGGGGTCAATTGGAGGGTAGCTGGTGTTGGCTCGTGTATGAAGCAGCGCACCCAGGACGGCCGGAGTATAGCAGAAAACGTAAAATCAGGTCGAATAGCCGCATTCTTCGCCAAAAACTACAACACAACGCCAATTCTCACACTCTTCCCTCTAAGGCGGTGTCCCGGACAGCGATCAGGGACAGCGACGGGGAGCAGCAGACAGCGTCAGCGGTCAGTGATCCGCGACAGCAGCCAGCGCTCACGTCTTCGGATTCGAAAGCTGCCATGTCTTGGTACGGACCTGATCGCTGGCCCTGAACACTGATTGCTGCCCCCTGTCCCTGTTCGCTGTTGCCTGTCGCTGACGCTGAACCCTGTCGCTGCCGCTGGCGCTGGACACTGTCGCTGCAATTCGGGATCGGGAACGGGTACGTGCGAACCGCGAACCGGAAATACCAAAATCCAACCGGTCAACGGCCGACGCTTTCAGTTTCCCCACAATTCCCCCATTTCTCTCGTGGATAGTGGTCCCACATTCGAGGAACGAGAACAAAACACGGAAGGAGATCTGGTGTCATGAAAAAGAACCTGGCGATTTCTCTATTGGTTGGGATCCTGGTGCTTGCGGTACCAAACGCATTGGCGGAAGACCCGGAAGAGCTCGAAAAGGCCCGTTGCGGCAAGTGTTCGCCGGCCGGTATCTTCTACGGCGGAGCCGAGCTTGACGAAGAAGGTCTGTTCTTCAAGTGGATCCTCAATGTCACGCCGGAGAAGAATGGACGATACCTGGTCAGCGCCTACGCGGGCTGGGGTGCCGGTGTGCCTATCGCGACACCGATAAACGCGACCTCGGTACGGATCGGACGAAATAAATACGAGTTCTTCGGCATCGGGTATCAGAACACCGATGACTCGTATCCGCCACTCAACCCGCCGATTATCATCGCGGTTCACGGATACATGCAGATGATCGACTGCGATACGATCCGTGCCGAATACGACTTCCAGGGTATCTATGCGTGGGGCATGGAGCCCTTTGTCGACCCACCTCTCGATGACCTCGGTTTCTGGTCTGAAGACTATAAGAGGATGGAAAACCCCGAGTGGCCGCCCGACTGGTAGGTCAGCCTCGCTTTCAAGACCCGAAATCCTTCAGCTGAGGTCGGTCCCGACAATTAGAAACCGCACCCATCCGTTCGCTGAAGATGTCACAATGCGGTATGGAAAACCGCCGCTATTTTGACGCCAAGGCAGAGGATTGGGATATCGATCCCAGGGTCGAACGGGCTCGGGTCATCGCGGCCTGTCTTGCCGAACAGATTCAACTGTCGCCGACCACGACGGCGGTCGATTTCGGCTGCGGCACCGGACTTCTGGGTTTTGCCCTGCTGCCCAATGTCGGACACCTGACCCTGGCTGATCCATCCAGCGGAATGCTCAAGGTGGCGGAGCTCAAGATCACGGCCGAAGACAAGGACCGGGTCACGATTCTGCATCTCGAAGGTGAGGGCGAGATCCTGCCCGATTCATACGACCTGATTGTGAGCCTCATGACGCTCCACCACATCCCCGAAACCGAGGAGGTGGTCCGGAGCCTGACACAGCACCTCAACCCTGGCGGGACCCTTGCGCTGGCCGACCTCGATTCCGAAGACGGTTCCTTCCATGGGCCGGACGCCGATGTTCATCTCGGCTTCGAGCGCTCGGTCATCAGAAACTGGATGATTGACAGTGGGCTGCGCGGGGTCAGTGATTCAACGCCCTGGACGATGCACAAGCGGGTGGACGACGTCGACCGCGAGTATCCCCTCTTCCTGATCACTGGGCAGCGCTGATTTCCACACCGGAGGGTTCGCCTGCCGAGTGACAGCGAAAAACCGAATTCAAAAACGGCAAGGGGCGTGGGGAACCGCGAACCGGATCTACCAAAAACCTCAGCGAGAAGCTCGGTTGTCAATCGAGATGGGCCCGCGTCTCGGCTTCCGCACCGACGGTTGTCTCGGTCTGAACCCTTTCGATTTCGTCGAGTAGATCCGACGCCGCCAATTGGGCCCATTGCTCTACATCCGCCCAAAGCGCGGTTTTTGTTCCGTCTTCGGGGGATTCCACGAAATGCATGATTCTCCGGCGCTCGGCCACCCGAGCCTGAATCACTCCGGTTTCGGCGTCGATGAGATCGAACACGATCGTGCCTGTGGCGACCAGCTGTACGCTGGGGTCGTCGTTTCGGGACTTCTTCAATGCCAGATAAGAAACCATATCGGTGACCCGGGTGCGTAGAAAAAGCGTATTGGGTCCCGCCTCGCCTGCCACTTCAAATCGTTCACGCCGCTCGAGTTCTGAGATACAGGCATCACCGATGGCCCGCTTGAATTTCGCGATGTCTTTGGCCTTTGGTTTCCTGGTGCTGGAGTTTTTCTTGGCGAAGTGGCTGCCGGTCGACGCGACCGATTGACTGCTTTTTGATTCTCGAAACTCGAGCTCCACAGACATGGGCAACAAACCCTCATATTGGGAGAAGTCGGCATCAGGTCGGATCAAAGTGGTGTGGAAGCGGCCGTCCTGCACAGCCAGCTCATCGAAACCACTGATCTCGGGTGCATTGTTCTTTTCCTTCGCCCCGATCACTCCCAGACCCATGAACAAAACCAATACGAACGCGAACACTCTTTTCACAATGGACCCCCCGAACTCGACTCCGCCGATGCAGAATCTCGCTGTCCACGACAAAAGGTGTACCGCTATTCGAAACCGAAATCAAATTTGCGATTTATTCTCGTTTTCAACAAACATTATGCCTGAGCTGCAGCGACAGCGGCCGAAGTAGCCGCCGTAGACGGATCGCTGCCGCTGACTACTGATTGCTGACGCTGTCTTCTGATCCCCGTCGCTGATCGCTGTCCGAGACTCTTTCTTCGACAAGTCGGAGTTTGAATCAAAAAACAGGCGTCAGTTCGTTTCTGTCCCGCCAGAAGCCAGGGCGTAGACTTCGAAAAGCTTGTGCTCGGTGTGAGATCGTCCGTACTCGTCAGTTGCCCGCACCGAAATGGTGTGCACGCCGGGCTGCAATCCATCAGGCAGAGGAGCCTCCCAAAGGTGGGTCGAGGGCTCGGGCCCGGCCCAGGATTTGATGGTCTGGCGTTCGCGCTGGAAGAGTTCTTCGTAGAACGGATCGATCCGGATCACCCGCTTCATTTCCATCGCCGGGTTGTCTCCGATCCGGTATTCGACTCGCGACTTCGGACCGCCGTCGAAGAGATTCACCAGGACCCGTGTCGCGTAGAGCTGCGCCATTTCGAAACGGTTGCCCAGCAATTCGCCGTGCCGATAGTCGCGCCGGGTCTCCAGTCGTTGCCGGGGAAAGCCGGGATCGAGGGTGATCCGCATCTGGTGGTCGGCCGGTTTGCCGGTCGCCCGGAAGCGAAGCTCGCCCGTTGCCATCCACGTCCATCAGATAGTAACCCCGGGGTGACCCGTCCCGCTGCAGGCTGATCGGCACGCCGCGCTCGTCCAGAGGCCCGCTCCACCAGCTCCCACAAACCGCTGAAAGAGTATGGAGGTGAAGCGGGTCGGGGCCATCAAAACCTTCACCATTGCCAAAGTACTTGTGATCGGCAAGGTGCATATGACCCGCGAGGGCGAAGAGATGTTCGCGTCCTTCGAGGGCTGCGAAAAAGTTCTCACGATCGGCCACATTGACCCTCGACCCCATCGGGAGCGATCTCCGAATACAACGGAATATGCATTGCCATGAACCATCGAGACGATCCGCCGGAACCCGCCGAGATCGTTGCCAACCATTGAATTGCCGGTCCCCGATCTCTCCGACATAGGGCCCCGAACCAAGGGGTCCGGGTCATCGGAACCCAGCGAAGTGCCCTCGTATTTGACGGTGTCCAGCACGACGAAATGCACCTTGCCGTAGTCGAAGGAGTAGTAGGACGGACCGAAGTGGCTGCGAAAAGTGTGCGAGCGAATCTTCATCGGTGGTGGAAGCAGGTTCATATCGTGGTTACCGGGCACGTGATACCACGGAACCCCGATCTTCGGCGATATTTCGGTGCTTGCCTGGCATACAGCGAGAGATCGTCGTAGGCGATGTCGCCGAGAGTGATCCCGAATGCGGCCTCGCTACCGACCAACTCGGCGACCACGTCATCGCGGATGTACTCCACCTCGTCCTGTGTTTCTGGTTGGGTATCCGCAAACCAGATCGAGGTGAAGCGATCGGGCTCGGGTTGGTGAGTCAGCGGAAAATCGACGGATTCGGGCAGTGGGCCTGAAGGCGGCAGACCACGATACCTCGGCCGACGGTCGGCGGGCGCTCCCTCGGGAACGTGATGGTAGAAAAAGCGCGGGAGATTCTCGGCGTTCGATGACACGGCCCACCCACCCGGTTTGGTGATGAAGAGGGTGTCTCCCGATTCGATGGCGATGCGGTATCTTCCCGCAGCGTCGGTCTCGACGACATCGAGGCCATTGGATACCGCCACGCCAGCCACACCCGGCTCCGTATCCTGGTGCATTCCATCGCCGTTGCGATCGTCAAAAACCAAACCACCAACTGTCTCCGCCGCGGCGGCCGGCATCACATTGGGCAGGACTGCGGCCAGACCCAGAACCATCAAAAAACGCGGATTCACAATCACCCTCCCTCGCACGGTCGGCGAAAAAATCACCTCGCCGCCTGGGTGATTTCACCACAGTTTTCGGGCTTGCGCAGGAATCCGCCGCCACCCCGGCGAGGTGGTACTCTCGGCAGCACGTCATTTGGAGGGATTCATGAAACGTCATCTGCTCTTGTTTGTCACGATCCTGGCGACCCTGCCCATGGTGGTGTCGGCCCAGAGGGCCGAACAATCCCGCTCCGAGTATGTGCGCGAAAATTTCACCAAATACGAACACCGCATCGAGATGCGGGATGGCACCCATCTCTTCACGGCGGTCTATGTGCCGAAGATCTGTGAGGAGCCGCGTCCGATCCTCCTCAAACGAACCCCGTATTCAGTGTCGCCCTATGGCGCGGATCAATATCCGAGATCGCTCGGCCCCTCCGAACACCTGATGAAAAAGGGGTTTATCTTTGCCAACCAGGATGTCCGGGGCCGCTACATGTCAGACGGAACCTGGATCGAGGTTCGTCCGATCGACCCCGACAAGGGCACCGGAGACACGGATGAAAGCACCGACACGTGGGATACCATCGAGTGGTTGGTGAACAACGTGCCGTGCAACAACGGCAGGGTCGGCATGTACGGCGTTTCTTATCCCGGTTTTTACGCATCCGCCGGAATGATCGACGCCCACCCCGCTCTCAAGGCGGTGTCGCCGCAGGCGCCGGTGACCGATTATTTCCTCGGCGACGACTCGTTTCACAACGGCGCCTTCATGCTGGCCGCCAACTACCGCTTCTACTCCTTCTTCAAACCGCGTCCGGGCCCACCCGAAAAACCGCCCAAGGACCGCCCATCCGTCGATTTCGGCACCGAGGACGGTTACAAGTTCTTCTTGGAGTTGGGCCCGCTTTGGGAAGGCGCCGAAGCAAGCGGTCACAACGAGAACCCCCATTGGCGGATCAATCTCGAGCACACGACCTACGACGACTTCTGGCAGGCCCGATCTCTGTGGCGGCACTTCAAGAACATCACACCGGCGGTGCTGACCGTCGGCGGTTGGTATGACGCCGAGGACCCCTTCGGTCCGCTGATCACCTACAAGACCATCAAGAAGGAAAGCGCCCAGACAACCAACCATCTGGTCATGGGCCCCTGGACCCACGGCGGATGGGGCTGGGGCGAAGGCCGGAGCGTCGGCAACGTGGACTTCGGCCAGCCGACCGGGGAATACTACCGGGAGAAGATCGAGCTTCCGTTTTTCGTCAATCATCTGACCGAGGAAGAAGCTCCGCAGCTGGCAGAGGCCGTCATCTTCGAAGCCGGCACCAACCGCTGGCGGGAGTTCGACACCTGGCCGCCGGAGAACGTCGAGCCACGCACCATCTACCTCGCCGCGGACGGCACGCTGACTTCGCAAATGCCGACCGAAAACGAAGCTTTTGACGAGTACATCAGCGATCCCAACCGGCCGGTGCCCTATGTCGGCTACATCCAGATGGGCATGCAGCGCGACTACATGACCGAGGACCAGCGCTTCGCCGCCCTGCGAACCGACGTTCTGGTCTATCAGACGCCCGTCCTCGACAGGGACCTCACGGTGCTCGGACCCATCACAGTGAATCTGCACGTCTCCACAACCGGCACGGACTCCGATTTCGTGGTCAAGGTGATCGACGTCTATCCCGATGACTACCCCACTCCGAAATGGGAGGGCGAGGGTCGCCCCCGGCCAATTACGTGAGGATGAGCGGTTATCAGCGACTCGTACGAGGCGAACCGTTCCGCGGTAAATACCGGAACAGCCTCTCGGAGCCCGAGCCATTCGAACCTGGAAAGCCCGAAGTGATCTCCTTCGAGTTACCCGACGTGGCGCACACCTTCCGCAGCGGCCACCGGCTGATGGTCCAGATCCAGAGCTCGTGGTTCCCGCTCACGGACCGCAATCCGCAGACTTTCACGGACATCCCACACGCCAAGGAGGAGGAATTTCAGAAGGCCACGCAGAGGGTCTACCGGTCGGCCGACCGGCCATCGTCGATCACGGTCCTGGTGGATTGAGGCCGGGATTCACCACCCTCCGCCCACGGTGACCGAGAAAAAAGGAACCCACCCAACACCCGGGAGCCATTCTCGTTCATATGCACGGGATCGCCATAAACCTCGTCGATGGTGAGACCACGGTCGACAAGGTGAGTGCGGAAGTCGAAGGCTTCGATGCCGCGCCGCCGGAGAGTTTCCTCCCACCATTCCGCTTTTTCCGGTGGGCCGTAGATCTCGTCGCGGTGGGGAATCACGATCGCTGAAAACCGAACGCCGCGAGACACAGTCAGATCCCGCAGCCGCGCCACGACAGCGTCGGCCACCGCCTCGACCTCCTCATCATCCAGACACCGGTCGCCGATGGCGCGCGGTAGCCATCCGGACCCGGGCGCAAGGTCATGGATTTTCCAGATCCAAGGTCCAAGAGGGCTGGTTTCGAGGTGGTTGCGGGCGCAGTTGGGGGCAATCGGAACCGAGGTGAGGGAAAGGGAATTGCCGTTCATTTCAAAGAGCGGCTTTTTCTTACCCTCCGCGAAATTGCAGCGGCAGTTGCCGAGATCGTTGTCCGAGCACACGACAAAGATGACCCAGCGAAGATCCGGGAGACGATCGATCTCGTGTTGGAGTCGCAGCAGGGTCTGGTCGGGCCCGTAGCCGGCCACCCCGAGATTCTGCACCTGGACACCGAAGGGTGCGACCAGAGCGCCGAGTGCGGCGGAGGGCGTCCGGTCATTGGCCAGACCGATGCCGAAGACCACCGAATCGCCGATCATGGCGATGGTCGGCACATTCGGCCGGATTTCGGGGGAACGAAAGCCCGCCGTGTTGAAGCGGATGCCCCCGTGATCCGGCGTGAAATAGTCGGGTATGGGCGCCCACCCGAGCCCGCTGTCGAATTGAATCCCCGCCGCGCCGGGGTGTGGGCCCCAATTTTTGAGGCGGATCCAATGAACGCCCTCCACCAGGGCGATCACGAGAATCGCTGTCGCAAGACCGGATATCAGAGCCAGTACCCACAACCGCAACAGACGACGGAAGCTTCGATTCATCACCACACTGTCTCAATTATATAAAACGCGACTACTCGGCCCGGAAGAGCTGCCACTGATCGCTGACACCCTTCAATTGGTGCGTGCCGTGATCGACAAAGGTCAGCCCCGACCCGGCGACAAGATCCTTGACGGTCCTCGACACCAACACCTGGCCGGCCTCCGCGAGACCGGCCACCCGAGCGCCGATATGGACGGCGATTCCCGCCAGCTTTTCACCGGACCGTTCACACTCGCCGGTGTGAATCCCGGCGCGGATTTCGATCCCGAGCGGGCGCAGGGAGTCTCGGATCGCCTTGGCGCATCGCACCCCCTTTGCGGGGCCCTCGAAGGACGCCAGAAATCCATCCCCGGCAGTATCGATCTCATGGCCCTGGAAGTGGGCCAGCTCGCGTCGAACCACGACATGGTGGCGCTCGAGCAACTCCCGCCACGCCGAGTCACCGAGTCGCTCCGCCTGGGCGGTGGCACCGACGATATCGGTGAAGAGGACCGTTGCCAGCACCCGTTCTGCTTCGGGTTGCACTCTGCTCCCGGTCAGGAATTCCTCCACCGGGCCCAGCATCGCCTCGATATCTCCCGAATGAAAGAAATGATCCTCACCGGGGAGCTCGACGTAGTGCGAACCCTCGATGTGGTCGGCCAGGTAGCGGCCGTTGCCAACCACCACATAGCGGTTGCCGGCGCGATGGAGCACCAGGGTCGGCACACGTATGGTGGGGAGCACCCACCGGAAGTCACGGTTATAGGTCAGCGGATAAACTCGGTTGAATTGTCCCGGGCTCATGGCCAGTCTTTCAAAACGTCCCCGCCACTTGATGAATGCGGGATCTACCGCCAACGTCGGGGCACCGACCGTCGATGTTCCGCCGGTTCCCCACGCGCCCAGAATCCCCTCGATCAAATGCGGGACCACCGATTCCGGAACTCCACAGGGATAGTCATCAGCCTGGATACGTCTGGCGTAGGCGTCGGCGAGGACGAGTGCCGTGACCCTGTCCGGATGGGTGGCAGCGAAGAGCATGGCCATGGAAGCACCATCCCCATGCCCGAAAATCACCGCCTGCCGGCTGTCTGCCGCATCCATGACGGTGCCGACGTCATACATCCACTCTTCCCAGGTTGGAATCGCGCCCAATGGCACAGGGTCGGAGAGACCGGTGCCGCGTTTGTCAAAGCAGATCACCCGTGCGAAACGAGCCAGACGCTCGATGAAAGCGGCCAGGCTCGGGTCCTCCCACATGATGTCGAGGTTGCCGACCCAATCCGGCACGAAGACGAGATCCAATGGACCGTCACCGCAGATCTGGTAGGCCACCGACTCACCATCGGGGTTGGACGCGTATCTGATTTCACTTCTCATGATGAGAAACGAGTATATATGGGCGGAGAGCCAGATCTGCCCCGCCTTGCCGTTGGCCGCGATATAGAGCCTGATACCTTAAGCTGCAACGATGTGTGGAGTTGCCGGCATTGCCGGAGAATTGGCGGAGTGTGGGCTCGTGAAGGAAATGAGCTCGCGGCTCGTGCATCGAGGCCCCGACGATTCCGGGATTTTCGAAGACGAGGGCGTCTGCCTTGGTCATCGCAGGTTGTCGATCCTCGACCTCTCGTCGGCAGGACACCAACCGATGACCCTCGGGCCGTACACCCTGGTCTACAACGGCGAGCTCTACAATTTTCACGATCTCCGAAAAACTCTCCCCGGCCCGTTCCATTCCAACAGCGACACTGAGGTCCTGCTCCATCTCTGGGCTCGTGACGGCAAGGCGTGTCTCGATCGACTGGTCGGCATGTTCGCTTTTGCGATCTGGGACCGCGACGCCCGCGAGCTGACGCTGGTTCGCGATCGTCTGGGCATCAAGCCGTTGCTCTATCGACAGGTGGAGGGATCCATCGCTTTCGCGTCGCAACTGAGAGCGCTGGTCGACCTCGACGGAAGATTCGATCACCCGTCAATCGATCCCACCTCGGTCAGGGACTTCTTTTCCTACAAGTACATTCCCACACCGAAGACCATCTACCGCGGCGTGTACAAGCTCCCACCCGCCCACCTGCTGAGCTATCGTCTCGACGACAAAAACCTCGTATTCGAGCGCTACTGGCAACCTGAAAGCCACCAAGACGTCGTTGACATCGACCGGGCATCGCAGGAGTTCGAGCAACTTCTGACCGGCGTCGTGTCGCAACACACATTGTCGGACGCACCGGTGGGCGTCTTCCTGAGCGGCGGCCTCGATTCGACCAGCCTGACCGCCAATCTGGCCAGCAACGGAGAGCTCGTCACACCCAGCACCTTCACTCTCGGATTCGATGTCGCCTCACACGACGAAGCGGAGGCCGCCCGTGAGATCGCGCGACACCTCGGGTGCCGTCATCACGAGGAGCGCGCAACAGGGTTCGAACTCGACTCCACGCTCGACCGATACCTCGATGTCTTCGACGAGCCCTTCGGCGACCACGGGGCGTGGCCGATGGTGATGGTCTCCGAACTCGCCCAACGGCAGGTCAAGGTGGCCCTCTCGGGAGAAGGTGGCGACGAATTGTTTGCCGGCTACCAGTGGTATGACAAAGTGCCACGCTTCAGATCCAATTGGTGGCAGAAAACACTCGCCGGAACCCTCCCGCCATTGTGGGCCGCAAGCCGCTCCGCGCAGCGGCGAGCCGCTACGGGTCTCGATCGCTACGCCATGTTCATGGGCCCTTTCACCCCGGCTCAGAAACGGTTCATGATCGCACCGGAACTGATGTCCGATGCTTACGACGACCTCTGGTACTTTCGCAAATACTGGAGGGAGGACCTGTCACCCATCAAGGCGATGCAGTGGGTGGATGTTCACACCTATCTGCTCGACGATATGCTCACCAAAGTCGACCATGCCAGCATGTCGGTCTCCCTCGAGGCGCGCCCACCATTTGTCGATCATCGGATGGTCGAGTTCGCTCTTTCACTCCACCCCGATCTCCTGCGGCGCGGTGGCCTCGGCAAGATCCTCACCCGGCGATACCTCGAAGGAAAGGTCCCGAAAGACGTTCTGAACCGTCGCAAGATCGGCTTCTCGATGCCCGCCCGAAGATGGGTTTTGCGAGAGCCTACCCGAATGAAGAGGACCTGCAACCGCCTTTTTCACGCCGGCGTGCTCGCGAGGAAGACACCTGGGACCATCCGCCGAATGCCCTTCAACAACGAACAAACCTGGAGTCTCATGGTGCTCGATCGCTGGCTGCAAAGGAATGGCGTGAGCCTTTAGGTGACGGTAATCCCCTGCTTGAGGCATGGGGTTCAGAACGCGTGGCCTGCCATGACCCACAATCCGACGCCTTCAGCGGAGACGCCCAAATCGAGACGGATCACGATTCGCCGGAGGAGGGTCCGCATGCCGATTCCCACATCCCATTTCAGATCCCGGTGGAGCTCACTGAGCGACCAGGTGGGCGAGACCCGTCCCACCTCGGCGAAGGCCACGAGTTGCCACCAGTCGAATCGATAGCGGCCGATCTGATCCAATTTGTTCATCGGTGATCGCTTCGGGATGAATCGAAACTCGGCGCTGGAGTAGATCGCCGCCTTGTCGTGGAAGCGGTGAATTCGATAACCCCTCATGCGATACAGACCGCCGAGGCGTGCTCCCTCGAAATAGGGTGGGGCGCCGGAAACCGAGGGGGACCCCTCTCCGTCTTCGGTGGATTTCCAGGTCGGCGTATCGATCGCCCAGATCGTGAAGGCGAGCACCCGTTGCTTGGTTCGTTTTCCCGCGCCCAGTTTGATGAATTTCGAATACTCACCCTCGATGGTCGTCCATTTGTCCGAGTTGCCGTACCAACCGAAATCTCGGCGAATGTTGACGATTTTACGGCTGCCTTGGGAGGGGTTGAGGAGGAAGTCGGTGTTGTCGTGCTCGAGAGTCAGCGAGAGACCGCTGGTCGTATAGGGCCGTTCCCCGTATTCACCATTCAGGGTCTGATCCCGAAGGAAGATATCGAGGCCGATGTAACTGCGGCCGCTTTTAAGGGGGCTCCAATTCCAGCCACCCGTGGCACCGGATTCCAGGAGACCGTCTTCGACCACGAATGTATTGATGATCGGGTCGCGACCGCCACCCATTGGCAGCAGGTAACGGAAATCGAGGTAGGCGAACCCGTCACGCGCCGGAGTCACGATGAAATTTTCTTTTGAGGAGTCGTTGTTGCCGGCCCTCTCGTCGACGTAGTCAGGATTCCCGGGGACGTAGGATCTGAGTCCGGAATATCTCACGTAGGCGATGGTGGTATCGAGGAACAGGCGCTTGATCGGTCGGATCTGCAGGTTGCTGGTCTTGCCGAAAACTCCGAAGGTGGCATTCGTGCTCCCGAGAGCGGAGCCCGCCAGGCTGAGTTGAGGCTGCCCATGGCCGATGGACGCAAAACCGAGCCCGGCAGCAAGCTCGAATGTGTCGGTGTAGAACACGTAGGGTAGTGCGGCAAAGACCTTCGCGGGTTCTTTGTCGAGGTGACCCGCCTGTCGGACAATGCCCTGAGCGCCTGCTCGATGGACAAAGGAGAGCATCAGCAGGACGGCAGCAACCAGGATTCGACGATTGAGTGTCGGGCCACAGGCGGTGCCGGTACCGACGCGGCGATCCATCATTTGATACGCACGCCTACCCACCGATCGGATCTCTGGACGAAACCGTCCGAAACACGGCACTCTCCCCCTCAATGGGCTCACCGATATCCATTGTCAAATCGAGACAATCTCATCAACAATCGAGAATTGTGAAAACCCCCTCCGGTGACGATGATAACCCGGCAGGGAGCCGCTTCACTCGAAAATCAAAGTCACGAAGCGGATCAGGCGAAATCGATCAGCACAATCCGGTGGCGGCTGACAAACCCGGCCTTGGCAATGGCTTTCCGGCTGCCGATATTTTCCGCCTCGCAGGAACAGATCGGCTTGGCGTCCTGCTCGTAACAGAACTCCTTCGCTCGAGCGAGGATGTAATTCCCCACACCCTTGCGGCGGTGTTCCGCGGCCACGATCATGCCCAGGTCGGCATGGGGTTTTTGAGTCTGGCTGATCCTGCACTCGCTGGTCGCAATCAGATCTGCGCCATCGCGCAAAACGAAGATGCTGTGATCCCCCATCGTCGAACGGATATAGCCCTTGATGTCCTCGAAACCCGCTTCGATGCTCTCGGTGTCCATGGACCCACTGGCCGCACAATAGTGTTTGAAGACATCGGTGAAGTCATCCTCGGTGGCGAGATCAAAGGAGAGCTGCGCAAAGCCATCGAGTTCGGGCGACACCTTGTGATTGTCTTCGAACAAGAGCGTATGGACACGACAGCCCACCGCAATGTCCAAACAAAGGCTGAGGAAGAAGGGATCGTTGGTGCCTGCCAAAGCAACCGCAACGCCATGTTCGGCGACAACAAAGTCCAGGGCAGGCCTACCCATGGCGACAAAATCCCGGGTCAGGAAAAACGCCACCAGTTGCTTGTCGTTATTCAGACAATAGAACCCGGCCCGGTCACCATCGACTTGGAGCTCATAGTGATCGGAGAGTCCGATCAACGCACCTTCCCAATAGGCATCGAGTGGCGCCGAGAGGGTTTGCAGGTATTCGGTCTTCAGTTCAGCCAGTTCACCGGAATTTTTTCGCAAGATCCCATTCAACATTCGAGCTCTCTTTCATTTGTTCCGCACGATCTCGTCATCGTGAGGCACATCGACTTCGATCCGACCGCACCGGGGTGATCCTTCCGACCACCTGTCCGGCAAAGGGTGTACCAGCGATCGTTATCGGTCAAGGCGGTTGTAGTAGAGTTTTCGGGCGCCGAAATGAGACGCTCTTGGAGGGGACATTGCGCAAATTGTTTTTCCGATCCACTTTTCCGATCGCCGTTTTTTCTCTCACACTGGGGATATTGAGCCCAGTGCCCGTCGAAGGCCAGGAACCCGATTACCACGACTTCGCATCAGTGGCCGCACAGCTGGAGACATGGGCCGATCAGAATCCGGATATTCTCCAGGTAGAAATAATCGGCAAGTCGGCCGCAGGAGCGCCACTGCTGGTGGCGCGGGTGGCTTCTGCCGGCGCGGTCGATCCGAACAAAAGAACCGCGATCTTCGTCGGCGCCAACATCGCCGGCTTTCACAATGCGGGGACCGAAGCAACCCTGGACCTGTTGGAAACACTTCTGAACGGCGAAGCTGCCGGGCTTCTCGAAAAACACACGTTCTATATTGCGCCGGTACTCAACCCGGATGCCCACGACGCCATGTTCCGTTCACCGAAACAACGGCTGGCGGGCAATGGAGCCACCTGGTCTCCGGCGGGATGGAAGAACTCCTACGGGCTCGACCGCGATCTCGACGGTTTTGATAATGAGGACGGGCCGAACGACCTCAACGGCGACGGGCTGATCACCATGATGCGGATCCCCGATCCGGCGGGACGGATGCTCCCTGACCCGGATGACCTCCGGGTCCTCATCTCAGCCGACCCGCTCGAGGGTCAGGTCGGGCTCTATCGGGTCGTGACCGAAGGCTCGGACGACGATGGTGACGGCTCGTTCAACGAGGACGGACCGGGCGCCCTGGCCCCCGACCGGAACTTTGCCCACGGCTTTGAGTACGATCAGCCTGAAGGCGGGCCATGGGCGAGCTTTGTGCCCGAGACCCAGGCGATCATGGACTTCCTCCTCGAACGTAGGAACATCGCGGTGGCAGTGGTCTACGGTCCGGCCAACAATCTTCTGGCCGCTCCCCGCGGCTTTGGCGGCGGCGGTGATACCGGCTCGCTCAAGATCAAGGTGCCCGAGAGGTTTGCCGGAGCGCTGGGTCTCGACGCGGACCAGGAGTACACCGCTGACGAGATCTGGGAGCAGGCCAAGGACCATCCGATGGTGGTTCAGAACAACATCGGAAAGGAACAACTGATTCAATTCATGGGCGCCGGGCCCGCCACCAAAATGAACGACAACGACCTCGGTTATCTGACCAAACTTGCCGATGCCTACAAGGAGCGGCTCGAAGAGGCCGGTCTCGACGCCAAACGTGCCGGCGAGCAATACGGACGTGGCGGATTCACGCCGTGGTTGTACTACCAATACGGCGTGATGGCAGTCGAGCTGGATGTCTGGGGCGTGCCCAAGGCGCCAAAGGAAGAAACGGCCGAAGGCGAAGAGCCTCTCACGCTCGACAGTCTGGCCGATATGAGCGTCGAAGATTTCATGGCGCTCGGTGAGGAAAAGGTCGCGGCATTTCTGACCGAAATCGGCGCGCCTCCGCAGTTCACGGCCGCGGCGTTGATCGGCCGCGTCGAATCGGGTCAGGTGACTCCAAAAAAGATCGCCGAGATGGCGAAACAGATGGGGGCAGGTGACGCGGAAAAGAAGGGCGAGGACGGAGGCCCCAACGACCTGATGGTCTTCATTGACGAACACGCGCCGGACGCCTTTGTGGAATGGACCAAAGTGACCCTGCCCGACGGTTCCGAGGCGGAGGTCGGCGGCATCGATCCATTCATCGAAATCGCACCGCCCTATGCTCTGCTGCAGCCCGCGCTGAAGGTGCACACCCAAACCGTGCTGGAAGTGGCCAAGGGGCTCGCTCAGCTCGAGATCGTCCAACTCGAGTCTACGGAACTCGGTGCCGGTGTTTACCGCATCGAGGCGGTGGCCGCCAACCGCGGGTTCTATCCGACCCACACCAAGATGGCACAACGGGCGCGAAGCCACCTGCCGGTGCGGCTCGAAATCACCCTTCCGGATGACGTTGATCTCGTGACCGGTCACCGTTGGGTCACCGAGGAGCGGCTCGATGGAGAAGGCGGGACCATGACGGCAGAGTGGATGGTCCGTGTCCAGGGCTCGTCGACCGAGATCATCGTCGATGCGATCTCTGACAACGCGGGTCACGATCGGAGGACCCTGGTACTTGGGGGGAGGAAATGACCATGGCTTTCACGACGACTCACGGTGTTTCCTGCCGCTCGTTTGTCTGTTTCCTCCTGATCGCGATCTGGGCCTTCGCCCCTTCCGCGATGGCGGTCGAACCGTTGCAGGCCAAGGTTCCACCGCCGGACCCACAGTTCAATCGCCTCTATCCAAATGACGAAATCGTCGACTTTCTGAGCGGCTACGCAGCTTCCTATCCGGACTGGGTACGACTGGAAAGCATCGGTGAAGCCGGCGAGGGCGGCGAGATGTGGTTGGTGACGATCAACAACCCTGCCACCGGCAGCGAGCTCGACAAACCTGCCATGTATGTCGACGGCGCGACCCACGCCAACGAGGTCCAGGGCACCGAAACGGTGCTCTATCTCATCGACTACATGCTCCGGAACTACGGCCGACTCGAACCGGTGACCGAAATCCTCGACCGCGCCGTCTTCTACTGCGTGCCGATGGTCAATCCCGACAGCCGGGCCAAGTGGTTCACCGAACCGTCAACCGCCAGCTATCCGCGTACAGTACCGATTCATATCGACGACGACCGTGACGGCCGTGTCGACGAGGATGGCTACGACGATCTGAACGGCGACGGCGAGATCACCCAGATGCGGAAACGCGTGCCGCTCGGCGAAGGCGGCTACCGTCTTCATCCGAAGGACCCGAGACGACTGGTCGCCGTCGAGGAGGATGAACTCGGCGATTACATCCAGCTCGGCAACGAGGGTTTCGACAACGATGGTGATGGACGCGTGAACGAGGACACCGTGGGCTATGTCGATCCCAATCGCACCTGGGGCTATGGCTGGCAGCCGCGCTACGTGCAAGGTGGGACTACTCAATATCCACTCCAGATTCCCGAAACACGAAGCATCGCCCTGTGGGCCCTCGACCATCCGAACATCATCGCCTCGCAGAGCTTTCACAACACCGGGCGAATGATTTTGCGCGGCCCCGGCGCCAAGACCATGCGGCGCTACGAGGCCGCCGACCGGCGGGTCTTCGATCGAATCGGCGAAGAGGGCGAGAAGATCCTGCCCGGATACAACTACTACATTCTGTGGAAAGATCTCTACACGGCCTATGGCGGAACCGTCGACCATTTCTACGGAATCCACGGAGCGTTTTCGTTCACCAACGAGCTCTTCGGCCCAGAACAGGATTTTGACGGCGACGGTTCGGTGAGCGACGAGGAGCGTTTCAAATTTGCCGACAGATTGACCCAGGGGCGGATGCTCGTCGACTGGGAAGAGATCGACCACCCGCAGTACGGCACGATCGAGGTCGGCGGTTACCGTCACGACACCCGGCGCGTGCCCGAGGGTTGGATGCTCGAGGAGGATTGCCACCGCAACGCCTCCTTTGTCCTCTACCACGCATGGCAGATGCCGCGATTGAGTTTCGGCGAGCCGACAGTCGAGAACCTCGGTGGCAACCTGTGGCGGCTCCACGTTCCGGTGCTCAACGATCGCGCGATCCCCTCCATGGCCGCGGTCGCGACCCGGCTCAAGATCCACCGGCCGGACATCGCATCCATCGAGGGGGCCACGGTGATCAGCAGCGGCATTGTCCAGAACGCCTACCTCGACAAGGTCGACGTTCAGAAGGACCGTCCTGAACGCCTGCTCGTCAGCGGCGTCCCGGGTCTCTCCACCGAAACGCTGTTCTTCCTCGTCGAGGGCAAGGGTGAGGTGACCGTGACCTACGACAGCCTCAAGGCGGGCACGATCCGGAGGACCATCTCGTTGCGTTAGCTGCGTCACGGCACAACATCCGCTTCGCGGATATGTCGGTACCCTAAGCGGGCGGGACTGGTCCCGCCCGTTTATGATGAGCGGGTTCGCGTGACCAAGCGGAGGTGAGGATGTCGGATCGAATGCTGCAGCAGTTCATGGACATGGTGCGGATCGACTCGGAATCGGGCAACGAGGCCAGATTTATGGATTATCTGCTGGGCGAGGTGCGAGCCATCGGCGGCAACGCCGCGCTCGATGACTACGGCAATCTCGTCGCGGTATTCAAAGCGAAGGACTGCGATGGTGTCGACCCGATCCTGCTGTCGTGCCACGGCGACACGGTCAAACCGGGCATCGGTATCGAACCGGTCCTCCGGGACGGTGTCATCCGCTCCGCGGGCGACACGATCCTCGGCGCCGATGACAAGGCCGGAATCGCTGAAGTTCTCGAGGCGCTTCGGGTGGCGCCGGTCCGCCCGCCGATCGAGTTTGCCGTGAGCCGCCAGGAAGAGATCGGACTCCTGGGAGTGAAGGAACTGGACTTCAGTCGACTCAGTGCCCGCCGCGGCTTTCTGATGGACAACGACACCCTCGACACCATCATCATCGGCGGTCCGACCTACTTCGCCATCGACGTCGCGGTGACCGGTCGCTCGGCCCACGCCGGGATGGAACCGGAGAAGGGCATCAACGCCATCCTGGCGGCAGCGAAGGGCATCACTGCGCTGCGACTCGGCAGGATCGATCATGAGACCACCTCCAATGTTGGTGTCATCAACGGTGGGATCATCCGCAACGGCGTCCCCGATGCCTGCTCCTTCCTCGCCGAGTGCCGCTCGGCCGACCACGACAAGGCGGTCGCCCTTTGCGAAGAAATCACCTCAATTCTGCGAAGAGAGATCGAGGCGGCCGGTGCCGCTGTCGAAATCGAGGTCGACGAAAAGTGCCGGGCGGTGGAGATCCCCGAAGAGGCGTGGTCGGTCCAGATTGCAAAGCGGGCCCTGGCAACCGTCGGCATCGACGCCGAAGCGGTCTTCATGACCGGTTTCACCGATGCCTCCATCTACAACAACCGCGGCATTGAAATGGCGGTGGTCGGCATCGGCGCCCAGAACGAGCACTCGACCGAAGAATGCATCGAGGTCGCCGACATGGAGAAGGCGGTCAAGATGCTGGTCGAGATTTTCCGACTGGTGGCGACCGGGGACTGATCGAAGGCGTTCATCGCGTCACGGGCGGCTGTCCCTGTTCGCTGATGCCTGTCGCTGACGCTGGACACTGTCGCTGCCAACTGTCGCTGCCGCTGTAATTCGGACGCGGACGCGGACTCGGGCACGGGGCAACCGCAAACCGGGAGTGCCAAAAACCGACCCGTTAACCTCGTGTGGTTCAGTGGGAAACTTCACGAGACGTGTGTTTTTGGACAGCTATGCCCGGTTTGCGGTGTGCTGGCCGTCAACTAGAACCTGAAACCGGCACCAAAGCTGAACATCAAAGGATCGAATGAAATCGAGGTGCCCCTCGAGTCGGGGTCATCTTTGAAGTTGTAGGTGGCGTCCATGTAGGTCAGGCTGCACCCAAGCGACCATGTCTTTTTCTTACCAAGGAATATGTCGAGCCCGGCCTTGGCCCCCCAGGTGACCTCTGAATCGCTTTGCCATTGAACCGTCACCCATTCATCGTGTTTTTCGTGCCAATCGCCGTGAAAGCCTGAGCGAGTCGACACGTTGGAGTAGCGGTTGAATGCCAGCATCGGCCCGGCATAGACATCCACCGGTCCCTCATTGACGAAATGGAAATTGACCCCAAGCGCTATTGAACCTGTCGTCAGAAAATCGGATTCCGAGTACACGTGATGCTTGAGGCCAGCCCCGGTCGAGAGGTTCAGATCCGAGGCCATGCCGATGAGATTGAATTCGACACCGACGAGTGGGCTGATTCTGCGTTCGAGGCTGACGAAGCCTCCCCCACCGCCGCTGAGGCTGACGCTGGTCCCTCCGGGGCTGGTCGCCACCGAGGTGTCTCCCACGGTGTCCGCCACCAGGAAACCGAAACGAAGAACCCAGTCGCGGCTCCGTTGCGCCTGCGGGGTCGTCGGCTCCTCGGCCGGTGGGGCGTCCTGAGCGCCCACTCCGGGAGCTACCATCACGATTGCGAAAAGCACGGAAAGCACGATGCACGTATCAGTCTTTTTCATCTATTCCTCCTGTTCAATCCGGCCCGTCGGTCCTGGGCCCGTCTGCAATTCAGATTGTCGGTCCCAGGGGATCGGCGCGCTTGAGGGAGTTGTGAGGATTGGCTGAGGTTTGAAGATAAAACGGACGATGGCGGGCGGGTTTGGCGCCAGGCACCTCGTGTTAGGATGCGCCATGCCCACTTCAAAAGCCGGTTATGTCTCCCTCGCCTGCTCGATTCTGGTTTTTCTGGCTGTGGGAGCCGGCGCTGCGGAAACTCTGATAATCGTCGGTTCGACGGTCATCGATGTGAGTGATTATGGTGCCGGCGAATCCGACATCATCGACTCGGTGGTGGTGATCGAAGACGGGGTCATCACATTCGTCGGATCACGATCCGATGTGAAAATCCCGGCAACCGCTCGTGTGCTCGAGGCCAAAGGCAAATTCATGATCCCCGGTTTGACTGACGGCTTTGCCGCCCTCAACAACCAGTCCTACGCCGATGCCTATCTCGAGAGTGGGGTGACCTCGATCATCGCCGTCTCGGGTGGCCGGCGTGGCCCCTTGGCAACGGACCTGCACCCCGGACCGCGCGTCAGCCGATTGGGTTCGGTCGGCAACGAAGCGGGAACGCTCGACCAGCATCTCGCCGCGCTCGAGGACCTGGCGGCCAACGGTGTCGACGTGGCCCTGTTGATGTATGAACTCAATCCCGAACAGCTCAAAACGTTGATTCGGCGGGCAGACCACTTGGGGATGGCGACCATCGGCGAACTCGGTCGCACGACCTACGCGGAGGGCATTTCCGCAGGCCTGGATGCAGTGGTCCATACCACCCGCTACTCACTCGACCTCGCTCCGACCAGCATGGCCGGAGCGGTCGCGGACCAACCCTTCAGCAATGACCTCGAGAGCGCCAAATGGGTCTACTACCTCTGGTTGAGCGAGCTGTCTCCACATGACCCCCGTCTGGAGGAACACGCCAGGACCCTCGCCGCCGGCACCACGGCCCTGATCCCGACCTTCAGTCTGCTCCACCTCGACCGGCCGTGGGCGACAAATCCCTGGATGGACCCGGTCGCCCGCCTCCTGGACCCGAGCGACATCAATGCTCCGGCGGACCGTGACAGCGGTCGCCACACCTACGACGCCGCCCACCAGGTGGCCTATACAGCGATTGCTCGCGCTCAATTTCTGCTTGAAGAGGCTTACCACCTCGCCGGTGCCCGCTACCTGGCCGGGAGCGCCACTGATGTCTGGGGAACCATGCCCGGGATCTCCCTCCATACGGAGCTCGACAGCCTCGTTCGCCTCGGTCTGACACCCCGCCAGGCCCTTGCCGCCGCCACCTCCAACTTCGCTGCGGTCTTTCCGAACTGGGGCCGACGCGGAGAAATCAAGGTCGGTTGGCAAGCCGATCTGCTGGTGCTCGCAGCGGACCCGCGCGAGGACATTCGAAATCTCCGCAGCATCGAGACGGTGGTGCTCGGAGGGCAGGTCCTACCGAAATCGGCCGCGGCCGACCTCGAAATCAACGGAGAATGACATGTGTGACATCGATCGAAGAGACTTCATCAAGATTGGTTCCGCCGGTGCCGCCGGTCTCGGCCTCATGGGAACAGCGGTCTCCTCCGAAGCCGGAGTGCTCAGATCCGATCGGCCGATCTTTTTTACCGGTGACGGCCTCAACCTGTCGCCACAGGAGTACGCCGCCGTCCTGGCTGAAATCACCAGCGATGGCAAGCTCGAGCAGGACTATTACTCCAACGGCGGCGTGGTCGAAGAATTCGAAAAACGAATGGCTGAGACCCTCGGTAAGGAAAGAGCGGTTTTTCTGCCCACCGGTACGCTTGCCAACCACCTCGCTATCCGGACCCTGTGCGAAAGCCGCGGTGGCCGCAGGGTCCTGACTCAGGCGGAGAGTCACATCGGCAACGACGCCGGCGATGACTGCGCGGCGCTCGCGGGCCTACGCGTGGTCGGCCTGGCTCCCGGCGAAGTGGGCTTCACCCTCGATCAGGTGCAAGCCGAGTACAACCGAGCGGAGGCAGGACGCGTCAAAACGGGAATCGGCGCCATCGCCATCGAGTCCCCGGTCCGCCGCAAGCTTGGCGGAGTCTTCGATTTTGACGAGATGGTCCGAATCAGCGAGTGGGCGAAATCGAACGGCACAGGTCTTCATCTTGACGGCGCCCGCCTCTTCATCGCCGCCGCATACACCGGTATCTCCGTCGAGCGCTGGGCAGGACTTTTCGACACTGTTTTTGTTTCCGCCTGGAAGTACTTCAATGCCGGGTCGGGCGCTATCCTCGCCGGGCCGTCCGATCTGCTGGACGGCCTCTTCCACACACGGCGCATGTACGGTGGCGCCCTGGTGCGGGGGTGGGTCTATGCCGCGGTCGCCCTCCACTATCTCGACGGTTTCGAGGACCGATACCGACGCGGTGTGGCGGTAAGTAAAGATCTCTTCGGCCGCCTGGACAAGCACCGGGCATTCTCCATTCGCCCCATACCCAACGGGTCCAACATCTTCATTCTCGAAATTCAGGGCTCGGACCCGGCAGAATTCCGCGACCGCCTGGCCACGTCCGGGATTTCCATGCGCGAGCCGCGCCCCGACGGATCGATCGTGATTCAGGTCAACGAGACCTGGTCCGCCGCCAGCGGCGAAGAACTCAGCCGGAAAATGCTGGCCGCGTTGGGTTGAGATCCCTCGAAGGCTTCGACTCGCGTATCGTGGACTCATGAAACAGGCTCAAAAAACCGCCGCTCTGATTTCCGCAGTCATCATTCTGGGGTGTGCCGTCGCATCCGCCCAACTCGTTCAACCTTCTGCGGAAAAACTCGCCGAGTTGGATTCCTGGATCGAAGCTCACCTGGAGGAAAAGATCATCCCAGGTGCGTTGGTCGCGGTGGCCTCGAAGGGCCGGATCGTTCACCTCAAAGGATATGGCCTGGCCAATGTCGAACTGAACGTCCCTGTCTCAGACATGACGGTCTTCGAGATCGGTTCCATCAGCAAGCAGTTCGTGTCCGCCGCCGCCCTGCTGCTCGTTGAGGAGGAAAGACTCGATCTCGACGACTCCATCCACAAATTTCTGTCGGTCCTCCCGGGTGAGTGGCACGGCGTCACGGTCCGGCAGCTCATGAACCATACCTCCGGCATCCCGGATTACGAGGAGATCGCTTCCTACGACATCTACCGGTTTCGCCTGACTCCCGCCGAGGTCATTCGAATCGCCCAATCCCGCCCCATGGACTTCGTACCGGGAACCGGGTGGCACTACAGCAATACCGGTTATTACCTATTGAGCATGATCGTCGAAAACCTCGAGGGACAGTCCCTCGGGCAGGTGCTTCAAAGGCGCATCTTCGGTCCCCTGGAGATGACTCAGACGAGGATGGCGGACCCGGAAGCCATCATCCCCCACCGGGCGGCCGGCTATTGGGTCGACAAAACCGGGAAGCTCATCAACCGGAACCCTACCGAAACCTCATCGACCCTCGGCGCAGGCGGGATCGCGTCGACCGCCACGGACCTCGCGAAATGGGACGAGGCCCTCTATGGAGAAGAGCTCCTGAGCGCACAATCAAAAGAGATGATGTGGACGGCGACGATCCTGCCGAATGGGGAAAACACCGGTTACGGTTTCGGGTGGGGTCTCGAACCCTACAAGGACCTGACCCGGATCGGCCACTCCGGCATGGTCGCAGGGTTTGTGGCGATGTACTCCCGATTCCCCGACCAGGAAATGTCCGTCATGGTGTTCATGAATCGTTATAAGGTGCCCAGCTTTCAGATCCAGCGGGCTGTGCTCCACACGTTCATGCCGAGCCTCGGGCCGATTCCATAACTTCACGTCCGAATCACAACTGCGGCTGCAGTCGCCAACGGAATTGCGGAGATCAACTCCGCCCTGAAGGATTCTCGTCATCGGGGCGGTGTTTATCCCTGGCCCCAGAAGCGTGAAAATTCCAAGCGGATCCATTTATAATGAGATTCGGAATCAATCATGTTTTTTCGTACTCTCCGTGTCTCGGTATGCGCTCTGGGGATTGCCGTCTGCACGACAGCTCCCGTGGTCGATGGCGCGACTCCGGTATTCCTCGACGGATTCGAATCGGGGGACCTGTGCGCCTGGCAGGGCACCTGTCCTGCGCCCACGGATGTGGCTGGCACGTGGATCGGTTCTCTGTCCTTTCCTGGTGGGGTGTCCCGAACCATCGTGCTCCAGCTTCATCCGAGGGTCGATGGCGATCTGCTCGGCTACATGCTCGGGACCAGTGAGAGCTGGGTCATGCGGTCCGGAACCTATGCCGCCGGCGCGCTCGATCTGGAACTCGCCTTGCAGGGCCCCTCCGGCGACCGGATCGTGACCCTGTCCGGCCCGGTTAACGGCGGCCGGGCCACCCTCACTCTGAGCGGCGATCTTGCCGGCCAGACGGTCAGCCTCATTCGTTGGCCCGAAGAGCTCGTCGAACACCGCTTCGCCTTTGCAGACTCCAGCGATGGTCTCTCGAACCCCCACTTCATCAGCATGGCCGTCGTCCTGAATGGAGCTGGAGAACTGGTGGCGGGCGCTTGGGCCGGATCCGAGCAAAAACCGCCCTGGGATCAAGACGGCGGAGTCAATTCGTTTTCAATCGACGGCGACATGGTGACGTTTGGGCTCGATCTCGACGGCGGTTGCTCCGACGGCTCCGTGCTCGACGGCGCTCTCGATTCCTCCATCGGCTTTTATACCGGCAGCTTCAACCTGATCGACTGTTCAGGATCGCAGGCTGGGACGCTGCTCGGCGGATTCATCGACGGCACCACGTCGGCAGATGTCACCGAAGTTCTGTCCGCACTGGCCGCGATTGCGGATCAGCTCGAGTCGGGTGCCCCTTTTCCCAGCCCCACCCCTCGTTCGTCGAGACCTACTTCCACGAAGGCACTGATCTTCCCGGCCTGTTCGCGGGCTTTACCGCCGAAACTACTTCGTGGGACGACATCGAGTTCACCGTTCTCGACATCTCACGGATCGCCACCCGCGAAGTGCCCGGTGAAGTGGCGATCCTGTCCCGGCCCCTGGGTGTCGATTTCCAACAGATTCGTTCCGGCGTGCCCTCGGGTGGAGGGATGCGAGAGACATATCTGGACACCCGCACCGACCCGCTCGCACTCGTAGCTCACAATCAACTCGGCGTTGTCGCGGATGACGGCGGAACCTGGAAGATCAACGGCGACCAACAGCCGGCCTTCGATCTGCCGTGGATGTCTTCGGCAATCCAGCCAGGCGACAAACGGCTCCTGGCCTCCACCTCGGCCGATCCGATCCACGTCTCTCTCGGCGGTTACGGCGGCCATTTCTCTCCGCTCAGCGGCCATGCTTTCGGCGACCGCAAGGCCAACTACTCTGGTTTTCTACCGGCCGACGACAACGAATTGGATGAGCTCGTCGGCGACGGCATCGGCGACGACGATGGCACCTGCTCTCCCGCCGAGTTCGAGGAAGGCGGCTGCGCGTACTGGGCGGCGGTCGACGGGTCCCTGGTTCGGCAGCGCACCCCTTGGTATCTCGCTCCTCAGAACGGCAAGGTTTCCGGCATGAAACTGAAAAGCGGGGCACCTTCAGGATACTTCGATTCACCTCCCCACTGGGAAGTCGCCATGGCGTTCGACTCGGGCATCAAGATGGAGCTCGGACACGTTGGCAGGATCGATGATGACGTGGCGCTCGCGGTGCTTGCCGAAACAGGCTGCGATCCTCGTAGCTGGCAAAGCTGCACCGGGGTCGGCCCCGGGAGTGATCTCCTACTGGGGGCCACGCCTATCCAGGTGAGCGCTGGAGATCCCGTGGCTCAGCCCCAGGTCTTCGCGGACGAAGTTCCGGGCTTCGACGGCTACCACGTGGGCGGAGGCAGCTACCCCGAGTATCCCTGGGCCCAGATGGAGTTCAACGTCTCGGCGGTCGTCGAGGGCCGGCTCATCAACGCCTGTGTCTTCGGACTGATGAAAGGCGACCGCCGCCACGCATACAAAACGGTGATGGAAGCGGACATGGCCGACCCTGATTCGCAACGCTACCGGTCCCGTTTCGATTGGCCTCAGTGGGCGTGGCGGGCCGAGGCAGCGTTGTGCAACTCCGAGTGGCAGGGAAACACTGACTATTCGAGTCTGTCCACCAGTCTCGGCGGGTGGTACGAGCGGGACGACGCGGGCACCGTTTCCGACGAGTTGGTGGCCTTCGCCCCGATCGCCATGGAGACGGGGCTCTACGATCCGGAATCCTACGAACCCGGCACCGATACTCTGATTCTCCGCCAGAAAGCCTCTCCGGGTTCCTTTTCGTGGACAATGCCCGATGCCTCGGTCATCGAGGCCTTCTACCCTTCCGGTGAATTGCTGCAAAGGACGGCCTCGAGCCTTCTCGTCCTCTGGCGCGATATCGGTTGGGTCGGCGGCGATGTCTACCAGGCCGCAGCCTACCGTCTCGATGAGAATGGCTTGACGATCAAGTGGGGGCCGTTTGCAACAACCTCCGCCGGAGCCCTGGCGGTTGCGCCTACCCTGGGACCAGCTGAAGCGTGCGACGAATCCACTGTCATCTGCTACAACCACGACGAGCAGCCCGGGTACTGAAAACGGATTCCAACCCAGGGGAATCGAGGTCCCTACGACCCTCGGATCTTCAGGCGTGCCTTGAGTTCGCCCGGGGTGATCTCCCCCGCATGGTGCACCGCCTCCACCTGATCAAAGTCCGAGACCCTGTGCCCTGAGTTTCGCATCTCTTCCGGCGACGGGAGCTGGACGAAGCGAGTCTCCGGTTCCTGTTCGCAGTAGCGGGCGAAGGCAGAATCGGTGCCGCTGATGTGATTTTGAATCCACCTCTGAATGAGGCCCTGTAAGGACGTCACCGTCGCCGCCACTGATCCTTCCTGATTGTTGATAGATCTGCTCAATTCAGAAAGTTCCCGCCGCATCATGGCGTGTTCCCAGCGGTGGCGGTCTACTCCTTCGTAGCCGGCGGCGACCATGGCGTACTCTTCGGAGTCGAAATGGTATTTGGCATAGGCGATGAGAAATCTCGCCGCGCGCAAGACGATTGCACGATTTCCATTGACCGCACCGATCGAATTCACGGTCCGCGCCCAATGGATGAGAGCGCGGTGCTGGTCGTCGATGCCCTGAATGCCGGTCAACAGATTGTCGGGAAGTACGACAGTCATATCTTGGTGCTCCTTTTTGGACCCCAGAGAGTCTCCGTCGGCTTTTTTTTGCAAACGCCGTGCCAAAATTCCACCAATCAGGAGCAAGGTCATCTCGGGAATATGTCCTAAATCGGAATAGTTACTGTATCGATCTAATGAATCTTTGCTTTTGATCGCCGCCGAACTGTCGAACATGGCGGGAAAAACTCTTTTTGTTGGGGGCAGGGGCCTCAGGGCACGATTGCCACGATGCGAAGCGGTCCGCCGCTTCCACCGGCGATCTTCATCGGCAGGGCGATGATCACGAATCCGGTCTCCGGAAGCTGATCGAGGTTGGCGAGGTTTTCGAATGCCGGAATCTCCTCGGCGAAGAGCACCTGGTGTGACTCGAAGAGGGTCGACTGGCCGAAATCGATGCTTGGAGTATCGAGACCGATGCTCTTGATCGACCGATTGGCCACCAGCCATGCAGCCGCCTCGGGTTCGAGACCGGGAAAATGGAGATCGGCCACCGCTTCCGGGCCACGTTCGTCCGTCCCCATGTAACGAACCCGGTCGGGCCAGAATGCGCCGAAGCCGGTGCGCAACAAAACAATGGCGCCGTCGGGAAGAGCGCCGTGCTGCGACTCCCATGCCTCGAAATCGGTGATCGACACCTCATAGTCCGAATCTGCCGCGCACTTTTCCGAGACATCGATGAGCACCGCCTCGCCCATCAAGCGGTCGAGGGGGATCTGGTCGACGCTTACCTTGCCCTCCGAGAAATGGATGGGAGCATCGATATGTGTTCCACCGTGCTCGGCGGTGCAGAAGGTGTTGGCGGTGTAGTAATAGCCGTTTTCGGTGACGCCCTCGAAATCGGCAGCCAGGCTGAATCCCTCTGCGGTGGGCCAGAAGATCGTGGACTCGTCATAGCTGTAGCTCAAATCAACTACGGTGCCCTCCGGAAGGGCGAATGGCGCCAGGGACTGCTCCGGGGGAACGGGTTGGCAGCCGCTCAGTACGATCACAACGAGAAGCACAAGGCGCATCGTACGGTCTCCATTCAGTCGAGTTTTGTAAGTACGAGCCTATGGTACCGCCGCCGGACCCGATGGTCACCCGGTAACGAAGATCCGGCCCAAAAAAAGAGAGTCCTTGCTTTTGGCGCCAATATCGCCTATCACATTGACGAACCTGCTGATTGGGAGGGTCCTATGTCAAAGAAAGTCCTGGTAGCTACAGAAAAACCGTTTTCACCGGCAGCCGTCGAACAGCTCGTCGAAGTGTTCAAGGCAGCGAATTACGAAGTCCAGCTTCTCGAGAGCTACACCGACAAAGCGGACTTGCTCGCCGCAGTGGTTGATGCAGATGCGATGATCATCCGCAGCGACAAGGTCACGGCCGAGGTCCTCGATGCAGCCAAACAGCTGAAGATCGTCGTCCGCGCCGGTGCCGGCTACGACAATATCGATTGCGCCAAGGCGGCCGAGATGAACGTGGTCGCCATGAATACTCCCGGACAGAACTCCAATGCCGTGGCCGAACTCGTCTTCGGCATGATGGTGATGAACGCTCGCAACAATTACAACGGCAAACCCGGCACCGAGCTCCGCGGCAAGAAGATCGGTATCCACGCCTACGGCAACGTCGGCATCTATGTGGCCAAGGCGGCTCACGGTTTCGGCATGGACGTCTATGCATTCGATCCCTACGTCGACGACGAGGCCATCAAATCCGACGGCGTGACTCCGGTAGCCTCAGTCGAGGAGCTCTACGAGACCTGCCAGTATGTCTCGCTCCACATCCCGGAAACCCCGAAGACAATGAAATCGATCAACTTCGAGCTGCTCTCGAAGATGCCCAAAGGGGGCACACTGATCAACACTGCGCGGCTCGGGGTGATCGACGAAGAGGGTCTGGCGAAGATCTTCGCCGAGCGCGATGACTTTGTCTATCTCTCGGATATCTCACCCGCCTGCAAGGATGAAATCGTCGCCAAGTACGACGACGGCCGCTACTTCTTCACACCAAAGAAGATGGGCGCGCAAACAGCCGAGGCCAACATCAATGCAGGCGTGGCAGCCGCAAATCAGATCGTCAAGTTTTTCGAAAACGGAGACGAGACCTTCAAGGTTAATTGATCCGACACGTCCGTTGACCCATTTTCGCGCAAGGGTTCACGACTCAGGCGCGTCCCTGCTTCGGGGAAAACAGCGGATTGAGAAGGTGTGCGACTGCGATCAGAACGACGCAACCGATCACGTTGAACCACAGATACGGAATCTCGCTGAAGAAGAAACATCCAAGAACAAAGGCTTCCGCAATGATCGCGGCGACGAAGGTCGCATCTCCACCGATCTTTTTGAACGAAAACGCGATCAGGAAGATCCCCAGGATTGAACCGTAGAACAACGAACCGAGGATATTGACGGCTTCGATGAGAGAACCGAGGCGATTGGCAAACATCGCAAACGCTATCGCGTAGGCTCCCCAAAACACGGAGATGATCTTCGTCACCCTGAGATAGTGGCGATCGGTTTTTCCGGGTTTGAAGACCCGTCGGTAGATGTCGATCACCGAAACCGACGCCAGTGCGTTGAGTTCAGCGGCCGTGGATGACATGGACGCCGACAGGATCGCCGCCAGAATCAGCCCCACCAGACCCACCGGAAGGAAGTTGATGACAAAGCTCAGAAAGATGTAATTGATGTCGTTGGTGTCAGCCCCTGGATCGGACAGAGCAATGAGAGAGGCGGCTTCCTTACGAAGTTCTTGCTCCTGAGACTTTGAAACCTCGAGTGTTTCCAACGCGCGATCGAGGCCCGCTTCGTCGTCGCTCTCCATCGCGGCCAACATCGACCGGAGATGGATCTGTTTCTCGTCGTGGAGCTGCGCGAACTCGGACTCCAATCGCTCGTAGGCCTGCGATTGAACGCCGTTTTTGACGGCTGTGGTCTCGACCGGATTGAAAAACAACGGTGGCATGACGAACTGATAGAAGACGAAGATCATCGCGCCGATAAAGAGAATGCAGAATTGCATGGGGATCTTCAATACGCCGTTGGCCAACAATCCAAGCCTGCTCTCGGCGATCGAGCGACCGGACAGATAGCGCTGTACCTGTGACTGATCGGTTCCAAAATATGAGAGGGCCAGGAAGGTCCCACCGATGAGTCCGGACCAGACGTTGTAGCGGTCCTTCCAGTCAAAATGGAAATTGATGACGTTCAGATTTCCCATTTTCCCGGCCACATTGGTGGCGTCCAGGAATGAAATATCGGGAGGCAGGAGGCGGAGGATCATGATGAAGGCCGCCACCATGCCCATCGAGATGATCCCCATCTGCATCAGGTGCGTCTTGTTGACGGCATCGGTCCCGCCCGTCGTCGTGTAGAGAGTCACCAATCCGCCGATCACGAGGATCGTCAGCCGGATATCCCACCCCAGAAGAACGGAAATGATCAACGACGGGGCGAAGATCGTGAAACCACAGGCCAGGCCCCGCTGGGTCAGAAAAAGGATGCTGCCCAGCGTGCGGTTTTTGACATCGAAGCGCTGTTCAAGGAATTCGTAGGCCGTGTACACCTTCATCCTGTGGAAATCGGAACCGCGGTGACGGAAAGGATGACCATGGCGATCGGAAGCCCCAGATAAAACTGCACGAATCGCATTCCGTCCACGTAGGCCTGGCCTGGAGCGGAAAGAAAGGTGATCGCGCTGGCCTGGGTGGCCATGATCGAGAGGGTGATCGTGTACCAGGGGGTGGATTTATTGGCCAGGATGTATCCATCCATGTCCTTTTTTCCGCGCGACTTCCAGACGCCGAAGGAAGCGACGAAAACAAGTGCGGCGGCCATCACGATCCAATCGATAGTACTCATGGTCTAGCTCTGCAAAACTTCCTCATAGAACGCCTCGTACCGGGGGATGATCTGGATCGCGTTGAAGTCACTGACGGCTCGATCCCGCGCCTTCCTCCCGAAGGCTTCGTGTTGCTCGCGATCGAGCAGAAGAGCGGCCGCGGCCTCGGCCATCCTTTCGGTTTCGCCAACGGGAAACAGGTAACCCGTCTCGCCGTGTGCAACGATTTCGGGCAGCCCGCCGATTTCGGTCGCGATCACCGGCACCCCACAGTTCATGGCTTCGAGGGCCGTCAAGCCAAAGCTCTCCTGCTCGCTGGGCAGCAGAAAGAGATCCGCGCAGGAGAGCAGCGGTTCCAATTGATCCTGTTCTCCCAGGAAATGAACCTTGTCACTCAGGTTCAGGTCGCTGACCAACTGTTGCGTCTTGCGCAGATCCGGGCCATCACCTACCAGGACGAGCCGGGCAGGAAGAAGCTCTTGCACCCGAGCAAATATGCGAACGACGTCCTCCGCCCTCTTCACCGGCCGGAAATTCGAAGCGTGGATGAGGATCTTCTCTCCGTCTGGTGCATAGGTCTCGCGGGAACACATATCGCGGCTCAGCGCCGGCCGGGCGGGATCGATGAAGTTGGGGATGACCCGAATCTCCTGCTGAATTCCAAACTCTTCAATGGTGCGTTGTTTGAGATAGTCCGAGACCGCCGTCACACCATCCGATTCTTCGATCGCGAATTTGATCACCTTTTTGAACGAGGCATCGGCGCCCACCAGCGTGATGTCCGTTCCGTGCAGTGTGGTGACCGTTTTCAGACCCTGTGAGTCCATGATCTGCTTGGCCAGATAGGCGCTGGTGGCATGGGGCATCGCATAGTGGGCGTGGATCAGTTCGATGTGAAAGGACTCGGCGAGATCGACCAGCTTCGTGGCCAGGGCCAGGGCGTACGGCGGGTACTTCAACAAAGGATAGGTCGCGAAACCAACCTCGTGCATGAACAAATTGGGGTGGAAGCCCTGCAGGCGAAACGGTGTCGCATAGCTGACGATGTGGACCTCATGCCCACGTTCCGCCAACCCGATGGCCAACTCCGACGCCACGACGCCACTTCCGCCATGGGTCGGATAACAGAGCACACCGATTTTCACGGAATCGTCTCCAGACATTCGGGGCCGAAGAATTCGACCGGGTCATCGATGCGGAGCGCCTCCCGCACCAGAAAAGGCTCACCGAATTCGACGCCGACATAGGTCCCGTACTGGCGATCTCTCGTCTCGATGCGCCTGATGAAATCGGGCCGGCTGATCAGGGTTTCGTCCGCGCCGTGCTCCGCCTTGTTCGGGTTGTCGAACTGCGACTCATAGCACCTGATCGCTTTGAGCTTTTTCGAGTGAACACCGGATATATCGACGACGAAGGACGGAGAAAACTCGAAACGCGACTGGTAGAAGAGCACCTTGAACGGCCGGTGGGCCTCCTGTCCTGTGTCGAGTTTCTTCAGACCGGCAAGATAGCTCGCCTCGCGGACAATCCTGGAGGCCGCTTCGTGGTCAGGGTGCCGGGCAACCCAATAGGGAGCGAAGACGATCCTTGGTTGGTGGGCCCTGATTTCCCGAATGACCTTGATCTTGTTCTCCCAGTAAGGCTCGACGCGTCCGTCCGGCATGTCCAGCGCCTTGTGTACGGACACGCCCATCACCTTTGCCGCGGCAGCGAATTCACGCGCCCGGATCTCGACGCTGCCCCGGGTACCCATCTCGCCACGGGTCAGCGCGACAACACCGGTCGCATAGCCCTGTTGCGCCAGTTTGATGATCGTCCCCCCGCACCCGAGCTCCACATCGTCGGGATGCGCTCCGAAGGCGATGACGTCAAGCTTCACTCCGTCCTCCATCCGATCACTCCTCGAAACCGAAGACCTGGTGGTCGAAATGGTCCAGGTCAACAGCCCGGTAGAGGTCCTCCAACCAGGAGAAACCATATTTCATGAGGTAGGGAGTCACGTTGAAGACTCTTTCCTGCAGATGTCGGTTGGGATGGAGCGTGTTCTCCAGCTTGGTCAGCTTCCGTCCCACGATGTCATGTTTCTTTCTTGCAGCCTGGGCGACCTTGTTCTCCAGGACGTTCATTTGATGCTGGACCTTGCGCCGCACACCGTCAGCCGTTTGCCCCAGGGATCCGTCCATCGCCTCGGCTTCCCGGCAGACAGCTTCCAGATCACGTTCGAGGTTGCCCGCAGCAGCCGTCAACGCCCGCTGCAAGGGCTCCGGGATCTCCTCTGCAGCGAGGGCGTTCCTCGTCGCCGAGAGCCCCCTCCACACATCCTGAATCGACAGAGAAAAACTCTCCAGGGTCGACCCGACATGCCGCTCCACTATGGTGAAGCCTTTTCGCGGATACACGACGGGCATGGGGATACCGAAGTCCTCATACGCCCCCCGCAGCTGCGCGAGGTAGGCGATCTCGCCCGGCCCCCCGACATAGGCGACCGTTGGAAGAATCGTGTCTTGAATGAGGGGCCGCATCAATACATTCGGGCTGAAGGCGTGAGGTGTTTTTTGGGCCATCTCGAGGAGTTCATCTTTGCTGAATCTCTGTTCCGGGTCCTTGACGCTGAATCCGTCGCCCTCGACATGAATCGGATGGCGTTCATCTTCCACCAGAAACAGATTGAGTTTCCCCTCCTGCTGCCGCACCTGGGGTGTGTAGTTCTTTTCGATCAGCCGCTGCGAGGTCCGCAGGACACACCGGCTCGAGGGGGATTTTTCGCCGATCTCGGTCAGCAAAGGCTTCTGCGCCATGGCAATCAGATCAGGGTGACTCGGGTCGATGAGCACCAGGCCCCAGGCGCTGAAAAGACGGGTCATCCACTTGGAGAATGCCTCGGCGAAAGTTCGCCCGGGCCGGTATGCCTCTTTCAGCAGCGACAGGATCTCCGTTTTGAATTCCGAAGGAGGAGTCATCTCCTCCAACGCACCGACACAGGCTTCGATTTCGGCCGAGAACTTCAAACCACCAACCGGCACCCTGTCCTGCGAGGAATCGTCTTCATAAGAAATGCGCTGCAGCTGGCCCTGTTGATCCAGGAGATCGACGTGATTGACCTCGGCGAAATCGTGATCATCCGTCGCCAGCCAGAAGATCGGCACCACAGGCACCGAGGTCCGTTGACTGAGGGTCTCCGCAAGCTTGATCGCGGTCATGGCCTTGTAGATCGTATAGAGGGGACCGGAGAACAACGCCACCTGCTGCCCGGTTACAACAGCACAGGCATTGTCGCGGGCCAGCGCCTCGATGTTCTGCAGGGTTTGGGGGCCACAGCCGCTGTTTCGGTTCTGCTCCTTCAGAATCTCGGTCAACTGCCCGCGATCATAATTGCGGGATGCCAACAGGCCCATCTGTCGTTCATAGGCCGCGTTCTCCCGGAAGTCGCCGTTGAAGAACTCACGAACTTCGTCATAGGCGAATAAGTAATCGCGAACGAGCGGCGACAGCGAAGGCAGGTCGGTCAATGGGATCTGCATAAAAAACCGTTCAACTACCAATCGGCCCCGTCATTCGAAAGCTTTCATGAAGGCGTAGAAGAGGGCGATCAATACAACCAGGTTCACCAGCACGAGAACGTACAGGCTCCTCCACGAGGAGACGAACGGGGGCTTGCCCTCATCTCCCCTCTCGATGTCGTGTTCCTCAGTCTGCATTTGTTTGTCCCGAAGAAATCATATTCGCGAAGAGCCGGTAGGCTCCCGGCACTCCCGCCGGCAGTTGGCGGAACCAGGAAATCCCGGAGTAGATGAAAACACCTTCACCATAACGCGCGAACAACAGACCTCCGGCGGTGTCCGCTTCCTGGCCGTCGTGAGCCGCCAGGACCGTTTCGTATCCGTCGTCCCACGAGGTGGCGTGATACAGGCTTCGCTCCTGCACCCAGTTGTCAAAATCCTCCTGAGTGATCCTGTTGGGATCATTCAAGAGCACATGGTCAGGGGCGAGGATCGTGACCGGCGCATCCTCCTCGGTCACGCGGTCGCGGCCAATGGTGAATGGATAGGGCCCGATGTCCTCGGTCACCAATCCGCGGGACACGTTGTACTGGACGATCAGCGTCCCCCCATCTTCAACATACTGAAGCATTCGAGGCTGTACGATCGCCAGCCGTTGCCGCGTGTTGTAGGCCCTGATGCCCGCGACGATGGCGTCGAAACGACCGAGGTCTCCGCTCTCCAACTCCTCGTCGCTCAACAGCGTGACGTCGTATCCCAGATGGCGGAGACAATCGGCCACCTCGTCACCCGAACCCATGAGGTAGCCGATCGTCTGGCCTCGCCGCTCGACATCGAGCTTGACCACCTTGAGGGTGCTTTCGGGGAAGTACACCAGGCGTTTGATGTGGGGATGCGAGATCGTCACCAGTGAACGGGAGAAAACCGTCCCCCCGACATTGGCCTCGGCCACAAAATGGGCGTCTCCGGCATCCTCCGGTGGCGTCACCTGGAAAGAGAATTCGGCCTCGTCATACTTTTCAAGCAATGAAAACGGAATGCTCACCGGAGAGACCCGCCAATTCGAATCTCCCGACAAACGAAGCGTGCCATCCACCCCCGCCGAATTCGCCTTCACCCTGACCCGGATTTGCTGGGGGTCGTTGTCGGTAAACACCCTGACGCCATCTTCGATATCCACCGTGATTTTCGGGCGAACCTCGAACAAACGGTAGGACTCGCCATCAACCCGATCCGTCCAGCGGTAGAGCACCGGAGCGAGGAAATCGAGGTCCTCTCCCTGATGGTTCAAGGTAATCTTCGCCTGCAACGAAGGAGCATTCTCCGCCGCACCGATGAGTGATTGATCGGACACCGAGAAAAGCGCCTTCTCCGGTCTGCTTCTCAGCCAATAAGGCTGAGATGTGGGAAATCCAAGTGGAATCCGTATCGAGTGTTCGGCCGTGTGCGGTGCATTGTTCTCGAGCAGCACGTCCGTGGCGCTGAAGGCCTCGAGATCCTCAAACGAGATGCTCTTCAGTCTGAAAGCAAAGTCCGAACGGTTGACCAGCGTCGTGTTGACCGTGACCGAGTCACCGGGGGCTGCGGCAAAATCAGTCGATATGGCCTCGATCCACAACCCCGCACACGCCTGGATGAGTCCGAGCAGTTCCTTTTGTTTGACCTCGACCCAACTCGAGGGTTCGAGCTTTCTCGTCAGGGAATAGGCTTCGAGAAGTTTGGGCAGTGATCGCGCCGGGTCTCGGAGATCGTAGAGCTCGTTGATCTCAGCCAGCTTTGCTCCAAGGCTCTCCCCACCCGGCACACGCGACCAGGAGGTATCGATACCCGACAGGAGTTCTTTTCCCGCAGGCGAGCCTTCCATAAGCTTGAAAAACTCGTATCGGGTCCCCCTCCGGCCGGCTGCACCGAAGCCCTGGCTCTTGTGCATCGAACGGCTGCCGGCGGCAATCTCCGCGTACGAGGCGCCCAACAGGGGATCAAATTCGCCGACGTCCACCCTGACCGCCTGCGCTTGATCCTGCTCATTCAACCGCCAACCGTTCCAGAACAACCTCGTGGCCTGCCACACTTCGACCCGGTCAAGTTGTTCCGGAAACCTCTGCGGGTCGCCCGCCGCATGGAATGCTTCACGGGCGAGCCGTGCCGAGGATGTATGGTGACCGTGTCCGCCCGACCTGTCGACCGGGAAACGGGTGACGATCACGTCGGGACGAAACGAACGGATGACCCAGACCACGTCGGCCAGAACGGCCTCTTTCCCCCAGAACGCCAGGCTCTCTTCGGGCGATTTGGAGTATCCGAAGTCGA
Source organism: Candidatus Sulfomarinibacteraceae bacterium (assembly GCA_963796455.1). GTDB lineage: Bacteria > Acidobacteriota > Thermoanaerobaculia > Thermoanaerobaculales > Sulfomarinibacteraceae > Sulfomarinibacter. Next base: position 200,327 of record CAWCLO010000001.1, read on the forward strand.
TCGCCCGTGTGAAGTACTGCTCCGCGCCGTCGACCGCACGAGCGGCCAACAGCTCCTGAGTACGGATCATCCCGATCTCCGCGCCCCTCTCCGAGCCGATCAGATTCTGGCCGCCGTCACCCCGGGTGAGCGACAGGTAGGCGCTTCGCAACTTCTCACCTTTGGAGAAATAGGTCAGCGCCGCTGTGTTCTCGTCATCCGGATGGGCGGCGATATAGAGAACGCTTCCCAAAACTTCGAGTTTTTCCAGACCGAGCTGGATCTCGGCAGCATTGGGCATCTGGATCCGCTGCGCCTCAGCCGGCGCGGTCAACGCCAGCCCTCCCAACAGGAGAATGCAAGAACACCTGTCCATTCGTCTCTCCCAGTCTGATGCAGCCACAACGGAAGACGCTCCCCGGCATAACGGGTTTCCATCGAGAACCCGAGATCCACCCCTACGCCAGGTAGCCGCCCGACCGCGTGCGGCGGGTTTCGCAACTCTTCAGATCGGAACGGTGTCCCTTACTCCGCCACGGAGATCGTGAACGGAACTTTCAGCTTCTCCCACTGAAGAAAGGCGACCGCCGATGTGCCGGCCAGGTCGTCGAATCCAAAACGCAACCACTCCTCGAATGACGCCGCGACGGGTTTCACCATCAGACGGAGAGCATCTTCGGCCTCGTCGTAGGCATAACTTCCCCATCCTTCGTTGACCTTGTTGAAAATGACAGTCCATTCATTTTCGGAAGGAATCATGTGAACGCCGTACTTGCCTGCCGGAAGTGCTTTCCCGTTGACCATGACGTCCCCGCTGACCTCGATCGTCGTCATTTCGTTGGCGCCGGCTCTCCAGGGAAAGGGCTTTTCTTTGGAGTACTTGTTGCCCGGATTCAGCCCGTAGGGTACGAGTTCGCCCCAGATCTTTCTCCCCTTCACGCCCGGCCGGCTGAAGTCGAAGGTGACCACTGTCTCGATTCCAATTGTCTGCGATACGCTCGCATGCAAGCTTGCGCGGACCTTTTTATCCTGAGCGAATGCGGTATCTGACATCGCAAATCCAACCGCCAGAACGACCACAAGACCAAGAACCAAATTCTTTTTCATGGCTTCTCCTTTTTCAAACGATATTTTTTCTCATTTGCGCAGGTGAGCCTAACACAGGAATGATCCGGCAAGCCAACGCTCCGGCCGCTCTCAGTCCCTTTTGCGCACGCTCGCCTCCGAGCACCAGAAACCTTGCCCGCAGCGGACACCCGGAAAGAAATGCCGTTCGAGGCTCAGGTCAAGAACCCTCTGACTCAGGGAACGGTGCTCGACCAATCGGCTGTGTCGCCTGATTCGAAGCTGTCCAAGAAAATACTGCCCGCGGGCGCCGGGAAATATTGCGCCGTCAAACTCGCATAAACCGACGCCTCCCCCGTTCCATCCGTTTCCAGGAAATTTTCGGTCACGGCATAGAACGTATGGCTTCCAGGGCCCACGTTGTAGACCCGCGAGTGAGAAAACGGGCGAAGATTGAGATCGCCGTCGATCGCCTCCACAGCCACGTTCCCGTCGTTGACCAACCAATCCTGAACCTTGCTTGCGGCATGAATAATCAGATCCCCGGCAGATGACACGCTCATGCCGTCGTAGCTGAGCACCACCCGACCGACAAACGGCGCGACCAGGGTGACCTGGCCCATCGTCACCGGGGCTCCGCGGACGGTGATCGACGATTCATCGATCCCCTGATGGACCGGATAGGGCCTGCCGGGTGTGTCCGGGAAATACTCCACGGTCAAGCTTCCATAAATCGACACGAAACCACTTCCATCAGTCTCGACAAAATTTTCAGCGACGGCATAGAAGTCGTACACTCCGGAAAGAACCTCGTAAACCCTGGTGTGCGAAAACGAGTTTTCGTTGACATCTGCATTGACAGCCTCCACCACCGTGGTGCCGTCATTCACCCCCCAGTCGGCGATATTGCTCGCCGCCAACACGACGGTATCTCCAGGGCTGGAGAAACACGAACCATCAAAGCGAACGACCACCATGCCGGCCGCCGGAGGATTCAAGCTGATCTGGCCGACGGTCACTACGGCGCCACGGACATTCAAATTATCCTCGACGATTCCCACATGTTGCACCGTCGCTCCACCCGCAGTGTTGGAATAGAACTTGACGGTCAAGTTGCCATAGATGGAGGCCACCCCACTGCCGTCTTTTTCCAGGAAGTTTTCGGCAACCGCATAGAAGGTGTGATTTCCGGCGGCCACGGGATAGGCCCGGGTGTGCGAAAAGGAGCTGTTGACCACATCACTGTTCGCGGCTTCAACTCCAACATTGCCGTCGTTTGTACTCCAATCGTCCGTGTCGCTCGCTGCCAATACGATCAGGTCCCCAACCTCCGATTCACAATCGCCGTCGAATCGAACAATCACGACACCAGCGGCGGGTATGTCCACGTTGACCTGGCCAAGCGCTACCGGAGCGCCTCTGAGATTGACGGATGTTTGCGAAATGCCCTGGCTCCACACCAGGGTTTGCGCCTCACAAATCTGTGCCCCGCCGAACAAAAAGAAAACGAGACCGATCGACAACAAAGATCTCTTCATCGTGGCTCTCCCCTGTTGAGTTGGTCCGTTTGATGCGCCTCCGATGAGCCGCCCAGGGACCCGGACTTTCCGAAAATGGAGTCTTTCAATGAACAAAATAATCGTATCAACAAAATTTCATATTTCACCTTCTGTTCCTCAAATTGAGATCTCAGATGAGTCTCATTGCCGGTTCACATGAGACCGAATGACAATCAGAGACACCAAAACCCGGGTCATCGGCGTCTCCGGCTCAAGGCGGACCGACGGACGAATGCACTCACACGATCCGGCACCTCAACAAACCCCTGTTCGAGAACTCCGACTCGAGGCATGCATTCTCTGCGGCAGCTGTTCAAGTACAATTCTGGAGGTACGAATCATCCAAAAACCGGGGGGTCCGAGATGTTTCGATCGAAACGAATCGATGCCGCTGTGTGTGCCATCGTCATGGTGGCCTGTATTCCCGCCTCCCCTGTCCTGGCCGGGCAGGACGGGGCGCTGCTGTTCGTGGTCGACGCATCGGGCTCGATGTGGGGCCAGATCGACGGCGAAAACAAGATCGTCATCGCACGAAAGGTCCTCGGAGATGTGGTCGACGGATTGGCCGACGGCACCTTGGTCGGAATGATCGCCTACGGCCACCGCCGGGAGGGCGACTGCGACGACATCGAAACCATTCTCGCCATGGGCCCGCTGAATCGAGGCCTCATCAAGCAAACCGTCGGCGATCTCAATCCGAAGGGGAAGACGCCGATCACGAAGTCACTGCAGCAGGCGTTTGATTCCCTTTCGGAATCCGGCCGCGCGGCGACCGTGATCCTGATCAGCGACGGTCTCGAGACCTGCGGCGGAGACCCCTGCGCCGCGGTTCGCGCCGTCCGGGAGCGCGGCGTCGAGTTCATCCTCCATGTGGTCGGGTTTGATGTGGCCGGCGAAGATGTGTCGCAGCTCGAGTGTGCGGCCCAGGCCGGTGGCGGTCTGTTCTTCTCGGCAGAGAACGCACAGGACCTGGCGGCCGCTCTCGAACATGCGGTCGCCACCCCGGCAGAGGTGCCGGCGGGCCGATTGTCGGTCAAGGTCATCGCCGACGGTGCGCTGCAGGACGCCGCGATTCTGGTCAGGGCTGCAGCCTCGGGGGAGGACATGGGAGGCGGCCGCAGCTACGCCCACGAGGGGACCAACCCGCGGCTGATTCCCCTGCCCGACGGGAAGTACGAGGTCAAGGTCCAGGCGGTCGGTATCAAGGGTGACATCATCCGGCGCTTCGTTGTGGACATCATGGATGGCGGTCTGGTCGAGAAGGAGGTCGACTATTCGACCGGTGAGCTGTCGATCGGGGTCACCCGCAACTCCGAACTTTCCGACGCGATTTATCGGGTCCTTGTTCCCGAAACCGGCGAGGAGGCCGCCGCCGGTCGGACCTACGCCGCCGCTGGGTCGAACCCGAAAAAGGTTCACCTGACCTCGGGCACCTACCAGGTGGTGCTGAGATCCGTGGAAATCTCGGGCGATGTGAGGCAGGATCTTGGGCTGGTTGATGTCGAGCCCGGCGAACTGACGGAAATCGCCTTCGATTTTCGAACCGGGACCCTCAAGGTGGGGGCCGTTCGTGGCGCTGAACTGGTGGACGCCACCATGTACATCCGCGATGTCGCGACCGGGAGGAGCGTCGGCCAGGGACGCACCTCCACCGATCCGAAATCGAACCCGAAGACTTTCATCCTGCCCGCGGGTGACTACCGTCTGGATATCCGTGAGATCAAGGGAGCACGGCGAGAGGTCGTCGTTTCAGTCGTCGTCGGTGAAGAAACGGTCCACATGATCGATATGACCGGAGGCGGCTGATCACTTCACCGGGAAGTCGAAATAGGTCTCCGGGAAGGGCTCACCGGCAAGGGTGAAGTGCCACCACTCGTATTCGTAGGGCTTGAAGCCGTACCTCTGCATGATGCTCGCAAGGAGGAGTCGATTGGCGCGGACCGCCGAGGGCTGGGCGTCATCGGTCGGCCACGACCGTGTCGAGAAAAAATCGAAAGCGGTCCCCATCGGCACATCTGATTCGTAGGGCAGATAAACGAGAGTGAGGTCAACGGTCGAACCACGCGAGTGGCCGGAGCGCGCGGCGATATATCCCTTGGCAAAGAGTTCCGACTTGTCGATCTCCGGATAGAACTCAACCTTCATTTTCGTGTCGGCCTCGTCTTTCGCCCAACGGACAAAATCGGCGACTGCGCGTGCCGGCCGGTAGCAGTCGAACACCTTGAGACCCAGGCCGTAGTCTGCAAGTTTCGCCTGCACCTCGGCGAGCGCATCGGCCGCCTGCAGGGTCAGGATGCAGACGGGTGCCTCGTAACCATCGATCGGCCGGCCGATGAAATTGGAGGAACCTGCATAGCGCATATCGACAACGAGCCCGTCGACCACGCTGGAAGCGTCGACGAATTCCGGAGGCATTGCATCCCCGGCGCAAGCCACGCCCACGGTCCCCGCTGCGACCAGGAGAATTGACGCGATCAAGGCTCGAAGCGGCGCACGTAAAAAAGACTCCACAATCCCCACCTTCGCCGCGAGCGTAACACGGGGGTTGGAGGCGGTAGCCGGACAGCCCGCCAGAGGCGTACAATTCCCGATCATGAACCATGACACCTCCCTCCTGTCCCAACGAGCACGGCGCATGTTGGCCGGCGGAGCGATCCCCGAATACCTGCAGCGGCACTACGAAGGTCTGGGCGACCCCTTCGACCCGAACGAAAACCGCAACGGATACATCGGCCTTTGCGAGGCCGAGAACCGGCTGGTGGCAGAGATGGTGGCCGATCGCCTCGACCTCGTCCCGAGGGCGCCATCCCCCGTGCTCTTCTATGACGACATGACCGGCTCGCGCACGTTCCGCGAGCAGCTCGCGAGCTTCATGGGCCGGACTTTTCTCGGCCGCGAGTTCGAACCCGAACAGATCTCCGTGCTCGCCGGCGCCGGCAGCGTGCTCGAAATCCTCTTCTATGCACTGGGAGATCCGGGCGACGGCGTTCTCGTCCCGACCCCGAGCTATTCCGGATTCTGGTTGGACCTCGCGTTGCGCGACGGGCTGATACTCGTCCCGGTTCACCGCCGCATCGATGAGGACTACCGGCTGACGCCCGAGATGCTCGACCGCGCCGTCGCCGACGCCGGACGACCGATCAAGGCGCTGCTCTTCACCTCGCCCGACAACCCACTCGGCACGGTCGCATCGAGTGAAGAAATCGAACAGGTGCTGGCGTGGGCCGGGGAGCGCGATCTGCACGTGGTCTTCGACGAGATCTACGCCCTTTCAGTCTTCGGCGAGCGAGCATTCACCAGTTGTGCCGAGGTGCTCCCGTCGCTCGGTGACCGGGTCCACATCGTCTGGGCCTTCTCAAAGGATTTCGGAGCCTCGGGGCTGCGCTGCGGTGTGCTTGTGAGCGAGAATCAAGCCGTCAACGCCGCTGTCGACGCCCTCGCCTACTGGGCGTGTTGCTCCGGCCACACCCAGCACCTGCTTGGCGAAATGATCTCTGACGAGACCTGGGTCAACTCGTACGTCGTTTCCATGAGGCAGCTTTTGCGCGGAGCCTATGCCCGCCTCGCGGCAGCCTTGGATGCCGGTGGAATCTGCTACCAACCGGCCGAGGCAGGCGTTTTCGTCCTGCTCGATCTCCGATCGTTTCTGGCGGAGCCGACCTGGGAGGCCGAACACACGCTGTGGCTCCGGATTCTCGAGCAGGCCAGGGTCAACCTCACACCCGGCGCGGCCTGCCATATCGGCGAGCCGGGGTTCTTCAGGCTCTGTTATGCCGCCCAGCCCACCGACACCATGGAGGTCGCCGTCCATCGGATCGTGCAGTTGCTCTGCTGAGGCGCCACGGTATTTAATAGAACTCATTCTTTTCCAAGACAGCGATTCGGAAACCGCTCAGGGACTGCGACAGGAACCGGCGGACAGCGTCAGCGAACAGTGGTCAGCGGCAGACGATCAGCGATCAGCAGCAGGGGCAGACAGGGAACAGCATTCACTTCTTCGGGTTCAAGAGCCGCCACGTCATCGCACGGACCTGATCGAAGGCGTTCATCGCTTCACCGGCTCCGTTCGGGCTGATCGCCCCGGCGTGGGCGAGGAGTTGCAAGTGGCTGTCGACCTCTTTCGCCGAGGCGTAGGCGATTCTCCAGTGGTTCAACCGGTCTCTACCGACTCGGCCGTGCCCTTCTGCCAGGTTCGCAGGGACTGAACTTGCCGACCGGATCACCTGATCGGCTATCGACTTCAGCGGAGCTGGAACCCTCATCACGAGCTTGATCGCGATACCTGCTGCTTCGAGGGCTTTCGAGTGGGCAACGAGGTTGGTGTTTGTGGCGGCGTTGGACATGGTCACCTCCGGGTCGTTCATGCCCTTACCCACAAGCCGGTGTGGTGGCCGATGTCAAGGATGCCCTGCACCCTGCCTGTCCTTGACATCGGCCGCCCACCGGCTACCCCTTCTGTTGAACGACCCGGAGGTGGCCACTTCGTCGCCTGTACTCCTGACCGCTGCCGCTGAACACCGACCGCTGCCCCTGTTCGCTGTTACCTGTCGCTGACGCTGACGCTGGACACTGTCGCTGCCGCTGCAATTCGGGCACGGACGCGGACAGCACGAACCGGATGCCCAAAAACCCCAACCGTTATCCTCGTGTCATCAGGCGGCAACTTCTCTGGACGATCTGTTTTGGACGGCAGTGCACAGAACCCTTGAACCACAGATGTGGCTCAGAGAAAAAGAAGCGCGCTGCCGCAGACCGCGACCGCGGCCCCGATCGCAGCCGGCCACGCCACATGCTCGCGGTAGAAGATCACGGACACCGGGATGATCAGGACCGGCGTGAGCGCCATCAGCGTGGCGGCGACTCCCGCTTCGGTGTACTGCACCGCGAGCAACGAAAGCGACACGCCGATAAAGGGTCCGAAGAAGGCGCCGATGCCGGTACTGGTCATCGCCTGCCGGTCACCGAGCGCGGCACGGACCCGCGGCCAGCGGCCGGTCGCGGTGAAGACGACCGCGAATCCGACCATCCCCGCCAGCACCCGGATCTGGGTGGAGGCGAAGGCGTTGTAGGAGCCCATGCCGTATTTGGCCAAAACGAGCCCGAGTGCCTGGCCGACCGCACCGGCAAGCGCGAGGAGGACCCCGGTTGGCGGCAGACGCTCGACCCGGCCGGTGGCGTCGCGACGTCTTTCCAAAACCACCGATGACACCCCGAGGATGGTCAGCGCCATCCCGGCCAATTGCATCGGCGTCAGCACTTCGTGCATCACGAGGAAGCTGAAGATCGTTGTGAAGAGCGGAACCAGGGTCATCATCAGCATGGAAATCCGCGCACCCACCAGGACAAAGGCCCGAAACAGACACAGGTCTCCGATCGTGAATCCCGCCAAGCCCGAAAGCGCCAGCCACACCCAGACGTGACGGGACGCATCCGTGGGTAGCGGTGTGCCGCGGGTGGCCCAGGTGAACGCACCCAGCAGAAACACCGCCATCACCAGACGAATCAGGTTGACCGGCAGCGAACCGACACGACGCCCGGCGGTCTGGAAGGCGAGAGCGCTGACCGTCCAACAGAAGGCAGTCGCCAGCGCTGCCAACTCGCCTGCGTGAGAAAAGGGTGCCTCCATCGCCGGATGATTCTAACCGGGTCGTGCAGGCGAGACGCCTGCACCACAAGACCTACGGTGAGGTTCTCACAGGCCCGAGCGAAGGAGCGCTCGGATCAAACACACGGCCGGTCGATGGACGGGCTCGGCTGGCTGAAGTAGTGGGGGCCGTCGTCGGCCATGTAGAAACAATCCTCGAGCCGTACGCCGAATTCTCCCGGCAACACGAAGGCAGGCTCGTTGCTGAAACACATCCCGGCCTCGAGAGGGCGAGTATTGCCTTTGACCAGGTGAATGCACTCGTGTCCGTCGAGGCCGATGCCATGTCCGGTCCGGTGCGGAAGACCCGGCAGTTCATAGCCGGGTCCGAAGCCCTTCGCCTCGTAGAAGGCGCGCGCCGCAGCGTCCACCTGCTCGCAAGGCACACCGAGGGCAATCGCGTCCCAGACAGCGGCCTGCGCGCCGGCAGCCAAGAGCCAGGCCTCCAGTTGTTGCTGTGTGGGTTCGCCGACAACCACTGTTCGACTGATGTCCGACTTGTAACCCTCGACGCGACAGCCGCCGTCCATGAGCACCACGTCGCCTTCCTCGATCGGCCGCCGGCTGCTGCCGTGGGGCCTTGATGATGCCGGTCCGATCTGGGCGTTGATGCTGCCCGAGGCCCCAAGCGCTTTGTGGGCCTGACGGCTGAGGTCGCTGAATTCGTCGGAAGTCATCCCCGGTTCCAGCATGGGAATCACCGTTCGGTAGACCTCGATGGTGATATCGGACGCCATCTGCATCAGGGCGATTTCGGTTTTCGACTTGATGAGTCGGCATTCCACCGTCACGGAATCCGCACTCACGTACTCGAGGTGAGGGGCTTCGGAACGGATGCCGTCGAAAAGAAAGAAACGAACCCGTTCCTCCATCCCGATTCGACCGCTCTTGATTCCGAGATCGGCAAACAGATCCGCCACGACACCACAGGGATTTTCGTGCTCCTCCCAGCTTCGAACGTCGGAGCCGAAGCGGATCTTGTCGAGTGACTCCTCCTCTTCGAACTTGGGTAGGATGTAGACGGGTTCTCCTTCGGCCGGCAGCACGGCGGCAAACATCCGCTCGCTCGGCCACATTCTGACATCAGTGAAATACTCGAGGCTCGTGCCCACGTCGAGATAGACGGCATCCATGGCGTTGGCGGCCATCAATCGCTGGGCCTTTTCGATCCTCCCCCATCGCTCTTCGTCGGAGATCGGAACCACATCGTCGGTCATGGGCACGAGGCCATCAATTACTCCGGCCGCTGGAGCCGGCGGCTTCGCACAACCCGTACCGGCGACGCCCGCCCCGATCGCCGCACCCATCGATGTTTTGAGAAAATCCCTCCGACCAATGACCATTGACTGCCTCCCCATCCTCGACCTGAGTCATTGTAAGACAGACGCGCTCATTGCAAGCTTCAGGGCAGCGGATGGGATCGGAGACAATCCCATTGATGAGCAGATGTCATCCCAGCATCAATTGACCAGGTATCTGGGGAAGCCAGTCGGTGGGCGATCCAGGCTAAGGTTCGGCCACCAGAAACGGCACATCGCTCAACGGACGGACCGAACTCAGGACAAGACCTCCGTCTCGACCGCCCCACCGGACGATATCTTGTGCACTGAAGGGCAACTCCGTGGCGAAGGCGCCGTTGATGATCTCGATCGTCTCGTTGATCGAATCAAAATCGGTGACCGGAAGACCTTGCCCATTCGTCAGCATATTGTCCGCATGCGCCGCGATTTCTTTCAATTTTCGCGACATTGGTTCCCCTGACATCTCGGTCATGTTCGGACCGGCAGATCGTATGGGGTCCAGTTTTTCCAAATAGCATCGACAGTTGAGTTCGGCTGTCATGAAACATATCCCGGGGCATGCGGCTTCACATTTCACACAGTTTGGATAGATGGGGAATTTATTGGCCTTGAAGTCTTGCGCAAGAGACAGATCGCCAAAACGCATACCCGGGTCATTCACAGTGATTCCATTGCCACAGATGATGATATTGACCTTCAATGCAACGAGGTTTCTCTGCAGTCGATCGATGTGTTCTGTGGGCTGCGGGCTCATCTGTCGACCTGACGCCCGGCTGCCTTCCACATATGCGCCACGCCCGTCCGACTTGTGGTTGAGGAAGTCAAAGACCTCTCGCTGATTGCTCAGTACGATGGGTGGTCTTCTTGTACCGTCGGCATTCGGCGTGGCGGGAACTCCGACAACAAGGGTCGGCACACGTTTGAAGACCTCTTCGAGAACGTTGGCGGTGTTTGGCATGGCTGCCGGCGCACCTCGACCCGCCGGCTGCGCGGGCTCCCGCTGATCGGCCTGGGCGAGTTGGGTTGCGGTGAAGGTCCTGTAAAAAAGCTCACTCGCAGGGGCGATCGCAGAAACAGGGCGCTGCTGCTGCCCCCGACCCTGTTGTTGTGCATCTACGAAACCGGAGTAGATCGTCACCAAGAGACACACGGATACCAGCGCCAGTTTCTTTTTCACGATCTTTCAACCTTTCAACGACGCAGCATGAAGTCCATTCGGAACCCTTCGGGCTTTCCAAGACACACGACACGAGCCACCAGGATCGATCGACAGGTTTTTGAACAGAATTAACTTCGATGATGATACTACATCTCAAGGTGTGTTCCATGGATCACTTGACGACTTTGCATCACCAAATGTCACAACTTGATAAGTGCACCTCTGTTTGAGACCAGCGGTTTGCGTAGCCTCGAAAACTCGAGCATTAAACTGGAAATCGTTCCTCCGACCAATGGACCGTTGTACGGATCCGGAGAAATCGGATAATCGATATTCATTCGTCCCGGAGTCGATCCAGCATCGCCTCAGCATTCGTGTTGCTCGGGTCGAGTTCGAGGGATCTCTCATAATTTGCGATCGCGTCGTCGCTTCGCCCCGCGAGCATGTACGCCTCGCCGAGGCTGTCGTAGGTATTGGATGCCGCGGGATAGGCCTCCACGTTGAGTTCGAAGATGGTGATGGCCTCGTCGAGTCTGTCGCGGGCCACGAGTTGATAGCCGAGCATGTTCAACTCGAACTCGGCAAAACTCCAGCCATCCGCCTCGGTGCTCTTCAGCTTCCGGTAGAGAGCAACTGCGGCCTCCGGACCATCCTGCTCCAGCACTTCGGTCATGGGTGCGCAGATCGATCGCGAACCGGCGCCGGTAAGACTTGCATATATTTCGGTGATCCAGTTTCCGAAACTGAGCCCGTTCTCCGGGACTCTCCCATTCGCTCCAGGGAGCCAGCGGGTTGCGATCGATGATCTCCGGCAGAGTGCGGCCCGCTTTCAGTTCCTTGGCCACCGCCGCGACCGTGTCTTCAATCATCACGATGTAGGCCTGCAGTTCAGCCATGGTGAAAGCGCCGCCGTGAGCGGCCACAAGCTTGGTGTCGGTGGGCAAGGTCTCATGGATTTCTTTCAGGACCTCGATCAGTCGTTGCGCGTCGCCGCCGCGGGCGGGGTCGGCATTCGGGAAGGTCCCGAGCAGCACCAGATCCCCGACACAGGCGACCCGGCTATTCGTGAAGTGGACGATGACATCTCCGTCGGTATGACCGCCGGGCAGAGGAAGAACGCGAATGAGATCCCCGTTGAAATGAATCGTCGCGTTCCCGACCAGAGTCACGTCCGGCAGGCCCTCGGTCTGCACAGCCGGGAGAGCGAAGTAGGTGCTCATTCGGCGGCCGACCTGAGGATGGGCGATGATCACCGCCCCCTCTCCCATGACCGCGTTGCCGCCGGAGTGGTCCGCGTCACCATGGGTGTTGACGATGATCCGGACCGGGCCGCCGCCGAGCATGTTCGTTTCGTCCTCGAGGGCCGCAGCGGTCGCGGCATAGCCGGTGTCGACCAGCAGGGTGCCGTCGTCGCCGATCGACGCCACGACACCGACGTTTCCGTTGCACCGCAGTTGATAGAGATTGTCGGAGATTCGACTGACCTCGACCGGTGGCGGCGCTTCGGCCTCCTGGGCCACCGCCCCGCGAACGATCACCGCGAGCAATACAATGAACACTTTCAGGAATCGATAATTCACAGCGGAACTCCATTCATTCGCACTGTCGTTCACTCTGACGACCCGGAGAGTCCTTGCGACCCCTCTTCCGGCGTCGCAGACAACTCGTCCATCAGATTACGGGCAGCAGCAAAATCAGGCTCGAGCCGAATCGACTCCTGACAGTGTTGGATCGCCAGGTCGAATCGGGAAAGTTGCTCGAGGCATCTGGCTGCCAGGAAGTGCGTGTAGTAACCGTATTCGCTGTCCGGGTACAGCTCCAGAGACCCCTCGAGGAATTCGACCGAATCTTCGTAGAGCCCGCGGCCCAAGAGCTTCCCACCAATGCTCATCAGCACATACTCGCTGAAATCGAAATCCATTTCCCGGGTCTGCAGTAATTTCCGATAGTGTTCCACGGCCGCCTCGGCACCGTCGTTCTTCCAGGCCTCGTAAATCGGCACGCAGATGTCGGATCGGGTTTCCCGGGGAACGGTGAGAGCATCCACGACGTACTCGATCCAGTCATCGGTCCCGACATAGCTGCCGGCGAAATTCTCATATTCGTCGAGTACCCCGGCCTCCTGCATTTCCTCCGTCGTCTTGACCCGCGGCAAGCCCGTGCCGCACGATTTCGATGGAGGAATGCATCATGTCCGCATAGGCCGGCAGCATGTCCCAGGTGCCCAAAGAAATCGAACCCCCCGGCTTTGCCATGGTGGCCGGAAACCAGACGTATGTCCTCGGGGAGAAGAGCCATGAGGCGCCGCGTCAAGTTTTCGAACTGCAGCACATCACCATCCCCGTCGACCGAGGGGAAATTGAAGCCGTTGACCACCGAACTGACATGGGCGATTCGGCGGTGTGGTGAAATGCACCATGAGTTCGTTGTCGTCATGGCTGCCGCCGATGCTGACCACCCGGATGATTCGTCGTTGAAGCGGATCTCGAGAGAGTCTTCGTGGTGATATCGGGAAAAGAGTCCGCCGGGATACTCGCTGAACAAAAAAGTCCCGCTCCGCAGTTTTTCAGGAACGAGTTCGTGGGCAACAATGACGGGGTCGGGGCCAAAAACGGCGTTTGCCCCCGATGTGCTCGACATGGCGGTGCGTGTTGATGATGTACCTGGGTGGGCCGAGGCCCAGACTCTCCACGAATTCCCGAAAGGCCTCGACATCCTGGGCGTGATGGGTGTCAACCAGCAACACGCCGTCTTTTCCGGTGAAGACCAACGAATTGTTGCTGTAGCTTCCCTGGTCGGTGCTGAGCATCAGCAATCCAGGGGCCAATGTGGTGACCTGAAAGTAATCCTCGGCAAAAACGATGCCCGGAATCAGAGCCAATCCGGCAAGAACGAGAGTCACGCGACGCAGCTGTGTTGTCATATTTCGCTCCTCGGCTCCTCGGCTCCTCGAGCGATGTATTTCTTTTGGCCATTTTCGTAACAACGTTACGAATACGAACTACGTTACACTTATCTCGAAGTTTCAGCGTGGCGAGGGAAATTCATGGGAGTTTCGGATCGTAAGAAGAGAGAAACCGAACTGCTGAGACAGCGGGTGCTCGACGTCGCTGAAGAGATCATCGCAACGGAAGGCGTCAGCAACGTCACAATGCGGCGGATCGCCTCGAGTGTCGAATACGCACCAACTGTGCTGTACCGGCTGTTCGCCGACAAAAACGATCTGATGGACCACCTCATAGCCCGCGGCTACGTGGGAGTCCGGAAACGTTACGAAAAGCTCCTCAGCCGGAACGACTCGGATCCGTTGCAGGCTTTCGCCACCCTCATCAAGGTCTACGTGGATTACGCGCTCACCCACCCCAACCACTACCGGATGTGGTTTGCGACCAGTGAAATCAGCCGGGAAAACGGTCAATTGAAGATGCGCCACGGTCGCCTGGAGTTCGTAGTCTTCCGACCCTGGCTGGGCTGCATCGAGGCCTGCCGTGAAGCCGGCATGTTTCCAGGGCGAAGCGCGATGGAAACGTTTCAGTTGGTCTGGACCCGTGTTCACGGGCTGATCAGCCTGCGTCTTCAGCACCCCGCATTTCCCTGGATGCCTGTCGACAAACACCTGGACGAGGCGCTGGACCTGACCCGGTTGGCCAAGGGATAGCCCGCCGCTGCCAACGTTCCCGGCCAATTCGAGGGGTGGCCCCTGCTGTTGCCGCCGCCGCTGCCGCTCCACGATTCTCGCCGGCGCTGCTATCTTCGACGCCGATGCAAGCACCCTCGACGCTCTCAAACGACGAATTCACACACAGCCAGGCGAGAGAGGTGTTGCGTTGCTGGCGAGTGAGCCCGCACGAGCCTGTCATCGATCTCGTACCGGGTCGCCTTTTTCGGGTGGGCGGCCACCGTGTGCTGAAGTGCGTCGAGCCCCGGCCGGTCTGGCATGTCGCTCTCGAGTTCGATGTGCTTCGCCACCTCGAGGCCTGTGGTGTTCCCGTCGCGGTGCCCCAGGTCGCTCGGGACGGTCAAACCTTCGTGGAACAGGCCGGGCGCCAGTTCATCCTCATGCCAATGATTCCAGGCTGCGACTCCGCCGCCTCGGCGCAAGAACGGCTGCGATCGTGCGGTAGTCCCTTCGCGCGGCTGCACGCCGGCCTGGCGCGGTATCGCAACGACACATTGACTGAGAGGCTGTGGCGCAACGAGCCCCTGAAGGAGCTGACTGATTTGCGGCTGCCGGCTCTGCGCAGTGCTTTCGGGCACCAAGGCCGAGCCCGTTTCGGAGCCCTCGAGCGCGTGGTGGAAAACGAGGTGGCCGCCGACGTGATCGCTCTCCCCGAGCAACTGATCCACCGCGATCTGCACTCCGCCAATGTCGTCTTCAGCGGTGCGGAGGTTGCCGGGATTCTGGACTGGGATCACCTCAGCCTCGGATCGATCATGATCGACCTCGCTTACTTCTTGGTGAACTGTGCGTTGATCACGTACCACGACCAGGCGGCGACACCATCAGTTCCCGGTGGCGGACCGCCGGCCTCCTGGTTTGGCGCGGTGCGTCCGTTGCTCACCGCCTATTGTGGGGTGCGAGCTCTCTCCGATGCGGAAAGCGGCGCCCTCGCCAGCCTGATGATCTGGTCCGTCCTGATCCTCGCCGACGAACACCGGCAGCGAGGTGAACCTCAGTTGATGCTGACCTATCTCGATCTTCTCGACGGCGTCCTGCAGGAGAGGCAGAACATTCGCGACACCTCCTTGGCGGTCGCGGCCGCCACTCCTGACTACAACTGAAGCTTGGCCGCCTGATAAGAGAACCACGGCTCTCGCCACCGGGGGCCATCTGAGAGCAAAACTTTCGGATTGTTGGGTCTGGCCACCAAACGAATCCTCTTTCATGGCCGTCATGTCCGTGGTAGGTTTTGACTAACCAATATGGAGACACATTCCCAAAATGTAACGAAACCAGACTCGTCGATCGGCTTGTTTGACCGCAACGTCGAACCGGCAACATAGGACTCACCTGAAGGAGGCGCGATGAAGCGAGGCACTCTATTCAACACCCTGGCGGGACTCATTTTTTTTGCCGGATTTGTATCTCCGGTCTCGGCGTACGTTCTCGATAACTTCGAATTCTCCACCGACCTGACCGGATGGACACCCCAAAACGGCGCCTGGTCTCACGACCCTTCGATGGGTTTTCTGGGTCTCGGTGCCGCCAAGGTCACCTCTGTGGCTGGGGCCAACTCATTGAGTCAGTGCGCCGAGTTGAAGGGCATGGCAGCAGATGATGGCCTTCGCTTTCTCGCCTTCGCCCGCGCCGAGAACCACACAAACCCCATACAGGTCAGCCTGGAGATCTTTTCGACGACTGATTGCACCGGTGGAGCCGTTGAAACTTATCACCGCCAGGTGAATTCTCCGACGATGGGTAGTTGGACTCAACTCAACGTGGTCAACAGCCTACCTGCGGGCAGTGTCTTCAGCGTGCGGGCCTGGGTGACAACTCACGCCTCGGGCGCCGGAGAGATCACACTCTTCGACTTTGTGTCGATTACCGACAATCTCGCCCCGAACCCCGCCTTGACCGACAACCTGAGCGGTTGGATCGTGGATGGCACCTGGACTCACGTGGCCGGCGACGGCAACGGCACACCCACGGGATCGGCGGAGGTTGTTGTAGACATCCCAGATTGCGGCGCGGGAAACTCTTGCGCGTTCCTATCGCAATGCGTGAATCGCAACACTGCGCCTCGAACACCCTACTATTTTGGCAGCGCAGAATTCAAAGCCTTGGACGTGGCAGAACCTTATGTGATCTCCTTCCTCCTGTATCCGGAGGCCGGTTGCGCGGGCACCCTCGTCTCTCAGGTCAATGTGAACGCCAATGTTCAGCAGATCAATGTATGGCAGCGCTTCTCGACGAGCCTGACGGTCGCCGACGAGGTTGAGAGTTTCGCCATGTTCGTCGGCACCAACGACAGCACGCTCAACACTCGTTTCAGAATCGACTCCGTTTTCCTTGTGCCGTCGGCCCGCAACGAAGTGTTCTTCGATGGTTTCGAGTCCGGCGGCACGGCGGCCTGGTCGGCGACCGTCCCATCTCCTGGTTAAACAGGAACCGGAATGAGCGCCAGACCCACTGCGGCGTGGGCGTGGAGGAGAGTCGTGTCGAACAGGGGGATGTTCCCTTCATCCTGTTTCACCAGGAGGGGGATCTCCGTACATCCCAGGATGATTCCTTCAGCGCCTTGTTCGTGCAGCCGTTGAATCGTCTCCCAATAGAGCTTTTTTGACGTCGGCGAAATCACCCCGACGGTGAGTTCATCCATGATCACCCGATGGATCATGCTCACCTCGTCATCAGTTGGAATCAAGGTTTCGATCCCGTGCTTTTCCTGCAGCCTGCGCCGATAAAAATCTTGAGTCATGGTGAAGCGGGTGCCGAGCAATCCAACCGTGTGGAGCCCCTTCGCTTTGATGGACTCAGCCGTCACATCGACGATATTCAGAATCGGGATTTCGATTCGGCCGGCAATCTGATCCGCCATCTTGTGCATCGTGTTCGTGCAGATCACCAGAAAATCGGCCCCACCCCGCTGCACCCTGAGAGATCCTTCGATCAGGCGCTCCAGCACCAGATCCCACCGTTCTGCCTCCATCAAGGGTTGAACTTCCCCGAAATCAACCGAGAACATCAGTGATTGGGCCGAGTGGATTCCGCCGACCCGTTTTCGGTACTCTTCGTTGATGAGCCGGTAGTACTCAACCGAAGACTCGCACGTCATTCCGCCAAGGAGACCTATTGTCTTCATCTGATACTATCTCCGGAATATGGCATGTGCCAGGCTCGACGAACATCTACTGCGGCTGTGTCCCTTGTTCTTGTTTCTTGGGACCGCCGAGTCGCGGCGCCAATTCGCCCTTCCCATCGAGCAGGGTGCGCACCCAGAAATCGTGGGTGACGCGGGACCGGTGTGCGCGCTGTTGCCGTTGCACGCCGTGCCGGCTGTCCGGGTAGAGCATGAGCTCGAATTCCTTGTTGTCGCACGTCAGCCGGTCCACGACCTGCATCGAGTTCTGCATGTGCACGTTGTCGTCGATGGTGCCGTGGGTGATGAAAAGGCCTCCGGTGTACCGGTCGGCCCACGTCAGGACCGCACCGGCTTCATAACCCTCAGGGTTTTCTGTTGGAGTGTCCATGTAGCGTTCGGTATAGACGCTGTCATATAGCTTCCAATCGGTCACCGAAGCGCCCGCCGAGCCAAAGTTGAAGTGCTCGGCACTGTGCGTCAGGGCCATCATGGTGACGTAACCGCCGTAGCTGCCGCCGGTGATGCCGATGCGGTTGGAATCGATATTCGGCAAGGTCCGAAGCCACGCCACTGCGGCCGAGTAGTCTTCCATCTCCCATTTGCCCAGCTGGCGGTGCATGAGGGCGGTCCCGGCTTTACCGAAGTGCCCGCTTCCACGGTGGTCGACCCGCATGACGATGATTCCTCGCTGGGCCCAGTAGTGATCCTGCAGAGACCGCCACGAGTTTCGAACGGAGGACGAACCCGGACCGCCGTAGATCGAGACAATGACCGGATACCGTCGCTCGGGATCGAGTTTGCTCGGCAGGACCCATGCCGCCGGCAGCCGGTACGCTCTGTCCGCGGATGCAATGGTGAAGATCTCCGGTTGTCCCCAGGCGTATTCTTCCGTTTGCGGAATGCGCTGGTCACCGAGCTCACGAACGAGCCTGCCGTCGCCGCGGTGAAGCTGCATTCGAGACGGATGTTTGATCGAGCTGAATGTATCGATGAAGTAGGTGCCACCGGATGACATCTTGACCTGGTGGGATCCTTCGGCTTTGGTCAGGACCTCGGATTTCATTCCGGCGAGATCAGCGCGCATCAATTGGCTGTCCCAGCTCTCGTCGGGGCTGCCCGTGAAGTAGATCCAGCCGCCGGTCTCGTCCACGGCCACGATGCTCGCCACCGGCCAGCTGCCGGATGTGACTCGGTTCTTGAGCTGGCCGTCCATATCGTGCAGGTAGATGTGACGCCAGCCATCGACGTCGCTCGAGAAGAGAAAGCCGCTGCCGTCTGAGAGCATCCGCAGATCCTTATAAAAATCTACCCATGTCTCCTGCTTCTCCTCATGCATCAAGGATTTCATTCCGGTCGCCGGGTCGCACGAGTAGAGCCGCAACACGTCCTGGCCGCGATTCATCCATTGCATGACCACGCGTTCGCTGTCCGTGGTCCAGACAGGAAACGCAAGGTAGTGGTCGGCCTCGGCGTCGAAATCGAGCCACGTTGTTTTTCCGTCCGTGACGGCCACCACCCCAGCCCGCACGGTCGGGTTGGGATCGCCGGCCTTGGGGTAGCGCTGCCGCTCGAGCTCGCCGTGCTGGCCGTCGGCGTGGTAG
Source organism: Candidatus Sulfomarinibacteraceae bacterium (assembly GCA_963796455.1). Lineage (GTDB taxonomy): Bacteria > Acidobacteriota > Thermoanaerobaculia > Thermoanaerobaculales > Sulfomarinibacteraceae > Sulfomarinibacter. The sequence goes on from CAWCLO010000001.1 coordinate 219,438, forward strand.
ATGGGAAAGACCGGAACTTCCGAGTCGTCAAAACGCAGGAATACGAGGCGGCTCGAATCCGGGGACCACCAGAAGGCCTTGTACTGATTACGTCGTCCGAGGATCTCCTCGTAGTACACCCAGGATGCATATCCGTTGAGGATCTCCTCGCTGCCATCGGCGGTGAGCTGGTGCTCCACCGATTTCTCGAGGTCGTAGGCGTAGAGATTGTTTTCGCGGGTATAGGCCACCCATCGTCCATCCGGAGAGAGGGTCGGGTTTTTCTCCTCCGCCTGGGTGGCGGTCAGCCGCTGCAACTTGCCCGCCGGGAGCTGTACCAAGTAGAGGTCGCTCTCTTTGTCGACCACGAGACGGGTCAGGTCCTGGTTGGCGTCCGCCGGCGTCTGGAGTTTGAAGCCCGCAGGCAAGGCGGCGGCCAGGGCCGGGTAGTCCCGGTAGACCTCGGCAGTGCCGTCCGCGGCCCTTACCGCGAACAAGCGCTTCTGCTTGGCATCATCACCCGAACGCAGCTCCAGGTAGGTCTCGTCGTCAAGCCATCCCTTGATCTCAGGAAGGCCCCCAAGCACTCCCTCGATTCCCGTTACGGCTCCGAAGCGGGCCCGCGAACCACCGAAGGCCTGCTCATACGTGAAGTTCTTGCTCTCCTCCGCGACTGCGGTTATGGCGATCGTGGTCACCAGACCAAGCACACAGAGAACACGAACGAGACGAGAAATCCTTGTCATACCAACTCCCCCGTGTCGATCCTAACCCGGCAGAGCTCTTGGCGGACGGGGTGCTTCCTAAAAAATTGTTTAGAGGCGCCCTTCATCCGGGCATTGAAACCGGGCGGTCGATTGCACAGGCTCAAAGACTGGAAGACGGAGAGCCGGCGCAACAATGACAAGGCCACCGCAGCCGGAAACGCGAACCCGCCCTTGACAACTTCGAGCCCAGAATGTACTAGTATACTATGACAATAGTTCACTAGTACACTGGAACAAAGGAGAGTCTGTTGCCCATCACCATCCAAATCGACCTCAAGAGCGGCGTTCCCTTCTACCGCCAGGTCATCGACCAGGTGAAGGCCGCAATCGCCACCGGCTCGGTCGGACCGGGTGACCGGCTCCCGACAGTTCGTCAGCTCGCCGTCGATCTCTCGATCAACCCAAACACAGTGAGCCGCGCCTACACCGAGCTCGAGCTGACCGGTCTCGTCGAGACTCAGATGGGATCCGGCACCTTTGTCGGGCAGCTACCGGTTGAAGAAGACGACGTGGAACGGCGGCGGCAGCTCGATCAACTGTGCCAGGAATTCCTCTCTCGGGTCTCGAGCCACGGTTTCACGCTCGGCGACGTTCTGACGAATCTGAAACGGCGCCAACAACGCTGAGAAAAGGAGCGCATCATGAAAAGACCGAGTCATACCAACCTCGATACGCTGGAGCGATTCGCAACCTCGTTTCGGGCCGACTATCGCTTCGCGCCGCTCAACATCATGATTCTGGTAGCGCTGTGCCTGCTGGGTCTGGTGATTCACCTCGCGGTCTCACCCTTCAACCTGGACGCGGTGATCACCATGATCGGCACTGCCGTCGTTCTCGCCACAATCTTTCGCCTTGTGCAAATATGGGAGTCGGTCCTGGTCTCGACCACAGGCGCTGCGCTCTTCATCTATCTGCAGCACCGGCCCGATGCTTGGATCCTGGTCACGGCGGTCGTCGCTGCCGGTCTCCTCAGCCCGTGTATTCAGATGGCCTACCAATGGGAAAAGGCCGTGGTCCTGCGATTCGGCCGATTCAAGGGCCTCAAGGGATCGGGGCTCTTCACCGTCTTTCCAATCATCGACAAAGTCGCCAATTACGTCGATCAGCGGATCCGGGTCACCGATTTCAGGGCCGAGACGACCCTGACAAAGGACACGGTGCCGGTCAATGTCGATGCCATCGCCTTCTGGATGGTTTGGGACGCCGAAAAGGCCGTCCTCGAGGTGGAAGATTTTGACTCCGCGATCAGTCTCTCCGCGCAGACCGGCCTCCGTGACGCCATCGGCCGCCATGAACTCGGGGACATGCTTTCGCAGCGTGACCGGCTGGGCAAGGAGATCCAGCAAGTCCTCGACGGCAAGACCAACGCCTGGGGCATCACCGTCCAGTCGGTGGAGATCCGCGACATCATCATTCCCAAGGAACTCGAAGACGCCATGAGCCGGCAGGCGCAGGCGGAACGGGAGCGCCAATCGCGGATCATTCTCTCGAAGGCCGAAGAAGAGATCGCTGAGAGCTTTTCAAAGGCTTCCGAACACTACAAGCACAACCAGGCGGCCCTCCACCTTCGAGCCATGAACATGGTCTTCGAGGGCCTCAAACAAAAGGGCTCGATGATCATCGTGCCATCGACCGCGGTGGAGACCATGGGGCTGGGGGCGATGGGTGGGCTGACCGCCTTCGACCAGATCATCGAGTCGGACGAGAGCGAAGACGAGGAAGTCGAAGGGCTGAGGAGGCGCATCATGTGGGTCGACGACGGACCATCTGCCCGATCGACGTGGGTTGCCGGTCTCATGCTGCTGCTCGTGCTGGCTGCTGTGGCTCTGCTGTCGACGTAGCCATCGGGAACGATGGACGAGATCGAAGCGAGATTTCGGGTCGGTCGTTCCTGACGGCCAGGAACAAAGACACGGAGGAAACCAATGAACTCTCGAAGCTATTTAGCCGTCTCTGGCACTCTTTTTGGAATCGTCGCAGCCCTTCACCTGCTGCGGGTCATCAACGGGTGGGCCGTTGTGGTCGGACCCTGGTCAGCCCCGATGGGGGTCTCGTGGTTGGGCACGATCATCCCGGCTGTTTTGTGCGTGTGGGCTTTTCGATTGGCATCGCGGATACGGGCTTGAACCAGTCGCCTCACCACTGCCACAATCTGCGACGATAATAGTCGCATGAAGAGAACGTCGATCATCATAGCGCTGGGGTTGCTCGCTTGCCTCGTCATGATTTGGTCGCGATCGGAGCAGCCGGTAGAAATGAACTCCTCGGACACACCACGACTTCCGTCCTTCGAGGTGCTCGTCGTGAAACCTCTCTCCGCACGGCCCCTCTTCGGTCTCCTTCCCGGAGGCATCTTCGGGCTCCCGCCCGATGAATTGCGGCTCGATCACCTGAGCCCCGGCGCCGAAGTCGGCAGCGTCGAACACAATCGCCTCGAGCTCCGCGCCGAAGGCTGGGACCTCTTCATCGTGACCGACGACGAAGGTGGGGTCGCTCCAGGAACGAGTCTCCTGTTCCCTATCGAGCTCGCAGAAAGACAACTGAGCCTGCGTTGCCGACCAGCAGATAGGGCCGCTGGCTCTCTTCAAACCACCGCGCCGCAAACTTCCGGCGAGGTGGATGGCAGCTTCGTCGTCGAGTTGGCCACCTGCGAGAATGTCGAGACGGGGAAGAACATCCCGTGGCCGCCGGCACCGCTCACCGTCCGTGGGAGCTTTGAGGGGCTGCCGCAGCGGCCCTCGCTAGAGTTCTGGCGTGGCGTTCGACTCGTCACCATCTGAAGACCGGCTCGTCGCGAGTAAGATGATGATCTCATGAACCTGACCTTACGAGTGTTTCTTGCTCTGGCCGCCGGACTCATCGTGGGCGTCGTTGTCGCGGTGCTCAATCGACCGGCATTATTCGCCGCCGTCTCCGTAGTCGAACCGGTCGGGACGCTCTGGGTCAATGGAATCCGGATGACGGTTATCCCCCTTGTCGTGTCCTTGTTGATATCGGGCATCGGCTCCGGTTCGCCGTCGCACGCGGGCAGAGTAGGCGGTCGTGCTGCGATCTGGTTCGTACTCCTCGTCACCGGCGGCGCTCTGTTCACCGCGTTGGCCGCCCCTCCCCTGCTCGCGTTGGCACCTCTCGATCCGGATGCTTTCATGTCGCTCAGAGAGTCAGCGCCATCAACGGAAATCGAGCTGCCGCCGTTTCGAGATTGGATCGTTGATCTGGTTCCATCCAACCCGGTGGCGGCGGCGGCAAAAGGTGCCATGCTACCGCTGATCGTCTTCTCGGCAATTTTCGCCCTGGCGGTCACTCGACTCAGAAAAGAGCATCGCGAAACATTGGTCAACTTCTTTACCGCCATATCGAGGGCGATGTTGGTGATCGTGGAGTGGTTGTTGTTCGTGGCCCCTGTGGGTGTCTTCTTCCTCGTTCTGCCGCTTGCGGCGCGCACTGGAATCGACCTTGTCGGGGCAATGGGTTTCTTTCTGTTGGTGGTCTGTGGGCTGATCACGATCACGCTCGTTGCTCTGTACCCGGTGGCACGCTGGTTTGGTGGCGTCTCGATGCTGCAATTCGCGCGAGCGTGCGTGAAGCCCCAGGCTGTGGGTTTCAGCACCCGATCGTCGTTGGCATCGCTGCCGGCGATGCTCGAGGCGGCCGAGCACGACCTCGGACTCGAACCCAAGGTGAGCGGCATCGTGCTACCCGTGGCCACCGCACTCTTCAAATACGCATCGCCGGTGGCACGTATCACCGGCACATTCTTTGTCGCGCGTCTGTTCGGCGTCGACCTCGGCCCAGCAGAGATCGCTGTGATTACTGCCGCAATTGCAGCGCTGAGCTTCTACTCCCCGGGCGTCCCGAGTGGCGGGCTGTTCATCATGACTCCGGTATACGTCGCGCTGCAGTTGCCGGTCGAAGGCATCGGCCTGCTCATCGCACTCGATCTCATTCCGGACATGTTCATCACCACCGCCAACGTGACAGCAAATATGACCGTCGCAGTCATCCTGGGAAACCCGAGACAGCGGGCCGACGAGTGCCACTGATGACAACCCGTAAATACCACCAAACCAGACGCCTCGAAACAACGAGGCGTCACTGATGACCACAATCCATCCGATCAAGACCGGCGTCGTGCGCAACTACCTGATCGTCGAAGAGGGGGCCATCCTCATCGACTGCGGCCCTCCCGGACAGGCGAAGAATATCGAGCGACAGCTCCGACGCCTGACGACCGATCCCACCGATGTCAGGTTGATTGTTTTGACCCACAGTCACGCCGACCACGCCGGGTGCGTCAACGAGCTCCGGGAGCTCACGGGAGCCGAGGTCGTACTGGGATCGGCCGACCGCGGCTGGCTGGAGCAGGGCGTCGTCATCGTACCGACACCGACGAATTCCTGGGGCAAGTTTGTCGCCGCGATGTTCAAGGTGTTGATGTTGCCCTTCGTGCGACTCCCCGCAGCCGAAGCGGACATATTTATCGAAGACGAAGAACTCGACCTCGCCCCGTACGGCGTCGATGGGCGCGTGCTCGCAACCCCCGGACATACGCCAGGATCGCTCACCGTCCTGCTCCATGGCGGCGACGCCATCGTGGGAGATATGGCGATGAGCGGCCCCCCCTTCGCCTGCAAACCGGGCCTGCCCTTCGCTGCGGAGGACATGGAGGCGTTGCTGAAGAGCTGGAGGGAGTTGCTGCGGCGGGGAGCGACGACCATCCATCCCGCCCACGGCAAACCTTTTCCGGCCGACGTCATGAGGGCCCTGCTGGCGGCGGAGCACGCGCTGTAGCGCTAGGGTTCCAATCTTCGCTTGAACGCCGTTATTGCCAAGCAAAAATTCACCCAACCCGTAGCCACTCGAACTCAGAAAATGACTCCATCCGAAGTGTGGCAACGAACGAATCGGCGCCAACCGATATTTGTGCACCACGTCAGAGCCACTGAAAAAACGGCAGCGACTGCCAAGACGACCATCTTTGGACGGCCATTCTGACTGATCGCAGAACCACACCAAAGGGCGGCCAGATAGGCGGATTGAGGAAGATGGAAAACAACAATCCGCTGAACCACACAACAGCTTCGGCGAGCACCAATTATCCGGCGAGCGTAAAGCCGAGAACATTGAGAACTGCGTGGCGACGAGCAGACCAGGGCCGTCGGATTGCGCGATCGACGGGATGCGTCTGGCAAGCTGAACGAGACGAGGGTTCCGATGCCAAAGATGATTGCTCCTGCGAGGACCACAATTGGAGCAACTACTGGAAGTGGCAAGAAGCTGACGGAACCAGCAATACTCCCTTTCCACGACGCGCACGTGAGCCAAACTCCGATGCCAACGCCGAGAGCCCCCCCGAAGACCATCCCAAACGCTTGACCAGCCTTCATGTCAGATGCCATTCCCCCCCATTGGTGCCTAACCGTCCTTTAAAGGTGCCTCAAAAGGCGCCAGGTACGGAGTTAGGGGGTTTCTCAACAAACCGACAACCATGAAAGTGTGAACGCGGCACCCATTCCCCGTTTGGCAGCCATCGATGGGCAACAGCGATCAGCCGGGTGTGTTGATTGGTGTGGGTGTCGGGGACCCCTGAACCGTAATCTCGGCGCAAACAGTATTGCACGCAAGATCCCCGCCGCCACCCGCCTCCGATGAGCGTGAAATCGAAGCAAACCTGGTAGTAGCCGTCCCAGAAGACATATGGTTCGTTGTCTCTGATGTAAGCCCACCAGTGGGTGGTTGTGAAGAAGGGATCTGGGACGTAGCCGGTGGGTTGAACTGTCCAACAAATGGTGGTCCAGTTACTTCGAGCGGGCGCGCGTAGCGACCGGTGAATGGTACTCGCTGTAGGTGCCGGTGTTGTTGTCCCAAAACTCTTCAGTGATCGAACACAGTACTCATCGGCGCCGTCGGCGCATATCTCATCCAGTCGGTGTAGGCCGAACTGCGCATATTCGTGCCCCAGTCGAAGTAACGCGGGTGATGGAAGCGGTCAGCGGGTGACTATTGATGATCGTGGTTCCCATTTTTCCGGTGAAGCCCGAAGAACTGACGGCCCGCATGTTGGTTACAGCAACATTGCAGGAGGATTTACGTGGGTGGGCGTGTGGCGTTGGTTGATGTAGGGTCGACGTGATGTGGGTCGGCGTCGAGGTGCGTGGAGGAGGATCGGCGTAGCGCTCGGAATCGGGACGACGCGGACATTCCAGTGCTGCGGACTCGAACGTCGGAGAAGATTGACGACACATCAAGGGTGAAAATTGTCGTGGGATCCGACATTCACTACCAGTTTCGTTTGAGGCATCGCGCGAGCATTTGAATCGACAGAATGCGACCAGCTGACACGTCAGCGGAAAAAACGTCGGCTCTCTGATATGCTCTTCCCACCCAAAAAATTAGAATGGAGCTTCTGACTCAACGCCGAGTTGCGGATCGCCAGAATGGTCATAGCTCGACCAGAGGATGCCGTCGGCGCTCAACATCGTGACCTCACCAACCGCCACAAAATGTCCGTTGACTCAACCAATACTGTTCAAGTCGTTGAGGCCTGCGTTGGATCGAAAAGTCCAGGTCACGCCGTCACTGCTCGACAGCACTCTTTGATGGCCGACGGCCACAAAAGTGGATCCATTCCATGCAATCCCATTCAGGTCGCCAGAAGCGACGGAAAATCTTTTTGTCCATTCAATTCCGTCAGGGCTTGTGGCGATTTCACCGCTCTCGCCGACTGCAACGAAAACTCCATTCCTTCATGCGATGTCGTGCAGGTCAGCGTTTGTTCCGGAATCTCGCGCCGTCCACCGACCACTCTCTTCTTGGGAAGCATTGACTTAAGCGATCAAGGTATATCTAAGAATGATCGTAATACTGATTGAGGTGATTGTTCTTTTTATTTGCATTTTGAATCTCAGAAGTTTGTATAATTGACGCATAAACGTCTCAGCTGACAAGATCTAAATCAACTATATCCTACGAATTCACATGAATCGGTGCCGATTCTCAATGTTCTGAAAGGTCCCGGGGAATCGCGAAACGTGCCGGATTCAATTCGGGGTTCACCTCGACGTTTTCCAACGTCGACCCATGATCAGGATGGGATGGGCTTCTCGCCGTCCGGTACACCTTGAACCCGTCCACTTCGATCCAGTTTTCAGGTTCGATCTCGTATTTCCACGACGGGAGCCGAATGTTCACGGGAAGAAACGTCTTGCCGTCGACAAGGTAGATGACCATGCCGCCCAACGGAAGCTTCACGCTGATCCGGTGGACGGAGTGCCCCTCGTATTCGGTTGTTTCTACGAGTTCGGCGGGGTATTCAAAATAAGCCGGAATGTATAGAGCGATGTCCATCTCAAAATGGTGCCAATCCTCCTCTGGAATCATGTGTGGGCCCTTGAGGTCGCCGTTATCGTCACGAGGTCCCGCCAGGAAGGCGGCCCGATCGCCGTCAGAAACGAGAACTACACCCCGGTCCCACTCCTTGCGGACGAGATTTGGCCGAGAGATCTCCCAGTTTGTTACACCATCTTTTCCATCTGAATGAAGTTGAAACCTGAGTTTCTTCAATTCTTGAAAACCTTCGCCATATCCCATCGCCTCACCGCTTCTCGCGATGATCTCATCAAGGGTGACATTTACGCCTTCCTGCGCCACAAGCGTCTGAGAATACACCCAGCCAAGAATCAGCAAAACAACACAACACATCGAGCTATTTCTCATCTTTTCCACCTCAGTTAGAGCGTATCATCCAGGAGAAACTGACGACCCCGAGGTTTTCCCAAAATGGTAATGGTGCCACGTCCGGAATTCCCATAACCACCGGACCTGGTAACCAATTTGGCACTCGAATCGCAATACTCTGAAAATCGAATTCTTGAACCGGAAAGTTCCCTCAATTCGATATTTTCATTCTTTTTGCCTCTACAACACAGTAAATTGGTTCATAATCAAGCTTCTCACCAAACTGGGTATATTCAGTCATAATTAGACCACATTCCTTTAAGAACAATTCAATTTCTGTTTTAGGATCTTCTGACATATCTATTCCAAATTTCGCAGGTTCTCCCATTTTTTCTATAATTCTAAGAAATTTTTTCGCCGCTTTTGAAGTCTCACCCAACATGAATGCTTCGGAGTAAAAATCTTGAGCGATGACACTTCCGTCTCCACACGAATTCGCCATTTGTCGAAGAGTATCTTTCACTATTCCAGAATCCAAATATAAAGAGACACTCTGCCAAAGGAACAGAGTCTTCTTCGTTTTGTCATAATCAACTTCTAACAGCTTTTCAATCCATGATTCTTTTGTATAATCAACCGGGATATAGGTGATCCAATCATGTTCTATACCTGCCTTTTTCAGTGTTTCGACTTTGACATTTAGAGTTTGAACCTGGTCGAGTTCAAAAACCTTTACATTTTTTCCCTTTGTATAGCGCAAAGCTATGAGATCAAAGCCAGATCCAGGAAGAACAATCTGCTCCATTTCATCAACGTATTTTTCCATTATCTTGTCAAATGTAATGACCCGAATACCCGCTGTAGAATCTAACGTCTCTTCACCTGGTTCAACGAGTTTTCCAAGTTTAGTGGTGAAACCAATTACCTTCTGGGAAACGATAAGAGCTCCCATAACAGACCACATTCCAAAATGTGATTCACATGGAAACTCTCTAGTAAACGCAACAGAAAGAGGATCCGGCCTGGTGTCAAAATAATGCATGAGCCATCTATATTGAAGCGCTTTAATCGCCGAAAATGAGACGCCAAGTTTTTTACTTACTACCATCTCCTTGTATATCCCCACCACTATTCCAATAATGGCAAAAGGAATGAAGATTATTTGAATCACTATATATAGGATTATTTGAAGAAGGTATTTTAAGAAACGTAGTATTGCAGGAGGCTTCTTTTTGGGGTTTTTGTCTGTCAAACGATCCTCCTAAATTTGTACTGCGGACCGGGCACTGATTTCAACAAACGTGAAGTTCTTCGAAGAGGCGGATCTCACCTACGAGGTGATTTGATCCCACGAGCACCCGACGGGGTCTCCTCCGGCGCCCGCCTCCCCGCCGCACGATGCGGCCAAACCATGCGCTGGCCGACAAAGCTGCGATTGCGCAACCAGGCGTTCGGCCCTCCGGAGCCACCGCGAGGAATAAACGTCAGGTCGTAGAGGGGATCGACAACTCCGTCGCCATCCAGATCCAGGACAAAGGTGTCGGGGTAGAGCTGCACCAGATCAGTCTGGTAAGTGCCCGATCCTTCGGAATCCAGGAAGGAGATGAAGAACCGGTCCTCGCTCCACACAACCTGGGCATCGAAGGGGTTTCCCCGGTTGTCCACGAAGCTGTAGCGACCGGCATACCGAGCCCAGGTCGCCGGATCGGTGGAGTAGTCGGGTGGCGGAGAATCGTCGAGCTCGAGCACTACATCGACGATACAGGAGGCCGCTGCAGTCAGGTGAATCAGGGTGTTGTCGAGGATCGAAACCACAAGCCGCTCCTCGGGCAGCCAGAGCAGTATCGCGCCCCACCCGACGACATTGCCCCCGTGCTGGCGCACATCGAGCCCTTTGTAGATCTCCGCAAAAACCCCGAAACCGTAGTGCGAAAGGGGAATGTAGTCGAGATAGATATGCCTCCGTTGCATCGCAGCGGCTGACGTGGTCGAGAGCACGGCCCCACCGCCATCCATGAGCACCTGTGCCCAACGGGCCAGGTCCGATGCCGTCGAAAAGGCCTGTCCCGCCGGAGCGGCCACCCAGCTGTCGAAAGTGTCGGGAGCGTAGATCACCTCATCACCCGACGAAGGCATGGGATGCCCGTATGAGAAGTTGCCAGCGGCCATGACCTCGGAGGGGTCGAATGTCGTCGCGCGTCATCCCTGCGGCTTCGAAAACCCGTTTCGTAAAGAAGATCCCGGAAAGGAATCCCACTGGCACGTTCGGCCACCAGACCGGCAAGAGAAAATCCGGGGTTGCTGTAGTTCCAAAACGTGCCGGGCGGCGCGTGCAGCTGCACCCCATCGAGGCCGCCGGCCCACTCACCCAATGCCTCGTCACCTACCGGCCCCAAGGGGTCCTCGTAGTAGTCAGGAAGGGCGGACGAGTGGGTCAAAAGATGCCGTACCGTGATCAATTCCGCCGGCCACTGTCCGCTCAGTCTCAATTCCGGGATCCAATCCGTCACCGGCGCATCGAGATCCACCAGCCCGACTTCCACCTGCTGCAGCACAGCTGCAGCAGTGAACATCTTGGTGGCTGATCCAATTCGAAAGCGCGTGTCGGAGTCAACCCGGTCCGGCCGATTTCGGTGTTTGTAGCCAAAACCGCGATCAAAGATCACCGCGCCATCGAGCATCACCGTCACCGCCGCGCCTGGAGCGCCCACCGCTTCCATGTCCGATTCGACGCATTGTGCGATTGCCTCATCCACGGTGGAGGCCGCAGCCGTTCCGGCAGTCAAGTGCAACCCGCGTCGAGACAACGGGAACCCGGGGCCGAGATCGAGGGTCACAAGCTGTGGCGGGCTCGATGCCGCCACTCTGAAATCGTGGGCATCTTCACCATTGACGTTGAGAGTCAACCCGCCAAACGCGACACCGAGGACCGATGCGCACCACACGAACAACCACCGCGCCACACGATGCATGGCAACCTCCAGGGTCACGTTGATGTCGGGCGCCAACTCACGGGAACTCGCCCTCACAATATATGGCGGCAATCATGGTTCTTAAAGGGGCCGGGCTCATTCATCCTGGGCTTCCCTTGACGTGAGCCCGGCGCGCTATACTCGATCCATTCAAGCGAGACAATGAAACCGGAGGTGTTGCGATGAATAGGAACATCCTCGTAGCGGGCATTCTTGGCGGGATCGTCATGACGCTCTGGCTATTCGTCTCCAACGGCGTCCTGCCCGTCAAACGGGACCTGTTGAACCAACAACTGCCATTCGATGACCAGCAGGCGCTGCACAACGTCCTGGCCGGCCACATCACCGAGACCGGTCACTACTCCGTGCCCTACGTCACTCGGGAGGAGGAGAACCGGTTCCCGGACTACCGGAACCTGCCGGTCTACACGATCCAGTACGAGGGGTTGACGCACGGAGAGGGATCGCCGCCGACGCCGGCTCCACTGGTGGCGATCTTCCTGGCTTCACTCATCGCGTCCTGGATGCTCGCCTCGGCGAACTCGGGGATCCTCTCACATTACTGGCGACGAGTTCTGTTCGTGGCGGCCATCGGTGCAGTGGTTGCTCTGGCGGACGATGTCCTGCAAATGAGTTTCGGGCCGCAACCCGGCGCCTACCTGGTCTTCCTGGCGATCAACAATCTGATCACCTGGCTGTTGGCAGCGCTGGTGATCGGGTGGCGGATCAGGGCGGTTGGCGACTGAAAACAGTCCGCTATCGAATCAGTTTGCGTGCGAGGTGCGGAGCAGACGGCCATTGACCACTCGCTGGCGGGCGTGCTGCAAAGCTCCGCGGCCCGGACATTCAAACGAAAAACGCCGCTTCCGCGGCGTTTGGAGTGAAGATGGTCGGGACGCGGAGATTCTGACACCGCGGCCGGCAGCGATTGTGGGAAAGGTCGGATGCGGAGCAGACGGCCATTGACCACTCGCTGGCGGGCGTGCTGCAAAGCTCCGCGGCCCGGACATTCAAACGAAAAACGCCGCTTCCGCGGCGTTTGAAGTGAAGATGGTCGGGACGCGGAGATTCTGACACCGCGGCCGGCAGCGATTGTGGGAGAGGTCGGATGCGGAGCAGACGGCCATTGACCACTCGCTGAGCGGGCGTGCTGCAAATCTCCGCGGCCCGGACCATTCAAATGAAAAACGCCGCCGATTCGGCGGCGTTTGGAGTGAAATGGTCGGGACGCGGAGATTTGAACTCCGGACCCCCTGAACCCCATTCAGGTGCGCTACCAGGCTGCGCTACGTCCCGACTCTTTCTTATTCTGTGTCTTACTCAGGCTCTTGAGTTCCAGTGACATCTTGTCGATCTCGTCGCGGACATCGCGCAGGGTCGCGAGGAGTGGTTTTACGTCCTTCGAGGGTATCTTGTCAACCTCGGGTTTTGGCGACGGTCTCTTTCTTGGGTGTCTTTCGGCGCGCGCTCGAGGTCTTGACCTTGCGTGAAGCCTCGGTTGGTTTCTCTTTCGCGACTTCGACGGGCTCCGGTTTCGGCGCCGCCTCGGGCTCGGGCTTTGCCTTCGGTGGGGCCTTTGTTTCTGCCACCGGTTTGGCCTTACTCAATCCATGGTGGCGATTTTTTACGCGCGCCGGCGATGGTCAGTCCTTCGTCGAAGAGCAGGCGACGGATCTCTAGGATGAGCTCGACCTGTTCACGCGTATAGTTGCGCTGGCCGGTGCCGGTCTTGCCGGCCTCGAGCCGCTGGAACTCGGTTCCCCAGAAGCGCAACATGTAGGGCTGCACATTCGCCAGCTTGCAGACCTCGTTGAGCTTGAAGCTCTCCTTCCCGTCCGGAAGGACGGCTTATCAGGCATCCTCATCCTCCGATCCGGCGTACCAGGGTCAGGCGAGCTGCAGTCGTGACACGATGTGGCCGACCCAGGCCCCCGGCACCGGGACCTCGATATCGAGTTCGCGGACCTGGCCGCTTTCGACGATGGCACCCGTACCCTGGAGGCGGAGATGAAGCTGGTTGTCTTCGGCCTGGATATTGACCTCGCGACCAGCTGCGGGTTCGATGGCGGCCGGCTCGACGGTTTCGATGATTTCAGGTTCCGCCGCTTCGCCCACTTCGATGATCTCAGGCTCCGCCGATTCGACGACGGAAATATCTTCAACATCTGTCGCCTGAACATCGGGCTCGGCGAATGGATCAAAACCGCTCTCGACAACCGGTTCGGCCGGTCCGAGCTCATTGATTGCCGCCGCAAGGTCATCCATCGGCAGGTTTTTATCTTCAACGCCGATTTCGCTGGAATCCTGGGCGAAGGCCGGCAAGTCGATGGGGGTCGCCTCGACCGCGGCCTCCGGCTCGATCGCCGCAATCGGTGCTGCAACCGCAGTATCGTCGTCACCCGGCATTTTGACCGCGGGCGCTTCAAAAAGTTCGGGAGACAGAACGTGATTGTCGCCGGGCTGGGGAGCAAAGGGGCTCGGAGCATCGATCCGGTCCTCAAAGAAGTCCAGACCCGTGGGAACCTCGCTGACCGGCGGCGCTTCAGCAACCGGTTCAGGTTCCGGTACCTGGACAGGCGGTGGGTCAGCCGCCGGTGGCGCAGAGGCCTCCGGCCCCACGATCACATCGGTGAATGGAGGCTCCTCCTGAAACGGCTGAGCCGGAGCTCCCCCATCCGCTCCCGGGAAATCGAGTTCGAACATGTCGGGCTCGGGCTCGGGTTCGGATTCGAAGGCCGGTTCGGCCGGTTCTGGCGTCGCTGCCACCGCGTCCGGGGTGACCACATCGACGATGGGTTCCATCGGTGTCCCGGCGACGGAGACCTCGTCCACCGAGGGGGCCTGCATCTTGGGATCGGTCGGAATCTCTCCAAAAGGTTCCTCACCAAGAAGGCTTGCTGCGGCGTGAGCGGCTGCTTCAGAACCATCGCCGTAAACATCGGTGTTGACCTCGTCCTCGAAGCCCTGCGCACCGCCTTGACCAAAGATCTCCGGACCCTGGGTCTTGGAAAAATCGGTGGTTTGGGCGCCAAGATCGGGAGAAAAAACGTCGCTGGCCGGCGGTGGCACGACTGGCGGCTGGGCGGGTGGAGGTGGTTCAGCCGGCGGCTGAACGGCCGGGGGTGGAGTTACCGGAGCCACTGGCGGCGGAGCCTGCACCGGAGGCTGGGCGGCCGGCGGAGGAACAACCGCCTGCGGAGGCGGAGAGGCCGCCGGTGGAGTCACTGGTTGTTGCGGAGCCGGGGTCGGTCGATGGGGCGAAACCGGCGGCGGAGCCTGGACCGGCGTTGCAGCCGGAGGCGGCACGGACGGCACGCTGACCGGCGGCGAAGCGCTGGCGGGTGGGGGCGTAGCCTGAGGCCTGGCTCCCCCGGTCGCTCCCTCGTAGCGTTCGCGAAGACTGCGCATCACGAGTTTGACGATGCCCTCGAGAGTTTCCTGAACCCCAACGCCCTGGGTCGCCGTGGCCTCGAAAATCGGCATGGTGTAGCGATTGAGTTCGTGATTCATCTCCTCGACCGGGACGATGTCGCGGAGATCACGTTTGTTGAATTGCAGCACCAACGGAAAACCATCGAGACTGATCCCCTGCAACAGCAGGTTTTCCTGGAGGTTTTTCAGGCTGTCGGCATTGGAGGTCTGCATCGCGCGCTGGGAGTCGGCCACGAAGACCACCCCGTCGGCGCCGCGAAGCACCAGCTGGCGGGTGGAGTTGTAGTGGACCTGACCGGGCACGGTGTACAGCTGAAGGGTCACATCCATGCCGCGGATGGCACCGATTTCGAGGGGCAGGAGGTCGAAGAAAATGGTCCGGTCGCCCTCAGTGGCGAGGGAAATCATCTTACCCTTGTCGCCACCCTCGAAATGATCGTGAATCCACGCCAGATTGGTGGTCTTGCCACACAGACCAGGCCCGTAGTACACGATCTTTGCATTGAGTTTACGCAGTGCGTAGTTGAAGAAAACCATGCGAATCCTTACACAAAGACTATCTCTTTCGTCCCCTGATCATAACCCGGATTGGGACTCCGTCCAACCCGAGTGCCTTGCGGAGAACGTTCTCGAGATACCGCATATACGAGAAATGCGGCGGCTTCTGCAGGTTTGTGAAGAGGGCGAACTGAGGCGGCCCGTAGGCCGTCTGCGCGCAGTAATAGATTTTTGGCGCCTTGGTGCCGGCCATCGGGGGGGGACGAGAGTCCCAGGCGTCGCGCACCAGGCGATTGAGCTCGCTGGTGGAAATCCGGACCTTGAATGCCCGGTGAACCTCCCGCATGGCGGGAAAGAGCCGGTGAACACCTTTACCGTTAAGGGCGGAGAGATAGACCCTCGGTGAATGACGCATGAATTTGAGGTTCTGCGCCACCTGGTCTTCGATCATCTGCCGTCCACGTTCCCGGTTGGTCACGAGGTCCCACTTGTTGACGACGAGGATCACGCCACGCCCGGCCTCCCAGGCATAGCCGCCGACATGCGCGTCCTGGTTGGTGATGCCCTCCGAAGCGTCGACCACAAGCAGGCAGAGATCGGCCCGTTCCAAATAGCGGCGAGCCATTACCACCGACAGCACTTCGGGACCACGATCGGTGCGGCCCTTACGCCGGATGCCGGCGGTGTCGACGAACTGATATCGCACACCGTCTTTTTCGAGCACCGTGTCGATAGCGTCCCGGGTCGTGCCTGAAATTTCGCTCACGAGCAGCCGTTCGTCGCCGAGCAGTCGATTGATCAGAGAGGATTTCCCGACATTCGGCCGCCCGATGACGGCTGCGGGTATGTCTCCACCCTGTCCCTCACCTTCTGCAGCTTCGTCGAGGGGCGGCAGGTGGGGCTCGAGAGCATCCCACAAGGTGTCAAGCCCGGTGCCGTGCTCGGCCGAGATCACTGCCGGCGTGCCGAGTCCCAGGCGATGGAACTCGTGCGCCTGCAGATCCACGCCCTTGCGATCACCCTTGTTGACGACCGGGACCACCGGCACCTGCAGACCGCGGAGATAGTCGGCGATTTCGCGATCTTCCGGTATCGGACCGGCTGCGCCATCGAGCAGGAAGATCACAACATCACCGTCGCGGATGGCCGATTCGGCCTGGCCCCGGATCAAGGGGATGAAGGTGTCTTCGTCCTCGAGGAGCAGACCGCCGGTATCGACCAGAGTGACGGTCCCGCCACCGGGTCGCTCGACTTCACCAAAGATTCGATCGCGGGTCACCCCCGGGAGATCATGGACCAACGATCTTCGGCTCCGGGTGAGCCGGTTGAAAAGGGTCGATTTGCCGACGTTGGGCCGGCCCACCACCACAACCACAGGTTGGCGGCTCAAATCGGTTCCTCTTCGTCGGAACCTTCGACCTCGGGAACAGGTGTCTCCTGACTCATGATCGAACGCCCGACACAGATCCACCGGCCGTCCACCAACCTCATCTGGAGCAGGGTGTGCTGAATGGAGTTCTCGGTGTGGCCCTTTTCGATACCGTCGGCGGCGCCATAGCGGGTCACGTTCCAGACCTCGATCATCCGCACCGTCGAATTGACACCGCGAAACATGACGATGGTCTGGATATCGTGACCGACCAGCTCGGCATGGATCCGATCCCCGGTTTTCTGCAACAGGTCCTGGAGCAGCTTACGGACGGCGAGGATCTCGTTGGGGCTGGCGATATCGTTCAATCCATTGGTGTCGAGGGTCGAGTAGGCCTTCGCCAGAGCAAAAAGATAGGTACGGGAGGCCTCTTCGAGCGCCGCGCGCTCTTCAGGACTGGGCTCCGAATCGTCACAACCCGCGGCGGCGAGCAACAGCACCGCCATGAGGATCGTGCTCAACAACTTGTGCGGCTTCACGGTCACCTCCAGGCACGCCCCGAGATCTTTCACGCGGAGGATAGCACTGCGCTGGCCTCGATTTGTCGGGGGCGGTAGACTCGGTCAATCAACCGGAAGCGGTCGAACCTGACGACCCGTTTCACAACGAGGTAGGTGCCTATGACCGACAAGCTCAACATCAGCTGTCCGCATTGCGGTTCCCAGATCCGGATCGACACCGAGGCCGAGGTGGTTATCGACCACGAGCCGCCGCCGCGGATCACCGAGAAGGTGGGGTTTGACGAACGTCTGCAGCAGATAGAGGCCGAAAAAGACCGGGCCGCCGACAAAATGGCGGAGGCCATGCGCCGCGAAAAGGACAAGGAACGGTTGATGAAGGATCGGTTTTCGGAGCTTCTCAGCGATACCAAGAAAAAGGACGACGGGTCGAAGCCGATCAAGGATATCGATTTGGACTAGTTCGGAGTTCGGAATTCGGAGTTCGGAGTTCGGAGTTCGGAGTTCCGCTCAATGTTTCTCGAGGCGGTTGCCAGGATCACTGCGTCGTTGCCTGATGTCGTCGCTTCGCGGGTCGGACATCGGGCCGGGAATCGGTGGTAGCGGATCGGAGAAACCGCAGATCACGCAGATGAACGCAGATATCAGATCGCAATAGGTGACGTGCAACCAAACCGATCACCGGAGCAACAGGCCCGCGAGCGCCGGAGGCGCGACAGATTATTAGCCTGGGGCTCACGCTCCAGGTTTGGCGACCACACAAATTTATGAGCCCTGAAGGGGCGACACAAAAAAACCGCCCTCCCAGCTATGCGGGAGAGCGGTGGGGTGTTCCTTTTCGAAAATTCCGAATTCCGAATTCCGAATTCCGAACTTCTACTCAGCAACCTCGTCGGCCGCCTCTTCGGGCTGTGGTTTCGGAGGAATCTCGATTCCGCGACGGGTGAGCTCTTCGTCGATCACCTTCTCAAAGGCCTCGATGGGCTGCGCACCGGTCAGAACCCGACCATTGATCAAGAATCCGGGTGTCCCGGTGATGCCAAAGCTCCGAGCCTCCATGGCATCGGCCCGCACCGTTTCGGCGTGGGTGCCCTGGTCGATGCACGCCCTGAAGAGATCGGTATCCATCCCGATCTGCCCAGCCGCGGTCGACATCGCTTCGATATTGATCGCACGCTGGTTGGCAAAGAGCCAATCGTGAAGTTCCCAGAACTTGCCCTGATCTCCCGCACAATGCGCTGCCTGGCCGGCCAGTTCCGCCTCGGCATGAATCGGCAGGGGAAGATCTTTGAACACGTGCTTGATCTGCCCTTCGTAGCGCTCGAGGAGGGCGGTGATGGTCGGTTGAACCCGGCTGCAGTAGGGACATTGATAGTCGGTGTACTCCACCAGGACAATCGGTGCATCGCTCGGACCCCGAACCGGTGTGTCCTTGGTGATCTTGACGTCGACTCGCGGCGGATCGAGCAGTATCTCGACTCCGGCCGCGGCAAAAAGTTCCTTGCGCAGTTCTTCGCTCAGGGCAACTTGTTGCTGCTGCTGCAGTGCCTGGACCACCTGTTGCCGGGCCTGGTTGTCGTCCTGCGCGAGACGGTTGCGATACTGGGTCATGACCTTGACGATCTCACCCTCGTCGGGTGGACCAACCTTGTCGGTGACGTTCTTCTTGATGTAGTCGGCGCTGGTGATGCCCTCCGCAGTCGCGGCCTTGGCGACCAACCGTTCGAAGATCTGGGCCTGAAGCCCGGCGATCTTGGCCTGATAGACCTGCTGCCGCAGGCTGACCAGGGAAGGACCGACCATCGCCTCGAGTTCCGTTGCAGTGATGACCTCGTCGCCGATTTTTGCGACCACCTCATCACCGGTCGACGCCTTGCCAGGTTCCTGCGCACAAGCGATCGAAGCAGCAAGTACCAGGAGGCACCCGGCAAACGTCCATATCCATTTTTTCAAAACTGTTCCTCCGTTCTCCGTCGGCCGGATCGACATCCGGTTCGAGACGGCGTCTCCACTATGGCGGCAATGCCACGGGAGGTCAATCTCAACCATGTAGAAGTAGGGTTAAAGCTGCCAGATCAGTCGGCAAGACGCAACAGCGCGCTGTCAAGGTCGTCCAGGCCGGCCGTAATATCGACCCCCTCCGGCAGCCCTTGAAGCGTCGGGGCGCCGGCGCCCCCGAGCCACAGCTTGATTGCTGAAGGGAGACCCGCACGCAGGGTCGTCACCTCACGGACCGTCTCGTCCGGATTGGCAAAAAGACTGACCGATAATCCCACCGCCGCGGCATCAAACGCCTCCGCCGCCTTGATGATCTCGTCAACGGGCAGGTGCGGTCCCAGGACCCGGACGGCACGCCCGGAGGCCACGATAGCCAATGCGGCGACCTGCAGGCCGAGGCCATGGAACTCATTCGGAAGGCTGGTAATCGCCACCGGCCGCCCCTGCGCAGCCTCGTTCAACGGTTCTCTCAGCGTTCGGAGCTGATCCTCGAGCACCTCGGAAAAGAAGTGCTCGTGGCGGATCTGGATGTCGCCCCGCCCCCACGCCTCACCAACCTCGAGGAGGAGGGGCGCAACCCGCTCGCGCAAATACCTCGGGAGCCCGAGGATGGCCGCTTCGCGGCGCAGCAGGGCCGCCAGGCCCTTGCGGTCGAATCTCCGGCAGGCGTCAAAGGCCAGGGCCGAAATATCCTCACCGCTTCCGGCAGCAGAATAGGTCTCGAGGACACCGGCCGTCTTCAACAGACCTTCAAGGTCATCCAGGGGCATTGGAACGATATCGCCGGCGCGATAGCCGGAGTCCAGGGCCTTCGAGATTATCAGCAGGTGTCGTACCTGATCGCCCGTATACCTGCGATGGCCCGAGGCCAGACGCTGCGGTTTTGGGAACCCGAATCGACGCTCCCACGCACGCAACGTGTGTTCGCCGATGCCGGTTCGCCGGGTCACCGCGCCCATGGGCCACAACTGCTCTCCCGAATCGACGTTTCCCTTCAACTCACCAATCATGCTCGCAAACCTCCGGCTGTATGCCTTCGTCGATCCAGTTGGCCCGGGTCATCCCTCTGCAGATTATCAAAACCTCGAGTCTGTAACGGCGCCTCACGCCGCGTTCTCGTGCCGCACGAGAGCCGTCTGATAGGCGTCGACAACCGAATCGGCGCTGATCTCGCCGGCTTCGGCGAAGAGACTCCAGTCGCCGCTCGATCCAAGACCGGTCGAGGGGTCCAGGACACGTTCGTCGGCCGCGACCACCACGGCCGCTTCACAACCCGCAAATCGGGCGGCCGCCAAAGCGTCAGAAACGGTCGGAGACGCTCCGGAGGACAATGCATAGTTCACGTGGACGCCTTCGAGCTCCTCCTCCACCTTGCGAACCAGACGATGCACGGTCGGGTTGAAAAGGCCCTTCACCCCGATCGGGAAGACAATGACGAGACCGGTGGGCCGCGTTGCCGAAACCTTATCGAAGATCTTCATGAGTCGCCTCCAATCGCTGTCGTAGTCAACAAACCGCATCTTCTCTTCGACACCTCGTTCTTTCCCTCGAGCGCGCGACGGGTTACCAGATGCCGCCAGAGAAAAAGACCACGAAGAAACGGACGACACAGCCAGACAGGACACCCTGCTGGAGGAAGAAACCAGATAGTGTCAGTCAGTCGAGAGGAATCTGCTCCCGTCTCTTCAACAACGTGTTGGTGGGCCCAGAAACGAAATGGCCCCTCGAGCGCGACGTCGGTGAAGCTTCTACCGTCTTCGATCGCGCCATGAAGGGCGACCCATTTTTGGCGCAGAGGCCAGCGGCCGACCCGAAACTCGACGACGGAACCATCACTGACCCCGTTGCCCCGGTCGACGACTTCGAATCCAAAAAGGCTTGGAGAAAGAAGATCGATCGCATCCCGCCGCATGTGAAACGCCCACAGAATTTCGGCGGGGACCGAAAAACTCGACATATGCTGGAATCGAATCGCGTCCATGTCGCCTCCCCGCGCCGCAGATTTCCGACGCTCGTACGGTGAACTTTCTAGATTTCTATATTATTTCCAGATTTTCTTGGTCTAAATCTAACCCTCTGGAATATTTGGCTCCCCAGCCCCGCTCACCCTCGCGCCCGCAGGAATAATTCGGGAGTACGATGACGTGGAGGTTTTCCAGATGCAAAAAATTTCTTCGAGCGTCCCCGACATGCGTGTCCGGAGGGTCAACAACGCAGTCGTCCAGGCGGATGGGGTCCGGATCGTGTATTGGATGACCGCCGCCCGCAGGACCCGTTTTAATTTTGCTCTGCAACGCGCCGCCGACTGGTCCCGCCAGCTGGGCAAACCCCTCGTGATCCTCGAGGCGCTTCGTTGCGACTATCCGTGGGCCAGTGACCGCCTCCATCGGTTCATCATCGAAGGCATGAGCGACAACTCGTTCGCCCTCGATGGCACCGATGCGACGTACTTTCCCTATATCGAGTTGTCCGCCGGAGCCGGGAGCGGCCTGCTCGAAGCGATCTCCGAGAATGCGGCCGTCGTGGTGACCGATGACTTTCCAACCTTCTTCCTGCCGAAGATGACCGCGGCGGCGGGCTCCAGGCTGCCGGTCCTGCTCGAGGCCGTCGACGGGAATGGGTTACTGCCGATGGCGGCGGCGGACCGCGAGTTTGCCACCGCCTACTCCTTTCGGAGGTTTCTGCAAAAGAACCTCCTGGCGCACGTCGACCACATCCCGCTCGAGAATCCTCTCGCGGAATCACTCCCGAAGCCTCTCCCCCTTCCGGCCCAAATCACCCGGAAATGGCCTCAATCAGCAGACCTGCTGGTTTTGGGCGACACCGTTGCGCTCGCCGGCCTACCCATCGACCACACGGTCGTCGAGGCACCGCTGCGAGGTGGTTCGCGGGCAGCCGAGGCTGTGTTGCGGGAGTTCATCGACGACCGGCTCACTTCCTATAACAGTGATCGAAACCGCCCCGAGGCGAAAGGATCGAGCGGGCTCTCCCCCTACCTCCACTTCGGCCATATCTCGACCCACCAGATCTTTCTCGAGACCATTCGGCGGGAAAGGTGGAGTTCCGAAGATCTTGTCCCCCCCGCAAACGGCCGTCGGGCGGGGTGGTGGGGGCTGAGCGAAAACGCGGAGGCATTTCTCGATCAGGTCGTCACCTGGCGAGAACTCGGGTTCAACTTCTGCTCAAAACGGACCGATCACGATCGGTGGGAGTCGCTCCCCGATTGGGCGCAACGCACCCTCACCGAGCACGCGATCGACACCCGTGAGCACCTCTATACCCTTGAACAATTCACCGCGGCGGCCACTCACGACCCGTTGTGGAATGCCGCCCAGAACCAACTGATTCGAGAAGGCACCATCCACAACTATCTCCGGATGCTGTGGGGCAAAAAGATCCTCGAATGGACGCGAGAACCTCGCGAAGCGCTCGCAATCATGATCGAACTCAACAACCGCTATGCCCTCGACGGTCGCGACCCGAATTCCTACACCGGCATCTTCTGGGTTCTCGGCCGCCACGATCGGCCCTGGGGGCCCGAGCGGCCGATTTTCGGCAAGGTCCGGTATATGACCTCCGCCAACACGGCCCGCAAATTTCCAGTCAAAAAATACATTCAACGCTACGGAGAAAACCGATGAAGATCCTGGTCACCGGAGCAACCGGCTATATCGGCGGACGGCTCGTTCCGCTGCTCCTCGACATGGGCCACGAGGTCCGGGTCATGGTCCGCGATCCGGCCCGGATCGCGGGACGTTCGTGGTCCTCCGAGGTCGAAGTGGTTCGAGGAGATGTGGAGGACCGAGCATCGCTTGCCGGTGCCCTTGCGGGCATCGACACCGCCTACTACCTCGTTCACCTGATGGGGACCGGCGGAGATTTTGTCAAGCGCGACCGGGCCGCGGCCGCCAACTTCGTGGATGCGGCGGACGGGGTATCGCACGTCATTTACCTGGGCGGACTCTTGCCTCAGGCGGAAGCGGTCTCCGATCATCTCTCGAGCCGCGCCGAGGTCGGCGAAATCCTCCGCGCCGGGTTGCCCGCAACCGAGTTTCGGGCCGGCCCGGTGATCGGCTCCGGGTCTGCCTCTTTCGAAATGGTGCGCTATCTCACCGAACGCCTTCCGGCGATGATTGCGCCGCGGTGGATCCTCAACACCGTGCAACCCATCGCCGTTCGCGACATCCTCCGCTATCTGCTCCAGGCCCTGGACCGCGGACCCTCCGGGGTCTACAACGTCGGCACCGATCCGCTGAGCTTCAAGGGCATGATGCAGGAATTCGCCTCGGTGCGTGGGCTACGGCGGCTCATCGTGCCCGTCCCAGTGCTCGCACCCCGCCTGGCGGCCCTCTGGGTCGGGCTGGTGACACCGATTTCGAACAGGCTCGCGGTTCCGCTCATCGAAGGGGTCGTCCACCCGGTGGTGGCGGACACCTCCCGCGCGAGGGCCGACTTCCCGGAGATCGAGCCGATGTCCTACCGCGAAGCGGTCGCCCGAGCTCTCCAGCAGACGACGGAGAACGCAGTCACTACGAGGTGGTCGGGAGCGCTGGGTCATGCGCCGGCCTTCGAGCTCACCCAGACCGAGGGTTCGATCAAAGAAACACGAAGTTATCGGGCAGCCGCAGATCAGGAGTCCACCTTCCGCGCCTTCGCGTCGCTCGGTGGCAAGAACGGCTGGCTCTTCTGGAACTGGGCCTGGTCCCTGCGCGGCCTCATGGACCAGATCGTAGGAGGCCCGGGACTGCGCCGGGGCCGCCGCCACCCAACCGAGATCGCGCCCGGCGACGCCATCGATTTCTGGCGGGTTGAGCGGGTCGAGGCTCCCCATCTCCTGCGGCTGCGAGCCGAGATGAAAGTCCCGGGCCGCGCCTGGCTTCAGTTGGAGGCGGTGCCCGAAGGGGACGGGACCCAGGTCATTCAGACCGCCATATTCGAGCCCTTCGGCCTCGGTGGACAGCTCTACTGGAACCTGCTCTACCCGGTCCACAAGATCATGTTCTCCGGGCTTGTACGGGCCATCGCGGCCCGAGCCGAAGACGAGGCTCGATCATGAAGACATTTAGCTACCGCGACGAGCTGACCCTGCACAAGCCCCTCGCGGAGGTCTTCGATTTCTTCGCCAGAGCCGCGAATCTCGAGCGCCTGACCCCTGACTGGCTCCGTTTCGAGATTCTCACCCCCGGGCCCATCGAGATGAAGGTCGGCGCCCAGATCGACTACCGAATCAAGTGGCGCGGCATTCCGATGCGTTGGCGGACTGAAATCGAGGCCTGGGATCCCCCGCGCAGGTTCGTCGACCGCCAACTCCGCGGACCCTATCGGCTATGGCGTCACGAGCACCTTTTTGAAACGCGCGGCTACGGCACCGCAGTCATCGATCAGGTCGAGTACGCACCATTCGGCGGAGCGATCGCCAACCGTCTGGCGGTGGCGCGAGACGTGCGGCGGATCTTCAGATACCGCCATCAAGCCCTTCAGCACATTTTTGATCGCACCTCAACATAAATATAGAAAAAATATTTAAGGGATCGTGGAATAATAGAATTTTTCTAGATATTCTCCCTGACACTGCCGGATTCCGGCACCGAAATCAACGACCGTGGAGGTCATCATGAAGCGTCTTTTTGTTCTCGGTCTGGTTCTCACACTCGGTTCGGTCCCGGCATTTGCAGGCGGAGACTGCGGAAGCGCAGCAGCCCATGCGTCGAACACCGGAGATATCGTTGCGACGGCTCAGTCTGCGGGCGATTTCAACACACTCATTGCGGCCGCGAAAGCTGCCGGTCTCGTTGACACCCTCCAGTCAGCCGGTCCTTTCACCGTCTTCGCGCCCACCGACGAGGCATTCGCCAAGCTGCCCGCAGGTACCGTCGAGCATTTGCTCGCCAATCCAGATCAGCTGCGCGAGATCTTGCTCTACCACGTGGTCCCCGGTCGCGTGATGGCCGCCGATGTGGTCGGTCTCTCCTCGGCGACCACCGCCCAGGGATCCGACATCATGATCAAGCTCGCCGACGGCAGCGTGATGATCGACAACGCCACCGTCACGGCCACTGATATCGAAACCTCCAACGGCGTCATCCACGTCATCGACACCGTGATCCTTCCTCGCGGCTGATTTCCCCCCGCGCCCGAAAACGCGCGATCAGCCGACCCTCCAACGGCCCGCCCTCCTGGCGGGCCGTTTTTTTGTCTGGTCCACCCATCCGATTCTCGATGCACCATTCTCGATGACGTGTTGCAAACATCAATCCAGACTGCCGGGCTGAACGAGAATCGAATATCGAGCATCAAAACGCTTCCGTAAAATGAAGTCGCGACGATTCCGCGCTAGACTCGGCAACCGAGATCAACCCGGAGGTGCCCAATGCCCGTGACCCTCGCATCCAACGACCGCCAACAGCTGCTCGAACGCTTTCTCCGCTATGTGAAGATCGACACCCGATCCGATGAGAGCTCGAAATCGAGCCCGACGACCGAGAAACAGAAAGACCTCTCCCGGATGCTCGTCGACGAGCTCAAGGCCCTCGGCTGCGATGATGCCTTGATGAACGAGTGGGGATACGTTTTTGCCACCGTGCCCGGCAATCTTCCGGCCGATCATCCGGCCGCGGGTTCAGTGCCCACGATTGGTCTCATCGCTCACGTCGACACCTATTTCGGAACTTCGGGCAAGGACGTCAAACCCCAGATTATCGAGGGTTACGACGGCAGCGATATCGAACTCAACCCCGAACAGGTGCTCAAGGTGGCGGACAACCCCAATCTCTCCAAATGCGTGGGCGACACACTCATCCACACCGACGGCACGACCCTCCTCGGCGCCGACGACAAGGCCGGTGTAGCCGAGATCATGACCGCCGTCGCCTGGATGAAGGATCACCCCGAATTCATCCACGGTCCGGTCCGGATCGCCTTCACCACCGACGAAGAGGTCGGCCGAGGGACCGAGCATTTTGATGTCGAAACCTTTGCCGCCGACTATGCCTACACCCTCGACGGATCCGACCTCGGCGAGATCGAAGACGAGACTTTCTGCGCCGACACCGCCAACGTGACAGTGATCGGTCATGATGTCCACCCGGGTTATGCCAAAAATAAACTGGTCAACGCCCTCCGGGTGACGGCCGCCATCATCGAGGGCATCGGCGACGAACTGCTGCCGGAGTCGACCGAGGGACGCGAGCCGTACCTCCACCCCTATATCGCATCGGGGGACGTCACGAAGGTCGAGCTCAAGGTCCTCGTCCGGGCCTTCTCGAATGAAAAACTCCACGAGCGTGAGGATTTTCTTCGGTCGGTAGTGGCGGATGTGGAAAAACGATTCCCGAAGGCCAAGATCTCGATTGCAATCGAGGAGTCCTACCGCAACATGGCCTACAAGATCCGCGAGGACTCCAAAGTGTTGGAATACGCCCTCGAGGCTGTGGAACGCATCGGCGTCAAACCCATCAGACAGGCGATTCGCGGCGGAACCGATGGCGCCCGCCTCTCCTACATGGGTCTCCTGACACCCAACGTCTGGGCCGGCGGGCAGAACTTTCACTCGGTCCGCGAATGGGTCTCGTTGGAATGGATGGAAAAGGCCGTCGAGGGGACGCTCGAGATTCTCAGCGTGTGGGTGGAAAAGTCGGCCTGACCCGCGCCCTCGTTCGAGTCAGGGTCCGCACCCCGAATCGAGGTGCACGTGTCTGAAGACTTCCTTGCCACCATCGCACACGTCGAATGCCGCAGCGAAGGGCGGGGAGAAGAACACCCGATCGCGGTGATCATCGGCGAGCAACGATTTGCCATCGTCGATATCCTCGATCGCGCAATGATTACGAGCGTCGAAGCCGGGGATCCGGTGCGCCATCGACTGTGGGTCGAGATCGCGGATGGGAGACGGTGCGAGTTGGTGCGGACCTTGCCAACGGGAAAGTGGAGAGTCCGGATGGAAGCTCGATCGGATGCGAGCGATGACGCGGGCGGGGAACCAGGGTCTTGATCAGTCCGAGTGGGATCGGTCCAAACCAACCAACCGCTCCTGCATCTTGTTCGCGGTCATGAGATCGCCCTTGGCGGAAGAAACCTCGATTCCGTCGCGATAGATTTGCCGGGCGGTTTCGATATCGCCCGCGCCCTCGTGGGCCCGGCCGAGAACCAGCAGGGCCGCCGAGTAGCGTGGATCATTGCTCAGGGCACGCTTCAGGTGTTCGATCGCATCGTCGAAACGAGCCTCCTCCACCGCCAGTTCTCCGAGCCCGAAATTGGCCAGGGCGTCATCCGGGTCGAGGTCGAGGACCTGGCGGAAGAGCTCCGCCCGCCGGCCGCGATCCACGGCGGCCGCCTCGGCCTCTTCGGCTTCGACCCGCTGGCGATCGCGATCGATCTGTTCACGTTTCATTCCGGCGCGCATCGCTTCTCCCGCCTCGCGCTCGGCATCATCGATCCGACCGAGCTGGTTGTAATACAACGAGAGATTGGTGTGCGCCATCACCGAGGTCGGTTCCACCTCGAGTAGACGGGTCATCAACCCGATGGCCTCGTCGTAATTTCCATGCCGGCCGTGAATGACCCCAAGGGATTCGTAGGCGTCGGCGTAGCCGGGGCACACCGCAATGGCCCGCTCGAAGAGCCGCATCGCCTCCCCTTCGCGATCGGCGGAGAACTCGGCCGCCGCCCTGACCGTCAGGTCATGGGCCCACTCTTCGGGAACAGGCGCCGCCAACAGGGGAAAACTGCGCACGAGCACTTCGATCGACTGCCCCGCCTCGGTAAGGCATTCGAGCCGCCGGCCTTCGACGCGAAGATCGCGGATCAAGCGAGCCGTCAGGTAGGAGCGGCCGTGCCACACCGCACAAGCCACGATCTCACCCGCACGATCTTTCTGCCCTGTCGCAATGGTCTGACCGACAAGCCCTTCGAAATCGGCGTCGTCGGACACCACTTCGAGCACCATCGGTGCCCTTGCAGCACCACGGCCGCTCGCCACCTTGGCGACTGTTTCCTGGCCGAGATAACAACCCTTGTCAAAGGAAACCGCGGCATCGATCAGGGTCGTTTCGTGAATCGGGGTCCCCTGCCGCAGCTCCACACCCCAACGGGCCAGACCCGAAAGAAGGCTGCGATGGACGAACTCATCCGGATCCAGATGCGGCAGATCGAGATCTGCGCCGCTCCAGCTCACGAATCCCCGACTCCCCCACCCGGTGATCGGAACAGACGATTCGCGCGGGATCTCGTTCATCAGCCGAAGTGCCTCAGCACCAAGTGCGAGGTCGAGCTGTCCGGCATCGATCTCGCGGATCGTGACGTCGTCGGCAATTACGAAAGCCTCGAGCTGCGCCACCATGTGTTCCCCTGCACCACCGGGCATCAGAAGCTCGATGCGATCCGCCTTCTTACATAGGTAACCGAAGGCTTGCAGGCGCCCGGAGCGGTCCAACAGCGCCGTCAGCTGCGATGACCCGACCTCGAGCCCCCGGACATCCGAGGTGAGCTGGCTGTGAAGAAAGCGCTCGCGGTGCTGCCCTTCAACGGCAAAAACCCGCCAGCCGTCGAGGGGTATCTGAGCGCCGCCGAAGAGGAGGCGGTCAGACGCTGAAGGATTCACCGCAACCGCAGGTGTTGGTGGCATTGGGGTTGACGAAGACAAATCCCTTGCCCATCAATCCATCCTGAAAATCGAGGGTGATTCCCTTGAGATAGATGGTCGACTTGGGGTCGAGAAAAACCCGGAAACCGTCGAAATCCAGGATCGAGTCGTCGGGCCGCTGGTCACCGAAGTTCATCTCGTAGGACAGTCCCGAGCATCCACCACCGATCACTCCCAGCCGCAATCCGGCGGCGGCCTTTTGTTCCTCGCGCTCGAAAATGGCCCGGATTTCCCGCTGCGCCTTTTCGGTCAGGGTGACCAGGGAGGACGGTGCGACCGTCGATTGCTGACTCATGACCCCGTACCCTCCACAACCCGCTGCAGTTCACCCGAGTGGTACATCTCGGTGACGATGTCGTTACCGCCAATGAACTCACCACGTACATAGACCTGGGGAAAGGTCGGCCATCCCGCGATCGTCTTGGCGGCGGCCCGGATGCCTTCGTCGGACAAAACGTCAAAAGTCCGATACGGCACTCCGACAGCATCCATGACTGCGACCGTATTGGCCGAAAAACCGCATTGCGGCTGTTGCGGGGTCCCCTTGATCAACAGAAAAACCTCGGTCGATTCCATCATGGCGCGGACCCGTTGGGCCGGGTCAACGCCTGCATGACTGTCGGCCACCGGCCGGCCCATCGCGTTGTCGGGCTCCGCCATCGAGGCCACCTTGAACGGATTGTCTCCACTTCGATCCATCACACCTCCAGGGTGTATTTCATTGATTCAACCGGCCGCATCCGCTTCGGGCACGGCCGCCATACGATGAAACATGAGACACAGTGTCATCAATTCCCGGCAACGGTACTCTTGGTGCCATGAATCGCTACGACGACCTCTACCGGCAGACCCCAGACGTCTTCGGGCCCCTGGCCGATCCGATTCTCGAAAGATTCACGGATCTCATCGACAGCACGCGGCCGGTCCTCGATATCGGATGTGGCCAGGGTCGAAACAGCCTCTTTCTCGCACGAAGAGGGATCGCCGTCCACGCACTCGATCCATCCGCCGAGGCTGTGCGCACGGTGGCAGAGGGGGCGGAGCACCAGAGGCTGTCGATCCAGACCGTTCACGGCGGTTTCGACGATGTCGTACCGGTAGCCGGCGGCTTCGGCACGATCCTCGTCTTTGGCCTGATTCCGGACCTCCGCCGAGAACAGGTCTCGAGGCTCGCGGCGGCCGTGGAGCAGCATCTGGGGCCGGGCGGCCTGCTCTTCATCACTGCCTTCGGCACGTGGGATCCCTCGTACGAACGTCACCGGAGCGATTGGACGGAGGCCGAAGAGAATTCCTACTGCTCGTTGGACGGTTTGATCCGGACCTATCTCGAACCGGGTGAGCTGGCGGCACTCTTTCCCGCAATGACGGTGCTTCACTCGTGGGAGGGGTTGGGCCCCGAACACCGCCACGGCGACGGGCCCCTCGAGCGCCACGGCAGGGCAGAGGCGGTGCTGCGCCAAACGACTTCATGATGTCATCCTGAGCGGATGCGGCGCCGAGCGGCGGCAGATTATTCTGTCGCCCTTTCAGGGCTCTCTTCATTTTTGATCCCGAATATCTGGGTCTCACGCCCCAGGCTATTCTCTGTCGCCGCTTCGCGGCTTTGCTTCACCGTCATCAAAAAACTGGTTCCCCGGATAACCCGTGGGCGGGCCCTAAAGGACCCGCCTACAGAATCTATGCTGATCTCGAGCTGTCGGCGCGTGCCAGGACACACCGGCAAGGCAGAGGCTGAACTGCGACGAGGGGATTCATGATGTCATCCTGAGCGAAGCGCCTTTTGCGCGAAGTCGAAGGATCTAAGCGACTCACTCTGGTTGACGACTCGATCATCGGATCTCCCCTTCTCACCGTCTCCCTTTCTCCCCTTCTCCCCTTCCCCCTTTCTCCCTTTTACCCTTTCGGGAACGGGATCGGTATCGAGCACGGAGACGCGACCGGGCCGGGGGTGCTAAGCTCCCCGGCAATTCAATGAGCCCTGATCAAGCCCCCGTCATCGAGCGTCTGGACCAGCTCCAGCTCCTGGTCGTCACCGGCAAAGGAGGGGTGGGCAAAAGCACGGTCTCGGCGGCCCTCGGCGCGCTCCTCGCCAACCGCGGGCGCAAGGTTCTTTTGATCGAGGTCGACCCGAGGGAAAACCTCCACCAACTGCTCGACACGCCCCCCTCGGGTGGAGAGATCGTTTCCGCGGCTTCGAATCTCTGGCTGCAACACGTCGATCCGCGGGCCCTGCTCGACGATCTCGTGCGCGAAAAGCTCAAGGTCGGCGCGCTGGTTCGGAAGGTTTTGTCGAGCCAGGTCTACCTCCACTTCACTGAGGGCGCACCGGGTCTCAAACAAACCGCCGTATTCGGTCGCGCGCTGCGGATGGTGCAGGGCCACGGCCCGAAGCAACTGCGGCAGCCGGATGTCGTCATCCTCGACGCACCCGCGTCCGGCCACGGCATCGCCTGGATGGCGGCGCCGCAGCTCGTGTCGGAAGTCATTTCGAGCGGGCCGATCGGCCACATGGCCACCGAGATCGCCACTTTCCTCGAGGATCGAGAGAGCTTTGGTTCGGTGGTCGTGACATCGGCCGAAGAGATGCCGATTCAGGAGGCCCTGGAGCTGCTCGACGCCATGCAGACCCGGCTCGACCGGCAACCCGAACTCGTGGTCGTCAACGCCGTCTACCCACCGCTTCCGGCACGGGCGGGCCGCGACAAGACGACCCGTCTGTGGGCCCGTCGCCGGGCGGTCAATGAACACGAGCTGTCCCGACTTGAAGAACACTGGCGGGGCCCCATGGCTGAGGTTCCGTTGGAACCAATCGACGCAGGACCTGTTCTCGTCGGAGTCGTCGGGGAGCACCTCGCACGAGCCCTGGAAGACGCTTGATGGATCCGCGACGGAATCCTCTCGTGATCGTTGTCGGCTCGGGCGGAGTCGGGAAGACCACGCTTGCCGCAGCGATGGGCATCCGCTCGGCGCACAAAGGTGAGGACACCCTGGTCATGACCTTCGACCCGTCGCTGCGCCTCAAGGACGCCCTGGGTGTCGGCGACGAGGCGCGTCTCAAAGAGACCCGGGTCGCCATCGACGGGCCGGGCGCCCTGTCGGCGAGCCTGCTCGATGCCCGCACCACCTTCGACGGAATCATCGACCGCTACTCACCCGACGACGACGCTCGGAAGCGGATTCTCGAGAATCGTTTTTATGATCGCCTGTCGGCGAATCTGGCCGGAATTCTCGAATACATGGCCTCGGAGAGGCTTTTCGAAGCCTCCCAGACCGGGGCCTATTCGCGCATCATCCTGGACACTCCTCCAACCCGGCAGGCCCTCGATTTTCTCGGCGCCCCAGAACGTATCGTCGGCTTCCTCGACTCGGGCGCTCTGCGCATCGCGCTCAAACCGTGGTTCGGCAGCGACGGAAAACTCAAGGTGACTTCCCGGCTCGGTGTCCTCGGTCGCAACGTCGAGGGATTTTTCGACCGTATGGTGGGTCTCGAACTGCTGCGCGACATGGCCGAGTTTTTCCAGGCCTTCGCCCCCCTCTTCGACGGGTTCAAGGAACGGGCCCTTCAGGTGCAGGAGCTGCTGCGATCGAAACAAACACTCTTCGTCCTCGTCTCGGGCCCCGGCAGCGGTCGGGTGGCCGATACTCTCTTTTTCGCGCGCAAGCTCACCGAAGAGGGGTACCACCTCGGCCCGATCGTCATCAACCGGGTGCACCCCGAGCTCCCCCCGGTTCGAGACACCGCGAACGAAGGCCGCAGGCTCCTGACCTGGCTCGGCAATCGGGACCACGAAGGGGTCGCCGAACTTCGCGACCTGGTTGGTGAGACCCACCCGGTGATCGAGATCCCGCTGATGGAGGACGAACCGACGGGGCTCGATTCGCTGGCAGTCCTCGGCGAGATGTTTGAAGAAAAACTGGAGGAACAGCTGAGTAAGGATTGAAACGGATTTCAAGACGCTGGATCCTGGATGCTGGATACGCCCACACGACTCGGTTTCAGAGGGAGCACAAATGAAAAAAATAGCCGTGATCGTTGCAACAATCATAGTGGTCGGTTTTTCGTCGTGGGTCGGTGCCGGCGATGACGAGGTCTTTGCCCAACCGGAGACGATGCTCCGCGAGATCTACTCCGCAGTATCGAGCGAGCTCGGAAAGGAACCCGACTGGGACCGGGTGCGATCGTTCTTCCACCCCGACGCGGTGATCGTTCTGCGAGCGACACCCGAGGAGACCTCGGTCATGGATGTGGAAGGATTCATCCGGGACTTCCAGAATTTTTACACCCGAATCAACCCTGAAGAAAAGATTTTCAAGGAGAAAGTGGTCTCGGTCAAGGTCTTGCCCTACGGCAATATCGCCTATGGCGAGGTGGTCTACGAAGCAGGAGTCACACCTTCTGAACGGCCGGCTCAGCGGGGTCTCGACGCCTGGCATCTGGTCAAAGAGAACGGCCGCTGGTGGTTCACCTCGGTGGTCAACGACAACGAACTCATCGCGGGCCCGATCCCGAAAGAGGCCTTCGCCGACTAACCTGAGAGTCCAACCCGCTCACGAATCTGTTGAAACCTCGGGTCGTCCCGCAACGGATCCAGATACGGAAGGAACAATTGGGCCGTCAGGGGATCGCCGACGGTGACCGCCCTGTCAAGCCACACGAAGGCAGCCTCGATTTGACCGAGGCCCACTTGCACCTGCACGATCCCCATGGGGCGGATATACGCACCATCGGGTTTCGACATCAACTCCTCGAGGATCTGTTCGGCCTCTTCGCGCCGCCCCGCGATACCATATACCCACCCCAACCAACCGAGATAAAAGCTGCTGCGTTCGGAGATCACGGCGGCCCGCTCGGCCACGGCAACGGCCTCATCGTACCGACCCAGAGCGCCGTAGGTAGCGGTCAGAATCCATAAGGTCAGAAGGTAGTCGGAGTCGATATCGATCGCTCCATCGAGGGCGGCCAGCGCCTCTTCGGTTCGACCGGCGGCAAGCAAGGAGAGCCCGAGGGCAGAGTGGGCATAGGGCGAAAGAGGATCGAGATCGACGGCTCTTTCCGCCATGGCCGTCCCTCGTCATAACGTTCGGTCCAGGAGAGGGCCATGCTGAACCAGCTATAGGCAAGAATGAAGGATGGATTGGTCTCGATCGCAACCCTGAACTCTCTTTCGGCACCCTCCCAATCCCAGTCGAGAAATGTGTGTTTGAGGGCCACCGCCGCGCGAACCTCTGCCACATCCGGATCCAGTGCCAGTGCGCGCTGGATCGCCGCGTCGGCCTTGGCATTGGCCAGACTCGGTTCGAGACCATAGAAACCAAGACTGGCGTAGGCGTTCGCTACGCCTGCGTGCGCCAGAGTATAGGAAGGGTCCTCTTCGGCGGCCTGTTCGAAAAAGCTCACCGCCTTTTCCAACGAGTCTGTTTCCCGTTTGTACCAGTTGTGGAGACCCTTCAGATAGAGCTGATACGCCTCGACGGAAGCTGTCGGCCGTTTAATATCTTCTTTCGAGCTTCCTCCGAGCTTCACCATCAGCGCTTCCACAACCCGTTCGGAGATCTCATCCTGGAGGGCAAAGATGTCGTCCATTTCCCGGTCGTATCTCTCGGACCAGAGCTGGAATCCGTTGTCCACATCCACCAATTGAACGCTGACACGCACTCTTTTCCCCGCAGTTCGGACACTTCCCTCGAGCACGGTCTTGACCTTGAGTTTTCTCCCGACCTCCCGGGCATCGCTTTCTTTTGGATCGAATTGAAATGCCGAGCTTCTCGCCGCGACGCGGAGCCCGTCGATCATCGCCAACGCATTGATGATCTCTTCCGCCATGCCCTCGCAGAAGTACTCCTGTTCCGGGTCGGGGCTGGTATTGGAGAAGCGCAGGACCGCCACCGACGACGGTTCCTCGCCAGTGTCTTCGCCAACCTCTACGATCCCCGAATGGTGGCTTTCGGAATCGCTTTGAGTGGCGGTCTTGAGGGCAAAGGCAAGATCGCTCGCGGTCTGAAATCGGTCGCTGGCGTTCTTTTCCAAACAGCGGCTGACGATCCTCCACAGACCCGGCGAGATCACGCTCCCGACACCCGTGGGCTCCGGTGGATCCTCTCCCAGAATGGCGCCGATGACATCCGCCGAACTCTCGCCCCGGAACGGACGAACTCCGGCAATCAGTTCGTAGAGAACCACTCCAAAAGAAAAGATATCGCTGCGGTGATCCACCGGCTTACCGCGCACCTGCTCCGGCGACATGAAACCGATGGTTCCGACCACCGGTCCCGGCAGACTCAACCCTAAGGTCAGCTCCGTCGAACCCGAATCTCCAGCATCGGGCAAGACCAGCTGCTGGGCCAGTCCGAAATCCAGGATCTTGACCAGACCGTCCCGGGTCAGGAAGATGTTTTCTGGTTTGAGGTCACGATGCACAATGCCGCGGGTGTGGGCCGCCACCAGCCCGCCGGCGATCTGGAGGCCGATCTCGACCGCCTTTGAGGGCGCCAGACGAATCTCATCCATGTTCTGCCGCAGAGTCTGACCTTCAAGCAGTTCCATCACAGCGAAGGCCTTGCCCTCGATTCGTCCGAAATCGTGAATCGCCAAAATATTCGGATGGGAAAGGGCCGCCACACTCTGGGCTTCCTTTTCAAAACGATCCAGAGCGGCCGAGTCAGTCGCCAGCTTTTCATTGAGGACCTTGACCGCCACGTCCCTTTTGAGGCGGGTGTCCGTGGCGCGATAGACCTCCCCCATTCCGCCGGCCCCGAGAAGGTCGACGATCACATACGAACCAATGGAGGTGCCTTTGCTGAGTATCATCCCGCGTCACATCCTGGAGATCCGGTCTCATGATACATGAGCAAACCAAACGATCGGTCCTTCCCGAAATCCTCCGTGAATATTAAGAATCGCTAATCGAGCAACGGGCCGACGGGAGGTGTGATACAAAACGCCCCATGAAGTACGAATCGTCCGCTCTCACCCGTTTTGCGTTCGTCCTCCTGCTTTCCGCCACTGCCCTCTCCTGCACCGAGGCGCCGGTCCCGGTCGACCCGGCCTACGCCGCCGAGGTCGAACAGTGGCGAATCGATCGCCTCAAGAGGCTCACCGCCGCAGGACGGGTGGCTTTCATTGACCGGTTTGTACTGGCTCGAGCCGGGAGAAAACCGTTTTGGTTTCGCCAACGACAGCGCCGTCGTACTCCCGGACCCGAAGGTGCCCGAGATCGCCGGTCTGCTGGTCCTCGGTCCCGAAGGCGAAGTGGCTGCGATGGCCGAGGAGGGCTCCGGGGTCGCTCTGAACGGTGAACCGATGATCGAACCGGCGATCCTCGCCACCGATGCGGATGGCCGCCCAGACGTCATCACCGCCGGTCGTATCCAGTTTCACATCATCAAGAGGGGCGACAAAATAGGAGCGCGAGTCAAAGATCCAGAGGCGGCGTCTCGCCTGGCCTTCGACGGAATTTCCCATTTTCCGATCGACCCGACTCTCAAGGTGGGCGCTCGTTTCGAAGCTTATGGAGAAGCACGCGAAGTTGCGATCCCAACCGTCCTCGACCAGGACACCACCATGCTCGCCTTCGGTCTGTTGCATTTCTCGATCGACGGAAAAGACCTGACGCTCGAGCCGTATATGGGAAGCGCCGATTCCGAGTCGATGTTTCTGATCTTTCGAGATGGCACTTCCGGCGTCACCACCTACGGTGCCGGTCGCTTCATGTCGGTGGCGGCGGCGGACAAAGACGGCAAGACCGTGCTCGATTTCAACTACGCCTACAACCCGCCCTGTGCCTTCACGCCCTACGCGACCTGCCCGCTGCCGCCACCGCAGAATGTGCTGTTTGTACCGATCGAGGCGGGTGAAATGTATACCGGAGAGGCGCACTAATCGACTGGATGCTGGATGCTGGGTCACTCGAGTCCAAGACAGAGTCTCAGACGGCGATCAGGGACGGCGACAGCGATCAGCCTCAGCGACAGGGATCCGCGATCAGTGTTCAGCGTCAGCGAACAGTCATCAGCGACAGCAAACGGCACTCACTTTCTCGGGTTCAATAGCCGCCACGTCATGGCACGGACCTGATCGAAGGCGTTCATCGCTTCAATGGCTCCGTTCAGGCTGATCGCTCCGGCGTGGGCGAGGAGCTGCAAGTGGCTGTCGACCTCTTTGGCCGAGGCGTAGGCGATTCGCCAGTGGTTCAACCGGTCTCTACCGAAGCGGCCGTGACCTTCTGCCAGGTTCGCAGGGACTGAACTCGCCGATCGGACTACCTGATCGGCTATCGACTTCAGCGGAGCTGGAACTCTCATCACAAGCTTGATCGCGATGCCTGCTGCTTCGAGGGCTTTTGAGTGGGCAACGAGGTTGGTGTTCGTCGCGGCGTTGGACATGGTCACCTCCGGGTCGTTCATTCCCCTACCCACAAGCCGGTGTGGCGGCCGATGTCAAGGATGCCCTGCACCCTGCCTGTCCTTGACATCGGCCGCCCACCGGCTACCCCTTCCTTGGAACGACCCGGAGGTGGCCATTTCGCCGACTAGACTCCTGATCGCTGCCGCCGATCGCTGACCGCTGTTCCCTGTCGCTGCCCCCTGATCGCTGTTCCCTGTCGCTGCCGCTGGTCCCTGACGCTGTCCCTGTTCGCTGTTGCCTGTCGCTGGCGCTGGACACTGTCGCTGCCGCTGCAATTCGGGAACGTGATCGGGTACGTGCCAACCGCGATCCGGATATGCCAATAAGCAACCGTGAGTCCTGGTCGAGCCATGGGGCAATTCCACCTGGCGAATTTTCTTGACGGCAGTTTTCCAGCATCTGAAATCCGGCATCCAGCGTCTAGAGTCCCGCTGAGTCAGCGGGAAATCGTTGAGGTTCTCGCTAAACGATCCGCTCTCTGATCTTCGCCGAAATGATGTCCATCAACCAGACGGTGCCGGCGATCAGCAGCACCAGGGTGCCGACCTCGCCCCATTCACCGAGATCCACCCTTGGTTTGAGGATGTAGCCGATGCCGCCGCCACCGACAAAGCCGATGATTGTCGACATCCGGACATTGATGTCCCAACGATAGATGGTGAAGGAGAGAAACGGCGGGATAACCTGCGGCACGACCCCATATCGGAGCACCTGGAGCGTGCCAGCCCCGGTGGCGGTGATGGCATCCATCGGCCCTGTGTCGATGGATTCGATCTGCTCAGAGTAGAGCTTGGTCAATGCCGCGACCGAGTGGACCCAGAGGGCGAGGACACCGGCAAAGGGCCCGATCCCGACCCACGAGATAAAGATCAGTGCCCAAACGAGGGGCTCCACCGCCCGGACAAAATTCATCAGCGTCCGTGCGACGGTGTAGGCCAGCTTGGCGCCGGTCGATCCGCGGGTCAGATTGCGGGCCGACGGGAAGGCGAGCACGAATGCCACCGGTATGGCGAAGGCGGTCGCCATGAATGCCAGGAAGATGGTCTGGACGAGCAATACCAGACCCTCGTGCAGGATGCTCGCTGACGGGTTCATGAGACCGCGGACGATATCGGCCGCCTTGTCGAATTTGGTCAGGAAGGAGTAGAGGTCGAGCTCGGTGATCAGCCACCCGGCAAAGAAGGTGAACTGGATGAAGACGGCGACAAACCAACCACGAAGGGTGTAGATCCAGTCGAGGCTCTTTTCTTCTTCGGGCACACCGAAGACCAGAGCGTGGCCCGGTGAGGCCCCAAGGGGACGGCTGAAAACACTCCACAGAATCGCGAGCCCGATTCCTACGGCGCCCGCCCAGGCGTAGTGGAGCAGATCGAGGATTTCTTCCGCCGTGTAGA
This sequence comes from Candidatus Sulfomarinibacteraceae bacterium, assembly GCA_963796455.1. Lineage (GTDB taxonomy): Bacteria > Acidobacteriota > Thermoanaerobaculia > Thermoanaerobaculales > Sulfomarinibacteraceae > Sulfomarinibacter. The sequence continues at coordinate 258,086 of CAWCLO010000001.1, forward strand.
GCAACCCGGTGGGCCCCCGCCGACCGGAAAATGCCACCACCAGAAGCTCCACCATCACAAAGAGCGTGGCGATCAAAATGGCATCGATGCCGATCGCCTGCAAGTGGGCCAGACCGCTGCGCCAACCCGTAGGTTGCGTTGAGTGGTTTCCGGAGTCAGCCATTTAAAAGCCCGTGTTCGAGGCCGGCTCGGCGTCCTCGCCATAGATTTCTTTGAAGGTGTCACGGTTGAAGTCGCCCGGTAACCCCTCCCAGACCAGGTGGCCGTCGCGGAGGGCCACCAGACGGGTCGCGTAGCGCTCCACAAGATCGATATCGTGCAGCGAGCAGATGACAGTGAGGCCTTCTTCGCGGTTGAGCGCTTCGATGTGCCGCATCACCGAGTGCCGAAGAGCAGGATCCAGTGACGCCACCGGTTCGTCGGCCAGGATCAGCTTGGGTTCCTGCATCAGAGCTCGCGCCACCGCGACCCGCTGCTGTTGGCCACCGGATAGGGCGTCGGCGCGGCTCGATCCACGATCACCGAGACCGACCCGTTCGAGATTCGCGTTCGCCCGATCGCGTTCCGCCTGAGGGAAAGACATCATCAGGCTCGGCAGCAGACTGCTCCGCCCGAGCGATCCGGAGAGTACATTGGCGAGCACGGTGTGGCGTCGCACCAGATTGAATTGCTGGAAGATCATCGCCACCCGGCACCGCAGACGCCGCAACGGGCCACCTTTGAGGGCGGTGATCTCTTCGCCAAAAATCCAGACCCGGCCTTCGGTCGGGTCGATCAGACGATTGATGCATCGCAGCAGGGTCGATTTGCCGGAACCCGAGAGACCGAGGATGGCGAGAAATTCGCCCTCACCTACCTCGAGATCGATGCCCTCGAGAGCGCGGACCCCACCGGGGTAGACCATCCCGAGACCTTCGATCCGGATTGCCGGAGTCACCGCAGGTTCAGGGAGCGCGTTCAGGACCCACCCCCACTTTTTTGCCGTTGTCGCTCGAGCTTGGCCTCGGCTGCATCGAGCAGGGCCGAGGCGCTGACCCCCGCTTCAGTCAGGGCAGTTCTGAAATCGTCGAAGTCGGCGTCAGAAGTCGGTGCGGCCGCGACTCCCGCCACCAGATCGTAGTATGCGCCCTGGCCGTCGGGTGTCTCGAGAAAGCGCTGGAGCGATGCCTCGAATTGTCCCCAAGTGGTGGGCGAAAACCCCTTGCGTACGCAGCACACATCATTTGGAATCGGGTCGGTGAGGGCCACGATCCGCACGTTTTCGAGCAGTTCGGCCCGCTCTTCCTTGGTCTGCATGTTCTTGAGGATCAGGAATCGGGCGTCGCCGACCAGGGTGCCGTCGCGCAGATTTGCCGGCGAAGGAGGTGAGTAGAAGGCGGCGCCGCCCGCCACCTTGCCGTCACGAACCGCCTGCACCACGTTGGGGTGGCCACCTGCAAAAAGCACGTGACCGAGGGTGATTCCGGATCGTTGCATCAGGGCGCGCGGAAAGATGTGGCCGGAGGTGGAAGTCTCGTCTGAGAAGGCGAAATTCGACCCGGTGAAATCATCGAGCCGTCTGAAGCCCGAGTCGGTCCGGGTCATGATGCAGCCGTAGTAGACGTTGGACAGTTCCTGTTCGGGTTGTTCGCTGGTGTGGAGAACACGTGTTTCTCTTAAGGTGCCGGGGCGCTCGTATTCGAGCTCTTTGCGGCCGTCACCGACCAGATCATTGGGCGCGGAGTAAACGTGGCGGCTCGCGGCCGCATCCACATCCCTTTCCTCCACCAGACGAAACACGGCCTCCTTGTCGCTTTCGACCGGGACCTCGATCCAACCCGGTGCCTTCTCGTCCAGAAGTGCAACCAGCGAGGTGCGGAGCCTGCCCTCGATCACCTTTGGAACGGCGATGCGTCGATCCGAAAGCCCTTCGAGGCGTTGCGGCTCGCCGGCGCCCGATCGCGTGGTCACGATTGCGTAGCGATCCAGCGATCGCACCACCTGAAGTCGGGCCTCGGCGCCGTAACGGGCGTTGGCAAGGACATAAGCAAAGGCCGGGATCCACGCCACATCGGCCTGACCGGCTCCGAGAGCCTGGATCACCGCTGCATAACTGGTAGGGACCTGAGACCGCAGGGTCAGACCGCTGTCCTCACGAATGAAGCGTGCGAGCTCGTCTCCCCGTCGCACGAGCGTCCCCTGCTCCACCGACGGCACGAAGAGCATCTGGATCGCCTGCTGGCCACGCATTTCGAGCTGCGACCTGTGGTACAGGCCCCAGATGAACCCAACCAGGGCCAGGCTGATCAGCAGCCAACCCAGTCGCGGAACCCACGGATTCGGTCGTCTCGCCATAACGATGTGCCAGTCGGCGGGAAGCCTAGCACACCGCCCGGGGCTCGTTCACCTGTTGTCCAAGCCGACTCAAGCGTGCGGCGTCGGCTCCGGTTTGAGCGATTCCATGACCTCTTCCATGGCACGCAGCCGCATCTCCTGCAACCAGCTCGACTTGACCACCCGCTGTTGCCAGATCTCGTGCATCACCGGGTAGCGCGGAACATCACCTCGTTCGTCAAATGCCACCGCACCGGTGACCCCGGTGAAATCCCGCAGACCAATGGTCATGTACTGGCGAAGCACCCGCGGGTGGTGCGCCTGTGCCTTCGACAGGGTCCGGATCGCAACGCGCATTGCGTCGTACCCATGCGCGGCATAGATATCCGGCGAAGTCCCGTACTCGAGCTGATAACGTTCGGCAAAACTCGCCACCTGCCCTTCCTTGGCGGCGACATCAAATGCAACCAGAGGAAAAACAACCCCTTCGGCCGCCGCGCCGCCGCGCTCGATCACGTGGCTGAGGTACAGGCTGGAGGTGGCCGCACGAACTCCCTCGTACGCGACCGAGTGGAGCATTTCCAGCACCTGCAGGGTGTTGTCGCCGTGCCCCACAACGTAGACCGCCTGCGGTTCGTGGGCGTGGAGCATGTCGGACAACTGGGTTTTCCAGTATTCGACTCCGGTGTGAATCGTGGCGAGAATCTCTCCTCCCAGATTGAGTTCAAAATGCTGCCGAAACTCGGTTTCGATGCCTCGAGTAAACACCGAATCATCAGTCACGACCACAACTCGGCGCACCGCGCGCTGGCTGAAGAGGTGCCGCGCCGCCGTGCTTCCTTCGACCTCGTCGGTGGCAAAGAGGCGAAAGAAATAGCGGCTGCGGCTCGCCAGTAGATTCGCCGGGGCTGAGGGTGAAACACACAGGACGTGGTTTTTCTCGACTACGGGAATCAGCGCCTCCGCCTCGTCGGTCGTGACCCCACCAACCACGATTGCGATGTCGTGCTCGTTGACGAGGCGCTGCAGTTCGTCAGCAGCCACCTTGGCCCTCGACGCCGTATCGGCCTCGAAGACCTGACACCCTGCCGGCAAGACGGCAAGCTCTTCGGCTTCAGCCAGGGCCATCCGGATGCCGTTGCCGACCGATTTTCCGTAGTCGCTTGCAGCACCCGTGGTCGGCAGCAGAACGCCCATCGAACGCTCGCCGCCGCATCCGGCGGCGACCAGCAGAACAAGGACAGCGATGCGATGAATCGACCTCGAATCGAACATGGTCACCTCCAATTGGTTGTTCGGTACACAGAGCTTCTCCATCCATGTTACGAAGGGGAAGACGCCGCCATCAGGGAAAATGAGCGAAAATGACGCTCCTGTGACGGTTACTGGCCTCCAGTCACGTTGAAGCCATGGAATTCGAGCTTTGCGGGTCTGCTAACCTGCCTTCGAGCCGCCGGGGCGGCCGCGACGACCGCACCCGGACTCACCATCTTCTGTTCCGGGAGGACGAACACGTCTCACCGCTCCACCTTGTTCCTTGTCATCCTCAGCCTTGCCACGTCGACCGCGATGGCGGTGGAGGTGCTGATCGAGAGCCTCGCCACCGATCCGAGAACCGGAGCCTGGTGATCTCGTAGTAACGATATGCGCCACGGACACACCCCTCGGATCGCCGGCACGTGTTGGCCGGCGATCCTTTTTTGCGGCCTCCTTCTCGCCGCCGCCATCGGCGCAGCGCAGGAGACCCCGACACCCTTCGGCACCGTGGTCGAGGTGACCAGGATCCTGACCGAAGTCCGCGTCGTCGATTCGGACGGAATGCCGGTCCTCGGTCTGGGACCTGAGAACTTCCGGGTCAAGGTCGACGGGCAAAAGGTGGAGGTCGAATCGGTATCGTGGATCCCATCCACCGCCGCCGAGGCGGCTCGTTCGGCCGAAGGATCGCCTCGTCCCGAAAACGATTCGGCGGATCGGCAAAAATCCGAGGGCCGGTTGATCGTTTTCGTGTTCCAGAAAGACATCGCCCTGCGCTATTCACGAACGGTAGGTCTCGCCCAGATTGCACCCCACGCGCAAGAGTTCATCAGGAGTTTCGGCCCGGATGATCGCGTCGCGGTCCTGGTTTTCGGCAGCCATCTCGAACTTCGGGCGGACTTTACCGCCGACCACGAGGCGGTGGCCGAAATGGTCACCACAACCGAGGTTCTGGCCGGTCGAATCGTGCCCCCGGATCCCGACGGGCCATCGCTTGCGGCCCACCTCGACTCTCTCGATATGAAGAGGGCTGCCACCATGAGCCGGGCCCTCGAGCTGATAGGCCAGGCGTTGCAACCCATCGAGGGAACCAAATCGATGATCTTCATCGGATTCGGGCTCGGCCAGATGAGCGCCGGTCCTCGAGTCACCGTCGGGGATCAATACCGGCTGGCGATGGAGGCCCTGACCGCGGCCCGCACCTCGGTGTTTTCGATCGATATCACCGATGCCGATGCGCACTCACTCGAGCTCGGGATGCGCATCGTCAGCGAGGACACCGGCGGTTTCTATATGAAGACAAACATCTTCCCCGAGGTCGCGATGACCATGCTGGCGAAGGTCATCTCGAGCTATTACGAACTCTCGATCATCCCGCCTCCCGATCTCGATGAGAGCTACAAGATCAAGGTCAAGGTGGATCGTCCCAAGACGGATGTTTATGTCCGTCAGTGGCATCCGTCGTCGTACAGTTTTTAAGCGCCATCAGCGCATGCAAACGTCGTGGTCCTTCGTTAGTGGACCTCAACGGGCTATGGGCTATGGGCTATGGGCTATGAGGCTATGAGGCTATGAGGCTACGAGGCTATGAGGCTATGAGGCCAGGCCGACCGGTAATTTCGTTCCGAGCACGCGCCACTCTCTCAATGTCATCCTGAGCGGAGCGCCCCGGCGCGTAGTCGAAGGATCTGCAGATTCGGATTTTTACAGGCCGTCCCATAGATACTTCGACTCCGGCTTCGCCTCCGCTCAGGATGACATCCGGGGACGGCAGCGACAGAGAGCAGCAATCACCTCGTCGGGTTCAACAGGCGCCAGGTCATGGCACGGACCTGATCGAAGGCGTGCATCGCTTCACTGGCTCCATTCCTGCTGATCGCCCCAGCGTGAGCGAGAAGCTGCAAGTGGCTGTCAACATCTTTCGCCGAGGCGTAGGCGATCCTCCAGTGGTTCAACCGGTCTCTACCGAATCGGCCGTGCCCTTCTGCCAGGTTCGCAGGGACTGAACTCGCCGATCGGATCACTTGATCGGCTATGGACTTCAGCGGAGCTGGAACCCTCATCACAAGCTTGATGGCGATACCTGCTGCTTCGAGGGCTTTCGAGTGTGCAGCGAGATCGGTGTTCGTGGCGGCTGAGGACATGGTCGCCTCCGGGTCGTTCATGCCCATACCCACAAGCCGGTGTGGCGGCCGATGTCAAGGATGCCCTGCACCTTGCCTGTCCTTGACATCGGCCGCCCACCGGCTACCCGTACTGTTGAACGACCCGGAGGTGGGCACGCCGTCGCTGAACCTGATTGCTGCCGCTGAACTCTGATCGCTGATCGCTGTTCGCCGTCCCTGTTCGCTGTTGCCTGTCGCTGACGCTGGACACTGTCGCTGCCGCTGCAATTCGGACGCGGGCACGGGCACGGGCACGGGCACGGGCAACCGCGAACCGGATATGCCAAAAACCAATCCGTAAGCCACTTGTTGTAAGGAGGGAAACTCCATGTGACGATCTGTTTTGGACAACAGTGCACGCAACAAAAAAACCGGCGCCCGAGGGCGCCGGTTTTGACACTGATAACGGAAAATTCTATTCGTTCGATGCCATCTGCAGTTCGGCGTGGTCCATCATGTGGCCGCCGATCCACTGCGCCATCACGTTGTCCGGGATGTTGCCCAGCTCGATGTCGAGGTCGATTTTCTTGCCTGAGCGCGCGACCGTGTAGGTGAATTCGGCTCCGGGTTTCATGGCGTATTGGACGTCCTTGATCTGCTTCTGGTTCTCTTCCGAAAATTTGACGCCGTTCACCGCCACGAGAACATCGCCCTTTTTGAAGCCGGCCGTTTCGGCCGGGCTGTCTTCGACAACCTTGGTGATGACCATCTTGCCCATGCCGCCTTCGTCATCCATCTCGATACCGACCCAACCTCGGTTCTTGAGGTTCTGTGCCATATGGTCGAGACAATCCTGAGTCGAAGAGGTGCATTTTTCGCCCGCCATCGCAGGCGCCGACATGACCATCATCGTCACCACCGCAATCACGGTTATCATCTTCCTCATTCATACCTCCTGTGTCCCCCGAACACACAATGACACCGGCCCCATGCCGGATGCCGAGCACATTCGAAACTGAAACTGCGATTCATTACAAGAACAACTACGGCAAGGTCAGGTCGATGTTTCAACCACTTACACAGGCGGCGATATGCCATAATTCCTCCCTACATGGAGGTCATCGCATGAAAACCACAATCAATCGAGCTTTCGTAGTGATCGCGATCTGTCTACTCTCGGTCAGCTGCGCAAAAACAAATGCCGCGCCGGCGCCCAATATGGGCCTTCCGGACAGCCCCGACGGAACCGTCAAAGCAATCGCTGAAAATCTCGTCAACCATCAGCCGGCAATCATCTGGCAGGCTCTCCCTGAGAGTTATCGCAATGACCTCGCCGAACTGACCGGAACCTTTGCCGCCAAAATGGATCCTGTTCTTTACGACCGCACGCTGGCTGTTGTTGGTCGCGCAGTCGAGGTTCTGATCGAGAAAAAGCCGATCATCCTCGAGAGCCAGACCGCGGCGATGAGCGGTGTCAATCCCGAGCAACTTGACCAGGGCATGGGTTCGAGCCTTGCCATGGTCCAGACGCTTCTCGCAAGCGAAGTTTCCACCATCGCCGGACTCCAGGCGATCAACTGGGAGACCTTCCTGCAGACGACCGGTTCGGAACTTCTCATTCAAGCCGAAGCGATCAAGAGTGAAGAAGGGGAAGACCCGCTGGCAAAGCTCTCGACCCTCGAGGTGGAGGTGCTCGAAAGCACGGACGAAACCGCAAAGCTCCGCCTCTTGATCGAAGGTGAGGAACCGGAAGAAGTCGATCTGACCCGCGTCGAGGGTCGTTGGGTCCCGGCGGATTTGGCCAGAGAATGGCCGCAGATGATGGCCGATGCCCGGAAAGACCTCGATGAGATGGACCAGGAAAAAATGGACGAGATGAAGGGCCAGGCCCTGATGGGCCTGGCAATGGCCGAAGGCTTGATCGAACAGGTCGCCATGGTCGAAACAGCCGAAGAATTCGATGCGATGATCGGCCCGATGATCCAGGCCATGATGGGTTCCATGGGATCCATGATGCCGGAGGACGAGGACTACGGCCCGGACGAAGGCTAGCCCGCGCTTCGTGGTGATTTAGCGCCCGGCGAGAGCGTCGGAAGGATCGCCGGCGGCGCCTCTGCGCGCCGGCGGCAGGGCGCCCACCACACATGCTAGGACCGCCAGCACCAACACTGAGACGACCAGCCACGGAGAGAAGGCAAAGAAACTCTCCGGTTTGAAGGGAAAATCGGGGATCCGACCTGCGGCAAAAGCATCGGCGGCAATCGCCGCCAGCCGCGCCACCAGCACACCGGTCACCCCGGCCATCAGCCCGAGAGCAGCCCCTTCAGAAACCAGAAGTCTGGTGATGTCGCTGCGCCGGGCACCGACCGCGCGGAACAAGCCGATCTCCCGTCTTCGGACGATCACCACCAGATAAAAGACGTGCATGATGTGGGCCGTTGCGATCACTATGAGGACCAGCCCCACAAGACCGAAGACCACCATCACGACCGAGGTCAACAGCGCAGCCCGCCGCGCGCCGCGGTCTCGAATATCCAGACCCATGGCCTCCACCGCCTCCACCACCTCCGGCATGGCCTCGCGGGCGGCCAATTCGATGATGATCGAGTGGTAACGTTCTCCAGCTTCAGCAGAATCTAGCGTCGTGTTGAGCCGCCGGACATGCTCGAGGGGCAGGGTCACCCCGAGTGGGATCGCGGCCCTTGAAACCCCGACCAGACGCATCCGTTCTCTGACCGGTGGGCCCGAGGCCGGTTTGAAGGTCGAGGCGCCGAAGTTCATCTCGAAGGTCAGACCTTCGAGGGCATCGGGGTTGATCTTAGGCAGGTCATAGGCGCGACGGAAAGCTCCGTTGTAGAGCTCGATCACATAGGGAGACACCAGAACCGGGATGTAGGGGCGGCACCAACTCGAGGCACAATAAGCATCCTGTCCACACTGTGCATCGCCAGCACAAGGGATCAGCGGATTGTCGGGGTCCCGGTCAGAGAAAACCGGGCCGATGGATTCCGAAACCAACCGAGGATCGATCCCATCGGCCACGATCTCGGTCTGAAGACCGGCGCCGAAAAGCGCATTGCCACCCGAAGCCAGGGCCGGTACCGTCAGCCTCATCTTCGGGTAGGCCGCAGCGACACCGTCGAGAGCCGCCAGATCGTCCAGCACCGATGGATCGAGCGCATCCCGCCCGAGATTGAGCCGGATCGCAAAAAGATCCAGGTCGGCGCTCTTCGGGGCGACCTCGATCAGGTTTTCCGGAAAGACCTGGGTCAGCAGAAGATCCCGGATCTGGATACCGAGGGCGAGAAAAAAGGTCAGCGCCGCGATCCCGATCACGATGCCGATGGAGGCGACGGAAAAATGGCGCCAATGGCGGCGGAGATCGGACGCGACCGCGTGAATCCAGCCTCGTCCCATCACCGGGTTCCTTTGTCGAAATCGGTCAGCCGGCCAGCGCTGAGTTCGAGAGTGCGGAGCCCCGCGGTGGAGATGGCTTCATCATGGGTGACCGCCACAATCGCCAGTTCGTGATTTCGATGCAGTTCGGTAAGAAGCCCGACAAGGTCACCGGCGGTTCCCGCGTCCAGATTGCCAGTCGGTTCATCGCACAGAAGAACCCGCGGCCGGTTGAACAGCGCCCGCGCGAAGGCCACCCGTTGTCGTTCACCACCCGAAAGAGTCGTCGAGGGACGGTCACCGGAACCTTCGAGCCCGACTTCCGCCAACAGTTCATCAGCCCTGTTTCGAACCGCCTCTGCGCTCCGCCACTCCTCACCGCGAGAAAAGAGCGAAGCCAGCGACACGTTGTCCCGACAACACAGATGATCGAGCAGGTGGTCGCTCTGGAAAACGAATCCGATCGTGCGGCTCCGGTAGGAGCTGATTTCGATATCGTCCAGGGTTCCGATTTCACGCCCGTCGACCTGCACCGATCCAACAAAATCACCATCGAGACCACCGATCAGGTGGAGAAGGGTCGTCTTGCCCGAACCCGAACGCCCGACGATCGACACGAAGTCGCCGTCTCCGATCTCCAGATCGATTTCTCGTAGAACGGCCTTCTCGTTGCCGGGGTATTGCTTCGAAACATTTTCGAGTCTGATCACGGGGCGAGTTTAGCGCGACCCGGGAGTCAAGTTTTGAGTTTTGAGTTTTGGGTTTTGAGTTCGGGCCCGTTTCGCGTTCCATTCGACCGGCTGGCGAAGGGGCGGAGGGGCGGAGGAGAAAGGGGGAACAAGCAACACGATGCTGGATGCTGGATGCTCGATCCCGAGCCCGAGCCCGTTGCCGTTACCGAACAGGGAAAGGGGGAAAGGGAGAAAGGGAGAACCGGCCGGCACTGATTTCGCCTGCATGCGAATGTCGCCTCCTGATGTCATCCTGAGCGGAGCGCCTTCGGCGCGTAGTCGAAGGATCTGCGGACCGAAGACTGTTCCGTCCATCCCATAGATCCTTCGACTTCGCCCCCTGTGGGGCTACGCTCAGGATGACATCTTGAACGACAGTTCCGTTCCCGTTCCCGTTCCCGAAAGGGTGAAAGGGTGAAAGGGTGAAAGGGAGAAAGGGAGAAAGGGAGAAAGGGAGAACCGTACCGGAAGCGACGGACGTGATAAGATCTGGTCCTCTGCTCCTCTGCTCCTCTGCTCCTCTGCTCCTCTGCTCCTCTGCTCCTCTGCTCCTCTGCTCCTCTGCTCCCATTCCCATTGCTGCGCTACACTTCCTCCTCATGCACATTCTGGCTCTCGATTTCGATGGTGTGCTCTGCGACTCGTCACGCGAGGTCTTCGTGGTCGCGGTCGACACCTATGCCTCGATGGAGAGTGGGTCCCTGTTGCCCGCGCGATTGCAGCCGCTGCGCGATGACGCGCTCGGTGGTGGTGAAGGTTTTCGATCCGAAAGACTGTACGAAATCTTCATCGGTCTCCTGGCCCTCGGCAATCGGGCCGAGGACTTCGGAGTGTCGCTGACCGCCATGGACCGGGGAGCCCCGATCGACGGACAGGATGCATATGATGAGTATTTTGGAGGCCTCGACCCGGAGTGGCTGGCAAGATTCCACACACGTTTCTATGAAGTCCGTACCAAGCTGCGCAACGCCGACGCCAGGGCTTGGATCGGGCTCCACAAACCCTACCCCGGCCTCGCTGATCTATTGCGAAAGCACTCCGATCGTACGCTGCCTGCCGTGGTCACGGCCAAGGACGGTGTCTCGGCAAGACTGTTATTGGACGCCATGGGTTATGACGGCATTTTTGATCCGCAGCTCATTTTCGACAAAGAGACCGGGGTCGAAAAAACCCACCATCTCGAAGCCCTGCAACAACGGACGGGGATCGGGTTTTCAAAGGTCACCTTTATCGACGACAAACTCAACCATCTGGTCGCGGTCAGCAGACTCGGAGTGCGTGCGGTTCTTGCCGGTTGGGGCTTCAATACCCTGCGCGAGCATGCGCTCGCCGACAGGCTCGGCTTTGACGTGGCAACGCTGCGATCTGCAGAAAACGTTTTGTTCAAGGGAGAGTGAATGGCAAAGAAGAAGTCAATCAGCCTCTACAGCTGGAATGTCAACGGAATCAGGGCCTGCGGACGCAAAGGCTTCCTCGACTGGCTGGCTGCCGCCAAGCCCGATGTCCTCGGTCTCCAGGAAACACGGGCGCTCCCCGAACAACTCGAGGACGCTCTCCTCAACCCAAAGGGCTATTCCGTCCATTACAACCCAGCAGAGAAAAAGGGATACTCGGGAGTCGCCCTCTATTCGCGGCTCGATCCCGACAGTGTCATTCTGGGCGGTCTCAATGAAGAACGATTCAACAGCGAAGGCCGTCTGATCATCGCCGACTACGGTGATTTTCTCTTCTACACAGGGTATTTTCCAAACGGCGGCAACGACCTCAGCCGGGTGCCCTACAAACTCGATTTTTCGGAGGCGGTTCTGCAGCACGCGGAAAAGCAGCGCAAGAAGGGCCGCAGTATCGTCATCTGCGGTGACGTCAACACGGCCCACGAGGAGATCGACCTCGCCAACCCCAAATCAAACAAGAAGAACACCGGTTTTCTGCCCGAGGAACGCGCCTGGGTGAGCCGTCTGATAGACCACGGATACATGGACATCTTCCGCAAGCTCCACCCCGAAGAAACAGGCCGTTACACCTGGTGGAGCAACCGCGGGGATGTCAGAGCACGCAACATCGGATGGCGCATCGACTACTTCTTTATTTCTGCCGATCTCGAGGAGAAGGTGGTCGCCGCACGAATCCACCCAGATGTCATGGGGTCGGATCATTGTCCGATCGAGTTGGAACTGAAGTGCTAACAGTTTTGAGGTTTGAGGTTTGAGGTTGGAGTTCCAATCCACAACCCGGAATGCGAATTCGAAAACCGGGTTCCCGTCCGCCCACACCCAGACCGAATCAGAAAAAGAGCAATTGCAAACTGTGCTTGCTTCCACCAGTCTGGCGCCCAACTCAAAACTCAACACTCAAAACTCAAAACTCAAAACTGACGCCCTGGGGCTATTGAAATGATTGAAGACCACTACCGGCGGTTGGAGCGCATGTATCTCAGTTCTCCGGCAAACACTGTTTACAACGCTCGGATTCACGTCGAGGAGGCGGCAGCGGAGATCTCCCTCGATGTGGGGCTTCATCTCCACCACGCGGCCGGAAGCGTCCACGGTTCTCACTATTTCAAGGCTCTGGACGATGCCGCATTCTTCGCAGTCAACTCGCTGGTCGATGACGTGTTCGTGTTCACCGTCAGCTTCAATACCTATCTTGTGCGCCCGATCGTCGAAGGAACCATGACCTCCACCGGATCCGTGGTGAATGCGGGTCGCTCATTGTGGATCGCTGAATCGACCGTGACAGACGATCGGGGCCGGCTGCTCGGCCACGGCAGCGGTTCCTTCATGAAGAGCAGGATCGCCCTTTCTGACATCCCGAGCTACGCTCACCACGGCTGATGAGAGAGTTCGAATGATCCTCCGAAGCATTGACGACCGTGCCTGAACTCCCTGAAGTCGAGACCGTCCGCCGCTCGCTCGAGCGGGAGCTCCGGAATCTGAAGATCACCGGGGTCAGCGGTCACTCGATCCAACTCCGGCGCCCGCTCGATCTCGACAGCTTCCAGACAGTCCTCCCCAATTCGGCGTTCACCGCATTTCGCCGGCGTGGCAAGTTTCTGCTGTTGGATCTCGGCCCCTCGGGCAGTCTGTTGTGCCACCTCGGGATGTCCGGACGAATGATGATCGTTCACGCCGGGTCCGACCGTCTCCCGCATACACATCTCATTCTCGAGCTCAGTGACGGCCGCGAGCTTCGATATGTTGATCCCAGACGTTTTGGTTTTGTCGATTGGCTCGGTCAGGGCGCCGAAGAAAAGGACCCGTCACTTGGCCGGCTCGGTCCCGAGCCCCTCGATCCGACAATCGTGCAAATCCTACCGCCACTCATGCACTCACGGCGTGCTCCACTCAAAAGCCTCCTCCTCGACCAGCACCTGGTGGCGGGGGTCGGCAACATCTACGCCGTCGAGTCTCTGTGGCGTGCGGGAATCCACCCGCGCCGCAAGGGCTGCCGCACATCATTGCTTCGTTTGGAAAGGCTCACCGCGATCGTCAGAGAAGTGCTCATGGAGGCCGTCGAAGAGGGCGGCACGACCATTCGGGACTACGCCACGCCTGAAGGAGATTTCGGCTACTTCGCGATCCGGCTCGACGCCTACGGACGAAAGGGCAAACCGTGTCGCCGCTGTGGGACCCCCCTTCGTGCCGAGGTCATCGCGGGACGAACGACTGCGTTTTGTCCGGGGTGTCAGAGGTAAAGGGGCCATGGGCTATAGGCTATAAGCGATGGGCTTTAGGCCATGGGCTATGGGCTATGAGCTATGAGCTATGGGCCCTAAGCGATAAGCTTTTTTGGCTCAGCTTTTTGCAGAAAACCCGCTGGAGGCGTTCGAGCCCACGGCCCCGGCTGAAGTACCATGGAGCCCGGAAGTGGAGGCATCGATGGGCCACCTTGTCGGCAAAGATATTTATCGCCAGCTCGGTACAAAAATCGACAACCTGGCGACTCGAACACCTTGGAACGAGACGCTTTACGAGATCCTGACCGAGCTCTACACTCCCCAGGAAGCCGAACTGGTGGTCCGTATGCCCTACGGGTTGTCGACTGCCAAGCGCCTCGTTTCGGTCACCGGATATGACGAGGCACCCCTGCAGCATCTCCTCGCCAGTCTGTGCAGCAAGGGTCTGGTCATGGACATCGAACTCGGTGGAAGATATCGCTATACCGTATCGCCTCTGGTCATCGGAATCTTCGAACTCACCATGATGCGTACCGGTCCGGATCTCGACCGTAAGAAAATCGCCACCCTCTTCCACCAATACATGGGCCCCGACGGAGTTTTCCACGACGCCAATTATGCGCACGGCGAAACGACGACGATCATGAGGGCCCTACCCCACGAGGGCACCATCCGCGACGAAGATTTTGTCGAGATTCTCGACTACGAAAAAGCGCGCGAGATCGTCAGCCGCGCGCGTCGATTCTCGATGGGCATTTGTTCGTGTCGCCACGAGAAGCACCACCTCGGTCAGAGTTGCCGGGCCGAAGCGCCGATGGACAACTGTTCGTCGATGGATTATTCGGCGGACTTTTTGATTCGCAACGATCTTGCCCGCGAGGTCAGCCGCGAGGAGATGATCGACAATATCGACCGCTCACGAGACCTCGGTCTCGTCATGAATGCGGACAATGTGCAGCGCAACGTCACCTTTATCTGCCACTGTTGCGGATGCTGCTGCAACGCCCTCGCCGGTTTGACCGAGCACGGATACACCGAATCGATCGTGACCTCCAGTTATATTGCCGTAACTGATGACGAGATCTGCAAGGGCTGCAACTTTTGTGAAAAGGCATGTCCAGTGGATGCCATTTCGATGGTGCCGAATGACAACCCCCAAACCAAAAAGAAGAAGAAGCCGGCAATCGATTTCGAGTTCTGTCTCGGCTGCGGTGTGTGTGCCAATGCCTGTTCGACTGGGGCGATGAAGCTCGACGAACGCGAGCAGCGAGTGATTCCGCCGGAAAGCACCTTCCAACGGGTGATTCTCTCGGCGCTCGATCGCGGAACTCTTCAGAATCAACTCTTCGACGATCCATCGAGCACCAGCCAGGCCTTCCTGCGCGCTTTCGTCGGCGGCTTTCTCAAACTGCCCCCGGTCAAAAAGGCGCTGCTCAGCAATCAGTTACGGTCACGTTTCTTGAGCGCAATGGAAGGCGGGGTCCGCAAGCAGGGAAAGAGTTGGGCAGCGGAGATCTAGTGGACTCTGCGGCTATGGACAGTTCGGATTCGGCGTCATAGCCTCATAGCCCATAGCCCATAGCCCCATAGCCTCATAGCCCCATAGCCTCGTCGTCCCATTGCCAATGCCCGTCACGGTGGTGGCAACGAAATCGACGACTTCGGCATGGCGGGTTCTCCGCGCCCCGGTTGGTTGCGCTCCGGAAAACCACCACCGAGACCCTTGGTAATGGTCGGCCCCACATGGCCGATCGGGGTCGGCCGCGGCGTCGGCACCCTGCCCCCGCCCTGGCGCCACACAAAGGAGGTGAAATTCGCGAGATCGGTTTGGGCGCGCGACAGGGACACCCCGGCCACACCAAAGGTCACCGCGCGATCATCGAGACTCCGCCAGCTTCGAAGCTCGCCGGTGCGATAGAATTCCTCACCGACAAAGGGGTACAGGGCTTTGCTTCGGGCGAGGGACCCGCTGATCGCCGAGCCGATTTTTCCTTCCACGATCAGATCACGGCTCTGGCCGTAGAACACCAACCGGACACGTTCGAGGACCGAGTCGACATAGGCCTGATACTCGGCGGAGTAGGCCGATTCCCGCCCATCCTCGTGGACGACGGCGAGTGGATCATTGGCATCGAGCACCAACACCGCGAGCACACCCATCTCTTCGACCAAATCGGCCAGAGGTACGGGTTGCCTCAGATCCGAGGCACACTTACGAACCTGCCGTTCGAGAGCCTGCGAGAGGTTGCCGGGGGGGCCGGCGCGCCACGCCGGCGGCAGTTTCAATCCACGCCTGATTCCGGCGTCATATCGTTTGTGGTGTTCACGGACCTGGCGGGCAAAATCAGGTGGAAAGAAATCGACGGCTGACCACGCGACGTAGCGAACCGTCGTGGGGCTCCACCCGATGGACAAAGCTGCCACAACAAGCACCGGAAAAATCCCGGACACCGCAAATCGATCGGGCAAAAAACGCTTCATCACGAGCCCGACGCGCCTTCCACCCCGGGAGCCGGTTTCATGGCCTTGACGCTCTCTCGGATGACATCCGGAAGTTCCGGAGAATAGCCGCGATAGATCCCGACCGGCCGTCCTTCACGATCGAGGAGCACGTTGGTGGGCAGGCCTTTGATTCCGAGCTGAATCAGGCTCCTCTGATCCATCCGGTAGACCGGGACATCGATGTCATAGCGCTGCAGAAAACGCACACCCATCGCCGGTGATTGGTCGGTATTGACGGTCACGAGCGTGAATCCTTCATCGGCAAGCTCTTCGGCGAGCTTTTCCAGCTCCGGCAGCTCCATCCGGCACGGTCCGCACCACGAGGCCCAAAAGGTCATCAGCACCGGTTTCCCGTGCAAGGAGTGAAGATCGATCTGGGCGGTGCCGTCGATGGCGGTGAATTTCATGTTAGGAAAGACCGGTGTTTCGACGACCTGGTCGTCTTCCGCGGCTGCAATCGATGCCGAAAGTACGAGCAACAGGAAAATGGCGAGAATTCGTCTCATAGAGCCATGATACACCGACCTGCGGAGGCTGGATATTGAACCGTTCATACTTTGTGAAATTTAGCACAAAGACGCTGCGAATCGTTACCACATCTGCTACACTTTCCGGATGAGTTGGGAACTGCACCGCATCACAATCGTCGGCGGCGGGATGATGGGAAGATCACTCGCCACCAAGGTCGCCCAGGAGGGCATCAACGTTTATCTCAAAGAGGTTTCACAGGAAACCGTCGCGATCGGAAAGAGTGAGCTCGACCGGGCGCTGGAGAACGAAATCTCACGCTTCGGTCTGACCAACTCCGAAAAAAAAGCGATCCTGTCGCGCATCACCTGGGTCACCCAGTTTGATTGCGCATCCGACAGCGATCTCGCGCTCGAGGCCGTTCAGGAGGACTTTGGCCTCAAGCGTCAGATTCTGCGCGAACTGGATCGTCGGATGCCCGAGGGCAATCCGATCGTCATCAATACCTCGACCCTTTCGATCACCGAACTCGCCGCCCAGAATTCGCAACCGGAGCGGATTGTCGGCATGCACTTTCTCTACCCTGTCACCACCACTCGGGTGGTGGAGGTGGTGCGAGGCCAGCTGACCTCCGATGAGGTCTACGAGCGAGCCATCGAGTTCGCGCGTCTCCTCGGCAAGATCCCGATCAAGGTCTTCGAAATGCCCGGCTTTGTCACGACCCGCGTGCTTTTGCCCCTGATCAACGAGGCCATGCACGTCGTGATGGAAGGGGTCGCCGAGGCGGCCGAAGTCGATCTCGCCCTGAAAATGGGCTATGAGTTCCGCATCGGTCCGCTCGAGTGGGCCGACCGCACGGGTCTCGATCGCGTCCTCAACTGGATGGATCACCTGCACAAGGAGAGCGGCGAACCGCGGTTTCGTCCGTGCCCGTTACTCAAGCGTTTGGTGCGGGCCGGACTGCACGGAGCCAAGACCGGGCGCGGTTTTTTCGAATATGACGAAAACCGCCGCCGGACCGATCGTCTCGCCGACGACAAGCCAGGGCTCGGCTGAGCCGAGCCGAAACAACGGAGCGCAGCATGAAAATCCTCGTTTTGAACAGTGGATCGTCTTCGGTCAAATTCCAGATCATTGAAACCGATATTGACCGTATGAACGCCGATGAGGACCAAACTCTCGCGGTGGGTTTGGTCGAAAAGATCGGACTCTCCGACTCGCGGTTGGTACTCGAGGTACCCAACCGCCAGACCTACCAGGATTACCGCGAGATCCTTGAGCACCGGACCGCCATCGAGTGGGTGCTGCGTATTCTGGTCGATCCGGAGGTCGGAATCATCTCTTCGGTCGACGAGATCGAGGCTGTGGGTCACCGTGTGGTTCATGGCGGCGAAGCCTTTGCATCCTCCGTGCTCATGACCCCCGAAGTCGTCCAGAGCATTCAAGAGTGCTCGGCGCTGGCGCCACTCCACAACCCTCCAAATCTGCGTGGATATCAAGCCGCGTTTGCGGCAATGCCCGAAGTCCCCCACGTCGCGGTTTTTGACACCGCATTCCACCAGACGATGCCTGCGCACGCTTTTCTCTACGGCATTCCATTCCAGCTCTACAAAAAGCACGCACTGCGAAAATACGGATTTCACGGCACTTCCCACCGTTTTGTGACCTTTCGCGGCTGCCAGATCCTCGAATGGGAACGCGAAGAACGCAAGGTGATCTCGGTCCACCTCGGAAACGGGTGTTCTCTTGCCGCGGTCGACCGGGGGAAAAGCATCGACACCTCGATGGGTTTCACGCCACTCGAGGGTCTGGTGATGGGCACACGCTCCGGCGACATGGATCCGGCCATCATTCCCTGGCTGATGGCGATGGAGGAACTCACCCTCCACCAGGTCAATACCATGCTCAACAAGCACTCGGGGCTCTATGGCATCTCCGGGGTCAGCTCCGATATGCGGGAACTGTTGGAAGCACGCGCCAGCGGCCACCAGAGGGCCGACGTCGCCTTCCGCATGTTCGCCTACCGCATCAAGAAGTACCTGGCAGCTTATGCGGCCGCCATGGGAGGCGTCGACGCGGTCTTCTTCACCGGCGGAATCGGACAGAAATCCGCCGAAGTGCGTGAGGAAACCCTGGCCGGTCTCGAGTTCATGGGCATCGAGCTCGATCGTGAACGCAACGCGACCACCACCAGCGGCGAAGGTGAGATCACCACCGACGACTCGCGAGTCCGGGTGCTGGTGGTGCCCACCAACGAGGAAAAGACGATTGCACGGGACGTGGTCCGGGTCCTCAATGGGATCATGCCGGAGTTCACTCCACCCGAAACCGTTATCTGATCGGGCCGGTTTCCGACGCACGGAGAGACCGCTGATAGCGCAGATGGGCGCAGATAGTCGAACCGTGTTTTGATTTTCGTGTCGTCGATCAACATTTCCAGCGACTTCGGCAACGTTGAACCGCAAAGTTCATTTTTGACCAAATCAAACAGCTAACCTGCGGGGTCAATGCGTTGCCGGCTGGTGGCCCGACGTCTTTGTCTTGCAGGTCCTCAACGGGAGCGAGAGACGTGAGCGGTATTCGAGTCCGTTCAATCGCCGGGCCCGGAAATCTGCGTTCATCTGCGTGATCTGCGGTTTCTCCGTGACCGGCTGCGATGGGAATTCCGAATTCCGAATTCGCGACTCGCTACTCCCCTGCCTCATCTGCATCCTTACGGTCCTGCCTGGCCTCTTCGACAAAGCGGCTGACCCGGTAGATGTAGTTGAACGCGGAGACGATCACCAGAATGAATGAGGCGTAGAAACAGGCTTCGGGGATCCACCACGGAATGTCGACGACATTGGCGAAGAGCACGACCGCCACGGTCAGGACCTGAGAAAAAGTCGTCGCCTTGCCGAGAACCGATGGCGGAAACTCCCGCAACCCCTCGACCATGTAGAGAACCCCGGCCACCAGCATGATCACAAAATCACGAAAGAGGGCCAGTATCGTCAACCACAGCGGAATCACCACCGCCTGCCCCTGGGGGATGGTCAAGGCAATGTAGGCGACCGTGATCAACATCTTGTCGGCAATCGGGTCCAGATAGGCACCGATCCGAGATTGCATGTCCATGCGTCTGGCAAGATACCCATCCAAGGAGTCGGTCAGACCGGCAACCACAAAGACCCACAAGGCCAGTTTGAAATCCGAATCGGTGACTGCGAGGACAAAAAACGGAACCAGCGCCATCCGCAGCAGGGTGATGAAATTCGGAACCGTCAGCGGGCGCAGTTTTTCTTCGACCCGGGTGCGGATCTTTTCGCGCGCCTCGCGATCCATCGAAGGTTTCTTCACCCGTTTCCCTGCCGGTTGAGCCGCCACAGGATTCTCAATCCGTGCAACGTGAGGTCGGGCTCGACATATTGGATGAGTTCGGTGTGGCTGGCAAAGGCGCCCGCGAGCCCACCGGTGGCGATCACCTTGGCATCGCCAAGCTCATCGAGGATCCGTCGGGTCACCCCTTCGATCAAACCCAGGTAGCCATAGAAGAGCCCGCTCTGGATACTGTCCACCGTGCCCTTGCCGATGACCCGGGGCGGCGGCGCCATGGCGACGTCGGGGAGCTTGGCGGTCTTGGACGACAAGGCGTTGGCAGTCACTCCGGGACCCGGGGCGATGACGCCACCGAGGTATTTTCCGTCCACCGAGACGACCTCCCAGGTGATCGCGGTGCCGAAATCGAGCACCAGACAGGGACCACCGTGCTCGGCGAAAGCAGCCACCGCATCACACAAACGATCGGCACCGAGTTCCTGCGGCGCATCGACCACCAACGGCATGTCTGTTCGGATGCCCGGCTCGACGAAAAAGGCGGACTTATCGAGATATCTCGCAACGCCCTCGCGCAGTCTCGGATCCATCGGGGGGACCACAGACGAGACGGCGACGTCGAGCAGATCCGTGGGGGCGACACCTTCCAGTTGAAGGAGTTGATGAAGCCACATCCCCACCTCGTCGGCGGTCCGTTCAGCGTGGGTCGTGAGGCGCCAATGGGTACGCAGTCGGTCGCCGTCGAACAGCCCCACCACCGTATTGGTATTGCCCACATCGAGTGCCAGCAGCATATCGCTCATTCAGCCTCCGAAAATCTCACGGTACAGCCCCAGATGCGCGGTGTCCACTCAGACTAAACCATGGAGCCCGTGTTCCGTAGTATTATCTGCGCGCGTTATGCGCACATTCAAAAACTGCGGGCACTTCGGGAAGTGGCCCGTGCAGGGCAATAACGAGCCGGCTCGGAACTGCCAAAACACAATCACTGAAACGGAAGGGGACGCAAGATGAGTCTTCGACGAGGATGGATGACCGCTGCGGTAGTGCTCGCGGTCCTTTTGTGCGGTCCGACGGCGACCGCCCAGAAGGCTGAGGTGCCGGTCAAAGAGGTTTCTCTCGACAACGGCATGAAATTCCTGATGGTCGAACGGAGCGAGAGCCCGACGGTGTCGGCAGGTTGGATCGCCCACGTCGGATCGGTCAACGAGGAAGTCGGCGTGACCGGAATCGCCCATCTCTTCGAGCACATGATGTTCAAGGGCAGCCGGGTCATCGGCACTTCGGATTACGAAGCGGAAGCCGAGATCATCGCCAAACTCGACAGCCTGAGGCTCGAGATGGATGTCGAATATGCGGCCATGCGTGAGGCCAAGCGGCGTGGTGAGATCACCGGAAGCATCTTTCTGCCCGAAAACGTGACGCCACGGTTGGCTGAACTCAGGGAACAGATGAAGGCTCTCCAGGAACAACAGAAGGCCATCATCGTCAAAGACGAATTCGACCAGATCTACACCGAGGCCGGTGCGTCATCGATGAATGCCGGGACCAGCAACGATTTCACGGTGTATTTCATCACCGTCCCCGCCAACAAACTCGAACTGTGGTTCTGGATGGAGTCAGAACGGCTCCTCAACGCGATCTTCCGCGAGTTCTACACCGAGCGGGACGTGGTTCGCGAAGAACGAAGGATGCGCACCGAATCAAACCCGGTGGCAAAATTCGAAGAGCAGTTCGACATGATGTTCTGGGGCTCGATCCCCTACCACCACCCGACCGTAGGATGGCCATCCGATGTCGAATCAATCGGCCGCGACGCCGCCAATCGATTCTTCGCCACCTATTACGCGCCCAACAACCTCACGGCTGCACTGGTCGGAAATTTCGAATCAGACGAGGCGCTCGCGTTGGCCAAGAAATACTTCGGCCGCATCCCACGCGGCGGGACCCCTCCACCCGAGGTCGTCACCGAAGAGATCGAACAGCTCGCAGTACGACGGATGACTGCCGAAGCGGACACCAACCCTTCGGTCCACATCCGTTGGCACACGGTCCCTTTCGCCCATCGGGACATGTATGCCCTCGACGTAATGGGATCGGTTCTCAGTGACCGCACCGGTCGACTCTATAAATCGTTGGTCGAAGCCAATCAACTCGCAACGGGTCAGCCCTACGCGAGCTTCGACCCGATGAAATATGCCGGGTCTTTCGAAATCGGCGGCGAGCTTGCCGAGGGCATCGAACACCAGCAGGTGGAAGATGCTCTCCTCTTCGAGATCGATCGTCTCAAGACGGAGCCGGTGGAGGCGCGAGAACTGCAGAAAGTGAAGAACCAATCCCTCGCGAACTCCTATAGGCGTCTGCAATCCGACTACTTTTTGATGCTCCAACTCCTGCTCTACGACGTGTGGGACAACTGGAACTATCTCAACGAATCTTCGGAAAAGATCGAGGCCGTGACGGCCGAAGACATCCAGCGGGTTGCAGAGACATATTTCACCGATGAGGGGAAAAATATTCTGTGGTATTTCCGCAAAGAGGGCAGCGAAGAGGATCCCGAACTGGCGGCGTTGAGCGGCCAGGCCAAGGCCATCGCCAAACAGGCCCTCGCCCAGATCGCCCAGATTGACGACCCCGCGCAACTCGAGCAGGGGCTCGCTCAGATGAAGGCGATGCTCGGCCAGACGCCACCGGAGATCAAGCCAGCCATCGAGCTGGCGGTCAAGCGTGCAGAGGAACGACTTGCTGAACTTTCGGCCGCGGCCGGAGAGGAGGAGTGAGATGCGACGAATGATCATGCCCCTTGCCTCCGTGCTGGTGTTCGCCACAGCATTTATTTTTGCGGCAGATATCCCGGAACGCCCCGAGGAGCTCCAGTACCCCGAATTCAAGTTCGACCTTCCCGATGCGGATTCGCTTCGTTTTGAACTCGCCGACGGCACTCCGGTCTATGCAAAACGCGACAGCGAGTTCCCGTTGGTCAACATCACCGTCTATTTCAAGGGCGGCCGCTATCTCGAATCTGACGACAAGGCCGGTCTTGCAGCCATCGCTGGAGATGCCTGGCGCTCAGGGGGAGCCGGCGAGCGCACCGCCCAGGAACTCGACGAAGATCTCGATTTCCTGGCCGCCACCATCGGCACCAACATCGGCGAAGTCAGCGGGTCGGCCAGTCTCAATGTGTTATCGAAAGATCTCGATGAGGCGCTGGCCATCTTTATGGACGTGCTGACCAAACCGACCTTCCAGCAGGATCGTTTCGACAAGACCAAAGACAACATGATCCAGGCCATCAAACAACGAAATGACGACTCGGCGAACATCGAAGGCCGCGAATGGCGCCGGCTCATCAACGGGGATGATTTCTGGGGGAATCGACTCTCGACCAAGGCCTCCATCGACTCCATCACCACTTCCGACGCCAAGGGCTTCGTGTCGTCGCTGGTGCGTTCCGGCAATGTCCTGGTCGCCGTTTCGGGCGACTTCGAAGCAGCCGCGATGGAGGCCCTGCTCAACCGGACCATCGGGTCCCTCGAGCCCATGGCGCAACCGCTGCCCGCCATCCCACAGCCCGATCACACACCCGCCCCGGGCGTCTATGTGGTCAACAAATCCGATGTCAATCAGGGCAGGGTCCGGATCGGCAAGATCGGATTCCGCGAAGGGCACCCCGACGAGTTCGCCCTTAAAATGGGCAACGAAATCCTCGGCGGTGGCGGTTTCACGGCAAGAATGATGAAACGCATCCGTTCAGACGAGGGTCTCGCCTACGACGCCCGCTCGTCCCTCAATTTCCCGGTCACCATACCGGGCGCCTTTGTTGCGGAATACCAATCCAAATCCTCAACCGTTCCCTATGCGGCGGAGATCTTTTTCGAGCTCCTTGATTCGATGCGGACCAAAGCGGCCTCCGATGAGGAACTGCAGACCGCGAAGGTTTCGTTCATCGAGATCTTTCCGCGTTTCTTTGCCAGCGCCGACCAGATCGTCGGGATCTTTGCCAGCGATGAGCTCCTTGGACGAGATCATTCATATTGGACGGATTACCGCGATCGCGTCGCCGCCGTCTCGGCAAAGGATGTGACCGCCGCCATGAAAAAGCACCTCGATCCCGCGACCATGATCATGCTGGTGGTCGGCAATCTCGAAGAGATTTCACAAGGCCACCCCGATCACGAGGCGGCGCTGACCGACTTCGGCGAAATCAAGATGGTTCCGCTGCGCGATCCGCTGACTCTGGAGCCGATCGTCGAGTAACCCAATCAATTCTGAATCTCTCGCCCGGGCTTCGGCCCGGGCGTTTTTTTGGCTATGGGCTGTGGTATTGGGGCTATGGGGCTATGGGGCTATGGGGCTATGGGGCTATGAGGCTATGAGGCTTTTGGGGCTCTGAGGTTGTGGCGCGACGAGGGCGAACAACTGGAAAACCCTCAAAGCCTCACCGCCAGGCCGCGCCGGCGGCCGATCATCGCCTCACAGCCTGTGCTCACGAATAGGTCCACGGCGTATCGTGGATAGTCAGCAACTCACCTTCTCGGAAGCTTTCGCCGACCACGGCTTCGGCCACGGCGAGATCGTGGTCTCCGCCATCGACCCAGTTGACCAGACGGCAGCCCATATATCCGAGCGAGGCGTTGATAACCGGTGCGCCCACCTCGGGACAAAGTTTCCAGTCCACCTGCTCGAGGCGATTGTCGGGATTGCCAAAACCCAGTTGAGCGAGTTCCAGATCTCCCTTGCCAAGAAAGTTGACGGTAAAAGCTCGTGCTTCCTGGATCAACGCGTGCCCGGGATGGGTCTTTCGCACCGCCGTCGCCACCAGACACGGTTCGAAGGAGATCTGGGTCAACCACGACCCTGTATAGATGAACATTTCCGTTTCGGTGGTCACCCCGATCAAATAGAGAGCATTCGGAATCAGCGCCAACATTTCTCGTGGCTGGGCCATGTCGCCTCCCCTTCGATTGATGAGCTTTGATCTCATTTTACGTCACACTTGCGGGCTTGTGAAATCGGGTGCAAAATGGTCCGGCCCCAAAGCTGGGCAACTCCTGAGGAGGAAGAATGAAGATCCACGAGTATCAAGGTAAAGAGGTGCTTGCCAAGCACGGTGTCCCGGTACCGCGCAGCGTCGTCATCACCGAGGCCGAAGAAGCCCGCAAGGCGGCCGAGGAACTGGGCGGCCGGGTGGTCGTCAAGGCGCAGATCCATGCCGGCGGCCGCGGCAAGGGTGGCGGCGTCAAGCTGGCTGACAACCCTGACGAGGCGGTCAAGCTGGCCGGTGAGATTCTCGGTATGACCCTAGTGACAAAACAAACCGGTCCCGAGGGCAAGCTGGTTCGGACGGTTTTGATCGAAGAGGCTCTGCCGATCGATCGCGAACTCTATCTGGGCGTGGTCCTCGACCGCTCGGAAGGCTTTCCGGTAATGATGGCCTCGAAATTCGGTGGTATGGAAATCGAAGAGGTCGCTGAAGAAAACCCGGACGCGATCCTCAAGGCCCATTTCGACCCCGATGTGGGGCTCCACCCGTATCTGAGCCGCAAACTCGCCTTTGGTCTGGACCTCGAAGGCGACGCCTTCAAGGCGGGCACAAAGTTCATGCATGCTCTGGCCAAGGCCTACGGCGAGAGCGATGCGTCGCTGCTCGAGATCAACCCGCTGGTCACAACGACTGACGGCCGGGTGGTCGCGCTCGACGCCAAGATGAACGTCGACGACAGCGCGCTCTATCGCCACAAAGACATCGAGGCAATGCGCGACATCCACGAAGAGGAACCGCTCGAGGTCGAGGCCTCGAAGTTCGATCTCAACTACATCAAACTGGATGGCAACATCGGTTGCATGGTCAACGGCGCGGGGCTTGCCATGGCGACCATGGACATCATCAAACACTGCGGCGGCGAACCGGCCAATTTCCTGGACGTGGGCGGCGATGCCTCCCAGGAACGTGTTGCCGCCGCTTTCCGCATTCTGCTTTCCGACCCGTCGGTACAGGGGGTTCTGGTCAACATATTCGGCGGCATCGTGCGCTGCGACATGGTGGCGCGGGGTGTCGTGGCGGCGGCCGAAGAGGTCAAACTCAGCATCCCGTTGGTGGTTCGACTCGAGGGCACGAACGTCGAGGAGGGCCGGCGGGTTCTCGCCGAGTCCGGCCTCGATCTGATCGTCGGTGATGGCATGGCCGATGCCGCCGAGAAAGTCGTGGCGGCGGTTGGAGGTGCATCATGAGCATCTGGGTCAACTCCGATACGAGAGTCGTCGTCCAGGGCCTGACCGGCAAAGAAGGAACCTTCCACGCCAAAAAATGTGCTGAGTACGGCACCAAGATCGTCGCCGGTGTGACACCGGGCAAGGCCGGCCAGGATGTGGACGGCGTGCCGGTGTTCAACACCGTCGAAGACGCTGTCAACGAGACCCACGCCAATGCTTCTCTGATCTTCGTGCCGCCGCCGTTTGCGGCGGACGCGATCCTCGAGGCAGCCGACGCGGGCATCGAAGTCTGCGTTTGCATCTCCGAAGGAATCCCCGCCCGCGACATGATTCGGGTGCAGCGCATTCTGCAGGGTCTCCCGACCCGGCTGATCGGCGGCAACTGCCCCGGCATCATCACCCCCGGCCAGTGCAAGCTCGGCATCATGCCCGGCCATATCTCCATCGAGGGACCGATCGGCGTCGTCTCCCGCTCCGGCACCCTGACCTACGAGGCGGTGGGTCAACTCACGGCGCTCGGTCTCGGTCAGTCGACCTGCGTCGGCATCGGCGGCGACGCCCTGCCGGGCACCAACTTCATCGACTGCCTCGAAGCATTCGAGGAAGACTCGGAGACCGAGGGCATCGTCATGATCGGCGAGATCGGCGGATCGGCCGAGGAAGATGCGGCTGAATTTATCCAGCAGTTCGTCTCCAAACCGGTGGCTTCATTCATCGCCGGTCAGACGGCACCTCCGGGACGACGCATGGGCCACGCCGGCGCCATCATCTCCGGTGGCAAAGGAACAGCGGCGGATAAGATTGCGGCTCTGCAGGCGGCGGGCATCGCCGTCGCAGCGACACCGGCTGAGATCGGCACCACCATGAAGCGGGCGATGGAAAGCAGGTCGATGGTCTAGGAAGCTATGAGCTATGCGCTTTGAGCTATGAGGCTCGAGCGTGTTTTCGAACGCCCCTGGGAAACCGGGGGCGTTTTTTTCGAGGCCGGGTCGGAACCGATCTGTCTTCCGATAGGAACCGGAGCTTGCCTTCAGTCGTGGAGGCAAAAGGTAGGGAGAGGCGCCGGAGTTCGTACGAGATGATGTTTGGGGAGGACGTGGATGACCGACCAGGGTTTGTATCTTGCTGGTCGGACCTCGAATGCTCAGTGGGTCTTTTCAAGATGTCATCCTGAGCGCAGCGCCTCGGGCGCGGAGTCGAAGGATCTGCGGCTTCGTTGTCCTTCCGGCCACCCATAGATCCTTCGACTACGCCCTGCAGGCTCCGCTCAGGATGACATCCGGAAGCGACCTGGGCTTGCCTTCAGTCGTGGGGCAGCAGGTAGGGGCAGCCCTGATATCAGGGAGGAACTCACAACCGCGCGATTTCGTCCGCATCCAGAAACCACAACTCCATATGCGGTTCGTAGCTGAGTTCGAGCGCCTTTTGCAGGGCCTCGGCGTAGATCCGAATCTGCGGTTCGTAAACGGCGGTGCGCTGATCGATCGCCGGCTGATCCGGCAGAATGTCGGTCTTGTAGTCGGCGACCACAAGGCGATCATCGTCCGGATCGAGGTAGACGAGATCGATAAACCCGGAGACGACGGCGCCAGGCGGGCCCTCACCCTCCGACCACAGCACGAGAGGCAACTCCCTCGCCATGACCCTTGGAGCGAGTGCTTCGAGGCGGGCCAGGCAATCGCCTTCAATCAAGTGACTCAGAAGATCACCGATTCTGCCGGCGCCCTCGTCTACGTCGCGATCCGCAACCAGGCTGCCCAGCACGATATCTCGCCGAGCGGCAATCTGTGGCGCCAACGCTTCGTCGAGATCCAGGGTCTCGAGCAATTTATGCACGGCGGTGCCAAGCGCCATCGCCAGGTCCCGATCGGATGCGCCCTCCCCTGCCGTGTCGCCGTCCTCGGCATCGATGAGTCGAAGTCGATCATGAGCCTCTGCAGAAGCAGACCTGAAAACGGCCTGGGCCATCCGCTTGGCGGCCTCGCGACGGGCGACGGCCAACCCTTCGGCACGTTGCAACGCACCGGCTGGGAGCGACCAATCTTCGCTCGAGCCGATCGCGGGAACCTCGGCTTCCGACGGGTCAGCATATGCAGGCATCACACGAACCACGTGGGGCGCGGCATCAGCCTCGCGTTCGATCTCCCCATCTTGCTGCCGTGCGACAGCCGCCGGATCGAGACGGCGACCCAACAGATCGGCGAAATCAGCGGCCGCTTCGGGAGGCACCTCCTTGCCGGCTGCGATCCAACCACCCGACACCACTAATCGTTTCTTGGCCCTGGTGGCAGCCACATAGAGCAACCGAACCAATTCGGCCCTGGTTTTCTGGGTCTGCTCCCACTCGGCGGCGGCAAGACCCGGTGTCAACCAACCAAAAATCCGGTATTCGGTTCGACCATCGATCTTGCTCACGGAGGCCTTGTTCCGATCACCGCCGCCGCGGCCGCCCTTGTGGATCTGGGCCACATAGACATGTTCGAAATCGAGTCCCTTGGCGCGGTGGATGGTCATCACGTGGACCGCATCGGTCTCGAGATCGGGCGGCACAGGGACCCGGCTCTCCTTGCCCTCCTCAACCGCCTGGCGGAGGAATCTCGCGAGTTCGGCATCGCCGCCGTGACCCGATCCAAGCGTCTCCTCGAGATCGCTGAGAAAGCGGTCGACCCGCGCTCTCCGAAACCCTCCAAGGTAACGAGCCGCTGCCGTCACCTCGGCCAGCCACAACGTCCTGACTTTTTCGACAAACACATCCGGTGGGTCCTCGCGCAACGACAGCCGGAGGTCGGCGATGAACTCAACAGCAGCCTGCGCCGCGACCGTCCAATTCGGCAGGACGTCGCTTCCGGGGGTGTCGGTGGGCGTTGCCTTTCGCGCGCTCTCAATGCTCTGTCGAGCAGCCGCCGCCTGCACCGAGCCCGGACCGGCGAGCCGCGCCATCTTGCCCGGAAATCCTGCGTCCCATAACGGTGCCAGGGCGGCGTCGGGCACGCCAACCACATCGCTTCGGAGCACCGTCAGGAGAGCCAGAACATCCGTAGGCTCGAGAACGCAACGAATGAGGGCCGCCACCTCGACCACCTCGCGCTGGCGGTAGTAGTCGCGCTCTCTGGCCACCTCGTATGGAATTCCCAATTCGCGAAAGGCGGCCAAAAGCTCTTCCTGGGCGGTCGTGACCCGCAGCAACACCGCCACATCGCCCCACGAAGTGATCACCCCACCCGCGTGGAGCCTGAATATGTCTGTTGCCAGGGCACGTGCCTCGAGCGCCGTTGTGACCCGGTCCGAGTTGCCCTTTTCCGGGCCCACTCCATCATCACCCCACGGCCAGGCCAACCAATGCTCGACCGTCCGCCACGGTCCTTCGTCGACGCCGGCCACGCCGCGCCGTTCTTCCGTGGCTTCGAGTCGTTGAAAGGCCGGTTGAACCCCCTTTTCGGAACGCATGACCGGCGCCACCAACCGCTCGACCTCGTCGAGGATCGGAGTCACCGAGCGGAAGTTGCGCACCAGATCGACGGTCTCGCCGCCTTCGTCCTTCACACGCGCCACAAATGCGTCATAGGCGGCGAGATCGGCACTGCGCCACGCATAAATCGACTGTTTCGGATCGCCGACGATAAAAAGAGAGGGCCGACGCTCCGGATCACCCGACAGGGCGAGCCACTCCACCAACCGGCACTGGACATCGTCGGTGTCCTGAAATTCGTCGACCAGGAGGTGATCGATACCGGCCACGACCTCGTGCCGAACCCCGGGCGAGTCCGCCAGAAGCCCTTCGGCGTAGCGGAGAAGATCCGAAAAGGTCAGCATTCCGTGCTCGCTGCGCCGCGTCTGTACGGTCCCGAGCAACTCCCCCACCACAGCGCGGGCCGCAATGAGCTGATCTTGACACGGCTCCATGAGCGGCCCGAGCACAGCAGCCAGCCGGCCGGAAGCCGCTGCCACCTCGTGCTCTACGTCCTCGAGACGCCCACTTTCCGTCTTGTTGAATTTGAGCTTCGACCAGTCCTTGAGACGACCGACAACCCTCGGGTCGATGGTTGCTGCCGCGACCTCGAGTTCAGCCATGGAAGGCGCGGGGCTTTGCTCCGTCACCACCGCCAACTCGTCCGCCACATCCCTGCTCAAGGCAATGACCTCGGCCTTGACGCCATCGAGACGGCCGCCCACCGCCAGACTGAAATCACCCACCGCCGACCGCAGACGCTCCGCAACTGCTGTGCTGTCAGCAAAGGGGTCCCCGGCAAAGGTCTCCGGACCGGCCCCGGCCTCAACCAGTTGCACCAGCGCCTCGACGAGATCTCCCGGGGACACACCCTCGATCGCCAGGCGCTCCCAGTGGTCGCGCTTCGGGTCCTTCTCGAGACCACGCAGCGACTCCTCCACCACCTCTTCGACCAGGGCTTCGATTCGTGCACCGTCGGCATCCACCTCGAAGCGCGGGTGCAACCCGGCCTCCAGGGGATAGGTCGCGAGAAGCCGTTGGCAAAAGGCGTGGATGGTGGAGACGACCAGGCGGTGGCTCTCCTCGGAAAGAGCACGCGCCCGCTTCGAGATCTCGCCCTTCGACGCCTCCACGACGCCGGGCTCCGGGTCCCACCCCACCGGAACCTCGCCTTCCGCGAGATCAAATAATGCCGTACCGATTTTTCGCGCCATCTCGGCGGCCGCGGCCTCGGTGAAAGTAATGGCCACCACCCTCTCGATAACCCGTCTGGCCACGGTCTGGGGATCAGAACCAGCTTCGACGTGACGCTCCCAGCCGGGACCCACACACCACACGGCGATCCTCGCCACCAGGAGCGCCGTCTTGCCGGTCCCGGCCCCCGCCACAACCACCACCGGGTGACCGAACTGGCTTTGGGCGACGCGGCGCGACTGCTCGTCGGCGGCCAGCGGATCAAGGAGTGCAGCCGTCATTGGTCGGTTTCCGCCCGGGCAATGCCGAGCCACCACAAAGAGCGCGCACATTCCACGACCCGGTCGCCACTGTTCTCATCACCATTCATGAATCGCACGAGATCGCGCCGGAAGGCAGAATCATCGCGGCGGCAGGCCTCGGCGACAGCGCAATAGCTGCAGTGCTTCGCCGCACGCCCATCGGCCTCTTCGACCCTCGGGAAGGCGATTCCGACCGAGCGACCCTGCACGATGGTTCGGATCGCCGTTTCGAAAACCTCCATGTCATCCGCGTTGTCACCATCGATCGCGATCTCGCGGATCTCGTCTTTCCAGTCGTCCTTAGGTTTGAGGTAGAGGTATTTGCCGACACCATCGGGCACGCCGTCGGCGCGAGAGTATGCAGCGGCCTGCAAAAGGCGACCTCTGGCAATCAAGGTGCGGATGTTGGTGCTCCGGGAGGGCTCGGTGGAGGCTTCCACCGCAGGTTTCGCAGCCTTGTAATCCACCAAGACCGTGACCCCGTCCACGTTGTCCACGCGATCGGCACGGAACCTCAATTGATGCCCGACATCTGGAATGGACGTCCGTCCTTCAACTTCTGATCCGAGGACGGAAGGCAGAGCCCCGGTGTTCCACTCGAGCCTTCGTTCGATCTCGAGAAACTGCCGCGCCCGGGCAGCCAACAATGGCGCCATGCCCATCGAAGCAAGGCCTTCTGCGGTCGCGACCCGATGTGCTTCCCGGTTGACGAGATCATTCAGGCTCCCGGCATCCGGCCAGCGGACACTCACCGGATCCCTTGAAACGAGCTCGGCCAACCCACCGAGATTGCCGACGGCATCGGCCACCACCGTCTCGAGCACCCCGTGCACCACCTGGCCCACCATCGGACCGTCGATGCCGGGCAGACCGAGAAGCGGATCGGGCATCGGCAGCACGCCGAGCCGACGCTGAACAAAGGCCCGCCACGGACAGGTTCCGATGCCCTCTGCATGGGTTACCCAGAGGTCATCGTCACCCTTCTCGTCGATTTCGCCGGTGAATCCGAACCATGCTCCGGGACCGGTCTCATCCGAAAGCCGTTCAACCGCAGCGAGTAGATCGGCACGAGCGGTGGCAAGCAGCCCGGGAGACACCGTCCCGAAGCCCGATCCAGAATCGCAGAGCCCCTCTGCGATCGCAGCTTCCAACAATTGACCGGTGCCGCCTGGGCCCGCCAAAGGCGCCGCGAGAACCGCTATTTCATAGGCCGGTCTCGGCCGGGATGCAATCTCGTCATTCGACCACAGCTGAGGCACACTCATCGGATCTCCAACACCCTCACGTCGCCTCAGCCGGTCGACAAAAGGTGATGGCGTCAGGCACCCCTCGCTGCCAAAAACATGCCACGACAGCACAGCCGAAGGGGCACTCGACAGCAGTTGGGCAAAGAGATAACGTTCCTCGTCAGCGCTCCGACCCTTGACCGGCATCTCCGGCAGGACATCGGCTGCGAGACGGGCGCGAATCGCCTCGGGCAACATCGGGTCCTCGTGACCGACCCGCGGGAAAACACCTCGGTTGAGACCCACGACGTGAAGATGTTCGAAGGTCCGTGCCCGGGATTCCATAACGGTCAGAACCTGCACCCCCGCGCCATCCCCTCCGAGCGGCACATCGCGGACCCCGTCGAGCCGGTCGGCGAGCAATTTCAGCCACTCCTCCCGGGCCAATTCGTAGCTCGCCGGCACCTCGCGACACAAACCATCGAGAGCCTCGTGAACAGCTCGCGACTCCGGTGTTCCCTCACTCCACCCGAGAGCCCCGAGCACCGCGGCCGTGTGTCGAGAGCAATCCCCGGCCGACGCCCGTTCAGGACTGCGCTCGAGCAGCGACACCAGGATTCCAGCCTCGGCAACGGCCGAGCGAAGGACATCCTTTGCCAGGCGCCGCGAAGATCCATCGCCACCGTCGACCTCGTCTTCCCGTCCGATCGCGAGTGGCAACCGAACCCCGCGCGGCGGCACCGCTTTGTCCGGCTGCGTCGCCAGATCGGCCAGGCTCAGGACACCCAGGACTCGCAACCCGAGCAACAGTTCGGTGGAAGCTTCGTTATCGGCGCGGGCCTCGATCCACTGATCAACCCGGGTCGCCGGGCCGCGTCGGAGGAGCTCCGTCAATCGACCTACACGGCGTTTTGGCCCCGCCCCGGGGACCACTGCCCCGGCGCCGGAAAAGGGCACACCCAGACGATGGAAGTGGCGCCGCAACGGCAGCGCCATGGAATCGAGCGTCCGGCCCACCACCGCCACGTCTTCTGCTTCGACGCCGTCATCGAGCAGACCGCGGATTCTTTCGGCCACCCAACGCGCCTCGGCCTCCACATCAGGCGCCTCCGCCAGCTCGATTTCGGGTGGTGGATCCTGTCGCCGGTCGGTCTCGTGGTCCAGGTGGTTCATCCGCTCATCAAGCCGGGTCAGATAGGCCCCCCCGAGATCGTCCCTCTCCGGAGCCGCCGGATCCGGCGGCCGATCGAGCATGACGGTCCCCCCGAGCACGCGGATCATGGCCACCAGAAGATCCGCCGCGACACCGGTGACGTCGGCAAAACCGTGCACCAACAATGCTCTGGTGGGGAGCAGATCGGGGCCGGCGATCTGGAGGGCATCCTCCGCCAGTTGCAGGGCGCGCATCGAACGCCTCAGACCCAGATCCTCTGCACTCTCGAACGAAGACGCCGCCAGCCGCACCAGGGATGCGGAGCGCACGAGCCGCTCGGGCGCCACTTCACCGGCCACATCGTCGATCCGTTCGAGCACACCCTCTTCGTTGCCCGGCATGAAGCCGGCATCGAGAAGATCACGGACCGCACCCACCACCGCATCGTAACCATCGGTCAGACCGTCGAGGCTGGTGCGTAAGGTCGGCTCGGTTGCGGCGGTACGGCGAACCTGCACCTCGAAACCGGCATCGGCTCGTGGTGGCGTCAGACCGCTTCGCGCCGCCACCTCGAGAGCCAGGCCGAAAAGAGTCTGGACCTGGATTCCCACCACGGCGCCACGGCGCCGCGCAAGAACCCGCAGGATGTGGCGCCGCAGGCTTCGGGAGGGCACAACGACCCGTATCGGGATCGCCAGATGCTCGACGCCGGCGCCAAACAAATTCTCGATTTCTTCGAGCAGCCGCTCCTCTGTCGCGCGGGCGCCTCGGCAGGAAATGA
Source organism: Candidatus Sulfomarinibacteraceae bacterium (assembly GCA_963796455.1). Taxonomy (GTDB): domain Bacteria; phylum Acidobacteriota; class Thermoanaerobaculia; order Thermoanaerobaculales; family Sulfomarinibacteraceae; genus Sulfomarinibacter. Next base: position 292,163 of record CAWCLO010000001.1, read on the forward strand.
TACGTGATCGGATTTCAGAAAGTTGATTCATCGGGACGAATCCATGGGACCACGGGCGGAGGGAGGTGTCAACACGACCCTTCGAGAGCGGGTTGTGCAGTGAAAGATCGTGCTTCAAATCAGCGAGTTCAAGGCCACGTGTCACTACTGTCCAATAAAAATCGTCATTTGACGGTGCCCACCTGACAACACGAGGTTTATGGGTTGATTGTTGGCATTTCCGGTTCGTGGTTGCGCCGCGTCCGAGTCGGCGTCCGTGCCCGTATTACAGCGGCAGCGACAGTGTCCAGGGGCAGCGACAGGAACCAGCGATCAGTGTTCAGCAACAGGGAACAGCGGCAGTGGCAGCAATCCGGTGCAGTGATGGCGTGGTCACCTCCGGGGCGTTCAACAGAAGGAAGAGCCGCTGTGGTGTAGGCGTCTCGCCTGCCCACCGTGCGGCCGAGACGGCCGCACCACAAAGACCGGAGCCCCGAAGAAGTGAGTGCTGTTCGCTGTCCCGGCCGCTGATCGCTGACGCTGAATCCTGTTCGCTGTCGCTGGACGCTTATCGAGACTCCTGGTTGGAAAAGAGTGGTCACGAGTGAAGAGTGATGGGCTCCCGGGAGGCGGGCCGGCTCAACCCCTGACCCTGAACTCCAGACTCTTCTCGCGACGGCGAGGCGATCAACGTTTATGATGGCTATCGCGCAGCAAGGGGGCACTATGTCTGGAGTCGAAGGCCGGGTCATGAAACAGTGGAATCGCGCCAAGGATTCGGGCTTCCGTCGTCGGCTGTTCAGCCGGGCCATCGGCAGGGCTGCCCGCTATACCGGCACCATCGGCGCCCAGGTCGAAGTGCTCGAAGCCGGCCGATCGATGGTCACCATGAAGGACCGCAAGGCCGTCCGCAACCATCTGCAATCGGTCCACGCCGTCGCCCTGACCAATCTGATCGAACTCACGGGCAGCCTCTCGATCATCGCCGCACTGCCACCGGACACACGGATGATCCCGATCCGACTCGAAACCGATTTCGTCAAGAAGGGCCGCGGCCTCATGACCGCCGAGGGAATCTGTGAGATACCAGAATCAAACTCGGAAGCCGAACTGCCCGCTGAAGTCACGATCACCGATTCAGAGGGCGACGTGGTTGCCCGGGGCCAGGTGTCCGTAAAAATCGGACCGCGGTCCTGAAGGCTTGGGGCTTGAGGCCCGGGGCTTGAACAGACCGGATCGCGTTCGGTGTGCCTCAAGCCTCACGCCTCAGGCCCCAGGTCCCAGGTCCCAGGTCTCAGGCCCTACTCGATCCTTATCGGTGGCATCCATACGACGCCGGGCGTCGGGATGTCGCCCGTCATCATCCACTCCTCCAGCAGTTCGAATCGGGCCTCCATGGCGACCTGTTCCGAATTGCGGCGTTTGGCAAATTCCTGCCACCAGGATAGGACGCGCGGGTATTGCACGAGTTGAACGGACGCATCCGGATCGATGTCGGCCAGCTTTCTGGCCTCGATAAGGGCGTCGTCAAAATCACCCACCACATCCACCAAACCGTTCTCCCACGCCTGTTCGCCGGTGAAGACACGTCCGCGGCCGATGGCATCCACCGCCTCGATGCTCATGCCGCGGGACTCGGCCACACGCTCGACAAAGTCGTCGTAGATCCGATCCAACATCCGGTCGATGATGGCTCGCTGCTGATCGGTCCAATCTTCCATCTCACCGTAAATACTGGCATTCGCCCCGCGATCGAGCCGACCGAAGGTCACGCCGAGCTTGTCCGACCAGAATGCGGAGGTGTTGAGGTGCCCCGCATAGACCCCGATCGAACCGGTCAGCGTCGCCGGGTCGGCGACGATTTTATGGGCGCCGCAACTGATCCAATAACCACCAGAAGCCGCCACGTTCGCCATCGAAACCACCACCGGAATTTCTGCAGCAGTGCGTATCATTTCCTGGCGGATGATCTCTGAGGCGATGGCGCTCCCGCCCGGGGAATCAACCCGGAAGACAACTGCATCGATATTCTTTGCCCGTCGCACCGCTCGGAATGCCGCTGAAATCGTCTCGGACCCCATGATCTCGCCGCCAAAGAGCGGGTTCACGCTTTGCCCGCTCGCACCCCGCATGATCGCGCCGGTTGCGGTCACCACGGCGATCCGGGGGCCACGCTCGATCGTGCCGCGACGCTTGAGATAGGAGCGAATCCCGATCGTGTCGCTGGAAAGCTCCTGGTCGTCGAAGCGATCGGTGAAACTCCCCCAATCCTCGAGTCGATCAACAAGGCCTGCCGCGACCGCTTCTTCACCGAGCAGGGGCGCTCGATCCACGAGTTCGCGAACCTCTTCGGAAGACAATCCACGTCCATCGGCAACGCCGCGGATCATTTGATCCATGAGCGAATCCAGCAGCCATCCGGTCATTTCGCGATGGGCCGGGGTGAAATCGGTCTGGGTATACATGAAACGCGCGGTCTTGTAATCACCACGTCCCGGAAATTCGGCCTTCATCCCGAGTTTGTCGAAAGTTCCGCGGACAAACGGGGTGCTGGAGGAAATCCCTATCAGATTGATGTCGCCTTGAGGATTCAAGGAGATCTCGTCACAGGCGGACGCCACGTAGTAGACCAGGTTGCCGCTCGTGAACTCTCCGGCTGTATCCATATAGGCAGCCGTCCACTTTCCCGACGCTCCCACCCGAGCGATCAGAGAACGCAGCTCCTGCGCCGTGGCAAAGCCTCCGCCGACGCTGTCGACGCGCACTCGAAGACCCTTGACCCGGTCATCTTCCGAGGCCAGAACCAACGCCCGCCGTACATTTCGCAGGCTGGTGATCCGCTCACCCATCAATTCGGCCAGCGGGTCGTCGGATGTGACTTCGGCGATCGGACCGGCAATTCGGAGGGTCAATACCATCTGGCGGGGAAGCGATGGCGATGACAGCCCGCGCACCAGAAGCGCGAGGATTGCCACCCCGAAGATCACGAGCAAACAACCGGCACCGAGAAAATAGTGGCGAGCCTTGGCCATTGAACACCTCCTGAATCGAACCCGATCGCTTCCACTGCAACGTGCCGAGCGGCCGCGAGGATTCCGGGAATGTCATCGTAGCAGCTTATGGACAACCGACAGAGCCGCAACGTTGGAACCACCCACCCGTTTTTACGTAGAATCCCACAGGAAAGATTTGGAGCCAACATGACGCCCATTCGGTCTCGACTGTTTCGGAGTCTCGTGTTCGCCGTCTTCGCGCTGACCCCTCCTTCACAATTGCTGGCGGAAGAAAGGTCGCTGGACGAAGACCGGAAGCCCACCCATCCTGCAGCTCTCCAGGTCGACCCCGAAAGAACATATGACGAACCCGACTCGGCGGCCCTCTATGCACGGCTCAAACGACAGGGGCCCAGCCCCGATTTCAACACCGCCGAAGCACATGAAACAGCGCTCGAACACCTCGACCGGATGCCTCGATTTTCCACGGCATACCGCGTCCCTCTCCCGATTCGTCCCGGTGGTGGCTTTCGGTCGCTGCCGAAGTTTGCGGCGGCTCGCGCGCTGGGCACGTGGGAACCGTTGGGGCCTGGAAACATCGGCGGACGGACTCGAACTCTGGTGATCCACGCGGTTGATTCGCAGATCATGTATACGGGTGGAGTCTCCGGTGGAGTGTGGAAGACCACCGATGGCGGCCGGAACTGGCTCCCGGTGTCGGATCGGCTGACCAACATCGCGGTGAACTCAATGGCCGTCCATCCCGATGACCCCGACGTCCTCTACATCGGGACCGGGGAGGGCTACTTCCGCGAGATCGTCCGCGGAACCTGGCTGCCACTTCGCGGGGCGGGGATCTATCTCACCCGCGACGGTGGCGACAGCTGGAAGCGCCTGCCTGCAACCGGGACCAGGGATTTTCACTGGGTCAACGACATCGTCATCAGCCCGCGGCAACCGGAGCGGATCTTTGCTGCGACGCGGACCGGTGTGCACATTTCGGAGAACGGAGGCGAAACCTGGCGACGGCTGCTGGATCCCGAGGTCAACGGGGGTTGTCTCGATCTCGTTCTCCGGACGGATCTGGACTCCGATGTTCTTTTTGCCTCCTGCGGCACCTTTGAACAGGCAAGCGTCTGGCGCCGCGAAATGAACACTGGCGGGTTCTGGGAACGCGTGCTTTCGGATCCAGGTATGGGTCGTACGACCCTCGCCATCGCGCCCTCCGATCAGAACGTGATCTACGCCCTCTCGGCATCCAACGATCCCGGGCCAAACGGCGTGTACGAACAGGCATTGCACGCGGTTTTCCGGTCGCGAAATGGTGGCGATTCAGGCAGCTGGACCACGAGGGTGGACAACACCGACCCGGTCAAACTCAACACCCTGATCCTGACCAACCCGATCATCGCGTCGCTCGAGGACTGCGGGACCGGTGATCCCAACGGTTGGTCACCGATGGGGTGGTACTGCAATGTGATCGCCGTCGATCCCGTCGACCCCGACATCGTGTGGGCGGCCGGGGTGGATCTCTTCCGATCCGACAACGGCGGTCGAAGTTGGAATGTGGCATCGTATTGGTGGGCCGATCGGGACGACCCGAGTTTCGTCCACGCCGACCAGCACGCGGTGGTCTTCCACCCCGACTATGACGGCCTCACCAACACCACCATGTATTCGGCCTCGGATGGCGGGGTCTTCAGAACCCGGAATCCTCGAGCAACCATCGGCGGCAACCGGAACGCCGTCTGTGACCCGTTCTGGTCGAATGTGCAATTCGAAGACCTCAATCACAATATGGGGATCACCCAGTTCTACCACGGGGCCCCCTTTCCCGGAGGCGACAGCTATCTCGGCGGTGCCCAGGACAACGGCACGCTGCTCGGGAGTGACCATCTCGGCGGAGATGGATGGCTCCACATCAACGGTGGTGACGGCGGATACGTCGCGGTGGACCCGGAGCATCCCGAGATCATCTACGCCGAAAGCCAGCGTCTCGGGTTCCGAAAGTCAATCAACGGCGGCCTCAGCTTCGAATCAGCCGTCGATGGAGTCACCGAGCCCCCGAACAATTTTCTTTTCATCACACCATTTGCGATGGACCCGAATGACCCGCAACGCCTGTGGACCGGAGGGCACCGCCTGTGGCGCACCGACAATGGCGCCGCATCCTGGACGGCTGCCAGCAGCGAACCGCTGGGCACGGCTCAGGTCAGCGCCATCGCCATCGCCCCGGGCAACTCACGACTGGTGCTCGTCGGTACGACCGACGGCTGGATCTACCGCGAAGAGGACGCCCTCGCCGCAGACGGAAACACCCGCTGGCAAGCCGTGCGACCGAGAGCGGGCTTTGTCTCATCACTGAGTTTCGACCCCATCGACACGTCGATCGTCTATGCGACCTTTGCCGGTTTTGGCGGCAACCACGTGTGGCGGTCCGAGGATGCCGGCCTGTCGTGGGAAACCATCGACGGCAACGGTGCCACGGCGATCCCGGACATCCCGGTTCACTCGCTGGTTGTGGATCCGGAGAACACGGAGCGGCTTTATATCGGCAGCGATCTCGGTGTCTTCACGAGTCTGAACCGGGGCCGCACCTGGGCCGCCGAAAACACCGGTTTTGCAAACGCCGTCACCGAGTGGCTGGCTCTGGGTGCGGATGGTGATGGTGAACCGTTGCTCTTCGCCTTTACTCACGGCCGCGGGACGTGGCGGGTGAGGCTGGCACCGCTGCCACCGGCACCGAGGGAGCCGTCGGGGAGGCGGAGTCCCTGAAGCGAGAGGACGGCGCAGAGGGACGGAGGAGAAAGGGAGAAAGGGAGAAGAAGGGAGAAAGGGAGCACCTTACCGGAAGCCCCGATTGTGATAAGGATCGGGTCTCCTCTGCTCCTCTGCTCCTCTGTCTCTCTTCTCCTCTCTCCTTGCTCCTCTGCTCCTCTGCTCCTCTGCTCCTCTGCTCCTCTGCTCCTCTGCTCCTCTGCTCCTCTGCTCCTCTGCTCCTCTGCTCCTCTGCTCCTCAGCCCGCCTGTAGCTTCTTGGAGCAATATCGAAATAGTCCGGCCGAACTCTCCTTCACCGGACACAGTCGGCGGTACCGCTCGATCGCCTCGGTGGGCACCGCTGACGCTTCCATCTCGACTGCATCGAGGGACTCGAGTTCAGACCCGAGCGCGTCTCGGTCACCTCCATCGGCGAGCACACGGTCACCGATCTCGGTCCACCGAAGCAACCGATCCTCGAGTTCATCGAGATGCCGGACGGGATCATCGAAGCTGCCGTAATGGGTCAACATCAGTTGTTTTGGTTCGAGGGCCCGCAGCTGGTCGATGCTTCTTCGCCAGTCATCGACCTGGATATCGGGCGGCGGCATCGGCGGCAGAACGTGCGAGGCTCCGGGAAAACGGACTCCCGCCACGTCTCCCGTCACGACGGTGCCGCCGATCTGCCACGCAACGTGGTGAACCGCATGGCCAGGGGTGTGCCAGGCCACCACGTCGAGGCCCCGGATCGATACCACTTCGCCATCCGCGACCTCTACGACATTTTCCGGTTCGACCGCGACCGTCGTTCCCCACAGGGGCGTCATCATCTCGCCGTAGATTCGTTCGGCAGACGGCAATAGCTTCGCGTGGGGATCAGCCAAATGGGCCGCGCCCTTCGGATGGCAGTAGACCGGACACCCGGTCCGGCTCGACAGAACGCCGGCCCCGCCCGCATGATCGAGGTGGACGTGGGTCGGAAAGACCCCGGCAAGCTGATCGAGGCGAAATCCCAGCTCTTCGATCCCGCGTTCGAGATTTCCAAAGCAACTCGCCGGGCCAGGATCAAAAAGCACGAAACCGTCTTCCACCGGCGCCAGAAAGGACGCGATGATCTGCTCGGTTGCATAGAACCGGAGGTCCACCGTGTGAATCTTCGTCATTCCACCCTCCGCCGAATCAGTGTACGCTGTTCGCGATCATCCGAGGCAAACTCAGCCTCGAGTCAAAACGTTGCAGGAGGAACCAATGCGAAAGTTGGTCTTGATCGTCATCTGCGCAGCCCTCATAGGATGTGCATCCAGCAATAACGCGACGCTCCCGCAACGTATCTATTGCGAGGACACGTTCTCCAAAATATGGCGAGGAAGCCAGATGGCCGTCAACGAGCTCGGTTTCAGCGTCATCAACGCCAACGATATCGGCGGCTCGATCCTGGGTCGCATGGAAGCGGACATCTACGGTTCCGAAATGGAGATCAATGTCTCCGTCACCGAGAACAAGGGCGGGCGCACCGGGCCCGCGAATGAGCCGATCTGGGTTCAGGTCAAAGTGGTCGATGCGAGCAATGCCAACCCGGACGAGCACAGGTTGCAACAGATGAAGATGATGGAGGATCAGTTCATGGACCTCCTGCGGCAGATGGCCGCGTGTGGCGCAACCCACTAGCAATAAAACCTTTTCGAAGAATCAAAAAGAACTCGACGCGGCGGGATTTTCCAACCTGCGTGTATCATTGAGGTGAGGGCATCACACCTTATTCCGGCAGTGTTCAGCGCCCGGAGAAGTTCAACAACAGGGAGGAATCGTGAGTTCGCAACTGAACCCCAAGTTTCTAGCGGTGTTAATTTTTTTCTTGCTGGCGACGACCCTTTTCAACACCATACGAGCCAACAGGGTCGAGCAGGACACCACGAATTTCCGAAAAGAGACCCGGCGACAGCTCAAAGCCACCCGCATCACGCTCGCCGAGCAGGAGCTTGTCAACGCGGCGCTGCGGCAACAAATCGAAGCGTTGCAGGCTCCGCAGGCGCCGCTGCCCGCAGCAGACTGATTCCGAGAACTGCACCTATTCACCGATCTTCGTTGCCGAATCTTCATGGCTTCACTAGTATTGACGTGACGTGGTCTGAGGAGGTCGGTCTCATTCTCCTTGGGTGAAACGCCCCGCATTAGGACTTCGCGCGCTCGCTATTTATCGTCGCGGAGACCGGCCTTCTCAGATCACGTTTTTTGAGCTTCGGGCCTGTGGGATTGACGCCGGTCGCCCACCCTGTCCGATCCCGATCCCGTTCCCGTTCCCGTTCCCGAAAGGGAGAAAGGGAGAAAGGGAGAGAGGGAGAGAGGGAGAACCACCCGGCGCTTATTTCGTCCGCTTTCGATTCCCGCCTCCCGATGTCATACAGATACGGCCTCCGGCACCTGTTCCTACCTGTTGCCACCGCGACTCAAAGCAAGCTCCGGTCCCTTCCGGATGTCATCCTGAGCGGAGCCCTGCAGGGCGTAGTCGAAGGATCTATGGTGCGGCCGGAAAGATATCGAAGACTAAGATCCTTCGACTCCGCGCTCGAAGCGCTGCGCTCAGGATGACATATTGAAACCGTCTACCGCTGCAGAAGCGACGCGGCGTCCGAAGTCTGATCAGGATCCCTCGATTTCCCGGAAGTGGGATCACCCACATGGATCTTCACTCGATACTCCGACCTCCGTGGAGGTTATTTATCAGCGAGATTTTTTTTATTTTCCCCGCATACCGGAAGATCAAATCCCGCCACGGACCGGTCGCGTCGAGACGCGCCAGATTCCCGAAATGCCCGCCGAGGGTCCGGTTGATGAAGATGGCGTCCTCGGGGAAGACCATGTCCTTGCTGTACTGCATGTTCCGAAACCCGAGTTCAAACATGCGTCGATAAACCTCTTCATTCTCTCCGAAGGTATAGGGAGGGCTTGCGCGAAGGACATCCGCCAACAGGTCGACATAGGGTCCGATGGCATCGATCGGCATGGCCTCACCGTTGCCCATCAGCATTCCCATCCCTTTCAGAATCTCCGGAACCTCGTGCCGCCGGCCCTCTGCAACCCCCACCAACAGCTCCGCATAGCTGGCTGCTATCGCCTCCGGGACCTCCTTGATGCAGCCAAAATCGTAGACCACCATCCGACCGTCCTCGAGGAAAGCGAAATTGGCGAGGTTCGGATCTGCGTGCAGCACCCTGTGTTCGAGCAACCCTCTCAACACGAATTCCGCGATCACGACGCCCCAGCTGTCTTTCAACGATTCCGGATACTGATCGGAACAGGCCTCTGTCGGTGAGATCCCTCCAACATATTCCATGGTCAAGATGTTGCGGGTCGTCGCCTCCCGCACCACATTCGGGATCACGATCTCGGGCACATGGCGGTGGAGCTCAGCCATCCGACCGATGTTTTCCGCCTCATGGGTGTAGTCAAGCTCTTCAAGGAGACGGTCGCGGAGTTCGGTCCAGACCGGCTCGAACTCGATATCGGTGATGAGCGCCAGGGCCGCCCGGACCAGGTTCTTGAGGTTTTTGAGGTCCGCCTTGACGATCTCATCGATCAGAGGGTATTGGATCTTGACCGCGACCTTTCTCCCGTCGCGGAGTCGTCCGAGGTGAACCTGGCCGATCGAGGCGGCGGCAAAGGCCTCGAGATCGAGCTCTTCAAAGATCTCGTCATAAGCATCGAGTGCTCCCCGGATTTCATATTCCATGACCTCCGCCGGCACCCTCGGTGCTTCCTTCTGGAGACCGCGCAGGACCTCGGCGACCTCGGGCGGCATCATGCCCTCATGGAGGCTGAGCATCTGACCGACCTTCATGGCCGCACCTTTCAACTCGCCCAGGGTCTCGACGATCCGCATCGCGTTCCGAACCAGGTTCTCGGTTTTTTTGACCTGTTTGGAAGGACCGGATCGAGCGAGATCCAGGACCTGGTCGCCGACCACGGAGGCACCGACCCTTCCCACCAAACCGCTCAACTTGACGAATCGACCCAGCGCCGAGGTCGTGATTTTGTTTTCTGCCACCCCATCCTCTTTCCCGGTGTTCGTACCCAGGATAGCGGGTGCCTGCCTGCTGCCCGCCCATCGATTCATGAGGGACGGCTACGGTGCCCCAGAAAACACATCGGTATTGAGATGACGAATCTATTTGTTGACATTTATTCCTTAATGCTACATATTTTCATCTGACTCCACCATCGTTGGTGGCGGAAATCGGGGGGCGACGGCTTGGACGAGCCGGCACGTACAGAACGCATGGAGCTTTTCAGGAGGCTCTGCCGCGAACGCGGCGAGCGTTGCACGGTGCAGCGCCGGGTCATCCTCGAAACGGTCCTCGACCTCGACAATCACCCGTCGGCGGATCAGATCTTCGATGCGGTCGAACGAAGTCTCCCGGGCATCGCGCGAACCACGGTCTATCGCGCACTCGAGCACCTCGCCCGCATGGGGGTGATCACCAAGGCCTGCCATCCGGGTCGAGTCGCCCGCTTCGACCCGCGTCTCGAACTCCACCACCATCTGGTCTGCCTCCATTGCAACGAGTTCATCGATTTCGAAGATGATGATTTGAACGAGCTGACGATACCCGACACCTCGGCCTTCGGCTTCGAGGTGAACGACTACCGCGTGCAATTGCGCGGAATCTGTAATTCATGCCAAAAAAAATCTACGAAGGAGGAATCAAAATGAGAAAAACAGCACTCGTTGTGCTCCTTGGCGCCGGCCTGATGGTCGCGGCGGGAGTATTCAGCGACGCCGGTCAGGAGTCATCGACACCGCTCGGTCTCCCCCCGGTGCCGATCCCGGAGAACAACCCGCAGACACCGGAGAAGATCGCCCTCGGCGAAAAGCTTTACAACGAGACACGCTTCAGCACCGACGGGAAGGTCGGCTGCTTTACCTGCCACGATCCCGAGAAAGCATTCACCGACAGCCCACTCAAAACATCCGAGGGCATCGACAAGCTCACCGGCACCCGCAATTCCCCCACGGTGATCAACTCCGCCTATTTCACAACCCAGTTCTGGGACGGCCGTTCGCCGGATCTCGAAGACCAGGCGCTGCACCCCTTTACCAATCCAGTGGAGCATGGACTCAAGACTCACGACCCGATCCTCAAGATCGTGCGCAAGGACCCCGAGTACGCCACGGCGTTCAAGGCTGTCTTTGGAAAATCTGGGAAAGAGATCACGATGAGGGAGGTCACCCTTGCCATCGCCGCCTTCGAGCGCACCGTCATTTCGGGAAACTCGCCTTTCGATCGCTTCTATTACGGTGGTGAAGAGGATGCTCTGACCGAACAGCAGAAACGTGGATTGGACCTCTTTTTGAACGAGGCCCGTTGTGTCTCGTGCCACGTCATCGAGCAGACCCAGGCGCTCTTTACCGACAACCGTTTTCACAACATCGGGGTCGGGATCAACAATATCCAGGAGGATGTGCCCGCCCTCGCCGGCACCTTCCTCGAGGCCGACAGGACCCTGTCGGAAGTGGATGTCGAGGTGCTGACCGACCCGAAGACCTCGGAGTTGGGCCGCTTTGCCATCAGCCACGGCTTTGATGATCTGGGGTCCTTCAAGACCCCAACCTTGCGCAATGTCGCTGTCACGGCGCCCTACATGCACGACGGCAGCATCGAAACCCTCGAGGATGTCATGGTGCATTACCTCAACGGAGGTGTGACAGAAGCCGGCGATCCGGTCAACGACTTCCTCTCGGGTGGTATCCGGCCGCTCGATATCGAAATCGAGCAGATCGAAGATCTGGTGGCTTTCATGGAGGCATTGACAAGCCCTGAATTCGAGAAGCCGGCCGACGCAGCCGACGGCGAAAAGTAGAGGTTGCACTATGACTGATTCAAAACTGACTCGACGCGGCTTCATCAAGGGCGCGGGGGCGGTCGCAGCGGCCGGCACACTTCCCATCAGCATGGTGGAGCTCGCCTTTGCCGATCCGGCACAGAATTTCACCTTTGCCTACATCTCCGACTCGCACATCCAGCACATCAAGGGCAACAGCTTCGTCAACAACTGGGATCGCGGTCTGATCCGCGCGGTCGCCGAAACCAACCTCCTGCAGCCCAAACCCGACTTCGTGATGTTCGGCGGCGATCTGGCCCAACTCGGTACGAAGCCCGAATTGGACCACGGCGCCGAGATGCTCGCCAAGCTCGACTACAAGACCCACATGGTGATGGGCGAGCACGACTACTACCTCGATCTGGGAGAGTACTGGTCGGAGCTCTTCGGCCCCCACTGGTACAGCTTTGACCACAAGGGCGTGCACTTCGTGGTGCTCAACAGCATCCTGACCTTTGACGAGTGGACCTTTGACCGCTGGCCCACCGACGAGCAACGGATGCTCGAGATGGCCGGGCTCGACAATCCCAACGGCTCGCCCTTCATGGTCGGGGAAAAACAACGGGCGTGGTTGGCCAAAGACCTCGCAGGCGTCGCCAAAGACACACCCGTTGTCGTCTTTTCCCACTCCCCGATCCAGAAGATCTACAAAGGCTGGAACTTCTGGACCGACGACGCGGAACAGGTCCAGTCGCTGCTGAAACCCTTCGATGATGCAACCGTCATATACGGCCACGTGCACCAGATCCAGTACAACCAGATCGACAACATCAGTTTCCATGCCGTGATGGCCACAGCATGGCCGTGGCCCTATCCCAGGGCCTACGCTCAGGCCGAGAGCCACATGCCGAAGATCACGGTGCCGATGAATCGGGCCGATCCCTTCTTCGAACGCGACGCGACCGGCTGGCAGTTCATCAATATGAAGACCGGCCGCGTCGATTTGGAGTACAACCTCTCCAACAACAGCAACCGAACGGTGGCCTTCAACCCGAAGACAGGTCGTCCCGAGGACACCAAATACCAGGCGGAGGAAGATCGCATTCCGCCGCAGATCCACTACTAGGAGGAGAAATGGCCAAAAAACACCTTTGGGCCGCATGCGCCGTCGTGGGAGCCGCGCTGCTCCTGGTCGGATACGGACTGCAGGCCGATGAATTCACCGACAAAGACTCCGAGCGCTGGCAGGGCGAGTTCATGAGCGTCGTCAACGAGGGCCGCTCCCTTTGGGGCAGCCCTGCACTCGGCAGCAATGGGGTGGCCTGCGGGCAGTGCCATCCCAACGCTGCGAACACCCATCCGGAAACCTATCCCAAGTTCCAACAGCAACTGGGCGGCGTGGTCGCCTTTCGCGACATGATCAACTGGTGCATCATGAATCCCCTCGAGGGGCAAACACTCGCCCTTGACGACAAACAGATGATTGCCCTCGAGGCCTACGCGACCTACGAACGGCGTGGTGTCGCCCTGGATCCAGGCAAACACTGAGTCAGAAAAACCGGGCAACGAAGGCGGGCGCATGGGCGCCCGCCCTTTTTATGCGTCCCCATTTTGAATATCATCTTGACAGAATGAGACTCAGAACCAATATTGTTCATACCGATCCAGTCGATGAAATCTCGAGGCGCTCTTGCGCCGACCCTGCGAATAGAACCGGTGGAGGACTCGTGAGACGATCCTGGGCGGTTGCTTGTGTCGCGATGATCTGCGTGCCGGCAGTGCCGGTCTTCAGTCAGCAAATCTTCTCCAACGGTTTCGAGGATGCCAGCATCTGCGCCTGGACCAACGCGGATCAGACGGACGAAGACGAAGACCTCGTCAAAATCTGCCAATTCGACTGCGATGATCAAGACGCCGATATCAAACCCGGCGGAACCGATCTTTGCGGCGACGGCAAGGATAATGACTGCACCGGCTTTGCCGATGAGGCCTGCTGCCATCCCCTGCTCCAGGACTGTGGTGGTACCGAAGCCTGCTACTACAACATTTTCAACAACGGCTTCGCATGCGGAAATCCTTCTGGGAATCCTCCCGGCCAACAGGAAGACCCCTGCCAGTTCATCAATGGCTGCGCCGAAGGATTCGGCTGCACTCTGTGCATCCCACCCAATTGCGACGTGCCCCAGGATCTGGTCTGCGCCAGATTCTGTGATCTGGCCGGCAACGACTGCGATTTCGGGGAAACCTGTCTGCGGTATGACCAGTGGTGGGGCGACCTGGATCCCGCACCGGACGATTTCGGGATGTGCGTCGCCGACGCGATCATCCCCTGATCGGGAACTACCACCACTCGAGATCCGGACAGCTTTTCAGGGTGTCGCGGCCCATTCGGTAGCATCGCCGCTTTCGAAGTCATCAAAAAATATGACCCCGCCATCGCCGAGGCGGCCGACGATCACGTCCCGATCGGTGCCCAGGAGACCACCCACCGTGTCGTCAGACTCCCAGGCAAAAAAGACCGTACCCGCCGGGTCCACCACAATGGCCGGACCGACGTCGTCTCCTGCATCGGCGAAGGCGTTGGCGTTCACCAGACCGACACCCACGTCAGAGGGCAACGACGAGGATCTCGAAACGCTGGCGTGAAAAATATCGATATCACTCCCTGCCGCTCCCAACCCGAGCCCATCATCGCTCTGCCATGCGACGTCGATAGCGTCCTCGCCCACAACCATTACGGGGGCGAAGTCCTCCCCGCTGTCGAGGCCGAAGTGATCGAGAAAAAGAAAAGCCGGTTGCCAACCGGTGGCCGCCTTCTCGGAGCCCGGCGGATCACGTTTTGCGATGTAGAGGTCGTAGTCGCTCCCGGCGCCACCCGCATCATAGGTGCTGGTCCAAACGGCGTAGATTTCGCCATCCGGCGCCAGCGCCACGCGCGGCGTGTCGTCGGGCGACGAATCGGTTTCGCCGTAGTCGTTGACCAGTTCCGCCGTGGTCCAGACGCCGCCTTCGCGCCGTGACCAGAAAACATCGGTGTCTGAACCCGCGCCGACATGGTCCGCCCACGAATTCCAGACTAAATGAGCGGTCCCACCCGGTTCCACCGCGAGATCGAATGAACCGGGGTTCCAATCGGTGGCCGATGGAACGGTCGGAATCTCGGCGAGCCCCCACCCCATTCCGCTTCGCCGGGCATAGGCCAACTGGCCGGAGATGGTGCTGGTCATCCGATACCAGGCGACATGCAGATTCCCGTAAGCATCAATCTCGATGCGCGGACCGATGTCATCGGCTGTGTCGGATGTCCCGGAGGCATGGACCAGTTCGGGGACCGACCAGATTCCGGTGTCGTCGGTCCAGGCATAGAAGATGTCGGCGTCGGTCCCGGAGTTTCCGGTGATATCGTGCTCACTCGACCACACCGCGTGCAAGAGACCGTTCGGATCCACAGCGATGTCCGGGTCATCGTCGGCACCATCGGACCCCAACATCCCGCTGGTGTTGACCAGTTGCTGGTAATCGAAAACGCCGTCGTGGTAAGCGACGTGGTAGATATCCCTATCTGATCCTGTTGAGAGGCCGCCGCCCGAGTTATCACTCGCCCAGATCAGATGCACCACGCCACCACGTTCCGCCAGACGGACGCGACCGTCAAAATCGCTGTCGTTAGGTGCCCAGTCGGCGGCCTTGAAGGGCCGGTGATACCCGCGACGCGTCCCAATCGCATGGAACAGATCACGGTCGCTCCCCAACGTACCTCCGACATCGTCCGTGCTGTTCCACATCGCGCTCAGCACATGATTCGAAGCACAGCGAAGCTCGACATCCTGATCATCCTCTCCGGGGTTGTCAAAGATACCGTTGAGACCCAGATAGGCGATCGGTGACCATTGTGACCCCACCGTTCCGTTATGGGAGTAGTAGGTGTCGAGGTCGGTGCCGCTGAAAAAATCGACGTTGCTCTGCCACGCCACGTGCAGCACCCCACCCGGTTCGACGCAGATCGACGGCCGCACATCGTCGCTTGAACCATCGGTCGCGGCGGTGCTGTTGACGACATATGGACCCAGGGCGGTCGCGCCGTTTCGAGTCACCTTGTGTTTGATGTCGTAGTCGATGCCGACGCCTCCGGTGTCGTCCTTCGAGGCCCATACATAATGAGTCTCCAGCAGGGCACCTTTGCCATAACTCGCCACCGATGGATACCGGTTCTCAGTCGAGGTGTCACTGACCAAAACTCCCTTGAAACCACCTCCGCCGTCAGCCGCAAACTCTCCGGCGACGATGAAATGGTTGTTTACGGGCGGAGAGATTTTCTCCCAGGCCGCGACGACCTTCCCTCCTGCGGTCGTTGCCAGCGCGACCGGGCCGACTGCCGGGCCGTCATAAACCAGTGCATTACCCCAATTCGACTCCGATCTGACCCGCCAATACAAACCGGGATTGGTGCCGTTCTCGTACTGCCAGAGAGCAATGACGGCACCATCGCCGCTGACTGCGAGGTTTGGCATCGTTTCGTTGTTCCACGCCGAAAGGTTGTCGGTCGTCGCGCTGCTGTTGACTGGCTCGACGGTGCCCCATCCGGAAACAGGATCGAGCTGCCGATAAAATATGTCCCAGTCGGTGCCGGCGCCGTTGAAATCGTGCTGGCTCTGCCAGATGCAGTGAAGGGATCCGTCCTCTGCGATCGCCAGCCTGGGTCGCTCATCAACATCGCTGTCAGTGGTCGCCCACGAGTTCACGGCGATCGGCGCGCTCCAGCCGGCGCCGGAATTCGTTGAATAGAGGATGTCCGGATCAGAATCGCCGATTCCCGGATAGGGGTTCGACGACGCCCACACGACATGCATCGTCCCGTCATCCGCGATCACGTGGGAGGCAAAAAGATCTTCACCCGGATCGACGTCGGCAAAAGGATTGACGACCCCCGGAGGAAAAAACTGGGCTGCCGCCGGAGCTGCAAGGAATGTCATGACCGCAAGGAATATGAATCTCGCCCACACCTGGCGGCGTCGTGTCATTTCCGAGATGATGCCTGTTACCCACCGATTCTCGGGGTCAAAAAGAAAGAAACTCATGCTCCGCCTCCCGTCTCTGCAACTCGATTCGACCGCTTGTGTGTGATGTCGTCCGGAATTCTACCAGTAGACAAAATAATTTTTGCGATTTTTGATCGAATTATGAGAAGAGTACTCATTCTCATACAAAAATCATTGACAAAGCCAACTGAGTGTCGGAAATTGTTTGGCAACAACGACACAGTTGTCGGTATTCACACGTTCATCGTCCAGTTCCAGAACCGGCGTTTCGCGTGCGACAAAAACCAAGGAGGTGGAGCAGTGAGGCACAAACTGTTCACGACATTGGCGTTTTTTGATCTTCGACGGCCCGCTACCGGTATCGGACGGGCCGCCGCCTGCGGGGTGCTCTGCCTGATGGTTGCCATGGTTTGCGCCTCGCCCGCCGCGGCCCAGGAAAAATCCTGGTGGCACAATGAACTCAGGCTGAATCTGGTCAACGCCAACCCCTGGATCACCGCGATCCACCCCGACAGCGGTTGGCAGCTGACCATCGACATGCAGGCAAAAAACCGCGAACTCCTCGGTATCGGGGTCGAGTGGTTCCCCCTTATTTCCCGAAAACCGACAAAAGAGGATTCCTGCTCTTTGACGACCCGGATCACTGTCCTTCGTTCATCCCGTTTGGTGGACAGTATCTGGACCTTCTCACACCTACTATTGCGCCGGCACGCCAGATCCGCGAACTCCCGGACTGCGTCCCTCCCGACTGGCGACCGACTCTGCTGAGCGAGGGGATCGACCCTTGCGGCGGGTCCGTTCCCGAGTCGCTGATCGAAAGTTTACTCTGGACGAAGGACGAGACCTGGGTCGAGTTCACTCCCGGTCTGAGCTTGATGGATCCGGTCGGTACCGGCACCTTCGTTCCCGTCGAAGACACCGAGGAAGCAAGGCCGGAGCTCTGGAGTTGGGGCAGCGGCTGGCAGTTGGCGCCCTCGGTCCCTAACGCTCGGAACGGTCGGTGACGACGTCAGGTACGGAAACTGGCGGCGCATGCCCGGTCTGGTGGTGGTGGCGGACCACGGACCCGGAGTCCGAATCAATCTTCCCGCAGAGGGCGAGACCGAACCGGCCCCCGACTATTTCGACCTCATCGAACCCCGCGAGGCGTGGAACTTGGCCGGGTTCTTCCAATCGGCGGCTTACTCACTCATGGGCGGGACCCGCGAGACCTCGTTGATGGCCCACATGAATGTGCCGTACGGAGTTTTCGCCCCGGTCATCTTGTACGACAACAACATCAGCCTGCCGACCGCCGACGACGCCGGGGTGTTGTGCGGAACGGACGACGCCCTGTATCGCGTGGACGGTGGGCCCCTCACCTGTTGGGAGGGCGGCAGGCTCGAGCAATCTCGACCCGATCGTCAACGAGATCGTGGTGACCGTGCGGGTCTTCATGCTCGACGGCGTCGCGCCGGATATCCTCGTCGACATGGATGGCAACGGAAGAATCGACATTCGAGACGCCGAGCTCATGGGCTACGACCCGGTCTCGAACCAGCAGACAACCCGATTCACCGAATACTTCGAGATCCATCTGCGACCACTCCTACGATTTTGACGGCGACGGCATCGGCGGCACCTGTGTCGCCGGGCGCACGGCCTGGAGGTCTGACGCGTCCTCCACGCTGATCGAATAGATCTCTGAATTCTTGTCGGCGGGCGACTACTCCAGGTCGCCCGCCAATTTTTTCGCCTTCATGAGATCGGGCAGTTCTGGGTCGGCATCTCGCCAAATGGAGAGAAAGTCCTTGGCCTGCCCCGCGGCCTTGTCCGGACGACCCATCTCCTGATGCACCTCAGCCAGGACCAACTGGGCGCGATTACGATCGAGTTGGAGGTCGAGGCGTGGGTCGGCCGGGTCGAGCGCCTCGCTCGCCTGGCGGGCGGCAGCCAGTGCCTCGGGCAATCGCCCAGCCTCGAGATAGGCGGCGGCCAACCCGAGGCGATAGATTGAGTATTCGTAGCCTTCGAGGGTCACGGCGAGCGTCAGTTCCGCAAGTGCCTCGTCGGTCGCGCCCTCCGAGAGCAATACCATGCCGCGCAGATAGGCAGCGGCCTTGTCCTCGGTCCGATCGGGATCATCCGCGGGCAGCGCACCCTGATTGATCAACGCCGCGGTGGCTCGGACCGCATCATGATCTCGTCGATCCAGCTCAAAGACGCCGCGCGCAAACAGGTAGCGGGTCGGAACCCCTGGAGATCGCTTGATCGCGTTTTCCAGGAGGCGCCGTGCGGCCCGGTTGTCGCCGATTTCCGAGAGACACGAACCGCGGACCGACAGGGCCATGGCCTCGCGAACCTGCTCGGCCTCGATCTCATCGGACAGACCTGCGAGGGCCGCTTCTGCACCGACGAATCGCCCCTGGCTGCGGAGCACCGAGGCCAGCTCGAAGACGGCGTTGATGCGGTCGAGGGGCGGGACATTCGGATCTTCCACCAACGTTCTGAGCGTCGCTTCGGCCTGTCGACTCTGCCCCTGAACAGCCTCGACAACGGCCAGGCTCGTGGCAGCGAGGTAGAAGGTCGGATCCGAGTCGAGGGCCTTTCGATACTCTTCCGCGGCGAGGTCGAATTCTCCCTGTGCCCGGTAGGCATCACCGAGGGAGTGATGGCCGTTGGCGCTGTCCGGTTCGATCTCGACATAACGCTGAAACGCAATGACCGCACCGGTGTAATCGCCGAGGGCGAGGTGGGCATAACCCATCATGCTCTGGACCACGGTGTCATTGGGATCGAGGTCGGCCAGTAGGCGCAGTTCGCCAATCTCCTCGGCATATCGACCTGTGTCGTGGAGAATTCCCGCCAACAAATGGCGTGCATCGCCGTCATAGGGGTAGAGCTCCACCAGCCTCCGATACTCTTCGAGGGCATCGTCAAGCCGTGATTCAAACTCTGCCTGGGCGGCGCGAACATAGCGGGCCTCCCGATCGGTGAGCCGACCCGCCTCGGATGCGGCCCGCCCGATTTCCGTCATCGCCTCATCGCGCCGACCCGTCGCGGCGAGGACCCAGGCAAGGCGGTATCGAGCCATCGTGAATTCGGGCGCCAGAGCGAGCGCTTCGACAAAGCTGGTTTCGGCCCGGTCAAAATCCCACGCAGCAAAAGCATTCAGACCAAGCAGGTAGGAGCGAAAAGCTTCGGGATTGTCGACCACGAAATCGGCCGAGAAGATGTCCACCGAGTCTTCGGGGGGCAGACCGAGACCCTTGCGCGCTGCGGCGGCCACCTCGTCGGCACAACTGAGCAGAGACCTCGGGTTGAGGTCATTCACCCGGGTTGCGGCAAGACTCTCACCGGTCGCAGTGTCGTTGATCCGAGCGGACACCGAGACGCCGGTCTCACCGAGCATGATTTCGCCGGTCACAAGGGCGTCGATCCCGACTTGTGCCGCGGCGGACACAACATCCGTGCCACTGCCTTCGGCTCCGAGAACCGCCTCCATCCTCGGTCCGGGCATCACCTGGAGCAGACGGCTCCCGGCCAGAGAATCGGTCACGAGTCTCGCGATTCCTTCGCCGTACCACTCGTATTCCGGGCTCCCGGTCCGGTTGATGAAGTTCGCCACACCAACTACCTTGGCCGGCGACAGTTTGGAAACAGGGTCTTCGGTCGAAGGTCGGTGTGGGACCGGCTGAGGGAGAGCGTCCCGCCCACCACCACCCGAGCCCTGCAACCGCGATGACGGCGGCAACCGCGACCGCTGCAACAAGGCTGCGCCGATGCCACCCAGGACGGGCATCCCTGGAGCGGCGACCCGGTTCGCCGGAAACCGCCGTCTTTTCCGCATCGTAGCCGGCCCCCGTTACCGAGGCGGAGGTATCGACCGCACCAAGATCGGAGAGCATCTGACGCAGACTCGAGTAGCGTTTCTTCGGGTTCCGATCGAGGCAATTCGCGATGGCGAGTTCCAGGTCCTCGGGCACATCACTTCGGAGTTCGCTCACCGGTTGCAGTTCCTGGGACAAGATGGCAAACATGATCGCGGTCGCGTTGTCGCCTTTGATGGCACGGGACCCGGTCACCATTTCATAGAGAATCGCGCCCACCGACCAGATATCCGATCGGGCATCGACATCGCCGCCGGTGGCTTGCTCGGGCGACATATATGCCGGCGTGCCCATCGTGGCCCCGGTCTGGGTCAGGTGGGTGACATCGCTCAGCTTGGCGAGACCAAAATCGAGGATCTTGACCCCGCCGGGCGACAGGATGATGTTTGCAGGTTTGATATCGCGGTGGACGATTCCAGCATCGTGCGCCGCGGCCAGGCCTTCGGCGATCTGAATGGCGATGGCTCGCGCCTGCTCGAAGGGGATCGGACCGCGGAGGATCCTCTGTTTGATGGTCTCGCCGGGGCAATAGGCCATCGCGATAAACGGCTGTCCGTCGTCGGTTTCGCCGATCTCGAACACGGTGCAGATTCTCGAGCTATCGAGCGCCGAGGCGGCTTTCGCCTCGCGCAGAAAGCGCTCGCGCATCTCCGGGTTCTCGCCGAGATCGGTGGGCAGGAATTTGAGGGCCACAACGCGGTCGAGTTTTTGATCCCGCGCCCGGTACACAACCCCCATGCCTCCCCGACCTAGCCGATCGAGGACCTCGTAATGGGAAACTGTCCGCCCTTCCACTGCTGCTCCAGTATAGAGAGTTTCAAGAAAACCGGATGTGAATCCTCAGCCCCCTTGTCAACGTATACTCCTTCAAATGGCATCCGAACTCGACCGTCGATCATCGAGTGTGCGCACACCGGCACACACCCAGGCAGGCCTCTGTCTACTCCTCGCCTGTGCCCTCTTCATAACCTTCGAAGCCCAATCAGGGGGGCCCTCGGCCACACCGATCCCGCCGACAGGGTCGCTTTTCTGTTCGGCGGCTGACAGCGTCATCCCCCCGCAAACGAAAATCGGTTCCCGGACGGTCGAAGAATGGCGGGAAGCGGTTGACCGACACTGGGGCAATGGTGTGGCGACGCCCGAAAAACTCCGGATATTCGATCTCGCGTGGAATGAGCTCGACCGGGAGTACGGCGCCTTCATGAATCTCGAGGTCGACCTGTCGGGATTGCGGACGCGCTACCGGGAAGAAATTGCCGGTGGGGTCAGCAGGGGCCGCTTTGCGGCCATCATGAACCACCTTTCACTCCACATGCTGGATGCCCACACGGCGATCATGAACGGGCCCGTCAACTGGAACACCGCCCTGCTGCCCGGAACTCCCCTCTTCGTGGTCGGCGGGTGGCGAGACAACTCATATTTCGGTGCCGCATTGACTCCAACCCACGATGGTTCCCTCCTGGTCTACCGGACGGTGCTCGACCACGCACTCGGACTCGAACCCGGCGACCTCGTGCTCGGTTACGACGGAGTGTTGTGGAAGGATCTCTGGCCTCAACTGGTGGCCGCCGAACTCCCGATCCGACTCCAGTGGGTCTGGGGAAGCACGGTGGCGTCGATGGAACATTGCATGCTCATGAGCGCGGGCATGAACTGGCACCTTTTCGACACCATCGAAATTCAAAAATACGGCTCCGACGAGATCATCAGCCTGCCGACTGATCTGTTGGTCGGTCAACGAGGGCTGGTCTGGGGAAACGAGCAACTGCCGGTTCCGGGCGTCGAGATGCCGGACTTCATCAACGAGGACTACATCACCTGGGGAATCATCGACGGCACCCAGATCGGATACATCTACGTGGCTTCGTGGGCCTGGGAGACCCAATACCAGATCGCCGCACAGTGGTACGAGGCCCTCGGCGAACTCATGCATCACCACGAGACAACAGGCCTGATCGTCGACTTCCGCCTCAACTACGGCGGCGACATGCGCCAAGCCCACAGCGGATACACCTATTTGTTCAACGAACGAATCACCGCCGTCGGTTTCGATGTTCGCGGCAGCCCCGATGACCATCTCGACATGGTGCCGTCGCGCACCCACATCCCCGGAATGTTCACCATCCCCGGAAACCCCGCCACGTTCTATGACAAACCCGTCGCAGTCCTCATCGGCCCGGGTGCGGTCAGCAACGGCGACTGGGAGTCGCTGCGGATGGGCTTCCACCCGATGGTTCGCAGATTTGGCAAAGCGACCAACGGCGCCTTCACTCTTTCGAACTACCCCGATCTCGGCGCTGATTGGTTTTTTTCAAAGGCCACCGGCAGCGGCTATCTGATCGAGGGACATCACTACCTCGCCCACACCGGTGTACAGCCCGAGGTCGAGGTGTGGTTGGATCAGGATGGCGTCGCGATGGGAAGGGACACCGTCGTCGCGGCCGCCAGAAACTGGATCGACAGCCGGTGGCGTCGACAGCCGCGTGGGCGGAGGTTGCTTGGATCACCGGGCTCAGTCGGCGCTCAACTCTCGCGTCACCTTCACGCCTTGTCCACCGGTACCCCGCAGGATTTGACGAACTGACGGGGCCTCTCCCGAGTCTCCGGCTCAGTGCACCCGAACAGCTCTCTGGATTGGCAATGGTGGATCGAGCGCCTGACCAACCGCGGGCATGGCGTGGATCTCGCGAACGAGTTCCATTCCCTCGACGACACGTCCAAAGGCGGCGAAACCCTGGCCGTCCGGGTTGCGCCGGCCACCGAAATCGAGTTCGGGTTGATCTCCAATGCAGAAGAAGAAGGAGTGGGTCGCGGTATCCGGTCCACCACGCGCCATCGAGATCGAGCCGTCGAGATGCCGGAGCCCGGTCTCACTTGTTCTTTCGAGGGCGATCGCTTCGTAGCCCTCGTCCTCTCGATCGGGATTCGCACCGCCCTGAATGACGGCAATCCGAATCAGATCGTCGGGCTGGTTTTCGGCGGTGACCGTACGAAAGAACTCGCCGTCAGAATAAAAACCCTCGAGCACATAGCGAAGGAAATTCTCGGTGGTTGAGGGGGCATTGACCGCGTCCAGTTCGACGACGATGCTGCCAAGGGAGGTATCGATCTGGATTCGCGGCAAATCGGTGATTGGATATTTGCGCCACACAAAACGGGGCGCGGAGGCCTCATCAAGGGCATTCAGATGGGCGCGCTCCGCCTCCTCTCGCTCTGCAGGTCGTTGATAACGCCAATCGCCGTCTCCAAAGACCTCTCGGCAAAGATCCGCGAGCGCCGGATCATAGCTCTCGAGTTCGCTCCGTGTATTGACCGAATTGTGGAGCGAGTCGTTTTCCCGGTTGTCGCCAAACCAGCTCTGGACGGCCTCGGCCCAGTACTCCGCCGGGTTGCTGATGGCGTAAGTGCCCCGCCAAAGCCCTGCCTGCACCGCTCCGTCGTAAGCGGCACGCAACCGTGCCTCGAAAGTCGGGTCGATCTGGTTCAGACCCATCGCGTGAATCGCGTGGGCGAACTCATGGATCAGGATATTTTCGGTCGAATATGGATCCCCGGGGTAGCCGAGAAGGTTTTCCTCGGCGCAGCTCACGACCGGTGCCTCCGGAGTCGCTCCCAGACCGCGGGCGCGGCGATCCCAGTAGACCGCCGGTTCGAGGTCGGCGTGTTCGGGCACATCGGTCGTGAACTCGT
The DNA here is from genome assembly GCA_963796455.1 of Candidatus Sulfomarinibacteraceae bacterium. Taxonomy (GTDB): domain Bacteria; phylum Acidobacteriota; class Thermoanaerobaculia; order Thermoanaerobaculales; family Sulfomarinibacteraceae; genus Sulfomarinibacter. The sequence continues at coordinate 316,312 of CAWCLO010000001.1, forward strand.
TCCACGCCATGACCGCGAGCCGGACCTTCTGCTCGGCCATAGCGTCCAGGATGTCCCCTCGTCCACCAAGCATCCGACCGACGATCCAACCCGCCTCGAGCATCGCCTCGTCGGAGACCTGGTCCGAGCCCACGACGGGAAACTCGCCGACCATCACGCTCTTGGAATAGAAACTGTCCAATTCGAAGTTTGACCGCAGGTCGTCAGAGATCTGCCGCACACTCAACTCACTCCCTGGCCCGCCCGATCCGCAAGACACCAAAAAGGTGAGCGTCACTGAAAACCACAGGAATGCCAACACGCGATGAATTCGCAAGACCCCTCCAGAAATCCGAAATCCGAAATCCGAAATCCGAAATCCAACAAATGCTACCATCCCGGAATGTCATTCGTTCTGCTCTACATCGTGATCGGCATTGTCGTCTTCTACCTTGTGGCAGGCGTCCTGCGCTGGCTCCGGCAGGAATTTCAGCCGGACACGGATCGAAAAAAAGACAGCAGGTGAGTGACCGCGCTCATTCTCAAACCCTCTGATCGACGCTAACCTTGTTGCATCATGAAGATTCCGGCGCTTCGGCTGGCGTGGATTGCGGCCCTCGGAGCGATCGCCACGGCGGCCCCGAATCCGGCTGAGGCAAACGCTACCGCGACGGTTTTTGGCAACTACCACGCCGCAGGAGTGATCGTGACCATCGATGCCTCGGACGACCCCGACGGCGACCTCGAGGTCTCGCTCAGCTATCGGAAAGGCACCGAAGAATTCTCCGCTGGTCTCCCGCTCACCCGAACCCGCGACACACAGTTGGTGGGAAGTCTTTTCGAACTGATTCCCGCCACCAGGTACGACGTCAGGCTCACCTTTTCCGACCCGGACGGGGGACCGCTTGACAGCCTGGTCATCACGACTTTCGGTACCACCCGTTCCGAACCGGTCACACCATCGACCCCATGGCATCGATGGGTCAGCCCCGACGGCACCGGCACCTCGTGCACCGAGTCCAGTCCCTGCACACTCGCTTATGGGATTTCCGTGGCCACCGTCGGTTGGGACGTGCTCCTCAAAAGCGGCACCTACCGGGTCGGTGAAATCTCGCTGCCACGGTCGGGAACCGCCGAAGAACCGATCGTGATCCGTAACGCGCCGTCCTCATCCCCTGTTCTCGACGGTGCCGATCCCCAGGATTTCGTCTGGGTGCACGACGGTAGCGGGGTGTACTCCACAACCGTCAACGCCCCGGATACCCACCTCGTGACCGTCGATGGGAAACGCCTCTATCCCTATCAGAGCCTCGCCGATCTGCAGAATCTCCGCTGGGGGCATTCAGGTTTCTATGTCGACGGGACGTCGCTTCGCCTCCATCTCGAGAATGATCTCGATCCCAATCCTCGAGAGGTCGCGGTCTCCAGATTCAACTTTGCATTGCGGCTCGATGGGGTGGATCACATCCACATCGTCGGACTGCGATTCCGCAACTATGGCCAGGGCTCCTATGCCAAGGCGATCTATCTCGATGGTGCCAGCGACAATCTGATCCGGGACTGTCAATTCGAGTTCAACGACCTCGGGATCGGCCTCAAACGGGCCGCCCACCGCAACCTCATCGAAAACAACGAGTTCTCCGACTCCACCTTCGACTTCTTGTGGGAAGCGGTCAAGGACGGATCCGGTCTCGAGACCGGTGGTGTCCGGATCTACGACTCCAACCCCTCGGGGCGGGGAACGGTGATTCGGCGCAACTATTTCACCGACTTTTTCGATGGTTTCGGGGTCTGTCCCGGCACCGACACCGGAATCACCATCGAAACCGACGTGCACGACAACACCATCATGAATATGGGCGACGACGGTTTTGAAACCGATGGATACTGTTCGAATCTCAGGATCTGGGACAACTTCATCCGAGAGGTTCTGGTGGGTATCTCTCTGGCGCCCGTCTACCGGGGCCCGGTCTTTGCTCTCCGCAACCTCATATTCGACACTGGGGCCGGCACCTCTCAAGCCGGTTACGGCGGGATGTGTTTCAAGTTCAACAGCGGCTTCGGTGAGTCAGGAGCCATCTTCCTTTTTCACAACACCTGCGTGGCCAACCGACCCAACACCGACGCACTGACCATTAAAAGCCCGGGCAGCTGGCAAAAAATAACCACCCGCAACAACATTTGGTGGGCCACCCGCTACGCGCTGTCCAACGCCAACCCCCTCGAGCCCCTGGATCTGGACTGGGACAATCTGTACTCGACGCTGGAAAACGAATTGGCGTGGTGGGATGATCTGCCCGACCGACACCTGAACAAACTGGCCGAGATCCAATCTGTCGTCGGACACGAGTGGAACGGTCTCCAACTCGACCCTCTCTTCGAGGACGCCGGAGTCGGCGACTATCGCCTCATGGAAGCGAGCCCTCTCAACGACGTCGGTGTGGTCTTACCGGGCATCAACGACAGCTACCTGGGAATCGCCCCTGATCTCGGAGCCTTCGAACGTGACTTTTCGCTCTTTGCCGACGGATTCGATACGGGCGACACATCGAGATGGTCGTCGGCTGTGACAGCGGACTGATCCCCCGGTTATACTCGCCAATCATCGTCACCTGGGAGTCTGTTATGCCGTCTCGAAAACAGCGCTGTTGGCAACCCGTGGTGTTTCCCGCATCCTTCATCCTGGTCCTGCTCACCGGTTGCTCAACCGCATATTATTCCGCCTGGGAGATGATGGGCAAAGAAAAACGCGATCTGCTGCGCTCGAACGTCGAGTCGGTCAAATCCGAACAGGAAAAGGCTGCCGATGAATTCGAAGATGCCCTCACCCGTCTTCGCCGTCTCTATGAGGTTGACGGAGGCGAACTCGAAAAGACATACGACAAGCTCAAAGACGATTACGAGGACGCCCAGGGACGAGCGGAAGACGTGCGCGATCGAATCGAAAAAATCGATTCGATCGCCGACGACCTTTTTGAGGAATGGGAGGTCGAGATCGAAGAGATCACGAATCCCAGTTACCGCACCAAGAGCCGGCAAAAACTCGATGAGACAAAGAAGAAATACAGCAATCTCGAAGCATCCCTGCACCGATCCGAGGCCAGCATGGATCCGGTCCTGACCCACCTCAAAGACAGCGTCCTGTTTCTCAAACACAACCTCAACGCCGCGGCGATCGGCGGTCTGGGATCGGAGATGGAGACCATCGAGGCCGACATCGAAAAGTTGATCTCCGAAATGCGCACCTCGATTGCAGAGGCCGATGAATTCCTCCGCGCGATGCCCGACTGAAGGGTTGCGTTACCATCTTGAGGTGAAGATCTTTCGAACCCTATTTCTCTGCTTCGCCTGTCTCGTCCTGCCCCTTGCAGCGGCGGCCCAGGGAACACAGACCAGCCCGCCCGCCACACCGCCATCAGCGCCTCCTCCGCCGCCGCCCGAGTACAAATGGTTTGCGGGAGGCGCGGTCGGTCTCGCCTTTGGAAATCAGGTGAACTACCTCGAGTTGTCGCCCATCATCGGCTACCAGCTGTTCCCGAAATTTCAGATCGGTGCGTCGATCACTTTTCGATACAGCAAGGACAAACGATACGAACCCGATCTTTCGACCACGGACTTCGGTGCATCCCTGGTGGGCAGGTATTTTGTCTTCGGACCGATTTTTGTCCAGGCGGAGTTCGAGCGCATACGATTCGAGTACCCAGTTCGAACCGAGGATGATCTGATTGTAGCCATCGAATCGACCTATAGCGGGCTCTACGGAGGGTTCGGTTTCGTGCAACAAGCCGGAGGCCGGGGCGCACTGTACATGGCCTTCTTGTGGGATTTCAACTACGACAAGAACGAACCCAATCCGCGCAACGACCCTTTCCAGATCCAGATTGGATATGGGATCAGGTTTTAGGGCTCGGGGCCTCGACTCACTCTAAAAAAACCTTTGCGTTCTTTGCGTCTTCGCGGTTTTTACCTTCCTCAGGTAGGTTGATGTTTTCCGAAACGCACCATCGTTGAAATGTGCATGAGATAGCTCGGGGCCTCGAGTCGGTTCGCATATTCGAGCGTTGTTCCTGCGTCAACCACGTAAAAAACGCAAAGTCGCCAAGTCGCGAAGAGGCCGCGAAGATCCATTTCGACTCGTCACTCACGTCAAGACAGAATCGCGAATAGCGTTCAGGGACAGCGACAGAATTCAGCGACAGCGAGCAGGAGTCGGCGGCAGCGCTCAGTCATCAGGGTCAGCGATCAGCGGCCGGGACAGTGAACGGCACTCATTTCTTCGGGGCTCCGGCCTTTGTGGTGCGACCGTCTCGGCCGCACGGTGTGCAGGCGAGACGCCTACACCACCACGGGTGATCCTCCTGTTGAACGACCCGGAGATGACCACGTGGTCACTGCACCTGATCGCTGCCCCTGCCACTGAACACTGATTGCTGTTCCCTGTCGCTGACCCTGGACACTGCCGCTGCAACACGGACACGGGCCGACCGCGATCAGGAAATGCCAAGAACCAACCCCTCAACCTTGTGTTGTCAGGTGGGAAAATTCAAATGACGATTTGTTTTGGACTGCAGTGTCGGCCGGTAAAAAATCTTAGCGTTCTTTGCGTCTTCGCGGTTTTCACGCTGCTCAAGCAGGTTGGCGTTTTCCGAAACGCGACCATCGTCGAAATGTGCATGAGATAGCTCGGGGCCTCGAGTCGGTTCGCATATTCGGGCGTTGTTCCTGCGTCAACCACGTAAAAAACGCAAAGTCGCCAAGACGCGAAGGGGCCGCGAAGATCCATTTCGACTCATCACTCACGTACAAGACAGAATCGCGGATAGCGTTCAGGGACAGCGACAGAATTCAGCGACAGCGAGCAGGAGTCGGCGGCAGCGTACAGTCATCAGGGTCAGCGATCAGCGGCCGGGACAGTGAACGGCACTCATTTCTTCGGGGCTCCGGCCTTTGTGGTGCGGCCGTCTCGGCCGCACGATGTGCAGGCGAGACGCCTACACCACCACGGGTGATCCTTCTGTTGAACGACCCGGAGGTAACCACGTCGTCACTGCACCTGATCGCTGCCCTGCCACTGAACACTGATTGCTGTTCCCTGTCGCTGGACACTGTCCCTGCCGCTGCATTTCGGGATCGGGATCGGAACTGACGTCCAGATGACATCGGGAGGCGACATTCCCATTCAGGAGAAATCGGTGCATGGTGGTTCTCCCTTTCACCCTTTCTCCCTTTCTCCCTTTCTCCCCTGCCTAGAGCTTCAGCTCCAAACGCCCGGAATCGCCCGACTGCACCCCGGACAGGAGCCGCTCTCCAGATTGTTTGATATCACCCTGAAACCGACCCGGCGGATGAGGATCTCGCCGCAACCTGGACACATCGTGTTTTCGCCGGGATGACCGGGGAGGTTGCCGAGGTAGACATAGTGCAACCCAGCCGCGCGGCCGATCTCCCAGGCGCGTTCGAGGGTCGCCACCGGGGTTGGAGGCAGATCGGTCAATCGATAGGTTGGGTGAAAACGGGTGAAATGGACCGGTACGTCCGGGCCGAGATGGTCCGCGACCCACTTCGAGAGATCCTTGATCTCGGCTGCCGAATCGTTGAGGGTCGGCACCAAAAGAACCACGATCTCGAGCCAGACCCCTGATTTGCGTATGATTTCGAGAGTCTTCAAAACCGGTTCGAGCTTGCCCCGCACCTGCTGCCGATAAAAATCATCCGAGAAAGCCTTGAGATCAATCTTGACGGCGGAGATCTCCGGCAGCACATCAAGGAGCGCCTGCTCCTGAATGAAGCCATTCGAAACGACTGTCGCTTTGATACCGGCCTTGTTGGCCGCTCTGGCGGCGTCGCGGACATATTCCCAGAACACCACCGGTTCGCCGTAGGTGGCAGCGGTCAGTTTCGCCCCGGCCCGGCGAGCAGTGGCCACCAAGTCTTTTGGCGGCAAATCGTACGCCTCCACCTGCTCGGGCCGAAACTGAGACAACTCCCAGTTCTGACAAAACTTGCATTCGACGTTACATCCCGCCGTCGAATAGGACAGCGCCTTTTCACCGGGCATGACGTGGAAGAAGGGTTTTTTTTCGATCGGATCCACATGAACGGCGCAGGCCAGGCTGTGGACCAGGGTGAGGTAGATACCGTTTCGGTTTTCGCGCACTCCGCACATGCCCCGTTCCATGTCGGCCACGGTGCACGCCTGGGGGCAGAGTTGGCACTCCACCCTCCCCTCTTCCAGTTTCTTGTACCAGGAAGCTTCGCGCGCCGGCAGTTCGTCACCCGCAGCCGAGGTTCCGCGCGATAAGGAAGCCGGTGCCATTGAGGGATTGACCGCCGAGACGGCACCCGCGGCACCGAGCACGAGCATCCGGCGCCGGTCGATCTTCACGCCGGCACCAAGCGCAACGCGTCGGGGTCCGCCAGACCCAGACCATGGCGGGCGGCGGTTGCCAGAAACCGCACCGGTCTTCCCGCCGCTTCGAGGGTCGGCAATCCGCGTCGTTTTCTTTCCTTTTCAATGACCTGCCAGGCCCAGAGATCCGCCGCCACCGGGTCGGTGCTCGCCGCAACTCGCTCAGGTTGAAGGTGGCTCCCGATCGAAAGGCCGGTCCGCCGTGGCACTGCGCCACCACACCATCGAGGACCGTCAGACGTAATTTGCCGGCGACATAGGGATGGCGGGCCACATCCGCGATATACGGATCGCAGCCGTTGTCGTGGTACTTGTTCGGGTTGTGGATAACGCCATACCAGTTCTTCATCCCGGCCGAAATCCCCGACAGATCGTGATCCTTGACGACCCCGAAGGATACCAGGGCCGTACAGCCGGTGGTTACGAGCCGGGCAAAACACGATCCGATGGCTCCCGAGGTCGAAGGTGTTTTTTCGTAGTCATTGTCGGTGCCGATACAGACATAGGGAGGTCCGTCGCGGCGAATCGTGAAGCCCGCCCGTTCAAGCTCCCGGCTGGACCGCTCGAAGACGATGATCCGGCGGCGATCGACGCCGGCCTCGGCGATCAACTCGACGAGAGCCTCCACCAGCTCCACTCGCGGCGAGAGCAATCTTCCGGCCAAACAGTTGAGCTTGATTGCCACCGTATCGGAAGGTCGAAAGAGCATCGCCGCAGCCGATTGCCCGGTTTCAGCGCCCACAGCCGCTCGCAGAGCTCCTGCTATCGCCAGGCGCGCTGTGTCGCCTGAGCAGCGCACGGCCAAGCTCGGAGTTCGCAGTCGCGAGACCAACCTGGCCGGGCCGTAGGACCGGAATCGATCCGCCCGACGCGACCCGAGCAAAAAAACCTGCACCGAATAGAGCTGCCAGCTCGCGGCGGGTGAAACGCCCTCCCATCCGTCAGTGTTCCTCACCGAAGACCTGCGCCGTGAAGACTTCGAAGCGAGTGCCGGAGCGCCATCCGCCCGGTTCGATACCGGCTTTTTGAGCCAGGTGATCGAGCATCGTTTCACGGTCCCACCCCTGCTCGGTGGCGACCTGGGGCAGGAACAGGGCCCGATGGCGTCCTTTGCTCAAAACCACACCGTGGGTTCCGACCTCGATATCCTCCGGCCTCGCCACCAGGTGGCGCGGAGAGAGAATCGAGACCTCCACCGCGATTGAATCGAGTTCCGCCGCCTCGAGAGGGGGAAATCGCGGGTCCTGGGCAGCCCATACGGCCGCAGTTACCACTGCCTCGTCGAGAGGTTGATCGGCCTCGATGACCCCCATGCAGGCGCGAAGACGATCGGGGCTGCCGGGTTTTTTGCCGCGTTGGTTGAGCGTCACAAAGGCCCCGGCCAGGGCCCGGCCTGGGTTGGCGTCGTGGGGCGCTGAATACCACCGCGCCAGACTTTCGTCGTGGATCAGAAAACTCGTCAACGCGGCTCGAGCGAGGGAGACGATCTGCCGGCCCTGAGCGGTCGCGACCTCACCGAGAACCGGCGTCTCCGGCTCGCCCCACGGGATCCAGGCGCCGTGATAGGAAATACCCGCATAGGTCACCGACAGATCCCAACGTCCCGTGAGGTGGCCCGAGGTGGTCACGTCCAGCACCTCGCCACGCCCGCGAAAAGCATGTGCCAGGAGTTCGGCAAGCACCATCGACGGTTTCAGACCGCAGACCGTATCGCCGCTGACCTCGACCTGATGGGTGAACCCGACCGGATCGGCGGCGGCGAGACGGTCAGCGGTCGCTCGGCCGAGCCGGAGCAGCTTGGCGCCGAGCCCCGGCTCCGAAAAGGGTGTCCATCCATAACGTTCACCATGGTGCGTGAAATCCGACGAGACCACCACAACAGTACCGGCATCGAGCAGCGGCAGGAGGGCCTCCGCCATTCGCCGAGCGGTCTCGAGGTCGGTTTGTTGGCCGACCAGAATCGGTACGATTTGCACCGTTGGGGCCAGAACCTGAAGGAACGGAATCTCCACCTCGAGGCTGTGTTCCGGTTCGTGGGCCGAAGCCGGACCACGAAAATCGCGGTGCTTGCGAAGCGCGCGCACGGCTTCCAGGTCGAGTGGGACGTCACCTAGTGGCGTTTCGAAGGCCGCGAGGTTGCGCGCCGGCAGGGCACCGCCGGCAAAGGAGCTGTGATGGGAAGGACCGAGCAGAACCACGCGACGCATCTTGCCGCCATCGAGGGAGGCGAAGACCCGTCCCGCCACCGCCCCCGAAAAGGCGTAGCCTGCGTGGGGCACCACCACGGCGCGGGCACCGCCACGGAATTCCCCGTCCGCCATCATCTCCTCGATCTGGGTGCGCAGTTGTTGTGGATCGTCGGTGTAGAAGGACCCGGCAACCGCAGTGGGCCGGGTCGCCGCAGATACCACCGATGCGGCCAAAACCACGACCGCAACCAGCACATTCTTCATGGTGTCATTGATAAACCGGGAGTCCTTCATTTGCAAGCGGCTGCTGCTGCAACGACACCCTCCAACTCAACCGGAATCTTGGGAACGACCCTGTGCCGAAAGAGCCCGCAACTCGATCGCTCGTTCGCGATGTTTTCGGGCCTTGTCCGTATCCCCGACCAGCTCGGCGAGGCGGGCCAACGCATCGTAGATTTCCGGCTCCTTGCCATACCACCAACGTGCGCGCCTGAGATATTGCCGCGCCTCTTCGTACTCGCCCCGCAGCATTTCGGCGTCGGCCATGGCCACGAGAGTGAAGGGATTTCGGGTACCCTCCGCGGCCGCCTGCATGGCTGTCCGCGCCTCTTCTTCCATACCCCACTCGCTGTAGACCCGTGACATGTTGATCAGTGCGGAGGAATTGCCCTCCTCCGCGATCAGAGCCTGTCGGTAGGCCTCCATGGCCGCATCGGGGTCGCCCAGGCGCATTTTTGCCACGCCGAGATTCACCCAGGCCGGGGCCCATTTCGGTTCCAGGATGGTCGCGATCTCGAGGTGCCTCACGGCCTCCTCGTAGCTGCGGTTGCGAATTTCGCGACCTCCGATATTCGTGTGGTAGAGCGCCGAGGCACCGAGATCATCAATCACCTTTCGATTGGCGTAGGAGGCTACGGACGACACATAAAAATCGTAGAGATAGATCCGGTCGGGTGCCCTGTAGCCCGCCACGACGTGTCGATTCACCACGACCAGAGTGCCCTCCTTCTCGACCTCCGGCTGCCTGCGCGCGGCCACCAGAAAAGCCGGCTGGCCGATACTTCTCGCCAGGGCGACAAAAAGCGACGTGAAGGACATGCAGTTTCCCTTGCGAGCCGCAAAGGCTTCCTCTGCGGTCAGCGTACGGGCGATTTCGTATTCGAAATCGAATTCTCCCTTTTCGAAGAAAGCCTGCTGCAGCCCCTCGAGCCGCAACTCCGGTGAAGCCGTATTCAGAGTGCGGGTCTTGTTCTTTGCCCACGCCTTCATGTCGTCGTTGATGCCGAAGGGAAACACGACCTCGGATTCATCGAGACCCAGCTTTTCGACCGCGCGGCTCCAGTCTTCATATCCGAAGACCTGGCCGTCGAAGTCGTCAGCCGGGAGAATCGATGCTGCCAACAGCAACACCGCCACCAGGATCGAGATTTTTCGAGTCGGCTTCACGTTAAAATTGTACGTCTATCGTAGAGAAAAGGTTATTTTTTGGCAGTATGATCGATGGGCCCACTGGACCCTTCGGACGATCCAAGCGGGCCGGACTCATGGAGGTTTTCATGCGACAGCACGTCATTTCGCTCATGATCGCGGGGTTTCTCAGCGCCACCGCCTTCGCACAATCGCCTTTCAGCGACCACTTCGAAGACGCCGGTCTTCGGGTCGACTACCATCACACCGGCAACGCCGAGGAAGAGATCATCGCTGTCGACCGGCTCTATCGCCAGGGCGTCTGGGCAGGTTCCCGAACCCGTCTGATCGACTATTCGAAATATGGCGGTTATCAGGTGGTGGTCCGAGACACCGCATCCGGGGATCTGCTCTATTCACGGGGATTTGACAGCTACTTCGGTGAATACCGAACGACAGGCCCGGCCACCGAAGGGGTGATGAAGACATACCACGAGACGGTCCTCGTGCCCTTTCCCAAAAAGCCGGTGATCATCGACTTCACGGCCACCCGTCGCGATGGCACGACGGTGGCCATCAAGAGTCTGAAAATCGATCCGAGTTCGATCGAGATCACGACCGAACCGCCCGCCGGAGGCACCGTCATTGTCGAAGCCCACATCGGTGGCGAACCGCACCACACCCTCGATATCGCAATCATCGGCGAGGGCTACACGGTCGCTGAAAAAGATCTCTTTCGCTCCGATGTGGCTCACGCGGCCGAAGTTTTGCTCGGCCACGAGCCTTACGCTGCCCAGCGCGCCAACATCAGTGTGCGCGGAGTCATGCTTCCGTCGCGCGAAAGCGGATGCGATGAACCGACCCGGGGGATCTACCGGGACACCCCTCTCGGCGTCTCATTCAATTCCTTTGGCTCGGAGCGCTACATGCTCACGGAGGACAACCGTAGCCTTCGCGACATCGCAGCCAACGTGCCCTACGACGCCCTGGTGATCATGGTCAACCACGACCGATATGGAGGCGGGGGGATCTACAATCTCTTCAGTACATTTACCGCCCACTCCGAATGGGCCGACTACCTCCTCCTGCACGAATTTGGACATTCCTTCGCAGGGCTGGCGGACGAGTACTACAGCTCGTCGGTGGCCTACAACGATTTTTACCCGCCCGGCCGCGAACCGGTGGAGCCGAATATCACGGCGCTGCTCGATCCCCTGGACTTTCCGTGGCCGGAATTCGTGAAACGCGAGGTTCCCATACCGACTCCATGGGAAAAGGAGGAGTACGACCGTCGGGACGCCGCGTACCAGATCAAGCGCACCGAACTCAACGATGCGATTGCCGAAGCAACCCGCAACGGGGCTTCAAAAAAGCTGATCGACGAACTGACTGAAAAGGAAAAGCGGCACGCCGCCGATCATGCCGCGTGGGCACAGAAATACCTCGCCGAGAGCAAGTGGGCGGGTCTGGTCGGGGCCTTCGAAGGGGCGGGCTATTCGTCAACCGGTTTGTATCGCCCGGCCCTGGACTGTCTGATGTTTTCGCGCCGGGTCCAGCCCTTCTGCCCGGTCTGCGAGCGAGCGGTCGATCAGGCCATCGAACAGTTCACCAAATAGCAGAGTCGTCTGCTGGGGTCGGGTCCCGGCGGGACGGGGGCCACGTGACACCGGGCCGCCTTCGGTTTGCCATGATTGGTCGGTGCTTTCGCCACCTCTCCTTCTTACGATAGATGGAGGTGAGGACGGCGAAAATGAAAAAATTGTATATTCAGAGGATGAACTCCACGACCGAAGTAAGACCGTTCGAAACCGTCCTGCTGTTGACGCCACGGAGGCGTTTCGAAACGATCGACGTCCGCGCGAGGATTGCCGAATTGTTCGGAGATGTATTGCAGGGGTTTCAACGCATTCTCTATTGCTCCCATCACACGACTGCCGGCTATCTCGATCAACGGATCGCCCACCGCTTGCACTATCGAAGCGATAGAGTCGACCCCTACATCGATTTTTTCCGAGGGCTCTTCCCGCGTGGGGCGGGCTACCGCCACGACGAAATGGATCAACGTTCAGAATTGACTGAAGACGAACGCATGGACGAACCGCCGAACGGTGACGCCCACCTTACCTACATCGGTTCCGGGCTTTCGAGTTGTGTCACCTACGACGCGACGGTGCCCTCGCCGGTATTTTTCATGGAACTCGATGGTGTCTACCGCGGAATCCCCCGGCAGAGAAGGACGTCGGTCATCGCCTACAACCGGGAAACCGTGGTCAGCGAAGAAATGGTCGAGATCCCGGTTTCTCAGCACGCCATCGACTCGGTCAATCTCGGAGACGAGCGTTTCGGTCTGCAGCAGCGGATCGAGGAGTTGCTGCGATCACACTCGATCGAGAACGGTCGCCTCGATGTGGCGCTCGATCCGAATGAAAGCGCTGCCGGTGTGACCGTCAACGAGTTCGAGACCCTTCTCATGCGTCACGATCTGGCTGAAGTCCTCCAGAATCCTCTGCGCTTCGCAGCCCGTCAGGGTCGAAGGGCTCTGGCCGATCCACGATCGGTTCCGGCCAAGAGTCTCGGTTACGCACGCTACGACGTCGTACGGATCATCAATAGATTGCTCGATGCGACCGGCACATCCGATTCGATCTTCGAGGCGATGTTGACCAGGGTTCTGGCGATCACCGCCTCGAGGCGGCTGCGATTCAAACGTTCGCTGAGCATGCCGGTCTCTGCCGGTGAAAACGGGAGGGCGCAGATCGTGATTGGCCGATATCAGACGCCGATTCTCATCCAATGGGCGGCACCTTCGCGTCGATCCCGCCGCCTCCGGCTGCGGCTGAGTCGTTTCGAATGACCGGCCGGAATCAACCCCCGCCGGTCCATGTGATCGGAATGGGCGAAGTCGGACGCCGCATCGACGCCGCCCTGCGTCGCGCCGGTGTCGAGACCCATTCCGTCACGCGAAGCAATGGTTGGTCGCACGCCCTCTCCGACACTGACAGCCTCCGAATCGTGTGCGTCCGCGAGGAGGCCCTTGGCGAGGTCCTCGGGCACCTTGGCGGAACTCCTCCCGATCGAATCGTTCTGGTCCAGAACGGTTGGATTCGACCACTGCTGCACCGGGCAAAAGACCTCACACGAGGGCTCATATGGTTCACGGCCAAAGGGGACTTTTTCACAGTTTTGCGATCGAGCGCCTTTTCCGGCCCGCGTGCCGAAGAAGTGTCCCGTATCCTGACTGACGGCGGGCTGCCGTCACGTGCAGTCGATCAATCGACTTTCGACCGTCTCGATGTCGACAAGATGGGATTCAACTGCGTAGTCGGACTCCCTCTGGCGGTATACGGCCTCAGTCTTTGGGAGTACCTCGACAGTCATCGCGAGGAGGCGGAGGCGCTCTTCCGCGAATCAACGACAATCTGCGCCAAGGCTATCGGATCAGCGCTCGAAGGCGACCTCTGGGACCGGTTTCTCCTTTCGGCAGAACCGCTTGGATGGGTTCGGATTGTGAGCGCCAAGGCGCTCGATTTTCGCAACCGCGCGGTGGTTGAGCTCGCCCGCCGACTCGGGGTGGAGGCGCCGGTCAACGCACGATTGCTGACGGAGAACGACCGTGGCTGTGTTACAAAACAAGTCCTGGATTGAATGATGGACAAAGAAACGATTTACCGAATCAGCTTTTTCAACCAGGGCGAGGTCTACGAGGTCTACGCTCGAAATGTCGCTCAGGGTGGCCTATTCGGTTTTATCGAGATCGAAGACCTGGTATTCGGCGAACGTTCCAAACTCCTGATCGATTCCTCGGAAGAACGTCTCAAGACAGAGTTCGATGGTGTTCGGAGAATTCACGTACCACTCAACGCCGTGATACGGATCGACGAGGTGGAAAAACTGGGCCGCGGTCGCATCACCTCGGGAGAGGGCAAGGTCACCAACTTTCCGATGGCGATCATGCCTCCAGGGGGTAAAAAAGGCGGGTCCTGAAACCCGTAGTCCCTCGCTTCGTACATTCAGGCGGAGACCAGATGGCCATTGAATTCAAGAAAATGCTGTCGCGTTGGTGGACCGAGTGGATTCGCTCCGTCCTGCTGATCGTGCTTGTTATTACCTCCTTTCGATCTGCCATCGCGGACTGGAACGACGTGCCATCCGGGTCCATGAAACCGACCATCTTCGAGGGCGACAGAATTGTCGTGAACAAAGTCGCCTACGACCTCAAGATTCCGTTTACCACGCACCAGATATTTGCCTGGGAAAACCCGGCGCGAGGCGACATCGTGGTGCTCTACTCACCCGCGGATGGCAAGCGTCTGGTCAAACGGGTCGTCGGTCTGCCCGGCGATGAGGTGGCGATGATTGACGATCGTTTGGTCGTCAACGGTGATTTCGTGTCCTACGCACCGCTGCCGCCGGGCATGGTCAACGGACAAACTCCGGACGGTCAGGGCAAGGTCCTCGCCATGGAGACCCTCGGCGAAAAAGATCACGCCGTGATGGTTCCCCACGGCGCCCATTCGTCTCCGATCTTCGCCCCGGTCACGGTCCCCGACGATAGTTATTTCGTCATGGGTGACAATCGCCACGAGAGTTTCGATTCCCGTTACTTCGGCTCGGTGGCACGCAAGAAGATCGTCGGCCAGGCAACGATGGTTGCAGCCTCGGTGGATCCCAAACGCAACTATCTGCCGCGGTGGGAGCGCTTCCTCCACAAACTGCAGTAGCGGAGCACTCGATACTGGATGCTGGATCCTGGATCACTGCTGTCCAAAAGAGATTGTCATGAAGTTACCCACCTGACAACACGCGGTGAACGGGTTGGTTTTTGGCATATCCGGTTGGCGGTTGGCACGTACCCGATCCCGATCCCGTATAGCAGCGGCAGCGACAGGGGCCAGCGTCAGCGACAGGCAACAGCGAACAGGGACGGCGAAAGACAGCGATCAGCGATCAGCGATCAGCGATCAGCGATCAGAGTTCAGCGGCAGCAATCAGGTTCAGCGACGGCGTGCCCACCTCCGGGTCGTTCAACAAAAGGGGTAGCCGGTGGGCGGCCGATGTCAAGGACAGGCAGGGTGCAGGGCATCCTTGACATCGGCCGCCACACCGGCTTTGTGGGAATGGGCAAGAACGACCCGGAGGTGACCATGTCCTCAGCCGCTACGAACACCAACCTCGTTGCCCACTCGAAAGCCCTCGAAGCAGCAGGAATCGCGATCAAGCTGGTGATGAGGGTTCCAGCTCCGTTGAAATCGATAGCCGATCAGGTGATCCGGTCGGCAAGTTCAGTCCCTGCGAATCTGGCAGAAGGCCACGGCCGATTCGGTAGAGACCGGTTGAACCATTGGAGAATCGCCTACGCCTCAGCCAAAGAGGTCGACAGCCACTTGCAGCTCCTCGCTCATGCCGGGGCGATCAGCTCGAACGGAGCGAGTGAAGCGATGAACGCCTTCGATCATGTCCGTGCGATGACCTGGCGGCTCTTGAACCCGAAGATGTGAGTGCAGTCGCTGCCCCGGCCGCTGATCGCTGTTCCCTGCCGCTGCTCACTGTCGCTGGCGCTGGAAGCTGTCGCTGCCGCTGCAATGTGGGCACGGACTCGGGATCGGGATCGGACGCGGGCGGGAGTACCAGACTATCGGGTTGCAGCGTAGCGGGCGAGATTCTGCCAGAAAGTGAAATTGGTCGGCTGGCCGCCCGGGCTGACGAGGATTCCCAGATCACCGAGGCCAACCACCTCGCCGCCGGCATCACCATGCTCGAGGTGAATTGCCATCAAAGCCTCACCGACCCGAGCAAGCGCCGAATAGGTCTGATCCACCGCGATCGAGCTGCCATTGCCTTCGATCAACCGGAGTGCCTCGACACCTTCCATCAACGGGTGGCCGGTAACGGCGGTCGCCATTGATGCAACGAGGTCGCCCCCGAATCGAATGCCAAAGACTTCCGAGACCGCGTTGATGTCGTCTTGATCTTCGTTGTCTTCCCGGACACGACCAAAAGGGCCGAGACGGGCGGCGGCATTGGTCAAGACGAGCAACCCGCCGTCCCCTACGTAATCGGCCAACACCTCCACCTCGTCGCCGGTCCACGACTCGTCGTAGAGATCTAGATCGGAGTACAGGTTGGGGAAATCGTGAACGGGAAGCACGACCACAATCTCCGCACCTACGAGGTGTTCCGCCGTCAGGGCCTCGCCGTAGGGCACCAGATCGACATCGAGCCCCTCCCAGGCAAGGATGGTCCCGAGATCGGTGAACAGATAAGGGGCCATGTGCGGGCTTTCGGTGTGGCTGCCGACAAAGACCGCCCGACCTGAAGGTGCGGGCGTCACCCGCAGATCCGGAAGGACACTTCCGGTATCGAGGGCTGCCGACAACATCACCGCGGTCAGACGTTCGAATTGTTCCGATTCGGCTCGCGCATGTGCAACGGTGTCGTATGGTGTGTGCCAATGAGCGGTGTAGTGGGCTGACCCGATTTCGTCGATGGCTGGAAAATCGAGATTGTCGATGAGGGCGTTCGGCACGTCATAGGGAATGAAACCCGAGATATCAGATAGCAGCCAATGGAAATCCCAGGTCAGGGAATCGTCCCCACGCTCGGCCGCCTCGTCGTGGAGAAAATCCGGGAAAGGAAGGGACGGGTCACCAAGCCTGTCGTAGGACCACGATTCGATATTGACGGGGTTGTCGAGGCCGTTGAGGGATCGCGCCAGACCGTCCATTTCGATCATTCCCAGGGCCCGGTCGAGCAATTCCTGGTGGGTCGATGCAAAAAAAGGTGACCCGAAAAGCCCCCTCTCTTCGCACCCGAACCACACGAGATAAACATCCACCGGTGGAATCGTGTGACTGCGGTTGAGCACCCGCGCAACCTCCAGCAAGGACGCGGTGCCCGATCCGTCGTCGAGGGCGCCGGGGCAATTCGGCGAATCGTGATGGGCGGAC
The DNA here is from genome assembly GCA_963796455.1 of Candidatus Sulfomarinibacteraceae bacterium. Classification (GTDB taxonomy): domain Bacteria; phylum Acidobacteriota; class Thermoanaerobaculia; order Thermoanaerobaculales; family Sulfomarinibacteraceae; genus Sulfomarinibacter. Next base: position 333,243 of record CAWCLO010000001.1, read on the forward strand.
AAGATGGTCGCGTAGTCGGAGTTCCGCCCGGGAATTCTCGCCACGATGTTGCCGGATTGACCGGGGGACACGATGTCGGTGTCCCATGTCATCCGGGCGCTCGCTATGGTTTCGAGATCCGCCATTGAAGCCAAACCCCAAACACCCATGTCTTCGATCTGCGCGATCAGGACCGGAATCGGCGGGTCCGCCTGATAATTACTCAGAATGCTGGAATCGCCGGCAAACGAACCGTGACTCTCGCCGACCACGAGCGAATCACTCGTGACCGCCACCAGACCGAGAGGTCTCGCGGCAAAGACCAACTGAGCGCGATTGCTGGCCTCCGTCGATCCTGCGACCATCCGGTCGATGAGGGCGTAGTCGAGCACCGCGATGCGCCCTTCGAGATCTCCCTCCGCGAGCAGTTGGAGCTCAGTCAGTTCGGTGATCACTTCCACCGGGCCGGCGGCGGACACCGGGTTCGGGCTGCTGTCGTTGAGCGATCCATCCGAATCGTAGAGCCGCGTTCGGCTGAGATCGTAAGGATGTCCGGCGATCGCGTCGGCGGGCACCTCCCGAAAGATTGCTTCGACTTCGATTTCGAGGAGACTGCGGTGAAAAACAACGCCTGCGATGGTTCGATAGGACTCTCGTTCGACCTCGAGACCATGGTCGACCAGGAAGGCAAAGCTCTGGAGTCGCTGCTCGAGATAGTTCAGCGTTTGTTCGTCACCGGCGCTGCCACATGTCCTCCAACCCGAATGGGCCTCAATGGAAGTCAGATCCTCGAGGTATCTAAGAAGACTGGTACTGGAGACAATTTCGAAGGGGTCAACGGCGGGGATTAGGCGATCGCCGGCCGGCCGGGGCTTCACAGCAGGCGTCATGGTCCCGAAGGCCCGTTCCTGGCTCGATCCCGGGACCGAAATCAGGCCGGTGAGCAGCAGAAGGACTCCGATTCGCAGCTTTCGAATCATCCTTTCCCCCATTACGATCCTCCCGGCAGACGGTTTTTGCGGTTGCTCTTCAAGAGATCATACGCAGCAGCGGCGGTGGGGTTGTGAACCTCACCTGAATTCATGGAGACCGGGCGAGCCCGCGGTGACCCGGAAATGCCTCGCCACGAAAAACCAATGCTCCTATCGAATCGCACCGATTGTGCAGCCACCGAGTTGAGAGCCCACAGAAACCCAGAGAAGCTCAGAAGCTATCACAAAGCAGCGCATGTTGCCCGCAGATCACGCAGGTAGACGCAGCTGACAGCCTGATTGCGAAGGCATCGGCCATCTCTGCAATCGAACGCCTTCAGCGTCGGGGTTTTTCAACGCAAAGGCGCAAAGACGCGAAGGCGCAATGGCCGCCGATCTACTGGATCGATATTGCCAAAAGGATAATGAACGCAGAGGCGCAGAGTCGCGGAGACGCAGAGGACTTCCCGGCAAGGCAGATCCGGCATGCCGTTGGCGTGCCGGCCGGTGGGGAGCGGGGTGACTCCGAGCGCTGGCGATTGGAGGCGCCCCGCTTCTCACCGGCGACTGGCGATCGGAGATCGTCTGTCGATCTGCCGACACTGATGGCACCCCGTACAATTTCGGCGACCGAGCCTTGGCGTCTTTGCGTTCTTTGCGTTCTTCGCGGTTCATCCATGTGCACGCGAGACGCGTGCACCACCATGGTGGTGCAGCCGTCCCGGCTGCACTCCGGTCGTCCCTTTGCGATGGCTTCTGTGTTTTTCTGTGTGTTCTGTGGGCCTTTGCGCCAGCCCTCTGTGTTCCCTCTCTGTGTCTCCGTGCCGCTGTGGTTTTCTTGGTGTGACTCCTTCGTGCCTTTGTGTCTTCGTGTTTGCGACGAGAGCGAGCGCGATGGATCTGCGTCCATCTGCGTGATCTGCGGGCGGAATTAAAGAGGCCAACCGTTGCTGTCCAACGTTTCCGGCATCACCGAAGAGGCATGTGACTTGCCCAGACACCGATCATCGCGATCAAAGAGTGAAGCTCCCTAGAAGGTGAGAACGTGCCATCCATCCTTTTGAATATCTGCCAGCAATTTGCCGGCATATTTGACATCGATTCCGAGCCCGGCAAGGGTGTCCGAAACTCCGTAGAGATCTGCGCAGGCTTTACATGCCACAAGCTCCACGCCTGCCGCCTCGAGCTCCTTGAGTCCCGCCTGAAGCTCCTGATCGACCGAAAGCAATTTGGCCGACGGGCCCCACACCAGCAACATCACGTGGTCCATCCATTCACGTTTTGCAGCATTGGCGGCGTACATGTAGACAAGCTTCAAGGCCACCTCGCGGTCGCCGCTCGTCCAGACGATGCATTGTTTGTTGACGGCGGTCTCAGGGTCGGGTGCCGCATCCTCCGCCGAAGCCGCGGTCGGTACAACCAGTAGAACGATCAATGACAGCAGTACGAGTCGTTTCATCGAGACCTCCTGCCGGCATGGTACCGGGGCCGGAGGGGGAAAGGGGGAAAGGGCGCAGGGGGGAAAGGGGGAAAGGGAGAGGGCTGCTTCGCTCGATGCTGGTTGCTGGATGCTGGAACCGCGCACCCTGTCCGGTCCCGATCCCGAAAGGGAGAAAGGGAGAAAGGGAGAAAGGGAAAAGGGGGAACCACCATGCACTGGTTTCAGATGCATGCGAATGTCGCCTTCCGATGTCATCCTGAGCGGAGCCCACAGGGCGTAGTCGAAGGATCTATGACGCTCACGGGAGAGACCCAAGACCACAGATCCTTCGACTCCGCGCTCGAAGCGCTGCGCTCAGGATGACATCTTGAACGACAGTCCCGTTCCCGAATGGGACCGTACCCAAGATGGCAGAGGGGCCGAGGACCGCTGAGCATCCTCGCTATCGCTATCGCTATCGGTATCGCTATCGACCGACTGTGGTGGACACGGACGCCGTTATAGAGGCAGGGAGAACCGTACCGAAGTGATCCACGTGACAAGGAGCAGGTCTCCCTTTCTCCCTTTCTCCCCTGCGCTCGCCGCCCCTGAACCAGCTTCCAGCCTCAATCCAGGTGACCGCGGTCGGAGTCACCCATCTCCACGCCGCCGTCGGGGAAATACTCCTTCCACCGGCGGGTCACGGTGGCGGCGGTCTCCGGGTCGCAGAAGAGCTCTTTCGGATAAGGTGGTTTGATCCGGGCATCGATGACCAGCGGAGGGGTGTAGCTGATGTGATGCCGTGCAACCCCCGTTTGCGACGCGTAGATATCGGCCGCGGGCTCGAAGCGGGTGAAGGTCGTCCACAAGAAATTCATCGGGCTGGCGGCGGCCCGTGACGGTTCATCAGTCAGCACCACCAGCGGCCACTCGGCAAAGGCGGGAGATTCGGCGAAACGCTGCGCCGCGGCGGGCTCGTCGCTCCAGCTGGGTCCGCCGATAACGAGACAGCCGCCACAAAATGTGAGGACCTCTCCGACGCCCCGCGGAAGCTCCGAAGATCGGAACTCCCGTGGCAAGGTGCGAACCGGATCTCCGAGCCCGAGCAGCACTCCCTTCGATCCGAGATTGACCTCCGGGCCGGTGTAATCGAGGGTGTCCATCGAGACATTGGAAAAGACGTAGAGATCCGTTTCGGGCTGGGTCCGCTCGAGCACGTGTTCGAGGGTTTTTCGAAAGTCCTTGAGATCCACCGCCCGGTCGGTAAGCAAAAGGAACTTGGTGAGGCTCAGTTGACCCTCGCCGAGGATCCTGAAGGCCGAGGCCATCGCTTCCCTTCGATAGCGCTGGTGAACGACTGCCGCCGCAAGCGAGTGGTATCCGGTCTCGCCATAGGACCACAGCGACTGAACCGCCGGCATGACCATCGGAAAGAGTGGCGAAAGGAGCTCCTGCAGGAGATCACCGATAAAAAAATCCTCCTGGCGCGGTTTGCCGACCACCGTCGCCGGAAAAATCGCATCGCGCCGGTGGGAAATGGTTTCGATCTCGAAAACTGGGTAGTCGTGCTGCAGCGAGTAATAACCGTAGTGATCTCCAAACGGTCCTTCGGGCCGGAGCACACCGCAAGCCACCCTCCCACTCAACGCGAACTCCGAATCGGCGATGAGAGCGTGTGGGCCCGGGCCGGAGCAACGCCGAATCCGACCACCGGCGAGCAGCGACGCCAGAACCAATTCGGGCACATTCTCGGGCAGCGGAGCGATGGCCGAGAGAATCAACGCCGGCGGACCGCCCAGAAAAACACTCACCGGCAGATCCTGTGCATTCTCTTCCGCCCGGGCGTAGTGATAACCCCCGCCCTTGCCGATCTGCCAGTGCATCCCGGTGCTTCGTCGATCGTGGACCTGGAGGCGATACATTCCCAGGTTGTGGCCTTTACCTCCCGGGTCTTCGGTGTAGACCAACGGCAGGGTCAGAAACGGCCCGCCATCCTCCGGCCACGAGGTGAGGACCGGAAGCCGGCCGAGATCCACATCCGTGGTCTCGACCTCTCGGACCGCTCCCCGGCCAACCGAGCGTGTTCCCAGTCTGAGACCCGCAGCCACCAGATCCCGTGCCGCCCAAAATTTTCCGGCGCTCGGAGGAAAAACGCTCTGGGCAAACTCTACCGCCCGGCGAACAAGCCGGGCCGGGCGAGCGCCAAAAGCCATCTCCGCGCGACGTGTGGTGCCGAAGAGATTGGTCGCGAGGCGGAAATCTCTGCCCTCGACATTTTCGAACACGAGCGCTGGACCACCGGCGGCGATCACTCGGCGATGGAGTTCGGCAACCTCGAGACTCGCGCTCACGGGTGCCCTGATGGTTTTCAAATCGCCCTCGATCTCGAGCTGCCTCACAAAGGACCTGAGATCCGGAAAATTCAGTTCTTTCACCGTCAAAACATAGCATTTCAGTCGTTTCCGGCTCCAGGGAGTACAATAGAAGAGGATGGAGCGTCCGAGTCTCGTGTTCAGCTTTGTGACAATTGTGCGAACGGTTTCTGGAAATGGGGATTGTCGGGGAGTGATTCGTCGGTGAATAGCTTCGAATCGGCAGCTGTTGAGCGGTTTTTCGACACCTCTCTGGAGTACGAGCGTCTGCTCGCCGGAATTTCCCACAGTTTCCTCGCAATGAACGCAAATAACCTCGAGCGCGGCGTCGAGGAAGCTCTCCGCGAAATCTGCCAGACCGTCGATGCCGGTCATGGGTCTTTTCTGGAAATCGCCTCTGACGGGTTGCGGGTTGATTCAATCCACAGTTATGACAACGGAGGTGGAAAGTGGCACCCGGATGCCCTCTTCAACCTCACGTTGCGGGAGTACCAGTGGCTACGGGAGCAACTCCGCACTCAGCCCATGTTCCACATCGAAGGCATCGAGGAGTTTCCGTCCCACGCCATCGCTGAACAGAATCTGTTTCGGATTCACCGCATCGGTTCGCTGGCCTGTGTCCCCTTCATCAAGGACGACAGTCTCTGCGGATTTGCGTGCTTCACCCTCGCACCGGGCACGAAGCGCTGGGCCCCCGATGAACTCCGATTGATGCGCGCGGCGACCCAGAGTGTCGGCGCCGCGATTCACCGGCTCCGGGCGGACCTCGAGTTGGAGTCGAACCGCGAATGGCTTGATCTCGCCCAGTTGGCGGGGCGCAGCACGGTCTGGGAATGGCATCCCAAGGACGACACGCTGATCTTCTCCAGTTCCACCGCTGAAGTTTTTGGCTTTGATCGAAAGCTGATGCCGCGGACCAGCAGCCAGCTCCTCGAATTCGTTCCAGCCGCCGATCGTGAGTCCTTTATCGAAAACTTCACCGAGATCATGAAGACCGGTGACAATTTTTCGATCGAACACCGATTCAATGTCCCACGGCTCGGCATCGTCTGGATCTTGATTAGAGGCGAGGTGCATACGGGGCCCGACGGCCGCGCCGAACGAGTGGTCGGAGTTTCGGCCGATATCACCGAACGTAAAACGGCCGAGTACGAATTGCAGCACCTCAAGGAGCGGGCACAGGTCACGCTCGCCGCAATCGGCGACGGTGTGGTTCGTACCGACGCCGGCGGCCGGATCGACTATCTCAATCCCTCCGCCGAAGAACTGCTCGGTGTCCGCTTTGCTCAGGTCAGAGGCCAGGAACTCTCCAGGTTCTACAACGTGATCTGCGAAGAGACCCTCAAACCGCAAAAAAATGTCGTCCGACAGTGTCTTGCCGGTCGCCACCGCGTCGAACCGGCCGCAGGGTCTCTGCTGATTCGGGCTGGCGAATCGAGAATCCCCATCCGCCAGAACGCTTCACCGATTTTTGATGTCGACGGCGAACTGGTCGGCGCGGTCCTGGTCCTCACCGATGTTTCGCAACTTCGCACCCTGCAAAAACGGATGAGCCACCTCGCGACCCACGATCCCCTGACGGGACTCATCAACCGGCGCGAATTCGAGCTCCGGCTGGGGCAGGCGATTGCTGAAGCCAATCAAGGCGATCGCCGCTTCGCGTTGTGTTATCTCGATCTCGATGAATTCAAGGTCGTCAACGACACCTGTGGGCACGGCGCCGGAGACAGTCTTTTACGTGAGCTCACGTCGGTCCTCGATGCCGTCGTTCAAAACGATGACACCCTCGCCCGACTCGGCGGCGACGAATTCGGAATGCTGCTCGCGGATTGTGATCTCGACCACGCAGCACGACATGCACAGGAAGTCATTGATGCAGTCCGGCAATATCGATTCCAATGGAACGACCGGGTTTTTGAAATCGCCGCGAGCATCGGGATCGTACCGATCGAGGGCGGCAACAACAATCTGGCAGAACTCTTGAGCGCAGCCGATTCCGCCTGCTATGTGGCGAAGGGGCGAGGACGCAACGAAATTCACGTCTCGAAGACGGACGACCACGAGATTGCGACCCGCCACACCGAGATGCGCTGGGTCGAACGCATCAACCGGGCGCTCGCCGAAGATCGGTTCTGCCTCTTCAAACAGCCGATCATGCCTCTTCAAAACAGCCAAGGTCCGGAATTCAACGAGATCCTGTTGCGCCTACAGGATGCCCAGGGCAGCATCGTCGCGCCGAGCCAGTTCATCGGTGCCGCGGAACGATACCGATTGATGCCGGTCATTGATTTGTGGGTGGTCGGTGCCGCGCTCGACTTGATCGGCAGCCTCGGCGGCGAAACCGACAAACCCTCTCCGGCATTCACGATCAATCTTTCCGGACAGAGCTTTGGCAACACCGACCTCAAGCGGCTGATCCTCGACAGCCTCGATCGCCTCGAGATTCCACCGCAAATGGTGTTGTTCGAGATCACTGAAACCGCAGCAATCTCGAACCTCTCTCAAGCCATCGAGTTCATGCGCTCACTCCGGGACCGTGGCTGCCGTTTTGTCCTCGATGATTTTGGTAGCGGACTCTCTTCATTCAGATATCTCAAGAGTCTCGACGTCGAGTTCCTCAAGATCGATGGCGAATTGGTGCGTGAGATCGCCTCCGACCCCATCCAGCGTGAAATGGTGGCGGCGATCCATCGAATCGGTGAATCGATGGGGATCCAGACCATCGGAGAATGGGTCGAAAACTCAGAGATCGAACGAACTCTCACCGATATTGGAGTCGACTACGCACAGGGCTTTGGCGTCGGCCGACCGGTTCCATTCTTAGGTTGATGCGTTACGCCGCAGCGCGGCATTTCCAACATGCCCCGAACCGGCAACAGCTCACCGACCGGCAATTCTCGAAACTCTCTGAATAAGTGAAAGCCTATTACTTTGAACACCTTGGACCACCAAGAGAAAAGTGCTTTCCTTGACATAGTTGCCGCAGTGCGGTACACCCTAATAAGGCATCAACGATCGGCATCTTGCCCATCTCAAAGGCCACAATGGAGTGAAATAATGATCCGACTCATCAAACGCTACGGTAGCCGCAAGCTCTACGACACCGAAGAGAGCCGCTACGTATCGCTCGACGAACTCGCGGGGTGGATCCGAACTGGTCAACAGATCCGGGTTATCGACAACAAGACCTCCGACGACGTCACATCCCAGACCCTGACACAGATCATCTCCGAAGAGGGACGCAAAGGAACCGCCCTGCTGCCCAACGAGCTTCTCCACGAACTCATTCGAATTGGCGAGCAGGCCGTCTCGACCGGCGTCGAACAGCTGCAGACAAAAATGGACCGACTCGTGCAGGCCTCCATCGACCGTATCGGCCCCGTCCGCCGAGCTCGAGAAGAAATGTCTCGTCTGCGCGAACGTCTCGGGGACCTTGAAGCATCACTCGCGTCGATCGACACCGACCGTCAGGAGAGCGACGTCACGCCGCCGGATGACGAGGAGAAAAAAGATTAAAATCGGCCTCGCCCTTGCCGGTGGCGGTCCGGAAGGATCGATCTACGAAATCGGTGCGGTGCGCGCGCTCGATGAGGCGATCGAGGGCATCGACCTGAATGACCTCGATGTCTATGTCGGGGTCAGCGCCGGCGCTTTCATCACCTCGTGTCTCGCGAACAATCTGACCACCGGCCAGATGTGCAGGGCCATCGTCAAGCACGAGCCCGGAGAACATCCATTCGTGCCTGAGAACTTCCTCACCCCGGCGGTCGGAAGTATGTTCCGCAGCGGCCTCAAGGTCCCAAGACTTCTGGTCGAAGCGGTTCGCGACATGGTTCTGCACCCCTCGGAAACCACTCTATTCGAGCCTATGACCAGGTTGTCGCGGGCGCTCCCGGTCGGACTTTTCAAAAATGAACCCATCCGCTCCTACCTCGAGAATATTTTCCGCAAACCCGGTCGAACCAACGATTTCCGGGAGTTGCGGCGCAAGCTCGTGGTCGTGGCCACCGATCTGGATTCCGGTCGACCGGTGTGCTTCGGAGAGCCCGGGCTCGATCACATTCCCATTTCCGTCGCCGTCCAGGCTTCAACGGCCCTCCCGGGGCTCTACCCGCCGGTCCTGATCGAAGGCCGCCATTACGTCGACGGCGTTCTGCTCAAGACGGTGCACGCATCCGTCGCACTCGACGAAGGTGCCGATCTCGTCTTGTGCGTCAACCCTATCGTTCCGGTCGACACGATCCGATCGGTGGAGATGGGCGTCATGCGGCGCGGTCAACTCATCGACCGCGGGCTGCCGACCGTGCTCGCTCAGACCTTCCGCACCATGATTCACTCACGGATGGGGATTGGCCTGGCGGCTTATGAAAGCCGTTATTCCGACAAAGACGTTCTGGTTATCGAGCCCCGCCGCGACGACTACCACATGTTCTTCAGCAACGTGTTTTCTTTTTCGAACCGAAAAAAGGTGTGCGAACACGCGTACAACAGCACCCGGCAAAAGCTGTGGCGAAATCGCCGCCGTATCGCGCCGATTCTCGAAAGCCACGGGCTCAGGCTCCGCACCGAGGTTCTGGAAGGGGAACGCGATCTGTGGGAGTCGGTGGATCTGAACCGAAAACGCCGTCCATCCAGCTCGTATCTCAAAGACCGGCTCGACAAGGCCCTGTCTCGGATCGAAAGCCTGGTGGCCGAGCAGACTTCCTGACCCCCTCGGCCCCTACCCCGAAAAGAAAACAGAATCATGGAGACCCAGATGGATCAACCTACCTATAGCTTCGTCTATGACCGGAAAACGGCCGATCAGGGCTTCCACGGTATCGGAGTGACCAAGCTCGTCCTGTCCCTGCTGGCGGGCATCAGACCCTTTCAGACCTGGGAGAACTGCCTGGTCTATGAAGGCCAGAGCCCCCATGGCGCGGCGACCGTTTGTATCGGCATGCAAGGCCCCGGAGCCGACACGCTGCAACTGCAACTGGTCGAGGCGTTCGAAAACCAGGGAGTGCAGGTGATCGAGGTTTACGAGGGCGGTCCTCCACCGACGAATGAGATCGCTGTGGCAGTCAACGGCACGTGGTCCGAGCCCTCGGTTTAACGATCCGGATTCATCAAAGCAAAGAGATCTGCTGCAAGATCGGGGTTGAGCTCTCTGAGCAGTTCGTACTGGACCATGGCTCCTTCGCGGTCTTCCTGGTAGAGCCTTGCCAGACCGACTCCATAGACTGCGCGGGAGTTCTCCGGTTCGATCTCGACCACGGCCTCGAAGGCCTGTAGTGCCTGAGCGTAGAGCCTCAGGTGGTAGCGAGCGACTCCGAGGCACAACAGCGCTCGGACGTCGTTCGGATCAACCGTCACGGCGCGCCAACATGCATCTGCCGAATCTTCGTGACGGCCGAGTTGAGCGTAGACGACGCCGAGTTCTACCAGCGCTGCTCCAAGATTCGAATCCCGCACCGCGGCGCGAGCGAAGAGCGTAGCCGCAGCATCGAGACGACCCTGTTGTTTGGCCAACAATCCCATTGAGAAGAGAGTCGCCGCATCATCAGGTTTGATGGCGAGAGCCTTCTCGTATGCGGATTGCGCATCATCAAATCGACCCAGAGAGGCGGCGGCGGTTCCCATTCCAAGACTGGCCTGGTACCGAAGCTCAGATGTGGATGCGCGCTCGAGTGCCCATTCGAAATGTCGGTACGCCTTCTCGAACTCACCCTGGTTCATTGATACGAGCCCTGCCTTGAGCTGATCGAGGGCCGGAGCGGATCCGCGCCCGACCGATCCCTCGTCCGTCTCCTGCGCGATCACCGGCGTCACCAGGGCCCATACGAGCATCAGCGAGCACAATACTTTCGCTGTCATCCATCTCGGAATCATCCATTGGCTCCTTCCAACCCATCTTACCCGACAGACCGCCCGGTTTCTGACCAACCGGACCCCAAGGTGCGTCGTAAACCCCCTATCGACTGCAACTTTGCCTCGATTATTGCGTATAGGCTACGGCAGACGCAAGCGACGAGCACCACAAAAAAAACTCTCCGGGAGACTCAACGATGATCGATTTCAGGGCTTTGAAAACCGGGTTCCGAACGAGCATTTTCGCCTGGATCGTCCTTTTCTCTCTTTTCCTCACATCTGCGGTCTCGGCGAACGATGCACCGCGCACGGTCGTTCTCGGGGAGGTTCAGGGAGCGTTCAACACGACAACATCATTGCTGCAAAAACTCGATTTGATCGACCAGAATCTCCATTGGTCGGGCGGCGAGACGGTGCTGGTGCAAACCGGGGATCTCGTGGATGGCGGCGAAGGAGTGCGCGCGACCCTCGACCTTTTCATGAGACTGCAGACGGAGGCCGAGGCAGCGGGCGGGCGAGTCGTGGTTCTCATGGGCAATCACGAAATCATGAATATCATGAGGGAATTCAAGTCGGTCAACTATATGGCCTACGCCACCTTTGCCGGTCCCGATGCCGAGCAGCGACAGAAAGAGCTCTATGCCGAGTATGTCGCCTGGCGGCAGCGCCGAGCCAAAGAAACTGGAACCGGGGCCTTTGCCCCGAGCGAAGACTTCAAGGCGGACTACTTTGCCACCCATCCTCCCGGTTGGGCCGAGTACGCCGAGATGATGGCTCCGAGCGGGATCTACGGCAGGTGGATGCGGGCTCTGCCTGTCGCCTATCGCGCCGGCGACGTGCTCTTTATTCACGCGGGTATCGGCCCAGAAATGAAGGGCGTCGATGTCGACTCGATGAACCAAAGGGCCGCCGCAGAGATCGCGGCCTTCGACAAAGACACCGCGTTGATGGTTTCAGAGGGCCTCTGTCTCACGACGCATTCGGTCCGCGATATGGCGAAGGTGGTTCAGGGTGAGATCGAGTACGTCAACTCGCTCAATGACAAACGCAGAAACAGAGGCAATCAGCGCGTCGCGCGATTGATGGAGATTCAAGAGCTCACCAGGGTCGCTTCGTGGTCGGTTCTCGACGACGATGGTCCGCTGTGGTTCAAGGGCCCGTCGGAGTGGAGTGAATCGGAGAAGGGCCCAGAAATGGAGTCGATCCTCGACGCCGGCGGAATCGAGAGGATGGTCACCGGTCAATCCAACGGCGGCGAAATGCGGATCAAGACCCGTTTCGATGATCGGGTCGTCCTGACTTCGGTCAATCTGGCTGACGGTGCCTACTCGGGTGGCGGAAAACCAGCGGCACTCGAAATCGACGACGGTGTCTACTCGGTTGTCACATCCGACAGCAGGGACGTTTTGCTGAAATCGAAAGAAGGGGGCTGACGCGAGACTGATCGGTCAGCAAAGAAAAAGCGAGGGCCGCGGGCCCTCGCTTTGTTTGAACGAAGTCAAGAAATCACTCGTGGACCGACTCCATCAGGTCTTCGATCCCGGGCAGATCGTCCATTTTCGAGAGCAACCTCCCCAATAAAACAGGATCAATGTCACCGACAAGATTGGCCAGAACCAACTCGTCGCCGTCGCTGTTGACCAGACCTGTCAGACCCACGATCTTACCGCCGCTCTCGAGGGCGAAGAGATAAACCATGGTCTCATCGTCGTTGACCTTCAAAATCCGTTGCCAACCCAAATTCGTGAGTTGATCGACGGCATCGGAAATGCTGTTGCCTATCATGGTCTGATCAGCCTTTTGCGGTGAACCGACCTGAACTCGAACTCTTTCGAGAGATGCCACCAGCTTTCCGAGGTCGGCATCAACCTCACCGTTCTCGCCCTGCATGGCTCCTGCCGCAACCTGCAGCATCGCTCCGTGAAGATCGATATCAACCTCCAACTCCCCCTGGGCCATGATTCCCATTTCTTCGATCGGGAAAAACCCGGGATGATTGGTCTGGGCATCGACGGCCCCACAGAGCAACAAAAGCACCACGCCTACGATTAGACTCATCCTTTTCATGACGAACTCCCTTCAATATCCGGTTTTTTTGTCGGAACCGGGGGCACCTTGCCGCCTCCGCTCCCACCGGCCCACTGCAATGAACGCGAAACGCTCCGAATCGTCGTCGCCACGGCATCGTCCTCGATCACCCGCGCCCGGGCCACGCGCTCGGCGCGGCGGGTCATGTCCGCCACATACGCCAATGCCAGGCGGGCTTCCGCCGCAGCCCGCTCGGCCTCCATTTGACTGACCGTGGGTTGCGGGGCCCGGTTCCACAGCGACACGACCAACAACAACACTGCTGCCGCTACAGCAACAGCAATTTTCGGACCGTGGCGAAACAACCCGCCGGTAACGAATCGACCCGAAACCGACGGCGCATCGTTTCGGGTCGCCCGTTCGACTTCGGACAGCAGGGTCTCGGGGAGGTCGAGCATGGGCAGAGCCCTCAGCTGAGCCCGAATCTCCTCGGAGTGTCGCCGTTCGGCGGCGCAATCGGCACAGCTTTCGAGATGGGCCTCGACAGCAGCTGTCTCCGTCGCCCCCAGCTCACCATCAATCAGGCTTTCGATTACTTTGATGATCTCGATACAGCTGACCGAATCAACAAACGGCGACATGATCGACCACCTCCTCGAGTTCTTGTCGGAGTTTTCGCCTGCCGCGGTGGAGGCTGACCCGGACGGTGCTGATCGGGATCCGCAACACCTCGGAAATTTCCTGATAGGGCAAACCGTGAACCTCGCGCAGGATCACGATGCTTCGTTGTGGCTCGGCCAGACGTTGCAAAGCGACGATGATCCGGTGGCCGAGTTGGGAAGCCTGGGCCAGCCTTTCCGGTCCAGGCGAGACCAATTCCTGCTCACCGTGATGTCTCGCGGCTACCACTTCCAGCGGGGCGACTGTTTTTCGACGTCGAATGAGGTCGATGCAGGCGTTCCGCGTGACCCGCAGAAGCCACGCTCCGATGCGCTCTGTGGCCACCTCGTCGCCCCGCCGCCACAGCCGAATCAGAACTTCCTGAGTCACGTCCTCCGCCTCTCCGTGGTCACCGAGCAGATAAGCAGCCAGAGTGAAGACCCTCCTGCTGTGTTCCTGTACTGCTGCGTCGAAAACCGATCGCCTCATTCGCATTGAAAGACGTACTCCCCCTCCAGAAAGTTACACCCCGACCGAAACCGGAGAACGAAAAACCCGTATTTCAAGAGGGAATTAGCCGATATGCAATCCTCCCGACGAGTCTCTCCGGAGATCGGATCCAGTCGGCCGGCGTCCGATGCCGGCCCGAATTTCTTGTCGCCGCCGGGCGACGTCCGGGCCCCAGTTGCCCGAAAGGAGACCAAATATGAAGACCCCGAAAACCGTGTTGTCAATTGTTGCGGTGGCCTGCCTCGGGCTTGTCGCCTGCGGCGGATCCCACCACCCCGAGACGAGCGCTTCGGCTGAGAAAATCGAGATCACGACCTCATCCGAGGCGGCTCGAGAGTCCTTTCTCAAAGGCCGAAAGCTGCTCGAGGATCTGAGGTTCACCGATGCCAATGAGCACTTTCAGGCCGCGGTCGAAACCGATCCTGATTTTGCATCGGCATGGGTCGGGGTCGCCAACACCTCCGCCAGCGCCCCCGAATTCTTTGCCGCCATGCGCCACGCCATCGATCACATGGAGGGCGCCAGTGAAGGCGAAAAAATGCAGATCCGGGCCTTCGAAGCAGCGGTCAACGGCGAACCGGAGATCCAGCTTGCCCAGATTCAGGCCCTGGTCGAAGCATTTCCAAATGACGAAAGAGCCCACAACGCGATGGCCGCCTATCATTTTGGCCGACAAGAGTATGATTCGGCGATCGCCGAGTACCGCGCCGCCATCGCCATCGATCCGACTTATGCTCCTCCCTACAATCAGCTCGGATACGCGCTTCGTTCGATCGGAGACTATGCCGGCGCCGAAGAGGCTTTTGTCCGTTATACCGAACTCATTCCCGACCAACCCAATCCATATGATTCCTATGCCGAATTGCTGATGAAAACAGGTCGTTTCGACGACTCCATCAGCCAGTATCAAAAGGCCCTCGAGATCAACCCGAATTTCGTCGCGTCCTATGTTGGTATCGCCAACAACCAGATGCTGATGGGCGAAACCGAGGCGGCACGATCGACGCTCGCGCGGCTCGAGGGTGCGGCGCGAAATGACGGCGAACGACGGCAGGCGTGCACCTGGTCAGCCGCAAGTTATTTGTACGACGGTGAATTCGATCAAGCTCTGGCCGAGGTCAAGCGGCGCTACGAGATCGCCAAAGCAACGGAAGACAACCCCGCCATGTCCGCCGACCTCAACCTCCAGGGAAATATTCTGCTCCGTGCCGGTCGAACCGACGGGGCTGAAACGGCATTCAAGACGAGTGTGGATCTCATGCTCGCATCGGATGCGACCGATGAGGTCAAAGCTGCGACCGAACGAAATCACGATTTCAATATGGCCCGGGTTGCTCTGTGGCGGGGAGACGTGGATTCGGCGACCGCGCACGCGGACACCTATCGAAAGGCTGTGGCTGAACACAACATCCGTTTCGAGGTGTTTCAACGCCATATGCTCGATGGCAGCCTGGCGCTGGCCGCGGGAGATACCGAAACTGCAATCTCGGAATTCAACCAGGCAAACCAACAGGATTCGAGGGTGTTGCTCTTGAAGGCCCAGGCTTTTGCCGCCGCGGGCAACGAGCAAGCTGCACGAGCGGCCTGCCAAGCGGTCATTGACTTCAACCAACTCGACATCAATCTTGGATTCACACGCAACAACGCTCGGAGCATTCTGGACGGGCTGTCATAGAATTCATTTGCATTGGAACCAGAAATCCAATAGCCCCCAGATTCCGGAGGTCAGATTCAGTGCGCCAAACCATTTACGTGCTGCTTGTGCTCGCCCTCTTCATCGTAGGCCCGACCGATGCCCAGGACATGAAGGAGAACAGTCTCGGGATCGATCATGATGCATTGCCCGTCGCAGTGGATGGATGGGACGGGGTGCAGAACGGCGTCTACCAAGACGGCCGGGTCTATATTGCCGGACAACCCGACGAAGCAGCGTTCAAGAGGTTTCAGGACCTAGGTGTCAACGTGGTCATCAACCTGAGGCCACCACGCGAAATGGACAATCGCGAACGAGTGCCCTTCGACGAGGCAGCGGTGCTCGAGGAACTCGATCTGCAGTACGTTCAGATTCCACTCGGCGGCGAAGCATATCCCTACAATCGACAGGCCGTAGATCAATTTGCAGAGGTCTTGGCGAAACACAACGGACCGATCCTGTTGCACTGCACCGTCGCCTGGAGGGCGAGCTATATGTGGGCCGCGTACCTGATCCTTCATCATGATTTCACGCTCGAGGACGCGCTGGCCAGGGGTGAGGCCATCGCCATCAGTCCTCCGCCGCTGGAGGGTCTCCTTGGTAAGGACCTGACGTTGAGCTACGCGGAATAGACCTCTCATCAAAAGGTGCCGCGGCCTATGCGGCCCAACTGCTCTTGCGGTACTATATGAATAGCGGTGATGACACCCTATCAACGGCAATAGAGCGTACCTGACGGCTGCTCGCGGATCGGCGGACGCGGCCGACCGCCAACCTGGGAAGCACGTCGGCACTGCCACGGAGCCGTCAAGTCGACAGCTGGGAGAGAGAGTCTGTGAGCACGGATTCTGGAGTGACAGGTTACAACGAGGAACGGGCGCTGCTCAAGCGCTATCTTTCGGATGAGATCGCGCCACTGATTTTCGCCAACAACGCCTCGGATCTATTCGAAATACCGACCTACGTGGTCGCCAGCGAAATCCACTCGTGGATCGGCGATCAGATCCGCGGGTCCTCGAACATGACGACGGCCGACCTCATCTATCACGCCGCCACAAAGCTCCACCAGCTCGGTATGCTCGAGCTGATCCCCAAAGAAGAGATCAACGCCTATATTTCTCGGATTCAACCAAATCTCCTGGAAATTTGTCCCGCCGAGCAGCGCCAGGGTCTCGAAGAGAATTTCAGCCACCTCGAGAGAAGCACGTCGATCGGTGGCGGAAAGGTCGAGGTGCTCCACAAACAGGGCGGAGGAGGACCGGGCCAATCGGGAGGTTCTGGTGGGCAGCATCAACCAGCCGGCCCCGGGGGCGGCGGGTATGCGGGAGCTCAGGGCGGAGCCGCACCTTCAGCGGCTGGATCAAATGCGAACGCGGGCCCCGCGGCGGCGGCCGACCCTGCCTCCATGCAGCGACTCAACCTCCTGCTCGACCAACTCCAGCGACTTCCCGCCTCCAGGGAGCCCGGTGCAGAACCGGGTGCGGCTCCTGCCGGCGACAGCAGGGTTCTGGCTCATGTGGTGGAAGAGGTGGCCGCCCAGGCGGGCAGCTCCAAAGAACTCGAAACCCAACTAGGTTTCCTACAGGATCTCGGGGTAGCAAGCCTCGGATCGGGCATCTTTCAACTGCTGAGCCAGGGCCTACCCGACTGGGCTCCCCCAGCCGGCGGCGATAGCAACGCCGAATCACCCGTCAGCGCAGCCCGTGCGATGCGGAAGGTGGTCAAGCTTTCCCAAGACCGGGAGGAACTCGGAAAACGATTCAAGGAGCTCGTCGATGTGGCCATCGATGAGTGTAACGGTGGGTCTCTGGGCCGCGCCGTCACAATGCTCGATCTGGCCGATCGAATGGTCTCGCAAAATGACGTCGATTCGGCGCTGGCCGCGGCGGTGGTCACCCAGAGTGCGGAACAGCTCGACCGAAAACAGCTCTATGCCTTTGCCGAAGACAGCAACAAAGCATCACTGCTGCGCCGGCTGCTGACCTTTTTCCCCAGTCTGCGGGTCGAACCGCTGCTCGAGGCGCTCGCAGAGAACGAGGATCGCGAAGAGCGCATGGAGATCCTCAAACTCCTTCGAGCCCACGGTGAGGAGGCGCGCCAGGAGGCGGTCAGCGCCCTCGACGAATCGGTCAACGGGGCGAATCAGTTGCCGTGGCACGTAGAGCGCAATCTCCTCTTTCTGATGCGCGCCATCCCCCGCTCCGAAGAGGATGATCTCGAACACGAGATCGATCTCCTGAACCGTACCTCAGACATCGGCGGTCCGACGCCGGTGGTCCGTGAAAGCTTGACATCCCTGGTCCAAATGGACAATCCACGGGCCTTGGTTACCGTCGACGCTCGTATCACCGAACTCGAAGACGGGCTCCTCGGCAAAGCCAAGCTTCCAATCGATCTCAAGGAGGCGCGCTGGCTCCACACCCATGCCTTCAAACAGCTTGCTCTCAGTGAATCACCCCAGGCGACGGAGATCGTCATCAACCACGGACTCACGGGTGAAACGGAACTCGGCGACACCTACGGCCGCATTGCCCAACTCGGTTCACAGGACCTCTCCAACTCCCCGGAGCAGGTGAAGCGATTGGTCGACGCTCTCGAAAACGAGTTGCCGAGGAGATTCCTCGGCGTTTCGCGCAAGAACGAACGCAAAAGCCAGGTGGTGGAACATCTCATCACCGCCGTATCCGGCACGAACACACCCTTGGTGCAAAAGACCTTGGGCGAAATCGCTCGCAAATATACCGATCAGCCCTTCTCTACCAGCGCAGGGCGAGCCCTCGAACAAATGGGCTCATCGGTGGCCGAGAAATCGAAATCAGCAAAGAACCTGGCGACTTTGAGTGGTGACCTCGGTCTCTTCGGGCTCCCCAATCTCCTGCAAAACCTCGCCGACAGCAGGCTCGCCGGGACCATCAAGATCTTCGGTTCGGGTGGCACGGATCTGGCGGCGGTTGAACTGGATCAGACCATCCTCGTGTCGGCCAGCTACGGAAAGCTCTCGAACGATCTCGCGGTCTACCAACTCCTGGAAATCCCCGCTGAAGGACGCTTCGAATTCCACAGTCGCAGTGAATCCGAAGAATCGAAAAGCTACCCTGACGACGCGCACTCGGTCACTTCTCTGTTGCTCGAAGGCATGCGCCGCTACGACGAGTTCCAGAGGGCCGCCTCGCTGGTTCCGGATGACGCCCGTTTCAAACCAGCCAACAAGAAACCGAGCGATGTCAAAGAGGATGGCGACCCAAAGCTGGCCAAGGCGGTGTGGACCAAGGCTGTCCGAGGCGCACCGCCGGCCGTCGTCGAGCCCGAGATCGGCCTCGACTCCTTCCGTATCCGAAGGCTCTACGAACACTGGGTGACCGAGGGGTCATTGGTGCGGGTCGAGGATCCGCCGACAGCTCAGTAGCAGCCGACTGGAGAAACCCTAGATCACGCAGATATCCAATCGGTCTCGGTAGAGGTATCGCCTGCGAGGTCCCTACACCAGATTGCAGAGGGGATCGATCCTAGATGCTCGATCCTAGATGCTGGATCACTCTTGTCCAAGACAGAGTCTCGGATAGCGTGCAGGGACAGCGGCAGAGAACGGTCTACAGCGTCAGCGAACAGGAGTCAGGGGCAGCGTTCAGCTATCAGCGACAGCGATCAGAACTCACTTCGTCGGGTTCAAAAGGCGCCAGGTCATCGCACGGACCTGATCGAAGGCGTTCATCGCGTCGCGGGCGGCTGTCGCACTGATCGCCCCGGCGTGGGCAGAGAGGTCCAAGTGGCTGTCGACTTCTTTGGCCGATGCGTAGGCGATTCTCCAGTGGTTCAACCGGTCTCTACCAACTCGACCGTGCCCTTCTGCCAGATTCGCAGGGACCGAACTTGCTGACCGGATTACCTGATCGGCGATAGGCTTCAGCGGAGCCGGAACCCTCATCACGAGCTTGATCGCGATTCCTGCTGCTTCCAGGGCTTTCGAGTGGGCAAAGAGGTTGGTGTTCGTGGCGGCTGAGGACACGGTCACCTCCGGGTCGTTCATGCCCATTCCCGCAAGCCGGTGTGGCGGCCGATGTCAAGGATGCCCTGCACCCTGCCTGTCCTTGACATCGGCCGCCCACCGGCTACCCCTTCCTTGGAACGACCCGGAGGTGGCCATTTCGCCGACTGGACTCCTGATCGCTGCCGCCGCCGCCGCTGTCCTCTGTCGCTGTTCCCTGACGCTGTTGCCTGTCGCTGACGCTGGACACTGCCGCTGCCGCTGCGATTCGGGATCGGTATCGGGTACCTGCGAACCACGAACCGGACATGCCAACAACCAACCCGTAAACCACGTGTTGTCAGGTAGGTAACTTCATGACGATCCGTTTTGGACAACAGTGATCCTAGATGCTGGATGCTCGATCCCGATCCCGAAAGGGGAAAGGGAGAAAGGGGGAAAGGGAGAAAGGGGGAAAGGGGGAAAGGGAGAACGTTACAGGAAGCGCGGCTTCTGATAAGGGCAGGGTCTCCTCTGCTCCTCTGCTCCTCTGCTCCTCTGCTCCTCTGCTCCTCTGCTCCTCTGCTCCTCTGCTCCTCTGCTCCTCTGCTCCTCTGCCTACTACGGCGTGACGACCAACAGCATCTTTTCCGGCACGAGATATTTCTTCGCCGCGGACTGGATCGCTTCTGGCGTGACCTCGGCGTAGGCTTCTTCGTCCACGGCCAAGGGCGAACCCGGACCCTCGAAGAGCGCACGGCCCACTCGGTAGGCGCGTGAAGCCGCGGACATTCCGCGCAGCATCCGGCTGCGGCGTTGCCGTGCCCGCCAACGATCGAGATCGGATTCGTCCATTGCTTCCGCTGCCAGTTCGCCGACCAGCTCCTCGAGAAGACCGGCCACCCTGTCACTGTTTTCCGGCCGGGTCCCGACGGTGGCCGACAAGATCCAGGATCCATCCGGGTTGTTTCTGACACCGGCGCCAAGTCGATAGGCCAGACCCTCGCGTTCTCGAATCACCGCTGTCATCTTGTCCGACAACGAATCCATCGCCACCAGGGTCGCGACCCGGTCCTCTGGCTCAACTTCCGCGATCCGGCCCCACAGGAGCGTCACCTGCGGCGCCTCACCGATCTCGACGATCGGAGCGTCGGTTGCCGGTTCGGGTTCGGGGTAGGGTCCTCGCCGCGGTTCGGCACTCGGGCCACCCGAGAAGAAGTCCTTCACCATCTCGACTGTCTCCTCCGCCGAGACCGGCGAGGCGACGGTCACCACCAGACCGGCGGGCGCAAAGAAACCATCCGGCCAGGAATTCCACGTTTTTCGGACAGCGTCGGCATCGACCGGTGGTGCATCCAGGGGGCCCGAAACCGGCTGGGCCAAAGGATGTCCGGTACCGAGCAGGGCGCCAAAGAAAAGCTGTTGAGCCTTTTCCGAACCCCGGTTATCGGCCTTACGGGCCGCCTGGTGCGAAGTCATCGCCCCACGCCACCCTTCGTTGTCCCAGGCCGGGACGCGGATCATCTCCGCCAACATCGCGAGGGCGATCTCGAGACCGGTCGCGGGCCCTTCGATGCGGACATAGGAAAAATCGGGCACGTGATACCGGTTGTCGAAGGGAATCATCGGCGAGTCAGCGACCTTGACCTCGAAACCCGCCCTCTCGACACGGCGGGCAAAATCGCCACTGTCCCCGAGGGCCGTCCCGGCTGACAACAGCCGGTGAACGAAATCAGAGATTCCCGGCGCACCATCCGGTTCGCGGAGCGTGCGGTCAGCCACCAGAAGATGAATACCGAAAACATCGCTGCCCACTTCGGGGAGAACACCCACCACCACACCGTTCTCAAGTGTGGTGACACGGCTCCCGAGCGGTCCGTTTTCAAGCATCGCGCTTCGTGCTGTCGTCTGAGTCGCCTGCGCTTCGGGGAGCGCCACCCGAACTTCCGGACCACCCTTGCCCAGCCAGGCAGCACGCGATCGCGAAGAGATGTTTGTCAACAATGCCGCTGCCGTGCTCCGAAGAACAGTCGCTTCAACCACCGGCGGCGAGACCGAATCAATCAGTGAGCCACGGGCTGACGCCAGAGCCTCGCCAAAGAAAACCGCCGCATAATGCGGCCGCTGATCGGAAAGTGCCCGCTCTCCCGCCCAGGTGCGCTGAATGATCGCGGCCTCCGTGTCGGTCGGGCCGGCTGACGCGCGATTGAGAGTTCCGAGGAGCAATGCCAGGAGGCTCTCGGGATCGGCCCCCATCTCCGCCTCGACCCGGATCTCGAGAAGATCGCGGGGTTCGCGGGGCTGCCGCGTGACGCTGATTTCGCGGGCCAAGCCGGGACCGACAATCGCCGCAAAGGGGCCATTGGAGTCCGACAACCATCGCGCCAGAATCTCCACCTCGGTTCCGGACTCGGACAACGCATCGGGCACCGCGATCACGACCGCGAGGGTCCCGCCCGACGGCGCCTGACCGCGGCCGGACATTCCGTGGCCGCCGCCACCCATCCCCATGGTGGGCATTCCTCCGCCGGCCGGGGCCTCGGGCGCCGTCATGGCCACCCACTCACCCCACCCGGACCACTCCAGTTGATCCGGACGCGCAGCGGCACGATCAGATGGACCGAGAGCTGCAAAGGGTTTCAAGACAGCCTCGAGGCCACCGACATCGAGATCACCGGTGATCAGCAGCCGAAAACCGGAGGGCACATAACGTTCGTTCCAATAGGCGACGACCTTGTCCCGCGGGGTGGCCCCCACCGAGCTTTCCGATCCACCGACCGGGTGTTCGAGAGGGGTTCCCTGCCAGAGAGCCTCACGCAACCGATCCTCTTTCAGGCCGTCCGGAGAAGCATGATCCTTGGCCAACTCCTCGAGAATGACTTTCTTTTCTTTTTCGTAGACCTCTGCTTCGATGGTCGAACGGGTGAGCATGCCCACCATGAGCTCGGCCGCAGCCACCGCGTCGGCGCGGGGAATCAGAGCGAAATACACCGTCGTCTGTTCGCGGGTAAAGGCATTCATATAGGCCGAAAGCCTTTCAAAGGCCTCGGTCACACCCCGCTCGTCGAGTTCGTCAAAACCATCAAAGAGCAGATGTTCCAGGTAGTGCGAAAGACCGCCCATCCCTGCCGGCTCGTCCTGCGACCCGGCAGGGACAGCGACTGCCACCAGGACAGTGCCCGAACCCGGGCGGGGCCACAACAGGGCGCTCGCACCCGACGGCAACGTCCGTTCGACGGGGCCGGATGCCGCCTTTTCCTCTGCCGCCAGCAACGGCTGGGCAGGCACCAGGAGGGCCGCAAGAACCAAAACACAGATCACAAGCACAACGGGACGAAACATGGGTGTATGCATGGGCGGGATTGTACCTGCACTCAATCAGTTTTGAGTTTCAAGTTTTGAATTTTGAGGTCTGAAGATCCTCCGCCCCCGCCCAATTACCTGAGTGGATCAAACTCCGAACTCCAAACTCCGAACTCCGAACTCCGAACTCCGAACTCCGAACTCCGAACTCGACAAATGGTACCCTTCGCTCCGATGGTAGAAACAAGAGACCTTTCACTCAGCCTCCGCGCCTTCTTGAAAGCCTATCCCTGGCGGGTCATCGATCCGGTACCGTGCACGGTTCTCGGAAGGCCTCTGCCCGAGTGCAGGGTGGCACTGCTGTCCTCCGCCGGCTTCGTGGTTCCCGGCGAGGAGCCGTTCAGCGCCTCGATCAAAGGCGGCGATTTCAGCTATCGCGTGATCCCCGACGATATCGACGTACAGACGCTCGAAGAGCACCATCGTTCGGACAGCTTCTCTCACGACGGAATCGAAGCCGATCGCAACATGGGCTTGCCCCTCGACCGTTTGCACGAGCTGGCGGCAGACGGTGTCATCGGATCGGTGGCGCCCCGCCACATTTCGGTCATGGGCTCCATTACCGCACCCGGAAGATACATCCGCAAGACCCTTCCCGTGGTGGCGGACATTTTCGTGGAAGACCAGGTAGACGTCGCGCTGATGGTCCCTGTCTGACCGGTCTGCGTCCAGACGGTCGGTCTGGCTCAGTCAACAGTCGAGGACCGGGGAATCGCCACCGCCTCCATCACCATGCTCGAGGACATCACCCGCAAGATCCAGCCCCCCCGCGCCCTGTCGGTCCCCTACCCCCTCGGTTTCCCACTCGGTGAGGCCGGCAACCACGCGCTCCAGACCTCGGTTCTTCGGGCGTTGCTCGCGCTGCTCGATCGCACCGATGCTCCAGTTCTCGAGCGTTGGTCGCCGAATGGCTGATCGGAAACGTCTCTTCCATAAACACTTGCGACATTTCGACAGCACCAATCAGGGACATTCGTCAGCACTGACGACTGAGGACTGTCGACTACTGGCGTGTAGAATCCGCGCAACAAGGGTCTTACCCACCCAATTCGAGGACCGTACAGCCTTCCGCGCGCTCGGCAAATGCTTGCACGGTCGCCGGATGGCAGGTGAAGAAGATGACCTGGCGACGATTGGCAAACTCCGCAATGACCTCGGCCGCCGCTCCGCGACGCTCGTCATCAAAATTGACGAGAACGTCGTCCATCAGGACCGGGAGGGCGGGGTGGGCGCCGGACAGATTTTCGATGTAACTCAGGCGGAGCGCGAGGAAGAGCTGTTCGGCGGTGGCGCGGGAGAGTTTCTGCGGAGCTTTGCCAATGGAACGGCCGTCACTCACCGTGGGCTCGAAAGAACCGAGGGGCGTTCCGATCTTTGTGTAGCGCCCGTCGGTCAGGCTCGAGAAGATCTCCTGGGCCCGCTGGATGACGGCCGGCTGGCGCTCGGCTTCATAGACCTCGAGTGACTCCTCGAGCAACCTCGCGGCCACGGCCTTGACCGCGTAGGCCTCCACCGTATCTGCGATTCGCTCAATGAGACCCGACTCGGCCAACCGGAGTTCAGATGACGCACTCTCTTCGGCGCCGCGCTGCAGGCGGCCGTCGAGGGTACCGCGATGCTCGAGGAGTTGGTCGCGTTCAGCCTCGATCTCGCCGGCCCTTTTTCCAGCCACCGCTGCTGCTGCTTCGAGGTCGGCCATTGTCTTGCCGTCGCCGAGGTCGGCCTGCCCGAAGATCTCGGTCAACCGCCGCCGATTCCTCGTGATGCGTTCGGAGAGCACCGCACCCTGCTCCTCCGCTGCCGATGCCTCAGACAGAAGCTCACGCCGCTTTTCAGCCGAACGTCTTGCCGCGCCCGACCTCGCCAGGAGCGAACGGACCCCGTGCTCGGTCCCATCGAGATCCACTGATCCGTCAGCCTTCGAAAGGGTGGCCCCGGCAGTGCGTGCTTCTCGGCCATACTCCTGACACAATTCCTCACGGCGATCCACTTCGGCCTGGAGCCCGCGCATCGAATCCATCCGCGATCTCAGGTCGCGGAGCAATCGGAGCACCCGCCGCACGCTCTCCGGTTTATCCGAGAGCGTATGAAGCTGGTGCTCATCCACCCAGGCGAGCCAGCCGCGCCACGCGCGATCGTGGTTCTCGGCCGCGCTGCGGGCCGATTCCTCCCGGGCCGCAGCGGTCAGAGCGAGCTCGGTTTCGGTGGCCCACAGACGACGGCACTCCTCGAGCCGGTTCTTCATTTCCATCAACTCGATCGCGGACGGAGTTTCTTCGAGCTCGAGCACCGGCAGCAGCTCCGCCACCGCCCGCGGGATCCGACGACGATACAGAAGTGGTCCCACAGCGAGACCGACGGCCAGGAGGGCGATCGGTACTGCTGCCCACATCAGAGGGCGGTTGTCGACGAAAAACCCCGCCACCACGATCGCGACGGCCACGACAGCAGCAGCAGCAGCCGGCAAGAAGGACGGCCCCTGCGTATCGGGACCGTGACCGAGGGTGAGCAGACGATCGACGGTCTCGAGCCGGGTCCCCACCTCATCATTGATCTGGTCGGCGTTCTCGAGACCCAGGTTCTGCGAAAGCTCTCGCGCCCTGTGTTCGGCCTCATCGTGTTCCTTGCGCGCCTCGCTTGCACGCCGGGCGTCCTCCTCCCTGCGACGCTGGGTTTCGCGCAGCCGCTCCTCCGATTCGTGGAGTCGGTTCTCGAGTTCGAGATCGAGATGCAGAGCGCCCGCCGTCTCCAGGGTCCAACTTTCACCCAGATCGGTGACCCTCCGTTCCAGATCCGTCTCGAGTTGACGCTTTTTCTCGAGGTCGATCTTGAGCTGCGAGGCCTCCGATCGAAAGAGCTCGAAGCGCGCACCCAGTCTCTCGATCGTGTCGGAACGCTCGAGAAGCTCGTCGTCGACTTCGTGGGCCGCTGCCTCGCGCCGGGCCCGTTCCACATCGAGTTTTTTGCCCTCGAGCTCGGCCTCGTCCTCCTGGATCTTGTCTTCCAGCCGGTGGCCTTCGACAAGCAGCGCCCTGAGACGGGCCTCCTCCCGGCGACGGCTCTGAAGCTCTCCTTCAGCAGTTTGGAGGTTGGCACCGACCACCACCCGCTGCTCCCGATCGACCCGATAGCTCTCGGCCGCCTCCTCGAGTTTTCGCCGATCCTCCCGCAGCGATCGCAGATCCTGGTTGAGACGATGGAGTTCCTTGGTGCGCGCTCGCGGAGCCCATAGAGCGTCGGCATCGGCACGAAGTTTTTCGAGAACATCGTAGGGATTCACCAGGAGGCCGGCGGAGGTTGCATAAAGCCGCGACTGAATTGACTCGAGGGCTGAAAAGTCAGAGAGCTCCTCGAGCGAAAACCCGAAGACGCCCTTGAAGACACCGGCACTCACACCGGCAATGAGGGGCTCGAGCAGGACATCTCCGGATTGCTCACCGTGCGGTCCCCTGGCCATCACCCGGCCGCCATGGGCGCCCTCGGTTCGCTCGACGATCCACGGCGTTCCATCGTCATCGAAGACGAGACGGCCGACCCGGGCGTCGCCCGATGGCGGCAGGTACTGCCGCTCGTTCGTCCGGCCGCGGGGAAAACCATAGAGGATCTGCCGAATCAGCGAACTGTAGGTGCTCTTGCCGGCCTCGTTTCGCCCGTAAACGACGCTGAGGCTTGCACCGAAGACGCCGAGGACCTCGTCCGAGAGCTCCCCAAAACGAACGGCTTCTACGTTGGTCAAACGCATCAGAGATCATCCTCCGACACGAGATCGATGCAAAGGTCTCTCGCCAGCGCGACAATTTCCTCCGGCGAGGAGATGGTCTCGGGCCTCGCCGCGAGCTGATCGAGGACCGGGTCGATGATCTCCGCCAGGAGCGAATGGGCCGCTGCTTGATCTTCCATTCGGGCGCCGGCCAGACGCGCAATGTCACCTCGAAGACCTTCTTCGGCCAGCACCTCTTCGAGGGCGACGGCCGGTCGCGTGCGATCACGGACCCGGTCGATCCACAACCATGGGTCGAGACCCAGCTGTTCGTCACGAATATCCGCGACAAGATCTCTCATCACACCCGGTCGCAGGAGTGCACCATGGATCGGCGAGCGACCCGTCAAATCGATTCTCGCGATGACAGGACGCCCCGCACCTGCTTCACGAAGATTCTGGCAGAGCTCGCGGATCGCGGTCCGTAATCCGTCGAGTCCCGTGATCTCGGCGCTCGGCAACTCCACCCGTCGCCACAAAACGGAGGCCGTGGAAACGAATTCCTCAACGGCCCCGTCGCCGTCGAGCTCCACGAAAAGGCACCCGCGGGGCCCTTCCTCGGTGGGATCGAGACCCTGGGTCGACCCCGGGTACACGGCTGGCGGGTGATCCGAAACCCGGCCCGGCACATGTATGTGACCGAGCGCCCAGTAATCCATCCCCGCCGATCGCAGATCCTCGACCGAGCACGGGGCGTAATTGTCGTGGCCCTCGCGTTGGCCCACGTTGGCGTGGAGCACTGCCAATGCAAGCGGGTCCCCCGTCCTGCGGCTGAATCCGCGCGCCAGGTTGTCGGTGACTTCACGGGTGGCGAAACTCCGGCCATAGACGGCACAAGCAACATCACCGTCACGCTCAACCTCGAATCGCGCCACCCGATCTGCCGGGAAAATCTTAACTGAGGGAGGAAGTTCCAACCCCGCCGACCAGCCATCCCTGGGGTCGTGATTGCCGTGGACCAGAAAGACCGGAATTCCAGCCTCGTCCATTCGCATCATGGCCCTTTGAAAGGCGAGCTCGGCCCGCAGACTGCGGTCTGCGCTGTTGTGAAGATCTCCGGCGATGACGAGGAAGTCCGCCGACCGATCGATGCACAGGTCGATCACCCGATCGAGGGCTTCAAAGGTTGATCGTGCAAGGGCTCCCGACACCCGGTCGTCGGTGGCATCGACTCCGCCGAAGGTGGCATCGAGGTGAAGGTCGGAGGCGTGGACAAAGCGAACCGACCCCTTCATCGAACTACAACCCGAGGTAGATAATCGACAGACCGGCTGCGGCGATCACGCACCCCGCAAAGACGTGCGACCACCGTTCCAGCGGACCGAGTCGTACCAGCTTGAGACCTTCATAGCCTGCAAGCACGGCGCCGACCATGGACACCAGGGTTGCGACCGCAAAGACCAGGGCCGTCAAAATCGCCACGTCCCATCGGCCCTGACTCGCCGGCAGGGCAAAAAGTGGAATGAGAGGTTCGCACGGCCCAAGGACGAAAATAATGAACAGCGTCCAGAAGGTGGTGTTGGTGCCGATTGTTTTGCCCTCATGACCGTGAGGACTGATGCCGTGGCTGTGGATGTGGACCTCGTCACCGTGGGTGTGGGTCTCGATGCCGCGGCGCTTTCTCATTGCGTGGCGAATGCCCCACAATGCGTAGGCAAAACCAAAAGCCACAAGAGCCCACGCGGCAAGCGGTCCGCGCCCCGTTTCGACCCCCTCGATCTGCCCGATGGCAAGTCCCAGGGCGATACCGATCCCACCCAGGATCACCGACGACGCGATGTGTCCGAGACCGCAGACGGCGGTCACGACGACCGTCTTCAGTCGGCTCCAGTCGCGCGCCTTGGCGAGCATGATGAAGGGAAGATAGTGATCGGGCCCAAGCAGGGTGTGCACAACACCCACGCCAAAGGCCGCTGCCAGTAGACTCCACGAAACGCTCTGAGCATCCATCAACAAATCCTCGGAAGATCCAATCCAGAAAGCAGATCGAGCGGCCTCTCACCCCCGATCCGGGTTTTCATTACGACCGGCGGCGCTCCCTTTGGAGCCTCCTCCATCCGGCCGATCACCATGGCACCGGCCCCGGCGGGGTCGGCGCGCATCGCCTGCAACGCGCGATCCACATCCTCGCTCGCGACCCACACCAACGCACGGCCCTCGCAGGCCAGGGCCAGCGGATCGAGCCCGAGGAGATCGCAGACCGCCGCGACGGTCTTCTGCACCGGTATCTGAGACTCTTCCAGAACCACCCGCGCACCACTCCGTTCGGCGACCTCGTGGCTGACCGTCACGACCCCCCCACGGGTCGGGTCGTGCATGCTTCGAACCGCTGCACCGCTTGCCATCAGGTTTTCGACCAGCGACGTCAACGGACCACAATCGGACTCGAGCCCGGGAGCATCGAGCTGGTGCCGGTGCGCAAGCACCGTCGCTCCGTGGTCGCCGATCGGACCGGAAACCAGGATCGCGTCTCCCGGTTGGATGTTGGTGTCCGAAATATCACGCCCCGGAGGCACGACACCGAGACCGGCGGTCACCGCGAAAATGCCGTCACCCTTGCCTCGCGGCACCACCTTGGTGTCTCCGGCAACTACGGCGATCCCAGCCTTTTCGGCGGCGGCTGCAGCACCCCGGACACAGGTCTCCAGGAGCACACCGTCGGCGCCCTCCTCGAGGATCAGGGCCCACGTCAGCCACAGGGGCTTGGCCCCACCCATGGCGAGATCGTTCGACCGTGCCGTAAATCGACAAACACCCCAGATCACCACCCGAAAAAACCGGTGGATCGACCACAAACGCATCGGTGGTCATGGCCGGTCGTCCCGGCGGCAGTTCCGGCAGCACCGCAGCGTCGGTCAAATCGGCCAGGTGTTGATTGTGAAACGCCGGCAGGAAAAGCTCCTCAACCAGGCGCCGGGTCAGACGCCCTCCCCCACCGTGTGCCAGAAGGACCTTGTCGGGCGCCTTCACGATTGCCCCCCGCCTGCCCACCGCTCGTGGCGATACCAGGCGGCGCAGGTACCTTCGGAGGAGACCATGCAGGCCCCAATCGGCGTATCAGGATCGCAGCCCGCATCGAACAGTGGGCATTCCGGCGGGTCGATCACACCGCGCAAAACATCACCGCACGCGCAACCCACCGGTTCGTTCGGCGGCGGCAGTTCGACCTCGATCAAGGAGGCGTCGCGGTGCGCCCATTCCGAGCGCAGACCGAGCCCAGATCCCGGGACCATTCCAAAGCCCCGCCAGATCTCGTCCGATGGTTCAAAATACCGATCCACCAGGTCCCGCGCATGGACATTGCCGTCGGGGGTCACGACCCGGCCGTAGACATTGCCGATGGATGCCTCGCCCTCTGCCACCTGGCGGATGAGAGCCACCACACCCTGGGCCACATCGGTAGGCAGGAAACCGGCAACCACACCCGACACGCCATAGTCCTCGGCGAGAAACTCGAAGAGCTTCCAACCCGTGATCACCGAAACGTGACCCGGCAGCAAAAAGCCATCCACATCCAGATCAGGATCGTCCACCAGCACCCGCATCACCTGCGGCATGGTTTTGTTCCCCGGCAGCAGGAGGAAATTCGGCACGCCGGTTCGTTCCGCCTCGTCGAGCGCGCCGCCGATGGTCGGAACGGTGGTCTCGAATCCAACCGCCAGGAAGATCACCCGGAGCGCCGGGTTTTCGCGAGCCAGCGCCACGGCGTCCCGTGGCGAGTAGACGATCTCGACGCGAGCGCCTTCCGCCCGAGCCATTTCCAGAGACATGGTGCTCGACGGAACGCGCATCAAATCGCCAAAGGTGCACAACACAGTGTCGGGCTGGGCCGCCAGGGCAAGCGCCCGATCGAGGTATTCAACCGGGGTGACGCAGACCGGACAGCCAGGTCCGGAAATCAGTCGCACCCGTTCCGGCATCAATCGCCGCAGACCCGCTCCGGCCACGCTGTGGGTATGGGTGCCACAGACTTCCATAAAGGTCACTCGGCGATCGAGTTGACGAGCCTGCTCGCGGAGGTCTGACAAAATCCCATCCATGACCTCCGGGTCGGAGAAGAGCCCGGTGCTCACAACTCCACCATCGAGTCGGAGTACTCGCGCAACAACTCGAGAGTTTTGGCTGCTTCTTCTTCGTCCACCTGAGAGATCGCAAAGCCGGCGTGAACGAGCACGTAATCACCGACCTTGGCGTCGGGCACGTACATCGTCGAAATCTGCCGCCGCACACCGTCGATCTCGGCGACTCCGTCGAATTCGGTTCGTTCGACCAATACCATCGGGATGGCGAGACACATGAGAACCCTCCCTCTCGGTCACGACGCCCCAAGGTGAAACGTCGGGTTTGTTACATGTACATCCTACAGAAGCCTGAAGCGAAAATCGCTCTCGCTATCGGAATAGCTCTCGCTATCAATACAGCAAATCGAGACTGTCATTGCTCGATAGCGATACCGATAGCGATTGCGATAGCGACTGGTTATCAGCGTTTGGCGCTGCCGGACTTTAACCGGCGGCCGGCTCCATTTTGAGCGTCACGCCTCTTGCCTCAGCCACTGCCGCAAGAACTGCCTGTCCATACGACAATCCCCCGTCACCCGGCGGCAACTGGCGCGGCAGCAGGACCTCATGCCCAATGGCCACGAAGCCCGCGCTCAGTTGAGAACACAGGATCCGATTGACCAGACATCCCCCACCCAGCGCCACTGGATCGGTCGATTCTCCGCTGACTCGTCGAGTGATCTCTACCACCAGGCTAGAGAAGGTCTTATGAAAACCGAGGGCCACCCTTGAAGGGTCCTGCCCATCGACCACCCTGCGTGCGGCCGCGGCGAGGAGGCTCTTCGAGGGCAGAACCGGGTCTCCGGAGGTCATATCAATCTCGACCTCAGACCAGACTTCGGCCGATCCCGCCGCCTGCGCTGCCAAAGCCTCGAGCCTCGCTGCAGCTTCACCTTCCCAGCGATTCGATTCGGTCACGCCCAACAGAGCTCCTGCCGCCTCGAACACGCGTCCCGCCCCGGAAGCAAGCGGCCACCCGGAATCCTCCGCGAGCCGCCGCACCGAATCCATGCGAGCAGTCTCAACGAGATTGGCCATCGGCGTGGCGGCGATCAGATCGGCATGTCCGCTTCGCACCAACGCCGCCACCGCGACCCGCCACGGCTCACGCACCGCCGCCTCGCCCCCGATCAGATCCAGAGCTTCGAGATGGGCAAGCCGCCGCCACGAAAGATCGCCCTGGATCTCCAGCCACTCGCCGCCCCATGAGGTCTCGTCGGGCCCCCACCCGGTTCCATCCAAAGCGATGCCGAGTGCCGTCTTCCCCGGGTCTGGGAAGTTTCCACTTTCGGCGAGCACCGCAGCAATGTGGGCTAAATGATGTTGGACCTGGACCAGCCTCGCGCCGTGGGTCTCGGCCAATTCTCGCGCGTACCAGGAACTCGGGTAATCCGGGTGCAAATCGGCGACGACCACATCGGGGGTGGCCTGAAGAAAATCGAGCAAACCCTCGATGACCTCGCGATGAAACTGCCGGGCCGGCACCGACTCGAGATCGCCCACGTGTTGCGTGGGAAAGGCGCGATTTCCCTGCGCGACACACCCCGTGACCTGAAGGAATCCCCCGACGGCCACAACGACCGCGAGCGAAGATACCGGCAGGGGCACCGGCTCCGGTACCCAGCCCCGAGCCCGCCGAACCAGAATCGGGCCCAGTTCCGAGCTCCTCACCACCGAGTCATCCACCCGGCGCACAATGTCGCGGTCGTGCAACAAAAAGAGATCGGCGATACCAGTCAGCCGTTCGACGGCCTCTCGATTGCCGCGACACAGGGGTTCTTCCGAGAGATTGGCCGAGGTCATGACCACGGGTGGCAACCGCGGGTCGCGGGTCAGTTCGATGTGCAGGGGCGTGGTTGGGATCATGACCCCGAGATCATCGAGCCCTGGTGCCACCTCGTCGGAAATCGGAGCCTCCTGACGACGTGGAGCAAGGACGATGGGCGCCCTGGAAGATGCCAACAGGGCCTCCGACTGCTCCTCGAGGTGGACCACGGATCTCGCGACCTGAAGGTTACGAACCATCACCGCAAAGGGTTTCCCAAAGCGGCGCTTTCGCCGACGCAGACGATTCACCACGTCGGGATCGTCGGCCCGGCAGGCGAGTTGGAATCCTCCGAGCCCCTTGACCGCTACGATTCGACCATCGAGGAGCGCTTGTTGCGCCTGGACGATGGGATCCTCCGAGGTGATCAACTCCTCGCCGTTCTCGTCGGCCAGCCACAAACGGGGGCCGCAACGTGGACAGGCCACGGGCTCTGCGTGGAAGCGCCGATCCGCAGGGTCCCCGTATTCACGCTCGCAGTCCGGGCAGAACGGGAAACACGCCATCGACGTCCGTTCACGATCATATGGCAGGCTCTTGACCAGTGAGAATCTCGGACCGCAATTGGTGCAGGTCGTAAAGGGGTAGTGATGGCGTCGATCCATCGGGTCTTCGACCTCACGCCGGCAGTCCGCGCACAGGACGGTATCGGGTGGCACCAGGGCCCCTTCGGGGCGCCCGGTCGTCGAGGTCCGGACTTCGAATCCTTCGGCCTGCACGGGATCCAGTTCTACTCGCTCGATCGCATCGAGGTGCGCCAGGGGCGGCAGTTCGGAGCGCAGCCGTTCGACGAAGAGATCGATCATCTCCGATGATCCCTCAACCTCCGCGGTCGCGCCCAACGGATCGTTGATGACCCACCCCGCGAGACCGATTGATGTCGCGATGCGGTGGACGGTCGGGCGGAAACCCACACCCTGAACGGTGCCGCGACACCGGAGCTGGACGCGAATCAGTTGTTTGCCAATCAAACCCTTGGTCGCCGTTTTTCGGCTAGCCGCGACCGCAACAGATCGATCCAGGCATCGATACCGTCGCCGCCGAGCGATGAGGTAACAAGAACGCAGCCCGAAGGGTTGAGGGTGGTGATGTGCTCCTGGACCGCGTCCATATCAAAGGGGACATAGGGCAGGAGATCCGACTTCGAGATCACCGCGACCTCGGCGCGAGAGAAGATGGCGGGATATTTGACCGGTTTGTCATCACCCTCGGTCACCGACAACACGACCACCTTGAAATCCTCGCCGAGGTCATAGGTCGTCGGACAGATGAGGTTGCCGACGTTTTCGATGAAAAGAATATCCACCAACGGTATCGCGCCGTCGCGCAATCCACTGTCGACCTGGCGGGCATCGAGGTGGCAGGATCCGCCGGTCAGAATCTGGTGCGCCGGCACGCCGAGGGCACGAATCCGATCGGCATCGTTTTCGGTCGCCACGTCGCCTTCGATGACCGCGCAACTGAGCTCGTCTCCGAGGGCGCGAACGGTCGCCTCGAGCAGGGTCGTCTTTCCCGAACCGGGCGAAGAGATCAGATTGACGACCAGTGTTCCCGATTCGGCGAATCGCGACCGCAGCAACTCTGCCTGTTCTTCGTTGGCTGCCAGGGCGCGGCGTTTGACTGTCACGATTTGCGTCATCTTGGGGACCTCTCCTACCGGAATCTTCGCCTCACCGGAAACAGCCTCAATCCGACGGCTCGTCGGTTTCAAAACTGAGATCGATCACATCGAGTTCATCACCGCCGGTGACCTCCAGCGGCATGCCGCAGTCGGCACACAACCGCATCCAACTTCCCTCCGACCGGTCCTTGTCCTCATCACATTGAGCGCAATGTTGAGTCGCGGTGCACCACTGAATGACAAGTTCGGCGTCCACATCGGGGCCTTCGGCAACAACAGCCTCCCAGGCGTAGACCAGGAGGTCGGGTTCGACCGCCGAGAGCTCGCCGACGGCGAGGCGAACCCGCTGCAGTGTCCCACCGCCATGCTCTTCGACCGTTTCGCGGCTGGTCCGGTAGACCTCGAGTGCGATACCCATTTCGTGCACCTGGACAGTATACCGAGCACGAAAGGGAGAAAGGGAGAAAGGGAGAAAGGGGGAAAGGGGGAAGGGGGGAAAGGGAGATCGCCAGTCGATCTGTCCGAGATTGGAGAACCAGGGTCCATATGGCAGAGGGGCGGAGGGGCAGAGGGGCTAGATGCTGGATGCTGGATGCTGGATCACTCTTGTCCAAGATAAAGTCTCAGACAGCGATCAGGGACGGCGGCAGCGATCAGCGTCAGCGACAGGGAACAGCGATCAGCGTTCAGCGTTCAGCGTCAGCGTCAGCGTCAGCGAACAGTAGTCAGCGTCACGTTTGATTGGTATGGAGCACTGAAATCAAGACTTTGGGTTGAGTAAACGCCATGTCATGGCACGGACTTGATCGAAGGCCTTCGTCGCTTCACCGGCTCCGTTCGGGCTGATCGCCTCGGCGTGGGCGAGGAGCTGCAAGTGGTTGTCGACCTCTTTGGCCGAGGCGTAGGCGATTCTCCAGTGGTTCGACCGGTCTCTACCGACTCGGCCGCCCACCGGCTACCCCTTCCTTTGAACGATCCGGAGGTGGCCGCTTCGTCGCCTGTACTCCTGACCGCTGCCGCTGGATACTGACCGCCGTCCCTGACCGCTGTCTCTGTTCGCTGTTGCCTGTCGCTGCCGCTGGACACTGTCGCCGCCGCTGCAATTCGGACGCGGGCACGGGCACAGGCACGGGCAACCGCGAACCGGATATGCCGAAAACCAACCCATAAACCACGTGTTGTCATGTGGGAAACTCCAGGTGACGATCTATTTTGGACAGCGGTGATGCTGGATGTTCGATCGAGCCCGAGCCCGTTGCCGTTGCTGAGCGGGGAAAGGGAGACCCGAACCGGAAGCGATGGACGTGACCGAATCTCCCTGAATCAGAGTGTCGCCTCCCGATGTCATCCTGAGGGGAGCCCCGCCTTGTCACGGCGCAGCCTGAAAGGCGAAGCCGGAAGGGGCGTAGTCGAAGGATCTATGGGATGAATGGAACACCTCAGTCCGCAGATCCTTCGACTTCGCGCCAGGGGCGCTTCGCTCAGGATGACATCTTGAACGACAGTTCCGTTCCCGAAAGGGGAAAGGGAGAAAGGGAGAAAGGGAGAAAGGGAGAACCATACCGGAGACTTAGTTCGTGATAAGGGCGGGTCTCCTCTGCTCCTCTGCTCCTCTGCTCCTCTGCTCCTCTGCTCCTCTGCTCCTCTGCTCCTCTGCTCCTCTGCTCCTCTGCTCCTCTGCTCCTCTGCTCCTCTGCTCCTCTGCTCCTCTGCTCCTCTGCTCCTCTGCTCCTCTGCTCCTCTGCTCCTCTGCGCGAGACTCGGGTGGGGTGTACAATGCCCGCTGTTTATGACACTCCCACGCATCGTCATCACCGGCGCATCGGGCTTCATCGGCCGCAATCTTCTGCGAGACTTCAAGAACGATTTCAAAATCGTCGGTTTGGCCCGTCGTTCACAACTCCATTGCGGAGCGCCGATTCACAACAACATCACCTGGTATCAGGTCGACATCGGCAACCGCGAACAACTTGCCACCGCATTCAAGTACATCCGCGAGTCGGGCGGAGCCGACTATGTGATCCACCTCGCCGCCCACTACGATTTCACCGGTGAGAACCATCCCGAGTATTGGCGGACCAATGTGGAAGGCATGCGCAACGTGCTGGAGGAGTGTCGCGGCCTCGATCTGAAGCGTTTCATCTTCAGTTCTTCGATCGCAGCCTGTGAATTTCCCAGAACCGGCGAAACGCTCAACGAAGAGAGTCCGCCCGATGGCGAACATGTTTATGCGGTGACCAAACGCATCGGCGAGGAGATGCTGGTCGAGTACGACGACATCCCGTCCTGCATCATCCGTCTCGCCGCGTTGTTCTCCGACTGGTGTGAATACGCTCCACTGTATATCTTTCTCGAGACCTGGCTTTCGGATGTGTGGAACAAGAACATCCTCGGTGGTCGAGGCACCACCGCCATCCCTTATATGCACGTCCGCGAGATGGGGCCCTTTCTCCGCCGTCTGATGGAGCGGGGAGATTCGATCGGGCAACGGGAAGTCCTTCTCGCCAGCCCCAACGAAACACTTTCCCACAAAGAGCTCTATGACCTGGCCAACATCGATTATTTCGGCCAACGCCGGCGCCCGATCTTCATGCCCAAGGCCCTCGCCCAGATTGGTGTCTGGGGCCGCGATCTGATCGGTCGCCTGCTGGGTAACCGGCCCTTCGAACGCCCTTGGATGATTCAGTACCTGGACACCGATCTCGCTGTCGACACCAGCCGTACAAGCGAGCGTCTCGGGTGGAGACCGAGAAAACGCCTGCTTCTCCAGCGTCGGATGCCCTTCATGGTCGAATACAGAAAAACGAATCCCAACGAATGGCACCGTCTCAACCGCGCTGCCCTCAAAGAGGTTCATCTCCGCGACAATTTGCGGATCAACGGATTGCTCGAAGTGCACCTGGATTCGATCTGCACCGAATTTCTCGACCAGATGCAGTCTCCTGGTTCGGCGTCGCGTTTTCCGTCCTATCAGAATGTTGCCAGGGACCGCCTCGAGTGGCGTTTCATCATCCTGCTACGCCATCTTCAGAGCTCGATCCGAACCCACGACCGCGGTCTCTTTACGACCTACTGCAGAGACCTGGCGGAAAAACGGCTGATGCAGGGCTTCGGGGTGCGCGAAGTGGTCGGTGCACTGCTGACGATGAATTCCATTTGCGTCGACACGCTGCGATCGGACCCCGAGGGCGAAGACCTCGGCACGGCGATCCACGACTACCTCTCGATGACCGTCCAGTTCGGTTGTGATCAGATCCTGGAGATCTATGAAGAGGTTGGTGGCGAAGAGATCGACGAAGACTTTTGAGTTCGGAATTCGGAGTTCGGAGTTCGTAGTTCGGAATTCGGAGTTCGGAGTTCGGCTATAGGGCCCACGCTCTCCATCTCAACCCATAGGTCATGAACACACATCTGCGTTTTTCTGCGCTTTCTGCGGTTCCTCCGATTGGTGGCCGATTTCAGCCTCTGGCAACCGCCCGGTGCACCAGATATGCCACCAACGCCATCGCGCCATCGGCAAAGCCGGAGAACCACACGGACCACGGGGTGTCGGCAATCAGCGATCCACCGATGAGAAAGACAAAGGCCGAGCTCTTGGCGATCAGCAACATATTGATGGTCCCATGTTGTTTGTACTCCACCACATATCCGGCCGCGAGCACGAAGTGAAACGCCCCCGCCTGCCAGATGAAGAAGATCGGATCAGCGCCGTCCCAACCGGCAAAAGCCACCGCCCATTCGGAAAAGAACATCAGCATGATGCCGACGATGAAGCTGTGGAGGGCGATCAGACCGATGAGGATCTTTTCGTGCGTTGTGGTCAGTTTCAAGGCCATCATGCCCACCAGATATCGAGTTCGAGGGGAGGATCTCGACGTACGGCGGGACAGCCGAGTCTCTCGAGTTCAGCGAGCACCGTTTCAGTAACCGCGGGAACCGCATTTTGCACGGCATCTGTCAGCGCGGTGCCCTGCCCGGTTGTCTCAGGCACGACTCCGACGAGGAGAATTTCATCCGGACTCGAGTCCGAAAATTCGGTCGCCATGAGTGCCTCGCGAAGACCCGGCTCATGGGGGCTCATACGGGAAGGGGGTGGCGTCGAGACGATCTCTCCGTCGCGAAGCAGACGCAGGCTGCCAGGTTCCTGCTTGCCACTGATCGTGTCGATCACAATCACCATTCGGGCATCCGCCAGGTAGGGCGTGAGATCCATCCCCGGGGTCCCGAGGTCGATCACCTCGACACCCTCTGGAAACTCGTACCCGGCCTCGAGGACCTTGATCGTGTAGGGCCCGAGACCGTCGTCTGTACACAAAATGTTACCGACACCGAGAATGCGGACGGGCTTGGTCTCAATCATCCGATGATTGTGCCAGAGCGGTGGGGTGATGGATAGTGCAGATATTCGAGTTCTCGGATCGGATGATCGATCCTCGGCGCTGGATACTGGATGCTGGATGCTCGTTTCTGGATCACCCTTGTCCAAGACAGAGTCTCAGACAGCAACCGGGGACAGGGACGGGGAACGGCGGACAGCGTCAGCGAACGGTTGTCAGGGTCAGCGATCAGCTATCAACAGCAGCGACAGACAGCAGCGCTCACCTTTTCGGGTTCAAGAGCCGCCAGGTCATCGCACGGACCTGATCGAACGCCTTCATCGCTTCACTGGCTCCGTTCGGGCTGATCGCCCCGGTGTGGGCGAGGAGTTCCAAGTGGCTGTCGACCTCTTTGGCCGAGGCGTAGGCGATTCTCCAGTGGTTCAACCGGTCTCTACCGAAACGGCCGTGGCCTTCTGCAAGGTTCGCAGGGACTGAACTCGCCGATCGGACGACCTGATCGGCTATGGATTTCAGCGGAGCCGGAACCCTCATCACGAGTTTGATCGCGATGCCTGCTGCTTCGAGTGCTTTCGAGTGGGCAACGAGGTTGGTGTTCGTGGCGGCGTTGGACATGGTCACCTCCGGGTCGTTCATGCCCATACCCACAAGCCGGTGTGGTGGCCGATGTCAAGGATGCCCTGCACCCTGCCTGTCCTTGACATCGGCCGCCCACCGGCTACCCCTTCTGTTGAACGACCCGGTGGTGGCCACTTCGTCGCATGTACTCCTGATCGCTGCCGCTGAACACTGATCGCTGATTGCTGTTCTCTGTCGCTGCTTCCTGTCGCTGCCGCTGGACACTGTCGCTGTCGCTGATTCCTGTTGACTGCCCCTGCCCCTGCCTCTGAACGCTATCCGAGACCCTTTCTCGGACAAGAATGATGCCGCATCCAGTATCCGGCATCCAGCATCAAAAAAAGCCGGGGGCGAAGCCCCCGGCGATTGAACAGGTTTGGTGCTACTTACAGCACTCTCACCTTCGACTTCTCGTTGCCTTCCGTATCGTGGGTGTGGATCGCACACGCCAGACACGGGTCGAAGGAGTGAATGGTCCGCAAGACCTCGAGCGGCCGTTCTTCGTCAGCGATCGGGTTGCCGACCAGCGACGCCTCGTAGGGCCCCATCCGGTCGTTTCCGTCACGCGGCCCGGCATTCCAGGTCGAAGGAACAACGCACTGATAGTTTTTGATCTTGCCGTTTTCGATGACGCACCAGTGCGACAGGGTGCCGCGCGGCGCCTCGTGGAAACCGAATCCCTGGATCTCACCCGCCGGGAACTCGAATGGGGTGAAGATATCGGTGTCGCCCGATGCGATGTTGGCAACCAAAGCCTCCCAATGGGCGAGGGCCTGGTGAGCGATAACCCGTGCGCGAATGGCCCGGGCCGCGTGGCGTCCAAGAGTCGAATGCAGCACGGCCGGAGTCAGCTTGGCACCCGCGATGCTGCCCGCAACGTCGAGGAACTCGAGCGCGAACTTGGTGGTCATCTCGTCGCCGGCTGCCAGGGCGGCGAGCACCTGAGCGAGCGGTCCAACCTGCATCGGTTCGTCGTTGAAACGCGGTGCTTTGACCCACGAATAGCGGCCGTTGTAATCGTACTCGGAGTACGCCGGGACGGTGTCCTCTTCCCACGGATGTTTCTGCCAGTCGCCGTCGTACCACGCATGAGCGATCGATTCGGCGACATTGTCGCGGAAAAGAGGATCGTTGAACGATGTGATGGCCTGGAAGCTGCCCAGGTCGGCGTTCATGATGACTCCGCCAGGCATCTGGAACTGGGTGCCCTCGGCATTCAGCGGCAGTTCAGGAACCGACAGGTAGTTGGTGACACCGGCGCCGTAGCCGAGCCACGGAGCATACATGGCGCCGATCGCGGCCACGTCGGTGAAATAGACCTGGTCGATAAAGGTCTTGACCTCTTCCAGATAGCCTTTGATCTGATAGAGCTTCGCCATATTGAGCGTCGCCTCGTTGTCGAGGTTGATGGCATTGGCCACACCACCGACAGCGAGATTCTGGATGTTGGGAGTTTTGGAACCCAGCACCGTGACGACCTTGTTGGCGATCTTCTGGACCTCGAGAGCCTGCAGGTAGTGCGAAACTGCCAGCAGATTCACATCCGGCGGCAGATCCATCGCCGGGTGGCCCCAATAACCGTTGGTGAAAATACCAAGCTGGCCTTTGGAGACGAAGTCTGCAACCTTGGCCTTGACGGCCGCAAGGTCCTTCTCGCCGTTACCGGGCCAGTCGGACAGCGACTCAGCAAGGCGTGCCGTGGTTCTCGGATTGCCGTCGAGGGCCGACACGACGTCAACCCAGTCGAGCGCCGACAGGTGGTAGAAGTGGACAATGTGGTCGTGCAGCGAGTGCGCCGAAATCAATAGATTGCGGATCAACTGGGCGTTAAGCGGCGGGTTGATCTGGAGCGCGTTCTCAACCGATCGCACCGATGCGATCGCATGAACTGTCGTGCACACACCGCAGATGCGCTGGGTGAAGACCCAGGCGTCTCTCGGATCGCGGCCTTCGAGAATCTTCTCGATGCCGCGCCACATCTGACCGGAGGACCAGGAATTGGTGACCTTCCCCCGGTCGACCTCGACGTCGATGCGCAAATGACCCTCGATGCGAGTGATCGGGTCTACAGTGATCGTTTTGGCCATCAGGCCCCCCCTTCTAATGAGCCGCCTCGGCCGGACGCGTGCCGCCGAGGATCGGGTAGCGTTTGACAATGACGATGTAGAGGAAGATCTCGAACGCGATCACGCCCAGGGTGATCAGGAGTTCGAGGGTGGTCGGGAAGTACGACCAGTTGTCTCCCGGATTGTATGCCACGATGTATGCATCGAACCGGTAGAGTCCTCCGGCGAGCATGAACAGGATCGATGCCTTGAATATGGTCGAAAACTTCATGTTCCCTTTGGACCGCATGAGCATGACCATCGGCGCAACGAAGAGGGCGATCTCGATCCAGAACATAAGGCTCAGGAAGCCCGAAGTGAACATCAGCATCGTCTTCCCGCTGATGATGAGATCGGTGAATCGAATCAACAGATACAGACCGGTGACGACCACCATCGCACCTGAAAGCGAGATCAACATCTCGTCTTCGCGCACGCGGTTGAAGGCCTTGCTCGAAATCGCGGACTCCCAGACAACCACCGCATATCCCATTCCCACGCAGGAAACGAGGAAGAGGAGCGGGATCCAGGGAGTGTTCCACAGCGGGTGGAGCTTCCAGCCGGCGAGCAGCATCAGGGTACCGAGCGACGACTGGTGCATGGTCGGAAGCAGCACGCCAAGGGCGATGATCCAGATCAGGGCCTTGTCATAGAACTTGAGACCGAACTTGGCGAATTTCACGAGTGAAGAGTTCTTGGATGTGGCTTCCCATTTTTCGAGAAATGCCGGACCGAGCTCGATCCACAACACACCCACGTAGGCCATGACGCACAGCGCCACCTCGAGGAGTGCGGAGTTCCAGTTGTAAGAACCCATGTCCGGGAATCCGCCCATTGGGATTCGCCAGACGCCCCACCAACGACCGACATCAATGACGATCGAGAGTCCCGCCATCGAGTAGCCGAGTGCACTGGTCAGCAGAGCAGGCCGCACCAGCGGGTGGTACTTGCCTTTGTTGAGGATGTAGGCCAAAAGGGCGACCGCATAACCGCCGCAGGCGAGCGCAGTGCCGGTGACCACGTCAAAAGCGATCCAGATGCCCCAGGGATACCCATCGGTGAGACCCGAGACAACGCCGATTCCAAAGAGGAAGCGGTATGCCAGGATCAGCACCCACAGCCCGAGGAAGATCGCCAGGAACCGGGTGAACCGGTTGTAGATAACGGGGCCGCCGACGGGTTCAGCGCGGTGCTCACTCATCGGAGCCCCCCTTCTTTGCCGCACGGCTATTGCGCCACATCACTGCGCCGAGAACCCCGTACAGAGCAACCGGTGCGATGAAGCCGCGGTAGATGCCGTGCTGGATGGTCCGGGCCTGGACTCCTACGCCCTCATGACCCACATCCGGCAGACCGAGTTTGTCGAAACCGACATCGGCGAGATAAAGCACCTGGGTGCCGCCACCTTCGGTGTCGCCGAATATCTGCGGATCACCGGCCGGGTAGTAGCGCTCCGGATGCTCGGCAACCCGTTGCCGGGCATCAGCCAACAGATCTTCGTATTTGCCGAAGATCACGGCTTCCTTGGGGCACGACTGGCAGCAACCCGGTTGGGTCCCTTCCTTGTACCCGCCGGTCGAGGCGTCGACGATCATGTGGTGGCACAGCTCGCATTTGACGATCAGAGGAATCGCCGTGTCCCACTGGAATTTGGGAACATTGTAGGGACACGCCACCTGGCAGTACCGGCAGCCAATACAACGGTCCGGGTCCCAGGTGATGATTCCCAGTTCGCGTTTCTTGAAAGCACCGATCATGCATGCGTTGACGCAACCGGGGTCGATACACTGCATGCACTGTTGTTTCATATACGACTTTTCGCCGTTTTCCTCATACAGCTTGATGATGTTCTTGGTGTAGCCGTCGAGGTCCTTCGGCGGGTCGTACAGATTGCCCGGGAGATTATTGGCCGACTTGCAGGCGGTCACACAGGCCTGGCACCCAATACAACGGGTTGCGTCATACAGCATCCCGTACGCATCGGGCGGCGCTTCGACCCGATTCGAAGAGGCCTCGGCGTTCGTTGCGGCCGAGACCGCAGCGCCGGCGCCTACCGCGGCGGCTCCTTTCAACAGAGTTCGTCGATCCATGGTCATGACGACTCCTCCTCGCCCCCTTCTTCCGCCATCTTCTTGGAAGCCATCAGCCCGGCGCCAACCACGGCGCCACCGACGATGCCGGCAACACCCGCGGCAGCCGCGGACGGACTGCTCCGATGATCTGGGAAGATCGGCGGCACGGCGTTTTCGGGCAACGCCGCCTCCTGATGGAGCGGTTTGTGGAAAGCCACACCTTGCTCTGTGCAGCCGAAGCACGGATGCCCGATCCCGATCGGCCAAGCATCCGGCATCTCACCGAAGGGCTGGACCGAGCAGTTCGCGTGGGTCTCGGGACCCTTGCATCCAAGCGCGAAGAGGCAGTAGCCCAGCCGGTGACCCTCGTCTCCGTATTGACGGGCGAATCGGCCGGCGTCAAAGTGCGCCCGGCGCGGGCAATGCTCGTGGATCGTGCGACCGTAGGCAAAGAGCGGACGGCCCTTGTCGTCGAGTGCCGGCAGCGAGCCGAGAGCGACGAATTGCAGCACGGTGCCGAGGAAGTTGTAGGGGTTCGCCGG
Organism: Candidatus Sulfomarinibacteraceae bacterium; assembly: GCA_963796455.1. GTDB lineage: Bacteria > Acidobacteriota > Thermoanaerobaculia > Thermoanaerobaculales > Sulfomarinibacteraceae > Sulfomarinibacter. The sequence goes on from CAWCLO010000001.1 coordinate 376,994, forward strand.
GCAACCCGGGATGGTCACCACAGTCGTTCCCTCGAGAATCTGCGGCGCACCGACGGCGTCGGTCGGGTTCGGGTCGGCCGAGGGAATTCCGCCCCACGAGGCGCAGGATCCGATGGCGACCACAGCAGCAGCCTTGGATGCCACATCGTTGAGAATATCGATCGCGGTCCGACCACCGATCTGGCAGTAGATACCTCCGTCTTTTCTCGGGATCGCACCCTCCACGACGCAGACGTACTGGCCCGCGTGCTCTTCCATTGCCTGGTGCAGCGCGTCTTCGATCTGATAGCCGGCTGCGGCAAAGAGCGTCTCGTGGTAGTCCAGTGAGACGAGATCGAGGATGAGCTCCGCGATTCCTGGACTCGAGGTGCGGAGAAGCGATTCCGTGCACCCGGTGCATTCCTGGAAATGAAGCCAGATCACCGACGGTTTGAGACCCGCCTCAGCGGCCTCCGCCCATTTGACTCCGACGCTGGCGGGGAGCCCGACGGCTGCTGCCGCCATCATGCATCCCTTGACGAAGTCCCTCCGGTCGACGCCCCCCTCTTGAGGGCAACCTTCGGGCACACCTATGTTCTCTTCCCTCCAACCCATCATGGCCTCCTTTGGAAAATCGCCATTAAAAAAAACATCTCACATATTTGACCGACCCACACTACGAGGGCGCTCCGACGATTGTCAATACAACTTGAGTTAATTCAACCTTATCTCAATTTGATCGATGTTTGTGAATGCGAATCAGTTGCATTTTGGATGCACGAATTGGCGGGGAACAGACGTTTTTGACGCGACGAGAAAAAGCCGTTTTGCGCCGCATTCCGACCAAGACTGTCCGATAGACGCACACAACGCATGATCAGGTCGTACCGCCTCGAAGGGAGATGCTCGGATTCCCTGCTCGCGTCGCCATCGAAGGCCCACCGGCGAACCGAAAATTCTCGTCCGTTGGTCGAGATTGAGTTGCTGAATGTTTTCAGGAACCGGACTGAATAGCGGCTCCCTCATTTCCGGGGCTGATCGCAGCAAAAAAAAAGCACCCTCGGATCGAGGGTGCCTGGCGGATATTTTCGGTTCGCGGCTCTGTTCAGTGCTTTGGCGGTTCCAGTTTTCCGTCGGCCACATATTCCTTGGTCCATCCCTTGACCATCCCGGTCAGCAACAGGATCGAAATCAGGTTGGGAATCGTCATCAGACCGAGCGCCATGTCTCCAAAGGCCCAGACGAGCTCGAGCGAATAAACGGCCCCCAGAAAGTGGGCAATGCAAAAGACCACCCGGTACGGTACGACCCACTGGGGACCGGCCAGGTAGAGGATCGACCGGTCGCCGTAGTAAGACCAACTGATGGCCGTCGACAGACCGAAGAGGAAGACCGCGAGAGTCACCAACAGGTGACCCTTGCCGAAGGCAAGCTTCCCGAGACCCTCACGGAAAGCCCACGCGGTGAGCGGCGAACCGTTCTGCATCGCCCGCCCCCGCATCACCAAAACACCCTCCGCCGGGTCACCGTCCTCGGCGAGAACTGTCCCGTCCTCGAGGTGGCCCTCGTCCTCAGGCTCGAGCACGATCAACCCCGAAAACGGCCGCAGATCGCGAAGCAAAACCTGATCGTCGGCGATGAGAATCTCGACGTCATCGACCAGTGCGTGATTGCGCACCAGCTCGAACTCGATTGGGTGGCCGTCCCGCACGACCAGCGCACCACTCGCGAGCGCTTCATTAGAGAGGGAGCCATTGACCCCAACCCTGGTGCCCTGGACCACGGCTGTGAGAGCTGACTGATCGTTGACCAGCAGCTGCTGTTCCTGCTTGTCGTGCCAGACGCCCGACACCAGGATCACGAGGCCTGTCATGGTGCAGATTATCAGGGTGTCGATGAAAGGACCGATCATGGCCACGACGCCCTCTCGGATTGGCTCATCAGTCTTAGCCGCGGCGTGGGCGATCGGCGCGGAGCCCTGACCGGACTCGTTGGAGAAGAGGCCACGTTTGACGCCCCATGTGAGCATGAAAATGAACGTGCCTCCCGCAAACCCGCTGATACTCGCCGCCGGAGTAAAGGCCGATTGGAAAATAGTGACAAGCAATCCCGGCACCTGCCCGATGTGCATTACGATCACGATGAACGCGGTGCCAACGTAGAGCGCTGCCATAAAGGGCACCAACTTCGAGGTCACGCGACCGATGCGGCGAATTCCGCCAAGGATCACCATCGCCACCAGCGAGGCGAGGATGAGTCCTGTCACCCAGGTGGGCACACCCAGGTCCTGGCGAAACTGATCGGCGACGGTAAAGGACTGCACCGCATTGCCAGATCCGAATGAGGAGATCACCGCGAAACACGCAAAGGCGATGGCCAAAGGCTTCCATTTCGGACCCAGACCACGTTCGATCGAGTACATCGGACCGCCGGACGCCGCTCCTCCTGGAAGAATGGTCCTGAACTTCATCGCAAGGGTGCACTCGGTGTACTTCAGCGCCATTCCGAAAACGGCCGTCACCCACATCCAAAAGAGAGCCCCAGGGCCTCCGTAGTGGATCGCGGTGGCCACGCCCGCGATGTTGCCGATTCCAACGGTTGCCGACAATGCGGTCGTCAGAGCCTGAAAGTGGGAGAGGTCACCCTCGTGCTCGGGATCATCGAACTCGCCGCGCAAAACCCGCAGCCCGTGACGAAAGTAACGGATCTGAATCCAGCCGAGACGAAAGGTGGTAACAAGGCCGGTGCCGACGAGCAACACAACGAGCAGCGGCATCTGTTCGGGCCAGCCCCAGATCGCACCACTGATGCTCTCGATCGTCGATCGCACCCATTCGAAGAATGTACCCATGCCTGGAACCCCCCGTGACGCGCTGGTCGGTCTAACCGCCGCGACACGGCGGGTGGACCTATGCTAGCCGAGCGCCCTCCGACGAGGCAAGCGGCAGCCGCCGGACTGGAGTGAAGCGCGGCTCGTGATTCATCTATAATCCCGCCCGAAGGAGTTTCAACAATGCGTCCTGCATTCGCAGTCGCCGTCGTCCTGACCGTGGTCCTCACCGCCTGCGGCGGATCCTCATCGGATAGCGGCACCGATTCGAGCGCGGGAGCGGTGACAGGGGCACAGGAGCCCTCCTCCGAGAGCCCCCGCAGCGCGGGCCTCGACACCCAGATCAGCCTCCCCCCAGAGATCGAGAACGCCTGGTCCGGTATTCGGATTCGGGTGATTCGGGTCGAAGACCAAAGCTCCGAGACCTTTGAGGTCCAGCTTGGAGGGTCGACTGTTCTCGGCGAGAGCGGGCTGATTCTCTCAGCGGAGTCTTTCGTTCCCGATTTCGTGATGGACGAAGACGGCATCACGAGCCGTTCCGAAGCCACCGACAACCCCGCCGCTCGCGTTCAGATCAGCGACGGCGGCTCTTTTCAGTATGAGGGGTGGCTCTTTGCCGCGATGCCCGGCATCGATGCTGATCCTCATCCCGTGTATCAGATCCAGTTGCTCGAGGGCATCCCTGCCGGGTAGGGCGCAGAGAGGCAGAGGATCGCTCGGCATCTTCGCTATCGCTATCGATGGGCGAATTCCGATTCGAATCTTCTTGCGCCAGCCGCGATTCGTACGCTTTCCCGAAAGTCCGAACCACCCGCTCTGACTTCGAACTCAAGCGAATGCCGCCTCCCGATGTCATCCTGAGCGGAGCGCCTTTGGCGCGTAGTCGAAGGATCTGCGTCTCGGAATCTTTGTGTTCCGTCTCATAGATCCTTCGACTCGGCCGTCGAACGGCCTCGCTCAGGATGACATATTGAAAAGACCCACCGAATCAACTTCGGATCAGGAGACGGGGAGATCATCGCGGATCAAGAAACTTGATAAGAGCGGAGTCTCCTCTGCTCCTCTGCCGACCTAAAGCAACTTATGCAGATTCGCCATCAGTGTGGTTTTGCGCACCCGCTTCTGAAACCTCCTGGTCTTGGCGAGATTGCCGAGGGTCGCGAATTTCCCGAGGCCCTTGCCATAGAGCATCGGTAGCGCAGCACTCAGGAACGACCCGAAGTCCTTGTCGTAGGGGTAGTACCAGGGCATTGCCTTGTCGCCGCCGGCGTCGTGCATGACATATTTGACGTTGACCATCTCGTGCAGACCAAAGGCGCCGTGTGCGCGTCCGATCCCGCTTTCCCGAACCCCACCCCAGGAACCGGTCGGTTCACCAAATGCCACCGCGTGGTCGTTGATCGTGACCACCCCGGCATCGAGCTCGGCCTGCAACCTCTCCGCCGTTTTTCTCGACCTGGTCCAGCCCGAGGCGGTGAGTCCGAACTGTGAGGTGTTCGCCCGTTCGATGGCCTCGGTCAGCGATTCCACCGCCACCACCGGCATGATCGGACCAAAGGTCTCCTCGCGCAAGACCTCCATCTCGTCGGTGACCTCGGTGAGCACGGTTGGCGGGTAGAAAAAACCGGGCCCGTCGGGCAGCTCGCCGCCGGTGAGCGCTGTGGCACCTGCGGCCAATGCGTCCTCCACCTGACGAACGACGATCCTGAGCTGACCTCTCGTAGTCAACGGGCCCATGTCGGTGTCAGGCAACGATGGGTCACCCAGCTTGAGCTGACGGGTCAGCTCGACGACCCGGGCCAGAAACGGATCGTGAATCGACCGCTCCACATAGACCCGTTCGACCGATGCACAGGTTTGGCCGCTGTTGAGAAAAGCACCCCACACGATTCCCCGTGCCGCGCGCTCGATGTCGGCATCGGCAGCTACAACGGCAGCATCCTTTCCGCCGAGTTCGAGTTGGGCAGGCACGATGCGTTCGGCGCAGCGCCGCGCGACGTGACGCCCGATCTCCACCGACCCGGTGAACAAAACCTTGGCCACATCCGGGTGGTCCAGGAGAACATCGGTTGCGGCACCGGGCAGCGCTACCGTATTGATCACACCCGGTGGGAACCCTGCGCGGCGGGCCATGTCGCCCAGCGCCAGCCCGGTCAATACCGTCGCCGATGCCGGTTTGAAGACCACCGTATTGCCGGCTCCAACCGCCGGCACGATCTCGGCCATCGGGATCCCGACCGGATAGTTCCACGGGGTGATGACCGAAAACACCCCGATAGGATCGAAACGGTAGCCTGCCTTCCAGTGGGCAAACAGGACCTGGTAGGGCTTGACCGGTTTGAAAGCCAACATTTTTTCGAGTTTGTCGGCGTAGTAGGCCAGGGTCTCCAGACCCGGGAACACATCCACAAGTTTTGCTTCGGTGACCGGTTTGCCGCCTTCCATCGAGACGAGCTTCGCTAGATCGTCGGCTTCGGCAAGCATGATCTCGAGCCAGCGGCCGATGATCTTGCGGCGCTCGGCAACTGGTGTCGCGGACCACTTCGGGAAGGCCGCCCGGGCCGACTCGACGGCGCGCCGAGCACCTTCGGTATCGAGGGCCGGTACTGAAGCGATCTCTTCTTCGGTAGCCGGATTGGTGGAGACGATGACGCCGGGACCGTCGACGTCTGCGTTGTCGATGATCGATTGAGTCACATATTGCATGCGCGCATTGTATGACATCGACGAGGCGCGGCATCGCATTTTCGCAATCAGATCAGGGCCCGCTCACTCCCCTTCTGATAGGCGTCGATCACCGCCGAGATATCGTGCGCGCCGAGTTCGATGGCACGCCCGATCTTCGACCACTCCATCGTCCACCGGGCAACCGGCAGCTCCCGGCTGGGAGTTACGACAACGAGGCGCTCTTTCCGCCCACTCTGTGCGATTTCCTGCTCGAGCTCTTGCAGGCCGTTGGGAGAACACGCGGCGACCCACAACTCGTCGAAACGATTCTCCGGAACCATCGAAAACGGAACCCGATGGACCAGGCCGCCGTCGAGATAATGCTCACCTGCGATCTCGATCGAACTGCGAAAACCGTTGATCCACGGAACGAAGGCCGTCGCTCGCAGCATCATCCCGAACTGGTTTCTGCTCATAGCGCCCCGATTCGAAAAGACCCGGAATTCAACCTTCGGCAGCGGGAACCCGCCACCCACGATCCGGGCCGTTCCCACCCGAACCTCACATTTCGCCGTCCGTGCCGCTTCGACGTCCATCGTCTGCAGGGTGATGTGCTGGATCAGACGATCGACGGTGCGTCGTTTGCCGAAGGCCAGCCACGGATGGAGGGCGATGCGCCACGGGTCGGCCTGACGCCACGAATCAATCAGGGCATCGGCATCGCCGGCGGCAAACCAGGCCGCTGCGATGCCGCCGGCAGAGATTCCGGCCATCAATTCAAAATCGATGCCCTCGTCCTGGAAACGCCGCAGAAAACCCGCGTAGTAGGCGCCTCGATTGGCGCCGGAGGCGAGCAGGAGCGCACGCCGCATTCGGATCAACCCTTTCGGTGCACGTGAACCGCGGCCGCCTGAGCGGAGGGCATCAGGATCATCTCGCGAACATTGGCGTGTGGAGATCGGGTGGCACAAAAGAGGACCGCTTCCGCGACGTCTTGACCGCTCAGGGGCTCGAGACCGGTGTAGACGCCATCCGCCTTGTGGTGGTCGCCGTGGAATCGGACCAATGAGAACTCGGTCGCGACCATTCCGGGATCGACCGACGAGACCCGGACTCCGGTACCGAGGGTGTCGATCCCCACGCCACGATTGAGGGCGGCCACCGCGTGCTTGGTGGCGCAGTAGACATTGCCGCCCGGATAGGTTTCGTGCCCGGCAATCGACCCAATGTTCACGACGTGGCCGCAGCCATTTTCGACCATCGACGGCAAGACCGCCCGGGTCACGTAGAGAAGACCCTTGATATTGGTGTCGATCATTTCTTCCCAGTCCTCGATATCGCCCTGGTGGAGCGGCGCCAATCCGCGCGAAAGCCCGGCATTGTTGATCAGGATGTCGATCTCGCTCCAGGAATCAGGGAGGCCTTCGTGCCACGCTTCGACGGCGCCACGATCGGAGACATCGAGTTTGCAGGCGAGGACCTCGCAACCGGAACGATCGCGGAGGCCGGCGGCCATATCTTCGAGTCGTTCGATGCGGCGCGCGGCAAGAATCAAGCGGCAGCCGGCGTCGGCGAATGTTTCGGCACATGCCGCACCGATTCCACTTGAAGCTCCGGTGATGAGGACGGTCTTTCCTGAGAGCTTGACTGCCATTTCCGAGTCCCCCTTTTGTGAGGAGACATAGTAACTCGATACTCGATGCTCGATACCGGATCGATTCGCGTTCCGGAGAAACCGCAGATCACGCAGATGAACGCAGATCACGCATCGCAATTGCCAGCGATAGAAAACGTCCCGATGGGTCAATTCGATGGCAAACCCCACACTCCCACGTCACAACCAACAAGACACCAAGGAACACCGTTGAGTTCATCGTGCCCGACAAGAGAGCTCTGTCAGAATCGGAGTCCGTTCTTCATCGGAAATCGATAAGAGAATTTGAGGTCAGTATGTACTTGGCGATTTCTTGGTGTTCTTGGTGTCTAGGTGGTGAATGATTCGCCACCATCCAGTGGGAACTCCCTGGATAGAGCGATAGCGATTGCGACGGTCAATCTGCGTTCATCTGTGTGATCTGCGGTAACTCCGGTTGACCCAGCTACCGGACCGGACGACAGGCAAAAAAACCGCCCCGGTTGAACCGGGGCGGTGTGCAGTCGGAGTGAATCTCGTGCGATCAGTCTTCTTCGTGCGCCTTGACGATTCGTTCCTTGTGAATCTCGACCAGGCGAACGGCCACTTCACCGTCGACCTTTTCCATCACGCAACCCGTCACAGGATCGATATAGCTCTCGAGCAACGCGTCATCCTTTTTGACGGTCAGCATCGAGCCCGTCTCTTCACAACGGTAGTGGGCGAAATCGCCGCCACCCACATGCACGCCCGATTTGATCATCACCGGATGGGCGCCGTGACCGGCGCTCTTCCATTTGTAGATCTTTTTGCCATCCTCGGTGGTGTCGACATCGAAGTCGTCGCCGAATTTCTCGCGCATGGCGTCAATATCGATCTCGCCCTCGTCACCCTTCATGATGATGACATCGTGGTCACCCGGGTGTCCGTCACTGATAAAGATGGCATCACCTTCGCCCTCGTAATCACCGAGGACATCCACAACCACTTCGTCGCCATCGCCCCGTTTGATGATCTTGACTCGTTTGACGCCGTCGCCCATTTCTTCGTCATCCGTCACCCACACGTGATGGGCATCTCCCTCGCCAAAGTGCTCCATGAGCATGGCGTGGCCGTCGTGACCGTCGTGGACCAGGGTCAATTCGTCGCCGACGCGACGCACCGTGAAGGGATGTCCGCCGACCTCGTAATCGAGTTGCTGGCCGTCCGCGAGGTCATCGAGCGCGATGACTTCGGTCTCGCCGTTGACGTCGATGGTCAGTTCCTGACCGTCCTCGTTGCGCACCTCGACCTTCATGACCTTCTCTTCAGCAAACACCCACACGGCGCCGACGATCAGAACCAGCGCTGCCGCCACCAGATATTTCGTCCAGTTCTCTCGATTCATGCAATCCTCCGCTTATATTTTTCGGCCGCCAGATGAGGTCCCCGGCCTTTTTCTTCGTCCTTCAAGAGAGCAAGCGCCGTGCCAACTCGTGGCCGCGCCTGAAGCCCCATCACCTTCCCACCTCGGGAGATGAGTTCCCCATTTCGGGAGATTCAGCTTTCTCATCAGCATCCTGCCCGGCCATTGCGTATTTTTCCAAGCGATAGAGCAGAGCCTTGTATCCGAGCCCGAGCAAACGGGCAGCCGCCGCGCGATTGCCCTGAGAACGCTCGAGCGCCTGCCGCAACAAACCGGCCTCAACCTCTTCCCAAACCAGCCCCTCGGGTGGGAGTTCGAAAGGGCAACCCTCGCCGGCTCGTGCACGGCGAAATTCGGGAGGAAGATCATCGGCGCTCACCTCGCCGTTCTCAGCCAACAACACCAGGCGTTCCACCATGTTGGAAAGCTCGCGGACGTTGCCCGGCCAGCCATGTTCCATCATCTGTTTCAACACGGTCGAGGGGAGGGATCCGACCGAAAGCCCATGACGAACGGATGCCTGGTCGAGAAAGGCGGCCGCGAGCAGCGGCACATCTTCCGATCGTTCGCGCAACGGCGGAAGCTCGACCGGCACCACGTTGAGTCTGTAATAGAGATCTTCCCGAAACCCGCCCGAGTTCACCAGGGCCGGCAGGTCACGGTTCGAAGCCGCAATGACTCGCACATCACACGAAACCTCGCCACTGCCGCCGACCCGCGTGAAATTTCGCTCCTGCAACACCCGCAGAAGAGTGGCTTGCAGGGGCATCGGCATCGATGCGATCTCGTCGAGGAACAGGGTCCCGCCGTCGGCTTCTTCGAAGCGGCCTTCACGCCGCCGGTGGGCCCCGGTGAAGGCGCCCTTTTCGTGCCCGAAGAGCTCGCTTTCGATCAGGCTTTCGGGGATCGCCGCACAATTGACGGCGACAAACGGTTGTGTGGACCTTCGACTGGCGCGGTGCAGGGTTCTGGCCACCAGTTCCTTGCCGGTTCCGGACTCGCCCACCACCAATACCGTGGCATCGGTGGCGGCCACCTTTTCGATGGTCCGGTAGAGCTTTCGCATCACATCGGAACGACCGATCAGCTCCCCGTAGCCGTCGCTCTCGCGGATGACTTCCCGCAGCTTGATGTTCTCGCGCTGGAGATCGTGGGTCCTCAACACCCTCTGGATCGCCAGTAGGAGGGCGTCCCGCTCGAAGGGCTTGCCGAGATAATCATCGGCGCCCCGCCTGACCGCATCGACCGCATGGGCGATGGAACCGTAGGCCGTCATGACGATGAATGCGCATTCCAGAGATCGCTTCCTCACCATGTCGAGCAACTCACCACCGTCGCGACCCGGCATCCGCCAGTCGCACAAGATGATCTCCGGCACCCGCGTGTCGAGGATCTCGAGCGCTTCATCGACGGTGCGGGCTTCGCTGACCTCATATCCATCACGGCTGAGGATGTCCGAAATCAGCCGACGCTGGGCGACCTCATCTTCGACCAACAGCACTGTAGTCACTGGGTCACTCACTCGCGATCTCCCTCGCTGGCGCCTTCCGCGACCGACGGGAGGGTCACCGTCGCTACGGTTCCACCGCCGTCGGCGTCTTCGATCGCGAGACTGCCACCGTGCATACCGACAATCAACTGCTTTGCCAGGAACAGACCCATCCCGGAACCACCCACTTTGGTCGTCACGTGCGGCGAGAAGAGCTTCTCGCGGACTTCCTCCGGAAGCCCGGGCCCATCATCTTTGACCCGGACGATGACCGCGTCGTGAGCCCGTTCGAGACCGACAACGACGGTACCGCCCGCCGGCGAAACCTCGATCGCGTTCTCCACCAGGTTGGCCAGGGCAGCACGAACGGCTCCGGCAACAACCCTGGCCCGGAATTCGCCATCGATCCCCTCGACCTTGATCTGGGCTCCCTCCTGGACCGATTCAAGTGCGACCCCGTCGACGATTTCCGCGATATCGACTTCTTCCGCCTGCGCGGATTCCTCCGCCCCGAGGGCGAGAAACGATCGCAGCCAACGATCAATTCTGCGAATCTGAGTGCGTGAGGTGGTCACCAGACCCCGATTGTCATCCTTGCCATCGGCGAGTTCCTCGACAGCTAAACCAAGCGTATGCAATGGATTACGAAGCGTATGAGCGAGGCCACGAGAAAGATCTCCGAGTTGGGCGAGATGTTCCCGCTTGCGCCATTCTTCGCGTTCGCCCTCGAGCAAAGCCAGCCGGGTCGACATGGTGTTGAAGGCGTTCTGGAGGTCGCCGATTTCCCCGGTCGCCGAAACCGGCACCTGGACGCCGAGATGCCCTTCTCCCAGGGCCTCGGCACCATCTGCCAGCGAGCGCAGAGGCCGCACCAAACGCCGCGACATCACGGCCGATGCGAAGAGCCCGACAAGCAGCAACAGTCCACCGACAGCCGCACCTTCGCGCATCGTCCCCTGCACCCTTTCCACAGTCGGTGATGTCGGAATAGGAATGCGATGAAGATCCTGGATCTCGTCTTTGACGACCAGAATCCGGTCGCTCCGTCGTTCGCCGAATTCCACATCGACCTTGAGCCGTTGCACATCCTCTGTGACCTCTCCGTCAGGTCCGAGGCGGCGGACAATCCTCTGCACGTATCGCTGATCCTCTGACTCTCCCTCGGCCCCACGCACCAGCAACTCGATCTTTCCTTCGACCATTCCGTCACTGATCCCATCCTCGGTGAACTCCGCATCGATGTCGTGTTCATCACCAACGACAACTTGCGGAATCGGAATCTTGACGATATGGACTTCGCCTTTTGCGCCGTGCTCCACCACCGTGTCGAGATCGGTCAGTGACCCTGCATCATCCGTTTCTCCAACCCAGACAATCCCCTCGCTATGTCCCTCGTCATGACCGAAAAAGACATTTTCAGCTGTGAGGATTTCACGCCCTACCGTTGTTGCCACGTTACCGAGTTCTTGTTCGATCGATCGCAGCTGACGCGAGTACAGCCACCACTGCAGCCCCATCAGAGCGAGCACAAGGGCCGCGGTGCCGAGAAAAAGTCGAGTCTGAATTCGCATGAATCGCTCCTTGAGGGAGTATACGCACCGTTCCGGCGTTCTCCGCACGAAGATGAAGCAAGGGTCATGCCATCTATATGAACGGGAGTGACGGAACCTGGGGGAATGGGAGGCCATGGATCAGCAACGCGGGAATGCCTGGTTCACATCGAACGTCGTCTCGTGCTGAAGATCAGAAGTCGGGAGAGAACCAACGTGTGGTCGCCCTTTCTCCCTTTCTCCCTCTCTCCCTTTCCTTCGTTCTGCGCCGGGCGCAGCAATGAGGGCGAAAACAATCAGTCGTCGGAGCCTTGACCGCCCCGATCGGTGCGGCGAATCTCCCACCGGCCCATGAATTCCACCCAGTTCAGTGGTGATCCCCCGTTCCAGCTCTCGACAAAGATCGGGCTGCTGAGGCTGGCTGTCCGCAACGGCAATTCGCTTCGCACCGCTCGGCGGTGGGTCGTGCCGGTCTTTGGCGGCGCCGAATTTCTCCTGAAATATTTCATCGTTCTCCGAAAGGCCTCCGCGACGGCTGATGGTTGGATTCGTTTCGGTATACGTTCTTCGATCACGATCTGTCGTTCTGTATACGGGCCAACCCTGATGTTCATCGGGATATTCTCCCCGACGAACACATCTTTTTGACATTTCGCCGCGGTGTTAAGATGTGTCCATATGACCAGGGTCACCTTTTGCCCCGGATCTCGCCTCGTCAGACACGGCCGGACGGATCCGCACCCCCATCGATGGCTATGAACAAACCCGTCACCAAGGTGCCCCGCGTCTGGGCGATCGGCGGCGGTAAGGGCGGTGTCGGGAAATCGGTTATCGCTTCGAATTTGGCGGCAATCCTCGCTTCGAACGGTCATCGTGTGGCCCTCGTCGACGCGGATCTCGGCGGTGCAAATCTTCATACCCTGCTCGGTGTGCCCAACCCCAGGGCGAGCCTGTCAGACTTTCTCGCAAAAAAAGTCGATTCCCTGGGCAAGGTCATGACGCCGACCTCCGTCGAAAACCTGTGGCTGGTCAGCGGAGCCAAGGCATTGGTTGAAATCGCCAACCTCAACTACGGCCAGAAGGCGAAAATGCTCCGCCATATCCGGAGCCTTGCAACCGATCACGTGGTTCTCGACCTCGGCGCGGGGAGCGCCTTCAATGTGCTCGACTTTTTCCTTGCCGCCCGCAAAGGCGTTCTGGTGGTTGTTCCGGAACCGACCTCTGTCGAAAACTCGTATCACTTCCTCAAAGCGGCTTTTTTCCGCAAGCTCAAACGAGCCGAACCACGCGATCAGGTTCGCGCTGCCGTCGGCGAAGCCATGAAACCCACCCCGCAGGGGGCAATGGTTCGGACGCCACGGGAACTGATCGCGCGGGTCTGGGATCTGGATCCAGAGGCTGGTGCAGCGATGATTGACGAAGCAAATCAATTCCGACCGGCACTGGTTGTGAACCGGGTCAACGGTGAACGCCAGGAGCGCCTCGGCCACGACATGGTGACCGCCTGCCAGGATTATTTCGGTGTTCGGCTCCAGTTCCTCGGCGCACTCCCGATGGACCCGATCGTGGCGCGGTCGGTCATGGATCAACGCCCTGCCGCAAAATTCTATCGAGAAATTCCATTCATCGCGGCCCTTCGTACGGTCGTCGACAACCTCACTTTTGTTCGTCCGAGGCCCTCATGACAGTCCGCCAGGAGGACTGGGATGTGCTCGGCCTCGAAGCGGATGCGGATCTTGCCGCCGTCAAAAAGGCCTACCGCCACCGTCGCTCTTTATATGAGCCCTCTGCACTCGCGACATACAGTCTGCTTGACGACGAGGAACGTACAGAGGTCGCGAACCGAATCGAGGAGGCATACCGTAGAATCATGGAATACCTTGTTCCGGAGGAAGCCGTCGCAGCGCCGCCACCTCCTCCACCGGAGAAAGTGGATATGCCTACCGGTCCCGCGCCGGATCCAGTCGAAGATCCCGGTCGACACCTGCGCCACCAGCGGCTGACCAGAGGATTGTCGATCGATCGGATCGCCACCGCCACGAAGATCAGCGCGTCGATCCTCAAACAGATCGAAAACGAGGACTTCGATGCTCTCCCGGCGGCCGTTTTTGTTCGCGGCCACATCGTTCAACTCGGCCGCGAGATCGGCATCACCGATATCGAGGGTCTGGCCAAGTTGTATATGGCGAAGATGGCCAACTCCGTCGACGACGAGGCTTGAGAGGGCCCGGTCGCTCGATGCTCGATGCTCGATTCTGGATGCTGGATCGTGTCGCGTTTCGGAGAAACCGCAGATAGCGCCGATGAACGCAGATCAGGCATCCAGCATCCAGTATCACTCTTGTCCAAAACAGTGTCTCGGACAGGGTTCAGGGACAGCGACGGAGAACGGTAGACAGCGGCAGCGAACAGTTGTCGGCGGCAGCGACAGGGTCCAGCGTCAGCGACAGGCAGCAGCGAACAGGGACAGGGAACAGCGGTCAGTGTTCAGTGTTCAGCGACGGAGCGCAGCGGCAGCAGTCTGGAATTCAGGCGACGCAGTGGCCACCTCCGGGTCGTTCAACAGAAGGGGTAGCCGGTGGGCGGCCGAGTTGGTAGAGACCGGTCGAATCACTGGTGAATCGCCTACGCCTGGGCGAAAGAGGTCGACAGCCACTTGCAGCTCCTCGCCCACGCCGGGGCTATCAGCCCGAACGGAGCCAGTGAAGCGATGAATGCCTTCGATCAGGTCCGTGCCATGACGTGGCGTTTACTCAACCCAAAATCTTGATTTCAGGGCTTCATACCAGTCAAACATGACGCTGCCTCCTGTTCGCTGACGCTGAACACTGATCGCTGTTCGCTGTTCGCTGTCGCTGCTCACTGTCGCTGCTCACTGTCGCTGTCCCTGTTCGCTGTTGCCTGTCGCTGACGCTGGACACTGTCGCTGCCGCTGTAATTCGGACGCGGACGCGGACACGGACACGGGCAACCGAGAACCGGATATGCCAAAAATCAACCTGTGAACCTCGTGGTGTCAGGCGGGCAACTTCACCTGACAATCTGTTTTGGACAACAGCGGTCCCTGCCCCCCTTCAAAAAAAAAGGGCGCCCGGATGGGCGCCCTTTTGTATTGAATTGAAGGAACCTACTTGATGCCGGCTGCTTCCTCGAGCATCGCGGTGGTCAGCGACTTCGGTCGTTCGATGGGATAACCGAGGGCGCGATCCCAGGTGATGTTGGTCAGCACGCCCAGCGCGCGGCCGATGCCGAAGAGGACCGTGTAGAAGTCCCACTCGGTGAGGCCGTAGTACCACTGGATGACGCCGGACTGCGCATCGACATTGGGCCACGGGTTCTTGGCCTTGCCCTGTTCTTCGAGCACACCGGGGGCGACCTGGTAGATCATGCTGATGAGCTTGAACAGCGGGTAGTCCGGAAGGTGCTTGAGGCAGAACTCACGCTGCGACTCGTAGCGCGGGTCGGTTTTGCGGAGCACCGCATGGCCGTAGCCCGGAATTACCTGACCGCTGTTGAGGGTGTCCCAGAGAGCTTTCTTGACGAGCTCTTCGGTGGGCTCGGCGCCGCCGAGGCTTTCCATGAACTTCATGGTCCAGCTCAGCACTTCCTGGTTGGCGAGGCCGTGGAGCGGGCCCGCGAGGCCATTGATGCCGGCCGACAGCGAGTAGTAGGCATCCGACAGCGCCGACGCCACCAGGTGGGTGGTGTGGGCGGAGACGTTCCCCGACTCGTGATCGGAGTGGAGGATGAAATACATCCGTGCAACATCGTCGTACGGCGCGTCGATGCCCATCTGATGGGCGAAGTTGCCGCCCATGTCCAGATTCGGGTCCTCGGCGATCTGGTCGTCGTCTTTGTACTTGAGACGATAGATGAAGGCCGCCAGAACCGGCAGTTTGGCCATCAGGTTGCAGGAATCCTCGAACATCGGATCCCAGTAGTCCATCTTGGACATGCCTTCGTTGTACTTCTTGACGAAGATCGATTCGCGCTGCATGGCGATGATACCGGCCGAGTACATGGTCATCGGGTGGGTGTCTTTCGGCATCGCGCGAAGGATGTCCTTCACATAGTCGGGCAGCTGGCGCCGGGTCTTGAAATCGGCGACCACTTCTTCGGCCTGCTCGTCGGTGGGGATCTCTGAGGTCATCAGATAGTAGAAGAAGCCTTCGACGCTGGGGTACTCCTGGCCTTCAACCGCGGGCAGCGCTGCAAAGGTCTCCGGGATCGTGCGGCCCCTGAAACGAATGCCCTCGAAGGGGTCGAGATAGGACACGTCGGTCACCAGGCAACGAACTCCACGCGCGCCGCCGATCGCCTGGGCGATGGTGACATCCCAGATCTTGGTGTCGCCATACTCTTTGAGCAGGCGCACCGTCCGCGGACGATGCTCTTCGATTTTCTTGTACAGGGTTTCCTTTAAAGTCGACATCATGCCTCCCGTTTTTTTCCAGCCGGGAGAGCTGCCGCGCATTGATCTCGCCGCCTCTCGACCCGGTCATTTCACATCGCACGAGGGTTCATTCTGTCTGGTACGAAAAATCCCGAAAAGGTTTCCCGTGGACAAGAGTATAGAGCTTGTGAAGAAAAGTGACAAGCTATATTTCAGTTGATCAGACGCTCACTTTTCGGCCAAAGCCGATCAATGAATGAACGCTCATTCATTGAAAGGCTTGGGGCTTGGGGCTTGGGGCTTGAGGGGGTTGGGGCTTGGGGCTTTGGGGCTTGGGGCTTGGGGCTTGGGGTTGGGGCTTCAAAGGATCGATCTCGCTTCTGAGCATGTCAAGCCTCAGCCTCAGGTCCCAGGTCCCAGGTCACCGGTCTCAGGTCTCAAGCCCCCGTATCAGCTACAATGTCGACGTACGCAGTCGAATATCGGAATCGTCGATCGACCCGAGGAGGATACTCCGCCAGTGAATGTTGTCTGGCAGCTCCGCGGAACGTCAGATTCGGGCAGCGTCGAGCTGCAATTCGGTGCCGGTGTTCATGTTCTCGGCTCGGCGACCGACTGCGACCTCATCATCGCCGACCGAACCATTTCTCGTCGCCATGCCAGAATCGTCGCCGGCGAGAGCGGTGTTTCGATCGAAGATCTTGCTTCAACCAATGGCACGACGGTCGACGGAAAGACCGTTGATTCGCCGACCGACATCAATAAGGACTCAGAGATCAAACTCGGTCACGTGTTTCTTCACATTTCGGTCGTCGCCGAACACGATGGTGAAGAACAGCTCGAAGAATCCGATATCAGCGGTGGGCAGTCCTTGTTGCTCGGGCCCGCGACTGTCGGCTTTCTCCGCGATGCCGGCCAGGAGGTCTCGTTTTCTTCGGGTGAGGTTGTGGTCCGCCGCGGCGAACGGCAGGAGTTTTTCTTTGTCGTCATCGAAGGCGAGGTCGAGCTTTTTCTGAGCGAGGATGAGGATCGTGGCCGCCCCCTGGCCCGACTGGGTGAGGGAGGGATCTTCGGCGCCGAGTCGGTTCTCGGCAAAGGCGGCGCGGCCACCGGTGCCGTAGCCGTGACCGACGTCCGGTTGCTTCGCTATCCCGCCCACGCCCTACCGACAGCCCTTCAGGAGTCGGCTTCGCTGCGCAGCAAACTTCTCGGAGGGTTTGCCCGGAACCTCCAGAAGACCACCTCTGATGCGCTCGACCTCATGCGCGGCAACGAAGTGATGGCCAGACTGGTTCAGGGCGACAACGATCCTGATGCCCTGATCGCGGTCTCGCCGAGGATGAAGGCCATCCGCCGTAAGATCGACGCGCTCTCCAAGTCCAGAGACGCGGTCCTGATCGCCGGCGAAGACGGAACGGGAAAGACTCTCGCAGCGCGGTTGATTCACGATGCCTCGGAGCGTTCTTCCGGGCCGCTGATTGCGGTCAATTGCCGCGATCTGCGATCCGGCCACGCCGCAGAGCTCATCCTCGGCGAAGATCTCGGCGGGCGCCTGCCAACCGGACGGCGTGGCAGCGGCGGAATCCATCTGGCACACAACGGAACCCTCGTCCTGCGCGGCGCCGATGAGCTCGAGGCAGCCGTGCAACAGATGCTCGCCGCCTATATTGCGACGGCGAAGGGCAAGCCACCGGGGTCCTACCCCGACACCCGATTCGTCCTCACGACCCGATCTGCCTCGAGCGCCGACGGCGGGCCGACCGCCGCATTGGCCGAGACCGTCGACGAGATCATCGAGATCCCGCCCCTGGCAAAACGGCCCAAAGACATCATTCCCCTGGCCGAGGAGTTCCTCTCCCGCACTGGGCCTCCGGCGCCGACTATTACCGAGGACGCACAACACGCGTTGCTGTCGCTGCGCTATCAGCGCCGAAATGTGGCCGAGCTACGTGAAGTTCTGGGGCTCGCGTCGCGGCTCGCCGATGGCCCGGAAATCCGTGCCGAACATATTTTCGGTGGAGTCGGCGACGACGACACGGCTCCGGGTCTCTCCATCACCGACACGCCGCTGATTCGTCGACTTCTCCGGCCCTTGGGCATTCCACTGGCAAGGGCTCTGACTTTCGCCGGTTTTGCGGCAGTCATCGTCCTCTGTCTCGGATTCGCCTCGACAACCGCCGGTCGGGTGGCCAACACCGCCATCTGGTCGGTCTGGGAACCCGCGGTCTTCGGTTTGTTCTTTCTCATCGGCCCGGTGTGGTGCACGATCTGCCCGTTGTCCACCGCCGCGCGTCTCTCGAAGAAGCTCGGGTGGCCGGAGCAATCGCCGCCGCCCTGGATCATTCGCCATGGGCCGTGGCTGACGATCGTCGGTTTCGCACTCATCGTTTGGGTCGAACGGTTTTTCGAGTCAACCATGAATCCCGTTGCCTCCGGGTTTCTGCTCGCTTCCCTGGTCGCCGCCGCGGTGATCTTCGGAGTCCTTTACAAGCGAGAGGTGTGGTGTCGCTATCTGTGCCCGTTGGGCCGTCTGGCGACCGTGCTCGCTCCCGCCTCCCCTCTTCAGATCAAGGCAAAACCAACCGTCTGCGCTTCGACCTGCACCACCCACGAGTGCTACAAGGGAACCATCAAGATCCCCGGTTGCACGGTCTTCCACCACCCTCTCGAGGGCAAACAGGCCTACCGATGCAAGCTCTGTGGTGATTGCCTGAACAACTGCACGCACCATTCCGCACAGCTTCAGGTGAGAGCGCCGCTGATGTCGGTCTGGCGCCTCGATTCGAGTGCCCAGGATCTCGCCCTCTTCGGGCTTGCCATCTCGATTCTCGCGTTGGCTCTTGTTGCATCCCGAAGCTTCGAAGCCCTCGCCACCCCTCTCGCTTTTACCGTCCTTTGCGTCCTCAGCCTGGTGGCCGGAATCGCTCTCCACCACGTCGTCATGGCGATCGCACACACCGATCGCCGGATCGCCATCATGGTGCGTCTGGCCGTGGCCCTCATGATCCTCGGCTGGAGCACATTGATGGTCAGTCAACTCGCGAATATCGTGGTGCTCGACAAAGCCGAGATCGTGTTGCCGGCGGTCGACTGGCTACCCCTTTGGATTCCACTGCGTTTCAGCTTGCTCAAAGGTCTGCAGATAACTTTCGTCCTCTTCGGGCTGACCCTCGCCACCATCGCGCTGAGCCACATTCGTTTCGAGGGCACCTCGATCTGGACCCGCATCGGTCGTTTTCTGACGCCCCTGGTTCTCATCGGATATGCCGCGTCAGTTGTGCTTTTGATCCTCTTCTGAGTCCCGATCCTCGCCCAGTGGCCGTCAGGTCAACTGACAGCCGCTTCTATCAGAACCGCGTAAAAGAGACACAATCTCCTTGATATCCTTCTCAAAACCGGATAAAATCTGCGCTCATCGCACTATGACGCAACAAAAATGATGCAACCACAGGGTCTTGGAGGCCGCACCATGAGACGCATTCTTAGTTTCATTTTCCTTCTCACGCTCATTTCCGCACCTGCCATCGTCGGCGCTCAGCAGGCTGGCGACAACATTAATGTCCTACCGTTGGTTCCGAACGTCGATTCGTCCGACCCAGGCTATGATCCCGATTGGTTTCTGAAGGGTGACGGCTACCTACAGCGTCAGCTGGAGCCGACAATCGCCGCATCGACCCGCAACCCGGACCACCTGCTCGCGTTCTTCAACGATTACAGGGCGGTGGATGTGGGTGACGACATCGGACTCGGCGAAGGCGAAATCGGATCGGCCGCCCTCAAGACCCTCAACCTCATGCTGGCTTCGGTGCCATGGCTGCAAATTCCAGACCTTGGTATCACGATGATTCGCCCGCAGCCGATGGCGGCGTCCGAAGCATGGGTGGGTATGAGTCGATCTTATGATGGCGGCCTGACCTGGAGTGGCGGCTTCTTGCCCGGCGCACCCTTCGACGGCTCCCCCGCATCGCTCGATTCTCCCGTCTATGGCCTCGAGGCGGCCACCGATCCGGTGACCGTCTGCGGTCCGTGCGGCCAATTCTATACTGTCTTCGTCGCCTTCACTCGCGGCGGCCAGAGCAAGCTCGCGGTCGCGCGTTATGAGGACCTCAACAATGACCCCGGCGGCGACACCCTGGTGTACAAGGGCACGACCGTTGTCGACTCTGGAGCCAACGCGAATTTCGGGCATTTCCTCGACAAGCCCCATATCGCCATTGATGTCTGGCGCAATGAATCATCAAAAGCGGGAATTGAAAAGAAGAAAAAGCCGAAACCCTCGGAAGACAACGACGATCCCTGCGCGCATCGCGTTTACGTGAGCTACAGCACCTTCACCGGAAAACCGAAACCCAACAAATTCCAGAGCAAACTCTACGTTGCGACGTCGGAGGATGGTGGCGAGACTTTCAACAGGACAAAAATCAACAAGAACTTCGGTCAGAACCAGGGATCGGCCCTCGCTGTCGATCCACGCGAAGGAACTCCGACGACAACCGGGGGCGGAACCCTCTATGCGTTCTGGCGTCATTTCAACGGTCCTGACAGCATCGTCATGACCAAATCGCTCGATTTCGGCGGTTCGTGGAGCAGACCGGAGCAGATCATCGGCAGCACGCCGATGGCGCCATTCGATCAGCCGACGATTTCGACCCAGGCCGTCTACGATTTCGGTTTGTTCGACCCCATCACCGGTTTGCCCGAAGTTGCTTTTCGTTCGAACGGATTCCCCACCGCCACCGTCGCGACCGACCCCCAAGGTGATGCAACCGTATTTGTAGGTTGGCAGGAGCGGGTTGGCGGTGACGGCTACCCGCTCGAAAACGGAACGCCCCGGATCGTGCTGATGCGCTCCGACGACGACGGCGATTCGTGGACGGACATCGAAGGCAACCCCGGTCAGCGGAAAGCCGTCGATATCGGCTGGCGCGACCTCGAGAGTGATCCAAGTGCTCCCGAGCCAGGATTTGGGACTGTGCCTCTCGAGCGCCCCTCGGGACCCCAGATCCAACCCGCCCTCTCATTTGCCGGCGGGCGATTGATGATGGTGTACTCAGAGTCCCGCGGTCGGATCGCCAACTACGGCAACCCTGATCTTGAAGAAATCCTGACGTCGCAGTTCAACCCGGACGCAGACATCGATTCGCAAACCGGTTTCATCAGCGGCTACGATCGACTGATGGATCATCGCGCCGCGCTGCTCGACCCCGCGACCGGTGAACTGTTGTCGACGGTGCAGGTTTCGCGCTATCCCTTGAGGGCAGGTTCAGACCTTGCCGACGGCGAGGACTATGAGGACGTCGCGCCGATCAACCCGCCGTGCTCGCCGGACTATGACGCATACTTCAACGCGGGTGAACTCAACCCCTGCGTGCGCCAACTCAACCGCGTCAACGCAGTGACCTCGGCCGCCGGAACCTCTCCATTTGTCGGGGACTACCCGGGGATCCATCCCTTCGTCCAGTTCGTGACCGACTCCGAAGGCAACTGGCGGTGGGCGACCGATCCCGATGACCTCACAACCCGCGGTTTCCACACCATCTGGGCCGACAATCGCCACCTGATTCCGCCGCAAAACCCGTCACCTGGAAGTCCATGGGTCGAATGGCAGGACTATCCCAACTATGACGCACCCGGGTCAGGCGATCTTTCCTGTGCCAACCCGGGATCGCGCAACACCGATGTGTTGACCTCGAGGGTTGATGCCGAGCTGGTCATCAATTCGCCGACGACCTTCAAGGCGATCGGCGCCACCGGGGCTAGCTTTCCGTTTTCTATCGGCAACAAGACGGGCGAAACCAGAACCTACCAGATCAGCATCGAACCGGATGATGGCAATGCCTCATTCCTGTCGCGCTCGGTGGTGACCACGGCCTCGGTCGAGATCTTTCCCTTCTCGAGCACCTCGCAGGTGGTCTATGTTTCGGGGCCGACGACCGACCCCATCAAGGTCACTGTCCAGGAGACCGGCGGTTGCGGCAGCGATTGCCAGAGCGGCACCATCGTCTTCAACGCCCACCAGAGCATGGCCTCGGAACAACTCGCTTCGGAGGAGTTCTTCAACCCGACGGTCACGCCCGACGCGTTCGTCATCAATCAGAATCTGGAAAACGCTTTCGTGATCAACCAGGGTGCTGAAAACGCATTCGTCATCAATCCAACAGTTGACAACGCCTTCGTCATCAACGGCGGCACGGAGAATGCGTTCGTTATCAATGCATTTGTCATCAACGCATTCGTCATCAATGCATTTGTCATCAACAGCGGCCTCCCGGCAAAGGCAGGGGAAGAGCCCGAGTACTACGATATCCACAACATCATCGACACAACCTGGACGGTGACTCCAGGTGAGAGCACCGATGCCTCGAGCTTTCTGCCAATCATCAATATCGACAAGGCGGAGCAGTTCCTCGACAAGTACGTCTTCCAACTCATCGTCCACAAGGGCGCGCTCTACGGTTCCCCGAGTTTGGAGGGTTGCGACTCAACCAATGTGAACCAGCCGCAGATCCTCTCGACCTTTGCGCAGGGCCCGGGCACCAACCCTGCCGACGCCTTTGTCATCAACCCGGCGCCAAAAAATGCCTTCGTCATCAACCAGGGATTTCCCGGCGATGCCTTTGTCATCAACTCGACATTTACCGTCGCACCATCCGACGACGGCCCGGACAACTCAAAGAACGGCTCCCTGAGCAACGACGGCACGCTCAAAGCTCCGCGCGCGCCGGACACCGTCAACGTCACCCTGCGGGCCTATCAGATCGTGCCTGACGAAGAGTTGGGTGAGTTCCGCTATAACCCGTTCCCCGCGGACGACCCGAACAATCCGAACCCAGGCACGGCCGGCGATCGCGCATCCTTCGCCGCATCCTCACACAACTGCGACACCCTGGATCCCTTGTCAGAGTGTTTCGAGTTCAACGCACCGGACCTCGTGCCCATCGACGTTGATCCAACCGAAATCCTACCGACTCTGGTCGGCGAAAGCTTCGACTTTCCGTCCTGGACCCTGCTCAACCAGGGAACGACGGATGGCAACGCCGAGAACGACGATCTTCGTCATGGCTTCTATCTCTGTCCGCGCTGGGTTGTGGCAGATGCTCCGGAGGATCTGACGCTCGACCTTTCGCCGTGCACACAGTTCATTGACGAAGGAGAGATCCTGTTCACCACCGACAACTCCCTCCCGCCTGCGGGTGAAGATGATTTCGATGCAACCACGTTGAACATCCCGGAAGGAACCCTGCCGGGTCTCTACGACGTGGTGCTCTACGTAGACGATCTCTTCCAGGTCTCAGAGTTCATCGAAGTCAACAATTACGCATCGGTACCCATCATCGTCATCGACGAGTTGCTCGAGAACGGCGGTTTCGAGACGCCGGACGTGGCCGCCGGAGCCTGGGCCCTCTTCGAAAACGGGACGGATGGGCTCGATTGGAGCTTCGAGTGGGTGAATTGCGGTGGCTGCGAAACCGATCCACTGCTCGAGATTCAGAGCAGCGGCGTGGTGATCACCACACCGGACGGCGGTCAGGTCGCCGAACTCGACTCCGACTTCGGCGGTGCGGAACCGGGCAGCCAGACGAGTCTGCGCCTGTACCGCGATTTCGACACCTGCGAGGGAGTCACCTACACATTCGACTATTCGTGGGCAAAACGCACCGGCTCGGATTTGATGACCGTCTCATGGGACGGATTTGTCTTCGCGACACACGGTGCAGGCGCTCCGACCCTGCAATGGAATGTGGAGAGCTGGGAACTCGATGGCGACGGATCGACCATTCGTCTCGAGTTCGTTGAGACCGGACCGGCCGATTCGTTGGGCATGCTGCTCGATGCCGTGAGCCTGATCGGACCGCTTTGCCCGAACGTTGAATAACGCTGAGAACAGCAGCTGAACGCAACCACGGGGTCGGGCAACCGGCCCCGTTTTTTTTATTTATCTGGCCCGTCCGCCAGGCGATCGGTGGCGTCGGCCGCGAATGCGTCCTGAGGCTCTGATTCACCGCGCAGCGCAACGTACTCGGAGTACAGCGTGCGGGCAGCCTCGGCGTTGCCAAGCTTCTCGTGGCTTCGGCCGAGCCAGTACAGGGCCGGTGGGAAATACCGCAGGGTGGCACTGTCCACAAGGAAAACGTCGGTGATCTCGCCCTTGGCACGCACCGCGTGATCGAACTCGTCGAGCGCTTCGGGGTACTGCTCGGCCTCGAAGAAGACCCGCCCCATCAGGTAGTGTCCGAACCACATATCGAATTCCTCGCGGGCAAGTCGGAACTCGCGCATGGCCGTGCCCAACTGGTCGTTCAAGAGCGCTTTCTCACCGCGGATCAAGGCCGCCAAGGCCGTGGTCTGGCTCTTGAGCCTGTTTTCCAGGTCGAGAGCGATTTCGTCCGCCCTCTCCTCGTCGCCGGCAGCTAAAAAGACCCGGGCCGCGAGATAGTGGATGCTCTCGTGCTGGCTCAGAGTCGACCGCTTCGGCGGCCGACGCCACCGCGGCGGCCTTGTCACCCATCGCCATCTGCGATTCGGCGTGGGCAATCAGCATGTTGGCCTTTTCAAAGGGGTTGTCCGATGACTGTATCGCCGGATAAAGCACTGTAACGGCTTCTGCATGGCGACCCAGGTACATCTCGAGATCGCCCACTGCGATAGGCACCAGCGAGGAACCCATGCCTCCCGATGCTTCGAGACGGGCATATGCAGCCCTGGCCGCCTCCGCGTCGCCTGCGGCGGCAGCCGCGCGACCGAGGGTGAACAGCGCGTAGCCGAACTGCTCATTCTGTTCGAAGACCTTTTCCGACTCACCCATCGCGGTTTCGAAATCACCCGCGTAGGTCGCGTAAATCGCGTAGTTGATCCTCTTGATCAGATTTCCAGGATCAAGCTCCACCGATCGCCGTCCCGCATCGACGGCGTCGTCAAACCGGCGAACCATGTGGTAGGCATAGCCCAGGTTGGAGTAGGCACCGCCATCAGCCGGATACTGGTCGACCAGGGTTTGGTAGTTCTCGATTGCCTTTTCATAGTTCCGGGAGACCAGCAGATAGTAGCCACCGAGAGTCCGGTAGCGTTCGCGTTCGGACATCCGGTCCAGACGCTCGAAAGCCAGCTGATAGGCCTCTTCGGCCTCCGCCTCGCGGCGCAGATTGCCGTAGGTCACTCCCATCCCGGCAAAGGCCCTGCCGAACTCGGGATCGGCAGCAACCGCCTCCTGGTAGGCACCGAGGGCAGCTTCGAACTCACCCTGCACAGCCAGATCCTGGCCGCGCGCGTAGGCCTGCATGGCCTCGACCGATCCCGCAGTGAAGGTCTCGGTTGCCGCCAGGCGATCGCTCTTTGGAGTCGTGTCACCGAGGTCCCCGCGCAGTTCGGCGGCGATTTTGCCAACCGCGGCCAGCACCGCGTCTTTGTCGTCTGCGGAGGCCCGGACCGTCGCCAGCGGCTTCCCCTCGCCCGGTTCGAGACCGGGATCGAGTGCTCTCACCGACAACTCATAACCTTCCCCATCACTCTCGATCGCACCGGCCAGGATCACGCTCACCCCTTCGCGACGAGAAACCAGCCGGGCCATGGTTTCGTCGAGGGAGCTGCCCGGTTGGATCTGTTCCGCGATCTGGCGGGCATTGGCGGGCTGAATCGCACTGATAAAGGCCGCACCCTCCATCGCGATGGTGAGCGCCTGCTCGAGGGCGCCATCAAAGGAGGCGTCGCCGGTCTGATTGCTGAAGTCGGCCACCAGCACCGAGAAGGGGTCCGGTTCGACCGCCGGCCCGCGCAGGCTGGCGAGCCACCACGTACCTGCAAGCAGGACAGCAACCATTGCCGCTGCCGAGATCACCCCCTTACGGGTGAGACGCCTCGTGACCGGAAGCAGATTGCCCTCTTCATCGAGACGATCGAGGTCGGCACGAAGTTCGGCGGTGGTGAGGTAGCGCTCGTTCGGATCGGGGTCCAAACAGCGCGAGATCATCCGGTCGATCGGCTCGGGAATCGTCGGATCGACCCCACGAATCGGATCCGGGGCTGTCTCGACCCGGCCGCGAAATTCCGCAAAGGCGCTTTCGGCCCGCTCGATCCGGCGCCGGCCCACCAGCATGTCGCGAAAGATCAAACCCAGCGCATAGATATCGGCCCGTTGATCGACTCCCTGGCCGGCAAATTGTTCCGGCGCCATGTATTGAAGGGTGCCGACCACGGCACCTGCCTGGGTCTCTTCGGTCACTCCTGCCCGGTGATCCGCCTTTGCACCGACAAGCTCACCAGCCACCTCGCTGCCGGCCGGGGTCGCCGAGCGGGCGATCCCGAAATCCATGATGTAGCTCTCACCCGTGGATGGTTCGACCATGATGTTGGCGGGTTTGAGATCGCGGTGCACCACATCCGCCTCATGGGCCGCGGACAAGCCGGCAACCACCGGGCGAATGATTTCAAGGGCATCGGAAACTGAGACCGTTCCCTCCCGCTTGAGGATGTGCGACAAATCCTCGCCCTCGATAAAGGTCATGGTGATGTATTTGACGCCCTCGATCTCACCGAGATCGTGAATGCGAACGACGTTTTTGTGGGTGACCTTTCGTGCCAGCAGCAGTTCTCGTTTGAAGCGACGGTCGAGCTGTTCAGCGAGCGCCGGGTCGGCCGCGACCTCGGGTCGGATCACCTTGAGAGCGACCGGAATCTCGAGTTCCTTGTCCCATGCCTTGTACACCGCGCCCATACCGCCGAAACCGAGCAGAGTGTCGATCTGGTATCGGCTGCCGAAGCTCTCTCCGATCTGGAGCGGTCCGCCCATGTCTTTGGGAACCGAAACTGTGACGCCGCCTCCGCCGCGCGACAGGGCCTCGGCCTCGGCAACGCCCATGGTGTGATCAAACTCCGGTTCCTCGGACAGATCGATGGCGGTCTGATCGTCTCCCCCACCGCTGATGATCGCGGTGTGGTCGCCGCTTGCCGCCAAGCCGTCCACCGGCGTGTGCTCGTCATCCGATGCGGAGTCGAGCGTGATCCGGCTCGATGTCCTCTCACCGATCTTGGAACCACAGTGCACACACCGGTCACGATGAGGGGCGTTTTCTTTACCGCAGGATGGACAGTTCAGCAATTGAATACCACCAGTGGATCTCTCCCGACATTCTCCACTTCGACAGCCCTCCGAGGCGCCGTATCTACATGAGACAACCACGCACTGCCTGTGATGCTTCCTCGATGAGGATGATTTCTTTCGCACCACATGACGGACAGTTCAGCACGGTTTCACCACCTCGACTACATTTTCACGGTTACGTTGCGGCATGCCACAGATAACCACCGAGTTGACCGCAAGCTTCCTGGTTCGCGATATTATCTCGTACACCCAGATGATAGCGTGGACGCGATCTCAATTACAAATACAGACAGGGGCCTGAAGCTTGGATCTTGATACGTCAAAATTCCCGACCTGTGAAACCTCACGGGTCGGGAGTGGAATACCTCCTCGACTGGCTGATCAATCGGCCGGTCCAGAGTGTCGAACCACCCCTCGCACCGGCCCTGGACTTACAACCACTGTCGGGCACATCACGGATCAGGTCCGCCGAAAATACCCCATCGCCATCGTTGGCGGGACGCTACTCCCCAAGCACACAGCGAATGCCGGGCGCGCATACCGTCGGAATGCCTTCGACAATGAAACCGCAACAGAACGCGTGACCTTCGACCTCGTTCCAACAGGGATCGCTACAGCACTCCCCATCGGGCGCCCACGGCAGGCAACACGCCGAGTCGCACGGTTCCGTACAGTCGTCACACGGAATCACATGAAACAGGGTCGAGTCTGACCAGGAATCTCCGGACCTGGGCGACGAAAGATCAGCCGTGACTCGATGAGCGCCGGGTCCCTCGGCAAAGTCCATCGCCAGCGCGATCGTAAACGACGTGACCGGCAGCAGATCACCCGGCATCGGCGACACCACCGACCACTCAAAGCGCGAAGGATCGACGCTCCAGCAGTCAACAGTTTTGACACGCCAGCGAAGTTTCGTTCCTCTCCTCGTTTGAATCCTTTTTCTCTTGAGATCGACAACGCAGCTCCCCATTTCTTCAAAGACGGTCATTTCCTCGAATCCCTGGTCCCAGAAGATTTCCACACGAGCCGGGCCCTTTGCCGAGAACTTCCGATTCATCTTGAAGAGAGCGGTTACCGGAACATCCTGGAGGTCGGTAAGGACCTCATCCATCACAGGCTCGATGATTTGAACTTTGGCTTTGATCTGTCGGCCGCACTTTTCCGGAGCCTGCTCGATTTCACCCGCGACGGTGAAACCCGAAATCGCAACAACCAAAACCACAATGAACGCAGATTTCGACATCACTCAATCTCCCTTCATTCAAGATCTCAAAAAACCTTCGCAGACACTCGATACTTTCCCGCCCCTTTCCGGGCACCTTCAAATCGTCTCCCGCTAGTGCACAACCCAGGACCAGCGGTCGGCGAGCCCGGTTTCGAAATGCCCTTTGAAAAACAGTCGCTTCCCACCGCAACCGGTAGCGTGCAGGGTCGAAATTTCGTTCGCAGAAAGTGCCCGATTGTAGATCGCGAGGTCGTCAATAAGCCCATCGATGACATCCCAACCGTCATGCCCACCGATGTAAACAGTGGGCATCCCCGGAGGCAATGCCTGATCAACGACGACCGCAGTAGCATCCGGTACACCGTCGATAAACCCGGTCATTACATCGCTTGTGGCGTCGTAGGTGATTGCCACGTGGTGCCAACTTTGGGCCGAAAGCTGCAGCTCGCCGATAAAAACCGCTCCGTAGTCGTACCAGCACAGCCGACCATCGTTCAGAAAGAACCCGTGTTCCGGATCGGCATAAATAGTCGCCCACGGCGGCGTGTTGGTTCCCTGATAGGAGACCCAGCCCTCGACCGTGAAGCTGTCGGCAACGGGGAAATTGGTCAATGCGACCTGATCGTCAACGGCATCAAACGAAAACGCCTTCCCCGACACGCCGCTCTCGAACGCAACCCCGTTGTCGAGGGTGCAGGAAGACACTCCAACCACGTCATCGCCCGAACCATTGGCGGGCCAATACGCAACCATGCCGGGCGGCAAGCCCGCTATCGGGCCACCAAAGACCCCTGCCACCACGCCCCTCGTTCGATTCGCCTCGGTACCGAGGTCCGAGCACGTGAAGGATCCCGTACCGGTATTGATACAAAGTTGGTTTCTCTCGTCCGTGTTGGCGAGAACCACGTCGAGGTCGTTGTCGCCGTCGATGTCTGTCAACGCGACCCCACTGCTCGCGTTGACATCGGGCGAAAGGTCACCGCACGAAAACGAAGCTGTCCCATCGTTCAAGCAAAGGCGATTGGTCTGTCCCTCGTTCGCGATCACGATATCGAGTCCGCCCGAACCGTCGACATCCCCTATCGCCAGCCCTCGGCTGAAATCATCTCTCGAGCCCAGATCAGCGCAACTGAAAACTGCAGAACCGTCGTTCAAACACACACGGTTCCGAGACCACTCATTCGAAAAGACGATATCGAGACCGTCTTGATCATCGAGGTCGGCCACGACAACCCGAAGGCTCCTGTCAGCATCCGTACCGATATCGCCACAGGAGAACCCGCCGCTTCCATCGTTCAGGCACAATCGGTTGACTCCGCCCGACTCAGCTGGGTGTCCCCAGTTTGCGAATACGAGATCGGCCCCATTGATTCCGTCAATGTCCGCACGCGCAACACCCACATTGCCGTCTGCGACCTCGCTGATGTCGCTGCACGAGAAGACGCCGGCACCTTCATTGAGACAAATCCGGTCCCTTTGCCGGTTATTGGCGAATGCCGCGTCGAGATCATCGTCGCCGTCGAAGTCCCAGAGAACGACACCGCGCGACATGTTTTCGTCAGGACTCACGTTCCGACAGGTAAATGATCCTGCACCGTCGTTGAGGCACACACGATTCGTCTCGCCATCACCGTTCGCCAGGCCCTGGTTCGCGATCACCATGTCGATCCCATTGCCGCAATCAATCGGACCAAGGGCAATCACCCAGCTTTCCCGAGCGTCTGTGCTGATATCCGTGCAGCTCAACCCTCCGACACCATCGTTGAGACAGATCCGGTTCTCCTGGTATTCATTGGCAAAGACGAGATCGACAATTTTGGGGTCGTAGGAGTGATCGCGATTGAAGGTCGCTATGCAGCTCGTATCAACCACCATCTCGGCCGTCGCATCGTCACAGTCAGAATCACCCGACCATCCGGCAAAAACCGAATCGCTGTCCGGCCGCGCTGTGAGCTTGACCTGTGTTCCGGCATCGTACGGTTCCACACAATCCGATCCGCAATCAATCCCCGGCGGAGTGGTGGTCACTGCGCCGCCGCCGTCCCCCGCGAGAGTGACCGTCAGAGTGAACGATTCAAGAGTGGTGACGGTGAAGGTATCTGAAACACCTCCGATCGTGAGAACCAAATCGGTTGCGATGAGGTTTTCGGACGACGAGGTCTGACGCACGCGCACTTCCTGGCCATCACCGGCGGTTCCGGAATCCGACGACCACCCGCCGCCAGCCACCGAGTACTCACAGGACGAACTCGTGCAGGATTCGATGGCAATCGACACCGCCGTGTCGATTCCGGCAACGGTGACAGCATCCGACTCCACCGTCGAGTCCCGCGGCACGTCAACCCGGTCGTTGAACACAAAACCATCGGGGGTCGCGTCACGGAGCACACATTTGCCTGAGCAGCCCTGCTGGTAGAGGGCATAGATCTCGTGCCCGGTCAGCACGCCGTCGTAGACAGAAAGTTCGTCGACCTTGCCATCCAACACATCCCAGCCATCGTGACCGCCAATGCTGACGTATGGCAAACCCGGGGGAAGTGCACTGCCGGCAAAGGTGGACGTACCGTCTGCCTCGCCATCAACGTATCCGGTAAAGGTGCTCGTATTCGAGTCGTATGTGATCGCAATGTGGTGCCACTCCTGGGCTGGTATGGCGATATCGCCGACGAATTGATTCCCGAACTCGTACCAGTTGACCCTTCGATCAAGCAGAAAAAGCCCGTGATCGCCATCGGCATAGATGGTTGCCCACGGCGAATCGTTGGTGCCGACGTAGTACACCCAGGCTTCGATTGTGAAATTGTCCGCTGCGGGAAAGCTCGTGAAGGTTACCTGGTCGTTCATACCGTCGAAGCTGAAGGCCTGTCCCGCCTTGCCGTCCGCGAAGGTCGCACCGCCCTCGAGCACACCCTCGTAGCTGCCGACCACATCCTTCGCCGATAAGTCGGCGGCCCAGTAGGCAACGAGATTGGCCGGAGCGCAGCTCGTTGTGTTCCCGAAGACCCCGGTCACAACACCCCGGGTGTGGTTGGTGTCCGTGCTGACATTGCTGCACAAAAATGAACCGGATCCGTCGTTCAGGCAGACCTGGTTCTCCTGGTCCAGGTTCGCGAACAAAGCATCGAGATCACCATCCTCATCGACATCCGCGAGTGCGACACCGGTGCTCGCGTTGACGTCCGGACTGGCATCGACACAACCCAGACCTCCCGATCCGTTATTGAGGCAGATCTCGTTCTTGACGCCGATATTGGCGAAGAGGACATCGGGACCGTTGGCTCCATCGAGGTCTGCGATCGCCAATCCGTAGCTGAAGTCCTCCCTGGCGCTGACATCGCCGCACGTGAAAGCTCCCAAACCATTGTTGAGGCAGATCCTGTTCTTCTCCCCATCGGTCGAGATCACAGCGTCAATGCCGTTCGTACCATCGATATCATCGAGAGCGACCCGCAGGCTGGAAAAAGTGTCCGCGCTGACGTCGCTGCACGAAAAGGAACCAGATCCGCTGTTGAGGCAGACTCGATCGGCTTCGCCGTAGTTGGCGAAGACCAGATCGAGACCATTGACACCGTCAAGATCGGCGGCGGCCACACCGACAGAGCTGTTGGTGTCGTCGTTGAGATCGACGCAGGTGAAGCTCGCCTTCCCGTCATTGAAGCACAACCGGTTTTCCTGACCGTTGTTCGCCGTGGCGGCGTCGAGATCGCCATCGTCATCAAAATCGCCGAGAACAACACCTCGGGTTGCGCCGACATCACCGTTGACCGCGGCGCAGGTGAGGGAGCCGGTGCCATCATTGAGACAGATTTCGTTCGCGGGGCCCGCGTTCGCCACAAAGATGTCCAAGCCGCTGCCGCAGTCGAGCGGTCCGACGGCGGCCGTCCAGGTCGACAACTCGGACAAACTCAGGTCGGAGCAGGCGAAGTCACCTGCGCCATCACCAACGCAGATCCTGTTCGTCTGCCCGTCGTTCCCGAAAACGGCTTCAACGTGAGGCGTCTGAATCACAACTTTTTGCCGGTCGGTGTTTTTTGACTGATTGCCGGCGCTACCGGTCACCCCGCGTTCCTCGGCACCGAGAGCAACCCACGGGCATAGCAGCACCAGCACCAACACCAAAAAGTCGAAGCACCTTCTGATCATTTCCCCACCTCCCCGAGTCGTCCCGAAGTTCATTATTGATTCCATAGGTGACACCACCTGAGTAATGGGAATCGCCAAACTGTGACAAGAAAGACCAAAACCGCGTGTCGCGGATCAAATTTGCGAGCAGGGACTTGTTTGAACCGAATTCGAGGAGGATGCCGGTAATTGAAATACCTGAAAATTCCAGGTGCGACACCTCGGAATCTGAGACGCAGACAAGATGTGGGCCGAAATAGCCCTGATCTGCCGCGATGCTTGTTATCAGGACATTCTCTCGATCGTCTGCATACACGAGCGTGTCGGCAAGATCCGCGACAATCCCGAAACCGGCTCTATCCACCGTCACCCCTTCCGCATCGATATTGAGCGCGGTGCCGGCGAACACCTCCGGACACACCATTTCCTGATCGAAGACGACGGTTTCGCCCGGGCGTGGTGAGGACCGTTCGACAGCGTGGCGTTGCTGAGGTGGCTGGACGGACAATCAAAAAAACGACCGTGCTTCGACCGAACGGACCTGTATGGACCTCACGGAACATGAAGAACTTCCTCGTCAAGACCATCTGACAGAATGGAGAAAAAACTTCGTATTGTGAAGGGTCAGAGACTTATGATGATGTCTTTGCGTTGAGGCGACTATATCGGGGAAAAGTGGGTCATCAACACGAAAGATCATGAACCAAGACGAACCCTGCGAACGGAACCTTACGAGGAACACCGGCATTCAGAATCCCCAGCCCCTGAGAAAAAGAAAAAATAACCCGCAGCGATATTCTGCGGACGATCGAGAGCAAGAATCTGTCTCAAAAACCGCGGGCTCACCACTAGCAATACACCTTCCGGGGCAATTCCATACTCAAACTTTTTCCGATAATCTGAATGTGGGTCCAAATTATAGAATTGTCAACTAAAATACATTTGAGCAGTAACGATTCTCAATGCAAGTCTTAAACTTGATCACACATGCAATTTTCATGTTGTAGCGTGTCCGTACAGCCGACCGATCACAAGAGGCCATCAAGCGATCGGGAGAGGTACAGTTGACATCTGCGGTCCCACAACCAAGAATCGTCCGATGCAGGAAATTGCCGACAACCGGCGGCCGACCCAGATGATGCTCGCGATTGCGGATGCCGTCGTCCTGGTGGCCTCCGGTTGTGCCGCGACCATGATTCGTTTTGGCAGCGGTCTGTTCGATCGCGAAATCGGGCGGTTGCTCGAGCACCCGGGCTTTATCGCCTACGCGATTCTCGCTCAGCTTGCGCTGGCCATCACCTTCGATCTCTACCGACCGGAGAGTTGGCGCACCCGCGACTATGTCCTCGCCCGGATTCTGGCCCTGGGTGCATGCCTGGCAATGGCTCTCGCGCTCGGGACCTATCTCGTGCCGCAATGGCGTTTCGGCCGCGGTCTCCTCGCCCTGACCCTGGCGCTCTCGCTACCGGCACAGACGATCATCCGCTTGCTCTGGCTCCGACTGACTTCTCGACCGCCGTCGCGAAGGGCAGTCGTCATCGGTGACGGACCGATCGTCGGGGCTCTCGAACAGGTCCTTGCAAACCGGCCGTCGCCGCCGTTTCAGATCGTCCGCCATCTGCCGGCGCCAAACGGTACGGAAGGCAACCCCTTCGGAGAGGAGGACATCGACGACGCCGACCTCGTGATCGTGGCCCAACTGGCCGATGACGAGGCCGCCAAACGTCTTGCGGCGCTCAATTTCCGGGGCACCACGGTCATCGATTCAGCCGGCGCCTATGCGGCACTCACCGGCCGGATTCCCGTCCGCCAGGTCGATTCACGCTGGTTCATCGCGACCGGTGATTTTTCGTCGCTCGCGACCACCGGTTTTCGCTACGTTCAGCGTCTGCTCGATGTGGCTGCCGCCACCGTGTTGCTCATTCTGACCTCGCCGTTGATTCTGCTCGCCGCTTTCAGCACCATCGTCACGGATGGCTTGCCGGTCATCTATCAACAGCAACGTCTGGGCCTCTTCGGGCGGCCTTTCACCCTCTTCAAGTTGCGCACGATGCGCCGGTCCGCCGAGGACGACGGCCCCCGGTTTTCGAGCGACAACGATGCGCGAGTGCTGCCGATCGGCCGCTTGCTCCGGCGATGGCGGATCGACGAACTTCCCCAACTCGTCAACATTCTGCGCGGCGAGATGAGCCTGGTCGGGCCCCGACCGGAACGACCCGTCCTCGCCGAAAAACTGGAACGGGAGATTCCGTTCTACGCCTTCCGGTATTCGGTTCGACCCGGTCTCACCGGTTGGGCCCAGGTGCAGTTCCCCTACTGCTCGGATCCCGAGGAACACCAGGTCAAACTCGAGTTCGATCTCTATTCCCTGCGCCACCAGGGACCGGCGATGTACGTGATCGTACTGCTGAGGACCCTCGGTGTTTTGATCTTCCCACCGGAGAAGAAGCGCGCAGGATAGCCTGATCCTGGATGCTCGATACTGGATGCTCGATGCTCGATCACTCTTGTCCAAGACAGAGTCTCGGATAGCGCGCAGGGACAGCGGCAGAGAACGGTCGACGGAGTCAGCGGCAGCGTTCAGTGTTCAGGTTCAGCGATCAGCGGCCGGGACAGTGAACAGCACTCATTTCTTCGGGGCTCCGGCCTTGGTGGTGCGGCCGTCTCGGCCGCACGGTGTGCAGGCGAGACGCCTACACCACAACGGCTGTTCCTTATGTTGAAAGACTCGGAGGTGGCCATACCGCCGCATGAACTCCAGACTGCTGCCGCTGATCGCTGAACACTGATCCCTGCTCACTGTCGCTGCCGCTGCCGCTGGACACTGTCGCTGACGCTGCAATTCGGGATCGGGTACGGGTACGGGCCAATCGCGAACCGGATATGCCAAAAACCAACCCGTAAACCTCGTGTTGTCAGGCGGGTAACTTCATGACAATCTGTGTTGGACAGCTGTGATCGATTATCCAGTATCCAGTATCTGAATCGAACCCGGGCGCTTGACACGTTTCCCCACTCGCTGGATACTCGCGTTAGTTCTTTGGCGTACTGACGCTATTGCGTTTCCGTGGGGGTGCCCTTCGTCAAATGGGCTGAGATCACACCCCTCGAACCTGATCCGGGTCATGCCGGCGGAGGAAATGGAGACGCCCACCCCCTTGCCGTGGCGCATTTGGAGCGGGCATCCCTTTTGTACCGGCCCACCCAAAGTATTCGGAGCTACGGACCCATGAAAATACTCATCGTGCCGCTGATCGTCTTGACGATGCTGCCACTCACCGTCGACGCTGCCGACCTACCCGGCAAGCTGGTGGATGCAACGACCAATATTCCGATCGCCGGGATCGAGGTCCTCGCCACAGCAGCGGGGGTCGACCTCCGGGCGACGACAGACGAGACGGGCTCCTTCGTCCTTTCGCTGCCCGATCCGCCTCCCACCAGCCTCAGGGTGCACATCGACATCCCCGGCTATCAGCCCATCGACCTCAATGTCACCGATGTATCCACCACCCGATTGCTCTCACTGCAGGCGCAGCAGATTTTCGCCGGCGAAGTCGAGGTGACCGGTCTCCGGGCCGATGCCGGCGACACGCCGATCACGGTCACCGATGTGGATCGCGAAGAAATCGAGAGCCTCTATTGGGCCCAGGACGTGCCGGTTTTTCTCCAGTCCACGCCGAGCTTCTACGCCTACAACGATTCCGGCAACGGAATCGGTTACTCCTATTTCTTCCTTCGTTCCTTCGACATGCGGCGAACCGCGGTGAGCCTCAACGGAGTTCCACTCAACGACGCCCATTCGCACGGTCTTTTTTTTATCGATCTCGCCGACTTTCTGGCCACCACCGACAATGTCCAGATCCAGAGGGGCGTCGGCACCAACCTTTACGGTGGTAGCGCGATCGGCGGATCTATCGATCTGCAGACCAGTGAGCCATCTGCCGAGCGACGGCTGCGGCTGGTGACTCTGGGCGGGTCCTTCGGCACATCCCGCCTCAGCCTCGCCTTCGACACCGGCATGCTCAACGACCGTTGGGCTGCGACTTTCAGGTACTCGAAGGTTCAGAGCGACGGCTACCGCGACCAGTCTTGGGTCGATATGTGGAACTACTTTGGCTCCGTCACCAGGTATGGCGAAAAAACGACCCTGCGCATCAACCTTTTCGGCGGGCCGCAGGAGACCCACCTCGCCTTCGAGGGCATCACGAAGGAATACCTCAACGGACAGGTCACCGGCGATGTCCGGAACGACCGGCGGTACAACCCCCTCGAGTACGCGGGAGAAATCGACAGCTTTTTTCAACCTCACTACCAGGTCGTCCACGACTGGCAGGTCAACCAGGATCTCGTTTTTCGAAATACCCTCTTCTACTTCACGGGCGACGGGTACTTCCAACAGTTCAAACAAGACCGCTGGTTCCCTGAATACGGTTTGCAGCCATTTCCCGGGCCCGACGGCGAAATCATTGACGCCACCGATCTGATCAGGCGCCGCGAGGTCGACGAGTGGGACGGCGGTTGGATCCCGAATCTGGAATGGCGCCACGGAAACGGCCGGGGCTCTCTGCAATTCGGCGCCGCCATCAGGCTCCACAGCGGGCGCCATTTCGGTTCCGTTCAATGGGCTCAGTTCTATCCTCCGGATCTGGCGCCGGACCACCACTACTACGACTACATGCTCGACAAGACCACTGTGCAGCCGTTCGTCCAGGAGAATTGGCGTTTCAACGAACGCTGGAACCTGCTCGCCGGGATGACCTGGACGTCGCACAAATATGACATGCACGACGACCGGATCAACGATGTCGAATTCGAACAGTCCTACCAGTACCTCCTGCCGCGCCTCGGACTCGCTTTCCACCCGGATGCCAACTGGAGCCTCTACGGCAACATCTCGCGTGGCGGTCGAGAACCCGCCTTCCGCGATATCTACGATCCGCAGAGCTATTGGACGCCGCCGCCGCAGGACATCGACCCCGAACGGCTGACCGACTACGAACTCGGCGCCAGCTATCGGTGGCAGACCGGAGCCGCGACACTCAATTTCTTCTATCTCGATTTTTCGAACGCTATCGTCTGGGCCGGCGGGCTCGACAACAACGGTGATCCAGTGACAGCCAATGGGGCGGTGACCGAGCACAAAGGTGTCGAGTTCGATCTCGACTGGTCACCTCTCCCACGCTTCAGCGGCAAACTGTCGATGGCCTGGGCCGACAACACGATCGTGGATTTCACCGAGTTCGGCTATGGCGGCGAGTTCTTCGACCACTCGGGCAATTCACTCCCCGTAAGCCCCGAATGGATGGGCACCCTCGAAATCCGCGGCGGCGCAGGACCGGTGGACGGTTTTCTCCAGCTGCGTTTCGTCGACGAGTTCTTCCTCGACAACACCGAGGACATGCGGAAGTTCCCCGAAATCCGCGACGACCCGGATTACATCCATCGCGTCAACCCGGCTTACACGGTGCTCGATCTCGGGCTCGAAGTCGATCTGGGGCGAACGGTCGCCCATCTCATCAGCGCCCGACGAGTCAGTCTTCAGGTTCGCGCCAACAATCTGACCGACAAGCTCTATACGACCTTTGGTTACTTCGACGGCTATCAGCCGGTGTGGATACCGGCAGCGACCCGCAACGGCTATCTCGGTTTGACCTTCGATTGGTGACCCAAATGGCCGAGAATCCGATTGCCGCAGTGCGACATGCCGCAGCTTGACGGAACAGGTAAGCTAGCTCCCATGTCGTGGAGCGGCGCATGATCAAGTCTATTATCACCTTCTCTCTCTTGGTGACGATCCGGATCTCGAGCCGGGTCTTTTTCAAGCTCAAGAACGCGTGGCCGGTGACTCCCGAGCCGGAGGACTACGCCAAGGGCACGAGAATCATCGCGGTGCTCAATCACACCAGCCTTTACGAACCGGTGATCGCCGGATACGCACCCTACAATCTGCTGTGGAAGTTCGCCCGCCACGGCGTCCTTCCGGTGGCCGAAAAGACCATGAAACGCAGGATCGGGATTTTCTTTGCATTCCTGGTCCGGCACACTGTTGTCGTCACCCGCCAGCGCGATCACACCTGGGACAACGTGCTCAACAAGGCAGATGACAAATCGATCGTGATCATCCTCCCCGAGGGCCGGATGAAGAGGGCCAATGGCCTCGATTCCAAAGGCCGCGAGATGACGGTCCGTGGAGGCATCGCGGACATCCTCGAGCCCCTGCAGAAGGGCCGAATGCTGTTTGTCTACTCGGGCGGACTGCACCACATCCAGGTTCCCGGCGAACTCCTCCCGACACCCTTCAAGACCATCAGCGTACAAATGGAGTTTGTCGACATCGCCGAGTACAAAGAAAGCCTGAAAACCCTCTATCCCGATATGGATTTCCGCAAGGCCGTAATCACGGACTTCACCAAACGGCGTGACAAGTACTGTCCGACCAACTGAATCTACTCCTGACTCGAGAACAGCGGTCGCAAATCATCACAATTTGCCGTTCAGCCGCGCCAGGAACAATGTCGCGATCGTTTTGCTGTCGCGAATCAATCCGTTACGGCAGGCCTCGAGCGCCTCCTCCACGGTCATGGTAACGATCTCGATCGCCTCGTCCGGGTCGGGCTCCACATTTTCGGCCGGCACCAGATCCGTGGCCAGAAAGCAGTGGATCACCTCGTCGGTGAATCCCGGGGTGGTGAAGATCGGACCGAGGGAATGCATTGTGCGGGCGTGCCAGCCGGTTTCTTCCTCGAGTTCACGTTCAGCGCAGACCTGCGGATCCTCCCCGGGGTCGATCTTGCCGGCCGGAAGTTCGAGAATCACCTCGGCGAGGGGGTAGCGGTACTGTTTGACGAAAACGACGCGATTTCCTTCGAGCAGTGGCAACATGACCGCCGCTCCCCGGTGGCGAATAACCTCTCGAAAAGCTTCGGAGCCGCTTGCAAGTCGTACCCGATCCACCTCGAGATCGAGGATTCTGCCTTCGTAGATTCTCTCGCCGTCCAGTTTGTGCTCGCAAAGATCTTCGATCGGCATGATCGTCCTCCCGAATCTCAACTCTGGTTGCTGCCAGTGTATTGCAGCGGCAAGAAAAAGGCGGGGGCACCCGGCCCCCGCCTGCGGTGTCGATCGTGTCGTAAATGCGGTCAGGGCGCGCCCTGGAACTCCACCAGCTCGCCATCGCGGACCCGGAACCAGCTTCCGCCATCGTGGCGGTAGGTGCCGGCAGGAATCTCGAGTTCCGCGTAGATCAAGATGCGGCGGTCAACCACTCGAGTACTGTGGGTGGTGAAATCGCACGGTTGGCCTCCGCAACCAACGAGCCGTTGGATTCGACCCCCGGAAATCACCAACACGACGCCCTCGCGATTTTCATAACGGCCATCGCTCAGGACATATCGCCGGCCATTTTTGTCAAAGAGAATCAGGCTCGAGTTTGCGTGGCTGACTCGTTCGACATCTACCGGTACTGACTCTCGAACAGCACTTTCGCTGTCGGTCGGGGAGGCCTCCGGCAGATCCTGGGCAACCGCGAAACCGCCCAACATCAGAACGAAGGTCAACAGGGTCAAAGGCAATCGGAGTTGATTGTCGCTCATGGTGAAACTGCGCTCCAGTTCGTGAAATCTCCGCTCTCGAAACCGTCCCTGAAGACCGTCGGGTCGGTGACTCTCAGGGTCCCGAAGTAAAGATCGTCGAAGAACGCCTCGAAAACGGCCGTGTCGTCCGGCCGCTCCGTGACAAAAGAGACCAGTGCGGACGCCGCATCGACAGGCGCGGTTCCCTGCAGGAGCAACGCGCTCCAGAATGCGCCGGTATCCCCGACAATACGGTTGGTTTCCTGTTCGTCCCCGGTTTGGGCGTCGTCACAGAGGTCGCCGGTAAAGAACTTGACGGTACCCAGCGCCGTTGGATCCGTGCCGCTGTCCGGAGTCATCAAAACCCAGCCCGAAAGCTGGAACTCACCGGTTGCTGAATCAAAGGCCACACACTGGGACACGCCGAAAACCAGACCCAGCGAAGCCGAAATGACGTCGATCGCAACCGAGTTGGAGTTGAACGCATTGCCGATATCGACATCGAATCCAGGAGCCACATCAGAGGTCCCTTCCGGTGTATCGATCCAGAACGAAAGGTCACCGATATCGAGGTTGGGATTCAAGAGGGAGTTGAAAGATGTGATCTCGAAATCGAGGACGATATCGCCGCCCTCGACGTCGTTCCGATCTCCATCGAGGAGATTCCCCGATTCGTCAGCAAGCTCGTCGCAGATCACCAGGCGATAGTCAGACGGGGGCAGCGCAAATCGGCTGTTCAGAACCAGAGCCGCCGAAAAAGTCGGCTCGTCATAGACGACTGTGTCGACTGAAACCACCACGTCATCGCCACCCGCCGCCCCGCATGTCGCCGTTTCGAAGGAGGCGTTGCCACCTGGAGCCAGCAGTCTGAAATTCGAAATATTGCGGACGGAGTTCGGATGCAGAGGACTCACCGGATCGTACATCGACTCGTTGAATGAGACGACGATCTGCGTCACCGTCGTCGAAACGGCCTCTCCAAGATCCAGGGACATGTCTTCCAAGGAAGCAATGGTATTGATTCCGCTCACAATCGGTGGGGCGGCATCCGAGGTCTCGATGATGAACGGCCCGAGAGGAACGATACCGGCGCTCCAGTTTCCGACCTCGTCCTGGGTGCAGAGTTGGAAGAAATAGCGTCCGTTGAAAAGACGCCCGCTCTCGACAACGATATCGCCAGGCAAATGCTCCACATCCTCCACCCCGGTACATTGCGGCGGTGGGGCCGAGCCCCCGACTCCCACCTCCA
The DNA here is from genome assembly GCA_963796455.1 of Candidatus Sulfomarinibacteraceae bacterium. Lineage (GTDB taxonomy): Bacteria > Acidobacteriota > Thermoanaerobaculia > Thermoanaerobaculales > Sulfomarinibacteraceae > Sulfomarinibacter. Next base: position 418,205 of record CAWCLO010000001.1, read on the forward strand.
CGAACCGGTATCCATAGCCGGCGACACCACTGAGAGTGTCGGCAGCGCCGCTCCATCGCATCGTAATCCGAGTGTTCTCAGACGGTTCGTTGACTAAATGGCTATCGCTGACAACACTCGTTGGATTCGTGGGTGGTGAAAGATCGATCATGAACGGGCCGATGTGGAGGGTTGTCGTGCAATTCCCCACCGTGTCACAGGTCCTCAGGTGGAAGTAATGACTGACACCCTCGGCAAGAGCCGCGCTGTTTGTTCCGTGCGCATCCGAGGTGTGCTCGAGATCGATCACATCGTCCGGCAGCGTGGCAGGGGCGGTGTCGAAGAGGAATGAATAACCCGCGAGCCCGGCGTGCCCCTGGTCGACCGCACCCGTCCACGCGATCCCGATCACCGGGTTGCCGCTCCAATCACCAACGGGGTGGCTGGTACTGATCAAACTGGTCGGGTCATTTGGCGCATCCAGATCGCGGACAAAGATCGCAACGGCATCGTCGAAGGTACCGGACACATAAATGTGCCGGTCGTCAGGGCTGACCGCAAGGCGAACCGCTCCAGACAAACCGTTGACGCCGCCGGTCCCGTCCTTTTTGACCTCGATGAATTCGAGATCACCCGAGGGGCCGAAGCTGAAAACCGGCAGAGCCGCGCTGTTGAACGACGCGGCATAAAAGACCCGCCCGTCAAATGAAATCCTACAGTCGACCACATCGAGCAAACCGTTACCGGGAGTCGCAGCGGTTGCACCGACAAAACTGAGCTCACCATAATCCGAATCGCCGTCATCGCCGTTTCTGGCGAAATGGGCGACCCCACCGTCGGCTCCTCGGCCGGTTGCATAGACATTCAATCCGTCCGGGCTGACGCTGATCGACGAGGCCCCCTCGAGGGCCGTGATCAACGGGCTCCCGACACCGTTTGTGTAGGATTCGAGATATGTCAGCCGGCCAAAAAGAGCCGGCTCAGCCGAGTTGAGATCGCGTTGGAAAAGAGCCACAGAATCGGCCTGGCCGCCGGTGACATAGACGTGGGCTCCGTCCGGAGAGATGGCGACATCGCTCGCCCCGAGCAAGCCGGAAACTGCCGGTCCGAAATCGCTGGTGTCATCGATACCATCCACCTCGACCTCGACGAAGGTCAGTTCGCCGGTCGCGGCATTGCGTTCGAAGACGGCGATGGAACCGACATCGGCACCGACCGCGTTTTCGCCCTTACCGATCACGTAGACATGGGTGTCCGGCAACTCCGGCATACCAGCCCCATCGGGATCCGGGCTCAAGAGAACAACTGAGGGTTCCTCGAGACCGTCAACTGTCTGTGAGTTCTGCGACTGGCCGTTCGAGATCAGTTGTTTTGGAGTGAGTTTGCCGAAATCGGGATCGCCGTCGATGATGTTCCGTTCAAAGACCGCAATGGAATCGTCAGCGCTGGAGACCACGTACACGAACTTACCGTCCGTGCTCACTGCAACGTCTCGCGCGCCATCGAGGCCGTCGATCCCATTCACACCGTCCTGCAACGCTTCGACAAAGGTCAGATCACCAGTCGTTTCTTCGCGTTTGAAGAGCACCAGGAAATCGGTTTCGGATACCGCGTAGAGGTGTTCTCCATCGGGGCTGACCGCAACACCCCAGGGCCCATCGAGACCCTGGACACCCTCGGTGCCGTTGTGCTGCTGGCCGCGGTAGACCAGGAAATTCTGGTCATCGAGAATTGTCGCCACCCCCTGGGCATCGAGGAGCGAGCCACCGACCGGGCCGCTCAAATTGAGGAAAAAGGTCTCGTCTTCCTCGTCCTCTTCGTCACTGAGAACGTCGACCACCACCGTCTCGACAAGAGAACCGATCGTGACCGTGGCGACACCGGAGTTGGAAAGATAGTCGGTGCCTGCTTCGGCCGTACCGTCAGCGGTTGCGAAAGCCACCGAAACATCCTGGTCCCAGACATGGGAAAGCGAAACCCTGAAGACGGCCTGTACTGTCGCCTCACTCTCCGTGATCGTGACATCAGAGACAGAAATCGATGGCGGTGTGTCGTCATCGAGGATGGTTCCGGTGCCGTGACTGTCTCCGATATCCGGATCAGTACAACCTGCGAGACCGGAACAGGAGGTCTCGGTGAGGTTGACGAGAAAGGTCTCGTCCGGCTCGATCGTTTCGTCACCGTTGATGGTGACCGAAAGGGTCGCCTCGGTGTCTCCGGCCGCGAACTCCGCAACACCATTTTCCGGTTCGTAATCGTTGTCGGCTATGGTGGCCGTTTCGTTCGCCGTCGTGTAGCTCACGGTGACATCAAAATCTGCCGCTTCCGACATGGTGACCGTGAAGATCATTTCCTGAGTCCCGGCATCGCCTTCGACCAGTTGCGCATCGCCGATGTCGACAATTCGGAGGCTGGCCGCGTCGGGGTCGATATCGAGACGGGTGACGCTCCCCCGGCTTCCGATCGTTTTTTGGCCCGCAACCTCACCGTTGATATAGAACCGGGCGAGATCTCCTACACGGGCGCTGTTCGGCAGCCTCGGCCCGAGTGAGTCCAAAGGGACCCGCAGGACGAACTGGGGACCGAGTTCCGGCCGCGACCCGATCTCGTACTTCGCGAGCACGGTCGGGTCATCGTTGATCGTGACCGTAACCTCTCCCTCATTCAAATCCTGTCCAAAATAGGTGGCCTTGCCCCAGAACAGGTGATCCGGCTCCGGGATCTCGGCGACCACCGGTCCGGTAACAACGAGCGTGACGAGGAAGATCGCACTCAGGGTCAGATTCCGCTTCGTCATCGTGTCCATCCTTTTTGTCACTGCATCGATCAACATCGTCACCGCCCCCTAGTTGCCCGAGTAGGCATAGGTTTGGAAGAAGAAAGAAATGTCCTCAACTCCGTCGCCGTCGCGGTCGCCGCCCGGAAGAGGCGCGCCATTGATAAATGTCTCCATGCCCTCTTCGGGGTCGAAGAGCATGGTGCCCCCCGGGATGACCAACAACCAACGGGTATTCCATACTGACCGGCCGATCAATCGGCTGTCGCTGGTCATCTGGCTGGCGTTGATCGGATCACCCTCGTCAAAGGAATGCGCCTTGAATGACGAGAATCTTCGAATCTCGTAGAAATCTTCGCTGAGCCCGTCATTCACCGGGATCCAGTCCGGATCGTCGAGATTTTCAGCGCCGATCGGGAATGGTACCGGCAGTTTCTGATCGACCACACTCCACTCCCGAGTACCGAAGTCGGTAGCGTCCGGGGATCGCAGTACGTCCGCGCCGACCGGTATCAGGTAGACGCGTGGGGTCGAAGAAAGCGGCAGCTGGTCATAGCCCTGGAACCACACACCGACGGCGCGAACCTTGGTCGCGAAGTTGGAGGGATCATAGGCACTGTCTCCGGGCCCGAGAGGCCAACCGAAGAAGTTCATTCCAAAGGTCACCGTGGTGCTGAAAGGAATGATGATCCCCGGTTGGGCGCCCAGCTCCGGCGGTGTAAACGGTCGCGAATAACGTCTGAAGAGTTCGTTGTCAAAGAGGTTGTCAACCCGATAGTCGGTCAGAATCTGGCGCCATTTGGAGTCGGATTCCGGAGTCTCTCCATCGATGCGGAAGAGCTCCCTGCGCAACGAGAACCTGTTGGTCTCGGTCTGCGGATTGTTGAAACCGAGCTGGCCTTTGAGCACATCGAAATTCTGCCGGAGTCGAGCCAACGGATCGGCGAGACCGGGCGAGCCCGCAATCGGCTGGCCATCGACCAACTGACCGAGGCTGCGTTCACGCACGATACCCGTCAGAAAGTCCTGACCCGACTGCGGATTGCCGCCGAGAAGATTGGTTTCGTAATCGTAGGCGGTGGCCGCAAGGAAGGCGTAGCGTGCCGCGAGATCGAACTGAGCACGGTACTTCTGCAGGGCGTCGTTGCGGAAAACCCGGAACGCCATGTCCTGGAAGCGGTATTCCTGAACATCCGCCGCCGTGTTCTTGCGGAACTGGACACGTTCGGAAAGCAGGCGCTGGCCTTCGGCGAGCGTCTGCATCACTTCGCGCTGCGCCTGCTCGATCACCTCGCGTCGAGTGTAGGCCTCGAGCCGCAGGAGCGGCTCTTGCCGCCACATGCTTTCGAGCTCACTGACGGCGTCGGCCGTCGCCTGGTCACCCTCCAGAACCTGAAGGGTGAGCCCGGCCATGATCCCGATTCGACCCTTGAGTTGTTCGATCGGCAGCTTGGCGATCTCGATTCCGTCGGCAATGGTGTCGAGCGCAAATGCCGTGGCATCACCACCCACCTGAATCGTGCACCGCGGAACCGACGTCATGTCGCCGCCAGCGGCAAGACCGGCGACGAGGCTCTCGGGCAAACACTCGGCAGTGTTCTCGAAGCTGGCATCGATGAACGAGGCGGTCCGTTGCAGCACGATCTGGGTCGCGGACATTGCCGCCAGGGCGAGATCGGCGCCCTGGGTCAATTCGTCGGCGGTGTGTTGGACCTGAATCTGGCTCTTTCGGACGTTGTGGTTGGTCTGGAGATCGCCAACCGCACCTTCGAGATCCGCGATCAGATTGTCATACTCCTTGAGGATCTGTTTGTAGGAGTTCAACGCGATAAAGAACTCCGAAAGGCGATCCTGAAGCTCACCGGTGGCGCGACGTTGACCGGTCCACTGGGGAGGTTTGATCATCCCGATATTGTTGGCCGATGTCGCCAGGTGATAGTCGACATCGAGATTGACATCCGGAGGATCCGAAAGCGAGCAGGATATTCCCGTTGGATCGAGCAGACACCCGAGCTTCGGATCGGTTGAGAAATCGAAATTCCCGATGGTCAGGGTCGGCGAGAACGACGCCGTGATGACCTGCACCGGTTCTTCCGGCGTACCCGTGAGATCGCTCTGATCGACATACATCCAGTGATAGACATCGGGGCCGTTAAAGCCCTCCTCATAGGTGCCTCCAGGCCCGATGTCATCGGAGTACGGATAGCCGAAGATTTCGATCATGCGATTGTTGTAGTCGCGTTCCTGGCCGGATACGTTGCGCGTCAGATCGTCGGTCGAATCCTGATTCTGGCGCAGCAGTTGATTGAGCTCGTTGGCGTGGTCGAAGACCGCCACCGCGTTGTCGAGGGCGACCTCGGCCCGCTCGTAGATCTGTTCGAAATGGGTCAGATCCTGAAGAGCGCCCGGATCGATATCGAAGGGCACCACACCTTCAGCAAGACCGAGTGGATTGAGCCCCCGGTCGGCCTTGTCGATCTGGGCCTGGATGTCTCCATAGTGGCCCACGATCTCGTCCAGTTCGACCACGGTGATGCGGTCGATTTTCTGAATGCCCTTGTGCTCGGGGTTGGTGTCCTCAGAGGGCAGGACCGAATTTGCGACAACCCAGTCAAAGTAGGCACCCTGGCCGGCGCGACGCGCCCAACCGGAAAGACCCCAGGCGCGGTCGGTGTCGGTGTCCTTGTATCCCTGCCATTGCCCGCCCGGATCGTTGACGTATTCGGTGCGATAGGTGAGATCGACGATCTCCGCGCCTGCACGGGCTTTTGCAGCGGCAATCGTTGCAAATTTCCGTTCGTCGAGGAAATCAACCTGGACCGGAGCGCCGGCGACCAGGACCGCCTCGGGTCGCGCGATCCAGGTGAAGAACGGGTGGCGCAAAAGTTTGTAGTAGGTGGTGAGACCGGTGAGGTAGTGGCCCCATGCATCTCCATGTCCCTGCGGGAAGAGGATACGGCCATCGAACTCGTTGATGAATCCATCACTGTTTTGATCGGAGACGTTGTAGACCTGCGAATAGGCAACTTCACCTTCGCCCGTGGTGAAGTTCCAGAACAGCCGGTTGTAAACAGGCCGCGCCTTGGTCGGACCCTGGCTGTCATCGCGTCCGCGCAACAAAACCAGCTCTTCCTCGAGCAGTGAGTCGAGTTGATTCTGGAACGCGAAGATCGTCGGCGCGAGAGTACCGAAGGCGCCGCTCTTGGTGCCGAAACCGATCATCGGATCCTGGGCATCAGCCCACGCCTCGTTGCCCAGAAGGGAGTAGAAATCGGAGATCCGGGAGGCCACCAACAACAGGGCGTTGTTGGCCGGTGCATAGTTGACCGGCGGAGTCCCACCGATCGAAAGATTGATCGCACGGCGCAGTACCGTCTCGTAGGCCTCGATCAGACCGATCCGGTTGAGATTGTCGGCAGTCGGGTTGAAGGCAATATCGCCCTCGTAGCGTTCACCGAGCTGGACCAACATGCTGGCATAAGTATTGGTCGGCGCCGAGTGGAAGTCCCGCACCCTCGATTCAAAGGGGTTGAGCCCACTGACCACACGCTTGACCCATCCGGGAGCCAGTTGGGCGCGCACATCTGTCGGCGAACTCCCCGGCTGGCCGGCGAAGACACTGGGGCGAACATCGTTGGTACACGCGTTGAGACCCTTGTAGCGCACGACAAACCAGTTGTCGGAGAGGGTCTGGATATTGGCACCCTGAATGGTGATCTCGTTGGCCCCCTCGGGGTTGACCGGGAATTGGAGCCAGCCGTTCAGCTGCCCATTTTCGGGATCCGGAAGCGGCTGCGGAGGCGTCCCGTCAACATCGGGGTGGGAAAACCACTCGAAGGTGATTGTCGTCGGATCGCCACCGAAATCTCCGGAGTGGCGAAGGGTCAGCAGCTCGTCAAAGACATTGTCAGACTCGATCGCTTTGATTTCGCCCTGGTAGGTCGAAAAGGTGCCATCGGGCAGGTCGAGACAATCGACCCGAATGACGTTGAGGCTGACCGGGAGAGGAGCGAGACTGGCCTCGTTGTTGAAGGCGACGGTCATAAAACCGGTGCCCGATGAAAGACCGGCGGTCAGTGCAGGCTTGAAACCGACAACTTCGAGAGACTCGGAGATGCCGTCTCCACGTTGGGTATAGACGATCTCGGAAACGCCGTTGAAGGTCAACGAGCGCCGAATGAGGTCGTCGGATTTGAGTTCTGCATCGTCCACAATCGTGCCGCTGAAGAGCGGTTCAACACATGCTTTCGGCGGCGCCACCTCGAAGCCGAGATCGTCGATGCAGTCGTTGCCCTCACACCGGTCCTGGAGACTGATGAGATAGGCGTCGTCGACCTCGCAGTCGCCGTCGAGATCGAGCATCTGTGGGTTGCGGCTCAAAATGTAGAGGCGATTGATCGCTTGAACGTAGTCTTCGTCTCCGGGAGCCAGGCTCACCAGGAGGTCGCGTTCGCGCGGCGACATCACATTGAGTAGCAGTAGAGGCTCGCCGACGCCGCTCTCGTCGAAGGTCCCCCGCCAGGCAAGCGTCAGACCGATCGGATCGTAGATGATTCGACTGCGGACCGTCGAGGGGAGACGGATGGTTCCGTCTTCATTCGACACCAAGAAGGCCTTGCCCGATTCAGGATCGAGCTGGGTCACAACTTTGCTTGTCAATGGCGTCTTCGGGAGGTTGCCGTTGTCATCCGGGGTCTCGCTGACATCAATGAGAGCCACCGTTCGCGAGCTCAGGGGATTGATCAGCTGGGCCAGGGCGACTTCGGGGTCGGAGACGTCGGGATCGATTTCGTCGAAGATCACCTGCACAGCTGCCTGATCGTGAATATTCGGCAGACCGCGTTTTTGCCGCAACAAAGTTTCGCCAACCACCAACTGCGGCACATCATCCGGCCACACGATGTCGTATTCGACTTCGATCGGTTGCAGGGGCGGTGTTTCCGGAAGCTGGTCGAGCCACGGGACACACTGACCGGTCGTTTCAGGGGCTCCATCCGGAACGCCTTCGGGCCCGTTGGTGTCGCGAGTCCAATAAAAGACCGGCTGCAACGGATACCAGTACTTGACCGTCATGCTGCCTTCGGCCTTGGCCCACACCGCGCCACTGTAATCCTGGAAAAATGCGGTTCCCTGGCCGCGCGTCTCCGGACAGTTGCCGAGCAGACTGACCGGATACGGTGCCGAGACCTTGGTTGCAGCGACACCTCCATATTGGAATCCGCTGTAACCGGCTCCGGACGCGAGCACCTGGTAGACCTTGAAGCGCCAGATCTGATCGTCCTGATCAAAGTACTTCAGAAGGCTGTAGGGTTCGGACGGATCGGTGCTCGATCCCTCGAGAAAAAAATCGCTCCGGACCGCAAACAGAGCATCGAAGCCCGTGCCGAGATTCGACGGCGCGAAGAACGCGTGCTCGTCGTTGGGGTTGAATCCCGGCGACAGAGCATCGGGCTGGTTGTAGACCTGCATCAACGGGAATTCCGCCGGATCGAGGGTCTCCTGACCGAGGACCTCGGAGCCCGTCTCGCTGGCGATGATGATGACGCTGGGATCAGCCGGCCATTGGCAGTCGTAGAGCACCGGGCGCTCGCCCCACGGGATGCCTCCAACCAGCCGGTTCTCGTTTTCGTAGGGCTCGCCCGTGGCATTTGGATCGAGCGGCACCGGTTTGTAGTTCCGCCGGTACCACACGACGACCATGTCGTCGTTGCCGATCGAGGTCAGTGGATTGACTGTGTTGACCGGTACGATCTGGCCGCTTCGGGACGACGGATCATAAATATCCGGATCGTAGAACGCCACCGGTTCCGGAACGAAACCATTGCGGCCAAAGAGGTCGTCGTGATTGAAGTCGACTCCGTTGATCTCCCTGCCGACCGTGCATGCAGCGCCACCAACAAATCCCGGTGCGCTCGACGCCTCGTAGGTCTGGACAAGCTCGATGACCGGGGGGTGGGCGATGATATTCGCGTCCGACGGGTGATCGGCGAAAACCAGGACCGAAAAACCGGCGGTCGAGGCGTTGAAGACACGGCTCGGATTGACCGCTCCATTGCTGGCGACGCTCGGTTGGACAGTGGCCGCGGTGGCGAATGAAATCCCGGTTCCCGGTGTCGTCAGATCGACCGGCGCTCCGGATATGTGTACTTGACGGCAAGGGTCCAGGCGCTCATTGGTCGATGCCGTCGCCGGATCGTCGATGCTCGGGCACACCTGTTCCGGCCATTGGATCAATACCTTCTGTTCGAGATTGTGCGGAGGTGGGTTCGCGGGATCGACACCACCCGGTGGATCCCTGCGCCACACGATCCGTGCCTCGACGGGCTGCAGAGCGTAGATCCGCGACGTCCCGTCCGGGTTTCCGCTCGGTGGGCTCCACAGGAAATAGTCGGTTTCGACGCCCGGAGCGTCGAACTCGATGATCGGCCGCGACAAGACCTCTTCGGTCAACAGGGCCTGTTCCGGCGGTTCGATGATCGCACCGGCGAAGAAGGTCTGCAGACCGAGGAAGAACCAATCGCCGTTGAGTCCATCGAGGTTGTGAACAAAGACATTTCGATTGGCGAACGAGGTCAGCTCCTGGCGGTCGGTCTCATTGAGGAAGAATGTCGCGGTCTCCCGGAAATCGCCTCCGACATAGACCTGCGGCACCACCCCATCGTCAAAGACGGCGATCACCTGACCGTGATCAGGTGCGGCGGTGCTTGCATCGGGATCGCCCGCGGTGGCGAGCCATTCCGGCGCATAACCCGCGCCGAATTTGGCGACGAAAATGTCATCATCCTGAGGAATCGGCGCGGTCTCACCGTCGACACCGTTGACCCGTGGAAAGGCCGGTTGGAACGTGGAGGCCACGTTGTCATAAGAACCCGTCACATAAATGCCCTCATCCGTGACCGAAATGCCGCTCCCGCGCTCGCCACCGATGCCCAAAAAGGCTGGTGACCAACTCCCATTCGACATCGCGACTGCAGCCACGAAGGCACCTGTGCTGCCGATAGCTGGCAGTGACGCGCTTGCGAGGGCGGTTCCGACCACCTGGAGATCGTTGGCGCTGATTCCCCGACCGGCGACGATGTCTTCCACCACCAATGCCGGATCGACGCTGCGCACCCACGACCATTCCGGTGCGCCTTCATCGGCATTGATGATTCGAGCCAGAAAATAATTCGGGTCGCCGGGAATCGTGATGGCGCCGGTCATCTCGAGCCGTTCGGTGGAGGTGACGACGCCATCCCCACACCGCATTACCACTGAATCCATACCGCGGCAATCGGAGCCGCTGCAGGTGATGCGGGACCACTGTCCATCACCACCGGCGGTCTGGAACTGCGGACCGATACCGGCCTCGAAATCCTCTTCGAAGAGCGTGTCGCCGGCAAATGACAACCGGATATTGTCAACAAACCACCCGTTTTCACCCGAGCTGATGCCTCCCTCGCTGGCATCGGAATAGATCCAACGGAATCGCACTGAACTGCTTGTAAAGTCCGAGAGATCGACCCGGGTGGTGAAGCGGTTGCGAATCCCCCACCCTCCCCAGACGTTTCGAGAACCGTCGTCGTAACCGCCTGATAGGAATCGTCCTGTCCCAACGTCGGTCCAGCCGCCGCCGTTCTGCGAAAACTGCAGGGTCGCTGCATCGAGGCAGCAGAGATAGTCGTAGGCGTGCTCGAACTCGAGGACGGCGGCACCGGTGCTCCCCGGCACATCGGCGAGGACCAGGGGCGTCCCGCCGACCGAAATATTGGCGGTAAACTTACCCGCGACAAAGAGATCGCCATTGTCATCGACCGAGAGATCGGTGATCCACTCGGAGCTTCCGTTGGCCCCGCCTCCCGAATAGGCCCAGTTCCAGATTCCAAGGGTATCGATGCTCGCGATCACCAGATTCGGGTTTTGGCCGCAGGCCATCCCAAAGGTGTTCTGATCATTGCCCTCCTCATCGTAGAAACGCGGGCAGGCAGTCTTTGCCGCCACCACCACCGAATCAACGGGAGTCGGTCCGGAACCCGGCAAAAACACCAGAGCGAGGCCCTTGTCGGCAAAGTCGTCGTCTTCCATCTCCGCCAACCAAACCCAGGTCCCGTCCTGCGGATTCAGCTTGCCGACGAAGGTATCGCCGAGAGTGTCGGTGTCACCGTCATCGCCGCTCGGATCGGGCAGTTCCTTTGGTAGACCGATGTTCAACCCGCCCTCGAATATGGCGGTGCGGGAGAAAAATCCGGTGACATAAGGCGTGCCTGCAGGGTCCAGGGCGATGGCCAATCCTCGATCGATCGACGAACCGCCGCCGCGGCTCGCCCATTCGACCTTGCCCGACGAATCGAACTTCGCAACGAAGATGTCCGTCTGACCCGCCGACTCGAGGACCGTGCTGCCGAAGACCGCACTGCCCTCGAATTCGCCGACAACATACACGTTGCCGTTGATGTCGGTTGCCATGCCGTGGATCTGATCCTCTCCGAGACCGCCCACATTCAACGGCCAGGTGGCGAAGACCGGGTCTGCGGCAAAAAACAATACCGCCGATGCAGTAAGCACTGCAACGACTGCCCGAGTGCGCCAATCAACCAAAGATCGGTGTGCCGCCGCGGAAGACTCGTGATGGTATCTCACGTTCCACGCTCCTCTACTTGTCTAAGACCGGCGTGTACGACACCCGGCGAAGGCGAAAGATGCCTTCGACGCCGACGTCGTTCTTGTGCAGGCCGCTGATGGTTTCGCGGAAAATTCCGCCGATCTGGGTGTCACCCCAGCCTGGTTTGAGGTTCTTGCCCTCGGGATCGTCCATCGTGAAATCGAATTCCATCTCTCGAATAACCGCAAATGCCTCTTCTTTGAAGTGGAGGTAAAGTGCATCGAGGTTGTCGTGATCAGGGTGGTACTTGGCGCGAAACGGGTTGGTCGGAAACTCGGAGTCGATCGTCAGGGTTCCGGTGAGCGATCCGCCGGGCTCGAAGGAGCCCGCGAGCTCGATGGACCGGCCGGGGAAATCGTAGGCTGCTGTGCTGACCCGCAGACCAACAGGCCCGCCGCCGCGATAATCAGCGCCGGCAAAACCGGGGATCAGAGTATCGTCAGTAAGAAGGACAAAACGCCCCGGTTCGTCGACGGTGAGAAATTCCGGGTTCTCGGGATCCGGAATCTCGGTTCCTTCCTCCCACATCTGAATGACTTCCTTGAGCAGCTTGGCGGTTCCACTCTGATTGACGTGGATGATCAGCCTGAACTCGAAATCGGTCCCCGTCGGCAGCGGAATCAAGCTCCCGACCTGGGACTCGCTGACCGACTTGACGGCGACCGTTCCAACCCATAGACCCGCCAACCGATCGGTCCCGGCCTTGGCGAACGAGGCCGGACCACCGCTCCTCTTGGCTACCGGGGATGCGGTGAAGGCATCACTGGCCGAAACGTAGATCCGCCGCCGGGTACCGAGCGAATCGACCACTTCCAGGATCGACTCGCGTCGACCGTCGAGTTCAGCTCGTTGAACCCCGAGATCGGCGAATATCTCGCCGCCCCCTTCGACCTCGAGGGTCAGGGCGCCCGGCAGATCGGGCCAGCTGACCTCGGCACTCACGGCGTCGACGTTTTTGTACAAAAGCGGCACCTTCGGTGCGGTCGAGATCACCCGCAAGCTGATGACAGCGGGAGACCCACTGTGATTCCGCATCGTGAGCCGCGACTGGGTCAAACCCCCGCCGAAATCCATGCCCTTGCCGAAATCGTTGGCTAGCTCGATCGGCCCGACATATTCGGATGGGCCGTCACTGAAAACCCAGTAGGACTCGCCGGACCGGATCGCGGTCGAAAAGACCGCCGTCACCGGTTCCCATACCCCGCCGACACTGAGTCGATAGACGGGTTGACCATTGTGGGCCGTCGATGGTTCGAAATAGTCGCCAAAGGTCGCCGGCGCGCCCGGGTTGACGTGAAAACCACGAAGATTGAAGCTGTCCGCTATCCAGCCCTTGTCGTTGAGCGAGGGTATACCGCGAACCGCCCAGGCCACCGGTGACGGCCCTTCGAGTTTGATGAGGTATGCGACGTTTGCCTCGATACCAAAGAGATTCGTCAGGATGGCCTCCGGACGATGGGGCGGAAAGTAGCCGAGCCAACCCGGCTGGGAGGTGAGACCATCGGCGGGGTCGCGAAGAAAATCGACCCGCAGACCCTCGGGATTCCAACGCCATACGCTGGAAATGGGAAGGCCCTGAAACACCGAATCCGGATCATTGGGTTGCGGTTCGACCTCGAGGAAAACGGCATTCCATCCCGGCTGGAGGACGATCACCTGTTCCAGTTCGACGGCACCCGGCATCGCAGCCGCGAGCAGCAACCCGGCACCGACAAAAAGAAGGCGCCACGCCGCCGGAGACGCCAACCGACCGGCACCACCACGCATCGTGATCTCGTGCTTCATCGTTGCTCCATCTCGTTCTGCCCCTGATCGCCGGTCGCGATGCCCCCCGGCAGTGCCGGTGGACGCGGTGCTTCGTCGGGATCGGGGCCCGTTCTCAAACCCGGAATGTTCCGCAGCAGCTCGGCATCGACCGCGATTTCGGTCCCCTGCACCAACTGCTCGTAAAATCCATCGCGCGCCTGATCCTGTTTTTCTCGGATCAGCCGGCGTCTGATGCCGTCCGCGTACATATCGAACGGCAGCTCCTTTTCGTCTTCTCGCGCGGATAGGCGGAGCACGTAAAAACCGTCACTCGTCCGCACGATGGGCGCAATACCACCGACGCGCTCGATGGCGAAGAGTGCATCCACCACGTCCCTGCCCCATTTGTAGTCGCGACTCTGGATCATCCATGGCAAGACCCCACCCGTGTACCGGGTGGCGGGATCATCCGAGTATTCGAGCGCCAGGCGACCGAGGTGTGTGGCTTCCTCGAATTCGCTTGCAAGGACCCGAAGCTCCTCCGCTTGTCGCGCGATTTCGGCGATCCGAGCCTCGTCGTCTCCCGGCTTGACCTCGAGGAAGATCATCGCCCCCTGGACACGAGCCGGTCGGCTGTAGGTGCTTCGGTCTTGTTGGAAACTCTGTCTGACCTCGGCTTCCGTCACCGTGATCCCCGCCATGCTCTGATGGAGCCGGTCTTCAGTGAAGCGGCTGATGAGGATGCGCTCGGTTGCCGCCACATAGGCAGGGTCCCGGTCGTAACCGGCTTCCAGTGCTTTGGCGATCACGATCTCGCGGCGGACCATTTCCTCGAGCAGCGCCTGCCGTTCGTCGAGGCTGTCAAAACGACCGGGATCACCGGCCGATCTCCGGTCCATCTCGGCCTCGAAGTCCGCCACCGATATGGCGCGGCCATTGACCGTCGCCAGCGCCGGGCCGGTGGCAACGGAGCCTCGATCCTGGGCGGCGCCGAGACTCACGAGGTGCACCAGCGCCGCGATCGCGAACAATGCCGACCTTGCGGTCGTCGACAGCCGCACCGATCCAGGCAACGCTTTGACGATCACCAGGAAGCCTCCGACAGGTCTTTGCCACCGGGCGGAGGCCCTCCCGGAATCACCGATCCTCTCGACCAGCGATAACTGCTGAACACTTCGAAACCGGTGGTCGGCGGGTCGACCCCGTCGATGCCGCCGAGAAGCACCCTCTGCGCAACGGTGCTCGAGTTCGTGATGCCGGTCAGTTCCCCAGCCAGCGCTCCGTCAATCCAGATCTGGAATCCGCCATCACCCGCACCCGACCACCACAACAGTTCGATCCATGCCGTCGTCGATGCGGCCGTGGTCCAGGCGGTCTGAAAATTGTCGGTCGCGTCATCGAAGATCCTCGATCGGAACTCGAAACCAAGTGCATTCCGACCCAGGTCGATTTCAAAAAGCCGATTGGCGTCGAGACCGTCATCGCCGCGGGCGACAATATGAATCGAGCCTTCGAACATGCTCATGGCGGTCAGATCGAGTTGGAATCGGGCGCGCAGCCGCGTCAGTCCGTCGGCGATATCCGTCGCGACCCACGGCTCGGCCAGGGCGTCGTCAAGGTCCACCGAGTACACCGCAGAGCTCTCGCCACTCCAACCCGAGGTGTCGCCGGTCTCGAAACCATCCGACCACAGAGTCGCCTCCTGGATCGGGTCGCTGTCGGTGGATTCGTTGTTGGTCGTATTCGGCTCGGTCGCCGTGGCGGCGGCCGTCACCGTTGCGGTGTTGATCAAATCGCCGATGGCGGTCGGATCAACCGTGCCCACGACCGTGTAGACGACGCTCGTGTAAGCCGGGATATCGATCAGATCATCGATCTCGGTCAACAGCCCCCCGGCCCCGCAGGCAGCGCTGGGCTCGCAGCTCCACCCGGTGTCGAGGAGCTCGACCGGGAAGACATCGGTCACCGCCACGCCCGGCGCATCGCTCGGGCCATTGTTGGTTACGGTGATGATGTAAGTGACAGTCTCACCGGTCAAGACCACTTCCACGTTGTTGGTTTTGTCGATCAGGAGATCGGTCACCGAAATGACTTCGTCCACATCGGTGGCCTGGTTGTTGGCAAGCTCCGGATCGGTGTCGGCAATCGACGGCGCCACACTCACCGTGTTGCTGATCTGGTCGCCGGCAGCCATATCGACGGTTCCGGTGACCGAATAAACGACGCTGGCACCCGGATTCAACGCGGCGACATCGTCGATAAACGTCGTGATACCGCCGCCGCTTGCAGTGCAGCCGGCCCCAGGACCGCCGACGCAGTTCCACTCGGCGTCGAGCAGTTCGGTTGGGAAGACGTCGGCCACCACCACATCCGAGGCGTAGCTCGGTCCGAAGTTGGTCACCGTGACGACATAGGTCAGCGGTGCGCCCCGGACAGCCTGGTCGCCGCCGCTGCTCTTGGTGACCGAGAGATCGGTGATCGTCACCGTTCCGTCGATATCGGTGCTGGTGTTGTCGGTCAGATCCGGGTCGCTCGCCGGAGGTGGTTCGCTGACGACCACGGCGGTATTGACGATGTCGCCGCCGGCGTTGGGGTGAACGATAGCGGTCACCGTATAGACCAACGATCCGCCAGTCAGGAGCACGACCGAATCCGCAAGGTCTCCGGTCCCTGCCGCCGAACACATCGAACCGGCCGAGACGGCACAGGTCCACTCGACCGAACCATCGACGAACCCGTCGGTCCCGAGCGCAAAGACGTCGGCCACCGTGGCGCCGAGGGCATCGCTCGGTCCATTGTTGGCAACGGTGATCGTGTAGGTCGTTTCGAGGCCCTTGACGGAGGTCAGCTGGTTGTTGGTTTTGAGGATCGACAGATTCGACACCGGGGTCAAGCTGACGGGCTCCTCGTCATCACTGTCGGAGTTGTTGTCAGGATCACCGTCGGGCGGCTCCGGCACCTCGGCTGTCCCGGTGACCGATGCGACATTGATCCAGTCGCCGCGGGCACTGGGGTGCAATCTCCCGGACAGGGTGTAGGTGACCGACGATCCCGCGGTGAGATCGACGGTATCGAGAATCGCACCCAGACCCTCGGCGGTACAGCTCGAGATCCCGGTTCGGGCAAACGCCGCGACCGCATCGTCGACCGCGCTGGCGGTGTAGATGTGATCGCCGTCTACCGAATAGAGCACAAAGACCGGGGCATCGAGACCCTCGACAATCGCCGGGGCGCCCTCGAACGCGGTCTGTTGTCCGTCGGCAATCGACTGCAGCGGTTCGAGCAGACCGAAGGTCGCGGCACCATTGACGGAATCGCGCCGGAACAGGGTCAGCGAGTCGTCATTGCGGGCAGCCACCACAACCGTTGCACCGTCGGGGCTCACCGCAACCGAGGCGGCGCCGTTGAGCATGGCCGCTCCAGCGAAGCCGTTGACATAGATCTGCCTCATCGTGAGCTTGCCGAAATCATCGCTCTCGCTGTCGGCATCGCGCTCGAAAACCGTCAGCGAGTCGTCGGCGAGGCTCGCGACATACAGGTGTTCGCCGCCCGGCCCGAAGGCGAGACCGCTCGGGTAGTCGAGCCCATTGCTGATGCTGGCACCCGGCACCGGCACGGCGGCACCATCGTCTTTGACCACCTGCACGAGCTGCAACAGACCGTCATCCGGGCGAGTAAAGACCGTCAACGAGTCATCGATCGAACTGGCGACAATCACGTGTGCGCCGTCCGGGCTCACCGCCACCACCGAGGCCCCGTCGAGCACACCGAGAGGCAGCTCGCCAAAACCGTCCTTGAAACGTGCCACGAATCCGAGTCGACCGAAATCGGGCGAGAGCGGATCGTCATCGCGTGCAAAAACGGCGACCGCGTCGGCCTCGTCGCTGGCGGCAAAGAGGTGGCGTCCATCAGGGGCGATCGAAAGGGACGCAACACCGTCGAGACCAAAGATTCCGCCGACGTCGTCGGTCAGGACCTGTTCGAACACAAGGGATCCGAAATCGGGATCGCCTTCATCGACGATCCGGACGAAAACCACCACCGAATCTTCCTCGTGACTCCCGACATACACGTGGACGTCGTCAGGACTCACAACGATCGACGCCGCACCATCGAGGCCCTCGACCGTGGCGCCAGCGCTCGTATCACCATTGGTGATCGACTGCACGAATTCCAGGCGGCCGTAGTCGGGACTCGCGATGTCACCATCACGGCTGAAGACCGCGATCGCGTCGGAGTTCCGGCCCACGGCGTAGAGGTTGAGACCATCCGAGCTCAGGGCCACCTCAACGACCTCATCGAGACCATCGATGACCTCGACGGCGAGGCCACCCTGGACGTAGACACCGGTAAACAGCAGCGAGGTGTCGGCGAGACACTGCCATTCGACGCTGTCCGCCACCAGGCCGGCGTCGACGACTCCCGGGTCGTAGACCGGCGGGTTATCAACTACCGTTGCCCCAACGAGATCGCTCGGGCCGAGGTTGCGTACCGTGATCTGGTAGGTCACATCGAGCCCCGGCACCGCTGTCGGTTCGAGCCGGTCCTTGGTCACCGCCAGATCGGCCAGCGGCACGAGGTCGTCGTCTGTGGGATCTTCGTTGTTCTCGGTATTGACGTCGGTGAACGACGCCCCGGCCGTCGCGGAGGCGCTGTTGATCAATTTTCCGAGCGCCGCGCTGTTGATCCGCCCAACAGCCAGATAGGTGACCTTCCCCATACTGACGATCGACGCGTTATCGAAAATGTCCCCGCTACCCTCTCGGGCACAGCGAGAGCCGGTGAGACGATCGAAAACGGATACCACGTCGTCGTCTGTTCCCGCCGCATAGAGGTGTTTGGCTTCGGGGCTGAGTGCGATCGACGACACCCCGCTGAGGCCATCGACCATCGCCACGCCGTCAAGAATCGCACCGATCTCGGTCAGAGCGCCGTTTTCGACATCTCGAGACAAGGCAACGACACCATCGTTGCCACCACCGGAAACCGCGAGATAAACCTCGAGGTCATTGGCAGCAATCTCGATCACCGCCGGGACACCGGAGCCCATGAGCACCGCAAGCGAGTCAACGTACTCGATTTCGCCGGTCGTCGCGTCGCGCCGGAAGAGAGCAATTGCCTGGGATCCCTCGGACGCCGCATAAAGGTGGCGACCATCGCGAGTGAGAGCGAGATCTCTGACTCCGCTGAGACCGGAAACAACGCCGTCGGTTGTTGGATCGCCCTCGAAGACGGCATCGATAAACTCCGCAGTACCTTCACTGACATCAAAGATCGCGATTCCACCAACGCCGCCGTTGCCGGCGACGAAGAGATGTTGGCCGTCTCCGCTGAGTTCGAGATCCACGGGCACCAGAAGGCCTTCGACGGTCATCCCGTCGGAGGGATCGCCCTCGCGCACCACCTCGATGAAGGTGAGTTCGCCGGTGCCAGCGGCACGGGAAAAGACCGATATGGCGTCGTCAAGTGTTCCTGCACCATAGACCCTCGATCCATCGGGCCCTATGGCCAGCGCGCTGACACCACCGAGACCCTCGACCGCACCGACACCGTCCTGCATCAGACCGACATAGGTAAGCTCGCCCGAAACAGAATTCCGCTCGAAGATCGCGATCGAGTCCGAGATCGGGCTCGCCGCATAGAGGTGGCGGCCGTCGGAACTCGCGACCAGCGCGGACACGCCCTGGAGGCCGTCGACCAGAAGAGGCTCCTCCTCGCTCCCATGGTTATCGCCGTTTGTCACCTCGGACACCGGTTCCAAGAGACCCGGGCCAACCGAACGGCGATACACGACCACCGCATCGTCTGCGGCGCCAGAAGCGTACACATGGCGTCCATCGGGAGATACGAGGACGAATGAAACTCCAGAGAGGTTTTCGGTCTCGACCTGACCGAGCGTATCGGTGGTCGGCCGCAGCAGACCTGGAATCGGGAACCCGACACACGACCAGTCCACATCGTTGACCGCGTCGGGGAAGATATCCGTGACCGCCACCGAGCCGACATCGCTCGGGCCGAGGTTTTCGACGGTTATCCAGTAAGCGACCTGGCCACCGGGATTCAGCTGATCAGTCCCGGCTGCGACGCACATGTCGTGATCATCGATGCCAGCCAACTGTCCGTCTTCGCGGACGCAGCTGATCTTCGTGACCTTCAGGTCTGCTCGAGCACCAAGACCGGTGTCGTTATCGGTCGCGCTGTTGTTGGTTTGATCCGGATCGAGCACACCAGTCGGCACGGTCACCGAAGCGGTGTTGACCAGGGTGCCGGCCGCATCCGGTCTGATCGAACCGGTCGCGACGATTTCGACGGTGACTCCGGGCGGCATTCCGAGCCGGACATCGATATCGCCGGTTCCGGAGAGCGACCCGCAGACGGAGAAACCGGCAGGCACGAGTTCGGGGTTGAGGTTGGTACACGTCCAGGAGACATCGGTGATTTCGATCGGAAGAGCATCGACGACGCGCGCCGCTCCATCGGAAGCAAAGTCATCGTCAATCTGACTCGGACCGTTGTTCGTCACCCTGATCGTGTAGGTGATCGAATCGCCCGGCGCCGCACCACCGCCGCCGTCGGTCAGTGCCTCGACAAAGATCAGTTCGGTCGCGTCAATATCCTGGCTGAAGGACACCACACTGTCGTCGATTGCTCCACCCGCGAAAAGGTGGGCATCGTACAGCGCCAGAGATCCGACGCCGCCAAGACCCTCCACCGCCTCAGGATCGCCGTTTCTGATTGAGGTCAGAAAATCGAGAGAACCGTCGAGCAGCCGCTCGAAGACGACGACGGCGGCGTCTTCTGCGCCGGCTACATAGGCGCGTTCATCGTCAGAACTGACCACGATCGCCCTGGCACCGGCGAGGCCGCGAACCGTGCCACCACCGAGCTCATCGCCATCGCGCACCACCTGAACGATTCCGACCAATTCGCCGCTCTCGCCATCGCGCTCGATGACCACGACCGACCCATCGGCCTCACCGACTGCATAGACGAAATCATCGACAACCGAAAGGGCGCGCACTCCGAGCAAGCCTTCGACCGTGCTCCCGCCGAGCTCATCGCCATCGGCTACCGCCTGGATGAACGTCAGAAGTTCGGTCTCCGGGTCGCGCTCGAATACGGCGATCGCAGAATCGGTTCGACCAGCCACATAGATCGTTTTGCTGTCGCTGCTCTCCGCCACCGAGACGGCTCCGCCGAGACCGGCGACAGTGAGACTGTCCTGGGTATCGCCGTTGCTGATCACCTGGTTGAATACCAACGCACCGACCGACGCACTTTCGGGATCGTCATCACGGTTGAAGATCACCAGGGAATCGGCGCTCGAACCGGTCGCCGCAACCTGAGCGCCGTCAGCAATGACCGCCACCCCGGAGACACCGAGAAGCCCGCTGACTCCGCCCTGGTTGTTGGTCATAGTCGAGAGCAGGTTGAGACGACCGGTCATCTCGTCTCTCTGGAATACGGTCACCGCACTGTCTTCGCTGCCGGCGGTGTAGACATTCAATCCGTCACTGCTCGAAGCAACCGCGACCACGCCGTTGAGGCCGTCGACGCCTTCCTCGTTGTCGATGTGCACCTCGAGGAATTCGAGCGCCCCGGAGCCATCATGAGCAAAGGCCGCAATCGCACCGTCTTCTTTTCCGACCACGTACAGCGATTGGCCGTTCGGGCTCAAAGCCAGGCCCGAAACTGAATCGAGACCATCAATCGTGATCAACTCGTCGGTCTTGCTTATCTCGAGATCAGCGCGCGGCCTCAGATCGTCACGATCCTCAGCCAGATTGTCTTCCAGATCGGTATCGACATCCGGCGGAGGAACGATTTCCGCGACGTTCGCAATCTGACCGATCAAACCGGGCTGGACGATTCCGGTGATGGTGATAACGACCTCGGCGCCTGCCGCAACATCGACCAACAGATCGAGGTTGCCCTCGCCGGAGGTGTTGCCGCAGCGGGTGTTGGAGGCTCGTGCAAAGACCGCGAGCTTGGCATCGCCCTGACCGGCCACATAGACGTTACCGCCATCGCTCGACGCGGCCAGCGCCACCGCGCCGCGGAGTCCGTCGACACCGCCGAAGCCGTCGCGTTTGATTTCGACGAACTCGAGTCGTCCAAAACCCGCGCTCGCGGCATCGAAGTCGCGGGCAAAGACCGCAACCGACGAGTCCAGTCGGCCGGCCACATAGAGATTGACGCCGTCGGCGCTCAAGGCGACCGAACGCGCACCGCCAAGACCGGCAACCCCGTCCTCGTCGTCGACGAGCGTCTGGATCGGCGCGAGATCGCCGCTGGCGGGGTTGCGTTCGAAGACCACCAGGGCGCCTTCCGTCTCGCTCGCCACATAGACGTGCTCACCGCCCGGACCGCTGGGGTCGGCGACCACAGCGATCGCGCCGACTCCGGCCAACTCGGGCACCAACAGCACGTTGCGCTCATCCTTCCACTCGAGCACACCTCCGATGCCGGTTGTGAACCAGGCAACGGCACCGTCGCTCGACCCCGTCACATAGACGTTCTGGCCGTCGGGACTCACCGCGACACCCCGCGCACCGCCCAGACCCGACACCGTTTTCGGCATCGATTCCGGATCGTCGGCCTCTCCATCGACCTCACTCTCGACAAACGAAAGACCGCCACCGGGAAGCTGTTCGAAGATGACCAGTGAGTCCGAGTTCGAGGAAGCTACATATACGTAGGGATCAACCGGGTGGACCGCAACCGCGACCGGTTGGTCGAGTTCAGTGCTGTCGGTACCGGCCAGGCTCAGCTTCCCGAAATCGGGGTCGCCGGCGTCGGTGACGCGTCGAAAGACCACCAGTGCGTCGGCCACCTGTCCGGTGACGTAGACCCACTGATCGTCGGCACTGATCGCGATGCCGCTCGGGCCGTCGAGCTCGGCGACGTCTGAAATCGTATGTTTTTCGAGCGGAGTCAAAGATCCATCGAGCAGGTCGCGCTCGAAGACCGTGACGACGTCGTCGTCGAGGCTGGTGGTATAGACGTGGCGTCCGTCATTCGAGACCACCACACCGGATGGGCTGCCGAGACCGGCGAGACCGAGCTCGCCATTGGCAATGGCTTCGACAAAATCGAGCCTCCCGGTCGGGATCGCCTCGCAGCTCCACTCGACGATCGGGTCGCCGCCGCCATCGAGTTCGAAGATCCCGTCGAGATCATCGAGGACCTGGATTCCGTTCACGTTGCTGGGCCCGTCGTTGTCGACGACGATGGTATAGGTCGCTTCTTCGCCGGGAACCACAGTTGTCTGCGAGTTGGTCTTGCTGATGCCGAGATCCCCCCGCGGGAAGAGTGTGTCGGAGTCCGAGCTGCAGTTGTTATCGCTGCCGTCCTCGGGACATTCATAGGGTCCGACCGCCGGCAGCATGGTCGCCGGGTCGATCCCGCCACTCGGATCGCTCGCGTTGGTGGGCAAGCACGCTCCGCTTGGATCGAGGCTGCAGGGCAGGGCGTAGGCCGTGTTCGTGAGCTCACCGGTCGCCGACGGATCGATGATCCCGGTCAAGGTATAGGTCACCGTCCCGCCTTCCGCGATGTCGATCGAGTCGCGGATGTCCCCGGTCCCCGAGGCCGAGCAACTGGAGCTCCGGGTGCGGAAAAAGGTTGCGATCCCGTTGTCGCCGAGACCGGCAATGTAGATGTGCCGGTCATCCGGGCTCACGGTCACCGAATAAGCCTGGTCGAGACCGTTGATCGGGCCTTCGCCGTCCTTGCGTGCCTCGACGAAGTTCAGGGTCCCGAAGTTGAGGCTTGCCGCGTCCTCGTTGCGCGAGAACACCGCCAGCGCCCCCTCGAACTCGCTCGCCACATAGACCCGAGCACCATCGGCACTGACCGCGACGCTTCGCGCGCCCTCGAGGCCATCCACCGTCCCGACAACCTCGCCGCCGGCGAGGATAGGATCTCCGTCCCGAAGTACCTGGAGGAAATCGAGGAGACCGAAATTCGGGTTGGGATCATCCGGCAGCGAACCGGCAAAGGTGTCGATATCAAAGATCGTCACGGCGCTGTCAAAGCTCCCGGCCACATACAGATGTTCACCGTCAGCGCTGACCGCGAGGCCGAGCGGACGGTCGAGTCCGTCGATCCCGCTCTGGCCGTTTCTCCAAACATCGAGGAAGGTGAGTCGGCCGGTGCCGGCGTCGCGCGAAAAGGCGACCAGAGAATCCTCGAACGACCCCACTGAATAGAGATGGGTCGGCGTCAGCGCCAGGGCCGCGACACCCTGTAGCCCCTCGACCGCCTCGGTGCCGGCCCCGGCGTCACCGGGTCCGTTGAGCTTGGCGCCGACAAACACGTGCGAATCGTCGACCAGCCGTTCGAAGATGGCGATACCGGCGTCAAACGGACCGGCCGCATAGATGTAGCGGTTGGTCACGACCACGCCAAGGGCACCAAAGAGGCCATCGACCTCGACGGCGCCAAGCACCGGATCACTCGCGATCACGTCGTCATCCTGAAAGACCGCGAGACGCGACAGACGGCCGAAGTTCTCGAGTTCGAGCGGGTTGTTGCCGCGCTCGAAAACCACCATCGCGCTTTCGTCCCGGCTGGTGACGTAGACAAAATCACCATCCGGGCTGATCGCGAGTTCAGAGGCGCCGAGCAGACCGTCAACGAGAGTCGCACCCGGGATCGGATTAGATGAGTCGTCGTCCTGGAGCACCTCGACAAAGGTGAGCAGACCGTAGCTCTGGCTCGTGGGATCCACGTTTCTCCGGAAGATCGCGACCGAATCGTCGGCCAAACCCGTTGCATAGACGTGGGTCCCGACGGTGGGCGATGTCACAACGGAGGTCGCGCTGCGGATTCCGCGGACCGTAACCTCGAAGCCGGGTTCACCCTGCTCGTCGCCGTCCACGACAGCGCCCTCGAAGCGGAAGGAGGGCGGCGAGCCCCCGCGGGCGAATGCGACCACGGTCCCGAAATCGGCGCCCAACGCATAGACGCTCTCGCCGTCCGAAGAGATCGCAACCGGGACCACACCGCCGAGCCCATTGACAATCGCTCCGGTGGGTTGTCCGGCGGAGTCGAGGACCGGATCGCCGTTTGCCACCGTGTCGAGGAGGGTGAGACCGCCGGTCACAGTGCTCCGGCGAAAGACCGCTACGGCGCTGCCCGACTCGATCGCCGCGTAGACGTGCTGGCCATCCGGCGCGAGCGGCTGACCCGGAGGGGCAACCACCAGGCTTCGAACGCCGGCCAAGGCGATATCGTCACGCTGCTCGATCTCTCCGCTGGACAGGTTGCGGCTGAAGAAGGTGACCGCGCCGTCACCGGGAGATGCGGCGTACAAGTGGGCGCCGTCGGGGCTGATCGCGATGCCGGAGACCCCGGCCAGAGAATCGACGTCGAGCGTGACATCATCCTCGACCACCGAAACCGGGGTCAGGGTGCCGCCGTCACCGCGCGCAAAGGCGCTGATCGTTCCATCCACCGCCGCCGCAACATAAAGATGATCACCATCCGGACTCACCACGAGATCCGACATGCCGTCCAGAAGCGGGCGAAGGGTCGAACCCGATACCGGAGTCGCACCGTCATCCTGAAAGACTTCAACCCGAGTCAACTGTCCGGTTGTGACGTTGCGGTTGAAGACCACGAGAGCCTTGTCGCCGCTTTCGCCGGCTGCATAGAGATTTCTGCCAAGAGCATCGAGCGTGAGAACCGTGACGCCGTCCAGCCCTTCGATGACATCTGCGCCGGCAACCGCGTCGGTGCTGTTGGCGTCGGTCCCCTGGAGCGCCTGGATCGGCGACAATTTGCCGTAGTCGCCGCTGGCTGGATTCCCGTCGCGCGCAAACACCAGAATGGCGCTGTTCCCCCGGCCCACCACATAGACGTGCCGTCCATCGGGGCTGAGAGCAACCGACGAGGCTTCATCGAGACCCTTGAGTCCGCTGACGCCATTCGCGAGTACCTGGACCGGCGTCGGATCCACGTTGCCGAAATCAGGACCGTCAATTTGAACCCTGGTGTAGACGATCAGCGAGTCTCCAGCTCCCATGGCGGCATAAATGTGCACATCGTCGGGGCTGAGCGCCACATCCCCGGCGCCGACCAACCCAGCCTGTCCGACCGAGTCGAGGAACTGGAGCTCACCCGAACGCGGCGGTTCGGCCGAACAGGTCCAGCTCGCATCGAGGATCTGGGCGGTACGGGATCGAGCACCGTCACACCGAAGAGATCCTCGGGACCGTTGTTGCTCACCACCATCGAGTAGGAGATCTCTTCGCCGGGTGTCGCCTGGGCGGCGCCGTCGTTCTTGGTAATGGCGAGGTCGCCCTCAGCCACCAACACCAGACGATCGGTCGCGCTGTTCGGCAGCGAGGGATCGTTGGTACCGACCGGCTGGTCTACGGTAGCTGTGTTCGTCAAGACGGCCGGTGGTGAGGCATCGAGGCTTCCGGATGCTGTGATCGTAACTCGTTCACCGGCTGCAAGATCGACAGGTAGATCGATGATATTGAGCATCCCGGTCGAGGGCGTGCAGGCGCTCACCGGGTCGCAAGCCCAGGTCAGGTCTTCGGGCGGATCCTTGCGGATTCCCGGCGGGAAGGTGTCATTGACGGTTGCGCCGATAACATCGCTGGGACCGAGATTTTCGACCACGATCGTATAGAGCACCCGCGGCTCACCGACCGTGGAAATGACCGGGTCACCGACTTCCCACGCGTAGAAGAATGGTTCCAGTGGATTGCTGGAAGTTGGCGAGAACAAAAGGTTTCCATCCGAGAAATCACCCACGATCTCCGCCACGACCAGAGTGGCCGGGCGCACTTCTTGGATAACGCCGCGGGCACCGGTGGACAGATTCAGCAGCTCGGCACCGACCTGCGGCGAGCCGTAGAGCCCGATGAAACCGATTTCGTAGAGCGGCAGCGGAAGAAAGCGGCCTTCCTTGGTGATGGTGAGATCGGCCGTGGAGTCGACCCTCGTAAAGGCTTCGGCCGTATCGTTGCCCGGAGTGGGGTCGGAGTAGCGGCCTGCATTCAGCGACACGGTCGCCGTGTTGGGAATGCAACGATTCGCCGGCCCCGGGGACGGGCAATCCACCAGGTCGCCGGTCATCGTGGCGGCATCCGCCACGACCTCGGCGGTGACCCTGAAGATCAGCTTGGCCGATGGTGACGCAGAGAGATCGAAGGGATTCACTTCTCCGATGTCGGCGTTGACGATCGGCGCCGCCGCGCTCCCGGTTCCTGCGGGGCAGACAGCTCCGCCTTCGGCCTCGCAGTACCACTGGTAGCTCGAGAAGAACTGGGTCGGCAAGTAGTCCGTAAAGCGAATGTCCAGGGGGTCGCCCGTCGTCGATTGGGGACCGAGATTCCGGATTTCCACCGTGTACTCAAGCGGACTGGAGTCATCGCCCGGTACGATCGATTCGCTGGCCGTCTTGGTAACCACGATGTCTGCGAGCTGGTTGACCGGATCGAGATCGAGCGCGCAATTATTGTTGTCGGGATCGGCGGTCGAACAATCGTAGTTCGGGGTGCCCGGGTCGGCAGCCGGCGCCGGATCCGTGACGCCGGGGGGCGCTTCCACATAGGCGGTGTTTGAAAGCATGTTGGATTGCGGGTTTTCCTTGACGCTCGCGCTGACCGATATCACGGCTCGTCCACCCGCTTCGATGTCGACGGCGATCCCGGTCGCGAGCGCTGCGATGGCCGGGTTCGGATCAACACAGGAAGCCTGGCGCCGAATAACCAACGAGGCGATCGCGGCTGGCGATGCCGGGGGGAAGGACTCGCCGCCCACGTACGCCGTCAATCCGTTGGGCGCAAGCGCCAGACCCGCCGCCTGGTTGAGGCCGGCAAAGGTATCGGCGCCGCCCTCGTCCTGGCTGCTGAAGACCGCCACTGCGCTCAGCACACCCGTAGTTTGGTTGCGATCGAAGGCGGTCAGAGAACCGATGGCGGTGCGCCCGGTCGCAAGCACCCGTTCGCCGTCCGAGGTGACGCGCACCGTTTCGGCGGCGATGACGGTTCCCGGAAAATCGATGGTTGCCAGGGTCGTGGCCCGGTAACCCCGGACCCGGCCATCTCCCGAAGACGCGACATAGATATCTGTGCCGTCGGGTGAGACGGCGACTGATCGTGGAGCAACAAGATCGGTGACCGAGACATCGAATGTCAGACCGCCGTCTACCGGATCCCGGTCGAAAGCCGACAGTGCATTGTCGTTCTCGGCGACCACGAAGACCCTGAGACCGTCGGGGCTGA
Source organism: Candidatus Sulfomarinibacteraceae bacterium (assembly GCA_963796455.1). GTDB lineage: Bacteria > Acidobacteriota > Thermoanaerobaculia > Thermoanaerobaculales > Sulfomarinibacteraceae > Sulfomarinibacter. The sequence continues at coordinate 445,590 of CAWCLO010000001.1, forward strand.
CGGTCACTGCCCGAGCACCCGCTAGATCATCGGTCGCACCGGCGTCGGTCACGGTTTCGAGCAACGCCAGGTCTCCGGTTGCCACATCGCGAGTCAAGACGACGAGGGTGTCATCGCCGCTACCTGTGACATAGACATTCCTGCCGTCCGGGCTGATCGCCACCCCGATGGCGCCAACGATGCCGGATGCACCCGGGGCGGGTCCGGTCAATTCTCCATAGGTCGGGCTCGCGGAATCGGCATCACGTGTGAATACAACCACATTGTCGTTGTTGGACCCGGTGACATAAAGGTGGCGGCCGTCCGGGCTCACCACCACCGAGCTCTCACCACCGAGTTCGGTGAGACCGCTCTGGGACTGCAACAGCGTGAGAGCGCCGTCGGCCCCGCGGTCAAAGGCGATGATCGAGTTGATGGGCGAACCGACCGCATAGAGATGGGCCCCGTCAGGGCTCACGTCAAGCGATGACGAATCATTGAGGTTGGTGTCGCCGTCGAATTCGAGGTAGTCGATGAACGCGCCCGGGCCACAATTCGCGGTTGCCGGCACGTCGTCGAGATCCGAAACGGGAATGGCATCTGTCAGGGTCGCCCCGGTGACATCGCTGGGCCCGAGATTCGTGATCTCGATCGACCACGTCAACGGATCGCGGGGCGACAGCGCGGTCACCCCGTTGCTTTTGGTGATCTGAAGATCCGCCTCCGGAATCAGGTTTGAGGACCCGCTGTCGCCGTTGTTCGTGGCGTCAATATCGGCAAAGCCCGAGGTGGCGGCGGTGACGTTCACGTCAAAGGTGCCAGTCAGCGAGGGGTCGAGGATCCCGTGAACGGTCGCGGACACGGATCCGCTGGACAGCGCCAAATCGCGCCACTGGGGCGCCGGTGCCGACGGCAACAAGAAACCATCGGCGGTATAGACCACCGGGTTCAGGAGGCCGGGAGCCACCGCACCGGTGAGGCTGATCTGGTTGACTTCGCCGGGCCCGCTTTTGGTGATTTCGACATCGTAACTGATCGGATCGCCAGGGTTTGCGCTTGTTGGAAGCCCGATTACCGCCACCGACAAGTCGCCACCGATCGTCACCGGGAGGGCGGCCGAGGTCCCGACATTTCCGGCCAGGTCAGTCGCTTGAACCGTGATCTGATGGACACCGAGCGACAGTTCGTTGCCCGCCATGACCTGGATCGTGCCGTTGCCGCTGCCATCGGCAGTGGCCGTCTCGAGGCTTCCGTCGACGTCGCTCAGGAGCTCGAGTCCGGAGAAGCCGTCGGCCGCGGTGACATTGAACTGTGGCGTGTCGTCGCTGGTGACGTCATCGCTGTTGGAGCTTCCGGTATCGCTGGCCGCGGCCAGATCCACCAAAGGGCTCGGCGCCACCGTGTCGATGGTCACCGCCAACGGGGCGGAGGGAGAAGACGGAGTTCCTGAGCCGCTTAACGCCCGGGCGGTGATCGCATGCACGCCATCCAAAAGCGTCGACGTCGTGATGGAGTAGATGCCCCCGGTCGCGGTGCCGGTGCCTACCACCCCACCGTCGAGATCGCTCAGGATCTCGACCGTGATATCGGCCGTTGCGGTGCCGGTGAAGGTCGGCGTGTCATCGAGGGTGTTGTCGTCGCTGTTCGAAGAACCCGAATCGGAGCCGTCGACCAGGTCGGGCACCGACGGAGTCGCCGGGGCGGTGACGTCGATGGTGACCGACAGACCGCCCGAAGCCAGGGAACTATTGCCGGCGGCATCGGTTGCGGTGGCGGTCATCAGGTGGGCGCCAGCCGCCAAGGTGCTGGCAGTGATGGACCAGTTGCCACCGGTTGCGGTTCCGGAACCTACCTGGCCGGCAACACTGCTGGTGAGAGTGACCAGGCTGTCCGCCTCGGCCATACCGCTGAAGGTCGGCGTTGTATCGCTGGTGAGATTGTCGCTGTTCGAGGCGCCGGTGTCCGACGAGGGATCGAGATCGGGGGTCGAAGGTACCGGTGGGTCAGAGATGTCGATCTCGATCGACAGCGGCCCGCTCGGATTCCCCGGATCACTCGACTCTTCTGCGGTAATCTGATGATTGCCCTCCGACAGAGCGCTGGCGACGATCAAGGTGTAGGCGCCGGTCGTTCCATCAGCCGTCGTCGTTCCCAGGGAGCCGTCTACGTCGCTGAAAAGCTCGACGGTGTCGCCCGGGTTCGCGACTCCGCTGAAGGTCGGAGTCGTGACGTTTGTGATGTTGTCGCTGGACGAGGAACCCGAATCGCTCGCGGCCGCGAGATCGGGTGCGCCGGGCGCCGCAACAGCTAAGTTCGCAACCAGCAGAACGCACGCCAGACACAGGCCGGTAGACCGCGGAACAGTCATCCCAACGCTCCCCCCTCAAATCGACGATTACCGATCGACACGATCAATCGTTCGAACCTCAAATTGGACCAGGCAATTATTGAAAGACACCCTTTCATCCATGCTACCACCCTTGTCGAGTCCCAATATCAATTTTGATCAATTGATCACACGATACCGTTGCAGCCGTAGAATGAAGATTCAGCTCGACGTCCCAGCTCTCGATTTCGCAGCCCCAATTGATACATTTCGAGTGGTTACTCTCACAACGTAATGCCTGCGACGCGGAAGTCAACTGCATGGTGGCACCGGACCCTGGCGCGCCAGGTATCCGCACGACAGCCCGCCCCCGATTTCTCCTGACATATTGACGTCCCGTCTTGAGACAGATGAATCATTGAAGGACGCCCACTGCCCGATTCCCTCTTAATTACTCGCCAATTCTTGGCACCATTCGTGCATTTCCTGGTCTCAGGAATTGAGGAGGGCAGACATGCCGAACAACAGTTTCCGCTATTGGATCATCATCGGAATCTTTGTGCTGAGCGTCTGGGTCATCGGAACCGTTCCCGCGTCTGCCCAGGTTTCTCTGGTCAAGGACATCAATCCCGGTGAAGGCCCCTCGAATGGCGTTGGCGTGACCGCCTTTGGTTCGAAGATCCTTTTCAGCGCCGACGACGGGACCTACGGTCAGGAACCATGGGTGAGCGACGGCACAGCAGAGGGCACCTTCATGCTCGCCGACATCGTGATTGCCAATGACCCTCAGGGTTACTGCGGCGACGCTTCGAATCCGGTGAACTTCATCCAGGTGGGAGACGCCGCCTACTTTTCCGCGACGGACTATTGGGATGAGACCAACCCCTCCTATCCATTCTGCAGGAAATCGGTTTGGACGACTGACGGCACGTCACTCGGCACAGCAGCGACCACCGTCCTTCAACGAGATCCCTCGAACTGGGCCTTCGCATCGATGGGAGGAGCCCTCTATCTGCGCGGTTGGGACCCCGACTACGGCGAAGAGATCTGGAAGATCGACGGTGGCAACCAGTACATGATCAAGGACGTCGAGCCCGGAACACTCGGGTCCTCGCCCGGTCATTTCAACGTAGTGAGCCTCGACGGGCTCGGAGACCGCCTGTTTTTTTCCGCCACCACTCAGCTGGAGGGATTTCACCCGTGGATTAGCGCTGGCCTCCCTGGAAACACCGAACTGCTGAAGGTCATCAACGAAATCTCCGGTAATTCGGGAACGGGGTACTTCGAGGGCTTTCACGGCAAGGCGTGGTTCGGGGCCGATGAAGGAGTCAACGGCAACGAACTCTGGGTTTCGGACGGCACGACCGCCGGCACCACCCAATTCAAGGATTTGAACACCGGCCCGTCAAGCAGCAACCCCCAAAACTTCACTGTCGTCGACGACCAGATGTTCTTTCTCGCCACCTTCGAGAGCTATGGTTTCCAGCTCTGGGTCACCGACGGGACGATCGAAAACACCCACATGGTCTTCGACCCCACATCCGAACCGACCCCGTCCGATATCCACGAGCCGATCGCGTTGAACGGCAAGCTGTATTTCTCGGCGTACACCTCCGGGACTGGTCGTGAGTTGTGGGTCAGCGACGGAACCGCCGTCGGGACGTTCATGATCACGGACATCTATCCGGGCGGCAATTCCTCTGACCCAACCTGGCTCACCGCGGCTGACGGCAAGTTGTTCTTTTCTGCCTACACACCCGGAGCCTATCGTGAGCTGTGGGTGAGCAACGGCACCGCCGAGGGCACGATGATGGTGGAGGACCTCTACCCTGGAGGCACCTACCTCGACCAACACTCGTCGTGGCCTAACTACCTCCTGCCCGTGGGCGACACTTTGTTCTTCTTCGCCACCAACGATACGGTCGGCACCGAGCTGTGGAAACTGCCGCTGACCGACATCGTGACCACCCCGGATACCCCGAGCGGAACCGCAACGGGCCCCATCGACACCAGCTTTTCCTACTCCACCGGCGGGTCCATTTCAATCGAGGGCAATGATGTCCAGTATCGGTTCCACTGGGACGACGAGACCTCGAGCGATTGGCTCACGGTCGGCGCCGTGTCGGCCGACCATTCGTGGAGCGAAGCGGGGACGTACACCGTCACTGCCGAGGGCCGCTCGGCGAGCGAGACCGGGATCGTTTCCAGGATCTCCGCAGGATTCGATGTGGAGATCACCGATGACGAGGTCATCGACGCAGCGGATGTCATTGGCCCGGCGGAAGGCTGGGAGGGTGTGAGCTATGAATACACCTTCGGAGCCACATCGTCCAAGGGACATCAGCTGCAGTACTCGATCAACTGGGGTGACGGCGAGATCACCGAATGGGCCGACCTGATTGGCGAGCCGCCATCCGTCACCGCCTCCCACACCTGGACTGAAGCTGGTTGGAAAGCTGTCGTGTTCACCGTCAAGTGCGCGTCAGACACCGAGGTCGAGACCTATTCCGCAATCAACATCAATATCACCGTGGAACCGGCCGAGGAGATCACGTCGGCGGTCGTAACGGGGCCGACTTCCGGGTTTGTTGGGGCCGAGTACACCTTCACACTCAGCGCGACCACCAACAAAGACCACGATCTCGAGTATCTCATCCATTGGGGCGACGGGACCCCCGAAGCATGGGTCGCCTTCGGATCCGGACTGACATCGATCGAAATATCACACTCCTGGAGCTTCACGGACAGCTTTCCGGTCGATGCCGAAGTCCGTTGTATCGCCCACCAGATCGGGTCCCTCGAGTCAGTCGGCGTCACCATCGAGATCTCCGATCCACCACCGGGCTGGATCTTCGCTGACGGATTCGAGTCCGGTAATACAGAAGCCTGGTAGACCGATCAGAAAGGAATTCCCATGGAATCGAAACAGATCTACGAACTGGTTCACTCCCCCACCCCAGGCGATCTTTCAGCAGCTGTAGATGACCGCATCGGCGACGGCTGGTGGCCGGTCGGCAGGCCGTTTGTCCATGGTGAACAATTCATCCAGGCAATGGTTCTCGACCGGTCCTCAGACGACCCCCTAAAGGACACGGAGAGTGATGCCTGAGCGGCATCACGCGAGCCACCGGACTGACTTGACACTGCTTTCATTGCGCGGAGTCTGTGACGAAGCGAGCGACACCTTGCACATCAGCCTCGATGGAAACGAAAACGGGGCGCCTTCCGGCGCCCCGTTTGTTTCATAGGTATTCTTCGAGGAGTCCCGTGCGGTCGTTGAACTCATCGATCTGACGGTCCCATTCTTCCCACGCGTGCCAATGGGTGGTCCAGTACTCATCGTCGTACCACTGGGCGTCGAGCTCCTCCACCGTCTTGCCCTGTTGCTCGACCCATGTGAAGTATTTGAGGTTGTGGATCCGCCGGCGGTCCCAGTACCCGAGTTCCTGCAGGTGGTCCACACCGGCGCCCAGGAGGTGGCGTTCGTGGTCGACTGCAGCCGCTGTCGGGCTGTAGGCACCGTGAAGGTCCGCTTTCCTCTTCAACCCGGGAACCGTACATTTCGACCGAATCGGTGGCGACGGTGAAGAGCATGTCCCGATCGCTCATCTCGAAGAACTTGGCTGTCTTGACCGCCGTCAGGAGATTGGCGATGGAAGAGATACCAAGCAGACCAAGGCGATCCACCAGCTCCGAGGCTACACCCTGCGCCTCGAGGTACGTCCTCCCCTCGGTCTCGTTGAAGAGCCGCAGCAGGTTCATACACGCTTGATCGTCGATCCCGGCAACCACGTCGGTGTTCTTGATGTTGTGAATCCACGGGACGTGTTTGTCGCCGATGCCTTCGATCCGGTGCGCTCCGTAGCCGTTGGACAGAAGGGTGGGGCACTGCAGCGCTTCCGCTGCCACGACTTTAAGACGCGGGTGGACCTCACGAAGGTACTCGGCGCATCCGAGGGTTCCCGCCGACCCCTGGGTGAGGCAGACGCCCGCAAAGCGGGATCCTTCGTTCCCTTCGGATTCAAAGACCTCCTGCATGGCGCGGCCGGTGCAGACGTAGTGCCAGATCGCGTTGCCGAATTCGGCAAACTGGTTGAGGACGACGATTCCATCGCCACGTTCGGCCTCGAGCTCTTTGACCTTGTCGTAGATCTCCTTGACGTTGGACTCCGAACCCGGTGTCGCGAAAATCTCGGAACCGAGCTTCTCCAACCACTCGAAACGTTCTCTGGACATGCCCTCGGGGAGAACGGCGATCGACGGGCAGGCCAGGAGGGCCGCGTCATAGGCGCCGCCGCGGCAGTAGTTCCCGGTGGAGGGCCAAAGGGCTTTCTGAGTCGTGGGATCGAAGGCCCCGCGAATCAGTTTTTCCACCAGCGGGCCGAAGGTCGCTCCGACCTTGTGCGCCCCGGTCGGGAAGAACTTCCCAACCAACATGAAGATCCTCGCATCGACACCGGTCAACTCTCGCGGCAGCTCGACGAAGTTGATACCGCCGAATCCGCCACCGGTCTCGATGGGTTCGTTCTTCCAGGTGATTCGGAAGAGATTGCGGGGGTGGAGATCCCACAGACCCACACTCTTCAACTCGGTTCGGATCCCTTCCGGAACGAGCGATGGATCCGTCATCTGACGATAGGTCGGGATGATGATGTTGCGCTCCCGACAGCGCTGGATTGTGTTTTCGAGGACTTCTTCCGGATTTCGCATGTTTCAGGGGTCCCTTCGGGCGGCAGAAAATTGACGGCCGGACTATAGTACACGTCGGCTCACCCGCCAATCGGATGAGCAATATTGGGAGGACCAATGGACCGAGGAAAACAAGCACTCGAAGCAGCCAGAAGTTACGAAGACAGGATTGTCCGATTTCTCCGCGAAATGATCGCGATCCCGGCCGAGAGCTGCCGCGAAGAAAAGCGTTGCGAACGGGTCAAAAAGGAGTACGAGGATCTCGGGTTCGACGAGGTCTTCTTCGACGGTCTGGGCACTGTGGTGGCTCGTATCGGCAATGGCGAACGGAAAATTCTCTATGACGGCCACATCGATTGTGTCGGCGTCGGTGATCCGGCATCCTGGGACTTCGATCCCTTCGAAGGCAAACACGAGGACGGCCACATCTGGGGTCGCGGCGCCGTCGATGAATTGCCGGCCATTGCCGGGATGGCTTACGGCGCGAAAATTCTCGCCGACCGCGGCCTCCCATCGGGAGTGAGCTTGTATCTCACGGCATCGGTCATGGAAGAGGACTGCGACGGTTATTGCATGCGCCATCTGATCGAGAACGAGGGCATCCGACCTGATCTTGTTGTTCTCGGTGAACCTACCGATCTCGATATCTACCGGGGCCAACGCGGCCGTCTCGAAGCGACCATCACCACCCGCGGTGTCTCGGCGCACGGCGCTCACGCCCATCTCGGCGTCAACGCGCTGTACAAGATGGCGCCCATCATTTCCGATGTGGAAGAACTCAATGGAGGGCTCGCGGAGGACGCTTTTCTCGGCAAAGGATCGATCATCGTGTCATCGATCGAGTGCACGACGCCGTCGCTCAACGCAGTGCCCGACTCGGCGCGAATCTATATCGACCGGCGCCTGACCATCGGTGAAACCGAAGAAATCGCCATGGCGGAACTGCGGGCCCTCCCCCACCTCGGAGACGCCGAGGTCGAGTTGCTCGAGTACGACGCCGTGAGCTGGCGCGGCACCAACGCGAAGCAGCCCAAGTACTACCCGACCTGGGTTCTTGACGAGGATCACGAACTTGTTCAGGGGACGGCAACCGCTACCGAAGAGGTCCTGGGCGAGAGACCGAAAATCTCGCGCTGGCATTTTTCGACCAACGGCGTTGCGACCATGGGTCTCTATGGCATTCCAACCATCGGCTTTGCCCCCGGGCGCGAAGAGCTCGCCCACACGACGCAGGAGCGAGTCTCTGTCGATGACCTCGTCAAAGCAACCGCGGTCTATTCTCTGATTCCGGAAAACTTGTCTGCCGCAAAATGAAAAACCACAGAGACACAGAGTCACAGAGTCGGACACAGAGAGAACCGATCTCTGACGCGGTGAACGAAATCTCGGGATTGATCATCGATGCCGCGTACCAGGTGCATGCCAATCTAGGCCCCGGCCTTCTGGAGAGTGTCTACGAACGATGTCTCGAATATGAATTGAAATGTCGTGGTCTTAATGTCGAGCGGCAGGTGAACGTGCCGCTGATTTACAAAGAACTCGAGTTCGACTGTGGTTTTCGAATCGACTTATTGGTTGAGGGCTGTGTCGTCGTGGAACTCAAAGCAACTGAAGCAATCGTCCCGGTTCATACGGCGCAGATTCTCACCTACCTGAAGATAACCGGCCATCGCGTCGGGTTGGTCCTCAATTTCAATCAAGCCACTCTCAAAGAAGGAATTCACCGAGTGGCTCTATAAAAACTCTGTGCAACCCTCTGTGCCTCTGTGCCTCTGTGGTTGCACGCGAGACGCAACAGGAGATTCAATATGACACTCAAAGGCAAAGACTTCATTACCACGCAAGACTGGTCGGTCGACGAGCTGACGGAGGCGCTCGAGTTGGCGGCACAGCTCAAGGCCGACCGTGCGGCCGGAAAACCAACCGATCTGCTGGTGGCCAAGACCCTCTATATGATCTTCTTCGATGCATCGACCCGGACCCGCAATTCCTTCGAAACCGGGATCACCCAACTCGGGGGCCACGGGATCTATCTGTCGCCCGACAAGATGCAGATCAGTCACGGCGAAAACGCCCAGGACACGGCCAACGTGTTGTCGCGTTACGGTGAGGGCATCGCGATCCGTCATTGCGCCTTTGGTGAAGGCAACGGCTATATCAACGACGTCGCGCACCACGCCTCGATTCCCGTGATGTCCATGCAATGCGATGTGTATCACCCGTGCCAGATCCTCGCCGATCTCCTGACGATCCGCGAGAAGCACGGCACCAATACCAAGGGCCTCAAGCTCGGCGTGGCATGGACCTCCGCGCCCAACTACGTGCGGCCGCTTTCGGTGCCGCAGAGCCTCATCCTGCTCATGCCCCGATTCGGAATCGACGTGACCCTGGCCTACCCGCCCGAATTCAAATTGATGCCGGAGATTGAGGCCCAGGCCCAGGCCAACGCCGAGGCCGGCGGTTCCACCTTCCGGATCTCCCACGATTTCGAGGAGGCCTTCACCGATGCCAACGTCGTGGTGCCTAAATCATGGGGACCCCTCATGACCACCCAGGACACCGCCGAGGGTCTCTCGCTGATCGAGAAGTACCCGACCTGGCGCTGCGACTCCAGCCACATGGCCCTCGGCTCCGACGACCTGATCTATATGCATCCCCTGCCTGCCGACCGCGGCCGTGAGGTCACCGACGAGGTCATCGACGGCCCGCAGTCGGTCGTCTACGACGAAGCCGAGAACCGCCTCCACGTGCAGAAGGCGCTGATGGCGCTGACGATGTAAACAAGCATCGCTGGTCTCAGAGTCCAAGTTGCAACGACAGCGACAGTGTCCAGCGACCGCAACGGAGAGCAGCGACCGGGAACAGCGATCAGTGTGCAGCGGTCAGGAGTCCAGTTCTCCGAACCAGTCAGACTGAACGCGCGCTCTGATCGCAGTCGCTGAAAACTGTTCGCTGCCCCTGTTCGCTGTCGCTGTTTGCCGTTGCCTGTCGCTGTCCATGAACCCTTTACGAGACCCTGTCTTGGACACGAGTGATCCAGCATCCAGCATCCAGTATCTGCCGATACTCCGATCTCGGCTCGCCTGACATCAATCTTGACCTCCAGCACGAACCGGGCATACTGAATTCACGCGGACCGGCGGCCATGAGGGCATCCGGTTGCTGCGGGGTGGGCGGGAGCGACCATGACCCTTCCGGGTCGGCGCTCCGCTTGTCCCGGAAGCAACAGGAGGTGTTCATGGCCATTTCCATCAGCGGCGAAAATCTCAGCATCGAAGACGTCGTCGCGGTTGCTCGAAACCGCGAACCCGTCGAACTCTCAACCGACTCGATCGATCGAATCCGCCATTGCAGGGCCTTTCTCGAACGGAGGCTCGAGGCGAAGGAGATCATGTACGGAGTCAACACCGGCATCGGCGAGTTTTCCGAGGTCGTTCTCTCCGACGATCAGGTCCGCGAATTCCAGCGCTATCTGATCTACAACCATGCTGCTGGGATCGGAGATCCGTGTCCTGAAGACTGGATCCGCGCGGCGATACTGCTGCGGATCAATGTCCACGCCCACGGCCACTCGGGTTGCCGGCCCGAGATCACCGCCACCCTTGTGGAGATGCTCAACAAGGGTGTCACGCCGGTGGTCTGCGAAAAGGGGTCGGTTGGTGCCTGCGGTGACCTCGCGCCGATGAGCCAGATCGCCCTCCTCATGATGGGTGAAGGCGAGGCGTTTTATGAGGGTTCGAGAATGTCGGGAGGAGCTGCTCTCGAAAAGGCCGGCATCCCGGTCCCCGGGCTCGAGGCCCGCGACGGTCTGGCGGTCATCAACGGGTCCAACCTGACCAACGCCATCGGCTGCCTCACGGTCTGGGACAGCGAACGATTCATCAAACAGGCCGAGATCGCCTGCGCCATGAGTCTCGAGGCATTACGCGCCAACCTGAAGCCCTACGACAGCCGTCTCCATGAATTGCGCGGTTTCCGCGGCGCCGTCGCTTCGGCCGCCAATATCCGTGCGGTGCTGGATGGCTCCGATCTGTTGAGCGGCAAAGAAAAGGTCAAAGTGCAGGACGCCTATTCGATGCGGTCTTCTCCGCAGGTGATCGGGGCCGCTCGCGACCAGCTGCGTTGGACTCGCGAACAGCTCGAAATCGAGGCCAACGGCGTTGGCGACAATCCGATATTCCTTCCCGAGGACGACGTGGTTCTGACCGGCGCCAATTTTCAGGGCACTCCGGTGAGCATGCCCCTCGATACTCTCGGAGGCGCTGTGACCATGGTCTGTGTCCTGTCGGAGCGACGCCTCAACCGGCTGACCAATCCTGCTTTGAGCGCCGGTCTCCCACCATTCCTCACAGATGGCGCAGGGATGTTTTCGGGAATGATGTTGAGCCAGTACACCGCCGATATGCAGATCGTGGAACAGAAGATTCTCTCCAGCCCGGCCTTTATCCAGTCCATTCCGGCGGCGGCCGACCAGGAGGATTTTGTGTCGATGGGGATGAACTCGGCCCTCAAGACCCGCACGATCCTCGGCAACGCCTACGGGATTCTCGGTATCGAGTTCATGGCGGCCGCACAGGGGCTGGATTTCCGAACCTTCGAACCGGGACGGGGCACCCGGGCTGCCCACGCGGCAGTGCGGCGAAACGTCGACCACCTGGGCGAGGACCGGCCGCTCTTCCCGGATCACAATGTGATGAAGGATACGGTCGAGCGCCTCGATATTCTCGCGGCGGTCGAGTCGGAGATCGGAGAGCTGACGGCGTACTGACGAGCCCTCCTCGCAGAGGAGAAAGGGAGAGGGGGAGAAAGGGAGAAAGGGAGACGGCCCCGTCTCTTGATGCTCGATGCTCGATTCTGGATGCTGGATGCTGGAATCCTTTCCCAGATCGCAGAGGGGCATGGGGGCGGAGGATCGGAGGCGGCGCTCGCTATCGCTATCGGAATCGCTATCGCTATCGATGGGCAACGGTTGATTCATCTTTCTTACCCCAATCGCAATTCGTACGCTTTCCCGAAAGGGAGAACCACCCATCACGGATGGTCCCTGCACGTGAATGTCGCCTCCCCATGTCATCCTGAGCGGAGCCCCACAGGGGCGTAGTCGAAGGATCTATGAGACGGACCGCAACGCCCGTGAGCCGCAGATCCTTCGACTCCGCGCTCGAAGCGCTGCGCTCAGGATGACATATTGAAAAGGCCCACTGATAAAGTTCCGGATGAGACGAAAGGAAGATCAACGAGGGTCGATAAACGTGATAAGGGCCGGGGCTCCTCTGCTCCTCTGCTCCTCTGCTCCTCTGCTCCTCTGCTCCTCTGCTCCTCTGCTCCTCTGCTCCTCTGCTCCTCTGCTCCTCTGCTCCTCTGCTCCTGCTCCTCTGCTCCTCTGCTGCCTTTCAGCACCGGCTCCGGCGGATGCCTTACAATCCCCCCATGGCCCGCTTCCATTTCGAATGCATCGAATGCGGTGAGGAATTCGCCGAAGATCCAAACCGCTATGTTTGCTCGAGCTGCACGGGAAAACAGGAACCCGGGGGCACGATTCGCGGCGTGCTCGAAATCGTTCTCAAGGCATTGCCCAAGGACTGGCCGAATTTCCGCGCCTCGGATCCAGAGTTTCTGCACGCCTTCTGGCCGATCAGCGATGAAAGAAGCCTGCCCCCCATCCCGGTCGGAGACACACCTCTGCTGACAGTCCCACGGCTGCGCGAAGAACTGTCCATGCCCTCTCTCTTTCTCAAGGATGACACCAGGAATCCGTCGGGGTCGACCAAGGACCGGGCGTCTTTGTTGGTGGTCGCCAAGGCCATCGAGTACGGTTGTGACACAGTGGCCACCGCGTCGACTGGAAACGCGGCCTCCGCTCTGGGGACGATCACCGCCGCGGCAGGGGTTCGGGCCGTCGTTCTGGTGCCCGCGACGGCACCGGCGGCCAAACTGGTGCAGATGCAGAGCTACGGCGCCCGGGTCATTCCGGTCGATGGAACCTATGACGACGCCTTCGAATTGTGTACGCAGGCGTGCAACCATTTCGGCTGGTACAACCGAAGCACCGCCCTCAACCCCTTCACCATCGAAGGTAAAAAGACGGCAGGACTGGAAATCGCCGCGGCGATGGCCGACGGATACCCCGACGTGGTGCTGATCCCCTCCGGCGATGGGGTGATCCTGGCAGGCCTCGCCAAGGGATTCAAGGATCTCGAAGCCGCTGGGATTCTCCCTCACCGACCCCGCTTGATCGCGGTGCAGCCCGAAGGATCGTCGGCAATCGTCGACGCCCTGCGATCCGGGGCCGACCAGGCTTCGAAACACCTCGGAGCCGCCAGCGCCGCCGACAGCCTGACAGTCGAGATGCCGCGGAACGGCATCGGCTGTCTGGCGGAGATCCGAGCCTCCGATGGTTCAGGTGTCTGCGTTTCCGACGACGCGATCGTACGGGCAATTCCGCGGCTCGCATCGAGCACCGGGGTTTTCGCGGAGCCCGCAGCAGCAGCCGTCCTGGCCGGTCTCGAAACTGCGCTCGAGGAGGGCCTCGTCGAACGCGACGAACGGGTGGTCCTGATGGTGACCGGAAACGGGCTGAAGGACGTGGCAACCGCGTCGAGGGCTCTCACTTCACCCGAGCCCGTCGAACCGACCCTCAAGGCGATCGAAGAGAGGGTCGCTGGCTCCTAGCCTCGGCGTCGCGGATGAAAACATCAGGGCCCGCTTGTCATCCTGAGCGTGGGAGCAGAGATACCGCAGATCACGCAGACGAACGCAGAAAAAGCTGAACAGCGCTGTCCGATAAATCTGCGTCTATCTGCGCCATCTGCGGTTTGCAGCGCGTCCGGGTGAGGAGCTTCTTTCGAGCTGCCAGGCGCAGGCAGAGGAATATTCAACCATTGATCGCGGCGTGCTGCTCCTCGAATTGAGCGGCCGGTTTGGGATCGCGCCAACAAATGGCACAACAAGGGACGAAGGAGTGTTCGGTGCCGACCGTCCCACAGATCCTTCGACTCGCTCGTGTTGCTCGCTCGCTCAGGATGAAATGATGACCCGCCGGCGAAGCCGGCGGGTCATCATTTCATTTCGGTCCGACGATCTTCGAGGTCTCCTCGGCTCCGGGAACGACGATTCGCGACATCTCTTTGCGCTGCATCTCCTTGACCTCTTCGATCATGGCTTCGACGGCGGTCTGGATGGCCGCCGGGAAGCGTTCGATGGCCGCCTTGAGATTCTCGGCTTCGATTTTTGTCTGCACCGGCACCGGCCCGACCTGCGACATGAGCTGGGTCTCGCCGACATAAACCATCGGCCGCCCCAAGTCTCTGTCACCGTCGGTTGTGACCGGAGTGAGTTGTTTCAACGAACCGACTCGAAGATCGGTGTAGACCTCTTCACGATAAAGGTTCTTTTCGTCCAGCTTGATTTCGGACAATGCCTGGGTCTGCGGGTCATCCATCATTCCTCCTCATTTGTCAGACGGGAGCGACCATTGCGGATCGGCCGCCATCCCGAGAAATTCTTCTGATTCTTTCATCAAGAGATTGACGCGTTCTTCGAGGTCCTGGCGGTGCGTCTCGAGCTCGGCACCGTCAAATTTCCTCGGGACAGTGTAGGGCTCCCCGACGCTGATGACCACCCGGGAAAAAGGTTTTGGGACCAGATGGTGATCCCAGGTCGGCAGACGCCAGGCGCTCCTCGCAGCAAACCCTATCGGTACGATGGGCACGTCCGACATCCGGGCCACCATGATCGCGCCGGGTTTACAGTAATGGCGTGGGCCTTTTGAACCATCAAGAGTGATACACGGAGACATACCGTCTTCGCAGATTGCCCGTTTGAGCCCTCGAAGCGCCGCCGCGCCACTCCTACGAGCCGATCCACGGACCGCCTTGCCTCCGAATTGGGCCAGCAACTGCACCCCGATTTCGCCATCGACCGAGGGACTGATCAAAAAAGTGGGATTGAGGCCCTCGCCACCGATTCGAGCGATGAAACGACCAACGACGATCAGGCCTTCGTGCCAGATCGCATACACCACCGGCTGTTTCTCACCAGCCAAACGACGAAACCCATCCGATTCAAGAAATTCGAAACGAAAAAGCCACCAGATGAACCTGACGAACATGGCCAGCAGCGGCGCCAGAATGGCAAAGAGCCATCGCCTCCACCACGTCAGTTCTCGAGGTCGATCGGCCGCACGTTGCGATTTGGGCTGGGGTGGTTGTTTTGCTTCATTCATCGGTATTCCGCATCGGATCGCAGGGATGGTACCACGGCGATTCAGGCTTCTCCGAGGTGATGGTAACTGGGTGACGGGCCGACCTCGATCTCGAAACCGACCGGCGTCTTCAGCTTCTGACCGTCACGACCGATCGATTGCAGCGCCGGACGCGGGAGGCGTTCGTGCCCGGGACCGACCGCGCTCCAAGCAACAACAATTTCCTCACCATCCAGTGTGAATCGATAGAGAAAACGGCCGTCCTTCGAGGGAAGTGGTCCGTGAAAGAGCGCACCATCAAGCTCGCTGTGGAGCGTCCGCAATGCCGCGAATGCAGGCCGTCGCCGCAGCGTACCATCATTCCCGGGCGCCGCAAGGCCATAACCCCGTGCCGCCAATCGCCACCAGAACACACGCTCCACCAGACCGGTGCCCAGGGCGAGCAGGTAGTAACGAACCAGGTAGTCGGCGTGTTCTTCTTCATTCACCGAGACCGTCTTACCGGCCGGCGAGTGCGGCCCCTCCCACAACGGCCAATTGACCTCGGTGATCCAACAGCGTTCGCTTGAGTTGCGGCCGGTCTCGGCAATCGCACGAAGCAGGGTGACTTTATCGATGGTATCGAGCCCCATCTGCCGGTTTTCGGGCGCGCCGCGGCGATCCACGTACAGCAAGCTCGAGACCGCATCGAAGTGAAGGCCCGGATAGCGGCCGTTCACCAGGGCCAATATGGACTGAAACTCGAAGTCGATCACCGCCGGTCCGAGAACCTCGACGCCCGGCCTCCTGCGAAGGATATCAGCCGCTTCGAGATAAAGGTCTACATACTCGCCGTGGGTCCACACCCCCCACTTGCTGCGGTTGATCGCTTGACCAACCTGAAATCGACAACCAAGGGGTGAAAAGAGATCCGCCAATTCTTCCACCGCAGCTCGCCAACGGGAACGATCTCGAACCAGATCCCGATTCTGGGGGATGACAAACGCCAGCTCACGGCCCCGCTCGGAAAGGGCCCTGGCAAGATCGAGCTCGGCCGAGTGATCGTCATCCCAGGGATGGAGGCGGATCAGCAGCTGTCGCACACCGAGATCATCGATCGCATCGAGATGGGCTGCCGGATCGATGGGAAATGGCCGCAGGGCGAGCCCGATTCCGGTGAACGGGCTCGGCTGTGAATAAAGGGACGATTTCAGACTGCGATAGCGCCGCAACGTTCTGGGCAAGGCGCCGGCGCTCACCACCAGGTCCCGGATGTGGGAAGGGCTGTCGGCGAAACGAATCGCATATTTTTCGAATTTCGTCGCGTGCTGGTGTGGCTGGTCCGAGAGGTGATCCCAGACGGCACGATCGCGGGTCGAGGCACCTTCGTGGGCAGCCGGAATGTGCGGATGATGCGAACCACCGTGGGCGTGGCGCCGTTTCAGACGAAACTTTCGAAGTGGCTTTTTGATCGCGTGTTTGAGGATATACCCGTCAACCGACAGACCGTAGAACCACCACCGGAACGACCAGCGGGGCGGCACCTTTCCCCAGTAGCCGTCGAGAAATGCTTCGCGGTGTTTTTTCTGGAGTACCGGGAGTCGGCAGATATCGCGAGTCCGCCGGTACACCCCGAGCGTTCTACCGGTTCTTGCACGGTTGAAGTCGATGAGGAAGAGCTCGAGTTCGCCGTCATCGCCAGCGACCGCGAGGATGTTGCCTAGCGAGAGATCGCGATAGAGGATGCCGGCATCGTTGATGCGTCGCGCCAGTTGACCGAGCCGTTTGAGAAATGCCGCGTCATCGACCACCGGGAAGTCGCTCTCCCCAGCCTCATGATTGAGGCGACGAAAAAACTGCCGCACTTCGACGGCACCGACAAGACGGCGGGCGACAAAGAAGGACGGGCCCTCGATCTCGTCGCTCTCCCCCCACAAAAGCGGGTCCGGTGTGGCCAAACCTGCCCGGAGGAGTTCCTTCGCGACCCGCCAACTGCGCTCGGCCTTGCTGCCGCGAAACTTCCGATCGAGACGTTTTCGCAGACCCTGGTTCGAAAACTGTTTGACCACCGCCGGCACAGCGGATTCTTCGCTGTTCAGATCGACCGCGTAAATATAGTTGCGGCCCCAATGGATGGTTTCCACCGATGCTGACGGGTCGCAGATTCTGGCGATTTCCGTCGCTCCATCCTTTGGTCTGTAGGCGACCGCAAATTCGCCGCGCAGAGGCGCGCCGGAAAATTCTTCAAAGAGTGGAATTCGGGTCTCATCCGACATCGGCGGAGAATACCATCGCGCTCGGATCCGCGTCCGAAATAATCACCCGATCAGGAGCCGAGGATGCGCTCGAACTCTTCGGGACGCGAACTGCGAACCCTGGCCTCCTCGCCATTGATCGCGCCCGCACGGACAAGATCTGCGAGTGACTGCTCCATCGACACCATGCCCCTGCTTCGGCCGCCAACCAATTCGTCGTAAAGACGATCCAGATGCCCGCGACGAACATGGTTGCGAACGGCATAGCTGGCCCGCAACACCTCCACTGCAGGAACACGACCTCCCCCATCCATCGTCGGAACCAATTGTTGACAGACGATCGCGCTCAACGACATCGACAGCTGCTGACTGATCTGCGCCTGTTGGTTGGCGGGAAAGACATCGATCATCCGGTGGACCGCCTGCGCGACATCACTCGTGTGGAGCGTGGAGAGGATGAGGTGTCCTGTTTCGGCGGCGGTTATCGCCGTGGCCATGGTCTCGAGGTCTCTCATTTCGCCGACCAGAATGATGTCGGGGTCGCGCCGCAGCGCCGACCGGAGGGCGTCAGCAAAGCTGGGGGAATCGCTGCCGACCTCGATCTGCTCGAAAACGGATCGTTGGTTCGGATGTTGATACTCGATCGGTTCTTCGATAGTGATCACGTGCCGGAATTGTGATCGATTGACATGGTCCAGAAGCGCGGCGATGGTGGTCGACTTGCCGGAACCGGTCGGCCCACAGACCAACACCAGACCGTTTGATGGATCGACGAGGTTGACCAGCTCTGAGGGCAGGTGGAGCGCCTCGAGGCTGGGGATCGACCGCGGCAGCGCCCGGATCGCGGCTGCGAGAAGCCCGCTCTGGCGCTGAATATTGACCCGTAGGCGCAAAGCCTGCTCGCCTGGAACACTGAGCGAGAAATCCGCCGACCCGGTTTCGGCGATCCTCCTGGCAGCGCCGTGACCGATATTCGACTCAAAAAGGCGGCGAATGGCGTCCTTATCGATGGATCTGTCTTCCATCCGCTCCAGGCGACCGTTGACCCTCAGGACCGGAGCGCTACCTGGTACCAACACAAGATCGCTGGCGTTTCGGTGGATCATCTCGGCAACCAGACGCAGCAGCTCTCCGCCGGCTGCTGTGGGAGAACCACCCCATCCATCCAGCTCCGCCTCCTCCCGGGTGCGCAATGGGGGGGAGTTCTCGCTGTCGGGTTTGACCGACCGGTTCATCTCCTGGACCAGTCGATCGATCTCCGGATCTGGAAGGTATTTGCCCATCTGCCCCTATCTTACGGTGTCGCTTCGGCATGGGTCGGCGTTTCGGGAATTTCGATCGATCGCCCCAGGGTGTCGGCGATTGCCATCCCCGCGATCGTTGGACGGATGGTCTCGCCATCGACGAGGAGGTGGCCCGATTCTCGAAAACCTCCGATCGCGTTCCGGTTTCTTTGCCACAGATCGACCTCATACGCACGACCGAGCGCTCCGAGATCCACACCTTCTTTGGTCCGAAGACCCAGGATCACCCGCTCGAGCAGAAGCTCGGTCGACGACAGCGTCTCCTCGCCCGCCACCGGAAGGCGGCCCGATCCGAGTGCAGACTGCCACAATCTCACTTTCTTCAGGTTCCACCACCGCCGCCCGCCGACAAAGGAATGAGCCGACGGCCCGAGGCCGAGGTACGGCGTGTGGTTCCAATATTTTAAATTGTGGTGTGACCGGTGGGCCTCTGCCGAAGCGAAGTTCGACACCTCGTAACCCTCATATCCCGCGTCGGCCAACAAGGTGTGGGTGAGGAAATAGAGCTCTGCCTGTTGCGGCTCCGGGGCCTCGTTGACCCTGCCCTCCTTGAATCGACGGCCAAAGATCGTGCCGTCATGAAAGGTCAGTTGATAGCAGCTCAGGTGATCCACACCTATTGCCACCGCCTGCCTGAGCTCCGCACGCCAATCGGCCGGAGACTGGCCGTCGAGACCGAAGATCAGATCGAGCGAAACCGTCTCGAACCCCGCTTCGAGCAGTTCGAATGCCGCATGCTTCGCCTCAGCCGCGGTATGAGCCCGGCCGAGGAAACGAAGCGCTCGATCATCAAACGACTGGACGCCAAGGCTGACCCTGGAAAATCCCAGTCGACGCCAGATCCTCGCCGACTCGGCGGTCACGTCCTCCGGGTTGATCTCGAGGTACCGAAACGCGTCGTTGCGAATCCGGAGGCATTCACCAACCTGATCGAGCACCTCGAGAAGCCGACCCGGGCCCAGCGACGACGGTGTGCCGCCGCCGAGGTAGACGGTGTCAAAATCCAGGTCGAGATTGCAGTAGCGCTCCGCTTCCATCCGAAGGCCCGCAGCCCAACCTGCACGGCGTTTCTCACCGGCAATCGTGACCGCAAAATCGCAATAGGGACAAACCGAGGTGCAAAAAGGAACATGGATGTACAGGCCCGCGGATTCCGACAATTCTCCGTCGATCATGAAAAAGGCATTTCGAATTTCGAATTTCGAATTTCGGATTTCCGCTCACCTGACCGTGAATCCGCCGTCATATCTCGCGAGAAACAAAAATCCGAAATCCGACATCCCAAATCCGAAATCAATCTTTATCCGTCTTCAGCACCGCAACAAATGCCGATTGCGGGATCTCCACCGAACCCACCATCTTCATCCGCGCCTTGCCCTTCTTCTGCTTCTCGAGGAGTTTTCGTTTGCGGGAGATGTCGCCTCCGTAACACTTGGCGGTCACATCCTTGCGGTAGGCGTTGATCGTCTTGCGGGCGATGACATCACCACCGATGGCACCCTGGATGGCGATCTTGAACTGCTGCTTCGGAATCGTGTCGGCGAGCCGGTCGCAATAGTGGAGGGCGCGCGCGCGGGCCTTCTCCACGTGGACGAGCTGGGCCAGGGCATCCACCGGTTCACCATTGACCAGAATATCCACCTTGACGAGCTCGGCGGGTCGATAGTCGAGCATCTCGTAGTCAAAGGAACCATAACCCTGGGTCACCGATTTGAGGCGATCATAAAAATCGAAGAGCACCTCGGCGAGCGGCATCTCAGACGTCAGCTCGACCCGACCCACCGCCAGATAAGTGAAGGTCGTGTTTTCACCCCGCCGATCGCGGCACAATTCCATCACCGATCCGACATAGCGCTCCGGCATCATCACCGAGGCCTTGATGAAGGGTTCCTTTGCTTCTTCGATGGTTCCGCGATCGGGGTAGAGGCTCGGGTTGTCGATCCAGCCTTCGCTTCCATCGGTGCGGCGCACCAGATAGCGCACCGACGGCGCCGAAAGAATCAGGGAAAGATCGTACTCGCGGCGCAGCCTTTCCTGAACCACTTCGAGGTGAAGCAAACCGAGGAAGCCGCAACGAAATCCAAATCCGAGGGCCACCGACGAGTCTTTTTCGTAGGTCAGTGCGGCGTCGTTGAGTTTGAGCTTTTCCAGCGCCTTGGTCAATTCGCGATACTCGTCGGTCGACATCGGATAGATCGAGGAGAAGACCACCGGTTTCGCCTCTTTGTAGCCGGGCAGGGGATCCGCCGCCGGATTGTCCGTTTCGGTGATGGTGTCGCCCACCGCGATGTCGGAAACCGCTTTCACGCCAGCAATCACATAGCCCACCATCCCGGCTGCAAGCTCCTCCGTCTTGACCTTCTTCAGCTGCAGCAATCCGACTTCCTCGACCACATACTCCTTATCGGTGTGCATCAGAAGGACCCGCCGGCCCGGACGCATCGTTCCTTCCATGACCCGTACCAACAAGACAGCGCCTCGATATGGATCGTATTGAGCGTCGAAGATCAACGCCTGAAGGGGGGCTTCCGGGTCCCCGGTCGGAGGAGGCAGACGATGTACGATAGCCTCCAATACGTCCTCGATGCCTTGCCCGGTTTTGGCCGAACACAACACGGCCTCTGAGGAATCGAGACCGAGGTCCTCGTCAATCTCCTCGCTGACTCTTTCGACATCGGCAGCGGGAAGATCGATCTTGTTGATGACCGGCACCATCTCGAGATCGTGTTCGAGGGCCAGATACAGATTGGCCACCGTCTGGGCCTCGACACCCTGCGAAGCATCCACCAGCAACAGCGCGCCCTCGCACGACATCAACGACCGCCTCACCTCGTGGGAGAAGTCCACGTGGCCCGGGGTGTCGATGAGATTGAGCTTGTAGGTCTGTCCGTTTTTGGCCGTGTAGTCGAGGGTCACGGTGTTCGATTTGATGGTGATGCCGCGCTCGCGTTCGATGTCCATCGAATCGAGGATCTGATCCCGGAAGTCACGATCCGCGACGCCGCCACAGAACTGGATCAACCGATCGGCAAGCGTCGACTTGCCGTGATCGATATGGGCGATGATGCAGAAACTCCGAACCTGATCCACTGAATTTCCTCCGGGGAACCGCGGGGGCGGTAGAAGGCATTATCGCGGAAAACCCCGTTTCACGCCAGCCGAGGTCTTCCGACCACGTCGAGCTCATCAACTTGCGGCACGATCCTCGAGGTTCCGGGCCTCCCGCAATCAACGGATCGCATGCTCCGACGAGCAACGGGTTGAGACCGAGGGCTGCCTCGATGCTGCGGCGCGCGGCCGCTTCCCTGTCGGGAAAAAACGCCTTTTACATGATCCTGACTCCAAACGCGCCCAAAACAGCTATCCTGAGGCATGCATATCCTCATCGTCGAGGACGAACGAATCCTGCGCGAGGGCCTCACCGAGCTGCTGACCGCGGCCGATCATCAGGTCACTGCCCACGAAAGTGGCAGGGAGGCCATCGAGAGCGGCACCCACGAAACCTTTGACCTGGTGCTCCTCGATCTCATGTTGCCCGACATGGACGGCGTCGAGGTCTGCCGCCGCCTTCGCCAGGCACGGCCTTCGCTTCCCATCTTCATGCTGACCGCTCGAGGCTCGGAGGACGACAAGGTCGCCGGGCTTGATGCCGGTGCCGACGACTATCTGACAAAACCATTTGCGGTGCGCGAATTGCTGGCCCGAATCAACGCCCTGGCCCGCCGGGCTACGGCGACCCCGGCCGATCCCGAAATCGTATCCGTCGATGACTGCACAATCGACCTCGGTCGACTGGAGGCCCGGCGAGCCGACCAAAGCGTGCAGCTCACCCCGCGCGAAGCCGGTATCCTGCGCTGGCTCCACCGCCATCGCTCACGCGCAGTCAGCCGGTCGGAACTGCTCGAAAGGGTCTGGGGGGCGAGCGGAAAGCTGCAGACCCGGACGGTCGACATGACGGTCGCCAATCTCCGGCAGAAGATCGAACGGGATGCATCCGATCCGAAAATCGTGTTGACGGTCACCGGCGCCGGATACGCCTGGGGTGATGTCTCAGAATCATGAGGGCCACTCGCAGAGTCACCGTCGCGGCCATTCTGATCGGTGTGGCCGTGCTGCTGCCCACCGCGGCATGGTTTGTCTCAGGGTCGCGCGATGTTGCTCGGCGGGCGGCAAGCCTGGCCGCCGAAGCCGAAAGCCGGCTCAGATCCGAAATCGAACGTGAGGCCGACCGTCTCGGAGCCCGACTCGAGAATCTTCGCGCCCAGGAATCCGAACGCCCGTTTTTTCATTACCAGACCCTGTACCACGACCCCCGTGGCGCAGCCGAGGGCCTTTCGGTCACCCCATCGCCGCTAACCGCCGGAACCACCGATCCGCTGGTTCGTGCCCATTTTCAAATTGACGAGACCGGTGCGGTCAATCTGCCGTCGGTGAGCGAACGCTTCCCGGAACTGACGACAGGCGCAGATTTCGGCGCCTTGTGCGATCTGCTTTCCGAACTCCAGGATGCGGTGGTGCTGGCCGACGACCAGAGCCGTGCGGCGGCGGCCGTAGATGACGAACGGGTCCTGACCATGACCGGCTATGAATGGGAGCAGATCGCGCTCGCGGATTCGGTCTATGCCACCATCACCGGCCGCCAGAACGATGCGACCGAGCCCGCACCGGCGGAGGCCGGCGTCGGAAGGGTCGCGGTTCGTGTGCGGTCGCTCCGCTGGCAGACCATGTTGTTGATCAGCGGACCGACCTTGGCAGCGGTGAGGGAAGTCCACACACCTGTCGGCGTCGTTCTTCAGGGTTTTGCGGTCGCACCGGAGGCTGTTTCGCAATGGCTCTCCGCGGGCGCACTGGATCTGCGGTTTTCCGCGAGCCCGATCGAGGCCGCCGATTCGATCATGGTGCTGGTCGGCGAAACGGGTTGGAATGTCTCTGCCTCGGCATCAGCAGCCCGCGAAGAGGCCGCACTGCAGGCCCGTGAGCTGGTTTCAGATTTTCACAGAAATTTCGCCATGCTCGGTCTGGCCGTCCTCCTGGCTGCCGCAGCGGTGGTGTGGATCCTCTTTCAGATCGACAGCCTTGCGACTCAGCGAGCCCGTTTTGCGGCGGCCGCAGCCCATGAACTCAAGACACCCTTGTCGGGTCTGCTGCTTCATTCGGAAATGTTGGCCGAAAACCTCGGAGATCCGGAACACCGCCAGAAGTACGCCGAAACGGTAACCAACGAAGCCGGCCGGCTCGGCCGGGTCATCAGCAATATGCTGGACCTCGCTCGCCTGGAAAGAGGTGGGTTGGTCGCCCAGGTGAGCGACGGTGACATCGGCCGGGTTGTCCGGGCGCGTATCGACCACGCACGAACACGGCTCGAAGAAGCGGGCGTCCAGATCGTGCTCGAGATTCCTCCGGATCGGACGTCGGCTCGCTTTGACGACGACGCCACCGGACAGATCCTCGACAATCTCCTGGATAACGCCGAAAAACACACCCGCGGAATGACCGGTCGAACGATCCGCGTCGGTCTGTCAGAGGCCGCTTCGATATTCAGGGTGGAAGTGGCCGACAACGGTCCCGGCATCCCTCGAAACGCTCGACGAAGCCTCTTCAAACCATTCAATCGGCCGGCCTCGGCGGATGGCACCGCTGGTCTCGGTCTCGGGCTCGCCCTCGCCCGCAGCCTGGCCCGCGCGCAGGGCGGCGATCTCGCACTCGACCCTCACCACACCGTCGGCGCCACCTTTGTGCTCACCGTGCCGAAGTCCACAACAGCCTAAGGAAGATGCTGGATGCAGGACCACTCCTGCCAGGTGTGAGTTCGGGCAGCGAACAGTGGCCAGCGGCAGCGGCAGAGAGCAGCGACAGCGACAGTTGGCAGCGACAGTGTCCAGGGGGCAGGGACAGCGAACAGTGGCCAGGTGCAGTGACGGCGAGGCCACCTCCGGGTCGTTCAAAAGAAGGGGTAGCCGGTGGGCGGCCGATTCGGTAGAGACCGATTGAACCACTGGAGAATCGCCTACGCCTCGGCCAAAGAGGTCGACAGCCACTTGGAACTCCTCGCCCACGCCGGGGCGATCAGCCCGAAGGGAGCCAGTGAAGCGATGCACGCTTTCGATCAAGTCCGCGCGATGACCTGGCGACTGTTGAACCCGACGAAGTGAGAGCTTTTCACCGGCGCTGTCGCTGCCCCGGCGCTGATTGCTGACGCTGGTGACTGAACGCTGCCGCTGACTCCTGCTCGCTGTCGCTGAATTCTGTCGCTGTCCCTGTACGATATCGAAACTCTGTCTTGGACAAGAGTGATCCTGCATCCGCATCGCAGCATCCAGCATCCAGCATCCAGTGATTGTCCCCTGCTGTTTGCGGTTCTACCTCAGCCTCCCCCGCCATCAATTACCTGGGTATTGGGGTAAAAATTCGACCAGGCAAACCAGAAGACGGAGGTCACGGGGATGCTTTCCTGCTTTGATTCCGACCCGGCCGCCGATTGAATATGGGCCCTGACTCCGCCATCGGCCGCCCGGTTGAAAACCACCGACGTCCCACCCAGATCCACGGTGATCGGTTCGCCGGCCGCGAGGGCTTCCTCGGTCACCGCCACCGCATGGGGACCGAGGGTTGCCCCGTAAACCAGGGTCTTTCCCGCCATCTGTTCGTGCAACCATTGGGCTCGGAATAGACCCATTCGATCGGGGTTGTCGAAATATTTCTGATAGTGAGAAGACCGCACTTCTTCACTCTTTTTCAGCAGGGTCGTGTCGGGATGGGCGCGATACCAGTCCTCCCACCTCGTCTGTACCGAATCGAGGACTTGAAGCTGGGTGCCCTGGTGGGGTCCCTTGAGTGCGCGACCGGTGATATGACTCCACCAGGTCTCCGTCTCTCGGTCGAGCATGATCAGGCTATTTCGCCACAACATTCCCGAAACCTGGAAAGTGTAGGTATTCGATCGCAGCGTGCGGGCGTAGACCACGCCCGTGTGACAGAGAGGTCACCAGGTGGCGGCGATGGCGGTTCCCGCCAGCTCGTCGTTGACGATTTCATGGGCATCGAGATGCCACAGCGAGTACGCTCGCGCCTTGCCGCCGATCACGATGCCCAGGACCGGCTCGTCACTGTCCATCTGCGCGTCGGCGGCGTCTCCGATGAGGAATTCGGGCTCGTCAATTGCCGGGATACCGCCCACCGGGAGGAGTCTGTAAACATCGTCCCCGGCTAGTGTCGTCACAACCTCGGGCTCCGGTCGTTGGGCAAAAACGGGTTGCGCCGCAACGGTCACAATCGAACAGACAAATACCGTCAGTAATCTCATTGAACTCTCCATGGATTCAGTGTGCTCGGGATCCGGATCGGTTACGCGATCCAAGCGCACGAGATGCAAGGGACTATAGCGCCTGAGACAACCCGGCCCTCTGCCGGTTTCTTCCGCGCCGCCCGACCCGACGAGAATTCAGCCCTTTTCGGGAGCCGAAATATAACCGAGACGATCGAGGCAGAGGAGCACTTCACGGGCCGCTTCCGAGGGAGTCAGAATGGCGGTGTTGATGACCACGTCGGCGTCGGCCGGTTCCTGATAGGGATCGGAGACGCCGGTGAATTCCTTGATGATGCCGGCCCGGGCCTTGGCATACATTCCCTTGCGGTCTCTCGCCTCACAGACTTCGATCGGCGTCGACACGTGGACCAATACGAATCCACCGCATGGCTCCACCATCTCGCGGACCTCCCGCCTGACGACGTCGTAGGGAGCGATGGGAGCACAGATCGCGACTCCGCCGGCACGGGTGATTTCCGCCGCCACAAAACCGATCCGGCGGATGTTGAGATCACGATGTTCCTTGGAAAAACCGAGATTTGACGAAAGATTGGCGCGGACCAGATCGCCATCGAGCAGCGACACCCCACGGCCCCCGATCTCGAGGAGTTTGATCCGTAATACGTTGGCGACGGTGGATTTTCCCGATCCCGACAAACCGGTCAAAAAAACGGTAAAACCCTGGGCGGCGCGAGTTGGATGGCGGCGGTGGAGCTCCTCGGCAACCGATGGATAGGTGAACCACGAAGGAATTTCGCGGCCGTCCTCGAGCCTGCGGCGGATTTCGACCGGATCGATGGACATGACCCGGCTCCCCTCCGGAACCGCCTCGGCATTCGTGAAACTTTGACTGTCTTCAAGATAAATCATCGAGCGCGCCGGCACCCATCCGACAACGAGTTCTTCCGCATATTCATCGAAGACGGCGGCCACCTCGTTCGCCTCGTAGGTCGGAGCACCGAGAGTCTCGAGGATCGAGCCGGCCCCGTTCTTGTCCACCATCAGGTGGGTGCAGCCATAGTTCTTGTGAACGATCGCGTGGAGCAATGCTTCGTTTTCGCCCCCACCCCTCAGCGCCATGGGAAGCAGATTGAGCCGCGCCATGGTTTTCGGAAAATGGGGCATCAATGCCTGATAGCACCTGATGCGCGTGTGGTGGTCCGCATCGCCGGGCAGCCCCCGCCCCACGACCGGGTGGATCAGGAGATTCGAGCCGGTCTCCCTGGCCGCCTCGACGGTCATGGCCAGCTGCGCTTTGTGAATAGTTCGGTGGGTCTGAAATGCGATGACACGGCGCCAGCCCAGACGAGAAAACTCTCGTCGCAGTTCCCGTGGCGTCAGACGCAGCTCGCGGTAGTCAAAATGAAGCGGCAGCTGCAGACCTTCAATCCGGCCCGCTACAGAATGCCGGGTCGCACGATGGAGATGCTGCGCGATCTCGGGCCGAGATCTGTCGTCGGAACCAAACAGTGCCAGGACTTCGGCGTCACGATCCGGTTTGAAGATTTCGTCGACCACGATGGCCGCGAGCATCACGCCTTCGCCGTCCCGTAGAGCCAGGGGCGCACCGGGCTCCAGAGACCGGGCAAGCTCGTCACTGATGTCGAGGGTCACCGGGAGTGGCCACAGGGTGCCGTCCGCCAGGTGGAGATCGGCACATACCGACTGGTAATCCGCCGCTCCCATGAATCCCTGCAGCGGAGAGTACCCGCCGTTGAGTAAGAGCTCCAGATCGCAGAGCTGGCGCGGGCTGAGGTCCATCGACGGCCACTCACGCGATTGTTCGCGTATTTCCTTCGCACGTGGCTCATCGACGATCAGGTCGACCAGCCGAGAGCCGTGGGGAGAGATGAGATGATCCAATAGTGTCTCCGAGGCGCGAGATTGTAACGCACCTTGTCGTGATTTCCTGCCTCGACGAACTCCATTCCCAATTTTCGGCGACCGCCCGAGGGGCGAGCGCGGAAACAAAAGGAGGTAGAAGAGTCACTACACCAGAACCGGCATCCTCCAGGTCGGGGTGTACTGAAAGATCAACCGGGTCTGGATGTGGTCCACCTCGTCGCGGGTGGTGAAGGAATCCAGCGCGAGATCTCTCAGATGATCAGAATCTCGCACCGCCACGTGAACCAGAAAGTCATCCCCGCCGGTGACGTGGAAGACGCTCCGCACCTCGGCAAGCTCGACCACATAAGCCCTGAAGTCTTCCACGAGATCCCGCGAATGGCGCCGCAGCCGGACCGCGATCATCGCCTCGAGACCGACCCCGAAGGCAGCCGGATCGATTTCGGCATGGTGACCGCGCAGCACTCCGAGACGAAGCAATCGCCGAACCCGTTCGAGACAGGTGGAGGGTGCGATTCCCACCGCCTCCGCAAGTCGATTGTTCGCCACCCGAGCATCCTTTTGCAGAATCGTGAGAATGGCGAAGTCGATTCGGTCGAGATCCTCGAGGCTCTTCATAAATCGAACTATATTCGGTTTCTTGCCAGAAGCAAGAATCTTCTCTTAAAATCTAAAAGTTCCAAGAATTATTGTCGTTTTCGAGACAGATTTTCAGAATCAGAATTCGAAAACCAGATCACAAACAAAACCGGAGGTCCCATGAAATTCGATCTTCTCTCGACCCGCGATATCGCCGCCATCGATGCCCTCAAGCAGCACTACGGGGGGGCGACCGCCATCAGCGAGGCCATCCGGGATCGGCGTGATCTCGCCACCAGGCTTCAACTTCTCGAAAACCAGGGATACGGTGAGATGATGGCCGATGCCACCCGATTGGTCGACCGCTTTGCAAAGATCGAAGAATTCGAAGGGTCGCTCGAATCCTCCTACCGGTCAGACTTCGGCATCGCGACTTCCCAGGTTTCCGGTTTTCAGGGCGCGAAGGTCACCCATCGTTCAATGGTGCAGATGGCCGAAAGCGCCGGGACCGATGACCCCTGCTGGGTTCCATCCGAGTTCATCTCGGTGGTGGCCTTGACCGAGAACTATGTCTACTCCGGCGATCTCATGGCGACCCTCACAATGGCCGAAAACATCATGGGTGCATCGAAATTCTGCAGCACCAATCTGATCGGCACGCCGCTGCCGAGCCATCGATTCGCCACCCTTGAATCGATCACTGGAAAGACCTTCGAAACCATGGATCTCGGTAACGGCATGTCACAGATCATCCTCAAAAACATGGGCACCGCGTTTGGCAACCTGGGTGGTGTCGAGGTCGCGAACGACAACCACCTGGTCTATCTTGACGGCGTGATTCGCGCCGCGATGGAAACCGGCAACGATTTCTTCCTCAATCCCTCGTGGTCATCCATCATCGCGGCTTGCTATTTCGCACGGGATATTCCGAACCTCCGCTTCAAGGTCTCGATGCTCTTGTCGACTCAGAATCTCATGCAGTTCCGGATGTTGCTCAATATCATGTCGACATACCTTCGCGACGATCAGGCATCACCGATCTACGAGATCAACATCGGCAACGGCGTGTCCCCCGAAAACTTCATCCTTTGTTCGGAAGAGCTCGACCGAAGCGGGATTCGTGGTCTGAGCTTGGCGGCCCATTTACGGATCAATCCTGATCTCGGACTGCCTGATTTCGACTGGACCGACAACGCGTTCAAGGTTCTCGAAAACGGCACCAATCTGACCTTCAAATATGAATCGGACGGCACGGCGCGTGATTTCGACACCATGGAGGCCTACTTCATGCCGGAGGAGGAGCGGGCAAAGGTCGCCGACACCATCGGCGACGTGATCTACTACAAATCCCTTCGCGCTTCCATGGACGGGCGTGAGATGATGCGGCGCGGCATTCGAACCCGTTTCGGGGCGGCATCCTATCGCGCAAACGCCCCGGCAGACCCGACCCACGGAGATATGGAAGCGGCCGCAGTCTGACGGGAATCCAGATGAGCGATTCGCCCTCGTATCAAGGAGGCAATCTTGAAGGATGAGTGGCGTGCGAGATTTGCGGAAAACGTCAGGGACTACCAGGGATACCTGATCGGCAAAACAATCCAGTATCTGTCCGACCCCGAGATCATCTCTCTCGCGGGCGGGCTCCCTTCACCGGATGTCTTCCAGCGCTCAGAGCTTCGACAGGCGACGGGTGAGGCCTTCGACAGGGCCATCGATCGAATCATGCAATACTCACCAATACCCGGTGAAGAAGCCTTGATCGAAGCCGTTCTGAGATTCCTGGAACGCGATCAGATCTACCTCGAACGCAATGAAATCGTCATCACGAGCGGCGGACAATCGGGGCTGGACATCACCGGTCGGTTGTTCCTCCAACCCGACGATGTGGTCCTGGTGGACCGTCCCACCTTCGCCGGCGCCCTCGTGGCCTTTCAAATGCAAAAACCTCGTTTCGTAGGCGTCAACATCGAAGAAGATGGATCGAATGTGGGGGGCATGCGAGACCGTCTCGAAGAGCTCGCCCAACAAGGCACGAAGCCAAAACTCATCTATGTCGTGCCCGATTTCCAGAATCCCACCGGCATCACCATCAGCCACGCCAAACGGGAGGCGCTGCTCGACCTCAGCTACGAATACGACGTCCCGATCGTCGAAGACAGCCCCTACCGCGATCTTCGCTACGCCGGAGAGACCATTCCAGCGATTTACACCCTCGACCAACAGCGAGATGGCGGACACGTCATCGGCCTGTACACATTTTCGAAGCTGTTCTGTCCCGGCATCAGAGTCGGATTCAATATCGGACCGAACGAGGTCATAACCGGGATGACCCACATCAAGGAAGGCGGGGTTCTCAACACACCGAAGTGGAACCAGGACATGTGCACCGCCTTTCTAGAGGACATGGGTCTCGAAGAACACCTCGAAAAATGTCGAGACTATTATCGCGAAAAACTCGACACATTTCTGCGTACGATGACTCAATATTTCCCGCCGGAAACAGGCGTCACATGGACCCAACCTGAAGGCGGACTTTTTTTGTGGGTTTCCGTTCCAAAGAAACTCGATACCGACGAATTATTCTTTGATGCGATAGAACATAAAGTTGCCTTCGTTCCTGGAGCTCTCTTCTATGGAGAAAATCCCGAGAAAAATCACATGAGAATCAATTTTTCTTTTGTCTCGAAAGAAGACCTCGAAGAGGCCGTCAAGCGTCTCGCTAACTGCATCAAAGGAAAACTATAAAAATATTCTTTATCATATGTTTAACAACGAATAACCTCCATGAAAAGTCAATATTCTGAAGAGGAGCATTGTATGCGTTTATTGTTTGTAGGTTTTGGAACCGTCGCACAAGGATTGTCAGAACTTTTGATCGAAAAGAAAGACGAACTCCAGAAAGAATATGGTCTCGAATGGAGCGTCACCGGCATCGTTGATATGCTCAAAGGATCGGCCTATAATCCAGACGGGATCGATTTGGAAGAAATCATGAAATTGGTTTCTGACGGCGATTCAATTTCCGATTATTCCAAAGGCGGATGCGCCTGGAACGCACTCGAAATGATTTCCAATTGTGACGCGGACGTGATGCTCGAGCTGACCTATACCGATATCAAAAGCGGCCAACCGGCCACCGACCACATCCGCGCCGCGCTTGCCCGCGGCATGCACGTGACCACGACCAACAAGGGCCCGCTGGCTCTTTTTTCCAATGAACTTGTGGATCTCGCCGACAGCAACCATGTTCAGTTTCTTTTCGAAGGAACGGTCATGGCGGGAACGCCCCTCCTGAATCTCATCCGCGACACTCTCGCCGGATCCGAGATCAACGAGATGCAGGGGATCCTCAACGGTACGACCAACTACATCCTGACCCAGATGGAAGCGGGGATGGATTACTCCGCCGCACTCGCCCAGGCCCAGGAACTCGGCTATGCCGAAGCTGTCCCGGACGCGGACGTGCTCGGTTGGGATGCCCTGGCCAAAGTGACGATTCTGGCCAACGTCGTTTTTGGCGCCTCCCTGTCACCTGACGACAGCCCGTGCACCGGCATCACCGAGATCACACCGGCGGACATCGCGGCCGCGGCTGCGGACGGAAAACGCCACAAACTGATCGGGAGGGTGTGGCGCGACGGGGATGAGGTCAAGGCCTCGGTGGCCCCTCAACTGATGGATCTGTCGCACCCGCTGGCGGGTGTGGGCGGCGCCACCAATGCCATGACCATCACCACCGACACGCTCGGAGATGTCACGATCGTCGGTCCCGGCGCGGGCCGGAGAGAGACCGGCTTCTCGCTATTGAACGATTTGATCACCATCGCGACCAGGAGCTGAAGATGAAGATGCTGCTAGCCGATCAGTGGGTTGACCGTGAGAAAACCATTGAGGTTCGGGACCCTTATGATGATTCGGTCATTGACACGGTACCCGCCGCAACGGCTGAGGATGTGGAGACCGCCCTGGAAGCCGCCCACCGGGCCCGGGTGACCGCGCGCGGACTTTCGACCTACGAGAGATCGCAGATTCTCCTCGAGACGGCGGCGATCGTGGCCGACAATCTCGATGACTTTGCCGAGACCATCGCCCGCGAGGGATCAAAAACCATTCGCGAGGCGCGCGGCGAGGCCAGACGCTGCGTCAACACGCTGACCATCGCCGGCGAAGAGGCCAAACGGCTGCTCGGAGAGACGATCCCCTTCGACTCCTTCCCCGGCGGCGAACGCCGGCGTGGCCATTTCGAACGCGTTCCGATCGGCGTCGTACTCGCCATCACCCCCTTCAATGATCCTCTCAACCTGGTGGCCCACAAACTCGGTCCCGCCATCGCGGCCGGTAACACGGTGATTCTCAAACCGGCCACGGTGACGCCGCTGTCGGCGCTCAAGCTCACCGAAGCATTCATGGAGGCGGGACTGCCCACCGGCGTTCTTCAGTGCATCACCGGCCACGGCGCCATCCTTGGCGACGCACTGGTCTCCGACCCCAGGGTCCGGATGGTGAGCTTTACCGGCGGCGTCGAAGCCGGCGAGCGGATCGTGTCAAAGGCCGGTCTGAAAAAGATCGGCATGGAGCTTGGTTCCAACTCACCGGTCGTCGTCTGGAAGGACGCCGATATCGAGTGGGCGGCCGAGACCTGCGTCTCCGGCGCCTTCTGGGCGGCCGGGCAGAACTGTATCGGTGTCCAGCGCATCTATATCCATCGCGAGGTCTACGACAACTTCAAGAAGCTCTTCGTCGAACGCACCAGGGCCTACCGCATCGGCGACAAGATGGACGAGACGACCGATATGGGCCCGATGATCAACGAAGGCGAAGCAAAACGCGTCGAACGTTGGGTCGCCGAGGCGGTCGAGAAGGGCGCGACAGTCCTCGCGGGCGGGAGCCGTGAGCATGCGCTCATGCAACCGACCGTGCTCGAAAACGTTCCCAAGAATGCCACCATCCACCACGACGAGGTCTTCGGCCCCGCCGTCAACCTGTATCCGGTCGATGATCTCGATGAGGCGATTCAAGAGGCCAACTCGGTGGACTACGGCCTCCACGCGGCCGGTTTCTCGCGCGACGTCGAGATTTGCCACCGCCTCATCGAGGGCCTCGACGCGGGTTCGGTGCTGATCAACGATTCCACCGACTACCGGCTCGATTCGATGCCCTTCGGCGGCGTCAAGAAAAGCGGTCTCGGCCGCGAAGGCATCCGTTTTTCCCTCGCCGAGATGACTGAACCGAAGGTGGTTTGCTGGTACCTCCAGGGGTAGGCCCTTCTGCATCTCCCCGCTCGGTCCGCAAGACCGAGCGGGATACTTGTTAGGATGGATGAAACAAGGCTGCCACCGAGACCGCGACGCAGAGCTCGGTGGACTGTTCAGGGGGGTTCTCATCCGTTCGTTCGAATGTCATCGAAAACCATTGATCGACAGCGGCTCTGCACGGGCTTTTCTCCGAACAGGGGCAGTCCAAAAGTGATTCGGCAATTCCATGGGTGAATCACGAATCGATCTTTCGATCGTGGTGCCGGTCTACAACGCCGAGGGGTTCATCGAGGCTTCCCTGGACGAACTCGTGTCCTATCTCGCATCCTGCGACAGAAGCTCCGAACTCATAGTGGTCGATGACGGCAGCAGTGATGCCACAGCCGAGATCGTCACCCGTATTGCCGCGGGCTCTGTGGTGCCGATTCGTTTTCTCCAGATGGAGACCAACCAGGGCAAAGGCGCCGCCGTTACTCGGGGAATGAACCACGCCACCGGTCGGCAGCGAATTTTTGTCGACGCAGATCTCGCCTTCCCGCCAACGGCCATCGAAAAGGTCTGCGACCGACTCGATGGGGACGCAGATGTGGTGGTGGCCAGCCGGGTACACGCCGGATCGAAATACCTCATCAAACCGTCGTTCTTCAGATACCTCTATACCCGTCACCTGGCCGGGCGCTTCTTCAATTTCATCGTTCGTTTATTTCTGCTGCCGGGAATCAGGGACTCGCAGGCCGGGCTGAAGGGATTCTCAGCCGACGCCGCTTCAGCCCTTTTCGGCAAATGGAGCCCCAGTGGGTTTGGCTTTGACCTCGCGATCCTCGCTCGGGCCCGGTCGTTCGACTTCAAGATCGTACAGGTGCCGGTGCTCTTTCGATACGACAGCGAGCCGACCACGGTCCGTTTCCTGGCCGATACCGTGCTCATGCTGCGCGATATTGCTCGCGTGCGACTGCGGATCGGCGGTCCGACCATCCGAGAGAGCCTGCGCGAGTTCTCCGGCTGGATCCGTCGCCGGATCGAAAGGGTCGATGGAGCGATGGCGAGGCCCACCTACAGATCGCTGGGATTGGCCGCGTGCTGTGTGGGCATCATCGGTGTCGCCGTTTTTCGTCTTTGGCTGCCATCGGGCTCGATGGCCGTGCTCTCCTGGCTCCTGGCCCTAGTCGCATTCCTCCTCCTCACCCGCGGTGCCGATGAACCTCTCGAAAGCGCACGATCGTCGCTTTTTTCGAAACGGGGTGAGGGGATGATCTTTGTTCTGATTTTCGCCCTGACCGCTTTCCTCCGACTCTGGCATCTCGGAGATGCCCCGCCGATGATCCACGGCGACTCCGCCGAATGTGGTCTTCAGGGCCTCGACATTCTCCGCGGACGTGTCGTTGACGTGTTTGACTTCAGCCGTTGGTACAACACGCCCTACTTCGCATATTTGCCTTATGCCGTGAGCTTTGCGACGGCTGGCCTGACCATCGTCGGGCTGCGACTGCCAACCGCCGTGCTCGGCATCCTGGCGATGATTCCCCTCTATTTCATGGTCCGGTCGTGGTTCGGTACAAGGGCCGCGCAAATTGCAGCCACGCTCTATGCGGTGTCACACGCCGCCATCCATTTCGGCCGAATCGGTCTCTGGAACATCCAGACGCTCTTCCTCGAGCTGATCGCTTTCGCGCTGCTGATGCGGGCATTGCGAATTCGCAAGGTGTTTCCCGCCGCAGCGGCCGGCATCGCGGCAGGTCTCGCACTGTTTTCCTACACCGCCGGCCGTTTGATTCTGGTGGTCGGTGTGGCTTTCTTCATCATCCAGTTCCTTCAAGGCAACCGACGGCTCGTCTCTCGACTCCTGATTTTCTTCCTCCTGGGTGCAACCATCACGGCAATTCCGCTCTTTCTGAACTACGTCAAATCACCCCATATTCTGCTGGAAGACCGCACCGGCAGCGTCATGGTTCTGTCCGAGAGCAATCGGGTCCACCTCGCCCAGGAGATGGACAACCTGTCGGCAACCGAGATCCTCTGGCGGCAGACCCGTACGGCCCTCGCAGGCTTTGCCACCATCGGCGATGCCAGCGGCCAGTACGGAACCGTGCAACCTCTTCTGTCCTGGGTCACGGCTTTTCTGGCAGCCATCGGTTTTCTCATTGCCCTCCTACGGATCCGACAACCACCTTCCCAATTCCTCATCCTGTGGACTGTGCTCGGACTGTTGCTTTCGAGTATTCTCGTCATCGACCCACCGTTTTATCCTCGCCTGATCGTGCTGTTTCCCGTGCCGTTCATATTTGCCGCATCCGCCCTCGAGACAGGGCTCTCCCGATTGAGGGAGGACCGACGGCGGCAGCGATGGGCGGCGGCCGCGATCTGTCTGGCGGTCCTCGCCCAGTCGGCGTATTTTTCCCTTACCGGCTACCGTCGGTATCTCGTTGCGATGGATGTGGATACCATCGAGTGGGATGTGGTCGAGGTCTTTGAGCGGGTCGGAACAGATCACGACTACTATCTTTTTGGCGGCCCGACAATAACCGTCCTTCTCCCAGCATTGGAGCTCTTCGCCGATGACCGTCGGGTCGTGGTGGGCTTCACTCCACAGGATGTGCCCGCAGATCTTCTTCAAAACACGGTTTTTATCGCTTTTTCTTCGGTGATCGAAGACCACACTCAGTTGCAACAGTTGGGAACGGTCATCAGCGAGCGGTTCCCGCAAACTCACCGGGAAGTGACCCACAGCCACAACCGCCGGCAGTTGGTTCTCTTTTTCTCGTCGCCGCTCGGCGGTTCTCGGGCCCGCCCTGGAGGTGCGAATGCGCATGACTCTGATCCATGATCTGACCCTGCGGAGAAAAGTTCTCGTCCGGTGCACCGCCGCGTGCTGCCTGATGACCGCTGTATTTGCATCTGCGCAGACCGAAACCACGCCGCAACAATTTGATGTCGTGTTCATGGAGAGGGCCGAAGCCGCCGCCCGAACTGTCCTGTCCGCTGAAATGCGGAGCCCACATGACAATATCCGATGGGTCGCTCTGCGAGCCGCCACGGAACTCCGCGATCCGTGGATCGCCGCAGCGGCCCAGCCGATGTGCGAATCCACCGACATCCTCGAACAGGTTCTAGCCCTGGAGTTGATCACAAATACAGATGCGGCTCGCGGCAGAGCCCAATTTCTGACCGCCCTTCAATCGCCTGACCGCGCGGTTCGACTTCGGGGTCTGCTCGGTCTGGAAAAAATCGGCGATCCGGAAACGACGCTAGAAATCGCCCGCCATTTGACAGATGACGACGACCCCGATCTCAGGGCGGTGGCAGCCCGCGCCCTCGGTTCGATCGGAGATCCCGCGGCGGTCCCCGCCCTCTATTCTGCCGTCGGCGACCCGCACGCCACCGTCCGGCGCGCAGCCGTTGCAGCCCTGGTCGAAACCGGAGACACCGACATCGGGAGATACCTCGTCAGCCGCCTCCAGCACGGCAACCCCTCGGAAACCCTGCCCCTTCTCCGATTGCTGACGCTGGTGAGAGATCCGCTGCTTGTTCCGGAGCTAGAACCATTTTTGCGGCACGACCTGGAAGAGGCCAGAGCGTGGGCGGCAGCGGCCATCCTCGCCGCCCTCGAAACATCTCACTCCACGGCCCCCTGATGGTCGACCCCGCGGTCGCCCGCCACTTCGCCGAATCCGCGGAAAACTACTCTCGTTTCCGGGGTCGCGGACCGCTCGGCTGGATCAGAGATCAGGAACAACGGGCGGTGCGGGATCTGGTAGATATCGAACCGGGAGAGCGGGTCCTCGACGCCGGATGCGGTGATGGAGCCACCCTCGACTGGCTCGCCGAATCCGGCGCCTTGGCCACCGGCATCGATCTCAGTTGGCCGATGGCCCGTCTGTGCTCTGCCGCCGGCCACCCCGTCGCCGTGCAGGACATCGAGCGACCCGGGCTTCAACCGGTCTTCGATTGGGTTCTGTGCATCGGTGCGATGGAGTTTGTATCCGATCCCGCGCGGGCCCTCAGCCGTCTCGCAGGCTGCCTTGTTCCCGGTGGCAGACTGGTCCTGCTTTACCCCCGCAGGAGTGCTCTCGGATCGCTCTATGCCCTCTATCACCGAAGCCACGGCGCCCGGATCCACACCTTTGACCGCGGCCGGGTCACCGGTCTGATGCAGAGCGCCGGCCTTGCCGCTCCGGAGAGCTGGCGCAACTGCATGTTGGCGAGCGTTTGCCGCACCCGACTCGCGGCGGTCAGGTCGCCGTGAAACCGCTGCTGCTGACCTTTGACGTCGAGGAGTTCGACTGGTTGGTCGATGGCGCTCGACCGATGCCGCCCGCCGAGCAGATCGCAATCACGGCTGAAGGCCTCCGCTTGCTGATACCGATTCTGCAAAACAGCCGGGCGCGCGCCACTTTCTTTGTCACCGGCACATTTGCCGAGAGCCAGGGCGAGCTGGTGGCCCAACTCGCCGACTCGGGCCACGAGATTGGCGTCCACGGCCTCGAGCACGGGGATGACTACGCAAGCCTGGATCCAGGAGAGGCCACAGGGAGACTGCTTCGCGCGCGCGAGATCGTGGAAGGTGCCAGCGGGCAGACGGCTTCCGGCCTCCGGACCCCGCGGCTCAGAAAGTGCCCGGCAACTGTGGTCCGTGAGGCCGGTTTTGCCTACGACGCGTCGCCTCACCCAACCTGGGTCCCCGGGCGCTATTTCGGCCTCCTGCTGTCGCGCAAACCGTGGCAGGAGGAGTCAATCACCATGGTCCCGATATCTGTCCTTCCGGTCCTGAGAACGCCGGTCTCGTGGCAGTGGTTCCAGATTGCCGGCCGCGGTCTCGGGGTCGCGGCCCTCCGCCTTGCAGCCCTCGGCGCACCTTATCTCCACCTCTACTTTCACCCGTGGGAGGCCATCGATCTGCGCAGCGTCGGAATCGATACGCCGGTGACCAGGCGGACCGGGCCGCCCTTCCTCGAGGCCATGACGGCAATCCTCGCGCGAACCTCAGGCTGGACCGAGACCACCACGGTGATCGATTTCATCAAGAGATGACACCTTGGCAGGCCGGACAGGCCGACCATCTGTGCTTCGCACCCGGCGACCGCGTTCGATATTCATATTTTTAGCCGGACTCTATTTCTGATAATTTGTCTCAAACACATGCATCCCGAAGGAGAACACAATGAAACACTTTTTGGGCTCGGTCCTGGCGCTTCTTCTCGCGATTCCCGCCTCGGCCAACGTCACGTACGAGATCGAGGTCAAAGATCACAAGCAGTCGCCAGCAAAGACATCGCTGATGAAATTCCTGGTTCTCGACAAGATGCTCAAACTCGATTCATCCTCGGTCGACGGAGATTTCAACGGTGAGATGATCTTTCGCGGTGAGGGTGAGAGCAAAAAGATGATCATCGTGAACCACGATGAGAAGTCCTATTTTGTGATCGACGAGGAGGCCATGAAGGAGATCGCGGCGAAGCTCGACAACGCGATGGCGATGATGGAGCAGGCGCTGGCCAACGTCCCGGAGAGTCAGCGCGAACAATTCGAAATAATCATGAAACAGAAAATGCCCGAACAACCTGTGCCGCGCGAAAAAACCGAGCTTCGCCCAACCAGCGACACCGATACAGTCAACAACTATCCCTGCGTCCGGTACGAGCTGTGGAAGAGCGGCGCCAAGATCCGCGATCTGTGGGTCACTGATTGGAAGAACATCGACGGCGGCAATGAAGTGGCCGACGCCTTTCAGGAAATGTCCGAGTTCTTCAGGGAGATGATGGACAGTTTGCCGCAATTCGGAGGTGGCCGGCAGTCCTTGGGCGATCCATCCTTCGAACACCTCCGCGAAATGAAGGGCTTCCCGGTTCTGACCAGCGAATTCGACACCGACGGTTCGCTCGAGAGCGAGGCTACACTCAAGTCGGCGACTTCCGGAGAAATCGATCCCGATGCCTTCGATCCGCCCAAAGGCTACATGAAAAAGGAAATGTTCAGAGGGCAATAGGCCGGCGGGAGAACATTGGAACGAGATCGGAATCAGGAATTCGCGCGCACGGAGTAACCGCAGATAGAGCAGATGGAAGCAGAAAAAAAACGACCAAAGGACAAGAGACGTGATGAATCTCCAGAAGACACCACGCTCAGGTGCTTTGGCAAAGAGTGTCGTCACAATGTGATTGGGTTGTTCAAATGACGGGTCCGAGATCTGCGTTCATCTGCGTGATCTGCGGTTTCTCCGAATCCACCCGCATGATATCGAGGAAATAAACCACCTGCAGCGATAGAATCTCTTCGTGGTTGCCAAGAAAAAAAAGAAATCGAAGAAAAAAACCTCTCGCCGGTGGGGCCTGCGTCTGCTGGCCACGGTGTGCTCGGTCCTTCTGGCTGGAGCGGCCGTCGTCATCTTCACCTGGCCCGATGTCGCCGCATTGGCCGAGCAACCGCCGGAAACGACCGCCTTTGTCGAGCGTGCCCGATTGCAGGGGAAGGAAGTCGGTTGGCGTTGGGTGCCCTACGACCAGATCTCACAGGAGCTGAAAAAAACGGTCGTGGCGGCAGAGGACATGAGCTTTTTTTCGCACAACGGCTTCGACACCCACGAGATCAAGGTGGCGGCCCGCGACGCGGTGCGCGGCAAGCAGGTCCGGGGTGCGTCGACGATCACCCAACAGCTCGCCAAGAATCTGTGGCTGACCCCATCACGCTCACCAACCCGGAAGATCAGGGAGTTCATCCTGACCCGCCAACTCGAGGATCGACTCTCAAAACAGAGAATTCTCGAGCTCTATTTGAATGTCGTCCAGTTCGGGCCCAACACTTTTGGCGCGGAGGCTGCCGCCCGCGAGTATTTCGGGCTGCCAGCCGCCGAACTCGACCGTCGCCAGGCGGCTTCTCTCGCGGCCTCGCTGCCCCGGCCTTCGAGCTGGCACCCGGGTGTCACCGACGCAGCCTATCAAAGAAGCATCGCCCGAATATCGGCCAGGGCGGACCAGGCAGACTGGATCGATCAACTGCTGTAAGATTTCGTGGTTACCAAAAAATCGGAACGCCGGAGGATCATCACCATGAGAAGCATCAAGTTGATCGCGCTCGCATCCGTTACCGTACTCGCCGTTTCGTGCGCGCCCGCCGGCCCGGGCCCGGAACAGGCCGCAACGATGGAAGAGCCGACGATGGAAGGCCTCGAAAACGGCTCTTTCACGACCGAACTCAACGGTTTCGACATCCATTATGAGGTGCACGGTCAAGGGCCTGTCCTGATGACCTTGCCCAACTCGTGGGGTTTGTCGCTTGAAGGCCTTCGAGCCATG
Source organism: Candidatus Sulfomarinibacteraceae bacterium (assembly GCA_963796455.1). Taxonomy (GTDB): domain Bacteria; phylum Acidobacteriota; class Thermoanaerobaculia; order Thermoanaerobaculales; family Sulfomarinibacteraceae; genus Sulfomarinibacter. The sequence continues at coordinate 486,599 of CAWCLO010000001.1, forward strand.
TATCGGCCGCTGGAGACCGGATTGACGATGGTCTATTTCGATCCCCGCGGAATGGGAGAGTCCGCACCCATCGTCAACGACGACGATATGGCGATGGAGGCCGTCCGGGCTGACTTTCAGGCCCTTCGCGAGCACCTCGGCCTGGCAGCGGTCAACGCCATCGGGTGGTCGAACGGCGCCATGAACCTCATCGAACTCGCCTCAGAAAGCCCCTCCACCCTGAGTGCAGCGATCTTCGTTCACGGTGCGGCAAGCTTTGCCGAAGAGGACTCGGCTCTCATGGCGCAGAAATATCCCGAACTCATCAGCAAGTGGATGGAATTCGAGACCTTGATGCAGACCGACACCGAGCTCACCACCGCAGAACGGACCGCGTTGATGCGAGTTCTGTGGCTCGAAGACTGGTTCCCACTCTCGACCGGAGACCCGGCCGGCGCCGCAGTCCTCTTCGAAAGGCTGTTCGGGGAAGCCGAGTTCAGTTGGGCGCACGCCGATTACACCAACAAGCGCTATCCCACCTTTGACGCTCGCGACCGCCTCCCCTTGATCACGGCCCGCAGTCTGGTGGTCGCCGGAACCCACGACATGTTCTCGGTCGAAAAGGTCGAGGTACTGGCGGATGGCATTGCGGACGCACAATTGGTGGTTTTTGAGTCGAGCGGCCATTTTGCACCGGCCGAAGAAGAGGAAGCCTTCAAGCGGGCTGTCTTCGACTTCCTGGGAGTTGAGTAAGAGCACGAATTCCAACGCGATCGTTGGTTCGATCCCTATTTCTTTTTGACCGGTGTTTCGGCTGGGGGTGGGTTTTCGAGTTCCGCCGGATCCCGACGATCGACAACACCCTCGGCAGGGCCTCTGAGACTGGCCGTCAAACGTCCGAAACTGAGTTTGAAATCAAGACGATACAGTGTTCTCGTCGGACCTGGGTCGATCCAGTAGACAAACTCACCCTTGCGCGAAAACATCTCACCATCGGCGGTCACCGGCTGGACTCGCAGCAGCGTCCGTTTCCCATCAAAGGCCCTGAACTGTTTGCGCGGACCGACGTTGGAAATCGTTTCGATGCCGCCGTGATCGGTGAAAAGGGTCAGGGGAAACGTGGCTCCAACTTTCTCCGCCAGGGTGCGCCCGCGATAGACGAAAGCCATCGGGTCGAGGGCCGGGCCGCCCTCGTAGGGTGACTCCGCCGGCATACCCTTTTTGTTGGTGCGGATAACGCCCGCCTCGCGATCGATTCGGTAGTAGACGACCCGTCGTCTCCCGCGCTCGGTGATGTCGCTCTCATAGGCAACTGTGCTCATGGTCTCGGCATCGACCCAAGACTCGATTTGTCCGTCCACACGATAGATCTTGTTGAAGAACTTCGAGTTCCTCGCGGACATGAGGATGTGGTAAGTGGGCCGACCTTGATAGTCCTCGAGCCGGCTTTCCAGCGTCATTTCGCCGCACTTGACTCCGAGATACTCGACCACATAACGAAAGGGCCCATCGATCGGGATCGTCGCCGCGTTGTCGGTGACCACCGTACGAACAGGCTCCTCGGCGCGGCTCACCAGCACCGTCGCCGTGGCTGCACCTGCTGCAACCAGGGCAAAACCCAACGCAAACCGCATGGTCCGTTTCATTCCCATCAAACCATTATCCTGCAGTCGACTCCGGATCGGCCACCTCGCCGTCGCGAGTTCGCCGATTCCGATACAAGGATCCATCGACTGCGGCGGCCATCCGGACGACATCGAGGTCGCCACCGAGAAAATCAGCGATCCGCTGCGCTTCACCGGAGGGGTTCCCGACCACATCCGAATATTTCACATAGACCGCATCCAGGTTTTTTCGGAAACGGATCTGAAATTCCACCTTCTCGAGGTGGTTCTCATACATCCTCAGAAGTTCTCCGTCATCGGTGTGCGAGTCTTCACCCCTGCGTTCGAGCATTTTTGCTTGCGAGGCAAGAACCTCGTGCACGTTGCGTCGCATGAAGACGATTTTGTAATCGTTGTCTGCCGGAAGGTGATTGAGCAGGGACGACACGACCTTGATGACCCTGCCCCGGGCGCTTCGCAACCAGCTTGTATCAGTAGCCGTTGCCAGGTCCATCACCCTCTCGTCCTCGAAATAGCCCTTCGGATTGTCCTCGTCGGCCGTCCGGGCGTCGTCGACCACCAACTCCAGACCGCCCGCCTCGAGCATCTTCATCGCCATCGAGGTCCCGGACCTCGGCAGCCCGGAAACGATGACCACCGGTCTTCCATATTTCAGGCGCCGGACAACTCTTGAAAGCGCACCCGTCATGCTCCACATCTCCCTGGTTTGGCGGTACGGAATTCTCAACACCACCATCGGCGTTCTCTGATGTCGGACGATCATCGATCGGGTCGGCCACCGGCCGCCGATCGGCGTTCTGGCTATACTACAATGCCGCGATCGGAGCCATCATTCCGGTCCACTCTTGCGGCACGATATGCGCACCAACAGGAGATTCTTTGCCACCAGATCGTTTCGAATCACGAGCGCAGTCATTGCGCCGCGCCACAACCCTTGCGGTGACGGCCTTTTTGCTCGTATGGCCGGTCAGCGCCGAGGCATATATCGGCCCCGGCGCGGGCTTTGCCGTGCTCGGATCCTTCGCCGTCTTGTTCGTCACGATGCTTCTCGCAGGAATTTCACTGCTCGCGTGGCCTTTCCGCATGTTGTGGCGAATGATCCGGCGACGGAGTCGAAGCAAAGCTCTGGTCAGGCGCCTGATCGTCGTCGGCTTTGATGGCCAGGATCCACGCATCACCGAAGATCTGATGGCGCGTGGAAAGATGCCGAATTTCTCCAAGCTCGCGGAGACCGGCGGTTACAGCCGCCTGCGATCGACCTTCCCGTCGATCACACCGGTTGCCTGGTCCTCGTTCACCACCGGCACCAATCCAGGAAAACACAACATCTTCGATTTTTTGGATCGCGACCCGCGAACCTATCTTCCGCGGCTGTCGTCGACCGAAATTTCGTCGCCACACCGCGTTCTCAAACTGGGAAAGTTCCGCATCCCCCTTGCCAAACCCGGCATCCGGTTGCTGCGAAAATCGAAACCGTTCTGGACAATTCTCGGCGAACACAATATCTGGAGCACGGTGATCCGGGTTCCGATCACCTTCCCGCCAGACGTCTTCTACGGTGCTCAGCTCGGCGCGATGTGCATCCCGGATCTGCTCGGGACTCAAGGCACGTTTATGTTCTTTACGACCCGCACCGGCGTGGAAGCGTTTCAGGAGGGTGGGCTGAGATTCACTCTGAGCCCGAACGGCTCCGAAAACTCCTTTTCGGGAACGATTGCGGGCCCTGAGAACAGCTTTCTCGAGGGCAACCCACCCATGACCCTCCCGCTCGCCATCGACGTCGATCGCGACGCCGACCGTGCACAGGTTTCGGTTGACGGCAAGAGCTTGGACCTCGAACCGATGGTGCTCAGCGATTGGGTCAAACTCGAGTTCTCGGCAATCGCCGGAATGAAGGTCACCGGGATCTGCCGCATGATGATCACCGAGATGGGCGAACACGTCTCGCTCTATCTCTCACCGATCAACATCGAGCCTGAAAAACCGGTGATGCCGATTTCGCATCCGGGCTACTACTGTTCCTATCTCGAGAAAAAACTGGGATCCTACGCCACCCTCGGGCTGGCCGAAGACACCTGGGCCCTCAACGAAAAAATCACCGACGACAAGACATTCATGACGCAGACCACCGACATCGACCGGGAGCGCGAGACCATGTTCTTCACCGCTCTCGATAGGTTGCGAAAGGGAATGTTGGTCACGGTCTTCGACGCAACCGACCGCGTCAATCACATGTTTTGGCGCTACCGGGAAGACGGCCATCCGGCTGCTGCAGGAATCGAAGCGCCCGAGTACGGCGATGCCATCGAGCAGCAGTACATCCGGAACGACGAGATCGTAGGAAGGGTCATGCAGCGCCTCGGCGAAGGGGACGTCCTGTGGGTGATGTCCGACCACGGTTGCACCTCGTTTCGCCGCGGGGTCAACCTCAACGCGTGGTTCCTGGAGAACGGCTATCTCGCACTCAAAGAGGGTGTCGACGCTTCGCAACCGTGGCTGCAGTCGGTCGATTGGTCACGCACCCGGGCCTACGCCGTTGGTCTGGTCGGTGTGTTCCTCAACATCAAAGGTCGAGAAGCTCAGGGGATTGTCACCGCGGGCAAGGAGGCAGATGAACTCAAATCCGAGCTCAAACAGAAACTCGATGGCCTCGCCGACAACGAAACCGGCGACGTGGCCATCAACGAGGTCTTCGACACCGATCTGCTCTATCGCGGCCCCTACAAGGGCAACGCGCCGGATCTTCTCGTCGGCTACAACCACGGTTATCGGATCTCCTGGGATTGTGCGAGCGGCGTTGCGGCCGGCCCATTGTTCGAAGACAACACGAAGGCATGGAGCGGTGATCACATCGTCGATCCGAGGCTTGTACCGGGGATCCTTCTCGCCAACCACAAGATCGACCGGAAGGACCCGGCCATCATCGATCTCGCACCAACCGCGCTGAGTCTTTTCGGCCTCAAACCGGCTCCTCATATGGAGGGAAGCCCGGTGGTCGAGATGAGCCGCTTCGGCGGCAAAGGATAGGGGGAAATCATGTTTGCATACACCAAAGTCAAACTCGAAAAAAGCTTGATCGAGAGGGTGCGCCGTTTTTCTGATATCGCCGGCTACTCCTCGCCAGAGGAGTTCATCACCCACGCCTTGGAGAAGGAGCTTGCCCAACTCGAGGACGCCGACTCCGAGGAGGAGATCAAGAAACGTCTCCAGGGCCTCGGTTATATGTCGTGAACGAAGCACACTGACACCAATGACCGTCTTGAATGATCTGCTGCGTCCGATATTCGATTGGCTGCAACGCCCGCTCGAGGGTCTGCCGCCGATCGTCGGCGTCTTGATCTGGTCCATCCCGGTAGGTGTCTTCGCTCTCTGGGTATTTGGCAAGACATCGAATCAGGAGCGAATTGCACAGGTCAAGCGGCGCATCCACGCCGGGCTCTTCGAGATCCGGCTCTTCAACGACGACCTTGGCGCCATCATGAGGGCCCAGGGAGAGATCCTGCGCCACGTTGTTCACTATCAGGCCCTGGCGCTCAAACCGATGATCTTCATCCTTCCGCCGCTGGTTCTGGTGATGGTTCAGCTGCACCAGTTTTACGGATTTTCGGGGCTCCGTCCCGGTGATTCGACCCAACTGACGGTCGCACTCGATCAAGATGCCGTGAAACCGGGGCTCCGACCGGAGGTGAGCCTCGACCTCCCTCAGGGTCTGCGGGCCGAGACAGAGGCCATCTGGGCGCCGGCCCTGGCCGAATTCAGTTGGCGCCTGGCGGCCGACGAATCGGGAGAATATGACATCCAGATCGTGATCGACGGCATCCCCTACTCCAAAAATTTGGCGGTGATCGACAAGGTCAAACGATTGTCGCCTGAAAGGCCGCCCCGAGGATTTGTGGATCAGCTCGAGTGGCCCTCTGAAGCGCCGCTCGAAAACGAGGCCGCTGTGCGGTCGATCACCGTGGCATACCCCGAAGCGACGATGAATCTCCTGGTTTGGAGCTGGCAATGGAGCTTCGCCTGGATGGTGGCATTTTTTCTGCTGACGATGGTGGTGGCACTCTTGTTGCGAAAACCAATGGACGTCGAGCTCTGATCGGATTCAGGAGATGAAGGATAGATCCACGATTCTTGGCGCGGCGCTGATCTGCCTCTCGGCGGCCCTGTGGGGCCTCGATGGCGTCGTCCTCACCCCGAGGCTCGCCAACCTGCCGGTGGCCTTTGTCGTCTTCCTCCTGCACGTCGTGCCCTTTGTCTTGATGCAGCCCTTCCTCCATCGGAGCTACGGACGCCTGCGCCAGATGGATGCCCGCGGCTGGTCGGCCCTCGCCCTGGTGTCGTTGACGGGCGGGCTGATCGGCACCCTCGCCATCGTCAAAGCACTTTTCCTCGTTGATTTCAATCAACTCAGCGTCGTCGTTTTGTTGCAGAAGTTGCAGCCGGTGTTTGCCATCGTTCTTGCGGCCATCCTGCTCAAGGAACGCATCAGCTTTCGCTTTCTGGCCTCGGCGGTGGTCGCCATCATCGGTGCCTATCTCCTCACTTTTGGCTTCACGGCGCCGGATGGCGCGGCCGATGCGATCACGCTCCGGGCGGCCTTTTGGGCGGTGGTGGCCGCCGCTGCCTTCGGCTCGGCAACCGTACTCGGGAAATGGCTCCTGGGTTCGCTGGATTTCAAAGACGCGACGTTTGCCCGCTATGGAATGACTTCGTTCATGGCGCTTGGCGTGCTCGTGGTCGGCGGTTTCGGCCTCCCCTTCAACATGATCACGAACACCAACTGGATCGTGATCCTGATCATCTCGCTGACTACCGGCAGTGGGGCCATCTTCCTTTATTACTACGGTCTCACCCGGGTCCGGGCCAGTGTCGCCACGATCTGCGAGCTCTGTCTTCCGCTGAGCGCGGTCCTTTTCGACTACCTCGTCAACGGCTCGGTTCTCGGCCCCTGGCAGTGGGCTGGTGCGGCGCTTCTTGTCGGGGCGATCCTGCACATCACCACCCGCGTCGAGTCCGACCCAACCTGAAGCAAAACTCTCGAGACCCGAACTCCGAAATTCCTCATTCCTGATTTCCAATATCTGTCGTCAAAGGCGGAGTCTCGGACATCGTTCAGGGACAGCGACGGGGATCGGCAGACAGCGACAGCGAACAGGAGTCAGTGGCAGCATTCAGTCATCACAGGCTGTCTTCGGCGACAGCGTTCAGGCTGGCTGTTCTGGAGATCTGAAATCATGACTTTGGGTTGACTACCCCTTCTGTTGAACGACCCGGAGGTGGCCACATCGTCGCCTGTACTCCTGACCGCTGCCCTGAACACTGATCGCTGTTCTCTGTCGCTGTCCCTGTTCGCTGTTGCCTGTCGCTGACGCTGGACACTGTCGCTGACGCTGCAATTCGGGCACGGGCATGGACGCGGACGCGGACGCGGGCGCGGGGCAATCGCCACCCGGATATCCGAAAAACCAACCCGTAAACCACGTGTTGTCAGGTGGGCAACTTCAATTGACGATTTGTTCTGGACAGCAGTGATTCCTTATTCCTCATCTAAAAGACCCCGGTTTTTGTGGAAACATCCTGGGGAGATCCGCCTCGACGCCGTAGTGCATCAGCGCGGTGACGCATTTCAGTGTCACCCAGCGCGAGGGGCCGATAGCTCGACAGGTGGAATCACCCGGCAGTGTGGCTGGTACAGGTACCCGACGGCGCCATCGGGCACCCACGATCTGGCGGTGCTGCAGCCTCGCCAGCGCCGCGGTCATCGACGGAAGGAGGGGCGCTTGAATCTGAGCCAGCACATTGAGGATCTCGGCAAAATCGGTACGACCGAGACATGGATGTCCCAGCCGCGCCAAGGCGCCCCTCGGAGGATCCAGCGTCCGGTCGATGCTCGCCAGGGCGCGCTCAAATAACCGGGCCCGTCGTTTTTCACCACAGGACTCGATCGCGCCGAGGACGGCAACCGCGGTCACCGGACACTCTTCATCCTTCCGACCCGCAGCCCGCCATCCACCTCGGTTCGCAGGTGGTGCGCCTTCCTCGAGCCAGGCCAAAGCCTCCTGGAACCTGGGGTGATGGCACCAACCAAGCCCGGCGAGCGCTTGTAACGCACGTGCGGTCAACAGAGGATCGGCCCGAACACCCTCAATTCGAGGAAAACCGCTCACATCTCGACCGTGTTCCAGCAGGCGCTCCGCCGCCGCCTGAAGCCGCGGATCGGTGGGATCAGCGCCCCACTGAACCGCCGCCACCAGCCGCCAGCCGAGACCGGAGTAGGTCTTCCAGACCGCCAACTGAGCGATTTCTTCTCCGCCAAAACCAAAATCCGCAATCAGGGAGGCGACCGGTTCCACCGCGTTGGCTCCCCCACGCGCGCGGGCGACCGCCGGCGAGGACGAAGGGCGGTGAAAGAGATCTGTCAACACCTTCCACTGCAGGTTGGGGTGGTTTTCGTCAAGGAGCCACGGCAGCGGATCGCCGCGCAGGCATTCCCACGCCTCGGATCGCGTCAAATCCGTCCCGCCCGGCGGAGAGACATTGTATGACGAAGCAAACGCGTAGCGCCTTCGATTCTTGAAATCCGGCGGTTTCTGGCCTGGAGGGCCGGCTGGTCTTCCAGATCAACCGCTGAAGCTCGAGTCTCGCGCAGCCGCTTGTCGAGTTCAAATTCAAGTTTGACCATCTGATCCAAACTCATCCGTTTGAGGGAGACCTGGTTGAGCAAGGTGTACCCGTCGCAGACCTGTTTCGCCATCGCCGGCGCCGATCCGCCCTGATATGTCCCCATCGTGACCTCCCATACGGTCCGCACAGTGTAACCCGGCACCGATCACTCGATTTCGGATTTTGGATTTTGGATTTCCGGTCCTTAAGATCCCACCAACCCATTTTTGGAGAAACCGCAGGTCACGCAGATGAGCGCAGATAGACCAACCGTTGTGGTGTAGGGGTCTCGCCTGCACACCGTGCGGCCGAGACGGCCGCACCACAAAGGCCGGAGCCCGAAGAAGTGAATGCTGTTCGCTGTCCCGGCCGCTGATCACTGACGCTGATGACTGATTGCTGCCGCTGACTCCTGATCTCTGTCGCTGTCCCCGAACGCTGTCCGAGACATTGTCTTGAACAAGAGTGATCGAGCGTCAGGGATTCAACGGACGCAATGCTCCATCCCTGAACTCGAGAACTTCGGATGCGCGGTAGGCGAGCTCCAGATCGGGGGTGATCCAGATCGCGGTCCTGCCGAGTGATGCGCGAACCACCGCCGCCCGCCAGTTTTCCCGATGAACGGCATTCACCCACGGCACCGGGTCGACCACCACCATCACGTGGTACTGGGACGGGATCACGCGGGCAACCAGCACCAACATCCGGTGGAATGAAGACATTGGGGCTCCATCTCCGGCAATCATTTGCTCTCCAAGGGCATCGGCGACTTCTGCCAGCGAGCACGCCTCATAAAGGGCAACCCGGGTCGAGCGATCGAGGGGCTCCGTACACAGGCTACCGAGATTGACCGCCAAATCTCCCTCCAAGAAGGGCTCACCCGGGGCAACCATGGCAACGAGCCGCGAGCCGTCGTCCATTGGTGCTCCATCAATGATGATCTCACCGGAACGCGGCCGAACCCGGCCTGAAATTCCCGCCGCAAGCGCCTCGGAATCATCCGGATCGTCGCACAAGATGGCCACCGACTGGCCTGGTCGGAGCTCGAGGTCGATCGGCACCGTTCGCGGCAGCCCGTCCGCTCCGGAAAAAACGACGCTCTCGAGGCTCAGCGTGCCGCGAAGCTCGCGCAAGGGTGGAGCCGGAGCGATTTCAGTCGACAACGCTTCGACCCGTCCGCCCACCATCCTCCGCACAGCCATGAGGAGCACGCCCGGCGCCAGCCACCCACCGGATGACGCCTCCACAAGCTTCGGTGCAAAAACGAAGACGAGACCCCAACCACCGATTGCCAGGAAGTCGGCCGCATCCGGTCCCCGCTTCGCAGGTCGGGGCACCGCCCACCTCATTGCTCCCGTGAGAGCGGCCAACAGGAACCAGCCCGCAGCCACTTCCCAACCTCCCGAGATTGCCAGATACGTCAGAGCCGACAGCGCCACAGCAGCGCTCGACCAAGGTTCAACCGTCCGGTCGCGGCTGACGAAACCCTGCAGAACAATAATCACCACCACCACGAGCGGGGCCCAGGACGGCCACCAGACGGCGATCCATACCAACGACGCCCAGAGGGCGGCGTGGAGCCAGCCCACGGCTACTTTTTCCGGAGTTCCCACCTGATGATCATAGTCGCAATTTTTGAATGTGGCTTCGGTTCGAGCCGCCACAGCCCTCCAAAGCAGCGTTTGTTGCGATGGCCCCGATTCCCGACCGCGTTTCCGATAGCGATCAAAAGCGATGCCTCTGGCGCGATAACCGAGCAATTCTCCAGGTCCTTCTGCAAGCCAGGTATGATGGCCCACATGCATGAACTCGACGGTCTGGATCTGTTCCGTTTCGACGATGAACTGAGCGACGAGGAACGCATGGTGCGCAACACCGTGCGCGAGTGGGTGGACGACCGTATTCTGCCCCATATCGAGGAGTGGGCATGGGACTGCCGCTTTCCGCGAGAGCTGGTGGCGGAACTCGGTGCCCTCGATCTCCTGGGAGCCCCGTACAGCGAATTCGATCTGCCGGGGGTCAACAGTGTGACCTATGGGCTGATCAACCGTGAGCTCGAGCGGGGGGACTCCGGTCTCCGTTCCTTTGTCTCAGTGCAGACCTCACTTGTCATGTTTCCGATCCTCGAATGGGGCAGTGACGCCCAGAAAGAAACCTGGATCCCTGCCCTCGGACGCGGAGAAGCGATCGGTTGTTTTGGCCTCACCGAGCCTGATTTCGGCTCCAATCCCGGAGGCATGCGGACGCGAGCTCAACGGGACGGGGATGACTGGATCCTCAACGGTGAAAAGGCGTGGATCACCAATGGTTCAATTGCCGACGTGGCGGTGGTGTGGGCACGCACGGATGATGGTGTTCGCGGCTTTCTGGTGGATACGAAGACTCCCGGCTTTTCCACCTTCGAACACAAAGGAAAATACTCGCTGCGCGCATCGGTCACATCGCAACTCGCTCTTTCCGACTGCCGGGTACCATTCGATGCCATCCTCCCCGGCACGAGCGGGCTCAAGGATCCCCTCTTGTGCCTCAATCAAGCGCGCTTCGGCATCGCATGGGGAGCTCTCGGCTCCGCGTTGGCGACCTTCTCGGCCGCTCTCGACTACGCCAAGAGCCGTATCCAGTTCGGCGGGCAACCCATCGCGGCTCATCAGATCCAGCAGCAGAAGCTGGTCTGGATGTACTCGGAGATCGTCAAGGGTCACCTGCTCGCCCTCCAACTCGGGCGCCTCAAGGACAGCGGACGGCTGCGGCACGAAGCTGTCTCCCTCGCCAAGCGGAACAACGTCTGGGTGGGGCGGGAGTGCGCGAAGCTGGCGCGAGAGATTCACGGCGCCAACGGAATCGTCAACGAATATCCGATCATGCGCCATCTGATGAACATGGAAACGGTCTACACCTACGAAGGGACCCACGACATCCACACCCTCGTTCTCGGGCAGTACCTGACCGGAATCCCAGCCTTCGATCCGCCACGCGGATAGTTTTACATTCGCGTGACAAATATCACTCGGACAGCATAACTTTTTCGGCCTTTCTCCGTATAGCTGAGGGACACGGGCACAAGGAGAAGGCCCGATTTCGGAGCATTAATGTTCCTCACGACCTCTATCCAACTCCTCCTTCAGGCTCCTCCCCCGGGAGCCTATTTTTTTTGTCCTGAGGCGGCGGATTCAACGCCTGTTATTCTCTGTTGATGGAATGGATCGTCAGTCTCATACCGGATTCCGCCCCTGACCCGATCGCGGCACTGACCGATCCACCCGACGGGGCCGGTATTGCAGAGATCCGGATGGATCTCTTTCCCGACCTGGATCTCCAGACCGCCGTCGGCGCCTCTCGACTTCCCGTTTTGTTCACCCTCCGCTCGACGACCGAGGGGGGCCGCGGCCCCGACGATCGGGAAACACGTGCGCGGAGGATCCAGGAGGCCTGGGAGGCCGGTGCGGCACTGCTCGACCTCGAGTTCGATCGCGACCTCGAGTTGATTCGCGAATTCGGCATTCCTTCAGAGCAGGTCGTGCTTTCGTGGCACGATCATGGCGGCACACCGGCTGATCTGATGGCGATCACCGACAGGATGTTGGCCGCCCCGGCGCGCTGGATCAAGGTTGTCCCGACAGCCCGGAGTGTTGCAGACCTGGTCGCGGTGCTGGCTCTCCACCGCCGCTTCAACGGCGGTCAACGGGCGCGGCGGCGGCTGGTGAGCTTTGCAATGGGAAACTCCGGAATCGCCAGCAGGTACCTGAGCCCCTTACTCGGTCCTCCCCTCGGATACGCCGCGTGGTCGGGCGATGCGCCCGCAGCCCCGGGTCAGATTTCGATTGCGGCGATGGAGGCTGTCATATCCCACCTCGACGGTCCGCCGCAACGGCTCTATGGGGTCATCGGTGAAAATGTTTCGCAGAGCCTCAGCCCCGTCCTCCACGCCGCTGCATACCGCAAACTGGGTCTTCCAAATCTGCTGTTGCCGATAACCGTCACAAATCCCGACGAGTTGGCGGATCTCTTCACTCCCCGCGGCTCCACCGTATTCGAAGCATGCGGGCTCGACCCTTGGGGGTGGGCAGTGACCACGCCCTACAAATCGCACGCGGCTGCCGCAGCCGACCGCCACGCACCCAGGGTTCTGCGAGCGGCCGCCGCCAACACACTGATCCTCGGACCGGAACATGTCACCGCCGAAAACACCGATGCCGACGGCGTCGCGGGTTCTTTGATCACGATGGGCGTTGACCCCAGAGGCCGCATCGCCGTCGTCCAGGGCACTGGAGGAGCGGCACGAGGTGCTGCCGTTGGTCTCGATCTCGCAGGGGCCGACGTGATCCTTCGCGGCCGCTCGGCCAAAACCACAGCGGCGATCGCCGAGGAAATCGGTGTCGGCCACTGTGCTTCGAACGAGGCACCGGAGGGTGCGTCGATTCTCGTCAACGCCACCCCGCTGGGCGGTGATGCAACCGATGCGGTCCCTTTCAGCGACCACGAAATCTCAGTCGCGAAGGCCATCGTGGATATGGTTTACACAGATCACGCGACGGAACTGGTAGCCAAGGCACACGAGCACGGCGTAGCGGTCGCCGATGGCAGAGAGGTTTTGCTCCACCAGGGCATCGCCCAGTTCGCGGCCTTCAACCAGACCGTCCCACCAAAGGACGCTATGAGAGCAGCGCTCGAGCGCCGTTCGAACTCGAAGTTCTGAGTTCGGAATTCGGAATTCGGAGTTCGACTCCTCCATCCGGCAGCCAGGGCGGTCAACCCGGCAACAACTCAATCGACGAACAAAATCTGTTGAACGACCCGGAGTTGCCCCGCCGTCCCTGCACCTGATCGCTGGCTCTGAACACTGATTGCTGCCCCCTGTCGCTGTTTGCTGTCTTCTGTTCGCTGTCGCTGACGCTGACGCTGGACACTGTCGCTGCCGCTGCAATTCGGGTACGGACGCGGGACAACCGCATACCCGATAAACCAGAAGCCAACCCGTAAGGTGTCGTTCAGTGGGCAACCTCACATCATGATTCGTTTTGTACGGTAGTGTTTCCAGACCCCGAAGTCAGAAATTGTACGACCGCGGCCTCAGCGCATCCCTACGGCCCTGCGCACCTCATCCATCAGCGGTCCGGCCGTCTCGCGAGCCTTTTCAGCCCCGGCAGAAAGAATCCGTTCAACCTCGGCCGGGTCACCCACAAGCTCTTCGTAGCGGGCGCGGGCCTCGCCGAAGGTCTGAAGGTAGTAATCGAAGAGGCGCTTCTTCATGTCGCCGTAACCAACGCCGCCCTCGCGAAAGGCCTTTTCAATCCATGCCTTCTCAGTCGCGTCCGGCGCAAAAAGCTTGAGCAGGTCGTAAAGGGGGTTGTCCTCGGTCGGCTTTGGTTCCTCCACCGGGGTCGAATCCGTGACGATCGACATGATCTTCTTTCGGATCGGTTTTTCGGGCCCGAAGATATCGATCGTATTGTCGTAGGATTTACTCATCTTGCGACCGTCCAGCCCGGGGACCACCGCCACATCGGCGAGGATCAATGGATCCGGAAGAACAAAGACTTCTTCGCCATAGGTCGCATGGAAGGAGGCTGCCACATCGCGGGTCACCTCGAGGTGTTGCTTCTGGTCTTTGCCGACCGGCACCAAGCCGCTCTTGACGATGAGAATATCTGCCGCCATCAGTACCGGATAGGCAAAAAGACCGTGGTTCGGGACAACACCCTGCGCAACCTTGTCCTTGAAGGAATGACAACGCTGCAACAGCCCCATCGAAGTTACCGACGACAGATACCACGAGAGCTCCGTCACCTCTGGCAAATCGGACTGGCGATAGATGACGCTTCGAGACGGATCGAGACCGAGGGCAAGAAAACCGGTCGCCAGATCGCCGACCAGACCGCGCAGGCGATCGGCGTCCTGCACCGTGGTCAGTGCGTGGAGGTCCGCCAGAAAATAGTAGCAGTCATGCTCCTCCTGCAACCGGAGGAACTGCCGGATGGCACCGAAGTAATTTCCGATGTGGAGGTTGCCCGAGGGTTGAACACCCGAAAGAACACGCATGGAAACTCCTTTTGACTCTCGCGGCCCGGAGACCCGGCCGCTGGAGGACCGGAGGGGCCGAGCGGATCATAACAAAGGTGCGGGGGGCCGACAAAAAAACCGGCCGGTGCGCCACCGGCCGGCGTGTTCTCTTGTGAATTCAGCGACTACTCTCCGTCGTCACCAATCGCCTCGACCGGGCACGACTCCATGGACTCTTCCATTTGCTCGTTCTCTTCGTCATTCCCCGGCTGCTTGGACACGTACGAGTAGCCTTCGTCCTCATTCGCCTCGAAATTATTCGGGGCGGTGGTTCGGCAGACGTCGCAGTCGATACAGCTTGAATCCACGTACCACTTTCCGGGTACGTTGTCTTCCAGTTTGTCAGTAGGGTCGGCCATCTCGCACTCCTTTCCAGCGGGCTGTTCCCGCGCATCGGCGGGATAATACCACCCGCACCTCGGTTGTCAATTCTCTTTTTGATTCGGCTTCATCTGGGCGCAATCTCAAACGGTCGTCGATTGACGCGGCGGAAGGGCTCCGATGAGCTTCCATCCGCCTTGGCTTCAGACGACGGCCACTGGCATTCAACATTATAGGGGTAGGCAAAGGCCGGCAGGATCGCGGTGGGATCCTGGGTCCTGTTGTCGATATAGTTCCCGTAGACCGTCATTCCGACCACCGGGTCGGTGCCCGAAGACGTCCAGGCGATGATCGAGACATCGACTCGGATGTCCTTGGGGGCCGAAGCGAAACCAAACAAATTCAGGAGGAAGCTGTCGAACTGGGTGTGGGACGCCGGAGGCATCGAGAACACGTAGATCAAAGGGTCGCCGTTGAGGTCGAGAAACGCTGATCCGTCACCCTGAAACGCTTGGATCGTCACCGTGATCGCGGTCAGCGGATCGGACGCGTTCATGACACCGAGGTTGTAGCGAAAGTCTTCGTTCTCCGTGCCACCGGTCATGACCAGGAAACTGAAGTCGGTTTCTTCAGTCACGGCCGACGAGTCGGCCAGGTTATACCAGGGTAAACCGGGCAGGGTCTGGCCAAAGGTCCCCACGACCGGCAGGAACTCCCCTTCGTTGGCGGGATCCTCCTGGTAGTAGCTGAAGGGGGTGTAGTCGCGCGAATTGACGATCGCGTTTTTGTAGACACGCGTCCCGTCGTCTTCCAGGCTGCCGGCCTCATAGGCGAAGATAACCAGACCGCCGAAATTGGTGCCGTTCTCCGTTCCCCAGTAGAGTCCGATCGGATCTTCAATCACCACGGTACCGCCGGGAGGAATGTCGCGGAGCGATTCGTTGATGAAGCCGAAGCCATCGGCCTCGCGCCCACCGAGCCACAGCGATCGATCGATGAACGCATTGCTGTTCGAGATCAACCCCGACTGGATGTACACAACGGCAATATCGATGGAAGCTTCGGTTTCGACGTTGGTGATGTAAAGATCTGATCGCCACTCGGTCCCGTTCGCCCCACTGGTGTGAGCGATTGCGGGCAGATAAATCAAGTCGGCGGCCTGAAACTGAGCATCCGCCGGCATCGCGGCGAAGAACATAGACATGACAAGAGCTGTCATCAGCCCCTTACGGATCATTCAAACCTCCCGGGGTGCTCGGTGAGATACTTCTTCTCAACCGATCACTCGCCTATCTTGACAGTTTCATCGGAGATCGGCAAGACGACCCGCGCTTCGAATCCGTGCGGATCGAGATTCGCAAGCTCGATGTGGCCTCCCTGCGCATGCACGAACCGCTCGGCGATCGCCAACCCGAGGCCGCTTCCACCCCTCCGGCGGGTATAAAACGCCTTCCGGACGCGCTCCATTTCCTGTTGCGGTATCCCGTCGCCCCGATCCCGAACCACCATGGTCGCGAAGGACGCATCAGCCTCGGCAAAAAGCTCGACCACGCGGCGATCGGCGGGTAGAGCCCGTACTGCCTGCACCGCGTTGAGCACGAGATTGAGGAGGACCTGCCGGAGTTGGCCCCCATCAGAACGAACCTTGACGGTGGAAAGCCCCGGCTTGACCCGAAGGTGCACTCCGAGCGCCTTGGCCTCATTGGTGAGAAAGCCTCCGACGTCCTCGAGAATCGTGTCGACCCTGATGGCTTCGAATTCAGGCTCGGTGGGCCGCGCATAGGTCAGAAAATCGCTCACCAAACTGGCCAGACGTCCGACTTCGGCACGGGTGCTGGCGAGCGATTCGCGGGCATTGGCTCCCTCGGACGCAAGATCTTCATCCAGAAGTTCGAGATTGAGGTTGATCGAATTGAGAGGATTCCGGATCTCGTGGGCCAAATTGGCTGCCAGTGCGCCGAGGGCGGCCAGTTCTTCGGCCTCGAAGCGCTGCGCCTCGAGGCGGCGAGTCCTCTGAATCAGCATCCAGACAAGAGCAAAGGCGAGAACCAGAGTGGCCACCGTGAGCACGGCGATTCGAATCGTCTGCGACAAAAGATCCCCGCGGAGTACCGAGACCCGCTCGGCGACCTCTGCAGGATCAACATTGAGGATCACATTGCCGACTTCACCAAGAGGCACGGCAATCCGATAAGGATTTTCGGTTTCGATCACCTTTTCATCGGACAGCATTCCTTGAAGATCGAGATCCTCGGCCAGTGCATCGGGGATCTCTTCAGTACTCTGACTCTTTGATGAGAACACAACTCTGCCATCGGCATCAGTGACTTCGATGGACTTCCAGATTCTGCGTTCGGGGTCGCCCTCGAGGGTGCGTGTCAGGACCTCGCGTCGAGTTTCCACCACATCGAGTTCCTTGACTTCCATTCCCCCGAGTTCGGCGGCGATGCGGCGAGCTTCCTCACGCCCTCCGGCGAGCACATCTTCGAGGTACCTTTTGGACAGCGACCCGGAAATCAGGTGCCCAAATAGCAGAATGATACCGAGCACGAGCAACAGAAAGACCGCAGCCGCGACTGCATACTGCAGACTGAGTGTGCTCCGTGTGCCGTTGATGCGCTCCATATCGGCCATTCTGACCTTATCCTCGCCCGGGCGCACGGACTCCTCCTTGCGGGACCATCCGCTGAACACAGTGTTTTAAGGGCCCCAAGGCCGCCATGCCCCGTTTCATGCCTCGGCCGACGCAAGGGTCATGCCAGTGCCCTGCAGCACAATCCAGGGCGGATCCAGGAGCACCTACAGGCCGCAGGCGGTTCGCAGATCCCCGGTCCGGTGGGTCCGCTCCCATGTGAACTCCGGCTCATCACGACCGAAGTGTCCAAAAGCAGCTGTCTTTTTGAAAATCGGGCGCAACAAGTCGAGATCCTCGATGATGCCAAGCGGCGACAGCGGGAAGACCTCACGAACCGCCGCGGTGATTCGATCATCCGGCACCTCACCGGTACCAAAACTGTCGACCATGACCGAAACCGGATCAACCACACCGATCGCATATGCCAGCTGAACTTCGACCCGGCTCGCGAGACCGGAAGCGACGACATTCTTGGCCACGTGCCGCGCCATGTATGAGGCGGAGCGATCGACCTTTGTCGGGTCCTTTCCGGAAAACGCGCCGCCACCGTGCGATCCGACACCACCATAGGTATCAACAATGATCTTCCGGCCCGTGAGGCCGCAGTCCCCCTGCGGTCCACCAATGACAAAACGGCCTGTCGGGTTGATGTGAATTTTGGTTTGCTCATCGAGCATCGATGCGGGAATTGTTTCCTCGATCACGCGGGTTCGAATATCGTCACGGATCTCGTCGATCGTCACGTCTTCAGAATGCTGGCAAGACACCACGATGGCTTCGATCCGTCGCGGCGAATCTCCGTCATATTCGATCGAGACCTGCGATTTGCCGTCCGGGCGAAGCCAGTCGATCGCGCCGCTCCGACGAGAACTGCTCAGTTTTCGGGTGAGTTGGTGCGCCATGATCAGCGGCATCGGCATGAGTTCGGGGGTCTCGTTGGTCGCAAAACCGAACATCAGACCCTGGTCCCCTGCACCGCCCGGATTGACACCCTGCGCAATATCGGGAGACTGCGGATCGATCGACGAAATCACCGCGCAGGTTTCGTAGTCAAAACCGAATTTCGCGCGGGTGTAACCGATCTCCCGAATCGTCTCGCGCACGATGGCGGGAAAATCGACATAGGTCTTGGTGGTGATCTCGCCGGCGATGAAGGCGAGACCGGTGGTCACGAGGGTCTCGCACGCCACCCGTCCGTTGACGTCCTCAGCCAGCACGGCGTCGAGGATCGCGTCCGAGATCTGGTCGGCGATCTTGTCAGGGTGGCCCTCGGTCACCGATTCCGATGTGAAGACATGTCGTCCGATGGGTGCCATCTCTCCTCCTTGAGCAGCGCGGTGCGTTCACGACCAGGCGGTCCGATGACGAGAACGCGCACACTGAAGAACCCCAAAGGTATCACCGGCATTTCCGGATGGTCAATGTTCAGGATGCTGGATGCTAGATGCTCGATGCTGGATCTCTGATTCAGAATTCAGGTTGCAAAATCACTCGAGTCCAAAAGAGTGCCATCGGACAGCGTTCAGGGACAGGGTCAGCGAACGGGAGTCAGCGTCAGCGTTCAGTCATCATCGGCCATCGTCGGCGACAGGGTCAGTCTGACTGGCATCGAGATCCGAAATCACGACCTCCGGTTGAGCTAACGCCACGCCGTCACGGCACCAGATCGCTGCGGCTGAACACTGGACACTGTTGCCTGTCGCTGACGCTGGATCCTGACGCTGGACCCTGTCGCTGCCGCTGCAATTCGGGATCGGGATCGAGAACGTGCCAACCGCCAACCGAATATGCCAGAAACCAACCCGTAAACCACGTGTTGTCAGGTGAGTAACTTCATGACAATCTGCTTTGGACAGCAGTGATCCAGCATCCTGCATCCTGCATCCTGTATCGTAAATCTCCGGTCTGGGTCGGAAATCGAGGGGAGTTTCATGGCAAAAAGGTGGAATGAGAAGACCATCCGAGAGATGGTCTCGCGGCTCGAGGTATTTCGCCGCACCTGCCGGGTAACGACTCTGGCCGAAGAACAACGTGAACGGTCCCCTTACCGCCTCCTTGCCGCGTGCGTGATCTCTCTGCGGACCAAAGACGAAGTCACGGCAGAGGCCAGCAGGAGGCTGTTTGCCATTGCCCCGACGCCGGCCGCGTTGTCCGCCCTCGAAGAGGAAGCTATCGCCACCGCCATTTACCCAGCCGGGTTTTACAACACCAAGGCCGGTCAACTCAAAAAGATCGGCCGCATCATTTCCGAGCAGCACGGTGGCGAAGTTCCGGCCAGCGAAGAGGATCTGTTGAGGATGCCCGGGGTCGGTCGCAAAACAGCGAATCTCGTGCTCGGTCTCGGTTTCGAAATCCCCGCAATCTGCGTTGACACGCACGTCCACCGCATCTCGAATCGACTCGGTATGATTGCCACCAAAACGCCCGAAAAGAGTGAGCAGGCGCTCAACCGGATGCTGCCGCGCGATCTCTGGATTCCCATCAACGATCTGTTGGTGACCTTCGGGCAGAATTGT
The DNA here is from genome assembly GCA_963796455.1 of Candidatus Sulfomarinibacteraceae bacterium. Taxonomy (GTDB): domain Bacteria; phylum Acidobacteriota; class Thermoanaerobaculia; order Thermoanaerobaculales; family Sulfomarinibacteraceae; genus Sulfomarinibacter. The sequence continues at coordinate 506,395 of CAWCLO010000001.1, forward strand.
TGCCACCCGACCTCACCTCATTGCAGCACATGCCCTCTCGAGGACCTCTGCCCCCGCATCAGCGTCACACGCTCCCGCTGAAGTTTCGAGTTTTGATGCTTGAGTTACGTCTTCTTTTCTCTGCACCCGATAGCAAGTGCGTGAGTCGTAGAATTGATAGCTCAGCGCCATGAATAAACCTGATCGTCAATGGAATTGTGAGTCGCGGCATCCACAGGACGGGGCCTGTCCCGCCCTTTCCCGAGTCCTCAATTGTCGTTTGGGATTCGCGAGTTCTGCACGAGCCTCATCTCAAAACTCATAACTCAAAACTCAAACCTGATCGATGGTCAATTCGCCTGGCGGTGTTGATCGAGATTCGACAGCCTGTTCGACACATCCCGGTACGAGGGGTCGGCCGCCATCAGCTCCTGGAATATCTCTTGCGCCTGGTCGATATCACCGGCCGCTTCGTAAGCAGCTGCGAGGTCGTAGCGAAGCCCGATGCGGGCATCTTCAGAGAGATCGGGTGCCACCAAGGCCTTTTGATACCACTCCGCCGCCTCGGACCACATTCCCTGCTCCTGATAGCAGACCCCGATGGTCGCACAACTGTCGACAAAGTATGCAGTGTCTCGCGACGCCACCTGAAATTCTCGAATCGCTTCGGGCAACAACCCCATCTCACGGTACGCGATACCGAGGTTGTAGTGGGTGTCCGAATCCTCTTCCGACAATTGTTCGGCAACGCCCTTCTGGAATTCCCGGAAGACTTCTTCCAATATCGCCTCGCCCTTGCCACGACCGGTCGCTTCGTCGACCATCGCCTCCTCCGCGGCCAGCTCCGCTTCGAGTTCCTTGGCGAGATCGATATATTGTTCCTCGTCCGCAAAGAGTTCTTCCGCACCCTCTTCGACGGCTTCGACCTGTCCGAGCAGAACCCCGACCTCCTTGAGTTTAAGCCGCCGTTCGACGACCTCCGGGTCCTCACCGTGTTCTTCTTCGAGCTTTGCCAACACACGGGCGGCGTCCTCGTAGAGATCCTGATCGATGAAGAAGTCGATCTGCTCGAGGTCTCCCATCGAAGGACCGACAAAGCTGTCGGTAATTTCGACCAACTCGTCCGGCACTTCTTCGACAACCAGAGGCATCTCTTCCACAACCGGCTGCGCCGGCTCTTCAGCAACAACCTGGGCTTCGGGCTCTTCGACGACCCGAGCCATTTCAGGCTCTTCGATCGCCACGATTTCGGGCTCCTCGGCTGTCACCGCTTCCGACTCGTCGACAGCGGCCGACTCGTCGATCTCGGCTGCGACCACCGGCTCTTCAGGCACGCTGGGCGGTTCCGGCAGATCGATCTGCTCTGCAACCGCCTCCACGACCTCGGCCGTTTCGTCGGCGACGCCCATCCCTGAAGCAAAATCGACAGGAAACTCCTCGACTTCGAGCACCTGATCTTCGGCCGGCGGAATTGACATCTCACCTTCGATGTCCACGACCTCGATCAGATCGCTCTCTTCATCAACAAACTCGGCCGCCGGCGGTTCCGAGCTCGCAACAGCCTCGTCGCCGCCGGTCGAATCTTCCGCGAGCTCCACCGGTTCACCTGAAGTCACCAGTGTCGGGACGTCGGCGTCAGCCGACGGGACCGATCCGTCGACGATTTCGGGTAAGACATTGACGAGGTCGGCCAGCTCATCCATCGAGTCCTGGGCACGATGATGCTCCACCAACGGTCCAGCCATCGAAACGGCCTTATCGCGGTCCCCCTGCTCTGCATACAGGAGAACCAGGCGTCGACGGGGCTCGAATTCATCCGGGCAAAAAAGGACCACATCCTCGAGATGGCTGACGGCTTTTTCTACCAGCCCGTACTTGGCAAAAACAGCAGCCTCGGCGAGCCGTTCCTGCAGATCGAACGAATCGGGCGCCGGAACCTCAGAACCCGACGGCGTCGATCGGGCGACTTTCTCGGTCTTTGGGGTCTCTTGGCCCGAAAGCGTCTCGGCTTCGATGACCTCGGCGACTTCTTCTTCATCCTCTTCTTCATCGATCTCGATGACCTCGATATCGCCGTCTCGAAAGGTATCGTCGGTTCCGGGAGGCTGATGTACCTCGGCATTGACGCTATCGAGGGTCGACAATCGCTGCCGAAATTGCTGATTCTCGGGTTCGGTCTCTTGAACCTCGAGAAACAACCGCTTCGCCTTCTCGAGTTCTTTCGATTGGTAATAACTCTCAGCGAGTGCCGCCTTCAGGGTGAAAAGAGTTTCCGCCTCGTCGGAGGAGGCAAAGGCCCTGACGCCGAGCTGCAGAACCACCTGATCTTCAGGCAGTTCCTGAAGCAGATTTTTGAGCACGCGTTGCGCCTTTTTGGTCTTGCCCTTTTCGAGCATCGCCTCGATCACCGGGACGAGCATCTCGCGCGCTTCGTCGACCTCGCCTGAGGTCAGCAGCGCACCGCCCACCAGCGATCGCATCTCCGCGTTGTCGGGCTTCACGGCCAGAACTCTGTTGGCGATTTCCATCGCCGCCTTGTTCTCGCCCATCGTCAGATGAGTGCGAACCAGTAGCGTGTTCAGTTCAACGTTCTCAGGCGAGGCGCCGACGGCCCAGTTCAGGAACTCGAGCACCACCGGAGTTCGGCCGGAGTCGAGAAAGACCTCGCAGACCTTGATCATGAAGTCGCCTTGCGGTGGATCCTGTTCGAGAACATGGCGATAGAGCCGCTCGGCCTCATCGAGCTTTTCAGCCTCGAGCAGCATCCCGCCGAGACGATCGTAGACTTTGAGAGCCGAATTGATTTCGCCCCGCCTCAAAAGGAGGTCGGCGAGCCGGAGCGCCGATACATGGTTCGACGGGTCCAGATCAACCAGCTTTTCGTGGCTCTCGATGGCCTTTTCGAGCTCTCCGTTTTTGACGTACCAATCCGCGAGGATCTGATACTCGCGTTTCGCCTCGACCATCAAGCCCTGGTCAAAATAGAGATCGGCGAGGCGTTCGAAAATATCGAGGCGTTGCGGGTCCAGACGCTGAATTTTTTTCAGTATCGCGATGGCTTTGGTCGTGAACCCATCCTTGGTGAAATGGTCCGCGATTTCTTCGTACAACTCGATCGCACGCTGGAGCTGTCCAACCCGCCCGTACAGGTCTCCGACCCGGTTGATGATGGTCGTGTCGTCGGGAAAGCGCCTGCGGATCTTCTCGTACTCTTTGATGGCCTGCTCGAGCTTGCCCTTTTGGACCAGCTTTTCTGCATCCTTGAGGATCTTGTCCCGTTTTATGGCCATCTCGTCTCAATCTCCTCGATCAAAGCTATACCCAGGATGGCACGTAACAACGCAGCCTCCCTGAACAATCTGGACTCATATCTGTCCTGATCCCAGGGTTTATGGTAGCACAGGCGACCACCGGAATCCGCGGCGATGGAGTACGGTCGAACCGTGATTCTGCAAGCCCTTCCGGTGTTCGACAGTGCCGTAACCCTTGTTATTCTCCCACTTCCATTTCGGAAACCGGGTGGAGAGGTCGACCATGAGGCGGTCTCGGTGGACCTTTGCCACGATCGAGGCCGCGGCCACCGAAAAATAATCGCGGTCAGCACGGGTCGGCGACAGGACAGGACAACCGAGATCGCCCGGATCGACGTGGTCAGTGACAACAACGCAATCGGGAGTCAGAAGTGCGCCTGCCGCAGAACGCATCGCCAGACGGGTCGCTTCGAGGATATTCAATTCATCGATCAACTCGACCCAGATCTCGCAGAGCGCGTAGGACATCTCTCCCGCCAGGAGACGGGCCGCGACGGCTTCGCGGCGTCGTGGGGTCAATTGCTTGGAATCGCGAACCTCGGGATCGTCGGGGATGGACGAGAACGCTGCCGCGCCGACAACAACGGGGCCCGATAACGCTCCCCTTCCGACTTCATCCACACCAATGATGAAATCGGCATCATCCAAGACACGGCGGTCCATTGATCCGAGTTTGTGCTGTCGCCCAGGAAACCGGGATCGGTCAGCGGCCACGCTCTTTGATCCGCGCCGCCTTACCGCGAAGGTTGCGGATGTAGTAAAGCTTGGCCCGCCGCACCTGTCCACGCCGGGAAACTTCGATCTTGGCGATGGACGGCGTGTGGAGAGGGAAGGTCCGCTCGACGCCGATTCCGGAAGAAATCTTGCGAACGGTAAAGGTCTCCGAAACACCGCCGTGCTTGCGCGCGATCACGAGACCCTCAAAAATCTGAATGCGTTCTTTCTCGCCCTCTTTGAGGCGCACGTGGACCTTGACATTGTCGCCGGGGCGAAACTCGGGAATGTCGGTCTTCAAATATTCTTGCGTCACTTCGCGAATGAGGTCCATCTTCGTCGCCTCCAAAGGAATCCCGATCCGCCTGGGCGGTACCGGGGCGGGGAGTATACATGCCTTCCCCAGCGAGGACAAGGGGTCGCGGGCTGCCCGCAGGGAAACGGAACGGGTCCCGTCGTTCGATGCTCGATACTGGATGCTAGATGCTAGATCACTGCTGTCCAAGACATCATCTCAGACAGCGATCAGGGACGGCGACAGCGATCAGTGTTCAGCATCAGCGAACAGTAGTCAGCGTCACGTTTGACTGGTATGGAGCCCTGAAATCAAGACTTTGGGTTGAGTAAACGCCAGGTCATCGCACGGACTTGATCGAAGGCCTTCATCGCTTCACCGGCTCCATTCCGGTTGACCGCCCCAGCGTGGACGAGGAGCTCCAGGTGGCTGTCGACCTCTTTCGCCGAGGCGTAGGCGATTCTCCAGTGGTTCGATCGGTCTCTACCAATCGGCCGTGCCCTTCTGCCAGATTCGCAGGGACCGAACTTGCCGACCGGATGACCTGATCGGCAATGGACTTCAGCGGAGCTGGAACCCTCATCACGAGCTTGATCGCGATTCCTGCTGCTTCGAGGGCTTTCGAGTGGGCAACGAGGTTGGTGGTCGTGGCGGCTGAGGAAATGGTCACCTCCGGGTCGTTCATGCCCATATCCACAAGCCGGTGTGGTGGCCGATGTCAAGGATGCCCTGCACCCTGCCTGTCCTTGACATCGGCCGCCCACCGGCTACCTATTCTGTTGAACGACCCGGTGGTGGCCACTTCGCCGACTGGACTCCTGATCGCTGCCGCTGGACACTGATTGCTGATCTCCGTCGCTGATCCCTGTCGCTGACGCTGCCTCCTGTCGCTGTCCCTGCACCTTGGACGCTGTCGCTGCCGCTGCAATTCGGACGCGGACGCGGACACGGGCACGGGCACGGGCACGGACAACCGCGAACCGGATATGCCAAAAACCAACCCGTAAACCACGTGTTGTCAGGTGGGTAACTTTTCGTGAGATTCTGTTTTGGACAGCAGTGATGCGAGATGCTGGATCCCACAACCACTTGGCAGAGGGGCACGGGGGGAGAGGGGCGGAGGACAGCCCGGCATCCTCGCTATCGCTATCGGGATCGCTATCGCTATCGAACGGCTGCTGTGGATATCGACCTCGAAAGGTGGAAAGGAGCCGACGGGAAAGGGAGAACCACTCGGCACCAATTTCTCCTAAACGCGAATGTCGCCTCCCGATGTCATCCTGAGCGGAGCCCGCCCTGGGGCGTAGTCGAAGGATCTATTGCCCACCCGGGGGAGACCCAAGGCCGCAGATCCTTCGACTCCGCGCTCGAAGCGCTGCGCTCAGGATGACATCTTGAACGACAGTGCCGATCCCGATCCCGAAAGGGAGAAAGGGAGAAAGGGGGAAAGGGAGAGAAGGGAGAACCGTGCCGGAAGGATCTGCTCATGATAAGGAGCAGGGTCCTCTGCTCCTCTGCTCCTCTGCTCCTCTGCTCCTCTGCTCCTCTGCTCCTCTGCTCCTCTGCTCCTCTGCTCACTTCTCGCCAGGATGCACCGGTAAACCGTCCTCTTCCTCACCATGCTCGCCCCACTCGGCGGGTGCCGGGATTCCGAAAATCCGGTATCCGTCGGCCTCCGGTACCAGAACGACTCTCCCATGTGCGTCCAGAACTTCGTCTTCCGGCCAGAGCGCGCCACTCGAGCTGTCAAAAGCCCGAAAACCGAAAGGCACTTCCGCTCCATCTGGTGCGAGCCAGTCGGGGACCACCAGATCCCAGCGCTCGTCATCCTCGGCAACCGCCCGAAATTCGATTGCTGCACCGGTCTTCGACCCGAGGTCCTGGCGCGCGGCGAGCAGTTCCTCCGCCTCGCCGAGCAGATCTTCGAGCATCTGCTCGGCAAAGGCCTGGACCTTTTCACCGTCATCGGTGCCCGTCACCTCAGCAGACAGGAGCAGATGGTACTCATCACCTTCGAGCTCGTCGCCGGCTACGAAATCAAATTGAAGCTCCGAACCGTCTTCGACGGATTCGACATCGAAAGACGAGCCATGGACCAAATCTCGTACCACGATCGCGATCAGCAGCTCTTCGGTCGAGGACGCCGGAAAGCCGATTTCCCACCCTGTTTCCCACGATGCCATCGTCATGCCTCCACTTTTCCTTCGTTTTCATTTCTATATTGCCGGACCGCGGCCCAATACAGTTGGCGCCGCACCAGTCTTTGATCGCGCCCGAGGCCCGCCAACACCTCACGAATTTTGCCACGTTTTGACCGTCGATCGCGATCGCACCCTGCGTAGGGCTCCGGCAAGCGAGCCAGGCGGGCCATACGAAGCAGCTCACGATGCTGCAGTTCATACATCGGACGCACCACAGTCACCGCGCCGTCAAAATATGAACGGAGCGGGGGCAGCGCCTCCGCCGTGCCTGTGAACATCACGCTCATCAACCAGGTCTCGACCACGTCATCAGCGTGGTGCCCCAGGGCGACATGGCGGGCCTGGTGTCGCTCGGCCGCCTCGATCAGCGTGCGGCGGCGGATCCTGGCGCAGGAGTAACAGTCGAGCTCATCATGATCTTTCGCCTCGATCCGAGGTTCGCACTCCGCCAACTCGATCCCCGACTCCTCGAACCACGCCGTGAACCTCGGCGGCAGCCCCTCGCAGCGTCCAACAGAATTGAGACGCACATGGAGAGCTATTAGCCGCAGCGGGTCCTCGAGCCGCCGGTTGTACTCCATCAAGAGATGGGCCATCGCGAGGCTGTCGACCCCGCCGGAAATCGCCATCGCGATACGGGAACCCTGCGGTAGCAGCGGCCACCGTCTCGCCGTCCGTCGCATCTTTCCGAGCAGCCGGCCGGCACATCGCCCGGCCCTGGATTCATCGTCAGTCCTGGTCATCCCTCTTCTTACCGAAGAGCGCGGCGACGCCGATGCCGAGCAGGTAAAGGAGAATCATCGGGACAGCAAAGACGGTTTGGGTGGCCACATCGGGGGTCGGCGTAATGACTGCGGCGGTAACAAAGATCAAAAGCACCGCCCACCGGAACCACCGCAAAAGCTGGCCCGCGCTGACGATGCCCATTCGGGCCAGGAAGAAGATCAACATCGGCATCTCGAAGACAAGACCCATTCCGAGCAGGATCTTGGACATCATCGAGAAGTAGGCGCCGATGGTCACCACCTGTTTGAATCCCTCACCGACCCCGAGCAGGAACTTGACCACCATCGGAAAGGCCACTCGATAACCAAAGTAGCCGCCGGCGATGAAAAAGAGGGACGTGAAAAAAATAAAGGGCAGAAACAAATTCTGTTCTTTCCGATAGAGACCCGGTTTGAGAAAGAACCAGAGTTGCGTCAAGAGCACCGGGGCGGCCGCGAAGATCGCGGTCAAGAGTGCCACCTTGATATACAGCATGAACGGCCCTGGGAGATCCGTGAACGCCAGTTTCTCACCCTCGGGAACCGCTGCGAGGAAAGGCCGTTCCAGCCAATGAAAAATCGCCGGCGCAAAATACCAACTCGCGAGAAAGGCGACAAAAATCGCGATCACGGAGTAGAGAATTCGCCGCCGTAATTCGTCAAGATGATCGAGCAGAGTCATCCGAGGCAGTTCGTCATCGAACTCCTCGCCAACCTCGTCGATCAGTTCCCGATCGTCCGCGGTCACGATGGACCACTCTCCTCAGTGGATTTTTCTGCCGGTTGTTCGGTGGGGTCGACCGACTGCTTGATCGACTCTTTCAGATCCGAAATCCCGATCGGGTCGGTCACTGTCTTTTTGATGTCCTTGATGTCTTTTCCGACATCCCGGATTTCGTCCGCAGCCACCTCGTCTTCGATGGTCCGTTTGAACTCGTTGGACGCACGACGGAACTCACCCATCGCACGACCGATGGATCGACCGATCTGGGGCATCTTGCGCGGACCGAAAAGCAACAGGGCCACCACGAAGATGAGAATCAACTCGGGCATTCCGAGGGTACCGAACATAGGCCTCCCGGTGGGTAGTATACCGGTGTTCCTTTCGATCCCGTTTCCGAAAAGGAGAAAGGGAGAAAGGGAGAAAGGGAGAAAGGGAGAACCCTACCGGATGCACCGTTCGTGATAAGGGCCGTGTCTCCCCTGCTCCCCTTCCCTGCTCCCCTGCTCCCCTGCTCCCCTGCTCCCCTGCTCCCCTGCTCCCCTGCTCCCCTGCTCCCCTGCTCCCCTGCTCCCCTGCTCCCCTGCTCCCCTGCTCCCCTGCTCCCCTGCTCCCCTGCTCCCCTGTCCAAACATCCTCCCGGACTATTCGTAAGACGAAAAGGGTTACACTTGTTCAACGGGGCCGAAAGCGGTCACAAGCAGAAAACTCCGGGAGCCAAATGACTGACAGCAAAAGCCGTTTCAATCCGATCGTCATCGCCCTTGTCGTCCTGATCACCGGCGCGACTGCCGGTGCGATCTTTGGCGAGCGAACGGTGCCCGACGAAGAAACCGAATTGATGCTGAGAGCGTCGCGAGTCGTCAACCTCCTGCTCGAGTGGTTACCGGCCGATCACGACCCGGCCGACATCGTCTATGACGGCATCGGCGGCATGCTCGAGGTACTCGATCCCCACTCCAACTACCTGGATCCGAGGACGTTTCACAAGATGCGCTCTCGCCAGGAGGGCTCGTTCTACGGGGTCGGTATCATCATTTCCCGGCGCAACGCAAAGATCACCGTCATCACACCGATGGCAGGCACTCCGGCAGCTTCCAAAGGTCTGCGGACAGGTGACGTGATCTCGGCAGTCGAAGATCAACCTACCGAAGGCCTCAGCCTTGACGACGTGGTCGATCTTGTCCGGGGCCCCGAGGGCACCACCGTCAAATTGACCATCGATCGTCCGGGCCTCAAGGACAGTTTCGACGTCGAGATCGAACGGACCCGAATCCCCCAGACAACCGTGCGCTACGCCTTTATGGCGCGACCGGAGATCGGCTACATCAGACTCTCGGAATTCACTTCATCGAGCACCCGCGAGGTCCGTGAAGCCATCGATCGCCTCGAAGAACAGGGCATGAAATCGTTGATATTTGATCTTCGGAACAACCCCGGCGGGTCCCTCGACGCCGCGATCGGGGTCGCAGACGCTTTTCTCCAGGAGGGTGATCTCATCGTCACCACCCGCGGCCGCACCCCCTCGAGCCATTCGACGCTCAACGCGCCCGGGAACGGAGAGCCCTTTGCCGGCCCGGTCGTGATTCTGGTCAACGAGGGATCGGCATCCGCTTCGGAAATCGTCGCCGGCGCCGTGCAAGATCATGATCGGGGCGTGGTCCTCGGTGAGATCACCTGGGGCAAGGGTCTGGTGCAGACTGTATTCACCGTGCGCGACACCGGTTTGGCCTTGACGACGGCGAGGTACTACACCCCCTCCGGCAGATCGATCCAGAGGGACTACGATTCGTACATCGACTACATCACCCATCGCAACGGCGACAACGGTGACGCGGAGATCTATTCGACGGATGCAGGTCGAACCGTGCTCGGCGGCGGCGGCATCACTCCCGATGTCACTCTCGAGAGCAGGCGCCTGTCCGAGAATCTGGGGCGTTTTTACGGCAACTCGGCTTTCTTCCGGTTTGGAATCGAGTTTCTCCAGGATATCGCCGAGGAAGAACAGCCTGCGATGGCAGAAAACCTCGTCGTCGACGACGAGCTGTTGGATCGCTTCTGGGCGTGGGTCATCAGTGAGGAGATCGCCACCAAGGATGCCATCGAGGAACTCAAAACGAATCCCCAGGATGTGGCCGATGTCGGCCTCGGGATCCGGGTCGAAGTCATGAACGCAGTGCTCGGTCTGGAAGAGGGCTATCGGGCTGCCATGGAGGCGGACAACCAGTTTGCCGCCGCGATCGAGCATCTCGAGGAAGCCGAAGACTTCTGGATCGCCTGGCAGACCGCCAATCTCGAATAGGAATTTCGGGTCTGGAAACTGGGAACTCAAGCGAGTGAAGGTGGGCGATCGGAAATTTCGAAATCCGAAATTCGAAATTCGAATCTGAAAATCAATTGGCGGCGTCTTCCCAGATCAGCGTGACGGGTCCGTCATTGACGAGATCGACCTCCATCATGGCGCCGAAGACACCCGTTTCGACATTGATATCGAGATCTCTCAGGAGGCTCACGAAGTCCTCGAAGAGCGGTGCCGCCTGATCGCCGGGCATGGCGTGGTCAAAACTCGGGCGACGGCCCTTACGAATCGATCCCGCAAGGGTGAACTGGGACACCGCCAGAACCGAACCTCCAACTTCGTCGAGGCCCAAATTCATGCGATCCTCAGCGTCCGAGAATACGCGCAGGGTCGCGAGACGGCGGGCGGCGCGCTCGATCACGTCGCGACCATCACCCTTCTCGAGACCGACGAGAACGACCAGCCCCGTTTTGATGCCGCCAACCATCTTGTCCGCGACCCGGACCTCGGCTCGCGACACCCTTTGAATCACCATCTTCATTCCGCTTCTCCACGTTGGAAGGTCGTCATCAGGAGGCGCAGTTCACGCCCCCCCAACACCGTCACCAATCCGACATAGACCACGGCCGCCGGCAGCAACACGGTGGTGATACGAAGCGCCGCGGCCAACGAGGTGTGGTCGATGTCGGCAAGCCACGGCCGAACCATCATCAACCCGCCAGCAAGGGCCGCCGCGGCGACGATCTGGCGAAGGACCGCAACAAAGGCGGCCGCGTGCGGCCCGCTGCCGAAACCATGCCGGAGCGCGTAGAGCGCGGTCAGAAAAAGGGCGAAACACGCCATGGCGATCGTGTTGGCCCACCCCAGCCCGGCAGTCCCGTAGGGGCCCACCATGAGCGCGCACATCGCGGTGAAGATGATCAGGGCCATCAAGCTCCCCCACATCGGGGTGCGGGTGTCTTTCTGGGCAAAAAACGCGCTCGCCATCACCTTGACGTGGCCCGTTCCGACAAGCGAAAAAGCGTAGGCTCCCAGGGTGAGGCCGGTGACCGCGACATCGTTTGCATCGAATCGGCCTCCGCCAAAGAGCAGACCGATGATTGGTTGCGCCAGGACAGTCATCACAACCGCCGATGGCAGGGTCACGAAACTAACAAGAGTGGCCGTCCTGACCAGTGTCTGCGAGGCCTGCTCCGGGGCCTCCTTGAGTTCCCGCGACAACAAGGGAAGGAGGACTGTCGTCAGCTGAACCACCACCAAACCAAAGACGAGTTCGGTGACCCGGTAGGCCCCATATGTGTGGCTCACACCGGAATCGATAAAGGACGCAAAACGATTCGAAATCAATTGATTGAGTTGGTTGATACCGAGAACCGGAATTCCCGGCAGCATCAAAAACAGCACTCCACGAACCTTTGGATCGCGAAAGCCCGACCAGAGGGGTTTGAGAGAAAAACCCAGCCGACGGACGGCCGGTGCCTGGACGGCGAACTGCAGCAAGCCACCAATCAACACCGCGACGGAAAGGATCGGAGCCGGGTTGTCGACCTTCGGCAGCACCCCCCACGCAACGATGGCGATGGTGCAGTTGTAGAACATCGGAGTCGCTGCCGAGAGCAGGAACTTCTCGTGGCTGTTGAGGACCGCCTGCAGTATGGCCGCCAGTGAAATGAAGAGGAGATACGGAAACATGATCCTGTTCATCAGGACCGTCGTTTCGAGTTTTCCCGGTGTCGCGGCAAAACCCTCGGCATACAGGCGGACCAGCCATGGGGCGACCAGGATCCCGAGCGCCACAACGGCACCGACCACCAAAATAAGGACAGCGAGCATGCCCCGGAACAGTTCGACCGCCTCCTTGCGGTCGCCGTTTTTTCCAGTCAGTTGGGCCAACGTCGGTACAAACGCTGCGTGCAGGGTGCCCTCGGCGAAGAGTCCCCGAAAAGCATTCGGAATCCGGTTTGCCGTACGATACATGTCGTAGAGATGGCCGGCGCCAACCACCGAAAACAAAGCCTTGTCTCGGAGGTAGCCCGTGATTCTGCAAAACAGAGTCACCACCGCCATCCGGGATGCGTGGCGAACGACGCGTTGTTCCTGACCCATCGCGTTTAAGGTATCACCGCTGCCGGCGCGACGGCATGTCCATGATGCGGCAGGATCATGGCAAAACTCGGCTTGGGGCCTGGGGCCTGGGGCTCGCATCTCCAGACGATCGATCTCGCGTCAGAGTGCCTCAAGCCCCAGGTCTCAAGCCTCAGGCCACTTTGACGAACCGAGGCGTGAGAATTGAATCGCGCACCCACGAAGGGCGGTCGCCATTGTGTTAATATTCACCCGTCCCTGCCACGCAAAGAGGAGATAATCATGGGTATCAACAAAGCCACGCTCCTGGGTAATGTCGGCCAGGATCCGGAAATCAAAACCCTTCCCAGCGGAACCCGCCTTGCCACCTTTTCACTGGCCACATCCGACCGCAGATCAAAGGACGAAAACGGAAACCCGCGCACTGAATGGCACAATCTGGTGGTGTGGGACCGCTTGGTCGATGTCGTCGAACGATATGTGACCAAGGGCAAACAACTCTATATCGAGGGCCAGATTCGGACTCGCAAGTACGAGGTCGAAGGGGTGACCAAGTATCGGACCGAAATTCATGTCCGGGAGATGGAGATGCTCGGCGGCCGTGGAAGCGGCGGCGATACGGGCCCCCGCGAAGACTACGGCGCGGTGGCGCAGGGCTTTCCAGACGATGCGGACGACGTGCCTTTCTGATCAACGAACGAACACTTTCGATTTCGACGCCTCCCGCACCCTGTGCAGGAGGCGTTGTTATTTTGTGCCAATCATTCACCAGGAATCGCCGTGCTAACCCTTGACAATGATTGAGGTTCTGTATAACGTCTCAATTCCCCGCGTCCGGGGAAGGAGGAGTGGATGATCAAGTCGGATCTGGTCGAGAGGGTCATGCAGGCCACCGATCTCCCGAAACCGAAAGCCAGCGAAGCAGTCAATGCCCTCTTCGAGGGAATGAAGACTGCCCTGCTGCGAGGCGACCGCATCGAGTTGCGCGGTTTTGGGGTGTTTCAGGTCAAAGACCGAAAACGTGGAATCGGCAGAAACCCGAAGACCGGCCGTGAAGTCGAGATTCCACCCGGCAAGACCATCCGCTTCAAACCTGGAAAAGCACTACGTGACATGAGCTGACAGTGGTCTCTCCCGAGGCCATGAGACCAATCGGCCCCGACGGACCGCCCGCCGGGGCCTTCTCTTTTTCAAGGCCTGAATACCAGCCCAGGTGGTGGCTGCATCTTCTCCTTTTCGTGCTCACTTTCGCCAGCACCACCGTCATCGGTGGGTTGGTGTGGGCCGGACTGCCACCCGAAATGGCGCGGCTCGGGCTGATCGGCATCCTTTTCGACCCGAGGCTCTACGTCGCCGGACTCAAGTTTTCCGTCCCCCTGATGACGATTCTCTCCTGCCACGAACTCGGCCACTACCTCGCGGCCCGCCACTACGGCTTGAGGGTCACCCCCCCGTTCTTTCTCCCGTTTCCGGTGCCCCTCCTCGGCATCGGCACCCTGGGTGCCGTCATCCGGATCAAGGACCCGATCGCCAACAAAAGACAGCTGCTCGATGTCGGCGCGGCCGGACCGATCGCCGGTTTTGTTGCGTTGCTTCCCTTTCTTGCCTACGGCATCGCCGCCTCCGAGGTCGGGGTGGCACCGACAGATGGTGCCGGCTACCTCGAATTCAGTGAACCGCTCGTCTATCAGCTGTTGGAAATGCTGATCCGACCCGGTCTGGGGGATGATCTCACCCTGTGGCTGCACCCGACGGGTGTGGCGGCATGGTTCGGAGTCTTCATCACCCTGCTCAACATGCTGCCCTTTGCGCAGCTTGACGGCGGTCATGTGACCTATGCTCTGCTGGGAAAGTGGCACCGGAGGCTCGCCTGGCCGCTGCTGGGCGGTCTGGCGGGTCTCGGATTTGTCTGGCCGGGGTGGTGGTTGTGGGTCGTCATCGCGATCATCATGAGACCGCAACACCCGAGATTGTGGGACGAAGACGTGCCCCTCGATCCCTGGAGAAAGCTCGCAGGGTGGACGGCGATCGTGATCTTCATCCTCTGCTTTATGGCCGAGCCGATCAAGATCGTGCTCTGACGGGCACGATCTTGAATTTGGAATCATTGCTGTCCAAAACAGATCGTCCTTTGAATGCACCCACCTGACAACTCGAGACCTACGGATTGGCTTTTGGCCATATCCGGTTCCCGGTTCTCCCGTGTCCGCGTCCCCGTCCGAATCAAGCGGCAGCGACAGCGTTCAGTGTTCAGCGGCAGTGAGCAGCGACAGGGAACAGCGGTCAGCGATCAGTACTCAGCGATCCGCGGTAACGGTCAGGAGTCCAGGCGGCGAAGCTACCACCTCCGGGTCGTTCAAAGGAACGGGTAGCCGCGGGAATCGCGATCCGGAACACCCAGAAACCAACTCGCAGGTCTCACTTCTCCCGACTAAAAACCGTTGCCAGGAAACCGAGCATCGCTTCGGTGACCGCCTGCGGTTGTTCGAGGGCCGAGAGGTGGCCGGAACCGGGAATCACGGTCAACGATGCGTTCGGAAGCACCTCCACCATCTGCCGTGAAACCGACGGAGGCAGGGTCCTGTCTTCGTCACCGACGATCACCAGCGCCGGCATCGCGACCTCGCGGAGCCGGTCGAGCACCGAATCGCGCCGCACGAGGGCGCCGAGAGTGGCGCTGATGGACGGCAGGTGGACCGAAGTGAATTTCTCCGCCCACTCATCGACGAGTCCCGGATTCTCTCGAAAGGTCGTCTTGCCGAACATGAGCGGAAGAACGCCGGGCAGAAACGGCCGCAGGCCAAAGGTTTTCGCACCGAGATTCATCGCCGCGTATTTGATCTTTTTGAAAGCCTTTTCACGACCGGCGTGGGTATCGACGAGGATCAGCGCCAGGACCCGATCTGAAGCAGTCAAAGCAGCCCGCATGGCCACCATGCCACCGATCGACAAGCCGCACCACACCGCTCGGTCGATGTCCAACTCGTCAAGGACCGCAACGACGTCATCGACCATATCGTAGAGTTCGAACTTCCCTGCGACGGGCCCGGATCGACCGTGGCCTCGCTGGTCGACATTGATGACGCGGTAGTGTTCGGCCAGAGGACCGATCTGCGCCGCCCACATCTCGCCCGAGCAGAGAAAGCTGTGACCGAGAACGATGGGTGGCCCGTCGCCGTGGTCTTCGAAGTAGATGCGAACTCCATCGTGTTCGATTTCGGGCATGGGGTGCCTCCTGGTGTGTCGTTAGGATTTTGGCGTGGCCATCGTAGTGGAAAGGGCGAGAGGAGGAAAGGGAGATCGGCCGGATGCTCGATACTGGATGTTCGATACTGGATCCCGAGCCCGAGCCCGTTGCCGCTACCGAAAGGGAGAAAGAGTGAGAGGGAGAGAAAGGGAGAACCATCCGGCAACCATTTCGTGCGCGTGCGAATGCCGCCTCCAGATGTCATCCTGAGCGGAGCCCCACGTTGTCACGGCGCAGCCTGAAAGGCGAAGACGGAAGGGGCGGAGTCGAAGGATCTATGAGGTGGAACCACTGCTGTCCAAAACTGCTCGTCAATTGAAGTTGCCCACCTGACACCACGAGGTTGACCGGTTGGTTTTTGGCATTTCCGGTTCGTGGTTGCTCCGGGGTCCGAGTCCGCGTCCAAATTACAGCGGCAGCGACAGTGTGCAGTGGCAGCGACACCGACAGTGATCAGCGGCAGGGAACAGCGACAGAGGACAGCGTTCGGCGGCAGCGATCAGGAGTCCAGTCGGCGAAACGGCCACCTCCGGGTCTTTCAACAAAAGGAACAGCCGCTGTGGTGTCGGCGTCGCGCCTGCCCACCGTGCGGCCGAGACGGCCGCACCACCAAGGCCGGATCCCCGAGGAATTAGTGCTGTTCACTGTCCCGGCCGCTGATCGCTGACGCTGATGACTGAACACTGCCGCTGGCGACTGTTCGCTGTCGCTGCCCCGGCCGCTGATCGCTGACGCTGACTCCTGATAGCTGACGCTGTCTGCCGTTCCCCGTCGCTGTCCCTGCACGCTTATCCGAAACTCAGTCTTGGACAAGAGTGATCGAACATTGAGTAACCGTGGGGATCTCCCTTTCTCCCTTCTCCCCCCTTCTCCCTTTCTCCTCTGCCCTTCTGCTCATCTGCTCCTCTGCTTTTCGACCCGTCCGGGATCGGGTGGTAATCTCTGCTGATGGAAACAGTGACCCGTATCCTCTGCACGACATCGGAGATCAGCCTCAAGGGGGGCAACCGCCGGTGGTTCGAGCGCACGCTCACCGACAATATTCGAAAAGTCCTGATCGGACTGCCGAAGGCCCGGATCGCACGGCCTGCGTGGCGGGTCCTCATCAGCTTCGCGGAACCCGTCGCATTCGACGACGCCGCGCGACGGTTGGGCACGGTCTTCGGGATCGGTGCGATCATGGCCGTCGAACACGCCGGCTCCACGATGGATGATCTTCAGAATCTCATCGAGGGCCGGATTGTTGATCTCGAAGCCTCCAGCTTCGCGGTCCGCTGCCAACGATCGGACAAGAGATTCCCTCTCACTTCTCCTGAGATCGAGCGTTCGCTCGGATCCTTCATCCAGGAGCGTACGAACTGGCCGGTCCAGCTCAAGGGCCCCGACCTCACGATTCACGTCCTGGTGGATGAAAATGGGATCTTCACCTGGACCCGTCGAATCAAAGGTCCCGGCGGCCTGCCGGTTGGCGTTGGGGGGAGAGCGACCTGCCTGCTCTCCGGTGGCATCGACTCTCCGGTCGCCGCTTATCAGATGATGAAGCGCGGTATGCAGATCGATTTCGTTCACTTCCACTCGGTGCCACGCACCGACCCGGCAAGCCTGGAAAAGGTCGAGGATCTGGTCAGGATTCTGATCCGCTATCAGCGGCCCGCCCGCCTCGCCATGGTGCCGCTTTTACCGATACAAGAGGAGATCGCCGCCCTTTGTCCGGCGGAACTGCGAGTCCTTCTGTACCGGCGATTCATGACTCGGTTGGCCGAAAAGGCGGCACATCGATTTCGATCCGATGCACTCATTACCGGCGAAGCGCTGGGCCAGGTGGCATCGCAGACCATCCAGAATCTCAGGGCGGTCGAATCGGTGGCCACCATGCCGGTCCTTCGACCACTGGTCTGTTTTGACAAACCCGAGATCATCGATATCGCACGACGGATGGGCACCTACGAGACCTCAATCCTCCCCCACTTCGATTGCTGCTCGTTTCTCCTGCCCGACAGCCCCGCCACCAAGTCAACCAAGGGAGAGCTCGATCGAGCCGAGGAAGCTCTCGACGTGGACGCGTTGGTCAGATCAGCGCTCGACGAAACTGATGTGCGCCGCTTCGAGGAACCGGTCCCGTGGGACGAGATCCCACTACCGGAGGGGGTGTGAGGTGAGCGACGACCGGCACCGATCGCGTCGCGACTTCCTCACCGGTTGGTTCGACGCATTCAAAACCGCATCGACAGCGGCCACCGGCGCATCCAAAACCAACCCGGAGACCGCGCTTCGGCCGCCGGGCGCACTCAAACCGGACGCGGATTTTCTCGCCGCCTGTACCGGTTGCGGCGACTGTGTGCCGGTTTGTCCAACCGACAGCATCATCACCATCGATCACGAGGACGGAAAAAAAATCCCGGTCATCGATCCCTCGGTCAAAGCCTGTTATCTGTGCACCGAGCTTCCCTGCATCGCAGCCTGTGGCGAGGGGGCCCTGGTGGATCCGGGAGGACCCGATCGGGTTCGCCTGGGCATTGCCCGGGTCAGCCCGAAAAGGTGCGTCACCTTCAAAGGGGAGAGCTGTCGCAGTTGTTATACGGCCTGTCCCTACCCGGACATGGCGATCATGTTGATCGGCAATAGACCCCTGATCGGCAGCGGTGCCTGCACCGGCTGCGGTCTGTGTGAAATGGCTTGCCCGGAATACCCCAAGGCCATCACCGTCATCGCCGAACGAAACCTCGTCCCCGGCCTCCGAATCCCCAAGGACGAACAAGCGGGCTGAAGTGAGCAAGAGTTCGGAGTGTTGAGTTCGGAGTTCGGAGTTTTTACCCAGAGCCACTTCAATCGCATTGACCATCCGGACGGGTGGGTGGCATTCCGAACTCCGAATTCCGAATTCCGAACTTTGCCCTATAGCTCTGACTCGACCTTGAGCTGGCGGGTCATCAGTTCGCGGAGGGCGGTCTGTGGATCGACATCCCCCGCCAACAGCCTGGTCATGGCATCGGTGATCGGCATATCAACACCGTGGTCATGGGCCAGTCGTGCTGCTGCCGGTGTCGTACGGACACCCTCCACCACTTCTCTCTGGGAACCGAGGATTGTGTCGAGATCTTCACCCCGACCGAGACGCTGTCCGAGAGTCCTGTTTCTCGACAGACCACCCGTACAGGTCAAAACCAGATCACCCATCCCCGCGAGCCCGCGGAATGTTTCGGCCTCGGCGCCCAACGCGACTCCGAGCCGGGTGATCTCGTGCAGCCCTCTCGTCATCAAGGCGGCCTGAGTGTTCGAACCCAGACCGAGCCCATCGACGATGCCGGCGGCGATGGCGATGACGTTCTTGAGGGCCCCGGCCAATTCCACCCCCACCAGGTCCGCTCCCGCATAGCACCTCAGATAATGATCCGAGAACTCTTCCTGAAGACGGGCCGCGAGATCGAGGTCCGGGCAGGCCAGGACCGCCGCCGATGGATCGCCACGGATCACCTCGCGGGCAAAAGTGGGACCTGAAATGCAGCCGAAGCGTTCTTTTTCAAGACCCAACACTTCGTGGGCCATTTCATCCATTCGGCGAAGTGTCGCAGTCTCGATCCCCTTCGAGGCCGAGATCACCGCCTTGACCTTTGCGACCTCCGGTCTCAGGTCTTCCATCACCGATCGGCTGAACTGAACCGGCACGACCCACACCCAGATCTCCGAGTGACGCGCGGCCGCCACCAGATCATCTGTGGCCGTGATGCCCTGATGGAGTTCGAGATCGGAAATAAAGAGCGGATTGAAATGATCGCGGTTGATGCCGTCGGCCACCTCCTGCTCGCGCGCCCACAGCATGACTTCGTGGCCACGACGGGCCAGCTGATGGGCCATCGCAGTGCCCCAGGATCCGCCTCCAAAAACGCTCAGCTTCACCTTCTACCTCCATCCGTCATCATCGATTTTGACCTCCTCGCCAGCCAGCATCCTGCGGATATTCGAACTGTGGCGAAAAATGATCAGAATCGATGCCGCACTGACCGAGACCAGGGTCACGATGTCAGGGTCGTCAATCAATTTGAGCACCAGCGGAAAACTCGCGCTGGCCATCATCGATGCCAGGGCCACCCAGCGCCAGATCAGGAGCACCAGGATCCAGAGCCCAAAGGCCGCCAACGTGCTGAGCGGAGCGATCACGAGAAAAGCCCCTATCCCCGTAGCCACACCCTTGCCACCCCGGAACTTGAGCCAGACGGGATAGCAGTGCCCGATCACCACAGCCAGCATGGCAGCCGACACCCAGGCGCTCGACGGGTTGTAGCGCTGCATCAACCAGACCGGGATCGCTCCCTTTGCGATATCGACCAGGGTCACCGCCGCACCAACCCTCCACCCCGCCGCCCGAAGCGCGTTGGTGCCGCCGACGTTGCCCGAACCGGTCTCACGGACATCTCCGCCGGTCACCGCGCGGACCACGAGCAGGGCCGTGGGCAGCGAGCCCATGAGATATGCCAGGGCGACGATCAGCAACTCGTAACTCACGTGAGGGGATACCTTTCAAGCGCAGTGTACACCGCGCCACCCGGCTGGAGATCGCTTTCAAAGAGCACGACCTCCGTGCACGTGAATGGCGGTGGATCGATGGCCTCGCCCCATTCGATGAATTCTTCGACCGATGATCTGGGCCACGACTGCCGCAACCTCGCCAGGGTCAGGTGCAGGGACCAGGGTCTCCGTTCGCGTCGGATACCGATGGCTGCGGCCGCATTTTCGACGGCCGCAACGACCCCGTCAACGCCATCAGCGGTCCCTCCCAACCACGCCACCCGAGGCCGGGACTTTGTCGGGAAAAAACCGGCGCCACCAATTCGCACAAAAACCGGTCCGTGGCCGCACAATGAAGGACCGAGTTCCTCAGTGAGACCGTCTAGCAACCCACGATCGACATCACCGAGGAATTTGAGCGTCAGATGCCATGCCTCAGGTCGAGTCCATCGCGCCTTCGGCATTTCGGTCCGGATGCGATTTCGGCGTTGAACGAGAGATTCTCTGATTTCCTCGGGAAGCTCGAGTGCGAGAAAGGCGCGAACGGATCCCCGTTCATTCATTTCCGAATCAGCTCAGCAACCGACGGCGCAGGAGATCGAGGGCTGCATTGACACTCCATTCCCTGACAATCCTGCGGTCGCCGGGGAACACGCGGTGCGCCGCCGAAGTCCCATCCGGTCCGGCAACCGCCCAGTGGACCAGACCCACCGGTTTCTCGTCGCTGCCGCCGGTCGGGCCCGCGATGCCCGTGATCCCGACCCCCCAGCTACTGGAAAAACGTTCACGAACACCTTCGGCCATGGCTCTCGCCACAGGTTCCGAAACGGCGCCGTGTTCGACGAGCAGATCCCGCTGTACATCGATAATGCTTTCTTTTGCCTGATTGGAGTAGGTCACGGCGCCGCCAGAAAAAACATCCGACGCCCCCGCGATATCGGTCAGCCTGGCGCTCATCAAGCCTCCGGTGCACGACTCGGCGACGGAGAGTGTTTCGCCCCGATCTCGAAGCCGTTCCAGAACCACCTCCGGCAGGCCATCGACGTCTGCGCCCGCCACATCGTCTCCGAGGTTTTCACGAAAAGCGACATCCATGGTGTCCACCCTGCGCCTCGCGGCAATCTCGTCTCCCTCCGCGGAGAGCACGAAGCGCACAACTCCGTAGGAGGCGAGGATGGTGATGTTTTCGCGCCCGAAACGTTCATAAAGGTGGAGGATCTTCTGCTCGGTGTCGGATTCGACCACCCCGCCCAAAAGCAGGGTACGGCTGATTCTGGCGCTACCCAGCCCCCACAAAGCGACCTCGGGCGCCAGGTCACGATCAAGCATCTCCTCCATCTCCCACGGCACGCCCGGAAACGCGGCCAGGATCTTCCCCCGGGTTTCCACCATGATGCCGGGTGCCGAACCTCGCTCGTTCTTCAACGGACGCGAACCGGCCACGACCCGAGCCATGGTCTTGCAGACTTCCGGCATGGGTCTGCCGAGGAAGGCATAACGATCACGAATCTGCCGTTCGACTTCGGCGTTTGCTTCGATGCTCCGACCGAGGGCGAGTGCAACCCCATCGCGGGTCACATCGTCTGCGGTCGGCCCCAATCCACCGGTTACGACCACAAGGTCGTGACGAGCCATCAATTCACGGATCGCCACGGCCACGTCATCTACCACATCGCCGACAACCCTTTTTTCATCGACCACGATGCCGTGGCGGGCAAGAACCCGGGTGACGGTCAAAGAGTTTGAATCGAGACGACGCTCACCCAACAGTTCTGATCCCACAGCAAGGCAGGCGGCGCTCCGGCGTTCAAGGGTCATGAGTCCTCCAGGGAACACGATACTCGATACTCGATCGTTGATCATCGCATTCTGATTGCCGCTAGGATACCGCGACGAACTTCAATGGACGGCCGGTCAATCGAGGATCGACAACCCAGCATCGAGTTTCGGGCGGACAAATAAGATTTCGGGTAGAATCTCCCCGCCGCATTGCGGCGATCAACCGCTTTCCAGGAGGCATTACATGTCGACAATCACCCGCACTATTTCCGATTTTGCGGTCGCCGTTCGCTACGAGGACCTGCCGCCAGAGGTCGTTCGCGAGGCGAAAAGATTTCTGATGGACTCGGTGGGCTGCGCCCTCGGCGGCGCCCAGCAACACGATGTCCACCTCGCGCGAGAAGTGCTTACCGAAACCGCCGGCGCCGGGCCCTGCCGGGTTCTGGTCACCGGTGAGCGGTGGGACCCGCTTTCAGCATCGTTGCTCAACGCGCTGATGATCCGGGTGATGGATTACAACGATATTTACTGGATGCAGGATCCCTCGCACCCCTCGGATCTGATCCCCGCCGCCATGGCCCTGGCCGAGAGAACCGGGAGTTCCGGACGGGACCTGCTGGTCGGAATCGCTCTCGCATACGAGTTCGAACAACGCCTGTGTGAAGTCTCCTACCCCGGTGTCCGGGAAATCGGCTGGCACCACGCCACCCTGACCGCAGCGGCCGCGCCTATTGCCGCCGGAAAGATGCTCGGCCTCGATGCCGAACAGATGCAGCACGCCATCGGTATTTCGGCGTCCCGTCACTGCACACCGGGTTCGGTCACGGCCGGCAAGCTGACAATGATGAAAAACACCGTCGATCCCCTGGCCACCCAGAGCGGTGTGCTCGCGGCACTGCTCGCCGAACGCGGATACACCGGGCCCGAGCATGTGCTCGATGGCAAGGAAGGCTTCAGCCATGTCTTCGACAGCGAGTGGAAGTTCAATATATTGACCGACGGTCTGGGAGAAAGCTGGCGGATCATGAAATGTGGCATGAAGTTCTTCCCCACCGAAGCACTGACCCATGCGCCGATCTCCGCCACCCTCGATCTCGTGATCGACAACGACCTGGCGCCGGATGAGGTGGAGCAGGTCACCATCTACTCGCTCGCACGCGCCGCGGACATCCTCGCGGATCCGTCGAAATATGATCCCCGCAGCAAGGAGACCGCCGACCACTCACTTCCCTATGTGATTGCCGCCGCGGTCGCCGAGCGTCAGGTGACGCCGGTGCAATTCACCGATGCCAAAATCATGGATCCGACGATTCGGGCCCAACTCAACAAGGTGAAGGTCATCGCCGATCCCGAGATCGAAGCGGTCTTCCCCGAGTTGCAACGGGTCCGGGTGGTCGTCACCACCACCGACGGACGGGAGTTCTCGAAAGAACTCGATTATCCGAAGGGCGATCCCCGCAACCCACTCAGCGACGACGAGATCTCCGGAAAATTCTCGGCCCTGGCAGAGGGCATTGCGACGCCCGAAGATGTGGAGCGGATGCGGGCGGCCGTCAATCGCACCGAAGAGTTCGACAATGTCCGCGAACTGATGGGCGACCTTGTTGTTGAGAACCGGTAGTTCGGATTTCGGAATGACCGGTACCGGAGAACAGGGTCTCCCCTGGAGGGGCCTGGCATCCCGGCATGATGTTGTTTTCAACTTCGTGCCGACGTGCCCGGCATCCTCTCGAGAAGCGCGCTGACGGGAGGAAAAAATGGCACAGACAATTACCGAAAAAGTCGTCCAGGCGCACGCCGAAGGATTGGATGCCGGCCACGAGGTACTGGCCGGAGACATGGTCACCGTCAGGCCATTCCACGTCATGACCCATGACAACACCGGCGCCGTGATGCCGAAGTTCCGCACCATCGGCGCCCATCAGGTCGCCGATCCGACGCAGCCGGTCTTTACTCTCGACCACAATGTTCAGGACACCTCCGAGGAGAACCTGGCGAAATATCGGCGCATCGAAGACTTCGCCAACGAGCAGGGAATCGAGTTCTTTCCCGCCGGAGCGGGAATCGGCCACCAATTGATGGTGGAACAGGGGTTCGTCCATCCCGGAACTCTGGTCGTGGCCTCGGACTCCCACTCGAATATGTATGGCGCCATGGCCGCCGTTGGAACACCCGTGGTACGGACCGATGCGGCCGCTCTGTGGGCCGGTGCGGTTACCTGGTGGTTGGTGCCGCGGACGGTCAAGGTCACGCTCGTAGGCGAACTGCGACCCGGGGTCTCCGGCAAGGACGTCATCATCACCCTCTGCGGTCTCTACAACTCCGGCGAGGTCCTCAACGCAGCAATCGAGTTTCACGGACCGGGCGTGGCGGGACTGTCGATGTCGGAGCGACTCACCATTTCCAACATGACTACCGAATGGGGGGCCCTCGTCGGTTGGTTCGGTTTCGACGAAATCACGGCTGAGTACCTTCGCGACCGATCCGCGGCGCTGAAGATAAAGGGAGTCGGCGATCGGCTCACTGAAGAGATGATCTCCCACTGGGAGGAAAACCCGCCGGCACCCGACCCCGATGCCTCCTACGCCGCAACGATCACGCTCGACCTCGGATCCGTATCACCTCATGTTTCGGGCCCCGACACGGTCGCGGTCATGCACTCCGTCGCCGAATTGGCCGAGAAAAAACTCAAGGTGGACAAGGCCTATCTGCTTTCCTGCACCAATGCGCGCTACGACGACCTCGTCGAAGCGGCCGCTGTTCTGCGCGGGAAAAGGGTCGCCGATCACGTGGAGCTCTACGTCGCGGCCGCCTCCGCTACCGTCCAGGCCGCCGCCGAGGAAGACGGCACCTGGGCCGACCTGCTCGAAGCCGGGGCTCGATCGCTGCCACCGGGGTGCGGCGCATGCATCGGTCTCGGTATCGGTCTCCTGGAGGATGGCGAAGTCGGGATCTCGGCCACCAACCGCAACTTCAAGGGACGGATGGGGTCGCGGGATGCCAAAGCCTATCTCGCCAGCCCCGCGGTCGTCGCGGCCTCGGCGATCTCGGGCTTCATCACCGGACCTGAGGATCTCGGGTCTTCGGTTCCGGACTACGCATTCGAGGATCTCGGTTGGAAGCCGACCGAACGCGAAGTGGCGATCCGCGAAGGATTCCCGGGTTCGCTCGCCGGCAGGGCACTGCTCATGCCGGTAGACAGCCTCAACACCGACGGCATCTACGGCAAGGACGTCACCTATCGCGACGATCTCACGCCGGAGCAGATGGCGGGCCACGCGATGGCCAACTACGATCCCGATTTCCAGAACATCGCAGCCGAAGGAGACATCATCGTCGCCGGCCGCAACTTCGGATCCGGTTCGTCGCGCGAGCAGGCGGCAACCGCCCTCAAATTCCGGGGCATTCAGATGGTGATCGCTGCCTCCTTTTCGCAGACCTATCTCCGCAACGCCTTCAACAACGCCTTCATTTGTTTGCAGAGCGAGGCACTTTCGGAGGCCATCCGGAAGGCGTATGAGGACGAGGCCGCAGCGGGCGCACGCTCAATTCCGGCCGGCGATCTCAGCATCGATTTCCGGAACGCCACCGCCTCCTGGCGAGGCGAGACTTTTGCACTCTCACCGGTCGGCCCGGCAGCGCAGGAACTGGTCCTCGCCGGCGGTCTCGAAGCCCTCACGAGAAAACGCCTCGGGCTCTGATTGGTTGAGGAATTCGAGGGTCGGAGCCACTCTTGTCCGAGACAGGTTCTCGGCTACCGTTCAGGGACGGCGACAGCGATCAGCGTCAGAGACAGGGAACAGCGTTCAGTAGTCAGCGGCAGCGACCAGCGGCCGGGGCAGCTTCAGCTTCGGCGAACAAACGACCCGAAGGTGGCCACGCTGTCGCGGCACCTGATCGCTGTCCACTGATCGCTGTCCACTGACCGCTGTCCCTGATCGCTGTTCCTGATCACTGCCCCCTGTCGCTGTTCGCTGTTGCCTGTCGCTGCCGCTGCAAATCGGGCACGGACGCGGACGCGGACACGGGCACGGGCACGGGCCACCGCGAACTGGATATGCCAAAAACCAACCCGTAAACCACGTATTGTCAGATGGGCAACTCCACATGACGATCTGTTTTGGACAACAGTGGTTCGGAGTGAGGATTGCTCGCCGAGAGCGATAGCGACTGCGACGGCCAATCTGCGTTTATCTGCGTGATCTGCGTTTTCTCCAGCCGGTCCGTTTTCCGGAGATGTGGCGGTATCTCAACGGTTATTGAAACAGGGTCTCATCATCAGAACCGTTTGTATTGCAGGTATTTGACGCGGTTGCTGTGTTATGCTCGCGATCGCCATTTGACGTTTGGTCAGAACAGTTCGTCTCGTCACCGATCCGGGGAAGGGGGAACGGCGTTGCGAGGGATTTCAGTAGCTACAGACGGCACATTTGCCTGTATTGCTGGTGAACCACCATCCCCCCGGATGACCCCCCAAAAAACCCCGTACATCAACCGCGTTACTATCGGCCCTTCAGCCCACTGGTTTGAAGGGCCGTCTTGTTTTTGCACAGGTTCAGAATCAAACAACAGGACGATTGGAGGGAGGAGATGAACATGATGTCGAAATCCAGGCTGATCCATAGGGGGCGGGGCGTTGGTGCCTTTGTTCTCGCGGCAGCTTTGATCGTGGTCTTTTCGGCACCCGCCGAAGCGATCGATCTCTCGTCGAACAAGGGCTCGTACACGCTCAATCTCGACACCACCGTTTCGTGGGGCGGACGGCTTCGGGTCGCCGATCGAGATCCGAGCATCATCAGCCCCTTCGAAGGGGGTACCGCGTGGTCGGTCAACGGCGATGATGGCAATCTCAACTTCGAAAAGAACTCTTTGGTCAGCAATTCTCTCAAGGCGACCATCGATTTCGATTTCGCAACCTCCAGGAATAACCCACACCAATTCGGTGTCTTTCTCCGCGGCAGCGGTTTCTATGATTTCGCTCTCGAACAGAATTGCTGCGAACGGACCGAATTGACCCAGGAAGCGCTCGATTGGGCAGGGAGCCGCGTCGAACTGCTCGACGCCTTCGCGTGGTGGCAGTTCCCGCTCGGCGGTGGACGCCGCGGTGAGATCCGAGTCGGCCGCCAGGTCCTCAACTGGGGCGAGAGCACCTTCATTCAGGGTGGACTGAGTGTCATCAACTCGGTCGATCTGTCGGCCCTGCGGGTGCCGGGCTCCGAGCTCCGCGAGGCCTTCCGGCCGCAAGGAATGGTCTGGGCCTCCTTCGATCTTTCAGCCAACATCTCGGTTGAGGCCTTCTACCAATACGAGTGGGAAAATATCGTCGTTGATCCTCCAGGCACTTATTTTTCGACCAACGACTTCGTGGGGCTGGGAGGCGAAAGAGTCTTCCTCGCATTTGCCAGCTTCCCCGACACGGGCGAATCGCCGTTCTACATCCAGCCGCCGTCGGACTACCCCTTCATGAGTGTGCCCAGAGGCGCAACCCAAGAACCGGATGATGGCGGCCAGTACGGTCTGTCGCTGAAGTGGTTTTTGCCAAACTTTGGCGGCACCGAATTCGGTTTCTATTACATGAACCTCCATAGCCGGCTGCCGACCATCAATGGCGTTACCGGTCCGATTTCGATCGTTCCCGGTATCCAGGCCGCGGGTGCCGCTGCAGCGCTGCAGATCTACTATTTCTTTGGCGTGCCACCGGGCGTCAGCCCTCAGGTCGACGCGGCGGCTGCCCAGGCGGCACAGGCGGCCGCAACCTCCATGTACGCCAACAGCGCGACGTGGTATACCGCCTATCCCGAAGACATCAAGGTCATGGGTCTGAGCTGGAACGCCCAACTCGGCACCTCGGGCATCGCCTTCCAGGGCGAAATTTCATACCGTCAGGACAACCCGCTCCAGAAGGACGATGTCGAGGTCCTCTTTGCAGCGCTGTCGCCCATTTCCGCCGGGCTCGCGGCGACCAATCAGGTCGTTCCGGGCGGTGCCGGATTCTCGGAGACCATCCTGGGCTACGACACATTTGACACTTCACAGCTTCAATTCACCTTTACCAAGGTATTCTCCAACTTCCTCGGCGCGGATCAGGGCGTGGTCGTTCTCGAACCCGGATTCAACTGGGTCTTCGACATGCCGGACAAGGAAGAGCTTCGCTTCGAGGGCCCTGGGACCTATACCAGCGGCAACCCGATCCACGCACTGCCCGGCGGTGCCCACGCCGGCAAACCGGCCGAGGAACCGCAACGTTTCGCCGATGACTTTTCATGGGGCTACCGCATGGCGGGGCGCCTGACCTACAACAACGCCATCGGTGCCTGGAGCCTGGCGCCTCGCTTTGCCTGGGCCCACGATGTTCAGGGCGTCTCGCCGGCACCCGGGGGTTCCTTCATTCCGAATCGCAAGGCATTCACGATCGGTCTCCAGGCCGGTTTCCAGAACGCCTGGCAGATCGATCTCAGTTACACCGACTACAGCGGCGCCGGCCGCTACAACCTGATCAACGACCGCGACTTTGTCGGCGCGTTCGTCAAGTTCTCGTTCTAGAGGGGAGGCACATATGAAAAACCACAGCAAAATCATCCTCGGCTGCGCACTGGTGCTTGCGGTAGGCATGACGGCACCCGCGTGGGCCCAGTTGTCGGCCGACGAAATCGCCCAACTCGGTACAACTCTGACTCCGCTCGGTGGAGAGAAGGCCGGCAACGCCGACGGCACGATCCCGGCCTGGGATGGCGGTCTGGCCACACCACCCGCCAACTGGCAACCGGGCACTCACATGGTCAATCCTTTCGGCGACGAAACGCCGCTCTTCACCATCACCGCAGCCAACATGAGCGAGTATGCAGACAAGCTCACCGTCGGTCAGAAGGCTCTCTTCGAGACCTATCCCGACAGCTATAAGATGATTGTCTACCCGAGCCACCGGACGGCCGCAGTGCCGCAACGAATCTATGACGCAACAAAGCACATTGCCGGGACTGCGAAATTGGTCGAAGGCGGCAACGGTATCACCGGCGCGGTCAACGGCATTCCGTTCCCGATTCCCAAAGAGGGTGTCGAGGCGATCTGGAACCACCTCGTACGCTACCGCGCCGACGCGGCCGCGCGCCAGATCGGCCAGGCGGCACCGACCCGCGGCGGCAGCTACACCCTGGTCCAGTTCCGCGATGAGTTCTACATGTCATACAGCATGCCGGACATGAGCGAAGAAAAGCTCAACAACCGGGTCTTCTTCTTCAAACAGGAAGTGACCGCCCCGGCCCGACTCGCCGGTGGTGTGCTGCTGGTGCACGAAACGATGGACCAGGTCAAGGAACACCGCAACGCATGGCTTTACAACCCCGGTCAGCGTCGAGTTCGCCGGGCGCCGAACGTGGCCTATGACAACCCCGGAACCGCGGCCGACTCGATGCGGACCTCGGATCAGCTCGACATGTTCAATGGCTCACCGAGCCGCTATGACTGGAAGCTTGTCGGCAAGAAGGAAATCTACATTCCCTACAACTCGTACAAGCTCCAGGACCCCTCGGTCAAGTTCAAGGACATCCTGACGCCGCTCCACATCAACCAGGACCTCCCGCGCTACGAACTCCATCGGGTGTGGGTCGTTGATTCGACCCTCAAAGAGGGCTCACGCCACATCTACAAAAGACGGACCTTCTATATCGACGAAGACAGCTGGCAGATTGCAGCGGTCGACATCTATGACAACCGTGATCAACTGTGGCGGGTCTCCGAGGGCCACATCGTGCAGTATTACCAGATGCCGGCCATGTGGACCTCGCTCGAGGTCCATACCGACCTCCAGGCAGGCCGCTATCTCGCGGTCGGTCTCAACAGTGAAAATGCGCCCTACGATTTCACCATCACGCGAAGCCCCGAGGACTTCACTCCGGCGTCGCTGCGCCGCACCGGCCGGCGCTGACATTGTATTGATACCGGCGGACGGGCCTCACAGCCCGTCCGCCTTTTTATTTCTTTCGAAAAAAACCGGGAGAACGGCAGATGGAAACTCCATCGGGCACACCTACCGCCCGGGTCGCTGATTGCGTGACCCGACGTCAAACCAGGCTCGCAGGGAGAGCGCGGTCATCGATCGTGGTCATCTTCGGTCTCCTCTTGGCCGTGGGAGCCTTCGCGACGGCTCAAGAGGAAGATGCCCCGGAATATTCGATTCCGGCGCTGCTGGCACCGCAATCCCTGATGCTCGATGCGGTTGAAGTCGGCGGGACCCTGATCGCGGTCGGAGAACGAGGCCACATTCTGGTCTCCGAGGATCTGGGCGCAACCTGGCAACAGAGAGATGTCCCGACACGATCGGGACTCAACGGGGTCTTTTTCCACGATCGTTCAACCGGGTGGGCCGTCGGGCACGACTCGGTAATCCTCCGGACAACCGACGGCGGCACGACCTGGGAACGGGTCTATTGGGCGCCTGACGACGAAGCTCCATTCTTTGACGTCTGGTTCGCCGACAAAAACTACGGCATCGCTATCGGCGCCTACGGCAGCTTCTTCGAAACCACCGATGGCGGTACAACCTGGGATTCACGCTGGATCAGCGAAGATGACTGGCACCTGCACAAGATAGCCCGCGCAACCGATGGCACGATGTACATCGCTGCGGAGGCAGGTTCGGTCTACCGATCGGATGACGGCGGCGAGAACTGGACCACCCTTTTGACGCCCTACCAGGGCTCCTTTTTCGGCGTTCTCCCGCTCGCCGACGGGGTCATGGTCTTTGGACTGCGGGGGAATCTCTTCAGATCGGAAGATGGTGGCGAGAATTGGCAGGAGATTGAAACCGGCACGGTCGCCATGTTGACCGACGGAATCCAACTCGCCGACGGACGGATCGTGATCGTCGGGCTCGGAGGAACGATTCTGGTTTCTGACGACGACGGTCGATCTTTCGAACTCCACCCGCAGGCGAATCGACGGGGTATTTCGGCGATCGTCGAGACTCCGGATGACAAGGTGTTCATCGTCGGAGAATTCGGGGTCAACAACACACCGTTGAGCCAACTCACCGGCGCTACGGACTGAGCGGAGGACTTTGAAATGAAGACCATGCTCGAAAATCTGATCTTCAACAACCGCCGCCTGGTCGTGGCCGTGTTCGTCATTCTGACGATCTTCATGGCCTGGCAGGCCTCGCACCTCAAGATCGATGCCGGCTTCGCCAAGCTCCTGCCGATCAAACACCCCTATATGCAGACCTATCTTGAATACCGCGACGCCTATGGCGGCGCCAACAAGGTCGTGATCGCCATTCGTGCCAAAGAGGGCGATATTTTCACACCTGAGTTTTTCCAGGTATTGCAGGAGATTACCGACGAGGTCTTCTTTATCGAAGGCGTTGATCGAACGCGTGTGATGTCGCTGTTTACACCCAACGTTCGATTCACCGAGGTGGTCGAGGACGGCATCTCGGGTGGCAACGTCATCCCAGATGATTTCGAACCCACCGAAGCAGGCCTCGCCCAGGTTCGCGAAAACATCCTCAAGTCCAACTACATGGGCAGGCTGGTCGCCAACGACTTTTCGGCCGCACTGGTTGTCGCCGAGCTCCAGGAAATCAACCCGAACACCGGCGAGCGGCTTGATGTCATCGCCGTCTCTTCGATCTTTGAGGACATTCGCCAACGCTACAGCGAAACCGAGGTCGGGGTTGCTTTCGATTACCACATCATCGGTTTTGCAAAGGTCATCGGCGATATCGCATCGGGCGCGGCCCGGGTGGTGCTCTTCTTCCTGATCGCATTCATCATCACCGCGGTTTTTGTCTGGTACTACTCGCAAAGCTTCAAACTCACGGTGATCGTCGTCGGCTGTTCGCTGATGGCAGTCATCTGGCAACTGGGTCTGCTGACCCTCCTGGGCTTCGGCATCGACCCCATGTCGATCCTGGTGCCCTTCCTGGTCTTCGCAATCGGCGTCAGCCACGGCGTTCAGATGGTCAGCGCATTCCGGGCCGAGGTCTTCGAAGGCACCGACAGTCTCAGCTCAGCCAAGTCGACCTTCCAACGACTGCTCGTGCCGGGTGGAATCGCTCTGCTCTCGGACACCATCGGCTTCATCACCATCATGTTGATCGAGATTCGGATGATCCAGGAAATGGCGATCACCGCCAGCCTCGGTGTAGCGATCATCATCCTGACTGATCTGGTCCTGGTGCCGGTTCTGCTGTCCTACGTGCAACTCGACGAGAAATATCTCGCAAAACTTGTCGCCCGGGCCAAACAACTCGATCCCCTCTGGACCTCGTTGGCCAGAATCGCGACAGCGCGCAATGCCACGATCATTATCGCGCTGGCCGTCGTGCTCTTTGTCGTCGGCGGTTGGAAGGCCACCCAGATCAAGATCGGTGACCTCCATGCGGGGGTACCCGAGCTCCGCGCCAACTCGACCTACAACCTCGACACCGGCGTGATCACCGATCACTTCACCTTGGGAGTCGACGTCATCACCACGATCATCGAGTCGCACCCGGAGGCCTGCACCGAGCACGAGCTCATGACCACCATTGACGCCTTCGAGTGGAATATCAGGAACGTACCCGGCGTGCAATCGGTTTTTGGCATCGGCGCCGTCGCCAAGATCATCAATGCAGGCTGGAACGAGGGCAGCCTCATGTGGCGGGTCCTGCCCCGCAACACGTCGACCATGGCCCAGGCTGTGACATACATCGACACCAGCACCGGTCTATTGAACGGCGACTGTAGTGTGATGCCGGTCTACATCTACACCGTCGATCACAAAGCAGAGACCATCAAACGGGTGGTCGCAGCCGTCAAGAAATTCCAGGCGGAAAACGGATCCGACGAGCTCAAATTCAGGTTGGCCACCGGCAACGTGGGCGTCATGGCAGCCACCAACGAAGCTGTTTCCGAAGCCCAGTTCCCGATGCTGATCTACGTCTTCGCGGCGATCATCGTTCTCTGTTTGATCACCTTCCGGTCCCTGAAGGCGACGATAGCGATCGTCGTTCCCCTGGCCTTGGTCTCGATCCTCGCCTACGCCTTGATGGCCATCCTCGAGATCGGTCTCAAGACCTCCACCCTTCCGGTTGTTGCGCTCGGGGTCGGGATCGGCGTCGACTATGGGATCTACATTTACAGTCGTTTCAAGAGCTTCTTGAAGGAAGGCATGGCGATCCAGGAGGCCTACCACAACACCCTCAAAGTCACCGGTGCCGGGGTCGTCTTCACCGGCGTCACGTTGGCTCTCGGTGTCGCCACCTGGATCTTCGCGCCGATCAAGTTCCAGGCCGACATGGGCATCCTGTTGACCTTCATGTTCCTGTTGAACATGGCGGGCGCGATCGTTCTGCTACCGGCTCTCGCCTACTGGTTGAAACCAAAGGGATAGAAGATCGTCAACACTGCAGTCGATCGCAGACCGCATCACCCATGCGGGCGGTCGAGACCGAGTCGTCACTCCTGAGGTCGGCGGTGCGCAGCCCGTCCGCGAGGGTCGGCGTGGAGTCTTGCGTCTCGGTGGCAACGGATTCTGAGCTAAGAAGCTAAGAAGCTGAAGAAGCAAAAAACTCCTTGATGAGGTGCGAGTAGAACTCGACGCCGTCTACCAACTCGGTGTGCGTCACAAATTCTCCGGCGGTGTGCGAACGTTCGGTTTGTCCGGGGCCGACCTTGATGGTTGGCAGGTGACGGGTCCAGACGGCGTCCGAAAGGGTCGCCGATCCGATCACCCTTGCCTCCGGTCGCGCCCGGCGAGCAGCACGTGCCACCGGGGAATCCGGATCGGTGCTCAGAGATTTGAGACGATCCGACCGGACCCGGACCGAGGCTCCGGTCAACGCCGCCACCTCGGCCACGATGTCGGCGGTCGCATCATCATCAACCGTTCGAAGATCGAGACAGAAGACGCAGCGATCCGGGATCACGTTGCGCCGAGTGCCGCCTTCAACCGTCGTGACGTGGCAGGTGACGCGGCCAAGCAACGGGTGTTCTCCACCCGGGCTGTAGCCGTCGAGGGCGGCAATCGCCCTGGCGGCTTCTGTGATGGCATTGGCCCCCGGCAAGCGGTGTGCGTGGGCCGCGTGGCGCGCGGTGCCCTGGGTCTCGAGCTCCAGAATCAACAGGCCCTTCTGGGCACAACAGATATCGAGGTTGGTCGGCTCCCCGATGACCGCGGCGTCGAGGCGACCCAGTTCCCCAACGTATCTTTCGAGACCGCCTCCGCCGCCGCCGATTTCTTCGTCAACGGTCAGAGCCAGGACCACCTGGCCCCCGATCTCCTTGCTTTCGACACCCGCCACCGCACACAACATCGCGGTGACGCAACTCTTGGCATCATTGGCGCCAAGGCCCGAGATGCGCCCCCCTTCGTCACAGGGCAAAAACGGATCGTGCGGCCATGCTGCCACCGGAGCCACGGTGTCGAGGTGTGAGTTCAGAAGCAAACGCGGCCCCTCCCCTTTCCCGACCCTTATCACAACGTTTCGACCGGCCATTTCGGCCTGCAGCCCCCACGAATCGGCCCTTTCCAGAATGAACCGGGCGAGCTCCGCTTCGTCTCCCGACAGACTCGGGATTGAAACCAGCTCTTTCAACAGCAAGGGAGCTGAGACCCTTCTCACGGGGCCACGCCTCCGATCGGGATTTCAGGTGAAGCCTCGATCAGCGTGCCGCAGCCTTCGTTGGTAAAAACCTCGGTCAAGAGGGAATCCGCTTTGATGCCGCTGATAATGTGGGTCCGCGGCACACCCTCCAGGAGAGCGAAACGACAGGCTTCGAGCTTGGCCTTCATTCCCCCGACAGCGCCCGAACCCAGGAGTTCCTCGAGCCGGCCGTGATCCATGTGCGAAATCAGACTGTTGCGATCCTCCGGATCCTCGTAGACCCCGGCAACGCTGGTCAGCAGAATGAGTTTGACGGCCCCCAGGGTGGCCGCGAGCCGGGCGGCGATGGTGTCGGCGTTGACGTTGTAGATCTCTCCGTTTTCACCACCCGCCAGGGCACTCACGACGGGAACAAACCCACCCGCCAGCAGATGTTTGATGAGCTTGGGATCGACCGAATCGATGTCTCCTACGAAACCGAAATCGAGGGTCCTGGTCGCTCCCGACTCGGGGTCCTCCACTTCGACCGGTGGCCGGCGGTGGGCCTGGATGAGACCGCCATCCACACCGGACAGACCCACTCCGGGCACACCGCTCCGAACCAGGGCTGCCAGCAGATCGGTGTTGAGCTTGCCGTTGAAGACCATCTTGGCAACCTCGAGAGTGTCGGCGTCGGTCACCCTTCGCCCACCCACCGTTTGCACCTCGAGACCGAGTTGTTTCGAGAGCTCGGTCGCCTGTGGTCCTCCGCCGTGCACCACCACCACGTCAATGGACACCTGGTGGAGCAGCGATACCTGATCGGCGAAATTTGCGAGCGCCTGTTCGTCATCGATCACCTCACCGCCGATTTTGACGACGAAGGTCTTTCCCTTGAACATGCGAAGAAACGGCACCGCGGTGCGGAGCCCGGTAATGCGGCCGTTCATCTGATCCCTCCAAGTAATTCCAGCAACAGCGCCTTCTGCGCGTGAAGTCTGTTCTCAGCTTGATCCACGACCACGCTGGCATCGGAATCGAGCACCTCATCGGAAACCACCACATTGCGTCGCACCGGCAGACAGTGCATGAAACGACCCCGATCGGTTCGTGCCATCCAATCGCTCGTGACCTGCCAGTCTCGGTGTAGCTCACGCAAGGCCGCTTCGGCCGCGGGATCACCATAGTGTTCGAGGCTTCCCCACGACTTGGCGTAGACCACCTTGGCACCATCGAGGGCTGCACGATCATCGGTGGTTGTCACCGCAGCACCCGTCGTTTGAGCGATCCGAACGGCATCGATCATCAATTCGGGGTCGAGGTCATAGCCGTCCGGGCGAAGGACCGTGATATCGAGTCCACGTTGTGCCGCCATCGCCACAACCGAATGCGGAACTGCGGCCGGCAGCGCCTTCGGGTGATAGGCCCAACTCAGGACCACCCGATCTCCCCGTTTGAGCCCGAGTTCATTCCAGGTCAAAGCGTCGGCCAGTGCCTGGCACGGGTGCCACAGAGCCGACTCCATGCTGATCACCGGCACTTCCGACGCCGCGGCAAAGGCGGTGACCACCGGGTCCTTGCGATCCTCTCGCCAATCGCTTCCGTTCGGAAACGCTCGGACGCCGAGAACATCAGCATACCGGCCCAGCACCGGCACCGCCTCTTTGACGTGCTCGGCGGCGCCGCCGTCCATGACCACGCCCTCGCGAGCCTCCAGATTCCACATGCCGCCGCCGACCGAGAGATTGACCGCATGACCGCCGAGTTGGTACATCCCGACCTCGAAGGAGGTCCGGGTCCGCAGGCTCGGGTTGAAAAAGACCATCCCCATCACCCGACCGTCGAGCCGATCGCGGCAGATCCCTGCCTTGATTCCGGCCGCCCTCTCGAGGACACGATCGATACGATCGGGTGACCAATCGGTGGTGCTCAGAAAATGTTCCACGTCCTCAGCCTCCAGAAAATTCGTTCAGCGCATCAGCCAGCACCTGCAACTCAGCCTCTCCCACAACCAGCGGCGGCATCAACCGCAACACGTGCGGATCGGAGGAAGTTCCGGCCAGGATTCCACGATCGAAGAGGAATCGACCGACCTCTTTTGCCGCCACCGACGTCTCGAGACCGAGCAACAATCCTCGGCCCCGGAGGGCCTTCACCGGTCCAACAACCAGGAACTGACGGGCAGTCTCCTCCATCTGTGCGGCGCGATCGATCAGACGCTCGTCATCGATCACATCGAGCACCGCGAGGCCGGCGGCACACGCCAGCGGCCCACCACCAAAAGTTGTTCCCTGATCGCCGATGGCCACGGTCTCAGACACCGCTTCGGTCGTCAGGACCGCCGCCATAGGGAAGCCATTGCCGAGACCCTTGGCGCTCGTGACGAGATCTGCAGGGGCCTGCCAAAGGTCTGCCGCAAAGGGGGCGCCCAGCCTTCCCACGCCAGTCTGAATCTCATCGAATATCACCAATGTTCCATTGAAGTGGCAGGCCGCCACCAGGTCCGGATAAAACTCTTCCGCCGCAACCCGGACACCGGCCATGCTTTGGATCGGTTCAAGAATCACCGCGGCGGTGTTTTCGTCCAGAGCCGCAACCACGGCCTCGAGATCGCCAAAGGCCACCTCAGGGACATCTCGGACGACCGCCGGAAACTGCCGCCGGTAGCCCCCAAGATGGGTCAGCGAGAGGGCGCCGGCTGTGCGCCCATGAAAACCACCCTCCATTGCGATGATCCCGGTCCGCCCGGTGGCCTTCATGGCCATCTTGACCGCAGTCTCGTTGGCCTCTGCTCCCGAGTTACAGAGAAAGGCCCGCTCGATGTGGTCCGGTGCAAAATGAACCAACCGCTCGAGATAACGAGCGCGGACATCGTTGGCCGCAACATTCGAATAAAAGCCGAGCTGTCCGGCCTGATCGGAGACCGCCGACACCCACCGGGGATGGGAGTGACCGAGCACCGACGTGCAATGACCGCCGTAGAGATCGAGATACTCCCGACCCTCCGCGTCCCACAAGCGGCAGCCGGAACCGCGGACGAATGCGACCGGCCATTTTGCATAGCTCGGGACGGAGAAACGATCCTCGGTGGCATTGATTTCAGTGTTGGTATTCACAAATTCCTCGCACTCAGATGGGAGTCGGCATCGGGGTCTGAAGCCCGCTCGTTTCGTCCCACCGGTTCATGAGATTTGCATTTTGAATTGCCTGGCCGGCCGCCCCTTTGACCAGATTGTCGATGGCGGAGCACACCGAGACCACCCCGTCCCGGGCCACGATCGCGAGATCACACCTGTTACTCCCCCAGACATCGACCACCGCCGGCGGCTGATCGAGGATCCGGATGAAGGGGGCCCCTGCATAATAACTCCGGTATCGGTCGGAGACTCCCGCTGCATCAACTCCAGGATCGACAAAAAGGTGGCAGGATGCCGCAATTCCGCGAACCAGGGGCGTTCGGTGCGGAACAAAGGAAATCGGGACCGACGAACCATCCCCAACTGATTGCCAGGTCTGGACGATTTCCGGCAGATGCTGGTGTTCCAGGGGCCGGTAGGCCTCGATATTATGGGCGCGGCGCGGGTGGTGGGTGGTCGGTCCGGGTTTGACGCCGGCTCCCGACGAACCGGTCATACCATCCACCGCAACGCATCGAACACCCCAACCGGCACCCGCGGCCGGCGCGAGGGCCAATCCGATGGCCGTGGCGAAACAGCCCGGATTGGCGACACGATCGGATCCGATGATCAGCGGGCGATTGACCTCCGCCAGCCCGTAGACGAATTCCGACAAGAGATCGGGGTGCGCATGCGGGCGGCCATAGGCCTGCTCGTATATGGAGTCGTCCTGCAAACGAAAATCGCCGGAGAGATCGATGACCTGGAGATCACCAGCCCCCTCCATATCCACGAGTTGAGGCAGCCGTTTCATGGTGTCTCCGTGCCCCATGGCCGAAAACACCGTCCACGAATCGCCGCCGAGAACATCCGGGTCCCAATCACCGAAAGATATGAACTGAAGATCGATCCAGGGATCGAGGTCGGGATAAACGTCGCCGATCACTCTCCCGGCGCTGCTTTCCGAAACCGCCGCTGCGAGCTCGAGATGAGGGTGGGTGGCCAAAAGGCGGAGCAGCTCACCGCCGACAAATCCTCCGGCACCGAGGACGACTGCCTTACGCGTTGCCATCGAAGAGCCTTCCTGCAACAATTTCGACCAGGCGTTCGGGAGAGGTCAGGGCGTTGGCCGTCGGGATACCCAGGGAGGTCTCGACAAAGGAGCCGCCGACCTCGTTGTCGGTCGCAGGGCCGGTGATCACATCAGGCACCAGACCGTAGTCTTCGCTCAACAGCCTCGTGCCGCCCCACGCGCCCACCGGGTCGGTCGCACACAACACCACCGAACGGATCTGTTCGAGCAGATCCGGCGCTGACAGGATGGCCTGGACGCCATATTCCCCCAACAGGCCATCCCCGAGTTCGAGGATGATCACATCGGGTCGCGAGCGATTGAGCTGACCGATGATCCGCCGGGCCGCGTCGGGAGCCGTGGCGGCGTCGGTGGTGACGACGCCGGCGTCGATGAACGAAACGGCTTCTGCCGCACCGTGATCGAGCATCCCGAGCACATCGCGCTGCAAGGCGACTCCGGTCAGTTTTCCCGCTGCAACCGCCCGTCCCTTGCGAGAGAGACCGTGGATGATCTCGCAGGTGGCGACCGTTTTACCGGAGTCCATACAGGTCCCGACCACAGCAACGATCGGCGCCGAGTGTTTCGAAGGCCCGTTGGACGTAATTCCATGATCCGCGATCGCCACCGGTTTGCCGATACGCTCACCGAGGATCGGAAAGTGGAGGACCGCTCCGAGAAGCTCGACATCGAATGGCTTGCCGACATCCGGCGCGTAGGAGGAGCAGCGGCCGATCACGCCACCGAGGTTGAGTACGTTGAGGGTGTCGCCGGGCTTGACCTGATCGGGAACATCACCGACATAGCCTCGCAAAGCGCGGCGGTGGCCGAGCACGCCGGCAATCACATCACCGGGTTTGAGCCGGGTCATCCGTCCCTCGACGTTTTCGAGCTGGTTGTAAACCGCTTTGTCGGTGAGGATCTTCACAGCCACCACGTAGCCCGCCTCCGCCACCACTTCCGATGTGATGTAGGCGTCGTGGGTGATTGGAGCATTCTTCGCGGCCGATGCGATCTTGTCGAGCGTGATTCGTCTCATGAGCCCGAGCCCCTCGTCTCCATCCGCCGCCCGACCGCATGGGCCAGTGCGCCTTGCAGTCCGTAGATTCTGGTGAAGCCAGCCGCATCTTCGCCCGACCACAGCGACTGGGTTTCGCCGTATGTGGCTGCCACCTGGTCGACCAGGGAATTCGGGCTGCGAATCCCTTCGACCTCCACCCGGCCCTGACACAGATTCATTCGAACCGTTCCCTGAACCCGTTGCTGGCTCGAAGAGACCATGGCCCCGATGTCGTCAAAGACTGGATCGTGCGCCATCGCCTCGTGAATGATCGTGCCGAGAAATCCGCTGACCTGGGTCTTCCAGAACTGCTGCCATCGGGTGAGCACGAGCTTTTCGAGCTCACGATGGCCCGGAATGAGCATCGCGGCCGCAGGCGCCTCGAAAGCGATCCGCCCTTTGATGCCGAGAATGGTGTCACCCAGGTGGACACCGCGACCGACAGCGTGGGCCGCGCCGAGGCGATTGAGCTTGGCGATCAACTCCGGACCGGAGAGGACCTCGCCGTCAAGGGCCACCGGTACGCCGGCCGCGAATTCGATCTCGATCGTTGTCCCTCCGACCGGCGCCTCGTCGGGTTTGACCACGTTTGGGTAAGCCTCATCGGGCACGGTGGACCAGGGATCGTGAATCTCACCGCCGCCAATGGTCAATCCCCACATTCCTGCGTTGACGGAGTAGGTCGTCGTGGTGGGCGCGACCTCGATGCCGTGATCGTGCAACCAGGACGATTCCTGTTCCCGGCTCAGAGCCTGTTCCCTGATCGGAGCCAAAACTTCGATTTCAGGAGCCAGGGTCCGGAAGGAAACATCAAAACGAACCTGGTCGTTCCCGGCACCGGTCGACCCATGTGCCACGGCCTCGGCACCCAGGCTCTTCGCCTCGCGAACGAGGAGCTCCGCCTGAATCAGACGTTCAGCCGAAACACACAGTGGATAGACGTCGCCGCGCAGGATGTTTCCCTGGATGATCCTGCTGATGACCCGGTCAAAGACCTCGGTCCTGCCGTCAACGGTGAGATGGTGGTGCGCGCCGGCTCGCTTCGATGCGGCCTCGATCTCGACCAGTTCATCCACGTCAAAACCGCCGGTGTCCACCGTCACGGTGATGACCTCGGCTCCAGTTGTTTCCCGCAGCCAGGCCGCGCAATAAGTAGTGTCCAGACCGCCGCTGAAGGCGACCACGATTTTCTTCGCTTTCATGAGGACTTCTCCATGATGTGTTCGAGGGCCTCGATCATGCGTTCACCGGCATTTCGGTCGAGGACCGCCACAAAAAGCGTGTCATCTCCGGCAACC
The DNA here is from genome assembly GCA_963796455.1 of Candidatus Sulfomarinibacteraceae bacterium. Lineage (GTDB taxonomy): Bacteria > Acidobacteriota > Thermoanaerobaculia > Thermoanaerobaculales > Sulfomarinibacteraceae > Sulfomarinibacter. The sequence goes on from CAWCLO010000001.1 coordinate 547,404, forward strand.
GAGCCCACCACACCCGGCCAATCGATCCCGTCCACGTAGATGCCGATACTGTGCGCCGTTCCCGGCAGGGTCCTCACGACCACCAGGTGATCCCCTACGGCAGTGGCGCTCTGCAGGAAAGCGGCGATGCTCGACGCAAAATCCACCAGATCCGGCACCGCTGCCGCCGCCTGCGGTTCGACATAGCGGCCACCGCGTTTGACCAGCCCGATCTCCCGAATATCCCGCGAAATGCTCGCCTGGGTGCACGAGACGCCGGCAGCATGCAGTCGCTCGACCAGAGCCGACTGGGTGTCGACCCGGTTGTCAGCGACGATTTCCCGGATCAAGATTTGGCGATCGATCTTGGAAACCACCGCGGAAGACTGTGTAGATTTATTCATTACTCAACCATTCTCGTTCGTTTGATCATTGGGAAATCATGAATAAGAACTGAATATTTATTCATGATTTTTGAATATTATCCTCTTACATGGATTCTGTCAAACATTGCTCGTCGAAAGAAAAAACTGGAACAAAAGGTGAAAAATTCGACGCTTCGCCGCAATTGAAGGGCCGCAGAAGCCTCTCGGTTGGTCAGAGCGTGTTTACCTAGGGCAGGCGCTCCGGAGAATGGGCGCTCGAATCGACTCCCAATTCACGGGATCGTTCGTATGCGGCCCACACTGCTCTGGAAATGGCGGTGCGAAAGCCGGCCTTTTCGAGGTAATAGAGAGCTGCTGCCGAAGTGCCCCCCGGCGAAGTCACCTGATTTCTCAATCTCGCGAGGTGGCGTGGATCGTCGTCACTCGAATAAAAATCCACCGATCCGCGAAGGGTCTTTGCCACCAGGATTTCTGCCACCCGCCGCGAAAATCCGAGGTGGACGCCCGCATCAACCATCGCCTCCATGAAAAGGAAAACATAGGCAGGGCCGGTGCCGGAAAGCGCCGTGGCCATGTCGAGAAATCTCTCTTCCTCAACAAAGACCTCGTCACCAAATGCACCGAGAATCTTCTGCGCCGATTCCTGCTGTTCTTTGGAAACAGAAGGCGCTGCGGTCCAAACGGTAATCCCCTCGCCGATCTGGGCCGGTGTGTTGGGCATGGAACGCACCACCTTGGTGTGATCCAACCCGCCGGAAATCTTGTCAACGGTGGCCCCGGCGATAATCGAGACCACCAGGGCGGAGGGCTTGATGACCCCATTCAGCTCCGCAAGCACGTGATCGAGACGTTGCGGTTTGACGGCGAGCACCACCACATCGGCATCGGTGACCGCCGCTACATTGTCGGTTGCCGTCCGGATCCCGTGACGTGCAACGAGATCAGCTCCCCGCGATTCGCTCGGCCCGGCTGCGACGATCGCCTCCGCAGGTACGACACCCTGCCCGATCAGACCGGCGATCATGGCCTCCGCCATCACACCGGGACCGACAAACGCAAGCTCAGTTCCATTCTTCATATTGATCTCTTTTCCTGTAGTGAAATGGGTTGCGGCCGGATACCCTCAGCTGGAGCCCGCCACCAGAAGCGATTCCACCGTTTTCGACGCCGCGGTGAGAGCTTCATCCAGTTTGGCCACATCCGGTCCGCCGGCCTGGGCCAGATTGGGTTTGCCGCCACCACGGCCACCCACCACCGTTGCCAGCTCTTTGACCAGGTCTCCGGCCTTGACGCGATCGGTGAGGTCGTCGGTTACGGCGGCAAGCAGAGTGGCCTTGCCGCCGGATTCCATACCGAGAACCACCACTCCCGATCCGAGTTTTTGACGCAGAGTGTCTGCGAGATTCCGAAGCTCTCCCGGCGACATCTCCGGCACCCGCCGCGCTTGCACGGTGAAACCATCGACCTCGGTCTGGATCTCCCCGCCACCGGCATCTCCGGAGGCCAGTTGATGTTTGAGCTTTTTGACCTCGGCCTCGAGGTCGGCGAGTTTCCGATTCCGGCCTTCGAGCAGCTCGGGGAGCTTTTCGAAGGAAGTCTGATAGGCGTTTGCAAGGGATTCGGCCAGCTGATCCCGCTCCTGCATTCGCTGGACCGCTCCACGACCGGTCACCGCTTCGATTCTGCGAACTCCGGCCGCAACGCCACGTTCCGATACGATCGAGCAAAGACCGATATCGCCAGTCCGGTCAACGTGGCACCCGCCGCAGAGCTCGACGGAAAAGCCGCCGTCACCTACGGTCACGACCCTCACCGTATCACCGTATTTCTCCCCGAAGAGCGCCATGGCACCGCGCTTCTTCGCATCGTCCATCGCCATGATTTCTTTCTGCAGGGGATGGTTGCCGACGATCTCGGCATTGACCAGACGCTCGATTTCACGAAGCTGATCCGCCGTCACCGGTTCTCCCCACGAGAAATCAAAACGCAGGCGATCGGGCTCGACCAATGAGCCAGCCTGCTGCGCCGCATCTCCGAGCACCCGATGAAGGGCGGCGTGCAGGAGATGGGTCGCCGTGTGGTTGCGTTGGGTATCGATGCGGAAGCTCTCGGCAACCTCGGCCTGGACTTCATAGCCGAGCTCGAGTGGGCCCTCTTCGACCACGACACGGTGGACGATCAGATCGCCGAGCGGTTTCTGGGTATCGAGCACGGCCGCGCGACCGCCCTTCCAACGGAGCACACCACGATCACCGATCTGTCCGCCGGATTCGCCGTAAAAGGGGGTCTTCGAGAGAACCACCTCGCCGGTCTCACCCGTATCGAGCATGTCTTCGAGCCCGTCGTCACCGATCAAGCCGACGACCTCGCTCGCGGCCTCGAAATCGTCGTAGCCGATGAACTCGGATTGAGTCCCTTTGTCCGCCAACCACTCGTACTCGGGTTGGTAATGGGACAGAAGATCGCCGCGCCATGAGGCCTGTCCGCGCGCCCGCTCCTCTTCGAGGGCGGCCGCAAAACCATCGTGATCAATGGTCAGGCCTTCGTCCTGGGCAAACTCTTCGAGCAATTCGTGTGGAATGCCGTGGGTCTGGTAGAGATCAAAGACCGTCTTCCCGGGCACGACATCCTGCCCCGAGCGTTTGAGCCTTTCGAGCTCTCGCTGGGCCACATCGGTGCCGGCATTGAGGGTCCGCGCAAAACGCTCTTCCTCCTGGCGAAGCTGGGTCGTGACGACCTCCTGGCGAGTGATGAGGTCCGGAAAGACATCACCCATGAGATCCACGACCACCGGTGTCAGGGTGTGAAGAAAGGCACCGTCCAACCCGAGTTGGCGACCGTAGCGCAGGGCGCGGCGAATGATCCGACGCAACACATAACCGCGACCCTCGTTCGAGGGAACCACTCCATCGGTCATGAGAAAGGTCGAGGCCCGCACGTGATCGGCGATCACCCTGTAAGCCGGGGCCAGCTCACCCGCCGGATCATAGGGTCTCTCGGCAAGATCGGCCACGGCACCGATGATGGGCATGAAGAGATCGGTCTCGTAGTTCGACTCCACATCCTGGAGCACGGTGGCAAAACGCTCGAGGCCGGCACCGGTGTCGACGCAGGGCTTTGGCAGCGGATGCAATTTGCCCTTCGCGTCGCGGTCGAACTGCATGAAGACCAGGTTCCAGATCTCGATGATGTCGTCGCCGTCACCGTTGACCAGCTCGGCCCGGCCCGGTGCCATCGGATCAGGCCCCCGGTCGTAGTGAATCTCGGAACACGGACCACAGGGTCCGGTCTCCCCCATCGACCAGTAATTGTCCTTTTCGCCAAAACGCAGGATGCGATCCGCAGGAGCGCCGACCTCTTCCCACAATGCGGCGGCGTCGTCGTCGTCGGTGTAAACCGTGAACCACAAGCGCTCGATCGGCAGCCCATAGATGTCCACCACCAGTTCCCACGCGTACTCGATGGCCTCTTTCTTGAAGTAGTCTCCAAAAGAAAAGTTGCCCAGCATCTCGAAGAAGGTGTGGTGGCGCGCCGTGTAACCGACGTTTTCGAGATCGTTGTGCTTGCCGCCGGCCCGTACACATTTCTGGGTCGAGGTGGCCCTCCTGTAGTCCCGTTTCTCCCGGCCCGAAAAGACGTCCTTGAATTGGTTCATCCCGGCGTTGGTGAACAGGAGCGTGCTGTCGCCGGCAGGCAGGAGAGAGCCCGAGGCCACCACCTGGTGGTCCTTGGACGCAAAATAATCGAGATAGGTCTGACGGATATCCTTACTGGTCATCGAGCGCATGGTTCTGGTTCTCCCGGGATGCCGCCAATTCGTCAACGGCGGCGATCGCGATGTCTGTTTCGAAACCGCGAGTGATGAGGGAGCTTACCATCCGGGCTCGGCGCTGGCTATCCCGCCACCAGCCGTCGGGAGCACGCACCTGGAGCTTTCGCAGGGCGGTCCCCATGGCCTGTACCGCTTGATCGGGGGAGAGCCGCGCCAAACGTTCTGCAGCAAGGGAGTCGATCCCCCGATGTTTGAGTTCCGCGGCCAGCCGGTGAGGCCCCCAACCCCTGTCGACGGCCCGGATCTCGACAAATCGGCCGCCGACCCGTTCGTCGTCCACCAACCCGAGAGACTCACAGCGCCCGACCGCCTCATCGATCTCACCGGCCGGATACTCCTTCTTACGCAGCTTCTCCTCGAGCTCGCGCCGGAAGTGATCGCGGCGAGACAAAATATTGAGGGCCGTCTGATAGGCGGATCGTTTGCTCATGCAAGTTGCCTACTGCAACAGATCGAGCGAAACCGAGCTTAACTTTCGCCGCCAAACTCGAAGGGCGATTCCTCGGAGAACGGATCGAGCTCGTTTTCGGTACCCAACTCGAGAACACCGTCCATCTCCTCGCGGGAAATATCGGCGGTCGACTGGATGCCCTGAATCTTGAGCTTGAACTCGTCGGGGTTGGTTGCCCGGCGGAGCGCCTCCTCGAGCGTGATGAGGCCGTTCTTGTACAAGAGGTAGAGGCTCTGGTCGAAGGTTTGCATACCGTATTGACTGGTGCCCTGGTTGATCGCATCGCGGATGAGCTTGGTCTTCTCCTTGTTTTCGATACAGTCGCGGATATAGCCCGTCGAGATCAGGATCTCGACTGCCGGAACCCGGCCGAGACCGTCGGCGCGAGGTAACAGGCGCATCGAGATGATCGCCTTCAAAACCGCTGAGAGCTGGATCCGGATCTGCTTCTGCTGGTGGGGTGGGAAGACCGAGATGATGCGGTTGACGGTTTCGGTGGCATCGACCGTATGCAATGTCGACAGCACCAGATGGCCGGTTTCGGCGGCCAGGAGTGCCGTTTCGATCGTCTCGTAGTCACGCATCTCACCAACCAGAATCACATCCGGATCCTGCCGCATCGCGGATCGTAATGCGGTCGAGAACTGTTTGGTGTCCACATCGACTTCACGCTGATTGATGATGCTCTTCTTGTCGCGGTGGAGAAACTCGATCGGGTCCTCGATGGTCATGATGTGCTCGATCCGTCGCGTATTGACGAAATCGATCATCGACGCCAGGGAGGTGGACTTTCCCGAACCGGTGGTGCCGGTCACGAGCACCAGACCGCGCTGCTCCTCGCAGATCTTTTCGAGCGTTCCCGGCAGCATCAATTCCTTGAAGGTCTGGATCCGCGCCGGAATCAGACGCAGAACGAGTCCCACCGAGCCCCGCTGTTGAAAGATATTGCAACGAAAACGACCCATTCCGGGCACCGAATACGCGATATCGGTTTCCAGAGTGTGTTTAAAGCGCTCCTTTTGACGCGACGACATCATCGAGAACGCCATCGCGATGGTGTCCTCCTGCATCATGCGTTTGAACTCGGTCAAGACCTGGAGCCGGCCGTCGATGCGCAACACCGGATGGGCACCGACCTTGATGTGGACGTCTGACGCTTTTCGTTCAACGGCCACTTTGAGGACATCATTGATGTGCATAGTTCCCCCTAAGAATCCTCTTCAAGTGTATCGCAACGGCACCTGCGTCAATTTCCCTGCCCGGTTCTGTGTCCAATAAATCGAGTGCGAAGGCGCCACCGGGTGTCCCCAACAGCCGCCCGCGAACGCTTGGCTATGGGGCTATGGGGCTATGGGGCTATGGGTTTTCTAAAACGAGTTTCCTCCATAGCCTCACAGCCAGGCCGCGAAGCGGCCGAACAACGCCTCATAGCCATGTTGACCAAACCTCATCGCACGATCTCTTCTCGCCCTCCCAGCTACACTGATCGCGATGAATCATCTCGTCCTGATTCTCGTCATTCTCTATGCTGGGACGCTGGTCGCTCTTTCGGCCAGGCGGCGCGGTGGTGGTGGCGTTGACTACCTGCTCGCCGGCCGCAAGCTGACCCTCCCTGCGTTTGTCGCCACTCTCGTCACGACCTGGTATGGAGGCATCCTCGGAATCGGTGAGTACGCGTGGAGCTATGGCATCTCGACCTGGTTGGTATTCGGCATTCCCTACTATCTCGCGGCCGTGGTCTTCGCGTTGTGGCTGGCACCCCGTCTCCGCCGCACCGGCGCCATTACGATCCCCGATCTATTGAATCGCGCCTATGGCCGCAAGGCCTCATTGACCGGTGCGGCGGCGGTCTACGCATCGACGGTGCCGGTGGCCTACCTCCTGATGTTGGCGGTCCTCCTGCGCCAGGTGACCGGGTGGTCACTGCCTGCCTCCGTCGCGGCCGCTGCCGCATTTTCAGCCCTCTACGTCGGACTCTCCGGCTTCCGCGCCGTTGTTCGGACTGATGTACTGCAATTGTTCCTCATGTACGGGGGATTCTTCATTCTCCTCCCAGCCGCCCTGAATCACACGGGCGGATTCGGCGGATTGTGGTCTGCGCTGCCAGAGAGCCACCAGAGCTGGGACGGTGGCCTCGGCTGGCAGACCGTCCTCGTGTGGTACCTGATCGCGCTACAGACGGTGGTCGAGCCCGCCTTTTATCAACGGGTCTTTGCCGCGCGCGATCCGAAAACCGCCCGAACGGGTGTCCTGATCTCGGTTGGGATGTGGATTGTTTTTGACTTTTTCACCGTATTTTCGGGTCTCGCAGCCCGGGTCCTTTTACCCGATCTCACCGATCCGATGGCGGCCTATCCCGCCCTCGCCGATTTGGTGTTGTCGCCATGGGCCGCAGCAGTTTTCACCCTTGCCCTCTTCGCCACCGTCATGTCGACCCTCGACTCATATCTCTTCATCGCCGCCACCACCATCGGCCACGATCTCAGCCCGTCTCCGCAAAATCCCGAGCGCGAACGCCGGCAAACACGTTTCGGTCTTGCCGTCTCCGCCGTCCTGGCCGCCTTTGGGGCGCTGGTCTTCGACTCGGCGGTGGAGGTCTGGCACCACGTCGGATCGGTGGTGACCTCGACCCTGCTGTTGCCGGTGCTCGCCATTCATCTGCCGCGGGAGTGGAGGCCGAGCTCGGCTGGGGCTGTGAGCGCGATGGTGGCTGCCGCGGTGATTTCCAGCGGCTGGATCCTGACCGCCGACAACAGCGGATATTTTTGGGGTCTCGAGCCACTGTTCCCGGCCCTCGGCGCGGCTGCAACCTGTCTCGTCTTTGACCGTATTTCATTCCATGTCTGGAATCGATGAAAACCCCACACTGAATCGCAGGTCGAATCACATCAAAACCAAAAGAAACGCCGTCGTTTCAGTCCTGGTGGCTCTGGTTCTCCTCACCTGCCCCTCATTTGCGCGTGCCCAGACTCAGCAACAGAATGTTGTCGGAACCGAGGCCCCCGGGTTGTCACCAAACGAGCAGTACGAGGGCTACCTCTTCCTGGATGTGGACGGCCAACCGCTTCCGTACCAAAGCGATGAGAAAATCGAGAATTTCCTTGCCAACGCCCTCGTCCTCGCCTCCGAGAAAATCCCGGTGGGTGTCACCAGCCCACAAAAACTCACGCTTGCCTATGGCGACATCCGTGCCAACGCCGCCTTCAAACACATCGATCGGACGGAGAGAAACGTCCGGACAAAGGTCGCCGGCAAGCAGCAAAACCACCGCGAATGGCGTGACTGGTACGGTTATGACATTGCAGCATACCGAGTCGATCGTTTGCTTGGCCTCTATCGTGTCCCGCCGACCGTCGCCCGAAAAATCAAGCGCAACCGGGGTTCCGTCACAATCTGGATTCGAGATACGATACCCGAACGCGAGCGGCTGAAAAAAGCCTTCGAACCACCCGACATCGCGCGATTCAACCAACAGCAACAAACCCTGCGCCTCTTCGAAAATCTGGTGGCGAACGAAGACAGCAATCTCGGAAACACCCTGATCGATGGGAACTGGCGTTTCTGGTTCATCGATTGTTCACGCTGTTTTGGAACCTCCAAGGACCTTCTTTATGCGGAAGCCATTCGACATTGTGACCGTGAGGTCTTGCAGGCATTACGAGACCTCGACCGGGACGAAGCAAAAGAGGCCCTGTCTGATTTTCTCAGCCGATACGAGATCAACGCCCTCTTCGAGCGCCGCGACAAGATCATCGCCCATGTCGAAAAGCTGATCGCGGAACTGGGTGAAGAGATGGTGCTTTTCGATTCGAGGCCACCGACCGAACGCGCCCCATGGGTCACAGATTGAGGCAACCCCCAAACAGCGACACAAACCGAGCCCGACAATAAAACCGTCATCAACCTCTCGGCAGCTCTCACCAGCCGCAATGATGTCGCTGGACCTCGCGCTGCGCCCTTTTTCATCGGGAACGAGGTATTCGAAACTCTCTGATCGTCTTGACACCGGGATCCGATATCTCTAGGTTGATATTCATGACTCCGGACAAAATTAGTCGAGCGCTGTGTGCGGCCATGCTTCTCGCGATTTCGGTGATGCCGGCCGTCGCTGCAGGCCAACTCGAGGAACCTTCGGACTCCCAGTCGCTCGCCGACGACGATGCTCGATTCGATGGCTATCTCTTTTGCGACGCGAACGGCAGCCCACTGCCCTTCCAGACCGATGCCGAAATCGAAGAACTGCTCGCCGAGTCCCTGATCGTCTCGGTGCAGAAGATCCCGGTTGGCGTGACGAGCCCGCAGAAATTGGAACTCGCTCATGGCACCCTCCGATTCAATGCGGCATTCAAAAAAATCGATCGGAAACAGCAGAACGTCACGATCAAGACCGGCGGGAAACCCCGCCACTATCTCGAATGGCACGATTGGTACGGCTACGATATCGCCGCCTACAGGCTGGACCGGCTCCTCGGTCTCAACCGCGTGCCTCCGGTGGTCGAACGCAAAATCAAGCGCGACAAGGGCTCTGTCTCGGCCTGGCTCGAGGGCTCGATCACCGAGAAGGAGCGCCAGAAACGCGGGATGGACCCTCCCGATATTGCCCGTTTCAACCAACAGAAACAGACCCTGCGTTTGTTCGACAACCTGGTGGCAAATCAAGACAGCAATCTCGGAAACACCCTCATCGACGGCAATTGGACAATCTGGTTCATCGATTGTTCACGGTGTTTTGGAACTTCGAGCGAGTTGATCTATCCGCAGGCCGTCACCCATTGCGATCGTGAGGTGCTCCAGGCGCTTCGTGATCTCGACATTGATGAGGCGACCGCCGCCCTGTCCGGTTTTCTCAGCCGGTCCGAAATCAAAGCCCTCTTCGAGCGCCGCGACAAGATCCTGGCTCACATCGATGCCCTGATCGAAAAAAGCAGCGAGGAGATGGTGCTCTTCGACAGCCGCCCACCCACCGACCGGGCCCCCTGGGTCGAAGATTGACGGCGAAAACCGAGGCTGAGCCGTCACAATCCTCTTCGAGAGCGAAGAAAATGACCCTGTCACGGAAGATCGTTATCGGATTGACGGCGGGAATCGGCTGCGGCGTGGTTTTTGGCGAGTTGTGCGGTCGGCTTGAAATCGTTGGGCAGGCATTCATCGCCCTCATGCAGATGACCGTGCTGCCCTACATCGTGCTCGCCCTGATCGTGAACATCGGCAGTCTCACCATTGAAACGGCGCGCCAGATCGCCGGACGGGCGGCGGCGGTTCTCCTGGGAATCTGGACTGTGGCCATCGCGGTCATTTTATTGCTCATGCTCGGACTTCCCGAGTGGAAGACCGGGGGCTTTTTCAGCGACAGCCTGACGGCGCCACGCGAGCATGTCGACTTTGTCAGCCTCTACATTCCTTCGAATCCGTTTTATTCGCTGGCTCAGAACATCGTTCCAGGCGTCGTCCTATTCTCCATTTGCATCGGGGTCGCGCTGATCGGCCTCGAAAAAAAGGAGACGCTGATCCGTCCAGCCCGGGTTCTGCTCGATGCGATGACAAAGGTCACCCACGCTGTCGCTCGACTCACGCCCTACGGTGTTTTCGCGATCGCGGCCAACGCCGCCGGTACCATCACATTGTCCGAGATCGACCGGCTCCAGGGCTATATGATCATCTACGGAACAGCGACCATATTGCTCTCCTTCGTGGTCTTGCCTCTGGCTGTCGCGGTCGTGACACCCTTTTCGTACCGCGAGGTCTTGTCGGCCTCGCGCGGCCCCCTGCTCACAGCCTTCGCCGCCAACAACTACTTCATTGTCCTACCAATGCTGATCGAAAACCTCAAAGAACTCTTTCGCCGGCACGATATCGGTGGCGACGACACCGATCGAACAATCGATATCGCACTGCCGATTGGATTTCCATTCCCGAACACCGGTCGCTTGCTGGCACTCATCTTCATTCCATTTGCAGCCTGGTACGTCGGCAGACCACTTCTCGCACTCGATTATCCAAAACTGGTCGTCGCCGGATTACCTAGCCTTTTCGCCAAGGTGACGATCGCCGTTCCATATCTTCTCGATCTGATGCGCCTACCCGCCGATCTCTTCCATCTGTTTCTCCTGACCGGCATTCTCAACGGCCATCTTTCATCGCTTGCCGGGGCAATGCATCTTTTCGCCTACACCGCCATCACCACCGCCGCCGTCACCGGCCATCTCAAATTCGCTCGCAAAAAAGCTATGGCCACCACGATCGTGACCACCGCTCTCATCGCCATCTGCATTGCCGGGACCCACACCTACCTGAAGTGGACCCTCGATCAGTCGCAAGAAACAGGTCAAATCGTCCGCAAAATGGGCATGATCTCGGCTCCCGCCCAGGTGACCATGCTCGACCGTGGGGAACCGAATCCCGAGGCGTTGAGTCCAGGACAGAGCCGCCTCGACAGAGTGCAGCAACGAGGAACGCTGCGCGTCTGCTATCTGAGGGACAACCTGCCCTTCTCCTATCTCAATCAAAACGGCGAACTGGTCGGCCTCGACATCGAAATGGCTCACCAGTTGGCCAACGATCTTGGAGCGAGTCTTGAACTCGTGCCGATATCCAGCCCGGAGAACACGCAGCAACATCTCGATGAAGACCATTGCGAAATAGCGATGTCGGGCTTTGCTGCGAGCGCCTCACACCTGTTGTCGATGACCCTGTCCACCGGCTATCTGGATCTCACACCGGGTCTCGTGGTGCCGGACCATCTGCGGAACAGCCTCGACACCCTGAACGAGTTGTTGACGACACCGGATCTTCGGATCGGCGTCGTCAACGACCCCGACATCATCCGGATCGTGAACCACCGGTTGCCGGGTGCCCAAGCGATCCCCGTGCCTCGGGTGACGGATTTCTTCGGGGCTGATCCCGGCATCGCCGATGTGCTGGTGATCAGTGCCGAGGCCGGCTCGGCCTGGACCCTCGTCCATCCCGAATACCACGTCGTGGTCCCGTTCAGGGGAAACGTGAAGTGGCCGCTGACTTATCCGGTGGCCTCCGGCGATCCCGATCTTCTGCGTTTTGTGGATCTGTGGATCGCCATCAAGAAATCCGAAGGATTCATCTCCGATCTTCGTGATCACTGGATTCTCGGCAAGAACGCCGTACCGCGAACACCGCGCTGGTCGGTCGCTCGAAACGTCCTGCACTGGATCGACTGACATCGACCGCTCTCTGCGGAGTACAATTCGAACGAGGAGTTCTTATGCTGCCGGTGCTCGACAACGACGCGATGCGTGAAGCGGATCGACATACGATCGAAGACCTCGGGATGCCCGGTCTGGTCCTGATGGAAAACGCCGCAACCGGCGTCGTCGATGCGCTTCGCGAAAGATTTCCCGATGTGCGGGAGATTCTGATCCTGTGCGGCGGTGGAAACAACGGTGGCGATGGACTCGCAGCCGCCCGCCATCTCGCGAACGGCGGCCACCGGGTCGAGGTATTGCTGTTTTCGGCACTCGAGAAGTTGAGCCCTGACGCCGCAAAAAACCTCGAGCTGGCGACAACCTATGGAGTCCCTCTCCAGGTCGTTGAAGGAGAGGATCTTGCGGCCCTGGATGGGGCGCTTGATCACAATCCGGACCTGATCGTCGACGCGCTCCTCGGCACCGGGATCGATCGCCCCCTCGGTGGACGGTTTGCATCGATAGCGGAGAAGATCGCCAGTTCATCAACGCCTGTCGTTGCAGTCGATGTCCCCACCGGACTCAGCGGTTCGTCTCCCGGATTGCCCGGACCTGTCCTCCCCGCCGACCTCACAGTTACTTTCGCTGCACTCAAGATCTGTCATGTCCTGCCCCCAGCCTGCCTGCAATGTGGTGAAGTCGTGGTTGTCGACATCGGTATTCCGGCGTCAGCTTTGGAGACGAATTGCGCGATGCGGTGGCCTGAAAACACCGATATCTCGCTCATGCTGCCGAATCGTGCACTCGACGTTCACAAGGGGACCTTTGGCCACCTGCTGCTCATCGCCGGAGCACGAGGGCGGGCGGGAGCGGTCGCGATGGCGGGAAATGCAGCCGTCGCAGCCGGATCAGGTCTGGTCACCCTTGCCGTGCCCGCCCCGGCGGTGGAAGTGGTGGACGGTGCGTGTCTTGAGGCCATGACCCATGCTGCAGCGGCCTCCGAAGACGGAGAGTTCGCCGGGCCGGCAGGGCTCGACAGCCTGCTCGACCGCATGACAGCAGTCGCCGTCGGCCCGGGCATGGGCACCGGCAAGGGAGCTGCGAAGACTCTCGAGTGGGTTCTCGACACATGGAGTGGGCCATTGTTGCTCGACGCGGATGCCATCAATCTCCTCGCCGCCGACCCCGAGCGTCTGGCCGGCCGCGAGCAACCGCCGGTTCTGACCCCCCACCCGGGAGAGCTCGCCCGATTGCTGGGCCGCGAGACTGCCGAAGTTTCCTCCGACCGCGTGGCGGCGGCGCGTGAGGCCGCTGCCAGAAGCTCCTCGGTGGTGATCGCCAAGGGTTATCGTAGCGTTATCGCTGATCCCGAGGGCTCGGTGTGGATCAACCCGACCGGCGACTCGGGGCTGGCGACGGGCGGATCCGGTGACGTCCTCACCGGGACCATCGCCGCACTCCTCGCCCAGAGCCTCGACCCGGTCCGGGCGGCACTGGTGGGAACCTGGCTCCATGGTCGAGCCGGAGAGCTCGGTGGTGAGCGGTGGCCTGCGGCGGTACCGGCGGCCTCCCTGCCCGAACTGGTCGCGCAGGCGTGGCTCGAACTCGAATCACAGTGACCGGATCAAGGCGCCACCCTAGCCCGTCCTCGAAGACGACCGAAGACTTCGGCCGAAGGCTCGCTCCCGATTTGTCGGCGGGCGATGTGGTTCTGCTGGAAGGAGATCTGGCCGCCGGGAAGACGGTGTTTGTCCGCGGGATCGTCGCCGGTCTCGGAGGCGACCCGGAATTCGTGTCGTCTCCGACCTTTGTATTGCTGCAGACCTACGACTGTGACGTCCGCGGGATCGTCCGTTTCCACCACGTCGATCTCTACCGCCTCGCGGATCGTCTCGCGGACCTGCGAGAGATAGGCATCGAAGACGTGCTCTCAGACCCCCTTGCCGTGGTCGCGGTCGAATGGCCGAAAGACACTCTCGCGACCTGGTTAGCGGCCGATTCGCGGGTCTGGCGGGTTTCGATATCCACGCAAGACGACGAATCCCGTTTGATCGAGATCATTTCACCCGGCGACTGAAACCGAAATCTGTTTCGACGGAAAGATGCCCGGGTAGCTCCCTGCATCTTGCGTCTCCAGTGACCAGCGCCAGCGACAGGGAACAGCGGTCAGCGATCAACGGCCGGGGCAGCGACTGCAATCACATCTTCGGGTTCAACAGCCGCCAGGTCATCGCACGAACCTGATCGAAGGCGTTCATCCCGTCACGGGCGGCTGTCGCCCTGATCGCCCCGGCGTGCACGAGGAGCTTCAAGTGGCTGTCGACTTCTTTGGCCGATGCGTAGGCGATTCTCCAGTGATTCGATCGGTCTCTTCCGAACCGGCCGTGCCCTTCTGCCAGGTTCGCAGGGACTGAACTTGCCGAACGGATTACCTGATCGGCTATGGACTTCAGCGGCGATGGAACCCTCATTACAAGCTTGATCGCGATTCCTGCTGCTTCGAGGGCTTTCGAGTGGGCGACGAGGTTGGTGTTCGTGGCGGCTGAGGACATGGTCACCTCCGGGTCGTTCATGCCCATTCCCACAAGCCGGTGTGGTGGCCGATGTCAAGGATGCCCTGCACCCTGCCTGTCCTCGACATCGGCCGCCCACCGGCTACCCCTTCTTTTGAACGACCCGGAGGCGGCCACATCGTCGCCTGTACTCCTGATCGCTGCCGCAGTCCTCTGTCGCTGTTCCCTGACGCTGTTGCCTGTCGCTGACGCTGGACACTGACGCTGGACACTGCCGCTGCCGCTGCATTTCGGCCACAGACGCGGACACGGGCACGGGCAACCGCGAACCGAATATTCTAAAAACCAACCCGTAAAGCACGTATTGTCAGGTGGGTAACTTCACGACAATCTGTTTTGGACAACAGATATCCTGCATCCTGGATCCTGCCTACCCCGCCATGACTCCGCCATCCACCGGAATCACCGTGCCCGTCATCCACGACGAGTTGCTCGACAGCAGGAAACTGATCATCAATGCCACATCTGACGGCCGGCCGACCCGGCCCATCGGGTGGAACGCACTCATCTCGGCAACCTGCTCCGGGGTCATGCCGCGCCCCGCGTGAATGGGGGTGTCGATCACCGCCGGCATCACCGCATTGACCCGGATCTCGGGCGCCCATTCGAGGGCCAGGGAACGGGTCAGCTGGTTGAGTGCGGCCTTCGAGGCGTTGTAGGCGGCCATCCCGGGTATCGCCTTTTCGGCAAGGGTCGAGGACACATTGACCACCGCCGGTGAAGAGCCCTTTCCGAGGAGGCCTGCAAGCTCACGACAAAGCAGGAAGGGGCCTCGAACATTGATAGCAAAGGTCTCGTCCCAGAGTTCGTCGGTGCTCTCCAGGAGGGAGGCCATTGGGGCGACGCCGGCGTTGTTGACCAGACCATCAACTGCTCCCCAATGGGACCCGGCCTTTTCGGCGACCGCACGAACGGCCCCTGCATCCGACACATCGCACGACCATCCGACCGCCTTTTCGCCAAGTTCGGCAACGGCGGTCTGCAGGGATTCTGCCCTTCGACCGAGGAGTGCAACCTCGGCCCCCTCCGAAACCAGAATTCTCGCCGTTTCCAGGCCGATCCCGGATCCGCCACCCGAAATAACGATCCGTTTGTCGCGTAGTCCAAACATGTGCTTCTCCCCATCCGGTTATTTGTCACAGGCCAGTCTCGACGGCGCGGCTATTATGGACATACGATGAACGACCATCCTTCACCCCATGTTGAGCACCGCCGCCTCGTACAACAGATCGTCGACGGGGGCATTCCAACCGGCAAGGACTTCGATGCCTGTCGCGAAATACTCCGAACCGACAGCGACGATGATGCCGTTTTCCAGGCGCTCTTCACGCTCCTTCAGGGCGCCCTGGCAGACCCGTTCTTCGGTATCGAAGACACCCGAAGGGTGGTGCCAGTGCTGAAGGCCCTTGCCCGCGGCGAAGTGACTCCCGGGAAGCTCATGTGACAACCGCCTGGTCACTTTTCTCGCTCGCGGTACCGCCGGTCGCCGCGGTCCTGTCGGCCGTCTTTCTCCGGCCGAAGAAACCCGGGCCGGAGATCGTCATTGCCCTGAACACTCTGGTCCCCGGTTCCGGGCTCGCGGCCGGCGGCCGGCCAACCGTCGAGGTCGTCCTCGGCGTTCTCTTTGCAGTGGTCAGTCTGGTTTTGGCCGGCGGCGTCAACAACGCCGGAATGTTAGTCCCCAGCATGCTGGTCGGAGGCTTGTGGGCCTCGTTCCATACCCCGCTCAACCCATTCAAAATGCTTGCCGAAGCCGATCGGAGAAAGACCGAAGCTCGCTGGCAAAAAAACCGATCCGGCGAACAACCGGTGGTTGCGACTGCAAAGGCGAAGCTCGCAATCGATACCAGCGGCAGCGACGAAGACGAAACGGTCGTCGAGAACCACTACTGCGTCGAGGTCCGGTGTACCGAATGCGGTGCCGCCCTGCCGGTTCCCGTCCTCCACCACATGGCCCACTGTTCGTTTTGCAGCAGCGACCACTTGGTCGTCGGTCACGAAGAAACTCTCTTCGTCACCCTGCCCGAACGAATCTATGATGCAAACGTTCTCCGTGAAGCGGTCCTCGACCACTATCGATACCAGCACTATCTCAAGCTCTACCACCGGACCGTTGCGCCGCTGGCGCGCCAGACGACAGACGCCAGTCCCACCGGGGCTCTGATTGATCGTGGTGAATTCGACGTCGCAGCGGCGGCGGCCGAGGTTGCGGTTTCGCGCAAGGCGGATGCTTACCGGACAAAACTGGCGGAGAGCCTCCTGGTTGGCAAGACATTCCACTTCCTGACGCCATACCGCCACGGCATGGGCACGCTCTATCAGGCCTCGTTTGGGCGATCAACCAGAGACCACGAGAAGCTCCTGCGTTTCGATGTGGGGACAATCGAGGCGGCCGTCGGAGCCTCGAACCAGGTGGACCTCCCTCCGATGGGCAAGCTCTCCTACCTCCGGGCACTCCATCCCGCGGTCAATTGCGCCGAGGGTCTTCAAACCCTACCGATCGAGGGAGACGACGAGGATCTCCATCGCGCCTTCGGAGATCTCGACCGAAAACGACTGGTGCGGGACATCCAGATCATCCGTCTCGGATCCAGATTTACCCGCGAGGTCACAGCAATCGTGTGGCGACCGTGGTGGATCGCCGAAGTCCGCGGCCCCGAAATCGACGAGACGGTGCTTCTCGACAGCGCGTCAGGCTCGGTGGTCGGCCCAGCGCCCATATTCGATCCGGAGATCCTCGTTGATCTTCCCCAAACCGCACGGGACCCGGGCACCGGTCTTCGCTTCGTGCCGATGGAGTGCCCGACCTGCGGCCACGAATTTCAATTCGACCCGGATGCAGTGCTTCATTTCTGTCACAACTGTCACCGCGTGTGCGGGGTGAACAATGGCCGCAAAGAGCACGTCGAATACGGTCACATTCCGCTTCCGGACGAGTCCGGATGGGATTTGATCCCGTTTTGGAGGTTTCCGCTCCGGCTTCGCACCGGTGGCGGCGAATTCATCACCGACCTGATGCGGCTCAAGGACGGTATCGACGGCGTCTTTGACCAGATCGGCGACGACGCCCCTGATCGACAGCACCTTTTCTACGTGCCCGCCATTCGCTGCATCAATCCACGCCTGATGGCCAACGCCTTCAACCGGCTTTTTCTCTACGCCATCCGCAACCGCCCGCCAAAGGTCATGAAGAGGTTCGAGCTCGACGATCACCCGCAGCCCTGGACGGTCAGCCTGGCCGAGAACGAGGCCCGAAATCTCGCCCCGCTCTACCTCGCAAACGTATTCAGTCGCAGGGACATCGCCAAGGTCAACATCCACCAGGTCGCGTCTTGGCTCTTCGAAGCCTCGCAGGAAGCGGAAGGACACCTGATGTACGTCCCGGTGCCTCAGCCGGTGACCGAGCCCTTTCGGCGCCACGTCGGGCGTTTCCGCGATGACGCAGTCCACCATGTCACGGGAAAGGCTTGAGTTTCGAGTTCCGGCCACTCACATCTCACAACCGCAGATCACGCAGATGGACGCAGATTGTCGGCCCGTCAATTGAATAGCATCGGTGTATCCGAAACCGCATTCTTGCTTGGAAGGGGTTGAAAACGCAAAGACGCAAAGACGCAAAGACGACGCTAATTTTTGAGTTCGGTTCGATCGAAATGTCTGCGTTCTGCGCGTCTTCGCAGTTCCAAAACCGACAATTCTCGTTCGAGAATCGATCGGCGCTCCGTCGTTCAGGGCCCGGTTCCGCTAATCTGCGGCCATCTGCGTGATCTGCGGTTTCTCCGTTTCGTATACCCCGGGCAGTCTGCCGACAAGGTCACAGGCTTCAGGAAACAGGTCTGAGGCCTCGAGCCCGTGAGAGACGGGTACAAGCCCCAGGTCCCAAGCGCCAAGCCTTTCCCGCTTGAGAGGGGCTCCAGGCTCGGCTATCCTTACGGTCGACAAACAACGGAGGACACATGGCAGCCGAAATCTTCACCGATGACTGGGCACAGCTCTGGAACGACAGCATCAACTCCAACGAGGAGTACAAGAAGGCCGCCACCAAGTGGGAGGGGGCCATCGGCATGGTGATGACCGCCGACGCCGAGATGGGTATCAGCGAAGAACGCATCGTCATCGCGGACCTGTGGCACGGCGACTGTCGCAATGCCAAGGCCGCCGGCCACTCCGATCTCGAGGACACCCCATACCTGATCAAGGCCAACCCGGCGGCCTGGAAGAGCGTCCTCGCCGGCAAGACCGACCCCATCGTCGGTCTCATGGGCGGTAAACTCAAGCTCGCAAAGGGCAGCCTCTTTGCCTTACTGCCCTACGCCAAGGCCGCTAAGGAACTCGTTCAATCGGCGATTTCGGTCGATACGTCCTACCCGGACGGCTGGGACTGAACGATCTGTTTGCCGCGAAGCGGCAAGGCCTAGACCTTCAAAAAGCCTGAATTTCAGGAATGTTTCCCACTCGAGAGAATTAATAATCCTCTATCTATCAATGGTTTATGAAATTTATGCCGCAAAGCGGCAAAAAACCCTTGACACTCATGCCGCAGCGCGTTACATTCTCTCTATGCCGCAAAGCGGCAAAATACTTCGAAACGGCACACGGCTACGACGCCGACTCACGCCAAGGAGGCAGAAATGACCGCAAAAAAGAAAAGCAATGTGATCAAAGACGACATCATGGATTCGGCCCACAAGGTGTGGCTCGCCGGTCTCGGCGCTGTCGCCATGGCTGAGCAAGAGGGCGGCAAGTTCTTCTCCAACCTCGTAAAAAAGGGTGAGAAGCTCGAGGACAAAAGCAAGGACAAAGTTGAAGACAAGGTCGAGCAGGCGAAGGGCACCGTGTTGGGTATGAAGACCGTCGCGGAGAGCTATTGGGAAACCTTTGGCCGAACCATCGACGACCAGGTCACTGCGGTGATCCACCGCATCGGCGTACCGACAAAGGACGAGATCAGCACCCTGACCAAAAAGGTCGAGGAGCTCACCGTTGCCGTCGACAAACTCCGCACCAAGGGGGCCACCAAGCCACCCGCCGCCGCGAAAAAGCCCGCCGCGAAAAAAGCACCCGCCAAGAAGGCACCCGCCAAGACAGCGCCGGTAGCGAAATAAGCGCGAACCAAATACAACCACCACAACGGCGCCGCGAATGCGGCGCCGTTTTTTCCTGCCTGCAGGTTGCACGACACGGGGAAACCGCAGATCACGCAGATGACCGCAGATACCGGAACCGTAGCTTGAACGAAGGACCGGAGATCGACTCTCAAACGGTCATTGTCGATGTGGAACCGCGAAGACGCGAAGTCCGCAACGATTTCTTACAAACCGGAATCGAAAAACTTTGCGTCTTTGCGTTTTCAACCCCTGCAAGCAAGAAGGCGGTTTCCGATTCACCGATACCGTTCAATTGACGGCCCGACAATCTGCGCCCATCTGCGTTATCTGCAGTTGTGAGATGCGGGCGGGCGGTTCGCCGTCAAGCCTGGACTCCGACCATCCAGGCCTCCCCGACGTAGATTTCGTTGCGATCCCGTAAGCAGTCGGATACGCTCGATTGATGAGTGAACGAATTGCTGTCGTCGAAGACGAAGAGAACATCCGCGACAACGTGGCCTTTGCCCTCGAGCGCGAGGGCTACCGGGTGGAGACGTACGGCGACGGAGCGGCAGCGTGGGAGGCCTTTCAGCAGGATCTTCCCGAACTCCTGATCCTCGACATCATCATGCCCCGACTGGATGGCCTCGAGCTCTGTCGAAAAGTCCGGACGATCTCGGAGAATGTGCCGATCATTTTTCTGACCTCACGGGACGAAGAATTTGATCGGGTGCTGGGGCTCGAACTCGGTGCCGATGACTATCTCTGCAAACCGTTTTCGATGCGGGAACTTCTGGCTCGAATCAAAGTCCTTTTTCGCCGGATCGCTCTCGGTAGGGTAGCTGCCGCCGGGCCCGAAGAGGAGCTTCTGCGAATTGGACGCCTCGAACTCGATCTCCGGCGTTATACCGCACGCTGGAACGAAACCACAGTCGCCTTGACGGTGACCGAATTCATGATCCTGCACGCCCTGGTGCGCCGTCCGGGCCACGTCAAGACCCGAGAGCAGCTGATGAACGAGGGCTACCCTCACGACACCTATGTGTCGGACCGGACGATCGACTCGCACATCAAGCGTATCCGAAAGAAGTTCGCCGAGATCGATCAAAACTTCGACGGAGTGGAAACGGTGTATGGGCTCGGATACCGATACACCGAGGACTCAAACCCGGGTTCATGAAGCTCAAACTTCCGTCCCGAATTTCCCTTCGTCTGCTCGCATTCAACGTTTTATTGGTCTTTCTCCCGGTCGGAGGCGTGCTCTTTCTCGACACCTATGAACGCCACCTGCTGTCAGCCCAGGAACGCACCATGGCCCAGGAGGGACGGCTGCTCGCCGCGGCGATCGAAGCGCGCGACCAACTCGATCGAGATGACGCCCAACGAATCCTCATCCAACTGGATCAACGGCAACTGGCTCGGCTGCGGGTGGTCAATTCCAATGGCGTGGTGATCGCCGACTCCGCGCTGCTCGGCCCCAGACTCGAACCCGGGGATGAACTCGGTACAAATGCTTCGCCGGCATCGGTCAGCGAACGAAGCTTTCTCTACCGCCTCGGTTCCCTCCCATTCAGGCTTTTTCGCGGCCGGACCGACGACTCCACTGCGGACGATGAAACCGACTCCTCAGGAGATCTCCTGCAACGGTCCGAGATCCTCAACGCCCTCGAGGGCAGGTATGGTGCGGCCACCCGCATCAATCCCGGACCACGACGATCGGTGACGCTCCACATCGCCATTCCGGTGCGCGTCGAAGGCGCGGTCGAGGGTGCCGTATTGGTTTCTCAATCGACCGGCCGTATTCTGCTGGCACTGGATGCCGTCCGTCTCGACGTCTTCAAAGTCTTTCTCCTCAGCCTCGGCGCCGCGGTCATCTTGAGTCTGATTGCAGCAACGACGATCGCCCGTCCTCTCGCCAACCTGAGGCGTCGCGCCGGGGCCATCCTCGATCGAAGGGGGCGCCTGCGCGGTTCATTCACCACCAGCGTCAGGCGCGACGAGATCGGCGATCTGGAACGGGCACTGGCCGAGCTGACGCGACAACTCCAGGTGCACGTCCGATCGACCGAGGCCTTCGCCGCCGATGTCTCGCACGAATTCAAAAACCCTCTCGCCTCAATCCGAACTGCAACCGACATGGCACTGGAGGATGTGGAACCCGGACAGCGCCGCCGCTTTCTCGAGATGATCCAAAAAGACGTGGCCCGCATGGAGCGGCTGCTCAACGAGGCCCGCGAGATTTCTCGGATCGATGCACACCTGGACGACGAAGAGACTGATGAGGTGATTCTCGACGAACTTCTGCCGGCGCTCGTCGAGAGCTTCCGGCTGCGAACAGCCGACGCGGATCTTCACTTCGACCTCGCGGTGGCCGACGCCGATATCGTGATCGATGCCTCGGCCGATCGACTGACCCAGGTCTTCGAGAATCTCATTGACAATGCCGTCAGCTTCTCTCCCCCGGGAGGGAGGGTCACGATCTCGCTGAACAGCAGCGGCAAAACAGCCGAAGTCACCATCGCCGATCAGGGACCGGGGGTCCCGGATGAGCACCTGGATCGGATATTCAACCGTTTCTTCAGTTATCGCCCGGATGATGCCTCGAGATCCGGCCACACCGGCCTCGGTCTGGCTCTGGTCCGGGCGATCGTGGAGTCCTACGGAGGATCGGTATCGGTCGAGCCCAGGGGCGGCGGCGGGACAAAAATGGTGGTACTCCTGCCGACCGTCAATTCCTGAAGACGCCCTGGTCAGCGGTGCACCGACTGCCTTTGGAAACTGCTGAACAGCCTCCCCGACGGCGACCCGGCGACCACAGCCAATGAGCTTGTGAAGATTTTTGCAAGAAGTCTTTAACTCGGTTAATGAAAGTGGTAGCATCCTGCGACGGTAATTGTCGGAAAGGGCTCCTCCCCAAACGACACACCTCAATTTTGGAGCGTGGCCGCGGGCCACATAGGGTCCGGCCACGGAGGAAGGGACGGACGCCTATGATCGTCGGAATCGTCAAGGAGAGCTTCCCGGACGAAGCCCGAGTCGCGATGGTTCCCGCTCTCGTACCCCAGCTGGCGAAGGCCGGTATGGATGTGGTCATCGAGAGTGGAGCCGGCACCGAAGCAGGTTTTTTGGACGAGGAGTACAGCGCCAAGGGAGCCACCGTGCTCGCTTCGCGCGCTGAAGTTTTTCAAAAGGCCGATCTGATTGCACAGGTACGGGCACTTGGGGCCAACCCGGAAGCGGGAAAGGCGGATCTCGAACTGATCCGCGACGGTCAAACGATCGTCGGGACCTGCGAGCCCCTCACGGAGCACGCATCGAACACGGCGATCGCGGAAAAGGGCGCAACTCTGTTCTCGATGGAGATGATGCCCCGCATCACCCGCGCCCAGAGCATGGACGTGCTGTCGTCGATGGCCACCATCGCCGGCTACAAGGCAGTGCTGCTCGCCGCCAACGCCCTACCGAAGATGTTCCCGATGATGATGACCGCCGCCGGCACCCTCGCACCGGCCAGGGTCTTTGTGGTCGGCGCGGGCGTCGCCGGTTTGCAGGCCATTGCCTCGGCCAAAAAACTCGGCGCCATCGTCGAGGCCTACGACGTGCGACCCGCCGTCAAGGAACAGGTCGAGAGCCTCGGCGGAAAGTTCGTCGAATTCGAACTCGAGACCGACACCGCTGAAGATGCGGGCGGCTATGCCAAAGAACTCGGTGAAGATTTCTATAAAAAACAACGAGAGATGATGCTCGCGGTCGTGGCGGCAAGTGATGTCGTCATAACCACCGCGGCCATCCCCGGTAAAAAGGCGCCGATCCTCGTGACCACCGAAATGGTCGAAGGAATGCACCCGGGTTCGGTGATCGTCGATCTCGCCGCCGAACGCGGCGGCAACTGCGAACTCACCAAGGCCGGCGAGGACGTCGTGGTCGGTGGGGTCAAGATCATCGGCCCCATCAACATCCCGACGGCCATCCCGTACCACGCCAGCCAGATGTACGCCAAGAACGTGGCGACCTTCCTGCTCCACCTTGTCGAAGACGGCAAGCTCAAAATGGATATGGAAGACGAAATCACGGTCGGCACCCTGATCACCAAGGGTGGAAAGATCGTCCACGAGAGAGTCCTCGAGGCCGCGGGCGCCTCGAGCGAAGGGGGCGAATAACATGAGTGGCCTGGTCATGCTCATTACGGTCTTCGTGCTGGCGGTTTTCGTCGGCTTTGAAATCATCACCAAAGTGCCGCCGACGCTGCACACCCCGTTGATGTCGGGTTCGAACGCAATCTCCGGCATCACGATCATCGGCGCTCTGATCCTGGCTGGAGTATTGGACGATCAAGCCGGATTCAGTCAAATCGGGAAATATATGGCCTTCCTGGCCGTGATATTCGCATCCATCAATGTGGTTGGCGGGTTTTTGGTGACCGGCCGCATGTTGAAGATGTTCCAACGGAAGTAGGCGGGGGATTGACATGGTAGATCAAAACATCGTCAACATCGTCTATCTCATTGCAGCGATCTTCTTTATCCTCGACCTGAAGATGCTCGCCCACCCGCGAACTGCGGTGCGCGGCAACCAACTCGGCGCTTTCGGCATGGTGCTGGCTATCATCGCCACCCTGGCCAGCGGCACCTGGGACTGGACCTACATCATTCTCGGCATCGGCATCGGCTCCTTCATCGGGGCGGTGGCGGCGCTCAGGGTGAAAATGACATCGATGCCGGAACTCGTCGGTCTGTTCAACGGTTTCGGCGGCATCGCTTCTGTTCTCGTCGCCGGTTCGGCCCTGGTGGCGACCTTTAACGCCGTTGGCGCGGGCCTCCCCGATAACAGTATGCAGATGAAGGTTGCCACCGTCTTGTCGGGCCTCATCGGTTCGGTCACCTTCTTCGGGTCGTACGTGGCCTTCGGCAAGTTGGCCGAGTTCCTGTGCGTCAAGTGGAAGCTCCATACATGGCAGAAGATCGTCAAGTACGGCTTCTCGCTGGCCGTCGCCGCCACAGGTGTCTGGTACGGCTTCACCATGGAATTCATCCCGCTGTCCATCGTCGTCATGGTGTCGGCGCTGCTGATCGGCGGTCTGTTGCTTCCCAAGAAAGACCGATTCCCCGGGATGGACATCCTCAAGGGGTTGTCGGCTATTGCCTCGGTCGCACTTGGCGTGATGTTGGTTCTCGATCCATCGAACACCCCCCTCTTCTGGGCGCTAGTGGCGGTTGCCGGCGTACTTGGAGTCATCCTGACGCTGTCGATCGGCGGCGCCGACATGCCGGTCGTCATCGCGCTCCTGAATTCCTATTCGGGTCTCGCCGCCGCAGCTACCGGCTTTGTCATCAGCAACACCGTGTTGATCATCGCCGGTGCGCTGGTTGGGGCCTCGGGTCTCATTCTGACCAAGATCATGTGCAAGGCCATGAACCGCTCCCTGACCAATGTGCTCTTCGGCACCATGGGCCCCACCGCCGACACGCCCGACGCGGACGAGGTCTACAAGACCGTCAAGGCAGCATCGGCGGACGAGGTTGCCATGACCCTCGAAGTGGCGCAGAAGGTCCTCATCGTTCCCGGTTACGGTATGGCGGTGGCACAGGCGCAGCACGCGGTGCGCGACATCGCGACCTTCCTCGAGGACAAGGGCATCGAGGTCGAGTACGGAATCCACCCGGTGGCAGGCCGCATGCCAGGCCACATGAATGTGCTGCTGGCCGAGGCCGACGTGGCCTACGACAAGCTCAAGGAGATGGACGAAGTCAACGCGACCATGGAACAGGTCGACGTGGTCATCGTTCTCGGAGCCAACGATGTGGTCAACCCGGTCGCCCGGACCGACCCCGGCAGTCCGATCGCGGGCATGCCCATCATCGATGTCGACAAGGCGCGAACTGTTGTCGTCGTCAAACGCAGCCTGAGCCCGGGTTTCGCCGGAATCCCCAATCCCCTCTTCGCCGCCGACAACACGCTGATGTTTTTCTCCGACGGCAAGAAAGCGATGCTCGAGCTATTGGCGGCGCTCAAAGACACTTAGAGCCGCCGTTCACCAAAAAATGAACCGCCCGCCAATTGGCGGGCGGTTTTTTGTCCCAGATCGTTCGGCATCGGTAGAATCTCTTCTATGCTCCGTGCCATCCTCGTCGTTTTCTGCAGCATCCTGCTCCTCCAGTCTTCGCTGGTCGAGGCGAAGGAACGAGTTGTTGTCGTAATCGATGTCTCTGCCGAGATGTGGCACACGCTCGACCAGGCGACGCCGAGAATCGTGGCGTTCCGATCGGCCTTCGATGCATTTCTCGACTCACCCGATCTCCACCGTCATGACATCGAAATCGGCCTCAGGACAATGGGCGGGAATCGCAACCTGATCGATGACGGAGTCTGTGACGACACCGAGATGCGGATTGCCGTCGGAGAGATCGACCCCAATGTTTGGCGGGTCACCCTCGATCAGTTCGAACCTGCAGGCAAACGGCCCCTTGCTGAAGCCATTGTGGCCGCCGCAGCCGAGTTGAGGGCGGCCGGCGGAGGGCTGATCGTCGTTGTGACATCCGGGGCCGACACCTGCGACGGCGACATCCCGTCGGCGCTGGAATTTGCTGCCGCCATCGAACCGAAAATCGATGCAAAGATCATCGGTCTAGCTCTCGATCAGGAAGCGGCAACCTCGGCGGCACAGCTGGTGCCGACCAAGAACGTGTCCGATCCGTTGCAGCTCTACCAGGCACTCGAGTGGGCAGTCCTGCCAAACGAGCCAAAGGCACCCAAGGCCCCGTTGACCGAATTCTTATTTTCACGTGGTGGGATACCGATCGACGACTCCCGCGTATCATTCCGACGCTATCTTGGACAGGAGATCACGACGACCACCCTGACGGGCGACCGTATGCGCCTCCGGATCGAGCCCGGCAGATACCATGCCACGATCGGCAATGACCTTCAGCCTCAGATCGAGATCACAGGGATTTCCGTCGAGCCGGCTGGTGGGCTGATCGAGATCGATCTCCCGGCCGCCCCCGCTGCAACTCTCGCAGTCAACCCCGACGAGCCGTTGGACGGCGAAACGATTTACGTCGAGTTCTGGGGCGCACCCACCGTCAACAGCTGGATTGCCGTTGCCGTGTCCGGGGCCCCTGCCAACGAATATCTGACTCGCGTCCCGGTCTCCTCAATCGATGGCGAGGCGGGGTTGCATCTGCCACCCGGAAGCTCGCAGACGCTCGAAGCACGGTTGCTTTCCGACCTCGGCGGCGGCGTCACCCTGGTCTCCGGACAGGCGCCCTTTAGCGTCCGTACCGCCAGGGCAACCCTCCATGTCCCTGCAACCGCAAAATCCCGTGCGCCGATCACCATTGAGTGGAAAGGACCGAGTATCCCGGGAGACCACGTGGTGATCACCCCAAAAGACGACACCATTGTCGGTCACCAAACCTGCGTTCTTGCAACAGCCGGGGGTGTCGAAATCCGTGCCCCTGTGGTGCCGGGGGTCTACACGGTCCGCTATCTCTCGTCGATGGGTCAGACACGGGCCCGCGCCGATCTCGAGGTCTTCGAGGTCTTGGCGAGCGTGTCGGGACCGAAGGTCGTCGTGCCCCAGGTCGAAATGGCGGTGGAATGGACCGGACCGGGGCAGAAACAGGATTTTGTGACCGTGGCACGACTCGATTCTCCACCGGACAAATACATCCATTGGGTGCCGGTCAGCTCCGGAAATCCTGTTCTTCTCCGCGCTCCCTACGCACCCGGAGATTTTGAGCTTCGATATATCCGAGCGACCGATGGGTTGGTCCTTGCCAGCACGCCGCTCGAGGTGATCATGGAGAGGGTCCTGGTCAGCGTCCCACAGAAGGTCGAGTCGGGGACCCGTTTTCAGGTCCATTGGACGGGCACACCCGAAAAAAACGACATCATTGCGCTCGCCGAGATCGATTCGGCCCCACATGTCTATATCGATTGGTCTTACATGTCCGGCGGCAGCCCGGTGATCCTGGCGGCACCTTTCGAAGCCGGAGAGTACGTCGTGCGATACCTCGGAGGACAGAAGCTCGAAATACGACATCACAAGAGGATTCGAATTGAATAAGAAAAACCATGGCTCGAAAATACATCTTGAGTTGTGATGGTTGACCATTGGAGAGGATCTTGCTTAAGCATTTCGGTGGTAACCGACGTGCTGAGTCGATCGTAGGAACAATGACGAAATTCTGTGACCAATCCGAGGAGCATTCATGAAATCGAAACTCGCGGCGACCCTCATCGCCCTTCTTGCTGCCGGCGCCTCTTTCGCCCAGGTGACACCCATTGCTCTGTTGGCCCACGTCGAAACTCTCGGCAGAGGGGCCGACGGGACGGTGGTCGGAGCCGTGCTCCAGATTGCACCCGAAGACCGGGGACGCGCCGGCGACCGGGTTCGGGTCGTGACAACTCTGCTCCAGGAAGGGAAGATCATCGACCGGCAGAGCGGCGTGGTCAGCATTGAAGCCGATGGTTCGGCGATGTTGTACCGAGAATGGGATCCGGGCTCCTACGAGCTGCAAATCGGGATCTCCGCTCTCAGCGGAACCTCGGGTGGCGTGTGGATCGGCGACATCGTCGTCGAGGAAGCGACTGAGCCCTTCCAGGCCCCCGAAGGGGCGCCCATCGATGCCATCGCTCTCGATCTCATGCAGCCGAGCGAAGGCGTGGTTCATTTCCTTCCTCCGCCAAACCTCGGTGGACTCGGCGCCGTGCAGTTGGAGGTCGAAGCACCTGAGGGAGCCGCATCGGTCGAGTTTTTTTCTGAAGACAACACGCTGGGCCGCCGCAACCGACCCCCCTGGACCGTTTCTATACCGCTCGGCGACATCATCCGACGCACCCAGGTACGAGCAGTGGCATATGATGCCGACGGCAACTACCTGGGAGAGGACGCGATCGTCCTCAACAACCCGTCCGGCCAGATCGGCGTCGAGATCCTTCTCGCCCCCGAGTCCTCGATCAGAAACGGAAAACGAGCGGTCACGGTTGCGGTGAGCGGAGGCAAGAATATTGAACAGGTGCAGCTGAGTCTCGACGCAGATGTGGTGGCCCGATGGGCGTCCTGTCCCTGCGTCGCCGAGCTCTCGGTGGCCACGTTGCAACAGGCATCAGTGCTCTCTGCCGAAGTTGAAGACTCCAAAGGAACCCGCGGTGATGCCGTCATCACCCTCGGCGGCGTCGGTGGTTTTGTCGGATCGGTACGGGTCGAACTCGTCGAATTACCGGTTGTAGTGCTCGACGAACAGGGCGTACCCTTGGTAGGACTGGAAGAATCCGTATTCAGTGTCCGCGAGGACGCATCCGAGGTGGAGGTCGAAGGATTCGGCACCACCGAAGATTTGCCGTTGTCGCTGGCAATCGCCGTCGACACCTCGGGCTCGATGATCGAGGATTTTCCCAAGGTTCGGACCGCGGTTCGCGGCTTCACGGACCAATTGCTCAAACCCGGCGACCAGGCGGTCCTCATCCGCTTTTCGTGGGACGCCAATGTCCAGGTCTCGTGGACCGACAACATCCAGGCGCTGGTCGGCACCCTCGACACCGTGCGACCGGACGGTGGCACATCGCTGCATGATGCCGTCGTGCGCTCGCTCGAACAGTTTCGCGGCCGCCGCGGCCGCCAGGCCGTCGTGCTCCTGACCGACGGAGAAGACACAACATCACGGACCGGTTGGCAGGTGGCCGAGCGATTCGCGCACACGATGCGCATCCCGATCTTTTCGATCGGTCTCGGTGTCGGCAAGCTCGATTTCGGGAGCCGCCGGGTACTCAAGGCCCTGGCGACAGAAACCGGCGGCGAGGCCTTTTTTCCAAAAACCGTCGATGAGCTCCCCGCGGTTTATGACCGTATCGCCGAGTTGCTCCGGTCGCAATACCTCCTGTGGTACACCTCACCGTCAGACAAGCCCTATGAGCAGTTCCGGACAGTCGAAGTAACAGTCGACAAACCTGGAGTCACCGTGAGGACGATTACGGGCTACTACCCGGGTAAATGAAATGACGACGGGCCAGCAGAGCTGGCCCAGTCGGAATTTCATCCTGAGCGAGGGAGGTACGACCGAGTCGAAGGATCTCTCTTGACGGGCCAGCAGAGCTGGCCCAGTCGGAATTTCATCCCAGGATTTCGCCGAAACGTGTTGATCAGTCGATCAGGGTGACACGCTTCACGGTCGAAGCGATTGCGATGTTCTATCTGCGTCCATCTGCGTGATCTGCGGTTTCTCCTCGCGTCGGTCGTATACGGCTCAGCCTTCGGGCCTTGGCGAAACCATCACACCTGTCTTGGACCGATTCCGGGGGTGGGAATTCCTAATTCCCAATCCCTGATTCCTAATTCAGAATCGCACCCCAATCCAGAAGTTCGTCTGGAAGCCGGTCAGCTGCTCTGAGAAGTCCCAGATTTTGACCCAATCCCAGTGCAAGGGGAGTCCAAAGAGGTTGAGGTCGAGACCAAAACCGTAGGACGACACACCATCCACCAGTCGCCAGTCCTCCATGAAGACATAAGGCGCACCGAACTGGTTGAATTTGTCACCATTGTCGTTTTCAAACCAGGCGCCACCGACATCGAGGAAGATACGGCCGCGGATCCCGCCCAACCTCAGGAAGGCGAAATCAACCCGATCGATGAGTGGGAAGCGCCACTCGAGATTGGTGAACCAGGTTCTGTTACCGGAAAGTGCGCGGGTAGGATATCCGCGAAGGGTGTCGAGACCACCAAAGGCGTAAATCCACGGCTGGTTGCCGGCGGCCATTCCGACCCAGGCCCGGAAAGCGAACTCGCTACGTTGTGAGGTCGGTACATAGGCGCGGGCATCGATTTCGACGTTCTGAGTCAGGGTGCCGCCCTGGTCCATATCGTATCCGTAGTAATAACGGGCTTCCCAACGGGCCCCCTTGTGAGGTCCGTAGTTGTTCCAGAAGGTGGTATCGCCGCTGGCTCCAACGCCGATATATGGGCTCTGGTTCTGGGTCGTCTGGAATTCGATCTCACCGGTGAAGGGGTTCTGTATCGGTTGATCATAACGTCGATCGAGATAGCCGCCGCGGGCCGACAATCGGTAATAGGTGCTCAGGGGATACTGAATCGTGAATTCCCCGGCGGTAAAGCGATAGAGCTGCTCCTTTCCAGTCACCCGGAACGTCAACGGATCGTATCCCGTGATGTAGTACGAGCGGCTGTCATAGATCGACGCTCCCCATTTGAGCCGCGGTTCGAGGTTGAAATAACTGACCGCAAAATTCGAAAAGGTGTCGATGCTGTCGAGGAATATCTGGATTCGGCGGTCCCCGTACTGATCGGAGAGCGTGATATAGGCCTGACCCAGGATCTGGCTGGCCGTGTCGACGCCGATATATGCCCCGGCGTCCTCGAGGAAGAACTTCCGTCCCTTGAGCTTTTCGCCCTTCTCCGGATCGACAGCGATGCTCACCGCCGGTACGAACTCAGCGAGCTCGATTGTCTCGGACGGTGGTTCGGAGATACCGACGCTCTCACCTTGGTTGGCGTCGGTGCCGTACAGGCCCCAGATGCCGTTCGAATAGGCCTGAAATCCGATCCGCTCACCCTCGGGTGATGTCCCGACCACCGGGTTCATCGCGGCCCCGATCACATATGTCATCCGAGTCATCTCGCGGGTGTCGATGTCGAGGCGATAAATGTCGTAGACGCCGCCCTCACGATCCGAGGAGAAATACAGTCGATTCCCGTCGGGAGAGAAGACCGCACCTTCGTCCTGGCCCGGGCCGAAGGTCAGCTGTTCGCGCTTCGATGGATCTGCCATATTGAGCCCGATCAACTTACCCGCCCCGCCGCGAGCCGAGGTGTAGACCATCTGGGTTCCGTCCGGAGAGAATGCCGGGGAAGCGTCGTATTCGGGATCGTTGGTGAAATTCCTGACCTCGCCGGTCTCGAGATCGAGGAAGTAAATATCGAATTGGCCGTTAGACACCGCGTGAAAGGCCACATGTCGGCCGTCAGGGGTAAAGGCCGGTTGCGACGGCTGATCGACCGGCATTTCGATCGGAAATTTGCGGTAGATTCCACCTTTTCGAACATCAAGCAACAGGAGAGATCTCACCCTCTCGGTCCGGGCAAAGACGGCGACATAGTTGCCATCGGGCGAAAAAGCGAGGTCGCGTCCCTCCGATGGTGCAGTCGTCAGCCCCTGGGCGACCAGGTACTGATACTTGGTGGTCATTCCTTTGGTGAGGTTTTTGTACAGGGTCCGGTCCGGAATCCCGAAAATAGCCACATCCACGTCCCGCTTGTAGGTGGTGAATGCGGCGACAAGATCGCCGGATGGAGAAATCGCCGGCGAGGTCTGATTCGAGTTCACAAAGCCCGGCACGCGGAACTTCTGTCCGAACTCACCCGGCACTCCGCGATCGGCGTAGTCCTTGTACCTCCTTCTCAACCAGGTCCTGAAGGCGGCGTCGAATTCCTCGGGATTCATGTTGAGGACCTTGTCGAGAGGTTTGCCGACCTGCCCGCCGAAATTGCCGCGGAAAGAAAAGACGAAGTCCCTTACGACATCTTCGCCCCATTCCTCTTCGATGAACTCGAAGACCTTGTGGCCGTACCGATACGCGAGGAAACCGTTTGGCGCTCTGTGGATGGAGGGCACCTGGTCCGACATCGCGGCATCCCGAAGATAGATCTCGTCCCGCGTCGTTTCATCGTCTCCATAATAGGACGCCATGCCCTCCATGAACCACAGTGGCGGCCGCGCATAGATGGCTCGGCCTCTCCTGCCGCCAAAAAAGATTTCGTACTGAAAAATATGGGTCAGCTCGTGCTGAATAAGCGCCTGGAGCTCGCGATCCGGCAGGTCGACGGGCAACACCATTCGATTCCGGACCGGTGTTGCAAAAGCACCCACACCCTCAGGGATGAAACCAACGATGATATTCGTCTGTTCGAACTCGGCATGGTTCGCATAGATGATCATCGGAACCGGTTTCAGGATCTGGTAGTTCAGCTTCCGGGCGATGTCGTCATAGGCGCTCTCCGCGTAGGATGCCACCTTTTCCAACATCGGCACAGTCCGGTCGTAATAAGAGATCTTGAAATGCGGCGTGGTGTATATGTACCAGTCGAACTTGTCCCACCGAACTTTGTTCTTGCCACCTACATAGGGGTTGTAGGGATTCAACTGGGCCGCCACCGGCAAAGCGGCAAACAGCACGGCCACAAGGATTTTCAACCACAGTCTCATATCTTTCCTCCACCTCGTCCCGGTGTTTGTTCCGGAAAACGGGGCCGGCCCAAACGATCCATCGATCCGATCTCCTCAACCATCGATCGTCTCAATTGGTATATAGGGATCGTTTGACCTGCACCGATCGCGGCACGAAGATCCCAATCAGTCGATTCTGCAGGGTATAGAGGTCGGTGAACATATCCGTGTATTCCTCGAGTTTACGTTCGTTCTCGGGTTTGAAATCGGTGATCTGCTCACGGTGAATCACGTCGCCCGTCGAGCCTTCGACCACAACCAAAAGAATGTCGTAATTGAAGCCCGTTTCTTCCACCAGAACCTGCCTGAAGTAGGTCTTGCCATCCTGTGGAGACACGTACTCCTCGGTCGTATATCCGGCCCGATCCAGGACCTTGACGTCGATCGAGGCCGCAACGATGAGGTCGGCATTCGTGCTGTCGTGGATACCGATCCAAAAATCCGATTGTTCGGTCAGGGCACCGAGATGTTCAGTCGGTGCCTGGATATCGTCGCTCTTTGGCAACAAACGCAGTTCGGCCTCACGGCGCAGCACTTTTCGGAGATAGATCTCGAATTCGCGGGCGGCTGTCAAATCCACCGATTGGATGTCCTCGCCCTCTCGTGGTTCGATCAGAATCGGCCCGACGTAGATCGACTCGGTGCCATCCACGGGAAGTTCCGGTTTGAGTTTCAAAACCATCCGGACTTCCCGAGCGCCGGCACCGCAAACCGAGGCGACGACGAGGGCGATAAAAAAGAACTGAAATGCCTTACTGCGCATCTTCCACCTCCTCGTCCTCCTTGGCCTCCTTGATTTCTATTTCTTCCGGAGGGGCGACGTAGGCGGAATAGAACTCCTGAAATCGCGCATAGTTTCGCTGCAGCGACCCGTTACCAGGGGCAAGCGTAAGCCCGGTCTGATAGGTCAGCAGCGCCTGTTCAAATAACCCGAGAGCCTCTTGCGCGACCGCGATGTTGTTGAGGATCCGTGGTTGATCCGGGGTCAGTTCGTTGGCGTGCTCAAATCTCATGAGGGCCTCCTGCCAATAGCCGCGCCTGGCGGCTTTGTACCCCCACTCCATATCTGCCTCGGCCTCCTTCGCTGACCCGTCACCTGCAACCGCCGTGCCAAAAGCCGCTATCGCGAAGAAAATGATGGTTGCAACTTTCAACATTGATATCTTTCGTCCGCCCACGGGGCACTCCCTCTCGGTTTCTTGTCCGTGGTCTATTCCACGGCGATGTTGATTCATTTTCCCGCCGGATAGTAACCGGAAATGGTGCGCACCTTGACGCCCTTTCGGTCGACTTCGACCTTGATCTTGCGTAACTGATCTGCAGGTTGTTCGGAATTCGAGGTGTAGGCGATCAGATACTGAGTTCTCAGTTCACCATTGATCTCTTCGTAAATTGCATCGAGCTCGGATTTCTCCGAGACAAAGAAGGCCTTCCCTCCGGTGGCGCCCGCCAACTTGTTGAATTGATACCTGGTGGTGACATTCGTGACCGGAATATCGATTCCGATCGTATAGATGGTCACACCCATCCGTTGCGCGTAGCCGAGAGCATCCGAAAACTCGTTTTCGGAAACCGTGTCTTCACCGTCGCTCAGCAAGACCATCGCCCTTCGCCCGGTAACGCCTGAAAACTGGAACAACCCCATGATGATCGCGTCATAGAGCGCAGTCTCACGATCGGCATACAACGCAAGCAGCGCATTTTCAATGATCGTCAAATCGGCAGTGAAGCCCGCCAGCATGTCGGGGCGATCAGAAAAGGTCTCGATATACGCACGATCTCGCGGTCTGAGAAGGTCGCGCAGAAAGCCCATCACCACTCGTTGAACGGTTGGCAGCGTCGCAGTCATCGAACCCGAAGTGTCAATCACGATCCCCATGCGCACCGGGAGATCGCGGTGCAGCGAGAAGTGCGAAATCTCCTGTTGAACCTTGTTTTCCAGGATCGTGAAATCGTCCGCCGTCAAATCCGTTACCGGACGACCCTGGCGATCGAGCACCGTCACCGGCAATTCGACCGCCGTG
Organism: Candidatus Sulfomarinibacteraceae bacterium; assembly: GCA_963796455.1. Lineage (GTDB taxonomy): Bacteria > Acidobacteriota > Thermoanaerobaculia > Thermoanaerobaculales > Sulfomarinibacteraceae > Sulfomarinibacter. The sequence goes on from CAWCLO010000001.1 coordinate 582,134, forward strand.
ACCTCGACCACGGTGCCGAACTGAGGCGAGTTGACAAACTGGATATCCTCCGCCTGCGCATCGTTTTCCAAGGTGGCGAGGGCACGAAGATAACCAAATTGTTCGGTCGTGTTCAGCACCACCGACATTTCGTACGGAGCATCGTGAATCGTCGCCAGCGGTTCGTCATTCCAATAGAACTCGAGCCGGTCGAGTTTTTCATCGGAGGGAATGTTGAGTTCAGCAGCCACCCGGACGCGACCGGCTCCCTGGTCCTCGGCGGGAGTGATAGGTTTGAGCTTGACGTAAAACCGCTCCCTGCCGACGTTGACCGTGTAGCCGTCCCGGGCGATCTCCTGCCCGTCTTCGTCGTAACCGATGACTGTGACTGCTGTCAGCTTCGGCAGCGGTCCGAGATTGATGTCGATGTCGAAAGGCGGTCGATTCTTGGTCAGAACCAACTCACTATCGAGGAAGAACATCACTTTCTGAACCTCGGGGCGCGCCAGGGCCTCGAAGCGATGGATCCCGCTGACCGCATCGCCTTCCGGGCCGACCAACTGAAGGGTCGGTCGTTCCTCCTCGACCTCCGGCTCGTAGGTCAGACCGGAGTCGTTTGCCACCATCATGCCCGCACCGTATTCGGCTTCGAATTCTTCGTAGTCGTCATCGGCCTCGATCGCCGCCAACGATCGATCGACTGTGAAATTGAATTCCTCGATGGACCCGTGCTTGGAGTGCACATCCTCCACCTTCAGTCGCAGACGATAGTCTCCCGGCCTCACAAAACGATCGAGCAACAGACCGACCCGATCCCCCGCATGCGGCACCGAGAAGAGATAACGAAAACGATCGACCATGATTTCCGCGCCGCTGGTGATTTCTCCAACAACATCCAGTTGCACCACCTCGATGTCACCAACAGGGGTCGTGCCAAGCCCCTCCACATCGACATCGATCGCGAATCCGACCTCGACCAGGCCGCCGCGAGCCGCACGTGCGCTGTTCTCGATCTCAAAAGCCAGCGGCTCGGCGTCATCATCAAGCAACGCCGAAAACTCCATGAATCTGGCCGATGTGGATTCCATGCCCATGCGTTCGTCGGTCTGGACGTGGTGCATATAACGAAGGTAATTGGGCTCCCTGCTCCAGATCTCCGCCGCCTTCAACAAGCGCATGGTCACATCGCCATTCGGACAGCGGTACTGAGGCGTTTCGAGAATATTATCCGGTCGATACTGGCCGATTCCATAGCGGCTTTCCGCGCCGACGCTGTTGTACAACCTCTGAATGCCATCCATGTCGGTCCACATCCGCCATCGATTGAGCATCATGGGCTCGAAGAAAAGCACCACGACATCTTCACCGATACCTTCGATATACGGCCAGATCCAGAAATCCATATTAGTGAAAATGGATCTGCAGTTGGGGTCGTGGCGACCGGCCGGCGGCCCATGCAACAGCAGCACCCGCGCCCGGTCCTCCATGGTGTTTCCGAACTCCGAACGCGCGATTGCAAGGCGGTCTTCATACATGTTGCGGAACGAGCCACCAAATCCCGATTGCCGTCCCCACAAAATCCACAAGCGCTCCGCAAAGGCCTTGCGTTGCGAATCGGTTTCGAGGGACAGAAAAGCCTGTCGTTGTTCCTTGGTGATGAGCGGGTAGACCTCTTCCTCCAACCAGACGTGCCAGTGCAGGGGGAGGTGAGCCAGTTGCTCGGATTGTTCCTGTTTCTTGCTCTTCTTTTTATTCTTGTCGCTTGCGTCGGAAACGCTCCCAAAAATGAGCATGAGAGTCAGAGCAACTGCGGTGATCCGAATCATCCGTGCTCTTCTCTTCTTTGTCACGACCGCCTCCTGCGGTCGGCAAAATGGACTCGGAGAGATCGATTCATTTGACGACATTCCCTGGATCACCTCAATAGGGTAGCGCGGATTGCAGCACCGTCCAGTAGGTGCGCCGCATCTGTTGGTTACGCGACTCGTGTCCACCTTTCGAAATGCACTTTCCATGCCTCTCCGCATCCCGTTGGTCTCGAATATGCAACATCAAAATGGCCGGTTACCTTTCCACTTCTCTAATAGTACGGACACCATAACGCGAAGTTGTCTCGAAATTGTCCCAGAAGTGTCGCGAGTTGTCATGGAAAGGGGCTTGGGGCTTGGGGCTGGGGCTTGGGGCTTCAAAGGACCGCCACCGAGTCGGTGGAGGTCAAGTCCCAGGCATCACCCCTCAAGCCGAAGCGACACGGTACCAGGCGTTGCCTGGCCGTCGCTTTCAGGTCTGGAGCACCCCTACCTTGAAATCGGGGATATCCGGTTGATTCGCCGAGGCGGCGATCGCGCGGGCCAGGCAATCGCGGGTGTCGCGCGGATCGATGATCTCGTCGACCCACATTCTGGCCGCAGCGTAGCGAGGGTCATTGGTCGCGTCATACCGTGCCTGGATCTCGGCAAGCAGTTTGCCACGCTCCTCCTCGGAGACATCCTTGCCGCGGTTTTTGAGCTGAATGGCAAGGAGAGTCTCGGAGGCTTGCTGCCCCCCCATCACCGCGATCGTTGCCGACGGCCAGGCAAAGTAGAACCTCGCGCCATAGGCGCGACCGCACATGGCGTAGTTGCCTGCGCCGAAGGAGTTGCCGACAAAAACTGTGAATTTCGGCACCACCGAGTTGGCCACAACGTTGACCATTTTTGCGCCGTCCTTGATGATCCCGTCGCGTTCGGATTTGGACCCCACCATGAAACCGGTGACATCCTGGAGAAAGACGATCGGAATCCCCTTCTGGTTCATCAGCTCGACGAAGCGCGCGCCTTTGTCGGCGGAATCGGAGTAGATCACTCCACCGATCTGGGTTTCCTGCTCGTTGTCCGCCAGACCACGCCGACGTTTCACGATCTGGCGTTGATTGGCCACGACGCCGACCGCCCAGCCATCGATACGGCCTGTGCCGCATATCAGCGTCTTCCCGTAGGTCGCCTTGTACTCGGTGAACTCGGACCCGTCGAGCAACACCGCGATCAGATCGCGCATGTCATAGGGGCGAGCACGGTCGGCCGGAAGCAGACCGAGCAGATCTTCGGGCTCACCCAGCGGAGGCCGCGCCTCGACGCGATCGAAGGGCGCTCTGGCGGGCCGCGCCAGCTCGCCGATCCGAGAGCGGATGTGATCGATGGCCGCCTCGTCGTCGGGGAAACGGTCATCGACCACCCCGGAAATATCCACCTGGACCTCGGCACCACCCAGTTCCTGGTTGTCCATTCGCTCACCGATCGCCGCCTGGACCAGATGAGCCCCGGCCAGAAAAATTGTCCCGTTGCCCTCGACGATAAGTGCCTCATCGGACATGATCGGGAGGTAGGCACCGCCGGCGACGCAGGACCCGAGGATGGCGGAGATCTGATAGATGCCCTGGGCGGAGAGACGGGCGTTGTTGTAGAACACACGACCAAAATGCTCGCGATCGGGGAAAATCTCATCCTGCATCGGCAGAAAAACACCGGCCGAGTCCACCAGGTAGATCAATGGGAGCCGGTTCTCCATCGCGATCTCCTGGGCCCGGAGGATTTTTTTGCAGGTAATCGGAAACCAGGCACCGGCTTTGACCGTTGCGTCATTGGCGACCACCATGCATTCGCGCCCACGCACCATGCCGAGGCCGACGACAACTCCCGCCGATGGAGCACCGCCCCACTCTTCGTACATCTCCCAACCCGCAAAGGCACCGATTTCCAGCAACCTCGTCCCGTCGTCGATCAAGACCTCGATTCGTTCCCGGGCCAGGAGTTTGCCCTTCTTTTTCTGTTTTTCTGCCGCCTTTTCGCCACCGCCCACGGCGATGCCCTTTTTCTGGGCCTCGAGAATCCGCAACTCGTTGCGCCAGTGATCGCGGTTGGTCTCGAAGGCGATATTCTTATTCGGTGTGTGATCGAGGACCTTGGACATGGGCACTCCTTGTTTCGGTATTGTACGCCTACTCCGAGTACGCGGCAGCCAGGACGCAGTACTCAGGGCGTGAGTTCGCTATCGCAATCGCTATCGGAATCGCTATCGAAAAATTGGACGATCAACCTCACCGCCGATAGCGATAGCGATCCCGATAGCGATAGCGATTTCCAGTTCCGGTATATCTGCGATATCTACGGAGAGCCCAGGGCCGACCTTTTCACGGCGTAGTGCGTAGCACGAAGCCGGATGGTAAACTCCCCCTTCGATCGGAGATCTCATGGCAAGAATCAAGGTACGGCGGATCCACCGCGAAGAGCTTCCCGGAATCGCCATTCTGCGCGACGCGGTTGCTGCGGATCTGGCGGCCTTTCCCGCAAACCACGGCGTACTCGACCTCGATATGGAGGTCGACCCCAATCTTCGCCATCTCATCAAAAACGATCCGGATGGTATCTTCACCGCCTACGAGGGCAGTGAAACCCTTGGATTCGGCGCCGCCACCATCCGTTCGCGGCAGTGCATTCTGTCGGAGTTATGGGTCCTTCCGCAGCACCAGGGCCGGGGAGCCGGCGGCGCTCTCATGAACCGTCTATTGGCCTATGGCGTGCAGTCCGGGGCTCGCGAGTTCCTCGCCCTGGCACCGACCGAGACCAGTATTCAAGCGATGCTCCTGGGACACGGAATGGCACCGATGGTGCCGGTTTTCCTCTTCAGTCTGGCCGTCGAGGACGCCGCCCAGCTCGCCCAGGCACTGGTTCGCCTTTTGCCCGGAGCTGAGGTCACATCCGATTTGATGATCCGCCGAGGTCAGGCGGACGTCGACCGCATCGATCAATTGACACGAAACATCGTCCGCGGCGTCGATCATGATTTCTGGCTCAAACAACGCGGCCATCGCGCAGCTTTTGTGCGCCAGGGCGAGCGAAACGCAGCCTACGCGTACGGCAGCGCCGACCAGGTGGGTCCGGTCGCAGGGAGTACCCAGGACGCGGCCCTGTCGGCCCTCGGTTGGGCCATTCAACTCGCCGTCGACTCGGAGGCACCGGGCCCCCTGGAAATTCGGGTCCCGGCACCATTCAAGCCGGCCATAGAGGCTCTGTTGGAGAGCAACGCACGATTGCAGGCAACCATGATGCTGTATGGCAAGGACTCTTCCCTGGCCTTTGACCGTCTGGTCTTCGGGCTCCCCTGCCTGCCATGAGCAAGGGGTTGCGCCGGCCCGAAGACGGCCGCTACCGCGTTCACTATGAAAGTGAACTGAACGAACAACAACTCGAAATCGTAATGCATCCGGGAGGACCGATGTTGGCCCTCGCCGGCGCCGGCACGGGCAAGACCCGCGCCCTGGTCTACCGCACCTGCCGGCTCATCGAAGACGGTGTGCCGCCGTCGCGAATCCTGCTCCTCACCTTCACCAACAAGGCGGCAAAGGAAATGATGGGCCGGGTCGATCAGCTGGTTGAACGCGGCACTTCCCGAGTCACCGGAGGCACCTTTCACTCGGCAGGACACCGCATCCTGCGCCGCTACGCGGATCTTCTGGGGTATTCGACACGTTTTTCGATTCTTGACCGGGAGGATGCGACCGAACTGATGGGCGCCGCGTTGGCCGACGTCAGCCCGGAGGTTCCGAGCCGCCGGTTGCCGAGGTCGCGACTCCTGGTGGACACCTACAGCTTCATCATCAACACCGGACGCGACATTGAACAGGTGCTGACCGAGCGCAGTCCTCAGTTTTTCGACCAGGCCGAGCTGATTGCCACGGTCTTCAAACGATATCTCGAGCGCAAACGCGCGGCCGATCTGATGGACTTCGACGATCTGCTGCTCAACTGGCTTCTGTTGTTGACCAGGTTCCCCCGTGCGCGCGCCGAGCTCCGTGAGCGATTCAGTCACGTCCTGGTTGATGAGTACCAGGACACCAATCGACTGCAGGCCGATATCGTCGATGCCATGTTGGGGCCGGAACGCAATGTGATGGTGGTAGGTGATGACGCCCAGTCGATCTACGCGTTCCGTGGAGCCGATTTCGAGAACATCATCGGTTTCCCCGAGCGCCACCCCGATTGCAAAGTCTTCCGTCTCGAAACCAATTACCGCTCGGTGCCGCCGATCCTCGAGCTTGCCAACGCTTCGATCTCTCACAATCAGCGGCAATTTGAAAAGAATCTCCGTCCCGTACGGTCCGGCGACGAAAAACCTATCGAAGTCGCGGTTCCCTCTCCTGAGGCCCAGGGTGAGTATGTTGCCGACCGTATTCTGGAGCTTCGCGAGGAGGGCTTCGAGTTGGAGGACATGGCGGTCCTCTATCGTAATCATGCGCACTCCCTTGATCTGCAGGTGGAACTCGCCCGCCGAAATATCCCATTCAGGGTTCGGTCTGGGCTTCGATTCTTCGAAAATCGCCACGTCAAGGACGCTTTGGCCCACCTCCGGTTTCTGGATAATCCCCGCGATGAAATCGCTTTCGCTCGTCTGATCAAGCTTCGTGATGGATTCGGGCCTCGACTGGCAAACAGGGTCTGGGATCGATTGAAGGGCACGGACCCACTCCGATGCCTGCTCGAGCTCGAGATCGGAGTTCTGGGGCTGCCGCGCGGCGCGAGTTCGTCGATGCAGGAGGTGCAGACTCTGATGGCGGAAATCGCTTCCCCAAAGATCTTGAGCCAACCGGGGGAAGCGATCCGCAGCGTGGTGGAGTCCTTCTACAAATCCTGGGCTCGATCGCACCTCGAGAACGCGGGTTCACGACTCGAAGATCTGGAGCAACTGGCCCTTTTTGCAGACGGATACCCTGACGTCAATACCTTTCTTTCCGAGGTGACCCTTCTCAACGATCTTTCGGGCGAGGACGCGACCGCCGGCCCGCCGGACGAAATGGTAACCCTCTCGACGGTCCATCAGGCCAAGGGCATTGAATGGCGCGCCGTGTTTATCATCTGGCTCGCCGAGGGGCGTTTCCCGACATTTCGAATGGATGACGAGGAGGAAGAGCGCCGCCTCTTCTACGTGGCCGCCACGAGGGCCGGCGACCGCCTCGAGTTGATTCGTCCCGAGCTCGCGCGTGATCGATATCGTGTCGATACGATCGTCGAGCCATCCCGATTTCTCAGCGAACTGCCGCAGGACGTTCGAGAGCTGGTTGTTCTCTCCGAAGATCGCTTGTCCGATGGCATCGATGCCCTGCAGGGCGGCGGCCGTTATCAGCTTCCAGCCTTTCTCGAAGAGAGCAGCGACCCGGACGGCGACGACGAGGTCAACTGATTCGGTAACCTGAGACCTCAGGTTGACAAAAAGATATCAATATATTAGAATATTCTTGAATGGTTATGTATGAATTTCAACAAAGGAGATCAACATGGCAGTCACACAATTGACTCAACAGAACATCGACGAAACCATCAACAACAACGACATTGTCGTGATCGACTTCTGGGCCCCCTGGTGCGGACCGTGTAAAGCATTCAAACCTGTGTTCGAAGAGGCTTCGGAGCGGCACACCAACATAACTTTTGCAGCCTGCAACACCGAGGAGCAGGTGGAACTCGCCTCGAGCTTCAGGATCCAGTCCATTCCAACTCTCGTGGTTTTTCGCGAAGGCATCGGGATCTTCGGGCAGCCGGGAATGCTCCCGGCCGAGGCCCTGGATGAGCTGGTCGAAAAGGTCCGCGCATTGGATATGGCTGAGGTTCGGGCGGAAGTCGAGAAGCAGCAGGCCGAGACTGTCGAAGCCTGAGCGACTGATGATTTTTTAATTCATTGCCGGGGTCCATTGGACCCCGGCGTTTTCGTGCCGGACTAACGGCGTCCACCCGCCATCCAGTGCTCTCTGTTATAGTCCGCCACCGGGCGTGCTGTGATGTCGACACACCATCTGAATGCATCCGATTCGAAGACCACCTCCTATTTGGGCTGGTCTGTGTTGGCCCTCGCCATGTCAATTCCCCTGTACCGACCGTGGGTCGGCATGGCGGCAGTGCTCATCTTGATCATCTGGATATTCGGTGGTGGCGTCCGCCGACGGCTCCACGATCTGACGACCAGCCGGTTGAACCTCGCCGTCCTCGTCTTCATCGGCGTCAACCTGCTGTCCCTCGCGTGGTCCGCCTTTCCAGGAGACGGTTTTCGATATACCAGAAAATACTGGTACCTCTTGCTGATTCCGGTACTCGCGAGCGCCGTCACCCCCGTTTTTCGTCGCGCCGCCGTCACCGTCTTTGCCTTTGCGGCCGCAGCATCCTCAGCGGTTTCGATCGCAATATTTTGTGGTCTTTTCCGTTTTGGCGGCGCCCATCCGGGCAACCCCTCTCCGCTGATGCACCACATCGATTTCAGCCTCATCCTGGCCCTCGCGGCGCTGTTGATTCTCAACCGCCTGCTCCACGGAGATCTCACCTCTACCCGACGCACCGTGTGGATTGTCCTCTTCTCGGTCGTAGTTTGTGGCCTGCTCGTGAATATCGGCCGTAGCGGCCACCTCGCGTTCATCGGTGGACTTGCGGCTCTCTTGGGATTCTGGGCCCTCGGCCGCTCCAAAAGAACCCTTGCGACAGCAGCAGCCGTCCTCCTGATTGGCCTGGCCGCCACGTGGTACGGCATGCCAAGGGTTCGAGATCGAGTGCAGGAGGGCACGGGACAGATACGCGCAGCCGTGGTTGACAAACAATTTCAAGGCTCGCTTGGCGGCAGGGTGGCCGCGACGCTCGTGGCGGGAGAAATCATCCGCGCCCACCCCCTCCTCGGAACCGGTGTCGGGGCCAATATGCCCGAATTCAGACGGATCCTCGAATCTGAATACCCGGAATTCTCATTCGCCATTTCCTGGTATCCGCATTTTCACAACCAATACACTCAGATCGCCACCGAGCTGGGTCTGCTCGGTCTGTTGTCTCTTGCCTGGATTTTCTTCGAACTGGTGCGCGGCCCGATACATAATCGGGAGTTCAAAGCTACGGCGATCATTCTGGCGACCGTCTACCTCCTCGGATTCATCGGCGAGCCCTTCCTCCACAAACAGCTCACCCTGGTCGCCTTCGCCCTGTTTGCCGGGCTGATCGCCGGAGAGCAACTGGATTCCAGCGATCGGGGACAGCGACGGGGAACGGCAGACAGCGTCAGCCAACAGTAGACAGGGGCAGCGATCAGTCTGACTGGTACGGAGACCTGCAATCAAGACTTTGGGTTGAGCAAACGCCAGGTCATGGCACGGACCTGATCGAAGGCCTTCATCGCTTCACTGGCTCCATTCCGGCTGATCGCCCCGGTGTGCGCGAGGAGCTCCAAGTGGCTGTCGACCTCTTTCGCCGAGGCGTAGGCGATTCTCCAGTGGTTCGAACGGTCTCTACCAACTCGGCCGTGCCCTTCTGCCAGGTTCGCAGGGACTGAACTCGCCGACCGGATTACCTGATCGGCAATAGGCTTCAGCGGAGCTGAAACCCTCATCACGAGCTTGATCGCGATTCCTGCTGCTTCGAGGGCTTTCGAGTGGGCAACGAGGTTGGTGGTCGTGGCGGCGTTGGACATGGTCACCTCCGGGTCGTTCATGCCCATACCCACAAGCCGGTGTGGCGGCCGATGTCAAGGATGCCCTGCACCCTGCCTGTCCTTGACATCGGCCGCCCACCGGCTACCCCCTTCTCTTGAACGACCCGGAGATGGCCACTTCGTCGCCTGTACTGCTGACCGCTGCCGCTGAACACTGATCACTGTTTGCTGTCCCTGTCGCTGCTAACTGTCGCTGACGCTGGACACTGTCGCTGCCACTGCAATACGGGCGTGGACGCGAACTCGGACTCGCACGCGGGCACGGGGAAACCGCAAACCGGATATGCCAAAAAGCAATCCCTAAACCTCGGGTGGTCAGGTGGGCAACTTTATCGACGAATTGCAGGGCAAAAAGCGACGTAAAAAAGGGCTCAGTCCGCGCCTTCTTTGTCCTCACCCTCGCCCTGATCCGCGAGTTCTTTCAAACCCTGCCAGGTCTTCTCGTCCTCGTCGAACTCGGGAAGCGTCGGAGGGACCCCTCGATCATCGTTGACCTGCCAGCCCCACAGGATGGCGAATTTCATGTAGGTGCTGTAGGCCTGCAGGAGGCAGAACACAATTCCGAGGGAGCCATCGAGGATCCCGAGTTGAAGAAAATAGGTTCTGAAGAAACGCCACATCGGTCGAAAGAGGACCTCGAGGGCGCTGGTGCGGACTCCGTCCCGCCAACACTGCGCAGCATTCCAATAACCGTATTTTGCGAGGCGAAAGGCGTACTCGTCGAAACTCCGATCCACCATGTAATGGTCGATAGCATTCTTCAGGATCGGCGTCTCTCCGGTTGTATGCAGAACCGAGTGAACCCGCCGGTTCTCGTAGAAGGCGGTTCCATTGCGAAACAACCGCGCCACCCGATCATGTTGCCAACCGGAAAACCTGATTCGCCGGCCGAGAATGAAAACGCTCCGGTTCATCATGTACGCATCGTGCTTCGGGCCAGCCAAAAGGATGGATTCGACCTCCTGTCGGAGTTTGGGGGTACACCGTTCGTCCGAATCGAGAAGGAAGATCCAATCACTCTTCACGTGCTGTAGCGCCCAGTTCTTCTGCGCACCGGCACCGAAGTACCTGCGCTGGAAGAAGCGAACCTTGTCGTAGCTCTGAGCGATTTCGGGGGTGCGATCCGACGAAAAGGAATCGACCACGATGATCTCGTCGCACCATTCGAGCGACTCGATGCAGTCGGCAATGTTGTGTTCTTCGTTGAACGAGGTGATGACTCCGCTCACCGCTGGACGTTTCTTTTCATCGCTAGCCAATGCCTGTGCCTCCGGGGTAAGGAATCCTCACACGATCAAGGGATCCGACTCTCGATCCAAGGCCACGACCGGGACGGCTCCACGGCCTGATTCGAGACGGTGGGATCGTAGCACAAAGCAAACATCACCCAAGTGATGGTGGGGTCTTCGCAGCATTTCGAGTTATCATGGAGTGATGGTCGAGAACCGGCAACACGTGCTTGTAGTCGGCGGCAAAGAGGACGGTCTCAATCGAGTCGCACCCATGCTGCGCAGGGCGGAATTCAGCGTCCACACGGTGGACGAGTCGCCGTTTCTCCTCGATCTCGTGTTGAGTACCGCCTTCGAACTCGTGGTCGTCAACTATCCAATGGACAACCTGTCGATCGACGATCTCCTCGAGACCGTTCGTGAGGAAGGGTCCGCCTGCCACGGTGCCGGGATTCTCCTCCTCACAGACCCGACCATGCTCGACGACGCACAGGCGCTCGTGGATGTGGGCGCAAACCGTGCGATCTGCACCGACTGGAACGAGGCTCGCCTCTGGCAGGCAGTCGGAGATCTGCTCGATATCGCTCCGAGAATCTTCATGAGGGTGTTGCTTCACGCCGAGGTCGAGGTTCAGACACCGGGAACCAAAACGGTCTTTCAGACTGTCAACGTGTCGGTCACTGGAGCACTCTTGCAGGGTTCCGAAATGATTGACCCCGGTGCGACCTTCGATTTCCTCTTCCGCCTTCCGGGCGGCGGACTCGTCGAAGGGACCGCAGAGGCTGTCCGTCAGACAAACACCCTCCGCGAGGGCGTGAACGGAATCGGGACCCGTTTCGTGGGTTTTCGCGGCGACAGCGAGGAGCGTCTCCTCAGCCACGTCAGACGCCAGGTCTACCTCGGCAACAGGAGATAGAACCGGCCGTCATTTTTCATCCGGCCGGCTATCGCTGCGGCTTCATCGCCGGCACCGACAAAGAGATCAACTCTCCCCGGCCCTCGGATCGCACCACCGGTGTCCTGATTCACCGAGAAGCGCGCAAATTCCACCTCGCCCCCATCGTCGCTGGGCATCGTACCTTCGATCCACGCCATCACCGGTGCCGGAAACAGCCGCCGATCGGTGGCAATGGATCGCCCAGCTGTAACAGGCACGCCATAACAACCGAGGGGGCCGTCGGTGGTATCGAGCGGACGGAAGAAGACATAGGACGGATTGTAGGAAAGAACCCTCCGCACCTCTTCCGGGTTCTCTGCGAGGAAGGTCCGAATCGCCTGCATCGACATCTCTTCACGGCTCACGAGGCCCTCGTCGATCAAGAGCTTTCCGATCGATTTGTAGGGATGTCCGTTCGCGACTGCAAAACCGGCGCGCTTCCGCGAACCGTCTTCAAAAACCAGGGTTCCAGAGCCCTGGATCTGCAGAAAAAAAAGATCCACAGGATCCGCCACATATCCGAGTACCGGCGCGGCGGCCGCGAGACCCTCACCAAAGTCGATTGCCGCACGATCCGGATACGGCACCAGATCATGTCCATCGACCCGGCCTACCAGACTTCGTGAGGCTGGATCGAGTCCGAAATCGCGCAGGTCGATCTTGACGAGATCGTCGGGGATGCCCCGGACCGGAACCGTGTATCCAGGCTCCTCCTCGAGGCGGGCATCGAGCAGCGGTTCGTAATATCCCGTGAAGAGCACTTCGCCTCGCCTATTTCGCCCGACCGATCGCAGGAGGATGAAGTCTTCCTGCAACAGGCGGGTTCGAAGCGCCGGATCACCTTCGGTTTGCATGATTTCCCGGAATCGACGCACCCCGTCGGCGAGTTGGGCGGCGCTTCGATCCAGGGGCCCGAAGCTGAAGACCCGTTCGGGAGGGACGCGCTCGAGATAGCTCAGCGAGTGATCGCAGGCCGCCAGCAGGGACTCAACCGGAAGATCGTCTGCCAGGACGGGCCACCGGTTGGCGGAAACCTCTTTCAAGGGCCGTTTGGAACGAGCCGTAACGGAACTTCCGGTCGAGCAACCCAGCGAAATCACACACAGAGCCACCACGAAGCAGCGGACGGAAAACGGCACGCTCAACGGACGAGAACCAGGGACAACCACGGCCAATAAGTGATGATCAGAACCGTTACAAAAAGAATAAGGAGGAAGGGCATGGCGGCCCGGTAGAGCGTCACGATCGGCCGGTCGAAACGATAGCTCGCGATGAAAAGGTTCATCCCGACAGGAGGCGTGCAGTAGCCGATCTGCATGTTGGCGAGGAAGATCATCCCCAGGTGAATCGGATCAACACCATAACCGGCAGCGATCGGAAGGATCAGGGGAACCACGAGGACGAGGGCTGAGAAAATATCGAGCATCATCCCGAGTGCGAGCAGAAAAACATTGAGCAGGATGAGAAAACTCAGTTTCGAGGAGACGTGGGTCGTGACGAACTCGAAAAGCCGGGTCGGCACCTCCTGGTCGATCATCAGATTTGTCGACGCAAGCGACGCTCCGAGAATGATGAGGATCCCGCCCACCAAAACCATCGAATCACGCATCACGCCCGGGATCCGTTTGAAGGGAATGTCGCGATAGATCAGGACCTCGACAACAAAAACATAGACCACGGTGACCACAGCGGCCTCGGAGACCGCGAAAAATCCACTGTAAACGCCACCTAGAACGATGATTGGAAGCGGGATCTCCCAGGCCGACTCCCTCACCGCGGCGACACTTTCCCGCCAATTGAATCGGTGTCGATTGACCCTGTTTCGAACGAAGGTGCCCTCGCGCATGCAATAGAGAGACAGCAGCAACAACATGAACAAACCGGGTAGAATCCCCGCGACAAAAAGATCATCCACCGACTGCTCGGCAATGATGGCGTAGAGGATCAACGGCAGCGACGGCGCGAAGAGGAGGCCCAGGCTTCCAGAAGTCGTAATCAAACCGAGATTGAACCGTTCGCGATAGCCCGCCTCGGCGATCGCCGGGTAGAGCAGGGCTCCCATGGCGATGATCGTCACCCCGGACGCACCGGTGAATGCGGTAAAGAGCGCACAGACGAAAAGGGCGACAACGGCGAGTCCTCCCGGCATCCATCCGAGGAGGACGTTGGTGACCCGGACCAGCCGTTTCGGGGCCTGGCTTTCGCCGAGCAGGTATCCGGCAAAGGTGAAGAGCGGGATGGCGATCAGGACCGGAATCTCGGAGACCCGAAAGAACTCCATGGGCACGATCATGAGATCGATGTCGGCCCGCGCAAAACCGATCAAGGCGCTCGCGGCGATGATCGCAAACAAGGGGGCGCCGAGAATCGCGAGCAGAATCAATGCGATGCCGATGAGGATCAAAACAACTCCTCCTCGGCAATGCCCTGTCTGAGATGTTTGACGGCGTAGAGCAGGTAGCGCAGCGCGATGACCGCAAAACCGACCGGCAGAACCGCCTCGCAGACCCAGACCGGAGCAAACCCGATCGACATGCCGCCAGCCGCTCGATCTTCCATCATCAGCCGATAGGCGCTCCACGCAACCACTGAAGACACAACGGCTGTGAAGAGATCCGTCACGACCCGGAGGCGGGCTTTCCATTGTTCCGGAAGGAACCGCGAGAGCGCATCGACGGAGATCTGTTTGTCATGGCGGGTCGCCACCATCGCACCGATCATTCCAATCCACAAAACCGAAACCCGCAGCAGCGGGTCGGCCCACAACAAGGCACCATCGAAAAGATTGCGGAGAATAATCTGTGTCCCGGCCACCACGACCATGGAGGTCAGGAGCAGCACGAGCAAGGCGTCTTCGAAGACAGCGATCGCCCACAGGAGTCGAGCGACAGACGACTTGGATTCGGTCTCTGTTGTCACTCGTCGGTGGCCCGTTCCCGAGCACGGTAGGCCCCGAGGATCTCGTCGATCTCGGACAGCACACGCTCGTCATATTTGCGGAAATCCACCAGGATCTTTGTCGCCTCGGCGGCGATGACGGTCCATTGCGCTCGCGCCTCATCGGTCGGATCGACAAAGGTCACGCCCTGGGCCGTCAACGCGGCGCGGGCTTCCTGATTGTCCACCCGGGTGCGCTTGTCGAGCCTGGCGTTGGATTCGAGCAGCACTTCACGCATGATCGCCTGATCACCGGGGCTCAGCTTGTCAAAGGACTTTTTGGTGACTGCAAGGGCTCCATAGACGTAGGTGATCGGCAGGTCTGTGACGTAGGGCGCCTTGGTAAACCACTGCAGCGCGATCGCCCCGACCGGCGGAGCTGCGATGGTATCGATCAGACCGGTCTGCAAACCGGTCAGAACATCCGATATCGGAAGTGGAACCGGCGATAATCCGGCCGCCTCGACAATTGCCAGGGAGACGGGATCACCCTGTGGAATCCACGCCTTGCGGCCCTTCAGGTCTTCAAAATTTCGCGTCGGTTCGGCCGACATGAGGTAGGTAAACCCGGTTTCGGTCAGCCCGAATGCGATGTAGCCGGCCTCTTCGAGACCGTCGATCAGATTCTGATCCATCCGTTGACGAACGTGATCCACCTCGTCATATGATTGGAAGAGCAGTGGAATGTTGTAGACCTCGACCTCCGGATCCGCATCGGCAAGACCACCCGAAAGAAAGACCCCGCCCTGGAGCTGGCCGATTCTCATCTTGCGGATGATCGCCAGATCCGAGCCCATGGTCCCACCGGGATAAAACCGCAGACTGACCCGACCCTCGGTCCGTTCGTTCAACTCATCGGCCGATCTTTTGAACTCGTTCATCCAGTACGAACCGTCCGGCGCCATGGTGGCGATCTTGAAGCGGTGATTCTGTGCTCCGGCCGGGACCGCCGCAATCGTCAGGACGGCAAGAAAGAAGATCATCCTTCGGTACATTTCAGTCTCCAAAATAGTCTTCGGAATCGGCCAGCAGCCTGCCCGCCTCTTCCTGTGCAATCGTATTGATCAAAGTGAGGCCCGGGGACACCGGGTCCGCCTCGATGACCTCGCGGCAGAGCCGGTCGTGAAGATCACGATCAAAGATCAATCGAGCGTATGAATCTGCCAGCAGGACCTTGGCCATCAAATTGCGACCATCCGAGAGCTCGATAACACGCTCGAAGCTCTCCCTGCCCTTCTCCGGTTGGCCACCCATTGCTTCGGGGAGGATTGTCGCGAGGATCCCGAGATAGAGGTGGGCGGCTCCGTCGTCATACTCCGGATCGAGGGCGACTACCCGCTGCATGACGGCATCGACCCGGGCCTTGTCGCCGATCGCTTTCCAATCCGCCCTGTTGGCCTGGACCCACGTCGCCCAGGCGGCACCGGCGCCGAACAGAACCCCTACGTTTTTCGCTTTCCAGCCGTCAATCACAGTTTCGAAATCAGCATAGGGAGCACTCCAGCTATCGCAAGCCGAAGTATTGGTTCGACACATCGCCCTCCAACCGTAGTCACGACCCTTGACGGCAAGCTTCGAGGCACGGTCGTTATCGTTGACAAAGGCACCGGCATAGCTCGAGTAGAGTTGGGCCCCTGCCAGCAGCAGACTGACATTCTCCGGGTCGTCCGCAATCAAACCGTCGATCAGAAGCAGATAGGCCGGTGCTCCCTGGCGAACGGTTTCAGGATCGTTTTGATCGAGCACCGCCGTCGTCAGGCTGTCGGCAAGACCGCTGGTCGCCGATGACATGATGGAAGAACATCCCATAGACAGTGACGCCATGGCCACCGCGGCCAGGGGAAGGAAGAATCTCTGTCGTCGTCTCTGGTCAATCATACTTTACAACTCACTGATGAAAATACCGATGGGAATGGCTCGCTCAGTATGAGTTGATTGTACGGTATTTTGCGCTCGGGTGAGGTCTTTATCGCGTCGATCCGAATCCACCCCGCAACGGGCCGTCGCTCAGGCCTGAGGAACCATTTGCCGAGACGTTCGTGATCACTGTGGTGCCATTTCCGTCCCTGGTCATTCGCACGGGCACAGCGCGGTAGGATTTTGCGTAACGGTACGGCCGGCCCGTATACAGGGTCATGATCTTGGAGACATACGAGCGGGTTTCCGCGTAGGGCGGAATGCCGCGATAACGGGCCACGGCGCCTTCGCCGGCATTATACGCGGCGAGAGCGAACTGCAGATTACCGGAATAGCGCTCGATCAAACGGGAAAACTCGCGAACGCCGCCCCGGATATTTTGCTCCGGATCGAAGGGGTCGTTGACACGCAGCCGTTTTGCCGTCTCCGGCATCAGTTGCATCAGACCCATGGCTCCCTTTTTGCTGACGGCCTTCGGATCGTAGGCGGATTCGACCCTGACCAGAGCGTCCACCAACTTGGGATCCACACCGTGTTCACGACTCACCTGATCGACAAGACTCCGAAGATCGTTCCGCGTGCCCGAGGCAGAGATCTCCACCGACGGAGCAGCTCCGTGCGCGCCAATCGGCGCCAAGGCGAGCAGGACCCCAAGCCCCACGACACAGGCCATTCGTAGACTCACGGTACTATTATGACAGCATTTGCCGCGAAAGGAGGGTCATTTGCAGGAAAAACCCGTCGAAGTCGATCCTTTCCAACTATTTGCACACCGAATGTCGACGGCAGGCCTGAGTCGGCCGGCGATTGATTCCTTCCATTTTCACTTTGACCGACTGCACGAAGGAGACGACGGACTGCTTGCCGAAAAAGACATCGACGCGGTTGCGAGTCTTCCCGCCGCCAGCGACCTGGAGGATTGTCGCGAGTCGGGAAAGGCGGCGCTGGAGAGAACCGTAGTCATCAAACTCAACGGCGGTCTCGGCACAGGCATGGGGCTCGACGAGGCGAAATCGTTGCTTATGGTTCGCGATGGACTCAGCTTTCTCGATCTGATCGCTCGCCAGGTTCTCTCGCTCCGCAGCAATTACGGGGCGCAGGTTCCTCTCATTCTGATGAACAGTTTTCGAACCAATGAGCAATCAACAAAAGCCCTCGATCATTATCCAACATTGGAGATTGCGGACATCCCCACGGGATTTCTTCAAAACAAGGTTCCCAAGATCCTCGCGAAGGGTCTGCTCCCCGCCGAGAGCCCAGAACGAGGCGATCTCGAATGGTGCCCGCCCGGACACGGCGATCTCTATACCGCGATCGCCGGTACCGGGTTGTTGCCTCGGTTGATCGACCGCGGCATCGAGTACGCCTTCGTGTCCAACGCCGACAATCTCGGCGCGGTGGTCGACACCGCCCTCCTCGGATATATGGTCGAAGACCGGATTGATTTCATGCTCGAGGCTGCGGTCCGCACGAGGGCGGATCGAAAGGGCGGCCACCTGTGTCGCCTCGCCAACGGCCGACTCGCGCTCCGCGAATCCGCGCAATGCCCGCCGGAAGCCCGATCGGCATTTCAGGACATCGAACGCTACTCGTTTTTCAACAGCAATAATCTGTGGATCCATCTGCCATCCCTGGCGGCGGTCCTCGAAGCAAGCGGGGGCTTCTTGCCACTGTCGACAATCGTCAACCGGAAGAACCTCGATCCCCGTGACCCCTCATCCCCGGCGGTCCTGCAATTGGAAACGGCCATGGGCTCCGCCATCTCCCTCTTCGAAAAGGCCACCGCGGTCATCGTCCCGAGGCAACGTTTCTCGCCGGTGAAGAACACCAACGACCTTCTCGCAACCCGCTCGGACGCCTACGATCTCACCGAAGATTCACGGGTAGTGCTCCACTCCGAGAGGAGTTCACCTCCCGTCATCTCTTTAGATGACCGATATTTCAAGATGATCGACGACTTCGAAACCAGGTTTCCGAATGGACCGCCATCCCTTCGTCGCTGCGACCTCTTCGAGGTCGAAGGAGACGTGACCTTTGGCGCCGGAGTGGTGGCCGAGGGTGCTGTCACGATTCGCGCCGACGGCCCGGCCCGGGTGCCCGACGGCACCGTGATCGATCGGGCCGTCGATCTCTAGCCCGTCTCTCAATTTGCCCGAGTGTGATTTGGTGCCGGTCACTTCATGACGACACGATAGAATCTCCAACACTCGAGAACGCGGAAATCTTGAAAGGAAAAACCAATCGATGACTGACAGCCCACACCCCGAGGCGAAAAAATCCCCCGGTGAAGTCGTCCGCGACGCGTTTCTGGAACTCGGCTCGACCCTGGTGGCATTCATCAAGGCGCCAAAGGCCCTGTGGGGCGTCAACATCCCCTATGTGGTCGAAGGACTCGTCTACTTCGGCATCCTGACCATCCTCGGCAAGTTCTGTTCAGAAAATGTCGGGCTCAGCGACCTGCAGGCGGGATGGGTCTATTCATTGGTCACCGCCGGCATCACCTTCGCCATGCTCTTCCTCGGCGGGGTGAGCGACAAGATCGGCATTCCACGAACACTCGCCCTCTCATTTGTGTTATTTGTTGTCGGACGCGGGCTGATCGCATTTTCTGGCACTGTCGATCTCGGACAGGGGCTGGCATCGCCAATGTTCATGACCCTGGCCCTGGGTCTTCTGATCATGGTGGTGGCCTACGGTCTGTACCAACCCGCCGCCTATGCCGGAGTCAAGCGCTACACCAACCCGAAAACCGCCGCCATGGCCTACGCGGTGGTCTATGGATTGATGAACCTGGGCGCATTTTTCTCAGGTTTTGTCTCACCTCTGGTCCGCCACCGATTCGTCGGTGTTTTTCCACCCAATGGTCTGACCGCGGTCTTCTGGACCTACACCTTCCTGTGCGTCATCGCGCTCGTACTCACCCTGCTCATTTTGACGCGCAAGACGGACGCGGCGGCAGTCGAGCGTGTCGCCCGCGAAACGGCTGAACTCAGCGCTGGGGACGGCTTGTCGGAAAACACGAAGCAAGAAGAACAAGAGCTCATTGAAACGACCCCGAAGACCGACAACCGGCGTTTCATCGTCTTATTCTCCCTCGCCGTGATCGCGATCGGCGCCGCAGCGGCAGCCGCTACGGGACGCCTGAACATCGCGCCCTGGATCACCTTCGTTGCCGCCGCAGGCCTCGCCGCCCTCGCGGTTTTTGAATACCTCAGGGCCCGGCCTGATCACCCCTTCCGCGACGGTCGATTCACCTTCTTCATCTTCATCTTGATACCGGTGCAGACCTTGTTCGCCCATACCTGGCTGACCGTTCCCTACTATCTCGACCGCGCCTTTCGCGGCTCGATGGTCAGCGACTATTTCGAGTTCTTTTCGAACATCAACCCGATTCTGATCTTTGTTCTGGCGCCGATCGTTGCCGGTCTGACGGCCCGCGCCAACATCTACACGATGATGATCATCGGCACGCTCGTCATGGCGCTGCCCACCTTCCTGCTCGTGATCGGCCCTCATCTTGTTCCGTTTCTTGCCTACATCGTGTTGATGTCGATCGGCGAAGCAATGTGGCAACCGCGTTTCCTGCAATGGATTGCCGAGGTCGCACCCCCCGGCAAGACGGGGCTTTATATGGGGATCGGCCAGTTCCCATGGTTTCTCACCAAGTTTCTGACCGGTCTCTACTCGGGCTATTTCGTGGCGACCTATGTTCCACGGCCTGAGTCGGGGCTGCCGATCAATTCAGAGTTCATGTGGCTGATCTACGGTTTGATCGCCATGATTTCGCCGGTGGCACTGATCCTCACCCGAAAATGGATGATGGCGGGGATGAAGGAAAAGCACGAAGGTTGACACGAAGGGCGACGATTGTTAGATTGTCGCTCCCTTCGGGGACGTTGAGCGGGAGTAACTCAGCGGTAGAGTGCAACCTTGCCAAGGTTGACGTCGCGGGTTCAAATCCCGTCTCCCGCTCCATAAAACTCATTTGAAGCCCGGCTCACCGCCGGGCCTTTTCTTTGCCGGTGCGAGCGGATTGACCCGTCGTCGGGGGGCAATCTTGACCGTCGCCGAGGCGTGGACTAAACTACCGGCCCTGAAGGCGACGTGGCCAAGTGGTAAGGCAGGGGCCTGCAAAGCCCTTATCCCCCGGTTCGAATCCGGGCGTCGCCTCCAATTCAATCCCCAATACAAGATGCTCGTTGCTCGATGCTGGATGCTGGATGCTGGATGCTGGATAAGTTTTGTCCGAGACAGTGTCTCGGACAGCGTTCAGGGACAGCAACGGCGGCAGCGGCAGCAAACAGTAGTCAGCGGCAGCATTCAGTCATCAGCGACAGCAAACGGCCCTCATATTCTCGGGTTCAATAGCCGCCAGGTCATCGCACGGACATGATCGAAGGCCTTCATTGCTTCACTGGCTCCGTCCCGGCTGATCGCACCGGCGTGGGCGAGGAGTTCCAAGTGGCTGTCGACCTCTTTCGCCGAGGCGTAGGCGATTCTCCAGTGGTTCGACCGGTCTCTACCGACTCGGCCGTGCCCTTCCGCCAAGTTAGCAGGGACAGAACTTGCCGACCGGATCACCTGATCGGCTATGGACTTCAGAGGAGCTGGAACCCTCATCACGAGTTTGATAGCGATTCCTGCTGCTTCCAGGGCTTTCGAGTGGGCAACGAGGTTGGTGTTCGTGGCGGCGTTGGACATGGTCACCTCCGGGTCGTTCATGCCCCATACCCACCAGCCGGTGTGGTGGCCGATGTCAAGGATGCCCCGCACCCTGCCTGTCCTTGACATCGGCCGCCCACCGGCTACCCCTTCCTTGGAACGACCCGGAGGTGGCCACTTCGCCGACTGGAATCCTGATCGCTGCCGCTGGATACTGACCGCTGGCCCTGTTCGCTGTTGCCTGTCGCTGTCGCTGGACGCTGCCGCTGCAATACGGGCACGGACGCGGACTCGGCGTAACGGCGAACCGGAAATAAAAAAACCCGGCGCCGCAGCGCCGGGTTTTTGCTGATTGCAATCAACTATTCCTCTTTTTTCTTTGCCGGTGCCTTCTTCTTTGCCGGCGCCTTTTTCTTCTTAGCTGGCGTCTCTTTCTTCTTTGCCGGCGCCTTTTTCTTTTTTGCCGGCGCCTTTTTCTTGGTCGTGCCGAGGGCCGCCTGGAGCTGAGCGCCGAAACCGGTCAGACCGGGTTCCGAGCCACCCTGGGTATCCATATGTTTCAGATACTCCTGCCGCTCCTTGTCCTTGACGAGGGCGTTCACCGACAGGCTGATACGCCGCCGCTCCGGATCCAGCGTCATCAACATGACCTGGATCTTTTCACCGGGCTTGAAGACGGTCCGCGGATCGATGTCCTTCTCCATCCCCAACTCGGAGATCGGAATCAAGCCACTGAGACCCGGCTCCAACTCGACAAAGACACCGAAATCGGCACCGTTTTCGACAGTCCCTTCGACCGGCGACCCTTCGCGATACCTCATGGTGATGTTTTCCCACGGATCACGGTCGGGCACCTGGCGCATCGTCAGGCTGATGCGGCGGTTTTCGAGATCGATCTCGCGAACCCAACCGTGCACGGCCTGGTCCATTTCGAGCGTGTTGAGTTCGAGGCCCGGCTTCAACTGGCTGACGTGCAGGAGCCCGTCGATTCCCTGTTCGAGCTCTACAAAGGCACCAAAATCGGCCTTGCGGACGATCTTGCCGTCAAAGGAACTGCCTACCGGATAGCGCTCTTCGACCGCGCTCCAGGGATCATCCTGCAGAGCTTTCATGCTGAGCGAGATCCGGTCCTTTTCGCGATCGAGCTCGAGAACCTTGACTCGGATCTCATCACCCTCGCCGAGAACGTCGCGGGGATGGCCGATCCGGTGGTGAGCGATTTCAGTTACATGGACCAGGCCGTCAACGCCACCAAGGTCAACGAATGCCCCGAAATCGGTCAGCGAGCGAACCCGGCCCTCAATTTCGCTCCCCGCCTCGAGTGTCGCCCAGGCCTCTGCCCGGAGTTTTTCTTTCTCCACACGAAGAAGCGCCGCACGAGAAACCACCAGGCGCTGTCCATCGGCTTCGTATTCGAGCACTTTGAATGTGTAAGTCTGGCCGAGAAAGCTATCGACGTCATCGGTCCTCAGATCGGAAATATGGGACAGAGGGCAGAATCCGCGAACACCGGAAACGGTCACGTCGAAGCCGCCCTTCCGTCGTCCCATGACCTTTCCCTCGACCGGCTCGCCGGATTTGGCGGCGGCCTCGAGCTTTTCCTTGAGCTTGGCCTCGAGAGCCATTCTTCGCGAAACCCGAATCTCTTCTCCCGCCGAAATGACGACAACTTCAACCGGATCTCCGGTTCCGAGGTCGTCGAGTTCCGAACGGTCGAGAACAGCTTCCGATTTTCCCGACACATCCACCAGCGCGACGTCCCCTTTGATGACAACAATGGTGCCCTCGATGACGTCTCCCGGTTTCAGGTCCTCTGCTTCGAAACTCTCGCGCAGAGCGAGTTCAAATTCGTTGGCGGTGTTTGATTCCTCGGTCATGGTAGGCCTCACAGTAGAATCCCATGTACGATCCTCGCACGGGGAGCAGGAGAATAACACAAACGAAATGGTATTTCGGATTCGGAATTTCGGATTTCGGATTTCTGAAACGGCATGTTGCAACGGGAACCGGGCGGCGATGCTGTGGTGCGCCCTTCAGGCGGTCGAAACCGGGCCACTCACATGATTGGACTCCACAAGATAGGCTGTCAAATTCGAAATCCGAAATTCGAAATCCGAAATCACTTTTTGCCGGCCTGCCAGACGATGTCGCCGCCGACTATGGTCGCCGCCGGCCAGCCCTTGAGGCGCATACCTTCGAATGGTGTATTACGAGATTTCGAACGAAATCTGGCCGACTCGACTGTCCGCAGGGCTCGCAAATCGAGGATCGTGACATCCGCCGGCGATCCTTCCTTGAGACTGCCGCCGGGCAGGTTGTAGGCCTCTGCAGGACCCGTCGACAAAAGGCGAACCAACTGCGTCAGACCGACGACCCGTCCATGCAGCAGGCGATCGATCGCCAAGGGAACCGTGGTCTCCAGACCCACGATCCCGAATGGTGCATCGGCAAAGTCGAATTCCTTTTCGTCGGCGTGGTGTGGTTCGTGCTTGGATACGATCGCATCCACCGTTCCATCGTAGATCGCCTGGAGGAGGGCCTCGACCTCGTTCGATCCTCGCAACGGAGGATTGGTCTTCCAGTTTGGATCGTAGTTGGCTCCCGCCACATCCTCGTCGGTCAGGACAAACTGGTGTGCCGCAACCGCGCAACTCACGGCCACATTCCTTTGTTTACCGACCCGGATCAAATCGAGAGCCGTCGGCGTTGAAACGTGGCATATATGGAGGCGCCCCTTGGTGAGCTCCGCCAGCAGAACATCCCGGGCCACCATCACATCCTCGGCCGAGGTCGGCATGCCGCGCAAACCGATTCTGGTGGAGACAAGACCCTCGTGCATCGAGCCCGCGTCCGAGAGGTTGAGATCCTCTTCGTGGACCGCGACAGGAATCTCGAAACTCCGCGCATATTCGAGGGCCCGCCTCGCCAGCAGGGCATTCGATATCGGGTGCGGGCAATCCGACACCGCAACCGCACCGGCCTTGGCCATCTCGCCGATCTCGGCCAGCTCCTGACCCGCAAGGCCCTTCGAAACCGCACCCACCGGATAAACACGAGCAAGCCCGACCTCGCGGGCCTTGTCCAGGATATAGCCGGTCACCGACGGATCGTCGTGGACGGGCTCGGTGTCCGGCATCGCACATATTGCGGTGAATCCACCCGCCACCGCCGCCCTGCAGCCGGTTGCGATCGTCTCTTTGTACTCAAAGCCAGGCTCACGAAGATGGCATTGGAGATCGATGAATCCCGGCGCGACCACGAGGCCCGCGGCGTCCAGGATCTTGGTCCTCGCCGGCGCTTCGACACGCTCCCCAATCTTCGAGATCTGGCCGTCTTCGATCAGAACATCCATGCCCTGATCGAGACCCTGCGACGGGTCGATGACTCTTCCGTTACGAATCAGAAGCCGCTTCACTGCGTCCTCCGGCGAGAAGGTAAAGGATGGCCATTCGAATGGCGACACCGTTGGTCACCTGATCCAAGATCACACTCTGATCGCCATCCGCGACCAGTGAGTCGATCTCGACACCTCTGTTCATCGGGCCCGGGTGCATCACGACCGCGTGATCGTCTGCGAGCCGAAGGCGGTCCGGAGTCAGCGCGAAAAAATCGTAATATTCGCGCATCGACGGGAAGTTGATCTTTTTCTGTCGCTCCAACTGGATTCGCAGCATCATCACCACATCGGCACCCTCGAGGGCAGGTTCGATGCGGTGGAACGCCTCGACCCCCAACTCCTCGACGTGGAGCGGCAACAACGATGCCGGGGCCACAAAACGGACCTCCGCACCCATCTTTGACAACAAAAAGGCGTTTGATCGTGCGACCCGCGAATGGCGGATATCGCCTGCAATCACCACCTTGAGGCCATCGAGCCTGCCAAAACGACGATTCATCGTGAAGGCGTCGAGCAGCGCCTGGGTCGGGTGTTCGTTGATTCCGTCACCGGCATTGATTACCGACGCGCTGACCACCCCGGCGAGACGGTGGGGGGCTCCGGAGTGAGGATGACGGATCACGATGAAATCAGGCGCCATCGCCATCAGATTGCGGGCTGTATCGAAGAGTGTTTCGCCTTTGCTGACCGACGAACTCGATGCCGAAAAGTTCAGGGTATCCGCCGACAGTCTTTTTTCGGCCACTTCGAAGCTGAACCGGGTCCTTGTCGAGGGCTCCATGAAGAGATTGACGACCGTGGATCCGCGCAGAGCCGGAACCTTCTTGATGGGTCGGCGTGCCACATCGAGGAGTTCTTCCGCGGTATCGAGGATGAGTTGTATCTCCGGCGCAGCGAGTTGATCGATACCGACAAGATCCTTGCCGGACAAGGCGGCAGCGGGCTCAATCGGCATCCGCAACCTCCCTCCCGATCCATATTCCATCAACCTCGTCCACCTCTTTCAGTCGCACCTGAACATCCTCGTCACGGGTGGTGTCGACCACCTTGCCCACGACATCGGCCGCAATCGGCAGCTCGCGATGACCACGATCCACCAGCACCGCCAACCGAACGGCCAGCGGACGTCCCCAGTCGACCAGCGTATCGAGCGCGGCTCGAATCGTTCGACCGGTAAAGAGCACGTCATCTACGAGGTAGATCACGCAGCCGTCTATCTTTGTCGGGAGAAAGGTTTCCTTGAGGACGGGTTGTTGGTGGGCCGGACGCCACGGTCCGATATCGTCCCGGTACAGAGTGATATCGAGGCGACCAACCGGAATTTCACGTCCGGTTGTTTCCTTGATCACCCGGGCCAGCCGATCCGAGAGCGGTATGCCACGGGTGTGGATTCCGACCAACATGACTTCGTCCCCGTCACGTTCCAGGATTTCTGCCGCCATGCGAGCGATTGTCCGCAACATTCCGGCCGAGTCGAGAATCGGCTGCAAAACGGTTCGCGCGGGCTTGCCTTCCGTCATTGCACGCCTCCTTGGCGCCTGTCTGAATCACATTTCTTCTCCGCACGAGCACGCTGAAACAAGCGAAAAAAAAGCTCCCCGAACGGGAAGCGTTGGTGCGGAGCAGATGTTTTTCGAACTCCCATCTGGGAGATGGTAGCACAACGGAGGCACATCGAGGTTTGAGTTCTGAGTTCTGAGTTCTGAGTTGCCGAACAGTCTCTCAAGAGCATGGTCGAAGGATGGGATAACTCAAAACTCAACTCTCAAAACTCAGCCTTTCGACCGTCGTTCTGGATATGATGTCGGACGGTGATTCAGAATAAGACGACCCGCCCGAGCGATCGGCTGATGATCCTCGCCGCAGCCGTGCTGTTTTCGACTGGTGGGGCAGCGGTCAAATTGTGTTCGATGACCAACTGGCAGGTCGCGAGTTTCCGGTCGGGAATCGCGGCCGTCGCACTTGCCCTTCTGTTACCTGCCGCAAGGCGAAACTGGACCTGGCGGACCTTTGTCGTCGGCAGCACCTACGCATTGACGATGATCTGCTTTGTTTTGTCCAATAAGCTCACGACCTCCGCCAATGCCGTCTTCCTGCAAAGCACAGCGCCGTTGTACATTCTCCTGTTGGGACCATTCCTCCTCAGCGAGCCTGTCAGGCGCCGCCAACTACTTTTTATGGCAGCGCTCACCATCGGCATGTTTTTCATTTTCAGTGGGGAGCAACAGACTTTTACCACCGCCCCGGACCCGCTTCGAGGCAACATCGTCGGAATCGTGACAGGAATCTGCTGGGCCTTCACGATCATCGGATTGCGTTGGTTGGCCCGTGGATCCGATCCCGCCTCGCAAAACAACCCTGCCGCGGCCGCAACACTGTCCGGGAATCTGATTGCGTTTCTGATCACTCTACCCGCAGCACTGCCGGTCGTCTCCAGCACCGCCATTGACTGGGCCGCTGTGAGCTTTCTCGGGATTTTTCAGATCGGTCTGGCTTATGTGTTCATTGTTCACGGTGTACGTCGGGTCAGCGCCCTCGAGGTCTCGCTGCTGGTATTGCTCGAGCCGGTCCTCAACCCGATCTGGTCGTGGTTGATCCACGGCGAAACGCCGACTTCATACTCGCTGGTGGGAGGAGCCTTGATCGTTCTGGCGACGGCCGTCTACACCTGGACCGGCTCGCGACCAGAATCGAATTGACGCTCGCCGTGCGCCACGGTGACCGTGGTGTGGAGACCGCCCCGCAGCCGATAGTCAAGCACGATCTCCATCCAACGAGGCTCGCAGCAGGCCACCAGGTCATCCAGGACGCGGTTGGCGGCATGCTCCTGATAGATCCCCACATTGCGGAAGCTCGTCAGGTAGTACTTGAGCGACTTCAGCTCGATACATACCGCCGACGGCAGATATCGAATGCTCAAAGTGCCAAAATCAGGCAGCCCGGAGAATGGGCACACACAGCTCCATTCATCGGTCGATATCTCGACCTCCGCCGCGCGCGGCCGGTATTCGTATGGAAAGGTCTCGAGGACCCCGGGAGTCAATTTTTCGACCCCGTCGAATGAAAACGTCCGTCCTTCCGCCTCGACCATGGCTCATCCTACAACAGGTCGGAGCTCGTCAGCGATCGGATACACTGATCCGACAACATCCAAGAGGTGCCCAATGAGCTACGCAAAGAGGTTCCGAGTCAAACCCGGCCAAAAAATCGATCTTGACGGCTTCGAGGCCAATTGGAAACCCGACGGCATGAAGCGGGTGGATGGAGAGGACGAATTCGTCAACCTGACCGAACGCCTCAGCGAACTCCAGCACCTGATGTATGCGGAGGACAAACGATCGCTACTCATCGTCCTCCAGGGTCGCGATGCCGCGGGCAAGGACGGCACCATCCGCCACGTCTTTGGACCGATGAACCCGCAGGGCTGCAAGGTGACCAGCTTCAAGGTGCCGTCAAAACTCGAATCTTCCCACGACTTTCTCTGGCGCTGCCACATCGCGGCACCGGCGCGGGGGCAGGTCGGGATCTTCAATCGTTCCCACTATGAGGACGTGCTGGTCGTCCGGGTTCATGATTTGGTGGAGAAATCGGTATGGTCGAAACGATTCGATCACATCAACAATTTTGAAAGACTGCTCAACGACCAGGGGACGACGGTCCTCAAGTTCTATCTCCACATCGATCGTGAAGAGCAACTCGAACGATTCAAGAAACGAATCGACAACCCGAGAAAGAACTGGAAGATCAGCGACGCAGATTATTCAGAACGCCCCTTTTGGGATGAATACACTGCGGCCTTCGAGGACGCCCTCAGCAAATGCAGCACCCGTGAGGCGCCA
Organism: Candidatus Sulfomarinibacteraceae bacterium; assembly: GCA_963796455.1. Lineage (GTDB taxonomy): Bacteria > Acidobacteriota > Thermoanaerobaculia > Thermoanaerobaculales > Sulfomarinibacteraceae > Sulfomarinibacter. The sequence goes on from CAWCLO010000001.1 coordinate 610,526, forward strand.
TGGTTCGTGATCCCAGGCAATCGTAAATGGGCCCGCAATCTGGTCATAGCCAACATCGTCGCTGAAACGATGGAGGGCTTCGGGATGCAGTACCCCGAACCCGAGGTCGACATGGAAGCGATCAAGCGGATGTATCACGAGGCGGAGGACGCAGGCTGATTCTCGTTGCAGGATGCAGGATGCAGGATCACTCGTGTCCAAGACAGAGTCCCAGACAGCAATCAGGGACGGCGACAGCGATCAGCGTCGGCGACAGGGAACAGCTATCAGTGTTCAGCGTCAGCGAACAGGAGTCAGCGTCACGTTTGACTGGTATGGAGCCCTGAAATCAAGACTTTGGGTTGAGTAAACGCCATGTCATGGCACGGACCTCATCGAAGGCCTTCATCGCTTCACGGGCTCCGTTCGCGCTGATTGCGCTGGCGTGGGCGAGGAGCTTCAAGTGGCTGTCAACCTCCTTCGCGGAGGCGTAGGCGATTCTCCAGTGGTTCGACCGATCTCTTCCGATCCGGCCGTGCCCTTCCGCCAGATTCGCAGGGACCGAACTTGCCGACCGGATCGCCTGATCGGCTATGGACTTCAGAGGAGCTGGAACCCTCATCACGAGTTTGATCGCGATTCCTGCTGCTTCCAGAGCTTTCGAGAGGGCAACAAGGTTGGTGTTCGTGGCGGCTGAGGACATGGTCACCTCCGGGTCGTTCATGCCCATTCCCACAAGCCGGTGTGGTGGCCGATGTCAAGGATGCCCTGCACCCTGCCTGTCCTTGACATCGGCCGCCCACCGGCTACCCCTTCCTTGGAACGACCCGGAGGTGGCCACTTCGCCGCCTGTACTCCTGACCGCTGCCGCTGCTCTCCGTCGCTAAACACTGACCGCTGTCCCTGTTCGCTGTTGCCTGTCGCTGACGCTGGACACTGTTGCTGACGCTGTCCCTGACCGCTGTCCGAGACACCGTTTTGGACAGCGGTGATCCAGCATCCAGCATCTGGTATCTGGTATCTGGTATCTGGTATCTGCCGAAATCCTCCTTGGCATTCTCGCTCGCCGGACCCATATTCTTCACATCCGCACATTTCAGCGAAAAGGGGGGCACTCATGCATTGGTGTTACTCATGCCCGCACTGCGACGCCTCGCTCAACCCCGATGAAACGATCGTTCTGATCGGCGAATGCGGTCCCCACCGGATCCTGATGGGCTTCCACCCCGAACCGGGGAACTACCGCGGCTATCTGCCGCCGGAGTTCCACCTGCAGGAAGGTTCGATGTGGGACTTTTTCTGTCCGGTTTGTTCTCGGAGCCTGGTCTCCGAGGCCGCCCCCGAGCTCTGTGCCCTCGACCTGGACACTCAAGGCGTCCGCCACCGGCTTTTCTTTTCCCGCACTGCCGGCGAAAGGGCGACCTTCGTGATCACGGCCGAAGGCATCACGAGCCACGGAGAGCACGCAGAACAACATTCTCTGGAAATGCTGGATCTTGTATAGAAGGACCAGTCGTTTGCAGAGCGACAGAGCTTGAAGACTTCCGCACTCCCTTTCTCCCATTCTGGAACGGGATCGGGATCGGATAGCGTGGACTGACCATCCCCTTTCTCCCTTTCTCCCTTTCTCCCTTTCAGGAACGATATCCGCGACAGCCGTTCGATAGCGATGGCGCGGATACTGAGCCGTGCGCTGCCCCTCTGCTCCTCCGCCCCTCTGCGCCACCCCTCGTCACCCCGAAGCGCTGCGTGTAGGATAGAACACGTGGACTTCAAGAAACGCCAGGTGATCCTGAGATCGATCGGGCTCCTCGTCGCGGTGCTTGGCGCTGGGACCCTGGGTTATATGCTCATTGAAGGCCAGGGCATTATGCCCGCCTTCTATATGACCACTATAACGGTCACCACCATTGGGTTTCGCGAGGCCTTTCCGCTTTCTCCGGCCGGCCAGGCATTCACGATCGTGCTCGCCTTTGGCGGCGTCGGGGTCATCCTGATGATCGCTACCGATTTCGCCCGGGCAATGCTCGACACCGATATCAGCCGCATGATCGGTCTGCGAAAGGATCTGACAATGTTGAAGAAGCTCAGCCGACATATTGTCGTGTGCGGTCACGGCCGCATGGGCAATGCCGTCGTCGAGGTCCTGCGCGAACGGGGCGTTGATTTCGCCGTGGTTGAACTCGACGCCGAGCGTTGCCGGGAACTCGAAGAACACCATATTCCGGTGGTCCGTGGGGACGCGACCAAGGAAGATGTGCTCGAAGCCGCTGGAGTCGCCAGAGCCAATACTCTGATCGCCTGCCTCGCCGACGACGCCAACAACGTGTATTCGATTCTGCTCGCCCGACAGCTCAAACCCGGGATCACGGTCATCGCGCGAGCGGTCGAGGACGGCGCCGAAGAACGGCTCAAACTCGCGGGCGCCGATCGGGTGCTCAATCCTTACCGGGTCGGCGGAATCAGGCTCGCCATCACGGCCCTCAAACCAACCGTCGCCGACTTCGTCGAGGCCTCCCTCTTCGGGTCATCGATGGAGCTCGAACTGGCCGAGGTGGTGGTTCACCCTTCCAGCGATCTTGCCGGCAAAACCCTTGCCGGAGCTGAAGTCCGGCAGCGTTTCGGCATCATCGTCGTCGCTCTCAAACGAGGCGACAAAAGCACCTTCAACCCGGAGGCTCACGAGGTGATCGAGGCCGGTGATGTTCTGGTCGCGTTGGGGCCGATTCACGCTCTCGAAAGAATCGAGCAGGCAACGCAATAGGACGAGAGGCTATGTGGCTATGGCCGGCTGCTTCGCAGCCTGGCTGTGAGGCTTATGATTGTTTTTTCTAGGCGCGACCACACAGCCTCATAGCCCCATAGCCTTATTGCCTTATGGCATAGAGATCAGCGTGTCTCGCGGGGGAACCCTGGTGCGACATCGCCGTTGAAGCCAGCGATCCTAAACCGAGGCGGCCGCCACCTGTGACAGTCTCCCCGGATAGGCCGCAACGGCGGCATCGAGAATCTTCATGGCTCGGCCCAGGGTGTTGGAGTCATACATGAAGGCGATCCGAACTTCGTCGATGCCGAGTCCTTCAGTCACATAAAAACCCTCGCCAGGCGCCAGACACACCGTTTCCCCTTCGAGCGAGAAATTGCGCAGCAGATAGACGGCAAAATCTTCGCAGCTGTCAATCGGCAACCGCGCCATCGAATAGAAGGACCCCTCCGTGCGGTGAGGACTCACGCCTTCAATGGCCCCAAGGCCCTTATAGACCGCATCGCGACGACGCTGGTACTCACCACAAAGCTCTTCGGAATAGGCGCGGCCGTTTTTTAACATCGGCACCACCATCAGCTGCTCCGCCGTCGGCACCGAGAGCCGTGCCTGACAAAAACGAAGGGTTACGTCGAGGATCTCGCGGTTGTGGGTTGCCAGGCAACCGATACGCACGCCACAGGCGTTGAACCGTTTGGACACGCTGTCAACGACGATGATTTGCTGCGCCAGTTCCTCAAATTGTGTGAAGCTGCGCACGTCGCCGCCATCAAAGACGAATTCCCGGTAGACCTCATCACAGATCACAAAGAGATCATTTTCCAACGCGACCTGCGCCACCGCCTCGAGTTCCTCCGCGGTATAGACCGTCCCGGTGGGGTTCGAAGGGTTACACAAAAGGATGGCCTTGGTCCTCGGCGTGACGCTGGCGCGCAGTCGGTCGATGGAATGAAAGTGATAGCCTTCCTCCACCCGCAACGTGATCGGGACCATCGAGACATCGGCCTGGGCGGCAAAGCTCAGATAATTCGTGTAGCACGGCTCGAAAACCAGGACCTCGCCGCCACCACCTGCCACCACCGAGAGGACAAAGGTGATCGCCTCGCTGGCGCCCGCCGTGACCAGGATTTCGTCCGGTGCATAGGCGATGTCCCAGCTCTCAAAAAACTCGCTCCACCCCTCGCGGGCTTCCAGGAGTCCATCGCTCGGTGCATAGGCAAGCGTTGCCAGGGAGAGCCCATGGAGTTCGGCAATCATCTCGGGAGGCGTCGGCATATCGGGCTGACCGATATTGAGATAGATGACCTTCGTACCGCGGGCTTCGGCCTGGAGCGCGTGCGGCGCCAGTTTTCGGATCGGTGAAGCCTGCAATTTGGAACTCTTGGCTGAAAGCTTGGGCATGGATACCTCCCGGTCGGCACCGCGGTTCCCCGGATTGTAGCGTATCGGATCAGCCACCTACCCGCCCGTACCCGTATCGGGAAAGGGGGAAAGGGCGCAGGGGAGAAAGGGAGAACGCCCGCAACACGATACTCGATGTTGGATGCTCGAACCGCCACATGGCAGAGGGGAAGAGGGGCGGAGGAGCAGAGGGGCTCGAATCGAGATACGAGATGCTGGATACTGGATCACTCTTGTCCAGGTGGGAGTTTCGGACAGCGATCAGGGACAGCGACGGGGAACGGCAGAAAGCGTCAGCAAACAGGAGTCAGCGGCAGCGACCAGCGGCCGGGGCAGCGACAGCGCCAGCCAACACCAATCACTCCGTCGGGTTCAACAGCCGCCAGGTCATGGCACGGACCTGATCGAAGGCCCTCATCGCTTCACTGGCTCCGTTCCGGCTGATCGCCCCGGCGTGGCGGCCGATGTCAAGGATGCCCTGCACCCTGCCTGCCCTTGACATCGGCCGCCCACCGGCTACCCATTTCTGTAGAACGATCCGGAGGTGGCCACGCCGTCACTGCGCCTGATCGCTGGCCCTGAACACTGATTGCTGCCCCCTGTCCCTGTTCGCTGTCCTCTGTCGCTGCCGCCGCAATTCGGGCACCGACGCGGACTCGGGGGAACGGCGCCTTTGCGTCTTTGCGTTCTTCGCGGTTTCAGCATGTGCACGCGGGACGCGTGCACCACCATGGTGGTGCGGCCGTCTCGGCTGCACTTCCCCTCTGCTCCTCTGCTCTGATGGATCGATAGCGATAGCGATTATTCGCGGTAGCGACCCGGGTACAATGTCGCGTGATGTATTCCTTCCGGAAGTGGCGAGAAAAGTACGGAACGATCACGGCCCGCTCGTTGTGGGACCTGTTCATGGTCTGGGTCGTGATCATCAACCTCGGCCTGATCCTCTTCGATCTCAGCTATCTGTGGCTTCGTCCGATGTACATCCATTGGGTACCCTTTGTGACAAAAATCTGGGACCCGGTCCTGGGTATCAAACCCCACCCACTCACCGACCGTTTGATCGAAGAAGAGTCGGCGGCCGAGGAGATTCTGCGAATCGACCCGACATCGCCCGCACTCACCGTGAAGCTCGATCAATTGCGACGTCTGACGCAACGGATGTTCAACGAAAATCCTTTTTTCAGATCGGGGCAGACCAAGGACCTGGACGCCCTCTGGGTCGGGATGGCGAGAGAGACCGGCCGGGTTTCCACTCACTATTCGAATTCCGAGATCGTCGCCGCGGTCGCAGAGGATTACTGGAGCGGCTCACCAGAAGAACTGAGCACCCGCTTCAAGCGTTTTGACGAATTTGCGGTACCCCTGCTCGAACTCAACTACTTCCGTGGCTACGACCTCGACGGCGAGTTGATCGACCATTTCTGGAAGATTGACCTGCCGTTCCTGATCCTGTTCTGGTTCGAATTCCTGACCCGATGGATCCTTGCCTTCCGTCGGGGAAGCTATGCCCGGTGGTACTTCTTTCCGATCTTTTACTGGTACGACCTTCTCAGCCTGATACCGGTCACCGCGTTGCGGCCTCTTCGTCTGCTTCGAGTCCTGTCCATTTATATGCGGCTCCGCCAATCGGAGCTTTCGAACATCGGCCGGGATTTTTTCAGTCGAACCGTCGCCTACATATCCAACATCGTCACCGAAGAAGTCTCCGACCGCGTTGCCGTCCGTATCCTCGACGAGTACCGAGAAGAGATAGTAGACGGCACCCACGTCCGCATCGCCCGCGCCACGGTCGAACCACGGCGCGAGGAGATCGAACGAGTGCTCACCAACCAGATACGGAGCATCCTCACCGATGAGGAGACTCTCGAGCGTTTCCGGCAACTGCTCGAGCTGAACCTCGACAATGCCGTCGAAGAGTCGGAGAGCCTGCGTTCACTGCCGCTGCCGCATATGGTCGTCAAACCCGTCGTCCGGGCGGTCGGCGAAGTCATTCTCGAAACCACCATCGAGACCATCGCGACGACCCTCAACAGTACGGAGGGTGATGAGGCGGTTCAGGCGGTGGCCTCCTCGATCATCGACTCGGTGTTCTCAGGCCCGGTTCTTGTAGAAATTGAATCGCTGGCCAAGGACATCAGCCTCCAGGTCATCGATCACATGAAGGACGTCGTGGTCGTCAAAAAGTGGGCCCTGCCCGGCGAGCAGGAGGATCGACCAGCCATGCCGTGGGAGAAACCTGACGAGAAAGCGTAAAAGGGCGCACGGGTGAAAGGGAGCCCGTGAGCCCGTCGCGATTCTGATAAGGGCGCCTCGTCCCCCTTTCCCCCTTTCTCCCTTTCTCCCTTTCTCCCTTTCTCCCTTTCTCCCTTTCTCCCTTTTTGATAGTCCGGTGGTGCACAGGCGTGATGAAACCTATTCGAGTCCAACCGGCACGGACTTGAAAAGATCAGCTCTTGCCCGCCGAGAGGCGGTCGATCCGCAAGGTCGCATCCACCCCCATGAAATGGCGTCCCGCAAGGACCACCACCATCATCGCGCCGAGCGCTACCGCGGCGGCGATCATGAACATGACCACGATCTGGTAGGCCACCGCCTGGAGAGGCGGGGAGCCGGCCAGGATCTGACCGGTCATCATTCCGGGGAGCGATACGATCCCCGCCGCTGCCATGGAGTTGATGATCGGGATCATGCCGGTTCTGACGGAATCCTTGAGGGGCTCCGCCAGGGCCTCACGGCGGTTGGCTCCGAAGGCGATACGAAGTTCGACCTCGGCCGTCCGGGTTGCGAGGGCATCGAGAAAACGATCGAGGCAGAGCGAGATACCGGTCAGCGAGTTGCCGAGGATCATTCCGAGCAACGGAATCACGTACTGGGGTTCCCACCAGGGATCGACACCCACCACAACCTGGGTGACGACACCGCCCACGACAAAACAGGTGGCGGCCATGGTGAGCCAGGTGTCGACGAGGATGCCACGATAGCGTCGCGAGGCGCGACCCACCGCCTCGCGGGCGGCAAAGACCGTCATCAGAACGAGAAGGACCACGACCAGGAGCGGGTTGCGAAGCGCAAAAATCCGTTCGAGGATCAAACCCAGAAGACCGAGTTGAATCACGGTCCGTATCGCGGCCACCCCGAGCCGCCGCTCGACACCGAGACCGAGCACGAGTGAGACCACACCAGCCGCAACGATCAACAGGGAGGCGATCAGCAGCTGTGAAGGCCCGAGTTCGATGAATTCGGCCATCAGATTTCCCGCAATCCGTCACGCTCGAGGCGCAAGCGCCGATCGGCACGGCGGTTGAGATGGGGATCGTGGAGCACGCACAGAGCGAGGCAGCCCGGCCGTCGGCCGAATTGCAGCAGGAGATCGAAGCAGATTTCGGCGACCTCCGGGTCGAGACCGGAAAGCGGTTCATCGGCCACCAGAACCCCCGGGTCCCAGAGCAAGCCTCGGACCAAAGCAAGCCGGTGGCGTTCACCGCCGGAGAGGGTTCCCACCATGCGATCGCGGGCGATGTTTCCGAGACCGACGTCGTTTAGCAGAGTTATCATTCGCGAGACATCGAGGTCACGGTCACGTCCTGCATTCTGGCAGAACGGCAAGTTCAGATTGTCATCCACCGTGCCCTGGATCATCGGCGCATCCTGCGCCACGAGACTCACCCGCGCCCGCCAAGCCGGAAGCTCTGCGCAGGCATAATCCGTTCCCGCCAAGCGCCGCGAGGCCGCCGGGCTCCAGGCCAGCGCGGTCAGGTGCCTGAGCAACGTGCTCTTGCCGCTTCCCGACGCACCCTCGATAGTGACGCACTGATTGTCTTCGAGAGACACGGCAGCCCCCTCGAAGAGCACCCGGCCTTCGCCGTCGGAGGCGGAGAAGGGACCGCATTGCAGGAATGCTGTCATGTGGAGAGTGTATCTCCTCCCGAGTCCGGATCAGGAAAGGGAGAAAGGGGGGAGAAAGGGAGAAACCCCGCGACACGATGCTCGATACTCGATGCTGGATGCTCGAGCCCGAGCCCGTTTCCGAAAGGGGGAAAGGGAGAACGAACCTCCAAGTAACCGAGGGGCAGAGGGCCGCTCGGTATCCTCGCTATCGCTATCGGGATCGCTCTCGCTATCGAACGGCTGCGCTGGATACCGATCCCGTTCCCGTTCCCGGACGGAAGTACCGTCCCGGCACCGATCACCCACTCATGGCAATGTCGCCTCCCGATGTCATCTTGAAAGCAAGCAAACAGCTCAGAATCTCCGCGGCAACATGTCACCAAGACCGGAGCAATTCGAAAAAGATGGTGATAGCGAAGATAATCCCAAACCGCGCGCCCTTCCCAGGGGGATAAATCCAGCATAAAATACTCAAGTGACCGACCCGCCTCTCCGACGTATCCTTCACGCCGATATGGATTGCTTCTATGCTGCGGTCCATATGCGCGACGACCCTTCGCTGGCGGGCAAACCGGTGGTTGTCGGTGGCGACCCATCCGGGCGGGGGGTCGTGGCGGCCGCCAACTACGAGGCCCGTAAGTACGGGATCCACTCCGCGCTGCCCGCGGCCCAGGCGCGGCGTCTCTGTCCGGAAACGATCTTCCTGCGCCCCGATTTCACCCGCTACCGGGAAGAATCTCAGAAGATCTTTGCCATCTACCGCGATTACACGCCAGTGGTCCAGACCCTTTCGCTCGACGAAGCTTTCCTCGATGTGAGCGATCATCTGAGGGACTTCGGCAGCGCCACCGCCGTTGCCACGGACATCCGTCGCCGGGTTCGAGAAGAACGCGGGCTCACGGTTTCGGTCGGAGTCGCGCCCAGCAAGCTGGTGGCCAAGATCGCCTCTGATCACGATAAGCCGGACGGGCTCACTGTTGTCAAACCCTCCCAGGTCCAAGTCTTCCTCGCGCCCCTCCCGGTTCGCCGCCTGCACGGCATCGGACCGGCAACCGAAAAGACCCTGCACGCCATGGGCATCAAGACGGTGACCGATCTCCGCCACGCCTCGGTGGATCTGCTGGCGGCCCGCTTCGGTCACTGGGGCCGCGGCATGCAGGAGCGGGCCTGGGGAATCGACAACCGTTCGGTTTCCACTCGCCACGAACGCAAGAGCATCAGCACCGAACGGACCTTCTCGGTCAATGTCAAAGCGAGCGCTGAAATCGACGAGATTCTCGTTTCGATGGCGGCGGAGGTTGCCAAGGCCCTCGAAAAACGCGAGCTCGCAGCCTCCACCATCACGATCAAGGTCCGGTATCCGGATTTCACCACCCCCACCCGCTCCCACACCCTTCCGACTCCGACCAACGACGCTTCGACCATCGCTTCGGTCGCCCATGAGCTGGTCCGCCGCACCGAGGCTGCCAAACGATCCGTCCGCCTGCTCGGCGTCGGCGCCAGCAACCTGGTCCCGGGTGAGCTCGGTCAACGAGCACTCTTTGGTAACGAGTAGCCGCTCGCTTCCTGAAAACTACAGAGGCACAACGACACAGATGCTGGATGCTGGATCAGCCACCGTTCGTCACAACCACCAAGACACGAAGCCGCCACCAAGGTTCTTGTCACGGCGTAGCCACGGAGCGACGATGCCGGACCCACAGAACACACAGAAAAACACAGAAGCCATCGCAGCGCAGCGCAATTTGCCCGCAGATCACGCAGATAGACACAGATGACAGCCTGATTGCGGGGACATCAGATACCGCTGCAACCAAACGGCGTCCGCATCTGGAGTTCTTAACGCAAAGGCGCAAAGACGCAGAGGACTTCCCGGACGAATCCTCAGTCAGGCGAGGTCCTGGCCGCCGTTGGCGGCCAGGTACCGCTGGGTAAGGAAACCGCCCCGAAAACAAGCTGTCGTCGCGGTTTCCTTACCCAGCGTCCCTGCGCGACCGCGCAGGCCTCGCCTCCTTCCTCCTCTTTTCTTCAATCAAGGAAGGTGGTCTCCGATGCAAGGCAGAACCGGCATGCCGTAGGCCTGCCGGACGGTGGGAAGCGGGGTGACAACGAGCGCTGGCGATCGGAGTCACCCCTCTTCTCACCGGCGACGGGCGATCGGAGATCGTCTGTCGATCTGCCGACACTGACGCCACCCTCGCACAAGTCCGCCAACCGCGCCTTTGCGTCTTGGCGTTCTTTGCGTTTTCATCAATGTGCACGCGAGACGCGTGCACCACCATGGTGGTGCAGCCGTCTCGGCTGCACTCCGGTCGTGCCTTTGCGATGGCTTCTGTGTGTTCTGTGTGTTCTGTGGGCCTTTGCGCCAGCCCTCTGTGTTCCCTCTCTGTGTCTCCGTGCCTCCGTGGTTTCCTTGGTGTGGCTCCTTTGTGCCTTTGTGTCTTCGTGTTTGGGCGTCCTCTATCTGGGTCCACCTGGGTGATCGGTGGGCATATTCGGTCCATCTCCCGTCGATAGCGATAGCGATAGCGATAGCGATAGCGATAGCGATGATCATATCTGCGTTCATCTGCGTGATCTGCGGTTTCTCCTGCGATGGTTGGGCGAGAATCCAAAAACCGAGAATCCTAATTCCTAACTTCAATTCCTAAATTCATACCTGCTCACCCGGATCTGGCACACTGGTTTTCCGAATGGCAACAACTGGATCAGGCACCCGTACCAGCCGTCTCGTCCTCGGCATCGTCACAGCACTCGCACTGCTTTGGACCGCCGGGGTGGTCTTGGCACCGTGGCTTTCGAGCAACGCCTCGATGCTCGGTGGGTGGTTGCGCTTACTCTACCGTCCCGGCTGCCACCAGATCGCCGATCGATGCATTGATCTCGGCTTTGGCCCGATGGCGGTCTGCGCCCGCTGTTTCGGGCTCTACCTCGGGGGCTCTCTCGGACTTTTGTGGATGACCGCCTGGAACCGGCCGTGTCGTCCGCGACCGTTGTGGCTTGCGATCATCGCGACGCCGACGATCCTCGATTTTGCGGCCGGTCAGATCGGACTGCCCAGTCTCGGAAATTGGCAGCGCCTGCTTTTGGCTATGCCCCTCGGGCTCCTTGCCGGAATCTACATCGGGGATGCACTGCTTTCCATCATCCGGCAGAACAGCAAACACATCGCACAGGATTCGGTAGGATAGGTGCACCCAAGGAGGAGGACATGCAGAATCAAACGCCCTCGATCATGACACCTGCCCTTATTGCCGGTGTTTTATTCGGAATCATCGGCGGCATTCCAGTTCTTCACCTCGGTTGTTGTCTGTGGGCCCTCGGTGCAGGCCTTTTCGCCACGTACCTTTACTCGAGACGTGCGAAGACGGCGGATGAGCTGTTTTCTGCCAAAAAGGGTGCGGTCGTTGGGCTTGTCGGCGGCGGTATATTTGGATTCGTTGCCGGGTCGGTCCACTCTTTCATCCTCAATTTCCTCGGCGCGCTTGATGCCGAAGTCATCGCCGACCAGGTGGCGCAGAATCCGATGATCGCTCCCGAGGACTTCGAACAGGTCAATCAGATCCTGCAGTCGACAGGGCCCTTACTTTTTGTTTTGGTTTTTATTTTTTTATGGTTGATTACCGGCCTGATCTTCGGCACCCTCGGCGGTCTGATCGGCGGGTCGGTCTTCAAACATGAACCCGAGGCCGTCACCGACACAGCACCTCCACCACCACCGATCGGATAGGTCAACGGATCCTCGAAAAGGGAGAAGCTCATGAACGCTACGGTCCCACCGCCGCCCGCAGTACCGGCCCTGCCAACGCAGCCGATCGCCTGGGAGGACCCCAGCCGCGGAAGTTGGTTTGAACGATTCTTCGAAACGGTGAAGAGCCTTGCAACCGCACCGGGAGATGCCTTCAGAAGTATGCCAACCGAAGGAGGCATCGGCAAACCACTGGTGTACACCATCATGGTGGGCTGGATCGGGTTCGCCATCGCGATCATCTGGAACGTGATGTTTCAAAGCATGTGGATTCCGTTTATGGACCTTGGAGAAGCGGCAGGATCTGCAATCGGCATATCCATCATCGGTGCGATCGGGATGATCGTGATCGCTCCGATTTTTGTCATTCTCGGCGTGTTCATCGCCTCGGCCATCCTCCACCTCATGCTGATGATCGTGGGCGCCGCGAACAACGGATTCGAGGCCACGGTCCGAATCGTCTGCTACTCCCAGACCGCTCAGTTGGCCAACATTATTCCCCTGTGCGGTGGTGTCGTCGCCTTGATTTGGGGAATCATCCTCTACATTGTCGGAATTGCCGCGGGTCACGAAACGACTCACGGTAAAGCAGTCCTCGCGGTGCTTCTGCCTGTCGTTCTGTGCTGCGCATTTACCGCCGTGATGTTCTTCGTCTTTATGGGAGTAGTCGCAGCCCAGGCCCAGTGAAAACCAGACCAGCCGGAGTCATCGACCGTCAGCTCTCAGCCTTGTGGCTGGCGGCTGCGGTTTCGTCGCTAGCCCTGAAACCATTATGGTTGGCCGTTGCGCCCCATCTGCGGCCGTGCATATTTCATTCGCTCACAGGAATCGCGTGTCCCTCGTGCGGCACCACCCGCGCCGCCGTCGCCTTTCTCGATGGCAACCTGCTTGCTTCATTCGCGGCCAATCCACTGGCGATGATCGCCGGGTTCATCTTTGTCGCCGGTGCGCCGGTGGCCATGATCTGGACCCTCGCGAGGCTGCCGATTCCGACCCTCGCAAAACCTCTCCCCGTGTGGACAAAGATCGTCGCGGTCGTTCTTCTGCTCGTGAATTGGATCTACGTCATCGTCACTCTGTGACCCCGCCCCAAAACCAGAATACGTCATCATTTTGAGATTCCGTATCTATAGCTGACACTTCGTCAGTTGCGTAAACTTGACAATATCGAAATCTGGAAATATTCTCCTTGAGTGATATGAAAATATAGTTCTTCAAAAAACCAACTCTTACATTGTGAAAAATTGTACAAGGAGGTACAGATGCGCAAGTCTCATGTGTTCGTCGCGACCGTTTTGATTGGTGTCATGGCATTGAGCCTGGCCAACGTGGCCACCGCCGCCAAAAAGCCCAAGGGCGTGGATCTTTACAAGGAATATTGTAAGCCCTGCCACGAAGCCGATTCGGAAAACGGCGAATACACCCCCATGACCATGATCCAGGATCAGTGGGATCGTTTCTTCGACAAAAAATACGTCGACAGCCACTCCGGCGTGATGGATCCCAACCACGACAACAAACCGGTCACCGAGGTCATCAGCGAAGACGATCTCGAGATGATCAAAAAGTTCGCAGTTGACCATGCGGCTGATTCCGAACAGCCGATGACCTGCGGTTGATTCAGCCTGAAATTAGGAGGAGGACACAATGTTTCGCAAGACACTCTCAGTGCTCGGCATCCTGCTGCTCGGTCTGACCACCGTCGGGTTCACCCAGGACGCGGCGACAGCGGAAGAGATCGACAAGCTCAAAGAAGAAATCTCAGACCTCGAAAAACGGGTCATGAAGAATGAGGTCAAGACCGCCAAAGACCGCGTGAATTTCAGGGGCGACTTCCGCTTCGAGATCAATTCCATCAACTCGACCTATGACGATCATTTCAACGGAATGGCCCTCCAGAGAATGCTGGTGGACACCCTGTTCTACTTCAACGGCACCGGCATGCCGCCGCAGTCGCCCGCGGATGTGCAGAATTTCATCGCCCAGAATTATGCGAACTATCTCTACTTCCAGGACAATGTCGTCAGTTTTGACTGGCTCAAGAACACCCTGGGCCAGTTCCCGCCGGAGATGCAAGAAGCTCTGATGCAACAGCTGCTGCCCTACACCTACACCGAGGGCTACGACTACTCGAACGACATCCTCTACACCAACCGCCTGCGCCTCCAGATGGATGCCAAGGTCGCCGACAGCGTCGACTTTGCCGGCCGTCTTTCGATGTACAAGGTGTGGGGCGACTCCACGGGAGTCCAGACCTTCAACGGTTTCCCGACCTCGATCAATGTCGACGGCACCACCGCCTCGGTCCCGAACTCGGACATCCTGCGCGTCGAGCGCGCCTATTTCACCTGGCACTCCGACAAGATGTATCTGTCGATCGGTCGCAGGCCGTCGACCGGCGGCGCTCCGCTCAACCTCCGCAACGATGAGCCCCGCGGTGGAACACCGCTTGGTTCGATCATCAACTACCAGTTTGACGGCGCGACCTTTGGTTGGAACATCAGCGAAAAGTCCACGTTCCGCCTCTGCTACGGCGTCGGCTTCGAATCCGGCTTCGGCAACGCCCAGGAGCTGCAACAGCCCGCCGACCGGCTCAAGGACGCGTCCTTCTTCGGTATCAACTGGGATGTCTACAAAAACGAGAATGTCTTCATCCAGGCCAGCATCGCACGTGCATTTGACGTGACCGACGGATTCGGCGGCCTCGTCGTCCTGCCCGTTGATCCGGTCTCCGGACAGGATATTCCCGCACCCGTCGTTCTTCGCTACTCCCCGTCGGCCAACCTCGGCGACATCACGTGGGCGAGCGCGGTCGTGGTCGGCAACACCGGGCCCTTCGACTATTTCGCCACCCTCTCGTACATGGAGTCCGACCCCAACAACGTCACGACGCCCTTCGGCGGCCTCTTCTCGGATCCCTTTGAGACTCCCGAAAAACAGGACGGCTACGCCTACTACTTCGGCGCCCGCTATACCTTCGCCAACAACAAGACCAAGCTCGGTCTCGAGTACAACTACGGCTCCGAGTACTGGTTCAACATGGGCGTGGCCGAGGACAGCCTCTTCGGACCCAAGACCTCGACCCGCGGCAGCGTGTGGGAGCTCTACCTCACCCACCGGATCACGAAGAACTTCATCCTCAAGCTCGACTACATGAAGTACGACTTCACGTACTCGCAGTCCGGCTGGCACATGGGCGCTCCGAAGGAACTGGATTCGACTCCTATCCTCGGCTTCCCGTCTCCGACCAGCGCCGACCGTTTCCTGCTAGGATTGCAGGCGCGGTTCTGAGAAAACACAACGATCGAGGAGGCAGCAAATGACTCGGCAGACGATTACCCTGATCTCAATGCTCACCCTGGTCGCAATGCCGGCGCTCGCGGCCGACTATTCCCACAAGGAGTATTTCGAGCACTACGAGGGCACCAAGACATGTCTCGGGTGCCACCAGGACGAGGCGGAGACTTTTTTCCACTCGCAGCACTATCAGTGGAAGGGCGAAACCCCTGCGATCGTCAACGCTGAAGGAAAACCCCTCGGCAAATCGAACACCATCAACGACTTCTGCACCAACCCCATCCCGGCATGGATCGGCATCACCAAGAACTCCCGTGGAGAACTCCTCTCACAGGGTTGTTCGAAGTGCCACGCCGGGCTGGGTAAGATGCCCAGTGCAGAAATGAGCCAGGAACAGCTCGAAAACATCGACTGTCTGATCTGTCACGCGTCGGGCTACAACCGGACACTGGTCGAGAACGACGACGGCAGCCTCGAGTGGAAGCCGATCCTATGGAAGAACCAGGAAGGCCTCGACTCGGTCTCCAAAAGAATTACCATGCCGAAAAGGACCAGCTGCCTTCGCTGCCACTCCGGATCGGGCGGCGGACCCAACTTCAAGCGTGGTGACATCGAATACGAATTGGCCGATACCGACCGCACCTTCGATGTCCACATGGGCTCGGACGGCGGCGACATGGCCTGCATGGACTGCCACGCCGGAACCAGCCACCGGATGCGGGGCCGCGGCGTCGATCTCATGGGTTCGGATTCTGCCGACCGGTTGAGTTGTGCAGACGGAGCCTGCCACGAGGCAGCTCCTCACCAAAAGGAACTGCTCAACCGCCATGCGGTCAAGGTGGATTGCACGGTGTGCCACATTCCGGTCTTTGCCAAAGCGGATGCCACCGACATGGCCCGCGACTGGTCGACTCCGGGATACAACGAGGCCAAAGACAAGCACGTGCCCACCATCACAATGGGCTCCAACGTCGAACCCGAAATCACGTGGTACAACGGAACGGTGTGGGCCCAGCTGCCCAAGGTGCCGGTAACCACCGACGCCGATGGCGTCATTCCGATGGTTGTGCCGCAAGGTTCACTTCAGGACCCCAAAGCCAAGCTGCACGTGTTCAAGGTTCACACCGGCAAAATGCCCGTGACGAAGGACACCCGCTGGCTCCTCCCCATCAACGTCGAAGAGTTCTTCGCCGACGGCAACATCGACGGCGCCGTTCGTGAGGCTTCACACGTGCTCTATGGCCTCGAAGACTTCGACTACGAGTGGATGCCGGTCAAACGCTACATGGGCATCTTCCACGAGGTCCAGTCGGCGGAATACTCCCTGCGATGCCTCGATTGCCACGGATCCGAAGGGCGGCTCGATTGGGCCGGTCTGGGCTATGAAGGCGATCCTATGGCCATGGTCCTGAGCCCTTCGCACTGACCTTTTTCGACGATTGAGACAGCGGGCCTTCGGGCCCGCTTTTTTTGTCACGACAGCGTAATCATATTGAGACCCCTTCACTCCTTGTGAATCATTTCTCCACTCATTGAAATCGTAATCATTCCTAAATCGTTGACGAAAACAAAGATATAAAACATAGTTAACTGCTATCCATTGAATAATTGAACGTCTCTGCATATGACCAAAGTGACATAAGCTTGACAATCAATTTTGAGATTCATAGCTTAAGTAGGTGAGCACGAACTGTACCCCCGCGACGCTTCTCGTCCCATACGATTGAGCCCCTCTCAGTCGCCCCGGGCGGGCGGCACGAACTCCAAGAAAAACGGGCGGCCGCAGCCCGTTCTGTGTCGATTTTCAGACCCCGATGGGGTCTCAATTGTGTCGAAAAAAGGAGGAAGTGAAATGAGAAGGAGCATCCTGCTGACCCTGGTCGGCGTGGTGTGCGCTCTGGCCCTTCCTGCGGCGGCTTCTGACGAATCGCCTTGTGCGGATTGTCACGACGAAGTCGCGGCGGAGATGGCCAATCAGATCCACATGCGCATCAAGGCTTTCGAGGTCTATGGTCGCCAGGTGGGTTGTGAGGGCTGCCACGGAGACGGGACCCAGCATATGGAAGAAGGGGATCCGGCCCTGATCCGGACCTTCAGCAACCCGGCGGATGATATCTCCGCGTGTCTCGATTGCCACTCGCTCAAGAATCAGGGCGAATGGGAAGCATCGACCCACGCGATGGAAAATATCACCTGCCTCGACTGTCACTCGATCCACGAGACGGTCAATCCGGTGAACTCGTGCAAAGATTGCCACCAGACGACCTATGCGCAGTTCCAGCTCCCCTCGCACCACCCGGTGCCTGAGGGCAAAATGGGGTGTGCGAGCTGCCACGATCCGCACGCGGCAACCGAGAATCAGCTCAACACCCACATGCGGCTCAATGACCTCTGCTACACCTGCCACCAGAACAAAGAGGGCCCGTTCATCTTCGAGCACGCCCCGGTGGTCGAGGACTGCAGCTTGTGTCATACACCGCACGGCGCAATCGCAAACAACCTGTTGACCGCCAACGAGCCCACGCTCTGCCTGCAGTGCCACGAATTCCACTTCCATGCCGGGCTCCTCAGCCCCGAGGGTGAGTGGGAGGTTGGTGGTTCTGAGTTCGAGAACCCGGCCGGCGAACACAGCTTCAACCGCTCGTTCACCACCAAGTGCAGCCAGTGCCACTCCCAGGTCCACGGCAGCGACCTCCCGTCGCAGTCCACCGCGGGTGGCGGCCACGGCGGGGTTCGGTGAAGGGGGTAGAAATGAAAAACACTATTCGAATCATCCTGATCCTGACCCTCGCTTTGGTTCCGTTCCAGGCATCTGCCCAAGACGGTGACGAAGCTACCGCAGCGGACAACGGCAACCCCGGACCGTGGATCTTCAGTTTCTACGGCACCGAGTACGTCGTCCCGGGTTTCTGGGCCGCCGAAGGTGATGTGGAGAGCAAGGCCGAACTCGGCCTCTACGGCGCTTCGTCCGACGACTCGCCGGACATGGCTGCAGAGTTCTACGACACCGAGTCGGGTCCGACCCTCAATGCGACGGTCGCGTCCCACCAGAAATGGGGCAGCCTCTATTTCCAGGGCGCCTACCAGAGCAACAGCACCAATTCCGGTGAGCTCAACTTCGATATCGGGCGGGTCTTTCGCTCCGACAACGAGTACGGCAGGTTTCTCCACCGGCTTGGTCACGATCCGATGGAAAACCTCGAGGCGACATCCTTCAACGGCAAGGTGGTCTGGCACACGGACCTCAGCCCGGACCAGGATTACAACCTCAACTACACGAACTTCGAA
The DNA here is from genome assembly GCA_963796455.1 of Candidatus Sulfomarinibacteraceae bacterium. Classification (GTDB taxonomy): domain Bacteria; phylum Acidobacteriota; class Thermoanaerobaculia; order Thermoanaerobaculales; family Sulfomarinibacteraceae; genus Sulfomarinibacter. The sequence continues at coordinate 628,891 of CAWCLO010000001.1, forward strand.
AGCCGCAACGAGATCCAGCTGCCTTCGATCAAGGCCCTGACCCTCGGCGTCGGCTTCCGCGAGCAGGCGCGTGACGGCCACCGCCAGGCCTTCACGGTCTCGCACTGCGACAACTGCCACATGTACAGCCAGGCCCACGTGCTCAACGAGAAAACCTCGGACGTGACTCTGGACGCCAAGGTCGCCTGGAAGGGTGGATACGCCAAGGCTGCATTCGACAGCCGGAGCCTCCGCTACGGCAACAACAACTCGGTGTATGTGCAGTATGACGACGCACTCCATCCAGAGTTGCAGGTGCCCGTCTTCAACAACCGGCTCCAGTTCGACTCCGAGGTCGGTGCGATTCCGGCCGACCTGTGGCCTGACAGCGACAAAAACCGGACCCGGCTCGACCTGGTCTTCAACGACCTGGGCGGTTTCACTCTGACCGCCAACGGTGTCTGGTCCGAGACCGAAAACCGGAATGCCAACCTCAAATCCAACTACTCCGGGTATATCGCGACCCTGGCCAAGGGTTGGAAGAGCGGCTGGCGCTTCCGCTGGCGGGGCCGCGCCTATTCGATCGACAACGACGACATCTTCATCGATGTCAACGACCGTCCATCGATCGCGGGGCCGCATGTCGGACAGACCTACGAAGACGTCTACGGTCTTAACTTCGACCATGTCCGCAAGTCGGCGCTGAATCGTGATGCCTTCGAATCCAAAGCCGACGCGAGCTATCGCTTCGGCAAAAAGGCCGGGACGCTCCGCTTCATGTGGAACTATGACACCGTCGATCGCAAGAACTACGAGGTCATGCCCGGTAAATCCGAAACCACCACCAACATGATCGGCGCCAACTGGCGCAGCCGGCCTGCAAAGGGCTTCCAGTTCGAAGCCAACCTGAAGTATGCCGACGTCAAGGACGCCTTCACGCTGATCAACGGTGCGTGTTCGACCCTGGTTTCGAGCTCATACCCGAATCCCTGGAACCCCGAGACGCCCCAGTACACCCAGTTCCACGAGGCACGGACCGCCGAGACCACAGCGTCGGCTTCGAGCTGGGGCCGCGCCGATCTGCGGCTCGGCTACACCACCGGCAACACCACCATCTTCGGTAAGTACATCTACTACGATGGCAACAACAGCGATGGTGATCTGACCGACTGGTCGCGGACCTCCAACACCGCTCTGGTGACCGTGTGGTCGGCGCCCACCGAGAAGATCAACCTCTATGGAACCTATACCTGGATGGATTCGGATCTCGGAGTTCCGGTCTGCATAGCCGTTTTCGATGGTTGAGCAGGCACGATTATGGGAGGCCAGGATGGCTTCTCTCGTGACATGCTCGACTACAACTCCGAAAGCAATACCTTCATGGCCGGTGTGAAATACAAGAACAGCAAAAAGTTGGAGCTCGGAATCGACTTCACGTGGATGGAGGCCAAGGCCGCTCTTGCGCCCTTCGATCTGTCGGCCGACGACTATGTCGAGACCCATCCGCCGATGTCTTACGATTTCTCGCAGAGTCACACCTACTCAGACATCAACAGCACCCGTACCGATGTCGAACTGTGGGGCACCTTCCGGTTTGCCACCGACTGGTGGGTCCGGCTGAGGTATCACATGGTCGACTACAAGGATGACGCACCGTACCTCTACGATACGTCCGGAAGCTACACCTTTGCCGCCGCGGCGCTCGGCGTGGTCTTCTGATAAGTCCTCGGTTATCTCAAAGGCCCCACCTTCGGGTGGGGCCTTTTTTTGGCTTGGGGCTTGGGGCTTGGGCGAAAAGCTATGGGCTATGGGCTATGGGGTTTAAGCAACGAACTGCAGCCGTTAGCTTTCGTGCCTGTAGCCTATTTCGTGGAGCCGAGCCAAATGCAAAACGCCGGATCGTCAAGGAAAATGGGCGCCGTGTCACCGACGGGGCACGGGCACGAGTTGGGATGCTCGGTGGCGACGCGAGACGGAGAAACCGCAGATCACGCAGATGAACGCAGATAACATCGAGCAGGGCTCCTGGTGGATCGGGGACTCTCGTCGCCACGTTCGCGGGATGTCGTGAGATGGAGTCTGCGAGCGCCGGAGGTGCGAAAGATTCATAGCCCGAGCCTCATGCCCCAAGCCCTTAGCTTCAGGCCTCAAGCCTCAGGCCTCAGGACTCAGGCCCCAAGTCATTGTGTCACCCGGACCCGGGGGCGCGTCGTACGGACTCGCAGGGCGCCAGCCGCACGCCCAGAAAGCTCGGTGTGAGCTGGCACGGGACTTGCCATACCAGGGCAAAGGGTGGAACCAATCACCCACATTGGAGGTCATCATGGAAACCAGGAAGATTTTTATCGTTACGGTCGCCATTCTCTCGGCGGTCATCATCTTCGCAGTCGCCCAACCGGGGACTGCGCAACAGCGCCGCGCCGGAGATCAGATCGGAGCCGAATGTGAAGGCGGGCTCAACGCTCTTTTCGATGAAATCGAAATAGTGCCCCTCACGACAGCCGACGAAACCGACATCATCTTTTTACGCGAGGAAGAAAAGCTCGCCCGCGATGTCTATATCACGCTGGGTGAACGTTGGCAGTTGCCGATCTTCCGCAATATCGCGCGCTCGGAACAGAAGCACATGGATCTGGTGTTTCGACTCATTGAGACCTACGAGATGACCGACCCGGTCACGGATGACACCGTTGGCATCTTTACCGACCCCGGTCTGACGCAGCTCTATGGTGAGCTGGTTGCAAAAGGTGAAACCTCGACCATCGATGCGCTCGAGGTCGGCGCGATCATCGAGGACCTGGATCTGGCGGATCTCTACGAATTGATCGAGGACACCGACAACCGTCACGTCCTGCTGGTTGCCAACAATCTCGCCAAAGGTTCGCGCAATCATCTGCGCGCGTTCATGCGGGCGCTCACTGCCCAGGGCGGGACCTACACACCGCAATACCTCGACCAGGAGACCTTTGACGCGATCGTCACCTCCGACTTCGAGCGCGGCGTGACCTACGATGCCGACGGCAATGCCCTCGAGGCCTGTGGCGGCGGCTCCCAGGGTTGGGGCATGCGACGCGGCCGGAACGGCGGCCAGGGCAACGGCCAACGTGGCGGCGACGGGTCCGGAGAATGCGACGGTACCGGACCGCAGGGCAACGGGAATAACGGCGGACAGAATGGTACAACAACGGCGGCAACGGCGGCAACGGCGGCAACTGAATAGATCACGAGTCGAAATCAAGGAGCGAACAATGGAAAATACAGCCGGGGCCATCTTGACAATCTTCAGCGCTGCGGCCCTCGTCCTGGCGACCACCGGTCTCGCCAGTGCCCAGGAAGCTGCACCGAATCCAGCCGGTGTCCAGACTCAAGCCAAGAAGGGTGACGGCAGCGGCTCGGTGCAGGGCGCTCAGAACCGAACCGGTACCGCTCCGAGACTCGGCCCCGCCGACGGTACCGGGCGCCAGGGGCTCGCACCACAGCACAGAACAGGCAACGGGTCCGCAGGCCGGATCGGCGCCGCTCAGGGCAAAGATCAGGCAGCGCCAAATGGCATGGGCAATCGTGGACCCAACGAATCGGGCCAGAGAAACCTGACGAGAACCCGGTCGCGAAACCTCAACGGATCTGCACGAGGCACCTGCTCCGGGCCGGTTGGCCGGTCAGGGCGAGCTTCGGGCGGGTCTCGAGGCGGTGGCCGCCGATAGATCCCTCCCCTCGTCAGTGCCCCGCCACCCGGCGGGGCTTTTTTTCGGCTTGGAGCTTGGGCTACAGGCTATAGGCTATAGGCTATACCTATACGCTATACGCTATACGCTATAAGGATACAGGTTCTAGGCACTGAGCTATCGGGCGCTGGTCGTTGCGTATAGCGTATAGCCTACTGCGTTTGGCGTTTGGCGTTTGGCGTATAGCTTATCGCTCACCGCCCAGGTGGGTGGACGGCCCTCAGGCCCCAAGCCTCTATATCACCGTGCCATCCGGAATCACGCCATTCTTCTCCACCACCACGATGCCATCGCGAATCGCCCAACCATCGCCATTGGCTTCGTTGACGCCATCGGTGTTCTGAATCGTGACATTGCGGCCGATGCGTGCGTTCTTGTCGATGATGGCATTGCTGATATCGCAGCCCTCGCCAATCCCTACCGGCGGCTCGCCGTACTCGGGCTCGGGATAGTAGTTGTCGACACCCATGATCAGAGTCCGACGGATTCTCGAACCACGAATCTGACCGCGCAGACCGATAACCGATTCTTCGGCCTGGGTGCTTTCGACCCGCGATCCATCGCCCAACAAGACACGATCAAACTGGCAGCCGTGGAGGCGGGCGCCGGGAAGATATCTCGGCCGGGTGTAGATCGGCCAACTTCGGTCGTGGAAGGTGAAGGCTGGTTCTTTCTGGACCAGATCCATATGGGCGTCAAAAAAGGCGCGTATGGTCCCGATGTCGCGCCAGTATCCCTTGAAGAAGTGCGCCTGGACCTTGCTGCGGGAAATCTCAGCCGGGATGATGTCGCCACCGAAATCGACCAGATCATTGTCCAGTGCGGCGATCAGCGCTTTTTTGCGGAAGAGATACACGCCCATCGATGCGATGTAAGGCAGATCCGCCGCAACGCCGTTTGCCTCGAGCAGGGCGGGAGCGACCTCCATACCGGATCGCTGTTCGGGGGTGGCGGGTTTTTCGCGAAACTCGACGATTCGTCCCGAGTCATCGACCCTGGCCGCGCCAAATTCGGCGATCTCTGATTCTGAACACGGTTTGACGGCGATACTGATGTCGGCGCCCGCATCGAGGTGGTCATCGAGCAGTTGCCGATAGTCCATGCGATACATATGGTCGCCGGAGAGGATGAGCACGTGATCGCCCTGGATCTGTTGGATGGTCTGCAGGTTCTGCCGGACCGCATCCGCGGTGCCCTGAAACCAGGTCTGAACGGTCGGAGTCTGCTGGGCAGCGAGGATCTGGACATAACCGGTCGAAAAGGCATCAAAACGGTAGGTACGTCCGATGTGGCGGTGCAGCGAAACCGAGTTGAACTGGGTCAGAACGTACATCCGCTCCATGCCCGAGTTGATCGCATTCGAAATCGGAATGTCGATCAACCGGTATTTGCCGGCCACCGGCACCGCCGGTTTCGATCGACGCTGAGTCAGCGGGGCCAATCGTGATCCGCGCCCTCCGCCGAGGATGAGAACGGTGACATCGCGGTTTTTTTCTTCGACTGCGCTCATTTGTTTCTCCCGCTGTCTGTCTTCCGGTTAGTTTAGCCCGGATTGCCGTACTCGAGAAATACCTTCTCAAAACCCCGGATTATCGACACCACGTGATCCGTAGCCCCAACCCAGAACCGCAACAATCAGCAGGACAAGTCCTCCATTACCCCAGAGCCGCGGCTTTTCGGAAGAGGTTTTGAGGTCCAGGAATTGGGTCATGAGTTGCTCTCTCGATGCGAGCGACCGCATGACACGCCGGCGCAGACGCGGGGATCCTTCGACCAACAACAGGAGATGGGCCATCGCCCTCGGCAGACGACCGGCCTTGCGGTGATTGGCGGCATAGAGAGAGAGATCTCCGGCCTGAATTGCCTCGACCACCGCGCTGGCGTGATGAAAGGCAAGTGACAGGCCCTCACCGGTGATCGGGTCGATGGAGCCGCCGGCGTCTCCAACCAGCGCGAGACGACCCTGAACCGGCCGCCGGCACCGTTGTTCCAGCGGGCCGGCGCCGCGGTCGCGCGATCTGGACGGTGCCCCGGCGAGGCGATCGGCAAGAGCGGGAAAACGCAGCAACAAATCGTCAAACCGGGACGTTTGACCGCTCCAGAGCATGGCTACTCCGATTTCGGAGTCACTCACAGGGGTTACGTAGGCTTCGCAGCCGTCGCTCCAGTAGACCTCCACCAGGTCCGTCCACGGCGTGATCCCAAAGTGCCGCCGAACCGAGAAGCGGCGATGTCGAGTCGGGCGACCTTCGAGCCCCGCCCATCGACGAACCCTCGATTTTCTCCCGTCCGCGGCCACCAACCATCTGGCTCGAACTCTCCCCTGATCCGTTTCGAATCCGTCCTCCCCCAACCCGCTGACGCGGACGCCCCATCGGAGGTCGGCTCCCAGATCGACCGCGCGCCGATACAGCGCTTCGTGCAGAACCGGACGTCTGATGCCATAACCACAGCTGCCGCGGAACCGACCCTCGGCGGTACCCGAGTCATCGATATAGCGGACACCACGAAACGGGTGCGATGCCATCGAATCGAGGTCCACTCCACTTTGTTTCAGATGTTCGATCCCGTCCGGCATCACGCCCTCACCACACGGGCGGTCGATCGGCGCTCGAGCGGCCTCCAGGACCACGACCTCAAGGCCGGCCCGCCGGGCCTGGATCGCGGTCATCAGCCCGGCCGGCCCACCGCCGGCGATCACGAGATCGGGCCGTTCAGCTCCGCCCACGGGACCTCCGGGAGCGAGCCATCGCCAGGGTGGATCGAAGAATTGATGAGGCGATCTTGAAGGGCGTTACACATACCGGCGGAGCCAGTTCACCCGCCTGCCACAGAAGAATGCCCTGGCGGCGGCGGATCTTGCCCGACGAAGTTCGTGGCAGGGTGCCCGGTGGAAGCACCTCGACGTGCTGCGGATCAAGTCCGGTCGCCGCTCGAACCGCACGCGCCATTTCGCCGGCGATCACGGGGTAGCGACCGGCGGGCTGGTTTCCCATGGCTTCTGCCAACACCACCAACTCCTCACCCGCTCCACCATCCGGGACAAAAGACGCCGCCAACGTGCAGCCGGTACGAACCCCCTCAACATCGTCGAGGGCATGTTCGACCTCGATCGGCGAGTGATTGCGTCCACGGAGGATGATCAGGTCTTTGGACCGGCCGGTCAGAAAGAGCTCGCCCGAGGCGAGAAATCCGAGATCTCCGGTGTCGAGCCACCCGTCCCGAATCGCCCTGGCCGTCTCTCGGGGCTGACCGAAGTAACCATCCATGAGGGACGGGCCCGAGACCTCAAGGCGACCGATCTCTCCTTCGGGTTTTTGTTCTCCATTTGCGTCGACGATCCTGATTTCAAAATCCGGCAGCGGACGGCCCACCGACACGATCTCGACACCCGCTGGGTCTTCGGATGCCACGCGCTCGTCGGCCAGAAGATCACGATCATAGAAGCGGCTCGTGAAAGGCCTGGAGACCTCGGAGAAGGTGACTGCCAGCGACGCTTCGGACAGACCATAAACCGGAGTCAGGGCCTCAGCCCGGAAACCCCACCGGGCAAAGCGATCCTGAAAGGCCCTGAGGACCCTGGCGGCAACCGGTTCGGCACCGCAGAGCGCAACCCCCCACTGCGACAGATCGACCCCTTCAAGATCCTCGTCGCGAATCTTTTCGACGCACAGCCCATAGGCAAAATTCGGAGCGGGAGAGACCGTCGCCCGGTATTTCGAAATGCACCGCAACCAGACGGCAGGCCGAGCGACAAAGAGCTCCGGTGGGAGCAACGTCAGATCCGCCCCGCGCTCGAGGGCAGGAAAGACACACCCGATCAGCCCCATGTCGTGATAGAGGGGCAGCCAGCTGACGCCGCTGTGGGTGATCCCGTTGCCATCGGGCCAGAATCGGTTCAAGCGAATGGTCTGTGCCACTACGGCACGGTGGCTCAGAGCAACCGGTCTGGGTACTGAGGTCGTTCCCGACGAAAATTGAATCATCGCCAGGTCGGTACTTTGCGGAGCATCGGTTTCCAGCCCGTCGTCATCGAGCGAAGCTACCGTACGACATCCGAGCCAGGGCTTCGCAAGCTCGATCACGGTTCCGAGAATTCGGCGAACCCTGGTGTCGGCAAGCACCAACCGGGCATCAACCGCGCCCAGCATGGCTGCCGTTCGAGCGGTGTATTCATCCAGACGACCGAGCCGGACCGGCGGGTAGAGCGGCACCGGAATCCCACCCGCCATCAGGACTGCAAAAAACGCGTCGAAGAACTCGGGGGATGTGGGATACACGAGGGCAACTCGATCGCCACGCTCGATGCCAAGGGCCGCCAGACCTCCTGCACAGCGCAGGGCACGATCTCGGATTTCCGACCAGGGGAAGAATGAAGCCCTTTCGTGACGGTCGATGAATCGCAACCCGTGATCGGGAACGGCCGCCACCCGGTCGAGAAGATCGATCAGGGTGACGGAATCATCCATCGATGCGCTCCCGGATCGCATCCACAAGATCGCCCACCGTGACAATCCCCTCGACCTGATCGAGTTCGACCCGAAATCGGTTCTCCACTTCGAGAGCGAGGGTCAGGCTCTTGAGTGAGTCCAGTTCGAGGTCTTCAACCAGACGCATCTCAGGCTGGAGTTCACCGGTCCAACCGACATGGGTTCGAGCCACCTCGGTGATCCCCTCGAGGACCTCACTTCGTGCCAGGCTCACGCGACCTCCCCTGGTTCGACCGCGGCCGCCCCAGCTACAAGGGCCCGCTCCTCGACTGCAACGCGAACCCGCAGGAGGAGCAGATTGGCGACGCTGAAAAACACCGCGGTGAGCCACGCGAAATGAACCATTGGAATGGCGGCAATCTCGAGAACCACCGCCAGATAATTCGGATGTCGAAGCCACCGGTAGGGGCCGGTCACCACCAGGTCTTCGCCGGGAACAACCACCACACGAGTCGTCCACCTCTGTCCAAGGGTGCTGAGAGCCCACCACCGCAGCACGAGGGCCACGATCAGAACCGTCATCGATACGAGCGCAACCACCGGTATCCAAGGACGACGGAGGAGCCAGACCTCGGCAACGCAAGATACGAGAAATCCGCCGTGGAGAAGCACCATCACAGGATAATGTCCGGAACCAACCTCGAGAGCCCCACGATCTCGCAAAAGGCGCAAATTCCGATCGGACACCCGCATCTCCCACAGGCGCTGGACGGCGATCAAGCCGACCAGAAAGGTGTAGGCGACGCGGGAATCGACTTCGAAGAAGGTGCCCGTCATTGTCCGTCCCATCGCAACAAAACCAACTCGGAGCAAAAACCGGGGCCCATCGCGGTTATCACACCCCAACTCTCCCCTGCCGGCGGCGTTGCCATGGCCTCTTCGAGCACCATCAGGACCGAGGTGGAGGAGAGGTTGCCGACCTCGCGCAGGGTTCGCCAGGCGCTGTCGAGGGCGCCCTCCGGCAGATCCAGCGAGTCCTGCATGGCCTCGAGGACCTTGGGTCCACCCGGATGAGAGATCCAGTATTCGATGTTGTTCCTTTGCAGATTGTTCGCGCCAAGGAACGCGTCAACATCATCACGAAGGTGACGGCGCACCATTTCAGGCACCATGGCCGAAAGCACGACTTTGAAACCACGCTCCGAGACATCCCAGCCCATCACGCGTTCGCTCTCCGGATAGAATGACGACCGGCTGGCTATGATCTCAGGCCCAACGGCGTCACGATCGGAACCAACCAGCACAACCGCCGCCGCACCATCTCCAAAGAGACCCGATGCAATCAGATTCTCGACCGAAAGATCTTCCCGTTGCAGGGTCAGCGAGCACAACTCGACGGAGAGCAGAACGACGACGTCGCTGGGATGACCCTTGAGATAGTCCGCAGCTCGCGCGACCCCGGCCGCTCCGGCGAGGCACCCGAGCCCGAAAATCGGCACCCTCTTCACGTCATTTCGCAGACCGATGCGATTGATCAGACGGGCATCGATCGATGGCGTCGCAACGCCGGTGACGGTGACAAAAAAGATGGCATCCACATCCTCGACCCCGAGTCCGGCACGCTCGAGAGCAGCGATCACCGCCTCACCGCCCAACTCGGTGGCGACGCGAATCCAGTGGTCGTTCGCCTCACCCCAACCGGTGAGCTTCGGATACTCCTCGAGGGGGAGCGCCAGATGGCGGCCACCGACCAGCACGTTCCGATGCAGATCCTCCAACCGCCTCAGGTTGAAATAGCGCTCGGCCCACTGCTCGCGAAAGGCGGCCAGCAAGGTCTCCTGATCGTAGAAATGATCGGGCAGCACCGAGGCCACTCCTGCAATATTTATCCCACCCACCGAGTCATCCAATCGCCGAGACGGGTCTCTGTCGGTCGTTGTTTGTTGTGAACCCTCATCTCATATTCGAGTGCAACACAAGCACGGCGCCGAGTATTGCTGCACCTTTGTGTTCCCCTTCATGAGGTCCATCACAGGCGAAACCAAAAAAACCCGGTAGCATGAGCGTCGATGTCGATAGACCGCTTGATCCACTCCAGTTCACCAAGGTTGCCAAGGTTGCCAAGGCTGCTGAACTCATCGATCCTGGCATTTGCAACCGCGTTGATCTGCGGCGCCATGTGGTTATTTGGCTGGTTACCGGCTTTGGATCGAGTCACGGGAGATTTTCTCCTGCGCAGTGCAGGTAATCGCACCGGTGACGATCAACCTATTGCGGTCATTGTTATCGACGACCGCGCAATAGAGCTTTTCGGTCCCCTCCCCTGGCCCAGATCCCGGCTTGCCGAAATCGTCGAACAGAGTTTTGCCGCCGGCGCGCTTGGAGTCGCCATCGACCTCATCCTCGCCGAACCGGGTGACCCCACGGAAGATCTCGCCCTCGCTCGGGCACTGTCTCGGGGGTCGACCGTCCTTGCAACCGCATTCGACTCTACAGGCGAGTGGTTGCTGCCGCTGGAGCCTTTTGGAGGCGCCGGTGTGGCGGCCCACGCATATGGCGAGGTCGGTCCGGATGGGGTGGTGCGTTCGTATTCCGCCACCAAACAATCTCGTGGGCTGTCTCTCCCGGCCTTGCCCCTGGCAGCGGCTCGAATGCTGCGCCCTGATGTACCGATCACACCCGGCGCCACGCTCCGACCCGATTTTAATCCGGCACCTCAAAACCTCCCGCGTCTCAGCGCCGCATCCTTTCTGAACGCTTCCTTTCAAGCGCAGGATATCAGCGATCGGATCGTTTTCATCGGCATCTCGGCCACTGGGGCGAGCGACCAATTCGTGGTCCCCACCGGTCCTCGCCACACACCGGTGGCCGGTGTTCTGGCTCACGCCTCGGCCGCTTCGTCGATTCTCGGCGGGAGGCTCCTCCGGCTTGCTCCTGCGCTCTGGAGTTTGCTCCTGGCATTCTCACTCGCGGGCGCCGTTCAACTTCTCCGCGACCGCTGCGGATCCTTCGATCTGGTGCTATTTTTCGTCCTGTTGGTCGGCGTTGCGGGGATCTCCGGAGCCGCCTTGCGTTGGGGTCGGATCGTCCTTCCTGTTGCCACTCTCATCATCGCCATGCTGATCTCCGCTCTGCTTCGGGAAGCCGTCGAGTCAGGACTTGCCAGCCGTGAGACCGGACGCCTCCTGAAGTCTCTATCGAACCATCTCGGAAGCCCGGACGATCTCGGGAATCCCCGGAGCGCACGAGCCCGTCTCGAAGCCCTACAGCACGTGCAGAGTCGAATCCTCGAGGAGGACTCCACTCGCCAGGCTTTGCTCGCCGGGATGGGTGAGGGCGTCATCCTGTGGGACGATCAGGGCAAGGTCATGGCTGCCAATCCGGCGGTTGAAAAACTGTGGGGACACATCCCGAGTCTCGAGGAGATCGAGAAAAGCGGCGACCAGGCCGCAGCATCCCGTCATCGTCGCGAGCTGTCGCTCAACACCACCGAGCTCGCCTCCGGACACCTCGCCATCATCCGCGACATCACTGCCGAACGATTGCTCGAGCGGCGGCGAGGCGAGATGCAGCGCCTCGTATCGCACGAGCTCAAGACCCCGCTTGCTTCCATCTCAGGTCTTGGAGAAACCCTGGAGCGATACCAACTCTCCGGTGAGGAGCTGGCGCGAGTGGCGTCGCTGATCCGAGGCGAGGCCGACCGGCTCCACCATATGGTCACGGTGTTCCTCGACCTCGAGCGCCTCGGTGCCGGCCACTGGGAGGGCGAGACCGGGGTCGTGGACCTCGGCGCCCTGGTTCACGGGCGGCTTGAAATCCTCCAGGCCGCCGCAGCCGCTCGCGAAATCCACATCGATCCGTCGATCGACGACAGATGTCCGACCACAGGAGTCCCCGCCCTGCTCGAACGCGTTATCGACAATCTTGTCGGAAACGCTGTCAAATACACCCACCCCGGCGATCACATCGAGGTCGAGGTGCGGGGCGAAGGCGGGCTCAGCACCTTGACGGTTCGCGACCACGGTCCCGGAATACCTGAGCAATCACGGGACCATCTCTTCGAACGTTTCTATCGCGTTCCGGGGAGCCAGGGGGCCGGCGCCGGTCTCGGGCTCTCCCTGGTCAAAGAGGTGGTCTCCTGGCACGGAGGATGCATATCATATGAGGGTGAACCGGGCGCCGGCAGCACCTTTAAAGTGTGTCTGCCGGGCGTTGAGGAGGACTGAAGCGTGGCGAGAGCAAAAATCCTCGTGGTTGACGACGACACCGCGATGCGCGAGATGATGAGGCTGAGCCTGAGCAAGGAAGGCTTTGAGGTCCTCGCCGCCGATTCGTCGTCAAAAGCCTTTGAGTTGATCGGTGACCACTCCTTCGACGTCGTTGTCACCGACATCTATCTTGGCGACGGCACCGGTCTCGAACTCCTCGAACATTGCCAAAAAGGGTGTCCCGATGCCAAGGTGATCCTTGTGACCGCGCACGGTACGATCGAGACCGCGACTTCAGCGCGACAACTCGGTGTCTTCGACTATCTCGCAAAACCTTTTGCGGTCGAGGTGCTGGTCGAAAGGGTTCGGGCCGCCGCTGTCGCACCGACCGAAATATCAACCGAGCTGACACTCGGCCCCGAGTCCATGATCATCGGCAACGATCCGGCAATCGTCGAAGTTTACAACGCCGTTGCAAGGGTCGCGCCCCTTCCGATTCCAGTCCTGGTTCGCGGTGAAACGGGGACCGGCAAGGAACTCATTGCCCGTGCACTGCACCGCTTCGGCGCCCAGCCGGACGGCCCTTTTGTTCCCGTCAACTGTGGTGCCATCCCGGAGAATCTGCTCGAAAGCGAGCTCTTCGGACATCGAAAGGGCTCCTTCACCGGCGCCGACAGGGATCACCGAGGGGCCGTGGAAAGCGCTCGCGATGGAACTCTGTTCCTGGACGAGATCGGCGAGCTCCCTCCTTCGCTCCAGGTCAAGTTGTTGCGCTTTCTCCAATCAGGCGAGGTCCGGCCGGTAGGATCGGACCAGACCAAGCAGGTCCCCGCGAGGGTCGTTGCCGCCACCAACCGGGATCTTCGTGCCGAGGTCGAGGCCGGTACCTTTCGCCAGGATTTCTATTTCCGCCTCGCCGCCTACGAGATCGTCCTTCCACCGCTTCGCGATCGCCGGTCAGACATCCCGCTGTTGACCGAACATTTTCGAAGACGCCACGTGGATGACCTGGGAATTTCCGACCAAACCATTGCGAGCAAAGAGGTTCTCGCGATTCTCGATGGTCACGATTGGGCCGGAAACGTCCGCGAACTCGATCACGTGGTGCAGCGGGCACTCGTCGACAGCGGCAACCTGAACGACCCGCAACGAATCGACGCCCTCCTCGCCGCCGAGTCCGGATCCAAGCGACGGGATGTGAAGCCGGGTATCGGCGACGCTCTGACCCTCGAAGAACTCGAGCGGCTCCACATTGCGGCAGTTCTCCGCCGGACCGGCGGCAACCGGTCACAGGCCGCGAAGATCCTCGGGATCGAACGAAAATCTCTCTACCGCAAAGCCGAGCGCCTCGGAATAGCGCTCGACACCGACGAGGAGCAGTCACCATGAAATATGCCCTCACCGCCGTCCTGGTACTCACTCTCGTTGGAGCGGCACCGGCAACGGAAGCACCGACAAAACTCGAATACGACGTCACCGCGATCAAACGAAAGCTCATCCTCGCGGCTGCGGAGGGCGAACGCGAACTGGCAGTGGGCGACCGGCGCTTCTCCGGAGATGCGCTGCGAACCGGATCCCGTTCGAGCGCCGACCTCGAAGTTCCCGAACGAGCGGCCGCATTTCACATCGGTGCGAAAACCGAGTTCCGTCTTGCCCACGGTCAACCGGGGGTATTGCTCGAGATCGACCGCGGCAGCGTCCGGGCGATCTTCGGTCCTCTCATGACAGGGAGCGAAGAGGAGCGTCTGGTCACCACTCCTTCGGCCGTGCTCGCGGTCCGAGGGACCGAGTACGGTCTCGAGGTCGAAAAGGATGGCGACACTTCTTTGACGGTTTTCGAGGGCGAGGTGGAACTCCGGGCATTGGACGAGCACCGCACCGTGGTTCGTGTGCCGGCCGGTCAGGCCACCCGAATCCGAATGGGGCGCCAACCATCAAAACCGTGGGCCCACGGGATGTCATCTCGCGATTGGGACAGCGGCCGCCGGATCGGGAACCCCAGCGCGGGCGGCCAGCAACAGCAACAACCGGGAATGGGTGAAGCGGGTCGCGGCGGCAGCGGCGGAGGGTCGCGTCAGTCGTCGTCTCAAGGCGGGTCCAAACGACACGGCGGTTGAGTCCGAAGGACTCAGCTCGATACGGGAGTCACCGAGCGAAGCCGCATCAGGGCGACGATTCCGATCCCGAAAGCCGCCAGCATGAAAACCGACCCGGTTCGGAAGGGCCAGGCAAAACCGAGGGTGCCATAGGCTACTTCGGCCCAGAACGGGGCGATGATTCTGGCCAGACTCGAAACTCCCTGGTAGACACCCATGACTCCACCCACCTCGTCCGGCCCGGCGAGCTTGGATGTGAGGGCTGAGAGTGAGGGGTGGGCGATGCCCTGACCGAGGGCCAACACCGCCAAAACCACCAGAAGCGGTCCTCGGCCAGGCGCATACGGCAGGAAGCCGAGAGCCACAAAGCTCAGAAAGGTGCCGGTGACGATCAATCGCGCCTCACCAAAACGCCGGGACAGGCGGCCGACCAGACCGCCCTGAACCACGGCCCCGAGTACCCCTGCATAGACAAAGAGCCAGGCGATCGTCGAGATGGAAAAACCGAAGCGCAGCTTGGCAAACTGGGCAAATGTTGTTTCGAAGTTTGCAAAGGCGAAGATGGTGCAAAAGACCAGCATCATGCACAGCCCGATCAAAGGGTGGGAAAGCGACCGGGCCAAGCTCCGCAGATCGAGGGCGTGGCGCCGGGCTTCGCTCTTCGCGTTCGGATCGAGGGTCTCAGGGAGCTTGGTCAGAACCAACAGAAAAGCAATCATCGAGGCCGTCGCGGCCGCTATTCCGGGCAGCCATGGCGCCACTGTTACAAGGAGCGCACCGATCGCCGGCCCGAGGATGAATCCGAGACCGAATGCCGCACCGATCAGACCCATGCCCTTGGCGCGATCCTCGGGAGCGGTGATATCGGCAATGACGGCCTGAGCGGTCGAGATATTGCCGCCCGATATGCCATCGATGATCCTCGAGGCGAAAAGCATCGCGATCGATCCCGCGATACCGAAAAGCACATAGCCCACCGCCGAGCCGATCAGGGAAACCAGCAACACCGGCCGCCGGCCGATACGGTCCGAAAGCCTCCCGAGGATCGGCGCAAAGATGAACTGCATGATCGAGAATGAAGCCATCAGGAGGCCAAAGATCACCGGCGACGGACCATACTCCTCGGCATAGAGCGGCAGAATCGGGATGACGATCCCGAATCCCACCAGATCGATAAAGACGATCAGGAAGATGATGCCGATCTTTGTGCGGTGATCTTTCACAAATTGCCCTTCAGAGACGAACGGAGGGCATTCTACACGCAAGGCAGCTCGATGCTCGATGCTGGACTTGTCACGGCGTAGCCTGAAGGGCGAAGCCGGATGCTGGATTTGTCACGCCGTAGCCCGCATGGCGAATCCGGGTGCCGGAGAAACCGCAGATCACGCAGATGAACGCAGATCGACCATCGCCATCGCCATCGCCATCGCCATCGCCATCGCCATCGCTATCGACGAAGAGTTTCTAGATTGGCTGATTCAGGCGCGAAACACCCTCACTAAGAATTGCAGAGACACCAAGAGCTAGCTAGAAGGCCCACAGAGCACACAGAAAAACACAGAGGGCACTCAGTTCATCACGAATTAGCTGCCGGATCCTTCCGGGAATTTGAACACAAAGGCGCAGAGACATCGCAAGACCGTAGGGCCATCGCAAAAACCGCGAAGGCCGCGAAGACCGCAAAGAGGTCACGGCGACGTACACATTCGAGTAGTTCTTGCCCTGCCCCATTTATAGAAAGAGAGAGGCAGAACCGACGTGCGTCGCGCACGTCGGTCGGTGAGAAGGTCGTCCGGAACAAATACCTGTATTTGGAGCGGACGTCCTTCTCACCGGCGGCAGGCGATCATTGATCGACTGTCGTTCTGCCTCGGCAGCTTCGGTATGGCCCTCACGCTCAGCCACCGATCCGCAGCGTCTTTGCGTTCTTTGCGTTCTTTGCGGTTCATTCCGGGTTCTTCGGTGTCTTCTGTAGGCCATTGTGGTTTCGACCAGAGCGACTGCGATGGATCTGCGCAGATCCTTCGACTTGGTCGCGAGGCTCCCTCGCTCAGGATGACATTCGGCCGGTGTTGCCGCGGCCAGCACGGCCTCATGTCATCTGCGTGATCTGCGGTGTCTCAGGAATCCTGGTGCCGGCTACCGCCGCCAGAATTCCCGCGAAAAGAGCGCCAGCAACGTGAAGATCTCGAGACGGCCGAAGAGCATGCAGCCGGCGAGCACGATCTTCACTAGGCCGGGGAAGTGGGCGAAGTTGTCATAGGCGCCGACCTCGCCGAGACCGGGGCCGACGTTGCCGATCGAGGTCATCCCGGCTGAAATGGACGTCAGAAGATCGTAGCCGTGTGCGGCAACCACCGCCGTTCCAAGCAGGGCGATCAAAAGGTAGGCGGTGAGAAAGGCCCAGATACCGGACAGGACCGTTTCGGAGACCACCACGCCGCCATATTTCACAGGCCGCACCGCGTGCGGGTGGATCAGGCGGTGGATGGTCGTTCGCAAAGATGAAATGGCGAGGAGCGCGCGAAGGCTCTTGATACCGCCACCGGTGGAACCCGACATGCCCCCGAGGACCATCAAACACAGCAGCACGAGGAGAGGCAACGTGGTCCAGATCTCGAAATCGGTGCTCGCGTAACCGGTCGTCGTGAGAACGCTCAAGGTCTGGAACACGGCATTGCGAATGGTGTCCGCGAGATGCGCCCCAGCCTCGTAGGTCGTGATCACCAGGATCACCGTCGCAACCACGATGACACCGAGAAAGTAGCGCAACTCGCTGTCCCGCCAGACCTCGTTGACCCGCCCGGTCAGCAGGCGGAAATGGAGCACGAAGTTGATGCCCGCCAACAGCATGAAGAAAATGATGATCCACTCGATGGCCGGCGACCCGAACTCCCCCACCGACGTATTGCGGGTCGAGAAACCACCGGTGGCAAGGGTCGTAAAAGAATGGCATAGGGCGTCGTAGCCGGTCATTCCGGCAAGCCGTAAGGCGATCCACTCGGCCGCCGTGAATCCCACGTAGACCATCCACAAGGTTCGCGCTGTGGTCGCCAACCGGGGCCGGACCTTGTCGGCGACCGGGCCCGGAACTTCGGCCTTGAAGAGCTGCATCCCACCGATACCGAGCAAAGGCAGGATCGCGATGGTGAAGAGGATGATGCCCATGCCGCCGAGCCACTGACTCATCGCGCGCCACAACAACAGGGCGCGCGGAATGCCTGTGACATCCGCGATCACGGTGGACCCGGTGGTGGTGAATCCCGACACCGATTCGAAGAAGGCGTCCACCGGCCCCAAAACCCCGGTCAGGAGGTAGGGCAGGGCACCCACCAACGAGACGGCGATCCACGCGCCGCTCACGATCAAGAAACCTTCGCGTGGGCGGATGTGACGGTCGTCCGGCCGCCTGAGGCTCACCAGAAGACCACCGAGCACGCCTGCCAATGCAATGGCCGCCACCCACGGTTCGGGCGACTCGCCATAGAACAGGCTGGTCATCAGGGGCAAGGTAAGGAACGCACAGTCCAGCAGCAAAAGCCAGCCGAGCAGGTAGACCACGAATCGGCGATTCACAACGCTGGCTCCCCGCCCCCGCCGCTCAGCCTTCCAGGATACCGTCGAGCCGCGAGGCGTTTTCGACCGTCGCGGCGACGATCACCTGATCGCCTGCATTGATGATGTCATCACCACTCGGGATGAAGATTCGATCGTCCCGTTGTACGGCGACGATGAGCATCCCTCGTGGCAGACCGAGTTCGGCTAGCGGCGAGTTGACCAGCGGGCTGTCCTCAACCGCTTCGACCTCGAAGACCTCGACCGAGTCCTCGAGCAGTGCCGCCACCGATTTCACCCTTCCTTTGCGGGCAAAATGCAGGGCGAGGCTCACCGACAACAGACGCGGAGAAATGATGGCGTCGATCCCAAGCTCTCCCACCAGACCGGAGAGCGCCGAGTTGTCGACCAGCGCAAAGGTGTGGGCGGCGCCCATCCGGCCGGCAAGCAGACAGGCAACGACGTTTTCTTCGTGGCGATCGGTGCAGGCGATGAAGTCCTCCACCCGGTCGGCGCCCTCTTCTCGCAGAACCTCGCGGTCAGTGAAACTGCCGTGAATCACCAGCGTGTCGCTCAGCTCCGCCGCAGCTTTCTCACATAAAGGACGGCGGTCATCGAGCAGGGTGACCGGCACACCACGTTGTTCGAGCCTCAGCGCGAGATTGATTCCAATCCGGGTCGCTCCGGCGATCATGACCCTTCGCTCGGCCCCACGATGGAGCCCGAGCAGCGCCAGGACATTATCGAGTTCCGCGGGATCCATGGCGAAATAGACCAGATCCCCGGCGCGAATCTCATCCTCACCAAACGGGACGCGCCACCGACCGTCGCGGCGGATGGCCACCACCAACATCGGAGTGGCGGGGAACAACAATCTCAGATGAGACAACATCAGACCCGCAAATTCGCTGCCCGGTTTGATGTGGAATCCGGCAATCAAAAGAGAACCGTCGAAAAAGGACACCACATCCACCGCACCGGGAACCGGCATCAGCGACAGTATTTTCTCCACCGCCGCCATATCGGGGTTGATCGCGACCCGTTCGCCGCCGGGCTCCCGTGCGATGCGCCGGAAACCTTCTTCGTGCCCTGAATCGCGCAACCGCGCCGCCACCCTCGGCACCTTGAAGATCACCGAGCCCACCAGCGCCACCACCATATTTGCCTCGTCCGAATCGGTGGTGGCCAGCAAGAGCTCCACATTCTCGATCCCCGCTTCCATCAAGACCGGGATCGTGGCACCGTTGCCACAGATGGTCTGCACATCGAGTTGCTCATTGAGTTGGTCGATCAGCTCTCGACTCTGTTCCACCAGAACCACATCGTGACCGTCGCCCGACAGCTTCGCCGCCAGGGTCGAACCAACGAGACCACCACCAACGATGATTACGCGCACAATCTGTTCTCCACCTCAAAAAGATCCTGATTCATGAAATTGCGATTGCGAGCATAGTTTACACCCGCAATTGGTCTCAGAAGTCTGGCGAGAAGCTCAGGGCACGGGCTATGGGCTATGGGCTATGGGCTATGAGCATGAAGCTACCGGTTACTCGTGCGCAGAGCCTAAGGCTTCTATCGTTAGGCCTATCCCTAGGGCAACGCTCCGCCTTCAATCCACCGGCGGTAGAGATCTATTTCGGCGGGGCGGAGCTTTTTCGACCCGGTCAGCGTGCGGGGCATTCCTTTGCCCTCGCGGGCTCGGTGTTCGATCTTGAGCCAGAGATAGGACGCCTCGAGATTCCCCGGTTCGACCAGGGCCATCTCGGGCACCTGAACCGAGCGCGGACCGACCAGACGTTTGTAACCGAGGCCCGGATCGAGAACCAGCTTGGCCTTGGCCTCCTCCGACTCGTGACACGAGAGACAGTGGGCGATGACCAGCGGTTCGAGGTGTTCCGCGTAAGAAACCGGAGCCTGTTGCGGAACCTCCGGCACCTGGGTTCCGCAGGCCGCTGTGACCGCCACCAGGGCCATCAGAACCACGCGCCGCGCCGTCAAAAGCATCCTTCGCCGATCCACCAATCAGCTTTCATCGCCGCGACGAATCAAACCCCTTCGGTTCGCACAATCGATGCGAACGTCGAGGGGTTGTTCCACCCGCACGTGGCGGACGCTTCGGCTCTCCCACACCGACTCCTGCCCGTCGAGCCAGTCGTAATCGATCCGTCCCTTGCCGTCTTCTTCGATCGACATATAGAGCACCTGGTGGCTGAGGAGGCGATGGAAGAAATGAGTGCCGTGGCTGAGACTCGTCGGCGTGTCGGGCAGGGTCGCCTCCACGATCACTCGAGCGGCCGAGATCTGACCCCACTTGACCGGAACCCCAAAACGGTCATCGGTCGTGCCCCACCGGCCGAGACCGATAAAAATCCCGTGCCGGCCTTCTTCGACCAGGCCACGGTTGACTGCTTCGAGCTCGGAGGCCATCATCCGGGTCATCCCACGATCAAAGAACTGGGGACGCAAATAGATGATGTCGGTCAGATCGTTGCGTGAACCGTGACCGAGGCAATTGTCGGAAGCCACCAACACGCGATCGGCATCGAGGTCATCGTCTTCGATCGGCGACCGTTCGCCGGGGGTCAGCATCGGCCGCAGTTGCAGCAACCCCACCTTCATCGGCAGACCGTTGTCGGGGTCGAGGTCGGCGGCAATCTCGATCTCCGCCTCACCATTGACGACATTGCACGACAATTCCAACAACCGTTCCACCACTGGCGTGAAGGGAATCGTTCGCGACTCCAGCAGGGGCGCAAAAGTGAGTGCTCGCGGGCCCGGATCGCCGATCCCCGATTGCAGCCGGTCGGACGAAGGATCATAGGTCGAGGCGAGGAACTTGAGGGTGCCGTCGCTCTCGGCGGTGGCCAGACCGGATCGGAGAAGACAGGTGGTCTCTCGAACCGGATCGGGAGGCGGCGGGTCGCCCACATTGACCGTCCAGAAACTGTTCTGGGTGTATTTGAGAAGGTCCCCGGTGCTCTTGAAGGGAGGCGGCGCGGTCGGTCGAAGCGGGCTGTAACTCCACACGTGGCCACCGTCAGAGATGGTCTTTCCGAGCCCGAGGGCCACCGAAACAACCCCGTCTTCGCGTTTGTTGCCCGGCACCGGATAGTGGTTGTAGGACCTGGCGACCGCCGAGATCGTCGGATAAAAACGACCGTCGTGGCGCCGGCCCATCACCTCTTGGATCACCACCGCCATTTTTTCGGAGTCGGCGTCTAGCCCTGCGGCGCGTCTCGAGCTGACGGCGTTGGCAAAAAAGGTCGAGGCCCAGGCGAGGCGAAGCGCACCGGACAGACGGCGATAACGAACGTTGTCGTCTTCTTCGGTGTTTGGAATCAACTTCGAGGTGAAGATGCCCGCAAAGGCGCGATCATGGGTGTCTTCGAGATAGCTCGAGGGACGGACCACCAGCGGTGTCTTGATGACACCCAGAAAGGCCCCGAGTTGTTCACGAACATCGGCGGGAAGTTCGCCCCCCTGGAACTCACGCGCGATCTTGCTGTCGGGGAGGTCTTCGTCGAGAATCCTCCACAAACCATTGCGATCCATGAAGGCCGAAAAAACACCGGTGGCCACCACAACGACCCGCGGCACTTCGACCTCGACGCCATCGAATTCGGCGGCATCGAAACGGGGAAGGATCTCTTCTCGGATCTGCAGCAGTCCCGAGGCCTTGCCGCCGATATCACCCTCACCGATGACGGCAAAGGAGTGCTCCGAGCCAAAGGTTTTTGCATCAAACCGGGGGACGTCGACGCCACCAATCATATTCATGCGCGAAGCCTCGCGCGTTTGCCGCGCCGTGTCAAGCCTCCGGCCGGGGAAAAGGGGAAGGGGGGCACGGGAGAAAGGGGGAAAGGGAGAAAGGGGGAAAGGGAGAAAGGGAGAAAGGGGGACCGTCCGCTCGCTCGATACTCGATAGTCGATGCTCGATGCTGGATATCGGATTTCGGATTTCGGATTTCGGATTTCGATCCAGGATGGCTGAGGGGCGGAGGAGAAAGGGAACAAACAGAGAACCACCCGGCACCGATTTCTCCTGCATGGGAATGTCGCCTCCCGATGTCATCCTGAGCGCAGCCCCCACAGGGGCGAAGTCGAAGGATCTATGAGATGGACCGTAGAGACTTCCAGCCGCAGATCCTTCGACTTCGCGCCGAAGGCGCTTCGCTCAGGATGACATCTTGAAAGACAGTTTCCGTTTCCGGACCCGGCCCCGTTCCCGCACGGGGCGGACCGTACCCAGGATTGCGGGGGGGGCCGGCGGACCGCTCCCCATCCTCGCTCTCGCTATTGAACGGCTGCTATGGATTCCGATCCCGAAAAGGGAAACGAGGATAAGGGACAACCATGCACCCACCTACTCCAGCGGAAGTTCGATCTCCCTTTCTCCCTCTCTCCCTTTCATTTCCAGAAGGTGGAGATCTTTCTGCATGAAATTTCAGCCTATAACTCGGCTACATCCTCACGATCATGGCCGCCCAATGGAAACCGGCTCCAAAGGCGGTCATGAGGACCAGATCACCCTTTTTGACACGGCCGTCACGGCGGGCTTCCCACAGGGCGAGGGGCACAGAGGCCGAACCGGTGTTGCCATAACGCTGGACGTTGATTGCGAGCTTTTCGTCGGGGATCGCGAGCTGTTTCTGCAACGCCAGGATGATCCGGAGGTTGGCCTGGTGCGGCACCACCAGGGCCAGGTCGTCGATTCCGACCCCCGCCATCTCCAAAACATCCCTCGACGCCTGGCCCATCCGCGTCACCGCTTCGCGGAAGACCTCGCGACCCTTCATGACGATGTCACGGTGCTCGCGTTTGAGCACGCTCTCCCGGGTTGTCGGCAGACGGGTGCCGCCGGCCTCGAGTCCGAGAATCCCGGCTTGTGAACCATCGGTGCCGGCGGTGAAACTGAGCAGTTCGCCACCTTCCGGTTCGGCGCCGATCACCGCCGCTCCGGCCGCGTCGCCGAATAGAACGCAGGTCGTGCGGTCGCTCCAATCCATGAGTCGACTCAGGAGTTCGACGCCGATCAGCAGGACCCTCTTGTTACCGTCTCTGGCCCGCGACCGGGCCACGTCGAGACCGAGGACGAAGCCCGCACACCCGCTGCTCGCAAGATCGAATGACGGCACCTCGCGCGCGCCCAGGCGTTGCTGGATGTACGGGGCTGTGTCCGGGATGTAGACCTCGGGTGTGTCGGTCGCAACGATGATTTCGTCAATATCGGTAGCACCCAGGCCCGCGTCCTCGAGCGCCAGAATCGCCGCCTCCACCGCCAGATCCACCGTGGTCTGGTCCTCGGCGGCGATCCGCCGCTCCTTGATCCCGGTACGGCTGGTGATCCACTCGTCCGAGGTGTCCACGAACTCGGCCCAGTCGTCGTTGGTCATCACCCTCTCGGGAACATAGGCGCCCACCCCGAGAATGCCGATGGGGTAGTCGGTCATTTCCGGCAGACCCTCCTCCGTTTTCCGAATTCGTCGCGTTGAAGCGTACACCAGCCGAGTTCTCCGGTCCCGATTCCGATGAAAGGAGGAAAAGGAGAAAGGGAGAAAGGGAGAAAGGGAGAACCGTACCGGTTGCGTCGTTCGTGATAAGGATCGTGTCTCCTCTGCTCCTCTGCTCCTCTGCTCCTCTGCTCCTCTGCTCCTCTGCTCCTCTGCTCCTCTGCTCCTCTGCTCCTCTGCTCCTCTGCTCCTCTTCTCCTCTGCCCGAACTGGGGAGACAAAAAAAACGGCCCGGGAAAATCCCGGGCCGTCTGGGTTGGTATCAGTTGATCGGTTAGAACGACCAGCGCAGACCGAGGCGCATCCGCCAACGCGAACGAAGGTCGTCGATGGTGTAGAGGTCGGTGTTCTCCGGGTCGGTGACGACATTGCGGAGCTCGTAGATGGGCTTGCCGTCGTCGGTGACGCCTTCGTAGGAGATCGGCGTCTGGGTCCCGAAAGGAACGTAGAGGACGTGACCGGAGCTGTTGTCGATCATGTTCCAGAAGTTGAGGATGTCGAGTGAGACCTGGAGCGACGACCGGCCTGGGATCGGGATGTTCTGGCGGACCGAGAGGTCGGTCTGGGTGATCCAGGGCGTGGTGTACGGGTTGCGCGGCGAGATCTTGCCGCCGTAGCCGTCGATACCGGTTCGCTCGAGATAGGTCTCGAGCTGGTCCCAGGTGCCGTTGGTGATGACCACGTCATCTGCACCGGAAGGCACGTAGATCGGGTCGTTGGATCCGAAGCGGTCTTCGTTGACCGAGGGGAAGAACCAGTTGTAGATGCTCATGTACGGTTTGCCGCTCTGGTGGTTCCAGAACAACGACAGGGTCGTCGACCACCTCGACTGCCTGTTGAACTCGTAGTTGAGGTTGATCATCATGCGGTGCTTGATCTCGAAATCGGAAGTCGAGAGACCGGCGTTGTTCGGGTCGGGCGCTTCGTTGTACTGCCAGTTGGAGACCGCACGGCTCGAGGTGGCGTCGTTGACCACGTTGGAATCACCGTAGGTGTAGGAGGCGATGCCCCAGAAGGGCAGCTGGCCGTAAGGCAGTTCCACCTTGAGGATTCCGTTGAAGGCGTCGCCCTTGTCGGTGTTGGTGAGGTAGTAGACGCCGGTGTAGTCGCCGTTCACCCGTTCGTAGATCGGGCGGCCGTCAAAGGGCAGAGTCTCACCGGTCTGCTGAATGTTGAGGTTTTTGTAGTCGATCTCGTTGGTACTCTGGGCCCACATCACCTCGGCGGTGGCGACCAGGTTGTACCACGGCAGGCGGTGGTCATATGCGACATTGGCTCGCCAGGTTTGGGGGAAGTCGAAACTGGGGTCGATGGCGTTGATTTCCTCCGAGGTCGAGCCGCCGATGTCCTCCGGCTGGTCGAAGGGATCGGGGTTGAAGGGGATTTCGCCGCGGGCCTCGATGGTCGTCTGGCGGAGGCCGGTGCGGCCGTAGTTGTTGGAGACCCACACGTAGGGGGTGCGGCCCGAGAAGAGGCCCGCGCCGCCTCGCAGCTGGCTCTGGCCATCACCCTTGATGTCCCAGTTGAACCCGATGCGCGGAGACCACAGCATGTTGCCGTCCGGGATGGAGTCGGTGCGGACTCCATACTCATCGTCAACCGCCTCGTTGTATCCCGGCTTGTCGGGGAAGAGCGGCACATCGAGGCGGAGACCGTAGATCAGAGTGAAGTTCGGCTTCGCGCGCCAGGTGTCGCCGGCGTAGAGGCTGACCTGGGCGGTGTCGAAGGAGTCGGCCGGATCGTCGGGGAAGTTGGTGTAGGTGTAGTCGTACTCCCGGGCGATGCCGGCGTAGAAGTCTTCGAGCGTGCTGAACTGATACGAACCGAAACCGTTCTGAATAAAGAGGTTCTTGAAGGTGTAGAACTCGTTGTGGGTGCCGACTACGATCTCGTGGTCGCCGGCAAAGAAGGTGAAATCGTCGGTGATCTCGATGATGTCGGTATCGAGCGAGTTGTAGGTCGAGAAGGGCTCGCTTCCCATCTCCCAATCGTGGAAGTCACCATCGATGTTTTCGATCTCGATCCAGGGGAAGGACACACCCGGCGGGTTGCGATTGTCGCGGATGGTCTGGTAGGTGACGCGCAGCTCGTTGAACATGGTGGCGCCAAAAACTGCGTTCCACTGACCGACAAAAGAATTTGTTTCGTTCTTGAAATCGTAGGCCTGGCTGTCCCACTCATAGGTGTTGTTGTTCGGACGATTGATGAGGTTGGCGGCGTCGACATAGTTGTAACGCAGGAGGAAGTTATGGCTCTCGTTGAGGTTCCAGTCCATGCGCAGCAGGATCTTGTCGCTGGGTCGTTCGCGGGTCTGCTCGGAGGTACCGCCGATGTCGTAACCGTAGGTGCTCTGCACGTACTGCCGCAAAGCCTCGGCCTCGGCGGTGTAGTCGCAGTCCCGCCAGCATTGTCCGGTGATGCCATCAAGCGACCATCCGGTCGGCTGGTCGTAGGTGTTGTGGCCGTAGCTGCCGAAGAAGAAGAGCTTCTCCTTGACGATCGGTCCACCGAAGGTGAAGCCGTACTCGGAGTCTTCGTAGGTCCCGAACTCCGGGAAACTGGCGGGGCCGCTGCCGACCATGCTGTCGTCACTGTAGTAGCCGAAAACGGAACCATGGAACTGGTTCGTCCCCGACTTGGTGATGACGTTGACGCTGCCGCCGGTGAAACCACCCTGGCGGACGTCAAAGCTCGAGGTCACGAGCTGGAGCTCCTGGATCGCGTCAAACTGGATCGGGTTGGTCCCGGTCTGGCCTCCCGGCGTGCCGGTGTCGGCGAGACCGAAGACGTCGTTGTTGACCGCGCCGTCGATGGAGATGTTGTTGTAGCGCGGGTTGCGTCCGGAAACCGACAGCACGTTCGGCTCCGACCCGCCTTCGGTGTAGAGCGAAAACACCGGGTTGGTCCGCGCCATGTCATAGACGCTGCGCTCGAGGGTCGGCAAGGCCTCGAGAGAAGCCTGCGACACCGAACTCGAAACACCCATCTTGGTCGGGCTGATCAGCGGGCTCGACTCGCCGACGATCTCGATTTCCGCGGTCGCAGCCGCAAGCTGCATGTCGATAACGAGGTTGGTGGTCTCACCCAGACGCACATACACGTTGGGGACCATCGCATCCTGAAAACCAGCGAGGCTCGCATCCAAGAGGTACGGCCCGCCGACCTTGACGTTGGGAATCCGGAAGCGACCTTCGGTGTCGGTTACGGCACCAAAACGGTTTCCGGTGCTGGTCAGCTCCGCGCGTACCGCCACACCGGGGATCGGATCACCGTTGGGATCCATGACAACACCGGAAAGAGATCCGGTAGTCACACCCTGGGCATGGGCAAAGCCTCCCAAAAGTGCGACGCAAACCATCAAACATAGCACCTTCTTCATCATGATTTCTCCTATACCTCCCACACTTGATGCACAGGACTATACCACCAACTTCGGGCTTCGGAAGGGGTTCTCGACAAGGTCGCTGTAAAGCCTTTGTGAAGCCCGAAGATGACTCCCTGGCCTCCAATTGAGGGTGTGACTCAAGACCCATGAAAGACCCTTCCCCAGGTTCTTTTTGAGTCTCCGTTTCCCTCTTTCTCCGCCGCCCCGTTTCTCTGTTTCTCCGGGATTTCGCGGCCTTCGAAACTTCGTTCCGTTTCCCTCGTATAGATGTTCGATAGGAGGACTGATGATCGGCAATCGAAAAGAAATCCTGCGCGGAACTCTCGACATGTTGATCCTCAAAACTTTGTCGCTGACCCCGCTGCACGGCCTCGGGATCTCGCGCCGGATCGAGCAGGTGACGGATGGGGTGTTTCAGGTCAAGCCGGGATCGCTCTTCCCCGCCCTCCATCGGATGGAACAGGAGGGCTGGATCCGCGGCGAGTGGGGCGAGTCGGAGAACAAGCGGAAAGCGAAGTATTACCAACTCACCGCTTCCGGTCAGCGACGGCTCGGTGAAGAAGAACGCGGATGGTCCAGCCTCGTGGTGACCATCGCCAAGGTCCTCGAGGCCCATTGAGGAGGCGTTGTGGGGGTTTTTTCCACTCTGAAGTCATCGGTGGGCGCGCCATTTGACAAAGAACGGGTCGAGCACGAACTCGACGAGGAGCTCCAGAGCTACCTCGAACTCCTGATCGACGAAAAGGTCCAAGCCGGTGTGGAACCCGGCAAGGCGCGTCGCCAGGCGCTGATCGAGCTCGGGGGAGCCGAACAAATCAAGACGACCCTCCGCGAAACACGCCATGGAGCCGGGTTCGACACCCTGATCCAGGACCTCCGATTCACCCTTCGTCTGCTGCGGAAATCTCCAGGATTCGCCACCGTCGTGATTCTGACTCTGGCCATCGGCATCGGCGCGAACACGGCGCTTTTCAGCTCGATCAAGGCGCTGCTCCTGAGCAGCCTGCCGTATGAGGAACCGGCCCGGTTGGTTGCGATGACCAAAACATATGAAGGACGGCCGAGGGGCCCGGTCTCGAGACTGGACTCCCTTGACTACCGGCGTTTGAATCGCACCTTCGAAGGCTTTGGCGTGCTCTCCGGTAACAATCGATTCACCCTGACCGGTGGTGATCGCGCGCGACCCGTCTTCGGCACCTTTGTCAGCTGGAATCTTTTCCAGATTCTCGGTGTGAGGCCCGACGCAGGCCGACTCTTTCTCGAGAGCGAAGAAAACCAGGGCGGAGCCAACTTGATTCTCGTCAGCCACTCGTTGTGGCAGGACCTCTTTGCGGGTGGGGAGCACGCCATCGGTTCGTCCCTGCATCTCAACGGCCTGCCCTATGAGATCGTCGGCGTGATGCCACCGGGCTTCGAGTTCATGTCCGAGGCCGAGTTGTGGGTTCTGATCGATCGTGATTGTCCGATCGACATGGCTCGAGACTCCCACAGTATGTGGGCCATCGGCCGCCTCCAAGACGGTGTCACCCTCGAACAGGCGCAGCAGGATATGGACCGCGTCGCCGCCATCCTCGCCGAGCAATACCCGGACACCAACAAAGACAAGGGGCTCCGCCTCTACGATCTCCGCGAATTCATGGTTGCGCACGTCCGTCCGAGCCTCAATCTGCTCATCGTCACGACCGCGCTGGTCCTACTGATCGCCTGCGGCAACGTCGCAGGGCTGATGCTGGCGCGGGGCCAGAGCCGGGTTCCCGAGATGGCGATGCGAGCCGCCCTCGGAGCACCGCGGAGCCGTCTGATTCGCCAACTCATGACCGAAAGCGTGATCCTGACCCTTCTTGCCGGTGGTATCGGAGTCATCGTGGCGTTCCTCTTCCACGGATTCCTCCTCCGCCTATTGCCGGCGGGCGACGCCGGCGTGCCGGTCGCGAGGATCGACGGCGGCGTGTTGCTCTTTGCGCTTGTCATTTCAATTGTGACCGGTCTTGTTGTCGGCATCATCCCGGCCCTCAGGGTGACTTCCTTCAATATCTGGCGCAAGCTCGAGATCTCAGGCAGGACGACAGAGAGCGGTCGTGGGACCCGCCTCAGAACGCTCCTGGTGATCGCCCAGGTCGCAATGTCGGTCTCCCTGCTCATCGGCTGCGGCTTGATGATCCGCAGTATGGTGCAACTCACGCGTGCTGATCTTGGATTCGAGCCGAAGCATCTCGCCGGCGGCACGATCGCGATTCAAGCTGACGACCACCCGTCGATGACCGAGCGCGCCGGCTTTTTCGCGTCGCTGATCGAGGAAATCGAGGCTTTGCCCGGTGTCGAACGCGCGGCCCTCATCACCAAGCTTCCTATCGCCTCGGGCGGAACCGATTGGCCCATCTGGCATGCCGCCGATCCCCGCCCCGAACCGAGAGACTCGGATATGGCCCTGGCCCGGATCGTGTCGCCCGGTTATTTCGACACCATGGCCATTCCGCTGCTCCGAGGGAGGGACATCGCCCATTCCGATCGAGAAGAAGCGGCCCGGGTTCTGGTCATCAGCGAAGCCGTCGCACGGGGTCTGTTTCCCCAATCCGATCCGATCGGCCAGATGGTCAAACTCGGTTGGTACGACGAGCCCTTTGAAATCGTCGGTGTCGTCGGCAATGCCAAACTGAATTCGGTTCGGAATGACTTCACCTGGGCGATGTATATGTCCTCCGCTCAATATGGATGGACAAACCAATGGCTGGCGCTCCGCGCGCAAGGGGACGCAGATCTCTTGTCCGCTTCGGTCCGAAAGATCCTCGACGCTAAAGATTCGAATGCTCTTTTTGGCGGTCTTCAGACCATGGAGACGATCATCGACAACAATCTTTCGGGCTTTCGCGTTGTGATGCTGGCACTTGGAATACTCGCCATCGTGGCCATGCTCTTGACCGCGATCGGTCTCTATGGAGTGCTTGCTTACCACGTCAGCCAACGGACCAACGAATTCGGGATCAGGGTGGCGCTCGGCGCGACTTCGCGAGAGGTCGTCGGACTGGTGTTCAAAAAGGGACTTGTCATGGTCGGCGCGGGCATCATTTTCGGTCTGCTCGGGGCTTCGCTGGTATCACGCCTGATCCAGAACCTTCTGTACCAGACCGGGGTCCTCGAACCTGCAGCCTACGCTGGAGCCGGGGCATTTCTGGGCGCCGTCGCCCTCATCGCCTGTTTCCTGCCCGCCTGGCGCGCGTCGCGCATCAGTCCCGTCGAGGCCCTCCGCCGAGAGTGATTGAGTTCTCCTTGCCTCGAGGCCACTCACCGGGCGCCTGATGACAGGTCCGCGCGACCGGCGTATGGTTGGTCGGCGGAGGTCCGGATGAGCACAGAAAACGGCCACTGGGACGCCGAAACCTTTCGCCGCGAGGGCCACCGGATGGTGGACTGGATTGCCGAATACCTCGATGGCGGCAACCGTGAGTACCCGGTCCTGGCAAAGGTCGAGCCCGGGGACGTGACGGCCAGGCTCCCAAAGACGATGCCAGAAAATGCAGAGGATCCGGAAGCGGTGTGGCAGGATTTCCTCGATATCGTGATGCCCGGGGTCACCCACTGGAACCACCCCGGATTCATGGCCTATTACGGGATCACGGGTTCCGGTCCGGGCGTTCTCGGCGATATGCTCTCGGCCGCCCTCAACGTCAACGGCATGCTGTGGCGAACCTGCCCATCGGCCACCGAACTGGAACTGGTGGTTTTGGATTGGATTCGCAAAGGCCTCGATCTGCCCGACGAATTCTTTGGTTATCTCACCGACACGGCCTCCGTCTCGTCGCTCCTGGCCCTGGTGGCGGCGCGCGAGGCGGCCGATCCCTCGATTCGGCAACGTGGGTCAGCCGGTGGAGATCGACCTGCGAAATTTGTCGTCTACGCCTCCGACCAGACCCATTCGTCGATTGCCAAGGCCTGCGTCACCATTGGGCTCGGGCTCGATGGTTACCACGACATTCCCCACGACGACGATTTTCGGATGGACACCGCCGCGCTCGCCAGGGCGATCGCCGACGATCGGGCAGCGGGTCTGCAACCGCTTGCCGTTGTGGCGACGGTCGGAACCACCTCGACCACATCGGTGGATCCGGTGGCGACGATTGCAGAGATCTGCGAAACGGAAGGATTGTGGCTTCACATCGATGCCGCATATGCCGGGTCGGCGGCATTGTGCCCCGAACAACGTTGGTGTCTCGAAGGCTGCGAACGGGCCGACAGTTTTGTCTTCAACCCCCACAAGTGGCTGTTCACGCCTTTCGATGCATCAGCTCTCTACACCCGCCGCCCGGAGATCTTCAAACGCGCCTTTTCGCTGGTGCCCGAATACCTCACGACACCGGTCACCGGCCAGGTGGTGGATCTGATGGACTATGGGATCCAACTCGGCCGCCGCTTTCGGGCGCTCAAATTGTGGTGGATCCTGCGCTGCTTCGGCGCCGAGGGGATTCGTGACCGCCTGCGCCGCCACATCGAAATGGCCAAGTCCTTTGCCGACTGGGTGGATGACTCGCCGGTCTTCGAGCGCCTCGCGCCGAGCCCCTTCTCGGTGGTCTGTTTCCGCGCCCGGCCGAATGGCGTCGAGGGCGAAGCGCTCGACCGCTTCAATATGGAATTGATGGAGTACGTCAACGCGGCCGGCGACATATTTCTTTCCCACACCAAGCTCGATGATGTGATTTCACTGCGGGTCGCCATCGGCAACCTGGCCACCGTCGAAACCGATATCGACCGCTGCCGTGAACTGCTCACGGAGGGCCTGGAATGCCTCTCCCGCCGCTGACCAGAACCGCCGGCCCGCTGGCCACCCTTCGCGCCCTGGCGATCATTCCGTTGGGATTCGGCTCGCTCCTTTTGATCAACATCATCCAGATGCTGAGCCTGGTTGTCCGGCCGTTTTCCCGCAGCGCCTTTCGTCGCATCAATCGCTGGTGCGCAGACTCCTGGTGGGGTTGGTGCGTCAGCTGGGCGGACTGGGCGTACGGCCTCCAAATTCAAACCACCGGCGCCGATGTGCCGATGCGAGAAAACGCGCTCCTCGTCGCAAATCACCAACAGATGCCCGATATCCCCGTGATCATGAAGTTCGCACGCACGAAGGACCGCCTCGGGGACCTGAAATTCTTTGTCAAGAAACAACTCAAGTGGGTGCCCGGTCTGGGTTGGGGCATGCAGTTCCTCGACTGTCTCTATGTCGATCGCGACTGGACCTCGGATCGGGAAACCGTCCGCCAGACTTTCTCCCGGTTGGTCGAGGGCAAGGTCCCCGTCTATCTGGTCTCCTTTGTCGAGGGCACCCGTTTGACTCTTTTCAAACTCGAAAAGGCGCAGGACTATGCGCAAGAAAACGGTCTCCGCGCGCCCCGTCACACCCTCGTGCCGCGCACCAAGGGCTTCGCCGCGTCGGTGGAGGGCTTGCGCGGCCACATCACTGCGGTCTACGACCTGACCATCGGCTACGAGGACGGCGTGCCATCGCTTTGGCAATACCTCCAGGGCCTGGTCACCAACATTCATCTCCACGTGAAGCGATACCCCATCGAAGACCTGCCTGAAACCGCCGACGACCTCCGGCAATGGCTGCTCGACCGCTTCGAGGAGAAAGACGCCCTGCTTGATTATTTTTACGAGCATGGATCATTTCCAGACGCTTGAAGCTGGCCACAAAAAGGGAAGAGATGTTGGATACCGGATGCCGGATGCTGGAACGAGCAGCGTTTCGGAGAAACCGCAGATCACGCAGATGAACGCAGATCGACCGTCGCTATCGAACGCTGTCTGGGCTAACGATCTCTCAGCAAGGTATGGGAAACCGCACTGCCCGATCCCGTTCCCGAATTGCAGCG
The DNA here is from genome assembly GCA_963796455.1 of Candidatus Sulfomarinibacteraceae bacterium. GTDB lineage: Bacteria > Acidobacteriota > Thermoanaerobaculia > Thermoanaerobaculales > Sulfomarinibacteraceae > Sulfomarinibacter. Next base: position 661,637 of record CAWCLO010000001.1, read on the forward strand.
GCAGCGACAGTGTCCAGCGACAGCGACAGCGTCAGGGAGCGGCGACAGCGTCAGCGGCAGCGAACAGCGATCAGTGATCAGCGGCGGCGGCCAGGAGTACAGGCGACGAAGTGGCCACCTCCGGGTCGTTCAACGGAAGAAGTAGCCGGTGGGCTGCCGAGTTGGGAGAGACCGGTCGGCCCACTGGAGGATCGCCTACGCCTCGGCGAAAGAGGTCGATAGCCACTTGCAGCTTCTCGCCCACGCCGGATCGATCAGTCGAGATGGAGCCGGTGAAGCGATGAACGCCTTCGATCAGGTCCGTGCCATGATCTGGCGGCTCTTGAACCCTAATGGGTAAGTGCTATTCGCTGACGCTGACCACTTTCGCTGGCGCTGGTTTCTGCCGCTGATAGCTGACTACTGTTCCCTGACGCTGTCCGCTGTCGCCGTCCCTGAACGGCGACCGAGAACCTGTCATGGATAAGAGTGTTATCCTGCATCCTGCATCCTGCATCCTGCATCCTGCATCGAGCATCTCGCATCGAGTATCGAGTATCGAGTATCGAGTATCTCGCATCGTGAACCCGTCAGGTTCACGACTCTTCCGCCCCCATCTGCCGGAAGAGTCTTGCGGTCCAGAGATGAAGCGCCACGGCGAGGGCCAGGATCACCGCCCCGGTTGCCTGATGGGTTGTGGTGATCGTCACTTCGAGGGCGGTCGGCGAGCCGACAACCGCGTTGCCCTGGGTCACGGCGAGCGCCGCGATCCCAAGGAAGACCTGCACGGACGCCAGAATCACCAACCCTTTGCCGAAGGCCTCCACCGGCCACGATCCGCCGTACATCCCCCACGCCCGGGCGCCGACCATCACCGCCAACAGGACCACCACCGCAGCCAACGAGATGTGGACGATCAGCAGCGCCGCGAGATGCCGTTGAGCTGCTCCCAGCACGAGCTGCAACACCAGGGTCGGAATCAACCACCGCTGCAGGGTAAGATCATCGCGAACGTGCGGACGCTGCTCTTGCGCGGGCGCATCAAACCACAGACTGCTGGTCACCACCGCAATGGCCACAATGACACCGAGAAAAATCTGACCGAGCACACCGTGCGCCAGGGCCAGGGCAATGCTCGGCGCCATGTCCTCGGGCGAGGTGCTGAGGGTGAAACCACCGGTGACTCTCAATCCGCCAAGGATTCCCTGCAGAATCACTAGAACGACGGCTGCTGCCGACAGGCAATGCAACCATCTCCGATCGTCGCGACGCCACAAGCGAATCGCCAACACGATGGTGGTCAGACCGACCAGCGCACCAAAGAGCCGATGGGCGTGTTCGTAATAAATGCCGCCGGTCATCCGCGACAAAGGATAGAGAAACATGTTGTAACCAAACGAGTTCGGCCAATCGACCACGGCCAGACCGGCTTCATTGCTGGTCACAAGACCGCCGGCAACCACCAAAAGAAAGGTTGCGGCAACCGCGACCTTTGCAAGCAGCGCCGTCCAGGCATTCTCAGGAGACCGCCGCTCCTGGTTTGCACCGACTGCGGCCAGACCACCGGCAATCAGAGCGATCACCAGCACGGAGCCGGGAATCCACCACAGCGCCGATGGGACCATGGACCCGCTTTCCGTCGAGGCCAGGAGCGAGCCGAGGACCAACATGTTGATCACCGCCGCCACGGTGCCCACCATGACCCCGGCCAACCAACCACCACCGGACCGCGCACCCGTCAGCCATCCCCAGACGCCCACCATGATCAGCATCAGGGCCAGAAGCAGCCAACTCGGCGCCATCACCGCCGGCAGGCGGCAAAAATAGGCGACGGCCCACATGGAAACCGTCATCGCGAAGGCGAGGGGGATCACATAACTGCGATCGGACGTGGATGTTGTCATCAACGACCTCCTTCAATCCAGTTACTTTTCCGAAGACCTCGAATACGAGCAAGGCATCCTCGGTTATACTGCGCGCGGCGTCTTCCGAACGCAGGCCGCGCGGCCACAATCGATGAACTCCTGCACTATACACTCGGTATGGTGCATCGCAGGGAAAACGTACCTATGGTAGAGCAGGTCTCAGTTCGAATAGCGCACACCGATCGGTGGAACCGGTGACGGTACGATCGGCGGTCTCGATGTACCTCGAGTTGGCCAAGGCCCGTCTCGGCGCGCTGGTGGTATTAACGGCGTGTGTCGGCTACGTGCTCGGCGCCCGGGGCGAGATCGATTGGACGGTCGGTCTCGCAGCGGTTGCCGGCACGGCCCTCAGCGCTTTTGGCGCCAATATTCTCAATCAATGGCGCGAAGCCGATCGCGATGGTCGCATGTTGCGGACCCGCGAGCGGCCGCTCCCTGCGGGCAAAATGCAGAACCGGCAGGCCGCCATGTGGGGGCTCGCGACCTCCGTTGCCGGTCTCGCGATTCTGGCGATCGGAACCAACTGGTTGACCACCGGTCTTTCGCTCTTCGTCATCGCCCTCTACGTCCTCGTCTACACGCCGCTCAAGGTCCGAACGCCACTCAATACCGTCGTCGGCGCAATCTGCGGAGCCGTGCCACCGATGATGGGATGGTCGGCGGCCACGGGTAGCCTCGACGCCGGCGCCTGGATTCTCGGCGGCCTTCTTTTCGTTTGGCAGATCCCGCATTTCCTGGCCCTCGCCTGGCTCTATCGTGAGGACTATGAACGCGGCGGTTTCCGCATGCTCCCCGCGGTGGACGATGGAGGCCGGATGACCGGTGGTTTTGCGGTGCTCTACGCCGCAGCTCTCCTGCCCGTCACAGCCTCTCTCAGCGTGGCCGGCATCACCGGTGGCATATTTCTGGTTGCATCTCAAGTTGTTGGATTAGCCTTTCTCGCCCTCGGATGGGTCTTTCTTCGGGACCGGACACAACAGACCGCCCGCCGTTTGTTTCTGGCCAGCATTCTGTATCTTCCGATCGTTCTGGGGCTGATGGTCGCCGATATGAAATCTCACGCAATTCAGCCGCAGCCGAATGCTGAAATCGAGGCTGTCGCACGTCCGGACGCGGCTCAGATCGATATCGCTCCAATCCAGCCTCCATCGGGAATCTAGGCCCTTGCAGACACCGGCGATCATCCGCAACGGTTGGTGGGTGGCCCTGATCGGCGTGGCGGTCAGCCTAGCAATCATCATTGCCGCACTGTCATCCACCCGAACATCCCGCCCGCAAGGAGCAGATACCGGGGAATTCGACCTCGAGAGTGCCAAGGTGCCGCGGCAGCTCATCGTCCGTGCCATGGACCGCGACGGTCTCAGAGCGTTGACCGATCCTTCGACCCTCGAACCAGCCGATATCGCCCACAAGAACGAAGAGGAACGCGGCAAACTGCTGGTCGGTAGCGACAGGGTCATCGGGGTCGAAATCAACGGTGAGGCCCGAGCGTATCCGCTCCGCCTCATGCGTTGGCACGAGGTAGTCAATGACCGCGTGGGCGACCAGGCAATCGCCGTCACCTACAGCCCCCTCTGCGACAGCGCGGCCGTCTACTCCCGTCGGATCGATGGGAATGTTGCGGATATCGGTCTTTCAGGCCTTCTTTTTCAGTCGAATCCCCTGCTCTATGACCGCCGCCTCGGACCCGCCACCTCACCGCTGTGGGTTCAACTCACCGGAAATGTCGTTGCCGGCGCCAGTCCGGATTCAGCCTCCGGGCTCCTCCCGCTCCCCGCCTCCCTGGTCACCTGGGCCGAATGGCTGAGCCTCCATCCCGGAACCACGATCCTGGCGCCGGAGGAGGATCTGAAAAAGCTCTACAAACGAGATCCCTACCACTCCTACTTCGGGTCCGACGTGCTCCGCTTTCCGGTCGATCCCATCCCGACCACCCACGAGCTCCGACTCAAGGACCGGGTGGTGGTGATTACCGTCAATGGCGAGGACTCGGTCTACGGCCTGCCCCAGTTGGCGGCGGCAATCGGAAAGAAGCGAGGGGTCATCGAAATATCGGTAGCGGATCTGCCCATCCGGCTGAGCTTCGACGCCGAGATCGGTACGGCTTCCGCGGAGGTCCCGAGCGACCCGTCAAGGCTGCAGGGAGTGCGGCTCGCATTTTGGTTTGCCTGGTATGCCCTGGAAGGAACGATTCCTGCTAATATTCAACCCGCCGTGACGGAGCGGCAACAATCAAAAACCAGAGATTGACTGAGAAACCTCCCGGAGGAACTTGATGAACGTCCAGATCGAACAATTCTCCTACGACGACGCCATCGTCCGAAAATTCACTCTGATGACCCTTGTCTGGGGTGTGGTCGGGATGCTGGTGGGTGTCATCGTCGCACTCCAGTTGGCGGCACCGGTCTTCAACTTCGAATTTTCGCTCATCTCCTTCGGTCGGCTCCGTCCGCTGCACACCAATGCGGTGATCTTTGCCTTCGCGGGCAATGCCGTCTTTGCCGGGGTCTACTATTCGATGCAGCGGTTGCTCAAAACACCGATGTTTTCGAAGGCGCTGAGTGCCGTCCACTTCTGGGGCTGGCAGCTGATCATCGTTGCAGCGGCGGTGACCTTGCCGCTCGGCATCACCCAGGGCAAGGAATACGCCGAACTCCAGTGGCCGATCGACATCGCCATCGCGGTGGTGTGGTTGACCTTCGCATTCAACGTTTTCGGGACGATCGCCAAACGCCGAGAACGCCACATCTACGTTGCCATCTGGTTCTACATCGCCACCGTCGTGACCATCACCCTGCTCCACGTATTCAACAACCTCGTGGTTCCGGCCGGTCTCTGGCGCAGCTATCCGATCTACGCCGGTGTGCAGGACGCCTTCATGCAGTGGTGGTACGGACACAATGCCGTCGGATTCCTGCTCACCACGCCTTTCCTCGGGATGATGTACTACTTCCTGCCAAAGGCGGCCAACCGCCCGGTCTTCTCCTACCGTTTGTCGATCATCCATTTCTGGTCGCTGGTCTTTCTCTACATCTGGGCCGGTCCCCACCACCTCCACTACACCGCGTTGCCGGCCTGGGCCTCGACACTCGGCATGCTCTTCTCCGTCATGCTGTGGATGCCGTCCTGGGGAGGCATGCTCAACGGTCTGCTGACCCTCCGAGGCGCTTGGGACAAGGTCGCCTCGGACACGGTCCTGAAGTTCTTCGTGGTGGCCATCACCTTCTATGGCATGTCCACTTTCGAGGGCCCTCTGCTGTCGGTCAAAATCGTCAATCTGCTTTCCCACTACACCGACTGGACCATCGCCCACGTCCACGCAGGCGCCCTCGGTTGGGTCGGGTTCCTGATCTTCGGGATGATCTATTGGTTGCTGCCGAGACTTTTCCAGACCGAGCTGTGGAGCCGCAAACTGGCCGAAATCCACTTCTGGCTCGGCACAATCGGCATCCTGCTCTATATCGTCGCCATCTACGCAGCCGGTTTGACCCAGGGACTGATGTGGCTGGCCTTCGACGACGAGGGCTACCTCAAGTATGGCGATTTCGTGGAAACCACCCTGCGCCTCATTCCCATGTACTGGGTCCGGGTCATCGGCGGCGTCGCCTATCTCGGCGGCGCGCTCCTGATGGGTGTCAATTTCTTCATGACCTGGCGCAGTCGTCCCTCCGTCTACGAGGTGCCGGTGCACGAGGCACCCGCCCTGTCCAAAACCTATGTCGATCATCCCGAACCGGAGACCGAGCTCCAGAAAAGCGGCGCCCACGTCGTCAACGTGGCCTACAAAATCGATCGCTTCTTTTCGACGAGTTGGCACCGCAAGTGGGAGCGGCTGCCGGTCAAATTCACTCTGGCGGTCCTGATCGCTGTCGTCGTGGCCTCGCTCTTCGAGATCATCCCGACCTTCTTGATCAAATCCAATGTCCCAACCATCGCCACCGTGACGCCTTATACCCCCCTCGAGCTGGCGGGTCGCGATCTCTACCTCGCGGAGGGCTGTTACAACTGCCATTCGCAGATGATCCGACCGATCCGCGCCGAGACCGAGCGCTACGGCGAATACTCCAAACCCGGCGAGTTCGTGTGGGACCACCCCTTCCAATGGGGCTCGCGCCGCATCGGTCCGGATCTCCAGCGCATCGGCGGTAAATACCCGGATCTGTGGCACGTCCGGCACATGGACGACCCACGCGCGATCACCGCCGGTTCGATCATGCCCGCCTACCCGTGGATGCTGACCAAGGACCTGGATTTCGAGGCGATTCAAAAAATAGTGCGCGCCCACCAGATCCTCGGCGTGCCCTACGCCGATGAAGAGGTCGCCGGCAGTATCGCGGCAGCGCGGGAACAGGCAGCTGCCATCGCCGAAGAAATCGTGGTTCAGGGCGGACCCGACGGGCTCGCCGAAAAACAGATCGTGGCCCTGATCGCCTATCTGCAGCGGATGGGAACCGACATCACCAAGCCGGAACCCGTCGCGGTCGAGGAAGAGATGGGGCCTGCCGATCCTCCGGTCGAGGAGGAGGAAGTCGCTGACGCCGAAGCAACCGCGGCTGATGAGGAGGCTTCATGAGTCTGACGGACATCATGTCGGCGGCCGGTCTCTCGTCGTGGACCGAGATCGCGCTGATTCTCTGCTTCATCAGCTTTTCGGCAATCGTGTTCTGGGTCTTCGTCGTGCGACGCAAACCCTCATATGAGCACCTGCGCCATCTGCCGCTCGAGGACAACGGGAACGGCCCATCGCAACCCGCCGCGAATGGAGGCAACTCATCGTGACTGACAAACAACCGGATCAGCAGCCGACCGCCCCGGACTCGGACCACCTCCTGGACCACGCCTATGACGGCATTCAGGAGTACGACAACCCACTGCCACGGTGGTGGCTGGCCATCTTCTGGGCAACCATCATCTTCACACCGCTTTATGTTCTCTATTTTCACTTCGGCGCCGGCCTGCTTGCGGTGGACAGCTACGATCAGGAGATGATCGCGTTTTACGACAAACAGGCGGAACAGCTGTTGGCACTGGGTGAAATCTCCGAGACCATGCTCTCCGATCTGACCGTCGACCCGAGCATGATGAACGGCGGCAAAAAGATCTTCCAGGCAAAATGTGCCACCTGCCACGGGATGTTTGGCGAAGGCGGCATCGGACCAAATCTGACGGACGAATACTGGCTTCACGGAACGCAGTATCTCGAGGTCTATGCAACCGTCCGCGACGGTGTGACCGCCAAAGGCATGTTGGCGTGGGAGCGCCAACTTCGACCCGCCGAGCTGATGGCGGTGAGCGCCTATGTGGGAACCCTCCTCGGGTCGGATCCTCCGAACGCCAAAGAAGCTCAGGGAAACCTCGTCGTCCGGCTGCCCGCGTCCGAGATCGATGCCGGGACCGAAGCCGCAGAAGCTGTTGCTGAAGAAGGGGCTGAAGAGGTCGCATCCGAACCGGCCGCATCCTGAGGCAAATTTCGTGGCCACGACATCAAATGCTCCGGAGGCCCAGGAACGGGTCCTTTCGACCCTCAACCGGGACGGGTCCCGGCGCTGGATCCGGCCCAAACTCTCCAAGGGGAAACACTATCGCCGGCGTTTGATCACGGGCTGGGCGCTGATCGCGACCTTCACCCTGATCCCGATCATCAAGGTCGGCGGCAAACCGCTGATTCTGCTCGACGTGCCGAAAAGAGAATTCACCTTCTTTGGTGCGACTTTTCTGCCGACCGACACCTTTTTATTGATGTTGTTGCTGTTTTCGATCTTTATCGGAATCTTTCTGGTCACCGCCGTCCTCGGCCGGGTGTGGTGCGGATGGGCCTGCCCCCAGACCGTCTACATGGAGTTTCTCTACCGCCCGATCGAGGTCCTCATCGAGGGCGGCCGCACCAAACAGCTCAAGCTCGACGCCGAAGGCGCCAATGCCCGCCGCCTGCTCAAAAACGTGGTCTTCCTGTTCGTCTCGGCCTTCCTCGCAAATACCTTCCTCGCCTATTTCGTGAGTTGGGAGCAACTTCTCAGCTGGATGACCGGTTCGCCCACCACACACCCGGTCGCCTTCGCCTTGATGCTCGGCACCACCCTGTTAATGTTTTTCGATTTTGCCTACTTTCGCGAACAGACTTGTATCGTCGCCTGCCCGTACGGCCGCTTCCAGTCGGTTCTGCTCGACCGGCAATCGTTGATCGTCGCTTACGACAAGGACCGCGGTGAAGTCCGGCAGAAGTGGCGTAAAAATGAAGAGCGGAAGGCCGGCGACTGCATCGACTGCAATTTGTGTGTCAGCACCTGTCCGACCGGAATCGATATCCGTGACGGCCTCCAGATGGAGTGCATCCACTGTACACAATGCATCGATGCCTGCGACGAGGTCATGAACCGGGTCGGTCTCGAACCCGGTCTGATCCGCTACACCTCACAGGCCGAGCTCGCCAGCGGCAAAAGATCATTTTTCCGCCCGAGGGTCTTTGTCTACTCAGCCATCCTGCTCGTGATGTTCGGCACCTTCACCGTCTCGCTGGCCGGCAAGAGCAGCGCCGATGTCACGGTTCTGCGCGGTCTCGGGGCGCCCTTTACGATCCTCCCGGGGGGTGAGGTTTCGAATCAGATTCGGATAAAGATCGCCAACCGATCTCCCGAGGAACGCTCCTATCTCGTCGAACTCGTCGACGCCGGTGATCTGGTACTGATCGCGCCGGAAAACCCGTTGACCGTCGCTCCAGGAGAAACCGAAATGACCGGCGCATTTATCACCGGCCCGGCATCCGTCTTCGCGGGTGGTGATATCGCCATCACTTTGAGAATTGGCGACGGGTCGGATTTTTCGACCGACCGGCCCTACCGACTGCTCGGTCCGGCAACGACCGGAGGTGGATGATGAAGCCCGGTACCCTGTGGCCGTGGATAATCGGTGGGGCCCTCGTCCTGCATGTGGTCGTGATGCTGGGGGTCGTCTTCTTTGCTGCATCCGATTCGTCCTATGCGGTCGAAGAGGACTACTACCAGAAGGCGATCGATTGGGACCAGAAACGAGCTCAGGATCGCGATAACGAAAATCTCGGCTGGTTGCTGGAATTCGAGGTCAACCCACCCCAGATTCCCGGCGATCAACCGACCGTCGTGGTCCGCCTCGAGGACGCTCTCGGCGAGCCCTTGGCCGACGCGACGGTCGATCTCGAAACATTCCACAATGCACGCAGCGATGACATCATCCGCGTCCGGGTCGATGCCTCCGACGAAGCCGGTCTTTATTCGGTCGCACCCGCTATGCGCCACAACGGCCTGTGGGAACTCCGCTTTACCGTAACCCTTGGAGAGGACACATTCACCTTCGCTGAAACACGCCACCTTTTTGTCGAAGGAAGCTGGTTATGAATTTGGAGTTCGGAGTTCGGAGTTCGGAGTTGCCGCACGTGCTTTTGTGTCGTTTCGGGCGGGTGGGCGCCATTCCGAATTCCGAATTCCGAATTCCGAACTCTGGAAACGGGAACGTTGCGTGACGACTCTGTTGTTAACCGTTTTCGTGGCGAGCCTTGTGGGCTCATTGCACTGCATCGGAATGTGCGGGCCATTCGTAGCTTTTTATTCAGGCGCTGATGGATCAGGCGGTGCAAAACGCCTCCTCAGTCACAGCGCCTACTCGGCCGGAAGACTGCTCACCTACGCCCTGTTCGGTCTCGCGGCCGGTTCGGTGGGCGCGGCCCTCGATGTCGCCGGATCGCTGGCCGGCGTGCAACGGATTGCAGGTTTTGTCGCCGGCGGGGTGATGATTCTGTGGGGAGTAGTGGCCTTGCTGCAACTGCGCGGCGTCAAGATTTTTCGACACGGCTCCGGCAACGGCCGGGTTGCCAGGGCACTTCGCCGCGGGTTTTCAGTGGTGAGCAACAAACCGCCGATCGTGCGCGCCGGGGTCGTCGGTCTTCTATCGGGCTTTCTGCCCTGTGGATGGTTGTGGGCATTCGTCGTCACCGCTGCCGGCACCGGAAACGCCCTCACAGGGGCCGCCGTAATGACCGCGTTCTGGGCGGGAACCGTGCCCGCGCTCCTCGCGGTGGGCTTTGGCACCCAACTCGTGAGCGCCCCGTTACGCCGCCACATTCCCGCCGTCACCGCCATCCTCTTGGTTGGGCTGGGGCTGTTGGCGATCATCGGAAGGCCGGCCTCCGTCACCGCCGCCATCAACAAACACCAGCACAGCCATGAAGTCCCCGCACCCGAAGACGCCGCCGCTTCCTGCTGTGAAGCCGAATAGAATCTCAGGATCCGAGCACCCATTCAATACGCATGGCGACGTCGGCCGGGTGAGAAACGCAAAGACGCCAAGATCGCGAAGTCGCCGCAAGCGTTTCGAACGCCATTATCAAGACTTCTTTGCGATCTTTGCGTCTTCGCGGTTTTTATGCTGTTGAAACTGGTCTAGATTGACCGGCCCGCCAACAACGTTCAATCCGCCTGCTCTTGGGTCACCATCACCACGGCCTCGCCTTCGAGGACAACCTCGCCGTTCTGGTTGGTGCAGGTGGTTGCCAGGGTGACGATGGGCTTGTCCTCACGGACCTTGACGACCTCGACGGTGGAGGTTATTTCGTCTCCCGGAAAAACCGGCGCCTTGAACTTCAGATTCTGTCCGAGATAGACCGTGCCCGGTCCCGGGAGATCGTTGGCGAGGGTGGCGGAAATGAAACCCGCAGGGATCATCCCATGGGCGATACGTCGCCCGAACCTTGTTTGAGCGGCATAAGCGTCATCGAGGTGGACGGGGTTGGAATCGCCGGTCACCTCGGAAAACGCACGGATCATTTCGTCGGTGATGGTGGTGCTTCGTGACGCGGATGCACCGGCTTCGAGTCTCGGCATGATGTCCTCCATTTCCTACTCGTCCTGGTCATCGATTCCTATTCGAGTTGCAGCCAGATCCTTGACGGCAACGACCACATGATCGAGGCGGGCGTCGCCATCACCGGCTGCGGCGCCGCGATCACCACTCATCACATTGAGTGGGATACCCCCGACAAACACCACCAACATGAAGACGAGCAGATGATTGAGTCGCCGAACCCGGTTCAAGCGGCGGATGATCTTCTTCGGATCGCGGAATCGGTAAAGCTCCACCTCGATCAGGAGGTTGTCCTCGGGGGCGAAGACGCTCTGCATGGCCGCGATCCTGCCGTTGCCTTCGAAGGCCAGATAGCAGCCCGGCTTTTCTTCAACGACCTTGATCCACGAGACCGAGGGCAGGTAGCGGGCGAGCACGTCACAGCTCAGGGTTCCGTTCTCGAGCAACTGTTCCCTGTGCGACTCGAGTATTTCTGAACGCCTCCGGGTCGCCTCGATGGCGTTCTCTCGATCGAGACGGTGGATCTGGTGGAGGGCAAAAAGAGGCACGCTGATGACCTCTTTGTGGGTCCTGGAACGGTGGATATCGAGGATCGCCTTGGCCATCACGATGTCCTTGAGATCCAGTTCCTCCAACTCCGACTTCTTTCCCCGGAGATAGCGCACGAGTTTGGTCATTTCGTCGAGCAGATTCATGCCGGACCTCGATCAGCTCTTTCGACCATGATCGGGCTCAAACATCACGCCGCTATTTTCTGCAGCCAAACCATGTCGAAAGATTGACCGTTCTTGATGCCGACGTCGAGGAAACGACCGCATTCGGTGAATCCATGCTTGAGATGGAAACGGATGCTCCCGGGATTCCCCGAGGAGATGTGAGCCAGAAAGTTGGTGATGCCGAGCGCTTTGCCTTCCCTCAAAAGCTGATCGAGAAAAAGTGTGCCCAGACCCTGGCCGGTGCACTCGGGATCGAGGAAGTAGGTCAGCGCCGCGCTGTGCCTCATGGTTGCTGCCGGGTGGAACGGACTCAAGTAGGCAAAACCCACCACCCGGGCCATGGAGTCCTCGGCAACGAAGAACGGATAATCCGGGTTCCCCTCGTGCATTTTTCGAAAAAACGATTCTGCAACCGGCTCTTCTGGATAGGCCGCCAGCGACCCGACCACAAAATAATTGAAGATCGTGGTGATCGATCCCCAGTCACTGTCATCCACCGGACGGATCTGAATATCCATGGGACGATTCTACCGCTCCCCGATGATCTCCAGAATCTTGCCGACCGTTCGCCAATTGCGGCCTGTGGCCGGCACGCCCACAACACGTTCGACCTTTGCCGCGAGCTTGGAACGACCGATTCCGTCCGGGGCATGGAGGTAGGCGGCGGCGTCGACGATCTCGAATCGTTCGCTCTCGGCCTTGAGGCCGGCGAGCAACTCGGTATCGGGATTCTCCGGTGGCGTGGTCATGAAAAAGACGTGTAACTTCGACGGCTCGGCCGCGGCCTCAGGAAATGGATTGGCTCGCACGACGCGATCAAACTGATCCGGACTCAGGATGAGAACTTCCGGTTTGAATCCTTTGTTCTCATGGACGGCGTCGCGAATCAACTCCGAGAGACGGCTCCCGTTCTGTCGACGATGACCGAACACTGCGTTGCCGCTCTGGATGTAGGTCTTCACATCAACGCACCCAAGGCCCTCGAGCACGGAAACCAGTTCTTTCATCGGCACGATATTGGAACCGCCGACGTTGATGCCGCGAAAAAGAGCGATGTAGGTTTTCAACTCGCCACCGCCTGCTCCCTCACCTGCAACACCCTTCTTCGCGCAGGTCTGCAACGGGATGCCTATCTGGAATGCTCCGCCGGGGCAGACCACCTCAACATCAAATAGGCCGCTCCACATCCAGCACCGACGCCGAGAAAGACCGGCACTGTCAAAGACCCCAGCGCTCCCCCAATGGCAAATCCAGCGGCAACACCGATCGGCACCGTCAAGGTGCTATAGAACATGTACAACTCTCTTTTTTTCATCTCTGATCTCCAGATTCGCAGCAAGCTCGGCAAAAACCTGACGTTCCCTGATACGCGAAAACCAGTCCGGTGTTCTTGCCTGGCTGCCTATGCAGGCGCGTCATCAAGTTCCAACACCATTTTCACATACGAGTCCCATGGCCCACCCATCCCTCGCTCCTGCTCCCAAAACAAAAGACGAACCGGTCGGCCGCAACCACGACAATGAAAATCAAATGCCGCCTCGTGATCCCCCATCTTCACCCGATCAAAAAGTTTCTTGACCTCGGCGGAGAATACGGACGGTTTCGGACTGAAGGCGTTGAGGTCCTGAAACCTCACGAGCGTCTTCCCGGCACATGAAGGACAGTGGTAATAACGTGACGCACCGCGGAAGAAGACGTTGCCGGGACCCTCGAGACGCCTCCGATAGACGCGGAGGTGAAATCGGTCAAGGGGCCGTATCTTGACGATCGAAGTCAATTTTTCAACTCAATTCCAAACCGGTCTCGAGCCAAATATTTCATCGGAATCTTGACGATTTTCTCAATTCTTAACGTCTTTCACCAAAAATTCTTTCATATGTTTTTTGCTACAACAATAAACCCGATCGCTAGTTGCGCGAACTTTTTTTCAAGTTTATGAGGCAAATAGGGATTCAATCCGATGAGGTGTTCAATCTCGAAATCCTTCAATAACCTCTTCAGATCACCTGCAGTGCATTCAGCCACATGCCCGTGGGTCGGGTTTTTTAAAAGCGCCAGTGAAAACCGACCTTTCCTCAGGTTGTTCAGGTACATCAACGACCGATATACGTATTTGTTTGGCGTCGTCAGAACCAGTCTTCCATTCGGTTTCAGAATCCTCTGGATCTCAGCGATGACTTTTTCCTGATCGCCGATATGCTCGATGACTTCTTCCATAACAACGGCATCAAAAGCATCCGAATTGAAATCCGTATCTGCAATATCTCCGATGACGATATCTACCGTCTCAGGTACCTTTGATTTGAGTTTTTCGGCCAGGTTATCAGAAAGTTCGAGACCCGTTATATCTTTGCCATTCAGCTCGTTGATAACCCTGCCATAACCTGGACCAACTTCGAGAATTTTTCCGTCTATACTCTTGACAATTTCTAAAAATTTTTCTCGTTCGAGATTTCTGAATTTCCAACTCGAGATCTCATCTTCCCAGATCTGGTCCATGGGGCACCTTTCTTTTCACAGGGTCCAACTCCGGCTCACCATACCCGGGGCAAAGCGCAGTTCTTCGAGGCCTTCGTATTTTATTTCGGGCGCAAACTCGAGGGGAAACGGAATCGTCTCCGTCTGCCATCCCTCGGGCGTGGGCAGGAAAAACGACGGCACGGCGACTTCTTCTGCCGCAGCGACAACGCCTACCGAAATCAGGAGAAGCACGACCATGAAAGTCCGGAACACCAATGCCTCCCTCTTCAAGTTGCCCCAGAGTAGATCATCTCGAGCAAATCCCGGATCCATCCACCCAGCTTCGTCTGTGAAATGGCAGGCTCCGCGCTTTCAGTACAACAACCGCTACGAAGTCCGCGGACGATACCCGCTGACCCAAACACCGAGAACGAAGATTTGAGCCATAGGCGGTTGAGAGCATCGTCACCGAGCTCCCCAACAATCCATCACGGGGTTTCCGCAGGATGTTGGCGGCGGATGGACTGGATCACTTCGTCGAGAGTCTGGAGAAAACGCGAACGATCCCGCTTTGTGAGTGGCGGAGGACCACCCATGATCTCACCGGCGCCGCGAAGTTCCGACAGGAGATTGCGGGTCGCGAGTGCCCCACCGATGTTTTCCTCCGTAAAGGGTTTACCCGTGGAGCCGATGACCCGCGCTCCCTTCTTGATGCACCGACTTGCCAGCGGGATGTCGGCGGTCACGACGATGTCAAGACTCTGAACGTGCTCCACGATCCAATCGTCGGCGGCGTCGAAGCCATCCTCCACGACCTCGAGCCTGAGCCACGCCTCATCCGGCGTCCGCATCCAGGAGTTGGCCACCAGCGTGACCTCCAGGCCGTATCTTTTTGCGACGCGATAGACCTCGTTTTTGACCGGACACGCGTCGGCGTCGATGAAGATATGAAGCAATAGAACCGCCCCAGACTGCAAACCAGGATTCGGGCCCCGTCACTCGGCATGCACGGCCCGTCGCAGGGAGCATACCGAAGTTCACTCGGACTGCAGATTTCTCCCGGCCCAATCGGTGATGAGTTCTTGCCTGTAACACCCTCACCCGGTGTCGGGAAATCCCCAACACGCCGGTTTCAGAGCGTGAGAGAATCCCCACCATGTTGATCGATTGTGATCACTGTGGCCTGCCCATCCCGGCGGGTTTGATTGAAGAAGGCGTCCCGCTTCAGTTCTGCTGCACCGGCTGTCGGGTGGCCTATGAAGTGATTCACGAGCACGGGCTCGACGGCTACTACGACATCAAGG
Source organism: Candidatus Sulfomarinibacteraceae bacterium (assembly GCA_963796455.1). Taxonomy (GTDB): domain Bacteria; phylum Acidobacteriota; class Thermoanaerobaculia; order Thermoanaerobaculales; family Sulfomarinibacteraceae; genus Sulfomarinibacter. The sequence goes on from CAWCLO010000001.1 coordinate 676,853, forward strand.
CACGGATCGAGGCGCCGGACCAGGCCGCCCAACCGAGCGGCAAGTCTTTTGCCGAGTTTGACGACCCGGCTTTCCACGAACTCTACTGCCGCAAGCTTTCCTCAGGTCTCGAGACCGTCGAGTTGTATCTCGAAGGCGTGCACTGTGCGGCCTGTGTGTGGTTGGTCGAGAAACTGACCGTCGTGATGGGTGGAGTGGCTGAAGTCCGGCTCGACCTCGGCCGCTCGCTGGCCGGCGTGACCTGGGACCCGAAAACCACGACCCTGTCCCAGATTGCCCGATTCCTCGACTCGATGGGTTACGCGCCCCACCCCTTTCGTGGCGTCGAGGCGCGCGATATGGCGCGACGCGAAGAACGGCGCCTCCTGATCCGGATAGCCATCGCCGGGGTGGTTGCAGGCAACGTGATGCTGATCGCATTCGCCCTTTATGGCGGTCATTTCCACGGTATCTCGGAAGAATTCAGCAACTTCTTTCGCTGGGTCAGTCTCGGGCTGTCGCTCCCTTCGGTTTTGTGGTGCGCATCGATCTTCTACCGCGGCGCATGGGGCGCATTGAGGACCCGCACGCTCCACATGGATCTGCCGATCGCGGTGGGTATTCTGGCCGGTTTCATCCAGGGCACCGTCAACACGGTGCGCGGAACCGGGGAGGTCTACTTCGATTCAGTCACGGCCTTGATCTTTTTCCTTCTCATCGGGCGCTTCCTGCAACGCCGCCAGCAGCGAGCCGCGGCCTCTTCGACGGAGCTGTTGTTTTCCTTGGCGCCATCGGTCGCTCGACTGGTGGAAGACAGCGGCGTCCGCGAGGTGCCTCTCGAGGCCCTGACCCAGGGATCGAGGGTCGAGGTGCGGGCCGGTGATTCGGTGCCGGCCGACGGGATCGTGGTCGAGGGCGCATCGACTCTCGACCGCTCCTTGTTGACCGGAGAATCGCTGCCCGAACCGGTGAGCCCCGGTGACGCCATCCACGCCGGAACCGTCAACATGAGCGGCCGATTGTTCGTCGAGGTCCGCAGTACGGGAGAAGACACCCGCGTCGGGCGGCTGATGCGATTGGTCGAAGAGGGAGCCATGCGGCGGGCGCCCGTGGTTTTGCTGGCTGACCGCATCTCGGGTTGGTTTGTCGCTGCGGTCCTCATCCTCGCCGCCCTCACGGTGCTGATCTGGTGGCGTCTCGACCCCGAACACGCCATTCAACACGCGGTGGCCCTCCTGATCGTCAGTTGCCCCTGCGCCCTCGGTCTCGCCACCCCCCTGGCCGTCAGCGCCGCCATCGGCCGCGCGGCACGGAAAAAGATCCTCATCAAGGGCGGTGACGCCCTCGAGTCCCTGGCCAAACCGGGCCGCATCCTGCTCGACAAGACCGGCACCGTGACTGAAGGCCGACAGGCAGTTGTCCGGTGGTGGGGCGACACCGAGGTTCGTGGCGCGGTGGCGGCCATCGAGCGCCACTCCGCCCATCCCGTAGCCCGGGCCCTCGCCGAAGCGGGGGGCGAAAAGCCTCTACCCGAGGTCAGCGATGTGCGCGAGATCCCGGGCGCCGGGATGATCGGAAGGTGGGGTGAGTCGGAGGTGCTGATCGCCTCGGCCGGCCACGCGCGGAAAACCATCGGTGAGTTGCCCGGCAGGTTTTCGGACGCCGTGAACGATCTGGCTGGCGATGGGTCGAGTCCAGTGGTTGTGGTCGTCGATGGCCGCGCAGTTGCGGTGGTCGGTATCGGCGACCCGGTGCGCGGTGACAGCGCCGCGTCGATCGGCAAGATGATCGATCGGGGTTGGCAAGTCGAGGTCCTTTCCGGCGACCATCAGCTGGTTGTGGACGCCATCGCGCAGCAGATTGGCGTCGATCCGCGGGAGGCCCGCGGCGAATCGACTCCTGAAGAAAAACTGGAGATCGTCCGCCAGAGCGAGACGGCAACCACGACGGTCATGGTCGGCGACGGTGTCAACGATGCTGCCGCGCTGGCCGCGGCCACCGTCGGCATCGGTGTCCACGGCGGGGCCGAAGCGACTCTCGCCGCCGCCGATGTCTATCTCGGGCGACCCGGTCTCTCACCGATCGTGGAGCTGTTGGACGGCGCCCGCCGCACCCTCGGAGTGATCCGTCGCAATCTCGTCTTCTCGTTGCTCTACAACGTCATCGCCGTGACCTTTGCCATCACCGGCCACATGAGCCCCATCATGGCGGCGATCCTCATGCCGCTGAGTTCGATGACGGTCGTTTTGAGTTCGTACCGGGCAAAAACATTCTGAAGGTTTGAGAGTTGAGTTTTAAGTTTTGAGTTCGCGCTCAACCATTTTTGCAATCATCCTGGCGGCGCCGACAACTCATAACTCATAACTCAAAACTCAAAACTTAATATTGCGTCCGGGACAATTCGAAAGCCGAAATCTGAGCCCGTGCGACTACAATCGTCTCGTCATGTCAGCGGTCTACATCGCCCTGCCCTTTGCCCTGCTGCTGGCCCTGCTCTTCCTGGCCGGCTTTATCTGGTCGGTCAAATCCGGCCAGATGGATGACCTCGATACCCCGGCGATGAGAATTTTCGGCGAGGACGATGTGAGGAAGAAGGCGTCGGACACCGACGACGGCAAAACGGCCCACAAAAACGAAGGCCCCGGTATGTAACCCCCACCGCCCCCCCGGCACAGCACCGGTCATGATATCCACCAGACGCTGCTCCAGACTCGTGTTCCCCGGAGATTCGATCGCCTGCGCTTTACGCGTTCGCGGAGCCCGGAGCATGCCCTCCCCCTCAAGAACAACCCCAACCCGCCTTTCACCAGGGAGCGCCCTCGTGACAGAACTCACCACCTCAACCGAGCCGGCGTCCGGGCGCCGGAGCGGTTCCTTCCGGGTTGTCAGTTTGCAGTAGTCACCAGTTGACAGCCTGCCAGCTGACAAATTGTGATTGAAATATAGAGGTTTAAGATTCAACGGTTATTGGTTCAGGTCAAAATCGGCAATGCCGACAGTTCGTGGCGCTTCACACGTCACTCGATGAACATCGCATCCCCATATGAGAAGAACCGATAGCCTTGCGCCACGGCCTCTCGGTAGGCGGCCAACACAGTTTCCTTGTCGGTCAGAGCGCTCACCAACATCACCAGGGTCGATTTCGGCAGATGGAAATTGGTGAGCAGCGCTCCGACGCCGCGAAACTGAAACCCGGGTGTGATAAAAATCTGAGTCCACCCGTGACCCGCGGCCACCCGACCGGCGCCGACAGCCAGAGCGCCCTCCAACGCACGGACGGTTGTGGTCCCCACACAAACGATCCGCCGGTTCTCGTCGAGGGCACGATTCACCGCATCGGCACTCGCGTCGGTGAAGTGGTACCACTCGGAGTGCATCTCGTGGTCCTCGATCTCTTCCGCCTGCACCGGTCGGAAGGTCCCCAGACCGACGTGGAGGGTGAGGAAGGCTAGCTCACACCCCACCATTCGGATCTCTTCGAGCAGTTCTTGGGTGAAGTGGAGGCCGGCCGTGGGCGCCGCTACGGCTCCCGGGTTGGCAGCGTAGACCGTTTGGTAGTCCATCCGATCCGCATCCGAACCGCCTTCCGGGCGCTCGATATATGGAGGTAAGGGCACCTCACCAAGTCGGTCGAGACGATCCAACCCAAGCGCCGGCCTGAACTCGACCAGCCACCGTCCTTCGCCGAGGTCCTCAATCGGTATCGCCACCCCACCGTCGTCAAGATCCAAGCCTTCACCAGGTCGCACCTTGGCCGAAGGACGGAGCAAACTGTGCCACCGGTCGTCTTCGACACGACGGAGAAGCAACAACTCGAAACGCCGGCCCGTCGCGCGGTGCGCCCGAAGTCGGGCCGGGATGACGCGGGTGTCGTTGAACAGGATCAAATCACCCGGGCGCAGCAACCCGGGGAACCGGGAGACTTCGCTGTGAGTCACCGATCCGGAGCCGCGATCGAGGACCATCATGCGCGAAGTCCCGCGCGGCGCCGGTTTCTGGGCAACCAATTCCATCGGAAGCTCGTAATCGAAGTCATCGGTTCGCATCGAGGGAATCATACACATTCAGCCGTACCAGGGCCTCGGATCGAGCCGAAAGCAACACCGTGCGGAAAACGATTTATGACCGCTTCCGAACACGCGAATCGCACAAACGGACAGACCCCCGCCCTGGGCGTCTCAAACCGCCCGGATCAGGTGGCACGGTGCTTGCTCAGATGGAGGTGGGAGAGAACCATGACAATGTTCACAGAATGCCGCCTCGCACTCAGGACGGTGCTTCGAACCGATTAGGTGAAAGGAATCGCCATGGATGGATGGATCACTGAAATACGATTCGCGCTGAGGCACCTCGCGAGAAGCCCCATGTTTTCGATCCTGGTTATTGTCACCCTGGCTCTCGGCATCGGTGCGACCACCGCGATATTCAGTGTGGTCAACGGCGTGCTGCTGAGTGAACTCCAGTACCCCGATTCGGACCGCATGATCAGAGTGCAGACCCATTTCCAGGGTCGGGTCGGAAACTCGAGCGCCGCGGCCAACTTCGTCGATTATCGAAAATTCGACAGCCTAGAATCCGTCACCTTCTATCGCTATCAGCGCTGGTACCTCGGCGACTCACCCGAGCCCCGGTATCCCCTCGGGGTCGAGGTCAGTCACGAGTTCTTCCATGTCGCCGGTACCCAGCCCGCCCTCGGCCGTGGATTCACACCCGATGACGAGCGACCCGACACCGACGTCGTGGTGATCAGCCACGGTCTGTGGCAGAGCCATTTTGCCGGTCGTCCCGATATCGTTGGGCGGAAAATAGTCCTCGACGGTATTCCATTCAATGTGATCGGTGTGGTCCCGGCCGGTTTTGATTTCCCGTATTCGGAAGTGGAGGTGTGGCGGCCGCTGGCATTCGATGTGGCGGCAACGGGCCACCGCACCGATCATCTCTACTCGGTGATCGCCCGGGTCACAGACGATGTCACCATCGAAGAAGCTCAGGCCGAATTCGTCGCCTACGGTGAGCGCCTGGTCCGTGAATACCCCGAGAACTATAAGGACTTTCAATACGGCATCTCGGCCGTCACACTACTCGAATCCCAGGTGGGCTCGGTCCGTGCCGCGCTTCTCGTGCTGATGGGCGCGGTGGTTTTTGTTCTGCTGATCGCGGTGGCCAACGTTGCCAATCTCCTGCTCGTGCGGTCTGAAGCCCGCAATCACGAACTCGAGGTACGGTCTGCACTCGGCGCGTCGCGGCGGCGCATCCTGCGGCACCTTTTTGCAGAATCGCTCGTACTTTCTCTCGCAGGAGGCGCTCTGGGTGTGTTGCTGGCTTTTCTCGGCACCAGAGTATTACTGACCCTGGCCGGAGATTCGGTCCCGCGTACCGAGAACATCGCCATCGATTTTCGGGTCCTCATGGTCACGGCACTTGTCTCGATCGCAGCAGGGCTCCTGGCCGGGGCCTTCCCGGCGCTGAAAATCTCGGGTCTCGGCGGCGGAAAGACCCTCAGGGCCGGTACCCGTGCGGTGGCGGCAGGTGGCCGCAACGGTCTGAGGAACGGTCTGGTTGTGGCTGAAATCGCGGCAGCGGTGATCCTCGTTGTCGGGTCAGGCCTCATGATCCGCACCCTCACCGAACTGACCCGAGTCGACGTGGGTTTCCGAACTGAAAACATCCTTACAACGCGGATCTCACTGCCGGTTTCGATTTATCCAAGCGGGCCGCAGGTGGCGGAGTACTTCCGCACCGCCGAGGAACGCATCGAGGCGCTCCCCGGTGTGATTTCGGCAGGATTCGTCCGGCAGCTTCCCTTGGTGAGCGGCTATGGCACCTATTCGATCCAGATCGAGGGGCGCGAGGTCGACACCATCGGTGAGTCACCCCACACCTTTTTCCAACTGACCTCGCCGGGCTATTTCAGCGCGCTTGGACTGGCACCGGTTCGCGGCCGTCTGCACGACGATCGCGACACCGAGGGGAGCCCCCTGGCCGTCACCGTCAATCAGGCCTTCGTCCGCCAACTCCTGGATGGTGAAAAGGCCCTCGGTCGCCGCGTGAAACGTTGGGGCGACCAACAACCGTGGGCCGAGATCGTCGGGGTCGTGCCCGACGTCCAGCAAAGGGACCTGGAAAGGGAGCCCTACCCAACGATTTACGCGGCACTGGCGCAGGTGGCGGTGCGAGGCCTTCCGGCGGACAGTTTCGAACTCGGCTTCGCGCGCCGCCTCTATCTGGCAGTCCGTACCGAGCGCGACGCGGCGGGATTCACAGAATCCATTCGGTCCATTCTGCGTGAGCTCGGGCCCGGGGTCCCACTCGGCTCATTTCAGACGATGGCTGATATCCGCGCAGGCGGCGCCGCCAGCCGCGAATTTCCGACAGTATTGCTGGTTGTCTTCGGCGTCATCGCATTGACCTTGGCTGTGGTCGGCGTCTACGGAGTCGTGGCATTTGCGGCCAGCCGGCGGTTTTTCGAAATCGGCATCCGGATCGCCCTCGGTGCAAAGCCGTCACAGATTCGACGCCTGGTGGTCGGTCACGGGCTGTTCCCGGTGTCGGTCGGCATACTGATCGGGCTGTTGGGAGCGGTGCTTGCCGGCCGTTTTCTGCAGAGCCTGCTTTATAACGTTCGTCCTTTTGATCCGATCACCCTGATCGCGGTTCCGATCGTCATCATCACCGCAGCATTTTTCGCGAGTTTGATCCCCGCACTCAGGGCTTCAAGGGTCGATCCTTCAACAGTGTTGAGGAGCAACTGATGACGGGTTCCAGGTGTTCGATATCGAACACCCGCCTCCCGCAGACGGACGAACACGATTCCAAACAGGGGGTTGTGACTCTTCGGTGGCTGGCACACGCTTTGCGATAGGACGCACCAGGAAGTACATGATGGATATTCTTCGCACTGGAATCACTGAAAAGAAACGCCGCAACCGGTGGATCCTCGGAGCCGTTGGGGTCGCCGCAGTGGTCCTGGTGACGGCTGCCGTCGCAAGCCTCGACCCTGCCGCCCCGGGGGTTGACCGCGACACGGTGTGGATCGGTACGGTCGAGCGCGGCACCCTCGTCCGCCAGGTTCGAGGTCACGGCACCCTGGTGCCGGAAAACCTGCGCTGGGTCCAGGCCCAGACCACCGGTCGTGTCGACCGGGTCTTTGTCGATCCGGGTCAACGGGTCAAAGCTGACGAAGTGATTCTCGAACTCATCAACTCCGAGGTTCAGCGGTCTGCCGTCGATGCGGAGAACGCCCTCCTCCGGGCCGAGGCCGAGCTGGAGAGTCTGCGGATGACCCTCATCTCCACCGAGCTCGATCAACAGGCCCAGGCCGCCGAAGTCGACGCCGACTATATCCGCGCAACCCTGCAGGCCGAGGCGAATCGTGAGCTTTTCGAGCAAGGTTTGATTTCGGACATTCAGCTTCGATCATCGGAAGCCGTTGCCGACGCCGTTGCCACACGCCGCGAGATCGAAGGCAGAAGGTTGCAGATGACCGGCAAAGCGAACCGGGCGTTTCTCGAGGCCAAGCGGGCCGGGGTCGAGCAACAAAGAGCACTGCAACGACTGCGAACCGAGCAACTCGATGAACTCGCGGTTCGGGCGGGTATCGACGGAGTGGTGCAGGAGGTCCCGGTCGAAATCGGCCAACAGGTCATGGCCGGTACGATGCTCGCCCGGGTCGCCGAGCCATCCCGCCTCCAGGCCGAACTTCGGGTACCGGCGACCCGAGCCCGGGACGTGCGCAGTGGTCAGTCGGTAAGCGTCGACACCCGCAACGGCGTCGTCGCCGGAACGGTGAGTCGCATCGACCCCTCGGTTCAGGAGGGCACCGTCATGATCGAGGTACGGCTTGACGGAAAACTCCCCGAAGGGGCGCGCCCCGACATGGCCGTCGACGGCACCATCGAGATCGAAAGCCTGAGCGATGTGCTCCACGTCGGGCGGCCGGTGCAGAGTCAGGAAAACGCGACCGTCGGTTTGTATCGCATCGAAGCCGACGGCGATCACGCGGTTCGGGTTCAGGCAGAACTGGGTCGTGCTTCAGTGGAGGCCATTGAAATCCTCAGAGGTCTCGTTGAAGGCGATCAGGTGATCCTGTCCGACACCAGCCGTTTTGACGATCACGAACGAATTCGGCTCCGATAAAGGAAGGGCAATTCAATGACCGAAAAACAACCAAGCCTCATCCATATGAGCGGCGTCAAAAAAGTTTTCCTGACCGATGAGGTGGAGACCCACGCGCTTTCCGATGTTCACCTCGAAATCGATCGCGGCGATTTTGTCACCATTTCCGGCCCGTCTGGAGGAGGCAAATCAACCCTGCTGTCGATCATGGGCCTCCTCGACACGCCCACCAGCGGTGAATACCACCTCAACGCTCATCCGGTTGAAGAACTCAGCGTTCGCGACCGCGCCCGGCTCAGGAATCAAGCGATCGGCTTTATTTTTCAGAGCTTTAATTTGATCGGCGATCTGACTGTTTTCGAAAACGTCGAACTGCCCCTCGTCTACCGCAACACCCCGTCGTCGGCCCGAAAGTCGATGGTGCGGGAAGCCCTCGAACAGGTCGGCATGGAGCACCGGCTCAACCACTATCCATCCCAGCTTTCAGGCGGCCAACAGCAGCGCGTCGCCGTCGCCCGTGCCCTTGTCGGCAAACCGCTCATTCTGCTCGCGGACGAACCGACCGGCAATCTCGACTCCCGAAGCGGCGAACGGGTCATGGACCTCCTCGGCAAGCTCCACTCCGACGGCGCCACCATCTGCATGGTGACCCACGATCCCCGCTACTTGAAGTATGCCGAGCGCACCATCCACCTCTTTGACGGCCAGGTGGTGGACGAGACAGATCCAGCCGTCGTTGAAGCGACCCGTTGATCGATTGACGAAAGGGCGAGACGATGTCCGACTTCATCCAGAACATCCGGTTCGGACTGCGTATGCTCCTCCGCCATCCGACAGTCACCGTCATTTCGGTATTGACCCTTGCTCTCGGAATCGGTGCCAGCACGGCGGTCTTCAGCGTGATCGATTCGACCCTGCTCACCCCTCCCCCTTTTGAAGAACCCGAACGCCTGGTCCGGTTGTTTACCGCGAAGCCGTCGGTCGGGTGGGTGACCATGACAGTCTCGGGGCCTGACTACCGGGACTGGAGCGAACAGAGTTCGTCGGTCGAACAGGCGGGGATCTTTATTTTTGACGCCGTCAACGTCATGGGGGCGGAGCGTCCCGAACGGCTGATCGCGGTGAACGCCTCGGCCGAGGTCCTGCAGGTTCTCAGGATCCATCCCACTCTCGGCCGGACCTTCGAGAATTCTGCCGACAGCCCGGATGCGGAACACGTAGTTTTGTTGTCTGACAACACGTGGCGGCAAAGATTCGGGGCGGATCCCGGGGTCATCGGCACCATGCTTCGCATCGACGACGTACCCCACGAAGTGATCGGCGTGCTGCCGCCCGAAACCGCGGCCGCCTTGAGACGATTCGATCTTTGGACACCCTTCGCCTTTGGTCCATCCACGGAGTCGCGATCGAACCGCGCTTTCAGTTCGATCGCAAGATTGCGGCACGGGGTCACCGTCGCCGAGGCCGACCAGGAATTGAAAGTGATCGGCGACCGCCTCGCTGAGGCCTACCCGGATAGCAATCGAGGCCATACCGTTTCGGTGATCTCCCTGGCGGACGTACTCCTCGGCCGAAACACCCGTCCCATGCTTTTCGCGCTGTGTGCGGCCGTCGCTTTTGTATTGCTGATCGCATGCGTCAATATCGCCAACCTCCTCCTGGCAACCGCAACCAGCCGCGAACGGGAGTTTGCGGTTCGAACCGCACTCGGCGCCGGTCCCCGCCGGCTGGTTCGCCAACTCGTGACCGAATCGGCATTGCTGGCGGCAACGGGAGGAGCGCTCGGTATCGCAATCGCCTACCTGAGCATTGATGTCTTCGCTGCAGGGTTGAGGGATTACGTCGGCTTTATGGGTGAGGCGACGGTCGATGGGAGAGCTCTCGGCTTTTCACTCTCCGTGCTCGTCCTGACCAGCCTGGGAATCGGAATACCGGTTGCGCTCCGCGCCTCGAAATCCCGTCTTCCGGAAATGATCGGTGCCAGCTCCCGCGCGGTATATGGAAGCCCGAGGGAGAGGCTCCGCAGGAATCTCATGGTGGTCGGCCAGGTGAGTCTGGCACTGGCTCTCCTGATTTGCGCCGGTTTGATGATCCGCAGCCTGGTCGAGCTGAGGTCAGTCGATCCCGGCTTCGACACCGACAATCTCCTGACAATGCGGGTCTCGCTGCCCGATGAGAGATACCCCTCCGATGCCGAGCGGGAAGGATTTTTCACAGCTGCCGTTGGCGAGATCGCCACCGTCTCGGGCGTTCGCTCGGCTGCGGCCGTGTCGATGATCCCGCTCGAGGGTTACAACGGCAATTCGAGCATGAGCATCGAGGAACACCCCATCTCGGATCCCGCCGACAAGATTTTTGTCGGCAACGAGGCGGTCACACCGGGCTATCTCGAAACCATGGGCATCCCACTTCTTGAAGGTCGCGATTTTACCGCCCTCGACCGCGCCGATGCGCCTGCAGTCATCATCATCAACCGGCAAATGGCCCAACACTTCTGGCCGGAGGAGAGTGCGATCGGGAAACGGGTCAAATTCGGACCCCTGGACGGGGATTTGCCATGGATGGATGTGGTCGGGGTGATGGGTGACTACCGGATGACTTCGCTCGACGTCGGCCCTCGATTCGAAACTCTTTACCCCATGGGCCTGTTTCCCACTTCAGCGATGACATTTGTCGTGAAGACCGAGATCGAGCCGACAACGTTGGCAAACACCGTTCAGCAGGCCATCCGGCGAATCGATCCGGAACTCGCCGTGTACAAGCTCGCAACCATGGCAGAACTTCGCACCCGGAACACACGATCCCTCAACCACCTGACCACGATTCTGGTGGGTTTCGGTCTCGTCGCCCTGGTGCTGGCGCTGAGCGGTGTCTACGGTCTGTTGTCTTTTGCCGTCGGTCTGCGGACCCAGGAAATCGGTCTGAGAATGGCTCTCGGTGCGGAGGCCCGCTCGATCCTGGCCTCGATCCTCTATAAGAACCTGACGCTGGTGATGGGGGGTGTCCTGGCCGGGGGTTTGATTGCATGGATTCTCGGCCGATGGCTCCAGGACGTGCTCTTTGAGGTTTCGACCTTCGATCCTGTGGTTTATGCCGTGGTGGCAACAGGAATGATGGTGGTTGGGCTCCTGGCCGGGCTGATACCGGCACTGCGGGCCTCCCGGATCAATCCGGTTGTCGCACTTCGCGAGTAATCCGTGTCTCGGTTACGATGTCGCTACGAGGACGCATGATGACGGAGCACCAAGCAACGCCGCGAATCCTGATCGCCGACGATCAGCCGGATATCCTGGAGTCCCTGCGGCTTCTGATCAAACCCGAGGGCTATGTGGTCGAGACGGCTGATACGCCGGACAAAGTGATCGAGGCCATCGCCAATCGGGATTTTGATGTCGCCCTCGTCGACCTCAATTATTCTCGCGACACCACCTCAGGCGCCGAGGGGTTGGAGTTGATAGCAGCGTTGCAGGCACTCGACAGCACCTTGCCGGTCGTGGTGATGACCGCGTGGGGAAGCGTCGGACTGGCGGTTCAGGCGATCCAGGTCGGGGCCCGCGATTTCATCGAAAAACCATGGGACAACGACCGCCTTCTGTCGATCCTCCGGATCCAGGTCGACCTCAGCCGGGCTCTCCGCCGGGGGCAGCGCCTCGAGGCCGAGAACACGACCCTGCTCATGAAGGATGCGCCGGATCTCATCGCCACATCCCCTCGTATGGAGCCGGTACTCGAGTTGATTTCCCGGGTCGGTCCATCCGACGCCAATATCCTGATTACCGGTGAGCACGGCACCGGCAAAGAAGTGGTTGCGAGGCGGCTGCACGCGGTGTCCGCCCGTGGCGAACGCCCGCTGATCACAGTAAACGTCGGTGGGCTCCCGGAGGGTGTCTTCGCGAGCGAGCTCTTCGGTCACGTCAAGGGCGCGTTCACCGATGCGAAGGGCGATCGCATGGGCCGTTTCGAAATGGCCGACGGCGGCACCCTCTTCCTCGACGAGATCGCCAACGTCCCCTTGGATCAACAGGCGAAGCTGCTGCGGACTCTCGAAACCGGAGAACTCGAACGGGTCGGATCATCCAAGACAACGACGGTCGATGCTCGGATTCTCTCGGCGACCAACGCCGATCTCCGCCACGAGGTGGAAGAAGGCAGATTCCGTGAAGACCTTCTTTTCCGCCTCAACACGGTCGAGATTCGGCTGCCTCCGCTCCGCGATCGTCCGGAGGACATCCCGCTTCTGGCCAACCACTTCCTCGGTCGGTTCGCACAGAAGTACCGGAAGCCGTTGGTGGGCTTGGACGGAGCCGCGACCACCACTCTCTTGCGTCACGGTTGGCCCGGAAACGTCCGCGAACTCGCTCACGTGGTGGAAAGAGCGGTCCTGATGGCCGACGGTGAAACAGTCAAAGCCGACCATCTCGGCATCAATGAGGGTACTTCCACCACGACTGTCACGCTCGACGAGATGAGCCTCGACGACCTCGAAAAAGTTTTTGTTCAGAAAGCGATGCGCCGCTACGACGGCAATGTGAGCCAGGCCGCCCAGGCGCTCGGTCTGAGCCGCAGCGCACTTTACCGACGGCTCGAGAAACACGGTTTGTGAAAAGGCGACACGCGCTTCTTTCGGTTCTCGTTCTTCTCACTGGGTTGATTCCCACCGCAGTGGCCGGTTTCTTCTTGTGGCGGTCCGATTTTTCGCCTTCCGTGCGAAATCTGCTCATCGGCGGCCTGGTGGTGATCTGGTTGGGAATGGTCTTGATCGTTCGCGCCCGGACGGCATACCACCTGCGCACCCTTTCCAATCTCCTCGCCGCATTGCGCGAGGGCGACTATTCGTTTCGAGCCCGCCAGGTCTCGCGCGCGGATCCCTTTGCGGAAGTGATCACCGAACTCAACCTCCTCGCCCGAACCCTCAGGCAACAACGGGTCGAAGACCTCGAAGCCACTTCCCTGGTGCGCAAGGTGATGGCCGAGATCGACGTGGCGGTCCTCGCATTTGATGGCTCGGGCCGGTTGCGCCAGGTCAACGCCGCCGGGGAGGAGCTCTTTTTGAACGAAGAGGGCCTGATCGGCAAAACTGCCGTGGATCTGGGTCTCGAAGACTGTCTGACGGGCCCGCCGGCAAGAACCGTCGAACTCGAGATCGGTGCGACGACGGGACGATGGGAAATGCGGCGAGGAACATTCCGACAACACGGTCGTCCCAACCAGCTCCTGGTTCTGTCGGATGTCAGCCGGACCCTGCACGCCGAAGAGCTTGCGGCCTGGAAGCGACTCATCCGGGTCATCGGGCACGAACTCAACAACTCGCTGGCGCCGATCACGTCGCTTGCGGGAAGCCTCGAAAAGCTGGTGGATCAGGACCCACTCTCCGAGGATTGGCGGAGCGATCTCGGGCGGGGTCTCGATGTCATCTCGTCCAGGGTCGAAGCGCTCAACCGATTCATGGGCGATTGTTCCCGGCTCGCCAAGCTCCCGGAGCCGACAATCGGAAAATTCGACCTCACAAGCTGCATAACCAGGGTTGCGGACCTCGAGAACCGGACCCCGATAACGATTCTTGGCGGCCCCGAACTTTTTGTCGAGGCCGACCAGGATCAAATCGAGCAGGTGCTCATCAACCTGATTCGGAACGCGGTCGAAGCCAGCCTCGCAAATGACGCCCCGGTGGAAATCGCCTGGACAATTGTTAGCGGTCAGATCGAAATTTCGGTCCGTGACCAGGGACCCGGTCTGCCCGATTCGGCAAACCTCTTTGTTCCCTTCTTCACCACCAAAGCCGAGGGCTCGGGTATCGGCCTTTTTCTGAGCCGCCAGATCGCCGAGGCCCACGGAGGTTCGATCAACGTCGGCAACAGGGTGCCTGGGCCGGGTTGTGAGGCAGTCTTGCAGTTGCCGTTGGAAGATCGGTAACGCCGTTGAGCGTGGCTATGGGGCTATGGGGCTATGGGGCTATGGCGCCGATCCTCTCAGATCAAGGGGTCTGCACAAAACCTCATCGCCAGGCCGCTTCAGCGGCCGGCCATTGCCTTATAGCGTTCCTCCCAGCATTCATGCAGTTTTGTTGTCGCGGAAATTTCGTTGCCGCCGGATATACAATCTCGCTGATGCATCCCCCTTCCTCACACCGCCTCGGCCGCCGCGCCGAATGGGCCGCCCTTCTGCTCCTGGTGGCAAAGGGTTATCGCCCGCGCCATCGGAGGTGGCGGGGCGGTGGAGGCGAACTCGATCTGGTGATGCAGCAACACGGGGAGATCGTTTTTGTGGAGGTCAAAGCGAGATCGAGCGATCAGTTCGGTGGAGCCGTTGCAGCGATCGACGGCCACAAGAAAAAGACGCTCATTCGGGCGTCCTCCGCCTATCTCAGCCGCTTCGGGCTCTGGGAAAAGCCCTGCCGATTCGATGTCGTCACCTTCGAACGAAAAGGCGGTCTCGTACCGTGGAGCGTCCGCCATTATCGCAACGCCTTCCAGCCCGACCTCGGCCGCATGATGTAGCAGCAACGACGTCGCTTTTCACGACAGATGCTAGATGCTAGATGCTGGATACAAGATGCTCGATGCTCGATGCTCGATTCACACACCGATCAGAATGAGATTTCTTGGGGTGGGCAACGGATCGAGCGACAGAGCTTTCCAAGTCACGCGTGGCAGCGTCAGTTTGCAGCGGCAGTGAACAGCAATCAGTATTCAGCGGCAGCGGTCAGGAGTCCAGGCGGCGACGCGGCCACCTCCGGTTCGTTCAAAAAATCAAGTTGCCAGTGGGCGCTGTCGCTGTCCCTGCCGCTGGACACTGCCGCCGTCGCTGATCACTGACGCTGCCCCTGAATGCTGTCGCTGACTCCTCTTCGCTGCCCTTGCCGGTGATCTGCATCTATCTGCGTTATCTGCGGTCTGCAGCGTGGGCGGGTGGGCGGAAATTCCTAATTCCTAATTCCTAATTCCGAACTCACCTAGCCTTCCACCGGGGATACCTGCCTGCTGACCCGTACCTCCTCCTCGGTGGCTCCGAAGATCGCTTTGATGTCCTCGAGAATTCGATACAGCGTCGGGATCAGAATCAGGGTGATCGCCGTCGCAAAAACGATTCCGTAGCCGAGGCTGACCGCCATCGGGATCAGGAATTTCGCCTGCATGCTGGTCTCGAAGATCATCGGCGTCAGACCGAGGAAGGTGGTGGCCGTGGTCAGCATGATCGGCCGGAACCGGCGTTCACCGCTTTCGCGAATGGCCTGGTCAACCGTCGACCCAGCGGCTCGCATCCGGTTGATGAGATCAATCAGGATCAGCGAGTCGTTGACCACGACCCCGGTGAGCGCCACCATCCCGAACATCGACAACATGGTCAGATCCAGACCCATGAGCAGGTGGCCGAAGACGGCGCCGACAAGGCCGAACGGAATGGCCGACATGATGATCAACGGCTGGAAATAGGATCTGAACGGAATCGCCAGGAGGGCAAAGATCGCCAATTGCGCCACCAGGAAATTCACTTTCATGCTGTCCAATGACTCGGACTGCTGCCGTTGTTCGCCTTCAAAATCAAAGGTCAGCCCAGGGAAATCGGCCCCCAGCGCCGGCAGAACCTCCTTGCGTAGATCATCGGAAATCTCGTTGGCGTTGGCGACGCTTTCATCAACATCCGATGTCACGGTGACGACACGACGCCGGTCGGTGCGGTTGATCACCGAATAACCCCTGCCCTCTTGGACGTCTGCAACCGTCGTGAAGGGGACTTCAGCGCCGTCGGGCAATCGAATTCGCATCTCGTCGATGTCGCCCCGTGAACGACGCTCGGCCTCCGGATACCGGACCATGACCCTGATGTCGTCACGACCCCTTTGGATGCGCTGGACTTCCTGGCCGTAGAACCCTGACCGAACCTGGCGTGCCAGATCCGACAGGGTGAGACCCGCCGCCCGTCCTTCGGGAGTCAGGGTCAGCTTGAGTTCTTTTTTGCCGGGCAGGAAGGAATCCGCCACATCTTTGGTACCGGGATATTCGGCGATGATCGCCTTGAGCCGGTCGACCGCGATCAGCAAGGTCTCGAAATCCCGGTGGGCGAGTTGCACGCTGACCGGATCACCGGCCGAAAACATATTTGCTTTGAAAGTCAACGAGACCGCGCCCGGCACCTCACCGACGATTTCACGCCATCGGCTGACGAGCTCGGCGGATCCCACATCCCGGTCCTCCGCGCCGAGAAGCTCGACATTGACTTCACCGAGATGAGAGGAGTCGCCGCCTGAAGACCGCTGCGCCATCGGTCCGCCTCCACCGGCCGACGGCTGTTGGCCGACGGTGTTGGAAATGTGGCGGACAATCGATGGAGAGCCCTCCGGCTGACCTTCATCAAAATCGCGCCGAAGAGCCTCGGCTCCCGCCTCGATCCGGGCCAGGATCGCCTCGGTCTGCGAAACCGGCGTTCCCTGTGGCATCGTGAGCTGGGCAACCATGTTGTCGGAGTCGACCCTCGGCATGAAGCTGAACTTGAGGAACCCGCCGGCTACCAGCGACACACTGAGAAAAAGAAAGACCAGGGCCACCGCCACCGTCAGATAGCGCCACTCCAGGGCAAAGCCCAGGGACTTGCGGTACGGCCCTTTGATGAACCACTTGAGCCCGGCCTGGACCTTGTTCTGAACACGCTCGATCGGACCGAGGAATGGGCCGACGATGCGGTTGAAGATCTTGCCCTCACCGGACAGGTGAGCCGGCAGGATCAGCAGGGCCTCCACCAGCGACATCAAGAGCACCATGATCACCACGACCGGAATCTGGCGCATGACTTTGCCCATGTTACCGGCCACGAAGAGCAGCGGTGCAAAGGCCGCTACCGTCGTGATAATGGCAAAGGTCACCGGCATGGCCATCTCACGAACACCTCGGATCGCCGCATCGAGGGGCTTCATGCCCTGTTCCAGATAATTGAAGATGTTTTCACCAACCACGATCGCATCATCGACAACGATTCCGAGCACCACGATGAATGCGAAGAGCGAGATCATGTTGATGGTGACATCGGCGTAGGGAATCAACCACAGACCACCCAGGAAGGAGATCGGGATGCCCATGGTGGTCCAGAAAGCGAGCCTCGTGTTGAGGAACAACGCAAGGCAGGCGAAGACCAGGATCAAACCATAGCTCGCATTCTTGAGCAGCAGGCCGATACGTTGCTTGAGAATGATCGAGTCGTCGTCCCACGTATCGACGGAGATTCCCATCGGGAGCTCTGGTTCGAGCGTCTCGAGATATCTCTTGGTGGTCCTGGCAACCTCGAGGGCGCCTTCAGCGCCCACCCTGTAGACCTGGATCGAAACCGCCCTCTTCCCGTCAAATCTGGAAGCGGTATCGGTGTCCTCGAAACCATCGATCACCGTAGCCACATCGGACAGATAGACACGTGTGCCATCCGACCTGGTCACCACCACGATGTCCTCGAATTCGACTCCACGATAAAGCTGGCCCTTTGTCCGAAGCAGGATCTCGCCGCCGCGGGTCTTGACCGCACCGCCGGGCAGATCGAGCGACGACATCGAAACCGCTCCCGCCACCTGCTCGAAGCTGAGACCGAAGCGGCGCAGGGCCTCCTCCGACACTTCGATGGAGATCTCGTAATTTCGGACGCCGGCCACCTCCACCTGGGAGATTCCTTCAATTGCGGTCACCTCGTCGCGGACTCTTTCGGCCAGGGCCTTCAGTGCCTTCTCGGAGGCATCACCATAGAGCACGATGGTGATCACCCTTCGCCGGGTATCGACCTCTGAGACCACCGGTTTTTCGGTCTCGACGGGGAAGGTCTCGATACGGTCCACCGCCGCCTTGATGTCGTCGAGCACCTCGCGATTATCGGCGTCCTCTTCGAGTTCGGCGGTCACCGTCCCCAGGTTTTCCTGTGCCGATGAACGAATACGTTTGATGCCTTCGATGGAAGCGATGGCCTCCTCGACGCGAATGCACACACCCTCTTCCGCCTCGGCCGGAGAGGCACCGCGGTAGGGCACCCGGATCGTCACCGTGTCCGTCTCGATTTCGGGGAAGACCTCGATGACAACGGTGAGGAGCGACAACGCACCCGATACCAACACGAAGATCATGAGGATGTTGGCCGCCACGTGATTGGCGGCAAACCAGGCCAGGGGCCCTTTGCGGCTGTCTTTCATACCGCTCCTCCCGCCTCGGCGTCGGTTTGTCGAACCGTCATGCCATCGGTCACGGCGTCGAGCGAGCTGATCACCACCAGATCGCCCTTCTCCAGACCCGAAGAAATCAGGGTCTGCTGCCGATCCGCCCGCAGGATCTCCACGTCGCGGATTCTGAGCGCTCCGTCTTCGAAGACCCAGACGCTGTGGCCGTCACGGATGGCGTGGCGGGGAACGGACACGACTTCGTTCAAAATCCGGCCATTGATTTTGACGTCGACAAAGCTACCGGGCAACAGGGCCGGACGTCCACCCGATGTGTCATAGGGTTTCGGAACCTCGACCACCACATGCACCATCCGCGAGGCCTGGTCCACCTGCGCCTCCATACGGGTCACCCGTCCATCCCAAACCGACCTGCCGCCCGCGAAGTTCACGCTCACCTCAGCCGGCGAGCCCTGTGTCCTCCCATTCGAAGGCACCGTGAACCACGCCATTTCACGGCTGTCCAGGGGAACGCGAACGTCAACCACCTGGGTTCCATAAACCGTCGCGAGCCGGCTGCCGTTGCCGACAAACTGGCCGACATCGACGTTTTCAGAAACTACGACCCCGTCAAAGGGCAGCGTCACTCGGGTTCGCTCGAGGCTGAGTTTCGCACCACTGAGATCCGCTTCGGCGGCGGCCAATTCCGCCTCGGCCTGGCGGATTTGAGGATCCCTGACGACGAGACCGGTCGGTTCTTCATCGGGATGCAGCTCGTACCACTCCGCCCGCGCCACCTCGGCCTCGGCCTGCTCGCGCTCGAGGGTGACCCCGGCGCGGGCGACGGCCGCCTGGGCCCGTTCCACTGCGAGGTCGTAGTCACGCGGATCGATCACGACCAGCACCTCGCCCGCAGAGAAGAAACCACCCGCCACCAGCGAGGGGTGAACCTTGACCACCTGGCCCGCCACCTGCGGCACGATATCGACCGAGACCCGGGCCACCACCTCGCCGTGACCGGTCACGACGACAGGCACATCCGTGATCTCGGTCGCCATGACCTCGACCAGAGGCCCGAGAGGCGGTCGATCGACACGCGGTGGTGCCTTGCGGGCGGAAGCGAGGAAGGCAGCAGCAGCGACACCGGCGAGGACAACGATGATGGGGAGAACGAGTTTGAGCGCTTTTGAGGACATCAGGACACCTCTTCGGAATTCGGATTTTGGATTTCGGATTTCGGATTTTCACCACGGGCTTGAGACTCCGCAGCAAGAGCAGCAGGAGCTTCGGTTTCGGAGAGGTCGGTGCCCCAGTCGCCGCCAAGGGCCAGGAAGAGATCGATGCGGGCGTTCCACACATCTGCGGTGCTGGTGATGATGGCCTGTTCGGCCAGACGCAGACGACGCTCGGTTTCGAGCACCCTGAGCAGGGTCTCAACACCGCGCTGATAGCGCTGTTTCGACAATCGATCGGCTGCGCGCGCCTCCGCCACCCGGATATCCGAAAATTTCTGGTTCTGCAGAGACGATTCATTTCGCACCAGGGCATCTTCGACCTCGCGCAAGGCCACCAACACCACTCCGGCGTAGTTCCCGGCGGCTTGATCGGCTCGCGCCCTGGCGGCATCGACGTCAGCCCGCCGCTGACCGCCCGTGAAGAGCGGACCGATGAGGTTGGCGATGGCGTTGTAGACGAGGCCATCGGAAATCGTGAGATCGTTGATGGAGTCCGCCGATGATCCGGCGGATCCGGTCAGGCTGAGGTCGGGATAGAGGTTGGCGATGGCTGCTCCAACCCCAAAAGTTGCGGCCGCCAACTGCATCTCGGTCTGGCGAAGATCCGGGCGGCGGTCAAGAAGTTGTGCCGGCAACCCGAGCGGAACGGGGTCCAGGGACGGAAGCTGGGGCAAGGTGTCGGGGAGTTCACCACCGCTGCCCGGCCGACGGCCAACCAGAACATCAAGCGCCAACCGTGACAGATCGACCTGCCCTGCGATCACCGCCTCGGAGGCGCGCGACGATGCCAGGTTCTCCCGTGCGAGGTGGAGCTCGACGGCGTCGGCGATCCCGGCGCGATATCTTCTTTCGACGGTGACGAGGGTCGATTCCCAACTGCGGGTGATTTCCTGATTGATGCCGAGTGCCCATTCCGCGGTGGCGACGGCGACCCTCGCGCGGACGACCGAAGCCACCACCGAGTGCATCACCGCCTGCTGTGCGGCCTCCTCGGCCAGCAGACTGGCCCACACCGATTGCTGGGTGCGCTTGAGCCGCCCGAAGAGATCCGCCTGCCAGGCGACATTGACGTTGTACGAGTAGGTTGTCGAGTTGATCTGCTGGCGGCCGATGTTCGGCAGCACGAAGGACATCTGTTGGGTCGAGGCGGTGGCGCCGTAACCGACCTGCGGCAACCTCGCTCCCCCGGCCCGTTTCAGATTGGCTTCCGCCTCGATCACCCGGCCGGCGGCAACTTGAAGATTGGGGTTGTTCGCGAGGGCGAGCTCCACCAGCTCGACTGTGGTCTCGTCGCCAAAGGTGCGCCACCACGGCGATATTTCCGGGGGCTCGCCGGCGTTTTCGTCAGCGGCAAATGTATAGGTGTCGGACACCGCCGCCGCCGTGACCGGCCGCTCGGGCTCGGGCCCGAGGGTGCATCCGAGGGCGAGGACCACCATGACACCCGCCGCAACCGCTCTCAAAATGAACTGGGAACTCATGAAGTGACCTCCCGGGTCGTCGCTTCCGAGGATCGTTGGGCGAACGACATCGAACAGGCGCGGATACCGCCCGCCGAAAAGCGAACGAAATGAGGAATGTAACTGCCGAGATTTGTCGCCATGACTTCGGATCCTTTGTGTTGGGTGAAAAGATGGTGGGCCTTGAGCGCATGCAGGAGTTGACCGACCAGGGACATGATGCAGAGATGCGCGTCCTCGGGATCGAGAGGCGGACCGAATTTTTCGAGCGCCATCAGCGACCGCTTCAAAATCGGGCGGACAAATTCGGTGACGAACACGTCGTGTGGCAAGCGGGCATCGAAGAGCTCCCTCGACACCAGGGCCATGAAGAGCCGGCCCCGACTCTCATCCACCAGTGGGTCGATAAACCCTTCGGCAAAGGACTGGAGGAACTCTTCGAGGGTCGGAGCCTCGTCGCGCTCCATCAATTCGCCGAGAACCGACAGACGTTGATCCCTGAGGAAGGTCAGCATCGATCGAAAGGTCTCGAGGTAGAGCTTGTCCTTGCCGCCGAAGTGATAGTTGACGGAGGCCACATTGCACCCGGCCTCGGAGGTGATATCTCGCACCGACGTCGAGTCGAAACCCTTTTTGGCAAAGAGCTTCTGCGCCGAGAAGAGGATTCGATCCCGGGTGTCTTCGGCCTCCTGAGTCGCGGTGAATTCATCGGTCTGTACAGCCATGAAAACTCCAAACGCTTGTTTCAAACGTTAATATTAAACAAGTGTTTCAAACCGTCAAGTTAAGATTCGTCAAGAAGCTAACGAAAAGGAGGGTTGCAGGCTTCCATGGCGTGGAGGCGATGGAGCTATGGGGCTATGGGCTATGGGCTATGGGCTTTTAGCTGTAGGCTGTTTGAGAGGGAAGGATCGAATCACGTCGAGTACGCCTCTCCCTTTCTCCCCTCTCTCTTCTCTTCTCCCTTTCTCCCTTTCTCCCCTTCTCCCTTTCTCCCTTTCCCCCATTCTCCCTTTCTCCCCCGCTCCTCTGCCATTGTTCGGAAACGGGATCGGGATCGGCAGAGGCACCGGTATGATGCCCGAATGCAACACGATCTCTCCTCCCGTCGGTGGTTGATCCTCTTTTCGACCGTGGTGAGCTTTTTTGCCGTTGGGGTGACCTTCTTCGCCGTGCCACCGCTGGTACCGGAACTGATGACTCGGTTCGGCCTCAGCCACCTCGCGATCGGCATCCTGATGGGCGCCATTTCGGTCCCGGCCATCCTGTTTTCCATCCCGTTGGGTTCTGCGATCGACCGCTGGCCGGCCCGGGCGACGGGCAACGTGGCCTTGCTTCTCATGGCGATCGGCGCCCTGCTTTTTGCCCTCGCTCCGAGCTACGCCCTGCTCTTCATCGGCAGGTTGCTCTTCGGCGTCGGTGGGCTGGCGATCAACCTGCTCCTGGCACGGTTGGTCTCGACCGCCTTTGCCGGACGAGAGCTTGCTCTGGCAATGGGTGTATTCAACGCCGTGTACCCGGCGAGCATGATCGTCATGTTCTCGCTCCATCCCAAGCTCCTCGCGACCTTCGGTTGGCGCGGTGAACTGCTGGCACTGGCCGTCATGGTCGTCATCGCCATACCGCTCCACAACTTCGCGGTGCCGCATCAACTCCGGGGTGACGCAGCCACCGAGGAGAAAGTCAGCGAACCCTGGATCACCGGTCCCCTGGTGGCATTGGCAGTTTCCTGGCTGCTGTTCTTCGCCGCCTATGCCTCGATCTTCACCTTTGCCCCCGAGTGGGCAGGCGGAGGAGGCTCGGCCCTCCTAATGGTCAGCCTCATCCCCTGGGCGGCGATCTTCCTCGCCCCCATCGTCGGCATTTTCATCGATCGCACCGGACACGCAGCACGATGGGTGCTCGGGGGCCAGCTGCTTCTGGGGACCGTGCTGACGGGCATGGCATTTCGTCTTCTGCCGCCCGCGCCCGCAATGCTGCTGGTTGGGGTCACCTTCGCCACGGTCGCGACGGGAACCTATTCTCTGCCGGCCTCATTGGTCCGGGCAGCCAGAGTCGGTTTTGCCTTCGGCTTCATCACGGCCTTCTCGAACCTGGGCAATCTGATCGGACCGGCGATCACCGGAGCCATCCACGACCGCACCGGGGGCTGGACCCTCGGCTGGACGGTCCTCGCCGGTTGTGCACTTCTGGGCGCGGTGATGTGCGCCTTGATTTCCGTCAGAGAAAATCGAGCTGCGGAACCTTCGGAATGAGTCGCTCCGAATGGGCCCGCTCGAGGAAAGCCTTGACAGCCGTTCGGCCCCTTTCGCCATAGTCAACCGTCAGCTGGTTGACGTACATCCCGACGAATCGATCCGCCTTGTCGCGGTCGAGGCCGCGGCCATAGTCGAGGGCGTAGTCGAGAGCCTCTTTACGATGCTCGAGTGAGTACTCGATCGACTGTCTGAGGAGCACCGAGACCTTCGCGAGTGTTTCTTCGCCGAGATCGCGTCGGATCACGTTGCCACCGAGGGGCAGCGGCATGCCGTCATTCTCCTCGGCCCACCAGACGCCCAGATCGACGATCTTCGAAAAGCCTTCATCCTGCCAGGTCAATTGACCCTCGTGGATCACGACACCCGCGTCAACCTCGCCCGAGCTCACCGCCGGCATGATCTCGTCGAATCCCATGATCACCGTTTGCAGAGCGGGATTCCACATCTTGAGGGCCAGCGCCGCCGAGGTGAGACGGCCGGGAATGGCCACCTTCATCGAGGCCAACTGGTCCTTCGTGACATTTTCCCTCGCCACCAGAACCGGTCCGTAACCGTCCCCCATCGAGGCACCCGAGGCCAACAGGGCATAACGGTCATCGAGGTGGGCATAGGCATGGATCGATACCGCGGTCACCTCGTAGGTGCCCTCGAAGGCCTCGCGGTTGAGGGTCTCGATATCGGAAAGTACATGTTCAAATCGAAAATCACCGGTGTCGATGAGTTCTTTGGCAAGCGCGTAGAACATGAATGCGTCGTCGGAGTCGGGCGAGTGTGCAACACGAATCAGGGTCATCTATCCTCCGCTTCCCAGAATGGGAGCCCGCATTCTAACCCGAACATTCGACGAACCACAGAAGAACGGCGAAACAGAGACGATCCACCCACTCGATACTTGATGCTGGATGCGAGGTGTTGGATCACGCTTGTCCAAGACAGAGTCTCAGACAGCGATCAGGGACGGCGACAGGGATCAGCCTCAGCGACAGGAAACAGCGATCAGTGTTCAGCGACAGGGAACAGTCGCCAGCGGCAGTGTTCAGTCATCAGCGTCAGCGATCCGCGGCCGGGACAGCGACTGAACTCACTTCTTCGGATTCAGTAGCCGCCAGGTCATCGCACGGACTTGATCGAAGACGTTCATCGCGTCACGGGAGGCTGTCGCACCGATCGCCCCGGCGTGCGCGAGGAGCTGCAAGTGGCTATCGACTTCTTTGGCCGATGCGTAGCCGATTCTCCAGTGGTTCAAACGGTCTCTACCGAATCGGCCGTCCCCTTCTGCCAGATTCGCAGGGACCGAAAGCCGACCGGATGACCTGATCGGCAATAGGCTTCAGCGGAGCCGGAACCCTCATCACGAGCTTGATCGCGATTCCTGCCGCTGCGAGGGCATTCGAGTGGGCAACGAGGTTGGTGTTCGGGGCGGCGTTGGACATGGTCACCTCCGGGTCGTTCATGCCCATTCCCACAAGCCGGTGTGGCCACTTCGTCGCCGGTACTCCTGACCGCTGCCGCTGATCACTGATCGCTGATCGCTGATCGCTGTTGCCTGTCGCTGAACCCTGACGCTGGACACTGTCGCTGTCCCTGCCTCCTGAACACTGTCGCTGCCAACTGTCGCTGTTTGCTGTCGCTGCCGCTGCAATTCGGGCACGGGCACGAGGCAAACCTCTGAAACCCGAATACGACCGGAGACCCGCCTTATGCCAGCGGCACTCGTTACCCTTTCTGTGTCTTTCTGAGTCTCTGCGGTTCAGCCGATGTCGCGTCGCGCGACAAATCGCTCGATCAGATTCCGGGTCGAGGAGTCGTGGTGGCTCAGGTCAGCCTCCTGCCCCGCGACCAATTCGTTTTCTTCTTCGAGGATTGTCCCCGCCAGGACCTTGCCGAGCTCGACGCCCCACTGGTCAAAGCTGTTGATCCGCCACACCACCCCCTGGACAAAGATCGAGTGCTCATACAGCGCGATCAGCATGCCCAGCGATCGTGGGGTCAAACGATCGAGCAGGATCGTATTGGTCGGTCGATTGCCGTCGAAGATCTTGTGCGAAGCCAGACGCTTGATCTCGTCGGGCTCCATGCCGGAATGCTCGAGCTCCGCCACCACCTCTTCCTCGCTTCGACCCCGCATCAGGGCTTCGGTCTGGGCGAAGAAGTTTGCCATCAGCTTCAGGTGGTGATCACCAAGCGGATTGTGGGAGTTGACCGAAGCGATGAAATCACAGGGCACCAGTTCGGTCCCCTGGTGGATCAGTTGAAAAAATGCGTGTTGCCCGTTGGTGCCGGGTTCACCCCACACGACCGGTCCGGTCAGGTAGTCGATCCTGTTGCCGTCCCGGTCGGTGGATTTCCCGTTGGACTCCATGTCGCACTGCTGCAAAAAAGCCGGGAAACGGCTCAGATACTGATCGTACGGTAGAACCGCCTTGGTCGAGGCGCCAAAAAACGACCGATACCAGATACCCAGCAGCGCAAGGATAGTCGGGATATTGCGTTCGGCGGGTGATTCGAGAAAATGGCGATCCATGGCGTGGCCGCCTTCCAGGAGCTCGACGAAACGATCAAAACCGACAGCGATGGCCACGGTCAGACCGATGGCGGACCAGCTCGAGTAGCGACCGCCGACCCAGCCCCAAAACTCGAATACGCTGTCGCCGGCAATACCAAAGGACTTGACTCCTTCATTGTTGGTCGACAAGGCGACAAAATGACGAGCCACCGCTGTTTCGTCGCCGAGCGCCTCCACCAGCCAGAGCCGCGCGGACAGTGCGTTGGTCATGGTCTCCTGGGTGGTGAAGGTCTTCGACGCGACCACAAAAAGGGTTGTGGCCGGATCGAGGTCGCGGGTCTTTTCAGAAATATCGGTCGCATCCACATTCGAGACAAAGCGAATCTCCGGACCGTCGCAATAGGGACCGAGTGCCTCGCAGATCATTGCCGGCCCCAGGTCCGAGCCACCGATCCCGATGTTGACGACCGTCGTTATGGGTTTGCCCGTGTGACCGAGCCACGCTCCCGACCGAAGCGATTCGGAAAATGCGCGCATCTTCTCGAGCACCCGAGAAATCTGCGGCATGACATCTTCGCCGTCCACCACGACGGACTTTCCACCGCGGTTGCGAAGGGCCGTGTGCAACACCGCCCGATCTTCGGTCCAGTTGATCTTCCCGCCCGACACCATGGCCTGAGCCGCTTCGGGCACACCACTTTGACGCGAAAGATCGCACAGGAGTCTCAGCGTCTCATCATCGATCCGGTTTTTCGAAAAATCGAAGAACAGATCTTCGAGCTCGAGCGAGAAACGCGAGGCACGATCCGGCTCGGTTGCAAAGAGGTCCCGCATGTGGACGCCACCGATCTCGAGGTGGTGCTGGGCGAGAGCCTTCCACGGCTCGGTTTCGGTCAGTCGTGTGCCGGCACGCACGGCACGGTCAATGGGTGAATCAAATAGCATCGGGTCGAGTCCTCCAGACGACAGAAAGCATAGCGTCGATTCGGCGGGAGGGCTATGGGGCGTGGGGCGTGGGGCTTGATGCTAGATGCACGATGCTGGATCACTCTTGTCCAAGGCAGCGCCTCGGATAGCGATCAGCAACAGCGACGGCGAACAGTAGCCAGCGGCAGCGAACAGCGGCCGGGGCAGCGACAGCGACAGCCAACTGCACTCACCTCGTCGGGTTCAACAGACGCCAGGTCACGGCGCGGACCAGATCGGCTGCCCACCGGCTACGCCTTCTGTTGAACGACCCGGAGGTGGCCGTCACTTCACTCGGCCGCTGCCACTGTTAGCTGTTCGTCTGTCGCTGGATTCTGTCGCTGGATTCTGTCGCTGACCTCTGTCGCTGACCTCTGTCGCTGCCGCTGCCGCTGCCGCTGGACACTGTCGCTGTCGCTGCAATTCGGGCACGGACACGGGAAGGGAGAAAGAGGGAGAAAGGGGGAGGGGAAAGGGAGAACCGTACCGAAAGCTCAATTCGTGATAAGAAGCGCCGAACTCCGAACTCCGAACTCCGAACTCCGAACTCCGAATCAACTCCTTTATGCGCTAGCTACTCGCCCACTCCAGCGCCCTTGCCGGGTCCTCGGCGAGCAGATCCACAAGATCGTCGGTCGGCATCCGGCCGTTGGCCGTAAAGTGCTGGAGGTAGGCCTCGGTCGCCGCCAGTGCTTCGTCACCGATAAAGTCCGGCGGCATTCTCCGGGCCCCATCGAGTCCGATTTGCCACAACCGACACGCCAGATCCCGTATCTCGAGATCACGGACGCCATCAATCGCCGCCCGCCGCCAGAGATCAGGCAGGCCGATTCGCTGGGGCCCGAGCAGGTCGAGAGCCTCGGATCGGGCACGGTCATCGTAGAAAAGTGCCGCCATCAGCATCACGGGCGCCTGGCGCCAGCGGTCGGGCAGCGCCTCGCCGGCACGGAGTTCGAGAAAGCCCCGGGGGCGAACCTCGAAGAAAAGGGTGGTCAGGTGGTAGAGAAGATCGTCTCGGGTCGGCCATCCCCACCTCGGATGCCCGTCTTCGATCCACTTGATGAAACTGCAACCCGTGCAACCGGGTTCAAATTGGCCGTCTCCGGTCCGGTAGATCATCACATCGGCTTCGAGGGCCGCCTGGCCCCATTCCAACCTCGGGTCATCGCCCCGGCCCTCGGTCAGCAGCCGAGGAAACCCACTCCGGGTCGGGTCGAGCTCCTGCCACGCACGCGCCCGGCTGCAGACTGCGCCGAGCCCGGGACTGCAGGCAAAGGTCGCGGTCATCATCGGGCTCGCGAGATTGGCCAGCAACCACCGTTGCTGCCATACGTCTTCAGGGCCGAGGTCGAGGTTGATCTGAAGGCTCGCGGTATGGCGCATCATGATCGCGCCCCAATGCCCCCGCTGCCGATAATAGGCCGCCTGAGCCGTATAACGGCCGGCGCGGAGCTGCTGCGGAACGGTTTCGACATCGTGCCACACATCAATCCCGATCGCCGCCAGCGCTACCTGGTGGCTCGCGAAGGCCGCACGCAGCCGGCTGAGGATCGTGTCGAGATCGACGAAAGCGCTCCGGACGCTTGGGTAGACAGGAGTCGAATACTCCACCTGGGCCCCGGGTTCGAAGGTGATCCGTCCGCCACCCTCGACCGGAAATTCCAGTGGGCCCTTCGAGGGGTCGGAAGGCGCCCCAAAATGCCGGTCGGACGCAGCCAACTGGTCGACGATCTCGAGAACACCGAATCCTCCGGGCTGGGTCAACGTCAGCCGCGCCTCAGGACGACGCTTCGGTCCGTATTTGATGGGGAAAAATTCCGGCTCGAGACCGATCCCCCCGACGAGAGGGCCGGGGCCTGGTGTGGGAAAGGCGTTGCAGCCCGCCAGTTCCCTGGCTTCATCCACCGAAATTGCGGTTGATCGATCCTTCGTCGGCATGGTCCTGCACGATACACGGAGATGGGCCTGATGCCAATACCCACCGGAACAACGGCTATGAGGAAAATGGGGCTATGAGGGGTGGGGCTAAAAAACGACCCCCTGCGGCAATAATTCCAAATAGCCGTATAGCCAGGGAGCGGAGCGGCTGATCATCGCCTCACAGCCAGGCCGCGATGCGGCCGATCACGCCCTCATAGCGAAAAAAACGCGGCCGAAGCCGCGTTTTTGTAAAGAGCTGTCGAGCTTATTCGCCCGGCGGATTCTTGAATTCGTGAATGGCCTTTTTGTTGTTCAGGTTGTCCGCCAGGACAACCTTGCTGGCGTGGTCGTCACCCGTGTGGCAACCATCGCAGGTGGCCTGAGTCGGAATCTCGAGACCATTGGCCATCGCCGTCTCACGGTCCTTCATAATGCTCATCTTCTTGTAGTCGCCACCGGCTCCGTGACAGGCTTCGCACTGGACACCAGCGGTTTCCTCACTGGCATTGGTGGCATGGCACTTGAGGCAGTCAGCCGAGAACTCACGATCGGGTGAGGCCTTGGCCACCTCGGTGGCTTTGGCGTGAGAGGTGGCCTCCCACGAGGCGAACTGTACCTTATGGCACATTTTACATTTTGCGGCACCCGCAAAGGCATGATCCTGCGCCGAGGCGTTGGTCGCAACCAAAGCAATTGTCGCTACCGCGAGGACCAACCAAAGATTCTTGTTTCGCATCACTATCCTCCGTTTCTTCCGTGCGTTTTGAACGCCCGACGAGCCTAACATTGTCGCAACTGGTGTTCAACAACGACACTGTTGTGACATACGAAAAACCAATCAATTCTATTCCGCGAACCACGCCATGACAAGACTGTCCGGCCACCATATCAACGACTAAGTTATTGAAAAAATAATTACTTGAACGAGAAAAAGACGATACACGCGGTTACCAACGGTCCGGATCGAGGCCCTCGAAGACCTGCAGACCGCTGAGCGTGGTCCTTCGGTTGAAAATCAGCTCGCCGGTCTGCGGGCTGACGGTCAGCGGTAGGTGTTCCAGATGTGAACTCGGCGGCCTCCCGAGATCGAGCACCGCGCGAAGCCTCCACTGCCAGATTCCCGGTTCCGCCTCCCACAGTTCGAGATCCTGAATGTTTCGTCGGAGCTGCCACAATCGTGAACCGTCGGCACTCCACACCATGCGGGTCGGCTCGAGCCCGATCTTGATCGGTGTCCCACCCTGTGCCGGAACCACCCACGCACCCTGATCGGGATCCGACTTCTGAGTCCACACCGAATAGGCTATCCACGCACCATCAGGGCTCCAGCGCGGATAATCGCCGCCGCCGGGAGTCAGTAAAGAGGGCTCACCTCCCGCCGAGGACACGACCCAGATCTTTATCGGCGATCCAGCCGCATAGGTCAGAAAACGGCCATCCGGCGACCAACTGGGAAATTCTGAGGCTTCCACGTCGCTGGCGAGGGTTACCGCCTGGCCTCCCGACCGCGAAATCACTCTGAGCATCGTGCCGCCCTCCGCCGACTGAGCCAGATAGGCAACCCGTCCGCTATCTGGGGAGATCGATGGGCAGGATGCATCTTCCGTCGGCTGGCTGATCGCCTCCTCGACGCCGGACGCCTCGCGCAGGAAGATCGTGGCAGAGCCGGCGACATAACGGCGATAGGCGACGATGCCCTGGCGATCTGTGCTCCCCCAGCCGCTGTCCTGAACGCCACACATGAGACAATTCCAGCCCTGGCCATCAGGATCAACGGCAACAAGGTCATTCGTGGTGTTGCGGCGAACCACCGCAAGGCGTTCACCATCCGCTGACAAGGCGGGATGCCACAAACGATCCAGCCTCGGGATCAAGGGCGATGCCCGACCTTTAGCTACCCACATCAATTGTCCGTCGACCGAAGCCAATAGAGATTTCCCAGAGGGAGCCCACCCGATGCCATAGACCTGTTTCCCCGGATTCAACCAGGAAACCACCTGATCATCGAGCTCTCGAACCACAAAAATGCTGTCTGGGACCCCGGCCGGTCCAGCAAGCAACGCGAAGCCGCCTCCCGGTCGGGGTATGGCTCGATACCACGAGCGATCGGCTTCGGACTCCCGCATGCGGGTCGTCTCATGAAGAGCCAGGGAGTATCTGAAGAGGCTGAAGCCGCCCTCGGGGCCTTCCCGGGAAAAAGAAACGAATCGGAATCGAGCCACGCACCACCCCCCGCATTGATGATCTCGGCAGTGGCCTGGCCGCCCACCGAAGGAATCACCCGCAACGACGATTCGCCCGCGGTCACGACCTCCACGAGCAATCCTTTGCCATCGGGAGAAAACTGAGGCAGGCTGAAGGCTTCCATCCCCGAACCTTCGATCAGACTTCGCACAGCGCCGGTCGCGCCGTCGACGATCACCACATCGCTGCTCCCGATCCGGTTCCGCGCCACCGCCAACTCATCGCTGGCAGGGTGCCAACTGGGATCCGAGAGGGTGCCGACGGTCTCGAGGAGCGTGCGAACCCGCCAATTGCCGGGATCGGGTCGGATCGGCTCGGTGCCCCAACGACCAAACAAAAGTCCGGCAGCCAACCCACCGATCAAGGCGGCTCCGGCCAGCAGCCCTACCCGGACCGCGAGCTGCCGCCGCCGTTTGACCACTGCCAGGATCTTGGCCGAACTGACGGCCATCGTCGGGGCTTCCGCCAGGCTGACCGCATCGGTGCCTTGAAAAACCGACAGATCGGCGGCGAGATCGAGGCTCGATCGGTAGCGGCGTTTGGGCTCTCGCGCCATACACCTTTCGACCACCGCAATCAGTTCGGGCGGCGTCTCGGGCGCCACGTCCGCCAGCGGTCGATAGTCCGTGCGAACGACGGATTGCAGGACCTGCATCGGTGTCGGGCCGTCAAACGCACGCCGCCCGGACAAGGTCTCATAGAGCACAGCACCGAGAGAGAATATGTCCGAGGCAAAGGACACTCCCTTGCCGAGGGCCTGCTCAGGAGCCATGTAGGGGCACGAGCCGAGGACCATTCCCGGCGAGGTCAGCGATTCAACCGGGGTCTCACCATCCATCTGGGCGAGTCGAGCGAGACCGAAATCGAGCACGGTGACGTGGCCGCCGTCTCCGACCATCACATTCGAAGGTTTGAGATCACGGTGGATCACGCCGACCTCGTGGGCGGCGGCGAGGGCGAGTGCAACCTGTTCCACGATCCGGGCCGCCAGCCTCGGAGGAAGCGGGCCGTCCTGAACCATCTCATTGAGTGAGCGTCCATTGACCAGTTCCATCACCAGATAGGGCAGGTCTTCACCGACTCCTGGATCAAAGGTTCCGACGTCGTGGATGCCGACCACATTCGGGTGGTGGAGCCGCGCCATTGCCCGTGCTTCGCGCTCGAAGCGGCGTGCCGCAGAGGGTTCATTGACCAGGATGTGCGGCAGGAGTTTGAGCGCCACTTCGCGGTCGAGACGCTCGTCCCACGCCGCCCACACCGTGCCCATGCCGCCACGGGCGAGCCGCCTGTCGAGGCGGAATCGCCAGATCCGCATACCGGGCTTGAGTTCGGTGACCATCAAAAACCATCATACGACGGTCGCGGGCCCGTTACATGAGGCGTCACTCAGCTATTGCGCTCGACGAGCAGCAGAGTTAGGTCATCGGCCAGGGGTGTGCCGCCGGTATGAGAGGCGAAAGCCTTCTGGATCAGCGCGGTGATCCCGATCCCGGATAGGGCGCCGATTCCATCCAGAATTCCGGCCAGGCGCTCGTACCCAAAGGGCTCGCCGTCCTCCGACAGCGCCTCGACCAGGCCGTCCGAATACAACAGCAGATGGGAAGCCACCGGGAACGGTCTTACGATGGTTTTCGAACCGCAGAGGCGGGTTCCCAAAGGCAGGGATCCAGCCATGAGCTCCTCAGATCTGCCGTCGGGATCGATCAAAAAGGCTGGCGGGTGACCCGCGTTCGTTATGGAGACCCGATCGGCAGCCAGATCGAAATCAATCACCGACAGGGTTACCATGGTCCGTTCGGGTCGATTTTCGGTTAGAACGAGATTGACCTTTTGGATCAACTCGGCTCCGCCGTAACCTTCCCGAACCAGCGCTGCCACCGACGATTTGAGGCTCGCCATCAGCAGACCGGTGGCAAGGCCATGACCGGCCACGTCACCGATGGTGACGATCATTCGGTCGCCGGAAAGCGAAAAGATATCAAAATAGTCGCCGCCGACTTCGGCCGCGGGTTGGAAGGTCGCCCGCACCGTCAACCCTCCGACTTCGAGGTGGCGGGCGGGCAGCAGGCTCTCCTGGATCTCCCGCGCCAGCTCCAACTCATTCGCAAGTCTTTCTTTTTCGGCCACATCGGCGATCATCGATTGAACCGAATCGGTCATCTGGTTGAAGGACACCGCCAGGTCGCCGAGTTGATCACGGCGCTTGACCGGGACGCGGTAATCGAGATTGCCGAGTTCGACTTCCCTGGCACCCCTGGAAAGCCGGGCCGTCGATCGGGCAATCGACATGATGACCGTTGCCGCTGCAACAAGCACCATGCCGTAACCGAGGAGAAACAGGGCCCCGAGACCGGCGAGCACACCCCACAGCTCGGTGCGGAGTTCATACTCCGAGAGCGTGAAATCGTCCCAGACGTTTTTTGGCGAGGTCCGCAGGAGCGCAAAGGACCGGCCGTCGCCAATCGCTTCTCCGGTTTCGAGATCGACGAGATTCGATACCATCCGAAACCAGACCACATAAGGCTTGGAAAACAGACCGTCTTCGCCGTCGGTCCACGGTTGCCAGAGCTTTTCATCGCCAATCGTCGTGCCGTCGACCGTGAACCGCACCGCACCCTCACCTTCGTCAACGACCTGAGGACCACCGATAGCCGGTTCTTGCTCTTCCTCCACGATCGATTCGAATTCTGCGTCACTCACACCGTCATCGATGAAGGCGATGTCGAACCACCATTGGGAACTCAGATCGGCGGCCGTCACATCGTCAAAGGGGATCATGGCCGCCACCCAGTCGCCGTTGGCCGCTCGGTTGGCGGTGATGCCGAATATCTCGGTCTGATGATGGGCAACCCAGAACGAAGTGCCTTCGGGGAGCCATTCCAGCTCGGGGCGAAAGTCTTCATCGGTGAGCGCGATATCGCGATCTCCGAGGTGGGCCCGCCACAACACACGGGTCAAAGGATCGGGCGGATCTGAATGGAACTTTTCGAGGTCCGTCACAGCAGCCTCGATGCCCTCCGATCGAGCGGCTGTCAGCACGATCGCACCCTCGCCACCGAGGGTCCAATAGAATCGATCGAATTCGGAACCGACCCTCACCGAGGTGTACTGGCCCATCATGATGTAGAGGCCGATGGCGGCAAACGCGGCCGCAAAGAGTACCGGCAAAACGCCGACCAACAAAAAGGTCATGGCGAGACGCACTCCGACGCGGTAGGTCATCCATCGCCACAACCACCACACGAGAACGGCGCCGCTTGCCAGCAGCCAGAGCACCGAAAAGATTGACAGCACTTCAGTGAGTTGGGCCGCCCGGGCGACGACAGACACCAGCGCAGTCGTCACGAGGAGGATCGCGCCGCCGATCCACCACCAGCGACGGCGGATATTCATTGCCTCTCCGAGTCCGAATCTTCAACTGGGGGAATCAGCCACGGTTCGCTCGCCGGCGGTGCGCCATCGGGCTCGTGGCAGCGCCGGCACCGGGCCTCGTAGGCCCCCGTGGCGCCCACCACAACCAATTCGTCGGATTCGATCAAGCGCTGGGTATAGGCAGCCGGTGAACCACAAGAGGTACAGATCGCGTGGATCTTGTGGACCTCTTCGGCGATCGCGAGAAGCTTCGGCATCGGGCCAAACGGGACTCCCCGGTAGTCCATGTCGAGACCCGCGGCGATCACTCTTTTTCCAAGGTTGGCAAGATGACTCAACACCGCCGGCAGCCCGTCGTCGAAGAACTGCGCCTCGTCGATTCCGACGACCTCGGTCCGGGGATCGAGGCGGGGTCTGATCTCATCGCTGCGCTCGACCAACTCGCACGGGACCCTCATCTGCGAGTGCGACACGACATCGCCTTCGGAATAACGGTTATCGAGCCGTGGCTTGAAGACCTGCACACGCTGTCGTGCAATCGCCGATCGTTTGAGGAGCCGGATCAGCTCCTCGGACTTGCCCGAAAACATGGGTCCGGCGATGACCTCGATCCACCCGGCACCGGGACGCGTGGGATTCATCGATGCGCTCCCTTCGAGGAAGATAGAGTATCAAGGTTTTAATTCGAATTTGGGATTTGGAAATTGGGATTTTCACCCGCAAATTGGCATCGTACAACGACGGCGGACAAAAATCCGAAATCCGAAATCCGAATTTCAAAATCAGCGCCGGAGGCGCTACTTGTTCACCATATGCACCGCCTGGCCGAGGGCGGCTTCGATGGCTTCCTGGAAAGCCTCGGACATGGTCGGGTGCGGGTGGATGGTGAGGGCCACGTCCTCGAGAAAGGCGCCCATCTCCAGAGCCAGGGTGGCCTCGCCGATGAACTCGCTGACACCTCGTCCGACCGCCACCACTCCGAGAAGTTGCTTGGTCTCGGCGTCGGCAATGGCCTTGACGAACCCGTCGGTGCTGTCGAGGGACATGGCGCGGCCCGAGGCCTTGAACTGGAAGGTTCCGGTGACGACGTCATAACCCTTGGACTTCGCCTCTTCCTCACCCAAACCGGCCCAAGCCACCTCGGGATCGGTGTAGATCACGGCCGGTATGATGCTGTCAAAGGCCGCCGGTTCGCCGCAAATCACCTCGGCAGCCACCTTGGCTTCTTGATAAGCCTTGTGGGCGAGCAAGGCTCCACCAACCACGTCGCCGATGGCATAGATCCCCGGAGCCGAGGTCTGCATCTTGTCGTTGGCGATGATGAAGCCCTTTTCATCGGTGGCAACACCCGCCGCCTCGAGACCGAGATTCTCGGTATTTGGCACCCGTCCGACGCTCATCATTACGACATCCGCTTCGAGCCGCACCTCGTCGTCCTTGGGACCACGGACGACCACCGTCGATGGATCTCCCGGCTCGAAGGACTCGGCGCGATGGTTCACCAACAATTTCACTTTGAGCTTCTTGAGCTGACGGGTCAGGGCCTTGCCGACCTCGGCGTCGAGGTTCGGGACAATGGCCGGAAGGAACTCTACAA
This sequence comes from Candidatus Sulfomarinibacteraceae bacterium, assembly GCA_963796455.1. GTDB lineage: Bacteria > Acidobacteriota > Thermoanaerobaculia > Thermoanaerobaculales > Sulfomarinibacteraceae > Sulfomarinibacter. The sequence continues at coordinate 712,631 of CAWCLO010000001.1, forward strand.
CCGTTACCTTGGTTCCGAGTTTGGCGTAGACACTGCCGAGCTCGAGACCGATATAGCCGCCGCCGATCACCACCATCCGATCCGGCACCGCGTTGAGAGACAGGGCTTCGGTTGAACCGATGATCTTCACGCCATCATGAGGAAAGCTCTCGAGCTGCATCGGCCGCGAACCGGTGGCGATCACCGCCTGCTCGAACTCGATCTCGAGTGGTCCATCCTCGGCGGCGACAGTCAATTTCCGATCCGAGAGAAACTCGGCCGCGCCGTGCACAACCTCGACGCCGTTCTTTTCACACAAAAAGGCGACGCCGGAGGTCAGACGTTCGACGATGCCGTCTTTCCACGACACCATTTTCGTCATATCGACATGCAGGCCCTCGACCGAAACACCCATGTTTTCGGCGTGCTTCGCCTCGTGAGCGAGATCCGAGGCGTGGATCATTGCCTTGGAGGGGATGCAACCGACGTTGAGACAAACGCCGCCGAGAGACGACGCTCTTTCAACCAGGATGACGTCCTTGCCGAGCTGCGCGAGCCTGATCGCGGCCACATAGCCGCCCGGACCGGCACCGATCACTACAACCTGACACCCACGGGATACGGAACCAACAACCATTACAACCTCGCCATCAAAAGCATCGGATCGGAAATCAGCCCGGTCATATCGCTCATGAACCGGGCGGCCTCCGCACCATCGACATACCGGTGATCAAAAGAAATGCTGAGATACATCATCTTGCGGATCGCGATCTCGCCGTCCACAACCTCCGGTCTCTCCTTGATCGCGTGCAGACCGACAATCGCGAGTTCGGGCTGATTGATGATCGGAGTTGCAAAGACCCCACCGAGGGGCCCGATATTGGTGATCGTGCAGCTCCCGCCCTTGAGCTCGTCGAGACCGAGTTGACGCGAGCGGGCCCGCTCGGCCTTATCCGCCACTTCAGCCGCGATTTCGACCATGTCCTTGGAATCCGCATCCCGGATCACAGGCACGATCAAACCCTCCGGCGTATCGACCGCCACGCCGATGTTGTAGTACTTCTTGAGCAGAATCTCACCCCGTTCCTCATCGACCGAAGCATTGAAGATCGGATACTTTTTGAGGGTCACCACGAGGGCCTTGATAAAAAACGGCAACAAGGTGAAGCGTGTCCCGGTGCGCTCCTCGATCACGGGCTTGGATCGTTTGTAGTGCGCCACCAGATCCGTGACATCCGCCTCGTCGACGTGGGTCACGTGCGCCGACACCTGCTTGGACTGACGCATGGCATTGGCGATGATCTTGCGCAGGTGGGTGATCGGCACCCGTTCGACCTCACCGTCAGCAGTGACCTGGGCATTGCCCACCACTGGAGCAGGCCCGGTTGAAACGGTGGCTCCACCCTTGGCGGCACGCTCCACATCCTCATCACTGATCCGGCCATTCGAACCGCTGCCTTGGACCCGCTCGAGATCGACGCCGAGTTTGCGGGCCAGGGCGCGGGTCTTGGGGGTCGCCAGCGGACGGCGGCCGTCGGTCGGTTGAGCAGGTGCGGGAGTGGCCTCTTGCGGCGGGGCAGCGGGCGCGGTCTCGAGGCCCGCGGTCGGCGCCTCCTCAGCCCCAAGGTCTTCACCGACCTCGCCGATGGTCACCAACGCATCGCCGACCAGGATGTCCGCCTCAGCCGCCGCGTGGAGCTTGAGCACGGTTCCTTCGTGGGGCGATGGAAGCTCGACCACCGCCTTGTCGGTTTCGACCTTGACCAGTGCCTGATCCTCGGCGACCGTGTCACCCTCGGACACCAGCCATTCCACAATCCGCCCCTCGTGGATTCCTTCTCCCACATCGGGGAATTTGAAAACGAACGCCATCTTCAGCCCCTCTTCGTCGTCGTGATTGTCGCGCCAAGATCACATGGTAATGGATCGGCCGCGATCGGATTAGAAATTCATGACCTTTTCAACCGCCGCGACGATTCGCGCGCGCGAGGGCAGGTAGTGCTTCTCGTTCTGGGCGAGCGGGAAAATGGTGTCATAACCCGCCACCCGCTGCACCGGGGCCTCGAGTTGCAGCAGTGCATGCTCCATGATCTGAGCCGATATTTCCGCACCAAAACCGGCAGTCCTCGGTGCCTCGTGCACCACTACGGCGCGACCCGTCTTGACCACGCTGGCCAGCAGGGTGTCGCGATCGAGTGGATTGAGGGTTCGCAGGTCTACGACCTCGGCGCTGATATCTGCCCGTGCCAGAACTTCTGATGCATCGAGACACACGCGAACCATGGCACCCCACGCGATCAGAGTGACATCGGTGCCCTCGCGCGGCACCGCCGCCTCGCCGATCGGCACCGTGTAGCTTTCCGCCGGGACCGCCTCCCGAAATGCCCGGTAGATACGCTTTGGCTCCATGAAGAGCACCGGATCCTCGTCCCGAATCGCCGAGGTCAAAAGCCCCTTGGCGTCGTAGGGGTTTGACGGCACCACGACCTTGAAACCAGGGGTGTTCAGAAAAAGCGCTTCGTAGCTCTCCGAGTGGTGCTCGGGCGGGTGAATACCGCCGCCATAGGGCATTCGAACCACCATAGGGCAGGTGAGGCGACCGCGGGTCCGGTTTCGCATCCGTGCCGCGTGGCCGAAAAGTTGGTTGATGGCCGGGTAGACAAAACCCATGAACTGGATCTCGGCCACCGGCCGGAACCCGGTTGCGGCGAGACCCACCGACATGCCGATGATCGAGCTCTCCGCGAGCGGTGTATCGATCACCCGCTCGGACCCGAAGGCCTCGATCAGACCATCGGTGGCACGGAAGACGCCGCCGTCGACACCCACGTCCTCTCCCAGGACCAGCACCGTCTCGTCGCGTTCCATTTCCTGCATCATGGCGTCGCGCACCGCGTTGGCGATGGTCTGTTTCTCGGTGGCGACTTCAGGGACCGCGTGAAGCTGTCGTTCCCGGGTGCTCATGAGCCCACCTCGTCCTGCAGCTCCTGCATCTGTTCCAGCAGGTGCGGCGGCAGCTCGGCATACATCGATTTGAAAATTGCATCCGGATCCTGCGGCGTCATTTCTTCGAGCGCCTTGACCTGGGTGTCCACCCAGTTGTGGGCCTCCTCGAGCAGCACCGTTTCCTGGTCGTCATCCCACAGTTCCTGTTTTTCGAGATAACGCCGCAAGCGCAGGATCGGATCGCGCGCTTCCCACTTTTTGAGCTCTTCTTCGCCACGGTAACGGCTCGCGTCATCGGCGGTGGTGTGATCGCCAAGGCGATAGGTCACCGCTTCGATCAAACTCGGTCCGCCGCCTGATCGGGCCCACGCAATCGCCTCGGTGGCGGCCTGATAAACAGCAAAAACGTCGTTGCCGTCGACCTGGACCCCCGGCAATCCGTAGGCGTGGGCTTTTTGCGCGAGGGTCTCGGCTGCAGTCTGCTGGTGCAGCGGCACCGAGATGGCCCATTGGTTGTTCTGAATTACAAAAACCGTGCTTGCACCAAAAACAGCCGCCGCATTGACGGCCTCGTGAAAATCACCTTCCGAGGTCGAACCGTCGCCCCCAAAGGCGACCGCAACCGCGTCGTCTTTGCGAAGTTTGAGGGACAGCCCGACTCCGGTGCCGTGCTGCCACTGGCTGCCGACGGGCACCGCGACAGGGAAACAACGGACATCTTCCGGATAACACGAACCGCGCTCGTCCCCGGCCCAGTAGGCATAGACCAGATGCAGCGGTACCCCGCGCAGAACCATGATGCCGTGCTCGCGAAAGGCGGGAATCAACCAATCATGTTCGCCCATCGCCAGCGCGACTCCGGCCTGGACCGCCTCCTGACCCTTGATCGGCGGCCAGGTTCCCATCCGGCCCTGGCGCTGGAGCTTGAGGGCCTTGTCGTCAAAGGTCCGCATCATGACCATGTCGCGATAAAGATCACGGACGACACTGGGATCGATCTCGGGCATCATCGACTCATCGACATTGCCGTCGACATCGAGGATCTCGATCCGTTCCGTCACCGCTTCATACACCCGCGTTCGAGGCATACGCTCTCCTTCTCCGCCCAATCTCTGTTCGACCTATGGCAACAACCGAGGATAGCAGGGTATTTCGGCTTGGGGTTTGGGGCTTGAGGCGTTCTGAAAAAAGCGCTTGTCAACCGAAAACGCAAGGTGCCAGTGTTCGCATTGTCTGGTTTCCGTCTTGCAGACAATTTTTCGGTCGAGGCTGGCAATGCGAAAGACAGCAACAGATGCTTTATCGCACCGGCGTCCATTTCTCGGTGGTGTACGGCGTCAAATACCGTTCCGGCACCGGCTCGGGATCGAGTCGCCGGACTTCCACACCCAACGCCCCCGCCATCTGATCCGCGATCGCCCCCCCTGCCACTCGCCAGTCGCCGCCTCCGAGAGCCGGGGCGAGACCCGCCTCGACCTCGGCGGCGGGGATTCCGAAGGCCCTCGAATACAACCCCGGGTCCAGCCCCAGCAGAACGGCGGCGTGCACGACCACCGCGCCGCGGCGGCGGGTCTGGGCGCAACCGACCGCCTTGCGGCCGTCGACCACCAAAGTGTCGGCCAGTTGATCGAGGAAACAGATCGGTGACCGGACCCGGCTTGCACGGGGAGCGTCCTCGATCCGTTCGACATTGGATCCCACCGATCGCAGTGCCGGTTGCAAAACGGAGAGAAAGCGCTCATAGAGGCCGACGATTTCACCGGCCCAGGGATGAGAGATCGGCAGCGCCAGTCCGACCCCGAGATCGCCGCGGTGCACCACCCCGGTGCCGCCGGTCAGGCGTCGCAGGACGGGGATCCCCTCGGACCGGCACCATTCGAGGTCGACCTCTTTCGTTTTCTGGGCATAACCGAGGACCACTACCGGGCCTCTCCACGAGGTGAGAAAAAGGCTGACTTCGCCCTCTGCGGCGCGTTCCAACAGCCACGCTTCCCGCGCCAGATCCTCCACAGGGGGGCCCATCGAAACCACGACATCGAGAAATTCTGCTGCGCTCACGGCCCTGATTGAACCACAGCTTCGGGAATGCGTGGACGTTGATCGCGGAGCAATAGATAATCCTTTCAGGGGGACTATGGAAATGTACTGTACCAACAAGGACTGTCCGGACTTTGCTGCGACCGGTGTTCACGGCGAATACCGCGAAGGCATTTTCGAGTGCCCCTACTGTGGGAAATTCCTCGAGGAGAAGCTGCCCGAAACTCATATTCGCGACGATGGGCCCCTCCCGGACGTTCCGCAAGCCAAGACGTGGGGAGAGCACGAACCGCCCACCGCCGACGGGGCTCACCAGGATCTGGAACCGGTTTTCGAGACCTCGGACCCGAGCGAAGTGCCCGTGGTGAGGTCCTTTCTCGATGCCCACGGTGTGCCCCACGTCGTTGTCGGTGGCGAGAGCTTCGATGCATTTCGCGGCAGCCTGTCGCCCTTCAGATTCAACCCGAAGGCCGGCGTCATCGGTTTTCTGGTGCCGACCAAATATGCCGAAATCGCCCGCGATCTGCTGGCCGAGATCGAAGAAGACCCCGGCAACGAGGGTTGATCCCGTTCCGGCGCGAATACCTCTGTGGTAGGAGTACACTTCGTCCCAGGGGGAGGAACCATGCGCCGATTCTTCGTCTTTTTCTGTTGTGCCCTGCTTGCGACCCTGGCGGCCGCCGAAGAGCCGCTCAAACGATTGAGCCTCGAGGCCCTCTTCGAGGACAACGCCCTCGCTATCGAGAGCCTGAGTGGGGTCACATGGCTGCCCGACGGCAATCAGTTCATCTACACGACGTCCAAGGGCAAAAACCAGACGCTGTGGCGCGCCGGTACCGAGGGAGGCGAGGCGGTTGTTGTGGCGGATTGGGCGGCAGTCTTGAAAGGCCTCGCCGATCAGCGGCCGAACTACGAAAAGCCTTCGATGAGCGATCCCAACAGTTCGGCCTCGAAACGAACGGCAGCGGTGCTTTCGCCCGACGGGTCGGCGCTGGTCGGTGGTCACGCCGGTGATCTCTACCTCTTCGACCTGAAAAAGGGTGAGGCCCGTTTCCTGACCGGAGACCGGGAGCAGGAGATCTTCCCCGCCTTCAGCCCCGATGGATCCGAGATCGCATTCGTCAAGAAAGGCGATATCTATCGTCTGAGCCTGGCCGACGGTGTGGTCCAACGGGTCACCGACCGCGGACACAACCGCTATCTGCTCAATGGCGTCGCCGACTGGGTCTATGAAGAGGAACTCGCCGTCGAACGCTCCTTCTGGTGGTCACCCGATGGTCAGAGCATCGCCTTTCTCCAGACCAACGAAGAACCGGTCGGCATCGTGCCCATCACCGGCGATTCGATGCCCTACCCCGAACTGGAAAAACAGTGGTACCCGAAAGCCGGAACCGCCAACCCCATCGTCCGGATCGGTGTGGTGAGCCGCGACGGCGGAGAACCGGTCTGGCTCGCCACCGGTAAGGGTGACTTCTATCTCGCCCGGGCCGGTTGGACGCCCAAGGGAGAAGTCTGGGTGCAACGGCTCAATCGTGATCAGAATGTGCACGATTTGATGTTTGGTGATCCAGAGACCGGCAAAGTCCGGACGATCCTGACCGACAAGGATCCTGCGTGGATCAACATCACCGACGACCTCCACTTTCTCTCGGACGGGAGCTTTCTCTGGACCTCCGAGCGCAAGGGCTGGCGGCACCTCTACCACTACGCCGCGGATGGTTCGGACCATCGCCCGCTGACATCGGGGCGGTGGCAGATCGAAAAGCTTTTCGGCGTCGACGCAGATGAGAAGACCGCTTTTATCAAGGCAAACGCCGAGGACCACCGCCAGCGCCACCTCTATCGAGTCGACCTTGAAAATGGCGAGATCACTCTGCTTGGCGAAGGCGGGGGCGGTTCACACGACGGGACTCTCTCCCCCACCGGCGACTACCTCGTCGACCATTGGTCGACCCTCGACACACCGCCCCGGGCGGATCTGTTGAAGGCCGACGGGACGGTCGCACGCCGACTCTGGCAATCGGGGACCGAACTCGAAGGGTGGGACCTGTTGCCCATCGAGCGCGGCTCCATCACTGCGAGCGACGGAACCGAGCTCTATACCCTGATGATCAAACCGCGGGATTTTGATCCCTCGAAAAAGTACCCGGTCCTGCAGTACGTCTACGGAGGCCCCCACTCGCAGCTCACCCAGGATTCGTGGCGAGCCGAGGTTCACAATACCTACCGACTGATTGCCGACCATGGCATCGCCGTCTTTCTCCTCGACAATCGCGGCACATGGGCCCGCGGCAAGGCTTTCGAAACCGCCGTCTATCGCCGTCTCGGCCAGATGGAAGTAGCCGACCAGGTCGACGGCGCGAAATGGCTGGCCGAGCAGCCGTGGGTCGACGCCAACCGTATCGGCGTCTACGGCGGCAGTTATGGCGGCTATATGACCCTGCTCTGTCTGCTGAAAGCGCCAGAGTACTTCTCGGCCGGGATCGCCTATGCTCCCGTCACCGATTGGGCCCTCTATGACACGATCTACACCGAACGCTATATGGACACGCCTCAGGACAACCCCGAAGGTTATGCCGAGGGCGCACCCCTCACCCATGCCGAAAACCTGGAGGGCGCATTGCTCCTGGGCCACGGCACCATGGACAACAACGTGCACTTCCAGAACTCGCTGCAGATGATCGCTCGACTGGCGGCAGCCAACAAGGATTACGATCTGGTGATCTATCCACGCACCCGCCACGGGATCCGACGCTCGGCATATGCCCTCCATTTTCATCGCGAAAAGATGGAGTTCTTGATCAAAAATCTATTGGAAAAGGATGAAGATTAATCGATGATTCTTTATTTTGCAGTCCAATCATTCACCGACGAAATTTTTCACGGTAATCCGGCCGGAGTCTGCCCACTGGACGAATGGATAGATGACGATTTGATGCAGAAAATTGCCGCAGAAAACCGTCTCTCGGAGACCGCATTTTTTGTGCCCGAAGATGACGGATATCGGCTTCGATGGTTTACTCCGAATTCGGAGGTTGATCTCTGTGGCCACGCAACTTTGGCCACAGCCTACGTGCTTTTCGAACACCTCGGCTACGAGCACGACACGATCCTTTTCAAGACTTTGAGCGGCGAACTTTCTGTCAAAAAGATCGGCAACTCGATGGTCATGAATTTTCCATCGAGGATCGCGAAGGAATGTGAAGCACCGGAGGCCCTTGCGGCTGGGTTGAAATGTTCCATGAACGAAGTTTACAAGGCTCGTGATTACATGGTCGTGCTCAAAAATGAAAAAGAAGTCCGCGCGATCGAACCGGATTTTGAGGAGCTCAGAAAACTTGATTGCACCGGCATCATCGTGACCGCACCCGGGCATGATGTGCATTTCGTTTCTCGCTTCTTTGCACCCAAGGTCGGTGTCGATGAAGATCCGGTCACGGGATCCGCCCACTGCACCCTGGCGCCCTACTGGGCCGAACAACTGGAGGTCACCGATCTGTCCGCGCGCCAGGTTTCCGAACGAAGTGGAGAACTGGCCTGCAAACTGGTGGAAGACCGGGTTCACATCGCCGGGCGAGCCGTTCTCTATCTCAAGGGCTTTCTCGATATCGGTTGAGATTGACGATGGGAGACGATATTCGACGCCTCAACCGCGCCGCCTGGAACGCCCAGGTCGATGCAAACAACCGGTGGACTGTGCCGGTCCAGTCTTTTGTGATCGACGCGGCACGGCGCGGCGAGTGGGAGATCGTTCTGACGCCCTTGCTTCCGGTACCACGATCGTGGTTCGGCCGGATCGAAAATTCCGATGTGCTGTGCCTGGCATCCGGTGGCGGGCAACAAGGCCCCGTGCTCGCCGCCGCCGGTGCGCGGGTGACGGTCTTCGACAACTCACCACGGCAGCTCGAACAGGATCGCATGGTGGCTTTACGGGACGGGCTCGAGATCGAGTGCGTCGAGGGGGACATGGCCGATCTCGGCACTTTCGGCGATGCGGCTTTTGATCTCATCGTTCACCCGGTGTCCAACGCTTTCGTTCCCGACCTCTGGCCGGTGTGGAACGAGTGCCACCGAGTGCTTCGGTCGGGGGGCAACCTGCTCGCCGGCTTCGTCAACCCGGTACGCTATCTCTTCAACGACGAAATCGAAGAGACCAAGGAGCCCCTTCAGGTGGTCAATTCCATCCCCTACTCAGATCTCGAATCATTGAGTCGGCAACAGAAGAAGCGCTTTGCGTCCGCCGGGGAACCATTCGAATTCGGCCACTCGCTCGACGACCAGATCGGGGGGCAGTTGGCGGCGGGATTCGTCATCACCGGTATGTATGAAGACCGAAATGTTCCTGAGGAGGACCCTCTTTCGAAATTCATCGCGTCCTTCATGGCGACCCGGGCACGCAAAGATCGATGATGAGACGCAGAGACAAAGAGATTTCGAGCCGCGCCGAAATCGACGCTGTCATTTCGTCGGCAGTGGTTTGTCGTCTGGCCTTTGCCAGGGACAACGAGCCTTATGTGGTGCCGATCTCTTTTGGTTATGACGGCGAAGCAATATTCATCCACACCGCCGGCAAGGGCCGCAAAATCGATTTCATACAGGCCAACAACCGGGTGTGTTTCGAGTTCGAAGCCGGCGTGGAATTGCGCACCGATGATGACGAAGCCTGCGCGTGGACATTCAACTTTCAGAGCGTGATCGGTTATGGATCCGTAACGGAAATCGAAGACCCCGCCGACAAAACCAGAGGCCTCAATCACATCATGCGCCACTACTCCGGGCGCGAGTGGAATATCGAACTCCCCGCCGTCACCACCACGCGGGTATGGCGGATCGACATAGAATCGGTCACCGGCAAACGATCGACAGAATCATCAAAAGGATGATTTTCTCGTCCGATGCTGGATACCTGTTGCCCAAAACAGATCGTCAATTGAAGTTGCCCGCCTGACAACACGAGGTTTATAGGATTTCGGCATTTCCGGTTCGTGGTTGGCCCGCGTCCGCGCCCGTATTGCAGCGGCAGCGACAGGGACAGTCATCAGCGATCAGTGTTCAGAGGCAGAGATCAGGGGCAGTGACAGCGTGGTCACCTCCGGGTCATTCAACAGAAGGAACAGCCGTGGTGGTGGAGGCGTCTCGCCTGCACGCCGTGCGGCCGAGACGGCCGCATCACAAAGGACGGAGCCCCGAAGAAGTGACTACTGTTCGCTGTCCCGGCCGCTGAACACTGACGCTGACTACTGTTTGCCGTCGCTGAATTCTGTCGCTGTCCCTGCACGCTATCCGAGACTCTGTCTTGGACAAGAGCGATGCTCGATACAGGATCCGCGCGAGCGCGCCCATCTCACAACCGCAGATAGCGCAGATAAACGCAGATTGTCGGGCCTGAGAATATCTGCGTTCATCCGCGTGATCTGCGGTTTCTCCGGGCGCAGGTGCTCACTAGAACCGATACCGCAGCGTCGCCCTCAGGTTTCGTCCCGGCTCGGGCCGGTTGTTATAGGGCTCGTTGTAGAGCTTGTCGGTGATGTTCTCCAGCGCGATCAGAACCCCCAGACCGAATTTGAAATCGTAGCCTCCCCGCAGATCGTAGACCGTGAAACCGGTGGTCCCGGTCTCGAAGAAGGGATCGTCCTCCGGCAGACGGGTCTGGCGGTCGACGAAGCGGAGATTGGCCTCGCTCCACCAATTGGTTTTCTGGTAGCGCACACCGAGCACGATCTTGAACGGCGGGATCGAAGGCAGCGGTTCGCTGGTGAGGTTGTTTTCGCCTTCGATGTAGGCGATCGAGCCAAAGGCCGTCCACCAGGTGGCGAAAATTGTCTCGAGATCGAGTTCGATGCCCCAGATCCGCGCTTTTTCAATGTTTTGAAGCTGCGCCAACTCGATCCCCAGGTCGGGGTCGATTTCGCCGAGGAACTCGAGGGTGATGAAGTCCGTGAGATCGTTGTAGAAAACGTGCAGCCCGCCGCTGTACCGGTCATAACGAACCTTGGTTCCGATTTCGTAGTTCCAAGATCGTTCGGAATCGAGGTCCGGGTTCTGCAAAATGAACGCCTCGCCGTTGGTGGCGATCCCGGTGAAGGATCGCTCCTGAAGGTTCGGCGTGCGGAAACCGCGAGCCACCGACCCCGAGAGGTTGACGTGGTCGGTCACGCTCCAGACCACACCGACGTTGCCGGAGACCGCCGAGTCGTTGACATCGAAGGGCTCTCCCGGGTAGTTCAGATCGTTTTTGTCGCTGTCAAAGCTGAAGGAGTCGCCACGCAGCCCGAGCTGGAGGGTGACCACATCGCTGACCGCCCAGCCATCCTGGATATACAGACCAATGCCGACCTGCTCACTCTTGGGCACCGCCACCTCAGTGCTCGGCGGAAGACAGAAGGGCCCGAAGCAGGTATTCGAGAGGGCTTTGTCTTCGACATTATCGTCATAGACGTCCAAGCCGAAGGTCAGGTGGTGTTGCCCGACATCGGCGATCGACTGGGCGTTGAAACCGATTGAATCGATACTCGACTGGGTGAAACTATCGGAGAAGAACCCCGGAAAATCGAAGACGCTCGCACTCTCCTTGTTGATGGCCTGGTAATAGGTGCTGAGCGAAATGTCGGAAAGGCCCCACACCGGGCCCGAGCTCCACGACACGCCGATCTTGTCGCGATCGAAGTTCGGGAAGCTGAACTCGATCCCCGAGGTCTCCAGATCGAATCCCGGGAAACCGACGTCCTGAGTGCGCACGACCTCGGCGTCGATCCGCAGCACACCTTGCTGACCGGTCAAAAACTTGACGCCGCCATTGAAGTTGGTCTGCTCCATCCCGCTATTGGGGACGGTGTTGTCATCAAGTACGTAATTCTCGTATCGCTCGTCGTTTTTGGCCCCGCTAGCGGCCTTGTAGTCGTCAACCTGCTCGTAGGATCCACCGACGTAGAAAGAAAAACCTGTCCCCGTCCCGGTGACCGACACCCGCCCGGCCTGCGAATCGGAAATCGTGCCGTACTCGATGGCCGCATCTCCCGTCACCTTGAAATCCTGAGCGCCGAGGTTCGGCTGCCGGGTGATGATGTTGACCACACCACCGATGGCATCCGATCCGTATTGCACCGCCGCCGGCCCGCGCAGGACCTCGATCCGTTCGACCTCGGCGAGATTCACAAGCGCCGGTTGGATACCGGCAAAGCTGGTGGATTCGCGAGCGTTGTTGAGCCGCTGGCCGTCGACCAGAATCAGAACCCGGTTGGAGCTCAGGCCGCGAATGACCGGGATGCCGCGAAAGGGCCCCTCACCTTCAATCTCCACACCGGGGATCGTCTTGAAGAGATCGGCCATTTTCTCCGGTTGGATCTTCTCGATGGTCTCGCGATCGAAGACCGTGATCGGCGCCGGCGCATCACCCGATGCCTGTTCCTGGCGGGCGGCCGTGACCACGATCCGGTCCTTGAAGACCCGCCCTTCTTCCTCGTCTTTCTTGTTTGGTTCCTCCTGAGCGGCGGGATCGGCCGGGCTTTCGGGCTCGGCCTCCTGCGCCCAGACCGGAATCGAAATCAGCGAACAAACAATCATCACGATCATCAAACGAAAAGAGATTCGCCACATGGCGTGTCCTCCAAAAAACTTGAATCGCGTCGCGGTCAGCGACGACGTGGGGAGGATGGTACGCACAAAATCGTCGGTTGTGTCGCTGAAATCAAAGGTTTTACGGGCAGGTGACAAAACCACCCGATCGGATGCAGGATGCAGGATCACTCTTGTCCAAGACAGAGCCTCAGACGGATTTCAGGAACAGCGACAGGGACGGCAAGCAGGGACAGTTGACAGTAGGCAGCGTCAGTGTTCAGTCATCAGCGACAGGAATCAGCGGCCGGGACAGTGGACAGTAGTCACTTCTTCGGGGCTCAGGCCTTTGTGGTGCGGCCGTCTCGGCCGCACGGTGTGCAGGCGAGACGCCTACACCACAACGGCCGTTCCTTCCGTTGAACGACCCGGAGGTGGCCACGCCGTCGCTGCACCTGATCGCTGCTCACGGCCGCTGATCACTGATCACTGTCGCTGTCCCTGTTCGCTGTTACCTGTCACTGACGCTGGACACTGTCGCTGCCGCTGAAACTCGGGATCGGGAACGAGTACGTGCCAACCGCGAACCGGATATTCCAAGAACCAACCTGTAAACCACTTGTTGTCAGGTGAGTAACGTCACGTGACAATCTGTTTTGGACAGCGGTGATGCAGGATGCAGCTAGATCGTTGATTCACCTTACGGCTTGTCAAGGGTCGTGTGCGGTGAATCCTGAAACCGTTCGTGCGGGTCAGCGCTTCATGATCTCATCGAGGGTCTTGAACCTGAGCGGCCAACCTTCCGGCAGCAGAGCGCGATAGGCTTGCGAAGCAAACCACTCCTCGTCACCGCGATAGGTGGGAACCACCAAGCGGGGGAATCGGTTCAGGATCTCGCGATCCGGCACCGTTCGCATGGACTGCAACTCCAGGTTGCGTTCCTGGGTCTCCGGCAGTCCAGCCACAAACCCCTGCGCGGCTCGCAGCTGCATCAGCAGAAAACCCTCTTCGATCACCGGCCGACCCGCCCGTCCGCCAAGGAGCATGCGCGCCATCAGATGACGTACGGCGCCGGCCACGCCCCGCTCGCTCAGTCTGCGGCGCCAACGTTCGCCTCGACTCGGAGGCATGGCCTCTGCACCAAAAGGGTCATCAATGATTGCTTCCAGCTCGGGTCGTTCCTTGGCAAAGGCCGTCATCCGATGCAAAAAGGTCGTATGGATGGCCGCCGCGAAGGCCGAGCGACACTCGTCGTCGGCACAGGCATGGAAGGTGCGCAGCGCATTTCTTTCAAAAAGCACACCACGGCGAAAATCCCCGAGTCCGGCGGAGGTCGCAGCGCCCCGGTGACGAGCCACCGCGTCCGGCGCTGCAACGGTCTCGCGGCCCGTTGCCCACAACCTCCAACCTAATTCAACGTCCTCGAAATATGCAAAGAGCTCGGGGTCGAAACCGCCGATCTTTTCCCAATCCGCGCGGCGCACGGCCATGTTGCCTCCGCAAGCGAATGGCAGCGCCTCTCCCCGTTTCGGCGGATCCATTTCCGACAGCGGATAACCCTGGCCAATTTGAAAGGCGTGACAGTCGAATGTTACGGCGCCGCGGTTGAAGTCATGTCTGGTGCCGTCCCAACTGAGGAGGCGGCCGCCGCTCACCGCGGCATGCGGATTGTCGGCGAGGGTGTCGAGATGGGCCTCGACAAATCCCTCTTCAGCGGCAGCATCGTCGTTGAGCAGGACGAGAACCTCGCCGCAAGCGGCTTCTGCACCAAGTCGAACGCCACCAGCAAAACCGAGATTACGTTCCGACCGGACGACAAGAGCCCACGGGTAACGGCGAGACGCCACGGCTTCGCACCCGTCGACCGAGGCGTTGTCGACGATCACGACCTCGAAAGCGCCCCGCTCGGCGTCAGCCGCCAACGAAGCGATACTGTCCTCGAGGTGATGGGCACCGGCGTGGACGACAACGATGACCGAAGCTTTCACCCGCCGCTCCTCTTGCGCCGGATCACACGTTGGATGCGGCGCAGCAAGGGCTCATCCCCGGCGACCGGACCCGGAGCCAATTCTTCGAATCGTTCGCGGTTCGGGTCGCGGCGCGGATTTGCGGCAAAATCGACGAGCGGTTGCGCTACAGCCTTCCAGCTTCGCGTGGCCGCCCAACGTCGAGCCGCGACGGCGGCACGCTCGAGCTGATCAGGATCATCGAGAAGTTCCACGACCGCGGCACCCAACAAGGCCGGATCTCCGGGCGGAACCACCGAGCCGGCCTTGTTCTCGCTCACAATGCGCGCCATGGTTCCGCCGGCGGTCACGACCGCCGGCAGACCCAACCACATCAGATCGACGAGTCGGGTCCGAAGGCTGAGATCGGTCTCGAATCCCGGCTGATGGGTGACGACGGCGAGATCACACACCTGTGGTACTTCGAAACGCCGTTCATAGGGGCGCCAGCTTTCGAAACGCACCGCACTTCCGAGCCACCCTTTGCTTTCGGCAAGCTCTTTGGTTCGTCTCGCCACCTTCAACGGAGTGAGCTCCGGGTGGGGGTGCTCGACAAAAACGATCACAGTACGAGGGTCCCGTTCGAGGAGGAGAGGCAGGGCCTCCAGCACCACGGTCGGATCGTACCAGTCATAAATCCCGCCGAAATAGATCACCGGGGCATCGTCGGCAACGTCGATCAGAACCTCGCTCCGCGCTCGTGCCGGCGGTGGCTCCTCCTCCGGTGTTCCAAATGGGAGTTCGACGATCAGTTTGTCGAGGTTTGGATCATCCTCGAGAGTCAAGGGGTTGAGCCGGCCGAGGGCGGTCAGCCAACCGAGATAATAGAGTCGCTGTTCCTCCGACGAACACAGAAACAGATCTCCACGAGTCATCTGGAGGCGCCAGGTGGCGTGATCGGAACGGAAGGGCTCGAAGCCGAGCTCGCGGTGATAGTGAAGATTTTCTACCAGAAAGGGGTCGTAGAGATCGACCACGACCGGGAGATCGTCTCGCTGGCCGAGGTAGTAATTGCCGAGATGGGCGTGCAACAGCACCCAGTCGTGCCCGTCAGCCTGTGCTCCGAGCCGATCCGGTTCGGCACCGATCGCGCGCACACCATTGCCTTTGACCGGCACCTCATCCGGGTCGTTGGGAACCGCCAGGGTCACCTCGTGGCCGGCATCGGCCAGAACCCTCGCCAGGGTCAGAAAGCGGGTCCCGACCCCGGCGGTGATCGCTCTCACCGGCTCCGGGCAGATGAGAAATGCTCGGCTCATGACCACCCTTTCGGCAATTGCTGCAGAGATATGACGACATCCTTCACAGCTGGAATGGTATCAGCACGGTGATATCATCGGGCAAGAGGGATACCAAGGTGCATCGCGACATCATGCCGCCAGGCACGACCACCGATATCACGGCCGCTTCCGCGTTGGTCATCGCCCCCCATTTTGATGACGACGTGCTCGGCTGCGGTGGTTTGATTGCCAAGCTCGCGGCAGAAGGCGCCGCGATCTGCGTGCTCTTTCTGACCGATGGATCAGGGGGTGTCGAGGCGATCGACAACCGCAAGGCCTATGCCGAGCGTCGACACGCCGAAGCGCGCGAGGGCCTGGAGATTCTCGGGGTCACGGACATCGAGTTCGCAGATCTCCTGGACGGCTCCTTGACTACCCACATCGATGAAGCGGCCGAGGCCATTCGAAAAACCCTGATCGACCGCCGGCCCGAGCTGCTGCTGACTATTTCACCGCTCGAGATCAGCCCCGATCACCGCGCCACTTTTGCCGCTGTTCACAAGGTCCTGTCGCCCCTCCGCGGAGGCACCGACCTCGATGAAGCCGTGGCGAACACCGAGATCCTGCTCTACGAGGCCAATCACCCCGCATTTCCCGACGTCCTGGTGGATGTCAGTGATCAGATCGATCTCATTCGCCAGGCGATCGAGGCCCACGAAAGCCAGCTCGAGCTCCACAACTATCGCGAAATGACCCTCGGGCTGCGCAGCTTGCGAACCGCATCCCTGGCCCCTGAGATCACGGCTGCCGAGGGCTTTCGCCGGCTGACCCTGAACGACTTCGTCAGCAACAGCCGCGCGGGACTGATCCGGAGCCTGGGCGGCGTACCCGAACTCCATGAGATCCTCGACGGCCCGCGCATCAGCGTGGTTGTTCGAACAAAGGATCGTCCCGAGCTCTTGGCTCAGGCACTGGAAAGCCTCGCGCAGAGCACCTATCGAAGGGTCGAAGTGGTGCTGGTCAACGATGGCGGCGATGACCCGACGCCGCCAAGAGATTTTCCTTTCAAAATCGTAGCGGTCAACCTCGCCGAGAATCGCGGCCGCGCCGCGGCTGCCAACGCAGGAATCGCCGCCGCTACCGGGGAGTGGGTCGCGTTCCTCGACGACGACGACCTGGCCGAACCGGAGCACCTGGCGACCCTGGCCGGTCTCACCGTCGCTGCCGGCACCAAGGTCGTCTATACGGATGCGGCGGTCGGAGTTTATGAACTCGACCCCCAACAGGGCTGGCGCGAGGTCGATCGGCGGCTGCCATACAGTCGTGATTTCGATCCCGATCTTCTGCTCTTCGACAACTACATCCCGTTCAATACCTTGTTGATCGAACGCGGAGTCCTGGAGGCCGCCGGACCGCTCGACACCGATCTGCCCTTCTTCGAGGACTGGGACCTTCTCATCCGACTGGCGGCCCTCACGCCCTTTCACCACCTGCCGGCCGTCACCGCCGAATATCGCCATTTCCGCGGCGGGAGCCACCATATTTTCGGCGAACGACCCGCCGAGCGCGCCGACTTTCTGACCATGAAGTCGAAGATCATTAACCGCTATGGTGACCGCCAGAGCCCGGATTCGATCGCCCGGGTGGTGGATCTGCTGCGAGGCGAAACGGTCTCAGCGCTGGAGGCGGTATCGGCACGTGCGGCCGAGACCGAAGAAATCCGTCATCAATTCGCTGCTGAACGCACCGGATTGCTCGGCCAGATCGAGCAACTCCGCGCGGCGGCCCAGGACCAGGACGAAAACGTCCAGAATCTCTTCCTCGAGATTCAGCGGCTCAGCGCGCTGATCGAAGAGATGGAAGGCACCAAGGCATGGAAGCTCCACCGCACCGCTGAAAAGCTCCGCGGCCGGTAGCACCGGCCACACAGCAGATACTGGATGCTGGATCCTGGATCACTGCTGTCTAAAACAGATTGTCATGAAGTTACCCACCTGACAACACGTGGTTTACGGGTTGGTTTTTGGCATATACGGTTCGCGGTTGGCACGTACCCGATCCCGATCCCGAATTGCAGCGGCAGCGACAGTGTCCAGCGACAGCGACAGGCAACAGCGATCAGGGTTCAGTGATCGGCGGCAGCGGTCAGGAGTACAGGCGACGAAGTGGCCACCACCGGGTCGTTCAACAGAATGGGCAGCCGGTGGGCGGCCGATGTCAAGGACAGGCAGGGTGCAGGGCATCCTTGACATCGGCCGCCACACCGGCTTGTGGCAAAGGGCATGAACGACCCGGAGGTGACCGTGTCCAACGCCGCCACGAACACCAACCTCGTTGCCCACTCGAAAGCCCTCGAAGCAGCAGGAATCGCGATCAAACTCGTGATGAGGGTTCCAGCTCCGCTGAAGCCTATTGCCGATCAGGTCATCCGGTCGGCAAGTTCGGTCCCTGCGAACCTGGCAGAAGGGCACGGCCGAGTTGGTAGAGACCGATTGAACCACTGGAGAATCGCCTACGCCTCGGCCAAAGAGGTCGACAGCCACTTGCAACTCCTCGCCCACGCCGGGGCGATCAGCCCGAACGCAGCCAGTGAAGTGATGAACGCCTTCGATCAAGTCCGTGCGATGACGTGGCGGCTGCTGAACCCGAAGAAGTGAGTGCTGTTCGCTGTCACTGCCCCTGCCGCTGATCGCTGACGTCTGCCGCTGACCACTGTTCGCTGACGCTGTCCCTGATCGCTGTCCGCTGATCCCCGTCCCTGTCCCCGATCGCTGTCTGAGACTCTGTCTTGGACAAGAGTGATCGAGTATCCAGCATCGAGTATTCAACGAAAAACCCCCGCTCAAACGAGCGGGGGCGTTTCTGATTCCTAATTCAGCTAGGCACCGTACTGCTTGATCGCTGCATCCAGTCTGGGCAGCAGGACATAGATGAATCCCGCCACGCCAAGGATCGCGACCGCGAGCACCACGAACATCATGGTCGAGGGCTCGAGACCGCTGATAAAGCCGGATAGCTTGTTGCCGATCGATGTCGACAGGAACCACCCGCCCATCATCAGACCGACCAGCCGTTTGGGCGCCAGTTTGGTCACCAATGACAGACCCATCGGCGACAAACAGAGCTCGCCGACCGTGATCACCAGGTAATAGATCACCAGCCACATCATCGCCGTCTTGATGGCACCATCCTGTCCGACCCAGGCGCCAAACGCCATCACCAGGAGAGAAAGCGAAGTAATCACCATGCCGTAGAAGATCTTGCGCGCAGTCGAGATCGGCCGGCCGCGAGTGGCCAACCAGGCGAAGAACCACACGACGAGCGGCGTCATGGCGACAACAAAGACCGGGTTCAGCAGGGCAGTCAGCATCTCGGCATTGACCAGCTTGAGATAACCCCCCGGCGCGAGCTCCGGCGTATCAGAACCCGCTTTGGCAAAGACTGCGTCAAAGGTCGGTTGCGAAACCAGGAGAACCGGGACCGTCTTGCCATCAATCGTCCGACCGAGAAGCACCCGGCGAAGTTCTGCAGCATTCTCCGGGCTGACCTTGACGCTCGTGGTCGTCACTCCGTGGGAATCTTTGCCGGTGACGATCTGGACATTGTCATCGTTGAAGACGCCGCAGGCCAGAAATCTTTCGTCAGCCGCGAAGGCCGTGGGATCCATGACTTGGATGTCCAGACCCGGGTTGGCCTCGAATTCATCGACCAGGCTCTTGCTCAGAATCCTCGACCCGAACATTGCCTCAGCAGCTGAATCGACCAACCCAAGGGTCCGCGGGTCGGGTCGGGGATCGTTCGGGCCCGCATTCGAAAAGTAGGTTGGCATCGCCTTTTGCGCATAGACATTGGCGGCATTGGGAATCCACTCGGCGCGGCGGTCGGTATCGTTCTCCGCAAAGACCGTCATCAAACCACCACTCAGGTGGAGGACCATGAAGAAGGTACCGCCGGCGATAAACACCGGGATGAGGGCCGCCAGGCCTGGTTTCTCTTCGGGCGACGCCTTCTTCACGAGAATCACAAAGTAGGCAGCGATCGGAAGCATGCCGACGAGGAAGGCAAAGGTCACAGGTCCAATGGTGTTGACGACAAACGGCAGATACTGGCCGACAAAATAGCCGCCGATACCAAATACCGCTGCAGGCAGAAGGATCGTCATCACGATCTGCTTCATGCTGACATCATCCGGGCTCGGCGCCGTCCGCGGTGGATCGGCCGCCGCGAGGGCTTTCCATTGAACAGACAAGATCACAACTGAAACAAGCAAACCGACCCCGGCGGCGGTGAAGGCGAGATTGAAGCTCCACAAATTCCTCAGCGGCGCCGACAACAAGGCCGAGGCGGCGGCTCCGATGTTGATGCCCATATAAAAGATATTGAAACCGGCATCGCGCTTTGGATCGCCGGGCTCGTAGAGGTTTCCGACCATTGCCGAGATATTCGGCTTGAAGAGGCCGTTCCCGAGGCACAGGAGAATCAGCCCACCGTAGAAGGTCGGCATGCTCCGGATCCCGAGGCCGAAATAGCCGAGGGCCATCAGGAGACCGCCGATGAACACCGACTTGCGGAAGCCGAGGTAGCGGTCGGCGATCATACCTCCGAGGAACGGAGTGAAGTACACGAACGCCAGATAGGTGCCGTAGATTTCGCCGGCGGTGGCGTTGGAGAGGCCCAACCCGCCGCGCTCGGTGTCGATGATGTAGAGGTACAAGATACCGACCATCAGATAGAAGCCCAACCGCTCCCACATCTCGGTGAAGAACAGAGACTTCAGGCCTTTCGGGTGACCAGCCAACATGTATTCACTCCCTTGGATTTGATCGATCTGCCGTGCTGCGGCTCGATTCGAGCCAGCGATATCGTACAGTAACCGGCCACAGCAACCTATTTTTTTTCCGAGACCTCCATCGCTGCTGTACAGCGGCTGAGGTATGAAAAAGACTGGGCGAAAGGGGGAAAGCGAGAAAGGGTGACCCGTCCTCGAACCTATCGCGCCAATGCTCGGGCTCCCCTGCTCCCTTGCTCCCTTGCTCCCTTCCCTACGTCCGAATCCGAGATCATCGAGGGGCCGGATCAAGGCTGGAGATAGAGCTCCGCGCCCGGGCCCAGCGGCAGACCGAGTAACAGCCAGCCCACCAGCAGGATCATCCAGACAATCAAGAAGGCAATGGAGTACGGCAGCATGGTGGCGATCACCGTGCCGATGCCGCCCTTGGGCTCATAACGCTGGAAGAAGGCCACGATCAGGGCGAAGAAGGACATCATCGGCGAGATGATGTTCGTGGCGCTGTCGCCGATGCGGTACACGCCCTGCACGAGTTCCGGCGAATAGCCGAGCAGCATGAACATCGGGATGAAGACCGGCGCCATGAACGCCCATTTTGCCGAGGCGCTGCCCATGCAGAGGTTGATGAGCGCCGCGAGCAGGATGAAGGAAAGCATCAATGGTATGGGCCCCAGACCCGAGGCCTTGAGGACCTCAGCACCCTTGATCGCGGAGATCATCCCGAGATTGGTGTACTTGAAATAGGCAACGAACTGCGCGGCGAAGAAAACCAGAACCATGTACAGGCCGAGCGACTCCATTGACTCCTTCATGCCCTTGATCACATCTGAATCGCTCTTGAATGTCCCGGCTGCAAAACCATACGCGAGCCCCGCCAACAGACCGCCGAGAAAGATGAATGTGACGATGCCATGCATGAATGGCGAGTACAGGACGCTCCCCGTTTCGGAATTGCGCAGAATCCCGTTCTCCGGCACCAGCCCGATCAGGACCAGCACCAGCAGGACGAGGCTGACCGCCAATGCCGACCAAAGGCCCCTTTTCTCGGCCGCGGTCATGTCGCGCAATTCTTCGCCCTCGGCCACCGCCTCACCGTGGTATTCGCCGAGACGGGGTTCGACGATCTTTTCGGTCACCCAGGTGCCGACCGCCGAAACCAAAAATGTCGAAACCACCATGAAGTAATAGTTGCAGGCAGGCGTGACTGTGTACGAGGGATCGACGATGCGGGCCGCCTCCTGGCTGATGCCCGCCAACAATGGGTCGATTGTGCCGAGAAGCAGGTTGGCGCTGAAACCGCCCGAGACCCCGGCAAAGGCCGCCGCAAGACCCGCCAGGGGGTGGCGCCCGACCGAGAGGAAAATGATGGCGCCCAGCGGCACCAGCAGCACATAGCCGACATCGCTGGCCATATTCGACATTACCCCGGCAAAAACCAGGGCAAAGGTCATCAGCCGGCGCGGGGCCGAGTGCACCAACAGGCGGATTGCTGAAGCGATGAGGCCGCTTTTTTCGGCCACACCGATACCGAGCATGGCCACCAGAACGGTCCCCAACGGTGCAAAGCCGGTAAAATTGTCGATCGTGTGTTCGAGGATCCAGTGCAGGCCGTCACGAGAGATGAGATTGATCGGCAGAACCGCCACCCCGTCCCTCGGGTTGATGGCGGACAGCCCGAGCTTGGCAAAAAACCATGACAGCCCGACCAGTACTGCGGCGAAGATCGCGAAAAGGGTCGCTGGGTGCGGCAGGGCGTTGCCGATTTTTTCAACGGCAGTCAGAAAACGAGAAGTCAGCGAGTGCCGCGCGCCTTTTACGGTTTTTTTACCCATAAACTATTGCCCCCCACTATTGGTTGGTCGATTCTACATGGGAGATTGCCGTTGGTTTTTGGAATCTTGGAACGGTACTTACCTGTTATCATCACCAGCGAACTTTTTAAAGGAGACCGACATGAAACAGAAAACTTCCCGAACCGGCGTCTTTGTTGTCGCGGCCGCCATGACGATTTGCTTCATTCTGACCGCCGTTCCGGCCCCCGCAGAGGAAAAGGCGCCGGCGAACAAGATGGTCCCCCGCGGCGAGTACGTCCGCCAGGGCTACAACGACGAGGCGACATTGGTTGTCGGATATAAGACTGCAAATCTCTCGGTCGGCAAGGAGTGGATGCTACTCGAGCTGGCATTTACCGTCTTCCCGGGCAACAACCAGTCCGTCAAGAGAGAGCAATTTGCCCTCGAAACTCCCGACGGAACAATGATCCAGATGGCCACACAGACCGAAGCTCAGGCTGAGACTTCAACCTTGAAGGCCCTGAACGCACGGGCCGACATCCAGCGTGAGCCGGTCAACTACCTGCCGAAACAGGCCCAGGTCGCCACCCCGATGTCATTTTTCGCCAACCCAGGCACACCGGGTGACCTCCCCTTCGATGTTTTTGGCGCCAGCGCTGAACAGGGCCGCTACGGCCGCATCTTCTTCAAAGTCCCCGGCGGCATCAAGTACGGCAGGTATTTCCTCCACCTCAAGCTCGCCAAGAGCCAGTTGACGGTTCCGTTGTACATCATGACCAAGGACCAATTGAAGGAAGCGAAAGCAAAATACAAAGAGTACGTGAAGGAACAAAAGAAGATCGCCAAGGAAGAAAAGAAAAAGGCCCAGGGCGGAAGCTGAGTCGTTCACCGATCATTTTCAAAGAGCCCGGAACTCCGGGCTCTTTTTTTTTCTCTCAAATCTCTGCACGCAATCCTCGAAAGATCCGCCTTGACCTCCCCGCGAATCCGCTTTAGCGTTTTGGCAGCAACCTTTGATGAGATACGTGACGGGGGAACGAATTCGGCGCATGCCGGCGATACGAGGGGGGAACCATGACTGAAGGAACGTGGCTCGATGAAGCGAAAAAGAACTCTGGATTGCTGATTTTTCTCGGTGTCCTGACGGTGATCCTGGGGGTGCTCGCCATCGGCACGCCGTTCATTGCCGGCGTCGCCGTCTCGGTCTGGGTCGGCATTCTGGTCGGGGCGGCCGGAGTGTTGCGGATCGTCCACGCCGTCAAATCCGGTCAGTGGGGCGTCGGCATCTGGGGAACCATCGTCGGTGTTTTGATGGTCTTTGCCGGAATCATCCTCTTTGCGCGCCCGGCAGTCGGTGTGATGAGCCTGACGATTTTGCTCGCCATCTATCTCGTGGTCGAAGGTCTCTCGGAGATCTTTGTCGCATTCAAAATGAAGCCCGACCGCGGTTGGGGCTGGATGCTCTTTGGTGGTTTCATCGCCTTCATTCTCGGCGTCATGATCTGGCGTCAATTCCCGATGTCAGGCGCATGGGCCATCGGCACGCTCTTCGGCATTCACGTCATGATCACCGGGTGGGAGATGATCATCATCGGCGGTGGCGCGCGATCGATCGCTGGAACGATCGAGGACGCGGTCGAAGACAGCGTCGACTATGCCGATGGAGCGGTTGACAGGGCGGGCGACATGGCGGGGGACGCCGTGGACAAGGTGAAGGACCTCGCCGATGACGCGGTTGAAGTTGCCGGTGACGCGGTCGATAAGGCGAAGGACTTTGCCGGAGATGTGGTCGACAAGGCCGAGGACGTTGTCGAAGGAGCCGTCGACAAAGCCAAGGACGCATTCGACGGCGACAAGAAATAGCCGAGACCGCGCTGTGCTGCGGGCGTCCCGCCCGCGCACCTGATCCGCCTTGTGGTGCGGCCGAGACGGCCGCGCCACAAAGGCGCACAGAGATGTAACAGCGACAATTGAACCCGTCGATGGCGTGTGGAAGATCTCCTCTCTCGAGCTGATCGAGGAGCAGAGGCTCTCAGCACTTCAACGATTTAACCCGAATCTCAATCGAGTACAATGCAGAAACGTGGCAAAGATCCTATCGATTCAGGTCACCGTGGTGATCGTATCGCTCGTCCTGGCGACCCCTGTGGCAGCGCAACAGAACGCTCTTTTCGAGGACGAGGTGGAGCTTCTCGAGGAGCTGGACGACGAGAATAAGAACGAGTTGGTTGTCGCACCGATTCCGGTCATCAACCCCACCATTGGAGCTGGACTGGCGGTGGCGGCCATCTACTTCTACCAGCTCGACGAAGGCTCACAACCCTCCTTCACCGCTGTCGGCGGCGTCTTCACCGATTCGAAAAGCTGGGGATACGGTGTTGTGCAGACGGCCTATTTCAAAGACGACGCCTGGAAGCTCACAGCCGGCGCCGGCACCTTCGATCTCAACCTGCGTTTCTACGGTGTCGGCAGGCTCGGTGGCGATCGAGGCCTCTCGATCCCGCTCAACCAGGACGGTTGGGGGGCCGGCATCCGCGGCCTGCGCCGGATCAAGGGCCACTGGTACGGTGGTCTGCAATATTACTTCGCCCGAGTGACCTCCACCTTCGACCGTTCCGGTATTGACGGTCCGATCGATTTACCGCCGTTAATCGAACTCGACAGCCAGATCGCGGGGCTCGGTCTGATGGTCGAGTACGACAGCCGCGACAACCGCTTCAACTCCACCGAGGGGTCATTGTTCGATGTGACGTGGAGCAACTCGAACGAAAGTTTCGGCAGCGATTTCGATTTCTCCTCGACCAAGATCGAGTACAACATCTATCGCAAGATTGCAGAACAAAAGGTCATCGCCGGGCGTGCGACCACCTGTGCCACGCCCGGAGATGCCCCGTTTTACGCCCTGTGCAAATTCGGGCAGGGCGTGGATCTGCGCGGCTATGTGGGCGGTCGTTTCCGTGACGAACGCATGGCAACGGTCCAGGCCGAGTTCCGTTGGCGGTTTTACAAACGATGGGGTCTGGTGGCGTTTGCTGGGTTCGGCGAGGTGGGCGAGTCGTGGAGCGATTTCAACTTCGACGACGTCCTCCCCAGCGCCGGTGTCGGGCTGCGTTTCAAGATCTCCAAGACGACCGGCCTCAACCTCAGCGTCGACTATGCCGTCGGCAAGGACTCGGATGCCTGGTACTTTTATGTCGGGGAGTCATTCTAGGGCTTGAGGCGTGAGGCCCGGGGCGTGAGACTATGGATTTTCGGTCTCGTCTGGCTTCCGCTAGAATCCTCCCACTATGAACAACCGAATCATCTTCTGCGTTGTCGTTGTCGCTGTCATCTTCACACTCTCACCCCAGATCCTTTGGGCTCAGACCACTGATCGCGACGCCCTCCGCCAACGCGTCGAATGGCTGAAGTCAACCCCGAACGCCACCATCGACGGCGCTCCGATCGCTGCAAGATCACTGATCCCGGCGCTCTACGAACGCCGTGGGTATGAGCCCGCCTGGACCCCGGAGATGGTGAAACAGCTCTTCGAGCAGGTTCTTCGTTCGGTGGAGCACGGTCTCAACCCCGATGACTACCACGCTGCACTTCTCGGTGCGCGCCTCGATCCGGGTTCGCGCGCCAGCGACCCGATCTTTCGAGCCGATACCGAAATCCTCTGCACCGAGGCCCTGGCCCGTCTCGCTGTCACACTCAAGTTTGGAAAACTGAACCCGGCGGACCTCGACTCGGCGTGGAATTTCAGTCGCAAAATCGAAAACAGGGACCCGGTGCAGGTCTTGAACGACGCCCTCGAGAGCGGGAATATCGCCGCGGCCCTCGACAACCAGGCCCCGGATCTCAGAGCCTACAATCTGCTTCGCAACTCTCTGATCCGATATCGCGGCATCCTGGCCCAGGGTGGTTGGCCGGCGGTTCCCGCCGGACCGGTTCTCAAACCGGAGATGACAAGCCCCCGGGTGGCAACCCTGCGCCAACGGCTCCTGATTTCAGGTGATCTCGAGGCATCCGGATCCGGCGACCCGGCGGCCTTCACGGAGGTTTTCGACGAAAGGCTGGAAGCGGCGGTCAAACGGTTCCAGATCCGCCACGGCCTCGATGCCGACGGCAAGGTCGGCCCGCGGAGCATTGAAGAACTCAACGTCCCGGTGGAGACCCGAATCGGCCAGATCAGGGCCACTCTCGAGCGGGTACGGTGGGTCTTTCGCGACGTTCCGGAGGATTTTCTGATCGCCGACATCGCCGGTTTTGAACTCTTTCTCTATCGGCAGAAAGAGATTGTCTGGAGGACCCGTATCCAGGTCGGCAAGCCCTACCACGCGACCCCGGTGTTCAAGGACATGGTTCAGTACCTGGATTTCAACCCGACCTGGACTATTCCGCCGGGGATTCTCCGCAAGGAAACCCTTCCCGCGATTCGGCGTGACCCGAACTATCTCAGCCGTAACAACATGAGCGTGGTCACGATGTCGGGCACGATCGTCGATCCGGCGACCATCGATTGGGCCGCCACCGCCAACAAAGGATTTCCCTACATGATCCGCCAGGAGCCGGGGCCCCACAATGCCCTCGGCCGGGTCAAGTTCATGTTCCCCAACCAGTACATGGTCTATCTCCATGACACGCCGAGCAAAGGGCTGTTCGCACGAGCAGAGAGAGCCTTCAGCCACGGATGCATCCGGACCCAGAACCCCTTCGATCTGGCCGAACTTCTGCTCGCCGACCAGGGTTGGGATCGCGCCCGGATCGACAAGGTGGTGGCCTCGAAAAAGAACACCAGGGTCAATCTCGAGAACCCGATACCAGTGATGCTGCTCTACTGGACCGCTCAGGCCGACGCCGAAGGAACCGTCTTTTTCCGCAAGGACGTCTACAACCGGGATGCCCCGATTGTCGAGGGACTCGATGAGCCTTTTCTGGTCAGCCTCCCGGCAGGGCTCGAGGAAGCGATCGAGGGGCGTTGAATCACTCCTCGTCGAGGAACTCGGATTCCTCGAGCCACTCGTCGTGCGGATAATAGATCCACAAAACCGAACCACCCTTGATGGCGTCGATCAGCTGTTTTGAAATCCCCGGTCGAACCGCCGGACAGCCCCAGCTACGGCCAACCAGGCGGTCGTCGGCGCGGTCGCGGGTCACGTACTCCGCTCCGTGCATCACGATCAGCCGCTCGCGGGCGTTGTCGTTGACGCCTTCTTCCAGGCCGTCAAGCTTGAGTGAGTATCCGTGGCGGCCAAAATAGGTCTCGGCGCTGATGAAGAGCCCGAGGCTCGATTTGAGCGTGCCCTGATCGTTTGAGAAGCTGAGCGCCTCCTCCATCGAACCGCCCGACCCGCGAGGCCGGCCCATACCGTGGGCCACCCACTCCTGGTAGAGCAATTGTCCGCTCTCCATATCGATCACCCACAGCCGTTGCTGAAAGGAGGACTGCTCGTAGTCGATGATCGTCAGCACCGGCCGACGCACATGCCCTTCGGCATCGGCCTGAGCATAGGCCTCGAGCGCCAGTTCCAGCACCAAGGGCCGCAGATTGATCGTCTGCTCGAGGATGGTCTCCGGCTCGACGGCGGCAGCAAAACCGCATGCAAACAGAATCATGACGATGGGAGCGACGATCTTCACAGGAGAATTGTAGGCGGGCCCTTCAGGGTCCGCCACCGAGAAGCTCACGCCAGAGAATATCTTCCGGCGAAGCGAAGGTGAAGAAATCAGGTCCGACCTCACCGACCAGAGGTGCGCCAAGCCACTCAAAATCCCACCAGTCCTCAACCAATCCCGCCCGGACCGGATTGAGCAGAATATATTTCAGAGTCGCGTGGAGTCCGTCCTCCTTCCGAACAATATGATCCCAATAGCCGGAATGCCACACATCGAGGCCAGGTGTCATCAATCGAACGCGACGTGAGGTACGACCCTTGAATCTGTTCATGATCGTGCTGAGTGGGCGACCCGCGTTGCACAACAAAAGGTGGATGTGGTCCGGCATCATGCAAAATCCCAAAACCGGATGGTCGCCGTGCAGCTTCAGGATTTCGTCACGGGCGGTTTCGGCGTGCTCCCGGTTCGCCAACCACCGTCCTCGCTTCGCCGTACAAACGGTCACCGAAACGACGTGGTATTGGCCGTCGAATACTTCATCCGGCAGGTGGTGTTTCTTTCGCCGTTGCACGGGGAGATCGTACCCTCTTCGAATCCAAAGAAGCACGGATCGACCCGTGGGCGGGCCCTAAAGGACCCGCTTACACAGGATTTGACGTTTGTACGCGGGTCCTTTAGGGCCCGCCCACGGGAGTTTCGCACCCCGGCGTTTTGATCGCGACACTATTTTTCAGCATCGTGCCCGGGGCATCAGCCGCGACTTGTGAGAAGTCGCCATGCGGCGAGGGCCCAGCCGACAATGAGGGCGACGCCGCCGAATGGGGTGATCGCGCCGAGCCACGACGTATCGGTGAGAACCAGAAGATAGAGGCTCCCCGAGAAGATCACGGTACCGGCAATCAAGAAAACGGCGGCCGGCGTCAACCATCGCTCGGGCCAGCGGCCGATCGCCCACGCCAGAGCCAGCAAGCCGAGGGCGTGATACATCTGGTAACGCACCCCGGTTTCGAAAACGGCCAACCGCTCCGATACTGACGGCGGCCTTCAAGCTGTGTGCTCCAAAGGCGCCCAAAGCAACTGCCAGTGCGGCGAAAATCGACCCGACTGCAAATATCCTACGTTCCATGTGTTCTCCCAACCAGCCCGAGTCTATAATCAACCATTCTCCGACCCGGGAATTTCATCTTGTTCAAGCCGTTGTATTAAACTGAAATGCTACGAATCCCCAAACAATACAAACGTACATCTAGGAGATCCTCAATGCGCATCAAAACCGTCCTGATCCTAACCTTGGCCCTGGCAGCCTCCGGCATCGCTTCGGCCCAGGACCAACCCAATATCCTGGTCGTCTGGGGTGACGACATCGGTCGTTCCAACAT
Organism: Candidatus Sulfomarinibacteraceae bacterium; assembly: GCA_963796455.1. GTDB lineage: Bacteria > Acidobacteriota > Thermoanaerobaculia > Thermoanaerobaculales > Sulfomarinibacteraceae > Sulfomarinibacter. The sequence continues at coordinate 741,932 of CAWCLO010000001.1, forward strand.
CAGCGCCTACACCATGGGCATGATGGGCTACGAGACCCCCAATATCGATCGGATCGCCAACGAAGGCATGATCTTCACCGACTACTACGGCGAGCAGAGCTGCACCGCCGGACGATCGTCCTTCATCACCGGTCAAAGTGTCTTCCGCACCGGTCTTTCCAAGGTCGGTCTGCCCGGCGCCGATCTCGGTCTGCGGGTCGAGGATCCGACCATCGCGGGTCTGCTCAAAGCTCAAGGCTATGCCACCGGACAGTTCGGCAAGAACCACCTCGGCGACAAGGACGAGTTCCTGCCCACCAACCACGGTTTTGACGAGTTCCTCGGCAACCTCTACCACCTCAACGCCGAGGAGGAGCCCGAGAACGAGGACTATCCCGGCGACATGGTGCTCGCAGACGGTTCCACCTTCCAACAGAAATTCGGTCCGCGAGGAGTGATCCACAGCTTTGCCGACGGCCGCATCGAGGACACCGGCCCGCTGACCAAGAAACGCATGGAGACCATCGACGACGAGACGGTGGCCGCCGCGATCGATTTCATCGAGCGTCAGAACAAGGCAGGCAAACCGTGGTTTGTCTGGTGGAGCGGCACCCGGATGCATTTCCGCACCCACGTCAAGGAAGAGCTCCGCGGCATCTCCGGTCAAGATGAGTACTCCGACGGAATGGTCGAACATGATATGCACATCGGCGAGTTCCTCAAGGCGTTGGATGAACTGGGTATCGCCGACAATACCGTCGTCTTCTATTCCACCGACAACGGCCCCCACTACAACACCTGGCCCGATGCCGCCTCGACTCCCTTCCGTGGTGAAAAGAACACCAACTGGGAAGGTGGTTGGCGGGTACCGGCGATGATCCGTTGGCCTGGAAAGATCAAAGCCGGAAGCCATACCAACGAGATCGTCCACCACATGGATTGGCTGCCGACGTTTGTCGCAATGGCCGGTGACACCAACATCAAGGCCAACCTCGAAAAGGGCGGGGTCCAGGCGATCGGACGCACGTACAACGTGCATCTCGACGGTTACGACATCACGCCGTTGCTGACAGGCAAGGCCGAGAAGAGCCCCCGCCACGAGATTTTCTACTTCTCCGACGACGGCGACCTGACCGCTCTGCGCTACGACGACTGGAAGCTGATCTTTATGGAGCAGAAGACCCAGGGTGGTTTCCGTGTCTGGATGGAGCCCTTCGTTCCGCTGCGGGTACCATTGATCTTCAACCTGCGCCGCGATCCCTACGAGCGCGCCGAGATCACCTCCAACACCTACTACGATTGGCTGCTCGACCGAGCGTATCTGCTGGTACCGGCCCAGACCTATGTCGGGAACTTCCTGGCGACATTCAAAAAATTCCCGCCGCGCCAGAAGGCTGCCAGTTTCTCCCTCGACCAGGTGATGGAGAAGCTCAACCCGGCGTCTCACTGACCCGACAACCGATCTCTAACGGCGGGCCTGCGGGCCCGCCTTTTTTCAAAAGGAACTGACATGAAGATCACGCGCACGATCCTCGCCGTTCTCACGCTGTCCATTCTTGCGTCCTGCAGCCAACCCACCGAACACGCTCAGACAACCGCGGCGGTCGATCCTCTGCCCTCCTGGAACGAGGGAGAATCCAAGCAATCGATCCTCGATTTCGTCGACCGGGTCACCGATCCGGCAAGCCCCGATTTCGTGCCCAGAGCTGAACGCATCGCCACCTTCGATAACGACGGCAATCTGTGGGCCGAAAAACCACTCTATTTCCAGCTCATCTTTGCAATGGATCGGGTCAAGGCCATGGCGCCGGAACATCCCGAGTGGGCGAGAACACAGCCGTTCCAGGCGGTGCTCGAGGACGACCACGAGGCACTCGTCGCGAGCGGTGAGCACGGACTCATCGAACTGGTCATGGCGACCCATACCGGGATGACCACCGACGAGTTCGAGACCGTCGTCACGGACTGGCTCGCCACCGCCCGTCACCCGAGCACCGGCCGGCCCTACACCGAGATGGTCTATCAGCCGATGCTCGAGGTTCTCGAGTTCTTCCGAGCCAACGGTTTCAAGACCTTTATCGTCTCCGGCGGCGGGATCGAGTTCATGCGGCCGTGGACCGAAAAGGTCTACGGCATCCCGCCTGAGCAGGTGGTGGGCTCGAGCATCAAAACGGTTTACGAGGTCCGCGACGGCGAACCGGCCCTGGTGCGTCTCCCCGAGATGAACTTCATCGACGACAAAGCCGGCAAACCGATCGGCATCAACTCACATATCGGCCGCCGGCCCATCGCCGCCTTCGGCAACTCCGATGGCGATTTCCAGATGCTCGACTGGACAACCTCGGGTGACGGTGCCCGGCTCGGCGTTCTCATTCACCATACCGACGCCGAGCGCGAGTGGGCCTACGATCGCGAGTCTCATATCGGACGCCTGGACAGGGGTTTGGACGAAGCCGAATCCCGCGGTTGGACCGTGGTCAATATGCGGGATGACTGGCTGACGATTTTCCCGTAGGGTGACCGTCACTCGACAGGGTGGCGCCTAGAACCGATCCCCGATGGCAAAGTAGAAGCGATCGCGATTGCCGTCGGCCCGGCCGTAGGAGAATATGATCGGCCCAAGAAAGGTCTCGCCGCCGACGAAAACGCTGCCGCCTTTGATCATGCTGCCCCACGAAGTGCTTTCGTCGAGGAAGTAGGTGTTGCCCGCTTCCAGGCTGAACCCGGCGAAGAACCTGACAGTCGCCCCGGCCATATCGAGGCTGAAAAGATTTCGATAGGCGGCAAGCCTCGCAAAGGCCAACTTTTCGCCGAAAAGCTCATTCGTTCCAAGCCCCGAGAGCCGCCCCAGACCGCCGAGAAAAAAGGCGTCGAAAAAAGACTCGATCGACTTCAGGTTTTCGCCATACTCGAGATGCGGTTGCACGGTGTTCTTGCCGAAGGTCCAGGCATAGGTCGCCTCGGCCCAGATCCGTTCGAAATCGGTTTCGGCACCGAGAGCTTCGGATGACCTGCTGTAGACCAAATTGACCAAAGCGCCATGCTGCGGAAAGGCCACCGAATCCTCGGTGTCGATCGAGAAACTCGCTTTTCCACCACCGGTCTTCTCGCTGACGGACCCAAACTCCGGCAGGCCGATCCGCGGCGACCCGCGGTTGCTACCTGTAAATGCCGCAACCCGCAATTCGCCCCACTTTCCGAGGACCCGGCCAGCGGCAACCCGAAGATCGAGAGACTGAAACTCATATTCGGCGAAGGCCTGTCCATCCAACCAGATTTCCTGAGTTCCCCGGTTGTAGCTGAACGAGGGCTCGACAAACCACTGCATGCCCCAATCGAGAGGCTGGTAGAACTCGGTCGCGAATTCTGCAACAGTCCCGAATTGAATCACGGTTTCCCATTCGCCTCCGCGCCGGTTCGCGGGAAGATACTGGTGGCGCGCGATCAAGTGATAGCCCGCACCGCCATTGAAATCGTCGATGACGCCGAGACCGAACTGGAGCGATCCACGTCCGGTCTGTGGAGGCGGTAGCTGGATGACAAGCTCCTTGACCTCGGGTTCGATCTCTTCGAGCTTGAAACCGATGACACCGAAGTAGCGGGTGTTGTACAAACCCAGCAGATCACCGATGAAAGAGGCATGATCGAGGTTCTCGGGTGGATCGAATTTCAGCGCCTTGCGCACCAATCGGTCATCCACCAGAGTCTCGTTTTCGAGTCGAATTCGATCCACTTCGACGGGCTCGCCCGGGTTGGCCCGAGGACGTTGAGTGAAGGTCTTCCAACGCTGCGGACCGGCTGCATCGCTCCGAAGCTCGTCGATCTGGAGACGGGCAGCCGCCTCTCCGATTGCGATTGCATCTTCCGCCCGGTCGAAGCTGACAAAGGAAATATCGCCGAGATCGGGCACGATCAAAACGTCCCGCGGGCCCAGGAGATCCGTATCGCGGTCAACGTTTCCGGCCGTCAACAGGGAATTCAGTTGGGACAGAACACCCATGAAATTTTTGTTCGCCGCCTCGTCCTCGTCGACGAGCGGGCTCGAAATGTCGACGGCGATGATCTTTCCGGCCCCAAGACTTCGGGCGATACCGACCGGCAGATTCGCGGCAATGCCGCCGTCGACAAGATTGAGGCCGTCGATCTCGACCGGCGGGAGCGCTCCGGGGACCGACATGCTCGCCCGAATCGCGGTTGCGAGGCTGCCGGAATCGAGGACCACGGCGCCTCCGGTCGCGATATCGGCTGCCACCGCACGGAACGGAATCGGCAGATCGTCAAAATTCTCGGTCGCGGGCGATAGGGCTTCGATAAGGTGCAACAACAGCTCCAACCGCTGGCCCTCGACGACCCCCGAGGGGAGCACCGGTTTCAGGCCTTCAAAATGCAAACGGGCCTGAATGACGATCGGTCGATCATCCTGTTTGCGTCGAAACGACCGATCTTGACGATCGAGACGATCGGTGAAGATCGTTTCCCAATCGATCTCGTGGACCAGGGCCTCGATCTCGTCTGGCGACCACCCAGCTGCATAGAGCCCACCGACAACCGAGCCCATGCTGGTCCCGACGATGAGGTCGGGGGCAATCTCCAGCTCCTCGATCACCCGAAGCACCCCGATGTGGGCGAAACCGCGTGCGCCGCCTCCCGACAAAACCAGCACGAGCTCGGGTTTATCGACCACCTTCTCCTGCCCGGCGACAGGCAGCGCCAGCAAAAGAAAAAGACCTACAACGACGGCATACCCGAATCGGCTGGATCTCACGACGCCTCCCCAATGGAACTCTCTATTCAATCTGGTTGAGATTCTATAGGAGAATCGAGAGGCCGAATGAAATTAAGCGTCACCGTGATGGCAAGAAAAAATGAAACACATTCGCGTCAACCTGAACGGCAAGGGCGCCATCAACAACTTCGCGCCCGGTTGCGGGATCCCGCTCGAACCGCACGACGCCCTCGAGCTCTTTTTATTGCCCCGTCAGAAGCTCGATGACCTCGGAGTGTCCGTTCTGCCGGGCAAAGCTCAAAGCAGTGTCGCCGTCCTTGTCTTCGAGATCCTTGTCCGCGCCGTGTTCGAGAAGGACGCGCACCACATCGACCTGACCCTCCGCGGCCGCGGTCATCAAAGCGGTGAAGCCCTCGAGCGTGCCCTGAATATCGACTTCGGCGCCATTCTTCAGCAGATAGTCCACGGTCCCCGGGAAGGGACCGCTCGAGGCGTACAACAATGGGGTTCTCCCGTTGATGTCCTTGGTGTTTATTACCGCACCGTGCTCATGGAGGAAGGCAACCACTGCGCTGTGGCCGTTGAAGGCCGCAAACATCACCGGTGTGCGGTAGTCGCTATCAGCTACGTCGACATCCACTCCCGCAGCCACAATTCGTTCGACCTCGTCCAGCTGCCCGTCGTGGGCCGCCTGCATCAGGGCCAGCTCCTCGGGGGCAAGTTTCAAGGGGGTCTGCGCAGACAGAGAGAATGCCGCCAGCATGATCAGAACGATTGGAACCACAGGTGATTTCATGGCCACACTGTAGCGGAGTTTGATTGACCCGGGTTGCCCAACGGCAACGAAATCGAGTGAATTCAGGAAGTCTCCTCTCCGCAACGAGGACGACACCCATGGTCTGATCCTCGCCACCGACCGGCCTGTCGCCTTCAGACCGGGGCCGTTTTTTCGTTGGTGTCGTTGCTACAATGCGCGGTTCAAGATGATCACGATTTCCGATCTGTGCTTCCGCTACCCCGAGGGTGAATTCGAACTCAACGTCCCTTCGCTGGAAATCCATGCCGGCGAGAAGGTCGCGGTGATCGGTCCATCCGGTTCGGGCAAGACCACCCTCCTCCACCTGATGGCAGGGGTCCGGCTGCCGCAGGAGGGTTCGGTGGTAACCGATGAGGTCGAGGTCACCGCCCTTCCCGATGGTGAGCGGCGCGACTTCCGGATTCGGCGGATCGGGATGGTCTTCCAGGAGTTCGAGTTGCTCGAGTATCTGACCGTGCTCGACAACATCATCCTCCCCTACCGGATCAACGGCTCGTTGAAGCTCGATCGCTCAGTGCGGGACCGGGCGGCGGCGCTTGCCGATCAGGTGGGGATCGCCGACAAGCTGAATCGGCTTTCGACCCGGTTGTCGCATGGCGAGAAGCAGCGGGTCGCGGTCTGCAGGGCTCTGGTCGCCGAACCGGTTCTTCTGCTTGCCGACGAACCCACCGGCAATCTCGATCCGACCAACACGACGAGGGTGCTCGACATCCTGCTCGACGCTGCCGAAGCCACCGGCGCGACCTTGGTAACGGTCACCCACGACCACGACCTCCTCCCCCGCTTCGACCGCAACCTCGACGTCATGGATCTCATAAGCGTTTCGGAGGAGTCGGACACCTACCCTTCACCGGCCGCACAAAACGCATATAGCCCGCAGATCACGCAGATTGACGCAGATAGAGGAAAGAAAAATGATTGACGACTTTCCTCTCAAGGAAGAGACGTATCAGATTTTGGGCGCATGCTTCGAGGTTTATAACGAAATGGGTTGTGGGTTTCTTGAACCTGTATACCAAGAGTGTCTGGAAATCGAGTTGCGGACGCAGGGAATCCCTTTCGCCAGCCAGGTTGTTCTGGAGGTCGATACAAAGGTCGAACGCTGAACAAAAAGTACCAGCCCGATCTCATTTGTTTCGAATCCGTCATTGTTGAATTGAAGTCCGTATCAGCTCTCGCTATGGAACATGAGGCCCAGCTCCTCAACTACATGAACGCAGGCTGTTTTGAGGTGGGTTTGCTCGTTAATTTCGGTCACTACCCAAAGCTCGAGTACACCAGGCTCGTAAACCAAAATAAAAAACATCTGCGTCAATCTGCGTCATCTGCGGGCAATATGCGATGAGGGATGTCCTCTTTCTCGCGTGGCGGTATTTGGCGCATAACCGGGTGAAGACGGCGGTGCTGGTGGGGTCGATCATGTTGATCGTCTATCTGCCGGTGGCGCTGCGGGTGCTGGTGCAGCAGTCGGCCGAGCAGTTGACATCGCGAGCCGAGGCGACGCCTTTGTTGGTCGGGGCCAAGGGCAGTCCGCTGGAGCTTGCACTTTCATCCCTCTACTTCGAGTCCGACACCCCCGAACTCACGACCTACGCCGATGCCGGACGCATCGCCGCCACCGGTCTGGCCGACGCCATCCCACTCTACGTCCGTTTCAGGGTCCGGCAGCAACCCATCGTCGGCACCTCGCTCGAGTATTTCGACTTCCGCGGCCTGACCTTTGCAGATGGTCGCAAAATGGCGATGTTGGGAGAGTGCGTGCTCGGTGCCCGAGCCGCCGAGGTGCTCGAGGTGGGCGTCGGCGACACCGTGATCTCGTCGCCCGAAAGCGTCTTCGACATCGCAGGTGTCTATCCGCTCAAGATGAAGGTGGTCGGTGTGCTCGATCGCACCTACACCGCCGATGATGCGGCGGTCTTTGTAGACCTCAAGACCGCCTGGATCATCCAGGGGCTGGTCCACGGGCACCAGGACATGGCCGCACCTGAGGCGGCCACCGGCGTACTCTCCCGGGAAGGTGACAAGATCGTCGCCAACGCCTCGGTCATCCAGTACACCGAGATCACCGAAGACAATATCGACAGCTTCCACTTCCACGGTTCGACCGCCGGCTATCCGATCTCGGCGGTTATCGCCGTGCCTCACGATCAAAAGAGCGGCACCATTCTCATGGGCCGGTTCGAGGCACCCGATGAACCGGCCCAGATTCTCAAACCCACGTCGGTGATCGACGAACTGCTCGGCACCATCTTCACGGTGCAGAACTTTGTCGTCGCGGGAATGCTGCTGGTGGGCCTGGCTGCGCTCGCGACCGCTGTTCTGGTTTTCGTTCTTTCGCTGCGTTTGCGAAAACGCGAGATCGAAACCATGGCCAGGATCGGCGGATCAAAGGCGCGGGTCGCGGGCGTGCTGGTCACGGAAGTGGCGGTCGTGGTTTTGATGAGCGTGGTCCTCGCAGGGATCCTGACCTTGCTGACAGCAAGGTTCGCACCCGCCGCCGTCCGACTCTTTTTGTTGCAGTGAAGGAGGTGACGTAGAGTGCTGAAGGGAATGACGATTTCGGATTCGCTCCCCTCGTCGGGTAGACCTTCACAAAAGGTGATGGTCTGTTGAGCGCAACATTATTGAACCGCAAAGAACGCAAAGACCGCGAAGAAGGTTTTTAAGGTTGGATATCGAAGACATTGGCGAGCGCGTCGTTGATTCGGCACTCAAAATTCATCGAGCTTTGGGACCCGGCCTTTTGGAGTCTGCCTACCAGAAGTGTCTTGAATACGAACTTCGAAAGGCCGGATTCCGGGTTCAGTGCGAGGTCGTAATACCCATCGACTACGAAGACATCAAGATCGACGCAGGGTACCGAATAGACATGCTGGTTGAGGATTTGGTCCTGATCGAAAACAAAACTGTTGACCAACTCCTGGCAATCCACACGGCTCAAATATTGACCTATCTCAAGATGAAAGACCTTCGGCTCGGCTTTCTGATCAACTGGAACGTCAAACTCATCAAAGATGGCATCCACAGGTTCGTCAATAACTTATGAAAAATCTTTGCGTTCTTTGCGTTCTTTGCGGTTCAAAAGAAAATCCCCGGACCATTCAGAATGTTGGTCACAGCAGTGAACGCGCCAAATCGAGGAGGCACCGGATGCGCATGTTTTCAGCACTCGTCGTAACAATCGTCATAGGTCTAGTTGGGTGCGGTGGCGGGGGACCGGCGGCGGATCAGCCGACCGAAGCCCCTGAACCAGTCGACAAACTGATTGTCTACACGGTCAATTATCCACTGGCGTATTTTGCGGAGCGGGTCGGGGGCGATCTGGTGGAGGTTCATTTCCCGGCGCCCTCGGAGGGAGACCCTGCGATGTGGTCGCCCGACGCGGACACGATCGCCACCTACCAGGTTGCCGATCTGATCCTGGTCAATGGTGCCGGGTACGCCAAATGGGTGGAGCGCGCCACTCTGCCGTCGGCGAAGTTGGTCGACACTACGGCTGGTGCTGCGGATCGGCTCCTCGAACTCGAAAGCCAGGTCACCCACAGCCATGGGCCCGAGGGGGAGCACGAGCACGCCGGCTGGGCCTTCACCACCTGGATGGACCCGACGATCGCAGTTGAACAGGCCCGCGCAGTTGCCGATGCCATCGCCTCGCGTCGTCCCGATCAGGCGTCGGAAATCATGCAACGCTTTGCTGAGCTCGAGAACGACCTGCTCGATCTCGACCGTCGTCTCGAGGCCGCCGCTCAGTCGATCGGCGACTCGCCACTCGTTTTCTCCCATCCGGTCTACCAGTACCTCATCGCCCGCTACGGTCTCAAAGGTGAAGAGATCCACTGGGAACCCGACGTCGTGCCCACCGGTCACGATTGGGAGCATCTCGATGAGCTGCTGGCCGGCCATCCCGCCCAATGGATGGTCTGGGAGGCCGAACCGCTGGACGACTCTGTGGCCGCTCTCCACGAAAGGGCCATCGACAGCATCGTCTTCGATCCCTGCGGCAACCGACCCGATAACGGCGATTTCATGAGCGTGATGACGGAAAATGCCGAAGCGTTGGAGCGCATCGCACAGTAGAGGGAGCAGGTTGGCTTCAGCAGACCCGTACGCTCATCCTCCATCTCAAAACCGCAGATAGCGCAGAGGGACGCTGATAATCAAGGGCCCGCTATCCGCGTTTATCCGCGTGATCTGCGGTTTCTCCGACAGTGGGTTTTCAGGCAGCCTACACCCAACGATAGATGATCGAATTCACATTCATCCCGGCGCCGACGGAGGCGATGATGACGGTGTCTCCAGGCTCGACATTTTGACCGTCCATCTCGCCGCGCGACACCAGATCGATCAAGGTCGGCACGGTGGCGACCGATGAGTTGCCGAGCCACGAAATGGTCATCGGCATGATCCCGTCGGGGATCTCGCTGACTCCGTAGAGTTTGAAAAGACGCTTCAAAATAGCTTCGTCCATCTTGGCATTGGCCTGATGAATGAAGAGCTTTTTGACGTGTTCGAGACCGACTCCGGCTTTGTCGAGACTCTTCTTGACGACACCCGGCACGTTGGTCAACGCATAGTTGTACAGTTTTCGGCCGAACATCTTGAGGTACAGGGACTCGTCGCTCGACCCCTCTTCGTATGTCTGGCCCATCCACATCAGGCTGGCATGCTCGATCGTGTCCGACCGCGCTGCGTGGGACAGGATCCCGATCTCCTCGTCAGTCTCGCGCCCTTCGAGAATGGTAGCGCCGGCGCCGTCGGAGTAGATCATGCTGTCACGATCGTGGGGGTCGGAGATTCGCGAGAGGGTCTCGCCACCGATGACCAAGGCCCTCTTCGCATCACCTGAGCGGAGATAATAATCAGCCTGGATCACGCCCTGGACCCAACCGGGGCAACCAAAGGGCAAGTCATACGCGATGCACTCGGGATTCTCGATCTTCAGATTCTGTTTGACCCTTGCAGCAAGAGTGGGGCAAAAATCGCTGCGACGATTCCCGGCGACCACATCGCCAAAGTTGTGGGCGAAGATGACGTAGTCGAGGCTTTCGCCGTCAATGCCTGCGGTTTCGATCGCATTCTGAGCGGCGATCGTCCCCAGATCAGAAGCCACCTGGTCGTCCTCGGCGTATCGCCTCTCGCCGATTTCGGTAATCTCCTGAAACTTGCTGACGGTTTTCTCGTTGTCAGCAAGATCGATGGGTTGTCCGTAATCCATGAAGAACCGGTTTTTCAAGAAATCGCCGGTAGCGACCTTCTGGGTCGGAATGCATCTTCCTGTTCCGATGATGACGCTGCGTCGCATCACTCCTCCTCGCAAAGACCACCCCATTCGAAAATTTCAACGCCGGGGCAAGCCGACAGGGTACACCTTCCAGGGCCTGCGTCAACGATCGAGGCGCCAGACTCGCGGTGAAAGCAGGTCAAAACCAGCTTCGCTGCGCTAGGATGCATCGATGACACGGCATCGCAAAACACTCCCCGGCCCGGTATGGCCCTTTCGGATTGTGGCGGTCGGCTTCTTCATTGCTCAGATCGTTGTCCTCGAGGGAGCGGCCAGCGCTTTCCGGCAGCCAAAAGAGGCGGTGGTCCTGGCGGCATTCTGTCTCGCAATAGCCCTGGCGGTGGTTGGCGCGGCCCGGAATCGCTGCATCATGTTGCCTCGGGGACGCCTCGCCGTTGTCCTCCTCGTCTATCCGGCGCTTCTGGCAGCGAGCGCTTTGTGGAGCGCCAATCCCATTCGGGCTTTCGTTTCGGCAGCGTTGAGCGCTATCTGGATCGTGGCCATTCTGTGGATCTCGACCCTTCATCCCGACCGGAGACGTCAAATGGCCTTGATCACCGCCATCGGCGCGGTCATTTCGGTCTCCGTCATGCTGCTCCAGGTCTTTGGCGTCGCCGTGTTCCAGTTCACCGGCCAGTTCGCCATCGGCCGGTTTCGACTCTCGGGTCTGGCCGGAAATCCTGCAGACCTGGCGATGGCATCCGTCTTTCTGCTGCCCCTGTTGCTCACCTACGCAGAAGATCGCCGGTACCGAAAGCTGTGTGGTGCGCTGGCGATCGTTCTTTCGCTGGCTGTCCTGATCACCCAGACTCTTACCGGAATCGCAGCACTTGCTGCCGTGGCCGGCGTGTGGCTCATCCAGCACCGATCAAGGAAGGTCTGGGTCGGAACTCTCGGAGTCGCCCTCGTCATCATCGTCATTGCTCTCGCGGCCGGGCTGGATGAGCGGGTCGCCCGCGAAACCGATCGCATCAGACAGGGAAACTGGTATCAGCTGTTCTCGGCTCGTGGGGACGGCTGGACGGCAGCTGCCGAAATGGTCCGATCACGTCCCATCCGCGGAGTCGGTGCCGCCAACTACACCCACCTCTATTACCCGAGCCGGGTCGAATTCCTGGCGCGCACGGGGGGCACCGGACGCCGGAACGAAGTTTCTTCGCACTTTGATTGGGCGCACAACGATCCATTCCAACTGGTGGCCGAGATCGGGGTACTCGGCATCATCTGGGCCTTGTGTCTGGTATGGGCCATCGCCGGCACTTGGCGACGAGCGGGGCCCCTCTTGCCGTTGGCAGCCGCGAGCTGGGTACCATTTGCACTGCTCCACTACCCCACCCACCTCGCGGTGGGATTGATACCAACGGCCCTCGTCCTCGGCCACCTCATTGCGTCGGATCACGATTCCAGGGAATTGACGTGGTCAACCGCACGCGTGCCCGTGGCCATAGTCGTCGTGGTTATCGCTTGCATCGGGGTGTACTGGCAGCTCCAGCGAACCGCGGCCAATTTGTGGATGGGCGCCCTCGAGATGCGCCTCATGCAAGCCGCGCAATCAGCACCCGAGACAGCGGCCCGCCAGGCGGCTGCCGTCGAGGCGCAGATCCTGCAGCGCATCGAGGGCCTCCCCTACCAGGCGCCCGTTCTCTGGCGTACTGTGGGACGCTCCCGAATCGTCCGCTCCGACTGGCCGGGGGCGGAGCAAGCCCTCCGAAACGCCCACAAACTCTGGCCGCACGAAGAATCGGCCCTCTATCTCGGAATCAGCCTGGCGGCCCAGGGCCGTCGCAGCGAAGGCCTCCAGTTCCTCGGCCAGGTCTGCCGGACCAACCCCGAGCTCGTCACGCTGATCTCCGACCCAAACCTCCGCCGCACCGTAGAGGACATGCTGGAGGCCTATAGGCTTCGTTGACACGGGGACGGCCTCGTCGACGCAGGAACCAGGATGCGGGATCACTCTTTTCCAAGACGGAGTCTCGGACAGATTTCAGGAACAGCGACAGGGACGGCAAGCAGGGACAGTAGTCAGCATCAGCGTTCAGTCATCGGCGTCAGCGATCAACGGCCGGGACAGCGAACAGCACTCACTTCATCGGGGCTCCGGCCTTTGTGGTGCGGCCGTCTCGGCCGCACAGTGTGCAGGCGAGACGCCTACACCACAACGGCCGTTCCTTCCGGTGAACGACCAGGAGGTTGCCACTTCGCCGCATGGACTCCTGACCGCTGCCGCTGAACACTGACCGCTGTCCCTGTTCGCTGTTGCCTGTCGCTGACGCTGGACACTGTCGCTGCCGCTGCAATTCGGGATCGGGAACGGGTACGTGCCAACCGCGAACCGGATATGCCAAAAACCAACCCGTAAACCGCGTGTTGTCAGGTGGGTAACTTCAGGTGACGATCTGTTTTGGACAGCAGTGATCCAGCATCTAGCATCGAGCATCGAGCTTCCGAAAAAACGAGGCCCCTCGGAGGGGGGATCCGAGGGGCCAAGCGGAAGGAAGGAGGAGCTTCCGCACTCATCCGTGATATGCCCGTGGCTACGACGGGGTTACACGACGGAATTCGCGGCAGAAGCTGATCTGGTCGATGGCGAGAAGTGGGCTAGCGAGACCCTTTGGCGGCCATGTGCTGTTCCTCGCAACGATTCCGACCGGCGTAGTTGTCGGGATATTCGAAACGGCAGTTGTTCCGAATCGTGTTGAAGGTCGCCGAGTCGAGACGGTAATCGGGACTGGTGCGCATGGTGATCGCGGTGATCGCCGTCTTTTGACTTTCGACACAGTCAGAAAAATTACCGGATCCAGCGCCGTAGCGCTGGCCGCACAGAGTATTGATCGATTGGTCGGCCTTGATGGGATCAATTGGTGGCGCGGGTTCCGAGGCCAGCTCCGCGCGGTGGTCGGCCCGTAGTTGCGCATATGCCAGTTCAAGCGTCCGCTCCACATCCAGTAGTTCCTTCTTTGGAGTGGTATAGAGGGGTTGATTGATTTCGAAGGTGTTCAGCAAAGCGGCGACGGCGGATTCCGCGAGTTCGACAGCCGATTCCATTCGATCAAAGGACTGGTTGTAGCGTGGGTCGGGATCGATCATCAAAAAATCGCTCTCGGCAAGCCTGAATCTGTTGGCGCTGTCCTCGACCCGGCGCCGCCAATCCTCATCGAAGAAAACATCCCCGGTGGCGGTTTCAGTCAGCACGATATTCAACTCTTTGACCGACTCGACGCATTCGGCGGCGGTGTCGAGAATCCAGTTTCCTGCGGTGGCAACACGGGTCGTCCTCGAGGCCTTGGTCAGACTCGAATTGTCGATGACCATTCCCTTGGTTTCGGAACGCTCGGACCCGATCGGTCGCGTGGAATCGGCCAGACCTTGCGCCACAACCGGCGCCGCACCGACCGCGAACAAAACAATCAGGATCGCGAATGATCTGAGCTTCATTTCGTGCCTCCAACTGACGGATCGGATCCATGCGCATTGGTCATGCTTCGATTCTATCAACAATGTCTTCAGGGAGTTGCCTGGCAGGAGGTTTCTTTCCATAAAAGAGGTCATCAAACCACAACATGGCGCGCCGGGCGGCTGCGGATCTCTTGATCGCGAATCGAACGAGGTTGTGGGCGGCATTGTCCGGGTGGGAATAAGGACAGACCCGCATACAGGAGGCGCAATCGGTGCCGACGAGATTCCAATAACGAAAACAACTCTCCGAATCGATCGACCAGCGAAGACCGCCATCGATGGGTTTTCGGTCGCCGCTCGGAATGGCCGCAACCGGGCAGTTGGTGGCACACTTGCGACAGATGTTGCAGAAATCGATGACCGTCGGATCATCGCCGGGAGCGTCGGCCACGAGCGGTAGATCGGTGGTCACGACGCCGAGGCGCACCCGCGGGCCGAGCCGGGGAGTCATCAGGATCCCCATTCGGCCGATCTCCCCCAACCCGGCGTCGCGCGCAACCAACGGCGCGATGACCCGGTAGTTACCGTCAGTGTGGGCACGCGCCGGATAGCCCAGGCGTCGGATCCAGTTCGCGAGAGTGATCGCGATCTTTGCTCCTTCGACGTATTGCCGGGCTGATTCTTCAACCACCGGGCCTGCCGGAGCGTAGGAAACCCTCCCGTGGTCCATCTCCACAGTGAAAGCGAGCGCCCATCGATGTCGGAGATCGATCGGATCACCATAGGCTCCGGTGCCGCGGCCAATGTGCGAGTACACGTGATAGGGCTGCAGTTCCGCGATACCGGCGTCCACCGCGCCGTAAGAAAGGGCCAGATCTTTCAATGTCGCCGACCAGTGCTCCGGCGACCGCACGACCTGTTGCTCGGCGATCTCGCCATCGACCTGGTCGCGAAGAGCTTCGGTGACATCGAAGCTGGCCTTTGCCGCAGCGAATGAAAGAGGTTCGGCCAACTCTGCCTCGGATGACAGCAAACCGGGCAACTCGCGGGTCCGGTCGTCACCGAGGCGGTTCTCGGGATGGGCGGCGTAATACATCACGTACTCGGGTGTGCCCTCGCGGAGTCGACCGCGAGCGAACATGATGTCGCGTTCGTCGACCTGTCGAGACGGGTTGCCTCCCGGCGCCGGCTCTTGCACCAGTCCGACAAAACACAGAGCCAAGGCCAGCAGGAGCAGAGTTGCGACGACTCCCACAACGACTGCTGGCACGGGAGGCGGCAAATACGCCGCAGCAATACAAGGGAATGCGATCAGCGCAACGAGAATCAACGACACCCGCAAGGCACGTCCCTCGCCCTCTCTGAGAGACACCACGGCAAACGCGACCAATCCGATCGTCACGAGTGCGGCTACGGCAACCAGGATCCAGGACGCAGGCTCCATTTGCAGTCAACAGTAGCAAAGACCCGGAGGGGAGGAATTAATCGAACGGTTGCAACGAACTCAGCCGGCGCCGGCCGGCGTATTGAGCCGGGGTGCCGGCAGTTTTTCGGCGAAACCGAGTTGGATCGGCTGGTAGCGAATGCCGTTGTCCCCGGGGAATGGCTCACAGTGGTCGTGCTCGTTGAACAGGATTTCCACAGGAATACCCCGCGGATATGCCTTACAACGGGTCCCATCCGGGCTGCGGTGGGAGCAGAAAGTGCATTGGCTGACTCTGAGATCAGCTGGATTACCGACGATTTTGAATTGTACTGGGGCCATTGATCACCTCGTCAGTATTACCTAGAGCAATTTCGATGCCGGGTTTGACTTAACGTTGACACTCGTGTCACGGATGACCATCGTCGCGTTTCGACACAACATCTCACTGTGATACATGTCACAGGCGGGCGGCTCTTGAGCTTCGTCCAACGGAGAAACCGCGCTCATCTGCGTGATCTGCGGTTTGTGATGGAAACGCCGATGCTACCGGAACGCCTCCGGGTGGCGAAGGTGGAAACCCGTTGCCAGCTGGTAGGCATGCGCCAACGCCAGAATCTCCGATTCGCCAAAAAGGCGGCCGTTGAAGGTGATGCTGGTCGGTGTGCCATCGGAGCGGAACCCGTTCGGCACCACGACCGACGGGTGGCCCGTGAGATTGGTCACCAGGAGGTTGTCACCGCCAAAGGAGGGCGCGATCCAGGCATCGAGACCCTCGATCATCATTTCCATCTCGCGCATCAGGAGCGTGCGCGCCCGATTCGCCTGGATGTACTCCACTGCCGGGATGGTCCGTGCCTGGCGAAAGACGTTGGGCCAAGCATTCTCGATCTGTCGCACCAACAGATCATCCTGCCCCGTTCGGGTCAGATCATCGAATGCCGCGGCCGCCTCGGCCGAGAGAATAAAGGACATCGCTTCGGCCGGAAGATCGGGCAGCTCGATCGGCACCAACTCGAGACCCAACGAACGCATGACCTCGAGGCTCTCGAGATCCATCCTCTTCCACTCCCGTGCTCCGTTTTTGACCGCCTCTTCGGTCTGATCATCAAAATCCAATTCGCGCTCGAAGTCCGATTTGAGATAACCGACTCTGAGAGATCGGATATCCAGAGCTGAGTCCCACACGAAATCGTGCCCGACGGCAGTCGGATCGAGCCCGTCCGCGCCGTGGATCGCATCAAAGACGAGGGCACAGTCGTTGACGTCACGACACATGGGACCGAGTTTGTCCATGCTCCACGACAGGGCCATGGCACCGTGCCGGCTGACCCGCCCAAAGGTTGGTCGCAAACCAGTCACTCCACAGCGTGTCGAGGGCGAGACGATGGAGCCCCAGGTCTCCGATCCGATGGCAAAGCCCACAAGACCCGCCGATGTGGCCGAGCCCGGGCCCGCGGAAGATCCGCTCGAACCCTGCTCGGTGTTCCAGGGATTTCGGGTCATCTCGCCAAACCACACATCGCCCCAGGCGAGAGCGCCCAGAGTCAGTTTGGCCACCAGGATCGCACCGGCCTCGTCGAGCCGCTCAACGACGGTGGCGTCGTAGTCGAAAGTCTGACCCTCGAAAGGCTTCGCCCCCCAGGTCGTGGGGTAGCCCCGAACTGCCAACAGATCTTTGGCCCCCCAGGGTATCCCGTGCAAAGGTCCACGCCACAAGCCCCTCTCGAGCTCGCCGTCGGCCCGCCTCGCCATTTCCATTGCCCGTTCTTCGGTGAGGGTGATGACACAATGCAGATCCGAATCAAAACGGCGCAGCCGATCGAGGTAGATTTTTGTCAGCTCCACCGAAGAGATCTTCCGCCTCCGGAGGAGGTTGCCCAATTCGCCCACCGGGAGGAAGGCCAACTCCGCATCATCATCGGGTCTGTCGGTCCTCTGCGGCCCGGGCGCCCTGGCCGTCAATGGCCGGCAGGAGCTTTCCATCCCGGGAAGCAACGGATCGAATTGCAGCGCCGGGGCAACCGAATTGTCGATCGCAAGCCCGCGCAGGGTCTCGTAATCCTTCCGCAGACCCTCGAGCCCGCTCAACATCAGCTCGCGCTCCTCATCGGTGAAATCGAGTCCGGCCATCCGTTCCGCGCCCCTCAGGGCATCGAGACTGATCGCTCCCTGCTCCGCAACCTCCGCCCAGAGAAGCCCGGGCAACACCGATCCCGCAAGACCGAAGCCGCCAAAAAAGGCCATGAACCGTCGCCGATCAATTCCGCGGTCGCCGTCTCTCATGAGTCCTCCCTCGATTTCGCCCTCTTACAGAATTCTCAAAAAAAATGCGAGCTGCGGATAGCAGTCTACCGAAGTACAATTACCGCGGAGGGGCGCTATGGATATCATCACATCGATCATCCGGGGTCGGCGGGCGACGCGTGGGGGGGTCGCCGCCGCGTTGTTCACTTTCCTGCCAGTTATCGGATCGGCTGCAGAATCCTTGCCGGTCGGGATCACGGCAGAATCGACCTTGCTCACCACCGTGCTGCGGATCGTGGCAGTTGTCTGGGGCGCCACCCTCCTTTTATTCGGCGCGCAGATCCCACGGTTCACCCTGATGAGCTTCTTCTTCGGCATCGCGGTGCCCGTGGGTCTGATGGCTTTCGGTGACTCCGGCTATTTTCTTGCCCTCGTGGTGATGTTGACCGTTATGGCGGTGGCGGCCGCGATTGTGGTCTGGCCTCGCCGTCTCGCGGTGGCGATGGCGTGTATCTGGCCCTTGCCTGCGCTTTATGTGGCACATCTCTTTTTCTCCGGATCGTTTGAACGCAACATGCCGCTCTTGTTCGGATTGGCAGCGGTGGGAGTGGTCCTGGGTGCGGTCCTACCAAAGATCGGCACGGCGCTCACGGCGGCCTCGCTCGGCACAGCCCTGGTGGTCACAGCCCTATCGGTGAAGATCACCTTTTGGCTTATTGTAATTGTCGCCGCCGGGTCTTTCATCGGCCAACTATTGGTTCTTTTCAGATTGAAACGAGCCGAAGACAGTCTTGAATGGGTGGCCCATCGGCGCGAACGCCGCCGGCCGCGGCTTTTCACCCATACCTTCAACGCGAGCGCCACCGCACTGGTGTTTCTGGTTCTGATCGTGATGCTGCTGGCGCCCCAGTATGGCCCCGGCATCGGTCCGCACGGCGACCGCATCCAACGGCTGCTCGACAGCGGTGGTCTGCAACGACCGGGGCTGGTGATTTCGGCGGGCAACAACCTCTATCTCTCGGGACACGCGACGCCGGTGGCGATCGTCGCGCCGAATCCCGGTTTTTTCAGCCGCCTCGCGTTGCCATTCATCGGCAGGGCGCCCGGTGAAGAAATGCGATACCTGCGGGCGGTCAAGGAAAACCGCGAGTTGGAGAAGATGCGGCGGGCGGCCGCGATCACCTCGCAGGCCTTTGGAGATATCGCACCCATGATTCGACCGGGAGTCAACGAATCCGAAATCGAGCAGGCGATTGTCGCGAGCTTTCGCCGCAACGGGGCCAACGGAGTGGCCTTCGATTCAATCGTCGGTTCGGGGGCCAACGCGGTCTTGCCCCACTATGGCAAAAACAACGCCGAGATGACGGACGGGATGGTGGTGATCGATATCGGGTGCAGCGTCGACGGTTACGCGAGCGACATGACGCGGTCCTTCCCCGTCAACGGCACCATGAATCCCCGTCAACAGGAACTCGTCGATACAGTCAACGCTGCCGGTGATGCCGCTCGGGCGATGCTGCGCGCGGGTGTCACCATGCGCGAACTCAACCGGGTAGCGCGCGAGGTCATCGAAGAGGCTGGCTTCGGGCCCTACTACCTCCATGGCCTCGGCCACCATGTCGGTCTGGATGTCCACGACCCACATGTCGACGAACTTCAGGCCGGTATGGTCATCACCATCGAACCCGGGATTTATATTTCGGAAGGATCGGACATCGACGCGGGGTATTGGGACCAGGGCGTGCGCATCGAAGACAGCTACATCGTCACCGAAGACGGGTATGAGGAGATCACCTCGTACCCGAGGTAACGTCGCCGAAATGGCGTTTCCGCGTGTTTGGCGACGGATGCTGGATGCTGGATGCTGGATCATACTTGTCCAAGACAGAGTCTCGGATAGCGTTCAGGAACAGGCCTGAAGGTGGGCCAAGGCCCACCTTCAGAGTTGTGTCCTACTCCCTGGATCACTCGGCCCAAGTGAGAAGTGCCGCACAGCGATCAGGGACAGCGCCGGGGACCGGCGGACAGCGTCAGCCAACAGGAGTCGGCGTCAGCGATCAGCGGCCGGGACAGTGAACAGTACCCTCCGGCCTTTTTGGTGCGGCCATCTCGGCCGCACGATGTGCAGGCGAGACGCCTACACCACCACGGGTGATCCTTCTGTTGAACGACCCGGAGGTGATCACGCCGTCACTGCACCTGATCGCTGACCCTGAACACTGATTGTGCCCCGCCGCTGTTCGCCGTCGCTGCCGCTGCCGCTGCAATTCGGACACGGACGCGGACGCGGGCACACCAACTACCGCGAACCCGGCATCTCCTTGATATACACATCCTGCTTGGAGTACGGAATCTCGATTCCGGCAGCATTGAGGGCCTTGTACACGTTCCCGTTCAGGGTGTGGAGCACGCGACCTCGAAAGACCGGTTCCTCGATCCACGCCAGCAATTCAAAGACCAGACCGGAGGCGCCGAACTCGCGGAATCTGACCCGGGGCTTTGGTTCGGCGGAGAGATGTCCGACGCCCTCGATACACCCAAGAAGAACCTCTTCGACCTGATCGATATCCGATCCGTAGGCCGCTTCGACCTTGACTCGAACCCGCATTTTTTCGTGCGGCCCGCCGGTCTGATTGACGATCTGGGCGTTGGCGATCACCGCATTCGGCACGGTGACTTCGACGTCATCCCGCGTCAAGAGCCGCGTCGATCGCATCCCGATCTCCAACACTTGACCGCGAATACTGTTGTCGAGCACGACGAAGTCCCCAACCTGGTACGGGGTGTCCGCCACAATGAAGATCCCTGAGAAGAGATTCGACAAGGTGTCTTTCGCGGCAAAACCAACGGCGATACCGAGCACTCCGGCCGATGCCAGCCACGAGGTGAGTGGGATCTCCCACGCAATACAAACGAAATACAAAAAACCGCCGGCCACCACGATCTTGAGGATCATCTCGAAAAGGGGCAGGGTCTTGGGTTCGATGAACTTCAGGCGATCGACATTTCTGCTCACCACGAGCAAGAGGATTTTGCCGACGCGGAGCGCGGCCAGCGTCCACAGGAAGGCCAGGGCCGTCTTCACCACGCCGAGCACGACGTAATCGATCTGCTCCGGTATATCGAACTCGAGATATGCCAGCATGACTCCGGTGAGCAGGATGGTCCAAATCAGGGGCTTTCGAACCTCCGCAGCAATCTTGTTGTCGACATCGGTGGTCGTCTTTTTTGTCACGATCTTGACCACCGTTCCGAAGAACAGCCGCACCAACAGGGACAGAAGGACCGTGACACCGAGAATCACCACCTGTCTGACTCGAGGGTCATCGCCGAACGCCGACATGTATTGATCGAGACTCATCACAACTCCTTCGCGGCTGATCCTGTTGAATTGGTGCCGCTCTTGAATCAATAGAGGCGAGCAGTATATCGCGCCGAACTGCCGCCACAGCGTCGCCCTCTGCTAGACTTTCGAACGCGATTCCGAAAGCACCAAACGCTCCGGGGGAACCACCATGGAATTTACGGATTTCAAGAATGTGCACGAAATGCTCACCGCCACCGTCAACCGCTTCGGTCCAAGACCCGCCTATCGAAGCATCACCGAAAGCGGCGATCTGAGTTCCATCTCGTGGATCGAGTTTTACGACGAGGTCCGGCGGACGGCCAAGAGTTTGATCGCCCTCGGGATCTCAAAAGGCGACAAGGCCGATATCCTGAGTTATTCGAACTACCGCTGGGTACTGACGGATATCGCACTGGCAACAATCGGCTCCTGCGCGGTTGGTATTTATCACTCGCTTCTGGCAAAGGATGTCGGGCACATCGTCAATCATTCTGATGCCGTCCTGATCTTTGCAGAGGACGAAGATCAGCTTGCCAAACTGCTGTCCATCCGCAACGATCTGCCCGAAGTCCGCAAGGTCATCCTCTTCAAGGGCACGCCGCCGGACGATCCGTGGGTCATCGGTTTCGAAGACTTTCTCGACCTCGGCGCCGACATCAAAGATGACGATCTGGACGCCCGGATAAAAGACGTCTCGGCAAGCGACGTCGCCACCATCGTCTATACCTCCGGAACAACTGGTGTTCCCAAAGGGGCGGTCCTCACCCACGACAACCTCACATTTACCGCTCAGACGGTGTACCACTCGTTCGAATCCGCTGACGGCGATGTGACGCTGCTCTTTTTGCCACTTGCACACGTCTTTGCCCGCACCTGCGTCTATACCGCTCTCTACATGGGGGCGACCACGGTGTTCGCGCGAGGAATCGAGAGCATCAGCGAAGATTTCAAGATCGCACAGCCGCATTGGTTTCCCAGTGTGCCGCGGGTGTATGAGAAGGTCCATACCAAGATCATCTCCGGCGCCCAGGCGAAGGGAGGATTGGCGCTCAAGATTTTCAACTGGGCCCTTTCGGTCGGCAATCAGGTCAGCGATCTCAAGCTCGCCAAAAGGCCGATCCCACCGCTTCTCGGCATCAAATACGGTCTCGCGACCAAGCTGGTCTTTTCCAAGGTTCAGGATGCGCTCGGAGGCCGGGTCCGCTGGTGCATCTCGGGCGCCGCGCCCATCAACCCGGAGATCGCGAAGTTCTTTCACGCCGCTGGGGTGCTGGTTCTCGAAGGAATCGGCATGACCGAGAACACCTCCTTCACCAACATCAACCGATACGACAACTACCGCTTTGGCTGGGTTGGGCCCACCGGGCCCGGGATCGAGCAGAAAACCGGAGACGACGGTGAAGTCCTCTACCGCGGTCGAAACATCATGCGCGAGTACTACAAGATGCCCGCCGAAACCGCAGAGACCCTGACCGAGGACGGCTGGCAGCACACCGGTGACCTCGGCGAGATCGACGACGAGGGCTTCTTGAAGATCACCGGTCGGAAGAAGGATCTGATCATCACCGCCGGCGGCAAGAACGTCGCCCCCTCGGCCATCGAAGGTCTCATTGCCACCTCGAAGTACATCAGCCAGGTGTGCGTGGTCGGTGACCGGCAGAAATACCTGACCGCCCTGATCACCGTCGATGCGGACAACATCAGGGCCTGGGCAAAGGAACAGGGGATCGCCGACGACAAGCTCGAGGTCCTGTTGGCGGACGAGAGAACCAACGACCACATTCGGTTGATCGTCGAAGACATGAACAAAAACTTCGCCTCCTTCGAGACCATCAAGGATTTCCGTCTGCTGGAAGAGTTTTCCATCGAGAACGGGCTCTTGACCCCGACCCTGAAGGTGAAGCGAAACGTGGCGATGGAACGGTTCTCGGATGTGATCGAGGAGATGTATCGCGAAGGGTAGATTCGCAAGTTCGGAGTTCGGAATTCGGAATTCTGAGTTTGCGGTTTGGGGTTTGGAATTGTCGGCCGTTGTCCGACGGTTGTTCCTTGGGAGATCAAACAGGAGGCCACCATGTCCGGCAAACCGCAGGAGTACGCAGGCGAAAAAATTACCATTCGATTTGACGGATCGAAGTGCATCCACTCGCGGAACTGCGTGCTGGGTCTGCCGAATGTCTTTGTTGCCAACGCCACGGGGCCCTGGATCCAGCCCGACAACGGCACCGTCGAGGAACTGACAGCGGTCGCTCGGAGCTGTCCCTCCGGAGCTATCACCTACGAACGGCACGACGGCGGCGAGGCGGAACGGGCTCCCGACGTCAACGTCATCCGGGTGCTGGAAAACGGGCCGCTGGCGATCACCGCGGAGCTCGCGATTGAGGGGCAAGAACCGGCCACCAGGGCCACCCTCTGTCGTTGCGGCGCCTCCAAGAACAAACCCTACTGCGACGGCAGGCACAAGGAGGCCGGTTTTACCGCCACCGGCGAGCCGACCACCGAGGAATCCGAAGCTCTGGATGTGCGCAACGGATTGCTCGAGATCACCCCATTTCCGGACGGTCCGCTCGGTCTCTCGGGCAACGTCGAGATCTGCGCAGGGACCGGACGGACCCTCAACCGGGTGACCAAGACAGCGCTCTGCCGCTGCGGGGCCTCTGAGAACAAACCCTATTGTGACGGATCGCACCGGAAGGTGGGCTTCACCTCAAAGTGACCGTGGCCTCGGAAGGGGCACATCCCGAAATCAAGGAGAGTGACATGGGACTTCTCGTCGACGGCGAGTGGAAAGATCAGTGGTATGACACCGGGAAAACCGGCGGGCGTTTTGTTCGCAAAACACCGCAGTTCCGAAATCGGGTGAGCGCCGATGGTTCGTCCGGTTTCAGAGCCGAGTCGGGGCGCTATCACCTCTACGTGAGCTATGCCTGCCCGTGGGCACACCGGACCCTGATATACCGAAGCCTCAAAGGACTCGAAAAGCACATCTCGGTGTCGGTGGTCAATCCCATCATGCTCGAGAACGGTTGGACCTTCGCCCCAGCGCCCGGGGTGGTTCCCGATCCGATTCTGGGTGCGGAATTCCTCCACCAGATCTACACGGCCGCCGACCCCCACTACACCGGGCGGGTGACGGTTCCAATCCTCTGGGACCGGGAGACCGCAACCATCGTCAACAACGAATCGTCGGAAATCATCCGTTTTTTCGACTCCGAGTTCAATGACGCCGGAGCCTCCGGACCCGTCTACTGCCCGCCGGAGCTGCTCTCTGAAATCGACGACCTCAACGCGTTCGTCTACAAAAGCGTCAACAACGGCGTTTACAAATCTGGCTTTGCAACCACCCAGGAAGCTTATGAAGAGCCGGTCAACGCCCTGTTCGCAGCGCTCGATCAGCTCGAACTCAGGCTCCACGGCAACCGATATCTCCTCGGCGAGCAATTGACCGAGGCCGATTGGCGCCTCTTCACCACTCTCCTCCGTTTCGACCCGGTGTATGTCGGCCACTTCAAATGCAACATCCGGCGCCTCGTCGACTACCCGAATCTCTGGGGCTACACCCGTGAGCTTTACCAGTATCCCGGTGTGGCCGAGACCGTGCACATGGACCACATCAAGGACCACTACTATCGCAGCCACCCGACCATCAACCCCACCGGAGTGGTTCCAGCGGGACCTCACATTGATTTTCTAGAACCACATTTGCGGGAGGCAATCGGCGCAAACCCCAGATAACGCGATGGACCCTCTCCCTTTCCCCCGTTCACCAATCCGGGTACGAAAAACCCATCCGAACAGCCGGCCGCTCACTCCCGAGAGATCGGACATCTTGAATCGGCCTCCGCCACGGAAAAGATGGGCCGGCGTTACACCGGCCCATCTCGTTGTCGGTTGTTCCTGAGGTCACCACCTCAGATCAAAACCCTATGGTTCGAGACTCGTCGAGTCGTACAACGGCCCTTGATCGACACAGGTGCCCTTGACACTGTGCGGCACACAGACCTGGACCGTCGCGCTGCACAGACCGCCGCGACCGTCATCCGCGGTAAAGGTCAGGTGGTAGACGCGACCGTCGCCGGGAACCTTCTTGGTGCCGGAGCGTTCGGCTCGCACATCGGCCGATTCCGTCCCGACACCCATCCCATCCGGCTCGAAGGAGCCGTCGCCGGCGGTCTCCACCGGCTCGTCCTGGAAGATGGAATCGATGGTGATCGCAAGAACATCTCCGTCTGGGTCCGAGACATCCATGATCGCAACCGGCACGAATTTGTGATTGGGCGGCCACACGCGATCGGGACCTGCGGAAGCACCACTGCAATCTGGAGGCTGATTCGGAGTATACGTGGCGGTGTCAGCAGCCTCACAGCTCAGCCCGCCGTCGCAGTACTCGACCGCAGCCCAGAAGGTGAGGTCTTCCGGATCCGTGCACGCGAGACCCGGATTGGTGACCGTGACCACGTTGTCCGGGTCGATCGACACACCAAGGCACGTGTTGCCCTCGAAGGACCAGACCACGTTCCCGGGATCCACCACCAGATAGGCGTCAAGATCAAAAGTATCAAAGGGATAGACCTGGTCTTCGATCCCAGAGACCTCGGGCGTCTGCTGAACGGTGATCGTCGCCGCATCGTCCGCTTCACCAGGGGTTCCCCCGCCGACGGGAACCACCTCGAGTACGGCCTCCCACTCGTGTAAACCGACCGAATCCGAAACCACAGTCCATGTGAAGGTATCGCTACCGGTGAAATCGTTCAGATTCAGTGTGTAGACCAACCCACCGTCGTTGTAAAAGGTGAGCGTCCCATCAACACTGAACCTCTCCACGGTGTAGTCGACGACCACGTCGTATGAATCCACATCGCAAACGCATTCAGCAAGGGTGATCGCTACCTCAACAGGTGGTGGAGGCGCGAGCCGCTGCAGGGTCAGAAGCGCCCACCCTGACGACAGCACATATGGATTCCATCGTTCCCAACAGTCCCTTGGCCAGCTCCCGTCACCGAGTTGGGAGTTGACCAAGACATCGGCAAACTGATCCGGGTCGAGGAACCAATCGATTTCTTCCCCACCGACTGTGATGGTATCGATATCGAGGCTCTCAAGACCTTTCATCAGGTTGTACATGGCCTGTAGGTGTGTCGGAGGATTCCATCCTGTTCCACAGCCCCCCGGGTCGTTCCAGTGATTCTGGATGTACGCCATGGCGTCCTGAACACGTTGAGTCGCGGTCGTGTCGCCCACAAATGACATCTGGACCAACAAATTGCCCGTCTTCAAGAGATTCTCCCAATCACCGGGAGACGATCGTATCCCGAGCCCCCGTCCGGACTCTGAATATAATCGATCCACAGATTGAGTTCGGATTTTACGAACGGAGGGATCGTGCTCGCAAACCCGAAGGCCGGGGCTTCAGCGTACCGAAGCCCGAGACACAACATATCCAGAAAAGCAGTTATCGCTACGATAGCACTGGTTATTTGCGTAGTCGTAGTTCCAGCCGCCGCGGTATTGGCAGGCTGGGTCTGTCTGCGCCCACGCCAACCAATCAACCAGGTTTTGAACTACGACTCCATATGTCTGTCCCGTCAGCGGCCCAGCCGGTCACTGCCCTCGTCGGCTCCCTGCTTGAGACAACGGCCATCAGAGCGATACCAGTGGAGTAATTCGCATAGTGGATCTGAGTCGAAGATACCGACCCCCACTCCGTCCCCGTTTGAATCCGGATCGCCCGCAATCTGCGAATTGAAGGTAAAACCAGTACATCACGGCCGAGAGCAAATAGTTTAGGCCGTCGATTACGTTCTGGGAGTACGGATATCCAGGGTCGAATGGAGAATCCATACCCGAGTTCGAATGCACGTTCCTGAAGATTGACAAGGGCAATCCCGGTGGTGGCCACCTATTCTCCGCTACCCCACGAACCATTCGGGTTTTGAGTACTCGCAAGCCACGCGAGTCCGTCATCGATGGCCGTATGGATCTCCTCCTCGGTCGCCGCCCATGTCGGTGCGGTTCCGAGAAAACAACAAGAAAAGAACACAATCGACGCACAGAACAATCTCCACCTCATCACAATTCTCCTTCATATTTGAATATCTGGATCAGGACAAGAATCGACACCGCGATCTTTCAGCTGCTCTCCAAAGGCACCACCTCCCCGCCGAAGGCGCATCTCCCCCATTCAGCCGATGGGCACATCGCACTGCCGGTAGGAACACTCCTCCAAACCGCTTCCGTTTCATTTCTCTGCGTTGTGATTAGGAATGTAGGTTTTGTGGACACTCTTGTCCACAATCATTTGAGCAATAACTCATTTTATTTCAATTATTTAATAATGATAACTGTTTACAGATCATCTATAGACAGGCGACTGCAGAATAAATGGGCATATTGGGGCAGTAAGTCGGAGAATCATATAAGACAAAGGGCCAATCTGAAGGACCGTCCCGGTCAATGGGCGCCGTCCCCCAGGGCGGCGACTTTCACACTATCGAATACTCCCCCCGGCCGTGGTGATCAATCGACCCGTTCGAGGGTCGCCACGACATTGGTGTCGTCACCCGCGACGACGACGAGGTCGCGGGTCCACGTCTGATAACCCCGGAGGCGGAATTCGATCTTGTGGGTGCCCGCCAGGAGATCGAGTCTGACCGGTGCGGTTCCGCGGAACTCTCCGTCGATGGAGACTTCGGCCATGCCGGGACGAGAATCCAACGCGACGGTGGCCGACGGAGGAGGTGGAGGCGGGTTCTTCACGTTGCCGGATTCGTCCACCGATATACAGGCAACGGAACCCGACAACAGCAGGATCAACGACAAAAGGGAAAAAACTCGGGATGCAATATTCGCCATGCAAGCCTCCTGGTATTTATACGTCCGTCGTCCTTGCTGCGTTCTGATCAATCCACACCGCGGAGATTCACCGGCACCCTTTCTCCCTTTCTCCTCTGCCCCTCTGCCCCTCTGCCATTCTCGGGCACAGGCACAGACTCAATCCTCAAGCTCCAGGGCCCAAGCCCCAAACCCTACTTATCCGACCACACCGCGAGTTGGTTGCCCGAGGGGTCGGCAAACTCGAATCTCCTGCCACCGGGAAAGCTGAAAATCTCCTTGACGATCGTGCCGCCGGCCGATCGGACCGCCGCCTCGACCCCTTCGAGATCCACAGCGTAGATCACGACAAGCGGTCCACCGGTGATGACCTCGTTTTCCTTGCGCAGACCTCCGTTCAACCGCCCATCCTCGAAGCTCGAATAGTCGGGGCCCCAGTCCTGGAATGCCCAACCGAATGCGCCGGAATAAAAGGCCTTGGCGGCCTCGATATCGGTGGTCGGGAATTCGATGTAGTCGATTCTCCGGTCATGCTCTTCCTGACCCATGGGATCCTCCTGTCTGTGTGATTCAGCGAGCATATCCTGGAGCACCTCGATCGGAAAGGCCTCCAGCGTGTGGCCCTGATACCCGGTGACCGTGGTCGCGGTGAGGAGCGAGTTCAGTACCGCCTCCTCGACCGCCTCGACAGTGGCGAGAAAGAGCGGACTGGTGAAGTCGTTGGCGAGCAACTCATCGAATCGAGTCATTTCCTCGGCGGTATAAGGAACGGAGTTCCGGGTCGAAAACGCGATCACGAAATCTCCCGATCCGTTGCTCATATAGGACCCGGTCCGGGCCAGACCCATCACCGCCCGCGAGGCCATCCGCTCGAGGTTGCGAGGCGAGAGAGGCGCGTCGGTGGCGAGGACGATCATGCACGATCCCCCACTCGCCTCCACTCCGCCGCGGTAGGGCACGCGCCCGAGGCGCTCGCCGACCTGCATTCCATCAACGGTCAGCACCCCGCCGAAATTCGACTGAACGAGAGCGCCCACCGTGAAGCCCCCACGATCCTCCGGGAGGACCCTCGAAGCGGTCCCGATTCCCCCCTTGAAGCCAAAGACGCTGGTGCCGGTTCCGGCGCCTATGGAGCCCTCGGCAACCGGGCCCTCGGAGGCGTCCTCGATCGCCCGTTCCACATCGACCGCGTTGATCGCGCAACGTCTGATATCGTTCAACCAACCGTCGTTGGTCTCCCCCACCACCGCGTTGACCGACTGCACTTCTTCGTTACCGGGTTGCAGCAGGGTCCAATCCACCACCGCCTGAACCGCGGTTCCGACACACAGAGTGTTGGTCAGAACGATGGGTGTTTCCAGGTTGCCGAGTTCCTGAACCTGGAGAAAACCGGCCGCCTTGCCAAATGCGTTGGCCGGAAAAACCGCCGCCGGCACTTTGGACTGAAAGAGATTGTCGCCATGCGGGAGAATGGCCGTCACTCCGTGCGGACCGAACGGCCCTCGATCACTGTCCGGTGCCCTACCGCCACGCCCGCCACATCGGTGATCGCGTTCAGTGGCCCCGGTTCGAGCACCCCTGGCTCGATCCCGAGTTCACGAAGTCGCGGACGTTCCGAAGCGAGAGCAAAGCCTGAGCAGCATACGAAAAGGGATAAAAACGACAAGGGTATTTCGGGACACTGAGACCCTCCACTGTGATCATTGGGCCACAGTGTCCCACAATCAATGCCCGGGGTACTGGTTACTGCAGCCCGACGACGACGCTCCAGATCGAACAGTCCCCTGATTCGAATCCATCGACAAAGAACGGAAGTTCTCGATAGCTCACCACGACCGCATGGTCGATACCCGGCATCGTCACCTGATTGACGAGCAATGTGCTGCCGTCGTCGTCAGAGCCGGTCCATCCCGAGACCTCCCATCCCGGTGCCGGGACCGCTGTCAGGCTGATGATCTCGCCGGTTTCATACAACCCGGCATCACAGCCATCCGACTGCGCGGGGTCGGCCATCGGCGCGGCGCCGGCACCCATCGCACCCAAGGTCAGATAGTGGCAGTCCGAAGGATCCAGCAGAGCCCAGAGCTCCCGCGAGTGTGTGCCCTCGAATGCTCGGAAGAAGACGAGGCCGTCGGCATCAGTGATCCAGTCCGGCTTCGAATCATATTCTCCGGGATTGATGTCCCGGAGCATCACGGTTCGGGCCTCCGAACCGTCGCTCCACCACAACTCCCTCCCATGAACCTTGTCGTCGGCAACAAACACAAGTGAATTCCGGGCAGCCGTCAGATTGTACGGGCCACCAATTGGTCGGGTTCGGGTTGGGATATATATCCTTGACCATCACCGTCCCACCTTCGGTGCCATCCGACTTCCAAAGCTCGCCACCCCAGGTCCCCTGATCCGGCGTATTGCTTTGAAATAGAGAGTGTCGCCGACAGGGGTCAGGAAGTTCGGCCATGAGTCGTTGGACCCGGGCAATGATGTCCTTGACCATCATGGTCCCTGCAGTGGTCCCATCACTCTTCCAGAGTTCCTTTCCGTGATTGACGGACACCCCGCCGTCGTCGGCGCGGAAAAAGAGGGTTCCGTTCATCACCTCCAGGTCGGCGGGGTAAGACCCACGATCTGCCGGAGCGATGCTCTTGACCATGACCGTGCCGGACTCGGACCCGTCACTCTTCCACAGCTCGTAATCGATAGCTTCGTCCCGCGCCGAGAAGAACACAGTCGATCCAATCGTTGTGAACTCCTTCGGGAAGGAGCCTGTACCCGAGTCTGGGTTGATGTCCTTGACCATCTGCGTCCCGGCGCCGGTGCCGTCGCTGATCCAAAACTCCTTACCGTTGGTACCGTCGTTGGCCGCGAAAACGAGCATGCCGTTGAAATCCGCCAACTCACCGGGATCGGAATCCGCCGCCCGGGTTGATGTCCTTGACCATGACGGTGCCGGCTGCGGTGCCGTCACTCTTCCAAATCTCCACGCCATCTTCGCCGTTGGAATGAGTAAAGAACAAGGTATCGCCGACACTCGTCAGATTGTCGGGGGTCTCCATCCAACCGTCGTAGATGTCCTTGACCATCTTCGTTCCGGCAGCAGTGCCGTCACTTTTCCAGACCTCAAAGTTGTGGACCCCGTCTCTGGCGATGAAAAAGACCGTACCGTCGACGTTGACAAAGGTCTGGGAGAACCACGTCATCGCACCAGTGTCCCAGGGGAAGGCGCTCGAGGCGCCGGGCCAGATGTCCTTGACCATCACGGTGCCCTCGGCCGTCCCGTCACTCTTCCACAGCTCCATGCCGTGAATACCGTCGTTGGCGGCAAAGAACAGGGTCGAACCGACATGGGTCGGTTCGGTGAGATCATCGGTCGAACCGTCTTTCAGATAGAAGGGACTTCCCGCTCCCAGCACGATATCCTTGACCAGAGTCGGAGTTACATAACTCGCCCTGACCGTGTGGTCGCTCGATGGCATGCTGAGGCTGTTAGTCGTCAAAAAAGACCCGTCGTCATCGGTGCCGACCCATCCACCAACGGTCCAATCGGCCGACGGGTATGTGGTCAAAAGAATCGTCTCTCCCGCGGAAAAGGTGCCACCCGGACAACCTGGGCTGTTCACCGGCGTGGGTTCCGGGTCGCTTCCCGAACCCGAATGGCGGAGGACCAGCTCATAACAGCCTGGAGGCACCTCCACATAGGTCACGGCGGCCGCATGGTTCGACGCCGGCATCGTCAAGATATTGACGCGATCGAAGCTGGTCGTCGTCGTCGGTTCCCGACCATCCGGACACGGCCCAACCGGACATCGGAGAGGCCGTCAGGGTCACCGACTCTCCCGAGTGGTAACCACCTTGTCCACACCCCGGCGACGATGCCGGGTTGGCAAATGGATCGGCCCCCATCCCGGTATGACTCAGGCTGATGGTGTAACACGGGATCTGCGAGTACTCGACGCCTGCAGAGTGTGCCGACGCCGGCATGGTCAGGGTGTTCGAGATCGCGGTGCTTCCGTCGTTGTCGGTGCCCGTCCAACCGCTGACCATCCAACCCGCCGATGGTGCCGCGGTCAGGGTGACCGGAGTCTCGGCAAAGAACTCACCGGCAGAACAACCCGGCGAGGACGGTGGTATGACTGTCGGATCGGCGCCGAGACCGTGTGACCGAGGGTCAACGGGTAACACGTTGGCAGAGTCTCGGTGACGGCCCGGTAGGCGTTGACGCGACCGAACCCGGTCCCCTGATCCCAACCGGGCAGCTCCCAGGTCATCGGCCGTCGCCATCAGCTGGGCCTCCACCTCGGCCGCGGTCATGCTCGGATCCTGACCGAGCAGCAGGGCGGCCACACCCGCCACCACCGGAGTGGCGCTGGACGTGCCGTTGAAGTTGTAGTTGTAGTCGCC
This sequence comes from Candidatus Sulfomarinibacteraceae bacterium, assembly GCA_963796455.1. GTDB lineage: Bacteria > Acidobacteriota > Thermoanaerobaculia > Thermoanaerobaculales > Sulfomarinibacteraceae > Sulfomarinibacter. Next base: position 774,379 of record CAWCLO010000001.1, read on the forward strand.
TTCGTCATAACCGGCCGAGCCAACCTGGTCGGTGGTGTACATGTGAACCCCCGGCGCCACGATGTCGAGCTCCGGACCGTAGCAGCTTCCCCACCAGAACTCGCCGTCACAGCTCGTCGGCGCTTTCCGTTCATCACACGGGCTGGTGGCGCCCACGGCCAGAACCGTATCCAGAGCTCCCGGGATAGATCACCGGTCCGTTGCCGTTGCCGGAGGCAAAGACCACCACCGACCCGAGACCACCTCTGCCGCCGGATTTGGCGTCCGCGATGGCCTCGTTGATCACCGTCGAAGGTGAGCCGCCTCCCCAGCTATTGCTCAAGACATCGGCGCCGTTGGCGACCGCCCAGTCGAATGCATCGGCCATCCACGAGTCCGACGTGATCAGGTTGGCGTCCGCATCTTCATAGAAGATTCGCACCGGCATGATCTTCGCCGCGCGGGCGATGCCCGCCACGCCGAGCGAGTTGTCCGTGATGGCGGCCGCGATGCCGGCACAGCCGGTGCCGTGGGAGTCGTCGCGGGTCGGAGCGCCGCCACCGGTTCCACCTCCATCGGTCGCGTCATAGCCGGTGACCAGCTTTCCGGCGAGATCAGGATGTGCCAGATCCACCCCGTCATCGAGAACCGCGAGGGTGATGGTGTCGCTGCCCAGGGTCACGCCCCAGGCGTCCGACGCCTGGATGTCGGCTCCATCGATCCCCCACATCTGCTGGTTGTTGCTGAGGCTCCACTGCAGCTCGTCGAATTCGTCCGAGGTCAGGTTCGCGTAACCACCGGTGATCTTCTCGATCACCACCTCGTCGACATAGACACCTTCGTAGCTGAAGAGATCGTCGCTGTCAACATCAGCCCGATCCACACCTCGCTCTCACCCCTGAGATCACCGAGGGAACCCGCGCGTTTGAGATCGAATGCAATATTGACCCAGCCACCCAGACCGCCGGCAATGTTCCCCGAATATTGCCTGCCCAAGAAGTTCTCGCCATCGATCGATGCCAGAATTCTGAAGTAGTCGTACCCGCTCTCGGTGTTGATCCACGCCTGGAGGTTGACCTGGGCATCCTCGGCATCACTGAGATCGAACGGTCCGTACACCATCCACGAGTTCGCGTTCGTACGGATAGGGCCCTGGTGGGGTCACGCTCGACCCCACGCAATACCCGCTATTCGCGCCCTCGTAGGATCGATAGTCCACTTCTCCCCAGCTGGGGTTTCCATAGAGTGTCCAATCATCAGGAAATAGGCCCTCGAATCCCTCGGTCTTGATCTGCACCCGGGTCACCGCAGGCGGCGCGACTTTGGGAGAGGAGTCCATTTTCAAGGCCGGCAGGGTTGCGAACGCCGGTTCGACGATCCGTAGATCGTTTCTGCCCTTCTCGATCCGGGTATCGGGCGGGAGGATCGACCCATCCGGCGCAACAATCAGCCGTCGATCGCCCGGTTGAAGATCGATCGGGCGAGGAGGCATGACCCTGACAAAATCGGGATGGGCGTATTCGATCTCGTACATTTCGTGGAATTGGTTGGCGGCGCTGAGGGCGACCCCATCAGACGTTCGCAGCACAAAGGTATTCTCGCTCCGGCTCAGTCTCTTGACGATCTGCACCCCGTGTTCCCGGTTGATGCGATCGATCTCCGCTGCTGAAATTCCAGCCTTGAAGCTCGCAACGAACTCGTCGGTGACGATCATCAGCGCCCCCTGAGACCGATAGACCGGGCTCACCAGCTCCACCTCGCTCATCGATTGGAGCTCAGAAAAAAGAGCCTGCCGGCCCTCACCCGAGAGTCGATCCAGGATCGGGAGCATCATCAGCCGGTGCTTCGAGAGATTCCTTCTGCGATCCGCGGCGATCTCAGCCGGGAACGAAAGGCCGGTGGTCTTGGCCCCGGGTTCCCGCAAGCGGACCGCGACCCAATCTGGTGAGATCTCGAGATTGATGCGGTCTCCATCCGAAAAATAGAAGTCGGTTGGGGCTTTCCCAGAACCCTGTGAAAAAGCTGGCCCGACATTGCAGGCCATCATCACGACCACAGCAAGCATCACAAAGCGAGATCTTCTCATCATTCCCCCCGAGGTCGAATACCTGAGCTGTACCCTCTTGAGACAAAAAACCGACTCGAGGACAGAGTTCACCCCCATTCGGACCGGGAGGAGAAATCTGTCCATCCATTATCGGTTTGTGCATGTAGGTGCCCGCGGGAAGGCTATCGACATTTTAGTGACTATTCAACAACCAGATAGACATAACCTATTGTTTTTGAATAACTTAAGAACAGGAATCATTTAGATTCGAACAGAGAAATCGATCGGCGAACAAGGCAGCAAGGTTTCACTGCGTCTCCGACGCTCCAGTGGCAACCCGCGCCGCGGCGATTCTGGCGGCGAGTTCGCCCGCCTCCACCACTTCCCCGAGACGAAGCAGCAGATCCTCGTAATCCTCCATCGCGGACACGAGATCAGGATGCCCGGCCTCGAGCGAATTCTCCCAGATGTAGATCGTGCGCGCGCGGTAAGGTCGGGCCCTCTCCGGTTCACCCATCGCGTCGTAGAGAGAACCCAGGCCGGCAGTCGTGTAGCCGATATCCGGGTGATCCAAACCAAGTACCTGCTCCTGAACCTCCAGCGATTTCATGAAGAGCTCTTCCGCCTCCTCATATTCACCGAGATCGGTGAGCAGTCTCGCCACATTGGCCCGGGCCTTCGCGACTTCGGGATGATCGGGACCAAGGGCCTCCTCGAAGGCCACGAGCGCGCGCTCGTGGTAGACCTTCGCCATTTCATCATCACCCAAAGCGCGGTGATAGACACCGAGGTTGTTGAGACAACTGGCCACGATCGAATGATGGGGCCCGAAGGCCCGCTCGCGCACAGCGAGCGATTCTTCGAGGAGCGGTCCTGCACTCTCGAGGTCCTCGGTCGAGAGGAAAAGCGTCGCCAGATCGCTGAGGCTTTCACCGTAGGCCGGGTGATCCGGACCGAGAGACTCGCGGTAGATGACCACCGCCCGCTCCAGGGCCACCTGTGCCCTGTCGTGTTCCTGGAGCGAAATCAACAGGGTTCCCAGATTCCCCAGGGTCCCCGCCAGGCTGGGATGATCCGGGCCCAGAATATCTTCCTTGATTGCCGCAGCTTTCTCGAGGTAGGGCAATGCGGCGGGGTAATCGCCCATTTCACCGAGCACTCCGCCGATGCTGTTCAGGCTCGAGGCAACCATGCGGTGATGCTCACCAAAAGCATTGCGATTGATTTCGAGAGCCTTTTCGAAGAGCTCGAGCGCCTCGTCGAACTCACCCAATCTGACGTGCAGAATCGCGACGTTTGAATACCCCATGCCGAGCACCGGATCGCCCGGTTCGAGGGTCTTGCTGTCGATGGCCAGCATTCGCTCGTAGAGCTTCAGTGCTCCATCGTAGTCGCCCCTGTCGCTCAGTATCAACGCCATGTTGTTCAATATGGCCGCCACCCTCGGGCTCTCCGGGCCGGCCGTCTGCTCGCGGATCACCAGTGCCCGCTCGTAAAAGGGCCAGGCCTCGTCATATTTCGCCTGTTCGCGGAGGGACTCTCCCAGCTGGTTCAGCACCTCGGCAATATCGGGATGATCGGGCGGCAGTTCCGCCTCGCGGATCGCCAGGCAGTCCTCGAAGAGCCCTTGAGCGGTGTCGAAGATGCCCAGGCCGATATAGACCCAACCCATGGTCGACATCAACCGGGCCTGCACCAGCGGTTGATCGGTCAGCTCGACGCGGATCCTCTCCGTGCCTTTATCGAGAACTTCCCGCGCCGTGACCTTTTCGAACGAGCCCTCGGTGGGGTTGGAGACCTTGAAGAGCCCGACCAGAAAATCCGACACCTGTTTCGCAGTCTCCGCCTCGCGCGATGCCTCCTGCTCCGCATTTCGGGCCCGGACCATGCCCAGCGTCGTACCAAAGATTCCGAGCACCAGGGCCAGGAAGACGATGGTGCCAGCAATGAACCCGAGGGTATGTCGGCGGACAAACTTCGTGAACCTGTAGGCGGTGCTCGGTGGCCCGGCCTGCACCGGTTGATCGCGTAAATGTCTCTCAATATCGGATGCCAACTCACCCGGCGAGCTATAGCGCCGCGTCCGGTCCTTCTCCAGCGCCTTCATGGCGATCCAGTCGAGATCACCTTTGAGTTGGCGGCGAAGTGTGGACGGCTCGGATCGACGGTTCTTTGCCGCCGTTGTCGTGTCCTCCCCGAGCCCCGAAAGCCGCGTGCTTGGTCGTGGTGGCTCGTCCTCGCGAATGACCCGCCGCATCTCGTCGAATCCGGCACGTCGAAGCTCACCGCCATCAAACGGTTGAATGCCCACGAGCATCTCGTAGAGCACGACGCCGAGCGAGTAGACATCGGTCCTCGTGTCTACGTCGAGTCCCGTGAGATCCGCCTGCTCCGGACTCATGTACTCCGGGGTTCCGATAAACTCGCCCATCGCAGTGAACACGGATTCTTCGGTCAGTCGTTGCGAGGTCGCCTTTGCGATGCCGAAGTCGATGATCTTCGGCACCGCCTTCGAATCCTGGATCATCACCATCACGTTCGAGGGCTTGATGTCCCGGTGAATCACGCCCTTGTGGTGCGCGTGTTGGACACCATCGCAGATCTCGATAAAGAGGGCCAGCCTCTCGTTCGTATTCAACCTGTTGCGGTCGCAATACTCGGTCAACGACATACCCGGCACGAACTCCATCACGAAGTAGGGACGGCCATCGGCGGAGGTTCCCGCGTCGTAGACCTGGGCAATATTGGGGTGGCTCATCAAGGCGAGGGCCTGGCGCTCGCTGTCGAAGCGCGCCAGGACTTCCTTCGACTCCATCCCTCTCTTGATGAGCTTGAGCGCCACCTTTCGGCGGACCGGTTCGAGCTGCTCCGCCTCGTAGACCTCCCCCATCCCGCCCTCGCCGAGTTTTTGTAGAAGGCGGAAACCAGGGACCGTATCCGAAAGATCCCGGGGAGACGTCAATTTTTCAGTGATTTCTTCGGTCTCGATCGTCGGCTGGTCGTGATCGCTGTCCACCATCGGAGATTTCCCCTCTCGCGTGGTTGTCGAGCTATCGGTCAGCTCAACCAAGAATCTCACCAAGTGCCAATCGTGGTCAGGCGTACACAGCCCATGTCGACCGCGCGACGATACTCAGTGTGACGAACCGATTTGACGGCGATGAGGATACCACCCGCATGCAAAATCGACACACCAAATGAACTGTTATCTCAATTACTGTGTCTAATTCAGGGGTTGTGAAAGGCTAAGGATCAATAGCCGAGTTCGGAGTTTCCCCGATGGTCGCTTCCCTGATCAACGCCTGAGCAAGAACTGTCAGTGGATCCAACCACGGCAGACTCGGCGGGTATCTCTGCAGGATCAGCGAAATCTCGGTGCACCCGGCGATCAGCGCCGTCGCGCCCTGCTCGCTGACGTCTCGGATCGCAAGGCCGATGGAGGCCTTGGTTTCCTCCGAGACGCCGTGCAACTTGACCATTTCGAGTGCGTCCATGACGGCGTTCTGGACCCCGGGAGCACTTGGACCAACCGCGATCAACGAGTTTCTTTCCAGCGCTTCGTGGTACAGCCGGGTGCGCAAAGTACCGTCGGTGGCCAACACTCCGATTGTGGTGTTTTCACCGAATTCTTCTCGTGCCTGGATGGCCGTCTCTTCCACCATATCGACGACCGGTGTGTCGATGCACTCCCGCACGTCCAGGAGAAAGGCGTGGGCGGTGTTGCAGGGAATCCCGATCACCTCCGCGCCAGCCGCCTCCAGATTGCGGGCGGTTTCGCCAAGCGCCCGGATAACCGGCTGCAATTGGCCGTCGAGCAGGGCGTCGCTTCGATTCGGAATTTTTGGATTCGAGTCGATGATGACCCGGAGATGGTCCTGTTCGACAGCCGCCGGTGTGTGTCGGGTGATCCGAACCAGAAGCTCCGCCGTCGATTCCGGGCCCATGCCACCAAGTAGACCGATGATTTTCTGTTTCACGCCGGATATCTTATCCCGGACCTCTTCCGAGATCGAAAAAAGCCTCCCGAAGAGGGAGGCATCGATTCAATCTGGAGCCAACGGTCGGATTCGAACCGACGGCCTGCTCATTACGATTGAGCTGGTGTGATATTGATTTTAAAGAATTTAGATAGTTCCTTATCCGGTTTTACCCCACCATGAGTATCCGGTCATGGTGGTACCGTCGAAGACCACGCGTCGGTATTACCGGACTCGAAGTCATCGGCGAATCGAAGAGAGCGAAATGTAGAGCTTTTCGAGGAGGCTGAAAAATGAACGATCGATTCGCGATGAAAACCGCGAACGTGGGAGTCGCGTAGACCCATCAGATCAACGGCCTCGTCCATGTGGTTCCGCGAGATCGAGGCCGCGCGAGGCGCGGGCTTGGGTCCGCTGGAACGAGGTGTTAGGTTCCAGCAGACTTCTCACCTGTTGATGTACCTGGTTCCAAGCTTAGGGGGTGGCTTTCGACGACTTCTCAACGGGGTCCTGCTGCGCCAATCTCGAGAGTTCCTATTTCGGTTTCGGCTGTGTAGATTCTGTGGGTCGTCTGACAACGCGGGTCCGTAAAAAGAGCTTTGATCGATGCCTTCCTGCCAATCGACGAATTGGTCTTCCTTCCGGAATATACCCAGGTCTTCTAGCGAGTGGCGAAGGAAGACAAATACCCAACCTGAAACAGTGCAGAGCAGAAGAAGCCAAGCAACGAACTTCAGGTCGCTTCCTGCTCCTTGCCGGATGTATTCGCCCAACTGACCAGAGACATCAAACAAATCGAAGGTTGCAAGAAATACAAAGAGCAGTATTCCGGCCGCGGCGGCCCAGATCGCTACAATGGCGCAGCGCGCGAGTTGGGACTTTTCTTCTGACACCTTGTCACCTACTCTCCATAAAATCTTTACGAAGAGCGAGGCCGTAAATTCCATTTTCCCAGCGCCGTTGATGAGACCGAACAGACGTGAAGGTATTGTTGAGCAGTCAATTACAGATTCGGTTCCCCGTTCTGTGCTCGTGCCAGATCACGGGTCCTCGTACAGGTAGCGTTAGAGGTCCGTCCGGTGACTGGCCCGTATCTCTGCCGCCCGGGAATCCGCGACGCCGGCTTCTTCGGCAAAACCGAGCCAATTGCCCACAGATTTGATGACGCCGTCCAGCATCTCGTTCGCGCGGCTCTTTTTGATCCCAGCGGTATCCGCCAGGTTGATCAGATCATCCCGACTGATGTCGGCGCGCTTGCCGTTGACACTCATCTGGTGCCGGCTTGCCAATCCCCGTCCGGGTCCCAGGCATAGGTCACATCAAAGGCAGGAGTCAAACTCCAGTCTCCCCGCCGATTCATCAGAAAGGCGATGTTCTTGACGTGATCGTCGTGATTGCGACCGACGATGTTGAACATCGCCCGCAACACCTGCTGATCGAGGTCCGCGCGAGGCATCCCGAGCCTCTTCATGACCTGGATCGCCTGCTCATAGGAATAGCTTGCAGGCTGACTGTAGTCAAAATGGGCGATGGCACCCAGGGATTGCATGTGGCGTTTTCCACCTGTCGATGTGCGATCGAAACGTTTGGTCATGAAATGGCTCCGACCGCCTTCATCATGAAGCCTGCATGGCGTCATCGAGATCCCGGACTCAACGGCCATCAAGTGATAGGCATATTCGATCCGGCCGTAACCCAGCGGATCCGCAAGCTCTTTGTCACGGTTGTTCGAGACCCCGTCAAACTTCATGAGCCAGTGTTCAAAACCCTCACCGCCATCGACCTGACCTGACCGAAATTCGTTCGTGCCAGGATTCCAGGCGAGAATAGCCTTGGCGCGTGCGCCCCCTGCTGAGGTCCCAACCCGGAGAATATCCTCGATCACTTCTTTATCGTCAACGCCGGAAAACACGCCACCCAGGGCAGACCGTTTGTCGAGGATCTGGTTTGCCAGACCGACAAGTTTCGCCACCTCGATTTTGCTGGTGCTCGTAGGTGGTCCCAGGGTGGCCGGCTCGAACTCGAGCGCTCCCATGCCTCGCACACCCACATAACAGAGGCGTTCTACAGGGTGGAAGCTCGTTGCTGTTCTTCCCTGCGAAGCGAGCCACGCATCAATGACGGCATTTCCAAATTTGTCCGGGAGTGAGTCGGCAAGCAATCCCGGCAACCCCTTGAAAGTATTTCGAGCAAGCGCCGGGAATTCGAATGGATTCTCACCGAGCGGCATCATGAGGGGAGCCAACTGGATGCCGCTGTGCAGGAAATCCGGCGCATACTGAAATACACCGACCTCCCGATCCTCCAGCCACGTCACGGCTCCAATGGTACTGCCCCAAAGCACCACTCTCGCATCGTTATTCATCGTCGTTCTCGCTGTCGCCCCAGACCCAGGGCCCGTGTTCCTCACCCCGTGCGTTCGGGCGGGCCCGCTTGCGCTCGAAACCCGTCGCCCCTATACGCTCGATCGGCCTGACGGTCGGATCCGGAAGCAGCGTCTCGAGATTCTGCTGAATGCCGAGAGCCGCCATCACACGAATCAACGTGTCGAAGGACACGCCCTGGCCCTTTTCGAGTCGGCCGATCGTCCGGGTCGAAACCCCGGCTTCCCGCGCGAGCTGTTTCTGGGTCACGTTTCGAGCAAGCCTGATGTTCTCGAGTCGCCTGCAGAGCGCGGCCTCGATTTGACCGCTCGATGCAATCGAAAAATCTATTTTATACGACATATTTTACCTGCTATCGTCAATATTTCAAATTAATACGAAACATATTACCGATTTTACCCGCATCAACCTCTCGCCTGTTATCGGCAACATAATGCCTATTATATATGATCACACCACCAAACAAGTAATTTTTTACTGATTATCCCAAAAATATGAGAAGGATCCAGTAAAACGATCCCCTGACAGGGTTGCACGATGCTCGCTCAACCTTGAACTGGTTCTAGGCCCCGCTCCGCGAAACTCGCGTCAATTTGAGACAAAATCCAGAAACAGTACCTCAAGAAGAGACGACCCCGAGAAATGTGCTTCCATATCCTCAGCTGATTCTGGCATCGATATTGCGACTTATCTATCCGGGAGACGCATCGGTTCAATCCGAGGATTGCAAGATGGCCAATCGGTAATCGCTGCTCGCTTGAAAAGAGAACCCGAGCCGCGGAAGTGCAAAAGGGGCACGCCCATGACAAATCCAACCTGTTCAAATCCTGAGAGCCGGCCCGAAAAGCCAAAACAAAGTGTGATCAAAAAACGGTTGGCGGCACTCAAAAGCGGAACAGCTTTCGGCCTTGTCGGCGGTGCGTGGGCCGTCGCGGGCATCGTGGCGATCGGCTGGTCAGCCTCTACCCACGGATCGACAGTCGATCGCGGTCTGATCCAAAAGGCGGTTCGGTCCACGGTTTATATCGAAGTCGAAAGGGTCTTTCGAGGTTCCGATTTTTCGAATGCCGGGAGTGGTTTCTTTGTTCACTCGGACGGATTCATCATGACCAATTGGCACGTGGTTGCCGATCAGGTCGAGCTGCGCATGAGGGGAGTCATGCGCGAAATCTCCCTCACCGTCCTTCAGATCAACGTAATTGTCGACCCCGGTACTCCTCGCGAGCGAAAGTTACCGGCTCGAGTGGTGGGGCGAGACCGAAAAAGAGATCTCGCACTCCTCAAGGTGAATCACCAACCTTCCCATTGGATCGAACCCAGTGACAGAGTTCGTGTTGATTTGATGGACGAAGTCTTTGTCGTGGGTTTTCCTTTTGGAGATTTGTTGACCTTCAACGAACATGGAGGGATTTCCCTCAAGGGTCACCCGGAGCCAAGCATCAACTCGGGACGAGTGACGTCCCTCCGGAAAGACGACCGAAACCGGATCGTCGCGGTCCAGACTGATGCGGCGATCAACCCTGGGAATTCGGGTGGGCCCATGCTTACCACGAGCGGGCAACTCGCCGGCGTCGTGTACTCGGGTGTTTCGGGAGGCTCACAAATAGGATTTGCGATCTCGCCCCAATGGGTGTTCGGCTTCTACCTCGACCGGCTCTTGACGGTCAGTTTCGTTCCACCCTATATTCCGAATCCTCGAAGTCCCGTCAAAATCACGATAGAACCGGGAATATTGCCGCTCAAAGCCTCCCGCATTTCGCTCCATCTGGAAGGAGCTCACTTCGATCCTTTCGACATTGAAATGAACGAGTCCCTCTCAGGGTGGGAAGCCAAGATCTCCGTTCCAGAACGGCCCGAAGAGATCTCTGCGGAGCAGTCCTACTCGGCCTCCCTCAGAGTGTTCGACCAGGCCGGGAGACAGTCATTCCAACGGAAGTACCGACTCACCGAGGTGAATTCAGCGGAAACCGGCTTGAAGAGCCATCGCGACCCTGAAGCGATGATGCGTGACCGGAGACTCGCAAACTCATTGACACTCGAAGAATATGCCCGAAAAAAGTCAGCCGAACGCGCCGCTGGCGAAGAGGACAATTCGAACTCTTCACAACCAGAGCAAACATCACCGAAACGCGACCCCGACCTCAAGGCTGAATTCCGTAAAGACCCTCCCGAGCTTCACACGAATCTCACCCTGTATGCCAAAGAGATGTATCGAGAAGGCCGCTACCAGGAAGCGGTCGAGGTCCTCGAGAGAGTTCTGAAATATGACCCGGGCGATGAAATGGCTCGCGAGTATCTGGAACTGGCCTCCGAGCGCCTTCAGATCCAAGAGAACTCGAGTTCGCCCCCGAGGGACGGTGGTTTCTCGGTGGAGGAGACCGTGGTTCCAACGGAAACAGAAACGGCTGAGATTCGAGTGATCTTCGAATCCCCACTTCGTGCCGGGAGGATCAATTTCTGGCTCAACGACGAAACCCTGGAGGTCGTCGATTTCGCTTTCAAAAAGAAGCTGTTCGAGAAGGGTCTTTCAACCCGGGTCGAACGGATCTTCGAGATCGCGCCCGGCCACCATCGGTTTTCCTTTTCTCTTGCGGACCAAGACGGCACGTCGCTGGGGCTCTTCTCATTCGAAGAGCCCTTTCAATCTGGAAGCCGATGGACGCTACGAATCGATATGCCAACGGCGGGATCAAAACCTCAGGCATTCCTCATCGAGAGAAAATGATCAACTCATGAGGAAGATGGAACGCAGCAAACAGCAACACGAACAGCGTCGAGGCCTGCAGAATGTGCAACCCTCTTCAAAAACTCGGCGCCGGTGGGGAAGCATCCCGACAATACCGGTGATTCGGGGCAGTCTCTTCGTTCATGAGCTGTCTTCGGTGGCCCAAGGCCGCGCGAGGCGCAGGCTTGGGTCCGCTGGAATGAGGTGTTAGGGCTCATAGTCATCGAGCGGTCCTTCATCACGTTAGGAGCGCATTGAGTTTCCCGAGCACTTCATTCATGACGGACTGAGGCACTGTGCATGCACACTCAGCCCTGCGAACTCGCCAATCGAGACTCTTGACCTGATCGGCCAGTACCACGCCTCCGATCTCGAGGTCTTCTGGAAGGGTTACTTCGAACGGATAGCCCTTGACTTTGCTCGTCACCGGACACATGAGCGCCAAACCAACCCGTTCGTTGTACTCGATCGGCGACAGAACCAGCGCAGGCCTTCGACCTGCCTGTTCGTGGCCGGCCTGCGGGCTCAGCGAAACCCAGACCACGTCACCTCGTTGCGGGGCCTCTTTTCCGGCTACCACTCTTCGGATCCGACAGCGTCGCCGTAGATCTGCTCACCATGCACGTTTGCTTCCGTGACTCGCGTCAACAGGCTGCTGAGTTTATAACGCTGAATCGACGATGGGCGGATTACAAGATTTCCGTCTTCGAGAGAAAGCTCAACCGGGGTGTCCTGTGCCAATCCCAAGTCAGCCGCAAAGGCTTTCGGAATTCTGAGAGCCAGGCTGTTTCCCCACTTCTGAACCTGAGTTTTCATAACGCCTCCGTATCTACAAAGAAGATACATTCTGGCGAGTCTGCTGTCAAGCCGTGTCGCCCCTAACGGTCAGGAAGTTCAGCGGACTACAGTCGGACCCGCCGCTGAGGTGAGGGTCCGCTGGAATGAGGTGTTAGGTTGATGGATCACAGCGACGCTCTGAACTCTTCAACGGTGAGGCCGGCGTCTCGGACGATTCCACCCAGTGTGAATGCGTTGACAGGATTGTGCCGCGGAATCGTGACAATTCGCGTGCCGTCGGTCATAACGATATGTTTGCTCTGGCGGGCGATGCGAAATCCGGCCTTTTGAGTGCCCTGACGGCCGCAAGGTGGTTACGCCAGGTATTCGAGGCAACTTCAGACCGCGATATCGATCTCGTGAACCACGAGTCACCGATGAGATCTCAACGACCTCAAGGTACTCACGAATCCTGCTTCGATATTTTCGAGAGCTTCCCTTTCGGTGTCACCTTGAGACCAACATCCTGGAAGTCCGGGTACAGAAACGGCGAAGCCTTCTTCGTCTTCGTGCAGGGCTACTTTGTACTTCATGGCTGTGTCTCCAGACCCATTGTAAACCTAACGGTCCGAGTTCAGCGGACACCACCCGCCGCGGGTTGGGGTCCGCTGAAACGAGGTGTTAGGTCATTCCATTTAAGTCTTTACATCCCCAAGAGGGAATCAAACCCCTGAATTTGGAAAAAGACTGCCAAAAGGCCAAGCGCACCCAAGATCCATCCGCAAATGGCGATTGTGGCCCATCGGCGATATCGAGCCAACAGATTGATGGCTTCAATTTCTCCGATAGCCCAATTTGGGGTTTCTCGGTACCACTTCCAGAATAACGAGCCGCCAGCCTGCGTGCTTGAGAGGTTCCAGGACCCAACCTCCCGTTTGCTTTCGCCGTCACCGGGTGGCCGTCCGTCGCTGATCCGATCTGATGGTGATTCTCATACTGATATTCGATGGTCTTGCGGCGACGCTTGTCGCTATCGAAATGCTGTCACAAATACAACGAGACCGATAGATAGCAGTTCAAGTCAATGTCTCTAGAACATCCGAAACCTAACTACTGTTAGCGATACTAACGAATCGGATGGAAACGTACTCCTGGAGCAAACTAACAACTCTCCTGCCGGTCGAGACACCTTTTCGCATGTCCCCTGTATCAAGCACTATCCCAGTGAATCGTGGCGCAGGCTTTTGAGTTGTTATCGTGCTTGGATCGCACCCTAACAGGACGGGGGTTAGCGTGCGCACGGTTTGCCCCAGGGCTTCGAATCAGGATCGCAGCTCGGAACAAACACTCGTCTCATGTCTCCTTCTTCCATTGTAGTCCACCGGTTCACAACATCGGCATATCGATGCCAAGAGGAACGCTCCAACTGTCTTTTTCCGTCGCCCTGTTCATATTCTTGTTCGTGGCCGTATTCAGACGTTTTACCGCTCTCTTCGACAACTCCCGATCCAACGTTTCAGAGGCAAAACGAATTTTGGCGCCTATCGGTACGTATGCGATGTGCCGGTGGCACCTCGATGGCCAAAAAAACTTCAGCCCGCCGATCTGGCGGGCTGAAAGTATTTTAGGCTTTGGAGCCAACGGTCGGATTTGAACCGACGACCTGCTGATTACGAATCATGGCGGAGAAAGGGATGCCACTTGCTGGTCAATCCTTTGAGGACGGATGTTGTGCCAATGCTCTGGTTTCAAACCCGGATTGATTTACGAGAGCGATATCGCCAGTGGGCTGCAGAACCGCTCTCCGCCGCGTGATGCATTTCAACGGTACGGATCTGGACTTCGAACACAAGTCCGTCGCGGTCTCGAACACTTGTGTGAAGGCTTTGGTACCCGTTGGCTTTCGGTTCGGCGATGTAATCCTTGAACCGAAATGGTTCAGGATCGAAGAGCCGATGGACGGTATTGAGTGCAAGGTAGCATTCGTCTTGGCTCGGCACGATGATGCGGAAGGCGAGCAGGTCGTGAACTTCCTCGAACGTCAGGTTTTTCTCCTCCATTTTTCGCCACACCCCGGCGGCGTGTTTCGTGCGGCATTGAATCGCTACAAGTGATACTCCGTCCGCGGAAATCGAGGACTTGATATTCTCTTCGGTTGCCGCGCACCAATCTGCGCTGGCCATCGACCATCGTCTCGAGGTCGCGGGTGACTCGTCCAAAGGCAGCGCGAATCAAGCACTTTGAGAGCCGCGTTCTCGGCGCGGGCTGCGGAGCTCCATTTCACCAAACTTCTCAGCCTCCAAGGCATCTTGCTCCCAGATCTGGAGGGCAGCCTCCCACGCACGTGGATCTTCTGGAGCGTACTCCTCAAGAAGCGCGCAGCGGCTGCGGAGGTAGCGCCGGAAAACTCCCTGATCTGTGGGTTGCCCTGGGCGATTCAATTCAAGAGGGTCAAACAGCTGGGGATCGACATCAGACGTGGGAAGTGATTTCGAGGCTTCCATCGCTCGCCTGTGCGCGGCAACCAAGAGCCGGGCGCCATTGGTCAGACTGGCGCTCATATGGTGAAAACGCCAGGCTAGCCACCGCAGCTCGCGCGCAATATCACCCTGCCGAAGCTTGGCCGGGTAACCCATTTCGACCTTGTGGATGGACGTCAGCAGGTGATTCAACGGCCTCGTAACGAGCAAATGGATGGTCAGCTGGACCGCGATAATTATTGCCAAAAACTGCAACGCCTATATCGAGCCAGGCGGCGTATCGCCGGGTCGTCATTTCAGTGATGAATTCGGAATCACTCTGCCAGGCGGTCAGTACTCCACCTTCGGTTTCGAAAAATTTTGACCTGAACGGGAACCTCGGCGTGGAGTGAATCGGCGGCGGAGAGGAAATGGTGCTTGAGAGTGCCGACGCTATCGGTCGGCCGTCGTTATTGACGAGCAATAGATTGAAGTCGGACTGGCCTCGGGCGACCTCTGCACGCGCACTGGACAACAGTTGTTTCTCTATCTCGCCCAGACTCGAGGCCCTCTCGATTTCAGCGGCCAACGGTGCCAACGATTCAGCCAAGAGATCCTGGCGGGCAACGAGTTCTCTGCGCTCCTCCCGATACAGTTGCACAGCTGTTAGCCCACCGAGGAGCAGGCCAACGAGCACCGAGATGGTCACGCCGAGCACGACACCCAAAGGGAGCCCCCCTCGTGGTGGCAGGCGGTCCCCTTCAATGAACGAGCCCTTTTCCATGATTTTCGACGGGTCGGACATTGTTTCGATGGTGGTAGAAGATGACGTCAAGGCATCCATACGCGCTTTGCGGAGCTGCAAACAACGTGCCCGTAACGACAGTGCAATGCTCCCACGGGGTTTGGGATTGCACGCCAAATTGGCACCTGCCGGGGTTTGATCGCGACGGACGCGGTTTTGCGAGAATTAGGCCGTGGGGAGCATAATAAGTTGTGTGGAACTCATTGATTGGAGAGGCGGGGCCCTCAGTCAGTTCTACGGAGTCATCGATTGAAACATGGGCAGAAAACCATAAGCCGGCCGCGGCAGTACCGACACAACTGTTGCTGGCGTGGGTGATGTGGGCGACTGTGGGGTCCGCTCTGGTTTTTCTGGGGGCGTTGTGGCTGTGGGAGTCGGCACCGGTTGTTGCGCCTTGGGTCGCGGCGGGTTCTCAAGCGGTCGGACTGGTCAAATCACGGCTGGTGCTCGACCGAGCAGCGCGAAGGGTTGTCGACCGAATTTGTGCCCGAGGCGATGGCCGTTGCCTCGGAGGGTTCCTCTCCCTGCCCACTGGGGTCTTGTGGCCTTGATGATGATCGTCGGCCGCCTGCTCCGAGGCACCCTCGCACATGGAATCGTCGGTCCACTCTATATTGCGGTTGGCACGGCTCTCTGCTTGTCTTCACGCATCTCCTGGCGGGCGTGGCGCGAGTCACGCTCGACCACCTGAAACCGGCGCCTGCCAGCTACCGGCGCAGTGGGTCACTCACCTTCTTCTTCTTGGACGCGTCGTCGATGATAGTGGACGCTCCAGTCTTCCAGTTCCTCTGCCGGTGGACAGGTGAGCCCAAGTACGGCTGCCGTCACCAGGAAGGCAAAGGGCGGTCGCCGCCACCAGCCAGGACGGAATGAAATCACCCACGTGAAGCCGAGAGTAGAACTCGGCCAAGTTTGTGACGCGAGTCGGGTGAATGAAAAGCTTGGCAACCCAGACCGCAGACATGAAGCCGATGACCAACAGGTAATTTCGACGGAGCCTCAAGCGCATGCCGGTCAGCCAACTGATGGAGAAGTGGGTGTGGCGCAGGTCGGCCGCGAGCAGGCGCTTCCAGTCAGGACTCGGATCCGACTCTTTCGCTGGGCACAAGATATTGGCAAAGAACCCGGACTCGAGGAGGTAGAGCCTCCACTTGCTGTGGTGAAGGTGACGGTACCGCCGGCCTTCCAGAAGAATCGAGATCATTACCAACGCCAGACCCAACAGCAGCGTGTAGTGAGGAACATCGGCTGACCCGAGGGTGAAGGTCGTCAGGGCGGTCGCGAGGATGACAGCCCAATTCGATGTGACGTCAAGGCGTTGACGCCACACCGA
Source organism: Candidatus Sulfomarinibacteraceae bacterium (assembly GCA_963796455.1). Lineage (GTDB taxonomy): Bacteria > Acidobacteriota > Thermoanaerobaculia > Thermoanaerobaculales > Sulfomarinibacteraceae > Sulfomarinibacter. The sequence goes on from CAWCLO010000001.1 coordinate 790,865, forward strand.
CATGCGGTTCATCTCTGCCCGGTACAGGTGGGCCACCGCCATGACCATGTCGCGGTCGTTGGTGGATGTGTTTGCCAATTCTGTATCTCGAACCATCGGTGCACTCTAGCATGAGGGCATACGCTCGCCCCTCGAAGGCGGTTGCGTGGTTCGGATTGGCGGAGCTGAGAACATCGGTGCCAAGGTTTTCGAAGCTCGTTACCGACGCAGATCTCCAGAGATCTCTTGTTCAAAAAGCACAGACGGTATTCGTCCGGAACTGGAGGTGGCAAGCGAACGGGCGTACACTAACTTGGTGAATACCTACCGAAGTTATCCCATTATCAGAGGTGTGCTCGGGCTGGCGGATCGCATTCATCTTTTTTTGAAGTACACCGAACACTCATACATGGTGCTCGTGGCGGTTGTGATTGGGCTGCTCGGGGGTCTCGGTGCGGTGGGTTTCCGCGAGTGTATCCGCCTTTTTCAGCTGGCTGCGTGGCATACCGACAACGTGACCCTCGAGTTACCTCAGAGAGTTGCCCATTGGTGGAAGATCATCGACGCCTGCGGCGGGCGGTCTGATCGTCGGGCTGATCATCGTGCGCTTCGCTTCCGAAGCCAAAGGGCATGGCGTGCCGGAAGTCATGGAGGCGGTGGCGCTTCGGGGCGGTCGTATTCGTCCGCGGGTGGTTATCGCCAAACTCGTCGCATCCGGTGTGTGCATTGCCTCAGGAGGATCTGTGGGTCGGGAAGGACCGATCGTTCAGATCGGTTCGGCGATCGGTTCGGCGGTCGGCCAGTGGTTGCGGGTCGGCGAACGCCGGCTGCGGACTCTTGTCGGTTGCGGCGCCGCGGCCGGGATCGCCGCCACCTTCAATGCGCCGGTGGCTGGCGCCCTGTTTGCGGTCGAGATCATTCTCGGCGATTTCGGCGTCACCCAGTTTTCCCCGATTGTGATTTCCTCGGTCACGGCGACCGTGGTCAGCCGGCACTTCCTCGGCGATTTCCCGGCGTTCGAGGTTCCGGCCTATCGCCTCGTCAGCGCAAATGAGCTCTTCGCATATGGCGCACTCGGGATTATCGCTGGACTCGTTGCCCTGCTCTTCGTTCGGACCTTGTATGGCGCCGAAGATCTCTTCGACAAGATCCGCTTTCCCGCGGTCCTCAAACCTGGCGATCGGTGGCGTGCTCATCGGGTGATCGCGATCCGTTTCCCGGAGATCTTCGGCGTCGGCTATGAGGCGATCAACGAAGCGTCTGACTGGCGACCTGGGCTGGAGGCTGCTGCTCATCCTCGTGATTGTGAAGATCGTGGCGGTGTCGCTGACAATCGGTTCGGGCGGGTCGGGCGGAATTTTCGCGCCGTCATTGTTCATCGGTGCGATGGCGGGTGGCGCTGTCGGTACGGTTGTTCACACCCTGTGGCCCGAGAATGTCGGGCAGCCCGGGAGCCTACGCTTTGGTGGGCATGGGCGCCGTGGTGGCGGCTGGCACCCACGCGCCGATAACGGCCATCGTCATGATCTTCGAGCTCACCGGCGACTACAAGATCATCCTTCCACTGATGATCAGCTGCATCATCGCGACGCTCCTGGCGACGCGGCTGCAGAAGGCGTCGATCTACACCCTCAAGCTTCTGCGGCGCGGCGTCGACATCCGCGGTGGGTTACTCGGCCAACGTGCTCGGCCACCTGACGGCCCGCGACGCGATGCGAACCGAGTATGCCGAGGTCGGGCGCGCCGACCAGCTCATGCCGGTGATCTCCCGCTTTGTCGAACGACCGGGCGACACGGTCGTGGTGACCGGCACCGATGATCAGCTTCTTCGGCGTGATCACCGTCGACGATATCCGACCGTTGATGACCGATCCGGACAGTCGGTACAGGGCTGGTCATCGCCGAGGACATGATGCGGACGGGCGGTTTCCCGGTATTTGCACCCGACGATCCCCTCGAACGAGGTCATGCGACGATTTGGGCAGCTACCGATTCATCGCACCGGTGGTCGAGGACGGCCGGCTGGTCGGCACCCTGTGGCCCCAGGACGTGATCGAGTCCTACAACGCGGAAATCCTCAAGCGCGACATGGCCTCGACCATGGCCGTAACAGTCGGCAACGGCACCCCGGCGCGAGCCCTGCCCGGAGTGCGCGGCATGAGCATGGCGGAGGTTCCGGCGCCGGCGAGCTTTTTCGGCCGCAGCCTCGGATCCCTCGACATCCGCAAACCGTTATGGGGTCAGCCTGCTCCTGATCAAACGGAAGCGGCGAGGACGATGAAGAGATCGTCGACGAATTGCCCGATGCGGCTTCGGTCTTCGAGGAAGGCGATGTGATGTTGGTTCTGGGGAACGAAGATCGCATCAGCCGATTCGAGAAGGATGGCTGAAAGCGCTTGCGACCCGCGTTGTTGGTATTCATGACCTTCGGTGGTCTCATCATGGCCGGTTTTGGGGTGCTTCAGTTTTGGATCGATACGGAATGGCTGCATGAAGCCGTCATCGATGGTCATCGGGGTGGTGGATCCCGGAGATGGAGTCAAGGGAAGAGCACGGTCGTAGCTCCTCCTGCGGACACGGTTTTTTGCGAAGGGGAAGTATTGCTGCTCCTCGGGAGAATCGACAACCTCAATCCATTCACCACCACATATCAGACATCCTGACGATAAAGATTAACCTCTGTCGAAAACCACCAAACAGAGGAGTATACGCAGAATGGCTGGTGCGCTGTCATTAAAAAATCTGCTACGTAAGGTCTTCCCGTTTCTCGAATGGTTTAGGGAACTGACACCAGCGACGATTCGCGCCGACTTCGTTGCCGGCCTCACCGTCGCCCTGGTTCTGGTGCCCCAATCCATGGCCTATGCGCAGCTTGCCGGTCTGCCTGCGTATTACGGTCTACGCGGCCTGCCCTCCCACCGATGATCGCAAATCTGTTCGGGTCGAGTCGGCAGCTGGCGACCGGACCGGTCGCTGTCGTGTCACTGATGACAGCGGCTTCCTTGGAACCCCCGCCACCGCCGGCGGCGAGCAGTTCATCGCCTACGCGATTTTGCTCGCGCTCATGGTGGGAATCTTCCAGTTCTTCCTTGGTGTAGCCCGGCTCGGGCTTGTCGTGAACTTCCTGTCGCACCCCGTGGTCAACGGTTTCACCAACGCCGCGGCATTGATTATCGCCACCTCGCAGCTCAACAAAATCTTCGGTGTGCAGGTCGAGAAGGCCGAGCACCATTACGAAACGATCATCCGGGTGGTGGAATCCGCGGTCCACTGGACCCATCTGCCGACCTTTGCAATGGCTGTTGTTGCATTTGCCGTCACGTTCGGCCTGCGGCGTCTCAACCCGCGGCTGCCGAATGTGCTCATCGCCGTGGTCGTGACCAGCCTTCTTGCGTGGGTTTTTGGATTCGAGCGCAATCAGACGCTGTCAGCAGGCGCAGTCGACTCGCCGCGGCTTCCTCTCCTGATCGAAGAATTCAATTCGGCAGTCACCGAGCAGCGCCACATGGAACAACTGCGGTCGGATATGTGCCATATTTGACGCTGGAGTCTCGGCTGAAAGCGGCTCCTTTTGTCAGGGTTGCCATTCGAGCCGAGATGTCGAGGCCTTCGTCAATAGTGCGGTGCTCACCAACGACGACGGCGTGCTCACCCGCGTGCTCGCCCTTCATCAGATGGCCGGACTCCTCGATACCCATATCGCCGAGCTCAAGGAGCAGGTGTCCGAGAAGCGGACCGACCTGCTCGATCATCTTCGACCGGGTCGTGGGCGAGGACACGCATGGCGGCCTTTTCGAGCGTGGGCGCGTTCCGGACAATGGTTTCCACCAGATGGTCGGCGTGGTGGCGGCTCAAGGTTGGTGGCCAGGCCCTGACCCTGAAAACCTCGTGTTCGTTGGCGGTGGTGCGGTGGTCGGAACCATTCCACGCGGACTGCCTTCGCCAAAGATGCCCCGCCTCGACATGACCGTCATTCCGAAGCTCTTCGCACCGGCCATCATCATTTCGCTCCTGGGATTCATGGAGGCGATTTCGATCGCCAAGGCCATGGCCGCCAAGACGCGTCAAAGGCTCGACCCCAACCAGGAACTCATCGGCCAGGGTCTCGGCCATGGTTGGCTGCGTGTTCCAGAGCTACGCCGTTTCAGGTCGTTTTCGCGGTCGGCCGTCAACCTTCAGGCGGGGGCCAGGACGGGTCTGTCCACGTTTTTAAGTCGGCGTCGTGATGATCGTCCTCCTGTTTGCGCCGCCGATGCTCGATGACCTTCCCCAGGCGGTGCTCGCGGCGATCATCATGATAAGGTGATCGGCCTGCTCAATGTGAGTGGATTTGTTCATGCCTGGCGGACCAGCCCTTTCGACGGCCTGGTATCGGTCATTACATTCGTCGGCACCCTCGCCTTCGCCCCCCACCTCGAATGGGGCATTTTCCATCTGGGTCGTGCTTTCGCTGGGAGGCTATCTCTTCCGATCGATGCGGCCACACGTCGTGCGCCTTGCACCGGCCGCAGACGGAACCGTGCGCGAGCCCGGCTCACCGGCATGATCGGGCTCTGTCGCTACATTGCCGTTGTCGGTTTCGACGGTCCCTCGAATTTCGCCAGCACCTCGTACCTCGAGGATGAGATTCTGCGACAGGTTGCGGAGCATCCCGACCTCCGCTATTTGCTCCTTTCCGGTAAGGGCATTAGTGAGATTGACGCCTCCGGTGAGGAAACGTTGCGCGACCTCGTGGATAGGCTGCGGGCAACGCAGATCGAGATCGCCGTCACGCACCTTTCGGACAAGGTTCTCAAACGTTCCTGAAACGCTCCCGCCTCTTCGATCGGATCGGCGAGGAAAACATTTTCGCGACGGACGTGCGGGCGATAGCAGCAATCTCACCGACGGCTCACCGCCCTTCCGACGAGGTTGAATGCCCGTTTCACGGTGTCGTCCCTCGCCTCGCCGAACTTTCGTTGCACCCCGATGGCTCGTCGATGATGCCGAGCGCTACCGCCTGGCGACCTGTCGCCACCTGGCCGTGTTAGTATCGAAAGCCCGATCAACCGGCGAGCGTGCGCTATGTCGAGGAGTGGGTGTTCGAAAGAGTCGCGAATCGCCCCGATCTTCGTCACGTTGTGTTCGTCGCCCACGGGATGACCTCAATCGATGAGGAAGGAACATCGCCTGAGGCTGCTCGCGAGCGAACTCAACAAGAGGGGCTTAGAGGTTTCATTTTCTTGCGGGATCCCGGATGATGTGGTCGACGTGTTTGTCCGCGCTGGCCATCCCGAAATGTTGGAGCCATCCCACCTTTACCCGACCGGGGTAGTTGCCATAGCATCGGTCTGGGCGCAGGCCCATGTCGCCTCTGATGAGCGGACCTGTCCGCTGTATCCCCTGGCACCTCAGTTGACCGAACTCGGTGTTCACCCGAAGGGTGGGCTTCGTGATGCCATCCGCTCCGGTCTGCACGTCTGCCCGACGATCGGCGTTCTGAGGCTGGACAGCGCTTCGGGCTTTGCCACCCACGGGGTCGACGATCGGCGGCGAGTTCCATCGCTGGCGGCAACGTCGTGAACGGGTCAAGACGGTGATTTTTGTTTGTACCGCTCTAACCCGTTTGGAATCCGCCCAGGCCGAAAACCTCCTCGAACTGGTGAACCATGCCCGTAACGCCGGATTCAAGGTGGCACTGTGCCGGCTGCCGGACGCGGCAATCGAACGCTTGCCCGTACCGGCGTCGGTGACAAAGTGGGTCTCGACGACATCTAAATCGGTGACCGGCGCCCTCGCTGAAGCGTGGAATGAGGCACATCCGACCTCCGGCGATGAGCACTGTCCGCTCGAAAAGCTCTTGCCGCACGTCACCGAGCTCTCTCTCCACGAAGACGGCTCGTATCTGAAATTCCGCCAGATACTCTCTGGCGCGATGCCGTCATATCTCGATGGTCCGGTTTGACGGCAGGCTCGATTACTCCACGCTTTCACATTTTGGTCGCGGTATCGACAGCGTGGTTGACAACTCTCCCGAGCTTCGCTGCCTCATCATCGCCGGCCACACCCTGGAACGGATCGATGAAGAAAGCGGCGGAGGCCCACTGGAGGTCTTCGACCGCCTGCGAAAACGGGGTCTGCGGGTGTGTGAGCGGGCTCCGCGACGAAGTGATCGATGTTCTCAGACAGACGGGTGTTCGCGAAACCATTGGTGAAAAGTGCATCTTCCCGACCCAGGCAAAGGCCATTGAGAGCGCCTACGAGGAAACACATCAAGATTCGGATGAGAATCACTGCCCGTTGATTGAGGTGGTGCCGCTGACGACGTGACGGCACCGCTGAAACTCAGACCGGGAAACTCCAATGACAACCGAAACGGTCGCCTACGGGGATCGAAGAGGTGGAATCCTCGCCGCTACCAACCCTTTGTGTGCATGATGCCGTCGATGTTATCGAGGGCGATTTTTTCTTCGTGCGCCAGACGCGCCGCACGAGCAGATCGGATGCGCTCCACCAGAGTCTCGACATCGGTTGGTTTCTCGAAGATATCTACGGCTCCAAGCCGTGTCGCCTCGATAGCGGTTGCATGATCGCCCGTCCGGAAAGGATCATCACCTGCAGATCGGGGTGCGCCTCATGGAGTCTGCGGAGTGTCTCGATGCCGTCGAGACCAGGCATGGCGAGATCCAGCAGTATGGCGTCAAAGCTTTGATCCTCGATCAATCTCAGAGCTTCCTGCCTGGACGAAGCGCAGGTGACCTCGAGACCCCGGATGCTCAACCGCTCGGCGAGCGCCTCGAGAAAGGTGGTCTCGTCATCAACCAGTAGAACGCGATCTTTTGCCATTCAAGCCTCCATTTTGCGATCATACACCCGTTGTGGCCGCCTTCATCGGTGCATCAAGGCTGAGAACTATCCGTGTCCGCCATCGGGATCCGGCATGATGTGCGGTGCCGTTGTCAGAGCCGCACAGCCGGTTTCGAGTGCTGCGGCCCTCGATTCCTCGCTCGTAAGATCGGGCAATGGGTCGGCGCTGCTCACGACCACCTTCTAGGGCACCGGCCTGCTCTCCACCCATAGCTCGATCCGTCGTTCGGATGAGGCAGACCCGATCGCGAACATGACACAACAATGCAGGGCCACCAGGAGAGAAACGGGTCGCCATGGTGTTCGATGGGCGACGCCGGAGGACGAACCGTCAATTTGACTTCCGCCAGACGCGCTTCCCTTGCGGCCAGCAGACCAAAAAGCGCCAGGTTCTCTCCGAGATCAAACGTCGTATCGGAGTTGTCGACGCTGTGCGACAGACTGTGGAGACAGCGGTTGATCTCTTCACCGCGGATGACCTGCGATTTGATCCGGCCCGCGAGATCGGCGACTCGAGCAAGGCCGGCCCCACCGCCGTCGGCGTTGGCTTTGAGGATGTCCTGCTGAAGGCCGGTGAGTTCATTGATGATGTTGAAGATGTTGTTGACCTCGTGTGACAGTCCCGCACCCATCGAGCCGAAAAACAGCAGGCCCTCTCTCGCCAGGCGTTGTTGTGGGTCATCGCTCATCGCCGTGTATCTTTTCTGGGCTGTTGACAGCTTGCCTGATCGTCTCCAACAGGTCCTCGAGGTCAATCGGTTTTTGGAGGTAGGCCACCGCCCCGAGACGACGGCCGATCTCTCTGTCCTCGGTCGAGCCGTGACCAGTCATCAGTACGACCTTGACCTCTGGATGGCGTTGGGTGACCGTTCTTAGGACTTCCAATCCGCCGATCCCAGGCATCTTGACGTCCATGATCACCACACCGAAAGAACCGTCCCGTAGCAGATCGAGAGCCTCGTTCCCCGACGTGACACCAACGGACTCGATACCGCGCAATTCAAGCCTCTCGACGACGGTAGTGACAAGCTCCTCTTCGTCGTCAACGAACAACAACCGCTGGTTCTCCATACTTCTCACCCCTCTTGAGACATCGGCAGAACGACCGTGAAACGGGTTCCCTTGCCGGGTTCACTTTGAACCCGGTCTCTCCACCGAGCTTCCGAACGATGCCATAGGTGATCGACAGCCCGAGACCGGTGCCGTCACCGGCCTTGGTAGTGAAAAACGGTTCAAAGATCCTCTCCATGTGTTCCTTCGGAATACCCACGCCATCGTCGGCAATCGCGACAAAAACCTGGGGAAGCTCCTTCCCTCGCGATCTCGATTCCGATGCTGCCCCCGTCCGAGACGGCTGCAAAGGCGTTGTTCAGAATATTGAGAAAGACCTGTTGCAGTTGTCCGCGATCACTCGTGATGGTCGGAACATCGGGTTCGAGTTCAAAACTCACCTTGACGTCTCGATACTCGGCCTCCTTTTCGAGGAAGGTCAGAACTTCTTTGAGCAGGTTCTCGAGATCGATGGTCTCGGTCTGAACATCCATGTGGCGCGCAAATCCGAGCAATCGATGGGTGACCTTCTTGCAGCGTTGAACCGACCGCAGAATCGAATCAACAGCCGCGATGAGCCGCTCTTTGTGTTCGATCTCGGGTCCAGCCGTGACCAGATCCCGAAGAAGACCTGCTTTTTCGTTGACGATTGCGAGCGGATTGTTGATCTCGTGCGCAACGCCCGAGGCCAGCCGTCCGATAGAGGCCAGTTTGTTGCTGTACTCCATGTGGTGATACAGCGCCGCCCGTCTTTCATCAGACTCTCGAATCCTCCGGATGAGGAGGCCGGAACCCCAAAGAATGACACCCAAAATCAAGGCCGCGCTGACGACCAGAAAGCCGACGAGTTCATTGCGAAGCGTGAACCACCGCCCCATCGCCTCGTGGGCAGGTTTGACGTGGACCAGGATGAAAGGTGAACTCGCGATGTATGCGGAGGACATGAAGATTCTTTCGCCGAGGATGTCGACGATCTCGACATCCTCAACGCTCGGGGAGAAGTGGGGCACCGGCATCGGAAACGGTTGCAGGATCTCTCCGTATCGCCGCGAAGGCGATTGCAGAATTCCGTCGCGATTGATGAGGAACACATCGTCGGATGGTTTCAAACCGGCTGTGAGAATCTGCTCGCTGAGCATGTCCGCATCGATGGTCGCGCGGAGAACGTAAAATGCACCGTCGACCTGATCGTGCTTGGTCGCGATGGCGAAGTGCGGCGAGTTGCGGAATCCGAGGAAAACATCGCTGGTGTAGGTGCCCAGTCGGGCAACCTCGTGAAACCAGTCTTGATCAACATAGTTTCGGCCCGAAAGCTCGAAGGGGCCCGAGTAGCATGGCTGTTCTCCTCGGTCGTCGATCAACCCGAGGTCGACGAAAGCCCCCACCTCCAGCGAACGATTGAGGTTGGAAATCATCCGCATGAGGGTTTTTTCGTCACACAGATCGGAATATGGGCGTTCGTGAACCAGAAAAGTCAGGGCCGATCGTCTTTCGGACAAAAAAGAGCTCGAGCGATCTTTTGGTGTTGAGGGTCAGACGTGCCATAGGCTGCACCGCTTCGGCCTGCAGCGCGTCGCGGTACTGTACATAATTCATGAATGTCGTGATGAAGAGCGGAACGAGAGCCACCGTGGCCGTCGCAGCAACGACCAATCGTCGGAGTGTCCGATATGCCCTTTTTGGCACCCGTCCTTCCAACTCGGCGCGTTCTGCCGTGGCCTTGTCGGCAGGGCGGGCGCTCATGGACTCCTTCAATCTCCAGCTCGACCCGTGCGGGATTCTTCAAGCCGACGGTAGGCCGCTTTCATAGTTTCTGTGAGCTCCTCGATATCGACAGGTTTCTGGAGGTAAGCAAAGGCGCCGAGCTCTTTCGCCAGTCTTTTTTCTTTGTCAGATCCGTGCCCAGTGAGGATAATCACTTCGGTCAATGGATGAGTTCGCTTGACTCGGCGTAAAACTTCCAATCCATCAATACCCGGCATCTTCAGATCGAGAACCATGACCTCGGGTTCATCGCTCTCAATCATCGCCAGCGCCTGTTCACCGTCGTAGGCGATCCAGGTGTCATGCGCCGGGTCTGAAGGCGTTCGGAAAGGGCGTTGACGAATTCGTTCTCGTCATCGACAAGCAATATCTTGGACGGCACGTCGATGTCGATGTCGAATGAGATACCGGGTTCACGATACTGAGGTCCCGGTCGCGCGGTGGCCGATCGGACACCTGGCACTGTGCTTGCCGTTTCGGTGAGTTCCCGTTCGTAACGCTCAAGAAATATTGAATGCTTTTTGATGAGAATCGTGATTCTGCCGTCACTGCAGATGACGTCAACGTCAGCGCCTGCCTCTGCCAGGGTTACCCCGACTGCAGCGGCCAATCGGAAATCCTGCATCGCTTGCTCGACCGATGGGGTGACCACGACAGCGGGTAGCAAGGCATGGTTGGAGACCATCTCCACTGCATCGTCCACGGACATTTCCTGCATGGCGAGGAATATGTCGTACAAGTCCCGATCCCACGGACTGCGGTCGAAGAGCACACCGGTCCACTCCGCCCTTTGCTCATCGTCCGCTCTGATCTGGCGTTGGGCTTCGCGGTTTGAGAATCCTTCGGACATCGCCTGCCTTTTCCGGGACTCGGGGGTGCCGGCGAGACAGACCTTCAGCACATGGGTCAGGGAGGGTGGCAAGAGATGCCCTGCCCGTCCCAGGTAAACTCGAGATTCGGCACCGAAAGTTTCGGCTGCCGCAGCCCGTAGGTGTGCGATAAGGCGGACCTGATCTTTGCGAAAACCATCGAGCAGTGAGCGAGGCCCATACATCAATTTTTTGAAACGGCTGGATTCGATACCCGACCGCTCCGCAGCAAGGTCAAACAGTTCTTCGTCGCTCAGCTTTCCTGCGCCGAGGCGCTCTTGTACCCCGTCAGCGACCTCTCGACCTCGGCAGAAGACACCGGCGTCAATTGCAACTAATGCCATGCCGTACGCTCCCTCCGGTTCTACGGGCTCGCCCTGAGCATTCCGCTCCGTTGCATAAGGTTTTACCCCGCGGCAACCTCCAGAGTCTAGCACCGAAATGAGACAACTCACGCCTGCTCGTGTGGCCTATTCAAGACTTTCTTGGCGCGAAGCCGAAGAGTTCTTGCCTCGAGATGAAAGCGAATACTCATTGCAGAAAAAGGGCAAGCTGATTCGGGAAACGACGAACTCAGAAACAGCAACATCGAAGTGCAGACGGAGAAGCATACTGGCTGGGTCACGGGTTCGTTGATCGTCGAAACCAGTGGGCCGGAGGCCACCGCCGGATCAATACCGACGGTGCCGAGGATCATCGGCATCGCTGTGCAAGGCCGGCTAGCCTCACCAAGTTTGATTTCAATGGAGCCAACGGTCGGATTTGAACCGACGACCTGCTCATTACGAGTGAGCTGCTCTACCCCTGAGCTACGTTGGCGCGGAGGGAACTCTAGCATCGGTCAGCACGAGTGGCAATACCAATGGAAAGGGGGAGAGGGAGAAAGGGGGAAAGGGAGAAGGAGATACCGATCAATCCACCCGCCAGCCGCAGAGCGATATCACCCTTTCTTCCCTGCTCCCTTTCTCCCTTTCTCCCTTTCTCACTCTTCGGAACACGCAGCCTCCAGTCACTATCAGTGGTTCACGGCGGGAGAACGGAGCGTGATGCGATAAATCTCCGAGGGAGCAAACAGCCTCATCGGCGGTCCCCACTGGCCGGCCCCGCGGCAGACGACCTGCGTCATGTTGCCAACCCGGCGGACTCCCGACAGATGGGGAAAGACGCGCTGCACCAGATAGTGAGCGGGCCAGATTTGAGCCCCGTGGGTATGGCCGTCAAGCATCAACCCGACCCCGGCTGCGGCAATTGCCTGCTCGTTGCCCGGTGCATGCTGGAGGTAGATCACCGCGGCATCAGGCTCCACCTGCGACATGGCTCGTTCGAAGAGCTGAAGTGGGCCTTCAGCCCCCCAACCTCGTGCGCCATCGGGAATCCCCGCCACCCACAGACCGGGGTTGATCTCTGCAGCCGACCCGTCAAGGACGTGAAACCCGGCACGCCGCATGAAGCCGATGGATCCCTCGGCGCCGGCATAGATGTCGTGATTGCCGAGGATGGAATAGACACCCAGAGGGGCCGTCAACCGGCCCATCAGAGGGACCAGCGGCTCCACCGACTCGGCATCGGAATCGATCAGATCTCCGGTGATGACCACCACATCCGGTCGCATGCCCTCGATCCGGGAAATGACCGATGCCAATCGCCGAAACCCGATGAGGGACCCGAGATGAAGATCGGAGAGCTGGACGACCACCAACCCATCGGCCGCAGCAGGCAGATTCGCCATCTCGACCTCGATATCGACCGTTCTGGGTGCAACCACACCACCGAGCCATGCCAATCCGGCCAGGACCAGGGCCACCGCCAACGCGCCGAAGCGGAGAGGGATCACCCACGCCTTCAGGACCAGGCCGAAGAGGGTCACGGTATCGATCACGGCCAACGCCGGGACCAAAAGCATCAGGGACCCCATCCAAACGGCGCCGAGATACTCAAGCAACCAACCGAGGGTGGTCCAACCGTTGTGCCCCAGGATGCGCCCTGCCGGATAAAGCACGAACCCCAGAGCAAGAACAAGCAGCAATATCCGGTGTCCACTGTTGCCGTGGATCAAGGGCCACAACCGCCACCCAACGTAGAGGTGGAAGAGCAGCCAGACGGTCAGCACAAAGGAGAAAAAGCTCACGATTTGCAGTGATCGACCCATCGCCTCTTGCAACCAGGGGGGGTCTTCGAAATATTGCCGGTCGGCCCCAGAGTGCGGCCCCTCGGGGGCCGGACTCTCAGTTGCACCACCCGTGCTCCTCGGCGTGGAGGGCGGTGACGACGCGATAGGCGGGGAAATAGGTCATCTGGTAGCTCTGACTGTGATGGATCGCCGGAAAACCCGTCTTTGCCATTTTCGTGCGCAGCCGGCCGAGCCCGTCCGCCTTGTCGACTTCGCCGATTGATTGCAGCCAGGTCTCCGTGATCTCCAGAGCCTGCTCCATTTCGGCCGGTGTCCCGTGAACCTCGTCGGCAGAAGCGACAAATGCCGCCAGCAAGGCCGCGAGATCATGGCCGCGGGCGACGAAGGGCCGAAGGTTGACGCGAACGATCTTCGGTTCCCCACCCATGGCCAGGCACGGGCGTTCCCCCACCATCTGCGGACCGAGCCCGCTCACCTCCTCCATGAGGTATTGCTCGGCGGCCTCCGGATCGGGAATCGCGTGACCGGGACCGAAGATGGCCTGATAGAGACCCTTGTAGATATCCTCCGCCTGACTGGCCGGGTGCGATCCGAAATTGAAGGCCAGGGCCTGGAGGGCGGAGGTCACCCCGGTGTCCTGAGCCGATACCAGCGAGCAGCTCAACATCAGCAGACCGAAAACGACCGAGCGGGTCCGATGGTTCACAATTCGAGACGCTCGACGAAGGGTTCGTAGGTCATGAAGTCCGCGTGGTGCACGAGCCAGGCCTCGGTCGTGCGCGCAACCATATTGCCCTCACCGGCGTGGGTGGCAATGATGTGGCAGACCGCATCGGGCAGCCCACACTCCATCGCCACCGAGACTCCAGTGAAAGGATGGCGGAGGTATTTTCCGCGCGCACTCGCACGGCTGCCGCCTTCGCCATCGTCCTCGTACTCGAGGAGCTTGCCAACATCTGCCAGGATGGCTCCGGAAATCACCACATCCAGATCCACCGGCAGCGCCTCATCAAAGAACTTGTCCACCGTGAGGGCGGCGTCTCGCGCGACGTGAACCACCGCTCTCTTGTGGGCCATAAAGGTCACCGGACAGTTCGGGACCTTGAGGGTGAAGGGAATGCGCTCGAGATCCGCCGGCTCGAGCGGCGATTTTTCGAAGGCCAGAACCCAACAATCGGCAGTCTTTTCGCGCAGGGTTTCGTCGCCGATCCATTCGAGTTCGGGCCAGATTCGTTTGACTTCGTCTCGCAGCATGGCAGCCTCCGCCGCGAGAATACCCTGGGAGTTCGGAATTCGGAATTCGGAATTCGGAATTTTTTTGAGTCACCCTTCTTCGATTCCAAACTTTGATCGAGAAAGTGGATGCAGACGACGAGGAATCAGGTCGTTGTATCTGCGCTCATCTGCGTGATCTGCGGTTTCTCCGCGTCGCGAATTTTGCATCCAATCGAAGGTTCACTCCACCAAAGCGTAGGTGTCCGAAAAGGGAAGATCCTTGCCACAGGGGCGTTGCACGGCACCCCCGGTTTTTTCGATCAACTGCAGCAACCAGGATTGCTGGAGCGAACGCCACCCGAGTTCGTCCCACCCGGATCGCGGTGCCGCGATGCAGAACAACACCTGCTCCCGCTCCTTCGAGGTATAAAAACCGCCGAGAACCGCAACCCCGCCATCGGTGGTGGTCAGAGTGCCCGTCTTGACGACCACGCTCCCCTGGCGCTTGGAAACCGCCAACTTCGGAAACTTCCGATCCGTCGATCCGGGATCACAGCCGATCACCGGCAGCAGTTCAGACGGCGCCAAGCCCATCCCGGCGACCGTCTCGAGGAAGGCCCTCAGGAGACGAACCCCGTTTCGAGCCGTGAGACGGTTTCTCCCCTCACCCGAGGCGGAGCTCAGTTCGATCAAAGCGGTCGGCTGACCGAGGCGTTCTTCAAGAAAGTCTTCCAGATCCGCGACACCGCCGAGGCCCTCGGCAATTCGAATGATGTCGTTGTTGGAATAGACATTGAATCGTCTGAGAAGCACATGGAGAGGATTGGACAGGTGGGTCACGACCGGTTCCCACTCAGCCGGAGCGCCCGGCCGAACGGATCCGACGATATCGATTTTTGGTGGTTTAAAGGGATCCCAACCCCGCCGCTCACATACCGCTGTCCACGCCGCGATGGTGGTGTTATCCCAACGCCGGGGATCGAGGGCCATCCGCAGCCGCCTGCCCATCAACTCGACCCGGTCGCGTGGGTCGGAAACCGCCTTGGCGACTCCGTTTTCCCAACCCATCCAGAAATCACCATCGATGCGGATCCAACCCTCGACTCTCGTGAGACCGAGATCATTGAGACGGCGGGCCACCAGAAAGAGATTCTCGGCCTGGAAATCGGGGTCACCAAGGCCCTGTACTACCAGCGACCCAACGAGGCGTCCGGTCTCTTTTTCCCAATCTCCTGCGATCCCGAAGACGGTGCGGTATCGATATTCCTTGCCGAGACTTTCAAGGGCCCACAACGAGGTTCCAACCTTGACCAGGGATGCCGGATTGAAGGGAATATCCGCCGCTCGGCTGTCAATCACCTCGCCGCCCAAAGTTTCGGCATGAAAACGCAGTCGATCACGATCAGCAGCCGAGACGACTCCGGCGAACGCCAGGACAAGCACCACCAGGCCTTGAATCGACCGTGACACGGCCCGGGAGCCCTTGACGTCACTCGTCATAAAGCAGGCGATCGGCGAGAGCCGACCGCAACAGATGATCACCATCGAGCCGGCCCTTGATCTCGGCAAATCGTTCGAGTTGGCCGTCGCGGAAGGTGTCCCGGTACATCCGAGCGGGCAGGGCGGCGTCTTTGGCGGGGTAGAAACGACCTCCGGCGGCGACCACCGGTCCCGCCATTTCGCGGACCATGGCCCACAGTTTTTCCCTACCTCCGGCAGGAACCGGGAAATCCATCGCGAGCGAGAATCCGTCGACCGCGTGGCTGAGCAAGAAATCATCGGGCCGGTGCCGTTTGAGAACCACGAGGAAGGAGGGCATGCCGCACTCGTGGCATACCTCGAGCTGGTTGCGAAAGACGTCCAGGGCCTTGTCCTTGGGAACAAAACTCTGGTGTTGGATGAGACCGCCCGGTTTGTAAACGAGCTTCCAGTCGGGGACGTAATCAAGAAGGAATGAGAACCCGGCGAGTGATTGCCGATAGGTCGAGTTGTTGCCGATGGTGTTGCCGGCAAAATTCTTCGCAGAATTGATCAACTGCATGCCGGGGCGGTTGGTGAAGGGTTTGAGGAAGCGCCACATCATGGACTTCGGCACCACCCCGAACATTTTTGACGGAAGATCCTGCCCTGCCGTGCTGAGGCTGGTGGCGGGATCGGGATCCTCATCGGCCCGAATGTGACGTGCAAAGTGGAGCAGGCCGCGACCGAGTTTCGAGCCTTTGGCAAAGGCGTCGATCCACCCGACCACGTACTCCCATTCATCTTTGGCCTCGTCCGTCAATCGAAGCATGGCTTCCAGATCGGGCGCCGCCACCGCCTTGACCTCGACCAGCCCCGAGTGGACCTTTTTCAATTGCAGACGAGCACGAGTGATGATCCCCAACTGTCCAAAGGAGCCCAGCACCGCGTGAAAAAGCTCGTTGTCGCTGCCGGGCGAGATGGTCACGGCCTCGCCGTTCGGCATGACCAGATCGAATTCGAGGCAGTGTTCACCGATGGTGCCGCGTTGCCAGTTGTTTTTGCCGTGGACATTCATCGCCAGGGCGCCACCGATGGTGGGCTCCATGGTTCCGGTGACCACCGGCGGCCACCAGCCGTCTGCGATGGTCATCCGCCACAACGCGCGCAGGCTGACCCCCGGTTCGACATCCACGATGCCGGTCTCGGGTTCCCAATCGAGAACCCTGCCCAATTGCGAACAATCAAGCACCACCGATTCTGCGCGGAGGGCCGCGTCGCCATAGGAACAACCGGAGCCCCGCAGCACGACCGAAGTGCCGGATGTTCGAGCGGCCTCGAGCGCCTCGGCCACCCCGGCCGCATCCTGCGGTCGGTAAACATAGCCGGCTGCTCCGACAGCCATGCCCCATCCTTCGACCCATTCGACACGTTCTGCGCTCAACATCTTCAAATCCCCAACCGGGTGAAGATGAACGAAGGAATCGATCGGATAATGGTCATCACCACCCGCCAGCGGGCCGGAACATAGGCCGTCACCACACCTCGTCGCGCCTTTGTCAGGATGATCTCGGCGGCGCGATCGGCCGAAATCAGCCAGAAAAGGCCTTCCTTGCCCCGGGTCATGGGGGTGTCGACAAACCCGGGTTTGATCGTCACCACCCGGACTCCCAACCGCGTGACCCGATTCCGGAGCGCCTCCAAATAGGCGTGGAATCCGGCTTTTGACGCGCAGTAGACCGGGTTGGGCGCCCGTCCGCGATCTCCAGCCACCGAGCCGATCCCGACGACCGTTCCCTGGCCGAGGCGCGCAAAACGATCGGCGGCTGGGTTGAGCCATGCAACAGCGCCCAAGAAATTGACGTCAATCATCTGTTGATCTTTGTTTGTATCGAACTCATCCGGCGCCACCTCCGGCATCGCGCCGGCAGCGTAGATCACCAGATCGAGACCGCCGATCGCGCGCGCGATTTCCTGAAAAAGCTCCGGGATCTCTTGCCTTGAAATGACATCGTGGGTGATCGCCACCGCGCGATCCTCACCGGCGGCAGAGTTGATGTCATCCATGATGGTGCGCAGCTCGTTTTCCCGGCGCGCCACCATCGCCACGCGAGTGCCACCAACTGCGAGCCGGCGCGCCAGCGCCTCGCCAATCCCCGACGAAGCTCCCACCACCAGGGCATGTTGGAATCCGAACTCAGCCACACGCTCCTCCTTGGGCCATCATCATGACGCCTCTAGGATTATCCCACGACCCGAAATCGGCGTTGATCCGGTGATCTGACCAGATCAGGCCTCGGGCTCGTCGACCAGCAGCGTTAAACCCGCTTTTTCCTCGGCGACCAGGGCGTCGTAGGCCGCACCGGAGACCCTTTTCTGCAGCTTGTCCGAGACTGCCAGAACCATCGGGAAGCCTTCCCAGCCGAGTTGCTCACCGCTTTTTTCGATCACCACCCTGCCGTCGGCTATGAGGCTGCTCGCCTCGGCCAGCGGACGCCCGGCA
Source organism: Candidatus Sulfomarinibacteraceae bacterium (assembly GCA_963796455.1). GTDB lineage: Bacteria > Acidobacteriota > Thermoanaerobaculia > Thermoanaerobaculales > Sulfomarinibacteraceae > Sulfomarinibacter. The sequence continues at coordinate 808,680 of CAWCLO010000001.1, forward strand.
AACAGGGATTCCAGGGTCTGGATGACGGCTTCGTGGTCGGGATTGAGAAACTGGACCCGGCGACGGCTCTGGATCGCCACGTGATAGCTGGCCGGGACATAGTAGATCCCGTCGAGTTCGAGAATTTCGGCCACCGCCACCAGCAGTCCAAAGACGTCTTTGAGCAGCCCCAAGCCGGGGTGATTCTGACCGGGAAGCTGTTGTTGGTAGGGCCCGAAATGAGCCCGTGGGTTCTGCAGCAACAACCACTCGATCACGAGCATCTCGCACCCGCTGACCACCCGAGCGCTGCGGTTGACTCGAAGCTCCACCAACAGCTCACGGTGATCCGGATGCGAGTAGACGCGGAGCGTGTCGCCGATGCTGCCGGTGAGATCGACCTCGACCGAGGGGTGGCGGAAACCCCGCAAACGAAGCTGATCGAGCAACCCAAGGCGTTCCAGAAGCAACTCGATTCCGTGCTGCGAAAAGTGCCCGAGAAACCGCGTTCTGCGCGGCGCTTCCGGAAGCACCCCCACCAGATCCTCCTCGGTCAATTGCCATGCAAAGCCCGACGGCTCCGACGTCAGATCCGAAGGATTGATCGAACTGCGAATCCGTCTGAAACGGCGAAGAATCATCTCGGCATTGTCGGGTGTCCTGGCCACCGTTCCGGAAATCAGCCAGGAAAAGAACCTCGCACTGTAGCGCCAACTGCCGCCCCCATAACCACCTGCGAGAACGATGACCAGGGGAACCCGCCGACGCGCCCGCCGCAGGAGCTCGACCACCAACCGGTCGCGACGGAACATCCCGTCAGCAGTGATTTTCCAGTTCCCGAGTTTGTCGTCGATGGCCGGGTCCGTGCCCGCTACGTAGATGACCAGCCCGGGCCGAACCTTCGAGCCAACATCAGGGAGAGTCTTGAGCAGGGTGCCGAGATAGACCTCATCACCGACCTCGTCACCGAGGGCGATCGAGGTCGAGGCCTCGGCCTCTGTTTCGCTCCAGTGATGGTTGTGAACCGAGTAGGTATGAACCGTTGAGTCGTGAGCAAAAACCTCGCGGGTCCCGTTGCCGTCGTGGATATCGAGATCGACAACCAGGATGGGTTCTTTGAAGCCCTTGGCCCGCAGCCGCGCGATGGCGATGGCGATATCGTTGAAAATGCAGAAGCCCATGCCCTTGTCGCGCGAGGCGTGGTGGAAGCCGCCACCGAGGTTGATGGCCACCGATCTGCTCTGAAGGGCCAGACGCGTGGCCAGAATCGTCCCGCCCACTCCCACCCGTTGGTGGTCGATCATTCGCTCGGCATCCGCATCGCTGATCTTCTCCCCGAAAATCCTCTCGGTCACCGCAGGGTCTTGACCGATAGCATCCACATATTCGGGGTCGTGGACCCGCAGCAGGCTGCGCACCGCCGGTCGCCGGGGAAGCGAGATGTCATCGCGATCGAGCAGCCCCTCGTCGACCAGAAAACCGAGGATCTTCGCCCCCCGCATCGGATCGAGAGGCGCCCCGTCAAGGGTTTGTCCATAGAGATCGTGGTAGATGAAACGAACCGACGAGGAGGACCACCGCCGCCTGATTTGCCGCCAGCCCCGCCGGAAGGCGCGACCAAACCGCATGATCGGGTTCACCGGCGCGGGATGGGTGTCCATGGGGAAAGGATAGTCCGAGAATGAAGAATTAGGAATGAGGAATTCGAAGTTCGGAGTTCGGAGTTCGGAATATTGAGGTTTGAGTTTATCGAGGGCACCGGTCTGGCTAGAGCTGCTCGATCTTGTAGCCTCGCGATTTGAGTTCGCTGATCAGACCCTTTTCTCCGACAAGATGGAGGCCGCCTACGACCACGAGGGCATCGGTGGTGCCCGCAAGGAGCATTTCGATCGGCACCATCCACTCCTGGTTGCGGTCGCTCACCATTTTCGTGAAAACGGTCGGAAACTCCTCGAAACCGTCCAACAACAGCTTCTCGACGGGTTCCACCTCCCCCACTCTCCAGTGGGCCGAGAGCTCATCGAGCTCCGCAATCATGGACTTCAAATCGACCAGGGTGTACTCGAGGAAGGCGAGGCTCTGCTCCGCCGTCAGATCGGCAAAGAGACTGACTTGAAAATCAACGGTTTCAAGGGGCACGCGGTCTTTTCCGTCCTTGCCCGCGCGTTGCGAGAAATAGGAGTCGAGACCCTTTGCCGGCAGATACCCTGCACCCATCATCTCGAGTACGGTGAGGTTGAGCGCAGCCATCCACGGCTTCATGACCTGGAACATCTCCGCAGGGAAGCCCTTCGCATCGAGGTGGCTCTTGAAATCCGCCCAGATCACGGGCCCGACCAGCGTTTCCAGACGTTGCCCGTCTGCGAGGCTTCCGGCCGCCAGCATCTTCGCGGCTGCAGTGTTCATCTCGTCGAGATTGACCTCGAACACGACCGTATTGACGGCGTCGTAGGCCTTTTCCATCGCTGCGGGCAACGGATAGGATTCCTCTTTCATCGCGTGAATCGATCCCAACAGATACACCGAAGCAGTTGGACTCGAAGCACGCCAGAGAAAAGTCTTTTCAGCCGCGGTCGCCGGAGCCGGCGCCACCAGCACCGCTCCCCCGAAACCCAAAACCGCCAGCGACACCATCAACATTCGATTGCTCATCAATCCTCCCAAATACCAAAACCAGTGTATCGGCCTCGAGGCCTCGCGCCGCCCATCTGCTGAGGATTTACCGATCTTTGACGTGGCTGGGACAAGGCGGGGACCGCATTTTCTGCTGCATGATATGGTGTATCAACGACGATCGAAACTGTCCACTACGGGAGAAATACTTATGGCAAACCCCAGTGCGAAATTTGAAACATCGATGGGAAATTTTACGGTCGAGATCTTTCTTGACGAGATGCCGACGACGGCGGGCAACTTCATCGCCCTCGCCAACGACGGCTTTTATGACGGGCTCCATTTTCACCGCGTCATCAAAAAATTCATGATCCAGTTCGGGTGCCCGCACTCGAAGGATCCGGAAAGCTCGCGGGCCGGCACCGGCGGACCTCCCCATGGCACCATTGCGGACGAACATCTGGAGAACGCAAAATTCTCGAACGAGCCGGGCACCCTGTCGATGGCGAACACCGGCCGCCCCAACAGCGGCGGGTCCCAGTTCTTCATCAACACCGCAAAAAACAGCTTCCTCGACTGGTTCAGCGCTGGGCAATCCAAACACCCGGTCTTTGGCAAGGTGACCGAGGGCATGGATGTGGTGCAGGCTATCGAGGCCACCAAGACCAATGCCCAGGATCGACCTCTGACCCCGGTGAAGGTGGAGAAGATCACCATCAGCACCTAGCGAGGCAGGATACTGGATGCTGGATCACTGCTGTCCAAAACAGATGGTCATGAAGTTTCCCACCTGACAACACGTGGTTTACGGGTTGGTTTTTGGAAAACCCAGTTCGCGGTTGCCCCGTGCCCGTGTCCGCGTCCGAATTACAGCGGCAGCGACAGTGTCCAGCGTCAGCGACAGGCAACAGCGAACAGGGACAGCGGTCAGTGTTCAGCGACGGAGAGCAGCCGCAGCGATCAGGTGCAGTGACGGCGTAGCCACCTCCGGGTCGTTCAACAGGAAGGGGTAGCCGGTGGGCGGCCGCTCGTGACGTGATGAAGGTCTTCAATCAGGTCCGTGCCATGACCCGGCGACTCTTGGGCCCGAAGAAGTGAGTGTTGAACGCGGATCGCTGGCGCTGATCACTGTCGCTGCCGCTGATTCCTGTCCGCTGTCGCTGAATTCTGTCGCTGTCCCTGTACGCAATCCGAGACTCTGTCTTGGACAAGAGTGATGCTGGATTCATTGAGATCGTAGATTCACGTTATAGCTTATCAACGGTCTTGTGCGATGGAATTCAATTCCTAATTCCTAATTCTGAACCTATTCCTCGAGATTGAGAGCATCCTTGGCGAGTTGTTTCGCGTACTCCATGGGCTCGGGGAGATCGGTGTTCTCGACCACGTGCCACTCGACGCGGTGGTGCTTCGAAAGCTCGTCGAGGCGCTGCCACAGATCGCGGTGCGAAACATCCTTGCCATCCCGGGTCTTCCACCCGCGGTCCTTCCAACCCGGCACCCAGGCGGTCGCACCATCTTTGAGGTAATCGGAGACCGTATAAAGATGGACCCGGACCTGCCGTTTGAGTTCTTCAAGACCCGCGATCGCTCCCAGCAGGTGCATCCGGTTGGGTGAGGCCCCCGGGGATCTCCCGCTGAGACCCTTTTCTTCGTCGCCGAAACGCATGACCAGGCCCCACGTGCCAGTCTTTTTCTTTCCCGAATATGCGACGGCCGTGAAGAGATGGACCGCTTTGGGGTCTTGGAGCGGCAAGGGCGCCCGGGGTATGGCAGCTGAAGCCAGGCGATCGGCGGCTTCGTTCCACTGGTCGCCGGCATGGCCCTTGGTCCAGCGCCAGGTCACGTCGTGGATCTCGAGAACCGCCGAAAGCTCCTCCCACAGGTCCCGGTTCTTGACGTCTTTCTTTCCGGCGGTCTTCCACCCTTTCGCCCGCCACTTGGACATCCACTCGGTAATACCGCTGCGCAAATAGGTGGAATCGGTGAAGAGTTCGACGCGGTGAGGAGTTTCGAGAGCGCGCAGCGCCTCGATGGCCGCCCGGATCTCCATTCTGTTGTTGGTGGCTTCTTTTTCGCCACCCGAAAGCTCGCGCACCTCCGCGCTGCCATACAGCAACACCGCGCCCCATCCTCCGGGGCCGGGATTCGGCCGACAACCGCCGTCGGTGTAAATGGTGATCTTGGGAAGGTCAGAAGTCATGGTCGGAGACGATAGCAGAAGCGATGCTCGGTTGGTAATTCTGGATGCTAGATGCTACGAAAGCGTAGATTCCCCTCGCGGAGTGTGAAGGGCCGTGTACGACTATTCCTGAATCAGTGGTCTGAATCTTGTGCCCGGGCGTGTGGGTTGGCCAAATCCCAAATCCGAAATCCGAAATTGAGCGAAGCGTGCGGCCGGTATCACCCTTCCCGCTCACCCCTTTTGTCGACCCCGAGCCTCTTGACCAGAAAGGCCGTCAGCCATGGGGCGTGGCGTTCGAGGAATACGAGCGCCTTGCCGTGGCCGGTGATGACGACCACCCTCTTCCGTTTCAATACACCCTTGACCAGAGCAGCCGCAGCCTTCGTGGTGTCCATGCTGAGCCAGGCGGGAATCGGATCGGCGGCGTCTTTCCGGTATTCGCCATCGTTGTCGACCTGGCGTATTTCGGAATCGACAAAGCCGGGCGCCAGCAGGGTCACCGCAACACCGTGCCGATCCATCTCTGCTTCGAGCGATCCGGCGAGCGCGCGCATGGCGTGTTTGGACATGGAATAGGGCGAACTCACCGGAATCGAAATATAGCTCATGACGCTGCCCATGATCGCCAGACCGCCGCGGCTCGCGATCAGGGCATCGCGAGTCGCATGTACCGTCCGCAAGACGCCAAAGATATTGGTTTCGAACTGGCGTCGGTAATCGTCCAACTCGAGCTTGTGAACGGCGCCTGCAACCCCGAAACCGGCATTTGCGATGACCCAGTCAATTCTGCCGAATTTTTCGAGGGCCTTTTCGACCGCAGCTTCCAGGTCGCCGTCCACGGTCACATCGCAACGGATGGTCAGAGCGCTTCGACCGCGCGCCCGGACCTCGAGCGCGAGCGCTTCGAGGCGTTCCCAACGCCGGGCGAGCAGCACCACATCGGCCCCTCGCCGTGCGAACTCTCGACTCATGGCGGCTCCGATTCCGGATGAAGCGCCGGTGATGAACGCGACCTTGCCTTTCAGATTCGCCATGTTGACCTCGTGGAATGATTGTAACGGAGGATGCGGCATGCGGGATCCATGGGTTCACCCAATTCACCACCAAGACACCAAGGGCGCCAAGAGCGCAAAAAAATGAACTCGCATCGCGTCGCGGACGGGTCCATTTGTCCCCGCGGCCCAGAGGAGAGGAACCGCGAGATCCTTCGATGATTGATGAGCACATCAAAAACTTTGGTGGCCTCGGTGTCTTGGTGGTTCCTCCGGTGGGCGGGCCGATATTCCGATATCCAGAATCCGACGTCCCCTCGGTCGGGTGGTCGGGTTCCTGTATTCTCTCTCGGTACGGAAACCGGAAAAGGAGCGACCATGACCACATCAAGAAGAGACTTTGTTCAGCTTTCCCTGATCGCCGGCGGCGCCGTCGGCCTCGGCCTCGCACGAAATGCCCGGGCGGCCTCGTCCGACGTCGGCACCGCCGCCAAAAAACTCAAAATCCTCATTCTCGGTGGCACCGGTCTGATCGGACCGCCGATGGTCGAGTACGCCATCGCCCGCGGACACGAGATCACCCTCTTCAATCGCGGCAAGACCAACTCGCATCTCTTCCCGGACCTGGAAAAGCTCAAGGGCGACCGCAACGACGATATCTCGGCCCTCAAGGCCCAGGTCGACGCCGGCCGCAGGTGGGACGTGGTCGTCGACAACACCGCTTCGATCCCGCGTTGGGTCAACGAAAGCGCCACTCTTCTCGCCGACTCTGCCGATTTTTACCTCTATACATCGTCGGTCTCCGCCTATGCAGATCACTCGGTGGCGGGCGCCGATGAGACCGCGGCACTCGGCCAGATAACCCCTGAAGACGAGGCCAAGGTCCTGACCACCAAGGACATCACCGGCGACAACTACGGCCCCCTCAAGGCCCGATGCGAAGAAGAGGCCTGCAAGGCCTTCCCTGAGGCCTGCTGCGTGGTTCGGCCAGGGCTGATCGTCGGTCCCGGCGACTACTCCGACCGCTTTACCTATTGGCCGGTCCGGGTCTACCGCGGCGGCGAGGTCATGGCACCCGGCAACCCCACCGACCCCGTCCAGTTCATCGACAGCCGCGACCTCGGCGAATGGTATGTGGAGCTGGTGGAGAATCGGACCACCGGACATTTCAACGGTGTCGGTCCGAAATCGCCGATGAGCATCGCCGGCATGCTGCACGGAATCCGGGCCACGGTCTCCAACGACATCTCCTTTACCTGGGTGCCGGCCGACTTCCTCGAGGAGCACGAGGTCGAGGCGTGGCGTCACATGACGGTCTGGGTGCCGGCCATCGGCGAATTTGCGGGGTACTCCACGTCCAATATCGATCGCGCAATCGAGGCCGGTCTCACCTTCCGCCCCCTTGCCGATACCGTCGTGGCGACGATGGATTATTGGAACTCCCTGCCCGCAGACCGTCGGGAGAAACCGCGCGCCGGTTGTCCGCCCGAGCTCGAGGAGAAAACCCTTGCCGCGTGGCATGCCAAGGAAGATTCGGATTGAGGAGCTAGGGACCAGGGCCAGGGTCTAGGATATGGGATTTCTTACCCGTCTTGTTGCCGTCGAGAAGGGCGAAGTCCGGCCCATGTTGTGGGCTGTGGCCTACTATTTTCTCCTGCTTGCCGCCTATTTCGTAATCCGCCCGATTCGCGACGAAATGGGTGTGGCAGGAGGGGTGGGAAATCTCCAATGGCTCTTCCTGGGTACTCTGATCGGGATGCTGCTTTTCCATCCGATTTACACTGCGCTGGTCTCGAAGCTGAGGCGCAGCCTGTTCATCCCGCTCTCCTATACTTTTTTTGCGCTCAACATTCTCGTTTTCTGGTTTCTCTTTCGGAACATCGACGAGGGCTCCGCGATCTGGGCGGGACGGGTCTTCTTTGTCTGGACGTCGGTCTTCAACCTCTTTGTGGTTTCGATCTTCTGGTCGCTGATGGCAGATCTCTTTCGACCCGGGCAGGCCGCCCGCCTCTTCGGATTTGTGGCCGTCGGGGGCACAATCGGCGCAGTAACCGGTTCCTCGATCACCGCCTTCCTCGCAGAGATACTCACGCCAAACAATCTGCTGTTGGTGTCGGCGACTTTGCTCGGCCTGGCGATACTTGCCGCCCGGCAATTGATGAAATCGGCACCCCGCAGGAATGACGAAGACATGACAGTTTCGGTGGATGCCGACGCACCGGTCGGCGGCAAAATCCTCGACGGTATTCGGTTCGTGTTTTCGTCGCCCTATCTCCTCGGAATTGTCGGCTACATGTTTCTGTACACCGTGACAGCGACCTTCCTCTACTTCCAACAGGCCGAAATCGTCGAAGTGAGTTTTTCGGATCGGACTCTGAGGACGGTGTTTTTTGCCCGAGTCGATCTTGCGGTCAACTCCTTGACGGCCATCATGCAGATCTTTTTGACCGGCCGGATCGTTCGCCGAATCGGGGTGGCCCTCGCGCTCGCGACCCTGCCGTTGGTCTGCATCCTCGGATTCATCGCGATCGGCGCAACACCAACACTTTTGGCTATCGCCGTCTTCCAGATTCTGCGCCGAACCAGCAACTACGCGATCGCCAGACCTTGTCGCGAAATGCTCTACACGGTCATCCCGCGAGGCGCGAAGTACAAAGCAAAGAACTTCATCGACACCTTTATCTATCGAGTCGGCGACCAGATTGGAGCGTGGTCCTACACCGGCCTCGCCGCCATCGGACTCACGACAGCCGGCATCTCGATGGTTGCTGCACCGCTGGCCGCGGTGTGGCTGGGGATCGGCCTCTGGCTCGGCCGGCGCCAGAAGGAAATGGCTACAGATTCTGAAATGATTTTGCGCTCAGATTGACCGCGCGGGCGAAGCCGCCGACCAGACGACCGCGCTCGAAGCACAATCGGTAGAGGTTGAAATCACCCAGGCTGAAGGTCTGTTCGGATGTCGGGAAGCGATGGATATAGGCCATTCGCGATGCCGCATACTCGCCGTCCGTCCGGGCTACCAGCTGGACTGTGCCCGAAATGGTCACACGGGCAACCTGGAGGGCATCCTCTCGCTCACTGACGGCACCGTGGATGAGCGCACTGAACGGCAGACCGGGTTGAAGCCCCCGGCTGTGTCGAGCCAGCTGCGAAGCATGAACCAGTGCAGAACCGTGGTCCGCAGCAACCACAAAAGGCAACAACCCGACGTGGGGTTCGCCCTCGACCAGAACCCCGAGGGACAAAACTCGGGTCTCGGTGAGAAGCGCTCTGAGAAGGTCACGATCTTCCATTTTCATAACAGCTGTCCGATCTCTATCCTCCGAGTCGACTCATCCACTCGTACATCCCCAGACCCGCCAGCTCGGGGTAGAGGCTACTTACAAGGTTAGAATCCCATTATGACCAAAAAGTCACATCGCGTCCGCCTTGTCTCGTGGAAGGCTGATCGGGCAAGTGAGATTGCAGCCGGTCTCGAAACGGCCGGTTTTCAGGTCGATGCTGGAGCCATCGACAACGCCGCCCTGAAGGCCATGGCCAAAGCCCCACCCGAGGCGGTGGTCATCGATCTCGGCCGCCTGCCGGCACAGGGGCGGGATATCGGCATCGCAGTCCGCACCCGGGCGAGCACTCGAAATGTGCCTCTCGTGTTCGTCGACGGCGCAGCAGAAAAGGTCGCTAAGAGCCAGGCAACAACTCCCAGATGCGGTCTACACGACTCGCTCGGAGATGGTCACAGAAACTTTCGAAGCGATCGCGAACCCTCCCGCCAACCCGGTCGTTCCCGCTTCGAATCTGGCCGGGTACTCGGGAACCCCACTGGCGAAGAAGCTCGGCATCAAGACCGATTCGACCGTTGCCCTGGTGGATGCTCCGGACAATTTTGCCTCGACCCTGGTTGAGCTGTCGCCGGAAGTGTCCCTGGTTGCCGGCGTCAATACCGATGCGCAGGTCACCTTTTGGTTCATCCGCTCCCTTGCGGATCTGAAGGACGGAATCAAGAACATGGCGGCAAGCTCCGCGGACGGACGATTGTGGATCTGCTGGCCGAAAAAGGCTTCCGGCATCGCCACCGACGTGACCCAGAACGAGGTCCGCAACCGCGGGCTCGCGACCGGCATCGTCGATTTCAAGATCTGCGCCATCGACAGCACATGGTCGGGTCTGTGCTTCACCCGCCGCAAGAATTGACCCTTCGATCAAGGCTGAAGACCGATTACAATCTCTGCCGAGGGGGCAGCCATGGATTTCAGCGGCAAGACAGTGCTCGTCACCGGTGGGGCGCGTGGAATCGGTCGCGCGATCTGCAGAGCTTTTGCTGCGCGTGGCGCGAGAGTTGCTGTGAACTATCGCGAAAACCGTGAGGCGGCCGAGCAGACGGTTTCGATCCTGCCCGGCGGTCCCCACATCGCCGTCCAGGCGGATGTGACCGATCCTGCCTCGGTGGAGCGACTCTTCGAGACCGTCACCGACGCCTTCAGCCGGCTCCATATCGTGGTCAACAACGCGGGCATCTACCAATACCATCGAATTGAAGAGGTGGACTACGAGGAGTGGCAGCGCTCGTGGCGCGAGGTCCTCGACACCAACCTGGTCGGCCCGTCAAACGTTCTGTACTGCGCCGCCCGCCACATGATCGAACACGGGGGTGGGAGGATCGTCGCCGTCTCGTCGCGGGGCGCGTTCCGAGGCGAACCCGAGGGGCCGGCATATGGTGCGAGCAAGGCGGGGCTCAACGCCATGTGCCAGTCATTCGCCCAACGGTTGGCCCCGCACGCCATTTCGGTTGGGGTTGTGGCCCCGGGTTTTGTCGAGACCGAGATGGCGGCGAGGGTACTCGATGCTCCGGGAGGTGATGCGGTCCGGGCCCAGAGCCCCTACGGCCGGGTCGCCAAACCCGAGGAGGTCGCCCACGCGGTGCTCTTCCTGGCCTCCGATGGAGCCGAGTTCTCCACCGGCGCCATCATCGATGTCAATGGAGCGTCGTATCTGCGGACTTAACCCGTAAAATCACAGAATCGATTGAGCACGGATGATGTCGGGAAGCGGTGGCACTGAGTTCACGCCCTCGCCGATCGATTCTTCAACGCGAAGACGCAAAGACGCGAAGCCATCGCGAAGTAGCGCGCTATGCCCACAGATCACACAGATAGACCCAGATAGCAGCCTGATTGCGGAGGCATCGGCAACATCAGCAGCCAAGCGGTGTCCGCCTGTCTTGTTTTTAACGCAGAGACGCAAAGGCGCAGAGACGCAGAGACGCAGAGGACATCCTGGAAGAGCCCTCCATCCGGCGAGGTCCTGGTCGCCATCCGGCGGCCAGGAACCGCTGGGTCAGGAAATCGCCCCGAAAACCAGCTCTCGTCGCGATTTACTGACCCAGCGGCCCTGCGCGACCGCGCAGGCCTCGCCTCCTTCCTCCCCTTTCCTTCAATCAAGGAAGGGGGTCTCCGATGCAAGGCAGATCCGGCATGCAGTAGGCGCGCCGGTCCGGTGGGGAGCGGGTTGACTCCGAGCGCTGGCGATCGGAGCCAACCCGCTTCTCACCGGTGACGGACGATCGGAGATCGTCTGTCGATCTGCCGACTCTGGTGGCTACACCGCCCAAGTTCGCCGACCAGACCTTGGCGTCTTTGCGTCTTTGCGTTCTTTGCGGTTCAACCATGTGCACGCGAGACGCGTGCACCACCATGGCGGTGCAGCCGTCTCGGCTGCACTCCGGTCGTGCCTTTGCGATGGCTTCTGTGTTTTTCTGTGTGTTCTGCGGGCCTTTGCGCCAGCCCTCTGTGTTCCCTCTCTGTGTCTTCGTGCCTCTGTGGTTTTCTGGGTGTGACTTCTTCGTGCCTTGGTGTCTTCGTGTTTGCGACGAGGGCGAGCGCGGCGGGTCTGCGTCCATCTGCGGGATCTGCGGGCGTTCTCTCTCTGTACCTCCGGGCCACCGCGGTTTTCCTAGCCGGGCTCCTCGAGCAGGGTGACGATCTTTTCCTCCATCTCGGCTACCAGCTCTTCGTGGTGGTTGCCGGTACCCGGGCCGGCAAAGCCCGAGTGAATCCACCGCACCCGGCCATCCCGACCGATGAAAATCGTCGTCGGATACGAGAGCACGGCACTGATATCGGGCACCGCAAGGGCGGCCTCCGCTTTGTCAGAGATTCCCGCGAGCAGCAGCGGGTACTCGATGTCGTATCGTTGCCTGAATCGATCCAGGACCCTACGATCCCGTTCGGGGTCTCCCGAAAACTCGAACGCGAGTCCCACGATCTCGAGCCCTTCGGCCGACCACCGACGGTGCCAACCGGCAAGAATCGGCGCCTCGTCATTGCAGTTTGGGCACCACGAACCGAAGAGATTGACGAGCACCACCTTGTTCTCGAACACAGGTTCGTCAGAGGCCAGGACCGACCCGCTCCGATCAGCAAAGCTGAAGCGAAAGCGCCGGTCATCGGAGGTCACCTTGACCTCGTTCCACGGGTCCGGCAATACCGGGTCCTCCGCTCCTGCGCGCTCCGCCGTCCACTTCGTATGTGAGCTGTCACGCGACCAGAAATCGCCGTCCAGGGTCCCGTCGGCAAGTTCGACAGCGTGAAAGAGAAAGGCATGGGCGCCATCGAAGGTCGACAGCCGCAAGACTCCCTTCTCGTAGGAGCCCTCGAGATATCGATAGTCTCCGGTCGAGGTCAGAATGGTGCCGCTCACCCGCTCGCCGTCCTGCTCGAACTCGCCGCGAGCGTCTTCGTCGCCTGAATCATCTGTGAAGGTGATCCGCCAGGCGCCGGCAACGTCGGTCACGGCAGCGAGACCGGTGGTCTGAATGCCGCTCGATTCGATCGCCTGAAACCTTCTCAATACAGACTTTTCCGCCATCCATGGCAGTTCGGACACACCCCCAGGTACGATTTTTCTCCAGGTGCCCTCGATGTTCAAACCATCACCGGAAATCCGACCGTCGAGCTTCGAGTCGTACCAGTCCATTTCGATGCTGACGCGGTCACCGTCGACAACAACCGCAGAGGTCGGGACCTCCTCTTGACCGTTGCGAATGACGGCCTGCAGCCTGCCCTCTGAGAACGTGATCGCGAGACCAAAGGGAAGCTCGCCACCCGGCGAGATCAGAACCGAGCGCCACTCGCCCCTGAGCGCGTCAGCGGCGAGGATCCGGTCGACCTCCGGGCTCGCACCACAAGAAACAGTCGCTGCAACCGCCAGTATGAATGTGATCCATCTCATAGCCAGAGCCTACACGAGCGCGGATGATCTCGGGGGCAGGATGCAGGCGAGATGATCGACCGGCAGTTTTCGGAGTCAAGGACAATCTGAAGTCGCCTGGAGTCCCGTAGCTGGAATCCGGGTGGAGGGTACCGAGAAGCATTTCGTGCCAATGCGTGTTCTCTATCAAGAGGGAAAAAAATTTGAAGAACCAAGTCAGATCCGTGGCATTGTTACTGGCCGGCAAACCGACCGTCGAAGGGGCCGGAGTCCGTCTCCTCCGCGTCTTCGGATTGCCAGAATTGCCGCGCTTCGACCCTTTTTTGCTCTTCGACGATTTCGGATCAGACAACCCCGACGACTATCTGTCGGGTTTCCCCTGGCATCCCCATCGCGGCATCGAGACCGTGACCTACATGTTCTCGGGCTCGGTCGAGCATGGCGACAGCCTCGGCAACAAGGGAGTGATAGCGACCGGCGACATCCAGTGGATGACGGCGGGAAGCGGCATCATCCATCAGGAGATGCCACAACGGGTTGACGAACGTCTTCGTGGCTTTCAGCTGTGGGTCAACCTGCCGGCACGATCAAAGATGATGGCGCCTCGGTATCAAGACATCAAGGCGGACTCGATTCCCGAGGTTTCTCCCCATGACGGGTTGCGGATCAAGGTCATCGCGGGTGAGATCGTCGGTGTGCGCGGTCCGGTAAGGAACGTCATCGCCGAACCCGAGTACCTGGATATCACCCTCGAGCCCGGTGCGGACCTCGAACACCCCACGACACCCGGCCACACAGTCTTCGCCTATGCCGTCAACGGCCGTGGCAAGATCGGACCGGGAGGCGCCTACGAACTCGAAAGGGGACAACTGGCACTCTTCACCGACGGAGACTCGGTGATCGTCCGCGCCGAAGACGTCCCTTTCCGCTTTCTACTTGTTTCGGGAAAACCCCTCGGTGAGCCGGTGGCATGGTCGGGACCGATCGTCATGAACACCCAAGAAGAACTGGCCGTAGCGTTCCAGGAGTATCGGACAGACACCTTTATCAAGTCGTGATCACCCCTTGACCTGCCACCCCTTGGCCTTGAGTAACTCGCGCAGTTTGTCGCGGTGATCGCCCTGGATCTCGATATGGGTGTCGCCCGCCTTGCCGCCGCTTCCGCAGCCACGTTTAAGTTCCTTTACGAGATTCTTGAGGAACTCCTTGTTGCGCGGCAAACTCTCGACCACCGTCACCGTCTTTCCCTTGCGCCCGGCCTTTTCGATCCGCAAGCGAGCGATGACCCGGTCCGGCACTTTTTCTTCGGCCGTCGTGGAGCAACGGCATGTCTTCACCGGCCAACCGCATTTGGGACACACGCGGCCCTTTTCGGTCGTAAAGACCGTTCTTCCCGGAGCCCGGCCCTTCATTACTTATTCATCGGTTTGACCAACGTCTCAGGTTTCGGCTTCGTCACCCACAACACATTGATGATCTTCCATTCACCATTGACCTTGCCGATGTGGAGATAGTCGACCCAGTCGCGAGCCTCGGCCCTGACGGTGGCTGCGTTGCCGTAGATATCCAGAATTTTCACATCCGCCTGACGTTCGGCGACCGGCACCTTTTTGCCATAACCCTTGCGGGTGTATTGGATCAGGGTCAAGGCCGACATATTCTCCACCCGGTCCCACTTCCCCTTGGGATCGACCCGAACGATGCGCTTGGCGAGATCCGGATGCAGCGCGCGCTCCATGCGATCCGCGTCGCCCGTGTACCAACCCTCGAGATAGTCGAGGGCGGCGCCTCGGATTCCCGCTTCGTCTGCCGAGTCACCGGCAACACACGGAACAGCGAGGGCCAGAAAAATAACGAAAACGAACACGCCGGTGGTTTTCTTGAGCATCATCAATCTCCCTTCGGTTGCAGGAATGATACGTGAACCGGCGACAGGGGTTGCTGAGATCACAACAGTCCAATCAATCGGACCGGAGCAACACCCGATTCGCAATCGCTATCGCTATCGGTATCGCTATCGAGACGACAGGAAACCACCGTGGTCGCCGAGAGCGATTGCGATAGCGATTGCGATAGCGAAAGAGCGGTCAGTCGAGGAACAACAAAGGGTCTTTGGAACATCTAGTTGTATTTACACCTTATTTATGCCATACTGTATACCCGGACGAGGTCCACGGGTCCGGGCGGAAACGGAGCAGCGACATGGAATCCATCAGCCGCCACAACCCACCCCAGAGTATTCACCCGATCGAGGTGCTTCCGGACGACCGCGGCAACTGGCCTCATGATGCGGAACAGAGTTATTCGCAGGTGCTCAAAGAGTTGGACCGCTGGAGCCGAGAACACGGCTTTTCGACCGTCACCAACTCATGTATCGCCGAAGAGGCCATTCGTCAAAGTTGGTAAATCACAGGGCCTGGATTCTGCGGGCGGGAAAATTTCCGACGTATTATTCGGCCGGATATCGATCGAGGTCGAAGGCCTTCTGGCCACTTGATAAGGCATCGTGAAGATCGCAGGCAACTCGGTCGATCACATCACGAAGCTCGAGCTTTTTGAGCCATTTCGCAGGAATTACATCGACTCCGTGGAGCGTCCCCATGATTTGACCGGTGATGGATCCTGTCGAATCCGAGTCTCCCGAATGGGTCACGGCGAGCCGCACGGCCGACTCGAAGTCCGATGAAATCATGGAGCAGAAAACGCCGATCGCCAGTGCTTCTTCTGCGACCCAACCACCACCGAGGCATTCCACTTCTTCGGCATTGCCGAGACCGAGGGCCTCGAAAGCAAGGGCATGGTCGAGGGCGTTCAGGGTCTCCTCGTGCTCGGGATAACCCGCCAGTTCGCTCATGGCCCGCTCGATCGCCGGTTCGAGATCGAGGCCGGTCATCAAGCCGGCGATGATCTGAGCCATGGTCCCCGATGCGAGCCAACCCGTGGTGTGGCCGTGGGTAAGAGCCGCCACTTCACACCCGCACAGAAAAGGATCGCCCGGCCATCCGAGACCGACGGGAGCAACCCGCATGACGCCGCCACAGCCCTTCGAGTCGTTGAGAGAATTTGCCAGGGTGCCGAGATCGCCGCCCTCGAGAGCTGTGATGCAGGTATTGCCGGGGGCTCTCTGATCATTGAGGGCCTTCGTTTCGGTCAACCAACTCGTGAGCGCACGGCGGTCGCCCCGACCGAGCGGATACCGCCCCTGGGTCGTCAACCATCGCCAGTGGGCGTCGAGCAGAATTTCGATCGGGGGCACATCATCATGAACGGCGGCATAGTTGAGTGATCGAATCACTCCTTCGGCGACAAAGAGCGTCATCTGCGTATCGTCGGTAATGGATCCCGCCGGAAAAGCGCCATCCACCAAATCAGCCGGTCCGTCAGAACCGTAGATCTGTTCGATTTCTTCGAGTGGCATGAACTCCAAAGGCGCGCCGAGTGCGTCACCAACAGCGCCTCCAAGGAGGCAGCCTCTGATCCGGTCACGAGGTGTCAGCCGGCTCATCGTCCGCCTCCCCTATCCTCGATTTCCGAGCCCCCGTTTCGGGCAGGCCGTTTCACAACCGATTACCGTCCGCGATGGATTCATCCTTTGACGGCAGCGGTTCTGCCAGGTTCTCCGACCCTTCGAGTAGCGACAATTGCTGAAGCTTCTTCTGCATTGCGATCCAGTCAGTCTCGGACACCAGCACCGCATTGCCGCGAAGCCCGGTGATCAGAACCGGTCCGAGACCTGAGAGAACCTGGTCCATGACGAACTGAAACTCGTTCTGGGCATCATTGGTCGGGACTTTTTGAATCGACACTGTCAAACCCCCGCTATCTTCGGTCCCTCACAGATCGGCATCGACCCGATGTTCTAAATTCAACTGCACCCTCATCGCCTGACGGATTGCGGATCTCAGATCCGGATCGTCGATAGTCGCCAGGGGTGCCTCGAGCCGTTTTTTCGAAATGGTCCTTGTCTGGTGGGCCATCGCAACCGCGTCGTTGTTGAGTCCAATAACAAGCGACGGAAGCAAAACCTCGTTCGGGTAGATCCTGCGGCCGGGCGTGTGCGGGGTCAGAGGAAGCACCGTGACGATCGGCAGCGCCAAATTCGCGGTTTCGCGCGATACCACGAGCACCGGTCTCCTGGCCGCTCGATCCGAGCCGATCAGTGGCTCGAGATCGACCTCGAAGATCGACCATTGAAGCGATGATTCGTCCATCAACCGGTTGGTTCCAATCCTTCATTGCCATTGCCAAAATCACGCAATACCTGTTCGACATCGGACAGAAACTCGGGGTCCGATGCCGCCGAATGAAAGGCCTCTGCAAGCTGGCTTTCACGCGCCCTGAGGACACCATCTAAGAGAGCCCGCTCCACAAACGCGCTGTATGACGGCGCCGCACCATCGCGGACCACCTCTCGAACGTCTTCGACCAGATCGGTCGGCAACGAGTAAGTGACCTTCTGCAGTCTCTTGGTTGGCGCGTTTGGTCCCACTGTTTTATGGTAGAACAGTATTCCCTAAATGGCAATACTTTCGTTACGGCGTACACAACCCGCACCTGACCTGGAAAACCAGGGAATTCTGGCCTATGTGCTGAAATACCGACTGTTTACGGGCTTGAGGTAGAAGGATCGTCCGCCCGGGCGGTCGCCACCAACTCTCCATCAGCTGCGGCGTTGTCCTGAGCCTGAATCGATCGCCCACCACATCCGAATCCCGTCGGATATGGAAGCCACATCGTCGCCACCTCCGGCGCAGGTTTCGGGTATTTCTTCCACAGCACCCATCCAATCAACAGCACGAAAAATGCCGTCGACAAAATGCTGCCCTCCAACCCGAACTCGCCGCCGGTGACCAGGTCGGCATCGGATGGAGTCATCACGAAAAGCTGGTCCGTGATCTTGATTCCACTCACATCAAAGCCCCACAACCAACTCTGCGCGAGGTTCCAGGAGACGTGAAAACCGATCGGCAGCCACAGCCGTTGTGTCCGAAAATAGAGCACCGCCAGGATCACACCGGCGAGGAAGATGTTGCTGACACCGACGAAGGTGACATCGGGGTTATCGACGTGGGCCCAGGTGAATACGAGGGAGGTCACGAGGCCCGCAATCCACCGTCGGCTGCCTTCCGAGAGGGCCTGCATCAGATAGCCCCGAAACAGAAGTTCTTCGAGCGTACCCGCAACGAGGAAGATCCAGGCGAGGAGGGGCAGCGCGGAAAAGCTCGCCGCAGGGTCGGCCGCAAGTTCCAGCTTGACCGATCCGGTCGCGATCAGGACCAACACCAGAAACCCGGTGATACCGACCCCCGCGAGGAGACCCGCGGCCAACTCGCGGAGCCAGCCGCGAGTGAATCCGAGACCAAGCATGGCCACCGGCCTCCGGTCGAAAAAACGGAGCACGAGCACTGCCGCCAGGATCAGGGCAAGATCGCCCGCGAGCCAGGTCACAGATCTGGTCCACGATATGAAACCGGCACCGGGATAAGAACGGGCGACTCCGGCGGCAAGGAAACCAAACGGCACGATGAGCGCCGCTGTCAGAATCCCATAGACCACGATTCTCCATCCTGCGCGCCACTGCCCGAAACGATTCCGGAAGACACGAGACAGTGTGGATGATTTTGCCGGTGGCTGCGGTTCGGTTTCTTCCGAGACCGGGACCTCGTTGTGATTTTCGTGAGTCACTCCTGATACCTCCGTATGATCTACGTTGTCGTCAGGGCTCGGTTTTGCGGGCGAATCTCGAGTTCTCGACCGCGACTGACAATTGGTTCATAATCGATGCTGCCGGACGCCCGCGGTCTTGCGATGATGGAGGCCGATGTGACTCAAAATATCACTCCCGCTGATCGTACTCGGATCAGAGATCAATTCCCGACCCTGAGCGGTGACACCATTTTTCTCGAAAATGCCGGCGGGTCGCAGGTACCGGCGGTGGTGGCGGATGCAATCCGAGACTACATGCTCGGTTCATACGTCCAGATCGGGGCCGGCTACACCCTGTCGCAACGCTGTACCGAGCTGATCGATGAGGCCCATGATTTCGTGCGTCTCATGATGAACGGCGGCGACGGCGAAGTCATCCTGGGATCCTCCACCTCGGCCCTTCTCTCCATGCTTTCCAAGTGTTACGCAAACCAACTTTCACCGGGAAGCGAGATCATCGTCGCTCAGACCGGACACGAGGCCAACGTCGGACCATGGAAGCACTTGCAGGAACAGGGCTTTGAATTGCGGTGGTGGGAAATGGACCCGCACAGCTTCGAGTGTCCCCTCGATGCACTCGAAGAACTGCTCTGTGAGCGCACCGCGCTGGTCGCCTTTCCCCACGTTTCCAATTTGCTCGGCGGGATCGTCGATGTCCGGGCCATCTCCGATCTTGCCCACTCGGCGGGTGCCCGGGTCGTTGTCGATGGTGTCGCCTATGCCCCCCACCGCGCGATGGATGTCAGTGCCTGGAACGTCGACTGGTACGGTTACTCCACCTACAAGGTCTACGGCCCTCACATGGCCGCGCTCTGGGGACGGCGTGATGCCATCGAGGAACTGCATGGACCGAACCACTTTTTCGTCCCCGATGACGACCTCCCCTACAAATTCGAGGTCGGTGGACCGAGCCACGAAGGCTGCGCCGGTATTCTCGGACTGCGCAATTATCTGGCCTACCTGGTCGATGTGCCACCGGAAAGTTTCGACCGGGCGGCGGTCGAAAAGGCCTTTGCGATCATGACCGCCTGTGAGCTGCCACTCCAGGCTCAGCTCCTGGATTATCTCCGCAGACGTTCCGACGTGAAGATCATCGGACCCGCAACCGCGGGGCCCGAGCGAGTGGGAACCGTGAGTTTTGTCCACGAAAGCAAAAGCTCAGCCGAGATCACCGCTACTGTCGATCAATCCGGCGTCGGTATCCGCCATGGTCATATGTACGCCTATCACCTCTGCGAGGCGGCGGGGCTTGTCCCGGACGACGGCGTGGTTCGAAGCAGCCTCGTCCACTACAACACCCCGGCTGAAATGGAACGGTTAATCGAGGTCTTCGAGCAAGCGCTGGCCTGATCCGAATCGACAACCGCCTACGGGAAGGCACGCAAGAATGAAACACAGCGAGGGCTGGACCGAGAGCCGGGACGACAACCGGCTGTATTGGCAACGATGGCAGCCGAAGGGAGAGGCCCGAGCCGTGATCATCTATGTTCATGGCCTGTCGGAGCACTCCGGGCGTTATACCCACGTCATGCGCCACTTCGCCGAACGGGGCTTCGATGGCTGGGCGGTCGACTACCGGGGCCACGGACAAAGCCCGGGTCGCCGCGTCCACGTCCGTCGCTTCGATGACTACCTGCTCGACCTCGAGGCCGTGTATCGACGGATGCGCCGCGAGCAAACATGGCTGCCGTGCTTCTTTGTCGGTCACTCCCAAGGCGGTCTGCTCACTCTACGCTATGCGTTGTCCCGACCGGAAGGTCTCAGCGGAATCGTGGTCTCGTCCCCATTCCTCAAGCTCCATCCCGACTCGGCCCCGCCGGCCCCCCTCCACATGATCGCAAATATCCTTTCGACCTTTTCGCCGACGATGATGTTTTCCAAGGTCGCAAAACCGGAACTGCTCAGCCGCGATCCAAAGGTCGGTCAGGCCTATGTCGATGATCCGCTGGTCAGCGATACCGTGTCGGCGCGTTGGTTTGCATCGATTCTCGGGGCTCAGGCAGACACCCGGCGGCGTCCATCGGAACTTTCACTTCAGGCATTGATCATGCAGTCGGGTGATGACCGGCTGGTGGATCCGGCTGCCACCCTTGAATGGGCTGAAGCGGCGCCGACGGAACTGGTGGAATACGAGGAGTGGGAAGGTTTCTACCACGAAATGTTCAATGAAAACGGCAAGGAAATGGTCTTCGATCGGATGGAGGCCTGGTTCGAGGCGCGACTCGAGGAGATTGGGAGCTAGCCCGGCTGTTCGCCACTCGATACTCGATACTCGATGCTGGATGCTGTATCCCGAGCCCGTTGCCGTTATCGAAAGGGAGAAAGGGAGATCGCCAGTCCACCCTCTCCGATCTCGAAAGGAAGAATCGCCCATCACGGGTATCCCATGTATGTGAACTCCGCCCCCCGATGTCATCCTCAGCGGAACACGCGACCCCGGTGTCTCCTGTCTGCGCACAGCGCCAAATGATGTCATCCTGAGCGCAGCCCGCCCTGGGGCGGAGTCGAAGGATCTATGAGATGGACTGAAACGCCCGTGAACCGCAGATCCTTCGACTCGGCCGTCGGACGGCCTCCCTCAGGATGACATATTGAACGATTGTGCCGTTCCCGATCCCGATCCCGTTCCCGAAAGAAATAAACGGGCCCTACCGGCTCGTCGTTCGTGAAAAGGGCCGAGTCTCCTCTGCTCCTCTGCTCCTCTGCTCCTCTGCTCCTCTGCTCCTCTGCTCCTCTGCTCCTCTGCTCCTCTGCTCAATCTGAATCGTCGGATCCCGGCGACTCCCGCGGCGGCACCGGATCGTATCCTCCCGGGTGGAAGGGGTGGCATTTTCCGATGCGCTTGATGGCCATCCAGACGCCGAGTAGACCGTGGGTCTCGATCGCCTCGGCCGCATAGACCGAACAGGTCGGTTCGAAACGGCACGCCGGCGGCATGAACGGCGAAATAAACCGTTTGTAGAAACGGGCCGGAGAAGCGACAACGCGCCACAGCAGACTCATCGGAAGGGTTATTCTACCGAAGTCGAAAAGGAGGCGAACAATGAGCGAAAATCGAAACATCATCTCAACCAACGAGGCCCCGGGAGCGGTCGGTCCTTACTCCCAGGCCGTCGCATCCGGCAACTTCGTTTTCACCGCCGGTCAGATCCCCATCAACCCCGCCAGCGGCCAGATCGAGGCCGAGACCATCGAAGACCAGACCCGGCAGGTGCTGCGCAACGTGGACGGCGTCCTCCGTGCCGCCGGCAGTGGGCTCAACCGGATCGTCAAGATGACGGTCTTCATGACCGACCTCGGTGATTTTCAGAGGATGAACGGCGTCTATGCGGAGTTTTTTCCATTCGAACCGCCGGCTCGCTCGGCCGTCCAGGTGGTCGCGTTGCCGCTCGGCGTACAGATCGAGATGGAAGCGGTCGCACTCGCTCCCTGAGCGAACGAGAGTTCGGAGTTCGGAGTTCAGCGTACCGCTCCGCCGCCACTTGACGGACGGAGAGGTTTTGATCTCCGAACTCCGAACTCCGAACTCTCGCCCTGTTATGATCAGCCGGTTTCGCGCCCTGGAGGGAATCGCGTGCAGCAGAGCATCAACTACGAAGAGGTCGGGCTGCGAGTCGGACTCGAAGTCCACCAACAATTGTTGACCGAAAAAAAGATGTTCTGCCACTGTCCTGCCGGGCTTTACACCCGGGATCACGACGGTTCGGTCCTGCGCCACATGCGACCCACTTTGTCCGAACTCGGCGAATACGATGGCACGGCCTTGATGGAGTTCAAGACTCGTAAAAACATCGTGTACCTCCTCCACACCAGCAATGTCTGCACCTATGAAATGGACGATACGCCGCCCTTTCTGGTCAATGAACAGGCCATCGACATCGCCATCGAGCAGTGTTTGATGCTCGGCTGCGACATCGTCGACGAGCTGCATATCGCCCGCAAGCAGTATCTGGATGGGTCCATTCCCACCGGTTTTCAACGCACCGCCATCGTCGGTGTCGAGGGCCGCCTGCCCTTTCGCGGACGCGAGCTGAGCATCACCCAGGTCAGTGTCGAGGAAGACTCGTGCCGCGAAGTCTCCGACCGCGGCCACCTCATCGTCTGGCGTACCGATCGGCTCGGAATGCCTTTGATCGAGACCGTCACAGGCCCCGAACTCCAGACTCCCGAAGAAGTCGAAGAGGCCATCCTGCTGGTCGGCCGGGTCTGCCGTTCCACCGGTCACGTTCGAGTCGGGATGGGTGCGAGCCGCCAAGATGTCAACGTGTCCGTCAGAGGCGGTCAGAGGGTCGAGATCAAGGGTGTGCCAAAGGCAGGATGGGCCCCGGGTCTAGTCCACGGCGAGGCGATCCGTCAGGTCAATCTCCTGGCCCTACGGGATGAACTGCACAATCGGGGATTCAAGATCGCCGATCACATCGTCATCGATCACGCCGAGGTCACGAACATGGTTTCCGACGCAGCGATCGAACTTTTCAAAGCAACGAACTGGGAGCGGTTCCTCGCCGCGGACGACCGCCGTGCCACCTTCGAACGTGGTGCGGGGCCGTTCTGCGTCCGCGCCGTGCGTCTGCGAGGCCTCGACGGAACTCTCGGGTGGCCGACGCAGCCGGACCGTGTTTTCGCCGACGAGCTCCGGGGCCGTGTGAGAGTCATCGCCGGTCTCGATCAGCATCCCGTGATTCTCGACTCGGAAGCATGGCCCGGCGAGAAAGATGCCGGGAGGCTTCTTGCCTCTCTCCGCTCCCAGATGAATTGCACACCCGATGACGGTCTTGTTGTGGTCTGGGGCCCCGAAAGGGACACCCTGACCGCCGCCGATGAAATCCGTCTCCGCTATGTCGATGCCGTTGCAGGCGTACCGCTCGAGACCCGGCAGCCCTTTGTGGACGGCAGCACCGATTTCGAGCGAATCCTCCCCGGTCCGGATCGCATGTACCCCGATACCGACAGCCCGCCGTTGCGGCTCACTCGCGAGAGAGTCGGAAGACTTTCCGAAACACTTCCGGAAGCACCGTGGTCACGGGAGGCGCGCTACGCGGCGGCCGGTGTTCCGCGTCATCTCATCCACTACCTGATTCGCCGGGGCGGAGCTCGAATCGTCGACCTGGTCGTCAACGAATCCGACGCCGATCTCCGACGTGCCTGCTTTTTCTTTGGCGAGCGGATCAAAGGCCTGCGCCGCAGGGGGCTCCCGGTTGACGAGGTACCCGACCGGGCGTGGTGCGAGTTCTTCACACTGGTGACCCGGCAACCGGTGATCTGGGAGGCGTGGCGCGATCTCGTCGAATGGGTCCTGATCCACCCTGACCAAAGCCTCATCGAAGACGCCGCGACCGCCGGTTTCGGGGCCCCCGACGGGGACTGGCGTGAAACGGTCATCGGTCTGACCGAAGGACGGAGCCCGGACCACGACGACGGCAGCCTCGATCAGCGTCACCGATTTCTGATGGGTCTGGTCATGGACGAGCTTCGCGGTCGTGTGAAGGCAACCGAGATCGCACCGATTCTCCGTGAGTTCGAGCCCGAGAACGAAATGAGTGGGAGGAGACCATGAGCGAAACAGAACGAGATCCACTCAAAGGGTATCGGGGACGGGCCAGAGAACTGCTCGGCCGCCTCGGGGTCGAGGTCTGGTCTGACGTCCGCCTCGAGAATTCCGCCGGCAGCGTTTTCGAGGGCGTTATCCTCCCCAGGTCGGGGAATTTCGACGATCTCCACATCGTGCTCAAACTCAAGACCGGCTACAACGTCGGCGTCCACGTCGACCGGGTCAGGTCGATCCAATCGCTCGGATACAAGGAAGCAATCTACAAGATCCCCGAACAGGAATTCCCCAGCCGCCCCGATCTTCCAAAGGTCACACTCCTCGGCACCGGCGGGACGATCGCGTCGAGGCTGGACTACCGAACCGGTGCGGTGATTCCGGCCTTCACCCCGGGCGAGCTTTACGGCGCCGTTCCCGAGCTTGCCGACATCTGCAACCTGACCACAAAAAAGATCTTTGGCGTCTTTTCCGAGAACATGGGGTGGTCGGAATATGTTGCCCTCGCCGAAAACATCGGCAGCGAGGTCGAAGCCGGAGCGGATGGCATCGTCATAGGTCACGGCACCGACACAATGGGTCACACGGCTGCAGTCCTGAGCTTCATGGTTCAACAGTCCCCGGTGCCGATCGTTCTGGTCGGAAGCCAACGATCCTCGGATCGACCTTCTTCGGATGCCGCACTCAATCTCATCCACGCAGTACGGTTTGCCGCCCTGGGCGACATTGCCGAAGTCCAGATCTGCATGTTCGGTCCGACCTCGGATCGCTACGGACTACTCCATCGCGGCACCCGATGCCGCAAAATGCATTCCTCCTATCGCAGCACCTTCCGAACCATCGGCGACATCCCCTTGTGCCGGGTCAGCAGCGACGATTTCACGATGCTGACTGATGATTATCTTCGCCGGGACCCGACTCGGAAGATCCAAATCGACACCGCCTACGACGACCGGGTGACGATTCTCTACTACTACCCCGGCATGAAACCCGATCTTGTCGATGCACTGGTCGAGAAGGGGTACCGGGGAATCGTCATCGCCGGCACCGGCCTCGGGCACGTCAACGGGCCGCTTTACCCCGCTCTCGAACGAGCCGTTGCGGCAGGAGTCCACATTGTCATGACGGTCCAGACCCTGTGGGGTTTCGCGCAGATGTACGTCTATGAGACCGGACGCGACCTGCTCGATATCGGCGTTGTTCCGCTCGAGAACATGCTGCCGGAAACAGCTCTCATGAAGCTCGGCTGGGTATTGGGACACACCGACGACCACGACCGGGTCCTCGAGATGATGCGCGAAGCCATCAGCCACGAGATCACCGAGCGGGAGCCCCACAACGGATACCTGATTCTCCAGGGCGGCCTTCCAGAGACCGAGGAGTTCACCTCGTCTCACTGGAAATGATCTTGACCAATCAGTGCCGGAGGCGGACGTTCTGCGGGCTGGCTATAGAACAATTCGACCGCTCGAGGACATACTCTTCCCGAGCCAGAGCGAGATTCGAGGGCTCATAGAGCGGAAGATACACCCGTTCCTCATCAAGCTCCCGCAGAGCCTGCTGGAGTAGATCGAGCCGCAGCGCGTAGTGTGATTCGTGGGCGGCAGCTTCAATCAGCCCGTCCAATTTCGAATTCGAAAGCACCGCACCGTTAAACGCGCCCAATCCGCGTTCGGAATCGCGGCTGTGGACGATGGTGTCGAGAAATGGTGAGGCATCGGCGACGCGAAAGGTCCACGAGAAGATCGAGAGTTGATTCGCAGATTCTCCGAGGCGGCGGTAAAAATCATCATAGGCAAGGGTTCGAGTCTCGATCGTGAATCCAAGATCTTCCAGTACATCGGCGAGAACCAGTGCCACATCCGAATATGCGGCATGGAACACGATCTCGAGCACCGTGCCCGCCGGCAGTTGAGCCTCTTGAAGCAGCGCCCGCGCCTCTTCGATGTCGGAGCCCCGGTGCCTTAGTTCGGGACTGAATCCGAAAATTTCCGGTGGGATCACCGACCAGGCGGCCCGCGCCGTACCTTCGGGAAAAACTTCGGCCACAAGCGACGAACGGTCGATTGCGAGATCGATGGCGCGGCGAACTCTTTGATTGGCAAGTGGTCCGCTGGAGACATTCAGCGCGAGGAAGGTGGTCGTGACAGCCGGACTGGCAACGAGTTGCCACCCTTCCTTGAGCGGGTGTTCTCTGACGTGACCCACCGTCACCGAGGTGGCGACGTCGATACCATCTTCTTGCAGAAGGCGGACCAACTCTTCTGAGCTCGTTGCGAACTGCAGACTGACCTCCTCGAAATCCGGTCGTGTGTTCCAATAGCGCGCCCAACTGCGGAGGGTGATCGGTCCGCTGAGCGACCCAATCTCCCACCGATAGGGCCCGGTACCAACTGGTCGTCCGGGATCAAAATCCCGGGGAACGATCGCCACCGCTTCGAGCTGAGTCAACAACAGTGGCGAAGGACGAATGGTGGCGATTTCAATCATTCCATCGTCGAACTCATCCACCCGCACATGCTCGATGTCGGCCAATTGGTGGCCAACGAACTGACTCTGGCAAGCCCGTTTGATGGACGCGACCACGTCCTCCGCCATCAGCTCCCGACCATCGTGAAAGAAAACCCCGCTCCGAATGTGAAGCCTCCAGGTGAGGTGGTCGGGATTGTCCCAACGGTCGGCCAGCCACGGCCGGATCGGACGCCCGGGATCAAAGCGCACCAGCCCTTCATAAACGGACGAAAGAACTGCTCGGGAGACGCTGTCGGAGTGGGCATGGGGATCCATCGTCACGATCTCATAAGGAAACGCCATTCGAAGCCGTGTCGGGCTTTCGGTCTCTTGTGGACAACCGTAGGCGGCCACAAGAGCCATGGTAAGAAGGATCCGCATTCTCATGTGACCGGCATTTTAACCCGGTCTTCTCATCGATGTCAGTGATTCTGATCTCGATCGCATTGAAGCGTCCGATGGACCCGCCGCGGCTCGATCTCAGAGTTGAGAAATCTCGTCACGTACCGGATTCGTCAACGAGCCAAGACCGTCGATTTCGACGGTGACCTCGTTGCCCGGCAACAAGGGACCAACCCCCGACGGGGTTCCAGTCATGACCACGTCTCCGGGCTCGAGAGTCATCACTTGGGTGATGTAACTGATGATAAACGAGGGGCTGAAGACCATCTGATCGGTACAGCCGTTCTGCCGAAGGCGGCCATCGACCAGGCAGCGCACACCCAGCGAAGCAACCTCTTCCTCGCCGAGACCACAGGTGATCCACGGACCGAGGGGACAGAATGTGTCAAAGCCCTTGCCGCGGGTGAATTGGTGGTCGCTTCGCTGCAGGTCACGAGCCGAGACGTCGTTGCCGCAGGTGACCCCGAGGACATTTTCCCAGGCCCCGGCCTCGCTCACATTGTGGCATCTGCGGCCGATCACCAGCGCCAATTCCGCCTCGTGATCCACGTGCTCGGAAAGCCGCGGCAGCACGATCGTTGCACCCGGCGCTAGGAGCGAAGATGGTGGTTTGAAAAAGAGCAGAGGCTCGCTCGGAACCTCCTCCCCTCTTTCGGCAGCGTGGGCGACATAGTTGCGACCCACGCAGATGATCTTGCTGGGTCGAATCGGTACATCGAGTACAAGTTCGTCGAGTCTGCCAAGAGACTCGCCGCAATCATGTGGCGATGAAAACGGCCCATCTCGCAACAAGAGCACTTCACCGTCAAGGATCGATCCCCATTTCGGTCCCTCACCGGTCACAACGCGCACGATTCGCATCGAGATATTCCTCCTCAGGTGATTCTGCTACGAATTCAGATTTTGAGGGTGGACACGGCCTTGCTGGATAGGACAACGCAGCCTGATTCTCGATTCGCTTTATCCGAAGACCTGGTTTGCTTTTCCGATCCTCAACATCTCCTTCGTTCTCTCCGCAACGTCAACGACCTCCGGATCACTGTCCTCGAGCGCATCATTCAGGACATCTCGGGCAGGCCCCTTGTTTTCGAAGAGTATCAGCGCGCGAACCGCATTGCGCCGTACTCTCGGATCGATGTTACGGCTGAATTGCTCAATAAGTTCGAAGGCCTCGCCCTCGGCGATTTTGCCGCTGCTGATCAATTCGATCAGCACAGAGCTGGCTGCCTCCACATTCCTCCCCTCGCCGCTCTCGAGAGCGGCGATCAGAAGATCCTTGCCGGTCTTTTCCACACCATAAAAAAGCGCAAGGGCAGTGATGTGACGCACCGTTTCCGAATTGTCGTTGAGCGCATCCGCAAAACGAGGATCGGTGTCCGCGCCGATTCGAACCAGGATCCCCAGAAGATCCTCGAGGCGTTTGCTGTGGAGCCCCTGCTTCGCCCGCTGCAGAATCCGATCATTGAGAGCGACGGTGCCGAAGGTCCCAACACAATTCACCGCGTTCGCGTAGCGCGAACTGAAGCCCTCACTGGCCGCCTTGCCCGGCTCGTACTCGGGCGGCGCAATGCGCTCGGTGTCCACCGCTAGATCGACGAAGTCCGGGAAATGACCCTCGCCGCATTCGGCCAGACCGACCGACGGTCTGTTCTGGTAGGCGTGGGCGGTGCCCCGGGTGAGCATCATCCCCCTGCCCTGGACCTTGATCGCCAGTTCTTTCTGGTGTCTGTTGAATTCGGGACCACCACCCGGTGAGCGGAGACTCATCATCGCGAGGAGGATCACGATGACGGCTGCAGCCGCCCCAGCCGCTTTCAACCCGATATTTCGGGTCGCGCTCTCGATGATCTGTTTGGCCGGCGCCACCCTCTCTTCGCGCTGCCTTTTCTCCGCCAACTGTTGGGTTCGTTCGCGCTCCTCGGTGCGGCTCTCGGCTCGGAATCGAACCAGCTTCTCGAGTTCCCGTTCGACCCGATCCGGAGCGAGCCAGCCATAACCTCGCCTCTCGAGATCGGTCAACAGTGCCTTGAGCTGATCTTCGGTCCATTTCGGAACCGGGGCGTTCGTGTTTTCACCTTCGCGTTGGCGAATAAAGACTTTCAGAAAGGGCAGAACTCGGTCGTCCCACGATCCGCGTTCGGGCAACTCCGGCTCCCAATCCAGGAACCACAGCCGCAGGCTCGAGTCGCTGCCGGCGGACAAGGCACCACCGCCGTCTCGGGCGATCGAAATATCCGCAATCGGACCTGCATGGCCTTCAACCACCCACACCGCGGAACCGGTCCTGGCATCCCACAGACGGATCGTGGAGTCCTTTCCCGCGGACAAGAGGAAGCGCGCGTCGGGACTGAAGGCAATCGCAAGCACGGGGCCATCATGCCCCGTCAGAACCCTCCAACACCGACCACCCTCGAGATCCCACAGGCGAACTGTTCCATCCTCTCCAGAGGATGCCGTGAGGCGACAATCCGGACTGACGGCCACCGCATGGACCGAACCTTCGTGGCCCTCCATTCGGCGGAGCTCGGCACGCCTGCGAAGACTCCATACGGTCACCAGGCTGTTCCATCCACCACGAACGAGGTATTGCCCGTCCGCACTCGCCGCGATCGCAGACACTCCCTCCTGGCTGCTGCCCAAAAGCTCGGGCAGCAAAGAATCATCGAGTGGCCAAAGGCGCACGGTTCCATCGTCGCCGGCCGAGATCACCGCACGTCCGTCCGGCGTGAAAACGACCGCCTGTACCGTTCCTTCGTGGCCATCAAAGCTATGGGTCTTCTTGCCGTCGGACAACTGGCCTACTCGAACCGTGTGATCGCGGCCCGCCGAGGCAAAATGCTGTCCGTCCGCACTGACTGCGACAGAAGTGACGCCCTGTTTGTGGGCATCCACGACGATCCTCTCGGCCCCGGACACGGCGTCAAAGATCCGGATGGTGCCATCACCACAACCGGCGACGCAGCCGGCGCCATCGACCGTCAACGCACAGGCGGTCATGGGAACTTGACCGCTGCCAAAACGACGAAGCTCGACCACCGATCGCGGCGCCTCTTTCGGAAAGAAAGCCAGCACCCTGTTCCACAGCTTGAGAGCCTCCTCGTGAAGCTCGTAGCCTCGCACTTCACGCGCCCTACGCAACGGCACGATCGCACTTTCGGCACGGCCGTTTTCGATCAGACCGCGGGCTTCTTCGAGGAAAGCCTGAAATTCCGTTTCGCGACCTGCGAGCTCTCCCGACGCGGCGGTGTCCGCAAGCACCAGCGGCAATCTGGAGGCACGTGGCTCTGGCATAGCGATCCGGCAAACTGATGATCCAAAGGCGGCCAGCAGCTCGTTCCCATCAGCGTCGGCAACTAGATCCTGAATCGGATTTGCAAGCCGGATGACTCTCTGGGCCTCACCGCTTTCAAAGTCCCAGATTCGAATCGTGCCATCTTCGCCACCGGATGCGATCGATGAACCGATCATCGTCACGGCGGTCACTGCTCCGCGCAGACCCCGCAGATAGCGGATATTCTCACCGGTCTTCAGGTCCCAGATCCCGACAGCTCCATCCTGGCCGCCGGAGACCGCCCAGTCACCAGTGGGATGCAATGCCAGGGCGCGTACCGGTCCTCGATGACCCTCGAGAACATGGACGCACCGACCCTGATCGAGGTTCCACACTCTGATTGAGCCGTCAGCACTGGCGGTACAGATCGATGCTTCGTTCGGATGAAAGGCAATGGCGCTGACGAATGCCTCGTGTCCTTCCAGCGTGCGTTCACACTCACCGCTCTCCAGATTCCACAGCCGGAGGCAACGGTCGGAGCCTCCACTCGCGATGACTTTGCCATCGGGTGAGGCTTCGACGCAGGTCGCGACTCCAGGGTGGGTCCTGAGGTTTCTCAGACGTTGCCCGTTGCCGAGATCAAAAAGCGTCAACGGGCCGTCTTCGATACAGGCGATCAAGGTGTCGTCCACCACGGTCATCGACCGACCCGGACGGGCCGACCCGCCGAGCTTGATTCGGTGGACCGCTTCATCGCTGGAGCGGTCCCAGACCACGGCATTCGAGTCGGCGCTTCGAACGACCGTCCAGCCTCCAGCCAGAGTCCGGATGGCCTGCACCGGAGCGGAGTGATTCATGACCTGTTCGATCCGGTGGCCCGGGAGATGGGCGGCCGCCGCGTCGTTCAAATCATCGGGAAGATCCCGATCGATCGACTGCGCCGCCTCGAAGGCCTTTGATGCCACCTCTTCATCGCCGAGCCGCGAACAGCACTCGGCAAAACCAAGCAGAGCGGGCAGGTCCGACGGGCTTTCAACAACGACTGTCCGGATCAGTTCGCGGGCCTGGCTCAACTCTTTGCGCGAGCTGGTCGTTCGAGCAGAAGCGAGGAGGGCGAAACCCTTTTCCCTCCGTCCTGCAAGGGATTTGACCTCGGCCCGGCTCAGAGAGTCGACTGCGGCAAGCGCTCCCGACGGATCATCCAACAGCAACCGGAGCCGAGCACGAAGGAGACCGGCCCGGGTCGCTCCGCCGGATGCTCGTTCTGCCTCGGACAGGCGCCGCTCGAGCTCGGCATCGGTGAGACCTTCCCGGCGCCATTCGAGGAGCCCGCTGTTAAAGGTGGCCTCGATGTGCCTGGGGTCGATTTCGAGCGCCTCGTGGAAACTCGCTTCAGCTCTTTCGGCGAGACCCAGGGTGACGTATGAAGCGCCCCGGTTGTTGAGCGAATCGGCAAGGAGCTGCGTCCGCTTCGGCTCCGGTCGGGGATAGGGACGATCGGTCGCCTGTTCGTAGATCTCCACCAACCATCCCCGCAACAGGGCGAAGGAATGGGGTCTCCGACCGACATCTTTTGCGATACACGAACGAAGGAGCGCGGCCAACCGGGGCTCCAGGGAATCGTTGAAGGTTCGCGGATCAGGTGGATCTTCTCGCAGGTGCATCCTCATCCAGCCGCTGAGATGGGCCTCTCGGGTCCGCGAGACCGAACTCGAACCCATCACGAAGGGCCGCCGACCGCAGAAGATCTCGTACAGCATGCAGCCATACGCATAGATATCAGTGGCGGTCGTGCCGCGCAGAGCCTGACGCCACAACTCGGGTGCCATATACGGAGGCGTGCCCACGAGACCACCCTCGATGGTCACGGTCTGCCAAGAACCGCTGACCACGCTGTCGCCGCTTCGACCTCCAAGAACGGGAGGAGACTTCATCTGCGACCGGAGACCACCCTCGCCCTCGTTTTCGATCCCCTCTGCGCGCACCAGACCAAAGTCGGTGACCCGCGCGATTCCTTCCCTCGTGACCAGAACATTTGCCGGTTTGATGTCTCGGTGGACCAGACCCTGGTGTTCATTTCCGTCAGAATCGGTCCACGGAAAACTGTGGGTGTAGTCGAGACCGCTCGCAATCTGGATCGCAATAT
This sequence comes from Candidatus Sulfomarinibacteraceae bacterium, assembly GCA_963796455.1. Classification (GTDB taxonomy): domain Bacteria; phylum Acidobacteriota; class Thermoanaerobaculia; order Thermoanaerobaculales; family Sulfomarinibacteraceae; genus Sulfomarinibacter. The sequence continues at coordinate 841,236 of CAWCLO010000001.1, forward strand.
CAAGACGTTTCGGAAGATCGATTTCGGTTTCCCGTTTCAACCACTCGTTGAGGTCACCACCGTCGACGTATTCGATAAACAACCTCGGCATACCGCCGATGTTCTGCAGGTAATAGGCGCAACATATGTTCGGATGGACACCGAGAGCGATCCACGATTCCGCCTCGCGTTGGAATCGTGCGCTGCCGTCGGCGGAAGCGAGGACCGAAGGAAGTGGGGTCTTGACCGCAACCATCCGTCTGAGCTCGCGGTCAAAGGCAATGGCCACCACCGCCATCCCACCACGTGCCAGGGCGCGAACCTCGTATCGCCCGTCGACAACGGTCCCTTCCTGCCAGCCCCGCCGCGCTTCGGGAATTCCCATCGTCCCGTAGCTGGCAGCCGATCCTTCAGCGGACTCGACGCGTTGGGTCACGCCCGACACGGCGGCTCGCGCGATTTCCGTGGCTACCGGTGAGGGGGACAATTCGTGGGAGACCGTGTGGGCTTTGTCGAGTTCATCCAGGGTCCGCTGACGCCAGCCCTGAGCGGTCGTCGAAGAAGGATCCAATTTGAGGCAGGTGTCGAAGGCGCTGACCGCTTCGTCATATCGACCGAGATGAAAGAGGCAATAGCCCTGATTGAGCCATGAACGGCTGTGTTCCGGGAAGCGGTCACACCAGATCTCCAGCTTGGCCAGTGCTTCTTGCCAGCGCTCCGCGGAGAGCGCGGCGACGATCCCGCGCTTCAGCTCGTCGTTCCCGTGTTCATTCACCCTTCAAGGATAACCCGACAATTGCGGGTGTGACTCCATCGGACCGGGTATCTGTACCGGTCCGGATCCGGTCGCGGCAGATCCGGGACCGAGTCGGTCGACCGGGCATCACGCCGAACAGCTGGTATTCTCCGTTCAGAATCTCGTCGGAGGGCCTGGAGACATGCGTTTCACGAGCAAACCACGATCAGTCGAGATCGACGGCACAGCGATCCGATTCGCGCGCACCGAGGAGGGGGTCCTCCGCCTGTGGGCCGACAACGATGTCGGTCTTGCGACAGGTCTCGGTTTTGCCCATGCCCACGACCGGCTGGTTCAGATGGCCCTGGTCCGTCTCGTCGCACAGGGACGACTGAGCGAGTGTCTGAAGAGCAGCGACGAAACAGTGGCGATCGACACCTTCATGCGCGAGTTGGGTCTCGCCAACACCGCCGAGGCCGAGGCGCAAAGGATGGGGCCGCTCGGAAAAGAAATCGCCGATGCCTATGCCCTCGGAGTGAATCGTTACCTCGACGATCACAGGCGGCCACTCGAAATGGTAATGGCCGGCTACCGGCCCGAGCCGTGGGAAGCGCGCGACAGTCTTGCAACCATCAAATTGATGTCCTATGTCGGCCTCGCCCAGTCACAGCAGGATATGGAGAAGTTCGTCATCGAGTCCCTGCGGGGCGGCGTCGACATCACGCTGCTTCAGAAACTGTTGTCACCCCATCTCGATGGGATCGATGCCGGTATCGTGGACCTGCTTCAGCAGTTGCGCCATGTCAGCTCCCTGGTCCCGGATGCCGTGCGATGGTTCCGAAGTCTCCCGACGCTCATGGCGAGCAACAACTGGGTGGTCTCGGGTGAACGCACCGCCAGCGGAGCGCCCATCGCCTGCTGTGATCCCCACCTCGAATGCAACCGCCTACCCGCGATCTGGTACGAAGCCGTCATGCACACCAGCGACGACTACCGAATCGGCATCACGATGCCGGGCCTGCCCGGTCTGGTCATGGGCCGAACCAGGCAACTCAGTTTTGGTTTCACGTACGGGTTCATGGATCTCATCGACTATTTCGTTGAAGATTGCCGCGACGGCGCCTCTCGTCGCGGCCACGATTTCCGTCCTTTCGATGTTCGACAAGAAACGATCCTTCGCAAGGACGAAGATCCGATCGTCCTGACGATCAGGGAATCCGACCTCGGGGTCCTCGAGGCCGATCCCCACACTGCGGAACTCGAAGACGGCTATTACCTCACCCGAGCCTGGTCTTCCCACCGCGACGGTAGTGCCGCATCTCTGGAAGCTCTGGCCGCCCTGCCTCACGCCGAGGACGTTCAGCGGGCCCAGGAAGTGGTTCGCGAAGTCGCGATCTCTGCCAACTGGCTACTCGCCGATCGAAGCGGCAACATCGGATACCAACAATCGGGGCTTCTCCCGAATCGTTGCCATTCCGGTCTCTTCCCGATTCCGGCGTGGGACGCCGCAAATCGCTGGCGCGGCACCGTGGCAGCCGATCGCCTGAACTCGAAGATCAATCCGCCCGAGGGCTATCTCTTCACCGCCAACAACGATCTGAATCCCGATCACGGGCCGCTGACCATCAACCTTTGCATGGGGCCTTATCGCGCCGACCGAATCCGCGACATGCTCGAGGCAAGCGATGTGTGCACCGTCGACAGGATGCAAGCCATGCAGGGAGATCTCTACTCGCTCCAGGCCGAACGTTTCATGGAGATGTTCCGGCCCTACCTGCCCGAGACCTTTGCCGGCCGCGTGCTCGCCCGCTGGGATTGCCGATACGACATCGGGTCCCGCGCTGCAACTCTCTTTGAAAAGATCTATGAAAGCTTGTTGACCGAGGTTTTCGCAAAGGTATTCGGTGACGAGGTGTGGCAGAGGCTGATGTCATCGACCGCCCTCGTTGCCGACTATTACGACCTCTTCGACACCGTCCTTTTCGGTAACGACGAGTCGTGGTTTCCAATGGAGAGCAAGGACGAAGTTCTACGGAGGGTAGTTACTGAAGTCTTGACCGAGGTCGACCCCGTTGCCATCCTGCCGTGGGGCGTGCGCCAACAGGTCATCATGGAAAACGTCTTTTTCAAAGGTCGGCTGCCGATGTTTCTCGGTTTCGATCACGGACCGATCCAACTACCCGGCAACCGAGCCACCATCACCCAGGGCGGCGTTTTCGAGTCCCATGACCGACTGACCACCTTTACTCCGTCGTGGCGCTTTGTCACCGATCTCGGTGGGGACCGGGCATGGACTGCCCTCGCCGGAGGCCCGTCCGGACGGCGCTTCTCGAAGTGGTACACCACCGATGTGGAACGCTGGTTGAGGTGTGAGTACAAGGTGCTCAAGGCGGAACCGGAATCGAAAGCGTGATCCATCCCCGACATGGCGGAGGGGCAGAGGGGCAAGGGGGCGGAGGGACAGAGGACCCGCTCGGCATCCTCGCTATCGCTATCGAACGGCTGCGGTGGAAACCATTCCAGAAAGGGAGAAAGGGAGAAGGGGGGAAAGGGACAACCACCCGGCCCTGATTTCATGCGTGCGCGAATGTCGCCTCCCGATGTCATCCTGAGCGGAGCCCCGCCTTGTCACGGCGTAGCCTGAAAGGCGAAGCCGGAAGGGGCGTAGTCGAAGGATCTATGAGATGAAACGAATTGACTTCGGTCGTCCACCGGCTACTCGTGCCTTTGAACAACCCCGGGATGGCCCCACCGTCACGGCACCTGATCGCTGCCGCTGATCGCTGTCCCCCGTCGCTGCTCCCTGCCCCTGTCGCTGTCGCTGGACACTGTCGCTGCCGCTGACGCTGTATTACGGACTCGGACACGGGGCAGCCGCGAACCGGAAATTCTAAGAACCAGTCCCAAAAACTCCTGTTGTTGAATCGGCTAATTCACCAACTCGGCGGAATTTCCGTTTGGCGGTTGTGTCGGAGGCGGGCTGGTTTTTGCGGTGCCATTGCGGGTTGCGGTGTCGAATTCGTATTCGCACCAACCACGACCGAGCAGTTTCTTCAATCCGTCGCGAGCCGCCGTTCCCGGGTCGACGGTCAAGGCAGGAGGCGGAACCAGCCGCGCCCGGAAGCGACCGCGGCGAATCAGCTCGAAGCGCACCGGCAGTTCGCCGGGATGCTCCAGCAGGTACTCACGGATCTCACCCACACGAGCCTCATCGATTTCATCCAGATCGAGCGCAACTCTCAGCGCGGCGGCTCGCCGTGAATCGATGCCCTCCAGGTTCACGACTTCCTCCGCCATCAGCTCCACATGGTCTCCGTCGCCCTTGAGCGAAGCCACCACCATGACCGGCGCGCCATCATCGAGCAGGCGCTCATAGGTTTCAAAAACATCGGGGAAGGCCACTACCCGCACCGTGTCAGCCGGGTCTTCCAACTGAAACACCGCCATCCGGCGACCCTGATTCCGACCCTCCTTGCGGATCGGCACGACTTTGAGCGCCGTCACGAGACCGCCGATAGTCACCCGTTCGGCACCGGCTGCGAAGCGATCGCCGAGTTCCTCCATCGTGCAGTCTGCATATCGCCCGAGTTGATCCGCGTAGGCCGCCAAAGGATGTCCGGTGAGGTAAAAACCGAGCACATCACGCTCCCACGAAAGGCGCTCGGATTGTTCCGCGGCCCCGGCTCCGCGCAGTTCTTCTTCCAGGCTCTCCGAAGGCATGTCGTCAAAAAGAAACCCCTGGCCCAGCTCTCGCTGTTCGCGCTCACGGGAGGTCATGTCGAGCATTTGACTGAGATGGTCGAGAATACCCTTGCGGCTGATGCCGAATTGGTCGAAGGTACCTGCCTTCGTGAGGCCCTCGAGCGCCTTTTGATTCATCGAACGAGGCGGCACCGAACGCAGGCAATGGGCCAGGGAATCGAATCTCCCCTCCTGTTCGCGCGCCCCGAGCAACGGCTCGACCGCCGCCAGACCGACGCCCTTGATCGCCGCCAGGCCAAATCGAATCCCCGTCCCCTCGACGGCAAAGAACGGCATCGAGGCATTGATGTCCGGCGGCAGGATCTCGATCCCCATCTGCCGTGACCGCACCAGGTATTGACGGAGCTTGTCCGTATTTGCAACCTCCGATGTGAGCATCGCGGCCATGAAGTGCGCCGGATAATGAGTCTTCAAATAGGCCGTCAGATATGCAACATGGGCGTAGGCCACGGAATGCGATTTATTGAAGCCATATTTCGCAAAAGGAACAATCTGTTCCCACAGCTTGCGCGCCTTGTCCTTCGGGTGTCCGTTGGCCACCGCGCCATTGATGAAATTTTCACCTTCGCGATCAATGATCTCCTGTTTCTTTTTACCCATCGCCTTACGGAGGGTGTCTGCCTTGGCAAGAGAGAAACCGGCGATCTCCACCGCGATCCGCATCACCTGTTCCTGGTAAACGATGATTCCGTGGGTCTCACCCAGAATGTCCTCGAGTTCGGGGAAAATATAGTTGAAGGTCTTGCGTCCTTGTTTGCGATCCGCATAGTCGTCGATGAATTGCATCGGTCCGGGCCGGTACAAGGCATTGAGGGCCGCAATATCCAGAAACACCCGCGGCTGTACCTTGCGCAGAACATCCTTCATTCCGGAGGACTCGAACTGGAAAATCCCATCGGTGTTGCCATCCGAGAAGAGCTCATAGACACCGGGATCATCAAAGGGAATCTCCGTCAGGTCGAGATCCGGGTTCTCCGTGCTCCGGATCGATTTGACCGCGTCATCGATGACGGTCAGGGTTCTCAGACCGAGAAAATCCATTTTGAGGAGGCCGAGGGTCTCCACGTCGTCCTTGTCGAACTGCGTCGTCACCTCGCCGTGGGACGAACGAACCAGCGGCATCAGTTCAACGAGCGGCTTCGGGGCAATCACAACCCCCGCCGCGTGCACGCCACAGTGCCGCGCCAATCCCTCGAGACGGCCGGCCGTTTCGATCAACAGGGCCACGTCCTCGTCGGTTTTGACCAGTTCGTTCAGTTCCTGAGAGTCTTCCAGGGCTCGCGCGATGGTGATTCCGAGCTCGTCAGGAATGAGTTTTGCGATCCGATCCACATCACCGAAGGGCATCCCCATGACGCGCCCCACATCGCGAACCGCAGATTTCGCTTTGAGGATATTGAAGGTCGCGATCTGTGAAACCGAGTCCTCGCCATAGAGAACCCGCACATATTCGATGACTTCATCACGCCGCCGTTGACAGAAATCAATATCGATATCCGGCATTGAAATCCGCTCGGGGTTAAGAAATCTCTCGAAGAGGAGATCGAATTCCAAAGGGTCAATATCTGTAATTCCGAGAGAGTAGGACACGAGAGACCCGGCGGCGGAACCGCGACCGGGACCAACCGGTATACCCTCATCTCTTGCGTGTCGGATGAAATCCCAAACAATCAAGAAATAACCTGGGAATCCCATCTTCCGAATAATGTCGAGTTCCACTTCGAGTCGCTGTTCATACTCATCAATCGAATGTCTTCGTTCCACGGCCGTAGACAATCGATTCTTGAGCCCATTCTGCGATTGTTCAGCGAGAAACGCCTCTAAATTCGAACCATCTGGAACCGCAAATTGTGGAAGATGGAGAGTGTCCGTATCGAATCGAACATGACACCGGGCGGCGATCTCTGCCGTTCGCTCGCAGGCGCCGGGAAAGTCGGCAAAGAGCTCGTACATCTCCTCCGGAGACTTGACATAAAACTCAGCATTGTAGGGAGAACTCTGTTGCAGTTCCTCGAGATCCCGGTTGAGTCCGATGCCAAGCAACACGCGGTGGGCAAAAAGATCTTCCTTCTTGTGGAAGTGACAGTCATTGGTCGCCACCAACGGAATTCCGCTTTGATCCGAGAGCTCTTTCATGCCTTCGCGCACGAATTCTTCATCGGCGAGGCCGTGATTCTGGATCTCGAGAAAAAAGTTTCCGTCGCCCAGGATTTCGCGATAGGTCTCAGCGGCATTTCTTGCCCCGTCAGCATCGCGGCTCAACAGAAGGCGCGAGACTTCACCTGACAGACAGGCTGACAAACCGATGAGACCCTCGGCGTTTTCTGCAAGGATGGCTTTTGATATCCGCGGCTTGTGGTAAAAACCCTCGAGATAACCTTCGCTCACAAGACGCACAAGGTTGCGGTATCCACGGTCGTTCTCCGCCAGCAGAACCAGATGATCGTAGGGCCTGCGCCGCCCAGGCACCGGAGACTTTTCACGGTGATCCTCCGGCGCGACATAAACCTCGCATCCGATCACCGGACGGACACCCGCTTTGATGGCCGCACGGTGAAACTGAAAGGCGCCAAAAAGATTGCCGTGATCGGTGACCGCAACGGCCGGCATTCCGAGCTGAGCAACCTGCTCCGCGAGGTCTGGAATTCGGATCGCAGCATCAAGCAGGGAGTAGTGGCTGTGCAGATGCAAATGGACAAAAGGAGGCGGATCAGGACGTCGGGTCATGCCGCCATCATACCCTTATCACCACCGGGTTCCAGATGCGATCTTCGCCTGCTCGCGGCCTCAATCGACGGGCTGCTCGCGGGCGCCGATTTTTGTTGCATCTGTGGTTCAAAACTCTGCGAATGATCTCGGAACATCCGGTTGTGCAAATACTTCCACAGAAAAACTCTGAGCCATTTCTGTCAAAAACTTTGATTCATCCCAACCAAATTACCAATAGATGAACTCAAGTTTCGAATATTCCAAAACCAAAACAAAGCAAAATTCTTGACAAAAATCACACAATAACGCAACCTGAGAAAGATAGAAATGAAGTCACTTGGTCTATTTCGTCGCGAATCTACTTTTCTTCCGCGGGATGAAGAATCTCAAATTCGTGTCTACAGATCGCACGCCGCACGCGCAATTTCTGAGGAAAGATGGGAAGTTGCAGAGATCTTTCTTGATCGCATTCTCAATGTAGATCCAAGGCATACTGAGGCGTGGCTGATGAAGGGACATCTCAGGCAACATTGTCGAGAAGATGAGCGAACTGCTGTCGACTGTTACCGAAAAGTGATCAACCTTTGTGGCCCGGAAGCCACTCACCCCCACGCAAAAAGAGCACGAACTTCACTGAGTCGTCTATTGTCCATTTGGGGCTGAAAAATCGATCCTTGGCCTGTGCTCCCCTTCCAGGCCCTCCAAACCAGCCTGACACGAGATCCCGCAGAGACGGGCGGAGCCCGGGCGGAACTCGTCATCGCCGTGTTATCCTGCGCCGATGAAAGCGACGGTGAGCTCCCTACGCCAAGCTCGTCAGATCCGGCAGGTCTTCGGCCCTGTTCTCGAGCGTCTCCAAGACGTCGAACTGTTCTTCCAACGCGAATTCGATCGAGCCGAACCGATGGTACGGGACGTCGCCACATATGTTTTGGGAAGCGGGGGCAAACGTCTCCGGCCGGCCCTGGTCCTCCTGGTCAGCCGAATGCTTGGATACAACGGCGAACGCGACGTCCGTTACGGCGCCGTCCTCGAGATGATTCACACCGCGACCTTGATTCACGACGACATCATCGATGAGAGTGATTTGCGCCGCGGTCGACCAACCGCCAACAGCTCCTGGGGCAACCAGTCCACCGTTTTGGTCGGCGACTGGCTTTACACGAGAACGATGGATCTGTGCCTCGAACTGGGAGATGTGGACGTGATGCGCGTGTTGACCTCCGCCACTCTTCGTATGACCGAGGGCGAAATCCTCGCGGACCAGAGTCGGGGCCGACTCGATATCGACGAACCGACCTATATGGACATCACGCAACGAAAAACGGCGGAGTTGTTTGCGGCGGCTTGCGCCATCCCGGCCCTTTTTCAGCCTTCGACCCTGCACCTGACCGAGCCACTGCAGGAATTCGGCCGCAACCTCGGCATCTCGTTCCAACTCGTGGATGACCTCCTGGATTTCACCGCAGCCAGAGCAGATCTCGGTAAACCGGTCATGGCGGATCTTCGAGAGGGTCGCGCGACCCTGCCAATCATTCTCCTTCTGCCTCGGCTCGACAGCGAGAGACGGCGGTGTCTCGAGCAGGTGGTCGCGAGCGGCCGTTTTGACGCGATCTCTGAGACCGAGGTCCTGGAGATGGTTCGCACCTCTGGAGCCCTCGATGAGGTCCGGACTCGTGCCCACGCCTATGCAGACAGAGCCGTCCAACAGGCGTTGAGGTTTCCCGACGGCGTCGAGAAGGACGCCCTTGTTCGGGCCAGCCAGATGCTGATCGACCGCGGCGTCTGAACTCCCAGCCCAAGCCCCGGATGCGCTCGTCGCTAGCGGGATACCGAGTCCAGGGCATCAACGTCGAGAGCGATTTCCTGCCTCCACATTCGTTGTGAAAAACGAACGGTCTCGTCTGGTTTTTGCGGATCTCCGAAATCGGAAATAAACCGACGAAACTTGTATCTGAGTTTGCGCCGGGCTAGCATGATCAAAGCAAAATGGCAGCGGACGACACGGAGGGGCAAATGGCGGAGCCAATACGACACGAAGTGGTGCTCCGCTATCGCGATGGTCATCTCACCAGATGCTGTCTCACTCGCGAGTTCACCCCGCTCGATTTTGCGGTCGAGGCCGAAACGGCGGATGGTGATCCTATTCAGGTCAACATTTCCGATCTCAAAGCTGTCTTCTTCCTCAAGGAACCCGGACGCCGCGAAGCCGACCTTCAATTCGCCAACAAAACCACCGAATTGCCGCCCGGTGCGCCGGCCCGCGTCGAATTTTTCGACGGCGAAATCGTCCACGGCCATGTCCAGGAGTACAAGATGGAAGACAGCGGTTTCTTCCTTTTCCCAACCTCCCCTGAGAGCAACAACGAGATGGTCTTCGTGGTTGCCCGAGCGATGAACACCCTCAGCCTCGAAGGCTGAGTCGCCACCATGAATCTGTCCTCGAAAATAGCCGTTGCTGGGATTCTGGTTGTATCGACCGTCTTCGGCGTGGCCGCGCAAGAATCCGCGATGGAGTCGCTCACTCTACTCGGCACCGCCCTGCAAAGCTCGAGGGCCTGGCAGGCCGACTACAGCCAGGAGTACATCGCCGCCGGCATGGATTTTGGTGAAGAGGAGAGTGGCAGGGTGACCGCTGCCTGGCCGGATCGCGCCCTCTTTCGAACCGGCCAACCGGTGCGCCAATTGATGGGGCTCAACGGTCGCCTGGTGCGCCTGGTCGATCTCGAGGTCCGGAGCTGTGATCAACACCATTTGAGTGACGACGAGTGGGCGCGGATTCCTCTTGCGGCAATACTCGACCCCGGTGTCGCGATCGAGCACTTTTCGGTCTTGGAACACGGCGAGCATGGTTTTGCGCTCGTTCCCCGCGAACAGGGTGGTGTCCAGAGAGTCGAAGTGACCCTCGGATCCAATGACCTGCCGATCGAGGTGGTGGTCATCGATCCACAGGGCGCGATCAACCGCCTTCGGTTTGCCACATGGCAGCCGGCAGATCCTCCGACCGACGACCAGTGGCTTCCCGAAGCACCCAAGGACGTCGAGTGCGTGACCGATAACGAGTAGGTAAGAAAGAGATTTGGAATTTCGGATTTCGAATTTCGAATTTTCTGGCCGCCAACTCGACACCACACTTCAAAAACAGCGCCGAGAGACGCAGATCGATGACAGGACATGATCAGGGTTGCGGTATGCCTATTTACGCCTGCCTCGACCACGATCAGAACAGAAGAAGCTGACGGACGGCGCGACTATCGACAGGAATCCCGATAGCTATTGCGATGCTCTTGTCTGCGTTTATCTGCGTGATCTGCGGTTTCTCAGGCCGCGACTTGCCGGGATGACTCAGTGCCTGAAATGCCTGCGGCGGGTCAGGACCATGGCGACGCCGAGTCGGTTGCACGCCTCGATGACCTCACCATCACGAATCGAACCACCCGGTTGAATCACAGCGGTCACACCGGCTTCGTTGAGCGCCTCGACACCATCGGGAAAGGGGAAAAAGGCGTCCGAAGCAGCCACGCTCCCTGCAAGGTCGTGGCCCATTTCTGCCGCCTTCGCAACCGCGATCTTGGCCGCATCGACACGGCTCATCTGACCTGCGCCGATCCCGAGAATCCGGTCCTTGGCACCGACAACGATGGCGTTCGAGCCCACGTGTTTGACCACCCGCCAGGCCAACTCGAGTGCGGCGATCTCATCGCCCGATGGCTTGCGATCGGTGAGATGCTCGCGTTTTTCGCCTTCCCAGAGCGAATCAGCAGCTTGCACGAGATAACCCCCGTCGATGTCGCGTGCCACCAGGGAGCCCATCGACGGTGCTTCGGCTTCGAGAACCCGCAGATTCTTCTTTTTCGAGAAAATCCGCTTCGCAGCCTCGTCAAAACCGGGAGCGATCACCACTTCTGCAAACTGTTCCACCACGGCCTCGGCAAAGGGGCCGTTGACCTCACGATTGGCGGCAATGACGCCGCCAAAGGCGGAGACCGGATCGGTGGCCCTGGCCTTCCCGAAGGCCTCGGCCATGTCGTCGGAGAGACCGACGCCGCACGGATTCGCGTGCTTGATCACGACCACCCCGCCGGCCGGCAGATCCCAGACCAGCCGCCAGGCACCGGTCGCGTCGCCCAGGTTGTTGTACGAGAGCGCCTTTCCCTGGATCTGTCGAGCACCCGCCAGGCCCTCGGCGGGTTGACGCCGCGCCAAGACGCCCCACTGGTGTGGATTTTCGCCGTAGCGCAGCTCCACTTCTTCGCACTGCAGCAGGTCACCCGCGACGACCGCGGCTGCTGCCGGCCGCTCTTCGCCCATCAGACGCGGAAGCTGGGCCGCAATCGAGGCGTCGTAGGCTGCGGTATGGCGGAAAGCCTTGACCGCGAGCTCGCGTCGCCGGTCCTCGTCGAGCAATCCCTTTGCCAGTCCGGCGAGGATTTCGGGATAGTCCGCCGGCTCGACCACCACCACGACCCGCGCGTGGTTCTTTGCGGCTGCACGGATCAGGCTTGGTCCGCCGATATCGATCTGTTCCACCGCCTCGTCGAGTTCCACGCCGACCCGCTCCGCGGTCTCGCGGAAGGGATAGAGATTGACCACGACAAGGTCCACCGACGGTATCTCGAGATCTGCGAGTTGTGCCGAATGTTCGGCGGTCGGCGCGGCCAGAATACCGGCAAAAATTTTCGGGTGGAGGGTCTTGACCCGGCCGCCGAGAATTTCCGGAAACCCGGTGTACTCGGCTGCCTCCAGCACCTCGCAACCGGCATCCTTCAATGCGCGGGCGGTGCCACCGGTGGAGATGAGTTTCCACCCGAGATCCTGCAGGCCCCGACCGAACTCGTCGAGCCCCGTTTTATCCGAAACCGAGATCAGCGCGACTCCCGCCATATCCACCCTCCTTCGGAGAGTGGGATTGTACTCCGTCCCCCTGGTTCGTGTCGGAGTCGTGATCATCGCAATCGAAATCACTCTCGACGGTGAGATCGTTCCACCGCATGGCAGAGGGGCAGAGGGGCGGAGGAGAAAGGGCGAAAGGGAGAAAGGGAGGCCGTCCAGGATCATCCAAAAAAAATGAGAAACCGCAGATCACGCAGATGAACGCAGATCACCCTCACTTTCAGGATCGATGGCAGCAACTGACAAAAGGTGAAAAATATATGTCAAAGTCATTATTTTTAATTATTTAAATTTGACAGTGATAACTCTCGATCGGCAACTGTCAACTTCCAAGGCGCTTCGGAACCAATAGCCGGCGGAAGCCCGTATTGCAGCGGCAGCGACAGTGTCCAGGAGACAGCGTCAGCGTCAGCGATCAGGTGCCGCGACGGCGTGGCCACCTCCGGGTCGTTCAAAGGCACGAGTAGCCGGTGGACGACCGATGTCGATTCGTTTCGTCTCATAGATCCTTCGACTGCGCCCCTTCCGGCTTCGCCTTTCAGGCTACGCCGTGACAAGGCGGGGCTCCGCTCAGGATGACATCGGGAGGCGACATTCGCCCGCGAATGAAATCAGGACCGCGTGATTGTCCCTCTCCCGCCCTCTTCCTTTCTCCCCTTCCCACCTTCAGGAAGGGTATCAATGGCAGCCGTTCGATAGCGATAGCGAGGGAGCCGCGCGGGTCCTCTGCCCCTCTGCCCCTCCGCCATGTCGGGGATGGATCTCTCTGCCCCCCTTCTCCCTTTCTCCCCTTCTCCCTTTCTCCCTTTCGCCCTTTCGCCCTTTCTCCTCTCCCCTGCTACGATACCGCCATGAAAATTTCCAAATGGACCGCGGTCATCGGGTTGTTGTTCAGCGCTGCCTGCGCGCCAGACGGAGCGGACCCGACCGCGCGCCCGGACACCCTGGTGATCGGTATCCAGGCCGATGTGCAAAGCTGGAATCCATACCTTGCGGAAGACGCGAATAACGAGGAGATTCTGAGTCTGATCTATCCGTCGCTGGTCATCGAACAGGTTGACTATCAACAGCATCCCCCGACCTTTTCGCCATCCCTCGCCGAAAGCTGGGAGTGGTCGGACGACGGACTGAGCCTGACCTTCCACATCCGCGAGGACGCCGAATGGAGCGATGGCGTGCCCGTGACGACCGCCGATCTCCTCTTCAGCTGGCAGGTCCAGACATCGGAGGAACTTGGGTGGATCTGGGGGGGCATCGCGGACTCGATCACGGCGGTCGAGGCACTCGATTCCCATACGATTCGTTATGATTTCAGCCGCCGATATCCTTACCAGCTCATGGATCTCAACGATGGTCCAATCGTTCCGGCCCACGCCTGGAAAGACATCCCTCTCTCCGATTGGCCCAACACCGATTGGCGCGAGCTCTCCATTTCAGCGGGTCCCTATATGCTGGCCGACGTGACCCCTCAACAGCAGTTTGTCCTCGAAAAAAACCCCAGCTACTTCGTACCGGATCAACCACGCATCGACCGCCTGGTATTCAGAATCGTGCCTTCCAAGACCAGTCTCTACACCCAGCTTCTTTCGGGTGACATCGATCTCGTCAACAGCATCCCGCCCACCGAGGCCGCACGGGTCGCCGCCAATCCCGATCTGAAACTCACGATCTTTGCCGACCGTTCCTACACCCACGTGATCTGGAATCTCCAACGCCCGGTATTTGCCGATCCACGGGTCAGACGGGCCCTGGCCATGGCCATCGACCGTGAGACCCTGATCGACGTCGTCTACGACGGATACGCGACACCCTCGGTAGGCCCGGTGCTGTCCAAAATGTGGGCCTTTCATCACGATCTCGAAAAGATCCCTTACGATCCGGACGGCGCTCTGAAGTTACTGGCTGAAGCCGGTTGGACAGAATCAACCGACGGCGCTCGTTTGGAAAGCAACGGCGAGCCCCTCACCTTCGAGATCCTGGCGCCCTCGGAAAGCGAGGTCCGTCAGGACGTGGCGCTGATGATCGAACGCGACCTCGGCCGAATCGGGATCAAAGTGACCCCGAGATTCGTCGAGTGGGGCGCGGTGCAGGCAGCGCTGGACGGCGGCCAATTCGATGCATTCATCAATCGCTGGCTCGAACCGACCCAGGTCGATCTCGAGGAGATCTGGCACAGCGTGCCGCCCGATGTTCCGACTTTCAACTATGGCCACTACGCCAACCCGGAAGTTGATCGACTGCTCGAAGAGGCCGCCGCGGCGCCCGACTTCGAGACTCAGAAGCCGCTCCTCGACCGCATTCAGGAGCTGATCGTGGCCGACCAGCCCTACGCCTTCCTGGTCGAGAACACCCGACTCACCGCACTCAACTCCCGAGTCAAGAACGCCGACATCAATGATGCGACCCTCTTTTTCAATATCGGAGAGTGGGAGATCACTCCCTGATCAGGTTGTTGGCGGAGACATCCCCTGGAGGTTTGAGTTCTAAGGTTTGAGTTTTGAGTTGATCTCCCTGAACCCCAAGGATGATTTCGGGGCAGTAACTCATAACTCCAAACTCAAAACTCAACACTGTCCGCTTCTTCTCCCGCCACCCTATAATCTTCCTGTGACCTCAATCCTGCTCCGGACTTCACAGTGAGGCGCCTGGTTTTCCGCCGGCTCCTCACCCTCGTGCCGCTCGTCTGGCTCGTGCTCACGGCGACCTTCATCGTCGTCCATGCAGCACCCGGCTCCTATACGGACGCCATCGACAACCCCCGCCTCACGCCTGAAGATCGACAGGCCATCCGCGTTCAATACGGCCTCGACAAACCGCTCCTGTCGCAATACACGAGCTGGATCGGCGCGGCCCTGACCGGCGACCTCGGCACCTCATTCATGTACAAGGAGCCCGTTTCCCGGGTCATCGCCAGGGCCTTGCCGCCGACGCTTTTGCTGACCGGCACCTCGCTGGTGATGATGCTGGTTCTCGGTCTGACCATTGCACTGGCGGCGGTCCGGCGGCCCCATGGCTGGGCCGATCACCTCACTTCCGTTCTCAGCCTCGGCATCTATGGGATGCCTTCGTTCTGGCTGGCCGGATTGCTCATCCTCGTCTTCAGTCTATGGCTCGGATGGTTCCCTGCATCGCACATGCGATCAGTCGGTGCCGCCGATATGGATGGATTCTCCCGCGCCCTCGATCTCATCCGCCACCTGGTGTTGCCCGCGACCTGCCTCGGTCTGGTTGGCGCAGCCGGGACCGCACGCTACCTTCGCGCGTCGCTGCTCGACGTGCGCTCGGCCCGCTTCATGATGGCGGCCCGGGCGCGGGGTATTCCAAAACGTCGCCTCCTTCTGATCCATGCCCTCCGTCCGGCGCTCTTGCCGGTGGTCACCCTCTTTGGTCTGGCCCTGCCCGTTCTGGTATCGGGCTCGGTTGTCATCGAGACCATATTTTCGTGGCCTGGGATGGGTCAGGTCCTCTTCAATGCCGCCCGCGCACGGGACATTCCGTTGAT
Source organism: Candidatus Sulfomarinibacteraceae bacterium (assembly GCA_963796455.1). Taxonomy (GTDB): domain Bacteria; phylum Acidobacteriota; class Thermoanaerobaculia; order Thermoanaerobaculales; family Sulfomarinibacteraceae; genus Sulfomarinibacter. The sequence continues at coordinate 856,817 of CAWCLO010000001.1, forward strand.
TCTCGGCGCGACCCTCCTCGGGACGGGGGCGGTAATTCTGGGAAATCTGGTGGCCGATCTTCTGTACGCCGTCGTCGATCCGCGGGCGCGAGGAGCATCCTGATGGTCTCCCGCCGTCTTGTGCTTGGCGCCGCCGGGGCCGCGATCATCGTTCTGATGTGCACCATTGGCCCTGCTCTCTTGCCCTCCACCGGCGACGGCGACCCGATCCACGCGGCCCTGCTCCCACCCGGCACGAGGGTGACGGTCCTCGACCTCGTCGACGGCCGCACACTGATGACACCTGAGCTCACCAAACTCCAGGATGGACTGAGGCTCGTTGGAGCACATCGTTCCACTGATCTGAACGACGAAGAGATCGTCGCTGTTCGCAACACGACCTTGTGGTTGGGAAGTGATCGCTTTGGTCGAGATCTTCTCCCGCGACTGCTCCGCGGAGGGCGTATCTCCATCGTCATCGCCGCCTTCGGGGTTTTGATTTCCCTTGTCGTCGGTCTCGTCGTCGGTTTCAGCGCTGCAACCGGCGGGCGGACGACGGACAGCATCCTGATGCGTCTGGTCGATGCCCTCCTCGCCTTTCCGATGCTCTTGCTCCTGATCCTCCTTTCAGCACTTTTCCGGCCGGGGCCTGTTTTTTTGATCGCCGTCCTCGGTCTGACGTCGTGGATGGGTCTTGCGCGTCTGGTCCGGGGACAGGTGTTGACATTGCGCACACGAACGTTCATCCAGGCCGCTCGTGTCGCGGGCACCCGCGAGCACCGGATCTGGTTCATCCACTACCTGCCCAATATCAAGGCGCCTCTGGCCCAGGACACCGCGCTCCAGATGGGCAACCTGGTTCTCGCCGAAGCGACCCTTTCCTTCCTCGGTCTCGGGATCCCGGCCAACCTGCCGAGTTGGGGAGCAATGGTGGCAGATGGCCAAAGGGTGATGCTCGACGGCTGGTGGTTGTCCCTCTTTCCCGGTCTCGCCATCACGACCCTCGTCATCTGCCTCGCTCTGATCGGCGACGGTATTCAGGAGACCGGCCCGGCCAGCGCCTAGCCTTCATTCCGGCGGGCCCGCTCTGCTAACCTGCGACCATGAACAGCAAACGCTCCGTTTCATTGATGGCCTTCGTGCTGATCATCACCGCCGTATGCGCTGTCGCCGAGGAGAATCTCATGCAGGATATCGAAAGCGCGGCGACCGAGCTCGAAGAAAAATTGATCGAGGCCCGGCGCTGGTTTCACCAACACCCGGAGCTTTCCAATCGGGAGACCGGAACCGCAGCGGAGATTGCCCGACGACTCCAGGAAATGGGTTACGAGGTTCAGACCGGAGTCGCTCACAACGGCGTTGTGGCGGTCCTCGAGGGTGCCCTTCCGGGGCCCGTGGTGGCATGGCGGTCGGACATCGATGCGCTGCCTATCGAAGAACAGGTCGATGTCGCCTACCGCTCCACCAATCCCGGGGTCATGCATGCCTGTGGTCATGACATCCACACCACCGTGGGACTCGGTGCGGCCGAGGTTCTGATGCGACTGAAAGACCGCCTCCACGGCACCGTCAAGTTCATTTTTCAACCCGCAGAGGAAGGTCCTCCGGCCGGCGAGGACGGCGGCGCACCCATGATGATCGCAGAAGGCGTGCTCGAAGAACCAACGGCGTCGGCGATTTTCGGCCTCCACGTCATGCCTTTCGCAGAGGCGGGTGAAGTCGGGCTTCGGCCAGGTGGCATCATGGCCGCAGCCGACACCTTCAGGCTCACGATCAGCGGCAGAATGACCCATGGATCAGCGCCCCACGATGGAATCGACGCCATCTTCGTGGCCTCACAGATCGTCACCGCCCTGCAGGCCATCCCGTCGCGTGAAGTCGACGCACGAAAGTCTCTGGTGATCTCGGTGGGAACCTTCAACGCCGGCGATCGCTGGAACATCATCGCCGACGAGGCTCTCCTCACCGGGACGGTTCGATCGCTCGACATGGAGACATGGTCCGATTTGCCGGAACGTTTCGAGCGGATTGTCGCCGGGATCTGTGAAGCCAACCGTGCGAGCTATGAACTCGACTACCAACGCATCGCTCCGGTCGTCGACAACGACCCCCGGCTCGCTGCTTTCGCCACCCGATCTTTCGCCCGCAGCCTTGGCGCCGACAAGGTGCTCGAGGTCGAAGCGATCACGGCATCGGAAGACTTCGCATTTTTCCAACGTGAAGTCCCCGGGGTCTACTTCTTCCTGGGCGTGGCCAATACCGCGGAGGGCTGGACCGACTATGTCCACACACCGACATTCCGCCCCGATGAGCGCTCCATCGTCACCGGAGTGACGGCGGTGGCGACGCTGCTGGCGGACTTCACGGCAGACAACCCTCTCGAGACGACGGATTGAAGAACCGTACGGCGATCGTCGGCGGCGGCATTACCGGTCTCGCCGCGGCGGCCTGGCTCCGGCACGACCACGGAATCAAGGATTGCATCGTGCTCGAGTCAAGCGCCAGGGCCGGGGGGAAGATCCGGTCGGAGGTCGAAGACGGCTATACCGTCGAGTGGGGGCCCCAGGGGTTTCTCGACAACGCGCCGGACACTCTCGAACTCGCTCGCCTTCTCGGCTTGGAGGACTCCCTCGTGCAGGCCCGAGAGAGCTCGGCCGACCGCTTTATCCTTCGCAACGGCCGTCTGCGGCGCGTCGTGCCGTCTCCGATCGGATTCATGCTGTCGTCGATCCTGCCGCTTTCGGGCCGCCTGAGGCTCCTCGGCGAACCCTTTGCCCGGAAGCGCCCGAACCACGACGAAACCATCTTCGATTTTGCGTCCCGACGGATCGGCCGGCAGGCGGCTGAGGTTCTCGTGGACGCCATGGTCACCGGTGTATTCGCCGGAGACTCAAGGAAGCTGTCCCTCGCCGCCACCTTTCCCAGGATGGCCGCGATGGAGACCGAACACGGTTCGCTGACCGGGGCCCTGATATCAAAGATGCGGCAGGCCAAACGCTCCGGGAAAACCTCGGGAGGGCCATCCGGTCCCGGCGGCACCTTGACCTCGTTCGATGGGGGCATGGAACGCCTCCCCCTCCGCCTGGCCGAGAGCCTCGGTCATCGCCTCCATCTCGAGCAACCGGTCCACGCCCTCGTTCCGTCGGGCGCGGGATATTGCCTGACCACCGGAGATGACGAGATCGAGGCCGACACCGTGCTCCTGGCCCTACCTGCGGAGCACAGCGCCGCTTTGATCACCGAGGCGGCCCCGGCCGCCGTTGCACCGCTGTTGGAGATTCCGACCGCCCCGATCGCGGTGGTGATGCTCGCCTATACCGATGCCGATGCATTTGGCCGAAAGATCGGCGGTTTCGGTTTTCTGGTGCCGCGGGGCGAAGAGCAGATTCTGGGGACTCTCTATTGCCACGATATTTTTCCCGGCCAGGCGCCGGACGGCTCTTTGTTCCTGCGGGTCATGATCGGGGGATCGCGCTCCCCCGATCAAGCGGCCCTTGATGACGACGCGACCGTGGTCCTGGTCCGGTCGGCCCTCGGTCGCGTCTTCGGCAAGGACCCACAACCGGATCGGGTGTGGATCGCGCGCTGGGAACGGGGCATTTCGCAGTACACCGTCGGCCACCTCGAACGAGTCGAAGCGGCCGAAAACGCCGTCCGCGCGGTCGGACTCGACCTGGCAGGGTCGCCCTATCGGGGCGTGTCGGTGAATGATTGCATCAAGCAGGCGAGAGCCGCGGCGGCGCGAATCGCCGAACGGCTCCGCCGCTGAGTTTTGAGGTTTGAGTTATGAGGTTTGAGTTTCGGCATCTCCAAAGAGTCGGGGTATCCGGGAGCCAACTCATAACTCATAACTCAAAACTCAAAACTTTTTCAGCGTGCGCCGCCGATGACCAGGGCAGAGACGATGATCCAGACCACGACACAAAAAAGCAGCGGCCGGTCGGTGATCAGGACCTTGGTCGGGCTGCCGCCCAGCTCGTGCCGGTGGAGCAGATAGAGATAGCGGAAAAGACCATAGAGAACGATCGGCACCGTGACCAACAGACCCTCTGAGCCCACCTTGGCCACCGTTTCCGGAGCCATCGTGTAAAGGGCATAGGTGACCAGGGTCGCGCCGAGCACGACCGTGATCGCGTGATCCACCATCGGCATCGTGTAGTGCCCGAGCACCACCCGGTGGGTCCCTGCCGACTCGCCGAGCGTGACCAGCTCGGCCCGCCGTTTTCCAAGCGCCAGATAGAGGGCGAGCAGATAGGCGACCAGGAGGATCCACCGCGAGATCGGCAGATCGATGGCGATGATTCCGCCAAGAACACGGAGCACAAATCCTGCAGCCACGATCAGGACATCGAGAAAGACCGCTCTCTTGAGCACCAGCGAATACAAAACCACCAAAACCACGTAGCAGGCGACCACCGCCGGAAACCAACCGCCGATGACGGCAGCCAGCGTCATGGAGAAGATGAACAGCGCGATCGAGGTCACGATCGCGAGAGTCGGTGAGATCTCTCCCGCGGCAATCGGCCGTTTGCATTTTTCCGGGTGCGACCGGTCCGCCTCCCGGTCGAGCAGATCATTGATCAGGTAGGTCGCTGAGGAGGCGGCACAAAAGGCGACCGTGGCAATCAGACCGCGGGTCCAGGCCTCGGGGTCCGTGATCCGTCCCGAAAAGACGATCGGAGCCAGCACAAAACCGTTTTTGAGCCACTGCACCGGTCGCAGGCTGCGAATCAGGGCTTTCAACGTGGATGTCACCGGATCATTCTACCCGTTCCTGTTCCCGTGCTCGTTCCCGATCCCGGATAACAGCGGCAGCGACAGAAATCAGAGAACAGGGACAGTGTTCAGTGTTCAGCGGCAGGGGCCAGCGATCAGTAGTCAGTGGACAGTGATCAGCGGCAGCGGTCAGGAGTCCAGGCGAGGACGTGGTCGCCCCCGGGTCGTTCAACAAAAGGAGTAGCCGGCGGTTAGCCGCAGATGACTGAAACCCGATGCCGACAACTGTTCGCTGACACTGACTTCTGATCGCTGGCGCTGTCCCTGATCGCTGCTAACATGACCACATGCAGCCATTGACGAGCGTTTTGCGGTGGGCAGTTCTGGTGGTCATATGCCTCCCCCTCTTCGCCTGTTTCGAGGACCCGATTCAAGAGCATGTCCACCTCAGTCTTCGCGGAACGGGGCCGGTGATCGTAACCGTGGTTCAGACGGTCGCCCCATCGGAGCGAGCACAGTCCAACGACGCGCTTGCAGATCGTCTCCAAGAATCACGGGACACGGTTGGAAGCGGTCTCGACCCGTGGAGCCGGCGTCTCGCGCTCGAACAGCCCCTGGCTGAACGTCAAACATCCGAGACGGTCGACGGAGAGCTGCGGCGGGTCCTGCACAGCGCGGTGCTCGAAACATTTGACGAGGTCCTTCGCCTGCTCGAGGCCGATGGGCTCACCGGAAGCCTCGTCGTCGCAGACAGGATCGCCGATCTCCAGCTCTACCCGACCGGAGGTTCGCGGGCCACGGCGATGCAACAGCAGGAGGCCGACAGGCGGCTGCGAGAGTGGGCGGCCCAGATCGCGTATTACCTGGCGGCGATTTCCGATCTGTATTCGTACCTCGACAGCCGCCCCGACCGAGCCGCCGCGTGCTTCGCCCACCTCTTCGACATGCACGACGGTACCGAAGCAGCAGAACCCCTCACCAGCGAAGAAGAAGACCTCGCCGGTCGAGCGAAGGAAGAGATGGAGCTGGTGGCGGATGCTCTCCTGGTGCCGAACGACGTGGCCTTTTCCCTCAATGAACTGACCCGCCTCGTTTTCGATCCGTTTCCTGCTCGTCTGACCATCGCGGTGGACGGTCTGGTCCAGGAGAACATTGGTTTTGTTGATGGCGGAGGTTTCTTCGAACGTCCGTCGGTGGATGCGTGGAGTGCGCTCACTTCTCTCGAAGGTCGCTGGGTGTCGCCCGATCCGGTGACTGCAGCCGTTTCTCCCGCCCCTGACGACCGACAACCACAACCGGATCCATCAGCTTTTGCAGCGCTGAACCGGAGCTGGTCTGAAGCGCCGACTGCCGCAGAAGTCGAGCAGGCGCTGCTCGATCTCCTGACTCCGGAGGAAATGCTCGCCCTGCGCTGGCGGGCAACTTCCGCTGCGGATGTGTCCGACGCATCGGGTACACCCTGGATGGCAATCATGGCCGCCGCCGAGGCGGCTCTTCCCGACTGACCGGGAGTCTTTGCTAAAGTTCTCTACAGCGAGATCCGGTTTCAAAGGGAGAAGATCAATGGCCGACCCCAGCGCCACTATTCCGCCCAAAGAACACATCGCCGCAAAGGCGCACATCGCCTCGATCGAGGAGTACGAGCGTCTCTATCGGATGTCCCTGGATGAACCCGAGGCGTTCTGGAGCCAGCAGGCCGAGCGGCTGACATGGTTCCACCGCTGGAACGCGGTCTTCGATCACGATTACGAAAACGTCGATTTCGGTTGGTATCTGGGTGGCCGGCTCAACGCCTGCTTCAACTGCGTCGACCGCCATCTCCACGAACGCGGCGACCAGGACGCGATCATCTGGGTCAAGGACGAGCCCGGCGAATACGAACACATCACCTACCGGCAGCTCAAACACGAGGTGAGCCGGGTCGCCAATGTTCTCCGCTTTCACGGTGTGCGGCGCGGTGACCGCGTTTGTCTCTACATGCCGATGATTCCGGAACTCGCCTACACCATGCTCGCCTGCGCCCGCATCGGCGCCGTCCACTCCATCGTCTTCGGAGGTTTCAGCGCCGAGTCGATCCGCGATCGCATCAAAGACGCCGGGGCGAAGATGATTGTGACGGCCAACTACGGACTGCGCGGCGGCCGGACCCTTCGTCTCAAGGAGACGGTGGATCGGGCGGTTGAGGGTCTCGATATGGTCAAGACCGTTCTGGTTGCCCGCCGCGTTGAAACCGATGTCGAGATGAAACCCGGCCGCGACTTCTGGCTCGATGAGGAGTGCCGCCGCCAACGCTCGACCTGCACCTACGAGTGGATGGGTTCCGAGGACCCCCTTTTCATTCTCTATACATCCGGTTCGACGGGCAAACCGAAGGGCGTTCTCCATACCACCGGCGGTTATATGGTCTATGCAGCGATGACCCACGAACTGGTCTTTGACTACCAACCCGGTGAGATCTACTTCTGCGCGGCCGACATCGGGTGGATCACCGGCCACAGCTACATCATCTATGGTCCCCTCGCGAACGGCGCCACAACGGTGATGTTCGAATCGGTTCCCACCTACCCCGATCCCGGACGCTACTGGCAGGTGGTCGATGATCTCGGAGTCAATATCTTCTATACCGCCCCCACCGCCCTCCGCGCCATCATCTGTTCGGGCAATGAGTACGTGACCAGGTACTCACGCGAGAGTCTTCGCATCCTCGGAACCGTCGGCGAGCCCATCAACCCCGACACCTGGACCTGGTATCACGACGTGGTCGGGAACGGCCGTTGTGCGGTGGTCGACACCTGGTGGCAGACCGAAACCGGCGGCATCCTCATCACACCCCTACCCGGCGTGACGCCGCTCAAACCGGGCTCGGCAACCCTTCCGTTTTTTGGCATCAAACCAGCACTTGTTGACGACGAAGGCCGGCTCCTGGTCGAGACCGAGAGCAGCGGCAACCTCTGCCTCGAGCGCACCTGGCCAGGGCAGGCGAGGACGGTGTGGGGCGACCACGAACGTTTTCACGAAACCTATTTCACCCAATTTCCCGGACTCTATTTCACCGGCGACGGGTGCCGCCGCGATGCCGACGGTTACTACTGGATCACCGGCCGGGTCGATGACGTCATCAACGTTGCAGGCCATCGTCTCGGAACTGCCGAAATCGAAAGCGCACTGGTCGAACACGAGGCCGCTGCCGAGGCCGCAGTTGTCGGTTATCCCCACCCCATCAAGGGCCAGGGGATTTTTGCTTTCGTGTTCCTCAATGACGATCTGCGGGGCAGCGACCCGCACGAGTTGACCGGAGCGCTCAAGGAGCAGGTCCGGCACGTCATCGGCCCCATCGCAACACCCGACGAGATCCTGATGGTCGACGCGCTGCCAAAAACCCGTTCGGGCAAAATCATGCGCCGTATTCTGCGTTGTATCGCGGCCGGTGAATATAACGACATGGGAAATGTCACGACCCTGGCCGATCCGTCGGTTGTCGAGACGCTGATCAAGGCGCACAAGGGGATGAAGGGATAGCCCTTCATCCTCGATGCTGGATGCTGGATCACTCGTGCCCAGGTGCGAGTTTCGGACAGCGATCAGGGACAGCGACGGTGAACGGCAGACAGCGTCAGCAAACAGGAGTCAGCGGCAGCGACCAGCGGCCGGGGCAGCGACAGCGCCAGCCAACACCAATCAATCCGTCGGGTCCAACAACCGCCAGGTCTTCGCACGGACTTGATCGCGATTCCTGCTGCTTCGAGGGCTTTCGAGTGGGCGACGAGGTTGGTGTTCGTGGCGGCGTTGGACATGGTCACCTCCGGGTCGTTCATGCCCTTACCCGCAAGCCGGTGTGGTGGCCGATTTCAAGGATGCCCTGCACCCTGCCTGTCCTTGACATCGGCCGCCCACCGGCTACCCCTTCCTCTGAACGACCCGGAGGTGGCCACTTCGTCGCCTGTACTCCTGACCGCCGCCGCTGATCACTGATCGCTGTTCCCTGTCGCTGGACGCGGTCGCTGTCCCTGTTCGCTGTTGCCTGTCGCTGCTAACTGTCGCTGCCGCTGCAATTCGGGCACAGACACGGACACGGGCACGGGCAACCGCGAACCGGATATGCCAACAACCAACCCGTAAACCACTTGTTGTCAGGTGGGTAACTTCACGTGACGATCTGTTTTGGACAGCGGTGATCCAGTATCCAGTATCCAGTATCGCCCGTCCGCGCTACGATGAGACAACAGCAATGAATCGGAGGCACGGTGGCTGCCGACAAACGAACGACCCCTGTATTTGACGTCGATTTCCCGAGTTCCGATATCTTCGCGCGACCCGCCACCAGCCAGTGGCAGTCGGCAGCGCAGCAATCTCTCGGATCGCGGCCTATGGATTCATTGATTTCCAAGACCTACGAGGGTCTCGATATCAAACCTCTCTATACCGCTGTTGACCGCCCGCCCGATCTTCCAGGCACCGAGGCAATCGGCGGCCGGCGATGGGAAACCTGCTGTGCGATCGATCTTCGCGAGGCCGAACAGGCGGTCGTCGAGTCGGCCCGAAGCCTCGCCCAGGGCGCGGATTCGTTGTGGCTCAAGATCGACCGCCGCAGCAGCAACTGGGATCGCATCACCCTTGGTGTGATGACCCGCTTGCTCGAAGTGGCGGATGGTGCGCCGATCTATCTCGACGGTCGCGGGGTCGCACCCGCCCTGGCCGCCCTCACCGCAGGAGCTGCGCAGCGGCTCGGGGTCGAAGGAGCCCGGATTCGAGGCGGCGTGGACTTTGACCCCCTCGGTACGCTGGCGGCCGACGGGACGCTGGCCTGGAGTCTCGAGGCGAGCTTCGATCTGATGGTCGAGTTGGCGAGGTGGGCCGACGAACAGGCGCCGAATATGCGAAGTATCGCGGTCTCGACGGTGCCTTACGTCAACGCGGGCGCAACAGCGGTGGATGAGCTGACCTATACAATCGCTACCGGCGTCGAGTACCTGCGCCAACTGGAACGTGGCGGGCTGCCGCTCGAGAGTTGTTCCCGTCAGATCCGATTCGTGACGGCCGTGGGACGCGATTTTTTTATGGAGATCGCCAAGTTGCGGTCCATGCGCATCCTGTGGAGGAGGGTCATCGAGGCCTGCGGAATCGACGGCATTCCTTCGGACCCACCGATTCACGCCCTCACCTCACCGCGCTGTCTGACCGGGCGCGATCCCTGGGTCAACCTGCTTCGCGGCACCAATGAATCTTTTGCCGCCATCGTGGGCGGCGCCGATATCGTCACTGTCCTCCCCTTTGACTCTGCCGTCGGGAGATCGGACGAGTCCGCCAACCGCATCGCTCTCAATACCAGCCATATCCTCAAAGAAGAGTGTCACCTCGATCGCGTGGCCGATCCGGCCTCGGGCAGTTATTTTGTCGATTCCCTCACTCGGGATCTCGCCACAGCTTCGTGGCAGAAGTTTCAAGCCATCGAATCCGCGGGGGGCATGAGTAGCTACCTACGATCCGGCGCGGTGGCTCGCGAGCTCGCAGAAACCCTGGCCCGAAGACGGCAGGCGATCTCGACCGTTCGCGAACCGATTACCGGCGTCAGCACCTACGCAAACCTCGAAGAGAAGAGCCTTCCTCGCAAAAAGGAAAAGACTGCGGCCCGGCCGATGCCCGACGACGAGGCAACCGGTGTCTATCGCGCCGTGGCAGCAGAGGATGCCACCTTTGCAGCAGCCATCGGCGCCGCCGCCGGAGGCCTCGCTCTCCCGGAATTAATTGAAATTCTTCCCGGTCACATGCAACCGGAACGTCTCTCCCCTCTGGTCACGGAACGCGACTCGCGTCCCTTTGAAATACTGCGCGATCTGGCGGAACAACATCTACAGCGCGTCGGTACGAGACCGCGGGTTTTTGTCGCGGCTTTCGGCCCCTCGAGAGAGCACCGCGCGGCGGCCAACCTGGTTCAGAATCTCCTGGCCGCGGGTGGCATCGCGACCGCATTTGCCGAGGCCATCGATGATTCGGCCACCGCGGTGGCGGCCTACTCGGCCAGCGGCAGCAGTTCCGCGATCATCTGCGTTGCACCCGAACGGGCCGGGGAGTATGTCCCCGAGTTGGCGAGGGCTCTCAAAGACCGCGGCGCGCGCCGGGTCTTGTTGGCGGCACCACCGGGTGCTCGGGACCCGGAATGGCAGAGTGCCGGGGTTGACGGTCTGATCTACAAGGGTTGTGACGCGGTCAAGCTACTGGGCGAGCTGCTCGAAATCGAGGGGGTGCAACGTGGCTGAGGCATTCGTCCCCGACTTCAGCACCATCCCTTTGGAAGGCCAATCAAAGGGCTCACCCGCTCAGCCACCGACGGCGGACAAACCGTGGGTAACGCCTGAAGGTATCGACGTTTCGTCACGCTACACCGCAGCCGACCTCGAAGGGGTATCGCACCTCGACACCCTCCCCGGTATCGCGCCCTTTGTGCGCGGTCCCTACCCGACGATGTACACCGTGCGCCCGTGGACGATCCGGCAATACGCCGGGTTTTCCACCGCAGAGGATTCCAACGCGTTTTATCGAAGAAACCTGGCCGCGGGCCAGAAGGGTCTCTCGATTGCATTCGATCTACCCACCCACAGGGGCTATGACTCGGACCACCCGCGGGTGGTGGGAGATGTGGGGATGGCCGGAGTCGCGGTCGATTCGATCCTCGATATGCGAATTCTCTTCGACCACATTCCTCTCGATCAGGTGAGTGTCTCGATGACCATGAACGGCGCCGTTCTGCCGGTCATGGCGCTCTACATCGTTGCCGCCGAGGAACAGGGCGTACAACCCGAACAGCTCACCGGGACCATCCAGAACGACATCCTCAAAGAGTTCATGGTCCGCAACACCTACATCTACCCGCCCGAGCCCTCGATTCGAATCATCGCCGACATCTTTCGCTACACCGCAAAGTTCATGCCGCGTTTCAACTCGATCTCGGTTTCGGGTTATCACATGCAGGAGGCGGGAGCCACCCTCGATCTCGAGTTGGCCTACACCCTGGCGGACGGTATGGAGTATGTCCGCACCGGGATCGCGGCGGGCCTCGAAGCTGATGCTTTTGCCCCGAGAATCTCCTTCTTCTGGGCGATCGGCATGAACCCGTTCATGGAGATCGCCAAACTCCGTGCAGCTCGACTCATGTGGGCGACCATCATGAGCGGCTTTGGAGCCAAGGATCCCCGTTCTGTGGTTCTTCGCACTCACTGCCAGACATCTGGCTGGAGCCTGACGGCCCAGGATCCTTTCAACAACGTCATCCGCACCTCGGTCGAGGCCCTGGCCGCAGTCTTCGGCCAGACGCAATCGCTGCATACCAATTCGCTCGACGAGGCGCTTGCACTGCCGACCGATTTCTCGGCCCGTATCGCGCGCAATACACAGATCCAGCTGCAACAAGAGACCGGAATCTGCCGCGTCGCCGACCCGTGGGGCGGTTCGTACTATATCGAGCGGCTGACCCACGATCTCGTGCAACGTGCATGGACGCACATCCGGGAGGTCGAACGCCTCGGTGGTATGACCAGAGCGATCGCTGCGGGTCTGCCCAAACGACGGATTGAAGAAGCCGCCGCCCGGACCCAGGCACGCATCGATTCCGGCCGCCAGACCATCGTCGGACTCAACCGCTACGGAGTTGAAGAAGAAGGCGAACTGGAGGTTCTCAAAGTCGACAATCGGGCCGTCTTGACCGCCCAGATTCAGCGGCTCGAAGAACTGCGTGCCAACCGCGACGCCTCGCTTGTCGCCGCCAAGCTTCAGGAGATCACGCGCTGCGCCGAGAGAAACGAAGGAAATTTGTTGGCGGCGGCGGTCGAAGCCGCCCGAGCACGGGCCACGGTCGGCGAAATCTCGGATGCAATGGAGCAGGCATACGGTCGCCACCGGGCCACGATTCAGGCGATCTCAGGGGTGTACTCTGCTGAGGTGGGAGACAACATGGAGGACGTGCAACGGGCCCGGGAGGCCACCGATCGCTTTGCGAATCTCGATGGCAGGAGACCTCGCGTCCTGGTTGCCAAGGTGGGTCAGGACGGACACGATCGCGGTCAGAAGGTGATTGCAACCGCCTTTGCCGACCTCGGCTTCGACGTGGATATCGGCCCGATGTTCACGACCCCCGCAGAAACTGCGCGGCAAGCGGTGGAGAACGACGTGCATGTTGTCGGGGTTTCGTCCCTGGCCGCCGGTCATCTGACCCTGGTGCCGCAGCTCAAGAAGGAACTCGACGCCCTCGGCCGGCCCGACATCCTGATCGTCGTCGGCGGCGTGGTCCCACCAACGGACTACGAAGCCCTGCAGGACGCAGGAGCGTCGTTTATTTTCGGGCCCGGGACGAATATCCCGAGAGCGGCAGTCGAGCTCATCGAGGCACTGATCCGGCGTTTTGAAACAAACGACTGACCTGGCTTGAACTCAGTCGGATCGTTCACTCTTCCTTTGGAAGCTCGGCTTCGTCACTCCAGTCGAACCACTCGATGTCGGTCACACCGGTGGATTCCGAGGTCAACAGCATGACGGCGCGGTAACCATCGGTGAACCAGGGGTCGCCGGTGAGATTCTGGCGCGGATCTTCTTTTGTGGCGGGTCCCACCCCACCCGTTCGTGCGAAGGCCTTCAGCGCCTGCGCGGCAATGAAGTCCTGGACAATCGACGACCGGGTCTCGTCCACGTTGGGGTCGATCCGGTGGGTGGTGAGCGTCTTGCTTTTCGACGTGAACCGACTCCCGATGTCGCGGCTGATCTGGCCGATGAAGACCGGCTTTCCGTTGGCGGTAATCGGCGCCAGCCACAACCGCAGGTGGTTGCGATAATGGATGTTGGAGCGCACTTTCTGGAGAGCCACATCCTGAGCCCTGCCATAGACATAGAGATTACTGATGGGTGCGTAGCGGTAGGCGCCGCCAAAGATGCCGAAGACCCCGGTCTTCAACGCCGATCCCGTGCTCATGGCCGCCGTGGGATCCCACCCGGTTCGCAGAAAGGCCGGCCACACCGCGTCCGGGTCACCGATGATCACCAGATTGAGGGGATCGCCGGTCTTGGTTCCATCGCGGTTTTTGACCGTCTCGGGCTGCTCCTCGATCCACTTCTTGAAGTCTGATGCGTCCGTATAATCGATGATCTCCTGGTCCCCGTAAGATTTCGTGATAGATGTCGCCTTCGCCGAACTTGTGGTAGTCGGCGCGGAATCCAGGAATCTCGGTAACGAACTCCACATGAACCTGTTTCTCCTTGGAGAAAACTTCCACCAGAACCCATTTGACGCCTTTGCTTCGATTGGTATAGACAAAGCCGTTCTTCGTCTCGCCGGGCGGAATCAAGAAGGACATATTGTTTTCGTAGTAGTAGTACTTTTTGGCGATGTTCGCCTTTTTGTTCCACGTCCAGCTGGTTTTCTGGGCCACCTCGAGGGGTGCGAAATAGTCGGGGTCCACGCTGCGCGGCATGAAGAGCATTTCCTCTTTGGTGTCATTCGTGATTTCGATCCACACCGGCTGGATCTTCTTTTTGTAGAGCTTGCAGTCGAAGGCGGCCTTCGCCTCCTCAGCCGTAAGCACCACCACTGAAGCCGTCACGCCATCCTTGGTCTGGGTCGTCGCCCGCTCTTTGAAGCCCACGGCGTCGAAATCCATAGGGCTGAAGGTCTTGCAACCCGAGCCCAGAACAACGGCGAGCAAACACATAAATACGAGTGATCGGTCGCTCTTCATGATTGTCCTCCACTGTGCATCGGCTCAAAAATACCACGGCGGCGGGGGGTTCAATCGTCGAGCTCCTCGCACGAAGCGTTCCCCACCGACGCTGCCACCCAACGAGGTTCGCGAGTGAAAACCACATCCATTGAAAGATTGCCGAAGTCCTTTGCCAAGGCCTCTTCGATGGCCACCCGGCATGCATCGAGATCTCCGAGATCAGGGTCGATCTCACGACCGCAGATCACGTAGAGCTGAACATAGGTGAAGCGACCGATCTGTTGCATGCGAATTCTTGTGTCAATCGCAGCCTCGTCGCCGAGCACCGTGTGAACTGCCGCAATCGCCTGCTCCTGCAGGCGGCGATCCGGTGCCTTGCCGAGCATTTGATTCCAGTTGTCGCGGATGATCCCGAACGGGATCGGCAGGCTGAGAATCACCAGAACGATCACAACCACCGGGTCCGCATAGGGCAGTAAGTGGGCGTAGACTGAACCCGCAAGCAGGAAGGTGATGACGAAGGCCACCGCAACCGCCACCGACATCAGACCGTCGATCAGCCAGTTCTTCGAGTCCACCGCCAGGATGGGTGACCCTGTCTTTTTTGCCAGGTTTCGTTGCGACAGGGCGATCGAAAAACAGCCCACGGCCGCTACCACCGCATAGATCGAAGCCCACCCGGCTTGAACTTCGCGCCCTCCGGCAAGCAGAACCTGGATGGCGGAGACCAGGGCAAAAAGGGTGACAAAGACCATCAGAAGGCCCTTGGTCAGATTGAGCATCGGCTCGTAGGCCGCATAGCCGAAGTGGTAGTTGTCGTCGTCCGGGCGCCGAACGAGAGTAGCCACCCGGAGCGACACCAACCCGATGGCAAAGCCGATCAACGAAAAGAGCCCATCGAGGAGCACGGCGTCCGACTGCGTCAGGATCGCGAACCCGATACCCAAAGCCGCCATGAAAAGGGCGCCGAGAATTGACAGCCAGAGACCCTTTTTCTCCAGAATTTCATTCTTCGTCATGGCATCAGCATACCCGAGCGGTCGATCAGTATTGCCTCCCGCAGGTCATCCCACGTATGATTGTTGCAACAGAAGATCAATTGAGGATTCAAATATCTCCATGCAACCGCGCAATCTGGCAATAAGCGACGCTCTTCGTGGCATACGGGACCGAGACCGTGCCGTTCTCGGAAAGGCCATCACCCTCGTCGAGTCGAATCTCGAGGCCGATCGATCGATCGCCCGGCAGCTGCTCACCCGCCTGCTCCCCCTCACCGGCGGTTCCTATCGCATCGGCATCTCGGGTGTGCCCGGAGTCGGCAAAAGCAGTTTCATCGAGTCATTTGGGCTCCAGCTCATCGAGGCCGGTCACCGGGTGGCGGTGCTCGCTGTCGATCCCTCTTCATCGCTGTCCGGGGGATCGATCCTCGGTGACAAGACCCGCATGGAACGACTGGCGGCCCACGACGAGGTGTTTATCCGGCCCTCACCCACCGGTGGAACCCTCGGTGGTGTCGCCCGCAAGACCCGGGAGTCCATTCTGGTGTGTGAGGCGGCGGGCTACGACGTGGTGTTGGTGGAGACCGTCGGTGTCGGCCAGTCCGAGACCGCTGTCGCCGACATGGTCGATTTTTTTCTCGTTCTCAAACTCACCGGCGCCGGAGACGAGCTCCAGGGCATCAAACGCGGCATCCTCGAACTTGCCGATCTCATCTCCATCAACAAGGCGGACGGCGACAACCTGGAGGCTGCGGAAAATGCTCGCACCGAGTTCGAGCGAGCGCTCGATTTGCTGAGGTCAGAAGCCGAGAACGGATGGAAACCGAGGGTCGTGACCTCGAGCGGCCATACCGGCGACGGTCTCGACGAGATCTGGTCGATCATTCAGGAGCATCACACTCTTCTCAGCGAAAACGGTGAACTCAAAAATCTACGTCGCAGCCAGCTCATCGGTTGGATGTGGTCAATGGTCGACGAAGGTGTGCGGGTCGCGACTCGCGAACATCCGCGGGTCGCCGACAAGATTCAGGAACTCGAAAGCGAAATTCTCGCCGGCAAGATAGTTCCCACTGAAGCGGCAGAGAAGATACTGGACGCACTCAACCTCGCACGGGGAGTGAAGGACTAGGGATTCAAGCGGGTCAAGAATCCAGCATCACGCTTGTGCAAGACAGGTTCCCGGACGGCGCTCAGGGACAGCGACGGGGAACAGCAGACAGCGTCAGCGAACAGTATTCAGGAACAGCGTTCAGCGTTCAGTCTGACTTGTATGGAGAACCGAAATCAGAACTTTGGGTTGAGCAAACGCCATGTCATGGCACGGACCTGGTCAAAGGCATTCATCGCTTCGCAAGCTTGATTCCGGCTGATCGCCCCGGCGTGGGCGAGGAGCTGCAAGTGGCTGTCAACCTCTTTCGCCGAAGCGTAGGCGATCCTCCAGTGGTTCGAACGGTCTCTTCCGATTCGGCCGTGCCCTTCTGCCAGGTTCGCAGGGACTGACCTTGCCGACCGGATCACTTGATCGGCTATGGATTTCAGCGGCGCTGGAACCCTCATCACGAGCTTGATCGCGATCCCTGCTGCTTCGAGGGCTTTCGAGTGGGCAACGAGGTTGGTGTTCGTGGCGGCGTTGGACATAGTCACCTCCGGGTCGTTCATGCCCATTCCCACATGCCGGTGTGGTGGCCGATGTCAAGGATGCCCTGCACCCTGCCTGTCCTTGACATCGGCCGCCCACCGGCTACCCCTTCCTCTGAACGACCCGGAGGTGGCCACGCCGTCGCTCGCCTGATCGCTGCTCACGACCGCTGAATACTGAATACTAATCGCTGACCGCTGTTCCCTGTCGCTGCTCACTGTCACTGCCGCTGGACACTGATCGCTGCCCCTGAATACTGCCGCTGACCTCTGTCGCTGGCGCTGGACACTGTCGCTGCCGCTGCATTGCGGGCACGGGCGCGGGGGGACCCGCGAACCGGATATGCCAAACCCAACCCCTGAACCCTGAACCCTGAACCCTGAACGCGTTACCAGGGTTGATATTGGACCCGCAGGAGGAAGATGTCGGCCGAACCCCGATCCTTGGGGGCGGCATGGACATAGTTGAGTTCGACACGGGTTGTGGGGTTGAGGTACCAGTTGAGTCCGGCACTGATGTCGGTGAGTTGGCCGCCCTCGATCAGACCATCGTTGAGATCGATGTTCGATATCCGACCGACAAGCTCCCACGATCCCCCGTTCTTCTTTTTGAAAGGATTTCCACCCCGGTACTTGTTGGTGTGCATAGCCCGGTCCCAGGTTGCGCTGTTTTTGCGGTAGGGTCTGCTCTCTCCGCTAAGAATCCAACCGACCTGAACATAGGATCCCCTGAAGGTGGGATCGCCGACGACCTGGGCCGAAACCTGGCTTTCGATGTGCTCCGCCGCAATCCACAGCGGCCCCTGGATCGTAACGAACTCCACCGCCCACAGCAGCAGGTGACTGGCGTCGATTTTGCCGGTGTCTACGAGGTATCCGACAAACCGGGCCTCCGGCCGCGATCGATAGTGCGCACCCCCACTGGCTGGAGACCGCGAACTGAGCGAGGCGCCAACGTGGATGATCTTGCGTCCATTATCCCGGTACACCGGGTTGTAGGTCACTCGTCCAGTGATCGAAAGGGCCGACGCACTGGCGTTGGAGTCATTGCTTTGGCCGAAGGAAAAGAGCCCGGCCGCCCAGGTAAAACGTCCTTTGGCACCGGCGTCGTGCACCATCACGCCGGCGTTCGTCCCGGGCGAGATCGTCTGCACCGGCAGGGACCGTTCCAACAAGGGGGTGTGGTACGAACTCGCCTGTCGTTCGAAACCGAAAGGCTCCTTCATGAACCCGGCTCGGAGCTTGCCGAGGTACTTTCCCCAGACCTCGAGACCACCTTCGGAGCCCTCGATCCAGGCATCGGTAAAGCCCCAATCGGGGCCAAACTCAAAGGCGAGATTGGTGTTGAAATTCTTAATGCGCCCGGCGGCAAAAAGTGAAAACCGGCGAATATCGAGGGTGGAATTGATGGGTGAGTAATACTCCTCGAAACGATCGTCGCTGGTGCCGGCCGTGCCGTCGATCTGGATCCTGCCACCGATCCTGAACTTGACCTGCCCGTCGAACAGACTGTAGCGGGCAATGCCCCGAACCCCGTTCATAAACCTACCCCACTTGCTTTTCATCGGTTCGGGTTCGATTTCGTCGAGATCGAAGGGCGCATAGTCGGTGAATGCCACATCCCCGGGGTTGGTCACCTGTTCGCTTTTTGGAGTCGTTTCGTCATCCCCCCCGGACTTCGAGACCGGGGGTGCCGTCGGCGCCGGATCGGTGGCATCGACTCCCTCAGGTTCCTCCGTCGGCGTCGGCTCAACCACTTCAGCTGGAGTCGGCGCCGCCTCCGCTTCTGATGCAGGAACTTCGGTGGGTGCGGGCGAGGTTTCAGGGGTGGGTGTCGCCACAGGCGTAGGCCACGCCGGGGGGCTCTGCGCCTCGGCCACGGTACAAACCACGGCCGCAATACACAGCAGCATCATCAGAAAACCCGGAGGACAACCGGTTCGACATCTCACCTGGTTATCCTATCGCAGTACTCCCGTTAAACGCTGTGCCCGGATCCTGAAATATGTCATATTGCTGCGCATGAATCATTCTTTGTCAGGCCTGGTCGCCCTATCGATGGCATTTTCAATCGCGGCATGTGGCGGGAGTGGGACGGTGGATATGGAATCCTCGATGTCGACTGAAGACGAAGTGAGACAAGAACTCGCCCGGCTCGTGGCCGGTGGCGGGGATCCGACCCGTGAGCTCGCCGGGCTCGCGGTGGCGGTCCTGCGGGGTGGTGAGGTGGTTTTCGAGGACACCTACGGGCGCGCCAAAATCGACCCCGGGGGTGAACAGGATCGCGCACTCACACCCGATAACCTCATGCGGATTGCATCGATTTCCAAAACCCTCTCCGCCATCGTTGTCATGCAGTTGGTGGAGGAAGGCACACTCGACCTGGATCGTGACGTCTCGGAATACCTGGGGTGGGAGCTTCGCAATCCGAACTACCCCGATCGGGCCATCACCCTGCGGTACCTGCTCGCCCACGTCTCCTCGATTCGCGACGCGGGAGAGTCCTACATCATCCGCTACCCACGAGCGCTGCAGGAGGCCTTCGACCCGGCCGATCCCGGATTTCGGAGAAAGATTTCAGACCGCCGACGAGGGCAGGGACCGGGGACCAGGGGTCTTCTTCGAGTACTGCAATTTGAACTACGGTGTGATCGGCACTGTACTCGAAAAGGTGACCGGGGTCCGGTTCGACGTCCTGATGGGCGAGCGCTTTTTCGACCCGCTGGGTCTGCCTGGTGGTTTCAACGTCGCCGACCTTTCCGAGGGCGATCAGCAGATGGTGGCGACCCTCTATCGCAAACGCGACCGGGAGGATGTCTGGCATCCCGATGGTGAATGGGTGGCCCAGGTGGACGATCTGAGCTCGGGTATCCCGACGGCGCTGCCGGATGACGCTGCATATGTCCCGGGAAACAACGGCGCACAATTCAGCCCGCAGGGCGGGGCCCGGTTGTCGCTGAAGGGCCTCGAGACCCTGGCGATGCTCTTCCTCGGCGACGGCAGCGTGGGAGAGATCCAAATGCTGTCTCCAGAGGGTATGGCGGAGCTGCGGCGCGAGGTCTGGCGGTACGATTCGGAGAAACAGAACCTTGACGACTCCGACGGCACTCTCAATGCCTGGGCGGCAGGAATTCGGATCATCACCAGTGAAACCACAGGAGACCGCCTTTTCGCCGGCGACGACCGCGAGTGGTACGGACATTTTGGCGAGGCCTACGGGCTCCTTGCCGGCGTCTGGGCCCACCCCGAATCAGGCGACGCCGTGATCTATGCGATCACCGGGTCCGCCTTCAACCCCAGCGCCGATGAGGGCCCCACCAGCACCCTCGCGCCCGTCGAGGCCCAAATCCTCGCCCAACTCGGGAGCTTGCTGTAGCTCAAGCTAAGCGAAGGCTCCACCTCAATTCGCTTCCGAGCCCTAATGGGCGCTGGGGAAATTGGGGAAAGGGAGAAAGGGAGATCGCCCGTTCGCCCTGTCGATCGGCGTCGCGTCGAGAGCGAAAGCGATTTCTTTTCTGCGTTCATCTGCGTGATCTGCGGTTTCTCCGTCTCGCATCGCCACCGGACACCCTAACCCTTGCCCGCCGAATGGGTCGGAGACCGTCCACTCAACTCACAATCAAATAGATGATCACCGCAACCGCTCCACCGACGAGGGCGTAGGGAATCTGGGTTCGCACGTGGTCCATGTGATCCGATGCCGAGGCCATGGACGAAATGATGGTGGTGTCGGAGATCGGCGAGCAGTGGTCGCCGAAGACGCCGCCACCCAGCACCGCGGCAAGATAGAGCGGCAAGGGGCCACCCTGAGCCGCGGCCAGCGGCACCGCGATCGGCACCATGAGGGCGAAGGTCCCCCATGATGTGCCGGTGGCGAAGGCCATGAAGGAGGCGAGGACAAAAGACCCGGCAACGGCCACTTTGGCTCCGGTGGCGCCGCCGATGATCGCCGCCACATAGGCGCCCGTACCCAACTCCCGCACGACGCTCCCCAGAGCGAAGGCAAGCACCAAAAGGGTGACGACGGGGATCATGCCCCCCATCCCTTTGAAAATGTGATCGACGAATTGCCGTCCCGACATGCGGCAGGGCCCCAGGGCGATCACCGCCAGCACCGCCAGGCTCGCCAGGACCGCCCAGAGGACGGCGGTGGAACCGGAACTGGCCTGGATCATCTCCCAGAGGCCCGCGTCCGGGGAGCTTCCCCGCCTGCCGGTAACGAGAATGCCGGCCACGATGGCGCCGACCATGGTCACCACCGGAAGAACCAGATAGAGGGCCCTCGGCCGGACACCCGGATCCGGTGTCGCCGCCAGCACCTCCTCGGCCACCATCGGTTGGGCGCCGTCCGCCAAGAGCTTTCCCTCTTCGAGCGCGCGGCGTTCGGCCGACCGCATGGGGCCGAAATCCCGACCGGCCAGAATCGTCACCAGCACCAGCACGATGGCCAGCATGGGGTAGAAATTCCAGCGAATACTGGCGAGAAGGACGGCAACCGGGTTGGCCACATCCTGCACGGCGAGAAGCCCGATCACCAACGCGCCCCAACCATTGAATGGAACCAGTATGCATACGGGGGCGGAGGTGGAGTCACAGATATAGGCGAGCTTTTCCCGGCTCACACGGTAACGATCGGTGAGCGGCCGTCCCACGGTGCCCGCCACAAGGGCGGTGATTGAGCTCTCTACCGTGATCAGGACACCGAGCAGAAAGGGCACCATCTGTGCCTGCCGGCGGTTGGTGACCCAGCGGCGATCGGCAACCGCGGCAACAAAGCCCTCGACCCCTCCGGTGGCGCTGATCAGTGTCAGGACGGAGCCGACGAGAAGGCTGTAAAGCAGGATCCGAGTATTGCCCGCATCCTGAAACACACCCACAATGGAGTTGACTGTCGAACCGGTCGCGGTGACAGGGTTCCAGCCCGCAACAACCAGCCAGCCCATCCATACGCCGAGAAGAAGAGCCGGGTAGATCTGCTTCTTCCACAAGGCCAGACCGAGCGCGGCCAGCGGAGGCAGCAGGGACCAGAAACCAAAGCTCTCCATGGTTCGCGAATATACACCAGGCTCTGCCCGACCCCCTGCCGATGTGACCGGAGGAGAGGGTGAAAGGGTGAAAGGGGGAAAGGGAGATCGTCCATTCGCCCTGCCGATGACGGTCGCATCAAGAGCGATTTGTTATCTGCGTCCATCTGCGTGGTCTGCGGTTTCGCCGTCTCGCCCCGCCACCGGAAATCCCACCCAGACCTCACCTCCGCTCCCGAGCCCGATCCCGGCAGGGAGAACCACCCGGCGCCGATTCCTCCTGCATGGGAATGCCGCCTCCCGATGTCATCCTGAGCGGAGCCCCACAGGGGCGTAGTCGAAGGATCTATGTGCTGGACCGGAACGCCCGTGAGCCGCAGATCCTTCGACTTCGGCTTCGCCTCCGCTCAGGATGACATCTTGAACGTCCGTTCCGTTCCCGATCTCGTTCCCGATGTACCGGAGGAAAGGGTGAAAGGGAGATCGTCCATTCGCCCTGTCGATGACGGTCGCATCGAGAGCGATTTGTCATCTGCGTCCATCTGCGTGGTCTGCGGTTTCTCCGTCTCGCCTCGCCACCGAGAACCTGACCCGTCCCTGATGCACAGAAAAAAGCCCCGGAGGGGCGACAGATCAGAGTAAACCGCCGGGGCTCGAGACTCCGAACGAACTCCCTAGCGAACGGGGCCGTTCTGAAAGAGCGGTTCGTTCTCGATCATTCGACGCATCTCGGGATCGCCCGCTTCGTAGGCGAGTCGGACCCGCTCCCGCCAATCAGGTTCACCCAATACGACGCTGGCCTGGGCACGCTTTAAAACGGCCATGGCATAGCCGGGATGATCTCGAGGCACCTGATCCAGGGCCTGGGCCGCTTCGAAGGGGCGTCGGGACGCCAGATAACAGACGCCGAGCTCGAGATGGCGGTTGAAGGCCTCGCCCTGGAGTCTCCGCGCCTCCTCGAAAGCCCTGATCGCCGCCGGCGTATCGGTCATCGCCATCTCGATTTCTCCGAGCCTCACCCAGTCTGCTGCGGGTGCCTCCTTCAAGACGACGATCCGCTGGAGCAAGCGGGCGGCATCCTCATATCGGCCCTCACTTTCGCGAATTCGCGCCAGCGCTTCCAGGGCGGGCAGCTTGCGAGGCATGGCGACCAGGACCTGCTCGAAGAGAGGCGCCGACAGATCCCAGTGTCGAAATCGAAAATAGTGCATCGCCAGGTAGTGCTGCAGATCGATCGATCCGGGGTGGATCTCTTCCGCCCTCGCGAAGAGCCGCCCGGCCTGTTCCTCATCACCGAGGACCGAGTGCGCCACGGCGAGCCGCACCGCCACCATCAGATTCATGGGGTCTTCTTCAAATACCTTTTCAAAGACCCTGATAGAGGCCTCGAACTCGTCCCGGGCAAAAAGGGCAGAACCCTCGTCGAGATCGCCGAAAAGGTGGGTCATGCTTCTGGGGCTCGGGGCATTCTCACGAACCGTGACCGGGCCATCCCATCCCACATAACCCAGGGCCGCCAGTTGCCGTCTGGTCTCCTCATCAAGGGTGTCGGAAGTGGCTTCCTCGGCACCGGCGGGCACCAATGCATAGTCACGAATCGCCTCGAAGATCTCCAGGTCGATTGCCACCGATTGACTCAGATCAACGGATTCCGAGGGATCAGTTCGCAGATCGTAGACTTCGGTCTCATCCGTCTGGATGACCTTGATCGAGTCCTTGACGGCCATCACCTGGGGCTGCCACCCGTATTGAAGGAAGGGCTTCAATGCCTCCCCGATGACCACCTCCGGATCGGAGCTCAACAAATCGAAATCCGAATCGAGACCGGCCCACCCGAGGATGGTGTCAAAGACCCGTCGGGTGCTGACCGCGGTCTCCACTTGCGCAATCGGGATCCCGGCTGCCCGCCACCACCAACGGCACCCGCATCACGCCGCTGTACAGCAGATTCCCGTGGAACAGCTCACCGTGATCCCCGAGCCCCTCGCCGTGATCGCCGACAACCACGATCTTCGACTCTCCCCCATCAAGACGCCTCTCAAAGGCCTCGATCAACCGCCCCAACTCGTGGTCCATATACGCGATCTCGCCAAGGTAGGGTGCGGACGCGTAGCGGGAAGCGAATGGTTCCGGAGGCGCATAGGGATCGTGGGGATCGAAATAGTGGACCCAGACGAAAACCGGTCCGCGAAGCTTGGTCTCGAGATACGCGAGCGCCTGATCAGTGGTCGGTCCGGCAGCCCGTTCGGCGTTGCCCTTACCCATATCATCGTCATAGTGATCGAATCCCCGCGCCAGCCCGAAACGCCGTTTGAGCGGGTATCCCGAGATGAACGCTGCGGTCGAATAGCCCTCCTGCCGGAGGCGCTCCGCAAGGAGACTTCGCTCCTCATCAAGAAAACGTGAATTTTCCCGAATGCCATGTTCCGAGGGGTAGAGCCCGGTCATTATCGAGGTATGAGACGGCAGGGTCATGGGTACGGTGGTAAAGGCCTGCTTGAAGCGCACTCCCCTGGCGGCCAGAGCATCGAGCGCCGGTGTCTCCACGGCATCGGACTCGAAACCGATACTGTCGGCCCGGGTGGTATCCAGGGTGACCAGAAGAATGGACGGCGCGGACGGATCGACCTTTACCGGAGCCTGCGGTTGCTCCGGCGAGCACGAAACACATCCCAGTGCGAGCACGACGACGATCGGAACCCGGGCGTTTTGACTGAACATGAGGAGATCCTATCGCAAGGGCCTTCGCAACGGTAGACCCTGGAGTCGAAGATGTATGATGCTCGAAATCCGCGGACCTGTATGATGCTGGCCGCAAAACGCGCACTACGAGGCGATGAATGACCCAGCTCCGCCATCACACCGTCGATCTCCAACTCCGGCACACCTTTCGCCTGGCTCGGGGGGACAGCGACTCCCGCCGGGTTCTCATCGTGGAAATCGAGCACGATGGTCTCGTCGGTCGCGGAGAGGCCGCGCCCATCGCCCGCTACGGGCAGGATGCCGTGTCGGCCGCGCGGGCCGCCGAGGCGATGGTCGCTCGCCTGGACGACCTCCGATGCTTCGATTCGGCGGCAGCCCGCGTTGCGGTCGCTGGTGAGCCCGCGGCAGAGGCCGCCATCGACATGGCTCTGCGCGATCTGGCCGGCAAGAGATTGGGAGTGCCGGTCTACGAAATGATGGGAATCGACCCGGGCACCATGCCGGTGACCTCCTTCACCATCGGAATGGATACTCCCGAGGTGATCGAACAGAAGGTCCGCGAGGCCGAAGCCTACGAGGTTCTCAAGGTCAAGATGGGCTCCCCCGACGACCACCTCGTGCTCGAAACGGTTCGCGGTCTGACGGACCGCACGGTGAGGGTGGACGCCAACGAGGGTTGGTCGTTGGGCAATGCTCTCGCTCGCCTCGAATGGCTGAAGTCCCTCGGTGTGGAACTCGTGGAGCAGCCGCTTCCCGCCGACAAGCTCGATGAGATGCGTGAGTTGAAGAGACAGAGCCCGCTGCCGCTCATCGCCGACGAAAGCGTCGGGCGCGCCGAGGATATTCCGCAGCTGGCCGAGTCGTTCGACGGCATCAACATCAAGCTGATGAAATGCGGTGGCCTCGGCGAGGCCCTGCGCATGATTCACGTCGCCCGCGCCCACGGATTGAAGATCATGCTGGGCTGCATGGTGGAGTCGTCCATGGCGATCACCGCCGCCGCGCATCTCGCCCCTCTCGTTGACTATGTCGACCTCGACGGAAATCTCCTGATCACTAATGATCCGTTCATCGGGGCCTCGGTTCGAGACGGCAAACTGGTCTTGCCATCCGAACCGGGTTTGGGTGTGCGGGACCGATAACTGGATACAACAAATGCCTTTTGTCATCGGAATCGACGCGGGCGGCACCAAGACAGTGGGGATCCTGGCCGACGAGACCGGAAAGGTGATTTCCAAAACCATTTCCGGCAGCGCCAACCTGGTGATGAAGGGAGAGCTCGCGGTCGAGAAGGTCCTTTTCGACGTGATCGAGTCGCTCGAAGCTCCCGAACCGCTGGCTGCTCTCTGTCTCGGCATCGCCGGTGTGGGGCAGCCCGGTGCCGATCAGTTGATCCGCGACGTGCTTCGCCGCCTCGGCCAGCGCCAGCCGGTCCGGGTGGTCAACGACGCCCTGGTGGCTCTCGTGGCCGGCGCACCGGCCGGCATCGGAATCGTGGTCGTGGCCGGTACCGGCTCCATCGCCTACGGTGTGGATCCCGAGGGTCACGAGGCCCGGTCCGGTGGTTGGGGCTACCTCCTCGGCGACGAGGGCTCGGCCTTCTGGCTCGGCCACTATGCGGTGAGGCACGCCATCCGTGCCGCCGACGGGCGGGGGGTCGCCACCACGCTCTACTCGCTGATCTGCGAAAAACTCGGAGTCTCGGACCCCACCGAGCTGGTGGAGTGGTTCTACGACCAGGAGCTCTCTCGCAACCGGGTCGCCGATCTGGCTCCCCTGGTCGAAACGGCCTGGGCAGACGGCGACGAGGCGGCGGAAACCCTCATGGATCAGGCAAGCAAGCACCTCGCCAAGGCCGCCAAAGCGGTGGCCGGACAACTCGTCTTTCCCGGTCGTTATCCCATCGTCCTCGCCGGTGGCGCCTTCAAGGCCTGCCCGAGCCTCGCCCCGCGTGTCGCCGGGCTGCTCGCTGAACTGCCCGAGGCGGAAGTTCGGCTGCTCGAGGTCGAACCGGCCATGGGCGCCGTCACGCTGGCCCTGGAGCTGTTGCAGTGAACTCCTCCGGCAACCGAGTACTGATCGTCAACGCGGACGATCTCGGACGGACCTCCGGCATCAACTCCGGCATCTTCGAGGCCCACAACGACGGCCTGGTCACCAGCGCGACCCTGATGGTCGCGTACGCCGCGGCCGAGGAAGCCGCCTCCCGGCTCGATGACTTTCCCGACCTGGGAGTCGGCCTCCACGTCGCCCTGACCGGAGGCCCCTCGATCCTGCCCGCGGAACGTCTGCCAAGCCTGACCGATGGTCTCGGGCGTCTTCCGGCAAAACCCGAGGGACTCGTGCAACCGGCTCTTGAGGAAGTGATGCTGGAGGCGAGGGCGCAATTCGATCGTTTTCTCGAACTCACCGGTCGCCTGCCGACCCACCTGGACAGCCACCACCATTCACACCGTCATCCAGTGGTCTGCGAAGCACTGATCGCCTTGGCCCGGGAACACGATCTCCCGATTCGCAATGCCTCCCCGGATGTCGGGGAACTGGTTCGCCGCCAGGGGGTCACCACCACCGACTCCTTCGTCGAAGACTTCTTCGGAGAAGACGCACAGCTCGGCAACCTGATCGGGATTCTCGGCAACATACGACCCGGAGTCACCGAGATCATGTGCCACCCCGCTCGGGTTGACGACGAGCTGCGCTCGAGCAGCAGTTACGCCGACGAGAGGGACCGCGAGCTCGAGGTGCTGACCTCGGCGCCCGCCCTGCAGGCGGTGCAGGAGCTCGGTCTGCGCTCCGCCCACTTCGGAACGGCATGGAAATCCTGAGACGTCCAGGCCCGGCAGCGTCGCGGGAGATAGCCGATGAGCGTCGGCGCCATCGACCTCGGGATTCTCGCGATCTATCTCGCGGGTGTCGTTGCGCTCGGTCTGTGGATCGGCCGCAAGGCCGGCACCGTGTCCGACTACGTGGTTGGCGGACGCGACCGACCGTGGTGGTTGATCCTTTTCTCGATCGTCGCCACCGAAACCAGCACCGTCACCTTTCTCAGCATCCCCGGTTTTGCCTACTCGAGGGACATGACCTGGCTGCAGATTCCGCTCGGTTTTCTGCTGGGGCGATTCGTGGTCGTCTTCCTGCTGCTGCCGCAGTACTTCACGGGGTCGTTCTTCACGGCCTACGACGTGCTCCACAAACGCTTCGGCGGCGCGACCCAGAGGGCGGCGTCGGCGATGTTCATCATCACCCGCAGCCTGGCCGACGGCCTGCGCCTCTTTCTCTCGGCGATCGTGCTCCAGGAGATGACCGGGATCCCCCTCCACTGGGCGGTGATCGTCATGGGCGTCGCCACGATCGTCTACACCTTCTTCGGCGGCATCCGGGCGGTCCTGGTGACCGACCTGGTGCAGTTCGTGATCTACATCGGCGGCGCCATCGCCGCCCTGGCCCTGATCGTTCACCGGCTCCCCGGCGGCTGGGACCAGCTGCTCGCCGTCGGTGAAGCGGCCGGCAAGCTGCGGGTCTTCGACCTGACGTTCGACTGGAGCCAGCCCTACTGCCTCTGGGCCGGTCTGATCGGCGGGCTCTTCATCACCCTCGGCTCGCACGGGGTCGACCAGATGATGGTGCAGCGCTACCTCTGCGCCCGAAACCTCAAGGACGCCCAGCGAGCGCTGTGGGTGGGCGGCTTCGTGGTGGTGGCCCAGTTCGCGCTCTTCCTCCTGATCGGTGTCGGGCTCTTCGCCTTCTACCAGACCTTCCCGCCGGACGCGGCTGTTCGAGCGCCGCGATCGCGTCTTCGCGCGGTTCATCCTCGACGAGATCCCGGTCGGGCGTGCTGGGCATTCTGTTGGGCGCGATTTTTGCCGCCGCCATGTCCACGCTCTCGAGCTCGCTCAACTCCTGCGCCACCGCCGCCGCCAACGATTTCTTGTTCACCGGCAAGGCGAAGAAGGCGACGGCCGAAAAACAGCTCCGGGTGGTTCGCATCCTCACCGTGGTCTTCGGTTGCATCCAGATCGCCGTCGGCATCGCGGGCCAGTGGGTGAAGGCATCGGTCGTCAGCAGCGTGCTGGGGATCGCCGCTTTCACCACCGGGATCGTGCTCGGGGTGTTCTTCCTCGGGATCTTCGCGAAACGGGTCGGGCAGCGGGCGGCGTTGGCCGGGTTGGTGATCGGGCCTCGCTGCATGAGCACCATCTTCTTTCGCCACCGACCTCGCCTGGCCCTGGTTCGCCCTGGTCGGTTCGGCCTCACCTTTGCCGCCGGGCTCGGCGCGAGCTTCATCTGGCCGCGCACCGAGGCGAACCGGCCCGATAAGGGGGCCCCCGTCGTGAAATCGCAGATCTTTCCCGTTGCTTCTGCTGCTGCCCTCTCTGACGCCGCGGCCGCGCCGGCTGCCGAGACCGCGTACGAAACGTCGCCCCGGGCTGCGACACTCGTTCATGAAAGGGGCGAAGTCGCCACCGGGAAGATTTACCGCATCCTGCTCGGTGACCTTCGAAAGCCAGTCCGAAGCCGATGGCGTCCTTGACGGATCTCGGGAAAGGGCTTCGCGGCCGTGCTCCACGCCGACGGCACCAGCTACCGGGTCGTACAGTCCGAAGGGCTCCCGACCCGGGAGGAAGCGGAGGATCTGAGGGCGGCGGCTCTCCGAGCCGGCTATTCGGTACCGCGCTGAGATCGAAACGGTCGGGCAGGATCTCACCAACCCCAAGGGGCCTTGGAGAATCCACGTGCTCGAGGCGGATCCGCAAAAATCCGGGTCGAAGTCGTGCACGCCTATGACGCCGCCATCGGGCTCGAGACCACCGCCGATCTGGCTGCACGGCACGACGCACTGGCGGCCATCAACGGCGGGTACTTTCGGATGACGGGGCTGCTCGCCGGCGACAGCCAGGGCACTCTCGGATCGACGGCAAACTGCTCTCCGAACCCGACCGGGGACGCGCGACGGTCGGCTTCTTCTCTGCGGATGGCGCCACACGATCGGTTTTCGGCCGGCTCTCCTTTCGCGGCGAGGTCCGGTTCGGTGACGGGAAAGACTCTGCCACTCGACGGGATCAACCGGTCGCGAAAGCGTCCGAAATCGTTCTTTTCACACCGGAGTTCCACCGCACAACCCTGACCTCTCCAGGGGGAGTCGAGATGATCGTGGAGAATGGGCGAATCACCGAGGTCCGGGACGGGGGCGGAAGCTCGGTGATACCCCCCGACGGCATGGTGCTGTCCATCGGCAGCGACCGAATTGAGCAGATCCGGCCGCAGGTGCGGCCTGGCGCGTCGGTGGCGGTCGACACGAAGCTCATCTCGTTGCTGCCCGACCCCGAGGGCGAGTGGGAACGGGCCGAGGGCATCGTCAGCGCCGGGCCCCTGCTGCTGTGGAACGGAAAGCGGATCGAAGAACCGGAAAAGGAGTCGATCTCCAAGGTCTTCTGCCTCGCCCGGCATCCCCGCACCGCCGCGAGGGGTGCCGAGCTGACGGAACTCTGCTCTTTGTCACGGTGGATGGACGCCAGCCGCGAGACGAGTATCGGCATGTCGATCCCGGAGCTGACCGATCTCATGCTCGAGCTCGGGTGCGTCTCGGCCATGAACCTCGACGGCGGCGGCTCGACGACCATGGTGGTCAACGGGCAGATCGTGAACACCCGTCGGGCGTCACCGGCGCCGAAGCAATGCGGACGCGATTCTGCTGTTCCCGGCGTTATAAGGCGGGGCAGGCCACACCACCTACACGATTTTTTGTAGGGGAGGCGCCTGTGCCGCCCTACACCACCGCAGGCTCGAGCAGCTTGATCGTTCCTTCGTCGGCATCGATCTCGGCCTGGATGCCGAGCGGAACGGTGAAATTGTCCGCGATGTGGCCGATCATCGAGCCGTACCAGGCCGGGATGCCGAGCGGCCCGATATGGTCTTCCAGAACCTCCAGGAGCGTCAAGGAACCGTACCTCTGCCGGGATCGCAGTTCGTGCAGCGACCGAAGACGAAGACCGGCCACATTTCCCAATACCCCGGCCAGTCCGAGCTGGGTGAGCATGCGGTCCACCCGGTAGATCTCCTCGCTCACGTCCTCGACAAAGAGGATCGGCC
This sequence comes from Candidatus Sulfomarinibacteraceae bacterium, assembly GCA_963796455.1. Classification (GTDB taxonomy): domain Bacteria; phylum Acidobacteriota; class Thermoanaerobaculia; order Thermoanaerobaculales; family Sulfomarinibacteraceae; genus Sulfomarinibacter. The sequence continues at coordinate 887,669 of CAWCLO010000001.1, forward strand.
CTCGAAATCCGGCAGGTAGTCGGAACCCATCATGGCGGTGAGCACCGTGAGATTGCCCCCCAACAAGCGGCCGCGCGCCTTCCCGCTGGTGATAGTGAGGACCCTGTTCTCCACCTGGACCAGGCGGTCGGCGGTACCCACCTTGTTCCGCATGGTGATGGCTTCCCCGTCGAAGAGCAACGCGCTTGGCATAGTCGGTGGTGAACTCATTCCAACTCGAGCCCCCGTCGGACCGTGAAATGTCACCAGGCCGGTTTTCGCGTGGATCCCCAGCAACAATCCCGTGATATCACTCATACCCATGACGATCTTGGGGTTCTTCCGGATCAAATCGTAGTCGAGATACGGCAGGAGCCGGTTGCAGCCCCAACCCCCCCCTGGCGCCAGAACGAGCTTCACCTCGGGATCCGCAAAGAAGGCGTTGATATCGGCGGCGCGGTCCTCATCCCGTCCGGCAAGATAGCCGTAACGATCCAACAGGTGATCACCGAAGCGGACCCGAAGCCCGAGGGCGGCCAGGTTCTCGCGGGCGATCTCCGCCCGGTCGGGGAAAAAGGTGGCGCTGGCCGGGTTGATCAACCCGACGAGGTCGCCCTCCTTGAGACCTTCGGTTTGATCACCTTCTGTTCGCGGGTCGCCGAACCGGCGAGTGAAGGCAATGTTCCCGCCGCGATCGCGGCTCCTCCGAGCTGCAGCAAGTGGCGTCGGGTCCAGGTCATCGATGAGCCTCCTCGTATCGTGTTCAACCGGTCAGTACAACAGTATGGTGCTCGCGTCACGGCGCCACGCTTCGTGGGCTGCCGCGTCCGGCCGCGAGGATCTCCTCGACGGTCATGACCTTGCCGGAGATCGTCGAGCAGTCTGGGGGTGCCGACGAGCCGCGTCAACGCAGCCCCTTCATTCCTCCACTCGAATTCCTCGTGGCCCTGAAGAGCCACGAGCAACTCCACCCCGAGCCGGTAGCTGTGGGCCCTGCCGGATCGGTGACCCGAACCCGCATGCCGCGGCATTCTCGTCGAGGAACTTGGGGTTCGGTGCGGCCGGGGAGGTGACGGAGTGAATGTGACCGCTTCGAGTTCGAAGCCGGCCACCTCAACATCGAGGTCCTTCGGATCGAATCCAGGGGGCACCGAAATAGAGAAACGGGATCGTCAGTTCCGCGGCCCGCGGAGACCGTTGTGGCCTCCAACAGCGCGACCCCCGGATAGGCGATGGCGGCGTCTGGGCTGCGGAGATTTGGAGACGGCGGAACCCAGGTGCGGAGGGTGTCCTTCCAGGTCATGCTCCGTTCCCAGCCCTTCATCGATGACCACCTTCAGCGGCGCCGGTTTTTGCAGACCCTGATTGACGAACGGGCCATCTCGCCCAGGGTCAGTCCGTGCACCAGCGGCCCCGGGGCCAGGTTGACGAAGCTCGCCGGAACTACATCGCGAGGCGCGCTGACAGGGCCCTTCGATGCGATCTCCACCGAGAGGGTTTGGGCGATCGAGCACCACGAACTCCAAGCCTGCCTCGGCGGCCGCTTCGATCGCGAGAATCATGGTGCTCACGTAGGTGTAGAACCGCACTCCGGCACCCTGGAGATCGAAGACCAGGGCATCGAGACCCTCGAGGTCCTCCGGCGTAGGCTTTCGGTGGTCGCCATAGAGGCTGATCACCGGCAACCCGCTCTCCGGGTCCATGCCGCTGGCAACTTTTTCACCCGCCGCCGCCCGGCTTCGCAGACCGTGTTCCGGGGTCAGCAGACCGCACCACATCGAGGTCGGCTTCGCGCAGCGCATCGATGGCGTGGCGGCCGTCGGCCGCCACCGATGCGGCGTGGACGATCAGACCGAGGCGTTTGCCACCAAGCCCGTGGTCCTCGCCGGCGGCCACGCGATCGAGACCCATCCGGACGACTCCATCATCGTACGAGGGCCGGACCACAGCATCCGCGACCGCCGGCCTGGCCTTGCGGATGAGCTGGTTCTCCCGCGTCGGGTGCACCCGGTTGGTCAGCAGAATGAGAAAGAGCTCACGATCCGGGTCGATCCAGATGGAGGTGCCGGTGAATCCGGTGTGGCCGAAGGAACGGGGCGAAAAGAACGAACCGGCCGAGACTTTTCTGCGGCGATTTGGTGTCCCAACCCAGGGCCCGCATCGAGTCGTCTTCGCCGGCCCGGCGGGTGAAGAGCTCCACCGTTTCTCTGGAGACGATGCGATGGTGTTCGAGCACGCCGCCGTTGACCAGCATCTGGGCAAAAACGTGCAAGATCGCCGGCAGTTGAAAAGAGCCCGGCGTGGGGTGCGATCCCACCGAGGGCAAAGGCGTTCTCGTCGTGGACCTCACCGCGGACCAGCCGGCCCCGCCAGTCGTCGAACTCGGTGGGGGCGATTCGCGGCAGGAGATCCTCTGCCCGGGACGATAGTGCGTGTTGGTCATGGTCCAGGGGCTCGAAAACCCTCTGCGCACGAACTGTCCAGCGGCTGTCCGGCGACCCGGGAGAGGATTTCGCCGAGCAGGATGATGCCGAGGTCGCTGTACTTGTAGTCGGTCCCCGGCTCGTAGACCAGCTCCATGGCCTGGATGCGCTCGCAGGTACTCCTCAGGGCCCTCGGTGTCTTCATACAGCGGCGCCCACCAGTCGATACCGGAACGGTGGGTGAGCAGATGGCGGACCGTGATCCGATCCTTGCCCGGGCCCTGGAAGAGCGGCAGGAAGTCCTGCACCTTCTCGTCGAGATCGAGGCGCCCTTCGTCGACCAGGATCATCGCCATGGTGGTCGTGGCGACAACCTTGGTCAGACTGGCCAGGTCGTAGATCGTGTCTGCCTCGACCGCCGGCGCATCGTCGTCGTAGGAGAGCCGCCCGAAGGGTTGGAGGTGCACCAGATTTTCCACGGTGCCCGACGGCCACGACGCCGCCGGGGAAGGCGCCCTGCTCGACGAACTCGTCGAGCACGCGGTCCAACTGCCTCCATACCCTCCGGCACGAAAACCGGCATCCTCAGGTTCGGCGATCTGCAGGGTCATGGCGCGCCGCGGGATCTCGAGGCCACCGCCGACGACAGCGTATTCCTCCGAGAGAGTCACCGGCAGTTTGCCCACGACATCGATCTCGCCGAAGAGCGCTGCGGCCGCGGCGCTGCGGCTCGGACTCGAGGCCCCGAAGGCGCAGAGGTAGGCGGACACCTCGGGCAGGTCGCGGAAGCAGATAGGGATCGCCGAAAGAGGCCACGATAACCGGTACGTCGGTTTCCCCAAGCCGCTCCAGGAGCCGAACCAGGCTGTCGGAGATTCTCTCTCGATAGTAAGAGGTCGAGACCAGGACATGGGTGAAATCTCCGCGTCTTCGAGAATCTCGTCGCGCTGTCTCTTCTGGTCGACTTCGTCGTCCCAGGGAGATCGGTCTCGACCGTCGATCCGCCGGGTTCTGAATTCAGCCGCCGGAAAACCGATTCCATCCGGCATCGCGAGATGCAGAATCCGGACGGGTTCTTCGGCCGCAAGCGGCAGCACGCCGCCGTCGTTGCTGACAACGGTGATCGAGGCCTTCGCGATAGCCGACGCCCGGGCCACATCCTCCGGCCGGGCAACGGCCAGGGCCCCGGCCGCTGGGTCGACCAAACGGTTTTCGTGCAGCCCCAAGCCGGCTTTGGCCTCCAGGATCCGCCGTACCGAACGATCGATGCGCTGCCATCGAGAAGTGCCCTCCTCGACACCGCGGATGAGCGATTGCAGGGCCACCCTTTGGTCCGGAGGCATCAGAATCACATCAGCGCCCGCAAGAACGGCATCCACGGTGGCCTCTCCGATCCACGCGGATCCGACGCCCTCCATATCCATCGCGTCGGTCACGATCAGACCCTCAAAACCCATTTCGTCGCGGAGGATTTCAAAATTGAGGGATGGAGACAGGGTTGCGGGTCGGCCCGAGGGATCGAGGGCCGGCACCGCCACGTGACCCACCATGATCGAGTCCACGCCCGCCGCGATGGCGTCTTCAGAACGGCGGCCACTCCACCGTCTCCAGGTGTTCGCGATCGACGTTGATGACCGGAAGATCCAGGTGGCTGTCAACGGCAGTGTCGCCGTGCCCGGGAAAATGTTTGGCCGTTGTCAGCATGCCACCACTGTGGGCGCCATGGATGAACGCCGCTCCCGAGACGGCCGACCAGCTCCGGATCTTCGCCGAATGACCGAATGTTGATCACCGGGTTGTCCGGGTTGTTGTTGACATCGACAACCGGAGCGAAGGCCCAGTGGATCCCGAGAGCCCGCCCCTCGCGCGCCGTCAGCTCGCCGAGGAATCGGGCCGCATCCTCGGAGCCCGTCGCACCAACCGCCATCGCCCAGGGGAAATCGACGGTTCCCCTGCGGATACGGAATGCCAGGCTGCGCTCCAGGTCCATGGCCACCAGCAACGGGATCCGGGCCTCGCTTTGGAGCCCGTTGAGCAGGCCGGTGATGGTCCCTTCCTCCGACCGCAGCAGGACCAGGCCCCCGACACCCTTGTCCCGAACTGCCTCGACCAGATCCCGAGCGCCTCCAGACTGCGGGTTCCGAGGGTAGCCGGTGGCCGCAACCATGATCATCTGGGCCGCCTTCTCCTCCAGGCTCATCTGCTGCAACGTGGTGCTCACCCACTTTTTTTGCGACTTCGACAGCTCCGACCCGTGGGCAAGCTGCCATTGGCCCGAGGCGCAGGAGAGGATGGCCACAAGAACCGGCACCACGAACCGCCTCTCGAGAAAGGACCGGATTGAGTACGAATGACGGATCATCGTGATTCACCCCTGACATCGACGCCGTTGATGAAGACTCCAACGAGGCGGGCGTTCTCGATCTCGACTCGACCGTCGATCGCCGGAGAAAGGAGCAAAAAAGATGCTGGACTGGCGCGGCGCAACACCGGTCGGCCGGTTCCCGCACCGGAAACCCAGCAGAGCCGGTCAAGGATCATCGAGTCTTCGCCGGCCAATCCGTCCCTGGTGCCGGCCAGCGCCTCGACCACGTCCGGAAGGGAATCCGACCGCGGCGCGGAAGGAGGACCGACCAACCGCAACCACGGCATCTCGCTCTCCTTCGATACGATTTCGACCCTGGCGCGGCCTGCAGCTGCGAAACCATCGGCCAGGGTCTGCGCGTCACCCGTCTTTCGCTGCGGAACCTTCCAGTAAACCGTACCGACGCCCAAGCGGGCGAGCTTCGAAAGCACTTCGGCGCTCAGCCATCGACGGGCCTTCCAACCCTCGACCCCGGCCGCAAAGGGAACCGTAACCACACTTCCACCGGCGTCCACGGTCCGGCCGGCTCCGAGCAATCGCGCATCGCCCACCTCGGCGATATAGCTTCGTGGGTCACGGCCGGTGCCGCATCCGGCAAGATCACGATCGTCCACATCGATGTTGAATGCCAGATCAGCACGATAGGACGGGGTGTTCCGCGGCTGTTGAATCGAGCCGCCGAGCACCACGACGTCGGCCCAGGCATCGCGACGATTGCGAAGGAGATTCTCATAAACCTCGGGGCCGTGGTCCTCGAGATCGTTTCGCACGAGTTCCTGCAGCACCGTCAGAATGGCGACGAAGTTGAGGCGGGTCAGATCCTGGAGATCCCTGCCAGGGGGGAGACCACCACTTTCGATGAGCACCACCGGTGTGCCCCACGCGGTGATGTTGTCGCCGAAGGCGCGGGGATTCCAGTCCTCGTCGAAGCGAGCCACGCCGCCGGGCATGAAGGACGTCAGGGTCTCGACGATGGCCGAACAGGCACGCTTGGCGAGCAAGCGCCCGGGGGTGACAGTGCCTTCCGCATCACCCGACACGGCCAGCACCGAGTTGGTCGCCAGAACACCGGTGTCCCCCACTGCCGTCCTCGGGTTCTGATCGTGCAGATTGAAACCGAGCATGGGCTCAAATTTGTCGCGGACCATTTTCAGGATGCGACCTTCCGGAGTCGAGAGATGAAGGGCATCCCGATTGATGTCGATGGCTTGCAGATTTCGGCGCTGATAGATCTCCGCCCCGTCAGGGTTGAGCATCGGGATCATGACGAGGGTGAGGTCGTCGAGAATTGCAGCCGCCTGCGGTTCATCGGCACGGGAGAGCAGAAAATCGGCAATATCGAGCAGGGCGGGGGTGGCGGAGGGCTCGTCGCCGTGCATCTGCGACCAGAGCAGGACCGTCCGCGGTCCGTGACCGAAGGTGAACATGTGGATAGGACGACCCGCTATGGATTGTCCGATTTCTTCAAGTTTCATTTTTCCGAGATACCGGGCCGCGAGCCGCTGCAACTCGGCCGTCAACTCGGCGGGCCGCAGGCACGGTGCAGGGGTCTCCACAAAGCGCTCTTCGGGCCAAATCTGCCAGAGATGATCGGGCGTGATGAGGGGCTGGTTCGATTGCAGGGCGAGGGTGAGAAGCACGGTGAGAATGCGCATGAGAGTCATTGTAATCGGTCACGTCGTGAGGCAGAGTTTTGAGGTTTGAGGTTTGAGGTTTGAGTTGTCCTCCGCCCGCCCGGTCGGTTCGCGGATGTGTGCGGGAACTCATAACTGATATCGCGTATACTCCCGTGCTTGAGGCCGTAATCAATCGGGGAAGGGACCCAAAAAATGCGCTGGAAGCCCATTTTCGTCGTCGCTCTGCTACTCGCGTTGAATCCGCTTTTTGCTGGAACCGATTTGACGCTGCAGGAAAATCCCGAAATCGCCGACGCCATCAACGTCTTTGATCGATGGGTCGAGCAGCACATCAGCAACCGCAATGTGCCGGGACTCTCCATTGCGGTGGTCTACGACCAGGAGATCGTGTGGTCGAAGGGATACGGCTATCGCAATCTGGCGGAGAGGGACCCCGCGACACCATCCACCGTCTATCGGATCGGCTCGATCACCAAGCTCTTCACCTCCACCGCGATCATGCAACTTCGGGATGCGGGCAAGCTCCGGCTCGACGACCCGGTGTCGCTCCACCTGCCGTGGTTTGAGGTGCGCAACCCGTTTCCTGATGCGCCGGACATCACCATCCGCCAACTGCTCACACACACCTCCGGTCTGTCCCGGGAAGCCGACTTCCCCTACTGGACCGACCACGTTTTTCCGACCCGGAAAGAGCTGGCGGAATCGATTCCGGTGCAGGACGTCATCGACCCTCCTGAGACCACCTACCACTACTCCAATCTCGGGATGTCTCTGCTCGGAGAGATCGTCACCGAGGTGTCCGGCCGACCTTGGACGGACTACGTTCAAGAAATGATTCTGAATCCTCTCGGAATGAAGAACTCGAGCACCGCTCCCGACCAGAATCTCCAGCGGCGCATGGCGGCGGCCTACATGCTGCAAGACGCCGACGGCACCCGCAAGGTCATGGAGTACTACGACGCCGGCGCCATTGCTCCGGCAGGCGGCATCGTCTCCACGGTGGAGGACCTGGGACGTTTTGCTTCGCTGCAGTTTCGCGACGGTCCCTCGGGAGGCGAGCAAATCCTCAAAGGCAGCACCCTGCGTGAGATGCACCGGGTTCACTGGGTCTACGACAGTTTTTCCGGCGGCCGGGGTCTGGGTTTCGCCGTCACCCGCCGCGACGAAAAGACATTCGTGGGCCACGGCGGCTCCATTGGAGCGCACGTCACCAACCTCCTTACAGTGCCTGACGAGCAGATCGCCGTGATCGTCGCCATCAACGCCGACAACGGCAGCCCCTACACCGTCGCCCGGCAGGCCTACTCGATATTTTCGACGCCGATCCTGAATGCGACCAGAAAAACCGCGCCTCCGAAGCCGGAGGAGGACCCCGCATGGCAGCGCTACATAGGTCTCTATCAGGACCCGTGGGGGTGGGAGTACGAGGTCATGATCCTGGGCGGAGAGCTGGTCATCTACGGCTACGACTACCCGCCCTGGGACAACGCCTCCACCGGCTACAGTCGGCTCACACCGGTTGAAGGCACGACCTTCCTTCGACCGAACAAGGAACTGGTGACCTTCGAGCTCGACGACAAGGGCGTCGTGGTTCGCATCAAGAGGAACAACAACTACCTCTTCCCGAAAGAGAACAACTGAGAACAAGGAACACGATGAACCAACCTCTGGATGCCTTCACCTATCGCGCCGGCGTGCTCCACGCCGGCGACGTTCCCGTCAACGAGATCGCCGACACGGTCGGTACCCCGACCTTTGTCTACTCCGCCGACGCGATCCGTTCGAACTACAACAGGATCGAACGGGCGTTTGCACCGGTCGGTGCCCACCTCCACTACGCCGTCAAGGCCTCTTCCAATTTGCACATACTGCGGCTGCTCCACGAGCAGGGCGCCGGGATGGACGTGGTCTCGGGCGGCGAGTTGGAACGAGCGTGGTTGGCCGGAACACCCATGCAGGACATCGTTTTCGCCGGTGTCGGCAAGACCGAGGCCGAGCAGCGTGCAGCGCTTGACGGACGGTGGAGCCCCCTCCTCGACGATGCCGAGCTTCTTGGCGCCCGAGACATCGAATCCCGCGGACCCGTCGGCCTCTTCAACGTGGAGTCGGAAAGCGAGCTCGAGGTCCTCGCCCGGGTCGCGGCCGATCTCGGGACCGTCGCCCGCGCCTGTCTCCGAGTCAACCCCGATGTGGACGCCAGAACCCACGAGTACACGACCACCGGGTTGGAAGAGAACAAGTTCGGTGTCGGGTGGAAGCGCGTACCGGAGATCTTCGGGGCATTCCGAGATGTGGCATCTGTCGACTTGGTCGGATTGCACGTGCACATCGGCTCGCCGGTGCGAGAAATCGAGCCCTACGAATCGGCTGTCAAGGTCCTCCTGCGCTTGATGGACACCCTCGCAGAGGAAGGCCATGAGATCTCCATCCTCGATCTGGGCGGCGGTTGGCCGATGAGCTACACGAATGGTGAATCACCGGATATCGAGGTTTTTGCCGAGGCCCTGATCCCCCTGCTCGAGGATCGGACAAAAAATGGTCTGCAAATCGTCCTCGAACCGGGTCGTTCGATTCTCGCCAATTCCGGGGTATTGCTAACCCGCGTCCAGCACGTCAAAAAAGGCCGCGAAAAGACATTTGTCATCTGCGATGCCGGCATGCACACCCTGATCCGGCCCGCCTTCTACCGCGCCTTCCATTTTGCATGGCCCGCGCAGGTCGAGGCCCGGCACGTGCCTCCGGCGGCCGCCGAAAACATCGATCTCCCGGGGCTCGTCCCGAGCGACATCGTCGGTCCGATCTGCGAGACCGGCGACTTCCTCGCCCGCGGGCGCGACCTTCCTCCGGTGCAACGAGGCGACTTGATCGCCGTGTTCTCGGCCGGCGCCTACGGCATGTCCATGAGCTCGAACTACAACGACCATGGACGATCGGCCGAGGTCCTGGTTGACGGCACGAGGGCGGTGGTGATCAACGAACGGCAGAAGCTCAGCACCCTCCTCGAAACGGAGATGGCACCTCGGGAGCTGTAAGAAGGTTTCGAATTCGGAATTCGGAATTCGGAATTTTCCATCGCACGCTGGCTTCCGGCTTCCAAAGCGATGCCGAAGGACCTCGGTTTCATCACCTTTCCCGGGGAGCGTTGGCGTACACGCGCTTGACGCCGCGCTCCGCTCAGGACAGCCGGGTACGGCCGGATCAACACCCGAAATGTGATGTTGTGAGAGTGTGACGTTGCGACGTCATTCCGAATTCCGAATTCCGAATTCCGAATTCCGCGCGCCGACGGGCGCGCAAGCTCCATGATATCTTCGCGCCATGGACCAAAAATCACCTTCCGACATCCTTGCGGCCGCACAGGAGATTCTGCCCTGGATGATCGAGATGCGCCGCGATCTTCACCAGCACCCCGAGCTCGGTCTCGAAGAACATCGCACCAGCGCCAAGATCCAGGAGCTGCTCGACGAGATGGGGATCGAACACGTCGATGGGCTGGGTGGCACCGGTATTCTCGGTCTCATCCGCGGTGAGGGTGAAGGCAAAGTCGTGGCGCTGCGGGGGGATATGGACGCCTTACCGATTCAGGACGAAAAGGACGTTCCATACGCCTCGACGATCCCCGGCAAGATGCACGCCTGCGGTCACGACGTGCACACCACCGTGCTGCTCGGCGCGGCCAAGCTGCTCGCAAATGAGAAAGCCTCCTTCCCCGGAACCATCAAGCTGCTCTTTCAGCCGGCTGAGGAAACTGTGGGGGGGGCCAAACTCCTGATCGCGGCCGGGGCCCTCGATGACCCGCGAGTCGATGCGATTTTCGGCCTCCATGTGGACCCGAATCTCGCGGTCGGCACGGTGGGACTCCACTTCGGACAACGCAACGCATCTTCCGACAACCTCGAAATCATCGTTCATGGAAAGTCGGCCCACGGGGCCTACCCCTTCGGCGGTGTAGACGCGATCGTGGCCGCGGCTCAGGTCATCACCTCGCTGCAATCAATCATGAGCCGCAACGTGGATGCCCAGGAGGCCGCTGTGGTCAGCCTGGGAATCATCCGCGGCGGGACCCAGGCGAATATCGTGGCGGACCGCGTGGAGCTGACAGGCACCGTTCGCTGCGCGAACCAGACGATTCGCAAACTGGTGTTGCGCCGGATCAAGGAAACGGCCGAAGGCGTGGCACTTGGAATGGGGGCCCGCGCCGAGGTCAATATCGAAGCCAGCTACGACCCGGTGGTCAACGATGAGTCCATGATCGAAATCGTCCACGCGAACTCGAAGAAACTCCTGGGCGAGGATGGAATCGTCACCTTCAAAAAACCCAATATGGGGGTCGAGGATTTCGGCTACTACCTGAGTGAGGTTCCGGGTGCGTTCTACTCGGTTGGGGTACGCAACGAGGCCGCGGGCATTGTTCACCCGGTTCACCAGGGGCTCTTCGACGTCGACGAGAACGCCATGGCGATCGCGGTCACCCTGCAGATCCTCAACGCCATGGCGGTGTTGGCACCATGCTGAACAAGGTCTGGGGCGCCTTCTTTCTGGTGGCCTTTGTGGTCGGACTCTGGAAATCGGTGTTTTTCGGCGACTACGGAGTGTGGGCGGCCATGGTCGGCGCGGCCTTCGACATGGCCAAGGTCGGCTTCGAGATCGCCCTCGGGCTCACCGGAATCATGTGTCTGTGGCTGGGCATCATGCGACTCGGTGAGAAGGGCGGCGCCGTCGACCTCATGGCTCGCGCCTTCGGTCCGTTGTTGCGGCGGCTTTTTCCGGGTATTCCCGACGGCCATCCGGCCATGGGTTCAATCGTCATGAACATGGCGGCGAATATGTTGGGCCTCGACAACGCTGCCACCCCGCTGGGCCTCAAGGCAATGAACGAACTGCAGGAACTCAATCCCGAACCTGAAGAAGCCAGCAACGATCAGATTCTCTTTCTGGTCCTCAACACCTCCGCCGTGACCGTCATCCCGGTGACGATCTTCGTTTACCGGGCGCAGATGGGGGCGGCCGACCCGACCGACGTCTTCATCCCCATGCTCATCGCGACCTTCTGCTCGACGATGGTAGGACTCACGGTCACCGCAACCGTGCAGCGGCTGAAGCTCTGGGACCCGGTGATCATGGCCTATCTCGGCGGATTGACGGCACTGGTTGTGGGAATGACCCTGTATTTTTCCCGACTCGACCGCGAAACCATGGAGCTCCAGAGCTCGGTGCTCTCGAACTTCGTGATCTTTTCGGTCATCGTGAGCTTTGTGTTCTTGGCGGCCCGCCGCAGTCTGCCTCTCTACGACGTGTTTGTCGATGGGGCCAAGGACGGCTTCAAGGTCGCGGTGAGCATCATTCCCTATCTGGTGGCGATGCTGGTGGCCATCGGGATCGTGCGGGCGAGCGGGGCCCTCGATCTCCTGCTCGATGGGGTTCGGTGGTCGGTGAGCCTGGTCGGAATGGACACCAGGTGGGTGGACGGCCTTCCCACAGCACTGATGCGGCCCCTGTCCGGAAGCGGAGCGCGCGGGCTCATGCTCGAGACCATGGAGGCCCACGGCGCCGACTCCTTCGCCGGACGATTGGTCAGCGTGATCCAGGGCAGTACCGAAACCACCTTTTATATCCTCGCTGTTTACTTCGGATCCGTTGGAATCCGCAGGACCCGGCATGCATTGCCCTGCGGGCTGGTGGCGGACGTCACAGGGGCCATTGCGGCGATTCTCCTTTGTTATGTGTTCTTTGGCTGAAACTGTCACGGAAATGTCATGGACAGGCGCCCCGGTTCCGGGTTAATCTCTTCAGACGCCATGGATACGCATAGCTGGATTCCATCGACAGAGGCGCCCGATCAGACAGCGGAGGACGGCGCCATCTCGATCGGCCGACACTGGTCGGAGTGGTACCGGTGATCGAGACGAGGAATCACTCACAGCACCCCCCGGCGTCCCCCCGGAAGGACAATGAATGGGGCGCTCTGCAGACCGAAGCCTCGAACCCTGACTCAGAAAACCTCGACACGCTCACGACGGAAGAGGTGGTTTCACTGCTCCTCGAGGAGGACCGTCGCGGGCTCGAGATCGCCCTCCGCAACCGGTTGCACATCGCCCGGGCCGCATCCTGGGTCGCCGAGGCCCTCGATGCCGGTGCTTCGGTGGTTTTTGCCGGCGCCGGAACCAGCGGCCGGCTCGGGATTCTGGAAGCCGCCGAGTGCCCCCCGACCTTCGGGACCGACCCACAGCAAATTCGAGCAGCCATCGCAGGCGGGCCCGAGGCAGTATTTGCGGCCCGCGAAGGCGCCGAAGATATCGCAGAGGATGGTGCCCGAGCTGCCGCCGAACTGGGAACCGACGATGTGCTGATCGCCATCTCGGCGAGTTCGGTGACGCCCTTTGCCCTCGGCGCCCTGGAATCGGCGCGGAGCCTCGGTGCGCGGACCATCCTGGTCACCTGCGCCCCGCCCGACGGGATCTCGGCGGTCGCCGATCTCGTTCTGGCTCTCGACACGGGCCCCGAGGTGCTCACCGGTTCGACGCGGCTCAAAGCCGGCTCGGCGACCAAGGCGGTACTCAACGCCATCACCACCGCGGCGATGGTGCGTCTCGGCAAGGTCTACGGCAACTTCATGGTCGATCTGCGCCCCGGTTCGGCGAAACTCCGGGACCGGGCGCTGCGAATCATCGAGACAGCTGGAGACGTTTCCCGCGAAGAGGCGGAGCGGCTTCACCGATGCCGCCGATTCGGAGGTCAAGACGGCGATCGTCATGGCGCTTTGCAGACTCGGAGCCGAGCCATCTCGCGAGCGGTTGCGGGTGGCGGGAGGTCACGTCCGGAGGGCTGTGGCAGCCGGTTCGGGAGTTGAGGACGGTCGCTCGTCCTCGAGCAACAAATGATCGGATCTTTGTATTTTTTCTGCGTTCCCAACTCGGCTCCGATACGCGGGGTTTCGAGTCTTCGATTTTTTCATGGTGCGCAATAAAGGTAGGAAACGGGAGGTAGATATGAAAAGAACGTCAGTCGCGATTCTTGGAATGATGTTGCTGTGCTCGGTAGCAGGCGCGCAGCAGTTGCAGACGGGTGGCATCGCGGGCACCGTCACCCTGGAGGACGGTTCGCCTCTCCCGGGTGTCTTGGTCTCCGCCGTCGCCGATGTCATGCCAAAGGCGCGGTCCACAGTGACCGACTCCAACGGCGCGTACCGGTTGCCGGCGATGCCTCCCGGCGACTACAACTGACCTTCGCCTTGTCGGGATTCGCCACCGAGACAGCGAGAATTCCCGGTCGCTCTGCAGCAGAAGGCGATCATCAATGTCGCCATGAGGGACGCCACCTTCGAGGGCGAGATCATGGTCACCGCCGAAACTCCGACCATCGACACCACCTCGGCGGAGCTCAAAGGCTCCATCGGCGAGCAAACGATCCAGGCGCTGCCGGTCGGCCAGCAGTACCGCGATCTGATCAAGCTGATCCCGGGCGTGCAGTACTCCGAGGACACGGTGCGCGGGCCCTCGGCCGGCGGCAACGGCCAGGACAACGTCTACGAGTTCGACGGGGTCGGCGTCAATTTGCCGCTCTTCGGCACCCTGGCGACCCAGCCCGCCGCGCAGGACGTCGAGGAGATGGCGGTAGTCAAGGGCGGCGCCAACGCCGTCGGCTTCAACCGCTCCGGTGGATTCCTGGTCAACACCCTGAGCAAGTCCGGCTCCAACCAGTTCCACGGTGAAGCTCAACTACCAGTTCCAGACCGCCGGCATGACCGGCTCGGTCACCGACGAGAGCTCGGAAGACGTTCGACGATGACAAGGATTGGCTGGTGGCCAACATCGGTGGTCCCATCGTCCGGGACAACCTCTTCTTCTTCGCCTCCTACTACCGCCCCACGACCAGTCGGACCAACCGCGAAAACGCCTACGGCAACGCGCCCGACTGCGACGAGGTCCGCGACGAGTACTTCATCAAGCTGAACTGGGCCCCGACCAACTCCCTGATGTTCAACGGCAGCTACCGCAACTCCCAGATCGATCGAGCAGGGTTTCGGCGTCGGTCGAGTTTTCGGCGGGCACCACCTCCAGCGGCAATGACAGCGAACTCGAGATCGCAGTCGTCGAGGGAAGCTGGGTGGTATCTGACAACGGCCTCTTCAACTTCAAGGCCTCCGACTTCAGCAACCCGGGCTCGGGCACCCCGGACAACATCTTGGACCTCCAGATCGGTGAGGGCGTGGCGCTCGACGTCAACAACCTCGACCAGCAGGGCCACTTCATCGTGCCGGACTATATCGATGGGGAAGACGCGTTCAACGCCTTTGTCGATCCGCTCATCCAGCAGTACGGCTATCTCGACAACGGCGTGCGCACGGGCGGCGGTGACGTCGGAGTCGACGATACCTTCGACGCCAACGATTTCTACAGCCAGAGCTTCCAGATCGGCTACGACCACTACATCGGCAAGCACGAGCTCCACATCGGCTACCGGTAGGAGAAGGGCGAGGAGGACCTGTACCGCACGTCGAACGGCTGGGGCCTGATCTACGTCACCGGCGGCATCGATCCCGACTACGGCGAGGATGTCTATTACCGGGGGCAGTTCTGGCAACAGACCCTGAGCGACGAGGTCCCCACCATCCACTCCGAGCTCAAGACCCAGAGCATCGAGCTCAACGACCAGATCCGGCTCAAGGACTGGACCATCAATGTCGGCCTCGTGTTCTCGAACGACACCCTCTACGGCCAGGGCCTGAAGAAGAACTCGAGCAACGTCTCCGGCTTCGAGCTGTGCACCACGTGCATCTACGAGATGAAGGATGTCGGCTGGGGCGAGATGATCTCGCCGCGGCTGGCGTGCGACCTGGAGCCCGAACGGCAAGGACTCCGCTCTACGCGAGCTATGCCCGCTACTACCCGGCCGCCACCTCGCTGCCGCGCGCGGCATCCTGGGCGCGCAACCTCGCCCGCGAGATCAACGCCACCTTCGACGCCGACGGCAACTTCATCGAGTTCAGCCCGCTGCGGGCCTCCTCGGGCAAGTTCTTCCAGGAGGGCATCGACCCGCGCTCCATCGACGAGTTCCTCGTCGGCTACTCCAAGCAGATCTCGAACGAGCTGGACCGGCCGCTTCTACGGCCGCTACCGCAAGGGCCAGGACTTCTGGGAGGACACCTGGAACTGGGACCGCGTCGAGGGAAACCCGCCCGAGGGGGTTCCGCAGCGAGCCCTACATCCCCGAGCTCAACGATTATCGTGAGGAGGTCGGCGGCTCCTCCTACGTCATCGCCGCAGCTCGACGGCGCCTTCACCAAGTACTACGAGCTCAGCGCCGAGGCGGAGTACCGCGGCCCGAACCTCTTCGTCCGCGGCTCCTACGTGTGGAGCCACTACTACGGCAACTTCGACCAGGACAACACAACCGTCGGCAACGACGCCAATGTCTTCATCGGGTCGTCGTACCTCGCCGACGGTACGGGCCGCCAGATCTGGCAGAACCGCGTACGGAAACCTGCGTGGCGACCGCCGCCACCAGCTCAAGATCTACGGGTTCTACAACTTCAATTGGAACGGCACCCTCGGCGCCTACGCCATCTACCAGTCGGGCCAACCCTGGGAGACCTGGGGCCCGAGCGAGTTTTACAGCGGCAGTTTCTTCACCAGCCGCTACGCCGAGCCGGCGGGCTCCAACATCACCTCGTCTCACTCCCAGCTCGATCTCAGCTACACCCAGAACTTCCCGATGGGCAACCGCTACAACATCCTGCTGCGAGGCGAAATCTTCAACGCCTTGGACAACCAGACCGGCTACAACGTCGAGCCCCGCGTCAATGACGCGGGCTACGGTGACCCGCGGTCCTGGTTCGATCCCCGCCGCTTTCAGATGACGGTCGCGTTCCAGTTCTAAGACAAACCGGGTACGTACCCACAACTACAGGAGCCGGGCATCAGCCCGGCTCCTTTTTTTGAGGCCTGGGGCTTGAGGCTTGAGGACCAGGCGCTGGTTGCTAGATGCTGGATGCTGGATTCACCCAACCCCAACTCTAGTCGTCGGCGAGAACCCGTTGAACCCGAGAACCGCAATTCCTTTGTAGGCGGGTCCTTCAGGGCCCGCAAACGAAGGGTTCAATGCCGTTCTCGCGCACCCTAAAGGATGCGCCTACAGAGAGGACCGGCCGGAAATCCCCGTCGAGGGTATTGTTCAATCCGAAGCCAAGACTCTGTCGACCCTCGGGCCCAGGGAGGTCCAGATCTCGTAGGGGATGGTGTCGCAGAGCTCGGACCACTCCCACGCGCCGATGGTGTCGCCCCCGAGCTGCCCTTCCTGCGAACCGAGGAGAACCGTCTCGTCCCCGACCCGGATGTTGTCGTCGGCGAGGACCGAGACCAGATCCATGCTCACCCTGCCGATCACCGGAAACGAGTCGCCGCGGATCAGGACCCTGCCTCGATTCCCCAGAGAGCGCCGGAATCCGTCGGCATAACCGGCGGCCAGAACCGCGACCCGCACCGATCGGTCTCCTTCTACGATCCAGGTGCCGCCATAACCCACGGCATCACCGGGGGCCATGGTCCTGACCTCGATGACCCGGGTCGTCCACCTACCGACGGGGGCCAAGCGATTCCCTGCCGGCGTGTCGTGCTGCCATCGTGAAGGGGCAGCTCCATAGAGCATGACTCCCGGCCGAACGACCGTGGTGCCGTCACCGATTTCGGTGTGGCCCAGGGCACGCTGCAAGAGCGCCCCGCTGTTGCACGAGTGGATCGCCGCTGCCCGGACAACATGTTTCGGGAGCCGGGAGAGCATCCTGCGAAAACAACTCTCCTGCCCTGTGGTCGGTGTGAGGTCCTGCTCGTCGGAGGAGGCGAAGTGAGTCATGATTCCCACGACCCGGAGGTTTTCAGAAGAACCCAGAACCGTCATCATGTCCGGGAGACTCCGCTCCTGGATGCCCAGCCTCCCCATCCCGGTGTCCAGCTTGAGTTCGATTTCGAACGCTCCGGAGCTTCCAACCCGGTCTGCGAGCAGACGCAGCTCATCAGGGGAGCTGATGGCGGGGATGAGCCTGGCCTCGCGTACGGCATCGAAAAAATCCGCGTTCTCCCACTCCTTTGTTCCGCTCGCCAGGTAGATCGGAAAATCGCAATTGAGCCATGACCGCAGGCGGAGCCCCTCCTCGAGGGTGGCAACCCCCAGTTCGTCCGAATGTTCCACAAACACGTCGATCAACTCGTGCAACCCATGGCCGTACGCGTTCGCCTTGACCATCGCCCTGACCCGCGCACCGGCGGGCGCCCATTCGCGGGCAAGCCTGAGGTTGTTCGACAACGCATCGGGATCGAGAATGAGTTGACTCAGGGCTGCTCCTCTCCGGGGACGGCCTCTCCTTCGGTCTCGGCGAGGATCTCCCTGACGACGGTCCGGTCATCAAAATGGTGGAGTTCCTTGCCCAGGATCTGCATCGTCTCGTGCCCCTTGCCCGCAACGAGCAGAATATCCCCTTCGCCTACCAAAGCCAGAGCTCTGGCGATCGCCGCCCGTCGATCGGGCTCGACCTCGTAGGAACCGGCTCCCTCACTCATCCCGGAAATGACCTCGTCGATAATAGCCATCGGGTCTTCGGTCCGGGGATTGTCCGAAGTCAGGATGGCCAGATCACTGTAACGCTGGGCGAAGCCACCCATGACCGGCCGCTTGGACCGGTCTCTGTCTCCACCGCAGCCGAAGACCGTGATGATCCTCCGGTGTGGGAGGGCATTCAAGCTCTTGAGCACCTGATACAGACCGTCGGAGGTGTGGGCAAAATCCACCAGGATCCGCGCGCCTCGCGAATTCACGATCGGCTCGAGCCTGCCGGGGATCGTTGTCGGCGATTCCAAGCCCCCACAAATGGCTTCCTCGTCCACATCCAGGGCGATCCCCATCCCAGCCGCACCAAGCATGTTGTAGAGGTTGTGCTCGCCGACATGGGGGCAGCGAATCCTCCGACTCCAGTCCGGGGTTTGGAGGTCGAACACAGTCTGCTCCGGAGAAAGCCGGATGTCGCCCGCCGTGATGTGCACCCCCGATCCGAGGCCGAAGGAGAGTCGGCGCTCACCTGGCAGCCGATCAAACAAGTTCCGCCCGTGAGGGTCATCCGTATTGATGACACCTATGCCCCCTTCTTCGAGATGCCTTTCGAACAAGACCGCTTTGGCCTCCCCATAGTCCTCGAGGTCGCGATGAAAATCGAGGTGTTCCGGAGAAAGATTCGTGAAGACCGCCGCCCTATAGAAGAGACCGTCCACCCGATGGAGGACCAGCCCGTGGGAGGAGACTTCCATCGAAACGTGGCGCACACCGTCCTTTCGAATCTCGTGCAGGAGCCGGTGAAGATCCAGAGCCAGGGGGGTGGTGTTTCGCGCCTTCAGACTTTGATCCTTCCAGCGGTACTGAATCGTCCCGATCACGGCGGAGGGCACTCCGGCCGCGCTCCAGATGGCCTCCAGGAGATAGGTCGAGCTGGTCTTGCCGTTGGTGCCGGTAAACCCTGCCAGGGTCATCTCGCGAGCCGGGTGGCCAAAAAACTCAGCTGCCAGCACGGGCATCGCCGCCAGCGTGTCCCTCACCCGAACGCAAGGAAGAGACGAGTCTGGTGGGATCTCCTCCACCACCGCCATCGCGGCCCCGCCGGACTCGGCGGCGGCCAGGAAGCGGTGTCCATCGGTTTGAGTGCCCCGCAGAGCGATAAAACAGGTCCCCGGCTTCACCTCCCGGGAATCGTAGGCGAGGGCCTCGATGTAGGTAGGCAGCACTCCACGGGTCTCCAGTACCTCGACCCCGTTCAGAAGCCGTTTTGTATCGAACATCTCTGACACTTGTCCCATGCGGAGCCTTCCCTACCAGGTACGGGTGACCTTGAGCAGCCCCCGTGGCGTTTCCGTATCGTAGCCTTTGGCCCGCGTGAGGTGGTAACAAAACAGCTGCGCCGGCACGATGCCGACCAATGGGCTCAGCCACTCCGGGAGATCGGCGGGCAACGGCAACGGAGTCTTTGCCCGGGCAAGAGCGGCCTCGTCGTTCGAAACCATCACAAGCTCTGCCCCGTGCTCTTCGACCAGGCTGGAGAGCATTCGATAAGCATCCTCGAAGACCGCCCCTCTGGGGACCACTGCCAGGACGGGAAAACCCTGCGACACGATGGCGATGGGGCCGTGTTGAAAATCCGCAGAGGAATAAGACTCTGCAACGACGTAGGTCAGTTCCTTGAGCTTCAGGGCCCACTCATTTGCGGTCGCGTAGTTGAATCCGCGCCCGATCACCACACACTGGCTCATGTATCGATAGCGCTGAACCGCCCGTTCGATGGCGCCGTCGAGAGCCAGAGTCTCTTCCATCAGGCGAGGCAGGCTTTCGAGCGCTTCGAAGAGCCGCGCCTCACCCTTCATCGCCGCCGACAACAGGGCGATGGCAAAGAGCTGCGTGGTGTATGTCTTTGTCGCGGCAATGGCCTGTTCGGGACCGGCGTTTGTTTCGAGAACCAACTCGGCCTGATCCGCAAGCGGCGAGCACGGGTCGTTCGTGATCGCCAGGGTCAGGGCGCCCTGTCGGCGGCCCTCCTTCACCACGGCGACGATGTCCGGCGATTGGCCCGACTGCGAAATACCTACGACGAGACAAGCTTCGAGATCTGGTGGCGTCTTGTAAATCGTAAACAACGATGGGGCGGCCAGAGCCACCGGGAGCCGATTCATCGAGCCCCACAAATATTTTGCATAGAGGCCGGCGTTGTCCGAGGTGCCGCGGGCCGCGAGGAAGATGGATTTGACTCCCCGTTCCAGAATCGTCCGGGCGATCTCGCCGGCATGCTCCCTCTGGGTCTGGAAGAGGCGATCGAGGACCGCCGGTTGTTCGAATATCTCTGATCTCAAGCTCATCGCGTCCGGCTTTCTCCAACAGTTATTACCGGCTCGAAACTCCGGTTTGGGATTCCAGATCGTGCGAGGACCCGGCCTTGAAAAATGGCCCGTACCCATCGAGTAGTCGCTGCCGAGACAAGTGTACTGCGTCGCGATGTGATATCTCACCGACGGCAAATGCCTTTGGAAAAATCCTAGTCCGTGCGATCCTTCTTTGAATGGAACACCGACTGTTGAAATCCTCGACTGTATTGTTTGGACTCCTCCTGACATCCGGCTGCGCAAGCTCGCCTGGGACACCCACCAACCGACCGGCTACGGGTCCGATCCACAGCAACGCGGTTTTTTACGATGGGCCCGACCTGGTGGCCACGGTGGCCTATATGCGAGGAAAAAACATCGTGGCCGAGGAGTGGTTGATCCTTGCGGCCGAGTTCACGAGCAAACGAGGGAGGGGGCCGATGGTCATCAACCGGGATGACATCGCGGTTCTCACTCCCGCGGGTGGTCGTCTGGGGCTCATCAGCCAGGACGAGTTCTGGAGCAATACTCCCAGGTTCCAGATCCCCGTAGAGCGCACCCTCAACTATCTGCCTCTTCTCTACCGTTTCGAGCAGAACAGGGTGCCCTGCGGCCGGTGGTACCTCGTCGATCCCAGCCTGGCCATCGCCTACGATGAGATCACCGTCAGCTCGTTCGAGCAGTGTTCGGGGCCTTTGATCTTCGAGGTCCCAGGCGGTGTGCAGCCCGGGCGCTGGCGTCTCGTGATCGAGCTCGAGGAGAGCCGGGCGGACATTCCGTTCGTCATCGAAGTCGAAAACTGACCTGCAGCAAGACTTTCTCCCTTTCCGATCCTGTTCCGCACGAGATGCTGGATACTCGATGCTGGATCACTCTTGTCCAAGACAGAGTCTCGAATATCGTACAGGGACAGCGAACAACACTCACTTCTACGGGGCTCCGGTCTTTGTGGTGCGGCCGTCTCGGCCGCACGGAGGGCAGGCGAGACGCGTACACCACAACGGCTGTTCCCTCTGTTGAACGACCCGGAGGTGACCACGCCGTCACCGCACCGGATTGCTGCCACTGCCGCTGGTCCCTGGCGCTGAACACTGATCGCTGGATCCTGTCGCTGCCCCTGGACACTGTCCCGGCCGCTGATCGCTGTTGTCTGTCGCTGATGACCGCACGCTGCCCCTGATCGCTGTCGCCGTCCCTGAACCCTGTCTTGGACGAGAGGAATGGGGACAAACCCCGCCCATTCAAAAACTCAAGTCGCGCCCGGCTCCGCTCTCAATCCACCATCGGGATCTTCACCGCATCGGGAAGATCGGCGCAGCGCGGGCTGTGGGAGCTGAAGGCGGTGAGGCGAACCCAAACAGCGGGCATGGTGGCGCGAATCGTCTCCATCGCGCTTTCGCCCAGATTCTCGCGATTCATCGGCACCCGTTTCACATACTCCGCACCGAGCTCACCCGGCGACCGCCCGTATTTGTAGTCGTAGGTGAAGGAACGACCGTCGGGCCGCAACACGACCCCGGGGCAGG
Source organism: Candidatus Sulfomarinibacteraceae bacterium (assembly GCA_963796455.1). Taxonomy (GTDB): domain Bacteria; phylum Acidobacteriota; class Thermoanaerobaculia; order Thermoanaerobaculales; family Sulfomarinibacteraceae; genus Sulfomarinibacter. Next base: position 909,491 of record CAWCLO010000001.1, read on the forward strand.
AGGTGTTCGGCACCGATATATAAAACTCATCGGCCGTTGCTGACGTCGCTTCCTTGTCATCGTCGAGCAGCTCTCGTGCAGCCAGCTCCTCGTAGAGTTGGACGGCGGTCAACCGAGCGGGATCGATGAAGACGACGTTTTCGGCGATCAAGTCCTGATAGGGGAAATCCCCGTCGTCGGTTCGCAGGTTCCGAAGTCTCTCAAAGGACGCCTCGATGTCGTCCTCGTACAGCGGGAAATGGGTGCATCCCAGAATCACGGTATTGATCGCCTCGGTCGATCCACTCCGCCTGTGGCCCTCGACGAGGGTGGTCGTGTGGTAGCGGATGTAGTTGTCGATGGAATTCAATCGCCACGTCTCGGGATCATCGGGATCGCCGAGGACGCCCGCGTGATCGAAGCCATACTCAGAGATCAAGGAGGGGTCGATCGGAGCAACCGTGCTTCCCACGGCCGGACCACGGTAGGTCGCGGTCGAGGAGGTATCAACGGGAGCAAGGTACTCCGGGCTTCCTTCAACCGCGCCGGCAAGCCCGAGACACCCCTGTTGCACCACCGGTGGCGGGATCATCTCCGTTTCTTTCGCGGATCTTGCGATCTCCCGGACGTAGCCCTCGCTCTTGCAGGTGCCGACGGTGGCCATCACGGCCACCGCGCCGGAAGCCCCGGTGTCCTGAAGCGATTCGATCGCGCCGTCGGCGCCGGCCGCCACGACACCCACGAGATAGATTGGGATGTCCCACTTCTCCAGTGCTCCACGGATATCTTCGAGGCCATAGGCAGTCGCCGTATTGCAGGCGATCACAATCGCTTTGACGGGAGGCTTGTCCCGGCTCGGCGATGAGGAGGATCGTGACGCCCAATACCGGTCTCCGAGGAGAAAAACGGCGTCCTTGAGAATCAGTTCCTTCAGGAAGGCGATCTTGCCCTCTGAAGGGTAGTTTCCATAGGGCATATTGGCCTGATCACCAAGATAGATGAATGACTCGTCCGCAAAATCGGGTCGGCCATCGGCCCCCTCTTCGTGGGTCAGGTTGTTGAATTGGTCGATGGTCACGATCTGGTTCAAAACGGTGAGGCCGCCGATTCCCGAATCAAAGACCCCGATGGGAAGATCCTCATCCAGTTCCTGATACTGCCCGGAATCAAACGAAAAAAGCTCCGAATCCCCTCTCTGGACCAGATCCACGATCGAGGTCGGGTCCGGTTCACCGACATCAACGCTGGTGCAACCGCCGCAGATGACGACGGCGGCTCCGAGAATGATCCACGGAAGTTTTTCCAACCCGTACTTCATGTTGTCTCCCCACTGAGTGCGCCCGACGCTGACCGACGATTCCCGGCCAATGATCTTAGATCAGGATGCCCGCGGTCGTCCTCAAATCTTGATAAAGATCTTCTTGCGATACAACAACCAGGTGATACCCAGGAGCACCACAACGTGGACCGAGGCCCAGGCCAGCGACGCGAAATACTCCGGTATCCACGATTGGAAGAAATTGTCGTACAGCCACGACTTGAGCGAAATGCTCGAGCCATCGCCACCAACCCAGCGGATCTTGATCAGAGTCTTGGCGATGAGACCACTGAGAACATAGGCCACGATGGCATTGGTGCCGAAAATCAGAAATGGCTTCGCCCAGCCGTCGAGGCCTCGAAGATCCACGAAATAAAGAATCACGGCAAGGGTGAACAGAGCCAGGCCCGCGGTGAGCACCACGTAGCTGCTCGTCCAGAGGTTTTTGTTGATGGGGAAGAACCAGCCGTAGACTGCTCCAGAAACCGCAGCCAGGCTCCCGGCGACAAAGAGCCCGATGAGCTTCTCGGTCTGGTTTCTGGCCGAGCGAAGCCACTCACCGGTGAAGACCCCCGCCAGAGCGGTCGCGATGGCCGGCAGGGTGCTGAGAATGCCCTCCGGGTCGGCCGGGCCGGGTGCATAGCGCCAGACGTGGGCCCCGAGCGCGAGCCGATCCACAAACCCCGCCAGATTGCCGGCGGGACTCAGATCCCCTGCCCCGAAACCAGGCACCGGTACCAGCTCCATGACCGCCCAATATCCGAGGAGCAAGCCGGCGGCCAGCCAGGCCCTTCCCCGTGTCCTGAGATGAAGGTAGGCCAGGGATGCAAAAAGGTAGACCAGGGCGATCCGTTGCAACACACCGGGGATCCTCGCTCTCGACCAGTCGATCCCCATGAACGGGAACCAGGTCAGGAAGAGGCCGAGGGCGAAGAGAATCGCCGTCCGCCGTGCGATCTGGCGGTAGAGAGGCCCGAGATCTCCTCCGGATCGTTCGAGTCTCGAGGCGAATGCAAGGGGTATGGCGACACCGAGCACAAAGAGGAAAAATGGAAACACGAGATCGGTAGGCGTCCACCCGTGCCATTCGGCGTGCAATAGCGGGGCAAAGGTGTGTCCCCAATCGCCGGCATTGTTGACCAACAGCATGCCTGCGATCGTGGCCCCCCGCATGACATCGAGAGAGCGCAACCGGGTCTTCTTTGCGACGGTCACGCCGAAAATCCATCCCACAGGGCGGCGTACCGGAGCAGCTCCCCGGTTTTTCGGGGTCCCGCCTCCTTGATGTCAGACCGGACCAATCCAGGCCTCCTCATGCTGCTTTCTCCTCGTCATCGAAGCAACCGGTGTCTGCCCACCGAAGACTCATCGATCCTACTCGATCCCCTTCTCGACACGAGTCGCACGTTCCTGTTCGAGAAGCGCCAGTTTTTGAATCGCCAGGGTCATCTTTTGTCTGAGGTCTTCGGAAGCCAATTCGAATATGAACGGAACGGGATCGACCGACTGGCCATCGAGCTTCAGCTCGAAATGGAGTTGCGCTTGGACGGCATTGCCGGCTGGGCCATCGATGGTCGCGATATGCCGGCCCTTCGCAACGGTCTCGCCGATTCGAACACTCAAATTGGAGATGTGCACGTAAACGGTCTCGACACCGTTCCCATGAAGGATCTTGACCCACCCGCCCGCTTTTGTTCCTCGCCCCGCCCCTGCCACCTTCCCCTCGGCGGCGGCCCGCACGATGGCCTTGTCGCCATAGATATCCAGCCCTTTGTGGCTCCGGGGAGCCCCGAGCCAGTCATCGCGCATGGAGCCATAGTTCGGCAGGCCGTCCCGAACCATGTCGCGGGGAACAAAACCGAGGGACCGATCAATCAATGCCTCCGTATCGAGGCCAACCACCGGGCTCATGAGCCCGATTCCCCGAACAACCGCGATGTCAGGATCGAGAGCCGTCATCTCGGGAGCACCAGTCGCGGCGGGACCGCTGCAGACCACCAAGAGACCGCGCGGAGCGCGTTCGTGACGGCACGACCATCCCTCGGTGGCTACGACTACGAATCGGGTAATCAAAGGATCCAGAGAGAGCTGCGAGAAACGGTATTCACTCACGCCGGGTGCACCCGGGCGCATCCTACGCAACGGTCCGTCCCAGACCACCCCCGAGAGGTCAAAAACGTAGCGCCCATCACCAAGACTCATGGTTTCCACCCGGTCGATGCTGCCCTGGACCTCGAGCATCACGAAACAGCTTTCGTGGGTGCTCTCCACCAGATCGACTGCGGTGAGGGCCGCCGGATCCGGTTGCGCCGCTCCCAACACCTGAACGGCAGCGATAATCAGGACGGCAACCGCCCATCGACCAGCGCCTCGCGGAATGTGTTCGATTTCGTGCAGCGGTTCCACCTCGTGCGAAAAAAAACCTGGCAACCTTGGACGGCGCCTGGGTTCGCCATCCATAATAGGCCAACGGCACCCATGGTGGAGGGCCGAATGCCAGCTTCAGCAAAAACAGGTCGTACAGCTCTCGCCGCAGTCGCACTGGCGGCGGTGTTCTTGGCTGTACCGGCTGTCCGTCATGCCGCCGCCCAGGACGGCCGGGAAGGACGTGGTTCGATCCGGCGGATGGAACGGTTGAGTTCAGTGAAGGGGTGGGCCCTCACCGACTCCGCCCTTCTGGTCACACTTGATGGGGGGGCAGGATGGACGGACCTGGCCCCCGGGCAAACCCTTGAAGGCGTCACTGATGTATTTTTCCTTTCCGATACCGAGCTGCGATTGGCCGGTGTCAGCTCCAGCTCACCCGGGATGTTGATGACGGCCGCCACAGCCGACGGCGGCGATTCGTGGCGAAAACGGGTGATCGAGACGAGCGCGCTGGCGCCAGGGCGGATCTACATCGACGCCCGGCTCCACTTTCTCGATAGGACACACGGCTGGCTTCTCGGTCGGGTGGCGACGAGCACAGCATTCAGCGTCGCCGAGTTGCTGCGCACCTCCGATGGCGGGAAAACCTGGGGACGCCTGCCTCCCCCACCCGCGGCCGGCCGCTTTGTCTTTGTCGACTCCGATCACGGCTTTATGACCGGCGCGCCGGTGAGCGAAAGGCTTTATCGGACTCACGACGGAGGACGGAGCTGGGAAGAGGTCGAACTATCCCTCCCAGTGGAGCAGGGCATGGCCCTGTATGACCTCCCCACCTTCCTCTCGCCTGCGAAGGCCACCCTGGCGGTCACCCTCCGCGGTGAGGGCCCGCGCGCGCTCGAATTCGTGACCCTCGACAGCGGAAACAGTTGGCTGCCCTCGGGATCCATGGCACTTCCGCCGGGGGATTACGACTCAGCGGTACCGATCGCGCTTGCCGAAAGGAGCGAAACTGGAGATATTCCTTTGGTCGCCGTGAGGACATTCTCGGTTGCTCCTGACGGCTCCTCCTGGGCGTTGATCGCCGAGGGCGGTTGTACCGAGGGATCATGTCAACAGGTGACGCGTCTGGTGGATGTGGATAAGCGGAGTCCGACGGCCGGACCCACCGTGGACCATCTGGTACGTACTCTGAAGGGACCTCAGTTCAATCCAGAACAAAAGAACTCGAGCGAAAAAACCGCGCTCAGCCTCGACCTCGGCTTCGATAAGTGTGCCGCCGGAACCACGACACAAATGCGGGCGTGGTGGGACAATAGCCCCTACAGGGACGCCAACATCTACTTCGGAGGCGCGGCCCGGGCCTGCTCCCAGATCCACCTCGATGCGGACTGGGTGGCCACGGTTTTCGAGCAGGGCTGGCAGTTGATCCCAACCTGGGTTGGTCCGCAGGCTCCATGTACCCGCTATTCGAGAAGGATCAGCTCCAACCCTGGCGAGGCGCGTACCGATGCCGTCGCTGAGGCCGGGATGGCGGTCGCGGCCGCCGCGAATCTCGGTCTCGGGCCGGGCACTCCCCTCTACTACGACGTCGAGTATTACGACGAGAACGACCAGGAGTGCTCTGCGGCCATGCGTGAGTTCATCGATGCGTGGACCACAAGCGTCAATGACCTCGGCTATCTGGCGGGTGCCTACGGCAACGCGAGGAATATCCAGAACGATTGGATTCCCGGGGTCATCAACAACCCGCCGGACGCCGTCTGGCTTGTGCCCTGGGTCTGCGGCAGGACGTCCACCTGCGACTGGACACCCACCGTTTTCGGCGTTCCGGGTCTGGACGACTCCTACTGGTCCGGTTACCGCCGTATCCGGCAATACTGGGGCCCGCACACCGAGACCTATGGCGGTGTGAGTTTCGAGATCGATGCTGACTACGCCAACGGCCCAGTGGCCGCAGCGGCCGATAATTCCTCGTGCTGGGAGGCGGCGCCGGCGGGCCACTGGCAGGGCGAATATTTCGACACAACGGATCTGAGCGGGCAGGCAGTGATGGTGAGGGACGACGGGGACGGCACTCTCGAATTCGAACGGGGTTCGGAGAGCCCCGGTGCACCCTGCGGCCTTCCGACCGACGCCTTCTCCGCCCGTTGGACACGCTCGGCCCCGTTCGTTGCAGGAATCTACCGATTCACGCTCACCGCCGCTGACGGCGTCCGCCTGTTGATCGACGGTTCCCTTGAAATCGACCAATGGAGTGATCAACCACCAACTCAACACAGTGTTCTGGTCACCCTCTCCGATGGTGTCCACACGATCCGCTTCGACCATTTCTCGGCAGGCAACGGCACCGAAGCCGAGCTTTCGTGGAAGCGCCTTGCCAACATGAGGCGCGTCCGGCCGAACTCGCGGATCCAACCTGGAGGCAAAGCCAGATGATTTTCGAGGAACGAGGCAAAGGAACGATCCCATGCACCTTCTGATCACGGACTCAGGCGTCGGCGGATTGTCGGTGTGCGCTTACGCCGAAAATTTTTTGCGGAACCATGCGGTCGGCGAACCGGTCAAACTGACCTATGTCAACGCGTCCCGGGAAAACGACTTCGGTTACAACTCGATGGCTTCGAGAGAGGAGAAACTGGAGAACTTCGATCGTTTCCTTCACATTGTTGCCGAACGATTTTCTCCCGATTCAATCTACGTCGCCTGCAACACCCTCTCGGTTCTCATGGCCGACACCGAGTTTGCAAAGACGACGAGCCTCCCGATGCGCGGGATCGTGGAAACCGGAGTCGACCGCCTCCTCCACGAACTCGAAAATCACCCTGATTCCACAGTGGCGATTTTTGGTACGCAAACGACGATCGACGAACAGACCTACTCCGATCTGCTGCAAAAGAACGGAATCAACGACAGCCGGATTGTCGCCCAGGCCTGCCCTCCCCTGGCCGATACCATTTCAGAAGATCTCAAGGGTCTGGATGCGCAGAGAATCGTCAACGAATACGTTGCCGAGGCGATCCGCAGGTCGGTCGCTCCGACAAAACACCATCTGACCTATCTCGCCTGCACCCACTACGGCTATCGGAAGGATTTTTTTGCCGCCGCCTTCAAAGCCAACGGGGTTGTCACGCAGATATTCAATCCCAACGAAATCGTGGTGGAGGATCTGTTCGTCTCATCGGGGCGCTACGACATCGAAAGTGGCCGGGAAAACCCGGTCGAGGTGGAATTCGTCACCCGCTACCGGATTCCGGAAACCGCGCTCGAAACCATCAGTTTTTTTCTGGCGGATATTGCACCCAAAACAATCCAGGCCTTCACGAACTACACCTACATTCCGGATCTCTTCTGAGCAGACGACCGATCGTCGGAATTACCGGGTGATGGTCACGCGGTAACGGCACCTGACCGCTGTCGCTGAATACTGATCGCTGTTTACGATCGCTGCTCCCTCTCCCTGTCGCTGGACACCGCCGCTGCAACTCGGGCACGGACACGGGCCTGGGCTTCGGCTATCTGATGGTGATCGGTAGAGGGCGGTTCGGAAGATCGCGCTCGTTTCTGAGTTCATCTGCGCGATCTGCGGTTTCTCCGCTCCGTTCCGGCGCTTGCATCCTCCAGCTCGCGAAGGGCCCCTACAAATCAGCACGAGCCCTTCCGGATGTCATCCTGAGCGGAGCGCCCCTGGCGCGGAGTCGAAGGATCTATGGCACGGACGGCCCACAATCCGCCTCTCAGCTACGCGCCGGCGACGAGAGACAATAACCACGCGCACAACAGGGCGCCATAAATACCGATCAGATATCCCGAGACACCCATGAGCACGCCCACCGGAGCCAGGGAGCTTCGGTAGACCGAGGCGACGATCGGCGCCGACACCACCCCACCCACATTCGCCATGCTCCCGGTAGCGACAAAGAACAGTGGGGCGCGTACGAGACGGGCGACGAGGAAGAGCACGCCGATGTGGATTGTGAGCCAGATCAATCCCACCGCCAGATAAAGCGGCGCTTCGACAATCGCCTTGAGATCCGCCTGTGCGCCGATGGCGGTCAACATCAGATAGAGCGCCAGAGAACCGGCACGCGACGCCCCCACCTGCTCGAGGCCCCGCACCGGCGTGAAGGAAAGCGCCAGACCCAGCGTGGTCACCAGGACAACCGTCCAGGTCGTGTGGCTGATGATGGTGGGATCACCCAACAGGGGCAGACGGCTTCCCAACCAGATGCATACGGCTGCGGAACCAAAACCGAGTCCGACGATCATGGCCATGTCCCGGACCTCCATCGGCCGCCGTTTGCTGTCCACCTCGGTGAGTCGACCGTCCAGCGCATCGAGCTCTCCGGTATCGGCCCGCAACCAGGCGTCGAGCTTTTTCTGCATGTTGCTCAAAAAGAGCAAGACACCCATCCAGCCATACGCAAAGAAGGTGTCCACGACGATGATGGGGCCCATCAGGGAGTCCGGAGTGCCCACACTCTCCTTGATCGCCACCATATTGGGTGCACCGCCGATCCAGCTCCCGGCCAGCGCCGCCAGACCCATCCACGTGTCGTCCGGTAGAAACGGCCCCAGCAGAGCAAGGGCCACCGGCCCGCCGATGATGATTCCCAGTGAACCCGCCAACATCATGATCACCGCCTTGCCGCCGAGGCGAAGGATGGCGGGAAGATCAACCGTCACCATCAGCAGCACCAGACTGACCGGCAGCAAGTAGCGCACCATCCAGTCGTAGGCCACCGAGCTCTGTGGAATAATGCCGAAACTGGTGCTCAGTGCCGGCAGGAAATAGGCGTAGATGACAGCCGGCGTCACCTTGAACAACGGCCGGAATCGAGGCATACCGGTGAGCCAGAAGACGCCTCCGAGAAGACACGCGAGGTATATGAAAACGGCCGTGGGGTCGGTGATCATCGTCTCCTCTTCGCCCCCTCAGGGAGGACCATCGAGCCCAAGATCCGCCACGGCTTCTCGCACCGAGGTCATGAATCGCTCTCCCGGGTCGATCTTCTCCGTCCTGTAGCTCGGATCCATCTCCAACCACAACGGGTGGCCCTCGAAATCGAGATATTCCATGTGGCCGATGAGGTACCTGATGGTGGAGTATTTCCCGGCGAGATACCTGACGAGACGAATGTTGGCCTCGAGTTGTGCGTCGGTGAGGTTGTCGATGCCCTTACCGCCACCAACGTTCTCGACACCGATTGACGAGTAGTTGAGACCGATGCAGTGTCTGGCCATCCAGGTCTCGGGCATGAGCCGGTAGACCCTTCCGTCGCGATCAACCAGGAATTGGATCGAGACGTTGACATCCCCGGCGCCGGCAAGACCGGGTCGAGACCCACCCAGTTCCTCCGGGTCGAAGGCGGCGAAGCTCTCTTCGAAACCATCGATGGCGGTCCAGTGCAGCACGATGATGCGGGGCACGATCGAGATATCACCCGGAATTTCACCATAGTGGTCCGCGATGTACTGCAGCGTGCCGCTCGTGCGATCGGCAGAAAATTGAATCGGGCGATCGCGGATCTTGAGCCCGTGGGCACAGCCGGAGAGCGCCAGAATTGACGCGAGGCACACAATGGGCAGACGAGCTTGACGCATAGACCGACCTTTCGCGGCAAGTCTACTTCATACATCTCTGCCGACGATCGAGCTCCCACCTTCGAAGAAATCGCAGATCAAACCGGACAAGCATCGGCTCTCGCCATCGACGCCTTCAATCAACGACTCGCACCCACCGCCACTTTTCGTACCAACAACCAAAGAAAGAACGGAGCACCCAGGAACGCGGTGATCACACCGACCGGAAGCTCGGCCGGCGCCAACACCACCCGGGCCGCCGTATCGCAGAGCACCAGAAAGGAACCGCCAAAGAGGAGAGTGGCCGGCAGCAGTAAGCGGTGACTCGAACCGATCAGCAGACGGCAGATGTGGGGCGCCATCATGCCGATAAAACCGACCGGACCACAGGCCGCCACCACACCACCGACCATGACCGAGGTTGCGAGAAACAGAACCGTTCGGGTCCTCGCCACGTCCACCCCGCGGCTGGCCGCAATTTCCGGGCCGGTGGCCAGCAGGTCGAGGGATCGCGCGTGCCATCCAACCACCACTGCACCAACCGCCACAACCGGTGCAACGTGGAACAGCGTCGAATAATCGACCGCACCGAGACCGCCCATCAGCCAACGAATGATGCGAAAGCTGTCGCCCAGCGACGCCGTGTACTGAATGAAGAGAATCAGGCTCGAGAAAAAGAAGTTCATCGCGACGCCCGCCAACAACAGAACGGTCGTGGAGAGACCGGGGCGGAGTTGGGTCAGTGCCCACACAACGCCGATTGCCATCAGGGCTCCTGCAAAGGCCCCCATCGTGGTGGCCGACAAACCACCGATGACGGCGGTCCAACCGAGGCGGCTGACCAGCGCCACGCCAAAGGAGGCGCCTCCGGCCACACCGAGGGTATAGGGGGTGGCCAGAGGATTTCGAAAAATCGCCTGAAAGACCGCACCACCGAGGGCGAGGCCGGCGCCACCGAGAAAAGCCGCCAGCACCCGCGGCACCCTGATCTGCCAGAAGATGATGGCTGATGGATCGGTCCCGCGCGGATCGCCGATCACCGACAAGGGAAGCTGATGGATTCCCACCAGGGGCATCAGAACAAGCACGAAAAGGGCGAACATACCCAGCAAGCACAAAACCAAACGCGGTCTCATGAACCGTTCCTTGCCGGAAATACCAGCGGCAGCCCCCGGGCGCCGCCCGCCACGAGTGTGAAATCCGCACCGTAGATCTCGGTCAGGGTCCGCTCGTCGAGCAACTCCGCCGGCGATCCCGAGAAGACGACCCGCCCCCCCTTGAGCGCCAGCACTGCGTCCGACACGGCAACGGTGCTGTTGAGATCATGGGTGACCGCAACGACCGTCAGATCTCTTTCGTGGTGGAGACGGTCGATGAGGTCGAGGATCTGGACCTGGTGGTGGTAGTCGAGAAAACTGGTGGGTTCATCGAGAAGGAGGATCGACGCTCCCTGTGCGAGCGCCGCGGCAATAGAAGCGCGCTGCCGCTCACCACCCGAGAGGGTCGACAGGGGGCGGTCGGCAAGCTGGTCGACGCTGGTCAGCTCCATTGCCTCCACCACCACTTCGCGATCATCGACCGTCATCGCCGCCCACGCGCTGAGGTATGGAAAGCGGCCCATCTCGACAAAGGCCCGTACGGAAAAGTCGAGCACACCGGCATCCGGTTGCGGGACAAAGCTCACCGTGCGGGCGAGCTCGCGACGGTTGTAGCTCGAGATCTCTCGTCCATCGATCTGCACCCCTCCGCTCGAAGCCGCGACAATTCCGTCCAGACACCGGAGGAGCGTGCTCTTGCCGGCGCCGTTGGGGCCGATCACCGTCAAGAACTCACCCGGCTCGACGGCACACGAGACGCCACCGAGGATCACGGCATCGCCGAGGCGTACGCTCAGTTCGTCGACAAGGATCCGCGCGCTCACCGGGGCCCCCAATCAAGTTCGGGATGGAGAGCCCGGGCCACCGTCTCCACGATCAGGGGCAAGCGGGGCCCCGGAACAACCATCACGTCATCGGCGAGCACCGTGACCCGGCCCGCGCGAACCGCCCGCAGCTCGGTCATCGAGTTCCAGCCCAACCGCACGAGAGCGAGATCAATATTCCGGCTTTCAACGGCGGCTATGACATCCAGGACCACATCCGGATCGAGGGCTGTCATTCCTTCGCGAGAAAGTTCAGGATACAAAGCCAACCCGGTTTCCACGGCGTTCGAGCCACCGGCCAATTCCAGCACGTCGTCATAGAAGGTATCGGGCCCCGCGGCCCAGACGCTCGGCACGGTCGAAGCGCCGATCTCGTGCCCGACCACGACCAGGGTACGCGGCCGGGGTCGGTCGGCGACCATCCGCGTCACCTCGGCCATTCGCTCTTCGATGCTGCGGTGCAGCACCTCGCCCCGATCCGCAACGCCACACGCGCGGCCGAGCACCGTCATCGATTGCAACACATCGCCGACATCGCTCTGATCGACCTGTAATACCTCGAGACCCAATGATTGCAGTCGCTTGCGGGCATCCGCGCTCGATGGAATCAGAACCACGAGATCGGGTTGCAGCGCGACGATCGCCTCGTAGTTGGGATCGAGGTGGCCACCGACCTGCGGCAGCCCTTTGACCTCAGGCGGGTGGGCGCAGTAACGCGTCACACCGACGACCCGGTCACCGACACCGAGAGCGAAGAGGGTCTCGGTCAGGCTGGGTGCGAGCGAGACGATTCGTTGCGGAGCGGTGTCGGGGCCAACCGATGCAGGGTGATCGACGAGAGGCGCAGCACAGCCACCCAGCACCACGAGCGCCGCCGACAAAACCCGACAAGATCTCCCGTTCGCCATCGACCTCCCGACAAAAAATCCCGGGCCTTCGATGGCCCGGGATGCCGTTTTTCATCCACGGTTCACGTCGCCGACCCCACACCACGAGGATCGTCCGTCTCCCACTCGGGGTCGGGTCTTCTGACTCCCGGATCACTCTACTGACCGGACCTTCCCATGATCAATCGACCACAGTGGATCCCCCGGCCTTCGTCCCCGGTCACAGCGGCGGGTCCGTGACGGATTTGCACCGTCTTCTCCGCTCCCCAAGCGTCTCCGAGTGTAGCGCCATCGGAGGCAAACTCAAAGATGGTGTTCGAGACGGCCTTTTTTCGGTCATGAAAAACCACGGAGCCACAGAGGCACAGAGGATGGCACTGAGTGTTTCATGGTTGGCGATGGAAAAGCAGTCGAAAATCCGAATATTGGCTGCCTCACGGCGTGGGAGCGCTGACTCTCAGAAAATCTCTGTGAGCTTCTCTGTGTCTCCGTGCCTCTGTGGTTGTCCGATGCCGGCGTTCGGTAATCGGTCCGCAGGAAAGCACTCTTCTGACCCGGAATCGACAAAAAAAGGCGCCCCGGAGACCGGGGCGCCTTGTGAAAAGAGGTCGAGGGGCCTGGCTATGGACAGGTGGCGAAGGCCTCCACATCGGTGACGGCATCCGCCGATTGGCCCTGCGGGTTGGTATAGACCTGGACCGAACCGTTCTCCGTGTCGGTCACGGTGACCTTGAACTCCACATTGGTGGTGGCTGCAAAGAACACCCAGTAATGGTTGTTCAGCGGACAGCCGTTGAGCACCTTGAGCAGAAACTCCAGGTTGTTCGGGTTGTTGTAGTAGAAGATCCCCGAATCCGCGGTGCGGAGGTCAGAAACAAAGGCCGAACGGAAGGTCTGGTCGTTTGCCGGGTGCCAGTCGACCTGGACTTCGAATCGATTGCCGTCGCGGAGGCAGATCGTGGTGTCGCTGTTGGTGCAGGTGGAAGGAGTACCGCCACCACCACCGCCACCGCCGCCGCCTCCACCACCACCGCCGCCTCCACCGCCCGTCTGGAGGGTGGCGCGGAGCATGAAGTTCCCTTCGTTGACCGGCAGGAGCCCGGCAACGCCGGTTTCGGAGAGCAGGCTGTTGCCGGAGTTCGCGGCGCCGTCAAATTCCATGTTGAAATCTTCACCGGTCCACTGGGAATAGCCACGATTGACCAGCCAGAAATCTCCGTTGAGGGTCACGGGAGCTGCAAGCGTCACCTCGTACCAGCCCTGGCCGTCACCGGTGTAGATGGTTCCCTGGCCGAGCACATTGTTCTCGTCCGGCGCACCGCCGCTGTCGGCATAGACCATGACCTCATTCGGCCATGGCCCGCCGGCAAAACTGATCTGATTTCCGGCACAGAAGCGTGTGATCTGGGTGTTGCCGGGTTGGAATCCGAAATCAGCCAATTCGAACTTGACCGCAAACATGAGGTCGGGATCTCCGGCACCGCCACCACCGAACCAGGAGGCATTGATCGCCTCACCATCGTCGTAGAAGGCGTTGCCGCAACTTGCGACATTACCGCCGGTCGAACCGCCGGCGTTGGCGCCGTTCACGAACTGGGTGCCGGTGTTGGAGGGATCGAGCCAGTCCTTGAGGCGCCCGGCAGAGTTTGTTCCATCCCACCCGACCGCCATGCGTCCGTAGCAGTCGTAACCGGCCGTGTTGTCGCACGCTGCCAAACCGCCCGACAGGTAGCCAACCACCCGGCGCGTATCCGGGTCCCAAAGACCGGAGCCCGACGAACCTTGTTCAGTCGTTCCCTGTTCCCAGTTGTCGACATTCCAGTGGGTACCCGCCGGTCCCCCAGTGACAATGCACGATGAGCGGATGGTCAGCGCATCGTCGTTCAGACTGATGGCCTTCTCGTCGCCCCGCGGATGATGGATGCCCACGCTGCTCGTTGGAACAGTCGACATGCGCGCATCCCAGCCCGCGTAATACACGCCGAACGCGGCGTCAGGTTCGTCGTCGAGTTCGAAGAGGAGCATGTCGTTGTCTTCCTCCGAGGCACGGAATGTCGCTCCGGTTTGGTTGTCTGCCAATGAACCGCCACCCAGGTCTCCACAGGTTGCAGATTCGTAGTTCCAGTAAGCCACGATCGTCTGGTCGTTGCCGCTGTCGACATCGCAGTGGTTAGCGGACAACATGAAGGGCGTGAAGCTACCGGGGACATCCATGATCAGGGTTGCAGTGCAGAGAAAGCTCCCGCTGATCGAGTATCTGGCCACACTACGAATCTCGTCGCGCCAGTCATCGCCTAGCGGGCAGACCACGTCGATATTGCAGCTCCCCTGTTTCTCGTCCTTCTTTGCAAAGAGGTCCCGGTAGCCGCGTCCGACGCGTCGGAGCTCGAGTTCCGGCTCGAAGGCCGCGTCCGCGGGAACGTAGAGTTCGATCACCGCCTTCTCGCCGGGGACCACCGGTGTCCAAAGCTCTCGGTGTTTCTTGTTGTCGGTCGACGTATAGGGCCCTTGGAAAAAATCTCCATCCTCACTGAGGATGTGCAGGGTCGCTCCCTTGGGCAAACGAAAGCGACGGAAACCGAAGTTGAGATCAGTGGCGCCCTCGGCTTCAACGCGCAGCCGCCACAGCCTGCCGCCGTCTTCGAGATTCTCCCACGTCCCGTCGTTGGACGGCGTGATCGCGAGGTCCCACGGTGCAGCAAAACGGAGCGGTCCCGGGCCCTGAGCCGCCATCAGGTCGTCCTCGGCCTTGAGCACCTCGGGGACAATGGCCTCGACCTGGAAGACCGGCAGATCGACGGTCGCCGTCGCCTGCCCACGCCTCGACCTCGGTTGAGAGCCCTGACGGGCGTCCGCGGTCGCGGTCACGACGAGCAGCAGAGCAACAACAAGGATAAATAAAACACTCAATCGCCGCGTGAAACGCATATCAGGTCCTCCAAATGTGTCAGTCGTTCTGACATCTGGTGTCAATATACAGGCATTCTGGGGATTTGCGAAATGACCCGTGTCACCGCACCCAGCGGGTTGGAACCCAGACGATTCGGCTCTCCCACGGGCCTTCGAGGATCCGCACCCGGGCCTCTCGGTCCTTGTTGGCATATTCGAGAATTCGGATCTTGGTACCGCCCTCGAGCTCGAGAAAACGGTCGTCGTCGTTCATCAGGGAACTCACGCCGACCTGCAGCGCACCGGTGGTCATATCCAGCAAAGCGCCCACCGCCTCGTGGTCGAGCGCGACCATGACCGGGCGGTCCATGCCGGTGTCGAGAGTCGCGTTTTCTCCGACCGCCCGCTGGTCTCGGAACACCGCCCCGCCGGGGCCTTCGCTCGGATCCTGGCCCAGCCACCAGATGAAACCGGCCAACGGGATCAGCAGAAAGATCGCGAGAAAGATCCGGTTGATCTTCTTGCCCGGCTCCGGATCCGCCGGCATCGCCGCCACGACTTCCTGCACACCATCGACCTCGGGGAGCTCGGCGGTGAACTCCGCCCGGCACGAGGTGCACTTGAGGGTTCGACCGACATAGCGCTCGTGAACCTGCATTGACGATCCGCACTGCTCACAGGTGTGGATGAATCCCGCCATGATTTGCCCCTTTGTCCGCCTATATAAGCTTATCAAAGGGACGCAAGTTGAAGAGGGAAAAGGGGCTGAGGGGCAGAAGATGCTCTTTGCCGGATGCTCGATCCCTTGACCGATACCGAAAGGGGGAAGGGGAGAAAGGGGGAAAGGGAGAACCACCCGGCACCGGTTACTCCTGCGTGGGAATGTCGCCTCCCGATCCCAAAAGGGGAAGCGGGGACACTTTCACCTACCCACAACGGCGAGGGCTCGATCTCCCTTTCTCCCCTGCTCCCTTTCACCCTTTCTGGGGCGTTCCGTAGGGCATCCCGGCGGGCCCTATTCCGCCCGGTACCGCACCTTCCCACCGACGATGGTGTAAAGCACCGTGGTCTCGAGGATCTCCTCCTCGGGCACAACCAGAACATCCTTCGAGAGCACCGTGACATCGGCCAGCTTGCCGATTTCGAGGGAGCCCTTGATGTCCTCTTCGAAGGCCGCGTAGGCCGCATCGAGAGTGGCGGTCCGAAGGGCTTCCTCGCGGGTCATGCTCTGACCGGGATAGAAGGCGGTTCCGTCCGCCATCAGACGCGTGACCGCCGCATGGAAGGTCGGCATCGTATCGACCTTTTCCACCGGCGCGTCAGTCCCGCTGGCGATGACCGCCCCCGAATCGAGCAGGGCCCGCCAGACGTAGGCGCCCTCTTCAGCCCGCTGCTCACCCAGACGCGGCACGACCCACGGCCCATCCGAAGTGCAGTGGGTCGGTTGCATCGCGGCGATGATGCCGAGCTCGGAAAAACGGGGGATGTCCTCGGGGTGGAGATGCTGGGCGTGTTCCACCCGCCAGCGCAATTCCCGTCCGTCCGCACGCGAGTCGATGACCTCCTGATAAACATCAATGGTCTCGCGGTTGGCGCGGTCGCCGATCGCGTGGGAACACAGCTGGAGGCCATACTCGGACGCCAGCTGCGCAGTCACCCGAAGTTCCTCCGGCGTGACGATGTTGAGCCCGGTGCTGGACGGCAGATCGGTGTAGGGCTTGAGGAGCCAGGCGCCATGGGAACCGAGGGCACCATCCACCCAGCGCTTGATCCCACCAACGGTGATGAAACCACTGCCCTCGCGGCTGACCTCGAATCCGGGCAGATTTTCGGCCAGCGACTCGTTGTCCTCCGAAAGCATGATCCAAAGCCGTAGCGGAAGTTCGTCGGCCACTGCCATCTGGCGCAAAAACTCGACCTGCTTGAAGCCCGAGCCGGCATCCTGAAAAGAGGTAATTCCCTGCCGGAGGCACTCTTCGCTGGCGAGCTCAGCCATCCGTCGCACGGTGGCATCGTCCCATTTCCGGTCCATCTGCGCAGCCACCACGTTGTCGGCGGTCTCGCGAAGGGTTCCGATGGCGCGTCCCGATGGGTCTCGCACGATCTCACCACCCGGAGGATCGGGGGTATTGTCATCGATGCCCGCCATCTCCAGGGCCAGGCCATTGACCATCGACGCGTGGCCGCTGGCGTGGGTGAGAAATACCGGGTTTTCCGGCGACACCGCGCTCAGGGCGTCGTGGTAGGGAAGACCCGAAATATTCGGCTCAGGGACCGAGTCCCACTTTTCCTGATGCCACCCACGCCCCAGGATCCATTGCCCGGGCTCGGCCTCGGCCACCGCGGCCTCGACCATGGCCACTATTTCGTCGAAGTTCGCAACCGAACGCAAATCGAGCTGCATCTTGGCTCGACCGATACTCAGAAAATGTCCATGACCTTCAATGAGTCCGGGCACCGCAAGCGCACCGCCGAGATCGATGACCTCGGTGTCCGGCCCGATCAATCGGCGGACCTCGGCTTCGCTTCCCACCGCGACGATATTCTGGCCGCGGGCGGCGAGCGCCTCGACTTCGGGATTCGACGTATTCACGGTGACGATCCGACCACCAAGAATGACGAGATCGGCAGGATCCTCGGTCGGGGCACACGAGAAGACGGATACGATTGCAAACAGAATCATGAGACGTTTCATGGAAACCTCCGCGAGGTAGATTACACCCTCCCGCGCCGTCGTGGAGAATGAAATGGTGGAAGGGTGCAGAGGGGTTAGATATTAAATGCTGGATGCTGGATGCTGGGTGCCGGATCACTGCTGTCCAAAACAGAGATAGTCATGAAGTTTCCCACCTGACAACACGCGGTTTACGGGTTGGTTTTTGGCAAATCCAGTTCGCGGTTGCCCCGTGCCCGTGTCCGCGTCCGCGTCCGTGCCCGAATTGCAGCGGCTGCGACAACGTCCAGGGGCGGCGACAGGGATCAGCGATCAGAGGCAGAGATCAGGGTCAGCAATCAGGTGCAGTGACGGCGTGATCACCTCCGGGTCGTTCAGCAGAAGGAACACCCGCTGTGGTGTCGGCGTCTCGCCTGCCCACCGTGCGGCCGAGACGGCCGCACCACCAAGGCCGGATCCCCGAAGAAATGAGTGCTGTTCACTGTCCCGGCCGCTGATCGCTGTCCGACACTTCCCACCTGGGCCGAGTGATCCAGGCTGTGGGACACAACTCTGAAGGTGGGCCCTTGCTCCCCTTCTCGATCGGCTCCTGTTCGTCAGAGCCTTCCACGGAGGATCAGGCGTAGCGAGCGACCGGGCGCCAGAACCGAATCTTCGTCCGACGACGCGAGATAGGACCGGTCGGCAAGATTGCGGCCGAGCAGCGACAGTTCCAGCCAGTCTGCAACCGAAAAACCGACCCCGGCGTCGATCACGGCATAGCCGGGAACATCCTGTTCGGTCGGGCCGGGGCGGTCATCGCGCGCAAACGCGGCCGCCCGCACCATCCACCACCATCTCGAGGTGGGCTGACCCCGGAGCACCGCAAATCCACCGGGGGCAGGTACGCCATCGGTCGGGCCACCGTCTTCCGCCACCTCACCCTCGAGTACCTGCGCGCCCAGCAAAAGTTCGAGATTCGACCCGAGGGCAAAGGACGCCTCGAGCTCGATACCGGTGATCTGCGACTCGCCGCGGTTGCGGAAGAAAAAGTCGTCATCGATTCGAAACCGCTCGATGAGGTCGAAGATGCGATAACGATAAACATAGAGCGCGGCCATCATCTTGTCGGGGTTGTAGCGAAGGGCGAGATCGAATTGCAGGCTGGTTTCGGGCTCGAGATCGGGGTTGCCGGTGATGAAGCCTCTCCCGGTCTCACCGCGATAGTAACGATCGGAAAGAAGTGGATCCCGGAAGCCCCGGGCCACCTGTCCGGTGAGCTCGAGATCGTGGCCGAAATCGAACCCGAGCGCCGCAAAGCCCGAAAAGGCGGTATTGGACGTACCGACGTCGCCAAAATATCCGCCGGTGTTCTCACTCCGCACCCAGTCGCCGCGGGCTCCGAAGTCGAGACGCCACCGGCCTAGGTCCGCTCTCGAAACTGGCAAAGACCCCCAGGTCGCTGCCATTGGCATCCTCGATACTCGTCTCACTGCTGGTCTCCAGCGGATCTCCGGCACGGTCGAAGGTCGTGTATGTGTTGAGGGCCCGGAGATTGTAGCGGCCGTTGAGATCCAGCCCGATCACCATCCTCCACGCACCGAGCGCACGCTCGGCATCGGCGCGGATCGTGTAATCGTTGGCATCGACCCTTGATTGCGCCACATCCCGAACGGTCGATGCCGTGGCGAAACGATCCTTGGTGAGATCCAGGCGATAGTCGTCCCAGGCGATTGAAACGCTGAGGCGGCTCCAGCTGCCCGGGCCCGGTCGTTCGAAACCGAGGCTGAGCCGATTCGAGTCTTCTCGCGGGTAATAGACCCTTCTTGTCGCGGAGTCAGGGGCCGGTTTTCCGACGTCCTTCGCCTCGTCGGTCCGCCAGCCGAGGTGAACGACCCCACCCAGCGCCACCGCCTGCCACCCGAAACGAAAACCGCTGAGCGTGGCACCCGAATCGAGCACCGTGCCTTCCGGGCTCTCGTAATCATCAGAGGAACGATAGTGCGCACCGAGGAGCAGGCCGCCACCGAGCAGACCGGTGGTAAATTCCGCCGCTGCCCCCGCCTCATTGATCCCCGCGCCGGCAACGGCGCTCCAATTCAGCCCCGTGCCCCCCTGCGGGTCCGGCATCCTGGTCCGAGCCCGGATGATCCCTCCAAAGGCATCCGAACCATAGGCCACCGAACCCGGTCCCCTGACCACCTCCACCTCCTCGATGGTTTCGGGATCGAGGTAGGTTGCCGAGGGCCCAGCTCGCCGTTCGCTGGCCACCCGCCCATCGTCGAGTAAAAGCAGGGTTCGATGCTGGGGAAGACCACGAAGACCGGGCACCGCCGAACGTCCGTCGCCGCTCACGCTGGATCCCGGGAGGTTCTCGAGCGTCTGGAAGAGCTGAACCGGCAAGCGCTGATCGAGATCGCCGCGCCCCATCACTGTGGAGGCGACGGCAGGTGGCAGCTCGAGATCGGGCACGACCCCACTGACCACGGTGACTGTCTCTCCGATCGGAGCGACAACAACAACCAGTGGTCCTTCGAGGGGCACCACTTCGATCGTCACCGGGCGCAGAGCAACTCCGTCGGGGCGTGCGACAAAAAGCACGAAGGGCGCCTCGGGGACCGGGTCGAGGACGAATCGGCCCCGGCCGTCTGCGACAAAGGATTCTCCGGTCTCGATCACCGTCACCCTGGCGCCGGCAAGGGTCTCCCCCGACGGGGTCTGAACACGGCACTCCAGCGCCGCCGAAACGGCGACACTGAAAAGGACGAAGATGAAGAACAACGATCTTCGAAGAATCAACGGTGAAATATCCAAATCCTCAGAACGCCACTAACGAAAGCAGCTCCTCGACCATTCCCAGGGTCATGCCCCAGATCAGATGGTCGCGGTAACGATAGCAGGGAAGTTCGAGGTCAAGACCGGAGTGGCGGTATTCCATGGTCTCGCGGTTCTGCTGATCGGCCAGGAAATCCACCGGCACCCAGACCACCTCCGCGACCTCATGATTTGGCACCAGGACCGGTCGTTCCGCCAGCGAAAAAACAAAGGGGCTGATAACCAGCGACATGGGTCGACCGCGACCGATGGCCTGGACGTCGTCGAGCCTTCCGAGTTTTTGAGCAAGGGCCTCCAGATCCAGGCTGACCTCTTCGCGGGCCTCCCGGATCGCTGCGCCCAGAGGATCCGCGTCACCCGGATCCACGCGGCCGCCGGGAAAAGCCATGTGACCGGACCACGGATCGCGCGGATCTTCGGCACGGTGGATAAACAGCATATCGAGCGAACCTGCGTGCTCACACAAGACCGCCGCAACCGCCGCCTGGCGCATCCCCTCGGTAATGGGCACTTCGAGAGCCTGGTATCGAGTCAGGGCGGCACGAAATCCATCGATCGTCAGCACGAGAACATTGTCGCAGAGAGGGAGCGATGGGGCTATCGGCTATCGGCCGTAAGCTATAGGCTATAGGCTATGGGCTATGGGCTATGGGCTGCAGGCTGTAGGCTGCAGGCTGTGGGCTGTGGGCTGTGGGCGATGGGCTGAGGTTAGTCGGCTCCCATTTGTCAGCGATACCATTACCTTCTTCATCGTGCAATTCAGCCTACTTGCGTCACGGTGACTTCGCCTCTCGACTCCTGGCTTACTGCTATTGTTTATAGCCTATAGCTTATAGCTTTTCGGGGCGTTGCTCACCGCCGCCTTGACGAAGTTGAGCCTCGAAAACTCCCTCGTCGTCAACAACTCGAAGAATCGGTCTTTCATCCTGCCCTTGGCAAAAACACGGCTCGCGATCCTGCGTGGTGACAGACCCTTGGCGGTCAGTTCCAGGGAGCGCCGGGCCGCGTCCTCGATACGGTCAGCCTTGAGTTCGAGGCTTGGGGCCGGATCGTCGACTATCGCTCCGTGACCGGTCAACATGCGGCGAGGGGCGAGGGCGGCGACCCGACGCAAGGACTCCGCCTCCTGCCACGGGTTGCCCCAGATGAGCACCGCGGTCGCACCGGGAGAGACAAAAAGATCGCCGGAAAAGACATATCCGGTCGCCCGCTCGAAAAACGCAACCTGAGTCCGGGAATGGCCCGGCGTCGGAATGACCTCGAGTCTTCGGTCGGAGGTCGTCATCACCTCAGGAAGCTCGGTCGCTTCGAATTCGGCCACCGGCCCCCACCAGGCGCGGCGATAGGGTGCCAGCGAACGAACGCCCTCCTCCCACAATCGATCGGCCTCGCGGAGAAAAACCGGACAACCGTGGGCGGCGGCGATGGCAGCGCAATTTCCGGTGTGGTCTTCGTGATTGTGGGTGCAGGCGACGGCTGCAACATCGCGGCCGGAGAGCGCAGCCAGGAACGCTTCGCCACCATGGGAGAAACCGCTATCGATCAGCAGATCGCCGAGCAGGTAAGCGTTCACCTCGAAGCCGAGTCGGCGGGTCCCTCGGCTTTGAATACGAAATCTGCAGACACCCTCACCAACCTCGTCCACAGTCACCCGGACTGCTTGCGTCCGAGCCCACGCCCGATGAATGAAGCTCTGCCGCACCTCGGCATCTTACTCGATACTGGATGCTGGATTCCCGAACCAGATGGCTGAGGGACTGAGTAACAATCGCTATCGCTATCGGAATCGCTATCAATATCGAACGGCTGCTGTGGATACCGTTCCTGAAAGGGAGAAAGGGAGAAAAGGAGAAAGGGGGAACCATCGATCACGGATATTTCCTGCACGCGAAAATCGCCTCCCGATGTCATCCTGAGCGGAGCCCGCCCTGGGGCGTAGTCGAAGGATCTATGAGATGGACCGCAGAGACCCGTGAGCCGCAGATCCTTCGACTCGGCCGTCGGACGGCCTCGCTCAGGATGACATATTGAACGACAGTTCCGATCCCGATCCCGTTGCAGAAGGGGAGAAAGGGAGAACCGTACCGGAGGCGTCGCTTGTGATAAGGGCCGTGTGTCCTCTGCTCCTCTGCTCCTCTGCCTCCTCTGCTCCTCTGCTCCTCTGCTCCTCTGCTCCTCTGGCTCCTCTAAGGCTCCTCTGGCTCCTCTGCTCACTCTGCTCCTCTGCTCCTCTGCTCCTGCTGCTCGCTCCGCTGCTCCTCAGGCTGCCTCTGCTACGTCTGCTCCTCTGCTCCTCTGCTCCTCTGCTCCTCTGCTCCTCTGCTCCTCTGCTCCTCTGCTCCTCTGCTCCTCTGCTCCTCTGGAGATCTGAATTTCGATACCGGTAGCGATTGCGGCATGCACCACCAACGAAATAGATGATGAATCCGTTTTGCTTTCTCTTGCAGCGACAAGGAGATCAATATGGCCAAGGTGCTTGGAATCGGTGGCGTGTTCTTCAAATCCGAGGACCCCGCAAAACTCGGAGAGTGGTATCAAAAATGGCTCGGACTCCCGGTAGAGCCCCCTTACGGGGCCAATTTCAAACCGGAGACCGTGCCGGCCGGTGGTCTCACCGTCTGGTCGCCGTTCAAAAAGGACACCGATTATTTCGAACCGTCGAAACAGGACTACATGATCAACCTGATGGTGGATGATCTCGATGGTGTCTTGGCCCAGGTGACCGAAGGCGGTGGCGAAATCGTCGGTGACATCATGGACGAGGACTATGGCCGTTTTGGCTGGTTTCTCGACCCCGAGGGCAACAAGGTGGAGCTTTGGCAACCAAAAGAAGGCGGGTTTGAATGAGGAATTTCGGATTTCGGATTTCGGATTTCGGATTTCGGATTTCGGATTTCGGATTTCGGATTTCGGATTTCGGATTTCGGATTTCGGATTTTACCGGACATTTCATGAGAAACCGCAGATCACGCAGATGACATGAGGCTGGGCTGGCCAAACCGGCACTGGCCGTTTGTCATCCTGAGCGACGGAGCTTCGCGACCGAGTCGAAGGATCTGTGCAGATAGTACATCGCGATCGATCCGACGGTGATCGCTGTTCCTGATCGTTGTTCCCGGTCGCTGCTTCCTGCCGCTGAACTCTGTTCGCTGTCCCTGCTCTCTGTCCCGGTGGTTGACGCTGGACACTGTCGCTGTCGCCCGAGTTTTGGAGAGCAGCAACTCTTGACCCTTACCTCTTGACTTTCTTTTCCGCCGAATCACCATGCCGAGCAGTACCCGGAGTCGGGGGTCGCTGGTCGCCGTACCAGTATTTGTCCGCATAGTCGCTGGTCGCCCTCGGCGAGCGCAGGATCAACGGAAATACCTTGAAGAGATCGGTGAAGTAGTGCCAGTCTCCGTATTTGTCGAACTTGCGCGACGAGGCGATGCCTTTGACTTTCCGGAGACGAACGAGCCGCTGTCCTCGTTTCCGACCAAGCCTCCGAAGATCGAAAAGCAACTGGACGTCTTCACCGAAGAGACGTCTCTCGTCATAGGTTCCGACCGAAGTGAAGTCTTCCCGGAGGCAAAAGACGACCCCGGTGTCCATGCGAAGAGCCCAGACAAATGGCACGAACATGCAATAGGTGATGGCGATCCCGAGCGACCATCGTTCGAGACGGACACCGGTCGAACCCGCCACCACCCTGCCCCCCGCCAGGCAGTCCTCGATCGCGTTGAATGTCTCGGGATGAACCTGTCCATCGGCATCAACGAAACACAGAATCTTTCCGGTCGCTTCGGCCGCCCCACCATTGCGCACGCTCGCGATTCGGCGGGGTTCAATCGAGACCACCCGGCAACCCCGATCGACCGCGATCGCCGCGGTGTCGTCGAGTGACTCGTTGTCGGCCACAACAACCTCGATCGCAGCAGGGCCCCCGCGGTAACGATCTCGGGCCACATCGACCGTGTCGAGCAATCGGGGAAGCAACTCCGCTTCGTTGTAGGCCGGAATGACCAGGGAAATCCTGGAATGACTCCTCATTGCATCACCATGCTACTTGAAAGCGCGTATGATCGTGTTCAATGAACGAACAACCAGTCTCGATTCGACCGGCCGATGGTGGTGACCTGCGAGCCCTCTGCAAACTCACCGGCGAACTCGGCTACTCGTCGACCCTCGAGGCGGTCGAAACCCGCTTCGAAAAACTCATGGAGGCGCCGGGCAACGCCGTATTCGTGGCCGTGGCCGAAACCAGAATAATCGTGGGTTGGGTGCACGTCTTCGGAACTCACCGCATCGAATCAGATACTTTTGCAGAACTCGGAGGATTGATCGTCTCCGATGAACACCGCCGTCGCGGCATCGGCCGGGCCTTGCTCGACGCGGCCCGCCGGTGGGCAGAATCCAACGGCTACGTGAAGCTCAGGGTCCGTAGCCGCGCCGACCGCGACAAGGCTCACCGCTTCTTCGAGCGGTCGGGGCTTGCCCATACCAAGACGCAGAAAATATTCGATGCGACACTGAACCGCGGAGATCGAGAACATTGAGAGTGACCAGAAACCATTGCGAAGCCTGGTTGTGGCGGGTACATTGACAGGTGCAGGGAGGCGATATTGATCGACCACATCAGCATTTCAGTCAGCGAATTCGAGGCTAGTAGAGATTTTTTCAAAGAAGCCCTACTCCCTCTCGACTATCAGATCGTAGTGGAAATGGAGGACGCCTGCGGATTCGGCGTCATGCAGAAATCGGACTTCTGGATCAAAGAAGGGGACGCCACGGTTCCTCCTGTCCACATCGCCTTCACCAGTCGCGACCGCGCGACCGTCGACGCCTTTTATGCGGCAGCCCTGGCGGCCGGCGGCACCGACAACGGCGCACCTGGTCTGCGAGGGGACTACCATCCCAACTATTACGCGGCTTTCGTCCTCGACCCTGACGGCAACAATATCGAGGCCGTATGTCATCGACCCCAATAACCCGGCCGATGCTCACGCGCCAGCAGGCACGTGAGCATTACGACCGCCGCGGGCGACGGCCTAAAGGGCCCGCCCGTTATGAGCGTGAGGCTCTCGATCGATTGATCGAGGTCGGTGACTTCGGTCTTGCCGAATCGGTGGTCGAATTCGGGTGCGGCGACGGCTCCCTGGCCCAACGCCTGATGGAGGAAGAACTGCCGATGAAGGCCTCCTACGCGGCCTTCGATGTTTCGGATGCAATGGTCCAGTCAACCAGGGCGCGGCTCGTGCCATTTGGTTCACGGGTCTCGGTGACGAAGACCGACGGCCGACCGCGGGTCCCGTTACCGCCGAAGTGCTGCGACCGGTATGTCGCCACCTATGTGATCGAGCTGCTTTCGACCATGGACATCGGCCGGACCCTCTCCCAGGCCTGGCAACTGCTCCGGCCCGACGGTTTACTGTGCCTGACGAGTCTCACCTATGGGACCAACTTCGTCTCAAAGCTGATCGTAGCCGGTCGGTTGGCCGTGCATACGATCAAACCCTCGCTCGTCGGTGGCCGCCGTCCCCTCTCGCTCGCCGATTATCTCGGGCCGGCATCGTGGAAGATCCTGTATTCGACCACCATCGTCTCGTACGGGATTCCCTCCGAGGTCCTGGTCGCCAAACCACGCGCCCACAGTCAGGGAGACCCCGGAGCAGTCGTTCTGGATTAAAAGTAACAGGGGGCTCATCATGAACATCGAAGACATCGAGATCCAACGTCTCCTGCCGGGAACCGAGGTCCGTTTCATCCATTCCGACCGGATGACCGTCGCCCACTGGCACTTCGATCCCGACATCGATCTTCCCGAACACTCACACCACCACGATCAGATATCCACTGTCGTCGAGGGCGAGTTCGAACTCACGCTGAACGGCGTCACCGAACGACTGAGCGCCGGCGACTACCTGGTCATCCCACCAAACGTCGTGCACTCCGGCCGCTCCATAACCGATTGTCGGATCATCGACGTCTTCTCCCCGGTCCGAGAGGACTTCCGGTAGACGCACACAGAATCTGAACCACCAAGACACCAAGTACACCAAGAACGCGCCAAGCGTTTCGAAGGCCGGGCCCGAGTATGAGTCCGTCTTGGTGTCCTTGGTGCCTTGGTGGTGAAGCGGCGGCCGGCATTCCTAATTCCTAATTCATCTAATTCCTAATTCTTCCAAGCTACACTGATCCCACAATGGAGATGCAACCAAATTGAAAGCCTTCACCGACGTCCTCTGGGTCGGATTCGGAGGTTTCGTCGGTTCGAGCCTCCGCTTCATGCTCTCGGGTTGGGTCCACCGGATACCCGGCACCGGGAGCTTTCCGCACGGAACTTTGGTGGTCAACGTCCTCGGTTGCCTGGCGATCGGTCTGCTTGGCGGCTGGGCGGAACACCGCCAGGTATTCTCTCCCGCCGCCCGGCTCTTTCTTATGATCGGTGTGCTCGGAGGCTTCACGACATTTTCGACCTTTGCATTCGAGACTGTGGCATTGGCACACGCCTCTGACGTGGCGCGCATGTTTGCCAATATCGTTCTCCAACTCGTGCTGGGTCTCAGCGCCGCCTGGCTCGGCTACCTCATCGCCCGATCATTGTGAGGTTGATATGGACGTACCGGATCATGGTCAACTCCTTCGCATCTTTATCGGCGAATCCGACCGTCATGAAGGAATGCCGCTTTATGAATGGATCGTCCGCGAGGCGCGGCGCGAGGGTCTCGCCGGGGCCACCGTATTGCGCGGTCTCGAGGGATTCGGTGCGCGCAGCCGGCTCCATACCGCCCGCATCCTGCGTCTCTCATCCGATCTTCCGGTGGTCATCGAGATCGTCGATACGGCCGACCACATCGATGCTTTTTTGCCGCTGATCGACGGAGCCATCACCGAAGGCCTCGCCACGGTCGAAAAAGTCGCGATACGCTTCTACCGAAGTGGCAAAGACGACACTGATTCCTGACTGGATGCTAGATGCAGCGAAATCGTTGGTTTCCCTCACGGCTTGTCAAGGGCAGTGTGCGATGAAATTCCGAATTCCGAATTCCGAATTCTTCCGCGCTAGACTCCCCCTATGAACCTCAATCCCAACCTGGTTGTCCATCGCGGCGGATGCCACTGCGGCGCGGTTCGTTTCGAGGTCGATGCACCGGCAGAGCTCCATGTCAAACTCTGCAACTGCTCGATCTGCGCCATGACCTCCTATCTCCACCTGATCGTTCCGAAAGACGATTTTCGTTTACTCGAAGGCGAAGACATCCTCACCACCTACACATTCAACACCGGGGTCGCACAGCACCTTTTCTGTGCCAATTGTGGTATCAAATCGTTTTACGTCCCACGTTCGAACCCGAATGGCGTCAGCGTGAACGCCCGCTGTCTCGAGCCCGAAACGGTCGCGAGGATCAAAATCTCCGATTTTGATGGCCGTGAATGGGAAAAAAACATCCATACGCTTCCACAATTTTCTCAGGACGAAGTATAATCTCCGGCCATCAGCCATGGTGGAGAAATGAAAGCACGATCGTGCGCTCTTCTCGTCGGCGTTCTGACGCTGATCGCCGCTGGATGCGGTGATGGTGGCCCGACCCTCCCGACCCAGCAAAAGGACTGGCTGGTCGTATTCAAAAGGATCACCGTCGCCAATGATGCGCCCGGTCAGGCCGAGATCGAAGTGGACGTCCGATCGGGATCGAGCTATTCGAGCAACGCTCCCGACGGGACCGTGGTTGTCTTTCGCGCAACACTCGGACATTTCGCTGGTGGGTCAGACACCATAAAGGTCTCGACTCACGCCGGGCGGGCCACCGTCATCCTGATCCTCCCCGGGCAGTCCCGTTTCCAACTGACCGCTTCGGCAGGAGCATCCGTGACGGAGATCCTCTTCATCGTCCACGACGATGGATCGCTGCAACTCGGCACGTCGTCCTGAAGCGCTCGACACCCACCGCGAGACGCTGTAGGGTCGGCGGTACCCGTGATTGGAACAAATCTCATCACTACTGCAGTCGCAGCGAGCGCACCCCAGTGGCCCACCCAGGATCTCGGCCGCCTGTTCGTGTGGATCGCTGTTCCGGCGGTGATTCTGGCAACCATAATCGCGGGTTTCATCAAATGGAAAATCCTCTCATCTCCAACCTTCCGCCAACACCGCCCATCATGGCGGGCTTTTGCATGGGTCGGCATCGCGGACATGGTTGCGTGGGCGGTGTTGTGGCCGGCCCTGCTGGTGGTTCGTGTGCAAGGCGCTGGTGACGGCGGGGCCCTCTGGATCATCGCTCTCCTGCTGGTCGTGGCTCTCGGCTATGTGGCCAACCGCTACGGCTTCGGTCAGGCCTTTGATCCGGCGGTCGCCGGGAGCATGCGAGGCACTCTTTTGGCAGAGCTCTTCACGATCATGATGCCGGTATTGGCTGTTTTGGTCGGTCTGCTTTTGTTCTGGGTGGTTTCCGCCCTGGGGGTTTGAAATGATCAAAAACGTTCACAACCGCGTGTGGGCCTTCGATATCGAGTGGGTGCCGGATCCGGTGGCGGGCCGGCTGCTGTACGAGGAGGCCGTGGAGCTCGCCGATCCAGGCGAGGTCATGCGGGTCATGTGGGAGCGTGGCGGCGCCACCGAGGAGAATCCGACTCCCTTTCTGAAAACCGTCGTCTGCCGGGTCGTCTCAGTCGCGGCGCTCGAGAGACGACGCCTCCACGACGGATCGGTCAAGCTCAACCTCATGGCGCTGCCACACGACCCCACGAACGGCAAAGAATGTACTGAAGCGCACGTCGTCGGCACCTTCCTCGACGCCCTGGGGAACAACCGCCCCCAGCTGGTGGGCTACAATTCGCTCCAATCCGACCTCAAAATTCTGATCCAGCGCGGGCTGCTTCTCGGCCTCTCGGCGCCGGGATTCTGCGAGCGACCCGACAAACCGTGGGAAGGCATCGACTACTTCGCCCGTGGCTCCGATTTCAACATCGACCTCCAGGAAATCGTCGGCGGGTGGGGCCGCGTCAACCCCAGCCTGCACGAGATTGCGGTCCAGTCGGGAATCCCGGGGAAAATGGGGGTCGACGGCAACGACGTGGCGCCCTTGTGGCTGGAAGGCAACATCAAACGCATCGTGAATTACAACGAGTGCGATGCCGTCACGACCTACCTGGTTTGGCTACGACTCGCCCACTTCGCCGGTTTTTTTGACCAAAAAGCCTATGACAAAGAACAACGGCTGGTCGAGAAACTTCTGGAGTCGCTGATCAAAGACGGGGGCCACGAACATCTCGCCGAGTATCTCGAAGCCTGGCGCGTGCTCCGCAGCCGCATCGAGAGCGAGAGAAAACTGGAATAGATGCATCGGGAGAATTGTCTCAACTCGTGACGCCCGGTGAGATCACCGGACCGAGAAGCGAGACGGGGGCACCAGTGACGAGTAAGAACGATCCGATTGCCGGTTTCCACCGGCGGGACTTCATGAGGATGCTGGCCGGCACAGCCGCTACGGCCGGTCTGTCGCTGCCCGCGGTCTCGTGCGGTGGTTCGTCGACCGACAAAAAGGTCATCGTCCTCGGTCTCGACGGGCTCGACCCGAAGATTCTCGGGGCGTTGATGGAAATGGGACGTCTGCCGAACTTCAAAAAACTCGCCGAAATGGGATCTCTGCAAGCCCTCGGAACCACCATGCCCGCCCTCAGTCCGGTTGCGTGGTCGAGCTTTATCACCGGCATGACTCCCGGTGGCCACGGCATCGCCGATTTCATCGCCCGCGATCCAAAGACCTACACGCCGGTTTTTGCGATTTACGAAAACACCGAGCCCGATCTGACGATCTCGGTCGGCGATGTCCACCTTCCGATCAAGGGAGGGGGGCCGAAGAACCTACGCCGGGGCAAACCCTTCTGGGCCTACCTCACGGAGCGCGACATCCCGGCCTGGATCTCCAAGATCCCGACCAACTTCCCGGTCGAAGAGACCGCCACCAAGGCCATCGCCGGGATGGGGACCCCGGATCTGGTGGACTCGTATGGTGTCTTCTCCTACTACACCTCCGATCCCTTCGAGGACTATCCGAATCTCGAAGGCGGCGAGATCGTCTATGTCGATGTCAATCAGAACGTCGTCCGCTCCAATGTTCTTGGACCGGTCAACTCGCTGGTGACTGCAAAGGACACCTCGTCGGACCCCTACGCCAATACCGCCAAAATTCCGTTTACCGCCTACCTCGACCCCAAGGCCGACGGCGTCCGCCTCGACATCCAGGGGCAGACCATTCTCCTCAAACGCGGTGAGTACTCGCCCTGGGTCACCCTGACCTTCGACCTCCTGCCGGTCATCGGCTCGGTGCAGGGGATTGCGCGTTTTCTCGTGAAGGGAATCGCCCCCCATTTCCAGCTCTACGTCACACCAATCAATATCGACCCCTCCGCGCAGGCGGCGCCGGTCACCTATCCGGTGGAGTTCGGGGCCGAGATCGCCCGCGACATCGGCGCATTCTGGACCAAGGGCCTCCCCGCCGACGTCAAGGCATTCGACCACAAGGTCATCAATGACGAGGAGTACATCGGCCAGGCCGAATTGATCCTCAAGGAACGGATGGCGCTCTTCGATCACCAGTGGTCGCGTTTCGAAAACGGGCTCTTCTATTTCTACGTCTCCTCCACCGATCAGGATGCCCACATGATGTGGCGCAACATGGACGAGACGCACCCTAAGCATCACGAGTCGGACGTGCGCTTCGCCGGTTGGATCCCCCACCTCTATGAAGAGATGGACAAGCTCGTCGGCAAGGTGCTGCCGGCGGTGGATGACAAGACCCTGCTCCTGGTCTGCTCCGACCACGGTTTCGCCCAGTTCGCACGCCAGTTCCACCTCAACACCTGGCTCCGCGACAACGGTTATCTGGTGCTCAAGGACGGTGCCGCCAAGAAGGACGAAACCTCGATCTTCGACGTGGATTGGTCACAAAGTGTGGCGTACGGCGTCGGATTCAACGGTCTCTACCTCAACCTCCAGGGCCGCGAACGCGACGGAATCGTCACACCCGAGAAAGCCGGGGAGATCACCGCCCGGCTGATCCGCGAGCTCGAGGCCATCACCGATCTGGAGACCGGTCAACGCCCTGTCGCCAAGGTCTACCGTCGCGAAGAAATGTACACCGGCCCGGCGACGCCAATGATGCCCGAGCTGCTGGTTGGTTACACGCCCGGCTATCGCAACGCCTCGGCCTCGGTCCTGGGATCGACCGGCAAACCCACCATCGACCTCAATCCGTGGGCGTGGTCTGGCGACCACTCGATGGCCCGCGACCTGGTGCCCGGCACCCTCCTATCATCGCAGAAGGTCGCCAAGGCCGATGCCAACATCCTCGATCTGCCGGTTTCCATCCTCGAATTCTTCGGGGTTTCAAAACCCGAGCAGATGGTCGGCAGCTCGATCTTCCGCGTGTGACCGAAAACGGTTGTAGGGGCGGCACATGTGCCGCCCATTGTCATTTCACCACTCCGGAACAGTCGCCCATCCCGGGAACGGTCCAACCTCGATCTTCCAGCCGGTGGAGGACTCGGGGTCGCGGACCGCGCGGAGGTTGGTGAGGGTCTTGAGTTTGGCGATGAGCTCGTCGTGCGGCAGCGTATGCAACGGCGGTTTGTCTAAATCCGGCATCGGCCAGATGCGCACGGTCGTGTCGGAACCGGCCGAAGCGACCCACCGCAGATCGGGCGAAACGGCAACGCATTCGACCGCGCCTTCATGGCCCGCAAGCAGGTGCGGCTCACCGCCGCCAATGCGACCGACGCGGACGACGCCGTCGGCATCACCCGTAACCGCAACGGCCCCCATCGGATCGAGAGCGACCACCCTGACGCAGTCGCCGAAAGATGGCAGCGCCTCGGTCGTTCCAGCTTCCAGATCGAAGAGCACCGGAGTCGCACAGATGTCCAGCTCAAGGCCCCCCCCGAGGCTCTCGACCATCAGCACCTTCAGTCCGTCGGCGCTTACCGCCGCTGTCCTGTAGCCGACAGTTTCCAGCTCGACGGCCTCTTCGCTCGATCCGTCCTTCAGGTCCCATTTGAGGAACTTCGAAGCCCCAATCGTGAACAGGGTGTCCTCGTCGGTGAACCAGAGGTTTTGCACGTTATCCTCGTAGACGGCCGAGGCCATCTCGGCCGACTCATCGGCGGAGTACCTGCTCATTTCAGACCTCGGCAGATCGAAGGCCCTCGCCTCTCCCGTTTCCAGATCCCACACCCGAAGCGTGTGCTCCTCGACGCCGATACCGGAGGCTGCTGCGACGAGGCGTCCACTCGGCGAGAACGCTGCCGCCTCGATCAATGTCTCGTTCGGAAAACCTTCCAGCCTTCGCGGCTCTCCGCCGTCCATCGGCACGACCACGAGGCGACCAGGTCGTCCTCCCGTCACGTGCTCACCGGACGGGTCGAACACCGGGTTGGAGAGGATGTAATGCCTGGCCAGCTTCGGTGTCTCCGCCTGGTCGGCCTCCGAAAGCGGAAAGAGCCTGGCTCTTCCCGGCGGCCAGATCGTCGCCAGCCACCGGCCGTCGGGGCTGAAAGCCAGACCCTTCCGATACGAGGACGCGCCCTCGACGACGCTGGGATAGGTTTTGCGCAACGGCCAGAAGGTCGTTCCGGAACTGCCGCCGCCCGCAGTGGCGACCGCCCAATCGGATTTCGGATGCACGGCGAGTTGCGCGAACTGCCACGAACCGCTCCGCCGCAGCTCGAGCGGCTGCGTTCCCGGCGGGGCCGAAAGATCCCACAACAGCCCCTTGCCGATCTCGCTTGCAGACTCGGGGTAGATCCAACGACCCGTACGATCAAGGAGGAGACCAATATCGTCCGGCGCTCCTTCGGGTCTGGGAATCACCCGCAGCGGCCCGGCCCCGGGCGCTGCGAGCGACCACACTCGAAGCGCTCCTTCGTCGTCGCGGGACATGAAGCGGCCGCCGTTCAATGTGTGATGACTCAACACTCTGGCACGATTTGCGTCGTGAACACCGACGACAAGGTCGTTGCCTCTTTCGACCATGGGTAACGAGCTGGTGAAGATCGTGTCACCCGTGGCGTAGATCCAGGCGTCTCCCGACGGGTCAAAGAGAGACGTGAAAGGTCGCAGCTCCTCCCAGTCGATCCTCCGGCCGAGATCCTCAGGCTCGCCTTCCGGCAGCCTCCAGGATCTCAGCAATATGTCCCATCTCCGCGTCGGGTGGCTCAGAAAGGTCTCCGTGAGGAGGCGATACCCCTCGACCTGCCAGTAGGTCGGCCCTCCGAACTCGATCGTCCGAAGGAGCCGTTCTTCCGGAATGGACCAGATGAAAACCCGCTCGGCATTAGCAGTCCGGAAGTGGACTCCCGTTGCCAGGAGCTTCTGCGAGATCCATTGGGCTCCCCACCCCTTGACCGCACGCCTCCCGGGGGGGTCGAGAACGAGAGGTCCATCACCCGTATCCCACCAGACTGCCGCCACGTCTCTGAAGCCCATCAAGGCAATCGCGCTTCCGTCGGGGCTGAATCGTGGGAAGACCGCCGGTGCTCCACGGGAATCAAGGACAAGGACCGGCGGCGCCTCCCAGAGGGCTCTCATCACGAAGGACCGTGCCGCAGGAGAATCGGCCAGATTGAGGCTCGCCATGGTGTAGGCGAGCGCTTCAGTCGGATCTGTTGGGAGCTGGGCCTGGGCCAACGCAACGAGCTTGCTGGCCTCGGCACGCCTGGACTCTGAGACCGCTTGCTGGCGGGACAGGCCAACCACGACGAGAAACGCCAGCAGAACGGCGAATGCGGCGGCGACCCCGATCCGTCGGCGACGTTTTCTCCGCCTGGCGTGCGAAAACATCGCCCGGGAGTACTCTTCTTCGAGCTCGCTCAACCCGCCGGGGTACCGTTCCCGCCACGAAGCGAACTCGCGAAAGGCGGCGCCACTCCACAACCGGTCGCGGTGACGTCCATGCTCGTCCCAGGAACGTGCCGTCTGCCTCAGCTCATCTCTCATGCGTGCCGAGTCGGCGTCCTGGGTCTGCCATCCGATGAGCCGCGGCCAGTTGGTGAGCAGCGATTCGTGGATGATCTCGATGCGCCTCGTCGATTCATCTTCTTCTTCACGAAGCTCGTAGGTTGTGAGCAGCCGTGCATCGGTCAATTCACGTAATACCTCCTCGGGCGACTCGCGTTGCGAATCGCTGAATACAGACAACAGTTCGTCCCACTCGCGCACGGCGCGTGTGCCCTCGGCGGTGACCAGGTTGCGGAAAAGCTCGCGGACCACGCCCTGGCGACCCCTTCCGATCCGCTCCAAAACTGCCTCGGCGTGGTGGGCCAGCGCACCCGCGACCCCGCCGATGTCACCATATGCCTCCCGTGTCAGCATCTTGCGCTCGCGATCGCGCGTCTCCCACAACCGCGCGACGGCAAATGCGAGGAGCGGCAACGCGCCGCGCTCTCCCTCCACGGCCTCCAACATCTCATCCACAAGGCCGTCATCCTCGAATGCGTAGCCGAACCGTGCCGCCGGTTGCTCGAGGGCGCGACGCAGGTCCTCGCGGGCCGGCACCTTGACGGGGGTGAGGGAATCGAAGATCGGCTCGAGTTCCTCGTGGTCGTGACATCTGAAGAGAAAGTCATCTCTCAAGCCCAGCAAAACGTGGACGTCCGCCTTCCGCGCGAGATGGCCGATCAATCCCGCAAATCGCGCCTGGACTTCAGGTGGGTTGAGTGTAAGGAGTTCTTCGAATTGATCAACGATCAAAAGTGCCTGCCCGTGCAGCTGCCGCCACCGCGCCACCAGGGTGGCCGCGGTGTCGGCGTCACGGACACCCACCAGCCCTTCCACAGCCTCCCGATCACCCTCGAACTCGGGCAGGAGCGCCCGCGCGAGCCCCGCGAGTGGATCGTCACCGGGATGGCAGACGACCACCCCCCAACCGTCGGGGGCTGCGGGC
The DNA here is from genome assembly GCA_963796455.1 of Candidatus Sulfomarinibacteraceae bacterium. Classification (GTDB taxonomy): domain Bacteria; phylum Acidobacteriota; class Thermoanaerobaculia; order Thermoanaerobaculales; family Sulfomarinibacteraceae; genus Sulfomarinibacter. The sequence goes on from CAWCLO010000001.1 coordinate 944,838, forward strand.
ACCAGACCCGCCCTCAAGAATGAGCTCTTGCCGACGCCCGACGGGCCAATCACGGCCAGCAGACGCCGGGAGGTGATCTTGCGCCACAACTGTGTTACCTCGGCCTCGCGGCCGAAGAAGATCTCGGCGTCGGCCTCGGTGAAGGCGGCAAGCCCGGGGTAGGGGTTGAGGCTCTCTTCTCCCAACCGAGCAGGGAAATGAGCGATTGTCGCCCTGGTCGGGGGGTTCATCTCCATCGGCGCGATCAGCCGGTAGCCTTTGCGGTGGATGGTCTCGATGTAACGCGGCTGTTTGGCGTCGTCGCCGAAAGTTCGACGCAGCTCGGCGACCGCCCGGGTGAGGGTCTTTTCGGTGATGAACTCGGTCGCCCACACGGTGTCGGTGATCTCCCGGCGGGTCACCAGCTCTCCGGCTCTCCCCGCCAGACACACCAGCACATCCATCATCTTGAGCTCGATCTGGATCGACTCCTCGCCCCGGGTCAGGCGGTTGAGGCGCGGATCCACCCGCCAGTCGCCGAGCCGAAACGAGGCATCCGCCAACTCGTGATGCTCAGTTGTCGTGGTCACCTTGAGATGAATATGGGTCGCGGTTCCTTCGAATGCCAGAAAGTTGGGCATTGAGTTGTGGGTTCCACCTAGCCTCCCCTAATGCCTCTCGGGTTGGCGGGTGGCAAATCCGAAATTCGAAATCCGAAATCCGAAATCCGAACTCGCAGTCACAGGCCGCAATGTTTCATGACCATCTGGTTGATGAGCGTGGAGGTCATGCCGTCTGGATCCAGGGGGTACTCGCTGAGGCCAGCGTGGTGGAGCGCCTCGTGGACGATCACCATCGCCGCCTGCGTATCGGACAGCCGCGAGAACTCCCGGCACACCCAGATCGGTCCACCGCCGACGAGGGTGTAGGCGGAGCTGCCGCGGCACACGCCACCTTGCGCCTGCGCGCGTCCGATCGGAATAAAGATGACCCGGGCGAGGGCATCCATCCCGTCGGAGCCGAGCTCGGCGAAGAGCCCACGGCACTCCGGGACCTCTTGGACCCGTTCGAGGGCCACGTCGAACGCATCAGAGATTTTGCGCCGGTTCTTGACCGACACTTCCGAGCTGATCGTGGGTTTGCAGATCGTTGGAGTTCCGCCGTCCACGGAGACTGCTCCAAGGGCGGTAGTCGCCGCGGCGGCGACGACCGCGGGTGAGGCACCCGACTCGACGGCGTCGGACGCCCACGCGGATGGAATCATTGTTGCCAGAACAGCGCCACAGAAAAGGACCAACCTCGCCGCCATCAGGACCTCCCCGGGGCGACGCGGTTTACCGATTCGTCGGTTGGCGATTCCGCCGACGTTGTCCGGTGTATGTGTGTGCCGCCCCATGGGTTCACGTTCGGGCGTGGGAGGCGGAAAGTAGTTAGGCGAAGGCGAGAGAGAGGATAGGGATTGGTGAGGGCCTGGCCGTTTTCAGACAACCTGTTTATTTATTTACATTTAGAAAACCTGTGAAGAGCCGGTCCGGGATCCTGACAGCACACAATGTGGACGGCGATTGCTCGCTTGCTCAATCGATATCGATTGCCCTTCCTGTTTTGAGTTCATAAAGATTTTTGGCACCAGTTTGTTGCGTTTTCATTCCCAGGGCACCACCTTTCCAGATAGAAACAACAGAGCACATTGCGCGAGACGAGGGGGGATCGGCGGTCATGAGACGACTCATCGCCATCTTCATTGGCAGTACCCTGCTCTGCTCCATTGCAGTCGCCCAGCAAACGCAGACGGGATCCATTTCGGGGACAGTGACGCTGCAAGACGGCGAACGGCTACCAGGGGTCATCGTGCAGGCCACCGCGGACATCCTGCCGAAGTCGCGGGCAACCGTGGCGGGCGCCAACGGGGAGTACAGGGTCCCGGCGTTGCCTCCCGGCAATTACGAGCTGACCTTCAGCCTGCACGGATTCGCCACCGAGAAGCGGAGCTTTCGGGTCCACCTCCAGCACAACGCCGTGATCAATGTCGAGATGAAGACGGCCCGGTTCGAGGAGGAGATCTTCATCATCGCCGAGACCCCGACCATCGACACCACCTCATCGGAGATCAAGGCCTCGATCTCCGACGACGTCATCAAGATGCTGCCGGTGGGACAGCAATACCGGGACCTGGTGAAGCTTATTCCAGGCGTCCAGTACACCGAGGACACGACTCGCGGCCCCAGTGCCGGCGGCAGCGGCCAGGACAACGCCTACGAGTTCGATGGAGTGAGCGTGAACAAACCGCTCTTCGGAACCCTCTCGGCCCAACCCTCCTCGCACGACATCGAGGAGGTGACCGTCGTCAAGGGGGGCGCGAACGCCATCGGCTTCAACCGCACCGGAGGTTTCCTGATCAACACCGTGAGCAAGTCCGGCAGCAACCAGTTCCGGGGTGAGCTGAGCTACCAGTTCCAGACCGACGGCATGACCGGCGCTCTCGACACCGAGAGCGAGGCCGCCTTCGACGAGGACCAGGACTGGCTGGTGGCCAACCTGGGAGGACCGCTGATCCCCGAGATGATGTACTTTTTCGTATCCTACTACCGCCCCTCTACATCTCTGATGAATCGCTCCAACGCCTACGGAGAGGTACCGGACTCCGAGAGCATCCGGGACGAGTACTTCGCCAAGTTGTCCTTCAATCCCACCGACTCCATCATGCTGCACGGCAGCTATCGCCATTCCGAAAGAGACAATTCCGGATATGGCGTCTCGTGGGAGTACACGGCGGGCTCCTGCTCCTACGGGCAAGACGCCACTATGGGGATCACGGTCATCGAGGGGACCTGGGTCGTCAACGACAGAAGCTACCTCTCAATCAAATACTCCAATTTTAACGACAGGTACATGGAGCGTCCGGACCTCCTCTTCGATTTCCCAATCGCCATCGACGGCAGCGTGCGTCTCGACGTGGAAAACCTCAACCAGCAAGGTCGGCTCTCCGTGCCGACACCGAGGGAGGGGGAGGGCGACTACAACGCGTTCATCGCCCCGCTCATCGAAAGGTACGGCTTTCTCCAGGACGGCATTCCCAGGGGCGGTGGCAATGTCGGCGGCGACTCCATCCTCTACAACCAGGATTTCTCCAATGAGAGCTTCCAGGCAGGGTATGACTTCATCCTTGACAAACACGACTTCCACATCGGTTACCGGTGGTCTCTCGGTACGGAGGAAATCAACTCGACCTCGAACGGCTGGGGTCGGATCACCGTCCCCGGCGGTCGCCTGGTAACCGACGACGGGGTACCGATTTTTTACCAGGCGCGCTTCTATGAGGCGAGCCTGGTGGACGAGGATGGACAGGTGATTCCCCCAATCCACTCCGAGATCGAGTCCCAGAGCATCGAGCTCAACGACGTCATCAGGCTGAAGGAGTGGACCATCAACCTGGGCATCATCTTTTCGAGCGACAAGCTCTACGGCCAGGGGCTGGGACCCAACAGCAACAACGTCTCCGGTTTCGAGCTCGCCCCGGGTCACAAGTATCTGATGAAGGAGATCGGCTTCGACGAGATGATCCAGCCTCGGCTGGGTGCGACGTGGAGTTCCAACGGCAAGGATTCCCTGTACGGGGCCTACGCCCGCTACTATCCGGCCGCGACCTCCCTGCCGCAGGCGGCATCCTGGGCACGAAACCTCAACAAAAGCATCCGGGCTTATTTCGACGCCGAGGGTAACCTCGTCAGTATTGACCGCCAGACTGGGGCCGCCTCCGGGAAGTGGTTTCAGGAGGGCATCACGCCACGGTTCATCGACGAGTTTGTGGTCGGTTACGACAAGCAGATCTCGCGCACATGGACGGGTCGCATCCACGCCCGGCACCGCAAGGCCAAGAATTTCTGGGAGGACACGGAAAACGACGCCCGCCTGCTCTACGATCCGCCCGAGGAAATACCGCAGGAGCTCTACGTGCCCAACCTGGACGAGATCCAGGCTGAAATCGGTGGCGGAAACTACGTCATCGCCCAGCTCGACGGCGCCTACACCAAGTACTACGAAATCAGCACCGAGGCCGAGTGGCGCGGCGCCAACGCCTATTTCCGCGGCTCCTACGTCTGGAGCCACTACTACGGCAATTTCGACCAGGACAACAGCACGGTATGGAACGACAACGACATCTACATTGGATCTTCGTTCATCGCCGACGGCGGGGGCCGGCAGCTGTGGAACTTCCGCGAGGGCGACCTGCGCGGCGACCGGCGCCACATGCTCAAGCTCTACGGCTTCTACCAGCTTCCCTGGAACGGCACCATTGGCGCCTACGGCATCTACCAGTCGGGCCAGCCGTGGGAGGCCTGGGACTGGACGATCTATAGTGAGTACACCCCAGACACGAACGACGTGAGTCACTACGCCGAACCTGCGGGCTCCCGCAGGACCGAGGCCCACTACCAGCTCGATCTCGCGTACACCCAGAACATCCCGTTCGGCAATCGGTTCAACTTCCGGGTTCGTGGTGAGGTATTCAACGTGACGGACAATCAGACGGGCTATGACATCCAAAACAGGAGGAATGGCGCAGGCTTCGGCGAGCCGAGGTCCTACTTCAAGCCCCGTCGTTTCCAAATAACGGTCGCTTTCCAGTTCTGAAAACGGCTGGCGGTATGTGTGCCGCCTTTGCGCGTTCAATGAGGCTTCAACGGACAAAGGCAGGGCATGCCCCGCCACAACATTGGCGATCCGAAAAAAAAACGCCCGCCCTTCAAATCACGGGCGGGCGGGAATTCCAAATCCGAATTCTATTGGATATACCCGAGGCTCTTTAGCTGCTTCAGGGTCTCCTCGTCGAGATCTTCTTCGGATCGGAGATTCGGATCGAGAGATGTGGCCGCGACCATCTTCTCCCACGCCTGGAGATGGCGGACCATTACGCCGAGCTTGTCGGCCTCGGTCTCGGCGAGATCATCGAGTTGCAATGGGTCGGCAATGAGGTCATAGATACCGGCGTTCTCGCCTGCGGATTCGCTGAGAAGCCCCATTCCACCAAGAGCCACAAAACGTTGACCACCGGCCTGCGGCGATTCGGCAAAGGCGATGTATGGCGGAGTACCGGAACCGTTGATGATCGGCAGCAGACTCGAACCCTGGGTGCCGCCAGGCGCCTGTCCGCCGGCAAGCTCGAGGAGGGTCGGCATCAGATCGACAACCTCGGTGACCTTGGAAATGACCTTGGCGCCCTCGCCGCCCGGTAGGCGGATGAGGACCGGCACGTGGGTGACCGCGGTATCGAGGGTTTCACCAAACAGACCGGCGTGCTCCTGAAGGGCGAAACCGTTGCTGCCGAGGACAACGAGCACGGCCCGCTGGTCGAGACCGAGTTCCCTGAAGGTGGCCATGAACCCGACGAGCAACGAGTCGATGACCTGGATCCGGGCGGCGTACCACGAACTCACCCACTCGAGTTCCTCGTCGGTGAAGGAAAGCGGCGTATCGCCCGCTCTCGAGGCCATGACCTCTTGCACCCGCCCGCTCATCTCCGGGGCGCCATCACCCTCGAGGAGGGCGTTGACCTTTTCCAGCGCCGGTCTCGACCACCCACCGAAGACGAGAAGGAAATTCTCGTTGGAGTGGTCGGCCATCCATGAAATGGCCTCGTCACCCGGTGTTGCGGTGATCTGGTAGCTATCGAATCCCTGCGCCAGGCCACGATCGCTGTCGGCTGGCGAGCCTTCCATAAAAGCAGCCGTCGAATAGCCCGCGGCACCCAGTATCTCGGCCAGGGTTCGCGCCCCATCTGCGAGGTATTCACCTGGTTGGCGGAGACCGTTGGCAGTCGGATAGAGGCCGCTGAAGAGGGTGGCGAGAGAGGGTTGGATATGGGGCGCCTGGGCAAAGGCCCATTCAAATCGAATGGACTCGGCTGCCAATGCATCAAAGACCGGCGTCCTGGCGACCGCGCCATAGGCGCCGAGCGCATCCGCCCTCAGACCGTCGATGGCGAGAATGACGATTGGACGAGGACCTGTGATCACGCCTTCCCGTGCGGCGTCGTGATCACTTCTGACGCAAGAACCGAGCACGACGAAAGACACAGCGGCAACCGCAAAAACACCGAGCGTACGTTTCATGATTTCGACACCCTCCTGCCGACCTTGGAGTTTATCACGAGGGAAAGAGAGAAAGGGAGAAAGGGAGAAAGGGGGAATCGCGAGAGCCCACCGATCCCGCATACCCAATTCCTCATTCCTCATTCCTCATTCCTCATTCCGAACTCCGAACTCCGAACTCCGAACTCAAAATGCGCTACCATACCGCCGGTCCGCTACACCCGATTTTGGAGTCCATCATGCGTCGCTTATTCGCTTCGTTCGCCGTCGTCGCCGCACTCGTCGTTTTCGCCTCCTGCGCCGCCGAGGGGCCCAAAGAGCCCGCAGCCAAGCCCTTCGCCAATGGGCTCCTGCTCGGGCTGGCAGTTCTCGAGAGCGGTCCTTCGGGACCAGTGCCTCAGCCCGCACAGCTCGGCATTCTGACCTTTGACGGCACAAGCTGGAACTATCGATTTATCGAGGACGAGGACAGCAACGTCTTTCACAAGGGGATGGCATTCCAGCCCACGGGCGGCGACGCAGGGATTCTCACTGCCGGCGGTTCCAGGGCGTTGATCAAACTCTGGCGCGGAGACGGTTCATCCGAAACCATCTGGGAAAAGGATTTCGGAGGCAAATTCAGCCGGATGCGCGACATCGAGGTGGCCGACATCAATCATGACGGCCATACGGACATCGCCGTGGTGACCCACGATCAGGGGGTCGTCGCGGTGCTCTTCGGCGACGGCAGCGGTGGCTTCTCGGTCACCGAACTGGACGCCGAGCCCAACACCTTTGTCCACGAAGTCGAAGTCGGCGACCTCGATGGCGATGGCGTGCTCGAGGTTTATGCGACACCGAGCCTGCCCAACAAAATGGACGGCACACCGCAGCCGGGTTTTGTGACCCGCTACCTCCCCGGCGAGGCCGACAGCCGCACCGTGGTTGCCGATCTCGGCGACCGCCACGCCAAGGAGATCCTGGTCGAGGATGTGGACGGCGACGGCACGGATGAGCTTTACGTCTCGGTGGAAGCGGTTGCAGGCGGTCGAGTCGAAATCCTCCGCTTTGACGAGGGCACCGATCCGACGGCCGGGATGTTGATCACCAGCCTCGACGACAATCTCACGCGATTCCTGACCGCTGGAGACATCGACGGTGACGGCATCAAGGAAATGGTTGCTGCCGCCAACAAGAGCGGTCTCTGGCTGCTCGAGCCCGGTGACGACCCACGCTCCGAGTGGTCGATCCAATCCATCGATCGAAACTCCGGTGGATTCGAGCACGCGGCCATTCTCACCGATCTCGATGGTGATGGCGTCGATGAGCTCTACGTGGCCAACGACGATGAGGGCGAGATCAACCGCTATGTCTGGATCGACGGCGAACCGACCCGCGAGCTGCTCTACACCCACCCCGAGGGTCTATCGGGCTTCACCTGGAACATCATGCCGGTGCCCATCACGTTGATCCCAGCGGAGTAGCGTCTGCGTTGTGCGGGCTTCTTGCCCGCATAACGAATATCCCCCACCGCCCTTGTGGTGCGGCCGTCCCGGCCGCACATTCTTGCGGTTTATCCGGGTACCGTTGTGGTGCGGCCGTCCCGGCCGCACATTTTCGACCTCAGTGGAATCGTGCGGGCGAGACGCCCGCACCACAAAAACTCTCGCTACCCTTGGAAGCCCGGCGGGTCACCCGAACCACAATCAGAATGAATCAATCATCACCCACACGATACCTTGCGCTTCCGAACGGCCAGTCTTGAGGCCGATCACAAAGTCCGGCCACCACCGGATTCCTCTCGGTGTAGACCACGAATCTCTCGAAAGCCCGCTCGCCGCGAACGAGATGATCGAAGGTCTCTTCCTCCCAGATGCCTCCCTTTCTTTCCAGGGCTCTGTTGATCTCGTGTGCTGAAAACGACTTCCACGAGTGAAGAATCGTGGGCAGTGTGAATCCCGAAAACGGCGTCACCACGGCATGGACGTGGTTGGGCATAACGCACCAAGCACTGAGCGCGTAACGGTTCCCCTGAAAGTGCAACAGAGATCCTTCGACGACCGAAGCAACTCTCGGATCCCCCAGCAGACAACTGCCGGTAAAAGGCTCGGGGTCCAGTACAGACGCTATGAGGTCTGGGGTTTCATCGGCAACGATACGGCGTCTTCGAAGCACCTTTTGAGGGACCGCATCAAACAAATTGAATGTCACGAAATAGCTACAGCCGTCTTTGTAAAGGTGCGGCAGATTACCTCTCCATTGAGGCATTGTGTGGGGTTCGGACCGAGGATCGACAATCCTTTCCGGCACCATCGGCGTCGATTTTTTGCGGTCGTTCATCGTCTGCCGATTGTCTCATCTCAACTGATTGACCGCCATTGTGGTGCGGCCGTCCCGGCCGCACATTTTCGACCTCAGTGGAATCGTGCGGGCGAGACGCCCGCACCACAACAACTTCGCTACCGTTGGAACGCGGGCGGGACGCCCGCACCACAACGGGAGGTCAGCCCTCGTCCTCAGCCAGGGTCACAGTGATCGCAAAGCGTTCGTTTTCGTCTGCTTCGCCATCGGTCATCGTCAAACCACCCTCGGCGACATTGCCCGCCCGGCAGACATCTTCGATCACCGGCTGTAAGGCGCTGCGGTCAGCTTCGGAGCCCATGATTTCCAGCGCCGCCACCGGCCAACGGAGGCTCTTCTGAGCGACTGTCTTGGCGCCGCGGATTGCGGTCATGACCGCAACTGCCGCATCGAAGGTGCTCTCAGCCTCGGGTTTTGCCACCGCCTGGAGTTCTGCGGTCACCGGCCACGGCGCGGTATGCACACTTTTGAATCGGTCCTCACTTGCAAAGCTCCAGGACCACACCTCTTCAGTAACAAACGGCAGGAAGGGGGCCAGCAGCCTCAGATAAGCGTTGAGACCCAGGCCGAGTGCCGCAAGGGCCGACCGGCGTCCCGGGGAATCCTCTTCGGAATAGGAGCGCAGCTTGACCAATTCGAGATAGTGGTCGCAGAACTGCCAGAAACTCTCCTCAACCACCTGCAGCACGGTGGCATAGTCAAAGGCCTCGAAGGATCGGGTGGCCTGGTCGATCACCTTGCGCAGACGATCGATCAGGGCGAGATCAAGGGGCTCCACGATGTGCTCCGGTCCCGGAACCTCGCCGCCTGCGCCTTCGAGCTGCATGAGGACAAAACGACTGGCGTTGAACACCTTCATCGCCAGCCTCTTGCCGACCTTGAAAACACCGGGATCAAAGGCGGTGTCGGTGCCGAGCCGGGCCCGGGCGGCCCAATACCGTACGGCGTCCGAAGACCACTCCACCAGCAGATCGTCCGGAGTGACCACGTTGCCCTTGGATTTCGACATCTTTTTGCGATCCGGATCGAGGATCCAACCCGAAAGGACCACGTGACGCCACGGGATCTCACCCTCGTGCATCCAGGCCTTGACGATGGTCGAAAAAGCCCAGGTCCGGATGATGTCGTGAGCCTGCGGCCGGATGTCCATCGGGAAGAGCTTGGCGTGGCGGTCGGGATCGATGCCCCAATGGCTCTGGATCTGCGGGGTCATGGACGAGGTCGCCCAGGTATCCATGACATCCGGCTCGGCCGAGAAGCCACCCGGCTGATCACGTTGGTCGGGCTGGAATCCCGGTGGGGTGTCGGTCAGTGGATCAACCGGCAGCGACGCCGGATCGGCATAGACCGGCCGCGCGAAGTCGGGTTCACCGTCATCGCCGACCTCGTACCAGACCGGAAAGGGCACTCCAAAATAACGTTGGCGGGAAATGCACCAATCCTGATTGAGCCCTTCCACCCAGTGCGTGTAGCGGGTCTTCATGTGGGCAGGGTGCCACTGGATCTTGTCGCCCTGGGCCAACAGCGCATCTTTGTGCACCATCGTCCGGACGAACCACTGCCGGGTGGTCACGAACTCGAGCGGGCGGTCGCCCTTTTCGAAAAACTTGACGATCTGATCCGTCGGTTTCGGATCGCCGACCAGGGCCGTGCCCGACCAACCCGGCAGGCTCCCCTCCTCGGCAAGCAACTCGGCCACCCGCTTCTTGGCCTTGCTGATATACAGCCCGGCGATCTCGTCGTGCGACAGTTGTGCGAGCTCGACATCGACGCTTTCGAAGGGCGTCTCGCCAATGGTGGCGGGCAGCATTTTTCCGTCGCGGCCGATGAGCTGTTTGAGTGCCAGACCTGATTGTTTCCACCACTCGACATCCATCGCGTCGCCAAAAGTGCAGACCATCAAGATGCCGGTCCCCTTGTCGGGATCAGCATGGTCGGCCGCGAGGATGGGGACCCTCGCTCCATAAAGCGGTGTGATGGCGTACTTGCCGAAGAGCTCCTGATAGCGCTCGTCTTCAGGGTGGGCAACCACCGCGATGCAGGCACCGAGTAACTCGGGCCGGGTGGTGGCGATCTGTAGTTCGCCACCGCCTTCGACACCGAATCGAAGATCGAAGAAGAGCCCCTGCCGGGGACGGTCTTCGACCTCCGCCTGGGCAACGGCGGTGTGGAAATCGATGTCCCACATGGTGGGGCTCTCGACGTTGTAGACCTCGCCCTTTTCCACCAGATCGAGAAAGCTCAGCTGTGAAACCCGCCGACAGTGATCGTCGATCGTGGCGTATTGCTCCGACCAATCGAGCGACAGACCGAGATGACGCCAGAGATGCTCGAAGGCCTTCTCGTCCTCGGCGGTCACGATGCCGCAGGCCTCGATGAAGTTGCGCCGCGAGACTTCTTCGATCTCTTTGCGTTTGCCGCCCTTGGGGTCCGGCTTCCAGTCCGCGTCGTACGGCAAATGGGGGTTACAACGGATGCCGAGCAGATTCTGGACCCGCCGTTCGGTGGGCAATCCGTTGTCATCCCACCCCATCGGGAATGCAATGTTTTTTCCCAACATCCGCTGGTAGCGGACCAACAGATCTTCGTGGGTGTATGAAAAAACATGACCGACGTGCAGGGAACCCGACACCGTCGGCGGTGGCGTATCCACCACGAAGGTCTCCTCGCGAGGCCGCGAAGGATCCCACTTGTAGATCCCCCAGTCATCCCACTGCTGGCGCCACTTGTCCTCGATTTCGATGTGCTTGTACTTCTTCGGAATCTCAGCCACGCTGTTCCTCCGCTCCGGCAAAGGCGAATTCGGCATCCTCGACGCGAAGACGATCACGGGTGATCCAGCCTCCGACCTGACCGGGCTCACCGAGGACCGCCGCGATCACCGAGAAGTCGTCGCCAAAGAGATATTTCTTTTCGTCATTTTCGAACATTGCCGAATCCTTGATCCACACCACCACTCGCCCATCGTCGAGCTTTGCGGCATCGAGGGCGTTGGGAAGAAAGACCCGGATATCGGAATCGTCGCCGCGGACGATCATGATCGTCGAACCACCAAACTCGGGGGGCCCGCCGTGCAGCCACGCATCGAGATCAGCCCTGTTCGTAACATCAACCAGCCACGGTCCCATGTCCTGCTCTCCATTGTCGGGAATCGTCGCGGAAACCAACCGCGACGTCGGCAGATGATAACACCCGGGAATTTGGGATTTCGGATTTCGGATTTCGGATTTCTGGAACTGCAAACGAAATAGACGCCAAGAGTCCTGCATTCAATAATTTACCGGAGCTGACCCTCGAACCCTCGAAGCAGCGGGGAACGCGTCGTTTGGCAATGCCGGCAACGCCGCTCGCGTTGTCCCACACCCTCGGAGACTTTCCGTTTTCGAGGCGCCCTGCTTGACAATACCGAGCTTCTCCGTTCTCCTATGGGCCGCATGGCAGACGCAAAACCACTGATTATCGTCGAGTCGCCCGCGAAAGCGCGGACCATCTCCAAGTTTCTTGGGTCGGACTATGTCGTTGAGTCGTCGGTCGGTCACATCCGCGACCTGCCGTCTTCGGCGGCGGAGATCCCGAAAAAACAAAAGGGCGAGTCCTGGGCGCGGCTCGGGATCGATGTCGAAAACGGCTTTGCACCACTGTACGTGGTTCCTGCCGACAAAAAAAAGCAGGTGACGACCCTCAAGAAAAAACTCAAGGAGGCCTCCGAGCTCTACCTCGCGACTGACGAAGACCGCGAGGGAGAGGCCATTGCGTGGCATCTTGTTGAAGTCCTCAAACCGGCAATACCGGTCAAGCGATTGGTCTTCCACGAGATCACCAACAAAGCCATCGACCGGGCGCTCTCCGAACCGCGTGATATCGACAGCCGGTTGGTTGCAGCGCAGGAGACGCGCCGGATTCTCGATCGTCTTGTGGGTTACGAAGTCTCACCGGTCCTCTGGAAAAAGGTCCGCCCCAAACTTTCCGCCGGTCGCGTGCAGTCGGTGGCCACCCGTCTGATCGTCGCCCGTGAGGAAGCACGGATGCGTTTTGTCGAGTCCACATTCTGCGGTCTCGATGCGACGCTGTCGGTAGCGGACGATGGTGCCAGGTTCACCGCGCGGCTGGCCGAGCTCGATGGATCCAAGATCGCCATCGGCAAAGATTTCGACACCGAGACCGGCGAACTCAAAACCAAAGCCAGGGTTCTCGACCAGGAGAGCGCCAACAGCCTGGCATCGAAGCTCGAGACAGCTCCCTTCGACGTCACCGACATCATTCAGAAGCCCTTCACCAACCGGCCCTATCCACCGTTCATGACCTCGACCCTGCAGCAGGAGGCGGGCCGCAAGCTCCGCTTCAACGCCCGCCGCACCATGCGGGTGGCACAGAGCCTCTATGAGAACGGATTCATCACCTATATGCGTACCGACTCGCTGACCCTGTCGTCGGAGGCGCTGAACGCCGCTCGCGGCCAGGTCACCGAGCTCTACGGCAGCGAATACCTCCCGGATCAACCGCGAGTCTATCGATCGAAGTCGCGGACCGCCCAGGAAGCTCACGAGGCCATCCGGCCCGCCGGCAGCCGTTTCCAGACGCCGGCGAGCCTCAAAGGCACCCTCGAGACCGACCAGTTCAGGCTCTACGAGCTGATCTGGAAACGCACCCTGGCCTCACAGATGAAGGACGCCACCGGCGTTCGTACTCAGCTCAGAATCGAAGCGCCGGTGGAGGGCGACGGACAGGCGGTCTTCACGACATCGGGCAAGGTCATCACCTTCGCCGGCTTCCTGCGAGCCTATGTGGAAGGGTCGGATGATCCCGGAGCCGAACTCGCCGACCAGGAAAAGCTCCTGCCGCCACTGGAAAAGGGCGAGAAACCCGATCTGATCGGGCTCGAACCGACTCATCACACCACCCAGCCGCCCGCTCGCTACACCGAGGCGAGTCTGGTCAAGGAACTGGAAGCACGCGGTATCGGCCGCCCCTCGACCTACGCATCCATCATTCAAACCATCCAGGATCGTGGATACGTCTGGAACAAGGGTCAGGCGCTGGTACCGACCTTCACGGCCTTCGCCGTGATCCGGCTGCTCGAACGCAATCTCTCCGACCTCGTGGACTACGACTTCACCGCCCGTATGGAATCCGAGCTCGACTCCATCGCCCGCGGCGAGACCGACGCCACGCCGTGGCTCAACGACTTCTACTTCGGCCTCGCCGAAGACGACACCGGTCGGAGTCAGATCATGCGCGTGGGTCTGCACGCATTGGTCGCAACGGGCGAAGAGATCGACCCGCGCGAAGCCTCCAGGATTACTATCGGTCAAACCGCCGAGGGCGAATTGGTGGCGGTCCGAGTCGGCCGCTACGGGCCCTATATTCAAATCGGTGATTCCGATCGGCGCGCTCCGGTCCCCGAAGACATGCCGCCCGACGAGATGACCATCGAACAGGCACTCGAAATGGTGGCCAGGGCGGCCGAAGGCGATCAGGCCATCGGAAACGACCCCGAGACCGGAAAGCCGATCTATGTCAAAAACGGGCGCTTCGGCCCCTACGTTCAACTCGGCGACCGCACCGATGACGGCGAAAAACCAAAGATGGCCAGCCTCTGGAAATCCATGTCGCCCTCCGGGGTAGCGTTGGAAGACGCATTGATGCTCCTGTCCTTCCCGCGTGATCTCGGCAAACACCCCGAAACGGGCGAAAGCGTCACCGTCCAGGACGGTCGCTATGGCCCCTACGTCAAGTCGGGCTCCGAGACCCGAAGTCTCGACAGCCAGGACCGACTCGGCACGATCACCTTCGAAGAGGCGGTCAACAAGCTCAAAGAGCCCAAAAAGGGCCGTCGCGCCGGCGGCGCCGCTTCAACCATCGCCGAACTCGGGACTCACCCGGATTCGGGCGACCCGATTCAGGTCAAAACCGGCCGCTACGGCCCCTACGTCACCGACGGCACCGTCAACGCCACCGTACCAAAGGGCACCGACCCCGAGAAAGTCGATCTCGACGCCGCCCTCGAACTCCTGGCCAGACGGGAAGAAAAGCTCCGGTCGCAGGGCAAAGATCCACGGGCGAAGAAGAAACCAAAAAAGAAAACCACCAAGCGCAAGAAGAAATAGGCCCAGCCAGCGCCATTGTGGCGCAGGCGCCCCGTCTGCACTTCTCTTCAGATTCGCCGTCGTTGTGCTCCTCGGAATGCCAATCGGCTGTTAATTTGCAGCCAGCTTCTGGAGAACCCCTCGTGCCTGGGCCTCGGTGGCGCTGACATTGAGAACCCCTTCCAGCATGACAACGGTGAAGACCTCGCGAATCTTGTCGCTGCATCCGTAGACGGCGATGGCCCCACCAAAGGTTTTGAGGCGCACGAAGATTCGCACCATGACACCGATACCCGCACTGGTAAGGATGTTGAGGCGTGACAGATCGAAAAGGAAAAACCGCGCATCGGGACCGGCGATGCCGGACGCCCAGACCCAAAGATCTTCGGCTCCGTTGACCTCGAGCGCACCACTGAGGCGCACGAGCAGGGCCTCATCGATCTCAGCGTCAGGTTCGAAGGCAATTTGCAGGCCCACAGGCAGTTCCTTTCTGGTCGGATTGTCTGGGTGATTCTATCACTGGAAAGTCTCGGTAAGGAGACCGCTCCAGCTGTAGGAGCTCTCCGACATGGCGGCCGGGCGAAGTGGACTGCGGAATCGCCACCGGGCCCAGGTATGATCGTCTCGCATGCCGCTCATCCATATTGTCCAGGCAGAGGGCGAGGCCTTCGATCACGAGATCGAGGGCGATTCGCTGGTCATCGGCCGTTCTTCGCGGTGCGATCTTGCGGTCCTCGACCGCTGTCTCTCCAGACAACACGTCCGGATCTTCAAATCGGATGATGACTGGATGGTGGAGGATCTCGGGTCCAGAAATGGCACGACTCTCAATGGATTGCAGGTATCGAACCCGACCCGATTGCGAATCGGCGACACGATCGCCGCCTCGATGTCTGAGATCACATTCGGCGGTCCCGGGCTATTTGGAAATCACCCCGCGAGCGGTGATTCTCGGGCGCGGATCAGTGAATCTTCCGACACCGACAGCCAGACCATCTTCCGGGCGGCAAGCGATATCCTCGCCGACTCGGAGCGCGAGCTCGCCGGCGCCGCTTTCGCCGCGAGCGATGAGCTGCAGCGCGCTGCTACGCAACTTCGGGTTCTCAACGACATCCACCAGTCTTTAGCCGGGGCGACCACAACCGAGGAGCTTTTCGCGGAGATCCTCGACCGCGTTTTTGCCCACTTCCGACCGCAAAACGCGGCGGTCTTCGTCAAGGACGGCGACCGTTTGATCCGCGCCGCGACGCGATCTGCCGTCGGCTGCACGGAGGACTTTCCTGAATCATCGAGCTTGGCGAGGGAGGTCATCGACAAGGGCCTCGCGGCTGTTGTCCACGACACATCCACCGATATGAGATTCGCCGGATCGGAGAGTCTCCTCGACGCCGGGGTACGTACGCTGGTCGCGGCGCCGCTTCTGACCCGCAAACTCGCGCTCGGGATGATCGTGCTCAGCTCGACCCTCGCCGAGCGTCAGTTCGCCGAATCGGATATGGAGATGCTGACGGTCGTGGCCTCCGCGACCGGTCTGCGGTTGCGCAACCTCGCCCTCGCCGAGGAAGCCGCCGAGCGGCAAAGATTCGAACGCGAGTTGGCCATCGCCCGGCGCATCCAGGTCGCGCTGCTGCCGGCCGCGATGCCGGAAGTGCCCGGCGTGCGGATTCACGGCGGCAACACACCATCGAGGGGAGTATCCGGCGACTATTTCCAAGTTGTCGATCGACCGGAACAGCATGAGGTGGCGTTGGTGATCGCCGACGTTTCGGGCAAGGGGATCGGCGCCTCCCTGCTGACCGGATACGTCGACGCACTGGTCATCGCCTACCTCGGGGAGAACCTCGAACCCGATGAGATCTTCAACCGGATTTCACCGCAGATGCATGCCAAAACACCGGTTGAGGCCTTTGCCACCGCTTTCCTCGGAATCTATTCGACCGACACCGGGAAGCTTCGTTTTGCCAGCGCGGGCCACGACCCCGCCCTCCTTGTTCGTTCATCGGGCGAGGTCGAGTTGCTCAGACCGACCGGGATGCCGCTCGGTCTGATGCCCGAGGCCCATTACACCGCAACCGAGGCCGCGATGGGAATCGGCGACACCCTCGTCCTTTACACCGACGGCATTACCGAAGCCGCCAACCTTGAAGAAGATGAATTCGGCAGGAAGCGTCTGACAGCGACCTGCATCGAAAACCGGACCCGGACGGCGGAAGAGCTCGCCACGTCGATTCACCAACGGGTGCACCTTCACGTGGACGGTGTGCCCTACCACGACGACAGAACCTTGGTGATTCTGCAGCGGGTGGAGTAGCTCGCGCCACCCCGCCACGAACGATTGTCGCGCTCTGCAGGCTTGATTCCAGGTCCACGTCGCAAAGTGACTGGTGATCCAGGTTAAGATATCCGCAGCGGAATCCTGAAAATGCGTGATCTCATTGGTCTCACGCTCGATCACTACCGAATTGTCGAGAAAATCGGCGAAGGCGGAATGGGAATGGTTTATCGTGCCCACGACGAGACCCTCGATCGAGACGTGGCGATCAAGGTGCTGCCGGAAGAAGTGGCGCAGGACGCGGATCGGCTGGCCCGCTTTGAGCACGAAGCCAGGGCGGTCGCCAAACTCAATCACCCGAATATCCTCGCCATCCATGATTTCGAGGCCGAGGGCGAGATCACCTTTGCCGTCACCGAATTGCTCGAGGGTGAGTCACTGCGTGAGCGTCTTCTCAACCGGAGCGGCCCGCTGCCCTGGCGAAGGACCCGGGAAATCGGGGCCGCGGTGGCAACGGGTCTGGGGGCAGCCCACCACAAAGGAATTGTTCACCGGGACATCAAACCCGAGAATATTTTTCTGGTCAACGACGGCCGGGTCAAGATCCTCGATTTCGGGCTCGCCCAGGTCCACGAACCGGTGGACGCCAACGCCGATACAGCCACCCTCACCCCCGCCGGGACGGTGCCAGGCAGCGTGATGGGCACCGTCGGATACATGTCTCCGGAACAGGTTCGAGGTGAGCCGGCCGATGCGCGATCCGACATCTTTGCTCTCGGTTGTGTGCTCTTCGAAATGCTCGCGGGTCACCAGGCCTTCAAACGGGAAACCACCGCGGAGATCATGGCCGCGATTCTTCGCGAGGATCCGCCGTCCCTGGTCGAGTTTGGTATCGAGACCGCTCCCGAGGTCGAAAAAACAATCCAGCGTTGTCTGGAGAAAAACCCCGAGCGACGCTATCAGTCAGCGCGGGATCTGGCATTTGCAGTGGAGTCGCTGTCAGGCACGTCAGCCCCCGTCGCACCGGTCGAATCCGAACCATCCACCCGGTCACGTTCGTTGCCCCTGATCGCGGCAGCACTGGCTGTCCTTTCGGCTCTGTTGGTCGTGCTTCTCTGGCAGAAACCCACCGGCGCCGATCTCAGTACCTATCGATTCTCCCCCTTCGCTACGGGCGCCGAACCTGTGGGTGCGGCCGCCTGGTCCTATGATGGCCGCAGCATCGCCTACGTGAAACGCGCAAATGGTCGATCGAATATTTTTGTTCGCAGCCTCGACTCCGATTCGCCCGTCAAAATCACCGATTTTGACGGCCAAGGTGTCGACGCACCGTTCTGGTCGCCCGATGGAAGTCGGGTATGGTTTCGATCCGGTGGCAGGGTGATGTCTGTCGGACGGGCGGGTGGGGAGCCTGAACTGGCCCAGGACGACACCTACGGGCGAGCCGGTGATCTGTCACCGGACGGACGAACTCTCGCCACCTGGCGATCTGAAAAGGAAAACGGAGTCTTCAGCGCCGGTGTCTGGCTTGCCGACCCGCCGACGGCCACACCAAGAAAATATGAACCCGCGCCATTTGAAATTACGGTACCCAATTTTCCCGTATACCTGAAATTCTCCCCCGACGGAACACAGATACTGGCATCTTTTCCCGGGTCTGACGGCGTCGAGGTGTGGCTGCTTCCATTTCCGGACGGGGAACCGGCATCTGGGAAATCCCGGAAGCTATTTTCAAATCATCCCTTTTCTGGATCGCCGGAGATCTCGTGGATGCCGGACGGCCGGCGCGTCGTGATGGCCTTTCGAGAAAACCTCGGATCCAGAGCGAAACTCTGGATGGGGGACATTCGCGATGAAACGGTCCGACCTCTCACCGCAGGAGTCATCCCCGAAAGAGCGCCTGATGTCTCACCGGACGGTTTGACAATTGCCTTCAACTCGATTCGGAGCAATTTTGACATTGTGGAGGTTCAACTGGACGGCTCGCCACTGCGCGACCTGCTCACAAGCACTCAAGACGTGTATTCTGCGGCCTGGGTCCCCGGGAAAGACCGATTCGCCTATATGACCTCTCGAAATGGGCGCGTAGAAATCCGGGTTCGCAGCCGCTATGAAGACTGGGACCGCACCGTCGTATCCCAGAAAGACTTCCCCGATGACGTGACGAGAATCATGAGGGGTCCAATCGTTTCCCCGAACGGAAGTCAGATTGCGTTTGACCGGCAACCTGAAAACGGTCTCGCCGCCATCTGGATCTCGCCCACTGCCGGCGGAGCACCGACGAAGCTCGTCGAGACTATTGGAGCTCAATATGGGCCCGACTGGGGGCCGGACGGTAAATGGCTATCGTTTTTGTGGGCGAAGGGGGGCGCCATCAGCATCGCCAAGGTTCGGGTGGGTTCGAGCGACCCTCCCCAGACCCTGGTCGACGGCAATCTGGTGGCTTCCCTGATTCCCGCATGGTCACCGACGGGTGAATGGATCGTTTACTTTGGCCGCAACGAAACCGAGACCGGGCTCAGGTTGATCGACGCCGAAGGCACAACCTCACGTTTTCTCGCCGACATCGGTATCCCCGCGGGGTGGGTTTGGTCGCGCGACGGCGAGACGATCTACACTATCAAGGTCGATTCTGAAAACCCGCAACTCCTGGCGATAGACATCGAAACTGGCGCCGTGACCTCCATCGGCCAATTTGGGGCAGAAAACACCTTCCAAGTCCCTTTCTCTCCCGGCATGAGATTCACTTTAGCCCCAGACGGCAAAAGCTTCTCCGCTTCGGTCTATCGAATCGACAGCGACCTCTGGCTTCTCGAGGGTTTCGATCCAAAGAGGAATTGGCTCGATCGGTTCCGCTGACCGATTCACGATCACGGGCCCAGCAATCTTGTCAAAATGACTGGCCTGAGCCGGGGTCTTGGTCCCCCCTGCTCCCTTTCTCCCTTTCTCCCTTTCGAGATCGGGTCTACCTCGACAGCTGATCCCAGATCGCCGCCATGCCCTCGTGTTCGGCGGCGAAGATCTCCACGAGGCGGGGGTCGAGGTGACGGCGGGGATCGAAGCGATCGTCGCCCTCCATAACGATGCGGCGAGTCTGCTCGTGGGTGAAGGCCGGTTTGTACGGGCGTTCGGAGCGCAGGGCGTCATAGATGTCGGCGAGGGTGACGATGCGGGCCGAGGCGGGGATCTCCCTGCCCTTGCGGCCGACCGGGTAGCCGCCGCCGTCCCATTGCTCGTGGTGGTTGAGGGCGATCTCGGCCGCCATTTGGAGGCGGTCGGAGGCCGAGAGAATCCGGTAGCCGTATTCAGGGTGGCGCTTCATCTCATGTCGCTCATCGTCATCGAGGGGGCCGTTTTTGCGCAGAATGGCGACGTTGATGCTCATCTTGCCCACATCGTGGAGCTGGGCCGAGTAACGGATTTCGTTGCAGAAGGACTTCGACTTGCCCATCTTTTCGGCCAGGAAAAATGAGTATTCATTGACCCGCTCGACATGCTGAGCGGTGTTCTCATCGTGCAGTTCGGCCGCCCGCGACAAGAGATTGATCGAGATCTGGAACGCTTCCTCGGTCTCGTCCTGGAGCGCTGCGATGCGGGCGCGTTGTTCGCGCAGCGTCCGGTTGCGGTCGCGGAGGCGAAGATTCTGGGCCGAGATCCGGTCGAGCATATCGGCGCGCTCGATGGCGCCGCCGACGATGTGGTTGAAGGGAACGATGAGATCGGCCTGTTCGCGCTCGAAAGGCACCGGGCCGTTGCCTGCGGCATCGAGACGATTGATGAGTTGCACGACACCAATCGTCTCGCGATCATAGTTGAGGAGCGGGAAGCTGAGCATGGAGCGGCTGCGGTAGCCGTTGTCGCGGTCAAAACTGGGATCGAAGTCGAAGGGCAACTCGTCGGGAATATTGTAGAGATCGGCAACGAAGACCGTCTCGCCGGTGACCGCGGTATAACCGGCAATTGACGAGGTATTCAAGGGGACCACAAAACGTGAGGGTTCGAGCTCGATCCGGTCGTTCTGGGTGTTCGCCGC
The DNA here is from genome assembly GCA_963796455.1 of Candidatus Sulfomarinibacteraceae bacterium. GTDB lineage: Bacteria > Acidobacteriota > Thermoanaerobaculia > Thermoanaerobaculales > Sulfomarinibacteraceae > Sulfomarinibacter. Next base: position 965,640 of record CAWCLO010000001.1, read on the forward strand.
CTCGAGACGCTTGTCCTTGCCTCTGCCGCGGGTGACAAAGACAGTCCCCGCCTCGGCCCCGGTCAGACCGCGGCTCTTGAGCAACACCCGCCGCAGCAGTTCGTCCGCCGGCTGCGGTTTCGAGTATTCGATGAACTCCAGGAACTCTCTGAGGACGTCCATCTGTGTTCCCCTCGATCAGAAAAATAAAACGGCAACTATCATACCGAATCCGAACGCAAAACGACCCGGCAACGAGGGAGATGCCGGGTCGAGTTGGGGCACCCGTTTCGGGGCGCCGTGGCGTCCTCCGCTTAGCGGGACTCTTTGAAGACCACGTGTTTGCGCACGACCGGGTCGTACTTTTTGAGCTCGAGGCGCTCGGTGGTGTTCTGTTTGTTCTTTTTGACACTGTACATATAAGCACTCTCGGTGCTTTTGAGCTTGACGGTCACGCGATGTCCTTTGGCCATAGTTCCTCCACTGTCTCAGCCGACGGATGATACTCATGGTGAGAAGTGGTGTCAAGTCTCTGGGGACCTGAGGCTTGGGGCCTGGGGCTTGGGGTTGCCGGCTAGATGCCGGCTTTCAACACTGCTCGCAGGATCCGCTCGAGTTCCTTTGCAAGATCGATCCAGAAACCCGCATAATCGGGATCACCTTTTTCGAAGGCCGCGCTTCCGCGAGGGTTCGCGGCGGGCTCGAGTCCCGTGACCAACAGCTGAGCGAGGTACAAAACCTTGAAGCCATCGCCGGCAGCGAGGTCTGGGAACACTTTTTCGATCGCCTCGCCGATCTCCACAATCCTATCGCGCCGCCAACGCTGAAACCGAAAGACCTCCATCAGCTCGACGTTTTGCTCGAGGACCACCGGCATCACACTGAGAAAACGGGTCAGAACGGGCCGCTCGCCCAGACTCCGGGCTATCAATTCGGCAAGGCGATCGATGCTCATCTCGCCATTGCAGCCCGAGAACTCGCTTTCGAGCGCCGTAAACCACTCGGCAAGTTCATCGCGCAACAGCAAGAGGAAGAGCTCTTCCCTGGTTCTGAAATACATCGATGCGATGCCTCGATCAACATCGGCTTTTTGTCCAATGGTGTCCAGGGTGACCTCAACATAGGGCATGCGGGCAAAGGTCGACCGCGCGAGTTCGAAGATCTGCTGTTTGCGGACGGCCCGGTTTTCTTTGGCGCGTTTGAGCTTCTCGCGGTTGATCAGTCGTCCCATGGGCGCATTATCCTCGATTTTCCGGGGTGTGATGTCAGGCTGAATCTGCGAGCCGGATATGACCGGCCTTTGCGAGCTTCCAGAAGACGATGAGCGAGTCCACTTCGGACAAAGGTGAGACCCTGATCATCGACGCGATGTCGGTGTTGCCGTTGATACGGGAAAGGATGAAACCCTCTTCCGGCGAGAGATTCGAGCTCCGGAGATCATCGAGGGAGCCTTCGAGGCTTGGATAGGATTCGACGCGAACCCCATCCATCTCGATCGCGGCGAGGATCCGCGCCTCCAGCTCCTTGACCACGAGGGTCAACTCGCCGTTGTGTGGATCGAGGCTGGCGGCCGCGCGGATGTGGCGGGCGGCAGATTCAAAATCGCCGTCCTTGAAATAGGAATTGGAGAGCCCGATCAAGGCCTCGGGGCTGGTTGCCGGTGGCGCGATTTCCGTGCCCTCGACCTCGACTGCTTCGCTCGATTCCGCCTGGACGACCCGGGGACGAACGATTTTGATCGCGCCGTCTGAAATCTTGTGAAAAAGAATCTGGGACACGAAGAACTCGGTAGAGTGGGTGTGGAGACAGATGTCCTCGATCGAACGATCGTCGTCCACCGCTGCCAAGACACCCTTCCAACCGTGGTCCATCTCCTCGTCATCGAGCAGATCAACGATCGCCACCGGCACGCACTGGGGCGACGGAATCACTTCCTTGATCGCCCGGCTGTGATCGATCCGGCGCATCCCCTCCATGACCAGCCCGGTGACATTGGCCGACATGGGAACCAGATCGTGATCGGGGAGCTCTCCATCGAGGAACTCGAAGCTCCCCTGCTCCCACGCAAAGAGATCGCAGATGTTTTCTTCGGCTTTGAGCCGCAACATGTGGTCGAGGGTTTCCTGGTCGAGAGCGCCGCCGGAAACCAGAATTTCACCCAGCATGCCGCCCTGTTCATCCTGCATGTCCATGGCCTGCGCCAGCGTTTCTTCGTCAATGACTCCCTTGGATACCAGAAAATGGCCCAGAAAACCCGTCGGATCGGAACTCGACGAGGACACGATCTTGCCTTCGTCGAGGTAGATCTTCTTCTCCACGGTCCCGTTGGTGATGATCAAGGTGCCGGTCTGCTGCCCGTTGGACAACCATTGCAGCAGCTCTGCCAGGTTCATCGTTTCAAGGTTGCCGGTGATCGCCATCCTAGTTGTGGTACCCGATTCCGGTCGGCAGCAGCGGTGTTGAGTTCCTATTCATATCTACTCGAAAATATCCCACCACCTGTCCGGTGTCCATCGTTCTCTCTCTGGTGTTCATCAGCTGATTCACTGGGTTTCGGGCAGATCGATGAAAAAAGTCGTCCCGGCCCCGGTCTCGGTTTCGAAACTGATGTCGCCACCGAGCTCCTCAACGATCGCCTTGGATATGTTCATTCCGAGACCCGTCCCACTGCGGTGGCGCCAGTCCGAATCCTCGAATTGCGCAAAGGCTTCAAAGACCCTGTCCCTGAACTCTTCACTGATCCCGGGTCCTCGGTCAGTCACCCGAATCCTCAGAAATCCGTCGTATCGGCCGATGTTCACGGTGACCGCTTCGTCGGCCGGGGAGAACCTCACGGCGTTCGAGAGCACATTCGTGACAACCTGGATGAGCCGGTCTGGATCGACCGTCACCCTGGCCTCGGGGATGGAATTCTCCAGCTCGAATCGTACGTTGTACCGCTCTCCATAAGCGGCGGTAGCCTCGATCGCCTGCTCGACCACCGGAGCCAACTCCACGGTCTCGAGATGAAACGCCATGTGGCCCGACTCGAGCTTTCGTGACGCCAGAATGTCGTTGACCAGGCGCTCCAGCCTTTCGCTGTGTCTCAGAGCGATCGCCACCAGTTCGCGCCCGCGGTCGCCGAGATCCCCCGCCACCCCACCATCGAGCAACCCGATCGCCCCTCGAACGGCGGTCAGTGGGGTCCGAACCTCATGGTGGACCATGGTCACAAAATCGTCCTTCTGCGCTTCGATCCGCAAGCGTTCGCCGATGTCTGCGGCGACCAGGATGGAGCCCTTGGGCTCACCGGGTGAAGAGTCGATGCTTGCCAGCGCAACCAACACCGGCACGGTGCTTCCGTCTTCGGCCAGCAGATCTGTTTCGAGACCACGGGTGGCTCCGCTCGTCCTCCCGGCATGGAGAATCGAGGCATATCCTTCCGGCGCCGCGATGATTTCACCACAATAGCGACCGATCAAGTCATTCTCTTCAGCTCCAACAAGAGTGCAGAGCGCCCGGTTGACCCGGTTGATGGTGCCGTCGGGCTCCGTCACGATCAGACACTCGCCCATATTCTCGAGCACGCTGTCGAGATAGTCCCGCGAAACCGTCGTCTCGCGCAAACGGCGGGTCATCTCGTTGAAAGCTTCTGCGAGCTGGCCGACCTCGTCGCTGGTGCGGACCGGAACCTGCGGTACCGGTTGACCCTCCGAAAGGGCGCGGGTAGCGCTGATGACTTCCTTCAGAGGTCGAGTTACGGCCTCGGTCAGAAGGGCGGCAGAAAGAACACCCAGCAGCGCGAAGATCGCCCCCACCAGGGCGGTCTTGCGCGCAAGAGCCGCTTGATCCTCCACCAGACCCGCCAGTGAATAACGAATGCGAAGCCCACCGAGATTCTGGCTGCCGATTCGCACCGCTTTGGTCACCGTCATCTCTTCGCCCGCGAACTCCACGAGCAGGGCATCAGATTCGGAGACATGGCGCCTCGCGGTTTCTCCGATGGGTTCATGTCGCAGTGGATTGTCGACCGTGCCGTCGGTGATGATGCGTCCATCCGCACCAAAAACCGTCGCCTCCAGTAGATTGTCGTGAGCCAGAGCCTCGTCCAGCAACCGGCGCAGTTCGTGGACTTCGAGCAGGGCAAGTGGGTCGGTCACGCTGGCCGAGATCACGGTGGTCAGGAGTTTGCCCTTCTCGACGAGCTCCGACCGGAGGCGGTCGTTCTGCACCTGGACTGCGAGAGCGGTCAAAACCACACCGAAGGCGATGACGATCGCCGACACAAAGGCCACGAAACGACCTCTTAGCCCGAGACGCATGACCTTTTTCCGTCGCTATTCACTGGTCCATTCATCCACCAAGGTCCGATTCAACGTATTGCATCAAGTCGATGATCTTTTCGATCGCCAGTTCTCCCCCGCCCGGAAACTCGTCGAATCGTGACGTCTCTTCGAAGTTTTCCATGACCTGCCTGCCGGCTTCGCTCAGACCCAGATTGAGCAGGGTCGTTGTCAGACCCTCGACGATTCGCCGATCGAGATCACCGCGAACGCTCACCAGGTTCCGAGGCACCTCCTCCGAGGTGTGAATGAGCCGGAGCTCATCGATGCGGCTCCCAGCCAGATCCTCGTAATAATCGAGATTGACGGCACCTGCGACGACCTTTTCGTTGAGCACCCAGAACATGGTGGTTTCGGCATCCTCCGAAAACACATAGCCGACCCTGTCCGGCGGGACCGAGGCAGCCGCATCCTCGAAGCGCGTCATTCTCAAATCCATCGCGACCAGATCGGCTTTCGGCAAGAGGAATCCCGAGGTGGAATAGGGCTCACCAAAGGCGATCATCTTGCCCACCAGGTCATCTGGAGCCGCCACGGCACCATCGGAACGAGCAAAAATCGCACTTCGATAGACCTGAGTTCCCCGCTTCCAGCGCCGTAGAATAACTTCGATCTCGGTGCGGGTCGAAACAAAACCGACCGGGAACGGGCTGTCGATAAACACATCCACCGTTCCCGACCGAAGCTCCTCGACCATTTTGCTCATCGAATCGACGACAACCACCCGACCCCGGCCGATTCCGAATTCACCCATCTGGGCCGCCACATGCTGTGCAAACGGTAGGAATGTCTCATACTCGCTGGCTGGATTGAGCGATACGGCCCCGAAGGTGAGCGTCCCGGAGGCGGTCGCGGTCGGTGACTCGGTCGATGAGGTCTTCCTATTGCCGCCGTCGCCGCAATTCGAGAGCACCAGAACGAGGGCCGCGAGAAGAATCCTGCTCGCTGCCGATTGCATACTCATTCCCCCACGGCGTCGCGAACGACCCGGTTTCGACCCGCCCGTTTTCCTTCATAGAGCGCCTCATCGGCTGCGGCAATGAGTTCGGGGCCGGTGACGACCGATGGATAGTCCGCAACCCCACAGCTCAAGGTCGCTGAAAAAGACCCTTCTCCGGTATCGTGCTCGACGGCCGCAAAGTTTTTTCGAATTTCATCCATCTTGTCAGCCGCCGCCGCTCCGTCCGTGTCCGGCATGACGACCACAAACTCATCACCACCAAAGCGCCCCAGAATATCGCTGATCCGCAGACGCTGGCGCAGGAGATAGGCCAGCGCCTTGAGAACCTGGTCCCCCACCAGATGCCCGAATTCGTCATTGACCTGCTTGAATCCATCGATGTCAAGCATCGCTACAGCCAACCGGCCCTCGGCCCGATCAGCCCGCCGCACCGCGACCTCGAGCTGCTCGATGATGCGGCTGTGGGAATACAGACCCGTCAATCCGTCACGTTCCATGAACATCCGCAGGGTTCGCCCACGTTGGGCCCGGGCCTGCACTGCAGGAACCAGTTGCCCAGGAGGCACCGGCTTGGTGAAAAAATCGTCACAACCCTCGCCAAGCGCGGCGATTTGCTTCATCCGATCCTGTTCGACCGACAGAAAGACAATTGGAACGCCAACAAAGGCCTCTTCCTGCCGAATCACCATCGCCAACTCAATGCCGCTGCAACCCGGCATATAAACATCCATCAGGATCACATCCGGCTGGAACTCGACCAGCTGTGCAATCACAAGGAGGGGGTCGGTCAGAATGACGGCCTCGAGACCGGCCGCTCGAAGGTGGCCGGCGTGATACTCCGCCACATCTTCTTCGTCATCGATGATCAGAATCCTGAAGGGATCCGGTTCGCGCCGGGTCAATCGATCGAGGGTCTCGAGAATTTGTCCGTAGTTGACGGGCTTGACAAAAAACGCGCTGCACCCGGCCCGCACCGCGTCGAGCCGAATTTTGAAATCCGAATGATTCGAGACAAAGACCAGCGGCACATCGTCGCCCAGGGCCTTTCGGACCTCGGTCGCGGATTGTTCCGCACTCGAATCTGCGGATGGAGACGAGAGGTCGACGATCACCGCTGCCGGTTTCCGGCCAACCTCCGCGGCTGCTACCTCCTCCACCCTCTTGTACATCTGGAGTTCGAAACCGAAGTGACCCAGCTGAAAGACAAGCTCATTGGCAAAGGGGCCTTCTTTTTCGACCACGACAATCAGGTTTCGCAGCTCGAAAATACGCGCCTCGGGTGAGCCCTCGACATCAACCAGGGACGAGGAGATCTCTTTGCGGGCATCTTCAGCTGCCGCCTCGGCGATCCTCTCAAACCAACCCAAAACCTCGCGGCTGTCGTGATCGGTCGGGGGGGAGGCGGCATCGATGATGGCGAGCAACTGCCGCTCGAGACGGCGAGCGGTACCGGCCATGGCGGGAAATCCAAGACTCCCCGCTGTTCCGACCAACCCGTGCACCGCGCGATGAAGATCTCGCGCGCCATCTTCTTCCCACTGACCGGCAAACAAGCCCAGCCAGAGTACGGTGAGTTCCTGCAGCCGCCCCGGCAGCTTGTCAGCGAAATTTGCACGCAGGCGAACCAACTCGGTTTCAAGTGATTTTCCGGACCGCTTCTGTCGCTTTTCATCCGTCATCGGCGATCCTCCAAATCCCCTGAATCCGCTCTGCAAGAGTCATTGGATCGAATGGTTTGAGAATAACGTCGGCCGCGCCGGCAGCGCGAAGAGCTTGCAGGTCGTTCCCGTTGATCACCCCGGTCACGAATACGACTGGGGTTTTTTCGAAGCCGGCAAGGCATCGCATGCGGCGCAGGACTTCGATGCCTTCCATCTCCGGCATCAAGACATCAATCATCACGAGATCCGGATCGAAGTCGGGCAGACGGCGGAGCAATTCGGGTCCCGAGTCACAGGTACACACCTCATATCCGCCGACGGTTTCAAGGGCGATCCGCGAGATCGCGAGAATATCGGGCTCGTCGTCAACGAGCAGGATTTTTTGTAACGAAATCCTTGGCACGACTTCTACCCCATTTCAATATCGAGCCGAACTCGAAGGACGGGGGCCTCCTGATCCCCGCCAGGCTCAAACCTCTACTGCATCGCTGCCGAAACTTCCCCCGTATCGACCGGGGTCCACAATTCGCTTCGACCGAGCAGCGACACCCCGATAAAACCACGCACCTTGAGATCTCCACCCTCGGTGAGGCGTATCTTGCACTTATAGGTCTTGCCGTTTTCGGGGTCGTAGATCTTCCCCTTGTTCCAATTCCCGTCGCCGGCAAATTGAAACCCAAACAACAACTTCAACCCCACGATCGGTCTCGAACGCAGGCTGGGATCCGGGTTTTCGGTATCGGTTTTGATTTCACCGACGGTCCCGTGCACATCCCCCTCCTGATAGACGGGGATCTCCATCCAGATGATTTTGCCCTCGTAGGTGCCCCCTACCTCATAGATCTCGATGTGAGCCTGACCAACATCTGAATCGGGATTGGTCGCCCACACACCCACAATGTCATCGGCGTCGCCGGCTGCAACGAGCGAAGCAGCCGACACCAACAAAAGCACGCCTAAAATCGCGGTTCGCTTCAAATTCTCGTCCCTTCCGGGATTACCGACCTGGAAATCATAACCCGGAAAGGCAAACCGTCGATCTTCAACAACCATTGCTGTGACGGAGAGGGAGCGTCGGTAGTAGAGTGAAATCATGGTGAGATCGAATCGACGCCGGTTTCTGACAGTTCGATCGGGGTGTCTCGGTCTCTTGATGATTGCAGCACAGGGCTGTTTCGGGCCCGGCCCACCTCCCGAAAAACCAACAGACGAACGAGTTGCAGCCAACAACAGCAGCTTCGGAATTCCCTACGGGCAGTTCATCCTGATCCGCACCGGCGATCGGTTCGTGGCCTTGCGCGTCAACGCAGCATCCGGGGTCGGAAATCAGATCGACTACGAGTGGTACGCGCCGGAGCCCGGCAGCAGTGATTTCCAGAATGCCCACCAGCGCTTCGGTACCGCGGTCGAAGGACGCTTTCTCGGCCGGATCGACGCTGGACCGCTCAGTCTCAACTGGTCAAGAGGTTCGGCTGAGCTGGGCTGGATCTACTGGCCGGCCCCGGAGGTCGGTCTGAACGTCTGCTCGCGCACCTTTTCAAGCCTCGATGACATCGAGGCTGATTTGACTCGGCTGACCTTTTATTCGCAGGAGATGTTCGAGTAACGCCACGCACAAGGGAAACTGGGCGACCGGCAACCATTTCCGCTCCCGATCCCGTTCCCGAAAGGGAGAAAGGGAGAAAGGGAGAAAGGGAGAAAGGGAGAAAGGGAGAAAGGGAGGGGAACCGTACCGGAAACTTCGTTCGTGATAAGGAACGGGTGTCCTCTGCTCCTCTGCTCCTCTGCTCCTCTGCTCCTCTGCTCACTCTGCTCCTCTGCTTCTGCTCCTCTGCTCCTCTGCTCCTCTGCTCCTCTGCCCTCTGCTCCTCTGCTATCCTCCCTCCCCATGATTACGGTCACCGATCTCGCCAAGGCTTATGGCAGCCAAACGCTGTTCCAGGGGGTGAATTTTCAACTCAACCCGGGGAGTCGATATGGGTTGGTCGGGGCCAACGGTTCGGGCAAGAGCACGCTCCTTCGCGTCCTCGCGGGTGAAGAAGAAGCAAGCGAGGGTGCGGTTTCGATGCCAAAGAGGCTTCGCCTCGGCGTGCTCGCACAGGATCATTTCCGTTATGAGAACAAACCGATCATCGATGTCACGATGATGGGCCACCAGGAGCTCTGGCAGGCCTTGGCCGAGAAGGATCGAATCCTCGAGGCGTCGGCGGAACATTTTGATGGCGATCGCTACGCCGAGGTCGAAGACCTGATCGTGAGTCTCGACGGGTACAGCTTCGAGGCCCGATCGAGCGAAATCCTCGAGGGGCTCGGCATCCCGACCGAAATCCACCGCGAACCCCTGTCGACTCTTTCCGGCGGTTTCAAACTTCGAGTCCTTCTGGCCCAGGTCCTCGCCGCGGATCCGGGTGTCCTGCTCCTGGACGAACCGACCAACCACCTCGACATCATTTCAATTCGTTGGCTCGAGAAATTTCTCGCGACCTACCGCGGCTGCGCAATCGTGATCTCCCACGACCACCGCTTCCTCGACAATGTCTGTACCAATATCCTCGATGTCGACTATGAGACCGTCACCCTCTACACCGGTAACTACAGCGATTTCACCAAGGCCAAGATCGCCGAAAGGGATCGGAAAGAAGGCGAGATCGCCCGTCAGGAAAAAAAGATCGCCCAGCAGCAAGCCTTCGTCGATCGTTTCAGGGCCAAGGCAACCAAGGCGCGGCAAGCGCAGAGCAAGCTCAAACAGATGGACCGTATCGAAGTCCTGACGCTCGCCCGATCGTCACGGAGATACCCGATCTTTCGCTTCAAGCAAACACGCCCGAGCGGCAAAGAGGCGCTCAATGTGGAGGGTCTCGATAAATCATTTGAAGACAACCAGGTGCTTCGCGGCATCAACCTCAACGTCCGCCGAGGAGACCGCCTCGCGATCATCGGTCCAAACGGAATCGGAAAATCGACTTTTCTCAAGATCGCCGTTGGTGAACTCGAGGCGGATCGCGGTGAACTCAAATGGGGCCACGAGGTGAGGCCCGGCTACTTCGCCCAGGATCACCGGCAATCGCTCAGCGGTCGAGACGTCACCGTAGAGAGCTGGCTGGCGGCGTTCTGCATCGGTGAAGGAACAGGGCCGGTCCGGAGCCGTCTCGGCCAGGTGCTTTTTTCGGGTGACGATGTGGAGAAACGGCTGTCGAGTCTGTCCGGTGGCGAGGCGGCACGATTGATTTTTGCTCGTTTGGTGGCCGAACAACCCAACGTGCTGGTCCTCGACGAACCTACGAACCATCTCGACCTCGAAGCGATTGAAGCCCTGGTTGCCGGGCTCGAAGCCTACGACGGGACCTTGATTTTCGTTTCTCACGATCGTTGGTTCGTCTCCCGTCTCGCGACCCGGGTCCTCGAGATCACCCACGAAGGTCTCAACGACTACCGGGGGACCTACGATGAGTATCTGGCCAGTTGTGGCGACGATCACCTCGATGCCGATGCCGCCGTCTTGCGCGTGCGACGTGACAAACGCCACCGCAAGCGGGGCGCCTCGAAGGCACCCAAACCCAAAAACAGCGGCGACGTTGCAGCCAAGCGGAAGCGGATCATGCTCCGTCGCGATGTGGTCACCGCGGCCATCGAAAACACCGAGGCGCGAATCGAGGAGATCGATGCCGCGTTCTGCAAACCCGGCTTTTTCGAAAAAAACTCGAAACAAAAGACCCGGTCCATGCAACAGGAACGGGACAAAAAAGCATTGGAGCTCGAAAAGCTGATGGCGGAATGGGAAGAGCTCGAGGCCAAGTTGGAAGAGAATTAGGGATTAGGATATTTCCAATTTCGAATTTCGGATTTCGAATTTCGGATTTCGGATTTCGGATTTCGGATTTCGGATTTTCGCCAACCCATCACATAAGAAACCGCAGATCACGCAGATGACATGAGGCCGTCCCGGCACTGGCCGATTGTCATCCTGAGCGACGGAGCTTCGCGACCGAGTCGAAGGATCTGCGCGGATAAGGAATCGCTTTCGATGTGGCGGCGATTCCGACCCGGCTGGGAGCAATCCGTATCTCCCTTTCCCCCCTGCTCCCTTTCTCCCCCCCCCCCCTTCGCCATTGGTCCGCCCAATTTCGGAATCGGGATCGGGATCGGAACTGTCGTTCAAGATGTCATCCTGAGCGAAGCGCCTGTGGCGCGGAGTCGAAGGATCTGCGGCCTTGGGTCTCTCCCGTGTGCGCCATAGATCCTTCGACTACGCCTCTGCGGGGCTGCGCTCAGGATGACATCGGGAGGCGCCATTCGTGTGCTGGGAAAATCCGTAACCTGTGGTTCCCCCTTTCGGGAAAGCGTGCGAATCGCGAGTGGGGTAAGAAAGATGGACCATTGGTTGCCCATCGATAGCGATTCCGATAGCGATAGCAAGAGGAAGCCGAGCCGCCCCTCAGCCCCCGTGCCCCTCTACCATCCTGGTTCGTGCATCCTGCATCCTGCATCCTGCATCGAGTATCCCGATCTCAACTCACTCCTGACGCCGATCGTTATGAACGTCGCACGGCGTGCATGGTGAATCCATCGCCGTCGGGGTTGGGCAGGATTCGGCAACCTCCAGTCGGGGTCGGGATCCACGGTGCGCCTTCGGGCATCGCCGCAGAGAGATTCTCGATCGCGAAACCCTCGGACAACCTGGAGACGACACCCTCATTCTCCTCTGGCTCGACCGAACAGGTCGAGTAGAGCAGAACCCCACCCGGCGCGACGAGCCCGAGCGCGGATTCAAAGAGCGCCCTCTGTTTGACGGCCATCTCTTGCACCGACTCCGGGCGCAAACGCCACTTGAGCTCCGGGTGGCGGCGAAAGGTCCCGCTCCCGGAACAGGGCGCATCGAGGAGAACCAGATCCCAGGATTCGGGCGCAAAGGGCGGTTGCATTGCGTCCGCCACCACCACCGATTGCCCGGCCCAGCTCTCGAGAGTCCGCGCCATCATTCGCACCCTTTGAGGTGACACATCGGCCGCAACCCGCAGAGTGCCAAGGTCATTTTTCGCCATCAAAGCGGACTTCCCGCCAGGTGCGGCACAGAGGTCGATCACCCGGCCGGCCGTTCCCGTCAAACTCCCGGCGATATGCGCCACCAGCTGCGAACTCGGATCCTGGGCATAGGCTCTGCGCGCCGCAACCACCTGGACGAGATCCGCCGCTTTGCCCGGGGCCGTCCAGCAATCCGGCATCCAGGGGTGCGCTTCGAGTTCCACCCCATCCGCGGCGAGGGCCCGCCGGCCGTCATCATCGAGGAACCACACCCAGGTGACGGCCCCTTCCTGGGATGCCGCCATCGACTCCTTCGCTGGGCCGGAATCGAAGTTTTCGAGCCACCGTTGATAGAGCCACCCTGGATGGGAAAGCCGAATATCGATCGATGAGCTCTCGAGTATTTCGGGCCAACCGGCGGCCGCCTTGCGGAGGATCGCGTTGACCATCCCCGCAGCGGAGGATCGGCCAAGGCGGCGGGCCAGGCGAACGGCACCATCGGTGGCAAGCGCCGGAGGAACGTCCAGACGCATTACCTCGACCAGACCCAGGCGCAGGACCACCCGGACTTCCGGATCGAGTTTCTCGAGGTCCTTTCGACACCACTGCTGAAGCACCACATCCAGGGCGCGCAGACAGCGGAGAACTTCGAGCACCCGAATCCTGACTGCCGGTGGTGAACCGCCGGCCATCAACCGGGAGGAGAAGGCCCCACCCTCGACCCGCAGCAGAAGGCGCGCGGCCGTCAGGCGATCAGCCGAAAGCCTCACCCGAGCTCACTCGCTCGCCGATCAGAAACGCATCCGCCGGCATCCGGCGACGGCCCTCGCGCTGCATCTCCGTGATCTTGGCAGCCGAACCGCGACCGCAGCGGACCACGATGCCATCCCCTTCGGCGATGAGGACGACTCCCGGTTCTTCTGAGCCCGGCGGTGGAGGTTTGACCTCCTCGAGACCGAAAATCTTCATTCGGCCGCCACGAAACTTGGTGTAGAGACCGGGCCAAGGCGAAAACCCCCGCAGACGATTCACCAGTTGACGCGCCGGCATCGTCCAATCCACTTTGGCGAAGTTGCGTCGCAACATCGGAGTCGTGTTGGATCCATCGGCGGGCTGCGGGCGAGGCGTCACCGTGCCCTCCTCGAGGGCGTCGAGAGTCTTCACGATCAACCGGGCACCGATCTCCGCCAGACGAGGACTCAGCATCTCGGCTGTTTCTTCATCCTCGATCGTGACCCGTTCCTGGAGAAGGAGCGGTCCGGTGTCCATTCCTTCATCGACCTGCATCGTCGTGACCCCGGTCGCCCGGTCGCCACAAACGAGTGCCCACTGAATAGGTGACGGTCCCCTGTGGCGCGGCAACAGACTTGGGTGGAGGTTGACGAACCCATGTTCGAGGAGGGTGAGGAGCCGAGCGGGTATCAGCTTGCCGTAGGCCACCACCACAGCCACGTCGGCGCCGATTTCCGCCAGAGAATCGTCGATCTCCTTTGATTTGAGCGTCTTCGGCTGCACGATTGGTATCTCGCGGTCTTGTACGAGTTCGACCACGGGGGGTGAAGACAGTACCTGGCGGCGCCCGACGGGTCGATCGGGCCGGGATACGACGAGCACGACCTCGTGCCGGCTTTCGATCAACCGCTCGAGGGTCGGTACGGCGAATTCAGGGGTTCCAAAAAAGACGACCTTCATCCGCGCAGTGTACACGAAGATTCGGTCTCAATTCACTGTCAAGATCGGATCCTGTCAGGGCGATGTCCCGCAGGTTATGCAGGATCACTCTTGTCCCAGACAGAGTCTCGGATAGCGTGCAGGGACAGCGCCAGAGAACGGTCGACAGCGTCAGCGAACTGGAGTCAGGGGCAGTGTTCAGCTATCAGCACTCAATTCGTCGGGTTCAAGAGCCGCAAGATAATGGCCCGAACCTGATCGAAGGTGTTCATCGCCTCACGGGCGCCCGCCCACCGGCCACCCCGTTCCGTTGCACAACCCGGAGGTGGTGGCCACGCCGCCACCTGGACTCCTGAACGCTGCCGCCGATCGCTGCAAACTGATCGCTGACCGTTGTTCCCTGTCGCTGATCACTGTCGCTGCCGCTGCAATTCGGACGCGGACGAGGACGCGGGCACGGGGCAACGGCGAACCGAATATGCCCAAAACCAACCCGTAAACCCCGTGTTGTCAATCGGGCAACTTCAGATCACGATCTGTTTTGGACAGCACTGATACAGGAAGATAGTCGATTCACCTGACGGCTTGCCACTGGTCGAGTGCGATGAATCCTGAATCCTGAGTCCTGTGGCCTGAATCCCGTTACCGGGCGGGTTGGAAATAACTGAGAACTCATATACATTCCACTGTTCTGAGTAGATTGAACGGAGTGTGCTCATGACAACCATGTCGCCGGAAGAGATCCGCGCGAAGCTCGATGACATATTGCCGGGGGTCCAGAAACCGACCCGCTATCTCGGCATCGAACGAAATCTGGTCCGCAAACCCTGGCAGTCGGTCAAGGTGCGAGTCGCCCTTGCCTTTCCAGATGCCTACGAGATCGGCATGTCCCATCAGGGGACTCGGGTGCTGTACCACCTCGTCAATCGACGTGACGACGCACTGGCCGAGCGGACCTTCGCCCCGATGCCGGACATGGCGGAAGCCCTGCGCAGCAACGATGTGCCCCTCTTCTCACTGGAAACCTATCAACCAGTTGGCGCATTCGATATGGTCGGGATCTCGCTTCAGTCAGAGCTCAACTACATCAACATCCCGTACATGCTCGATCTTGCGCGGATCACGAGAAGGGCCTCGGACCGGGGTCACAATGAGCCCTTCGTCATCGGCGGTGGGCCCTGTACAGCCAACCCGGAACCAGTTGCCGACTTTTTCGATGCCATCCTGATCGGCGATGGAGAAGCGGCCCTCGACGACATCCTCGACACCATCGGCGACGGCCGCGCCGCCGGTTCCTCCAGGCTCGAGATCCTGAAGCGATTGGCCGCCATCCGTGGGGTCTATGTCCCAACCTTCTACAAATGGACGCCGGCAGAGGGCGACAAGCCTGCAACCTGGCAGACCCAGGACGCGCAAGCAGTTTTTCCGGTCGAGCGCGTCTGGGTGAAAGAACTCGATCCTGACAGCCAACCCGAATCGGTGATCGTTCCGTTTGCCGACGTGATCCAGGATCGTATCGGGATGGAAATCATGCGGGGCTGCACCCAGGGGTGCCGGTTCTGCCAGGCGGGTTACTGGTATCGACCGGTTCGCGAACACGACCCCGAAATGGTGCTCGAACGAATCCAGAAACAGGTTGCTGACACCGGCTTCGAACAGGTTGGGCTACTCAGTCTCTCGACCGCCGACTACTCGCAGGTGGAACCGCTGGTATATCGCCTGTCGGAAGAACTGCAGGATCGCCGGGTCTCCGTGAGCCTGCCATCGCTCCGCGCCGATGCGTTCTCCGTCGGCCTTGCCGAGGCCGTTTCCCGGGTCCGCAAATCCGGTTTCACTTTCGCACCCGAAACCGGGTCCGATCGACTGCGGCGGGTCATCAACAAGACCTTCACCAACGCCGACATGGTGCAGGCTGCCGAGGCGGCGTTCTCGAAGGGCTGGAACCTCATCAAGGTCTACGCGATGATCGGGCTGCCCACCGAAACCGATGACGACCTCGAAGAGCTTGCCCGTTTGACCGAAGACATCCTCGAGGCCGCGCGTCGGTCCGGCAGAGGACGCAAGGTGCAGGTCAAGGTGTCGGTTGGCTGTTTCATCCCCAAGTCGTGGACGCCTTTTCAGTGGCAACCTTTTACCGGTGTTGGAGAACTCGAGCGCCGGATCCATCTCCTCAAGAACCGCTTCAAGAGGATTCGCGGCGCTCGCCTGACGTGGTCGGAACCGAGAGAAGCGGCTCTCGAGTCGCTGCTCTCGCGCGGCGGCCGAAATCTGTCCGAGACCATCGAACGAGCGCACGACCTCGGTGCCGTGTTCGACGGTTGGAATGATCTCCTCGACCTCGACGCCTGGCGCACAGCAATTGATGAGACCGGGGTCGATATGGAAACCGAACTGGGCGAGAGACAGCTCGGCGACACACTGCCCTGGGACGTCATCGACGCCGGCGTGCGCAAGGGTTATCTCAAGGCCGAATGGCGCCGCGCGCTCAAAGAGGACCAGACCGAAGACTGCAAGTGGGGCCACTGCTATCGCTGTGGGATTCCGGGCGACGGCGAAGACACCCAGCTCGCCCCGGCATCGCTGCCGGTGATTGGCGACGTTCTTCCCGAGGAGGACCAACCAAAGGCGGCAGCTTACCGCCTGCGGCCCGAGCCCCGCATCCCGCCACCGGACAAAAGCCGCGCCCAACCGCCGGTCTTTCGCCGCTTTCGCTTCACCTTCACCAAGACCGGCGACGCGAGATGGTTGTCTCACCGACAGATCATGGATGCCCTCGAACGGATTCTCCGCGCGGCCGAGATCCCGGTCCGATATACCGAAGGATTCAACCCCCATATCCGCCTATCCATGGGCCCGGCCCTTTCGGTTGGTCACGAGGGTGAAGCAGAGATCTTCGACGTGGACTGCACCGCCCCGGTGCGCCCTCAGCACATCGAGCAGGCCAACCGGCTCCTGCCTGACGGCGTCAAAATCACTGCTGTCCAGGCCTTGTTGCCCGGTGCCCCGTCACTCGGGAAGCTGATCGCAGCGGCCCGGTATCGGATATCGGCGCCGCGCATCGACGATCGAAGCTGGCCAGCCTCGAGTGAAGGCCTTGCCGATGATCTGGGTTCAGGGGTCGGGAGCTGGGCCCTGCTCGAGGACGGCAGTCTTCGAGTCGAACTCAATGCCCGGCAAGAGGACGGCCCGACGGTTTCGGTCAAAAAGCTCCTTCTCGGTCTCGGACTCGACGAGGATGAATCCATCCGGACAACGGTTGCCCGTGAAGGGCTGGTGCTCAGACCGCGAACCAAAAAAACAAAGCCTGCCGCAACGGAGACGACCGGGACGGTTCACCCGTGAGGGCACGATGGGTCATTCACTCGCGTTCGAATTTCAACGCGCACCACGCCCTGACCATTTACCTGGGCCAAGCGGAAGCCTCCCACAGTCACGAGTGGCAGGTCGAGGTACAGGTCGGCACGGATCGCCTCAACGACGAGGGATATGCGCTCGATTTCCACGCGGTACATCGGATTCTCAAAGATGCGGTGGCTCCCCTCGAGGACATGGACCTCAACCAACACCCTGAGATCGGCAAGCCGACACCCTCGGCCGAGCGGGTGGCCGAGGTGCTCGCCGGCCACCTGGCGCCGAAGTTCGAAGAGATCGGGGGCCGTCTCATTTCAGTGAGTGTGTGGGAGGGACCGGAGAACCGGGTTGATCTCAACCTCGGTTGACACGGGACGCAACGGGGTTGGGCTATGGGGCTATGCGCTATGGGGCTATGGGGCTATGCGCTACTTAGGGGCTATGGGGCTATGGGGCTATGGGGCTATTGAGCAATCGGTGTTCGTTGGCAGGAGTCAATAGGACCTGCGCTTCTGAATGAATGAGGCAAGAGCGGCCGCCGTTCTGCCTTGCGATTCGCGCAGCTTTTCTGATTTCCCATCGGCCAAATATCCCAGCCTGTGAGAAAGGTCGATCAGGTACCCCAATTCCCGGACCGATCCAAATGCGATATCGAGAAAACGGTCGAATTCGGTTTCAGTCCTTCGGCCACAACCTTCTACAATATTTGCGGCGACAGAGACGGAGCACCGTCTCATCTGGCTGACCAATCCATAGAGTTCGTCCTGTGGATAACTTTTTGTCGCTTGGTAAACGAGAATCACCAGATCATCTGCCAACCGATAAACATCAAGCTTTCGATGGTCTCTCAAAGCGTTCTCACTTTAGATCGGAGGCTCCAAACCCGTGATCGCCATAGCCTTATAGCCCCACAGCCTCATAGCCTCATTGCCCATTCACCGCCTGCGCTACCAACTCGATGACATCGTAGGTCGTCGCGTCCTCATGCCCCATTTCGTTCTGGGCATCGGAGAGCATCGAGTAGCAGTAGGGGCATGCGACTGCCGTGTCCTTCGTTCCGGTGGCCTCGAGCTGGGCGAACCGGGTCTGGTTGATGCGCTCTCCGATGCTTTCCTCGAGCCACATCCGACCGCCGCCGGCGCCGCAGCACATCGAGGTTTCACGACTGAGTTCGGCCTCCCGTACATTGACGCCCGGAATCGCGTTGAGGAGGAATCGCGGCGCGTCGTATTCGCCGTTGGTGCGGCCGAGATAACAGGGATCGTGATAAGCCACGTCGACATCGACCGTCGCGGTGAGCTTCACCTTGCCCGACCGTACGAGATCGGCGACGAGTTGGGTGCCGTGGACGACTTCGTACTCTCCGCCGAACTCGGGATACTCGTGCGCCAAGGTATTGAAGGCGTGCGGGCAATTGGTGACGATTTTCTTGACGCCATAGCCGTTCATGGTCTCGATGTTTTGCTGCGCCAGCATCTGGAAGAGGTATTCGTTGCCGAGCCGGCGCGCCGCGTCGCCGGTCGAGACCTCCTCGGGACCGAGGATGGCGATCTTGACACCGGCGGTCTGGAGAATCTTGACCATCGCCTGCGAGACCTTTTTGCCGTGATCGTCGTAGCTTCCGGGCGACCCGACAAAAAACAGATATTCGAAATCGCCCGCGGCCTCCGCAGCAAGCGGGACACCGAGATCTGAGGCCCAGTTGCCGCGTTCTTCCGCCGGCAGCTGCCACGGGTTGCCGTTGACCTCGTAGCCGCGGAAGGCAGGTTGGGCTTCGTCGGGGAACTCCGCTTTCTCGAGCACCAGGTTCCGCCGCAACTCCACCAGCTTGTCGACGTAGCTGATATCGAGGGGACACGCCCGTTCGCACCAGCGGCAGGTGGTGCAAGCCCAGATGACCTCGGGATCAACGACCACCGGCACCAGTTGATGTTCGGATCGGTGATCCGCTTCTCCGGGCGAACCGAGAATGTCCTGCTGCTCGGCATAGAGTTGATCTCGCACGCTCTTCAGAAAAAGCACCGGCTGCAGCGGTTTGTGGGTGAGGGTGGTCGGACAATACTCCCGGCAGCGTCCGCACTCGGTACAGGTGTACATATCGAGCATCTGCTTCCAGGTGAAGTCGGTCACCGTCGAGATACCGAACGTGGTGTTGTCGTCGATGTTCTCGAGATCCATGCTCGGCAATTTGCCGGGAGCATCGAGATTGGCGAAAAAGACGTTGAATATCGAGGTGTAGACGTGGAAGTGCTTGGAGTACGGCAGTTCGTTGGCAAAGGCGAACAGGGTGATGAGGTGGACCCACCAGCTGAAGCCGTAGATGAATTGGAGCTTCGCCGCGCTGAGACCTGAAAAGGCGCCCGCTACGAGACTCGAGATCGGAAGATAGGAGCCCTCGAGCTCACCGGCCGCAATGCGCGCGCCCTCCGATGTCAGGTCGGTGATCATGAGGATGGCGATAAAACCAATCACCAACCAGGCGCCCCAGCTCTGAATCACGCGCTCCTTCTTCTGGATGCCCCGTCGCCAGATGGCGAAAGCGAGACCGACCAATACCAGCAACTCGAATATGTCCTTGGAGAACAAATAGGCGTGGCCCACCGGCGAATCGAGGAGCGGCAGTTCCCAACCCGCAAAAAGGCCCTCGAGGACCATGGTCACCGTGCGCACGCTGACCACCAGGAAACCGTAGAAGATCAGCAGGTGATAGAAACCGGCCAGCTTGTCGTCAAACATCTTCCTCTGACCGAAGGCGTAGACCATCATGTGTTTGAATCGCTCACCTATACGGTCGAAACGATTGTCCGCCCGGCCGCTCCTGAGAAGCTGAATCCGCCGGCTCAGCGAAAAGATGACTGCGCCGACACCGAAAATCGTGAGAATCCAGAACCAAACAACCCCGGAAATCCCCAGAAACGACCCAGCGGTGGCGTGATGCATGACCCCTCCTTCAATTCGGGCGGTTCAACCCGTGCACGAGCAGCACCGATCACGGGCGAGTATAGCGGGGAGACATGAAAATTAGGATTTAGGATTTAGGATTTAGGAATTCAGATTTCGGGCCACAAACGACCGGCGAATGCGTAACCCGGCAGCAGATGTCGAGCACAGCCACGATGAGAGATCAGGGCATGATTCAGACTGAGAGAGCGGCAACCAGTTTTTCGAGGAGGGACGAGGTCGGGACCTCCGGGTCCTCCGGATCGATCCAACGCCATGCCTCTGAGGGGGGCTCCAGCACGCCGATATCAAATCGGACCGGGATGACATCAATCTTCCGGTGGGTGATGTTGTGGCGAACCGGGGCGCCGACGACGCCGTTCGAAGCGGCGGTTTCGGGCAGGAGGTCGCGGGCAGTAGCAGCCGGATCGTCACGATCCCCGATTTCGGTGAAGGGTGGCAGCCAGAGACCCCTGAGTATCGGACCGTCGTCCACCCTGCGGAGCAACCACAATCCGCCACGGTTGACACAACAGGCTGCCGCCCAGCGGAGCGCGATCGTGGCCCGCCGGCGACGGGGCGGCGGGTAGGCTTCCTGTTGCCCACCCGCACGCGCTCGACATTTTGACTGCAGCGGACATCGATCGCAGCCCGGATCGGTTGGTGTGCAGACGGTGGCGCCGAGCTCCATCAGCGCCTCGTTGACCTCGCCCGGCGGCAACCCTTCCTGCATGGATGCGACCCATCCACCGAGATGGCGCCGTCCGCCCGCCGATCGCGGGTCGAGATCGAGTGCCTCGACCCGCGCAGCCACGCGCATGACATTGCCATCAAGGACCGGCACCTGTTCGCCAAATGCCAACGATGCCACCGCAGCCGCAGTATAGGGACCGATTCCAGGAAGCTTCTGGAGCTCGGCGGCAGTCCGCGGGAAATCGCCCCCGACCCCCGATAACTCCCGAGCCATTTGATGCAACAGGCGAGCACGCCGGTAGTAGCCGAGGCCTGACCAGGAGGCAAGGACCTCCTCCTCGCTGGCCGACGCGAGTTCCGCAATTGAGGGAAAACGATCTATAAACGCTTCAAAACGGGGCACGACCCGGTCGACCTGGGTCTGCTGGAGCATGAACTCGCTGACCACTACATGGTAGGGATTCCGGGGTTCGGCCCGCCAGGGTAAGCAGCGGGCATTGGTGCGGTACCAGGTCAGAAGCTTTTGGTTCATCAACCCCGCCATCCTACCCGGACCGGGCCTCCGCGCTATAATGCGCCACAGATCGCCACGTAACAAACCTGTCTGGGAGGGCAAAACATCCATGGGAGTCGACCGGAAAGCCGAGGACGAGCGCCTGATCGAGCTCATGATCGGCTATCAGAAAGGCAGCATGGATGATTTCGAGGGCTTGTACGCCGCTCTCAAACAACCCCTCGTCCGGTATCTCTGGACCTTTGTGCGCAACGCGACGATGGCCGAGGACCTCCTGCAGGACACATTTCTCCAGATCCATCGCGCACGACAGACCTACACACCAAGACGACCCGTACGGCCGTGGATCTATGCGATCACCAGGCATGTGGCCTTGATGCACCTGAGGTCAGGCCGCCGCCGCAAGGAAATGTTGGCGAATGACGAGTTGCCCGAGGTCCCGGTGCCGCCGGAAGTGGAAAGTCTCGCGGATCGGGCGACTCTGCAAAAAATGTTGTCAGAACTTCCGAAACCAGCCCAGGAGGTCCTGACCTTGCACCATCTGTTGGGTATGAGCTTTCAGGAGGTGGGCGAGATTCTCGGGATTGCGCCGGGCACCGCCAAGGTGCGCGCTCACCGGGCGCTCAAGAGCATACGGGCGAGACTCGACAAACAGGGAGGCAGCGCGTGAATAGCGAACTCGTTCCGGAGTCCCTGCGCAGCTCCATCGCAGAGGATCTCCAGCTTGTCAGGCCACTGCCTCCGGCATGGATGCGGACCCTGGAGGCGGCAGCGGTCGCGGCGCTGGGTCTGGCCGCGGTTGTCGTGTTCTTCCACCTCCAGATTCGACCGGACATGGATCAACTCCCGATGTGGTTGGGCTGGGGATGCACGGTGGTCCAGATTGGTATCGGCATCCTTTTGGTCGGCATGGCGATGCGCGAAGCGGTGCCGGGTCTCGGTGTTCCCAAGGGTGCCATCATCCTCGCCCTCGGTACCGCGGTCCTGATGCAACTCCTGGTGGCCGTCGTTACCTGGATGTACAGCCCCGGAATGCCGCTGACAGAAGAGATCTTCGTGAAAACCGGCATGTCCTGCGCGAGCCACGACACCTCGATGGCGTTGCCGGCATTGGCGGTGACCCTCTGGTTGGTCTTCAGAGCCTTGCCGCTGCGTCCTTCCATCGCGGGTCTGCTCGGTGGGGCCGGCGCCGCAGTCACCGCCGATGCGATGACCCACGTCCTGTGCCCAATGTCCGATCTGCGGCACGTGCTTGTCTGGCATACCGGCGCCCTGCTCGGTCTGATGCTGATCGGATGGATCGTCGGCAAGGTTTGGGAGTGGAAGCGGTTTGGATCAGGCGCCGCGTCGGATTGATTCGAAGAAACCGAGTTCGAAATTCGGAGTTCGGAGTTCGGAGTTCCGTGCATCCAACCACGCGGTGACACCCAAGATCATTCGAGAAATGGCCGAAAATTCCGAATTCCGAATTCATCATTCCGAATTCGACCGTTCGCGCTGCTGCTTGACAACCCGGCTCATTGAGTTCACAGTTTGCGCCGGATGATGTTCCCTGGAGGATCCCATGAGTCACGACATTGATTTCAGTACCCTTTCGCTCCGCGACACCCTCGACCTCGCCGTATCGGTGGAGGAAGAAGCCAAGGAGCGCTATGACGATTTCGCCGAGCAGATGGATGCGCACCGGACGCCTGAGGCCGCGAAGTTTTTCCGCTTCATGGCGGACAACGAGATCAAGCATGCCGAGAAGTTGAGCGCCCGGCGCAAGGAACTCTTTGGCGACGCACCGAGCACGGCCGACACATCGATGATTTATGACATCGAGGCTCCGGAGTTTGATGCCGCGCGCGCGTTCATGTCCATTCGCGCCGCCCTCGATGTCGCGATGGAGTCCGAGGTCAAGGCCTATGAATTCTACGACCAGGCGCTGCCGACCATCGAAGACCGTGAAGTCAAAAAGCTCTTCATCGAGCTCCGAGACGAAGAAATGCGTCATCAGGAGATGATCACCGAAACGATGGCCAAGGTTCCCGAGGGCGACGGCTTCGACCCCGACGATTTCGTGGACGGTCCGGCCGCTCAATAGCTCGAAGCGCACCAGAAAAAATCTCGGAAAACCGCGGAGTATCCAGGGGCCGGATACGGTCTGAGAAACCGCAGATCACGCAGATGACATGAGGCGGTGCCGACCGTGGCTACACCGCCTCATGTCATCCTGAGCGAGGGAGTTTCGCGACCGAGTCGAAGGATCTACGCAGATAAGGAATCGCTACCGTCATCGTGTCGCTATCGCTATCGAAAAGCGAAAACTCCGAGGTCTATTCAATGGCGGTCCCGATCCCGATCCCGAATTGCAGCGGCAGCGACAGTGTTCAGCGTCAGCGACAGGCAACAGCGAACAGGGACAGCGACAGAGAACAGCGATCAGTGTTCAGCGGCAGCGGCAGCGATCAGGTCCGTGCCATGACCTGGCGGCTGTTGAACCCAAAAATTAACGTACCGTTCCCTGACGCTGACGCTGCTCGCCGACGCTGGTTCCTGTCGCTGTCGCCGACTCCTGTTCGCTGACGCTGTACACTGATCGCTGTTCCCTGTCTCTGACGCTGATCGCTGTCTAAGACCCTGTCTTGGACAAGAGTGATCGAGTATCGAGTATCGAGTATCGAGCGAATGGTCTCCCTTTCCCCATGCTCCTCTGCCGATGGTTGACGCGCCAAAAATCCGAAATCCGAAATCCGAAATTGATCTCCCCTTCCCCCTTTCTCCCCTTCCCCCTTTCTCCCTTTCTCCCTTTCTCCCTTTCTCCTCTTCTACCCGGCACCCGTTCTCACAATTGATGAACCCGCAAGGTCGTTGCGGTTACACTTGAAGGGATGCCTTATTCCCCCGAGCCCGCCGCCGTTTCTGATCCGCCGCCAGCGGGTGTCCTGCTCGTCAACACCGGGTCACCGGTCGAAGCAAAAGCGGCAGCGGCACGAGAGTACCTCCGTCAATTCCTTACCGATCCGAGGGTCGTCGAACTGCCCCGCCTCCGATGGTGGTTGCTGCGAAACCTGATCATCCTCCCCTTCAGGCCCTATCGGACGGCCCGCGCCTACCGCCGAATATGGACCGAGGACGGTTCGCCTCTCGTCGCCACCGGGCGCCACCAGGCCGCCGACCTCGAGTGGCAGCTCGGGCAGAGAATCGACCGGCCTGTGCCCGTCTTTACAGGGATGCGCTATGGGAAACCTTCCATAGCCGCGGCGCTCGGCGTTCTTCGGCGTCGCGGCTGCCGGAGAATTCTCGTGCTCCCCCTCTTTCCGCAGTATTCGGCGACCACCACCGCTTCCGCCTACGACGAGGTATTTCGCGAACTTTCGGCTTGGCGGCGGGTTCCCGAACTGCGGACAGTCGGCGACTATCACGACCACCCCGCCTATATCGGTTCGGTGATTTCGAGTATTTACGATTTTTGGAAGGACAAAGGCAAACCGCAACGCCTCTTGATCAGCTTCCACGGTCTACCGGTTCGTTATATTGAA
This sequence comes from Candidatus Sulfomarinibacteraceae bacterium, assembly GCA_963796455.1. Classification (GTDB taxonomy): domain Bacteria; phylum Acidobacteriota; class Thermoanaerobaculia; order Thermoanaerobaculales; family Sulfomarinibacteraceae; genus Sulfomarinibacter. The sequence goes on from CAWCLO010000001.1 coordinate 990,278, forward strand.
AACGGCGACCCTTACGAGGACCACTGTCGTGCGACAGCGGCTATCATTTCTTCCCGGCTCGATTTTGATAACAATCGCGTCGAAACCGTCTTCCAGTCTCGCTTTGGCCGCGAGGCGTGGATCGAACCCTACCTCACCGACGTCCTCCGCCGCTCGGGACGCGAAAGACTGTCGACCCTGGACGTGGTCTGTCCCGGTTTTGCCGCCGACTGTCTGGAGACCCTCGAGGAGATCGATGTGGCCGGCCGCAAGATCTTCACGAAGGCCGGCGGCGAAGAGCTTCGCTACATCCCCGCACTCGGCCGCCGCCCCGATCACATCAGTGCGCTGGCCGAGGTGGCGATCGAGCATCTCGGTGGGTGGATCGTCTAAGGAGGCGAAGGGCTAAGGGGCTCTAGCCACCGCCGCTTCATCGCGCCTTTCAAAACGCCAGCACGAGCGCGATCATCAAAAAGATGTACACGGTGGTCGTGGCGAGCAGGTACACCAGCAGCCCGTGGCCGATATCGGTTTTGAACAGAAGCTTGACACCCACTGCCCCACCGAGGACCCCGCCACACGCTGCGATCACCTGCAACAACTCGGGCGGCAGAAAGAACATGACCATCGAGGCGATAAAAACAACGACGCCGCCGACGATGCCTCCAAGCAGGACCGCGAGAATCGCGGCGAAGATGCCACCGTCGAGACCGAGCACCTTGGCGAATACAAAAACGCAAAGAATATGGCCGATGATGAATCCTGCGGCAAAGATGATCATCGTCACCGTGGTCTTCTCAAAGAATTCCTCTGCCATATCGCTTGCCGATGCCGGCACCGTGAGAAGGAGCAACCCGACGGCCACTGCGATCGATCTGCAGATCGAAGTACGGCCTGCGACAGAATCCATTCTGTTTTCGTCGGGCGACCGGAGGGAGAATCTCACAATCACAACCGATCGATGATTTCTCGCGCGAAAGCACGGGCCTTCACCTGCGGACCGATGAGTGCCAGCATCGCCGATTCCCCGTCCGCGGTATGAATTGGTATCAGGTACAGATGATTGCCCTGGGCACCACCCAGGAGGAGGATTCTGCCGGTCAGTTGCTCGTCCCCCTGTTCGACTGTCCCCCTTCTCACCTCCGACCAGTCGATTTCGAAGAAATCCAGAATCTTCTCCGCGCCGGCATCCAGCTCCGAGACATCGAGCGGCCTGGCCGGCCATCGATGGAAATAGACGAACAGTCCCAGTTCGTCCCGATGTTCCAGTCCGACGACCCGGCGGCCTACAAAATGGCCCGCGTACCCGGCTTCGAAACCCTTCGGGGGGTACCTCCCGACGACATGACGATACGCCTGTTCCACGGCACGAGGAGTGGTCGTGACGCTGACCGCAAACCTCCCGAATACCCACAGGATCGCAGCAAATAAAACGATGGCTCCAAACACCGCGACCGCCAGATTGTCGTCGATCCAACCCCGCAAGGACCTGGGCGGCGGACTCGCCTTGGCGATCCGGCTGGACGACAGAGTCCGGGGGGCAACGGACGCAGCCCCGGGCGACGGCGCATCGCCGGCCGCTGCCTCTTCGCCGGCTCTACCGTCAAAGACCACTCCACACCTGACGCAATCCCAGGCGTGATTGAGCCTCGGTGTGCCGCATTTCGGACAGGTCAGGGGGGTTTCGTTCTCAATCACCCAGGTCTCACTCCGGATCCGGTCTATGTTCTTCCATCTCAAGAATATCACCAAGTCCCTCTGGATCTTGGTTCTTGGATCTCCACATTAACCAATCAGTCGGCTCCGGGAATACTCATCCCCAATCGACCGCTACACCTCATATGAGAATCATCATCTCCGGTGCCAGCGGTCTCGTCGGTTCAGCTCTTGTTCCTTCATTGAAGGCTGCGGGTCACCATGTCGTGCGTCTTGTCAGACCTCCATCGAAACCGGGAGTGGGCCAGGCGCCATGGGACCCCCAGGCAGGGATCCTCGATCCAGAGATCCTCTCCGGCGCCGATGCCGTCATCAATCTCAACGGCCAGAATATTGGCGACCGACGGTGGACACCGGCGGTCAAGGAGGGACTGCGAAAAAGTCGTCTCGACGCCACCCGGACGGTCGTCGATTCGTTCCGCCGCGCAGCCGATCCTCCGAGAGTCCTGATCAACGCCTCCGCAACGGGTTTCTACGGCGATCGCGGCGAAGAATTGCTTGACGAGAATTCTGAGGCCGGTCGAGGCTACCTGTCCGATCTGGCGGGCGACTGGGAAAAGGCGGCGGCGGCAGCTCGCTCCGAGATGACTCGTGTCGTTTCGATCCGACTCGGAATGGTCGTCGCGGCTGAGGGCGCCCTGAAAAAAATGTTGTTGCCGTTCAAATTGGGTGCCGGCGGTCCGATCGGCAATGGGCGGCAATTCTGGCCGTGGATCGGCATCGACGATGTCTGCGGTGCCATCCTCCACATACTCGCGAAGGAGGAGATCTCGGGACCGGTCAATCTCGTCTCGCCCGCGGAGACCCGCTGCAAAGATTTCACGAGCACCCTCGGCCGAGTTCTGCGCCGTCCCGCGCTGGTTCCCCTCCCCGCCTTTGCCGCCCGTCTTGCGCTCGGGGAGATGGCGGATGATCTCTTGCTTGCGTCGACACGTGTACGGCCGGGAGTTCTCGAGCAAAGCGGTTACGCATTCCACTCTCCCGATCTCGAAAAGGCAATTCGAGGCGCGATCGACCGTTGATGACGCGCCGCGCCCTGCCATCTCTCACCAGTTTTATTGGCATGAGAATGAGATTGAAGTAGGATCGCATGATGCGTGCTGTCAATTCTATTCTGGACCTGATCGGTAACACCCCGCTCGTCCGTCTCGGAGGACTCGAAGACCCCGGTTCCGGCGAAGTCTGGGCCAAGCTCGAAAGCCTCAACCCCGGCTTTTCGGTCAAAGATCGTGTCGGTCTGGCGCTCATCCGACAAGCAGAGCTTGATGGGATCCTCGAACCCGGCGGCACAATTGTCGAGGCCACCGCCGGGAACACGGGTCTGGCGTTGGCGATGGTCGGCCGACGACTCGGATACCGGGTCATCCTGGTAATGCCGGAGCAGTTCTCGATCGAGAAACGGCGACTGATGCGGGCCCTCGGCGGCGAGGTCATCGTCTCACCATCCAATGAAGGGATTCCCGGCGCCCAGCAACGCGCGCGGGATATTGCTGCAAACACCCCGGGGGCGGTCTACGTCGATCAGTTTGCCAACCCGGCCAATCCGGATGCCCATGCCGCAACCACCGGGCCCGAAATCTACGAACAGATGGGCGGCCACATCGATGCCCTGGTGGCCGGCTGCGGTTCGGGAGGCACTTTCTCGGGGACCGCCCGTTTTCTCAAACAGGAGATCCCCCGCCTTTTGGCGGTGGCGGTGGAGCCAAAGGGCTCGATCCTCGGCGGCGGCGACCCAGGTGAATACGAAGTCGAGGGCATCGGCATGAAAACGCTGCACCCGACCATGGATCTCGACATCGCCGATGAAATCATCAGCGTGCCCGACATCAGTGCCTTCAGATATGTGCGGCGCCTGGCATCCGATTGCGGAATCCTGGCTGGATCATCCGCAGGTGCAGCGGTGTGGGCCGCAGTCCAGGTCGCACGAAGGCTCGGCACCGACAAGCGGGTGGTAACGATCGTGCCAGACTCGTCCGAGCGTTATCTTTCGAAAGACGTCTACGACCGATTCCTGGAGGATTCTTGAAAATCGCCACCACCTGCGTGCACGCCGGCCATCAACCGGATGACGAAACCGGTGCGATCAACGTCCCCATCTACGCCTCCTCGACCTACGCCTACCGGGAGTTTGGCGAGCACCGAGGTTGGGAGTATTCGCGCACCGGGAACCCGACGCGAAATACCCTCGAACGGGCGATGGCCGAACTCGAGGGTGGGGCCGACGGTATTGCCTTCGCCTCCGGGCTCGCCGCCATCGACGCGATCACCGATCTGCTCGAAGCGGGTGATCACATCGTCGCGGCCGACAATCTCTATGGCGGGACCTATCGTCTTTTGACCACGACGACCGAAGGCCACGGCATACCCGTCAGTTTTGTCAACGCGGCAGACACCGAGGCCTTCCGAGACGCCTGCTCCGAACGTACCCGGCTGATATTTGTCGAGACCCCCACCAACCCACTCATGCAACTCGTCGATCTGGCGGCGGTAGCCGCGATCGCCAAGGGTTGCGGCGCCATGTTGGTGGTGGACAACACTTTTCTCACGCCGGTATTGCAACGACCGATCGATTTCGGCGCCGATCTCGTAGTGCATTCGACCACCAAATATCTCAACGGGCACTCCGATGGTGTCGGTGGCGTGGTCGTGACCCGCAACCCCGAACTCGGCGAGCGCCTGCACACGGTCCAGAACAACGTCGGCGCCATCCTCGGGCCCTTCGACGCCTATCTGGTCCTGCGTGGTTTGAAGACTCTGGCCATCCGGATGGCAACCCATGAATCCAACGCCCGGAACCTGGCCGGATTCCTGCTCACCCGCAGCGAACTCGTTTCGCTGCGATACCCCGGCCTCGCCAACCACCCGCAGCACCAACTGGCGCGCCAACAACAATCGGGATTCGGCGGCATGATTTCCTTCGATCTCGGTTCGCTTGAAAAGGCGCGCGCCTTTTGCAATGCCGTCGAGATCTTCACGCTTGCCGAATCACTCGGCGGTGTGGAGTCTTTGGTATGCCACCCGGCGACGATGACCCATGCTTCGGTGCCAACCGAAGAACGGGAACGAATCGGGATCGGCGAAGGCCTGGTCCGGCTGTCGGTTGGTATCGAGCATGCGAGTGATCTCGAGGTGGATCTCACCCGCGCCCTCGACGCCGCCGCTCAGTTTTGAGTTATGAGTTTTGAGTTATGAGTTGAGAACCCGATATTTGGGTGGCGACTGGTAACTCAAAACTCAAAACTCAACTCTCAAAACTCAAACCTCGGCCCGGGAGCCTCTAGCCTGCCAATGCTTCCACGGGCGTGAGCCGCGCCGCCTTGAGCGACGGATAAAAGCCCGCGACGATCCCGATGCTGATGGCGAATATGACCGCCAACCCGACCGCGAACCCGGAGATCGGCAACCCGGCCTCGAAGAACTGGCCGGCAAAGGCGCACAGCACCACCGCCACACCAAAACCGATGACCGCGCCTACCGCGGATAAAAAGACCGCTTCGACGAGGAATTGGAGCAGGATGTCGCGGTCTTCAGCGCCGATCGATTTGCGGAGACCGATCTCGTAAAGTCTCTCCGCCAGGGATATCTGGAGGACCGAAAAAATACCGACGCCACCGACAACCAGCGAGATCGCGGAAATCGAAAAGAGGATGATCGTCCAGCCTCGCATCATGACGTCGATCTCTTCTTCGGCCTGGAGGATCTCGGCCGCCACGTTTTCGACCTCGAAATCCTCCACCCGGTTGTGTTGCCGCCACAGCCTGTTCTTGAGGTGGGCAAAAAGCTCCGCGAGATTGTCGGTGTTGGCCGCCTTGACCATCATCATCGGCACTTTCTCGCCGCTTCCGTAGAGCCCCTGCATGGTCGTCAGGGGTATGGTCGCCCCCTCCATCTCACGCCGGCTCCAACCGTCGTTGATCATCTCGTTGCCGATCCGTTCGCCGACACCGATGACCTCGAAACGGTGATCTCCGATGCGCACCCACTGGCCGACCCCATCGCTACTGCCAAAGAGGTCTTCAGCAAGGAAGTGGCCGAGGACCACCACTCTCCGCCGGCGCTCGATATCGAGGTCGGCGATGTAGCGGCCCGCTTCCGTCCGGCGATCAAAGACCACCGCATAATCCGGAGTCGTCCCGGTGATTCGCACCGATTGACTGGCGTCACCCCACGCGATCACCTGCTGGCCGAATGCCACGGGAGCCGCCGACGTCACCTGGTCGGTCGCAGCAACCAGCGACGCGGCGTCCTCACGCCGCAGACCTTCGGAAAGGTGGGAGCGTTTGATATCGAGGTTGGAGGTCGGGTCTTCGGCGCTGACGAAGAGGACCCCACGCAGACCGAGGGAATCGATGCCGCTCCAGATCTCGACCTTGATGGCCTCGATCAGGCTGACCATGGTGACTACAGCCATCGTTCCGAGGACGACTCCGAAGAGGGTCAGGAGCGAACGCATCTTGTGCGCCCAGACCTCGGTGATGGTGGTTCTCAGGGATTCGCCGATATACATCAGATCCTCATTCGTATCGCAGCGCGACGACCGGGTCGAGCCTCGACGCCTTGACTGCGGGATAAAGGCCGAAAACCAAACCAACCACGGTCGCGGATGCCACCGAGACCAGCACCATCGATGGGGTGATCGTCATTTCCATCTGCATGATGCTCATGATTCCGAAGGTAAAAACGATACCGAGCGCGAGACCCGCGGCACCGCCACAGACCGTGACCACGATGGCCTCGATCAGGACCTGGACAAAGACCTGCCAGCCGGTGGCCCCGAGCGCCTTACGAACACCCACTTCGCGCATCCGTTCGGTGAAGGAGGCGAGCATGATGTTGGTGATCACGATGCCGCCCACCAGCAGGGAGATCACGCCGCAGGCCAGAAACGTGAAGTTGTAAACCATATCCTCCTGGGCACCCTGTTCGAGCCTTTCCTGGCGGTCCCAGATTCCAAAGTCCTCGATCCCGTGCCGCGCCCTCAGCAACATTTCCAGGGCCTCGCGAGACTCCTTGTGCACCTCGGCCGAGTGGAGCCGCAAATTGAGCTCGTCGATCCGTTCGGCGCCCGGTTCCTGGTGGCGCTTCATGTAGGAGGTGATCGGCACGGTGACAAGCCGGTTGAGCCACTCGTGCGCGTTGTAACTGTCCGACTCCTGCCAGAAGAAAATCTTTTCCGCGGTCACACCGACCACCGTGTAGGCCTTGCCATCAATGTTCAGTGCCTTGCCCACCGGATCGGCGGTGCCGAAGAGCTCCCGGGCCCGGGTCGATCCGAGCACCACGACCGCGGCGGCCGTATCGAGATCATGATCGGTGATATAGCGTCCGCTGCCCATGGTCAGTTCGCGCATCTGTTTGAATTGCGGTTCAATGGCGGTCACGCGGAAGGTCTCTTCGGTTGCGCCCGCCCGCATCCGGTGGCTCCGGGAGATCTCGGCCACTACCAGATCGAAGCCGTCAATGGTTTCTCGAATGGCCTCGGCGTCCTCGAGTTTGAGCCCCGTCCTCGCCTTCTGGCGCGCCGTCATCTCGAGCTCACCCGGTGGCTGGTTGTAAATCCCCATGAGACGGGTTCCACCGGATTCGCGAAAATACTGGTCCCGCCGGGCATCCATGCTCGCGGTCATACCCAGGGTGGCTACCACCGAGGCCACCCCTAGAATCACACCGAGGGTCTGGAGCACCGTGCGACCAATGTGCTCGCGGATCTCGACGAAGCCCTCGCGGATGAAGCCGATCGGGTTCATGCGGCCACTCTCTCGCTCTCGTTCAGAACCTGACCATCGACGATCCGGATCGTCCGTCGTGCACGGGCGGCGATGGACGGATCGTGGGTCACCATGATCAGCGTCTGGCCGCCGGCCCGCAGCTCATCGAAGAGGGCCAGAATCTCGCCGCCGGTCTGTTGATCGAGGTTGCCGGTCGGTTCGTCGGCCATGATGACCGATGGGCGGCCGACGATCGCCCGCGCGATCGCACCACGCTGCCTCTGACCACCTGAAAGCTCGTTCGGACGATGTCGTCCACGATCTCCGAGCCCGACCTTCGCCAGAGCCTCAAGTGCGAGCTGACGCCGTTCCGCCCGACCCACCCCGCCGTAGAGCAGGGGCAGTTCCACGTTTCGCAGCAGGCTCGCCTTGGGCAGAAGGTTGAAGTTCTGAAAAATGAACCCGATCTTGCGGTTGCGAAGATGGGCCAACTTGCGGCGAGAAAAACCCGAGACCTCTTCGCCGTCGAGCTTGTAAGAGCCACCGGAGGGTGTGTCCAGAAGCCCGAGAATGTGCATCAGGGTGGACTTTCCGGAGCCCGATGGCCCCATCACCGCCAGGTAGTCGCCCGCACCCACCACGAGGTTGATGCCTTTGAGCGCCTCCACCGACAGGTCTCCGCTCCCATAAACCTTCGTGATGCCATCAAGTTGCATCAGGGGTTGCATCAGGACCTCTCCTCCTGCGGCTTGCTGGGATCGGCCAGCGCCACCTTTTCGCCCTCTTCGATGCCCTCGACAATCTCCACCTCGGCGGTGGAGGCGATGCCGGTCACGACTCTGCGCTCCTCGAACCACCGCCGCCACTCCTGGCGTGGATCGTCCCGCCACGGTTCGTCTCCGCGGGCACCGGCATCAGCGATTCCCGATGCGTTCGCATCTTCCGCGTCGTCTCCCTCTTCGCTCAACTCGACGGGGAGTGGTTCATCACGAAGCACGTAGACCATCTCCTCGTCACCACGCAGAAAGACCGACTCCACGGGGATCGCAAGAACCTGTTCGCGGATCTCGCCGCGGATCTCGAGGTTGGCGGTCATGCCGGTCCTCAGTTCGTGGCCGATCACCGCGAGGGAGATTTCCACATCGAAGACCTTGATCTGGTTGTCGAGTCGTGCCGCCGGCGCGATCCGGCTGATGGTCCCGTCAAAAAGAACCCGCGGGAAAGCATCGAGGGTCACCCGGGCGGTCTGGCCGAGGTGGATCTTGCCGATATCGACCTCGTTGATACCGGCCTTAACCAGCATCGTCCCGAGATCGGCGACTGTGGAAATCACCGTGCCCGCGTTGAAAGACCCGCTGCCGGTCACGGTCTCACCAAGCTCCACGGGGCGTTCGATGACGACGCCGTCCATCGGAGAAACGATATTCACGACCTGCCGGGGATTATCGCCAACCGGGATCCCGGATGCCTCGACCAGGCCGATCTGGTCCTGCGCTTCTTCCTGCGCCTGTACGGCCTGACGATAACGGGTCTCCGCCTCACGGTTGACCTCGACCGAGATCAGACCGTTTTCGAAGAGCTTCCGTTTGGCGTCGTAGTCCTGCTTGGCATCTTCGAGATCGATTGATGAGGCCTCCACCTGATTGCGGACCGACAGCAGGTTTTGCGCCTGATTGATATCGGGCTCGATCCGGGCGATGAGCTGGCCCTTCTTGACCACGTCACCGGCTCGAATCGGCAGATCCACGACCCGGCCCGAAAGGTTGGATTTGATCTCGACCTTGACCTCGGGCTCGACCGTGCCGACCTCACGGACAATGACCTGGACATCATCGATGCCTGCGGCCAGAGTCGGAATCTCGGGAGCCTCTTCTTCGTCGCCGTTTCCGTTGCCCTTGTTGATCGATGCGTAAGCCACCGCCGCAACGGTAATGAGCAACACGGCGATGATCACAAACCAGCGTTTTCGTTTCGGAGCCATCGGGTCCTCCCTCACTCAGAACAAACGACTCGATTCGCCCTTCATTACGTCGGAACGAGGAGAAATGTTCGCACCGGCACGGAAGTATCGAACCAATCGCAAGTTATCGATGTTGGATCAAAACTGTCCAAAACAAATCAACATGTGAAGTTTCCCAACTGACAACACGTGGTTTACGAGTTGGTTTTTGGCATTTCCGGTTCGCGGTTGCCCCGCGCCCGCGTCCGTTTCCGGAATGGAGCGGCAGCGACAGGGACAGGAACCGGCGAACAGGGACAGCGATCAGTGATCAGGTGCAGCGATCAGGTGCAGCGACGGCGTGGCCACCACCGGGTCGTTCAACAGAAGGGGTAGCCGGTGGGCGGCCGAGTTGGTAGAGACCGGTCGAACCACTGGAGAATCGCCTACGCCTCGGCCAAAGGGGTCGACAGCCACTTGCAGCTCCTCGCCCACGCCGGGGCGATCAGCCCGAACGGAGCCAGTGAAGCGATGAACGCCTTCGATCAGGTCCGTGCGATGACCTGGCGCCTCTTGAACCCGAAAATGTGAGCGCTGGTCGCTGCCGCTGTCTGCTGTTCCCCTGTCGCTGTCCCTGAATCTTGTCCGAGACACTATCTTGGACAACAGTGATCCAGTATCGAGCATCAAGTATCGAGTATCGAGCGAAAGCTCACCCTTTCTCCCTTTCCCCCTCCCTTTCCCCCTTTCCCCCTTTCTCACATTCGGGTACGGGATCGGGATCGGAACGGACGGGCGGACGGCGAGCAGCCTGTGTAAAATACCGGTCAATCGGCGAAGGAGGATGCCATGCAGGAGTTGCTGAGCAAGGAGAACCTCGATTATCAGGAACGAGCCCGCGAGGTGGCCGAAAAGTACGTGCGGCCCCGGGCGGCCGAGCTCGACCAGACCGGCGAATACGGCTGGGACATCCTGGAGGCCCTCAAGTCCTACGATCTGACCGGGTCGTGGATACCCAAAGAGTATGGCGGCCACGATGCGGGCGTCCTCAACCTCTGTCTCATCGTCGAGCAGCTGTCGCGGGCCTGCGGCGGAGTCGGTGTGGCCTACGCGGTCAACGCTCTCGGGTCCTTTCCGATCATCATCGGCGGCACCGAGGAACAGAAACAGAAGTACCTCCCGTCGATCGCAAAGGGTGAAAACCTGATCGCCTTTGGTCTCTCAGAAAAAGCATCGGGCTCCGATGCCGGCAGCTTGCGAACCACCGCCACCGAGGACGGCGACGATTTCATCCTCAACGGCCAGAAGAAGTGGAACACCAACGGCGGTGTGGCATCGTTCTTCACCATCTATGCCCTCACCCGGCCGGATCGAGGAATGCGGGGAATCTCGGCATTCATCGTGGAAAAAGACACCCCCGGTTTTACGATCGGAAAACGCGAAGACACGATGGGCATCCGCACCGTGTCGGTCAACGAGCTCGAGTTCACGGATTGCCGGGTACCATCGTCACAGCTCATGGGTCACACCGAGGGCAACGGGTTCAAAAACGCCATGATGACCCTCGATCGCGCCCGGCCCGGCGTCGCCGCTCAGGCACTGGGCCTCGCCCAGGGAGCCTTCGAGTGGGCCATGCGTTATACCTCCGAGCGAAAACAATTCGGCCAGATGGTGATGTCGCACCAGGCGGTCCAGTTCATGCTTGCCGATATGGCAACCCAGATCGAGGCCGCCCGGCAGTTGGTCTATGCCTCGGCAAGGCTGATCGATTCGGGAGCAAAAAACATCAACAAACTGGCGGCCATGGGCAAGGTCTTCGCTACCGACACGGCGATGAAGGTGACCACCGACGCGGTCCAGCTCTTCGGTGGTTATGGATACTGCAAGGACTATCCAATCGAGAAATACATGCGGGACGCCAAGATCACCCAGATCTATGAGGGCACCAACCAGGTTCAGCGTCTGGTGATCGGCCGCGCGTTGACCCGGGAACTCAAGGAGCTGACCGGCCACCTCGATGTGATCGTCGAGCATTTTCCGGAGGACGAGAAGGACGACTGACGTCGTCCTGAATTCGGAGTTCGGGCGGAGTTCGGAGTTCGGAGTTCGGAGTTCGGAGTTCGGAGTTCGGAGTCACTCTAGTCCAAGACAACGTCTCGGACAGCGTCCAGGGGCAGGGAAGAGCAAACAGCGACGGCGAACAGCCGCCCATGACGCGATGAAGGCGTTCGACCAGGTCCGTGCCATGACTTGGCGGCTGTTGAATCCGAAGGAGTGAGTGCTGTCTGCTGTCGCTGACCGCTGTCCCTGTTCGCTGCTGCCTGTCGCTGACGCTGGACACTGTCGCTGCCGCTGCAATTCGGGATTGGGATCGGGTACGGGCCAATCGCGAACAGGATATGTCAACAACCAACCAGTCAACCTCGGGTTGTCACATGGGCAACTTCACGTGGCGAACAGGATATGACAGCAGTGGTTCGGAGTTCTGAGTTCGAAATGCCGTCGACCCACCCCGGGGACCATGGCGTTCCGATCGATCGCAGTTTGCAATCCCGAATTCCGAATTCCGAACTTTGACCTAGCCCTCATCCAGCGAACGGTGATACTCGTGCTCCCAGTCGTTCCACCATTCCTTCTCGATGCCGCCGCAGGTCACGGCAAAGGCCGAACATGCAACGCAGCCGTCGCCACGAATGGCATCCTCGTCATCGAGGGGAGGGAACCGCTCGATCAGTTCTTCACCGAGAACACGGGCGGCTTCCTCGGCGGGTTCTGGCGGCCGACCCTCGAGGCGGGCGACTCCGCCGCGTATCAGGCGTTGCTTCGCTTCAGGGAAAATGACGCTGTCTTCCTTGTCCAGGTGCTCCCACAGATGATGGGCGATGCGTCGGGCGATCTCAGGAGCTCTGTCAGGGTCTTTCGCAGCCGCCTCGAGCTCGACGACCATCGCCTCCGACTCGCGGTGTTCGGCATTCATGATGGCGATCGGCCCACGATCTCCGGGCACCTCGGCGCGTTCGACGAGAATGGGGAAAAGGACTTTTTCTTCACGCTCATGGTGGTAGCCACCAATATAGACCCTTAGAACGCGAACGAAATCGTCAACATCAGAACTGGAGACAGCCCCCTCCTTCGAGCGTTCCGCGAGGCGCACCAGCGATCCTGCCAGTCGATCAACGAGACGGTGTTCGGCTTCGAACTCCTCGAAAAGCTTCATCAGTCGATGGCGGGGACCACGACACCCGCCGCTCCCGGGCCCCGTGGGTCCTGTGCCGCCTTCAACTCCCCGGCCATCACACCGCGCACCGCATGCACTTCGCCAAGGCTTCTGGTATCACGAAGCTCATGTCCGCGCCCTAACAAAACTTTCGCCGTGTCCGGGCCGAATGCATCCGCTTCGAAAAAAATGGCGTCAGGAAACCACTGGTGGTGAATGCGTCCGCGGTCCACCGCCGCCTGCAGTTCATCCGAATCGACAATCAGGTTGAGAAGCACCTGGGCCGTGGCGGTCGGAATGCGCGATCCACCCGGAGAGCCGACAACGATCACCTCGCGGCCCTTCCAGGCCACAGTGGGGCTCATGGATGACAGCATCCGTTTGCCCGGGCCGACGGAGTTGGCCTCTCCCTGGATGAGACCGTAATAGTTCGGTTTTCCCGGTGCAACGGCAAAATCGTCCATCTCGTTGTTGAGAATGAAGCCCGCACCGGGGACCAGCAGGCCACATCCATAGCTCCCGTTGAGGGTGGTGGTCAAAGACACCGCGTTGCCATCGCCATCCATTACGGAAAGGTGAGTGGTTTCCGGCGATTCCTCGGCCAATTCGCGCGACCAGGAGGCAACGCTGTCGGAGGGTGTAGCCCTATCGGTGGTTATTTCGGCCGCCCGAAGATCGAGCCAATCGGGGTCGAGGAGCTGGCTGGAATTCGCAAGGCTGGTCCTCGGATCGCCGAGGAGATAACGATCCGCGTAGGCCCGCCGCCATACCTCCGCCAAAAGGTGTGAACGATCAGCACCGAAACGGGGCAATTCTTCCCACTCCAGTCGTTCAAGAAGGCCGCAGGTTTCGCCGAGAATAATGCCACCCGAGGATGGCAGCGGCATGGAAATCACATCCCAACCATAGGCCTTGAATCTGACCGGTTTGCGCCAAACGGCCCGATAGGCCGAAAGATCGGCGGCTCTCAAGATCCCGCCGTGAAGCCGAGATGCCATTTCGACGGCGGCCGCAATCGGACCCTCTGTCAACGCCGGCACGCCCCGTTCGGCATAGGCCTCGAGCGTGGCGGCAAGATGGGGCAAACGCATGACACTGCCCGGTTTGGGCGGTTTGCCACCCGGAAACCAGACCGCCGCCGTCTCCGGAAAACTTAACAATTTTTCGGAGCTGGCCTCGAGCGACCGCTCGAGGCGGCGGGTGACCACGAATCCCTCACGCGCGAGCCGGATCGCAGGCTCGACCACCCGTTTCCATGGCAACTGTCCGTACTTCTTATGGAGTTCAAAAAGACCGGTCGGTGAGCCCGGCACGCCCGCCGCCAGCGGGCCGATCAACGACGCCTCCCGACGGGGCTCACCTTTGGCGTCGAGGTACATATCGTGGGTCGCGTCGGCCGGGGCGGTCTCGCGGAAATCGAGGGTGTTGACTTCGCCCCGGATCCGCACAACTGCAAACCCACCACCTCCCAGGTTTCCAGCCGATGGATGAACAACGGCCAGGGCCAGGGCGGTGGCGACAGCGGCATCGGCGGCGTTGCCGCCGGCGGCAAGGGTTTCGAGACCGGCCGCCGTGGCCGCAGGCGCGGCACACGCAACCGCACCCCCGGTACCTCGCGCCGCCTCCGGGTGGGCGGCGATGGCCGGATCTGCGATCACAATCGAAAGAAAAAAGGCGGCCGTTGTGACCGCGATCAGGGAACAGTGGCGGATGGTTCGTGGCGTCATCATGCGAGTGTACTGCAACCAGGTGGAACCAAAACAGTCCCTGGCGCGTAGTCAAGATATGGGAGGAAAAACCATGCCCGTTTCTTCAGAATCGAGCCCGGCAGAGGTGCCGGCGAACGATCTTGCACGCCACATCCGCCGCACACTCGGCCAACTCGAGCATGTGGATCGCGATACGGCCGGATATCTCAACTCTCTCGCCTTCATTCTGCAACGGGTTGCGGGCGCCGACGACGAGATCAGCGATGACGAGGTCGATCGGATGGAAAAGATTCTGATCGAACACGCAGAAATCACCGCCCCACAGGCCGTATTGACGGTCGAGATCGCCAAACACCGTTGGCAGCTGGCCGATTGTTGCTGCTCCTACCGATCGTCGCGCGAACTCCGGGAACGACTCGATCCTCGATCGCGAAAACAACTGCAGGGCTTTCTCCGTTCGGTTGCCAATGCCGACGGTGTTGTCCACCCTTCGGAGCAGGCAGAAATCCGGCAGATTTCTGCCGAACTCGGGATGATCTGAGCCTCTTTTCCGGTGCTGCGAGCTTTTTCTGGAGTTTTGAGGTCTGAGTTTTGAGTTTTGAGTTGAGGAACCGTCATCAGTGGTGGTGGAACTCAAAACTCAGACCTGAGCTTTTTCGGCGCCCGGAATCAGCTATCATTCCTATTCAAGGCCGTGTCCGGTGCGGCTGGAGGAATGGATGACTTGGAACTACTCAGAAAAAACCACCGAGCTCTTTATGGCTGCGGTGCAGGGAAAACCTGGGACCCACCTCGGGGAAATCGAAGACTCCGACGGTTACGGCGAGCACGGTTCGATCGCGTGCGGCGACGCACTCCGATTCACCTTCAGAGTCGAGCGTCACCCGACTGAACCGGTCAAAGACCGAATAACCGAAGCGCGCTACCTGACCTTTGGATGCACCTCGGCGATCGCCGCATCGGAAGCGCTGTGCGCCATCATCGAGAAAGGCGACTACACGCCGATCGAGGCCCTCAAAATCACCAACAACGACATCGTCGATTATCTCGAGGGGCTGCCCCAGGCGAAGATCCACTGTTCGGTCATGGGTGCCGAGGCACTCGAAGCAGCGGTTTTCAACTGGGCCCAGAAACGGGGAGTGGACCTGGTCGAGTTGGGTGTCGATATCCGGCGCGAGGAGCAGGAGGAGGGCCGGCTGGTCTGCACCTGCTTTGGGCTCACCGAGCCGTATATCGAACGCAAGATCGCGGAGCTCGAACTCAAGACCATTCCCGAAATCACCAATGCCATCAAGGCGGGCGGCGCCTGCATGTCGTGCCACCACACCCCAGGAGGCTTGCAGGATCTCCTGGCGAAAGTCTGGGGACAACAACCAACGACGTTCAAGGAACTCCCGGTGCTGCCGACGTCGCGCGAACCCAGAGCGCAACCCCCTCGGGAAATGTCACCGTTCAAGTTCGCCAAACTCGTGGAACACGTGCTCGACGAACGCGTGCGCCCGCAACTTGCCAAGGACGGCGGAGACATCGAAATCATCGACATCAAAGACCAGGTGGTCTACGTCGGCATGACGGGAGCATGTTCGGATTGCATGGGTTCGACCAACACCATCAAGATGCTCGTCGAACAGGCTCTGAAGGATCAGATCGACGAACGAATTCGAGTCGTCCAGGTTTGATTCGATCTTTACAGATCTCATTTTTTGCCGCGCGTGCCCGCCTGGCGACCGCGGCAAAAAATGAATAGCAGACAGGAAACGAACAGTGGACGTGATCTACCTCGACAACAACGCAACCACCAGGGTGGCACCCGAAGTCGTAGAGGCGATGATGCCCTACCTGACGGATGAGTACTTCAACCCGAGTTCCATGTACGAAGCGGCGCGGGTGCCGGCCGACGCGGTGACCGCCGCGAGAAAGACGATTGCCCGCTGTCTTGGCAAGGTGCGCCCGAGCGAGGTCCTTTTCACCTCCTGTGCCTCGGAAAGCAACAACCACGCGGTCTTCGGCACGATTGCCGCCAATCCGGAACGACGCCACGTGGTCACCACCGGGGTCGAACACCCGGCCATCTACGAGGTCGGGAAGGATCTCGAGCGGCGAAATCTCGAGGTCGACTTCGTACCAGTCGACAGCCAAGGACGAATCGACACCAGGGAATTCGTTCGGGCCCTTCGCCCCGACACCCTACTGGTTTCGGTGATGCACGCTAACAACGAAACCGGTGTCATCTTTCCGGTGGAGGAGCTGGCGCGAATCAGCAAAGAGACCGACCCCTCGATCGTTTTTCACACCGATGCCACCCAGACCACCGGCAAACTTCCGATCGATCTGCGTGGAGCCTTCAAAAACGTCGACCTGCTCTCCTTCTCCGGCCACAAACTGCACGCCCCGAAGGGCATCGGAGCGCTGTATATCCGACGCGGCACACCGTGCCGGCCGTTCCTGCTCGGCGGGCACCAGGAAGACGGCCGTCGCGCCGGCACCGAAAACGTGGCCTTCATCGTCGGTCTGGCGCGGGCCCTCGAGTTGGCCGTGGAGCGGCACGCCGAAGACGAACCCAGGATCACCGCCATGCGCGACCGTCTCCAGCGTGAACTTGTGAAACGAATTCCCTATCTCGAGGTCAACGGCGGCGAGGCCCCCCGACTCGACAACACCCTGAACGTCGCCTGCCACTTCGTCGAAGGCGAGGGCATCCTCTACCAGCTTTCAGAGCACGGTATCTGCGCCTCGTCGGGCTCTGCCTGCACCTCCGGCTCCCTCGAGCCCTCGCATGTTCTGCGGGGCATGAAGGTGCCCTTTACCGCCGTCCACGGATCGGTTCGCTTCAGCCTCAGCCACTACACCACCGATGCCGAGATCGACAAGGTCATCGAGGTCTTCCCCGAGATCATCGCCAGCCTGCGCCGCCTTTCACCCTACTGGGACTCCACGAAAAACGCGCCCCGACCCGAGGCGCTGGAGATGCTCGAAGAAACCGAGATGCCGCACGCCTGACGGGAGCGCCGGCGACCGTCCCCGCACCCGGTGATGGCAGAGGGGCAGAGGAGAAAGGGTGAAAGGGTGAAAGGGAGAACCGTACCGGAAACTCTGTTCGAGACAAGGAGAGAGTATTCGCAATCCCTAATCACTCTTGTCCAATACAGGGTTGCGGACCGCGATCAGGGACGGCGACAGCGATCAGCGTCAGCGACAGCGTTCAGTGGTCAGCGGCAGCGACCAGCCACCGGGGCAGCGTCAGCGTCGGCGAACAGCCCTTACTGGTCGGGTTCAAGAGCCGCCAGGTCATCGCTCGGACCTGATCGAAGGCGTTCATCGCGTCGCGGGCGGCTGTCGCACTGATCGCCCCGGGGGTGGCCTCGCCGTCACTGCACCTGATCGCTGTTCTCTGTCGCTGTCCCTGTTCGCTGTTGCCTGTCGCTGGCGCTGGCGCTGAACACTGTCGCTGCCGCTGCAATTCGGGATCAAGATCGGGATCGGGACCGCCATTGAATGGACCTCGGAGTTTTCGCTTTTCGATAGCGATAGCGATAGCGATAGCGATGACGGTAAGGATGACGGTAGGGATTCCTTATCTGCGTAGATCCTTCGACTCGGTCGCGAAGCTCCCTCGCTCAGGATGACATCAGGCGGTGTAGCCTCGGCCAGCACCGCCTCATGTCATCTGCGTGATCTGCGGTTTGTGATGGGATCCGATGCGATGGAATTCCCAATTCCCAATTCCCAATTCCTAATTCCTAATTCCTAATTCCTACCGGCTCCCCTGCTCCCACTAAATCAGCTAGAGTATCCCGCATGAAGAAACTGACCATTTTTGCTGTCGCCTTTTTCTGTTCCACTCTGGTGTTCGCTGCCGACGAGATACCCCGCGAGTGGCTCACCGTCGCCGAGCAGACCGATTTCCGGGCCACCTCGACTCTCGAAGAGACCATGACATTCCTCCAGAAAGTGCAGTCTCAAGCGCCAGAGATCATCCGGGTCGGCCTCTTCGGTTCATCCGGCCGGGGATTCGGCCTCCCAATGGTCATCGTTTCGGCCGAGGGTGCCTTTACTCCCGGTGCCATCGTAAGTTCGGGGAAACCGGTACTGCTTTTTCAGAGCTGTATCCACGCCGGTGAGGTCGACGGGAAAGTGGCCAGTTTGATGATCCTGCGCGACATCGCTCTCGGCAAACGACAGGATCTGGTGGATTCTGCGATCCTCGTCTTCACTCCCATTTACAACGCCGATGGACACGAGCACGTGTCGCCCTACAACCGATCCAACCAGAATGGCCCGGTTGACGGCCAGGGATACCGGGCGACTGCCAACGGCATCAACCTCAATCGCGACTACCTCAGGCTCATCAGCTCCGAGGCCAGGTCGATGGCACGGCTCGTCGGCACGCTCAACCCGCACATCCACGTGGACAACCACGTCACCAACGGTTCCGACCATGCCTGGGTTCTGACCTGGCTGGTCGCAGAAGCACCCCAGCTCCACCCGGCATTGGACTCCTGGCTCGATGATCATCTGCCGGCGGTCCTCGCCGCGACCAGCGCGGCCGGCCATCCCAATGGGCCCTACGTCAACCTCATTTCGGGTTCCGACCCGAGTAAGGGCATGATCTGGGATGTGGCGCAGCCACGTTATTCCTCGGGTTACTTTCCACTCCGCAACCGTATTTCGATCCTGATCGAGATGCACGCCCACAAACCCTTCCGTGACCGCGTATTTGCCAACAAATCCTTCATGGAGGAACTGATTCTCCAGGCCGGACGATCCGGCGAGGCTCTGGTGGCCGCCGTCGCCGAGGCCAATGCCGCCACGGTCGCCCTCGGCACGGAGGACGCGGATCCATCTGAAATCGTCCTCCGTTGGGGAGTGGAAGAAGAGGGTGAAACCATCACCTGGCCCGCATACCGCTGGAGTCAAGAAGACTCGGTCGTGAGCGGCGGCACCCGCGTTCGATATCACCGGGGCGAGATCAGCGAGGTGGAACTCGAGTGGCGACACCTTCCGGTGGCCGAGCTGACGCTCCCTCGACCTCGTGGCTACATCGTTTCCGCCGGTTGGCCCCAGATCGAGCAGGTCATCGCCGGCCACGGCCTGCGAACCCATCGTCTCACCGCCGAGCAGGAGATCACGGTCGAAACGACGAGGCTCTCAGATCCCGAGTTTGCTTCCTCTCCCTTCCAGGGCACGGTCATGGTCCGCGATTTCAAAACCGCGCGACAGAACGAAAGGCGTTCGGTCCCCGGAGACAGTCTTTGGATTCCCGCAGACCAGCCCAACTTCGAGATTGCGGTGCAACTCTTCGAGCCCGAGGCCCCGGACAGCCTCGTCAGGTGGGGGGCGATCTCTTCTCTCTTCGAACGCAAGATCTATATCGGAAGGGATGTGCTGGAAAACCTCGCGAAAGAGATGCTGAATGACCCTGCGGTCAAAAAGGAGTGGAAAGAGGCCCTCGAAGATCCGGCCTTTGCCGAGGACGGCCGTGCCCGCTATCTGTGGTGGTACAAACGCACACCCTTTTGGGACGAAACCGTCGGGTTGTTACCAATTTTCCGGGTCATGGGCCCGCCCTCTTTCAGATTCGAAGCGGTCCCGGAGTAGATATCGGTCAACCCAGCCTCGGCGCTCGCTGGCTGCCCCTCGGAATGGCGCTGCGCGATTTCCATGAAGGGAAGGCCTCGGCCTCGATCATCGTTCACAGCGATATCTGGGCGGCTGAAGATACGCCGGTGGAGGATTTTTATCGTCCTGCGGGAGGAGCGCTTCCGGAGATTGAACGGAGGGCGCTTTCCTTGTGCCGGGGCCGCGTCCTCGATCTCGGGGCCGGGGCCGGCCGTCACGCCCTCGACCTCCAGAGCCAGGGCATCGATGTCACGGCCGTCGACATCCTGGACGAGGCGGTCGCCGTGATGCGTAGCCGCGGAGTCCGGGATGCCCGCCAGGGTGATCTCGATACCGTCGAGGGAGAACGATTCGATACCGTTCTGCTCCTGATGCACGGCATCGGACTGGTCGGAAACCTCCAGGGCCTGGCGGATTTCCTGCATCGAATTCGAAATTTTTTGACTCGAGGCGGACGCATCCTCTGCGATTCGGCAGATCTCGATCTCGTGCTCCCGGAATTGTCGACAGAAGTCGGGAACGAATTTGAAGCCGGAGACTCATACTACGGAGAGGTGGAGTTTCGCCTCGAATACGGCACCCATGAAGGTCAACCCTATCCATGGCTCTTTGTCGATCACCGGACTCTGATACGTTTTGCAGCCCGCGAGAACATGCGTTGCGTTGTGGACTCGCGCGGTAGTCGTGGGTCGTATCTAGCCCGTATCGACACGATATAGTAGTATTCAGCGCTCTCAGCCGCATAAAACAGGCGGCGTAGCGCGAGAAAGGTCCAACATGAAAAGCACAACCCTGGCACGAGCGATCGCTATCGTGGCGATGCTCGCCATTGCCTCGGCCGCCGGCGCCCAAACCGCCGCGGCTCCGTCCGAAAACGTCAATCCAGCCGTCCTCAAGGTCAACGATGAGTTGATCTATGCCGCCGAAATCAGTATGGCCATGGCGAACATCGCGTCTCAACTCAGCTCCCAGGGAGAGAAACCGAATCAGGAGCAAGTGGTCCAGATGGCGACCCAACGCGTGGTGGAACAAAAGCTTCTGGCCCAGGAGGCTAGACGGCAGGGTCTTCAGCCCAATGAGCTCCGAGTCGCCGAAATGATGCAGGCGCTCGAAGAACAGGTCGGAGGGAGCGCCAACCTCAGCAAATCCCTCACCGAAAGGGGCTCGAACCTGGAGCAGATGCAGGGCACGCTCGAAGAAATGGATCTCGCCCGGGGCTTGATCGAACGCAAGATCGTCCCCACCATCAAGGTCACGGATGAGGAGCTGGCTGCATATTATGCGGAAAACCAGGACACATTCAACCATGATGACCAGGTCCATGCGCGACATATCATTTTCTTCGCGCCCGAAGAAACCACCGTCCAGATAGTCGTCGACCAAAGAGGAAAGGCGGACGAGGCGCGGCGACGCGCACTTGCCGGAGAAGACTTTGGGGATCTTGTCAAAGAGCTTTCTGAAGACCCGGCAGCTGCTGAAAACGGGGGTGATGTCGGTTTCTTCAGCTATCCGCAAATGGTACCGACATTTGCCGCGGCAGCTTTTGCAACCGAACCGGGCGGCATCTCGGAAGTCGTGCGCACCGAGTTCGGTTTTCACGTCATCAACGTCATCGAGAAACGTCCCGCCGGCACGATCCCGCTCGATGAGGTCAGCGACGACCTCCGGTTGATGATCGGTCAGCGGCGGACCGGCGAGGCGGTCGCGGCTCTGATCAAGAGCCTGGCCGAAGCCGCAACCGTCACGCCCCTGCTCGCGCAGCCGGGCGCCGCGCCCGCAGCTCCCCAGGGAGGCGGCCAGTAGGACGAAACACAGCTGTCCAGGACACGGGCGACAGCGACAGGAAGCGGCAAACAGGGACAGGTATCAGAGGTCCGCGGCAGCGACAGTGTTCAGCGCCAGCGATCGTTATCTGCGCTCATCTGCGTGATCTGCGGTTTCTCCTGTGATGGGTGAACGAGAATCCGAAATCCGAAATCCGAAATCCGAAATTCCTAATTCCTAGTTCTCCTACCTAGCCGTCCGCCGAGTCGCCCAACACATCTGCCAGGGTCGTCGTGACTTCGGCAGGCCCTTCCAGGGTGCGGTGGACCGGGCAGCGGTCGGCGATTGCAAGCAGCCGTTGCCGCTGTTTTTCGTCCAGAGGGCCTTCGAGCAGGATCTCCCGAGTGAAGTGATCGATGCGGGCACCCGGCTTTTCGACGTCGGCACAATCCTCACAGTGGATTTTTTCGTGCTGCAGCCGTACCTCCACAGCTTCGAGGGGCCACTCCTTGCGATCTGCATACATTCTGAGCGTGATCGAGGTGCACGCGCCAAGGGCCGAAGACAGCAACTCATAAGGGGTCGGCCCCATATTTGTTCCCCCGATCGCAAGGGGTTCGTCGGCTACCAACGGGTGGCCGTTGGCGAGCACCTCGGTTCGATAGCCCTGTCCCGTCCGCACCACGACCTGGTTTGCTCCGGGGCGCGCCTTTTTGACCTCCTCCTGAGCTTCGCCGAGATAACGCTTCGCCCACGAGGCGACCATAGAACCGACATAACGGCCGTCTTCTGCATCGCTCAAGAGGTGATCGGCATTGTCGAGCGCGACGATGCTCTTGGGTTGGCGGGCGGTTTCGTAGATCTTCTCGGCATGGTCGATGCCCACGGTCGTGTCGCGCGGCGAGTGAAAGACCATCAGGGCTTTTCCAAGTCCGGCGATCGCTCCGTCCATTTTGGTCGTGGAGAGATCGTCGAGAAACTCTTTGCGGATCCGAAACGGTCGACCGGCAATCTGGACTTCGGCCTCACCGGCAGTCTCGATCTCGGCACTCGATGATCTGATCATCCCGGCGAGATGATCGAGGGAGGAGGGCGATGCGATCGTGACGACCGCGTCGGCCGACGGAATACGCGCCGCCGCCTGAAGCACGGCCGCGCCACCAAGCGAATGTCCGATGAGAATCTTTGGTGCCTCCAGATTTTGTTCCATGAATTCTGCGGCGGCCAGCAGGTCGTCCACATTTGAAGAGAATGTGGTCGAAGAGAAATCCCCTTCGCTCTCACCGAGGCCCGTAAAGTCGAAACGCAGAACCGCCACCCCTTCGGCCGCCAGGGCTCTGGAGACCCGCGCCACTCCCTTGTAGTTTTTCGAACAGGTGAAACAGTGGGCGAAAAGAGCGTAGGCAATCGGCTTGTCGTCCACCGGTTGGTCGAGCAGTGCGGCCAATTTGTGCCCCGACGCGTTTTCAAATGAGATCTTTCTGGTGTGCATTTCTTCTCCCGTCTGCACGAAATCGTATCTTCAGCGGAGTCATTTGGCGAGGGTTTTCAACATTGGAATGTGCTTTGAAAGGGTGTACCTTCGATCATCGTTCGCACAGGATAATATTGTCGACCCGGGAGAAAAATTGCCACACGCCACAACCTTGATGCTCGTTCTCGCCGCCTCCATGAGTGTTTCGACACTCTCGGGCCAGGAGTTTCGGCCCGCAGCTCCGGAAACCGTAGGCATGTCGAGCAAACGCCTTGCGGGAATCGACGAGTACATCCAGCGGCACCTCGACGCCTCTCATTTTGCCGGTGCGGTCACGGTTGTCGCCCGGCGCGGGAAGGTCGTCCAGTTCAAGGCCTACGGTATGCAGGACATCGAAAACGTGGTCCCGATGGCCACCGACTCGATCTTCAGGATCTACTCGATGACCAAACCGATCACAAGTGTTGCGGTCATGACGCTTTTTGAAGAGGGCCGGTTCTTACTCAACGATCCCGTGTCCAAATTCCTCCCGGAGTTCAAAGACCTCGTCGTAGGGCTTGACGAGGTCGACGAGACGACTGGCGAAACTGTACTGACGACCGAGGCCGCCATCCGCGAGGTCACCATTCGCGACCTGTTGCGCCACACCTCGGGGCTGACCTATGGATTCTGGGGAAACACCTTGGTGGACAAGATGTACCTCGAGAAACAGGTCCTTTCCAGGGAAACGACCATTCAGGACACCGTCACCAAACTCGGCACCATCCCGCTCAGGCATCAACCCGGAACCGTCTGGGAGTACAGCGTCTCCACCGACGTATTGGGACGCCTCGTCGAAGTGGTTTCCGGGATGCCATTTGACGAATTCCTTCGGGCTCGCATATTCGTGCCCCTCGGGATGAAAGACACCGGGTTTTTCGTGCCAACGGGCAAGGGCCGACCGGTTGACCACCGTCTACACACCCAACGAAGACAACTCGGCCCTCTCGCCAAACAACCCGCGAAGGCGCGCGATTTCACCGAGCCGCCGGGATATTTTTCCGGCGGCGGAGGCCTCGTCTCGACGGCTGCCGACTATCTCCGATTCGCTCAGATGCTGCTCAACCGCGGCGAGCTCGCCGGAACGAGAATCCTCGGGTCCGAGACCGTCGAACTGATGACAAGCAACCACCTGGCCGGCATCGAAGACCGCGGTTATCTCAACCCAAACGGTTTTGGACTCGGGTTCATGATCATGCCGGAGCGCGGGGTCTCGGGATTGATCCTTTCTGAAGGCTCGTTCGGTTGGGGCGGTCTTGCCCACACCAACTTCTGGGTGGATCCGGAGGAAGAACTGGTCGGGGTCTTTTTGATCCAGATCCTGCCCGAGGCACCGATCCCATACCGCGATCTCTTCAGACCGGTGGTCTACCAGGCCATCATCGATTGACGATGCCCCGCGACCACCGGTGAAATCTCTGTTGAATCAGATAACCGGGGTCACTGCCGCTTGATCCAGTCGGCGAGGAGCCCCAGCCATTGTGCAGTACCGTCTTCCGCTCTGCCTGGGCCAAACCCGTGCCCCCCCTCCGGCAAAGAAGTGCACCTCAACGGCCTGGCCGACAGCGGTCAAGGCCTCGGCATAGAGCAGCGACTCTTCGACCGGCACGACGTCGTCGTCATAGGCGTGGACCAGGAAGGCGGGCGGAGTCGACAAATCGACGTGGTCGACCAGGGCGTACTGTCGCTTCTCGGAATCAGTCATCGGCCGGTGGAAGAGGGTCTCCTCGAGCCATTCCTGGTTTTCGGGGCCCAGCGTGGTCACGGGATAGATCGGTGCCGAAAAATCGGGATTCTCGTCGGCAACCGGGGATCGCAAGACGCTGACGGCCGTCGCGAGGTTGCCGCCGGCCGAAAAACCCATGATTCCGACCTTCGATCGATCAAAACCGTAGGCCTCCGCCAGGGATTTCATCAGGCTGATCGCTCTCCTGGCATCAGTGATCGGCACCAGATGGGGTTGATCTGAGGATTCAGGCAGTGGAAGTCTGTATTTCAAAACTGCAGCGGTGATACCCTGTGCCGCGAGCGCCTCGGCTATCTCCTGACCCTCCGCCACTATCGACTCCTCGACATATCCCCCACCGGGCACGACGATCATCGCCCGTCCCGAATTTCTTCCAATGGCGGCGTGGATCGTCAGGGTCGGCCGTGTGACGTTGTATGCACAGAGCACGTGATAGGAGGATTCCTTGACGTACTCCTCGAGGAAGTTCGGTTTCGAGTAAGGCGGCGGCCCGTCCCACAGATCGACAATGTCCTCGGCGCCGGCGACGGGAACGAGGAAAACAAACAGGAGAAACCAGATTCTTTTCATCATCTCATTTCGATTCTGACTGGATCCGGCGCCCCGTCTCGACCGCATCCGCGGCTTCGGAGGCGCGGCCAGTTCGATTGAGAATGTCCGCCAACACGTAGTAACCCAGGGGTCCTTCCGATAGATCCGGATCCTTTTCGATCCCCAGGCGAACGAGCTCTTCGGCCCTCACGAGATCCCCACCCCGGTCCATCAACAACTTGGAGAGATAGTAGTAGCCCTGGACAAAACGCGGGTTGGATTCGATCGACGCTCGCCACAGCTCCTCTTGCCGGTCGGCCTGCCCAAGGTATCCAAAGAGGCGCCCGAGATTGAACTGGGCCTCGTGGTATTTCGGAGCCAGCTCGATCGCCTTCTCATAGTGTGCAATGGCCGGCTCCGCCTCGCCCCGTTCTTCGTAGAGGACCGCGAGATTGAAATGGGGCAATGCAAAATCGTCGCGCTCGTCGACCGCCTGGTTGAAAAGCTTCATCGCCTCGTCGGGCCGACCCTGCTCAGCCCTCACCTCACCGAGTTTGTTGAAAATCAGTCCAGGGGCCTCCGTCGTCGCCGTCGCCTCGTCGAGGGCGGAGGCGGCCGCATCGAGATTGCCCAGTCCGACCTCGATATCGGCGATGGCGAGGGTCGCCCTGGTATCGGCACCCGAAACCTCGAGCACCCTCCGGAAGCCGACGAGAGCCTCGTCCATCTGTCCGAGGGCCCGGTAGGACGAGGCCATGCCCATCAACGAGTTTGTGTGGCCGGGATCCAGCTCGAGCGCCCGTCGGAAATGCTCCAGGGCCTCCTCAAATCGCTGCTTGCCGGCAACGAGTTGACCCAACATCTGATGGGCATCGAGGATCCCCGAGTCTTCCTGAGCACCGCGACGAGGGTCTTCTCCGCTGCATCCTGATCGCTGCCCATCTCGGTCTGAGCCCTCATGATCGTCCGGTGGAGACCGATCTTGTCCTTGGGGTCGGCACGCGGTTGATCGCCTTCGTCCTCCAGATCCACGCCACCCTGCCCGGCAACATATCCCAGGGCCTGGAGCTGGGCCAGGGTCTGCGCGTCGAGGTCGGGCTCGCCTCCGCCAGAAGGCGGCGCGGTTTCGATCTGCTCTCGCAGTTCTGCCAACCGGGCTTCGAGATCTTCCACCGCGGCCGGTTGTTCGAGAGATAAGTCATGTTTTTCACGAGGGTCATTTTCGATGTCGAACATTTCCCGACGCGGGGCACTGATCAGCTTTCGGTCATCGGTCCTAAGAGCCCGCAACGGCGCCCATCCGTAGTGCAGCAGCGGGTAGAGCGATTCGGAGTAGACACCCCGATCCAGCACCGATTCCTCACCCCTGATCATCGGCAACAGGCTGTGACCGTGAACCCGTTCGGCGCCGCGACCACCGTGTCGAGAACCGTCGGAAAAATATCAACGTGACTCACAACCTCGTCAACCACTTTCGCCTCACTGGCCCCCCCCGGTGGACGCATGATCAGGGCGACGTGGATCGTCGAATCGTAGACAAAGAACCCGTGCGAATTCTCTCCGTGATCACCAAGGCCTTCGCCGTGGTCGGCGGTAAGGATGACCAACGAGTCTTGCAGCAATTCGCGTTTCTCCAGCGCCCTGCGAAACTCGCCGATGAGCGAATCGGTGTAGGCGACCTCTCCTTCATACGGTCGGTCACGATACATCGAAGCGTAGGGCTCGGGCGGTGAATATGGATCGTGCGGGTCGTAGAGATGGAGCCAGAGAAAAAATGGTGATTCGTCACTTCGCCCGTCGAGCCAACTGATGGCCTCCGCAACGGTTTCGTCGCCGCGGCGCTGCACGGAGCTGAGATTCGGAGTGTCGAAATCTGCCAGATTGAAGTCGTCGAAATAGTGCTCGAAACCCCTGCCGATGCCCCAACGCCGATCGAGTACAAATGCGCTGACAAAACCCGCCGTGCTCCACCCGTTGTCGGAGAGGACCTCGGCCAGAGTCGGGATGCCCTCATCGAGGGTGTATCCAACATTCTCGCGAACTCCGTGGCCTGGCGGATACAGCCCGGTGAGTATGGACGAGTGGGCCGGCAGGGTGTAGGCAACCGTACTGGCGGCATTTGAAAAGAGCACGCCGTCGGACGCAAAACTGTCGATGTTGGGGGTGTCGACGCGGTTGGATCCATAGCTCGAGACCCGGTCGGTTCGAAGAGTGTCGAGAGTGATGAGAATGATATTCGGCCGTGTCGAGTCATCTCCGCCGACTCGAGCCAGTTCGGGAGCCTCGGTCGCCGGCTCCTGATCCGGCGCGCCATCGCGGCCGCAGCCGGCCGTCGAGGCGGCGATCAACAGTGCGATGACCGGAAGCCCCCAGCCGCGGATTTTTCTCCGCTCGAGAATATTTCTCACACCAACCCTCCCGCGACTCGAATCTCTTTTTGCATTCTAATGCTTCGAATCGGGGTGCGCCTCAGGATCAGGTGCGCAACACGGCTTCTCGCAAAATGAAGTCCAGATCGGCCCTCTCGTTGCCGACCGGGCAGGCATTCTCACATTTTCGGCAGTAAACGATGACCTTGCACGACTCTTCGATACCCATGACCGGACCTTCGAATCTTTCCACGTCGGCATCGTTCTGATCCATCTCCTGCTTGCACAAGGCCTGTTCGTAGGAGCCGCTCTTGAATGCCCCCCTCGGACACGCCGCATGGCACGGCATGTCGCACCCCTTGCACGGGTCAAAACCGGTCATCGGTCCGGTCGCCTCGAGATCGGCTTCCATGAAAATTCCCCGCAGCCTATGATCCGAACCGAACTCCGGTGTGACCAGAAGGTTGTGTTTACCGATCACCCCGAGACCCGCCAACACAGCCGAATCCTTCAAAAAGGTGCCTCCGAACTCGATCTGATAGGGCAACGAAAGCGCATTGATCCCGAGTTCCTCGCCCAGCCAGATCCGCATCCGCCGCGATTGCTTTCTCAGAACCCGGTTTCCCGGGGTGAAACCCGGGACCTTGAAGCTCCACCAATCCAGCACCGGTTCCGACGGCGGGTGAGCCAGAGCCCACACCAACACCGATTTGTACTCCGGTTTCCACTCGACGCCCTTGTAATCGTCGTAGTAAGGGTTCTGATCGTAGATTTCGAAGGATCTGGATTTCTTCAGATCCTCGACCCGCGCGATGCCCGCCAGGGAGGCACCAGAATCCATTGCCTTCTCGACGATCGTCTCTTCAATCGTCTTGCCGTTTGAGTTCATACCAAGACGTCCTTTCGCTCACGCAACCGGGTGAGCATCTCCACCCGCCATTTTTCGGTGCTCTTGATCTGGTTGAACGAATAGAAATGAACCCCTTCGATCCTGCACGGCGGCGTGTCGAAATGAGGGGCCAAGGAGAGGAGGAGTTCGTCCGGGCTATACCCGCCCGGCACCATCATCCGGCCGACCAGACCGAGATTTGATTTGAGGAATCGTGCCGATTGCCCAACTCCGATCTTCAAAGCGATTTGCAGGAGCCTGGCTCGTTCGGCCACACCTGGGACGCCGAGATGGACGGGTAGATCGACTCCCTCGGCGCGGACGCCACGCAACCAGTTCACGATCACCTCGGGGTCAAAACACATCTGGGTGACCATGTACATGGCGAAACGCTGTTTCTCGCGGAGGAACTGCAGCAGGGTCGAATCGTCGATCAGGGGGTGTCCCTCAGGGTAGGCGCCGATACCGATGATCTCGACACTGTGATCGAGGGACGACATGTGTTCCAGAATCTGGAGTGAGGAATCGAATTTTCCAGCCGGCTTCTCGGCGTCACCGCCGACAACAAAGATCCGGTGGACACCGAAACCTTCGAGCCGGTTGAGAATCAAGCGCAGGTGGTCTTCATCGCGGACCATTCGGGCGGCGATGTGCGGTATCAGAACGAAACCGTGATCTTTCAGCAACTCAGTCAGTTCGAGGGTTGCAGAGATCCCCTTGTCGGGCGAACAGGTGATGGCCACATCGGACCCCGGCGGGATGTCCGCCACCTTTTTTTCCACCCCTTTGAGCGGAATGATCTCGAAGCACGGGTCCTGCAACCGTTTCCGTAACGCGCTGAATCCATTATTGTTGTTCATTCAGACTCCGACTGCCTAACGGCCCTTCCATTCCGGCTCTCTCTTGTCGACAAAGGCCTTGGCGCCTTCCTGAGCGTCTTCGCTTGCCAGCATTCGCATGAAAGCCGGCCAGGTCTTCGACCGCAGCGCGGCGTAGCTCTCCTCGAAAGTGAGCTTCTCCGTCATCAGAGCCGCTTCCTTGATCGCGGCCAGCGAAAGCGGCGCCGCACGCAGGAGATCCCGCGCCAGATCACGAGCCCTCTCCATCAGATGATCGGCTGGTGCGACTTCGTTGACCAGACCCAGGGACGCCAACTCCCTGGCGGGGAAGGACCTGCCCGACATGAGGATTTCGAAGGCCTTCTGACGGGGCAGCAACTTCGGCAACATGAAGGTACCGACGTCGGGCGCGATTCCGATCCGGGCCTCCGGCAACATGAACTCAGCGTGCTCGGCAGCGACAACAAAATCCGCACGAAGCAGCATTTCAAACCCGGCGCCGACGGCCATTCCGTTAACCGCACAGATCACCGGTTTGAGAAGATCCGTCATCTCCGGAAAACCGCCAAATCCGCCCTCACCAAAGTCTCCGAGGTATTCCTCGCCCTCTGCCACGGCATTCAGATCCCATCCGCCCGAGAAGAACTTTTCTCCCGCCCCGGTGAGGATCGCGACCCGCAGATCCGGATCATCGCGGAAGCCCGCAAAGACTTCGCCCAGCTCCCGGCTGGCGGGAGCGTCGAGCGCATTGGCCTTCGGTCGATCCAATACGATTTCGAGAATCTGACCGTTACGATTGATCTCGAGGAAATCACTCATTGTTTGAGCCCCTCAGGCTGATCAGGGCATCCGCAGCGATCACTCCACGCCCTTCAGCCAGAACCATCAGCGGATTGATATCCAGTTCTGAGATAGTTTCGGGTTGATTCGCCACAAAAGTTCCAAGCGTCAGAATCGCCGAGACGGCGGAACTCAGATCACCCGGCGGCTTTCCTCGGAAGCCCTCAAGGAGGGGGGCGCACTTCAGCCCAACCACCGCGCTCTCTACTCTCTCTCTGGTTGTCGGCAGCAGGAGTGACACGCTGTCCTTCATCATTTCGACAAGGATTCCGCCACCTCCGACGACAAGGTATGGACCGAACTGCTGATCCCGCGCCACACCCACAATCAACTCGGCGACGG
The DNA here is from genome assembly GCA_963796455.1 of Candidatus Sulfomarinibacteraceae bacterium. Lineage (GTDB taxonomy): Bacteria > Acidobacteriota > Thermoanaerobaculia > Thermoanaerobaculales > Sulfomarinibacteraceae > Sulfomarinibacter. Next base: position 1,020,999 of record CAWCLO010000001.1, read on the forward strand.
CATCGTCGACCATCTCTTCGATCAGGAAAGAGTCGGAAAGGTGAGACATCTCGCTCACTGCGGCGAGAACCGCTTCTGTGCTTCCGAGATTCAACCTGACGCCCCCGACATCGGTTTTGTGCGCGACGCCCAATGCCTTGACCACAACCGGGAAACCCAGCATCTCTGCCGCGGCGACCGCCTCTGAAGCACCACGAACGACTCTCGAGCCGGGACGGGGATTCCCATCTCCCGGAGGACGGATTTTGAATCGACTTCGTCGAGGACGCGGGCCGAGCCGTCCTCCTGCCCAGCCAGGTTCCGCAACAAGGGCGGAGCGGCCTGCATTTTCCATGCGGCGCCGATATCGATTGCAGCCTGTATACCCTCGAGCCCGGCATCGATACCGGCAAGGGGCGCGACGCCCTCGGCAATCAGTCGCTCCGCCACCGCTTCCGAAATGGTGTCAGAGAAGGTCGCCAGGATGGCGCCCTTGGTGCCGGTGTCGTGAACCGCCCGCACAAAACCCTTCTCCGCACCACCCCAGGTCGACTGATCACACAGATCCTCCCGTGGATAGTCGAGCAAACACAAGGAGAGATCGAAGCCTTTGGATATGAATGGGGTGAAGGTTGCGGCCAACCGGTCCTCGTTGTCCCAGTCGAACATCTGGTAGTCGAGGGGATTGGCGGCCACCATACGTTCGTGGACCACCGCTCGAAGACGTTTTGTCACCTCATCCGACAATGGAGGCATGGTCAGTCTCGAGCCCGCCATCGAGTCGGCAAGCAGTGTGAGATCACCACCCGATGTGCTCATGGCGGCCACCCGACCTCCGTCGATTGGGCCGAGCACGTGCAGTACCTTGAGGGCTTCGACGAGGGTTTCCAGGGAGTCGACGCGCGCCACACCGAGGCGGTCGAAGAGGTCATTGATCAGCGTATCAGAGCCGGCAAGCGAGGCTGTGTGCGACACGACGATCTTCTGAGCGACGTCGGAGCGACCGGTTTTTATGGCAACGACCGGCTTGCCCAGCTGACGAGCCACATTGACCGCGATCTCGAAGGCCACCGGATCGGACATCGCTTCGAGGTAGAGCCCCAGCGCCGTGACCCGCTCCTGTCGCGCAAACATGAGGATCGCATCTTCGAGTTTGAATTTCAGCTGGTTCCCGAGGGACATCATGTATGCGATCGGCAAACCTCGCCGCTGCATCGAGAGATTGAAGGCCACGTTTGACGACATCGAAACGATTGCCACGCCCGTTTCAACCCGCCGGCCGCCTTGCTGGTCAGGCCAGAGCATCGCTCCATCGACGTAATTGAGCAGCCCGTAACAATTCGGGCCCACCAGGGGCATTTCACCCGCGGCGTCCAGGAGTTGTTTTTCGAGCTCTGAGCCTTCCTCGCCGGCCTCGGTAAAACCGGTGGCATAACAGATCGCTCCACCAGCGTCCCGCGTCGCAAGACCCCTGACGATGTCGATGGTGAGATTCCGGTTGACGCCGACATAGGCCGCATCCGGGCTTCCCGGGAGATCTTCGACCGTTCGATAGACCCTACGGCCCAGGACGTTTTCCTTTTTTGGGTGGACCGGCCAGATCTCGCCTCCGTAACCCATCCGGTCGCATTGGCGCAACGAGCTCCTCAGCAACTCCCCCACCAAAAACCGCGATCGACTTGGGCCGCAACAAGCGCTCGAAGGACATCTTTTCTCCCTCGGAATCGACCTTCACTGCGACATTCCTCGCAGCTTCTCATTGATGATGGTCTCGGCGTCCGAGACAATTCGAGAAACCAGTTCCGCCACGGTCGGGATGTCATAAACCAGACCTGCCGAAGCTCCGGCCCACCAGATCCCGTGTTCCAGATCACCGGTTTCGAGCACAACGGCACCGCGTTCTCCAGCTACCAATTCCTCGACATCAGCAAACTCGGTCCCGGTGCGTTTTTCGATCTCGGCGACCTCGAGTGCGACCGAATTCTTGAATACTCGGGCGGTATTTCTGAATTTTCGAAAAATGAGCTGGGTATCGAGTTCGCTGGCCTCAACCAGTTTCTGCTTCAGATTGTCATGCACCGGCGCCTCTTTGGTCGCCACGAAACGGGTCCCCATGCTGATGCCCACCGCTCCCATCGCCAGAGCGGCAACCAGGCCGCGGCCATCGCTGAATCCCCCGCACGCGATCACCGGCACATCCAGCTCATCGACCGCTCGCGGCAGCAGGACCAGAGATCCGATATCGTCCTCGCCGGGATGGCCCGCCGCTTCAAAACCGTCGATCGAGACTGCGGCGCACCCGACCTTCTGCGCCTTGAGCGCGTGTTTGATGGCGGTGCACTTGTGGATGACCTTGATCCCTGCGGCGTCAAAGCCGGACATGAACGGTTCAGGACTGTGACCCGCCGTCTCCACAACCTTGATTCCAGAGTCAACGATGACCGCCGCAATTTTTTCGTATGGAGGCGGCGTGCGGCTCGGGAGGATTGTCACATTGACCCCAAAGGGGCGGTCGGTCATCGAGCGGGTTCGTTCGATCTCCTCGGCCAGGGCCTCCGGCGTCGGCTGCGTCAGTGCGGTCAGAAACCCGAGTGCTCCCGCATTGGCCACGGCAGAAACAAGCTCGGCCGTCGAGACGCGCTGCATTCCCCCCCTGTACAACGGGGTGCTCGATACCCAGCATCTCGGTGAGCGGTGTCTTCAGCATCTGGACTCCCTGTTCCACGAATCGGTCATGGTGATTCCCCGGCGTCATCCTCCTTGAGCCATCTGAGGAGTGACCACACACTCAAAGCAATGACAAAAATCAGCGGCAGGGCAACGATCAACGAGGCGGTCTGGAGTGGTTTCAAGCCTCCGAGATACATCAGGGCGACCGCCATCCCACCGAGCGCCAGCGCCCAAAAGAGCCGGTTCCACCGCAGGGGCTCCGATTCGCCCGCCACCATCTCCTTCGAAGCGACGGATGCGATCGTGTAGGCCGAGGCCTGGAGAGTGGTCGCCGAGTAGATAAAGGCCATTGCGACAAAGAGGATCAGAACAAAGGTGCCCGCGGGCAAGGCATTGACCACAGCGACAATAGCCGCCTGGGGCGAAACCTCGTTCATGATTTTGATCACCGGGACCGTGCCATTGAGCTGTTGGTGCAGCGCCGTGTTGCCGAAAACGGCAAAAAAGAGCCAGCAACCGAGGCTGCCCCACACGAGATTCGCCGCCACAACTTGGCGGATGGTTCTGCCCGCGCGAAATCCTGGCGACAAAGAGGCCCATGAACGGGGCATAGGCGATCCACCATGCCCAGTAGAAGACCGTCCAGGTCTGGGGAAAGCCCGACCCACCGACCGGGTCGGTGTAGAAGCTCATTTTCAGAAAGTTTGTAGCGAGCAGCCCGAGGCTGTTGGTGAAGGTATCGAGGATAAAGACCGTTGGCCCGAAGACCAGCACAAAAGCGAGAAGGAAGAACCCGAGATAGACGTTGGCATCGGCCAGCCGCTTGATGCCCTTCTCCATCCCGAGGTAAACGGTGGTGCCGAAGATCGCGGTCCAGATGACGATCACAAAGGCATCGAGGGCAAAGGTCCGCTCGATCCCGGTCAATGTGCTGATGGACTCGGAGAGGATCGGAGTCCCGAGACCGAGCGAGGTTCCGGTGCCTCCGACCAGACCGAAGATAAAGAGCACATCGATGAGTTTACCGAGCGGGCCGTCCGCGCGATCACCGATGACGCCTCGGCAGGCCTGGCTGATTCTCAAAAGCGGGACTTGCCGATTGTGGAAGGCATAGGCGATGGGCAGGGCCGGGATGCAATAAAGCGCCCATGCAAGCGGCCCCCAATGAAAGAGCCCGTACATTGCTGCCCAGTGGGCTGCCTCGGCGGTCTCGGCCTCGATGCCGAAGGGCGGCGCCTGGTAGTAATAAACCCACTCGATGGTGGCCCAATAAAGCAGCGACGTGCCGATCCCGGCACAGAAGAGCATCGCGATCCAGCTCAGAGTCCGGAATTCGGGTTCGGCATCTTTTCCTCCAAACCTGACCGAACCATATCTTGCCAAATGCAAACCACAGAAGCGCACACAAAGCCGCAAAGGTGAACCACAGAAACAGAACCCCGAATTTCGAGGTGATGAATGCCATCACCCGGCCGAGGACCGCGGCACTCTGCTCGGGGAAGGGGATCAGCGGGCACGATCGCAGAGACCACAACCAGGAAGGGCGGGCCAGAACACCTGATGATCGATCGGCGCCGGTGTCGGATTATCTTCATCATGCCCCTTGTCCCGGACTACTTTGGCCCGTCGACCTCAGCGAAAATCCCGTTCAGAACCTCGCGCAGGCGAGGAAGCACCTCGAGCTCGCTCTGGTCGTCGTTGAAGTACCCCACGTAGACGGCCACCAGATCGCGATCCGGATTGACCAGCAAGACCCTGTCCGGCCCAGCCGCCCTTGAAGACATCGTTGTTGTCAAAGACCAGGTCCCACTGGTAGACATTGTGCTTGATCGTTTGATCCATCGCCTCGTCCGGGGGACCTCCAACGCTGCGTTGGCCAACAGTTCGGGACGCCCACCGTTCTTCAGCATTTTGATGTGACCGATCGGAAATGATCTTTCGTCGGAGACAATCGAATAGCTCGGGGTGAAAAGCAGACCGAATCGCGCGAGATCTCGGGGCCTCGCGAGGAACCCTCCCGCGAACAGGGGAACTCCAAAACGGGGTGCCAGCATCGCTGCGTCACCTTCGGCGCCGATCTGCGTCCAGATCTCGCGGGAGAGTGCGTCTTGAAAGGGCATCCCGGTCAGTTTTTCGACCAACCAACCGAGAATGTAGGTGTTGATCGAACCATACTCGAAGGAGGTCCCTTGCTCGGCGAAACATCCGACCTCGAGACCCGCGATGTATTCGTATGGATCGTCTGGAGACCCGCTCGTCCCAATGGGCTTCTCCGGTCGTCTCCATCAGCCCGTAGTAGCAGGAGTCTCTGTCGTAATACTCTTCCGGGCAATCGACACCGGTAGCCATGTCGAGGATGTTTCTCACGCTGATCCCCGCGTAGGGGGAACCCGAGAGCTCCGGAATATAGGTCTCGACGGCCTTGTCGATTTCGACCTGTCCGCGCGCCTCGAGGATGCTCACGACGGCGGAGACCAGCACCTTGGTCACCGACCAATAGATCGGCCTCTCATAAGGCTGCATTCGTGGATAGTCTTCAAATACGATGACGCCACGGTGCAGGATGACCATGCCCATACAGGTCGAAAAATCGCTGTTCAGGAATTCAGAAAATCGCATGGGCCCGTCGGGGGTATCGACGGTGTGAGTTGGCGATAGCCGCCATCGGCCGGCTCTCGAGTTCTCGAACGGGACCGGAGCGATACACATTGACCGTCGGAAAAACCCGGTTGAGGTTCCGGTTGTTCCAGGCCATATCGACGCCGTTGACGTTCCACCAGGATGTGTCTGTCGGCAGCTTGCCGATCTGGCGGCGAACCTCTTCCACCGAGGACGCAGACTCGAAGGTCTGAGTATCCACCACCGCCGCGCCTGCCGCCGCGACCAGAAGCCCGATCGGGATCAGGGCTGCGACCCGATGTTTCACATTGCCTCCCATGCCCTCACCTGCCATTCTTTTCGAAGAATTCCAGATCACATCGATCCCGAACTGATCGTTTCCCTTGCGCGGCCAATCGTGACCGCCGTCCCAGCCGCAATCCACGATCTCGGCACCGGAGGCACAGCTAGTACGCTGGATGCACTCGAGCCCCTGGGTACCGTCCTTCGAGGTCCGGTATGGGCTGTCTTCGCTCGCGCAGCCCTGGGAATCACTGGCAGCCCAAGCGTTGAGAACCTCCGCGGAGGGGGTGTAGAGAAAGCCATCGCTTGCCGGTACGCCGTCGAAGGGCACTGTGGTGTCGTGGGTCGCATAAATGTTCATCATCGAAATCGCGGGCGATGGTCCGGGTGCGCAGTTGAATCCTCTCGCGATCGTCCCCGCCACCGGGGCAATGGCCGCAAAACGATCCGGGAGATCGCAACCGAGACGGTGGACAAACATCCCGCCGTTGCTGATCCCGGTGGCAAAGACCCGATCAAGATCGATGCACAGAGTGGCCTCCAACTCGTCGAGAAGTGAAACGATGAAACCCACGTCGTCATAGCACGAACACCAATCGCACTCTCTCGGCTCGCCGCATTCGGGCGGCGTCGGATAGTCAAAGGCCTCGTCGGTGCAGATCGATCCCTCGGGGCCCGGAGAGGAATTGCACGCAAGATCATTCCACGACGTGATCGTGGCTCCATCCACCTCGAAACCGGTCGCCTGGGGATAGCCAACCACATATCCCTTTTGATCGGCATGTTGACTGAAGGAGGTGTACTCGTTTTCCAGCTTCATCACGTTGCCCGTATAGCCGTGGATGACGAGAACCAATGGAGCTGGGCTCGCCGAATCGTAGCCGGTCGGGAGGTGGAGGCGGTACTCCCGTTCGAGCTCCCCGACCGTGATATCGAACGGCGCCGAGGAGCCAGCCTCGAGCGCCGCCTTCGATCCACAACCCGTGCTCGGATTGGAAATCCCCACCTCACCAGCGGTTCCAGCGGAGAAACCGGGCCCCGCCGCTGCCACCACCAGGATCGAAAAAACCGACGGCAGGCCGCGAGCTCCACGATATTTTCATCGAGTCCTCCGCGCGACCTCTGCGGCGTCCTCGGAGGGCGTCAACGGCCGGATCCGGAAGGTCGAAGTCATCGGCCCGGGTTGCAGCGTGTACTGTTCGTGCGGCCTCGCACCCCAACTGTCATCGCCGCCGACCCCGGTCTGTTGCATATCGAGGTTGAGAGTGATGTCCTTGCGGTATTCCATCTCGTGCGTGTGTTTGGCTTCTTCGAGATCGTCGGTGGTGTAGTGGTGGGCGCGAAAATGCAATCAGCGGTTCACCCACCGCCAGGAGACCGATGCCGTCGGCATTGGTCGACGAGACCCAGCGCACATCGGTCTTGTTGCCGTTTTCCTGCGGTTCGGAATAGTCGACAAACTGTTCGTCGACCGTGCCCGACCAGATTCCGACCCTGGCCCCGGTCTTGCGGTCCCAGTAGCTCTCGTGCGGGCCCCGTCCGAACCAGGTAACGGTTTCAAATCCCCCCGGAATGACCATCTGCATACCAAATCTCGGGAGCTCCGGTAACTCGCCCTCACCTGGAGTCAATATGTGATCAACCGCGATCTCGCCGGTGCCGTATACGGTGTAGACCACCGTGTTGGTGGCCACGCCATTCGGGAACTCCCCCTCGAACCGGATCTCATAAATGGACGAACCGAGCTGCTCGATCTCGAAGGTAGTGACCTCCCAGTCCCTACTCGCTTCTTTCCACGGCGCACAGCGCCCCGGCATGTCGTTGCCACGGTCGTTGTCAGTCGGAGCGCGCCAGAAGTTGGGCCGCAGACCACTCTGAATCAACTCGATCCCGTCGGAGCTCAGCGACGAGATCACGCCGAGGCTGGTGTCGAAACCGACAACAAACGATTCCCCCTTCAGAACCAGAGCTTCCCGGTTCTTCGACCAGCTCGAGCGGCGACATCCGTAACGGGTCAAGCATCGGGGCATCCGCCGCCAGTGCCAGCTCGAACTGTTCCCAGGCCACCTCGTGGCCGCGTTCGGCCCACGGGGCGTCGTCGGCCAGGCGAAGGCTGAGATCGAGGAAATACTCGACCCCGGGCTGCTGTCTGAGGGTCAGGCATCGGGATCGAAATCACACCGGCTTTCGGCGGGACCGATGCCCTCGATCTGAAAACTGCCTGAAGCGACGGTCTCGCCATCTCCCGCGACCTTCCACACACCTTCGAGATGATCGAGGTCGACAAAGAAATAGCCGTTGGTGACCTCGATCTCACCGTGTCTCGAGATCGACCGGGCTGAAGCTCCGTGCTGATAGACCTTTTTGGTTTCGATCAAACCCGGATGAGGCACCCGATCGGCCGACACGAGACCGTTCATCAGGAAGTTGTCGTCGTGATAAACGCCCTCCGGTTCGAAGTCACCACCAAAGGCAAAGTAGAACTCGCCGGGCCGGCCGGGCACCGGTTGGCGGAGGCCCTGATCGACCCAGTCCCAGATAAAGCCGCCCTGAAGCCGCTCGTATTTCGTAGATCGCGTCCCAATAGTCGGAGATATTGCCGTTCGAGTTGCCCATCGCGTGCGAGTACTCGCAGAGGATGAGCGGCCGGTCGTCGTGGGTCTCGGCATACTCGACGATCTTCGGGATCCGTTCGTACATCGGGCAATAGATATCGGTGTTCGGTCCGAGTTCAGCGCGTTCGTAGTGAACCGGTCGCGATGGGTCCCGTTCGCGGATCCAGCCGCTGGTGGCGGTGAAGTTGACCCCGTCGCCGGCCTCGTTGCCGAGCGACCAGATGATGATCGAAGGATGGTTCTTGTCGCGCTCGACCATGCTGACGGTCCGATCCATGTGGGCCAATTCCCACTCCGGTTTATTGCCCAGCGTTTTGTCCGGTTCATATCCGATACCGTGCGACTCGATATTTGCCTCATCGATGACATAGAGACCGTATCGGTCGGTGAGGTCGTACCACTCGGTGACATCGGGATAGTAGCTTGGTACGGACGGCGTTGAGGTTGTGCTGTTTCATGATCTCGATGTCGCGAATCATGCCTTCGGTCGACATGACATGGGCGGTATCGGGGTCGTGTTCGTGGCGATTGGTCCCCTTGAGCAACACAGCCTTGCCGTTGACCAGCAGCTGTCCATCTCTTATCTCGACCTCGCGGAAACCGACATTGGTCGCGACTGATTCGATAGTGGCCCCCTCCTCATCCTCGAGCGTCAGGACCAGGCGGAACAGATTCGGGTCCTCGGCCGACCACTTCGGCGGATCGCTGGAGCTCGCGGTCCAAGCGCACGATGGCCTCGCCATCCGTACCCACTGTCGCAACCGCGCTCAGCCCTCAGCTCGGACTTCCCCTGCAAATCAAAGAGCTGTCCCCACCACCGAAAACGAGCGCTCCTCACCGCCGAGGTTACGGACCCGGGCGTCGACGGCCAGGACGCGCGTCGCGGTAGTCCTCGTCAAGATCGGTGTGGACCTCAAAATCGCGGATGTGGAGGTCGTTCAGTGAATAGAGAAAGACGTCGCGAAAAAATCCGCTGATTCGCCAGAAGTCCTGGCATTCGAGATAGGAACCATCCGAATATCGATAGACCTCCAGCGCGACCATGTTTTCGCCGTCGACCAGATAATTCGTGACGTTGAATTCCGCCGGTGTCCGGCTGCCCTGGCTGTAGCCAACCTGGTGGCCGTTGACCCAGAGATAGAAAGCCGAACTCACCCCAGCGAAATGGAGGTAGACCTGCCTTTCTTCCCAATCCTCAGGAACGATGAAGGTGGCGCCGGTAGGATCCGACCGGGTTGAAATCGTGGGGCACGCGTGGTGGATCGGGGTCGCCCCAGGCGTACGCGATGTTCGTGTAGATGGGATAACCGTAGCCGTGCAGTTGCCAGTTGGCGGGCACCGGAATCGAGTCCCACGAGCTCACGTCAAAATCGGTGAGGTGGAAATCTGCGGGCCGCGAGGCGGGGTTTTCCGACCAGTTGAAGCTCCACGCACCGTTCAAAGAGGCGAACCACGGAGAGCCCGACAGATCCCCAGAAAACGCGGCATCGACTTCGGCAAACGGTATGGAGGTGGCTCGGGGCGCCTCTTTGTTGCGCCCGATCATCTGCGGATTTTCCCAATCCGCGTGGAGCGGCGGAGGGACATCTCCTCCGCAGCCGGCCATCGATACAATCATTACAACCATTCCACCCGAACAACAAAACCCTCGAGTTACAGGTCACGAGAACCCTCCGACCACAAAAATTCAGTACCGTCCGACATTCCGAAACCTCGACCCGACCCGTGAATCGGCTCGAAAAAAGAGACAGCCCGCCGAAGCGGGCTCGAACTCTATGCGCCCTCCACTAGAAGGAGATTCTTGCTCGCAATTGTGCCCTTCGCGGTAGGACCCACCCACCGGGCAGCGGCTCCTCACCGACCGGGAAGTCGAGATTACTCCACCACTCGACGGCATCGTCGTTCAGAAGATTGAGTATCTGGAGGTCGATGCTGAGATCGGTTCCTTTCCGAGGTTGAAGTGCTTGCCGATGCCAATGTCCCAAAGGTATTGGGTCGGCAGGCGTTGGCTGTCTGATGCCGGCGAGGTGACGATCGTGGTGGATCCACGGTTCGGGAGTTGGATCCTCTGTTGGCGGTCGAGGTACGCCCGCTTTGATTTGAGGCACCGAACTGATCTTGAACTGCAGCGGCAGCACCCAATTGCCGACAAAACGGAGAATGTGGCGGCGGTCTCCGGCCAAAACCTTATCCGAGTTGATAAAGGCGTTGGGGTCGGCGTCGTCACGGTTGGCGAGAACCTGGCCCTGACCGGCCCAATCGGCCGTAAAGTGCCGAGGATTCAGACCCTCGGCCCTCGAGTAACTATATGAAGCCATGAGGTCCCAATTTTTGCTGAATCTCTTGTTGTAGTCAGGAAAAATCCTACATAATCCTGCTCGTAGGGTCGGATCTCCACCTGCCGCACCTGGGGCCAGAGGTGTTTCCCTTGTAGCGCGTCGGTTCGACCGAGTAGTCCCTCAGTGTGTACGTGTTTCCGGTCTCCGGATCGGTCCAATCGAAATTTTCGTACTCCCCGTCATCGTCGATGTACCAGCCGATCTGGTTTTTGGTTTGTTTGTAAACCACCTGCGCTCCTACGGCACTCGTCGATGTCACCTGATGATCAAACCCGAGGGTGTACTCCCAGGTGTGGGCGTTCTTTGTACCGTCGATGAGGAAAGCGTCCGGTGTCGTCTCCCAGATCGAAAGCAACTCCCACTCCTGTCATAGTTCCACCAGTAAGTCGCCCACGCCGGCACGGCAGGCGGCGGTGAATACCAGTCGCCGGAGGTCATACCGGCGTGGAACTGCCCGATGGATCCACGGATGACGGTTCTTCCATCGCCCTTGGGTTGCCAGGCGAAGCCGATACGAGGATCCACGTTGGTCCAGTCGACCATGTCCTTGCCCGGAACGACCTCGCCGGTTGGGATGGAGTTCCTATCCAGGCGATTGAAGTCCGGGACCGAACCGGTGTGTTTGTCGTAACGTACACCGAGATCCAACGTGAACTTGCTGCTGATGGACCAACTGTCGGTGACGAAGACACCGATCGATTTGGAATCGCCGCCGTAGTAGTAGGGCGTCCCGGTGTACCAATACTGTTCGATGGTGGTGTAATAGTAACCAGGGTAGTAATACGACTCGTAGGTGTAATACTGCTGGTAATACCAGTCGGGTCGGAAGGGTTTGGTGGTTCCGCCACCCTGTGAGTACTGGACTCCGAAGCGAAATTCGTGGTCACCCTTGATGAACTCATCAGCGTGCTGGGTGATGATGACCTCGGCGTCATCGGAGTGCTGCTCCCAATCCCAATCCCAATAGGTGCCGCCGCTCTCGAGCGTTGGTGACACGGTGTAATCGGCGAAATAGGGTTCGGTGCTCGGGTACTGGGGACGGTTCTTGGTCTCGCCCCGCCAGATGCCGCCACGCACCTCGAGGACCGTGTTCGCTCCCAGGATCGCACTGTAGTCCAAAGCAAACATTTTGTGTTCTTCGTACCACTCTTGCCAGGTCGTCGGTTCGGCAAAGATGCTGCCGGTGTTCGGTCCCAGATAGTCGTGATCGTTGATGGTCAGGTTGATGCGGTGATTCTGGGCGATCTGCGCCGTCAACTTGCCGTCGTAGTTGTTCCACTCTGATCCCTTTTGCTCAGGAAGGGTGGAATCATCAAATGGACCGAAGTCCTGAAACCGTCCCGACTCGGCGCCAATGAAGAACCACAATTTATCCCGTAGAACCGGGCCACCCAGGGTCACTGCCAGATTGTTATGATGATCCAATCTATAGGTCTGGGCACCCTCGGGGGCGTCCTCACGCCGCGCATTCTCGCTGACCCAATCCGGATTCCACCAGTCGAGAGCGGCCGATCCGTGAAACTGGTTGGTTCCGGATTTCGTGACGACGTTGAATGCCGTGCCGAGCATCCCGCCGTACTCGGCGGTGGCACCGGTCCCGAGCACCTGAATCTCGGCGACGAGTTCATCGTTGATCGACCACGAGAGATCGCCTCCCTCCGGAGCCGTCCGATCGAGCCCATCGATGTTCCACTGGCTCGATTTGATATCGGCTCCAAAAGCAGCGATCTGGCTCGACCCCTCATTCATCTGGACGACGCCCGGGGTCATCGCGATCATGTCGTAGAAGTGGCCCCTTGTCGGCAGGTCGATAATCTGTTCGTTGTCGAACCTGGTATTGAAGGTGGGGCTCGAAACATCGACAATCGGTGTTTCTGCGACCACCGTTATTTCATCGGAAAATGTATCGGGCATGGTGAAGTCGACTGAAGCCACCGCTCCAATGTTGACCCGAACGGCTTCGGCGGACTGAGTCTGGAACCCGGTGAGAGAAGCGGTCACCGAGTAGGTGCCGATAGGTATCGCCGCAAATTGGAATCCACCGGATGCACTTGTTACCGACGATCGCTGGGCGGAGCCCAGGGGCTTCACCGGCAACCACGATGGTGACTCCCGGGATGGCCTGACCGGCATCGTCGACGACTCTCCCTCGAATGCTGCCCATGGTCTGGGTCCACCCGATCTGCCCGACCAGCAGGACGAGCACAAAAACTGAAACTCCGAGCAACCGCCTTTTCGTCATCGAAAACCTCCTCCGGTCCGGTTATTCGTTGATCGAACCATTTGACGCCCCCTCGAGCAACGGGCAACGGGCAACGGTTCGATAATTCTCGGCAAAAACTTTCCCTTCACTCATGCGTGGCGCGGATGAACCGATTCAACAGCCAGTCCATCCGCCTCCAGTTCTCGGATGATCGTTTTGTCCGCAAGATCGTCGGTTATCAACAGGTCGGCCCCGGAGATGTCCGTTACAAAGGCCGATGCGACCTCGCCGATCTTGTCGTGATCGGCCAGAAAAACAGTCTTATCGGCCGACCGAACCATCGCCTGTTTGATCTCAGCCTCGGCGATGTTGGCGTTGGTGAAACCACGTTCCGGATCGACGCCGTTGCATCCCAGAAACGCCACGTCGGCTTTGAGCTGATCGAGAAGCAGCGTGCCCATCGGTGCGACCAGCGAGTGCTGAAGAGGTCTCAGCGTCCCTCCGGTCACGATCACCGAGACACCAGGGAGCGATTCGAGGATCAGGGCGATGTTCAGCGCGTTGGTGATCACCACCACTCGGACGAGATCAGGCGAGAGAGCGTTTGCCAGCTCAGTTGTGGTGCTTCCGACATCGATGATCACCGTCTGGCCGTTCTTCACCATGGCTGCCGCATAGGCGCCGATGGCCGCCTTTTCGGCGCGGTTGGCCGTGCTGGTCTCTTCGAGAGGCAGTTCGATGACACCGTTGGCCGACGCGACTGCGCCGCCCCGAACCCGGGTCAGGACATTTTTCTGCTCGAGGAATTTCAGGTCTTCGCGGATCGTCACCTCGGACACCTCGAGCCGTTCCTTGAGATCCGCGATGCTCACGCGTCCGTTGATTTCTATCGCGCGCCGAATCGCGTCGTGCCGCAATGCAGCCTTGAGAGCAACCGGATGATCTGATGTCAACACCATGGGCTTCTTCAGTTTTAAAAGATAATCCCAGATTTTCGAAAGCGCAAGTGATAGGAAACGACCCTGCCCAAAAACGTCGAAAAACGATTATATCCGCCATTAACGCCGTTCGCACGCACCAACCAAGGAACAATGATACACATTATCACTTTGTTTTCTTAAGGTTGGGCCGCAACAACTCTTCAACATTGCCAAGCACATGTCCATGGCCAATGGTGTACAGTACATCGTGAAGGACTCGGAATTTCGAAAGAAATAAAAAGAAACGAGAGCATCGCACGGATGATCGACCACTCGAATTCCCGGATTTCAGCGCGGTCCTTCGGGGTTCTAGCCGACGGCCGTGAGGTCGATCTCTATCGCCTGGGCAATGATCGAGGAATGTGCGCCGAGATCACGAACTACGGCGGGATTGTCACCTCTTTATGTGTCCCGGATCGAGAGGGTCGGATAAAGACATCGTGCTCGGCTTTGACGATCTGGATCATTACCTGGATGGCCACCCTTTTTTCGGTGCGATCGTCGGTCGCTACGGCAACCGCATCGCGAAGGGGCATTTCACACTCGACGGTCGAGGATTCGACCTCGCCAGAAACAACGGCCCAAACCACCTCCACGGTGGTGAGGTCGGTTTCGACAAGGCCGTGTGGGCGGCCTGTACGAACGGAGGAGAACTCCGGCTCAGCCATATAGCCCGGACGAAGAGGAGGGTTTCCCGGGCCGGCTCGAGGTTACCGTCATCTACAGGCTGACCGACACCAACGAGCTCTGGATCGACTACCAGGCCACCACAGACCGCCCGACCATCGTCAACCTGACCAATCACTCCTATTTCAATCTCAGCGGCCACGACAGCGGCGACATCCTCGACCACAAAATCTCGATCAACGGGGATCGCTTTACGCCGGTAGATGAAAACCTGATTCCGACCGGCGAACTCCGTGCGGTCGCCGGAACACCGATGGATCTCCGCGAACCGGTGGCCATAAGATCACGAATCGACTCGCAGGACGAACAATTGCACTTCGCCGGAGGCTATGACCACAATTGGGTCCTCAACCGGGCATCAGATGAACTCCAGATCGCGGCAACAGTCCGCGATCAGACCAGCGGTCGGGTGATGGATGTCTTGACCACAGAACCGGGAGTCCAGTTCTATACGGCGAATTTTCTCGATGGAAGCCTGATCGGTAAAGCGGGTGCACGTTATGGACGGAGGTGCGCGCTGTGTCTCGAGACCCAGCACTTTCCGGATTCACCCAACAAACCGGATTTCCCTTCTACAGTTCTTCGGCCGGGAGAGACCTATCAATCAACGACCGCCTACCGCTTCTCGGTGGAGTCGTGATGGGCCGCATTCTCTGCAACGAATTATTGACGATCGATCAACGGCAATTCACACTCGTCTCGCAACGATGAAGGGAGAGGGATCGTGGGCGTAGGCATCATCGACATTCTCGTCTTTGTCATCTTCGTGGCAGCAGTCATCGGCATCGGTTTGTGGAAGAGCCGGGGCGAAGAAACGCACAGCGAGGACGGCGCCCAGGACTACTTCCTCGCCGGCCGGGGGCTGACCTGGTGGCTGGTCGGTTTCTCACTTATCGCCGCCAATATCTCCACCGAACAATTTGTCGGCATGAGCGGCAAAGCGGCCGACTGGTTGGGTATGGCCATTGCCAGCTACGAGTGGATGGCGGCTATCACCCTCGTCGTTGTCGCTTTTCTCTTCGTGCCGACCTTCTTGAAGAGCGGTGTCTACACCATCCCGGAATTCCTCGAGTATCGCTACAACCCCTTCGCCCGCACGGTGATGGCCATTTCGACCCTGATCATTCTGGTCGGTGTGCCGACCGCTTCGGTCATCTATTCCGGCGCCAAGGTGATCACCGTCAATTTTCAGGGCCAGGCGATCTTCGGGTTGGATCTCGGCAGCATTACAGTCGGTTGTTGGATCATCGGTTGTTTGGCGGCGGTCTATGTTTTTGCCGGTGGTCTCAAGGCCTGCGCCTGGGCGGATTTGATCCAGGGCACCGCGCTGATCATCGGCGGCGCCATCATCGCCTATCTGGCGATGCGACTTCTTGGGAACGCCGACCCGGCAGCCTTGGCAGCAACGGCGACGACCTCGATCGATCCCGCCCAATTGGCGGACGCCGGGGCGATCGAACGATTGCAACTTCTCAACGCCGGCGATTGGGAGGCGGGCAAACTCCACATGGTCCGCCCGGCCACCGATCCCGAGATTCCGTGGACGGCCCTGGTGGTGGGTCTGTGGATTCCGAATTTCTTTTATTGGGGTCTCAACCAATACATCACACAGAGGACTCTGGGTTCGAAATCCCTCGCCGAGGGTCAGCGCGGTGTGGTTTTTGCCGCATTTCTCAAGCTTCTGATCCCCTTTGTGGTCGTGATTCCCGGCATTCTCGCCTACAACCTCTTCACCAGCGATCTGGAGACCGCGGCGGTCGTAAAAAATGCCAAAGCAATCGCCACCTACGCACCCGATCTCTATGAGCAACTTTCCGACGAGATCAAGCCGGACCCCAACGAAGCGCTCTTCGCCAACGACATCAAGGCCATCAACAAGAGGCTCGATGCGGCGCGGAACAAACCGACGAAGAAAATCACCGTCTTCCGCTTCAGCGAGACCTTTGCGACCGGCCATCCTGATGATGCACTCCGCGTGCTGAGCTATAACAGCGGCATCCTGGGTCGGCCCGAGATCGGCCCGATCCTCGATCCGCGAGAAATCCTCGCACAAAACTCGAGCCTCCTGACCAGCGCGGCCGGCGATGAAACCAGAGATACGGTGCATGAGCTGGTGTTGCGCGATTACGACGCCGCCTTCCCGATCCTCATCAAGAACCTCCTGCCGACCGGATGGGGACTCAAAGGCTTCGTCCTGGCAGCTATCTTCGGCGCAGTTGTCAGTTCCCTGGCTTCGATGTTGAACTCGTCGTCGACGATTTTTGCGATGGACATCTACCGGAAGATCAAAAAGCGGCCATCCCAATTCGAACTGGTCACAGTGGGACGGATCTGTGTGGTCGCTTTTGTCTTCATTGCGATGCTGATTGCTCCAAGGCTGGACAACCCCAAATTCGGCGGGATCTTCACCTTCATCCAGGAGTTCCAGGGCTTTATCAGTCCGGGCATCCTCTCCATCTTTCTCTTCGGCGTCCTGGTTCACCGCGCGCCGCGTGCCTGCGGAACCGTCGGTCTGATCATCAATCCCCTGCTCTACGGAGGTCTCAAGTACTTTGCGCCGGGAATCGCTTTCCTCAATCGGATGGCGATCTGCTTCGCGGTAATTCTGGCAGTCCTCAGCATCATGACGCTGCTCAAACCGATGGCCCAACCGGTGACCCTGCCGGTGAACGAAGCCATGGACATGCGCACCGACCCGCGCACCAAGGTCTTCGGCGGCGCGGTGGTTCTCTTGACCCTCGCGCTCTACGTCATTTTCTGGTAGGACAACGGTCGCACATGACTGACTCGCTGTCACCAGCCGACCGGTCCGCCATCACCAGACTTCGAAGTCTGGCGGTGGATGCAGATCTCGATATGACCGGAGCCAGGATCCGACGAACCTCTTCGAGATTCTGCCTCGGGGTCGAACACGGTGACTACAACGGCACCGAGCTCTTTGGAGTCGGCACCGACCGCTTCATCTGGCTTGCTTTCAAAGCGAATGACAGCGGTCGGGTTCGATTATTCAGCGGAAATTTCCCCGAAGACGGGATCGTGTCCTTTTCAACCGGTGAGGTGCCCGAGCCGAAAAGCCCCGAAATCGCGCACACCTGGGCGCGATTCCCTTTCGGCGTCGCCTACGTGTTGGCGCGGGAAGGCGTCACGTTGACCAAGGGCGTCGACATCGTGATCCACGGAAATATCCCCGGCGGTGGGATGTCGCGCTCGGCCTCGCTCACCCTCAATCTCATCCTGTCGATTCTGGACGCCAACGACCTCTCGATCGACGATCCAATGCGGGTGGCCATCCTGGCGCAAACCGTCGAAAACGAATACATCGGATCGCCCTGCGGTCTCCTCGACCAGATCATGATTCTTTTCGCGAAAGAGGGTATGGGGACTCATTACCGACCCAGCGACGGGTCGATCTCGTATGTGCCGCTCGGCGAGAAAGCGATCGATTTCAGAATCGTTGGCCTCGACACGGGAACGGTTCGTCCGGGTCTTGAAAAGTCCACCTACCATTTGCGCCGCGCGGAATGCGAAGAGTTTGTCGAGTTGTTGCGGCCGCAGTTCGGTTTCTCGTGCCTCGGGGATGTCCGCACGCAGGAGGTTCTCGAAACGATCACCAGAATATTCGGGTCCACACACCCCCACCTCTGCGATCGCCTGATCTATATTTTTGAAGCGCAACAACGATTCTCGATGATGCTCGGTGCGTGGAAAACCGGAGACATCGAGACTGTGGGACGACTGTTCCGCGAGGACGGAATCGGCTTGCGGGACAGGTATCGGATTTCCGGGCCCGAACTCGAGACCATGTGCGATATCGCCCGCACCGTGCCCGGTGTTCTGGGTGAAAGAATGCTCGGTGGCGGTGACAAAGGCGCCGCAGGGGCCCTGGTCCGCACCGAAGCAGTCGATGCCCTGGAGCAGGCGATCGGCACCGCGTACCCGTTGAGCCATCCGGTTTTTGCAGAAAGATCGTCGGTTCACGTATGCCGAATGGTCAAAGGAATCACGACCCTCGAAGAAGCGATCTGACTCCACTACTTGGGGATAACGCATCTTCAACGGTGACGCCGGGTTTCTCTGGTGTTATCATCTCGCCCTTGATCGCGGACCACGGAGGAAAACATGCCCCGTCGAATCAGCTTTTTCAAACAGGTCAACACGGTGTTCGACCGTGCCGCCAAACACACCGATCATTCGCGCGGCATTGTGGAGATGATCAAAGAGGTCAACAGCGTGATCCACTTCACCTTTCCGGTCAAGCGGGACAGCGGCGAGATCGAGATCCTCCACGCGTGGCGCGCCGAGCACAGCCAACACATGCTTCCCTGCAAGGGCGGTATCCGTTACGCGGCGATGGTCAACGAAGACGAAATTATGGCGCTCGCTGCCCTCATGACCTACAAGTGCGCCATCGTCGACGTTCCTTTCGGCGGCGCAAAAGGCGGCGTCAAGATCTCCGCGCACCAGTATTCCGAGAGGGAACTCGAGAGGATCACCCGCCGCTTCACCTTTGAGCTGTTCAAGAAGAACTACATCGGACCCGGCCACGACGTCCCGTCACCGGACTATGGGACCGGCCCCCGGGAGATGGGGTGGATCGCCGATACCTATGCCACCCTCGCGCCGCAGGATATCGACGCCCTCGGTTGTGTCACAGCCAAACCGGTGCAACAGGGTGGTATCCAGGGCCGCAAGGAGGCCACCGGCCGCGGGATTTTTTATGCACTCAGGGAGGTCTGCAGCCTCGGAAGAGACATGCGGCCGCTCGACTTGAGTCCTGGTCTCGAAGGAAAAAAAGTGGTGATCCAAGGCCTCGGAAACGTCGGTTATCACGCCGCCAAGTTTCTCCAGGAAGATGGAGGGGCGATCATCGTCGGTCTGAGCGAATACGAGGGGGCGATTTCCAATCCGAACGGTCTGAATGTCGAAGAGGTCATGGAGCACCGCCGGGAGACGGGATCAATTCTCGATTTTCCCGGCGCCCAGAATCTCGAGACACGTGAGGCCGCCCTCGAACTGGAGTGCGACATTCTCGTGCCGGCCGCCCTCGAACACGCGATCACCATCGACAACGCACCCCGTATCAAGGCAAAGATCATCGCCGAAGCCGCCAACGGTCCACTGACTTCCGAGGCGAACGACCATCTGCACGAGCGCGGTGTGTTGGTCATCCCCGATGCCTACATCAATGCCGGTGGCGTCACGGTCTCGTATTTTGAGTGGCTCAAGAACCTCCAGCATGTCCGCTTCGGCCGGATGGACAAGAGATTCGGGGAGAAGACCACGCTTGGGATCCTCAATGCCATCGAGCACGCCACCGGCAGCGTTTTTTCAGAGGCCGAGATCTCGAGCTTTTCACGCGGCGCGGAAGAACTCGATCTCGTCAACTCCGGTCTGGAGGAGACGATGGCCAAGGCCTATCACGAGATCCGCGAAATCAAGCAATCGGTTTCCGAGAACATCGATCTTCGAACCGCAGCCATGATCAGCGCGATCAACAAGATCGCGATGGTTTACGGGCACCGGGGTATCTTCCCCTAGCCCGGATACACGATCTGAGATCACTGCTGCCCGAAACAAATCGTCGATGAAGTTGCAAACTTGACAACTCGAGGTTGAGTGGTTGGTTTTTGGCATTTCCGGTTCGCGGTTGCCCGCGCCATATTTCGATTCCGTCTCAGTGCCCGACTTGCAGCGACTGCGACGGTATTCAGCGCCAGCGACAGTGTCCAGCTTCAGCGGCAGGGAACAGCGATCAGGTCCAGCGACGGCGTGGCAACCTCCGGGCTGTTCAACAAAAGGAACAGCCGTTGTGGTGTATGCGTCTCGCCTGCACACCGTGCGGCCGAGACGGCCGCACTACAAAGACCGAAGCCCCGAAGGAATGAGTGCTGTTCGCTGTCCCGGTCGCTGATCGCTGTCGCTGATGACTGACCGCTGCCGCTGACTGCTGTTCGCTGACGCTGTCCCTGGACGCGGTCAGAGACACCGCACTGAACAGGAGTAATCCAAGAACCAAGAAAACAAACCACCCACCCCGTTGTATTCAACTGGGGTGGGTGGCGCATGAATCGTGGACTGTCAATCCAGGCGAATGGGAGCTATTTCGCTTCCAACTCGAAGGGGATGCGAATCTCGCTCTCCGGCAAATCGATGCCCAGGACCCACCGACCTGACTGGATTCCACCGGGAACCTGGACAAAGAGCCGGCCGAAACAGGCTCGCTGTTGGTTGAGGACCACTTCGTCAAAGGAGACACCGCCGCCGGGGGCCACGAAAAACTGCATCGAACAGTCTTCCCGGTTGGGGGGGAAGTACTCGAGCGGATCTCGATTGACATTCGCTCTCTGGATGGTCGGCCGCAGCTCACCCCAGGCATCGTTGAACTCAGTCTGGGAGGCGATGGAAATTCGAGATCCTGACGGCGACCGCAGGAAGATGTTCTCTCGCTCGACCTTTGGTGTTTGGCCCGCCGGCGCACTCAGCCCGAGCTCCAGAATCATCCACTCGTCACCGAGCTGGGTGTTTGCAAAACGATAGCCGAGGATGACCCACAGCTCCGGGCCGAACTGTTTGAGGACATACTGACCCATGCGTTCGACGCCGGGGGTATCGGTCGGTGTCGCAGACGAGCACCCGGTAACGGTCAATGTCAAACTGAGGATGGCGGCCACAACCAGGGTCGCCTTGGCACATTTCGATTTCATTTTCGCCCCTTTCTTTCTCGGACTCTCGATACTTGTTTGCAATCTCAATGCCAGAAAGTTTCAGGGAATTCCACCCGAACACACATCCGATGTGTCTCCATACGGCGACACCATGTCCTGAATCTTTCGTTTTCCGCTTCATTCTCTCCCAGCCGCCTGCCAAAGTCGAGTGGCGCGATCGACCCGGGACGCGGTATCCTATGCCTGTATCTCCGGCCGGTTTGAATCACCCGGTTCCCGGCCGGAACAGTCAGCAGCCCAAAGAACTCAAAGAACGGAGGAACGCATGGACGAACCTCGCTACTACTTCCTCGATGATCGGAGGACGGCCGATCTCGAATTCTCGAAGCTCGGATTCGACTACCTCGATTGCCCCTATCGCTTCGAGGCTGTTTTTGAGCACGGAGTGTGGCGAGCGCGGGGGCTGTTGGAGGACAACGCGGTCCATATCCCAGAGGGCAGCCAGAGCCTCCACTACGGCCAGCAACTTTTTGAGGGTATGAAGGTCCAACGAGGAGGCGACGGCAAGGTCTATGCTTTCCGCCCGTTTGACAACTCTCGCAGGCTCAACGAGGGCGCCCGCTATCTCCAGGGCCCGGAGGTTCCCGAGGCGCTCTTTATCAGGGGAATCGAAGAGGTCGTCAGGGCAAACGAGCCATACGTTCCTCCTTTTGCCTGCGGTGCATCGATGTACATCCGTCCGTTTTATTTCGGCGTCGGCGACAACGTCGGAGTCAAACCCGCTTCAAAATATGTCTTCCGCATATTCGTGAGCCCGGTGGGGCCCTACTATCGCGGCGGTTTCGGCCCCGACCAGGGCAAGCCCTTCATGGTCAGCCGCTACGACCGTGCCGCACCCCATGGCTCGGGGCACATCAAGGCCGGCGGAAACTACGCCTCCTCATTTTTCCCCGGCGGCGAGGCCAAGGCCACGGGATATATCGATGCCCTGTATCTCGACCCCACCGAACGACGCTATATCGAGGAGGTCGGTGCGGCCAACTTCCTGGCATTCAAAGGCGACTCGCTGTTGACTCCCAAATCACCGAGCATTCTTCCGTCGATCACCCGCATCTCTCTGATGGAAATCGCCTCGAAGGTTTTTGGGTGGCCTACCGAAGAACGAAAAATCGCTCTTGAGGAGCTCGACGAAATTTCGGCCGCGGCCTGTTGTGGAACCGCCGCCGTGATCACCTGGATCAACCGGATTGTGGATGGTGATCGGGATTGGACCTTTGGCTTCGACGAGCGCTGGCAAGAGCTTTACGACGTGCTTGTGGGCATCCAAACTGCAACCCATGAGGACAGTTTCGGTTGGAGGCACGAGATCCCGATGTGATCTCAGTCCGAACTCAACGGGGTCAGTCAGTCGCTCCCAGTTCCAAAACAGCTTGTTCCTTCTCGTCGTAGATGGCGAAAATCTCATCGAGGCGAGTCAACCTCAAGAGACTCAGAATACGACCGTGAGGTCGGTAGAGAGCGAGCCGGCGGCCCACCTTCTCGAATCGTTGGAGATAACCGACCAGCTCACCGAGACCGGTCGAATCCACGCTGTCGATCCCCGACATATCAACCAGCACCGCGGGAACGTCCGAATTCAGCAGCTCTTCGAGATAGGCAGAAAAACGACGTGCGGACTCTCCGAAATTGATGACCCCACGCACATCGACGATGGTCACGCCCCGATCCTCGGATCGCTCGATCTCCATCTTCATATCCCTTCCCTGCAAAGTGTCTGCCGTTTCCCGAACAGAACCGGGAACGTCGCTCAGCCACATCGAGACATTGGTGATCGCTTCGGCGGCCATTGTACGAGCGGTTTCGACACGAAGGCAAGTTTGATTTCGAGCTTTTTCTCAAACCGCCACGACGTCAATCAAAACGGCCACCACCATCGACGGGCCGGCAAGGGTTGAATATCACCCCCTCCCGCGGCGACCGCTGACAGCGCGCGTTGTCGTTCGAGAGGGTCACGTTCGACCAACAGGCAGTCGACCTCTTCAATCCTATCCAGCAGTTCCGGGACCGAGTTGAGGACCAAAACATCGAGAAACTCCTTCTCGGGGAGAGCATCCGCCACGGCTTCCGAAACCATATTCAGGGCCGAGCGCAACGAGCCCACCGCCTCCGGTTCGAGCCACACAAAGAGCGTCGGCGAAGGCCCCCCGTCGACACCCGCGACCTCCACATCGACCAGGTAGGCAAAAGCAAGATCCGGACATGACCGAAGACAAAGCCCGAGATTGCCGAGAATCTCTTCCGAGAGGGGCTGGTGCGGTCTGGAGATGGTGATTTCGTCGTTCATGTCGGCAATGAAAGATCTTACAGGACCCGTTCCAACCTCATCCGATGTGACGCGAGGCATGGACCGCGTTCAGTGAAGGAGCTATGGTGAAAAAATGGTATTTTGGAGAATATGCACGCTGTGGCTGATCGGAACGGCCTGTGCCACCGTGGCCTCGGGTGAAGACTTCGAGGATGCGTTGCAACGCGCCCGGTCGGCCGCCGAAGCACATCGTTACCAAGAGGCCATCGAGATCCTGACCCCCTTCAACTCCGCCGAAGACCCCGATCGGCGTTACATCACCGCCGCTGAGATCGGTCGAGCCTATTTTCATATGGGTCAATACAAGCCTGCCGACAGCGCGTTTCGGCAGGCGGTTCGCCTGCATCCCGAATATGTCGAAACCGCCGTCTATCTCGAGGCCACCTCATTCCTCCTTGGGAACCGAGGCCAGGCATTGCTGATTCTCGAAGAACTCCTGGCGAGCGGCGCGATCGATCTCTACCTCGCGGTCACCCTTCCCGGGGAGCGCGCCTTTCTCGCCGACCCGGAGGTCCAGTCGGTAATCAATCGCCACGCCCGTGCTCTCGATCTCGATCCCTTGGCAGGCACATTCAACGGCATCGCCCTCGGTGACTCCAGAGCAGATGTGGTCGCGGCGCTCTCAGCCCATTCCCCTGATCCTTCAAAACCGACACTCTCCGCCTCTGCCGGTCCTGCCGTCATCTGGGCATTTCAATTTGATGGCGCGGATCGACTTGCCGAGGTCATTCTCCAAACCGACAACCTCTCTCGCTATACCCCCTACCGTCTTCGCATCGGCGATGGCCTGGACTGGCGTGCGACCCCGGCTGCTGCGGTCGCAGCCCTTGGGCCGCCACGCACCATGAAACCGGCGGATGACGGCTCCATGGCGGCGAGCTGGGACTATCCAAACCACCGATTGACTCTTTTTTTTGCAACGCCACGGGAACCGAGGCCGGACGGAGTGCCAGAAGGGGCGGCCATGATCCGTGCCGCCCAGATTGGTCGCCACGCACCGGGTTCTGCTGATACGATGAATCGATGACTCATATGCCATCATCACTGGCCGGTAGCATCCTGATTGCAATGCCGGGTCTCGCCGACCCGAATTTTTGGCATTCGGTGGTGTTGCTTGGAGTGCATTCGGACGAGGAGGGGGCCTTCGGGCTTGTGATCAACCGAAGCCTCGACGTCAATCTCGACGTGATTCTGGACGAACTTGGCGAAGAACCGGTGGGTTCCGATGTTCCAGAAGTTCTGGCGGGCGGCCCGGTGCAACCGGGCCACGGATTTGTACTTTTTGAACGCGGGGTGGCGATACCCGATGACGACGATATCGAGATCTCCGATTCGCTGGTTGTCTCTGGCAACACCGAGACCCTGACCCGGCTGGCCCACGGAGGCGGCGAAAACCGCTTCTCCCTGCTGCTTGGATATTCGGGATGGCACCCAGGTCAGCTCGAGCGCGAGATCGAAGAAAACTCGTGGGTCGTGGCACCGCTGGACAAATCGATCATTTTTGATGTGCCGGTGGAGGATCGCTGGACCGCCGCGCTGAGGTCGATTGGTGTAGATCCCGGGACCCTGGTGGATACCGGATCCAGCGAACCGAGCTGACACACACGGTTTTCGGGTCGATTTTCGACATTTCCGGTTCGCCTTTGCCCCGTGTTCGCGGCCATATTGCAGCGGCAGCGACAGTGTCCAGCGTCAGCGACAGGAACAGCGAACAGGGACAGCGGTCAGTGTTCAGCGACGGAGAGCAGCGGCAGCGGTCAGGAGTACAGGCGACGAAGTGGCCACCTCCGAGTCGTTCAACAGAAAGGGGTAGCCGGTGGGCGGCCGATGTCAAGGACAGGCAGGGTGCAGGGCATCCTTGACATCGGCCACCACACCGGCTTGTGGGTATGGGCATGAACGACCCGGAGGTGACCATGTCCAACGCCGCCACGAACACCAACCTCATTGCCCACTCGAAAGCCCTCGAAGCAGCAGGAATCGCGATCAAACTCGTGATGAGAGTTCCCGCTCCGCTGAAATCCATAGCCGATCAGGTGATCCGGTCGGCAAGTTCAGTCCCTGCTAACTTGGCGGAAGGGCACGGCCGAGTCGGTAGAGACCGGTCGAACCACTGGAGAATCGCCTACGCCTCGGCCAAAGAGGTCGACAGCCACTTGGAGCTCCTCGCCCGCGCCGGGGCAGTCAGCCCCAATGGCGCCAGTGAAGCGATGAATGCCTTCGATCAGGTCCGTGCCATGACCTGGCGATTGCTCAACCCAAAGTCTTGATTTCAGGGCTCCATACCAGTCAAACGTGACGCTGACTACTGTTCGCTGGCCGCTGTCCCTGAACGCTGCTACCTGTCGCTGCCCCTGACTCCTGTTAACTGACGCCGTCTGCCGTTCCCCGTGGCTGTCCCTGAACGTTTTCCGAGCCACCGTCTCGAACAAGGGTGGCTCTTGCCAACAAAAACGCCCGGCTGCGTTCAGCCGGGCGATGTTTGAATCGGGAGGGTCGGTTCCGCCAATTAGGTAGGAAAAGACGATGGGAAATGTGGCAGGCCTTTAAAGGTTGGCCTTTATCGGCAGGTTTCAAGGTGGTCAGCTTCCCCGGACCCCTCCCTTTCTCAATTGATGCCTGATCATAACACGCAGCCCGAACGGAGTCCAGACTATTAGTCCAACAGAATCATGGGTTTGTGATTCTGAATGGCAGTATCAATTTCATTGGTCCCCGACCTGAAACGGCGTGTATCACTCGTTGGCGAGACTCAATTCGACGGTGATGTCCCTTCTCTCGCCCTCTGCGAGTTCGACCACATCGGACCAACGAAGGAATCCCTCCGCACGGATCTCGACCACATGCTCACCCGCACTGGTCGCCAAGGGGCTCTCCATCGAAGCAAGCTCACCAGCGGTAGCAACAAACACACCGTCGATAGAGACCCTCGCCTGCTCCGGACTGACGCGAAGAAAAAGCGACGCGTTGTGTTTCGAACTCGCTGAAGGGGGCCCGGCTGCTCCGTCAATGTCGTTCCGGAGCCTTGGATCAGGCCCTCCGGAGCGCGCCGGGACCGCTACCTGTTGTTGCACCGGATTTTTTGGAGAAAATACGCGGTCGAGCGGAATCCCCTTGCCAAAGTCCTCCTCAGGCTCGCGGTGCCCACTCGAAGCCCTTAGCAACCGATGGGTCATGTCGTATCGGCAGCGAGGTTGAACGTCAAGATCGACCCTTACCGTCTGAAAACCATCGAAGCGCAATTCCAGGACATAAAATCCCGGTTCGAGAAAAAGGAATCCCTTCTTGCCGTTAAAATATCGGGATCTCCCGACGAATTTCTCATCGACATGCACCCGGGCGTCTTTGGGGCGGATATCGAATCTGAGCACCGCGAGATCAGGCCCTGGTGGCGTTTCGGATGACGGTTCCGGCCCATTCCAATAGGCCGCGACCGGGATGCACTGGAGCTCAACCTGACTCACCTCGGCCGAGGTGTCCTGCGGCACCCCGGGTGGCGTTGCCTCAGCAGCGCTCGGATTCCCCGATACCGGCGCGACCCCGGCAATCGAAACCGTCAAAACGAGGATTCCGACTCCACACAACCCTCGCAACTTCCTCATGAAGCACCTCCACGAGGAATTAATGCAATCCCTCTGCCAGACCTTCCAGATAGCAGCTGTCGAGGAACTCAGCGTAAACGGCGGGGGGCACGAGACCGTCAAAGACCTCGCCAAACTCCACCGCCAGCCGGAGCAGAGCGCGTCGAAGCCGTCTGGAGTGCTTTTTGCCGGTCAGTTTCTCGACTCCGAGGAACGACCGCAGCTCGGGATGATGCTCGGCAAAAATGGCCGCAGACAGCCCAGATGTCCTCTGGCGGCGACAAAATGTCCGCGGAAGAATACGGTGGCGATGGATGGTTCGCGCTCGTGGTTGATAACGAAGAGTCAGCCCCTCTGCCGCAGCGCGATAGGCAAATTCGATGTCTTCCCAGGCTGCAGCCGGGAAATCCTCGCGAAATCCCCCGACCCGTTCGAATTCTCCGCGTGCAATAGAGATATTCGATGTGTAGAAAAAATTAAAGGGCACATGACAAGGATCTTCGATCAACAAATAACCGAACTGGGCTCCCCATTCGTTGATGTGGCGGAGGAATGGGCTCTCGATATCAGTTGGAAAAGAAGTGTAGCCAAGCACAGCGAGCGGCCCATTGCCGCCGAACAGTCGATGTTCTTCCAAATGATTCAGCAACCAATCCGGCTGGGGGTCGGTATCGTCGCCGAGAAAAAGTATGAGTTCACCATGTGCTGCCTCGACACCGAAGTTCCGGGCCCGCGCCGGCCCAGCGTTGGCCTGGTGACGCACGATCAGATCCGATCGATCCGAATGTCCCTGCAACCACGCCCCTGTTCCATCATTCGAGCCGTCATCGACGACGACAATCTCGAGCTTGCTCCCATCAGGCACCGCCTGTGTTTCGAGCGATCGCACAACACGCTGCAGATCTGCGAGCCGGTTGTAGGTCGGTATAACGACACTTGCTCTCATGATTTTTCATACCCCGGCACCAATCCCGAATGGCGCCAAAAAAGGAGAATACCACTCACACAAACCGCGTCATCGGCGCCACAGCCCGCCACCCAATCACGGCTTGAGGCCGCTTGGCAAGAGAACGCGAATAGCCGGTGGCGTAGTCGACGGGAATGAACGGAAAATTCCTCGGCCTTGCAGCGTTCCACGTCCACCCTTATCCGACTGATTGATCGCGCTCGAGGGCCTGCAATTGCTCGATCTCGACCTTCCGGACAACCACCGGGCGAAGACGCAATCGACTCTCCAGGTGTTCGATCGACACCAAAATTCGGGCATTTCAACACGACGGTCGCCTGAACATGGAAATATTCGTCTTTGTGAGCATGAAATCAATCGTATGGTAAACCGGTACCGCTACGGAACACGCCACGTGAAAAATGGGCGAAATCTCCCCTGCACTGTATGCGCCGAAGAATTCAGTAGCCCGGGAGGCCCTCGCGCCACCACCGACCGGGCCGAGCGGGTCGTCTTTGACCACCGCAAGGCACCCGGATCGCCGCCGGAATTGATCTCGCGACCGATCGAGATCGCGCTGCCGGCCCCTCGCATCCACCTGGATCCATTGAGCCGGGCCTCGATGACTTCTTTCCATTGCCGGAGATTATACCGAAATCAGAACAATCGCCATCTCATCGATCGCAGATCTGAAGTCTGAAATTTATCAGAAACCCGATCTCCTTTACGGATTTTCAAGAACCAACAACCAACCCCATCACCGCACTGAAAGTCATGGAAACACGGAGATTATGAAAGAATAATCTATTTCAATCCGATTCCGAATCGGCGTGTATGGCTTATATTTCAACTCTTATTTCGTAACAAGTCAGTTCCAACACAGTGAATAAAAATGAGAAAAAGATTTAAAAAATGCTTGACTCACGTTTCAGAAATTCATATGCTGACCACAGTCTCTTGGGGAGGTGTTCAATGGCGTTCGAAAAGTTCATACCGCCACAAACTTCAGGAGTTCGGCCTCGGGCGACCATTCGACCGAGCGGGTTGATTTCCTTTGATGCTGCTTCGGTGGAAGCCTTCGGCCTCGACTCGGCGAAGTTTGCCGTCCTGTATTTCGACAAAACACGCAAACTCGTGGGAATACAGATCATCAAAAACGGCACCGATGACGGCGTGCTAAAACTCTCTCGGAGGCGTCGTTCGGTGAGCCTGAAAGCGCCACAGTTTTTTGATCTTTACGGGCTTTCTTTCGATGAGGCACAGCGCTTTGACGTTGGACATGATCCGTCATCGAATATGCTGACGATCAGCTTGAAGAACGTGCAACGACGACGCGGACGGCGCCCGAAGAAATCCTGATCCAACTATTCCGAGCGACGCGGCCAGTCCTCACCAATATCAAAGAGATTCCGAAAGCCGGCGGAAGAGATCGAAGCGATTTCGACCGCCGGTTTTTTCCATTCCTTCGCCAATTGGTGACCCACCTCCGTGACATATGACGGTTCGTTACGTTTGCCGCGATGTGGGACGGGCGCCAGGAATGGGCTATCCGTTTCAACCAGGACATTTTCAGGGCGCAAGACTGCGGCCATTTCCCGAATATTGTCGGCTGCTTTGAAGGTCACCATGCCGGAAATCCCGATCGAAAGTCCCAACTCGATGACGCGAAGCGCCTCTCGAGGACCTTCGGTAAAGGAGTGACAGACTCCCCGCAAAGCGCCACGATGACCTTCGAGCACCGTTTCGAGATCTGACCACGACTCACGGTTATGGAGTATGACCGGCAACCTGGCCTCGGCCGCAAGGGCGAGCTGCCACTCGAGGGCGCTCAACTGGTCCTCTCGAGGCGAATTCATGTAGTGATAGTCGAGCCCGATTTCACCCACGGCCACCACGCCCGGTTCCTCGAGCGCAGCTTCTATCCGTCGTTTGAGCCCGTCGTCAAGGGAGGCCGCATCGTGGGGATGGACCCCCGCAGCCGCGACGACGCAGCTGGAAAAATCTTGAGCAAGGGAAATCGCCACATCGAGATCATCAGCGCCGGTGGCCGGCACCAGAACCCCAACAACCCCGGCGGCGAAAGCACGGTCGAGCACTTCGGAAATCTCGTCTGCTTCGAACATTGTCAGATGGGCGTGGGAATCGATCCAGGTGGTGGTTGCTTCCATGGGGGGAGTGTAACCCGTACGCCGGAGGGCGACCTAGACGACATGGCTTGGCTATGGGCTATGGGCTATGGGCTATGGGCTATGGGCTATGGGCTAAAGCTTATCGCTTATCGCCTTCAGCGATGTCAGGCGGCCTCAGAGCAGCCCCTCGTCCCTTGCGATCAACATTGCGGCACCAACCACAGCCGCGGTTTCGGCGCGGAGAATATTGACGCCCAATCGTACGCGGGGCCAGCCTGTTCGTTCGAAGAGATCGATCTCCGCTGGCGGAAAATCCCCCCTCGGGACCCACCGCAAGTGCTCTCTTCGATCCTCCGGAGATCTCCGGCAGGGGCTGACCATCAGCAATCCGCCACGAGACCGCGATCGCGAAACGATCAACGAACGCCGCAAGCTCCTGAGGTTCCTCAAGTTCCATCGACCACGGGCGGCGGCACTGTTTGAGCGCCTGCATTGCAGTTCGGCGCCAGTGACCGAGCCGACTGCTGAGATCGCGGCCTCGTCCCTGGGTTCGCTCGCAGATGACGGGCACAAACCGCCTGACACCAATCTCAACCGCCTTCTGAACTGCCCAATCCATCGCGCTTCGATCGATGATCGCGAGGCCGAGAGTCACTCCCTGGCCGCCCGGCGGGTCCTTGCGATCGATGGTCAACAGCTCCGCAGACACCCGTCTCGTGGCCAGTTCACGAAGAACAGCCACAGCGACGGTCCCACGTCCATCGGCGAGGACGATTTCGTCGCCCGGCCGGCACCTCAAGGCCCCGGCAGCATGCCGCGCTTCAGGTTCTTCGAGATCAACCGTCTCGCCGGAAGATCCATCCAAAGCATCGATCAGCAACCACGGTCGCTGCTTCATGACGCCACCGCCGCCGTCAAGCACGCCCATTCGCCCATGACCGTTTGTTCCTCGATGATGAGGCCGGCGGCGGCTAGATTCATCGACACATCCTCCACCTCAGTGAGCAGAATTCCCGAGAAAACCACTCTTCCATGCTCCTGGAGCGCTCCCCGCAGATCAGCCAGCATGGGCAGAAAATGGGCCGAAATCATATTGCACAAGACAAGGTCGAAGGATGAAGCCGCAACGCCGGAGATCGACCCGAGAACCAATGTGACGGAGGGGTCCCACTCCTGCTGAGCAAGGACCTGCCGTGCCACCCAGGTCGCCGATGGATCGATATCGATGGCGATGACCCGTTTCGCACCGGAAAGGTCCGCGGCCAGCGCCAGGATACCCGAACCGGTTCCGAGATCGAGGACGTCGAGACCGACGAGATCCATCCGTTCCAGAGCTTCGAGGATCAATTGGGTCGATTCGTGACTGCCGGAACCAAAAGCCATTCGTGGTTCGATCACCAGCCGCCGTCGATCAGGTGGCGCAGGTGAAGGTGTATCCGGCCGGGGATCGATCCACCAGCGGCGGCCGATGGAAAAAGGGCGCGTCGCTTCGCGATACCGCGCGAGCCAATCGTGGACTGCGATCTCCTCGACGCTCAGATCCGTGGCACCTACCCCATTCAGCATCGATGCCATCTCGGCGATGGCCGGGGAATCCCGGGCTTCGGTATAGGTGACAACGCGCTGCATTCCGTCGCTGCCGGGCTCCACCACCGTGCCCAGGATCGGCCACGGGCCCAGAAGTTCAGGGAGATCCTCCTCCAAACCGTCAGGAATCTGGAAACGAAGGCTGATATAGCCGTCCACCGGTCAGCTCACGCGCATCGTCTCATCAGTCACCGACGCTGAAAGCGCGTTTGATCCGGTCGAAGAAGCCCATGTCTTCTTCGGGCTCGAGACCCCCTCCGAGTTCCGCGACCTCTTCGAGGAGCTTTCGTTGATCCCGGGACAGGACTTTTGGCACCACCACCTTCAGGTGAACATAAAGGCTGCCCTGGCGACGTCCGTTGACGTGCGGCATGCCTGCACCACTGATCCGAAGGATGTCTCCGGGCTGCGCACCGTTGGATATGTCGAGTTTTCGTTCTTCGCCCAATATGGTCGGTATGGTCACTTGAGTGCCGAGCATTGCCTGAAAAACCGACACTGGAAGCTCGAGGTGGAGATCCGAACCATCGCGTTCGAAGAGCTCGTGGTCTTCGATAGCCATGACGACATAAAGATCGCCACGGGGGCCGCCCATCGATCCATCCTCTCCCTCGCCGCCAAGACGCAAGCGCATCCCGTTGTCGACTCCGGGGGGCACTGTCACCGCGAGGGTCGCTTCCTGTTCAGATCGACCACGACCGTCGCATTCGGTGCAGGGATCACGATTGACCCGGCCCGCGCCACCACAAGAAGGACAGGTTTGAGCGACGGAGAGAAAGCCGCGCCGAAAGGCGACCTGGCCCGCGCCCTGGCAGGTGCCGCAACTCTCGGGAGTCGTGCCCGGTTCTGAACCCGAACCGTCGCATCGATCGCAACTTTCGAATCGCGGCACACGAATCGATTTTTCGACCCCTCGAGCCGCCTCCTCGAGCGTCAGCTTGAGCGTGTATTGAAGGTCGTGGCCACGGCTCGATCGGCGCCCGGAAGCTCCCCTGCGGGTCCCGAATATGTCTCCGAAACCAAAGAGGTCGCCGAGAATGTCGGCAAAGTCGCCAAAGGAATTGGGGTCAAATCCCGTAAACGGATCGCCACCGAGGCCCTGATGGCCAAAGCGGTCGTATTGAGCCCGTTTTTCAGCGTTGGACAGGACCGCATAGGCCTCCGCCGCCTCTTTGAACCTCTCCTCGGCTGCGGAATCATCGGGGTTTCGATCGGGATGGTTCTCGATCGCGAGCTGCCGGTAAGCAGTCTTGATCTCGCCAGCCGACGCATCCCGGGCAACACCAAGGATCTCGTAATAATCTCGCCGGGTCGCCGCACTCATCTTGATTCAGCCTGCATTTCTCGCCACCTCACCAATGCTGCCCGCGATATCCCGCATCCTTCGGATATGTTCTCGCACTGGATCGTTCGATCGGTGTCACGGTGCCAGGTTCGAAAACGCCATATCATACGACATCATTCCGGCCTCGTCACACGCTCCGGCCCGAGTTACCGGCTATGACTCGTTTTCACCATCCTCGGAACCGGCGTGGTCTTTGATCGGGGGCGCATCGGAGCTCATCTTGAGTTCGCCGCCGAGCGCCGCCACAGGATCCAGCATGATCACGTGAGTCAGGATCTGGGCCGCGTCCTGAACCGCATAGATCGCCTCTTCGAGCACCGAGCGTTCTTCGCTCGTGAGCGCCTTGCGGGCGCGGTTGATCGTCGCTCTGACTTCTTCACGATCTTCGGTCGAAAGCCCCGCACCAAACTCACGAACGACCCGCTCGTTGGTATAGAGAAGGCCCTCGAGTCGGTTCTGGAGTTCGCGAATCTCGCGGTGTTCCTGATCGTCTTTGCGAAACTTGTCGGCTTCGGCAATCAACGCATCGATCTCCGCCTTCGAAAGACCGCCGGCCGGGTTGACCTCGATGCTCTGTTCCTTGCCGGTTGCGAGATCTCGGGCACTCACGTTGACGATCCCATTGGAATCGATAGCAAAGGTGACCTCGATCTGAGGCACCCCTCGGGGGGCAGGCGGAATTCCGACAAGATCAAATCGACCCAGCGATCGGTTCTCGCTGGAGATACCTCGCTCGCCTTGGAGAACATGAATGTTCACCGTGGTTTGGTTTTCTCCAACGGTCGTGAAGATCATCGATTTCTTAGTCGGCACGGTTGAATTGCGTTCGATGATTCTGGTGAAGAGCCCGCCGTGAGTCTCGATGCCGAGGGACAGCGGCGTCACGTCGAGCAGGATGAGGTCCTTGACTTCACCCTGCAGAATGCCGGCCTGAATGGCGGCACCGATGCCGACCACTTCGTCGGGATTGATGTCCTGATTGGCCTCGCGTTTGAAGAATTCCGCGACGGTCCTCTGAACCAATGGCATCCGGGTTTGCCCACCCACCAGGATGACCTCGTTGATCTGTTCGGGCTCCAGGCGCGCCGCCTCGAGCGCATTGCGACAAGGTTCCAGGGTTCGTTCGACGAGGTCGGCGACCAGGCCCTCGACCTGGGTCTGAGTGAGGGTCACCTGGAGGTGCTTCGGACCAGTGTGGTCGGCAGCGATAAAGGGCAGCGAGATCTCGTTTTCTTCATGGGTCGAGAGCTCACATTTGGCGGCCTCGGCCGCCTCTTTGATGCGCTGCATGGCCATCATGTCGCCCGACAGGTCGAGTCCGGTTTCAGTTTTGAACTCCTGCAGGAGGTGCTCCATGATCCTGGAGTCAAAATCCTCACCACCCAAAAAAGTGTCGCCGGCTGTGGACTTCACCTCGTAGATACCATCGCCGATTTCGAGCACCGAGATATCGAAAGTACCGCCGCCGAGGTCGTACACTGCGATGGTCTCGTTTTTGTTCTTGCCAAAACCGTAGGCCAACGACGCTGCCGTCGGCTCATTGATGATTCGAAGCACTTCCAGACCGGCAATGGTGCCGGCATCCTTGGTGGCCTGTCGCTGACTGTCGTCGAAGTATGCCGGAACCGTAATGATTGCCTGGGTGATCTCCTCACCCAGAAACTCCTCGGCGAACTCCTTGATCTCACGCAGGATGAATGAAGAAATTTCGGGAGGGCTGTACTGCCGTTCGAGAATCTCCACACTCACGTCGCCGTTTTCCGCCTCGACAATGGAATACGGCACCAAGGTTCTCGCCCACCGCACTTCTTCGGAATCGAAACGGCGGCCGATCAGACGTTTGACTGCATATGCGGTGTTCTGAGGATTGGTCATCGCCTGACGTCGCGCGATCTGGCCAACCAGGCGCTCCCCGGCGGCCGTGAAAGCGACCACCGAAGGCGTCGTTCTGGCGCCTTCTCGATTTGGTATGACCACGGGCTTGGTGACATCGACCACCGCAGCACAGCAGTTTGTCGTCCCGAGGTCGATGCCGATGATCTTGCTCACGAAGCTTCTCCCTCGCCGCCCCCGCCACTCTCAGGTTCAACCGCGACCCCGACCATTGCCGGCCGGATCAATCGGTCCCCAAGTCTGTAGCCTTTGAGCATCACCCACGCCACGGTTCCCGGTTCGTGCTCACTATTCTCCACCCGTTGCACAGCCTCGTGAACCTCCGGATCGAAAGGCAGTCCGACCGGATTGATCTCGGCCACGCCGCGCCGATCGAGCAGATCCGCCAGCTGTTTCGAGATCATCTCGACGCCCTCGCGGAAGGCCCCGCTGTCGTCACCGGAATGCTGCAGAGCCCGGTCGAAATTGTCGATGACCGGCAAGAGTTCGGCGATGAACTCTTCCGCCCCGGCCCGACGATGCTCGTCGCGCTCCCGCTCGACCCGCTTGCGAAAATTGTCGAACTCGGCCAACTTGCGAAGATAAACGTCACGCACGTGTTCGACTTCGGCCCTGAGTTGCTCGACCTCGGACAAGGGGGGTTCAGCGACGACCTGAACCTCAGCTGTCTCCTCGGGAGACGCCTTCGTCTCGCCTTCAACAACCTCTTCGTCCCCTGCGTCGATGAACTCGATTTCCACCTCGTCGGCGAAGTTGTCAGCGTCGATTGGAAAGTCTTTTTCGTCAGGCATGGTTCGCTCCGGGCGTTTCCAACATCTGCGTCAACGTGTCCCCTATGTACTCCACCACCGGCACGATTTTCTGATAGTCCAACCTACGCGGTCCGACCACGCCAATAGCACCTGCCCGGCGGTTGTCTCGATAAAACAAGGTGGCGACGATTCCGAGACCACCCGATGCGGTCGCCTCCGACTCTTCCCCGATCAGTACCTGGGTTCGTCCGCCGGCAAAAACCCGCCGCAGTTCGCCTGCGATGCGATTGTGGTCCTGCAACGAGGCCAGCAGCGAGCGGACGCGATCGATTTCTGAAAAGGCGGCTGTTCCGAGGAGGTTCCCAGTGCCGGCGACCCGCACTTCGACCTCGAGTTCTTCACTCGTGAAGACTTGCCGCGCTACACCACGAGCCTCTTCGCGCAGCCTCTCAGACTCCGGCGCCTGACGCCGGGTCACCAAGCTCTCGTGATCGGCTGATACATCCTCGATCCGGAGGCCAGCGAGATTCCTGGTCAGAAAATTCGCAATCGTCTGCAATTCTTCCCGGCTCCGATTTCGATCTATTTCGAAGACCCGTTTTTCGACGGTTCCATCGTCGGTCACGATCACACAAAGCACCCGGCGGCCGCCAAGCAAAACCAATGAAACGGCCTCTAAGATGGGCCCCTCATCGACAGGCCGCACGGCCACACCGGCTTCCCTGGTTGCATCGGCCACCAATTCCGCAACCCAATCGATGTCTTCCTCGAGTTCCCGCCGCATGAATTCCATCCGACCGGCAAGTTGCCGGCGCACAATCGGAGGCGGTGGCGTCGAGCGTGGCAGATTGTCGACGTACAAACGAAAGGCGCGATCCGACGGAACACTCCCCGCAGAGGCGTGAGGGCGATGAAGAAAGCCACCATCCTCCAGATCCGCCATCACGCCGCGAATGGTCGCAGAAGACAGACCGAGACCGGAATGGCGTGCCACACGTTTCGAGGCAATCGGCTCCCCAGAGCGGATATACAGCTCGACAACGGCACAGAGAACGGAAAACGCTCTCCTGCTCAAATCCATCAAAAACTCCCGGTCATGCTTCAACAAACCGACCTCCAGACTGCAAACAAAAGGCCTGCAATCTTCACTCGGGAAAGTCCGAGGCCAGCATCCATAATTGTAACATCGACGCGAATCCCATGGCGTCGTTCTTTCGCCGGCTTCGAATGGCGCGAAATCGTCGTAGAGACCGCAACCAATTGCAGATATTGACCGTTGTGGGCCACTGTGTTAGCTTGGAATTTGCGAACAAGGTCGCAATTCTGCCATGGTTTTTTTCAATTGGGCGACGATGCAGATGGCTGCCAAGATCGTTTATTACGGTCCTGGTCTGTGTGGAAAAACGTCCAATCTCAGCTACATTTATGCCAAGACCTCACCCAATTCACGCGGCGAAATGGTCTCCCTCGAGACCGAGTCCGACCGAACCCTGTTTTTTGATCTTCTGCCGATCGAGGTCGGAACGATCGGCGGCTTCAAGACCCGACTTCAGCTCTATACCGTGCCCGGTCAGGTCTTCTACAACACAACCCGAAAACTGGTTCTCAAGGGCGTCGATGGTCTGGTCTTTGTCGCTGATTCCCAGCGTCCGATGCGCGACGCGAATCTCGAGAGCTTTTCAACGCTGATCGAAAATCTGGAGGAGTTCGGCCTCGAGATGTCCGATCTTCCGATTGTCCTGCAATACAACAAACGAGACCTCAAAAACGTCCTTTCGATCGATGAACTCAATGCGGACCTCAACCCGGACGGCGATTTTCCTTATTTCGAAGCCTCGGCCGTAAACGGTGAAGGGGTCATCACGACCCTCAAGGAAATCACCAAGATCACCCTCAAGAAACTTCGTGCTCGAATGTCGGCTCCGGAACCTTCGAAAAAGAAGGGCAAGATCGGAGGACCGACAGTTCGACCGGTCAAACCACCGCAGCCGGCACCATCCATCTCGGCGGCATCCCTCGCCCGTGCGGCGGAAGAAGGAGCCGGGGATCGGCAACTGGTCGAAACTCCCGAGATCGAAGTCGAGATGCCGCCCCCGGAACCACCACCACCGCCACCACAGCCCCAGGTGATGGCCGAAGGCTCGGCCGCTGCGGAAATCCTCGTCGACTCTCCGCCTCAGGCAACCCCTGCCGCAGTGGCGCAGACGATCGAAGAACCGGCCGCACCCGAGTTTTTCGAGCCACCACCACCACCCAGGGAAGAACCGATGCCGGTGGTGCCGGGCGTGACCGACCTCCCCACTTTCGAGAGCTCGGGACCAGATTTTGGCGAAATGGTCGCCGACCTCGGATCGAGTGATGAATCCGCCGTCGGCGTCGATGAGGTTGACGCCGCATCCGAGGTCGAGATCGAATTCGACGACAGCGACACACCGAAAGAAGAGCCTCCCCCGGTCAAGCGAGTTCACGTCACCGATCCGATGGATATCCTGGCTGAACTCGACGGACTCCGGAAACAGGCGACCATGCAGAACGGCAATCTTCGGGCCGCAACTTCCGCATCGGATCTCGATATTGATTCGTTGATGGCCGCGAGTAAGCCCGAACAGACCCGCGAGCTCAGCAGGTCGATCGAAAAGGCTCTCAATTCGGACATATTCAAGAACATGCGCGGTATGCAGCTGGCGATCCGCATCCAGAACGAAAGTGGAGAAACGATCCACACATTCGACCCTGTGTCCCTCGACGTCGAGGACGCCCGGTCACTCAAGCAGCTGCGGCTCCGCTTTGCACTGGATCTGGAGAATATCCGTTGAGCCCGACAAAAAAAGGTTCGATCGGCCGGCTACTGATTGCAGTGGCACCGGCCCTACTGATGGTTGCCTGTGCGACGTCCCCACCCGCATCGAATAAAAGTCAGATCGATGAGAAACTCCGGGCCAGGGCTCACACCGAATGGGAAGAAAGCACCCGAAACCGAGCCGACGCGCTGATGGCCCAGGCCCAGAATTTACAATCCGACGGTCTCTTCGCCGAGGCACTGGCCAGGACGGACGAGGCAATCTGTGAAGTTGTCGCCGTCCCGGCGGGTTATGAACCGCAAACGGCGTACATCGAGTATCTCGCGGAATTGATCGACGAGGCGAATGAACTCGAGACCTCGATGCTTTCTTTCGAAGAAGGATTCGAGGAAAACCAGGAATTGGTGAGCCTCCCACCCCTCGACCTCTTCGTCGACGAGGACATCGGTGTCGTGGAAATCGAAGAGATCGAGGAGAGTCTCCTTCCCGAGAGCGACTTTCCGCTGGTTCTCAATCCGACGGTTGAAAAGTTTCTCGAAGCCATGAGCTCTCCAGGGGAATACCGGAATCGGATCGCAATCGGGCTCGGTCGCGCCGGAAGCTACCTTCCGATGATCCGGGAAAAGATGGAGGCTGCAGACCTGCCGGTGGACCTCAGCTATCTGCCGTTGATCGAATCCGCCTACTCCAATCGAGCCTATTCACGTGCCCGAGCTGTCGGAATGTGGCAGTTCATCGCCTCGACCGGTCGACACTACGATCTCGACGTCGGGTCCCTGGTTGATGATCGACGGGACCCCGTCCTGGCAACGGATGCGGCCATCGCATATCTGGACGATCTTTATGGCCAGTTTGGCGATTGGTATCTCGCTTTGGCGGCTTACAACTCCGGATCCGGCAACGTACGGCGCGCCATCCGTCGATCCGGGAGCAAAGATTTCTGGGTTCTGCTCCGCTATCTGCCGCGGGAAACCCGCAATTACGTGCCGGCTTTCATCGCCTCGGTCATCGTCGCCCACGACCCCGAGAAATACGGTTTCGAAGCACCCCGTGATGAGCCCTGGCAATTCGATTCGATCGAGGTACCCGATGCCCTCGACCTCCAGGTTCTCGCCTCGGGAACGGGCATTCCGATCGACGATCTTCGCGAGCTCAACCCGGCAATTCGCCGAGACCTCACCCCGGCCAGTGGGACGACAATGGTCCGTCTGCCTTCCGGCACCAGGGCCAAGGCAGAAGAAGTGCTCGCATCGACCCCACGCGAAGAGTGGGCGCCGAGAATGCTCCACACCGTGCGGTCGGGCGAAAGTCTCTATTCAATCGCCCGAAAGTACGGCTCGAGTGTCAGCGCCATCCGCCAGGCCAACGGTCTTCGGGGGAGCCTGATTCGACCGGGACAGAGCCTTGTCGTTCCGCGCTTCGGTTCCTCGGCATCGGCATCGGCCGGAGTGACTCGGCGCGCCGAGGCCGACGGCGCCTATGTGGTTCAGCGCAACGACACCCTGTCGGATATCGCGAGCGGATTCTCGATCTCGATCACCAGCCTCTGCAATGCCAATGGCCTCGATCGCCGCGACATCATCCGTCCGGGCCAACGATTGGTGATTCCCGGGACATCATCGACGCGCTCGTATACACCGGCCACCTCCACAGCTTCGGTATCAGAATCGGCCTCGGGATCTACTTATACCGTGCGCAAGGGCGACACCCTTTACGATATTGCCAATCGCTTCACGGTTTCAGTGAACTCGATCAAACGCGCCAACGGCCTCTCAAGTTCGAGAATCTACCCTGGTAAGGTCCTGCGGATTCCGAATCCCGTGCAGGGCTCCAAAAAACAGCGCTCAACCTCGAACGCCACCACCTATCGAGTTCGTAAGGGTGACACGCTCTACGACATCGCGCAGCGTTTCGGTGTTTCGATATCGGCTCTGCGGCAGGCCAACGGCCTTCGGAACTCGCGAATCTATCCCGGCGATGTCCTGCAAATCCCGGGCAAGCAGGCAAAAAGCTGAATTTCCCGCCGCCTGTTCGCCGAATCGCTGCTACAATTCCCTGCCTGCTCCCATGCGATTTTTCGCTGGCGACACTGGAGATCTCGATGGAGAAACGAGCGGTTTTCTGCAATGACACAAGGCAAGGATTTGCGCGACGTGAGCTTCGTTACCCTGCCCACAACAATTCGAGAACTGATTCGGCGACCGCAATCATGCGCTGCCTCCGGATCAATACCCTTCTGCAGCGTTCAACTGAGGAGCCCGGATGACTGAAACCGTCACGATCAGACCAGAATTCAGCGATGCCCTCGAAATCGAAGATTGGGGCAAAATCGAGGAACTCTGGTTGGAGTCCCTGGAAAAAAAACCGGTCCCCACCAAGGAACTCTTTGAAGTCCGTCGCCTGATATGGAAGGCGGGTCGCAAGAACCTCGCCAGAACGCTTCTCGAGCTGCTTGCCGATTCATTGGAGGGGTCAAAATCCAGCGAAGATTATCTGACCGCGATGCGCGAGTTGACCCGCCTGTCGGACTCGAAACCATCCGGCGAACTCGTTGACCGCCTGGTGGCCAGCGTACGCAAGGCCCGACGCGACAGCCCGTCGCTCCAGGCGGTGCTCGACCGACACCCGATCGCGGGCGAACGGAAACCGCTCAAGGAGCTCGATGCCGTCGAGTGCTGGCTCGATCACGACGTGGGTACGGTGGTCGAAGTCGCCGGTAAGGGTGTTGGTCGAGTTGTCGACCTGAACCTTCAACTCGAAAACATCAAGGTCGATGTAGGGACCGGGCGACCCATGTCGATTCCCTTCGGCGCCGTCAGAAAATTTCTCAAACCGCTTCCCGATGGCGACATCCGGCGCCGCAAAGTCGAAGATCCCGAGGGCCTCACGGAATTTGTCGAGGCACAACCCGGCGAGGCCCTGGTTCAGGTGCTCGAGAGTCTCGGCGAGACCTCGGACGTTGGCGCCATCAAAGCTGCCCTGATTGGAGTCCTCCCACCCACGCGCTGGAACTCATGGTGGGCCAAGGCTCGAAAGCACCCCCGGGTTCTGAGTTCGGGGTCCGGTTCGAGACTGCGCTACACGGTCAGCCATAGCGCCGAAGGCGCAGACGAAACCCTGCTCGAGGAACTCCGCATGTCGACCGGCATGGCTCGCCTCAAGATTGCTCGCAGACTTGCCGACCGCGGCACCGATATCGCAACACTTACCGGGTCAATTCTCGCGGAGTCGTTACCGGAAGTGGAGGCCACCGACCCCGGCGTAGCCTGGCAGACAACCGGAGTCCTCGCCGGATTGCCCGGAGGTGAGGAAGCCGCGAACGCATCCCGGAGCCGGTTGTTGAGTGATGCCGAGCCGATCGCTCTCCTTTCAGGGGTGAGCGACCGGGGCGTCCGTTGGGACGCTCTCGAAGCCATCGCGTCCGCCAAACCCGATACCTGGCCAGAAGTCTGGGCGACTTGGCTTCTGCATGAAGAAAACCCTCAGCATCTCCGAGCCATTACCACCCGACTTGAAAGCGAAGGCCACACCAACCTCACCGATCGCTCGATGGAACTGGTGTTTAGAAACCATGCCGAGCACGCGGCGCAGTTCATCTGGGCCTGTGAAATCATGACCGAAGACGATTGCCCTGAATCGGTTCGCCAACGCATGACTCCTTCGGTCCTGGAAAAAATCCCCGACACGATCACGCGCCGGGATTTCTCGCCCTACCGGAGCCGCGGCAAGGGCCTGCTCGACGGCGGAAAAGTCGCGATCCGCCTGTTGATGGAATCGGCGTCGGAGTCGCAGGCAAGTCGATTCAATCAGCGAATCGCCCGACTCGACACGGTCGAACCCCATCGTGTGAGGCTCGTCGAACAGGCCGCACGACATCTGCGGGGCGATGACCAGGGTAGCGACGTGCCGGTACTCGCCGCTACCAAAGAGGCTATCGCAGGCAAGAGGGAAGAACTCAGGACCTTGCTCGAAGTCGACATTCCAAAGACCCTGAAGGGCATCAACGCGGCTGCGGCCGAAGGTGATCTACGCGAGAACTTCGAGTACCACATGCTTCGCGACCGGCAGGAGCTGCAATCGGCACGGGCGGCGAA
This sequence comes from Candidatus Sulfomarinibacteraceae bacterium, assembly GCA_963796455.1. Lineage (GTDB taxonomy): Bacteria > Acidobacteriota > Thermoanaerobaculia > Thermoanaerobaculales > Sulfomarinibacteraceae > Sulfomarinibacter. The sequence goes on from CAWCLO010000001.1 coordinate 1,063,531, forward strand.
GCTGCAGCAGGAGCTCACAATCGTTCGAGTCCTCGAGCCGGGAGCGGCCGACACCAGCGTGGTCAATATCGGTACCATCGTGCACTTCGAGAGTGATGGCGATCAGGGCGTTGAACCGATCACCATTCTCGGCGCCTGGGACGCCGACCTCGACCGCCGGATCTATGCAAACGGTACCGGTCTGGCGGAAGGGTTGCTCGGCACCTCCATCGGCGACGAAGTCGAGGTCGAGGAGGGAACGGCCACCATCACACGAATCGAGGCATGGCAGGGCTCGGATTGAATTAGGAATTAGGAATGCCGCCAAACCAGCGGTAGCGTTCAAGCGGCGCTGGCAACGTTCTGTTCCTCAGACGATCAACTCTTGACTTGGGGTCATTTAACGTCGTCGGGTCGCGTCCGCCACCTCCGGTGCATCCAAACCCATTGTTCCGGATGGGAACGCACCTGCTCCTCGATCATCTCGGTGATGTTTTTTGTCAGGAGCTGTACCCGATCTTCCAGCGACCCCTCCTCAGGAATCATGACGGGAGGGTGGATCAAGGCCTTATGGCTCCCGTCAGGAAGACGATAGATAAAGCCAGGCACCACTGGGCAGCGCATCCGAATGGCCAGTGTCGCCAGACCGGATGGCGTCCATGCCGGGTGGCCAAAAAAAGGTACAAAAACACCGGGAATATCGCGGATGTCCTGATCGATCAACAGCCCGACGACCTGGTTGCGACCGAGCGCCCTCGCCAGCTGTCGTCCCGCCGCCGGTCCGCGGGGCACGATTTGGGTTCCGAAGCGGGTGCGCATCGTGGTCACGATCTGATCGAGGCGAGGATCATCGAGTTCGCGGACTGCGGATATCAACGGAACCCCACCTATCGGCAGGCGAGCGGAGAGCAGTTCCCAGTTTCCGCAGTGAGCGGTCGCAAACATCGCGCCGCGCCCTCCCTCGAGGGCATGGTCAAAGTGCTCCAACCCTTCGATCGAGCACAACTCTTCCACCTCTTCCGCCTTGGCGCCCCACAGCCAGGCAACTTCGGCAAACATCGTGCCGAAATGGCGGGCGCAACCTCGCATGATGTCGCTCCGGGCCGTGTCATCGAGTTCGGGATAGGCGATTTCGAGATGAGATTGAATGCGCTGCCGATCGCGCGGGATCCAGCGCAACGCGGCAGCGCCAAAAACCGGACCCAGAAATCGGGTCAGCCTCAAGGGCAACCTGCTTCCGATTCCGAAGAAGATCCTCAAGCCGAGGTAAACAATGTGGTTTCTGAGCCGACGAGCCATGGGTCAGTTTAGCGCGCCACTGGATTGCGGGCGAGGTGCGACATTCCTAATTCCTAATTCTTAAATCTTTATTCTTAATTCTTAATTCTTTTCTCGACCCCCACTCGCGGGCAGACCTCGTTCAACACACACCCGTCGCACTTCGGCGACCGGGCTGAGCACACCCGGCGGCCATGCAGAATCAACCTGGTCGAAAATTGGATCCACTCCTCACGGCGGATGAGCTGTTCGAGATCGGCAGCTATCTTTTCCGGAACATCATTCGACGTCAGTCCCAACCGTTGGGCCAGGCGCCGGACATGGGTGTCGACCGTGACCCCGGCCGCGATATTGAAGCCGATGCCGAGAACCACCTTGGCGGTCTTGCGCCCGACTCCCGGCAACGCCACCAGATGATCCATATCTGCAGGAACGAATCCATCGTGGATTTCTTCGACCATTCGGGCCGCGGTTCGAAGTGATTTCGCTTTCTGGCGAAACATCCCCGTCGATCGAATGACCTCCTCGACCTCATCCCTGGGAGCGGAGGCGAGGGCGGCCGGGCTCGGCCAGCGCTGGAAAATGGTCGGCGTCACCTGGTTGACGCGCACATCAGTACACTGGGCCGACAGGATCGTGGCGACCAGAAGCTCCCACGGCGATTCGTGGTCAAGCTCGCAATGGGCATCCGGATACTCCCCTGCCAGGAGCTCCACCACGCGCCCGGCACGATCTCGAGGCTGCATTCAGTATTTGAAGCTCGAACCACCGATGAATTCCCGGAGGAGTGACGTCTGCGGCACCTCGTCCGGGAAGATCGGCACGAAAATGGAGAGGTGTTTGAGCAACCGATAGGCTTCGGTATAGGCGGGGCTGCTCCTCGGGACCTGGAGGAGAAAGCGCTCGGCATAGACCTTGAGAACGGCCGGTTCGTAGACCAGCGCCGAGTTGAACATGACATCCGCCTGCTCTTGAAATGGAAAGATCCACTTCCCTTCACCGCGGCGAACACTCTCCCAGAGCTGCAGCGTCCGCTCGGCGGTAAAGCCCCTGAAGAGGTGATCACGCACCAACCGTCTGATGAGGCGCGCGTCGGAGGTGAAAATGCGATTGTGATCATCGATCGCAAGCTGGGACAACGCTGAGATGAAGATGCGGAAACAATGCTCTTTTGGAACCGATTGGGTGAGGCGATCGTTGAGTCCGTGGATGCCTTCGACCACAAGGACCTGGTCGTCTCCAAGGCGCATCGGCACCCAGTTTTCATTTTTTTCACGCTGACCGGTGACAAAGTCGAATCGTGGAGTCCGTACTTCTCTACCGGCCAGGAGATCCGCAAGTTGGCTGTGAAAAAGCTCGAGGTCGATGGCTTCCAGAGCCTCGAAGTCCAGATTTCCTTGTTCATCAAGGGGTGTATCTTCGCGATTGACATAATAATTGTCGAGCGATAGCGAAACCATTTCGATTCCGTTGACCATCAACTGGATGCCGAGACGTTTCGCAAAGGTCGTTTTGCCGGAAGATGACGGCCCAGCGATCGTCACCAATCGAACCCTCGGCTCGCGCGAAAGAATGTTGTCGGCCACCCGGGAGATCTTCTTCTCGTGTAAACCCTCTGCAATGCGCAGTATGTCTCGGATTTTACCGTCAAGACAGAGGCGATTCAGCTGGCCCACATTTTGCGCACCAAGCAGTTCTTGCCAGCGCCGGGTCTCGGCATAGGTTGCGTAGAGAAGTGGACGGGGCGAAAAACGAGGCAGATGATTGCGGTCCGCCCGGCGGGGAAAACGCAACATCAACCCGTCTTCGTAGGGAATCACCCCAAAGGTCGGACAACACCCGGTGTGCGGGGCGTACGGCCCGTAGGCAAGGTCTCTGAATTGCCCACAGGTGATGACATGAACGGTTGACGAGCGGCGAGTTGCGAGGAGCCCGAGCTTGTCTTCGCAACCGTTCACACGACAATATTTCTCCGCCTCTTCGATGGTCACCGTCAAGCGGTGAAAAGTCCTGGATTCCTGGTGGATGAGGCGCATCGCCTCCTCGATAGCCGGCGCCATTTCCTCCAGATCCGGGTGGGTTCCGCGAAGCTGATAGTGATAGCAGTTGCCGAGGCTTTGCCCGATGACGGTGCGTGCCTCCGGATACAACATCCGGCAAGCTTCGTTGAACATCAGGCTCACCGACCGCTTGTAAACCGACTCACCACCCCGGTCTCCGTAACAGACGAGTTCCAGATCCACTTCACCACGAAGCGGGAAATCGAGCATCACCTGTCGGCGATTGACCAGGGCGCAGAGCACTGTGTCGGGAACGCTGCCGTTGATTCCACGAAGAAATTCGTCGACGCGGATACCGGACTCCACGCGTCGGATCTCACCTTGATATCGAACCTCAACCCGGTTGTTTTTCATAAGGCTCCAGTTTCGCGTCAATGGCCTGGTCCACCGGACCATGGAAGATCATAGACCAGCCTCGATTCAGTCTGCGCTATAGTTGGCGGGTCTCTCTCGATAGGTGACATTATGACTCAGAAAAAACCAAGCAAATCGATGGCCTGTCCAGCGTGGCTCGAGGTCGACGCCAGTGGCGAATGGAGCCGGGTTTTGCGGGCGGGAGTGAAGGAGGGTGTCGACGCAGATGCGATCACCGCCTATTGCACCAGCTTCGCACTATGGCGGCGGGTCGATGCCTTGATTCAAACTCTGGAGGAACACGACGTCCTTTCCTGGACCCACCCCGACGGCCGCCCCCGCCAGCATCCGGCGCTGGCCATCGAGGCCCGTCTGACGGCGGATCTCACCGAGCTCGCCAAAACAATCGGCCTCGAGGACAACGGCCTCGACGGACGGCATCCGACGCGAATTCTGGTTCTCGACGAGGGGCCATCGGACCACATATGATGAGATTTCTGCTCTGGTCCACGGTGCGCAACGGCCCTTGGGACCACGACCGGAGCAAGGGATTGCAGAAAAATCGGGCTGCCGTATACTGAAGATTCTTTTAAGGCGCCCATGCCATACCGAAGGGTGGTCGAGTCAGTCGGCTTTACGGGGGCATGGGCGCTATTTTTTTGCAGCTAGATGCTAGATGCTAGATGCTAGATGCTAGATGCTAGATGCTAGATGCTAGATGCTAGATGCTAGATGCTAGATGCGGCAGGATCGTCGATTGTCCCCGACCGATGTCAAGAGCATTTCTGAAATCTCGATGATCTGCCGATTGCAGCGGTTGAGGAAAGTGGCTGAATCCAGCATCCAGCATCCAGAATCTTCTTCGGCGGGTTCGGCGGGATGCCGCGACCCTTCAGCTCTTCTTGATCTTCTGGGGATCGCAGACTTTGTCCTTTTTCTTGCCGACAGCGCCGCAGTCCTTGCAGCGAAATCGGCCAGGCTTCGGCTTGACCTTTGATTGGCCCTTCTTACAACTCATGACAACGAGATTATATCTCAGGAACTGGTGGTGATCCAGTGGCGTTCGAGCTAGAATCTTCGTTCGGCGGAGGCCTTCGATGATGCAGATCCCAGAGTGGTACACCGGCAGCGACGAGACAGGGCGCGTTGCTGCAGGAATCGAACGGGCCATCGAACGGATGGACGATAGAACGGCCGACCACACCGACATCAAGGATCTTCAGGCCTTGCTCGCAAAGGAGCAAGAAGAGAACTGGCGCAATTTCCTGTGCGGTCTGATGGGCACGATCTACTACGATCTCGAGGAGATCGACAGCGCACAGAAAATGCTCGAAGAATCGGTGACCAATTACAAGGCCTATCTTTCAACCTTTGACGAGGTGCTCAGCGTCTACTGCCAATCGTGCTACACCCTCGGTGTGATTCTCTTCGACGATCGCCGCTACGGTGAGGCGGTTCCCTACTTCTTCCGCTGCCTGCCCTATATGCACGAGGTCTACGACGAAACCTATATCGGTCATATCTACACATTTCTGGCGCTCTGTCTGAGTTGGACGAATCAGGCGGGGTACAGCGTGGTCTTTTCTGAAGCCGCAGCTTTCACACGACGGTACGACTGCGAATCTCTCGAGCAACTGATGGTCGCCTTTGGCGACGTCGGTGAGATCAGCAAGGCCACGGACGTTTTTCAGCTCCTCCAGCGCCACTGCCAGGATTACGAGCACTACGATCGAGTACTCGAGTATGCCGACCAGAATCTCGGCGAATCAGGGATCGTCAACTAGCCCGCATATCCCACCAGATCAGGCAGCCGGTTTCGCGCGAAGGCTCAAGACTCCCCTGAAAGCATCCCGATACGCCCACGCAAGGAAGACCTCGAGCACCAGCACCAGAATCGCGATCGGCATGCCAGCCGGGTCGAGAAAAATGTTGATCTTGATCTCGACCTGTGGAATCCGGATCCTTTTCCGGCGCGCCAGTCGTGCTTCCGGGTCTTCGCCGTCGAAATCTGAAGCGCTGATATCGAAAACCGTATTCTCGGCATCATCCATGGTGAAAACGTTGACGACGGCGTGATCATGCCGATCGATCTTCGAGACGGCAAACGGCACTCCATCGCACTGGGCGCAGACGAAGAAATCGGCCGTCGAGGTCCCGAAACGGTATCGGCTGAGGAAATGTCCATCCTCGTCGGTGGCAGATAACCGGGCGCCGGAATGGGATATATGGGTTGCCCGGCGGGGACGGCAGAACGAACAGGAACAGGCTCGGGCCACGATCGATTCGCCACCGTCGGGCCACTGTAGTCGATATCGGATACTTCGACAGTGGCAAACACCCGCGAAAATTCGCATCGAGAGGGAGTTCGTCCGTTGTGGATCTGGACCCAAGCAACCCCGATCCCGTGAGCCACGGATCACGGCACGATATTTCCGTAGGAAATCCAGTGATAGATGACGTAGAACCAGCTGAGAAAGGCGTGGAGCAGAGCCCACAGAACACTGTGGTTTACATTCCAGCTGAGCAGGGCGGCGAGCACCGCTCCGATACTTCCAAAAATTCCTCCGCCGCAGCACCCGCAACCCTTGGCGTTGTGATCACTCATTTCTCGACTCCTCAGGAAATCATACGACGATCAGAACCCATTCATTCCCAGGCCCCAGGCGCCTTCAGCAATCGCCTCGTTCCGGGGAAACGCGTCAGGCTTTTTTGATCAGGCGGATGACAAAAAGCAACAGGCATGCACCGACGAACGCGGTGATGATCGCCCCGACAATTCCGCCCGTTGTGATACCGAGGAAGCCAAAGAGCCAGCCACCAATGACGGCACCAATGATCCCGATGACGATATCACCCAGGAGCCCGAAACCGCCGCCCTTCATGGCCACACCGGCAAGCCAACCGGCCACCGCACCTATCGCCAAAAAAATCAGCAAACTCATGAGATCCATTTCCTCCTCCATTTCTCCGGCCGTCGAATTCAGCTGGGTCAGACTGTGCCAAAACGAGAGCCGGATGGCCACACACTGGTGAATGTTGTGCATACCGTAGCACAGCGGGAGGCAGGTCAGGACTACTGGGCCCTGATGTTGGTGATGGTTTCAGGACGAGGTAGGCGGACCCGTTTTGCTCCGTCCCAAGGGTGAATCTCGAGTCCGCTCAACCTGCCGCCGCTGACCCAGAGGATCACCGAAACCGGCACCCCGTCCGGCGATTCGGCATCGGCCATGACCAAAGGTGTCGGACGCCCCTCTCGAGAGGCATGTTTGACCGTCAGATCAACGCTTAGACAACCACAGAGACACGAACCGACAACCTCGACGTCCTGGATCTGACCCAGATACCTTCCGGCGCGGCCCCGTGCCGCACCGAGCAGGGCCTCGATCAGCTCGAGTTCTTCTTCCTCGAGAGGCCGAGTCGGAGTGTTGGCTTGGTCTCCGGTCATTATCCGATACCCCGATCAGGCGAAGGGCCGGAGCAATCCACTGGGTCGCCGAGGCCCTCCGATGCCGCTTCACCCACACCGATAGTTTCGATCACAGGGGAGGTACGTGAGAACATCAACCGGGTTCTCAAGCTGCGCGAGAAGATCGTCTGAACGGGAAAAATTCCCGTTTCCGCCTTCAATACCCTCCCTACTTCTGGGTCAGTCCGCGCTAGAATCCACGCAGGAATCGACCAGAGGAGGCAGCATGGAGAAAACGCTCAACGAGCGTTTCATGACGATCGTCGAGAACTGCGGCGACCAGACCTTGTTTCGAGTCAAGCTCGGCGGCGAGTGGCGGGCCCGTACTTTTGACTGGGCCCTGGAGCAGGTGAGACTGACTTCCTTCGGCCTTCTGAGTCTGCAGGCCGCTCCCGGTGCAAGGGTCGCGATTCTGTCCGAAAACCGACCCGAGTGGGCAACCACTGATTTCGCCATCATGGCAGCAGGCCTGGTGAGTGTCCCCCTTTACACCACGCTGATCCCGGAGCAAATCGCCTACATCCTTCGCGACGCAGAGGCCAACCTCGTTTTTGTCTCGAACATGGATCACCTCGCGACCATCCTCTCGATCCGGGACTCCGTCCCATCGCTGCAAAAAATCGTCGTGTTCTACCCCGAAGACCTGCAAGAGGACGAAACCGTTATCAGCCTCAACACGCTGCAGGATCTGGGTGCAGTCCACAGCCGCGACGAATTCGTCGAACTTTCGAAGCGAGCCCAACCAGACGACATTCTGACAATCGTCTACACCTCGGGAACCACCGGCGAACCGAAGGGCGTGGTCCTCACGCACCGCGGGTTCTGCGCGGAATTCGACACGATCCAACCCTTTTTCGAGGGCGAAGCCGGTGACAGTCTGATTTCCTTTCTGCCCCTTTCCCACATCCTGCAACGGGTCGTCGACACCTTTGCCCTGCTCCATGGTTTCGAGATTGCATATGCCGAGAGCCTGGAGACTCTGGGAGAAAACCTGCGTGAGATCCGGCCTTCCCACATCGTTGCCGTGCCGCGGGTCTATGAAAAAATCCACGGAAGGATCCACGGCGGACTCCAGCGCGGCCCGGCGTTCAAACGGGCTCTCTTCGAGTGGGCGACCCGGATCGGTCGACGGATCAGTCAGGTTGGAGGGCCGGAAGCCGCCGGAACCCTCCTGACGCTGCAACACGCCGTTGCCAACGCCCTGGTCTTCAAAAAGATCTCGGCCGCAACCGGCGGCAATCTGCGCTACTACGTCTCAACCGGTGCACCGCTGGCCAAGGGACTGGCGGAATTCTTCGATGCCGTCGGGATCCGCATCATCGAGGCATGGGGAATGACCGAATTGACCGGAGCCGCCACCGCGAACACCTGGACCGACTGCCGGTTCGGGAGCGTCGGAAAACCCGGGCCGGGGGTCGAGATCCGAATTTCCGATGATGGCGAAATCCATGTTCGAGGCGAAATCGTCATGCGCGGGTATTGGCGAAAACCGGAGGCCACAGCGGAGACCATCGACGACGACGGCTGGCTCCACACCGGCGACGTCGGTCATATCGACGAGGATGGTTTTCTTCACATCACCGACCGGATCAAAGAGCTGATCGTCACCGCCGCGGGCAAAAACGTAGCCCCTCAACCGCTCGAAAACGCCCTCAAAACCCACGAACTCATCGCCCAGGCCATGGTGATCGGCGACCGTCGGAATTTCATCAGCGCAATCGTCGTGCCCCAGGCCGAGGTCCTTCAAGCGACGGCCGGGGAGCTGGGTCAGGATGGCGATCTCGAAGCTCTTTGTGAAAATGAAGAGGTTCGTAACCTCTACCGCCTCGCGATCGAAGAAAAAATGGACGGTTTTTCGCGCTACGAAACGGTCCGGAAATTCGTTCTGGTTCCATCGGAGTTCAGTCAGGAGGCCGGTGAGCTGACGCCGACTCTCAAGCTCAAACGCCGGGTGCTGTTGCAGAAATACGCCGACCTCATCGATACCATGTACTCCGACAAAGGTGTTACAGCAGGGAATTGACCTCAATCGGCCGCTTCGACCCGAACCGGCACACCGTTGAGGACCGCATTCCCGCAGAGCTCGTCGACGACCAGGTTGTCGGTGAGATCGTTGGCGCTTGCTACCGATCGATCCTCACCGGAGCCGGCCCACCGCCGGCCCCAACCGTGCGGCAAGCTGACAACACCCGGCGCCATATCGTCGTTGATCTCGAGAGCGGCCTCGACACGACCGGTCCGTGAAATGACCACAACCCGATCACCGTGGTCGAGGCCGATCGGCGCTGCATCACCGGAATTCATCATGAGCGTGCATCGGTCCCGGCCGCGCGTCAGACGCGGAAAACGGTGCATCCACGAGTTGTTGCTCCGGAGATGCCGGCGGCCTATGAGGAGCAGTCTCTCGTCGTCGGGGAGATGGCCGATCTTCTCTCTGAGTCGCTCGAGATCATCGAGGAAGACGACCGGTCCCAGATCGATCTTCCGGTCCATTGTTCGCAGACGATCCGGCAGACAGGGAACGAGCGGGCCGAGGTCGATACCGTGGGCTTGTTTTTCCAGCCTGTCGAGGTTCATTCCGTCAGCAAAGGGCCGGAAACCCGCGCCGTAGGGCCCCGAACGCAACCCGAAATCGAGGATCCGCCTCGGCCCGAGCACCGCATTCAGCCGGCGTTTGAACCGGAGCAACGGCGAATCACCATCGAGGCGCTGCCGAAGCTCTTCCAGGATCTGCCAATCGTGGCGGGCCTCCGGTACGGGTTCAAAGATCGCCGGTGAATAGCGGGCCACATTGCGGACCGCCAAAAGATTGAATACCAGATCGTAGTGATCGTGTTCGAGGGCTGACGTCGGTGGCAGGATGATCTCGGCATACCGGGTCGTTTCGTTGACGTAGAAATCGATGGCCACCATAAAATCCAGATCGGCGATTGCGCGTTCGACCTCAACGCCGTTGGGGGTCGACAGCACCGGGTTGCCGGCGATTGTCATCAGCGCCCGAACCTGCCCCGATCCAGGAGTCAGGATCTCCTCCGCCAGCGCAGCCACCGGGAATTCGCCGCCGAACTCGGGGAGACCGCGTACCCGGCTGTGACGGTGCCCCAATCTTCCCGGAGCGGTATTCGAGACCAGATCCACCGCCGGCCGGGAGAACATGGCCCCTCCCGGACGATCGAGATTGCCGGTGACGATGTTGATGGCGTTGACGAGCCACTGGCAGAGGCCACCGAATTCCTGCGTCGAGACACCCATCCGTCCGTAACACACGGCTGACTGGGCAGCGACGAAGTCCCGCGCCATGCGACGCAAGGCCTCGGCCTCGATGCCCGTTATTGTCGTGACAGACTCCGGGCTGAATTCGGCGGTCGCCTGGCGAAGCGCGTCGATTGACTCAACGATGTTTTCGAGGCGTCCCGGGTTCTCGAGACCCTCGTGGAAGATGACGTGCAGCAGCGCCATCAGAAGATAAGCGTCGGTGCCGGGGCGGATGAAAAAGTGTTCATCAGCCATCCGTGCTGTCTCGGTCCGGCGCGGATCGACCACGATCAGACGCCCACCGCGTGCCTGCAACTCCTCGAGCCTCCGTTTGAAGCCCGGCGCGGTCATCATGCTGCCGTTCGACACCACCGGGTTGGCGCCCAGGATCAACAGATGGGATGTCCGATCGATATCGGGTATGGGCAGCAGCAGTTTGTGACCGAACATCAATGTGGCGGCCACATGATGAGGGAGTTGATCTACGGAGGTGGCCGAATACCGGTTGTGGGTACCGAGGCATCTGATGAGGGCCGGGGCAAAAAGCAGGGATCCCCAGTTGTGAACGTTGGGGTTTCCGAGATAGACGGCCAAAGCGTCACGACCGTGGGCTTTCTGAACCGACCGGAGACGATCCGCGACTTCATCGAGGGCCTCGTCCCAAGCGATGGGTTGCCACCCTCCACTCTGTCGCCGCATCGGTTGGCGCAACCTCTCGGGATCCTTGTGGATATCTTGCAACGCGACCGCTTTGGGGCAGATGTGGCCGCGGCTGAAGGGATCATCCTTGTCGCCACGAATGGCGATGATTTCGCTTCCATCCACCTCGATGGCAAGGCCGCAAATGGCTTCGCAGAGGTTGCAGGCCCGAAAATGGGTTGAGATTTGTGTGCGGTCGGACATTGATCCACGGAGAATTGTATAGGGTCCCGGGCTCCGCTACAGTGCCAACGACCGCAGCGATTTGTTGACCGCCCGACAACCACTCCGGAGGAATCCATGCGCTCATCAGCGAAATTGATCGGATCCGCACTCTTCGCAGCCCTTCTGTTGATCCCGACGTCGCTCTTGGCAATCGAGTTCGAGGTGTCGTTTCCATCCGATCTCGAGACCGGGCCTGTGGACGGCCGTTTGCTGCTCCTGATTTCGGGTTCCGCCGAGACCGAACCCAGATTTCAAGTCCGCCCTGGGGTCAACGCCATTCAAGTCTTCGGAAAAGATGTTGATGGTCTCGAGGCAGGCCATGGGGTCCGCATCGACGATGCTGTTTTTGGCTATCCAATCGAGAGTCTCAGCGAAATTCAGCCGGGCGAATACTCGGTCCAGGCCGTGCTCCACCGGTATGAGACCTTCAATCGAGCGGATGGCCACACGGTCAAGCTCCCGATGGATCGTGGCGAAGGTCAACAGTGGAATCGTGCCCCGGGCAATCTCTACAGCACACCGCGCACGGTGACGATTGCCCCTTCGTCCGACACGGTCCACGAAATCGAGCTCGACTCAAAAATCCCACCCATCGAGCCGCCCGCCGAGACCGCCTACGTCAAGCACATCCAGATCCAGAGCAAGCTTCTGACCCAGTTCTGGGGCCGTCCCATGTTCCTCGGCGCCCACGTTCTTCTGCCGCACGGTTTTGCCGACCACCCCGAGGCACACTATCCGCTCATGGTCTTTCACGGCCACTTCCCATACGACTTCGGAGATTTCCGCACCTCTCCTCAGGACCCCGATCTCGAGTGCGAGTATGCCGAGAGATTCCAGGTGGACTGCTACAACCGTATTCGCCAGGAGGAGGCCTATGCCTTCTACCAGAAGTGGATCAGCCCTGATTTTCCCCGATTTCTCATCATCGAGATTCAGCACGCCAACCCCTACTACGATGATTCCTACGCCGTCAACTCGGCCAATCTCGGCCCTTACGGTGATGCCATCACCCACGAACTGATTCCCTACATCGAAGAAAAATTTCGCGGTCTCGGTGAAGGGTGGGCACGGTTCCTCTACGGCGGGTCAACCGGCGGTTGGGAGGCCCTGGCGGTCCAGGTCTTCTATCCCGACGAATACAACGGGTGTTTTGCCGCGTGCCCCGATCCCATCGATTTCAGGGCCTACGTCCAGACCGATATCTACTCCGACAGCAACGCCTATTTCGAAGAGGGGCCGTTCCGTCGACTGGAACGACCGAGCCGCCGCAACTGGCTCGGCGAGATCTCAGCGACCATGCGCGACGACGGTCTGTGGGAGCTCGCCCTCGGTACCAAGAGCCGGTCGGGCCAACAATTCGATATCTGGGAAGCGGTGTATTCTCCGGTGGGTGATGACGGCTACCCGAAGCGGATCTGGGACAAAAAGACCGGAGAGATCGACCACGAGGTCGCGGACCACTGGCGCGAGAATTACGATCTCCGCTACATCCTCGAACGGGACTGGGCGGTCCTCGGACCGAAGCTCGAAGGCAAGATCCACATCTTCACCGGCGACATGGACAACTACTACCTCAACAACGCGGTCTATCTCACGGAGAAATTTCTCGAAACGACCACAGATCCCCACTACGGAGGCGTCGTGGACTACGGTGACCGCGCCGAACACTGTTGGAACGGCGACCACAAGAACGGGAACTACCTCTCGAGGCTGCGCTACAACACGATGTACCTGCCGAGGATCCTGGAGCGAATCGAGGCAGCCGCACCCGAAGGGGCCGATCTGACAAGTTGGAGGCACTGAGAGTCGACTCGCCCGTTTCAGGGCCACGGCAAACAAGAGACCACATCTCAATTACACGATCCGAGATGGGAAAACGGCTTTTTGAAATCAGAATTGTTGCGTCTGAGTGGTAATTTTTTCTCCAGCTGAAGGTTTTTCAAGATAGGATTGGGTGTGCACCCCAGTCAGCCGACACGGGCTTCGCTCCAGGAAGGGTGGGTCATCGCCAACCATATCCTGGTGTCCTTTCACGTTGCCTTTATCTCTTCCGTGCTTGCTCTCCCGGCAGAAGCAATTCTCAAAGCCGATGTCCTGCGTTTTATCTTCCTCAGCTGGGAAACACTGGTCTCGGCCTTGTTCATGGGGATCACATTTCATTGTGGAATCGCCATCCATGAACTCGGGCACTTTCTCGCCGCCGCTCGACTCAATGCACTCAACGAATCAGTTGCCGCTGACGCCAACGAACATCTCCACCGTCCGTTTTTCGGTCGTCTGGTTTTTTTGGCCGGGATGTTTCTCCGTATCCCCTACGGCACCGCACCAGGTGTCAAACGGGAAGGCCTGAACTACTACCCAGATGCGCCCTACAATCTGGCCGTCGCCGCCGCCGGGCCACGAGCGAGCCGCAACCTGGCCGTCGCGGCCCTGCTGCCCGCCGCTGTATTGCTCACCCTCGGTCTCTTCCTCGACACCGACCCGGCCATCTATGCCGGCCGGCTGCTCCTCGGTATCGGGTTGGTGGCCTTTCTGGATTTTCGATTCGCGGACCCCGGGAAATACGCCGAATTCCGCACCCGGGAAGCCCTCGCGAACGAACGAGCGGCCACCGTCGGGGAGGTCAAGGGCTGGCTTCTTCTTTGTCCGGAACAAAAGAACCGGATGATCGAGGAACGCATCCAGGAAGCGATCCACCCGCGGCTCGGACCGGTGACGGCGCCCTGGCAATTCCGCAATTGTGGAATGGGTGGCCGCCACACCGAAAAAGAATATCCCGAGTCCAACATCAGCATGCAGGAGGCCATGTTTCTGATTCTGAATGCACGGGACTACCAGGATGCGCAAGAGTTGACGGTCCGGCTGCAAAACCGCCTCAAGGAAATCATCGAAAAGGAAGAGGGCTGTCGGGTCATGGGAATCGGCCTCGAAGGGGGGCTCGCACCATACATCGACAAGGGCGACTATCAGCTTCCTGAACTTCGTCTGTGGGCGATGATGAAACAGGCCATCGCCGAGTGCGGTTGCCGGCCGGGAATCGACGTTGCGATCGCTCTGGACCCGGCGCTGAGCGAACTCGAGATCGCCTATCGCCAGGAATTCGACATGCCCGACAGTGTCGGGATGTATCTCTTCTGGCGCGACAAGGCCAAGCTCATCCTCGATCGAAATGCTGTGCTCGAGATCTACGCTACGGCGATCGAAGATCTCGAGATCCCCGTCCTGTCCATCGAGGACGGCTTTTCCGAGGACGATCACGAGGGTTGGCGGCTGCTACTCGAACGCCTCGGCAAACACATCTTTGTCATCGGGGACGACCTCGTGACGACCAATGATTCGACGATCGAAGACGCCGCCGATCGCGGGCTGATCAACGCCGCCCTCATCAAAGCAAATCAGATCGGTTCGTTGTACGAGACTCTGCTCGCCATGATGGTGGCATTGGGCAAGGGCCAGGATCTCGTGGTATCCCACCGCTCCAAAAGCCCGAATGACGACATGGAGGCGCAGATCGCGCTGGCGGTCAATGCGCTCGGACTCAAGGCCGGAGGTGGCGCCAACACCGAACGACTCGTCAAATACCAGGCGGTCACCGAGCAGATGCTCAAGGTGGCGGACTCGGGTGGCGAAACCGCGCTGCACCCTGGTGAGAAAGCTGTTGTCCGTACCCTGCGAGCCTACGAGGAATCCACCAACGCGGGCATCCCGACGGTCGGCGTCACGCTCGAACTGGCTGTCCCCTCGGCCGGTGTGCGGCTCCAATTCAGAGGTGCGACACCGCTCGGAACATCCGCTGGGACCGGCGAGGCGATCCATCTGGTCGACGCCCTCATCGAACAGGCCGAACACCGGGAGATCATCGATCGCTTCGGCGGCTTCTTCGAGCAACGGGAAAGGGGCGTTTTCACCTTTGGCAAGGAAGTGTCGGAAGCTGAAATTCGATCCGCCCAGGACGAAGGGCTGACGCATCTTTTCGAACGAGCGCAACGATATGGTGGGAAGGGCTGCCTCAACGCGGTCGACAACGTTGTGCAGATCATCGCGCCCCAGTTCACCGGACGCGACATTGCCGGCCTCGGACTCAGGGAAATCGACGCCTCGCTGCTCGGTCTCGAACTCTTGACCGCCCGGCGGCGCGGAAAAATCGACTCTGGAGACGATTCGGAAAACCCCATCCAGGTCATGCAGCGCAAACAGAATCTCGGCATGAACGCGATGTTGTCGGTTTCGCTGGCGCTTTCTCGTGCGGTCGCCCACATCCAGGGTAAAGAACTCTACGAACTCTTGCGCGAAGAAATGATGCGAATCATCGAAGACCTGGCCCGATCGTATGAGGTGGAGGTCCGCGGCAGCCGTTTTTCCGATTATGTGACGGCCTTGCGCGAGGTCACCGGGATCCTCGAAGGACAGGGACAACCCGTGTTCGAGGTCCTCCGGAGTCGTACAGCGATCTACTCATTGGCTGAAGAGTTCTCGAAAGGAACGCAAATTGTCGGGACCGGTTCCGGCGGTGATCCGATCCTGGAGGGAGAGCACAAAAGGACGAAGGCTGACGATCCGCCACCCGTTCCCGAACCCGTTCCCGGGCCCGCCGCCCGCGGCATCGAGACCTCCCTGCCCAAAAACTTCACACCCCTGGACCGCGACACGATCACCGATCTGAGCCGAGCCCTCCATCGAGCATTTGCGGTGACCGACGACCGAAGCGACGCTTCAAACACCCTCCGTTCCTACCTGGAGACCAAGACCGCCGCCGCGAGCAGGCTGGGCCGCTTCGGTATCGTCAACAACCGCGTATTCACCCACGACGGCACCCTTCTGGCGCCTTTTCTCGTCGGCGAGACCCTGGTACTGCAATCCGTCAACGACGACTCCAACCGAACCCTTGCGGTACGTCGTTTTCCCGCCGGCACCATTTATACGGACCAGGTGTTCATGGAGATCGCCGATTTTGACGGCCGCGCGATCGACGTCGAACAGGCTCTCTTCTTCTTCGATGCCGAACATGTGACGGCGCCGCGGATCACCCGCATTCGCGACATCGCCTCACTGCTCAAGGAGGTCAACGAGGCCACCAATCGCAACCAGGCGCTCTTCCTCTTGAGACACCTGGTGGCGAGGCTCTGCAATCTCTCGGTCAAAACCTTTCTCGGCGCAAAGAATCTGCAGCCCGAGGTCAACGAACTCAACAGCCAATTGATACAGTTCATCAACGGCAGATTGTGCACGCGTCTCGCCGGTCTGTCTCGAACCATCGTCCGCAACCTCTCGAGCGTCATCGGCAAACCGAATCTGATCGATCAACTGTGGAACGACACCATCCGCCTGGCTGAGGTGGAGATTCGGGGCAGCGCGATCGTCAACGAACTGCGGAGAAGCAGCCACCACGCGCTCGGGAAACGAACCCTCGTGCTCGCCGAGGCCTACCTCCGCTTTCTCGATACCGGCGAGATGGGTCAGTTGAATCGCCTCGGTTTCGATCATCCGGCGGCGAGCGATCTCGAGGCCAGAGAGAAACAGAAGCCGCGCGATATCGTCGAACGCGTGGTCGAGGACCTTGGGCGGCTTCTCGGAACCTCCGAAACGGTGGCCAGAATCCAGGAATGGCAGCGATCCTACAAGGAGATCCTACTCCAGTGCCAATTCGGCAATCAGATCGAGACCGAACTCGAAACGATGATTGCCAAGGGCATTCGGGCCCGCAACCGGTGGGTGTATTTCCACCACCTGAGGATTCTCAACCAGAAAGCAGCGGACTTTTCGCGACCGGAGGCGGTGACTAAGGAATTCACCGCCCGCCTCGAGCGACTCCGCACCATGCGACCCGACGAAGCGGATTTCGACGCCGACCTGTGCGAAGCCGAGGCCCGCGAGGCCGTGGAGATCTTCACCACCGGAATCCGCGCCGCCTACCAGAACGAGCTCTTCCAGATGCTCGACGCGGTGATCGAGGCCAACGAAAAGAGCTCCCCCTACGAGACCTTCACGATGGTCCGGAGTCTGCGAATACGTTTGCAGACCATGATCCGAAACGGTGGGTTCCCATCGCAACGCTACTTCCTGCACCAACTCGATTGTCTGCTCGAGGAGATGAGCTACCTCGCCGTGAGACAGATCGCCACGGCCTATTCGGAAAAGGGGGTCGATCTCGAGCAGTGCCTGGAGATCATCCGCGTTTCGATTCTCAACCTCGAGTTTGACGGACTGGCCTCGCGTGAGTTGCACGATCTCTCGGGTCTGCTCGGCCACCCGAATCGGAGCGACGGCGAGCTCCTCGATGTACTCAGACACGTCAGCCGCCACTACCACAAGATCCGCCAACGGGTGACCAATCCCTACGAACACATGAGTCACCATCTCGCCCTCGACGAGGAAGACCTGCGCACCGTTCTGGCCAATATGCAGCGCTATATGCACGACCTCAACAGCGTGGTCCAATTCGCGGACATCGCCGGCGCACATATCCGGGACCAACAGACCCGAAACAAAGAAAACGGCAGCGCGCACGGCAGCGACGCTGATCTCCAATCGGTCCACGACATCATCCACATCTCGCACAAAGACCAGGTCGTCGCCGAAATGGATATCTGCTGCGAGCGGCCGAACTTGCGGGAGCGTTATGGCGGTAAGGGCAGCAGCCTGCTCTACGTCACCCAACTCAATCTTCCGACTCGGGACGGTTTCATCCTCCCAACCACAATCCCGCGCGCAGGCCTCCATCGTGGTGATACCACCTGGTTGGAAGGAGAAATCACCAAACACCTGAAAATCCTCGAAACAGACCTTGCCGGCCAAAACGGGATCATCAAACGATTCGGCGACGAGAAGGAACCGCTGGTACTGGCGATTCGAGGCGGTTCGGTCTTCTCGATGCCCGGTATGCTCTCGACAATCGTCTTTGTCGGGATGAACGACCCCATCGCAGCGGCCCTGGCCCAGCACGGTCCATGGCGCGCCTATGATTCGTATCGCCGCTTTCTCGCCTCCTTCGGCCTGGCTTTCTGGGGCGTCGACCTCGAGACCTACAACCTGGTTGATGATGCCAAAAAGCGCCATGGGGTCGAGTACAAAACTGATCTTTCGTGGGAAGCGATGAAAGAAATCGCCGAACGGTCAAAAACGGTGTTCAGAGATCACGGTCTATCGGGCGAACTGGACCGCATCCTGAAAGACCCGAGGCAGCAGCTGCTCGCTGCCGTGTGCGCGGTCTTTGAGTCCTGGAACAAGGAGAGAGCCCAGCGATATCGGGAGATCAAGGGCATCTCGCACTCGTGGCAGACCGCGGCCATCGTGCAGGAGATGGCTTTTGGCAACGGCCGCAACGCAGCGATCGAGGCGCCGATGGATGAAACCTTGGTGTCCCTCACGGGCGTCATTCCACGCACCACCGTCACCGAGTTCGGTCTGCGGGAGCTGTCGGGTGAATTCAAATTCTCGGCCGCCGGAGACGATCTCGTCGGCGGTGTTACATCCTCCGAGTCCTTCCATTCCATCGATGAACTCGACTCCTTGATGCCGATGCTCGGGCGCCGGCTTCGCCACGTCTCCTCGCGGCTCAGGCGATCGATGGGCACCGATCAGGAGGTCGAGTTCACCGTCGAAAACGGAGTTCTGAGCGTTCTCCAATCAAGGACCGCGGAAACCTATGCCGACCAGGCAATCGATCGTTTTGTTGAGCCCGGCGAGGCCGTCACCAGGGGACTCGGTGTACGCGGCGGTGGTTTCCGGGGGCTGGTCGCCTTCGATGATGCCGATCGTGAAGAACTCGCGGCGATCGATTTCTCTCGCCGCGACGATGTCGACGGGGTGCTCCTCGTGTTGGAGAACCCCACTCCGGAGGAGATCCCGATGATCATCTCCGCCGATGGGCTGCTGACCGCAAAGGGTGGATCCACCTCGCACGCCGCAGTCGCCGCCAACGGGATTGAGGACCGGAATTTCTGTTCGGTCATGAGCGCCGGCGGTCTTCGCGTCGACCTCGAAAAGCGTGAAGCCGTCATCCAGAACGCCGACGGAGAGATCCTCCACCGGATCCTCAAGGGTGATGTGCTCTCGCTGCACGGCACCTCGGGTGAGGTCTACATCGGTTCTCGCGCCCTCCGCCAGGTCGACGGCAAGGAACCGCAATCGTGAGGCTTCTTTTCGCGACGCCGCAACCCTGACGGGCCGGGGACGATAAGAAAGTTCACCCGCCCGGTCACCCTGTCTCCGTCGGCGCCGCATGGCCGGTGCGACGACTTCTTGGAGATCCACTCAGGGTTCCGGGAATCGGGTCACGTCGAGATCGAGCTTGAGATGATTCATCGATTCGAGGCTTGCGTCCACGAGATCGCGATCCCGGTGCGGATTCGATCGCCGTTTCACCCAACTGAACTGATCTTCCCCGCTCCCCCTCTCCCTTTCTCCCTTTCTCCCTTTCTCCCTTTCTCCCTTTCTCCCTTTTTGGGAGTATCAGTCGCCTTCGACCTGCAGTCGATGACCCGCCGAATAGGCCGTGAACTCGGGCGCATACATCGACTGTAGAACCGCCGGACCGACCCGGAATGCTCCGGCCATGTTCGCGCGCAGGCGGTATTTGAAGGTGTACTCACCCGCCGGCAACCACTCAAAGAAGAAGTTGGTGCCGGAATCGCGGACCTCTTCGTACCAGGAGATCCCGAGATCCCACTTGTACTGCGATCGCAATGTCTCGGGCTCGAATCCAGCGCCCCGCGGGTCGCGAAGATGGACATACTCGGCGGCGTGTTTGGCGCGGATCGACAGGTGGACCTCGATCTGGTCGCCCGGGTTGATTTTCTCGCCATCTTTCATAGGCCGAAGCACCCATCCCGAGCCGTCGTTGAAGCGTCGGAAGTAGGCCCGTTCGACCGCAAAAAGATCTCCCCGGGCCTCATCGGGCAGCCGCTCGGTGGAAAAGTGCCACGTGGCCGAAGCAAAGGCAAAGCCCTTGAGGGTTTTTCCACGACGATGGTGGACATGGTCTCCGGGTCCACGGCTTCGCCCTCGACAATCACCCGGTTGCGGGCTCCGGTGTAGCTATCCGGCTCGAAGACAAATCGTGTGGTCCGGGGCCCCATCGACACGCGAGATCTCCTCGCGCACCTCGAGGGTCTCTTCGTGGCGCAGATAGTGGGCCAGGGAATAGAGCACTTCGGCGGTGGCGCGGGTCGACTTCCAGTGGTTGAGTTTTTTGTTGAGCAGCAACCACTGGACCAGACCGTGGCGGCGGCCGTCGTCCGGCTCGAGCTCGGTCAATGTCCGCAGAGCAAAAGCGTGGGTCTCGGTGGTGTCGTTGTACCAGAGCCAGGCGCGGTCCTCGGGCGCCCAATAGGTGCCGAGATCCTCATCGGTCTTTGCCGAATCCATCACCGAATCGAAGACCAGAACCGCCTCGTCGTGGCGCCCCATCCGCTCGAGGGTCAGCGCCAGATAGCTCTTGGTCAATGGTGAGTGCGCCTTCCAGTGGCGGAAGCTGAAATCGAGCATCCGCTTGCGGTCGTCGGCGGTGAACACTCCGCCCGTCCACGACTCGTCGGGGTAGTTGGAGAGCGTGTAGTTCAGAAACGTGATCGTTTCCCAGCAGCAATTGTGAGCCATCATCTGCTCGACCCAATAGTCGAGATAATGGCGGTGCATATACGCCCAGGCCCGCACCACGACATCCTTCGGCGTCTCGACGCCAAACTCGAGGCCCTTGGAAAAACCGTGCAGGATGTAAAGCGTCATCCAAGGTGACGGAGGTCCGCCGGGCCACCACGGAAAGCCGCCGAGTGAGGTCTGGCTCTTTTTCAACTTGGCAAGAGCCGCCTCGCGTTGGGCGCGGGTCACCGTCGGATCGAGGACGTTGACGAGGTGGTCGGAATCCTCCGCGCCACCGCGAGACATCTGCAGCCACGGCGTCTCGACCAACTCCATAGCGCGGTTGGGATCGTCGGCTTCCCATTGTTCAAATCGGCTCTCACGCTGCGACAGCTTTGCGGCCATCCGCTCTACCGATGGGTACCTATCAAAGAGGCTCGACACGATCCCGGTCGAAAGAAAACGGTTGAGGGTCTGTTCGGTGCACTCGTAGGGGTAATCCACCAGATAGGGCAGGGCATTGAGAACCGAGTAGAAGAGCTGGGCATCGATGGTGACCGCAAGTTGCCCGTGGATCAGAGACGGGTCGTCATCCGATGCCATATCGGCAAAATGGAGCTCCCGGCGATCCGCATCGTGGAGCGTAGCGAAACGTGATTGCATGAGGTGAAGACGACCCGGCAGTACCGGTAACGGTCGGAGCTCGCCGTCGGAGAAGTCACCGGCGCGAGCAATGACCTTGAAGGCCACAGTACCGACCCGGGCGGGGACCTCGAGTTCGAAACTCAGATCAGTACCCTTGCCGGCTTCGACCTCAAAGGGCAGACCCGAGGTGTCCTCGGCCGAAAGACCGAAGAGTGATCGCAGATCCTCCTCGGTATCGGGATCGTAGATCGAGAGGTTGAGCGCACCCGACAGTGTCTGCTCTCCGGCGTTGTTGACCACGACCTTGAGCAGAGCACGATCGCCCTCGCGGAGGAAGCGGGGCAGGTAGGGGCGAACCATGAGCTCCTTGACGCTCGCCGCCTGGCGGGTGACCGAACCACCTTTGAGATCGGTGGTCAGGGCGTGAACCCAGAGATTCCACTCTGTGACCGAGTCCGGAACATCGAACTCGACAGTCGCCGATCCGTCGTCGTTGAGGAGGAGGTGGGGCTCCCAGAAAGCGGTCTCCGAGAAATCGGACCGGAGTTCGACGGCAGCATTGGGCGGATCGGTGCCACCGGCTGCGCTCCGGTCGGCGTCAGCCAGGTTCCGGCTTGTCTCGCCTTCCCGCTTGAATTCCGCGCTCTCCTCGGCCGCCATCGGGGCGGCCATCGCCATGGCCGCGGAATCCATCCTCGATTCCATGACCATGCCCGCCTTCATCTGCCGGAATCCACCACGCCGACCGGGCCCGCCGATGCCGTACCCGTCCAGACTCATGAGCGCATCACCATGAAGGTGGGGGAAGCCCGGTGGATTGGGCAGTCCTGATGTGCCCCAGGCGCGCGGCGCCTGGCCGAGGTTGTCCCATAAACGAGCGATCCCGGAGCGGTTCGGATAAAGCGCCGTCACCGACGGCGGCGAATGTGGGGCAAAGATATCGAGGCTGCGGTCATACATATAGGCCAGCAATTCGGCGGCGGCGGTGTCGACAGCGGACCCATCATGACGCCGCACCGTGACCGTGAAGGTTTCGCGGGTACCGGGCCGCATCCGGTCTCGGAAGGTCGCGAAATCGAGCTCCAACCGGCGGTCATCCCAGGGCACGAAAAGCTGGGCCGTCTGGCGTACCAATTGGTGGTCCCTGACAAGGGTCAGGGCAACCCCAAAACCGCCACGATCAGACGCGGTGATGGGAATCTCGATCACACCCGACTGGCCGGCTCCGATGGGACGTCTCTCGGTGCGGCGTCCGTCGCGGAAGATCTCGAGCATCATTTCCTGCTTGCGGAAGCCGGTGAAATACAGGAGCCGGGCGGTCTCCCCGACCGCAGCAGAGCCCCGGTCGAAGCGAAGCAGAGCGGGCAGCGACAGCGGGGTCCGTTTCCGACCGGTCACGACGAGGTGTTCCCGGGTTTCAAAGGCAGCACCGAAGTCGTCCTCGGTGGAGTAGACCAATCGATAGGCGCCGGCGGTCAGCCCTGGGAGGTCGACCGAACCCGCACCGTCTTCTCCGTGCGCTACGTGTCCGGAAGCAATCTCCTCGCCGTCCGACCACCCGGCCAAGACACTCTCCGGATCGTAGCGATGTTCCCAACGGGAGCGGAGCTCGTCTCCCGGGTGTCCGGAGGCCGGGGTGGCCGCCCGGAACCAAGGGTAAGGGTTGATCAGCCGGGGTCAGGGTCTCCGACGGCTGATCCAGACGGAGCAATCGCCACGAACCGGTGCCCGCGCGGGGTGTTCCATCGAGGTCGGTACGGAGTACCCGGACAGTCGAGTCTTCCTTTGCCGCCCGAAAACCGAGGTCATCAATTATCCGCGCCTCGACAGCGACAAAACC
The DNA here is from genome assembly GCA_963796455.1 of Candidatus Sulfomarinibacteraceae bacterium. Lineage (GTDB taxonomy): Bacteria > Acidobacteriota > Thermoanaerobaculia > Thermoanaerobaculales > Sulfomarinibacteraceae > Sulfomarinibacter. Next base: position 1,086,911 of record CAWCLO010000001.1, read on the forward strand.
GAGGCGGAAAACGCGCTCCGCCGATCGGGTCTCGCCACCCTCATCTGTGACATCCACACCGAGTCGGTAACGATATGTCACGCCCTGCCCGGCCTCGCGTTCGTCGGCTTCAGGGATGAACTGGACACGGAATCGGCCCTCGTCGTCGAGCCCCGATTCTCCCGCCGCCACCACCTGCCGTTGGCCGGATGCTCTCGGATACCACCAGGACCACCAGCGCGGATAGACGGGCTCCCGAGTCACACTCCACTTCACATCACCGCTGACAACCGGGAGTCCGAAGTAGTAGCTCACCTCTCCTGTGAGCTCCGCCTCTCGATTGAGCCGCAGGGATACTTCGGGTTCGGAGATCTCCACCGAGAAGGTCGGCCTTTTGTATTCTTCGACCCGAAACCAGTTCTGTCCGCCAAAAGAAGTGCGAAGCCACCACCGACCGAGAAGGCGGCCGGCGGGAATCGTGAAACTGCCGCTGGCAGAACCAAAGGTGTTGGTGGACAGGGAGGTCGACCCGACCTCCTCACCGTTCGCATCCACGAGCGAAACCGTGATGTCGGTCTTTGGCACGGTTTCATATTCGATTGCTTCGCCGCCACCGCGGTAAGCGACAACCTTCCAGAAGATCTCCTGCTGCGGGCGGTAAGCCGAGCGGTCGGTATAGATCATTGCCGAGGAGCTCACTCCACGCGAGCCTTCGTGGCTCAGGTGAAGCCGAGTGGTGTCCAGGGCCAGATCGGCGTGGCGTTTTGCAAACACGAAATACTGTTCCCGTTGCCAGCGGGCGTGTTTGAAGGTCACCCGGCCGTCATCACCGCTACGTTGTCGTTCCATCTCGCGGTGACCCTTGCGGTAGTCATATCGATAGAGCGAAATATCCGCCCCTTCGAGTGCCCGGCCGCTCGCTCCGGATCGCGCCGTCACTTCGTAGCCGCCGGGAATCGTCCGGGTCACCAAGACCAGATCGGAAAGAATGAAGTTGTCGGCAACTCGAAGATTGCCGGCCTCCTCGAAGTCCGCCCGCATCGATGCCACCACCAGATAGGCCCCGGCCTGATCGAGATCGGGCACCGAGAAGGTGTTGTGGGAGCGGAAATCCGGTGTCGCGGGCAGATCGGTCGACCACTCGGAAACCGGATCGTTCCCCTCCATGATCTTCTCGGCTTCGCGATGATCGGGCAGCAGCGAATAGTCCTTCGAGGACCGGATGAACTTCTCGATATCGTGACGATAGGCGCGGAAATAGATCTTCTTGAAGTTGCGGTGTTCGATCCGGATCGACCGCCTGCCTGCACCATCCGTCGCCATCATCGCCATCGAATAGGTGGGGGCCTCGATTACGGCCGCGTGGTGGGCACAGCGGCGCCCGCCGATGGATTCGGGGTGACGGTCGCGACCCTTGATCGCGATATCACGGGCACGCACCAGGGCGTCGCTCTCCGCTTCAGTCTGCACGAACTCGGCCAGGACAGCCTGACCCATGGACCACCACCCGAGGCTGTTGTCGAAGGCCTGCTGCACCGATTCCAGATTCCGCCGGACCGCCAACTTGTCTTGGGTGCTGGGCAGAGCGGTGTGAAGCCGTCGCAGGCGCTCGAGTCGCGCCTCCAAAGCGGATTCGGGGCGACTGGAGTCTTCGTGCCAGGCCTCGAGATCGTCGAGCAGGGCGCCGACCTTGATCAGAGGATGTACATCCGAATCACCGAGATCGGCCTCGGCCGACCCGTTCGCCTGGCCTTCGATCAGCGCCTGTACCGGAAGCCTGAAGACTTCATTGGACTCGGCTGGGCTCCACAACGACGAGTCAGACAGGAGTTCCGCCCACAAATAGGTAACTGCGTCGCGGAGGGTTCCGCGAATGCGCGGCGGAAAGTTGTTCTGCGCGATATACCGGGAGAGTTCTCCGAGGCTTTCACTCCCCCACTCGCCGCGCTTCGTCCAAAGCTCGAGAAACGCGCGATCGGATTCGGCCACGATCTGCTCGAGGTCCCACTTCTTGAGGTCCAACTCATCCGTGGTTTCGACCCGTTCGCGCTGGCGGATTTCCCACGAGTAGACCCTTGCGTAGGTGGCCAGGGCCTTGGCGTAGTAGAGCTCCAAAACCGCCTGGGAGACCGCGTCCTCGGGCCAGGGCTGCTCTTTGAGATAGCGCACCGCAGTCTCGTAGCCGTGCAGGGCCATCCGCAGCTTGGTTTCTTCGACCAGGGCGCGAGTCCACGTCTCGGAGTCATCCGCCTTACGGGCACGTACCAGAATTCCATCCACCGCCTTCGAGGCGGCCTCGAACTTCTGCTCCGAGATCAGTTGATCAACATCTTTCCAGTTCAAGGGTTCTCCTGCAGCGATGGTAACTCCTTCGTCCGGATCGGCACCATCTGCGCCGGGATCACCGCTCAACGCCTGCAGCGCCGCCGCCGACACCAGCACCACGAGAAGGGTGGTCAGGAGAACAATCGAACGCGAACTGGACGAAAATCGTGTTTTTCGCATGGCACCAGTTTAGACACGGCAGCCGCTCAGAAGTTCCATCTTCGCGCTCAAACCGATCCCGTTCCCGACGGCGAGCAGCGAAACCAGCCAGCGAAAGCAAGCAGCGGCGACAGATATTAGCCCCCGGGTACGGCGTCAACCTCGCACGAAACAGCCCCGGCGGGGCGGCAGACGGCGGTCGTCTGTAATGGCGAGGCCGTCCTCAGCGACCAGATCGCATTGAGTTCAAGGGTGGGCGGGTGGGACGTGCGTCCTGAGACCTGTATCTGGAGGGTGGAGAAAAGAACTGGGCGCGTGGCGCCGGGCGGACCTTCGGCCCGGTAGCGCCTCACCACCGAGGTGATGTCAGGGGATTTTGAGCGACCAACCGACGAAGTTTCCGTACTCGAACGTACTCGCCGTGATGTAGTCGTCGATGATCCGGCCGCGGATATCCTGATACGCGGGGGAGGTTCGTGTGTGTTCCCAGGCAATAAGCCAGTCCCTCGTGCCGGCAGCGACAGCTGGTTGTGAACAGGCTGCCAGCTGGCCGGCGATGGAAAGCCTCACCCCCCACTCCGCCCCTAACTGATTCGCTGTCGTCAGGACGCGCGCACCTATCCCGTAGTCTCCGTTGGTGGGGTTGCTGTACTGCCTTTCGAACGCGACGAGAAAGTCGCCCCTGGCGGGGTGGGCCGCAATATCGGGATGGGACTCGTTGGTGTGCCAGTTCGCGATCGTGACCACATCCTCCATCTGAACCGTCCCGGTCTCATCGACCCTCACCAAACGGGCGAAGACATCCTTGTGGTCCTGTGCCACTTGGCTGTGCCAGGCCACTGCCCAGCAATTGCCGTGTTGAGACGCGGCAACACTGGGGGCCGTTTCGGCGTCCGGCCATCCAGCGATCCCGAAGTCACCGCCGCCGAGGATCGCTCCGTTTCCGGCCAGGCGGACCCCAGAGATGTCGCCTCCACCCGCCTCCATTTTTTGATAGACGACGAGGTATTCATTTCTCGCCTGGTTATAGGCGATGTCCGGAACGACTCGTTCCTCGGTCTGGTGGCTGGTGACACCGATGACGGTTCCCACGAGGTTGCTGGCCGCCGCCACCCGCTGCGCCGAAATGGAACCGGCGTTGCCGCCGTACGCTTCATTCCACCACGTCACCATGAACTCCTGCACCGTGCCGCCGAAGGCGACTCGGGGACGCCACTGTTTGCTGGCCGCATTGTTGATGGTAAAGGCCGACAAACCAGCGATCGGTCCATTCCACGGCACGAACCTGCCGTGGATGTCGTAGTCTCCGCCGAACCCGTCAGAGTCGTGGGACCAGACCACCAGATACCGTTTGTTCACCGGGTCGTAGGCGACCGCAGGCTGCGCGTTGTCGCGTTGTGGACTGTCTTCGAACGCGATGACATATTCGCCGATCAGGGTCCCGTTATCGGTGTACCTTCTCCCCATGATCGAGCGCGCCTGCCATCCCGTGTTGTCGTGCCACACGACGAAGTATTCGTCACGATCGGTGTTGTAGGCCACGTCAGGCAGGTATTCGTTGAAATCCTGTGCCGTGATCGTGAATTCTTCACCCATGTCGGCCTCGACGGGGCTGCCGGCGACCACCAGCAAGACACACACCGCGAAAGCAGCCGAAGAGATTGTCAAATTTCCGCGCATGATAGCCTCCTGCCCGCCCACTCAATTAAAAATTTCATGACGCGTGGATCATCAACTGAACAAAGACACCTCATCCGATTCGAGGCGGCTGCTATGGATTGACCGCAAAGCATCGTTTCCATGTCGTTTCGGTTTCCCTGTTTCGTTGATATCAATAAACCTGGTCGATCATTTCATGATCCACCTAACCATGTTAACCTATAGAGTTTTTCTCGAAATATTTATTGATATTGAGATCTTTTCTCGAAACTCAAACCGGGAAAATTCAGCCAAAAACCCAAATAGCCTCGCTCCATGATTCCGCCGCGCCATGACCTGGCGGCTTTTACACCCGAAGAAGTGAGCCGTTTTGGCTGTCGCTGATCGCTGACGCTGTTGACCGAACTCTGCCGCTGACTCCTGGTCGCTGCCGCTGTCCCTGAACGCTTTCCGAACGATTGTCTTGGACCTGAGTGATCCAGCATCCAGCATCGAGCATGGAGCATCGAGCATCGAGCATCGAGCATCAAGTGATTGTCTTCTGCGGTTAGCTATTCTCACAGAAAAAAACCGGGCGCATGCGCGCCCAGTGTCGGGGTCAATTCGGCAGCCGCTACCTACTGATTTGCCGGCACCGCCCACTCCTTGATTTGGTTCTCGTCAAGAGAATTATCGCGGCTCCAGCGGGCCGCTCCCGCGATCACCGGTTCGTCGGCGGAGGCCAGGACCTCCAATGCCTCGACAGCCCGAGAACTTTCTTCGGGGGTTCCGAGGTCCTTGGCCATATTGAGGCCGAGGATCGCCTCGAGGCGGAAGCGCCGGTCGGGAGCATTCCGGGCAGTGTCGATCACAGTATCGAGCCGGCCCGGCTGCATTTTGAAATCAATTTCGCCGTCGTCATCCAACCGCATGGACTGCATGAGATCGGTGGAGGTCAATCGCTGCTTTGTACCGAGGCGTTGAGCGGGAACCTCACCGAGAACCACAGACGCGAGCAGGGCCAGCTCGAGGTCGCCGTCAGCCAATGCCCTTTCATAAACCGCCCTTGTGCCGAGATGGATGCACGCAAGACCGACCAGATCGGAGATGATCACAGTGTCTTCCTGACGAAGCAGACGACCAAGGCGGATGGCGCGGCGGAAGTCCCCCATCGCAATCTCGGCATTGTCTGCAGCAACCCCTCGCGCGATCCAGGACCTCACGAGTTTGATAGCGAACAAGAGATTGGTGATGCGCGTGCTGTAGCCCTCGAGTTCGAAAACGTCGGGATAAAAGGACATGGTTGCCTGATCCACCCATGGTTCAGCTTCGAGCAGCAACGGATCGTCCGGTGGGAGAACCGTGCCTAACCATTCGGGGCCCTCGATTCCTCTCTTCGCGGCATCAAGAGCTTCTTCCGAACGTGGACCGATCTCTTTGGCAAAAAGCCCGAACCACTCCGCCGCGTTGGCGGTGCCGGACCCGAGTGGCGCCAGAAGGTCGAGGTCGGTCTGGAAACGCAGCGGCCAGTCGTTGGCAGACGGGCAGCTCCAACACGGCACCTCGAGATCTACAATCACCAGCGCCTCGGGCTCCGCCACAAACGCAGATGGTGCAGTAATCGTCGGCGCAGGCCGTCCGCGCGAAATCAGGCGCGCCCCAAGCGAGCCCGCAAGCACGATGATCAGTGCGGTGGCCAGGATCACCGGGATCATCTTCGATTTTGTTATCGGTGTGGTCATAAGACTTCTCCTTGAACCTCGAGATCGGTCGGGTCTTCAAAACTCGCAAAGAGCCCGACGATCGGTTGCACGTTGTCGACTATCCGGATGGGGCGGAGGAACTCGACGGCGGGTTCAGCGATCTGGTTCTCAGCCTCTCTCGCCACATCGGGTCTCGGGCCGAATCCTTCGCCCGCGAAGGACACCACGAAATGGCCTGCGAGGAGGAACGCCACACTTGCCGCCCACGCCAACCGGACGCCACGCTGCCCCCAGATCGTCCTCCACAGGTCCACGGGCTCTTCCGTTGTCACCGCGTCACGAGCCGCGCCGAGGACTCGTGAGCGCAGATCGGTCGGCGTCGGCGGCGGCTCGACGCCTTCGAAGAGGCGCTCCAACACTGGATCTCGTTCATTCGTCGTCATCGGATCTCTCCATGAGGTTTTTGAGCTTTTGAATGCCGCTACGGTAGCGGCTGGCGGCGGTGAATTTCGGCACGGAGAGTATCTCGCCGATCTCCTCATAAGTGCATCCGGCGAAATTCCTCAAATAGATGACCTCACGGTGCGCATCCGTGAGACCGGACAGAAGAACAGAAACCTGGGCCGCATCCACCATCCGCTGGCTGTCGCCTTCGGCAGCAGTCAAAAAAGGGTACTGTTCCACGGGCTCGGCAAAATGACGGCGGCGGCGACGGGACACGTCGATGGCCCTGCGGTGGGTCACGGTCATCAACCAGCCTTTTGGGTTCTTGATCTTTGCCAATCGCGGTCCCTGTTCCACGACCTTGACGAAGACATCCTGCACGACGTCGGCGGCATCTTCTTCCGAACCGGTGCGCCACAAGGCGAGGCCATAGAGCTTTTGTGCCGCTTTGTCGTAAAGCGTGTCAAGCGACGCAAGGCGACCGGCAGCGAGTTCCGCAAAGAGACCCCGCCAATCATCCCGTGGCGGGTGGACCGGGGATTTTACCTCGGTCAATCTGGTCGGCGGTAGGTCGGTCACGGCTTCCACAATAGTCGAGACGAACGAGCATCGCTTTTTTGTCACTCTCGACCCGACCGTTTGTTAGGATGAGCCCATGTTCACGACCGTTTTCCTCGCCTCGATCATGATCGGTGCCGCCACCAGCCTGCTTTACGCGATTCGATTCGAGGATCGGGAATTGGAGATCATCTCGAAGACCGCAGCCTCGTTTGTCTTTGTCATCCTCGGTATCGTGCGATGGTCCGCCGGCGACATTGTTGGAGGTTGGCTCGTTGCGGGGCTGATTCTTTGCGCAGTAGGTGATTTCTGTCTGCTCTGGGACCGTTCATTCGATATCGGTTTGCTCTCTTTTCTTCTCGGTCACCTCGCCTACGGCGCCGGTTTCGGTGCCGCCCTGGCCGTTCGCCAGTGGCCGCTGATGGTTCTGATACCGCTCCTGGTTGCAGGTGGAGCTGCTTCGAGCTGGTTGTGGCCGCACCTCGGGAAACGGAGAACCCCCGTCACCGCCTATGTTGTCGCGATCACCTTCATGTTGTGGGGTGGACTCTCGACTTCGATCTCCGCCGCCCTACCGTGGACCGCGGCCGCTGGAGCATTCCTTTTCTACCTGTCGGATCTGGCGGTCGCCCGCCAGCGCTTCATCCACCAATCGTTTATCAACCGGGGCCTCGGTCTCCCGAGCTACTACCTCGGTCAATTCCTGATCGCGATGACAGTCGGCGCCGGCCGGTGACCCACTTGTCGTCTCGTTCTGCAGGGGGAATCCCATGACCCAGCGCGCCACCGCCTTTTTAATGATTGTCCTTGTAGCCACCGTCGGAGCAACCCAAAGCAATTGGAACACCCACACCACCGGAGGGGAATACGCCTTCGCAAGGGGCGACTTCGCAAGGGCAGAGCGGGAATTCCAGACTGCTCTCGAGATCGCCAACGGTTTTCCCGAGGGCGACAAACGGCTCGAGACCAGCCTCGAGAACCTCGGCAGGCTCTACGAACACGATTCGGACTTCGACAAGGCCCAACCCATGTACGAACTCCTTCTCGCGGCTCGCGAGCACCGGCTCGGACCGGACCACCCCGCGCTCATGGATGTCCTCTTTGCCGTAGCTCGCGTCAGCCAGCCAAGCGGCGATCTGCCGACGGTCACCGCCAGCCTCAACCGCTATGCCGAGATCGCCGAGTCCAGCGGCAAGGGCGATCCGCGGAAAAACTGGCAGGCTTTTCAGCTCCTTTCCCGCAACCTGCTGCTCCAGGACGACGAAGTGCAGGCGCTTCGATGGCAGCGATCTGCAGCCGAAGCCATAGCCGAAGACCTCCGCGCGACCGATGAGGAGCGCGCCAATGTCATCGAATCGGCCGCCAACCTCGAAATCACCGCCGGCGAAGGTGCCGCGGCCGAAATGCTCCTGGCAGAGGTCGCGCGCCTGAGAATCAGCGAGGGACTGCCCACCACGATCGCTGAGACCATGAATCGGGGCGCGGCGACCGCCTTCGGTGCCGGAAGATTCGAAACCGCAGAGGTGCTCGCCGAGCGCGCACTGAAGAGTGAACCCGAAGGACAGACCGAGCTCGGCGCTCTCACGATGCTCGCCGACGTCTCGTGGGCACGGGTCAACCGCGGCACCGACGATCTCGAGATACTGCTTTCCGGAGCCCAGGACGACGAAGATCTGGTAACCGCTTCGGCGCGACTCACGAGTGTCATCGAGGCCAAGGAAGAACCCGACATCAAGTCGATGCGGCGGCTGGTTCAGGTCGAGGCCCTCCGGGGTAGACCCGAGGCGGCCCTTTCATGGCAACGACAAGTGATTGCCTCGGGGGCTTCAGGGGACGCCGCCATGGTGAGCGCACGGAAGGATCTCGTGACCCTGCTCGCGGCTGCCGGCAAGACCGACGAGGCCCTGACCGAAAACACCTCTGCGATGACCGCCGCCGAGGCACGTTATGGGGAGACATCCGCTCAGATTCTTCAGCTTCTCGAGCAGCGCGCCCGGATCGCGACGGCCGCCGGGAACAAAAAGGAAGCCAAGAAGGCAAACAAGCAGATCAAGAAGCTGAGTAGATAGTTCGGAGTTCGGTGTTCGGAGTTTGGAGTTTGGAGTTTCCGCACAGTTCGGCCGGAGAATTGGCGGGTATATGGTCAAAGTTTATAATTCCGAATTCCGAATTCCGAATTCCGAACTCACCAATCGGCTTGCGGCATTGACACGTGTCGGCCATCATGTCCCCATGAGTCATCGCCTGCCGCCGGGAAAGGTACCGTGGGACATCGTTGGTCCGTTGCTCTCCGACGCACTTCCGCCGGAGGTCAAGCTCGGACCGGCGATCGGTGAAGACGCCGCCCTGGTCGAGATCGGCGGAGAAATGTGGGCGGTAGCCTCGGACCCGGTTTCCTTCACGGCCGCCGATGCCGGCCGATTGGCCGTGATCATCAACGCCAACGATGTGGCCGTCCGGGGCGCCCGACCGCAGTTTTTCCTCGCGGTCGGTCTGATTGCTCCGCACGAAGCCTCGGAGGATCGTGTACTGGATCTTCTGGGACAGGTCCGCGATGGCTGCCGGGAGGTGGGCGCCACCCTCATCGGAGGGCATACTGAGGTCACCCCCGGTCTTCCCCACAGCATGGTCATCGGTACCATGCTCGGCAGAGTCGTGGACCGGCCTCTCACAACAGGCGGGCTGCGTGCCGGTGATCTCGTGGCCATGACCCGGTACGCGGGGCTCGAGGGCACCGCCATTCTTCTCGCCGAACACGGTCCGCGGCTGCGTGAGCTCTACGGCGAAAAAACGATGACGCAAAGTTCCGAGTCCTTTTCGGGTAACTGGCTGTTGGTCGCTCCCGAGGCGCTGAAGGCGGCGGCCTGCAGCGGTGTCACCGCTCTCCATGATGTGACCGAAGGAGGCGTGGGTGAAGCGCTGCACGAGATGGCGCGGGCCTCCGGCCTGTTGATCGAGGCCCGGCGAGATGATGTTCCCGTTCTGCCAGTGACCCGGTTGCTCAGTTCCGACCTCGGGATCGATCCTCTCGGGTTGATCGGTTCGGGAGCCGTGCTCATCGGTTGTAACCCATCGGGAAAGGGCGAGGTCGAAGAGGTCTTTTCAGAGCTCGGTGTTCCGCTGGCCTGGCTGGGACGAGCCATCCCCGCAGATCAAAAACCGACCTCCACACTCCCCCGCTTCTCACGCGATGAACTGCTCAAGACCGCCGTCATGAATGGCCTTCGCGCGGTCGTTTTCGATATGGACGGCACCCTGGTGGACTCCCACTACGATTGGCCGGCGATCCGCACCCGACTCGGGGTCGACGGGGCCTCCATCATCGATGACCTCAATACCCTGCCGGAGCCCGAACGCAGCAGCCGTTGGGCCGAACTGAGGTTGATCGAGGACCGGGCGACCGCCGAGGCGACAGTGCACGACGGCGCTCCCGAACTGCTCGAACTTCTGGCGCAACACGGAATCAAGACCGCCCTGGTCACCAACAACACCGATACCAACACCGAGGCGCTCGTCAAAAGATTCCAGCTTCAGTTCGACGTTATCCTGACCCGGGATTCCGGTCTGTACAAACCCTCGGGGGCACCGATCAGCGAAGCGGTGCGCCGGCTCGGCTGCGAGCCCGGAGAGTGCCTCGCGGTCGGCGACTCACACTTCGACATTCTCGCCGCTCGCGAAGCCGGTCTGGCAGGAATCTGCGCCCTCAATGAAGGAGCAACGTACCACGCCGAAAAGGCTGATCTGAGCTTCTCCGATATCCCAGCCTTCGTCCGGTATCTCCAGATCGTGCTCACCTGAGCCAATCGCCAGACGGAGAAAACGGAGATTCGGAGAAACCGCAGATCACGCAGATGAACGCAGATAAACCACCACGTTCGCTATCGGAACCGATCGTGCGCCATTGTTTTTTTGAGTCAGCAAGCGAAAAATTGCAGGTGAAGCACTGCATCCCGACGTCGACGGAATTGCTCTCGTTTCTGCGTTTATCTGCGTGATCTGCGGTCTGCAGCTGGCGACGAGCGCGAGTATTTACTGAGCCGACTCGGCGCCGAGCGCCGCACGGATTTCCCCCAGCTTGGCCTGTATCAAACTCACATTCTCAGGGCCCATGCGGAGAAAATGGCGCTGAGCGTCGGAAAGCGCTTCCAGTTCGTCGTCGGACCAGGCGTAGGTCAGCACCAACTGGGTCACTTGCGGCGGCTGTTCCAGAACCGGGACCCCAAGGAGCTGATCAAAAGCGGCGTCGAGCCTGGAATCAAAGCTTCGGTTGGGAGGGCCGATCTCGGCATAAGCCTCGTCGATCAACGGTTTGAGCTCCCGGTAGAGGGCCACCGTGCCTTCGGTATCGAGGGAGGCGACGACCTGTGCGATCCGATCGTAACGTTGATAACTCGAGGACTCGATCACGAGGGTACCGTCGCTCTTTTCATCGACTTCGAAACCCTCTTTCGGGCGCAGAAAATCGAGCTGTGAACGAGGGCTCCGACCGGCGGCGATGTTGTCGACGGATGACGTGAATCGACGGACCAGATCCTCGTTGACGAGCCACGAGGCAAGCTGCGGATTGGACGAGAGAGCCGCCATGAGCTCTTGGACCACCGCGTCGGAAGTGCTCAAGGTCGTGCCGGAGAGCCTCGACGAGAGCCTTTCCTCGAGACCCGGTGTCGGGGACGGTTCCGGCAGTGGAGTGGCAACCGTCATCACTTCATCAGGAGCATCGGTCCCATCCCGGTTCGAAAACCACCAGGCGACAAATCCTGCCACAACCAATAACAGCGCAAGGAAGATCGCGACGATGATACGTATATTGCCGGACATGGGAGACCTCCACTACCCAGGATACACGTCTCACCAGAACAACGGAGAAACCGCAGATCACGCAGATGAACGCAGATCAACCATCACAATCGCTTCTGGGAGCGAATGTCCGTCCGCGTGATTCGTGAACGAACCCTAATTGCAGCGGCAGCGACAGTGTCCAGCGTCAGCGAGCAGCGACAGAGAACAGCAATCAGCGGCAGCGTTCAGGAGTCCAAGCGACGAAGTGGCCACCTCCGGATGGTTCAACAGAAGGAACAGCCGTTGTGGTGTAGGCGTCTCGCCTGCACACAGTGCGGCCGAGACGGCCGCACCACAAAGTCCGGAGCCCGAAGAAGTGAGTGCTGTTCGCTGTCCCGGCCGCTGATAACTGATTGCTGCCGCTGACTCCTGATCACTGTCGCTGTCCCTGTCCCTGTACGCTATCCGAGACTCTGTCTTGGACAACAGTGATCCAGTATCCAGTATCTGTCCCGGGTAACTTGATTGTGGCAAGCTGCCAATACGGTGCAAGCAACGGAACAGGAGCCCCGATGATCGACCCCAAACTGAACCTGGCGCCCGCGGACGAACACAACCGGAAACTGGTTGCCAATGTCCATCCCTCCGACTGGCGCAATCCGAAACCGGATGGACGGTACAACATGGTGGTCCTCGGCGCCGGAACCGCCGGTTTGGTGGCGGCCGCAGGAGCTGCAGGGATGGGCGCCAAGGTTGCTCTCGTTGAACGTTCTTTGATGGGGGGCGACTGCCTCAACGTCGGGTGCGTGCCGTCCAAGGCAATGATCCGGTCGGCCCATGTGGTACACGATCTTCGCACCGCCCATCGTTTGGGCGTCCGCCATTCCGGTGAGATCGAGGTGGATTTTGCGCAGATCATGGAGCGCATGCGGAAGATCCGTGCCGGGATCTCGCCCCACGACAGCGCACAACGATTCAGCGACCACTACGGCATCGACGTCTTTTTTGGGTCCGCCGGTTTTACGAATCGCGCAACGATCGAGGTCGAGGGCACGGAACTTTCGTTTGCTCGGGCGGTGATCGCCACCGGTGCCCGCGCGGTGGTTCCGCCGGTACCCGGTCTCGAAGAAGCCGGATTCGTGACCAATCACAACGTTTTCAACCTCACCGAACTACCGCGCCGATTAGCGGTCATCGGTGGCGGCCCGATCGGTTGCGAACTGGCTCAGACCTTTGCTCGCCTCGGGTCCTTGGTCTCCATCATCGAGATGGGTGATCAATTTTTACCGCGCGAGGACCCTGATGCCGCTGCTCTGCTTCGAACCTCCCTCGAACGGGACGGAATCGATGTCCGGCTCTCGACCCGACTCGAACAAGTGATTTCAGCGGCAGCGGGCAAGGAACTGCAGATCGCCACTCCCAAGGGATTAGACCGGCTGGCTGTGGATGAAATACTGGTTGCCGTCGGGCGAAGACCGAATATCGAAGGCCTCAACCTCGAGGCGGCGGGCGTCGATTTCGACCACACAGGGGTCAAGATCAACGACTTCCTCCAGACCAGCAATCGCCGGATCTATGCATCCGGTGATATCTGCCTGCCCTACAGATTCACCCACACGGCCGATGCAAGCTCGCGGGCGGTGATCCAGAACGCGCTATTTCCGGGACCAAAGAAACGCCTCAGCCGACTCGTCATCCCCTGGTGTACCTACACGGATCCTGAAATTGCCCACGTCGGGATCTATGCCAGCGATGCAGAAGCCTCCGGCACCGAAATCGACACCTTTGAGTTCGCGATGAAGGATGTGGACCGTGCCATCACCGATGGTGAAGAAGAAGGTTTTCTCAAGGTCCACGTCAAAAAAGGCTCGGACAGAATCCTCGGAGCCACGATCGTCGCGCGTCATGCCGGCGAGCTCATCTCCGAGATCACCACCGCCATGGTCGCCGGCATGGGTCTCGGCGGTTTTTCGAGCGTCATCCACCCCTATCCGACCCGGATGGAAGTCATCCGCCGAGCAGCTGATATCTACAACCGCAACAAGTTGACGCCGCGGGTGGCAGGAATCCTCGATCGCTGGTTTACGTGGAAACGGAGATAGCAAAGGCTCCGGCGATGCAGTTGGATGGGCGCCGTCAGAAACCCTCGAGGACAGCGGTAACCAATGCGCTGGAAAACTCACGCGATAGCTCGGTCATGGCGAGATTCTGGCGATCAAAGAAATCGACCGCCGAAGGATCGACCCGATACGAGGTGCGCCGGGAGAATGCCTTGTCTTCCCACAGAATCACGGCCTCTTCTCCGCGAATGTCCTTGAGCTGGACCAGGGCCTGCAGACTCATCTGATACTCGTTGGCACGCCCCTGCTCATCATAAGAGACCGGGATGATCGCCAGGCGTTGAATAACGCCAGCCAACACCACATCGGCCTGTTCCGGGTTGTCGACCAGCCGCAGACGGCGGCGACGAACCCATTCCAGGGTCAATGCCTCCATCAGCCGCTGATCAATATCGACCCATCGGGTCTGGTTCTTGAAGTTCTCGACGTAGAGGGTGTCGATCTCCTCGGGGAGAAATGAGGTCGTTCCGACAAGGTGATAGCCGCAGCCTGAAAGCTCGGCGATCAGCAGAATCATCACGATCAAACGGGCGGCGATCTTCACACGCGAAAGGTACCACATGCGGGGCACAGGGAAAGGGAGAGAGGGAGAAGGACAGGTCCTAGGAGAGGGTCCGGGCTCAGCGCTTCTTCCGCTTTGTTTCCCGGATCTGCCGTATCTCCTGCAGGCGTTCGCTGATGCGACGCTCCCAGCCGTATTCGGTTGGATCGTAGAATCGCTCATCCGCCAACTCGTCGGGCAGGCACTCGAGATCCGCCACCCCGCCTTCGTGGTCGTGGGCATAACGATATCCCTCCCCATACCCGGCATCCTTCATCAGAGCGGTTGGCGCGTTGCGGATCGCCATCGGAATCGGAAGACCGGGCCGGCGACGGATCTCCTTCTTGACTCGGCCGTAGGCGGTGTAGAGGGCGTTGGATTTGGCTGCCAGCGCCAGATAGACCGCAGCCTGTGCGAGCGCCAGCTCACATTCCGGCATGCCTACATGTTCGACCGAATGAGCCGCAGCAGCCACCTGCTGGAGCGCCCGGGGGTCGGCCATCCCGATGTCCTCCGAAGCCATCCGCAACATCCTCCGAACCACGTAACGCGGATCGGCACCGCCCTGGAGCATTCGGCCGAGCCAGTAGAGGGATGCGTCGACATCGGAGTTTCGAACCGCCTTGTGGAGGGCCGAAATGAGGTTGAAGTGTTCCTCGCCTCCCTTGTCATATACCGCGACCACGTTCTGCGCGGCCCGCTCCACAAACCCGACATCCACGAGTCCGACGTCCTCCGATCGAGCCACGGCGACCGCGAGCTCGAGCAGATTCAGCGCCTGGCGCGCGTCGCCGGCAGCAATCGTCGCGATCAGCTCGAGGGCCCCGGCATCGACCTCGGGCGCCACAGCGCCAAGCCCTCGATCCGAGTCGGCCAGCGCCTTTTCCAGTAGCCCGGAGATCTCCGCCGGGCTCAGAGGATCGAGGATATAGACCTTGAGACGCGAAAGGAGCGCTCGATTGAGCTCGAAGGACGGGTTTTCGGTCGTCGCACCCACCAGCACGATGTCCCCCGCCTCCACGAACGGCAGGAAAGCATCCTGTTGGGCCCGATTGAAGCGATGAATCTCATCGACAAAGAGCACCGTGCGGCGGCCTTCCGCCTGGCGCAGGCGACGGGCATCGGTCATCACGGCTCGAGCTTCCTTGACCCCGGACAAAACCGCCGAAAAGGTCACCATCTCGGCCCCGGCTGCCTCGGCCAACAACCTGGCAATGGTCGTTTTACCGGTTCCCGGCGGGCCCCAGAAGACCATCGATGGGAGGTCTCCCCGCGCCAGGAGGGACCGGATCACGCCCTCGTTGCCGACCAGCGCGGGTTGTCCCACGACCTGATCGAGATCGCGCGGTCGCATACGCTCGGCGAGGGGGCCTACGGAGGGATCATCCGGAAACAGCGTCGATTGTCCCAAGCTTCATCCCTGCGCGCGTTCCGATTCCATCTTCGATCGGTGCTGACAGTGCTCGCTGCAAAAGACACGGCGGTCGCCGCTCGTCAGCGCCCGGCCGGCCGGCACAAAGGTCCCACACGCGGAGCACTCGACGAGATCTTCAGTAGTCGGCGAAGAGTTCTCGGACCATTTCTGCCGTCGCCGACGGGCCTCGGGAGAATAGCGGCTGAAGCTGTCCGCACCGGGGGAGCGTTCTGAGAGTCTCCGCCCGATCGCGGCGAGTATGCGCCACACGACCAAAAGCACAGCGACGACAAGCAGAATACGTTGCATGAATCGTTCCTCCGAAGACGGGGAGGTTGAGTATACGCCAACATCAATACTCGGATCTGAAATCTCGAATCACTGTTGTCCGAGAACACGGGCGGCAACGTCAGTGTCCAGCGACAGGGACAGGGACAGGGACAGGGCAGTGTTCCGTGTTCAGCGATCAGCGGCAGCGGCAGCGGCAGCGGCAGTGAGCAGCGACAGGGAACAGCTGTCAGCGATCAGTGTTCATCGGCAGCGATCAGGTGTCCAGTCGGCGAAATGGCCACCTCCGGGTCGTTCAACAGGAAGGGGTAGCCGGTGGGCGGCCGATGTCAAGGACAGGCAGGGTGCAGGGCATCCTTGACATCGGCCACCACACCGGCATGTGGGAATGGGCATGAACGACCCGGAGGTGACCATGTCCTCAGCCGCCACGAACACCAACCTCGTTGCCCACTCGAAAGCCCTCGAAGCAGCAGGAATCGCGATCAAGCTTGTAATGAGGGTTCCATCGCCGCTGAAGTCCATAGCCGATCAGGTAATCCGTTCGGCAAGTTCAGTCCCAGCGAACCTGGCAGAAGGGCACGGTCGATTCGGTAGAGACCGGTCCAACCACTGGAGAATCGCCTACGCCTCGGCGAAGGAGGTCGACAGTCACCTGAAGCTCCTCGCACAGGCCGGGGCGATCAGCCGAACAGCCGCCCGTGAAGCGATGAAAGCCTTCGATGAGGTACGTGCCATGACCTGGCGGCTATTGAATCCGAAGAAATGAGCGCTGTTCGCTGTCGCTGACTTCTGTTAGCTGACCCTGTCCGCTGTCGCTGCCGCTGGACTCTGCCGCTGCCGCCGGTCACTGAACGCCGTCCAGGACACTGTCCAGGGGAATGGTGAATTCGAATTTCGGAATCGGCGCTAACCGCCGAGGACCTCGCTTTCGAGACCCGAGAGATCGGGGATCGAGGGATTGTTTGTTTTCAGTTCTTTCAAACGGGCGAGTGCGGCTGCCGCCGCTTCGTGATCGTGGGTGTCGAATTGGTAGATGATGACCTTGTTGTACCAGGCCTGCCAATGCTCGGGATGGATCTCGATCGCGCGATCAAGTTTCTCGACCGCAATCTGAGGCTGCTTCAAGTTCCGATAGACCACCGCCAGGTCCGTCAGGACATTCGCGTCATTCGGTACAATTTGCAGAGATTTCTCGTACCAACTCCGGGCGTCCTCCCAACTCGAGGCATCAAAGAAGGCATTGCCCATTGCCGCCATCAATCCAGGGTCATTGGGATTCGAGGCCATCAATCCCTGAATCTCCGAGATTTGTTGCTGTAATCGCTGTGCTTCGGCGGCTGCCGCCTGATCGATCGGTGGGTGTCCATCGGGCAGAGCCTCTCCCTGCGCGGCCGCAGGCGCGAGGGCCTTGTTCGGGGGTACCGGCTGCCTTTCGGCAAAGACGTAGCCCAGGACGAGACCGACCATCAACCCAATTACAAGCGTGAACCACGGATTTCGAAACATCTGAAAAAACCTCCTCCGGCCGGAATCGGCCAGGAACGGGGAATTTAGCACGAATCGGCGAAAGATGTCCCGCCCGGCATTCGAAAAATGGTGATGGCCCCTATTCGGTGTCGACGACCCGTGTCGCTGTCCAGGTGCCGGAGGAAGGAAGACCACTCGCCAGTTGAGTCGCTTCCCAACTGCCCTGAAGACGCTGACCGCTGCCGGTGCCGACCAGGCGTCCATAAAAAATCGCCGCAAAACCGATCTGCGAATCGATTCGTTCCAACCGGACCTTGCCAGCAACGAAGGTACCGCGGAAGGACCCGGAAAAGCCTCCCGACAAAGCGTAGGTACCGCTGACAAGGGTGCCCTGCTGTTGCAGGAAGATCAGACCCTCCTGGCCGGGGTCGACATTAACCTGCCAGGTTCCGGAGAGAGGAGCCGATCCGCCGCCGACCGCCGCGTTGAGCCGCTGAATCTCCTCGTTGATGGCCGCCAACATCGTCGCGTTCTCGAGCAACGAGCGCCGCAATTGTTGCGCCTTGAAAAGACCATCGAGCATGGCGCTCTCGATCTGCCGGATATCGTCATCCCGAAGACGAAGGCTTTCGGCCGTCTCACCCTGTTGCTGGGCCCTGAGGAGATTGCTCGACTGCATATCCAATCGCGACCAGATTTCGGTCAGGTTCTCTCGGACTTCAACCAGTTCCTGCATCTGCCCGGCCAGAATGCCTTCTCGAATCTTGGCCTGTCCGCGGAGGCTCTCGACCACCTGAGAGTTCGCAACTATCGGTTGCAGCAGCGCGACGACTCCAACGAGAAGTGCGGCTCGTTTCATCCGGCGCTCCCCTTCCGCCCTTTGATGGACCCTGCTCATTCACCCTCAAAACGATTGACCACCGCGGTGCCAACCAGATCGCTCCACACGTTGGTAGCGGTTCGCATCATATCGAGCACGCGATCGACGGCGATGATCGTGCCGATTCCCTCGAGGGGCAGTCCAACCGCCTGGAGCACGACAACCAACATCACCAAACCGGCCATCGGGATACCGGCCGCTCCGACCGATGCCAGGAGAGCTGTCAACAAGACCAACGCCTGCTGCAGCAGGCCAAGATCCACTCCGTACATCTGGGCAATGGTCAAAGCCGCCACCGCTTCATAGAGCGCCGTCCCATCCATGTTCACAGTTGCGCCAAGCGGCAGCACAAAACTCGACACGCCCCTTCGGTTGCCTGACTTCTCGGAGCAATCCATGCTCAGCGGCAAGGTAGCCGACGACGAAGCGGTGGAAAATGCGGTCGCGACCGCAGGCGCCATCGCACGCGCATAGTCGATGGGTTTTCGCCGCGCGAGCACCGTAAGAATCAACGGCAAGGTCACGGTGGCGTGGATCAATAGGCCGAGACCGACGGTCAGAAAATAATAGCGAAGGTCCCAGATGATCCCGGGCCCGCTCCGTGCGACTTCTCGCGCGAGCAGGGCGAAGATGCCCACCGGAGCGAACTTGACGATGGCAAGCGTCAAGGCCTGGATAATCTCGAGAACCCCGTCCACCACCCGTTTTACGGTGTCGACGTTCGACCCGTTGAGACGGGTCAGAAACAGACCGAACAACAATGCAAAGACGATGACCGGCAGCACTTCTCCAGAAGCCATGGCTGCCACGATATTGTCCGGCACCATACGAATCAAAAACTGGGGAAGAGTCTGGGTTGCGGTTGTAAAACCTTCCGGCAGCTCCGATGTGCCCGCCAGATCAAGATATTTGCCGGGACGAATGATGTTGACCAACGTCAGACCGACGGCAATCGCCAGGGTTGTCGAGGCGGTGTAATAGATCATCGTCCGAATTCCCACGCGACCCACCGAACGGGCGGTTCCGAGGCTGGAAATTCCGCTGACCAATGAGGTGAAGATCAATGGAATGATGATCATCTTGAGCGCACGGAGAAAAAGATCACCGAGAAAACCGATGCTCTCGGAGGCCGCCGGCGCCAGCCAACCAAAGGCGACACCGGTTACGAGAGCGATCAGCACCTGCCAATGCAGTTTGAGGTACCAGGGCTTTGAGGTCAGGTTGTTTTCGGTCATCAATCCTCCGTTGTCATCGCGCAGAGGATACCATCGGCAGCCGCAAGGTCTCAGCTTTTTGACGATCGGTCATGCCGGTTTTCGGGAGAATTCGTCTCCGGAAACCAAGGTGCTGATTTCGGCCGTACAGAGGGAGAGGATAGGGCGATGGCCGCCGAGCCGCAGCGAAGATCTCGGTGCCTGCGAGACGGGCTCCGAACTCGAGTCGAAAAGTCGACCGATCTACTCGTCGTCCTGACTGACGACGTGACCGAGCGCATCCTCGACCTGAGCTTCGACCTTTTCAACTGGTCGACCTTCCACCTCTGCGACCTCGTTCACCAGGAGCTGCCGGGCGTGGTCATACATTTTGCGTTCGCGAAAACTCAAGGTCTTGCGGCTCGCGACCTCGGCCAGACACAGAAGAACATTGACGATTTCGTCCAGGTCACCGGTCTTGATGCGTTCGAGATTCGCGCGGTAGCGATCTTTCCAATCCTCGGCATTCTCGCCTTCAGAGGATTTCAGACGCTTCATGGCCCGACGAACCAGCTTCTTTTCTGAAAGAGGCCGCAACCCGACTCTCTCCGAGTTACTCACGGGCACCATCACCTTGGAATCGGAGTTGATCAGGCGCAGGTGGTAGCATTTCATATCGGTGCCGGCAAAGACCTCATTCGCGATGGTTTCGACTTCCGACACGCCTTGACTCGGATAGACGACCTTGTCCCCGACCTTGAACTGCACTCGTGCCCCTTTCGTGAACGACTCAGAGTAACACGGCCAAATCGCCGATTCCTACCTTTTCGCTTCAAGCCAATTCGGCACGGCAGTGGGGGCACACGAGAGCACCGCTGCGAATTGCTCCTCCACAGTGTTCGCAGACCGCGCGCGGTCGATCCGCTGCCCGGATGACAACCGCCGACACTGCAACCAGGCCACCGAGGGCCAGGATCGACAACGGTGGCGCCACCAGCGCGGTGCCGGACAGGGTCATGGAGGCGCCGGCCTCACCCACCGAAGCCATCTTTCCGACGGCCTCGTGGGCATCCTCCGCAAGATTACGGAACGGTCTCCGGACCTGGTTGCGCATCCAGTGGACACCAGCCGCGGTGCCGCCACCAAGAACCCCCGAAGTTCCAAGCTGAACCAGGTCGTTGTCGAGGCGCCCGGTCACCGCCGCGAAAGCGAGAAAACCAGCAACCATTTTCGGCAAATAGGCGATGACATCCGAAAAGCGACCGAGGTCCGGGTGCGCATCGACGATGATTTCGGCCACAACCAGGACTCCGAGCACCACCATCACAATCGGGTCGGCAATCCAGGCAAAACGATCGGCGATTTCAAAATAAGGTGTGTAGCTGAACGCACCAAGGGCCAGGATCGGAATAAAGGCCTTGGCACCGGCACCAGCTGCGAGCCCGAATGCGGCCATATACGTCATCAACGATTCCATAACAAACTCCCTTCGATCATGATGATTGCAGGCTCTCGACGATGGCCATGACCGACCAACCAAAAAAAGCCGCAACACCAATCAGTATCAACAGCAGGCCGATACTGAGGACGGCCAGCACGATGGGGATCACCTTTTCCCACGGAGCCAGCCGACGACCCTCTCGCTCGCGCTGCAAACTGACCAGAGTCGACACGTGAACAACAGTTGTCAGCACCACGAAGGTGCCGGCACCGATCAGGGCCCCGACAAACGGGACCGTCATCGCACCATAACCCGGGATGCCCAGCCACAAAAATCCGAATCGGGCCAACCAGCGGTTGAGCAACCTGCGAACGGGTCCTAGCAATCGCTGTGCATCCCTGACCAGAAATACGCGCGTCACCACCAGATGAACGGCGACCACGAGCGGAACGACGGCCAGAGCGCCAAAATGCAACAAGGGCACGCCGAACCCAAGGACCGCCGCGATCGGGGCCCCCCACGCGAGCAAAAGGCGATAGCGCGCACATTGAGCGGCCTCTACCCTGTCGCAACGCACCCGAAAGGCCTCCGGTTCTCCATCATCCCCGATCGCCCGCCCACAAAGCGGACAATCGGCCGCATCAGAAAGCAGCGGCAGGGGTTCCAGACACCAGGGACAGGAGCGCTTCATTGCCAAAGTATACGTAGGTCGGGCACTTCAATTCCGTTCAGGACTGGTGCACGGGACAAGACTCAGGATTACTGCCGCCCAAAACACCAGCGATCAGGGGCGGTGTTCAGCGACGGCGACAGTGTCCAGCGGCAGCGACAGGGAACAGCGCTCAATTCTTCGGATTCAATAGCCGCCAGGTCATGGCACGGACCTGATCGAAGGCCCTCATCGCTTCACTGGCTCCATTCCAACTAACCGCCCCGGCGTGGGCGAGGAGCTGCAAGTGGCTGTCGACCTCTTTTGCCGAGGCGTACGCGATTCTCCAGTGGTTCAACCGGTCTCTACCAAAACGGCCGTGGCCTTCCGCAATATTCGCTGGGACCGAACTTGCCGACCGAATCACCTGATCTGCTATGGACTTCAGCGGAGCTGGAACCCTCATCACGAGTTTGATCGCGATGCCTGCTGCTTCGAGGGCTTTCGAGTGGGCAACGAGGTTGGTGTTTGTGGCGGCGTTGGACATGGTCACCTTCGGGTCGTTCATGCCCATGCCCACAAGCCGGTGTGGTGGCCGATGTCAAGGATGCCCCGCACCCTGCCTGTCCTTGATATCGGCCGCCCACCGGCTACTCCTTTCTGTTGAACGACCCGGAGGTGGCCACGTCGTCGTTGCACCTGATCGCTGACCCTGAACACTGATTGCTGCCCCCTGTCCCTGTTAGCTGTTGCCTGTCGCTGACGCTGGACACTGTCGCTGCCGCCGCAATTCGGGATCGGGCTCGGGCAACCGCGAACCGGATACGCCGACATCCAACCTGGAAACCACGTGTTGTCAGGTGGGTAACTTCACGTGGCGAGCAGTATTGGACAGCAGTGATGCAGGATGCAGCGAGATCGGAATCTCGTCCTCGAACTCAGCCCTTTGCAGCCTCGAGGATCTGGGCGGCACCTCTTTCGATTTCTTCGTCGGTGGTAAATCGTCCGACCGAGAGCCGGATCGTCGAACGTGCCGTCGCCTCATCAACGCCCATCGCTTCAAGGACGTGGGACACCGAGACCCCCTCGGCGTGGCAGGCTGCACCGGCTGACGCCGCGACCTGCTCGCTGAGCCGGTCGAGCAGCGCCGAGGAATCGACGCCCTCAAGGGCGACACTCAGGGTGTTCGGGAGCCTGTTCGCGGTGTCCCCGTGCACCACCAGCTCACGGTGTCCAGCGGCGAGCAGTTGCAACAGCCGATATCTGAGTTCAGACAGACGATCGTTCTCCGCGGCGGTTTCGGCCGCGACGATTTCGCAGGCGACTCCCAAACCGACACCAAGGAGCACGTTCTCGGTCCCTGCGCGCAGCCCACGCTCGTGCCCTGCGCCCCGGATCAGGGGCTCGACCTCGAGGCCCTTTCGAATAAAGAGAACACCGACACCTTTGGGAGCATAGAGTTTGTGTCCGGCCACCGATAGGAGATCGACGCCGAGCTCCGGCACCTTGACCGGTATCTTGCCCACCGCCTGCGCCGCATCGGTGTGGACGACCACACCGCGCTGCCGGCAGAGCTTCGTGATCTCGGCAATCGGTTGCACGGTTCCGACCTCGTTGTTGGCGAGCATTACGGTGACCAGGATCGTTTCGGGGCGGAGAGCGGCCTCGACCGCTGCCGGGTCGACCCTGCCGGCCGAATCAACACCGACGGTGGTGAGATCGATCTGCCCCTCGCGCTCCAGACTCTTGACCACCTCGAGCACCGCCGGGTGTTCGATCGTCGACGTGACGACGTGGCCGCCCCCACGGGAGGCGACAAGACCACGAATGGCAAAATTGTTCGACTCCGTGCCGCCGGAGGTCAGTACGATTTCCTCCGCCGCGCATCCGAGACACCCGGCAACCTGCCTCCTGGCACCCTCGACGGCATCGCGAGCCTCGCGACCGAGACGGTGGGTCGACGAGGGGTTGCCATAACCACCGCTCAAAAAAGGCATCATCGCTTCGGCCACCCGGGGATCGATCGGCGTGGTGGCGTTGTAATCGAGATAGATGAAATTCATGGCGGAAGTGTACCTTGACGCCGAACGGGCGCCGCGAACAACTCCGCGCTTCAGGCCGTTGCGGATACCCGCCAAGCCCGCTACTATGACCCGGCGGCTAGCGATCCGCACACACCACCCAATCAACGCCCCTGGAGGTTCTCAATGGCCAATGGAATCGTCTCCGTTCCGCCGCCGATCAACGACCCGATCAAATCCTACGCCCCCGGCTCGCCCGAAAAGGCTCCGTTGAAGGCCGAGATCAAAAGGATGCTCAGCGAAGAAATCGAGATCCCTCTGATCATTGGCGGTCAGGAGGTTCGCACGGGGAACACCGCCAAGGCAGTCTGTCCTCACGACCACAAACACGTGCTCGGCACCTATCACAAGGCCGGCGAGGCCGAGGTCAATATGGCAATCGAAGCGGCCGCGGCGGCCTGGAAAGAGTGGTCGGAGACGCCCTGGGAGCACCGCGCCGCTGTGATGCTCAAGGCGGCCGAACTGCTGCAGGGCCCGTGGCGCGACCGCCTCAACGCCGCCTGCATGCTCAACCAATCGAAGAGCGTCTTTCAGGCCGAGATCGACGCCGCCTGCGAGTTGGTGGATTTCTGGCGCTTCAATCCCTACTACATGCGTTTTCTATACGAGCAGCAGCCTGAGTCTGCCCTCGGACACTGGGACCAGGTCGAGTATCGGGCCCTCGAGGGATTTGTTTTTGCGGTCACCCCCTTCAATTTCGCATCGATCGCGGGCAACCTCCCGACCGCTCCCGCGTTGATGGGCAACACTGTCTTGTGGAAACCGGCCTCATCGACAGTATTCACCGGATGGCATCTCATGAAACTGATGGAGGCCGCCGGGTTCCCGCCGGGTGTGATCAACTTCATCCCCGGATCCGGTGGCCAGGTGGGCAACCCCGTCATGGCCAGCCCGCACCTGGCAGGCATCCACTTCACCGGCTCGACACCGGTTTTCCAAGGCATGTGGAAATCGATCGGCGACAACATCGCCAACTATCGGACCTACCCCCGGATCGTCGGCGAAACGGGTGGCAAGGACTTCATTTTCGCTCATCCCTCGGCCGATCAGGAGGCGCTCGCCACGGCCATGGTACGGGGCGCATTCGAATACCAGGGCCAGAAATGCTCGGCCGCCTCGAGATCCTATGTCCCACGCTCCATCTGGCCGAAGGTCCGGGACTACGCCCTGTCACAGATTTCGGAGATCAAGATGGGACCACCCACCGATTTCCGGAATTTCTTCAATGCGGTGATCGATGCCGGTGCTTTCTCCGATATCACGGCCTATATCCAGCACGCCATCGATTCGCCGGAAGCCAAGATACTGTGCGGAGGTACCTGGGACGATTCCGAGGGTTTCTACATCCAGCCAACCGTCGTCGAAACCACGAATCCCCGCTTCAAGCTCATGGAAGAGGAGATTTTCGGCCCCGTCATGACGGTCTATGTCTATGACGATAAGGACCTGGACGAAACACTCGAGCTTTGCGACTCCACCTCCCCTTACGCTCTCACCGGTGCGATCTTCGCCCACGACCGATCCACCATCGTCAAGATGGCAAACCGGCTGCGCCACGCCGCCGGCAATTTCTATATCAACGACAAACCCACCGGTGCCGTAGTCGGTCAACAACCCTTTGGTGGTTCCAGGGCCTCCGGCACCAACGACAAGGCGGGGTCCTACCTCAATCTCATCCGTTGGACGTCGCAACGAACCATCAAGGAGAACTTCATCCCGCCCACCCACTTTGCCTACCCCTTCATGGGAGAAGAGTAAACCACTTCGAATCAATAGATTCCATACTTCACCACCCCCGCTTCATGCGGGGGTTTTTTTCCGTCCAACACCTCTCCAAACACCAGTGCCCGTCGCAGCAGCGTGATAAAAATGTGAGAAATCCGTGACGTGTCCGTGAGCTTTGCGCCTCATCTTGAATACAGACATCGGTTCACACCGAAAATTTGTCGAGAGGAGAGAAAGCATGAAACGGACATTTGTGATCGGACTTCTGGTGGTTGTGGCTGCGACGGTTTCGGTACCGGCGATGGCCCAGGAAATGGTGGAAACGGTGACGGTGAGGATCACCAACGTGAGCAAACAGATCATCAGCCCGCCGGTGGTGGCAAGCCACTCGTGGAAGGCGCGGATCTTCATCCCCGGGCTCGTCGCCTCGACCGAGCTCTCGATGTTGGCCGAGGACGGTGATCCCTCGGCTCTCGCCGACTTGTTGGCCGCGAACGAAGACGTCATGGATTTTGCCGTAGCGGACGGCCCCCTGCTGCCGGGAGAGACCCTGGTCGTCGAACTCGCGAGTCAGGGCCCCTTCGATCGAATCAGTGCGGTCGGAATGCTGGTGACCACCAATGACGCCTTCTTCGGCCTCGACAATTTTGTGGTCGTGAGGGACAACCAGAACCAACGTGTTTCGGCTCCCGCGTGGGATGCAGGCACCGAGTTCAACAGCGAACTCTGTGGATTCATCCCGGGCCCGCCCTGCGGCAGCCCCTTCGTCCGCGATACGACCGATGCCGAGGGTTTCATTCATACCCACCCCGGGCTCCATGGAGACGGCGATCTTTCGCCCGCCAACTGGGATTGGCGGAATCCCGTGGTCGACATTCTGGTGATCAAGTAGTAACCATTTTCGGTTGACGGTGCAACAATTGATGGTACGAGCCGTCTGGCGCACAAATCACCGAATCGCCTCGAGAGGAGGAGATCTTGTGCCCGGACGGCGACCGGCCGCCGCGGAGGGGGGACATGGACAAAGAAATACTGGTGATCGAAGACGAGCCGCAGCTCGCACGGCTGGTGGAGATGCACCTTCGCGACGCGGGCTGCACGGTCGAGATCGCGCCGACTGGCGGAGAGGGGCTCACCAAAGCGGCAAAACGCCCCTTCGATCTTCTGGTCCTCGATCTCATGCTCCCCGACATGGACGGCCTCGATGTGTGCCGCGAATTGCGCGGTCGGAAGAACTACACACCGATCCTCATTCTCACTGCGCGATCGGGTGAGGTGGATCGGGTCCTCGGTCTCGAGATGGGTGCGGATGATTATCTGACCAAACCCTTCAGCGTTCGCGAATTGGTGGCCAGGGTCAAGGCGATTCTTCGCCGAATCGATCGTATGGCTGAAGAAAAGGTCGAGTCTCTCCCGTTGGAATACGAAAAGCTCACAATCGATCGCGAAAAGCGGCGGGTGTCGATTGCCGGCGACGATATCAACTTGACCGCCAAAGAATATGATCTCTTGCTGCAGTTCGCCCACAACCCCGGGCGCGTCTACACCCGAAGCCAGCTGCTCGATCTGGTCTGGGGCTACGGTGAAGGCACCTACGAACACACTGTCAATTCGCACATCAACCGCTTGCGCGCCAAAATCGAAGACGACCCCTCCAACCCTCAGTTCATTCGCACCGTGTGGGGCGTCGGCTACCGATTCTTCGACCCCGCGGTCGCCGGCGGTTGAATACTTCGAACGGGCCGGGCGGCGAATCTCGGCGTGCGCCGATCAAACGGAGATCACGATGAATAGCCTCTATTCCAAACTTTCCGCCGCACTTTTCGGTCTGTTCCTGGTCGTCGGTGGCGTCACGCTCGCGGTGACCCTGGTGACCAGCTATTTCTATCAGCAAGAGGTGCAGCAACGCATTCACCGCGACCTCGCCGCCCACATCGTGCAGGAGGAGTTGCTCATCGAAAACGGTGAAATCGCCGAGGAGGCGCTGGAACACGTTTTTCACATGATGATGGTGATCAACCCCACCATCGAGCTCTACCTGCTCGATCCGACCGGCCATATCCTGGCCTATTCGGCGCCTCCCGGAAAGGTGAAGCTCGCCCGGGTGAGCCTCGATCCGGTGGCAGACTATGTCGGCGGAGAACCCCGGCTGCCGATCAGGGGCGATGACCCGCGCCATCCCGACAGCCAGAATATCTTTTCCGCGGCCCCGATCCTCCGCGACGGCAATCTCGAAGGCTACCTCTACATCGTCCTGGCGAGCGAGCATTTCGTGTCGGTGGCGGAGATTCTCCGCGGCAGCTACATCCTCCGCGCCGGCGCCGTGGCGGTGGTCGGAATCACGATCCTCGCATTGATCGGCGCCGTCTTGTTGTCCCGTCGACTGACCTCGAGGCTGACCCGACTCACCCGCGACATGGCGGACTTTCGCTTTGGATCTCTGGAGACTGACCCGGGAAGCCCCGGGGCCGGCAGATTACCGCCAAACAATGACGAGGTCGATGAACTGAGGGTGACATTCGACCAGATGTCGGCTCGAATCGAGGATCAGATCGTCAAGTTGGAGAGTCAAGATCGGTTGCGCCGCGAAATGGTCGCCAATGTTTCACACGATCTGAGAACCCCTTTGACCCACCTCCACGGCTATCTCGAAACCTTGATGCTCAAGGAGGATTCCCTCGCGCCCGACCAGCGTCGAGAGTACCTCGATATCGCTCTCCAGCATGCCAAACGCCTCGGTCGCCTGGTCACAGACCTCTTCGAATTGGCCAAACTCGACGCCCTCTCAGAACCGATGGATCGCGAACGCATGCCCATCGGGGAGCTGGTCCAGGACATCGCCCAGAAATACCGTCTCCCCGCGGAGGACCGCGGCGTCTCGCTCCAGGCCGAGTTGGCAAACGAACTGCTCTGGATATCTGCAGATGTGGGCTTGATCGAACGAGCCCTCGAGAACGTCCTCGACAATGCCCTTCGTTACACCCCGGAAGGGGGAAAGATCGATATCAGATTGGAACCCCTCGGCGAATGGCTTCGGATCGAGGTTCGCGACACCGGTCCGGGGATCGCAGCAACCGATCTGCCTCTGGTATTCGACAGATTCCACCGGGTGCAACGATCGGAGGACGAGAGTGGAGATCGGGGCGCCGGTCTGGGTCTGGCCATCGCCAAGCGAGCCGTCGAGCTGCACGGAGGAAATATCCATTGCCAGAGCACGGTCGGTGAGGGCACCACCTTTCGCTTCGATTTGCCGACCGAAAACCCCCTCGGGAGCTTACAAACCGCTCCGGCCTGACCAAGAGCCTCAGCGCCCTGCGTTACGACGACGGCGAAGGGTTGTGCTCAGCTATCTCATCCGAAAGGGCTCGGGAGCCTGATCCTCAAAACGCAGGAGATCACGCCGTGCGCGCTCGGCCAGTGGATCGCCGGTTGCCAAATAGACATCCAGGCGTCTCACGAGAACGCTGTACTCCCAGGGAACGTGCGGCTCGAGCTGATGAAAGACCTCCGCCGTCACGTGTGGGCCGAGCATCGAGGCCATGAACAACAGGGCTTGCCGACGATCCTCATTGGCGACCGAAACTGCAAATTCCGACGTCAGCACGTCAAAAAAGGCCGGGGCATATTCCGGCCGCTCCTCGGCAATCTCACGAGAGAGGTCGAGGGCGGCTTGAAGAAGGCCTGTCTGAATCCAGGGGTTGCTTTTCAGCTCGGCGAAAACAGCAATGAGTTGATCCACTGCGGCATCGGCTTCACCCATTCGCCACAGGTAGCGACTGGTGATACTTGCGGACTCGAGGGGCCACCAGGGTTCGAGCTGGCGCACGAGATCCATCGTGAGGAGGTCGCCCACATCTGCGCTGGCCAGTGCGAGAGCGGCAAGATCTATGAGAAATCGTGGAGCGACCTCACCCTCTGCCCGCTTCTGGCGAAGGGTTTCCAGATCGCCGGCGAGAAACGACTGGTAGAGATGGCGGGCAGAGTCGGCAGCGGATCCAAAACGAATATCCGCAGGGACTCCTCCATGAACCACGGCGTGCATCATGACCCGACCCGCATCCACAGCCTCCCAGTCGACGGCACCACCGGCGACACGCGGTCGATCGAATCCCTTTTCTTGTGCTGCGGAGCGGAGATCTTCGATATTGAAAACCATTCTGCGCCCGACGGTTCGGGCAAAACCGAACTCCACGAGCATCCGGTCATCGGTGTTGATCCGGCTCTGACCTTCGGCAATCGCACGAGTGAAGGGCGCTGCGGCCACGAAGTGTGACAGAAAACCCTCCGCATCGTGGGTGCCCCACGCCATCGCAAAGGCTGTTCGGAGCGGTTCCATGGCGAGACGCGATCGAAGACGGTCGATGCGCAGGGGGCTCGGGTCCGACATCGAGCACAAGAACATCATGTCCACACCATTGGTCTGCCAGATCTCGATAAATGGAAAAACCGACCCGAGAGTCGCGACGACGGTACGAACCGTCTGGGTATCCACCTCGTAGGCCTGCATCCACTGGGTAAAGATGCCCCCCGGACGCAGTCGATTCGCGACCGCCCGGTAGAATTCGGATGTATACAGGCTGGCGATCCCGGCGCGATAGGGATTCGACGGCTCCGAAACGATGAGATCGTATTCCTGGCGATTGGCGAGCAGGACTTCGCGCCCGTCCGCGAGAAAGATCTGGCTCTTCGGGTTTTCCAGCACATCGGCGTTGACCGGAGTGCAGATTCTGGCGACGTTGACGATCGCCGGTTCGAGCTCGACTGTGTCGACCCTTTCGATGGATTCAATCCGAGCGAGCCAGCCCGATGTGCTGCCGGTGCCGAGACCGACAACCAGGGCATGACGCGGTTCCGGGTGGATCGCTGCGCTGATCAGACCGGATCCGACCTGGGTCGATGCATCGGTCTTCGCGTTGCCGTCGTTCTTGCCGTTGACGATGAATGAGATACCGTTGGTCGCCAACAGGGCAACGCTCATTTCAAGGCCCTCTGCCTCCCAACTGATGGTTCGCCGTATCTTGTTCGCCCATCGTTGCAGATCGTTTTTCTCCATCCCGATCAGGGTCGCGCGGCCCGCTCCGATGCCGCTGTGGCGCCACACCGCGGTGGGCCCCTGAAAACTGACGCTGGCAATGGCAGCGACACAGACAAGCGAGGTTCCCGCCAACCCGACGAATCGGCCTCTGTTCCTCATTGCGATGACCATTCCGCCGAGCGAAAGCACCACCAGCAGCCAGACGACCAACCGCCAGGAGCCGGGTGCGGTGACAAAGGGCAAGATCAGGAAGCCGCCGAAAATCGACCCCGCGATCGCCCCAACCGTGTTCCACGCGTAGGCTGTCCCGAGGTGACGGCCCACATCTTTTCGCCCGGAGCCAAGGAGCCCGATGAGCAGGGGGAACTGGTAGCCGGCAATCAGGGCAGCCGGAAAGATGACGACCGAGGCCACCACGAACCAACCTGCGAGCAACCCGGTGAATCCCATGACGCCCAGTGCTCGGAGCAATCCGGCAATCACGGCGATGTCGTCGCCAAAGGCGAAAGGCAGGCCGATCAGCAGGGCTTCGAGGGCGCAGGTGACGGTAAATAAGGCCACAGTCGGCCGAATCTTCTCTCGACCAACGGAGTACAGTCCCCCTCCTATACCCACTCCGAGAAGTGCCACAACGAGGATCAGGCCAAAGGTGTAGGTGGTCCCACCGAGAATCGGACCGAGCATTCGGTACCAGACGAGCTCCATGAGAAGGAACGCGAAGCCGACCACTCCGGCGGCGACATAGACAAACGAGGCCGGCACCGTCTCGGTGTCGGACGAAGGGGTGTTTTGCACCGCTATTTCATCCGAAATCTGCAAAACCGGC
Organism: Candidatus Sulfomarinibacteraceae bacterium; assembly: GCA_963796455.1. Taxonomy (GTDB): domain Bacteria; phylum Acidobacteriota; class Thermoanaerobaculia; order Thermoanaerobaculales; family Sulfomarinibacteraceae; genus Sulfomarinibacter. Next base: position 1,118,159 of record CAWCLO010000001.1, read on the forward strand.
ATCGTTCGGTTCATCTCTCGTGCCTTGAGGGCTATCAGCACGTTGATCGCGCACGCCAACCAGAGGGTATTGCGGGTCCCGAATACCTCGAGCATCCAAAAGGTCGAAACAAAGGCACCGAGAACGGCGCCGAGGGTGTTGGCGCCATAGAGCACCGCAAGATTCCGACGCGAGAGATCCTCCTCGGTCACTACCGATCGGCTTGCCGCCGGCAGGGTCCCCCCCATCAGAAAGGTCGGCACCCCAAGGACGAGGGTCGAGAGGAGAAGCCGGACCAGGGTCGCCCCGACCAGGCCGAGGCTGACCGACCCACCCGTTGCGAGGTAAACCATCCTCGAACCGGCGATGATGAATGGCGTCAACGCGGCGATCACGGCGATCGAGAGCTCGAGCTTCGAATAAAACCCCAACGGCGTTTTCATGCGATCGACCCGGCGCCCGAGAATCGCTCCACCGAGACCGAGCCCGCCCATGAAGATCCCCAGAACGGTCGCGGTCGCGGCTGACGACGCGCCAAAAACGAGTCGCAATTCACGCAACCAGACCACCTGGTAGACCAGCGCACAGGCACCGGATCCAAACAAAAGTAATGCCACGCTCAGCGTGCGTCGGGTCGTCATGATGTGGCCTCCAACGGGGTGTGGCAGTGCCGCTCGGGTCGGCTCGATGTTCAATCAATAGTAGCACCAGCCCTGAGAAATCAGATGAATCCCGGACCACGGATCCCGGACTCCACGCTCCCGCCGAAATCAGAATGGACGAGGTTAGAATGTCCCCATGAGTTCCGGAATTGACACCGATATCGACGCTGCCGCCCGGGCGATATCCGGCGCCGATGCTCTGTTCATCACCGCCGGGGCTGGGATGGGGGTCGACTCCGGGTTGCCGGATTTTCGCGGCAACACGGGGTTCTGGAGGGCCTATCCACCGATGAAGCGGCTCGGCATCTCTTTTGTCGACATGGCGAATCCGGCCTGGTTCTCCCGAGACCCGGCGTTGGCGTGGGGTTTCTACGGCCACCGATTGAAGCTCTACCGACGGACCGTGCCGCACCGGGGTTTTGCCCTGCTCAAAAATTGGGCTGCATCGATGAAAGACGGCGGCTTCGTATTTACTTCGAACGTGGACGGGCAGTTCCAACTGGCCGGTTTTGCTCGCGACGAGGTCTCGGAGTGCCATGGTTCGATCAATCACCTTCAGTGCGCCACACCCTGCCACGAGGATATTTGGAGCGCCGCAGAAATGGAGATCGCGGTCGATGAAGAATGTTTTCGGGCGGAAGATCCACTGCCGACCTGCCCGCGTTGCGGGTCGCTGGCCCGTCCCAACGTTCTCATGTTTGGCGATTGGCATTGGATTCCCAACCGTTGTTCAGCGCAGGAGCGCCGGCTCGAGGACTGGCTCGCCAAGGCCCGCGGAGAACGCCTGGTGATCGTGGAGATTGGCGCAGGCTCGGCTGTGCCGACAGTCCGCATGACCTCCGAAAGGGTCGCAACCACGACCGGGGCGACGCTGGTTCGCATCAACCCGCGCGAAGCGCAGGCGCCTCATGGTCAGATCAGTATCCCGCTCGATGCGCTCGAAGCTCTGCAGTCGATCGACAACCGGCTCGGATAGTGATCACTGTTCCCAGTCGCTGGTCTCAGCAGCTGACGCTGAAATTCGGGTACCGTGACGGATTCGGACTCCAAGGCCGGAACAGGTATGATGTCGCTGCGGAGGAAACAATGGCAAAGATTTGGATTCTACGGGGCCCACACGAGGCCCCCGGTTGGAATGTATTGCGAAAGAAATACGAAGACGAGGAGGTGGAAATCATCCATCTCGATGCCAAGGTCTGGGCCCTGATCGACGCCGAAGACGAACCCACCGGTTTTGAGGGTCTTCAGGCGGCAGAACCGACCGATGGTATGTATATCGATCCCAATGGGTCGCCGCTCTATCTCCTTGGCGGGTTGGTCGTGAAAACGCCGGAGGAGCTGATCGAGGGCCTTGGAGATGCCGCGAAAGAGCTGCTGGCTTCAACGGGAGACACCGAAGTGACCCTCCAGCGTCTCGGAAGAATATTCTGACCGATGCTGCGACGCTCGATTCCAGCCCTGTTGTTTGCCCTGATCGCGGTACCAGCGATGTCAATCGCCCAGACGTCGGAGTGGCGTCTCGGCGGTCGCGTCCTCTACGTTTCGGCGGAAGCGACCAGTGAAATCGTTGGCGACACCGGTTATCAACTCAAGCTCGACTCCGGACCGGGAATCGAATTCGACGCAAACGTCATGTTTTCGGAGCGCTTCGGAGCCGAATTCTCGATTGGCACATCGGCTCACCGCCTGAAGGCCATCGAGACCGACTGTTGCAGTCTGGACGGCGGTCGGGTCTGGCTTGTGCCGATCACCGCGATCGCCCTCTACCACCATCCGATCTATGGCGAATGGGATCCCTACATCGGCCTCGGAGTCGGCTGGTATCCGCCCTTCTACTCGATTTCCGGCGATCTTCAGAATACCGATGTCGAACGGCTCGACTTCGATGGAGAAGTGGGTCTCGCCTTTCAGATCGGTGTCAATTACCAGCTCGACAACCGGTGGTACGCCAATTTCAACCTGCGTTCGACACAGGTCGCTCTCGAGGCCCGGGTCACTTCGTCTGGAACCGACTACCCGCCGGTGAAGCTGAATATCAACCCGTTCACCATCGGTTTGGGCATCGGCTACAAGTACTGAAGAAGGCCAGAGGCTAAAGGCTTTAGGCTGTAAGCTATAGGCTGTTGTGGCTTTGATTCTGTCGCCCCTTCAGGGCTGGTTATTCGGGGAGGGCACGGTACCTGGGGCTCGCGCCCCAAGGGTGCCGCGACGGACAATTCCAATTCTCTGATCCGGAGGCTGTTCGGTCACAGCCTTTGTCCTAAAGCTGAAAGCTCATAGCCCATAGCTCATAGCCCATAGCCCATAGCTCATAGCCCATAGCCCATAGCTCATAGCCCATAGCCCATAGCTCATAGCCCATAGCTCATAGCCCATAGCCCATAGCCCATAGCTCATAGCCCATAGCCCATAGCCCATAGGCTTTTTGATTGCCCTCGAGCTACTGAGCGACTCCCTCGTCGGCAAAATCACCCGGATCGTACGAATCGCCGTCGCCGGCCCTTTTCATCTGTTCGCGGACCATCTGCATATGCTCGACTTCTTCCTGCCGGAGTTCGGTAAAAAGCTCCCGAACCTCCGGGTCCTCGACTTCCGGCAACGCGCCATCGAAGAACTCGAAGGCCTTGGTTTCAGCCGCGAGCGCCACCGCGAGCGCATCCTGGATGGTCATGAAGGTCTTCGCCACCTCGTATCCGGGTGCCTCCACGTCCCACAGCAATGAGCTATCGACGTTGGTTTCCTGGTCGCCAAAGAGCTCGTTTCGTTTGGCCCGCAGTTCCTCGCCGTGCTTGGCCTCACACCCGACCATGAAGCGGAAGAAGCGTGCCGCGTCGGCGGTGTTGTGAAGCTCGAGATTGTCCGCCAGTTCGCTATACCGCTGCTCAGCCTCGTCCTCGACCAGAATCGCCAGATCGAGGGCATCTTTGATCGACAAATTCGCGAATTCGATGTCAACGCTCATTTTCCTGCCTACTCCCTTGAAGCTGTCCCGAACATGAATGACTCTTCCTCTTCACCCCACCGACCTCAGCCTGATCAGCCGAGGATGACTCCCCGCTTGGAAGTCGCGATGAATTCCAACACGAAATCAACATCCTTCTGACCCGCAAGCTCCTCATGGGCTTTTTCGACGGCTTGTGAGAGGTTGAGCTTCGGACTGTGAAGCAGCCGCCAAAGCTGTTTCAGCGCCTTCCGGCGGTCCTCCGAAAAACCCTTGCGTTCGAGACCGATGGTATTGGGCCCGTAACATTTTGGAGGACGGTTGCCGACTGTGCTCATGAACGGTAGACAGTCCTTGGCGGCGGCCGTAAAACCACCCAGGAACGCGTATTCGCCGACTCTGGTGAATTGGTGAATCGCAGTGATTGCACCTATTGTCGCGAAGTCGGCGACATCCACGTGTCCGGCCAAGGTGGCGTTGTTGGCGAAGATGGTGTTCGAACCCACGTTGCAGTCGTGCGCGATGTGGACGTAAGCCATGAAGAGGCTCGAACTGCCGATACGGGTCAGCCCACCACCACCGGGCGTGCCCCTGTGGAGCGTGACAAATTCGCGAAATGTATTGCCGTCACCGATTTCGAGGCGGGTCGCCTCACCTTCGTATTTGAGGTCCTGAGGCGGTGCGCCGACCGAGCAATGGCTTTCGAATCGATTGCCCACGCCGACGGAGGTCCCGGTACCGAACCTGCAAAACGGTCCGATCTCGCAATCGGCACCGATCTCGACTCCATTCTCGATGACAGTGTAGGGGCCCACCGACACGCCATCGGCGATGACCGCGCCGGGATCAATGACCGAGCTCGGATGAATATGCGCCGGCATCAGCGGTCCGCCACGGCGCACATCAGTTCAGCTTCGCACACTACGTCACCATCAACCGTGGCACGTCCTCGAATCTTGGCGAAGCCTCGTTTTTTTGCCATGAGTTGGATCTCGAAGGTCAATTGATCCCCCGGCACGACCGGTTTTCGGAATCTGCATTTGTCGATGCCGGTGAAATAGATCAACTTATCTCCGCGATCCTCCATAGCGCTCAGGAGAAGAAACCCTCCCGCCTGCGCCATCGCCTCGACGATCAGGACCCCAGGCATCACCGGCACACCGGGGAAATGACCCAGGAAATGGGGTTCGTTGAACGTCACGTTCTTGATGGCCCGAATGGACTCCTCGTCCATCTCGACAATCCGGTCGATGAGCAGGAACGGGTAACGATGGGGCATCACCGCAAGGATCTCGCCGATATCTCTCATGATTTCTCCTCCAACTCGGTGAGACGCCTCTCGAGCATTTTGACCGTGTCGCGCAATTTGCCGATACGCTGCACGTTGGCCTGTGTCTTGAGCCATTCGGCATGGGGCCGTCCCGGGTACCCGGAAAGTGTCACGCCGTCGGGCACGTCCTTGATGGCTACAGCACGGGCCGCGAGCACGACGCCGTTGCCGATCTTGAGGTGTCCCGAACACCCGGACTGACCGGCAAAAACCGTATGGTGCCCGATCTTGCTCGAACCCGAGATCCCGACCTGCGCCACCAACAGACAATGTTCGCCGATCTCGACGTTGTGGGCGATCTGGACGAGATTGTCGACCTTTGTGCCGCGACCGATCCGGGTCTCGCCGAGCGCTGCGCGATCGACACAGACATTGGCGCCGAGCTCGACATCATCTTCGATCACGACGATGCCAACCTGTCGCACCTTGTGATGCACGCCCTCGACGGTGGCAAATCCGAAACCGTCGGCGCCGATCACCGTCCCGGAGTGGACGATGCATCGGTCGCCGAGTCGGCAGTGGTCCTCAACGACCACCCTTGGATGGAGCCGGCAGTCTGAACCGACGACCACACCGCGGCCCAATATACAGCCCGCAGAGATGACGGTGTTGCTTCCGATGGAGGCACCACCGCCAACGGTTGCGAGCGGGCCCACGGATGATCCATCGCCAACGACCGCATCTTCGGCCACAACCGCCGTTGGGTGAATTCCCGCGGGCGGCCGTTCGATCGGATGGAAGACATCCACGGCCCTTGCCAAGGCCATGTACGGCTCCTTGCACACAAGAAGGTTGCGGTCCGGGAGCACGGCCGGATCCGCCACCAGAATGGCGCCCGCCTTCGAGGCTCGAGCCTCCTCCACATATTTCGGATTGTGAAGAAAACTCAGATCATGAGCTTCCGCCGAATCGAGGGGACGCACCCCTCGAATCAACACATCTCCATCACCGACCACCTCGGCCCCGAGATCGACCGCGAGGTCGCCAAGCCGAACCGACTGTGTCACTGGACGGTGTTGAACCTCTGAATGACCTCGTCCGTGATATCGACCGTCTCATCGGCATACACCAGACCGGACTGGAATTTGTTGAAGATCATCGTGATCCCCTTTTCCTGACCGATCTGATTGATGATTGGCAGAATCCTCTCTTCGAGTCCACCGAGCTCTCGCCGGCGTGCCTCTTCGAGCTCTCGCTTGGCATCATCCTCGAAACGACGGATGGCGATCGTCTTGTCCTCGAGCTCTTTGTTCATTTCCGCCAGGCGTTCCTCGGAAACGGTGAAACGCTGTTTGTTGAACTGGTCCTGAAGGTTGGCGAGGTCCTGCTGCAGGCCCTGGCCTTCCTGGACCTTGGCGTCGGACAGCACCTTCAGCTTCTGGATGGCTTGTTTGCCGGGATCGGACTCGGAAACTACCCGCTGAACATCGATGACGGCGAGGCTGCCTTGCGCCGCCGCCGGAATCGCTATCGCCATCACGAGCGCGGCCACTGCCGCCACAAAACATTTCGAACGATACATGAGGTCCTCCATATGCTTAAAATGTGGTCCCGATCGAGAACTGGAAATCACTCTGTTTCTCGTCCGGGTACGGGTCAAGATTGTAACCATAAATAAACCGAATGGGAGCCTGGAAGATGGGGAGGAAGATCCGGATCTCAGCACCGGTGGTCCGTCGCCAGAGACTGAAATCCCAGCCCTGCTCATCAACATAGGTATTGCCTGTATCAAAGAAGAGCACCAACTTGACCGGCCCGCCGATACGAAACTGATATTCGAAATTCAACTGCCAGTATCGATCTCCACCGATGCGAGATCCCCCGGGCGAGAGGAAGTAAAAACCCTCCTCGGTTCGGGGCAGGACCGAGTAATAGGGAATGCCGCGCAGCGATCGGTCACCGCCGAGGCGATACCGTTCGTAGATCGGGATCTCCGAATTGTTGTAGGTGAGGAACTGTCCCGCCTCACCGTGGAAGGCCAGGGTGGCCTTTTTGCCCCACGGATGGAAAATCGTATAGCCGATCTCCGGTCGCACATAGTCGTAGTCGCCACCGAGGATTCCACCGGCCAGCCTCATCCTCAAATGGTAGGCTTTTCCCCTATTGGGGTCGAAAGGGTCATCCTTCGAGTCGAAATTGTATCCCGGGGTGAAGGAATGGGTCTTGCCGGTGAATTCCTCGAAGGCATATTCGAAGGACTGACCGTCGATCGGTGGGATGCTCGACGGCCGGTTGTGGCCGGAAGTCGGGTCGCCGATGGTTCCCCCCTGACTCACCACGAAGCGGGAATAATCATCCTGAAAGGACAGGATGCCAGACACCGACGAAAAGGGGCCGACCCCGAGACCGGTGGAGAGCGAAAAGCCCCTGGTGGTGCGTTCGTAGTCCGAGCGACCGGCGTTGGTCACTTTGATGCTGCTTTGATAGATCGAAGCACCCAGAAGAATCCGGCGATCCAGGAAATAGGGTTCGGTGTAACTCAGTGAATACAGGTCCGTGCGACGACCCAATTGCAGGGACACGCCGAGGGTGTTGCCCCGTCCCATGAGGTTCCGGGTGTTGAACTGCCCCTGGATGAAGAAACCGTCAAGCTCGGAGTAGCCGGCCCCGAACTGAATATCGTTGCGACCGACCTCATTGCCTCTGACCTTGACATTCACCTTTCGGTTCTCATCGTCAAAATCAAATTCGAGAGGCTCTTCTTCGAGTTTCCAGTAACCGAGGGCATTGACCTTGAAAACCGAGGCCCGGAAAATGGCCATATTCATGTACTGACCCTCGGAAATTCGAAATTCACGGCGTAGAACCTTGTCACGGGTCGTCGTATTGCCGACGAACTCGAGCCGACCCAATCGGAACCGTTCACCCTCGAAGACATCGACGACCACATCGACGACATAGTCCTCGCCCTCACGCCGCGCGAAGGTCTGGTTGGTATATGCGTAGACGTAGCCCGAGTTGTGATAGCCCTCGCGGATCTTCTCCATTCCTTCCTCGATCACCTTGCGGTTGTACAACCCCCCTTCCTGGACCGGGAAGACCGACTGGGTGAACTCGGGTCGGAAAATTTCCGCACCCTCCACCTTGAAAGACCCCAACGTATAAGCGGGGCCCTCCTCGACGGGAATGGTGATGTTCATTTGGTACTTCTTCTTTTTCAGGGTTTCGGCGTCGGGCTTTTTGGCAATCAACTCGATAACGGGCTCGCCGATCTTGACATCGATATAGCCCTTGTTGCCATAGAAGTTTCGCAGGTTGTCGCGATCTGTATCCCAGTTTTCCCGGGTGTAGATCAACTTCCCACCAAAGAAGTTGCGGAGGCTTTTTTGCTTGGTCTCCTCGAGCACCCCTCTCAGCTTCGAGTCCTTGAACACGGTGTTTCCAGCAAAATCAATGGAACTGATCTTGACCTTGCCACCCTCGTCGATGAAATAGGTGATCTGCTTTTTGTTGGCCGCCGCATCCGCCACTTCGTACCGGACCTGAGCCGAACGAAATCCGTCGGTATCGTAGACCTCCTTGATCGCAGATTGGATGCGCCCCAATTGCGCCATCTTGAGCGGCACATTGCGTGGGATCTCCACACCTTTTTCATCGAGCTTGTCTTTGAGGTCGGCCGTCTTGATCTTCTTGTTGCCCTCGAAAAGAACGGTTGTGACAAAGGGCCGCTCGATGACCACGATGTACAAGTTGACCGTCCCGTCGCCGTTGTCCTCGGCATCAACCTGAATGTCCTCGAACAGCCCTGAGTCCCACAGCCGCCGATAGCCGTCGGTGATCAACTCGATATCCACCGGATCCTCGGGTTCCAGCCCGAGATAGTAGGAAACCGTATCGACAGTCAGGGTCACGCCGCCCTCGACAACGATGTCGCGAATGATCATCTCGCCCTCTTGCGCGGACGCACCGACCGCACCGAGGCACAGAAGACAGACGAGCAGGGCAGTGGAAAGCCTCACGCGTTCCGCCCCTGGGTAACCACATCCCGACCCTTGGCTCGAACAACCGGCCGGTCTTCTTCAACCAGTACCCGGATGTCGACATGATCCGTTGTCCGGTTCTGAATCAGGTAGTCCGCAACAGCGTCTTCGACCCACAACTTGACCAAACGGCGCAGAGGTCGCGCCCCCGCCTGCGGGTCCAGTCCGCATTGCGAGAACAACCAACCCGCCACCTCGGGCGCGAACTCGATCACCACGTTTTTCTTGGCCAGCACAGTCGCCGTCTCCTCGAGCAGGATGCGCGCCACATCCAGCATGCTTTTTTCATCGAGCGCTCCAAAGACAATGACCTCATCCAGACGATTGATGAACTCCGGCGGAAAGTGCCGTCGCAGTTCCCGGTCGACCAGATCGCGCACCTGAGAGCTTTCGATGCCGGCGCCGTCACCGGCAAATCCCATCCGATCACCTTCAACCAGCTCTCGCCCACCGAGATTCGAGGTCATGATGATCAGGGCGTTTGTGAAATCGATGACGTTGCCGTAGTTGTCCGTCAATCTGCCGTCTTCCAGGACCTGGAGGAGCAGATTGTAGACGTCGGGGTGCGCCTTTTCGATCTCGTCGAGCAGAACGACCGAATAGGGGTTGCGACGAACCTGCTCGGACAGCTGGCCTCCCTCTTCAAAACCGACATAGCCGGGGGGCGACCCGATCAGTCTCGAGACTGTATGTTTTTCCATGTACTCCGACATATCGAATCGCACGAAGCGCCGGGGATCCTGAAAGAGAAAACCCGCCAGTTGTCGCGCGACCTCGGTTTTGCCCACACCCGAAGGCCCAAGGAAAATAAAGGACCCGATCGGGCGATTCGGGCTCGCAACCCCGAGACGGCTGCGGCGAATCGCCTTCGCAACCGCCTGGATCGCATCATCCTGACCGACAACCCGCTGACGAAGGATCTCCTCCATCCGTTGCAGGCGATCAGCCTCATCTTCACCGATCGAACTCACCGGGATTCCCGTCCAGGACGCCACCACGTCTTCGATGTCGGCTCGTTCAACGACAATCTGCTCGGGCGGCTCATCGGCATGGGTGGTCTCGAGCATCTCGAGCTCTTCGCGAAGCCGCAGTTCCTCTTCACGAAGATCGACGGCGCGCTCGAAATCCTTCAGCGAAATGGCCTCCTTCATGCGGGCCACTACTTCGCGTATTTCGTGTTGCACCCGTCGCAGCGACGAGGTCGACGAGACCTGACGCAGTTTGACCCGTGCCCCCGCCTCGTCCAACACATCGATAGCCTTGTCGGGAAAGGCGCGGTCGGTGATATATCGACCGGCATGGGTCACGGCGGCCTTGATCGATTCCGCGGAGTAGCGGACGCCGTGAAACTCCTCGTATCGACTCTGGACTCCTTCGAGAATGTTGACGGTTTCGTCTTCGCTTGGCTGTCGAATATTGACCGCCTGGAATCGGCGCGACAGCGCGCGGTCCTTTTCGACATACTTTCGGTATTCACGGACTGTGGTTGCACCGATACAGGTGATCTCGCCCCGCGACAGGGCCGGTTTGATGATGTTGGCCGCATCCAGGGATCCTTCGGCCGAACCGGTCCCGATCAAGGAGTGGATTTCATCGATGAAAATGATGATCTCGGGATGATCTTGAAGCTCTTTGAGCAGGCCTTTCAGCCGTTCTTCAAACTGACCACGATATTTGGTGCCGGCAACCAACAGCGACAGATCAAGGGCCAGAATCCGGCGATCGGCAAGCAGCATCGGGACCGATCCCTCGACGATACGGGTCGCCAGACCCTCGACGATGGCGGTCTTGCCGACTCCTGACTCTCCCAACAAGAGCGGGTTGTTCTTGGTCCGCCGGCTGAGAATCTGCACCATCCGTTCGACTTCCTGCTCACGACCGATCAAAGGATCGAAGGAACCGTCAACGGCGAGTGTCGTCAGATCACGCGAGTACTCGGCCATGTGCGGGGTGGCCTGGGCAGTGGCCTCGGCTTCGAGTTCGCGACCGCGGCGAACGACATCCTCCCGCAATTGGAAAAGGTCCAGACCGCGGGCATTGAGATACTGAGCCGCCGTCGAGCCTTCGACCCGCAGGAGGCCGAGGACGAGGTGCTCGGACCCAACGTTTGCGTGACCCATGCTCTCGGCTTCGTGAACCGCGAAGGCCAACGCCTTCTTGGTTTCTTCGGCCAGGGGTAGATCCGGTGAAGTACTCACCCGCTCCAAGCTGACCCGGTCGCCGAGCAGTTCGTCGCGCAGTTCTCGAGCCACAACGCCTTTGTCGGCGAGCAACTCGCCAAATTCAGGATCAGCCTCACGCAGCATACCCAGAAGGACGTGCTGCGTTCCGATCGACCGACTGCTCGAGCGACTCGCCTCGTAGCGAGCAAAGAACAGACTACGCCGTACGTGTTCGTTGAATCGTTCAAACATATTCGAAACGTTCGCCCGCAGGCGCTAGGCGAAAGACGCCATCACACATGCGGGCCATCTCCTCGTCGTGGGTCACTATAATTGATGTCAATCCGGCCAGCAAATGCAGCTCACGGACCAGAGCGAAGACCTGCTCAGAGTTGGCGCGGTCGAGGTTGCCGGTGGGTTCGTCCGCGAGCAACAGTCTCGGCTTCATGGCGAGGGCCCTGGCAACTGCCACCCGTTGTTGCTCCCCGCCCGATAGCTGGTCGGGAAAGTGATGGGCACGAGCCTCGAGAGACACGGCCTCCAACAGCTCATCCGCCCGCGCACGCGCCGGCCCGGCGGCCTGGCCGTTGATGCGAAGAGGAAGCGCGATATTGTCGCGCGCATCGAGTTCGTCGAGCAGATAGTGGTGCTGAAAGACAAAACCGATCATCTCGTTGCGCAGCCGGGCTCGTTGTTCGCCGTCGAAATCACCAACTTCGCGGCCATCGAGGATCAGACTGCCTTCGTCCGGCCGGTCGAGCAGACCGACGATGTGGAGCAGGGTGCTCTTACCGACGCCGGACGGCCCGACCACTGCCAGAAGCTGACCCGATTGAAGATCGAAATCGAGCTTCTGCAACACCTCGACACGGGTGCTTCCCACGCCAAAGCCTTTTGTGACTCCACGCATCTCGACCAGCGGTCTGGACTCACTCATATCTCAGCCCATCTGCCGGTTCGCGCCGTGCAATCAATCGAGAGGGCAGCCACGACGCAGTGGCGGCCAAAGTGAGCGCCAAAGCCATCACCATTCCGACCATCAACGGATCGACCCGGAAGGGCACCGAAGAAACGACAAAAATGCCCCGCGGCAGGGGCAGCGCACCGGTGCGATCGAGGATGAGCGCCGTGGCGATTCCGAGTGAAGCACCAATAATCGAGCCGACCATGCCGATCCCGACGCCGAGGAAAAGAAACAGCCGGCGGAGCGCACTCGGCGACAAACCGATCCCGGCAAGGACCGAGAGATCAATTCTTTTTTCGGCCGCTATCATGGCGACATTACAGAGGAGATTGAGGGCGGCGACCACCAGCATCAATCCGACCGCAAGAAAAATCATCACTCTTTCAAGGGCGAGCGCCAGCAGGAGCGGTCGATGCAGCTCCTCGAGGTCAAGGACCCGTGCAGAGATACCCTCGTTTTCGATGACGGTTCGAAGCCTGGAACCAAGACGCCACGGATCATCGACATCGCGAAGCTCGAGGGCCTCGACGCGACCACCCCCCCACAGCAAGCGCTGCGCCGCTTCGAGCGGCAGCCGGATTGAACCGGCCTCCGCGCCGGGTTCAGTGGTCTGGACTGCAGCGACCTCGGTCCGCACTCTGACCGGCAGCGGACCCATCGGCGTCAGACGGTGACGAGGAGAAATCACCTGAAGAATGTCGCCGCGGCCGACTCCCAGCCTCGCCGCCAAAACCCGGTCGATCGACACATCCAACGCGTCAGACCGGCCGACCACCGATGCCGGAACGGCATCCATGGCCGACGAAACAAGGCACGTACCGCGTACAACCTGCACCATTTCCATCTGGCCGAACTCTTTTTGCAAGACCGAGGCCAACTTCTGCGGATCCTCGAGAAGACGGCCCTCGGCCGGGACAATCCGCGCGTGAGCCGCTTCGTTGACAATCTCCTGACGGATGCTGGATTGGAACCCATCCAGAAGCGAGAGGGTCACCACCAGGGCGAGCACTCCGAGACCGAGGCCCACCATAGAGATCAGGGTCACCGTTGCAACGTGGGTCCGGCGCCGGAGCCCGACCAGGTAGCGGCGTGCGAGGTGGAGCTCAGCGGACAAACTCACCACCAAACTGTCCGATTGCCCGGACATCCGTCCGCCCGCACGGACATATCGAGGCGAGCCGGAAACCCGGCCCTGATTTTGGAATCAACTTCCTCACCTCAATCCCGCGGGCGCAGCTGCGGGAAGAGGATGGCATCGCGAATCGATTGCTGATTGGTCAATAACATGACCAAACGATCGATACCGATCCCTTCGCCACCGGCCGGGGGCATGCCATGTTCGATAGCAAGCACGAAATCCTCGTCCACCATGCCGTCTTGCTCGGCCGCCTGGGCTTCGAGCCGACGTCGCTGCTCGACGGGATCGTTGAGCTCGGTAAAAGCATTCGCCACCTCGAGGCCACCGATAAAGAGCTCGAATCGTTCAACCACATCGGGATCGTCCGGGGTCGATTTGGCAAAGGGCGAGATCTCGCGCGGGAAATCCATGATGAAGGTGGGATTGATCATCAGCGACTCGGCGGTCATCTCGAAGAGCTCGGCGAAGAGATTGCCGTCGGAACGCTCATCGATGCGCTGCACTTCAAGCTTGCGCGCCGCCGCTTCCATCTTTGGCCGATCGGTCAGGTCATCCGGGCTCAAGTCAGAGTACTCGAGGATGGCATCGCGCATACGCAGCCGGCGCCACGGTCGGTTGAAATCGATGGTGTGCTCGCCCCACTCCACCACCAGCCCACCGGTCACCTCTTCGACGACGCCGGTCACCAGCTCTTCAGTGAGATCCATCATCATTTCGTAGTCCGCATATGCCCAGTAGAACTCGAGCATCGTGAACTCGGGATTGTGGCGAGTGGAGATCCCCTCGTTGCGGAAGTTTCGATTCAACTCGAAGACCCGCTCGAAGCCGCCGATCGTCAACCGCTTGAGGAAGAGCTCGGGTGCGATGCGGAGATAGAGCTCCAGATCGAGGGTGTTGTGATGCGTCACGAAGGGCCGCGCAGTGGCGCCGCCCGGTATCGGTTGCATCATGGGCGTTTCGACCTCCATGAATCCCTTGTCCTCGAGCCGCCTCCTGATGGACGAAATCGTCCTCGATCGAGTTTCGAAGACCTCGCGGGAAGATGGGTTGGACAGAAGATCGAGATACCGTTGCCGCGCTCGCGCCTCGCGATCGGTCAAGCCATGATATTTCTCCGGCAGGGGCCGAAGGGACTTCGACAATATCTGGAGCTTTTTGACGGCGACGCTGAGTTCTCCGGCCCGGGTCCTGAAGACCGTCCCTTCAACACCAAGAAAATCGCCAAGATCGAGCAGCTTGAAGATCTGCCAGTCGAGTTCGTCGAGATCGTTCTTTCGCAGATAGAGCTGGATCTGACCGGCACCGTCCGAAAGATCACAGAACGAAACCTTTCCGTGGCCCCGAACCGCCACCAGACGACCGGCCAGCCGGACCTCAGGTTTCGCCGCCTCAAGCTCATCGGCGGTCTTTTCCTCGAACCGGGCACGCGATTCACTGACGGATTCCTCGACCCGATAACGACGGGGATAAGGATCCTGACCGAGCTCATAAAGAGCATCGAGCTTGGCTCGGCGGTTGGCTATCAGCTGTTCAACCGGTTGTTGGGCATCATCCTTGCTGTCCACGCATCCTCCAACTGCTTCGTGCGGCGCGCTATTTTACCTCAGCATTTCGCCTTCGGCGAATTGCAGGGACCAATTTTTTCAACAATTTACCGCTTGTTCTTTGCGTGCGCTGAGGCGCTGCCTTTTTTTGCCTTCGGGTCCTTCGGCGTTGGCCGCCGGCGTCGGGGAGGCCTGGGACGGCCCGGTTTTGCAGACGAGCGCCTCAATTCCTCGATTTCTTTTGCGCTCAAGGTGCGGAACTCACCAGCCTTCAGCGATTTGTCCCGCAAAGGGCCGATCGCGGTCCGCCGCAATCGTTGCACGTGGTGACCGGCGTGAAAAAACAACTCGCGAACCTCGTGGGTACGGCCCTCGCTGACCTCGACCCGCCACCAACTGCTCGATCCACCACGCCTCTTGGATTCGCAGCGCGCCGACAATGGCTTGACCCGACACCCTTCGATGACGGTGCCGGCCATCAACTTTTTGTATTCGGAGTCGCTGAGATCGCCGCGGATCTTGACCAGGTACTCGCGCACGATCCCATGCCGCGGGTGGGCGACTTTTGCCGCCAGATCCCCATCGTTGGTGAGTATGATCAGGCCCTCGGAGTGATAGTCGAGCCGGCCGACCGGATAGACCCGCTCTCGGATCACTGGTCTGACGATGTCGATCACCGTGCGGCGCTGTTCGGGGTCATCACAGGTGGTCATCACCTCGCGGGGTTTGTAGACGAGAAAGTACCGCAACTGCTCGGGAGCCTTGATTGCCCTGCCGTCAACCTTGATGTGAACCTCGGTCAGTTCGACCTTTTCCCCGGTCACAGCGACCCGCCCATCGACGGTCACCCTGCCATCGGCGATCATCCGGTCGGCGTCGCGACGAGAGCACAGACCGGAACGCGCAATGATTTTCTGTAATCGTTCTTCTGCCATCATTCCCTCACACTGGGATTCTCCACCTCGCGGCGGGGTTGGTGATTGTAGCGCGAAGTCGGCGGGAAGGCTATGGGGCTTGGGGCTTGGGGCTTGGGGCTTGGGGCTTGGGGCTTGGGGCTTGGGGCTTGGGGCTTGGGGCTTGGGGCTTGGGGCTTCAATGGATCGATCGCGTATCTGAGCATGTCAAGCCCCAGGTCCCGGGTCTCGAGCCTCTTGGCGTGGAATCGACTATCCTGTGATGGTCATGCCCTCCATCGACATCAACGCTCTCGACGGCGATCTGCTCTTGCGCGGCGTGTGGGAGGGTCTGGGCCGCCCGGAAATCCATCTGACGGGCGGGTATCTCCGCGACCGGCTGCTTGGCGGAAACAACTCGGACCTCGATCTCGTACTGCCCGGCACGATCGACGACACCCACGGCCCCGCGAAGCGCCTGGCGGCCAGGCTCGACACATCGGCCCACATCCTCGGACGTGGAGAAAAGAGCGTCTGGAGGATTGAGACCTCGGAAATCAATATTGAGCTCTGGCCCCTGGGCGACCTGAGCCTCGACGATGACATCAGGAGACGGGATTTCTCGATCAATGCGCTGGTTCGACCGCTGCCGGATGGGGCCATTGTGGATCGGGTTGGAGGCCTCGATGATCTTGGTGGCGGCGTGCTGCGAGCCATCTCAAAAAAGAATCTCGAGGAGGACCCCGTCCGGTTGCTGCGCGCGCCGCGCTTCCTCGCACAGCTCGACGGCTTCGAAATCGATAGCGAAAGCGCTCGGTGGATTCGGGATCTGACTCAACGACTCCATGACGCGCCACGCGAAAGGGTCGGGACCGAACTCTCCAAGCTGGTGCGGGCGCCGGGAGCCGCTCGCGGTCTGCAGACCCTGGGTCAACTCGGTCTCCTGCTGCCGGCTGCTCCCGAAGGCTCGTCATGCGACGTCCGATGGCTCGACCGGAACCTCGATACGGTGCATCGATTGGTCATTCCGAAAATGCACCCCGTCCCCGCAGCCCTGCTCCAGGCCGGAGACTCCGCCCGGCTGGCACCTCTTTTTTTGGCATGGGGCACTCCCGATGAAAAATCATTAGCACCCTATGCGTGGCCGCGGGAGATTCGTCGACACGCCGTCCAGGCAGCAGAACTCCTCCAGCAGGCCCTCGCGACGGTCGGTGCCCCGATCAAGGACCGGAGGGCTATGATCCACATGGTTGGAACCGGTTTTCCGGCCGTACTGGCATTTGCCGCTGCCGTCCAACCCGACCATCCATGGCGCAGGTGGTGGCGGCTGTGGTTGGAGCGTGGGGCCGAACTGGTGTGTCCCTCAGCAATGCTCACCGGAAATGAAATCGCGGAGATCGTCGGTCTGAAGCCGGGGTCCGAGCTCGGCCGCGTGGTCAGATCTTTCATCGAAGCCCAGGTGAGGGGCGAGTTTCGAAGCCGCGCGGGGAGTATCCGATGGCTGCGCGGCATGCTCGGAGAGCTTGGCCGACCAGGATCTCCATAAAAAATACGCAAATCACCAGGATCAGAGCGGGCTGACCCCTCTCAAAGAAGCCTGATCAGTCTCCGAGAGCCGGTTTTCGAATCGTCGCTTCTGCCTCTCGAACCTCCGGGCCAGAACTCGAGCCACTGTTCGGTGTCCCGCCACCGAGAGGTGGTCGTCATTCTCCCGGATGACATTCTCGGCCCCGAGCAGCCTCATTTCGGCGATCGGATCAACGCAGATGATGCCGAGATCACGACAGATTTCGGCCACCCGGCGCGCGGGCTTACGAAAATCCAGATCCTGTTCCGATTCGATGACACCGAAATCGCGCATCTCCGCCAGTGCGTCCGGATAGGCAAACATCTGAAGCCGACCCGCGATATCGGAGCTCGTTGGAATGGTCACGACGACGAATTGAAAACCCCGTTCATCCGAAAGATCCTTGAATCGGGAGAATACTTCCCGCAAAAGATCGAATGCCTCGTTCATCTTCGCCGAGTATTCCTTCCGGTACGTCGCGACCTCGCCATCACGGTAGTGAAGCAGATCGACGCCCTGATCATCAAAGAGGGGCGGCCAGACACCAAAGGCCCCTCCATTGGATCCTGATTGCGCAAAGAAATTGATCGATCGCCTGACCGACAATCCCTGGAGGTACGCGAAATGCGCCAGGGCGGAGCGCTGGCGGAGAATCTCCGATCCCCGTTTCAATGAGAGCGGTGAAACCCGCAGCAGGTGCTCATGAGCGATATTGAAATTGATGTCGTTGGCCATGAAAACACCCACGACGACGATGTCCGGCTTCATTCGCAGCAGTTGATCCGCTACCAGGCGATATTCGCTCACGGTCGACATTCCGATGACACCCGCGTTGAGAACCTCGATGCCGTCGGTCTCGCCGACGAGCTCCCCGAAAACTGCAGGGAACGCCTCGTCGACAGCGACCCCGGCACCGTATGTCCCTGAATCACCGGCAAATATGACCCGCGTACAACCCGGTGATTTGGCGAAGGCCATGCGTTGACCCCTGATCTCGACCCCATCAGACAGGTCGGGGTCGAAAAACACGTCGTGGACCCAACTTTCCCTGGGAATTTGTCCGAGATTGCAGTCGAAAACCGTTCGTAGTCGTTCGTGTTCTCCCTGATACCCGACGATTCGCAACCCCAGTTCAGCGGCCAGAAGCCCGGCTGTCAGGCCCAGCATCGAGAGCGCGGCGATGCCCACCGGGCCTGCCCGGCTTGCCTGTGAACCTCGCGCCCTGGTCCTCTTCCGCATGCCAGGCAGAGGAACACTGGTCGGCGCAGGTGAGGCCAACTCAGGTTCCTGCAATCGCTGATAGCGAGTATTCATCTCTGAAAGACGGGCCGTCGAGCGAAAAAACGGCGACGTTACATCATGGGCACTACATGTGCTCCTTCGCTCAATTGTTCATTTTATCAGGTAAAAATCGGATCACGAGGGTTTTGCAACCGGGGAGAGCCGCCCTGTGAGCGACTACCAGCGCGGTTCCTGCGGATTCTCCGAGACAGAGCGTCAGGAAAACTCGAGTAATTCGACCGGCATGCCGTTGTGGAGAATCATCGCGACTCGCACTCCGCCCATCGGTGACGTGAGATCCCCGATCAGCTCTTTGCCCTCGATCGCCGCGTCGATGTCATCCACCTCGAAGGCGAGGTGAGGAACCGTCCGGACCAGTTCTGAAATCGGGCTATCCGGCTCGAAACGCATCCACTCCACCCCGTAGGGGCTGGAATCAAAACCGACCACGTGCATTCCGTACTCTTCAAGAAAGCGTTCCCCGGGCCGTACCTCGTCGGTCGGGATGCCCATGTGGTGGTATCGCCAACCCCACTCGGCGGTAGCCTGGGGCAATTCGTGCTCACGACGCGCTTTTTTTGATGCCGTCATGTCGACAATGATGCCACAGGCGGCAGACTTTCTCCCCTTCCCCTGTCAGTCTCGGCGCCCGAGTTGCAGCGGCAGCGACAGTGTCCAGCGTCAGCGTCAGCGACAGCGGCAGCGGTCAGGAGTACAGGCGGCGAAGTGGCCACCACCGGGTCGTTCAAAAGAAGGGGTAGCCGGTGGGCGGCCGAGTCGGTAGAGACCGGTCGAATCACTGGAGAATCGCCTACGCCTCGGCGAAAGAGGTCGACAGCCACTTGCTACTCCTCGCCCACGCCGGAGCGATCAGCCCTAACGGAGCCAGTGAAGCGATGAACGCCTTCGATCAAGTCCGTGCCATGACCTGGCGGCTGCTGAACCCGAAGAAGTGATTGCAGTCGCTGTCCCGGCCGCTGGTCGCTGCCGCTGACTCCTGTTCTCTGACGCTGTTCCCTGTCGCCGTCCCTGAACGATAGCCGACACCCTGTCTTGAACAAGAGTGATCCAGCATCTAGCATCCAGCATCGAGTATCGAAGGGCCGGACGGCTCTCCCTTTCCCCCCTTCTCCCTTTCTCCCTTTCCCTTTCCCCCCTGCCCTCTGCCCCCCTGAACGGGGCGCGGGTAAAATACTGCGCATGACATCCATACTCGCCGTTCTGGTGTGCTTCGCGGTCTATTTCGCGGGCTATCTCTTCTACTCCCGCTATCTGGCCGAAAAGCTCTTCACGCTGCGGCCCGATGCCGAAACACCGGCCCACGCGCTGCGCGACGGGATCGACTACGTCCCGACACCGCCATTGGTTCTCTTCGGCCACCACTACGCCTCGATCACCGGTCTCTCGCCCATGCTCGGACCGGCTATCGCCGTCGTCTGGGGCTGGCTCCCAGCCATGATCTGGGTGGTCTTCGGCTCGATCCTGATCGGCTGTGTTCACGATTTCGGCGCGTTGGTGATCTCGGTGCGCGCCAAGGGACTCTCGATCGGCTCGATTGCCGAAGGCCTGATGGGCAAGCGCGCCAAGTCGCTGATGCACGCGATCATCTTTTTTGCCATTGCCCTGGCGATGGGCGTCTTCGCCTACGTGGTCGGGCTCTTGTTTTCAGCCTCCTACTACCCGGAATCGGTGGTCCCGTCCGGAGTGATCCTGGTCGCGGCGTTGATCATCGGGTGGCTGGTCCGGCGCAAGGGATTCCGCCTCGGCACATTGATCTCCATCGCCTTTGTGATCATCCTCGCAGTGGTCGTCGCCTCGCCCCACATGCCCGTCAAATGGGCGTCCTCCGGCGGTTGGACCTGGATTCTGCTCGCTTACGCCTGGCTCGCCTCGGTGCTCCCGGTGTGGTCCCTGCTCCAACCCCGTGATTTTCTCAACTCGCTGCTGCTCTACGTCGGTCTCGGTCTGACTTACATCGGCTTCTTTATCCTTCGTCCCGAGTTCGCCTCGCCCGTAATCGACACTCACCCGGTCGGTGCGCCACCGATGTACCCCTTTGTGTTCATCGTCATTGCGTGCGGCGCCGCCTCGGGCTTCCACTCGCTGGTTTCATCCGGAACCACCGCGAAACAGCTCGACCGCGAGCCCCAGGCGCGCCCCATCGGTTATGGGGCCATGATCGGAGAATCACTGCTCGGTCTGGCGGCGGTTCTCGCGTGTACCGCAGGTTTTGTGTCACCCACCGCCTGGCGCCACCACTACGCGGATTGGGGCTCGATCCAGGGTCTCGGCAACAGCATGTCGGCTTTCATCGAAGGGGCGACCCGGTTCGTCTCGGTAGTCGGCCTGCCCGAACAGACCGCCCGCACCCTGATCGCCGTAGTGGTGGTGAGTTTCGCGCTGACGACCCTCGATTCGGCCACCCGCCTCCTGCGCTACAACATCGAAGAAATTGCCACATCCATCAGATTCCAACCACTCCGGAACCGCTACCTCTCATCCACCCTGGCGGTGGCGGCGATTTCCTTTTTCGCCTTCTATCGAATTGAGGGGCAGTCGGCGGGACTGGTCCTGTGGCAACTGTTTGGATCGACCAACCAGCTCCTGGCCGGTCTTGCGCTGCTCACAGTGTCGCTGTATCTCCTGCAACGCGGCCGCCCGGCCCTCCCCTATCTGATTCCGATGTTCTTCATGATGATCACGACCCTCATCGCCATGGCGATCAAGCTCCGCTCCTTCTGGGAGCAGGGCAATCAGACCCTGCTCGTTGTCGGTGGCATCATCACGGTCATCGCCTTGTGGTTGGTCGTTGAGGCGGTGCTCGCGATCCGGCGGTTCTCGCGCACGCCTCCGGTGGAAAGTCTGGATATCGAGCTTCCGGGGATGTAGAGGATGCTGGATGCGGAATCCGCCACCCAACCCATCCGATCCCGTTCCCGATCCCGCAAGCACGCAGGGGAGAAAGGGGGAAAGGGGGAAAGGGAGATCCATCTCAGACATGGCAGAGGGCAGAGGGGCAAGGGGGCAGAGGAGAAAGGGAGGCCGTCGGTCCGTTCTGTGGTTCACCTTCACATCGACAGCGATGTCCTCTCTGCGTTCACCTGCGTGATCTGCGGTTTCTCCTGGGTTGTTCGGCGAAATCCGAAATCCGAAATCCGAAATTCCTAATTCCTAATCAAAGGGCTCCGGCGACGACCGAAATCTTCCGTCGTTACAGATCTGACGTTTCGGCGGTCTCCGGATCCGTCTGCCAACGATCCCAGAATGCGCTGCGCTCCGCGCCATCGTCGCCTTGAGCCACGAGATCGTGCACGACATCGAAGGTTGCGGCCCAGCCGCCCGGGGGAAGCTCGTCACCGATCACCAGTGCGGTCGCCCGATTGGGGTTGGCGGGCTCTCCCACCAGGACCACCGGATCATCGACCTCCCCGATCTCAGGGGCCCACAGGATGTGGGGGACAAAGGCGAGTTTTTCGTAAGTCCACAGATAATCATCGAGGATCTGGCGTCGGCCGGCGTCAGCCACCCACACCACCACCCGGTCGTGTTCGCGGTGCAGTTGGTCGAGCAGATCGGCCAACTGCCGCGCACGCTTGGGACCACGCAATGGATGGAGCACGAGACGGGTCACAATTCGAGATTCTACAGCAGCGCCATTTTTTCACCTCTCCAGCGCCATTATTCGGTGTTATGTTTTGATCATGAGCAGCACGAAAGACGACAATTTTGCCTACGTCATCCGCGGCGGGCAGCCTATTCACGGCACCCTGATCCCCGGTGGAAACAAGAATGCGGCCCTGCCGATGCTTGCAGCAACCCTGCTCGGCAACGGCCCGGTGGAACTCGGCAATGTGCCCGAGATCCGAGATGTGGGCGTCATGGTCGAGATCCTGGCCGAACTCGGCGCCACGGTCGAGAAAAGAGGGCCCGGCGTATGGTCGATCGACGGATCAACGGTGAAAATTCAAGCTGTACCGGCCACGCTGGCGTGCGAGATCCGCGCGTCATTCCTTCTCGCCGGCCCCTTGGTAGCGCGCCACGGTAGGGCTGAACTTCCTCGCCCGGGCGGCGATCGTATCGGCCGGAGGCCACTCGACACCCACATCCACGCACTGGAAGCCCTGGGTGTCGATATCGAGATCTCGCCGGATCGATATCGGCTCCACGCCCCGGCCGGTCTGACCGGCACCGATATCTTCCTCGACGAAATGAGCGTGATGGCAACCGAAAACACCGTCATGGCGGCATCGGTGGCCAGCGGTACGACCACGATTCGAAACGCCGCATCCGAACCCCATGTGCAGGAGCTCTGTCACCTCATCAACGCCATGGGAGGCATGGTGCGTGGTGTCGGCACCAACACGCTCCTGGTGGAGGGACGACCGGATCTCGGCAGCTGTTCAGCGAAGATCGGCCCCGACCCGGTCGAGGTCGGGAGTTTTATCGGGCTCGCCGCAGTCACCGGAGGCGAACTCCGCATCGTCGATGCCGAACCCGAGATCCACCATCGGATGACTGAACTGTGTTTTGGCCGCCTTGGCATCAAGTGGCGGGTGGTCGGCAACGATATCGTCGTCCCTGCTGATCAGGACCTCGTGGTACAGGATGACGTCCATGGCGCCATCCCAAAAATCGACGACGGTCCCTGGCCGGCCTTCCCGGCCGACCTGACGTCGATCTCGGTGGTGCTTGCGACCCAAGCGCGGGGCACGATCCTGATCCACGAAAAAATGTTTGAAAGCCGTCTTTTCTGGGTCGACCGGCTGATCGCCATGGGCGCCCGGATCGTGCTCTGCGACCCCCATCGCGCGGTGGTTGTCGGACCGAGCAAACTCCACGGCCAGAACCTGGCCAGCCCGGACATCCGCGCCGGCATGGCCTTGGTGATCGCCGCCCTGGTGGCGGAGGGCGAAAGCGTCATCCACAACATTCGCCAGGTCGAACGCGGCTATCAGAATCTTCACCACCGGCTGCAGGGTCTCGGCGCGGACGTCGAGCGCATCGAAGAATAATCGCCCTCACTCCGGAGAGTAGATCTCCGGTCGATCGGGATAGAAGCTCCGAAGCCTGTCGCTGAGTGCCGCGACCTCCTCCCTGCTGTTGTGGCGCCGCCGCTGAAAGACCGTCACCGTCACACCATCATCGAGCACAAAGCGCTCCGGCAATGGAGTGAATGCGAGCGCGATATCGGTCCCAGCGAGGAAACTGGCCGCCGGCTCACCCACCGTACGCTGATCTTCGGGGCGAAGATGGTATTGCACCGGGTGAGCAACCAGCACCACATCGGCCAACAACAGACCGCGCGGAAAACCGTCTCTGCGATCCACATGCGAGGCGCCGAGAATTTCACTCGGCGATCGGTAGGAGGTGCCCATGGAGAGATTCGAAAAACCGAGCACATGGTCCGACAGTTTTTCGGAACTGGAAAGAACGTAGAGATGTCCTGTGCGGCCCGCAAAAACCTGATCCAGATAGGACAGCAGCCGTTGCACCTCGGCCAGATCATTTCGGATTTGCGGACGGATGACATCAGCCGGCAGCATGGGAGTCAAATGCTTTCGCCAGCCCGATTTTGCGGGCGCAAAGACCGCAACGACCGTCACCAGACCAACAGCAGTCAATGCAACGAGAAACGCCCGTTTTCTCTTTCGTCTGACTTGGGAGGCGATCTGGACGAGAGCAAGACCGATGATCAGGAGAATCTGCGGCGAGTAGAGATACCAATGTTGCGGAGAATGATCCTGAATCCGCACCATGATGGCAAATGTGCACACAAGATGTGCCGCCAGCAGAATGCCTGTTCGCCGCATTTTCGGGTGCATGAGCAAGACCGCGAGACACCCCGCCAGCACCACCAGACCGACCAGACCGAATCGACCGACAATGGACGCCAACCGTTCCGAGAAGCCTTCGTGGCTGTAGGCGCTGAACCGATCGGAGTAGTCGGTCCGCATTCGGCTCACGACAATCGGCGCGGCCAGAGCCACTACCGTCAACCCGGTGCTCATCAGAACGATGGTCAGACCCCGAACCGCTTGCCAAAACCCTCGCAGGTCTTTCTCCGGGGATCGCGAGAATCTCCAGAGCGCATCGGCCGTCAAGACCACGATGAAGGCCAGACCCCAGATGCCCCACCAGCGACGGAACAGCACCAGGACCGCGAGCAAAACCCCGGCGAGCATCAATGTCCGGTAGCCCTGGGAAATGAGCCCCTTCTGCCAGATCAATCCGATCACCACCAACGCCAGCGCCACCCCCCCGATACCGAGATAGCCGATGTAGATCGGCTGCCACACGGTGGCCAGCAACCCGAAGGTCAATGGCGCAACCCAGGGTGGCGGACGCGGCCCGATCCGGGCCAGCGCAAAGATGAGGGCTGCCGCCGCGGCGAAGCCATAGATGAGGACGATGGCCAGGAGGTAGACCAATCGCGATCCACCAAAAACCACCATCATCAGCGAAATCGGGACGGCCGGCAGAAGATTCACGTCATCGTTGGCAATGGTATGGAGAACCGCCCCGACAGATGCTATGGGATCGTCTCGCATCAATTGGGCCAGGCTTCGGGAGTAGGACCAATAGGCCACCTGATCGGCGTGATACAAGGTCCGTTCAGTTTGCATGAACCAGACGCTGAAGACCGCGACCACGAGGATCATCGCGAGAATCGGAATCAGGAGATCAACCGCCGGTCGTCGAAAGCAACCGCCCAATCCAATTTCAGCGCGCTGTTCGCTCGCTAAACTCATCATCGAAGCCTAATGCACAAATTCCGAAATACCTACCATCCAGCAACGGTCCTGAGCGCCGCGGGCAGCCTTGCGGCGCGAGGAAAAATCTCTGTTCCGTCGCTCGATTCAACAGGACCCACCGATCTCACGCACCCTTGAGGGCCGCCAGAAACTCTGCTCCGAGCTCCTCGAAACGCCAGCCTGAGAGGCCGCCGGCAACCAAATCCTCCGCTGTCGAAGAAGTCGTGCAGGACACAGCGAGCTCGTTCAGACACCCGCGCGGGCACAGAAGACCGGGTTGGATTTTGAGCGCCTCCGCCTTGGCGTCGCGCACTGCGGTCAGATCTTTGAGGCGCTGTCTGACCTCGGCCTTTGGCGACGGCGATCGCGGCGCCCTGACGAATTCCGGGGCGCGATCGGGACTCCCCACGAGGCGCAGGAGTTCTCTCCCCCAACGACGAACGGCCCGAGGTCCCAGGCCATCCATGTCCGCCAGCGCGTTCATATCAGCCGGCGGATCGGTTGCCATCGCCATCAAGACTTTGTTGCCGAGAATCTTGAAAGGCGGCACGTCCTTCGACTGCGCCATACCATCCCGCCACTCGAAGAGAGAGAATATGCGGTCGCGGTCCGCCCCGCGCAACGCGCGTGCGCCTTTGATCCGCTCGAAAGCTGCAGGATCGGCCACCACCGGGGTATGGCGAACATCCTCCTGCCGACGGGATTCATCAACAGCCCAGTTCCAGCGATCCAATTCCTCGAGCCGAAGACGAAGCCGTTCAACCAAGCTTTCGAGGTAGGCGGTGTCGGCGGCGGCATATTCCAGGAGTGGAGCGTTGAGAGGCCGGCGGCCCCAGTCGGCGCGTTGGTATTTTTTTTCGAGAGCAACGCCCAGTTCTTTTTCGAGCAGTGCGGCCAGCCCGGTCTTCTCTTCGCCAAGCAGTTGCGCCATGAGCTGGGTATCGAGGAGGCCGGCGACGCGGGCGCCATAGTCGCGGTCGAGAATCCGCACGTCGTAGTCAGATCCGTGCATCAAGATCGGTATCGAACGGTCGCCGACAATCTCCCACAGAGGCTGCAGATCACCCGCTTCGAATACCAGCGGATCGATGATGAAATGCTCATCGTCTGCCGAGAGCTGAATCAGACACACCTTGTGAAAATAGGAATGCATCGAATCGGCTTCGGTGTCGAGGGCAAAGCGGCCGGCGCGCACGCAGCGCTCCACAGCGCGCCGGACACCCGCGGTCGAATCGATCCACTGGGGACGAATCCTGTCGGACATGGAGGGGGATGGTAGCAGACCGGTCCCCATCTCGATGCTGGATGCTCGAACCGCCACATAGCAGAGGGGCGGAGGGGCAAGGGGGCAGAGGGAAAAAGGGGAACCTTTCGGCACCGGTTTCGCACGCACGCGAATGCCGCCTCCCGATGTCATCCTGAGCGGAGCCCCAAAGGGGCGCAGTCGAAGGATCTACGGCGCACACGGGAGAGACCCAAGACCGCAGATCCTTCGACTCGGCCGTCGGACGGCCTCGCTCAGGATGACATCTTGAACGACGGTTCCGATCCCGAGCCCGATCCCGTTCCCGAAAGGGAGAAAGGGGGAAAGGGAGAAAGGGAGAAAGGGGAAAGGGGGAAAGGGGGAAAGGGGGAAGGGGAAGAGGGAGAACCGTACCGGAAGCTCTGTACATGATAAGGAGCGGGTGTCCTCTGCTCCTCTGCTCCTCTGCTCCTCTGCTCCTCTGCTCCTCTGCTCCTCTGCTCCTCTGCTCCTCTGCTCCTCTGCTCCTCTGCTCCTCTGCTCCTCTGCTCCTCTGCTCCTCTGCTCGACGAACCCATCTCGATCACGGTCTCTTCAAGGGAATTCCGCTATGCTTCGGGCATGGGCAAGGCCGATTGGGGAGTCGATCCGGAGTTTTTCGGACCAAGGCACGCACACCGTGAGAACCGCATCATCAGGCGTTTGGCAGCGGATGTACAACCCGGCCTCCACCTCGAATGTGCAGCCGGAGTCGGTTCGCTCTCGCTCTCTCTCGCCGAGAGAGGTCATACCGTCGTTGCGGTGGACAGCTCCTTGAGATCTCTCGCCGCCGCCTTCGAGCGCGCACGGAGGGCAGGTCGGGGCAATCGGGTGCACCCCGTGGTGGCCGACATAACGAATCTCCCTTTCAAATCCTCGGTCTTTCCGACCGCCACATCAGCCGAGACTCTCGAACACATCGAGGCGGACGGCGCCGCTGTTGCCGAGATGGCCCGTGTTCTCTTCACTGGAGGGTGGCTACTCGGGACCGTGCCCGCGGGAAAGACCCAGTGGTCCGAGTGGGATGACTGGGCCGGACACATTCGCCGCTATTCGCCTAACCAGATGAAATCGCTGCTCGAAGGAGCGGGCTTCGAACCCGAGGTCACGATGTGGGGTTGGCCGACGCTCCGACTCTACGACACCGTCTTCCTCAGGAGGGTCAATCGCAGACGATTGCAGGAACCCGGCTCGATCGAAGAGGACTCTTCTCTGAGACGAATTGCCCGCCTCGGCGAGCAACGATGGCTGGTGGGAGTCACCCGGGCGTTGTTCTCGCTTGATCGCCTCTTTGACGGCTGTCGGTGGGGAGTCGGGATCCTGTTCGCCGCGCAGAAGAAAGGCTGATCTCAGGGCGCAGGTCTGTATCTGGAGGTCGGCCGCCGCACCCGGAGACCGCCGCTCTCGACCCATTGGCGACCGACCAGCGATCGACCCCAGGTATCGGTGAGCACGATCCGCAAAAGATAGTCCGTGGCCGGATCCGCCCCCGACCAGGACGCGAACTCCTCTCCCTCTTCATTCGAATCGCCACGGCCGATTTCCTCCGGGTCTCCAGATCGTCGCGGCACCGCCTGCAACCGCCACAAAGCCATCTCCGGGCCGCCGTCCAGGCTGAAGAGCGCGGCCGTACCGAACAAGGAGACCGGTACGGACGAGGGACGAGACGGTGGATTAACGAGAAAGAACACCCCGATGAGCCCGTGACCAGCCAGGGCCGGTGTCGTCGTGACCGCGGTCTGATCGGCAAACAGGCGGGCCCTGTCGTAGGCTCCAAAACGCGTGAATGCACCCGTGGGATCTTGAGGATAGGGCAGAACTTCGCTGTGATGGAGCTCGATCGTGCTGTCGTGGGTGGCTTCGATCGTCGAAGTGATCGTGGAGTCGTAGACAACGATCTGTGACTGGTCGCGCGATCCGAAGAAACCACCACTGCCATCGATGATTGAGTCCTCGACCCGGACCCTTGAAGATCCCAGACTGAGGATTTCGCCGACAACCGAATCGAGGACCACGATCCGCGCCTCGTCTTCCGGATACAGATTCCAGGTATCGATGGAGGCATCGACGAGATGCAGTTCGCGGTCAAACTCGATCACTTCGTTCTGATAGTGGGCACCGTTGACAAGATCCGCGATCACCGCATCGTTTGGCAGGAAGAACCCGACCACGACCCAGTTGTCCTCGGAGATATCACGGAGAGTAAGCTTGCTGCCGCTGCGGATCAGCATCGGCCACAGCAGGGTTTTACAACGGTCGAGAGTTACCCGCTGCAGGATGCCCGACGAGCCCTCGGGGGGAAAGCTCCAGTGGTCGATCATACCCGGCATCGGCGGCGTGTAGATCGCCTCCGAATCCGCCGGGAACTCCACCCAGACCCAGAGCACGCCGCCATCGTCGTCGCGTGGAACATCGGCCAGAACCATCACGGAATCATTCTGCACGATAACTTCGAAATTCCCGTTGAGCCGCCGTGCCTCGATGCGTGCTTTGTCGGCCGACACCAGTTGAACATCCCCGAAATCAGAGTCCTCGATCACCAACTCGGCGTCGCCGGCGACCACCAGAGCGTGTTGCACCTGATTGGGTACGCGATAGTCGCAATCAACGATTTCGACCGTCGCCCGATCGACAGCGGCCAGGGCGAACTGACCGTGGTAGATGTTCATGAATTGGATGACCGAGTTCTCGAGGTGTATGGACGAATCCGCCACCGCCCAGATATTTCCGGTCACCCTCAGACCGGGATCGGCCACATCTCGAACCGTCAGCGATCCACCCGCGGCGACGATGACATTCTCCACGTCCGTCGGTTCGGTGATGACCACGTCGGTGACGATGATCCATAGGTCATCCGCGGAGGAATCACCGGCGCCAACCAACGCGAGCACGGCCAACAAGAGATACTTTTTCATGCAGGAACTCGTGCTCTTTATGGTATCAGCCGTTTCGAAGCTCCCGAAGAACTGCCTGCTGGTCTTCGGTCAGGCGTCTCGCCCCCTCGCGAAAGGTGAGAGCCGACAGCTGGTGGATATGCTTCTCGAGGAAACCATAGGTGAGCTGCGGCCGTTTCTTGCTGACATCACGCAGGATCCATCCTATGGCCTTTCGGATAAAAAACTCACGTTCGTGCAACATGGTTTCGGCAAAATCAGCAAAGAGCGAAAAATCTCCGCGGCCGGCCCGGAGCATCGGCAACTGAGAGAGCATCGAAGCTCGCCGGATCCAGAAATCTCCGTCCCTCGACCACCTCCGCAGTATTGAAACCGCCTCCTCTGGATCTCCTTCGACCAGGGGCGCCGCAACCTTGGTACACAACCAGTCAACCAGGGCCCAGGTGTGGGAACACCGCAGCAGTTCTTCCACGAAAACGAGATCCGCCAATTCGAGACTGCCCGTTCGAGCCTCGAGCAGCGCAACCGCAACCGCCCTCAGCTCGTAAATCGGACGCTGCCACAGTCCTCGCGCCACCTCGATCAATAGACGCCGATCCAGCTCCGGATGACGATCGAGAAACTGGCGGCCCACCGTTCTCAGAGGTTTGGCCGCGACACCCACAAACTCGAGATCACTCTTGAGGTACGCCTTGGCGCCGCTTGCTCTGGTTTTGTTTCCGACAGCCCTCAGTGCAGCAAGAAGTTCGTCAACCAGGAGTTCGGTATTCATCCACTACAGTCCGATCGAGCCAGCCCAATCGACAATCAACCTCGCCACCACCAGCGGCCGCTCCATCGGTACGAAGTGGCTGCTCTCGGACACCTCGATCACCTGCGCGGTGGGTAAAATACGGCGCACCCGCTCGGCCGCTGCCGGGAGGAAGGTGTCGGATCGGGCACCTCGAATAAAAAGCATCGGGAGGTCGATTTTCCGGAGCTCGGGCCAGAGGTCGGCCGGCGTCATTTGGAAGATCCTGGTCTCCCAGGCCTTTGGATAACGGAGCTTTACTTCGCCACGACCGGTCGCTGCAAATGCTGACTGGATGTAGTCTTCAAGCACCTCCGGGTCCCAGCTCGAAAAAACCGGTTTCCCGGACCACGACCCGCGAACCTCGTCGAGATCGGCATAGGACTCTCGTCGCCGCTGGGCGCCCCGGATCAAAGGCAGGCGGTGGCTGAATCCGAGTCCTTTGAAGACTCCCCAGAAGAGCGAGTGGAAACCGGTGAAAACGACGGGGTCCACGAGAACCAGGGCGCGATACGGCCCCGGATCAGCCGCCGCGCCCAGGAGATGCAGGACACTTCCGAGGCTGTGCCCGACTGCCAGGGCGCCACCGATTTCGCGGCGCCTCATTTCAAGCATGAGATCCCCGGCAAGCTCCCGCCACGAGCTCACTGCCAGGGGATCGCTCCCGGGCCAGAGGGGACGGGCGGCAAAGCTTGCAACCGAAAAGGAACGGCCAAGCTCTTCGAACAGGAGTCGATAGGTTCCGGGTGGAAAACCGTTGGCGTGCCCGAACACGATCTGCCGCCCGCTCCCGGCCCAGTCGGTCCAGGCCTCGCGTGGAGCTGCGGTCTTCTGCATGGGTGCCTCGCCTCGATTCAGATCACACCGAGCTCACGACCGACCTTTGCAAAGGCCGCAACCGCACGATCGAGGTGCTCCACCTCGTGGGCGGCAGAAATCTGGACCCGGATCCTCGCCTGGTCCCGCGGCACCACGGGAAAACTGAAGCCGATGACGTAGATGCCCTCCACGAGCATGGCGTCTGCGACCTGGGCGGCAAGGCGGGCGTCGTAGAGCATGACCGGCACGATCGCGGTCTCGCCATCGAGCACGTCATAACCGAGTTTCGAGAGCTTGTCCCGGAAGTACCGGGTGTTCTCCATCAATTTGTCACGCAGGGCGGTGGTGGCCGAGAGCATCTGGAAGACCGCGATTCCGGCTGCCGCAAGCGACGGTGTCAGGGTGTTCGAAAAGAGGTATGGCCGCGAACGCTGGCGCAGCAGATCGATGATCTCCTGGCGACCCGTCGTATAGCCTCCCGATGCTCCTCCCAAAGCTTTGCCGAGAGTCGAGGTGATGATGTCGACCCTCCCCTGTACACCGCAGTGCTCGGGGGTTCCCCGACCCGTTTCGCCGATATAGCCGGTTGCGTGAGAATCGTCCACCATGACCATCGCGCCGTAACGATCCGCCAGATCGCAGATCTGATCGAGCTTGACGAGATAGCCGTCCATCGAAAAGACCCCATCGGTGGCAATGAGCCGGCGGCGGTGTCCCTGGGTCTTTTTCAAGATCTCTTCGAGCTCGGCCATATCGGAATTGGCATAACGATATCTTTCCGCCTTGCACAGACGCACACCATCGATGATCGACGCGTGGTTGAGCTGGTCGGAGATGATGGCGTCTTCCGCACCCAGGATGGTCTCGAAGAGCCCAGCGTTGGCATCAAAGCACGATGAATAGAGGATTGTGTCCTCGGTCCCGTTAAAGGTCGAGATCTTGTCTTCGAGCTCTTTGTGGAGATCCTGGGTACCGCAGATGAAGCGCACCGAGGCCATTCCGAAACCGCGTTCGTCAAGGGCCTTTTTGGCAAAATTGATGATCTCGGGGTTGTCGGCCAGACCCAGGTAGTTGTTCGCGCAGAAGTTGATCACCTCGCCCTGAGGGACCGAAATGGCAGCACTCTGGGGTGAAGAAATAACCCGTTCTTCCTTGTAGGTCCCCGCCTCCCGAATGCCGTCGAGCTCGTCCCGGAATCCATCCCGAAAGGTGTCAAACATCAGTGATCCTCCTCGCACGATTCATTGCAGGTGACGATGCCTCCACGGATGGCGGCGAAAAACTCAGTTGCGGCGGTGCGACTGAATCGATGCCTCAGTTGGTCTGAAAACTCGCGACTGCCTCCGCCTCGTCGTCAAAGACCTCGAGCAGCGGCAACAACTGGGTCAGGAGCAGTGTCCGCTGCACCTGCGGCGCCGGGCGAAGCAGTTTGACCTCCGCGCCGAAGCGGTGGGCGAGTTTCCAGCTCGATACAACCTCGCCGATCCCGGAGCTGTCAATGATGGTGACCAGACGAAGGTTGAGCAGGATCTTTTTCCAATCCTCGGCAACCAGTTCGTTCATCACATCGCGCAGGAGTTCGTCTCCCACGCCCATCACCAACCGTCCTTCGAGATCGACAATGATGACGTCTTCCACGTGGCGTACATCGACTTTCATGGTCGGTATTCTAGCTTGGATTCACCGGAAGTTGCCCGATTGACAACACGAGTCTTACGGGTCGGTCTTTGGTTTGTCCGAATCTCGGTTGGCCCGTGCCCGCGTCCGCGTCCGCGTCCGCGCCCGAATTGCAGCGGCAGCGGCACGATGCAGCGACAGATAGCAGCGTCCAGGAACGGCGAACAGGGGCGGTTATTCGGAGGCAGTTCGCTGTCGCAATCCGAGACTCTGTCCCGAACAAGAGTGAGCTCCGGTGAACGGGATTTCTGCGATCGACTCGAAGGTCAGCCCGGATTCAGCCCAGATTCTTCCGCCCGATCCACCCGGTTGCGACCGGCAACCTTCGCGCGGTAGAGCGCCTCGTCCGCGACCCGCAACAGCTCGACGCTGTCCTGCGCGTCATTCGGGAAGCACGCAACCCCACCGCTGATCGTCACCTTGCCGAGTGGTTGGGTGCTACCCCCTTCAAAGGGGAACTCCTCGATCCTCTTGCGAACCATTCCCGCTGCTGTCATCGCCTGAGCCCGCGTGCGGCCCGGCATCACCAGGAGGAACTCTTCACCACCGAAACGGCCGAACACATCGTCGGTACGGACCGATTCCTTGACCAGCCCCGACAATTGCGACAACAGCCGATCGCCGGCCAGATGGCCGTTGGTGTCGTTGTAGACCTTGAAGTTATCAAGATCGAACATGAAGACCGAAACAGGCATGCTCTTTTCACGGCCCTGGTGAATGGCGAGACCAAGCCGGGCCAGCAGGGCCCCCTTGTTGAAAATCTGAGTCAGCTTGTCGATATCGGCCTCGACCTCCTTCTTCTGATAGGCCTTGACGTTGACCCAGGTCAGGGCGCCAACCCGGGCAATCATCTCGAGGACGTCGCGCTCGGTATTGTGGTGTCGCTCGGGCCGGGAGATCGCGAGCACGCCGATGGTTTCATTTCCTGCCACCATGGGTGCGATGATGTCGTACTTGGGCTCGTTTGTGATGCGCGAGCGTTCGTAGCTCCACATCTGGTCTTCCTCGAAATCCTTGCGAACCATGACCTGCTGGCGTTCGGCCACGATTCCGACCTGACCCTCTCCAAAACGAAACTCCATGCCATCCCGCAAGGTTCCTCGAGTCGATTGCAGCGCGGCAATTGTCAAACGCAGGGGATCGTCGGCGTCCGTCGAGGAGCCGCGGCGGACCAGAACGGCGGCCACCTCGGGCCGGTAGATTCGAACGACGGCCTTGAGGAGTGCACCGGGGATCATCCGGGTCTGGCGCTCGGCGTGCATATCGGCCAGCAATTGCGCAAAGACCCTGAAGAAATCAACCAGGAAATTGAGGTCGGTCTCGAGACGGCGGAACCTTCTCGACGACTCCTCCCTGGATTCCTTGGTTTCCAATACCGCTCGATTGCGTTCGACAGTGCTCTTTCTCAGGGCCACCAGCAGCGCAATCACGATCAGCGCCAACGCCAGCACCACAAGCACCGCTGCCTGCGCCATCGGCGGCCACTGGGCGATATCGGTCAAACGCAAACCTCCCAAACGCTCGAACCCGGACGAAACGGGTCGCGGACTCGTTTCGATCCAAAAAACTGGTCCATCGATTGTACACCTGATCAACGGTGGGTCGCCCGTCGGAATCGCGCTCCGGACGGTCGAACGGCTTCGCGCCGGCCATCAATTCCTATCGGTTGCGGGTATCCGAAGCAACAGAGTCTGCTGTTCTCCGAGAGGAGGCACGGGGGCGTCGATGACCCCTGTGACCGCACTGTCGGAGACCAGCCACAGCGCGTCCTCCCCGTCGATCGCGATGCCCTCGATGTTGTTGGACCAGCCCCTTGCAGGATATCCCCTCATCAAAGTGGTC
Source organism: Candidatus Sulfomarinibacteraceae bacterium (assembly GCA_963796455.1). GTDB lineage: Bacteria > Acidobacteriota > Thermoanaerobaculia > Thermoanaerobaculales > Sulfomarinibacteraceae > Sulfomarinibacter. Next base: position 1,152,656 of record CAWCLO010000001.1, read on the forward strand.
AGGTCGAGCAAAACCTCCGTGCTCCCCGTCTCGAGATCCACGTCGATGATTTCGTAGCGTTCACCCGGATACTGGGTCTTGAGCGCAATCAAGCGCCCCTGTCGCCAGGCGAGCCCGGTCAACCGCCAGTTGCAGTCCTCGAGTTCGACCCGTGTCGGTTGACCGTCCAGAAGGAGTTGATCGCCATCCCTTTGCAAAGGAAATATAGTCGAAAAACAACCATCTGACTCGTTGCCGCTCCGTTCCAACAAAAGCAGGATCCGACCGGTCCGAGCGTCAAATTCGATGCCCTCGAATCCGATTTTTCCACCTTCGACCTCGAGCCCTTCCAGATGGAGCCGCCTGGCCCCCACGCGCGACTCGGATGGCAGATCGGCAATTGTGCTGTTGTCTCCCATCCTGATTTCATAAACGGCCGCGTGGGCCTCGTCGCACAAGAAAATCGACGAACCGGCCACGGCAATTCCCTCGAGCTCTGCGTGGCGAGGAACATCCAGACGCACAACCCGAGCGTCGGGGTCGGTCGTAGCGTCGATGACGAGCAACCTCGCATACTTTTCTGAAGGCAGGACGAGCAGACCGGAGACCATTGCCAATCCCGAAGCCTCCAGTTCGTAGTCTTGAGCAAAGGACGGATCGTCGGCCCTCCAGACAATCTCCTCGGCAAGGTCTACATCCCACGCGACACCACGGCCCATCCGATCCTGCACCGTCGTACTGCACCCCGTTGCCGTGGCGACCAGGGCCAAGACCGCCAACAAGTTCGGGCGCCTGATCAGTGTCCTGATTCCCATATCAAACTCCATCGTGGCCCCGAGCCGCCGCCCGATCGGGGACAAGGGCTCGAAGCTCTTCTGCAGAGGCGCCGCAGATGCCGTGTTCGGTAATCAATCCGGTGACCAGTCTCGAAGGCGTCACATCAAATGCAAAATTCGCGGCGCGGCAACTCGGCGGCGAGATCTTCACCGTTCGGACCTCACCGTCTTCTGCCAAACCGGACACCTGAGTCACTTCATCCGGTGATCGTTCTTCGATCGGGATCTCTTCGAGCCCGTCATGGGCGGCCCAGTCGATGGTCGTCGATGGCAGTGCCACATAGAAGGGCACGTCATTGTCGGCCGCCGCCAGGGCCTTCAGATAAGTGCCGATCTTGTTGGCCACATCGCCTGAAGCCGTCGTCCGATCGGTCCCGACGATGCACAGATCGACCATGCCGTGCTGCATCAGATGGCCACCCGCATTGTCCGTGACCAGGGTATGGGGCACTCCGTGAGAACCGAGTTCATAGGCGGTGAGCGCGGCCCCCTGATTCCTGGGACGGGTTTCATCGACCCATACGTGGATCGGAATGCCGGCATCGTGGGCCATATAGATCGGTGCCAGGGCGGTGCCCCAGTCCACCGTCGCCAACCAACCGGCATTGCAGTGGGTGAGCACGTTCAGCGGCGCCTTCCGTCCATCGCCGGCCAATCGTCGAAGAAGGGACAGTCCATGCTCGCCGATGCCCCTGCAGATCGCGACATCATCATCACAGATCCGGGCGGCGGTCTTCCACGCGGTCTCTCCACGTTCGGATTCTGAGACGCCATCGAGAGCTCGTCGGACTTCTTCGAGGGCCCAGCGAAGATTCACCGCGGTCGGTCGGGTGGCAGCCAGGACATCCAGGGCGGTCTCGAGACCTTGATCGGATGGGTCTCGCTGGAGGGCCAGCGCCATACCATAGGCCGCGGTCGCGCCGATCAATGGGGCACCGCGGACCCGCATTGAGGAAATGGCCTCCGCCGCATCCTCAAGGGTCTGCAGGCCTTTGGTCGAAAAAACATGGGGCAGCAGGGTCTGGTCGATGATCTCCACCGATCGCCCGTCATCCGACCGCCAGATGGTCCGGTACCAGGTTTCACCAATTCGCATGAGGAGCAGTATAGGGGTTCGAAGCTGGATGCAGGATGCAGGATGCAGGATGCAGGATCCTGGATCCTGGATGACTCTTGCCCAAGACAAGGTCATGGACAACGATCAGGGACAGCGACGGCGAACACTGATCGCTGTCCCTGTTCGCCGATTCCTGTCGCCGACGCTGCCACTGGACACTGCCCCTGCAGCCCGAGTTTCGGTCCGCACTGATCCAGCATCGACCATCGAGAATCGAGTATCAAGCATCCGATCGCGTAGTCATGAGGCTGACCACTCGCGATCAAGTCGGGCAGGCGTATACTGCACGGGCGCGCAATCAATCAAATATGACGCGCACAAAAAGGAGGGTTCATGATGAGAAAAACGACTCTACTCATCTTGATGCTCGCGGTCGTCGTGACCTGGTCCTGCGCCAAGCAGGATGCAGTCGACCAGGCAGCAGATCCGGCGGAAGAAGCCTATGCAGCGCTTCGGACCGCGCTGGGCGACGCGGAGACTGCTGAGCAAAAAACAACACTCTACGAGGCATACCTCGCCGAGTATCCGGACACCGATCGGAGCGGCGGTCTGGCAGGTGCAATCGCCTACTACCGCGGCCACGAAATGAATGATCCCGAGGGCGCGTACGCGGTTCTCGATTCAGCGCTTTCGAATATCGAGGATCCTGAACAACGCTTTCAGGTCGCGATGGAGGCGCTGAGTTTTGCCGACATGGTAGAGGTCCCCTACTCGGCAGCCGATGTCGCCGGGGCCCTGGCCGCGGTCCGGCCCCTGGACTACAGCGAAAACCAGTCGGTCGCCACGACTGCGGCCGATCTCGAGGAGTGGGCCGTGGCGGACAGCCACGCCCAGACCGCCGCCGCGCTGGCCACTCCCGCGAACTACCAGGCTGACTACCCGGATCGAGAATTCACCGAAGACCAACTCGCCACACGAGCCGGTAGGCGGTACGCGGAATCGCTCGCCTACGCGGGTTGGGCGCAATACAACATGGGCCAACTCGATGAGGCCTTCGCACGATTTGCGGCCGCCGACGAAGCCGGAAGCGTCAGCTACACGGGCGTGCCGAACACCCCGCTCTATGAGTTCTGGGGACGCGCAGCCCTTGCCGAGGGAGAAATCGACAGCGCAATTGAATTGCTCGGTGCACAGGCGCTCTTTGGCGAGGACGGCTCGCAAGCCATGCCGTATCTGCGCGAGGCCTACGTCGCCAAAAACGGCGACGAGAACGGCTTCGACGAATTCCTGTGGGCAACCCGCAACGAACTCGCAACCGATGTCGACGATTTCGAGCTGCTCGATTACGAAGGCAACCCGTATCGCCTTTCGGATGAAGGCGACAAAGTGGTTCTGTTGGCGTTCTGGTTCCCCACGTGAGGCGGCTGCCGCGTGGAGTTGCCACGCCTGCAACCGTTGTATGAGAAGTACAAGGACCAGGGTTTTGAAGTCGTCGCTGTGGAAGCCAAATACGACCGCGAACGCGCTCTCAAGTTCATCGAAGAGAACGGCCTCACCTACACCATGCTCGAAAACGCCAAGGATGATGCCGACGTTGTCAGCAACATCTTCAAGGTTCGCGCATTCCCGTCGTCCTTTTTGATCGATCGAGACGGCAAGGTGATGTACTTCCATCTCGGTTTCGAAGCCGGAGACGAAGAGCACATCGAAGAGGAGATTCTGACGCTTCTGTAGCCTCCGATTGATTCATTACTCACCCCCACCCTCGTGGTGGGGGTTTGTTTTTGGCATTTCCTGTTCGCGGTTGACCCGTACCCGTACCCGTTCCGGCTCCCGTGCCCAAATCGAAGCGACAACCACAGTATCCAGCGGCAGCGACAGGGCTCAGAGACAGCGATCAGCGACAGGAAACAGCGATCAGTGTTCAGCGGCAGCGGTCAGGGGCCGCGACGGCGTGGCCATCTCCGGGTTGTTCAACAGAAGGGAAAGCTTTTGTGGTGCAGGCGTCTCGCCTGCACACCGTGCGGCCGAGAAGGCCGCACCTCAATAGCCGCGGTCCCGAAGAAGTGCGCGCTGAACGCTGTCGCTGAACCCTGTACGAGACGCTGCCTCGGCACGAGTGTTCGAGTTTTGACCTTGTGCGAAGGCCATTCGATAGCGCGAGCGAATCCGGCCCTGATGGGAATGGTCTCGGGAAAATCGGTTCATCTCCCACGAATTTGGTGCCCCCATCTCACGGCTGCGCCATAATTGCTCTATGCCCCGCATCAATCACGCCCTCGTGATCGACGACGACGAAATCCGTTTCGAGTTCGCCCGGAGTTCCGGGCCCGGCGGTCAGAACGTCAACAAGGTGGAAACCAAGGTTCGCCTTCTCTTTGACGTGGCGGATTCTCCTTCGCTGAACGCCGCGCAACGGGCGAGGATCGAAGACAAGCTGTCGACACGCATCACCAAGGTCGGCGTCCTCTATATTTCATCGCAGCGCCACCGCACCCGTGAAGCCAACCGTAAGGCCACGATCGAGAAGTTCGTGGAGTTGTTGGCCGGCGCCCTCGCAGTCGAGAAACCGAGGAAGAAAACGAGGATCTCGAAAACCCAGAAGGCGAAGCGCCTCGAATCGAAGAAACGAAAATCCCGCAAAAAGGCGATGCGCTCACGACCCGACGAGGACTATTGACGCAGCCACGTGAACAGATCGGAGTAGGGAGATTTTCCACCATCGCAACGGAGAGACCGCAGATCACGCAGATGAGCGCAGATCGCCGGACACTCGCCTGGACGTTGGTTGGCACCAGGACATCGCAACCACGAAGGCACGAAGACACCAAGACGGACACAAAGGAAATCCTCCGTGAGTTTCTTCGTGCCTTTGTGTCTTTGTGTTTGCGACGTGGCGGGAGGGGCTCTAGGACAGGGAACGGCAACGGACCTTATTCGAGGCCCAACGCGGCGAAGGTCGAGGAGCCCCCCCGGAATCCGATGGAGACCCGCTCGTGATCAACCACCACCGGCAGGCGGTGCTCCCAGCAAAGACCGCGCAACCGGCCCATCTCATGTGGTTCTAGGGTGAGATTGATCTCGCGGAAGACGACCCCGCGGCGTTCAAAGTCGCGACACAGAGCGCTGCAGTGAGGACAACCCTCGGCGGTGAAGACCAGGAGGGTGTCGAGAGCGGCCACCCTAGCCAACCGCCGGTTTCGAATTCGGAGTTCGGAGTTCGGAGTTCGAAGTTGGGCAACGCATCCACCGGAGATTCAAACGCTGACGTGAGGTTTTCGGGCGGGATTTTCGAATTCCGAATTCCGAATTCCGAACTCTCAACTCTCGTCCTCACCCACGTCTTGCACATCTTCCACAAGTTGTGAAAGATCCGCCATCCCCGGTTCCATATCGCGCAGAACCCTGGGATCGTCGCGCCAACGCGGGTGGACCTTGACCCGCAGACCGAGGTAGATCTTGGTCTGGAAGATCTTCTCCAACTCCTCGCGCGCATCGCGCCCGATCTCGCGGATCATGCTCCCACCTTTGCCGATGACGATGCCCTTCTGGCTCTTGCGCTCGACATAGATCATGGCTTCGAGATGGAGCAGATTGCCGCTTTCATCGAAGAGGTCGACAATCACTCCCGTGGTGTAGGGCAGCTCGTTCCGGGTCCGGTGGAGGAGTTTTTCGCGAATCACCTCAGCGACAAAAAACTTTTCGGTCTGCGTGCTGGTCAATTCCACCGGATAAAGCGGCGGCCCCTCGGGAAGACGGGTTGAGAGCTCATCGAGCAGAACATCGAGACCATCTCCCTCGAGGGCCGATATCGGCAGCACGGCGGCATCCGGTCTCTTTTCGTGGTAGCGGGCGATCAACGGCAGCAGGTCGTGTTTTGCACGGACGAGGTCGGTCTTGGTCAGCACACCGATCACCGGTGGCCGAACAGGTTTCAGAAGCTCGAAGAGATACTCCTCGCCTCCCCCCCACTCGATGGTGGAATCCACCATGTGCAGAATCACATCCACCTCTTCGAGAGCCGACCGCACCTCCTGCATCATCCGTGAGTTCATTCGGTGCAGCGGTTTGTGAACACCCGGCAGATCGAAGAATACGATCTGGCCCCGTTCATCCGTCAAGATGCCGATAATTCGATTGCGGGTCGTCTGGGGTTTGTCGGATACGATCGCAACCTTGTCACCAACCACGGCGTTGAGCAGGGTGCTCTTGCCGGCGTTCGGCCGGCCGACCAGAGCGACGGTCCCGGAATGGATCTCGGTCTTCGACGATCGATCATCTCCATCTGGCACTCGACGAATCCCGTTCTCCGACCCCATCGTCGTTCACTCCGCCAGATCGGGGTCGGCGTCCTGAACCAGACGACGCACGGTCACACTGACGATGCGTCGCTCGTCCATCTCATCGACCGTGAATCGAAGACCGTTGATATCGTCCACAACCTCGGTCCCGGTTTCAGGGACCGTACCGTGGCGGGCAAAAACCAGCCCCCCGACCGTATCGACATCGTCTTCGTCGACAACGGCATCGATCAGATCGCCGAGCACCTCGAGCGGCGCTCTTCCTTGCAGCCTGAAGAGCCCCGGACTGATCTCCTGGACCTCTGGCGGCTCCCTGGGGTCGAGCTCATCCTGAATCTCGCCGACGATCTCCTCGAGGATGTCCTCCAGCGTCACGAGGCCCGAGGTTCCACCGTACTCATCAACGACAATAGCCATCTGTTGCCGCCGACTCTGAAAATCGCGCAGCAATTCTCCCAGGGCCTTGGTCTCCGGCACGACGAGACACTCACGCGCGAGTTCCCTCACCCCGGGTTCGGATCCGCGAAGCCCGTGTTTGACGAGATTTTTGACGTGAACCACACCGATGATGCGATCAACCGTCTCGTGATAGATCGGAATCCTGCTTTTGTGGGTCGCCGCAAACACCTCGAGCAGCTCGCGATAGCTATCGGTGTCGGCCACCGCCACCATCTCGGTTCGCGGCGTCATCACCTCGCGGACGACGGTATCGAAGAAATCCACCAAGGACTCGACGATTTCTCCTTCTTCACCCTCGAAAATGCCGGCCGCCTCCCCCGCCTCGAGGTAGGCCTGAATCTCGGCATCGGTGGCCTCCTCCTCCTCGTCCTCGGGCGGAGGCCCCATGGCCGAAGGACGAAGACGCACCGACAAACCAACCAAAGGGGCCATCAGCGGCTTGACCGAACGCAACAGCATCGTCGCGGCGTCTTCCGAAAAGGGGCGTACCAGGATCCGCACGAAAAAGAGCAGCACCAGGGGCAGCAGGACCGCGATGAGAACCGGATGGTAGCTTGCCAACCCTGGAAACAGGAACACCACCAGCCACACGATCGTGAGGCCGGCGATCTGCAGCCAACGCAGCACATCGATCACGCGTGAGAGATGAACACCGGACGCAGTTCCGATGAGACTGGGATGCTCTTCGAGGATGCCCTGAAAACGGACGTTGCCAAATTTGAGGAGCGATCGCAGCAACAATTCGATGACCACGACCAGCAAGCCAAAAATGGTGCCGATGAGGACCAGGGTCACGGGGTGGGACAACCAGGCTGTCAGTCCCGCCGTCATGGAAATATTTCTTTTCGCAGCTGAAGTTCGATCGTATTCATTTCTCCCCGGTCTCGCTGATGATCATAGCCGAGAAGATGCAAAGTGCCATGGAGAGCCAGCTCCGAAAGCTCGCGAAGCTCACCATGACCCAGCTCATCGGCCTGTCTCCGAACCGCGTCGAGCGAAATCACGATCTCGCCGAGCAGGCGCCTTCCCGACGGCAGCAGAGCTCCATCGGGAAATGACAGCACATCAGTTGCGGCATCGATGTTTCTGTATTGGCGGTTGAGTTCACGAATCCGATCGTCACCGGTCATCAGAAGATGGACCTCCGAATCAGCCTCTCCACGCGCGGCCAGGCATCGCCCGATCACCCGCCGAAGCTCACTGGCCGTTGGTCGTGCCGGTCTTCTCTCCCACCTGATGTGGACCCGAGTCACGCGTGCTCCGTTTCCTGTTGAAATCGAATCCTGGGTAATCGATTCGATGATGGTACATATTGGTCAACACCCAAAGGAAGGCCGACGCCACTTTGTCGAGTTCCGAAAATGTCAGGTCGCAGTTGTCGAGTTGATCGTCCTCGAGCGCATTCGAAAATATTTTGTCGATCATGGCCTGGATCTTGGCCGGGCTCGGTGTCTCGATCGTCCGTGCGGCCGCTTCGACCGCGTCGGCAAGCAGCAGGATCCCCATCTCCTTGGTGTGCGGCCTCGGTCCGGGATACCGGTATTCACTTTCACGAATCTCTGTCCGGTCATCAGTCCGATGCTCGAGAGCCTTATTGTAGAAATACCGGATCAGTTTAGTGCCGTGATGGGTGGCGATGCCCTGGCGGATCGGCAACGGCAACTTGGATTCCCGAGCCATCTCCAGGCCTTCTTTGACGTGGCTCTGAATGACCAATGCCGACATTGAAGGAACCAGATCGTCGTGCGGATTGCCGTTGCGTTGATTTTCGACGAAGTACTCCGGTTTCACCAGTTTTCCGATGTCGTGGTAGTAGGCACAGACCCTCAACAACAGCGCATTTGCTCCCACCGCGTCGGCCCCGGCTTCAACCAGATTGCTCACCGCAAGCGAGTGTTGATAGGTCCCGGGCGCCTCGAGAGACAATCGTTTGAGGAGCGGCAGATTCTGATTCGAGAGCTCGAGGAGGCGGGTGTCGGTCGTGATGCCGAAAACCCCCTCGAGAGCGGGCAACAGGAAGGAGACAACGCCAACCGACAACGGACCGCCGATAAAGGCGCAGATGGCGGCAATACCCACGGCAGCCACCGAATCCGGGACCCCCTGATAGAGCTGGATCGCGAGCATGACCGCCACGTTTGCAGCGCCGACCACCAGACCGACCCGGCTCAGGGATGCGCGGTCCTTGGACCGTTCGGCCGCGAGAGCCCCGACCACACCGGAGGCCACCGCAAAGATCGCGAGCATGAAATCGCCGCCAAGCATCATCCCGACAATCACCGCCGAGCAGGCCGCAAAGATCAGCGCCGGCTGAAGACCGAGCAGAATCAGGACGGTGACCGGCCCGGCCGCAAATGGCAGGGCCCACAAATAGACCTCGACAATCGACAGCGCCGGTCCCTGGGCGTTAAAGGCAATGGCATTGACCAGGTAAAGGGCAAGACGATGGGCGAGCGTAAAGAGCACGAGGAGGATATAGATCATCGACAGCCGCGGGCCGAGTTCGGCGGGAACACTGATCCGACCCAGGACCAACCACCAACCGATCATCATCAGGACCAGGAGCAGTGCAATGCCCGCAATTTTGGCCCCGGTTGCCACGTCTCGACTCTCTCGTTGAAAGACCCGCAGCGTTTCCGCCACTTCGTCGGTGACCGTATCTCCCCTCCGCACCAGCACCTGCCCACGACGAAGATCTCGTGATCTCGGGACAACATTTTCGGCGGCATCGCGTCGCCGCTGCTCCGTTTCGGCGCGGTTGTACACCAGATTCGAGCCGAGGTTGGCTTCGAGGAAGACCAGCATTGGTTTGATCCACCGCCGCGCGACCGCCGGCCGTTCGAGCAGCCGCGCCTGGAGGAGAGGCTCGAGCCCGGAGCGAACATCCACTGCGGTGGACAATCGATCCAGATCGGCAACCTGTTCGCTTCCGGAGGAAAGATTTCGTACCGCAACGCCACGTTCGCCGCGGCGTTCCAGGGCCCGCCGGTCATCGACGATCCGCGCCTGATAGGCCAGGCTCACCACCTCGATCAGCGACGTCTCGAGTTGTTCGGCACAACCGGAGTTTTCGAGGATTCGCCGAATCGAACCGGTTTCGCGCAGGTCGGTGAAGGCTTCCATTCCGGCAACATTGTCCTGCGGGAATTGCAGCAGATTCCGGCAGGCCTCGAAGAGCACCCGGATCTCGTCTTCGAGTTCGATTCGCAGCCTGGGTTCGAGATCGTAGACCGGCAGCACCGATTCGCTCGCATCGCGGCGGGCAGCTTCGGTGGCCGCTTCATCAGGAAGGGTGATGTCCACGGGGATCACCAGATCAAAGGTCGCCACATCACCCGGCTGCCAGTCGGGTGGACCGCTTCCAACCCGCGGCAGCAGCAGCCATGTACAGCACACGGTGGCCACAAATGCCCACACCATCGGTTTCTCGAGCAAACCGTCCCACCACCCGGCGCGCACCTCGAGACCACGTTGGATCCGGGTCCCAGAAGCCCTGGGTTCCGATTGGGGCCTGCCGTTGCCCTTCTTCATTTGGATTCCCGGTCCTTCTGTCGCGTCCTGTTTTCCCACCGCTCATAACCATCGACCACACGCTGTACGAGGCGGTGGCGGACCACGTCTCGATGGGTGAACGTGACAAAGGCAAATCCATCCGTGCCTTGAAATATCTGCAGCGCTTCAACAAGACCCGATGATTTCGCAAAGGGGAGATCGATCTGGGTCACGTCCCCGGTGACCACCACTTTCGATTCGTAACCCATCCGCGTCAGAAACATCTTCATCTGTTCGTGGGTAGTGTTCTGTGCTTCGTCGAGGATGATGAACGCGTCATTCAAGGTCCTTCCGCGCATGAACGCCAACGGCGCGATCTCGATGATCTGGCGTTCGAGGAGCTTGCACACTTTTTCGTAACCCAGAATGTCATAGAGGGCATCGTATACCGGCCTCAAATAGGGGTTGATCTTTTCCACCAGATCGCCTGGAAGGAAACCGAGCCGCTCACCAGCCTCGACGGCCGGCCTCACCAGAACAATTCGGCGGACCTGCTTGTCCATCAGAGCCGCAGCAGCCAAGGCCACCGCGAGATAGGTCTTGCCGGTGCCTGCCGGACCGGTCACGAAAACACAGTCGTGGGAGTGGGCCGATCGGATAAAAAGCCGCTGGTTCAGGTTTCGCGGCATGACGTATCGCCTCAGGGAGGCGGGAACCGATGCATCCAGGAAAAACTCGATCAGATCGGTCTCCGGGTCCTCCTCGAGGACGCGAACGCCGGTGCGGAATTCTTCCTTCGTCATCGCGCCGCCTGAAGACAACATGCGATCAAAGGACTCGAGCACCCGCCGGGCGATGTGCTCTGCCTCCTCCTCGCCGGACAGCTGGATCTCCGTCCCACGGGCACTGACCGACACCCCGAGCCGTTCTTCGAGGTACCGCAGGTGCTCGTCCCTGGTTCCGAAGAGATGTTCGAGGTTTTTCTCACTAACGGTCAAATGCGACATCAAACAGACGCTCCCCGCCCATCAACCACTATGGTCGACTGTGGCCATTATTCGTATTACTGGGGTCATCGCTATCCACGGACAGGCCTATCTCGCTCCCTGTAAATCACCTCGTACGAGGCCGCGATAGCCGGCGCTTCCATCCACAAGGACATGATTGTAGCAAGTGAAAGCAAAATTCAGCGGTGATCTCTGCCCGAATCCGTCAATCTGTGGATCCCGGATGCCACTCGGGATCGGATACTCCCGCACGGTGATTGAGAAAACGGGCGCAAACAAAGAACGCATCGGAGACCCTGTTGAGATAGGGGATCACCCCTTCGGGCAAGCCGCCGTCGCGATTCGAGAGGGCCAGCACCCTTCGTTCGGCTCGTCGGCACACCGTCCGTGCCACGTGAGCCAGGGCTGCGGCGCGGCAGCCACCGGGGAGGATAAATGCCCGGAGCGTGTCAAGCTCCGAATCCATCGCATCGATCCACTCTTCGATCGGTCCGACCGCCCAGGATTCCGGCGGATGTTCGACCCGTCCTTTCGGATCGGCGAGCACGGCACCGACCGCAAAGAGGGCACGCTGGCATTCTTGAATCGGTTCCGCAACAATTTGAGGTACATCCTCCACCAAAAGGAGACCAAGCATGGAATTGAGTTCATCAATCGTTCCGTAGGACTCGATTCGCAGATCGTCCTTCTGTACGCGCCCGCCGGAGAGCAGTGAGGTCTCTCCTTCGTCACCTGTTTTTGTGTAGACCTTCATGGGGGCATTCTACCCGGTTTCAAGCCGTGGCAGCCCGAGCCCGAGCCAGGCAGAGGTGCAGAGGAGCGGAGGGGCCTAGCGCCCATCGCTATCGGAATCGCTATCGACGGTAAGATCGACCCACCAATCGGCGGAGAGGAAAAACGGCAAGTGAGAAAATGAGAACCACTCGGCAAGGATTTCTCCTGAATGGAAACGTCGCCTCCCGATGTCATCCTGAGCGGAGCCCCACAGGGGCGGAGTCGAAGGATCTATGAGATGGAACGGAGCCATCCCAGACCGCAGATCCTTCGACTCCGCGCTCGAAGCGCTGCGCTCAGGATGACATCTTGAACGACAGTTCCGTTCCCGATCCCGATCCCGAAAGGGAGAAAGGGGGAAAGGGAGAAAGGGAGAACCGTATCGGAAGTTCTGTTCGTAATAAGGAGTGGGCATTCCAAATTCCGAATTCCGAATTCCGAATTCTTCCTCTGCACCTCAGTCCTCCTCCCCCGACCACTTGAATCGGTAGTCGAAACGGAACGAGGTTGCGGGAACCGACCCGGTGAGGGTGTGCGAGCTTTTGTGACGGATGATGTGGAGGGTGAGCTCCTCATCCGGCTCGTAGCTCCGAAGGATCCGCATCGCGTGCTCCGGGCTCGTGACCTCGCGGTCACCGATTCGCAGGATCACGTCGCCACTTTCCAGACCCAAGGTCTCTTCGCCCTCCGGACCCCGGACCACCAGGACCCCTTTATCGGATCCGAAGTACTCACCAAGCTCCGGGTTGACCGCGGCAAGTTCCATATCGAACCAGCCACGAGGCAGAAACCATGGTTCGGCGGTCTGGCCGGCGAGAACCGGCGCGGCGTGAAAATCGAAATCCGAGAGGCCCGTGAATCCCGCCGCAAGCCTGGGGCTGAAATCGACCTTCCGGGCGATCATGGTCGCCTCGTGTCCATCACCATCGCGCAGATAGCGAAGGGTCACCGCGTCCCCCTCAGCGAGTTCGTGCGATCTCTTCACGAGTTCACGAGACGCCTCCGCCGCAATAGTTCGAGCGTCCCCGTCGGTCGTCGAGAGCGGTTCACCGTTCCAGTGGGTGACGACGTCGCCCGACCTGAGACCCGCCTCTTCCGCCGGAGAGCCCGGTGTGACACCGAGGATCACGGCACCGGGGTCGGTCTCACCGGGCCATGAGAATCCACCCTTGATGACGATTCCGAGTCCGGGCCGGTTCATGTCAGCCCGGGAAAGGAATTCTCCATAGACCCATTTCTTCGGCGAGTACTGGATCCGGATTTCATCAACCGCATCGCGGAGCGCCTTGTGGGCATCCTTTGGATCATCGGTAGACTCTTCGTCGGCAAACCCGACACCGCTTACTGAGATTGCGGCGAGGCACAAAAAAACTGAAAAAACAGACATCCTTTTCATGGTTGACTCCCTTCGTAGTGAAAGACGGCGTAACCCACGCCCTCATCCGCCCCGTTGCCGGCCCGCGCGGCAACCAGGGCGTCGAGAAGCTCGACGCGGTGACTCCAGAGGGCGACGGCCCGTTCGCCATCGTCCCCGACCGCGCCCCGGTCCAATGTCATATCAAGGTGCGCGATTCGATCTTCGAGGTCGACGATGACCGCGGCCCTCCGCGCGCTCATCACCTGGCGCCGAAGCGCCGGATCTCTGAGAACCTGCTCGAGGTCGTTCGATGCGGCCGCCAGTCCCTCGATGGCGAGCTGCCGGTCGGCGTCCCGGCTTACGGTCGTCGAAGTCGGTATCGGCGAACGCACGAGCGCAATGGCGGCGATGACCGCGATCACAGAAGCCGCGACCGCGGCGATCCGCCGGGCGAGAGAACGCCTGCGCTCCGCGACGACCCGACGCCGGATCTCCGGCCACAAATCGTGTTCGAAAGCCGCTGGAGGGAGGGAGCGCAACGCAGAGTTCACGGACTTCAGCTCGTCGAGCCCGTCCTGACAACGCGGGCACGAAGCGACGTGGCGCTCCACATCGACGGGACCCTCACCGTCCCGCAGTGCCAACAGTTCTTCCAGCTTCGGATGCATCTCCGGTCCCTTCAGTTCGTGCCAATGCCACGCGCAGGCGCGAATGCGCCCGTGACAGCTGCGATTTCGAAAATGATATGGATCTGCCGAAACAATCGGCAATCTCCCGGTGCGTCAAGCCCTCAACATCGTGCAGCCAGACCACGACGCGGGCCTCGTCAGGCAGGGCTGCGAGCGCTCGTTCGAGATCGATTCGCCGCCAGCTCCTCCCCCCGTCGATGTTCACCTGGAGATCGCGATCCAGAATCCCGGTGTCCACCGACTCAAGCGCCACCGATTTCATCCGCCGCCGTTTTCTCTGCGACGTCAGCGCCTTGGAGACGGTGATCCGCCGCAACCAGGCGCCAAAAGCCCCGTCGCCACGAAATGAGGCCAGACTGCGGATGACCTCGAGAAAAGTCTCCTGCACAACCTCCTCGGCCTCGTGCATCGAGCCGCAAATCCGCAACGCCAAGGTCGAAACCGGTAACGAATAGAGTCGATACATGGCCTCCAACGCGTCGAGATCACCCCGCCGCGCCCGCGCCAGGTGCATCTCGTCGATCACCGCAAAAAAACCGGTTCTGCCTGCCATCACCCCAATAGGATGCACGGTCGGGCCAAAGGGTCGCAAGTCGCCCGTTGTCAGACGTAGTTTTGCTATCGAGCGGGGGGACTGGGTGGTGCAGTAGGCCTGTGTGATAAATTTGAGGTAGTTCGAAAGAGATGGAGGAGTGTCGGTGGAGCTCAAAGAGCTGCTCATGTTCATGACCAAAAAGGGTGCGTCTGACCTTCACATCAAACCGATGCGGCCGCCGCTGCTGAGGATTCAAGGTCGACTCATACCGATCAAGGCGGACCCGCTCAAACCGGACGAGGTCGAGGACATGCTCGGGAGTATCCTCAAACCCGCCCAGAAGGAGCGCTTTGCCACCAGCCAGGCCGTGGATATGGGTTACGGCGTTCCTGGAGTCGCACGCTTTCGCTGCAACATGTATATGCAGCGCGGAACCATGGCGGCGGTCTTTCGACGCGTGCCATTCGAAATCCAGAGCGCTGACAAGCTCAATCTCCCCGAGGTCATCAACTCCTTTACCGAATACCCCGGCGGTCTGGTGCTCATCACCGGCCCGACGGGCTCCGGAAAATCAACCTCGTTGGCAGCAATGATCAACCTCATCGCCAAGGCTCGCCAGTGCCATGTCGTGACCATTGAAGACCCGATCGAGTTTCTTTTTCAGGATGACAAGGCGACGATTTCGCAGCGCGAGGTGGGGACCGACACCCCAACCTTTCACGAGGCGCTCAGAAACTGCATGCGCCAGGACCCCGATGTCATCATGGTTGGTGAGATGCGCGATCCGGAGACCATGGCGACCGCGATCACCGCAGCGGAGACCGGCCATCTGGTCTTTTCCACCCTTCACACCAACAGTGCCGCCCAGACTGTCGACCGGATCATCGATTCGTACCCGGCCGACCAACAGACCCAGATCCGAGGCCAACTCGCCCTCGTCCTGAGGGCGATCGTTTCCATGCAGTTGGTGGAGAACAAGGACGGGACCGAACGGCTGCCGGCCTGTGAGATCCTCATCAACTCACCAAAGATCTCGAAACACATCGAAAACGGAGAGATCAAGGAAATTTTCGAGGAGATGGAAAACTCCGTCAATTTCTACCGCATGCAGAGCATGAACCAGTCGTTGATCGCACTCCTCGCCCACAGCCAGATCACCTACGAACAGGCGATCGACGCCTCGGCAGATCCCGATGACCTGTCGCTCAAGCTGAGGGAGATGTTTCCAAATATCGAGGAGCAATTCAGGGAGGGTGAGATGTCCCCGTCACCAGCAGATTTTTCGCAGATCACCGAACTGCTTGAAACCAAGCAGATGTATGAAGAGACCGAAGAACGCCACCGCGTGAAAATGGGCGAGAAGGACGAACAGATCGAAACCCTCGAAAGTGATTTGGCGGCCTTGCGCGAGCAACTTCAGCAAACCGCCGAGAGCACCGACGGATTGCGGCGCGAGGCCGAGATCGCCCGTTCCGAAGTGCAGCGGGCACGGGAAGAATCGCAGCAGAAGATCAATGCCCTCAACGAGCGGATCCGCGAACTCAACCAGCAACTTCAGGGCGAAAATGGCGCCGGTGGTAAGGGTTCCTCGGGCTTCTTCAAGCGCTGAACGCATTCGATCAGGTCCGTGCCATGACATGGCGACTGTTAAACCCGACGAAGTGAATGCTGTTCGCTGTCGCTGCCCCGGCCGCTGGTCGTTGCCGCTGACTCCTGTTCGCCGACGCTGTCCCTCGCTGTCCCTGATCACCATCCGCGAAGCTGTTTTGGACAAGAGCGATCCAGCATCCAGTATCGAGTACAGGGTATCGAGCGACTATACGGTTCTCCCTTTCTCCTCCGCACCCGTGCCCCTCTGCCCCTCTGCCTTTTCCTCCAAGGTAACTTGCAGGAACGGGTTCGAGATCGGAGAGGTCGGTCTCCCTTTCTCCCCTTCTCCCTTTCCCCCTTTCTCCCTTACTCCTCACTGCGCTATCATGACCCGCCGGGGGAGCTGTGGTCGAAGACTTTGCCGAACGCGAACTGATCGAGGAGCTGCAAGCCCTTCTTCACGATGGCGAAGAAGAGGCTCTGCAGATATTTCTCCGCCTGGTTCGCCCCGAGGACATCGCCGAATGGCTTGATCTGTTATCGGTCGATGCTCGGCAACAGATCCTCGGTGCCCTCGATCATGAAGCGGCCGGTACCGTTCTCAACGACACCACACCATTGATTCGCGCAGAGCTCGTCGAAGAAATCGAACCCAGACGTCTGGCTCGCATTGCCGAGGCGCTGCCCGCGGACGAGGCTGCAGATCTGATCGGTGAACTCGAAACCGACGATTACGAGCGGGTTCTCCATCATATTTCCACCGAGGACGAAGAAGTCCTCCGTCACCTGCTCACTTATCCTGAGGACACCGCCGGCGGCATCATGAATCCGGAGGTGGTGGCCCTCCGACCCGAAGAAACGGTTGATGACGCCATAAGTTTCCTACGAACCGCGGAGGCGGAGACCGTCACCGCAGCTGTTTATGTCGTTGACAACGAAGGACGGCTGCAGGGATTTGTCCGGTTGCGCCGGATGGTCACCGCCCGCCCTGCGACGAAACTTGGCGACATCATGTCCACCGATGTGATCTCGGTGCAGGTGGACACCGATCAGGAAGAGGTCGCCGACCTGGTCGACAAGTATGACTTCATGGCCATGCCCGTGGTCGATGAAAACAACCGATTGATGGGCGCGGTAACGGTTGACGACGTTCTCGACGTGATCGAAGAGGAAGCAACCGAGGACATCTACAAGATGGCCGGTTCGTCGGTCGAGGAGGAGGAGTCGGCATCGATTCTCCACGTCGCACGCTACCGTTTGCCCTGGTTGCTCGTTTGCCTGGCGGGAACGCAGGTTTCTTCCTTTGTTCTCGTTTTCGCTGCAAGGGAAGTCAGCCTCTATGCCCAGATGTCCGTCTTTACTGCAGCCATTATGGCGATGGCCGGTAATACCTCCCTGCAAAGTTCGACCACAACGGTGCGCCGCCTCGCCCTCGATACGCTTCCGAGAGCTCGCTTTTTGAGCCACATCCTGCGCGAAATCGCGGTCGCTCTTTTGATGGGTGTGATTTGCGGCGCGGTCGCTTCGGCGCTTGCCCTGTTGCTTCACAACAATCCGCTGATCGGATTCGCCCTGGGCCCGGCAATGGCCATTGGAATGTCGGCCGCGAGTCTCCTGGGAACCGCCATGCCGATGGTCCTGGACATCGCCGGTGTCGATCCGGCGATAGCATCAGGCCCTCTGGTTTCAACCATCAACGACTCACTGGCATTGACCGTGTACTTTTTGGTAGCGACAGGGCTGTTGTTGGTGATCGGTTGAGACGCTAACAGGACCGTTCTCGCAGTCGCAATCGGCATCCAACCCGCCTGGCCAACACCAATCTGACATGCCGATAGCGACAGCACCCTCATCCTGAAGGGGAGTCGCGAATCCTCAGACCGTGACCAACGACTCCACGGCCGAAGGGTAACCAAAGAAATAGCCCTGTTGCAGCTCGATCCCGAGTTCCTGAAGGACTCGGACCTCGTCCTCTGTCTCGACGCCTTCGGCAATCACGAGGGACTGGCTGTCCTCGGCAAATCGGATGATCGCCGACACCAGGTTTCTTTTGATGGGTTCGTCGGGCAGATCGCGGACCAGCATTTTGTCGAGTTTGATGAAATCCGGCTGCAGATCCGCGAGCACGTGGAGGGCGCTGTAGCCCGTTCCCATATCGTCGATCGCGATCCGAAATCCGTGTTTTCGAAGTTCGGCGATCCGCTCACGAAGACGGGCCGCACTTTCGGCGTAGGTGCGTTCGGTGATTTCGAGAACACACTCGCTCGGCGACCGGCCGGCCTCTTCGAGTCGGCCCCGTAACCCCGTCCCCTCCGATTCGATGAATTCGAGTCCGAGCATGGAGAGATTGAGAAACAGGACCGCGCCCTCGGGAAGTCGGCAAGCGTTGCTCAGGGCCCGCTCCACGCACAGCAGTTCAACCTCGCCGAGCATCCCAGCTCTTTCGGTGAACCCAAAGAGATTGTCGGCTGATTCGAGATAACTTCCTTCGGGCCCCCGGCTCAGCGCCTCGAAGCCGAGAATCTCTCGATCGGGCAGCCGGACAATCGGTTGAAACAATGTGTGGACCGTCCGATCACGGAGTATCCGGCGGACCTCACCGAGACGGGCCTGATCGAGCGCCTCACCTCGACGGTGGAAATCTTGTCGAGCTTCGAGGATACCGTTGTAGATGGTGCGCTCGACACGCAGCGCGGGCCGCATCTTGATGACGCCCTGACCGACTCTGACGGATACCCGTTCCGTCTCGCCGGTCTCGTCGGTGATCGAGATGCCGTCGATGAGCGAATCGTGCAGCCTGCCCGCTTCCATGTGATCGGAGAGAATGACAAGGAAAATGTCACCCCGCACGTTTTCCTGGCACAACAAGCTTCCCGATTCCGAGGTTGCCTCGAGGAGGCCGCTCAAATGTCCGGCAACACTGCGGAGCACGGCGTCGTATCGTTCCCAGCCGACGATCCGTTCGAGATGCTGCTCATGTTCGATACGAACGAGCATCACCTGCAGGGTCTCCCGCTCATCCAGCATTCTCCGGATCCGATCGATCACCACGGGAAGTGTCGGAAGCTTGGTGACCGGATCGAAGAGGCTGGCTCGGTACTGAAGAATCCTCGTCTGCAGTTCGACCGGATCGGTGTTCTTGAAACTGCTATTCACTCGGTTCGCCTTGGGAAACTGCCAGGAGTTGACGAACCTGGCGAACCAGCTCACGAGGAGAGAATGGCTTGCAGATATACGCGTTGGCACCGAGTTGCAGCGTTCCAAGCTGATCCTGATGCCCGCTGCGGGCGCTGACCACGAGGACGGGCACATCGACACCGTTCGGATCGAGGCGCAGGAGTTTGAGCAGCTCCATGCCATCGAGGTCGGGCATCATCAGATCGAGTAAAACGAGATCCGGAGGATCGGCGAGCAACCGCGCGAGCGCCGAGCGCCCATCGGTGTCCGTGTCGACCTCAAAACCGTCGGCGCGGAGGATAGTCGCGAGGAGGTCGACCATATCCGGTTCATCATCAACAACGAAAAGACGCGTCATCAAACCTCCCTCCCGGTGTTATTGCACGTCACGCGCGGCTTCCACTTTAGCAGAGGTGGGGCCCCCGGCGAGTCTTTCTCCACCCGCCCCGATCGTCGGCAACCAGACAAAAAAGGTCGAACCGACCCCGGGCTCACTCTCCGCCCAGACCGACCCGAGATGGGCCTCGACGATGCTTCGGACCAAGGAGAGCCCGAGACCCATGCCACCAAATCTGCGGCGAGAGCTCGGATCAACCTGGTGGAATCGATCGAAGATCCGAACCAACTCCGTGTGCGGTATGCCGACACCGCTATCCTGCACCCTCACCAGAACCCCGTCCCGGTCTTCGTGACGCCGGCGTTCTGCGATCACCAGCACCGAACCGGTATTCGCGCAGAACTTGACCGCGTTGTCGAAGAGATTCAGAAAGATGCGTTCGATCTGTTCGACATTTGCCTCGAGACGCGGGAGATCCGATTCCACCCGAAGCGCGAGGTCCATTCCACGTCCTTCGATCCGAGGCTGAAAAGTGTCCGCAACACCCTCCAGGAGCAATTTGAGATCAACCTCTTCTCGTTGCGCGTCGAGGGCGGTAAACCGATCCAGGTGCGCCAGCTGAACGAGTTCTTCCACACGCAAGGAAAGTCGCTGGACGTTTTTCTGACAAATCGTCACCGCACGGTGGGCTTCATCGGGCATGCTTCCGAGGCCACCGTCCGACATCAACTCCAGATAGCCGCGAAGGGCGGTGAGCGGTGTCTTGAGCTCGTGCGACACATTGGCCACGAGATCGGCCTTGGTTTGATCGAGAGTTTCCAGCTCGCGGTTGGCCTCTCGAAGCCTGTGGATATTGGCGACCAGCTCGTCTGCCATCAAATTGAAGCCTTCGGCGAGCTCACCGATCTCGTCCGGGGAGTCGACCAACACCCGCTCATCAAGGTTTCCCGCCTGAAGTCGCTCGACACCTTCCCGCAAACGTTCGACGCCACGGGTGATGCCACCTGCCAGCCGCACCGACGACCACTGGGTCAGACCAAGGCCAATGGCAAGAATGAGCGCCGACAGCCAAAGTGATGATCGCAACTGTCGATCCACGTTGTAATAGCTGAAGGTCCCGATTACCGAATAGTGGTGTCCTCCCCAGGGCATCACCACCGGCGACACCACCCGGTAGACGCGCCGCCCGTCTCTCCCAACGATGCGAACCGCGGTAATTTCGAGACCCGAGATCGCGCGCAGCAATTCCCGGTCGGAAATGACCGGTGGGTTGCCTCCATCACCGTAAACAGCGACATTCGCAGCGTCCGCCTGGAGCTTCACCCGCCCGCGCACATCGACGACCTCGAGCCGTTCCACATCGCGGTTGAGTTCGCGCATTTCGACCACTTCCTGATCGAGCATGCCGCGGCCGGAGGACTCGAAGAAGACGACCTGATCAACCAGTCGATCACTGACCAGCGACGCATAGGTCAGGGCCGAGGCCTCCATATTCTGTTGCACGGCACGGTGGCGGAACACCACCAGCACAAGGGCGCTCAGGACCAGACTGCCCACGACCGCAAAAGCGATGTAGCGGGCGATCCGCGTCTGCAGTCGGCCGTTCTTAGCCGGCATGACTCACCGGCTTTCCGCTGTGCGAAAGCGGGGTGGCGTGGCCACGGGGTTCTGTCTCCTTCCGCTGCAGCACCAATGGTGAGAAGCCCGGTCTTCGAATCACGGCAGTGCCACCGCCGGCTCGAAACCAACCAACACGTCCTGGCTCGCCATCTCAGTCCATTCCAATCCGCCGAAAGAATGAGTCCGCCACACACAAGACATCACCGCGCGAGCATTTGAAAACTGCAAACGGGCCCAAGCTGTCAACCTGCGTGCGTCAATTCGATCATACCCTGCGTAACGCGCAACGGCCGACTGGACTGGTGTCATTCGAGGTTTTGAACCTGTTCCCGAACTCTTTCGGCGGCAGTCTTGGCATCAACCAATCGGTCAGCGACACCGATTTCACGGCACTTCGAACCGAGAGTGTTGAGCTCCCGGTGGATCTCCTGGCACATGAAGTCCAATGTCCGGCCGACGACCCCTCCAGCCGCCAGTCGTTCGGCAAAGGTCTCAAAATGAGCTCGAAGTCGAACCACCTCTTCAGCCACATCGGCACGATCGGCAAGGAGGGCGGCCTCCTGCGCCACTCGCTCGGGATCGACCACCGTTCCGGGCTTCAAGAGCTCGGCAATACGCTCCCCGGTGCGTTCCAGGACCCGGCTGCGAAACTCCGGCATCTGAGGCTCGAACCAATCCACAAACGAGGTCACCAATGCCAATTCGGTGCGAATCTGGAGAGCCAGCTGTTCACCCTCCCGCAGACGCATAGCGACCGCTTCGTCGACCGCCGAATCCACGACCCCTCGCAGGGCAAGCCGTTCCTCATCGTCGAGAATCGTCTCTGGTGCGGAAATCGTGATTAGACCGGGTACTGCGAGCACATCGGCAGCGCTGAGCGGCTGAGGTGCAGAGCCTTCCGGCGAGTCGATCCGCCCCAACTGGTTGAGGACATCCTGAATCGCGTCGGCATTGACCTTCACAGCAACAGCTGGAGCGCTGTTCCATTCCAGATTGAGCTGGGCGGTCACCCGGCCTCGCTGGAATCGATCGGCGACCGAGGACCGGGTCAGCGCCTCGATCTCGGGGGCCTCTTCCCTGAGGTTTGTCTTCACCTGTATGTCCAGATACCGGTGGTTGACGGAGCGGACGACGATCCCCGCACCGAGGCGATCTGAAAGCCGGCCCCTCGCCCGACCAAAACCTGTCATGCTCGCCAGAGTCATCCTGCCTCCTTTTTCACTGAGCGTACGGATCAGAATACAGGTTCTGAGGCTCTGGATCGAGCAGAAAATCTGCTCCGCACGATACTCGATGCTGGATGCTCGATACTGGATGCTGGATGCTGGATGCTGGATGCTGGATTCCGATCCAGGATGGCAGAGGAGCACGGGAGCGGAGGGGCAGAGGACCGCTCGGCATCTTCGCTGTCGCTATCGGGATCGCTATCGCTATCGAACGGCTGCGGTGGATACCTTTCCTGAAAGGGAGAAAGGGAGACAGTAGGTCCGCTCTTTTCGATCGCCACCACATCGACAACGATTCCGAATGTGAATCTTATCTGCGTAGATCCTTCGACTCGGTCGCGAAGCTCCTTCGCTCAGGATGACATTCGGCCAGTGGTGCCACGGCCAACACAGCCTCATGTCATCTGCGTGATCTGCGGTTTCTCATGGGATGTTCGGCGAATTCCGAAATCCGAATTCCTAATTTTCAAAATTCTGGTTCGCGTTTCTCGAGAAAGGCCCGTGCTCCTTCGGCCGGGTCGCCGGAGGCAAAGAGCAATCGAAAGGTGGCCAATTCCAGGGCGAGGCCGGCGCTGCCGGTCGCCGACGAGCGGATGAGATCGCGCACCGACGTCAAAGCCGGCACCGAAGAGGCGGTGGGCAAGGGCAGCGGATCGCCGGTGGGGATCACCGCCTCCGCCAATCCAATCGTGGCCGCCTCGGTTGCTGCCACGTCGGCAGTATCGAGCAGACCACGGAACAGAGCACGGCGCCCACGCCGAGTGAGTGCCCAGAGAACGCCCGGATTGGGCGCCGCCGAACTCAGCGAGAGCCTGAGAATCGCGTCCGGTCGGAGGTAGACGAGGTCAGAACACAGAGCCACCTCCAGCGCGGGAGATGCCACCGTCCCGGCGACATCGGCCACCGTGACGGCACGGCTACGGGTCCAGGGTTCAAGGTCACCCCATGCGATGGCCTCACCGTCACCGCCCTGACGGAACTCGGTAATCAAA
The DNA here is from genome assembly GCA_963796455.1 of Candidatus Sulfomarinibacteraceae bacterium. Taxonomy (GTDB): domain Bacteria; phylum Acidobacteriota; class Thermoanaerobaculia; order Thermoanaerobaculales; family Sulfomarinibacteraceae; genus Sulfomarinibacter. Next base: position 1,176,084 of record CAWCLO010000001.1, read on the forward strand.
TAACCCGGTTCAAGGGAGAGATCGACCAGATCGCGGAGCTGCCGTGCCGGATCGAGATCGTGATTCCAACGAGCTGGATTCATGTCCCAAAGTGTAGCCCGGATATCCGAAAGAGCAGGCGATCGAGATCATCAATTCTGGGGCCTGGAGATGATCTTACGGAAAGCCGGAGGCGGTGACGACGAAAATTTGATCCAGCAATTGTGATATCGAGACGACGCCCGACCTTGCGGTCGCACCCGGCACGTTCTCGGGCCGGATTGCGTTGCGGAATCGACTCCGCCCCACACCCCGTTTCCGCGTCTAGCAACCTTCATGCCCAAAACACGATTCAAACTCGGCACGCGTCAAAGAAATCTCTTTTAAATACATGCATTGAAATCACTTAACTCAATTCTGAAGAATATGTTACAATACGCGGCCGAATCGAAAACAGGGAGGAATCACCTCACTTTATGGCAGATCTGCACCAGTTCCGTACAGCCCCCGAAGAACCCCTCGATTGTATTTACATCCTGCAGGGCACCGGTAAGGATCCCATCGGGGATCTCGAGTTCTCAGCCAAGGAAAGAAAGTCTCTGCGAGCCAAGGCCAAGGCACTTGGCCCCCAAGGCGAAGCGGGCGAGATCATTTCGGGCGAGTGTCCCCTGGATATTGCGCACCGGATGACCTTTGTCGGTGTCGGCGACGAGAAGAAGATCACTCATTCGACCATGCGCAAGGCCCTCAACACGGTCATGCAGCAAGCGACGAAGAACCGCGAATACCAGATCGGCCTCGCCGTTCCGGTGCGGGTCCACGGCCTCTCGGAGGCCGACTCACGCCTCTTTGCGCTGCGTGAGGCTTCGATCTCGGACTACACCTACGATGTCTTCAAATCAAAAAAGAATGAGTTCGAGAAGATCGATGGTCTCCACATCTTCCCGCTCGCAAAAGAGACCGAGGAGTTGCTCGAAGAGCGGCTTCAAAGGGTTCGCCTGCTGAGAACCTCGCAGCAGCTTGCTCGCGATCTCGGAAATCGCCCCGCAAACGATCTCACCCCGGAAGCTTTCGGCGTCGCCGCCAAAGAGATGGCCGAAGAGGTCAGCGGTCTTCGGGTCACGATCATGGGAATGAAAGAGCTGCTCAAAGACAAAATGGGCGGCATCCTCGGTGTGAGCCAGGGCTCGGCCGAGGAACCACGGATGATCGTGATCGAGCACCGTCCAAAAAAACCGAAAAAATCGATTGTGCTGATCGGCAAGGGCGTGACCTTTGATTCCGGTGGAATCTCCCTCAAACCCTCCAAGGGCATGGGGTGGATGAAGTACGACATGTGTGGCGCTGCCACCGTGATGGGTGTGATGAGGGCAGTCGCCGACCTCGATCTGCCGATCAAGGTCGTCGGCCTGATTCCGGCGGTCGAAAACCTGCCCTCAGGCACCGCCATCAAACCGGGCGACGTGCTGACCATGGCCAGCGGCAAGACCGTTGAAGTCGACAACACCGATGCGGAAGGCCGTTTGATCCTGGCCGACGCCCTGCATTTTTCCGCTCGCTTCAACCCCGACATCGTCATCGACTATGCGACTCTCACCGGGGCCTGTGTGGTTGCTCTGGGTCATGAAGCCGCCGGACTCATGGGCAACGACGATGACCTCCTTGAAACCCTGAAAAAGATCGGTGAGGGCGTTGGAGAACGAGTCTGGCCGATGCCGCTCTACGAGGAGTATCTGAGCTACCTCAAGAGCGATTGGGCAGATCTCAAGAACGCCGGCAGCCGCTGGGGCGGTTCCTTGACGGCGGGCTGCTTCCTGGAACAGTTTGTTCCCGAGAAGGTCAGTTGGGCGCACCTCGATATCGCGGGGGTCGCGTACAACGAGCACGAGCACAACGGTCTTCCGACCGGGGCTTCAGGCTTTGGAGTTGTTTTGACGGTCAACTTCCTCGAGCAACTGTTGAAGTAGCAGTGCCGATCCAAATCGGAGAAACCAAACGCCGCGGTCGACGCGGCGTTTTTCCGTTGCCGGGGGGGCCGTGAACACGCCGCTGGCTATGCCCTCATCTCTGAAAATCGGACCTATCGAAGTATCACCACCGGTTGTTCTCGCACCGATGGCCGGGGTCACAAACTATCCCTTTCGAACCATCTGTCGCCGCTACGGTGCCGGTCTCTACATCAGCGAGATGATTACCGCCAGGCCGCTGGTGGACGGCCACGAAAAGACCCTCAAATTGGCCGACTTCGGCCCCGGTGAAAGCCCCCGCAGCCTGCAACTCTACGGAGTCGATCCACACTACGTGGGTGAAGCGGTCTCCAGGCTGGTCGGAGAGGGACGCATCGACCATCTCGACCTCAATTTCGGCTGCCCGGTCCGCAAGGTGACCCGCAAGGGAGGCGGTGCCGCAATCCCCGCCAAACCCCGTCTGTTGACCGCCATAATTCGCGCTGCGGTTCGCGCGGCAGGCGAGGTTCCGGTGACCATCAAGTTCAGAAAAGGCATCGATGACGACCACCTCTCGTACCTCGAATCGGGACACATCGCCGAGAGTGAAGGCTGCGCCGGCGTCACCCTGCACGCCAGGACCGCAGCCCAACTCTATGACGGCCGGGCCGATTGGGACGCGATCGGCGAGCTCAAACAGGCTCTTTCCACAATTCCTGTGATCGGCAACGGCGACATCTGGGTGGCCGCCGACGCCATGAGAATGGTGCGCCAAACCCAGTGTGACGGCGTCGCCATCGGCCGCGGTTGTCTCGGCCGGCCCTGGCTCTTCCAGGACCTCGACGACGCATTTTGCGGCCGAGAGCCCCGCACTCCCCCTGATTTTGGAGAAGTTGCGGATCTCATGATCGAACACCTTCACATGCTCGCGGAGTGGTTCAACGAGTCGCAGGCGATCCGAGGTTTTCGCAAACACGCCGGTTGGTATACGAGAGGTTTTGCTTCCAGCGCGCAACTTCGCGACCGGCTGATGCGGGTGCAATCGGTGTCGGAATTCGAAAACGTGGTCGCAACCGTCGACCGTTCGTTGCCCTATCCACAATCAGCCCATCTGGTCCGCCGCGGCAAACGCAGCGGAACCCAGAAAGTTGTCCTTCCCAACGGATTCTGGGACGACCCGAACGACGCCACCCCTCCAGATGCCGAGGCGGAACAGAACATCTCCGGGGGCTGAAGTCCACACGGTCACTCAGATGGCAGATACCAGATGCTGGATGCTGGATCACTCTTGTCCAAGACAGAATCTCGGAAAGCTTTCAGGGACAGCGACAGAGAACGGTAGACAGCGTCAGCGAACAGGAATCAGCGGCAGCGATCAGGAGTCCAGGCGACGAAGTGGCCTCCTCCGGGTGGTTCAACAGAAGGAAAAGCCGTTGTGGTGTCGGCGTCTCGCCTGCACACCGTGCGGCCGAGACGGCCGCACCACAAAGGCCGGAGCCCGAAGAAGTGAATGCTGTTCGCTGTCCCGGCCGCTGATCGCTGTCGCTGATGACTGACCGCTGCCGCTGAATACTGTTCGCCGACCCTGTCCCTGCCGCTGTTCGCTGTCCCGGAACGCTGTCATCGCCAATAGTGATCCAGCATCTGGTATCTAGTATCCAGCATCGAGCATCACGAATCGGAAGGGTGTACCGGAAGCATCGACTTTCCGTTGCGATCGCAACTCCCAATATCCTGACCCTCTACCACGCAATCGCAGTTTGGTCCGCCACAGGAGCCCTTGAGGCTTCGACCGGTCACCAGCACACCGATCACCATCACCAGAACAGAGACCGCAAAAAAAAGGAATGTCAGGACGATGGTCGACATCAAAGCACCTCGAATCAGAGAACAGGTTCCGGAGCCGGTAAATTCTCCACCAGGGCATTCCAGACGGATGTCCGTTTTTCTTCAAACTCGTTCTCACCGGTCCGGAGGAGGAAGAGCGCCGGGAGATCGAGGCTCTCGGCGAGACTGAATCCCTCGTCGGGGCCCAGAACCTCAAGTGCCGTCGCAATGGCATCAGCGGTCATGCAGGACGCATGAACGACCGAAACCGAAGCCAGATCATGGGTGATCGGCCTGCCGGTTCTTGGATCGATGGTGTGGGAAACCCGCCGGCCATCCCGGAAGAAAAAATTCCGATAGTCCCCGGAGGTTGCAAGGGCGAGGTCGGCAAGAGGGATGGCCACATGCACTGCGCGACCACCGGAATCGGGCCGTTCGATGCCGATGCGCCACACCTCGTCTCGCCCATTGCGCCCTCGAGTCGCGACCTCGCCACCGATTTCCACCATGTACCGCGCAATCCCCGAGTCATAAATTGCGGCTGCCACCTGGTCGACCGCAAAGCCCTTGGCAATGGCCGAAAGATCGATCCGGCACTCGGGCCTACTCTTCCTGACGGTGTTCGAGCTTTCGTCAACCTGGAGTTGTTGGAATCCGGTGAAAAACAATAGATCGAGCAACGTCTCGTCGTCGGGGCTTTCCGTCGCGCCGCCCGGGCCAAAGCCCCAGGCATCCACCAGGGGCCCGACGGTGATGTCGAAGGCCCCACCGGTGAGGCGCGAAACCCGCTGGGCTTCCGCCACAACCACCGCAAAGTCCCTCGAGGCCGGGAAGACCTCGACGCCGTGGCGATTGAAGACATTGATCTCCGAATCCGCACGATAGGTTGACATGGCGCGATCCACCCGATCGATCACATCACGGACAAGCGCCGCAAGCTCGGTTTTGACCGCCGTCCCTTCACCCTCAGCAACGACCTTGACCGTGAATGTGGTGCCGAACGCAGGACCTGTCACGACCCATTGATCGACATCGGCACTGCGGTCCGGTTGGCGGAACAACACCACCAGAAACAACGCAGCGACGAAAACAGCCGGAACGATGAAGCGTCGCGGAGAAAGAGAAGACATCGCCGACCTCTATTCGGGATCCCGGCCCTTGAACTCAGCCGCCGAAATCGTCGAGCAGGATATTCTCGGGTTCGACCCCGAGATCGAGCAACATGTTGACCACCGCCTGGTTCATCATGGGTGGGCCGCACATATAGTACTCGACGTCCTCAGGAGCGGGGTGTTCCTTGAGGTAGTTGTCATAGACCACCTGGTGGATGAATCCCTTGTCTCCGTTCCAATCATCCTCCGGGAGCGGATCGGACAATGCCAGATGCCAATCGAAGTTCTCGTTGTCTGCGTCGATGCTGTCGAAGTGTTCCTGGTAGAAGGCTTCGCGCAGACTGCGCGCGCCGTACCAGAACGAAACCTTGCGATCGGTGCGGAGCCGCAAGAACTGGTCGAAGATATGCGATCGCATGGGCGCCATGCCGGCGCCACCGCCGATGAACACCATCTCGTTGGCGGTGTCCCTGGCGAAGAACTCGCCAAACGGGCCCGAAATAGTGACCTCATCCCCCGGTTTGAGGCTGAAGATATACGACGACATGATGCCCGGTGGCACATCCGGCATATTGGGCGGCGGTGAGGCGATCCGGACATTGAGCATGATGATGTCCTTCTCCTCCGGATAGCTCGCCATCGAGTAGGCCCGACTCACCCCTTCGTCGACCTTCGACACAAAGCGCCACATGTCGAACTTGTCCCAATCTTCGCGGTATTCGTCCTCGATTTCGAAGTCGGCATACCGGACTTCGTGGGGCGGACACTCGATCTGGATGTAACCCCCGGCACGGAAGGGCACTTCTTCACCCTCGGGAAGTTCGAGGACCAACTCTTTGATAAACGTTGCGACGTTGTGGTTCGAACGGACCTTGCAGACCCATTTGCGAACGCTGAAGATCGCAGGTTCCACCTCGATCTTCATGTCCTGTTTGACCTTGACCTGACACGAGAGTCGAACCCCGGCCCGCGCCTCGCCACGACTGACGTGGGACGTTTCGGTCGGCAACAGCGCGCCGCCGCCTTCCAGCACCTCGACCTTGCAGACGCCACAGGTTCCTTTTCCGCCACACGCTGATGGGATAAAGATCTTCTGCGCACCGAGCGTGTTGAGAAGGGTGTCGCCCGCCGCGGTGACGATCGCCTTGTCGGGGTCGTCATTGACGGTGATCGTCACATCCCCGGAGGCCACGAGCTTGGATTTGGCGATCATCAGGACCACCACCAAGGCCACGATGACGATTACGAAAACGGCGACTCCGAGGACGATTGTGACCATCAATTCACCTGCCTACAGCTGGATCCCAGAAAACGCCATGAAGCCGATCGCCATCAACCCGGTCACCAGAAATGTAATGCCCAGACCGCGCAACGCGGGCGGGACGTTGGAATAGACCATTTTTTCTCGGATCGCGGCCAGGGCGACGATCGCGAGCCAGAACCCGAAACCCGAGCCGAAACCGAAGACACCGCTTTCAGCCAGAGTGTAGTCGCGCTCGACCATAAACAGGGATCCTCCGAGAATCGCGCAGTTGACCGCGATCAGGGGGAGAAACACCCCGAGCGCCGCGTAGAGTTTTGGTGCATAGCGGTCGAGGGTCATTTCGACGATCTGCACCGACGCGGCGATCGATCCGATGAAAGCCAGGAACCGGACAAAACTGAGGTCAACACCGGCCCATGCTGGGTTCAACCACGTCAGTGCACCTTCTTTGAGGAGGTAGTTGTAGACGAGGTTGTTGAGCGGAGTGGTCACCGTCAGTACGAAGGTCACCGCCGCGCCGAGCCCGAGCGCCGTGTCGACCCTCTTCGACACCGCGAGGAACGAGCACATGCCGAGGAAGAAGGCGAGCGCCATGTTCTCGACAAAGATCGCCTTGACCGCGAGGCTGAGGTAGTGTTCAAGCATCTCAGTCCTCCTGCAATTCGGGCTTCCACGTGCGCAGGAGCCAGATCAATATCCCGATGATGAAAAACGCCCCCGGCGCCAGTACGAAGAGTCCATTCGGTTGGTACCAGCCTCCGTCGGTAACAAGAGGCAGCACCTGGAATCCAAACAACTTCCCGGAGCCGATCAGTTCGCGCAGAAACCCGACCACAATCAGGATCAAGCTGTAGCCGAGCCCGTTGCCGAGGCCATCGAGCAGGCTGTCGAAGGGAGGGTTCTGCATTGCATAGGCTTCCGCCCGACCCATCACGATGCAATTGGTGATGATCAACCCGACAAAGACCGAGAGTTGTTTGGAGATATCAAAGAAAAACGCCTGCAGAATCTGATCGGTGACGATCACCAGAGAAGCGATGACCGTTAACTGCACGATGATTCGGATCGACGGCGGAATCAGGTTTCGGATGATGGAGATGATGAGGTTTGAGAGGGACATCACGGCGATCACCGCGATCGACATCACCACGGATGTCTCGAGTTTGGTGGTGACCGCCAGCGCCGAACAGATACCCAGTACCTGAGCGGTAATCGGGTTGTCATTGAACAGAGGGTCGAGGAGGGCGCTCTTCTGCTTCGAGTTCATCGGCTGTCCCCCTCGCCACGGAGATTCTCGAGATAGGGATCAAAACCGTTTTCGCCTAGCCAGAACTGGACCAGATTGGTAACGCCACGAGCCGTCAGCGTCGAACCCGAAAGCCCGTCGACCCGGTACGGGTCCTCGTCCACAGATCCGGCAACGCCCTTCATGACTTCGATCGCCGGTTCCCAGTTCTCATCATATGCCTGGCGACCGACCCACAGCGCCTTCCAACTCGGATTGTCAACCTCTCCACCAAGCCCGGGCGTCTCCCCATGCTCGTAAAAGGTGATGCCCTCGATGGTCGTCGTATCGGACCCGAGAGCCAGGTATCCGTAGAGTGTCGACCACAGACCCTTCCCTTCAACAGGAAGAATCAGCGACCGGATTTCGCCGTCCTCGAGACGCTGATACACCAGCGCCTTTTCAGGCAACCGGGTCAGCCCGGCATTATTGGTCGGCGCCGTCTCGCTCAGGGCGGGGTCCCGGGTTGCTTTCCGCTGGTCATACGCAGCGGCATCCATCTCGTCGTCGTATTCACCACTCTCGAGATCGACAACCCGGGGAACGATATTGCCCTGAAAGAGGAGTTCGATCTCCTCGGGTGAGGCAGACTGCCCCGGTTCCAACAAACCGGCCACTACCAGGACCTGGGTCTGGCGATCAAGGACCTTGTTCCGATCCTGACGAGCCCTGAGACCCACGGCTGAGGTCGAAACCACGATCGAACACACCAGACAGACCGCGGTCGCGAAGCCGATGATATACGCGTTACTGTACGACCGCATTGCGCGCTAACCTCCGTTTGATATTCGCCTGCACGAAGAAATGGTCGATGAACGGGGCAAACATATTCATGAAGAGAATCGCCAGCATCATCCCCTCGGGATAGGCCGGATTGACCACCCGCACCAGAACCACCATCACCCCGATGCCAAAGCCGTAAATCAGTTTGCCCTTTTCGGTGAATGCCGACGACACCGGGTCGGTGGCCATGAAAACGGCACCAAAGGCCCATCCGCCAAGCACGATGTGCCACAGGAAGGGGACGCCGAAGAAGGGGTTGGTGTCCGAACCGATGCCGTTGAGAAGCACGCTCGTCAGCAACGTGCCGACGGTGACGCCAAGCATGGTCCGCCACGAGCCGATCTGCGTCACGATGAGAATTGCCGCACCCAGAAAACACAGTGCCGCCGAGGTCTCGCCCATGGAACCCGGTACGAAGCCCAGGAACGAGTCCCACCAGAGACTGTTTCCGACCTCTCCCAGCGCCGCGGTTCCATCCGCGGCCGCCCGCGACAACCACGTCGCACCCGAAAAACCATCGACCCCGGCGAAATCGGCCGCGATCCACGGTTTGTCACCCGATATCTCCGCCGGATAGGCAAAGAAAAGAAAGGCCCGGGCGGTCAGCGCCGGGTTGAGCACGTTCATGCCGGTGCCGCCGAAGATCTCCTTGCCGATGAGCACCCCGAAGATCGCACCTGTCGCGACCTGCCACAGGGGAATGGTCGGTGGCAGCGTCAAAGGCAGAAGAAAACCGGTGACGAAGAATCCCTCGTTGACCTCGTGCCCGCGGACACAGGCAAAGATCACCTCGACCGTGCCGCCGGCAGCGAAGGTGACCACAATCACCGGAATGAAATACAGAGCACCATAGACGAAACAGGACCAGAAGCCTCCCTCGAAACCGAACCCAAGGGCCTGGAAAAGCGCGGTCTGCCAGTTCTCGAGGGGTTGAGCGCCCGCCCCGATCGCCCGGAAGGCCTGCATCCCCGTGTTGTACATCGCAAAGAAAACAATCGGCATCAACGCGAACACCACTACCGACATCATCCGTTTGAGATCGAGCGCCTCACGGACGTGGGTCGATCCGGTGGTGACCTTGCCGGGGGTGAAGAAGATCGTATCGACCGCCTCAAAAAGCGGATACAGGTGATCGAGCTTTCCACCGGACTGGAATCGATCCCTCTGGGAGTCGAGAATTCGGCGAAGAATACGCATCACCCCTCCTTCCAGATCTCTGAAAGGGTTCGACGCAAGGCCGGAGCGTAGTCCTCCTTGCCAGGGCTCACAAAGGAGCAGAGGGCGAGATCTTCTTCATCGAGTTCCAGGCACCCGAGCGCCTCAGCGCGTTCGAGATCATTCATCAACAGCGCCCGCAACAAAAAGGTCGGCATGATATCCAGCGGCATGACTTTTTCAAAGAGCCCGATCGGAACCATGGCTCGGTGGCCACCCTGGGAGCTGGTCGTGAAATCGTATTTTGTCGAGGACCCGCGCAGACTCGAGAGATAGGCGCGGGTCGTCGTGAACAGATCGGAACCGGGCCATATCCAGCCGAGGAAGCGGCGCCGGTGGTCCTCTGCCAGGCAGGTCAGTTGATTGGAGTAGCGGCCGAGGTAACCCTCGATCTCCCCCATCGCCCACCGGCCGTAAAGCACCGATCCCGAGACGATCCTCGGTTCGCCCGGAAAAAGCTCGCGGCCGACGAGGGGCAGGGTCTCGGCCCCGAGCCGCGTGGTGATCAGACGTGGCTTTTGAACCAATGGGCCGCAAATGGCGATCACTCGTTCGACCGGCAAGCGGCCGGTGGCCACGAGCTGGCCGATAGCCACCACATCCTGATAACCGACATACCAGACTTTTTTCCTGCGATGGACCGGATCCAGTATGTGGATATGGGTTCCGACCAGCCCGGCTGGATGCTTGCCGTGAAAATCTTCAACCTGGACCCGATCAACGCCCCCAGCATCGAGAGTCGACCCGGGGCCACGACAGAGAAAGACCTTGCCTTCGGTCAACTTCGCTACCGCCGCCAGGCCGCGTTGAAACCCATCGCGGTCTTCTTCGAGAACCACATCAGGATTGGGGGCGAGGGGATTGGTATCGGTGGCTGTGACAAAAATCGAGTGGCAACTCTCACTCGGTGACGGGACATTCGAGAAGGGTCGACTGCGGATCGCCGTCCACAACCCGGACTCCACCAGCAGATCGCGCACATCATGCCCGCTCAGATCTGCGATACCCCGGCCGCTGTAGCTCTCGAAACTCTGGAGGTCGGACTCGGTGGGCCGGCCCTCGGCTTCGCTCGAGCTCAGCTCGATCACCACGGATTGAAAGGCCCTCCGCATGCCGCGATTGACGGCCGAGACCGTTCCAGCGCCCGGCGCCGTAAATCGCACCCCTTCGATCTTTCGATCCTCGAATAACAATTGACCCCTGGTGACCGCATCGCCCACCTGGACGTGCATCCTCGGCTTCATAAAGGGATAGTCGTGTGCGAGGATCGCCACCTTTTCGACCTTTGGACCCGGATGCACACGCTGTTCCGGTGCCCCCGTGATCGGGAGGTCGAGGCCCTTTTTGATGACGTGAACTGCCATTGTTGCCCTTTTCCGCTCGTCGCGAAGGATCTTTCGCAGACGGGCGCACAGAGGATAACAAGTTCATGGCGGTTGGGAAATCCCAAAACCGGATATCTTCCCGCCGATGGCGGTGTTAAGCTGTCAAAAATCGCTCGTGACGAGGGAGGAGGACACGCCGATGGCGAAAACTCCAATAGTCCGTGACACGATGAAGAAAGCGGCACGAACCTTCACGCAGGAAGATGATATGGCCGACTGCATGAGCGCCTTGGCACGCTCGTCATTTGCCGCCGTCCCGGTCGTCGATCGTCAGGGTCAGGTGGTCGGCATGCTCACCGAGAAGGACGTGCTCCGGACCATCATCGAGTGGGCCTATGACGAACGGGCCGGCGGCAATGTCGGTGACTACATGTCGGATCTCGATGTGATGGTGTCACCTGAGATGGATCTGCTGACCGCCGCTCGCGCATTCATGGAGTGCAACTTCTCCTGTCTGCCGGTTCTGAAGGGCGATTCGCTGGTCGGACGACTCACCCGCCACGACTGCCTCAAGGCAATCGAAAAGTGGGCGACGGAGATCAACAAGGAGCGGGCCAAACGGATGAAATCATCCTCGGGCCACGATCGTCCCTCAGCCATGGGAGAGATCCAAAAGGTCGCGGCCTCCCACACCCGGAAGCAGCTCACACAGATATTCCGCAAGCACTGATCAAATCGGTGTGCCCGATGGGGGCTGTACACAGAACATCCGCTGCGGACGGATTTGATCCCGGGGGATGACAACCCGAGAGGCATGTCGATCGTCGAAGATGCAGGAGGTCGACGATGCCACTCATGATTCGCCTGGTCGCGGCCATTATTCTCGCGGCAATCTCGCTCTCGTGCTCGAGCATGTCCGTGCGCGCGGATCATGATTCCGAAGTGGATTTCTCGAAGTACTCTTCGTTTGCCCTCTTCGAACGTCCCGGCAAGGAGCGGCGGCGACCACAGATGAGCGAATTGGTGGACCGCAGGATCGCGACCGCCATGAAAACGGAGCTGCAGGGCAAGGGTTTCGAGACCGCCCAGCCGCACGATGCCGACTTTCTGATCACCTTCCACACGGCCGTTCGGCAACGGGTGGTGGTCAACCGTTCGGGCTGGTACGGGTGGGGCCGGTGGGGACGATGGGGCTGGGGTGGCGGCGCCACCCGGGTGGGCAGCTACCCGGAAGGAAGTCTGGTCATCGACATCATCGACCGCCGCCGCCGCGAGCTGGTATGGCGAGGCGTCGGCGAAGGAGCCTTTTCGAAGATGAACCCGTCCGACGACAAGGTCGCCAAACGAGTCGCCAGGATAATGCGCGACTTCCCGCCTGCTGAGTGAGGGCCTCGCTCATGCGGTGAGAACGAAAGGGAGATAGGGAGAACGCCAGTTCACCCTATCCGCCCCCGATCCCGTTCCCGAAAGGGAGCAACATACTGGAAGCCGTGCTCGTGACAAGAAACAGGATCTCCCCTGCCCCCCTGCTCCCTTTCACCGTTTCTGCTCGATGAAGGTCAGCCTGCAGCTTCCTCCAACTGGGCCGGCAGAATCTCCGAACCGTACTTCGCCTTGAGTTCCTCGAGGCCGGCGCGCTGCTCCTTGTAAACCTCGAAGAGCTCGGCCGGGACATTGTCCTCCTTGCCGTAGGCCTCGTTCTGGAGATCGATTCGAGCAATGATCTTGTCCACATACAGGCAAAACTGCATGTCGTAGAGGTCGCGCGGGTAATCCTTCTGGATCAGATCAGCAAAAAGTTTTTTCAGGTCTTCATACTTGGGGAGGAACCCGATCGGCGTCTCGATGGCGTCAACCTCGTTGAAGCTTCGTCGCTCGAGCCAACTCAGCCACACCTTGACGTCGCGTTTCTCACCCAGCAGGCGAGTTCCCTCGCCGCCGCGCGCACCCGCGGTCAGAAAGTAGTTGAGGCCGGCCATGATCGGTTTGTCGCTGAGATCGTCCGAGTTGAAGAATTCGAACTGAGCGCTCATGTAGTCGGCGAGGGCCCCCGGAATGAATGGCGCGTTGGCCCATGGCTGCCGACGCACACCGGTCACGCCAACCTCAGTCGCGGTCGAGGCCGACACGATCGATGCCCCGATGGTCACTCCGTGATCCGGGTTCTTTGCCACCCAGATCGGCGGCATGGTGTCGCTGTCGCGGCCGGAGTAGGTGATGACCTTGACATGCACACCCCTGGGATCCTCGGCGGCCTCCAGATCGTAGTTGCCGATCGCCTCGTTGGGTACCGTCGCACGCGCATTGGGATGGGAAATGGGGATCGGCTTGCCGTTGGCGTCGGTCTTGCCTTGCCACCATTCGCCCTGGAAGTTCCGCCCCTTTTCGGAGTGCTCCTCACCGCTGCCGACCCAATGCGGCACCAGGTCGTCGCCGATCAGAACGTTCGAGAAGATGACCTCGGTGCCTTCCTCACGGAGACACTTCATCAGATAAGGATCTCCCTCACGGTTGACGTCCTCGACAATACCGAAGATTCCCTTTTCGGGATTGACCGCGCGCATCGTGCCATCGTCGGCAATCCACATCTGGGCCAGATCGTCACCGACGAAGCGGTCGCCGGCCATCGCCGTGGTGGTCTTGCCGCAACCGCTCGGGGCGGCGCCGCAGAAATAGCTCTGGCGTCCTCCAGGACCGTCAAAGCCGGTGATGAACATGTGCTCGGAAAGCTGTTTGCCGCGATGGAAGTAGGTTGCGAGATCGACCGCAAAGCGATGGTTGCCCTTCTTCATCAGGAGGGTATTGCCCGCATAGGTGCAGAACATCGAATAGGTCGTCAGCCATGAACGGTCCATGAACACCCGGGCATTGGGCAGGTCCTCCGCCCGCCACGGGCCCTCTGAATGGAGATTCGTGAAGAAAAAGCCGGTGGCCTTCACTTCCTGATCAAAGGTATTGAAGGAATTCCGATAAAGCAGGTTGGCGCTGTGCATGACGTATGTCGAGCTTGTGATCTCCAAAGCCGGAATGGTTGCGGGGGCGCCCGCAGGACCGCGGTTGAAGAATCCCACCAGCATCGTCTTGCCCTTCATCACGCCTTTAAGGTGGGTCTCGACGTAGGTGTGGCCCTCGTCTCTGAGGATCTTCTTCGCCAACACGCTGATTTTTTCATCCGGGTTGACGATATAAAAGGTCCGATCCACGATTCGCGCCTGCTCTTCGGGCAGATCGAAGTGAATGGTGTGGTCCTTCATCGCCAGCGGCTGTTCTTCACCCTTTTCGATGCTCATCCGGCGGATGGCCAGCACGTCAGCTTCGCTGCCGCTGTTGATCATCACACTGTCCGGGTCGCACAATGAAATGGAATTGGCGATCTTGAGGAGGGCATCCTCGGTTGTGATCTTCTCGAGCTTTGCAAGCTCGCCGTCGCTCATCTTTTTCCGGAACAGGGCCTTCGCCCCATCCATGTCCGCGATACCGCCGAGGTCGCCCAGAATCTCAGTACCCTTTTTGAGCTCAAGCATCAGCCTCACCTCCGTGTGCCTTTTTCGTTTCGGTTTTTTCAGATCCCATGACCATCGTGGCGGGATTATAGCGCGGTCCGGCGGAGGTGAGACGGTGAAAGGGAGAAGGGGAGAAAGGGAGAACGCGCAACACGATGCTCGATACTGGATGCTGGATTCCGAACCAGGACGACAGATGGCACCGGGGGTGGATGGGCAAAGCACTGCTCGGCATCCTCGCTATCGCTATCGAACGGCTGTTGTGGAAACCTTTCCTGAATCGGAATGTCGCCTCCTGATGTCATCCTGAGCGGAGCCCCCACCTGGGCGTAGTCGAAGGATCTATGAGACGGACCGCGACCCCCGTCAGCCGCAGATCCTTCGACTGCGCGCCAAAGGCGCTTCGCTCAGGATGACATATTGAAAAGGCCCACCGATTCAGTTTCGGATGAGACGAAAGGAGAACGAGCGTCGACAACGGAGAAGGGCAGACGTAACGATCGCTCTCTGCTCTCGGAATCGCTATCGCTCATCGCACGGCTGCGGTGGATACTGCTCCTGCATGGGAGAAAGCGGCAAGGGTACCGTACCTGCTGCTCGTTCGTGCTCCTCTGCTCCTCTGCTCCTCTGCTCCTCTGCTCCTCTGCTCCTCTGCTCCTCTGCTCCTCTGCTCCTCTGCTCCTCTGCTCCTCTGCTCCTCTGCTCCTCTGCTCCTCTGCTCCTCTGCTCCTCTGCTCCTCTGCTCCTCTGCTACGATCCCCTCGATGGACACCTGGATCCTTCCCCTCCTGGCTGTGGCCGGCGTCGCAGTCGGGTTTCTCAACGTGACGGCAGGGGGCGGCTCGCTCATTTCGATGCCGCTCCTGATCTTCTTCGGTCTCGAACCGGCCATGGCCAACGGCACCAACCGGGTCGCCATCCTGATCCAGAACATCACGGCGGTCTCGAGCTTCAAGAATCTCGGTTACGCCGAGTGGCGACTCAGCCTGGGTCTCGCGCTGTGTACCATTCCCGGTGCCGTGGCCGGCGCATTCGCCGCGATCGTTGTGGATCCAGAGCTCTTCAAACGAATTCTCGGTATTGTTCTGGTCGCCTCGGTCATCCTCATTCTGAGAAAAAAATCGCTCTCCGGAAATGAAGGAGAACGCAAGGCTCATCCACTTCAGGCACATCTCGCGATGGTTGCTGTCGGTTTTTATGGAGGTTTCATCCAGGCCGGGGTCGGCTTCATTATCATGCCGGTGCTCTACGGTCTGCTCAACCTCGACCTGGTCAGGGTCAACATGCACAAAGTCTTCATCATCGGCATCTATACCATCCCCGCCCTGATCGTCTTTGCAGCCAAGGGCCAGGTGTGGTGGGTCGGCGGAGCGGCCCTTGCCGTCGGCAATGCCTTCGGAGCGTGGATCGCCACTCGTGTCACCGTTTCCCGGGGTGAAAAAGTCATCCGAGTGGTATTCATCGCGTCCGCCATCACGATGGGTATCAAATTGATCTTGAGTTAGCATCAAGCCACAAGCAAAAAATATGCGACCCCATCGAAGTGAAACCCTGTATGATGTCCCCCGGCGGTCGCCCAGCCGATCTGGAGGTGGAGTGTGAATCCCCGTTGTGTTACAGCCAAAGTCCTACTCACAGCCCTGGCTGTTGTCGGGCTCTCAGCATGCGGATCCGAACCCGTAGTGGGCATCCTGCTCCCGACGACCGGTTCAGCCAGTCCATACGGCGAGTCGATGAAGAACGGCATTGATCTCGCCCTTGATCTGGAAAAAGAAAATCTCCCCGCAGGTTTCACCGTGTTGTGGGGCGATACCTCCTCGGAACCCGAGACCGGCGCGGCCGAGCTCCGCCGCCTCGCCGGTGAGGGCGCCGTGCTTTTTGTCGCGGGAACAACCAGTGACACCGCGGAAGCCCTGCTGCCTGTGCTTGAAGAAACCGACACCATCGCATTGACTCCATCGGCATCGGCACCGAATCTGACCAAGGATTCGCGTCGCTTTTTCAGGGTCTTTTCTTCAGACGAGCTCGAGGGCCGCCGGGCGGGTCGTTTCATCTACGACGACCAGGATCGAGGTTCGGTCCTGATTTATGCCGAGGACTCCGCTCAGGCGCATGGTATCGAGCCGCCATTCAGGCTGGTCTATGAGCAGGCCATGGGTGGCGAAGTGATCGGTCGAGTCGTGGTCGGGGACGGCGACTGGGAACAGGAATCGGTGGATCTGCTGACCTCCGGGGCCCCTGAAGCGGTCTATGTGATCGGCTATGGAGCGTCGACAATCAAGGTTCTCCGTCATCTGCGCGAGAAGGGCTACGACGGTCTTATCTGCGCCACGTCGGCGTTCTATACGGGCGAGATCATCGAACAGAACCCCGAGCTGGTTGAGGGAGTTTTCTTTCCGCAGCCGGCATTTGACAGCAAGTCCGAGAGCCAGCTCGTGCAGGACTTCGTTACTTCCTATCGCCAGCGCTTCGGTAGCGAGCCGGACATCTATGCGGCGCACGCATACGACGCGATGAGAGTCGTGGTGTGGGTGGCCAAGGATGCCAAGGTTTTCACCCCGAACGATATTCGAAAGTCCCTCGCCTATGGCATCAAAGAGTTCTCCGGGGTCACCGGAATCATCCAGTTCAACGATTACGGCGATGTTCATCACAATCCGATCATGTTCATCGTCAGGGATGGCGAAGTGCTCAACTACGAGCGCTATGTCGAAGAAGAGAAGGCAAAGATCCGGGAGAGGATCAAGGACCTTCTCGCGGGCTGACCGAGGCTGTCGGCGATCCGGGAGCTAGCTGGTGCGGGTTCGTCTCGAGTCCATCGGTTGCCGGCTCAACACCGGTGAGATCGAGGCCATGGCCCGTGGTCTGGCTTTCGCGGGCCACCGCGTCGTCGGCCCGGGTGAAACGGCCGAACTCTGCATCCTCAATACCTGCACCGTCACATCCATCGCCTCGAAGAAAAGCCGTCAGCTGATCCGCCAACTCCGGCGAGCCAACCCCGACGCAACTGTGGTGGTGACCGGGTGCGATTCCGAACTCGCGCCGGACCGCGCCCTTGATGCGGGTGTCGATCTGGTGGTTGGAAACGACGACAAGGATCGTTTGCTCGAAATCGTTGCCGACCGGGGCCTTCTCAGTGAGCCCGAACCCGATCTTGACGAATCCAAGCTCTTCAGCCCGGGACGGGAAACCCGAACCCGGGCATTTCTCAAAGTCCAGGATGGCTGCGATAACCGCTGCACCTTCTGCGTCACCACCATTGCGCGCGGCGCCGGGAGGAGCGTTTCTGCCGACCGGCTCGTCGAGGAGATTCGATCGCTGATCGAAACCGGATACCAAGAGGTCGTCTTGAGCGGAGTCCACCTCGGATCCTACGGCCACGATCTGGGGGACCGGCGGGGTCTCCAGAATCTTGTCTCCCACATTCTGAAGGAAACGGATGTCTCCCGCCTTCGACTGTCATCACTCGAACCATGGGATCTGGACGCCGCGTTTTTCGAGATCTTCGGTGATCCTCGTCTAATGCCTCACCTCCACCTTCCGCTGCAGAGTGGTTGCGACGAAACCCTCAAAAGGATGGCCCGCAAAACCAGTCGCGCCGAGTTTAGCGAGCTCATCGCCGATGCGCGACGCGCCATCGAACCCCTGGGCATTTCAACGGATCTCATTGTCGGGTTCCCGGGCGAGACCGATGACGAATTCGAGCAATCGATTGCTTTTGTCGAGGATGCGGGGTTTTCGAAACTGCATATCTTCCGCTACTCGAAGCGCGAAGGCACACCCGCCGCACAGATGCGAGGTCATATCAACGGGGCCATCGCCGCGGAGCGCAGCCGGCGCATGCACGACCTCGGCGCCCGACTCGAAACTCGGTTCAATACGGCGATGGTCGCTTCGGTCGCCGAGGTCCTGTGGGAGACAGCGGAAGACCTCGGTGATTCCCTGCGGTGGAGCGGCCTCACTCCGAACTATGTGAGGGTGGCCGCAACCACCGCGCCCGACACCGATCTGCTCAACACGGTGACGCCCACCGAAATCATCGAGGCGGTGCCGGGAGGAGTGGTCGGTAGAATCAGGAATTAGGACCTAGGAATTAGGAATTTCGGATTTCGGATTTCGGATTTCGGATTTCGGATTTCGGATTTCGGATTTCGCCGAACATCCCAGGAGAAACCGCAGATCACGCAGATGACATGAGGCTGTGTTGGCCGTGGCACCACTGGCCGAATGTCATCCTGAGCGAAGGAGCTTCGCGACCGAGTCGAAGGATCACGCAGATCAAAATTCGCTATGGGAATTGTTGTCGATGTGATGTCGCTCGAATAAAGCAGACCGACGGACTTCTCCCCTTCTCCCTTTTCTCCCCTTCTCCCTCTTCTCCCTTTCTCCCCTTCTCCCTTTCTCCCTTGCATCCTTTCGGGAATGGGATCGGGATCGGCTTGGTCGGTCCCCCCTGCCCCTCTGCTCCTCCGCCCCTCTGCCATGTCTGGGATGGATTTCCCTTTCTCCCCTTCTCCCTTTCCCCCTTTCTCCTCTTCCCCCCTGCCCCTCCGCCCCTCTGCCAGAATCGGCCACGAGAACGAGACCGGATACACTGGCACGAAGGGAGCAACATGGATCGTATCGTCGAGTTTTTGTTCGAGGTGGGGATGCTCAAACGCACTCCACGATCGGGTTGGCAGTTTCTGAGCGGCGCCGAATCGGAGTCGGTTGCGGAGCACGTCTTCAGGGCGACCATGACCGCCTATGTTCTGGCCCGGATGGATGGCGATGTCGACGCCGACAAGGTCTTACGACTCACCATCGTCCACGATCTGCCGGAGGCCCGCACCGGCGATCTCAACTATGTCCATCAGAAATACGTCATTCCGGACGAGGAGCGCGCCGCCGCGGACATGACCGATGGGCTGCCCTTTGCCGAGGAACTCCGAGAACTGATGGCCGAGTACCGTGAGGAGAAGACTCCAGAGGCGATATTGGCTCACGATGCGGATCAGCTCGAAATGCTCCTGCAGCTCAAGGAGCAATTCGACTCCGGAAGGGGAAAGGCGGAAGATTGGACCCCTTTCGTGCTCCGGCGTCTGCGAACCGATGTTGCCCGGGAGTTGGCCGACCGTATTCTGGCCGGTGATTCGGCGTCGTGGTGGTTTGATCGCGACTCGGATTGGTGGGTCCGGGGGGGTAAAGGTTGACTGTAGACGAGAGATCGAAGATTCTCGGACCCTCGAGATTCCGCTCGCTACCGAGGAGGCAGTGATGGCCAGAATGGCGGTTTTGTTGACAGCCCTTGCTGTCCTGGTGGGGAGTGGGTGTGGCTCCACCACCGCAGAGCTGCCGGTGCGGACCGATTTCGACAAAGACACGAAATTTCAGAGCTGGAAGACCTTCCGATTCTCAGACGCCGGAGCAAGCGGCTCCGACTCGAGCTACCCGAAATACGATCAGCTGATCCAAAACGCGCTGATCGAGGAACTGGGCAAACGCGGATACACCCGCCTGCAGGACGGCACGCCCGATTTCCGGATCGCCTACGAAATCGGTTTTCGCGGTGACCGGACACCACAGATGACCCCCAAAGGCGGCGGCCCCGACACGATGGGCAAATCCGCGGTGGGTACGACCCCGAGCGGCACGCTGACGATCAAGATGATCGATCCTCTGAGTTCACGCGTTCTCTGGAGCGGGCACGTTACCGAAATCAAAATGAACATCATCGACCCCCAGACTGAAATCAAAAAAGCGGTGTGGCGCGTTCTGGCCGAATTTCCGCCAATCACCGGATAGCAGAGGAGCTCCGTGCAGAAGACCGCCCCCAAAATCACCCCGATGCTGCGCCAATACTTCGATCTCAAGAAGCAGGCCGGGTCGGCGCTGCTGCTCTATCGCATGGGCGATTTCTACGAGCTCTTTTTCGAGGACGCACAGACAGCGGCCCCGATCCTGGGAATCACCCTCACCCGCCGGCGTCAGAATGACTCGGTCGATGCCCCGATGTGTGGTGTCCCTCACCACGCCTTTGACGGTTATCTCGGCAAGCTCCTCGATGCGGGATACCGGGTCGCCGTTGCCGAACAGGTGGAGGACCCGGCAAAGGCAAAGGGTCTTGTTCGACGCGAAATCGTGCGCACCCATACTCCGGGAACGATTTCCGACACTGAACTCCTCGACGGTTCCGAACGATGTTATCTCGCGGCCTTCGGCGGCGACGAGGACCACGCCACCCTGGCCTGGATCGAGGTCAGCACCGGGACCTTCGAGGGTGTACGCGCCGCCGATCGCGAATCTCTCACCGAACACCTCGCGCGGCTCGATCCGAAGGAGATCCTGGTCGCCGAAGATTGGGACGGGTGGCGCGAGATCTGGCCCCCGGAGCGCCGGCATCCGACCGTCACCCCCTTGCCCAGCGAGAGCTTTTCGCCTTCCGCCGGCGAACAACGATTGCGGCGTGTCCTCGGCGTCGTTTCGCTCCGCGGCTTCGGTCTCGAATCCGGTGAACCGCTGATCGGGATGGCGGGTGCCCTCCTCGGATACGTGGAAAACACCCAGAAAGGAGCCCTCAGTCACCTGAGTGCTTTTGTCTGCCGTGACAGCGGTGACGGATTGATCATCGATCGATCCAGTTTGAGGAACCTCGAGATCGCTTGCGCCGCGGACGGGGGTCGCTCGGGTTCCCTTTTCGGCATCCTCGACAACTGTCGGACCCGGATGGGGTCTCGTCTCCTGCGCGATTGGCTGATCCAACCGAGTGTCGATCTCGATGAAATCGGCGAACGGCACCGCGCGGTTGCAGAGCTTGTCGATGACCGAGACCTTCTGCAGGGACTCCGCGCATCGCTCGAAGGAATCCCGGATCTCGAACGACTGGCGGCACGGGTCGGACTGGAGCTCGCCACGCCTCGAGAACTCCAGGCTCTTCGCGCCGGACTCGACCTTTTGCCGGGTCTCCTCGAGGCGATGCACAACGCAACGTCATCGCGCCTGCGCCAATTGACGGAAAAGCTGGACCCGGCACCCGATCTCGCGGAGATTCTCCACCAGCGCCTGGCCGATGAACCCGCGGTCGTCGCCGGCGCCGGTGTGATCGCCGGAGGCTGGGACCCCGAAATCGATGAACAGCGGAGTCTGGCGCGCGGCGGCAAGGAACTGCTTGCCGGGATCGAAGCTCAAGAACGCGAACGCACCGGGATCTCGTCGCTCAAGGTCCGCTACAACAAGGTTTTCGGCTACTTTATCGAAGTCAGCAAGGCCAACCTCGACAAGGTCCCGGAAGATTATGATCGCCGGCAGACGCTGACCAATGCGGAACGCTTCATCACACCCGAACTCAAAGAGCTGGAATCCCGCATCCTGGCGGCCGAGGAACGCGCCACCACCCGGGACAGGGAACTCTTCGGCGAGCTGATCGCCGAACTTTCGAATCATGCGCAGAGGATCGCGGCCACGGCCGGGGTTGTCGCTCGCATCGATGTGCTGGGATCGTTTTCCGAACGCGCCCGACGCTGGAATTACTGCCGGCCGATGATGACCGAGGAACCCGGCATCACCATTCGCGACGGTCGCCACCCGGTCCTCGAGGAGGTGCAGAGGGACCCGGCCTTTATCGCCAATGACTGCCACCTCGATCCCTCATCGAGCCAGATCGTCCTACTCACCGGACCGAACATGGGCGGCAAATCAACCTACCTGAGGCAGTGCGCGCTCATCACGCTGATGGCGCACGCAGGGTCTTTCGTGCCGGCTTCGGAAGCATTGATCGGCCGCACCGATCGGATTTTCACCCGCGTCGGCGCTTCCGACAGGCTGCTCAAGGGTGAGTCGACATTTATGGTTGAAATGACCGAAACCGCAAATATCCTCCACCATGCGACCCCACGCTCTCTCGTGATCCTCGACGAGGTCGGACGCGGCACGGCAACCTTCGACGGTCTGTCCCTGGCGTGGGCGATCGTCGAATACCTCCACGACCGGGAGGATCATGCCGCTCTCGTGCTCTTTGCCACCCACTATCACGAGCTCACCGAGCTCGGGCGGATGCTGCCAAGATTGGCCAACCGGTCGATGGACGTCAAGGAATGGCGGGGATCGATATTGTTCCTCCATCGCGTCGTCGAAGGACCGGCCGACCACTCCTACGGCATCCATGTGGCACAGCTGGCCGGAGTCCCGGAAGAGGTCTGCCGGCGGGCCGAAGAAGTGTTGACCAACATTGAAAAACACGAGCTCAACGTCTCCGGAGACCCGGTCATGCTGCAGGCGGCGGAATCGGGAGTCGATCGAGTGAACCAGATGGATCTCTTCCGATCGCCCGACGACCAGATCTCCGGCCGGCTTCGAAGCATCGATCTCGAATCGATCACCCCGATAGAAGCCCTCAATCTCCTCGCCGAATTGCGGGACAAGGTGGACGATGCAAGCTGATTGCATGCCTCTGGTGGTAGGCCTGGCCGGCACCACCCTCAGCGACGAGGATCGGGAGACCCTGGAACGGATTCACCCCGCGGGCGTCATTCTCTTTGCGCGCAACTTCGCCACTCCCGAGCAGACCCGCGACCTCGTGGCCGCGGTTCAGGAATTGGAGCCTCGTCCCTTCGTCTGTGCGGATCTCGAAGGAGGCATGGTCAACCGACTGGTGGCTCTGTGGGGTGATCTGCCCGCCCCGGCCGTCGCGGGTGCTGCCGGGCGACGCGCGGTCCGTGCCCTCGGCGAAGCGGCCGGGGCTGCGTGCCGGAACCTCGGAATCCACCTCGATCTCGCACCGGTCGTTGATCTCGATTGCCCCGACGGTTGTCTTGGTGCCCAGGGAAGATGCTTCAGCGACGACCCCGAACGGGTGGTCACTCTCGCCAGCATTTTCAACGAGGGTCTGGGCACGTGGGGGATCACCGGATGCGCCAAACATTTTCCCGGGCTCGGGCCGATCCAGGTCGACACTCACGAAAAGCTCCCCCAACTCGACGTCGATTCGACGGAGATGGATCGCCACCTCGCGGTTTTTTCCGAGCTCAGCCTGGAAATCCCCGTCGTGATGGTGGCCCACGTGATCGTCCCCGGATTCGGGGATGGCGAATTGCCGGCATCGTTGTCGCGGGCCGTCATCGAAAGGGCTTCCAATCTTCCCGGATCACCGGTGGTGCTCGCCGACGATATCGAGATGGGTGCCCTCGAAAAATGGGGCGACCTCCCCGAACGCGTGGTGGCGGCGATACACGCCAGAAACCACGGGGTCCTGATCTGCAACGCCGTTGATCGTCTGCAAGAGATCTCCGACTATCTGACCAGCGAATCAAGCAACGATTCGACTCTCGATTCGAGGCTGACCGAGATGGCCGCAAGAATGGGAACTCTCCGACGGGATCTTCTGCAGCGCGCAGCCGCGGTGCCCGCACCGGATGATGCCACCGTCGAACAACTCTGGGAGCGGGCGCGCAAAGAGGCCGCGACCTGAGGGGTTTTCCGCATCATTCCGAACTCCGAATTCCGAATTCCGAATTCTCCTGCGAGAATGTCCTCATGACCAACCGCGCCGCCGTCCTGCTTTCCGGTGGACTGGATTCCACCACGGTTCTCGCCATCGCCCGTGCGCAGGGTCTCGAGTGTCACTGCCTGACCGTTGATTATGGGCAACGGCACCGGGTCGAGCTCGAGGCGGCGACCCGGATCGCTTCCATCTTCGGAGCCGTATCGCATCGGATCATCACCCTCGACCTGCGCGCGATCGGTGGTTCGGCGTTGACCTCCGAGATCGAGGTGCCAAAGGACGGCGACCCCGAGAGCGAAGAGATACCGGTCACCTATGTTCCGGCCCGCAACACGGTGTTGTTGGCCCTCCTGCTCGGTTTTGCAGAGGTGGTCGACGCGAACCAGCTCTTTATCGGCGCCAACGCAGTTGACTACTCCGGTTACCCCGATTGCCGGCCGGCTTTTCTCGAGGCATTCGAGTCGCTGGCAGCCGTTGCCACAGTGGCTGGAGCGGAGCGCGGCGTGCAATTCAAGATCCGCGCGCCCTTACTCGAACTTTCCAAGGCCGAAATCATTCGCAGAGGATTGGATCTCGGAGTGGACTACGGCCTGACCTGGTCGTGTTACGACCCGACGCCCGATGGCCTCGCCTGCGGCCACTGCGACTCCTGCCAACTGCGCTTGCGGGGATTCAGGGAGGCGGGCGTCAAGGATCCCGTGGTGTATGGGCGATAGGCTATGGGCAATAGGCTATGGGCTATGGGCAATAGGCTATGGGCTATGGGCTATGGGCTACTGAGCGTCGCCGCCTTCATGTGTCGGTCATGATTAAAGATCAATTACTTCAATATTTTACAGCCTTCAGCTTATAGCCTATAGCTTTCCACCTTGACAAACTACCTTGGTAGTATTACCTTGGTAGTTGTAACGATCAACAGTGATCGGGAGGAACGATGGGCAAATACACACTCGGAGAACTGCAACACGCCATCATGGTCGTTTTGTGGCAGCGGGAAGAGGCGACGGTGGCCGAGGTCCACGAGGCGCTCCACAAAGAGCGCGGTCTCGCACCCACAACCATTGCCACCATGCTCCGTAAGATGGAGGACAAGGGCGTCGTCAGCCACCGCACCGAAGGCCGCCAGTTCGTCTATCAACCGACAGTCAGCGAGGATGCGGTCCGTTCGACAATGGTCGGTGAGCTTCTCGAACGGCTCTTTGCGGGCGATCCCGCAGCACTGGTTTCGCACCTGGTAGAGGATCATCAGATCGAGGACAAGGAAATCGTCAGGCTTCGCGAAATCCTCGACGAGGCCGAGGACGGAAAGGACGGACAGCGATGAACATCAACGATCTGGCATCCTGGCTTCTCACCTATCTCGTCCACAGCACCGTCCTCCTCGGCGCAGCCTGGCTGGCCTCGCGAGCACTCGGTGACCGCCGTTTGGCGCTCCAGGAGATCCTGCTCAGAACCGCTCTGGTGGGAGGTCTCTTGACCTCCGGTCTCCAGCTCATCCTGGGCATGCAACCTCTGGCTGGAGCTCTTTCCGTAGGTCAGTTTGCAGCCAACCCAAATCACGCCGTTGGGGCAGCGGCGGTGACCGCAGTCGAAATCGGCCAAAGCGTGAGTGAAATCGTGCCCCTCCCGGAATCGACAACCACCCTCTCCGGAACCATGGCCGGCGCAATGCTGGCCCTCTGGGCCGCCGGATCACTGCTCGCGTTGATCTCGCTCGGGCGATCCATCCAGGATCTTCGACGCCTGCTGAAAACCCGGCGCGCCCATCCCGCCGGACGCATTCTGGAGCGGCTCGCGAATGCCATGGGTCTCCGCCAACCGGTCCGGCTCAGCACATCCAAGGCGATCGCCGTACCTTTTGCCACCGGCATCCGGAAGCCGGAAATCTGCTGCCCCGAACGAGTTTGTGATCTTGCAATCGAACACCAGACCGGTCTCTTCGCCCATGAACTGGCTCATCTCGCCCGCAGGGATCCCGCGTGGCAGCTCCTCTACCGTCTCGGTGAGGCTGTCTTCGTACTGCAACCATTGAACCGACTGATACGGCGCAGACTCGAAGAAATCGCCGAACACCTGACCGATGAGCGCGCGGTCGCCTGCACCGGCAACCGGCTCGGACTCGCCCGCTGCCTCGTGGTCGTGGCCCATTGGGGCTCATCGTCACAGATCGGAATCCCAGCGACCGCATTTGCTTCTGGTCCAAGGCTGGATCAGCGGGTCCGGCGCTTGCTTGCAGGCGGAACCGGCGAAGACCCTGCTCCCGGCTGGGCCACTCCGCTGGCAATCGCACTCCTGATTGCTGCAGCAGTGACCCTTCCTTTTGTGGCGGCCGGTCCGGTGGATGCGGAAGCCTTTTCCGACGTTCCCACAGAGGTCGTCACAAAGACCTGGTCAGATGCGCAGGACGTTCCCCAAAGCCCTCCCCCACCGGCGCCACCCGAGGCGGCCGCAAGGACCGACGAACCGGAACCGCCACCCCGCGCCCCGATGGTGGACCCTGAACCAGAAACAGTCCCGGAACCGAGGATGGCTCCTGAAGTCAACGCGGAACCCGAGGTCCTGATGGTTCCCGAGCCCGTTGTGGCCCCCGAACCGGTGACGGTCCCTGAACCGGATACGGTCCTCGAAGCGCCCACGACCCCCGAGTCGGCGACTGCTCCCGAGTCGGATGTCAGCCCGACACCGGCAACACATCCGGCGCCGGCCACCCCACCATCTCAGGCTTCGCCGCGCACTGAGCATCCTTCTCCAGAAGAACGCGAAGCACGACGTACCTACGAATCGGAGCGCCGCAGCTATGAGCGCAAAGCACGGGAGATGGACGAGGCCAGGGTTCGCGCCGAGGCGAAGGAACGTTCTTCCGCCGAACGAAGCCAGGCCATGGCCACTCGAGAAGCAGAAAGGGCTCAGGCTCTGCAATCCCGGCGCCAGGAACAGGCAGAGCGTTCTGCCGAACGCGCCGCCATCGCCGAGGCCAGAGCACAACCAAGGACTCGCGAAAGCCAGGAGCGTGCTCAGGAACTCGCGAACCGAGCCAGGAGCGACGAACACAGAACTGAACTTCGCCAACTCCGTGAAGCGGAAGCGGCGCTTCGTAGCGAACAGCGGCGAATCGCGGCCGAGGCCAGGGCCCGGGAACACGCGGCGGAAAACCTGGAACGGGCGCAACGGAGAGCCGAGGAACGGGCCCGCATGCTCGAGGATCAAGCGCGTCGACTGGCCGAACAGTCCGAGGCCGAACGCCAGGCTGCCGAGGAACAGCAGCGCCTCGAGGCTGAAAAAGAGAAAAAATAGCGCGACACCAAAAAATACCGCTGACTGAATCTCACCGGAGCGGCCCACGGATGGGCACATCTTGCCATCGGGACCTATAATGACCACATTGGAAGATGTGGGAGGACCGCCCGTGAGCCCAAGTCGACGAAAAGTGTCCATGTTCGGCATCGCGATGATGCTGTGGGCCATCGTTGCACCGGCCATCGCAAACGAGCGGCCGGTCCACCGCCCGCGCCGAGTCGAGCGTCAGGTGCGACCGGTACGGCCGAGCGGTAACCAAGCGGTTGCGCTCGAGAAGCTGACGACCTGCCAGGAAGCCCATGCCTACCTCATCGAGGCCGCGGTCGAGATGGTCCTCCATTATCGCTACGGCAATGGGGGTGTGGTCTTCGCCGGAGGGCCGGAAGATGTAGATGCGCCAAGGATCCCGGATGACTACACCACCACCAACAACCAGGTTGCGGGTGTCGACGAACTCGATATCGTCAAGACCAATGGGACCCACCTGTACGCGTTGGATTACAACCGGTTCCACCTGCTCCGTTCGTGGCCCGCGGAGACAACCGCTGAGGTCGGGGTGGTCGACGTCGATTCGTATGGCCACGGTCTATTCCTGGATCGCGACCGCGTGATTTCAGTCAGCCAGTTTTGGGGCGACGAATCGTTCGCCCCGTACGGGTCCGGAGGGACTCGATTCGAAATCCTGGATATCTCCGTCCCCTCCCGACCAACCACGCTTCGCACCATCGACGTCGAGGGCTTTTTGGTCGATTCCAGACTCATCGATGGACACCTCTACGCCGTCATCTGGTCGCAGCCGGAACTGCCCTACGAGATCTGGGAGCTCTCGGGAGACCCCGAACTCCCCCTGCCCGAAATGCCTGCGAACGCCAGCGCTGAAGTACGCGACCGGATCCTCGCGACGGCCCGCCGAATCCTGATGCCGATCGTGACGGACATCCTGATCAAGGTGGAGATCGCCGATCTGCTTCCGCAACACGTGGATGTGCACCCGGAAAACATCTCGGTCGATCCTGCTCCACTCTTACAGTGCGGCGATCTCTTCCGGCCCAGCGAGCCTTCCCGTTTGTCCGTCCTATCGGTGTTCCACCTCGATGTACGCGCCGATGAACCCATTTCGGCGGTGGGCCTTCTGGCCGATGGTTGGGAGGTCTACGCCTCTTTGGACAGCGTGTATGTGGCCAAGGCAAGCGACTTGTGGTGGTGGGGCTGGCCCGAGTCAGAAAATTTCGACATGACGACCGCGGTCCACAAGTTCACCCTCGACCCGGAGAGCGACGCACCGGTGACCTATACGGCTTCGGGTGAGGTGGACGGGTGGCTTCTCAACCAGTTTTCCATGAGCGAGTTCGACGATCACCTGCGGATTGCCACCACCGAGGTTGGTTGGTGGGGCTTCGCCGAGGCCGACGAGGCCGCCAACTCGGTCACGATTCTCGCCGATGACGGCGACGGAAGGCTCGTCGAGACGGGCCGGATCGGCGGCATGGGCCCCGGCGAGCGGATCTTTGCGGTCCGCTTCATGGGTCCGAAGGGTTATGTCGTGACCTTCGAACAGATCGACCCGCTCTTCACCCTCGATCTCTCCGACCCCACGAATCCATCGGTGATCGGGGAGCTCGAGATCACCGGGTTTTCATCCTATCTCCACCCAATCGGTGACGATTGGCTGCTGGCGGTGGGTCAGGAGGCGGACGAGGAGGGCCGGATTATCGGGCTGGCGGTCAGCATCTTCGATGTACGCGAATTCGACGCGCCCCGGCTCGCCCATCGCTATCTGATCGAAAACGAGGACGACACCTGGTCCTGGTCGGAATCCCTGCACGACCACCACGCCTTCACGTTCCATCGCGGCGTGCTGTCGATCCCGGTCTATATCGGAGGCGAGGAACGGTTT
Source organism: Candidatus Sulfomarinibacteraceae bacterium (assembly GCA_963796455.1). GTDB lineage: Bacteria > Acidobacteriota > Thermoanaerobaculia > Thermoanaerobaculales > Sulfomarinibacteraceae > Sulfomarinibacter. Next base: position 1,204,995 of record CAWCLO010000001.1, read on the forward strand.
CACGGTCTTATCGTGCTCTCGGTGGATCCGGAGGACGGCATCGTCGAGCTCGGCCGTATCTCGCATCACGATCTGGCCGGAGAGGGTATCTACGCGTGGATGCGGCGCAGTGTCTACATCGAGGATTTCATCTACTCGCTCTCCACGGTTGGGGTCAAGGTCAACCGTCTGCGCAATCCCGAGGTCGAGGTCGCTCGGGTGCCCTTCGAGGAGTAGTTCGCGGGCCGTTTTGGTGTCGATCGGCCGCTTCGCGGCCCGATTGGGAGCATTGAGGGTGTGAGCTAAACCTCCACCGCGCCTTTCCCTTCTCTTCCCCGTCTCTCTTTGCCCGGATTGCAGCGGCAGCGGCAGTGTCCAGCGGCAGCGACAGGGCTCAGGGCCAGAGAACAGCGATCAGTGTTCTGCGGCAGAGATCAGGGGCAGCGATCAGGTACAGTGACGGCGCGATCACCTCCGGGTCGGTTAACAGAACGAACAGCCGTTGTGGTGTAGGAGTCTCGCCTGCGCAAGGTGCGGCCGAGACGGCCGCACCACAAAGGCCGGAACCAAAAATATTGCTGCTGTTGGCTGTCCCGGCCGCTGATCGCTGACCCTGAAGACTGAACGCTAGCGCTGACTCCTGTTCGCTGTCGCTGAATTCTGTCGCTGTCCCCGATCGCTGCCCGAGACACTGTCTTGGACGAAGGTGATCCAGCATCCTGAATCCAGCATCGAGTATCGAGCATCGTGTGGTGCGTTCTCCCCTTCCCCCTTTCTCCCCTTCTCCTCTGCCCCTCTGCCCCTCTGCCCCTCTGCCAGCTTCGGACGCGGACGCGGGTGCGAGTACAATGCCCCACCGGAGGATGAGATGAGCGACCCAGTCCTGACTGTCGAACTGACCGATCTCCCCGAGCCCAAGCCCTTCAAACCCGGCATCCGTCGGGCACCCAATCGCGGCTATGACCTCAACCGCAACGACACCATGGTCGCCCTCAAAAACGCCCTCCGATACATACCAGAGGAGCACCACTCAACCGTCGCGCCGGAGTTCCTCGAGGAGCTGCTGACGATGGGCCGGATCTACGGCTATCGCTACCGCCCGGCAGAGGAGCTTTCGGGCAAGCCCATCGACTCATACATCGGCCGGATTACGGAAGCCAAGGCGATGCAGGTGATGATCGACAACAACCTCGATTTCGATGTTGCCCTGTATCCCTACGAACTGGTGACGTACGGCGAAAGCGGACAGGTCTGCCAGAACTGGATGCAGTACCGCCTGATCAAGCGCTATCTCGAGATGATGGATCACGAACAGACCCTGGTCGTGAGCTCGGGACACCCTCTCGGTCTTTTTCCATCGAGACCCGAAGCTCCTCGCGCAATCATTACCAACGGGTTGATGGTCGGAATGTTCGACACGCCCGAGGATTTCCAACGGCTTGCAGCCCTGGGTTGCGTAAACTACGGACAGATGACCGCCGGCGGATGGATGTACATCGGCCCCCAGGGCATCGTCCACGGCACCTACATCACGCTCTTGAACGCCGGCCGCTTGTATCTGGGCGTGCCCGACGATGGGAATCTGGCGGGCAAGACCTTCATCACGTCGGGGCTCGGCGGCATGTCCGGAGCCCAACCAAAAGCCCTCGAGATCGCCGGCGGCGCCGGTATCGTGGCCGAGGTCGACCCCTCGAGAGTCGAGACCAGGCACTCCCAGGGATGGGTGTCAAAGGTCACCGACGACCTGGCGACCTCGGTCCGCTGGATGCTCGAAGGGGCGGAAAAGGGCGAGGCCGTTTCTATTGCCTACGAAGGAAATATCGTCGATCTCCTCGAATACCTCGATGCCAATGACATTTCGGTCGATCTCTACTCCGATCAGACCTCGTGCCACGTCCCCTACGACGGCGGCTACACACCGGCCGGTCTCAGTTTTGACGAGGGCCGGGAGATGTTGGCAGCGGATCGTGATGATTTCAAACGCCTGGTGGACGAAAGCCTGATCCGTCATTTCAAGGTACTCAAACGGCTGACCGACAAAGGGGCCCGGTTCTGGGACTACGGCAATGCCTTCATGAAGGCGGTCTTTGACGCAGGTGCGCCCGAAATCGCAACCAATGGTGCCGATACCTCAGAGGGCTTCATCTGGCCCTCCTATGTCGAGGACATCATGGGACCCATGTGTTTTGACTATGGCTATGGGCCGTTTCGCTGGGTCTGTCTGTCGGGGAAGGCTGCTGACCTTTCGAAGACCGACGCTGCAGCGATGGGCTGCATCGATCCGTCTCGACGCGGCCAGGATCGAGACAACTGGCAGTGGATCAAGGACGCCGAAAAAAACGCTCTTGTCGTCGGAACCCAGGCTCGGATTCTCTACGCCGATGCCGAGGGACGAACCGCGATTGCGCGCGAGTTCAACCGCATGGTTCGCGCCGGTGAGATCGGTCCGGTGATGATGGGTCGTGACCACCACGATACCGGAGGAACGGATTCACCCTATCGCGAGACCGCAAATATCTATGACGGTTCGAACACGGTCGCCGACATGGCCCACCAGTGCTGGGCCGGCAACGCGGCGAGGGGGATGACGATGGCAGTCCTCTCCAACGGCGGTGGGGTCGGTACCGGCAAGGCGATCAACGGAGGCTTCGGTCTTGTACTCGATGGTTCTGAACGCGTCGAACGAATCCTCGACACTGCGCTCGAGTGGGACGCCATGGGGGGCGTCGCCCGCCGTGCCTGGGCCCGGAACGAAAACGCCATCGAGACGGTCGACATCTGGAACCGTGCCAACGCCGCGCGTGGGCATGTGACAGTGCCGAGAGTTGCAGCCGACGATCTCGTCGAAGGACTGGTTGACGGGAGCCTGACGCAGGATTCAGGATTCAGGATTCAGGATGCTGGATCACTTTTGTCCTAGACAGAGGGTCGGACAGCAATCAGGGGCAGCGACGGGGAACGGCGGACGGCGTCAGCGATCAGTCGCCAGCGGCAGCGACCAGCGGCCAGGGCAGCGTCAGCGTCAGCGTCAGCGTCAGCGAACAGCCCTTACTTGGAACGACCCGGAGGTGGCCACATCGTCGCCTGTACTCCTGACCGCTGACGCTGGACACTGTCGCTGTCGCTGCAATTCGGGATCGAGAACGGGTACGAGACAAGCGCGAACCGGATATGCCAAAAGCCAACCCGTAAACCACGTGATGTCAGGTGGGAAACTTCAGGTGACGATCTGTTTTGGACAGCGGTAATGCTGGATGCTGGCAGATTGTGATCCCGACTCTACCGATACGCAAATAGAACGATTGCGATGGTCGATCTGCGTTCATCTGCGTTCATCTGCGTGATCTGCGGTTTCTCCGGTTTCTCCCTCCAGGCAACGCCGTTCCGATTCCTGCAGCCAGCATCTGCTTCTGAGACGATCCCTGCCTGTAAGCGGTAAACTGGATTGATGGACGCCCTCGTCTCCCACCTGCCGCCCGAGGTATTCGGGTTTGTCGTGACTCTCGGGCTGTCCTTGCTGATCGGTTTCGAGCGCGAGGAGCACGAACCCGATGGAATCGGAGGAGTTCGGACGTTTCCGATCATCGGGCTCAGCGGCTATCTCCTGGTTGCGGGCTTTCCGGATTCCGCAATTCCTTTTTCGCTCGGTCTGGCGGTCACCGGGATCCTGGTCGCGCTCTCCCACTGGCATTTCCTCAAGGAGGGCGAACCCGGTCTCACCACCGAGGCCGCCGTCCTGCTCACCTTCGCCCTCGGTGGCAGCGCCGCCAAGGGTTTCTACTGGATTGCCATTTCCACCGGTGTTGTCGCCGTCATTCTGCTCCAGGAGAAACATCTGCTCGAAGGACTGGCAACCAAACTGCCGCGCCGCGAACTCAGCACACTCCTCCGATTTCTGCTGCTCACCGCGGTCATCCTGCCGATCGTGCCGAATCGCGATTTCACGGCCTTCGAGATCAACCCCTTCAAGATCTGGCTGGTCGTGGCGGCGGTACTGGGTGTTTCATACGTCAGCTACCTGCTGCGTTTGACCCTCGGTGAAGACCGGGGGCTGATTCTTGCCGGTCTGCTCGGCGGGGCCTACTCCTCGACCGTCACCACGGTTGTCCTCGCCCGCCAATCGAAAACGAGCCCACCCTGCGCGATCGGGTTTTCCGGCGCCATCATTGCCGCCACCGGGGTAATGTACATGAGGCTCTGGATTCTGCTCCTGCTCTTCGCCGCACCACTGGCCCATCGCCTCGCGGTCATATTCTGGTGCCTCGGCCTGGCCGCCATCACTATCGGCGCTGTCCTGGCCCGCAAGCGAACCGACGAAGATTGTGAATTTGACCCAACAAAGGAACGGCGAGACGGCAACCCGCTCGAAATGACCTCCGCCTTCACCTTTGCCGCCATTTTCACCGCCGTTCTGGTGGCCACCAAGATCGTCGCCGAACGCTTCGGCAGCACGGGAATCCTGGTGATGGCGGCCATCATGGGCGCGGCCGATGTGGACCCATTTATCCTTGGTCTGACCCAGACCGTCGGCTCGGGCCTCGCCGTCGAAACCGCCGCGCTGGCGGTGGTGATCGCCGCGGCAGTGAACAATCTCATGAAGGGCGTTTACGCACTTGTCTTTGGTTCGAAGCGGACCGGTCGCCTCAGCCTGCTTGTCTTGAGCGCATTTGGCGTCCTCAGCGTCGTCCTGTTCTGGATGATCTGAGTTACACCCCGCCACCCTCAACCCAGGGAATCGACCTGTAGCGCGCTTTTCTTCGCGGCTCAATTCGGCAATTACCACTCATAAATCACTCGTTTCGAGGGAGGCGTGAATAAATCCGCTGCCTGACACTGTTAAGCGTGTTGCACAAGGTTTTTCTTGAGAAAGGCGAACACGAAACACGTAGGTAGGAGGGGGCTTTTGTGAAGATCAAAGAGACGCCGATGTCGATGTGTTATCTGCGACTAACAAAGACAACACCTCTCCCGCAACGAACAGGCGCGCCCGTTGTGGTGTCATCCGACTGGAAATTACTCTGATAATGAGGGATAATCGCCAGACTTTTCCTGGATGGTGAGGGATTCGGTGAGGCAGACATCAGCAAAACAGCATCTCGAAACTGATTTGGCACACGGCCAATCGGGGTTTCGAGGCGATTCAGACATCGGTATGGAGTGTCACGATGAACTTCTTGCCGGAGTTTCGAGGACCTTTGCGTTCACTATTCCTCAGCTTCCGGACGGGCTTCGCGAGTCGGTCACCAACGCCTATCTTCTGTGCCGGATAGCCGACACTATCGAAGACGATCCCGGACTCGATTCCAGCGACAAGGACGAGTTCCATCGCCTCTTCACGGAAGCGGTCGAGACCGGGCGCGGCGCGGAGGAGTTTGCCCAACGCCTGGCGCCAAAACTCGCTCCCACGACCCTTCCTGCCGAGGTCGAACTGATCCGGGAGAGCCCCAGCGTCGTGCAGGTGACCCACACTCTCGACTCGCGCCAACAAAAGGCCCTGCAGACGTGTCTTTCTACTATGACCGCCGGAATGGGCGATTTCGAACGGAACAGAAATCTTTCGGGGCTCGCAGATGTCGCCGAATTCGAACGCTACTGCTACTTCGTGGCCGGCGTGGTCGGCGAAATGCTGACCGAGCTCTTCTGCGACCACTCGCCACTTATCGAGGCCCAACGTGAAGAGCTCGAGTCCAGAGCCGTGAGCTTTGGGCTCGCGCTGCAGATGACGAATATTCTCAAAGATATCTGGGCCGACTACGAAAACGGTGTCTGCTGGCTGCCCCGTGAGATCTTCGACCGAAACGGCTATGATCTCGATCAATTGGATCCTGACCACAACGGACGAGGCGATGCATTCGCATCCTCGATGCACGATCTCATCAGCATCGCCAACGGCCATCTTCGCCGGGCGCTGGAATACACCACCATCATCCCAGTCAATGAGACCGGAATTCGGCGTTTCCTGATCTGGGCTACTCTGTTGGCGGCCTCGACACTGAGAAAGATTTCCGCCGAACCGCTGTTCACCGACGGGAGCCAGGTCAAGGTATCGCGCCGCAAGGTCACGGCGATCGTCGCCGCCTCCAACGCGGTGATTCGCAGCAATTTCGGGCTCACCACACTCTTCAACACCGCCGCGCGGGGTCTGCCGCGTGACAGAGGCAACGGATCTTCGACCTCTCTCCGAAAGGAACCTACAAACCCTTGAGCAACTCCTGCTTCCCTTCGTTTCACAAGCTTTCGGTCCAAGAACGGGTACGAACCGTTCGCGACCGGGGTCTCCTTTCGTCCCAGGAATACAAGGCTCTGGTCAACGGAGATACCGTCCTCGATATCAACAATGCCGACACCATGATCGAGAACGTGATCGGAGTCATGGGTCTGCCCATCGGCCTCGGTCTCAACTTTCTCATCAACGGCAAAGACTATGTGGTGCCCCTGGCGGTTGAAGAACCGTCGATCGTCGCAGCCCTCAGTTATGCGGCGAAGACCGCTCGATCGTCGGGCGGATTCACAACCTCGAGTTCGGAGCCCATCCTCATCGGCCAGATCCAGTTGGTTGATGTCCCGCATACCAGCAGGGCGCGACAGATTCTCGAACAGCGCAAAGAAGAAATCCTCAACCTCGCCAACGGTCTCCACCCAAGGATGGTGGCTCGAGGCGGTGGTGCGGTCGATCTCGAGGTGATTATCCACCCCGCCACCAGCGACTCGGTGGAGATGCTGGTGGTCCATCTCCTGGTCGACACCCGCGACGCGATGGGTGCGAATCTGGTCAATACCATGTGCGAGGGCGTGGCTTCCTTTGTCGAGAGCCTCACCGGCGGCAAGGTCTTCCTGCGCATCTTGTCCAATCTCGCCGATCGCTCCCTGGTTCGCGCATCAGTGAAGATTCCGGTGCAGAATCTCGGCAACAACGGCTTCGATGGCGACCAGGTGCGCGACGGCATCATGATCGCCAGCCAATTCGCCTCGGTCGACTCGTACCGCGCGGCGACTCACAACAAGGGCATCATGAATGGTGTCGACGCCGTTGCGTTGGCAACCGGAAACGATTGGCGGGCTGTCGAGGCCGGCGCCCACGCTTTTGCGGCGCGCGGCAGTCACTACACGTCGCTTTCGAGATGGACCAAAGATGAAGACGGCGCGTTGCTGGGAGAAATCGAGCTCCCGATTCGGGTCGGCATCGTTGGCGGCCCCATGCAGTCGAACCCATCAGTCGCAATGAATCTCCGACTGTCCAAGGTCCAGTCCTCACGCGAGCTCGCCGAGGTGATGGCAGCAGTCGGTCTGGCACAGAATTTCTCCGCGCTCCGAGCGCTTGTTACCGACGGCATTCAACACGGGCACATGACCCTTCACGCGCGAAGCGTAGCCACCGCCGCCGGGGCCACCCCCGAGATATTTGACACCGTGGTCGAAAAACTCGTCGAGTCGGGCGAGATCAAGATATGGAAGGCCGAGGAGGTCATCGGTCAGGTCAGGACCCAGATGGGCCACGCCATGGCCAACGACGAGCGCGCCGAGATGGCCGCCGGTCACGGCAAGATCATCCTTTTTGGCGAACACGCGGTGGTCTATGGCAGCCGCGCCATCGCAGCTCCCGTGCCGTTGGCGGTGCGGGCTCGCATCATCGATGACGACGACGGCGTGTGGTTGGTGATTCCCCGCTGGGGAGTCGAGCAACGGCTGCGTTCGGACCCGTCCAAACAATTGTCCTTCGAGGTCCCGGCCGCACTGATATTGCGCGAGCTCGGTCTGTCCGACCGCTCGATGAGGATCGAGGTCTATTCGGAGATTCCGCGTGCCATGGGTCTCGGCGGTTCGGCCGCGGTAGCGGTGGCGATCATCCGTGCAATGGATCGTCACTTCAATCTCGAGCTCACCGACGATCAGGTCAACGCCCTCGCATTCCAATGTGAGTGCGTCGCTCACGGGACACCTTCCGGCATCGACAATACCGTGGCGACCTATGGTCAGCCCTTGGTATACCGTAAGGGTGATCCGCCGCAGATCCACAGTTTGAATCTGACCAAACCGATCAACTTCGTCATCGGGCTCACCGGGGTCGAAGGTCTGACGGCCAAGATGGTGGCCCGGGTCCGCGAGGGCCGAGAGCGCAACCGCGATGTCTACGACACCATGTTCAAGGGCATCGACGCCGTGACTCTGCAGGCTCTCGAAGCGCTCAAGAACAACGATCTCGAACGGCTCGGCGAGTTGATGAATGTCTGCCAGGGTCTTCTCAACGGACTCCAGGTCTCGAGCTGGGAACTCGAAGAGTTGATCCAGATCGCCCGCGAAAACGGAGCGCTCGGGGCCAAGCTGACCGGCGGCGGCGGTGGCGGTTCGATGATCGCTTTGTGCCCCGACAATGCCGCACAGGTCATCGCCGCGATCCAGGACGCCGGCTACCAGGCGATGGAGGTCCGCATTGGCTGAAGCGAAGCCTCCGACCAACGATGAAGTGGTCTCGAGCGAGAACGAGCCACTCATCCTGGTTGATGCGTCCGATCGCGAGATCGGCCATCTCGACAAGGGCGCCTGCCACGACGGGCCCGGTGTGCTGCACCGGGCATTCTCCCTTTTCATCTTCAATTCATCGGGTCAGCTCCTCCTCCAACAACGAAGTGATGAGAAACGTCTGTGGCCTCTCTACTGGTCCAATTCGTGCTGCAGCCATCCGCGCCGGGGTGAGACCATGGAGGTCGCCACCGAACGGCGACTCGCCCAGGAGCTCGGGCTGAGCAGCCAACTGCATCACCTCTATACTTTTCAGTATCAGGCACCATATCTCGATCTCGGATCGGAGAACGAAGTGTGCCGGGTCTTTGTCGGCCGAAGCGACGAAGAACCACAACCCAATATGCACGAGGTTGCCGCCATCCGGTGGATAACTCCCGCCGATCTCGATTTGGAATTCGAAAGTCAACCGGAGGTCTTCACACCCTGGTTCACGATGGAATGGAGCCGGGTGCGAAGTGTGTTTCAGAAGAAACTGAATCTCTGAGGTGATCTGATGGGAATTCCGCTGATTCAACAACTCCGCATCGGCGGTTATCTGATCAAGCAGCGCATCCTGCGTCGCGAGCGATATCCGCTCGCCATGATGTTGGAACCGCTTTTTCAGTGCAACCTTGCCTGCGCCGGATGCGGCAAGATCGACCACCCCGACGAGATCCTCAAAAAGAGGGTCAGCGTCGAAGACGCGCTCAAGGCGGTGGACGAGTGCGGCGCACCGGTGGTTTCGATCCCGGGCGGCGAACCCCTGATCCACGACCAGATGCCCGAGATCGTTCGTGGCATCGTGGCCCGCAAAAAGTTCGTCTATCTCTGCACCAACGCCTTGCTGCTCAAGCGTAAAATCGACGACTACAAACCTTCGCCCTATCTGACATTCTCCGTCCACCTCGACGGCAATCGCGAACGGCACGACGCCTCGGTGTGCCAGGAAGGGGTCTACGATCGGGCGGTCGAAGCCATCAAACTGGCGCTCGAGCCGAGGTTTCCGGGTCACTATCAACTGCACTCTGTTCACCGGAGAAGACCCCGACGAGGTGGCCGAGTTCTTTGACGATGTGATGGAGATGGGCGTCGAAGGCATCACCATATCCCCCGGCTACAGCTACAGCAGAGCTCCGCGGCAAGATGTCTTCATGAATCGCCGCGAAAGCAAGCAACTTTTCCGGGAGATCTTCAGACGGGGCAAGGAACGCAAGAAACCGTGGCGTTTCAATCAGTCGTCCCTCTTTGTCGACTTCCTGGCGGGAAACCAGGACTACCAGTGCACGCCGTGGTCCAACCCGACCTACAGCGTCTTCGGTTGGCAGAAACCGTGTTACCTGCTGGTCGACGAAGGATATGCCGAGACCTACCAGGAAATGATGGATGAGACACCCTGGGATCATTACGGCGCCGGTCGAAACCCCAAGTGCGACAACTGCATGGCCCATTGCGGCTATGAGGGCACGGCCGTGGCCGACACCTTCTCCCACCCGCTCAAGGCCCTGAAGGTGGCGCTCAAGGGACCCGACACCGAGAAACCGATGGTTCCCGAACCGCCCCTCGAGTATCTCGACGACCACCGCGAGGCGAGAAAGCTGCCGGTCAAACAGGCCGGCTGATCGCAAAAAAGTGGCCACGTTCTGGTTGGCGGCCTGCGTCCCGGGCGCGATTCTCTGGCTGATCATCCTGCTGTTGCCGTGGCGGCCGTGGTCGACCCGTGAAAGACTCGAAGGGTCGGAGAACGCTCCCGCTCCCGAGACGGCTCATCTCACGATCCTGATCCCCGCCCGCAACGAGAGTGGTCAAATCAGCCGGACCCTGGCGGCCATCCGAGCCCAGACCCCGGATGTGCGCGTCATTCTGGTGGACGACCGTTCTTCGGACGGTACTGTCGACGCTGCCCGAACAGCGGGGCTGGCCAATCTGCGTATCGTCGCGGGTCAGCCGATCGAGTCAGGCTGGACCGGCAAGCTGTGGGCGCTCGACCAGGGACTGGCCCTGGTGGAAACCGAGCTCACCCTGTTGCTCGACGCCGATATCGAGCTCGGCCCGGGGATCATTGCCGCCCTCCTCGAACACCATCGGGAGAAGAAACTGAAAATGGTGTCGCTGATGGCAACTCTCGAGACAGGCGGATTCTGGGAGAAGCTCCTGCTGCCGGCCTTTGTCTATTTCTTCAAACTGCTCTACCCCTTTCACCTCTCCAATTCTTCATTCCGATGGGTCGCTGCCGGGGCCGGCGGGTGCGTGCTCGTCGAGACCGCGGTCCTGCGCGAGATCGGGGCCTTTGCCTGTATCAAGGATGAGCTGATCGACGATTGCGCGCTGGCGGCAAACGTCAAGAATGCGGGACACAAGATCTGGATCGGGCTCAGCCACTCGGTGACCAGCCACCGCCACTACCGCGGCCTGCACACGATCTGGAACATGGTGGCGCGCACCGCCTTCACCCAGCTCCACTACTCGACACTCCTTCTGATCATTTGCGTGCTCATTTTGTCGTGGGCGTTCTGGCTGCCCATTGCAGGTCTGCTGGCGGGAGATCCCATCGCACGGGTTGCATCATCCACCGCCCTGGGCGCGATGATCCTCACCTATCTGCCGACTCTCCGCTTCTACCGCCTGTCCGCGTTCCGAGCGCTGCTGCTGCCGGTCATCGGCACTCTCTACCTGGCCATGACCATCGATTCAGCCTGGCGCTACTGGCGCGGCCAGCGCTCCGCCTGGCGCGGCCGGGTGTACCAATCGCCCGGGCGGCGATAAACCCCGCCCCTACACACGAGGAGAAGACTCTTTGGGGGAGGTGTTCATCCCCTCCCGGAATCAATCGTCGAGGAGGGTGTTTTTCTTGACCTGGCCGCGGGTGAAGGAGGGCGCGATGGCCTGTGCGATATAGCCCGAGGCGATCCAGCGCGGATAGGTGATCTCGCGTTTGCCGCGTGCCAAAGCACCCAAAATGGCATCGACCAGGCCTTCGGGTTCGGCCATCTGTCGCCGCGCCACCGCCGGGAGTCGCGCCAAAGCCTCGTCGTCGAAGAAGGGCGTCCGGATAGCACCCGGACAAACGGTGAGCACATGCACCCCGGCGTCCTCGACCTCCAACGATAGCGACGAAGCGAGACCGACCATGGCGTGTTTCGATGCGGCATAGGCGGTCTCGTCGGCGGGCGCGATCCGTCCCGCCACCGATGAGATGAAAACCAGCCATCCTCGCCCGGCCTCGACCATCGCCGGCAGGAGCGCCTTGGTGAAGTACAGGGTTCCGAAGTAATTGACCCGCATCATGCGTTCCATGTCTTCAAGGTCCCATTCGAGGAAACGGCGGTGGTGACCATAACCCGCGTTGTTGACGAGTACGTCGATCGAACCCAACTCGGCTTCCGCCCGCTCTGCGGTTGCCAGCGCCTGTTCCCGATTGCTCACGTCGCAGACCAGGGCCCGCGCCTCGCCCCCACCCGCGCGAATCTCTGCCGCCAGGCCTTCAAGTTCATCCTCGCGCCGTGCAACCAGCGCCAACCGGGCCCCCATCGCGGCCATTCGAAGGGCCAACAGACGTCCGATCCCGCTCGAAGCTCCGGTCACGAGAACGCTCCGACCTTTGAAATCCTTCAAGCGAGCCATCGATCCTCCCTCAATCCTGCACGGCGAGCGGTACGAGCTCGAAGCGCTCCACATCCACCAGCCCTTGATCTGTGAGTTTGAGCGACGGGATAACCTCGAGGGCGACAAAGGAGAGCGCCATCAGCGGGTCCATGTGGGTGCACCCGCAGCCGTGTGCAGCGGCGGTCAGCCCGTCGAGCTCGAGTCGCACCTCGTCCAGCGAGCGGTCGGAGATGAGCCCAGCATAGGGCAAAGCCAGGGCCGCCAGGATTTCATGATTTCGCGCAACCACTGCTCCTCCGCCGAGCCGTACGATCTCTTTGATCGCCGTATGCATGGACTGGTCGTCGCCACCGGCAACAATCAGATTGTGGTGATCGTGAGCCACCGTACAGGCCATGGCTCCCTCCAGGGGACCGAATCCGCGCAGGAATCCGAGACCCACGTTGCCGGTGCCCCGGTGGCGTTCGATCACCACCAGCTTGGCGAGACCGTCCTCGGGGTCGGCCAGCAACACTCCGTCGCGGGATGGAGGCTTCTCGATCAACTGCCTGGTCACAATCTGGCCGGGAACGAGGCCGATGACCCGGACCGATGAGCCCGAGTCTTCGATGGCAAGATCAACCTCATCGGGATCCACGTTCACGGCGCCCATCACAGCGGCCGAGTCCACTCGGGCCTCGGGCCAGGAGCCGACCGGACGGCCTTTCTCGGCCACCAGGTCCCCGGCCACGAAGACCATCTCAGCGCGGAAGTTTTCGAAACCAGAGCACACGGCCAAATCCGCCCGGCGGCCGGGAGCGATCGCTCCGCGGTCGTCGAGACCGTAGGCGTCGGCGATGTTGAGGGTCGCCATCTGGACCGCGATCATCGGGTCGAGACCGCTGCTGATCGCCAGCCGGAGAAGATGATCGATATGGCCGTCGTCGAGGAGATCATGGGGGTGGCGGTCGTCAGTACAGAATCCACATCGCCTGCTGTTTGCCGGTGTAACGACCGGCAGCAGATCCAGCAGATTGCGAGCGCCGGTTCCTTCGCGCAGCCACACCCGCATCCCGAGCCGCAATTTCTCCCTCGCCTCGTCCGGGCTCAGGGTCTCGTGGTCGGTGCCAACTCCCGCCGCCGCGTAGGCCTGTAACCAATCCCCCGCCAGACCCGGACCATGGCCGTCCACCGGGCGGCCGGCAAAGGTCTCGATCTTGGCGTGAACCGCGGCGTCACCGAGCACGACCCCGGGAACATTCATCACCTCGGCAAGACCGATGATTCTCGGGTGTTTCGCCAGCAGCGCCAGATCGGCGGCGTCGAGTTCGGCCCCCGCGGTTGCCAGGTGGGTCGCCGGCACACACGAAGGCGCCATCACCAGTACCTGCAGCGGCAGGCCCTCGGAAGCATCGAGCAACCAATTGACCCCTGCCATCCCGGCCACATTTGCAACCTCATGGGGGTCGGTTACCACGGTTGTCGTCCCTCTCGGTACCACCGCCCGGGCAAACTCGGAGGGAGTCACCATCGAGCTTTCAAGATGAACATGGGCGTCGATCAGACCCGGCAGCAGGATCCGTCCGGCCAGATCGATCACATTCTCCGCATCTCGATTCGGACCGACCGAAGCGATCACTCCATCGACCACGGCGACCTCGGCTTCGATAATGGTTCCGGTAAAGACGTCCACTACGCGCCCACCGCTGAACAGCAGATCCGCAGCCGCATCCCCCCGGGCAACTGCTAACAATCTTGGATTCACCTTAAAATCCCCATCCGGCGCCGCCGGTGACCATCCACCGTCCGCCATCGCCGTTATCGACACGGTACAACAGGCCGAGCCCGATATTTGCCTGCGCCACCGGCACGCCGAGTTCGAGGCCGGCGTATGTTCGGCCTCCCTCGACCCAACCGAGGTCGCCCCAGGTCCGGAGCACCGTCACTTTGTAGGCGGTGCCGATAAATCCAGCTTTCAGAAACGACCCGCTCTGGTTGGTCTTTCCCGTGACCCTTGCCCAACCGAGGCTCATTTTCACGCCTCCGAGGCCCGGTTCCAGAGCGGCGATGAAGCCGCGAAAATCACAGGGGGTTCGACAGTCGAAAGTTTTCGGTTGCGAGGTGGCCATGACGGCGAGAGTTGCCGACGCCACCTGGGGATAGGTCAGATGCAACCCGACCAGACCGAGGCCGAAACGACGCCGATCCGCCTCCTCGGCGTCGATATCGTCCTTGATAGTGGCCGGATCGACCTTCGGATTGTGGTTTTCCACGATCTCGACCGGGCCAGGAGCAGGATCGAGCGATGGATCTCGCTCGGTGCACACTGCTTCGATACCGAATTGGGCCGGATCCGGGAGCTTGCCCTCGGCCACCCTCTCGGCCACCAGGTCGCCGACCAGCGATCCTTTGTCCATTTCGCGATAACGCCGCCGCATGGCCACAACCTGCGGATCGTCGAGCCGATCACAATAGGATTCGAGCACCGGTTTGACCTTGCGCCAGCGGCCCTTGGTGTAGATGGGCGGTTGGTAGGACTCGTCCCACCGTGGGGTGACATAGTTCCGCAGATCCACGGGCCGGGAGATGAACCAACCATCCTCTCCGAGTTTGAGGATGGGGTCCTCCACATCGCAGAGATCGAAATACAGCTGCATCCCGGAGTAGTTCGCTTCGAGGTCGCCTATGGCAGTGACTCCGGAAGCCAGTTTGCCGAGGATCAGGCTCTCCTCGGTGATCCCACGGTTTGCCGCACGCCGTTTCGCCTCTTCGGGGGTCTGACCTTTTTTGATGCCCCGGTAATACTCCTTGTAGTAGGTCCACCCCGACGACACGAGGTGCGCCAACTTGTCGGTACCAAAACGGACACCGGCAACCTCGAGAGTCGGTGTGTAGGGCATCCAGGTCCCGGTATCAATCGTTGGGTGATTCGAATAGAGGTTGGTCCTCCGGTACTCCTGTTGGGCAGCGGCCCCCATCGGGATCCTGTCCACATATTCGGTGTTCCACGCCCACACCTGAATCTCGTGCAGCAGCAGAAAGCGCATCCGTTTGCGGTAGGCGATCGAGATCTTGCGGCAACTCTCAGGCGGGCGGGAGGCGGGAAAAGAGGCGATGGCGCGCTCGAGCTCGAGATTGAATCTGGCGTTGACCGCGTCGGTCGAATCCGCCAGCGGCAAACCCCAGGCATAGTATTGATCGGTCTCCAATGAGTGCGCCTCACCCGTCACCAGCACCAAAAGCAAGACAAACGAAATTGCACAACGATGCCTCATGCCCGAGACTCCGTGCACGCCAGATCGGGACCCGCAATCGACCACACCGTGCGCATGCTTTTTGCCGCGGCACTATTGGCCCGCCCGAGTCGCAGCATGCCGCCCCACTCGCCGGGCTGAAAAATCAGCCGAAGGACAGCACTCTTCTTCAAACGACCTTCCTCATCACACATCGTCAACGCCACATCCGGCAGCCGGACACCGGCCGCATCGACCACAACCCGAACAACAATGATGGGAACACCGGCATCGTTTGCAATTCCCGCAACCGCGGCGCTCTCCATATCCACCGCTCCTGCTCCGGTCTGCCGGTGCAAGATCTTTTTTTCGTCAGGCTCCGTCACCGGCTTCGCCGCGTGGACCAGCGGCGCGGTCGAAGTCGGCACGCGATCCCGGATCCGCGCCAACAGTCGGTCGCGCCACGCCACATCGACTCGTGAGCCCGGCCCGTCGTTGTAAACGAGGACCTCGGGCAGGACGACGGTCCCCGGCTCCAGATGAGGGTCGAGACCACCGGCAACACCCCAGCTGACCAGCGATGTCGCACCGTGCTGCAACAATCTCCGAGCCGCTGCCCGGGCACGTTCCTCCCCCGCCCCGCTCACCTCGACCAGGCAATCGGCAGGGTTGATCCATCCACTCTCCATTTCGAGAGCTGCGACGATCCCGAGCTCCGGCGTCACTGTGGAATCACGAGATTTCGGTATCGCGCCAGCGCCCACAGGGGAAAGAACTGCGAATAACCGTGGTAGCGGAGATAAAAGACGCGAGGGAAACCCGGCGCCGTATATTCGGGATCCGACCAACCGCCGGACGCTTCCTGTTGTGCCAAGAGAAAGTCCACCCCCCGCAGCACGTGCTCGCACTCACCCTCCCCAGCCGCCATCAACCCAAGCAGCGCCCACGCCGTCTGGAAGGCGGTGCTGCGGTCGCCGGAGTTGCTCCGAGCGGCATCGAGGTAGCTGTCGTTGGTTTCGCCCCAGCCGCCGTCGGTGTGCTGCACTGATTTGAGCCACGCCGCGGCCCGCTGGACCATATCGCTCACTTCGGCTCCAGAAACGTGTTCCAGGGCCAACAGTACCGACCACGTACCGTAGATGTAGTTGGTGCCCCACCGCCCGAACCACGAGCCGTCAGCCTCCTGCTCGGTTTTCAAGTAACTGACCACACGTCCGAGGCTGTCGCCGTCCCCGGTCCGCTCCAATTGCGCAAACAGAGCGAGGCAACGGGCACTGACATCGCTGGTGGGCGGATCGAGCAACGCCCCGTGATCGGCAAACGGTATTTCATTCAAAGTGTAATGGGTGTTGTCCGAGTCAAATGCCGCAAAGCCGCCGTTGCGGGACTGCATCCCTCGCAGCCAGTCGGCCGCCCGCCGGATGGGCTCATCATATTTCGCCCGGTCGACGACCCGGTGCATGGCCCACGCCACCACCGCGGTGTCATCGAGGTCGGGATAGTAGGCATTTTCGTATTGAAATGCCCAACCACCACCGGCGAGGTGAGGGTGGTTGACGCGCCAGTCGCCCGGTTCGTCCGCGAGTTGGAGCGGCGCCAACCACTCGAGAGCCCTGGACAGTTCTTCCCGGTTTTTTTCAGCCCCGTCCTCGATGAGGGCGAGACTCGCAAGACCGGTGTCCCAGACCGGCGACACGCACGGCTGGCAGTAAGCCGTTTCGTCGTCTACCACCAAAAGATCGTCGATCGCCTTTCGCGCCTGCAGCATCAGCGGCTCACCCGGGTCGTGACCGAGCAGACCAAAGGCCATATATGCGTTGATCATGGCCGGAAAGATGGCGCCCAGCCCGCCTTCGTTGCACCTCGGAGTGAACCAATCTTCCGCCTTCCGGAGAGCCCTCTTCCGGATCCAACCGGGAATCAGCGGTTCCAGCGGGCGCACCGTTCGCTCCACCATCAGGATCAAGCGGTTGAGGAGCGACCGTACCGGGAAATAATCCCGCTCTTTCCAGGGGTCCCTGGTGAAAAGCTCCCGAACACCTGCACCACCGGGGTTGGCAGCCCGTGCTTTGTAGGCGTAAATCACGAAGAGGGGCACCATGACGGTACGAGACCAGTAGGAGACTTTGTCCAAGTGGAAAAAGAACCACCGCGGCAGGAGCATGATCTCGGGCGGGATGAATGGCACCGCCCGCCACGGCACCTGACCGAATACTGCCAGTGCAATGCGGGTGAAGACGTTGGCGCGGGCCGCCCCTCCCCGGGCAAAAAGCGATTCCCGCGCCCTTTTCATATGCGGGGCTTCAGGATCGTCACCGATCATCTTGAGGGCGTAATAGGCCTTGACCGTGCAACTGATGTCGAGATCACCACCAAGATACAAGGGCCACCCGCCGTGCTCCGCCTGGCGGGCACGCAGATAGTTGCCGATCTTCGACTCCAGCTCGGGCTGAGTCTCGCCGAGGTAACGCAAAAAGAAGACATACTCCGCCGGGATCGTGCAGTCGGCCTCGAGCTCGTAGCACCAGTGTCCGTCGGGATGCTGGTCTGCAAGGAGGGCCTGGCGGGCGCGGGCGACCGCGTCTGTCAAGCGCTGAAAACCGGCCTCGGTCGGTCGCGTGCCCCGATCCTCGGCATGCGGTCTGTGATCATTCAACAAAAGCTCTGATTCCATGCACAGGATTCTATACTTTCCAGGTCTTCCGGCCTCCCTCGTTACGAGTGAAAAACAAGGGATGCGGGACGCAGGTCCAGATTCAATCGAGTACGATAATCCAACATTGAATGGAGGACGAATGGCAGACACGTCAAACTGGTCACTATTGAAAGAGGCACTTGGCGACTTTCGGAGAACCTGGCCGCAGCTGGTTCTCACCGATCTTCTCGCGAAAATCCTTGCCGTCGTGATCATCGCGCCCGCTCTCGGTCTCCTGGTCAAGCTGTTCCTTTGGCGAACGTCAACCGGCGTTGTTACCGATGAGGCTATCGTTTCGTTTCTGCTCCAGCCATTCGGCATGGCGGCTCTGGTAGTGATAGCGGCTGTTTCACTTGGCGTGCTCTTTGCCGAAACGGGCCAGCTCATGGTCATCGGATTCGCCGCCGTGGAAGATCGGAGCGTGACCTGGCTGGACTCCCTCAGATACACCTATCAGCGAGTGGCGGCGCTCATCCGCCTCGCGGGTGCCGGCACTGTTCGCCTCCTGCTGATCTCGGTGCCCTTTCTGGCGGCAGGCGGTGGAATCTTCTGGTTGCTGATCCGCGCCCACGACATCAACTACTACCTTGCACGGAAACCACCGGAGTTCATGGTCGCAGCCGTTGCCGTTGCGCTCCTGTTGACTGTTCTCGCCTTGATCATCACCTCGAAGATCGCCTCCTGGTTACTGGCATTGCCCATGGTGCTGTTCGAGCAAATGGGTGGAAAACAGGCCCTCCAAACCAGCGATGCGACCACCCGCCCACAGCGCAGGAAACTGACGCTGTGGCTCCTCGGATGGCTGGCCCTCACTTTTTTGCTATCCGCCGCAGTGACCTCGTTTGTGGGGTGGTTGGGAGGATTTGCGGTCTCCCAAGGTGTCTCGAATCTTGCTGTTCTCCTGATCGGCCTGAGTTTCGTGATCATCGTCGCCGGCGTCGCCAATCTCGCAGTTTCGGTCTTCACCACCGTCCTCTTCCCCCTTCTCGTGGTTCGCATCTATCGATCCATGGCGGGTCCCGGTGAGCTAAAGCCCGAGATCGGTGCACCGGGCTCGTTGACTGACCGCGCATCGTTCAGGGTTCCCGGCAAAATCGTGCTCGCCGGAGGGATCGTGGCGGCAGTTCTGGCCGTCGTCGGATTCACAATGGCGGTTGACGATCCCGATTGGGAGGACCCGACACAGATCATTGCCCACCGCGGCGGCGCCGCGGTGGCACCCGAAAACACCATGGCGGCCTTCGAGCGCGGCATCGCCGACGGCGCCGACTGGATCGAGCTCGATGTCCAGGAAAACGCCGATGGCACGGTGATTGTCGAGCACGATCGAGACTTCATGCGTGCGGCTGGGGCCAAACTCGAGGTATGGCAATCAACGGATGCCGATCTCGCCAATCTCGATATCGGCAGTTCCTTCGCGCCCGAGTTCTCCGATCAGAGGGTGCCGACCCTGCGCGAAGTCCTCGAACTCGCCAAGGGTAGAGTCGGGGTCTTCATCGAGCTCAAATATTACGGGCACGACGTCAGGCTCGAAGAAAAGGTCGTCGAAATCGTCGAAGAGACCGGAATGGCGGACCACATCGTCATCATGTCCCTCGATTACGACGGCGTGCTCACGACAGCGGCACTGCGTCCGGACTGGACCTACGGCCTCCTCAACGCCGTCGCCATCGGCGATCTCACCCGGCTCGAAGTGGATTTTCTCGCCCTCACCGCCAATAACACCGCGGTGCCGAAGATCCGGCGCGTTCACAAACGCGGTATGAAAACCTACCCATGGATTATCAACGACCCGGTCCAGATGTGGGTGATGATGAGCCGGGGCGTGGACGGCATCATCACCGATCATGTCGCGCGGGCCAATTCCATCAAGGAGATTCGAGGTCAGGTCACCCCAGTCGGACGGATCATCATCTGGATTGCCGCCGAGATCGGTCTTCTGCAAGGCGTCGAGGCGACATCGGCCGAAGAAGACGCCTAACGATATTGGCGCAGGATCCTTCTTGCCAGGGACAGCTTGTGAACTTCATCGGCGCCGTCGTAGATGCGGGCGGCGCGTTCATGACGGTAGAAAAAGGCGAGCATTGTGTCATCGGTCATCCCGAGACCGCCGTGGATCTGGAGGGCGGTGTCGATGACTTTTTGCATCGTGTTCGCGGTCACGAACTTGATCATCGAGATATCTTCACGGGCTTCCTTCCAACCCAGCTTTTCGATCTTCCACGCCGTGTGGAGGACCATCAAACGGGCCGCCTGAATATCGGCCGCGCATTCAGCGATCCAGGTCTGGATCACGTCCTTGTCGGCCAGGGTTCGATCGGGTGCAATGGTGCGGCTCGCGGCGCGTGAACACATGAGATCGAAGGCCCGGTTGCAGATCCCGATCCAACGCATGCAATGATGAATCCGGCCCGGTCCGAGCCGTTCCTGGGCAATGACAAAGCCGTTTCCCTCGGGCCCAAGAAGGTTGCTCTGCGGCACGCGGCACGAGTGATAGAGAATCTCGGCGTGGCTCGCCCAGTCATCGCCTGCATGGCCCATGACATTGATGTTGCGGACGAGGTCGAATCCGGTCGTATCGGTAGGAACGATGATCATCGAAGCTCTCCGGTGGACCGGCGCCTCGGGATCGGTGATCGCCATGACCACGGCAAAAGCGGCGCCATCAGCCGAAGTGGTGTACCACTTCTGACCGTTGATCACGTAGTCGCCGCCCTCCTTGACCGCGGTGGTCTCCATCATGACCGGGTTCGAGCCCGGCATCTCGACCTCGGTCATCGAAAAACAGCTCCGGACCGTCCCCTCCACCAACGGCCCGAGCCAACGCTCTTTCTGTTCTTCGGATCCATGAAGGTGGAGAATCTCGATGTTGCCGGCATCCGGAGCGTGGCAATTGAAGACGAAGTGGCCGGTCGGCGTGCGCCCGAGGACCTCGGAGATCAACCCGAGCTCGACCAGACCAAGCCCCATACCGCCATATTCCTGCGGGTGGCCCGGCGCCCAAAGTCCCATCTGCCGAACCTGGTTCCGCTTTTTCTCGATCTCCGGCAGGAGTTCGCTGAATGGTTTGCGGAGAAAGGCCTCCTCCATCGGTACCAGTTCTCTATCCACAAATTCGCGGATCATGTCGAGCATGGTCTCGGTCGTCTCAGTGAGTGTGAAGTCCACAAGCCATCCCTTCACCCGATCCGGATGCTTCATGCTAGCATCCGGCCCATGCGAGCGAGACATCGACAGGAATTGACGGTCCGATCCTACGAGACCGACCCCGTTGGGCGCCTCCAGGTGCCGATTCTGTGCAAACTCCTGCAGGAGGTGGCGGTCGCCCACGCCGCCATTCTCGGGGTCGCGGTGGAAACCCTGTTCGAGCGCGGCACGGCCTGGGTGCTGTCCCGACTCCATCTCAGCATGCGACGGTGGCCAGGGGCGGACGAGGAGATCCTCATCGAAACCTGGCCGGAGGCGATGAACCGGCTTTTTGTCGAGAGGCGCTTCAGCGTCATGGCGCAGGATGGGTCCCCGATCGGATCCGTCTCGACCCTCTGGTTCGTGCTCGATCTCAACAGACGACGGCCGGTCCGCCTGCCGGCAAACATCGGTGACAAAATCGACGGCTATGACATCGGCCCCGATCCGATGCGCCCACCGGAGCTCTTGCCACCGGACTCGGTCGATCGCGAGCTCGCCTTCACCGTCCGTCGCTCGGATCTGGACATGGCGGCCCACGTCAACAACACGAGCTATGTGGAATGGGCCATCGAGGCGGTTCCTGACTTGGTGTGGAGCGACTGCGACCTCACCCGTCTCGAAATCCAGTTCCTGAGGGAGTGCCACCACGGCCACACGGTACTGTCGCGCAGCCAGACTGTCGATGGCGAGGTCCGCCACCAGTTGGTGCGGCATGAGGACGGGATCGAGGTGGCAAGGGCGCGCACGGTTTGGCAGGAACGGGATCAATAGGCGGAGAGGCTCGATACCAGATACTAGATGCTAGATGCTGGATGCTGGATGCTGGATCCCGATCCTGTTGCCGTTATCGAAGGGGAAAGGGAGAACCACCCGACACTGATTTCGCAATTTGGGGAGTGTCGCTTCCCGATGTCATCCTGAGCGGAGCCCTGCAGGGCGTAGTCGAAGGATCTATGGCGCACACGGGAGAGACCCACGACCGCAGATCCTTCGACTTCGCGCCGAATGCGCTTCGCTCAGGATGACATCTTGAACGACAGTTCCGATCCCGTTCCCGAAAGGGAGAAAGGGAGAAAGGGAGAAAGGGAGAAAGGGAGAAAGGGAAAACCGTACCGGAAGCGATCCACGTGATAAGGGGCGGGTCTCCTCTGCTCCTCTGCTCCTCTGCTCCTCTGCTCCTCTGCTCCTCTGCTCCTCTGCTCCTCTGCTCCTCTGCTCCTCTGCTCCTCTGCTCCTCTGCTCCTCTGCTCCTCTGCCCCTCTGCTCCTCTGCCCCTCTGCCCTCTCTGCCCCTCTGCCAGGTCGAGGGGCGGTCGTTCCTAAATCAAACTCTCGGCTGTGCCGGCAAGCACCGCCACCCAATGATTGAGATTCTGGAATCGTGGATCCTTCGTCTGGCCGTGGTACGCGCGGTAGTAAATCTGCTGCACAATAACTGCAAGACGGAAGAGGCCGAAGCAATAATAGAATCCGAAATCGCCGATCTCGAGCCCGCTCGAAGCAGCATAAAGCGCCACCACTTCGGCCCGCGTCGGCGCACCTTCGGCGGTGGTCGGCATCATCCGCATGGCCTGCATCAGGGGTGGATCAGCGGCCTCCACCCAATAGGCCAGGGAGGCCCCGAGATCCATCAACGGATCGCCAAGGGTGGCCATCTCCCAATCGAGCACACCGATGATCCGCGTCGGATCACCGGCATCGAGCACCACGTTGTCGAGCCGGAAATCGTTGTGGACGATACAGCCCGAACCGACTTCGGGTGGTCGGTGCTCCTGCAACCACGCCATGATCGCTTCGCAATCGGGCACATCGGGGGTGCGGGCATTCCGGTACCTTTTCGACCACCCGTCAACCTGACGTTCCACATAACCCTCGGCCTTGCCGAAATTTGCGAGCCCGACCGCCTTCGGATCAATGGCATGGAGCTCCGCTTGGGTGCCAACAACCTGTCTGAAGACGGCACCGATGTCGTCCGGCGACATCTCGAGACCGGGCGGAAAATCACGCCGGACAATAACGCCCTCGATCCGCTCCATGACGTAGAAGGGGCTGCCGATGATCGTCTCGTCATCGCTGTAAAGCAGAGGTTTTGGGCAGTATGGATAACTGTCACGGAGCGCGGCCAGAACGTCGTGTTCGCGCTGCATATCGTGGCCGCTCTTGGGTTTGCTGCCAAAGGGCGGACGCCGCAGTACGAGGTCGACTTCGCCTATCCGGAGCAGATAGGTGAGATTCGAGAACCCCGATGGAAACTGGGTCACCTCGACAATGCCCTCCAGGCCGAGTTGATCCTGAAGGTATGGCGCGAGCCGCTCGAGATCGAGCTCTTCGCCCCGGCGAACGGCGGTCGGTCGATCAATCGTATTGGTCATGTCGACAGTGTCGCCGATTCCCGGTTCAGGAGAAAGGGGAAAGGGGAAAGGGGGAAAGGGGGAAAGGGAGCACGTTACAGGAAGCGCGGCTTCTGATAAGGGCCGGGTCTCCTCTGCTCCTTTTTTTCTGCTCCTCTGCTCCTCTGCTCCTCTGCTCCTCTGCTCCTCTGCTCCTCTGCTCCTCTGCTCCTCTGCTCCTCTGCCTGTTTTCGAGAGGGGATTATGCGACCAGCAACTCCTCGCCCGCCTTCACCAACCGCGCAT
Organism: Candidatus Sulfomarinibacteraceae bacterium; assembly: GCA_963796455.1. GTDB lineage: Bacteria > Acidobacteriota > Thermoanaerobaculia > Thermoanaerobaculales > Sulfomarinibacteraceae > Sulfomarinibacter. Next base: position 1,228,810 of record CAWCLO010000001.1, read on the forward strand.
AGGGACCATCGACCGCGAGGAGTTCGTTGTGGCTTCCCTGCTCGACGATACGGCCGCGATCGAGCACCACGATACGATCGGCCCGTTCGACGGTCGACAGCCGGTGGGCGATGACCAGCACCGTCTTCCGTTCGAAGATCCTCGCCAGCGCATCCTGGATCAGCTGCTCGGTAAGGGAGTCAATCGAGGCGGTGGCTTCGTCGAGCACCACCACCGAGAGCTCGTGGGCCATGGCGCGGGCGAAGGTCAGCAGTTGGCCCTCTCCGACCGAAAGATCGGCGCCGCGTTCGCGTAGGACATGATCCCACCCAACCCTTTCCACCACGCGGTCTGCATGGACCAGGACCGCCGCCGCCTCGGTGCTCGCCGCCTCGATCTCTGGATTGCCGAGGTCGATATTGAAGCGCACGGTCTCGGAAAAGAGCTGCGGATCCTGGCGGACTCCTGCGATGTGGCGTCGGACATCCCGCGGCCGCAGTTCTCGGAGTTCTTCGCCATCGAGGGTGATGCTGCCGCGATATCCGGTGTAGGAGGTATCGAGGATCCGCGACAGGGTGGTCTTACCCGATCCGGTGGCGCCGACCAAGGCAACCACCTCGCCGGGGCTGATGTCGAGATCGATCGCATGCAGGACGTCCTCAGCGTCCTCGCGATAGCTGAAGCTGACATCCCGCATGACGATTTTGCCGACAACCTCCGCTTTCGCGATGCCTTCATCGGAAACCGTCTGCGTGACATCGAGCAGATCGAGAATCTTCTCGACCGCAGCCGCGCCCCGTTGAAGCACCGCAACCCGCGAGGACAACTCGCGCAGCGGCCGGAAAAGCCGGTCGAGGTATTCGATGAAGGCCACCAACAACCCGGCGCTGAGCGGTTCCGTCAAAGGCACCGGGAACCCCATCCTGGAGGCGAGGCCCGAGCCGTACCACAACATGACTGCGACGCAGATCGAGGCGGCACCATCGACCATGGCATACATGAAAGCGTCGTAGAGGTTGGATCGGGTGGTGGCGCGGCGATAACGATTGTTGAGCGGATCGAAGAGTGCTTCGCTTTCGTTTTCGTTGCTGAAGAGCTGCACCACCTCGACCCCATCGACCCGCTCGGCAACGAATGCGTTGACTGCCGCCAGGGCCTCACGCACCTCCAGATACAACACCCGCAAACGACGCCGAATAAATTCAAGGATCGCGAGCATCGGCGGTGCGGCCAACAACAACACGATGGTCAGTCCGGCATCGAGCCAAAACATGGCCGCCAGCGTGCCGGCGATCATCAACAGATCGAGGATGATGTTGATCAGCCCCGATGAAAAGGCCTCACCCAGCGCATCCACATCCGAGGTCGCACGGGTCATCAACTTGCCCGCCGGTTGCCCGTCGAGATAGCTCTGCCTCAAACCCAAGATTTTTTGGTAAATTGCGGACCGGAGTCTCACGATACTGCGCTGTCCTCCCCACGCGAGTGCGAGGACGTAACCTGCTTCCAGAATATAGGCGAAAAAGACGGCTCCGAGATAAAAGAGGGCCACCGTCATCAGACCCTCGCCCACTCCCGGAACCACGTGGTCATCGATCACTGTTTTGAGCAGCCACGGCTGAACAAGACTCAGGGCCGCCGTCGCCGGCGTCAGCAGAAGCGCGAGGGCAAAGGTCCAGGCATCGGGCCTCAGATAGGGCCACAACCGACGAAACATCGAGGTCTGCTTCATGAGGCAGCCTCTTCCTGTTCGGCGGCACGCTGGCTCTGGACCAACCAACTGTCGCGGTAAATACCCGGCCGCAAAACCAATTCGTTGTGACGACCGGTGTCCACCAGCTTGCCGCCATCAAGCACCAGGACCGTGTCGCAATGACGCAGGGCCGACAGGCGATGGCTGGCGATCAAAACCGTCGGCGCCTCCGGCCGGCCAGCAAGTTCGGAGATTGCCTCGACGAGCTGAGTTTCGGTGTGGTGGTCCACCGCCGACAGAACATCGTCGAGGATCAGCAGATCACCGCTGCGATAGAGCCCGCGAGCGAGCGCAACTCGTTGCCGCTGACCACCCGAAAGCATGATCCCCCGTTCGCCAACTACGGTCTCCATCCCCGAAGGGAGTGCTTCGAGATCACTTTCGAGCGCCGCCATCGAGACCGCACGGCGAACCGTTTGCGGGTCGGCACCGGCCGCGAGGGCGACGTTGTTCTCAATGGTGTCGGAAAAGAGAAACGGACGTTGCGGCACCATGGCCACGCGCTCTCTCCAACTTGTCAGGTCAAGGGTGGTGATATCGGTTCCGTCGATGATCACCGTGCCAGCCGGAGGGTTGTAGAGCCTTGCCAACAAGCGCAGCAACGTGCTCTTGCCACTGCCGGTACGGCCGAAAAGACCAACCACCGAGCCTCCATCGATCACCGCCGTGAGCCCCTTGAGCACCATCCGATCCGGCTCGTCGGGGTAGGCGAAATGGAGGTTCTCGAGTTCAATCGTGGGCCCGCGACCAGCCTCTGAGACGATCGGATCCTGGCCTTCCGGTCGTTCGACCGGAGCATCGACGAGTTCAAAAATCCTCTCAAGGGCGGCACGACCCCGTTGCACGACCGACATCATCCAGCCCATTGATCGTAAGGGCGGCAGAAAAACTGTGAGCAGGGCGCTGAAGGCCGCCAGCTCGCCGACGGTCAGAGCGCCTCGCAATACCATCGGCCCGCCAAAGGCGATCAAGGCAAACATGGCGACGCCACCCGACAGAACGAGCAACGGCAGTGCTGTGGATCGAATCAGAGCCAGCCGCATGCCCGTCTTCAACCAGTCGAGGTTGCGTTCTTCGAATCGCTCGATCATGGCTTCCTCGGCCACAAAGCCCTGGATTGCCGCCATTCCCTGGAGACTGCCGAGCACGTGTTCGGAGATCTCCCCGAGCTGTTCCTGGCTGCGCCGCGCGAGATGAAACAGGCGGCGAATGCCGAATTGGACCAGCCCGGCTCCAATCACCACCGGCAGCAGAACCATCAAAGTCAACTGTGGCGACAGCGACACCATCTTCCACCCGGTGAGCGCAATGGCCAGGGTGACGTTGATGACCTGAAGACCGGCAAACCCCACCAGAGTCCGAACCCAGGTGATGTCGTTCGATGCCCGGCTGACGATATCGCCCCTTTTGTGAGTGGCGTAAAAACCCGGTTGTAGTTGCATGAGATGGGCGAAGAGATCCTTGCGAAGGTGGTATTCGACGTGTCTGCCCGGGTTGAATATCAGGATCCGCGACAGGCTCCGCACCACGATCACCGCCACACCCATGATGGCGATCACGGCAACAAAATGCCCCAGCGGTTGGCCGGCGCGCAGGGCGTCGATGGCGTGGCCGATCTGCACCGGGATACTGACGGCGATGTAGTTGGTCACCCAAAGAAAAACGGCACCGGCGGCATAGCTCCAGCGATAGCGCCATGCGTAGACCTTGAGCAGCCGGAGGATCGGGTTCCCCACGACCCTGTTCCTGTTATTTGATTCTTCGTGCAAACCCACGCTCCGTTTAACCGACGGATATCCTCTCATGTTTCGGTTCCGCCTGCCCTACTGGATGCTGGATGCTGGATGCTGGATCAACTTTGTCCAAGACAGAGTCTCGGACAGCGACCGGGGACAGGGACGGGGAACGGCGTACAGCGTCAGGGAACAGGAGTCAGCTATCAGCGGCAGCGGCAGAGTCCAGCGGCAGCGACAGCGAACAGCGTTCAGCTCTTCGGATTCAATAGCCGCCAGGTCATGGCACGGACCTGATCGAAGGCCTTCATCGCTTCACTGGCTCCATTCGGGCTGATCGCCCCGGCGTGGGCGAGGAGCTTCAGGTGGCTGTCGGCCTCTTTGGCCGAGGCGTAGGCGATTCGCCAGTGGTTCAATCGGTCTCTTCCGAAACGGCCGTGCCCTTCTGCCAGGTTCGCAGGGACCGAACTTGCCGACCGGATTACCTGATCGGCAATAGACTTCAGCGGAGCGGGAACCCTCATCACGAGCTTGATCGCGATTCCTGCTGCTTCGAGGGCTTTTGAGTGGGCAACGAGGTTGGCGTTCGTGGCGGCTGAAGACATGGTCACCTCCGGGTCGTTCATGCCCATATCCACAAGCCGGTGTGGTGGCCGATGTCAAGGATGCCCTGCACCCTGCCTGTCCTTGACATCGGCCGCCCACCGGCTACCCCTTGCTCTGAACGACCCGGAGGTGGCCACAGCACCGACTGGACTCCTGATCGCTGCCGCTGAACACTGATCGCTGTTCCCTGTCGCTGTCCCTGTTCGCTGTTGCCTGTCGCTGCCGCTGCACGCTGTCGCTGCCGCTGTAATTCGGACGCGGACACGGGCAACAGCGAACCGGATATGCCAAAAACCAACCCGAAAACCACGTGCTGTCAGGCGGGAAACTTAAGGTGGCGACCTTTTTTGGACAGCAGTGATGCTGGATGCTAAATGCGGCAAGATCATCGATTGTCCCCAACCGATGTCAAGAGCATTTTTGGGAATCTTGATGATCTGCCGATGGCAGCGGTTGAGGAAAGCGGCTGAATCCAGCATCCAGCATCCAGCATCCAGCATCCAGTATCGAGTATCGAGCATCCACGATCAGATCCCTGGGTGGACCACTTCAACGGACCGCGATAGGCTTCGCGAAACGGCTGGGGGTCCACGATGTCCGAAACAATGCCGGAAGTACTGATCAGCGAAGAGGAGATCCACGAAAAGGTCGAGGAACTCGCGCGGCGGATCTCGGTCGACTATCGCGATGTTGACGACCTCATTCTGATCGGCGTCCTCAAGGGCTCCTTTATCTTCCTCGCCGATCTCGCGCGTCATCTGACGGTCCCGCGAAGCGTCGACTTCATGGCGCTCTCGACCTACGGCGACGCCACCGATACCGACGGCGCTGTCCGGATGATCATGGATCTTCGCCGCAATATCGCCGGCAAACACGTATTGGTCGTCGAGGACATCGTTGATACCGGCTACACTCTCGCCTATCTGATCCGGACCCTGGCTGCACGGCAGCCGGCATCCCTCAAGACCTGCGTATTGGTGCACAAACCGGACCGTCGCGAGGTCTACGCCCAAATCGACTACCTCGGGTTCGAAATCCCTGATGTCTGGGTCGTCGGTTGCGGCCTCGACTGGGCCGAGAAGTTCAGGACGCTGCCGTATATCGGGGTTGTGAAACCGGACGAGTGATTTCCTCGCCCTCGTCCGACCAGATCAGCCCAGAGCCAAAAAAAAGCAAGCCCGCGAACGGGCTTGAGAAGGAGGAGATTATCCGGTGCGTCCAATACCAATATAGATTGAATCTCGATTCTGTCGAGTGAGCCCGATCACACCCTCGGTTGGCGGGCCCGAAGGCGCGTTTCGCAGACGACGGCCCAACGGTGACGGGCACATCGGAATCGGGCACGGGCGCGGACTCGGACGCGGGCACGGATTCAGGTGGGGATGGCCAGAGGGCGATCGGCTGATACACTCTCCGCGATGACGATTTCGACCTTGGATCTCATGCAGGTACCTCCCGGGCGGCGGATCTACGCCAACCGAACGCTCAATCTGCGGACAATCCGTGCCATCGGCTACGACATGGACTACACCCTGGTCCACTATCGAACGGATGTCTGGGAACGCCGCGCCTACGACCGCGCAAAGGAACTGCTCACCGAGGAGGGCTGGCCGGTCGGCAGCCTCGAGTTCGATCCCGAGTTCGTGATCCAGGGCCTCGTCATCGATATGGAGCTCGGCAATATCGTCAAGGCCAACCAGTTCGGCTATGTGATGCGCGCCGCCCACGGCACCCGGCTCATGTCCTTCGAAGAGCAGCGCGATGCCTATCGCCACACTCCGGTAGATCTCTCGGAACCCAGGTTTTCCTTTCTCAATACTCTCTTTTCACTTTCCGAAAGCTGTCTCTATGCGCAGCTCGTCGATCTATATGACCAAAATCGTTTTCCCCAGGTACACGGCTACGAGGATCTGTTCCGGAAGGTCCGCGCATGCCTCGATGAAGCCCACGTCGAAGGCACCATCAAGGCCGAGATCATGGCCGACCCCGAGCCATATATCGTTCTCGATCCACAAGCTCCACAGGCGCTGTTCGACCAACTCAAGGCGGGCAAACGGCTGATGCTCATTTCAAACGCCGAATGGCCGTACGCCAAAGAAATCATGTCCTACGCCTACGATCGATTCCTGGAACCGGGCGTGACCTGGCGAGACCTCTTCGAGTTGGTGATCGTCGGAGCCCGCAAACCGAGTTTCTTTCTCCACAATCTGCCGCTCTTTTCGATCGCAGACGAAGAAAAGGGCTTGCTGCAACCTGTACCGGCGGCGATTCCCGGTCCGGGCGCATACCTCGGTGGCAGCGCCTCGCTGGTGGAGGACTATCTGGGTGTGTCCGGAGCTTCGATTCTCTATGTCGGCGACCATATTTTTGCCGACGTCAAGATGTCGAAATCGGCTCTGCGGTGGCGCACCGCATTGATTCTGCGCGAACTCGAGGACGAGCTGGCTGCGGTGGAAGCCTTCCGGGACACCGAGAAGCAACTGATCGAGATGATGGCGGCAAAGACCCAACTCGAATCGAAGCACAGTGTCGCTCGCCTGGCCCTGCAACGGTTGAATGCCGGATATGGCGAACAACCAACACACCCTGCCCATGAGATCGAGAAGGAGATCACCGAACTCCGGTCACGAACCGAGGAGCTCGATGCGCGCATCGCCCCGCTGGCCCGCAAGGCCTCCGAACTCGAAAACCCCCGCTGGGGCGGTCTGCTCAGATCCGGAAATGACAAGAGCCATCTCGCGAGTCAGATCGAGCGCTCCGCAGACATCTACACCTCGAGGATCTCGAACTTTCTTTTCACCACTCCATTCGCGTACCTCCGCAGCCAACGCGGCAGCATGCCACACGACCCGATCGTCTGAGACTATTTTGATGTCCTCAGCCGAACACACGGTCGCCGCCGTCAGTTTCTTGAACGCCCGGCCGCTGATCGACGGTCTCGAGCATGAGCCCTCCATCGAATTGCTTACCGATGTGCCGAGCCGGTTGTTGGAGACCCTGATCGAGCGACGCGCCGATGTGGCGCTGTGTCCGGTGATCGATTTTCAGAGGGCCTCCCCCGACCTGTGCGTCGTGCCGGCGGGCGCCATCGGGTCGGACGGACCAACCCACACGGTCCGGGTCTTTTCGAGACTGCCGATCGTCGATCTCGAACGGGTCCACACCGATTCCGACAGTCACACCTCGGTGGCTCTACTCGAAGTGGTATTGGAGGCCCGTCACGGACGCCGCCCCGAGCTCGTCACCCTGAAACCAGGATCCACGGTCACCGGCGCCCCCCCCGACGCCGTCCTCCTGATTGGCGACAAAGTTGTCCACAACGAGCCTGACGCGGCCGTTTACCCATACCAGATCGACCTCGGTGACGCGTGGAAAGAGCTCACAGGCCTGCCCTTCGTTTTTGCCACATGGCTCGCCCATCGGGACAGCGACCTCGGCGGTCTCCCCGACCTGCTGCGGCACTGCCGCGATCGGAATCTGGCCCGGATTCCGGAGATCGCGTCCGACCACGCCGATGGCTGGCCCGCCGACCTCGCCCGCCGCTATCTCGGACAGATCCTTCAGTACCGTCTCGGCGATCGCGAGTTCGAGTCGATCGAACTCTTCTGGTCACGTTGCCACGAACTGGGGTTGATCGAGCGACTGCGGCCGATGAAGATTTACGGGGAAATCCAACACACCAGGGGATAATCCCTCTCTTAGGATGCCGAAGGGCCCGCCGGTGAATCGGGAAGATTGAGCAGCCGCGCGAGGCGGGCCGGAGGGAAGGTGTCACGCCTCGTGAATTGGGGCGTCTTCTTCATACTCCAGGAGCTCACCTGGTTGACAATTCAATGCCCGACACAGGGCATCGAGAGTGGTGAAACGAATCGCTCGTGCTTTGTTGGTTTTCAGAATTGAGAGGTTGGCGAGGGTGATCCCGACTTGTTCCGCGAGCTCGGTCAGCGACATCTTCCGCCGAACCAGCATGAGGTCGAGGTTGATTTGGATAGGCATGGTCAGTCCATCCTGGTCAAACGGTCAGAGACTGTTCTTCTTTCAGCGCCTGCTCATGGTTCTGGATCTCGTTTCCTCTGGCGAGAATAATGCCGACCACCAGGAAAAGGAGACCCACGACCAAGACGTCCTTGTCGAACGTGATCGCCGGTCGCAGATTCAAGTTGGTGACCTGGATGTTCGATAAGACGTAGTCGGCGAGAGCGTAGTCCAATGGGGGCAGGGCGACACCCAGAATCAAGATGCTGTAGCCGCACCGTCGGAACAAACCACCATTGGCCGGATCAAACGGCCGATCATCGAGCACGTTTTTCAAGACCCTGCGCAGCATCCAGATCACGTAGAAAATGACCAACATCGCCACCAGGAATCTTCCCAGAGAGGCGAACTGGAGCCACCATTCGGTGGTCAGCAGGCGGAGTTCTCCGCGCGCCTTCACCAGACTCGCTTTCTCGATTCCGGGGTCTCGCGAGGAGGCAGTCGGCGGCCCGATCTCGAGAGGCATGGCCGGCAAGAGGGATCTCTCTCCGACCACGACCTGGACGGTCGCGTCGGCAGCCGTCTGTCCGTCGGCCATGAGGAGCGGAGAGATCGCGAGCCAACCCGCGAGTACGACGACGGAGAGCCCACCGAGGACGAGAACGACATCAAACCAGATTTTCAAAACCCGCACCGGGAGGACCTTGGTCGTTGCTTTCATGGTTAGCCTCCTTGGAGCACGCCCCGATTATAGATCCTCATTTATTGAAAAACAATAAAAAAATATCGAATTCCAATAATACATCGATGAAAAGTATATCCTTCAGAATTGCCCGGGACTCGCGATCTGGACCACCCCAGCTCAGACCGCTTGGGTGTCTGGAGATCGCGCTTCGAGTCGGTCAAGGCGGTCGCGACTCGGTGATCAAACCCAGGATCAACACGGGTGTACTAAGCTGGAGACGTGCCCACCGAAGCCTCTTCCGACGCCAGATCGACGAGTCAGAAAACCGGCCTTCTCCTGGGCCCCATCCTGTTCTGCGTGACCCTGTTTCTGGGTCTCGATTCTTCCAGCCCAACGGTCACCAACATGGCGGCGGTGGCGGTGCTGATGGCGACCTGGTGGATCACCGATGCCGTCCCCCTGTCAGCCACCGCGCTTTTGCCGCTGGTGCTCTATCCCCTGCTGGGAATCATGAAGACCCGTGAGTGTGCGCCGATCTACGTCAACAGCACGATCTTTCTCTTCATCGGTGGTTTCATGATTGCCGTGACGATGGAGAAGTGGCGCCTGCACAAGCGAATCGCGCTGTGGATCATCCGGCGGATCGGGGGCGGGCCGTCGCGCATCATCCTCGGTTTCATGATCGCGTCGGCATTTCTCTCGATGTGGATCTCCAATACCGCCACCGCCATCATGATGGTACCCATCGCCATGGCAATCGTCCTGCAGCTCGAGGAGAGGTCCGGAATGAGCTCGTGCCACCCCTTCACGGTTGCGCTGATGCTCGGTATTGCCTACGCATGCTCGCTGGGCGGCATGGCGACCCTGGTCGGCACGCCGCCGAATTTGTCGTTCGCGAGGATTTTCGAGATCACTTTCCCGAATGCGGAGCCCATCGCCTTCGGGCAATGGTTGGTGATGGCGATTCCCATCACCCTGATTCTACTGACCATCGTGTGGTTGCTTCTGACGCGAGTGTTTTTCCGCTTCGGAAAATCCTTCGAGGTCGACCGCGAGGTCGTCAATCGCGAGTACACGGCCCTCGGCGGCGTATCGTTCGAAGAGCGGGCGGTGCTGGCGGTCTTCGTGGCCACCGCCTTCGGTTGGGTCTTTCGCAAGGACCTCGTGCTCGGCTTTCTGACGATCCCGGGATGGTCGCGGCTGCTGCCCCACGCGGATCTGATCGATGACGCCACGGTCGCCATCGGTATGGCGATGATCCTGTTTTTCATCCCGACGCGCAGCCGGAATGCCCCCAGCCGCATGGTGATGGGAGTCGACGTGTTCACCAAGATCCCGTGGCACATCGTGATTCTGTTCGGAGGCGGTTTCGCCCTCGCGCAGGGCTTCCGGGTCACCGGTCTCTCGGAGATGATCGGAACCAGGTTCGCGGGCCTCGAGGGAACGCCTCCTTACGCCATGATCGTACTGGTCTGCGGCGGCCTCACCTTCCTCACCGAATTGACCTCCAACATCGCGACAACCGAAATGATCCTGCCGATCCTCGCCTCGGTGGCGGTCGCCATGAAGGCCAACCCGCTGCTGCTGATGATCCCGGCTACGCTGTCGGCGTCGTGCGCCTTCATGATGCCCGTGGCCACTCCTCCGAACGCCATCATCTTCGCCAGCGGCCGGATCAAGATCGCCGAGATGGCCAGGGTCGGTCTCGCCATCAACCTGATCGGCGTGTTGGTTATCTCCCTGGTGTTCTATTTCCTCGGGTCCGCGGTTTTCGGCATCGAAACCGCGGTCTTCCCGACGTGGGCGGAGTCTAGATAGACTGAAGCAGACGCTCGGTCTAGGCTTCTGAAGTTCGTTCCGGCCACCAGCGATATTTCTCCATATCGAGTTTCCCGTTGTCCAGGAATTCGACACCCTCCTCCTCGAGCAGCGATCGCTGAAGACCCTTGGGAAAGTCCGGCAAACGATCGGTGGAACAACCGCCCGAGGCATTGACGACCCGCTGCCACGGAAGTCCATCCGGGCAACGGTGGAGCATCCAGCCCACCGCCCGCGGCGACAAACGACCACCGAGAACGGTCGAAATCTGGCCGTAGCTCATGACTCGACCGCGCGGGATCCGCCGCACCAGTTCGGTCACCTGTTGCTGCGCGTTGAGGCGCTCGCCTTCGATATCGCCGTGGACTCGCTTTGCGGTCATATCACCCAGCCTACCACCCTATCCGCTCCGGCTCCCGATCCCGATCCCGAAGGGGAGAAAGGGAGAAAGGGAGAAAGGGAGAACGCACCACACGATGCTCGATACTCGATGCTGGATGCTGGATCTGCCACCCACATCGCACAGGGCAGAGGGGAAAAGGAGAACCGTTCGGCACCGGTTTCGCACGCATGCGAATGTCGCCTCCCGATGTCATCCTGAGCGGAGCCCCACAGGGCGTAGTCGAAGGATCTATGTGATGGACCGAAGCCTCCTTGTCCGCAGATCCTTCGACTCGGCCGTCGGACGGCCTCCCTCAGGATGACATCTTGAACGATAGTTCCGCTCCCGATCCCGTTCCCGATCCCGAATGGGGCTGACCGTACCCCAGGGTTGAGGGAGCGTTCACTATCGCTATCGGAATCGCTATCGAACGGCTGCTATGGATACCGACCTCGTAAGAGAGACAGGGCCTCACCGGTTCGGTCGATCATGATAAGGGCCGCATCTCCTCTGCTCCTCTGCTCCTCTGCTCCTCTGCTCCTCTGCTCCTCTCTCCTCTGCTCCTCTGCTCCTCTGCTCCTCTGCTCCTCTGCTCCGGGGTACTATGGCTCGGTGTTCGCTCACGTCGCCATCCCCCGCAGCACGCCCGATGCGTTGACCTACGAGATCCCCGAAGATCTTGTTCGTTTTGCCAAGCCCGGGGTCAGGGTTCGGGTCCCACTGCGCAAGAGGAAGGTGACCGGTGTGGTCATCGCGGTGTCCGAGACCACCGATTTGGAGCCCAAATCCATTCGTTCACTGACCGAGGTCCTCGATCCCGAGCCCCTGCTGCCGCCGCATCTTTTCCACCTCGCGCGTTTTGTCTCAGAATATTATCGTTGCCCGCTCGGCGACACCCTGGCCGCCATGCTGCCAACCGGGTTGATGCGCTCGGATGGCGAGATCGCCCGGCTGACGACCCGGGGCGCGGGCTTTGACGCCGCCACCCTGCCGGCTAAGCAGGAGGCGATTCTCAGCGAATTGCAGGCATCAACCAAGGTGGGAGTGCCCGCGCTCCTGTCGCGAACCGGGGTCAAGGGCCGGGGGCCGTTGGATGCCCTCATCCACGAAGGACTGGCATCGGTCGGCCGACTCCGACGCGACCGGGCACCGGAGGCCGAGGTCACCGCGGTCCGCCTGGTCGATGAAGAAGTCGAGAGCCTGCTCGAAAGATGTCGCCGCGCGCCCCGTCGTCGGGAGGTGATCGAGTGGCTTTCGGAGCAGGGACGTCCGGCTCTCGCCAGCGAGGTCTGCGCGGCTGTCGGGTGTTCACCGTCGACACTCCGGGCCATGACCGAAGCGGGTCTTCTGACCAGTTTTCGGCAGGCGGCTCCCCGCCGTCCGCGTTGGGTGCTCAAAGCATCGGAAGAACGACTCACTCTGACCGATGAACAACAGCATGTGGTTGACGAGACCTCGAAGGCGATCTCCAGGCAGCACTACGCTCCGATCCTCCTCGAGGGAATCACCGGGTCGGGAAAGACAGAGGTGTATCTCAGGTGTCTGGAGAAGGTCCTGGCCGAGGGCCGCAGCGGGCTGGTGCTGGTGCCGGAAATCGGCCTCACCCCGGCTGCGTCCGGGGCCGTTGAACGCCGGTTTGGATCTCGCGCCGCCGTCTTGCATTCGGCGCTCTCCGAGGGCGATCGGTGGCGGGAGTGGAAGCGCATCCGCAATGGCGAGGCGACCGTTGTGGTGGGGCCCCGATCGGCCCTCTTCGCGCCCTTCGACAAGCTCGGGCTGATCGTGGTCGACGAGGAACACGATGCAGCCTACAAACAACAGGAATCACCCCGCTACAACGCCCGCGATCTGGCCCTGGTCACAGCGCAGCATCTCGATGTGCCGGTGATGTTGTGTTCGGCAACACCATCGCTGGAAAGTTCGGCACTGGTGGAACGCGGGCTCGCCACGAGGCTCCAACTGACCCGGCGGGTCGCCGGCGGATCGCTCCCTGAGGTGGAGTTGGTCGATCTCCGCTGCGAAGCACCGGAACCGGGAGAACAGGGCCGAACGCTCTTTTCCAGACGACTTCGAGAATTGCTCGGCGAGACCATCGATCGGGGCGAACAGGCCATCTTGTTGATGCAGCGCCGCGGCTGGGCCCCGATCCTCCTGTGCCGCGACTGCGGCCACCGGATCGAGTGTCCGGACTGTTCGGTGTCACTGGTGGTCCATCAACGATCCGGAGACCTCCGCTGCCACTACTGCGGTCACCACGACGTCTCACCATCGGTCTGTCCCGAGTGCAACGGCGATCTTCTCGACGCGGTCGGCGCCGGTACCGAAAAGGTCGCCCACCATCTGCAGTCGATCTTTCCCGACGTCCGGTCGGCGATTCTCGACCGCGACACCGTTCGCCGACGCTCCGGTCTGCAGGAAACTCTGGGTGCCTTTGCCTCCGGCGCCGTCCAGGTGCTCATCGGAACCCAGATGGTGGCCAAGGGCCACCACTTTCCCGGCGTCACCCTGACCGGAGTGATCTCGGCCGACGCCATGCTCGGTCTGCCCGATTTCCGAGCCGGCGAACGAACCTTCCAGCTTCTGACCCAGCTGGCCGGCCGTTCGGGCCGCGGCGAACGACCCGGCCGGGTGGTGATCCAAACCTACTACCCGATGCACCCTGCGGTCAGACTTGCGTGCAAGCACGACGTCACGACCTTTCTCGAAGAAGAGATGGTCTACCGCCGGAGTTTCTCCTACCCACCGTTGACCCGTCTGGCTCTGATCCGCTTCGAGGCCACAGACGAGCGTCGATGCCGATCGGCAGCCGAAGACGCAGCTCGTGCCGCCGCGCCTGTTCCAGAGAGGGTTCGTCTTCGCGGTCCATCACCGGCCCCATTGGAGAGGATACGCTCCAATTGGCGGTGGCAGATCCTCCTTTCGGCGGCAAATCGTGAACTCCTGCGCGATGTTCTGGCCCGCATCGAGGCCCGGCCGCTGGCCAACGGCGTCCGCCGAATCGTCGACGTGGATCCCTTGTCGACCTTGTAGGGTGGTGATTTGAGGTGGAGTATTCTCGAGAGTTCGCCAGATCGGCAGAACCACAAAAACTGCCAGGATCACCCATCATCCATCTCATATCGCAGATAGGCACAGACAAGACGGAAAACAATCTGCGTTCATCTGCGTGATCTGCGGTGACTCCGCGCGATGTGCCCCACACCCTTAACTAGATGGTTCGTTCCTGCTCATCATTTGTTATGCTTTCCGACAATGAAGATGGTTGGATAATGGAAGACAGAGATTTTGGAAAATGGCTGGTCACGAACGGATTGCTGCAGAAAGACGATCTGCGGCGGGCAATGGAAATCCACACCGCGACCCACAGCCGTTTGGACACCGTACTGATCGATCTCGGCTTGATGCCCGAGGATCCGCTGCTCGAAGCACTCGGCCGTTTCCACAACACGCGGACCGTTTCAAGGGTCGAGTTGCATTCGATCGGGCCGACGGTCGCACATGCGCTTTCTCCGCGCATCGCCACTCGACTCAGAGTGGCCCCATTTCGTATTGATGGAAAGACCCTTTCGGTCGCGACCCTGGACCCGGGCGACCTTTTGATCGAGGATGAGCTTTCGCTCATCACCGGGGGGCTGGTGGCAAGCTATGTCACTCTCGAGTTCCGGCTCTTCGAAGCACTTTCGCGCCTCTACAACCTCAAACTGCCCGCCCACTACGAGGCCCTGATTCAAAGAGCGGACGCGCGCGGCGCAACGCCGGGCGGAATCCCGGTGGCCGCGTCAAAAGGCCCTCAGTACAAAGATCCGGACAGCAACGACATCAAGAAAGAGATGCACATTCCGCACAAGTTGCGCCGCCGCCACACCGATTTCACCGATCCGCTCGATCTCAGCGCCGAAGATTTGAGCCTGTTTCCTTCGCTGCGAGGAGATGCGGAAGATCCCGCCGGGAAAGGAATTTCGAGCCCCGTCATGCCTCGCATCGAGGCCCCTCCAGCCGATCTGACACCCGAGGAACGGCTCGCCGCAACAGCGCGCGCCCTCCAGAATGCCGAAATGCGCGAAGATATTGCCGACGCGGTGCTGGGTTATTGCGCCCCACTTTTTAAACGGCGCATGATGCTCGTGCTTCGCGGCGACACAGTGATGGGTTGGCGAGGCGAAGGCGAGGGGGTCGATCCGGACCAGGTCCGGAGGATCTCGATTCCCATATCCGATCCGTCCGTCTTTGTCGGTTTGGTTCAGGGGACGGAGTTCTGGCTCGGTCCGCTGCCCGAGATGCCCCGCAACCAGGAATTGGTCCGGGGCCTCGGTGGAAAACCGCCGACTGAGTGCTTCATTCTGCCCGTCACCATGCGAGACAAGCCCGTGTGCTTCCTCTACTATGACAATATCGACGACGGTGTCGGCGGGTTGCCGATGGGGGAAATGCGGCGTTTGGCGGCCAAGGCCAGCCTCGCGTTTCAGGTCTATTTATTGAAAAGCAAGATCAGGAATCTTTAAGAAACGCTGGCCTCGGGCGTTATTGCATATGATGAGACCGCACGCTCGGCGAACCTTTCAGCCGTTGATGCGTAGAACATGAGCGTACGGGACGCGAAGGAGGACTCAAGGTGAAAACGAGAACAATCGTGCTGCTGACTGCGACTCTGGCTCTGGCCCCCGCTTTCCTCGGCCATGCACAACAACTACAGATTTCGGCGCTTCCGAGCGAAGTCGGCCCGCTGCCGGCCGCACCTGGAGAAGTGCTCGAACTCGACCTGACCGGCGCCTATCAGATTGCACTCGCACGCAATCTCGATCTCCACGTCGGACGTTACGATATCGCCATAGCCGACACCAATGTTCGTGGTTCGGGCGGAATCTTCGACCCCTATCTCAGAGCATCGATTGACGGCGATTCGGCGAGCGCGCCGACATCGACCGTCCTCGAAGGTGCAAATGTCGCCGAGAGCCGCAATACGCGCTTCAATCTCGGTGTCCAGCAACTGCTCCCGACCGGTACCGAGATCGGAGCGCAGTGGATCTCTTTCCGCGGCGAGACCAACTCGACCTTCTTCTTTCTCAACCCGCGCTGGGATGCGGCACTCAGCCTGACCTTGACGCAGCCGTTGCTCAACGGTTTCGGCACGGTCGCGACCCGCTCGCAGATCATCATCGCCGAAAACCTCCGCGAGCAGGCGGCCGTCGGTTTTGAGGTCCAGGTCATCAGCCTCATGGCCCAGGTGGAACAGGCCTATTGGGAGCTCGTTGCGACGCGGCTTGGCGTGGATGTCACAATCCAGAGCCTTGCCCTCGCCGAACAACTGCTCGAGGAGACTCGCCAAAGGGTCGAGGTCGGGACCTCGGCTCCGATCGACATGGTGCAGTCGGAAGCGACCGTGGCGACCCGCAACCAGGAGCTGATCTACGCATACAATGCGGCCAACAACGCCGAGGACAGCCTCAAGGCACTGCTCGGTTTCGATCTCCCCCACGAGTGGGCCGTTCGGATCGAGACCACCGATTCCTACGAGATGGACCCGGTCCTACCGAATCTCGAGGATTCGATCGATGAGGCCCTCGAAAAACGCCCTGCGATCATCCGTCAAGAACTCGAACTGGCGAGACTCGATCAAAACGTCAAGCTGGCTCGCAACCGGGCCCTGCCGAACCTCGATCTCACCGGCAGCTACTCCTGGGGTGGAGTCAGCGGAACCTCGGTCATCGAGGACCCGGATGGAAACCCGGTCACCATCCGCGAGGGATGGGGTGATGCGGCGTCACAGGTTTTTGACTTCGATTTTCCGCGCTGGACCCTCGGTTTGACCTATACGATGCCGATCGGCAACCATATCGCCAAGGAACAGCTCGCTGCCAGCCGCTATCAACGCGAACGCGGTGGGGTGCAACTGGCAGCCCTCAAACAGCAGATCACGCGGGATGTCCGTTTTGCAGTGAGGTCGCTCGAGGACGGGGCCGCTGCCATCGACGCCGCGGTCGCATCACGGCTGCTGGCTGTGCGCAACCTCGAGGCCGAGCAGACCAAATTCGACAACGGGCTCTCCACCAACTTCCAGGTATCGGAGATCCAGGATGCCCTGGCGACCGCTCAATTCGCCGAGATCCGCGCCCGCGTGGACTACCGCAAGGCGCTGGCGATCTTCTACGGTTCGACCGGGACCTTCCTCGAGGCCAAGGGCGTCGAGATAGCCGACCCGGGCGCTCCCGATTCGGTCCACGACTATTGGAAGGATGTGGAGTGGCTGAAGTTCACCGATTTCAGGGGCTCACGCGACAAGGTCACGATCCCGGCCGAAGCGGTTTCGGCCTCCACCGACTGAAGCGCGAACCCACCAGCATCACCCGGCCGCCCTCAATCCTGAGGGCGGCCTTTTTTTGATGCTGGATGCTGAAGCAACCTTGCCCAAGACAGAGTCTCGGATAGCGTGCAGGGACAGCTACGGCGAGCGGCAGACAGCGAGCAAGAGTCAGCGGCAGCGAGCAGCACTTACATTTTCAGGTTCAACAACCGCCATTTCATGGCACCTGATCGCCGCCCCTGAACACTGACCGCTGAATACTGATCACTGTTCTCCGTCGCTGTTTCCTGTCTCTGCTCGCTGTCGCCGGGGCTGCAATTCGGACGCGGAGAAACCGCAGATCACGCAGATGAACTCAGATAGAGACAACGCCTGGGTGTCACGGCGAATCGCGTAGGCGACCCAAATGGGTGTGTCCGAATTCCTCATTTACGGGGCAGACTGGCTTGCCGCGGCGTAGCTGCAAGCGAAGCCGGGTGATACCATCCATCGCCATGGACTTCAAACTTGCCCGCCAGTTGTCAGGGACCTTGTGGTCGGCCGTGGTCATGGAACTCTTCGAGCGCCTCGCCTACTACGGCATGGTGATGGTGCTCGGGATCTACATCGTCGATCGTCTCGGCGTGCCGGCGGACACCTTTGGCCTCGTCTACGGTGTCTTTACGGCCACACTTTATTTTCTGCCGGTGCTGGCAGGGGCCCTGGCCGACCGATTCGGCTACAAACCAGCCCTGGCTGTCGCATTCGCCACCCTCACCACCGGATATTTTCTGCTCGGCTCTTCAAAGGACTTCACAGTCATCTGTGCCGCACTGGGGCTGATCGCCATCGGTGGTTCGATCATCAAACCGACGATCTCGGGCACGGTGACACGGACCACCGAGGAGGGAAGCACCCGACCGGTTGGTTTCGGCCTCTATTACATGATGATCAACGCCGGTGGTCTGATCGGCCCGGTGGTGGCGGCCCAGGTGCGAAACCGTACCGAGTTCCACTATGTCTTCTGGGTTTCGGCGGCGGCCTGTGCGCTGATGTTGGCCCAGGCTCTCTTCGCATTCCGCGAACCGGTTCCGGCCGCCGAACGCGAGTCCGGCAAAACGCTCGGTGACATTTTCCGCGAAATCCTGATGGTGCTCGCGAACTGGCGATTCGTGTTGTTGCTGGTGATCTTCTCGGGCTTCTGGGGGATGATCAACGTCCTCTTTGGCTTCATGCCACTCTATGTCGAGAACTTCACCGATCTCTACGCCGCCGAGGCTGCGATCGATCGGATCATCCCCCTGACAAAAGTGGCTGGGCACTGGCTCAACCCAGAGGTCCTGATCTCTCTCGACGCCTTGCTGATCGTTCTGCTCCAGGCGCCGATCTCGTATCTGACGCGACGCTGGCCAACTCTCCGCGCGATGTTGGTGGGCACGACCATTGCGACTTTTTCGTGGGTCTTCCCGGCCCTGTCTCCGGCCGCGATCGTCGTCTCCCTCGGCATCCTGGTTTGGTCGATCGGCGAAATGGTCTGTTCTGCTCGGTTCTTCCAATATTGTGGAACAGTCGCTCCATCAGACCAGGTGGCGCTCTACCTCGGTTATTCCTTTTTCGCGATCTTCATCGGCAACTTCTATTCAGGCCCGTGGGCCGGGTGGCTCTACGAACGCTTTATCCGCCTGCCTCATGAGGCAGGTCTCGAGATTCACCCGTGGCCCTTCTTCGGTGGGGTCATGGCTATGGGTCTGTTTTCGGTCATCGGCCTCGCACTGTACGGCCGCTTCATCGGCCCGACCGAAAACGAGGATGAAGCGTGATCGACTCGCTGGCGGCCCTGTTCAACGACCCAAGCGTACCGAGCTGGCACGTTGTGGTGATCCATTTCCCGATTGCGCTGGTATGTCTCGCACCACTTTTCGATCTCGGGTGTCTCGTTTTTCGCAACCGGGTGTGGCTCGACCGGGCGGCAGCCGCCTTCTATCTGATGGGAACGGTCGGTGCGGCAGCCGCCTATCTCACCGGACAGAGAGCCGCCACTCGGGTCGGCGAGCTCACACCGGCCGCCGAGTCGGCCCTCGCCGACCACGAGGCACTGGCGGTCCTGACCTTGACCGCCCTCTCGGTGGTCGCTCTTTTTCGCTTCCTCGTGAGCTGGCTCGCTCGATACGACAAACGGATCCACGTCGGGATTTTCCGACTGTCGGCACTGCCGCTCGCCCTGCTCGGCATCGCCCTCCTCGTTGCCACGGCCGACCGCGGCGGCAATCTGGTTTACCGGCATGGAGTCGGCGTGACGGTGGAGGCGGAGTAGGCTCGGAAAGGGAGAAAGGGAGAAAGGGAGAAAGGGAGAAGGGGAGAAAGGGAGAAAGGGAGAACCGTACCGGAAGGTTTGTACATGATAAGGAACAGGTTTCCTCTGCTCCTCTGCTCCTCTGCTCCTCTGCTCCTCTGCTCCTCTGCTCCTCTGCTCCTCTGCTCGATCAGGCGCGGAGCGTCTCGTCCTCCAGGGCGGTCGCGACCCCATTCATCGTCTCGAGCTCACCGGCGGCGGTGCCCAGCAGATCCTCAAAGCGGATGGCGTCGCGGTAGGTGGTGATCTCCTCGTCGCTGTACCGGGAGCTCGCCTCCAGGAGGTGGAGACCGGTCACCGCCACATCCCGAGCCGCTGCACCGCCGTGAAGGCGTGCGCAATTCATGAGGAGCTCTTTCCGCGGGCCGGTGTCGCGCGCGGCCTTTTGCGCCAGGGCGACCGATGTTTCGACTTCGGTCGCGAGTCGAGCGAGTTCGAACATCGCCCACTGTTCACGAAGAAGTTTCTTGCCATGACAGGCAAGAAAGGTCTCGGCCAACGCATCGGCTGCCAAGGCTGCCGCTTCACCCGTACCGAGCTCGCGCAGTGACGTTGCCATGTCGCGATAGAAGGAGCCCTTTGTTTTGACTGTCATCCGCCAGCGGTGGGTTCCGATGATGTTCTGCAGGATCTCCGATGTGCCTTCGTAGATAGTGGTGATGCGAACGTCGCGTCGGATCTTCTCGACCTCGAACTCGTGGGTGTAGCCGTAGCCGCCGTGGGCCTGAATCGACGCATCGGCCGCTGCATTGCCGACTTCGGTTGCAAAGAGCTTGGCCACCGCACCTTCCACCTGAAGGCCATGCTCGCCCGAGTCGAGCCGAACCGCCACCTCCTCGCAGTAGGCCCGTGCCGCCTCGAGGCGAACCGCGAAGGGCACGATGAGTTTGTGGGTGAAGCCCTGCTTGCGATAGAGGGGCTCACCAAACTGAATGCGTTCGAGACCATAGACGATGGCCCTCTGCAGAGCCTCCTCGCCGGCGCCGAGGCCAAAGGCCGCAACCATCATTCGTGTGAATCCAAAGACCTCGTTGGCCTGTTCCAGCCCCTTGCCTTCCTCGAGACCGAGCAACCGGTCTGCGGGCACCTCGACACCTTCAAGGATAATCGAGGTCGTATTCGAGGCGCGGATGCCGTGCTTGTGTTCGGCGGGGCCAACCGAAAAACCGGGAGTGTCGCGCTCGATGACAAAGAAGGACGGCCCTTTCGGAGTCTTGGCGAGCACGGTGTAGATCTGAGCCACGCCACCATTGGTGATGAATTGTTTGGTCCCGTCAATCGAGTAGGCCTTCACCTCACCGTCATCACCGACAATCGGGTTGGCAACCGTCTTCAGATTGGCGACGTTCGAACCGGCCTCGGGCTCGGTGACGCCATAGGCGACGATCAGCCCCTCTTCACCGATCCTGCCGAGCCAGTGCTTCTTCTGCTCATCGGTGCCGCCAACGATGATCGGGTCGACACCAAGGGCGATCGCCAGAAAGGCGGTTGCCACCGCCAGATCGACCCGGGCCATCTCTTCCGAAACGCGGAAAAGATCACGCCCGCCACCGCCAAGCCCACCGACCTCCTCAGGGAGGAAAAGCAGGTGCAATCCAAGCTCCGGTCCGAGCATCTCGTCGACCAGATCGAGGGGAAACTCAGAATCTTCGTCGAGGTGGAGCCGGGTCTCCTGATTGAGCCGGCGATCGGTGACCGTTTTCAGCGTTTGCAGCACGAATCCGAGTGTTTCGTCATCCAATCCAGCACGGGTTCTGTCCATTTCGATCCACCTCCAAAGAGTCGGCATTATGGCACACCACACGCCCACCCAAATGCTGGATGCTAGATGCTAGATGCGGCGAAATCTTCGATTGGTCCTGAAGCGTTGTCAGGGGCTCCACCGGAACCGATGATGATTTGCGCTCGATGGGACTTTTCAGGAAAAAGGTTCAATCGAGTATCGAGCATTGTGTCTCCAGCATCCAGTATCACTGCTGTCCAAAACAGATTGTCATGATGTTACCCACCTGACAACACGTGGTTTACGGGTTGGTTTTTGGCATTTCCGGTTCGCGGTTGGCACGTACCCGATCCCGATCCCGAATTGCAGCGGCAGCGACAGTGTCCGGCGGCAGCGACAGGGGACAGCGAACAGGGACAGCGGTCGGTGTTCAGTGTTCAGCGGCAGCAGCGGCGGCGGCGGCGGCGGCGGCGGCGGCGGCGATCAGGAGTACAGGCGGCGAAGTGGCCACCTCCGGGTCGTTCAAAGGAAGGGGTAACCGGTGGGCGGCCGATGTCAAGGACAGGCAGGGTGCAGGGCATCCTTGACATCGGCCACCACACCGGCTTGTGGGTAGGGGCATGAACGACCCGGAGGTGACCATGTCCTCAGCCGCCACGAACACCAACCTCGTTGCCCACTCGAAAGCCCTCGAAGCTGCAGGCATCGCGATCAAACTCGTGATGAGGGTTCCGGCTCCTCTGAAGTCGATAGCCGATCAGGTGATCCGTTCAGCAAGTTCGGTCCCTGCGAATCTGGCAGAAGGGCACGGCCGAGTCGGTAGAGACCGGTCAAACCACTGGAGAATCGCCTACGCCTCGGCGAAAGAGGTCGACAGCCACTTGAAGCTCCTCGCCCATGCCGGGGCAATCAGCCCGAACAGAGCCAGTGAAGCGATGAAGGCCTTTGATCAGGTGCGTGCAATGACTTGGAGATTGCTCAACCCGAAGTCTTGATTTCAGGGCCCCATGCCAGTCAAACGTGACGCTGACTCCTGTTCGCTGACGCTGAACACTGATTGCTGTTCCCTGTCCCTGACGCTGATCGCTGTCGCCGTCCCTGAACGCTATCCGAGACTCTGTCTTGGACAAGAGTGATCCTGCATCCGGATGGTGGGCGTTACAATAGGCGCTCGCAGGAGAAATACATGAAACTGGAAACCACCATCGAGATCGAAGGAGTCGAAATCCACCTGGCGCGACCGGTCCGGGAGATCCCCGATTGGATCGGTCAACGTGAGGTGCTGCTGCAGCTGCTGGCCGCCTGGTCGCTCTTTTCAGAAACCGACGCACCCCTCAACCCACGCCTCCTCGGCAAACCCGGGGTCGGAAAGACCACCCTCGCCTGCGCAGCCGCCCGCGAACTCGAACGCGAGATCTACATCGTCCAGGCGACCACCGACACCCGTCCCGAAGACCTCCTCGTGACCCCGGTTCTGGCGCCGTCCGGCGGTGTGCGCTACATGGCATCCCCGCTCGTCACGGCGATGATCCGGGGTGGCGTCTGCATCCTCGACGAGGGCAACCGGATGAGCGAGAAATCGTGGGCCTCCCTGGCTCCACTCCTCGATCACCGACGGAGCATCGACAGCGTGGTGGCCGGAATCACGGTCAACGCCGACGAGGGTTTTCGCTTCGCCACCACCATGAACGAGGACGCCTCCACCTACGAAGTGCCCGAATACATTCATTCACGTCTGATGCCTCAGATCACCATAGACTTTCCGGAGGAAGACGAGGAGCGGGAGATTCTCCGTACCCAGGTCGCCGGAGTCGAGGACGAGGTATTGAATTATGTACTCGGTTTTTTGCGCGCCGCCCACCTGGCCGACCTCCGCTATTCCGTCCGAGACGGCATCAACATCGCACGCTATGCGATGAAGTTGCTGGCCCGCCGTGAGGCCGAGGATCCCCGTCGCGCGGTCGACACCGCCCTGCGTTTGGCAATCGGAGAGGAAGAGGCCGAAACCTTTCGGTTTGCGACCGACTGAATGATTTCGGATTTCGGATTTCGGATTTCGAATTTGAGCATTCTCCTAACAAAAAGGTTGCTCGGCTCAGCCGATCTGAAAATCCGGAATTCGAAATTCGAAATTCGAAATCGGCTGCCATGACATTCGATACCGAAATGATCGCCCCCGTAGCCATCCCCGGCATTCGCATCCTGCCAATACTGCACGAGCGGGTCGACCTGGCCACAGTCGTCCGTCGCGCGCTCGAGGATCTGCAGCCCGCTGCGGTCGCTGTCGAGCTGCCGACGACCCTCGCCGCAGTTTCCGCCAAGGCGGTCGATCGTCTACCGCTGATCTCGGTGGTGGTGTCCGAAGAGCCCGGCGAAGATGCGTTGGTCTGGGTCGTGACTCCGGGCGACCCGTTGGTCGAGGCCATGCGATGGGCCGCAGAAAACAAGCGCGAGGTAGTCCTGGTCGATCCCGACGTCCGCTACCACCACCAGCGGCGCGACCTGCTCCCCGACCCCCACACGATCCACACGCTGGGGCCGGCAGGTTTTATCGACCTCATCCGACGTCTCGCCGATGATGCGCCCTCCGATGATCGAGACGCCCTTCGCGAGCGGGGCATGGCCCACAATCTCCAGATGGCCGCAGATCGGATCGACGGATCGATTGTGTGCCTGGTCGGGGCGGCGCACGCCCTGCGTCTGACGACACTCCTCCAGGGCCCGACCGCCCCTGCCCTCGCCAGAAGCCGGCGGAGCAATGTTCTGCTCCGCCATCTGCACCCGGAGAGCATGACCGCCGTGCTCCCCGACCCACCGCTCGTACACGCTGTGTTCGAACACCTTCGTGGTGCCGAGATCCCGCCGGAGCCGGATTTCTCCGCCACCGTTTCTCCGCGGCTCGAGATTGAACACGGGGCCTTGACCTTGATCACCGGCGGCCGCGGGGATGATCGCCTCGGTCGCGAGTTCTCGTTGGCCGCCTGGGCCGCACATCACGGCAGCCGTCTCCTCGACGACGGGACCAGGGTGCCGGACCGCGAAGCGGTCGGGCGGGTTGTGTGGCGCGTGGGATCAGCCTCATATGCCGAGCAGACGCGAACCAGCGTCAGCCGCTGGCAGCGCCGCCTCTTTTTCGATTTTGTCCGCCGATACACCCGGATTCGCGGTCAGCTGGCCCCCGGTCTCTATGAATGGGTGGTCGGTGCCCGCGGCATCGCCGATGACAATCTGGCCTGGGAGGTCTTCGATGTCGCCCGCTGCTACCCGTGGCAGCAGCAGGAGGCTGAGATCCAGACCGCACGAATCGACGGTGAATTTCTCAACCTCGGCACCCGAAGCGTGCGCTTTCGCCGCCGATTCTTTCGGGTCAAACAGAAACCGCTGGCGGTCCCTGTGCGCAGTCGACCCTCACCGGATGAGCCTGGAGAGTGGTTGCAGGCATTTTCGGGCGAGAGCATTTGCTCCTACCCTCCCGAAGACATCGTGATCGAGGATTGGGGACGCCACGTCAAACAGCGAGCGGTCTCCATCGTGAGCGCCGAACACGCCAGCTCGGAGCCTTTTACCACCAGCATCCTCGATGGCATCGACATCCGGGAGACCCTGCTCCGCCGCCATGAAGGCAGAATCTGGGTCCGCCAGCGCGGCCGCGACCAGGGAGCCGCCGGTTCGGTGGTGATGATCTTCGATCAGGACCCGGACGGCACCCGATATCCCTATCTGATGAGCTGGCTCGGTGAGCACGAGCAGGAGTCGGACATGGCACTATATGCCACCGATCCCATGCAGCAGGTCGTCGGTCCCGGCATCATGCGCGCCACCTATGGGGGCTTCATGCTCACCTATCCGCCGGGCCGACTGTATGACGTGTGGAGGGACCCCGACTACGGGATGGCGCGGGCCAAGTCCGAGGTGCTGGTGATGGCGGCGGTGGACTACAGCACCGACAAGCTGGTGGTGCACGTCGCACCCCACGCACCGCCGTCAGGTCTCCGCGAATACGCCTCCCGTCAGGGCAAACGAATCGTCCACGTTCCGCTCGGCAGCCTCTCACCGACAAGCCTGCGCACCGTGCGTGTGGTGCACATTCTGGCCGGGCGCGATAAACGGGAAATTGCCAAAGACTACGTCTGGTAAGCGGACGGATCTCGATTGCCGAAAATTCAGAGTGCCAGGCGGCGAACGCCCGGATAGCCGTCAAACGCGGGTTCGTCATCAAGAACTTCGCCGCCCATCATGCGATCCGCAACGCCGCGATAAGCCTCGCCACGGGGTCCCTCGGCCATTTCCGCCGCCTTGAGTTCGAGGGCCACAGCTTCGTCGACCTGACCAGTGATGTAGAGCAGTCGTGCGAGAGTATCGGTGATATCGGCATCCGGTTGCACCGCGTAGGCTTCACGGGCGATCGACAGAGCGGTCTCCATGTCTTCTTTGGCAAGATAAAGCCGCCAAGCAACCACATTAAGGGTATTGGCTTCGGCCTTTTCGCCCTCCGACCGGTACCACCGGGAGTAGATCTCAGCCGCGAGTTCGTAGTGCCCATTTCGATAGGCGAAGTCCGCGATCCGAAACAACTCTTGGGGTGATGTGGATTCCAGTTTCGGTATTTCCAGAATAGCCGCTGCATCCTCATACCTCGCGTCACGGAGCAGCGCAGCCTGTTCGTCGGCTGTCATCGTTGACAACTCATCCCGAAGAAGAGCGTGGAGCGTTGCCGTGCCCACCGTGTCGGGCACCGCAAAACCGCGGTTCCAGCCACCCAGATAGAGTTTGGCGGCGCGTTCGAAAACCCGGGCGTGGAGTTCAGACCGGGCGGCGAACATGAGTTGCCGGCACAAGGTGTCCTCGCTCCCCCCGGTGGCCTCATGAAAGGCCTCGATTCGGCTGATCGCGCCCTCGGGATCCGATCGCTCGAGCAGACCCAGGACCGATCGTTCGATGGCTTCGACACTGCCCGGATCTTCTTCGAGCTGGCGAAGACACGCGAGGAAGGTGTCACCGACCTGAACACGTTCGACCCGCCGCATGAATTTTTCCGGAGGCAGATACCCGATCACCCGGTCCAGTTCGTAGCCCGTCGAATCGAGAAAAACCATCGTCGGGTAGCTGTCGACTTCGAAAAGGGCTGCCAGCTCTGCGCCTTCCTTTTCGGCGTCGACCCGCATGGCCACCAAAGTGTTCAGATGACGACGAACATCGGAATCTGAAAAGGTCTCATCGTTGAGGCGACGGCACCAGCTGCACCAATCGGTGTGGAACTCAACCATGATCATGGAATCACGAGACTCTGCCTCGGCTTTGGCGGCAGCAAGATCGCCATCGAACCACCGCACCGGTTCGGTCTGCTGGCAGGCACTCGCCGCCAGGGTGACCGCAGCCATCAGCGCATATGCTCGTTTCATCCATTCCTCCGCCGGCGTACGGTGTTCCGTTCGCCCTCTGTACTCTTATTTTGCCGGAAGTGCGCTCCCAGTTGCACGGCATTTTTTGCCGAATCGAGCCGATCGATAATTCACAACCTCAAGCTACGCAGCACGCAGGAGATGGTTGCACCGGGAATAACAAGGCAACACCGCAGAAATTCCGCTCTACTCGGTTCGCAGGGCATCCACAGGATCGAGATCCGCCGCCCGCCGGGCCGGAGCCACGCCGCTGATGATGCCAACCAGCAAACACATGGCGAGCGCCGCCGCCACCGCAAGAGGTGGGGTGGTCAGGGGAAGCCCGGGCACCGCAGCTTTAGAGAGGATCACCAGACCGAATCCAGCACCGAGGCCCAGGAGCCCACCGGTCACCGCCAGCATGACGGACTCGAGCAGAAACAGACCTTGAACCGTCGTCCGCGACACGCCGAGCGCCCGCAGGAGACCGATCTCGTTGGTCCGCTCGTGAACCGAAATCCACATGATCGTCAGAATACCGATCGCACCGACAAGCAACGAGACGCCTGCGATTCCCGAGACCGCGATCGTGATCATCCCGATCACCTTGCCAAAGGTTTCGAGCATTTCGGTCTGGGTGGTGATGGTGAAATCCTCTTCTCCACGATGCCGGCTCATGAGTATGGATCGCATGGCGGCAACCACATCCGGTATGACCTCTGTCCCGCTCGCCACCACATCGATCTCCACCAACTCATCGACATCAAAGAGATCCATTGCCGACGCCACCGGGACATAGACGGTGTCATCGAGATCGAAGCCCATCATCTGTCCTTTGGCTTCCATGACTCCGATGACCACGAAGGTGGAGCCTCCGATTCGGATCCGTTTTCCGAGCGGCGACTCTTCACCGAAGAGTTCTTGCGACAATTTGTAACCGACCACGGCAAAGGAACTCTTTCGATTCGGGTCCATCGGTGGAAGAAAGACCCCCTGAGAAACCTTCAATCGGAAGGCCTTGGCCGCTTCCCACCCGACGCCCTGGACAAAGACGCTCCGGCCCCGTCCCCCACCCTCAACCTTCGCCTGACCAAAGGCCACCGGCACCACTTCATTCACATTTGGCAGCCGACGCAGGCTTTCGGCATCAGCGATGGTGAGCTTGTGGGTCGTCCCACCGAGGGCGCCCGGCATCCCCAGCGTTTTCACTTTGCCTGGGTTGACCGCGATGATGCTGGTTCCGAACTGGGTGAACTGGCCGACGATGTAGTCGCGCGTGCCCTCGCCAAGCGAGGTCAACAAAATCACGGCGGTGACACCGATGGCAACCCCGAGGGCGGACAGAAAGCTCCGCAATCGATGGCCGCGTAATGCGCCGCCGACAAAGCGGAGGAGCTCTAAAAAATCCATCCATCCTCCTCTCGAGTTCGGAATTCGGAATTCGGAATTCGGAGTTGAACTCGCCAGCCCGGAAAAGGGCGAATTCCGAACTCCGAACTCCGATCTCCGAATTGACTGATCATCGTCCCACCAGGGCCTCAACCGGATCGAGGCGGGCAGCACGGCGGGCCGGAACCACGCCAAAAAAGACGCCGACAACAATCGAGGTAACAAGCGATGCAACGATCGCCCACGTCGGAGTCGCGGCCGGAAAAGTCGGATAGACCTGGACAAAGGCTGCGATGGCACCGGCCCCGACCGCCAATCCGACCAATCCGCCGACCGTCGACAAAACCGAGGCCTCGGCGATGAAGACCGTCATGATCTGGGAGGTACTGGCTCCCAATGCCTTGAGCAGCCCGATCTCGCGTCGACGCTCCGAAACCGCCACCAGCATGACGTTCATGATGCCGACACCCGCGACAGTCAGTGAAACCGATGCAATTGCCGCCAGCGCCAGGGTCAAGACCCCAAGAATGGAGTCGAGGGTCGCAACAACCGCATCCTGGGTAATGACCGTGACATCTTCGGTGCGGTGTCGTTCGGCAAGCAACTCGATGACAGCCGCCTTGCCGGCCTCGAGATCGGTGTTTTCAGGCATTTCGACAAGGATTCTGAACAAAGTGCTTCGATTGAAGACCCGCATCGCAGTTCGCACAGGAATGAAGACCAGATCGTCAAAATCGAAACCGAGGGACCGCCCCCGCGGGCTGAGGACACCAACCACGCGAAATCGCCATTCTCCAAGTCGGACAACTTCGCCGAGTGGGTTTTCCGAGCCAAAGAGTTCCTGCGCAACCTTTATGCCGAGCACCATTTCGGATCCACCCTGGTCGGGATCGCCCCGTTTCAGAAACTGGCCCGACCCGATCTGCAGACGGCGGACCTCGAGCAGATCCGCCGTAGTGCCGAAAACAGACACCGAACGCGCCTTCCCGGCATAACGGATCTTTTCCTCTCCTGAAGCCAGAGGCGCCGCCCTCTCGACCATGGGAATTCGCGTCGACACCGCCCGAAAATCATCGATGGTGAGATCATTGACGACTCCACCAAAGGGCATCATCCCCGTTGTTTCAACCTTTCCCGGTATCACGATCAGAAGATTGGTGCCGAGGGAGCTGAACTCCTGCACGACGTATTTTCGTGCGCCCTCTCCGAGAGCGGTCAGAGCAACCACCGCAGCGATCCCAACCGCGACACCCGTGATCGACAGCACTGTTCGCAACCGGTGGCCCCGCAGCGCACCCACCGCAAACGCGATCAGCTCACCGAGAGCCATCTACCACCACCCAATTCGGAGTTCGGGTTCGGAGTTCGGAGTTCGGAGTTCGGAGTTCGGCAAGTCATCCACATTCTGGCAACGAAGATCCAGGTGGAAATTCCGACTTGCGAATCCAAAACTCCGAACTCGCCTCTCATCGTCGCTCCACGATTTCACCGTCGTCCATCCGCACCGCGGACCGGGCTCGTTGTGCCACCTCTGGATCGTGGGTCACCAGGACCACGGTTTGTCCGTTTTGATTCATCGTGCCGAGCAGATCCATGATCTCGAGGGCCGCCGTCCGGTCGAGATTGCCGGTTGGTTCGTCCGCGAGCAGGAGACCCGGTTCCATGACAACCGCTCGGGCGATCGCGACCCGCTGGCGCTGACCGCCTGACAGCTGATCCGGTCGGTGGTGGCTCCTCGACTCGAGACCCACAGACTTCAGAGCGTCAGCCGCACGCTGCCGCCTTTCGGCCCGAACGACACCGGCAAAGAGCATCGGCAACTCGACGTTGCCCTGCGCCGTGAGCCTGGGCAGCAGGTGAAAGAACTGAAAGACGAATCCGATCTCCGACTGCCGCAACCGTGTCCGCTCCGCGTCGGGAAGGGAGATCACTTCGCGATCATTGAATCGATACGAGCCCGACGTCGGGCGATCGAGACAGCCCAGAACATTGAGGAGCGTCGATTTCCCCGACCCCGACGGCCCCATCACAGCAAGGTAGTCGCCCTTCGAAATCTCGAGACTCACATCACGCAGGGCGTGGACCTCTGAATCGCCAACGTGATAGGTGCGCCAGAGTTTTTCCAGAGAAATCACGACGCCGGCTCCGACAACAAGTTTTGCGAGTTCTGAGTTCGGAGTTCGGAATGCGGAGATTCCGACACACCTCCCCTTCCCATCGCTGAGGGCAGAGACAATTCCGAACTCCGAATTCCGAATTCCGAATTCATTTCGCCTGCTCCTGAGCCAACGCCCCAGCCTTGATCTCCGGGCGATTGCGGGCCACCACCACTCGATCACCCTCGTCGAGGCCGTCAACCACCTCGGCGAATCGCCAGTTCTTGAGACCGATCTCTACGATTCGCTCGACGAGAGATCCTTCACTCAGAATCAATACGCTGCCGCCCTCGGCCACCGCCGAAGCGGGTATCCGGAGCGCTTCTGCTCGGTTTTCGAGGATAACCTCGACATCAGCCGAAGTACCGGGCAGCACACCGAGCATCAACGCTTCGTCGCTGAGTTCGCACTCCAATTCGACGGTCCGATTCTGCTCGAGAACATCCAGAACATATGGAGCCACCCTCGATACAGATCCCTCGAAACTCTGGTCCGGGCGCGAATCCACGGTCACTCGAACGGCCTGACCGATGCGAACGCGTTCCGCATCCACCTCGTCGATCGGCGCACTGACATAGATCGACGCCGGGTCCAGGAGATCGACCACCGGAGGAATCGGCAGTCCCGGGGGAGATGGTGTGATGTACTCGCCGACTTCAGTACTCAGCTCGGCGATGATGCCCGCAAAAGGCGCCCGAAGCTGGGTGAAATCCAACTGCACCTGGACCGCACCGACCCGGCTCTGGGCCTGGCCGACCGCGGCCCGGGCAGCAGAACAGCCCGCCCGTGTCCGGTCGCGATCGGTGCGCAGGAGATCCAGGTTCTGGTCGCTTGCGATGCCTTGGGCGTGTAGGGTTTCGACCCTCGTGAGCTCCTTTTCTGCCAACTCGGCGGCGAGACAGGCCTCGTCCGCCTGGGCGCGAGCGGCGATCACCGATGCTCTGGCAGATAACAACTCGGCCCGCTGGGCCCGGCCGTCCAGCTCGACCACGACCTCACCCTCGGAAACCCGATCGCCTTCCCTGAAAGGAAGTCCGACCACCAATCCTCCGATCTGCGGCGACAGTTCCGCCCGCAACCGAACTTTGACCGTTCCGGCGCGGGTATTGCTGACCGTTTGCTCGACCACACCGCGTTCGACGGCGGTGGTCCTGACTTCGACCACTACCGGGGCAAAGACCGTAAACCGCATGACAATCAACAACGCCACGATAACGAGGACGATGGCGATCCATTTGATGCTTTTCATGATTGGTTATTGTACTCCCCCGCTGCCGAGCTACGGTTTGTTGCAACGATGGTTTTCAGATAAACGGCGCTCATCGATGGCATCGGCGAAACCGGGATGACGCGACCGCCGATCCGAGCTACAGTTGCTGATCTGCACATCGCTGGAGGGATATGGATGAGCGACGAGAACCGTGAGATCAAGACCGCAGAAGAGCCCGAAGAAAAACCATCGTGGCGGTTCCCACAGACATTCTGGACCGGTAATGCCGCCGAGCTTTGCGAACGCGCCGCCTACTACGGTACCTTCATCGCGCTGCGAACCTACCTCATTCGGGTGGTGGGCCTCGACGACGTCCAGGCGGGCATTGTTGCCGGCCTTTTCGGCGGCTGGATCTATCTGGTGCCCTTCTTCACCGGCGCCATCGCCGATCGCATGGGGTTCCGGAAAGCACTCATCCTCGCATTCGCCCTGCTGACGGTGGGCTACGGAATGCTCGGTGTCTTCAACACCCTCGCTCCCGTCCTGATCGGGCTGTTCGTGATCGTGATCGGCGGAGCATTTGTCAAACCGGTCATCACCGGCACGGTGGCGAAATCATCGAACTTGGTGAATCGCGCCCGCGCTTTCAGTATTTTCTACATGGTCGTCAATATCGGTTCCTTCACCGGAAAGACCATCGTCGCTCCGATGCGCATCCAGATGGGTGTTGAAACCGTTCCCTACTTTTCGGCCGGTGCGAGCTTCTTTGCCCTGGTTCTGGTCATGTTGATCTACCGGCCGCCGGATGACACCGACGCACAACCCAAGAATCTGCGCGAAACCCTTCAGGGCATGTGGATGGCGATGAGCAACATGCGCTTTCTCGCTCTGATTCTCATCACAGCCGGTTTCTGGGCGATCCAGGGCCAGCTCTACGCGTCGATGCCCGACTATGTGCTGCGGATGGCCGGTGAGACCTACAAGCCGGAGTGGTACGCCAACGTCAATCCGCTGGTGGTGGTCCTGTTCGTGGTCGCTATCACGCAGATGGTTCGTAAGTGGAAGCCCCAGAATTCCATGTTGGTTGCGATGGCATTGATCCCGCTGTCCTCGGTTGCCATGGCCACATCCTCGTGGTTCTCCGGCCCGGTGCACATCTTTGGACTCGAGGTCCACCCGATCACGCTGATGATGGTCATCGGTATTTCCATCCAGGGTCTGGCCGAATGTTTTCTCTCACCCAAATGGTTGGAGTTCGCATCGAAACAGGCCCCCCGTGGCCGCGAAGGGGTTTTTCTGGGTTTCGCCCACATGAATACCTTTTTCGCCTGGATTTTCGGTTTCATCTTTTCAGGCTATCTGCTCAAGGCCTATTGCCCTGAACCGACCACGCTGCCCCAAGCCATACAGGATCAGCACACTCTGGCGTTGGCCGGTCAGGCCCCGATGCCCGAGGTCTATGCTCATGCCAACTATCTGTGGTGGGCCTATGCCGGAATCGGGCTGACGTCGTTTATCGCATTGGTCATATTTATCTGGGTCACCAATCGCCTGGACGTGCGACAGGCACCCGCGAAACAGTGATGGACGGACCGGTAGAGGTTCTGCTCCAGCCGTACGACCTTTCTGCAGCCATCGAACTACCGAATCGGATCGTGATGGCGCCGATGACGCGCAGCATGGCGGGCCCGGGTCTCGTCGTGACGCACGCATCAGCCGAATACTATGCTCGCCGCGCATCGGCCGGTCTCCTGATCAGCGAAGGGACGATCATTCGTCCCGATGGGCAGGGTTACCCGGATGTCCCGGGGATTTTTACCGATGTCCAGATCGAGGGCTGGCGCGAAGTGGCAACCAGGGTTCACGAAAAGGACGGCAGGATCTTTCTTCAGCTGTGGCACGTCGGACGGATCTCCCACCCAAACTATCTCTCTGGAGACCTGCCCGTCGCACCCTCTGCCGTTCCGCTCTCAGGCCGGATACCGCGGGCCAAAGCACTCGAGTATGGCGTCCCCCGTGCGCTCGAAAACACGGAGATCAACGACATCGTCTCCGCTTTCGGCACGTCGGCCGCCAACGCCATCGGCGCGGGCGCCGACGGAGTCGAGATCCACGGGGCCAACGGGTATCTCATCGACCAGTTTCTCCACCATCACACCAATCGTCGCGACGACGCCTGGGGCGGGTCGCCAGCGCGCATGTGCCGCTTCGCCCTTGAAGTGGTCGATGCTGTGGTCGATGCGGCGGGCTCCGATCGGGTGGGCATCCGGCTCTCCCCGGGCGCCTATTTCAACCAGGAATCACACCCCGACGATGCCGGTGTGTACAAACTCCTGCTCGAAGAGCTCTCGGGTCGAAGTCTGGCCTATGTCCACGTCGGTATTTTTGATCACTCGATCGAATTCGAGCACCTCGGTGGGACTGCCGAGGCATTTATCAGACGCCACTACCAGGGCACGCTCATCGGTTGCGGAAGCTACGATCCCACCTCCGCCGCCCGGTCCATTGACACAGACGCGTTCGATCTCATCGCCTTCGGCCGACCGTTCATCGCCAACCCCGACCTCGTCGAACGCATTCGAGACGGTTCCGAGCTCGCGCCCTACGATGAGGGCTTGTTGAAGCGCTTGGATTGAGGCGGCCGAAGAACTCTTTTGATCCGGAGACGTTTCTCTTGACTGGAGGAGTCAAACCATGAAAAAGACCCGATCGCTGCCGATCGTCATCGCCTGCTGCCTGATTGCCGCAAGTTGCGGCGTCAACAAGAACATCCAGGTCAATGACGGGGAAACGCTGAACAGCGGCAGATCCACCGTCAACGGCAGTGTCCAGATCGGCGAAGGCTGCGTTGTTCGCGGCGATTGCCGCACCGTCAACGGACGGGTCCTTGTCGGTTCCGGATCGGAGGTCGGCGGTCTGCAGACCGTCAATGGCAGCATCAAGATTTCAAGCGAAGTGACGATCGACGGGTCGGTCGGGACCGTCAACGGTTCAATCCAGATCGCAGAGGACGTTTCGATCCTGGGTGAGGTCGGGACCGTCAACGGATCGATCGAATGTCTGAACGGTTCCGAAATCAACGATGACATCTCGTCCGTCAACGGCTCCATCACCCTCGTGCAAACGGTCGTTTCCGGCGATCTGGTCACGAGCAACGGATCCATCTTGCTCCGCGAAGGATCAAGGGTTGTCGAGGACATCAGGATCCGCGGCAAGGCAAAGGGCGGGCTCGGCAACAAAACCCTCGAAATCACTATCGCAGAAGGGTCCGTCGTGGAGGGCGACATCGTCGTCCAGGACGACAAACGGAAAGTGACGGTCATCCTGTCTGACGGCGGTCTCGTCGAGGGAGAGATCGTGAACGCCGAGGTCATCACAAGATCCTGACAAGCAGACGTCAGCGTTTGACAGACTCGACCTCTCGGTAATACTCTGTAACACTCACCCGAGAGATCACCGAGGAACCGAGGAGTCAAACCATGGCCACGCACAGCGGAAAACAACAGATCATTACCTTCAAGGCCGAAGACGCGCTGGTCGAGGCGATGCAGGACATCCCCAACCGATCCGAGTTCATCCGCTCCGCCATCCTCGCGGCGCTCGACGGCGCCTGCCCCATCTGCCACGGCACCGGCGTACTCAACGCGAATCAACAACGCCACTGGCAGGAGTTCAGCCGCACCCACCAGATGCAACCGTGTGAAGATTGCGACGAGGGCCGGTTGGTGTGCGTCGCGGTCCACGAATGAAGAATTCCAGGTGAAGCCCTTTTTCCTCTTCACCCTGCTGGTGGTGGCGGCAACCCTCCCGGTCGGTGCAGCCGAGCCCCCGCTCGTGGTTGTCAGCATTCCGCCACAGCAGTGGTTGGTCGAGCGCCTCGCTCGAGAGCAGATCGACGTCAGGGTCCTGCTGCCACCGGGTTCTTCGCCGGCAACCTATGATCCTTCGCCGCGACAGCTCACCACCCTGACCGATTCGGCGCTCTTTCTCACCATCGGGGTCCCTTTTGAAGGGGCCGTCGTGCCGACGATCTCCGATCTGATGCCCGAAGTCTCGATTGTTGATACGGGTGTGGGGGTCCACCGAAGGTCGATGACCGAAGGTCACGACCATGAACACCACAGTTTGGGAGATCCCCATATCTGGCTCGATCCGGTTCGGATGAAGATCATCGCGGCGACAACTGCGGAGGCTCTGAAGGGCGTTCTGCCATCGAGCCACGCCGCGATCGATTCGCGACTCCAGGCCCTTCATCAAGAGCTCGATTCCATCGATCGACGGGTGGCGGAGATCCTCCAGCCCGTCAAAGGGCGTGAGATCCTCGTATTTCACCCCGCCTACGGGTATTTCACGGATCGATACCAACTCATCCAGGTGGCGATCGAGGTCGAAGGCAAGTCGCCGACCGGTCGTCATTTGGCTTCGATCATCGACCGATTCGGCGGACGGAAGGCTCCGGCAGTCTTTGTCCAGCCCCAGTTCTCCGCCGCCTCCGCACAGCGCGTGGCAGACGCTCTCGGTTGCGCCGTGGTCAAACTCGATCCGCTGGCCTCCGACTACACGGACAACCTCGAAATCATGGCGACTCTGATCGCCACCGAACTCGGAGATCGAGATGACTGAATCATCCACTCCACAACCGGTCATCGAGATCCGGGATCTCGGCTTCCAGTTCGAAAACGGGCCACCGGTGCTCCAAAAGGTCAATCTGGAAGTAGTTGAAGGCGATTTCGCCAGCGTCATCGGACCCAACGGAGGCGGCAAAACTACCCTCGTCAAAATCATCGTTGGGCTCTTGAAACCGACCACAGGCAGCGTCCGGATCTTTGGTCAGGCACCGACGAAAATCCGTCGCCGGGTCGGCTATATGCCACAGCACGCGATGATGGACCCACGCTTCCCGGTGCGCGCCCAGGAGGTCGTCATGATGGGCAGGCTCGGTCAGGGGCCGCGTTTCGGCGGCTACCTGCGATCGGATCGGGCGGCGGCGACGGCGGCCCTCGATGAAGTCGGTCTTGGCGATCTGGGGTCGCGGCCATTCTCAGAGCTTTCCGGGGGGCAACGACAGCGGGTGCTGCTCGCCCGCGCGCTCGTCACCGATCCCGATCTGCTGCTCCTCGACGAGCCCGCAGCAGGTCTCGATCAGAGGGTCGAGCGCGATTTCTTCGATCTCCTGCGCGAACTCAACAAAAAACTCACAATTGTCCTCGTCTCACACGATCTGGGGTTCGTCGCGAGCTTTGTGCGCACCGTGATCTGCGTCCACGGCACGGTCGATATCCACCCCACGAGCGCCCTTGACGGAACCCGTATTTCGGAGGTCTATGGCGGCGACGTGCGAATGGTTCATCACCACCACCATGGCGGGAAGCCCTGATGGAATTTCTCTCTGCCGTCCTCGAGTATTCCTTCCTCCGCAACGCCGTCGTCGCCGGCGTTCTGGCCGGCATCGCCTGTGGGGTCGTCGGTTCCTATGTCGTCGTCCGACGCATCAGCTACATCGCCGGCGCCATCGCCCACTGTGTCCTCGCCGGACTCGGAATCGCCCGGTATCTTCAGGTCGTCCACGGTTGGTCGCTGCAGCCGCAGCACGGCGCCACGATCGCGGCGATTGCCGCCGCCCTGCTGATCGGTCTGGTGAGCCTGCGGGCCCGCGAACGCGAAGACACCATTATCGGAGCCGTGTGGGCGATCGGAATGGCGGTCGGCATCCTCTTCATCGCGATGACGCCTGGTTACCACGAAGACCTGATGAGCTACCTGTTTGGCAATATCCTGCTGATCGGCACCGGAGACCTGTGGACGATGGCTCTCCTCGATGTGCTCGTGGTCGCCCTCGGCCTCGGACTCTACCCTCAGCTCGAATCGGTCTGTTTCGATGAAGAATTCGCCCGCCTCCGAGGCCTCCACGTGGAGCTCTACGTATTGCTTCTGATGGTTCTGACGGCCCTGACCGTCGTGCTGCTGGTCAGCGTCGTCGGTATCGTGCTCGTGATCGCGCTTCTGACCCTTCCTGCTGCGATCGCGGGGCAATTCACCAATACCCTACGCGGCACGATGGCCCTCGCCACTCTGCTCACCATCGCCTTCACGACGCTCGGCCTCGGTGTCAGCTTCGGACCCGATCTGCCCGCCGGAGCGACCACCATCGTGATCGCCGGTGCGGCATATCTCGGCGTGTTGCTGTTCAAGGCAACGATCAACAGATTTCGCGCGTAGACCGCCCGGAGATCGCTCGCTCGATACTCGATACTCGATACTCGATGCTGGATGCTGGATGTGCTGGATTCCCAAACCCCATGGCTGAGGTGCAGAGGAGAAAGGGAGAACCGCCCGGCACTGGTTTCGCCTGTGTACCCTTGTCGCCTCCCGATGTCATCCTGAGCGCAGGCCACGACCCGGATGCTCATTGGACGCGTATGTCTCCTCAAGATGTCATCCTGAGCGGAGCCCGCCCTGGGGCGTAGTCGAAGGATCTATGAGATGGACTGAAACGCCCGTGAACCGCAGATCCTTCGACTCGGCCGTCGGACGGCCTCCCTCAGGATGACATCTTGAACGATCGTTCCGGTCCCGATCCCGTTCCCGATCCCGTATGGGGCTGACCGTACCCCAGGGTTGAGGAAGCGTTCGCTATCGCTATCGCTATCGGAATCGCTATCGAACGGCTGCTATGGATACCGACCTCGTAAGAGAGACTGGGCCTCACCGGTTCCGTCGATAATGATAAGGGCCGAGCCTCCTCTGCTCCTCCGCCAATTGTCAAAACCCTGTCAATATCCTGATAACCGGACTCAAATCGCTATAATGTCCGCCGGCGACCGTGGACGGTCGTCAAGGAGTCAGATATGAAAAGAACACACGTCATTTTTTCGACGCTCGTCATGTGCCTTGCCCTCGTTGCGGCCGCGCCGGTCGATGCCCAGGAGGAGCGGTGCTGCTTCAACAATTTTCGTTTTGCCGGTGGCTGTATGGTCATCCCACAGGGTTCTACTACATGTGCCGACATATTGGGCGCACTCAACAACTTCAACAGTGTGGGGAACACCTACTGCGACGGCACGACTGTACGCGGCGGTTGGTCGATGAGCGATTGCGGCAACCCCGCCCAAATCAATCAAAGTCCGGTTGTTCCGCAAACCGCCCAACCGTCGCAACCGATAAGGCCGAAGCAGAATACCGGTAGGGCTACCAGCCCCCAGACCGCGCCCGCCGCCCAGGATGCGAATCTGCTTCAGGTCTCCGCGCCCCTCAAGGTTCAGTTTGACGGCAGCGTCGACAGCGACAGCAACGCCGCGGGCCACATGGTCACCGGCACCCTCCAGGAGGACTTGATGTCCGGCGACACCGTAGTCGCTCCGGCCGGCAGCCAGGTCCATGCCCGCCTCGTTCCCACGAGTTACTGGACCGACGGCGGAGGGGATGCCTTCGAGATCCAGGCAACCGGGATCGAGGTTGATGGCAAAATGATCCCGGTCTCCGCAACAGCGGTCGGCGCAACCGGAGAGATCGACACCATGGGACGCGACATCAACGTGCCAAAGGGCTCCATGGTGAGCTTCGAGGCCCAATCACCCGATCAACAGAAGGCAGACAAGATGGCCATCCAGGGTGGCAGCCTCACCTGGGCAAAAGCTTTTGATTCCATGGATATCGATGGGGTCACGTCAGTCTATACCCACGACGCGGTTCTGCTGCCGCCCAACGAACCGGCTGTCTTCGGGATCGACGCCATCCGAGCGACGACGATGGAGATGATGAATGCCGGACTCACCGTCGAGCTCGAAGGTCTCGAGCTGAATATCCAGGGAGCCCTCGGCTACATGGCCGGTCGTTATCGCATGCGCAACGCCGACGGCGATCTCGTGGATCGCGGCAAGTACATCGAGATCTGGAGCAAGGTGGATGGCGAATGGAAGATTCACCGCGATATCTGGAACTCGAGCTTGCCTTCGAGTGAAGATCACGAAGACTGATCCACCCCTGTTTTCGCTTTTCAAGAGGGGCCTTCGGGCCCCTTTTTTGATGCAAGATCACTGCTGTCCAAAACAGATCGTCACCCGAATTTACCCACCTGACAACACGTGGTTTACGGGTTGGTTTTTGGAATATCCGGTTCGCGGTTGGCACGTACCCGATCCCGATCCCGAGTTGCAGCGGCAGCGACAGTGTCCAGCGTCAGCGAACAGGGACAGGGACAGGGACGGCGACAGGGAACAGCGATCAGTGTTCAGCGACGGAGCGCAGCGGCAGCAGTCTGGAGTTCAGGCGACGCAGTGGCCACCTCCGGGTCGTTCAACAGAAGCGGTAGCCGGTGGGCGGCCGGGATGAGGCCAGTGAAGCGATGAACGCTTTCGATCAGGTCCGTGCCATGACCTGGAGGCTGTTGAACCCGACAGAGTGAGTGCTGTTGGCTGTCGCTGTCCCGGCCGCTGATCGCTGACGCTGTCGCTGAACACTGCCGCTGGCGACTGTTCGCTGACTGCTGAACGCTGTTCCCTGTCGCCGTCCCTGATCGCTGTCCGAGACACTGTCTTGAGCAAGAGTGATTCAAGATGCTGGATGCTGGATCCGCCCACCCACCCCTTTTTTGATCGCAGAGTTGCCATCCAACAGCGTGCCGGTATGTGACCATCCGCTGTTCACGCTGTCTCAATAATTAGCACGCGCCGCCGGTCGGCTACAATGTGGCGAGTTCATTCGACCAGGATCGCGAAACGCATCGTGAGGGGGCAAAACATGATGACCAAGGCCAAACGCACGAACTGGATCAGAGCGGCCGGAACCGGTCTGCTGTTTCTCGCCGCGTGCACCATGAACCCCGCCACCGGCGAACGGCAGCTGACCCTCATGAGTGAATCGCAGGAGATCGCGATGGGCGCCCAGACCCATCCCGAAGTCCTGAATGCATTCGGAGCCTACGACGACCCCGAGTTGCAGCGCTTTATCCAGGAACTCGGCACGAGAATCGCCGCCAACTCCGAACGCCCGAATCTCGATTGGACCTTTACCGTACTCGACGACCCAGTGGTCAATGCGATGGCCCTTCCCGGCGGCTTCATCTACGTCAACCGCGGCATCCTCGCGCACTTCAACTCGGAGGCCGAACTGGCCTCGGTGATCGGCCACGAGATCGGTCATGTGACCGCAAAACACTCGGTGGAACAGATGAGCCGTGCCCAACTCGCCCAGATCGGGCTCGGGGTCGCCGCCGTCGCTTCAGAAGACTTTCGCCGCTACGCCGGACTCGCAAGTCAGGGCATCCAGGTTCTTTTTCTCAAATTCGGCCGCGACGACGAAAACCAATCGGATGAACTGGGGCTTCGCTACATGACCAAGGCGGGGTACGACCCGCACGAAATGCCCAAAGTGTTCGCCACTTTGGATCGCGTCAGCCAGGCTCACGGTCTGCGCTCCACTCCGGAGTGGCTTTCCACTCACCCCAACCCCGGGAATCGAATTGAAAACATCGATGCCCGGATCGCGAGGCTGCCCCCGGATGCCCTGCAGGGCACGGTCGGACGCGAGTCATACCTCGACAGGTTGCAGGGGATGGTCTTTGGTGAAGATCCAAGGCAGGGCTACACCATCGGGCAGACCTACTACCACCCGGTTCTGGCCTTCAAGATCGCTTTTCCGGACGAATGGCGGATCATCAATCAGAGATCTGCCGTTGGCGCCCTGAGCCCGAAACAGGATGCTGCGGTTGTTCTCACTTTGTCGGACAAAGCCAGTCCTCAGGCCGCATTTGACGCCTTCTTCGGTCAGCAGGGTATCCAAAAGGGCCCCAACCGAGGACGCAACATCTATGCTTTCCGGGCGTTTGACACCCAGACCGGCGCCGGGACCGCCGAAGGCCTGATCGGTTTTCTCAATCACGACGGCCGGGTCTATCAGCTGATGGGATACACAGGTCTCGAGACCTGGGACACTTACGGCCGCGCGATGCAGTCGTCCCTGGCCAGCTTCGCCAACGTCACGCAACGAAAATACCTGGATGTGGACCCGAAAACAGTCTCGATCATCACCGTGCCGCGCAGAATGTCCTTCGCCGAGTTCAGCGAGCGCTATCCGTCAAATATCGAGGCTGCTCAGCTGGCGTTGATCAACGGCGTGGCCGAAGACGGCGTGCTCGAAAAGGGTGCATTGATGAAAAGGATTGTCGGCGGCGAACTTCCCGAGAGGTGAGGGGATTAGGGTTTAGGGTTCGGCGCACTCATCCCAGGAGAGCACTTTTCTCTAGACCCTAAAGCGGCTTCCTCAGCACCCACAGGTAGGTTGGGAAAGCCCAGTAGGCCATTTCCAATACGGCCAGCGCGGCGCGCTGTCGAACCGAACCCGGCTCGACCATATCGGTGGCTTCGAAGCGCTCGGGATCGCGCACCACCCGCTGGGTAAAATCCAAAACCTCGAAATTTTGGACCAGGCTCCGTAAGCCCCAGACGGTCAGATGGGTCTCGTAGCGGTCACGGCCGCGGCCGGCGATGCGGAGGCTCAGGTCGGCCAGGGGTTTTGGCAGGACCGTGATCAACGGAAGATTCGAGTGGCCGTCCCACAGTCGCAGGCGGTTTTCGGCTGCGAAATAACACAGCCCTCCCGGCCGCAACACACGGTTGATCTCCCGAATCATGATTTCCGCATCCGGTACGTGTTCGTAAATGTGGGTGCAGGTCACGATGTCGAAATCACCGTCCGGAAATGGCAGCTCCATCGAGTCGCCGACCCGGTATTCGATGTTCTCCGCCGCCCGATTCCGGCGCGCCCATTCAATGGCGCCGTCGTCGATGTCGATCCCCACCACCTTCGTAAAGAAACCGCCGTAGTGGAGAGTTAGGATTCCCGTCGAACAGCCGATATCGAGGACACGAGCCGCGGCCGGATCCAGACCGGTCGCGCGCGAGGCCTCGAGCAACACCGCCACCGTCTTCCGCGCTTTGTGAAGCCGCCCCACCTCGTCAAACATCGTTTCGGGGTGTATATCCGAAAAATCCCGTTGGTACTCGAGGCCACGGGCGGGCTCTTCAGACGATGGTTTTCCGGTCTCTCCCATTTGGGACATCATAACCCCAGGAACGTCGACCGTAGTCACTCAATTTCGTGACCTGAGAGATCGCTAGCTCAGCTCGGCTTGCGGGGAGTGGCGAGTTGGTTGACCAGTTCGAGAAAAGTGGTATTGCCCACCGCATCAAAGCCGGCTTCCCTGAAGGACGAGACGATCTCCTCGGTCTTGATCTCGATCGGTCGCTGCCGCATCTGCTCGTCACCCATCGGGATGAACGCCGCGATCACATCCGAAACCCGTACCGCATCGAGCGATCTCGCCGGGACCACGCCTTCAGCGCCCGAACCAATGGCCACCCTTCGCGCGAGACCGGCCTTGACCAGGCGATCGATATGACTGTCCACCGAGCCGGTTGCAACCAGGAATCGGCGCGACAGCCTGTCCGCCGTTGGCGGTTCCTTGCCCAGATGAAATCTCTGAGCGATCAACGTGAAGATCTGAAGACCGGTGGGCACACGGTCGCAATCGTCCCGATCCCCAACCGACCGGCTGCGGATGAGGGCAGCGAAGTGTTGATGGGTAAACGAGATCTCGAGACCGAGGAGGACGATGATCCAGGTGATGTACAGCCAGACCAAAAAGATCGGGATCACGGCCAGCGAGCCGTAGATGG
Source organism: Candidatus Sulfomarinibacteraceae bacterium (assembly GCA_963796455.1). Lineage (GTDB taxonomy): Bacteria > Acidobacteriota > Thermoanaerobaculia > Thermoanaerobaculales > Sulfomarinibacteraceae > Sulfomarinibacter. The sequence continues at coordinate 1,271,908 of CAWCLO010000001.1, forward strand.
TCGAATAACGCACGGATTGACCGACCCAATTGGCAAAGAGGTTCTTCCCGAGTTCGAAGAACACGCTGCCGATCGCCGCACCGACCACCGCACTCTTGAGCTGAACCCTCGTGAACGGGATGACGAGATACATCAGCAAAAACGCAAAAAACGTCAACGCCAGCGGGAAGAACCACGTGCCGATTTTTTCCAGCGTCCCCGGGTCGAAAGGCACGTCACTCAAGATGGCGGCCTTGATTCGAGCCGAGAAGGTCAGACTGGCACCGAGCAGCAAAGTGCCAAAAACCAGAACCGAGGTATAGGAGGTGATCTTGGCGATGATCTTGCGGTGGGTCGTGACATGCCAGATGTTGTTGAAGTTGGACTCGATGTTGTCGAGAAGCAGAATCGAGGCCAGAATCAGCGCCAGAAAACCGATCAGGCCGAGGCTCCTGGCCCCGTCGGCGAACTGGTTGAAATAGGCGATGATTTCACTCTGACTGGTGGGCAGAAACTGATCGAAGAGGAATTCCTGAGCCTTGGTTTTGACCTCGTCGAAGGCACCAAAGGCCGAAAATATGGCAAAGGCGACGGCCACCAATGGGACGGCGGCGAGCAACGATGAATAGGCGAGACCGGACGCCCGAATCACAATCTTGTCGCGATTGAACTGTCCCAGTGTCGCCTGAACAAACTGAATCACTCGAACGGAAGCCTGCTCCCACCTGGGCAGGTCACTCAGATCGAGGCGGTTGAGATGGTCAATAACTCGCAATGCTCCTCAATAATAGAGCAATCGACCTCAACGAGGGCACAGTTCGCGAGCAAGAACGGTGGAGAGATCCACAGCCACTGGTTTTGAGGCGCAACCTGATTGCCGGGAATCGCATCGCCTGCACCGCCAAATACGTTATTTCTACTGGAGATCCGGTTAGAATGGGCCCACCATGATCCAACCCGGAAGCAAAATGGTGTTCTATCGCTGTGTGGTGACCATCGCGGCGGCCCTCGTCTGCCTGCCGGGAGCCGTCCTTGCCGACCCGACGCCTCAGACCTCAGGCCAGGAACCCGAGGCTCAAGCCCGGATCAAAGAGACATTCACCGGAGACCTGCCACAAATCATCGAACGCAGACTCCTGCGCGTCCTGATCAGTTACAGCCGCACCAACTATTTTATTGACTTCGGTACTGAACGCGGTTTCGAGTACGAACTCCTCCGCAAGTATGAGGAACACCTCAACCAGGGACGAAAACTGAGTCAACGGGTCATCGTTGTTTTCATCCCGGTACCGCTTGAAAAGCTGCTGTCGGACCTCGAGGCCGGCCGCGGCGATATTGCGGCAGGTGGTCTGACGGTCAGCGAGCATCGACGTCGGAGAGTGGACTTCTCGACTCCCTATATTCCAAGCGTCCATGAGGTCGTGGTCTCGCGTTCCGGGGGGGCCACCATTGCTGAAGTCGACGATCTCTCCGGACGTGAGGTCTGGGTTCGCAGGGGCAGCACCTACGAAAACTCACTTCGGGCGCTCAACTCCCGACTCGAGGCCGCAGGGAAAAAACCGGTCAAAATCGTCGACGCCCCACCCCACCTCGGAACCGAGGATCTCCTCGAATTGCTCAACGCCGGCGTTTTTGATTTCACCGTTGCCGATCAGCACATCGCCGAGGCGTGGGCGGGCGCGCTCCCGAAAATCCGGGTCCACCCCGATCTCGGGGTTTCGACCGGTGGTTCGATCGCCTGGGCCATTCGCAAAAAAAGCCCCGCTCTCAAGGCCGATCTCGATGCCTTCGTGAAGTCGATCCGTAAAGGCACACTGACCGGCAATATCTTCTTCAACCGCTACTTCAAGGCCTCGAAATGGATCTCCAATCCCCTGTCGAAAGCTGATCAGAAGCGACTCGAGCAACTTCGCCATCTGTTTCAAAAGTACGGTGAGATCTATGGTTTCGATTGGCTGGCGCTGGCCGCAGTCGGCTATCAGGAAAGCGGGCTCGATCAGAGCCAACGAAGCCGGGCGGGTGCTGTCGGGGTCATGCAATTGAAGCCGTCGACGGCGGCCGACAAAAACGTCAATGTCACCCCCATCGACACGATCGAGAACAATATTCACGCCGGCACCAAATACCTGGCTTTCCTTCGCGACCGTTATTTTTCGGACCCCGAGATCCCCGATGGGGCTCGTTTCGACTTCACCCTCGCCGCCTACAACACGGGTCCCGCGCGGGTGGCGAGCCTGCGCCGCGAGGCAGCTGAAAAGGGCTACGACCGGAATCTCTGGTTTGGCAACGTCGAAACGGTTGCGGCAGCCCGGGTCGGCAGCGAGACGCTCAAATATGTCGCCAACATCAACAAATACTATCTGGCATACACTGATTTCTATCGTGAAAACCTGCAGCGAGAGCTCCAGAAGCAATCTTTGAGCTCACCGCCGCGTTAGACTCAATAGAACCACGGAGGATTCCCATGACCCTTGAAAAAATTGCTTGCGCCGCTCTGATCTGTCTTTTTCTTGGTATCGGGTCGGTCGCAGCGGTCGAAATGGCCGCCCTACCGGCTCCAGAACTGATGACCACCGCAACGCAGAGTGAACCGTGTTGCTTCACCAATCCCCGATTCACAGGAATCTGCCAGGTAACGCCCGGTAGCGACGAAAGCTGTTCGAGCATCCTCGGCTATCTCAACAACCCGAACAGCGTCGGCCGGGCCTATTGCGGCAATACGAAGGTCCGGGGCGGTTGGGCGCAGACCGACTGCGAAGGTTCGGCTCAGACGGCGACAGAGTATTCCTGCCCGGTTGACCCAATTCAGGAGTGAAGCCTTTTCGTGCAACGGTTTTCCGGCACAGCGCTGAAGAACTGGGAGAAATCATGCAACGTCTTTTGGTCCTGACAGCACTGGCTACGGCCATATTTCTCGCGCCCGGCGCAAATGCCCAAATGGATGACTCGGAAGCCGTCCGACTGACTCGTTCAGCGATCCAGGCCGAACGGCAGGAAATCCTGGCGGCAAACCTCGAAATGAGCGAGGATCAACGAACCGTGTTCTGGCCCCTTTATGCAGAATACCGGCAGGAACTCGAGACCGCCGTCGACACCCGCGTGGATATCCTGAATCGGTTTTTTGCCGAATACGAGACGATGACCGACGTCGAGGCAACCGAGCTGTTGACCGAGCACCTCGCATGGAAACGACAGGTATTGAAAATCCAGAGCACCTATGCCAAAAAAATGTCGAAGGTGCTTCCCGGATTGGTCGTGGCCCGTTTTTTCCAGATTGAAAACAAGATGGACATTATCGTCGAGTACGAACTGGCCGGAGAGATCCCTTTGGTTCAATAAACCGCAGATCTGCATCATCTCGCAGGCTTTGCCAGCGGCAGAAGCGGGATTCGGCGATCGATATCGGAAACCCCCTGCGCTACAATTCGAAAAATCAGAACCGATTTCGGCACCGTGGGAGGTCCGTGATGCGTATTCATCGAGCGATGGTCATTGCTTTTTCCGTGCTCGCTCTGGTTCTGCCATCGGCCGCACAGGTGGTCCTCGCCCAAACGCCAACTCTGCCGCAGATCTTTCAGTCCGTCGACCCGGCAGTGGTCGAGATCACGACCGCCACCAGCGTGGCCTCCCCAACAGGGCCGGCCGGTAAGGTTTCAGAGGGAGGCATCGGGTCCGGCGTCCTGATCTCCACCGACGGGCGGATCATGACCGCCTCCCACGTGGTGCAGGCGGCAGACCAGGTGACGGTGCGCTTTGTCAACGGCGAAACCGTCAGCGCCCGGGTCGTGGCTTCCGAACCGAGCGCCGATCTCGCCCTGATTCAGGCCGAGCGGGTTCCCGAGGGCATCCCGTCGGCATCGGTCGGAAACTCCGACGATGTCCAGGTCGGCGACCAGATCTTCATCGTCGGCGCGCCCTTCGGCATTGGTCACTCGTTGTCGGTGGGCCACATCAGCGCGCGCAGAAAAAACCGCCAGATCTTCGCCGGAGTCGAACCGGTAGAGCTGCTGCAGACCGACGCGGCGATCAATCGCGGAAACTCGGGCGGCCCGATGTTCAGCATGAACGGGGAGGTTGTCGGCATCGTCAGCCACATTCTCTCGACCGGAGGCGGCTCCGAGGGCGTCGGTTTCGTCATTACCTCGAATGTCGCGCTGAGCGTCCTGATCGACGAACCCTCGCCTTGGACCGGTCTCGACGGTCTCTATATCGAAGGACGGATCGCGCAGGCACTGAATGTTCCGCAGAGCGCCGCCCTTCTGGTCGAAGGCGTCGCGGTGGGCTCGCCGGCCGCGGCGATCGGGCTGCGCCCGGGTGATACGCCGGCGCAGGTCGCCGGGCAGCGACTGACCCTTGGCGGTGACGTCATTCTCGCCGTCAATGGCGTCGTTGTCGGCACACCGGACTTCGCGAAACGAATCGACCAAAAAATGGCTGCCCTGGGTGGCAGCGACCAATTGAAGCTTCGAGTGCTTCGCGACGGCAACGTCATTGAGCTCAGCAAATCACTGGAGATTCTCGGGATCAAGCAATAGGTACAATCAAGAAATACCGCAACCGTTTTATCGGTTCTCTGCTGCAGAAGAAGAAACAGGAGGAAAACATGAAGCGCCTCGCACTCACCGCACTCACCGCCATCCTCGCCCTCGCCGTCGCCTCGCCCGCAGCGGCTCATTGTCAGATTCCCTGTGGGATCTACGACGACGAACTTCGAGTCCAGCTCATTGAGGAGCACATCACCACCGTCGAAAAAAGCATGAAGCAGATCCAGGCTCTGGGGTCCGCCGAATCAGTGGATTACAACCAGTTGATTCGCTGGGTGGACAACAAAGAAAAACACGCCCAGGAGATCCAGGACATCGTCACCGCCTACTTCATGGCGCAGCGCATCAAACCATCCACCGATCACGATGACGAAAAGGCGATGAACGAGTACATGCACAAGCTCGCAATTCTGCATGCCATCCAGATCCACGCCATGAAAGCCAAGCAGAGCACCGATCTGGAACAGATCGAGAAGCTGCGCGAGCTGACCAAGATGTTCCGCAAGGCGTACTTTGGGGAAGAAGAAGCTCACGAACACTAGCTCGAGTTCGGAATTCGGAGTTCGGAGTTCAGCATTGCCGAGAACCCACCCACGGCGGCAACTGGGGTGGGATGAAGACTCCCAACTCATAATTCGCAATACGATCAGCGGACAGAATTCACCGTTGATCAGTGGAACCCCTTAAGGATGCCCACGAACCGTGCAGTTCACTCCCGCCCTTCCTCGCCGCAGTAAAATGCTTGAAGAGGCGATTCAGCGGAATGGAGACATTGATGGGACGGGCAGATAAATCAGTCCGAGTCTTCGGTTCATTTGAAGAGGAGAATCGGGCGGAGCGCCGACGACTTGCCGAGATGACACCCGAAGAGAGGTGCACCGAACTCGCTGTACTTCAAGAACGATTCTGGGGCGAGCTCTGGACATCGGTACCGATGAGAAAAGTGGCGTCCTGGGAGAAAATGAACCGGTGAGGAAGCGATGCTGTTCACGACCGAAATGAAAGAACTGCTGAGGCTGTTCGATAAACATCGCGTCGAGTACGTCCTGGTCGATGGCTATGCGGTCAATTACTACGGTTACGTGCGGACGACCCAGGATATTGACCTCCTGGTTTTCCCTGAACCCAATAATGCAGAACGCGTCTTGGCCGCTTTGACCGACTTCGGGTTCGGTTCGGCGGGCATCCCAGAGAGTCTGTTCAAACAGGAAGGGGGGCGGTTCATCTCGGATCGGAGCCGAATCGAATCGACCTCTTGACCTCGCTCAAAGGTGTCAGCAACACCGCCGTATTCGAGGCAGCTCATCGGGTCGAACTCGAGGGTGTTTCAGTCAGGGTTATCTCACTTCACCACCTCGTGGAGGCCAAACGAGCCTCCGATCGCGCGCGCGACCTCGCCGACGTCGACGAACTTCTGAAGATCAACGAGGTGCGCTGAGGTCACCCGGCGCATTTTCGCCGCAGCAGGGGCTCTCTTTGCATCCCCGCTGCCAAGGGCACTCCGACTCCTGCGACGGCGAGCAGCGACGGCCGCGGCATGACCTGGCGGCTCCTCCATCCCGCCGATTGAATTCTGTCACGGTTGGCCGTCGTGGATCCCGGTCGCCGTTCACCGCCGCCTTCCCAGCAGTACTTGACATCTTTGGTTTTGAGGATATATTGTCTGAAGTGCTACAAAAGTAGCAGTACTGCGAACACAGTAGCAGGAGATCAAAATGCCGAACGACCACACGCTCCCCGAACTCTCCCCCGCCGAGCTCGACCTCATGAAGATCCTCTGGGCTTCGGGCCAGTCGCGCGCCCGCGACGTCCACACCCAACTGAACTCGTCCTATCAGTGGGCCTACTCCACCACCCGGACCATGCTCGAACGCATGGTCAAGAAGGGTTATCTCGAACGGGAGACCTTCCACGGCGTGATCCTCTATAACCCTCTCATCTCTCGGCCGCGGGGCCTGGCCCACCTCGTCCGCGACTTCAGCAAGCGCGTACTCGAAGCGGATCCCGCTTCAGTCGTCTCCCTTTTCGCCGACGGTTCGGCGCTTTCGGCCGACGAAGTCGCGGAGATGACGGATCTGCTCGATCAACTCGAGGAGGATGAGCCGTGAGTCTCGCGGCGGTGAATCTGCTGGCGCCTGATCTGCTTCAGGCGGCCATCGTCCAGGTCCTCTATTCGTCGATTCTCGCAGCAGTGGTGATGATCGGTCTTCGGCTGCTGCGAGTTCGCGCGCCGTTGATACGAGAGGCGGCATGGTCTCTCGTCCTGCTCAGGCTGATGGTTCCACCAGGCTGGCATTCCGGCTTCAGCATCCGCGGTCTTCTCGATTCCTGGCTCGCCGCCGACCCGGCCGCGGGCGGCGTCCGGAGCTTCGCCCAGGCGATCGTCGTGTCCGGCCAACAACAACCGGCCGCCCTGCCACCCGCTTTCGGCTGGCAAACTCTCGTCGCTCTCGGTTGGATCGGCGTCGTCGCCGCAATCACGGTCCTCCTGTTCCTCCGCATGAACCACTACAACCGGATCTGCCGGAGGGCCTTCGCTGTCGACGACCCGACGCTGCTCGAAATGCTGGCCGATTGGAAGGCGCGGCTCGGCGTGCGCCGAACCATCCGCCTGGTTTCGTCGGGCGCCTCGCTGTCACCCTTCACCTCGGGAAGCCTGCGGCCGTCGATCTTCCTGCCTGAGTCCGCGATGGCCTGGGACCGCCAAACTCTCGACTCGATCATCGGCCACGAGATGGTCCATATCGCACGGTGGGACGAGGTCCGGATTCTCGTAACCAACCTCATCCGCACGATCCACTTTTTCAACCCGGTGGCCTGGCTGGCCGCCATCGAGCTCGGGCAGGCCCGTGAGGAACGGTGCGACGAGGTGGTGGTCCGCACCGGTGCGGTCGCCGCACGCGATTACCGCCGCAGCCTCGTGGACATCCTCAGGTTGAACCAACCCGGGCAACCGACCTTCGATGCCATCGTCGGTCTCATTGACAGAAAGGAAGGAATCAAAATGCGCGTCGTCTCCATCCAAAGCGAAGCCCTGCCCAGAAAAATCCGACCCCTGCCGGTCCTTCTCGGCACGATCCTCGCAGCCGTGCTACTCGTGCCGATGGCGCCGGCCGAGCGACCCCCCACCCCGCGCCAGAGCCCGGGTGGAGATTCGGATTCGACGGATATGCAGCCGAAAGGGCGAGTCTCCGTCGGGTTTGGGAGGTTCGAACCGAAAGGTTCCAACGTCAGGTTGCCATCGCGATCTGAAGGAGCGGACCCTGAGTACACGGAGCCGGCCCTCGCCGAAGGCACGATCGGAACGGCCAAGCTACAGTTGACAATCGGCACCGACGGCGTGCCCCGGGACATCGAGGTGGTACAGGGGCTCCCCAATGGTCTGACCGAGGCCGCCCTCGAGGCAGTTCGAGCGTGGAGATTTCGGCCCGCGCTCCGATTCGACGAACCCATCGAGATGACGATGCAGACCTTCATCGTGTTCAGCATCTTCGACGGCACACCGGAGAACCTGGAACCTGTGCTGGTGACCGAGGTCGAATCGCTTATGCCCTACGGCATCACCCTCACCGGTCTCACCACCGACGGAGATCTGCTGAACATCAACGGCGTCGCCGAGAACACCGAGTTGGTCGGTGAGTTCCTCGTAACCTTGAACAATTCACCAGGTTTCTCGAGGGAGGACCTTCGGTCCATGGGCCGGGTCGACGGTGGTTTCGAGTTTCACATCACCTGCGTCAGAGGAGAGTGACAGGGACGTCTACCGCCCCTTCGGGGCTCGGGTCTGGAGAAATGCCCTTGGCAGCGGGGCTCACGCCCTACGCTACACTTTGTCGCACCTTCGGGGGTCCGAGGTCGGGTTCGTGCAGGCGAGACGCCTGCACCACCACACCGGTGGCCATGGTGGTGCGGCCGTCCCGGCCGCACATCCTGCGAGCGCAATGGAATCGTTCAGGCGGGACGCACGCGCCACCACGGCGGTGGCCAGTGCTGTACGGCCGGCCGGGAGCAGCCCTGCCGCGCGGCAGAGCCGAGCGGCGGCGGGCGACATCCACGAGCACCCAACCGATCGAACACTGTCAGCTGCGCGCATCCACCGCGGTGCGAATTGCTCGGATGTGGTCGGGCGTGGTGCCACAGCAACCACCGATGATCGCGACTCCGAGATCCATCAGCGCCGCGACCCTTTCTGCCATGTAGTCCGGGGACTCCGGGTAGAGGAGTTCGCCGTCGCGGTACTCGGGCAAGCCGGCGTTTGATTGGATGATGATCGGCACGGAGGCGTGGTTCGAGAAGTCGCGAGCGATATCCATCATGGTGTCGATGCCGTTGCCACAGTTGGAACCAACACTATTTGCCCCGACATCGACGAGGACACCGCAGGCCTGCCCGATCGTGGATCCCATGGTGGTGAAAAATCCTCGCGGTGTTGCATCGAAAGGTCATGGTCGCGATGAGCGGAATCTCGGCCGAGGCCGACCGAACAGCTTTGATGGCAAGCTCGGCTTCGCGCAGATCGATCATCGTCTCCACAACTATGAGATCCGCTCCCGCCTCCACCAGGGCTCCAGCCTGCCGTTCAAAGGCCTCAGCGACGATTTCCGGCGCCGTATCGCCGTAGGGCTCGAGGATCTTGCCGGTGGGGCCCATCGACCCCGCGACATAGGCCCGGTCAGCGACAACCGGCGCGATCGCAGCGACCGCCGCGCGGTTGATTTTCTCGGTGCGATCGTCGAGACCGTGGTCCTTCAGGCGAAGGCTCGATCCACCAAAGGTGTTCGTGGTGATGAGATCCGCGCCGGCGTCCACATACAAGGCAGCGATCTCCGCCAGCACCCCTGGATTCGAAAGATTGATCGCCTCGGGGCTCTCCCCCGCCTGCAGACCACGAGCCATGAGTTGGGTTCCCCAGGCGCCATCACCCACCAGGGTTTCTCCCGCTTGAATCCGTTCCAGAAAGCCTTTCATCAGATGACTCCGGTCAGTTCCTTGATGACATTGACCGCGTTGTTGGCGTCGTAGCCATAGGCATCGGCGCCGATCTCGTCGGCAAAGGCACGGGTCACCGGAGCTCCCCCGACCACGACCCGGATATCGCCTTCCAGTCCGCGATTTCGAACAAGCTCGACCACCGCCTTCATGTTGACCATCGTTGTGGTCAGCAACGCGGACAACCCGATGACCTTTGCACCCTCGGCAACCGCACTGTCGACAAAGGTCTCCGGAGAGACATCGCTCCCGAGATCGACGATCTCGAAGCCCGCCCCCTCGAGCATGATGCCGACGAGGTTTTTGCCGATGTCGTGGAGATCACCCTTGACCGTGCCGACGACTACTTTTCCAAGCGTGGGCACATCCTGAGCGACGAGCAACGGCCTCAAAACCTCCACTCCGCTCTTCATCGCCCGCGCCGCCAACAGCACCTCGGGTAGAAAGATCTCGTGGGCGCCGAATTTTTTACCAATGACGCCCATCCCGGCGAGCAGACCGTCGTTGAGTACCCTCGTGGCGCCGAGCCCGTTGTCGACGGCTTGCTGGGTCGCCTCGGCCACCACCTGATGTTCGCCCCTCTGCAGCGCCTCACTGATCTGGTCCAGGACATCCATGGCATCCTCCGCCCCGATGATAACCTCGCCCGGTCCCGTACAATGAACCGGATATGGAATCCACGAAGGATGTTTTCGAATATTCGCGGCGACAGCTGCTGAAGGCCTCTTCAGAACGAATCCGCGCGCTCGACCCCGGCCCCGATTCATCGGCTGCGGCTCGGATTCGGTCCATAATCGATGATTGCCGGGAGGTCTTTGCCGCGTCGGCCACCCCGCGGGGCATTTCGAGGCGGGTCACGATCTCCGAATTCGAGGAAATCTATCGGGGCGATGGCGACAATGACAGCCGGACCCCCGTCGAGGAGGTCATTCAGGACGCCGAGTACGTCGAGCTTTTTGCGGTAACGATCGGGCCCGAGATCTCGGAGCTCATCGGACGGCACTTCGCATCCGATGAACTCGCCGAAGGCTACATCCTCGATCAGATCGCATCCTTCGCGGCCGATGAGTTGGCGACTGTCGCGGGAAACCGGCTGGCGGTCAGGGAAGCTCTTGGACCGGACGTGGCGGTACTACCCTACAGCCCGGGCTATTGTGGCTGGAACGTGAGTGGCCAACGGGCCCTTTTTGATCGTCTCCAGCCTGGAGAAATCGGTATCTCGCTCAACGACAGTTGTCTGATGCACCCCGTCAAGTCGGTCAGCGGGGTTCTGATTGCGGCTCCGATCACGGCCCACGATTTCAGTCCTGCCTTCCCCTGTTGCGCGAGCTGTACCACCCTCGCGTGCCAGGAGCGGGTGGCGGAACTGAAGGAATCGAACGAAATCAGGAGTCCGTAGTCCTGAGGAACCGCAGATCACGCAGATGAACGCAGATCAAACATCGCTATCAGAATCGCTATCGAATGAACCTCAACGGTGTTGGGTTGACCCATTCGCCACCAAGACACCAGGGAAAACATTTGTGCGGGCCTGCCCGCCTCAAGCGCTCTGTCACCTCGAGTGTGCAGGTCCCGTCCGAGTCCGTATTCGTATTGCAGCGGCAGCGACTGCCTCCAGCGGCAGCGACAGGGAACAGCGATCAGGTGCAGCGATCAGGTGCAGCGACGGCGTGGCCACCTCCGGGTCGCTCAAAGGAAAGGGATAGCCGGAGGGCGGCCGATGTCAGAGATTTCCGTTCAGCACCTCGAGCATGAACGCATACTCCAGGGCCGTCTCTTCATACTGTTTGTAGCGTCCGCTGACGCCTCCATGGCCTGCGGCTGACATCTCACAAGTGAAGAGCAGCGCCTTGTCATCGGTCTTGATGTCGCGCAGCTTGGCAACCCACTTCGCGGGTTCGAAATACTGGACCTGGGAGTCCTCCAAAGCGGTGGTCACCAGGAGGGCCGGGTAGTCCTTGGCTTCCACATTGTCATAGGGCGAGTAGGACAGCATGTAGTCGTAATATTCGGGATCTTCCGGGTTGCCCCACTCATCGAATTCAGACGTCGTCAGCGGAATGTCCTTGTCGAGCATGGTGGTGACCACATCGACCCAAGGAACATTGGCGATGATTCCGGCAAAGAGATCCGGCGCCATATTGCTGATCGCACCCATCAGCAAGCCACCGGCAGACCCACCCTTGGCAAAAAGGCGATCGGCGGACGTGTAGCCCCGGTCCACGAGGTGGCGGCCGCAATCGATGAAATCAGTGAAAGTGTTTTTCTTCTTGAGCAGCTTGCCGTCTTCGTACCACCAACGCCCCATTTCCTGGCCGCCGCGGACATGGGCGATGGCAAAGACGAACCCGCGGTCGAGAAGGCTGAGCACCGGCGCGCGAAACCATGCCTCCATCGTCGACCCATAAGATCCGTAGGCATACAGGAGCATCGGGTTCGAACCATCAAGCTTCATTCCGCTTCGATAAACCAGTGAGATCGGAACCTCTACGCCGTCCCGGGCCGGCGCCATCAATCTTTCCACAGAGTAGTTGGCGGAATCGAAACCGCCACGGATCTCTTCGCGTTTGACCATCGAGCGCTCTCCAGTTTCGAGATCGAGGTCGTAGATGGTTTCTGGCGTGTTGAGCGAGCTGTATCCATATCGAAGGACCGAGGTGTCAAACTCGTGGTTCTCATCGACCCAGGTCACGTAGGTCGCTTCGTCGAACTCGACCTCGACCTCCTCACCACCGTCCCAGGGAATCACCCGGAGGTGACGCGAGACCGTCGCGACGTTCGGTCAGGACCATGAAGTCGTTGAAAACCTCGACGCCTTGCAGAAAGACATCGTCGCGCACCGGAATCACTTCGCTCCAATTCGACCTATCCGGAGCCGCTACCGGTGCTTCCATCAGACGGAAGTTTTCGGCCTCGAGATTGGTCCGGATGATGAATCGATCTCCGACGTGATCGACGCTGTACTCCACGCCACGCTCGCGCGGCGCCACCAGAAAGAGCCCTCCCGACGGGTTGTCAGCATCGATGAACCGCGCCTCGGAGGCCAGGGTCTGATCGGAGTGGATGATGATGTACTTGTCAGAGCGGGTCTTCTGCACCCAGACGCCAAAGGTCTCGTCCTCCTCCTCATAGATCAGCTCGTCTTCAGCCGGATCGGACCCGAGCAGGTGCCGGTAGACCTGGTATGAGCGCAAGGTCTCCGGGTGCTGCTTTGTATAGAACAGGGTCTTATTGTCATTGGCCCAGACCAGATTGCCCGTGACCTCCGGAATCACGTCCGCCATCGCCTCGCCGGTTGCCAGATCGGTGATGGATACGGTGTATTTTCGCCGGCCGACGGTGTCGAGGGCCCAGGCCATCATTTCGGTATCGGGGCTGACGGCGACGCCGCGGACCGAACAGAAATCGTGTCCGGCGCCCTTCTTGTTGACATCGAGGATGACCTCCTCCGCCGCCTCGATCGATCCCTTCCGACGACAGTAGATCGGATATTCGGACCCTTCTTCATAGCGTTTGTAGTAATAAAATCCGTTGTCGTACGCCGGTGCAGAGCTCTCATCGGGCTGGACACGGTTCTTGAGTTCCTCGAAGAGCTCATTCATGAGCCCTTTGGACGGCGCCATCACCGCTTCCGTGTAGGCATTTTCAGCTTCGAGGTATTCGATGACCTCGGGATTGCTCCGCTCGCGCAACCAGTAATATTCGTCGGTCCTGACATCACCATGCATCTCGAGGATGTGGGCGAGTTTTTTGGCCACCGGTGGTTTCGGAGTTTCTTCCGCACGTTGCTCGCCGCCCGAACACGCGATCAATGAAGCAATCGTTATCACCGCAACGATCAGAATCGAATATTTCATCTCCACCTCCAGGTGGGGGAAGTATAGACCGGTCACCTCGTCGCATCATTTTCGCCAAATCTGCTTGACAATCCCCCGAGATCCAATGAACAAGGGCGACCACATGGGTCGCCCTTTTTTTGCCACCTGAATGGTTGGCGTTATGAGCTTTGGCTCGGGCCCTTGATCATCCAGATTTCGGTGCCGTTGCGCTCGAAGCGCACCTCGTCCATGAGCTGATTGATCAAAAAGATGCCACGGCCGCTGTCGGCAAAGATGTTCTCGCCAACCACCGGGCTCGGAACGGACTCGGGATTGAAACCCGGGCCCGGGTCGCGGACGATGATGATCATTCCGCGATGCTCTTCGCAGGCGACAACGACCTCGACCCTTTTTTCAGGATTGTGTTCACAGCCGTGTTCGACCGCATTTGCCAGCGCTTCATAGAGTGAGACTTCAATCTCGAACTCGCCGTCGCCCGCGCATCCCTGGTCGCGAACGACCTCCATGATCTGTTCAACGACCGGGGGAATAGCCGCCACATCACCCGGCACCTCCTTCTGAATCCGGACAATAAGATTGTCCGTATCGAAGTCGCAACGAGGCGTCGGGTCTGCCATCAATAACTCCTGCAAACGCATATTGTTCTTTTGACGAGCGTCAGCACCATTTAGTCACATCCATCACCCAGTCGGGGTTTCTTTATTCATCATACTCGCGCGATAGGCTTTGGTTTCTTTCAACATCCAACAAAAACGACCGGAATGGGTCGCCCATCCATCTCCTCCACCTGTCATCTATCTGATTTGACTGCGAGATTGTATCTCATCTTTTAGGTAAACGCGATCTCGAACGCGTTTTCAACTCAGAAATAGTGCCGGCTTTCAGCCGCCGAGTCGTTTTCCGGTCACCACTCGAAAGCCACGGACATCGAGTTTCTTGCTGGTGTCGGCATCTTCATCCATGCCCGGCTCCAGCGAAAGCTTCCACTGGTAGTAGCCGGAGAAGAACTCACTGATCTTTGCCACAAGCTTGGCGTAGGAACCGCTCAGTTCGTAGCGGATGGCGTCTTCTTCGCTGTCCCAGATCGTGACCGAGAGCATCCGCGAGCGGCGGCGGACATTCTCCACCAGAAAGACCCCCCGGCAACCTTTTGTCGCCATCAGGGCCGGTTTAATTTCTCCGTCATAGCGCTCTTTGAGTTCGTCGAATCGGCCGGGCTCGACCCTTGCCGCGACGATCCGCACAAAAAACTGCTGCGGCCCGTCGGCGTCAACAATCTCACTCATCGCCGCCACCTCGACCGGATAGGCCTCGATCTCGGGATCCTGCAGGGCCGGATAGGACCCCGACGCAGACGATGAAGACTGCACCAGACCCGGAGTGGCCTCGGCGAGAATGTCGTCGCTGGCGTCGAGCAACTCATCATAAAGGCCGCTTTTTTCGTATGCCTCGGCATCCTTTTGACTGCGCCATGTGGTCATCGAAACGCATTCGACGTCGTCGCCCGAAGGCCGGAGCAAGGACGCATAGAGACAGCCCTTTGCGTTCTCGAGTGAAGGAATCACGCGTTCCTTATAAAAGAGTGCAAGATCCCGGACCCTGCCCTCCTTGACTCTCAAATGCACGAAACGCATGTACATGACTTCACTCCCCCCTCGCCGGAGGCGATCTTCGCAGTTGCTGTTGTTGCACAGACATTATGGGTTCTCTCACTGAAAAACCTACGCCCTACTCGGTTTCATTCCTGAATTCCAAAATGAATCGACATCGAGATTGCAGAAGCATCATTGGGGGCCTTCTCTTTCTATCTTACGAACTGTCCGAATTCGAGTGGTTCTGAGGCCATCCGCAAACTCCAAAAACAGACCCGGCGCCGCAATGTGTTCGGTGAAGAGTGCGTGCCCGCCCGCCGTGCAACCTAGGACCTCGGTTCTCACCGTCGCCGCCCCTTCCCGCTCGAACCATCCCCCGCTGACATCAAAGGAACCATCGACCCGGGCGGTCAGCGAGTACATCGAATTCCGGGTCGAAACGATGACCCGGTCTCCCGGCTCGAGCTCCCCGCGCTTCACCCCGACGACAACTCCTGCCGCCTCCGCCAGATCGTCGATGGGGATCGCCTTCAAGGGCTTCACCCGACGGTGGACTCCACTCGGAGGATCGGTCATCGTGTGCCTCCCGGGCCGGCCAGCCGTTCGAGTTCGGTGAACCAGTTCAGGACGATCTTGACCTCGCGAGGACTCGAGGCCTCCGGCGTGCGAACAAGCACCACTCGGTGGCCGTCGGCAGTGACGTCGTAGCCGCGGTTGGTCCAGTTGGCGTGGTGGCCTGTTTCGAAGAGCGCCACCGGCTCACCGAGCCGCAGCGCAGGTTCGGTGGCAACGGCAACCGCATGGAGTCGGTTCCCGTTCCAGTAGAAGATCTCTCCGTTCCTGCCCCACAGCGGGTAGCCGCCGCCGTCGCGCGTGACCTGGACTCTCGATCCGGAGCCCTCGAAAGGTTGCACATAGACCTCGATGCGGCCGGTGTCGTGGCTCTCGTAGACGACATGTCGGCCATCGGGAGAGAACGACGCGAAGCGTTCGTCGAACGGGCTCTTCCTGATCACACGCTCCTCGGTCTGAGCGTCCAGCGGCAGGGCCACGAGGTCGCCGCGGGTGTCGGTCGAGCTCTCGCGGACCGCCATCCACCGTCCGTCGGCGGAGATGGCCTCGACGTAGTTGTCAAAGGTGCTCTCTCGAAGGAGCGTCACCTCGCCGCTGCCGTCCGCTGGCATCTTGTGAATGGCGAAGAGCGGGATGTCGAGTAAAAAGGCCAGATGACGACCATCGGGAAACCAGAGGGGCGAGAACTCGGCCCGCGGCGAAATGGTGAGCCGATTCATGATCTCTCGATCGAGGTCGTAGACCCACAGGTCGGGGGTTTCGTCGTCCACCGTCAGGGCCAGCCGGGTCCCGTCGGGCGACAACGACGGCGCGCTGTATCTCCGTTCGGGCGGCAAGAGGATCTCTTCGCGACCGTCCCGATCAATCCACACGACGGAACGATCCGGCTCGAGGACCGATCGCGGAACGTGGACCAGAACGCCGTTGTCGGAGACCGCGTACTGGGCGTGCCCCTCGTACGGCGAGGTGTAGACATCGTCGAGCACCGCGGCCGGCGGTCCGGCAATCTCCAACCGATCCAGATCGAACGGCGCCACAAAGAGAGTTTCACCACGCACAAAAACCAAATGACCGCTCGTCAGATACCGCCCGTAGACGGCGTCTTCCACCAGCACCCGTCGCGACCCCGACTGCAAGTCAAGGAGTTCGATCCTGCTCTCGCTCAACGGCAGGCGAAAGCTGGTGAAGATCACGGCCCGGCCGCCCGGCAGGTGGTCGGGCCACGAGTGGTTGAGTTCGTCCACCGACTGGTCCGGCTCCGTCAACACCTCCGGCGAACCACCGGACGACGGCACCTTCCACAATC
Organism: Candidatus Sulfomarinibacteraceae bacterium; assembly: GCA_963796455.1. Classification (GTDB taxonomy): domain Bacteria; phylum Acidobacteriota; class Thermoanaerobaculia; order Thermoanaerobaculales; family Sulfomarinibacteraceae; genus Sulfomarinibacter. The sequence continues at coordinate 1,288,730 of CAWCLO010000001.1, forward strand.
CGTCGTCGTAGGTCGGTGTGTAGACGATGGTCTCGTCTTCGCCCCAGGAGCCGCCGCCCCATTCGGCCTCGGCGAGGGTCGTCACCTGGCCCGAATCGAGTGAGATCTTCTGCAGCCGACGACCGTCGCCGGTGAATCCGATCCATCTGCCGTCAGGCGAGAAGAACGGCGTGTTGCCGCCTTCGGTGCCCTCCAGCGCCTGCAGCTCCGGGTCGTCAAAGGAGCGAAGGAAGAGCTGTGAGGTCTGACCCCTGAATGCCGTCACGACCATTCGATCGCCCGTAGGCGAGACCACGACGACCGGATCGCTGTCCTGGGTCGAAAATGATATCCCGGGGGGGAGGGTCACCGACAGGTGAGCAGGAGAGTCGGATGCGCCGCTCGAAGAGGTCAGCCACAGCCACGCCATCACGGCAGCGGACAGAAGCGACACGACCGCAATTGAGAGCAAGACTCGGCGACCGGCAGTCGACGCTGCAGCGAACGGAACGGTATCCAAGGTCGTGTCCTCGCCACGGTCCTCACGTTCGGCCAGGGAAATCCTCACGTCGCCCATATCGCGCTGCCGCATCTTGGGATCCCGACGCAGGCAACGGCCGATGAGCGAACGCACGTACTTCGGGGTATCAGGCGGCAGCGCATCGAGATCGGGTTCGCTCGTGAGAATCGCAGCCAGCACGTCGGTGACCGTCTCACCCTCGAAGAGCTTGCGCCCGGTCATCATCTCCCACAGCACGACGCCGAAGGCCCAGATGTCCGCACGCTTGTCGACCTTCTTGCCGCGCGCTTGTTCTGGGCTCATATACGCAGCGGTGCCAAGGATCACGCCTTCGACGGTGGCATGTCGGGTGATGGTGGGCGAGAACGACGAGCTGAGATCGGTGCCCTCCGCCTCCCACGCCTTGGCGAGCCCGAAGTCGAGCACCTTGACCGTGCCGTCGTCGGTGAGCTTGATGTTGGCCGGCTTGAGATCGCGGTGGACGATGCCCTGCTCGTGCGCCGCCTCCAGCGCCTCGGCGATCTGCAGCGCGATGGGAATCGCCTCGTCAACCGGGATGGCTCCACGCGCGATGCGTTCCGACAGATCCTCGCCTTCGACAAGTTCCATCACCAGAAAGGTGATCTCGGGTGCGGCTTCGTCTGAGGTCAGTTTTGAGTTTTGAGTTTTGAGTTTTGAGTTGCCGCCGGACGCAACCGTTTCCAAACCGTAGAGGGTCGCGATGTTTGGATGATTGAGAGAAGCCAGCACCTTGGCCTCGCGCTCGAAGCGTGCCATCCGATCGGGATCTTCCGCAAACTCCGGTGGCAGCACCTTGAGCGCCACCTCGCGGCCGAGTTTGGTGTCTTCGGCTCGCCACACCTCCCCCATCCCGCCCTCACCGATCTTGGCGGTCACCCGGAATTGAGCTAGCGAGGTTCCGATCATCTTCGATCCTCCGTCTCGAGCTTCGCCGCCCAATCAAGTACGACTACGATCGGCTCCCGGTCTTCAACAGTGCTGCGATTGAGAACGAATGTCTGCCCGTCCGGGAAGACATCGTACTGACGGTCGGACGCCTCCTCGAGCCGAGCGTCGAAGAGGGCTGTCGGCGTGCCGAAAGACGGCGGATCGAGCGAGAAGACCGGCACCGCCATCATGCGCCCGGTCAAATCGACGTAAAACAGCTCCCCGCCGTCCCGGCGCCAGCGCGGTGCGAATCCGCCCTCGGTCGAAACACGGACCTCTCCGCTCGAGCTGTCCAGGGCGCGGACGTAGACATCCCAGCGCCTCGCCGCGTCGGAGTTGTATGCGATCCAGCGGCCGTCCGGCGACAGGTCGGACCCCCACTCGGATGCCTGGTCCTGGCCGAGGCGGCGCGGGCTGGGGTCCCCTTCGAGAGAGCGGATCCAGAGAGTGCCCCGACCTTGCTTCCCGATCTCCCAGTAGACCAGCCGCCGGCCGTCGGAAGTGAAAGCGTCCGTCGCGGCGAAGGTATCGGAGAAGAAAACTGTCTGCCCCTGGCCCGACCGGTCTGCCGCGATGCGGAAGATGCCGCTCTCTCCCGACGTGGTTCCGGTTGATGAGTAGGCGACCTCGCGGCCATCGGGAGACCATGCACTCAGGACGTCGTCGCCCGAGCTGAATGTCAGGCGTGTCTCGAGGTTACCCTCGAGCTCGTGCAGCCAGAGGCCCCCCCCCGTCGACCCCGGCTCGTAGTGTGAAACGACCACGCGCCGGCCGTCCGGCGACAGACGCGGGGCGTAGTACCAGGTGTTGCTTTCCGCCGCGAGCACCTGGAGTTCGGTCCCCGACCTATCGGCCACCACCACTCTCGTCGTGCCCGCCTTGTCGTCTCGGTAGGCCAGCAGACCATTTGAGGCAACTGTGAGCGAACGCTGACCGGACACTGCGACGGTGCCGGCCAGCAAGATCCCGAGTGGCGCCGGATCACCCACCAACTCGTTCCTGCGATCGTCGAACCGGTGGGCCACCAGCGACTCGCCGGTCACGTAGAGCACATAACCAGGAGCCGCCCAGACACCCGACGAGTTGGCGGGCCCGAGCATTTTCGAGTCGAGCGAACCGATCTCTCCCAGCCAGAGCGTTCCCGGCTCGATGCCGGTGCCGGTTGAGGCGTAAAAGAGGAAACGCTTGCCGTCGGGCAGAAAGCTCGGGAAGCGCTGCGTGCCGATGCCGCTGTCCTCGTCGACCCTCGTCGCGGTCGTCACCTCTCCACCGCGCGCCGAAACGGCCCGAATCGGGCCGACAAAGCTCGGCGCAAAGAGAATCAGGTCCCCATCACCCCAGGTGCCTCCCCTCGCATCCTGGTTCGACCCGGTATCCGCGACGATCCGGGGCTGGCCGCCGAAGAGTTCGGTCACCTTGAGGTGGTTCTGCGCGAAGAAGCCGATCTTGCGGCTGTCCGGAGACCAGAATGGATAGCGGGCGTCGTTGGTGCCGGGCAGCATCGTCGCTTGACGATCTGCCAGAGCACGGATCCAGAGGGCCGTCCGACCGTCCTCCCCGCGGGCCACGAAGGCGAGTTGGTGCCCATCGGGTGACAGGGCCATGCCACTGACCAGACTCGTTCCCTGTGGCGCGCTGATCTGGAACTCGGCGTGGAACGGCGGCTCACTTCCATCGCCGCCGTACGAACCGAGCCAGCGAGGAGCCAACCACCCGAGGAGAAGGCCAGCCCCCAGAATGCAGACGCCGAGCAGCCAAACTGTCCGACTGGTGCGGGCAGTAACGACCACTGGGTCGACACTTCCCACGTTTCCCCCCAGTACCTCTCCGATCGTGATCCGCGCATCACCCATGTCGCGCTGCCGCATCTTCGGGTCCCGTTGCAGACAGCGTCCGATCAATGCTCGAATACGAGGCGGCGTTACCGCCGGTAGGGAGTCAAGATCCGGTTCGCTGGTGAGTATGGCCGCCAGCACATCGGTGACCGTTTCGCCCTCGAAGAGCTTTCGCCCGGTGAGCATCTCCCACAACACGACCCCGAAGGCCCATATGTCCGCACGTCGGTCGACTTTCTTCCCACGCGCCTGTTCCGGCGACATGTAGGCCGCCGTGCCGAGGATCACACCCTCGACGGTGGCGTGACGGGTGATTGTCGGCGAGAAGGACGAGCTGAGATCGGTGCCCTCGGTCTCCCACGTCTTCGCGAGACCGAAGTCGAGCACCTTGACGGTGCCGTCGTCCGTGAGCTTGATATTGGCCGGTTTGAGATCGCGGTGGACGATCCCCTGCTCGTGCGCCGCTTCGAGCGCCTCGGCGATCTGGAGCGCGATGGGAATCGCCTCGTCAACCGGGATGGCTCCACGCGCGATGCGTTCCGACAGATCCTCGCCTTCGACAAGTTCCATCACCAGAAAGGTGATCTCGGGTGCGGCTTCGTCTGAGGTCAGTTTTGAGTTTTGAGTTTTGAGTTTTGAGTTGCCGCCGGACGCAATCGTTTCCAAACCGTAGAGGGTCGCGATGTTTGGATGATTGAGAGAAGCCAGCACCTTCGCCTCGCGCTCGAAGCGCGCCAACCGATCCGGGTCCTTCGCGAAATCCTCCGGCAGCACCTTGAGCGCCACCTCACGGCCGAGTTTGGTGTCCTCGGCTCTCCAGACCTCCCCCATTCCGCCGGCGCCGAGCGCCGCCGTGATGCGGTAGTGAGCGAGGGTCTTTCCGATCATGAGACGGCCTTACACATCGAATCGCTCCCATTCCCGCCTGGCCCGCTCCATCGACCGGCCAAACCGTTCGTCGCCTCGGATGCTGTCCAGATAGTGGTCGTGCTCGGAGAGAAATGGGTAGTTGATCATCCCCTGGTCGATCGCCCGGTCGAGCCAGAGCAACGCCTCATCGGTGGCGCCGACCGCGGCATGAGCGCTCGCCAGTGCCCAGGGGATCTCCGCATCCCACGCGGCAGCCTGCTGATACGGGCCATCGGTGAGCCGCAGGACCTCCTCGCGGTCGTCTCGCCAGGCCGCCCGGCAGAGTCCCATCCACCATGTGCCAATGTCCGAATCCGGCTGCGCTACTACCCCCTCGGTCAACGCCTCAGCTTCATCGAGCTGCCGGGCGTAGCTCAGGGCCATGACGTAGTTCGAGCGCCACACCGGGGTGACCGGATCGAGTTCGAGCATTCGGCGCCCGGGTTCGAGCGCCTCGGAAAACCGGCCGGCGAAAAGCGGCACCGTGACGCTCATCAGGCGGCTCATCGGGTCGAGCGGATCGATATCCAGGAGCCGTGCCACCAAAGGCGCCGCAGCGTCCGGCTTTCCACCGAGCCACCCGAGGATGTGAGCGGACAGCTGAAGTGCCTGGACGTCCTGAGGATAGGCCTGCAACACGCGTCGCCAGCTTCGACGGCTGCCATGAATGTCGCCCCGTGCCAACTGCAAATGCGCCCGGACGCTGGCGCCGCGAGGCGAATCGGGATCGAGCGCGAAGATCTTTTCCGCGCACCTTTCGGCCTTTGTGATGTATTCCTCTTCCCTGCCGCCGGCGGCCCCGATGTTGATGGCCTGAAAGTAGGCCTCACCGAGCCCCTGATAGAGCAGGGCGTTGTCGCCGATCAGCGCGAGCCCGGCCTCCAGATGGCTGACGGCCTTGTCCACGCCACCGGGCAGAAAGCTCCAGATCTCTCTCCGAGCGCGGAGGTAGCACTCCTGGGCACGAACGTCCGGGATGGGCCGCTCGGAGAGTTGCTCGGCTTCGTGCGGTGTCAGACGAATCTCGAGAGCATCCACGATCGATCGCGACACGCGCTCCTGGATGTCGAACACATCGTCCAACGTGCCCTCGAACTTGTCGGACCAGAGCTGGGCGTCGTCCGGCGCGTCCACCAGCCTCGCCGTGATCCGCAGGTTGTTCGCCGCGCGCCGCACGCTGCCTTCGAGCACGTACCGGCAGGCGAGGTCCCGGCCGATGGCCGCGAGTCCACGCTCGTCGCCCTTGAGACGCATCGCCGAGGAACGGGAGATCACGCGCAGCGCCTGAACCCGCGACAGATCGGTGATGATCTCGTCGGTGAGCCCGTCTGAGAAGTACTCGGTGTCGGGGTCGGGGCTCAAATTGGCGAATGGGAGGACGACGATTGATTTTGTTTCGTCCGAGGTCTGTGGAGGAACAGAACGGGAAGGCGACGCTTTCGCGTTCTCGCCCACCGCAGCGTTCAACTCCCCGAGCAGAGCTTTCGCGGCTTGAAAATCCGAGGTGTCAAAACCCTCGGTGAACCACGAGTAGACCCTTTCGAGCGCTTCGTGTGCTTCACCACAGCGTCCCTGCTGCTGCCACAGTCGCGCCAGGCTCGTCGTCGCCCGCAGCTCCCACGACTTCGCCCGTTGCCGCTGGGCCACCTCGATGGCCCTCAAAAAGCAGCGCTCGCTTTCCAGCGGTTCGGATGAGAAGCAAGATCTCACCCTTCAGCCGATGAAGCTCCGCCTCGTGGAAATGTTCGCCGGTCGTGGCGACGTGGTCGAAGGCCTCGTCCACAAGGGTCAGGGCCTCGTCGTACCGACCCATGCCGGCACAGCCCTGGGCGATGACGCTCAGGGTGAACGACCGCGCCCACCCGAACTCGATGACCTCCAGACCAGCGACGCCTTGACGGGCGACTTCCGAACCCGGTTCGAACTCGTGCTGGGAGATCAGAGCCGAGCCCTTGCAGATACCGGCAAAATGCAGAAACATCGGGAGTTCGAATTGGCTCGCGATTTCGATCGACCTTTCGGCCAGCTCCTGAGCCTGCTTCGCCGATCCGGTCAGCTGTCGGATCCACGAAGCGAAGCACGGACCGAAGGTTTGCGTGGCGGGATCGGAGATCGTGTCACCCAGAGCGACGGCGGCCGTCGTTTCCTGGAGGGCCTGATCGGGGTACCCGGCCAGCCACAGGGCCAACCCTCCCATGCTGTGGGCAGAGACCGCGGAATCGTACCCGAAGAGCGAGGCGAGCGACCCATGTTCGTCAGGCTTGTAGTGGGCCAGTGCTCGCGCCGCGTGCTCGCTCGAGGGCACCGGATCTCCGACGCACAACAGATTGTCGGCCATGACCGAGTGAGCGGCCACCAGCAGCCCCGTGTCGTCACCCCGCTCCGCCAACTCCAGCAACTGTTCGCCAACGTCCACCGCCGCTTCGAGGTCGCCCTGATTCTGGAAAAACTCCCAGAGCCCGAACAGTACCGGGAAAAGCTGTGGTGCGTCCCCGATCTCGTGACACAGCTCGCGAGCTCGTGAGTACGCCGTGCCGGTCTCGGGATGCCCGAATCCGCGGAAGGTCCGCAGCGCCAGTCCGAGAGCCAACTGCAGCTCGAGTTCGGTGCGGGAACGCTCATCTGACGGGTCGAGCATCCCGACCATCTCGAGGCCCTGCTTGGCAAGGGTGGCTGCTTCCCGATGGGCAAAGATCGTGATGGCCTGATTCGCAGCCGTCAGATAGTGCTCCGCCGCGCGGGCGAATTCTCGTCCGGCCTCGAAGAGCGCGGCGAGCTCGTGCGCCACTTTTCGGGTGTTCTTGAGATGAGCCGTTTCAAGTGCCTGCCCCACCTCGTTGCTCAGCCTCGCCTTTCGAGTCGACTTGAGGTCCGAATACAGCGCGTTTTGATAGAGCACGTGGACAAAGCGATAGCGGAGGGTCATGGTGCGGTCGGGAAGCTCGGTCTCGCCGGTGAACTTGACGAACGCGTGGACGCGCTCGAGCGTTTCCAGACGTTTTTCGGTCTCTTCGGGAGGCAGATCCAGGACCCGGGCGGCGATGGCGGAATCAAACGCGTAGCCCTGTACGCTCGCCGCGGTGAGGAGTTCGAGATCGTGCTCGCCGAGCTGCCCGATCTTGCGCTCGATCATCCCGCGCACCGATTCCGGCAACTCGTTTTCGATCTCCGGCAACCCGTGCATGAGGCGCCACTCACCGTCTTCCTCGCCGATGGTTCCGTTTTCCCGGAGGTAGCGCACGAGATCGGCCATGAACAGAGGACTGCCTTCGGTCTTGGAGTGGATCAACGTCGGGAAATCACTGGGAAAGCGGTGATCCGGAAACTCGAGCGCGAGGTAGTCGGAAACCTCTGGCTCTTGCAGGAACTCGAGAAGAAGTTCACGGCACAGCCCGCGGGTCTGGAGATCGGGTTTGATCTGGAGGAATGGGTGTTTTGAGAGCTTCATGTCCGAGGGCCGGTAGGTCACCACCACGAGCACGTTCAAGCCTTCGAACTTCGCGGCCAGAAAGCTGAGCAGATCGACTGTCGATTCGTCCGCCCAGTGGAGATCGTCGAGAAAAAACACCATCGGGAGCGGACGGGACAAATCCTGGAGGCAGGTCACGAAATCCAGCTTCAACCGCTCCTGGGTGGTTTCCTTGGCGTGCTCGAGGAGACGATCCGTCTCGTCACTGTCCCCACCGGGCGGCGCGATCTGGACATACCAGGCCGGTGCAACCTGCTTCATGATCTTCGCGGGTTCTTCTCCGTCGCCGGTTTGCAGCAGACTGCCGAGAGCTTCGAGTACGGGGAGATAGGCATCCGATCCGCCGATCCGTTCGGAAGAGCGCCCGCGGGCCACGGTGCACCTGCCATCGGCGATAGCGTCGTCGAGAAAGCCCTCCACCAGTGTGGTTTTGCCGATGCCCGGCTCTCCAGCTACGCAAACCATCGAACCCCGACCTTCGCGAGCCGACTCGAGGGCCTCACGCAGGACATCGAGCTCTGATTGCCTCCCAACGGTGTGACGGAGGCTGCCGGATTCGGCGCTGACTGGAATTGGCGAGGAAACCGAGGACCCCTCCTCGAACCCAGCCTTTCGGAGCCCATCCACGAAGTGTTCGACCAACTCCGGTTGGTACCACTTCTCCATCAGCTCGCGACCCGAGCGGGCAAAGTCCGGTTTCTGGATCAGCAGGTCATCAAGCGCCTTGCGCGCCGACTCCTTCTCCCCCAGCTGACCGTAAGCCGCGGCAAGCAACCAGTTGGTCCAGAATATCTCGAAGGCGTTGGCTTTCACGGCCTCGTCCACGGCTGCCCGGTAGTTCTCCCTGCGGTACTCGTCGATGGCCAGCACCGATCCATACCAGCGCGGATGGTGGGGGTTGAGATCCATGGCGCGGCGGATGAGATCGCAGCCGCGATCCCAATCTCCGGCAAAACAGGTGATGAAGATGGCCTCGTTGCTGCCGTCGTAGGGGTTGAGAGCCAGAGCACGCTCACAGGCACTGAGACAGGCCGCGGTTTCCCTGCGGAAGAATAGGGCAACCGCCAGCACCTGCTGAGCGAGGTGATTGGACGGAGCGAGGTCGACGGCTTTTCTGGCGGCCTCGAGCGCGCGGTCGAGGGAACCGGGCCTGGGGTTGAATTCGTGGGCGAACTCGTGCGAGTAGACCCATGACAGCATGGCCCAGCAATCGGCGTTGGAAGGTGCCTGTTCGACTGCACGCTCCAGAGCGTCGCGCGCCTGGGCGTGCTCGTTCGGGATCGAGTCTGAAGTGATAGCCGAACCCGCGCATCAGGGCCTCGTATGGGGTCATCTCGGCAATCGGCTTGTTTCGAACCACCTCACTGATGGCCCGCGCCAGGACCCCGAAGTGGTCCGCACAGGTGGAAACGATCCGCGGCACGAGATCATCCTGCAATTCGAAGAGCCCGACGGAATCGAATTCCCGGTCGTAGGCCTCGGCCCAGAGATGAGCCCCAGAAAGCGTATCAACAAGCTGCACGGCAACCCGCACCTTTTTGCCAGCCCGGCGTAGGTTCCCTTCCATGAGGTATCGCGCACCGGTCGTGGCAGAGCCGCGAGCGATCACCCGGAGATAGGAGAAACGCGACAACCCGGTCACGATGCCCTCGCTGAGCCCTTCGGCCAGCGCGGTGAGATCGGCGTCATCGCCGGCTGATTTGAAGGGCAGCACCGCGACCCAGAAACCCTCTTCGGCGTGGGCCTCAACCGAAGCCGACGAGGGGGCATGAGTCGCTGTTGAGGATGACCCTGAATCGGGGTCGGCCGGAATCACAAGCCCCGCCTTTTGAAGGCCGTCGAGCAACAGTTCGACGAGTTGCGGAAGGTACCACTTCCCGAACTGGTCGCTCGCGATTTCCGCAAAGTCAGGCTTCAGGGCCAGCACCTCTCGCAGGGCCTCGCCCGCCGCCTCGCCCTCACCGAGCTGGCCGTAAAGGGCCGCGAACAGGGCCTGCGAATAGTACTGTCCCGGCATGACGGCCTTGGGAACGAGGGTTCGCGCGCCTTCGTAGTCGCCCTTGCGAAACGCGTCGAGGAAGGGGAGAGCCCAGTACCAAGCCGGGTGATGTGGGTTGAGTTGCCTCCCCTTCTCTCCCAGCTCGCAGCCGCGCTCCCAATCTCCAGCGAAGGCCAGCAGATGGCCCAGGTACTCGACCGTAAATCCGTCCATTGGGTTCACGGCGAGGGCTCGTTCGGCTGCGCTGCGGAAGGCGACGAATTCCTTTCGGAAGAACATGGCCTGGGCCAGGGCCAGATGAGCGAGGTGATTGGATGGGTCGGCGTCCACCGCTTGCCGCGCGGCGTGGAGCGCCCGGCCGAGAGAATCGGGCTTCACGTTGAAGCCGAACCGGTGCTCTTCGCCGCACATCATTGACAACATCACCCAGGCGTCGGCGTATCGAGGCGCCTCGGCGACGGCTCGTTCCAGGCCGGCCCGCACCGCGGCATGCTCGTCGGGTCTGACCCGCTGGTAGTAGCCGCATCCACGCAACACCGCCTCGTAAGGGCTCAGCTCGTCGGCAGTCTTGCTCCGGACGGCCTCGCTCAAGGCGCGAGGCAGAACTCCGGACCAGTCGGCGACCGTGGAGACGATCCGGGGAACGAGGTCGTCCTGCAACTCGAAGATCGCGCCGGGGTGGAACGAGCGATTGTAGGTTTCCGCCCACAGGTGGGCGCCGGTCATGGCGTCGACGAGCTGCGTCGCGATGCGCAGCATCGAACCCGCTCGGCGAATGCTGCCCTCCATCACGTATCGGGCTCCCAGCTCCTTGCCCACTGCCCGAACGTCATCCGTATCCCTCGCTATGTGCGATGTCGAGCTGCGGGCAATGACTCGGAGAAAGGAGAACCGCGACAGACCCGTGACGATCTCCTCCGTCAGGCCCTCGGCCAAAGACGCGAGATCGGCATCGTCACCGTTGTATTTGAAGGGCAACACCGCGACCCAGAAGCCCTCGTCGGCGCGTGCCGCGCCGGAATCAGGTGCGCGGGAAAGCTCAGCCGTCTTCGATCGCGACACTGACGCCGACGTTGCCGGTATCTCAAACCCGGCCTTGCTGAACCCGTCGAGCATCTGTTCCACGAGCTCCGCATCCCACCACTTCTCGCACTCCTGACGGGCGATATCGGCAAAGTCCGGCCGGATATCGAGCAGCCTCTCGATGGCTTTGCCCGCCGCCTCGCGATCACCGAGCTGCCCGCATGCGACTGCAATCGCCGCGTGCTGACCCCAGTGGTCGGGCAGATTCACTTTCTGCGTAATGGCGAGTGCGGCTGAGTAGTCGTGTTCGCGGTAGGCGTAGAAGAAGTCGGCATACCAGTACCATCCGGGATGCGTGGGGTTGAGCCGTTTGGCACGCCCCGCGAGCTCGAGACCCCGCTCCGAGTCGCCCGAATAGATCAGCAGCTCGCCGAGAAACGCGATCGAGTTGCCGTCCATGGGGTTGAGTTCGGCGGCGCGCGCCGCCGCGTTGCGGAATGCCTCGAACTCCTTTTGGAAAAAGAGCACCTGCGCGAGACTGAAATGGGCCAGGTGGTTGGAGGGCCCGGCCTCGACGGCCCGCCGCGCCGCGTTTGCTGAGCTTTCGAGGGGATCAGCCAGAAGTTTGAAGCCCTGTCCGTACTCCTGGGCGCCGAGTAGTGCAAGCATGGCCCAGGCATCGGCAGAGTCCGGCGCCTTTTGCACCGCCAGCAAGAGGCCTTCCCGCGCCGCTGCAAGCTCTTCGGCGGTCACTCGCTCGAAATAGGAAAAGCTGCGGAGCACCGCTTCGTAGGGACTCAACTCCTCTGGAGGACAGCTGCGCAAGGCCTCGCCCATACTTCGTGGCAGAACCCCGTGGGTGTCTGCAACCGTCGAAACGATCGTCGGGACGAGCTCGTCCTGCACGGCGAAAAGATCGTCGGCATCAAAATTCCGATCGTAGGCTTCCGCCCACAGGTGAACTCCGGATTGTGTGTCAACGAGTTGCACCGCGAGACGGAGCTTCTTCCCCGCCCGGCGGAGGCTTCCCTCCATGACATAGCGAGCTCCCAGCTCCTCACCGACCGCGCGCACGTCGATGCCTTCGCTCGCGTATTTGAGCGTCGAGCCGCGGGCAATCACCCGCAGGTACGAGAAACGCGACAGACCGGTCACGATGTCCTCGCTCAGACCCTCGGCCAACGCGACGAGATCCTCATCACCACCGGTGTACTTGAAGGGGAGCACCGCGACCCAGAAGCCCTCGTCCGCTTTCAATCCGCTCGAGGACACCCCGGAATGCGACGGCGGGCGGGGAGCCGCGCGGGATGGTCCGGCAGCCGGACGATGTCCTTGCGCCACCATCGAGCTCGCCTCCGTCTGCAACGCCTTCAATTCGTTGAAGACGTCACGCGCCGTTTGGTAGCGGTCGCGGCGTTTCTTCTCAAGACAGCGGCCGATGATCCGGCCGAGGTGGCGCGGCAGATCGGATCGCAGCTCCACCACCGGCGTCGGCACATCCTTCAAAATCGACGACATCAGGGCCGGCGAGCTCTTGCCCAGAAAGGGTCGTTCGCCGACGGCCATCTCGTACAAGAGCACACCGAGCGAAAAGATGTCGGTCCGATGATCGACGATTTCGCCCTCGATCTGTTCCGGCGACATATAGGGCATCGTGCCGACCACCATGCCGATTCCTGTCAAAGCCTCGGTCGGGAGCTCGGTGGAATCCGACGCATCGCCAACTTCCCGCACCTTGGCAAGCCCGAAGTCCAGCACCTTGAGTCGCCCGTCGGCATCGACCATCACGTTCGGGGGTTTGAGGTCGCGGTGGATGACGCTCTTGTCGTGCGCCGCCGAAATCGCCTCGGCCAGGGGCACCGCAAGATCGAAGAAGAGTCCGAGCTCCATTCCATCTTCGAGGATCAGTTTGTCCAGGCTCCGGCCCTCGATGAGCTCCATGGTCAGGAAGCGAATACCATCCGCCTCCTCCACCGAGTGGATCGTGACGATGTGGGGGTGGTTGAGCGAGGCCACCGCCCGCGCCTCGCGCTCGAAGCGATCGAGCCGCTGCGGGTCGTCGACAAACTCCTCAGGCAGCACCTTGAGCGCCACCTCGCGGCCGAGCTTGGTGTCGGTCGCACGCCACACCTCCCCCATCCCACCGGCGCCGAGCGCTGCGGTGATGCGGTAGTGAGCGAGGGTCGTGCCGATCATGGTTGGTCTCCTTCGAGGTTCACCCGCCGCAGCAGCTCCGGATAGCGCGGGTCGTCCCGGAGGCCATCGAACATGGGATGGACCTGGAGGTACATCAGCATCGGGTCTTTCTCGTCGATGGCCTGCCCCACACATTCAATTGCGGCGTCCATCTCGGAGCAGGCCGCGTGCACGAGGCCAGGCGTGAGCGGACTCCGATAAGCGGCTTCACCGAGCTCGGCGTCGTCGTTCAGGAGCCTCCACGCTTCGTCTTGCTCTCCGGCCACCGCGAGTGAGACGGCCAGCGCATTGAGAACCGCTTTCGTGCGTCCGTACGACTCAACCGCCTTCCGGCCCAAGGCCACGGCTTCGTCGAACTTGCGTTGGAAGGTCAGAGCGTAAATGAGCTCCACCTTTGCGAGCAGCTGTCCCGGATCGAGGGCGAGGCCTCGTCGGCAGGTCTCCTCCGCTTCCGCGAACCTCCGCGCACAGGTCAGGACCCGCCCTCGATTGCCGGCGTAAAGCGCCGACAGCGGATCGAGCTCGACGGCGCGATCGAGTTCGGCGAGGGCCTCGTCGAACCGTCCCCTTCCCAGCAGGCTGATCAAGCCGCGGAGCTCGTGAACCCGGGCAGACGCGGGTGCCAACTCGAGCGCTCGGCGAAAGTGACGCTCGGCCGCGAGCCAATCCCAATCCAGCACGACCGACATGATCGCCACACCCGCCTGCGCTTCTCCGTGATCCGGATCCATTTGCAACGCCCGCTCGACGAGCCCTCTCGCCTTTGCGAGTTCCACGCGAGGGTCGGCGAACATATACCCCATCATCACGTGATAGAACGCATACTCGGTCAGTGCATCCGGGTAGTCGGGCTCGAGGGAGAGCGCCTCCTGAAGGCAGGCGAGGGCCCGCTCCGCGGCCTCGGGCGTGAACTGAAAAAAGAAATGACGGGCCTCGAGCAACGCCTCGTACGCTTTGACGTTTTTGGTCGGGCGCCTCGCCGGCACGGCCAGGTCCAGGCTGAGGTGAAGCTTGTCGACGATCGCGCCGGCGATCTCGTCCTGAATCTCGAACACATCCGTCATCTCACGATCGAAACGTTCGCTCCAGATGGGTGAGTCGGAGGCGATATCGACAAGCTGGGCCGTGATCCGGAGTCGCTGGCCCGCCCTGCGGACGCTCCCCTCGAGCACCACGCCAACCCCAAGCGCGTCGCCGACCTTGCGCAGGTCGTGCTCGCCGCGGAAGCGGAATGCCGAGGTTCTCGCGATCACCCGCAAACCGTCGAGCCGGCTCAGCGCGTTCATGATCTCCTCGGCCATGCCCTCGCAGAGGTACTCCTGGTCCTTCGCGGGGCTCATGTCCTGAAACGGAAGCACCGCGATCGCCACGACCGAGGACTCCTTCGATCGGGTTTCCGACTCCGCCGGCTCCGGTGCCGACCCCTCGAGCCCGGCCTTTCGGAGCCCGTCCATCATGTGTTCCACGAGCTCTTGATCGAACCACTTCTCGAGCCTCTCGCGTCCCGTCTGGGAGTGGTCCGGTTTCAGCCGGAGCATTTCGGCCAGCGCCTCGCCGGCGGCACTTTCCTCCCCCAATTGCCCGTAGGCCGCGGCAAGGGCCTCGTGGGTCACGAAGAACTTCGGCAGGTTGATCTTGAAGGCGATGGCAACAGCTTCACGGTAGTCGCCCCGGCGATACGCGTCATAGAAGAGTGGAAACCAGTACCAACCCGGATGCCGGGGATTGAGTTCGACTGCTCGCTCCACCAGGGCACACCCGCGCTCCCAGTCGCCCGCGTAGGCGAGCAGGGCTCCGAGACCGGCAAGGGTCGGGCTGTTCAGAGGATTGAGCGCGATCGAGCGGTCAGCCGCCGTCCGGAAGGCACCCAACTCCTTGCGGAAGTACATGGCCCAGGCCAGGGCGCTATGCGCCAAAGCGTTCGAAGGCGCCGAGTCGACCGCTCGCTGCGCGGCCTCGAGGGCGCGGCCGAGGGAATCCGGGCGTTGATTGTAGCCGTGGGACTGTTCGTCCACGTAGGTGAAGGCCAGCAACGCCCAGGCATCGGCCGAGCGCGGCGACTGCTTGACGGCCCGCTCCAGACAGGCTCTCACCGTGGCGTGCTCTTCGGGTGTCCGACGGAAGCCCTGACCGAAAGCGCGCAGCACCGCCTCGTAGGGCGTCAGATCCTCAGGGTCCCTGCCGCGCAGCAACTCGCTCATGGTGTGCGGCAGCACTCCGTGGGGGTCACCGACCGTGGAGGGGATCTGCGACCCGAGCTCGTCCTGCAGCTCGAAGAGGGTCTCGGCGGTGAAGGTGCGCTCGTAATTTTCGGCCCAGAGGTGGGTCCCCGCGGTCGTGTCGACGAGCTTGACCGCGAGGCGCACCTTCGTGCCGGCCTTTCGCAGGCTCCCCTCGAGAACGTAGCGCGCTTTCGCCCCGGAGGTATCGTTCGCCATCACTCGGAGGTAGGAGAAACGCGACAGGCCGGTGACGATCTCCTCCGTCAGGCCTTCTCCCAGCGCCGAAACGTCGGCGTCATCGCCCGTGTACGTAAATGGCCGCACTGCGACCCAGAATCCTTCATCCGCTCGCTGCTCGCCGGATGCCAGATCGCCCGATGGAGCCTCAGCAGTTTCGTCCTCGTCGGCGATCTCGAGCCCCGCCTTGCGGAGCCCATCCATCAACTTCTCCACCAGATCCGGTTGGATCCACTTGCCGTGGAGCTGGCGAGCTGACTGGCCGTAATCGGGTTTGAGGGCCAGCGTGTCCTGGAGCGATTTACGTGCCGCATCCATTTCACCCAACTGGGCGTAACACATGGCCAGCACGGCATGCTGATAGAAGCTGCCCGGAGTGTTGAGTTTGAGCGCCAGCTCCAGGGCACGACGGTAGTCTTCCTTGCGATAGGTATCGTGCCATGCCGTGTAGTGGAACAACCCCGGAAGATTCGGATTCAGATCCAAGGCCCTTTCCGCCAGTTCACAGCCTCGTTCCCATTCTCCCGAATAGGCGATCAGCAATCCCATGAAGGCTGCCGTCGAACCATCCATGGGGTTGAGGGCAACGGCCCGTTCCGCCGCCGTCCGGGCTTCGGGAAACTCACGCCTGAAGAAATGAGCCTGCGCCAGCGCGTAGTGAGGCAGCGAATGGAGCGGCGCCGCCAGGACCGCCTTTCGCGCAGCCCGAAGCGCCTTGTCGAAATACTCCGGTTCCCGGTTGTCCCAGTGCCCGAACTCGTTGGAGTACATCACCGACAGCATCGCCCAGCAGTCGGCCTTTCCGGGAGATTGTTCGACCGCTCGCTCGAGACAGGACCGCGCCTCGGCGAGCGCTTCAGGAGTGAAACGCTCGTTGTAACCGAAGCTGTGGAGCAACGCTTCATACGGGGTCAGTTGATCGGCGGGCTTCAACGCCACGGTTTCACTCATACGGCGCGGCAGGATGCCGTGCATGTCCGCGACCGTCGAGACGATGCGCGGAACCAGTTCGTCCTGGAGATCGAACAGCGCCTCCGGGCTGAAGGTGCGGTCGTAGGATTCGGCCCAGAGGTGGGCGCCGGTTGCCGCTTCGACGAGCTGCACCGCGATTCGCAGCCGGTCACCGGCCTGCCGAAGGCTGCCTTCCATCACATAGCTCGCATCGGATTCACCGCGGACCGAGGCCGCGCCGGACTCCGCGTCGGATGGGGCGGCGCCTCGCGAGACCACGCGAAGATAGGAAAAGCGCGACAGACCGGTGGCGATGTCTTCCGAGAGACCCTCGGCCAGGACCGTCAGACCGGTGTCGCCACCGGTGTGTTTGAACGGCAACACCGCGACCCAGAAGCCCTCGTCGCGTGGTATCGACCCGGAGGCCGACAGAGTTGAAACAGCACCGGCTGAGTCGGGTGAAGGTCGGAGGTTCGCATCCTCGATCCTCGGCTGCGGCGGCACCACCGTCGCCGATGAGGCCTCACGCTGGAGCGCCTTCAACTCGTTAAATACGTCCCGCGCAGTCTGATACCGGTCGCGGCGTTTCTTCTCGAGGCAGCGGCCGATGATCCGGCCGAGGTGGCGGGGCATATCGGAGCGCAGCTCGACCACCGGCGTCGGCACATCCTTGAGGATCGAGGACATCAGCGCCGGCGAGCTCTTGCCCTGAAAGGGTCGTTCGCCGATTGCCATCTCATACAAGAGCACGCCGAGCGAAAAGATGTCGGTCCGGTGGTCGACGATTTCGCCCTCGATCTGTTCCGGCGACATATAGGGCATGGTGCCCACCACCATGCCGATTCCCGTCAGCGCCTCGGTCGGAAGCTCGGTGGAATCGGATACATCGCCGACCTCGTGCAGTTTGGCCAGCCCGAAGTCCAATACCTTGAGCCGGCCGTCGCCGTCGACCATCACGTTCGGGGGTTTGAGGTCGCGGTGGATAACGCTCTTGGCGTGCGCCGCCGAGATCGCCTCGGCCAGGGGCACCGCAAGATCGAAAAAGAGCCCGAGCTCCATCCCACCTTCGGGGATCAGTTTATCCAGGCTCCGGCCCTCGATGAGTTCCATGGTCAGGAAGCGAATACCCTCCGCCTCCTCCACCGAGTGGATCGTGACGATGTGCGGGTGGTTGAGCGAGGCCACCGCCCGCGCTTCGCGCTCGAAGCGATCGAGCCGCTGCGGGTCGTCGACAAACTCCTCAGGCAGCACCTTGAGCGCCACCTCGCGGCCGAGCTTGGAATCGGTGGCGCGCCACACCTCACCCATCCCACCGGCGCCGAGCGCCGCGGTGATCTGGTAGTGAGCGAGCTTCTGACCGATCACCGGGTGCCTCCTCTCCCCGCCAGTTCCTCGAGCTCGACGAACCAGTCGCTGACGAGCACCACCGGTCGCTCATCGGTATACGACATGGACGGCCGGTTGACGAGGATTCGGTCGCCGTCACGGGACAAATCGAAGGAAAAGCCTGCGGCGTCATGCGCGTCCAGAGTCATCAACAGGCGTTCGGTCCCTGGTTGAAACTCGGGCTCCGTTTCGAACGGCACGCTCATGAGCCGGCGTCCGCCGACCCGGTAGAGGATCTCGTTCCTGCTGGGCGACCAGCGTGCGTCGTAGCCGCCGCGCGCGGAAATGGTCCATTCCCGACCGGCAACGTCGGGAAACGGTCGCACGTAGATTGCATAGTGCCCGGCCTTGTTGGAGTGATAGATCATGAATCTCCCATCGGGTGAGAACGAAGGGATGATCTCGTTGGCCGGGGTGCGGATGAGCGGCTGAGGCGGGTCGCTGCCGTCGAGCGTTATCAGCCAGACATCGGCGCCCGTCTCGAAATCTCCCCAGGTTCCCACCAGCAGATGGCGGCCGTCGGGCGAGGCGTCGTACGGCATGAGTGAAATGTTCCCGACTCGTTCGAGGCCGTCAGAGGTGAGCAACGGCACTTCGCCCCCGCTGCCATCCACCGGCCGTCGCATGATCGTGGCGGTACCATCGCGGAAGGCCTGATAGAAGAGCTCGCGACCATCGTGAGACCAGGCGGGGTAGCGGCTGGTACCCTCGAAGGTCACGCGGGTCAAGGTTTCGCGGGCAAAGTCGTAGACGTGAATCTGGTCGCTCTCCTCCGCCACCTGAATCGCGAGCTTGGAACCATCCGGCGACAGCTGATAGGTGCCGTGGACATTGCGCTCCACCGACAACGGTTCGTCGGCTCCGTCTCGATCGATCCAGGTCGGTACGGTCGCCGCGTAGTCACCGCCGCGAAGGTAGACCAGGGAGCCGTCGGCGGCCACGTCGTAAAGGGCGGTGCCCCACACCGAATCGGTCGCGACGCTCTCGGAGACCTGCACCTCGGACCCGGTCACCTCAAGGCGCTCGAGATCGAAAGGCGCGGCCAGGAGCATCCCCTGGCGCACGAAGACCAGGTGACCACTCGCCACATAACGGGGAGCGTAGCCGTCGTCGATCACCTTCTTGACAGAGCCATCTGCGAGCACCACGGAGATCACGGCCAGATCCCTACGACCCGACGCCGCACTGCCGGAGGAGTGGTTCACCAGCACCCCGCGACCACCGGGGAGGGCGTGCGGACCGAACGCATCCTCCAACTTGAGATTCTCCGGTTCGCCGCCGCCCTCGGGCACCCGCGCCAGCCGGCTCTCGCCGTGGGTGAAGTAGATCCAGCCGTCGTCGGACCAGGTTCCACCCAGGGTCACCCCTGCTTCGCAGATCATGCTCGACGGCCCACCGTCCACCGGGACCTTGCGAAGCTCGTCCTGGTCAAAAAAGGCCAACCACCTGCCGTCGGGTGAAAAGAAGGGGAAGGAACCGCCTTCTGTGTCCGGGATCAGCGTCGACTCGAGGGAGTCGAGCCGCCGCAACTCGAGAAGGCCCTCGCCTCCGTAACCCTGCCCCAGGACGACCGCGTCGCCATCTGGTGAAATGGCTATTCCGAGCACGTCCCGCGACCCACCGATTGGGGCCGGGATCAGAATCGAACGGCGAACGGCGCGATCGGCGGAGCCAATGACCGCGTTCGGGCTCGCGATAGCCCCGTCGAGCATGAGACCGATCACGACTCCCGCTGCTGCGCACACCAGGGCCGCGAGCACCCAAACGGGTCGGAACCGTGCGGCATGGGGGATCTTCGAATCCTCGTGGCCGTCTTCCGCGTTCGAAAGCTCGAGCCGTACATCGCCCATGTCACGCTGCCGCAGCTTCGGGTCTCGCCGCAGGCAGCGGCCGATCAGCCTCCTGACGTGCGGCGGGGTCTCGGGCGGCAGCGCGTCGAGATCCGGGTCTTTGGTGAGGATCGCGGCCATGACATCGGACACCGTCTCGCCCTGGAAGAGTCTGCGCGCGGTCAGCATCTCCCAAAGCACCACACCAAATGCCCAGATGTCAGCCCGCCGGTCCACCTTCTTTCCGCGCGCCTGCTCCGGGCTCATGTAGGCGGCGGTTCCGAGAATCACGCCTTCGAGGGTCGCGTGCTGGGTGAGCGTCGGCGAGAACGACGAGCTGACGTCGCCCCCCTCGGTTTCCCACGCCTTGGCGAGCCCGAAGTCGAGCACCTTGACCGTGCCGTCTTCGGCGAGCTTGATGTTGGCGGGTTTGAGATCGCGGTGGACGATGCCCTGCTCGTGCGCCGCCTCCAGGGCCTCCGCAATCTGCAGGGCGATCGGTATTGCCTCGTCAATCGGGATTGCTCCGCGGGCGATCCGCTCCGACAGATCCTCGCCTTCGACAAGCTCCATCACCAAAAAGATGATCTCGGGTGCGGCTTCGTCTGAGGTCAGTTTTGAGTTTTGAGTTTTGAGTTTTGAGTTGCCGTCGTTCGCAACCGTTTCCAGGCCATAGAGGTGGGCAATGTTGGGGTGGTTGAGGCTCGCCAGCACCTTCGCTTCACGGTCGAACCTGGCCAGGCGAGCCGGATCGGCAGCGAAATCCGCAGGAAGTACCTTGAGCGCCACCTCGCGGCCGAGCTTGGTATCGGTGGCGCGCCACACCTCCCCCATCCCGCCGGCGCCGAGAGCCGCGGTGATGCGGTAGTGGGCCAGGGTCGTGCCGATCACGGTTGGTCTCCTTCCACGCGTTTCACCGCACTCCCTCGACCACGTAGAGGGCGCCCACCGCGCGTTCGAGGGCGTAGGCGTAGGACTTCTCGTCCGCCGAGACGGAAACCCCGTAGACGGCCTGCGCGCCGACGAGATCCGCGGGCGCCAGCTCCCGAACCAGCGCTTTCCGGCCGGTCGAGAGGTCGAGACGCTCGATGCGGGAAGGGATTTCCATCGGGCGGTAGATGAGCAGGGAGCGGTCGTCCGCTCCCCAGTTGACGAGGTAGTCGCCGTCGACAAGCCCCGGCACGGGCGTCGGCTCGCTCCCGTCCAGCGGGTAGAGTTGGTAGAGGCCGTCGGTGTCCCGGGCCACCACGGTCGTACCGTCCGGGGAAACGAGCCCGTGATCGGTGCCTTCGGGGGTGATGGGGCGAGCGGCGCCGCCAGCGAGATCCCGCTCGTAGCAGCGGGAGGCCTTGCCGGTCTCGCTGCCGCAGAACGCCACCCCGCGCCCGTCCTCGAGAAACCGCATCGAGGCATAGTCGTAAGTCGCAAAGCCGGCGACCGAGATGTCGCGAGGCTCGCCGGCTCCGGTCGGGTAGACCATCAGCCGCGGAGGCTCGGACATGACGACCACCGCCACCAGGGTCCCGTCGGGGGACAGGTCCGCGCCGACCCCCTCTCCGAGCCGGACCGGGGGCGAATCGTCGGCGGGTTGGAGGTACACCGAGTAGTAGGGGCCCGCCAACCGCGACTGATCCGTAAAGATGAGGCTGCGACCGTCCCGCGACATCACCGGGAAGAAGGTCCTCTCGGACGACGGTAGAGTGCGTTCGGCCGGGGCGCCGAGGAATCGTGCGACGATGCTGGCCCGTTGGTTGGAGGTCGTGACGAGAAGCCTCCCGTCTGCGGTCATGTCGCAGATGGAGAGTCCGGTGGAATCGCTCAGCACATTCCGGATCGTTCCATCCAGGGAGAGCTCGCGGATCGAGTAGTTGGCGTTTTCGTCCGACGCCCCGAAGAGGACCGATTCGCCGTCTTCCGTCCACGCGAGCCCTTCCTCCCCCGGGTATTCGGGCGACTTTGCCACCACCGCACCGCTGCGATCGACGACGACGACCGGGCCCCGATTGTCCCACTCGAACGCGTGGTACATGAAGGCGATGATGTCGCCCTTCGGCGAGATGCGCACATCGCTGAGATAACCCTTCGATTCCGCGAGGACCGTGCCGATCGGGTACTCGAGGCGGCTGCTCCCCTGGACCTGCCGGATGATCGCGAGCTCGCTGCCGTCCGGAGACCAGTCGGCCGCAGTGACATCGTTCAGGATCTCGCGCGGCGACGCCTCCGCGAGGGGCATCCGGGCGAGCGTTCCGATGTAGGACCGGTGCGAGCGGAACCGGGTCCGGGTGAGGACCGCGAGCTCCCCGGTCGCGGAGACCGCGAGGAGCTGGACGTTGGCGCCACCCAGCCGACGGGGCTGCGGGTCTCCGGGGTCGCGCACGAAAAGCTCGGACGTGTTGCCCTGAAGCGCCGCGCTGAAAACCACCGTCCGGCCGTCCGGGGCGAAGCGCGCGCTGGTGACCCACTGCGGAGTGAACGTGAGCTTGTCGAACCGCGGAGGGGCCTGGCGGAAATTGAATTGCCGCCACAGTAGAAAGCCCAGCGCGATGGCAACGGCGATGGCGATACACGCCGTCGCCCAGGCCAGGCGGCCGGTTGCCCGTCCGGCGTCGGACGGCGCGGCGCCAAGCTCGACGTCGGCCGCCGGTCCGGCATCGAGGTCGAGAGCGACGTCTCCGATGTCCCGGTACCTCCGGCGCGGGTTCTTCTCGAGGCACCGCTCGAGCAGGCGGCGGGTGGCGGGCCCGACGTTCTTCGGCAGGGCCTTCCACTCTGGGTCGTTTTTGAGCACAGCCGCCAACACGTCGCTCACCGTCTCGCCCTCGAACAGCCGCCGGCCCGAAAGCATCTCGAAGAGCACCACGCCGAAGGCCCAGATGTCCGCCCGCTTGTCGACGGGTTTGGCTCGCGCCTGCTCCGGCGACATGTAGGCGGCGGTGCCGAGAATCACGCCTTCGATGGTGGCGTGCCGGGTGAGCGTGGGCGACAGCGACGAGTTCATGTCGCCACCCTCCGTCTCCCAGGCCTTGGCGAGCCCGAAGTCGAGAACCTTGACCGTACCGTCTTCGGTGAGCTTGATGTTGGCGGGTTTGAGATCGCGGTGGACGATGCCGGCCTCGTGCGCCGCCTCCAGGGCCTCCGCAATCTGCAGGGCGATCGGTATTGCCTCGTCAATCGGGATTGCTCCGCGCGCGATCCGCTCCGACAGATCCTCGCCTTCGACAAGCTCCATCACCAGAAAGAGATGATCTCGGGTGCGGCTTCGTCTGAGGTCAGTTTTGAGTTTTGAGTTTTGAGTTTCGAGTTGCCGTCGTTCGCAACCGTTTCCAGGCCATAGAGGTGGGCAATGTTGGGGTGGTTGAGGCTCGCCAGCACCTTCGCTTCACGGTCGAACCTGGCCAGGCGAGCCGGATCGGCAGCGAAATCCGCAGGAAGCACCTTGAGCGCCACATCGCGGCCGAGCTTGGTATCGGTGGCACGCCACACCTCTCCCATCCCACCGGCGCCGAGCGCCGCGGTGATGCGGTAGTGAGCGAGGGTCGTGCCGATCATGTCGATGTCTTTGCCAACCTCATTCTTCGAAGTTCAATTTCTTCAAGAGCGCGGCGAAGCGCGGATCGGTGCGCAACGGATCGAAGACCCGGTCGTTCTTGAGCCAACCCAGCCACTCCGAATCCAGCGCGTAGGCCTGTTCCAACAGGCTGACCGCCCGGCCGTATTCTCCCAGGCCGATGGCCACCAACGAATTGTTAAAGGGCGTGATCACCGCGTTGAGCGACATCGCCTTCAGGTCCTCCACCTCTGCCATGGCGCGTTCCCGATCGCCGGAAGCGCCGTGGGCGTAGGCGAGGAATGCGCTGACGAATGCCGGCGCGCCCATGGTCTTGGCCCGCTGGAAATGCGGGATCGCATCCTCGACCATCCCGGCCTGAATGTCGATCCATCCAAGGGACCACGAAGGAAAGAAGTAGGTCGGGTCGAGTTCGGCGGCTCCTCTGGCGAGCTCCCGCGCGGCCTCGTGGTCGCCGTTCCATGACGCAGCCATGACGGCATCGAGAGGAATCTGGGGGTTGAGTGGGTCCAGTTCCGCTGCAACTTTGCTCGCGGCGATCGACTCGTCGAACCGGCCCAGAAATGCGAGACCGATGGCAAACTGGTCGTGGGCGAAGGCATAGTTCGGGTTGAGCTCGATGGCGCGGCGAAACTCTCGTTCGGACCCCAACCAGTCGTACTCGTACCAGAGCTTGAAGTTGGCGAGCGAGGCGTGAGCCTCGGCCGATCGCTCGTCCAGGCGAATGCCCTTCTCGGCCGCGGCCTTCGCCTTCGGCCGAGAATCGGCGGCCGTGATGAATCCTTCGTTGTAGCCGGCCCACAGGTAGGCATCGGACAGACCCGAGAGGGCCGGCACGAAGTTCGGGCTGATGGCGAGAGCATCTTCGAAACGGTCGATGGCCTTCTTCAGATTCTCGTCACTCGGACGGTTGAAGAAGTAGCGGCCCTTGAGATAGGCGTCGTAGGCCTCGGGGTCCACGGTCCCAGCACTCTCGATAAGCGACTGCTCGGCTGGGGTCAACTGGACGTTGATTTCCCGGGCGATGGCCGAAGCCATCTCACCCTGAAGCGCCAGCACGTCCAGAGGAGCTGCGATCGAAGGTCTCGACCCACAATGCCGATCTCCGCGGGCATCGATGAGCTGGGCCGTGATCCGAACCCTGTCGCCCTCTCGAATGACCGAGCCCTCCACGATGGCATCAACGTCGAGAGCCTCGGCGATCTCCGGAGTCGACGGGCGATTGTCGCCACCGAACTGCATGGCGGAACCGCGCGAAATGACCCGGATCTGGCTGATCCGGGCGAGATCCGCGGTCAGCGCATCGGTCATGCCCTCGGCGAAATAGTCCTGGCTCGGGTCCCCCGAGAAGTTGTCCAGAGGCAGCACCGCGATGGATCGGATTTCGGGCCCGGCGGAAACCTGCCGATCCGTCCCGAACGGGCCGAAAACCTCGAACCGCACGAGCAGAAATGCCACGACCGCCAGGAGCGACCGACGCCGGCCGCGAACTTGAGCGGCTTCGAGAGCCACGGCCGGCGACCCCACATTGCTCGGTCGAACGGGACGGTCTTCACGGCCGGATGAGCGCACCCTCCAGGGCGGCGTGAACAGTCGCGCATGCTCGAATAGCGGGCCCCAGGGTACTTTTTCGAGACATGCGTTCGATGACCTGCATCAACCCATCGGGCAACTCAGTCGCGCACGGCCGGACAGGGACGGCGGTGTATCGCGAAGGATCGCCGAACTGAGTTCGGCCGTGGATCTCCCGCCGAACGGCCGCTGCCCGCTCGCCATCTCGTAGAGCATGACTCCCAACGAGAAGATATCGGTTCTGAGATCGACTGCCTGGGCCGAGACCTGTTCCGGTGACATATAGGGAACAGTTCCCATGACCACGCCTTCGCGGGTGTGAAGGTCCGTTTCCATTTCGGAGTCCAGAGGCCCGTCCGGCTGTGGGACCGCAATCTTGGCGAGCCCGAAATCGAGCACCTTGACCTGCCCGTCGGGCGCAACCATGACGTTGGCGGGCTTGAGATCGCGGTGGACGATGCCCCTGTCGTGGGCGGCCGCCAGCGCCTCAGCCACAGCGGAAGCGATCTCGAGGATTCGATCCACGGCCATGCCGTCGGAGGGGATCAACCCGTCCAGCGACTCACCTTCCACCAATTGCATGGTCAGAAAGTGCTGGCCCTCGCTCTCCTCCACCGAGTACACGCCGACCACACCCGGATGATCGAGGGAGGCGAGCATCATGGCCTCGCGGCGGAATCGATCGAGTCGTTCTGGATCTGCGGCCATCTCCTCGGGCAGCACCTTGAGCGCCACCTCGCGGCCGAGCTTGGTGTCGGTCGCGCGCCACACCTCACCCATGCCGCCTGAACCGAGAGCGGCGGTGATGCGGTAGTGGGCCAGGGTGGTGCCGATCACTGCCAGCTTCCAATCGCGATTGACATGTGAGGTTGCTTCGCGCTCGGCCTTGAGGAACGCTGCCGTCCGCTCCTGCGACTTCGCGGCAATTTCTGCAAAGCGGGGCAGGGACCGCAACGGCGCGAGAAACGGGCAATGAGTCGAGATGAACGGGTAGGGGTAGAACCCTCCATCGACCGTTCGCCCGATCATATCGAGGGCACGGTCGTGGTCGCCGGACAGGGCAAACGGCTCGGCGAGGTGAAACTGTGTGTGACTGTCGAGGGGCGCCAGGTCGATGTTCGAGAGTCTCGAGATCGCATCCCGGTGTCTCCCTTCGATGGCATCGATGAGGGCGAGCAGCTGGATGGTGTAGGGTCCCTCCGGCTCAGTCTCGAGCATGAACTGCGCATGCCGGGAGGCCTGCTGCGTCCTTCCCAGGGCAGCGAGCGAATAACCGGCGCACCATCGGAGAAAGTAGTTCTGGGGATCCAGGGCCATTCCCCGCTCGAACTCCGGCAGAGCCTCCTCGAATTGACCGGCAATGATTTTCGCCGCGCCGGCGCACATCCAGGAGTTCGCGTTCAACGGATCGTGAGTCGCCATGAGATGTGCGGCCTGGAACCCGCCTTCGGTGTCTCCTGCGGCAAAGTAGGTGGCGCACATGTACCACAGGGTGTCCGGGTCGTTGGGGTTGCGGTCGAGCGACTGTTTGAAATGTCGGACGGCTTCTTCAATCGGCCGCGTTCATAGCATACAAATCCGAGAATCGCGTGCCCGATAGGGCCCGTCAGGATCGCGGTGCATGAGCGTCAGGGCCATGGCTTCAGCGTCGTCGAGAGGCTGCAGATCGCGGCTCAGGCCGGCTTTCACCTCGGCCACCATGGCCCAGGCCTCGAGGGCCATGAGGGCCGGGGTCTCACCCTCGATTTCGATCGCCCGTGCGAGCAGGGCCGGCACCCTCTCGACCGACGAGCCGGGTCGTTGTCTGAAGATCCTGGCGCGCCTGCAGATAGAGCTCGAAGGCGCGGGCGTCGGCGATCGGGCTTTCAGCGAGCCGCCGGTTCTCGTCCGAGGTGAGGCTGACGTCGAGAGCACTTCACGATCTCCCTCGAGACCCGCTCCTGAACCTCGAAGACATCCTCCATGGTCCGCTGATACTTCTCGCTCCAGAGGTGGGCATCCGATCTGGGCATCGATGAGCTGGGCAGTGATGCGGAGGTCGAACTGCCGATTTGCGCACTCCCCCTTCCAGGACATAGCGCACACCCAGCTCCCGACCGATCGTCTGCACATCCTTCTTCGCGCCCCTGAACTGCATCGCCGAAGTTCGCGAGATGACCCTCAACGCGCCGATACTTCGAAAGGTCGGCGATGATCTCCTCGGTGAGCCCATCCGAAAAGTACTCGTTCTCGGGGTCGGCGCTCATGTTGACGAAGGGCAGGACGGCGATTGACTTCCCCGCGACTCGGATCGGCATCTGCTGCCCGTCCGGCTTGTCTGCGGGTCGGCGAAGGCGGCAGACCGAGGCGCTCCTCGAGCTCGGTGAAGCGCGGGTCAGCCCGGAGAGAGTCGAAGCCGGGCAGCCCGGTGTAGTAGAGCCAAAGCTGGTGCTGGTCCTCGGCCCGCGCGAAGACCTCGAAGGCCGCGTCGATCTCCCCGAGTGCACCGAGCAGCCAGCCCTCGGACACTATCTGCGGAGCCGCAGCCGCCCGCGTTCGCAGCTCCTCGAGGAGCGTCCGGGCTTCGTCCTCACGTCCCGCACTGGCCAGTGCCCACCCCAGCAGTCCCAGGAAGTCGCCCCCCCGGTGAGAAACGGAGACGCCGTGCTCGGCAGCCGTTATGCCTTCCTCGAAATGCCCAAGGGCGACATTCGCCAGGCTCGAGCAGAACAGCGCCGACGCGTCCTCCTTCTCGAACGTGAGCGCTTGCTCGGCGTATGGGAGGGCTTCCTGTGGCCGCCTGGCGGTCAGCAGCCCCAGTGCCGTGAGCATGTAGGGAAAGGACGCAAGCGGATCGGCTTGCCGGGCCCGCTCGAAAAACGGCTCGGCTTCGTCGGGCTTCTGGTGCAGACTCAGGCACATCCCCAACAAACCAAGGGACGGAACGTGGGAGGGCTGGAGTTCGATCGCTCGACGAACGGCGGCCTCCAAGTCCTTCCATCGTCGTTCGATGAATGCGACAAAGCCCTCGCCGTGGAGGCCATCAGCAGATTCTCCCTGCAACTCCAGCGCGGTTGCGAGGGCCTTTCGGGCGCCCGCGCAGGCCTCCTGCGCCGGGATCAAGCTCATGTGCGCCGACAGCGCGAGGCTTTCCGCGAGCCCGGTCCACGAAGGTGCGTGAGTCGGATCGAGGCGGATGGCTTCCTGGAAGGCCCGAACGGCCCCGCCGTGATCCTCCTTGGCGTAGCGAAGATGCTGGCCCAACAGGTAGCTCCGATAGGCTTCGAGGTTGCGGGCCTGGGGTCGGGCCGGGATGGTCCGCGCTCCCGGAGCAAGCCGGGCCTCGACGGCCTCGACGACACCGGCGGCGATCTCGTCCTGGACGGCGAAGATGTCCTCCAGCTCCCGGTCGAAGCGCTCGGACCAGAGCTGGTGCCCGCTCGCCACGTCGGTTAGCTGCGCGGTGACCCGCAGGCGGCTCCCTGCCGTTCGCACGCTGCCCTCGAGTACGTGGCTCACGGAGAGCAGGTGCGCGATCTCTGCCAGGCCGTGGCCCTCCTGCCGGGCACGGAAGGCGGACGTGCGTGATGCGATGCGGATGCCCTCGATCCGGACCAGGGAGCTCATGATCTCCTCGGCCATGCCCTCGCAGAAGTAGTCTTGATCCTTGCCCGGGCTCAGATCGCTGAAGGGCAGGACGGCAATCGCCACAAACTGCGTTTCAGCAGGGGCGGAAATCGGAGACGCCGCCGGTGTCGACGCCCCGGAGATCGGAGCGGGGGTTGATTCCTCGCCACCCGGTGCGTCGACTTCGACGCCGGCTGAGCGCAGAACACTGATGACTTCGTTAAGGAGATCGGGCTGGGAGTAGAACCACATCTCGGCGAATCGCCCGTAGCCCCGCATGTCCTCAGCCGGGTAGGCACGCAGCATCTCGCGGGCCGCGTTCTCGGCGGCGGCGGTGTTGCCAAGCCGGGTGTGCGCCAGCACCTCCGCCATGGGAGCGCCGTAATAGCCGGGCATGTTGATCTTCTGCGCGACCTCGAGAGCTTGCTGGTTCTCACCCTTGAGAAAGTGATCGAAGAAGGTGGTGAAGCGATACCACCCGGGATGGTGGGGGTTGAGCTCCATCGCTTCGGTGGTGAGCTCGACGCCCCGGTCCCAGTCACCCGAGTAGCCGTAGAGAACCCCCAGCATCGCCACAACATTGCCGTTGCGGCGGTTGAGCT
This sequence comes from Candidatus Sulfomarinibacteraceae bacterium, assembly GCA_963796455.1. GTDB lineage: Bacteria > Acidobacteriota > Thermoanaerobaculia > Thermoanaerobaculales > Sulfomarinibacteraceae > Sulfomarinibacter. Next base: position 1,317,581 of record CAWCLO010000001.1, read on the forward strand.
TGATGGCCTTTTCGGCGTTGGCCTTGAAGGCGCCCAGATCCCGGCGATAGAAAAAGACCGTCGCCAGGGCGTAATGTGCAAACGAGCTCGCCGGATCGGCTTCCACGCCTCGCCGGGCCGCCGACAGAGCCCGATCGAGCGCGTCCGGCCGGCGGTTGAAATCATGACGATCCTCGTCGAGAACCACCAACGCGAGACAGGACCAGGCGTCGGCGTACCCGGGTTCGACCTCCACCGCTCGCTCCAGAGCTTCGCGGGCGATCACATGATCCTCCTGCGACAGCCGCTGTTGGAACAGGAAATACCGCAGCACCGCCTGGTAGGCGGTCATCTCCTTCGGATCCATCGCGGCGGTGGGGATCGCCATCGATCGCGCCACCACCCCATACGGGTCGGCCACCGTCGCCACAACCCGGTCGGTGATGTCGTCCTGAATGGCGAAGATCGCGGTCTCGTCGAGATCGCGGTCGTAGGTCTCGGTCCACAGGTGGGTGCCGGTCTCGGTGTCGACGATCTGCACGTTGATCCGAATCGTCGATCCCGCCTTGCGGATGCCCCCCTCCATCACGAACCGCGCGCCCAGCTCCTCACCCACCTGTCGGACATCAGCCGACTCCCCTCGGTAACGGCTCGTCGATTTGCGAGCCACCACGAAGAGATAGGAGAATCGCGAGAGACCGGCGGCGATGTCCTCTTCGAGTCCGTCGGCGAATGCCTCCACATTCGAATCACCTCTCGGACAACCAAACGGCAGCACGGCGATCCAGGGGACATCCCTGCGCCTGACTTCGGAGCTGCTCGACGACGGACGGGAAACCAGTCGAGGTGATTGTGATGCCGGCCTCAAATTCTGGGCAACCATCGAACTCGATTCCCGGCGCAGCGCCTTGAGCTCGTTGAAGACATCCCGTGCCGTCTGGTAGCGGTCGCGGCGGTCCTTCTCGAGACACCGCGTGATGATCCGGCCGAGGTGGTTCGGAAGATCATCGCGGCGCTCGCCCACCGGCTCCGGCGCGTCGCGCAGGATCGACGACATGAGCCCGGCCGCGCTCTCGCCCGCGAACGGCCGCTCGCCGGTGGCCATTTCATACAGCAAGACCCCGAGCGAGAAGATATCGGTCCGGTGATCGAGGATCTTGCCCTCAACCTGCTCGGGCGACATGTAGGGCACCGTGCCCACCACCATGCCGACCCCGGTTAGGGCCTCGGTGGGCAGCTCCGAGGAATCCGAAACCTCTCCGGATCCCTGCTGTTTCGCGAGACCGAAATCCATCACCTTGACTCGACCGTCGCCGTCCACCATCACATTTGACGGCTTGAGGTCGCGGTGGACCACACTCTTGTCGTGAGCCGCCGAGATCGCCTCGGCCAGGGGGGTCGCAAGATCGAAGAAGCGCTCGAATTCAAAACCACTGTCCGGGATCATGGTTTCGAGCGTCCGCCCGTCGACCAGCTCCATGGTCAGGAAGTGGATGCTCCCGACCTTCTCCACCGAGTAGATGGTGACGATGTGGGGGTGGTTGAGTGAGGCCACCGCCCGCGCTTCGCGTTCGAATCGATCGAGCCGCTTCGGGTCCGCGGAGAACTCCTCCGGCAGGACCTTGATCGCCACCTCGCGCCCCAGCTTTTCGTCGTGAGCCCGCCACACCTCCCCCATCCCGCCGGCGCCGAGGGCCGCGGTGATGCGGTAGTGGGCGAGGGTTGTGCCGATCATCTGGATTCGAGCTCCCGTTGCCAGCCTTGCACAAAGACCAACGACCTCTCGTCGGTTTCCGTCACGATGCGGTTGAGCAGGAAACGCTCACCGTCGGGGAACACATCGAAGCTGTGGTCGCCCGACCGGAGGATCACCCGGAAAAGAGGCGACGGTCTGCCGAAAACGGGTCTCCCGCCGGTCCAGGTCACCGGGACCGCCGTGATTTCTGAATCGGCCGAGTAATAGAAGAGCTCGCCGCCGTCACGGCTCCAGATCGGAGTTCTCCCGCCGCCACCGGAGATCACAAACCGCTCGTCGCCGGCGGGGAAACTCCGCACGTGGATCTCGCTCGAACCGGATTCATCCGACCCGTAGGCCACCCATCCGCCGTCGGGAGAAAATTGCCCATCGCGTTCAGGGTACGGCTGGTCGAGCCACGGCCGCGCCTCGCCGGATTCGAACTCGAGCACCCACAGGTCTACGTCGTTCTCCGACTCGAGGCTGTAGAGCAAGAACCGACCATCCGGATCGATGTCGTCAGGCTCGGAGTTGAGGTCATTCGATGTGAAGGCTCTTTCCGGTCTCGCCCCCTCGACGTCTCGGACATAGATGTCGGGTACGCGCCGGAAGAACACCTCGCTGTCGTCGGGGTGCCACACCGGGCGGGACTCGTCGATCGGGCCGGCCGCGAGACGGGTGCGGGTACCGCGTTCGAGATCGAAGACCCAGACGTCGCCTTGGGTCCTTTGAATGTCGGTGATATCGACCGCCACCCGTCGACCGTCGTGCGAGACTGCCGGAGAATAGTACTCGGCCAGGGGCCCCACCAACGAAAGCTGGCGCCCAGTTCGATCAACCGTCACGATCTCCGTATCACCGAATTGACCGGTCCCCCCCTGATAGACCAGAATTCCCGACGGCGATACTGCGAACCGTCCCGAAAACGAATACGAGGACCAGCCGACGTCGGCCAGACTGACGCTCTCCGAGCCGATCCTGAGTCGTTCCGTGTCGAAGGGAAAGGCCTTGAGACTCCCCGCCTCCCAGAAGAGCAGCCAGTCTGGTTCCACCAGCTCGACCCTGGACATCGTCCGGGTCAACAAAACCGGTTGCGGATCGCCCGTCATGGAGGCCGCATAGGTACCGGATCTCGCACCTCCGAGATCTTGCAGAACAAAGAGGTAGTGCGTCCCACCGGGAATGATCCTGGGCCACGCATACCACGTGGACAGCAACCCTGGTATGGGGACCGGCAACTGCCGCACGTCGCCGCCATCGGCTGCAATCAACCGCGGTGGTGAGTTGTAGTCACCGACAAAGATGATCGTGTCGTCATCCGCCCACGAAGCCCCGAGCGGCTGCGGCGCATCGGCCAGAACCTCTGCCCTCGCGTCCTCCAAGCCGATCTTCTTGAGCTTGCCATCGGCAAAGAACCCGAGCGTTCGACCATCCGGAGACCAGAACGGCATTTCCCCCCCGCGCGTGTCATCGAGCCGGCGCGCGTTCTCGTTGTCGAGGGAACGCACGAAGACGTAGCTCGGCCCGTCCGGTTCGCGTGCCGGAAAGACCACCTGGCGGCCGTCGTTCGAGATTGCAGGAGGACCGACGTTCAGATCGAAGGAATAACCCTCGGGTGCGGAGAGGTTCGAGACCATCCTTTGCGGCGAGGTCGATTTCGATTGACCGAACAGGCCTGAAAAACCCGCGCCTGTCACCAACAGAGCGGTGACCGGTCCGCCGATCGCCGCGATCCACAGCAGGGTCCGCCAAGCTGGCGTACCCGTGTTTCCGCGCACCTGAAGCTGTGGCTCGGACGGTTCCCGGAGCTCGAGGCCCGCGTCACCCATGTCGCGCAAGCGGCGCTCCGGATCTCTTGCGAGACACCTTTGAAGGAGCCGCTCCACCGCCAAAGGTGTTGACCGGGGAAGCTCATCCCACGGTATCTCGGCCCGCAACACCGCGGCGAGCACATCCGACACCGTCTCGCCGTCGAAGAGCTTGCGACCGGTGAGCATCTCCCACAACACAACGCCAAAAGACCAGACATCAGCACGGCGGTCCACCTTCTTGCCTCTGGCCTGTTCCGGGCTCATATAGGCCGCGGTGCCGAGAATCACCCCTTCCACCGTGGCGTGCCGGGTCATGGTCGGCGACATGGAGATGCTGGAGTCGCCGCCGTCGCTCTCCCACGCCTTGGCCAGCCCGAAGTCGAGCACCTTGACCGTACCGTTTTCGGTGAGCTTGATGTTGGCCGGTTTGAGATCGCGGTGGACGATGCCCGCCTCATGCGCAGCCTCGAGGGCCTCGGCGATCTGCAGAGCAATGGGAATGGCCTCGTCGAACGGAATCGCGCCGCGCGCGATGCATTCGGAGAGATCTTCCCCTTCGACCAATTCCATCACCAAGAACGTGACACCAGATCTGTCATTTCGAGCGGAGACGTCGTCCGACGACGTCGGAGTCGAGAAATCTCGGCGGAGTGAGTCGCCGCTGGGCGCGGCGCCCCGCTCAGATCCCTCGGCTCGGCCTTCGACCTCGCTCGGGATGACAGAAGGGAGGCCCAAGGCCTCGCTCGGGATGACAGGTCGAGAGACGACGTTTTCTAACCCAAACAACGTCGCGATGTTCGGGTGGTTGAGGCTCGCCAGCACCTTCGCTTCGCGTTCGAAGCGGGCGAGACGCTCCGGGTCCGCTGCGAAGTCAGCTGGCAAGACCTTCAGCGCCACCTCGCGTCCCAGCTTTTCATCGGTCGCCCGCCACACCTCCCCCATCCCGCCGGCGCCGAGGGCCGAGGTGATGCGGTAGTGGGCGAGGGTGGTGCCGATCATGCCGATTCCTTCGGCGCCGCTCCGCCGCGGAGTTTCTCGACAAGCTCCTGCATCAGCGGTTCGGCCAGGAGCTTTCGATGGGGCGGGAAGCCAGTGATTGCGAGGAGACTGGCGCGTTCCGCGAGCGCCTGCTCGAGGAGACTTCGTGCCACGTCGGGTTCGTCGAGCTCGCTGACCGCCCAGACCCGGAAGTACGGCGACACGTACTCCGTTGCCGTCCGCTCCTCGAGCTCGGCCAGGATTTCGCGAGCGTGGTCTCGCCGCCCGGCTGCCGCCCGGCACCACGCCAGGAGACCGAGAAAGACCGGAGCCCGGCCGGAACGCTCGACGGCGCGGCCGAGCCACTCGTCCGCCTCGTCCCAGCGACCGGCAACGGCATTCGCGACACCGTGCACCCAGGTTCCGAGCAGTGAGTCGGGCTCGAGACGGACCGCGGTCCCCGACAGGCGGATCGCCTCATCCGTGTGTTTCGCAACGAGGAATGTAACCGCTGCCATCGTGTGGACGTAGGACGACTGGGCTCGAGGGCCACCAGCTTGCGGGCCTGATCGAACGCCTCCTCGACGCGCTCGTCGACCACCAACGCCCACGAACGCCACGCGACCGCCGTGACACTTGCCGGGTTCAGCTCGATCGCGCGGTCGAAAGCTGCGTGCGCCGACGAGGTGTCCCGATCGTAGACCAGCCGGATCAGGCCTTCCACAGCCCACGCCTCGGCGGACTCCCGCGTCGCTTCCCCTGCCTGGCGAAGTTCATCCCGCGCTCTCGTCATGCCTTCGTTCGGCGGCACGAAGCCGTACATGGACAGCACGACAAGGGTCTCCGCCAACCCGATGCGGGCCAGGGAATAGCCCGGATCACGCCACACGGCCCCCTGGTAGCACTCGAGAGCGGTCCTCAGTTCGAGCTTGGAGTAGCGGGCGTGGCGTGCCTTGAGGTAGAGGTGGTAGGCCTCGATGTCGGCGCTGTGGCGTTCGGACCCGCCGACCTCGGCGGAGCCCAGCATGCTGATCTCGAGCGCTTCCACCACCCTCGCCGCGATCTCGTCCTGGACCTCGAAGACGTCGGCCATCTCTCGGTCGAATTTCTCGGACCACAGCTGGTAGCCGTCGACGGCATTGACGAGGCGGGCCGTGACCCGCAGTCGATCGCCCGCGGTCCGCACGCTCCCCTCGAGCAGGGTGGTGACGCCGAGGGTCTCGCCGATGGCGGCGATGTCTCGGTCCTGGTTCTTGAAGCGGAAGGCGGCGGTCCGAGAGGCCACCCGCAGCTCCGGAAGCGCCGCCAGCGCATTGAGGATTTCCTCGGCGACACCTTCGCAGAACCACTCCTGGTCCCGGCCGGGGCTCATATCGGTGAAGGGCAGTACCGCCACGGCTTTACTCTCGGTCTCGGATGGTTCTTCGATTTCTGAAAGCGCAGGATCCTGGGGCCACAGCCGCCGCCACAACGCCCGCACTCCGGGGTGGTCCGCTGGGAACTCGTCATCGTGCACCGCCGGTCGGAACCAGAAGACCAACGGCAGGCGCTGGTCGACCGCGGTCGAGAGAAGCTCGAGCGCCCCATCTACATCGCGTTCGGCGATGGCACGCATCCCGCGGACGATACTGTCCATCCGCGGATCGTCCCCTTCCAGCCGATCCAAGACCCTTCCGGCCTCTTCTTCTTCGCCGGCCAGTTTCAAGTTCGACGCGCGCATCGCTTCGAAGAACGGGTGCCGGCCGGTGAGCTCGCTCGTGCGGTCGTGCCATCGCTCAGCCTCGTCGAAGAGATTCCGCCTCTTGAGGACAATGGCCAGGAAGTTGGGCAGATCGAAAAAGACGGGGTGCTGCTCGATCCCGTCGCGCAGCATGCGCTCGCCTTCTTCCCGCCGACCGGCGAAACACAGGACAAGCCCGAGCTGCGAAATGATGTTCGGGCTCTGCGGATCCATCGAGTAGGCGATCTCGTGCGTCGCGACGGACTCCTCGTACCTCCCCATGAGGAACAACGTCACGCCCAACCAGAAGTAGGCGTCGATCTCGGTCGGATCGATCTCGATCGCCTCGCGGAGGTCGGCGACCGAGCCGTCCCAGTCGAGGTCGAGATGGGAGCGGACCCCTGCCCGGCCGACCCGCGCCAAGGCACTTTCCGGATCGAGTTCGAGGGCTCGGTCGGCCGCCCTGCGGGCCTCGTCGAAGTCCTCACGACCGCGAGCGGCGCCCCAATAGGCGGAGAACAGATGCCCCAAGGAGAGGTGCGCCCAGGCCGCAGAGAAATCCGGGTCGAGAGCGATGGCCTGCTCGAGTTGTTCGATGCCACGAGCGACCTCCGGCGCCACCAGCGTTCGCACCCCCTGCCGTCCCTTGAGGTAGAGGTCGTAAGCTTCCATGTTCTCGGTGGGACGCTGCCTGATCTGCGCCACGACGTCGCTCGCGAGCTCGGTCTCGAGGGCGCGCGCGATCTCGACCGCGACATCGCTCTGGACCTCGAAGATGTCTTCGAGGTCGCGGTCGTAGCTCTCGCTCCACAGATGCCGGTCGGTGGCGGCCTCGATGAGCTGAGCCGTCACCCGGACCCGGTCGCCCGCCCGCCGCACCGACCCCTCGAGCACCGTTCCCACTTCGAGCTCGGCCGAGATCTCGCGAATCGATTTCGACGTGCCCTTGTAGGTCATGGCCGACGTTCGGGAGATCACGCGAAGACCGCGGATCTTCGACAGGCTGGTCAGGATCTCCTCGGTCACGCCGTCCGAGAAGAACTCGTTGGTCGAGTCCTCGCTCATGTTGACGAAGGGCAGCACGGCGATGGATTCGCGGTCGAACCGGCGCTGTCGTCCCGCCGCTGGTTGGCTTCCTGAGGGGGGGCTGTCACCATCCTCGAACCCGGCCTTTCGCAGTCCTTCAACGAGGTGATCGAGAAACGACTCCGTATGTCCCCACTGGCGTACTCGTTGCGGATGCGCTCCAGCTCGTAGTCGAAGTCACGCTTCAGCGTCGTGATCGCCGTGCGGGCCTCATCAAGCCGCCCGAGCTGCCCGCACACCGCGGCGAGGTTGATGAAGGAGTACAGGGCATGCGGGGGAAGTTGATCCCCTTGAGGACCGCCAACGCCTCCTCGAACTCTCCTTGAGCGTAGTGGTGGTAGACGTTCACGAATGGGTACCACTCGGGATGGTGCGGGTTGAGGGCGCACGCCTCGAGGCCGAGTCGTGCCCCCCGCTCCCATCGACCCGAGATGCCGAACAACAGCCCCATGACCGCGGCCGTGTACGAATTTCTCCGGTTGAGATCGAGGGCCCGCGCGGCCGCAGCCTCGAAGGCCGCCACGTCGCCGAGCAGGAAGTGCGCACTGGGGCCAGTGCGTCCCAGCCCGCCTGGGAGGTCGGGTCGAGGTCGACAGCGCGCTGCGCCGATTGCAGCGCGCGCTCGATCGGTCCCTCACGAAGGTTGAAGTCGAAGAAGTACTCGGTTCGATAGACATTCGCGAGCCAGGCGTGGGCCTCTGCGTTGCCGGTTCCGAGAGCAACCGCGGCCTCCAGGCCGTCGCGAATCGCGGCGTGTTCCTCGGGTGGGTAAATGACCTGCTGGAAGCAGACTGCGCGCATGATCCAGTCGTCGACGGTCATCTCGTCATCGGACACGGCGCGCAGCTCCGCCGCCACCAACCTCGCCAGGACACCCGAGTAGTCGCCGACGGTCGCGACGATCCGATCGGTCAGGCCATCCTGCAGCTCGAAGAGGCTGGACGCCCTCGAACCGGCGATCGTAGGTCTCCGACCAGACGTGGGCACCGGTCTCGGTGTCGATCAGCTGCACGGCCAGGCGCAGATCGGGGCCCGCACTGCGCAGACCTCCGCGAAGGAGGTACCGCACACCGCGCCCGCGGACCGGGGCACCCGATCCATCGCCGGAGTCGAGCCCCGCGCCATCGACGATCGTGAGATAAGGAAAGCGAGCGAGACCGTTCGAGATGTCCTCGGCAAGCCCTTCGGCAAGGGTCGTGAGGGTCGAGTCGGACCCGGGAGCTCGAAAAGGCGCAACCGCGATCGCCCGGTCCAGACCGGGTCGGACGCGGACGCTCGCGGAGGCCGTCGAACGATCCCGACTGGGTTCGACGCGGGGACGCGCGGAAGAGGGCAGCGCCCCAGACGTTTCCCTCTTGAGCGCCTTCAACTCGTTGAAAACGTCACGCGCCGTCTGGTAGCGGTCGCCGCGGTCCTTTTCGAGACAGCGGCCGATGATCCGCGCGAGGTGGCGCGGCAGGTCGTCGCGAATCTCGACGACGGATGGCGGCACATCCCTGAGGATCGACGACATCAGGGCGGGCGAGGTCGAGCCCTTGAAGGGCCTTTCGCCAAGCGCCATCTCGTAGAGCAGGACCCCGAGCGAGAAGATGTCTGTGCGGTGGTCGACGACGAGGCCCTCGACCTGCTCCGGCGACATGTAGGGCACGGTGCCGACGATCGTGCCGATCCCGGTCAGGGCCTCGGTGGGGAGCTCGCTCGAATCCGATCCGCCCTTCGCGTCCTGAAGCTTGGCGAGACCGAAATCCATGACCCTGATCCGGCCACCACCATCGACCATCACATTGGCGGGCTTGAGGTCGCGGTGGATGACGCTCTTGTCGTGCGCCGCCGAGATCGCCTCGGCCAGCGGCGTTGCCAGATCGAAGAAGCGCTCGAGGTCGAAGCCGCCGTCCGGGATCATGGTTTCGAGCGTCCGCCCGTCGACCAACTCCATGGTCAGGAAGTGGATGCTCCCAACTTCCTCCACCGAGTAGATGGTGACGATGTGGGGGCGGTTGAGCGAGGCCACTGCGCGGGCCTCGCGTTCGAAGCGATCGAGTCGTTGCGGGTCGGCGGAGAACTCCTCCGGCAGGACCTTGAGCGCCACCTCACGTCCGAGCTTCTCATCGGTTGCCCGCCACACCTCCCCCATCC
>CAWCLO010000002.1:0-233072 GCA_963796455.1 Candidatus Sulfomarinibacteraceae bacterium
GCACGCTCGAAAAGCTGACCTTGACCATCGACCGCCCGGAGCTTTCGGAAGAAGACATCAAGAAGCTTCAGGCAGCCATGCACGCCAATCCGGCGAGCGATTAGGGGCTGATCGAACGGAGGTGATTTATGTGGGGTGAGCGCGTGAATATGACGTCATGCCGGTTGCCTCCGATTGATCTGGAGGGCTGGCGGCGTGGTGCCTTGGTGCTGCTCATGTTCCTGGGGGTGGTGTGCGCCGCCGTGCCTCTCGGTGGACGCGACGGAGACCAAACGATCGCGGGCCGACGACGACGTGAGTGCGGAGAAAGCCGGCGAAACCAACCAGAAGGAGGAGAAGGACGAGAAGGCTGACGGCGAGAAAAAGGGCCGCCCTTCATCGCCATTCCGATCTTCATCACCGAACCGGCAATCGGGTACGGCCTGGGCGGAGCCGTAGGGTACTTCCACAAAAAGAAGCATGCGACCGAATCGGGGAAGGAATCACACCCCCCGGCATTCACAGCGGAAACCGCCGCCAATGTGGGCAAGCACCAGAAAGTTCCGCCCACCATCACCGGATTTGGCGGCGCGTACACCGAGAATGGGACCTGGGGCGCCGCCCTCGCCCACACGGCATCGTGGAAGAAGGACAAGATCCGATATACCGGTGCGATCGGCTACGCCCACGCGGTTTCCACCGTCTACTTGGGGGATCAGCCCTACGACTTCAAGCTCGACACCGTCCTTTATGTCGTGATGGGACACAAATGGTGATGCCGGAATTCGAAGATCATGAGTGAAACACGGAGGTAGACGATGAAACGACCGATCATTCTCGCGTTCGCAGTGACGGTGAGCCTGACTTTTGGCGCGACAGGTGTTTCTGCCCAGCAGCACATCCAGGCCCCGCAGCCGACTGTTCCGGAAATCTATACGCTCGAAGGAGAGTTCACCCGCATCGCCTACAACAACGAGGGGTGGGTGACTCTCGGCTACCGCACGCAACAGCTTTCAGGGCAAGGACTGGATGCTGCTTGAGACCGGTGTGACGGTGCGGGACAAACATGCCAGTCAGGATCTGACCCGCGACAGCTTCAAGCTCAAGCTGCCCGATGGTTCGCTGGTGCCGCTCGCCACCCAGACCGAGTTCCAGGAAGCCGGTTATCTGCGGGAGATGAACCGCAACGCCGACAACTCGAAGGACTCGATCAACTACTTCCCGTCCAAGGCTAACCAGGCTTTCAAGATCCCCCTCTTCTCCTTGCCCGGGCAGCAAATCATGGCGATCGACAAGTTCGAGGTCAACTGGACCCGCGCCGGTCTCGGCCGGATCTTCTTCAACCTCCCCGAGGGCACCACCGTCCAACCCGGCCAGTACTGGTTGGTGGTGACCTTCAAGGGCGGCCCGGTGGAGGTGCCCTTCCGGATCCTGACCGAGGACGAGGAGAAGTTCCTCAGCAAAAACTGGAAAGACATCAAGAAGCAGTACGAGGATCATTTGAAGCAGGAGGCCGAGAAAGCCAAGCAGAAGCAGTGAGCGCGTAGCTGTTCTCTCTGGACAAGAGAAGACACCGGGTCCGGCCTCGTGCCGGGCCCCTTCTATTCTTGCGAGTTCGTTGCGGGAGTGCTGGCGCCGTGGCCGATCTTCTCGAGCGCCTTTTGGCAGACATCTTTCCCTGCAGTGACGCGGTCCCACATTCCCTTGGCCAAAAGCGAGATCCCCATGGTGGCCACCGCGACTCCGGTCGAGGCCACCGCCTGTATGGGTTTGAGTTCGATCGCCGGTTTGCCGAGGGTGCCGCCGAGCTTGATATAGGGGTTGGTGATCATACTGGCTGAGATGCCGATGCCCTTGCGTGGTTTGGTCACCCACGCGAGATCCAGCTCCTCGGTGCCGAGGTCGACCCTGCCGTCGCCGAGCATGGTCATCTTGTCGCTCTGCAGGGCCATCGGGTCCAAGGTCACCAGGCCCTGGTCGAATCGGAGGAGAATGACCGCGCACTCGAGTTCGGTCGCGGCTTCCTCCTTGGAAAAGGGATTGAAGGCCTTGAGCAGGGTGAGCAGGATGTCAGCCGAGATAATGTCGAAGACCCGGTTGTCCATCACTCCCGCCCCGGCGATGATCTGAATCGACCCGTTGCTGGAACCGGCGAATTCGTGCGCGGTCGAGCCCTGCGCCTGCAAGCGGATGTCGATATCGATGGGTGGCTTGTCGCCGGCGGAAACCTCCTCCAGATCCGGCGGATTGAGACGAATTCCGTTGATATCCAGAGCGAGGTCGGTGCGGTAGGCGCCGCCGTTCGGTTCCAGGACAAATGAACCGGATCCGTTCCCGCCGCGCGAACCCTTCATTGCGAGGCGGTGGATATCGAGCCGGCCTTCGACCAGGTTCGCATTCAACTCGACATCGCGAAAGCGTTCGACCGGCATCTGGAGTGTGGCGACCGAGATTTGGACATCGGCGTTCGCCCGGTGCAGCCAAGCAAAATCGATTGGGTCTTTCGAAAACACCAATTGACCCTTCGATTTCTCAGACGCAGCAGGCTCGTCTGCTGTCGTGTCTCCTCGTCGCGGAAAACCGGGCACCAACGCCGCAAAATCGAGGTGTTTGGATGAGATGCGGGCGGTGATTTCGGGTTTGCCCCGGGTATCCACTTCGAGCGAGCCCTTGATATCGGAATCGCCGAGAGTGATCTCGAGCCCGTCGGCGATGAATTCTTCCGGAGTGGCCTCGAAGGAGCCTCCGATCTCGAAAGGCTCGTCCGGGAGTTTGTCAAAACCGGTGAGCGCCGCGATGAGAGCGGTCCCGGGCCCCGAGGCGTGGAGATCCAGATCGGTGCCGATCAGATGCGGTCTCTCGCCGAGGTTGCCGTGGAAATCGACCGCGTGCCCGGCGAGCCGAATCGCCACCCGGTCGAATACAAAGGCCGACTCGGTACGTTTGATGGTGCCGCTGACCTTGAAGGGTTCCACCGGAACCTCGACGCCCGTCAGGGCCCTGAAGAGGGAGGCATCGGGGCCATCGCCCTCGATGGTGAGGTCGGTTCCGATGAGGCCGGGCAGGACGCCGATGCGGCCGTCGATCCTGACTTCCGCCGTGTCGAGGGTGGCGCGCAGATCATCGATCTCGTACCCGGACTCGACGATGTGGAGACGGGTGGTCAGCATGAACGGGTGAGACGGCAGGTCAGGCAGCGTCGCGAGGTCTGCGAGGAGCCGCCCTGTAGATCCGAGATCGGGCGCTGATGTCTCGATCCGGATGTCGGTACCCACCAGACCTTTGACGGGAATCACCGTGCCGTTGACCATGGCGCGGGTTTGGTCGACTGTGGCGTCCACTTCGCTGAGGTGGTAGGCACCGTCTTCTATTTGCACATTTCCGGCGATCGAGAAGGGTGCCGCCGGCAGCCCGGAGAAGCTGAAATACGGACCGAGGGATGACAACAGCGGACCGTGGACCGAGAACTGGCCTTTCGTGCCTTCGAGACCGTTGGCTGGAGCGATCAGGCCATTCACCGCCACCTCGACATCGCCGGCCGTCCCGGTGGTGCTGTCGAGCCGGATTCCCTCGGGCTCGACTCGCAGTCTGCCATCGACGGCTGCGGCCACATCAGGAAAGCCGGTCACCCCGACAATAGACACCGCATGCGACAGATCGAGGTCCTCGACTTTGATCTGGAGATCGGAACCGACAAGACCACTCGCCGTCGACAGGCGACCGTCACCGTGTGTCTCGAGGCTGCCGACCGTGGCCGATACGCCGTCGAGCCGGAGCGCGGACTCGAGAATGGCGAGGCCGCCTTCGACGGACCACGCTTCGGGAGGCAGGTTGTCGAGTCCTGTCAGGTCTCGAAAAATTGAGGCGTCCGGACCCTGTCCAACGATCTGCAGGGTCGATCCAGAGAGGCCGTTCCCGGTCTTCAGCGTTCCGTCGACCCGGAGTCCGATCGGACCGATCCGGGCCGTGACGCCGTCGAGTGTCAGAGCCTGCTCACCCGTACCGAGCCGGCCGTCGATCGTAAACGGCTCTGCGGGGAGCTCGAGCCCGACGAGGTGATCGAAAAGCGCGATGTTCGGGCCCTCGGCGTGGATGCTCAGGGTCGTGCCGGTATGGTCGGGGGGGTCGCCCACTCTGCCGTTCGCAGAAACGACGGTCCGTCCGATCTTGGTTTCGAGATGATCCACCTCGAGGCCCCCGTCCACACGGACCACACGGCCGGTGACCGAAAAACGGTCGTGGGGCAGGTCGATTCCCACGAAGGCCCCGATGGTGGAAACATCGGGGCCATCCCCCCGAAGCTGGAAATCGGTTCCCATCATGCTCGGCGGCGCCCCGAGCACCCCGTCAACAAAGAGATGATTGTCGCCGACCGTCATCTCGACCTCGGTGAAGGTGACAGGGAAGCCCTCCCAACGGACCCCGCCCGCAACCGAGAACTCTTCGTCCGGGAGGTCCGCGACGCCGGTCAGTGCGCTCACCGTGCGGATGTCCGGTCCCGATGCTTTCACCGTGGCGTCGAGACTCGTCCATCGGGTCAATGAATCGACGACTCCGGTCATGTGGGCGCTCATGCCGGCCGCTCGGAGGTCGAGATCGATGCTCGAGCCCGACGCCGCCGGTCGGACGGAGGCGTTGGCGGAAAACGGACCCTCGATGACGGGATCGAGAGCAAAGATGGTGAGGAACTGTCCGGTCTCGGAACCGCTGACCGAAGCGACGGTTTCAACTCCGGTCAAGGACGACAGATCGTCGATTGTTCCTTTGAGAGAGAATTCGGTGTCGGCGAGGCGACCATTGAGATCGTGTTCCACTGTATTGGCGTTGATCAGACCGGTGAAGGTGCCGATTCGGCCGGAGATCTCCAGGGGTTTTTGTTCGAGGGTGCCAATGAGATCCAGATTGAGTATGCCGGTGCCGTCGTCCGTGAACCCGAGACGATCCAGGTGCGCCTCGAACGCGGCACGGCCGGCCTGGGAGTAGATGAGCACTGCATCCGACAGCTCAGCGTTCTCAATGACCATCTCGAACTCGCCATCACCCGGACTGGGGGTCGGGGATGGTTTGCCGTCGCCGAGGTTCCAGTTGAAGCGATGCTCCGAATCCGTCTCGAAGAGGACTCGGGCGCCGGTGATCTCGATGTCCCGGAGCGTCAAAGGACCGAAGAAGATCGATAGCAGGTCGATCTCGCCGGACAGGCGATCCACAACCACCATGCAGGGATCCTCGCTCCACTCCGGGTTGGCCAGGGAGAGCTCGGTCGCGTGGACTCGAGTGGAGAAACCGATCTCCGGATTGAAATCACCATCGATCCGCAGCTCCCGGCCGATGGCGTCGGATGCGATCCGTGCCACCGTGTCTCGCCACCCACTGAGGTCGGCGAAGTTGAGGTAGAGGCATAGGCTTGCCACCAGGAGCAGCGGCACTCCGAAAATGGCCCCGAGAACGATGAGTCTGCGGCGTTTCTGCAAATGTCCCTCAGGTCGTCCGGGACGGGTTCGCGGGTTGATCGACCGCATAGTGGATCTCGGTGGGCAGGGCCAGACGGGTGCCCGCGCGCTCGACGATTCCCATGACCTCGACGAGGATGCCCTCGCGAATTTCGAGAAACTCGGGCCAGTCACTGGTCATCGCATAGGCGAAGACCTCGATTTCCAGGAAATGGTCTCCGAAGCCGGTGAAACGTACCCGCACCGAGTCGTCGGAGATTTGAGGGTGCCCGACGAGCAGGGCCCTGAAACCTTCAAGAACCTGTTGGAGTTGGTCACGGGTGGTTTCGTAGCGCAGACACAACTCCTCGCGCAGAAGGACCTGGTCCCTTTCGGTCAGATTCTCGAGGTGGATCTTGGCGAAATCCGCGTTGGGAATGGTCACGATGGTTCGGTCGAGAGTCCTGATCTTGACCGAACGGAGCCCCACATCCTCGACGGTTCCCCGTTGGCCACCGAAGCGGCAAACGTCCCCCACTTTCACCGGTTGATCGGCGTAGAGGATGATGCCGCCTATGAAGTTCTCGAGGGTGCCCTGGGCCGCGAGGGCGATGGCCAGACCACCGACGCCGAGACCGGCGATGAGGCCCGCCACAGGCACCCCCAGAAGCTGGAGGGCCTTGAGTGTGATCGCCGTGACGACAATGATCGTAGCGACGCGAAAAACCACCCGAACCAGTTGTTTTTTCAGTGGGCGGGCCCGGCGAAAACCGAAGCGCACAACCAGTTCGCCGAATCGCGTGACCCCCACCGATGCCAACCAGGCCAGGCCGATGTAGCCGATCATCGAAAAGACGAGCTGCAGGATGAGGGCCGGGGCACCCGGAAGCTGGAACATCCGCCTCAGAATGACACTGCTGGCGATCGGAATCATGATCAGGGCCAGCGGCGGAAGGAAGGCCCCCAGGCCGCGGCCGAACAGGAGGCTATTCTCCCAGCGGCGGCCGATCCAAGTGATCGCTGCAACCGCCAGGGTCAGCACAAGCACCATGAATGCGAGACCGAACCACTGCCACACGAACATTCCACCGATTTTCGAACGAAACCACGACGGCATCAGCTCGGTGAGTTTGCGCAGCACGATGGCGTCGGTGCCGGAACGAAGCTCTTCGACATGGCCTCCCTGACGGCCCGGTTTGTAGGGCAGGTGCTTGGTCTTCTGGTAAAAGCTGTCAGCCTCGGCGACGGTCCGGGTCGAAAAAAGCCACTCGCCCTGGAAGTCTCCCTCTTTTTGCAAAACCAGCGAGATCTCGGTGTGCGGGATCGTCCACTGCGAAATGGATTGTTCGGCAACGGCTGAGGCATCGGGGATCAGCTCCACGGGTGGCAGCTCGATCCGGTCGAGGATATCCTTCAGCAAGAGGGCGGTCTCGGCCGAGACCTCGTGAAAGACCAGGGGTGGGATCGAGCTGAGATCCAGGCACCCCCTGGCGTCGAGGAAAGGCTCCTGAAACGACGGGTCTCCGGTGGAGTACAAATCCCACGCCCGATCAACCGAAACCAGAAATGTCTCGATCGTTGCCCGCGGGCTCGAGCGATCCGGCGGCTCGAGGGGGTGCTCGGACGCAACCAACACGACCGGCATGAGCGTGCCGAAAGTTGCCAACAGAGCGGCCACGATGTTTCGTTTCCGCAAGATCGAGGTGTGGCATGTGGTCATTTTTCTCTCCTGAATCAGGCTCATGCTAACAGAGGCATCGGGTGATTGGGTCCCGTGTTGCGCTCAAGTGACCCGGTGATCCCCGGGGCCCTGACGCCGCTTTCACTCGCCCTGGTGGCGACCGCTGCAATTTGTCCTATGCGATTCCGATGTGGGGCGTTTTGAGAGTTCGGAATTCGGAATCAGGAATATTGTTTTGATATGAGAAACCCGAAGACAAAGGAGAGTGACATGAGATCGAATGGATTGAAGCTCGCCGTCCTGGCTCTGTTGACGGTGGCCCTTGCGGGCACCGCCGCAGCGCAGGACAAACCCAACATCCTCGTGATCTGGGGAGACGATATTGGCCAGTTCAACGTCTCCGCATACAACATGGGCATGATGGGCTACAAAACGCCAAACATTGATCGTATCGCGAGAGAAGGGGCCTTGTTCACGGACTGGTATGGCCAGCAGAGCTGCACTGCCGGCCGCGCCGCATTTATCACCGGCCAGTCGCCCATGCGCACCGGTCTGACAAAGGTCGGACTTCCGGGCGCGCCGGAAGGAATGCAGAAGGAGGACCCGACGATCGCCGGGCTGCTCAAGGAGCACGGCTACATGACTGGCCAGTTCGGTAAGAACCACCTCGGCGACCGCGACGAGATGTTGCCGACCAACCATGGTTTCGACGAGTTCTTCGGCAACCTCTACCATCTGAACGCGGAGCAGGAGCCGGAGCACCCCGACTACCCGAAGGACCCGGCTTTCAAGGAAAAGTTCGGCCCGCGCGGGGTCATCCACTCCTATGCCGATGGCCGAATCGAGGACACCGGTCCGTTGACCAAGAAGCGGATGGAAACGGTTGACGAGGAAGTCACCGTCGCGGCACTCGATTTCATGGACAGGGCTACCAAGGCTGAAAAGCCCTTCTTCGTCTGGTGGAATTCGACCCGGATGCACATCTGGACTCACCTCAAGGCGGAGTCCGAGGGCAAGACCGGTCTCGGTGTCTACGCTGACGGCATGGTCGAACACGACGGGATGGTGGGCCAGTTGCTCGCCAAACTTGACGAACTCGGCATCGCTGACAACACCATCGTTATGTACTCCACCGACAACGGCGCAGAGTTCTTCTCGTGGCCTGACGGCGGTACGACGATGTTCCGAAACGAAAAGGCCACCCAATGGGAGGGCGGCTTCCGCGTGCCGACAGCAATCCGTTGGCCGGGTGTGATCGAACCCGGAACGGTGAACAATGAGGTCGGCGCGCACGAAGACATGCTCACTACGCTGCTCGCCGCAGCGGGGGATCCTGACGTGAAAGGCGATCTGCTCAAGGGCAAAACGGCCGGAGACATGACTTACAAGGTCCACCTCGACGGCTATAATCTACTGCCCGCGCTCAAAGGGGAGGCCGAGTGGCCGCGTAAGGAGTTCCTCTATTGGACTGACGACGGCAGCGTTGCGGCCTTGCGCTACAACGATTGGAAGATCACATTCCTCAGACAGAACGCCCATGGCGTCGACGTTTGGACCAGTCAATTTGAGGTGTTGCGAGCACCGATGCTCGCGAATCTGAGGATGGATCCATTCGAGCGGGCTTTCGACGAAAGTATCGGCTACTCCAAATGGTGGGTCGATCACATGTTCGTGTTTGCCCCGGCCGGCGCTTATGTCGGCAGATGGCTGCAGAGCTTCCGCGAGTTTCCGCCGCGCCAGAAACCCGGCAGCTTCAACCTCGAGAACGTGATGGACGCG
The DNA here is from genome assembly GCA_963796455.1 of Candidatus Sulfomarinibacteraceae bacterium. Classification (GTDB taxonomy): domain Bacteria; phylum Acidobacteriota; class Thermoanaerobaculia; order Thermoanaerobaculales; family Sulfomarinibacteraceae; genus Sulfomarinibacter. The sequence goes on from CAWCLO010000002.1 coordinate 8,869, forward strand.
ATAGCCAAAGGCGCGGGTGACAAGTAACGGCCGAGTTTTTCCCGGGGGCCTCGTGGCCCCCGGTTTGTTTTCAGCCAAATGAGGAAAGAGGAATTCGGAATTCTCTGGTGCGCGACGGTATACCCAAGGATGAGAAACTCGGTGTTCAGATCGAAGGCTTTGCCGAGCCCCTGGCGGCGCTGGTGACCTTGCCCTTCGCCTTTTTGGGCGAACTGGCCTGGAATCTGGCTTGGTTGGCCTATATCCCAAGCGCAGCTTTTCTCAGGCGCCGCGATAGATCGGTCGGGAACGATGTATTATGTTGAGTCACAGATCATGAAGGAGAATATGATGTCGAGACAAATTCGTTTTTCGATCGCGGGCGTTGCGCTCGCAGCGGCCGTCCTCATGGCGGCGGCCCCGGCCGAGGCCCAGCGCGAGTTCGAACCGCTCTTTGACAAGTTCAATTTCAAGGCGGAGTTCAGCTGGGTTGCGTTAAACACCCAGATTCGCCTCGATTCGGAGGTGCTCGGCAGAGGAACCACCCTCAACTTCGAGGACGACCTCAACCTTGGCAGCAACGAGGCCATTCCGACCCTGGCCTTCGAATGGCAGATCGCCAAGAAGCATCGTCTGGGTGTGCGTTGGCAGGACATCTCTCGCGGTTCGTCAACCCAGGCTTTGACCGAAATCCAGTGGGGCGACGAGACCATTCCCATCGATGCCGATATCGGTCTGGGCTTTGACATCAATCAGCTTTACCTCGATTACACCTACTACCCCTGGGTCAAGGAGAAATGGGCGGCCGGTTTCGGCATCGGTTTCCGGGTGATGGAGATCCAGGCCACCTTGTCATGGGCTTCCGACAGTATCGAGGGTATCGATGGCGAGGGCAGCAGCGACGTCAAGGGAACGGCGCCGCTCCCATATCTCTACTTCGACTACCGCCGGCTCTTTGGTGAGAAATGGCGAATGAACGCCGGGCTCGGGTGGCTCTATGTCGAGCATCGACGACATCTCGGGCGGCCAGTGGATCGGCCGGCTCAGCATGGAATACCTTGTCGGACACCGGTGGAGCTTTGGTGCCGCACTCAATCTCTCCAAGATCGACGTCGATTGGGATGCCGTCTCGAACGACGAAATGGGGAACCTGCTCCACATGGCATTCGACATGGACATCAACGACTTCTCGGTCTTCGCCCGGGTGAGGTTCTAGGCCGCCGATTCGGAAGCTCGCCGCCAGGTTGAGACCGTAAGATCTCGTCGACTCCGTGGCGCGCCGTCGGTGCGAGGTGCGCCGGGAAACGATATGATGCGGACGCGCAAAATTCGTCTGGGGGGACGCATGTCCGCAATCGCGAATCGAAAAGGCCTCGCCATCGGAGCGGTGTGGTGTGCTCTGGTTTTCTCGGCCGTTGGAACCGCCGAAGCGCAACGCGAGTTCGAGCCGCTGTTCGACAAGTTCAATTTCAAAGCGGAGTTCAGTTGGGTGGGGCTGTCGACGGATATTCGGCTCGACTCGGAGACGCTCGGTCGCGGGACCACACTCAGCTTCGAGGACGATCTCGATCTGGGCAACCGAGAGGCCATCCCGACGCTCGCCTTCGAATGGCAGATCGCCAAGCGGCACGGCCTCGGTCTGCGCGGGCAGGACATCAACCGCAGCTCGTCGTCGCAGGCCTTGATCGAGATCCAGTGGGGCAACGAGATCATTCCGATCAATGCCAATATCTTCCTCGGCTTCGACATTGCCCAGGTCTTTCTCGACTACACCTATTACCCGTGGGTCAAGGAAGACTGGGCCTTCGGGTTCGGTCTGGGGTTCCGGGTGATGGAGATTCAGGTGGCGTTATCGTACGAGGACGAGAACAACGAGATCGAAGAAACCACCGATATCAGAGCCACGGCACCGCTGCCCTATCTCTATGCCGATTATCGCCGGCTCTTTGGTGAGAACTGGCGCTTCAACGCTGGAATCGGGTGGTTGTACATCAACATCGACGATATCTCCGGAGGTCAGTGGATCGGTCGGCTGAGCATCGAGTACCTGGTCGGGAAACGGTGGGCCTTCGGTGGCGCCCTCAACCTCTCCCAGATCGACGTCGACTGGGACGCCATCGAGACCGACAACTTGGGGAACCTGCTGCATTTGGCGCTCGATATGGGTATCAACGACTTCTCGGTCTATGCCCGGGTGAGGTTCTAACGCCCATCCGGCCGATATGGAAGCTGGATGCCGGTCCGGATTTCGATGTGGTCTTGTCGCCAATAGGTTGGCGTGGGGCGACCACTGAACCCCGGAAGTTGTTTATTCGGAGGGGCTGAACATTATGCGGAGTTTGATGAAAAACCCGGTCGTCCATATCGTGATTCTCGGCGTGATTGTGGCCGCCGCAGTTCTCCTGGCCAAGGGCCCGCCGACCGCCGATGCATCGCGGCGAGTGGTGGTGACCGGCGGCGACGTGATGCAGCTGCGGGCGGCCTTTATGCGGACCTGGCAGCGCGAGCCCACCGCCGAGGAGATGCGCAATTCTCTCGAGCAGCACATTCGCCAAGAAGTTCTTTACCGTGAAGCGCTCGCCCGCGGTTACGACCGCGATGATCAGGTCGTGCGGCGCGCGATGCAACAGAAGATGGAATTCCTGGCAGCCTCCCAGGCCCTCGATCAACAACCGACCGAGGAAGAAGTCGAGGCCTTTTTCGACCTCCGCCAGGAGCGTTATCGGCTGCCGGCGGTCATCAGCTTTCTCCAGGTCTACATCAGCAGCGATCGTCACGGTGCGGGGGCGGAACAGGTGGCGATCGACCTGCTCCGGCAACTGCGGACCGAAGACCCCGGCCCCGAATCCCTGGACTCCTGGGGTGACCCGATCATGATCGACACCACGCACACAAACGCGAGGGAAAATGAAATCGGTGCGACCTTCGGTGGCGTTTTCGCCGAGGCTGCGGTGCTGCTCCCGGTGGGTAGCTGGGAGGGTCCGGTGAGCTCGGGCTACGGTCTTCATCTGGTCAAGGTCACCGAACGCGAGGAGTCGCGGATTCCCGATTGGCGAGAAGTGGCGGTTCGGGTGATCGGCGACATGGAGTTCGAGGCGAAGTCCGCGTCCAAGGACCAGCTCTATCAGGAGATCGCGCAGAACTACGAAGTCGTTTTTGATTCTGCGGTGGCGGAGCTTTTGGAGTCCACCGAGTGACCCGTCGCCTCGTCGTGATCGTTGCGCTGCTGTGCTCGGTGGCGGGCAGCGTGTCGGCCGATGTAGCCTTTCCGGCCCGGCTCGATGTGATCGAAGAGCAGCCGGGGGTCTACGGCATCACCTTCACCCTACCCATCGTCGAAGGGCGAAAGCTTCGTGCCGAGCCGCTCATGCCACCCACCTGTACGGAGATCGGCGAGCGTGTGGAAGGCGCCAGTGCGGGCGGTTTCACCGCGACCTGGAGCGCCAGCTGCGATCCGGCATCGCTCGCCGGCGAAGCGATTCTGGTTCAGGGGCTGCTCGGCGGCCAGACCGACCTCGCGTTCACGTTGACCACCCTGGACGGGCGAAGCTACTCGCGGATCCTGCGTCCGTCCCGCCCCGGTTTCCTGGTGCCGGAACCGCCCGATGCCCGCGTCCTGGTGGTCGAAGCTGTGGTGTCCGGCATGCGCCGGACCATTCGCCACCTCGCGTTGTGGTTGTTCATTTTTGTCGCCGCATTGACGGGGGGGCGAACGCGCCCGATCGTGGTTTCAACAGGCGTTTTTGCACTCGGTCATTTCGCGGCCCAGTGGCTCGGTGGGTTGGGCTGGTTCGAAGTGTCGCCGCAGATGCGGGATCTGCTGGTGTGGTCGACTCTCGCCGTGCCCGCGGTCTCGTTCGCCGGCGGAGGTGACGGGTGGAAGGGTTGGTTGCGTCCACTGTGGCCGATCGCGTTTTTGATCGGCCTGCTCTATGGCGGCGCCGAACCCGAGGCATTGGCGCCGGAAGGTCTTTCGAACACCGAACAATTCGTCGCCCTGATCGTCTTTTCCGTGGGTGTATGGGCCGCCATGCTGCTGATGGTGGCGGCGGCCAGAGAGTTGCGGGTGGTGTTCGAGCTGTTGTTCGATGGGCGGTGGCTGCAGAGATTCACCGTTCTCTCGGGTTATCTGATCGGCGTTCTTGCGGTCGCCCATCTGGTGACTCAGGCGGTCGGCGTGTGGGTGTCCGCTCCGGCAGGCCTTGCGCCGTCTCTCGAACTCTTTCTGCTGGCCGCCGTGCTCGGTCCGACCCTTGTTTTCGCGGCGCGGGACGACGTATTGACCAGGATTGGGATCACCATTCTGGCCGCTCTCGGGATGGTGCTGGGATTCAGCCTGCTCGACTCGGCTGTGCTCAGCCTCCCGGTGCTCGCATCGCTCTTCGTTCTGGGCGTGGCGCTGGCCCTGAACCGCCCCTTGCCGTCCCATTGGGCTCTCCTCGTTGCGGCGATCGCGGTGCCGACCCACCTGTGGTCGACCGCGTTGACTTTGGTGGAAAATGTCTCGCGATCGACGGCGATCATCGGAGGCGTCGTGGCGACGGCCGCGACGATCTTCTGGATTTCAACCGTCGTCGCCCGTCAGATTCCAGCGGGAGGGCTGCGGTTACCCATCAGGATTAGCGGTGGCGCGGTGGCCGTGGCTGCGGTGGGATGGCGGTTGGCGGAATACCGCTCGTGGTTCGAACGCGATGTGGCCACCGAGGCCGCCCTCGGTCTCCTTCGGGTTCCGCTTGCAGCTCTGGCCCTGGTGGTGCTTGGTGTGATCCTGCGGCCGCGGCAGCGCTGGGATGATGGCAGGTCGGGCATCGACAAAAAACCGACGGTCCGGCACTGGGTGGCGTTGGGCGCTGCATTCTTCCTCGTGCCCTACGGCACCATCGCAGTGAACAACCCGTTTTTTTCGGCCTCTGCCCCGCGCGGCGAGGGAGCCCGTCTGATCATGTCGAGGGTGCTTTCAGACACCTATCATGCCTTCAACATCGAAGACGAAGACGAGCTGTATGACGCGTTGGACCAAAGCGTGACCGGCGATCTGGTGGGAGATATCTATCTCGACAACCGAAGGCGGTTGACCGCCGGGGTCCGCGAGGGAACCGAGATCACAGTCCGGGATGTGGGGGTGATCGAGATCGGCGACCCCCACGAAGGAACGATGGACGACCAGGGGTTTTCGTATGACGTCGTGTGGTCGGTCGTGGCGCGAGTCCAGCATTTACAGCACGTCCACCATCGTAAAAACACCTATGGCGGCGTGCTCACCCTGCTCCCGATGGATGACCGTTGGATGCTCTCGGGTGTCGAGCTTCTGAGCGAAGACCGGGTGGTCGTTCCTTGGGATCCCGACAGGATGAATTCGGAATTCGGAATTCGGAATTCGGAATTCCATCGCACCCGAACCCATCTCACAACCGCAGATAACGCAGATGAGCGCAGATTGTCGGGACCGCCAAATCAACAGCGTTGAAGACACCACGACGGTTAGTCCACCCGCTCGCCAACCTCGCATGGACGACGCGAAGTTGTATTGAAGCATGATTTTAGGAAAACTTTGCGTTCTTCGCGTCTTCGCGGTTTCAACCTCGGCGAAGGTGGCTTGAGGGTCGATCGACGATTCTGAGATCAAGCCACGGATCGAATATCTGCGTTCATCTGCGTGATCAGCGGTTCCTCCGTCTCGTGTCCTTCACGACTTGCAGAGGGTTGGAGGCGCCTTCGGATCAGTTCGTTTTGATCCCGGACTCCACCGCCCGCGCCAGAGCCTGCATTGCCTGCTCGACACCGTCGCCTTCAGAAAAGGCGAGCACCGAAACGTAGAACTGCCCGCGGTGGAAAGCGATCTGGTAGGAGTCGTGGGTTGAGGCGTCGCCAAACGCGGTGTCGGTTTCGAGGCCTGCCATGACCTCCGAGAAGATGGTCGCGGCGCCTTCGGCAGAGCCCATGTCGTAGATTTCGACCTGCACCTCGTCGTCGCCGGATGTGTAGCTCTGGACAATCAAATCGACAAAACCGAGTTCGTGATAACGGTCAGCGCCGCCGTTGATGTGCTCGAAGAGTGCGCCACCCGAGAAGACCATCGGTTCACCGGAAACGACCCAACCATCAGGGACGCCGTTGCCGGGGAGGAGAGCAGCGGCGGCGGCGAGCAACAAAGTACAGATGAATTGCATCAAGAGAGTCCTCAGGTCACCGACGGGCTGCGACGGAAAATGGGTCCGCCAAGGTGAACCCCGAGGCCGAGGTTCTCCGCGCGGACGAGGAAATCGTGTTGAATAGCGGCCGCCACGGCTTCGGCCTTGGTCTCCACGCCCATCTCGACCCGTTTGGCGGCGATGAGGTTGAACCCGACCGTGTCGAGGGCCACGGTGTCCGAGGCCACCATGATGGTGTCGGCCGCCCACACGTGCTGCGGCGACGGCCTCGGTCCATTGTCGTACTGGCCACGGAGCCCATCCAGGATGGTCAGAACAGCCTTGTCGCGAATCGGCGGAAACGCGCACACATCCGCCGTGTATCGATCGATGAATTTGTGTCCGCGCATGCAGTTGGAGGTCAGACCAAAGGCCAGGTTCTTGAGCCCGAGGGTCACATAGGACGTCCGGTGATGCTTGAGGGCCGGGATGGAGATGATCTTGTCGATCCTGCGGGTGAGCACCTTGGGAAAGTAGGACCGGGTGCCGCCGTTGAGCATCTGTTCGAGGTAATTGTCCTCATCCGGAATCACGAAGTCGCACTCGTAGAATGCCTCCTTGTCCAGATCGTCGTAGCCTTTCGAGACCTCCCGATTTCCCGATGTCACCGTTCGTTGCAGGAAGACGGCGTCGATGCCCGGATAGCGCTCGCGGTCATAACCCCATCGAGTGAGGGCGCTTTCGTAGTGCTCAATGAAGAGGATGTTCTTGCGTTTCACTCCGGCGCTTTCGATGGCCGAAATTACCGCCTGGGTGAGAGTGTGTGTGGTGCCGCACACCGAGCCGCCGACGGGGTTGACCTTGATGGCCACCGTGTCCTCGGGTTTGACGAATGCCAACCACGCCGACTGCGAACTGCCGGCTCCGGTGAGGCTTTTCATGACCGCCGCCAACATGGCCGCCACCCCGGTGGCATCCGCTCCGTCAGCGGTCCAGACTCCGGGCATCGTGACGTCCGCCACGACTCCGCGGTAGCGCCCGGGCATGGAATCCTCGGTTCGTGGGCGGCTGATGGCGTGGGCGATATTGCTCGCCAGCGCGTCGGGATCGGCAACGTCGGGGATCGTGGCCGTCGAGTCAACCGCCGGTTCGGCCGAAACTCGCGGGGCCAGGGCGAGACCCACCCCTGCCGTAGCCGCTCCCTGGAGAAACGAACGCCTGTCGACACCTTTCGGTTTTGTGGTGCTCATGCTGTTCCTCCCTGGTGAGCCATAAGTCGATACGCGGCACAGCCAAAGGAGTTTATCGCATTCGGCCCCTTGGTCTACGAGAGATCGATTTGATCCACGATGCCCACAACCACGGCGCGTATCGGCGCCTCCGGTGCATCAAGAACCTGGCGAGCGCCGTTGCCCTCATCGAGCACCAAAACCATTTCGCCGGCCCCGGCCCCGACCGCATCCACGGCGATCAGGTCTTTACCGGTTGCCACACCATCCGGTCCAAGCAGATCCACAAAAAGAAGCGTCCGGCCTTCGAGACTCGGCGAACAGATGGTCGAGACCACAGTGGCGGCGACCCTTCCGATTTTCACCGTCGTGCTCCGTCCCACGCCTCGACCGAATCAACAATGCCGACGATGGCATGATCCACCGGACCGGGCGGGGGAGGCAGAGCCAGGGACGCTTCCCGGCTCGCCACGACCGCGACCAGATCGTCCGGTGCCGCCATGTTGACTCCATCGGCTGCCACGACCGCATTGCCTCGAGGCTTCTGGTGCCGATCGAGAGGTTGTACGATCAACAGCCGTAGACCTTCGAGGCCGTCGTACATCGTGCTCGCGACCACCGTTCCGATGACTCGACCCAACTCCATCTCAACCTGCTCCGTGGATTCGATCTGAAAACTCGGGTGCGCCCTCGAGGTTTTCGAGCATTTCCTGGTGAAAATCTGGAATGACCACCTTGGCGATGAGATTCTCCGGATCGTCGAGGTGGTCCGCCGCCAGATCGACCGCCGCTTCCACATCGGCGACGGCGCCCGAAAAGACGCAATAGGCCTTGCCGCCGAGACGATCGGCGAGGCGTATTTCCAACAGAGTGACCTCGGCGCCCTTCAAGCCCCGGTCGGCGGCGCCGACGATCGCGGCCACGGTGCGGGTTTCGACCACGCCCAGGGCCTCCCCACCGGAGTGCCCCCGAGCTCCGCGAAGAATTCTCGCCACATCGGGGTGGACCGCCGGGAGAAAGACCTGATCCACCAGCGCTTCGCGCCCGGCCTCGATTCCGGCGGCGTAGGATTCTTCGACGCAGGCCACATCGCCACCGACCAGCACGAGATATTTGCCGGGGTGAACGGTGCCGGCATAGGTGACCTCCACCGGGGCCCGCTTGACCATGGCGTTGCCTGCCCGGACCCCGATTGCGATGGAATCGAACTCGAGCAGGGCGATGGATGGTTGCATTGAGCTGATCTCCGTCATACGATCCGCAGCCCCCCGGCCACGGTCATCCGGCGCTCGCGTGAAAAGGAGCGGGGTCGGGTCAGCCCCTCCCCGGTGGGGCTCGCGATCGAGAACGAGGTATAACCTTCGCCGCCGTCGCCGAGCCCTGCCAGGTTCGCAGCGTTGGCAACAAAGATGGAGACATCGATCTCCCGCGCCATGCGGGTGATGGCGTCGACATCGCGAGAATAGATCGATGCGGTGTGACCGCAACCGTGTTCGGCGCGGACCGCGAGATCGATGGCCCGATCCACATCAGGCACGCGCACGACCGGCATCACCGGCATCATCTGTTCGGTCCACACCAGCGAGTGTTCGGCGGGAACATCAAGGACCAGCATGCGAAGATCGCCTTCCGCTTGAACGCCGATCTCTTTGAGAATCAAACCGGCATTCTGGCCGATCCACTTCGGGTTGACCTTGCCTTTTTTGCCCGGCGCGCCGATCTCTCGGAAGATGACCCGTTCGAGTTTGGTGATCTCGTGCTTCTTTGCCACGTAGGCGCGGTTGGCGGTCATTGCTCGGAGCAGTTGATCGGCCACCGACTGAACAACAAAAACGACCTTTTCATCGGTGCAGATGAGATTGTTGTCAAAGGACCCACCACGTACGATTTCGCGGCCGGCGAGCTCGATGTCGGCGGTTTCATCCACCACCACCGGCGGGTTGCCGGGGCCGGCGAGGATCGACCGTTTGCGGGTCTTTCGAGCTTCCTCCACCACCCCCGGCCCGCCGGTGATCATAAGGATCCGGGTCAAAGGGTGGTTCATCAACTGTTGGGCGCTTTCGATGGTGGGTTCGGGAACCGCGGTCACGAGATTGGCGGGGCCTCCGGCGGAACAGATGGCCTGATTGATGATACGGATGGTCTCGACCGAAACGTTTTTGGCGTTCGGGTGGGCGTTGAAAGCGACCGCGTTGCCGGCGGAGACGGCAGCGATGGTGTTGTTGATGATGGTGGCGGTCGGATTGGTGGTGGGGGTGATGGCTCCGATCACACCAAAGGGGGCATATTCGACGACCGTCAGACCCTGGTCGCCGGACCAGACCGATGGTTCGAGGTCTTCGGGGCCGGGGGTCTTTTCGGTTACCAGTTGGTTTTTGAGGACTTTGTCCTCCGCACGCCCGAGCCCGGTTTCGCGGTGGGCCATCTCGGCCAGCTCGCGCCCCCTGGAGCGCATGGCGGCGCGCACCGCGTCGATGACGCAACGGCGCTTCTCGAGCCCCATCGACCGATAGGCCTCGAAGGCGCTGCGCGCCGCTGTCACGGCCTGGTCGACGGTCTCGAAGATACCGTCTCCCACCGCGGCCCCTTTCCTGACGGCCGGTGCCGGCGTCTCGGAATGGCCGCGCATTTTCAGCCGCACCCGTTCGACGACGGCCTCGATCTCTTTCTGGTCAAATACAGCGTTCCGCACAAGTCCTCCGCCGGCCCACCGCGCGGTCAGGGCGCCACGACGCCGCAACCACGATCAGAAAATCAAGTCAGCTGGCCCATTCGCCGTCTGCTGGTGTCTTGCGGTAGATGTCCTTGCCACCGACCTCCCAGCTGTCGACGATCGCCATGATCACCGCGTCGCAGGGCCGGTCGCGGGTCCGCTCGGTCTGCCGGGCGGACGAACCCGAGGCCCACAACACGACCTCACCAACCCCGGCGCCGACAGAGTCTGCCGCGACAACCTGGCCACCGGTCTCCTTGCCGTCGATCCCGAGTTCGCGAACCACCAGGAACTTCTGGCCTTCGAGGCCTTCGTCCTTGCGGCTCGCGACCAGGGTTCCGGCCACTCGCCCGAGCAGCATCAGCGCTTGCCTTTGCCCTTGCCCTCGCCGGCAGCCTCGTCGGCGCGGCCGAGGGGCAGCACGAGATCGATGTTGGTGTGGGGGCGTGCGATGACGTGGGTGGAAACCACCTCGCCGATGGTCTCGGCGCCGCGGACCCCGGCTTCGACTGCGGCCTTGACCGCAGCCACATCGCCGCGGACGATGGCGGTCACATATCCGCCTCCGGTTTTTTCATAGGTCACGAGGTCGACCTTGGCCGCCTTGACCATGGCGTCGGCGGCCTCGACAACCGCCGCAAATCCCCGGCACTCGATCATTCCCAAAGCTTCAGCCATTCTCTGCTCCTTTCGCGCAACCCGGAGCCAATTCCGAACTCCGAATTCCGAACTCCGAATTCAAATTCATTTTTCTTCTCTTCCATCAACTGCTTCGATGGCTGCCACTGCGGCCTGCCACCCGACATCGATGTCTTTTTCTTCGCCGCCGAGATAGATCCGCCCCATCGAACCAAAGGCCCGAACCTCGAGGACGTTGATGTTGGCCGCCTTTTCCGCCTCGTTGGCGGCCAGGGCCGCATAGGCGGCAGGCTCGACCTCCATCACATACATGGTCTGGCCGGGGATGATCATGTTGCCGTGGCGCATCCGGTTGATGAGCTGGACCTGATGATCATCGAGGTGACGAATCACCTGGCTGGACAAAATTTTGGGCTTTCGGCGGTCGGTCTCTTTGAGCCCGATTTCGGCCAGGATGGCCTCTCCTGCGGCACGGGTATCGGCCTGTTCCTCGGAGTGGACCTCGAGCAACCCGTAATAGCGCTCGACGATCTGCATTCCTGGCCGGACGTGGGTCGCCTTGAGCGCCACGTCGGTGAGGCGGTTGATCTCGATACCCGGCGAGATCTCCACATACAGGGATGTGTCGCCCGCCAACGGCAGAAAGCCTTGCGCCGTCGTACCGAGAAAGGCCGCATACTGTGGCTGAAGAGAGTCGAGAAAGACATACGAGCGGAGGTCAATACGATTCACCTGAGTCTCCTTCCTCACCCGAGACGATGCGGACGCCGGCAGAGGCCCCGATGCGGGTCGCTCCGGCGGTGATCATCTCGCGCACCTCGGCGGCGGTATGGATCCCACCGGCCGCTTTGACACCGATTTTTTTGCCGACCACCTCGCGCATCAGGGCGACATCGAAGACGGTGGCGCCGCCGGGTCCGAAGCCGGTCGAAGTCTTGACGTAGTGGGCCCGGGCCTGGGTTGCGAGACGGCAGGCGATGACCTTTTCTTCGTCGGTCAGATAGGCCGTCTCGATGATGACCTTGTTGAGCGCGCCGACTTCGCGGCAGGCATCCGAGACACCGGCGATGTCGCGCCGAACGAGGTCGTGTTCGCCGCCTTTGAGGGCACCGACGTTGATGACCATATCGATCTCACGGGCGCCATCGCGCAGTGCGCGTCGCGCCTCCATCGCTTTGATTTCGGGTGTATTGGCGCCGAGTGGGAAGCCGACAACCGAGGCGATCGTGACCTTTGTGCCCCGCAACCGGCGGCGCGCCCGAGCGACCCAGACCGGGTTGATGCAGACAGCGGCAAATCCATACTGGGCCGCCTCGTCACACAGAAGATCGATGTCGCTCGGCATCGCTTGGGGTTTGAGCAGGGTGTGGTCGATGAACTCGGCCAGTCCGCTCGGCACGTCGGCGCCGTTGCCGCAGTAACCCAGGCGAACCGCCCCGGTTGCGACGACTTCCGGAGCATTTTGAAGCCCCTGGTCGGCAGGGCCCTCCGACAAAGTGGCCAGCACCTGGCGCGTCACCACTTCGATCAGCTCGTCACGATTGATCATGATGCTTTCCCCGATCGCAGATACCGCTCCTCGACCTCGGTGATCTTGGCCACCCTCTGGGCGTGGCGATCCGGTCCCCATGGGGTCGCCAGCCATTCGTCGACGATCTGACGGGCGAGATTCGGACCGACAAGACCGGCTCCAAGGGTGAGGACATTGGCATGGTTGTGCTCGCGGCTGTTTCGAGCAGAGGACAGGTCGTAACAAAGAGCCGCGCGGACTCCCGGGACCTTGTTGGCAACCATTGCGGAACCGATTCCGGCCCCGTCGATGATGATGCCCCAGCGGCAGACGCCGGTTCCCACCAGATTGGCGACCGCGTGGGCGAAGTCGGGATAATCCACCGCATCGGTGGATGTGCAGCCGCAGTCGTGAACCTCGAGATTTTGAGCGTGAAGGTGTTTCAGCAACTGTTGTTTGAGGCCGTATCCGCCGTGGTCGGAGCCGATGGCGATGGTCTCGGCTCCATGCTCGGTAGCGCCCATCACCTCATCGACGACGCGCGTCACGAGGTCGCGGATATCTGATTCAGTCGTCATGGATCACCAGGCCTTCCAATCGGCGGGTGGGGACGATTGTTTCGGGAGCGGGCGTGAGGGACCGGGAAGCGGTTCGGTTGTGTGGTCTCTCTCTTCGAGCAAGAGCAGATAGGATCGAAGCTGGTCGATGGCGGCGTCCAGTGGTGCGACACTCTGATCGACCCGTGCCTGCAGAACCGCGCCCTCCATGGTGCTCAGGACGGTGCTCGCCAGGGCCGCTCGATCAAGACCCTTTGGCAGGCGTGGCCCCGCTTCCTCGAGCAGGGCTTCAACCCTGCCGCTCCAGCTTGCAAAGAGCTTGGCGATCCGCAGCCGAACGCGGGGATAGCTGTCGGACATCTCCGCGGCCAAAGCGCCCATCGGTGACCCGAGGCCGAAATTGCTGTCGCGGAGGTTGCCGCGGTAGATGTCGAGGATCGCGAGCACCTGCTCGATGGGGTCATCCGTGCGCAGGCGTGCCGGGCCGAAGATCTCGCTCTCAAAGAGCTCTTCGACGTGATCGACCACCGCGAGTACGAGATCTTCTTTGGCCGGAAAGAAGTGATAGAAGGAGCCGCTGGTGGCCCCAGCCTGTTGGATGATCTCGTTGACTCCGGTCTGAGCGTATCCCTGCCGCCAGAACAATTCGGCGGCGGTGGTGATCAGCCGTTCTCGAGTCGTCGTTTGACGGGGCAAGGGTGATTCTCCTGCGAAATCGAAGCAATTAACTAGAACGTTCTATCTAGTACAAGATAAAGTGCGAGAGCACAGGTGTCAAGGGACACTCGAAACCCGGAGAAACCGCAGATCACGCAGATGAGCGCCGATGCGATGATCGCTATCGCTATCGCTATCGCTATCGCTATCGCTATCGCTACTGCTGGCGGTATCGGAAGATCTGGTCGGAGAAGGGGGAAGGGAGAAAGGGAGAAAGGGAGAAAGGGAGAAAGGGAGACCAGCAATCTGTAGCGCTCTCGTGGGGAGGGCCGGTCCTCCCCTTCTCCCTTTCAGATCATGGCAACGGTTTCTCGAAGAGTTCCTGTATGACCTCTGCAGCCCCCGGCTCGTTGCGGAAGTGGAGATTGTAGGCTGGAACGATTCGAACAAGCGTGTCAATGGTATCGAGACATCCAGCCATCAGCTTCTCATCGAACCAGGGTATGGAGGTCGTGGGAAAGAGCTGGTGGGCCGCCGCCGCGGCGTCGATCCTTTCGAGCCGGTTCTCGGGGGCCTGGTGGAGGAAGACTATGGCGCTGAAAGAGGCGCTCTGATCGGCCGCCACCAGGCCTTCACCGGCCCACGGCGTTCCGAAGAGCACGGGTTGACCCTGGACCAATCGGGCGACCAGCCGGTCGTCGCTCAGGCGGACGGTGTCTTCGTCCGAAGGCATCAAACCCATGAAGGTGGTCTTTCCGGCTCCGGATCGGCCGATGCAGGCCACACCGCGGCCGTCGCGGGCCACCCCAGCGGCGTGAATGATGCAGCCTTGCTTTCGGCTGAGAATCATCATGGTCAGGATTTGGTCGACGGGATAGCGGAGGGGGTTTGAAATCGAGCGGCCGTCGGCGGTCTGATCGAGCAGTTCCGGTGCAAAGATCAAACGGACCGTGTCGGGATCGCCGCCGAGGCGAGCCAGCCACCAATAGCGGTCCTCATCGATCGGTGATCGGAAAGCGAGGATGGTCTCTTCGCCGTCGCGCAAGGCCTGCCAGGTCTCGCCGCTTTCAAAGAACACCGGCCAAGCGGGATCGAGTTCGGGATCGGCGAATTCGAGGATGACCGGAATTCGATCGATGCGGGACGACGACCGTGGCTGATCAACAAATTTCCGATAGATGGAGTCGTCCTCGGTGATCAGGACGTCTTCAGCCGTCGTCACCACGAATTCGAGACCGCCAATATGAAGCGAAAGCGACCGACTCATTCAGCCATTGTCGGTGGGGACATCTTGAATGACAACCAAGCCGAGCTCTGCAAGCTCGCTGACGAATTCGAGCAGGTCGCGCGAGGCTGTGCTTTCATCGACTTCGAACTGAGCAACCACCTGTGTCACGATTTCAGCGATCGAGAGCTTGCCGTCCATGGCGGCCCAGACGAGTTCGCCGACCTCGTCGAGAACGAAGAGCTGTTGCATTTCCGCCAGTTCGCCGCGAACCGGAACCAGAATCATGTCGCCGGCGATTTTCCGCGGCACGATTTCTTCGGCCCGTGCGGGTATTGCCCCAAGATTGATGGGGTCGTCGGTCTCAGACATCGTCGAGCGTCAGGACCCCGGCTTGGAGCAGGGGATTCCGCGGCAGTTCGCGCCCCTCGGTCCGCTCTGAGTGCCGATCTTGCATCCCGCCGCCAATACCTCGTCGGCAACAAGTCCGATGCGTCTCAAAGTCGGCTTCTCATAGGGCCGCTTTTTCTTTTTTTCGTTCTTCATCGCGATCCTTCCTCGAATGCCCGCGCAGCCGCCCGCATTTGCGGGTCCTGCAGTGCGCGCCAGCGAGCCTTGGCGGTATCGCAAACATAGTCCGACTTCACGTCCTCGGCACCATGTTCCTGATCGTGGAACCCGGGGCAGCTTGCGCAAGCCCGCTGCAAATCGCACCCGGCACACTCATAGTCCGCCCGCGGTTTTTTGTCGTGCAACTCTCCCATTTTTTCCGACCACAACGTCGCAAAGTCGGATTCCAGGAGATTGTACTTGTACCGCGTCGTCATCATACACGGATAGAGCGAGCCATAAGGGTCGATATAAAAACCGGTGACGCCCGCACCGCAGACATAGAGCTTGTCGGCAGGGGCAGGGGTCGACGGCTTTTCGAGATACTCGAGCCACGACGACACGGCGCGAGGATCGGCGAGTTCGATCTGGACCACGTCTTTCGCCGGAACCCGGAGATCGAGAGGTCTCTTGTCTGATGTGTGGAGGCAAGGAAAAATGGCCGCGTCGATCCGCATCACGAGATCGAATTCCGAGGCCAGATCCCGCATCAGATCGGCTTCGTGCGCGTTGAGGCTCATGAGCACTGTTTTCAGCCGGACCTCGAAGGTGCCGACCTCGACCAGGCGCTTGATGCCTCGCATGCATTTTGCAAAGGAACCCGGTATCTGGGTGATTTTTTCGTAGGTTGCAGCGGTCGCTCCATAGACCGAAACCTCGACCGATGTCGGCGGCAGTTCTCGAAAGAGTTCGATGACCTTCTTCGTCACCAGCACACCGTCGCACATGATGGTCACCAGGAGCCCCGCCTCCTTGGCGTGGCGATAGACCTCCGCGAAATCCTTGCGCATCATCGGGTCGCCACCGGTGATGGTCAGATAAAGACACCCGGCGGCGGCAATCTGATCGATGATCTCGCAGACCTGCTCGGTGCTCATCTCACGGTCGCCGGCAAAGCGTTCTTCGCCCTGGCCGAGATAACAGTGCACGCACTTCAAGTTGCATTTTCGGGTGAGTTCGATCATGCCCGATACCGGTACGCGGTCGGAAACAACAGTGTTGTTGAAATGATCGATCCAATCGGAATTGATCATAGGTCTCATTTTACCCCAGGTATCAATTTCCTCACCATTCGACCGTTGTGGCCGGGTCGCCGAGGAGGATGAACTTGTAGGGCATCGTTGCATTACTTTCTGCGTCCTCGACATAGGCCATCAAGGCCTCGCGGACCGATTGACCAATCGTCGCCACCTCGCCGTCGTTGATGACCGAAGCGTGGTATCTCCCAAGAACCCGCGAATCGGCATTGAGGGCGTAGGCCGAAGGTGACCATACCGCAATCGAGCCTCCGTTCGGGTTGAGAAGGAGGGCCTCGGACAAAGTGTCGTAGCCCGGAACATCAAAACGACCAACGATACAACTCAGAGCCGTCAGGAATGGGGTTCTCTCCGAGTTATTCATCGTCGCGGCGTTTTCGGTAATGATCAAACCCTCGTCGGCAAGACGGTCAAAACCGCCATGACCGAGGAAATTGACCAGAATGGCTCCCTTGGTCATGGTGTCGAGCGTCAGTTGCCAGGCTTCGTCGATTTCGTAGTCCTCCAGAAACACCCGTTGAATCGAGTATTCGGGAGGCATGGCGCCGATCAATTCTTCGATGTCATCGGAGAACTCACCACCGAGATCCGAACTGTCCGCGAGCCACAGGGTGTGGCGTTTCCACGAATCCGATGATCCTTCGAAGACCTCGATCTTGGCCCGATATTCCGCGAGTTCATCTGCAGATTGTGCCGGGAGCCGACCGATGGCCACTTCGGGCACGCCATCGCCCCCGTCCCAGTCCGCGAACAGATTGTCAGACGGCACCAGCCCGTCATCGGTGACAACCATCAACGAGGGAACAAGATCTTCTTCAACCCCGACACCTTTGTGATCCAGAGAGCCGTCGCCGGCCAGAAAAACGAATTCCGGCTTCTCCGTCCAGTTCTCCGAAGCGTGTTCGAGGAATCGTCGGATGGCCCACGGGTTTTTGATGCCCCCGTTGAATTCATCATAGATATCGACGGTTCTGGCGACCACCGAACTCAGACCCTGCTGGGATCGATAGGCCGCCAGCATGGTTGCCTCGGCCTCGAGTCCTTCGCCCGCCACCACCACATAACGCCCCTGGTTCGAGCTGTCTGCGAGGCTGGAAGCATAATCGGTGACGACCGCCACCGGGTAGAGGGCGGCGGAGGAAGTGGTGGCCAGGAAGGGGAAGATTCTCGAATCAGTACTGAACTGGACTGCGAAGCTCCCGCTGTCTTCCACCACGTTTGCCAGATCCAGGATCACCGGCCGCCGTGGGTCGGTGAGGTCGAAGACCGTGATGTCATCAGTTGAAAAACCGGTCACGGTGATTTGAGTCTGTCCGTCGCCGGATGCGAGCAGGCGATCGTCCACGGCAGTGTAGTCACGGCGATAACGGATGTCGAAGGAGTCGAGGTAGAACTCGTCGAAGTCGAGGCCATCCGCCAGCAGGGCGGTGATCTCGACCGTGTTGTCGCCGTCGTTGAGTAGTGACTGCGGGAAAGCTACCTGAAGATCATAGGCGTCGTGACCGCCCCACGAAAAGGTTCCCCCGAGCTGCGTATTGTTGAGTCGAATCTGGACTTGATGATTCAGCGGCACTTCGCTCATGTAGGAACCCTGGAAATTGACCGTCAGCAAGCCCTCTCCGGCGCCGGAAACAGCGCCGGGTGTCGCAACGGAAAATGTCTTGCTCGCCACCGGTTCGCCCGAGTAGGGGAAGAAGAAATCCCAGAACCAATAGTCGGCTTCGGGATCGGTCATGACCGAGGTCAGGGGCCACTGGTCCTCTTCGATGTGGAGCATGTTCGTAAAGCTCGACTCCGCAGCCGGTAGCGTCGTGCCCGCTTCCCGCCGGGCCATCGGTTCACCGTGGCCGAAGCCGATCCAGTAGATATTTTCATCGGTGTAGATGCTGTCGATGGACTCACCGAAGAAGAAGAGACCGGAGTTGTCGACGGCGGCCGTCCAGGTGATTCCGAAATAGACCTGCGCCTTTTTGGTCTCGGGCTCCCAGGCCGAGGTGTCGCCGCTTTCGAATCCATCTCCAAAGAGCCCGAATGGAGCAAGGCTTTCGTCACTCCCGGCAGCGATCCAGAGATTGCCCGCCCCGATCCATTCGGCGATGGTGTTTTGATCAACATTGAAGGCGGTGGCGAGTTGGTCGCCTGACAACCAAATCAAACCGTTGTCGCGGACCACGACCTTGACGAGACCGGATGGCTCGCCGGCTGGTACCGCTTTGCTCGCCGTTGGTTTGCGAATCGAACTCGAGTTGGCGAGTCGTGAGCTGCCGGCGGCCATGGCTTCGGCCGTTTTGTGATTGCCGTCGCGCTTGGTAGCCGTGACCGTGATCGGACCGAGGACCGATCCCGATCCCCAGACGTCGAGTTCCCTCACGATATAGGTCAGCTGATCGCCGGTCTTCGCATCCCGATCGATCACGGTATAGGTCCCACCGGGCAGCGAACCCGGAACGGCCTTGATCAACCCATCGTGGACCCGCGAGAAATGATCTTCGCCCTCTCGCAGCCGGAGCAGCTCATAGCCGATTGTTCCGACCTCGACCGCGGTTCGCCATTCGACCACAACCGTTGAGTTGACGGCGAATACATCGAAGGAGGCGAAAACGGCCTTGGTTGCCGCCGCCACGAAATTGGTTGCCGTCACGCTGTCCTGGTCTGTCGAGTTTGTGGAGAGAATTGTCAAAGTGACGGGGTCACGCGCCGATCCCTGGAGCGCATCAACGTCGCGTCGAAGTTCGTAGGCCAGCGCGCCGCCGGCCGCCAGGTTCACATCGGGCTGGTTGTCGGTGTCGGTGTCGTAGCCGGGGGCGATGCTGTCCCAGGTCCCGTCACCGTCGGTGTCCTCTGCGATCTCTTGATCGGGAGTGCCGTCCGAGTCGGTGTCGATCCACAGCTCGGTCGGGTGGTTATAGCTGTCGAAGCCGTAGAACCAGGACGCCGTGATGTCGAGATTCATGACATCAGATGAACCGGCGAAGTTGCGGGCGGTGCCAGGAAAGACGGCCGTCCCACCGGCATTCACGTTGCGGGTGCCGCCGCCCGAAAGATCGAGGACAACCGGCGGTCGCACTGTTGTGGTGTCCGAGGCGGTGTCGAAGTCATTGTCCGGGTCCGACTGCGCTGCGGCCGTCAGATGCACCACATCGACGGTGTAGTCCGCCGTGCCTCCGGGCACGTCCACTACCAGAAATACGAGCTGCGATGCACCGTCGGCAAGTTGGGCCGTGTTGGTGATCGCGATGTCCACGCCGTCGGTGTAGACGCCGTCACCGTTCGAGTCCCAGTAGAAGGTCGAAGTAAACGCGCTTGGTGGCCCCTCGCGCGCCGCTTGCAGGTTGAATGTTTCCGGTGCACCGGTGTTGTTGATGATGACGTGAGAATACACCGCCGATCCACCGGCGGTGGAAACACCGGAGTTGTCGGGCAGGAAGATAATCGGATCGAGACTGTCGACAGCGATCGTCTCATCGGTTGCAATGCCCGCAAGACCTGCATTTCGGCCGGAGGTTGCGATGAGTCCGGTCGACTCGGTGTCTCCCGAAGATGCACCGCTCGGGATCGTGACTCGGAGCTGGTACTCGATCAACCCACCGGGTGCCAGGGTGCCGGTATTGACCGTGACTCCGCCATCCCACATGCCATCGCCGTCGGCATCGCTGGCGATGACCACACCCGAACCCGGGTCGACCAGGTCGACCGGCCAGCCTTCTTTGCTGGACAGGGTGATCTCGTAGGAGTCATCTCCCTCGCCGGTGTTGATGATCTCGTGAGCGTAGGTCACGACTGAGCCCACAAGGTCGAAGCCGGCATTGTTGTACTCCACAACCACCCCGGCGCGAACCACGTCGTCGGTCACCGAAGCGAGCCAAGGACCGGGTTGCTGGACGGTGGTCAGCGTGGCGTTGTTTTGGATCTGGGTGATGCCGCCCGCCAACGGATCATCGACGACGACCTGAAAGGTCAGCGTCATGGTCGCGCCTGCGGCCAGGGTGTAGCCTTCGCCGCCGGTGAGCAGATTCGGCGGGCTGCCGGCAGGCGCTGAAACCTGAGTTGAGATCCTGAGCAGAGCCGCATTGGCTGCCTCGCCGTTGTAGGACTCGGCGGTGCGTTGGCAGGCAGTGGAGGCGCATCCCGTCCCGGCCTGGATCATGATGACGATGTTGTTGCCACTGACCCAACCCGGACGATCGACGATCTCCTGGATGATCGACGAGAGATCCGGTGTGATCTGTTTCTGGCTGACCGTTCCCCACGCGGGTGGGTTCCAGGCGACGGTGGCGGTTGTCGCCGGGCGATTCGAAATATCAGAATTGGTGGTTGTGAAGGTCGCCGCGGTGTCGGAGTCCTGGCCGAAGATCGAAACATTGGTGGTTCCGCTGTCGGTCTCGTCGACTTCGAACTCGATCTCGGCCGCCGAGATCGTCGTGCCAGGTGCAATAGCGACATTCTGAAAACGCATCCCGACGATCTGCTGGGTTCCGCCGTCAAAGACGACCTCGAGATCGGTGCTGCCGAGACTCATTCCGCCGGTGCCGGCGTTTTCTTCGGCGTCGTCGTTTCCGGTCGATACGCGCACCGAGCTCGCGACAATCGGCAGGTTGACCTGACTCGAACCGGCGACATAGGAGGTGCCCGTCGGCACCGCATCGGTCACCGTGATTCCGGTCTGAGTGGTTCCGGTGTTGTTGGTGATTTCGAGGGTGTATGTGACGGTCTGACCGGGTGAGACCTCGTTGTCCACCGCGTCGGAGGTTTTGGTGAAGATCAACGCCGGTTGTTGGTAGCCGACCGAGGGAGCGACCACCGTGCCGCCGGGAACGGTTGCGATGGTCTGGGGATCGTTGGCGGTGGTCAAAAGGGCGCCGGTGGGAAAGTCGGGATCCGTTTCGTCCACGTCGAGAATCGCCGACGCGCCCGCCACGACGGCGGTGTAATTCCCGGCCGCGTCGGTGGTGACGATCTGGGTCGAGGAAATGGATTCGTTGGTGAGGAAGGACAGGGTCGCCGAATTGAAGGTCCCGACGTCGCCGGGCGCACTGTCGGCGACACATACCGACCACGGACCGACCGGGGTCGTCCCGTTGAAGCCGGCCAGGTTGGGCAGCCCGCCGGCCGTATCGGGGGCCGGAACATAGGAACAGATACCGTCGACCGAGCAGATGTCGGTTCCGACCGCTCCGAGGGTTTCGGCGGAGGGCCCGCCGCCGCCATCATCAAAAGTGACGGTGGCGCCGGTCCAGTTGGTGCCGTAGCCATAGGGGGTGTCCTGCCCGGTGTCCGGTGCGGTGGAATTGGGGCGATTCATGGCGGCCAATATCTGGCCGCCGGGGCCGAAGATCTTGATCGTCAGATCGCCGACCCATGTGTGGGTGAGGGCCATGTCGAGATCAAGGTCGAGGATGCTGGGAGTCGGGCCGAAATCTCCGGCGAGCACGTTGAGGGCGCAACAGGTCATCGAGGCCTGGGTGCCGTTGTAGCCGTTGTCGGGAATGGCGGCACCCGGGGTGCAGCTGTAATTCTGCCGGGTTACGGAGCTCACCTCCACATCCACATTCGGGATGTTCGGTTCACCACCGTCTTGGACCCCGTTGCCGTTGACATCGAGATAGACGTGGCCGTTGATCTGGGCGGTGCCGACGATCGGCACCTGGACAGCGTTGGTGTCGGTGGACGGTGTTTCGTCGGAAGCGAAGATCGCCTGGTTGAAAACAACCTGGCCCGCCGTTCCCGGATCCACCTGGGCTCTGAATCGAAGGGTGACGCTTTGTGATGAGCCCAGGCTGGCCAGCCGGAACTCGAGATCGGTGAGATTGAGGATGCCTTCGGCGCCCGAACCTTCGTCTCCGTCATCGGCGTCGGTCAAAGCGGTGAATGGGCCGCTGTTGAGCGACCACTGCATCGATCCGGCCACATAGCTCGTGTTGAGAGGGAACTGGTCGATGATCAGCACATTGTCGGCGGCGGCGGGGCCCGAGTTGGTAAGCACGATGTCAAAGGTCATTGCCTCGTAAGGGTGGACTGCGACCGGGTTGCCCACGATGCTCTTGACTGCGGAAAGGATGGGCCCTTCGACCACCGGTTCGACCAGATTCGAGAGAAAGTACGGGGTCTCGGTGCTCTCGTAGCCGGCCTGGTTGGGAATCAGGGTGCCCGCGACGGCTGTCGGGTTGACCTTGACCTGGAAGGTCAGGGTCGCCGAAGCACCCGCTGCGACGCTTGCCGCGGTCCATTCGATCGTGTTCTGGCCGGGATCAAATGAACCCGTGGTAAATGGAGAGGTCCCGGTCGGGTTGGAGCAGTTGACGGGATCGATGGTGGCGTCGCAGAAGGTCGTGTCGGGCGGGATCGCGTCGCTGATGACGACGTTGGTCTCGGCGGTCGTCGTGCTGTTGTTCGACACGGTGAGAGTGAAGGTGAGGACGTCGCCGGGAGCGGCTGCCGCAAGATCGACGGTCTTCGATATATCGGCGTCGGTCTGGACAACTGCCTCGTAATCGGTTGGCGCGAAAACGCTGCCGCCGAGGGTTCCGCGCGCGTTGCCCTGGTTGAGCAGACGGCGTGGAGGACCGCCGGGCAGCGCCGGAATCCGGATCTGATAGCTGACCGTCAAGGTGTTGTTGGTATTGAGTTGGAAACCGACACCGCATGCTCCATCGATGTCCCAGGTCAGCCGGCTGCACTGGTCGTCAGGCGAGGTCGTGACGCAATCATCAAAGGTGGGATCGGCGGTTCCCTGGGTGAGGTTGGGACAGGTGATCAGCGTGGTTCCGGAGACGTAATCGTCTTCCCCGTAGACCGCGATCGGCAAGAGATCGAAGACCTCGATATTGGTCAAGGGTCCGAAATCGTACGATTTGACGGTCAGGGTGTAGGTGACGATACGGTCGTCCGGGTCGGCGGGGTCGAGGGGAACGACCGGCGTGTCGGCGACCTTTGTGATCGTCATCGCCGGGTCGAGGAAACTCTGCTGAACCGGATAGACCGTATAACCCGTATCGAGTCCGAATCCACCGCCGTAGGCCCACTCGGGATTCTGGCCCCAGGAGACGGCGATCGGTTTGTTGGAGATGATGCGGGTTCCGGTCATATCGAGATCGCCGGTCGGGTCGAGAACCGTGAGGGCCGCCGGGGTGTCGACCACGTAGGTATTGTTGGCTTGCGGAGCGGTGTCGGCCGTGCCATCGCCGTCGAGATCAACTTGATCAAAGGTCCCGTCGTTGTCGAGATCGAAGTTGACCAGCGTGTTGTCGGCGGTGGCGGCGACAAAGACCGGGTTCGCCAGTTGGCTCGAGGTCGTGATGTCGGCGTTCGCCGGGGCGTGTCCGACGGTGTAGGAGAGCGTCAGGAATTTTTTGGCCAGCCACGAGTGGCCCCAGTCGCTTCGGGCGGTGTCGTAGTCGTAAGCGGTAACTCCCCAGAAGGTACGATCGGAGGTCATCCGGACCGTCGAATAGGGTGCGATGTCGCGGCCGGGCGCGAGGTCCTGCATCGAGCGCATCGAATTCGCAGGAATATTGACCGAATACGAGCCCGAACTGTCGGTGATGGCGACATCGATGGCGGTCAGCTGGTCGGGATTGAGGATGTAGATATTTGCCGGTCGGTCCTGTGGTGCGCCGCCGGTGGTCGGGCCGGCGGTGGGGTCGTCGCCGGGCGCCGTGGTCACATAATCGGTGGAGTGGAGGATGTCGGGCAGCAGCGCGTAGTTCCGGGTCGCCCAGGTGCCCTCACCACCGGTGAAAATCATCCCGGTGATCGGCGCGGTCGTCGAAACCTTGGTGCCGGCGTTGATCGTCAGCTGCAAAGTCGGGCTGCGAGGTCGCATCGATAAAGCCCATCGAGCTCCAGTGCTCACCGCGGGCGAGATCGAAGGAAACTGTGCCGGCTCCGGGGCTTTCGACGGTGATCGAGGTGTCCTCGAAGGCCACCAGATCGAGTTCGACGTACTGAAACGGTTCGGTCACGGTGTTGAGTGCGTACAGGTCCTCGCCGATCGGCACCGAATAGGATCGTGCCGCCTCGACCGCCTGGCGGGAGAGAATTTCGATGGCGCCGCCGATGTACTGGCTCAGAGGCCACTGATTGTGAATCAATGAGAGCGGGCCACCGGTGGTGAGCACGAGGTCGCCGCCATCAAAACGCACATGGCTGGAGTTTCTCGCCAACGGCACCGAGCAATTGAGTGCCCCCGGAATGACGGCTGGGTCGCAGCCACCGGTCAATCCCTGGTCGGAAGCGAAGTTCACATAGTCGCCGGTGCCGAGTAGATCGGTGCCGCAGGCGATGTTGGAGTTGTACGTGCAGACATCGCCGTTGCTGAGATCACCATCGCCGATGACGATCGTCGAGGTCTGCAACATGGAGGGATCAACGGTCGGAAAGGTGTCGAGTTCGGAGTCGAGTCCATCTTCCCAGTGGTCGTAGAAAATGACCTGATTGGCCGCCGAGACGGTGGCTGTGACAACCGAGTTGGTCCCACTCGGGAACTGCGGCCCGCCTTCGGCATTCTGGACCCGGTCCATCATGTCCCACAGATGCTCTTCCCACCCGAGCACGAAGTATTCCTGGACGCCGGTCGGCACCATCTGTGCGCCGAGATTGGTTGCGAACAATATCGGACCCAACAGCAGGGCGATGCGCAGTATCGACCGTTGGTGTCTATCTGTCGCTTTCATGACTGTCTCCCCGTGTCTCGCCCGACGTTTCCAGCAACCGGCGGTGCTCGAAGGGCACAGATTGCCGGGTTGATCTTCCGGTGGATAGGTGCAAGTCCGGTGCCAGTTTTCTCTCCACTATTGCGAGCGATTCTCGAATTATACGTTCTGAAACGGTACATGTCTGAGGCATGTAAACATTGTACCCTTAGAGCTTATCTAAACCCACGCTGCCAACACAGATCGGCCGGTGGTGGATAAGTCACCTCGATTCAGGCCCCCGAGGTGGAGATTCTCAGGTCGCCGGCGCGTCGTCTGCGACCTGGGCCCGACCAACCGATCCTGACTGCGGGGTCTCCTGAGAAGGGCGAAAATCGGACCAAGGACGAATCGACGTTTTCATCGGCGGCATAGGACTCCAGGGCGGCACGAATCGAGGCGCCGATGGTCTGCGCTCGACGACTGGCGATGGCCGTCATATGGTGAAACCCAAGTTGACTGGCGTCTTGGTTCATCGAGAAGGCCGCGGGCGCCCAGACTCCGACCGATCCTCCATTGGGGTTGATCAACAGCGTTTCGGACAGGATGTCGTAGTCGGGAATGTCGAATCGGCCGACCATGCAGGTCAGCGCCGCCAGGAATCGAGACTGTTTGCCGCTGTTCATCCCTGCCGCATCCTCATTGGTCAGTAGGCTGTCGTTTGACAGGAAGTCGAGCGCACCGTGACCGAGAAAGTGAACCAGGACGGCGCCCTCATCCCAGCGCTCAAGGGTTGTTCCCGGGCCCTGGTGCCCCCCAGTCGATCGGCGAGGATCCTCTCGCGGAGGTATCCCGGTGGTGTCTTGTCGACCATCACCTGGATGTCGATTGGAAACTCACCGCCCTCGTCGGGTTCATCGGCGAGCCACAGGGTCCTGGTTCCCACTCTCCGTCATCGGACTCGAAGGCCGCGACTTTTTCCCGATATGCCTGCAATTCGGCCGGGCCGTGTGCCGGCAGCCGACCAATCGCTATTTCCGGCACACCGTCTTCTCCGGTCCAATCGGCCAGGAGATTGTCGCTTGGGACCAGACCGTCACCGGTCACCGTCATCGGCGCGGGGATGACGCTATTGCCGGCGCCCCAGATATTGCGGTAGTCGAGGGTGCCGTCCCCGGCGAGAAATACGTGTTGAGGCGCTTCGGCCCAATTCAGTGCCGCGTAGTGCAGGAAGTCGCGAATTGCCCACGGGCTCACGACACCGCCAGAAAACTCGTCGTAGAAGGCATCAACGGTGCGACGACCGAGCTTGATCCCTGCGTCTCGCGGTAATCTGCATAGACCTCTGCCTCAGCTTCGAGACCAGGCCCGGCGATGATGATGAATGAACCGCGGCGAGTCCGGTCGATCAGACCCGCGGCTGTTCCGGCGACAACCAATTCAGGTTCGATCGTCGCAGCCGATGTGGTGGCCACAAATGGGAAGGACTGCCGGCGGTCGAGAATCCGACCGTGTACGACCCGCCATCGGAATAGATACGGACCGGGTCGAGCCCCACCGGGTGCAGCGGATCCGAGAGATCGAAGACCGAGATGTCCGATGACGAAAATCCGGAAACGAAGACCTCTGGTTGGCCGTGGCTGGACGCCACGAGGCGGTCATCGAGGGCCCGGTAGGAGCGATCGTATTGAAGCTCGAAAGAGTCAAGGTAGTACTCGTCAAAGTCGAGGCCATCGATCAGCAGCGCGGTGATTTTGATCGTGTTGTCACCATCTGCGAGCAACGCCTCCGGGATATCGAGCGCGAGGCGGTGCGCGTCGTGGCCGTTCCACGTCTGGCTGCCACCGAGCAAGATGTTGTTGAGCCGCACCTCGGCCACATGGTTGGGTGAGATCTCGCCGATGAATGATCCCTGGAGATTGACGATCAGGTGTGAGCTGCTGGTTCCGGTCGCAGCGGGAGCGGCAACCGTGAAGCTCTTGCTGACCGACGGTTCGCCGTCGTAGGGGAAGAAGTAGTCCCACATCCAGAAGTCCGCTTCGGGATCGCTCATGACAGCTGTCAAGGGCCACTGATCTTCTTCGACGACGAGCGCCCTGAAAACTGCCCTCGGTCGGCGATGCTTCGGTCCACGCCGCCCGGGTGGCCATCAACTGACCGCTTCCGTGGCGGATCCAATAGACGTTGTCATCGGTGTAGATGCTGTCGATGCCCTCGCCCCAGAACAGAATCCCGTTGTTGTCGATCAAAGGCTGCCAGGCTATACCCTGTGGCGTGTCGGATCCTTCGGCCGAGGGAAGCCATTTCACCGTGTCACCGGTCTCGAAATCGTCAAAAAAGATATCGAGGGCTTTGGGTCCCGCGTCGACGCCGGTCTCGATCACCAGGCTGCTGTCGGCAATCCAACTGGAGACCGTCGCCATCGGTGCCCAATGCCGTCGCCAAGGCCTGGTTCGAGACGGACACCAGACCGGTTTCCCGGACCTTGACCTTGGCCAGACCCGATGGCGCCGGGCTCGTTTTGATCTGCGGGGCTGATGGGGTGCGGACCGAACTCCGGTTGGGGCTTCGCGATAAACCGGTAGCCGGGACAAAGGCCGCCTTCTCCGCCGAAGCGTGCTCGCGAATCGTCAGATCGAAGGGGCCGAAGGTGCTGCCGGTGCCCACACGTCCCACTCGTGGAGGATGTACACGACCCGCTCGCCCACCGTGACCTCTGGGTCCACCAGGCGGTACGTGCCGCCCTGGAGGTGGTGACGCAGACCTGGGATGAGGTTTTCTGTGACATTTTTGTAGTTCTCATCACTTTCCCTCCACCGCCACAGGTCGAAACCGATTGTTCCCACCTCGGCTGCGGTCCGCCATTCGACGATCACCTGAGAGCCGACGGCATAAGCATCGAAGTCCGCGAGGACTGCAGCGGTGGCTGCCGCCACCAGGACGGTTGCGGTGATGCTGTCCTGGTCGCTGGTCGCCTGGGAGACCGCCGTCAAGGTCACCGGGTCGCGAGAGGAACCCTGCAGCAGATCGACCGGCCGCTGGAGTTCGTAGGCGATCTCTGAGTCGGCCGCAACAAACACATCGGGTCGGTTGTCGGTATCCGTGTCAAACCCCGGGGCAATCGTGTCCCAGATCCCGTCACCCTGCGAATCCTCGGCGATCTGGGTGTCGGGGACGCCGTCGGCATCGGTGTCGATGACCAGGAGCGTCGGGTGGTCGAGTCCGTCCTGTCCCCAGAACCACGCCTCCGAGATCGAGAAATCGTATATCGATCGCCGCTGTCCTGGAGGCTCTTCAGCGTTCCAGGATAAACCGCCACAGCACCCGGATCCGCCGGTTGGGTACCGCCGCCGGAGAGATCGAGTTCGACTGGAGGCGAGATGGTGGTGGTATCGGTGGCGCTGGCGTAGATGTAGACAGTGCATTCTTCGGTGACCGGGTCACAGACATTGTTGCGCGACACCGCACCGATGTGGAGCACATCCTCGCTGTCGGGGGCGGCAACGGGGAACATCGACCACGGCGAAAAAACGTTGCGAGCGCCATCGGCGAGTTGCAGGGTGTTCGTGATCTCGACATCGATCCCAGGGCATAGACGCCGTCGTCGTTGGCGTCCCAGTAGAAGGCGAAGTCCCACCCGCTCTCGCTCCAACCGTTGAGATCGAAGGTGTCTGTGACGCCGGTGTTGTTGATGATCGTGTGGCTGTAGACCTCGGTGCCGCCGGCCGAGGCGACGCCGCTGTTGTCGGAAGAACTGCCATGCCGTCGAGATCACCCTGACCCACTACGAAAGTTTCGTCGGTCGCGATTTCGGAAACGGTGGCGGTGTGATCGAAACAGCGGTCAGTGTCGTGCTCTCCTGGGCTCCACCGAGTTCCGGCCGGGACCGTCACCCGAATCTCGTACTCGATCAAAGCGCCCGGTGCCAGCGAGCCGGTGTTGACGGTGATACCACCGTCCCATGTGCCGTCTGTGAAATCGGTATCGGTGGCGATCGTCGCTCCGGAATCCGGATCGATCAACTCGACCACCCACCCGGCGGCCGGATTGGCAAAACCGAGTTCGCTGAAAGCCGTGACCTGGTAGGAGTCATTCACCAGACCGGAATTGATGACCTCATGGGCGTAGGTCACCGTCGACGCTGACACGGCGTCGAATTCGACAAAGCCGGCGTTGTTGTACTCGACCACGACGCCGAGCCGGATCACATCGTCGGTCACCGACGCATCGAGGGGGCCTTCCTGGTCGGTGGTGATCGTGGCTGTGTTTTGAATCTGGGTGATTGCCGGAGCCAGATCGGGGTCGAGGACGACGTCGAAGGTGACCACGATCGAACCGGTGGGCACGAGCGTCACGCCGTCGCCGGCGTCCACCAGCGCCGTCGGATCGCCGCCTGTGAAGATCGTGGAGGCGGCGATGCCCGAAAAATCGATGCCCTGCACCAAGGCTGAAAATCGGCACCCGACCTGCGACGTTCGAGCCGGAATCAGTCGAGGGGTTAAATAGCGCGCCGAAGAAATCGGGCGGCGGACAATTGTCCGAGGGTGCCATCGGCCTGGCCGTTGGTCGACCAGCGCCATCCGCTGGTGAAATCCGCTCGCCGGCGGATCGACCGTGAGATTTGCCGCGTCTCCGTCGGCTTTGAAAAGATGTTCCGCCGCCAGCGAGGGGTGAGTCATGGTCCAGACCTCGAAATCGACGGCGGTGCCCGAATTTCGGTGCCGACCGCGACCAGGGTCTCATTGACTTTCGAGCGGCTCCGTTGCCGAGAGCCATCGATGACGCCTTCTGCCTGGTTGCCGATGCCGTTTCCGTTGGCGTGGCCGGTGCCCCACACCCAGGTGTTGTCGCGTACAACGGATGAGATGGCTGCGGTGTTGTATTCGCCGGCGGCGTTGAGCCCGTTGCCGCCGTTGGTGCCCTGGGACCCGGGTTCGCTGTACCGTCCACTCCGATCCCCATTCGACGACCATCACCGGTGCGGTGGCCGCCGTGAGGTTGACGGCGGCGTTGGAGCCGTCGCGGGTCCAGTTGATCTGGTCCGAACCCGATCGGAAGAGTCGAGCGTGGCAGACGGGATGATCCCGGTCGGTGGTTTCATCCGAAAAGCACCCGGCGCCGTTGAAGCCTCCCATCAGAAGAACCTGGTTGATGTCACTCCAGGCTGTCGCGGCGGTGTCGTTGCCGCTCTCGGTGGCACCGCCGTGGACGACATCCTCGACGTCAGCAACTCGAATCCGGCGGTGGTGCAGTCGGCGATGCACTCGACAACCGTGACCACCCCGACCCAGTCATCGGCGCCATCGCTGCGCTGGATGCGAAGAACATCGGAGCCCGACGACGCCCCAAGATCGCCGGTGCCAAAGGGGTCCTGAGTCAGCCGGGCATAGTCCGCTTCGGGGTCGCGGTCACCGTTGGTGCCGCCGTTGCCCGCCGAGCCCTGAACGATGGCGAAATAGTTGGCAGTGAGATTCTGGTCGAAAGTGAGGTCATAGACCGTGCCGCCAAAGACTCCAGGCGCGATGTAGTACTCGCTGACCCGGAAGACGGGGTTGTTGACCGTGACCTGGGTCGATCCCGCGACGATCGAGGTGCCGGTGGGGAGGGGATCGTCGAGCAGCGACGGTGGTCTGGTCGATACCGGTGTAATTGGTGGCTTCGATGGTGTAGGTGATGGCGTCCCCGGGGAAGACCTCGCCGCCGGCGCTCGAGGACTTGAAGAAGGAGAACGGCAGCGGTGTGTAGCCGACTGGGGCCGTCGCCACCGTGCCGCCCGAGATCGCAACCGCGGGTTGCGGATCGTTCGCGGTGCTGAGAAGCGCTCCATCGGGGAAATCGACATCGTTTTCGTCGACGTCGGCGGTCGCCGCTCCGGCTTCGACGGTCACCGACCAATCGCCGTTGCTGTCGGTGCTGACGATCTGTGGGTTGCCCATTGAAATCGACAACCACGACATCGATGTTGGCGAGTCGGGTTCGCCGGCGTCCTGCGTTCCGTTCCCATCGGTGTCGCTGAAAACGTGACCGGTGAGGACGGCGTCGCCGACGATCGGGACCTGGACCAGATTGGTGTCGCGCGGCGGTGTCTCATCCGAGGTCACGGTCGCCTGGTTGTTGACGACCAGGCCCTCCGTGCCTGGGTTGACCGTAAGTAAAACCGGAAGGTGATGTCCTGTCCTGCACCGAGGACCGGGATACTCTAATTCGAGCCGGTCGACAAAGGCCGTTCCTTCGTCGGCGTCGGCGGCATCAGTCACCGGGTTGAAGGTACCGACGTTGAGGCCGCCACTCCATCGATTCGGCAAGATAGATGACGTTGGCCGGGAAGGGGTCGATGATGAGCAGGTTGTTGGCGTCACCGACGCCCGTGTTGCGGACGAGGATTTCAAAGCTCGCGATTTCGTTTGGATGGAGAATCGACGGCCCGGTTTTCAACAACTCGAGCCGGGGGCCGTTGACCACCGTCTCGACCTCGTTGGATGTGATGAGGGGTGTCTGGTTGCTTTCGTAATTCGCGCTGTTGGTGATCGCCGTGCCCGCCGCCGCCCCGGGGTTGACCAGCACCTGAAAAGTCAGAATCACCGGCCCGCCGACCGCGAGGTTCCCTACATTCCAGACCACGGCGTTCTGGCCGGGGTCGTAGGCGCCGGGCCCAGGTCCGGTGGGATTGACGCAGGTACCGAGGGCAGGGTGGTTGCATCGCAAAAGATCGTGTCCGCAGGAATGACATCGGTGATGGTGGCACGGTTTCGGCGGCCACGCCGTTGTTATTCAGTTGAATGGTGTACGTCAGCACGTCTCCCGGGTCGGGCGGTCGCGAGGTCGACCGACTTGCCGATGGTGATGTCAGTCTGGGTGATATCGGCGGTGTCGAGCGGAGAAAAGACACTGGATCCATAATTGGCTTGGGCATGGGCCTCGTTGGTCAGGACCCGAGGGGTTCCGCCCGGAGCTGCGGGGATGTTGACCTGGTAACTGATAGTCAATATTTGGTTGGTATCGATCGAGTCAGGGCTCAGTGCCCAATCGAGACGGCCTGGCGACAGTGCGGGGTCAGTGGTGTCCTGAGCCAGATTGGGATAGGTGATGAGGGTGGAACCAGGCACATAGGCGGTCTCCGGGACGCCCAACGGCAACAGATCGAAGACCTGGAGGTTGGTCAGAGGCCCGAAATCGAAGGCCGTTACCGTGATGGTATAGGTGACCACGCCACCGGCGGTCGGGACGACGGAGGTGTCGACTTCCTTGTCGACCACCAGCACCGGATCGAGGAAGAGTTGGTTGGTCGGGTAGACGGTGAAGCCGGTGTCGAGTGCGACATCGCCGTAGCCGGTGAGATCGGTGTCCTGCCCCCACGCCACCGCCACCGGTTTGTTGGCGATGATCCGGGTGCCGGTGTTGTCGTAATCATTGGGGTCGAAGACGCGGAGCGAGGCCAGAGAATTGATCGGTGTAGACGTAGTTCGGCGTCGCCATCGCACAAAGGATCGGCGGCCCCGGGTTGATGAGACCATCTCCGTTGGTGTCGACCGCGTCGAAATCACCGTCGTTGTCGAGGTCGAGCCGGACCAGCGTGTTGTTCTCGGTCGCGGCCATAAACACTCCGTTGAAGATTGATCGGGCTGGTTGACGGTGTCTGAGGTTCCCCGGTGCATGAGAAACGGTATAGTCGAGGGTGAGAAATTTTTAGGCCAGCCAGGAGTGCCCCCAATCATTGGACGTTGGCTGCCGTAGTCGTAGCCGAGACTCCCCAGAAATTGTGGTCCGAGGTGATCCTCACGGTGGAACCCGAGGCGATGTCGCGGGCCGTCGGTAGATCCGCATCGAGGCCATCGAGTTGGGCCGGACATTGACGATTCGGTGGCCCGACGCTGTCGGTGGCCGTGATATTGACCGCCGACAGTGGATCAGGGTTGAATAGATAGATGTTGAGCGGCCTGTTGGCCCCGCTCGGCGGCGGGGTTGTCGCCGGGAGCCGTGATGACGTAGTCGGTGCTGTGGAGGATGTCAGGCAGCAGGGCGTAGTGACGGGTCGCCCAGGTTCCCTCGCCACCGGTGAAGATCATGCCCGCGATGGTGGAGGTGGTGGAGACCTTGGTGCCCGCGTTGATGGTGAGGGCCAGGGTTGGTTCGGCGGTCTCGTCGATGGCGCCCATGGAGCTCCAGTGTTCGCCGCGCGACAGATTGAAGCTGACGCTGCCTGCGCCGGGGCTCTCGACAGTGATGCCGGTGTCTTCGAAGGCAACCAGTTCGAGTTCGACGTATTGAAAAGGCTCTGTAACGGTGCCGTTGATGAAAAGATCCTCACCGATGGGCACCGAGTACGAGCGCGCCGCCTCCACCGCCTGTCGCGGCAGGATCTCCGTGGCCCCGCCGATATACTGGGTCATGGGCCACTGGTTGTGAATCAGCGACAAAGGACCGCCGGTGGTCTTGACCAGGTCACCGCCGTCGTAACGTATTTCGGTGACTGTGCACGGGTCCGCGGCACACCGGCTGTTGAGCGGGACCGAGCATTTGTCGGGCTCTCAGGCAAGGAGGCGCAACCAGCTCCGAGGCCCTGGTCGGAGTTGAAGTTCACATAGTCGCCAACCGCCAGGAGATCGGTTCCGCAGGCGATATTGGCGTTGTAGGTACAAACATCGCCGTTGCCGGGCACACCGTCACCGAGGACCCGGGTCGTGGCCTGGAGCACACCGATGGTGTCGGGAAAATCGACGAGACCCGTATCGATCCCGTCCTCCCAGTGGTCGTAGTAGAGAACCTGTCCGGTGGCGGATGCGGTTGCCGTCACGACCGAGTTCATACCCGATTGCAGGGGGCCCGAGCCCTCGGCGTCGACCACGCGATCCATCATGTCCCACATGTGCTGTTCCCAGCCGAGGACGAAATACTCCTGCACACCGGTCGGAACCGTCTGGGCGGTTGTGAAACCGGCCAGTGCGATGACGACGCAGAGGGCAGCGAAGACCCTGCGCAGGGATACGGGAAATTCAGAGTCGAGAGTCGGTCTTGCTTGCATCACCACTTCGCCTTTTTGCTGTCTCGTAGACCCATCGCGGTTGTCCGCCCTTCGCCAACAGAAATCGGTTTCCAGGAAAGGGCAACTCGGCCGAAAA
This sequence comes from Candidatus Sulfomarinibacteraceae bacterium, assembly GCA_963796455.1. Lineage (GTDB taxonomy): Bacteria > Acidobacteriota > Thermoanaerobaculia > Thermoanaerobaculales > Sulfomarinibacteraceae > Sulfomarinibacter. The sequence continues at coordinate 42,904 of CAWCLO010000002.1, forward strand.
GAGCTGAAGACATCAACGGTTTGTTTCAGGGTGTTCTTTCGAGAGACACCCTCTCCTCTCCATCATAAACGGCAAATCGACCGAATAGCCCGGAAACACAACTATTTGTGCGAACAATTCGATTGTTTTGACATAGCTTTCACCCGTGGAGTCAGAAATGTCCTGAATCGGAAGATCCCGATTCTTGTCAACCCGATCGTCCTCTCCGCGTCTGAACGGCGTGCACCAGAGTGATCACTCAGACAGACAACCAGTTTGGAAAGGAGAGAGTCGAATGAAGAGACTTCTGATCGCTGTTTTCGTGCTTGCGGCCGTCGTGCCGGCCTTCGCCCAACAGGGCCCCGGAGGACCGCCGCCGCGGGGACAGGAACTATCGGACGGACCGCCACCGATCGCCGAGGCGGCCCACAATGCAGTCGTAAGGTTTCTCCAACTGAGCGAAGAACAGGTGATGGCGTGGGACGAGATCTACTGGATCCACCGCGACGCGGAACAGCCACTCAAGGAGGAGATCGCCGCCCTCCAGGCCGAGATCGACGCCCTCTTCGAAGCGGGAGATCCCGACCCGACCGAACTCGGGGTGTTGATGATCGAGCGCCGAGAGCTTGCTGAGGCCTTGATCGATGTTCACGTGGTCTACCACGAGGCATTTGTGGCGCTGCTTGATGACGAGCAGTTGGGCCGCCTCGGGTTCATTGCCCGGGCCGACCGGGTCGAGAAGATCATTCCCGCCTTCAAGCTCTTCGAGCTGATTCGTAGGCGTTAGTCGACCTCCCGCCCTCCTGGGGTGTCGTCAGCGGGGCTTCGGCCCCGCTTTTTTTCAAACGAGCGGGTCTGAATTGGGAAACGGAAAATTGGGTTTTGGATTTTCGACCACCCGTCAAATGAGAAACCGCAGATCATCGCAGATGAACGCAGATAGAGAAACGCAATCGGAATCGGTATCGAAAAGCGAACACGCCGCGTTCCCTTCGATAGTGATGACTCCGTGGGAGCTGGGAGTTCCCATCCTCGTTTCGCTGCAACGCTTCCGGTACGGTTCTCCCTTTCTCCCCTGCTCCCTTTCTCCCTTTCACCTCATCGGGAACGGAAACGGGACGGTCGTTCAAGATGTCATCCTGAGCGAAGCGCCTTTGGCGCGAAGTCGAAGGATCTGCGGTTCGCGGATCTTCCGGTCCATCTCATAGATCCTTCGACTACGCTCCCGGCGGAGCTCCGCTCAGGATGACATCGGGAGGCGACATTCGCTTGAGTGCGAAATCAGTGGGGTGGCTCTCCTTTTTCGCTTGCCCCCTTCAGGAACGGCAACGGGCTCGGGCTCGGGACCGAAATAGGCATCGACGTCTCGATCCAGCATCCAGCATCACTCTTGTCCAAGACAGAGTCTCGGATTGCGTTCAGGGGCAGCGGCAGCGAACAGTCACCAGCGGCAGTGTTCAGTCATCAGCGTCGGCGGTCAGTGGCCGGTACTCATTTCTTCGGGACTCCGCCCTTGGTGGTGCGGCCGTCTCGGCCGCACGTTGGGCAGGCGAGACGCCGACACCACAACGCCTGTTCCCTCTATTGAACGACCCGGAGGTGGTTCCGCCGTCACTGCACCTGATTGCTGCCCCTGATCTCTGCCTCTGATCGCTGATCCCTGTCGCTGCCCCTGGACACTGTCGCTGCCGCTGCTGCTGTCCAGGACAAGAATGATCTTGCATCGAGGATTGAGTGTCGGATCACGCCGAGGCCTTTGAGCGCACCGAGGCCAGACCCCCATCGATTCCGATGACCTGGCCGGTGACCCAGGTGCTCTCGTCGGATAAAAGCCACGCGATGATCGACGCGACCTCGTCGGGACGGCCGATTCGGCCCAGGGGGTGCATCGACTCCGAAGCCTTGAGCATCATCGGGTTTCCGGTGATCCCCGAGGCGAGCGGCGTGTCGACAAGGCCGGGGGCCACGATGTTGACCCGGATTCCTTTGGGGGCGTAGGTCGCTGCCGCCGAACGGCCGAGTCCGATGACTCCGGCCTTGGCGGCGGCGATGGCCTCGTGGCTGGGGAGACCGACGCAGGCCGCCGCCGTCGCGATAAGCACGATTGAGCCGCCGCTCTGTCGCATCGTTTTGGCGCCGGCTCGAACCGTAGCAAAGGCCGTGTCGAGGTTTGCCGAGATGGTGTGCCTCCACTCCTCATCCGACGTCTGATGGGCCGCCTTCAGGATGATCGAGCCGACACAGTTGACGATTCCATCGACCGAGCCCGTGCGATCGGAGATGCCCTTGACAAATGCCTCGACCGCCGAGGTGTCGGTTGCGTCGATTGATTCGAAGTGAGCCCCGCCAAGCTCGGCTGAAAGTTCCTGGAGGCGTTCGCTCCCGCGGGCGGCGAGAGCGACCTCTGCGCCCGATGCCTTGAGGCGGCGGCTGAGAGCGGAGCCGATCCCGCCGGTGGCGCCGAGGATGACATAATTCGGTGTGCGTTCCATTTTGGTCTCCACGAGTTTTTTATTGCCAGGTGGCGATGGGGCTAAGTAGGCGCCGCCGCCGACATATTCCTTTCAGACACCACCGGAGGACGAATCGAGATGAGTTTGTTCACATCCGCGCTTGCCGAGCGGCAGCCCGATCCAGCCGACCGGCGGTGGATATACGTCCCCTACGACCAGATCTCGGCGGATATCGGCCCGCTGTCTCGGGTGGACCCTGCCGACATCGGTATCGTGCTGGTCGAGAACCCATGGAAGGCCTCTCGCCGCCCCTATCACCGGCAGAAGCTGGCGTTGATTCTCGCCAACGGCCGCCACTTCGCCCTTGAACAAGCCGAGCGTGGGGTTGCCGTCCGGCTGGAGGTCGCCCGAGGCCCGTATCGGGACAAACTCGCGGAAGTGGTTTCTCAGCTCGGTCGACTCGAGGTCATGCGCCCCGCGGAGTACGAGCTGCGATTGGATCTCGAGCCGCTGTTTGCCTCCGAGGCATTGGTCGAAATTCCCCACGAGGGCTGGTTGTCGGATAGCAGCGACTTTGATGCCAGCCAGAAGGAACAGCCCCCGTGGCGAATGGACGCGTTCTACCGTCAGGTGCGCCGGCGTTCGGGAATCCTGATGGACGGCGGCAAGCCGTTTGGCGGGAAGTACAGCTTTGATGCCGACAACCGTCGGCCCTGGAAGGGTGAGCCGCCGGCACCTTCACCACCGGTCTTCGAACCCGACGAGATAACGCTCGAGGTTGGTGAACTGATCGAACGCCGATTTTCGCAGCATCCGGGTACGTGCGACCTGACGGCTCTTCCGGCAACCCACGACGACGCCGAGCGGCTGTGGCGGTGGGCATTGGAGGCATGCCTTCCGACATTCGGACCGTATGAGGATGCGATGTCGATCCGTAGTCGGGGACTCTTTCATACCCGGATCTCGGGCCTTCTCAATATCCACCGGTTGGTGCCGAAACGGGTGGTCGACGATGTCGCCGCGATGGATATCGAGCTCGCCAGTCAGGAAGGCTTTATTCGTCAGGTTCTGGGGTGGCGGGAGTTCGTGCGCCACGTGCACGAACGCACGATGGGTTTCCGCGACCTCGGCGGCGCCCGGCAGACGATCGAGGAGTCTCCCGGCGATGGTGGATGGTCGCGTTGGAGCGGACAGGTCTGGCCCGCAAATGAAATCGGCGACGATGTGCACGCCGGCGCCAGCCCGACATACCTCGCAGTCGATCGTCCGTTGCCTCTTGGTTATTGGCCGGATCAACCGACTGGGCTCGAGTGCCTCGATCGGGTGGTGGACGACGTCTGGTCGGATGCGTGGACCCACCACATCCCGCGTCTGATGGTCCTCGCCAACCTTGCCACGCTCCTCGATGTGTCGCCACGAGAGCTGACCGACTGGTTCTGGGTCGCCTATCTCGACGCCTTTGATTGGGTCGTTGAGCCCAATGTGCTCGCCATGGGCACCTTCGGCGTGGGGCCGCTGATGACCACCAAACCCTATGTTTCGGGTGCCGCTTATATCAACAGAATGAGCGATTTCTGTGCGGGCTGTGCCTTCGATCCAAAGAAGGACTGCCCGATCACGAACCTGTACTGGGCCTTCCTCGCCCGGCATCGCGATCGCCTGGCTGACAATCCGCGAATGCGTTTGATCTTCAGTTCTCTCAGCAAACGAAGTGAGAAACTGCAGGAGATCGATCGCCAGGTCTTCGACTGGGTTTCTCAGACGCTCTCATCGGGTGGGTGCCTCCGGCCCGGTTTCCTTGAGGAGGATCGCGATGAATGATCCGCTGCGAATCGAAAACGTCGCCGCCGCCGGCGATCTTGATTTTGCCGCTGCCAAGGCTTTGGCCGACGAGGTTGCAGCCGGGGCTCTTGACGAACCAATCTGTATGTCGTGGTACGACCGAGCCGCCGACCGCGAGTCGCCGGCGCACGCCAGCGAGTGTCATGGAGACTGTGAGATGCCGGGTTACGTCGAGTACGCTCTTACCCGTGGAGCGGAACTCCAGGTGGTGGTTGGCGAAGGCGCCTTTGTCTTCTGCTACCGGCCGCTCGGGGAGTTCGCGAGCTCGTAAGGGAAGCCTTTTCAGATGGTGGATGTTCGCAAATGGTGATGAAGCAAGTTGTTGATCTCGATCGTGTGAGCCGCAACTACCGCCGCGGCGATGAAGAGGTGCGGGCCCTGGTCGAGCTGTCCCTGCAACTCGAAGCGGGTGAGATGGTGGCGTTGGTCGGGCCGTCGGGTTGCGGAAAGTCGACGGCCCTCAATCTGGTGGCGGCGGTGGATCGCCCCGATGGCGGGACGGTGAGAGTTTGCGGAGTCGATCTCACTTCGGCCACCGAGAAAGATCTCGTCGATCTCCGCCGGCGCCGGATCGGAATGGTCTTCCAGGCCTTTCATCTCGTTCCCCACCTGACCGTCGAAGAGAACGTCGCCCTGCCGTTGGCCCTCGATCATCGCCGCGATCCACAGCGAGTCGGGGATCTGATCGAGCGGGTCGGATTGGCGCATCGTCGCCAACACTACCCGTCCGAGTTGTCGGGCGGAGAGCAACAGCGCACGGCGGTCGCTCGCGCCCTCGTCCACCGTCCACGCATCCTCGTGGCCGACGAACCGACCGGCAATCTCGACTCGCGCACCGGGGCGGCCGTCATGGAGCTTTTGGCCGAACTGCGCAGGGCCGAAGGGGCCGCGCTCCTGCTGGCGACCCACGACCACGAGGTGGCCTCCTCGTCGGACCGCGTCTGCGAACTCGCCGACGGCCGGCTGGTTGGTTGAGGACTGCCGGGGTGATTCTCCGCGCTCTCTTTCTGAGGCCCTTGCGACGACGCCCTCTGCGTTTTGCGGTGACGATCCTCGGTGTGGCCGCCGGGGTGGCTGCTGTGATTTCGACCATCTCGGCGAGCCGTGCGGCGATCGCCTCCTTTGCCGAAGGCGTGGAGGAAGTGGCCGGTGCCGCCCGTCTCGAGATCACTCGCCCCGGAGGTCTGCCGGAGGGCCTTCTCGCCGACCTGAAACCGTTGGCGGGCGACGCCCTGGTGGTTCCGGTGGTGGAAGAGAGTTTGCTTCTGATCGAGCTCGATGACGGCGTACGCTTGTTCGGAACCGACCTCCTCCTCGACGCCAAGATTCGACCGGTGCTCTCGGAGGATCGGCGGCTCCCGGATCTCGAATCGACGCTGCTCGGCTTCGGCGTTCTGGTCTCGCGGCCGCTGGCGTCCCAGCTCGGGTTGGGGGTCGGGGATGAACTGACGATTTCAGCGGAAGGTCGTCCGCGATCGATCGAGATCGCGGCCGTCTTCGAGGTCGAAGGTCTGTCCGTCATCTGGGAACGAGTCCTCGTCATGGACGTGGCTCCGGCTCAAGAGCTGCTCGGACGGGTCGGTCGCCTGGACCGTATCGAGCTCGTACCTCGGCCCGGGGTCGATCTTTCTGATCTGGAACAAAGGGCCACCGCCCTGATGCCGGCGGACGTCCGGATCGGAGAACCCTCCGAGCGGCGCCGATTTGCCGAACAGATGCTCGCCTCGTTGCGATTCAATCTGATTGCATTGTCCGCAATCTCGGTTCTCGTGGGTGGTGTTTTGGTGGCCACGACCCTGGCGACATCGGTCGTGCAGAGGCGGTATGTCGTGTCGCTCCTGAGATCGTTGGGCGCTTCGAGACGGCGGGTCGCTGCCGTGGTTTTGATCGAGGCGGCGGCGATCGGTGTGATCGGTGGCGCCCTGGGGGTCGGGACCGGGTTTTTTGGCGCCCGGTTGGCTCTCGACAGCGTGCGATTTACGGTTGCTTCGGTGGTGCGCGGGATCCCGGCGTCGGAGATCGTCTTCGATCCCACGCTGGCTTTCTTTGGAATCCTGATCGCGGTGGCGACCGCGCTTGCCGCAGCGGTTCTCCCGGTACTCGAGGTGACAGCTACGCCGCCGCTGCAGGGTCTGAGTGCGACGCCTCCCCGCCGGTTGGGGGTCCGCACCTGGTGCTACCTGACGGCTACCCTTCTTGTGATGGCAGCGATCGCCGCTGCATTGACCCAGGCGCCGCCGTTGTGGGATCTGCCGGTCGCGGCTCTGGTCGCGGCATTGATCGTCATGTCGGCTCTGTTGGTGGGATCCGGCGCGCTCCTGGATGTTCTGGCTCGCCTCGGTCGCCGCCCCCTTTCTCTGCTGGGGGCTGTCGCCCTCCGTCTTGCTTCGGCGGCCCTTTCCGCCGGGCGGCGCCGGGCGGCCTGGGCGGCGGGTTCGGCGGCCGTCGCGGTGGCCTTGGCAGTGGCGATCGCAACGATGGTGACTTCATTCAGGGCCACGGTCGAAGACTGGACCGAAGCGGGAATGCGGGCTGATGTCTGGGTCCGTCCGTTGGCTGCGTCCACCGGCGTGTGGGTCGGGCGCCTCAACCCCGAGGTCGTGACCATCGCCGAAGACCTCTTCGGGGCGGAGGCAGTGGATCCGTTCTATTCCGTAACGGTGTCGTACGAAGACCGTCCGGTGAGCTTTGCCGGGGCGGCCTTCGATGTGGTCCAGCATTTTGGGAGCGTGCCGTTTCCCGGGCGGGACTCGGCGGCCGTATTTCGGGAGGCATACCGACGGGGTGGCGCGGTGGTCAACGAACCATTTGCCACCCGGTTTTCGGTTGCTGAAGGAGACACCATTCGGATGGACCTCCCGGGGGGAAGCCTGGAGCGCGAGGTCATTGGTGTCTTTCGCGATTACTCCCGATCGCATGGCCTGGTGGTGGTGGACCGGGTTGATTTTCTGCGTTTTTTTCCGGACCGGGGCCCCGAGGATATGGCGCTCTTTCTCCCGGGATTGGATCCGTCTTCGGCACGTGAGCAGATGCTCGAGGCAGTTCGGGGACGGTTCCTGGTCGAGGCGCTCGTCAACCGAGAGCTGCGATCCGCGGTGCTCGACGCCTTCGAGCGAACCTTCGCGATCACGACGGCGATGTATTTGGTTGCGGCCGTGGTGTCAGTCGTCGCGATCATCACGGTGCTCTTCACTCTGGTGGCGGAGCGGCGGCGCGAGTTGGCTACGGTGCGGGCCCTCGGTGGCTCAAGATTCCAGCTGATGTCAATGGTGATTGCCGAAGCGGGTCTTCTCGGGCTGGCGGCAGCAGCGGCCGGGAGCGTTGCGGGGTTGGTGGTCGGCGTCATTCTGGTCAAGGTCGTCAATCTCCAGTCCTTTGGATGGTCGCTCGAGCTGGTCCTGCCGTGGGCTTCCCTCGCTCAAATGGCCGGTTGGGTGATGGCGGCCTGCCTGCTTGCGGGACTCCCCCCGGCCTTGGCTGCGGCGCGGATTCAACCGGCCGTTGTCCTGCGGGAGGAGACGTAGATGAAGAGAAGTCGCATCTTCTGTCCGCTGATCCTCTTTCTCGGCGCGTTTTTGCTGGGTGCTGAGGAGCCGAAACCGCAGTGGCGACGCGTGACGGGACCGCCGGTCCTGGACTTTCCACGCGATCACGGGGCCCACCCCGACTACCGCACCGAATGGTGGTACCTGACCGGAATGCTGACCGACGAGCAGGAGCGCCGATTCGGGTTTCAGGTGACCTTTTTTCGCCACGGTCTCGCACCGGGTGAGTCGGGACCGGAAAGCTCGCAGCTGCGGGCGCGTCAGATTGTGGCCGCCCACCTTGCAGTGGCGGATCTTTCAGCGGGGAGATTCCGGCACGCGGAAAGGATTCGCAGAACGGGTGGGGGGCTGGCCGGGTTTTCGGCCACGGATCTCGAGGTGTGGCTCGATGACTGGCAGATGAGACGACGGAACGATGAAACCATCTTTGTTTCCGCGCGGGATCCGGAGACCGGAATCGGTCTCGAACTCGATGTTCGCCCGACCCGGGCCATCGTTGCCCATGGCGACGGGGGGTATTCGAAGAAAGGAGCGGAGGACGGGAACGCATCGGTCTATTTGAGTTGGACTCGGTTGGAAGTCGCCGGAAAAATCGAAGTGGATGGTGAGCCCAGAACGGTCGGGGGTGTGGCGTGGTTTGACCACGAGTGGGGCACCTCGACCCTCGGCGCGGGCGTTGTCGGGTGGGATTGGTTCAGCCTCAGGCTTGGAGATGGTCGAGATCTCATGGCCTACCGTCTTCGACGGCCGGATGGCTCCGCTGACCCTCGATCATCGGGAACCCTGGTGGAGGCGACCGGAGAGGTGGCTCACCTGACGCGGGATGAGGTCGAAGTCGAGGTTCTCGAGCACTGGCAAAGCCCCGAAACCGGAGCCCGATATCCGACAAGGTGGAAGGTTCGGGTCCCGTCGGTTTCGATCGATCTCGAAGTTCGAGCTCTCATTTCCTCATCCGAACTCGACGGAACCGCGACAACCGGGGTGGTCTACTGGGAAGGACCGGTTGAAGCTCAGGGCTCCACCACCGGCGAAGGCTACGTCGAGATGACTGGCTACGCCGGCACCCTCGAGGGCAGGTTTTGAGTGTGGGCGAGGCGGCAATCCGATAATCGTCACCAACCAAAACGCAAAATCTTGACCCGCGCGTGGCGAGAGGTCATAGTTCGACCGGGTGGCTCCGATGAAGAATCTCTCCGTTGATGGACAGGAACCCCGGTTCGGGAATGGGATCGCCTCGAAGGATGGCGCGGATCTCCGCCGACCGGTGTCGCTGGTCGTGGCCCACCCGGGTCATGAATTGCTGGCCTATGGGTGGCTGCTCGAGCACTCACCGTCAGTGCACATCGTGAGCGACGGCTCCGGTCGTGACTCCGATGCCAGGATCGAAGCCTCGGCGCATCTGTTGCGGAATGACCTGGGGACTCCCGGATCCGTTTTTGGACGGTGGACGGATCTCGAGCTCTACGAAGCGCTGTTTGCGGGCCGTTTTGAAGCCTTTCTCACTCTTCGCGATGAGCTCGTCGACGCCTGGTGCGCAGAGGGTGTGCAGACGGTGATCTGCGATGCCTATGAGCGCAAGATTCTGATGCACGACGTCGTGCAACTTGTTGCATCTGCGGCCGTCGATACAGCCGAAAAAAATGGGCTCGTTATAGAACTGCTGGAACTCCCGAACCATATTGCAGCCGATGAAGAGCGACCAGGAGCCCCGCAACGTCTGGCCGCACTGAATCTTTCTGACGAGTTCTTGAAAAAGAAGATCGAAGCTGCCCGCGGCTATCAGTCGGAGGTGATTCAACACGAGGTCGAGGAGTTTCTCCGCCTGCGTGGCGAGGAGAGTTTCCGCGAGGAAGTCCTCTTCCGTGCTCACCGTAAATCAATCAGTGATCTGGAAAATGAGCCGCGTCCCGCATGGGAGGATCATGGTGAAATCCTGATGCAACAGGGTGTGTACGATCATGTGATCCGGCTTCGAGAACACGTCATACCGCTGGTTGAGTCATTGTGAGAATTCTCATCACCAACAACACGCTCGACGTCCGGGCAGGATCGGAGCTCTATGTTCGGGATCTGGCGATTGCGCTCATCGGTCGCGGCCACCATCCCATCGCATACAGCCAGAGTCTCGGCGAGGTAGCCGATGAGTTGCGCGCGGCGACCGTGTCGGTGGTGGACGATCTGAACAAGGTTTCCGAAGCGCCGCACCTCATTCACGGTCAGCACCATCTCGAGACCATGACCGCGCTGCTCCATTTTCAAGGGGTGCCCGCGGTCTTTTTCTGTCACGGGTGGATGCCCTGGCAGGAAGCGCCGCCCCTGCACCCGCGGATTGTCCGTTATGTCGCCGTCGATGATGTGTGCCGGCAGCGTCTGGTCGACGAGGGCGGGGTTCCTCCGGACATGACCGAGGTTCTCCTGAACTTCGTGGATCTGGAACGGTTTCGACCGCGGCCCTCCCTGCCGAAGGTGCTCCAAAAGGCCTTGTTCTATTCGAACAACGGTGGAACGGATGGTGGGGTCGCAGCACTGAGACGTGTTTGTTCCGAGCGCGGGATGGAGCTCGATATCGTCGGTCAGGCGTCGGGGAATCCTACGGCCTCACCGGAATTCCTGCTCCCGGAATACGACCTCGTTTTTGCCCGGGGTCGGGCCGCCCTGGAAGCCATGGCCGTCGGGTGTGCCGTCATTCTGTGCGATGCCAAAAGGGTGGGGCCGCTGGTGGATTCTTCGAATTTTGACACACTGCGTCCGCTCAATTTTGGTCTTCGGGCGCTGCGGTCGCCGGTGAGCGCCAAGTCTCTCGGCGCACAGTTGGATTGCTTCGATCGAGACGATGCGGCCTCCGTCAGCGCCCGGGTGCGCCGCGAGGCCGGACTCTCCGACGTGGTGGATCGTTTGTTGGTTCTGTATCAAGAGTCCGTCAAAACGGTGGAAAGCTCGGCTGCCGCGGAGGGGCGGGCGACGGCCGACTATTTGCGCGGTCTGGCGCCGAGGATCAAAGAAAACGAGCAGCTCCAGCTGCAATTGACCAACGCCGTTGATGCGGCGCTTCACTGGCAGCAGGGGGCCGAGTCCATAGCCGGGGCCAACGATTGGCTCGAGCAGGAAAAACGGCGGGCCGAACAGATTGCGGCAGCCCTGGAGGAAGAAAACGCCCGGCTGCGCGGAGAACTCGATGGTGGCTGATCAGTCCTCCGTTATTTCCCGGCGGGATACGAGACTCACACACGATTGCGCAGCATGAGTTCTCGAGGGTGCGGCTCGAGGTAGAGCTGTCCCTGCAGATACCCGATGCCGTGCTTGGCCACGTGGTGTCTCAGGAGCGTGACCGGGACAATCAGCGGCACCATGTCGTTGCGGTAGTCCTCGATCAACGACACCAGTTCATTTCGTTCGAAGGAGTCGAGGTCCCGCTTGAGGTATCCGAGGGCGTGATACAGCACATTGGCGTGGCGTTTGCGGGTGGCGCGGTTTGAGAGGACCTTGTTGAACTCCTCTTCGTATGCCCGGTAGAGCTCGGCGTCGGGAACGCTTCCCGCCGAGGCGACGATGCGACCGAGGCGCCGGTAACCCGCCTCGTTATGGGCGCGCAGCAACAGTTTGTGGGCGGTGTGGAACTCCACCAGCCGGCGGCGCGAAAAACCTCGCCGCTCCAGCGAGCGCCAGCGGTGGCGGCAGAAGACGTGTTCGATAAAGCGCGCGCGAAGCATCGGATCATTCAATCGGCCCTCTTCTTCCACCGGCAGATTGGGCCACTTTTCCATCAGGATACGGGCAAAGACACCGGCCCCCGCTTTCAACGGCATCCCGGCCTCGGTGTAGACCTTGACCCGCTCCATTCCGCAGCTCGGAGAGGCGCGTTTGAGGAGATAGCCGTCAAGGCCCGAGGCCATAAGCGCGTCGACCTTTTTCTCCGAGTAGATCTCCATCTTTCCGGTCAGGTCCTCGCCGGACTTGGGCTCGATGAGACGCGGGTTGTCCCCTCCTTCGACGAGCCGGATCGTTGGCCTCGGGATCCCGAGGCCAATATCGAGCTCTGGGCAGACCGGCACCCAGTCGAACCACTCGCCGAGGACATCAGTCAGATAGCGGTCGCGTTTGTGGCCGCCGTCGAATCGGACCTTGGCGCCGAGTAGACAGGACGAGACGCCGAGTCGAATGGGTTCGTCGTCGTGCCACGGACGCCACGAAGGTTGGGGTTTTTCAGCTTGATTCATGGCCTCATCATGACACGGATCGCACCGGCCCGGGGTTCGGTTAGCATGAGCCCGAGGGGGCTCATATGATCGAGCACGACCGACGCGAGTTCATGGGACGCATGCTGACAGGAGTTGCCGGGTCGATGATGGCGTTTTCCTCCGGATCAAGGGAAGCCACGGCTGGGGAGTTGGCCGCCGCCCACCCGGAGGATTCCGGATACTGGAAGCTCGTCCAGCGCCAGTTCCGATTCGAACCCGGACTGCTGTATTTCAACAACGCCTCACTGGGGCCGTCGCCCGCCCTGGTGGCTGACGCGACCGAGGCCTTTCGGCGCAAGCTCGACGCTTTTCCGTCACGATATATGTGGGGTGGTTGGACCGACGAGAAAGAGGCGGTGCGTTCGAAGGCTGCCGCGCTGCTCGGTGCCTCAGCAGAAGAAATTGCGCTCATCCACAACACCACCGAAGGCATGAATGTGGTCGCTGCGTCGATGGATCTTGAGGCCGGCGACGAGGTCATCATTGCGGACCATGAGCACTGGTCGGGAACGATCCCCTGGCAGTACTGGCAGGAGCCGAAGGGCGTGCGCCTAGTCAGGCCGACCCTGCCGATTCTCCCGTCATCACCGGAGGAGATCGTCGATGTCTACCGACGGGCGATCACCGAAAAGACCAGGGTCATCTCGATGTGCCACGTCGTCAATACCAACGGCATGATCCTGCCAGTCAAGGCGGTGTCGGAGATGGCTCGGAAACGAGGCATCCTGGTCGCCGTTGACGGCGCTCAGGCTCCGGGCATGATCGACGTCGACCTCAACGACCTGGGGTGCGATTTCTACGCCGCCTCGTCGCACAAGTGGCTGTTTTCACCAAAGGGTGTCGGTGTTTTTTATGTCCGGCAGGCGTCGCAGCCGCTGCTCCGGCCGCTGATTGTCGCCCATGGCTGGGACGATCCTTCGATCCGTCGCTTCGAAAACTACAACACCCGCAATCTGCCCGAGGTGCTCGGCCTCGGCGCGGCCTTCGATTTTCAGAATCTGATCGGCCCGGACCGAAGAGCTGGACGGATCCTCGAGCTCAAGAAATACTTCAGGGACCGCATCGAGGAAAAACCCTCGTTTCGGATCAAGACCCCGTCGAACGACGATCTCTCGGCCGGCATCACGACGGTGGAGGTGGTGGGGCGGGACGTCAAGGCCGTGGCCGAGGCCCTCTTCGATGGCCATCGCATCGACTGCCGGCCCATGAGCACCCACAGTCTCAACGGGGTGCGGATCTCGCTCTCGGTCTTCAATACCGAAGACCAGATCGACGTGCTGATCGGCGCTCTTCGGGAGATCGCCAGCGAACCGCGGCCGAAGGGCGTGCCCCTCGAGTGAGATTTCCTCCGCTCAGGAGGACCGAAAGCTTGGCGTCTTTCCCGGTGAGGGTCCGTCGAATGGGTGATCTGTTGATACCCTGGTTGCATGGAGAAACCCGTCAAAGGATTCCGTGAGGTGGAGCACACCGCCGATTGGGAACTCGAGGTGTGGGCGGAGGATCTGGCCGGTCTACTCGAGGAGGCGGCTCGCGGGATGTACGAGTTGATGGGGGTCGGTGTCTCAGAAGACGATCGCTGCCACCGCCGGCTCGAGCTCGCCGCCGCCGACCACGAAGGGCTGTTGGTTTCCTTTCTCGGTGAGTTGCTCCATCTCCTCGACTCCGAGGGGATCGCCTTTGATGGTTTCCTGGTATCGGCTCATGGGGACCGGTTGGATGCGCGGCTCGAGGGCGGCACGGTGACCGAGCGCGGCAAGGAGATCAAGGCGGTGACCTTTCACCGCCTGACCGTCCGGGACACCGGCTACGGCTTCGAGACCAGAGTGGTCTTCGATGTCTGAGATCCACCTGCGGGATCTCAAAAGGCTGTCGAAATACGAATGGGAGATCCCGCAATCCCTTCGATCCGATATGAGGGTGCCGGTGCGGCTCTTTGCATCGGCCGAGTTGATAAAGGCCATCGGCGGCGATGCCTCGTTGGAACAAGCGATCAACGCCGCCACCCTGCCTGGAGTGGTGGGCGAGGTGCTGGTGATGCCCGATGTGCACCAGGGTTATGGATTCCCCATCGGTGGGGTGGCCGCGACCGAGCTTCCCTCCGGTGTCATCTCACCCGGCGCCATCGGCTATGACATCAACTGTGGCGTTCGATTGCTGGCGTCGCGGGTGGAGTTGGGTGAGGCGCAGCCGGTGATGAATGATCTGGCGTCGGCCCTCGACGCTGCCTGCCCGAGTGGCGTCGGCAAGGGCGGCATACTGCGACTGGACGATCGCGATCTCGAACGCGCCTGTCGCGAAGGCGGGGTCTGGGCGCACCGCGAAGGCTATGGCACCGAGTCGGACACCGCGAGGACCGAGGAGGGCGGCTTCATCGAAGGCGCCGATTTCTCAGCGGTGAGTCAGCGGGCTCGGCAGCGCGGCAAACCCCAGATGGGAACCCTTGGCGCTGGCAACCACTTCATCGAGGTGGAGGTGGTGGACGAGGTCTTTGACTCCGAGGCGGCTCGAGTCATGGGTCTGACCGAGGGCTGTCTCACGGTGATGATCCACTGCGGTTCGCGTGGTTTCGGCCACCAGGTCTGTACCGACTATGTGAGATCTTTCCAGGGCGCGGTCAAGAAGTACGGAATTCGATTGCCTGACCGCGAGCTGGTCTGTGCGCCTCTCGACTCCCCGGAGGGTATGGCTTACGAGGGCGCCATGAAGGCCGCTGCCAACTATGCCTTTGGTAACCGCCAGGTGTTGGCTCACTTTGCCAGGGAGGCCTTTACCGAAGTTCTCCGCGGGCGATCGGCGAACCCGTACCTCCATCAGGTCTACGACATCGCCCACAACATGGGCAAGACCGAGGAACATGTCATCGACGGTAAAAAACGCCGGGTGTGCGTGCACCGGAAAGGCGCCACCCGCGCTTTCGGTCCGGGCTTCGAGGACCTGCCGCCAGAGTATCGAGCGATCGGTCAACCGGTGCTGGTCCCGGGGTCGATGGGCACCGCCTCGTGGGTCCTCGTTGGCACGGAGCAGGGCGCCGGGAGTGCGCTCGCCAGTTGCTGCCACGGCGCAGGGCGAACCATGAGTCGCCGCCAGGCCAAGCGGTCGATCCGCGGTTCCGAACTCCGGCAGGAGCTCGAGGAGCGGGGCATCACCGTTCGTTCTGGCTCCCTGCCCGGTCTGGCCGAAGAGGCGCCTCGGGCCTACAAAGATGTGGATGCCGTTGTGGATGTCGTCGCCGGAGCCGGCATCGCCAGAAAGGTCGCTCGCCTCGTTCCGGTGGCGGTGATCAAGGGCTGAGCACCGATTCCGGTCCGGGAAGGGATCTCCGGCTTCTTCCCGACTCCACCGCGATCCGAATCGACCGGGCATCAGACCCGGTCGCGCCTGGCGCGGGTTTCGTTGATTGTTTGAATGGTTGTTCAATCATCGTCTTAAGCTATTTTTTTATGATGACTTAGGCATGGCATACTGAGCGCCGGTGAAGGGAAGGTGACGCGTGGTCAAATGCATGACGATCGCCGTTTCGGTGTTTTTCCTCTGTGCGGGTGTCGCAGCCGGCCAGGAGCCCACCGGCGTGGAGCAACGGGTTGAGTCCGTCCAGCTGGCGGCGGTTGCCTCGTCGCCGGCCCTCCGGGCCCGGCTCCACGCAGCAGCCTTCAGAGGGGCGGAGGCGAGGTCGGAGGCGGCAGCCATCAACCCCTACGTGGAATGGCAGAGTGAGGGCCTGGGATCGGATCGCACGCTCAACGCCCAGGACGCACTCCGCATCGGCACCCCGTTCAACTTTTTCGGCCAGATGGGCCCGGCCCGCGAGCTCGCCAGGAAGGGTGAAGAGAGCGTGGCGGTGATCCAGCGAACTGCCGTCCGTGCCACTGCCGTCGAGGCGGTGGATCGTTGGCTCGATCTCGCGGCCGCGGTGAAGCGGCTCGAAGTCAGGAAGGCACGGTTGGAGCGTCTCGATACCGCGCTCGCGCTCCTTGAGGCCCGCCACCAACTGGGAGAGGTCGCCGGCACCGAAGTCGCCCAACTCGACCTCGAGCACACCAATGCCTCGTTGCTGGTTGCGATGACGGCAGCCGAGGTCGAGGTGCTGCGGCAGGCGGTTGCTGAATTGTGTGGTCCCTCTTTCCCGGCCCCCCGGCCGGGCGATCTCGAGGCGCTTGCTGCGCTTTCGCGCACGCCCGGTGCGAGCGATATCCACGAACAGGCGTTGGCGGTCGGAGTGCCGATGCAAAACGCCGAAACCGAGGCTGAGATCGAGCAGGCGAGGGCCCGGATGGCGGCGGCCGCGGCGTGGGGGCGGCCGACAATCGAGGCAGAGTGGGAACACTTCCCCGACATCGGCCCGGTACCCGGATATGACGCCTGGGGATTCCGCTTTTCGGTTCCTTTGCCGCTGGGGAGCGTGGGTGCCCGAAACCGGGCTGCCGCGCGGGAACGGGCGGCGGAAGCGAATGCTTCGAGACAGGCTGCGGCCCGCGGAACCTTGCGTCGCGCCGAAGCTGCGTTGGCGGTGGCCGAGGGGGCCGAGTCACGTCTCACGACCCTGGCCTCGTCGGTCGAATCGCTGCCCCGCATCGAAGAGTCGCTCTTTGCTCAGTTTCGTTTGGGGGTGCTCACCCATCTGGAGTACATCTACGGCACGGTCCGGCACGACGAGTTGTTGTTGACCGCGATCGATGCCCACAATGACCTCCTCTCGGCCCGGTTGCACCTGAGCTATCTGCTGGACGACCCGTCGATCTTCCCCACCGCGGCGTCTGAAATGGAGGATGAATCATGATTCGTTTGCTGGGAACCTGCGTGCTCGCGCTGGCTGCACCCGTGGCCGACGCCACCGATGTTGTGCAACTGACCGCCGAACAGCGGAGCCGGGCCGGGGTCGAGGTGGCTGCCGTCAGCACCGAGGATTTCGGAAGTCGCCTGCGGGCTGTGGGTATGGTCGTGAGGTCTCCGGGTTCGACCCTGGTCCTCAAGACGATCGCCGGGGGTCGCGTGGAGTCGCTCGAGGTGGCGCCCGGCGAACGGGTTGAGCGCGGCGACCCGGTGGCGACTCTGCACTCCCATGAGATGTTGACGATGCAGAGCGAGCTGCTGCTGTCCTTCGACAGGACCAGGCTATCCGAACAGCGCCTCGAGGCCGCCCGTGAGTTGCTTGCGATCGAGGGTATCAGCCGGATCGAGCTCGAGCGGCGGGAGCAGGAGCTGCTGTCGGCAAAGCTCCGTTACAACACGCTGCGCGAGGAGCTTCTCGACCACGGCCTTCCGGTAGGCAGCCTCGAACGGGTTCTCGAGACCCAGAGCCTCGATCCCCACCTCCCGGTGAACTCGCCGATCGACGGCGTGGTGCTCGAGGTCTCGGTGCAGGAACAAGAGTGGGTCCAACCTTACGAACCGTTGATGGTGGTGGGCGACCCGGCCCGAATCGAGCTCGAGCTGCAGCTCGCCCCAGAGCAGGCTGAGTCGGTCGCGGTCGGCGACCCGGTGGAGTTTGCACCGGTTGGCAGGGCTTCGGAAACGCGGCGTGCGACGGTCATCACCCGGGTGCCGCAGATTGATCCGGCAACGCGGACCGTCCGCATCAGGGCCAGCATCGAAGAAGGTGCCTGGTCCTTTTTCCCGGGCACCTTTGTCGATGCGACGGTCAGTCATGGCGCGGCCAGAAAATCGCTTGCGGTGCCGAAATCGGCGGTGATCAGCCTGGGCGGCGGTGACGTGGTGTTCGTGGTTTCCGGCCCCGACGAGTTTACCGCTCGGTCCGTCGAATTGGGTCAAGGCGACGGCCGGCGTTACGAGGTTGTGAGGGGGCTGGTCGCCGGGGAGGAAATCGCCGTGGCGGGTGTTTTTCTGTTGAAATCCGCACTGGTCAACTCCGAGGGCGGGGAGAGCTGAGATGCGCAATCTTGTCGAGCTCTCACTGAACCACCGTCTGGTGGTGGTTCTGTTGGCGGTGCTTCTGATCGCGGCAGGGTGGGTGTCGTTCCGTGCGCTGCCAATCGATGCCTTTCCCGACGTAACCAACATCCAGGTGACGGTGATCTCGCAGGCGGCCACCCTTTCGCCCCTGGAGATCGAACAGCTCGTGACCTACCCCATCGAGCAGGCGTGCACCGGTTTGCCGCACTCGACCGAGGTGCGCTCCCTCTCCAAGTTCGGCCTCTCCATGGTTACCATCGTATTCGAGGACGGTACCGACATCTACTTCGCCCGCCAGCTGGTTCTGGAGCGGATTTTTTCGGTCCAGGGCGATCTTCCCGAGGGCGCCAGCAGCGGTCTCGGGCCGATCTCCACCGGTCTCGGTGAGGTCTTCCAGTACACCCTCGAGAGCCCCGATCGCGATCTCATGGAGCTGCGGTCGTTCCAGGATTGGGTCCTGCGACCGATCCTCCGCACCGTACCGGGAGTCGCTGGTGTCGATAGTTTCGGTGGCTATGTCCGGCAGTTTCACGTAGTGGCAGAACCCACGGCTCTGCGCCAGTACGGGCTCGCGCTCGAGGAACTCGCGGCAGCCGTCGCCGCCAACAACGACGTTGCGGGCGGGGCCTTCGTTGAACGCGGCGGCGAACAGTTCGTGGTCCGGGGTGATGGTTGGGCGCGGGATGGTGAAGACCTCGAAAACACCGTGGTTGCCTATCGCGACAAAGTCCCGGTCCTGCTCCGCCATGTGGCCGCCGTGGAACTCGCGCCCGAGATCCGGCAGGGGGCCATCAGCCGCGACGGGCGCGGAGAAACCGTCGCCGGGATCGTGCTCATGCTGCGTGGCGGGTCGGGTCGTGACGTGGTCGCCGGGGTTCGCGAGAAACTCGAACTGGCTCGGCAGTCGCTACCGCCCGATATCGAGATCGTGCCCTTTTACGACCGCAACGAATTGGTGACGACCGCCCTCGGGACGGTGCGCGGGGCGCTTGTCCAGGGCGCTGTCCTGGTGCTGTTGGTGTTGCTCTTCTTCATGGGCCATCTGAGGTCGGCCGTTCTGGTGGCACTGCAGCTGCCGATGGCGGCCCTCGCCACCTTCCTCGTGATGGGCTTCTTCGACATGTCGCTCAACCTGATGACGCTCTCCGGTCTGGCCATCGCCATCGGTATGCTCGGAGACGGGGCGATCGTCCTGGTGGAAAACGCGGTCCGTTTGTTGGCCCGCCCGCAGGCTGCTGAAAGCCCGCGGTGCGGTTTGATGTGCCAGGCGGCCACCGAGGTCGCGCGGCCGGTGACCTTCGGAGTGTCGGTGATCATCGTGGTGTTCATCCCCATCGCGGCGCTGCAGGGGATCGAGGGCAAGATGTTCGCGCCTTTGGCCTACACCATCGGCATCGCCCTCGGTTGTTCGCTGCTGCTCACCATGACCGTCATCCCGGTGCTGGCGTCGTTGATTCTCAAACCGGTGCCGGTCTTTGGCGGGGGCAGGATCCCGCACCCCGCGGATGTGGTGCGGAAGATGTACCGGCCCCACCTTCGGTGGGCGCTCACCCACCCCTGGGCCGTGCTCGGAGCTGCCGCCGGGCTGCTGGCGGTCGCGGCGGCACTTGTGCCGACACTGGGAACCGAATTTCTGCCGACCATGGACGAGGGCTCGATCGTCGTCCAACCCTTCCAGATTCCCTCGGTCTCCCTCGAACAGTCGCTGCAGACGGTGGCCCTGATCGAGGCGACCATCATGGAGCTGCCTGAGGTCCGCCATGTCGTCAGCCGTACCGGCCGCTCCGACATTTCCACCGATCCCATGGGCGTCGGCGAGAGCGACACCTACGTGCTGTTGGCGCCGCGGTCCGAGTGGACGACCGCCCGTACCAAGGATGGTCTGGTGGCCGCCATCCGGGAACGGCTCGCCACGATCCCGGGAGTCGAGTTCGGCTACACCCAACCCATCCAGATGCGAGTGGATGAGCTGCTGTCGGGGGTCAAGTCCCAGATCGCGGTCAAGATTTTCGGCGACGAGCTCCATGAGCTGGCGCGGGTGGGCGAGGAAGCCGCGGCGATTCTTTCCGGCATTCGTGGTGCCGCGGACATCAAGGTTGAAGCCATCGAGGGGCTGGGCTATCTGCAGATCGATATGGATCGGCGGCGGATGGCGAGAATGGGGGTAAGCGTCTCCCAGGTGCGGGATTTGATCGAAACCGCCATCGGCGGCCGGGTCGTCACCACCATGCCGGAGGGAGACCGGCGGACCGACGTCGTGGTGAGGTTGCCGCGGTCCTTCACCGCCGAGGTGAAAAACCTGCACGAGCTGCCCCTTTCGACGCCGACCGGTGAACGCGTGACCCTTCGTGAAGTGGCCGACATCGGGGTCGTCGAGGGACCGGCACAGATCTCACGCGAAGACGGCAAGCGGCGCGTGGTGGTGGAACTCAACGTGATCGATCGCGACATCGGCGGTTTTGTCGAGGAGGCGCAGCAAAAATTGTTGGAAGAGCTGCGCCTACCCACCGGCTATTTCGTCACCTGGGGCGGCCAGTTCGAGCAACAGCAACGGGCGATGGCTCGTCTGCGGCTGATGGTGCCGGTGGTCCTGGTGCTGATCTTCATTCTGCTCTACCTCAATTTCAGAGACACGCGGCCGGTCTTCCTGATTCTGGTCAACATCCCCTTGGCGCTGGTCGGTGGGGTCTTCGGGCTCAAGATCTTCGGTCTGTATCTGTCGGTGTCGGCGTCGGTCGGCTTCATCGCACTCTTCGGGATCGCGGTTCTCAACGGTTTGGTGATGGTGGAGTTTTTCCGCAATCTCGAAGCGGAGGGCCGGCCGCGGCTCGACGCGGTGCTCGAAGGCGCAGAGCTCAGACTGCGTCCGGTGTTGATGACGGCCGCGACGACCGCACTCGGGCTGGTGCCCATGGTCTGGGCGAGCGGGGTCGGTTCGGAGGTTCAGCGGCCCTTGGCCGTGGTGGTCGTGTTCGGGGTCATGACCTCGACCATGTTGACACTGATGGTTTTGCCGGTGCTGTATTTGAAGTTCGGTGGGGGTGCCGACGCCACCTGACAACGGTGGCGGAACCCGAAGATCTGCCTTCATCTGCGTGATCTGCGGTTTTTCCGGATGGGCTAGACCGTAGCCTCCGGCCACCGGATGCGGCGGTCGAGCAAAAGCGCCGTCGCGACCGCAAAGATCCCGGTGGCGAGACCGGCGGCGATATCGGTGACCCAGTGAATCCCGAGGACCGAGGTCGAGAGGGCGATCAAAAGACCCAGAAAAAGGGCGCTCCAGCGATAGCGAAGCCGGTAGAAAAAACACAGACCGACCATCACCACAGTCAGCGAGACGTGGAAGCTCGGGAAACAATTGTCGAGCCCTGAAATCGGACGGAAGATCTCGATGAGTTCGGGTGCCCACAGATCCGACAACAGGATGGCCCCCGATTCGGGGTAGGCCCATCGTTCGGGAACCGGGAAAAACAGAAAGAACGGCAGGCTGACCAGGTAGTCGATGGCGATGGCGAGGGCAAAGACCCGAAACGGCTCG
This sequence comes from Candidatus Sulfomarinibacteraceae bacterium, assembly GCA_963796455.1. GTDB lineage: Bacteria > Acidobacteriota > Thermoanaerobaculia > Thermoanaerobaculales > Sulfomarinibacteraceae > Sulfomarinibacter. The sequence continues at coordinate 64,409 of CAWCLO010000002.1, forward strand.
CGGCCGGGCCGGCGGGCGAGAGCCACGCCGGTGGCAAAGATCAGAACCAGAATCACGAAGAAATATGCAAAGGAGTATCCATAGACCAGCAGCGGCGACGCCGCGTCGTAAGCTTCCGCGGTCATCGAGCCTTCGAAAAAGTGGGCGGCCCGAGCGAGTTGATACCCGAGCTCGCGGCCGATGCCCCAACGATCGCGGACCGCTGTCTCGACCGTCGTCTCGATCAGGTTGACGAGAAAGACCGCTCCCAAAAGGACAATGGGAATCGCATGCGCGCTGACAATTTGTCGGGCCCGTCGGGTGGGTGCCCGCCAGACCGACTCTTCCCTGACGAAACTGTCGGCGCCGGCGGGAGATGAAACTGCGGAGACCGGCGTGGCCATCGATGGTGAAGAATATTCGCGCCGCAGCATCCGCAGCTGTTCGTGCAGAGTGTTGGCTGACTGCAGCCGTCTGGCGGGGTCTTTTTCCAAACAGGCTTCGATGGACAATTCGATTGCGCGCGGAATGTCGCGCCGGTATCTCGAGATGGGTTCGGCGGGTTCGCGCAGAATCGCGGTCATGATGCCGCTGGTGGTAGTGCCGGCGAATGGGCGTTCGCCGACCAGCATTTCGTAGAGCAGGATCCCGAGGGAGAAAATGTCCGACCGATGATCGACCGGAACACCTGCAGCCTGTTCCGGTGACATATAGGGAATCGTTCCGAGGAGAGCCCCGTCCTCCGTCAACTGCGCGGAAGGTGGCTTTTGACCACCCACGATGGTCGACCCGTCAAAGGCTTCGTCCGGTGGGTCCTCCTTGAGCTTGGCGAGTCCGAAATCGAGGACCTTGACGTGACCCGAGTCGGTCACCATCACGTTGTCCGGTTTGAGGTCGCGGTGGGTGATGCCCTTCGAGTGGGCCACAGCAACCGCCTCGGTCAGCTGTTCGGCGATTCGAAAAAACTCAGGGAGCGGGAGACCACCCTTTGGGATCACGCGCCGCAGAGTTTTGCCCTCGACGAGTTCCATGGCGATGAAGTGGATGCCCTGATCCTCTTCGACGCCGTGGACCGTGACGATGTTGGGGTGATTCAAAGCCGCGATCGCTTTGGCCTCGGAGCGGAATCTCTGCATGCGTTCCGCGCTTGACACCGATTCGCTTGGCAAAACCTTGAGGGCAACCCTCCGTTCGAGACGGATGTCTTCTCCAACGTAGATCTCACCCATACCACCGCTCGCCAGACGTTCGATGACCCGATAGTGGGCGAGTTGCCCGCCGACGATGGGTTTGTCTTGCTGACTCACGTGACCATGGTCTCCGCATCGGCACCGGTTGCCGGACGCTCGCGACGGCGGAAGGCCACGATGGCGGCAATCGCGGCCAGGACGAGCAGGATGATCAAAGCCCCGGTTGCGATCTGGAACCAGCGGCTCTCGGGAGTCACGCGCAAGAGATAAATCCGGTACGAGGTGTTCGACATCGGGTCGAGATCGGCGGCGCTTCCGACGGCTGGCCAGAAGTCCTCGGCGGCGAGGTCATGGGTAAAGGCATCCGAATTCTGGACCCGAATCGAAAAAACCGGGCCCGATCGGAAGCTGTTGCGCTTGAGATCGAGCCACGTCACCCGCTGGGCTGGTGCGGAGTAATCGGGCGGCAGGGTCAGGGTTGAATCGCGAATCACCCGCGGGCGTCGCCCGCTGTACGGCCAGACGGCGCGGATTCGGTGAAGCCGTCCGTGGATCAAATCGACGATGCGCCGGGTGAGGTCCTGAGGATCGCGGAAACTGATCGGGAAGATCTGGTTTTCGATCTCGGTTCCGGGGATTGAGCTGGTGAGCCGGGTGGCACCGTCGTGGATTTCTTCCAGGGTCCAGACGTAGTCGATGTGGGCGTGAAAGTCTTCGTCAAATAGGACGAGTTCGGTGCTGGAGAGACGAACCGCGTGGCGCGCCGCCTCGACCATGGCGACCGTCCCCGGATGGTCGTTGGCGGCGCGAACATCCACGGTGACCCGCGATACCTGTTCGCGAGCCTGCCAGCGCAGATCCGCAAGGGCGGCCCGGGCCTCGGGGGCATCGATGATATCGACCCAGCGAGCAAAATCGCCAACCCCGATCTCATCCGGAGGCATCTCTCGGATGGCTGTTCGAAGGCGTTCCTTCAGTTCGGTCGGCGCCCACCGCGAGCAGACCAGCAGATCGTTGGGTATGGTTGTCGGCAGCCGCACGAAAACCACCGATTGGCCGACCGCACGATCTGCAGGGCTGGCTGACTCACTTTCAAATCGCGCCCGCGTACCGTCCCACACCGCTGCCAGATCGGCCTCACCCGCTGCCACAGCTCGAACCAGCGCGCTCGAGCTGTTGCTTGAAATCGCGGCCACATCGATCGCCGCCAGGGATTCGGTTGCTTCGGGCATATGGAAGACACTGTTGGCGCGGAAGTGGAGCGACGGCAAGAAGAAGCTCGAGGTCGAGAAAAGATTGTGATAGATGAAACGGGCTCGATGACCCCGGGACGCCACGAAGTCGATCACATCCGAGGCGGTCGGATTGGCTGGCAGGTCCTCGCGCCGCAGCACGAAGTAGGAGCTGTAGGTCGTAGCGCCGGTGGCCTGGCCGACGTAGGTGGCGATGACCTCCATGTCGGCACCCAGCATCTCCGAAACGACCTGAACGTAGGGCGTGGTGCGGGCGAGAACCAGTCCGTCCTCCGGATCCCAATTCGATAATCTTTCGATGACCTCGCCGTACTCGAGTTCCTCCGGGGCGAATCGAATCCCCGCGTTTCGCTGAAGGTATTCCTGCAATCTTTTGTCGGCCTGGCGGGTCTCCTGGTCAAGGGCAACTCCGACAAAGGCCACCCGGTCTTCGGCGTGGAGACCGATTGTCGATCCAATGAACATCAGGCAGAGCACCAGGCATCTTCCCGTTGCAACTGCCCTCATCGTGAACCTCCCACCACTTCGATGAGCAAAGGATAGCAAGAACGGGCCCCGATGGCTTCGACTCAGATCGGGATGAGGTCTTCCAGGTGTTCCTCGGGGACGAGCCAGTCGACGGGTGGGTCGCCGTTGAGACTCCTGAGTGAGTGATCTACTGTGTCGCGGATGTAGCGGCCCCATATCTTGAAGGGGAGTTGATCCACTTCGACCGCCGATGAGACGGCCAGCCGCAACATGTACTCGATGATAAAGGAGGCGTTGCGGGCGATCCGTCCGTAGTCGTTGGCCAGGCTTCGCTGATCGAGGATCCGCTGCTCGTGAATCCCGACCCCGAATTCCGATTCGACCAGGTCTTCGAATGAGGTCAGAATAAGCTCGACGCGAAAGGTACGGTGGCAGCTTTCGATATAGGCGCGGAAACGGCGATCGAGGCCATCGAGAGACAGACCGCGGCCGGCCGCAAAGGACCAGTCGATGCCATCCATGTTGGCCAGGATCTGTTCGTTTGGCGGGAGTTCCAGATCGACAACCTGGTGGATCCCCACATAGGCCCCGTCGTGTACTCTGCGATGGAATGCCCAGGTGTACTCCAGCCCATCCAGCGACGCCTCGACCCGTTCGAGTTCTGCCGGGGTCCCGATAATTTTGACCCCGATTACGTCGTCGACCCGAAGCGAGTCCGGTTCGAGAGTGAGGCGTCCGGAACGGATGCGGTCGGCAACCAGTCGTTCGGCGGCTCCACCAACCGCGGCCGGTGCTCCCGGCGGACCGTCGATCTCCGATCGATCGGAGAGTCGCCGCTTCGGCCGGCTTCCAGCAAGGGCACGGGCGACCTTGTCGATCTCGCCGGTCAGTTGTTCGGCGACCTTTCGCGAGACCTTGTCAGCGACCCGTCGAATTCTCTTGCGTCGAACGATGGCTGCCAGTTTTCCGGTTCGATGGGTCACCAGCGACATCCGGACCGGGGTGTGGGGAAAGAACTCCTCCGGCAGCTGCCGGTACCAGTCGATCAGTTCGGCCACCCGGGTTGAAGGGTGGGCCGCGGCGGCGACGATCGCGTCGCGGACCGCGTCCTTGTTCGAGATCCGCTCCATGTAGAGGTCGCCTTTGTGACAGGTCCGACAGAGATCGGCGACGAATCTCCGGACCACCGGCGCGGTGATGGCACGCTCGAAGGCAAAGATCTCGGTCAGGATGCGGCCATCCTCAGGCTCGGGCCGATCGGCGAGCCAGCGGGTGGCGACATCGAAAAATCGGTCGCGGTGGGTGAGTCCGGAAAGGTACATCGAGTCGTAGATCAGTTCGTGGGCTTTGTCGATCGGGCCCACACTCCATGGTATCTCAACAGCGGTCGCGTCGCACCCGGCATCTCGTCACGGTGTGGATGAAGACCACGCCGCGGTGAGCCCGCTGTCGAATCCATCCTCGAAGATTTCATCAAGGGTCCAGAACCCGTTGGCCTGACCCGTGCGGAGCGGCCCGCCGCGGGCGGTCGCCCACAGGATGCAATTGGTGCCGGAACCGGGCACGGTGAAGACGTCGAGGCCGTGGTCAAAGGTCTGGACAAAGATTTCGAGCTGGCCGTCGCCGTCGAGATCTCCCACCGCCGGAGCGGCGGGCGCGCCGTTGCCGTTGCCGTTGTGGCCGGGATTCGGCAGCGCCAGATCGTGCAGCACCGTGCCGCCCGATGACAAAACCATGAGGCGGCCGGAGTCGTGGACAGCAGGGTCACCATAGGTGGCGAGGAGGAGTTCCGGTTCACCATCCCGGTTGAGATCGGCAATCGAGACTTCGGTGCCGAAGAGGATCGTTTTTCCGTGACGGATATCCGTGTTCCATCGCCGGCTCCCGTCGGCGTTGTAGGCGGAAACAAAACCGTCATTGAGCGACACGATGATCTCCAGGCGATCGTCTCCGGCGATATCCACGAGAGCGGGCGCCGGCACCCCATAGGGTGGGTACCAACCATCGACATCGATGGGTGTGCCGCCGCGAGGCAGCCTCTCCCAGCCTTCCTTGCGCCGTGCCGATCGTTCGCCGTCTCCATGGGCGCCCTCGAGCACCATGACGGCGTAGGCCTGGGTCACGTAGGGCACGTTCATTTCAACGTTGGGCACGCCGATGACCTCGTTCACACCGTCAAGATCGAGATCTGCCACTCCCGGGGGCGAGGCCGTCCACTGGAGCCATTCGGTCCAGTTCGGGTGGGGCCAGGTCCCGGTGTGGTCGTGGTAGTGGTCGCTCTCCACCTCGGGATCCGCCCAGCGGATGAACTGGCCCCAGGTGAGACGGTTGCCCACCCAGGGCGATGATCGGTTGGTATAGAAGCTCGATGAGTCGATGGCCACACCGTCGTGATCGAAGGCCTGGATGTGGTGGTTGTCGTATGTGGCGATGATCTCTTGCTCCGAATCATTGTCGATGTTTCCGACGCCCACATTGAGACCGTAACAACCAAAACCCGAGTGGCCCTGCCCGTTGCGGTCGGCATCGTTGCCCGATCCGGTCAGAGCGTTGTATCTGGGCCAGGCAGGGCTGTGTCCGCCTGCCGGCTGAAAGACCGATCCGTCCGCGGCAAACACAAAGATCTGTGCGCCGCCGGAGGAGGTTGGCACGGTCTGGGTGGTCGTGACGATGATTTCGACGGTGCCGTCGCGATCGAGATCGGCCGCGGCCATACCGCGGATTTCGGGTTCGTTGCCCCCGGTGGTGGTATCGGCCGGCCATCCGTTCTTGACTGTCAGCTCGCCTTCGACCCATTCCCAGGCCCACACCTCGTGGCCACGCCCTGCGACAACCTCCATGGTGCCGTCGCGATCGATATCGGCCACGACGTGAGGGGCATAGACCCGCCCATCGCCATCGGTGGCCGTGTCGAGCAGGGATCGGTCGCTGCCGAATACATAAACATCGTAGTAGGCGGCAATGAGTTCGGCCGAGCCATCATCGTCAAGATCGGCAACTACAGGGGATGCATACCAGCTGGTCTGTCCCGTGAGGTTGGCGACGAACACGGGTGCCTGGGTCGGTCCACCCGAGATCCCACTCTGACACGAAGGCCCGTCATCGGCTGCCGCGGCCGAAGCTGCCGACAAAACCGCCGCCAACAAGATCGAGACCCCGTTCATCCGCCGCATCAGATGCCTCCATTTTTTATTATCCCCTGGAGCGACCGTTTCGCCCGTGACCGGGGCCACGCCTGGATGAATGTTATTTACCGCCGATGCGTAGAATCCAATGGAACCCGGGGATACACTCATGGTCGTCATGGCAGTGCAAATGCAACATCACGAAATCGCCTGCGAGTCCTGTGGCGCCAAGATCCTCTTCGAAGCGCTCCACCGGACGACCCGGTGCCCCTATTGCGATTCGCCATCGGTGATCGACCGACCGGCCACCCCGGACCGACCGGACCCGGTCTTTGCGGTCGGTTTCACGGTGGACCAGATGCAGGCGATTGCCGGCGTCCGGCGCCACGTCGGTTCCAGGAAATGGGCTCCGGCGGGCCTCAAAAATGCTGCCGCCGAGCGGGTCCGCGGAATCTACGTTCCGACCTATCTCTACTCGGCCCATGCATCTTCGGTTTTTTCCGCCAGGATCGGTGAGGACTACTACGTGCGAGTCGTGAGCACCGATTCCAAGGGTCGGACGAGGGTCAAGAAAAAACGGAAGACCGAATACCGGACGCTCGAGGGAACCCATGAAGCTTACGTGGGAGATCTCCTCGTCACCGCCTCAAGGGGGATTCCCAATACCGAGGTGGAGTGGCTCGAGCCATACGATCTGGCCCAGCTGCGACGGTATTCACCCGCCCTCATCTCGGGGTGGATCTCCGAAGAACCATCCTTGACCCGCGAGGAATGTCTCGAGCTCGCCCGTGGTGAGAGCCAGTCGATGATCGGTCGACTGCTGCGCCGTTTCATGCCGGGGGACAGCCACTCCGATCTTCGCTACCGCACTGAGCTTCGGGATGAGGCCATCGATCTGACCCTGGTGCCGGTCTGGATGCTCGCCCTCCGTTGGCACGAGAAGAAGCAACCGATTCGAATCCTGGTCAATGGGCAGACCGGCGAGGTGGTCGGAGAGATCCCAATCTCGTGGACCAGGATCGCTGCCACCATTGCCATCGGGCTCGGTCTCCTGGCCGTGCCCGTCCTCGTCTTGTTCCTTGTGGGGCTCTTCCGATGAGTGGCTTTGAGATCCACTGCCAACGGTGTGAGAGCCCGCTCGAAAAAGAGGATCTTCGGTGCCCGATCTGCAGCCATGCCGCATCGAGCACTGCGCCCGAAGATCTGGCGTCCGCCGAGGTCGAAGTGCTGCGCTGCGAGGGATGCGGCGCGGCGGTTTCTTATGACGTCTCTGCAAGGGCCCCGAGTTGCGCGTTCTGTGCTTCGACCATGGTGGTGGAGGTGCCATCGGACCCGCTCGAACAAACCGAGTTCTTTCTTCCCTTCACGGTTGATCCCTCTGCCGCCGAGTCCGCCTTCAGACGGTGGCTCGGCGGTCTCGGGTGGTTTCGGCCGTCAAAACTTGGCAGCAGGAGCACCATCGAACAGCTGCGGCCCCTGTGGTGGGTCGCCTGGGTGTTCGATGCTGATGCGATCGTGAGCTGGGCGGCCGACAGCGATGCCGGGAGTCGGCGCTCGGACTGGGCGCCCCACGCGGGCCGGGCGATCCTCGAGTTCGATGATGTGGCGGTTTCGGCATCGAGGGGGCTCTCGGCCGAAGAGACCGCCTTTCTCGGCGCGAGCTATGAATTGTCCAGCGCGTTCGACGAGCCGTCCGGTGCGGAGGGTCAGGCGGCCACGGAGCAGTTCGATCTCCCCCGCTCAGCGGCGCGTAAACGGGTCGCGGAGATGATCGAACATACAGCCAAGGTCCGTCTCGAGGATGGCTATATCCCGGGCCGGCGCTTCCGCAATCTCCACACGGAGGTGCTGCTTCGACGGCTCGTGACCCGGCGCTATGCCTTCCCGTCCTTTGTGTTGGCTTATCGTTATCGTGGCGCGCTCTACCGCGTGGTCCTGTCGGGTCAGGATTCCGACCGGATCCTCGGCGATGCCCCCTATTCGGTGGCCAAGATCCTGTTCACAGTGACCGCTTCGGTGCTCGCCATCGGGGCGCTGGCGGCCATGCTCCTGTGACGGCAAACGTCCGCGGCGCCTCCACCTCAGCTGCGTAAATTTTGCCGGTTGCGTTATGATCACCGCCGGATGAAAAGGGTGTCTCGATTCAGTTGTGGCCGTACGGTCCTTCTCTGTCTGCTCGCAGCGGCCGGCATGTCCTGTGCGACGGCAGGGCCGATGCCGGAGGTCGATCTGATGGATCCGGGCTGGACGGTCTGGACCGGTCAGGCCTTGTGGCAACCCCCCGGCGACAACCCCAGGATTGCCGGCGAGTTGGTGGCGGCGCAGAACTCGAGCGGCGATGTGGTGGTGAGTTTCTCCAAGGCTTCGTTGACGATCTTTACGGCCCAGGTGGCCGGTTCGGATTGGCGGCTCGATTTCATCGCACGAAGATCTTACGGTGGGCATGGCGGTCCGCCTAAGAGATTCGTCTGGTTTCGTCTGCCCGGGATTCTCGAGGGAGGCGATGCGCCGGAGAAGTGGCAGCTCGAGCGGCCTTACGACGATGAACTGGTCATGACCAATCCTTCGAGCGGCGAATCCATCACGGTGGTGCTCGACTGATGAAGCGCTGGTTGCTGATTGCGGTTGTGGTTGCGGTGGTGCTTTTCGCCGGTCTGAGCCGATTCGATCTTGACGCGGACATTTTTGGTCTGTTGCCGCGGGACGCACCTACCGTCCAGGGCCTCAAGCTCTATCAGGAGACCTTCGGTTCGTCCCGCGAACTCATGCTGACCGTGCGGTCGCCGGACGCAGACCTCACCGAGCAGAGCGCGCGGTCGCTGGCCGAGGCCCTCGCAGGAGCGGATCTCACGGATCGTGCTTTGTGGAGGGATCCCTTTCGCGACGACCCGGAAGCACTCGCCGAGCTTCTCGCTTTTCTGTGGTTCAACCAGGACCCCGAGGTTTTTGCTGATTTTGCCCGGCGATTTGACGACGATCAGATGCAGCCGACGCTGATCGACAGCATCGACCGCATGACCACATCGCTGAGGGCGGAGGAGATCGGTCGCCTCAGCCGCGACCCCTTCGCGATCACCAGCCTGCCGTCGGGCATCGAATCACCGATCAGCCGCGCGATGGAAGATCCCTTCGCGTCACCGGACGGGCTCTTCCGGGTGCTCTTTGTTGCGTTCCCATACGACGATGCGGGATACCTTCGGTGCCGCTCGTGGACCGGGGAGGTCACTTCGCTGGTGGATGCATGGCGTGTCGACAACGAGATCGGCGACGAGGTGGTGATCAAGATGACCGGGGATCCCGCCTTCATCGCGGAGATCGGTTCCGGTCTGGTGAGCGACATGCGGCTGGCGGCCTTCGGGACTCTGATCCTGGTGGCTGTTCTTTTCTGGCTCGTCCATCGGAGCTGGCTGCCACTTGTGTGGTTGGTCATTCTGCTGCTTTTTGTTTTGGTGGGGACGGTTGCTCTGGCGGGATTGTTTGTCGGTGCCATCAACGCGGTCAGCCTCGGATTTGCCGCGATCCTTCTCGGTTTGGCGGCCGACTATGCTCTGATCCTGTATCAGGAATTCATCAGCGATCCAGGGCTTTCGATTGCCGATCTTCGGCGTTCCGTGGCGCCCAGTATTCTGTGGGCGGCATGCACGACCGCGGGTGCCTTTTTCATGGTTGGTCGCAGCAGTCTTCCGGGTCTGACCCAGCTGGGAAATCTGGTCGCGACGGGGATTCTACTAGCTGCAATCGTCATGCTGACCGTCTTTTTGCCGCCCCTCGCCCGATTTGGTGCGAGCCGGCTGCCGCGGTCGCCAAAGACGCCGGCCACACCCCCGTCGACATGGATTCGAGGCGCCTGGTGGGTGACCGGTGGTGGCCTCGCTCTCTCGGCGCTCATCCTCTCGCAGCAACTTCCGGCCGTCGACTACAGCACCGAAAAACTGGGACCGAAAGAGGCCGCCGCAAAAGAGGCCCTCGACGAGATGCACCAGGGAGTCGGCGGGTTCGGCGAGGCCCTGTGGCTGCTGGTGAGCGGCAAGGACGAGGACGATGTGGCACGAAGGCTCGGCCGGGCTTCGGAAAGGCTCGATGCGGCCCAGCAGGAAGGCCTGATTGAAGACTCTGCCCTGCCGTCTGATTTGTGGCCGCGACCGCGATACCAGAAAATCAATCGCGACCTGGTAACGGAAATCCTCGACCGTCGCGAAGCCGCCCGCGTAGCAGCTCTCGAGACCGGTTTTACCGATGAGTCTTTTGAGCTCACCGACGCGGTCTTTGACGAATGGCAGCGTTTTGCTTCGATCCGCGGAGTCGTGTGGCCGGATCGTCCGGCATCGCAGTGGGCATATCAGAAGTTCACGGCTCGGGACTCCAAGGGGCTGATGGCCCTGGGCCGGGTCGACCAGGCCGCGGGTGCGGAGGTCGGAGAACTCCGGGGTCTGATTGCGGAGCTCGACGCTGACGGCTCGAAGCTTCTCGGGTGGCCGCTGATCAGCGACGCCCTGCTCGGCATCATGAAACGGGACATCCGCCGCGTGCTGCTTCCGATGGCAGTGGTGATGTTGGTGCTTCTCGGGTTGGCGTTCCGGCGGGTGCACGAGGTCGCCCTCAGCCTGGTGACTCTGGTTTTCAGTCTTCTGGTCCTGTCGGCGGTGATGGTGGTCCTCGGCTGGTCCTGGAATCTGATGAACGTGATGGCGCTGCCGCTGCTTTTTGGTGCTGCGGTCGACTACGGGATCCACATTCAATTGGCGCTGCGACGTTATGATGGCGACATGCGTCGTGTGCGTGAGACCGTGGGCCGCGCGATTCTGCTCTGTGGTGCGTCCACCGCGGCGGGTTTCGGGACTCTGGGGCTTGCCTCCAACGTTGGTCTGGCGAGTCTCGGAAGAATTTGCGCGGCGGGCATCGTGATCGCGGCCCTTGCCTCGGTCTTTCTATTGCCGGTGTGGTGGCGCACGACCTCCCACACGATGCCGGGGAGAGTGGACTGAAAATGAATCGACGACTGATTGTTTGTGCCCTTGTGCTGATGTGTGTCGTGCTGTCGAATTCTTCTGTCGGTGCGGAGGAAGCCAGGGAGCGGCTCGATCGATGGCTGGAAGGGCAGACCGCGATTGCCAGTTGGTCGGCGGACGTCACCCAGATTCGCAGCCTCAAGACCCTGTCGCGGCCCCTCTCGGCCGTCGGGAAGATCTGGTTTGCCCAGCCCAACAGTTTTCGCTGGCAGCTGGCAGATCCACCAAAAACCATTGCGGTTCGCACGGAAGAAGCTCTGGTGGTCATCTATCCACGCCTCAAACAGGTCGAGCGTTTTCCATTGGGCGAAGATGTAGAAGGTTCGTGGAGCAGAGCCCTGGCTCTGCTCGAGATCGGTCTGCCCAACGGTGCCGCAACCTTCTGGTCGAACTATGAGTTGACGGATGGTTCGTCCGACGGGGCGACCTGGATCTACGATCTCCAGCCGACTGACAGCGGCGCCCGGCGTCTGATCGAACGAGTGCGGCTCGAGTTGACCGGTGATGATCTGCTGCTCACCGCCACCGAAATCGGGTTCCCGGATGGTTCGACCATGAGGAATGAGTTTTCGAACCACCGACTCGATGTCGAAATCGAGCCTTCTGTTTTTGAAGTCGAGATCGACTCGAGCTACGAGGTTGTCGAACCCATGAGCGGCCGCAAGTAGGGCGCTTCAGCGGCAGCGACAGTGTCCAGCGACAGCCACCAACGACCGCGGCAACCTCGGGTCTGACTTGTGTGGAGAGCTGAAATCACGACTATTGGTTGAGCAAACGCCAGGTCATGGGACGGACCTGATCACTGATTCCTGATCGCTGGCGCTGATGACTGAACACTGCCGCTGGCGACTGTTCACTGCCGCTGCCCCTGATCGTTGTCCGAGACTCTGTCTTGGACAAGCATGATCCAGCATCCAGCAACACTGCAGTCCAAAACAAATCGAAATCTGAAGTTGCCCGATTGACAACGGGAGGTTTGAGGTGGGTCTTTGGCGTTTTCGTTTCGCGGTTGGCCCGTACCCGTTCCCGATCCCGAGTTGCAGCGACAGCGACAGTTTCCAGCGACAGCGGCAGGCAACAGCGAACAGGAACAGCGGTCAGTGTTCAGCGGCAGCGATCAGGAGTCCAATCGGCGAAGTGGCCACCTCCGGGTCGTTCCAAGGAAGGGGTAGCCGGTGGGCGGCCGATGTCAAGGACAGGCAGGGTGCAGGGCATCCTTGACATCGGCCGCCACACCGGCTTGTGGATATGGGCATGAACGACCCGGAGGTGACCATGTCCAACGCCGCCACGAACACCAACCTCGTTGCCCACTCGAAAGCCCTCGAAGCAGCAGGAATCGCGATCAATCTGGTGATGAGGGTTCCGGCTCCGCTGAAGTCGATAGCCGATCAGGTGATCCGGTCGGCAAGTTCAGTCCCTGCAAACCTGGCAGAAGGTCACGGCCGAGTCGGTAGAGACCGGTTGAACCACTGGAGAATCGCCTACGCCTCGGCCAAAGAGGTCGACAGCCACTGGATGCTCCTCGCCCACGCCGGTGCGATCAGTCGGAATGGTGCCAGTGAAGCAACGAACGCCTTCGATCAAGTCCGTGCCATGACCTGGCGGCTGCTGAACCCGAAGAGGTGAGTGCAGTCTCTGCCCCGGTTGCTGGCCGCTGTCGCCGACATCTGTGCACTGCCGCTGATCGCTGGTTTCTGCCGCTGACGCTGATGACTGAACACTGCCGCTGGCGACTGTTCACTGCCGCTGCCCCTGATCGCTGTCCGAGACTCTGTCTTGGACAAGTATGATCCAGCATTCAGCATCCAGGATCGGCCGACGGCTACTGATGCTGGTTGCTGATCTCGTCGGAGACCTCCGAGATGGCGAGAAAGGTGGCCTTGGCCATCTCGATCATGGCCTCCTCGTCGCTCGCTTCGAAGGAAGTCTGATCCATTGCCTCTTTGAATGCGGCCCACTTGTGGGGTTGTTCGGCGCCATAAGGATCAAAATAGGAAAGCCCTTCGTTGGCGAGATTCCAGCTCTTGCGCAGGGACATGGCCAGAAAACGGCCGCCGTTGGTGCTTCCCTCGAGGACGTAGAGCGCCCCGAGGAGGGCCACCGGGTTCGATTCCCCGGCCTCCTCGACGCTGGCTGAAAAGCGGCCCGCAGCGTCACCGGCCTGAAGCGTGTCCTGGTCGATGCCGTAAAAGGCCAGATCACGGTGGAGATCGGGCACACGCATCCGATCAGCCGAAGCGATGGCGCCGATCGAAGGGTGTTTTTCGCGATGCGCTTCGAGGATCGTTTCGAGGGAGCTGTGGACATGGTACAGCTGACCGAGGTAGGCGGTAAACGAGTTTCGGTCGACGTCTCCGGTTGCGATCGCACGCTGCAGGGTCCGGGACTCGGCGTGGGAGTGAAGGTCGTTCGTCTCGGCTTTGAGCCGCTGCATGATGGTCTGAGGGGCGTCCGTCATTGAATGTCCTTTTCGCCGGATTCGGGCTGCGCGCTCACTGGGCGAGGAGCGCAGCGACACCGGCAACTGCCAGCCAGGCCAAACCCTTGGCGAGGAAAAATAGAAAGCCGATCGCGCCGACCTTCTCGATCCAGTATTTGAATGATTTTCTGGTCATCGAAAACCCCAACCGGGGGTGAGATTCGTTCTCAAACAAGTCACTTTAACCAGTTCGAGGTCGGCATGTCAAGAAACGAGGCTCGCCTTTGATTCCGGGTGTACACTGCGGGTCGAAAAATGGTGATTCTCGAAGGCGGCAACCCCAGCCTGCTCGAAGCCGACGCGCTCGCATTTCTCGAGCGCCGGGGAGAGCCACTCGCTTTTGAAGAGGGCGCGGTCATCCTACGTCGCGGCGAGACCGGCGACGCATTCTGGGTGGTGTTGTCGGGCGAAGTGGAGATCAGAGTCCGGTCCGGACACGAGGGCCACGATGTACTGACGCGGCTCGGGCCCGGTGAGACCTTTGGCGAGCTCGCCATATTGCGCTCAGCGCCTGTGGCCGCCGATGTCGTCTCCATCACCGCGGTTGAGGTTCTTCGTTACCCCGCCGCCTTCCTGCCAAACGCCCTGGCCGAATGTGAGCCTCTGCGTCGTTCCCTACTCACTCGACTGGCCCACAATCAGTTTGCTGCGACGACGGGGGCCCTCGGTCTTTTCAAACGCACTCAGGCCCTTGCCGATCTCTACGAGAGCGCACCTCCCGGGGAGGCCTTCATTGCCGGATCGGCTCGGATGCGGGCCGTCCAGGCGAGTATCGAAGGCGCCGCCGAAGGGCGTGGGCCGGTCCTTATTACGGGCGAACTCGGCACCGGCAAGTTGCTGGCGTCAAGAATGATCCATGCACCCTCCCGGCGTCGGGATGCGCCCTTGATATCCGTCGACTGCCGTGAGCTGAGCGGCCGCGATGCCGGTGAGCTTCTATTCGGCGCGGAGGTCGAACAAGACTTCGATACCGCCGGCGAACATTTTGGCGCCCTGCACCTGGCCCACCGCGGCACCCTGGTCCTTCGTGGCGTTGACGCTCTCGGTCAGAGCACCCAGCTCGAGTTGGCGCGACATCTGGAAGCCGACCGCGCGGTCGAGAGACGACCGTTCCCAGATGTCCGTTTGATTGCGACGATGATCGCCGACAGTGCCGAGGCCGCGTCGGGACGTTTGATCCCCGAACTGGAAGCGCAGTTCGCCAGGGTCATCCACCTTCCGACCCTCGCCGAGAGGCCGCGCGACATTATCCCGCTGGCGAGATCATTTATCAGGGAGTTCGACCCGACGGGCGCCGTCCGGTTGAGCAAGGAGGCGGAAGACGCGCTGGTGTCGATCAAGTATCGACACCGCAACGTGGACGAACTGCGGTCGATCATCGAGCTGGCCGTTCGGGTTGCCGATGGGCCCGAGCTCGAAGCCGAACACATCTTTTCGGGATTTGACGAAGAACGACCGATCGGGATCGATCTCAGCAGATTCTGGTTGGTGCGTTGGCTTGTTTCCGGTGGCGGACTGCGGATCGCCCGGCTGACGGTGGCGGTGGGGTTTCTCGCGATCGCGCTGATCTGTCTCGGGCCACCATCCTCACCGGTTGTGCGCACGGCGAATGGCCTGGTGTGGAGCCTGTGGGAGCCGGTTGTTTTCGGTCTGTTTCTGCTCATCGGTTCACTGTGGTGTACGGTGTGCCCGCTGTCCTCAACCGGTCGTCTGGTCCAGAGGCGATTGAGCCTCGGCCTCCGGCCTCCGGCCTGGATGGTGGCCGCAGGCGCCTGGTTGTCGGCCATCGGTTTTGTCCTCATTCTGGGAACCGAACAGGGTTTCCACATGGCCAGTTCACCCTTCCCGACTTCGATGCTGCTGATGGTGCTAGTGCTCTCAGCGGTGGTTTGCTGCGTCATCTGGCAGCGCGAAGTGTGGTGCCGCCACCTCTGTCCCCTTGGAAGATTGGGTGTGGCCCTGGCGCCAGTGGCGCCGCTGACGGTTGCCGCCCGTCGCAGTCTGTGCGCCTCCACCTGTACCACCCATGATTGTTACAAAGGCAATGCGGTCGAGCCCGGTTGCCCGGTCTTTCACCACCCGCAACTGGTGGGTGAGGCCCATCGCTGCAAGACGTGCCTGACGTGCCTCCGCAGTTGTCCTCATGGTTCGACCGGCCTCTACCTGCGCCCGCGTCTGCGGTCGGCGTGGCAGTTGGTCAGCGCCGAAAGCTATGTCGTGCCATTTGCGTTGGTGGTCTTTCTCGTCGCACCGGTGATGGTTGTCGCACAGTCCGGCATCCTGGGCGGTCCGCTCTTGCTGACCATTTCGTGCGTGGCGGTGATTGGCGTGGCCGCGCTGATGTCGAGGACTCTCGGTCCGATGCTCCAGGGACGCGAGCGGACAACCGCCTTTACGGCAAGTGTTGCGTGTGCGTTGCTGGTCCTTGGGTGGGGTCCTCTGATGGCCTATCAGATGGATCATATTCCGCTGCTCCACGAGCTCGCTGTGGTGGGCTCCGCCGGTTCGTTGTGGGTGCGGTGGTTGGGGCCGGAGCTGTCGCTGGTGACGATCGCACGGGTCGCCTTCATCGTGTTTGCTGCGGTGCTTTCTGCCACCATTTTATGGAACGCCCGCGGCCGGGCCCTGCACAGCGGTGAAACCGTGCGACCCAGCGGTTGGTGGCTGGTGGTGGTCGGCTGCACCATTTACACCTTTGGCACCATCTTCCTGGTGATTTGATACTGCCCGTTGTCGATGAGAACCCGGCGCAAGACGGCAACCGGGAATTCATCCCACCGTATGACCTAGGGATTGTCTTCAATGGAGGTTCTCCCGTGGTTCAGAGCCGATCATTCTGTGTATTCACAATCGTCTTGGTTTGTGCGTCAGTTGCGGCGGCCGCCGATTTCGAATTCGAGACGGTGCCCTTCGACGAAGAACATTGGCAGCTCGCCCGCGCCCGTGTCCTCGAGGTCGACGGTCGCGCCGCGATCGCGGGAACGGCCTTTGCCACCGGTATCGAGTTCGTTGACGGCGTGCTCGAGGTGGATATCAAGGTCCCATCAAGGGAGGCGAGATCCTATCCCGGGTTTATATTCCGAATGACCTCGCCTGCCGATGCCGAGCGAGTATATCTGCGACCCCACCGCGCACCGATGTACGACGATGCGGTGCAATACGCGGCGGTTTTTAACGGCAACGCCGGCTGGCAGCTCTATGCCGGTGACGGAGCGACCGCCTCCACCTCGATGCCGACGGACGAGTGGTTCACCCTCAGGCTGGAGATCAAAGGGAGCCGTGCGCGGGTTCTGATCGATGGCAAGGAGGTACTGCTGGTCGGCGAGCTTCGGCACGGGGCCCGCTCGGGTGGAGTCGGGCTGATCGGTCCCGCCAATGGAGCCGCGGTCTTCTCGAATTTTCGTTGGGCCGCGGTGGAGGATCTCGATCTCGGGCCGTCGACACCGGTCTTCGATCCACCGGGGTCCTTCACAAATTGGCAGGTGTCGAAGCCCTTCCAATTTGCCGATGTGGATCCCGAGCACATGCCGGATCTCCAGGGTCTCGAGTGGACTTCGGTCACGAGCGAAAAATCCGGATTGGTGGATATCTCGCGCCACGTCGCTTCAACGGTGGCCGGACCACCGACGGTTGTCGCCCGAACCACCGTGCGTACGGCGTCCGCCCGGACCCTGCCGCTCCAGCTTGGATACTCCGATCGGGTGACGGTCTTTCTCGACGGCAAACCGGTCTATCGCGGCATCAGTGACTACCGCTCCCGTGATTCGGGCTTTCTCGGCGTGGTCGGGCCCTTTGACACCATTTATCTCGAGCTCGCCGAAGGCGAACATGAACTGGCGTTGCAGCTGACCGAGACCTTTGGCGGTTGGGGCTTCCTGTGTCGCGACGGGTCCGTGGTCGACTTTGCTGCCGGAGTCGGGGAGCAATGGCGGTCGAGCGGGTTCGCAGTGCCGGAATCGGTCTTGTATGACCCCCAACGGAAGCTCATCTATGTCTCGAACAACGATGGGTTCCGGCTCGGCGGCGAGGGTGGTCAGCATCTGAGCCGCATCGACAACAAGGGCGTCGTGCTCGATGAAGTGTGGGTGGAGGGTCTGACCAACCCCACCGGTCTTGCCTGGCGCGGGGAAAAAATCCTGGCGGTCGAGCGGCGCTCGGTGGCCGTCATCGATCCCACTGCCGCGGCCGTTACCTCCAGGATCCCGATTCCCGAAGGCCGTCTGCTCAACGACATCGCCGTTGCGTCCGACGGCACGGCCTATGTCTCCGACTCCCAGGCCGGGCTGATCTACCGGATCACCTCCGAAGGAGTTGTGGAAAAGTGGTTGAAGCTCGACCCGGGCCTCAACCCCAACGGCGTCTGCGTGGTAGGTACGAAGCTGATGATCGGGCTCAACCCTGTGCACCGGCTGGTTGCCGCCGATCTGTCGGACGGAGCCCTCAGTGACGTCGCGGTGCTCCCGGCGGGCCGGGTGGATGGGATCGAGGCTTTGGCAGACGGTTCGCTCGTGGTTTCCCTGGGCGAGGGTCATCTGATACGCGTTGCTGGAGACGGTTCGGTGAAATCCGTCATCAACGCTTCAAATCAGGACCACCCCTTTGCCGATATCGATGTGACACCGGAGGGCGATCGGGTCTTCGTTCCGACCTACTACTCGGGCACGGTGGCCGCGTATTCGTTGCCGAAATTCTGAGCAGGGGAGAAGGGGAGAAAGGGGGAAAGGGAGAACCGTATCTCGCGTGGCAGAGGAGCAGAGGAGCAGAGGGGCAGAGGGGCTCGATTCTCGATGCTGGATCACTCTTGCCCAAGACAGAGTCTCGGATGGCGTTCATGAACAGTCCTGAAGGTGGGCCAAGGCCCACCTTCAGAGTTGTTTCCAACATCCTGGATTACTCGTGCCCGGGTGCGAGTTTCGGACAGCGATCAGGGACAGCGACGGGGAACGGCAGACAGCGTCAGCAAACAGGAGTCAGCGGCAGCGACCAGCGGCCGGGGCAGCGACAGCGCCAGCTAACACCAATCACTCCGTCGGGTTCAAGAACCGCCAGGTCATGGCACGGACTTGATGCCTTCATCGCTTCACCGGCTACCCCTTCCTTGGAACGACCCGGAGGAGGCCACATCGTCGCCTGTACTCCTACCCGCTGCCACTGAACGCTGAACACTGATCGCTGTTCTCTGTCGCTGGCGCTGAACACTGCCGCTGCCCCTGCCCCTGCCGCTGCAAATCGGGATCGGGAATTAGTACGGGCCAACCGCAAACCGGATATGCCAAAAACCAACCCGTAAATCACGTGTTGTCGGGTGGGAACCTTCAGGTGACGACCTGTTTTAGCCAGCAGTGATCCGGCATCCAGCATCGAGCATCGAGCGTCAGTCCGCCTCTTCGCCGCCGAACTCCCGGCGGAGCGATTCGGCGTCCCACGCACTATCGCGCTCCTCGTGGCCTTCTTCCTCCGCGTCCGACCGCATGAGGTTTTCGAGGGTCTCGGTCTGAAGGCGTACCGTCCGGACAAAGGAGTCCCGATCGGATCGCATCGCACGCTGCTCGCGCAGAATCTCTTCGTCGTGGGAGCGGAACATGAGTCCGCGGCGGTGGGCCTCGTGGGCCGGGATGCCGAGCAGCCGCATCACATCGACGCCGATCTTGATCGAGGTGTCGAAGTTCTCGCGATAGACCCGATCAACCCCGGCATCAAGCACCTCGAAGGCGTGGGTCCGGCCGGTTGCCCGGGCCAGGATCTCGAGGTAGGGGAAGTGCTTCTGGGTGCTTTCGATGATCTCGAGGATGCGCTCCGGATCATCCACGGCGATCACCAGGATCTTGGCCCTTTCAGCGCCCGCGGCCCGGAGCAGTTCGACTCGGGAAGCATCGCCGTAGAAGACCTTGGCGCCAAAGGTACGAAGCATCTCCACGTGATCGGAATCGAGATCGAGCACGGTGACCCCGAAACCGCTCGCCTGAAGCAGACGGCCGACGACAGTGCCGACCCGGCCATAGCCGGCGATGATCACGTTGTTTTCTTCGTCGATCGCATCGGCTTCCCGTTTGACGGTCTCGCGAGTACCGAGTCGGGGCCGAACCAGCCTTTCGTTGATCAGCATGGCAAAGGGCGTCAGCGCCATCGTCAGGGCCACCGCCGCGATCAGCGGCGTCGTGATCTCAGGCGACAGCACACCGCGCTGGTTGGCAAAGGAGAAGAGAACAAAGGCGAACTCGCCGCCCTGGGCGAGGGCGAAGGAAAAGAGCAGATTCTGGTCGAGGCCCATCTTGAAGAATCGTCCGAGAATGAAGAGCACGACGAATTTGACCGTCATCAGACCCAGCACGATGCCGCCGACCAGCATTGGTCGGGAGGCCACCTGATTGAAATCGATCGAAGCTCCCACCGCAATAAAGAACAGACCCAGGAGGAGCGCCTTGAAGGGTTCGATGTCGCTCTCGAGTTCGTGTCGGTACTGGCTGGTTGCCAGGACCACACCGGCAAGAAATGTCCCGAGTGCGGGGCTGAGACCGACTTTGGTCATCAAGAGCGCGATGGAGATCACGAGCAACAGGGCGGCGGCGGTGAAGATCTCGGGAACGTGGGCGCGGGCGATGAATCGAAAGGCCGGCCGCATCACCGTTCTCCCGACGATGACGATTCCGGCCACCGCCGCCAGCACCACCAGAGTGGCGGCCCAACCGGGCAGACCTGCGACCCAGGTGGTTGCGTGGTCTGCCGACCCGTGGTTGGCCGCGGCGTGTGTTTGGGCGAGCAAGGGCATCAGCGCCAGGATGGGGATCACCGCCAGATCCTGAAAGAGCAGCACGGCAAAGGAGCCCTGCCCGCCGGAGGTCTTCATCAGATCCTTTTCCTGCAAGGTCTGGATGACGATGGCGGTGGACGACAGTGCCAGGGTGAGGCCGATGGCGAGCGCCGCCCTCCAGTCGAATCCAAAAACGAGGCCGATTCCGGTGATCGCAGCCGTGGTGACACCAACCTGGAGACCGCCGAGACCGAGAATCGCCCCTCGCAGCCGCCACAGCAGGGAGGGTTGCAGCTCGAGCCCGATCAGGAAAAGCATCATCACCACCCCGAACTCGGCGAAGTGGAGCACGTCCTGGCCCTCTTCGCCGATCAGCTTGAGGCCGAAGGGTCCGATGGCGATCCCTGCCAGGAGATAGCCGAGCACCGAACCGAGGCCGAGTCGTTTGGCGATGGGCACCGAAATGACCGCCGCCGCGAGGTAGATGAATGCCTGGTAGAAAAATCCTTCGCCGTGCATCATCAGCCCCCGATCAGGGCATCGAGATCGTGGTTGAGGCGCGGCCAGTCGCGGGCTGCGTCGAGATCGAGGGTGCCATCGCGAAGGGCCTCGATGGTGCGGCGATAGTCGGTGGCGTGGCGGTTGATGTCTTCGGGTCCGAGACTGTGGGTGCCGTAGACCACGAATGGAGGAGGGTAGTCCATTCCACACAACCACGCCGTTTGAGAAATGGGCGCCAACAGCTCACGGATGGTATGTTGGTTCGGAGCATTCCGAAGATAATTTTCTTCACTGGCACCGGTGGTGATGGCGCTCAAGAGTCGTTTGCCTCGGAGCGCACGCCCCTCGTGTCCATAGGCCCAGCCGTGTTCGAGCACCAGATCCTGCCACTCCTTGAGGATCGACGGCGTCGAGTACCAGTAGAAAGGATGCTGAAAAACCACCAGGTCGTGGTCGAGCAGCAGCGCCTGTTCGCGTCCCACCTCGATGTTGTGGTCCGGATAGGCCTCGTAGAGATCGTGGATCGTGATTCCCTCCAGTCCGCTGACTGCGTCGATCAGGACCTGGTTGACCCGTGATTTCCGGATTGCAGGGTGCGCGAAGAGCACGAGGACTGGTTGTTTGTTCGCCATGATCGCTGTGGACAACCGTTCATGCCGCCAACCAATTCCGTTCCCGAAAGGGAGAAAGGGAGAAAGGGAGAAAGGGAAGGGGAGAAACGGCGACAGCCCGACTGCGCGACCAGATACCAGATACTCGATTCTCGAGACGGTCCGCCCATCCAGCGGCGGAGAAACCGCAGATAGCGCAGATAGACGCAGATTGTCGGGCCCGAATTGGTCTGCGTGATCTGCGGTCTGCAGCGGGAGACGCTTGCCTACGGTAAAATAAACGCACATGGCCAATCGAGTTCGGCAGGTGGCGGATCTGGCGCGTCGCATCGGCGCTGACGATGCTGCCGAGCCGGCGTCGCTCGATCGATTCCGACGCCTCTACGGAGCCCTCTCCGATGACGATCGCCTCGAACTTTTTCATTGGTTGTCGACCAAACTGGAAGTCGGCCGCGGCCGCCTCGACGAGCCCCTCCTGGAGGTTCAGTCGGCGTCGCAGGACGACCCGGTGGAGTGGAACGATCGACTGCGAGCGCTGCGCAAGGCCATCGCGTCACCGCGTCAACGCCTCTTCGAGGGACTCATCAACACCTCCGGCGGCATGAAGTTCGTGCTCGATCTGCGGGCCGAGGTCCTTGATGCCCAGCGCCACGGGGCCAGTGGTCTCGACGCCCTCGAGGAGGACATCGCCCACCTGCTCAACCGCTGGTGCCAACACCGCCTGCTCTATCTCGAGGAGATCGATCTCCAATCCCCCTTCCAGACCATCCGCTTTCTCAAAGACCGCGAGATGGTGCATCCCATGGTGGGTCTGGAGGAGATGGGCCGGCGGCTCGGCGAGGATCGCATGTGCTTCGCCCTCCACCATGTGGCCATGCCCGAGGAGCCCGTGGTCTTTATCGAGGTCGCCCTGAGCCGCGGTCTGATCCGCTCCATCCACGATGTGATCGATAGCCCCGAGGGTGAACGGTCGTCGATCAAGACCCCCGACGCGGCCATCTTCTATTCGATCAACAACACCCAGAACGGGCTCTCCGGTCTCGGGCTCGGCAAGGTGCTGATCTTCCGAGTCACCGAGGCGCTGCGCGAGCGGCGCCCGACCCTCAAGACCTTTGCGACCCTCAGCCCGATTCCGGGATTTTGGCCGCGCTATCTGCGCCCGATCCTCGAAGGCCGGGACAAAAAGTTCAAGCTCAAACAGGCCGATGCGATCGCCAAGGTGCCGGACAAGTCCATGGCTGCCATCGCCGCCCGGTTGCGCGAACTCGGCAGCCCGGTCGATGGTCCCGCCGAGGTCCTGCTCGCGGTCCTGTCGCGGCCGGATTGGATCAGCGATCGTGTCTTTTCCCGGCTGTTGCGGAAACCGCTGATCGAGATCGCCCATATCCATATCGCGGTCGAAAAAGACCCGCGCGGAAAACCACTCAACCCGGTGGCCGGCTTTCACCTCGGTAACGGGGCCAAGGTGTCGCGCGCCAGCATCGATTTTGCGGCCAACCGTTCCGAGCGCGGTCTGGCCGAGTCCTGTTCCTTGATGGTGAACTACGTGTACTCGCAGCGGGCGCTGGCGCCGATCGGCCGGGCCCTTCGCTCCCTCTTGCCGTGGAGCGGAGGCGGGCGCGCCGGCCACGTCGAATGATCGTGTCGAGCGGACAGGGAGGTGACCCATGAGCGTCGAACGGCGCAACGTGCAACGGGATTCGAACTTCGTCAATGTGGAACTGGTCACCACCGATGCGGCCGGCAGGGAAAAGATCTACCCCATAGTCCTCCGCGATCGCAGCGGTTCGGGACTCGGGGCCATGTACATCGGCAAGGAGGTGCTGAGCCCGACGAAGGATTTTCTGCTTCGTGCGGGAGACGATGATGAGTTGAGGGTTCGGATCGTGTGGACCAAACAGGTGGCCGATTTCGTGCTGATGATGGGGATGGAGGTGGCGGAGGCCTAGGTTCTCCCAAAACCGAAAACAAAAAAGAGCCCCCTCCCGATTGGGAGGGGGCATTTGTTCGGCCGGTTCAGCGATCTGAACCGTCTATTGGATTGCCCCGGTCCAGCTCGACAAATCGCCGGATTCGAATCCGTTGCTGAAAACCATCGGTTCGACGACCCGGAGCGCCAGCGAATCGACGTCGAACTCGAAACCGGATCCAACGATCTTCACTTTGCAGTAGGACGACCCCGTGCCATCGGGTGGGTTCACCGGGAACGAGAGATCGACCCAGGTGTCGAGATCGTCGAGATAATTCAGATCCCTGTCGATCGCACCGAGCGAGACCTCGCAGTAGGTGTCGGAAAAGTGGTCGCAGATGAGAGCGACGGTCGGTTTGCGGGAGAAGGATTTCAGAAAGACCGATGCTTCGAGTCGAGTTCTCTCGTTGCTGTGAGCCACGCACTGTCCGAGTTCGTTGCGCAGCCCGCCGACAACGAGGGCGGCGCCGGAATCGGCCTCGGCGTCGCGATCCGAGTCATCCATCCAGTCCGAGTTTTGCGGGAACCCGATCGACCAGCCGTCGAGACCGCAGTCCATCTGCCCGTTGTCGAAGAGGTTGCCCTGATCGACCCGGAAGCCGATGACGAGGTCGTCGCCCGGAGTGCCGTCGCCGTCGCCATCGAGGCCCTTGCCGGCGGCATCCTGGAGCGAGCCGGAGGCGCAGACCAGGAAGCGGTAGAGATCGTTGTCCAGTGGTTCGTCGAATTGCAGCGCCGCGACGCTACCGTCCTCGAACCACAGGATGTCATCGATGGTGACCCAACGATCGTCCCCCGCGGAATCGTAGCCGCAAGCGACGGTCTCAAAGAGACCATCCTCACCCGAGGTCACGAGGAGGAAATCGGGAACACCCCTCTTCGCCTGGGCGCCCTCGGTGGCCGGATCGGAGACCGCTTCGCTGAAGACCACGACGATCGAGTCGGCCGCTGAGGTGACGCTCTCGCATTCGGAGAGTGCCTCTTCGCCGGCGTCAATCGACAGGACTGTCGGAAAGGCGGTGTCGACCAGGATCACGAGCTCGTCCTGGTTGTTGTTGCTGTCAGGGTCGTCCTGTTCGGCGTCGGTCCAGCCCGCCACCGTGAACTCGGTCCCGTCCTCAGCCTCGGCGGGAATCCGGACCACCATGGTGTGCTCGGTCCAATCGTCGGCCTCGAGGCTCTCGAAGTCGCAGTGCACATCCACCGCGACCTTGTTGTCGGACGAGACGCAGCCGTCTTCGGACGAGACAAAGACCAGACCGTCAAGGAGGAGACCGACCGATCCACCGGTGGCATCTGACGGGCCCAGGTTCTCGACGATCGCGGTGATCTCGACCTCCTCGCCCGGGACCACGCTGTCAAACTCCGAGTTCAGATCAAGAGCGAGATCAGCCGAGTACACCACCGGATCGCTGTCGGCGTCGGAGTTGTTGTCGTCGTTGGGGTCGACGACTTCCGGCACCGGGGTCTTCGCAACCTTGGTGAAATCGCCGCCATCGGTGACGATCGAGGCCGAGACCTCGAAATCACCCGAGGCCGTCTGCCCCACGTCGCCCGTGATTGTGTAGGTAATGGATGAGCCTGCGGGGAGGTTCACCGGGTCGTTGAACCCCCACCCGGTTTTCTCCTGGTCGCACAGGGCCTCACCGGTGGCGACGCAGTCCCAGCTCGTTTCCTCGAGGTGTTCCGGCCAGTTGACGAAGACCATGGCGTTCGGGGCGTCGCTGGGGCCGTCGTTGCTGGCGACGATGGAGTAGCTCACTTCCTCCCCGGCCACCACCTCATCGACCTCGTTGTCGACCGTGACTCCAAGGTCAGCGGCCGGATACAGGAGTTCGTTGGCGGTCGCCCTGTTGTTTTCCGGATTGGGGTCGACAACGCCGATTTCAATCTCGATGGTCTTGTGGTCCTCGAGCCTGCTTTCAAGAGTCACCTCGGTACCGATCGTGAGATCGCCGGTTGCCGATGAGTCGACTTCGCCGGTCACGGTGAAGGTGAGCGACGAACCGCTCGGCAGACCGACCGGATCCTCGAGCACGCCGAAGGCCTTGTCGGTTTCCTCCGGGCAGAGCGCCTCGCCCCCGGTCTGACAAGACCACCCGACCTCGGCGAGCCCTTCGCCCCAGTCCGCCGACACAAAGGCGTTTGGCGCATCACTGGGTCCGTTGTTGCTGGCGACGATGCTGTAGGTGACGGCTTCTCCCGGTACCAATGGGCCGGGTCCGCCGGTTTTTGTGTTCTCGTTCGGGATTCGGGTGATGGTCACCGCAAGATCCGCCAACGGGGTCAGATCCTCGCTCGACGTGGCCGAGTTGTTTTCGAGATTCGGATCCGTGATCTGTGCGATCGGGATGAACTTGTCCTCACCACCACTCAAGGAGATGGAGGCTTGCATGTCGAAAGTTCCTGTCGCCGAAGGATCGACCATGCCGGTAACGGTGTACACAACGTAGCTTTCCGGGGCCAGTTCGACCGTCTCCGCGATGTTACCGAGCCTTTGTCCGGAGAGCATGAACCGCCTTCGGAGGTCTCGCAGTCCCAGCTGACGTCGCCCAGGAACTCGGGCCAGGCGATGGCCACGAGATTTGCGGGCGAGTTGCTGGGTCCTTCGTTGCTCGCATAAATGGAATAGGTGACCTCGGTGCCGGGGACGACTCCTTCGGGCGGACCTTCCTTGCCTGGCTCCGCGAATGCACGCTTGATCTTGACCGAAATGTCGGCCTCCGGAGCCAGGGTCTCGGAGAGAAGGGCCGAGTTGTTTTGTGGGTTGGGGTCGTTCTGACCTTGAGGGATCGTGGCCGACACCTCGAAGCTGCCCACCGCCGACGCGTCGATCGTGCCGGTCAGCGAGAAGGTCACCGACGAGTTGGCGGGAAGATCGACAAATTGGTTGAGACCGCCAGCGACCTTGTTCTTGGCATCGCAGCTGGCACCGTCCGAGGCATCGCACCCATGCTGTGCGTTGAGCAACGATTGCGGCCACAGGGCCGAGGCCTGGACTCCGAATTCGTCGCCATCACCGGTATTGGTAAACACGATGCTGTATTGGACCGAGGTGCCCGGTACCGGTCCGGTGGGTCCGATGACCTTGCTCTCTTCGACCCGGGTGACCTTCACCGAAAGATCGGCCTCGGGTTCGGGTTCTTCACCACCCCCACCCAGATCCCATGTCTCGGCGGGGCAAGCCTCATCATAATTGCTGCTAGATTCACCGTTTGGGCAGATTGTCTGAAAAAAGGTTGCGGTTTCTGAGCCAACCGGTTGGCCTTTTGCTCCGAGAAATGTGCTGTTGAAAAACCCCACAAAACCGCCGAATACGGCCTGATCCACGATGGCATTTGTGAAATTGCAGCCGATGCATTCGACGTTTGTGAAGTCGGCACCCGTCAGATTCGCGGACGAGAAGTCCGCGGACTCAAAATAACAAGACGAATAGTCGA
This sequence comes from Candidatus Sulfomarinibacteraceae bacterium, assembly GCA_963796455.1. Lineage (GTDB taxonomy): Bacteria > Acidobacteriota > Thermoanaerobaculia > Thermoanaerobaculales > Sulfomarinibacteraceae > Sulfomarinibacter. Next base: position 91,187 of record CAWCLO010000002.1, read on the forward strand.
CGCCGGGCCCCGGCGGATCCGCAGCAGCCTGCGGCCGCCATATTGGCGGTCAGCAGAACGGCTACCAAGACGGCAAGATGGATGATCCAGGTCGGTGGACTTTTGATGAATCTGTATTTCGACTGAACGCTCACAGTGGTCTCCTTTCGGGAGGCAGGGGAAAATTGGTCTGCAATGGGATTGGCAATCACATAAAGACCGCCCTTTGGCATCAAATGCCTGTGGACGGTCATAGTTTTCTGATTTTTGGATGAGCTCTGAACGGACACGTCAGTCAAAAGGTGTTCCTCCATCCTTTGAACCCTTGACTGATTTGCAATTGTGATGCCACGTTCTGGTCAGAAAAGACCATGAGTGGTGTGACGCATCTGTTCCATTTTCGAGCAATCGGTGCCACAGACTGTCTCGCTTGGTCCGTTGCTAGCGGATAAACTCCAGCTCGCCCATATTCGATGAGGTGGAGAAACGCAGGACCGGGAGCTCGGACTCGTCCTCTCCATCGAGCTTGGTGTCGTGGCGGCCGAGACCGCGGATGATCACATCCCGCGGCAGCTGCACGCTGACCCCACCCATGCTCTGCGAGATGTCGATCTCGGCGTCGCGCTGCCAGACGCCGCTCAGATCGAGGTGGCCGCCGCCCATGGAGAAGCCTGCCTCGAGGACCCTCGGCGATGCGTTGGCCACACCCTCGACGGCGCCGCCGCCCTGGGTGAAGTCGATGCCGAGATAATCCATCGGGGCGTGGAGCGGTTCGGAGATCTCCACCGCACCGCCGCCCTGGAGGAAGCTGATGTCGGCGTTGGTCAGCCACAGACCGCCGAGTTCGACCTCGGCGCCGCCCTGGAGCACATCGAGTTCGAGATCGTAGGGAACGTCGAGGGGGAGGTAGATCTTGACCCTGGGTTTGCTGCCGCCGAGCATTTCTTTGAGGACGGCCATCAGATATGAATCGGAGGTACGGCGGAAGCCCACTTCATAGACCCAGCCCTCGTCACCTTCCTCGAAGGACTGTGAGAGCTCGTAGTCGTTGACATCGAACTCGGCCTTGACCTCGAGGGGGTCGCCGGGCTGTGCCGGTCGGATGGTGAAGACGGTGTTGCGCAGATCGAGCACCACCCGGCCCGCGGGCCCTTCCGGCGCCACAAACTCCGAGGGGACCTCGGCGGGCCCGTCCTCGATTCCGATGGGCTCCTGATGAGTGAGAATCTGACGCAGTTCCTGTTTTTCGATTTCCTGGTTCTGCACGCTCGACCACGCAAAGCCGAAGATCAGCCCGAAGAGCACGAGCACGAGGATCAGCAGCCCCAGACACCCCAGGCAACCGAACTTGAAGACTTTTCCACATCCGCTTTTCTGCTCAGCCATGCCCGAACCTCCGCGCTGCGATCAGAGTTCTGTCATTAAGGTACACGAATGTTCGGCTGCTTTGGTTCACGGAGGGCTTTGATAGGATGGCGGTCTGCGGACACTGAGGTGAAAATCCCAGGCAATCTGCCCCTGCCGGTCACCATTGAGAATCGGGCGCGGTACCGCCGCCTGCGCCGCGATATCGGACTGATCGCGGTCGACCTCCTCTTTCTCTCTTCGGTGCTGGACCTTTCCATTCAAGGGTCGCTGCAACTCATCTCCCGCGGCCGCTCCGCTCCCACAGTCAAGTGCGTCAATTGTTGTGGTGGTGATTGCCACTGCACCGGTTCGTGCTGCGCCGACTCGCATGTCCTCGTCGAGGAGAACAAGGAGCCGCCGGCCGATTCGGCAGGGCCGGCTCTATCGCGAACAACCGCATTGACCCGCCAGAAGGACTGTGACGGCGGGTACGTCCTCCCGACCGTTTCGGGGGTCTCGCAATATCGCGCTGCCCGCAGGTGATGGAGTGCGGGCCGCCCCCTCAGAACACGATCGCCTCCGTCTGATCGTCTGGGTCAAACAGGCATCCTCTTTTGATGCTTCGAATACCTCGCCGCGGGGCCCACCTGCAGATCCTTTCCGCTCCCTCGAAATCTGAATCGATTTCCACGCCGCACGAATCGGTGCGCCTTTTGATGAGGGGCGCCCGGAATGTGGCCGCTGTTTGTGGGAGGAGGACCCATTGAAATCCATGTTGCACATGGTCATTGTCTTCTTGATCATCTCGGCTCCCGTGTGGGCCGGTGAACCAACCCGGGATGACGATAAGAAACCTGCGATTCCGGAAGCGGATGCTGCAGCCGATAATCCGGGTGATCCTGGCAAGGCGCCGACCGTTCGCGCCTCTATCGACGTCACTGCCAGGCTCCCGGATTCACCTGCGGTCACCGTGCTCGGAGGTGATCGATTGGACAACCTACCGCCAAAGGACGCCGGTGATCTTCTCCGGGTGGCGCCGGGTGTGAGCTCCGGCCGCATGGGCGGCCACGGTCTCGATCCTCGGGTGCGAGGTCTTGGTGAGGGCAGCATCCGGATCCTGCTCGACGGTGCCGAAATCCACGGCGGGTGTCCGAACCGGATGGATCCACCCTCGTCCTTTGCCGCCGTCGAAGCATTTGATCGAGTGACTGTGGTCCGGGGTGTCCAGACCCTGCGTTACGGCACCGCGGTCGGCACGGTGCTTTTTGAAAAGGATCCCGTGCGCTTTCTCGACGACAGCTGGTGGCGGGCCGGCGTCAACCTGGCGGGAGGCACCTACAACAACGGCCCGGCGATCGGTGTCAATGCTTCATTCGGAAGCTCGAAGTTTTCGGTCGAGGCCGGTGGTGACCAACTGAATATGGAGAGCTACTCCGACGGTGACGGTGAGGTCGTGCCCTCGGCCTACGACAGCCGCAACGCTTCCCTGGCCCTTGGTTGGACCCCGGATGCGATGACCTCCCTCAGCATTTCCTACCAGGCCAACCGAACCCGGGATGCACTCTATGCCGGAGCAGGCATGGACAGTCCTTTCTCGGACAACGATGCGATCCGGCTCAAGTTCCGGCGTGGAGCGGGGTCCGGTGTGCTCGGCGAGATTGCCGCCGATGTCTATCGCAGCGATGTGAAACACCTGATGGACAATTATTCGTTGCGGGAGTGGACGGCGCCGATGGCGATGCGAGCTCCCAGCACCTCCGACTCCACGGGCGGCCGAATCTGGAGCGACCTTGTTGTTGCACCAAAGCTGGAACTCACCGTAGGCCTCGATATCGCTCGCAACCAGAGGCAGGCACTGCGTTTTGCCGGACCCAACCCCGGCACGGTCGAGATGCTGCAATCGGTGTTGTGGCCTGATGTGGACCTCAATCAAGGTGGTTTGCTGCTCGAGGGCGCCTATCTTTTGCGCGGCAACAGCAGGCTTCGCTTTGGTCTGCGTGGCGATCGCCATTCGGCGTCAGCCGCCGCCGCGGATCTCAAACCCGCTGGGATGAACCTGACCCCGCGGGCGCTCTGGGAGAGCTACTACGAATTGGTGGATGACCGCTGGGACAAGACTGCCCTGGGTGGTTTCGTCCGGTGGGAACAGCAGTTGGAAGAAACCGGTTTCGGGTTCTTTGTCGGTCTGAGCCGGACCGCCCGCGCGGCCGACACCACCCAGCGCTATATGGCGGCCAACAGCGGCAACCCGGGGCTGCGCTGGATCGGCAACCCGAATCTCGATGCGGCCGTTCACAACCAACTCGATGCGGGTCTGAGCTGGTCCGGCCCCAAGCACACCGCGGATGTCACTGTATTTTTTGACGATGTGGAAGACGAGATCCTGCGCGACCGGGCGCACGGACAGGATGGCATCCTCAAGAATGACAACGCCACCATCTATCGCAACATCGAGGCCAGACGAACAGGTGTGGAACTCGTGGCCCAATGGCGATTGGGCTCCGGGGTCACCCTCGGTGGTGATGCCGCGTTTGTGTATGCGCAGAACACGACCGACGACCGGCCCATCGCGCAGACGCCGCCCTTCGAGGGCAGCCTCTTCGCCGGCTGGTCGAGTGCCATCTTGAGCGCCACGGGCACGGTGCGGTGGGCGTCCCTACAGACCCGGGTCGATGACAATCCTCTGACCGGAAGTGGGCTCGACAGCGGCGAGACACCAGGGTGGGCGATCCTCGACCTTTCCGGGTCGTGGGACGCCGGGGCGGGTTTCAGGTTGATCGCCGGCATCGACAACACCTTCGACCGGACCTATGCGTACCACCTCAACCGCGACGATTTTTTCGACCCGGTGAGGATTCAGATCAACGAACCGGGGCGTACGTTCTGGCTTCGTGTCGGATGGACCGGAGGCAACTGAGCATCCGAATCACATCGGAAAAAAGGCCACCAACAGACCGATGATGGAGAAGAGAATCAGAAAGGGGACGAAGTAGAAACCGACCACATCGCGGGCCTGGATCTTCAGGCCCACGCCCATCACCGGCAGGACGATCAGCAAGAAAAATGGTTGCAGCAAATTGGTCAGCGACTCGCCATATGCCACGGACATCGCGACCCGCGCGACATGGGCGTTGAGAGCCTCAGCGGTCGTGGCCCCCGACAGCTCGCGGGCGGCCTCCACGAGCGGCGGCCCGATGACCGCCCACTCTCCGCCGGCCGAAGGAATCGAGAAATTGACCGCTCCGCCCAGGAGGAACGCCGCCACGGGCAAGGTCTTGAGAGTTACCACCGAAGCCATCCATGCTGCGATCGCCTTGCCCAGGCCGGTAGCCATCATGATCCCCATGATGCCGGCATAAAAGGGGTACTGGAATACAATTCCCGAAATATTGGCGCAGGCACGGCCCATGACCACGACGTAGCGTATCGGGGTGCGGTGGAGCATCATGCCGAAGATCAGGAACATGAAGATCATGAGGTTGAGGTTGAGGTCGAATCCGTTCCGCGCAAAATGAAGGACGATATAGATCAGACCCATGGCGACGACCACCATCAACGGAATCGGACTGTTGTTGAGAGCATCGGATGGGGTCGGCTCGGGAGCCTGAGGGCCGCTGCCTCCTCGGCCACCGTTGATTGGTGTTCTGTGTCTGTCTCTGTGCGGAGATCGTCCATCTCGATCGGCTCGGACCGGGGGCGGAGAAACCACATGATGAGCGGGGCACCGATCAGGTAGACGGCCATGACCGTCAGATTCAAGGGACTGCCGAGGGTCTGGGTGACGGGTATCGTGGTCGACAGCAGCCCGGCTTCGATCAAGAAATTTCCCGGGGTATTGAGCAGCAGCGGGATCGAGCTCGAAAGCCCGGCGACCCACGCGCCGCTCGAGAAAAAGGCGCAGGCCACCAGGAATGGATAGTGGATACCTCGCACCCTGATGGCCAGTTCCCGGCCGAGCACCGCCGTCAACACCAGCCAGCCCCAGCTCACCAGAACAAGGGGGCCGCCAAGCAGCAGGACCGTCAGATAGACCTGGCCCGGTTTGGTGATCTTTTGCGCGATCCGGTCGATCAGGTGGGCGACGGGTGGCGAGAGGGCGACGGCATAACCGGTGGCGAGGATCAGAATGACCTGCATCCCGAACTCGAGCAACAACCAAAAGCCTTCATACCAGCCCGAGAGCACGTCCAGTGGGCCAGCTCCCACCCAGACCATCGCGATGACACCGGTGATGATGGTCAAGAGAACGGCAAAGACAAAGGGGTCGGGTAACCACCTTTTGATCAATTCTGTACTGCGAATTGCAAGGCGTGCGATCACTAGGGGACCTCTTTCAGGATTGATATGTCGTGTGCGCGACATCATAGACTGATCGACGGCCGGGAGCAAAATACGGGTCGTGAATCCGACGTCCGGTGGGTGTTGACGATACAATCGTCGGGTAGGACATCAAGACACCGGTCGCGAGAGGCGCAGAATGATGCGGGCTGGGGGAGAGGACCATGGACGACGAACGGCGAGGCAAAACACGCACCCCAGATATTCGTTATGTCAAATTGGTCGTAAGCAAAGACAACGGTGAGGAAAGGGTCTACCCCCTGATTCTCCGTGATGTCAGCAACGAGGGTGTCGGTGCGATGTTCATCGGCAGCGACGCGGTCGATGCGAGCCGCGAGTACGTGTTGAGAGTCTCTGACGGCAAGGAGCGGCGCGTCCGCATCGTCTGGACCAAACAGGTTGCCGAGTTGGTCCACATTCTTGGGATGAAGTTCACTGACAACTGAGAGGAACCGAGGTTTTGGTTCACGTTCTGGCCGATTTTGACCTCGTCTAAAACGCAAAGACGCAGAGACGCAAAGATTCCGCGAAGCTTGTTTCTTGACAAGGGTCAGAGAACATCTTTGCGCCCTTCGCGCCTTCGCGGTTCTCATGGTGCTGAAGTCGGAGTGGGCTTTCGACCACCTCCTTCTTCCATGTTGTCGTCAATCGTTTTCCCGGGCGAGGTCCGCCTCGGCGGCAATGTGGCCGAAGGCGGCCCAGCTGTCCTGGGCGATGATGGCTTCGAGCATCGCGGTGCCGCCCTCGACATCACCGTTTTCGAGTTTCCAGTTGGCAAGCCCATAGGCGACGGCCGCGTTCGACGGCGCATCGCCGTTTTCTGAATTGAAATCAGTCACATCGAGCTCGCCCTTGTAGAGCAGACAGAGCCGCTGGTAGGCGGTGTTCTCGATCATCTCCATGTCGGGGTTGATGGCTGCAACGACCTCCGCCGCTTCCTCATCGCGGTCGAGTCGCCTCAGCGCCATATAGAGCCAGTGGCTGAAGGCGACCCGCATGTCGTCGTTGGCCGAAACCTCGAGCCCCTGGTGATAAGCGTCCACTGCGCGCTCGGAGTTGCCGTCGAGGTAGTAGCCCAGACCGAGGTGGTACCAGATATTGGTGTGCAGGCTGGAGACCGGGATACCGCGGGCGTTCGGCATACCATCGGGCTCGATCCGGTCCTCGGTCCCCTCGATCAGCCAGGCGGCGTGTTCGAAATCGGCGATGGCGCTCTCGAGTTGCCGGGTGGAAATATAGCGGTGGCCCCGGTGGCGGTAGAGGCGGGCGTCTTCGGGATGAATTTCGATCCCCGCCGAGAAGATCCGGATCGCATTCTGATAGTCACCGAGGTAGGCGGCGCGCCGGCCGTACCAGATGATGGCATCGGCGTCCTCGGGCTTGGCTTCAAAGTTGGCCTTGGCTGCTTCGAAGGCGGCGAGGGCCTCGGGCCCGGGCGCCGCGGGGTAGAGCGCCTCGCCCAGGAACGATGTCGCCTGAGCTGTTTTTTCGGTCCGCATGGGTTTGGGCCCCGGTTCCAGGTGCTCCTCGAGATAGTTGGTCAGCAGCGTGTAGACGTGCATGGTGGTGCCCTCTCCCTCACGGATGCCGTGACTGCGGTTTGGATAGGCCATCATGTCGAACTGTTTGCCCTCGTCGATGAGTTTGTTCACCAGCATCTCGAGATTCTGATAGTGGACATTGTCGTCACCGGTGCCGTGGATCAGCAGAAGATCGCCCTCCAGTTTGCCGGCGTGGTTGATGGGTGAGCCCTCGAAAAACCCATCCGGGTTGCCTTCGGGCAAACCCATATAACGTTCCTGGTAGACGGTGTCATAGAGTTTCTGGTCGGCGACGAAAGCCACCGCCATTCCCATCGAATAGATCTCCGGGTAGCGGAAGAGCGCATTCAAAGTCATGGTGCCGCCGCCACTCCAACCCCAGGAACCGATGCGGTCCGGATCAATGAAGGGGAATTTTTCGATCATTGCCCGGACGCCGGCGGCCTGATCGGCCGAGGCGAGGATCCCGATCTGGCCGTAGACTGATTTGCGCCACTCTCGCCCGCGCGGCGCCGGGGTGCCGCGGTTGTCGAGACTCGCCACCAGATAGCCGTGCTGGGCGAGCATGAAATACCAGGCGTTGCCGCTGCGCCCCCAGTTGTTCATGACGGTCTGACCCGCCGGTTCGCCGTAGACGAAGATCAGGAGGGGATAACTCTTGGAGGGATCAAAATCCGGTGGCGTGATCATCCAGCCGTCGACCTCCACATCACCGATATCGACCCGGAAGTCCCGGATCGGCGCCTTGTCGATCAATGACAATGCCTCCTCGATCTCGGCGTTGTCCTCGAGTACCTTGGCCACGTGGTGACCCTCCAGGGTCACCACCTCGGTGATGGGGACCTGGTTGCGCGAGGACCAGCTGTGGATGGCCCACATTGCGTCGGGCGAAACCTGGTAGCGGTGGACGCCGGGTCCCTCGGGTGTTACCCGCTCGAGACCGCCGGATCCATCGAGGCGTGTGCGATAGAGGGCACGGCTGGTGGGGTCATCCGGGGAAGCCAGGACGTAGGCCCATCCGCCGGCCTCATCGATCCGGGCCAACCCGGTCACGTCGTAGTCGCCGTCGGTCACCAGGCGGATATCTTCGCCTGATCTGGAGACGACATAGAGATGGCGCCAGCCGTCGCGTTCGGAGAGCCAGGTGAAGGCGGAGCCGTCAGCCAACCACTCAGGGTCGTCAAACATGTCGATCCAGGCGTCGTCGCGATCGGTGAAAACGGTCTCCAGGTTCCCGGTCGAGACCGTGCCGAGCATCAGATCGGCGGTGTTCTGGAGGCGGTTGAGGCGTATCAGCCAGATCTGGTCATCACTCTCGGCCCATCCCATTTTGGGGATGTAGTAGTTGTTCGATTTGCCGTCGGGTTCGAACCACGTGGTCTCACCACCTTCGCTCGGGATGACACCGACCCGGACGGCGGAGTTGGTGGTTCCCACCTTTGGGTAGGGCAGGGGGGTGAGCTCGGGGTAGATATTGATCGTGTTGTTGATGAGGTTGAAGGTCCCGACGCCCTCGGAGTCGAACTGCCAGTAGGCGATGCGGCGGCCGTCGGGGCTGAAACGAAATGCGTCGCGAAGTCCGAACTCCTCCTCGTAGACCCAGTCCGAGGTGCCGTTGATGATGAACTCGTTCTCGTCTGCGGTCAGCCGGGTCACCTCCATGGTGGCGAGGTCTTGCGCAAATAGATCCTTGGTGGGGTAGTCGACCCATGCGACGCGGCTGTTGTCGGGTGAGACTTTGGCAAACATCATCATCGATTCTTGAGCCTCAACGCCGAGTTGCTTCAGCTCGTAGTCGGCGAGGCGAAGAAGCCAATAGTCACCGCGCGTGTTTTGGCGCCAGACCCTTTCGGTATTGGTGAAGATCAGGAGCCGGGTGCCGTCTTCGGACCAGATGTAATCGCTGATGGTGAGCGGATCCTCGCCATCCGCCGGCACCAGTCTGGCGGCCGAAACCAGGACTGTTCGCTCTCCAGAGGCCGGTTCGTAGAGCACGATGTCCTTGGCCTCGTCGAAACCCTCGCTCTTTTCGAGGGTGGTGTAACCGGAGCCGTCCTCGAGCCACCGCGCGGGCCCGAAACTCGCAGCCTGGAACTCCAGGTCTTCATAGATCCGTTCAAGAGTGAGCTTGGACGGATCCGCCACTTCTTCCGCGGTCAGGGCGACCGGTGCCGAGAAAAGCAGACCGACCACGATCCAGAGTGAACATTGCTTGAACTCGTTTCTGGTCATTCCAACCCCCCGGTGCGGCGCGGTGTCCCGATTCCAGGTCAACAGCGCCGGTGTCGCGATGATCTCACGATCGCGAGGCGGTGTCGCGGGGATGAGGCGGCGCAGCGAATCACAGCTGCCGATGAGTCGTCTCAAAATCTCCTGTTGCTGAGCTATGCTTCACCTTGAGGGCGGACCTCGGGTCCAAAGGGGGAAGACATGATCGAGACCTCGCGCGCTATTTCCAGGACATTCTCCATTTTCGCCATCGCGATTCTGGCGGTCGTTTTTGTGGCTGAAGCCGGTGACAAGGCGCTGACCTTCGAAGAGCTCATGAAGTTCCGCCAGATTCAGGACGCCGTGATCTCCGATGACGGCAACTGGGTCGCCTATGCACTGGTGCCCGACCGGGGTAACGGTGAGGCGGTCATCCGTTCCACCGGGTCCGAGACCGAGTACCGCGTCGAACGCGGCTCCGGGCCGGTGATCTCATCCGATGGACAGTGGGTTGCGGCGGCCATCACGCCGACCCTCGAGGAGCGGGAAAAGGCCAAGGACAAAAAGAAGGATGAAAAGCCGAAGAAGGGCCTCTCGCTCGTGAACCTCGAGACCGGTGAAGAAGAGCGGATCGAAGAGGTCGAGTCCTTCGCCTTCTCAGAGGACGGACAGTGGATCGCCTTCAAGCATTTTGCAGTGAAAGAAGAAACCAAGGAGAAGGCCGCGGAGGACGAGGAGACGACAGAGGCGGCCGGCGAAGGTGAAGCCGAGGAAGAAAAGAAGGAAGACAAACAGAAGCTCGGCACGACCCTCGAGTTGCGCAAGCTCGGTGGTGGCGAGGAGCGAGTGATTGAAAATGTTGCGAGCTTCTCCTTTGCCGAACTGGGTTCGTACCTCGCCTACTCGGTTTCGGCGCCGGCGGGTGAAGGCAACGGGGCCTTCCTCGTCGATCTGCGGAAGCCGCAGCCCGCGACGACCACGCTCCACGAAGCCGTGATGGGGAGCTACACCCACCTGACCTGGGCCCGCGAGGCGGATCACCTGGCCTTTGCCGCGGCAGTATTTGATGACGAGGGTGAAGCCGGTGATGGCGAAATCTGGGCATGGGGTGGCGACGGTGGGGCGACCGCGGTGGTGACCCTTGAGGACGCGCCCGAAGGATTCACGGTGCCTTCTGCCAACGAGATTCAGTGGAGCAAGGATGGGACGCGGTTGTTTTTCGGATTCAAGCATGCCGTGGAGAGCTTTGAGGCCGATGATTCATCGGGCACGGACGCGGACGCTGAAGAACCGGCCTTCGAACCCTACGATTTTGATTCGATCCTCGAGGGGCGCGGTGTTGATGTGTGGCACTGGAATGATCCGCGCATCATCCCCAACCAGAAGGAACGCTGGAAAGAAAACGAGAAGGACCGGGTCTACCGGGCGGTGTTCCACCTTGATGGTGGCGCAGTGGTGCCTCTCGCGACTCTCGAGATACCGACGGTCTTTCCGACTGACAACCCGTCTTATGCACTGGCCGGCTCTGATCTGCCGTATCTCCGCCGGATCACATGGGACGGGGTCTACGGCGATGCCTATGTGGTGAATCTTGAAAATGGTCAGGCGGATCTGGTCGTCAAGGAGCTCGCCGTTGGCCGGCGGAGCGGCGCCTCGCTTTCGCCGAACGGTCGATTTGTCCTGTATTACGACGACGGTGATTGGTTTCTGTGGGATGTGCAATCCAAGGTTGCGGACAATCTCACGACGGGTCTCGATGTGCCCTTTGCCAACGAGGACCACGACTACCCGGCGGACCCGCCCGGCTACGGAACCTCCGAGTGGAGTGCCGACTCGAGCTCCATCTTCATCTACGACAAGTACGATATCTGGCAGTTCTTCACCGATGACCGGCCGGCGCGGCTGCTCACAGCCGGACAGGGCCGCGAGAGCGAGGTCATTTTCAGGATTCTCGACCTCGATCCCGAAGAGGACACCATTCCGGCGGGCGCCGATCTCATGCTTTCCGCCTATGACGACATGGAAAAGCACGACGCCTTTTATATGGCGAGCCCGGCCCGCGGCTCCATGCGGCCGCTCTACGGCACCGGCCAGCACAAGCTGGGCTTCCGCGCCAAAGCGGAGCATGCGGATCGAATCGTTTTCACCCGCGAACGCTACGACGAGTTCCCCGATCTCTGGGTCTCGAACCAGGAGCTGCAAAGCCCGACGAAGCTGTCCGATGCCAACCCGCAGATCGCCGACTATGCCTGGGGCTCGGCCGAGCTCGTGGAGTGGACGAGTGCGGACGGCATCCCGTTGCAGGGGGTGCTGATCAAACCCGGAAACTATGAGGAAGGCAAACGCTACCCGGTTCTGACGTACTACTATCGCTTTTTCTCACAGCGTTTGCACGAGTTCAACCAACCGGTGGTCAACCACCGTCCGTCCTTCCCGATTTACGCGTCCAACGGTTATGCGGTCTTTCTGCCCGATATCCGTTTCGAGGTCGGCCTTCCGGGGCCTGCGGCCACCAAATGTCTGGTGCCCGGAATGCAGAAGTTGGTGGACATGGGCATCGCCGATCCCGACGCCCTGGGTCTCCACGGCCACTCGTGGAGCGGCTACCAGACCGCTTTCGTGATCACCCAGACCGACATCTTTGCCGCGGCGGTGGCCGGCGCGCCGGTCTCGAACATGACCTCCGCCTATTCCGGGATTCGCTGGGGCACCGGGCTGGCCCGCCAGTTTCAATATGAAAAATCCCAGAGCCGAATCGGCGGCAGCCTGTGGGAGAAGCCCGAGCTCTATATCGAGAATTCGCCGGTCTTCTACGCCGATCGCATCAACACCCCGCTGCTCATCCAGCATGGTGATGCCGATGAGGCGGTGCCCTGGTACCAGGCGATCGAGCTCTATCTGGCGTGCCGGCGGCTCGACAAGAACTGCATCTTTCTCCAGTATCGTGACGAACCTCACCACCTCAAGATCTACGCCAACAAGCTCGATTATTCGATCAAGATGAAGGAGTTCTTCGACCACTATCTCAAGGGAGAACCGGCCCCGGAGTGGATCGAGAAGGGCGTGCCGTATACGGGGAAATAGCTTCCGATCCCGATCCCGATCCCGAAAGGGAGAAAGGGGGAAAGGGAGAAAGGGGGAAAGGGAGAAGGGGAGAACCGTACCTCGCGTGGCAGAGGGGCAGAGGGGCAGAGGAGCAGAGGGGCAGAGTACCCGTCTCTATCACCATCGGTATCGCTATCGACGGCGAGATCGATCCTCGAACCGGCGGAGGGGCAGACGGGAAAGGGAGATAGGGAGAAAGGGAGAAACGCCCGGTACCGAATTCTCCTGTATGGGAGTGTCGTCTCCCGATGTCATCCTGAGCGGAGCCCCGCCTTGTCACGGCGTAGCCTGAAAGGCGCTTCGCTCAGGATGACATCTTGAAACTGGGCAGCCTGCTCATTGTCCCCGCCCCAAACGAGGCTGAATACTCGGTCTCCCCTTCTCCCCTTCTCCCTTTCTCCCTTTCTCCCTTTCCTCCGCATGTGGCCTGCTTTTCGAGAACTCACGACCTATACTGTCTGCAGCAGCTTCGGAGATATCAAGAACAGCGCAGGAGGTGCACCATGACGAATTCGCATCACGGGATGGATCGGCGTTCTTTCCTCAAGCTCGGGGCCGCCACCACCACCGGTCTCGCCGTCGGCGGCTGCGCCGACAGCGAAGAGGTGCTCGCGGACATGCCCAAGCTGGAATTGGGCTCGCGGCCGCTGGGTGATACCGGTCTCGAGGTCTCGGAGATCTCGCTCGGCACCTATGGCTTCGACAACCCGTCGCTGCTCCTGGCCGCCCTCGATGTGGGCATCACGACCATCTGCACCTCGGCCAATTATCAGGACGGCCGCGCCGAGGAGGCCATCGGCAAGGCGCTCGCCACCGTGGCCGGTCGCCGCGACGAACTGGTCCTCTTCACCGGCAATCGATTCAGATCTGATGTCACCGTGGATCAGGTCCTCGAATCCATCGACGCCAGTCTGCGCCGTCTCCAGACGGATCATGTGGAGATTTTTCGCATCACCGATGTCCGGTCGCCGGAGGATCTTCGCATCGAAGCCCTGATGGAGGGATTCGAACGCGCCCGCGAAGCCGGGAAAGTCGGGGTTCTCGGGATGTCCGGCCATCACGGTGGCATGCAGGACTGTTTGAATGCCGCCATCGACCAGGGCGGATACCGGGCGCTTTTCACCAAATACGATTTTGCCTCCTATCCCGATCAGGATGAGATCCTCGAACGCGCCACAAAGCGCGGCCTCGGAACCCTGGTCTTCAAGACCGGGGCCGGCAACCGGGAGAAGGAGATCAAGGATCTCGAAGTGGGGGGGCTCTCCTACAAGCAGGCCACCATCAAGTGGGCCCTGACCAACCCAAACGTGGCCAGCGTGTGCGTGGGCATCACCAACTTCAAACAGATCCGCGATTATGCCGAGGCTGTCGGAAAACCTCTCCGAGAGGCCGAGGTCGCCATGCTGCGGCGGTACTCGGACGAGGTGTATGACCGGTACTGCCGCTTTTGTGCGACCTGCGAACCGAGTTGCCCACACGGAGTGGCGGTGGCCGACGTCAACCGTTTCGCCATGTATTTCAAATACTATGGCCGGGAAAAAGACGCCATGGAACTCTATGGTGAGCTCTCTTCGGGTTGTACGGCAGAGGCCTGTGCAGACTGCGAGGCCCCCTGCGAGAGCGCCTGCCCCTTTGGCCGCCGGGTGCAGGACGAATTGGTGGAGGCCGATCGTCTCCTGAGCTTCCGCCGCGCGTAAACCAGCCGGTCCGGGCCGAACCAACGGTGTCCATGGAATTTCATCAAACGCCTGTGGGTTGATTATTTTGATATTGATTCAATCGATGTCAAAAGAGTTTCACAGCGGAGCACCGATGTGCACACGACACGAAGGAACGAAGTCCGAGAAGCGGGTGCTTGACGCGTATATCAAGTTGCGCCGGGCGGTCAACGCCGTGAACGGAAACGAGGAGCTTGTGACGCGCAGCGCGGGTTTGACCGAAAGTCAGTTCGGAGTGCTGGAGGCCCTTTTCCATCTCGGGCCATCGTGTCAGCGTGAGCTCGCCGTCAAGATCCTCAAAAGCGCCGGCAACCTCACCACCGTGATCGACAATCTGGAAAAGCGCGACCTCGTCAAACGTCGGCGAGAGGCCGAAGATCGCCGGATCGTGATCGTTTCCTTGACGCCGGAAGGCAGACGGCTCATCAGTGAAGTCTATCCGCGAGTCGTCGCCGTCCTCGTCGCTGCCTTTTCTCATCTCACGGCACGGGAACAAGACCAGATGGCGTCATTGTCGCTCAAGCTGGGAAAGTGTCGACAATAAACTTTCGAAACCGCGCTTCCCTGAGAAGCGAGAACAAGGAGAAAATGATGTCAGTCGATATTCGTGAACGCGTGGACGCACTGAACACGATGATCCTCGAGGGCAAGATCATGGAGGCGATGAACGAGTTCTACGCCGGTGATGTGGTCATGGCTGAGAACGACAACGAGCCGACGGTCGGCCTGGCTGCGAATTTGGAGCGCGAACAGGCATTCGTCGACAACACGACCTGGTATGGCGCCGAGCTCAAGAGCGTTGCAGTCGGTGACGATCTTTCGATGGTGGAATGGCGACTCGATTTTCACAACACCCAGTATGGGGCCAGACTCGCGTTCACACAGGTGGCTGTGCAGCGCTGGCGCGATGGCAAGATCTACGACGAGCGCTTCTACTATTCGCCTCAACCAGTGACCGAGGTCTGAGAATCGGGCCGTGGCAAACCTGAAAATACCGGTTCTTCTGGGGAGCGTTCGTCGCAATCGGCAAAGCCCGAAGGTGGCGCGCTGGTTCAAGGCAGCTCTGGGAGCCGATGATCGGATATCAAGCGAGCTCCTGGACCTTGAGGAGCTCGCGCTTCCGATCATGGAGGAGAGGCTTCGGATGCGTGACGACCCACCACCGGGTGCGGTGAGGTTGAGTGAGGCCGTAGCGGCGGCTCACGGCCTGGTGATCGTCACTCCTGAGTACAATAACGGCTATCCCGGCGCGCTCAAAAACGCTCTCGACTACCTCTTGCCGGAGCTCAAACGCAAACCGGTGGGTATTGTGACGGTATCGGCCGGCGGCTTTGGCGGCATCAGCTGTCTGGCTCAATTGCGGTTGGTGCTGCTGGCCATGGGTGCGGCGCCGATTCCGGCCTCGCTGCCCGTATCGAAGGTCGGGCAGTCCTTCTCGGAAGAGGGCCCGACCGACGGAGATTTCGGCCAACGCGCGACCCGTTTCATCGACGAACTGGTGTGGTGGACCGAGGCAGCGACAAGACAACGCGGGTCCGTCTGATAAAGACATTTCCTGGCAAAAAAAGGACGCACCCGTGGGCGCGCCCTTTTCCTGTGGCGGGTTTCATGCGAGGTCGAAGAGCAGGACGTCGCTCCAATCGCCGACCCCGGTGACGACAAGGGCGGCGGGGTTGTCGGCGGCCAGACCGTCACCCTCCTCGAGGCGATGGCCGTCGACTTCCACAGCTCCCTCGATGACCTGCAGCCAGGCGTTGCGTTCGGCGGCAAAGGTCTTCTCGAGGCGCGCTCCTTCAGTCAACGTCGCTCGATACATCGCGACATCCTGGTGTACGGTCAGCGAACCGTCCCGACCGTCTTGCGAAGCCACCAGGGTCCAGGCATCGCGCAACCCCTCCCATGGAAAGACACGCTGCTCGTAGCTGGGCGCGAGGCCGGTTTGCTCCGGCTCGATCCAGATCTGCAGAAAACGCACCTCTTCGCTTGGCGACGGGTTGAACTCGGAGTGCCGGACACCGGTGCCCGCGGTGATCCGCTGGACTTCGCCGGGGCGGATCACCGAACCGGTTCCGAGGCTGTCCTTGTGCTCGAGCGCCCCTTCCACCACCACGCTGAGAATTTCCATGTCGCGGTGCGGGTGGGTGCCGAAGCCCTGTCCCGGCTGGACCCGGTCGTCGTTGATCACCCGCAGGCTGCGGAAACCCATGTGCTCCGGGTCGTAATAGTGCCCGAAGGAGAAACTGTGCCGGCTCGACAGCCAGCCGAACTCGGCCATTCCGCGTTCTGCGGCCGACCGGATGCGATTTTGAGTCGAGGATGTCATATCGAACTCCTTTCATTGGCCGCCTTTTGGCGGCCCGCTCTGATATTAAACAGTTCGATGTCGAAGTAAATTTCAGAGCCTTGGTCACGGTCGACCCCGGCCGTGTCGCGGGGCGAAACCTGATATTCTGTCGCACGTGTGCGGATGGAGGGCCGGTGAAAAGATCAGAGCTCCAGGAAATATTGCGGGCGGTAGCAGCCGGTGACATCAAGGCCGATGCCGCGCTCGAGAGCGTGCTTGCACAGGGAGTCGAAGATCTCGGTTTTGCGCGGCTCGACACCGATCGCGAACGTCGCACCGGGATGGCCGAGGCGATCTTTGCGCCCGGCAAGACGGACGAACAGCTGACGCTCATCGTTGATCGGTGTCTCGAGATGCACCACAAGGTGTTGGTGACGCGCGTCGAGAGAGATCGTGTCGGAGCATTGTTGGAACGCCATCCGGAGTTGCGCTATCACTCCGTTGGCCGAATCCTCGAGGCACGGCCGGAGGCGGAGCCTACGGGCAAGCCGGTCGCGGTGGTTTCCGCCGGGACTTCCGATCTCCCGGTGGCCGAGGAAGCGGCGCTGGTCCTCGAACATCTCGGCCACCCGGTCGACCGCGTCAACGATGTCGGAGTGGCGGGGATCCACCGTCTCTTCTCGGTCCTCGAACGGCTCCGCCGTGCCCGCGTCCTCGTGGTCGTTGCGGGGATGGAAGGCGCGCTGCCATCGGTGGTCGCGGGTCTGGTGGAGTGCCCCGTGATCGCGGTGCCGACCTCGGTCGGTTATGGCGCCAGCTTCGGTGGCGTGGCGGCCCTGCTCGGGATGCTGAACTCCTGTGCCGCCGGCATCAGTGTGGTCAACATCGACAACGGTTTTGGCGCCGCCACGGTGGTGCATCGTATCGCTCGCATCGACGGTTCCGGAGACGACGAATGAGCAGGCGGCTTCTTTACCTCGACTGTGCGGGCGGGGCCGCGGGGGACATGATCCTGTGCGCCCTGGCCGAAGCCGTTGGCGACGTGTCGCTGGTGGAGAACCTCCCGGAGCGGCTCGGGTTCCCGGATGTCACCCTCGAGTGGCCGGCCGGAAAACCCGGCGGGTTTGCCGCGCGCCGCCTCAATGTTCGCTTCGATCCCGCAAAACACCCCCACCATCGAAATCTCGCGGATGTGGTCAGTCTTCTGGAAGCTGCCGATGTGTCGCCGACAGCTATCAAAATGGCGCGGGCGGTTTTCGAGCGTCTTGCCGAGGCCGAAGGCCAGGTCCACGGTGAGCCCGCCGACCAGGTCCATTTCCATGAAGTCGGCGCAGTCGATGCGTTGATCGACATTCTCGGCGCCTGTCTCCTGCTCGAGCGACTGGCGGTGGACGAGGTCGTTTGCTCGGTGCTGCCGATGGGTCACGGTACGGTGGCCTGTGCTCACGGCGAACTGCCCTTGCCGGCACCGGCGGTGGCCGCCATGTTGCCCGGTGTGCCGGTGCGCGCAGTCGAAATCGAAGGCGAGACCGTCACCCCGACCGGCGCCGCCTTGGTCACGACGCTCGCCGATCACTTTGGTGCGATGCCGGCCATGACGGTTGAAAAAATTGGAGTCGGTGCGGGATCGAGAGAGTACCCGGGTCTGCCGAACGTGGTCCGCGCCTTTGTCGGTTCGGCGGCAACGCCCACTGAAATCGAACGCAGCGACAACCTGGTCATCGAGTGCAATATCGACGATCTCGACCCGAGGGTGTTTCCGGTCGTGATCGATAATTTGCTTGCCGCCGGCGCTCTCGATGCTTATGTCACTCCGCTTTTGATGAAGAAGGGGCGGCCGGGTCATTTGCTGACGGTCATTTCGACGGCCGCTTCCGTCGAAGGCCATATTGATTTGATTCTGCGCGAGACGACCAGTCTCGGGTGCCGCACCTATCCGGTCAGCAAATACCATCTGCAACGGCACATGGAGATGGTCGCCACGCCCTGGGGCCAGGTGCCGGTGAAGGTCGCTCTGGCCGGCGACAAGGTGCTTCGAAGAGTCCCGGAATTCGAACCCTGCGCCGCGCTGGCCCGCGAAACCGGCGTACCCCTGCGCGACATCCTCGCCGCTGCCGGCGGTGTGCCCGATAAGGAATCCGAATGATGGCTGATTACGATGGGTTGTTGCAGTGGTTCCGCGACTCCGGTTCGGCCCTGGTGGCCTTCTCGGGAGGCGTCGATTCGACGCTCCTGGCCAGGATCGCCTTCGAGGCGCTCGAGGACCGGGCTGTTGCAGTCACTGCGGTGTCGGCCTCCCTGGCGCCCCGTGAGCTCGACGAGGCGCGGCAGCTGGCGGCACAGATCGGCATCAACCACCGACTCGAGACCTCCTCCGAAACCGCCAAACCCCAGTATCTGGTCAACGACGGGGACCGCTGTTACCACTGCAAATCGGAGCTCTATTCGATCTGCGAAAAAGTGGCCCGCGAGATGGATCTGGCGGTGATCGTCAACGGCCTCAACACCGATGATCTTTCCGATCACCGGCCGGGAAACAGGGCCGCCGAAGAGGCCGGGGTGCGATCGCCCTTTGTCGACTTCGGCTTTGACAAGACTGCCATCAGGGAGCGCTCCCGCCGCTTCGGCCTTCCCACCGCTGCAAAACCGGAATTGGCCTGTCTCGCGTCTCGCTTTCCAACCGGAACACCGATCACGATCAATGGTCTGGAGCGTGTTGCTGCGGCCGAAGAAGTGGTGGCGGCGCTCGGTTTTTCGCAATACCGGGTCCGCTTTCACGGCGATCTGGCGCGCATCGAGGTGCCGGGCGCCGAGATCGATCGTTTGTCCGACCCGTCGCTTCGCGGTCGTCTGGTGGCGGGCGTCAAGGATGCCGGTTTCCGGTTTGTGACGGTGGATCTCGCCGGGTATTCGCGGGGCTCGTCGAATCCCCTGGCGATGGCGCGGGATGGAGGTGAGCGGGGCTGAGAAAGGGAGCAGGGGGGAGAGCGAGAAAGGGAGAAAGGGAGATTACCGCTCCTTCCGCGTGAATCCGATCCCGATCCCGATCCCGATCCCGTCCCCGTACCGGAAGCAGACTGAAGGGCGGAGGAGAAAGGGAGCAGCGCCTCCATCTCTTCCTTCGAGATCACACGCCATCAAAACCGGTGAAAAAGCGGTCCCGCAGTACGGTCCGCCGTTGTCGTCCGGTCGGAATCCTTGAAAGCCGCAGGCTGGGTCGCCAACGCCCATCTCAAAATCCGTCATTGTGATGCGAGGAAC
The DNA here is from genome assembly GCA_963796455.1 of Candidatus Sulfomarinibacteraceae bacterium. Classification (GTDB taxonomy): domain Bacteria; phylum Acidobacteriota; class Thermoanaerobaculia; order Thermoanaerobaculales; family Sulfomarinibacteraceae; genus Sulfomarinibacter. The sequence goes on from CAWCLO010000002.1 coordinate 110,968, forward strand.
ATCGGATATTGGTATCGTGTCGACGTGCCTGAAGGGCGTCGGCGGTGAGGTCGCACGCCCCGCAGTTACAAAAAGGTCTGGGGGGCGCAGTTCATGAGCAGTTCAACCCGGTTTCAATCTGTAGTCGTGTTGTTTCTTCTGGCGGTGTCGCTCTGCCTCCTGCCGGAGATCGAGAGGTTGGACGCCTGTACGACGGCGGTGGTGGCGCCGGGCGGGTCGGCAACAGGAACACCGATCCTGTGGAAGAACCGGGATACGCCGACCTTGTCGAACAAGGTCGTCTACGTCGACGAGTCGCCCTTTGCTTATCTCTGTCTGGCGAATGCGCGCGCCGACTCCGGGCGCTCGTGTTTCGCCGGCCTCAACGACTCGGGTTTCGCGATCATCAACACGGTCGCCTACAACGTCCCCGAGATCGCCGGCGAGCGCAACGACCGCGAGGGCATCATCCAGGCCGATGCCCTCCGCACCTGTCGAACGGTAGACGATTTCGAGCGTCTGCTCGAGGAGAACCTGGGGCCGGAGCTCGGCGCTCAGACAAACATCGGGGTCTTTGACGCCGATGGCGGCGCTGCTCTATTCGAGATCCACAACCATGGTTTTGTCCGCCATGACGCGGCGGATGAAGGTGCCGACTATCTCGTCAACACAAACTATGCCCGCAGCGGCGCAGTGGACGAAGGAGAAGGCTATCTTCGATTCAAACGCGCCTCTGAGCTCTTCAGATCGTTCCCCGAGGGAGGGGTGGACCCGGAAACCATTTTGCACCGGTTCAGCCGCGACCTCGGACACCCCCTGGTTGACAAACCAAATCTGAACGACGCTTCCGAGCTGCCGGCGAACACCCCGGTCTGGGTCAACAGCCGGGACTGTATCGACCGGCCGTCGACCGCCTCGACCGTGGTCCTCGTCGGTGGCAACGACAAACGGCCCGCGACCCTGTGGATCATTCCCGGTGAGCCCCTGACGGCGGCGGCCATTCCTCTCTGGGTCGAGGCGGGGCGGAGCCCGGCGGCCCTTCACGAAGGAAAAAGAGCGCCACTCTGGAACGAATCGCTGCGGATCAAAGACGGTATCCGGCCGGCAAAACGAGGGCATGGCCGCGACTACCTGGATCTCACCCGCCTCGACAACAGCGACGGTACGGGATATCTCCCGGGTCTGTTGCAGATCGAGACCTCGATCTTCGACGAGACCGAGGCCTTTCTCGCAGGCCGTCCGGGTCCGGAGGAACTCGCTGATTTCTCCGAAAGGGTGGCGAATCGGGTCCTCGGCCACTTGCAATCGATCGTCGTCCCTGGCGCCGGGTTGCCGCCGACCCCTCTCGAACGAAACGGAGGGAATCAGCTCACGTCCTATGACGAGCTCACGACCTTTTTGCAACAACTGGCCGCCGCGAGCCCGATCGCCGATCTGCGAAGCATCGGGACATCACTTGAAGGCAGGGATCTTCACGCCCTCTTCTTCTCCCGGTCCCTCCCGTTGACGGGCCCTCGCGACGGAATCTTGACCGTGATGATCTCGGCCCAGCAGCACGGCAACGAGCCCTCGGGCAAGGAGGCCGCGCTCGAACTGGCCCGCGAACTTGCGATGGATGACGAAGGCCTGCTCGATCACTTTGATCTCATCCTCGTGCCGCAGGTCAACCCCGACGGCTCGGAGGCCGGGACGCGGCGGAATGCGGCGGGCGCCGATCTCAACCGCAACCACACGATCCTCTCCGAGCCGGAGGTCAGGGCCCTGCACGATCTCTTTCTCGATTGGGTGCCCGAGGTCACCCTCGACATCCACGAAACCAACGTGGCCAAAACCAGTTGGATGAGCGTCGGGTATCTCAAGGACCCGACCGAACAGTTCGGTGGGCTCTCCAACCTCAATGTGTCGACGAAAATACGAGCCTTGTCGTCGGATCTCATTGTGCCGGAGGTGGGACGGCGCATCGAAGACGCCGGTGTCAGCTTCCACGAATACGTGGTGGGCGGCCCACCCGAAGAGAGCCGGATTCGTTTCAGCACCACCGATATCAACGACAGCCGACAGAGCATGGGTATCTACAACACACTGTCCTTTCTCTTCGAGGGCAAACGCTGGGACGATCACACGGCCCACCTCGGCGAGCGAACCGAGGGCCAGGCGGTTGCCATGCGATCGTTTCTGAAGACCATCGTGGAACACGCTGATGAGATCCGCGAGACCGTTGGTCAGGCCCGAGCGGAGTTGATCGAGGAGGGGGTCGAGCTGCCGCCGGTTTACCTCCGACAGGACTATGTGGCGGATCCCGATCGGCCGACGGTGCGCTACCCGATCTTCGATCTTCGCACCTGGACCAGCCGTGAGGCTGATTTGAGTAACTTCGAACCGAAGGTCGTTCCACTGTTGACCGTCGAGCGTCCGTGGGCCTATGCGATCCCGTCGGATCAGGAAGACCTCATCGCGCTCCTCGAACGGCACCGCATCGACGTCATTCGCCTGACGACCGCGACGCCGGCTTCGGTCGAGCGTTATCTCATCGAAGAGATCACCGAGGTCGAGGTCGAGGACAAAGAAGCCGACGAAATCACCCTTCGGGTCGAAAACGAGGAGATCGAGTTGCCTGCAGGGACCGTCGTCGTCCCGGTACGCCAACCGGCGGCAAACCTCATCCCCCTGCTCCTGGAGCCACAGTCCTTGTGGGCGCCCTATGGCGAGAGGGGCGGCCGGGATCTGGCCCTGGATTCGCTCATCGAGCCCGGATCAGCTTTCCCAGTGCTGAGAATCATCGCACCGCTGGAAGCAGTTTTTTGGGTTGCGCCTTGAAGAATGAAGGATCAGCCCCGGTCGAGGAGTCCGCAGCGACCGGCCGGCGTCTGCCCTCCCTCGCCCAGTCGGTGACACCGCTGATCGCGATGGGGATCTTCCTCGGCGTTGGTTACGGTGTGCTGCGGCTGCCGGCAGAAGTGCTGCTGATCGCTGCCGCGGCTGTGGCAGGGTTGATCGCCCACCACCTCGGTTACACCTACAAGGAAATCGAAAACGGAATCCTCGAAAGCATGATGAAGGGCATGCCGGCCATGTTGATCGTCATTGTCGTGGGCGCACTGATCGGATCGTGGATCGCCTGCGGGACCATCCCGATGCTCATCTTCTACGGCCTCAAGCTTATCTCGCCGACCTTTTTCCTGGTCACGGCCTGCATCGTGTGCTCGGTCGTATCGGTGGTGACAGGGACTTCCTATGGAACGGTCGGGACTCTCGGAGTGGCCTTGATCGGGATCTCGCAGGGCCTCGAGATCCCACTCGGTCAGGCTGCGGGCGCCATCGTCGCGGGTGCCTACTTCGGCGACAAGCTGTCGCCGTTCTCCGATACCACCAATCTGGCCCCGGTTGCGGCACGGTCGAACCTCTACGACCACATCCGGCACACCCTGTGGACCACGACTCCGGCCTGGCTCATCGGGCTGGCCGTTTATCTCGTGCTCGGTCTGATGTCGGCGAGAACGGGTGCGGTCTCCCTCGAGAACACGACCGCGATCACCAGCGCCATCAGCGCCAACTTCCGCTTCAGCGTCCTCCTGCTGCTGCCACCGGCCATCACCCTCTTTGCCGCCGCCAGACGTTACCCGGTGATTCCGGGAATGTTGGTTTCATCGGCGGTGGCCGTGGTGCTCGCCCTCGGTCTTCAGGGCCTCGATATCAAAACCGCGGTCGCCTCGATGGCGACCGGCTACACATCCACCACCGGCAGTCAGGTCGTCGACACGCTTCTGACCCGCGGCGGGATGGCCAACATGATGCACGTCACCCTGATTGCCTTCTGCGCTTTTGCCTTCGGCGGGATCATGCAAAAGGCCGGGATGCTCGAAGTTCTCCTGCAGCGTCTGGTCCGGGTGGCCGACACCACCGGCAAGATCGTGGCCTCGACGGTCGCCGCTTCGATCACCACCGCGGTGGTCACTGGAAGTTCTTTTTTGAGCATCCTGATACCGGGTGAGCTCTTCGCCCCGGTCTACCGGCGGCGGGGTCTGGCGGCAAAAAACCTCTCACGAACGACCGAGGACAGCGGCACCGTGGTCGTGCCCCTCGTGCCGTGGAGCATCGCGGGGGTCTTTATGGCCGGAACCCTCGGGGTCGAGACGATGAGCTACGCGCCGTGGGCCGTCATGTGTTATCTCAGCTCTCTTGTCGCCCTGACGTACGGTTTTACCGGTTTTGCCATCGCACCGAAGATCGCCGAGGACGAGACGGTGCCGGGGAGTTGATTCAGAAGGTACCGCGGAGCACGGTGGTTCCGTCGGACACCGCCATCCTTCCCCGCGCCATCAGATGAACGAATTCCAGATCGTCGTTGAAAAAGATCAGATCGGCATCGGCGCCGGCCGCGACCCGTCCCTTGTGGTCGAGGCCGTAAAACCGCGCCGGGTTGGTGGAGAACAGGGCGAGCGCCCGCCGGAGATCGAGGACGCCGTTGCCGACGATGAGCCGCAACTGTTCGAGCAGGGTTTTCTGGTTGGCCACATCGAGGCGTTCGAGATTTCCATCCCGGTCGAAAACCGGCAGGCTTCCGTTACTGTCGGAGCTGACACTGATGTTTTCGAGCGGAGCGCCGGCCTCTACTGCGAGCCGAACGGCCGCCTCGACGGTCATCGACGGGGCATGGCTTCCGATCCCCGAAGTGAGATCGATGCGCCCTCCCTCGCGGGCATATTCAAGGGCCTGGTCGAGCAGCAATGGGTTGCGGTTGCAGTGGGTCGGGATGATCTGGGTGATCGGGATTTCGGTCTCGTGAATGATGCGAAAGACCAGCTCGAGACCCCGCGAACCGTCTCCCAGGTGGAGGTGGAGGATCCCCGGTTTGCCGCCGAGCATGCCTCCGACCCGGCACTCGGCGGCAAGATGCGCCAATTGGTCGAACGTCGGTTGTGAAGAACGATGATCGGAGATGGCGATCTCGCCGGCGCCGAGCACCGACGGCAGGAGTGCGAGATCGGAGCGAACGTTTCCCGTCAGGGTCTGTACCGGGAGTTCGTAGGAACCAACGTAGACATAGGCCGAAATGCCCTCCTGCACGAGGCCACGGGCCTTGGCCATCAGGGAACTCTGATGGCGCGTGACCCCGTCGGTGCCGAGGCAGCCGATGACTGTGGTCACTCCGCTCGTGACGATGTCTTCGATCCGGATTTCCGGGGCGCGCGTGGCCGGCCCGCCCTCGCCGCCGCCTCCGGTGAGGTGGAGGTGCGAGTCGACCAATCCGGGTGCGACCCTGAGACCCGAGGCGTCCATCTCCTCCACCTCGAGACCTGTGACCGTGATCTTCCCCGGCAAGGCCAGCGCGGCGATTTTCTCGCCGGCAATCAGAATATCGCGCACACCATCGGTCTCGTGATCGAGAATCGCCGCGTTTCGAATCAGCGTGAGCATGGCTTCGGCCTCCTGATTCTCAGCAAGAGATCGGTTCGAAGTGGCAGGTGAAATGACGCAGGAGTCGCTCTGCGCTCGTGATGCGGTGGCCGCCGGAATCGCCACCCGGTCGCGCCACACCTCCTCGATGACCTCGATCAGATAGTCGAAGTGGCTCTGGGTATAGACCCGGCGGGGAAATGCCAGGCGAACCAGCTCGAGCGGTGACGGTTGTTCGTTGCCGTCTTCGTCGAAATGGCCGAACATCACGCTGCCGAGCTCGACGGCGCGGACGCCGCCCGCCAGATAGAGGGCGTTGACCACCCCGATGCCCGGGTAGTCGAGTTGCGGGATGTGCGGGCAGCATCGCGCGGGCGTCGAGAAAGACCGCGTGGCCGCCGGCAGGGCGCACCATCGGCACGCCGAGCGTGGTCAGCTTCTTCGACCATGTACTCCACCGTGGCGTGGCGGTAGACCTGGTAGTCGTAGTCGAGCGCCTCCTGGAGACCGACCGCGATCGCTTCGAGGTCGCGGCCCGCGAGCCCGCCATAGGTGGGGAAACCCTCGCGCAGGATCAGCAGGTTGCGGAAGCGCTCGGCCCACTCGTCGTTGCGGCAGACCAGAAAGCCGCCGATGTTGGCGAGACCGTCCTTTTTGCAGCTCATGGTGGCGCCGTCGGCGAGCGAGAACATCTCCTGTGCGATCTCCATCAGCGGCCGGTCGCGGTAGCCGTCCTCCCGTTCGCGCACGAAGTAGGCATTCTCGGCAAAGCGGCAGGCGTCGATGATGAGCGGAATCCCGTGCTCGGCCAGGACCGCCTTGACGGCGCGTGAGGTTGGCCATCGAGACCGGCTGGCCGCCGCCGGTGTTGTTGGTGACCGTGACCATGGCGAAAGGGATCTTTTCGCGTGCCGTGCTCGGCGATGCAGGCGCGCAGAGCGTCCACATCCATGTTGCCCTTGAAGGGCGCCGCGGCCTGGGTGTCGAAGGCCTCGGCGCAGGGCAGGTTGAGAGCGGTCGGCTCCGCGGTACTCGATGTTGGCGCGGGTCGTGTCGAAGTGGCTGTTGTTGGGGATGACATCGCCGGGCTTCGACGATGCACTCGGCGAGGATGCCCTCGGCTGCACGGCCCTGGTGGGTCGGCAGGATGTGTGGCATGCCGGTGATCTCGCGCGACCGCTGGCTTCGAAGCTTCTTCCACGACCGGCTGCCGGCGTAGCTCTCGTCGCCGAGCATCATGGCCGCCCACTGCTCGGTGGACATCGCGCCGGTGCCGCTGTCGGTCAGGAGGTCGATGCAGCAGTCCTCGGCGTCGAGCAGGAAGACGTTGTGATGGGCCTGGCTTCAGTGCCGCCACCCGTTCCTCGGCCGAGTGGTGATCTTGAGGGGTTCGGTCATCTTGATGCGGAACGGTTCGATGATGGTGCGCATGGTCTCCTCCGGCGTGCAGGGTAACGGTTTTTTCAAACCGGGGGAAGCCGCGGACGTAATATGTAGAGTGCCCGCTCGATACTGTCGCGCGAAAGGACCATTGATGTTTCCAACCACGACCTACCTCAGTCGTCGCGAGATCCTGAAGACCCGTTTCGAAGGCGGGCTGCTGCTCTTCCTCGGCAACAATGAAAGCCCCATGAACTATCCCGACAACTGCTACCCCTTTCGCCAGGACAGTTCGTTTCTGTATTACTTCGGTCTCAACCAACCCGAGTTGGCCGCGGTGATCGATATCGACCAGGACCGTACGGTGCTTTTTGGTGACGAACTCACGATCGATCACATCGTGTGGATGGGGGACCTGCCCACGGTCTCCGAGCGCGCCGCTGACGTGGGAATTACGGACACCCGACCCCGGGCGGCCCTGGTCGAGGTGGTCAAGACGGCGATAGCCACCGGTCGTCCGGTTCACTATCTCCCTCCCTATCGGGCGGACAACTCGATTCTCCTTTCCGGGCTTCTCGGTTTACCCCTCACCGGGCTCGCCGATGGTGCTTCCCTCGATCTCGTCAGAGCCGTGATCGACCAACGATCGTCCAAGAGCGAAGAGGAAGTCGCCGAACTGGACCGGGCCGCGAACATCTCGGTGGACATGCACGTCACAGCGATGCGGATGGCGCGACCGGGAATGATGGAAACCGAGATCGCAGCCGAGGCCGAGCGGGTTGCGGCCGCTGCTGGAGGCCGGATTTCTTTTCCTGTGATCGCCACCATCCACGGCGAGACCCTCCACAACCACTTCCACGGCAATGTTCTCTCTGACGGCGACCTCTTTCTTCTCGATTGCGGCGCCGAGACCGCCATGGGTTATGCGGGCGATCTATCGTCGACCTTTCCGGTGAGCCCGGAGTTTTCCGAACCGCAAAGGATCATCTACGAGCTGCAGCTCGCGGCCTACGATGCCGCAGTATCGAAACTTGCACCCGGTGTTCCGAATCGCGAGGTGCACTTTGCCGCGGCCCGCGTCATCGCCGAGGGCATGAAGGATCTCGGGTTGATGAAAGGGAATATTGACGACGCCCTCGCCAATGGAGCGCACGCCATGTTCTTTCCCTGCGGCGTGGGTCACATGATGGGTCTCGACGTCCACGATATGGAGGACCTCGGCGAGGTGTGGGTCGGTTATGGCGGTGAGGCCAAGAGCACCCAGTTCGGCCTCAAGTCCCTTCGGCTCGGGCGCGAACTCGAGGCGGGCTTTGTGGTGACCATCGAACCTGGGATCTACTTCATTCCCCAGTTGATGGATCTCTGGCGTTCCGAGGGCCGCTGCGCCGAATATCTCGACTTTGATGCCCTGGATGCGTGGCGGGACTTTGGCGGCATCCGCAACGAGGAGGACTATCTGATCACCCCTGACGGCGCCCGCCGCCTCGGCAAGGCGAAACCGCTCCGAATCAACGAGGTCGAAGCGCTGCGAAAGGCTTGATCCGGTTTGCCTCCGGGAGGCTTTGTCGATCGAATGACTGAGGCATTCGGCCGGGTGGCGTATACTGAGTCGAAATCTCGACACAAATGGAGGCCGCAATGTTCGCGAAGGTCTTTCTGATTGTGCTCGCTTTGGTGATGGTGGTCGCGGCGTGTGCCTTCTTCTATATCGGTCCGAGAAACGTGATCGGTGTCCTCACCTATGGCCGGCAGGCGCGCGATGGCGATCTCCAGGTCGGGGATGCCATTCCGACGGTGAGCGTCGTCGCCCTCGATGGCGAGAGCCAACGAGAACTGAGCGAGTGGATCGGGATGCGACCGCTGGTTCTCGTCTTTGGCAGCTTCACCTGACCACCCTTCCGGCGCTCGGTCGAGCGCGTGGACCAGATCAGAACCCGTTTTGAAGACCGTGCCGAGTTTCTGACCGTGTACATCAAAGAGGCCCACCCGGAAGACGAGTGGCAGATGACCGTCAACGAAGATCAGGGAGTTTGCTACACCCAGCCCCAGACCCTCGCCGATCGGGTGCTGATCGCCAATGATTTCAGCGAGCGTTTCGAGTATGCGATGACACTTGTGGTGGATCCGATGGAAAATCCGGCCGAGGAGGCTTTTGCCGCCTGGCCGGAACGACTCTATGTCGTTGGGTCGGACGGCCTGATCGCCTACAAGGGCCGCAAGGGCCCCTTTGGTTTCGATCCGGATGAACTCGAGCGTTGGCTCGAGGAGAATCTGCCGCCCGCGGGGGAGATCGAATCGACCCCGGAAGCGGCGGCGGCACCCTTCTAGCGGCGAGATCTCATCCGAGCCGGACGCGGTAGCGGAGGCGGGCAAAGGTGATGATGATGGTGGCCAGACCGATCAGAGCGAGGGCCTCGGGCCACAGGACCTCGAGACCCGCCCCTTTCAAAAACACGCCGCGCAGGATGGTGATGTAGTAGCGCAGAGGAATCGCGTACGAGATCCACTGAAAAATCTGCGGCATGTTCTGGATCGGAAAGACGAAACCCGAGAGATAGATCTGCGGCATCATCACGACAAAGGTCGAGATCATCATCGCCTGTTGCTGGGTGCGCGAAAGGGTCGAGACCAGCAGTCCGAAACCGAGACAACAGACGATGAAGGGCGCAGTCAGCAGGCAGAGAGTCCAGAAGGCGCCTCGAAGAGGAACCTGGAACCAGAAGAGTACAACCGTCAGCGCTGTCAGGAACTCGACCACCCCCACCAGTGCATAGGGCACCAGTTTGCCGGCGATCACGGCGCTCGGCGTCAGCGGCGTGACCAGGAGCTGCTCCATGGTGCCGATTTCTGTTTCGCGCACGATGGCCATGGAGGAGAGCATCATGGTCATGATCAGGATGATCAAAGCGAGCACCCCGGGGACCATGTAGTAGCGGCTCAGGAGATCCGGGTTGTAGAGCACCGTTGGCCTCAGCTCGAGCGGCAACCGCGCTCCTTCCGAATCGGCGGCCGTTTGCAGGACCCCCTGGGCGTAGGCGAGACCGACGGTCCCGATCATTGGGTCCGAGCCATCAGCCACGACCTGGATTCTGGCGCTCCGGCCCGCTTCTTTATCGGCTGAGAATCCGGCGGGTATGGTCACCGCGACCCGGGCATCACCGCTCGCGAGCCACGGGTCGAGTTCGTCCTGGGTGTCGACCGTGGCGACCTGTCGAAAATAGGTGGACGCGCCGAAGCTCTCGAGGAGCTGACGGCTCAGGGGCGACCGGTCGAGGTCGCAGACGGCAAGTTCGACCATTTTGATGTCGGTGGTGGCGGCATAGGCGAGGAGGGTCAGCTGAATGACCGGGGCGACAAAGAGCACTGAGAGTGTCTTGGGATCGCGCTTGAGCTGAATGAGCTCCTTCACCAGCATGTTCAAGAGCATTCGCACTACAAACTCCTCAACATGCGGATTGTTGCCAATAGCAAAACGATGCTGGCGTAGATGATCAACCCGGCGGCCTCATCCCACCACATGAAGGGTCCGACGCCTTTCAAGACGATGGAGCGCAGTGCGGCGATGTAGTAGCGGGCGGGAACGATCACCGTCAGCATCTGCAGCGCCTTTGGCATCGAGGAAATGGGGAAGATAAAGCCGGACAACAACAGGGTCGGCAGCATGGACGAAAGCAGGCTGAGCTGGAAGGCCAACTGCTGGCTGTCGGCCAGAGTCGAGATGAAGATGCCCCAGCCGAGCCCCCCGGCGAGAAAGAGCAGCGTGACCAGCGCGAGCCAGACGAGCGATCCGTTGATGGGGACATCAAAAAGGGCCCAGGCCAGAAACAGTGAACCCGTTGCCGAAACCGAGGCCACCAGGAGATAGGGGAGTGTCTTGCCGAGCAGAAGCTCGATGGCCCGGATCGGTGTCGCCCGCAGCGACTCCATGGTGCCGCGCTCTTTTTCGCGCACCACCGCCAAAGCGGTGGCGATCACCGAGGACACCATCAGAATAAAGGCCAGAAGACCGGGCACGAGAAAAATGGTCGATCGCAGATCGGGGTTGTACCAGACCAGTGGTGCCGCCTCGAATGGAGGTCTCACCTCGATGTCGAACACGGCCCCGGTCTGAGCCGCAACGATCTGGCGCGCATATCCCAGCACCGTGTTGGCCGTCTGAGCATCGGTTCCATCGAGCACGAACTGGATCGAGGTCGGCCGGCGGGCTGCAACGGCCGAAGAAAAATCCCTGGGGATGATCAGCGCCGCCTGGATGGAGTTGTCCAGAAAAAGGCCGTCGAGCGGTCGCACATCGTCCACCACCGCCCGTTGCACGAAGTAGCCGCTCCGGAGAAAAGCCTCGATCACTTTTCGTGAATCGTGGGTCCGGCACTGATCGACGACTCCCAACCGGATGTCGGTGACATCGAAACTGAGCGCGAATCCATAGATCATCAACAAAACCACAGGCATCGCCAGCAGCGCCAGAGCGGTCCGCCAGTCCCGTTTGAGCTGGAGAAGCTCTTTGACCGTGGTGGCAAGGACCCGGCGAATCATCCCTGGAGGCCTTCTTCGGCTTCGCGAATCGATCGGATGAAGACATCTTCCAGTGTCGGCGCCACCGGTTCCACCGAAACCGGGGCAAAGCCCCGGGCCTCGAGGTGTTCGCGGACGATTCGAGCCGCAGCCGGATCTTTGACGACGGCGTGAAGCACATTGCCAAAAAGGGCTGCATCGGCCACCTCTGCGAGTTCCTCGATCGTTTCGAGTGCGCGCGACGCGTCGTGGCACTCCACTTCGAGAACGGAGCCCGGCGCAAAGACCTTTTTGAGCTCGGGGACGGTGTCCAGGGCGAGGAGTTTTCCGGCGTGCATCAGGGCCACCCTGTGACAGCGCTCGGCCTCATCCATGTAGTGGGTGGTGACAAAGACGGTGGTTCCCTGATTCGAAAGATCGTCGATGAGATCCCAGAACCGGCGGCGGGCTTCGGGGTCGACGCCCCCGGTTGGTTCGTCGAGAAAGACCACCGGTGGTTGGTGAAGCAGGGCACAGGAAAGGGCGAGACGTTGCCTGAAACCACCTGGTAGATCAGCCACCAGAGCCTTGTGCCGAGGCCCGAGGCCGGTCATTTCGAAGGCCCACGCACGGCGTTCTTCGAACTTCTTGCCCCAGACCCGGTGGGTTCCCGCCCAGAAGCGGAGATTCTCGTCGACCGTCAGATCGTCATAGAGCGAGAATTTCTGCGACATGTATCCGATCCGGGTCTTGATCTCCGCTGATTGGGTGGCCGCGTCAAAGCCGGCCACCGTGCCACTTCCCGAAGTCGGTCTGAGCAGACCGCAGAGCATGCGAATGACGGTTGTCTTGCCGGCGCCGTTGGAACCGAGGAAGCCGAAGATTTCACCCGGCGCCACCTCGAATGAGACGCGATCGACAGCAATGAACTCACCGAATTTGCGGGTCAGTTCCTTTGCCGAGACCATGATCTCGGAAGAATCGCGTCTGCTGGCGGTCGCTGAGATCACTGACCGACCGCCCGCTGCAGCGTCGCGTGAGCCGTCCAGGCGCTGACTCGGGTCTTGACCTGAGCGACCTCTGCTGTGGTCAGGTCAGCCTGGGCGTCAAGCAGTTCGGAGAGCATCGCGAGCCCGGCGGCATAGCGCTCGCTGGATGCCTCTTCCCACGCCTCGGCGGCGGCGGCGGAGGCGTCGGAGGATGTGACGGCCTCGAGAGCTGACTCCAGATCCAGCCGGGCGATCGTGACCTCGAGTTTGATCTGCCGTTCAAGCTCTGCACGGTCGTGTTGTCGAGCGCGTTGTTCGGCCTCGACCTCGGCGACCTGGGCCCTAGCCCGGCTGCCGTCAAAAAGTTGCCAGCTGGCCGCGACGCCGACAAGCCACGAGTCATTCCGCTCGTCCACAGGAGGTAGGAAGCGATTGTTCGGACGAGCGATGAGGTATTGGCCGGTGGCGGCAACCGCCGGTTTTCTGATGGCGTTGAGCGCCCGGGCCTTCGCTCCGAAACCCTCGATCTGGGCGTCGGTGATCTTGAGCTCGGGGCGGCCGTTGATGGCCTGGTCTTCGAGCTTTTGCCGCGACGGCGGACGCGTGGGAACGCGGTCGGTCCTGGCGTCATCCAGTGTGAGCCCGGTGGTTTCTTCGATTCCAAGGAGGGAGCGGAGACGGGCCAGGGCCTGTTCGGCCGCATTCTTCGACCGAATCACATCGACCTCGGCGGCAGCGAGACGTGCTTCGGCGGCAAAGACATCGGCGTTGACCGCCATCCCCGCGTCCCGCAGCGCGCGTGCGTCTTCGAGCAAACGCCTGGATCGTTTGCGTTGTGCCTCGGCCACATCGACGGCTGAGGCGGCGGCCACCGCGGACCAGTAGTGCATGCGTCCGGAGTATGCGAGGTCGAGCTCGGTGACGGATTGTGACCAGCTCGCCGCCGTTTCGTGCTGCCGGGCGGCATCCCGTTGGGCGGTGATCGCGCCACCGGTGTAGACGGGTTGGGAAACCGTGAGATCGATGCGGTAGTGATTCTGAATGTTGGGAAAGAGAATGAAGATGGGCTCATCCGGATCGTCGGAAGCAACTCCGAACTCCGGCACCGAGCTGTGCCGGGTGTAACTGGCGTTGGTGGAGAGCACCGGCAATCGCGCGGCGTCCGCGGCCTTGACGGCAAATTCGGAGGCCTCGACCCGGTCAGCGGCCGCCGTGGTCAGGGTCGATGCACGAACCGCCATGGTAGCCGCGGTCTCCGCGTCGAGGTGAAGCTCGGCGCCGTGAGCCGGTGCGACAACGGCGGCAAGGAGGAAGAAGTAGACGAATGACTTGGATTTCATGCTGCCTCCGTCGATGAGGGCTTGTCGGTGTTCCGCGTCAGATAAAGAAATGCGTCTTCGAGGCCGGCGGGGATGATTTCTGCAGACGACACCTCGACACCAGGTGTCGAGAGGATTTGCCGGACCAGATTGATCGGGTCTTTTTCGTCGACACAGTGGACGTGGAGGGTCGTGCCGAAGACGCTGACATCGGCTATGGATTCGTGAGCGGTCAGGGCTTCCACGGCGGCATTCCGTGTATTGACCATGACCTCCACAACCGCGCCGGGCATCAGGGAGGGAATCTCCCGCGGCCGTGCATCTGCCACCAGAACGCCTTCGTGCATCAGAAGCACCCGGGTGCAACGTTCCGCTTCGTCAAGATAGGGCGTGGCCACCAGCAGCGTGAGGCCCTCGCTCACCAGATCGGCGAGCAATCGCCAGAATTCCCGCCGGGTGACCGGATCGACCCCGGTTGTGGGTTCGTCGAGCAACAGGGCGAGAGGCGAATGGATGAGCGTGCAGGCCAGGGCGAGCTTTTGTTTCATGCCTCCCGAGAGGCGGTCGGCAAGCCGGGTGTTGAATGACGCCAGGCCGACCAGTTCGAGGAGCTCCCGGCGTCGTTTCCGCCACGCTGGGACGCCGTACATCATGGCGAAGAACTGGACATTTTCGTCGACCGTCAGATCGCCATAGAGCGCAAAACGTTGCGCAAGATACCCGAGCCGGGTATGAAGCTTTCTCCGTGCTCGCCAACAGTCCATTGAAAATGCGGTGGCGGTCCCGCCGCCGGCCGGTTGCAGCCCGCCCAGGACCCTGAGCGTTGATGTTTTTCCGGCACCGTCAGGACCGATCAAACCCACGACCTCCCCGGATCCGACCGAAAAAGATACGTGGCGCACGGCCTCGTGGTCCCCGTATCTCACAACCAGGTCGCGCGCATCCAACAAGGCATCAACGGTCACGAGATTCCCCTAGTCGAAGGAGGCATCGGCCGGCATCCCGGGTTTGAAAACGCCGTCCGGGTTCTCGAGTTGGACCTTGACGCGGAAGACGAGCTTGGCCCGTTCGTCGGGTGTTTGCACGTTTTTCGGGGTGAACTCCGCGACCGGCGAAATAAACGAAACGGTGCCTTCGAAACGGCGGTCGCTGCCGTCGACGTCGACTGTCACAACCTGGCCGAGCACGATCTGCGACAGACTCGGTTCGTCGATCCAAACCGTCAGCCATGGCCGGGCGAGATCCGTGAGGACGGCGATGGCCGCGCCCGGCGGCAGCACCTCACCGGGTTCCGCAACGCGGGTCGTGATGACGCCGTCGGTCGGGGCCAGGACCGTCGCGTCAACGATCTTTTGTTCGACGGCGGCCACCATCGCCTCGGCGGCGGCGCGCTGGGCACGAGCGGATTCGACCTCCTGTCGCCGCGGACCGGCCACCAGCTTGTCGAGTTGGGCTCGAGCGGCTGCGACGGCGCGGTCGGCGACCTCTTTACGGGTCGCCGCGTCGTCGCGCGATTTTTCGGTCGCCGAGCCCCGGTCGGCAAGACCGCTCAACCGATCGAGGTCGCGGTGAGCCGCATCGAGTTCCGCCTGGGCCTGGGCCAGTTGATCCTCGGCTCGGCGGAGATCCTCCGCCCTGGTTCCAGCAAGCAAGAGCCGAAGCTGGGCGTCGGCGGCCTCAGCGTTGGCCCGTGCCTGGGCCAGTTGGTGTTCCGCGTCGATGGTCTCGAGACGGGCCACCACATCCCCGGTGCTGACCGTGTCACCCTCCTCGAGGGGTGCTTCGAGGAGACGACCGCCGACCGTCGCCGCGAGCCGGATTTCGGTGGCCTCGATGTGTCCCGATCCTCGGATGCCCACGTCATCGGAATCTTGTTGACACGCAACGATGAAAAACAGGGGCGCGATAAGAATGACCGTAACAACGATGCGTTTCGTCATGTCGATTCTCCCGTTCGGGGCGTAGCGGTCCCGTACCTCAGTCCATGATTTTCTGCGTACTCTTTTCGGTGGAAACGAGCGCCTCGAGATGCGGGGCGAGAGTCTCCGCCAGGCGCCGGTGGCCCTCGGTGGTGGGGTGCAGCCCATCTGCTTGCATGAGCTCCGGATCGAGCCCGATTTCGCGGACAAACTCGGGCACCAGGACCACGCCCTCCTCGTCGGCGATTCGTTCGTACATGGCTGCAAAGTCCGAGCTGTATTCCGGGCCGTAGTTGGTCGGGACATCCATGCCGAGCAGGAGCACCCGTGCCCCGGCGGCCAGGCCCCGGCGCACGATCTCGCGCAGATTGCGGTCGATATTAGTGATCGGCTGACCCCGCAGGGCGTCATTGCCACCGAGTTCGACAACCAGAATGTCCGGTCGTTGCGAGAGCACCCAGTCGAGGCGGGCCAGCCCGCCGGCAGACGTGTCTCCCGAAACACCGGCGTTGATCACCGAGACGGCGTGGCCGCGCTCGCGAAGCCCGGATTCCACCACGGCGGGAAAGGCATCACTCTCGGGCAGCCCGAGACCGGCGCTCAGACTGTCGCCGAGAATGATGATTTTCAGCGCGGCATCTATCGGTGCGGGTGTCGCTGCCCGCGACTGCGGGGTCGGAGACGGACTTTCGATCGGCTGCGGGCTGCATGATGCCTGCAGGAGTGCGAGGCCTGCAATCATGACCGTGGTGCGAAGGCTGTGAGAACGTGAAATGATTGCGACCATGAAAGAGATTCTATCTTGTGCACGACCTGAAGTGCCGTCCGATTTGATGTGGGCCAAAGGAGTTTGAATGAACCGCGAAGAAAACCCGGAGATCGTCCTGTCGCTCGAGGGTGTCGGTCGTGAGCTGCCCTCGGGCGGGAGGATGTTGAAGATCCTCGACGGGATCGATCTCGAGGTGCACCGGGGTGAGTTTTTGGCTGTCCTCGGCCCTTCGGGCAGCGGCAAGTCGACCCTGCTCGCTCTGATGGCCGGTCTCGATCGACCGAGTTCGGGCGAAGTGCATCTCGCCGGCGAGCGGATCGACCGATTGTCGGAGGACCGCCTGGCTGTTCTCAGACGGCACACGATCGGTTTTGTCTTTCAGTCCTTTCAGTTGCTGGCGAATTTTACCGCGCGCGAGAACGTGCTCCTACCGATGGAACTTCTGGGTTGGCCTGAGGCACGCCGGCGTGCAGACGAACTTCTGGCGGCGGTCGGCCTCAACGAGCGCGGCCACCACTACCCCTCGCAGCTCTCCGGTGGCGAGCAGCAGCGGGTTGCTCTGGCCCGGGCCTTCGCACCGCGGCCGCGGCTCCTGCTGGCCGATGAACCGACCGGCAACCTCGATGGAGCGACCGGCCGGGTGGTGCTCGATCTTCTGGTTTCGTTGCGGGCGGAGGAGGGAACCACTCTGGTGCTGGTGACCCACGACCCGGCGGTCGCCGCTCTCGCCGATCGCCGGATCCACCTCAACGATGGCGTGATCGAGCGCGAGGAACGCGCATGAAGGCTGGTCGTTGGTTAGCCCTGGCTGGGCGCGAATTCAAGGGTTCGGCGGGGCGCCTGGTTTTTTTTGCCGCCTGTCTCTCGGTGGGGGTTGCGGCGGTGGTCGCAGTTGCCGGTTTGTCGCGGGCGCTCGATCACGGGATCCAGGCCCAGGCGCGACAGCTTCTGGCTGCGGATATCGCAGTCTCCAGTCGGCGACCGATCCCAGCCGAGGTCCTCGAGGCGATCGACGGATTGGCCGGTGCCGATCGGGTGGAGATTCGAGAATTGCCGAGCGTTGTTTCGTCACCCTCACCAGACGGTGCGCCCGGTCCGTCGCAGTTATGCGAACTCAAGGCAGTGGGTGCGGGGTATCCGTTCTACGGCGAATTCTTGAGTGAGCCGGCCGGCCCGCTCGCCGAGCTTCTGGCGGGCGATCAGGTGCTGGTCGACAGAGAGCTCCTGTCGAGGCTCGGTGTGGCCATTGGTCAATCGATTCGCGTCGGCTCGGTCGAGCTTCGTATCGCCGGGCTTGTCGAGGCCGAGCCGGATCGTCTCGAGGTGGGTTTTGCGCTCGGCCCGCGGGTCCTCCTGTCGCTTGAAAGCCTCGAAAAGAGCGGGCTGACGGGTCTGGGCAGCCGGGTTTCGTACCAGGCTCTCGTGCGGCTGCAGCAGGGCGTAGAATCTGATGCCGTCGCCGCCGCCGCCGAGGTGATTCGAGAGGCGACCGCAAACCCCGAATTCCTCCGGGTCGAGACCTTTTCAGAGGCCCAGCCCGCTTTGCGGCGGGGAATCGATCGGGTCGAACGTTTTCTCGGTCTCGTGGCGCTGCTGTCATTATTGATCGGCGGGATCGGAGTGGCCCAGGCGGTCCGCGCCTGGCTTGCCGGACGACTCGATGCCATCGCCGTCCTCAAGGCGGTTGGAGTGAGGCCGCGCGAAGTCTTTACCCTCTATCTCGGACAAACGGCCCTTCTCGCTTTCGTGGGGAGCGCGGTTGGCGCGGTGGCCGGGGCATTGGTGGCCAGGGCGGTGCCCGGCCTGCTTTCTGATCTGATGCCGGTGCGTATCGAAGTGGGTTGGCAACCGGTCGCAATGCTTCGTGGCGTTTTGCTCGGAGTGGGTGTCGCTGCGATCTTTGCTCTGCGGCCCCTGATCGATGTCCTTCGCGTGCCGCCGGTCCGGGTGTTGCGGCGGGATGCCGATCCATTGCCGGTGAGCCGCGGCGTGGCCGTTGTTCTGGCATTGGTCCTCGGCGCCGGGATCGCGACGACCGCGGCAGTCCAATCAGGTTCGCTGATGCGGGGTCTGCAGTTCGCCGTCGGGATCGCCGTTGCGACCCTTCTGCTGGCGGGAGGTGCCTGGCTGGTGATCCGATCGGTGGCCGGCCTGCCGCGCGATCTCGGATCGGTTTCGCTGCGCCACGGTCTTGCCGCCCTGGCGCGCCCGGGCTCGGGAACCCTCGGCGCGGTTGTCGCTCTCGGTCTAGGGGTGTTGACCGTCCTCGGCATGTTTTTGATCCAGGGCCGGTTGACCGCCCAACTCGATGCGGAACTGCCT
Organism: Candidatus Sulfomarinibacteraceae bacterium; assembly: GCA_963796455.1. Classification (GTDB taxonomy): domain Bacteria; phylum Acidobacteriota; class Thermoanaerobaculia; order Thermoanaerobaculales; family Sulfomarinibacteraceae; genus Sulfomarinibacter. The sequence goes on from CAWCLO010000002.1 coordinate 129,536, forward strand.
GATGAGGCGCCGACCGCCTTTCTGGTCGATATACAACCCGATCAATGGGACGGAGTGCAGGCTGTCCTCGAAGAGGCCGGTGGCGAAGACCTCGAGGCGGTGGAAGTGGTGATGGCGCGCCTGCAGGCGATCAACTCGGTTCCGGTGGGAGAGTTGGTGGCCCGTGCCGATGAAGGGACCCAGGATCGCCGCTGGGTGCTGACCAGGGAGCAGCGGCTGACGTGGCTGGAGACTCTGCCCGAGGACAACGTGATCCTCGAAGGGGAGTTGTGGTCGGTGGATGACCGCGATGAGGTCAGCATCGAGAGAGATTTTGCCGAAGATCTCGACGTGGGTGTCGGCGACACCATCACCCTCAATGTCCAGGGGGTGCCTCTCGAATTGTTGGTCAGCACCATCCGCCAGGTTGACTGGACCCGGTTTTCGATCAACTTCTTTTTGGTTGTGGAGCCTGGCGTGCTTGATCATGCGCCGGGCTTTCGCATAGCCACTGTTCGGCTGCAGGAGAGCGCCGAGCTTCCAACCCAGGATCGGCTCGCAGCAGCCTATCCCAACATCACCATGCTGCGAATTCGAGAGGTCCTGCTCAAGGTCGTCAGCATCCTTCAGCAGCTCGGTTTTGGGGTGCGATTCATCGGCAGCTTTACCGTGCTGGCGGGCATCGCTATTCTCTTCGGCTCGGTGGCTGCCGGGGCGGTGCGACGCAGCAAGCAGGTCGCCCTGTACAAGACGCTGGGGATGACCCGGGCGCAGGTGGCCGCGATCTTTGCCCTCGAATACGCGTTGGTCGGTCTGGTGGCGGGTGTGATCGGGACAGTGGGCGGCGTCGCGCTGGCCTGGGCGGTGACCCGATTCGGTTTCGAGATCGTGTGGGCGTGGTCGCCGGTGGCGCTCGTGATCTCGGTGCTGTCGGCCACTCTCCTCAGTGTGGTTGCGGGTCTGGCGGCCAGCACCCGTGCCCTCGCTGTACGTCCTCTGGCGGTGCTCCGTCAAGGGGACTGACGGAGAACCACCAAGACACCAAGGACGGACACCAGGAAAACCACAGAGGCACAGAGACACTGAGAGAGAACGCCCGCAGATCACGCAGAGAGACCCAGATTGATCATCTTTTTCGCTATCGTAGCTATCGCTATCGCTATCGCTATCGCTATCGACTGGAGACTGACCGGATTTGCCCACAGATCTCCCAGATGACCCGGATGGCCGGCGTCGCAACCACAAAGACACAAAGACACAAAGCAGTCACGCCAAGAAAACCACAGAGGCACGGAGGCACAGAGAGAGAGAACGCCCGCAGATCACGCAGATAGACGCAGATCCATCGCAAAGAACGCAAAGAACGCAAAGTCGTAAAGACGCCAAGGCGAGTTGACCGGACTTGATGCGACGTTGCCATCAGTGTCGGCAGATCGACAGACGATCTCCGATCGCCCGTCGCCGGTGAGAAGCGGGGTGCCTCCAATCGCCAGCGCTCGGAGTCACCCCGCGTCCCACCGCCCGGCACGCCCACGGCGTGCCGGTTCTGCCTTGGATCGGTGACGTCATCCCTTGATTGAAGAAAAGAGGAGGAAAGAGGCGAGACCTGCGCGGTCGCGCAGGCAGCTGGGTCAGGAAACCGTGACGAAAGCTCGTTTTCGGAACAGTTTCCTGACCCAGCTGTACCTGGCCGCCCCTGGCGGCCAGAACCTCGCCGGACTGTGGATGGTCCGGGAAGTCCTCTGCGTCTCCGTGACTCTGCGCCTTTGCGTTAAGAACTCGAGAGGCTGACGCCGCGTGTTTTCAGCGGTCGGTGATGTTCCTGCAATCAGTCTGTCATCTGCGTCTATCTGCGTGATCTGTGGGCAAATTGCGCGGCTTTGCGTTTGCGATGTCTTCGCGCCTTTGCGTCTTTGCGTTGAAAAGATAGATCGGCGAGGAAGTGAACTCGATGACACAATTTGCCGGGAGCCTCCGTTCTCAAGTGATTCTGGGCCTTTGCGCTGCCCGTCTGTGCTTCTGTGGTTGTCGCGGACCCGGAGAACTCAGAAGGGCTTGGTGATGGCCAACCAGGCGGCGAGTCCTCCGAGGATGGGCAGCCCGGTCCAGATCACCACCGCCCACTCGGGTTTGCGCCGCAACGGCACCACGGCCATCGCGAGAATCAACCAGAGACCGAACTTGGCCCACGCCCAGTTCGGAATTGCACCAAACATTTTCAGCCTCGCGAGCAGTCCGAATCCGGCAACCAGAACGATCACGAGGGCAACGCCGTGGGCGACCCCGGCGAGACGCCGAAGCTGGCTACTGGTCGTGCCCGCAGTTGCAGCCAGCGTGCCGAGGGACGTAAAGAGAAGAATAATCGCGAAGACGTGCAGCACCCGATAAAACTCGTAGCTCATCAAAGCCTCCATCCCGAACAACGTAATTCGAATGCCGGCATTCCCTGGTGTAGGATCCCGGTGGAGTGTATATGAACCGAGTCGCCTTCATACTTCTGTTAATCCTGGCCGGATGCAGTCATGTTCCGGTTGCCGAGGAGGCCCCAATGACCGGTGTCGTGTTTTTCAAGACCGAGCGACTCGAGGACCTCACCCGCTTCTATACCGATCGGGTCGGCACCGAGTTGTGGATGGATCAAGAAGACTGCCGCATCTTCCGCCACGGGCAGTTTCTCTTCGGTTTTTGCCAACGTGAGACGGCCGAGACCTGCGGTGTGCTGACCTTTGTCTACCGCGGCCGCGAAGGCGTCGACCGGATGTACGATTTGTTTCGTGATGAGGCCCTCGAAGAACCGCGAGACAACCCGCGCTATCCGATCTACAATTTTTTCGCGCGCGACCCTGAGGGCCGGTTGATCGAGTTTCAGTTCTTTTCCGGTGACGATGTTGACTGGTCCTACGCTGATTCTCGATGACTATCAGGGCACTGCTAAACTCTGATCGTGGTCGGGCAGCCGGCGATTCAACGGCCCCTCCCGGGAGACCAACTTGGAACTGAGCGAAGTCTTTCAGAGCTGGGAAGAAGATCTGGTGGATGAGGCGGTGACCGAGTTGCGCCACGCCAGGCTGCAGCACTACATCGCCGATGGCGACTCGGTCACGCGTTTGAGGGTTGGAAGGTTCATCAACCGTGCCTTCGAGTGTTTTGCCATCCGGCGGGCCGATCCGATGATCGAGCACGCGGAACAAATCGCCAGGGAACGCTTTTCGGCGGGCTACGATCTCTTCGAGGTTCAGACCGCGATCAACGTGATCGAGGAAGCGCTGTGGAAACGCATCCTCTCATCCGTCGAGCCGGAAGAGCTCGCCCATGCGCTCGGGATGGTCAACGCCATCTTCGGAATGTCCAAGGATGTGCTGGCGCGGACCTACGTCTCCTTGACCACGAACCAGGAAACTCCGCGCAAAGAGATCGACGAGATCCTCGACGGTTAGGTCGCGCACGCGACCGATGCTGGATGCTGGATCTGGCACGGCGTGGCCTGTAGGGAGAAGCCGGAGAAACCGCAGATCACGCAGATAGACGCAGATGGCAGCCGGACTTCCTGGGAATCCCTGTGCATGCGAATCTCACCTCCCGATGTCATCCTGAGCGGAGCCCCTCAGGGGGCGCAGTCGAAGGATCTATGAGATGGAACGGAAGATTCTCAGGCCGTAGGCTTGCCGGCCGGTGGGAAGCGGGGTGACTCCGAGCGCTGGCGATTGAGGTCACCCCGCTTCTCACCGGCGACTGGCGATCGGAGATCGTCTGTCGATCTGCCGATACCGATGGCACCCTCGCACGAGTTCGGCGACCTACCCTTTGCGTTTCTGCGACTTTGCGTTCTTTGCGGTTCATCCTGTGTTTTTCTGTGTGCTCTGTCGGCCATCGTGTTTGCGACGAGGCCGTTTGCGATGGATCTGCGTCCATCTGCGTGATCTGCGGGCGTTCTCTCTCTGTGTCTCCGTGCCTCCGTGTTTGCGGCGTCCCTATCTGCGGCCATCTGTGTGATCTGCGGTTTCTCTGACCGACGCCGCACCCTTATAGATTGCGCACTTCCTCCGGGATGTCCTTCCAGCTCATGAACTGCAGATTGCAGAGTCGAAACTCGAGCCGGCCGTCCTCGCCGCGCACCAGAGCACCATCGGGCCCCATGGATGTCAGAAGATGCTCGGGACGAAGACGCAAGGCCTCGACTCCCAGTTCTTCGAGGCGGTCTTCCAGGCTTTGCACCACATGCATCGATTCGTCGACGGAGAGCAGCATACGCTCCACCGCCGCCTCCACATTCAAGGACCGGTAGACCGAAGCCTCCGACTCCTCTTCGGTGTGGACCGGGCCGTCCCACTGGTCCCAGATGGTGACGTAATTGCGCCCGGCCTCGAGGATCGGCTCACCATCGGGAGACAGAATCTCGGCGTGGCTGTGGAAGCGGCTGGGGTCGAAGAGCGATTCTTTGAGTTGCGACCGATGACCGGTGCGATAGATGGCTCGGGGCAGGATGGTCCTGACTGAGTGGCGACGCAGCCAATAGGCCAGTGCCACTTCCTCGAAGGGGCTGTTGAAGCCGCGGGCCAGAAGTTGAAATCCTTCCGGACCGAGCGCCGCATGCTCCGGGTATTCACCTACGCGCGACACCTTCCATACGAATCGGACGTTGTCCTTGGTGGTCGTGAGATAGGTCTCGTGGTTTTCCCACAACCTGATCTGGGGTGTGGTTCGCCACCTCTCCGGCAGAAAATAGTCAAAAAGATCGGGGTCGCGACCGACAACCCACAACGCACCCCCGGTGCTTTCGCTGTGGCCGAAAAGATAGTCGATTCCAAAGATCCGCGACGCTCTGAGGTGTTTCGGAAGCCGTTTTAAGGCCCCGGTCCCGGTGACCGCTTCGATCTTGATCTGTTGCCGTTGGCGTTGGTATTTGTGGTGGCGCTTTTCGAGGATTTCCCGCTCGTATTCGGGTGTCCGCTCCATGAGCTCGAAATCGACCATTCCCCACTGAATCTGATCGTCTCTTTTGACGAGGTTTTCGCGATCTTCGACTTCGACGATCACGTGCACCGGTTTCATGTCGAGAACGAGAAAACCCTTCGCGGCGGACGCATCGATCGCGCGCTGGTTCAGGGCGAGCACCTGATCGTGAGTCAGCCAACCGTTTTCTTCGGCCAGACAGACATCGATGCCCTGCAGCCATTCGTAGACCATGATGTAGTCGCGCATGATGTCGATCGCCATGCCCGGGTGTTTGGCCACCTTGTTGGCGATCCGCCACTGGAAACGACCGGTCTGGGATGGCTGCCACTTTTCGGGCGGCACATAGATGGCGAGCGGAATCTGGGTCTTGACCTCGAGACCTTTGGGGCCGCGCTTGGAGTGGCGCAGTTCGTCCACCAGGGCAAACTCTTCGAAGGGCCCGTTGAACTCGCAGGACAGGAGATCCCGGATCGCCTTGGTCTCGATGGGCACCTTCTGGCCGACCCGGCTGAATTTGACCACCACCACCATGTATTCGCCGTCGATGGGTTTGGTCGGCGAAGCATAGACCGCGCCGGTTCCTTCGAGGATCTCGCGGTGTTTGCGGAACCACGCCAGATCGTACCAACTGTCGGGTTGGAGATGCTCGGAGCGGGCAAATCCATCGCCGGTCAGATAAAGATCGGCCCCGGACTCGGTCACTGTGTGGACGTAGTCGACCCCCAGGACGTTGACCAGCTGCGCATCAGGCGGCAGATTTCTGATTGCGACCGGGGCGCCGGAAGATCGAACTTCGGCGATCTCACGGGCGCGGGCGCGTGGATCGGTTGTGGATTGATCGGTGCTCATGAGCCCTCTTTTCACCGTGGATTATCTCAGATCATCTGCGTCATCGACCCGGAATTCCACGGAGGTCACAGAAGTCGCCTGTTTGTTCGAAGCAGGATGCACGATGCTGGAAGATCCCGCTGTCGGAGAAACCGCAGATCACGCAGATGGACGCAGATTGATCATCGCTATCGCTATCGCTATCGCTATCGACGGGAGACGGACCGGATATGCCCACTGATTACCCAGGTGGACCCAGCCAAGAACGCCGCAAACACGAAGACACAAAGACACGAAGGCGCCACACCAAGAAAACCACGGAGGCACGGAGACACAGAGAGGGAACACAGAGAGCTGGCGAAAAGGCTGACAGAACACACAGAAAGACACAGAAGCCATCGCAAAGGTACAACCGGAGTGCAGCCGGGACGGCTGCACCACCATGGTGGTGCACGCGTCTCGCGTGCACATGGTTGAACCGCAAAGTACGCAAGGAACGCAAAGTCGCAAAGACGCCAAGGCGCGGTTGCCGAGATTGTGGGAGGGTGCCGTCAGTGGCGGCAGATCGACAGACGATCTCCGATCGCCCGTCGCCGGTGAGAAGCGGGGCGCCTCCGAACGCCAGCGCTCGCAGTCACCCCGCATCCCACCGTCCGGCACGCCTCCGGCATGCCGGATCTGCCTCGCATTGGTGACCGCCTTCCTTGATTGAAGAAGAGGAGAGGAAGGAGGCGAGACCTGCGCGATCGCGCAGGCCGCTGGTTGACGGCCAGGACCTCGCCGGGCGAAGGAATCTTCCGGGAAGTTCTCTGCGTCTCCGCGCCTTTGTGCCTCTGCGTTAAGAACGCGACAGGCGGCAGCTGCGTGGGTTTTGAGCTGGCAGCTTCTTTTCAAGATGTCATCCTGAGCGAAGCGCCTTTGGCGCGCAGTCGAAGGATCTGCGGCTCGACTCGAGGTCTTAGTCACCTGTCTCATAGATCCTTCGACTACGCCCCCTGCGGGGCTCCGCTCAGGATGACATCGGGAGGCGACATTCGCATCCACATTGATTCCTACGAAGTCAGGCTGTCATCTGCGTCTCTCTGCGTGATCTGCGGTTTCTCCGACTGAAACTCCCCGGTGCACGGAATCGGGTTGGGCCGGGCCGATCCAGCATCCACTATCCAGTATCGAGTATCGTGTGGTCGCAAGATGGGGAGGTGGGGCGTGTCCGAAACTCGACCAGGTGAACGAGAGGTCACGCTGGCCCAGGCCGCACTGCCGGTGGTCTTTCTGCTTGCCCTGATCGTTTACGGTCTGGTTCTTCGGCCCCGCCTCCAGGGCCTCGCGCCGTTCCCGCTCGAGATCGTTTTCATCCTCGCTGCTTCATTTGCCATCGGTCAACAACTGCTGATGGGCTACCGATGGACCCAGATTCAGGCGGCAATCGTTGCCAAGCTCGGCAAGGCGCTACCCGGGTTCTTCATCCTCTTTCTGGTGGGTCTCGTCATTTCGAGCTGGATCATCTGCGGCACCATTCCCATGCTTGTCTCCATCGGGCTCGAGATCATCAACCCGACATTCCTGTACATCCTGGCCTTTCTGGTGCCGGTGGTCTTCTCCTTGCTCACCGGGACCTCCTGGGGTTCGGCGGGAACCATCGGGGTGGTGATCATCGGCGTCGCCACGGCCATGGAGGCGAACCTCGGCATCACAGCGGGCGCCGTCATCGGCGGAGCATTCTTCGGCGACAAGATGTCTCCGCTGTCGGACACCACCAACATGGCCGCTCTGGCCACCGAGGTGAATCTCTACGATCACATCCGCTCCATGATGGTTACAACCATGCCGTCGGCGCTGGTGGCTTCGGCGGCTTTTTTGGTGCTCGGAATCGTTGATCCTCCCACCGTGACGGCCGCCGATCTCGGTGCGCTGGCGCCGTTTCAGGAGACCTTGAAGGCGACCTTTCATTTCAATGTGACCCTGCTGATCCCGCCGTTCATCGTGCTCGCGGGCTCGCTTCGGAAGAAGCCGATCCTGCAAACGATGATGGTGTCCATCCTGACGGCATCCGGGCTCGCCCTGATTTTTCAAAAATTCACCCTGGACGATGTGATGCAGAGCCTGTACCGCGGATTCGATATGGGCATGGCATCGTGGGTTGCGGAGGTGCCACCGGAGGTTGCGGAGCTGGTCAACCGGGGTGGGCTCTACGCCTTGATCGACGCCATTGTCGTGGCCTTCACGGTCTTTTTTTTCGTCGGTGCGCTGGACAACATCGGCGCAATGCCGCTGATCGTGGGCAGGGTCTTCCGTTTTGCCCGGACGAGGACCAGCACCATTCTCGCGTCCCTCGCCGCAACCGGTTTCACCAATTCGCTGACATCGAATCAGTACGCCACCAGCTTCATCATCGGTGATGCGTTCAGGGGTGCCTACGATCGCCTCGGCATCGACCGCTCAGTATTGTCGCGGTCCATCGAGGATTACGGCACCATGCTCGAGAGTCTGGTGCCCTGGCATCCAACCGCCGTCTTCATGGTGGGCACCCTGGGCGTTGCCTGGGCCGACTATTGGCACTGGCAGCTGCTGTCGCTCACAAACCTGGCGCTGGCGCCCGCCCTCGCCATCCTCGGCATCGGCTGTTTCTACTCCGATGAGAAGCCTGCCAACTGATACCCAGCGTGATCGTTCGGACAACCACGGAGGCACGAAGGCACAGAGAACCACACAGAGTTTTCTGAGACTTCGCGATGGCTCGTTTCATCACGACCGGCCACGGTGGACCATTCAATTCGGTGGTGGCTATTGTATGAATTCTTCTCTGTGCGGTCCTCTGTGCCTCTGTGTCTCTGTGGTTAGTTTTCTTTGACGATCGGCAGCACGACCTTCGACGGGTGGTCCGGAGAGAGGTGAACGGTATTGGTCGCCACCACACCCTCGGTCTCGTCGTAGTTCTTACCGCCGGTATTGAGGTTGCGGGTGAACCGCGGGAAGTTGCTCGACGAGACCTCGACCCGGATCCGGTGTCCCTTGTCGAAGTAGTTGCTGGTCGAGAGGGGGCTGAGCTTGATTTCGTAGACCTCGCCCTCCTCCATGAAAACCTGTTTGTCGAAGCCCTCACGATAGCGGGCCCTGAAGATGGTCTCGTCGAGATTCCACGCCTGACCTTCGGTGTCCACATCCACCAGTTTGACGGTGAAGTCGGTGTCCTTGGCGTCGGAGGAGACATAGAGGGTGACCTCGATCGGACCGCTGACCTCGACCCCCTCCTCGAGCACGTCGGTGCTGTAGACCAGAATATCGTGGCGCGCTTCCATCCGCCGTTGGTCGAAGGACCCTGCGTTGATGGCGTTGCCGGTGCAACAGACGTTACCGCCGTAGGACAGGACCGGGTTCATGGGATCATAGGTGAAGGTGTCGCTCTTCTTCGCAGAGGGTTTGTCGGTGCTGAGCAGGCCGTCGCCATAGAGGCTGTTGGCCCCTTTGTCGCTGTCGAGATAGTAGGTCACCATCTCGGTCCCGGCGGGCGGCCAGCTGGTTGACGAGTTCCACTCGTTGGAGCCCATCGTGTAGTACTGGACCCTGGGCAGTGTTTCGAGAATGCCGTTTTCTTCACCCTTGAGCCAGTAGTCGAACCAGTCGTAAGTCAGGTCTTCGTACTCGAGCCGCGCATCGCCCATGTTGCGTTCGCCGACAATGGTCTCTTCCTTCGAGCGGCGAAATCCACAATGCCCGACCGGGGCGATCAGCGCGTACTGGTTGGCTGCCACCTCGGGGTCCTTTGCGTTCTCCCTGACGTGGTTGAAGAGCGCCAGATTGGGGCTGATCGAGACGTCGTACCACGACATCCACCAGAAGCTCGGAACTCCGAAATCTTCGTCGTCGTGGTAGAGACCGCCCTTGTACCAGGCCGGGTCGTTGGGGGTGCGCTGGATCATCCGACCGCCGGTGGCGTTGGCGGCGGGATCGGCAAAGATACCTTCGGGCCCTTCGACCGAGCGCATGAGGTCTTCGACCGGCAGGTGCCAGAAGGCCTCGTCCCAGTCGACTTCCGGGTACTCGGGCGCGAGATCGAAGTACTTGGAGAGGCGGATGATGTCCTCGCGGTCGATGTCCGGCGAAAATGTGGGTCGCTGGGTGTTTTGGACCCCATAGAGCCAGGAAAAGAAAAGCATCTGCTCGGCGCCGCCGCGGTACCAGTTGCCCTGCTCGTAAAAGTCACCGACGCGGCCGATGCCGGCGCCAAAACCCTGCGGCACCATGGCCGCATGGGCGGGATGATCGAGGGCGGCCAGACCCATCTGCCACTCGGCCGTTGACGAGCACCCGAGAGTTCCCACCTTGCCGTTGGACCAGCCCTGGTGGACGATCCAGGTCAAGGCGTCGTAGCCGTCGGTCTTCGGCGGACCGAGGAGATCCCACTCACCCTCGCTGAAATACCGGCCGCGTTCGTTCTGGACGACCATGGCATAACCGCGTTTCACTGCAGCGAGAGCCATCCGCAGCCCCCGGGTCTGCGGTTCGCCATCGCGGTAGAGGTTGAAATTGTAGGGTGTGCGAACAAAGATGGTCGGCACCGGGCCATCCGCGTTTTTGGGTCGGATGATGTCGGTGGCGAGGGCGACGCCGTCGCGCATTGGCATCATGACCTTCGGCTCGTAGATGGCGATTTTTTCGAGCGTCTTCATCACGTCCTCGCTCCCCTGGGCGGAGAGCGCGCCGGGCATCATCGCGGTCGCGACGCAGCACAGAACCAAAACGGTGAATTTTTTCATAACGTTTTTCTCCTCATTGGTGCATGCCATTCGCAGGAGACTCATGACGGATCCACCGCGGCCGGGCGAGGTGGATGGACATAGGCTCTCGGTGCGATATAGGTCGCCAACGTGACCGGCTCACCCCTGAGCCAGTGGCTGAACCACTCCAATGTCAGTTGGTATCGAAGGGTCACGTGGTCATCACCCCGAATACCGTGCTGCTCGTCCGGGAAGTTGACATAGACCGAGGGCACACCGACCTTCTGCAGCGCGGTGAAGAGCTGGACCCCCTGTTCCGGTCGAACCCGCCAGTCGTTGTTGCCATGCAGGACCATGGTCGGCGTTGTGAAATTCTCGGCCGCCCACAGCGGTGAATTGGAAAGGTGGGTTTCCTTGCTCTGCCACGGCATGCCGCCCATCTCCTTTTCGGAGAAGAACTGCTCATCGGTGGTCCCGAAGAAGGAGACCATGTTGGAAAGACCCGCGCTCGAGACCGCGCCCTTGAATCGGTCGGTATGGCCGATGATCCAGTTCGTCATATAGCCGCCGTAGGAGCCACCGGTGACCCCGAGCGCCTCAGGATCGGCCACGCCCATCTCCACCACATGATCGACAAAGGCCATGAGATCGGCCATCGGTTTGGTGTGCCAGTCCTGGTGGATGGCATCGGCAAAAGCCTGGCCGTAACCATCAGACCCGCGCGGGTTGGTGTAGAGAACGGCAAAACCGTTGGCGGCCATCAGCTGGTTGGAGAATCGGAACGACGGGCTCGACATGCCGTGGGGGCCGCCGTGGATCGACAGGATCATCGGCACCGGGGTCCCTGCTTCGAACCCGATCGGTCGCATGAGCCAACCCTGCACCCGGTCGCCGTCGGTTGTGTCGATCCAGATCTCTTCGGAGGCACTCACCGGACGACCGGCCCACCACGCTGACGCTTCGTCGGTGAGCTTTTTCACGGTACCGAAGGCGACTGTCCAAAGCTCGTTCGGGATCACGTCGGTGGAGCCCTGGAGCACGAAGTGCTCGTTGTCCAGGACATTGAAACGGGAGATCACCGGTTCATTGGCCACCGTGTGGAAGACGTCGGGTTGTTGGAGCCCCACCCATTGGAGATCTCGGGCGCCATGGCTCGAGGCGGTGAAAAAGATCCGGTCGCTGCTCGGTCCCCAGACAATTGAACGGACCGTGCGGTCGAGGCTCTCGGTCAGCACCCGCTCGTCGGAACCATCCCGGGCCGCGGTGTGGATCTTGTAGTTTTCGCTCTCGTAGTTGTACTCATAACTCGCGCGCCAGGCGATGCGTTTCCCGTCAGGACTGAAAGCCGGGCTGTGATCCGGGCCCGGGTTTTTGGTGAACTGCCGGGTAGTACCGGTTGCCACATCGACGATGAAGACATTGGTGTCGATGGTGTTCCACCACTCGGGCGAACGGTTGGAGACGTAGGCGATCTCCTTCGAGTCGGGGCTCCAGACCATGGAGTGGTCGCCCTCGTCGGCGCATTCACCGTCGGTAAGCTGTTTCGCCTCGCCGCCGTCGGCGGGAATCACGAAGACCCTCTTACGGGTGCCGTCGTCCCAGCCGCGACCGAGGTGGTAGAAACGCGGATGGACCGCGTAGCGCACGTCGCCGAATGCTTCGCGTTGCGCCTCACTGTGGAGCTCACCGACCGACGACGTGAAGGCGATCGTTTTCCCGTCCGGCGAATACAGCGGGGCCGAGGCACCGCTTTCAACACCCGTGAGGCGGCGGGCCTCACCGCCGTCGATGCGGATCGCGTAGATCTGGCTCTTCTCGTCCTCTCCCCGTTTGGCCGAGAAGATGACCGTCTTACCGTCCGGGCTCCAGCTGTAGCCCTTCTCGATCCCGGGGCTTGATGTCAGCCGCCTCGCCTCGCCTCCGGTAAAGGGTCGGAGATAGATGTCCCCCACGTCTTTCTCGTGAACCGGGCAATAACGGGTCACCGAATAAGCGACCCACAGACCATCGGGTGAGACCTGTGGCGCACCCACCGAAACCTGCTTCAGGTGATCGGCAGGAACGAGCGGCCCCAGATCGTTGGATTGAGCGCGAGGAACAAAAAACAGAACGACGAAAACCAATACACGGATGACAGATGTATCACGACGAGACCCCCTTCCAACTCCGTGGCCATCGTAGACCTCTCCACCGTTTCTGCCAAATTGACGGTTCGATCAAATGAGAAAGGGGGGTGCGGGGCGATCGATTCGGCTCGATAGCCTCGATGCGGGAGTCCAGGCGCCCCACCCACGAAGGCGGGCGTCATGGGTGGTTCTGTATCGCCGAGGGTCTGATCCAGAGCCTCGAGGTCGATCCTGGATGCTCGATGCTGGATCGACCGGCCCAACTCGATACCGGGTGCCGAAAGAACTTCGGTCGGAGAAACCGCAGATTACGCAGATGGACGCAGATAACTTCCCGGTAGGAGCTTCCGCCCGGCGAGGCCTGCGCGACCGCGCAGGCCTCGCCTCTTTCCTCCCCTCTCCTTCAATCGAGGAAGGGTGTCACTCATGCAAGGCAGAACCGGTGTGCCGGAGGCGCACCGGTCGGTGGGGAGCGGGGTGACTCCGAGCGCTGGCGATCGGGAGGCGCCCCGCTTCTCACCGGCGACGGGCGATCGGAGATCGTCTGTCGATCTGCCGACACTGACGGCACCCTCGCACAAGTTCGGCGACCTACCCTTTGCGTCTCTGCGACTTTGCGTTCTTTGCGGTTCATTCTGTGTGTTCTATGGGCAACCGTGTGTGCGACGAGTTCGTGTGCGATGGATCTGCGTCCATCTGCGCGATCTGCGGGCGTTCTCTCTCTCTGTGTCTCCGTGCCTCCGTGGTTGCGACGTTCTTGGCTGTATCCGGGTCCATTTGGGTTATCTGTGGGCAATCGTTTTTGCGACGAGAGCATTTGCGATGAATCTGCGTGATCTGTGGGCAAATTGAACTGTCCTGCGCTGGCTCCGTGGCTGTGTTCTTGTTCGGGAGTCAGCGGGCTATAGGAATACCCCGGCGGCGCGAGACGATTGCGGGATCATCGGTCTCAAGATGGCCTCGGCTCACTGAGATCCGTGTCGTCCTCTTATTCTTCCTCTTCGTCCGGGAGGGGCTCGCCGGTCATGGGGTCGACGCGGATCTCGTACTCTTCGCCGCCCACGACGTACTCGATCTCCCACACCCCGTCCTCGAACTCCACTTCGGTGATGGCGGTGTGGTCGCCGATCTCGAGGCTGGCGATGATGCCGGAAAGAGGCAACGAGCCCTCGGGTGGCACCTCCAACTCTTCCCCTTCTTCAACCTCGCCACCCTCGAAGTCCTCCGTGTAAACGACATCCTCTGTTTCGTTCCCAGAGGGTGTCGAATCCGGGACCTCGGACTGGGGCACACAGGCCGCCACCGAGACGATCAAAAACGCGACGAGCAGCATCTCTTTCATCATCAGAATCTCCATTCGATTGGCGCTTCGAGATTGGGACCTTACTTGCCCTTACCCTCGAGGATATTTTTCCACTTACCGCCGAGCTTTTTGAGGATGTTCTCGACCTGTTGGGTCTGCTTCTGGGGTTTGTCTTTAACCTTGATCTTCCCGGTGCCATGCCAGACAATTTTCTTTTCCACCGAATCATAGGCGTCGATGATCAGGGTGCCGACTTCGTAGGTGTACTCCTGGGTCGTTGAAGTCGAGATTGCCGGGTAGCCGCCCCACCCGTACCAGCCGCCCCAGTAGCCGCCATATCCATAGCCGGTGGTGGTGTAGCCTTTCTTTTCTTCGGAAATGAAGTGGTAGGTCACGTAGATGTCCGGGTTCTCCTCCACCTCGGCGAGCCCACCGTCGCGAAGCGCCTTTTTGATCATCGTGACAATACGATTGTGCATGATCTCGGTGCTTTTGACCTGGCTCTCCTGGGTTTCGACATATTGGAAGGTCGCGATGTTCTCGAAGTCGAATTCATGGGCATAGAGAACATCGACCTTCTGAGCCATCGCCGGGATCGTCGCCAGGACGGCCAGGATCGTGATCGTAAGAACCTTTTTCATCAAACCGCTCCTTTCAGGTGCCAACGGTATCTTCGCACTGTTCTCGCAAAAGTTGCCCCTATACTAAGCTGCTCCGGAGGCACCAACAATCGGGGCGTGGGAAACAACATTCGTGTTCCCGATGTGATCTATTCGAGGCTCGCCTGGGCGTTGGGGTGCGCACCATCTTGCGTGTCCGGGACGGGCTCGAGATCAACAAGGGCGTGACTCTCGAGGATTTCGAGGGCCGCTCCTTCCGAGACCAGGACGATCAGTCGATCGAGGTGTGCGAGATCGGGATCTGCAACCCGGAGATCGGGTTCGTCGTTCCGGTAGCCGAGCAGACGGAGCACGCCTCCGGCGGAATCCTCCTCCGCGAGGTGGAGCGCTTTCACCGTCTCGGATTGCCCCGGATCGATGGTCAGTTGGCGGAAGCCACCGCTTTCGATCCGGCGAATCCACGCGGGAATGTCAATGCTGCCGCCGCCAACCAGATCGAGCCAGGCGCGGGACCGTCGTCCGAGTTCTTCCGGTGGTCGCTGGATGGCGACCACCGGGTGTTCGACCCCGAATTCGGCCCGCACGAGTTCGGCCACCAGGAGGTTGAGCTCGTCGTTGGTGGTGGCGGCCACGACCCACGAGTCCCGTTCGAGTCCGGCCTCCTCATATGTGGCGGCATCGCGGGCGTCGCCGACAACGACCCGCAGGTCGTTTTTGCGGAATCGATCGAGCCGCCACGAAGTTCCGTCGACGACGACTGTGGTCCGGCCGCCGTCTCTCAGGAGACGCGCCAGGCGCTCGGTCAACGCGTTGGCGCCGACCAGGACAGCCCGCCGCCGTGCCGGGTCAGCCGTGTAGCCGAGAATCCTTGGGAGAACCAGTGCACCCACAGTGGAGAATATGCCGGTGGCGAGAATCGTCAGATACACCAGACCCTCCATCTCGACCGCGCCGGCGATACCCGCCTTGCTCATTTCGCGAGCTGCCAGCGAGGCCACCGCGGCAGCGACGATTCCCCGCGGTGCGGTGAGGCCGATCACGGTCCGGCCGCGGAGGTCGAGCTGGGAGGGCCAGATGGAGAGGGCGACCGCGAGGGGCCGCACCACCAGGATGAGAGCGGCCACTGCGAACAATCCGCTCCACCCGAGGGCCAGGACCGAACCGAGATCGAGTTGTGCCGCCAGCAGAATGAAGAGCATCGAGATGATCAGGGTCGTGAGCTGGCCCTTGAAGGCCCGCACCGAGACCAGATCCGGAAGTTCCGCCGCCGAGATCGTCAATCCCATGACCATCGCGGCCAGGATCCCGGACTGCGGCGCCTCGTGCTCGGCCACCATGTAACAGAGCATGAGCAGGGCCAGAATGCTGAGGTTGCGCAGTTCGCCGCCGACCAACCTGGATTTCAAGATGAGCTTGGCCAGGGCTCCGGCGACAAAACCGAGCACGATGCCGGTGGCGGTAAGACTCATCACTTCGGCGGTGAGGGCCTGGAAGGGAATGCCCGTGCGACCGATCCACTGCAGGACGAGATAGGCGAGAATGGCGCCGATCGGGTCCACGATCAGACCCTCGGACAGCAAAATAGTCTTGACCTCGCGTGGCGCGATGAGGTGCCGCAGCAACGGCACGATCACGGTTGGACCGGTGACGGTGACGATGGCGCCAAACAGCGCTGCGGTGGGCCACGGCATCGCGACGAGCCAATGGGCGACGGCCGCCGAGGCGACACCGGTCACCGCGACGCCGATGGTCAGCAAATTGCGGACCGCCGCGCCGACGCTCTTCAATCGTTGCGGGTCGAGAGACAGACCGCCCTCGAAGAGAATGATCGCCACCCCGAGATGGATCAACGCCTCGAGCGAAGGACCGAGCGCCTCGGGATGCACGAACCCGAGACCGAAAGGACCAAAGGCGATGCCGATCAAAAGCAAAGGGAGAATGGCCGGCAGCTGGAAGCGCTCGGCAATGATCTGGCCCGCGATGCCCAGGGTCACCGCCGCCACGAATGTCGTCATGATCGTTTCCAATGTCTGTCCAGGTCCTTTCGGTGGACCATGATAGTCGAGCCTGGTTGCTCTCCGGCCAATGACCTCTGAAAAGCAGTCGACGATGCAACGAAATCGCGTCTCGATTGCCCGATGATTCGGAGAATAGGGTCGGACGCGATAGTCTCTTGATGGCACGCAACCACCGGTTGCGCCACATCGTCAAGTTGGTTGGATGACCAAATTGTGCGGGCCCCGTTGATCGCCGAACTGAAAGGGAAACACCATGAGCGATACCAAACAAAAAAACACCATGTCTCGACGCGGCTTCCTCGCGGTGGGCAGCGCCGCCGCGGCGGCTTCGGCGCTGCCCCTGCACGCCGCGGACGACGCGGAAGAAAAGGCGCCCGCAATCAATAACTGGCGCACTCTCGGCCGTACGGGCTTCAAGGTGTCCGATGTTTCAATGGGTGCCGGTGCATCGGACTCGAACATGATCCGCTACGCCTACGATCACGGGATCAACTACTTCGACACCGCGGAGTCCTACGGCAACGGCAAGCACGAGAAGCTCATCGGCGAGGCCTTGAAGCACATGGATCGCTCGAAGGTCTTCATCACCACGAAGCTCGAGCTCAAGGAAGGCGACACCGAGCAGACCATTCTCGACCGCTATGCAAAATGTCTCGAGAGGCTCGGGACGGAGTATGCCGATGCGCTCTTCATGCACGCGGTCTACCACGTCGAGACCACCAAGAACGAGGGTTTCCACGCTGCGATCAAAAAGCTCAAGACCGACTCCAAGGTCCGGTTCGACGGGCTCTCGTGCCACGGGCCCCGCAACGACGAACAGGAGAGCATGGAGAAGGTCCTGGGCGCCGCCATCGAGGACGGTCGTTTCGATCTCATGCTCATGTCATACAACTTCATGAATTCTGAAGAGGCGGAGCGGGTCCTGGCGCTGGCCAAGGCATCGGGCGTCGGCACCACCGCCATGAAGACGGCGCCGGGCGCCGCCGAGATCCCCGATTTCGATCCCGAAAATCCCACCGGCGATCTCCTGGCCTATATCGAACGCAAGGAGAAGGAAGGGCAGTCGAGGGAGAAATCCATCGAAGAGATCCAGGGGTGGTTGGCCGATCAGAAGAAGGCCTACGATGACACCGCACCCTTCCGCGAGAAGTACGGGCTGACCGACCGCACCGTCATGCGGGACACCGCCATCAAGTGGGTCCTCCAGAACCCGGACATGCAAACTGTCTGCGTAGGCATGCGGGACTTCGAACAGGTGCAGCGTTTTGTCGCACTTTCTGGATCGACGATGAAGCTGGCCGAGGCGCGCTTCCTCGAGGACTACCGGCTCGCCCACAACAGTCTTTATTGTCGTCACGGTTGCTCCGAGTGCCTCGGAAAGTGTGCCGAACGCCTGGCGGTGAGCACCATCATGCGCTACTCCTACTATTTCACCGGTCAGGGTCGGGAAAAAGAGGCGATCGGCAAATATGCTCGCCTCGGCGATTCGAACGGCGCCCGTTGCATGGGCTGCAGCGCGCCGTGTACCGGAGCCTGTCCCTATGGCATCGATATTCGTGCAAACGTTCTGTCCGCTCATTCGCTCTTGACCGTCATCTAGGAGCTGGAATTGAAAAAACTCAGTCTGTTCTTCGTCGTGTTGGTGGTCGTGACTCCCGCGGCCGCCCTGGACTTTCCCGAGATCGAGGGGTGGACCCCCGACAGCGAGGTGAGCTCCTATGATTCGGACTCTCTGTGGGAGTACATCAACGGGGCGGCCGAGACCTTCATGCAGTATGGTTTTCAGGGTCTCGAAACCGCAGAGCTTTCCCGCGATGGAGTCACCGTGGCCGTGAGCATCTACGACATGGGCACCCCGATCAACGCGTACGGAATCTACCGCACCGAGCTCCCCGATGACACCAAGCCGCTGTCGATCGGCGCCCAGGCGGTCGTGTCGCCTCCTTACCAGGCCCTGATGGCCAAGGACCGGTTCTATGTCAAGGTGGATGTCTACGACGGCGAGATGGACGACGTGACGGGCAAGGTGGTTCTCGAGACGGTGGCCCGATCGCTTCCTGGATCGAACGGCATGCCTGCGGAGTTTTCCAAACTACCGACCGCTGGGAGAGCGGACGGGTCGGAACAGTTTGTCCGCGAGGGCTTCCTCGGGCTTGCCGAGCTCTCGCGCTGCGTATCGGCAGAGTACGAAGACGGCCGCAAGCTCTTTGTCGTGTTGCCTGCCCCTGGTTCCAGCGCGGATGCGACGTGGAACACCTTGGCTTCCAAATGGATGCCCGTGGCCTTCGACGGCGCTCCCGTGCTCGCCAAAAAGGTGCCCTACACCGGTTTCGTGGGTGTGATCCGGAAGGGCGACGGCATCATCGGGGTGGTGGGGGCGGAAAACGAAACCGAGCTTGTCGAGATCTTGTCTTTGATCAAATAGAATCGAAGCGCTTTATCGACAAAGGGGTCCGTCATGGTCACACTGTTGGATGGCGGGATCGGATACGAACTCAAACTCCGTGGGGTGGAGGTCCCGTCCCACGTCGATTCGATCTGGTCGGCAAAGGCGCTTTTCAATCAGCCCGATGAGGTCATCGGGATGCACGCGGATTACATTTCAGCCGGCGCCGATATTCTGACGATCAACAATTACACCGTGACGCCGCAGATTCTCGCCCGCGAAGACATGGCGCACCGCGTGGAAGAGTTGACCGGGTTGGCGGTTGATCTGGCCGAGAAAGCGTGCGAGACGGCGGGTCGGCGGCCGCGGATTGCGGGATCCCTGCCGCCGTTGGAGACCAGCTATCGCACGGATCTCACAGTGGACCGAGACGAGGCCATGGAGAGTTACCGCCGCATCGCTGCGGTGCTTGCCGAGAGGGTCGATCTCATCATGTGCGAGACCATGGGGAGTGCGCGTGAGGCGGTCTGGGCGGCGACAGCCGCGTCTGAAACCGGCAGAGATTTCTGGGTCAGCTGGACCTTGCAGGGCGACAGGTTGAACACCCTCCCGAGCGGGGAGAGCCTCGAAGATGCGTTTACCGCCCTCGGCGAACTGCGGCCGTCGGCCTATCTCGTGAACTGTTGCGGCGCCAACTTCGTGACTGCCGCGATTCCCCGGCTCACAGGCCTCACCGCCGCCCCGGTCGGCGGTTATGCCAACGCCGAGAGGGTGGAGCCGGGTAGTGGCCAGACCGGAGCTGTAGCCGATGCCGAGTCGACGCAACGAAAAGCCGCGACCACCGTCTTGCGGCCCGACACCTATGCCGACGAGGTCCAGCTATGGCTGGACGCAGGCGCTTCCATCGTCGGCGGCTGCTGCGGAACCCGTCCGAAGCACATCCGCCGGATCCGGGAGATGCTCGCTAGCTCATCACCTCAATGATTGCATTCAGTGCGGCGCTCGGACGCATCGCTTTTTCCGCCATCGCGTCATCGGGGAAGAAGTAGCCGCCCACATCGACCGGGTCACCCTGGGCCGAAAGAAGTTCTTCCGATATGACGGCCTCGTTGGCCCGGAGCTTCTCTGCGACTCCCGAGAACCGCTGCCGCAGCTCCGTGTCCTCGTCCTGACCGGCCAGCGCCTCGGCCCAGTAAAGAGCCAGATAGAAGGTGCTGCCCCGGTTGTCGATCTCGTGAACCTTCCGTGACGGAAGCCGGCCGTTTTCCAGATAGTTGGCGATCGCTTGATCGAGCGTCGCGGCGAAGACCTTCGCCTTGGCATTGCCGGAAGTCTCGGCAACCTGCTCGAGGGAGGGCACCAGTGCGCAGTACTCGCCCAAAGAGTCCCACCGCAGGTGGCCTTCTGACAGAAACTGCTGAACATGTTTTGGAGCGGAGCCGCCGGCCCCGGTTTCGAAGAGCCCACCGCCGTTCATCAACGGCACAATGGAAAGCATTCTGGCGCTGGTTCCGAGCTCCAGAATCGGGAAGAGATCGGTCAGGTAATCACGGAGGACGTTGCCGGTAACAGCGATCGTGTCGTCGCCGCGGCGGACTCTTTCAAGCGTGAATTTCATCGCATCGACCGGCTTCATGATCCGGATGTCGAGACCGCTGGTGTCGTGTTCCGGCAGATACGTATTGACCTTCTTGATGATCTCGGCATCGTGGGCACGCTCTTCGTCGAGCCAGAAAATCGCCGGCGAACCGGACGCACGAGCCCTCGTGACGGCGAGCTTGACCCAGTTCCGGATGGGAGCGTCCTTGACCTGGCACATCCGGAAGATGTCACCGTTTTCGACCGATTGCTCGAGCAGGGTCCCGCCCGCGGCATCGACGACCCGGATTGTGCCGTCAGCCGGCGCCTCGAAGGTCTTGTCGTGAGAACCGTACTCCTCCGCCTTCTGGGCCATCAACCCGACATTGGCGACATTGCCCATGGTGGCGGGGTCGAACTGACCGTTTGCTTTGGCGTCTTCGAGGATCTCGGCATACATGGTCGCGTAGGAGCGGTCGGGCACCATGGCGATACAGTCCTGGAGTTCGTCGTTCTTGTTCCACATCCTGCCGCCGTCGCGGACGATGTTCGGCATCGAGGCGTCGACGATGACGTTGTTGGGAACGTGAAGATTCGTGATGCCCTTCCTCGAATCCACCATCGCGAGATCGGGTCGATGGGAGTAGACGGCCGCGATGTCCGCTTCGATCTCAGCCTTCTTTTCGGCTGGCAGTCGATCGAGTTTTTCGAGCACATCGGCGAGACCGTTGTTGACGTTGGCTCCGATTTCCTCGAGTGTCTCGGCGTGTTTTTCGAGCGCGTCTTCATAAAAGACCGAAACACAGTGGCCGAACATGATCGGGTCGGAGATCTTCATCATGGTGGCTTTGAGGTGAAGCGACAGGAGCACGCCGTCCGCTTTGGCGGCCTCGATCTGCTCGGCAAAAAAGGCACGTAGTGCGGCAACGTTCATGACCGCGGCGTCGATGACTTCGTCTTTGAGCAGAGGCACCCTCTCCTTGAGCACGGTGGTCGAGCCGTCGCCGGCGACAAACTGGATCGAGACGTCGCCGGCCTTTGCCACGGTGGTCGATTTCTCGCTGCCAAAGAAATCCTTGTCCTCCATGTGGGCCACCCGTGATCGTGACCCGGATTCGGGCCACGGCTTCATCATCTTGTGCGGGTGTTTCTGGGCGAATTTCTTGACCGATGCCGCCGGCCTGCGATCGGAGTTGCCTTCACGGAGGACCGGGTTGACCGCCGAACCGAGGCACACGGCAAAACGCGCACGAAGGACCTTCTCTTCAGCGGTCTTGGGTTCCTCTGGGAAATTGGGAATGTCGTAGCCCTTTTTCTGGAGCTCTGCGATGGCGCTCTGCAGCTGGGGGATCGAGGCGCTGATATTCGGCAGCTTGATGATGTTGGCTTCGGGAGTTTTCGCGAGCTCGCCGAGGGCGGTGAGTTCGTCCGGGATCTTCTGGTCGTCTCTCAGATTTTCGGGGAAGTTGGCGATGATCCTGCCGGCGAGAGAAATATCTCTTTCTTCCACCTCGATGCCGGTGCCCGCGACATATGCACGAATAATCGGAAGCAGTGAATAGCTTGCCAGAGCAGGTGCCTCATCGGTTTTGGTCCAGATGATCTTCGGTGTGGTCATGTTCCGTCCTTGGAGAGTGGTTTGCCGCATCCCGGCAAGGCAGTTTAGCCTGTTTGCGGCTGCTTGTCAGCCGGGAGGGAAGGGCCGGTTCACCGTCGCCAGAAGGTGGGGTAGAAAATCACCAGGGCCGAAAACATCTCGAGTCGACCGACCAGCATGTTCCAGGCGAGAAACCACTTTCCGGCGTCCGAGATGAAGGCGTAGTTCTCGGATGGGCCCACGTCGCCAAAGCCTGGGCCGATGTTCATCAGCGCGGCGATCACCGAACTCATGGCGGTGATGGCGTCCATGTCGGCGATCAGGACCATGACGATGCCGCCGCCGAGCACCATGAAGATGTTGACGATGAAGTAACAGACGGCCAGGCCGATGATCATCTGATCAACCGGCAGACCGTTGACCCGGACCGAAATCACCGCCAGCGGTTGGAAGAAGAGCTTCTTGATCGCGCCGACCATGTACTTCCAGATCAAGACGTAGTGAATGACCTTGATGCCGCTGGTCGTGGAGCCGGCGCAGGCGCCGACGAAGCAAACGGCCAGCAGGAACATCTGGGCGGCCTGGGGCCAGAGTTCGTAGTCTGTGGTGGTGAAACCGGTGGTGGTCAGCAACGAGGTGACCTGGAACGCGCCGTAGCGCAGAGAATCTGCGAAACCGTAGGTGCCTTCCCGCCACAGGATCCAGGATGTCGCGCCGCAGAAGAATAGGGTGAAACCGATGTACCAGCGCAGCTCGGTGTTGATCTTGAGCGCTTTCCAATTGCCGCGGGCGGCGAAGTAAAAGAGCATGAAGGTGACGCCGCCGAGGAACATGAAAAGAGTGATGATCCAATCGAAGTAGGCGCTGTTGTAGTGGCCGATGCTCGCGTTGTAGGGCGAGTAGCCGGATGTGGAGACCGTGCCGAAGGCGTGGCAGAGGGAGTCGAAGAGCGACATGCCGCCGAGGCACATCAGAAGGGTCTGCACCGCGTTGAGTGCCAGATAGATCACCCACAGGTAGACGATGGCGTCGCGGTTGCGGGGGGTGAACCTCTCCTTGGTGAGGACCTGTCCCGGGCTCGACTCGGCGCGGAAAATCCGGAGGCCGCCGACGCCGTGGGGGAGGAAGATGATGGTGAGGGTCAGGAAGCCCATGCCCCCGAGCAGGTGGGTCTGGCTGCGCCAGAACAGGAGCCCGTGCGGTAGGACCTCGATGTCCGTCAGGATGGTGGCGCCGGTCGTGGTGTAGCCGGACATCATTTCGAAGAACGCGTCGGTGAACGACGGGATGCTGCCGTGGATCATGAACGGCAACGCCGACACCGCGGAGATGACGATCCACCCGAAGGCGGCGATGACGATCGCGTCGCGGGTGTCGAGCTCGCGGGCATCTCTGAATTTGAGCCGCAATGGCAACCCGACGGCCGCAGCAACCGCTGCGGAGATCAGCAGGGCGTGCAGGTCTCTCTCACCGTAGATGATGGAGCACAGTGCGGGAATAACCAGGGCCCCCGCCGTCACCAACAACAGGGTGCCCATAACGAAGGCGATGGAGCGGAAGTTCATTGACGGATCACCCGAGCACGAGGTTCTGAAGATCGCGCAGGTGATCGGATGTGCAGACCGCGAGCACCAGGTCGCCGGGCAGGAGGTGGGTCGAGCCGACCGCCGTCTGCCACGACTCTCCGCGCGCGTAACCGCCGATAATAATCCGGCCCTTGAGGCCGCTCGGTCTGGTAGAGCGGCTTGCGGGTGATCGGAGCGTCGTCACCGACCACCAACTCGACCACCTCGGCTTCGAATCCGTGCAGATGGGCGACCGAGAGCAGCTGTCCCCGGCGGATGTATTTGAGGATCTCATTGGCGGCCAGGACCTTTTTGCTGAGCACGATGTCGGAGCCCATGGTCGTGGCCAGGACGAGGTACTCCTCACGCCCGACCAGAGCGATCGTCTTGGTCTTTTTCAGCCCTTCGGATCCGGCGTGGTCTTCGATCACGCTTCGGGCGAGCACGCAGGACATGATGTTGGTTTCGTTTTCGCTGGTGGCGGCGACGACGGTGTCCATATCGAGCAGACCGGCCTGGAGCAGGACATCACGCTTCGACCCGTCGCCGTGCAGGAACTCGGTGTTCGGCAGCGTGTGCGAGAGCTCTTCGGCGCGCTGCTCGTCGCGTTCGAGCAGGCGAACCGGGAAGACGTTTTCGAGCAACTGGGCGACCCGGCTGCCGACCAGCCCGCCGCCGATGATCAGAACCCGGTGCTTCGTCGTCCTCCGGGAGATCCGCCATCTCGATCAGTTTCGGCACGTGCTCGGTTCGGGCGAGAATGTAGGCGTTGTCGCCAGGCCGCAGTTCTTCATCACCGCCGGGAATGATCGTTTTGATGCCGCGCGCGATGGAGACCACCCGGAAGTAGGAGTGGTCATATTTCTTCGCCAGATCCTTGAGGTTGGCCCCGGCAAACGGCGAGCCCTCGTCGATCCGCATCCCGACCACCTGCATCTGCCCTTCGGCGATATCGATGACCACGTTGCCGGCGCGGATCTTGAGGAGCCGGGCGATCTCCTGCGCGGTCAGCTCCTCGGGGCGGATCACGAGATCGATCTCGAGGTCGTCGGCGGTGAGGATGGCGTCCTCGTTCCAGAGTTCGAGAGAACGAACGCGGGCGATCTTGCGGGGGATGCCGCAGCGCTCGGCAATCAGCGCGCCCATGATGTTGACCGAATCGTTGTCGGTGACCGCGATCAGATAGTCCATCTCCTTCGCATGTGCTTGTGCCCAGGTGGTAAAGCTCATGGCGTCGCCGCGGATCAGCCGCGCGTCGACCACGCCGTCGGCACGGTGGATCAACTCGGGGCTCTGCTCGATCGCGGTGATGGCATGGCCTTCGTGGCTGAGTCTTTTGGCCAGATAGAACCCGACGCCGCCGAGACCGAGGATCAAAATGTTTTCGTGATTTTTCATGCTGTTGCTGAATGTACTTCAGATTCTCCGCGAGAGCGACCCGAGTTTTTGATCGCGAGAGTGGTCGAGGGCTCGGTCAGGGCGTGGAAAAACATCTCGACCGGTTCACCTTGACATTGGCGCTCGGACTTCGCACGATAGATATACGAGCGACAACTCATTTTATTTATCTACTTCGGGAAACGAGGTCGACCATGCCGAAGGTTGGAACGCAAAATACTCAATCTAAAATAACTTCGAAAATGAGTGACATGGTCGATGGGCCGCTAAAACGAGTAAAACCTCATATTTCAGACTGCGCGACCCGCCGGTCTCCGCGGCAGAAACGCGCGAGGTTGACCCATCGAGCGATCCTCGAGGCCGCCGCAACCGTCATCGACGAAATCGGCTGGGACAAGGCCTCCACAAACCGGATCGCGGAGCGGGCGGGCGTTTCCATCGGTTCGCTCTATCAGTATTTCGGCAACAAGGAAGCCATCCTCGCGGCCCTGCGGGAGGAGCATCGCAAGGAAGTTCACGTGGTGGTCGGTTTGGCGCTCGATCGTCTTGATGATCCTGCGGTGCCGGTGGAAGAGGCGCTGCGTGGGTTGTTCGAGGAAATGATCGGTCTCCACAACGACAACCCGGTCCTGACCCGGGTTCTGGCCGACGAGGTGCCGCAGAGCATTGGCGGCCAGGATGTTGGTGAAGAAAGCGACCACCTCGTACGATGGTTGAAACGGGTTCTCGAACATCGTCCCGATGTGAGGGTGCAAAACGTGGAGGCTGCGGCTTACATCATGGCCACCTCGATCGAGGCCCTGACCCGGCGGCTCGCGCACGAGACACCGAAAGGAACGAAGACCGATCTCATGATCGACGAGATGGTCGCCATGTTTTCGTCGTATCTCACCGGCCGACGATCGGTTTGGCGCAAGGTCTTCGGATCGATCGAGTTGGACGCCGACTCCTGAACCCATCCGAAGGCCTTCTTCGCCTCATTGGCGGTCGATGGTATTCAGCGGGAACAATTCGGAGGGTGAGTGCTCGCGCTCCATGATGGAGGCGATCTCTGCGATCACATCGGGGTGCTGTTCGGCCACATCCGTGGACTCGGACATATCGTCTTCGAGGTTATAGAGCTCGATCGAGGTATCACCATCTGCGAGTCGTGGCCGAATGCCCTTCCATTTGCCGACCCATACCGCCTGATGGCCGCCGTATCCGGCAAACTCCCGATAGAGAAAGGCGCGATCCATCTCGACTCCGTCGAGCAATGCGGGACTCAAGTCGAGCCCATCACCGCTTTCCTCCGAGCTACCGGCCAGCGACAGGAGCGTCGGCATCCAGTCTTCGAAACCCGACAGGGTGGAATTCACCGAATTCGTTTTGACCCGGCCCGGATAGCGCACCAGAGCGGGCACCCGAAGACCACCCTCATAACTCGAGCCCTTGAGACCGCGGAGCGTTCCGACCGAGTCGAAGAACTCGGCCATCGGTCCGAGGTAGGTGGTGCCGTTGTCCGAGGTGAAGACCACGATCGTGTTGTCGGCCAGCTCGAGCTCGTCGAGGAGATCCAGGATGCGACCGACATTGCGGTCCATGCGAGTGATCATGGCTGCGTAGGCGGCACGGGGTGTGAAATGCGGCGTATAGCGAGCGTCCGCCGGTGGGTCCTCCCAACCAAGGGCAGTGTACTCGGCCAAGGAATCATCCGGCACGTGGAGTGCGAGGTGAGGAATGATGGTGGGGTAGTAGAGAAAGAAGGACCGGTCCCTGTTGTCATTGATAAAGGCGAGCGCCTGTTCAGCGATCCGATCGGAGGCATAGTCCGTGCCCTGGAACGGCGCATAACTCGATGGATCCGCCGGATCGGCATTCTCGGCAAGTTTTGCGTGTCCAGGCACCGGAGGTTCGTTGTTGAGAGCGATCCGCTCGTTGTCGTCCCAGAGATAGCCGGGGTAATAACTGTGAGCATGGCGTTGGCAGTTGTAGCCGAAGAACCGGTCGAAACCCTGTTCGAGTGGATCGCCTTCGGAGCCGGGGAAGCCCAGACCCCATTTGCCGAAGATCCCACTCGTATAGCCTCGCTCGCGCAGCCTCTCGGCCAGCGTCACCTCGGTCGCGGGGATCGGCGCCTGGCCTTCCGGTTGGATTTCTTTGTTGTCGCGGACCCAGGCGTGACCCGGGTGTTTTCCGGTCATGAGGACCGCCCGCGAAGGCGCGCAAACCGGCGAGCCGCTGTAGTGGCGTGTGAACCGCATGCCCTCCGCCGCGAGCCGATCGATGTGAGGTGTGCGAATCTTTTCCTGGCCGTACGATCCCAGCTCTCGGTAGCCGAGGTCGTCGGCGACAATGAAGATGATATTGGGTGGTGGATCGGCTTTGCGGCACGAACCGAGCGGGAGCACAAAAAGACACAACAGGATGCGCAGGATGGTTCGCAGGATCGGCCTCCAATTCCTCAGCCGACCTGCATCTCACTACAGCGAAGCCGCAGTCGTCAACCCGTGATAATCTCGCTGGCAGGCGAGAAGCATCGATGGCTCGAATCGGGAGTCGACGGCATGATTCAGCAAACCTGTCAGCACTGCCAACACTTTGTCGACGACCCCGCCGCCATCGAGGTTGAATTCCCCGCTTCCACCATCCTGGGAACACTCTACGCATCGGTCCGCGGATCGGCGGGCATCTGTCTCGATCGCGACCGTTTTATGGACCCGGTCTCGGCCGCCGACTGTCCGGCCTTCGTCGCGCGGGGAAAGCCCTCCGGAGTGGCCCCTTCCGAATAGACGCCGCCCAGGGAAGGGAACCCTGTGGCGGATCTAGAACTTTTCGTACTCTCCAACCATCCCGAAATCCGTCGCGGCGCTTTCACACCAGTGCCCGAAACAATCGAGGTGGTGCCCGGGGACCAGCACGAGGTGGTTGCCCAGGGGAGCGCGCAGCAGATCGGCGGCCTTGCCGCCCCGCGTGAGTTGGATCTCAGCCTGGGTGCGGCAGAGGTTTTCGGCATTGCCGGATCGCAGGATTTCGCCCTCGGCCAACCACACCCTGTCCATCTCCTTGCCGCCTATTCGCAGCAGGGTGACCTGGCCCGGCGGGAGTGTGCCTTGAATCCCCACGCCGAGCCCCGACTCGAAGTGCGACCGAAGACCATAGCTCGAGACCAGCGAGCGCGGCACGGTGCAGTGGGCCAACCAGAGCGTGTTGCGCTCCGGATCGAGCTGTGCGGGATTCGCCATCCACGGTGTTTCATCGACCAGCAAACGCGCCCAAAGCAAACCGATGGTGGAGACCAGATCGCCCTCACACCCTGCGATGACACCCTCGTCGGTGAGTTGAGCCAGACCGAAACACCCGGTCGTCTTCTGGTTCTGGACGAAATCGAAACAACGAACCGTCAGCGCATCGAGATCGTGATCGACGACGATCTGTTGAAGTGCGAGGTAGACCCTGGCCACATCCCGGATGTCGGAAGTTGATGGTTCGAAAACCCCGCTGGCTCCCGCGATGAGTTCGTCGGCGTGCTCTTCGAGCTCTTCGTCGCAAATGGCCGCCATGGTTTTCACCACCCCGTCCATCTCCACCGGGACCACCGTGGGGCCCCAGGTCCTGCGGACTGTCGACGCATCGGGCATGCTGGCCACGAGCCAATCCGACGGCTCGCCCACCAGCCCGATACGGGCGCGCCGAAGGGCCCGCCGGACTCTCTCTTCGTGTGCGGCCTCGGTGATCATTTGAAGACCGGAACCGTCCTCGGGCCCCTCGAGATAGAAAATCCGCCCCGGGGTTCCGTCCTGTTGCAGCCGGGCCAGGACCTCCAGGGCCGCAGGCAGCGAGTTGTTGCCGGGGTGGGCGATCAGGAAAAGCGATTCGTCCGGCGTTGCACCGTGATGTTCCGCCCACCAGCGGAGAACGACCTGTTCGCTGCCGCCCGTTGCTACCAGCAGGAATGGCGGGATGCCGTTATCAGGCAGCGAGTTCGAATCACAACTGTAGCCGCCCAGCTCTTCGAGAGAGCGAAGATATGGGCCGATGATCTTCTCGAGTTCGTCCGTATCGAGGAGAGTGCCCGGATGTACGGAGACGATGCCGAATTTCTGGTCCATTGAAGCCATCCTGCGATCCGTTCCATCTTCTGTCAACTACTCGCGTCGGTGCCGTCGATCTTTGACGCTGCGCGCCGGTCACTCGTCGCCAGGAATGAACTCAGTGCCCTGATGGCCTCGGGTCTGATGACGATTCCGGGGCGTTTCGAACGGAGATGTGTCAAAACTTCGTTGAGGGAATCGCATAGTCCGCTGGCCGCGAGGTAGGCGCCGACCGCCGTCGCGGTCCGCGAGTAGCCGACCTTGCAGTGCACATAGACGGTTCCACCCGACGCGACCCGGTCGCCGATAAACGCGACGGCTTCCTGAAGCTGGACTGGTGTCGGTGCGGTCAGGTCGAGAAGCGGCACATTGTGATACTCGAGGGCGAGCAGCCTGGCGGTCTCGCTGAACTCCGCCGTGAGATCCAGAACGGCGGTTGCACCGGTCTGGATCAGCGCGGCGCACTCCGGTTCGGTCAGGACCCTGCCCATCAGTAATCCGGGGGCGGCCTCGTCCCAGGGGCTTGAATTCCGCCGGTAGTAACATAGCGACAAGTGTTGGCCCAGGAGCGTCGGCGCCATCATGAAAAGGACGTGCTTTGGAAGGGCCCCCTTCCGTTTGCCGTAGATGACCGGGCCCACACCAAGGTAGGCGACCACCAGGGCGAGCATGGAAAGGGCCGGCCAGATCAAGGGACTGGTCCAGGGCCAACCGCCCACGGTCAACAGGGTGGTGAACAGCACGCCCGCAGCGTAGTAAGCGGCGACACGGGGGTTTGCGACGGTTTTCAGTTGAGTTGATCCTCTCGTCCCGGGAGCGGCCGTTGGAGCCCTTTCAAATGGCATAACCCAAACGGTCGAACACTTCCCTCCATCGGTGGGCGACGAGCTCTTTTTCGTTTGCCGCCAACGGCAAGCGGTTCTTTTTGTAGTCGCGCTGGCTCTCGAGGTACTCTTCGAAATAGGGCCTGGCCGCTCCAAAATCCGCCATGCCGAGATCACGGTAGATCCCCGCCAGCGTCCCGATCGGGTCCTCCTGGAGCGAACGGAAACCCACATCGACCAACTCATCCTCGCCCAGGTCACCGCGCTGGTCGAAGAACGCGTTCATCAGTAGGGGATAGGATTCGAGGATGTGCCGTGCGACACGGTCCCGCTCGGTGCTCTGCAGTCCCCAGGCCTCCTGGGCCTTGAGGTAGAGGTGTACAGAGGAGGCAAATACCTTGTAAGGGTCGCGATGAATATGGATGAAACGACAACCCGGAAACATCTGTTTGAGGAGGGTGATTCTGGCGGTGTTGGCAGGGTTTTTCAACAGCAACGGCCTGCCCGGTTGCTCGAGCTGGACCTTTCGCAGAAAGTGAAGGTACTGCCGTTTCCACGTTTCGATGAGCCCGACATCGCCATCGTCGAACAACACCGCGTCGTTGAAGATCCGGCCCATGCGGCGGGGGAAAAACGATACGTGATAGAACGAGAGCCGGCCGACGGAGGTCAGCGCGAGCTCCTCTTCCCATGGCACATCAGCAGCGACGGGCACGTTGTCCATCAGGCGGGTCGGCGGCAACATGCCCCCGATGCGGCCCTTGATCGAGTTGGGGAGGATCAGAAACTCGTGTGGCATGGCAGCTTGAAGTAGGGTCACCCGTGCGAACCGTGGATCCCGGCTCATCAGGTTCTGGAGATGGGTCGTGCCGCTCCGCCAATGACCGATGATGAAGATCGGCGGAGGCTCGATGGGCTGGTTTCGAATGCGTCCGGCAAACCTCGCGGCTGCCGTCCACCGGACCGGGAGCCGCATTACGGTCATCAGCAACAGATACAGGGCCCGCGGAACATATTTGGCGTCGCACCCGTAACTCGAGATCAACGCCAGCAGATTGGCGGTGCTGCTCGAGACGAGGGGATGCACCAGGTCCTGGTTCATGCTTTTTTCGCTCTGGAAACCGTGAAGATGCCGTACTCGTCGATCTTCATCTCCAGTTTTTGCAACCCGACCGAACGCAGCAGTTCATCCATCTCCGCCTGCGAGCGTCGGCGCATGATCCAGGGAACCCCGTCACGGTTGGGCAGCGTGCGCGCGATCATTTCC
Organism: Candidatus Sulfomarinibacteraceae bacterium; assembly: GCA_963796455.1. Lineage (GTDB taxonomy): Bacteria > Acidobacteriota > Thermoanaerobaculia > Thermoanaerobaculales > Sulfomarinibacteraceae > Sulfomarinibacter. The sequence goes on from CAWCLO010000002.1 coordinate 160,772, forward strand.
ACCTGGGGATGCCACGGCTGGCAGGTGTAGATGAAGTCCCCGTCATCCTGGAGGATCCCGGCGATGCCTTCGAGCGAAGCGATCAGCATGGCGTTGTCGGGGAACAACTCGTAGAGACCGGAGACGATCACGATATTGGGACGTGGTGTGACAGCGAGGATCGATTCTTTGTCGAAGGCGTCGCCCTGTTCGAAAACCACGTTTTCCAGATCGAGTGCCGCTGCCGAGGCGCGGCCCTGTTCCAGGTTGCGGGGCTCCCAGTCCCGAAGCACTGCGCTGACATCAAGGGCGCGCAGCTCGACGAGAGCATCCAGGACATAGCGGCCACAGCCGGTCGCGAGGTCCAGGATCCGCACCGGATTGCCGGTGCCTGCGAGGCGCTCCGCCGAGTTTCTGAGCATGGCGGCCAGATGGGTGCGCCGGTCGCGAATGCCTTTCCAGCCCACGGCATCGAGATACCCGCGATCGATCAGGCGGCCCAGCGGCGTCGTGCCCCTTGCAGTGTTGTCGTACACGTAGTCGAGCGACCTGCCCGAATCGAAACCGGTTTCGAGCCCGATCCGGATACCCTCGCTCAGCCGGCCGCCGGTGTTCATGCCGAATCGCTGCAGTTTGTATCCGAGCCCGCGAAGTATAGGGGCCGGCTGCCGCAGCAGATCGTACTCCGTGCGCGTGTATCCCCCCTGGTCGGCACGCACGAGGGCCGAGCGGTCCATATCACGCTCGAAGCTTTCCATCAGGAATGCCCGCGCATCGTTGATGGGTTTGGCGCGATCCTTTTCGTAGAGGATGGCGTGAAAGAAACCGGGGTAGTACTCCATCTGCTTCTTGGCGGAAGAGAGCCCTTCATAGAATTGCCGCTGCGCGGAGTTCTTCACGACCCAATCCGATCCGCCGGAAAGAACCAGTGTCGGCGTTTCGATGGCGCCGGCGTCCGCCATGACGCGGGTGGCCGTGTCATGCAGTTCGAGCAGGATGTTGACCGCAATGTCGCGCGTGATCAGCGGATCTTCGTCATAGGCCCGGGATTGCTCGGGGTCGTGGGTCAGCATCTTCGATTTGACATAGCTGCTGATCGTCGCGTCGGGCTTGAAGCGCAGCAACAGACGGAGAAACGGAATCGCCAAGGGCACGTAGAGTTTGATGCGAAAAGCGGGTGCGGCCAGGACCATCGAGCGGATCCGCGGCGCGTAGTCGTGAACCCATGTCGCGGTGGTCACGGCGCCGACGCTGTTGGCCACGATGGCGATGTTCTCCATCGGGATATTGTGCTGCTCGCAGACGTGGTGGACGAAGGCATCCAGATCGCGCACGAGAGCCGAATAGCTCGGGGCGTGTCCGCGATCGCCCGGCGATTTCCCGTGTCCGCGGTTGTCCCACGAGAAGGCCCAGAAGTCGGGCATGTCCAGCGAATCCAACAACTCCTGAAGCCGTCCGGAGTGTTCGTGCCCGCGGTGAACAAGGATCAGTGCCTTTTGACTGCTTGTGGCCGGCGCCCAACTTCGGCAGAAGAGCTCTGTGTCGTCCCATGAAGTGAACACTCCTTCGCTACAAGCTCGTGCCATTGTCCTCACCCTTCCCCGTCTTGCGGCAGGTCCCGGCGGCGGTTTGTGTGGTTATCGGGAAAAGTGACATCAGTACTATTCATGTTAGCGGACATCGTGCTGGGTCGTGGTCTCGATGCCCGCCATCGGACTGACAAGTCGCTGCAATTCCGGGCCGGCTCGTTCAGGCGGATGGCAGGGCGTCGACGACTTTTTCCATCCGGCGGAGGGTTGCTTCATCGGGGAGTTCACCGTAGGCGGCTCCCATGTTGTCCAGCATGTGTTTCGCCTTGCTGGTCGCCGGCGTGACGCAGGTGACCGCCGGGTGAGCCGCCACATATTTGAGAAAGAATCTGCCCCAGGTGTCGGCGCCGAAGTCTGCGGCCCATTCCGGAACGGTCCTTCCACTCACGCGGGTCCAGAGTCTGGATCGACCAAACGGGACGTAGACCAGCACGGCGATGCCGAGATCCTGCGCGACGGGCAGGACGCGCTCCGCCGACGCACGGTTGTCCACGGCGTAGTCGACGCCGATGAAATCGATGGGGTGTTGGCGCATCGCTTTTTCGAGATCTCCGTGGCGGCTGCTCCGCGTGGAGGTGGTTCCGATGTACCGGAGCTTGCCGCTCTCCTTGGCTTCCTGAACCACGGGCATCTGGGTCGCGAGATCGGCGAGATTGTGGACCTGGATCAGATCCACCGGCTTTTTGCCGAGCCGTTCGAGTGAACGTTTGACCTGGGCCCGCGCTTCGTCCCCATCGGCCTTCCCCGTTTCCCGGGAAGCAACATTGACCTTGGTGGCCCAGAAGATCTTGTCGGTCACTCCCAACTCGCCGGCGATCTCGCCGCAGACCTTTTCTGAGGCGCCGTAGGAGGGAGCGGTGTCGAGGACGGTGCCGCCGTTCCGGACCAGCGCTTCGATCACGCCCTGAAGGGCTGAAATGTCGTCGCCACCTGCGACCTTCCGAAATGATGCGGAACTCCCCAACCCGACGATCGGCAGATGTTCACCCGTCTTCGGGATCGCACGGGTGATGAGAGCGCTGCTTTCGAAGGCCCGGAGCAGGCCGGGTGGAATCGCACAGGCCGCACCGGCCAGGGCCGCGTTCTTGAGATACTCACGTCGTGTCCACATTGAGGTGCCTCCTTCAGTCAATCCGATCATGCAGCCGAAGCAAGCGATCTGCGGACCAGATCCGCCGGGGCTTCGGAGAAGAAGTAGAATCTATCGTACTCGCGCCGTGATCTTCATGGAGGAACGAATGAAATCAAGGATTCTTCTGCTGTCTGGCCTCATCTTGCTGAGCGGTCTCTACCCTCCGGTTGATGCGTGCACCGTCATCGGCGTCGGCCGCGAGGCGAGCGCGGATGGTTCGGTCATCGTTTCCCATACCGACGCCGGTCCGAATTCACGGATCTTTGTCGTTCACGGTCGAAGCCACGAAGCGGGTGAGATGGCGCCGGTCTACTGGGGGCTCGTCGAAGCCGACCGCCCCATCGACGACTTCGGCGATGTGCTCGGCCACATCCCGCAGGTGGAGCGCACCTTCACCTATTTCCACTCGGCCTATTCGCAGATGAATGAACACCAACTCGCGATCGGCGAAAGCACCACCTCGCAGCGCAAGGAGCTCGATGTCAAAAAGGGCGAGGGCGAGCAGATCATGACCATCGAACAGGCCCAGATCTTCGCCCTGCAGCGAACGACGAAGGCCCGGGATGCGGTGCTGCTGATCGGCGATCTGATGGAGCGCTACGGATTCTTGCCGTCCATGGACGGTTCCGAGACGCTCGTCATCGGGGACCCCGAAGAGATCTGGATCTTCGAGGTCTTCGGGGTCGGACCGGAATGGACCCGCTCGAGCGGCAAACCGGGAGCGATCTGGGCCGCCCAGCGACTCCCGGACGACCACGCCTGCATGATCCCGAATTGGAGCATCATCAAACAGATCGACGCCGACGACGAGGCCAACTTCCTGGTCTCGGCCAACTACAAACAGGAGGCCATCGACCGCGGCTGGTACGACCCGTCCAGCGGTTTTCCTTTTGTCTGGCAGGAGGCCTATGCGCCCATCCCGCGCGAGTGGGCCACCAGCCGATTCTGGTTGTTTCACACCACCTTTGCACCCGACGAGGACCGCTGGCCGAAACGATCTCCGGTGAAGAACCCGGCACAGACGGTCGACCAGTACCACCAGTACGTGGAGCCCTTGTCCACCTATCCGGTTTCCATCGCGCCCGAGCAAAAAATCTCGGTCCTTGATGTCATGGCCTTCCAGCGCTCCACCTACGAGGGCACCATCTACGACATCACCGCCCAGTCGCCGTGGTTGGTCCCCGACGACGAGGGGAAGATGATCAAGAGCCCGTTGGCGACCCCCTTCCCGAACAAGGACCTGCAGGCGTTGCTCCATCTCACCAACCGCCGTCCGGTGGCCCGGCACATGGGCCAGTACGGCATGGTGACCCAGCTCAGGAGCTGGCTGCCCGATGCGATCGGGGGGGTCTACTGGGTCTATCTCGACAACCCGTACTTCAGCCCCTACGTTCCCATCTATGCCGGCGTCCAGGAGACCTCGGAGAGCTACCGGATCTACGACCCCGACGCTTACAGCGACGCCTCGGCTCGGTGGGCGATCGACTTCGTCGACAACCTCGCGAACTTGAGGTTCCAGGAGGCGATCGTCGATGTCCGGGCCGAACGTGAGCCCTTCGAAGAACGACTCTTCGCCGACCAGGAGAAGATCGAGGCCGAGGCCCTGCGCCTCTTCAGAGAGTCACCGGATGCAGCCAATGAATATCTGACAGACGTCAGCCAGTCTGCGATGGATGAAGTTCTGCAGATCTACACCAGGTTGCGCGCGACCTTGATCACGAAGTACACCAACAACCGATAGTGGTGTCTGGGCTCGCCTAGCGAAGGTCCGGCGGCACCAGATCCTGCCGGATGATCTCGGCGACGATCGCTCCCGAGCTCCTTGCAAGGGTTGTCGCCAACTTCTTGACGGCCGTGCCTTCCTGGAAGCCCGACCGGAGCAGCGCACGATCTTCCTCGCTCCACGGCAGACCGGAGTTCTTCGGTCTTCCGAGTTCGAGGTTGTTCCGGCGCCTCGCCTCGACGCTCAATGGCGGCCGCTTCGAATTTTTGACGAATTCGAGGATCGAAAACAGTGCCCGGATCACTTCCGGGTCGTTGTACGGGCTCTCCGGTGAGAAGACCTCTCCGGTGGTGGGGTGGATACCCTGCGCGAGGGTGTTGACGATCTTACGGGATTCGTAGAGTTCCATGTCACGCTCCTTCTCTCGTGGGCTACCGGTGAATTCTTACCGGCGGGCACCATGAGTCTGGGCGTGGACGGGTTGCCCGAGGGGCGAGCGTAAATAAAGTATAAGTTGAATATCGGATTGTCAAGGAGAACGAACTGCTGTCCAAAATAAATCGGCATGTCGAGTCGCCCATGTGACAACCCGAGGATGACGGGTTGGTTGTTGGCCTATCCTGTTCGCGATTGGCCCGTACCCGCACCCGATCCCGATCCCGATCCCAAATTGCAGCGGCAGCGATAGGGTCCAGCGACAGCGACAGGCAACAGCGAACAGGGACAGCGAACAGGGACAGTGATCAGCGGCAGCGGCAGCGGTCAGGAGTACAGGCGGCAAAATGGCCACCTCCGGGTCGTTCAAAGGAAGGGGTAGCCGGTGGGCGGCCGATGTCAAGGACAGGCAGGGTGCAGGGCATCCTTGACATCGGCCACCACACCGGCTTGTGGCAAAGGGCATGAACGACCCGGAGGTGACCATGTCCAACGCCGCGAGGAACACCAACCTCGTTGCCCACTCGAAAGCCCTCGAAGCAGCAGGCATCGCGATCAAACTCGTGATGAGAGTTCCCGCTCCGCTGAAATCCATAGCCGATCAGGTCATCCGGTCGGCAAGTTCGGTCCCTGCGAATCTGGCAGAAGGGCACGGCCGAGTTGGGAGAGACCGGTCGAACCACTGGAGAATCGCATACGCCTCGGCGAAAGAGGTCGACAGCCACTTGAAGCTCCTCGCTCGCGCCGGGGCGGTCAACCGGAATGGAGCCAGTGAAGCGATGAAGGCCTTCGATCAGGTCCGTGCGATGACCTGGCGGCTCTTGAACCCGAAAATGTAAGCGCTGTTCGCTGTTCGCTGTCGCTGCCCCGGCCGCTGGTCGCTGCCGCTGTCTCCTGTTCGCTGATGCTGTCCGCCGGTCCCTGTCGCCGTCCCTGAACGCTATCCGCGACTCTGTCTTGGACAAGAGTCGAAGAGAACCCAACAAAATGGGTGAGGGGGTTCGTTGCGCGCGGTGAGGTGCCGCTCACTCAGTCGTCGGCGACTCAACACCTTCCTTGGTAGCGGTGAACTCGAATTCGCCCCTCCCGCCCGAACCCGTCCCGGTGATCTCCCCGCCTTCGAGCCGTCCTTCGAACTCCATTTCAGAGACATCGTCGCCGCTGTCACGAATCGCCGTGAATCGCAGGCGCTCTCCGTCGAACGAAACATCGCTCACATCGGCCTGGCCGAAGACAAAGGACATGGAGCCAGCGATCTCATCACCATCCAATACGAGCTCCAGGCCGAAGGGCTGGATCCGCCCGTCGGCGTCGAGCTCACCAATCCAGCTCCCGATCAGGTCCTCCAGGTCCTCGGCCGTGGCCTTTGTGGAGTCGATCTCGGCTTTCTCGTCCTCGTCGAGCTGCTCGGCATCAAAGACCCACACCCCCCTGCCGTGGGTGGCGATGACGATCATCCGGTCCCTGGGGTGGATGGCCAGATCGTGCACGTACGCGAACGGGAGGTCGCCCAGGACCGCCCAGGTCTCGCCGCCGTCATTGCTGATGTAGACACCGGCATCTGTACCGAGGTAGAGCGTTTCTTCATCGTCCGGATCTTCGCGTATGACGTTGACGGGACCGAGGGGCACGTTGCCCGAGATGTCGACCCAGGTTGCTCCGAGGTCCGTCGATTTCCAGACGTAGACCTGGAAATCATCTTCCCTGCGGCCGGTCTGCGTCATGTAGACCGTCCCGAGATCGTGCTCGGATGAAACCAGCCTCGAGACCCATTTGGCCGGCACCGGGGGAGCGCCGATCTCCGTCCACTCGCCGCCGCCGTCCTTGGTCCGCCAGATCCTGCCGTCGTCGGTTCCCGCGAAGATCAGCCCGAACCTGAGCGGAGATTCGCTGAGTGCGGCGATGGTCTGGTAAGCGATATCGCCGCGTTTTGCGGCGACGTTGTGGGACAGATCCGGGCTGATGCTGACCCAGGTGTTGCCCCGATCCCGCGACATCATGACGTTGTGCATCCCGTGGTACACAATGTCCGGGTTGTGGACCGACAGGATGGTCGGCGTGATCCACTGCCCCAGCGGTTTGTCCTCTCCCGGGAAGGGTGGAGGAAGACAGGTCTTCGTATCGGACCCGTCGAAGCTCTGTCGCTCGAGATTGCCGTAGAAGGTGCTGGCATAGACCGTGCCGTCGCGCGGATCGACGGCGTGGGAGGTGCCTTCTCCACCGAGCGCGTCGTCGAACGGGATCGCTTTGATCTTCGCCCGGCCCTCCGAAATGTCGACGGTGCCAACACGGCTGCCGTGGTCCTGAATCGAGCCGAAGACCCGAAAGGGCTCGTTCATGTCGTAGGCCACGTTGTAGAACTGGGCCAATGGCAAGGCCTTGAGCGGGATCTTCCAATTCTCCCCGCCGTCGTAGGAGATGGACAGCCCACCGTCCTGGACGTTGAGCAGGTAATCGCTGTTGGCAGGATCGATCCACAAACCGTGATGATCCCCGTGCATTCCCGTCAGGACCTCGGCGGTCCTGCCGCCGTCAGAGGACACATTGAGGGCCAAACCCATCGTGTAGATGCGATTTTCATCCTGTGGATCGACCCTGATCTGCGCGAAGACCCAGCCGTAGGTCCCGGAGTGGTTCTCCATAAACTTCTTGGTTCTTTCGTCCAGCCCGCTGACCTGCACCCAGCTCTGCCCACCATTTTCGCTACGGTAGATTTTGGCGCCTTTGATCCGATCCTTCATCGGACGACCGTAGGCGTCCTTCTGGCCCGGCTTGGCCTTCTTTGCGATCTCGTAGCTGTCCACATAGGCATACAAGACCTGAGGGTTCGACGCCGCGATGTCGATTCCGATGCGACCTCGGAGCCCGGCCTCCGGCAGACCGGTATTGATCTGTTCCCAATCCTCTCCGCCATTGGTGGATTTCCACACTCCGCTGTGTTCATGGTCGGGGAGGACCCTGGGGTCGCTCCATTTCAGCCGCGTCCGCTGCCAGGTCGTGCAGTAGAGGGTGTCGGGCTCGGTGGGATCGAGGACCAGGTCGTTGACCCCTGTTTCGTCATCGATAAACAGGATCTTCTCCCAGGTTACTCCCCCGTCGGTGGTCTTGAACAGACCGCGTTCCGGGTTGCCGGTCCACTCGTGGCCGCCCGCCGCCACATAGACGATGTCCGGGTTTTCGGGATGAATGCGAATCCTGGGTACGGTATGGGATTCCGCGAGACCCATGTTCTTCCAGGTTGTGCCCCCGTCCGTGGTCTTGAACACCCCGCAGCCTGGGTTGGAGCTGCGGAAAATGTTGGCCTCGCCGGTGCCCACCCACACCACATCCGGATTGACCGGATCGATGGCGATATCGCCGATGGATGCGCAGGGCATGTCGTCAAAGACGGGATCGAAGGTCGTGCCCTCGTTGACGGACTTCCAGACCCCGCCCGTGGCGGCGCCGAGCCAGATCGTGTACTGCTGTCCCCTGGGAGAAACGGCCTCGACGTCGGTACACCGGCCGCTGATGTTCGTGGGGCCGAGGTAGCTCCATTTCATCGCCTTGAACGGCGATTCGGATTTCATCTCCATGTGCCGCTGGTGCATTTCCAGCCGCGTCTCGCCGTCCGGAATCGGCTCTTTGACTCCGGAATCGGCGGCTGAACTCCATGTCCCGAGGCATACCGCGTGAATGAAAAACAGAGCGGAAAACTTGGCCTTCATGTTGTTCCTCCAACCTCAACGCGGAGCTCCGCGAACCGGTCAATCGTCGCAGAGTTCGTTGGGGTCGGCAACAGCGGATGCCGCACCTCCCGTTGCAGCCGGCTTTTCGCGATTCATGATTCGAGCGTCAGTTGAATTGCTGTGCCCGCAGTCTGCGACCGTGTTTGCCGATATAGTCGTCATTGTTCGGTACCAAGGTGGAGAGGTGCAGCGTGATTGCTCACGAGATCCTGATCGAAGCATGCGTGAACTCGGTCGAGTCGGCGATCGAGGCCGAGATCGGCGGTGCGCATCGGGTGGAGCTGTGTGACAACCTTTTTGATGGCGGCACGACCCCGAGCATCGGTGCCATGGATGCCGCGCGTGACAGGCTCGAGATCGACCTCAGCGTGATGATTCGCCCCAGAGGGGGAGACTTTCTCTACTCGGATCTGGAGCTGGAGATCATGAAGGCCGACGTGGTGGCGGCGCGTGCCGCGGGCGCCGACGGGGTCGTTTTCGGCATGCTGAGGACGGATGGTGCGGTCAATGTGGAACAGACGCGAGAACTCGTGGAACTCGCAGGGCCCATGAGCACGACCTTTCACCGCGCCTTTGACATGTGCGCCGATCCTGTGGTGGCGCTCGCCGAGCTGATCGCACTGGGCATCGACCGCGTGCTGACCTCGGGTCAGCGTCCGTCAGCTATGGAGGGTGCGGCGCGCCTCAAAGAGCTTGTCGACACCGCCCGCGGACGCATCGTCGTCATGCCTGGGGTGGGCATCGATGCGTCAAATATCGCCGACCTCATCCGGCGGACCGGTGCCGGCGAGTACCACGTCCTGGCCGAGCGTCGGGTCGTCAGCGGCATGGTCTTCCAGAACCCTTCGGTGTTCATGGGATCTGACCCGGAACAACCGGAGTTCGAACGCCCCGTTACCGACAGCGAGGCGATCCGGGCGACCGTCGAAGAGGCGTCACGAGCCCGATGACGGCACCAGCCTCGCGCTGAGGTCCGGGGTTTCCATGTCCGGGTCCAGCGGAAACATAGGTCGCATGATGCGCCGGTAGTCCAGCCGCTCGAGATCCTGGTCGACGCCACCGGGCGTGAGAGCCATGATCCAGTCCGCCCTCATGTCGTAGAGCTCGGGAACCAGATATCCGATCTTGACGATGACAATGTCCGCGCCTCTCGGATCCAGCCCCAGCCGGGTGAAATCCTCCTCGAGGTGATACGGCTTGCGCTTCTTGGTGACGATCACCGACACACTTCCGGTCCGGATGACGACCTCGGTTTCGGCGTACCGATCGCCGTGTACGATGGACGTCACTTCACCTGAAAGAAGGATCGGGGGGGCAAAACGATCATCGACGGCGGCTCCCACGTGAGCCTCGACCGGCTGTCCGACACCGGCCGCGACGGCCGCCTCCACCAACTCCGGTCCTGGAATCGAAGCATAGATCAGGGAGGGCCCGTCAGCCGTCCCGAACTCGTCTCGCTCCAGGATCTCCTGAAGCGTCCAGGTGACGTCGCCGGCTCCACCGGCGGTTGGGTTGTCTCCCATGTCGCTGATCAGGAAGGGCCGTTTCTCGCTCCGGATGGCCTTCGAGATGCACTCTTCGAAAGTCGCCACCGGGGCCACAAACTCGAATTCGGAGCGGAGCTCCCAGAAACTTTCTGCAAGTTCTTCTGCGGTGGACGTGACGACCTCCTCGTCGTCCCCTGTGACCATCACAACCGCGTGGTTCCGAGGCTCGTCGGCCCAGGCGTACCCGACCCAGATGGCGGCGTCGATCACGCCCGCCCGGGCGGCGGCGGGTGCGACCTGGGCATAGAGGCTCTTGCCTGGTTCGATGCGGGTGCTGGTCTTCTCTCCGGGCAGCAGGATCGGTACCGGGATCCACGCCTTGAAGGCCGGTTTGCCCCGGCCTCTTTCGATTCTCGACAGGAGGTTTTCCGCCGCCCGCTGCTTTGATTCGATGGCGTCCTCGTGGGGCGCCAGGCGGTAGCAGGTGATCAGATCGGTCTGCTCGGCCAGTCTCAACGAAACGTTGCCATGCAGATCCATGCTCGTTGAAATGAGCACGTCAGTACCGATCACCTCGCGGATTCGGGTGATGAAATCTCCTTCGGGATCGTCGAGGCCGACCACACTCATGGCACCGTGAATATCAAAGAACAGACCGTCGTAGGGGAGGTTCTGTTCGAGCCTCTCGAGGGTTTCCCCAACCAGGGACTCGTAGGCCTCCCGGGTCACGATCCCACCGGGAAGCGCATGGCCCCGCAGGGTCGGAATCCACTCGGCCCGCCTTCGCATGGGCGAATCGGCGCTCAAGAATGGATAGTAGCCAAAGACCTCGTCGCCCCGCCTGGCGTGGAAGGCCTCCGCATGAGTCTGCGCGGGAGAAAAGGTGCTCGATTCGATGGCCAACCCCGCGATGGCGATGCGTGGCAGCGTCGCGGTTCCTGCGCCTTGATCGACCCCAGCATCGCCGGGCCCGGAGCACGCGGTCGCCACGATCCCGAGCACTCCCAGTTGAAGGGCAACGAAGACATTTTTCATGTTGGTTCTCCCGACGTGGCCATCAGCGTAGAGCTGCAGCTGCGAGACCTCAAGCGGCCACAGCGGTCTCGGCCTGTTCCGGTTCGACGATCTCGTCTTCGATGGACTTGATCGACGGCACCAGAAAACCTCCGACGCCCATCGCCAGACAGGCGAAACCAGCCGCTGCGTACAGGGCTCGAATGCCGACCATCTCCGCCACAGGAGCGGCGATCATGAGCCCGAGGGGCGCCATCGCGCCGCAGGCGCTCATGTAGAGGGTGAACACGCGCCCCTGGATTTCCGGAGCCACGGTCGCCTGAAGCACAGCCTGAATTGGTCCGTTGACGCATGGGATGGTCACACCGAGAATGACGATACCGGCGAGCGCGGCACCGGCAGAAGACGCCGCGCCGAGGATCAGGGTGCCGATTCCGGCCACCAACAGACCGACGAAGGTCGTGTGGATCCGTCGCTGAAAACCGCCCCAGACCCCAAGCAGGATTCCGCCGGCGATGGTTCCGATACCGAATGCCGAGTTCAACCAGCCCAGCCGAACCGCCCCACCGCCCTGTTCAAGCACCAGCAGCGGCAGCAGCGCGAAGGCGGGAACCATGCACAGATTCACCAGCATGGCCATCATGACGAGCGGCGTATGACCACGGCGAGCGCGGAGATAGCGGACACCGGAGCGCAGGTCGCCAACGACGGATCGAAGCCCCGGGGAATCGTGATCGCTCGGACGGCGCTCCGGCTGCGGGATGGTGATGAACGCCAACGGTGCGAGTGCGACGAGAGCGGTGGCGACATCGACCATCATCACCGCTGCCATTGGCAGGGTGGCAACCAGCAGTGCGCCGATCGGGGCGGTGATGATCAGCGCTCCGCCCTGGACCGCCTGTTGGAGCCCCTGCACCCGGGTCAGGTGGCGCTCGGGCACCATGAGCGTGGTGGAAGCCAGCATGGCCGGCGCGTGGAAGGCCCCTCCGAGGGCGCGGACAAAAAGCACCACCATCGCCAGACTGTAGGGGACCGGTCCGACCCAAAAAGACAGCGCCAGGAGAGCCGACGCGATGGCGACGAGGGAGTCGGCGAGCCACAGGATGCGCTTGCGATTCCAGCGATCCACCAACACGCCGATGAACGGACCGAGCACGATTTGAGGCAGGAGACCGACAGCCGTCGCGGCTGCCAGCACCGCGGCCGATCCGGTGGATACCGTCAACCACCAGATGAGCGCGAATTGAACCGCCTGGCTGCCGAGCAGCGAGAGGGACTGGCCGGCGATCAGCACGAGAAAGGGTCGCATCGGTCGATTTTCGGTTTTGGGATTCATGGGCCACCTCCAGTTCTGATTTTTAGAATATAGGGCATACATTGATTATTAGCAAATATTTGAATAATAAATTTTATGCTAGGATTCAATCGAGAACTCGGAAAGGATCGAACAAGTGGATGATCAGACCGCCGGCAAGCTAGAAATCGACCGGTCCTGGGAGCCGGAGGATATGTACACGATGACCAGCCTGGAGCAGGTCAAGGTCGTCGCTGATCCTCTGCGCGTCAGCATCCTGGAGGCGCTCTGTCTGGAAGCCAAGACCACGAAACAGGTCGCCGAGCTCCTGGGGGAGAAACCGACCCGGCTGTACCACCACGTGGATGCGCTGTCGGAAGCGGGGCTGATTCGCCTGGTGGATACCCGTCAGGTTCGGGGAACGGTGGAGAAGTACTTCCGGGCGGTGGGCAGGGCGTTCCGGGCCGATCCCGGGATCTTCCGCCAGGCCGACGCGGGCGACGAGCAGAATCAGGCTCTGGCGGACGTGGCCGCGACCATGCTCGAGAGAACGGCCGGGGAGGTGCGAAACCTGATCCTCTCCGGGCACGACATCACCTCGGGAGAGGACGGCATTCTGAGCTACGTCGAGGTGCGGGCGTCCGAATCAGAGATCCACGAGATCAACCAGCGGCTCATGGATTTCCTGAAGGACCTCGAGGAGAACTGCTGCAAAGGGGAGCCGTCTGAGGGTGATCGGCGCTATCGGCTCAACCTCGCCTGGTTTCCACTCGATCGCACGAACAGGGATTCAGACGAGTCGTAGAGGCCGGGCCCCGGGGAATCAAGCTCATCGACCGAGGACGGACCGTTCACTCGAGGCTGAGCAGGTACTCCGCAATGGCGCGCAGCTCTTCTTCGGGCAGTTCGGCGAGATTCATCTGAATGTCGGCCATGCCGCCGCTCGAGAGCTTGTCGTAACCGAAGGTCTCCCCGAACTGCAGCGCCAGGACGAGATCCGAAGCGTCCGAGTATCGACCGCGGCCTTCCATGTCGAGGAGGCCCGGTACCGTTCCTTCGCCGCGCGGGTGGGCTCCACCGGCCATCGCCCGGCTCCGGTCGGGGATCATCAGCGCGTTGCGGGGGGTGTGGCACTCCCCGCAGTGGCCGGGTCCGTTCACCAGGTAGGCGCCACGGTTCCACGTCTCGGTGCTCTCCGGGTCCGGACGGAACTCCTCTGCACCCGAGGCGAGCCGCTTCCACAATCCGACCCCTCGCCGAGCCAGGCCTGGCATTGGAATATCAGGGGTGCGCGTCGGCGAACGAACCGGTTCGAGCTGCTGCAGGTAGGCCCAGAGGTCGAGCACATCCTCCACCGGCATGATGCGGTACGAGGTGTAGGGGAATGCCGGGAAATAGTGCTGGCCGTCGGGCGAGACCCCACGGGTCATGGCATCGACGAACTGCGCCGCCGTCCAGTTCCCGAGCCCGGTCTCGGGGTCGGGGGTGAGGTTGCCGGGCCAGAAGGTGCCCACCGGTGTATCGAAAGGGGCATCGCCGATCGGTGGACCCGTGACGCCCGCGGCGGTCGCCGCCTTATGACACGAGATGCACCCGCCAACGCGATACAGCACCTCGCCTCGGGACGGGTCCGGGTCGTGGGGCGGTAGCATTCGATCGCTTGGACGAGCGACCGTCAGGACGACGAACAACATGACCGTCAACGCCGCGGCGACGGCCAGCGCCGCCACCAGAGGTTTTGCTCGAACGAACACCCTCAGTCTTTTGGCAGACGATACAGGTTGTGGCAGCTCTTGCAGCCGGAGCCGAGCTTGCCGAGCGCGGGCCCGAATGCTGCGGCCTCCGTCACCGATTGCAGATCCACCGCCGCCTGGTGGGTGCTCTTCATGAGCTGGTCGAACTGGGCGCGATCGCTCCAGATCTTCGGCTTGGCCCAGGTCGGGACCTCGCCTTCACCGCTGCCCTCGGGGAAAAGCTTTTCGGCCTTCTCGATGTGGCCGGCCATTTTCAACGCGTTGGTCCGGACCACCTCGGCGTCGAATGGCTGTTCCTTTTTGGCGATGGCGGCAAAGGTCATCATTGCCTCGCGAACGCCCTCCATCTCTTTCTGGCGCTCTTTGATGGTCTCGGTGGCTGTCATCGCGCCGGCCGAAATCGTGATCACGATCGCCACCGCGACCGCACCCGCTATCTGGAGTTTCGTTGTTTTCATGGTTTCGTTCCTCCTCGGTCATAGAACCGCATTGATGGCGTCCGCATTTCCACGAGCTGGTTGGGCTTGATTCAAGATCGATTCATTTTTCCAGTTCTCTCGTGCCGAGACGGCAAGGAGCTCAGAACTTCCCGTTGTCGTTCCGCCACTGGTCGCGGGGCGGAATGGCCTCGATGGTGTCCCAATGCTCGGCGATCTTGCCGTCGGCGACCCGGAACAGATCATAGAATGAGCTGTGCTGGCCGGCGAGGCTGCCTTCGCTCACCACCAGTACGAAGTTGCCCTCACCGAGCACCCGGTGAACACGATCGAACTTCATGACGATTCCTTGTTTGGACCACTCCTCCAGAGCCGCGCGGAGGCCGGAAAGACCATCGCCGAATTGCGGATTGTGCTGCGTGTAGCTGTCGCCATCGAAGTACCCGGCCAGCTTCTCCATCCGACCATTGACGAGAATGTCGTTGACAAACGTGCGGACGAGCTCCTTGTTGTCTTCGGTCTTGTCGAGGTCCGATGGTGTGGTGGGGCCGTCGGTCATGGTGTGCCCGCTCGGGTTCGGACCATCGGGTTTTTGCTGGATGTTGTCCCAGTGCTCGACCGTCAGGTCGTCCTCGAATCGAAAGACCTCGAAGCCGATCTTCGAGGTCGAAAAATCGTACTCGGTGTGGGCGAAAACATAGTCACCATCCTCAAACACCCGCACGACCTTGACGCGAGGTGATGTCTTGGAAAGCCGCTTGAAAAGCGCCGCCAGACCTTCGCCCCCCTCGTGGGTTCCGGGGTTGTGCTGGATGTATTTATCGGGATTGACGACCGCCACAGCCGCCGGGTCTCCCGTCTCGATGCCTTTCAGTAGGTCCTGAATCTGTTGTTTTCGATTTGCTGTGGTCATGAAGACTCTCCTTGAGTTGGTGTGGACGGGTTTGGTGTTTCTCCGTCGACTTCAGCTATAATGTGGCGTATGGGCACTTTTAATAAGTATGCACGAATTTATGCATTAGTCACCTTTTAGTAACTATGGAGAGATCACATGAAGGACCCGGAGATTCGCTGCCCGGTCAGCCGCACCCTCAAGATCATCGGCGGCAAGTGGAAACCGCTGATCATCTACCACCTTGACTGGGGCGAACGGCGTAACGGTCAATTGCGGCGCGCGATCCCCGCGATCACTCAGAAAATGCTCACCCAGCAACTGCGCGAGCTCGAACAGGATGGGCTCGTGGAACGGGAGATCTTCCCGGTGGTGCCGCCGCGGGTGGACTACAGGCTCACCGATTTGGGGAAGAGCGTGCTCCCGGTGCTCGAGGCCATGGCGGCCTGGGGAGTGGCTAACGAAGACGTCTTCCCGGCGGTCGTTGACCTCTAGCTGAGAACGCAGTTCTCGACCAGCGACACACCAGCATCTGACGAGTCGAGGCGACCGGACCGCACGGATCCGGGGCCGCAGACGGCTCACGTCCTGTTCTCCGAGAACTCGGAATCCCGCGAGCTGAGGCAGACGCATCTGAATGCCCAGCACCTGCCGGAATCCATGGCTGCAACGGATGGCGGGGTTGAGGACTTCACGGTTGGCAAGACGACGAAAACCGTGGAGTCTCAACGTCAATCCGATCGATCAGAATCGGGGCAATCCTCGAGCAGCCGAGTGCTATAGTGAGTCCGCAAACCGTCCAAAAATTTGAAGGAGGTGAACGATGAAACAGGTGTTGGAGTCGTTCGTGGACCAGGCCCTCGCGCGAGGCCCTGAGCTTCTGGCCGCAGTCGCGATCCTGGTGATCGGCTGGCTGGTGGCGTTGGCCGTGTCGTTGCTGGTGCGGGTGCTCCTGAAGAGAACGGAGATGGACGATCGGCTGGCCGCCTGGCTTGTCGGCGAGGAACGCGCCGACGCGATCGAGATCGAGAAGTGGATCTCGCGCGGCGTGTTCGCCCTTCTCATGCTCTTCGTGCTCGTCGCCTTTTTTGAGGTTCTAGGGCTGCGAATGATCACGGAGCCTTTGAACCGATTCCTGATCGAAGTATTTGAATACATACCCAACCTCATTGGACCGGCAATCCTGGTTGTCGTCGCGTTTTTGGCCTCCAACGGACTCCGGTTCGTGGTTCGGCGGTTGGTGTCGGCCTCAAAGCTGGATGAGAGGCTCGCGGCTCAGGCAGGCCTCGAGGAGGGTGAGGCGCCGCCGTTGTCCAAGACCATGGCCGACGCCGTGTACTGGGTCGTCTTTCTGCTCTTCCTGCCGGCGATCCTCGGCGCACTCAAGCTCGAAGGCCTTCTCGGACCGGTCCAGGGGATGGTCGACAAGACGCTGGCATTCCTGCCCAATCTCCTGGCGGCAGGAGTCATCCTGGGCGTAGGTTGGCTTTTGGCTCGGATCGTCCAACGCATCGTCGGCAACCTGCTCGCGGCTGTTGGTATGGACCGCCTTTCGGAACAGGTGGGGCTGTCAAACGCTCTCGGTGAGCAGAAGTTATCTGGTTTGATCGGTCTCGTGCTCTACGTTGTCATCCTGGTTCCGGTTCTGATCGCGTCCCTCAATGCCCTCGCTCTCGAGGCGATCACGCGCCCGGCGAGCGAGATGCTCAACACATTCCTGTCTGCGCTGCCTCTGATCTTCGCCGCTGCATTGGTCGTGGTCATTGCCTACTTCGTGGGACGGGTTGTGTCCGGCCTCGTTACCGGACTTCTCTCCGGTGTCGGCTTCAACAAGGTCCTGGTCAAGCTCGGCATCGGACCGGAACCCGACGAGGGAGAGCGCACCCCGTCCGAGATCGTCGGATACCTGGTCCTTGTGGCGATCATGCTCTTCGCCGCTGTCGAGGCGGTCGGTCTGCTGGGCTTCGACGTCCTCGCCACATTGGTGACGCAGTTCATGGTCTTCGCGGCCCATGTCTTGCTGGGCCTGATCATCTTCGTGATCGGATTGTTCCTCGCCAATCTGGCCAGTAAGACCGTCCTGGCGACTGGAGCCAGCCAGGCATCGCTGCTGGCTGTGGCGGCGCGGGTGTCGATCCTCGTGCTTGCCGGTGCGATGGCCCTTCGGGAGATGGGGCTGGCCAACGAGATCATAACTATCGCATTCGGGCTCGTGCTCGGTGCCTTTGCCGTCGCCACCGCCGTCGCGTTCGGGATCGGTGGGCGCGACATTGCCGCGGAAACCCTGCAACGATGGAGGAATGAACTGCGATCTAAAGCCTGACGGCACGAATATCTCCTCGACCTCACACCCGACGCAATTCAGGTGCGGTTGCATTGAGCTTTTGGTGAGTTGATCGCCGATGCAGGTGGAACTCTTCCACGCTGCAGCAGCGTCTGATGGCCAGCGGTTTGCCGGAACTGCGATTCGATCGGCCATGCGCTGTTGGCGGAGGGTGGCTGAAGGTGGGGTTGGAGGGTGGGAGCAACACGTCGCGAGGCCACCGTCGGCGCGAGGAGGAGGGCGCATCTGAGGGCGGGGAAGACGGGGTCGCCTCCTCGCCGTGGCAGCGCGCGGACGGACAAAAAATCTCCCTCCTGGGCCGTATGCCGCAGGAGGGTTACAGCTCAAACCTGGCGTTTACCAGGTGACGGTCGCCCGGGTTTTGCAGCGGCGGATCGTCGCCCTCGACCGCGATCGGATCGCGGCGACGACGGCACAGCCGAATCCCGGCGGGTCCGGATCGTGGATGGCTAGAGGGTGTTCATCTCGGCGTTGCCGAAGTTTCGGCCGTAGAACTTCATATAGTCGACCTTGCGCTGCAGAGCATCGATGACGACCCGACAGAAGTTGATTTTGGTCATCTTCTGAATGCTGCCGAGCCCGCCCGGGCTGAAGACATTGATCTCCATCAGCTTGTCGCCCACAACATCGAGTCCGATCAGGAACATCCCGTCCTGGACGAGCTTTGGCCGGACGATCTCGGCGATCCGCAAGGCGTCCTCGGTGACCTCCGCCGGAGCCAGTTTGCCGCCTGCGTGGATGTTGCTCCGCATGTCGTCGCCGTGGCGGACGCGCCGGAATGCGGCGTATTTGCCCTTCACCTGGAGCGGCCGCCCATTCATCATGAAAAGCCTGGTGTCGCCGTCGGCCGCGGCCGGGAGATATTCCTGCGCGATGACATAGCCGTCGCGGGACACCGCGTCGATCATCTGGTTGAGATTCGGCAGGTCGTCCGGCCGGACCAGAAAGACGCTCGCGCCGCCCGAGCCCTGGAGTGGTTTGAGGACGATCGTGCCCATCTCCTTGGCAAAGGACTTGATCTCGTTGTTGTCGCGGGTGATCAGGGTGTGCGGCCGCACCTCCTCAGGGAAGAGCTGAAGGTAGATTTTGGATGAAGCCTTGGCCAGTCCGTTGGGGTCGTTGAGCACGATCACTCCGTGCCGCATGGCGATCCGCCCGAACTCGGTGGCGATGGTCGAGGCCCACGGTCGTTTGATGACATCATCAGACGGCACGTTTCGCAGCATCAACACATCGAGGTCGTCAACGGTGATACGGGCGGACACGGCCTTGGATCCCTGGATCTCCTTGAAGAAGGTCTCGTGGGAGCCGTAGGATTTCTTCGACACGGTCCGTGCACGGGCACGGATGAACTCGTCGGAGTCATAGGCCAGATCACCCACTCCGAATACAAATGCCTCGTGGCCCTTGTTGATGGCTTCACAGGCGAGCCGGGTGGTCGTAAAACCGGCCTTTTCGGTCGCGATATCGTTGACCAGGAATCCTATCTTCATTTCTTTCTCCTTTGTATCAAGTCGGTGACAGACAGACCGCCGCGCGCGTTCTGCAGCCGTTTCAGCGCCTCGGGGTCGCCCATATACCGTGGTGTCAACGGTGGTTCGCGAAGGACTCCGCGCCACCGCAGTTCGCGCACGATCGGGATGTGATTGGCCGCGATCTTTCCAACAAAAAGCTGTTCCAGGTCGCCGCCGGAAGAGACATATTTCAGGATCTGGACCAGACCGCGGAGATAGACCGCGTCCTTGGTCAGACCGCCTCCCCGGTAGGTTCTCATCGTGATGGCGAATGCCGTTCGCTCGCCGAAACCGAAGCGTTCGTCGAGCTGGCGAAAGCACTCGATAAATGTCGCACCGTCGAGCATGATCCGAGCGGCGACGACCCGGGCGGCCAGAAGCCGCAACCTCGGCTTGCTGAGCCCGCCCACGAGATACTCGGAAAAAACGGCCAGGCCTTCCTGGAACGCATCGTAGCCGGCAAGCCCGGCGTAGAGATGGCGCAGTTTCTGCGCCCGCCCGTTGTGATAGGTGAGCACATGGGTCCCGACCTCGTGCTGGATCAGCGCCTCGACCCGGGAGCTCGGAACGCTGAGCCGGGTGCTGATCAGAAGGTTTCCCTGAGACACCATCAGACCGGTTATGTCGGGTCTGATTTCGACGCCTGCTCCGATCTCCGGCATCTGGAGCCGGAGGAATTCGATTTCCCGCCTCGCGCGATCGGCAAACTCGGCAGCACCCACCTTGTGACCCGAAGCCCCGTCGCGGCTTCGCGGAGGAATCGCCCGCAGGATCTCGAGAGCCAGATCGTAGAGTTCGTCCTCGACCGCCCCGTATTGCTGGATGCTTTCGTGGACGAAGCGTGCGGTGTTGCGGTCCTGCAGCATGGTGATCTGGCGTTCGATGTCGTCGAGTTTCTCCCGGAAAATCATCGCCAGTGCGGGGTCCTCGATTCGCTCGACCGGGGTCCGGTAGAGCGTGCGTTTGAGCACCAGCGGCTCCGCCGGCAGGGGCCGGTAGTGGAACGCGGGTGGTTTCTCGAATTTCTTTCGCTTGAACGCGTTCCACGCCTGTTCGACGTTGACCGGTGTCACCTGGAGCAGGAAGTCGAAGGCCTCGGCGGCATCGGCAAGCATCCGATCGACGTCCCAGACGGCTTTAACGACGGCCCGCCGGCCGAGGGCGTGAAAGTGAGGCGGCCGGTGGGTTGTTTTGCTGATGGTGAACTGGAAAAGAGCACGGCGCAGGGCGACCGTCACCTGCCGGCGGAGAATTCTGAGGATCCTGGGGAAGATTTCCAGGGTCGCGGGGTCGCGAAAGATCGGCGAGATCTCGAGACCATAGAGATAACACCCAGCCCGCTCGGCGACCTCGGGGGGTACGACCGAACGAATGCCTCTGGGCCCGATCCTGTTGGTCTTTCGGGTCGAGACCCGCGCTTTGCGTCGATCGAGCGTGACCCGGCTCAGAGCGGACTCGAACGCGTCCGTGATCGTGGTGTCCGCGGTCCGGCGCTGCGCAAGAATCTCAAAGGCCGGAACCATCTCGGCGGAAGACACCGGGCCCTCCGTTTCGTTGCCCGGACCCGCCCACAGTTCGAGGATCAAAAAGGCCCCGAACTCATCGATCATGACATCGGCAACCGTCCGTACGAGATCGGCGATCTCCGGCTGCAGCTTCTTGTCCTCGGAGCAGAGGAGATAAGAAGCTTCGCTGGTGGCGAAACGGTAGGTGCCGGGATCGGTGGTCTTGACCGGATTTCGATAGATGCACAGGAAGGGAAGCTGGCGGTCGATGGCGATCCGACCCCACACCGGCAGCGTCCGTCGCACACCCTTGTTTTCTCGGAGCCGCGATTCAATGGTCGCGAGCAGTCGCTTCGAAACGGTTTTCGGCCTTCGCGGCCCGGCGGATGAACCCTCGTTCACAGCTTTTCGAGCTCGTCGAGGACGCCGGGAACCGTCGATTCGAGCGCCCGGCCGACCGCATTTGCCAGTGCCTGATCGGCCACTCCGGTCCATTCGTCCATAAAGAACTTCTTGACCTCGATCGACAGCACACATGCCGACTGCGGAAAGGTCTGATGTGCCCACCGGCCGTGGTTACCGCCTCGAAAACGGATGTTTTCGCGCACGTCGAGAGCACCGCCTGGAAAATCGTAGGCTCCGAGATCGGCCATGAAGCGATCGATGACCGGAGCCCATGCGCTGCGGTCGGCGATCGTTCCGGTTCCGACATTGACCTGCGGGTTCGCCAGCGGATCGGCCTCGGGGCCGCCGGGCCCATCCCGCCGGTGATTGTAGGTGTGGAGATCGAACACGACAAAACGGCCGTATCGTGCGGCCAGATCGGAATAGAGTTCCTGGAGGGCAGCGTAGAAAGCATCGTATTCGGCCACCGATTTCTCGGCAACTTCCAAGGGAACTTCGCCGTGCCAGACCTCGAGCCCCCACGCGTCGTCCGGAGTCAGATAAACAGCCTTTTCACGGGGGCGATTGAGATCGACCTCGAATCGCGACCGCAGCCCGATGACCCGGGTCGGCGCGACGATTGTCCAGCCGCCTGTCCATGGATCCTCCTCGCGCAAACGACCGGCCTCGTCGAGCGCCATGAGGCGCAGGGCGTCGGCGCGCACCTCGTGCCCATCGTGGATCGCTGTCGCCACGAGAGGCCCGTCACCCTTTTCCATCACCCAAATTCGGTCCGCCATCGGTCCCTCTTTCATGTGTGATTTCCGGGATCCTGCAGTGTAGCAGTTATCTTGCCGGATGATTCTCCTGCCGCGAAATTTTTTTTTGTGAGGATTCAGCCGCCCTCGGGATAGGGCACCACCGGGCATAATCCGTCCTCCTGAGGTATCGTGATGGGATGAATCCGTCAGGGCTGACCAGGTTGTTTTCATCTCCGTCCGGCGAAAGCTCGCAGAGTCCAAAGCTCGGCACCTTTGTCGGTGTGTTCACGCCGACGATCCTGACGATCCTCGGCGTCATCATGTACCTCCGTTTCGGCTGGTTGGTCGGACACCTCGGTCTGATACGCGTGGTCCTTGTCGTCGCGCTGGCCAACGCCATCACCTTCATCACAACCCTCGCGTTTTCGGCGGTGGCGACCAACGCCAGGGTAGGCGTCGGCGGCGCCTACTTCATCATTTCGCGTAGTCTTGGCCTCGAACTCGGCGGTGCCATCGGGGTTCCGCTCTTTCTTTCGCAGGCCTTTTCCGTGACCCTGTACGCCTACGGTCTCGCCGAATCGTTTCGGTTCGTGTGGCCGGGGTTGCCGTTGTTGCCGGTGACGTTGGTGGTCGTGATCGCGGTCGGGATTCTGGCCATGACCGGCGCCGAACGCGCGCTCCGGGCGCAGGTCGTGCTGATGGGTTTCGTAGGGTTGTCGCTGATTGCTCTGACGATCGGTGCCTTGGCGCGCTCCTCCGAATCGACGGTTGTGCTTCACCCCCCTACCGGCGACGTCGGATTCTGGGTCGGTTTCGCGGTTTTCTTTCCCGCCGTCACCGGGGTGATGGCGGGGCTCGGGTTGTCCGGGGATTTGCGCGATCCAGGTAAAGCGATCCCGCTCGGGTCGATCGCGGCGGTGGCGACCGGTTTCCTCGTGTACCTTCTGATTCCACTTCTTCTTTCCATCGGTGCGGATCCCTCCGATCTGCGCGATGACCCGATGGTCTGGTCGAGGGTCGCCGCCTTCGGACCGTGGCTGGTGCTCCCCGGTTTGTGGTCCGCGATCTTCTCGTCCGCGGTGGGATCGATCCTGGCCGCTCCGCGAACTCTGCAGGCACTGGCCCGGGATGGCATCGCTCCGAAATTCTTGTGGCGGCCGACGGGTGATTCACGGGAGCTGTTGCCGGGGATGGTGGTGACGTTGGCGATCGCTGTCGGTGCGGTTTTCCTCGGCAACCTCAACGCGGTGGCCGCGGTGGTTTCGATGTTTTTCCTCACGGTCTATGGCACCGTGAACATCGTTGCCGCCTTCGAGATTCTGAGCGGAGACCCGTCGTGGCGTCCGAAGATCAACGTCCCGTGGCCGGTGACTCTGGCCGGTGGCCTCGCCTGTATGGTCGTGATGGTCCTCATCAGTCCAGTTGCGGGCCTGCTCGCCCTTGTGGCCGAGTTTTCCCTCTGGATGTACCTGTCGCGGCGAGCGCAAAAAGCGCGGTGGGGCGACGCGCGGCGCGGTCTCTACGAGGCATTGATACGGTGGGCTCTCATCCGGCTCAACGAGCGGCCGATCAGCGCCCGCAACTGGCGGCCGCATATTCTGGCGTTTGTCGTCGACCCTCTGAAGGAACTCGATCTCATCCGTTTTGGCGACTGGTTCAGCCAGGGACGGGGCGTTGTGACGGTCTGCAACCTGGTGGTCGGCGACCTCGCGAGTGACGAACTCGACCTGTCCAGCCGCCGCAATCGCATCAAGGAAGTGATCGACGCCGAGGATATCGTGGTCTTCCCGGAGGTCGACGCGGTCAACGATATCGTCGAGGGGATTGTCAATGTCAGCCAGGCCAACGGCATGGCGGGGATGGCGAGCAATACGGTGCTTCTCGGATGGCCGGAGTCGATCGCCCTCCGGGCCGAGTTCCTGCGCGTGATGCGCAAGCTCGAGTTCCTCAAAAAGTCGTTCGTGTTGGGCAGGATTCGGCCCAAGTACATGTTTCGTCGGGAGAACCCGAAGATCCACGTGTGGTGGGGAGGGCTGGAGCGCAACGGCGACCTCCTGCTGCTGCTTGCGCATCTCTTGAACTCGAACGCCGAATGGCGCGGCGCGACGGTTGAGGTGATGAGTATTGCCTCCTCCGAGCTGATGAAGACACGCACCGAGACCTACCTCAAACAGCTGATGCCCGAGATCCGCATCGAGGCCGAGGTGCATGTCGTGCTCAAACCGAAGGGGGAATCGGTCACCGAGGTCATCCATCGTGAAAGCGCCGAGGCGGCGGCGGTCTTCCTCGGGCTTCAGGTGCCCGAGATCGGTGACGAGGAGGCGTATGCGGAAAGGATCGAGCGACTCGCCGGAGAATTGCCGGTGGTCTTTTTCGTCAAGAACTCGAGCCTCTTCGTCGGCGAGCTGCTAGAGACGACCGAGGCCGCTATCGAGGACGATGAGACTGAGGAAGACGAAGCTGAAGACCCTCCAGTGCGCGACACCCTGCCGCTGCCGGAGTAGCCCAGTTGTCTGGGGAGATGTTCGGTGGTGCCGAAAAGGAAATTCTCGTTACTCTTTGCCGCGCGCGACGACCCCGTTTTCGCGTATCCGACCCAGTGCTAATACGACAATGCGCTGGAGGGAAAGCGCCTTGCCCGTGTGGCCGTCGACCGTCTTCGTCGGTTGGATTGCCCAAAGGCTGAATCGCGCCGTCTAGCCTGGCAGCGATTTCGGTTTCATCAAATTGTCTTCCATCATCTTGAGCTCGTCGATGCCCGAAATGATGATTTTGGGATCGATTTGCAGCTCTTCGGCCGGCGCCTTGTCGGCGTAGTCGATCTGCGAAAGCACGTATTTTATGCAGTTGAGGCGGGCCAGCTTTTTGATATCGGATCGTACGATCGTCCACGGTGCGATGGTGCGGTTGCTCTCCGACAACATCTGAAACTTCCTCACGGTGTACTGGTCCCAGAGTTTTTGAGCCTGCTCGTCCACCGGCGAGATCTTGTACTGCTTGAGCAGGTCGCCGTGGCGCGATTTGAAACGCCTGAGCTGTTCCTTTTTGGAAACCGAAAAATAGAACTTGAAGAGTTTGATCCCGCCCTTGACCAGCAGGCGTTCGAAAAGGGGCACGTCCTTGAGGAATCGCTTGTTCTCCTCGTCGGTGCAAAAACCCATGACCGGTTCGACCATGGCGCGGTTGTACCAGGACCGATCGAAGAACACGATCTCACCCGCCGCCGGGAGATGCGAGACGTAGCGCTGGAAATACCACTGGGTGCGCTCCCGGTCGCTCGGTTTTTCGAGCGCGACCACACGCGCTCCACGAGGATTCATGTGTTCGGTGAAACGCTTGATGGTGCCGCCCTTTCCGGCCGCATCGCGTCCCTCGAAGAGCATCACGATCCGCATTCCGTCCGAACGGACCTTGGACTGCATCTTCATGAGCTCGATCTGGAGCTTGTGCAGTTCATTTTCATAATCGAGGGTGAATTCCTTCACCCAAATCGGCACCCGGTCGTTGTTTTCGGTCTTTTCGCTGTTTTTGAACGCCGTGTGCTCACGCAACTTGGCCCGCTTTTTTTGCGGCCCTTTTTTGACCGCAGAACCCTTGGACCGCGAGGTCTTTTTATTTGGTGCGTTTTTCATGGTGGTGGGGCTCGCCTCCCCGGGGTCGGCACCGCTCTGTTCAGCGGATGAACTTGCCGTACTTCCGTTTTTGTTTTTGCATGTTCTTGATTTCCTTGTCGCCTCGGATGACGATGTCGGGATTCGGCGAAAAATCGAGGGTCCGGCTCCGACCCGTGTACTTGATCTGTTTCAAAATGAGTTTGATGGTCTCGAGCCGGGCCAGTGCCTTGTCGTCGGAACGGATGACCCACCAGGGAGTTGCCGGTGTGTGGGTCTTTTTCAGGAGGCGATATTTCACCTTGGTGAACTCGTCCCAGAGATCCTGCGCCTGAAGATCAACCTCGCTCAGTTTCCACTGCCGGAGAGGGTCGTCTTTTCGCCTTTTGAAGCGCAACGCCTGCTCGGCCTTGGAGACCGAGAAATAGAGCTTGATGAGAAAGGTCGTTTTGTCTGCGATGATCCGTTCCTCGTAACCGACGACCTTGTCCATAAAGCGTTTGTATTGTGCCTTGGTGCAGAAACCCATCACCGGTTCGACCAGCGCGCGGTTGTACCAGCTCCGGTCGAAGAGCACCATCTCCCCGGCGTGGGGAAGATGTTCGATATAGCGCTTCATGTGCAGCTCGGTCCGCTGTTGGATGGTGGGCTTCCCGAGGGCGATGATCCGGTATCTCTTCTCGTTCATATAGCGCGTGACGCGGCGGATTGTGCCGCCCTTACCCGATGCGTCGCGTCCGTCGAAAAGGATGATCGCCTTTTTGTTGGTGCGTTCGAGATGTTGTTGAAGCTTGATCAATTCGGCCTGGTAGGGCTTGAGGACCTCGGATCTGAAGTACTTGATGAGAGCCGCATCGAGCACCTCTTTGCGGTCCTTTTTTTTCATGCCCTTGTGAACGGATTGGATCTGTTCGACCGTGGTCGTGGGATCGACCGTCGGTTCGATCTTCTCGATGACCGCACGGATCCTGGAGGTGGACCCCTCGGACATCTCAGGGCCTTTGATAACTTGTTTTTTCTTCGATCTGGGGGCCACTTCGTCAACCTTCCATTGTCCTCAGGAGTCGGCCCTCAAGTATAACGAATCCGGCGCCGCGCCGGGCGCACCAGAGCCCCTCAACGGTTGACTCTCCGGGTCGATCCCCGTCCCTCGATGAGGCCGCTGAGTTCGGTGGCTAGAGCATCCCCGAGAGCAGGGTCGCAATTCCCAGAAAGCTGAAGAACCCGACGACGTCGGTGACTGTGGTGAGGATGATCGATGACGACTGCGCCGGGTCCTGTCGGAGAGCGGTGAGAAGCATCGGGATGGCGGCGCCGGAAAGCCCGGCGGCGACCATCGAAAGGATCATCGAAATACCGATGACCAGCGTCAGTCCCGGTGAGCGGCTCCACAGGTAGACCGCAGCGGCGGTCGAAACTGCGACCGCGATACCGTTGAAAAAGGCGACCCGTCCTTCCTTGCTCGCAACTCTCAGCCACTGCCGAACCCGAACCTCACGCAGCGCCAGACCGCGCATGGTCACGGCCAGAGCCTGTGCGCCGGTGTTCCCGGACTGGCCGGCCACCACCGGAAGGAGGACGGCGAGGGCGGTGAAGCGCGCGATCGTGTCTTCGAACAGACCCACGACCGACGCGGCGAGGAACGCGGTCAGGAGGTTGACCTCGAGCCACGGCAGCCGTTTGCGAACCGCAAAGCTCACCGGTGAGAGCGCCCGCTCTTCGCTGCTCGCGCCGACCATGCGCTGGATATCCGCGGTCGCCTCCTGTTCGACGACGTCGAGGAGAGAACGGTTGCGGATATAGCCCACGAGACGGCCGGCAAAATCCACGACCGGGAGGGCCAGGATCTTGTGCGATTCCAACAACTCCATGACCTCCGATTGCGAACCGGTCGCCTGCACGCTGACCAGCGGGCCGGTGACGAGGTCGAGGAGCCGATCGTCCGGTTCGGCGATCGCGAGTTCCTGGAGGGTGACCCGGCCGACGTACACGCCATCCGAATCCACCACGTAGATGTTGACGATGCGCTGCTCCCGATGCCTACGGAGTTCCGCGAGGGCATCCGAGACCGACCGGTCGCCCGCCATCATGGGAACCCTCGGGTCCATGATGGCCCCGGCCGAATCGCTCGGGTAGCTGAGGAGGCTCGAGATCTCGCTCGCCGTTCTTTCCTCGAGCTGGTCGAGGATCTCCGCCCTTTCGCTCTCCTCGAGGCGGGCCAGAATCGCGGTCGAGCGGAGAGGATCGGCGGCCGCAAGAAGATCCCGTCGCGAGGCGGCGTCGAGTTCTCGAACGACCTCGGCGGCGGTACTGGTCTGCAGATGGTCGAGGAGCAGAGCGCCCGCTCGGGTCGGCAGCGAGACGACAAGTTCCGCAACCTCCTTCGGCGGTACGCGGTCGAGCTGTGCCACCGCCTCGGCAGTGAAACTGGTGATGAAATCTTCTGCCAGAAGCGAGGCCGCGCCCACGGCGTTGGTATTCATCGGGCACCCCCATTCGCCGGTTCCGAGCCGACCGTGGAGAGGGCTTCGATGGCGCTGAAGAGACTCGACCAGTAGACCTCGCCGAGGTCGAGCAGCGCGCTCATGGCCGTCTCCGATCCAGCCGCCCCCCGCGAGGGCGACGGCGCGGCGCGCAGCATCTTGTGGCGAATGACGCCGATGAATGCGCCGTGATCGTCAACCACCGGGAGCGCGTCGAGATCGGCCCAGGCGCCGTGTTGGTGGACGACGGCCATCGAATCCGCGGCGGTGATGCTCTGAATCCGGGTTTTCATGAGCGATCGAAGGAGTTCAGCGTCCGGTTGGGCTGCGAGTTCCCGGCGATGAACGACCCCAACCAATCGGAGCTCTCGATCGACGACGTAGACATACGGAAACCTCGGATCGTCGACCCGTGATCTCGCCTCGGCGACGGTCATGTCGGCGTCGAACGGGATGACTGAGGTATCCGCCACCGACCCCGCCGTGCCTGCGGGGAGGGCGATGGCACTACGGACCCTCCGTTCGAGAGGTCGCGGAAGCGCCTGCAGAACCCTCTCTCGGACTTCGGCCGAAAGCCGGGATAGCAGCATCACAGTCTTCGTCAGCTCGAGCTGTTCGACGATCTGGGCGGCGCGTTTGGGTTCGAGCCTGCCGAGGACTTCCGATGCGAAGTCGGGCCAAAGTTCCTTGAGAACTGGCGCTGCGATTTCGGGTTCGAGTCCGCCGACAAGGGCTGCGACGTCTTCCGGTGGGAGACCTTTTACGCGCAGGGCCGCGGCGCGCGGATGGGCGGCAACGTAACGGTGAGCGAGCGAAAGTGTGGCGGTCATTTCACGACGCCTTGAGCAGTACGGCGAGGCTGTCGTGGAACCGGGCGGCCGGGACCATCACCCGCCCTTCTTTCGATTCGACAATCACCGCGGTCGATGTCATCTGGACGATCGAGCCCCTGATCCCCTCGATTTCGATCTCTTGACCGACGCGACACACCTGCGCGACGTACCTCGCCGCAACGATGTTGGCTACCGCAGACCGCGCTCCGAGCGCAAAGGCGAGACCGCCGGCGGCGAGAATCGAACCCAGAGTTACGGCGAGCACCAGTTCGAGGATCCGGCCCTGGATCCCGAGCTGCTCGAGCGCCATGACGCCCGCAATGGCGAGGATCAAGGCGTGGGCGGTGCCCGCGAGAACCTCGGCCTGGGCCTCCAGCCGCATGACGGTCGCCCCCCTGGCGACCAGACCGCGAGCGATACGCGCCACCGCGAAGCCGCCGACCACCAGCGCCACCGCCGCGATGATGTTCGGCAGATAGACGGCCAGCCTGCTGAAGAGGTCGGTGAGAATCGGCAGACCCAGAATCTCGACGGCTGCCACCACGACGAGAATCAGGACGACCCAGAAGACAAAGGAACCGATCACCGCCGGCAGGACCGAGAGCGCACCGCGGGCGCCGGATGCGTCGTCCTGCTCGGGTCCGAGCGGGAGACGATTCAGAAGCCGACCGCTCAACCTCTTCCCGACCACTGCGAGGAGCTTTGCGACCACCCAGCCGATTGCGACCAGTACCAGCGCTCCGACGATTGCCGGAATATGTTCGGGAACCGCGTGCAGAATCGCGTCGAGCCATTCCTTTACTCTCATTGTGACCTCCTGTTTGATTAGAATCCCATAGCGGAGGACTCCGATGACAGTGGAAACAGAGTCTGAGGCGATGAAATTCGCCGTGCGTCTCGGGGCGAACGTTTTTTTGTCCTCTTGAACGGCTTCCCGTCGAGGGCGACCCACTTTCGCCGGCCGGTTGAACGGTGACGGTCTCGGAGGTCGCGCAGCGGCGTATCAAGAAACTCTGTCTCGAGCGCGACATCGAGGAATCGAAAGAGGAAAGATGATCGCCTGACAGTTGTGGTAGGTTTCAGGAGGGCTGTTTCCTGTGCAAACACTGCGGCTCGAGGCTTCGCAACTCGGTGCCCTCACCGGTGCACTGATGACCTGGGGACCGGTATGGGCGCCGGTGGAGACCGAGCCGGGAGTCTTTACGTTGCAGGTGGTGGACGATGAGGCGACGGCCCGTCCCGACGCCCTGCGTACCGTGATTCCGTTCAAAAAGCTCCTCCTTCCGGCGAGCTTCGCGATGGTCAGGGGAGGTTTCGGCGACCCGGGCCGTGCCGATGACCTTGCGGGTGAAGCTGGTCGAGGACCGCAGGTGCTCTTCGGAGCGCACGCCTGCGATATCCATGCCCTGAAGATCCTCGATCTCCTCTATCTCTCCGACTATGCCGATCCGTACTACGCCGCGAACCGCAACCACCTTTTGGTGGTCGGATTCGGGTGCTGGCCGGATGACAAGTGCTTTTGCGACTCGCTCGGAACTTCGACCTCGGACGACGGTTTTGATCTTGCTCTGACCCCGCTCGACGGGCGATTCCTGGTGACCGTGGCGACTTCGAAGGGCGATGACGTGGTGCGGTCCTGCCGGCACCTCTTCGAGCCCGCCACCTCCGACGACATCGGTGACTACCTGATCCGGTTGCGCGAACGGAGAGCAGCCTTCAAATTGCGGCTCGACGTGACCGACCTGCCCTACGTGCTGGAGATGAAGAAGGAGGACCCGGTCTGGGACGAACTGGCCCGCAAGTGCCTGTGTTGCGGCTCGTGCTCGATGGTCTGTCCGACCTGTTCGTGTTTCAATGTCGCCGACCGGATCGACGAGGATGGCACGGCATCTCGCATCCGGTCGTGGGACTCCTGCCTCTATCGTGACTATGCGGTGGTGGCCGGAGGCCACAACTTCCGCGCCGATCGTGGGGACAGGGTGCGCACACGTTATTACCACAAGCAGGAGGCCTTCGTACGAGAGTTCGGTATGCCGTCGTGCGTCGGCTGCGGCCGCTGCATCGAGAACTGTCCCACAGGCATCCACGTCGTCGAAGTCTTCCAGTACGTGCGGGGTGAGCTGTGACCGTGATTCGAAGCCCGGCGGGCGACGGCGGGCGCGAGCTGGCCACCGGCTCGAACCCCTACCTGCCGGCTCCGGCGCGCATCCTGCAGGTCACCGAGTTGGTACGGGACACCCACCTCTTCGAGCTGCGATTCGAAGACCCCCCGCTCGCCGCCGCCTTCACCTATCGCCCCGGCCAGTTCGTCGAGCTGTCGGTCCTCGGGGTGGGCGAAGCGCCGTTCTCGCTGCCGTCGTCACCGACCCGCCGGGGAAGCTTCGAACTCGGCATCCGCAGGGCGGGCGTGCTCACCAGCTATCTCTTCGACCACCTCGGCGAGGGCGACACGGTCGGCATCCGTGGGCCTCTCGGCAACGGGTTCCCGGTCGACCGATTCGGCGGTCACGACCTGCTTCTGGTCGCGGGTGGACTGGGGATGGTCCCGCTCCGGGGGCTCCTCCAGTATCTTGTTGACTCGCGCGAGAATTTCGGTCGGGTGGTTCTGGTCTACGGGAGCCGCAGCCCGGATCGGGTGCTCTTCCGCGACGAACTCGAGCTGTTGGCGCGGCGCGGCGACGCCGAAATCCTGTTGACGGTCGACGAAACCGGCGGTTCGGCCTGGGACGGCCGCCGCGGATTCGTGACCGAACTGCTCGACGAGGTGAAGCTGGATTCCGCGCGCTCTTTTGCTGTGGCATGTGGGCCGCCCGTGTTCTACAAATTCGTCCTCGAAAAACTGGTAGCGGCGGGCTTCGGTAAGGACCGGATCCTTTTGAGCCTGGAGCGACGGATGGAGTGCGGTGTCGGCAAGTGCGGCCACTGCGCCGTCGGCTACACCTTCACCTGCCTGCACGGACCGGTGTTCAGCTACTGGGACGCCGTCAATCTGCCGGAACTCATCTACGAATGAACGACGTGACTTCGAAGCCGAGAGTCGGGATCTTCGGTCTCACCGGTTGCGCCGGGGACCAGCTGCAGATCCTCAACTGTGAGGATCGGCTTCTCGAGTTGGCGCGAGACCTCGACATTGTCGACTGGGTGATGGCAAAGACCGACAACGACCACGACTGCGCGCTGGACATCGCGTTCGTCGAGGGTGTGGTGGCGACCGACCGCGATCTGGAGAGTCTCAAAGCGGTCCGCGAGCGCGCCGCCGTGCTGGTTGCGATCGGGACCTGCGCCGTGTGGGGCGGTCTGCCGGCGATGCGGAACGGCCTCTCCGAAGATGTCCTCGGACGCGAGACGGACGGCGTCGGCAACCCGTCCATCGAGATCGCGGAAGCTCGGCCCGCCGCCGATTTCGTGCCCTTCGATTTCCGGCTGCCCGGATGCCCCATCGAACGCGGCGAGTTTCTGGCCCTGGTGCGCGCCGTGCTTGCCGGGACCACGCCCGAGCTTCCCGCGATTCCGGTGTGCTGGGAGTGCAAGACGTCCGAGCTGCCGTGCCGGGTGATTTTTCACGACGAGGTGTGCTGCGGCGCGATGACGCGCGGCGGCTGCGGGGCGAGGTGTCCGACTCACGGCATCGCCTGTGCGGGGTGCCGCGGGCCGGTCGAAGAGCCTCACTATGACGCCAACGTCGCCATGTTCTCGGACCGCGGCCTGTCGTGGCAGGACATCGCCGCGAGGATGCGGGTTTTCTCGGCCCCGGTGTGGATGACGATGGGGCTCGAGCGCGAGGCAAGAAGGGGCGACGATGAGTAGGACGGTGACGATTCCCCACCTCGGGAGGGTTGAAGGGCACGGCGGAATCCACGTAAGCCTCGCGGGCGACAGCGTGAACGAGGTCAACATGGATATCCACGAAGGCAGCCGCTACTACGAGAAGCTGCTCGTGGGCAAAGATTTTCGTGACGTACAGGGCATCATCACCCGGGTCTGCGCCATCTGCTCGGCCGATCACACGGTGGTCGCGCTGTCGGCGCTCGAGAAGGCGCTCGGCATTGGCGAAAGCGAACGCACGTCGGTGTTACGCGGATTGCTGTTACACGGGGCCGCCATCGAGAGCCACGCCCTTCACGTCTTCGCCCTCGCGCTGCCGGATTTCCTCGGCTTCGACTCGGTCATGGCGATGGCGCAGCAATTTCCCGGCGAGGTGACCTTTGCCCTGCGTCTGAAGCAGCTCGGAAATCAGATCCAATCGGTGGTCGGCGGCCGCGCGGTGCACCCGATCAACGCCCTGGTCGGGGGTTTCGGCAAGCTTCCGCCCCACCGCGCGATCGAGTCGCTGCGCCGCGATCTCGAAGAGGTCGTCGACCCTCTGATGGATGCGGTCGGTCTGCTGGCGTCGATCGATGTTCCCGAATGGGCTGCCCGGGAAACCGTGTATGTCGCGCTGCGCCCTCCGGGTGACGATTTCGGTTACCGCGGCGACTCGATTCGCACCTCCGGCGGTGTGGAGTTCCCGGTTGAGGAATACGGCGAGGCGCTGCGCGAGTTTTCGGTCGAGCACTCCCGCGCCCGACACGCGGCATTGGAGTCCGGCGAGACCTACATGGTCGGGTCCCTCGCCCGGCTCGCGCTGTGGGGTGACCGCCTCCGTGGTCGCGCCGCCCGGGCCTTCGGCGAGCTCATTCCCGGCGGAGCGGTGAACAACGTGCTGCTCAACACACGCGCCCAGCTGGTGGAAACCGTCCACAGCGTGGAGTCGGCGATCGAGACCTGCGGACTGCTGCTCGGTTTCGATGAAGTCGAAACCGAGCAACAGGAGGTCGAGGGCCGGGCGGGGAGGGGAGTGGCGGCCATCGAGGCGCCGCGGGGCACCCTGATCCACGAGTACGAGCTCGGCGCCGACGGTCGGGTGACGGCGGCCAACGTGGTCACGCCGACGGCCCAGAACCTGGCCAACCTGGAACGCGATCTCCGCAGCTCGGGCAACCGGTTGCTCAACGATACCGGCACTCCCGAAGTCGAGCTGAAGCGGAGTTTCGAGATGATCGCGCGCGCCTACGACCCGTGCATTTCGTGTTCGGTTCACGTGGCGCGGATTCAGGAATGACGCCATGAGCGGCCGTCGAAACCATCCGGGGGCGGTGGCGCCCGAACCCGCCCGGCTGTTAATCGTTGGCCTCGGCAATCCCCTGATGGGTGACGATGGAATCGGGCACGCGGTTGTCTCGGGCCTGCAGAGCAAGGGGCCGATTCCCGGCGTCCGCGTCGAATTGCTGGCCGGCGATATCCTCGGGCTGGCAGACCTTTGGGCTGGAGAGCCGGATGTGTGGCTGGTTGATGCCGTTGATGGCGGCCGGAGGGAAGGGCGGATTCGCGTCTTGAGCCACCGGGAGCTCCTCGACCTGCCCACGGACGGGCTCTCCGTGCACCAGCTGAGCCTCGGTTCGGGCCTCAACTGGCTGCTGCACGGGAGGCCTGAAATGGCGGCGATTCGATTCCGCCTTTATGGCATCGAGATCGGTGTGGTTCGTCCCGGGGGGGGGTTGAGCCGCTCCGCCGAAGAGGCCGCCTCGGCACTCGTCGAGACGCTGCAGACGGGCATCAGATGACCGAGGTAGCCGCTCAACCCATCGAGATCGGCGCTCTGGTCACCGGGCTGGGCGGTGGGCTGGCGCTCTTCCTCTACGGAATGCAGCGCATGACCGAGGCACTGACCACCGTCGCCGGCGGCGGCATGAGGAACCTCTTGGGCCGTCTGACCAGAAACCGGTTCACGGCTGCCCTCGCCGGGGCCATCACCACAGCGGTGGTCCAGTCCTCGTCGGCCACCACCGTTCTCGTGGTGGCTTTCGTCTCAACAAATCTGTTGACCCTGAGCCAGGCCATCGGTGTGATCATCGGTGCCAATGTTGGCACCACGGTGACGGCCCAGATCATCGCCTTCGAGGTCCACAAATACGGCCTGCTGATGATTGCGGTGGGTTTTCTCATGGATCTGGTGGGGAAGGCCGAAAGGGTCAAGCAGTGGGGCGTGGCCCTGATGGGGCTGGGATTGATCTTCTTTGGCATGGAGCTCATGAGCGCCGCAACGGGCCCGTTGCGATCCTGGCCTCCCTTCATTGCCTGGATGCAGGAACTGCAACATCCGCTGGTGGGTATTGCCGTCGGCATGCTCTTCACGGCAGTGGTCCAGAGTTCATCGGCCACGACCGGCATCGTCATCGTACTCGCCAGCCAGGGTCTTTTGTCACTGGAATCGGGCATCGGCGTGATCTTTGGAGCCAACATCGGGACCTGCGTGACCGCCATTATTTCGGCCATAGGCCGGCCCCGCGAAGCAGTCCAGGCGGCTGTCGTGCACGTGATCTTCAACGTCGGCGGCGTGGTGTTGTGGATGTTCTTCATCCCCCAGATCGCTGAAATCGTAAGGAGTTTCTCGCCGGTGGCCGAGGACCTGGCCGGAGTGGCAAAACTGGCAGCGGAGACCCCGCGCCAGATCGCGAACGCACATACGCTTTTCAACGTCGGGAACGCGCTGCTCTTTATCTGGTTCACTCAGCCACTGGCTCGCCTGGTGGACAGGCTCGTTCCGGAGCGACCCCAACCGAAAGGTGCCCTGCCCCTTTACCTGGAACCTCTCTTTCTCGAGCAACCGGCAGTAGCGCTGGATCAGGTCCGGCGAGAGCTGGTGCGCCTGGCTGCATATGACCGGGCCATGTTGGAGGATTGCCTTGCCGTGGTCACGACGGGATCCCGAAGCGAGGTGGCGGCTTTGGCCAGGGCCGACGATGACGTGGATGCGCTCCACGGCGCCATCGTCACCTACCTGGGCAAGTTGTCGCAGCAGGATCTTGTCGGATCTCAACCGAAACAGCTTCACCGCTTCATTGTTATAGCTAACTACCTGGAGGCCTTCGCCGACGTCATCGAGGCCAACATCGTGGATCTCGCCGAGAAGAGATTGGACCTGGCGTTGACTGTCAGCTCCTCGACAATTCGGGTGCTCGAGCCCCTCCACAGGCAGATTTGCCACAACTTCGACCTCATGCTCGGAGCCTTGAAGACAGGAGATCAGGAGGCAGCGGGGATGGTGGCTCACAAGAAGAAGGTGGTGAAGAAACTGGCGGAAGACGCCACCGAGCACCTCGCGCGACGTCTCATCGCCGACGAGCCCAACCGTCTCGCGGCATTTCAGGTGGAAACGGACATCATCGAGAGCCTCCAGAGGCTCAATGCGTTGACCCGACTTGTTGCTCGCCAGTTGGAGGAGATTCCCGGATCTTCAGATGTGGCTCGGAAGCAAATCGAGCCAACGGAAAAGAAGCAGACCCCCTCACCCGATGCGACTCCCTGACTGCCGGTGCTTCTCCCGGTGCCGCGGAGGTGGATCAGGTCGGTCGCATCCACCTGGATTCCGCACGACCGCTCTCACAATGCAACAATGGTGACCGTTCAACCCGTCGAACCCGTCCGCACCCATCTCCGCAAGTAACGCAGAGAGGTGAACCGTTCGGTGAGTTTGATGCTCGTCAGGAGACTCCAGGAGGAACAATGGCAACTACTCTTATTCTGGTCGTGAGCGTAACGTTGATCGTCTCGGGTTTGTGCTCGCTGCTCGAAGCGACCCTCTATTCCACCCGGGTCGCCGTTCTCGAGGCCGCGAGAGCCGACGGACAGCACGTCGCCACCGCCGGGCACATGCTGGATTTGAAACGAAACGTCTCGAAGCCGACCTCGGCCATTCTGATCTTGAATACAATCGCGAACACGGCGGGGGCTACGGTAGCTGGCATGCTTGCTGCGCAGGTCTGGGGCGGGAGCGCGGTCCCCTTGTTTTCGGCCGGCCTGACCGCCGCAATCCTCTTCCTATCCGAGATCCTCCCAAAAACCTTTGGGGCCCTGCATTGGCGGGGCATCTGGCCGTTCGTCGCTCTGCCGCTGAAAGGGCTGGTAACCGCCCTGCGACCTTTGATTTGGGTGACGGAACATTTCTCTTCGTTGTTCGTGGCGCGAGGTCGCAAGACGCCGGTCACGACGGAGGCGGAAATCGTGGCAATGATCCAGATGGGGGCCGGAGCAGGGCAGTTGACCCATACCGAGACCGAGCTACTGACGGCGGTCTTTCATTTTGACGAGTTGTTTTGCAGTGACGTGATGATTCCGTGGACGAACGTTGTCCGGCTCGACGCGTCGTGGTCCCGTGAACGTTGCATCGAGGTCATTCGCGAGGCCGGCCACAGCCGCTATCCGGTCTCTGACGGCGAGGGCAACGTGCTCGGCGTCCTGCGCGTCGCCGACCTCTTGATGGCCGGACCCGACGTCAGCCCCGGCGAGGTGCTGCGGTCGGTGATGAAGGTGCCGGAGTCACTGTCCGTGCCGACGCTGCTGCGCAATATGCAAGCCGAAAGGCTCCCGATCGCCATCGTCGTGGACGAGTACGGCAATACCACCGGATTCGTGACGGTGGTGGATCTCATCGAGGAGATCGTCGGTGTGCTGGGCGACGAAAAGACCTCGGGCGAGCCGGAGCTCAAGCGGGAGGAAGGCGGCGTTTATCTGATTTCCGGGGTCCTGCCGACCTCGCGGGTCGAACGCGACATCGGTATCGAGCTGCCGGAGCGGCCGAACGCTCGTACGATGTCAGGATGGCTTGCAGCTCACCTGGGGCGTCTCCCCCGGGTTGGCGACGAGGTGGTCGTGCCCGGAGGAACCATCAAGGTAGAAAATGTTGTCAGCCACCGAGCGGATCGTATCCGCGTGGTCGTCGACGACCCGGACACTCCGGATGAGCCTACCGACGGTCCGGTTTAATCGGTGAATCGAGGAGGGAAAGACGGGCATCAATCGAACGGATTTCCGTGAGTTTCTCCCAGCAATTCGTGCTTCATTCGGGCGGTATCCAGAAAGTCTCTTGAGTCTGAAGACCGCAGGCTGTCGGATATATAATTGCGCCGTCGGTTCGGGGACCGACCCGGCCGCATTGCTCGGCTGCGGCGGCTACCTCTATCTCGGAAACCGCGTCGTGCTCTGGGCCGGGTACGACTTCGGTCTGACCTCAGCGTCCCCGGACGGAACGGCAAAGCTCGGAGTCTCGTTCGCGTTCTGACGACCCCTCGGCAACAACCACCACCGTTCCCGAGGTCGCGTGGATCTCGTGAAAAGTAGACTTCACCATATTGCGAGAGCTCACGAGTGGTTCCCCCGCGAGTCAGGGAAGGCAAACGCCAAACTCACAAGAACGAGACCGGACGCCCCGAGGCCGAAGAAGACCGGGTCGAGCGGGAGCTCGACCTTGGCGACAGCCAGGAAGACGGTGAGAGAGCCCCCTGCCAGGATGCTCCAAAAGGCTGCCGTGCCGCTGACACGACGCCAGAACAGCGCACCCAGGGTTGGAATAAAGAGACCGCCCACCATGAACGAGTAGGCGAGCAGAATCGAGTCAAGCACTCGTGGCACGTACAGAGCGAAGCCGACAGAAGCGAAGCCGACCACCAGGGTCAAGACCCGAGAGAGAACGAGCAGGGATTTCTCAGACGATGACGGAGCGACGTGCCGGCCGACAATATCGTCGACGAGGTTTCCGACGCTGGCCAACAGGCACGAGTCGGCGGTCGACATGATGGCGGCGAAATAGGCTGCGAGCACGAGTCCGGTTGCGCCGACCGGCAGCACGTCCCGAATCAACAAGGGCAAGCCCATCTCAGGATCCGCCGCCGGATAGAGCACCCGGGCAAACATGCCGAGGGTTGCTCCGATGAATGCCATGGCCGGGTACTCCAGGAGCCCTGCCATGTACCAAGCTCTCTTGGCCGTGGCCACGTCTTTCGAAGCGTGGATTCTCTGATACAGAGTCATTGCGACAAACCAGATCGGTACGATGGTCACCATCCACGTGACTACCTGCAGGCCGGTGACGTTTCCAAGGGAGAAAAACTCCGGGGGCAAGGCGGCACGGAGACCGGTCCACCCGCCTACGGCCGAATAACCCAGTGGAAGGCCGAGTACGATGAGTCCGACAAAGAGGATTCCCCACTGCACCGTGTCGGTGTAGACCACGGCCTGCAATCCACCGAGCGCGGTGTAGACAACGATCACCACCGACATGGTGAGCACCGCGGTTGTCAGGTCGATGTCGAAGGCCGCCGATGCCAGCTTGCCCCCAGCGAGGAGCTGTGAGCCGGTAAAGCCGGCATACCCGACTGCCGAGACCAGCGCCGCAACCAAACGAGTTGGCTCGCCGAATCGGTAGGCCAAAAAATCGGGAAAGGAACGGTGAGAGTGTGCCGCACCAAGGACCTTGACTCTTGGTATCAGCACCACCGCGGTAATCCACGCGCCAACCAGGCCTGTGAAGAGGAGCCACGAAGCCGAAAGACCCATGACGAAGCCAAGCCCTCCGAGCCCGATCGAGAATCCGCCGCCGACGTCCGTTGCCACGACCGAGAGACCGATATGACCGGAGCCCATGGCTCTGCCGCCAACAAAATAGTCGTCGAGGCCTTTCTGGCGGCGCTGGAAGTAGACACCAACCGCCAACATGGCGATGAAGTACACAGCGAGGATTGCGAAGTCTATGATCTGCACACTGAGTTTCCAAACGGACGTTCAAGGGTGGACCGATAGAACCGGGAAAAATACATCGTGCTCAAAATAAAGTAGACCACAACGATGGTCAAATGTGATGGACACAATGGATTTCGGTCAGTTCTCCTTTGGACTCGTCTAGAATGACCGTGGAGGTTCGGCGTGTCCCCGAGTCAATC
The DNA here is from genome assembly GCA_963796455.1 of Candidatus Sulfomarinibacteraceae bacterium. GTDB lineage: Bacteria > Acidobacteriota > Thermoanaerobaculia > Thermoanaerobaculales > Sulfomarinibacteraceae > Sulfomarinibacter. Next base: position 200,428 of record CAWCLO010000002.1, read on the forward strand.
CAACAACCAAGATCAACCCAGTTTGACGGCCACGCAGGTCATGGCGGCGTTGCGGAGGATCATTCGGGCGATCGACCTGCACTCCCGGACATTGGTTCGGCGATACGGTCTGACGGGGCCGCAGTTGGTGATTCTGAAGGAGTTGGTTGAGACCTCGCCGCAATCAGTGAGTTCGCTGGCAGCAGCTGTCAACCTCAGTCAGGCCACCGTTACCGGGATTCTCGATCGTCTCGAGCGCAAGACCATGATCACAAGACGGCGTGATTCAAAGGATAAGCGTAAAGTGATGGTCTCACCAACCTCAGCGGCTGAGGATGCGCTGGCAGGTGCGCCACCACTTCTCCAGGAGCACTTCACGGATGCGTTTGCCGGTCTGGCGGATTGGGAGCAGACTCAGATTCTCTCCTCTCTGCAGCGAATCGTCGTCCTGATGGAGGCCGGGAGCGTCGAGGCCGGGCCCATTCTCACGACTGGGCCTCTCGACGCGACGCCGGAGGAGACCGAGGCATTTCTGGAACCGACGCAGGCGGAGAACGGGGCCTAGAAGTTCCCTCGAGTTGGCTGGTTGGTCCCCAGGTCTTGTCCTCAAATACCTCCCATGATAATGTTTAGTGTGCGATGCTTTATTGGCACTCGTTAGAGATTTTCCCTCACCCCCCACCCCGCTTTGCCGACTGTGCCTAGCGCTGCTGGGCGGTCGAAAGGAACAACCCGATGTCAAATCCAAATACAGATATTGCCACCAATGTGGCCGATGAACAGCCCTGGTACAAAGAACGCTCGATCTGGCGCGACGTGCCGATGGCTCAGTGGAATGACTGGCATTGGCAGATGCGTCACCGTGTTTCCACGGCCGAAGAGCTGGCACGCGTCATCCCCATGACGCCGGGTGAGCAGCGCACGATCGAGCGTGCGCTCGACCGATTCCGCTTTGCTGTGCCTCCGTACTACGCCTCCCTGATTGACCCGGACGACCCTGAGTGCCCGATTCGTCTGCAGTCCGTTCCCGGTGAAGGCGAGCTGACCATCAGGGATTTTGAAATCGTCGATCCTCTCAACGAGGAAGGAGACTCGGTGGTGCCGGGAATGACCCACCGATACCCGGATCGTGTGTTGTGGGTGATCATGCACGAATGCGGCATGCTGTGCCGCCATTGCACCAGAAAGCGCAAGGTCGGGGACCGTCCGGCACCGATCAGCGAAGACCAGTTGGATGCCGGGATCGCTTATCTGAAAGCCAACCCCGAGATCCGTGACGTGCTGCTCTCAGGCGGTGACCCGCTCCTCCTGTCCGATGACCGCATCGAGCATGTGTTGAAACGCCTCCGCGATGAGGTGCCGTCAGTGAAGATCATCCGCTTCGGCTCGCGCTTGCCGGTCACCATGCCGCAGCGGATCACACCTGAGCTGGTCGAGATGCTGAGTCGCTACCATCCGATCTTCGTCAACACACATTTCAACGTACCCAAAGAGTTCACTCCAGAGTCCGAGAATGCGTTGCGAATGATGGCCGATGTCGGGATTCCACTCGGCAATCAGAGCGTGCTGCTGCGCGGAGTCAACGACTGTTGGGCGTTGATGCGCAAGCTGATGCATGAGCTGACAGCCAACCGGGTGCGCCCCTATTACCTTTACCAGTGCGATCTGGCCGAGGGCCTCGATCATTTCCGTACGACCGTGGCCAAGGGCATCGAAATCATGGAGCACCTGCGTGGTCACATATCGGGTCTCGCTGTGCCGACGTTCGTGGTTGACGCACCCGGAGGAGGCGGCAAGATTCCGGTGCATCCCAACTATGTGGTGTCGCAGCACGAAAACAAGGTTGTCCTGCGCAATTTCGAGGGTCGGATCGTTGCCTACGAGGAGCCCAGGGAGTACACCGGCATGTGCAACGAGGGGCGTCCGTGCTCCTATTGCAGGGACATCTACCGAGCAGGCGAAGAATCCGTCGGTGTTGCCGGTCTTTTCGACGACGATCCCGACAATATTGTGCTCGTTCCGACCGAATCTGCGGCCGAAGAAGAGGAGGCGGAGAAGGGCGCGTCTGCCCGGAGGTCCGCGTGAGCCATGCAGAGACGGTCTCAGCAGCAGAGGCCAACACCCTGGCGAGGATTGAAGGGGAGGGCTTCGCAGCAAAGGTCTTCCTCAGTCCGCTCAATCAGAGAATCCAGGTATTGAGCTACGAGGCGCACAATGTGCGGCCCCTGGTTTCGGATTTCGAAGACATCGCGCGTCAGGCCGGCTTCGGCAAGATTTTTCTCAAAGCGCCAGTGAAGGACAAAGCGCGTTTCCAGGAGGCCGGGATGTGCGCAGAGGCGACGATCGACGGCTACTTCAACGGCCGGCCGGCCGTTGTCATGTCGCTTTTTCTCAACGAGAAACGTCGTCAGCGGCCGCATGCGGAGGATCAGGATGCGATCATGGCGAAGATCCGCGAACGTCCGGTGAACTCCTCGGTTCCGGCGTTGCCCGAAGGCTATGAGATGTTCCCGAGTGGGCTGCAAGATGCCCAGGAGATTGCCCTGCTCTACGCTGAGGTCTTTGCCAGCTATCCGTTTCCGATCACCGATCCCGATTACATCACCTCGACGATGAAATCAAACGTGCTGTACCGCATTGTTCGTGACTCGAAGGGGACCCTCGTCGGTGCCGCGTCGGCAGAAACCAGCCCCGAACTCCACAACGCAGAAATGACCGACTTCGCGACGCTGCCCAGCCAGCGTGGTCTCGGCCTTGCTCAGCACATTCTGGCGGCACTCGAGAAGGATATGGCTGAGCGCGACATTTCGAATCTTTACACGATCGCTCGGGCTCGGTCGGCCGGCATGAACCGCGTCTTCTACAACCGTGACTATGAACTGACCGGAACTCTCGTCAATAACTGCCACATCGCCGGACAGTTCGAGGACATGCACATCTGGTGCAAGTCCCTGAGGACCGGCGACAACTGATCGCGGTTTCGCCCGTTTCGTACGTACAACCAGTACGAAAAAACGCGGCGCCGAAGGGTCGCGAATTGTGTACTGGTTGCGGGGGCCCGCACTCGAGATATATACGAGCATGCTGCGATGAGTCTCACGCTCTTGTGAGCCTTCCTTCAGCCCAGACTAATTGCATGGATCTCCTTGAACAGCGATGACGGCTTTTCCTCGAGAATGTCCGTTCTCGAGGCAGTGAATTGCCGACGGCGCATCACAGAGCGCGAAGGTCCTATCGATGACGGGTTTGACCTTACCGTCTTCCAAAAGCTCCTTCAACGACCGCAGGTCTGACCTCCGGTGCTCCGATGAACGCGAACCTTTACACCTGTTCCCGTGAGAGCTGCTCGAGGTTTACGACCTCGAGGATCGGTACGCCTTGGCGCGCGAGCAGGTAGGTGTGAACAGGGACGTAGTTGTCCTTGACCTCGGCCTCTCCCTCCCGCGGGTTCGACACGGCCAGATAGGGGAGGACCAGTCCGATCGGCGCATCCAGATCGAGACGATCCTGGGTGACCATTCGCCTCGGACGGTTCTTTGACGGTGCGGCGGCGCTCATTCGGATCCTCCCGATGGAGCCGCGCCGGTCCCAGGGCGCAAGTCTCCTTTTTCGTCGGCCCCACGGTACCGGCGAAAGAATGGTTTGTTCGCATCGTTTGGCCGGAGCCGCCGACGCGGTATGCTCGAACGATGTACGAGCAGATCTCCCACGCCATCCTCAACGACATTCTCGACGACCTCGGACCGGATCTGAACCGAGAGGATCTCCGCCACTTCTTCGTCCGCCTCGGCGCCAACTTCTACGCGATCCACTCGCTCTTCAGCCACCTGTACGGCAGCCGCGACGATGTGGTCGATCAGCTCCGGACTCTGGTCGAAAAGCTCGCGCGGGCCTACGTCGGACGTCCGGACGAACTTCGACGGATCGACATGGCTCGTGAGGAGGAGCACAACTGGTTCCTGAGCCAGAACATCGTCGCCATGGCGCTCTACTGCGAGGGTTTTGCCGGCGACCTGGAGGGGCTGGAGTCGCGGCTCGAGTACCTCGCCGAGCTCGGGGTCAACATGGTCCACGTCCTGCCCGATCCTTGCCGGTCCGGAAGGCGCCAGGGACGGCGGCTACGCGGTCAGCGACTTCCGTCGCATCGATCCCAGGGTCGGTACCGCCAAGGACCTCACCCGGCTTGCCCGGACGATGCGCGAGAGGGGCATGCTGCTCGCCCTCGACGTCGTGGTCAACCACACCTCGGACGAGCACGAGTGGGCCCGCCGGGCGCGAGCCGGCGAGGAGGAGTTCGAGGACTTCTACTTCCTCTTCGACGACCGCGAGGTGCCGGACGCCTTCGAGCGGACCATGCCCGAGATCTTCCCCGAGAACGCGCCGGGCAACTTCACCTTCGACGACGACGTCGGGCAAGTGGGCGATGACGGTCTTCAACACCTACCAGTGGGATCTGAACTACACCAACCCACGGGTCCTCATCGAGATGGTCGACGTCATTCTCCACTGGGCCAATCACGGCGCCGATGTGATCCGCCTCGATGCGGTGGCCTTTTTGTGGAAACAGCTCGGAACCACCTGTCAAAACCTGCGGGAGGCGCACCTCATCCTTCAGTTGATGAAGGACTGCTGTCAGGTGGTGGCGCCGGGGGTGCTGTTCATCGCCGAGGCCATCGTCGCACCGGTGGAGATCGCTCGCTACTTCGGCGAGGACGCGGTCATCGCCAAGGAGTGCGAAATCGCCTACAACGCCACCCTGATGGCGCTGCTCTGGGACGGCGTCGCGACGGGCAACGCGAAGCTTCTGAAGCGGGGCGTGCTCAGCCTGCCGAACAAGCTCGATCGCGCCACCTGGCTCAACTACGTTCGTTGCCACGATGACATCGGTCTCGGATTCGAAGACGCGGACATTGCCGCCGCCGGCTACGATCCGGCTGCCCACCGGCGTTTTCTCTTCGACTGGTTCACGGGCCGATTCGAAGGGTCTGTCTCCCGCGGCGAACTTTTTGCGGTCAACACGCGAACCGGGGACGCCCGAATCTCGGGATCGCTGGCCTCCCTCGCCGGTCTCGAGGCGGCGCTCGAGAGCGGTGATCCCGAGGCGGTGGATCTCGCCGATCGACCGCATCGTCATGCTGCACGCGATGATCATGTCGTATGGCGGCATTCCGATGCTGTACTACGGCGACGAGGTCGCGACCCTCAACAACCGGGACTACCTCGACGACCCGGAGCGCGCCGACGATTCGCGTTGGCTGCACCGGCCGGTCATCGATTGGCGGCGCATGGAACGCCGGTTCGATCGCGGCACCATCGAGCAGCGGGTCTTCTCGGCCCTGAGGAGGATGATCGAGATCCGCAAGACGATTCCGGCCTTCGCGGACTTCAACAACCGGGAGTTGATCGAAATCGACGATCCCTCCCTCTTCGCCTTCCTGCGCACCCCGCCGGACCTGAGCGGCGAGCCGGTGCTCGTGGTGGCGAACTTCGGGCTGGCGCCGACGACCCTCGCTCCCCATGAGATCGGTGGCCGCGGGATCTTCCGCTACGGAACCGTGGTCGACCTGCACTCGGGCGACGTCATCGAGCTCGAACGGGAGCTGGTCGTCGTGCCGCGATGCGGCTTCCGCTGGCTGACGGATGGTCGGCCGAGAGCCGGGCGAGGCTAGGCCTAGGAGCATGGATCTTGGAAGCGTGACGGAGCGTCATTCGAGTTCGCCCTGATCTACGGCCGCGTATTCGACAGCAACCTGATCGTCGTGCCGCGATGCGGCTTCCGCTGGCTGACGGACGGTCGGCCGAGAGCCGGGCGAGGTTCGGCCTAACCCGAGGAATTCGCCAGGTTTCGCCGCGAGGTCGGAAACCGACTGCTCGATGGTATCGTCGCGGACCTTGCGCACCCTCGTTGGTGATCGCTATGGGCAACGTGACGGGCCCCAGCTATAGCCACACCGCAGGCCGGGCATGGTGACCACCGGGTGCCCCTGGTCCTCACGCACCTCATCGGGCCAGCTGAAATCGGCGTCCATGGTGCGGAAGTAGTCGAGGGTGTAGGGCCACAGGGTGATCTCTGCTGTGCCTCTGCCGGGGCCGCGACGAATGCGGCAGCCGGGCCCGAAGTCGACCTCGCCCAGCTCTGTCGAGATGATCAGGCGCGGCAGCTCGCGGCCGCTGCCGTTGCGCCGCAGCTCGGTCGCAATGCCGATGATCGTGTCGAGGTCCACAGGGCGACCGCTGTTCCAGTGCCGTTGGGTCTGCGCGCCGGCGACATAGAGGTGGTGGAATTCGAAGCCGAAGCGACGACACTTGGACGACAGTGCGCGCATGGCAGCCGCGCTGTCGTTAACGTTGTGCAGCAGGCAGCTGTTGAGATAGACCGTGACGCCGTGCTGGTGGAAAGCCTCGACCACGCGGCGGTGGGAGTCGTCGAGTTGATCGGCGCTCAACACCAAGGTCTCGAGCTCGAAACGCACGGGATCGGCCACCTCGAGGCTCTGCAGAGCCGCGTAACGCTCGACGACCGAGGCGTCGTAGAGCAGCGGCTCGTCGTGAAAGACGCGGCTGCGCATACGGAACGACCGCACGCCGGTGTCGGCGCGCAGGGCGTACACGATGCGTTCGATCTCGTCCTGGGAGTCGGGGAGGTCGGTCTGAGTGCGCAACACGACGTCGGTGATCTCCGGCCGATTCGCCACATAGTCGACGATCTGCCGGAGCTCGCGATCATCGCAATCCGCGCGAAGCTCGACACGGGTCAGGTGCACCCGACAGAGTTTGTCGATGCCGCAGGGGACGACCTCCGGTCCGATGTCGGGCAGATAACTGTAGAGCCTTGCGATCTGTTCCTCGTCGAAGGGCAGGTCGTCCTCGTCGTCCACCTCGTCGACACCCGGAAGCTCGACCCTGGGAGAGACGAAGAGCGCGTCGTCTCCGATATCGGCCATGAAGCGCGCCTCGAGCATCCCGTCCTCATTCTCGCGTACGCCCTCGATCTCCGCTGCGGCCGCCACGAATTGGGAGAAGTACTCCGCGGTGTAGGGTGTCCGGATCCACACAAACGCCGGATCATCGACGTCACGCTCCACCGCCCAGCCGCTGGTCAGCCAGTCGATCTTGCCGATCTTGGTGGCCGTGGTCAGGTGGGGGATCGCCCGGTCCGAGAGCTGGGCCCGCAGGAAGTTGCCGGCCCGCAACGCCGTCGCGATCGGGCTCCAAAAGCGCCGGTTGCCTTTGATGGCACTGCAGGGGAAGAAGATGTAGTGCATCTCCGCACCGCGCAGTCGCAGCTCGCGGTAGAGGCGGACCAGGACCTCGCCGTCGTCGTTGCAACCGGCGAGGAATGGAGTCTGGATGTAGACTGGAATGCCGTTGCGCGCCAGCTCGGCAATCACCTCGAGCGAGGCGACGGATGCCTCGTCGGGATGAATGAAGTGCCCGGCCACCTCGAGATGTTTGCCGACAATGGCCAGATCATCGCGCGCCTTGATCAAGAAGCGAACCCAGAAATCGCCGCGTCGACGCAGCATCTGCGGATGGTAAGAGATGGTGCGCGCCGCCAGACGTACGGTCTCGACGTGGGGGATGTCGCGCGAGCCCGTAGATGGACTGTTCGACGGTCTTGCGGTTCATCAGCGGCTCGCCGCCCGTGAGCACGACCTCCCGGATGCGGTCGTTACCCGAGATGTAATCCAGCGCCGCGTCCACATCTGCCACGGTCGGCGGCGCCTGTTCGCGGGTTTCCTTGTGTTTGCGGAAGCAGAAGCGGCAGTACACCGGGCAGCTCATGTGCAGCACCAGGATCACCCGGTTTTCGTACATTTGCTCGACCACGCCCTGATGGAACTGACCGATCCATGTGTGGACCTGGCCCTCCGGTGAAAGCTCGTCGGTGAACGGCAGGTACTGGTACCCGATGTTTTCGGACAGCCTGATCTGGCGCAGGGTGTGGTGCGAGAGCCGCACCGGATACTCGTGCAGGACGCGACGGAGGCTGCCCCGTTCGCCCTCGGGCACCGTGAAGTTGCACAGCGCCTCGTAGTGCTCGAGTTCGCCGATATTCACGAAACCGCTCCCCGGCAGCATCTCCTCCAGGAAGGTCAGCAGCAGCTCCTGGGGCAGGTCGATGCCTCCCAGGTTCACCCGAGCCACCGCCTGCGGCGATGCATGGTTCAACGCGTCGAGAATCTCGTGGATGAACGCTTCGACCCAGTCCTCGTAGCCGCATGCCGCGATCAGCCGCTGCAGGCGCTCGTCGCCGTCGCCTTCACCCAGCACGGCGGCGAGCTTCTGCCCGACCACGGCGGGTTCGCCGTACCGATCCAGGAATTCAACCAGCCGATCCTCGAGGAGGCCGATATCGATCTCGCCCTGCGACAGGGGTGTGCCCTGCTCGCCCGTCCAGATGCCCGTTTCGGAACGCACGCTCTCACTCACTTTCAATCCCGCCCTTCACGTCGTGCCTCAAGAGTAGGACGCCGGCCCGAGCATCGCAAGCGAGCCGGCTTCATGATTCCTGCAACCCAGGTCTTCCGCAACAGATGCATCCCGAGCGTGTTGAACGGGCGGTGACCCGGCGTGACCAATCACGAGACTGGTCACTACATCTTGAATTCAACGAGGACGGCGCGAACGGGTTCGGCGCCGGCGGTCAGCACCGGTCGAGATTCCTCGCTCAGCCAGAGAACCCGGTCCGCCTCTGCTCGAATTCGGAACTGATCGTTGTCCGTATCGACAACTCGGAACTCGGCCGGGGTCAAGGTATAGACGACGCAGGGGCGGTCGAGCTCGAGGGGAGCTGCGCTGTCGGCCGGGACCGAAACCTCCGAGATCGCGAACCGCTGGTCCGCCGCCAGGATTTTCACACCATCAGAGGTGGATTTTGGGTATGGCTCATCCATTGCCGGCTCGGATGACGGAGGGAGGGGGGTCTCACTTCGCGTAACCACCAGTAACTCGACGGGCTCCGGACCAGGATTGCGGATCGCGTATCTCGAGGCGTCCCAGATGTCCGCCTCGCCGACCGAGTAGCTTGCGATAGCGGGGACTCCTTCATGGCTGAAAGAGAGGTCACCCTCTCGCAGCGCGAAGACGACGCGGGCTCCGGCCGTGTGTGCAGGGATTGACTCCCCCGGCGACAGCTCGAGTCTCAAAACGTTTGCGTGTTGGTTCTCGAAAAGGGTCACGACATTGCCTGGTGCGATTCGGTCGAGTCCCGGAGGCGTCGGAGCCTCGTTCATCAGCTTCCCGATCTGAGCTGCGAGCCCTGCGTCGGGTTCATGGCTGTCGCATCCGAACCCGAGGGCTGCGATTACGATGACGAGCATGATTCGTGTGGTTGACATGTGGTGCCCCTTCCATTGAGAGTTCAGTGCGTCAGAAGTTTGTTCCGCCCCGCGTAGTCGTCGTAGGAGGCCACGACCACAGTCGTGTTGTCCGATCCACCGGCTGTGTTGGCGGCGCCGATGAGCGCCTGGCACCGGGCATTTGCGAAGAACTCGCGGTTGAGTACCTCGCGGATTCCCCAATCCGTGACCTGCCCGGTGAGCCCGTCGGAGCACAACAACAGACAGTCGCGGTCCTGAAGCTTCCAGCAGTCAACCTGCGGCTCGGCGTTCAGACCCCAATACCGAGGTCGTCTTCGGCCTCGATCTCCGAAATGTCGAAGTCGTCGAGGACGAAGTCCGCCCCCATGCGTTCGACGAGCTTGGTGATGGTGACGACACCGATGATGGCGATGCCTGCGACGATCAGATGCTTCTTCATGATGATCCTCTCGGATGTTTTCTTCTCAGTTCGCGTTTCAGCCTGGGCGCCAACACAGCTTCACAAAAACTCCTGAAGCCGGTTTGGGTCGTGCTGTTGACCGATCTCGAGTACGCCGGCCGCAGATGACCGTTTTCGATACTGCGGAACATCTGGACCACCTCGTCGGCCACCTTCCCGCCGATGCCGAGCTGTGTCAGGGCTCGTTTCGTTTCTGAGGGTTCCGATCGAACATGGCTGACCTCGGATCCGAGCGCATCTCCGATGGTACGAGCCGCCTCGCGAACTCCGAGATCGTGCGGGCCGTGAAGTGGTTTCGTTGAAATCCGCTCCGATGCGGGGAAAACGAGCTGACGCGTCGCCTCGATCGCGACGTCGATGGCGGCGACCGTCGGGATCTGCCGGTCGCCTGCCACCGGTAGGGGTATGGTCCCTTCCTCCATGATCGGCCGCGCAAAGAGAAAGTAGTTCTCCATCAACATGCCCGGCCGAAGATGAGTGACCGCGGTCATGCCGGTCTCTGCAGCGGCCTCGTCCAACCGCCCTTCCACGTCATGCAGCCCGTCGATGGGCCCCGTGTCGAAGCCGAGATGGGCGCCGAAACTGGAGAGATTCACGACGCGCGATATCCGGTTGGTCGTGATCGCGTTTGCCGCGTTGGCCCCGAGGCGATTCTGAAAAGCCCGGAGATCTTCACAATCAGGAGGGGTGGGCGTGGCCCAGAAGAGCGCGTCGGCGACACGGGTTGCCCGGGCCACGAAGACGTCATCCTCGAGATCACCTTCGTCTACGACGGCACCAAGTTCTTCAAAGTGCTTGACCTTGGTTCGGTCACGAGCAAGGAGCTTGACGTGGACACCCTCGACGTCAAGTAGGAGGGCGGCGACTTTGCCACCGACGGTGCCGGTCGGGGTGGTGACTGCAACGATCATTGATGGTCTCCTTTTGTCATCTTAGGGTCATGTCATGGGTTGGTTGATGGCCGTTGTCGACATCGAGGAAACCGAAGTGGCGGATCCCTTCGAGAATGCCGCGCGCATGCTCTGCCGTCGCGAAGTGGATTCCCCTGCGCCCGCGGAGCCCACGGAGCTCACGACTGAAGTTGCCGACCACGACAGCTTGCTCGGCACTCTTGAGCATGAGGGCGTCGTTCCCCGAGTCGCCGGCCACCAGGACCTGGCCTCGGTTGAACCCCCAGCGAAGCGCCAGGTGTCTCACCGCCTGCCCTTTCGATGCCTTGGCGGGGAGAAGATCGAGGTACTTCGAGTGCGAGGCGATCGCCGTGGCCCGAAGACCTCGGTCTCGTAGTCGGCGGCGGATTTCGGAGGAACCAGGCCACCGATCTGATTCGGTGAAGTAGCTGACCTTGAGCGGGCTCTGGTTTCGCTTCGGCTGCAGCTTGAGACCGGGGACATCCTCGAGCGCTTCACGAATCCCGTCCGGATCCCACTCGCGATCGATGTGTCGGCGCCAACTGAGGTCCTCGACGGGGTATCCGCGCCAGTAGTGAATCTCGCTGCCCACCGACGTGATCAGAGCATCCGGGATCGGAATCGACCACCGGGAAAGGACCCCTAGCGCGCCCTTCAGGTCTCGGCCGGTTGCGACGCCGAACGCAACGCGTTCGCGATGGTCCCCGAGCCAGGAAGCGAACTCCTTCGCTGCCTCGAGATCGCCCAGGAGGGTGTTGTCGATATCGCAGACGAGGAGACGGTCGGCGAGCACCATTCGTGCCGGAGGCGCCGCCGGTGTCAGCGGTCGCCGACGTCGGATGCGCTTCACGTCGCGGAGATACCGTTTCGCGTGCCCCGACCACGAGAAATGAGTGTCCGCACCACGAACCCCGGCCCGCGATCGTCGACTCCATTGGGTGCCGTCCTGAAGGACCTCGAGAAGACCGTCCGCGATGGAAGATGCATCCATGGGATCGACCGACACGCCGTTCTTGCATTTCTCGATGATCTCGGTCGGACCACCGTCGTGGGTTGCCACAATCGGCAGGCCGCTCGCGGCCGCCTCGATCAGCGTCAGACCGAAGGGCCCGGTGACGGCCGGGTTGACGAAGACTCCGCGCCGGCGGGTGGCGAGTCGGTAAACCTCGGCAACGTCGTCTGCCGTGTGGGTTTTGGGATACGCGACGCGACCGTATAGATCGAATGTGTCGATGAGGTGCAGCATCTGCTGCACGATCATCCGTTGCGCCTCGGAAGGTCGTCGAGATCGTCTCGATCGCCGATGAGCAGCACCAGATTCGCCCGTTCGCGCAGCTCCTCGTGCTCGCCGTATGCCCGGATCAGTGTTTCCAGGTTTTTACGCTCGTCCGGCCGTTGCACCGCGAGGATCATCGGCTTCTTTGGTTCTCGGAGAAACCGGTCGATCTCGCCCGCAAACTGAATCTCCTCTCCTCGTCGAGGAGGCCGGAACCGGTCGAGATTGACCCCGGGTGCGTTGACAACCATCCGGTTGGTGGCGTTGACATCGTACATCCCGTATTGTTCGGCCACCTCCTGGAGGTGCTGGCGATCACAGGTCGGCGCCCTCGAGGACACGCTCCTCGGCGTTGATGCGCCGGGTGATGTTGTAGCGCGATTCGATGGATTCAGCGGCTCAATCCCTTCTCGAGCAAACGCTGACGCTTGACGCGTCCAAGAGAGTGAGTGGTGTAAACGATTGGCGAGCCCAGCAGCTTGCCCAGCCGCAATCCCGACCACGCCGGCGTCCGGGTAGTGACCGTGGACGATGTCGGGCACCCGCCCAAGTCTCTCTGAAGTGCAGCAGCGCGTTGTCGACGAACTGCGGCAGGTAGGGCCAGAGCGACTCTTTGTGCAGATAGCGGTGCGGGCCGAACGGGACGCGGACGATCCACGCGCGTTCGGTCAAAGGCTCGATATGGCTCGGCGTAATCCGGCGCGACGTTGGTTGACAAGATCTGGCGGGTCATGAGCTCGACCCGGGCGACCTCGGGACGGCGCGACAGAGCCCGGGCGAGCTCCAGGACATAGAGCACCTGGCCGCCGGTGTCAGCATCGCGGCCCAGCTCGGGGTTGTCGCCCCGGATCAGCCCGTGGGCGCTGACGAGGCAGATGAAGAGACCGTCGTGGAGTCGACGACCTTGAGACCCTTCCCGGCGCCGCAGCGGGCGCCGGGGAGGGTCCCGGCGATGGCGGCGGCGCCGCCGGGATGCAACGACAGCCTCGGGACGGTGGCCGTTGCCGATGGAGAACCGCGGCCGTCGGGGTCGAACGAGACTGTAAGATTTTCATGTCTTCGTGTACCTTTTACCGGGTGTTTCGGCCGGTCGCCCGGCTGGTTCGAACGTGCGGCCCATGCTTGTTGATCGCTGAGTCGACGGCGCGTACGTGTTGCCGCTCTCGGCATTCACTCATAGATATTTGCAATCTCCGTACCGGCGACCGCGGCTCGGGAGCATCCGGTTGGCACGAGGCTCGCATCATGGTGGCGTGGCGGTGTGCGAGCGGGTTTCGATCGCGATCCGGTCCTGCCGCCGAATCCCGACGCAGGAGGCCATCAGCTATGCCGGACCGTGCCGCAGGACTTCTCACCTCGCTCTCTCCAGCCTCGACAATCTTCCGATTCTCGGAATCACCGTCGCCGGCAACCCCGGTTGGCGGTGGCTGCTCGCGGTCGCGATGGTGTGGTGCTCTATGCCGGATTGAAGCTCGTTCTCGGTCAGTTGGCCGCCAGGCTCGCCGCCTGGCGGACACGACCTCCAATACGGTGGACGATCTCGTCGTGGACGTCCTGCGATCGACCGGTCGCCTGTTCTTCGTCCGCCGTGGCCGTGCTCGGCGCGAGCACGGTCCTCGAGCTCGGCGAGACGGCGGCGGACGTGCGGCGGTGGTTCGCCGTCATCGTCGCTGAGTCTCCAGGTCGGCCTGTGGGCGCAGCGGGCGCTCTCGTTCTGGTTCGACACTGCAGCGCGGCGAGCTTCTCGAGACCGATCCCGGGGCGGTCACGACCCTCCAAGGTCTCTCGTATCTTGTCCGAGGCGCGCTCTGGGTGGCGGTCGCCGTCTTCGTGCTCGACAATCTGGGTTACAACGTCAGCGCGCTGCTCGCGGGTCTCGGCATCGGCGGCGTCGCGGTGGCGTTGGCGCTGCAGAATGTCCTCGGCGATCTCTTCGCCTCGCTCTCCATCGCCCTCGACAAGCCCTTCGTCACCGGCGACTTCATCATCGTCGACGACAAGCTCGGGACGGTCTCGCGGGTCGGACTGAAGACGACACGGGTGATGAGCCTGTCGGGCGAGCAACTCGTCTTCTCCAACTCGGACCTGCTGAGCTCGCGGATCCGAAACTACAAGCGGATGGAGGAGCGCCGCGTCGCATTTTCGTTCGGCGTGCTCTACCAGACCACCATCGAGCAGCTCGAGGCGATCCCGGAAATGGTGCGGGAGATCATCGAAGAACACGCCCGAGACCCGGTTCGACCGAGCCCATTTCAAGGAGTTCGGCGACTCCGCCTACGTCTTCGAGGTGGTCTACTACGTGTCAAGCTCCGACTACAACGTCTACATGGATTGCCAACAGGCCATCAACCTCGAGCTCTGTCGACGCTTCGACGAGCGCGACATCGATTTCGCCTACCCGACCCGGACGCTGCACCTGGAGTCCCACACCGGACCCGCGCTGGTTCGTATTTGATCCCGTGGTTCGTCCGCAAACGCCCCTCGAAATCGGATAACAGAAACAGTCTGACGCTCGTTCGGCACACACCGAACCGGCAGACGTGTTCGCCGTCAGAGTTGGACGGAGGGACGTGACCGGAGCAGGCCCGTGCCGCACGGCCGGTGTGCTCCGGTCAATGTGTCGATTCGGCGCCGATCATGAGCGCCTCGATTTCGTCGAGTCGAGAACCCTCGCCCCAGAGACAATAGATCTAATCGCGCACGACGAGCTCGGCGAGATCGCCCCACTCCTCATGCCGGGGCGTCCGACGGATCTTGACGACCACGAGTTTCGAGGGGATGTCTTCTTCCGCGAGGCTTCAGGCCCGGGGCCGCGTCGAGGCCTCACCACGAATGGCATCGACAGTCGCCGACCGTGAGTTTGCCGACGCGCATCCGCGTTTGGGTATAGTGGCCACGATCGTGGTGGAGCGAGGAGAAAGCTTGTGAGCGAGGTTTTCGACGGCGAATCACATCCGTTCGTTGCGGCCGTCCGGCGTGATGACGACACTGTCAGCGAGGCGGAACGGCAGTTGCGACGGCTCGACACCGCGCTCGACGTCGGTATCGCAATCGTTGACGGGCTCGGGCGTCCCAGGTTTATCGGCGACCATGCCCGGCAACAGCTCGGGATCGTCGATACCGACGAACCGAACGACGCAGCCGGGCGCATCCTCGGTGTGTTGCGCCCGGGCATCGCCGCGGCCGTGAGTGCCGGCGATGCTCGGGAACGAGTCATCACAGTGACCGGAAGTGATGGAGCACCACGCGATTACGAGGTCAAGATCGTACCGCTGTCGAGTAGCGGGTCGAGCGAGGCCCTTGTACAGCTTCGGGATGTCTCTCGCGTGGAGCTGCTCGAGCAGACCCTGCTGGAGGCCGCCCGGCTGCGCGCCCTGACGCGGCTCTCCCTGGGCATTGCCCACGATCTGCGGGCCCCGATGAACGCCATCACCCTCAATCTCGTCAATCTGAAGGACAGCCTGGCCGACAGCGGGTGGTCGGGAGCGGACGAGCATTGCGAGGTCATCGAGATGCTCGAGGGCGAGCTCCGGCATCTGCAACGGTCGGTGGAGACGTTGCTGACGCAGACCTCGCCGGTGCGCATGGAGGCGGAGGTCTTTTCCGTCGGAGAGGTGATCGAAGAGATCAAAGGGCTGATGCAGGCCCAGGCCCGCCAGAAGCATCTGACGCTGGAAGTCGTGGCAACCGCTGGACAGGTCGCGGTTCGGGCGCACCGCGACTGGATCAAACAGGCGATCATCAACCTGGTGGTCAACGCCCTCGACGCGACGCCCAGGGGCGGGACGGTCGTCATCGAGGCGGCGGCGGACGACGATTGGGCGGTGGTCACCGTGAGCGACACCGGGCCCGGCATTCCTCGGCACATCGCCGAGCGCCTTTTCGAACGCGCCGCGACGACCAAGCCGCGGGGAGTTGGGATCGGGCTCGCGATGGCGAAAGCGGCCGTCGAGGCGGCGGAAGGCCGTCTCGATCTGATCCGTTCGGACGACAGCGGCGCCTGCTTCGAAATCCGCATCCCGCTGGAACATGGAGAGGAGTGCCGTGGAGCTTCCTGAGGTTCTCGTTGTCGATGACGAACGCGCGTCCCTGACGGCCCTCGCCCGGCTGGTGGAAAAGGAAAAGTTCGCGGTTCGAACCGCGGACTCGCTCGCATCCGCCCGAGAAGAAATCGGCGACCGGGTTCCGGACATCGTGCTCTGCGACCTGGTGCTGCCCGACGGGGATGGGACCGAGCTCTTCGAGGATCTCGAGGCCCACCCCCATGTCGAGACCATTCTCGTCACCGCCAATGCGACGGTGGAGTCGGCTGTCGAGGCGCTACGGCTCGGCGCGTACGACTATCTCACCAAGCCGGTGGACGTCACTCGCCTGAGGACGCTGTTGCGAAACCTCCGTCGAGGGCTCTCGCTGCGGCGCGATCTCGTGACCCTGCGACGCCAGCTCCGCGACATGGGTCGCTTCGGCGACATGGTCGGCACCTCGCCCGCGATGCAGGAGGTCTTCGACCTCATCGAACGCGTGGCGCCGACGGACGCGACCGTGCTCGTCACCGGCGCCAGCGGCACCGGCAAGGAGCTCGTCGCCGAGACCATCCACCGCATCAGCCGCCGATCCGACGGTGAGTTCATCCCGATCAACTGCGGCGCGGTGTCTCCCCAGCTCATCGAGAGCGAGCTCTTCGGCCACGAGAAGGGCAGTTTCACCGGCGCCGACCGCCGGCACCGCGGTGTGTTCGAGCGCGCCGATGGTGGAACCCTGCTACTCGACGAGATCACCGAGATGTCCGAGGATCTGCAGGTCAAGCTTCTCCGGGTCCTCGAGACCGGCGCCTTCCAGCGGGTCGGCGGCAACCGAGAGCTCGATGTCGACGTCCGGATCATTGCCGCGACCAATCGAAACCCCGAACGGGCGGTGGATGAGGGCAAGCTCCGAGAGGATCTCTTCTACCGCCTCAACGTCTTTCCCATTCCGATGCCGACCCTCGAGGAAAGGGGTGACGACGTCAAGCTGCTGGCGATCCAATTCCTCGGCGAGATGTGCCGCTCGGCGGAGCTGGTCAAGGAGTTCGACGAAGACGCGCTCGAGGCGTTGACGGCCTCCCATTGGCCGGGGAACGTTCGAGAACTTCGCAACGCCGTCGAAAGGGCGTTCATTCTCGCCCGCGACGTGATCACGCCCGACTGTCTGCCGGCGGAGTGTCGTCGGAAGGCGATAGGACCGCGGGTCGAGCTTCAGGCCCGCGTCGGGACGCCTCTCGACGACGTGATTCGGAGCCACACCCTGGCCACGCTCGAGCATCTCGAAGGCAACAAGAAGCGAACCGCAGAGGCTCTCGGGATCAGTCTGAAGACCCTGTACAACCGGCTCAAGTCATACGACTCGGATGAACTCGACGACGATCGCTGACCCCCGGTCGGAGGCGCCGTGAAAGCGATGACCCACGATCTCGGGTGGCCCCGAAGCTCGTGCTGATCGTCCTGATGTGGGTCGGCCGGCTCGAGATCATGGCGGTGGCAGTCCTGGTCGCGACACCGGTGCGACTGGACGAAAATCTCCTCGTCGGGCGCCAGGTGACAGACGGCGACTCAGAGGGAAACGGCGACGATCTGCGTTGATCGAGATCCGATCGGACCGGAGCCGCATTCGTCAATCGTCCTCGGGATCCGGAGGGACGGTCAGCACCGGGCACGGCGCGAGCCGGACGACCTTCTCCGCCACCGAGCCGATGAGCATCCGCGCCAGCCCGGTTTCGCCATTGGTGGCGAGGATGATCAGATCGGTGTCGTTCTCGGTCGCGTAGTTCGCGATCTCGTGTGCGGCGCTGCCCATCTTCACCGATGAAACGACTGGGACTCCACTCTCGATGTCGTTCTCGACCACCGTCTCGATGGTCTCTCTCGCGTGCGCGTCCATCGACTTGATGTACTCCGTCATGGCCGGCGCGGCATGTCCGACCATGGATGCCATGGCCGGCACGGATGGCAACACGTGCAGCACATCCACACGGGCGGCGAACTGGCGTGCGAGACCGTTGACCAGCGGAAGTGCCCGTTGCGCCTCGTCGCTGAAGTCGGTGGGCCACAGGATGCGTTTGATGGCGTTCATACTGTCCTCCCTTCGCCGAAGACTGTCGCAAATGCCGTGCCAGGGCCCGGACCGACGTGGGGCGATCGTGGCGCCCGATCTCGCGCCGAGAATTGAAAAACTTTCACACCTCGAGGAAAGATTGACACGGGTTCGGGCATCGCGGGTGGACAATCCGTCCGACAGACGAGGGCTGTTCCCACTGCCGGCAGGGGTCGTCGCCGCGCGGGCTTGGACAGGCCCGGCTGGCATCGTCTTTGCTTCATAAACTGTTGCGCCCAGCGACCGAAGGAGACAGCATGGTGTTTTTCAACGACGAGCAGATCAGAAACGAGGTGATCGCCGAACTCGCCACGGATCACCGCATCGACGCCTCGGACGTCAGTGTCGAGGTCAGCCAGGGGATCGTCAAGCTCGATGGGACGGTTCCCAGCGCCACAGAGCTCACCCGCGCGAGCGCCGGCGCGGCGATGGTCGTTGGTGGCGCAAACATCGTCGACGCGCTGTCCATTCGATCGCCGAGAGCGTCGAATCTGTCCGACGACGGTGCCATCAAGGTCTCGCTTGGCCGAATGCTGGCTACGGAGCCGGAGATCGACCCGTCCCGAATCATGGTTATGGTCCAGGATCGGCGGGTCTCCCTCGAAGGATCGGTGGACGCCGAGTGGAAGAAGAGCTACGTCGAAGCGTTGATCGCCCGGCGGCCCGAGGTTCTGGATGTGGAGAGCGCGCTGACCGTGGTCCCGACCAGGGACGCGGCGGATCAGGCGACCGCCGACGATCTCGTCCGCGCCCTGGATCGCCATCCCTTGATCGGCGACCACAACCTGGTGGTGCGGGTCGAGGATGGCGCCGTCACCCTTTCGGGCCCGGTCGGCTCGGACGCCGCGCGTGAGGCGGCGGTGCTACTCGCGACGTACATGTTCGGCGTAACCGATGTGAGGGACGAGATCACCATCGTCAGATCCGAGCCCCTGATCTACGCAGGAGCCGGCGAATCAGCCATGGCAGCGAGGCATCGGCCCGCGCTATACGAACTCGAATCCACAGGGAGGATGACACATGAAACTCACTCGATTGTTCTACGTACGCAAGTCTTGCCGTGCTCGTCGTGACCGCCGCGGCGTGCGGCGCCGACAGCCCTCCGGATGAGGGTCTGGTCGAGGACCTGGGTACGCTGATGCCCGGGGAGCCCGAGGTGCCGGACGCGGCCGAGGCGGCGCCTGACAACGTGACGGTGCTCTTTGCCGACGACCTCGTGCACGCATCGAGGATCATGCTTCGTCCCGGAGAGAGCGTGCCGGAGATCGAGACCGGCCATCGCCTGTACTTCCAGCCCTTCGGTACCGCCGAGCTGGCCGTGGACACGAGCGACGAGACCACGATGACGACGTTGACCGGCGGGGACGTGTACCAGGTCGAGCCGGGTCGGGTTTCGATCACCAACGTCGGGACGCTGCCCATCGAAATCATCGAGGTGGCTCGAACCGAGGTCGGTCTTCCCGAGTTCCTCGAAACCGAGGCGGCGAACGAGATCGGAGGCGACAGCGTTCTGCTGAACAACGACCAAGTGCGCGTGCTGGAGCTGATCCTCGAGGCCGGAGAGACCGCCGAGCTGAGTCCGGCGCCGGTCCGGCTGGTCTTCTCCATGACGGACTCGACCGTGGAGTATCGCTCGGCGGACGGTGCGACCGTGGAGATCCCCTCCGGTGCGTCGGCCGCCTACGCTCGGCCGGGCGACGATCTCTCGGTCCGTAACCCCGGTGATGACCCGGTGACCATCGTACTCTTTGACTGGTTCGTTTGATCCGCCCGCGAGATCGGCGCCGAGCTCGACGTTCGGTCGAAGGAGGACGCCCGCACCGTGGTTGCCTGCACCTTGATCGAGGGGGTCGCGTGACAACGTCAGAGGGGGTCGCTCGGGGCTTGCCCCCACGCGGGGGCCGGTGCGCCCCGGGTTCATCAATCACGACGAAACTGATGTCATATGAGGTGGAGGTCAGCGATGAACGTAACCACGAATCGCCAACGCATCACTCACGAGTGGTCGGTCCTCAAAGGCCAGATCAAGGAGCAGTGGGGCAAGCTCACCGACGATGACCTTCTCGCCATCGCGGGTCAGCGAGAGCAGCTACTCGCGAGTATTCGTTGGCAGTACGGCCTGGCGGCCGACGAAGCGGAGCGCCAGGTCGAAGAGTGGGAAACAGGGTCGGTCTGGGGACAACCCGGGTGGATCAAGATCGCCACCATCGCGGATCCGCGGCCGCCACAACACGAGGAACCAGGGAGTCACACCATGCGCGAAAGCGAATTTAACCTATCGGTGGACCTGCCGGACCTCGATCACTATGAGGCAACCCGACGGGTCGTCGAGAAGCTCGGCGAGGAGGGTTTCGGGATCCTGACCGAGATCGACGTCAAGAAGACGCTCAAGAAGAAGCTCAACGTCGAGTACCCGCGATACGTCATTCTGGGTGCGTGCAATCCTCCGCTCGCCCACCGTGCGCTCGCCGCCGAGTTCGATATCGGTGTGCTGCTGCCATGCAACGTGGTCGTGGCCGAACGCCCGGGCGGCGGTTCCGTCGTCAGCGCCATGGATCCGGTTGCGGCCTTCGACCTGATCGACAATCCCAAGGTCGAACCCATCGCCCGGGAAGTCAGGCACAAGATGGAGCGCGTCCTCGGACAGCTCCCCTGAGTGCCCAGCGGGGGTGGGCGTGAAGAAGAAGATCGTCGACGTACTTGGCGAGTTTGACCTTCCAGTCGACGCGGTATGACGTCGGCCGCAGTCCTGGAATCGGCACGGAGTCCTCGGGGGCAGTGCATGACCAAGCGCCCCCGGTCCATCCGGATCGAGCAACCAGACTGTGACTTCGTAATCCTGACCGTCTGCGGTTGTAATTCTTACCTGAAGGAACGCCCACGGCAGGTCGACGGGCGCCGGAATCTGCGCGTGAATAGGTTCGTTCTCGGATCTCGGTCACGACTTTGTGTGACGGTTGTCCTGGTTTGGTGAGCTGTCCGCACAGTTCGCATTGATACATTGGTTTGAAAGACCTCTCAGATGAGTGTGCTGTGGTGACCGCGGCCGACGCCCGCGGGGGCTGGGACGACCAGCGTCAGGATCACGAGGGCGATCGCCGACACGCCGAGACCATAAAACACGGGATCCAGCGCGAGCGCGTTTTCATGACCGTCAGACTGACGGTGGTCGTGCCGCCGCCGACGATGCTCCAGAAGGCCGCGGTGCCGCTCGTGCGGCGCCAGAACAGGGCGCCGAGGGTTGGGAAGAACAGACCCGCCACCATGAACGAGTAGGCGAGGAGGATCGAGTCGATGACCCGGGGTACATAGAGGGCGAAATCCCACCGAAGCAAAACCGACGACGAGCGTCAGGATGCGCGAAACGGTCAGCATCGATCGTCTCGGACGTCGCCGGCGCGAGGTGTTTGCCGATGATGTCGTCGACGAGGTTGCCGACGCTGGCGAGCAGGCACGAGTCGGCGGTGGACATGATGGCGGCGAAGTAGGCGGCGAGAATCAGACCGGTGGCGCCGACCGGGAGCACATCGCGAATCAACAGCGGCAGCCCCATCTCCGGGTCGGCGGCGGGATAGAGCACCCGCGCGAAAAGCCCGAGCGTCGCGCCGATGAACGCCATCGCCGGATACTCCAGCAGGCCTGCGAAGAACCAGGCCCGCCGGGCGGTGGCCACATCCCGCGAGGCGTGGATGCGCTGATACAGGGTCATGGCGACGAACCAGATCGGCACGATGGTGACCATCCACGTCGCCACCTGAAGACCGGTGACGTTGGTCAGCGAGAAGTACTCGGCGGGGAGCGCATCTCGAGCCCGGTCCAGCCGCCGACGGCGGTGTAGCCCAGCGGCAGTGCGAGAAGGATCAGGCCGAAAAGAGGATGCCCCACTGGATGGTGTCGGTGTAGACGACGGCCTGAAGGCCGCCGAGCGCGGTGTAGACGACGATGACGACCGACATGGTGAGCACCGCGGTCGTCAGGTCGAGCTCGAAGGCGGCCGAGGCGAGCTTGCCTCCGGCGAGCAGCTGAGAGCCGGTGAATCCGGCGTAGCCGACGGCGGAAACCAGCGCCGCGACGAGCCGCGTCGGCCCGCCGAAACGGTGCGCGAGGAAGTCGGGGAACGAGCGGTGGTGTGGGCATCGCCCAGGGCCTTGACCCTCGGGACCAGCAACACCGCCGCCAGCCAGGCGCCGATGAGCCCGGAGAACAGAAGCCACGAGGCCGACAGGCCCATGACGAAGCCGAGCCCGCCGAGGCCGATGGAGAAACCGCCGCCGACATCGGTGGCGACGACCGAGAGGCCGATGTGACCGGCGCCCATGTCGCGGCCGCCGACGAAGTACTCGTCGAGGCCGGTCTGGCGGCGCTGAAAGTAAACACCCACCCCGAGCATGCCGACGAAGTAGACGCCGAGGATGATGAAGTCGACGATCTGCACTGCGGGTCCGAGTCAGGAGGGTGTCGGGGAGAGGGGGTGGCGAAAATTCCATCGTGTGCAAAGTAACTGAAACTCGTCCGGCGTCAAACGCGACGCATGCGACGGATCCCGCGGACCACATGACGGGGACGACGGGTAGAATAACGACGGAGGCGTGCCGTCATGCCGATCGAGAAAAGCCACCCTCATCGATCGCAGCCGATTCACGACCACGCAGGTCATGGCGGCGCTGCGCAGGATCATCCGCGCGATCGACCTCCACTCCCGCAGCCTGGTCCAGCGTTTCGGGCTGACAGGGCCGCAGCTGGTGGTCCTCAAGGAGCTCGTCGATAGCTCGCCCCGTCGGTGAGCGAGCTCGCTGCCGCGGTCAACCTCAGCCAGGCAACGGTGACCGGGATACTCGATCGGCTCGAACGCAAGGAAATGGTGTTCAGAGTGAGGGATCCGAGGACCGGCGGCGGGTGCTGGTGTCGCCCACGCCGGTTGCGGAGGAGGTCCTTGCCGGCGCGCCGCCGCTGCTGCAGGAGCACTTCACGAGGTTTCGCCGCCTTCCGGACTGGCAACAGACGCAGATCCTGTCCTCGCTGCAGCGGATCGTCGCCCTGATGGAGGCGGCGGACGTCGAGGCCGGACCCATCCTCACCACCGGGCCGCTGGACGCGACGCCGGAGAAGACCGAGGCGTTTCTCGAGACCGCGCCGGCGAGAGGGCGACGACGGTGCGGCGCGATCGCCGACCGGACGGCGATCGCGGCCTTGAGCGGGTCGTTATCGTCTTATGCTAATATTTAGGACGAAAGTAATTGACCATCGCACCAGACCGTCGAGCGGTCCCTTGCGGTCGACGCATGATTCCCCGTTGAGCGTCTCGACCGAGAGGAACCACCATGTCCATATCCGACACCTGCCCTCGACCGCGATGCGGCGGCGAGGAACCCTGGTACAAACGGCGGACGATCTGGCGCGACGTGCCCATGAGCCAGTGGCGCGACTGGCACTGGCAGATGCGGAACCGGATCACCACCGCCGAGGAGCTCGCCCGCGTCATGCCGATGACGCCGCGGGAGCAGCGCACCATCGAGCGGGCCCTCGACCGGTTTCGATTCGCGGTGCCGCCGTACTACGCGTCCCTCATCGACCCGGATGACCCCGAGTGCCCGATCCGCCTGCAGGCGGTCCCCGGCGAGGGAGAGCTCGCCGTCGGCGACTTCGACATCGAGGACCCGCTCAACGAGGACGGCGACGCGGTGGCGCCCGGGATGACCCACCGCTACCCGGATCGCGTGCTCTGGGTCATCATGCACGAGTGCGCCATGCTGTGCCGCCACTGCACGCGCAAGCGAAAGGTCGGCGAGCGTCCCGACGCCGATCAGCGAGGATCAGCTGGACGCGGGGATCGCGTACCTGAAGTCGAACCCGGAGGTGCGGGACGTCCTGCTCTCCGGCGGGGACCCGTTCCTGCTGTCGGACGATCGCCTCGAGCACGTGCTCCAGACGGGTCCGCGACGAGGTGCCGTCGGTCGAGATCATCCGATTCGGCACCCGCGTTCCGGTCACCATGCCGCAGCGGATCACGCCCGAGCTGGTCGAGATGCTGCGCCGCTATCACCCGGTCTTCGTCAACACCCACTTCAACGTCCCCAAGGAGTTCACCCCCGAGTCCGAGGCCGCGCTCCGGCTGATGGCCGACGCCGGCATCCCGCTCGGCAACCAGAGCGTGCTGCTGCGCGGGGTGAACGACTGTTGGGCGCTGATGCGCAAGCTGATGCACAAGCTCACCGCCAACCGCGTGCGGCCGTACTACATCTACCAGTGCGACCTCGCCGAGGGTCTCGAGCACTTCCGCACGACCGATCTCCAAGGGGATCGAGATCATGGAGCACCTCCGCGGCCACATCTCGGGGCTCGCGGTGCCGACCTTCGTCGTCGACGCCCCCGGCGGCGGCGGCAAGATCCCGGTCCACCCCAATTACATCGTGTCGCAGCACGAGCACAAGGTCGGTGCTGCGCAACTTCGAGGGCCGGATCGTCGCCTATGAAGAGCCCAAGGAGCTACATCGGCATGTGCAACGAGGGGCACCCGTGCTCGTACTGCCGAGAGATTCTCCGCAACGGCGAGGAGACCGTCGGCGTGGCCGGACTCTTTGACGACGACCCCGAAAACATCGCGCTGGTCCCGACGGAAGCGGATGTGGACGAGGACGGTGTCCAAGAGGCCGAGGCCGATCGGAGTTTGGCGTGACCGGGGTAGCCACAGAAGCCGCGAGCACGTTCAACACGTTCGACCCGGATCAGCGGCGATGGGTTCCGAGCCGAGATCTACTTCGCCCCGCTCAACCAGCGCATCCAGGTGCTTGAGTACGAGGCCGACGACACCGAGAAGATGGTGGCGAGCTTGGCCGACGGCGCTCGGGAAGCCGGATTCGGTAAGGTCTTTCTCAAGGCGCCGGTTCCACCAGAAGGACAGCCTCGAGGCCGCCGGGATGACCGCCGAGGCAACGATCAACGGCTACTTCGCCGGACAGCCCGCAGTGGTGATGTCGGTGTTTCTCAACGAGGACCGGCGGAGCCGGCCCTTTGCCGACGAGGAGGCGGCGATTCTGAAGACGATTCGATCACGGCAGGCCGATCCCTCCGTGAAGGAGTTGCCGGCTAAGTACGAGATGGCAATTGCCGGGCCGGCAGACAGCCGTCGAACTCGCCCTGCTCTACGGCCGCGTCTTCGACAGCTACCCGTTTCCGATCACCGATGCCGAGTATCTCGTCTCGACCATGGAGATCGAACATCGTCTACCGCATCGTCCGCGACGCGACTGGGCGAGATCGTGGCGGCAGCGTCGGCGGAGACCGATCCCGGAGCAACGAAACGCGGAGATGACCGACTTCGCCACCCTTCCGAGCCAGCGCGGTCTCGGGCTGGCGAAGCACATCCTCGCCGCCCTCGAGGACGATATGGACGAGCGAGGGATTCACAACCTCTACACCATAGCCCGTGCCCGGTCCGCGGGCATGAACCGGGTGTTCTACAACCGCGGATACGACTGGACGGGGACACTGGTCAACAACTGCCACATCGCCGGTCAGTTCGAGGATATGCACATCTGGTGCAAGACGCTGAACCGACACTAGCCGAAACCGGCGTTCGGCGAGCCGGAGTGTTCCTGCGACCCAATGATCCGAGCGATGTACGGCGACGGCTGGCGACCCCGACGATGGAGAGATAACCGCCTCGTTGGCCTGCCGGAGCAGCGGAATCGAGTGCAACCTGATCGTCGTTCGGAATCGTCGGTTCCGGTATCTGTTGTTTGAGAGGGAGTCAGCCGATGAGGAGGTGCGCTGAATGAGACAGCCCAACACCGGCGGCGGAGCAGCGTCCGGGCCCGCGCCTGCCGCGTCCGGCGGACGCCCCGTCGTCGTCGGCGAGGTGCTCTTTGATGTCTTTCCGGACGGCACGCGGGTCTTGGGCGGCGCGCCGCTCAACGTCGCGTGGCATCTGCACGCCCTCGGGCTCGAACCATTGCTGCTCTCCAGGATCGGCGACGACGACCTCGGCGGCGCGGTCCTCGACGCTGTGGAGTCGTGGGGCATGGACTGTTCTGGGATACAGATCGATCGTGACGCACCCACGGGTAGGGTCGCCGTCGAGTTCGACAACGGTTCACCGACCTTTGATATCGTCGCCGACCAGGCCTACGACAGGTTCGACCCTGACGCCGCCCGTGACGCCCTCGTCGGTTGCCGCCCGGCGCTGCTCTACCATGGCTCGCTGATCGCCCGTGACAAAGCCGCCGATCGCGCGCTGCGGAGTCTTCGAGGGAAGACCGGGGCGCCGATCTTTGTCGATGTCAACCTCCGCGACCCGTGGTGGTCGGTGAAGACGGTGACATCGCTGACCCGCGGCGCCCGTTGGGTCAAGCTCAACGACGACGAGCTCGGCCGGTTGTGCGGTCAGGATTCTGTCGCCGATGCCGTGGGCTCCGAGCTTGACGCGGCGGAGCTCGCCCGCCGGCACGGGATCGATGAGCTGGTGGTCACCTGTGGCGACCGGGGGGCTTATGTCTGGGTCGGAGACAAGGCCGTCGCGGGTCGGCCACCCGGCGAGATCGAGGTGATCGACACCGTCGGCGCGGGCGACGCCTTCAGCGCGGTGTGGATCACCGGTCTGCTCAGCGGCTGGGACTCGGAGACCACCCTGGTTCGGGCGTTGGAGTTCGCAGCCGTCATCTGCGGTATCCGAGGGGCGACGACCACCGACCGCCGAATCTATGATCACTGTCGAAATGCCTGGAGACTGCCATGAGCAACGAGCGAGGCCTCTACATCGCGTTGATCAGTGTCCACGGGCTGATCCGTGGGACCAATCCCGAGCTCGGGCGAGACGCCGACACCGGAGGCCAGGTCCAGTATGTCCTCGACCTCGCCCGCGCGCTTGCCGAGCGCCCGGATATCGACCGAGTCGAACTCATGACGCGACAGATCTTGTCGACCAACGTCGACTGGCACTACGGCGAACCGGTCGAACAGATCGCCGAGAAGGCGTCGATCATCCGACTCCCTTGCGGACCGCATCGCTATCTCCACAAGGAATCACTGTGGCCGTATCTGCCGCAGTTCACCGACGAGGTGCTGCAGCACTTCCGCAGGATCCAAAGGGTTCCCGACGTCATCCACAGCCACTACGCCGACGCCGGCGCCATCGCGGTGCGGTTGAGCGGATTGCTCGACACAACCCTCGTCCACACCGGGCACTCGCTGGGCAAGAGCAAGCAGCAGCGGCTGCTCGACAAAGGGACGGCGCCGGAGACCATCGAGAAGCGCTACCGCATGAGCCGCCGCATCGCCGCCGAGGAGCAGGTCCTCGCGGCGGCGGATCTGGTCATCGCGAGCACGGATCAGGAGGTGGAGGAGCAGTGGGGTCAGTACGAGGGGAGCTCTCCGAGCCGGATGCTGGTCATTCCTCCCGGGGTCGATCTCGATCGATTCAGCCCGCCCCGACGGGGCGACCAACTGCCCGAAATCGCCGGCGAGGTCGACCGGTTTCTGAGCGAGCCGAAGAAACCGTTGATTCTCGCGCTGCAGCGGCCCGACGAGCGCAAGAACCTGGCGACGCTGATCCGCGCCTACGCCGGGCACGACGAACTCCGTCGCAGAGCCAACCTTGCGCTGGTCATCGGGAAGAGGGACGACATCACCGAGTTGCCCAGGGCGCAGCGGAAGATCCTCACCGAGATGCTGCTCCTCATCGATCGATACGATCTCCACGGATCCGTGGCCTACCCAAAAAGCCATCGTCCGGAGGACGTTCCGGACCTGTATCGCCTCGCCGCCATGCGCCACGGTGTTTTCGTCAATCCGGCCTTGACCGAGCCGTTCGGGCTCACCCTCATCGAGGCCGCCGCCAGCGGGCTGCCGGTGGTCGCCACCGACGACGGCGGCCCGACGGCGATCGTCGGCTCGTGCCGAAATGGACTGCTCGTCGATGCCCTCGACGCCGACCGAGATGGCCGACGCGCTCCACGAGGTCGTGGCCGATCCCAAGGCCTGGCGACGGCGGTCGAAGGCCGGGATCCGGGGCGCATACGGCTATTCCTGGAGCGGTCACGTCGAGCGATATCTCAAGGCGATCCGCCGCCGTCTCCGCACGAAGGTGCGCCGGCGCCGGTCCGAGGTGCCGCGGCACCCGCTCGTCCTGGCCGACCGGCTGCTCGTCTGCGACATCGACAACACCCTGACCGGCGACCACGCGGCGCTCGATCGGTTCCGCGTCTGGCTCGAGGCCCACCGTGGCGAGGTCGCCTTCGGCATCGCCACCGGGAGGGTGCTGAGCAATACCATTCGGGCGCTCAAGGAGTGGGAGATCCCGCGGCCGGATGTTCTGATCACCGCGGTCGGCAGCGAGGTCTATTACGGTCGAAACCGATTCGTCGACGATGTCGGGTGGCGGAGGCTCATCGATCGCAAGTGGGAGCCCGATCGCCTCCGCAAGCTCCTGTCGGCGGTGCCCGGTCTCAGGCTCCAGCCGAAGGCCGACCAGCGGCGATTCAAGCTGAGCTACTTCCTCGATCCGAAAAAGGCGCCGTCCATCGCCGAGCTCCGGCGGCGCATCAGATCGGCCGGTCTCGAGGCCCAGCTCATCTACTCGCACGAGGCCTACCTGGATCTCCTTCCGGCGCGCGCCTCAAAGGGCGGGGCGCTCAAATACCTGGCTCACCGCTGGGGTCTGCCCCTCGAACACCTGCTGGTGGCCGGCGACTCGGGCAACGACGCCGAGATGCTGACCTCCGGCGCCTTCGGGATCGTGGTCGGCAACTACAGTCCCGAGCTGAGGAACCTCCGCGGGCGCGAGGGCGTGTACTTCGCCGAGGCCGAGCACGCCGGTGGGATCCTCGAGGGAATCGACCACTTCGGGTTCGACGACGGGGTCGGTCACGACGGCGACGAGACCGACGACTGAGGCGGGTGCCTCAGCCGTCGAGCATCGCCTGCGCCCGCGGCCGGAATTGCAGCGCGTAGAACATTTCGAGATAGCGCCGGGTCTCGGCCTGCTCCAGGTCGGTCATGTACTTCCAGAAGCCGTAGATCCGCGCCAGCGTCATCATCCGCTCGGCGTAGAGCTTCCAGGTGTAGCGGCTGTTGACCCGGTCGATCCCGCCTCGGGAGATCGTGTTCCAGTGCTCGGGCTCGGACGCGCATCGCTCGAAGAAATCCGCCATGAGATCGGCCGAGCGGTCGCCTTGGTTGGGATCGATGTGGAAGCCGCTGACGCCGTGTTCGATGATCTCGAGCGGACCGCCGAAACAGGTGGCGAAGGTGGGCAGCCCGCAGACCATCGATTCGACCACCGTCAGTCCGAAGGCCTCGAAGAGCGCGGGCTGGACGAATGCGCCGCCGCGGTCGGCGACCAATCGATACAGCTCGCTGCCCACCACCCGGTCGACATGCTGGACCCAGCGCATCTCGCCGTCGAGCTCGTAGCGGTCCATGATCTCGTGCATCCGCTCGATCTCGGCGACCTCCTCGTCGTCGCTCGAGGACTCGGGGTCGACGAATCCGGCGACCAGGAAGAGGTTGGCGGCCCGCCGCAGCCGGCTGTTGCGGCCGAACCACTCGCCAACCCGGTGAGGTTCTTGACCCGGTCGAGCCGCGCCATGGAGAACAGAACCGGTTTGTCGGGGTCGCGGAGCTGACCGCGGGTGCTCGGCAGTCCGGCCTCGAAGAGCTTGGCCTCGAGCTCGGGGTGGAGCCCGGTGAGCCGCCGGTCGGTCTCGGAGTACGGGAAGTAGATCTCGGGGTCGGCGCCCGGCGAGACGATGTTGAACCGCGGGTCGTAGACATCGATCCCGTCCACCACCCGGTGCAGCCCGGGCATGGTGTAGGCCTGATAGCTCTCGTACTGTCCGGCGCTTTCGCCCGTCCCGGCGATCTCCTGGTAGGTGCTGGTGATGACGAAGTCGGCGGTGTTCATGGCGATGAGATCGGCGGTGAACTGGCACGAGAAGTGGTACTGCTCCTCGTTGTCTCGCCAGTAGAGATCCGACATCAGGTACTTGGTCTTCTCCAGCGCGTGCGCGATTGTGCACTTGGTGACGTGCAGCCGCTCACCGATGATCGCGGCGGCGAGGTTGCCGTCGGAGTAGTTGCCGACGACGAGGTCGGGCTTGGTTCGGAGCTCGGCGAGGATCTCGCGCTCGGCCTCGAGGGAGAACCGCTCCATATAGGGCCAGACGTCGAACCGTGAGATCCACTGAGGGATAATCTCTCCGGTCTCGGCGCGGAACGGAACGCGCAGGATCCGAGCTCGCTCGGTGCCCGAGATCGACTCGGATCGCTGGTTGCAGGTCGTGTTGCCCGCCTCGGGGATCAGCCGGGTCACCACCAGGATCTGTGGTTCGTAGTCCACACCCTGCTCGCTCAGACGGGCGCGGATCTCGTGCTCGAGGGCGCGCACCTGGTCGAGGATGTAGACGACCTGCCCACCGGTGTCCGGCAGCCCCATGACGTTCGACTGGGCGAAGTAGCCGTGCGGCGACAGGATCACCACGTTAAAGACCATTGGGATCCGCGCCAGGAAGCTCGCGAGAGTCGCCGGCTCGGGCGCCTCGAGGAGGTCCTGGAGCAGTTCCATGGACTCCCTCGCCCGGCCGACGGTGTTGCCCCAACCGGGCTCGAATCCGGCGCCGCGGAGCTCGGTCGCGACGGTCGCGAACGGCTCATCCGTTTGGTGGTCCGAGAGGACCTCGAGGGCCGTGCGGAGTGCCCGCCGGACGGCGCCGGCGTCGTTGTACTCGGGGTCGAGCATCAGCTGCTGCCCGTCGCAGGTGTGGAGCGAGAGAAACCGGACCAGCCGGTGTGCGCCGTTCTCGGCGTCGGCCAGCAGCTTTCCCGACAAATGGCGGTTGAGATACTCGACGCCGCGTCCGATCGACCGCGCCTCCTTGAGCCGGGGAAACGGGTGGCCGAAGGGGTCGAGATCGATCTCGAGCGGCCAGCTGTCGTCGGTCGAGCGCCCGTTGACCAGCGACTCCTTGAACCGCAAGTACTGCGACACCGAGACCTCGTCGACCTGCATCGTCTCGGCGTGGATCCGGAGATAGAACCATTTCCCGATCCCGGGCCGCACCGCGAGAAAAACCCACGGCGCCTGCAGCGCCGCCTCCTGAGACGCACGCAACGACGTCTCGAGGACGCTTCCGTTCGTCAGGTCGTTCTGGTTGTCAGCGATGTACGAGTCGAGTTCGCCGACGAGCTCCGACCGCAGAAGAAACGGTTTGCCGAGCGCGAAGTAGCGGTGCAGCAGTTGATAGACGGACGCGCGGTTGGCGCTGATGAACGTGCCGAGGGCCTTGTGGTCTTGCATCATGGCCGCCCATTGTACGACGCCGAAAATCGGAATCAATCGCGTTGGTTGATTCCGATCATTCGTTTCGTTGGGTTTCCCGGATGTGCGCGTAGTTAAGTGTGGCGACGAAGACGCTGCCGCCGATGAGGTTGCCGAACAGGGCCAGGCCGATGAACCGCGCCGAGTCGACGATGGTGAACTCGCTGGATGTGAAAAGGGCAACGAACATCTCCACCGCACCGGCGATGGAGTGGTGCAGCCCACCGAGCCCGATGAGGAAGGTCACGATGAAGATCGACACGATCTCGGCGAGCCCGGGCGGCGTCGCGAGGATGAGCCAGGCGCCGAGCGCCATGAGCCAGCCGGCAAGAACGGCGCTGACCAGCAGCGAAAATGAGCTCGGGCCGACCAAATGATGACCGATCTCGACGTATCCGGCCGAGGCGCCAATGACCGGCTCGGCCAATCTGAGCAGCCCTGCGCTGATCAGCGCCCCGATGAGGTTTCCCGCGATGACGATGCACCACAGGCGCAGCAGACTGACAACAGTCGCCCTGCGGTCGAGCACCGGATAGACCGCCGTCGCGGTGTGCTCGGTGAAGAGTTCGGCGCCGCTCATCAGGCAGACGACAAAGCCGAGAGGGTAGACCAGCGAAACGAGAAGCCGCGCGAGCATTTGCGACTGGTGAAGCGACTCGACGGCGACGGTCGTAACGCCGACCGCCATCGCGGTGAAGCCGAGGATCAGCCCGGCGGCGACCGACGACAATGCGAGCGACAACGCCGGCCGGTTGAGCTGTTCGAGGCCCTCGGCGATAGCCGTGAGGAGCACGTCATCCGGATGCCGTCGGTGCTGATCAGTCCGCTTGACGATGACCGGCACAAAGCTCTGATCCTCTTCGAGCCTTTGCAGATGCCGAACCTGCGGGTGCTCGACATGGTCTTCGAGCGATCCGGTCGGCGACTCGGTGGTCTCCCTTTTCGAGCGATTGCCGCCTTCGTCGAGGCTATTCTCGTGGTCCACGTTTTCGACTCCCTTTTCGCGAGTTCCTCCGCTCGATGTCGAAGTCCCTGCGGGTTCGTGCGTTCAGATTTTCATCACGCTATCATCATCGATCCCGACCGCCAACCTGATCTTGAGCGCTTCGTTCGCCGTTGCACCGTTGTTGGTGTTGAGGCCGGGTTGGACCTCCTTTGTGTTGGCAGGTCATCAAGGGGTTTGAATCCGAGATGTCGAGAGCGGGATCTACTCTCGTGAGAAAGCCCCTGATCGTTGAAACCGAAGGCACACGCA
>CAWCLO010000003.1:0-371573 GCA_963796455.1 Candidatus Sulfomarinibacteraceae bacterium
CTGCGGTTATCTGCTCTACTTCTTCGGACGGTAACAACCCACGGCTTGAGATGGACCTGCCCAGTTCTGGATCACGCCCTGGCCCTCGTTAGCGGGTCACCGGTCTCGATGCCGTTTGATACGACTGGGAGTCGTTCCGTGGTAGGTGAAGACTCGGACGGACGGCTGCAGTGCCGCAATCACGGTGTCGTTGCCGATCGGTAGCGTGATGAGATGGGTGCTTGGAGTCGGGAAACGCTACCGCCGATGGAGCGCCGGCGCCGGTGGCGAGGCCAGGCTGCCAATGGGGGGCACCCATCAGAGGCCGTGGTGGTGCGGCACCACGTGCGGCACCAAGGAGTGCGGCCTCTCCAGGCCGTGGCGCTCCATCAGCGCCGCGTCGTCCATGATCTCGCGCGATGGCCCGTCCGCCACGACCATCCACGCTTCTCGAAATAGAACGGCATCAAGAAAAAACACCCAAAGACGCCCTGGTATCTTTGGGTTTGTGTATCCGTCCCCACCCGTGTGGCCAAGGGCCTCCAATCTGAGCCGATGTGGCCGGCTGTTGGCTGGCTTGGTTCTACTCGGGTTTGGCTAGCGGGACATCCAGGGCGATCTTCGACATGAGAACCAGCCGCATCCGGTTTTCGATTTGCAGGAAACGCAGCACCTTGGCCGCCGGAAGGACCTCGAGGCAAGACTTCTCGAAGTCCCGCAGGGTCAGCCATTCGTCCCGTTCGATCTCGGCCATTGTCACCAGCACCAGCTCGGCTTCGTCGTCAGTCAGCTTGCCCTCTTTGTCGGCGTATGCCTTGATGAGGTTGATCTGGCGATCGAACACCGGATGCATCGCCGCCTTGTACTCCTCAAAAACAGGCTCAAAGGCCTTCCACTGCTCGGCGCTGAGATTCATGGCTTCTTTGACCAAAGCATCGTAGTCTTCGGTCAGCACCTCGTACGCCAGCCACGTGTTGTCCGAAATCTGAGCGTAAAGAGGCGCGACACTCGCAACACCTAAAACGACACACAGCGCGATGAGTCTTTTCATGACAGTCTCCTTTTGTTCATTCCGGTGGACAGGTCTCCGAACCGAGTCCGACGACCTTCTCAAACAACCACATCGCGACCATCGGTCATTCCCCGGGAAACCGAGACGTGCCACGACCCCGGCGAGGTGCGCCCATATTTTATCTTAGACCCGACCTGTTCGCAGCGAAGCCGTAATTCAGGCCGCCAGAACATCTGAAATGCGAGCCGTGTCCTCGCGAGACGGGTTCCCTACTACTTCCCGACAACTCCGCCGGTATGATGAGCGTTATTGGATTCAATGAGCAGCCCGAGCTGTGCCCGTGCCGAGGAGGATCGCCGGGTGATCGGCCGGTACCCCGAGCACGAATCCGGCATCCCCCTGAGCGGGTATATCGAGGGCACCGATCTCCTCGACCGCCGCGCCGCCGTCGTCGAGTTTACAGTGGGAGACGTGAGGGTCGTGGTTATCGGCTTCCGTGCCCAACACCGCAGCCAGCCGCTGCGGACCTTCAAGTTGCTGTTCAACTCAATCTACGACGTCGGCGACTGACGCGGCCTCGCCGAAAATCACCATGCCCAACCGCTCAGCGGCGCGGTATCCTCTGACGGTGGAACCCGCTCTGGTAATCGGCTACGGCAACCCGCTGCGCAGCGACGACGGGGTGGGACCGGTTGTCGTCCGGGGGTTAGACCCTGCCGCGGGCGACGCGGCAACGGAGGCGATCCAGCTCCTGCCGGAGCACATCGAGGCCGTGGCGCGGGCCGGTCTGGTCGTTCTCGTCGATGCCGGGGTGGATCTCGAACCCGGCGACGTGCGTTGCCGGCCGGTGGAAGCCCCGTCGACCTCCGGAACGGCCGTCGACCTCCACGAGCTGTCTCCCGAATCCCTGGTCACAGCGGCGCGCGATCTCTACGGCCGCTGCCCGGCAGTCTGGGCAGTCACCGTCGGGGCGGCCGATCTGGGTTTCGGCGAAGGGCTGTCGCCGGTGGTCGAGGCGGCGATCGATCGGGCGCGCGCGGCCGTTGCGGCGCTGCTCGACAACCGCTGACCCTCGACTCCGAGGCGCCGCTCAGGGATCCCGCACCAGGCGGTCGATCTCGACTCCCGAGGAATCCACGAGGCACACCTCCAACGGCATCCGGCCGACCGCGTGGGTCGAGCACGACAGGCACGGATCGTAAGCCCGGATGACCGCTTCGATGCGGTTCAGGATGCCGTCGTCGAATTGCCCGTCACGGATGTATCTCTTGGCCACCTGGAGCACGCCGCGGTTCATGGCCAGGTTGTTGTGGCCGGTTGCGATGATCAGGTTGGCGTCCTCGATGAGGCCGTGTCGGTCGACGCGGTAGTGGTGAATGAGGAGGCCACGCGGCGCCTCGGAAATACCGACACCTTCCGACGAGTTGGCGTCGGCGTGGGCGCGAACGTGGGGATCGAGGATCGTCGGCTCGGCCAGCAGCCTGTCCATCCGTTCGAGGCAGAAGAGGATCTCGATGAGCCGTGCATAGTGGTAGTGAAACGACGAGTGGACCGTGCCGTGCCCGAGCTCGCGGAACTCGCTCAGCTCCTGGTTCGCCCCGGGTGTGATGCAGGTGTCGACAAGGTTGAGGCGGGCCAGAGGACCGACCCGGTACATGCCGTCCGGGTACCCGATGGAAAGCAGGTGGGGGAACTTGAGGTACGTCCACGGCTCGGTCGTCTCACCGATCACCTCGGCGTAGCGAGCCGGGTCGATATCGTCGACGATCCTCGCCCCGGTGGCGTCCTCGACCCGCAACCGGCCGTCGTAGTGCTCGAGGCCGCCGTCCTCGTCCACGAGTCCCAAGAAATAGGACGGGAAGTTTCCGAACGACCGGATCTCGTCGGCGAAATCGTCGAACAGATTCTTGAACCAGTCGAGGGTGCGCTGGACGACGCGGATCTGTGGCGGAATCCGTTCGGCGATGGTGTCCCTCTGCTCGCGGCTGAGGGGCGATGCGACGCCGCCTGGTACGATCCAGGCAGGGTGGATGCGCCGGCCGCCGAGCAGCTCGATCACCTCCTGGCCGAAGGCGCGCAGGGCGATGCCTTCCCGCACGATCCCCGGGTGCTGCCGGGCCAGGGCGAAGATGTTCCGGTTCTCCGGATCGGCGTCCATGCCGAGCAGCAGATCCGGCGAGGACAGGTAAAAAAAGCTCAGGGCATGGCTCTGGATGATCTGGGCGAGGTTCATGACCCGGCGGAGGTTTTCCGCGGTGCGCGGGATCGTCACGGCCATGACGGAATCGCAGGCCTTGGCCGAGGCGACCAGGTGGCTCACCGGGCAGATCCCGCAGATGCGCGCCATCAGCGACGGCATCTCGGAGAACGGCCGGCCCTGGCAGAATCTCTCGAATCCCCGCAGCTGCGTCACGTGAAAGCGGGCGTCGGCGACAAAACCCTGCTCATCGAGCTCGATGGTGATCTTGCCGTGGCCCTCGACGCGGGTCACCGGGTTGATGACGATGGTCTGCGTCATGGCGCATTCCCTCCCTGATCCGGGCCGGTGAAAGCTCGTGCAGGTCGGTGCGACATCCGACTCACCCGAACCGGGTTTCGGCGGTAACGTCCGGAATCCGTCCTTCCACCAGCTCGCCAAGCGCCTGCCAGATGAGATCGGCCGACGGCGGGCACCCGGGGATGACCAGATCAACGGCGACCCTCTCGTGCACAGGCGTCGCCCGCTCCAGCAGCACCGGCAACTCACGGCAGGGCCGGCCGGGGTTGCCGACGACGTGCTCGTCGTAGGCGCGCTGCAGGACCGCGTCGATCCCGAACGGATTGCGCAGCGCCGAGACATTGCCGGTGACGGCGCAGTCTCCCAGCGAGACAAGGGTCTTCGTCCGGCTGCGAATCAGGCGAATCTTGTCCAGGTCCTCGTCAGTGGCCACCGCGCCCTCGACCAACACCAGGTCGACGGCCTCGGGAAAGCCCTTGACATCGACCAGCGGGCTGTAAACCAGATCGACCTTCTCTGCCAGTTCGAGAAGGCGCTCGTCCAGGTCGAGGAAGCTCATGTGGCAGCCGGAGCAGCCGTCGAGCCAGACCGTCGCCATCGTGGCCTTGGCGGTCATCGGTGCGCCTCCCGCATCGCTCGGAGATAAGGCAGGAAACGGCTCTGCTTGCGCATTTCGGCGACGGCGTGGCCCTTCTCGGTCAGTGCGCCGGTGGGACAGACCTGGACGCACTTGCCGCAGCTCGTGCAGGTCTCGGAGGCGCCCCACTTTCCATCGAGATCCGCGATCACGCGGACGTTGACGCCTCGGCTCGCGACATCCCAGGTGTGGGCGCCCTCAACCTCGTCGCACACCCGCACGCACCGGCTGCACATGATGCATCGGTTGGGGTCGTTGACGAAGCGCGGGTGACTGGCGTCGATCTCGAAACGGGGATAGCGATACGGCACGTGCACCTGGTCCATGCCGAGCCGCGCGGCCAGGTCCTGCAGCTCGCAGAAACTGTTCGTGACGCACACGGCGCAGGTGTGGCTGCGTTCGGAAAAGACCAGCTCCAGGACCATCCGCCGGTAGCGGCGAAGCCTCTCGGTATCGGTGCGGACATCCATGCCTTCTTCCACCCGGGTCACGCACGCCGGCAACAGCCGCGGATTCGATCCGATCTCCACCAGGCACATCCGGCAGGCGCCGACGGCAGAAAGACCCTCCAGAAAGCACAGGGTGGGAATGTCGATGCCGTTTTCGCGCGCAACCTCGAGCAGCGTCTCGTCGTCGCGGGCGCCGATGTCGCGTCCGTCGATCTTCAGGGTGACGATGCGCGGCGCCATCTCACACCTCCTTACCCGCGGGCGGCGCGGACACGTGGTCGTCGTACTCGTCGTGGAAGAACCGCAACGTCGAGAGCACGGGGTTGGGCGCCGACTGGCCGAGACCGCACAGCGACGTGTCGCGGACCATGTGGCAGAGATCCTCCAGAACGACGAGATCTTCGGGCGACGCCGCCCGGTCGGTGATCCGACGAAGCAGGTCGTGCAGCTGGGCGGTACCGACGCGGCAGGGCACGCACTTGCCGCAGCTCTCGGTCATGCAGAATTCCATGAAGAAGCGCGCGACATCCACCATGTCCGAGGTCTCGTCGATGACGATCATGCCCCCTGAACCCATCATCGAACCGAGCTCTTTGAGACTCTCGTAGTCGACGGGTGTGTCGAAGAGATCGGCCGGGATGCAGCCGCCCGACGGCCCGCCCGTCTGAGCCGCCTTGCATCGGTGGTCTCCGGGCGCGCCGCCACCGATATCGTCGATGATCTCGTGCAGCGAGGTTCCCATGGGAACCTCGACCAGCCCGGTGTTGCGGATCTTGCCGGCGAGGGCAAAGACCTTCGTCCCCTTGGAGCCCTTTGTCCCGACGGCGGCAAAGGCATCGGCGCCGTCGCGCAGAATGGCGGGCACATTGGCCAAGGTCTCGACGTTGTTGATCAAGGTCGGCCGGCCCCAGAGGCCGCTTTCGGCGGGGTACGGGGGGCGCGGGCGCGGGTGCCCCTGACGGCCCTCGACCGACGCGATGAGAGCGGTTTCCTCACCGCAGACAAAGGCGCCCGCACCGAGCCGGATCTCGAGGTCCAGGCTGAAGGTGGTCCCGAGCACGTTGGGTCCGAGCAGCCCGACCCGACGCGCGCACCTGATCGCGGTTCGCAGTCGCTCGATGGCCAGAGGGTACTCAGCGCGGACATAGATGAAGCCGTGGTTCGCACCGACTGCGAAGGCGGCGATGGCCATGCCCTCCAACACCCGGTGGGGGTCGGATTCCAGGACCGAGCGGTCCATGAACGCGCCGGGGTCGCCCTCGTCGGCATTGCAGATCACATACTTGGGCCCGCCCTCGGCCTTGGCGACGGTCGACCACTTGAGGCCGGTGGGATAGCCACCGCCGCCGCGACCCCGCAAACCCGATCGCGTGATCTCATCGACGACGGCGATCGGCGCCATCTCGGTGATGGCGCGGATGAAGCTCGCGTAGCCGCCCACTGCGAGGGCGCTTTCGATGCTCTCGGGGTCGACCCGGCCCGAGTTCTCCAGCACGATCCGGTGCTGGCGGTCAAAGAACGGTACCGCGGTGTCGACCACGAGGCGCCGGACGGGCTCGTTCTCCCAGCGCAGCGACGATCTCCGCGGCATCTTCCACTGCCACCGTGCCGTACATGACGTCATCGGGCTGCGCCGCAACCAGGGTTCCCTTGGCGCACAGGCCCAGGCAACCGACGCCGATGACCTCGATCTCGTCCCGGCGCCCGGCCGCCTCCACGGCCCCCATCAGAGCATCGCGCACCCGCAGGCCGTTTGGGCAGCCCGATGCGGTGCACACCATCAGGCGATGGGCGAACGACGCCGAGCGCTGCTGCTCGGCCTCGACGATCTCCTCGAGCTCTTCAATTGTCGCCATGGCTCATCACCTCTCGGATCCGACTGACGGTGGTCTCGGGGTTCAAAGATCCGAACATCGCGTCGTCGATCACCGCGACGGGCGCCTGGCCGCAAGCGCCCAGGCAGCGCGCGCTGCGCAGGGACAGGGACTTGTCGTCGGCCGTCTGCTCGAGATCGAGCCCGAACTCGGTTCGCAGGGCATCGACGATGCCCGGAACCCCTTTGATATAGCAGGCGGTCCCCGTGCACAGGATGCACGTGTGGTCCCCCGGAGGTTCGAGGGAGAAGTAATTATAGAAGGTCGCCGCGCCGTAGATCCGGCTCAACGGCACGCGGAGGCTCGAGGCGACAAAG
This sequence comes from Candidatus Sulfomarinibacteraceae bacterium, assembly GCA_963796455.1. Taxonomy (GTDB): domain Bacteria; phylum Acidobacteriota; class Thermoanaerobaculia; order Thermoanaerobaculales; family Sulfomarinibacteraceae; genus Sulfomarinibacter. Next base: position 6,766 of record CAWCLO010000003.1, read on the forward strand.
TGGAGCGACTCCGGGTCGAGGTGTCCGAAGGTCTCCTGGACGGTGTGCAGGGTCTCGATCAACGCGTCCGGACGGTGACCGTGGCGCCGCATGGTGGCGGTCACTATCTTCCATCTCTTGTCGTCGGACGGTGGTTTCGGCGGAGCGAGGTGGTGCATCGAACGCCTCCTCATCCAGCCAGCCGCGGGGCCAGCCCTGTGAAGACAGTAGATGCTGGGGGTAGCGTCGTCAAGAAAAACCCCGGGCATCCGGGCGTGTTGCCGTTGGTCGACCTCTCAGTCCGTCGCAGTCTCGTCGTCACCGTTCCCGTCGTCCGTTCGCCTGAAGTGCAGCGGGATCTAATCCGCCACCCACTGGTCGAGGATGAAGGCGATGATGACCTTCATCTCCGAATCGCACGAGGATGGTCGGCGCTGCGGTAATGGGCATTCACGGCGCCCTGCGGGCGACTGCAGCGCGATGGAATAGGTGCTTGGAGCCGGGAAACGCTACCGCCGGGGGTGCGTCGGCGCCGGTGCGCCGGCCAGGCTGGCCAATGGGTGGTACCCATCAGAGGTCGTGGTGGTGTGGCACCACGTGCGGCACCAAGGAGTGCGGCCTCTCCAGGCCGTGGCGCTCCATCAGCGCCGCGTCGTCCATGATCTCGCGCGATGGCCCGTCCGCCACGATCCGACCGCCGTCGACGACGATGGTGCGAGGGCAGATCTCGAGCACCAGCTCAAGGTCGTGGGAGGCGATCAGCGAGGTCGCCGGCGACGCGAGCAGGAACTTGATCAGGCGCCGGCGGGAACGGATGTCGAGGCTCGCCGACGGCTCGTCGTAGATCATCAGCCGTGGCTGCAGCGCCAGGACCGTGGCGATGGAGCACATCCGCTTCTCGCCCCCCGAGAGGTGGTGTGGTACCCGGTCCGCGAGCTCGGTAACACCGGTCTCGGCCATCGCCGCGGCGACCCGCGCGCTGACCATGTCCGGGGCAAGCGAGAGGTTCCGCGGGCCGAAGGCCACGTCCTCCTCGACGGTCGGGCAGAACAGCTGATGGTCCGGGTTTTGGAAGACGAGGCCGACGTCCTCCCGGAATGTGCCCGGAAGGACGGCTTCACCTTCGATCCAGATGGAACCGGTCGCCGGGGTCACGACGCCGCTCAGCGCCAGGAACAGGGTCGTCTTTCCGGCGCCGTTGGGGCCCACGACCCCCACCCGCTCGCCCTCGGCCACGTCGAAGCTCACGCCCCGGAGCACCTGGACGCGCTCGGTGTACGAGACTTCGAGGTCGCGCACATCGAGGTGCGTCCGCGCCCCGGATCCGGAATCGGACAGTTGCGTCACCCTGCCACCCCCAACTGCCACTCGGCCACCACCAGCCCGACCGCGATCGCCACCGCCAGGACCACAAAGGCGGCACTCGCCGGGCCCACCGGCCTTGGAGGTCCGAGCGGCGCATCCCCGGAGTAGCCGCGCAGCAGCATGGCCTGATGCACCTGCTCGGCCCGGGCGTTGGAGAGGACGAACAGGCTGCCCACCATCCGCGCCAGCGTCCCGAGCCTTGACGGCGCACCGGGATGCCGGTTTTGCCAGCGCACGCCTCGCATCCCCGCGGCCGTCCGCATGGTCCTGAGGTCGACCCCGATCTGGTGGAAGGCGCGGAACGAGAACACGATCATGTCGGCGATCAGCGACGGAAGCCCGAGCCGGCGCATCGCCACCACGGTGGTCGGCAGCGGCGCGGTGCCGAACAGCACCAATGCCACCGCGCCGATGGCCGCCAGCTTGGCGGCGATCACGCCCACCTGACCCAAGCCGTCGGCGTGGATCGCCAGCGGGCCCAGCCGGACCAGAACCTCGCCGCCGGATGCCAGCACCAGCACCACCCCCAGCACGAGCACCAGCACCATGGGGGCTCGCAACCGCCGCACGATGAACTCCCACGGCAGATGGGAAGCGACCACGGCGGCCGCCGCGAGGCCGAGCATGGGCGCCAGGAGAACTGGGTTGTGGACCACCGCGAAGCTCGCGATGAGGGCGGCGAAGCCCAGCAGCCGGCTCCGGGGCTCCAGCCGGTGGACCGGGGAGTCCAGGCCGCTGTAACGATCGAGGTCGATCACCGGCGCCATCCGTGGAGCAGGTCGGGCTGGACCTTGCGGAGAAACAGCACCACCATCGCCGTGAACACCCCTTCCACGGCCGCCAGCGGCAGGTGGGCGAGGGTCAGCGCGGTCACCCCCGTCGTGCGCAGCGACGGGTCGAGCGCGGCCGGCACCGTGGCCACCAGCACGACGGCGAAGCCGAGCGCCGACAGCACGGTCGCCAGCGACCCGCCGGCGAATCCGAAGACTGCAGCCCACCGGCTGCTGCGGACCCAGAGCCTGGCGCCGAGCCCGAACAGCGCCCCTACGGCAAGGGCCGGAACCCCCATCAGGGTCGCGTTGACACCGAGCGTGGTCAGCCCCCCGTGCTGGAAGAGCACCGCCTGGAAGAAGAGGCCGACGAGGATCGCGAGAAACGCGAACGGTCCGAGGACCACGCCGAGCAGGCCGTTGAGCACCAGGTGCACACTGGCCGGCGGGATCGGCACGTGGATCCACGACGCCACGAAGAACACCGCGGTGAGGGTCGAGGCCTTCGGCACCACCTGGTGCGGATCGGCCTGACGGCGTACAACGGCGAGGGACAGCGCCGTCGCCGCTCCGGCCGCGAGGTAGCCGGCCGCACAGACGCTCCCCGGCAGGATCCCGTCGGGGATGTGCATCAGTCCCGGCGCCGGCTGAAAAAGAGCGCGGTCCCGATCAGGCCCCAGACCACGCACGCCCCCATGACCACCCGCTGCAGCACCGATAGGTGGGCGGTCGACGAGGCCTCGGCCGTCACCACCGCGAGCCCGTCTCCTCCCCTACCCCGGCGATCTCCACCGACACCCGACCGCCGTGCCCGTGGTAGGCGACCTGGACATCCCAAGTGCCCGGACGATCCGCCGGCGGCGCGAACTCGAAGCGGCCCTCGGCGTCGGACTCGCCCACCAGCCACGGCTCGTCCGGCGCCCCGGGCGCCTTCACCGTCACCTGCGCACCGGCCATGGGACGTCCCGAGTGGTAGGTCGCCGCCACGATCACCCCGAGCTCGACCTCCACATGGCGGGTCACCTTAACCGCCACGTCCGCGCCGTGCGCGAGCGCGATCCCCGGCACGAGCACCGCTGCTGCGGCCAAGATCACCGAGATCGTTCTCTTTCCAGTCATCGGCACCTCCCACGGACCCGTGCGATTGTAGCCAATGCCGAGCCGAAAGGCGCGCCTCCCGGCCCGCAGGGCTTGCCAAAAAGACGCCATTTAAAAGAAACCTGCCAGGTATCGCAATCTCACGATTCCGCTGCCTGAATCCCGCGACACCCAGGACCACTCCAAGCTCTCGGAGTTTCAGATCCCGCCGTCGATGAAGATCCTCACTTGAGCGGCGTCGGCTAGCGACCTCCAGCGGGACAAATCCAACGCACATCGGGAGATTACGATACCTGGCACGGCTCAGAACGAGGTGTCGAAAGACCAGCTGGCCCAGACCATCACCTTTGTGACGTCGGTCAATCAGGTATCCGCCTTGTAGTGTGCGACCTTGAGATAGACCGACAGGGGGTCGACCGGAGTGTATCGGGCTTGGAAGTCGAGTTCTGTGCCCTGCCTGTCGCCTCCCCGTGCCGCCCGGAAGTCGTGGTAGTCGAGCAGCCATGACCAGCGGTGTCGATCCATGGCCAGCCGAACGTAGTAGTCGTGGCTGCCGTCGGGTGGTGTGGCCACCATCCGATCGGCGAAGCCGTTCTTGCCGTGGTTGGTTCCAAGTGGAGACTGGACGGAGCTGATTCCGTCGCCGTCCCTCAGCTCCCACGCCGCTCGGAGCGACCAGGTTCCCTTTCGAACGCCGAAACCGAGGTGGGCGTAGTCGAGGCCGAAGCTCCTCGGATTGTCGCCGAAATCGTTCTGCCGGGCAAGCTCGGCGAAATAGAGATAGGTCGATCGGCTGCAGCGGGCTCTCACCGACGTAACGTACGCCGTAGGTCGCGGACGACAGCGATGCACGGGTCGCATCGTCCCAGTCGAGAAGATATGCGTATCCAGAGATCGATCCCGGACCAAGGTCGCGCGAAAGGTTCAGCAGGTGTGCGTCAATCCCCGGGCTGGCGCCGGTGTTGTCGTGGACGCGACCGAGGTAGGCGTACCGGACGACGAGGGTGTTTGGTGCTCCGACTGCGACCGAGGCGCCCTCATAAGAGCGGTGATTCTGGCGCCATGGGGCGATTCCGATGAAGCGCTGGTTGTCCAGGGTATAGCCGAACCGCCCAGCCAGGATCTCCAGCCCATATCCGCCACGGTAGGCGAGATAAACTCGATCGACCTCGACGATCTCGGGATCGGCGACCACCGGGCGGTCGGTGACCCCGTTCCAAAGGTCGTCGGCGCCGGCGTTGTTGTAAAGCTTGTCGTTACCGATGGCAGTCACCGTCTCGAAAGACACGCCGGCAAAGAACCCTCGGAGTGGTGCGGTTTCATAGGACAGCGCCCCTCGGAGGGTCGAGGCGGTCGCGTCCTTCTCAATAAAACCACTGTCGACGAACTCGAGACGATAGCGCAGACCGATCTCGAGAACGCCCCGCTCGAGCGCTTGGCGCAGATTGGAAACCACCGGATCGGACGCCGGAACGTCTGATCCGGTTTCGGCCGCCGTGCCGGTGCTCGCGACGCCGAGCGCCGCGAGCACGAATGCCACATGAACCAGTGATGGCGAAAGCTTCATCGAAGCGAGCTGGATTTACGAATCGAGCCAGGTCACACGGCCGGTCCCCAGGTCGTAGACGGCGCCGACCACGAGCAAATCGCCCGCTTCGACCAGGCTTGAGATCACTTCACTCTGGGCGAGAAGATCGGCGATGGTCTGTCGGACGTTCTCTTCGATGGCGAGATCCAGGAACTCTTTGTTGGATGAGTTGGCCTCGCCCTCAGTGGCCTCGTCAGCCCGCGCGATGGGAGCGTCGAAATCATTCAGCAACTCGGTCAGATTACCGAGTTCGACTCCATCGGCCGCACCCTTGATGGCGCCGCAGGAGCTGTGGCCGAGGATCACGACGACCTTGGAACCGGCGACCTTGGTGGCGAACTCGAAGCTACCGACCATGTTGACATCCTCGACGTTGCCGGCGACTCGACCGACGAAGACATCGCCGATTCCTTGGTCGAAAACGATCTCGGGCGGTACGCGCGAGTCCACACAACTGAGAATGACGGCCTTGGGATACTGGCCACCGATGGCGGTGGCCTTGGCCTGCGCCATGTAGTCGCGCGGTGTCAGCTTGCCTGCGACGAAACGCTCGTTGCCTGCTTTGAGATCGGCCAATACTTGTATGGGTGTCAGCGCCTGTTGGCCGTCCGCGGTGAGCACATCGCTCACGAGCTTCGGGGACTGTGGGGCCTCGGGCATCGGTGCCGGCTGCGGGGCGCAGGCAGCGATGACGACGACGATGGTGAAGGTGAAAAGTGGAGTGAATTTCATGTCGGATCCCTTTCGGTTGACCCAGCACTGCCCAGAATGGACGGAGGTGTGCACGGAAGGTTGTCGATGATCCGGCGGGAGCGGAGCCGCCAGCCAGGCCAGATACCCTGTCAGGATACAGACAGGCATTCAGTATTTCAATACACTGCTGTCCAAACCAGATCGTCATGAAGTTACCCACCTGATAACACGTGGTTTACGGGTTGGTTGTTGGCGTATCCGGTTCGCGGTTGCCCGTGCCCGCGTCCGCGCCCGAATTGCTGCGGCAGCGACAGCGTCCAGGGACAGCGTCAGGAACGGTACGACCCGGAGACATGGGTAACACTTTGTTCTAGGGACATGGGTAACACCTTTATCTTGGGAGGCTCATCGGAGGAAGAGCCATGCCGTGGATGGAGACGGAGCCAGTGATCCAGCGAATGGAGTTTGTAATGCGTGTCGCGAGCGGTCTTTACACGATGTCCGAAGCGTGTCGTCGCTCTGGAGTGAGTCGAAAGACCGGATACAAGATATGGAAGAGATGGCTTTCAGAAAACGTGGAAGGTCTCCGTGATCGAAGTCGACGGCCCCACAGGTCGCCCAAACGAACGCCTCGAGACGTTGAGGAGCTGATCGTCAGTCTTCGTAAAGAGCACATGGATTGGGGTCCAAAGAAGCTGGCAAGAGTGCTGAGAGGTCGGTTTCCGGAGATGGAGTTGCCAGCACAGAGCACAATCGCGGCCATTGTGAAGCGAAATGGCCTCATCGAGGAGAAACCGCGCCGAAAGAAGCACACTCACCCCGGGAAGCCATATATCGAAGTAACCAGACCTAATCATCTTTGGACGACCGATTTCAAAGGGGAGTTCAAGACTGGCGATGGGGCCTATTGCTATCCGCTGACGGTGGCCGATCAGGACTCGCGGTACCTCCTGGCTTGTGAGGGGATGCTGTCGACAGGCTGCGTATTCGTGAGACCTGTTTTTGAGCGGCTCTTCAGAGATCACGGTTTGCCCGATGGGATCCTTTCGGACAACGGTTCTCCGTTTGCATCGCGATCGATCCACGGCCTATCTGCATTGAATGTGTGGTGGATGCAGCTCGGTGTCCGGCACTATCGAATCGAGCCGGGCAAACCCCAGCAGAATGGCCGCCACGAGCGGATGCACCGGACATTGAAGGCGAAGACGGCCAGGCCACCAGCAAGTGATCTGTCTCGTCAGCAGGAGTTATTTGATGATTTTCTCGAGGAATTCAATGAGGTCCGCCCCCATGAGGCACTCGGCCAAGAAACTCCAGCATCGGTTTGGGAACCATCGACGAAAGAAATGCCTCAGAAGATCCCCAAACCCGAATACCCCAAACATTTTGTGAATCGCACCATCTGTTCTGCCGGCACGTTTCGATTCAGAAATGAGCGCGTCTTCGTCAGCCGGGCTCTCCAATACCAGCCCATCGGTCTCGAAGAGATCGATGACGGCATCTGGTCGATCTACTTCTACGACAATCTACTGGGGAGATTCGACGAAAAGAACTGGAAGGTCATTCCATGAACGGGTTCAGTGAACTCGCTGTGGAAACTGTGGAAAGCTGGCTCCGCCACCTTCCCACAGTTTCCACAACACGACAACGATGTGTTACCTATGTCCCTAGAAGATTCCGTTACCTATGTCCCCGGCCTCTACAAACCAGCGATCAGTGTTCAGGGACGGGGAACAGCGGCAGCGATCAAGAGTCCAGTCGGCGAAGTGGCCACCTCCGGGCCGTTCAACAGAAGGGGTGGCCGGTGGGCGGCCGTTTCGGTAGAGACCGGTTAAACCACTGGAGAATCGCCTACGCCTCGGCGAAAGAGGTCGACAGCCACTTGGAGCTCCTCGCCCACGCCGGGGCGATCAGCCCGAACGGAGCCGGCGGCTGTTGAACCCAAAAACGTGAGCGCTGATCGCTGTCGCTGACAGCTGAATTCTGCCGCTGATCACCGATCGCTGTTGGCTGCCGCTGACTACTGTTCGCTGACCCTGAACACTGATCGCTGTTCCCTATAGATTGAGAGGTCTGTAGATCGGCGATGTGGCTGAGACGCTTCTTCGTCAGTCCGCCTTTTCGGTGCTTTCAGTGAGCCCGCTCGGATTCGACTCATCACCTTAGTGTGATGCAGGCGGCGGGGAGTGGGGGTGCCGGCCGGTTGTGTGGACGGCCGGCGAGAACGAATTTTCACCTGTCGAAGTGGAGACGATTACAAAACTGTAATCGAGGAGAAGGGGCCCTGTACATCATGAGCCAATAACTTGGTGGCATGGCTGAAGGCCTACCCACCCGGTGGTTGTCGCAAGACAGTCGCTATCCGGTACCGAATGACCGTTCACGGACATGGGGAGTACGGGCCAAACCCCCATCGCCCGGAACGCGGGTGGTCCCTCCGCCTCTTAGGGATCGGATGCCCTTCGATCTCGGCCAAATTTGCGCTACAGCCGGATTGTTGAAACTGACCGTTTGTTTCGCAGGTCTCTTTCCCGTTTTTTTTGGGTGCTCTCCGAGCCCGACGCACGAGGAGGGGTTTTCGGCGTCGATTCGGAACGCCTTTGATGTCGAAGCCGGCTCGGCAGATTCAGAATTTACAAACGAATACATATCAATCGTCAAACACGATCTCCTTCCCGGGGAGAAGATCGATTTACGACACGGTGAAATGCATCTGTACGCGTTGAATGATCAGACGTTGAAGACCACCGACTTCAAGGGTCACTACACCTTTCACGTTTTCCAAGCCGGAAATGGCTATTGCCTGAAGCAAGGGCCCCAACTCGCCGAGAATACTGGGAGCGAAAGGGCCCGATTCCTCGCCATCAAGAGGTCGATGAGGGCTCTACCCACGTGTGTGGCCGCCCCCGCGGGTCCAGATCCAGTGGCTATTCTGTCGGGCAGCGCGCGGACCGTTCTTGACACCGACGAAATCAAGGGGACGGCGCTCGACCTGAAACCGGGACAAGCGCTTCCAGCTTCGTTGCCAACAGCCTGGATTGTGTACCCCCTCAATTCGTTCACGTTTGAAGCGGACACCGTGCCCGAAGAATCGATGCAAACCCACCTCGACGAAGGGGTGGCCTATTGGGACCTGTGTCGTCCTCTGTCAGGTACAAATCGATCCAACGTAAACGCCCGCTTCGTTGTTTTTGAGCTCAAACCACCATGAGAATAATGATGTTGCCTGGGCATTTTGCCCAAATCCCACCGTGCCAAATCCACCTCGGTGCCATTCGGGTAGGTTCGCTCCCGGAACACCTCTCTCGAAAAACTCGGAGACAGGAGGTGACGGATTCGCATGGGCTCCATTCCTTCATGCCCGTGGAGCATTTTCGCGCGCGTCCGGCCTCTGTCGGACGAGGGAGGCTCCGGTGATGGTCTTCCGCAACAGGTATTTCCAGATTGGTGTCGCGGTCCTGGTTGGCATTCTGGTCTATGCCCTTCCGCGACCTGAGGGCACCGTTTTCGAGGTTTCCGGCGATCCCGACCGCGCCCTGGCAGAGCTGATGGTAGACCGTTTTGTGGTTGCCGACGTGGGTGGCTCCGGCGACACCTACCGCCTCGAAGAATCCACCGCCGGAGACAGACCGGGGGTCCTCCTGACTGAGACCGCGGCCGAACTCGGAAACGGCGTCCAAGTGCACTACGTGAACGGTCTGTCGCCAAAGGCCTTCCGCTTCCTTGCCGTTCTGGCGGCACTGATTGTTCTTTTCGTGGTTGAGCCGATTCCGCTCGAAATAACGGCGATTCTGATCGGGGTCTGTTTGGTTTCGTTCGACATCGTCGACGTCACCGCCGCATGGGCTACCTACATGCATCCGGTTGTGGTGTTTATCATGTGTTGCTTGATCTTGGCCATCGCCCTTGAAAAGGCCGAACTCACCTTACGCCTGAGCCACGCCATCGCGAAGAGGGCAGGCACGAGTGTTATCCGATTCACCTTCATTCTATCGATTGGCCTTGGCATCGGTTCGGGTGTGCTCCACGACGCCGCCGCCACCGCTATCGGCATTGCCACGATGATCCCCTTGATGCGTGCAGCAGGTATCGAACCGAATACCAACACGGCCCGATTCATGGTGCTGTCCCTGGCCTTTGCCTGTTCATGCGGCGGTATGGGCACATTGGTAGGCGGTGGCCGAAACATGGTCGCTGCAGCGTTCCTCAAGGAGTTGACCGGTATCGAGATCACATTCTTCGAATGGATCAAATTCGCACTCCCGATTGCGTTGGTAACGGTGCCGGCAGCGGTTTTGGTGGTTTATCTCGTCTACCGGCCTGACCCGAAATTCCAGCTTCCAACCTACGATGAGGAGCCTGGGCCATGGACACCAATTCAAATTCGCACCATCTTGATCCTTGGGGTAATCTTTATGGCGTGGTTGACCAAAGGCGTGCACGGGATCGATTACTCGATCACCGGGATGATCGGAGTCGCGACGTTGGTCGCTTTCGGCGTCTTGCGATGGAGAGACATCCACGAGCATCTCGAGTGGGGAACCGCGCTGTTCATCTTTGGCGGCGGGATTTGCCTGGGCCTTGCGATGGCCTCGTCGGGAGCCGCTTCCTACTTCGCTCATATCTTTTTCCCGCTGGTGGAGGGCAAAGGATGGGTAGTGTTGCTCGGTGGCGTCTGCATTTTTGGTGCGCTGGTCACCAACGCTATGGCCAACGTCGCGGCGGCTGCGCTCATCCTGCCGATCGTCATTCCGCTTGCCCAACTCGAGGGAGTTGACCCAAGGGTGCTGGCTCTCGGCCTGGCCTGCGCCACGTCATTCGCCATGCTCCTCGTCATCGGTTGTCCGCCAAACGCGATCGCTTACTCATACCGCCAGTTCAGCGCCTTCGATCTCACTCGGGCAGGGCTGGTGGCAACCCCGTTGCTGCTCCTTCTTCTGCTGGTTACCGCCGGCATCTGGTGGAGTGTCCTCGGGCTGCTTTAGGAGTCTGCCATGCTCCAGATACCCATCGACATTCTCATCGTCGACGACGAGCGGGACTTCGTGGAGATGTTGTCTCTGCGACTGATCGACGAGGGTCACCGGATACGCGCGGCGTACGACGGCGAAGAGGGTCTGGCTTCCCTCGAAGAAGCCTTATGCGACGTTGTGATCCTCGACATTCGAATGCCAAAGATGGACGGGATCACCACGCTGAAAGAGATCAAGCGCTTGTATCCGGTCGTCGAGGTCATCCTGCTCACGGGACATGGCGCTGTTGATACTGCCGTCGAGGGGCTCAAGTCCGGAGCATTCGATTACGTCCAGAAGCCGGCTTGTTTCGAGGAGCTTCTCAAAAAGCTGGAGGCGGCCCGTTTCCGCAAGAATGAGCACGAGGAGCGGATCCGGCACGGCGAAGCGCGGATTCTGATGCGCCACAGCGGAGATGTTTGAGGACTACGCATTGGATCCTCGCTATCAGCTGCTGTTCCGTCGCATGGCATTGACCGGGCTTGCGGTCTCGTTGATCCCACTCTACCTGGTGGGTGCTGCAATTTACATCTATTTCGCCACAACCGTGGAACAAAACCAGCGGGTGCAGTTGAACAACCTCGCCATCAATCGCTCGGATGCCGTTCAGTTGTTTCTCGCCGAGCGAACCGCCATGCTCGAAGCCCTTGTCCAAACCGCCACTCTTGAAAGATTGACGCTACCCGGCGAGTTACGAAACGTGCTCACGATCCTGAACAAGCGCCAACAGTCTTTCGTCGACCTTGGCATCGTCAATGTTGAAGGCGAACACCTTGCCTACGAGGGCCCGTATCCGCTTGAAGACCGCAACTACGGCGGTGAGGCATGGTTTGAAGAAACGATGATGCGAGGGGTATTCGTGAGCGATGTGTTCCTCGGTTTTCGCCGCGTGCCTCACTTCGTCATTGCGGTTCGCAGCGGGAACGAGCCAGAGCCGTGGATCCTCCGCGCCACCATCGACTCCGAAGTTTTTACGCGGCTCGTTCGCAGCGGGCAGATTGGGCTTACGGGAGACGCATACATCATCAATCGTGACGGCCAGTATCAGACGCCACCGCGATTCGGCGGTGAGATCCTAAGCCATGTGCCCTTCAGCACCAACATCGCGCCACCCGGAGTGAATGTAGTATCTCGAGAGAACATCGACGACCGGCGCGTGCTGACTGCCTTTGCCTGGATGACGGCCAAGGACTGGCTTCTAGTCATCGACCGTGATCCGAGGGAGCCTGCAACATCCCTCCGCGACGCCCTGAAACTCGAGTTGGTGGTTCTCCTAGCGGTGTCGCTATTGGTCGGCGGAGCGGTTGTGTTTCACACTCGCCAGCTGGTGGTGCGCTTCGCGGCCGAGGACAGAAAACGAGTTGCCGTGGAGGCGCAGCTGGCACATTCAGCGCGATTGGTTTCATTGGGTCGAATGGCCGCTGGCGTTGCCCACGAAATCAACAACCCATTGGCGGCCATCGGGGAAATGGCGGGTTTGATGGAAGATCTTATAGACGAGCAATTCCTCGCGACCGCAAAGCATGGTGCCCTCTTCAAGGAGAACGTTCGCAAGATCCAACAATACGTGGATCGGACCCGCGACATAACCCACCGGATGTTGGGTTTCGCCCGCCGTATGGAACCCCACCAGGACACCTTTGACGTCAACGAAGTGGTAACTGAGGCGTTGTCCTTCATCGAGCGTGAGGCTTCGTTCCGCGAAATCGAGCTCATTCGCCAGTTTGATCCCGGTGTGCCGATGATCAGGAGTGACAGAGCTCAGCTGCAGCAGGTTGTCCTCAACCTCGCGAATAACGCCCTGGATGCCGTAAATGACGGCGGCCGCATTATGGTTACGAGCCGCGCTGATGAGGACTTTGTGGTTTTGACCGTCGAGGATGACGGCATTGGTATTCCGACCGAGCTTCACGATCGGATCTTCGACCCGTTCTTCACGACCAAGGCCCCAGGCGAGGGCAGCGGCCTGGGGCTATCGGTTTGCCACACCATTGTCAAGGGCCTTCAGGGTTCGTTGACGTTCGAAAGCACACCCAACGTTGGTACCGTGTTCAAGGTGCAGCTGCCCAGGAAATCGATGTGACCGGCATAATGGTTGGGAGAGGAGGCGAGTTCGATGGCCGTTCGACTGCTTGTGGTCGATGACGAGGAAGACTTTCTGAGCTCGATCGTCATGCGGATCGAGCTGCGCGGTATTCAGGTCCGCGGAGTAGCCAGCGGCGTCGAAGCCATCGCGTTTCTGCGAGCGAATCCGGAGGCGATCGATGTCGTCCTGCTTGACATTAAGATGCCGGGGATGGACGGCATCGAAACCCTCCGCCAGATCAAGAGTTGTTGCCCCTCCGTCCAGGTTATCGTGATTACCGGTCACGCCTCCCAGGAGTTCAGCCGACTCGGACGCGAACTCGGCGCCTTTGACTACCTGATCAAACCGATACGGCTCGAGGCTGTTCTCGAGCGCATCGACGCAGCATTCCGCCGAACCCGTCAACCTGACAATAGAGCCGATTGAACCGCAAATTCGATGGACTGTTGTCTTGAATTCTGATGCAACTACTCCCCGCGTCCTGTTGGTCGATGACGAGATCGACTATCTCGACAATCTCGGCCAGCGGCTCGTACTGCGGGGAATTCCGACGCTGAAAGCTTCGAGTGGACCTGAAGCTCTCTCGATCCTGGAATCTGAGGACGTGGACATCGTGGTGCTCGACGTCCGGATGCCGGGCATGGATGGGATCGAGACCCTGCGTCGTATCAAGGAGGCACACCCGCGAATCGAGGTCGTGATGCTGACTGGTCACGCAGATCTGGAGACCTCCCTCGACGGGATGCGATTCGGTTTCTTCGATTATCTGACCAAGCCCGTCCACATCGATACCCTCATCGCGAAGATCCACGATGCTCACGATCGGCGCGCCGGCGATGGGTTCAACGACGACACATTCAGCGGCAAGCTCAAGCAGCATATGGTCGTGGCCGATCGACTGGCGTCGCTCGGCGAATTGGCTGGAAGCATCGCACACGAAATCAACAACCCGTTGGCGATCATCGCCGAGTCGGCCGGCTGGTTGAGGTCGCGCCTCGGCCACACCGAAGATGTGCCCGCGCAGGTCGAAGAGGACGCTTGTCTGGCACTGGAGAAGATTGAGAATGCGGTCGACCGGGCGCGGCGAATCAGTCAGAACTTTCTCCGATTCGCGCGCAGCCCGGACGCGAACGTGCGTGACATCAACATTGAGGACCTCGCCGCCGAGGTTGTGGATCTGACCGGCAAGACTGCGTACCATCGTGATGTCGCTGTCTCGATAATCCCCGAACCGGGCGCAGTTTTGCGCCTTTCGACGGATCCATACCAGCTGAGGCAAGTGTTGCTCAACTTGGTGACCAACGCCATCCAGGCAGTCCCCCGCCGTGGTCGCGTTCTGCTCAGGCTCGAGGGTGACGATCGAGAGGTCTCAATAGCAGTCGAAGACAATGGGCCAGGCATCCCGAAAGAGAATATCGAGCGGGTTTTCGAACCATTCTTCACCACCAAACCCGATGGTCAGGGAACCGGTTTAGGCCTCGCAGTTTCCCGCGGTATCGTGGAGCGGCTCGGCGGACGCATCGAAATCGACAATCGCCCTGGTGAGGGGTGCACCTTTCGGGTAGTGGTGCCAAATACCTAGGCCGTGCACTCACAAGGATCTTATACCTTTTATGTTCCTTCTTGCACTCTACGTGGTACTTGCCATTGGCGTATCGTTTCTGTGTTCGATCATGGAGGCAGTGCTACTGAGCGTCACACCGGCCTACATCGCCACCATGGAGCAACGCAACAGACCTGCAGCAAGCCGGTTACGCAGGTTCAAAGAGAACATCGACGAGCCATTGGCCGCAATTCTTTCGCTCAACACCATCGCCCACACGGTGGGTGCGGTGGGCGCTGGAGCGCAGGCGGCGCGAGTCTTCGGTGATGCGTGGGTTGGTCTTTTCTCCGCGGTCCTCACTCTCGCGATTCTGTTTTTGAGCGAGATCATCCCCAAAACCATCGGAGCGGTGTACTGGAAACAGCTCACTCCGAGCATGACATTCACGCTTGAATGGATGATGGTGCCGCTCAAGCCGCTGGTGTGGTTGAGCGGGCTCGCCAGCCGTTCGATCTCCTCCGCACACGAACCGTTCCACGTGAGCCGCGACGAGATCAGCGCGCTGGCCGACCTCGGCGCCCGAGCTGGTGTCCTCGACGAGGGTGAGTCGCGGATCGTCAAGGCTCTGCTCCGTTTCCGCTCGTTGTGCGCTAGCGACATTATGACGCCGCGCACTGTGGTCTTCGCACTGCCGGCCGATCAAACCACCGGGCGGGCGGTCAGCGAACACGAACGAATTCCGTTCTCGCGCGTGCCGATCCACGAGGGCTCGATCGACGCCACGGTGGGATTCGTGCTCAAGGACGAAGTGCTCGAACGGGTCGCCCGTGGAGATACCGACCTTTTCCTTCGCGATTTACGGCGCGATATTCAGGTTGTACCGGCGACCGCCAGGTTGCCGCAGCTCTTCGACAAGTTTCTTTCGACACGCGAGTTCATCGCGGCGGTTATCGATGAATACGGGGGCCTTGCCGGCATTGTGACTCTGGAAGACCTCGTCGAGACTGTGCTTGACCTCGAGATCGTGGATGAGATCGACAGTGTGGAGGACCTTCGCGCCGCCGCGCGAAAGGACTGGGAGAGGCGTACCCGCGGGCTCCTTGGGTGATACTCATGGTAGGTGCCATTGGGATTGTCTAAGCACCAGGGCTGAGGAGAAAGGGAGAACCATCGCATGTCGATCAACGTGATAAGGGTCGAGTCTCCTCTGCTCCTCTGCTCCTCTGCTCCTCTGCTCCTCTGCTCCTCTGCTCCTCTGCTCCTCTGCTCCTCTGCTCCTCTGCTCCTCTGCTCCTCTGCTCCTCTGCTCCTTAAAATCCCTCATGCTCCGTGCGTTCGATGATCTCGTCCTGGAGTTCGCGGGAGATGTCGCAGAAATAATCGGAATAGCCGGCCACCCTGACGATGAGATCTCGGTGATTGGCGGGGTCCGCCTGGGCCTTGCGCAGGGTCTCGGCGTTGACCACGTTGAACTGGACGTGGTGGCTGTCCATCCCGAAATAGCCGCGCACCAGCGAAGCCATCATCTTGATCCCCGTCTCGCCCTCGAGGAGCTGCGGTGAGAACTTCATATTGAGCAGGGTCCCGCCGGTGCGCAGATGATCCATCTTGGCCGCCGATTTGAGCACCGCGGTGGGTCCCTGGCGGTCCGCTCCCTGGACCGGAGAGATGCCTTCGGAAAGCGGCTGCCCGGCCCGGCGGCCGTCGGGAAGCGCTCCGATGACCGACCCGAAATAGACGTGGCACGTCGTCGGCAGCATGTCGATGTGGTACGACCCGCCACGGGAATTCGGCAGCCCGTCCACCGCCTCGAAGAAGGTCTCGAAACAGCGCACCATGAGATCGTCGGCGCGGTCATCGTCGTTGCCGTATCGGGGGGTCTTGTTGACGAGTTTCTGGCGCAGAATTTCGTCGCTCTCGAAATCCCTGTCGAGTGCCGTCCTGAGCTCCTCCATTGAGAGAGACCCGTCGAAAACATGGTGCGCAATGGCCGAGAAACTGTCTGTGAGACTACCGATGCCGACACCCTGGATATAGGAGGTGTTGTAGCGCGCGCCGCCGGCGTTGTAATCGCGGCCCGTCGCAATGCAGTCGTCGATGATCAAGGAGAGGAAGGGCGCCGGCGCCCACTCGGCGTAAAGCTTTTCGATGATCTGATTGCCCCCGTGTTTGATGGCGACAAAGTGCCGGACCTGTTGCTGCCAGGCCTCGAAGACCTGATCAAAACTCTCGAAGTCCTCGGCCCTTCCGGTCCTCGGGCCCAGCTGTTTGCCGCTCCTCGGGTCGACGCCATCGTGGAGGGCGAGTTCGAGCAGCTTGGGAAGATTGAAATACCCGGTGAGGATATACGCCTCTTTGCCGAAGGCACCGGCTTCAACACAACCCGATGTGCCCCCTTCCCGTGCGTCCTCGAGGGTCTTGCCCTGACGGAGGAGCTCGGAGACGACGGCGTCGGCGTTGAAAATCGACGGAAAACCATAACCCTTGCGAACCACCTCGAGGGCCGACTCGAGGAAGACCTCGGGTGTCGCGCTCGAGATCTGAACGTTGTTCGAAGGCTGCAGCAGGTGCATTTCGTCGATGACCTCGAGCAAAAGATAGGAGACTTCGTTGACGCCGTCCGATCCGTCGCGTGTGAGGCCCGCCAGGTTGATATTGGCAAAGTCGGTATAGGTGCCGCTTTCGGCCGCCGTCACTCCCACTTTTGGCGGCGCCGGGTGGTTGTTGAATTTGACCCACAGACAGCCGACCAGTTCTTTCGCCTGCTCGGGTGTGAGGCTGCCGTCATCGAGGCCGCGCCGGTAGAAGGGGCCCAGATGTTGATCGAGGTGCCCCGGATTAAAGGCATCCCACCCGTTGAGCTCGGTGATGACGCCGAGGTGGTAGAACCAGTAGGTCTGGAGGGCCTCCCAGAAGGTCCGCGGCGGGTGGGCCGGGACCCGACGACAGACTTCGGCGATCTTTTCGAGCTCACCCCGGCGCCGGGGATCCATCTCCTGGCGCGCCATCTCCTCGGCACGGTCGGCGTGACGCGCGGCATAGAGAATCGCACCATCGGCGGCAATGGCCATCGCCTGCAACTGCTCTCGCTTTGCCGCAGCCTCCGGGTCCATGCTGAAATCCAGTTTCTCCATGACCTTGTCGATGTCGGCCTTGAAATCCACAAGACCCCGGGAGTAGATCTTGCCGTCGGCGACGGTATGGCCCGGTGCACGCTGTTCCATGAACTCGGTGAAGACCCCCGCCGCGAATGCCTCCTGCCACTCCTCCGGAAGCTCGGCAAACATGCGCTCACGCAGCGTCCGATTGCGCCAATGCGGGATGACCTCGTGCTCGTAGGTGGCGATGTCATCCGCCGCCACCGCGTAGCTGGTCATCGCCCGGCTGTTCAGAATCTCCAGATCCTCGACGCTGTGGCAACTGATCTCCGGGTAAGTGGGAGTCGCCTTTGGTTCGTGGCCGCGTTCGCCGACGATAAGCTCTTCCTCACCGATATAGACGGTCTTGTTGGCGCACAGATGAGCGAAGGCCCTGGCGCGGAGAACCGGCTGCGACCATTTGCCCACGTTGTCTCGATAAAACTCGGTCAGGAGCTTTGCTCGTTCGATGCAGATCGACGGTTCTGTTTCAAGGCTGCTTTGACGAAGGCGTTGCACGCGTTCGTTCATGGTGATCCTCCCGCAGTGACGTCGAGGCCATGGCTTTGCAGACGACGGACGACCGCCTCGAGCGCCGTGGTGCTCGGTCTGTTGTATCTGGCGAATGAACCGGTCGCGCCGAGGCGATCGGTCTTGCCTTCTGCGATCGCATGGTACGGCAGCACGAAAACGCGGTGGCGACGAGGCAGTCCAGCGATGAAAGCGGCTGTCGCTCGGATGTTCTCGTTATCATCGTTGAAGCCCGGGATCAATGGGATCCTGATCCACACCTCGATCTCCGATCGACTGAGCTGACCGAGGTTTTCGAGAATCAGTCGGTTGTCGACACCGGTGTATTCTCGATGCACGGCCGCATCCATGTGTTTGAGGTCAAAAAGCACGAGATCAGTCAGTTCGGCGATCTCAACCACGGTGTTTCTCGGAGCAAATCCGCAGGTGTCGACCGCGGTGTGGAGACCACGCACACGACACTCCTGCAGTGCAGCCGCCAGGAAACCGGGCTGTGCCATCGGCTCACCGCCGGAAAAGGTCACGCCTCCACCGGACGCTTCGAAGAAGGGGCGATCCCGCTGCAAGATATCGGCAAGCTCGGGGACCTCAAAGTCCGCACCCGCCAGTTCCCGTGCTCCGGACGGGCAGGCCTCGACGCAGGACCCACACGAAGTGCATGCATTGCGGTCCCAAGGCACCCCGGCGGGAGCCGCACCCCGGCTTTGGATCGGGCATACCGCCCGGCACCCGTCGCAATTCAGACAGAGATCATCGCTGATCATCATGCCGGTTTCGGAATCGATGCCTTCCGGGTTGTGACACCAGGCGCAACGAAGCGGACAACCCTTGAGGAAGACCGTCGTCCGTATACCGGGGCCATCGTGAACCGAGCAGCGCTGGAGGTTGAATACCCTCCCCAGGATCGCCGGCGGGGCCGCGGAAACTGCAGATTCCATCACTGCCATCATCGATGAAGATACGTCCAGATCAATACTTTTTCTTGTATGATTGCAAAGGAAGAACTCTAGAATCGGCACAATCAGAGTGGACATTTCAAACCCCGATATCGCCGCTTTCGAGAATTCGGAGGTGGTCGAGCGTCTCTTCGACAACATCCCGGACGTTGTCTTCTTCATCAAAGACCAGCGCGGCCGGTACCGCCGGGTCAATCAGACCCTGGTGACCCGGTGCGGGCTCAGATCCAAAAACGATCTACTCGGCCGCACCGCCCGCGAGGTCTTTCCGCCCCCTCTCGGAGACCGGTTCTACGAACAGGATCAAGCCGTTCTCTCGTCGGGAGTCCCCATGAACCAGAACCTCGAGCTCCACCTCTACCCGACCCGCATCGAGGGCTGGTGCCTGACCAGCAAAGAACCGCTGATCGGACCGGACGAAACGATCAGCGGGATGGCCGGTATCTCGCGGGATCTGCAATCGCCGGGGCATGGATCGGAAGGCTTCTCCGAGCTCGCCGCAGCAGTCGATCACGCCCGCCAACACTCGGGTCGCGTGCTGCGGGTGGAAGAGCTGGCCGAGATCGCCGGTCTCTCGGTTTACCAACTCAATCGCCGCCTGCGGTCGATCTTCGGTCTGACGGCGAGCCAACTCATCACAAAAAATCGGATCGAAAGTGCTTCAGCCATGCTGCGCGGCAAATCCACCCCGATCGCAACAATCGCCCACGCCTGCGGCTACTATGATCAGAGCGCATTTTCCCGCGTTTTTAAGAGAACCGTCGGGCTGACACCGCAGCAGTATCGAATGCGCCACCACGGCTAAGCCGCTCATGTCACCGGTGAATCCGCCGCGGGCCGTATAATGGATCCTACGACGACGTCCCCAGGAGAGAACTGAATGGCCAATCCGGAACATCTCAATCAGCTGCACGCCGGATCGTGGAACGAGTGGCGCGCCGCCAACCCGACCCTCGCCCCCGATCTGATCGACGCCCAGCTCTCCGGCATGGATCTCCGTGGACTCGACCTCAGAAAGGCTCATCTACGCGGCGCGGACCTGAGCAATACGCGGCTCGACGGCGCACATCTCAGCCGCGCGATTCTCGAAGGAGCCAAGCTGACCAACGCCTCGCTCACCGAGGCACAGCTCGATCACGTGCAACTCGACTTTCTGGATCTCTCCAACCTCAACCTGACTGGCGCCACGCTGCACCGGGCAACGCTCCGCGGTGCAAACCTCACCCGGACGAACCTCCGCAACGGCGACCTCTCCCAGACCCAGATGGAGAGCGCCCTCTTTGACCAATCCGATCTTTCGGGCGCCAACCTGCAGGGCGCCTCCCTCCGGGGCGGACGCTTCGACGGCGCCATCCTGCGCGGGGTCCAGGGCGAATCCGCCATTCTCGACGGGGTGGAAATGACCAACCTCAGCATGGAGGGATCAAACTTCGCCAAGGCCCAGGCCGACAACGCCCAGCTCAAGGGATGCCGTATGCAGCGCGTCAATTTCAAAGGGGCCGCGTTACGCAACGCCAATTTCCACGGTGCCATCCTGAGCGAGGCCAACTTTGACGATGCCCAGTGCGAAGGCGCCAGCCTGAGCCACGCTGACCTCGAAAAAGCGAGCTTCATCAACACAAACCTCTCCGAAGCCGACCTCCGGAATTCGAGCATCATCGGCGCGATTCTCGACGGCTGCAACCTCATCGGCGCGCAGCTCGCCCAGCTCGATTTTCGATCACCGAGCCTCGGTCGCGTTTCTTTTGCCCACGCCAATCTCCGCAAGGCCATTTTTTCCCGTTGTGAGCTCCGAGCCACCAACTTTCGTGAAGCGAATCTCGAGCAAGCGGATCTCCGCCACGCGAACCTCGAAGGGTCCAACTTCGATCGCGCCAACCTGATCGACGTCAACGCCCGCCACGCCAATTTCAAACAGGCAAAACTCGAGGACGTCATGGCCCAGGGCGCCGACCTGTCCGGAACCAATCTCATCCTGGTCCGGGCCAAGGGCTCGAAGATGATCGGCGCCGACTTCAGGTTTTCCGATGCGGTCGGAATCGATCTCGAAAAAGCGGACATCCGCTATTCCGATCTCCGCAACGCCGACTTCACCAAAGCCAACATCGCGAGCACCAAGCTCTGGGGCTGCAAGATCCGAAATACCAAATTGCCGTCCTCGGTCGGTCACCTCAAGCTACTGCTCAAGGTCAGTCAGGTCTTCCAGGTGGTTGGCAAGCGCGCCGACAAGATGAAACAGACCCGCGAACAAAAAAGGGTCCGCCAGGTTGCCGAATTGGTGCGGGAACGCGAGGCCGGCCGCAAACGGCGACCTCGTTGAAGAAAACCATCTGGGCCGCAACAGCCATAGCGCTGCTGCTGGTCCCCCCCGCGGGCGCCGCGGGAAAAGAGGACGAACTCGAGGGTCTTCCCATCATTGCGATCCATATCGATCGCTACAACATCTTCGACACATCCAATCCGAAGACCTCGGCCTGGCCATACCGTTGGGCCAACGCCCTCCACGTGGTGAGCCGCGAGAAGTTCATTCGATCGATGTTGCTCTTCAAAGAGGGCGACTCCTACTCCGCCAGCAGGGCCGCCGAAAGCGGCCGCATCCTGCGCGGCCTCGGCATCATGAATCCGGTCGAGATCGAGGCGCGCAAGGTCGACGGCGGCGTCGAAATCGATGTCGAAACCCACGACACGTGGACCCTCCAACTCGGTGGCAGCGCCGGTGTCACCGGCAAGCGAACCGAGTTCGGGCTGGAAATTCAGGAGGAAAACCTCTTCGGCTGGGGCAAAAAGGTGGCGGTGGCTTATGACTCCGACAACGAACGCAGCAAGGTTTCCTACCGCTATATCGATCCCAATATCTTTGGCACGAGGTGGCGGGTCAACCTGACCCACGCCGATCTCTCCGACGGGCGCCAGAATCTGGTCCGGATCGATCGCCCCTTCTACTCGCTGGCGACGCCCTGGACGTGGGGTGGGATCGCCAACGAAGAAGATTTGATCGACCACCTCTACTCCGAATCGGAAACCGTCGTCTCCGGCCGGCGCAACAGCGAACTGTTGCGGGTGTGGGGCGGGGCCCGGCTTCGCGGCAGCACGATCATCACACGCCGGCTGGTGTTTGGTTGGGAATACCGTCGCGACCTCTTCGAAGATTGGACCTTCGAGGACGACGGTTCTCCCTATCCGCCGCCGGAGGACCGGGTGATCGGCGGGCCGACCGTCTCCTACGAACAGATTGCCGACCGCTTCATCGTCGTCAAGGGTTTTCGCGCCTGGACCGTGCAGGAGGATGTGGCCCTCGGGCCCATTTTCTCCCTCGGCGCGGTGATCTCGACTCCGACCTTCGGTGGCGACCGAAATCGGGTCCCACTGACCGCCACCGGCCACATCGGGCGGCTCCAGGGTCGGTGGCTGTATCTGGGCGATATCTGGCTCAGCGGAAGGCTCGAGGATGGCGGCGCCCAGAATGTCGTAGCCGGTTTTCAGATCGGCGTCGCCCAACTCGGCAACAGTGGTTTCCAGGCCAGGCTCCTGTTTGAGGACTCCATGCGTCTGGATCATGACCGGCAGCTGACCCTGGGCGCCGAAATCGGCCTTCGGGGCTGGGACCCCGACTATTTCGACGGCACCGGTCGCGCTCTCTTCAATCTCCAGTGGCGGACCCTGATCAAGGAGGAGGTTCTGGGTCTCTTTTCGGTCGGGGCGGTGATCTTCGGCGACGCCGGGATGACCTGGGAGTCGCGCGTCGGTCCCGATACCAAGGGCGTCCGACTCGACGCAGGGGTCGGGCTTATCTTCGATCTCCCGAATCTGAGCCGGACAAGTCTGCTGCGGCTCGATGTCGCGTGGCCGGATGACGGCTCAGGGCCCCTGTTCATTGTCAGCACGAAATCGATCTTCGGGCCCCGGCGGAATTACCGTTAGCGGGCAGTTGCCCGCTCCCCCCCAGTCCCATCACAAACCGCAGATAACGCAGATCAGCGCAGATTCCCGCACCCGCCGATTCAACGGCATCGATGAACCGGAGAATCTCCTCATTTGAAAAGCGAAGAAAACGCAAAGACATAAAGTCCACCAAGACGACGCGAATTTTTCTCGAATTCGATTCGGAGGTTCCGTATTCAGGCTGCTGCAAAAACCTCCCAAACGAGCACGAGCCCGTCCCGATGTCATCTACGTGATTCGGCGGGTTCTCGGTTCGTCGGCGCTGACGCCGTTCTACAATCAGGGGGTGTCTGAACGATTCCGTGTCGCAGTTCAGGTCGTTTTCGCGATGCTGTACCTATTCACTGCACACACAGTATGTGCGGAGGATCAGGTAAAACCCGACCCGAAACGACCGATCGAAATTCGACTCACCATCGGCGATCGTGGGGATCTCGAGATTCTGACCCGTCTCGTGTCGATCGACGATGTGCGGGGGCACGAGGTATGGGCAGTCGCCACTGCGGAGCAGCTGGATCAGCTGCGTGAAGCGGGTTTTGCGTGGCGGGTTGTCGACACCCACGCAGCCACCAAGGCGCTCACAATGTGCCCTTCGGGTTGGCAGGACGACCCAAATCGCAGCTGGTCATGTTATCCGAGATGGGATCAATACGCCGCCATCATGGCGGACTTCGCGACGAAATATCCCCAGTTGTGCCGGTTGGTCGATCTTGGGCCGACCACCAATGAGGTCCGACCCCACCGCATGTGGGCTGTGGTGATTTCGGACCATCCCGATGTCGATGAAGACGAGCCCGAGGTCCTGTTGACCTCCTCGATGCACGGCGACGAGACCACCGGGTACATCCTGACCCTGCGCCTCATCGACTACCTGTTGTCGGGCTACGCTTCGGATGCGGGGATCACCGACCTGGTCGATTCGACCGAGATCTGGATCAACCCGCTGGCCAACCCCGATGGAACCTATCGCGGCAGCGATGACTCGGTGAGTGGCGCCATCCGCTACTACACGACCTCTTCCGGCGGCAGCTCAGGCGTGGACCCCAACCGCAACTTCCCGGTCCCGGGCATCGGAAACGACCCCCGGACCTGCCCCTCCGGTTGCTGGCTCGAGACCCGGAACATGATCGCACTCGCCGAGGCCAAGACCTTCGTGCTCTCCGCCAACTTCCACGGTGGGGTCGAGGTCGTGAACTACCCGTGGGACACGTGGCAACGGCGCCACCCCGACGACGAGTGGTTTGAAAACCTTTCGCGAGACTGGGCCGACCTTGCACAGGTCGACAGTCCGGGTGGTTATCTCACCGATTTCGACAACGGCATCACCAACGGCTGGGATTGGTACCCCGTCGAGGACGGCCGCCAGGACTTCATGACCTTTTTTCACGGCGGCCGAGAAGTCACGATCGAACTCTCGGATACCAAGCTTCTCCCGTCAGAAGACCTCGACGATCACTGGCAGTGGAATCGGCGCGCGATGCTCGATTTCATCGGCCACGCCCACCAGGGCATCCGCGGGATCGTGACCGACCAGCACGGGCGTCCGCTGGCGGCGGCCATCGAGGTCCTGGGCGTGGACACCGAGATCGACGGCTCATCGATCCGCACCGATCCGTCGGTCGGCGACTTTCACCGCCTTCTGCTCCCCGGTCTCTATGACCTCGAAGTCCGCGCAACCGGCTGTCTGCCGACGACAGTCTTCGGCATCGCGGTGGGTGATGGTGAGGCAACGCGCACCGATGTTTCGCTGTGGTGCGACCTGGTTCGTCGCCCCTCTCGGCGGATCACTCCCTCCAGGAAATACACAGATCACCATCATAAATCTCGTTTTTGAGAATACTTCTCGATATTGAGATTGTCATTGTATTGTCATATTCGGTATTGTATATTCTCACATGTGAACGATTCTTCATGTGTAGATGGAACGCGAATTATTTGTTCACGGATTTTCTGGGAGGAGGATGATTCGATGGCATCCAGGTTCAATCACAGATTTTTGGTTCGGGTCGCTCCGGTAGCAGCCGCTGTCATTTTGATGGCAACGGCCGGTTACGCGCAGGACCCGGTGGAGTTCGACTTCGAGGTGACCGGGACCGCAGTCCCCGGCGGTACGGTACAGATCGCCGCGGAAATCACCATCAACGACGAATCGACCCTGCAATCCTATTCGTGGATGCAGGTGGGCGGCGCCGATGTGGGGCTCAGCGGGACCACAACCAAGACGGTCACCGTGATGTTGCCCGTCGAAGGCGTCTACAAGGACTACCTGATCCACGTGCTCATGGAGCCGCCGATCACCGAGGACCAGTTCCCGCCAAACGTGCCCGTGCCAGAGGGCGAATTCCATGGCGGGCTCCAGGACCGATTCCAGGTGGTCGGCGCCGACCCCTTTGCGCTGGAACACACCGCGGCCACCGTTCTCGAACTCGAGGTCACCACGACTTCCGGCACCTACCACGGCGAAGCCCACGTCAATACAGCGATCCCGTGGAAGGTCTCGACCGGCCTGCTCAACGTCCCGATCGGAGCGCCGGTGCTGCTCCACGGCAAAGACCAGGACAGCTACGACTGGACCCTCTCGGGCCCCGGCGGTTCGGGATCCTCTCTCAAGGACGACTCGACCCAGAACCCCGAGTTCGTGCCGGATGTTTCCGGCCATTACGTGGTTGAAGTGACCGACGGTGACAGCAAGGAACTGTTGACCATGTCGGTCTATGCCGGCACATGGCTCGGTGTGATCGTCGGTCAGGACGAGGATGGTCGACCCGTTTCCGACAGCGCGTGCTTGGGGTGCCACAACGACAAGGTCGCCGAGGACACCTTTGCGCTGTGGTCCCAGACCGGCCACGCCGAGATCCTGACCAACAACCTCAACACCAGCACCCACTACGGTGAAAACTGTTTTGCCTGCCACACCGTCGGCTTCGACCACACCGCCGACAACGACGGGATCGACGAGGCAAGCGACTACCAGGCCTTCCTCGATTCCGGGCTGATCAACAACCCCGGCGACAACTGGACGATGATGCTCGAACAGTATCCGCACTCGGCCCGCAAGGCCAACATCCAGTGTGAGAACTGCCACGGCCCGCAGACGGGCGGCGCCCACCTGCCGGCAGACCCCGATGGCACACCTCGGGTGAGCCTGTCATCCGACGTCTGCGCAACCTGCCACGGCGAGCCCCTGCGACACGCCCGCTTCCAGCAGTGGCAGCTCAGTCCCCACGCCAACTACGAGCTGGCGATCGACGAGAGCTCCAGCGGCAGCTGCTCGCGCTGCCACACGGGCAATGGCTTCTTGGCATGGCTGCCGGTCTTGACCGGTGAGGAACCGGGCGACCCGCTCGACAACGTCGAAGTCACCTGGACCGAGGATGAGGCCCATCCTCAGACCTGCCAGACCTGTCACGATCCGCATGCGATCGGATCCACGACCGGCACCAGCACCAACGCAACGGTTCGGATCAGCGGCGACACGCCACCGCTCATCGCCGGGTTCACCGCAACCGACGTCGGCCGCGGCGCCATCTGCATGACCTGTCATAACAGCCGCCGAGGCCTCCGCAACGACGACACCTTCAACGATTTCTACGGCACCTCGGAGGCCGCACGTGCACCCCACGGCGGTGTTCAGGCCGATGTGTTAATGGGGCAAAACGCCTATATCGTCGACGTCGGGCAGCGCGCCAATCACTCGCTGACCGCGAATGTCCAGGACACCTGCGTCACCTGCCACATGGAGGAGACAGAGCCACCGCCGGATCTGGCCTATAACAAAGGCGGAACCAACCATACTTTCTACGCCTCGAAGGACATCTGTCAGAACTGCCACGAGAATCTGGATGCGTCCACGATCCAGGGTCCGATCGAAGAACAGATGAACGAGCTCAAAGCGATGGTCGAGAACGGTCTTTATGACCTGATCGACCAACAGACCGAAGCGGGGAATTCCATCGACGTCAACGGCAACGCGATGATCACCGACGCAAGTCAGATCGCCGCCATCGATTTCGGCGAGACCCGGGGCCGCCAGGCAATGGCCATCGACTTTCACCGACGGTACGTCGGTCGGGTTGACCCGTATGACTGATATCGACGTCGTACCGCCGGCTGGTTCATCGTTCCCCATCTACAACGTCGCCAACCCATTCCTCATCAAGGCGGGGTGGAACTGGAACACTCCTGCATACAATGATGGCAGCCTCGGCGTCCACAATCCCCTCTTTGCCTTCGACATCCTCAGCCAATCGATGGACGCGCTGACCAGCGGGCTCGAGCCCTGCGCTCCGGACGCCGACACCATGTGTCTCCAGGGTGGACGTTTCAAGGTCGAGGTGTCCTGGATGGATCACCAGGGCAACACCGGATCGGGCGCGGTCACGGAATGCGGGTCGGACGACTCGGGCATCTTCTACTTCTTCAATGAGCAGAATTGGGAAATGCTCGTCAAGGTCCTCGACGGTTGCGCCAACAACGACCACTACTGGGTCTTTTACGCGGCAACCACCAACGTCCAGTTCACGACCAGGGTGACCGACACCCTGACCGGCATGGTCAAGACCTATGGCAAGAGCGGAGTGAGCATCGACTACGACAATCCGCTCGGTCAATCGGCAGATGCGGTAACGGATACCACTGCCTTCGCGACCTGCCCATAAAACCAACTCCAAACCGAAAAAGCCGCCGCAAGGCGGCTTTTTCTTTTTGTGAGGTGGCGCTACCGAGCAGTCCGATGGAGACCATGGACCCAGGCAACCGGCATTTTTTGCGGTGCCCGTTGGTTGTCAGAACGGTGGCGTCGATTTCCGATCGATCTCAAAGGAAGAAAATGAGCACAGATCCCGGCCTCAAACCGACAACCCGCGACCGCAGCAAAATCTCCACCGAGTGGACCTGGGACCTCAGTCACATCTATGCCGACTGGGCGAGCTGGGAATCAGATCTTGACCGTCTCCAGCAAATGATGGGGGCCTACCAGGATCTCAAAGGCACCCTCGCGGAAGGATCTCAGAGAATCCTCGAGGCGAGCCGAATGTCCGATGAGCTCGGCCAACTCGCGTACCGGGTCTATCAATATCCCGGTCTGATGCAGAGCCAGGACACCCGCGACAACACGGTCCAGGGCCGCCTCGAACAGGTTCGCCTGGCATTGGCCGCGTTCCGGCAGGCGACCGCGTGGTACACACCCGAGTTGCTCGAGATCTCCGAGGAGACCATGGCGGGCTGGCTCGACGACACACCGGATCTCGCTCCCTACCGATTCGGTATCGAGGAGAGCTACCGGATGCAGAACCACGTCCTCGACGAGGATGGCGAACGGCTGCTCGCTTTTGCCTCGACCTTCAACGGCACGCCATCGCAGACCTACTCGATGCTGGCTGATGCCGACGTCAGCTTCCCCACCGTCACGCTTTCAGACGGCAGCGAGCTGGTGGCGAGCCACGCCAACTACTCCAACGGCCTGCACTCACTGCGCAAGCAGGAGGATCGGGAGACCCTCTTCAAGGCCCACTTTTCGGTCTTCGACGATTTTCCCAACGCCTATGCCGCAATCTACAACGGAATCCTGCAACGAGACTGGTTCACCGCCCGCGCCCGGCGCTATGAATCGGCTCTCGATGCAAAACTCGACGACGACAATATCCCGCTATCGGTTGTCGAGAACCTGATCACGACCGCCCGTTCAGGACACCAACCTCTTCGTCGGTATCATCAGCTGCGTAAAAAAACACTGAGCCTCCAGCAATACCGCTACTTCGACGCCTACCTGCCGTTGGTCGAGTCGGACTGGCCGCTGCCCTATGGCGCCGTCGGCGAAATCCTCGTTCAGTCGTTGGCGGTGTTCGGTACGGATTATCAGCACACCGTCGAGCGCGCCTTCGACGAGCGCTGGATCGATGTTTATGAAAATGAGGGCAAACGTTCGGGAGCGTTTTCGGCCGGAGTTTACGGCGTCCACCCCTACATGCTGCTCAACTATGCCGACACCTTGAACGACGCCTTCACCGTCGCCCACGAGATGGGCCACACCATGCACACCGTACTTTCGAATGAGACTCAGCCCTTCGCCACTTCCTCGTACTCGATCTTTGTCGCCGAGGTGGCCTCGATGACCAACGAGTCCTTCTTCCGCGACCGTCTGTTGGCCGAAGAATCGGATCCGCTCCGCCGCATCGCGCTGTTGCAACACGCCATCGACGACATCGCCGCCGGGTTTTATCGGCAGGCGATGTTTGCCGATTTCGAACTGCGCGCCCACCAGGAGGTCGAGGAGGGCCGCCCGATCACCGCGGAAGTTCTGCAATCCACCTATCTCGGTGTGCTCGAGGGCTTTTTTGGTGACGCGCTCGACGATCAGGAGTGGTACCGCAATACCTGGGCCAGAATCCCCCACTTCTTCGGTTCGCCGTATTACGTGTTCCAGTACGCGACCTCGAAGGCGGCGGCGAGCCTGCTCCATCAGCGAATGACCAGTGGCAGTGAGGCCTCGCGGGCGACGACCGTTGACTCCTACCTTGATCTCCTGCGATCCGGCGGCAACGACCACCCCGTCAATCAGCTGCAAAAGGCCGGTGTCGACATGAACACCACCGAGCCCACCGAGGCCCTCGTGGCCGAGATGGACGGGTTGGTCAATCAGTTGGAGGAGGAGTTGGGGAAGCTCGAAGGTTGATGCAGGACGCAGGACGCAGGACGCAGGACGCAGGATGCTGGATGCTGGATGCTGGATGCTGGATGCGCCAAAGGCGACTATTCCTGTCCCTCCCCCGTCAATCTGGGGGGTGGGGGGCGGATCCAGTATCGAGTATCACTGCTGTCCAAAACAGATCGTCACCTGAAGTTACCCACCTGACAACACGTGGTTTACGGGTTGGTTTTTGGCATATCCGGTTCGCGGTTGGCACGTACCCGTTCCCGATCCCGAATTGCAGCGGCAGCGACAGTGTCCAGCGTCAGCGACAGGCAACAGCGAACAGGGACAGCGGTCAGTGTTCAGCGACGGAGAGCAGCGGCAGCGGTCAGGAGTACAGGCGACGAAGTGGCCACCACCGGGTCGTTCAACAGAAGAGGTAGCCGGTGGGCGGCCGATGTCAAGGACAGGCAGGGTGCAGGGCATCCTTGACATCGGCCACCACACCGGCTTGTGGGTATGGGCATGAACGACCCGGAGGTGACCATGTCCTCAGCCGCCACGAACACCAAACTCGTTGCCCACTCGAAAGCACTCGAAGCCGCAGGAATCGCGATCAAGCTCGTGATGAGGGTTCCAGCTCCTCTGAAGTCGATAGCCGATCAGGTGATCCGGTCGGCAAGTTCGCTCCCTGCGAATCTGGCAGAAGGGCACGGCCGGTTCGGTAGAGACCGGTCGAACCACTGGAGGATCGCCTACGCCTCGGCCAAAGAGGTCGACAGCCACTTGCAGCTTCTCGCTCACGCCGGGGCGATCAGCCCGACATGGAGCCAGTAGAGCGATGAACGCCTTTGATCAGGTGCGTGCAATGACTTGGAGATTGCTCAACCCGAAGTCTTGATTTCAGGGCCCCATGCCAGTCAAACGTGACGCTGACTTCTGTTCGCTGACGCTGAACACTGATTGCTGTTCCCTGTCCCTGACGCTGATCGCTGTCGCCGTCCCTGAACGCCAGCCGAGACTCTGTCTTGGACAAGAGTGATCTAGTATCCAGGATCCAGCATCCGGAACCAGAAGCTATTTCTGCTTGTGCTTCCGCGTGCCTTCGTACATCTCGAACTTGAGCAAGCGGCACTCGATGGGGCCGTTCCACAACGGGATGCGGCGGGCCGGTTTGAGACCGATGCTCTTGGCCAGACGCGGTTCGCCGGCGAGGATCCAGGCGGTGGCTCCGGTCGCCTGGTTTTTGAGGCTGTCACCAAAACGGCGGTACAGCCCAAAAAGCTTTTCCACCTCGCTGATCCGTTTCCCGTAGGGGGGATTGGCGACGATCACGCCACCCGAGCCCCAGGGCAGCTGCAGATCCAACGCGTCGCGTTGCTCCAACTCCACCGCCCGTTCCATCCAGGCCGCCTTGAGGTTTCGTTCGGTGGCGCGAAGCGAACGGGCGGCACGGTCGCGAGCCAGAATGGGTTGCGGCGCTTCGCGGTGGCCGTGACTCGCCTCTCGCGTCACCTCCTCGAAATTCAACAACTCGTGGACCTGCCAGCGTTCGAAGGCAAAGGCCCGATGCAGACCGGGAGGGGTCTTGGTTGCGATCAAGGCGCCTTCGACGGCAAAGGTCCCGGTGCCGCACATGGGATCGAGCAGCGGCTCGGAGCCATCGTAGCCCGCCATCAGGAGGATCCCGGCGGCCAGGGTCTCGGCCAGCGGGGCCGGGCCGCCGCGCGGGCGATATCCACGATGGGACAGGGGCTCACCCGAAGAATCCAGGCTCAGGGTGACCGGCCCACGCTCGGCGAGCCGAAGATGGATCCTGATATCCGGATCATCGCGATCCACATCCGGACGCCGACCCCCGTGTTTTGATCGCAGCCGGTCCACAACCGCATCCTTGACCACTTGACCTGCAAAGGTCGTGTTCCGGAACTCGCAGTGTTTTCCCACCACCTCGACGGCCAGGGTCTGGCCTTTTTTGAACACCTCTTCCCAGGCAACCGACGCCGCGAGATCGTAGAGGTCTTTTCTGGAGCCCACCGCCCCTTTGACGAGCGGTACCAGAATCCGCATGGCCGTACGAATTCGGAGATTGACCTGATAGACGGTTCGGAGATCACCCGCAAAACCGACCGAGCCCCGGTCGGGCGCCACCGCCGACACACCGAGGTCCCGCAACTCGTCCGCCAATACGCCTTCGAGGCCACGTGCGCAAGTCGCCACGAGAGCCTGTTCGATACCGATCTTAATCATGGGCAATCCACTCCTCCGGCATCCCGGGAGCCTGTTGAACCAGAAACTCCGCAAGGAGACGACATCCGGTTTCGGTCAGATGGAGGCCGTCCATATAGGTCTGTTGTTCGGTCATTCGCAGATTGAGCAAATTCGTCCTGAAGTCGAAATACTCGACTCCCGCCTCGGCTATAATCGCCTCCCACACCTGTGTCAACTCGGGGTCATGGTACATCTCGAACGCGTGGGGGACGACGACGGTGGAAAATCTGGCGCCGCGGCTCTCCACCAGCGATTCCATCCGTTCGAGCAGACGGACGGCAACAAGCCTGGATTCCTCTTCCGCGATGCACCGGTCGCCGATCCAATTCGGCAGCCACTCGCTCCCCTGCGGACCCATGTGAAAGACATTCCAGGCCCAGGACCCGAGCGGGCTCGAATCGAGGTGGTTGCGAGCATCATTGGCCCTGATGGGAACCCCGGTGAGGGCAATCCCATCGCCGTCCGGCACGAAGAGCGGTTTACGTTTCCCCTCGCCGCGATTGCAGTTGATATTCCACAGATCATTGTCGGAACAGACCACGAGAATGACCCACCTCAACTCAGGCAACAGATCCAAGCTCTGCTGCAAACGAATGTAGCTCTGGTCGGTGCCGTAGCCCGGCGCAGCGAGATTCTGAACCTGGATTCCGCGCGGTTTGACCATTGTTTCCATCCAACCGGACGGGGTATCGCCGTTGCTGTGACCGAGCCCGAACGCCACCGAGTCGCCGAGCAGCGCGATGGTCGGAACGCCCGCCATCACCTCGGAGGATCGAAACCCCGACGAGTTGATTCGAACCTCTCCGTGACCGTGGGTGAAGTGGCCGGCGATGGGCGCCCACCCAAGCACGGGGTCAAAGCGAATTGCCGCGCCGTCGAGGATGCCCCCGTTTCGAATCCGAAACCAATGCACGCCCTCGATGACCGCGATGACGAACACGAAAGAGAACACCGCAACCAGAAGAGAAAAGAGGAGCTTGAAGAGCTTCGACGAGAAGATACGCCGTGCAGTCACCACTCACCTTTCGATGAACTCGATGGCGTAGCCATCCGGGTCCTTGACGAAGGCGATGACGGTGGTTCCGTGTTTCATCGGTCCCGGTTCGCGAGTCACCTCACCACCATACTCCCGTACCCGGCCACAGGCGCCGACGATATCCTTGGCACCGATCGCAATGTGGCCGAAACCGGATCCGAGCTCGTAGCTCGAAGTCTCCCAGTTATGAGTCAACTCGATGACCGCGTTTGATTCTTCATCGCCGTATCCGACGAAGGCAAGGGTAAATTTGCCCTCGGGGTAGTCGTGTTTGCGCAACAGTTTCATCCCGAGCGCCTCGGTGTAGAAGGCGATCGATTTCTCCAAATCGCCGACTCGAATCATGGTGTGCAACAGCCTCATCGCATCCTCCTCAACCCAGATTTGAGATTCGCGTTGTGCTCCGGCCCACCGACCAGAGGGGCACGCACGGATTGAAACTCAAAACCCATAACTCATAACTCAAAACTCAATAGTCGCTCGTCATGATAAACACCGGCGCACCCTCGAAGCGGGTGTATTTCGGACGCAGACGATCGGTGTTGTAAAACTTGCCGACATCCAGCACCTTTTTCCGACTCGTCACGACCTCGATCGGAACGTTGTCGTAGCGACCGTTGCGGATGTTGATCAACCGCCCGGCCTTTCCTTCGAGGATCAGATCCATCGCCAGGTTGCCAAAGGCCATCGGAACCACCGAGTCGAGGGCATCCGGATCACCCGATCGCACCAGATAACCGAGGCGCTGGTTGATCACGTTGACCCGATGTCCGTTGTTGTACTTCGGAGAGATCTCCTTGAGCACCCGCGCCACCCGATCACCGATACCGCCGAGCTTTTTGTGGCCGAACATGTCTTTCTCGTGGTCCTCGAAGACCATGTCTCCCTGGCCCGTGAAGGTCGCGCCCTCAGAGACCAGCACGACGCTGTAGTTGGAGGAGTTCTTGTCACGGTCGTAGGACAGCATTTCGCAAAGGTGGTCGATGTCGAAAGTGTGCTCAGGAATCACGCAGCGGTTTCCGGCACCCGCCATGGTGGGCAGCAGCGCGGTGAAACCCGCGTAACGTCCAAAGACCTCGATCACGAGGAAGCGTTCGTGGCTGCCGGCCGAGGTCCGGAGCGCGTGTGTCATGGCGATCGTTCGAGTGACGCAGGTGGAAAAACCGATGCAGTAGTCGGTGCCCGGAACATCATTGTCCATGGTTTTCGGGATGGCGATGACCGGCACCCCTTTTTCATGCAAATGAACCCCATAGGACAGGGTGTCATCGCCACCGATCGGAATCAGGGTATCGATCCCGAGGTGTTCGATATTGGCGAGCACTTCAGCTGTGAGATCGTTGGTTTCGCCCGTGAAACTGTCGCGGAGGTGATCTGGAACCGCCGTCTGCGGGACATGTGAGGGCCGCGTCCGCGAGCTGTGGAGAAAGGTCCCGCCGGTGCGTCCGACCCGGTTGACGACCTCCTCGGTCAGATTCATGACAAAATCGGATCCATTCTTCCGATCGCGGTCCATTTCGATCAATCCCGCCCAACCGCGGCGGATCCCGAGAACCCGGTAGCCCTCGCGGAGCGCACGAACGGTGACCGCACGGATGGCAGGATTCAAACCGGGCACGTCGCCGCCACCGGTGAGGATGCCGATCGTTCCCTTGATTTTGTTGATGTTCGCCATAGATGAAGCTCTCCTTGATTGTGTTCACTGACTGAGAATCGCACTCGTTGGGTGCAGATCCCCGTAGGTTTCGAGAAATGTTAAACGACGACCCTCCAACGGACCATCTCGCCGGCGCGAAGCGGCACCAGGTCATCCTCACCGAAAGCATAAGCCTCCGGGACCAACCAATCCACTTTTTCGAGGGTGAGGTGGCCGTTGTTGCGCGGCAGGCCATAGAAGTCGGGCCCGAAATGAGAGGCAAAATCCTCGAGCCGATCGAGCGCCCCGGCCTCATCGAAGACCTCGGCGTAGAGCTCGATCGCCGCGTGTGCGGAGAAGATGCCGGCGCACCCGTGGGCTGCCTCCTTGGCGACCCGAGGGTGGGGTGCGCTGTCGGTGCCGAGAAAAAAGCGCGGGCTGCCGCTCGTGGCCGCCCACAACAGGGCCTCGCGGTGGCGGCCGCGTTTGAGCACCGGGAGACAGTAGTGGTGAGGAGAAAGGCCGCCCTGAAATATCGCGTTGCGATCATAAAGAAGATGGTGCGGCGTAATCGTCGCCGCCACCGAACTCGGGCCATGTAGTACCCATTCCACCGCATCACGGGTGGTGATGTGTTCGAAAACGATCTTCAAGCCGGGAAGCCGAGCAACCAATTTCTCGAGCGTTCGATCGATAAATACCTTCTCACGATCAAAGACATCGATCCCGGGATCAGTGGATTCGCCATGAACAAGCAAAGGAAGCCCGTGTTCAGCCATTGCCTCGAGCGCCGGCATGACGCGATCGATTTCGGTGACCCCGGAATCGGAATTCGTGGTGGCGCCAGCGGGGTAGAGCTTGACTGCAACCACCACATCGCCTGCGGCCGCCTGATCGATTTCATCACGTGACGTCAGATCGGTGAGATACAGGGTCATCAGGGGACAAAAATCCGACCCCTCCGGCAGAAGGTCCAGAATTCGCCGCCGATACGCATCCGCGTCGGCGGTCGTTGTGATCGGCGGCACCAGGTTCGGCATGACCACGGCGCGGGCAAAGGAACGGGCCGAGTGCGCGACGATATCTTTGGTTCCCACGCCGTCGCGCAGGTGCAGGTGCCAATCGTCCGGACGCCTGATTGTCAGTTTCATCACAATCCCTCTCCGCATGATCGCATATTCCCCGATTCACATTCTGTGTCTGAAACCGAGCGAAATCGGATAGAATGCTGCGGCGACTAAATTTTGGTGAGGGCATGGCGAACCACATCGGCACCGAAGAACTCAAAAAGGCCGCCCGCAATCTCGAGCGGTTGTCCCAGTTCATGGGTGAGCGACGCGATTGGCTTCTCGGCATGGATGCCGAGCGCGCCGCTCTGGAAACGCGCAATTCTGCACTAGCGCTGAGCGATCTTTTGACAGCCTGGGTCGACGAAAGCGGCAACGATATCGGAATTGGTCGCGTCCGGCAGCCTCCCGGTCTGGAACCGACAGGCAAGGTCTCTGCGGGTCGACTGAGCAAATTTTCGGAATTTCTCGATCAACTCAATACCTGGTTCGAATCCCACCGGGACGCCCCGGTTCCGCCCGATTCGGAGGAACCGATTCGATCGATTCGGGCATCTCTGAAGGCCACACACGACGCGTTGACCCGATTGCTCGGACCGGCCGCAATTCCCGGCGGAGCCAATGTCGAAAACGAGGCGACTGAGGCAGAAGAGAAAGACCCCAGGGATTTCGGCCCACTGACTGCCGATGATCTCGGGCCGGTCGCAGAAGTCGACATCAACGCACGGCTCATCCTGCACGACACCGTCAAAAAGCGGCTCCTTCAGGAATTTCGCGGGGTCAGAGAGCTGACGAAGGAAACCAGAGAACTGGTGGACGGCTTTTTCGCCAAACAGAAGGTCGAGCACTCCGACAACGAGATGCGGAAGGTCTACGACAAGGTTCAGAAATGGATCGAGGGCACTCCGGAGGGCCGAGTCCTTGTTGTCAAGATCAGTGGTCTCTCGGGCAAACCCGAGGCCTACTCGAGTTACAGGATGGTCGAAGATATCGAAGAGCTCGGTGGCGGGAAGCATTGAATCCATGGTGCAAAGCACATCTCCACTGGCGGCCCTGGTGCAGCGTTTTCTGCCCAACCTGAGGTACCCCTACCTCTTTGTCATCCTGGCGGGGCTGTTTGTCCTCGATCTCGTGGTGCCGGATCCGATTCCGATGCTCGACGAAGTCCTGTTGGCGGTTCTGACTTTTGTCGCCGCATCCTTCAAGACCCGTCGTGAAGACCAACCACCGCCACGCGACGTGACCCCGCCCGACGATGACCCGAAAGAGCTCGACTCGGGAGAGCCTCCGGTCTAGCTCGATACTCGATGCTGGATCACTCTTGTCCAAGACAGAATCTCAGACAGCGATCGGGGACAGCGTCAGTGACAGGAGTCGGCGGCAGCGACAGCGGACAGGGTCACAGCGAACAGCACTCACTTCTTCGGGGCTCCGGCCTTTGTGGTGCGGCCGTCTCGGCCGCACGGTGTGCAGGCGAGACGCCTACACCACCACGGCTCTTCCTTCTGTTGAACGATCCGGAGGTGGCCACGCCGTCACTGCACCTGATCGCTGACCCTGAACACTGATTGCTGCCCCCTGTCCCTGTTCGCTGTTGCCTGTCGCTGACGCTGGACACTGTCGCTGCCGCTGCAATTAGGGATCGGGAAGAAAGGGAGAAAGGGAGAAAGGGAGAAAGGGAGAAAGGGAGAAAGGGAGAACCGTACCGGAATTCCCGTTCGTGATAAGGAGCGCCGAACTCCGAACTCCGAACTCCGAACTCCGAACTCCGAACTCCGAACTCCGAACTCCGAACTCCGAACTCCGAACTCCATCGAGTGCGACTACTCCTCCTCGATCAAGCGCATCGAAGTCAGGAGGATCGCGCCATCAGGAGAGTCGAGCCCGGCGTCCACCGAAAAAACGTAGTCTCCTTCGTGGCCGTGGAGCGGGAAGCGGATCCGCCCGCGGCGCTCTTGCTCCGACGACAGCTCGAGTTCGATTGCAGCCTTGATCCCGGCGTCGTTCTCCGGCCCGTGGGCAACCGCAATCCTGGCCCGCCCACCATTGCCTTCGAATTGATAGTTCAGGACCAGCGCGTCAATCCGTTCATCCATCGTGAAGGAGACGACAAGCTGTCCCGAAACCCGAAGCGTCACCGCCGCCGCCTCAGGATCGACCGTGATGCCGTCCACCTCACCACCGGTTGCAGATTCAGCGGCGGCTGCGGGAATGAAATCAACCTTGCCTTTTGTCAGCAATCGCGGCAAGGACTTGGCTGGGGTCCTGACAGAATCGACGAAATCTACGACAGCTACCGAGACGAACAAAAACGCGACAACCAGCGCCCACGGGCGCAAGAGCTGGCGGTAATCCATCAACTCACCGGTTTCGCACCGGGAACCCGTTTCCGCAGCCGCTCAAAAAACTCTTCGACTCGATAACCTGAAGAATCTGCGGCAGCGACAATCCAGTCGATCGCGGCCACGATCTCTTCGACGCCGGCTGCGGCATCGCCGGGGGATTGGTTGATCGTCTCCACCGAGACGGTTGTCGCGAGACCATCGGCCATCTCTTCGAAGCTCTCACGATTGAACCACAGCACGTCATCGTGGCGATGGACCCCGAGCCATCGCCGGCCCTCGGCAGATTCAAAAAGACCCTTCAAGCGATCGAACACGTCTTCGATCGGACCCTCGGTTTCTGCCTGCCGATCCCCGGCGGGCATCAGAACATCGACAATGGCCGCCATCCGGTGCGCCTCGTCCCGTTCCTTCCCCAACTCGTGCAACACATCACCAACCGTCGACCTCAGATGCCACGCTTCATATATCTCTTGCGGCCGATCAGCTGCATCCATGATTTCGCTCGCGGTCGCCAGGTGCCGTGCCGAGATCCAGGCGATTAATACCGCCCACCCCTCGGGCGTTCCCAGAGTGCGCAGGAGAGGCCCCTCAGGAGTGCTGGCGTCATCACCTGAAGAATCGCGATCGAGCACACTGTCGCGCAGGGCGAGGGCTGCCTCGAGATCGGTCAAGATCAGACGTTCGGTGTCGGCGCCGGAGCCCTCCGTTTCCAGATGCTCCATGACGGCGTCGACAAAACGGGGCACCACATCGACCGCGGTTTTGCGCAACCGGTCTCCCGCGGCTTCGCCAACCCGGGCAAGCTTCTGCAGCATCACCGGATCGATCAGCTCCCGAAATGGGTCGAGCACCGGCGCCAGCACCAACTGGGCAACGGCCTGCTCGACGCTGGGCACACCGCGATCTCCCAGACGGCTGGCGAGTTGGTCCCAGGGGTGCTGCTCGTCAGTTGTCACGACACGGAATTCCAGAAAGCAGTGCAGTCGGTAAGGGTCGAGATGGAACTCGAAACCATCCGACCGAATCCTCCCACAGGAGCGCAGGTACTGGAGGCCCGTCACCCCGTCCCTGACGATCAGCCAGGTATCGTCGCCGCCGAGCCCCAGTCCGTCGGCAATTCCGGTACGGATGAGGTCGGGTGGGGAAGATTCCGAGCGCCGGGCAACAGCGGTCGAAAGCCTCAGACGGCCGCGGCTCTCGCCGTGGTGGTTGTGGTACACGACGAGGCTTCGTTCGCCGTCGATCTCGTTGGAATAGGCAAAGACGTTTTCATCGACACCGCCGTCAGCGGTTTCGAAGTCGTAGAGGAGGAAGTTGTCGACCTCCGAGAAGATGCGCCGTTTGTTGAGCAGCGGAAACACCTGCAGTTCGTGGCGCCACACCAGGCCCTCGTTGGGTTTCTCATCCCAACGTGGGCGGTGAAATTCCATCCCGTATTTTTCGGCCAATCCTTCGATCTGCCCATGCCCGAGCATCGGTAAACCGGGCATGGTGGCCATCATGGTCATCACGCCGAAGTATTTGTCGCCGGTCCCGAATTGATCGACCGCGGTCCGTTCGTCGGGGTTCGACATGAAGTTGACATAACGCTTGAGGATCTGAGGATCGAACTCGAGAGTCGATCGAATGAGTTGCCGGTACTCCGCGTTGCGCTCGTCGCGCAACATATTCATGAAGGCCGAGTTGTAGACCCGGTGCATCCCGAGGGTCCGTACGAAGTAGCCCTCGAGGAGCCAGAAGGCCTCCGCCAGAAGCAGCGTGTCGGGTGCCTCCAACGCAACCCTTTCCACCACTTCCCGCCAGAATTCGCGCGGCATGGCGGCGTCGAAATCGGCCTTGGGCATTCCGAAGGCCGCCCGTGAAGGGACCGCGCCGGCTGCGCCCGGCTCCGGGAACCACAACCGATGATAGTGCTGGCGAGCGAGTGTCATGGCGGCATCGAAGCGGATGACCGGCGACCGTCTCGCGACGGCGAGAATGGTCTGGATCACCCCTTCGCGCACCTCGGGGTTGAGATAGTCGAGCTGCGCGGTGTCGTTCCACGGCATCGAGGTGCCGTCGTTGCCGTGATAGATGTAGCGCGCATCGCCGGTCAAACGGTCGAGTCGTTTGAAAACCACGGCGGCGTCGCTTTTTTCCCAGTATTTGTCCTCGATGAAGATCCCGACGCGGTCATCATCGGACAGATCCGGACCATCAAAGCGATAACCCGGGTACGGTGGCTCGTCGACCGACAGGAACCAATCGGGGTGCTCGATCAGCCACCGAGAATCGATGCCCATGTGGTTCGGCACCATATCGGTCGACAGCCGGATGTCGAATGCATCGGCTCGTGCTCTGAGATTCTCGTAAGCCGGCTCACCACCAAGGGCATCGGCAATCCGGTAATCTTGAAGGGAGTACGCCGAAGCAACTGCGTCCTCATCCCCCATCATTCGTTTGATGCGCTCGGAGGCGCGGCTGCGCTCCCAAACCCCGATCAGCCAGAGACCCGTGATGCCCCAAGCCTTCAGGCGAGCGAGCTCCTCGTCGGGGATCTCGTCGAGGGTGGAGATCTTGCGCCCGTATTTGTCTCCCAACTGCGCCAACCACACATAAGCATTCTTGGCCAGAAGAACGAGCTGAGGCATCCACTCCTGGTCGGCGGAGTATCGCTCTCCGGTCTCCGCCAGGACCCGGTAGTCCGGTGGCTCGACCGGGCCGGGGCCGGGCGGAAAAACAACCCGATGCTCCTCGGCCATCAAGTCGAGACTGCCAAGCACCCGGTGCAGATCCGGCCCCAACAAATCGATCCAACTGGCGCGAAGGAACTCGAGCTGTCCCTCGAGTGACTGCGGCGCCGCGCGCATCGGCGCATACAGGAGATCGAGCAGCGTCGAGCCCTCGACACCGGTCGATGGCACATCTCCGAGAATCTTCTCGGTGGTCTCGAGAGCGGGGA
Source organism: Candidatus Sulfomarinibacteraceae bacterium (assembly GCA_963796455.1). Classification (GTDB taxonomy): domain Bacteria; phylum Acidobacteriota; class Thermoanaerobaculia; order Thermoanaerobaculales; family Sulfomarinibacteraceae; genus Sulfomarinibacter. The sequence continues at coordinate 47,393 of CAWCLO010000003.1, forward strand.
CATAGGATGTTTCGTTGCGCAGCACCTCATCGTTAAAAAGTTCTCGAAATTCATCGAAAGCCGGGTTCCGATTGGCCAACCACAACAGCAGCATCTCTTCGAGGACAAGCTCGCGATGGGCGACACCCGCGGTGGCGCCAGCCAGATAGGCCTCGGGTGTTACCTCTCCTCGATAGACCGCGGCCGACGGAAACTCCTCGACAAAAGCACGCAACAGCCGCGCGACCGCTTCAGCTCCCAGATCTTGCTCGAGCCGCGCCAGGGAATCGCGCCACAGAGACGGCGCCTTCTCACGACGGTGGCGTGCCACCAAAAGGTGGAGAATCTCATCGATGAGCCCGAGCGCATAGATCTTCGAGGCGCTGATGGCCCGCTCCGGATACCGTTCGAGATCGAGTTGCTCGTTGATACGGTGGGCAAAGAGCTGCGCGGCGCGAAAATCCGCAAAGACGACGTTGCCGGTCAGCCCGAAAAGCGAATCCGGCATCCCGTAAGAATCTCGTGCGCGCCGCGACACGTGAAATTCGCGCGGCGCACGATCGACGAAAAAGGGCTCAGATGTTCTCATCAAAAAATCCGGAGCCATCATAGACCGAATTCGGAGTTCGGAATTCGGAATTCGGAGTTTTTGCGCACCTCACGGAGCGACAGGTGGCCGATTCAGAATTCCGAACTCTGCGTTTCGGGCTGCGCATCGCGCAGCTCGAAGGTCAGGGGACAATGATCGGAGACATCCCAGAAGGTCCCATCCTCTTCTCCCGGCCGCGAGACGATCTCCTTGCATTGGGAGCGAGCGCAGTGGAGCCAGGCCTGAAGGGGAACCGTCACCAGCCTCGAGTTGAATCCTCGCAGAAATACATGATCGAGCATCGATGGCACCTGGATGCCGTCGCGCTCGCCCCGCCCTTCCCAGTATGAGGAGCACCCGGTGGTATTGGCCAATCGCATCAATTCGGCCTCGCCGAGAATGGCGTCGATGGACTGCAATTCGCCGTCAAAACCACCACGCGGCGAACCCGCGGTGTTGAAATCGCCCGCGACAATGACGTCCGGGTCGTCGATCTCCTCGACCCTGGCAGCGATCCATTCGGCCAGGGCCCGGTTCTGACGCCGGCGATCGGCGAAGCCCTTGACGGTCGACTCGTGGTGCACCGTCACAAAGGTGAAGTCGAGACCACCGGTTTTCAGGCTCCGGAAATAAGCCGCATAGGCGGGACGCATCCCGGGCTCCATGGCCACCGCGGCGATCTCGATCGGTTCTCCCACCAACTCGAGCACATCGGCGTCCCAGGCGATGGCCAGGTGTTGCCCGTGGCGGCCACCGTTGGAGGAGTAGCGCACTTCCATGCTGCGTTCGCCCGTGGCGCGCCGCAAAATCGGCCCGAAACGGCGGATATCGTTGACCTCCTGCAATGCCCACAGGTCGCCGTCGAGCCCACGGAACACCTCCTCGAAGTCGCAGATATTGGTGCGGCGCGAATAGGCCAGATCGGCGTCTTGCGGCCGCTCGTCAAGCGGAAAGTTGCGCACGTTCCAGGCCACGATCCGCAGATCGCTTTCGGAGTCCGGAGTGCTCGGCAGGTCGGCGGCCGTTACGCCCGGACCGGGAAAACCGGCGCACCGGAGCTGGTGCCGCAACACGATGGACATCACCGCGATGCATGTGATCGCGCACACCACCAAAAAGACTGTGAACTTGGATCTGTTTGCCATGCGGGCCATGGTGCCGTGGACTGACCAACAACGCAATGCCAACGGAGCCAGATAGAAATTGAACACGCGTCTCATTACGCTTGGGGTGATGAGAACACTCCTCGTGAGCAAATTCCCCATTCGCAACATGTTGCATCCAATGATTCAATCGACGTAGAGGAAAAACACAATGTGAACACTTGCGTTTTTGCTCAATAGAGTTGACATTCGCCCGAAGATCTACGATTCTACGAAATGTAATGAGAGCGTCACACGACCCGCATCCGTTGATATCTGGCGGTCCGTCCCGCTCTCGGCGAATATCCAAAAAATGAATGAGATCACTCACCCCCACCATCCGATGCGAGGCCAGGAACCGCCCGGCCGCGCCCGCCGGGTTTTGGGGAGAAAAATTGAGAAGGCAAACTCCAAACTGGAGAAGGAGGCACGAAGATGATCACGCTCATGAAGACCCTGGTGGTTCTGGCGACTGCAGGTGCAACGGCTGTCCCGATGGTCAAAGCACCGGCGACCCGCATGGTCCCGAGTCACCCGACCCAGGAGGTGCAATACACCTCCAACCAAAAAGAGTTCTACATGACCGAAGAGGAAAAAAACTATGCTCGCCCGGGTTTGACGGTTGAAATCGTCAACGTCGAGATTTCGGCCGATCGCCATCCGGTGGTCGAGCTCAAGTATTACGACGATCTCGGTGCACCGCTGGATCGAGCCGGCGTTGTGACGCCGGGTACGATCGGCTTCAGCTTTGTCTTTGCCTGGTATGACGGCGCCATCAACCAGTACACCGCCTATACCGTCCGGCCCGCCGGCGACTACGAGCAGGCGACCTCCGATTCCGGTGGAAGCTGGGAAGATGTGACGATCGGTCATTCCTTCTACACCTTCGGCACTCAGCTGCCCGAGGGTTATGACATGACCAAGACCCACACGATGTATACCTACGCCACCCGGGAGACCGCGGAAATCCTCGGCAAGACCTACTACTCCGATCCGACCTACGATTTCCGGCCGGACGGCGTGGAGGCGACCGAGCTCTGGGGCTCGATGCTCGAGTCCACCTGCAACAGCTGCCACCACGACCTCGCGCTTCACGGAAGTCGTCGGCGTGCTCTCAAGGGCTGCATGATGTGCCACAGCCCGCAGTCGACCGATCCCGAGAGCGGCAACACGGTCAACATGAAGGAGATGGCCCACAAGATCCATATGGGCGCCAATCTTCCCAGCGTGCAGGCCGGAATTCCCTACCAGATCATCGGTTACCGCGGCGCGGTCCACGACTACTCCGGAGTCATCTTCCCGCAGGACATCCGTAACTGCGAGACCTGCCACAAATCGGATGCACCCAAGGGCTTCCGTTTTATGACCGCCCCATCAAGGGCCGCGTGCGGCAGCTGCCACGACAACATCGTCTGGGAGACCGGCGAGGGCCATCCGGTGCCTCAATTTGACGACACTCTGTGCGCTGCGTGCCACGTTCCCGAGGGTGAGAGCGAGTTCGACATCTCGGTCACGGGCGCCCACACGATTCCGCTCAAATCGAGCCAATTGACCGGTGTGAACATGGACATCACCGATGTCACCAATGTGGCCCCCGGCGATACTCCGACTGTCTATTTCACGCTCACAACCGACGATGGTTCGACCATTTCGCCGATCTCCGGTCTCCGCACCCTCACCCTGAGGGCCGCTGGTCCGCAGGGCGAGACCATCGACCACACGATTGACATGTCTCAGGACGCACGCGGTGCAACCATGGTCGGTGACGAGTACATGGCCACCTTCGGCACCGCCCTTCCCGAGGATGCCACCGGCACCTGGACCTTCAGCGCCGATGTCCGCCGCGAAGAACTGATCGACGACGGTTCGGTCGACGGTCTCGTCGTTACCGTTGGGGCGTTCAACCCGACGTTCTATGCGTCCGTGACCGACAGCGAAGCCGACCCGCGGCGCACGGTGGTTGCGATCGACAAATGCAACGTTTGCCACGACTCGCTGGCGCTTCACGGCGGTCAGCGCTTCAACACCCAGGAATGCGTGATGTGCCACCGGCCCAACAACGACGATTCGCCGGTCCGGCCCGAAGAGGACAACCCGCCGGAGTCGATCGATATGCGCTGGCTCATTCACCGCATCCACACTGGCGCGGAGCTCGATGTCGACTTCACGGTCTATGGCTACCGCAGCTCGGTCCACAACTACAACGAAGTGGTTTACCCGGGTAACCTCCGCAATTGCGTCGCATGCCACGACTCCGGAACCTATGGGGTGCCGGCGCCCGAGGGATCGCAGGAAGTGATCACCCAGCGCAGCTACTACTCGCCCACCCAGCCGGCAGCAGCCGCCTGTCTGGCGTGCCACAGCAGCGTCGACGCGGCCGCACACGCCTATACCAACACGGCGTTCTTCGGCGAGTCCTGCGCGGCATGCCACGGTGACGGCCGCGATTACTCGGTGGACGAAGTCCACGCGAACTAACGAACGATCAAACCTACGACCCCCGGCGCGAGCCGGGGGTCGCAGCGTAGCGTGAAAGGTGGGTCGGGCATGAGACAGATGAGTCGACTGCTGAGCTATGGCGCCCTGCTCCTATTGCTCGGTGTCACGGGAGTTGGAGAGACCGCAGACGGCGACCGCGAGGCGTCGGAGATGTGTGCGGTCTGCCACGACACCGTCGCCGAGGAATTCAATCAAACAATCCACGCCCCGAATCGGGCCAACGCACCATCGTGCGTGACGTGCCACGGCGACGGCGCCGAGCACATGGAAAACGACGGTGATCCGGCATTCATGGACGTCCCGCGAGGTGCTTCCGCCGCGGCGACCTGCATGCAGTGCCACGGGCAGATTCAGACGATGTTCTCGAATCGTTCAGCTCACGCCGACAGCGGCGTGCACTGCGATTCGTGCCACGCGGTCCACTCGACGGACCAGGCGCAGCCGATGCAGCTCGCCAAGGCAGCCAACCAACTCTGTGCGGACTGCCACTCATCCGAGACGAGCTCATTCAAAAAGCCCTTCGGTCATGATCTCGATCGCGGCGGGCTCCAGTGCATCTCGTGCCACAACCCGCAGGCGGCGGCGGCGATGCGAGCCTCAAGGTCGATCGTTCGGGCGAGGCTGTCTGCGTTTCGTGCCATGCCGAGAAGAGAGGGCCCTTCGTCTATCCTCACGTGAGCGACGTCGCCGGTACCTGCATGAGCTGTCACGAGCCGCACGGTTCGACCAACCCGTTGGCGCTCAAGAGATCGCAGGTGGCTCAGCTCTGCCTCGAGTGCCACAGCGTCTTTGACGGCCAGACCTTCGGGTCGCAACCGCCGTCCTTCCACGATCTCCGGAGCCCGCGGTATCAAAACTGCACGACCTGTCACGTCACGGTGCACGGTTCGAACACCTCACCGCTGTTGTTGAAGTAGGGGGTGAGACGATGAAAACACTCCGTCTTTCAATCGCCACACTCTTCATCATCGCCGCCGGCTCGATGGTCTTTGCCCAATCGACCGCCTTCGATGTCGAACTCGGGTATCAGGACGTCGACGTCAACGGCAACGAGGACATGTTCCGGACTCAGATCAACCAGGACAGCGGCTTTGTCCTGCGGAATCTCTCGATCAACTACATCGATCCGACCGGGGAGTCGTCCTTTGCCGACCGTCTGCGGATCGACGCCTCCGGTTTCGGCGGCAATCCCGCTGGTCGGTTGCGTCTCGACATGGGCCGCGACAAGACCTACCGGTTGCGTCTCTTCTACCAGGAGTTCAAGACCTACAGCGCCCTCCCGGCCTATGCCAATCCCCTGCTCGATGACGGGGTGACGCCGGGTCAGCACACCTGGGATCGCACCCGCAACGTCCTCGACATCCAACTCGAGTTTCCGATCTGGAAATCGATCACGCCGCTCGTCGGCTACCGTTGGAACCGCTATGAGGGACCCGGGCAGACCACCTACAGCGTAGGCCAGGACGAGTTCCGTGTCTCCTCCGACCTCGAGCAGACCGAGTCCGAGTTCTACGTCGGTCTGAATTTTCAAACCGACGCGATCAATGGATCCTTTACCCAGGGTTGGCGCAACTTCGATGGCAAGAGCAGCCAAAGCCTCGCTCCGGGCGAAGGCGTCGGGAACAATCCCGGCGACACCCTTGGACAACCGGTGGAGCTCGACTCCTTCGATCGCACCACCAGGACCGACGCCGAAACGCCGGTCACGACCTTCCATATCGCCGCGCGGGCCAGCGATAACGTCCGCCTGGTCGGGTCCTATGTGCGCGCCGACTACGACGGCGACACCTCGATGGACGAGATGCTCTCGGGAAGCCTCGTTTCGTTCCAACTGTCGCGCTTCTTCCAGGGCCTCGACCAGACCATCGAAAGTCGCACCGAGAACCCCTTCTACCGTGCCGAAGCACGAGCCGAGTTCGATCTCAGCCACAAGGTAGGGCTCAAGGTCGGGTATCAGGCACGCCACCGTGAGCTCGAAGGTTGGTCGATGGTATCGAGCCTCTTCATGGACACGCTCAATTTCGGCGGCTTCGATCCACGGGACATCGAGGTCCTGGTGGAGACCCAATCGGGTTACGAACGCGATGACAAGATCGCGAATCTCCGTTTTGATTTCCGAGATCTCGGCAAGTTCTCCCTGTGGGCCGAATACGGGGCCAACAATCAGAGCCTCAGCGTCTCACAGGATGTTGCCCAGATCGTGCTCCCCGGTGGGCAACAGGGCGACTTCAGCCGCCGGATCAATATGTATGACCTCGGCGGGAGGTTGGATCTCGGCAACGCAAAAATCATCCTCGACTTCACCGGTCAGGACTCGGACGAGATCATCATGCGGACCGATTACAACGATCGCAGCCGGATCCGCGGCCGGGTGGACTGGAAAATCAGCCGCATGTTCCGGGTGCTCGCCACCGCCGAGAAGATCGACACCGACAACAATTCGTCGGGAGTCGGATACGAGGCGCAGACCGAGCGCTTTGCAATCGACGTCGATTTCACGCCGAGCGAGAACTTCATGCTCGGAGTGGCCTGGGACTCTTACGATACGGACACCGAGATTCCCTACCGGGTTCCCCAAACTCTGGGCACGGCTCAGTCGATCTACGCCGAAGAGGGCGAAGTATTGACGGGTGATCTGCGGTGGATGGTCTCGATCCTCACCATTGACGCGGCGTATTCGACCTTCGAGAACGAGGGTAGCTTCCCCTTCAAAATGGATCGCGCCTTCGCCCGGCTCGCAGTCGATTTCAGCAAGAACTGGGCCGCCGCACTGGAATACGAAAGCTGGGACTACAGCGAAAACCTGTTCCCGATTGCAGATTATGACGCCACCCGATACGGCGTTTATTTGCGCTGGCACCAATAGGGCAAGCGCTTCAGAACAGACTCCCCAGGGGGGAGGAGGAGGAAGGGGGCCGGAAGGCCCCCTTTTTTAATTTTGGATTTGCGGATTTGGGATTTGGGATTTGAACACGGGTTTCCTTCGCCAGAATTCCTACAGCCGGCCGGGCCGAAATTTCGAAATCCAAAATCCGAAATCCGAAATCTGGTGCTATCCTCCCCTGCCGATGCAGGACGAGACGGTCACCCTCCCGCGCGTTTTTCGCTTCTGGCTGCCGCTGGCGGCCACGTGGCTGATGATGGCGGTCGAGGGGCCGTTCCTGGCCGCGATCATCGCCCGTCTGGCTGAACCGACCTATAACCTTGCCGCCTATGGGGTGGCCTACTCGCTGGCGCTGGTGATCGAAGCGCCGGTGATCATGTTCATGAGCGCCTCCACCGCCCTCGCCCGCAACCGCCTGTCCTATTTGCGGCTGCGCAACTTCACCCATGCCATCAACATCGGTGTCACCGTGGCGATGGCGCTGGTGCTGGTACCGCCGGTTTTTCGCTGGTTTGCAGGGGACGTGATCGGTCTCCCGCCCGATGTCGCTTCGAGAACCCACATTGCCCTGCTCATCCTCCTACCGTGGCCTGCGACCATCGGTTTTCGACGTTTCTACCAGGGCGTTTTGATCCGCCACGATCTGACGCGCTGGGTGGCCTACGGCACCATCGTTCGGCTGGTGGCCATGTTCGGCACAGCCATCGCGCTCGCCCTCGACGGGCGGCTTGAAGGCGCCTATGTCGGGGCAGCTGCTCTGACCGCCGGCGTTTCAGCAGAGGCCGTCACCGCAGCGATCATGGCCAGGGGCCCTGTCAGCAGCCTGCTCCGCGATGTCTCAGAACCCACCGGCGCCGCCACAAGCTACTCGGGCCTGGCAAAGTTCTACTATCCTTTGGCGCTGACCACCATGCTCAGTCTCGGCATCCACCCGGTGGTCACCTTCTTTGTCGGCAACAGCCGGGCCCCCCTCGAGTCCCTGGCGGTTCTGCCGGTGGTGGGCTCGCTTGTTTTTGTTTTTCGAAGCCTCGGGCTCGCCTATCAGGAGGTGGTGATCGCCCTCATCGGCGACAACCACCAGAATTACCGTTGTCTCCGTCGATTCGGTATGGCCCTCGGGCTGGCGGTCGTCGGGGGTCTCGCGCTGATCGCCTGGACCCCCCTTGCAGGCGTCTGGTTTCGCACTCTCTCCGGGCTCTCACCGGAGCTCGCTGAATTCGCCCTCGCTCCAACCCGGATTCTGACGATCATCCCGGGGCTGTCCGCATTGTTGTCATTTCAACGGGCGATCGCCGTCGTCCGGCAGACCACCGATTCGATCACCTGGGCCACTCTCATCGAGGTCGTTGTCGTTGTGGCGGTCCTGTGGCTCGCGATCACCCGACTCGATGCCGTCGGTGCGGTGGCTGCGGCAACAGCGCTGGTGATCGGGCGGCTCGGGGCCAATGCGTGGTTGGTGCCGACGCTCAAAGAGAAGGCTTGAGACCTGAGGCCTGAGGCTTGGGGCCTGGGGCCTGGGGCTTGGGGCTTGGCCTGATACCGGACGATCAGCAATTCCTCAAGCCCCGACCCCAAGCGCCGTTATTGCGCCCCTGACCCAACCTCCGCAGCGCTCTGCCAATCCACCCCGTTTCTGCTCGGAAGCGCCCTCCACGCGAACAGAAACAAAACTCAGTCTCAAAAAAAGATCCTGTAACAAAGGCTTTGTTTCGAAATCCTCATGATATTCTCCCGCCGAGAACTCACCTCCGCTCCGGGGAGCATCCAAACAACTCCGGGCTGGGTGGTCCCCGAGGCCATCCTCCCAGGAACTCTCAGGGAGGTATGAATGGCCAAGAAGATTCTTCTCGTTGTCGCGGTGGCGCTCCTCGTCCTGCCTGCGCTCGCAGAGGCGCAGGGGAACTGGATCTTCCGGGTTCGAGGCATCAACGTCTCACCCAATGACTCGAGTTCGGAGATCCTCGACACCGGCACTCATATCACTGTCGCTTCCAGATCGAGTTTCGAGATTGACGTCACCTATATGTTTTCCGAACATGTCGGATTGGAGGTCATCGCAGCCACCACCCGCCATGATCTGGCGACATCCGGAGGCGCGTTGGGCGGAGCAAACGCCGGATCGGTCAAGGTGTTGCCACCGACCATCACACTGCAATATCACTTTGGCGGCGGATCGATTCGTCCCTACGCCGGGATCGGTCTCAACTTCACCTATTTTTACAGCTACGATCTGTCCGACGATCTGGCTGACCTCGGGATTACCGATGTCGGCTTTTCGAACTCCTTCGGGCTCGCCGGCGATATCGGCCTCGACTTCGGCCTCGGCGACAATTGGCTTGTCAACCTCGACGTCAAATACATCATGATATCGACCGACGCCAGACTGAAGGTGGGTTCCGACACTCTGGATACGGTGAAGGTCGATATCAATCCATGGGTCTTCGGCGTCGGCATCGGGTACCGCTTCTGACGCACGATTCGGTCGCTTCGCTCCCTGGCTGAGGAGGGCATTCGGTCCGCGCCGGCGATGCCGGCGCGTGGCTGATGCCAGCGCTGAAAGCGCAGAGGCTTGCGGCTTCGGGATGAAACGCCCATCCACGCTGCAGACCGCAGATATGAAATCAAATCCACTTTCATGAATCCTTGAACCGCATGCACTCTTGGCCAAGGCAAAGTCTCGGATACCCTCCAGGGACAGCGTCAGCAAACAGGAATCAGGGGCAGCAATCAGGTGCAGTGACGGCGTGGTCACCTCCGGGTCGTTCAACAGAAGGAACAGCCGCTGTGGTGTAGGCGTCTCGCCTGCACACCGTGCGGCCGAGACGGCCGCACCACCAAGCCCGGATCCCCGAAGAAATGAGCGCTGTTCACTGTCCCGGCCGCTGACCGCTGACGCTGATGACTGAACACTGCCGCTGTCCCTGATCGCTGTCCGAAACTCTGTCTTGGACAAGAGTGATCGAGTATCGAGCATCGTGTTGCGCGTTCTCCCTTTCCCCCTTTCACCCTTTCACCCCTGCCCCTCTGCCATGGGGCGGCTCGTGCTCCCATTCGGGATCGGGATCAGGATCGGAACGGTCGTTCAAGATGTCATCCTGAGCGAAGTGCCTTTGGCGCGAAGTCGAAGGACCCGTTCGACTCGCGTTGCTCGCTCAGGGCAGGTTCTGCGGCTTGAGATGGTTGCGGTCCGTCTCATAGATCCTTCGACTACGCCCCTGTGGGGCTCCGCTCAGGATGACATCGGGGGGCGACATTCCCATGCGCGAGAAACCGGTGCCGAACGGTTCTCCCTTTCTCCCTTGCCCCCTTTCTCCCTTTCTCCCTTTCCCCCTTTCTCTCCCTTTCTCCCTTGCTCCCTTTCTCCCTTTCCCCCCTGCCCCTCTGCCCCTCTGCTCCTCTGCCCCTCTGCCCCTCTGTCATATTCGGGCGCGGACGCGGACACGGGACGAAGGTTTCGATAGAATCAACGGTCCTGAAAGGAGCACCGCGATGGAATACCGCTTTCTCGGCAATTCGGGTCTCAAGGTCTCGGCATTGAGCTTTGGGGCATGGGTCACCTTCGGCCCGCAGATGAATGAGGAAATCGCCGCCGAGTGCATGCACGCCGCCTGGGAAGCGGGGGTCAATTTCTTTGACAACGCCGAGGTCTATGCCGCCGGGGTGGCGGAGCAGATCATGGGCTCGGTGCTCGCCAAATCCGGCTGGAAACGATCGGATTTCGTCGTCTCGACCAAGATCTACTGGGGTGGTGAGGGCCCGAATGACCGGGGCTTGTCGAGAAAACACATCGTCGAAGGCACCGATGCCGCCCTCGCCCGTCTCCAACTCGACTATGTGGATCTGATCTTCTGCCACCGGGCCGATCTCCATACCCCGGTCGAGGAGACTGTTCGCGCAATGAACCACGTGATCGACCACGGCAAGGCCCTCTACTGGGGAACCAGCGAGTGGCCGGCCGAGCGGATCCTCGAGGCCTATCACGTGGCCCGCCGCGAACACCTGGTGCCGCCGCTCATGGAGCAGCCGCAGTACAACCTCTTTCACCGCGATCGCGTCGAGCGCGAGTACGCTCCTTTGTTTGAACGCATCGGCCTCGGATCCACCATCTGGAGCCCACTTGCCAGCGGTCTCCTCACCGGCAAGTACAACGACGGAATCCCTCCCGGGACCCGTAGCACCCTCGAAGGATACGAGTTCCTCCGATCACGCCTGGAAGGATCACAGGCCGAAGAAAAGATCGCCAAGGTCCGGGAGTTGACTGGAGTCGCCACAGAACTCGGTTGCACCATGGCCCAACTGGCGATTGCCTGGTGTCTCGCCAACCCGAACGTGAGCACCGCCATCACCGGCGCCTCACGCCCCGAACAGGTCCGCGAGAACATGAAGGCGATGGAGGTCTTCGAACAACTGACGCCCGAAATTCTCAACCGCATCGAAAACATCGTGGGCAACAAGCCCGAGCCCGAACAGGACTGGCGCTGAGCGTCCTGACCGCCGAGTCATCGCCAATTGGAGGTATCGACGTGCCCGAAAACCTGGCCCTCGCCAACCCACTGACCGTGCTCCTGGACAAGAACAGAACCGATTTCACCCGCGCCGACATGTTGCGTGTCATCAAAGAGCGCGGTATCGAACGATTGACCTTCCACTACACGAGCCTGGATGGAAAGTTTCGCGAACTGAAACTCCCGGTCAGCGATTTTGACCAGGCCGAGAGAGTTCTGGCATCGGGCGAACGGGTTGACGGATCGTCCCTCTTTCCGGGTCTTGTCGACACCGCCTCGTCAGATCTTTATGTCGTGCCCAGCTACAGCAGCGCGTTTTTCAGCCCCTTCGACAACTGCAGCCTCAACTTCATCTGTCGCTTTCTCGACCGGGACGGCGAGCTCGCGCCCTTCACTCCGGACAATATTCTGACCCTCGCCCACCGGAGATTCCAGGAACGCACCGGGCTCGAGTTGCACGCTCTCGGTGAGCTCGAGTTCTTCCTGGTTCGGGAAGGTGGCCCCGAGAATTTCGCAGCCAATCGCCAGACCGGCTATCACGCGTCTTCTCCTTTCTTCAAGGGCGGCGACATCGTCAATGAAATGGTTCGGTGCCTCACCCAGATCACCGGCGCGGTCAAATACGCTCACGCCGAGGTCGGATATATCGATTCGGTGCGTTCGAACCTTCCTTTGTTGAAAGGAAGACGGGCCGAACAGCACGAGATCGAGTTGCTGACGCGCCCGATCGAGGAGATGGGTGACTATATCGGCCTGTCGCGCTGGATCATCCGCAACGTCGCCCACCGCAACGGCATGCTGGCCACCTTTGCACCAAAGATCGAGGAAGGGGTGGCCGGCAACGGCCTCCATTTCCATCTCGAGCTGGTCAAGGACGGTCAGAACATCATGTCCGCCAAGGACGGTGGTCTGACGGAAGAAGCCCGAAAGCTGATCGCGGGTCTGGTGCACTACGCTTCCACCCTCTCGGCTTTCGGCAACACAGTCGCCTCGTCGTTTCTCCGGCTGGTCCCCAACCAGGAGGCACCGACCCGTATCTGTTGGAGCAACAACAACCGCTCCGCCCTGATCCGGGTGCCCCTCGGCTGGTCGCAAAAAAGCCACCTCGCGAGAGTGGTCAACCCTGTTGACGCCGACGAATATGTGGATTCGCGCGGCCGGCAGACCGTCGAGATCCGCTCACCGGACGGTTCAGCGTCCTTTCACCTGCTCCTGGCCGGTCTCGCCACCGCCGCAGAGTACGGTCTGACCCACGAGGCGATGCTCGATCTGGCAAAGAAGACATACGTCGACGGCAACGTCTTTTCTGATGAGAAAAAGATGAAACACCTCGAGGCACTACCGGCCAGCTGTGTTCGGTGCGCGGGCCTGCTGGAAGAGCGCCGTGGGATGTACGAGGACTTCGGAGTCTTTCCGGCAGCGGTCATCGATCACCAGATCCGGCTGCTTCGCAAAGAAAACGACGAGCACCTCAACTCAGATTTTTCCAAGCTCCCCGCCGAAGAACGACTCACGGCCACCCGGGAACTGATGCACAAGGATATTCACCGGCACTAAGGCTTGGGGCTTGGGGCTTGGGTCTCAGGGCGTGAGGCTTGTGGCTCCGAGCCAGTGGCTTGAGACTGAGTTTAAAGAAACGGGAAATCAACAGGTTAAGGCAATCTCGAGTCTGTTGACGGGCTTCGGAGGTCACCGTAGCATGAGGCGTCATTCATCGGGATCGCGACATCGATCGCGCGAGAAGGAGGCTTGATGTGATTGCCACGAATCGCAGACGTTTCTTCATGGTGGCGGCAATGCTCTTGATTGTGCCTTCGATGAGCTTTGGTTCAGGATTCGCGCTCTTCGAGCACGGCAACCGGGGCATGGCCATGGCCGGAGCCATGACAGCGGTTGCCGACGACCCCTCGGCCCTGTTCTGGAATCCCGCAGGGATGGCCTTCCAAACCGATGAAGGAATCCAACTCATGGTGGGTGTCACCCTGATCCAGGTCGATCAGACCTTCTACGGCGAGGCGCCCTATCCCGGCGACGGTTATCTTGCCGAGCTCAAAGAGCAGACCTTCACACCGATCCACCTCTATCTCGGGATACCGGTCAACGACCGGCTCGAGGTGAGTTTTTCGATCAACAACCCCTGGGGCCTGGGCACCTACTGGGACGACGATTTCCTCGGTCGATACATCTCGACCAAGGCGGACATTGAAGGCTGGAACCTCGGGCTGAGCATGGCTTACAAGCTGTCGGAGAGTTTTGCCTTCGGCCTCGGCTTTGACATCGCCTATTCGACGATCCAACTCCGGCGGACCGCCGGGCTGATCAACCCCTACAACCAGCGTCTGACGGACGTGGCCGATGCGTTCCTCCGGACCACCGGTTCCGGCAACACCGGTTTCGCCTGGAACGCGGGTCTGCTTTGGAAGATGGGGTCCGGGTTCCAGCTCGGAGCCCTGTACAGGTCGGGCTACCAGATCGACTTCGAGGGCAAGGGATCCTTCAACCAGATCCCCACAGGCTACCCCGAGTTCGACGCGTTGCTCGGAACGGTCTTCCCATTCGGCAGCGATACGCCGATCACCACGACCCTCGAATATCCGGATTTCTGGACCATCGGTCTTTCGTGGCAGAACGAGCGCTGGACGGTCTCCGGACAGTACGGAGTCATGGGTTGGGCCGTTTTCGATGAGCTCTCGATCGTTTTCCCCGAACAACCACAGTTCAGCCAGGTCGTCCGCGAAGACTATGAAGATGCCGCCCAGTGGCGCATCGGCGCCGAGCTTCGCGCCAGCCAGCACTGGGCCCTCCAAGCGGGTTATCTCTTCGACGAGACCGGGCAACCGATCGAATCGATGTCGCCGCTGCTGGGCGACGGCGACCGGACCGGCTACTGCGCCGGCATCAGCTATTACACCGACAGCTTCCGATTGGACATCGGATACATGAGACTTGAATTCGACGGTCGTTCAACCGAGGGCACCGCGTGGGACGGCTTTGACGGCACCTACGACGGGTCGGCAAATCTCGGCGGCGCCACCTTCACCTTCAAGTTTTAGAAAGGGAGGACGACATGAAAAAGATCATCTTTGCAACCTGCCTGGTCGCCCTCCTGACGGCCACACCGGCGTTGGCACAGGCCGATTTCTCCAATTACGTCGCCCTCGGCGACAGCTTGACCGCAGGCTTCGCCTCCGGGTCACTCATGAGCTGGTACCAGATGCGGTCCTACCCGGCGATTCTTGCCCAGCAGGGGGAGCTCGACCTTCGAGATGCCATTGGTTTCTGAGCCCGGCTTTCCGCCGATTCTCGAATTGGTGAGCCTGCAGGGACCGATCATCGCGCCGGTCAGCCTGATTCCAGGTCTTCCGGCCAACGCCGAGTACCCGGGTATCTACAACAACCTCGGGATCCCCAGCCGCGACTCTCGAAGAGATGATCTTCCAGACCGGTGACATCGGCAATCTGATCCAGGGAAATTTTGATACCGTGATGTTCGATATCGTACTGCGAAACGGCATCAGCACCGCACTCGAGCAGGCGATCGTCGCGCAACCGACATTTTTGACCGTCTGGATCGGCAACAACGACATCCTCCCTGCGGGTCTCGCGGCGACTCCGATTGACGGCATCACCATGACCCCGGTCGATGTCTTTGCCGCGCTTTATAACAATGCGATCGGTGTGCTGGCGACAAATACCGATGCCGAGATCGTGCTCATCAACATCCCCGATCGACTCCCCTTCTTTACGACCGTGCCGCCGCTGGTGGAGATACCGGGATTCGGCATCGTACCGCTGATGGCCGACACCGGCCCGCTCGGCCCCAACGACTGGGTCAATCTTTCGGCCGGCGCACTGATCAACGCGGGCTACGGCCTCCCGGGCGGTCCGCCACTGCCGGACAATCTCGATCTGTTCACCGGGGCACCCGGATACGTCCTGCGCGAAGCGGAGCAGGACATCATCGAAGACAGGATCGCCGAATACAACGCCGTCATCGCGGCTGCGGCCGAGACCTATGGCCTGGTGGTCGTCGACGCCAATGCGCTGTTCCGCTCCTGGGCTGGCGATAACCCACCCGAACTCGGAGGTATCACCCTGAACGCCGACTTCCTGACCGGGGGCATCTTCTCCTACGACGGGATCCACCTCCAGAACATCGGTCAGGCCCTGGTTGCCGACGAGATCATCCGCGTGATCAACACCGAGTTCGGCGCCCATATCCCACCGGTGGACTTGGTGACCACCCTCTATGAAGGCGACTGGCAGGACCCGGGCGTCGAACCGTATAAAATCGAGGATGTGACCTTTTCCGAGGAGGCCTTCGAGCAGCTGTACGAGCTCTTCAAACCGAAAACCACCCGTCAGCCGCGCGTCCGCCGGATCGAGGACAGACAACCCGCAGCACCCCAACTCCAGACGCGGCGTCGACCGAACGGCACGCCCTGAGCTCATGTGCATCAGACAACAAACCCGGGCTTCGGCCCGGGTTTTCTTTTTGCCGGTGCCTGGCATCACGAGCACAACGCAATCGGATTCGGGCGGATTGAAAGCTGGGAGACGGAGTAACCGCAGATCACGCAGATGAACGCAGATCAACTCGGACTCGACAATCTGCGCCTCTCTGCATTTTCTGCGGTTGTTAGATTGGAGTGGGCGGGTGGTCTCTCGGGCCCCTTTTCTCCCTTTCTCCCTTTCTCCCTTTCTCCCTTTCTCAGTGAATGTACTCGTCGTCCTTGCCGCCATCGATCACATCGAATTTGCGTTTTTTCTTCAGACGATCGAGGCGCTTTTGCAGGACAAAGGCCTCGGCCCTCTTGCGCCAGGTGTGCGCGACCTTACCGGCGCCACCCCGCTGAAAACCGGTGTAGGTCAGGAACACGGCACCGCAGATCCCACAAAACCCTGCAAAATCTTTGCTCTCCAGGAATCCGATGAAGGCGAAAAGGATCTCGAGCCACAAAAACCATCGTGCTTTGATTGGCAGCACGAAGAAGAGCAGAATCGTCGCATCGCCCCACAGGGTGGCAAAGGCGGCGATGATGATAGCGAGCAGAATCTGCTGTCCCTGCATGAGTTGAAACGCACCCGGTCCTGCTCCGGCGAAACCCGGCAAGATTCATCACCAGCTGCACCACCACGGCGATCACGGCGGCCCCGATCGTCCCTCGGGCCAACATCAGCCAGAAACGCTTTCGTCCGATCCTCCAGAACACGTCGCGGCCAAACCAGAACAGGATCAGCAGTGCCAGGAGAAACCAGATTCCTGAGGCGCCCCAGCCGACAAAGGGATAGGTCAAGGGCTGCCACACAAATCCGCGAAAGACGTCCTGGGTCAGGCGAAGACCACCGGGATGATCGCGGTGCTTTGAAAGAACTGGAGCGAGAAGGTGACAAAGAGCGCGGCCAGGATCCCGATCACATCCTTCGAAACCGGCATTCCCGAGCCTCCGATGCCGCCAAATCCGCTGCCACTTTGTTGTGTCGGTCGGTAGATCAATATTCCTCCGGCTGTGAATGGTAGCAGGCGCGTGGAAGGTTCAATAGGGAAAGGGAGAAAGGGGGCATGGGAGAAAGGGAGATCGGCCGGACGGTGGATGCTGGATTCCCAAACCCCATGGCAGAGGGGCAGAGGTGCAAGGGGGCAAGGGAGAACCGTTCGGCACCGGTTTCGCACGTATGCGAGTGTCGCCCCCCGAATGTCATCCTGAGCGGAGCGCCTTCGGCGCGTAGTCGAGACCGTTCGACTCGCGTTGCTCGCTCAGGCAGGATCTGCGGAACCGAAAGTTGTTCCGTTCATCTCATAGATCCTTCGACTGCGCCCCTGTGGGGGCTCCGCTCAGGATGACATCGGGAAGCGACGTTCCCATTCAGGAGAGATCGATGCCGAGAGATTCTCCCTTTCTCCCTTTCCCCCTTTCTCCCTTTCGGGAGCGGGTGCGGGTGCGGGTGCGGATAGGGTGGACTGGCGATTTACCTGTCCCCGTTTCTCCCCTGCGCCTCTGCTCCTCTGCTCCTCGAAAAACCCTCGCCAAATCGAGAATTTCCTGAATATTCGGGAATATGACAACAATATACTCAGGTTTACGTAATTACCCGCGTCAGGGCCTTGACCTGACGGGTACCGGGCCGCATCTTGAAACAACGCGGTGGCAAGAAACACCGCAGGAGGATAAAACATGACCAACGTCACCACCTTGCCCGTGATACCGCTTCGCGAGGCAGTGCTCTTCCCCGAAGTCACCTCGCCCATCGCGGCCGGTCGCCCGGGGACCCTTCGCGCCATCGAGGCCGCTCTGCGAACCGAAGACAAACAGATCTTTGTTGTTTCCCAACGGGAAAACCTCGAGGACGTCACACCGGAGATTCTCTACACCATGGGCACGGTCGCGACGATCGGCCCGGTCCAGCGCGGGCCATCGGGTATGCGCCTGTTGCTCAACGGCGACTACCGGGCCGTGGCGGTTCGTTATGAGGAGCAGGACGAATACCTGGTAGCAGCGATCCACGAAGCCGAAGAAATGCCGCCGATCGATGTCGAGGCTCCAACCTTCACCGCGCTCTATCGCGAGACCCGCGAACGGGCCGCCGAACTCGGCCGCCGCGCCGGCATGCCAAAGGAAGCGGTGCAGCAGTTTCTCGCCGAAACGACCGAGCCTGGTCGGTTCGCCGATCTGGTGGCCGGCCATCTCGATCTCAAACCCGGCGAGGCGCAACGACTGCTCGAGGCGCTGTCGGTTGAAGACCGGTTGCGTTCGGTCCTACTTCACATCCAACGCCAGGTTTCCGTGCTCGACGCCCAGGAAGACATCAAGAGCCAGGTTCAGGAAGAGCTTGGTGACCGGCAACGCGAGATGTTCCTGCGCCAGCAGCTCAAAGCCATCCAGAAGGAACTCGGTGAGGACGGCGGCCGCGAAGATCTCGAGGAGCTGCGCGAAAAAATCGAGGCCCTCGTACTTCCTGAAGCGGCGCGCAAGGAAGTCGACCGCGAGCTCAACCGTCTCGAGCGGATGGGGCCCGAAGGCATGGAGGCCCAGGTCATTCGCACCTATCTCGAGACCATCTGCGAGTTGCCGTGGACCGAGCGTTCCGAAGAACGCCTCGATGTCCAGGCGGCATCGGCAATCCTCGAAGAGGATCACTACGCCCTCGGCGACGTCAAAGACCGGATTCTGGAATTCCTCTCGGTTCGAGTCCTGCAGCAGCGCTCGGAAGAACTGCTCGAAAACAACGAGAAGGAAGTCGAGAAAGAGGCACCCACGTCGATCCACGACACGGTCGGCCGCAACCCGATTCTGCTTTTTGCCGGCCCTCCGGGAGTCGGGAAGACCTCGGTCGCCAAATCGATCGCCCGTGCAATGGGTCGTGAATACGTCAGGATCTCGCTCGGTGGAGTCCGCGACGAGGCTGACGTGCGTGGTCACCGACGGACCTATGTCGGTGCGATGCCGGGCCGGATCATCCAGGGCATGAAGCAAGCCGGATCCAAAAACCCGGTCTTCTTGCTCGACGAAGTGGACAAGCTCGGCGCCTCCTATCAGGGTGATCCCGGTGCAGCATTGCTCGAGGTTCTCGACCCGGCGCAGAACGACACCTTCACCGACCACTATCTGGGAGTGCCCTTCGATCTGTCGGAGGTTCAGTTCATCTGCACCGCCAATTTCCTCCAGAACATCCCGGGTCCGCTCCAGGACCGGATGGAGGTTGTGGATTTCGCCGGCTACACCGAAGCGGAAAAGCTCGAGATCGCAAAACGATATCTGACGCCAAGGCAGGTCAAACAGACCGGTCTCTCGGATGAGCAGATCACCATCAACGACGAGGCCGTGAGCGCGGTCATCAGCCGCTACACTCGCGAGTCGGGCGTTCGCCAACTCGAGCGCGAGATCGGCCGGCTGGCACGCAAGGTGGCGCGCAAGATCGCCGCTGAGGAACTGGCCGCGATGGACATCGGTGCCGATGAGGTCGCCGAACTTCTCGGTCGGCCCAAGGTTCACCCCGAGGAGGCAGCCGATGCCGACCAGGTCGGGGTGGCCACGGGGATGTTCTATACACCGGTGGGTGGCGACATCATGTTTGTCGAGACCTCGCCGATGCCCGGCAAGGGGAACCTCGTCCTCACCGGCCAGTTGGGCGATGTGATGAAGGAGTCGGCGCAGGCCGCGTGGACCTACGCCAAGGCCCATGCCGACGAGCTCTACATTCCGTCCGACGCTTTCAAGCAGGATGTTCACATCCACGTTCCCGCGGGCGCGATTCCAAAGGACGGCCCCTCTGCAGGCGTCACGATGGCAACCGCACTGGTTTCGGCCCTCTCCGGACGCCCGGCCCGCCACGATGTCTCGATGACCGGCGAGATCACCCTCTCCGGGCGCGTCCTGCCGATCGGCGGCCTCAAGGAGAAGGTGCTCGGTGCGGTTCGTGCCGGAATCACGACGGTGGTCCTGCCCAAAGCCAATGAATCCGACCTTGAGGATCTGCCCGAAGAGATCCGGAAAGGCCTCAAGTTTCACATGGTGGAGGAACTCGGTGAGGCGCTGGCCCATACCCTCCGTGGCGGAGTGTACCGTGAAGGACGACTCCAGTTCACCGGCTCATTGCCGAAGAAAGCTGGAGGTCGCAACCTCCAACACTGACCGGTTATACGAATCGCTATGGGGATCGCTCTCGATGATTTCCCGTCAAAGTGAAACCATTCGATAGCGATTCCGGTGGCGGGAGCGATGGCCAGTGACTGGCTAGCGCAACGGTCACTCCTGGTGACGAATCCTCGATCGACAGTGCCCTGGGGCAGCGCCGGTTCGACAACCGGCGTTGCATCTCCGTCTATAGTTGGATGATGGCTCTCACCGAGGGAATGTCTTCCTCTGCCCAACGAGTCCGCTCAGGCCGCACCGAAATCGTGGCCGGTATCGGCCTCATTCTCGTGCTGTCCTTCATCACGCTCCGCGGGATCTACCTGCCGCTCGGCCCGCCCGGGATCGACCCGGGTTGGCAGTGGGCCGTGAATCAGGCAGCCCAATCGGGTCAGATCTTCGGACGCGACATCGTTTTCACCTATGGACCGCTGGCCTTCCTCGCCGTCCCAATGGATTTTTCGAACAATCTCGTCCTCGGAAACATCTTTCTGATCATCGTCCAGATCGCCTTTGCCGCAGCTCTCATCGGTCTGTTTCTCCGCACCCGGAGCCTCGTGTCACTTGCGGCCTTTGCGGTTCTTTATCTCGTCGCCGATCACCAGGGCCTTGCGCTCGAGGCTTTTTTCCTGATTGTGGTGGCGCTGCTCGCCCTCGACGCCGTCGCTTCCGACCGGCTGTTGCCCGTTGCCACGGCCTCCGTGTTGAGCGGCATGCTGCTCTTCACCAAAATCACCCTCGGCGTCGGAGCGACCGTCATTCTCCTGGCTTCGCTTGCCGTCTCGAAGCTGCTGCTCAAGCGCTCAGCGCGCTTTGCCGTCGGTCTTATCCCACTCCCTCTGGTCATCGCCGCTGTGGCACTGCTCTCATTCGACTCTCCCGCGAGTTTTTTCAACTGGCTGGTCCTCTCCGCCGATATCATCTCCGGCTACAGTTCGGCCAACAGCATCATCGGCGCGAGTTCGGAGCTCGTCGCGGGAGCGTCGATGGTCGCCGCCTGGATGCTGGCAATGATCCTGATTCGTTCGAACCGGCCGCTTTTTGTTTTCATGATCGTCCTGACACCCCTGGTACTGATCCAGTTCCGGCTCGGGTTTGTTCGTCAGGACACCCACCAATATCATTTCGTGCCCTTTATGCTCGCCGTGATCGCACTGTCGATACTCTTTTCCAACCGGCCCCGGAAAATCTGGGTTCATCTGGGTGCCTATGCCGCGGTTCTGGCACTGGGATCGTCGACCCTCCTCGTCGAACCCATGAAACAGGGTTTTGTTCATTCGGAGCTCATGAGCGGGGGACGGGGCGCAACTGCCGTGGCGAGTTTGATCCACCTCGACCAGACCCGCCGCAACCTCGCCATTCTGAGTGAGCGGAATCTCGAAGCCCTGCGGCTCAGCGACGCGTGGCTCCCCGTACTCAAGGATTCCAAAAACGGCGTCGGTACCTTGCCTTGGGAAATTCAGTACTCCCCGGCAAACGACCTGACCTGGAACCCGACACCAACTCTTCAAATCTATTCCGCCTACACCAGGCGTCTCGACGACTGGACCGCCGCCCACTATCGTGGGGAGAATGCCCCGCAATTCATCATCAACCAGTTTGCTGCCGTGGGAACCCGGCGACAGCTCTTTGACGCACCCGCCACCTGGCGGACTCTTTTCGTCAACTATCGTCTGCGGTCGGCGGTCATGGGCTTCGAACCGCTCCTTCTCCTGGAACGCAGAACCGAAGAGAGAGAATTCTCATATGCCGAAGTCCAACGGGACACCATCCGGCTCGAGGAGACCGGAGTTGAAGTTCCACGATCCGACGCCCTGGTCTTTGCCGAGATCGATCTCCGCCCGAATCTGGTTGGAAGGATGCAAAAATCGTTTTTCCGGGTCCCGCTGATCTTCGCAATCATGACCCACGCGTCCGGTCACGTCTCACACTTTCGGTTGATACCGGGAACTTCTGACAACGGCGTTTTGATTAACCGATTTCCACGCGATTTTCGTGGTTATCGTCGCCTCTGGCAGGATGTTCCCGACGATCCCGTCATCCGCCTCGCTCTCACCGGACCGGGCACGGCCTTTTTCCACAGCGAGGCCGAAATCGTCTGGCGAGAGCTTCTTTTCGACTCTCAATAGCGAAAATTTTCCTCAGCCATTCAAAATCTGGAATTTGTTTTCCAGATTCGCTGTTGCCCGCTTCGAAGGAGCGGACGGGTGAGGATTTCCAAACACGAAGAATACGGCCTCCGTCTCGTGGCGCAACTCGCCGAACGAGACGACCAGGTCGCCATTCGAGAAATGGCCGACCATGAAGGCCTGCCGGAGACAACCGTCGCCAAGGTGGTGGCCAGGCTCCGGAATGCGGGGCTCGTGACCGCCGAACGGGGTCGCAACGGTGGATATTCGCTGGTCCTACCGGCTCACGAAATCACTCTCGCCGCGGTGGTGGAGGCATTCGGAAACGGTGTTTATGACGGGGACTTCTGTGCTCGCATGAGTTCCGGAGGCGACTGCGCCCACGATCGATCCTGCGGCCTTCGGCCGGTGTGGCACGGTCTCGGTGCCGTGATCGGAAATTTCCTCGCCGGAATGACCGTTGCAGACCTCGTTCGAGGCGATTTGAAAACTCATCGCCTCACTGACACAAAGGACAATTTGCCGGTAGTTGACAACTGCACCGGCTGAATCGAAAGCTGACAGCGCGGTCCTGCCGACCGGGTTGCAGATCAGGGGCAAGCATGACAACCCAGGACAAAATAATCGAAGATTTCGCAAATCGAGAGTATGAACACGGCTTTGTCACCGATGTCGAGCAGGAGACCCTGCCGCCCGGGCTCGACGAGGACGTCATCCGCAACATCTCGGCAAAGAAGGGCGAACCGGAGTGGCTACTCGAATGGCGGTTGGGCGCCTACAAACGCTGGCTCGAGATGAATGAACCCACCTGGCCCAATGTCAGCTACCAACAACCGGATTACCAGGCGATCTCTTATTTTTCCGCGCCAAAGAAAAAAGAACTCGCGAGCCTCGACGAGGTCGATCCGGAGATCCTGGCCACCTACAAAAAACTCGGCATTCCGCTCGAAGAGCAGAAGTTCCTTGCCGGAGTCGCGGTCGACGCGGTTTTTGACAGCGTCTCGGTGGCGACCACCTTCAAGGGCAAACTCTCAGAGCTCGGCATCATCTTCTGTTCGTTTTCGGAGGCCGTCAAAGAACACCCCGATCTGGTCAAGAAATATCTCGGATCGGTGGTACCGACCACTGACAACTTCTTTGCCACTCTCAACTCGGCCGTCTTCACCGATGGTTCCTTCGTCTATATACCGGAGGGGGTTCGGTGTCCGATGGAGTTATCGACCTATTTCAGAATCAACGCCGCCAACACCGGCCAATTCGAAAGGACCCTGATCGTCGCCGACAAGGGCTCCTACGTCAGTTATCTCGAGGGTTGTACGGCGCCGATGCGGGACGAAAACCAACTCCACGCTGCGGTGGTCGAACTGGTCGCCCTCGAAGACGCCCAGATCAAGTATTCGACGGTCCAGAACTGGTACCCGGGCGACAAAGAAACCGGCGCCGGCGGTATTTTCAACTTCGTTACGAAGCGGGGGATCTGTAAAGGCGACCGTGCCAAGATCTCGTGGACCCAGGTCGAAACCGGTTCGGCCATCACCTGGAAATACCCGAGCGTGATCCTCAAGGGCGACGACACCGTCGGTGAGTTCTATTCGGTGGCGCTCACGGCCGGCCGCCAGCAAGCCGATACCGGCACCAAGATGATCCACCTCGGAAAGAACACTTCGTCGAATATCGTCTCCAAGGGAATTTCGGCCGGCCGCGGCCAGAACACATACCGAGGTCTGGTCAAAGTCGGAAAGAAAGCTGATAACGCCCGCAACTTCTCGCAGTGCGACTCGATGCTGATCGGCGATCGCTGCGGCGCCCACACCTTCCCATATATCGAGATCGCGAATACCACCGCACAGGTGGAGCACGAGGCGTCGACCTCGAAGATCGGCGAGGATCAGATTTTTTATTGCAATCAACGCGGTATCGACACCGAAGATGCCGTCTCGATGATCGTCAACGGCTTTTGCAAAGAAGTTTTCCGCGAGCTCCCGATGGAGTTCGCCGTCGAAGCACAGAAATTACTCGGCGTCTCCCTCGAGGGAAGCGTCGGGTGAAAACCCCCGTCCGAATCCCCGTCTGTGAACGCGACCGATTCGGACGCGGATGCGGATGCGTACGAAATGAGGAGCAAAAATGTCACTACTCAAAATGAAGAACCTCCACGTCTCGGTCGCTGGCACCGAGATTCTCAAAGGCATCGATCTCACGATCAACCCCGGTGAGGTCCACGCCATCATGGGACCGAACGGATCCGGCAAGAGCACTTTGGCGAACGTGCTCGCCGGTCGCGAAGAATACGAAGTGACCGCCGGCGAGGTCGTGTTTTCCGGTGAAGATCTACTCGACCTCGAGGCCGAGGAACGCGCCCACAAGGGCCTCTTTCTGGCTTTCCAATATCCGGTCGAGATCCCCGGCGTCGGCAACACCTATTTTCTCCGCACCGCCCTCAACGCGATCCGCGCCAAAAGGGGTGAGGACGATATGGACGCTATGGATTTCCTGTCCCTGGCGCGCGAAAAGGCGGAGTTGGTCAAGCTCGATCCGAAGTTGCTCAAGCGACCTGTAAACGACGGTTTCTCCGGTGGCGAGAAAAAGCGCAATGAGATCTTTCACATGGCGGTGCTCGAACCACGCCTGGCGATCCTCGACGAGACTGATTCCGGTCTTGACATCGATGCTCTGAAGACCGTAGCCGACGGAGTCAATTCCTTGCGAGATGACACACGGTCGTTTTTGGTCATCACCCATTACCAGAGACTGCTCAACTACATCGAACCGGATTTCGTGCATGTGCTCATGGACGGCCGGATCGTCCAGTCGGGTGGACGCGAGCTGGCGCTCAAACTCGAAGACCAGGGCTACGAGTGGCTCGAAGAGGCTCCGGTCCAGACGGCCGGCGTGTAACGGAGAATACCGTGACAACCTCGACAGCCCCATTTGCAGACGCCTTCGCTGCCGCGGCGCAAACACCCGCTCCCGGCGTGCTCGCCGAGTTGCGGAGCCGCGGCCGAAAGACCTTCACAGCCCTCGGGCTGCCCAACCGGCAGCAGGAGGAATGGCGTTTCACCCGCCTCAAGACCCTCACAGAGACCACGTTTGAAGCCCCCTCACCGGTCGCCTCGAGGGTCGATCTCGATCAGGTCATGCTTCCCGGAGCGCACCTCCTCGTTTTTGTCGACGGGGTCTACGATGACACCCTTTCCGATGTGACGAACCTGCCCGACGGTGTGGTAGTTACCAGCCTGGTGCTGGCCGCCGCATCCGGATCGGAAGTGATCGACCGCTACCTCGGATCGCTAGCCCCCCTCGAGGACCACGCCTTTGCGGCCCTCAACTCGGCCGTCTTTTCCGATGGTGCGGTGATCCACCTGCCTGCCGGCAGCCGGCTCGAAAGACCCATCCAGCTGATCAACGCAACCGGATCCGACGGCCGCCCGATTCTGGCGGCGCCGCGTATCCTCGTGGTCGCCGAGGAGAAATCCACTGCCACGATCGTCGAGACCCATTTCGCATCAAGGGGCCACGCCCTGAGTTGCCCTGTGACCGAGATCATCATCGGCGAAGCCGCGCAGATCGAGCATGTGGTCCATACCGAGGGCGGTAAAAACAACAGTCATCTGGCGGTACGTCAGGTTCGACTGGCCGCCGACAGCCGCTACACCTCGCAGACGATCTCCCTGGATGGTGATCTGGTTCGCTCGGACATCGGGGTTTCGCTCGAGGGAGAAAATGCCGAAGCGGTTCTCGATGGTCTGTATCTCACCGACGACCGGCAACAGGCCGACACCCACCTCGTGATGCGTCACAAGGTTCCCAATTGCAATAGCCACCAGCTCTTCAAGGGAGTGCTCAGTGGACGTTCGCGGGCGGTTTTCAACGGGACCATCGTGGTCGATCAGGATGCGCAGAAAACCGATGCTAAACAATCCAACCGAAACCTTTTGTTATCCGACGATGCGGTGGTCAATTCCAACCCACAACTCGAGATATTTGCCGACGATGTGCGCTGCACCCACGGTTCCACCGTCGGCCGTCTCGACGACGAAGCCATTTTCTACCTCCGGTCGCGCGGCATCGAGAAAGAGGCGGCACGGCGGATGCTGACCCTGGCCTTTGCCGGTGAAATTCTCGATCGGGTGACGATCGAGGCGCTACGAAACCGTTTGCAGACGGAAATTGCCTCTCGCCTGGATGGCAGGTCCGCACCTGGAGGATCGGAGTGACAACCCGCACCGAAGTCGCGGTCGGACTCGATATCGACGCGATCCGCGCCGACTTCCCCGCCCTCCACCAGGAGGTGCACGGGAAACCCCTCGTCTACCTCGACAACGCCGCGACGACCCAGAAACCTCTGCCGGTCATCGACGCGGTGAGGGGTTTCTACGAACGCGATTGTTCCAATGTCCACCGCGGGGTCCACGCCCTGTCACAGCGCGCCACCGTCGCCTACGAACAGGCCCGGACCACGGTCAAAGACCACCTCGGCGCGGCCGACAGCCGCGAGATCGTCTTTACGCGATCCACCACAGAGGGCATCAATCTGGTGGCCTCGAGCTTTGTCAGGCCCCGTCTGAGCGAGGGTGACGAGGTGCTGATCTCGGCCATGGAACATCATTCGAACATTGTCCCCTGGCAGATGCTGTGCAAGGCGGTCGGCGCCAACCTGCGCGTGATCCCGATTGACGACCGTGGCGATATCGAACTCGATGTCTACGAAAACCTGCTTTCAGACCGCACCAAGATCGTCGCCATCGTTCACGTCTCGAACGCTTTAGGCACGGTCAACCCGGTGCGCGACATGGTGAAATCAGCCCACGAACGTGGTATTCCGGTCCTGGTGGACGGCGCCCAGGCAGTGCCGCACCTCGGGGTCGACGTTCGCGATCTCGATTGTGATTTTTATGTCTTTTCCGCCCACAAGGTCTATGGGCCGACCGGGATTGGCGCCCTTTATGCAAAACGTGAACACCTCCTGGAGATGATTCCCTACCAGGGCGGCGGCGACATGATTTTGTCGGTCACCTTCGAGGCGACAAAATTCAACGATCCGCCGCATCGCTTCGAGGCAGGCACCCCGAATATCGAGGGCGCAATCGGTCTCGCTGCGGCGCTCGACTATCTCGAGGGGCTGGGCATCGACAAGGTGGCGGAACACGAGAACAATCTTCTGGATCAGGCAACCGAGGCGGTCCTCGCAATCCCGGGGGTACGGCTTGTCGGCAATGCACGGCAACGGGCCTCGGCCCTGTCATTCGTCATGAGCGGCATTCACCCCCATGACATCGGCACGATCCTCGACTCCGAAGGCGTTGCCGTTCGCGCCGGTCACCACTGCGCGCAACCGGTGATGGCCCGCTACGGCGTCTCGGCGACGGTCCGGGCGTCCTTCGCCGCCTACAACACCTCCGATGAGGTGAAGGTTTTGGTGCACGGTCTGAAAAAAGTACGGGAGGTCTTCGGCTGATGTCGGATATGCGTGAGCTCTATCAAGAGGTCATCCTCGATCACAACAAAAAACCGCGGAACTGTTATGCGATGGATTGCGCAAATCGTTCGGCCGACGGCCACAACCCCCTGTGCGGAGACACGGTCAAGGTCTATCTCCGGATCGAAGCCGGGGTCATCGAGGAGATCAGCTTCGAGGGTGAAGGCTGCGCCATCTGCACGGCCTCCACTTCGTTGATGACCGAATCGGTCAAGGGCAAGTCGGTCGCTGAGGTCAAAGAGATCTTTGACGGTTTTCACGATATGTTGACGGGTGTCGCGGCCGAACAGGGCGTCGAACTCGGCAAGCTCAAGATCTTCGAAGGCGTTCGTGAGTACCCCGTTCGCGTCAAGTGCGCCACCCTGGCGTGGCATACGCTCAATGCAGCGATGGATGGGGACGACGATTCGGTAACAACGGAATGAGTTCTGAGTTCGGAGTTCTGAGTTCGGAGTTTTGGACTGGGGTGCCGGCCACAGGGTCTTGGTGGACGGGCATTCCGAATTCCGAATTCCGAATTCCGAACTCAGGATTGGCGGGCACATGAGTACAACAATTCGCGATCAAGTCATCGAGATTCTCAAAGGCATCTACGACCCCGAAATCCCGGTCAACATCTGGGAAATGGGTCTGATCTACGAGGTCACCATCGACGCGGACAACGAAGCCTTTGTCCTGATGACGCTGACCTCGCCCAGTTGTCCGGTAGCGGAGAGCCTACCGCCCGAGGTCCAGGACAAGGTTGCCGCCGTCGAAGGGGTTTCAAGAGCTTCTGTCGAGATCACCTGGGACCCGCCGTGGGACCCGGAGATGATGAGCGAAGCCGCAAAACTGGAACTGGGTATGTATTGATTTCGGAATTCGAATTTCGGATTTCGGATTTTCCACGCCAGCGTCCCCAGTTCTGGCAAAACGCTCCGACAAGAACGCGTGTCTTCAGCTATCGCAGGGTGCCGACTTTCATATTGTGACGCCATGATACTCGGTGGCGCCAGCGATCTCACCCGCACTCAACACGGAAGTTGATTCCCAGTTGATCCTCACATCTCATCGTCGTCGGTCGAAGCCAGTCGATCGAGGACCCACCCGGAGCTCTCGCCCGCTATCTGATTGATCGCACGGATTCCGCCATAGGTGATCGAAAGCACTCCATCGTGAATTCCCCGCACAACCCGCGCCGGCCCGGCGATCGCAGCGATGGATTGCAGCACACGAAAGGGCTTTTCGGCTGCCTGGCGGTGGTGCTTCTCCACAAAGTCGGCACCAATCCTGACGCCATCGTTAATCAATCGATTCAGGCCGCTGAGTCGTTTCCAGTCTTCGTTATTCATCTTCGGTCACCCACTGTTCGACAGCCTCGCAGACAGCTGGATTCCTGGCCAATGCCAGGTGGTCGAGCCCATCCATGACCCGAACATCGGAGCCCGCCGGCGGGCCGGGTTGAGAACCGAGAGCCCGGCCCGCGGCGCTGTCCCGCTGCACCATCACGTCCCCAACCGCCTCCACACCGGGCAGAGGCAGACCGACAGCGAAATGATGACGCGCGGTGGCCAGCCACGGAATGGGTACGCGGCGATTATTCATCAGTTCGTCAGGATCGAATTCGAACCAGTCCTCTTCGACCAGGTTGCCGAAACGCAGATCCTTGATCCCTTGACTGCGGGTGTTCAGCAGATCACTCAGAACCCTAGTTGCCGTGGTGGGCAAGAGACCGAGCACCTTGCTCGCCACATTGGTGGCTCTCTCGAGAGGTGCCCCCAGATGGGGCGATCCCAGGTAGACGGCGTGACGCACCCGCGAAACCCAGGCGTGGCCGGATTGGCTGCCAACGTGACAGGCGCTGCGGATCACCAAACCTCCCTGGCTGTGTCCGATGAGCAGCAGTTCCTCGATGGCTGCCTCGTGGTGGACGCAGAGCTGCTCCAGAAGAGCGGCCAATAGTTGGCCGTTTTCGGAAACACGGAGCCCAGTATTGAATCGGAGATAGAGCGGCGAAAAACCACAGTTCCGCTGCAACTGCTCCCCGAAGCTGCCGCCACCAACCGAGGCGGGGAAGTTCCAGAGTGACTCATTGCATCCGAGCCCATGCACAAAAACGCAGATCTTGCCGGCTGTTGGTGCCGAGATATCTCGCGGGGCTACGGATTGGTTCTCATGAAAAAAACCCATCGGTTGCTGCAACTCGTTATCGACCTGGGAGAGGTAGTCGCCAATCCAGGCGTTGAGCCCGCTGAGTAGGTGTTCCACCAATCCCGGCGATCGACTGGCCGCTCTTCGGGTCTGTTCTGCCATGGGCGCGAGGCTAGCACATGGTGGTGGAGACGTCTGCAAAGATCACAACTGGAGCAAATAGCCCACACCGTGTTTGGTCAGGATATGACGCGGGTCGGCAGGATCCGTCTCCAGCTTTTGCCGCAGCGATCGGATGAAGTTGTCCACCGTCCGTGAAGAGCCCTCGAAGTCCCAACCCCACACATGGTTGAGGATTTCTTCGCGGGTTCTGGGCCGACCCGGAACACTCAACAAGAAACAGAGGAGATCAAATTCTTTGGCCGACATGGGAACTTCGCCACCACGTAGGCTGACCCGGCGGTTGGCGCGATCGAGCAAGACCTCGCCGAAGGTCAGGGCACGCTCCGTGGGCTTTTCAACCCTGCTCCGCCTGAGCATGGCCTCGACCCGGGCCAACAGCTCGCTCAAATCGAAGGGTTTTGCCAGGTAGTCGTCGGCACCGATGTTGAGACCCTCGACCTTGTTTTCGATGCTGCCGCGGGCGGAGAGGATCAGCACCGGCACATTCTCGCTGTGGAGACGCAACTCGGCCAGAATATCGAGGCCGCTGTATCCCGGGAGCATGATGTCGAGCACGATGAGATCCGGACGGAGGTTGAAGGCTTTCTGCATGCCATCGAAACCATCTGTCGCCGTCGCCACCCGGTAGCCGTGGAGCTCGAAGTTGAGCAACAACCCATCACGAAGCGCACGGTCATCTTCTATCACGAGGATGGTTGCGCCATTGCCTGTCATCGGACGATCGCCTCGGAGTCGTCGGCCGGGGCCACCGGAAGCCTCACGATCATGCGGGTCCCCCCTGCCTCGCGGCTGTGGGCTTCAATCGTTCCACCATGGGCAAGGACCAGCGCCTTGGAAATCGCAAGCCCGAGGCCGGCTCCGGAGGACCTTGCACGCAATCTGTCATCAACTCGATAGAAGGGCTCGAATATTTTGCGACGGTCTCTGGGTGGAATCCCGATCCCGTTGTCCTCCACTTCCAGAACCACCTCGCCGGCCACATCGTAGGCCCTGACTGCGATGAGTTTGTCTTTGCCCGAGTACTTGTATGCATTGACCAACAGATTGAGCAACACGGTGACGATTCCATTCGGATCGTGCGCAACAGGCGCGGTAGAGGACACATCGACCGAGAGCTCCACTTCGCCGGGAACCATCAGCAGAGAGAATCGATCGAGGGCCGTTTGAACGGCCGCGGTCAACGGCGCCACTCGAAGCTCGATGACCAGCCGGTCCTTGGCCGCACTGCGCCAGGTGAGGACACGATCGACCATCGTCTCGAGCCACTCGGTCTCGCGAACGATGGTGGCGAGACTCTCCTTGATCTTCTGCGGGTCCTCGTTCAACCGACCGGTCTGCAGCGTCTGTGCGTACATCCGGATGGCGGACAGCGGTGTTCGAAGCTCGTGGCTGACATTGGCGAGGAAATCAGCCTGCAGCCTGGCGGTGCGCGCTTTGCGGCCGAGCAGGACGGTGGCTGTGACCGCACCGCCGATCGATGCGACCGCAAAACAAATCACCAATACCCCGACAACTAGATTATTGGTTCGCTCACCCAGGGCGATTGTGACGATACCGACCGAGGTGGAGAGGATGACCGGCAGAATCACGCCAACGGCCAGGGTCACGATCACTCCGGTCAGACTCAGATTGGGGCCGAGCTTTCGGAGCCGGGTCACGACCTGGGCGGGACGGTCGCCGAGAGCGTCCGAGGCCAGCGCCGAGATCCGGGCCCGCGTGGTCGCCGCCTGGTCTCCTTTGGAGGAATGATCAGGTCCTGATTCCATCACCCACAGTATTGCGCCCTTCGGCGCCGTTGTCACAACCTTCCCGGTCGATCATCGAGCTCCGGCCCGTCATGACATTTTCATGACCTCTGTTTCATAGGCTCGGTTGAATGGGTCGCCAATGCGCGGCCACAAGAATCGGACGGGAGCCGGGCATGGGATCGTGTCAGGAAGTTCAAAGACCTCGAAAAATCCTTCTCAGCGGTGTCTTCGGGCCCTACGGCGTGGACGACGAGTTCGGCCGCAAAGAAAACATCATGGAGCTCTACCACAATCAGGTGACGAAGGCTCAGGGGCCCGCATCCTTCCGCTTTCACCACCGTTCTTTCGGGCTCTATTTCATTGCCGCCAACATCGATGCCGATGTGACGATCCTGGATTTTCCGAGTCGGAGGCGTTTTGCCCGCGAAGTCGAACGTGGCGACTACGACATGGTGGGGATCTCTTTCATCATGCCGAATATGGACAAAGCTCGCGAAATGGCCCGAGTGGTTCGGGAAAAAGCGCCAACCGCCGAAATCATCCTCGGCGGACACGGTGCGGCCATCGAAGGAGTCGAGCAGCTGATCGACTGCGACCACGTGGTCAAAGGTGAAGGCATCCGTTGGATGCGCGAGCACCTGGGCCAGAACACCGAGGCGCCCATCCAACACCCCGCACTGCCGAGCGCCGAGTGGATGAGTATCCTCGGCGTGCCCCTGGTGGGTTCAGCATCCAGCCTGCTGGTTCCTGGTGTCGGATGTGTCAATGGGTGCAGCTTCTGCTCCACCTCCCATTTTTTCAGCAAGCGCTACACCCCTTTCCTCGACTCCGGCAAAGATCTGTTCGAAACCGCCTGCCGGGTGGCCGACCAACGCGGCACCGACAGCTTCTTTGTCATGGACGAGAACTTCCTCAAGGATCGCGACCGGGCCCTTTCGTTGTTGTCGTGCATGGAGCAACATCAACGTTTCTTCCGTTTCCATATCTTCTCCTCGGCGGAGGCCATTACCGCCTTTGGTCTCGACAACCTGGTCCGGCTCGGAGTGGATCTGGTGTGGATCGGTTTTGAAAGCAGCAGCCGCCAGTCTGCCTTTACCAAGAATCACGGTATCGATGCCCGTCGGCTGGTCCAGGATCTGAGGAATCGCGGCATCGCGGTGCTTGCGTCCGGCATTCTGTGCATGGAACATCACACCCCCGACAACATGCAGGAGGACATCGACTTTCTGGTCGATCTCGAAGCGGATTTTGTTCAGTTCATGCTCCTGACGCCGATCCCGGTGACTGCGCTGTACGAGGATCACAAGCGTCGCGGGTTGCTGCGGATGGATCTTCCCTTCCAGGAATGGCACGGCCAGAAACGTCTCAGCTACCGTCATCCTGCCTTCAATGACGATGAATCGGAAGCATGGATCAACCGCGCCTTCCGCCAGGACTACGAGCAG
This sequence comes from Candidatus Sulfomarinibacteraceae bacterium, assembly GCA_963796455.1. Classification (GTDB taxonomy): domain Bacteria; phylum Acidobacteriota; class Thermoanaerobaculia; order Thermoanaerobaculales; family Sulfomarinibacteraceae; genus Sulfomarinibacter. Next base: position 80,738 of record CAWCLO010000003.1, read on the forward strand.
AACTCGAGCTCCATGTTCCGCATGGCGGAAACGGCCATCCGTGGCTCCGAGCACCTTGCAGAGATGACCTCCCGCGACGCCTGTCTCGAGACACGGCTCGCGCAATGCATGGACAAGGCGAAGAGCTGGAGTCTGATTCTCCCGGCCGTTGCCCACAACGCGGTCAATCCACTGGAAAAAAGAAGAGCAACAGACCTTTACGACCGTGCGCATCAGCTCTTCGGTCGCCGTCTGTGGGAGCGCGCCGCAGGTCTCGGCACCATCGCCCTGGCCGGTCTGTGGAAGCTCCGAATCAAGATTTTTGGCGACCGCCTGCAGCCGAGGACCATCGTGACCCGCTACCCCGCTGTGGCGGCGAAAGGCAAGCTGGCCCATCGGAGGACCACTTTAGATATGGGGCCAACCGGAGTGCAGAAGCTGCCCCCGGCTGCCGCCGCCGTGTCACCGGTTTCGATACTGATCGGCGAGCGGTGAGGACGACGAACACATCCTCCCGATGGCACCACTCTTGTCCAAGACAGAGCCTCGGATAGCGTTCAGGGACAGCGGCGGGGAACCGCGGCCGACCACCGGCTACCCCTTCTGTTGAACGGCCCGAAGTTGCCCCTTCACCGCCTGGACTCCTGACCGCTGCCGCCGAACACTGATCGCCGCTCCCTGTCGCTGACGCGGGACACTGTCGCTGCCGCTGCAATACGGGTACGGACGCGGGCAACCTCGAACCCGGATATGCCAAAAAGACCCCCAGCGCCCCCTGTTAATCTGTTGCCGAAACAAGGAGGCATCCATGAGGACAGGTTTCGATCGCAGGCGATTTGTGGCATTGCTTTCGAGCTTTGGTGTGGTCGGAGCGGCGGCCGATCGCCTCTGGGCGGCTGCCGAAGAAGGGCCAGTCACCGCAAACGATCTCGCCCACGCCGAGAAGATCGCGGGTCTGCAATTCAGCGAAACCGAGCGTAAGCTCATGGTCGAGGGCATCAACGATCTCAGAGAGGATTTCGAGGCTCTGCGAGAGGTTCCGCTGCCCAATTCAATCTCACCGGCACTGTCCTTCGATCCACGACCGGCCGGCTTCGTCTACGACCCTGAGTCGCGGTGCTTCCGTCCATCCCGGCCGGAGGCCGCTGAGCGCCCTGACGATCTCGAGGAGCTGGCGTTCCTTCCTGTGACCCAGCTCGCCGCCCTCGTGCGGACCCGTCGCGTCTCATCGGTCGAACTGACGAAGATGTACCTCGAGCGCCTCAGACGCCACGGCCCCAAGCTCCTCTGCGTCATCACCCTCACCGAGGAGCGGGCCCTCGCCAAGGCGCAACGCGCTGATCGCGAGATTGCCACCGGAATCTACCGGGGCCCGCTGCACGGAATCCCGTGGGGAGCAAAGGACCTGCTGGCTGTCCGTGGTTACCCCACAACCTGGGGCGCCACTCCCTTCAAAGATCAACATTTTGATGAGGATGCAACGGTGGTCAAAAGGCTCGACGAGGCGGGTGCGGTGCTCGTCGCCAAGCTCACCATGGGCGCGCTGGCCAACGGCGATGTCTGGTTTGGCGGCAAAACCCGCAACCCGTGGAATCCGGAACAAGGATCCCGAGGCTCGTCGGCCGGGTCGGCCTCGGCGGTGGCCGCCGGCCTCGTGGCTTTCGCCATCGGCACCGAAACCCGAGGATCGATTCTCTCACCATGCACACGCTGTGGCGCGACCGGTCTCCGACCCACCTTCGGACTGGTCAGCAGGCACGGCGCCATGGCCCTCTCCTGGTCGATGGACAAGATCGGTCCCATCTGTCGCGCGGTGGAGGATTGCGTTCTGGTTTTCGATGCGATCAACGGTCCGGACGGCCGCGACGAGACCGTGATCGACATGCCCTTCTCCTGGCAGGCGGATCGGGACCCCCGCGAGCTTCGGGTCGGCTATCTCCGCTCGGCTTTTGAAACCGAACCGAGCGAAAATCAGCGCGAATGGAACGATTTCAATCTGGCCACCCTCGAGACCGTGAGGTCGATGGGCATCGAATTGGTGCCCCTCGAACTGCCGGAGTTACCGGTCGGCGCCCTGGGGTTCATTCTGAGGGTCGAGGCCGCTGCCGCCTTCGACGAAATGACGCGGACGAATGTCGACGACGAACTGGTGCGCCAGGACCCGAGCGCGTGGCCGAACCGCCTCCGCACCGCACGCACGGTCCCGGCGGTGGAGTACATACAGGCCAATCGCGTCCGGCGGATCGCCATGCGAGAGATGGCCCGCATCCTCGACGGTATCGATGTCTATCTCTCTCCCACCAGGGGCGACAATCTGCGCATCACGAACCTCACCGGCCACCCTGCGGTGGTGTTGCCCAACGGCTTTCGCGCCAACGGCACACCGACAAGCATCACTTTTTGCGGCAATCTCTTCCGTGATTCCGAAGCCATGCTGCTGGCCAGGGCCTACCAGGAGGCCACCGACTTCCACCTCCGTCATCCAGGTATCTAAGGAGGATTTATCCCCCTCGCTCGGATCTTGCCCACAGCGGTTCAGCCCTCCGATTTAAAGAGTCTCTCCAACTCAGCAAGTTCCCTCGGACCAAGACCACCCGAGCGGTGACCGGCGGCCCGGCACAGCATGGCCACCTTCGCCGCTTTGTTCGCCGTGTCGATTCGGTCGAAGGCCTCGGCGGGGGTGGCGCCGATCGCCAGACACCCATGGAACTGCCATAGCGCCACCGTGTGGCCCTGACGGATCTTCTTCTCAGTTTCCTTGGCCAATGCATCGGAGCCGGGAGGCTTGTAGCGCACGAGCCCGACTCCCCGCGGCAGATAGACCTTCACCTCGGGGATCATCGACCACAGGATCTGATTGAGACGCGCCTCGTTGCGGCCATCCGGAAGGTGGGTCAAGGCGATGAGCTCGGTCGGGTGGGTGTGCAGCACCACATTGTGGGGCGAGTCATTTTCGATCATCGAGCTGTGAAGCCTCAAGTGGGCCGGGAGCTCCGAGGTCGGCCGAAAATGTGGCACCTCGAGCCCACCAAAGATCACCGAGTAGCTCCCGCCATGACCATCGAGCCTCAGCAACTGGCTGTTGTGTTCGGCATCGCGCGAAAAGTCGCGAAACCGCCGGCCGCTCCCTGTCACCAACAAGGTCCTCCCCGCCAGCAAAGGAAATGCTTCGGGAAGACGCTCGCCAGACGTCATGGGCGGCGCCGCGATTCCGGCGCAGGCTTTGCTCACATCGATGGACAGATTGCCGGCGTTGCTTTCGGCCCATCCCCGATCCCACAAATATCCCGACACTTCCTGCGCATCACGGATGACCTGCGCAATGGGTGACTGGCCTGTGAGATCGATCATCATGGCTCCTCGAATAGGGCGAAAACTCACGCCAGGATACCCGATCGCGTTACGATGGGCACTTGAAGAATCGTCCTCTATTCCGACCCCGCCTCTACGGCCACCGCGGCGCGCCGGCGCATCTGCCTGAAAATACGATGGCGGCCTTCGAACGGGCGCTGGCCGATGGCGCCAATGCGCTCGAGCTCGACGTACATCCAACCGTCGACGGACATTTCATGGTCGCCCACGATGCCGACGGCCTGAGGATGGCCGGTGAAGCGGAGGAGATCCGCGCCCTCCCGCTCGATCGTGTGCGGTGCTGGAAGATCGGTGGCTGCCATCAGGTCCCGATCCTCACCGAAGTACTCGAGGCTTTTCCCGGCGTTCCGATGAGCATCGATCTCAAACCGGACGACCCCGATGCGGTTCCCGCTCTGCTCGAGGTCATCGCCCGTCACGGTGCCGAAAATCGGGTAACCCTGGCCAGCTTCAGCACACCGGTGGTGCAACGGATCCGCAGCCTTGGATACACCGGACGCACGACCCTTTCAAAGCAGGAGGTGGCCCTGCTTCGCTTCTTACCGGCGGTCATTGCGAGACGCTACGTCCACGGCGATGCCGCTCACATCCCGACTCATTCCGGACCGATCCGCCTCGACAACACTGCATTCATCAACCGTTGCCGGGCCCTGGATTTACGGATCGAGTACTGGGTGGTGGATGATCCCGTCGAAGCCCGCCGCCTGCTCGAGCTCGGCGCAACCGGCATCATGACCGACGATCCCGCCGCCATCGCACCAATTTTTCGCGATTTTGCCCCTGGGGGGCCTGAGAGACTCGCCTGAGGCCAGCTCTCTGCCAACTCTGCGAACGATCATGAAAACGGTGAAGAGATAATATGACCCCATGAAAAAAATCAGCGGTCCACCGTCTCCTTCCGACCCAGACACCGGGTTCTGGCAGGGGCGATCGATCGCGCGGGTCGCCACCAGTCCCGATGGGATGACCGTTCTGGTCGGGCGCACCGCACGCGACAACGATGTGTTGTCGATCAAGGTCGCAGCACCGCGGGACTTCTGGTTTCACGTTGCCGGTGAGTCCGGCTCCCACGTGGTGGTGCGCAACCCCGACAAGCTCGAGGCACTGCCGCGCGAGACCAAGCGTTTTGCGGCCTCGCTCGCCGCCGGCTACTCCAAGGCGCGCCGCGGCGGCAAGGTGGCGGTCCATATGGCCCGGGCGGGAGACGTTTCGAAGGCTCGTGGCCTCGCCCCTGGAAAAGTCCATCTGCGTCGCTTTCAGACCGTTCACGCGAGCCCTCTAAGGCTTGAAGAAGACGGAGAACAACCATGAAGACTTACGGATCACAGAGCATGGTCGGAGAACTCAAGCGGGTGCTCGTTCGGCGTCCGGATGAGGCCTTTGGCAACGCCGATCCCGGTCGATGGCACTACGTCGCCCAACCCGATCTCGATCAGGCGCAACGCGAACACGACGATTTCGTGGCCATATTGCGCGACAGCGGTTGTGACGTGCTCTATCACGATGCCCCGATGCCGGACCACGCGGATGCGATTTTCACCCACGACCCGGTCATCGTGACCGACGAAGGAGCCATCGTCCTGCGTATGGGCAAGGAACTCCGGCGGGGAGAAGAGACGGCAATCGCCGACTCCCTCGAGCGACATGATGTCCCGATTTTTGCGACCCTCGAGGACGACGCGACCGCCGAGGGTGGCGACCTTCTGTGGTTAGACCACGAGACTCTTGCGGTCGGTCGCGGATACCGTACCAATGGCGAAGGACTGCGACAGCTCACGGCCGCGCTGCGCCCCATCGGGGTGGACTGTATCGAGGTCCAGTTGCCGCACGGCGACGGCCCTGATTCTTGTCTCCACCTCATGTCCCTGATCTCGATGCTCGATCACGATCTGGCTGTTGTCTACCCGCCGCTGATGCCGGTGCCTTTCTTCGAAGTCCTCAAAGACCGGGGCGTCACGGTGATCGAGGTTCCGGAGGAGGAGTATCCGACCATGGGGCCGAATGTGCTCGCGCTCGGCCCGAGACGTTGCCTTTCAATCGACGGCAATCCGGTAACCAGGAGGCGGATGGAGGCAGCCGGTTGTGAGGTTCTCACCTACCGGGGCTACGAACTCTCGCTGAAGGCCGAGGGAGGCGCCACCTGTCTGACGCGGCCGGTCCTGCGCGCTCGATAGGGCCCGCCACGAGTTGACCGAAGTCAAGGCAAGACACCGTCCAACCTGCAAGAATCGGTCAAAAGCGAGGCATGAAAAATGGATCCGATCGAAGCGCTCAGAAACGAGCACGTGTTGATCCGGCAATTCGTCGACCTCCTGTCGGTGGCGGTCGAGCGCCTCGAGATCGAAGAACCTCCACCCCGAGCCTTCTTCGACAACGGCATCGATTTTGTCCGCGGCTTTTCCGACGGTTTCCACCACAAAAAGGAAGAGCTGGTGATGTTCCGGCAGTTGGCACAAAAAAAGAACGGCGCCATCGACGGTCAGATCGAGGCCCTCCGGTATCAGCACGATCAAGGCCGGAGCTTCATTCAGGCCATCGCCGGCGCCCTCGACGGTTATGCCGCTGGTGACCCGGGCGATGGGTCGATCGTGCGGGAGAACGCCGCCGCCTTCGCATCACTGCTGAAACACCACATCCACATCGAGGACCACATCTTCTTTCCCATGTCACAGGAGGAGATGAGCCCCCAAGAGCTCGAGGAGCTGGGTCTCAAGTTTGAAAAGGTGCAGAAAAAGCACGGATCGGACACCTTCGAGCGTTATCGCAAGCTTGTCAACGATCTCGACGAGATGCTCGGTGAACGATGAATCGCTCGGCCGACGAACTCGCCGAACAGGCCGGAGATTGGGCCCTGATGCGATTGTTACTGGCTCGACCCAATGAAGACTGGAAACGGGATCTGCTCCACTTTTCCACCGACACGGTCGACCCGGAGCTCACCAGTGCTGTCCAGATGGCCCAGGCCGAGGGCAACGACTACTTCCACCAGGCTCTTTTCGGAGTCGAGGGCCTCCTGACCTCGAGGGAATCGGAGTATCGTTTCGAGCGTGATCGAGGCGCGGTCCTGGCAGATCTCGAAGGGATGAGAGAGCGTTTTTCATTTTCCTGGGGCGGCGCCGAACCGGCCGACCACATTCTGGCCATGGTCGGATTGATGGCGCACATCCTCGACCTTCAGGCACGGGCTCTTCGTGACGATCAGATCGGCGAGGCCCTCTACCTCGAAGGCATCGCCGAATGGCTCAGGAGAGGCCATCTCGCGTGGTTTGCCGAGCAGATCGCCTCCGCCTTGAACTCGACTCAAGTCTGCTATTTATCGCACGTGGCGCACGCACTCGAACAACGCGTCCTACCCGCCGGCGAGCGTGGGAAACCGGCACGCCGCCCGTCGGAATCGATCCGAGACCACGAACCGACAAAAACCTGAGGAGGCATCATGGACCCGATCGAGACCCTGACCAACGAGCACGGATTGATCCGACAATTTCTCGATACCCTGGCCCTGGCGGCGGAAAAAATCGAAAACGGGTCCCGCCCATCGTCGGCGTTCTTTGAAAAGGGGGTGGATTTTGCCCGGACGTTCGCCGACAAGTACCACCATTTCAAAGAGGAGCACGTCCTTTTTCTCCAACTCGCGCAGAAAAAGCAGGGTGAGGTGGATGCCCAACTCGAGGCCCTCCGATATGAGCATGAGCGCGGTCGTTCATTGGTCACCGGAATCGAAAGTGCGCTCGAAGGATACGAAAAAAACGACCCGATCAAAACCGGTGAACTGCTCGAGAACGTGGCCGCGTATGTCTCGCTACTGCGCCACCACATCCACGTCGAAGACCATGTGTTCTACCCGATGGCGCGAAAGACCCTGACCGCGGATGAGTTCGAGGCGCTGACCCCGGAATTCAAGAAGGCCCACGACCGATACGGCTCCGACACCTTCGAACGCTGCCACAAAACCGTGGTGGATATGGGTTCGATCGTGACGCATATGCGGTGAACGACCGCAGAACGAAGAGCGTCTCAAGAGCTGGGATGCGAATCGCAATCGCTATCGGGATCGCTATCGCTACGATCTGGCTTGATGGCCTACGGTCGTCGATAGCGATTCCGATAGCGATGGCGATAGCGACCGGCCCGAAAGTCAGCGCGCTTGCGTCCGCCCACTCAACTCCAAAAACCCACTCCAACCTTTGCGGGAGCCCCAGGCACCTCTCGCACGAGACGCGGGACCAGATAGCCCGGCAGTCGCGCGCACAGGTTCTCGAAGATGCTTTTTGCCTCAGCTTCAGGGACATCGAAGTGGGCCGCTCCAGCTACAGGGTCGAGCATGTGGAGGTAGTAGGGCAGCACCCCGGCGGCAAAAAGCTCCTCGCTGAGTTCTGCGAGAACGTCAACCGAGTCGTTGACCCCACGCAAAAGCACCGATTGGTTGAGGAGGGTGATCTCGGTCGCACCCAGGGCGGCCAGGGCGCGGCGAACATCAGCATCGATTTCGTTGCGGTGATTGACGTGCAGCACCATCACCGTGGGCAACCCGAGCCCGCCGATCCACGAGGTCAATGCTCCGTCGACCCGCTGCGGTAGGACGATCGGCAGACGGGTGTGAATCCGTAACCTTTTCAACTGCGGCAGCGCCGCCAACTTGCGAGCCAGCACTTCCAGCCGGGAGTCCGGCACCGACAACGGATCGCCGCCCGAGAGGATGACTTCGACGATGGCGGGATCCGAGCCTATTCGATCGACGACGTCGTCCCACCCTGGTGGTACGGGTCCCTGGTCGGAGTACGGAAAATGACGCCGAAAACAATATCGGCAATGAACGGCACAGGCGCCGGTCACCATCACCAGCGCCCGCCCGTGGTACTTGTGAAGCAAACCACCGGTGGGTGGATCCTGGAGCTCAGCGACCGGGTCATTTCCAAAGCCCGGAACCGGCTTCGTCTCGAGGCCGATCGGCAATATCTGTCGGAGCAGGGGATCATCCGGATCACCACGATGTATGCGACTCACAAAGCCCCGTGGTACCCTGAGCCCGAAGCTGTCAGCGGCCTGAATCGCCTCGGCCCGAACGCCGAGGGACGAAGCGTTCAAGCCGAGCAACCCGAGCAACTCGTCGAGATCGGTGACCGCGTCGGCGAGGTGTTTCTTCCAGGCTCCAATCGGCCAAGGGGCATTTGATATCGTGCTCATCCGGCGCAGTCTCGCAGTTTCGGTATGATCGATGCAAGCAAGGAGATCGTAAAATGGCTACCTACAACCTGAATCAGGTCAAAGTCGGGCTCAAAATCATGGTCGACGGCGACCCCTGTGTCATCGTCGGGGCGGAGTTCGTCAAACCCGGCAAGGGGCAGGCTTTCACCAAAGTCAAATACAAGAACTACAAGACTGAACGGGTCAATGAAAAGACCCTCAAGGCCTCGGATACTTTCGAAGGGGCCGATGTCGTCGACAAAGAAATGCAGTATCTCTACACCGACGGCCGAACCTTCACCTTCATGGATCAGAACACCTATGAGCAGGTCGAGGCCAATGTCGAGGCGCTCGGCAACTCGCAACAGTTCCTGAAGGAAGAAGACCTGTGCATCGTCACCCTGCTCGAGGGCAATCCGATTGTGGTCACGCCGCCGAATTTCGTCGTCCTCGAGGTCACCGAAACCGACCCGGGGGTCAAGGGTGACACCTCGGGCGGCGGCAACAAGCCGGCGACCTGCGAAACCGGCGCCGTGATCCGGGTGCCCCTCTTTGTCCAGCAGGGCGAAAAGGTCAAGGTGGACACTCGCACGGGAGAATATGTCTCGAGGGCTTGACCCCGCGTCCGAGTCCGCGTCCGCGTCCGTGACCGACTCGTATTCAGAGTTCGGAGTTCGGATTTCGGAGTTGCCACCAGCCAACCCCCCGAAACGGGACCGCGGGCGGAAACTCAAAACTCAAAACTCAAAACTCAAAACTGATCCCCGGTCTACGTTATGACTTCGGCCCGAGACGATTGGCGCCCCACAGCATCCATCGAAATGCTTCGCCTCCGCGCCGAGGTGCTCTCCGTGATCCGCACGTTTTTTGCCGAACGTGGGGTGCTCGAGGTGGAGACTCCCCTGCTTGCTGCCGCGCCGGTCACCGATGTCCACCTCAGCGCGCTGCGGAGCCGCTACCGGGGGCCGGGAGCCGACGACGGTCGCGAGCTCTTTCTTCAGACATCCCCCGAATTTGCCATGAAGAGGCTTCTGGCGGCCGGCTCCGGGCCCATCTACCAACTCTGTAAGGCCTTTCGCAACGGTGAGGCGGGCGGCATGCACAATCCGGAGTTCACGATGCTCGAGTGGTACCGCCCGGGTTGGGACCACCACAAACTGATGACCGAGATCGACCAACTCCTCTATGCGATTCTCGGTGTCCCCGAGGCCGAACGTCTGACCTATGGCGAGGCCTTCCAAAGCCGTATCGATTTCGACCCCCACTCCATCTCGATTGAGGAGTTGCGGCAGCAGGTCTCGAAACTCGGGGTCGACGACCCCGAGGGGCTCGACCGCGACGATTTGTTGGATCTCGCCCTAACCCACATCGTCATGCCCACGCTCGGCCACGATCGACCAACCGTCATCCACGACTACCCCGCCTCTCAGGCTGCCCTCGCACGAACCCGGCCCGGTCCACCGCCGGTGGCCGAGCGTTTCGAGTTTTTTGTAGAAGGCGTCGAACTCGCAAACGGCTACCACGAACTGGTGGATCCAGCCGAACAGCGGCGGCGCTTCGAAGCGGACCTTGAGCGCACGACGCAAGGCCGGTCTGGCAGAGGTCCCGATCGACCAACGGCTCCTGGCCGCCCTTGACGATGGTCTGCCCGACTGTGCTGGCGTGGCACTCGGGGTGGATCGTTTGGTGATGCTCAAAGCGGGAGCCCGTGAGATCTCCGAGGTCATCGCGTTCCCGATCGACAGGGCGTAGCTCGGGAACAACGAACAGTAAACGGCGACAGCGGACAGCGTCAGCCAACAGAGGTCAGCGGCAGCGACAGTGGTCGGCGTCAGCGAACAGCACTCACATTTTCGGGTTCAACAGCCGCCAGGTCATGGCACGGACCTGATCGAAGGCGTTCATCGCGTCGCAGGCGGCTGTCCGACTGATAGCCCCCGCGTGGGCGAGAAGCTTCAAGTGGCTGTCGACCTCTTTGGCCGAGGCGTAGGCGATTCTCCAGTGGTTCGACCGGTCTCTACCGAATCGGCCGTGCCCTTCCGCCAGATTCGCAGGGACTGAACTCGCCGACCGGATCACCTGATCGGCTATCGACTTCAACGGAGCTGGAACCCTCATCACAAGCTTTATCGCGATTCCCGCGGCTTCGAGGGCTTTCGAGTGGGCAACGAGGTTGGTGTTCGGGACGGCGTTGGACATGGTCACCTCCGGGTCGTTCATGCCTATACCCACAAGCCGGTGTGGCGGGCGATGTCAAGGGTGCCCTGCACCCTGCCTGCCCTTGACATCGGTCGCCCACCGGCTACGCCTTCCGTTGAACGACCCGGAGGTGGCCACTTCGCCGCCTGGATTCCTGACCGCTGCTGCCGATCGCTGAACGCTGTTTCCGGTCGCTGTTCCCTGCCGCTGACGCTGGACACTGTCGCTGCCGCTGAATTTCGGGATCGGGATCGGGATCGCTATCTAAGAATTCCGCCTCCGACCAGCCAGTCGATAGCGATAGCGAAGGCGATTCCGATAGCGATTGACAAGCGCTATACTCCCCCCATGACTCTCACATTGATCGTGGTGTTTTCGGCGCTCTTTGTAATGACCCACATCGGAATGAGCCACGGCTCCATCCGCCAGGGCCTGGTGGACAAAATGGGCCAGTGGCCGTTCCGTGGCCTGTATTCACTGGTGGCCTTCCTCACAATTGGGCCGGCCGCGGTCCTGTGGTGGCAAAATCGCCATCTCGGCCCGGTCCTCTGGGAGCTGCCGTTCTGGGGTGAAAAGATCATCACCGGTGTGCTGGTGCTCGGCGGCTTCCTGCTGCTCTTCCAGCTGCTGGCAGACCCGAGTCCCGCCAGCATGATCCCGGCCAAGATCGAGGCCAGGGGTGTTCTCCGTATCACCCGCCATCCCATGAACATGGGAATCGCCCTGTGGGCGCTGGGCCACCTACTGGCCAACGGCATGGTGGGCGATGTGGCCTTTTTCGGTTCGTTTTTTCTGGTTGGGATGATCGGTCCGTACCAGATGGACGCACGCCTGAAGCGGCAGAAGGGCCAAGATTTCGTGGAATTCTGCAAACAGACATCCGTGATTCCCTTTTCGGCAATCCTCGGCCGCCGCAACCGCCTCGCCCTCGATGAGCTCTCGTTACCGTTGATCATCCTCGCCGTGGCCGCCTTCGTCGCACTGGCATTTTTCCACGGCAACTTGTTCGGTGGAGAGGTGTATTAGGGGCACCGAGAATCAGGTTTCACCGTTCGCATTGATTGGCCGCGGATCACGCGGTCGAAAACAGACGAGGCCACCCCTTCCTGGCTGCACCGATTGGCGCCTCGAGCCTCGGCTGCGTTGGCCGGTCAACGGCATCTCGATTTCCGAGTTCCCAATTCCTGATTCCCAATTCTGCAGAGCTATACTCTTGCGGTGACAACAGCTGCTGCAATCATCATCGGTGACGAAATTCTCTCGGGCAAGGTTCGCGATGCCAATGCACCGCCACTGATTGATCTGTTCTCCGAGATGGGGGTCGATCTGCGAAAGGTCTCCTTCATCAGCGACGAGGACGAGGACATCATTGCCGAAGTCCGCGCCTGTTCGGAACTCTACGACGTGGTCATCACCTCGGGAGGCGTCGGTCCGACCCACGACGACCGAACGGTCGACGCCATCGCCGCGGCATTCGGAGTCGGGGTGTTGCTCCACCCGGATCTCGAAAGAATGATCCGGGCGTGGTGGGGAGAACGCTTCACCGAAGCTGCTCTGAGAATAGGCCGCGTGCCCGAGGGCAGCCGATTGGTTTATTCAGGCGATGGCCTGATCCCTCTCGTGGTCTTTCAGAACATCTATATCTTCCCGGGCATCCCCCGTCTCTTTGCCGCGAAGATCGTTGGTCTCCGTGACGAAATCGAAGGTGCCGAACGAACTCTTGTCAATCTCTTTTTGAGCCCCGACGAAAGCGCGATTGCCGAGAGGCTGGCTGCGGTCGACAGCGAGATTCCCGATGTCAAGATCGGCAGCTACCCGCGGTCCGAGGGTGAGGACCACCGGGTGTGGGTCACGGTGGAGGCCGCCGAAAAAGAGACCGTCGAGGCAACCATCGCACGCCTTCTCGAACTCCTCGACGACGACGAAATCGTCCGGATCGAGAGACCCTGATCCGTGAGTTTCGAACGCCCTTCGGTGGACGGCGGCCGCACGAGAGTCAGTTATGGGTGCTGATCCACAAACCGAACGTTGGCACCTCTATCTCGCCGATCTTCAGGATCGACCGGACGCATCCTTCACCGAGCAGGAAGATCGATTCAACTCGATCTTCGACAATCGTGATCCGGCTCTACCGCCCCCACCCATCTGGATCCCCGACGCCGATCGACTGATCAACAGCAATCTCGGGCACCTGATGCAGGAACTCGGATTCGAGACCTACCGCGAGCTCCATAGCTGGTCGACCCGGCAGCGCGGCGATTTCTGGCGGCGCGCTGTGGACCGGCTCGGCATCATCTTCAGCCGACAACCGGAGCGGATCCTCGATCACTCGGGGGGCACGACCCACCCGGTTTGGTTGCCCGGCGCTCAACTCAACATCGTCGACAGTTGTTTTCAGGCTGAAGGTGACAGGGTCGCAGTCGCGCTGGGAGGAGAAGGAAGCGACGGCATCCAAACCCACACCTACGGTGAACTCGAGACCCTCGTCAATCGAATCGCCAACGGACTTCTGAAACACGGATTCGCGGCAGGGGACGCGATTGCACTTTACATGCCGATGAATCTGGAATGCGTGGCCGCCTATCTGGCGATCATCCGGTCGGGCTGCGTCGTCGTTTCTATCGCCGACAGTTTTGCGCCACCCGAAGTCTCCCGAAGGCTCGAGATCGCCGCGGCGGTCGGAGTGATCACGGTCGACAACTTCAGCCGCGGCGGCAGGACGATTTCGTTGTATGACAAGGTCCGGGCCGCCGGCGCTCCAAGGACCGTCGTGATCCAGGCAGGCGGCGGGGCCGCCATTGACCTGCGCGACGGAGATCTCCTGTGGCGGGACCTGCTGAGCGACGATCCCAGCTTCGAGAGTGTGCCGGCTCCTCCCACCGGCATCACCAATGTGTTGTTTTCATCAGGGACCACCGGCGATCCCAAGGCCATACCCTGGACCCAGCTCACGCCCATCAAATGTGCGGTGGACGGCCACTTCCACCAGGACATCCACCCTGGAAACGTGCTTGCTTGGCCGACCAACATCGGTTGGATGATGGGGCCTTGGCTGATCTACGCGGCGCTCATCAACCGCGCTTGTATCGCGCTCTTCGAGGGCCTTCCCACGGGTCGCGATTTCACCGAATTTGTTCAAAATGCCGGGGTGACGATGCTCGGTGTCGTGCCCTCATTGGTTCGCGCCTGGCGCGAATCGGGGGCCTGCGAGGGCACGGACTGGACCGGCATCCGCGTCTTCAGTTCCACCGGCGAACCTTCAAACCGTGTCGACTCTCTGTGGTTGATGAGCCGGGCCGGCTATCAGGCTCCGATCATCGAGTACTGCGGGGGAACCGAGATTGGCGGCGGCCATCTCACCGGCACCGTCGTGCAACCGGCATCGCCGGCCGCATTTTCGACTCCGGCACTAGGACTCGATCTGGTCGTGCTCGACGACAACGGACAGATAGTGGAAGTAGGTTCCGAAGGCGAGGTCTTTTTGGTGCCTCCGTCGATCGGGTTGTCGCAGAGCTTGCTCAACCGCGATCACGATTCGATCTACTACGCCGACTGCCCCACCGGTCTCCAGGGAGAGGCTCTTCGCCGCCACGGAGACCAGGTCGCACGTCTGCCCGGCGGCTATTTCCGGGCGCAGGGCCGTGCGGATGACACCATGAATCTCGGCGGAATCAAGGTCTCATCACTCGAACTCGAGCGGGTCGTGGAACAACACCCCGCGGTCTTCGAGGCGGCGGCGGTAGCGGTCCAGCCCGATGGCGAGGGAGCGGAGGCACTGGTGATCTTTGTAGTTCTCTCCGCCGCAACGGACGCTGACGATCTCCAGCGGGATCTCGGCAGGGCCATCACCAAGGAGCTCAATCCATTGTTCAAGATCCACGATCTGGTGGTGGTGGAATCCCTCCCCAGGACGGCTTCGAACAAGTTGATGCGGCGCTTGCTGAGAAAACAGTATGCTCGTTGATTCCTTCCGGTTCGCAGCAAGGGAGCCCCAGTCAGCCGAATCTTGAGATTTCGCTCTCCCCTTCCCCCTTTCTCCCTTTCTCCATTTCTCTCATTCGTGGCTCCTCCGGTGGTACTCTGTCGCCGTGCTGATCAACGACCTTCCGACACCCAGCGCGCTCGTCGATCTCGATCGGCTCGAGCACAACGCCTCACGGATCGCCGACAAGGCACGACGGCTCGGCGTGCGTCTCCGACCCCACGTCAAAACCCACAAAAGCGTCGAGGCCGCCCGCATCCAGACCGACCTCCACTTCGGCGGCGTCACAGTATCGACCATGGCCGAGGCGCGGGGCTTTGCCGCCGGGGGATTCTCCAACATCACCTACGCGGTGCCGATCGCTCCGCAGAAAATCCTGGAGGCCGCGGATCTCCACGTCGAAATCGACGCCTTCAACATCCTGGTCGACAGTATCGACACGACCCGCGCGATCGAGGAATTCACGAATTCGAATGAAATCATCCTGCCCGTCTATCTCGAGATCGACTGCGGCGGCGGGCGCACCGGTGTCGACCCCGTAAGCGAAACAGCCGAACTACTCGTCCGTCGGCTCGCCTGCGCCGACCGGATCGACTTTCGTGGGCTCCTGACCCACGCCGGGCAGTCCTACAGCGCTCGCAATCGCTCTGAAGCCTTCGAGGTGGCCTGCGAGGAACGCAATTTGATGACCGCCCTCGCGGCGGAACTCCGCGATCTCGGGGTCGATGTGCCCGAAATCAGTATCGGTTCGACCCCGGCCATGACCGCGATCGACGACCTTTCGGGAGTTTCCGAGGTCCGGCCCGGCAATTATCTTTTCTTCGATGCATTCCAGGCCGCCATCGGAAGCTGCAGGTTCGACGAGATTGCGTTTTCGATTCAAGCAACGGTGATCAGCACCGACACCGATCGCGGGCGCGCGGTTATGGACGCGGGAGCCACAGCCCTCAGCAAGGACCTCGGCCCGACCCACGTCGACCCCGATTGCGGTTTTGGTCTTCTGGTCGCAACCGACGATCAGCACCCTCTGCCGGGTCTTCAATTGAAGGCCCTCACCCAGGAACACGGAACCCTGGGCGGCCCCGGGGTCGAGGCCCTGCGGCCCGGCACGCGGATTCGCATCCTGCCCAACCACTCCTGTTTGTCCGCCGCTTGCTTCGACCGGTATCACGTCGTGCGCGGCACCGAGGTTGTCGACGAATGGCGACCCGTACGCGGTTGGTAGCGAGGGCCGTACCCAGGCGCTGCTAAAATATGCTGGTGAAAACGACCGGAAGATGATGCCGCAGCCGAAGACACCGTCCATCCAAACGCTCGTGATCGCCATCTCTTTGGTGCTGATGACCGCCGGCTGCTTCACCAGTCACGTGCGGACACCATCGGCAACCGCGGAGGACGTCCAGTTCACGCGATCCCTTGATCCGGCTCCAGCATTCAGTTACGAGCGAAGCGACATCCCCTTCACGAACCATATCGAGAGCACCGGCGCGGCGCCGCACTACCAGTTGCGCACCCTCGAGATCCCATCCATTGGCGACAACGGCCAACCGGGCAACATGATCACCTCGCGCTATTTCCGAAGCACCCTGCCGGGTCCGCAGCCGCTGGTCATCGTCTTGCCGATCTGGGGCACCTACACCTACCCGCCGCGCAAGATCGCCAAGAGCCTGCAATACCGGGCCGAGGGAGCTGTCCACGTTCTCTACATCCAGGGAGAAACACACCTCACCGACTGGACAGGAATGGTGGGCGCAGAAAACGAACAGGAGTTTCTCGATTTGTGGCACGAGGCCGCCGAACGGCTCCGGGTCAATATCGTCGATGTCCGGAGGCTGATCGATTGGGCCGAAACGCGGCCCGAGATCGACGCCGACCGAATCGGGTTGATCGGTTTCAGCCTCGGCGCCGTCCTCGCCGGCACCCTCGCCACCCAGGAGCCCAGGCTGGCGGCCACCGTAACAGTCATGGGCGGCAGCCACCTCCAGTCGGTGATCGCTTATTGTGACGGCAAACGAACCACCAGTGTGCAGGAAAAGGTCGCAGGATCATTTGGTTGGAGCCGGGAATACCTCGAAAGTCAGCTCGAGCCGATCGTGGATTTTCTGGATTCCGCAAACTATCCAAACCGCGCCAATCCAGAGCGCGTACTGATCATCACTGCCAGCCGCGACAAATGTATGCCGGAGCACTCGCGGGAAGACCTCTGGCTGACGCTCGGCAAACCCGAGCGGATCAGCATGAAATACGATCATGCACCAGCCTTCTACAGCATGACCCCGCTCGGATTCAACTGGATGCGCTATCGGATCTGGGATTTTTTTGAGGAGAAGCTGCTCGAGTCACCACCCTCCCCTTCCCGTCAGACGGATGAAGACAACGAAATGGGCAGCTGAAGGAAGCGCAATCACCGCTGTCCAAAACAATTCCGCGGGAGACCTTGTCCGCCCGATGACACAAGGGTTACGGGTTGGTTTCGACATATCCTGTTCGCGATTGGCCCGTGCCCGTGTCCGCGTCCGCGTCCGAATTACAGCGACAGTGTCCAGCGTCAGCGACAGGCAACAGCGATCAGGGACAGGGAACAGCGATCAGTGTTCAGTGATCAGCGGCAGCAGTCTGGAGTTCATGCGGCGAAGTGGCCACCTCCGGGTCGTTCAAAAGAACGGGGTAGCCGGTGAGCGGCCGAATCGGTAGAGACCGGTCGAACCACTGGAGAATCGCCTACGCCTCGGCGAAAGAGGTCGACAGCCACTTGGAGCTCCTCACCAACGCCGGGGCGATCAGCCGGAATGGAGCAAGTGAAGCGATGAAGGCCTTCGATCAGGTCCGTGCCACGACCTGTCGGTTGTTGAACCCGATAATCTGAGTGCTGTCCGCTGCCGCTGGACACTGCCGCCGTCCCTGTTCGCTGCCCCTGTACGCTATCTGAGACCCTGTATTGGACAAGAGTGAAGCGCAAAACCAAATTCATCTGCATGTCCTGCAATTCCTACCGAGGTCGGCGAGGGAGAAGATCCAGCTCAGTGCGCTATCATTACAAACACGCGCTGAGGCGCGTTCATTTTCACCCAGACGACTCAGCATGGCGTGTTATTCTGGACTCGTGAAGAGGTGTAAACGAGGCGAAATGGCAGATTCCAAAAAACAGGTCATCTACGACGAGAAGGCGATCCAGACTCTGGATGCTCTCGAGCACATCAGGCTTCGCACCGGGATGTACATCGGCCGGATCGGCGACGGCTCCAACCCCGCCGACGGCATCTACGTGATGCTCAAAGAAGTGGTCGACAACTGCGTCGACGAGTTCATCATGGGTTACGGGAAGAGAATCGTGATCAAACGGCACGGACCGCAGATGGCGGTTCGAGACTTCGGCCGGGGCATCCCGCTCGGCAAGGTCATCGACTGTGTCTCCAAGATCAACACCGGCGGTAAATACAACGACGATGTCTTTCAGTTTTCGGTCGGGCTGAACGGGGTCGGGAACAAGGCCGTCAATGCCCTGTCGTCCGAATTCGAGGTCGTCAGTTTCCGTGATGGGAAATTCAAACGCGGCCTTTTTCAGCAGGGCAAGAAACTCAAGGAAAAGGGAGGCAAGGAAGCCTCCGAGAGGAACGGAACCTCGATCCGCTTCATCCCCGACCCCGAGATCTTCGGCGACTACGGTTGGCAGGAGGAGTATCTCGAACATCGGCTCCGTTACTACGCCTTCCTCAACAGCGGTCTCACCCTCGACTACAACGGCCAGAAGTTCGTGTCGAAGAATGGACTGGCTGATCTGCTGGCCTACGAACTCGGCGGTGAACCGGCGATCTACGATGCGTTCCACTGCAAGCTCGACCGAATCGAGATCGCCTTCACCCACACCCATGCATACGGCGAGACCTATTACAGCTTTGTCAACGGCCAGTACACCAACGACGGCGGTACCCACCAGAGCGCCTTCCGCGAAGGTGTGCTCAAGGGTGTCAACGAGTTCGCAAAGAACGGTTTCGCCGGCGAGGACGTGCGCGACGGTCTGGTCGGCGCGGTCGCGGTCAAGATCCAGGACCCGGTCTTCGAGTCGCAGACCAAAAACAAGCTCGGATCGACCGACGTCCGCTCGTGGGTGGTGAGTGAGGTCAAGGAGCAGGTCGTCCTGTGGCTCCACAAATACCCCACGGAAGCGGAAAAGCTGCTCGAGAAAGTCAAAAATAACCAACGGGTTCGTAAGGAACTGTCGGCCATCAAAAAGGAAGCCCGGGAACGCGCCAAGAAGGTTGCCATTCGGATCCCCAAGCTGATCGACTGCAAGGTTCACCTCTCGGACAGCAAGGGAAAAAGGCGCGAAGAATCGACCATTTTCTTGACCGAGGGCGACTCCGCCGGTGGCGCGATGATTCAGGCTCGGGACGTGCAGACTCAGGCGATCTACTCCCTCAAGGGCAAACCGCTCAACACCCACGGTCTCGGGCGGGAGGCTGTTTACAAGAACGAAGAGCTCTACAACATCATGCGGGCTCTCGGTATCGAGGACGATCTCGAAGGATTACGTTACAACCGGGTCGTCATCGCCACCGACGCCGATGTCGACGGCATGCACATCCGGAACCTTCTGCTCACCTATTTCCTGCGTTTCTTCGAAGAGCTGGTGGTTTCTGGCCACATCTACATTCTCGAGACCCCGATCTTCCGGGTGCGCAACAAAAAAGAAACGGTCTATTGTTATTCTGAGGCCGATCGAGACGAGGCCGTCGAGCGGCTGCGGAACAACGAGGTGACGCGCTTCAAAGGGCTCGGCGAGATTTCACCCAAAGAGTTCAAACAGTTCATCGCCGACGACGAGCACATGACCCGGATCACGACCGGATCGATGGGTGATGTCAAACGAGCACTCGACTTTTTCATGGGCAAAAACACCCCGGCCCGGAAGGAGTACATCATTGAGAATCTGGTCGCGGATATCGCGTGACAATTCCAGTCTTGAGTTTTGAGTTATGAGTTTTTAGTTCGTCGAAATTTCTACGGCCGCGCCAAGAACGAAGGACGAAAAATCCGAAATCGTACTTGACGCTGCTGTACCGGAGAATGAAAGCATATGACCCGAATCGCCCCCCTGATGGGCAAGAATTTCATCGAGTACGCGAGCTACGTGATCGTGGATCGCGCCATTCCCGATCTCCGAGACGGTCTCAAACCGGTGCAGCGGCGCATTCTT
The DNA here is from genome assembly GCA_963796455.1 of Candidatus Sulfomarinibacteraceae bacterium. Lineage (GTDB taxonomy): Bacteria > Acidobacteriota > Thermoanaerobaculia > Thermoanaerobaculales > Sulfomarinibacteraceae > Sulfomarinibacter. The sequence goes on from CAWCLO010000003.1 coordinate 100,654, forward strand.
GCGACGCTTTCGAAAATGGACGACGGGAAATTCCACAAGGTCGCCAATGTCATCGGCGACACGATGAAACTGCATCCCCACGGCGACGCCTCGATCGGCGATGCATTGGTGGTCCTTGCCAACAAAGACTATTTCATCGAGAAGCAGGGCAACTTCGGCAATCCGGTGACCGGCCATGCGCCTGCTGCGGCCCGTTACATCGAATGCCGGCTCACCGACCTCGCCAAGGAGACCCTCTTCCGCAAGGCCCTGACCGAATACCAGCCGAGCTATGACGGCCGCAACGAAGAACCCATCGCTTTGCCGGCCAAGCTGCCGGTACTGCTCATGCTCGGAGCGGAAGGCATCGCGGTCGGTATGTCGACGCGGATCCTTCCCCACAATCTGATCGAGCTCCTCGAAGCACAGATCAAGATCCTGAAAAACGAAGCCTTCGAGATCTTCCCGGACTTTCCAACCAAAGGCATGGTCGATGTCAGCGAATACGACGATGGCCGGGGAAAGGTCAAGGTCCGTGCACTGATCGAAAAGCGCGATGAGAAAACGGTCGTTATCCGAGAAATCGCCTATGGAACGACCACCGAGAGCACCATCGCCTCCATCGAGGCGGCCTCCACCAAGGGCAAGCTCAAGGTCGCATCCATCAACGATTTCACCACCGATCAGGTGGAGATCGAGGTCGGGCTCCCACGCGGAGTCTACGCCGACGAGGTCATCCCCCAGCTCTACGCCCACACCGACTGCGAGGTCTCGCTCTCATCCAACATGGTCATGATCAAAGACCGGCACCCGGTCGAGATGGGTGTCTCCGAGGTTCTCTGCTTCCTCACCGATCAACTGAGGGGTCTGATCAAAGCCGAACTGAGCTATGAGCTCGGTCAACTCGAAGACCGCAAACATTGGTTGGATCTCGAAAGGATCTTTATCGAGAACCGGATCTACAAACGGATCGAAGACGCCACCACCGCCGAACAGGTCGTGGATGAGGTGAAGAAGGGTCTCAAGCCCTTCCTGAAAGAGCTCGATCGCGAGGTCTCCGACGAGGACCTCGAGCGTCTGCTCAAGATACCGATCCGGCGCATCTCCCAGTACGATATCGACAAGAACCGCTCTGAAATCGAAATCGCGCTCAAGGGGATCCGTCAGGTCAAGGGCAAACTCCGCAAACTCACACCGACCACCATCACCTATCTGGAGCACCTGATCGCGACCTACGGCGAGCAATGGCCGCGCCAATCGGAAATCGGAGCTTTCGAAGCGGTCAACGTGCGCGCGGTTGCGCGCCAGAACATCCGTGTGGCTTACGACCCCGACACCGGTTTCTTCGGCTCCGAGGTCAAGGGTTCGAAGTACCAGTTCACGGTCAGCGAATATGACCGGATTCTCCTTGTTTCGCGAAACGGGACCTTTCAGATCATCGCACCGGAAGAGAAAATGCTTGTTCAGGACAAGCTGATCCATGCCGAGGTCTTCGATCAGGAAAACGGCGCCGCGTTTACCGTGGTCTACCGTGACCAGGACAAAATATCCTGGGGCAAGAAGATCCACATCAAGGCGTTTATCCGCGACCGCGAGTACGAATTGATCAAAGGCCGGAACGGAAGGGTCGACTACCTGATCCCGGGCGACTGCAACGACACGATCCACGTCACTTTCGCGCCCATGAAACGACAGAGAGTGCACGAAGCAGAGTTTGATCTCTCGATTCTCGAGGTCATCGGCGTCACCGCCCGTGGCCGCCGGCTGGCGCCAAAACCGGTGTCGAAAGTGAAGAGAATCAGAGCGGCCGACGAGGGCGGCTCGAATGGAGACGGCAACGAACCCCAACCAAAAGACCCTGACGATCAGCCGCTGCCTTTTGAAGACTGACTGATCGTCAGCAATTCTTCTTGTTTGGTGGTGTTCCCGCTCGATGTGGCAAGCGCCGCATTGTAGGCCACGGCGTAGAGGGTCCCCGTCGTCTCGTCATTCTCCAGAAAATTGGAGTTGTAACCGGTTGTCAGCGTCGGGTTGCTGAGCACCGCGCCGGTGAGCATATCGACCGCGAATATCGGGTTGTCTCGGACCGAATCGGGCTACAGTTCCACTTTTTCGAGCAAACCCAGAAATTCGTCGTACGGCAGCGCCTGCCAACTCTCGGCCGATACGGCTCCCTCGGCGCGGGTGATCAACGACACCTTGTGGGCGGTTTCAACATCCGGAGCGTCGTAGATGTCCATGAAATCATAGGGCCCGAGGATTGCGGAATGAGATACCCAGGTCACCTCCGGGCAGATCGCGTTGACCTTGTTCAACCAGGCCCGGCCCATCGCGCGGCGCACCTCGGCATCACGCACGCTGTCCGGAGCGAGACGGGTCATGAGTACGAATCTCGGCATAGAGACCTCCATAGCGCTTTTACCGTCAAGATAGTGCCTCGTGAGGTTGAATGCACACCAGATTTCTGGCTCTAGGCTATCCTGTGGCTGATGATTCAAACAGATTTTATCGGCGTGCTCGCGGTGATCATGATGACGGCGCTGATTCCAGTCGCCAGGGCCGAGTCGAGTGATCGACCGACGACGATTGATGGCTTCTATGCGAAGGGAGCCCGAACGCGGGTCATCGCCCATCGCGGTTTTTCGGCTGTAGCGCCGGAAAACACCATCGTTTCCATCCGGAAGGCCATCGACCTCGGCGCCGACATGGTGGAGTTCGATGTCACGGTCTCTGCTGATGGCCACGTGGTCGTCATCCACGACGAAACGCTGAACCGGACGACCGACGGCCAGGGGAGTGTCTCGAGTCATACATTGGAAGAATTGCGCCGGCTGGACGCCGGATCGTGGTTCGCCACCGAGTTCACCGGTGAAAAGATCCCGACTCTCGACGAGATGCTCGACACCACGAGCGGCCGGATACTCGCGAATATCGAGATCAAACCGGAGGCTGTCGAGTACGACGTTTCGGCAAAGGTCGCCAGACTGGTCATCGACAAGGGCCTCGTCGATCAGGTCGTTGTCTCCTCGTTTTCGCCGCAGGCCCTCGCCCAGATGCACGAGATCGCACCTGAGATCCGAACCGCCTCCCTGTTCAAGAAGAAGATCCACCGCGGGATGGACCCACTCGAGATCACCTCCGAAGTCGGTGCTTCCGCCTTCAATATCAACCACCGCTATTTGAACTCGAAGATGCGGAAATCGTGCCGCGAGAACAAAATCCCGATTGCCGTCTATACGGTCAACGATCCCAAGTTGATGCGCAAGCTGATCGACAAGGGAGTCGGTGCTTTCTTCACCGATCACCCCGATCTCCTGATGAGAGTCCTTGCTGAGTAAAAAGGAGAAAGGGAGAAAGGGAGAAGGGGGGAAAGGGTGACCCGCCCTTCCACCCGCACCATCGAGTGGCCTCCCCCTTTCTCCCCCGCACCCTTTCTCCCCTTCAGGGCGCGAGCACGGGTTCGGCGGTTATGTGAGATCCTCTAGCTATGAAACGACGCAAAACCAAGATCGTCTGCACGCTCGGTCCGGCCACCAACTCAATCGAAGGCATCACCGCTCTCATCGACGCAGGGATGGATGTGGTCCGCCTCAATTTTTCTCACGGCGACCGGGAAGACCATCGCAAAACAATCCGTCTCATTCGCCGGGTGTCAGCTGAGGCCGGTCGGGAGATCGGCATTCTGCAGGACCTCGGCGGTCCGAAGATCAGACTCGGGATTCTCCCCGATGAAGGTGTGCGGCTCGAAGCTGGAGAGATCGTCGGGCTCGGTGTGGGCGACGATCTTCCCGACGGCGTCCTGCCCGTCACCTACCCCCATCTGCTCGAAGACGTCTCCGCCGGCGAGTCCATCCTGCTCGCCGATGGTGCGGCGGAACTCGAGGTGATCGAGGTCCTCAGCGATCGTCTGCAGTGCAGGGTCATCAACGAAGGTCTGCTCACCTCGCGCAAGGGAGTCAACCTTCCCCACGCTGAGCTGCGAATCCCCGCAGTCACGGCAAAGGACCGCGAAGATCTCGAGATAGGGCTCGACGAAGGCGTCGATTTCGTTGCGCTTTCTTTTGTCCGCCACGAAGACGATCTCGCGCCGGTTCGAGACCGAATCCAGGGGCTCGAACACCCGCCGATGTTGATTGCCAAGATCGAAAAGCCCCAGGCCGTCGAACGATTGTTGCCGATTCTCGAAGCGGTTGATGGCGTCATGGTGGCGCGTGGCGATCTCGGAGTCGAGATGCCGCCGGAACAGGTGCCGATGATCCAGAAGAAGATCATCGCCGCCTCCCGCCGCGCCGGCCGACCGGTCATCACGGCAACCCAGATGCTGCGTTCAATGGTCGACAGCCCGCGTCCGCTCCGAGCCGAAGCTTCCGATGTGGCCAACGCGGTCCTGGACGGCACCGACGCCGTCATGCTGTCGGAAGAGACGGCGATCGGAAGCTACCCGAGCGAGGCCGTGCGGGTTCTCCATCGGGTGGCCCTCGAGGCGGAGCCCCACCTCGACCACCAACGAATGCTCTCGGACGCCGCTTCGCCCTGCATACCCGAACTGACCGGCGCGATCAGCAGCGCCACCTGCGAGATGGCTGCCTCGATCAACGCCGCAGCCATCGTGACGACCACTGCTTCCGGTAGCACGACCCGCATCATCGCCCGGCTGCGACCGATCGCGCCGGTGCTCGGCCTGACTCCCCTGAAGACAGTGGCGCGACAATTGACCCTTTCATGGGGGGTCGTTTCAGCAATAGCACCAAATACCGACGACACCCGGGAGCTCGGTCGGGCCATGAAGGCCGCATTAAGAACGACCGGGCTCGCATCAACAGGAGACCGGGTGATCATCACCGCCGGGTTGCCTCTCGGTCAATCCGATTCCACCAACATCATCCGGGTCGAAGAACTCGACTAGTACTTATTGCGAACCTTTTTTTCAAGGTTCCGTTTCCCTGTTCAGGCGGAGGGAAACAATGTCCAAGGTCATTCGAATGGTGGCGATCCTCGGAGTGCTCGCATTCACGGTCTCATGCGCGAGTTCCGAAGCACAATCTGATTTCGAGCTCGACGTCGACAGCGACGAGATCCGGGTCGCGATTTCCAAGGAGGTCGCACGGGGCGTGATGGAAGGCCTCATCGGTTCGGAACTCGAATGCGACGGCGATATCGACGGTCATATTCGAGCGTTACTGGAAAAGTTGGACCGGGACGGACCGAGATCGCGGGCCACCTATCGTGACGATGACACGATCATCGACGCCCGTCGCCGGGGATCCAAACTCGATCTCGACATCCACGGATCGGGCTCAGGCCGTATCCAGGCCACCATGCCCTGGAAAATCGCGGATTGTATGCTCGGTCACCCGACGACCATCGACAAAACGATGGCCTCGGCGGTCAAGGTCACAGTGACCAACGACGACGGAAAGAACTTCTCCTTTCGCATGCAATGAAAACAATAACGAAACAACACGTTTCGGATTCCGTTTTTCTATCTGATACGAGAATGGGGAGGCCCTGATGCGCGCACGAAACATGATCGTGACAATCGCTGTTTTTCTACTCTTTTCCGCCGCCGCCGAAGCCGACATCGAAATTCACAAGGAACACAGTTTTGACGCCCGCGCCGGTGCGACTGTTGTCGTCGATGTGTCCTTCCACAACGTCGAGGTCACCGCGCGCCCAGGTAACACGGTCAACGTTGTCGTGGATCTCACGATCAGCGGCGACGGGAGCTCCTCAAAAAGAGCAGCGGAGGACCTGCAACCGGAGTTTTCCGATGAGGGGAAAAAACTCATCATCCGATCAACTCGCGATGGTGGGTGGTCGTGGAAGAAAGCTCGTGCGCGCGGCAAGGTCGTCATCGAGATGCCGCCGGGAATGGACCTGCTGCTCGATCTTTCGTCTGGGAGCTGCAGAATCAATGGTGATTTCGGAGATGCGGTCGTTCGTTTCGACGCCTCGTCGGGCAGCTTGACGGCCAACGGTGCGATGCGTGAACTTCACAGTGATTTTTCTTCGGGCTCGGTCAATGCAACGGTCTATCGCCCGCTCGAGGCGTTTAGCGCCGACGCATCATCGGGAAGCATCCGGCTCACTGGCGGTGCATTGCATGCCAAGGTGGAGACCTCCTCGGGAAGCATGAAGCTTCGAGGTCTGCGGGGAGACGCGAAGCTCGGCTCGTCATCAGGGAGCATCACCGCTCATTGGGACACGATTTCTCCAGATGCCAGCGTGAATGCCGAGGCGAGCTCGGGCAGCGTGACGCTCCAGTTTCCCACCGGCACCGAACTCGATGGCCTCGTCGAGGTCAGCTCGGGCGGGATCCACACCGACTTTCCCGGTCAAAAGGGCAAGAAGTCCCTCGCTTTGAGCGGCGGCGACAATGCCGTCATGCTGAGAGTCAGCACCTCATCGGGCTCGGTCAAGCTTCAGGCGAATTGAAATCGGGACAAAACCCGAGCTGCCACGGCTGAACGATCGATATCGAGTGTCCGGAGATGTAGTCCCGGCACGCCGGTGACGGGTCAGCAGCGCTGAGAATCATCGCGGCTGAGGCACCTCGATCGACGAGCGCCGCTCTCACCTCTCTCGCGATCGAGACGGGCACGGCGTCGCCTCCGACATGACACCTGATAAGAAGATCAGATTCACCGGTGGTGATGACCATGTCGATGCCCGTCGATTCTCGATCGAGCGCCGCTACCCGGTTCGGACAAACCTGATCGAATTTCAATCCGATTGCGGAACGAAAAGCCACCTCCCCGGCTGATCGCCACCATTCGGGGTCGTCGGGGACAGATCGAGGCCGAGTCGATCGATCGTAGTCAGAAACCGCTTTCCGGTACGCAAGGCAGGCCCGAAGAGTCGGAAATCTCCGACACAACCACCTTTCCTCGACCCGTTCCGAGGCGCACAACACCAGCATCGCAAGCGGCAGCAGAACGACCGAACCTGCGGCGAGGATGATCGTGGTGAAAAAGAGAGCTGCCGGCCATGAACCGGCGACACGAAAGATGATGAAAGAGATCGCGGCTGCCGCAACCAGGTAGGCGACACCGAGGATGGACGGCCATTTTTCCGCAAAGAACATGCCCGGGGCGTTCGCAAGGTCTTCCTCGGAAATACCGAAGTCTTCCACCCTCGGCCCATTTGTCGTGTCCCAAATCATCTCGCCGGCGAGGACCTCCTGTTGTCAAGATACGTCTCTCCGCCCTCGACCGCCATCTTTTGGCCGTTTGATCAAGCTGACAGACAGCGGTATTTTCAATCAACAAAAGGAATCCCCGAGCCACGAACTGGCCCGGGGATGAAAATGACCTCAGCAGAGAGAGCTGGTTACTGGCGGGGTCAGCTGGTCGGAGCCTTCTGGTTCTCCGCGCCGTTTTTCACCCTCTTTTTGACGTCCTTCTTCGGCTCCGTCGGCATCGGTTTGCGCGGCATCATCTCGTCGCGATTTGCCGCGTGCCAGATGATGGTCGCGATGACCACCGCCGATTGTTTGAGGTCGTCCGCGTGGAGATGGTCATAGGTGTCAACATTGGTGTGATGGGTTCGGCCCATGTAGTCCATCCGGTCCTGGATGAACTGGTAGCCCGGCACTCCCACCCGGTCAAAGGCCATGTGATCTGTGCCACTGGTCGTTTTCATGGTGACGGTGTCCGCTCCGAGATCGGCCAATGGGGCAAACCAGGCCTTGAAAATCGGCATCGCCGCCGCGTTCTCCTCGGTGTAGATTCCGCGAAGTCGGCCATTTCCGTTGTCGATGTTGAAATAAGCCGAAGTGGTTTTGTGGCCCGGCAGTGGTTGGATGGGCCAGGTGGTCTCGCGGGCCCATGCCGGCAGCTCCAGCTGTTCGGGATCGGTGGTCTCCGGCCGGGTCGCCAGATAACGCTCGACATAATCCCTGGATCCCAGCAGACCCTGCTCCTCACCGCTCCAAAGCCCGACCCGGATCGTACGGCGGGGTTGCAATCCCGAATCCTTGATGATCCGGAGAGCCTCCATCACCACGGCGCAACTCCCGCCATTATCGGTAGCGCCGGTGCCGGTGTGCCAGGAGTCGAGATGGGCGCCGACCACGACGGTCTCGTTCGCGAGATCAGAACCGTGAAGGTCTGCAATGGTGTTGTAGGCCTGGCGGTCTTCGAACCAGGTCACGGCGACATCGATTTCGAGAATCGGTTCGATATCCCGGTCGATCATCCGCACCAGGCGGTTGTACTGTTCGGTCGCCATCGTCAGCGACGGGACGCCGAGGACATTCTCGGTCGAACGATTTCCCGAGTTGCCGCTCACCCGAACGATGCCATTGTCGCGGGAACTCGGCTCAACTGTCGCCAGCACACCTTCCGTCGCATAAAATTCGGCCAACTTCTCCCGGAACATGAACCTCTTCATCCGACGCTTACGCCAATCGCCCCAGCGATCGCTCGGGACGTCATACTTCTCGAGTTCCGCGAGACCCTCTTCATCCCAGCGATGGAAGAGCTCGCCCTCGATCTGCTTGGGCTCCGCGGCGTCATCCAGGAGGACGATCGCGCCATCGAGCTTTCCGGCCCACTTTTCGAGGTCCTCATCGTTTTCCAGATTGGCGCGAACAACGCGCCCCTGGATCGGACCATCGGTTCCGGGCGCCCACGCGGCCGAGAGCGCCTCGAGCGGCTGAACGTAGGGAGAGAGCATGCGTACCTGAACGCGGTCGGCCAGCCAACTCCTGCCAAAGTCATAGCTGTCGAGTTTTACGGTGAGACCCCACTCTTCCATCTTCGCCTTGGCCCACTCGTGGGCTTCGAGCTCCTGCGGAGTGCCGGTCAGCCTCGGCCCCACGCCTTCGGTCAGATTCCAAGCGATATCCATAACTTGAGAGTGCCGGAAGCCCTGATCGCGAATCTTGGTGACCGCGTCGAGATCGACCGGTTCGCCGCCGTATACCAGGGATGCGATCACGACGATCACGAGAATGAATCCGACAGTTTTGAGACGAAGCATGAGGGACCTCCATCCTTCAGATCAACGAAGTTTAACGCAGGATCAGCCCGACGGATCTGAAGAATTGTGAAGGGAGGAGGGCGGCTATGGGGCTATGGGGCTATGGGGCTATGGGGCTATGGGGCAAAATGAGGCTATGGGACGACGCGGCTCTGCAACAACCCGGTGCAACAAATTCTTCTCATAGCCTCATAGCCAGGGAGCGGCGCGACCGATCATCGCCTCACAGCCTCAAGGGAATTGTGATGGGGAGTGGCTCTCGTTGTGACAGTAGCTGCCCTCGAGGTTGCAACGTCCTAGGAGTGCCCATTCATCACCGCGATCTTGCGGCCGATGTTGATTGCCATCTCGAGCGACTGTTCGTAGTTGAGCCGGGGGTCGACGCGCGACTCGTAGGCACGGTCGAGATCGACCTCCGACAAACCCCGGGCGCCGCCGACGCACTCCGTGACGTTGTCGCCCGACAACTCGAAATGCACACCACCCTGATACGAACCGAGTTCGGCGTGAATGTCGAAGCTCTGCTCGAGTTCCGAAAGAATGTTCTCGAAACGGCGGGTCTTGCGACCGCCGGGTGTTGTTTCCGTATTGCCGTGCATCGGATCACAGCACCACAGGACGGTCCGTCCGGCACGTTGAACCGCCTCCACCAGGGGTGGCAGCGATTCGGCCACACTCCCGTGACCCATCCGGTGAATCAGAGTCATCCGCCCGGGCTCGGCATCAGGGTCGAGCGCTTCGAGTAGATCGAGGAGCCACTCGGGTGTCATGGAGGCGCCGATTTTGAGCCCGATCGGGTTTCGAATTCCGCGAAAGTAATCGACGTGCGCCCCATCAACCCCGGCGGTCCGAAGTCCGATCCAGGGGAAATGGGTGCCGAGGTTGTACCAACCCTCGCGGCGCGGTACCTGCCGCGTCTGCGCCTGCTCATAGGGCAGCAACAGGGCCTCGTGGCTGGTGTAGAAATCGACTCGACTGATCTCATTGGCCTGCGTGCCCGCCAAGGTTTCCATAAACTGCAACGAATCGGCGATACCCTCCACCATGCGCTGGTACTCCTGGGCGCGCGGTGAATGGGACATGAAGTCGACGTCCCAATACTCCGGGTGATGGAGGTCCGCAAACCCGCCGTCCACCAGCGACCGGATGAAATTGAGGGTCAAAGCGGAGTATTCGTAACCGCGGAGCATTCTCTCGGGATCCGGAATACGGTCTTCGGGAGTGAAGTCGGGGCCATTAACGATCTCGCCGCGGTAACTCGGAAGAGAAACCCCGTCCCGTTCTTCGAGGTCTGTCGACCGCGGTTTGGCGTACTGACCGGCAAAGCGCCCGACCCGGATGATCATGCGCTTGAGCCCGAAGGTCAGCACCAGACTCATCTGGAGCAGAATCTTGAGCTTGTTGGTGATCGTCTCGGCCGAACACTGGTCGAATCGCTCGGCGCAGGCACCCCCCTGAAGGAGGAATCTCTTGCCGGCGGCGGCCTCCGCGAGCTGGGAGCGAAGCCGTTCGATCTCCCACGAAGTCACGAGCGGCGGCAGCGCGGACAGACGTTCCACCGTGGCCGCAAGGTGATCCTGATCGGGATAGGTCGGCTGTTGCGCGGCCGGTTTGTCACGCCACGATGTGGGGCTCCACTGCTCCATAAGGCGGGAAGTCTACACGAATGCTCATCCAAATTCTCGTTTCGTGCCCGCTGCTGTCCACGACACGGGCGGCAGCGGCAGCGAACAGGAGTCAGCGGCAGGGAGCAGCGGTCCGGGTCAGCGGTCAGTATTCAGCGGCAGCGGTCAGGGGTCCAACGCCGATGCGGCCATCCGCGGGTCGTTCAACCGAAGGAGTAGCCGCTGATGACTGAACGCTGAACCTTACTACTGTTCACTGTTTACTGTTCGCTGTCGCTGTACACCGAGCGCCGTCGCTGTCCCTGAGCCTTGTCCGAGATTGGACATGAGTGTGGCGGCCATTGACAATTTTTTATTTGTATTATACAAATATATTTGGAGGTTCTCGTGACCGAGGTTGAAACCACGACCGACACCCAGGCAAAACAACTGCGAGAGGGCATTCGATTGTTGGTACGAAGATTTTCGCTGGCCGAACGAGCTGACATCAGCTGTTGCGGTATGACGGTGGCACAGGCGGCCACCCTGGAGGCGCTTGCAGACGGTGCGCTTCGATTGAGCGATCTCGGCACCCGGCTCGGAATTGCACCCAGCACCCTCACCCGCAATCTCGCTCGCCTCGAGGAACGAGGTCTTATAGCCAGGCAATCGGACCCGAAGGATGGGCGCGCGCAACGAGTCGCCCTCACCGGCGAAGGTGCTGCGGCCGCTGCTGGAGTGAGACTCCAGGAAGAGATTTTTGCCCGCTCTGTCCTTGATCGCCTGCCCGCGGGCAGCGTAACCGAGACCCTGGCAACATTCGAGACTCTTTTGGCCGCGGTTCGTTCGGCCACCGAGAGCTGCTGCCCCGGAGCCTACGAACACCTGATCACAATCTCATCCGAATCGAGGAGGAAATGATGAAAAACGACCCTGATTCCTCAAAGCTCGACCCCACCGACGCCGCGGCGGTGATCGAAAACGTCAAAGACCGATATGCGACCTTTGTCACCGTGGGCACATCATGCTGCGGACCATCCGCGAACAGTTGTTGCGGAACGACTGAGACCGTGGCCGAGAGGCTCGGCTACACAACCATCGATCTCGACCTTTTGCCCGATGGCGCAAACCTCGGGCTCGGGTGCGGCGCACCGGTCCAGTTCCTCGATCTCGAAGCGGGTGAAACCGTCGTCGACCTCGGGTCAGGGGCGGGCATCGACGCCCTGATCGCTGCCACAAAGGTCGGGGAAGACGGGCTGGTTATCGGAGTCGACATGACCCCCGAAATGATTGCCGCCGCCCGCACCAACGCCAAGACGGCCGGCGCCGAGAACGTCGACTTCCGTGAGGGTCAGCTCGACGCCCTGCCGATAGAGGACGCAACCGTCGATGCGATCACCAGCAATTGCGTCATCAACCTGGTGCCCGACAAATCGGCGGTGTTTCGTGAGATCGCTCGTGTGCTCCGTCCCGGCGGCCGGCTCGTCGTCTCCGACATCATCCTCGACGGCGAGCTTCCGGAAACAGTTCGCGACAACCTCATGGCCTACGTCGGCTGTGTCGCCGGCGCCGAACAACGCGAAAACTATTTCAAGATGCTGTCCGAAGCCGGGCTCGGCAAAATCGAGATCCTCAAGGACGAGGATTTCCTCGAGATGACCGAAAAGGCAACCCCGACCGAAGTGGTTTCGATCATCGAGGGCGCCGGCATCGACCGTCAATCGGTCGTGGGCCTGGTGCGTTCGGTGACGTACCGAGCGACCAAAGCCTGACGGGATCGAGGGCTATGGGGCTATGGGGCTATGGGGCTATGGGGCTATGGGGCCATGAGGCAACTAAGGCTGTGGGACGATTCGGCTCTGAAACAACCTGTTGCAACGATTACTCCTCATAGCCTCATAGCCAGGGAGCAAAGCTACCGATCATAGCCTCATAGCCTTATTGCCAGGGAGCAAAGCGACCGATCATAGCCTCATAGCCTTATTGCCAGGGAGCAAAGCGACCGATCATAGCCTCATTGCCCGGTCACTGATTCTGCCTCTCTTGTGAGACGATTACAGTAGACTCCTCAACGTGAATCTGGATCTTGAGCTTGCACTGCGTTTTCTGCGCCGCCGGACCGGCGTGCTGCTGCGGGGAACATCCCTGGCCGCATTCGCGGGCGTTGCCCTGGCGGTAGCCGCGCTGGTTATCACCCTGGCGCTGATGAACGGATATTCAAAGGCCATCGCCTCAGCCCTGCAACGAGGCAACGCCCATATGGTGGGTTTTGTTATCGGGTCCTTACAACCGGATGAAGCTGCGGTACTCGCGGCTCGCATCGCCGAAATCGACGGCATCAAACGGGTGGCGCCGGTCACCTATCTCTCGGGCCTTCTCGACGACCCCAACCAACCCACCAACCCGGTGCCGATCACCCTCAAGGCAGTCGCCGACCCTCCACCGTACACCGGTCTGGATTCGTGGCCGGCCGAGGGTGGTCTGGTGGCAGTGCTCGGCGAAAAATTGTCCGCCAAGATCGGCATCGGTGCCGGTGATTCCGCCACCGTCCGATTACCCCCGACCGAAGGCTCCTGGATCCTGCCTGCCTTGCGTCTCGATGTGGTCGGCACGTTCCGACTGGCATTTTCCGAATTCGACGAACAGTGGGTGACGGTCCCGTTACACGAGGTCCTCGAGCTCGTACCTTCCCTCGGGGTTGCGGGCATCGAGATCGAACTCGAGAACCCGCTCGAGGTCGACCAAGCCCGGAAAGCCCTCTCGAGTCTCGATCAGAGGCTCTTCTACACCGATTGGCGCGAAATGAACGCTTCGCTGTTCGCCGCCATCCGCTGGCAGACTCTGTCGCTCTTCGTTGTCCTCACCCTGGTGGTGGCCGTGGCATCGTTCCAGGTCAGCTCGGCGCTGGTCGTCCTCGCCATCGACAAACAGCGATCATCGGGGATGCTGCAGGCGCTGGGTGCAACCCCTGCCCGAATCCGAAGAGTCCTGGTGATTTCCGGGCTGCTGCTGGGCGGGTCCGGGATCGCAGCCGGGATCTTTTTCGGGTGCCTCGCGAGCTGGATCATGACCATCACGAGGGCGATTCGGTTCCCACCCGGGCTGGCCCGTGTCTACATGGTGGATTCAATCCCTCTCATCCCCTCACCCCTCCATCTGCTCGCGGTTGCCGGTGTCTGTTTGCTTCTCGTCCTGGTCGCCTCCATCTGGCCGGCCTGGCGCACGTCCCGGATGGATCCGGTAGCGGCGCTGCGCGCCACCTGACAAACCCACTCGCCCTGCGCAAATCCCACCGAAAGTGTCGGAATATTTGACGGTCACATCGTGCTACGCTGATCTGAGACGTCTCGTGCCATTCCATAAGACAGTTTGGAAGGACGTCTATTCGGTATTTTCAGATGTATGAGATCCAGATTCACCCCGCAGACATCAGGAAGCAGGTCCGATACTACTTCCTCAGCCGAAAGGGATTTCGGTGGCTGACCGTGTTCTGGGCGGCCATTGTTCTCCTGTTGGCGGCCGGGGCGGTCCTCGCTCCCGTCGGTTTGCAGTCGCTTTTCCAGACGGGAAGACTCCACACTCTGTCACAACAACACGAGCTCCAGCACGAGATACTGACGCAACGCAGCATCGCCCTGGATCGGCTCGAAAAGGAAGTCAACACGGCTCGTGCCCTGCAGCGACAGATGAGCTTGATTCTGGGCGCCCCACAGGATTCGTTGGGTCTCGGTGGTTATCCCGAGACAGCGAAGCAGGAATTTCACGTGGCCGAGGCCCAGGCCGCTGTCCAGAGGAGCCTCAAACTCGACACCGACATGATGGCCCTGCTGACCCTTGCCGATGATCTCTCGAGTTTTGCCCGCGAGAACGACGATCTGGCGCAATCGGTGCCTTCGATCTGTCCGCTGCCAATCGGCACATTCGTTCTCACCTCGCCATTCGGGAATCGCACCTCGCCATTCACCAATTCCCTTGATTTCCATTCCGGCATCGACCTCGCGGCGCGGGAAGGAACGCCGGTGCTCTCCGCCGGTGGCGGAAAGGTGGTCTTTGCGGGCCGCTACCCCTTGCGGCGAAATGTCAGATGGTGGCGTTACGGCAACGTCGTGGTGATATCTCACGGCGACCGCTACCTCACGATCTATGCTCACCTTCAGGAAATCACGGTCCGCCGCGGGGCCACCTTGCGACGGGGTGAAGAGCTGGGGACGGTCGGCAACACAGGTTGGAGCACCTCGCCCCATCTTCACTACGAGGTTCGGATGATGTCGGAGACCAACGACGACCTGGTTCCGGCGGATCCGAGGATCTATATTCTCAACTACCAGTGGACCGGGCACGAAGAGTTGCTGGTTCGCGGCCGCACGGCTCCGGCACCATCCTTTGATCCGCTGCCGTCGCGCATGCGGGGGAAATAACGCCATGGAAGAAGCCAAGAACTTCCCGACCATGATCATCCCGAACGGAACCGATGTCTCGGTCAACGAGAACGGACAACTTTCGATCCGGACACCGGGGAACCTCGTGATCCAGAATTCGGGTGTGTATTCGGTGATTGAGAGCGGTAACGGTTCCGTCCGTATCGACCCAGATGTCAAGGTCGAGGCGGTTTCGGTACAAGCGGCCGAATCCTGCTTCGTTGCCGGCCAGCTGACGGCGTGGCGGGTGCGCGCCCGCACCATCACGCTCGAACGGGGCGCCCAGGCCAACATCATGCTTCAGGAGTCCGAATCGCTCGAACTCGATCGCAATGCACGGTTGGTGGGGAACTTCGCCTCCGAAAAAGAACTCTACCTGACGCTGGGGCGTTTCAGCAGGGAGCTCCGAAACCTCCCGACCGGAGTCTTTTCCGGCGACAGCCCGGCCCGTCCCCTCGCGAGCCCGCCGGTCATTGAGTCGGTGGCCGGCGAGGGGCTCGACGAGTCTTCGGGCCCAGCTGGGGCCGAAAAAGAACCGACTGTCGAGGAGCGGCAACAAAAGAGCGAGGTCCTGTCTCTGGTTCGGGTCATCCTCGAGCGGGAAATGGGACGGGTCAGTTCCGACGGGAAGGGCCGCGAGTCGCTCGAGAAACTGCTCGAACTGGTGCGGAGCAAGGACCTCGATCAACTCCGCGAAAACTACCGCTATCTCATATCCCAGGTTGATTCCCCCACCGAAGAGCTGGAGCGGGCCCAGGACATCATCGCAAAAATGGTGAGCTGACCCGATCGTCACTCCGGGTCGTTTATCGGGTCAATACCCGGTCCAAGTCTGGTTTCCTCGTCCCGTGTAATGGTAATCTGCGGCCTGACGCTGCGCCATACTCAGCATTAAAGCGGTTTTCGCAGCGCGAGCGGCGATCCAGGGTGTTTTCCATCTACGGGGGATGCCCGGCGATCAATGCGGAACGAGCGCCCGCAGAGAGGATTCTGAGCCATGAACGAGCCCGGTCGAGCAGAAAGAACACCCCTGTATGAAGAACACCTTGCAGCCGGCGGCCGAATGGTCGAGTTCGCCGGTTTCGAGCTGCCCGTTCAATACACCAGCCTGGTCGAAGAGCACCAGGCCGTGCGTCAGCGGGCCGGCCTTTTTGATGTCTCGCACATGGGCGAGATCTTTGTCCGCGGCCCAGGCGCCCTCGATTTTGTCCAGCTTGTTTCATGCAACGATCACCAGAAGATGACGGTCGGTCGAGCTCAATACACCGGCCTGATGTATCCCGAAGGCACCTTCGTCGATGACACTCTGGTCCACAAAATGGCTGATGACGAGTACCTGCTCGTGGTCAATGCCGCCAACCGACACAAGGATTTTGCCTACCTCGCGGATCTGGCCCGCGATCGTGACGATGTGGAAGTCACCGACGCCTCGGAGGACTGGGCGCAGATCGCCATACAGGGCCCTCTGGCAGCCGAGATTCTGCAGCCGCTGTCCGATCAGAATCTCGGCGAAATCAAGTACTACCGATTCGTCAACAGCCAGGTCGCCGGTTCACCGGCCATTGTCGCCCGCACCGGCTACACCGGCGAGGACGGCTTCGAGGTTTATGTGGCCCCTGACGCCGCACCCGGAGTCTGGCGGGCCCTGCTTGAAGAGGGCCGCCCGAAGGGACTGCAACCGGCCGGTCTCGGTGCCCGCGACACGCTCCGCTTCGAAGCCGGGATGTGCCTGTACGGAAACGATATCGACCAGAACACGACCCCGCTCGAGGCCGGGCTGGGCTGGATCGTCAAATTGAAGAACAAGGGTGATTTCATAGGTCGCGACGTCATCGAAAAGCAAAAGGAAGATGGCGTCGAGCGCAAGTTGACCGGATTCGAGCTCGTCGACCGCGGCATCGCGCGGCACGGATATCCTGTCTTTCTCAAGGAAAACGACGATGACCCGGTCGCCGAGGTCACCTCCGGCACCCAGAGCCCGACCCTTGGCAAGGCGCTCGGAATGACCTATCTTCCGACGGCGTCGACCGAGATCGGGACCGAGTTCTATGTCAAAATCCGCAATCGTCTGGTTCGGGCGCGAGTGGTGGGCCTCCCGTTCTACTCGCGGAAGAAATCCTGACGAGTCCGTATTAACCGCAAGGAGGAGTTAACAATGACCGTACCGACAAATCTCAAGTTCGCGCGATCCCACGAATGGGCCCGTGTCGATGGCGACACAGTTGTGGTGGGCATCAGCAAATATGCCCAGGATCAGCTGGGTGAAGTGGTCTATGTGGAGCTACCCGACGTCGGCACCAGTGTCGATGCCGGAGACGAGCTCGGCACTCTCGAATCGGTCAAGGCGGTCTCGGAGTTTCTCTCGCCGGTTGGCGGCGAGGTCACCGAAATCAACGAGCGCCTCGAGGACGAACCGAATCTGATCAACCTGGCCCCCTACGGTAACGGCTGGCTGGTCAAGCTGAAGGCGACCGGAGAGAACGGTGAACTTCTCGACGCAGAAGGTTACCAGGCGTTTCTGGAGCAGGAGAACGGCTGATGCATCCATGGGTCGGGGCCGGAGAAGAAGACCGGCGGAAGATACTCTCTGAGCTCGGTCTGACCTCCATCGACCAGCTCTTTGCCACCATTCCGGGCGAGGTCTGCGTCGACAAACTCGATCTGCCCGATGCCCAGGACGAGGACAGCGTCCGTTTGAAGATGGCGCAAATGGCGATCAGCAACAAGGCAATGGATTGTGCTCCCTGCTTTCTTGGGGCCGGTGTCTATCGCCACATCCAACCGGCGGTCGTCGACGCGGTGTTGTCCCGGGCAGAGTTCTTCACCTCCTATACCCCCTATCAGCCCGAGATATCTCCAGGGCACCCTCCAGGTCATCTTCGAGTTCCAGACCCTGATCAGCCGTCTCACAGGTCTCGATGTGGCCAACGCATCCTTGTATGACGGAGCTACGGCCCTGGTGGAGGCAATCCTCTTCAGCCACCGCGTTCTGCGCTCGAAGAGAAATGCCGTCCTGGTGGCGGAGACAGTCCACCCGATGTACCGAAGGGTGTTGCAGACCTACGCCGAACCAGCCGGTATCGAGATCATCCTGGTGCCGCCGGGTGAGGATGGCGCGATCGATCCCGCTCACATCGATCAAAGTGATCTCGACCGTGCCAGCAGCGTGGTGATTCAGTCTCCGAATTTTCTCGGTATCGTGGAGGACCTCCCCGGTCTGGCCGAAAGAGCGCACGGCGGAGGCGCACTGGCGGTTCAGATCGTGACCGAGGCAGTTTCGCTGGGGCTGCTTGCGGGCGGCGGCGACTTCGGTTTCGACGTGGTCTGCGGCGAGGCCCAGTCTTTTGGCGTTGCGCCCGGCTTTGGCGGGCCCCATCTGGGCTTCTTCGCCTGTTCAGCAAAAAACATCCGCCAGATGCCCGGTCGTCTCGTCGGCGAGTCGATCGACGAGGACGGCCAACGCGCCTTCTGCCTCACCCTCTCGACCCGGGAGCAACACATCCGGCGCGCCAAAGCGACATCGAATATCTGCACCAACCAGGGACTGATGGCCCTGGCGGCGACCATCTGGCTCGAGACCGTCGGCGGCTCCGGTCTGCGCGAGCTCGCGAGTTCCTGTCTGTCGCGCTCCGAAGATCTCAAGCGGAGAATCACCGAACTCGGTGATCCCTGGCGGCTGGCCTACCCGCAAAGCCCCACATTCAATGAGTTTCTCCTGCTCGGACCAGGTACAGGCACCGAGATCGTGGAGCGACTCGCCGACGAGGGAATTCTCGGCGGCGTTCCGACCACTTCATGGCAGGGCAGCTGGCCCGATGGTGTTCTGGTGGCGGTCACCGAACGCAACTCAGCGGACGAGATCGAAGCCCTCGTGGCGGCGCTCGGGAGGCTGTCATGAAACGCCGCGCCCTCCGCGACGAACCGCTTTTCTTCGAACGCAACCCGCAGCGCGTGCGGCGGCAGGGATATCTGATTCCGCCGCTGGATGTTCCCGAAGTGGATCCTCGGGCCGTCCTGCCCGCGAAACTCGTCCGGGAACCCGATCCCCACTTCCCCGATGTCTCGGAGCTCGAAGTGGTGCAGCATTTCCACCGCCTGAGCCAGCTCAACTACGCGGTCGACGAGGGACTCTACCCCCTCGGCTCGTGCACCATGAAATACAACCCGAGAATCAACGAGCAGACGGCTCGTTTCCCCGGTTTTGCTTCACTTCACCCCTTCCAACCGCCTTCCCAGGTCCAGGGCGCGTTGCGCGCGATCTGGGAGCTCGAGGAAGCACTGAAGACCATCACCGGAATGCCGGGGGTCACGTTGCAGCCGGCCGCGGGCGCTCACGGCGAACTCACCGGCATCCTCATGATCCGCAAGGCCCTGGAAGCCCGTGGTGAGAACCGTGAAGTGGTCCTCGTCCCCGACTCCGCCCACGGCACAAACCCGGCCACAGCTGTTTTTGCGGGTTTCAGCTCGGTGGAAATCGCCTCCGCCGACGATGGCACGGTCAGCCTCGAGGTCCTCGACCAGGTCATGGACGAGAACGTCGCGGCCGTCATGCTCACGGTGCCGAACACCCTGGGGGTCTTCGAGCACCGCATCGTCGAAATCTCGAAGCTCGTCCATGAGCGCGGCGGTCTGGTCTACGTCGACGGCGCCAACCTCAACTCATTCGTCGGCCGTGCGCTCCCCGGGCTCATGGGCGCCGACGCCATGCACATCAATCTCCATAAGACCTTTTCGACTCCGCACGGCGGCGGCGGTCCGGGAGCCGGCCCCGTGACCGTTTCCGAGGCGCTCCTCCCCCACCTGCCGGTGCCGCGCGTGGTTCGCACGGGCGACCGGTTCGATCTCCTGTGGGATGATCCGGAATCCATCGGTCCAATGCGGGGCTACTACGGGAATTTCCTGATCCTGATTCGCGCCCTGACCTACATCTGGAGCCTCGGCGCCGATGGATTGCGCGCGATGTCGGATGTGGCGGTGCTCTACGCCAACCTCGTCCGCCATCGCCTCAAGGACGCCTACCACCTCAAGTACGATGCCCCGAGCATGCACGAGGTCGTCTTCGACGACAGCCTGCAGGCGCGGCACGAGGTCCACAACACGGACATCGCCAAACGTCTTCTCGACTACGGCTACCATCCGCCTACCATGTCCTTCCCTCTCATCGTTCATGGAGCGCTGATGATCGAACCGGCCGAGAGCGCCGCCCCCGAAGAAATTGAATCCTTCTGTGAAGCGATGCTCGAAATCGCGGCCGAGGTCGAAAACGACCCCGAGTTGGTTCGCTCAGCCCCGCACGAGACCCCGGTGCGTCGGGTCGACGAGGTTCGCGCCGCGCGCAAATTGATCACCAGGTGGACTCCGGAAAAAGAGGCTGAATGAGTTTTGAGTTTTGAGTGTTGAGTTTTGAGTTGAGAACCGTAGTGAGCGAGCTCGCCGGTGGGCGGGCGGAAACTCAAACCTCATAACTCAAACCTCAAAACTGAATCACGACGTGATTCTCAGCCATGGGCCATCGATGCGGCGATCGCGGCAGGACGGACAGCGCCCCGGTGGATGCAGCGCCTTCTTGCTGAAATCGAAGCCGCAAGCCAGGCATTCGGCAGTTCTGATTTCCAGCCGTTCGCCGCCTGCTTTGACGGAACGATCGATATGCCGGAGATCCTCTTCGAGAACCTTGACGGTGAGACTGAATTCATGGCGCAGCTCGTCAAACGACCACTCGCGTTCTCGTAACTGCTGGCAGAGGTCCTGCCGGCGGGTGCGCTGCCTCATTATTCGTCCGGGTTTTCCTCGAACCATTGCAGGATCGGAACGCCATCGATCCACAACTCCTCGAGCACGCCGAAACCGTTCTTGACTCGAACAGTGATCGAAGCATTCCGCTGTCCCCGGGGCCCCCTCCAAACCGCGGCTTCGGCCTTCGGCGCAAGGCCTTCATCCATGTAGTAGCGGGCAAAGGGTGTCAGCGCAAGCGAAACCCAGCGCATCTCGTCAGCGTCCGAATAGACCCCGCCGCCAAGGAGTTTCAGAAAGGGTCCCTCGTCGGGTGGATCGAGGGAGACCGGGCCGAAGCCCGCATAGCCCTCACCGTCAACAATGAGAGGCACAAAGACCCACTCGCGGCGACTCAGCTCGAACGACTCAGCCGCCGGCGCCTTGTTTTCGGCCATCCGGATAGCCACATAGCGGCCGCGGAAGGCATCAACCGGATCCACCGGCTGGATCCGGAAGCGAAAGACCTCGCCCGAACGCAGCGTCGCCTCGGAGCGCAGGACGGCGCCACCCGCGACGATCAACTGGATTACTGCGACGAAAATGAAGAGCACGACACGGAGAGTGCGCCAATTCATTTTCCGCCCTCCTCATCCGATCGCATCTTCTTTGCCAGAACGACGTTCGCCAACAAAAAGCCGACGCCGATCAGGATGAAGGCGAGACCGCGGGCGACAAAACCGAGCTCCGAAGAAAAGAATCTGACAACGACCTGGATCGCGACCACCGACATCCCGAGATTGACCCTCGCCAGACTCTGTTGCCGCGCGCCGAGCGCGATGGTCCCGACCCCGACCGCAAAAAGCACCAGATTGAAGGCCAGGGCGCCGATCCACTCCTCATCGATGGCGGCGGCGATCGGCCAACTGACGGCCGCCACAGGAATTGACAGAAGCCACAGAAACTGGAGTTTGTACCGGGAAACATCGAGCCATCGAAAAGCCACGAAAACAGCCGCAACCGGCAAACCGATTGCCAGCGCCACATCCAACCACGACGCCATCGAATGATATTGTTCCGCTGTGCGGATGTGATGCCAACCGATATGCTGCCACGGTTCGGCGAAGCTCAGGATCACCCACAGAACCATCGATCCCAAGAACCCGACCGCCTCAAGGGGTCTTCTCCACATTCGTTCTTCGCTGTCCCGGACGGCCGCGCCGACAACGATCATGAGGGCGAAGAGACCACAGTAGACGCCGATCCACAGACCCGGGACCCGGCGCTCCAGACCGATCCCCGTCGCAAAGCAGAGAAAGATGGCCATCGCCCATTGCAGATTTGCCGCTCGCAGTCCGCGCCGGTCTTCGCGAAGCACCTGGACCGCGTGCGGTATCACCGCGAGGGCCAACGGCCAGATCATGAGCACCTGGGTGCCATCGATCGCCGACATCCCCGCCCACCAGGTGAGGATCGCGAGATAGATCATTGCGACCGCCGTCGATCCGAGTAACCACGGCAGCGCGGCCAGCAACCAGGCCCAACGCCACAGGAAGGAATCGAGATCGCCGCCCGTATGGTAGGTCTGGTCCACAAGAGCGATGGCTGTGGCGACCGACAATGCGAGCAATGTGGCCGTTCCTTCACGCCACGCGACCGAATCGACCCGTCGCAACAGCACCCAGACCACAAGCGCCTGCACCGCGATCAGCGGCACGAGCGCAATGGCAGCCCGCGCACCGCGACCGAGGTACTCCCAGTTGTGCGCCAGCAGCAGGATGACACCACCCCCGATCAGGAGGGCGCCGAAGACCGCACATACGGCCAGAATCACCCTTTTCCCGACGCTTCCGGCAGATATCTCATAGTGGGAGCGAAGCCGCTCTGCAACCTCGTTGTCGATGACTTCCTCGGCCTCCAGTTTTGGAAGCTCGGAAAGAAACCAGGAAATATTTCGTCGTCCCATAAAACCAACCGGGGCGCTGGTCGCCCCGGTTAGAATTATAAACGATTGACAGATATAAATTTAAATCTTATCGGACTGGGTTCTCCGGACGCTCCGGGCGAAGCGGCGGGTTCTTCTCGAGAGCCGCCAGGACTTCGGCGATCGCCCGCTCGAGTTGCGGGTCACCGCCATCCACCATCAAGGACGGATCATCGATGACTTCGATATCGGGATCGACACCGTAGCCTTCCACGTCCCACTCACCATCAAGGTTGTAGAACGAAAACGTCGGAACGGTCAGACGACCGCCATCGATCAGGCCCGGTGCTCCGGTGTAACCGATGAGCCCGCCCCAGGTCCGGGTCCCGATCAGGGGGCCGAGACCGGCGGCGCGGAAATAGAACGGGAATGCGTCGCCACCCGAACCGCTCCAGGAATTGATGAGCATGGTCTTGGGCCCGTGGTGGGCAATGGTCGGGGTCTGCCACTGATTCCCCGCACGCACACCCCAGAAGTTGTAGAGCGGCCGATTGAGGAGCTCGATGAAACGATCCGGCACCTGGCCGCCGTTGTTGAAGCGCTCGTCGATGATCAAGCCTTCCTTTGCAAACTGCGGACGGAACATCCGGTAAAGCTCGGTCTGCCCGCCGACCCCGGTGCTCGGCACATAGATGTAGCCGACCCGGCCATCGGTCGCTACGTCGACCTTGCGGCGATTGGCTTCGATCCAGGCAAGGTTGCGCAACCGCGACTCGTCGGAGAGTGTCTCGACGAGGACCTCCCGGGCTCCTTCCAGGGTTGGGCCGTCATTGACCGTGAGGATCACGGTGCTTTCGGCGAACCCTTCGAATGAAGCCCACGGATCCTTGTTCGTGTCGATCGCGACACCGTTGACCGCCAAAATATAGTCACCCTCGTCGACATCGACACCGGGCTCGGCCAAAGGCGAGCGGACCTCGGTATCCCAGGGCGCTGCAGTCACGATCTTTTTGATTCTGTAGGCCCCGTCGGCAAGCTCCCAGTCGACCCCGAGGAGGCCACCGCCGCGCCGTGCGCCACGCTCGACGTCACCTCCGCCACGGTAGGAGTGCGAGGTGTTGATTTCGCCGATGAGCTCGCCAATCACAAAGTTGAGGTCCCAGCGGGTGATCACATCCTCGAGCATGGCGCCATAACGTTCCCGCATGGCCTGCCAGTCAACCCCGTGCATCTTCGGATCATAGAAGAAATCGCGTTCGAGGCGCCACGCGTCATTGAATAGCTGCTGCCACTCCTGCGGCGGCACGATCGTCATTTTCATCGAGCCGGTATCGAGCTTTTTGTCCATCTTCTGACTGGCCGCAACCTTGACGATGGCGAATGACCCGCTCGATACCACGAGCAGGCTTTTTCCATCGGCAGAGAGCACGTAGTCGTCGATATCATCGAGGATCGACTTTTCTTCACGTTCCTCGAGATCCCAGTAGACAAGAGGCGATTTTTCGTCGTCAGAACCCGTTCGCGGGGCCCGCTGATACAGCACCTTGCCTTTGACGGCACCGAGACTGTCGTACTGACCCGCATCGGGAGGCAGAACTACCGCCCGGGCTTCAAAGCCATCAAGATCGATCACGAGCCTTTTCTTTTCAGCTTCCTTGTCGTCTTTTTCGTCGTTCCCGTCCTTGCCATTTTCGTCGTCGCCCTCACCCTTCTCGTCCTTTTTGTCCCCCTCCTCGATATCGTTTCGCGGCGCCAGGGGCGATGGCACATCGTCGCGCAGCGGCACGGCGACGAGGTTGGTGGTATTGGCGTAGATCCACGACGGATCGAGCTCGGCGTAGATCGGGGAGTAACTGGCGTCGGACAAATAGTAGAGATAGTCGCCCTCGGGATCGAAGACCGGCGCATAACACTCGACGAAACCCGCCGTCACCTGGTGCCGCTCGGATGATTCGGAGTCGTAGAGCATGACCACCGAAAGACGGTTGTCCAGACCTCGAGAATAGGCAAACCAGCGGCTGTCGGAGGACCAACTGACCTCGAAAGCGTTGAGGGCGCCCTGGTACATCCAGAGACCCTGGTCCACCGTGGTCACAGTCCCCGTTGCAAAGTCGTAGAGCCGGATAAACTGCTCGTTGTCGATGAAAACGATCTTCTTGCTGTCCGGAGACCACATCGGCGAGTAACGATAGCCCGGTCCCATGGAGGTCAGCGTTTTTTCGCCGCCGCTCCCATCGGCGGGTCGTACGGTGAGTTCATACTCACCACTGCGGTCTGAGAAGTAGGCGATGGAAGTGCCATCCGGCGACCAGGCCGGATAACGCTCCGCAAAGGCCGAACTGCGGGTCAGATTGCGGACCACACCGTGCTCGGCGGGGAGGCTGAAGACCTCTCCTCGTGCCTCGAGCACCGCCCTCTTGCCACTCGGAGAGATATCGCCGTTGACCACCCGCTGACCGACCCCGACCGTGCGCGGCCGCAAGGTCGCGCGGTCCGTGATGACCTGAACATCAACCGCTTTTGCGGTTTCGGTCGCCAGATCCATCACGTAGAGGCGGCCGCCGTTTTCAAAAACCATGTCATCGGGTCCGATCGCCGGGAAATGGGTATCGAAATCGGCAAAATGGGTCACCTGACGGAACGCGTCGGTCTCCAATTCATATGCCCAGATATTCGCACGCATATTTTTGTCGCGATCGGAAAGAAAATAGAGGGTCGATCCGTGCCACATCGGTTGCCCATCGTTGGCATCGTTGCCCGTGATGTTCCGGGACTTTTGATCATCGAGGCCAAAAAGCAAGATTTCGGGCGCCGTCCCGCCCCGGTAGCGTTTCCAGGTGCGGAAATCGCGTGAGAGCGGTTGGTAGGCAAGCGTCTTCCCATTGGGGGAGATCGCACCGAACTCTCCATATGGCACCGGAAGGACCGTCGGCAGGCCGCCGTCGATCGATGCGCGATAGAGCTTGTTGAATCTTTGTTTTTCGCTGCTCATCCTGGTCGCGTAGAGCACCGCATCGCCACCCGGGTACCAATCGATCATCCTGTCGACCCCCGGGTGGTGGGTCAGCCGGGACGGCAGACCACCGGTCACCGGCATCGCGTAGACATCGCTGTTGCCGTCGTAGTTTCCGCTGAAGGCGATCCGGGTGCCATCGGGTGAAAAACGAGGGAAGCTCTCCTCACCCTTCGGGGTGCTCAAACGGTGCGCGATTCCACCTTCTTTGGCCACGACCCAGATATCGCCCCCGTAGACAAAGACGATCTGGTCGGCCGATACATCGGGCTGCCGCAGAAGACGGGCGTCGATCTGGGCATCTGCGACGACTGCCGCCAAACACATGATTCCCAGGACGGCTACAATTCGGAGACTGTGGTGCATGAAGCTCCCCCCAACAAAAAGATACGGCCCCGACTGGCTGCCACCAACCGGAGCCCGGAGAATTGTACGGCATCATCGGACGATTGTTCTGCCGCCTGCTATAACGGATCCTAGGAGAAAGGTTGTCATGACGCCACCACAACTCGATCTCGACGGCTTCCAGCGGCTTCTGTGGGGCTTTGCCAGCCACCGGGTGATCACTGTCGCGGGTCGGACCGGCATGCTCCGCCTGCTGGCAGAACGATCAGTATCACCGGAAGAAATCGCAACGGAGCTCGACCTCGACCCTTTGGCCGCCGGAAAAATCGTGAGAGCCTTGACCTCACTCGGCATCGCCGAGTCGGATGAGGGGCGATACCACGCCGCGACGACCTTGAGAGAGTTTTTTCGCGACGGTGATCACGACGTGGTGCCCTTTCTCGAGCACTCACACTCGATGTATGAACGGTGGGGTGACACTCTCGAGCCTTGGCTTCGCGGCGAGCAATGGCCGGTCGCGGAGCGTACGCCCGATGAGATCCACCGTTTTGGCGCGGCGATGCGGGCAATGGGAGCGCAACAGGCGCGGCGCGTCGCCGGTCTTCTGGATCTTGAAGGAGTGAACAGGCTCCTCGATGTCGGCGGCGGTTGGGGCCATTTTGCCCAGGCACTGTGTTCGGTTCGACCGGATCTGTCCGCCGTCGTCCTCGACACACCAGCCGTCGTCGAGCAGGCACGACGGGAGCTCGTCGGTTCCGTGTTCGAGGAGCGTATTGATTTTCTCGCAGGAGATTACCTTCAGACCGACTACGGATCGGACTTCGATATGGTGCTCTTCGCCAACGTGCTGCACCAGGAAACCGCCGAGCGGGCCGCCGAGATGGTGCGGCGGGGCGTTCAGTGCCTGGCTCCGGGTGGCTGGGTGACGGTGGTCGATTTCGCGATCGACGACCGGCAGCACGAGCATGTGCTCGGAGCCCTGTTCGCCATCAACATGCGCTCCTTTGGAGATACCTGGACCGAAAAAACGATCAATGGTTGGCTGGCGGATGCCGGTCTCGGCGATTTTCAACGAACCGACGTCGGACCTGATCGATGGATTCTGAGTGGACGGAAGCCGATGACCTGAGGGGAGAGTACAGATCGCCTTCCCTGTCCGATCCCGATCCATTCCCGAGAGTTCGGAGAATCGGGAAAGGGGGAAAGGGCGTCTGAAGTTCGAGTTCGAAAAAGACGGAGCGGAAAATCTCTCGCGATTTCTTTCTCCCGCTCCCTTTCCAGAATCAGGCGGCGTCGGCGAGCACCGCCTCTTCCTCGGTGGATTCGTCATACAAAACCACTTCGGAGCCATCCCCATAGACGGCGGTGAATCGTCCATTCTCGATGACCAGGGCTGACGGTCGTCCTTTGTAATGTGACTGCAGCATTCCCGTATCGATCAAAAAGACGCGGCCGCCAAAACGGCTGCCGATGTTTTTGTCGCCCTGGACGGTGTGGCCGCTGACAACATGCCGGGCGCCGATTTCGTCGAGCAGGTGGGCGATCTCTTCGCCCCGGGTCGCCTCATCCCACCTGGCAGAGCCTCGAAACCACAGCGGGCCGCCGGGGGTCTGCGAAATCCAGGCGTGAGAGCCGACGATGCCCTCGAGGGCCGGGTCCGGCCGGTTCCCCGAGCCCTCTTTGTTTTGACGAAGATAGGCATCGAGCATCACATTGAGGTCGGCGGTCACGGGGACCAGGTTCTTCTTGATCATATAAGCGCGGACCTTGTCGTATGCCGCAATTTCCGCAGCCACATCACGATTGATTTCGTCGATCGTGATCCCTTTCAGCTCCGGTCCGATCCCGGCGTGGACAAAAAGCACCCCATCGATCAGTACCGAAACCGGCAAGGTGCGGAGCCATTTCCCATACACCCCATCGGCGCCCAGAGCGGCAATATATTCGAGATAGCCGGGGGGGTAGGTCTCCATCCATTGAGCCTTGACCTCGTTGTTGAACTCCGGAGTCCCGACACCCTCGGCCGCCGCGCGAACCTGCCAGTACTTTTTGAAATTCTTATAGCCGTCCTTACGGCGCTTTTCCGATTGATCATCCGCGAACTCGGCATAAACATCCGGATTGACGTCACGGAAAAAGCCGATCAGATTCATCGCTTCGTGGTTGCCGAGCAGACAAATCACCTTGCCCCCGGCCGCAGCGGCCTCGCCCTGGAGGCGAATCAAAAGATCCATCACCTCGCGAACATCGAGACCACGATCGAGGAGATCGCCCGTCTGGACCAGGGTCGTATCGCCACCGATCCAATGGGTATCGGAGTCAATCAACTCGGCGTGCTGCAGGATGGCGACCAGCCCTTCATAGCTGCCGTGCACATCGCCGACCGCCACAATTCGTTCACCGGCGGCGGCACCCGGTGCAAACGCGATAATTAGCGTGAGCGTCGGGAACAGAACATATTTCTTGTATTTCTTCACGATCAAACTCCTCGAAAGTGTAACCCGTCACGTCCTCGTCGTCTTCCGGGGAATCGGATCGGCTCGGAATCCGGGCAGATCCCGCTTGCCAACCGGTCCGCACAGAATGCCTCAACGACTCAGTGACTCAGTCCTTGGTCTTGATCATCATCGACCCTACGGCCATGATGAGCGTACTGATCACGAGGGCACAGGTCGCGGGCACAGCCGGGTTGTTGTGGTAGTGGGTTATGCCGCCGTAGTACATCCCGAAATGAACCAACAGGGCCACGCTCGCCGCGATCAAGACCAACGGTGCCGAGCTGCGACGGGAAAAGATGCCGAAAAGCACCGGCGCAAAGGTGGCGGCAAAAACAGCATAGATTCCGTTCTGGGCAAAAATGGCTACCGACAACGGCTGATCGACGATCTGCCACCAGGCCAGAAGGAGGGTGATCGGCGCCAGGACCAGCAGAAAGATCCTCCCCACGAGGAGCAGTTGGCCGCGCAGCTTGTCCTCCGCCACCCCACGGGCCCTCGCGATGGTTCCGTAGAAGTCGTTACCAAAAATCGTCGAGAGGGCGAGGATCACGCCCTCGAGGGTCGAAAACCCGGCCGCCAGGACACCGAGCATGATGAAAGCGCGGAGACCGGGAGCAAAGCCCGCCGTAATGTACTCGGCCACCACCTGATCCGGCCGGAAATCGGCACCGATCTCGAGCCGGGCGTAGAGCCCGACCAGCATCACCGAGGTAAAGACCGTGCCCGCAATCATCGCGGTCACGAGATAGGTGTTGACATCACGTTCAGATCGCAGATAAAGCGATTTCGAAATGATGTGTGGCTGCATGATGATGGCGAGTCCGATGATGAAGTTGGCAACAACCACCTCGAAAAAATCCCGAAACAGCAGACTGTCCGGGTTGGTCATGCTGCCGTAGTGCGGAGCCACAGCATCCAGGGTCGAAAAGAAACCACCCAGGCCGTCGGCGAAGATCGCAGCTCCCGAAGCGACCAGAATCAGCGCGACCGCCAGCATGGTGATGGCCTGGACACTGTTCGACCACACGTGGAGACTGGCGCCACCGAAGAGGATATATCCAAAGGTGAAGACGACCACCATGATCAGGGCCGGCCACAAACCGATCTGGAGCACGGCCATCATCACGACGACGATCGCGGTGACGATCAGAACCAGGAAGGTGATCTGGAGCATGCTGACGAGAGCAAAGAAGATGGTCAGCCGCCGGTCGCCAAATCTTTCGCCGAGCCACTGCGGGACGGTGAGGACAGTGAACTGGTCTCCGACCCTTCGGAAGCGCTTGCTGGTGACAACCAGACCGATGAAAATCCCGGCGGGCGCGGCAAGACCATAACCCACGATGCCGGCCCATCCATAGGCGTGGATCAGCCCCGGATTGATCACGAAGGTCGCAACAGAGGTCATGTTGGCCGCCAGGGACAAACCGACGAAGAACGGAGGCACCTGCCTCGAACCGACCGAAAACGACTCGATGTCCGTTGAGCGCCGGCGGCCGCGCCACGCGAGCCATACGATCACCGAGGCATAAGCGATCAGGAGGGTCCAGGGGAGGAAGGTTTCGGGCATTTAAGAGGTCCTCTCGTGCTGATTTACAGTGCAGTCGATTTCACTGAGTTCACGGAAAATTTGAGTTCGGAGTTCGGAGTTCGGAATGCTGAAGATCGGGCCTTGCGGTGCGTCACCTGTTGCCCACCATTTCGCTCTCAAGCCGGCAATCCGGCAACTCAGAATTCCGAATTCCGAACTCAACACTATCCGAGCTCCCCCTGCCACTTCATCAGACAGGAAACGATCTGCGATCGAGCATTGAGATTCAGGGCGCGGGCTCGACGTTCGACAGCCAACAGGTCCGCCGCCAGGCGGACAAGCTCTTCAGACTCTTCTTCGGCACGGGTTTCCGCCGCCATCTCCATGGCGCCGGCCGCTACCACCGCAAAGGGCCTGACCTCGGCCGGGAGCGCGTACGGGAGCTGGAGGAGCTCTTTGCTGCCCCCCTGGAGACCGGCGGATAGAGCCTTCTTGACATCCCCCACGACACTCTCGAGATCTTCAGATGATTGCGCAGACGCGAGCTCGGGTATGGCCATCTCGGCAAAAAGATCGCGGGCGATCGCGACCGGCCCGGGTAGGACGAGCTGTTGGCAACGGGAACGGATGGTCGGAAGAACGGCCATGGGGTTCGAGGCCAACAGAATCAAGAACGCGTGCGCGGGTGGTTCCTCGAGGACTTTGAGAAAGGCGTTGGCCGCCTCTTTCTGAAAATGTTCCACTTCCACACCATCGAGGATCCACACTCGCCGCCGGCCCTCGAAGGGACGCCCCGGAATGGTCGTGACGATGTCGCGGATCCGATCGATTTTAATGATGTTTTTCTTACCGCTCGGCTGCACCGCCTCCACATCAGGGTGCAGGCCCACGCGCAAACGATCGGCGCAGTTGCTCTGGGCCCACGGTTGATCCGCGCCCTCACAGGTCAGCAGAGCGGCAATTTCGACGGCCGCCAACTCGCGACCGAGACCCGGCGGGCCGATCAGAAGCAAGGCGTGCGGAAGACGGTCCCGGTCGCGCGCCCGAAGGATTTTTTCGAGCATCGGCCGCACGACTTCTCCCCAACGCTCCCGGTCGAGAGCGGCCTCACCCCACCAGGGGACCCGGTCGCCGCTCACGACAACTCCGCGGGAATCACTCTGAGTATTCGGGTAAATACCTCATCGGGCTCACCATCGGCAGCCACGACCCGGAATCGATTCGGCGACGCTTCGGCCAATTCCAGAAAGCCCTCGCGAACGCGTTGGTGAAAGGCACTCGGCTCGTCGTCGAGTCGGCTCTCGGCGCCATCCCCGTCGGCATTTCGGACCCGCGCCCGCTCCAGACCCGATTCGTGGTCGAGATCCAGGACCACCGTCAGATCGGGCTCGAGGCCGTCGGTGGCGATCCGATTGAGATCGATGGTTCGATCGACCCCGACCCCGCGAACCAGACCCTGGTAGACGACCGATGAATCCGCAAACCGATCGCAGAGCACGACCCGCCCGAGTTCCAGCGCCGGTCGAATCACTCTCTGGACGTGATCCCGTCGTGCCGCCTCGAGGAGAAAGAGCTCGGTCAGACCATCCGGCTCCATCGCGGGATCGAGCAGCAGCGCCCGCGCCGCCTCGGCAACCGGCGTGCCTCCGGGCTCCCGGGTGACCACCACCATCAGTCCTCGCGCACGCATATGCTCCGCCAGGAGCTCGATCTGGGTGCTCTTGCCGGTCCCCTCACCGCCTTCAAAACTGATGAACCAACCCTTGATCATTGAGGGATTATAGCCGCACCCCAACGTCGCATCGAACCACAACGAAATCGAGGCAGAGAAACGCGGGCATCCCTCATCGCAGCCACCAAGACAAACGGGAACCAAGGCATCGCGATGCAGCGCAATTTGCCCACAGATCACGCAGATGACAGCCTGATTGCGAAGGCGTCAGCCATCTCTGCAATCGAAACGCGTCAGCTTCGGGGTTTTTCAACGCAAAGGCGCAATGGCAGCCGAACTGCTGGATCGATATTGCCAAGAGTCGTATTGAACGCAGAGGCGCAGAGGACTTCCCGGAAGACTCCTGCGCAGTCGCGCAGGTCTCGCCTCCTTCCTCCCCCTTTCTTCAATCAAGGGAGGATGTCACCGATGCAAGGCAGATCCGGCATGCCGTAGGCTTGCCGGTCGGTGGGAAGCGGGGTGACTCCGAGCGCTGGCGATCAGAGGCGCCCCGCTTCTCACCGGCGACGGGCGATCGAAGATCGTCTGTCGATCTGCCGACACTGATGGCAACACCGCTCAATTTCGCCTACCAGACCTTGGCGTCTTTGCGACTTTGCGTTCTTTGCGTTCTTCGCGGTTCAACCATGTGCACGCGAGACGCGTGCACCACCATGGTGGTGCAGCCGTCTCGGCTGCACTCCGGTCGTGCCTTTGCGATGGCTTCTGTGTTTTTCTGTGTGTTCTGTGAGCCTTTGCGCCAGCTCTCTGTGTTCTCTCTCTCTGTGTCTCCGTGCCTCTGTGGTTTTCTTGGTGTGACGCCTTCGTGTCTTTGTGTCTTCGTGGTTGCGACGAGTATGCGATGGATCTGGGTCCATCTGGGTGATCTGTGGGCAAATCCGATCCGTTTCCTGTCGATAGCGATGATCAAATCTGCGTTCATCTGCGTTATCTGCGGTTTCTCCTGAACAAGGATCTTCCGCATCGGACAGGAGGGCGAGCCCTGGGTCTCTGTGGCTGTCCGAAGGTGGGATTCAACCCTGACCGATGACCTTCAAGAACGCTTCTTCAGCCCGGTAGGACGACCGCACGAAGGGGCCGGCGAAGATCTCCAGACCGAGTTCCGTACCGGCGGTCTCGAGTTCTGCAAACTCCTCCGGCGTCCAAAAACGCTCCACCGGCACCTGTTGTGGGGTCGGCTGGAGGTACTGACCGATTGTGACGGCCTGGCAGCCGGCCTCTCGCAAATCGCCGAGCACCTCGAGGATCTCGTCACGGGTCTCACCGAGACCGACCATCAACCCGGATTTTCGAAGCATTGTGGTGTCGCGTTCGGCAACCCGCCGTAGCACGTCGAGAGCCCACTCATATCGTCCCGACCGGCGAACCTCACGATACAACCGCGGGATGGTCTCCACGTTGTGGTTGTACACCTCGGGGCCGGCGTCGATGATCCGATCGACAGAAGCCATGTCGCCGCGAAAATCAGGGGTCAGAACTTCAATCTTGGGGGGAGACTCGAGCTCCCGAAGACCCTCGATGCAGGCCACAAAACCGCCGGCCCCACCATCCGGGAGATCGTCACGATCGACGGCGGTGATCACCACGTGTTCGAGCTTCATTTCGACCACCGCCTCGACCAGTTGCCGAGCTTCGCCCGGATCGATGGCGGAAGGCCGACCGTGAGCGATCGAACAGTAGGAACAATTGCGCGTGCAGACGCGGCCGTTGATCAAGAATGTGGCCGTGCCGCGCGAAAAGCACTCGGAGCGATTGGGGCAACGGGCCTCCTCGCAAACCGTGTGCAATCCTCCCGACCGCATCCGCTTCTTGATCTCGTGCAGCTCACCGAGCTGGAGACGGCGCGCCCGTATCCACTCCGGCAGCGCCGGTCCCGGTCCGCGGCCGCCAAAGGTCAAGGTGAGACCACCCAGGAATCGGGGAAACCGGAAGAGCTCATCCGCTGCGCCACACGATCGGCGGACGCGCGGTCGGGGAAGGGGCCGATCCGGAGCTTGTACAGCGTCACGTTGTTGTCGTCGACGGTGGTGAGATGTTGGTGATCGCCGGCAAATCCGAGTTTTTCCAGTTTGTCCCGCGCCTGCGCGATCGGCACAGACTGCGACGACGCCAGAACCTGGACGAAGAACTCGGTCTCGACCTTCGTAGCGGTGGGCGCAGGGGTCGGGGGTCGCGTCGGTTCCGGAGTCGAGGTCGCGGTCGGCTCCGGCGGTGGTGTCGATGTCGGCCGCGCCTCAGGCTGTGGCACCTCGGTCGGAATCACGACCTCGGGAATCTCGGTTTCGGTCGGAGCCGCCTGCAGGGCGGTCATGGTTTCCGTCTGACCGGTCTCACTCGAAATGACCGACCAGGCCGCGCCATAGCCGAGAGCGAAGGCCAGAACCATCACCAGGGCCAACGCCACCAGGAGCACGGTCAACCAGCGTGCGGTGAGTTCAATCACGTAATAGCTTCGACTCATAATCAGATCTCGATTTTCCGGCGGCCGTTCTCCCGTCCCATTTCGGAGAACAGCAGACCGCTGCTTATTCTTTCGTGTCCAGCATGCCCGTCAGGGCCTCCATCATCTTGATCGGCACCGGGAACACGATGGTCGTGGCGTTCTCGGTGGAGATCTCGGTCAGCGTCTGCAGGTAACGGAGTTGAATCGTGATCGGGTTGCCCTCCATGACGTCAGCCGCCTGGGCAAGTTTCTGCGAAGCCTCGTACTCACCCGATGCGTGGATGATCTTGGCCCGCTTCTCACGTTCGGCCTCGGCCTGCTTGGCGATGGCCCGTTGCATGTCCGGCGGCAGGTCGACGTGCTTGACCTCGACCATCGAGACCTTGACACCCCACGGATCGGAGTGCTGGTCGATGATCTCCTGCAGGCGAACGTTGACCTCTTCGCGTTTGCTCAAAAGGTCGTCGAGATCGACCTCGCCGAGCACTGCCCGCAAGGTGGTCTGGGCGAGCTGAGAGGTCGCGTAGACGTAGTTCTCCACATCCACCACCGCCTTGATCGGATTCATGACCCGGAAATAGACCACCGCGTTGACCTTGACCGAGACGTTGTCGCGGGTGATCACGTCCTGTGGCGGGATGTCGTGAACGACGGTCCGCAGACTCATCTTGACCATCCGGTCGATCGGCCAGAAGACAAAGACGAAACCAGGGCCCTTGGGCTCTTGCAGTACGCGTCCAAGGCGGAAGATCACACCCCGCTCGTATTCGTTGAGGATGTTGATCCACTTGAAAATGATAAAAACACCGAAGAAGATCACCAAACCGAGGCCGGATCCGAGAACTCCCATCATGCACTCCCTTTCTCTGGGTCGCCGACGGCGACCACATCTATCCGACGGTCGCGAACCGCGACCACCCGCACCTGATCACCATCGTCGATTGGCGAACCGATATTATGCGCATCCCAATACTCACCGTGCACCACCACCTTGCCCTTGGGCGAGATGGCGCCGATCGCCCGGCCGATTTCCCCGACCATTCCCTCAGGCCCGGTCATGGGGCGCTCTCGGTGCACTTTGAGGACGCGGTTGAGCAAGAAGACCGTCAAAAAGGCCACTGCCACGGCGGTTGGGAAGACTACCCCGAAGCTCACCCGCATGGCCGGTATGGGCCCATCGAAGAGCATCAGGGAACCAAGGACGAAGGAGATCACACCGCCGATGGTCAAGAGACCATAACTGGCAACCTTGACCTCGAGGATGAAAAGAACCACGGCCACGAATATCAGCGCCACTCCGGCCCAGCTCACCGGCAGTACCGAAACCGAATAGAGCCCCAACAACAGGAAGATGACTCCGACGACTCCAGGCAGGATCCCGCCGGGATGGCTGATCTCGACATAGAGCCCGAGAGCCCCGAGAGCCATCAGGAGGTATGCAATATTGGGGTTTGCCAGCACCGAGAAAAGCCGTTCCGCAAAGCTCGGTTCAAAATCTACGGTCTGCAGCGGAGCGATCTCCAGAGTCTCCATTTTACCGTCGAATCGCTTGACTTCGACGCCCTCGAGGCGCTCCATCAAATCCGAGAAATCGGTTGCGATGAAATCGATCAGACCTTCCTCGAGCGCTTCCTCGGCAGTCAGGGAGATGCTTTCGCGAACCGTGCGCTCCGCGGTCTCCGGGTTGCGCCCCCGGCCTTCAGCCATTGATCGCACCATGGCCGCGGCGTCATTTGTAACCTTGTCGCGGACATCCTCGGGGAGATTCTCTCCCTGTCCACCAACCGGGTGGGCGGCACCGGTGTTGGTGCCGGGCGCCATTACCGCCACGTCGGCCGAGATGAGGATGAAGAAACCCGCAGAGGCGGCCCTCGCCCCGCCGGGGGTCACATAGACGACGACGGGAACCGGCGATGTCATGATCGCGCTGGTAATGTCCCGGGTCGTGTCGATCAGCCCTCCCGGGGTGTCCAACTCCATTACGACCAGAGAGGCTTGCATCTCAGCGGCCTCACTCAGGACCCTCTCGATGTACTGTTGCGATGCCGGCTGGATCGTGTCCTCGACCCGCATCCGAACCACCTCACCGGCCAGTGCCGGAACCGAAGCAGAAAGGAGGACCAACAGGAGAAGCCACAAAATTGAACGTCGCATATCGAAGATGATAGGCCCACTCGGGGCTGGCGACAAGGACCGGGCGCCCGATCCGCGGTGTATCGAGGTTTTTCGAGCCCCGTGATTGCCTTCGATTCGCCGTTGTTCCGGCTGTATTGCCATGACACCACCTCTCCGACAGAGTTTTTTGTTGCTATCGACTACGTTGTTGGTTGATCTGGAATTCCGCGGAGGAGC
This sequence comes from Candidatus Sulfomarinibacteraceae bacterium, assembly GCA_963796455.1. Taxonomy (GTDB): domain Bacteria; phylum Acidobacteriota; class Thermoanaerobaculia; order Thermoanaerobaculales; family Sulfomarinibacteraceae; genus Sulfomarinibacter. The sequence continues at coordinate 137,184 of CAWCLO010000003.1, forward strand.
AGGCTATTGTTTCATCGCTTTGGCGACGGTGGCCCACAATTCGCGGACGGCCTGCCGTGGCAGCCCCGACCCATTGTCGTCGGAATAGAGTTCGCGCTCGGCCTGCCAGGCGAGCTCGGCTACCGCAGGTCCAGCCGCCGGCCACTGCGATCGGGCACGTCGTGCGATCCACCGAATGGTGGCTCGACCCGGCACCTCGACTCCGCGCCGTTGCAGTTTTCTGGCAACCCGCGCAACCGCACGAGCCGCCGGCGGGCCGACATAGCGAGCCCGAAGCCCGCGCCCGATTTTCCGACGGACGATCCAGAAGAACGCGGCACTCAACACCACGAGCGCCGCCAGCCACAGCAGGCGGCGCCATTCGAGATGCCGCACCATAAACGCCATCCCGTCTGCCGCAGCCGTCAACAACTGGATCTGTTCGCCGAGCCCGAAAGTGAGGACATAGCGGTCCCAGCTCGATTGCACCCAGTCCCAGGCCATCCGAACCCGCTCCCGCCCCCGCGGCCTGACCAGAGCGGGCACTGCGCCTTCCGGTGTCGGGTCATACTGGATCCAGGACTTTCCAGCCCCCACCCTCGCCTCGACCCAGGCATGGGCGTTGGCTTCGCGGACGGTCGCCCCGTCGCCGGAGGAGGAGAGATCACCGCCACTGTATCCAGTCACCATTCGCGCCGGGATACCGATGCCATCGAGCATGGCGACCATCGCACCGGCAAAATACTCGCAGTGACCCGTTCGCTCCTCGAGGAGAAACCACGCCACCGGGTCGGCGCGGATATGGTTCATCCCATTGAGCGAATAACCGAAATTCAGTTGCAGATAACTTTCAATGGCTGCGGCCTTTTCGCGATCGGTCCTGAGACCCGCAACCACCTCCTCGGTGATCCGTCGAACCTCGGGGTGAAGTTCGAAGCGGGGAGGACCGGTTCGTGCCGGGTCCTTCCGGGTTGGGAATTGATCCCGCGCGACCCATACTCGATACACCATCGGCCCACGCACCCTTTGTGACAGAACCACTCCGCCAGACGGATCGGTGAGCACGGGAACCGGCGCCGCCAGGGCGATGGTGCCCTCGGGCAGGAAGAGATATCGCCTGGGACGGAGAAGCTCGAGTTCGAGCTCCGCAGCGCCATCCAGTCGATACTCGACTCCGAGGGGCCAGACCAACCCCCCGCGGCGGACTGGAGAGAGAATAGCCCCCCGCGGAGCCCAGGAATTGTTGGTCACCCTTTCGAGTGAGGCCGCACGGAGCCGCATCCATCGGTCATCGAGTTCCCCATCGCTGATCATGCGCACCAGAATGGCCGCCTCGTGCGACTCTCTGATGGCGCCGACCCCTGCAAGATCGACGTGGCTCGAGAAACCGGTCACGCTCGAAGCACCCCCACGACCCGCGACCCACGGCGATCGCAGCCTGGGCAGGGCCAGGAAAATCGGCACTGAGAGCAATAACGCCACCATGGCGGCCGACACGACGTGGCGCGGCCGTGGCAACATCACCCGGTCGAGCGCCGGAGCGCCCTCGATCCCCGCGAGGTGGGTCCTCATGCCGACAAACCACCAGAGCACCGCTGAAAGCGTGAAATAGATGACGACCACCACGTGGGTCGAGGACGTGAGCGCCACGACCCAGACGAGAAAGGTCGGTAACAGGGCCCCAAAGAAGGTTCGCCGGTCACTGACGACTATGGCCCGAACCGAGGTCAGGAGCAACAGAAGATGACCGAGCGGTCGCAACGGACCCACCCGCAGTCCGCCCGCGGCAAAGACCGCCACGATAATGCCGATTCCAATCAAGTTGAGAGCCCAGGTCGGGAGCCGAATTCTGATCGCCGGCCAGAGCGTCAGGAGAGCACCCACGCACATCGCCATCACCCAGAACGGCGGCAATATGATGTACAAAAGTGGCAGCGGTGCCAAAGCCCACAAAAGCACGATCCCGAGCAGGCGGCGATAGGATTGGGCGCTCACCGATGAACCGTTCTTCGTGACGAGAACACGACCGTCCGTTCGGCGGCGACCTCGGCCGGATCTGCCGCGCTCATGGGCAGCGCTTCGACCTCAGCCAGCGGCCGTAAAAGGGCCGGCGCCCTGCGCGAAGACCTGACCGGTTTGACCACGATGGGGCCGACAACGACTCCAACCATGGCTCCCTCCCTCAAACGCTGCACGATTCCGGTAGCCACTTCGGAAATCATCCGTTCGAGACGTTCCAATTGCCGCGGATCGGAGGGGTCCTCGAGTCTTGGATCGAGAACGAAGTAGACCGGTTTTTCCGCTGAGCGTTGCCGTTCAACGACGACCAGCCGCTGTTGTCTGGCGGTCTGCTTCCAGTGCACCGCTCGCACGTCGTCACCCTCTCTGAAATCTCTCAGCTGGGTGACCTCCCCTTCTCGTCCCCTCGATTCGAGGGCGTCGGGTGCGCGCCGGCCGCCGCCGCGGCGAACCGCCAGCGCAGAGGTCGGCAACAAACGTGGGTAGACCAGCACCCGGCTGTTCGACGCGAGGGCCTTCGATTTGAGGAAGAACCCGAGTGGCAGGAGCACATCGAGCCGCCACGGTCCCAACTCGTGCCAGCCCCGGCTGTCCATCACGATCTCGATCGAGTGCCGACAGCGGCTTCTCGCATTCAACAGCGACTCGATGATGACAGCGTCTCCACGTCCATCGCGAACCACGAGGCCGTAAGCCGGAAAATGCCCGGACGTGTTGTGGAGTTGAAAATCGACCATCGCCGGCCGACCCGCATAGATCTCAGGGGGCATTTCGATCTCGGCTTCGATCGCTCCAAGGACCTGGCGCGACCATGCGCCCGCGACCACGTAGCTTCCCAGGGACAGACCGAGCAGTGCCATGAGCGCGTTGTTTCCGGTGTTGACCGCGGCCATACCGAGCACCACGCACGCCACCAGATAGCCAAAGCCCCAGCGCGTGAGACGAAGACGGAAATCGGGGAAAGATTGGGCCCAGCTCATCGCAGAATTTCGAATTTGGAAATTGGGATTTGGGATTTTCCGCTTGCCTCAGCCGCTGATTCAGAGAAAGGCTGTCGAGACGGGGCGCCCGCCGCAACCCACAAGACTTCCGATCTACCAAATCCGAAATCCGAAATCCGAAGTCCGAAATCAGGGCGTCGGGTCATCTTGGGACCGGAACCGACTCCAGGACCGAGCGAACGACGGCGCGTTCGGCGCGGCTCCTCTCCCACCCGTCTCCGACCACCGGATCGGCATGCAAAAGGCGGTGGGCAAGTACCGACTCCGCTGTGTCCTGGAGGTCATCCGGCAACACGAAGGCCCTTCCTCTGACCAGAGCCAATGCCTGAGCCGACCGCTGCCACGCGAGGCAGCCGCGGGTCGACACTCCGAGCGCGAGAGCATCATGGGAACGGGTGGCCTCGACCACATCGAGGAGATATGCAAGCAGATTGTCTGCGACGTGGACTTCGGTGACCAGACCCTGCATCTCGATCACCTCGCGGGCGTTGACCACCGGTTCGAGTTGTTCGAGTTGGGGCTCCGCTCCGCTGGTCTTGAGCAGATCGAGTTCTTCGTCACGCCCCGGATAGCCCATCGAAAGCCGCATGAGAAAGCGGTCGAGTTGCGACTCGGGCAATGGATAGGTCCCGGTGCTCTCGACCGGATTCTGCGTCGCGACGACAAAAAACGGTTCGGCGAGGAGGTGGCGGGTCTTTTCAACCGTCACGGCATGTTCACTCATTGCCTCGAGCAGGGCCGACTGGGTGCGGGGGGCCGCGCGATTGATTTCATCAGCGAGCACGACATTGGCAAAAATCGGCCCTTGAAGAAACTCGAAGACCTCCTGCTCCTGGCGATAGACCGAAATGCCGATGATGTCTGACGGCAGCGTGTCCGAGGTGAACTGGATGCGGTGAAAATCGAGATCCAAGGACCGCGCCAGGGCCTGTGCGAGGGTCGTTTTCCCGACTCCCGGCACGTCCTCGAGCAGGACGTGGCCGCGCGCCAGAAGGGCGGCGATCAGAGCATCGACGATCTCCGTCTTACCGCGAATCACCCGGACGACGGATGCATGCAGACGTTCCAGACGTTTCAAAACGGTGTCCGACACTGGATTCATGGAATCTCCTCGTGGGAGGGGCATCCGAGACGCCCTTCTTACCAGTATACGGAAGCGGGAACATAGCGTTGCCGCTTGATTCGCCCGAGAGGGAAAGGGGGAATCGCACAGTCGCTCGATTCTCGATTCTCGATACTAGATGCTGGACGCTGGATGCTGGATGCTGGATGCTGGACTACTCTTGTCCAAGACGGTGTCTCGGAGAGCTTTCAGGGACAGCGACGGGGAACAGGAGTCAGCGGCAGCGACCAGCGGCTGGGACAGTGAACAGCACCCATAGCTTCGGGGCTCCGACCTTGGTGGTGCGGCCGTCGCGGCCGCACGGTGTGCAGGCGAGACGCCTACACCACAACGACTGTTCCTTCCGTTGAACAACCCGGAGGTGGCCACGCCGTCACTGCACCTGGCCGCTGCCGCTGAACACTGATCGCGGTTCCCTGTCGCTGATCTCTGCCGCTGACGCTGGATACTGTCGCTGCCGCTGTGATTCCCGTTCATGTTTCCGAAAGGAGGAAGGGAAAACAACTCCCTTGCCGGCCGAAGGCTCAATCCCCCTTCTCCCTTTCCCCCCCTTCTCCCTTTCTCCTCGCCCCAACACTCGAAGCGGCAATGTGGCATTTCGGGGGTACGATATCCCCATGACCCGCGGAATTGACGACCACATGCACGAATTCCTCGCCCATCTGTCGATCGAGAGGAATCTCAGCCCGCGAACCATCGAGTCCTACCGCCGCGATCTCCGCCAATTCAGCAAATGGCTCGCAGATCACGGCACGGAGCTGGCCGCGGTCGAACGTGCCACTCTCCGCGACTACCTCGGTTCACGACGGGATGCCGGTCTTTCGGCACGATCATCGGCACGCGCCCTGTCGGCTCTGCGCAGCTTTTTCAAATACCTCGTACTGACCGAGGACTTGAGCTCCGACCCCACCACCAACCTGCGATCTCCGAGCCTGTGGCAGACCGTCCCGCACGCCCTCTCCTCGGACGAGATCGAGACGCTCCTGGCCGCGCCGAATACCAAAAGTACCCTCGGCATGCGCGATCGGGCGATGCTGGAAACCTTGTATGCAACCGGTCTCAGGGTGTCGGAACTGGTCGGCCTCACCGTGGACCGGGTTCGCCTCGATCCCGGTTTTGTTCGAATCATCGGTAAAGGCCGCAAGGAACGCCTGGTGCCGCTCGGGGAATCGGCGGTTTCCTGGATCGACCGTTATCAGGTGGGGGCGCGACCCGAATTGAATCGGAAGCGCCTCCCGGTTCTTTTCTTGAACCACCGCGGCGGCGGGCTCACCCGGCAGGGTTTCTGGAAAATCCTGCGCGGCCACGCGATCACCGCGGGGATCTCGTCGAATGTGAGCCCCCACGTGGTCCGCCATTCATTCGCGACCCACCTGGTGGAAAACGGCGCCGATCTGCGCGCCGTCCAGATGATGCTCGGACACTCGTCACTCACCACCACCGAGATCTACACCCATGTCGCGCGCGAACGGCTTCGTCGTCTTTACGACGAGAAGCATCCGCGGGCATAGCGGGAGGTCGGAAGCATGGTTTTCGGATTTCAGGTTTTCCCCAGAATCTTTGGAACGGACTGCGACGGTTGGAAATCCGAAATCCGAAATCCGAAATCCGAATTCGCGTTCCTCATGATCTTGATCCTTGGCATGGCTTTTTTCCCCACTTCGGCTGACGCCAAGCTGGTTATCTTCACCGACGGCAGGGTCCTCAAGGTGGCCGACGCCCGGCTCGACGGGGCGGAACTCGTGCTCGAGTTGCGCGGTGGTGGAAGCCTCAGCGTTTCCGCGGTCCGGGTCGATCGGGTGATCGCGGACGAGGTCGATGACAAATCGATCGACCCCTTCGAAGATCCCTCATGCCGTCACGGCTGGCGCGATGACCCCCTTCCGCCGGGTCTCCCCTTTCGCGATTCCATGACGAGAGCCGCACGGGCCGCCGGTCTCAACCCATATCTGGTGGCCGCGGTGGTCAGAACCGAATCAGCCTTCGATCCCCTCGCCGTGTCAAAAGCGGGTGCAGCGGGTCTCATGCAATTGATGCCCGCTGCAGCAGCCGATCGTGAGGTCGAGGATGTCTTTGATCCCGAAGACAACCTCCGCGGCGGCGCCGAACATCTCCGCTTGATGATCGATCGTTTCGAGTCGCTCACCCTCGCCCTGGCCGCGTACAACGCCGGTGCCACGACGGTTGAACGTTATGGCGATATTCCTCCCTATCGCGAGACGAGGAACTACGTGCGGAAGGTGCTGGCTCTCTTCTGTCCCGAGGGATAAAAAAGCGAGCCTGGATGCTGGATCACTTTTGTCCAAGACAGAGTCTCGGATTGCGTACAGGGACAGCGACAGAATTCAGCGCCAGCGAACAGTCACCAGCGGCAGTGTTCAGTCATCAGCGTCAGCGATCAGCGACCGGGGCAGGGACTGAACTCGCCGAACGGATGGCCTGATCGGCTATCGACTTCAGCGGAGCGGGAACTCTCATCACGAGTTTGATCGCGATGCCTGCTGCTTCGAGGGCTTTCGAGTGGGCAATGAGACTGGTGTTCGTGGCGGCTGAGGACATGGTCACCTCCGGGTCGTTCATGCCCATACCCACAAGCCGGTGTGGTGGCCGATGTCAAGGATGCCCTGCACCCTGCCTGTCCTTGACATCGGCCGCCCACCGGCTACCCCTTCTGTTGAACGACCCGGAGGTGGCCACTTCGTCGCCTGCTCCTGACCGCTGCGCTCTCTCCGTCGCTGAACACTGACCGCTGTCCCTGTTCGCTGATTCCTGTCGCTGTCGCTGGACACTGTCGCTGTCGCTAGAATTCGGACACGGACGCGGACACGCGCACGGGGCAACCGCAATTCAGGCACTGGAAATAGGATTCGTGGCTGGTACACTTCGCCCGAGGAGACGGACCATGAAAAATCGAAACGCGGCGCTCGTGCTTTGCGTGATGTTCGCAACTCTGACCCTTGTATCCGGCTGCGGTGAGAAAGAGACGCCCGAACAGCGCGTCGAACGAATGCGCTACAACCACGAGATCTACCCGGTTGCCGCCAAAACGCTCTATGACGCCGACGGCCAGCCAACTCTCCTGGTCGATCTTCAGGTCGCGAATCAGGGTGGCGAGCCGCTGGCGAACCTGACGGTCCTGGTCACGATTCTGGGGCCTGACGGCTCGCAGAAACACCAACAACGGGTGACACTCGACATGGAGGGCGTCCGGCCTGGAATCGGAGCCCGGGTTTCGGCTGCGCTACAAGGTGTGGAGCTGCTCGACGACGACGAGGTGACCGTCGAGCTCGAACACAGCCTTTCCCCCGAAGTCCTTCGTGGGCTGCCGGAATTTGCGGAGGTGTCGGGTTCTAGTTGATCGGCCCTGAGGGGAGTTCGGAAAGGCCGAAGCGTTCCATCAGAATGCTCCGCATACAGGGAAGGACGTCGGTTTCAAACACTGCCACCGCGTCCGGTGCGAGCCGCTCAACGGCCTTGTGGGTCGCCTCGATCAGACGGAGGCCTTCGCAAAGCCGGAGATCGGGATCTTCCCGCAGCGTATTACAGGTAACATCGAGCATGAGCTCGCACCGTGCATCGACAAGCGATCGGAATTCGTCAGTGATCATTCTCAAAGCGTCCATCTCCGTCAACCATGGAGCCCAGCGTGCTATTTCAAGATCCTGAATCCTTCTTAAACGAGATCCAACGCATCGCCGAGCTCGGCGCCGACCAATTGATGGTCCACTGGCGCAACCTCACGCCGGACCAGATCAGCCACAAAGCACGAAACGATCTGGTCTCAGCCGCCGATTTCGCTTCGGAGCAGGCGATCGTCAACGCCATCCAAAAACAATTTCCCGATCACAATATTCTCTCCGAAGAAGCGGGTTGGAACGCCAGTTCGGAAAACGGCCCGACATGGATCATCGATCCTCTCGACGGAACCACCAATTTCGTTCAGGGCATCCCTCAGTTCGCGGTCTCCGTCGGCGTGGCGGTCAACGGTCGGGTCGATTTCGGTGTGATCATCGATCCGTGTAAAAAAGACACTTTTGCGGCGGCCCGCGGTCTCGGTTTCCACTGGAATGGAAAGCGCTGCACGGTCAGCAGCCGCGCCGGTCTCGAAGGGGCGGTTCTCGCAACCGGCTTTCCATTCAAGGCACACCGGCTCCTCGACCCCTATCTGGATATTTTCCGAGACGTATTTCTCCGTTGCAAGGCAATCCGGCGCCCCGGTGCGGCCGCCCTTGACCTCGCCTATACGGCCTGCGGGCTCTTTGACGGCTTCTTCGAATTCAAGCTCTCGGCCTGGGACATCGCCGCCGGCGCGATCATGATCGAGGAGGCCGGTGGCATCATCAGCGATATGGCGGTCGGCGGCGATTTCATGGCGAGCGGTGATGTTGTGTGCGGTTCTCCCGGGGTATATCGCCAACTGCACGAGGTCATCAGCACCCACGTCGAGAAGTGGCAGTAACCCAAGAAACCCTTCGGACATTGGCCGTTCTCGAGCTCTGCACCTCCTGGATTCGAGCAATATCGAGAAGCCCGGACAAAAGGTGTTGTGCATCACTGTTAAAGTATTGTGAATGCTGCGCGCCAAGCTATACTTCAGCCCGTGACCGAAGCCAAACTCAGCCACGGAGCCATGCGCGACAAAGTCCAAGAGGCTATTTCCTGGACGCGCAAAAGCGAATACGATCACGCCATCGGCGTTTTCGAGGACTACCTGGCGATCCTGGCATCCGATGGTGATCTCCAGAGCAAACGCTTTGCGGCGGCCGCATTCTCCTACTATGGCCTCTGTATGGCCATGGTCCGGCATAAGTACGCTGACGCCATCAAGTACTGCAACATATCGCTCAAAGCCAACTTCATGGAGCCGGAACACCGCATCAACCTGGCCCTCGTCTACCTCGAGCGCGACGACCGCAAGAACGCTGTCGAAAACCTCGAGGCCGGCCTCCGCTTGGCGCCCTCGAACAAGCGCATCCACTCGATCTTCGCCGATATCGGGCGCCGCAAAGCGGTCACCTTCACCTTCCTGTCCCGAAGGAATCCCATCAACGTCTGGTTCGGTAAACTGCGCGAACCAAAACCCGAGTGAACTCGAGTTGAGACCTTGATCGCAAGATCAACCGAGAACCTACAATTGCCTCTTGCCAGCAGGTCGATCGGGGTTTATCCTACGCATTGTGAATTTGTTCACGTAATCTGAGATTGCGTGTCCGCTGCACCGAGTGATCTTAAGCCGCCCGCGAGACATTCCCCGGAGGTTATCCATGACAAAACGACGTACCGTAATGATTGACGGCAATGAAGCGACCGCGTCGGTCGCGCACCGCATCAATGATGTCTGTGCGATCTACCCGATCACGCCCTCATCGAATATGGGTGAGTTCGCCGACGAGTGGTCGGCACAGGGCAAGACCAATATCTGGGGCATCGTCCCCGATGTCGTCGAGATGCAGTCCGAAGGTGGGGCTGCCGCGGCCGTCCACGGTTCCCTGCAGGCCGGAGCACTGACCACGACCTTTACCGCGTCACAGGGTCTGCTTCTGATGATTCCGAGCATGTACAAGATCGCCGGCGAACTGACATCGGCGGTCTTCCACGTCTCGGCCCGAACTCTGGCGACCCACGCCCTTTCGATCTTTGGAGACCACTCCGACATCAACGCCGTCCGCCAGACGGGTTGGGGCCTGATGGCCTCCGGTTCGGTGCAAGAAGCACACGACATGGCGTGTATCACTCAGATGGCGACCCTCGCCAGCCGGATTCCCTTCGTTCATTTCTTCGATGGATTTCGGACCTCGCACGAGGTATCGAAAATCGAAATGCTCGAGGACGACGATCTGCGCGAACTGATCGACGACGACCTCATTCGGGCACACCGCGATCGGGCGCTCTCTCCGGACCGTCCGGTGGTTCGCGGCACCTCACAGAACCCCGACACCTTCTTCCAGGCCCGCGAGGCGATCAACCCCTTCTATGAGGCCTGCACCGGACACGTCATCGAAGCGATGGAGGCCTTTGCCAAGAGGATCGGTCGCGAGTACCACCTCTTCGACTATGTCGGCGCCCCGGATGCCGAACGCGTCGTGGTGATCATGGGCTCGGGTGCAGAAGCTGTCCACGAGATGGTCGATTGGATGAACGCCAAGGGCGAAAAGGTCGGTGTTCTCAAGGTCCGCCTCTATCGTCCGTTCTCGGCCGAGCATTTCCTCGCTGCGCTGCCGAAGACGACGAAGAAAATTGCCGTGATGGACCGCACCAAGGAGCCCGGCTGCCTCGGCGATCCCCTCTACCTCGATGTCGTCACCGCCATGCACGAAGCTCGCACCATGGGCAAAAGCCCATTTGCATCAGAGCCGATCATCGTTGGCGGCCGCTACGGATTGTCGTCGAAAGAGTTCAACGACATGATGGTCAAATCGATCTTCGACAACCTCGGTACCGACGAGCCTCGCAATCATTTCACCATCGGTATCGTCGATGACATCAGCCACACCTCGCTGCCGATGGACGATGACTTCACCATTGCCGGCGACGACGTTTTCCGCGGGCTCTTCTACGGCCTCGGCTCTGACGGCACCGTCGGCGCCAACAAAAACTCGATCAAGATCATCGGCGAAGAAACCGACAACTATGCCCAGGGCTATTTCGTCTATGACTCCAAAAAAGCGGGGGCGGTCACCGTTTCCCACCTCCGCTTCGGCCCCGAACCGATCCGTTCGTCCTATCTGATCCGCAAGGCCAAGTTTGTCGCCTGCCACCAGTGGGTGTTCATCGAGAAACTCGACATGCTCGCCTACGCTCAACCGGGCGCGACCTTCCTGGTCAACTCGCCCTATGCGGCTGACGAAACCTGGGACCACTTCCCACGCGAGGTCCAGCAGGCAATCATCGATCTGGATCTCAAGGTCTACTGCATCGACGCCACCGAGGTCGCCCGCGAAACCGGAATGGGTCGCCGCACCAACACCATCATGCAGACCTGTTTCTTTGCCATCTCGGGCATCCTGCCCCGCGACGAGGCAATAGAAAAAATCAAGAACGCGATCAAGAAGACCTATGGCGCCAAGGGCGACGAGATCGTCCAGCTCAACTTCAACGCGGTGGACGGCACGCTGGCCAACCTCCACGAGGTCAAGGTTCCGGACACGGTGAATGCGACCTTCACCCGGCCGCCCACCGTCTCGGATGAGGCACCCGATCTGGTCAAGAAGGTCACCGCATTGATGCTCGAGGGCAAGGGCGACCTCCTGCCCGTCTCGGCCTTCCCGCCCGATGGCACGTGGCCGCTTTCCACCACCCAGTGGGAAAAACGCAACATTGCCATCGACATCCCGGTTTGGGATGAAGGGCTCTGCATCCAGTGCAACAAGTGCGCGTTGGTGTGCCCGCACGCGGCCATCCGCGCCAAGGTCTACGACCCGGCGGCCCTCGAGGGAGCACCGGATACCTTCAAGGCGGTCGACTACAAGGCCAAGGACTTTGCCGGCTCCAAATACACCATCCAGATCGCACCCGAGGATTGCACCGGCTGCGAGCTCTGCGTTCGGGTCTGCCCGGCCAAAGACAAGTCGAATCCCAAACACAAGTCGCTCGACATGATGCCGCAGATGCCGCTCCGCGAACAGGAGCGCGAGAATTACGCCTTCTTCCTCGATCTGCCCGAGGTCGATCGCACCAAGGTCAAGCTCGACGTCAAGGGCGCACAGTTCCTGCAACCGCTCTTCGAGTACTCGGGCGCCTGCGAAGGCTGCGGCGAGACGCCCTACGTCAAACTGCTCACCCAGCTCTTCGGCGACCGGCTCCTGATCGGCAACGCCACCGGCTGTTCCTCGATCTATGGCGGCAACCTGCCGACCACGCCGTATGCGGTGGACCAGAACGGGCGAGGCCCGGCCTGGAACAACTCCCTGTTCGAGGACGCCGCCGAGTTTTCGCTCGGTTTCCGGCTCGCCATCGACCAGACCGAGGTTGCCGCGCGGCGGCTGCTCAAGGACCAGGCCTCGGCGGTCGGCAGCGAGCTGGTTGACGAGATCCTCGTTGCCGATCAGCTCTCGGAAGAGGGGATCGCACAACAGAGGGAACGCATCGAAACACTGAAGAACAAGCTCAGCGGCATCGACAATGCTGGAGCAAACACCCTCGCACACATCGCCGACTACTTGGTTCGCAAGAGCGTCTGGGCGGTCGGCGGTGACGGTTGGGCCTACGACATCGGATACGGCGGCCTCGACCACACCCTCGGCATCGGTCGCAACGTCAACCTCCTGGTGCTCGATACCGGCGTCTACTCGAATACCGGCGGCCAGGCCTCGAAGGCGACGCCGCTCGGCGCCGTCGCCAAGTTCGCCATGGCGGGCAAGGGTATCCCCTCCAAGGACCTCGGGATGATGGCCATGGCCTATGGTCATGTCTATGTGGCTTCAGTGGCCTTCGGCGCCAAGGACAGTCAAACCGTCCGCGCCTTCCTCGAAGCCGAGTCCTACGACGGCCCGTCGATCATCATTGCCTACTCGCACTGCATCGCGCACGGCTACAACATGGCGGACAGCCTCGACCATCAGTTGATGGCGGTCGAAAGCGGCGCCTGGCCGATGTACCGCTTCGATCCTCGCCGGACCGCGATGGGCGAGAACCCACTCAAGCTCGATTCGCGGGCGCCGAAAATCTCCTTTGAGGAGTACGCCCTCTCCGAGACCCGGTTCCGGATGCTCATGAAGGTCAACCCCGAGCGCTCGAAGAGATTGCTCGAGGAAGCACAACGGGTCGTCCAGGCAAAATACGACATGTACAAACAACTCGCCAACCTGCACTACGGCTCGAACGCCGATAGCGAAACGAATTGAGGGAGGGAGCTATGGACCTCAAAACCAAATATCTCGGACTCGAGCTCGCCAACCCGATCGTCAGCGGTTCATGCCCTCTCGGCGCCAGCCTCGACACGATCCGTCATCTCGAAGATGCCGGCGCGGCCGCGATCGTCCTGCCGTCGCTCTTCGAGGAAGAAATCATGGGCGCCGTCCAGGCGCAGATGGAAATGGAATCGGCCGGAGCCGGTTTTGCCGAGGCGTCGTCCTACATGCCCAATCCGGAGGGATACCACGTCGGACCCGACAAGTATCTCGACCATCTCCGGGCTGCGAAGGAAGCGGTTTCGATCCCGATCATCGCCTCCCTCAACGGTTCCTCGGCGGGCGGCTGGACAAACTACGCCCAGAAGATGGAACAGGCGGGTGCGGATGCCATCGAGCTCAACACCTACTACCTCGCCACAAAGGCCGATGAGGACGGCGCCAGTGTTGAACAGCGCACCCTCGACATCGTCGCCGATGTGGCCAAGGCGGTGAAGATTCCGGTGGCCATCAAGCTGTCGCCGTTTTTCTCGTCGCTGGCGAATCTTGCCAAGAAGATCGAAGCGAATGGCGCCAAGGGTCTGGTCATTTTCAACCGCTTCTATCAGCCCGATCTCGACATCGAAGAACTCGATGTGGTGCCGAACCTGCGCCTCTCTTCCGCCGACGAACTGCGGATGCGGCTGCGCTGGCTGGCGATCCTCTCGTGCCAGACCGAGATGTCGCTCGCCGCGACCGGTGGCGCCCACAACGCGGTGGATGTCATCAAGGCCGTGATGACCGGCGCCCATTCGGTGCAGATGGTCTCGGCGCTCTTGATTCACGGTCCCGAACACATCAAACGCACCCTCGAGGCAATCGATTTCTGGCTGACCGAACACGAGTATGAGTCCCTCGCCCAGATGCAGGGATCGATGAACATGGCCAAAGTCCCGGATGCCGCCAAGCTGACCCGCGCCAACTACATGAAAATGCTGGACAGCTGGCAGCAGTGACGCACTTCCAGCTGAGTGATCAGGGGCGGCTTCGGCCGCCCCTTTTTTGATACTCGATGCTGGATCACTCTTGTCCAAGACAGAGTCTCAGACAGCGACCGGGGACAGGGACGGGTAACGGCGGACAGCGTCAGCGAACGGTTGTCAGGGTCAGCGATCAGCTATCAAAAGCAGCGACCGGTAACGGCGCTCACATTTTCGGGTTCAAGAGCCGCCAGGTCATCGCTCGGACCTGATCGAACGCCTTCATCGCGTCAAGGGCTGCTGTTCGGCTGATTGCCCCGGCGTGGGCGAGGAGCATTAAGTGGCTGTCGACCTCTTTGGCCGAGGCGTAGGCGATTCTCCAGTGGTTCAACCGGTCTCTACCGAATCGGCCGTGCCCTTCGGCCATGTTCGCAGGGACCGAACTTACCGACCGGATCACCTGATCGGCTATGGACTTCAGTGGAGCTGGAACCCTCATCACAAGCTTGATCGCGATTCCTGCTGCTTCGAGGGCTTTCGAGTGGGCAACGAGGTTGGTGTTCGGGACGGCGTTGGACATGGTCACCTCCGGGTCGTTCATGCCCATACCCACAAGCCGGTGTGGCGGCCGATGTCAAGGATGCCCTGCACCCTGCCTGTCCTTGACATCGGCTGCCCACCGGCTATCCCTTCTGATGAACGACCCGGGGGTGAGCACTACGCCGCAGGAACTCCAGACTACTGCCGCTGCTCTCCGTCGCTGAACACTGATCGCTGCCCCTGATCACTGATTGCTGACCGCTGTTCCCTGTCCCTGTCGCTGCCACTGCAATTCCGGCACAGGCGCGGGGGAACCGTGAATCGAGCACCTAGTATTGAATATCCCTTCTCGCTCGCCGCCTCCTGGCTGTGTATTGGTATTCTCCTGCAAGGGGGCAACGATTGACCACTCGCGACTATTCTGCACTGCTTGCCGAACTGGCTGACGAATTGAGGGCTCATTCGCCACGATCCGCGGCAATTCACGAGGCGGCACAGCAGCACATGATCGACGGCGGCAGCCACACCATCAGGCTCTCACAACCGTTTCCGCCCCGGATCGTCTCCGCACGAGGGGGCTGGTTAACGGATGAAGACGGACACCGGATCCTCGATCTGTGGCAGGGGCACCTGGCAAATGTCCTCGGGCACAACCCCGAGGTCGTCACCAGAAATCTGGCGGTCGCCTTTGCCGACGGCTTCGGGCTCCAGACCGGCATGGCCGATCGGCTCCAGGTCGAGGTCGCCGAGATCCTGTGCCGGCAAACCGGCGCCGAACGGGTCCGACTGACCACCTCCGGCACATTGGCCAACATGTACGCGGTCATCCTGGCCCGTGCATTCACCGGTCGCAGCAAGGTACTGAAGGTGGGCGGCGGTTGGCACGGCGGGCAACCCTGGTCCCTCAAGGGCTCGTTCTTCGACGCCCGTCAAGGTTCAGGTTTTGGAAGTATCGATTCGGAGGGATTGCCATCCTCCCTGACCGACGAAGTGATCGTCACGGGCTTCAACGATCCGCAACGGCTTCAGGACGATTTTGATCTTTGGGGAAACCAGATCGCATGCTTCGTCGTGGAGCCCCTGATCGGTGCCGGGGGTCTGATCCCGGCAAATGGTGAGTACCTGAACCTGGCCCGCGATCTCACCCAGCATCACGGAGCGCTACTGATTTTCGACGAGGTCATCAACGGATTCCGGTTTCACGCCGGCAATCTCGGGGCCTTGTACGGGATCGATCCCGATCTCACGGTCTACGGCAAGGCAATCGGCGGTGGCATGCCGGTGGCCGCGGTGGCCGGAAGAGGCACGATCATGGACCAGGCCGGGCGGTCGCAGGGATGCAGGGTCTTCTTTTCCGGCGGCACCTACTGCGCCCACCCATCGTCAATGCTTGCGGCCAAGACCTACATGGGCCACCTCATCGAGCATGAGGCCGAAATCTACCCGAAGCTCGGGCGTCTTGGAGAGGGCATGCGATCCGCGATGGTGAAAGCCTTTGAAGACGAGGGCATCCCGACCCAAGCCACCGGTGCGAGCGGAGACCTTCCCTTCGGCAGTTCCTTGGGAATGATTCATTTCCCATACGACGAGTCCGCCGGGTTCGACACACCGGAGGCGTTGTTTGATCCCGCTCGCTCTGATGTCGCACTCCGTGACATGGTGCTCGGCCCCGCCCTGCTCCTGGAAAACGTGAACCTCTTGGTCGGCCACGGAGCAGTTTCGACCGCCCATACTGACGAGGATATGGTCCTCCTCGAGGAGGCCTGCCGCAGCGTTGCCCGGCGTGTCAGGGTTTACCGCTGACGTCATTTCAGGATATGTGGAGTGGTGCCAGATGCTGCAGATCATCACTCCGACATCGGGGCGCACGAGACGGAGAATCCGCAGATCACGCAGATGAACACAGATCAATTCGGGCTCGACATTCTGCGCCTATCTGCGGTATCTGCGGTTTTGAGAAGGGTTCGGGAGGGTGACAGGGAGGGTCAGAGCCTCGAGCGGACCTCGGCCAGGATGGCTTCAAAAGCGGGATCACCGAGCAACAGATCGAAATCGTCATCCTCGAAAATCCGTTGGTTGGCCCAACCGACATCGAGGGCGCGATGCAGGGTGGAGACGGCGCCGTCACCGTCACCACTGAGAGCCTGAATACAGGCCTGGTCGTAGAGGTTCCAACCAGCAGAGGGATGGTTGGATCCAAATATCTCGTTACGAATGGCAAGCGCCCGTCGGTACCATTGCAGCGCCTCGGCGTACTCCTGCTGCTGGTAGTAGTGAAATCCGAACAACTCGATGGTCCGAACCACACCCAGGTGTTTTGATCCGTGGGCCTTCTCGGCGATTTGTAGCGTCCGGTCGAGTGCCGCGCGGGCACCCTCCGAATCCCCCTGGTTGACCAAGCACAACGCATACGGCCCCAGGGTCCAGATGAGGTCGGGGTGGTCGGGACCCAGGGAGCGCTCTCCGATCGCGAGAGCGCGCGCGAATTTCTGATTGGCTTCTGCAAGATTCCGTTTTCGTCGATCGAGTTCCGCCAAAAGGGTGAGTGGCGACATCAAATTGGGGTGATCGGGGCCGAGGGCTCGTTCCTGGATCTCGAGCGAGCGTTCAAGCTGGGTTCGTGCCTGATCGAGACGGATCGTTTCCATATAACAACGACCGAGGGCAGCGTGGAGCCCGCCGACCGTTGGATGGTCGGGACCGTATCTCCCCTCATAGAGCTCCAAAGATCTCACGATGATCTGTTCTGCGGCGTCGTAGTCCGCCAAATCCATCAGCATGCCGGCGTACGGCCAGGCAGTGTGAACGACTATCGGGTCGTTCTCCATGCCTGCTTCGCGGAGAATGTCCATCGAGCGCTCGAAGGCCGTACGGGCAGAGCCATATTCACCGATACGTAGACAGGCGCTCCCAACGAAACCGAGACTCGAAGCCACCGCCCAGTGGTCGGGGCCCAGGGATTGTTCGTAGACAGTCGCGGCCCGTTCGAAGAGGGAACGCGCCGCCTCGTAATCTGCAGCCCAGTATTCGAGCCAACCGAGAGAAACGCAACTTTCCGCCACCTCCGAGTGGGTGGGGCCCAGGTGCTCCTCACGGAGGGAAAGTGCGTCCTCGAGCAGAGGCCTGGCCTCTTCGTACCGGCCCATGTTTCGGTATGCATTGCCGACAGTCCCCAGCAATTGCGCTCGCATCAACGGTTGGTCTGTGAGTTCGTCCTGAATCCGCTCAACACCCCGGTCGAGCATCGCGGTGGTCGACGGGACCTGTCCCAGCTGGAACTCAGGATCGAAATCCGCAAACATTCCAACCAGCATTTCCGAGACCTTGCTTGCCGTCTCCGCCTCGCGCTGCGCTCTCACCAGACCGAAGGAGGTACCGATGACCCCCGCCACCAGGGCGAATGCAACGACAGCGCCGGCCGCCACCCCGACGCGATGGCGGCTGACGAATTTGCGCAGTCGGTACCACGAGCTCGGGGGGCTCGCCTCCACCGGTTCGTCACGCAGATACCGGCCGACGTCGGCCGCCAAACTGGATGGCGAGGCGTAACGACGCGTGCGGTCTTTCTCCAGGGCTTTCATGACGATCCAATCGAGGTCGCCACGGAGGGTCCGGGCCAGACCCTGGATGTCGGTTCGACGTCGCTCCGCCGCCAACTGTGAAGCGTTTCCGAGGCTCGTGACGCGGGTGCTCGGTCGCGGCGGTTCTTCTTCACGGATGCGCCGCCGCATCTCGTCAAAACCGGCCGTTCGGAGTTCTTCACCATCAAATGGCTGGCTCCCGGCGAGCAACTCGTAGAGGACGACGCCCAGCGAATAGACATCCGATCGGGTGTCCACATCGAGGCTCGTGAGATCGGCCTGCTCAGGGCTCATGTACTCCGGAGTCCCGATCCATTGCCCGAGTTCGGTGAAGAGTGTCCTCTCGGTGAGCCGCTGCGAAGTCGCCTTGGCGACGCCGAAATCAATGATTTTCGGAACCGCTCGGCCATCATCGACCGCCACCAGAATGTTCGAGGGCTTGATGTCTCGGTGGATCACTCCCTTCTGGTGGGCGTGCTGTACTCCATCACAGACCTGACAAAAAAGATCCAGCCGCCGTCGCATGTCGAGCCGATTGGTATCGCAGAAGCTCGTGATGGGCACGCCCTTGACGAACTCCATGGCAAAGAACGGACGGCCCTCATCGGAGGACCCCGCCTCGAAGGCCTTGGCGATATTCGGATGGTTCATCAGAACCAGCGCTTGGCGTTCCGACTCGAATCGGGCCAGTACCTCCTTGGTGTCCATCCCCCACTTGATGAGCTTGAGGGCGACCCGCCGCCTGACCGGTTGCTGTTGCTCGGCCTCCCAGACTTCTCCCATTCCGCCTTCACCGATTTTTTGCAGCAAGCGGTACGATCCAAGGATCGCCGGTGGAATCGGATCGGTCTCGGAAAAACTCGAGTCGTCAACGGCCAGCAATGCCTCGATTTCTTCCCTGAGAGCGTCATCTCCGGAGCACATCTCTTCGAGCCGGGCCGAGCGATCCTCGGTAGGGTGCTCACACAACTCGAGGAACATCTTCTTGACCAGGGCGTGTCGTTCAGAGGAAGTCACGATCGATCCCCGCTGCCGGAGAGTTCGAGCTTGAGCCAGGCCTGGGCATGGCGCCAGTCATACTCGACGGTTCGAATGGAAACTCCGAGCACCTCGGCCACCTGATCGACCGTGAGACCGCCAAAAAAGCGCAGCGTGACCACTTTGGCTTCACGCTCATCGAGTTCAGCCAGACGCTCGAGAGCCGCGTTGAGATCGAGCAGGCTCTCCGGCTCGAGACTGCCGCCGGCAAATTCGTCAAAGGCGCCCGACAGGGTCACGCTCTGCCACCCTGCGCCACGTTTGATCGCACCGCGTTCGCGGGCGTGATCCACCAACAGGCGTCGCATGACCCGCGCCCCGACGGCAAAGAAATGGGTTCGGCCCTTCCAATCGGCCCGGGTCTGATCGACAAGTTTGAGATAGGCCTCGTGGACCAGCGCGGTCGGTTGCAGGGTGTGCCCGGGGGTCTCACGGCTCATATAGCCCCTGGCAAGGCGGCGCAACTCGTCATAGACCACGGGAAAGAGCTTCTCTGACGATGCCGAACCATCGCCGTCCCCCCGACTGAGCCGGCAGACGATCTCCGTCACGCTGGCTTTTGGGTCGACCGTCATCAGATGTTGCTCCAGACCCGCACATTCTATGGGAATCACCGCACTCGTCCCACCATAGCCCACTCAGAAGTACGCGGAGAAAACCGGCACGTTGCAATTTGCAGGGTTTTTCTCGAATTTCCGCGTTAATCAGTGGAGGTGCTCATGAAACAGAAAACCTGTGTCTTCGGAGTCATTGTTCTTCTTTGTATCGCCACCGCACCCGCCCAGGCTGCGGATCCCGGTTGGCGGGTGCGGGTCTTTGCCGCCGGCTTCGATCCCGATCTCGACGTCGTCGTACCCGCCGAAAACCCCGAGGAGGTCCGGGTCACCGCCGACAGTGATCTCGGATTCGGCGCCAGCCTCGAGTACCAGTTCAGCAGTCTCCTCGGGGTCGAGTTGGGGATCATGCAGGCAAGCCCAGAGATCAAGCTGACCGCCGAGGATATCCCGGGCTACGGCGACATTCACCTGACGGACTCCATGTCGACAACCGCCGTCAGCCTCGACCTCAACTTCCATCTGACACCCAACAGCCAGTCGTTTGACTTCTATCTCGGCGCCGGTCTGGTCAACCTGTCCTACGGGAACCTGAGCTACCTCGAACCGGACGGGGACACGTTGGTTCTCCAGACAAGCAACGATCTCGGTTATTCCGCCAAGGCCGGCATCGGGATTTCCCTCGGCAAGAACAGCAAATGGGCGGCCTTTGGCAGCCTCCGTTACATCTGGTCGGATTTGGAGGTCACGCAGGAAGAAACAGCGACCTTCGATTTCAATATCGTGAACGTCACGGTTGGCATCGCCTACAGCTTCTGAGGACGGATCATGGGCGCGGGCCCGTGCCCGTGTCCGTGCCCGGACGGAGAAACCGCAGATCACGCAGATCGACGCGGATGCCAGGCTCATTGCGAAAGCATCGGCCATCACTTCAATCGAACTGCATTGGCGTCCGGGGTCCTCAACGCAACGGCGCAATCAATCGGCGGCAAGGGGCGGCTTCGGCCGCCCCTGTTGGGTGCAGGTTGCACCGAGCAACACAAAGTCACAATTGGTGGAATCAGTGATCTGTCAATCGTCCTTTTCGGTCGGAGTGATAGAGGACGATTCTGCGATATGGTGGGGGTCCGACGATCGGCGTCCGAACGCTCTAGGGAGTAACGGTTTTCAACTCACCCGAAATCTCTGGTCATCGAAGCCCAATGAAGGCTGGTCGGTCTTTCCGAGGCGCCCCCTCTGACGCCTCCGGCATAGGATAGATCCATGCCGGCACCATCCGCCACCAGCGTCTACGTTCAGAATTTCTTTGTGAGCCTGTGGTCCGCGGTGCGCGACCTGCTGCCGATTTTTGTGGTCATCGTGGTCTTCCAGGCATTCGTCCTGCGCCAGCCTTTTCCCAACGTGGCTGAGGTACTGGTCGGAGCCTTGTTCGTGGTGGTCGGTCTGATGTTTTTCGTGCAGGGGCTGGAGATGGGTCTGTTTCCCATCGGTGAGGCGATGGCCTACGCTTTTGCGCGCAAGGGCAGTCTGACGTGGCTCCTGGTCTTTGGTTTTTTGCTCGGCTTTTCCACAACGATCGCAGAACCGGCGCTGATCGCGATCGCCGGGGAGGCGGCGAACGTCGCGGCCGAGGCGGATTTCATCGGGTCGGACGACCGTGCCCGTTCCGTTTACGCCCTCCAGCTGCGGCTGACCGTCGCTCTGTCCGTCGGTGTGGCGATCGTACTCGGCATATTCCGTATTCTGCGCGGGTGGCCGGTCCAGATCCTGATCATCGGCGGATACGTCATTGTCACTCTTTTGACTTTTTTCGCACCCGCCATGATCATCGGGATCGCCTTCGATTCCGGCGGCGTCACGACGTCCACTGTGACTGTACCGCTGGTAACCGCTCTCGGTGTCGGCCTGGCCACTTCGATCCAAGGCCGAAACCCGCTGATTGACGGTTTTGGTCTGATCGCACTCGCATCGCTCCTGCCGATGATCTTTGTGATGCTTTTAGGTATCGTCCGGTTTGGTCCTCAGATTCCAGGGGTCGGATGAATAGCGGAAGGAGGGTTTTGTCGTGATCGAAGGCCTCTCCGGTGCGCTACTCGCGACAGCCCGTGACGTGTTCGCGGTCACCGCGCTGCTCCTGAGCTTTCAGTTCTTTGTGCTGCGGAAGCCGATTCCACACTTGAAACGAATGCTCGTCGGTTTCATATTCGTTGTTGTCGGGCTGGCGTTCTTCCTCATGGGCCTCGAGATGGCGCTTTTTCCCCTTGGGCAGCACATGGCCACCGAACTATCGTCCCCGGAGTTCGTCTTCGGGACCCTTGCGACGCCCGAGTCACCGCCGTGGTGGAAGTACGGTTGGATCTACCTCTTTGCCGCGATCATCGGTTTCTCCACAACCCTGGCGGAACCCGCCCTGATTGCCGTCGCATTCAAGGCCAATGAGGCCTCGCGAGGGACGATCCGGCCCTGGGGGCTTCGATTGGTCGTCGCCGTCGGTGTGGCCGCAGGCATTTCGCTCGGCACCTTCCGCATCGTCACCGGCACCCCGTTGGTGTGGTTCATCGCGACCGGTTATCTGGTCGTTCTGGTGCAGACCTTTTTCGCACCGAAGTCGATCATTCCGCTGGCCTACGATTCGGGCGGCGTCACGACCTCCACCGTGACGGTCCCGCTCGTGACCGCGCTCGGCCTCGGTTTGAGCGCGACCATACCCGGCCGAAACCCCGCGCTCGACGGTTTCGGGCTGATCGCATTCGCCAGTCTGTTCCCGATGATCACGGTCATGGGTTACGCCCAAATCGCCGGGTGGTGGGACCGCATGCGCCTGAAATACCCCGAGGAGGGATGACATGAATTTCAAAGTTATCGTCGCCGCACTCAAACCGGACGTCACCGACAGGGTGGTTGAAGCGGCAAAAGCCTGCGGCATCTCCGGCGCGACCATCGTGCCGGGCCGCGGAACCGGAATGCACGACGCCAAGACTTTTCTCGGTCTGACCCTCGAGATGCAGACCGATGTCGTCATCTTTCTGGCAGAGGAAGATCTGATCCAACCTGTGATGACGGCAATTCGCACTGCCGGCAGACTGGACGAGCACGGCACGGGCGTGGTTTTTGTTCTGGGAGTGGATGAGGTGGCCGGCATCAAGGAAGAGATCGTCCGCCGCGGGTCGGAGTGACCCGGCACGCCCTGTCCGAGACCCGGTTCCGGGTGTTCGTGAAGGTCCACCCTGACATTTGAAGAGCCTCCTCGTGGTCGGGGGACTGGTGATAGTGGAAACCCAGACGTTCAAAGGACCGGCCCACATCGACGTGCGCCGTGCGAGAGGCCCGTTCGGCGATTGCGCACGCTCGGTTATTCCGCCAAGGCCGGCATCGGGATTTCCCTCGGCAAGAACAGCAAATGGGCGGCCTTTGGCAGCCTCCGTTACATCTGGTCGGATTTGGAGGTCACGCAGGAAGAAACAGCGACCTTCGATTTCAATATCGTGAACGCCACGGTTGGCTTCGCCTACAGCTTCTGAGGACGGATCATGGACGCGGGCCCGTGCCCGTGTCCGTGACCGGACGGAGAAACCGCAGATCACGCAGATAGACGCAGATGCCAGGCTCGTTGCGAAGACATCAGCCACCGCTGCAAACAAACCACGTCCGCCTCCCGAGTTCTTAACGCAGAGACGCAAAGGCGCAACGACGCAGAGGGCTTCCCGGCAACATCCCCAGTCCGGCGAGATCCTGGCCGCCCTGGGCGGCCAGGTACCGCTGGGTCAGGAAACCGCTCCGAAAACCAACTCTCGTCGCGGTTTCCTGACCCAGCGGCCTGCGCAGTCGCGTAGGTCTCGCCTCCTTCCTCTCCTATTCTTCAATCATGGGAGGAAGTCACCGAAGCAAGGCAGAACCGGCATGCCGGAGGCGTGCCGGAGGGTGGGAAGCGGGGTGACTCCGAGCGCTGGCGATTGGAGTCTCCCCTCTTCTCACCGGCGACGGGCGATCGGAGATCGTCTGGCGATCTGCCGACACTGATGGCACCCTCGCACAAGATCTGCAACTTCACCTTGGCGTCTTTGCGACTTTGCGTTCTTTGCGTTCTTTGCGGTTCAACCATGTGCACGCGAGACGCGTGCACCACCATGGTGGTGCAGCCGTCCCGGCTGCACTCCGGTCGTGCCTTTGCGATGGCTTCTGTGTTTTTCTGTGTGTTCTGTGGGCGTTCTTCCGCCTTTTCTACTCTGTGGTTCTTTCTCCCGTGCTCCTTTGCCGGATTCGAACTTGGACGCGGACTCGGACGCGTACGAGGGTCCTCGGGATCGGGATCGGCTCAAGAATCAGCCGGAAACGTAGGGATTGGTGGAGCGCTCGCGGCCGATCGTCGTATCGGGTCCGTGACCGCAGATCACTCGGGTCTCATCGGGCAGAGTGTAGAGCTGCTCTCGGATCGAGCGCTCCAGAACATCAAAGGACCCGCCCGGCAGGTCGGTCCGGCCGATGGACCCGGCAAAGAGCACGTCACCCACCACCGCCGTCGCGCCTTGCTCCGGCGAGAGAATAAAGCAGACCCCACCGGGTGAATGGCCAGGGGTGTGGCGCACCTCAACGTTGAGGTTTCCAATAGTGAGCGTCTCGCCGTGTTTCAGATCGAGATCCGGTTCGGGTGGCGCCTCCACCTCGAGCCCGAACATCTGGGCCTGCATTGGAGCATTGCGATAGAGATCGATCTCGTCGGGGTGGAGGCCGACCGGCAAACGGCCTCCGAGCAGGCGGTGGATCTCGGCGGTGGCTCCGACGTGGTCGAGGTGCCCGTGGGTGTGGAGAATCATAGTGGGTCGCAAACCCGAATCACGAACACGCTCGGCGATCCGCTCACCCTCTTCACCCGGGTCGATGACGACCAGCTCACCCGCTTCGGCATCACCCAGCAACACACAGTTGGCTTGAATCGGACCGACTGCAAAAACATCAAGAAAGAGCGAAGGCGTCATTAGCCCCTTACCCGTGGAGAATTTCGGAGTTCGGATTTCGGGTTGCGGGTTTTCGTCTCCACCCGCTCAGTGGCTGAGGTTGCCGGCACTCCGAATTCCGAATTCCGAATTCCGAACTCATTTGAAATACCCTTTCCACCAGAAGCCCCATCATCTTGACCAATTTAGGTTTCGCCTTCTCACCCTCTTCGAGAACCTCGGTATGGGTCAACGGTCGATCCACCAGACCGGCAGCCGGGTTGGCGGCAAAGGACAGAACCAAGATCTTCAGCCCCATGTGGTGGGCTGCGATGACTTCCGGGACGGTCGACATACCGACCACCGTTCCGCCGAGCTTCTGCAGCATGCGAATTTCTGCCGGTGTTTCGAAGGAGGGGCCGAGCAGGGCCGCATAAACGCCTTCGCGGACATCGAAACCGGCTTCCGAGGCCGTTGCAAGCGCCACCCGCCGAAGATCGGCGTCATAAACCTCGGACATGTCAGGGAACTGGGGACCGAATGCTGTGCCCCATTCCCCTACGAGTGGGTTGGAACCCTGGAGATTGATGTGGTCGGCAATGACCACCAGGGACCCGGCCACGACTGCAGGATCCAACGAACCCGTGGCATTGGTCGCGATCATCGTCTCCGCACCGAGCAGACCCGCAAGCCTCACCGGCGCCACCACCTCCTCCGGCCGGTAGCCCTGGTAGAGATGGAAGCGACCATTGAGAACCATCAGGGTCTCGACGCCGCGGCGCCACAGCGTGATGCTCTGGCGATGGCCCATGAGGGTCTGGATATGGAAGGGAAAAACGGTCTGGAGATCGATCTCCTCGCGCGCCGTCCAGCCGGGAATCTCGAGGCTGAGGCCGGAGCCGGCCACCAAGAGACCGCGCACTTTTCCCGGAGAATGGTGTTCTCGGAAATCGTTCGCAACCTGCCGCATCTGATCGGGTGTCAACTGAGCGCCCATGGCGCGAAGACTAACACAAAAGGAAATTCCGGATTTCAAATTTCGGATTTCGGAATTTCAGCCTGCCCCCCAGTCAATCGCCGGGTAAATCGAAAGGGATCAGGAAGATAAATTCCCAAATGCGAAATCCTAAATCCAAAATCTGCGTCCGGTGATCTCCATCTCTACCAACGCCCCGTCAGTTCTGCTAGTGTTGCGCCCGCAATGGCACGAATTCGTCTGCACTCGGTGAAGCTGTCGGGCTTCAAGTCTTTTCCTGATGAGGTGGAACTCGCCTTTCCGGGAAGGGTGTCGGCGATTATCGGACCGAACGGATGCGGCAAGTCCAATCTGGTGGACGCTATCCTCTGGGTTCTGGGCGAACAGAGCCCCTCGCTCATGCGCCTCAAACAGATGGGGGATGTGGTCTTCTCCGGTGCCAAATCGCGACCGGCGGCGGGCTCGGCGGAGGTCACTCTTGTCCTGGCATCGGACGAGGGTCACTGGAAAGAAACCGACGGCCGGCTCGAGGTTCGGCGCCGCGTCTTCCGGACCGGTCCTTCCGAATACCGGCTCAACGGGCGCACCGTACGACTGAAGGACATCTTCGATGAACTTGCCGGCGTCGGTCTCGGCACCCGTGCCTACTCCATCATCGAACAGGGCCGGGTCGGTCAGGTGCTTTCAGCGCGCCCGATCGACCGCCGGGCGCTGCTCGAGGAAGCCGCCGGAATCACCCGCTATAAGGCCCGCAAGCACGAATCTGAGCTCAAGCTCGAGCACACCCGCCAGAATCTTCTCCGCCTCGATGACGTGATCTCCGAGGTCGACCGGACGCTGCGCCAGATCAAACGCCAGGCCAAACAGGCCGAACGTCACCAGAAGCTCGAAATCGAACTCGTCGAACACCTGCGACGTCTCTTCACCATCGAGGCCCACAGCCTCGACGCACAGCGAACCGAAGTGACCCGCCGGCGCGCGATGGGCCAGAATGAGGTCGCTGCCGCCGCTGCGGCCCTCGGTGGCTGCGACGCAGACCTCGGCGGGGCCAGAAAAGAGCTCGAGGTAGCCCGTCACGAGACTGAAGCGGCTCGCGAAGAGGTCGCGACCCTGCTCGGTTCCCGCGAGCGCCTGGAGGCCTTTCTCGAACGCTCCGCCGACATGCTCGACACGCTGCGTGCGTCGCTCGACCACACCAAGACCGAGACAGCCACCCTTGGTTCCTCTCGCGGTACCCTCGAGACCGCACTCACAGAGGCCGGCAGCCGCCATGAGGATCTGCTGACCAATCTCGAACGGATGCAAAAGGACGTCGCCGCCGCACGCACATCCTACGAGGAGACGGACGGACGACGCGGGGAGGCCGAACAGGCCGCCGCGAAACAACGGCAGGATCTTCTCCGGACCATCTCATCGCTGACCGAGAGCCGCAATCGTCTCGGCGATTTCGAGCGCGAAAAAGACCGTCTCACCTACACCCTGAGTCAACTCGACCGCGATCAGAAACGGCTCATGGAGCGTCACCAGGAACTCGGTGAAAACGTCGGACAGGCCGCCGAGAAGAGTCGGGCCGCAGCGGCAAGCGCCAAAGAGATCGCAACACGCCGTCGTGAAATTTCCGACCGCCGAGCCCGCCTCCAGGAGGAAGCGACCACCGTCAAACACGACAACGAGTCCCTCGGCCACTCTTTGTGGGATCTCCGCCACCGGCTCCAGGGAGTCGAACGCCAGATCGCACGACATGCAGCCGCGGCCGACGCGATGAGTGACATGATCCCCACCGATCTCGTGATCGGTCAGCTTGGTGACTTCCTCCACCCCGACGCCGAGCTCGCACCGCTGCTCGACCGCGCGTGGCGGGAATGGCTCGAGCTCCCCGTCGTCCGTGCTCAGGCCCTTTCGAGCGAACAGCTCATGATTGCCAGAGAACTCGAAGGGCGCGTGCGGCTGGTGGCGGCGGACGAGGTGCCCGAGGCGGCGCCGGCGGCGGTGCCGAACGGTGCCCGCGACCTCCTCGCCGAGGCCGGTGTCGAGCCCAGACACCGCGGTTGGCTGACCCGCTCATTGCCGCCGACATACTTTGTTGACGACGCACGACGGGCCGCGGCAATCGCCGACGAAAACCCGACCGCGATCGTGGTCAGCTCAGACGGGGTACTCCGACAGGGGCGGGTTCTAGAACCCACCACCGCTGGAGACCGTCATCCCGGTGCTTTGGTCCTCCGCACCCATCAGCTTGAACTGCGAAAAAATATCGACGAGTTCACGGCTCGCACCGAGAGTTCGTCCGACCGCCTGCGAGAAGTCAGCGCCGAGTTGGAGGGCCAGACCCTGAGCCTGTCCAGCCTCGATGCCGAACTGGTGGATGCAGAACAAGAACGGGCGAGGACCGCGGCGATCGCAGACTCCCTGGCGCAGGATCTCGGCCGGGTCGAACGGGAGCTGGAGTCACTGGCGGCTGAAAAAGACCGCAACCTGGCGACCGCCACGGAGATCGACAACCGCCACCAGCGCCTTGAAATCGAGGTTGGAGAACTTGACCAACGCAGCCATGATCTCGAACACGCCGTCGAGGACGCAGCCAACAAA
Organism: Candidatus Sulfomarinibacteraceae bacterium; assembly: GCA_963796455.1. GTDB lineage: Bacteria > Acidobacteriota > Thermoanaerobaculia > Thermoanaerobaculales > Sulfomarinibacteraceae > Sulfomarinibacter. Next base: position 165,326 of record CAWCLO010000003.1, read on the forward strand.
CTCGCGGTCCGGCGTGAAGAGACCGCCGAGAGACTTCGCGAACTTGACAGATGGCTCGCCGAAGAGCGGCTGGCCAAAGAACGAACCGAGGCCGCCCGGATCGAGGTCGAACGCGTAAAGAGCGAAATCGCCGCACTTGAAACCAGGGTGGGCGCGCTCGGGACCGAAGCCGAACGGCTCGGCGCCGAAAAGGAAAACACCGAAAGAGAGGTGGTTCGGTCACGCACTCGTCTGGCGGAGGAACAGGGGCTGCTCGCCGCAGCGAGAGAACACGAACGCCGGCAGGCCGAGGGAGTCGAGAACATCGCCAATCGTGTGGAAACGCTGGAAAAAGAGGTCCGTAAGCGGCGTGAACTGCACGACCAGGAACGCGAGAAACTGCACGCGATCGAGGTCGAGCTGACCCGCACCGAAGGAGAATGGGAGCGACTTCGAGAGCACGCGGCGGACGAACTGGGGATCGGACCGGAAGAGCTGCTTGCCGCCGAGCCCGATACCGAGGAAGACGCCGATGTCCTGCGCACCGACATCGACGGTATCCGGGCCAAACTGGAACGTCTCGGCCCTGTCAATCTCCTGGCGCTCAAGGAACTCGACGAACTGCAGGAACGATCGGAGTTTCTGGGTGGCCAGCGCAAGGACCTCGTGGAGGCCCTCAAAGCCCTGGACGAGACGATTCGCGAAATCGACGCCACCTGCACCGAACGTTTTGTCGCGACATTCGAAAAGGTCAACGCAGTCTTTGCCGAAACCTTCAGCACGCTTTTCGGTGGCGGCACGGCCCGTCTCGATCTGGTGGACGAGGACGACCCGCTGGAGTCCGGAATCGATATCACCGCGCAACCTCCCGGCAAACGGAACCAGTCGGTGCAGTTGTTGTCCGGTGGCGAGAAGGCCTTGAGCGCTCTGTCTCTTCTGCTGGCGCTTTTCCGCATCAAGCCTTCCCCCTTCTGCATCCTCGATGAGGTCGACGCGCCCCTCGATGACGCCAATGTCGGCCGTTTTTCAGATCTCGTGAAGGCGATGACCGAACACACCCAGTTTGTCCTCATCACCCACAACCGCCGCACCATGGCCCACGCCGATCTGCTTTATGGCGTGACGATGGAAGAGCCCGGTGTCTCCAAGGTCGTTTCGGTGCGGGTGGAAGAGTGAAGTAAGGATCTGGAACCACTCTTGTCCAAGACAGAGTCTCAGACAGCGTTCAGGGACAGCGACGGCGAACAGTAGTCAGGGGCAGCGTTCAGTCATCAGCGGCAGCGAACAGCGGCCGGGGCAGCGATAGCACCAGTGATCAGCTCTCACTTCGTCGGGTTCAGCAAACGCCAGGTCATCGCACGGACCTGATCGAATGCGTTCATCGCTTCACTGGCTCCGTTCGGGCTGATCGCCCCGGCGTGGGCGAGGAGCTCCAAGTGGCTGTCGACCTCTTTCGCCGAAGCGTAGGCGATCCTCCAGTCGTTCAACCGGTCTCTACCGAATCGACCGTACCCTTCTGCCAGGTTCGCAGGGACTGAATTTGCCGACCGGATTACCTGATCGGCAATGAACTTCAGCGGAGCTGGAACCCTCATTACAAGCTTGATCGCGATGCCTGCTGCTTCGAGGGCTTTCGCGTGGGCAACGAGGTTGGTGTGCTTGGCGGCGTTGGCCATGGTCACCTCCGGGTCGTTCATGCCCAGTCCCACAAGCCGGTGTGGCCACGCCGCCACTGCACCTGATCGCTGGCCCTGAACACTGATTGCTGCCCCCTGTCCCTGTTCGCTGTTGCCTGTCGCTGTCGCTGGTAGCTGACGCGGATTCCTGTCGCTGATCGCAGATGCTGTCCGCCGCCCCTGATCGGCCCAGGGTTTGTTACCCTCCACCTCATGCCGGAATCGAGCAGACAATGGCGGCTGATCATCGACGGCGCCCTCCCGGGCGCCTCGAACATGGCCCGCGACGTGGCCACCCTCGAGGCCGTCTCGAAGGGTGAGTCCCCACCCACCCTGCGTCTTTACGGTTGGACCCCACCCTGCCTGACCCTCGGCCGGCACCAGGGCATCGAGGCGGCGGACACGGATTTCTGTCACGACGAAGGCATCGACGTGGTGCGTCGCCCGACTGGCGGCAGGGCGCTGCTTCACCACCTTGAACTGACCTACTCGGTGGTCGCTCCTCTCGACCAGGGGCCGCTGCCGCGCGGCCTCCAGGAGGCCTACGGGACCATCTGTGGGGTATTGGTTCAGGCGATGCGAGATCTCGGCGTCGACGCCGAACTGACAGGCGGCGAAGTCAACCTGCAGCTTCCGGGCCCGAGAACCGCTGTCCCCTGTTTCGAAGCACCGGCCGGCGGAGAGATCGTTGTTCGAGGAAAGAAACTCATCGGTTCGGCCATGCGCTCGCACAAAGGCGTGATCCTCCAACACGGCGCCATCCTGCTCGACTGGGACAGCCGCCTTCAGGCGGGCTCGATGGGTCTGGCCGACGACCACGGCCTCCGACCCCACATCACCACGCTCTCGGACGAACTCGAAGGAACCATCAGCCGCGACGAGCTGCAGAAGGTGATCCTCTCCGGCTTCAGCGACGTGCTCGATATCAGCTGCGTCGAAGCTCGGCCGAGCCCGTCCGAAGAACATCGAATGGGCGGGTTGGCGGATTCATTCGTCGTCAAAGGATGATCCGGCGGCATCGCCGGTGCCTTCCCGGATCCTCGGTCTGATCGCGGGCAGGAGGGCCAGACCAGGCAGGGCGAGCGCGGTTGTCAGGGCAAAAAACACGGCATAACCCAGACTCTCGACTCCGATTCCCGTAAAGGCGCCGGCCACATCGCGGGTGAGCGCGAACATCGCGGAAAGAACCGCGTACTGGGTCGCCGCGTGCTCTTTGTCGCAGAGGTTCATGAGGAAAGAGAGAAAAGCGGCGGTGCCGAGACCCTGCGTGAAGGACTCGATGACGGACGCCACATAGATGCTTTCGCGCGGCAGCGCCACCGCCGCGAAAAGCACATAGCCGAGGTTTGAGACCATCTGCGCGAGGCCGAGCCACAGGAGCGACTTGAAGATCCCGATACGGTTGACGATCCAACCTCCGGTCAAGGCGCCGAGAATGGTCAAAATCGTCCCCAGGGTCACCGAAATGAAGCCGATCTCAGTCAGCGAATACCCGCGGTCCACCCAGAAGGGTTTCACCATGCGGCCGAGGGTCGAATCGCCCACCTTGTAAAGGAGGATGAAAAGCACCACCGGAACCATCCGCCATCGGAATATCCATTGCAGAACCGGGCGGATGGCGTGCCGACGTTTCGATGAATCCAGCGCCACGCGAGGACTCGCCCAACCGACCACGGCGAGCCCGAAGAAAACAACTGCGAGCATCACCCAGAGCAGGCCCCAACCGGTGAAATCAGCCAGCATCAAGAATCCACCGCCGCCGACAAAATACGCGGCGCGGGCTGCAGAGACCCTGGTGCCGTTGATGCTGCCCACGGTATCCGGCGTCGACACATCCACCGCATAGGCGTCGATCGCGATGTCCTGGGTCGCCGATGCGGTCGTGAAGAGCAGCAGGAGAGCCCACATCAGGTATGAAGGATTGGAAGCGTCCTGCGGCACCAGGGCGAGGGTCGTCGCCCCGAGAACGAAAAGGGCTGCGGTGATCCAGTGCTGACGGGTGCCGAAACGGTCCACCAGCGGCGCCCAGAGCAGCTTCCACGTCCATGGCAGGGATAGCAGGCTCATGAACCCGATTTCGCGCAGCGAAACGCCATGGACCCGGAAAAAGACCGGCCACACGTCATAGGCGATGCCGAAGGGCAAGCCCTCGGCAAAATACAGGATCGATGATCCAGAAGAGGACTTTGCTTTTTGTCACAGGGCGATCTTACCGCTGCCGCCGGCCGCGGTCAGCCAGGTTCCTCAGAGTATCCTAATCAGGGGTTTTCCGTGATGCTCCAGAAAAAGGCGGCACAGGCGCCGCCACTACCCAGATGGCCCTGGGTAGGGGCGGCGCCGTGCCGCCCGGTCTCAATCAGCCGCGAGAAATTTATTCTCGGTGGAGAAGTTCGAATGACGCTATCGAAGTCGAGTTCTAACCCTCGACCGGAATCGTCGCGATATCCTTACGGCGCAGGAACAAAGCGATCATGATCCCCACAACCACCAGAATCGTCCCGATCCACACCAGTGAGATCAGCGGCTTGGTGGAGACATCGATCACCAGGCTCGATGGCTTGGCCGGCTCGGGTGCCAGCGAAGGATCGTAGACCTGGAGCTGGACCGTGCCTTTTTCGGCATCGATCCGGCCCGGGCTCAAGGAGATACCGCCGGTCCCCGGCACGACTGCCGAGGTGACTTGCGGTTCGCCGCCCATGCCACCTCGGTAGGTAGGGATAACCTCGAAGCTCTGGCCCTGATGTTCGACCGAAAAGACAACGCCGAAATTGATCTTGCCGGCTTCCGGATCGAAGTCCGAGAGATCAAAATCGTCAAAGGTGATGTGGAGCTGACCATAGTCGAGGGTCTCGCCCTTGGAGAGAACCACCGTACGACCGACTCCGCCGCCGAGACCGACGATCTCGACTCGAACGACACCCTGGTCGACGCTCATCCCGGTGGCCTGCAGCCTCGCGCCCGAAAGGCCCGGGATCTCGACCGCCACCGTTTGCACCTCTTCGTTGGCTGAGACCATCGAAGGCTCGAGGACGACCGTTTCGGCACCCGGCCGCTCGAGCTCGATGACGACACCGACGGTGAGCGCTCCCGGAACCGCGTTCTGGCGCGTGAGATCAAATCCCTTGAAGGTCAGGGTCCAGTCGCGGAATGCGGAGGGCTGGTCCTTGGTCAGCATCAGACGCGCCGAGACCGGGGCCTCTTCGCCCGGTTCGAACTCGACCGGGGCGACATAGAGATCGTTGCTGAAGAATGATTTGATGTCGGGGTTCGCGATCAGCTGATTGGTCTTCTGGTTGACCCACATCTTGGGTTTGAGAATGAAGTTTCCACCCTTTGGCGAGGTCACCTCGACCACCATCGCATCGCGCGCCTGCGGGGTCGGTTTTTCGACGCCGCGGAAGGTCATCGTGTAACCGAGCACCTCCGCCGGTTGGTCCTGGGCGAGCCGTACCTTGTGCTCTTTACCCAGCCAGCCCGTGGTCAAAAACGCGAGCAGGAGAAGACCGAGGCCGACGTGGGCGACGGGCCCGCCGGCCATCCGCCAGCGACCGTTGCGCGCATATTCGGAGAATGCCCAGCTGTTGGCCACGATGTTGAACAGAGCCGCCCCGATATAAATGATCGATGGCAGGCCCCGGAGCCCGAACGCGATTCCCGCACCCAACAAGACCGCTGTGATGACGAGAGTGATCGCGAGGTAGCGCTGCCAACCCTTTCGGGCGCGGCTCCAGCCGAGAAACGGCGTGCCGCCGACGAAGAGCGCAAAGACCACCGCCAGCCAGAATCCCATACGATTGTAGAAATCAGGCCCGACCTGAGCCGGCGCACCCCAGATCCTCGAGAGCAATGGCGCCGAGGTCCCAAGCAGAACTACCAGACCGATCAACACGGTCAGCAGGATCCCGACCACAAAGAAAATTGTTCTCGACATGAAGGGCTCGTCGCCGACCTCAGCCGGAATCTCACGCCACCTGTAGGCCAGAAGCCCGATCGACAGGACCAGGAAGAAGCCCATGATGAAAACCAGAAACCCGGTGATTCCAAGATCCACGAATGAGTGGACCGAGAAATCCGCCAGCACACCGGAGCGCGTCAAAAAGGTCGCGTAGACCACCAACAGGAAGGCTGACACCGCGAGCACCAGGTTAAGCCTGCGAAATCGGCTGCGGCCGCGCTGCAATACCATTCCGTGAGTCAAGGCGAGGGTCGCCAACCAGGGCACGAGCGAAGCGTTCTCGACCGGGTCCCAGCCCCAATAACCGCCCCAACCGAGGGTTTCATAGGCCCAGTAACCGCCGAGCATGATCGCCGTACCGAGAGTCGCCAGCGATAAAAGCACCCACGGCAGTGAGATCTTGGTCCATTCGTCGTAGCGTTTCATCCATAAAGCCGCGATGGCAAAGGAAAAGGGCACCGCAAGCGATGCATAACCGATGAACATGATCGGCGGGTGAATCACCATCCACGGATTCTGCAACAGTGGATTGAGTCCCTGACCGTCCATTGGCGTCATGCCGGTGGTCAATCCCTGGTGGAATCGGAAGGGATCCTGTTTGACGAGCAGCATAACCAGCGAAAGAATCGTCAGGTTGTAAACCACCATGACCCGCGGTTCGTACTTCCTCGCGTATCGCATCAAAGGCAACCCGAGCAGCACACCCCAGAAGGTCCAGAGCATGAAGCTGCCTTCCTGGCCTCCCCAGAAGGTGGAGATCAGATATTTCAGCTCCAACAGATTGTCGGAGTAGGCCCACACATAGTGGAGGCGGTAGTCGTGGGTGACCAGGAGGTACATCAGTAACCCCGAGCCCACCACTATCGCCGCGGTCATGAGCAGATAGCTCTGCCGCGCCGGGGAGCGCCAACGCTCGGGGTTCTTGATCGAAAGCCAGTAGGTCACCGTTGACGCCACACCGGCGAGCAACGCCGTCCACATCAGGAGGGTTCCTGGAAGGTACATGGGTTCTCCTCGTATTCGCGAATCGAGACGGGATCAGCCGCCCGCCTCGATTGGCGGGATCAGGTTTCGGATCCGTAGCTTTTGACGTCGTCCTCGAGACCCTGGTATTTGGAGGGACACTTCACCAGCAGCTGTTCGGCATGGAATTGGCCGTCGCTGTAGGCGCCGACGGCGACGATCTGAATCGCCTCCTCGAAGTTGCCGGGTTTGACCCCTTTGTAGACCACGGTCATGGTGGCGCCGTCTTCTTCAACCATATCGAAGCGCAGCTCCTCGGTGGCATCGACGTACTCGGTGGAGTTTTCGACCAACCCACCCGCAACCTGCACTTTTCGGCCGCTTTGGGTGGCCTCATCGAAACTGACGTAGGGTGTCAGATTCGATTTGAAGGAGGTCGTTCCATAGGCTAGAAACGCCACCACCAGAACTCCGCCAACCGCATACCAAATACGACGTTGTCGTCGTGAATCCGTCATTCAATCCTCCAATCGACTGACCTTGCGATCGAGCCGAAAAACATAGGCGAACAGTCCAACCCAGATCATCAGGGTGACCACTGCGATACCCATGAGGTCAGTCATCTAAAGCTCCTCTTGCTCACGCCGCTGCCGAATGGCCTCGATCCGACAGCCGATAGTATATAACCATACGTACAAACACGTAAATCCTACAAGCGATGCCATCAGCACCTGCGTGTAGCGCGAATCGAAGTCGTTGGAACCACGGGTGTTTATGATGGTGTCCGGGTGGAGCGACCAGTAGATCCTCGGCACCACAAAGACCAGGAACGGCACGGTTACGAAGGCAAGGATGGCATAAACCGCCGACAGACTCGCTCGCCTCTCAGGGTCCTCGATCGCTCCACGAAGCGCCAGATAGGCGGCGTAGATCAACAATAAAATGGTGATCGAGGTCTGGCGCGGGTCCCAATTCCAATAGGCGTTCCACATGATCCGAGCAAAAACGGAACCGGTGGTGGTCGCCAGCACCGCAAAGAGCAGACCCAGTCCTGCGCTCACCGAAGCCCTGATGTCGTCCTTTGGATCCCTGCGCCAGAGATATCGAACCGACGCCACACAGGAAACCAAGAACGCCAGGACCGCAATCCACGCCATGGGCACATGGAAAAAGACGATCCGCGATGATTCTCCGATGAAACCTTCGGCCGGCTGCACATAGAAAAATGCAGCCAGGATGACCCCGCCGAGCCACACCAGAAGAACCCATTTCAGTATTTCTGACACCCGCATCTTCTACTTCAACCTCTCTGGTTTCGAAAACATGCCATGATCGGCGGAAATAATACCCCAAAGAGCCCGATCGGTGTGAAAATCAGTCCGACCAGACCACGGGGAAGAGCGCCGCCGACACCACGGTCATGATCCCGCCCATCGACAAAACCGCCCGAAGGGCCGATGCGAGGGTCTCCGCGGACCCATCTGCTGCGGCTGCAGTACCCTGGATGAGGAAAATGATCAGAGGCAAGAGGAGCGGCAAGGAAAGAACCGAAAACAGGGCCCCGCGCGTCATCGCCCTGGCGATGATCGCAGCGATGATGGTCGTGATCACCGCCAATGCAAAGCCCCCGGAAACCAACAGCAGCACGAACTCTCCGACCATCACGATTTGATACCCCATCAGGACACAGAACAGCGGCACCAGAATCGCCATCAGCAAAAAGATCAGAATCAGGTTAAAAAGAAGCTTGCCTACCCAGACTGCATGGGCCGAGGCCGCCAAACGCAGCAGCGGCGCGGTGTGGCTCTCTTCCTCCTTGACGAAGGAACGGTCGAGCCCGGCCAGGGCGGCGAAGAGAATCACGATCCACAACAAAACGGCGAGCAGAAAGGGGCGGTCGTCGACCGAGATCCTGTACGGCCCGACGGTGTAGGACACCGCCGCCAGGACCGTGAGGGCAAACAGTCCCAACGAATTGAGAGCGACCCGGGTCCGGAACTCGGTGCGCAGATCCTTGGCGGCAACCGCCAGCGCCTCAACCACCAAGCGCCACACGGCGTTCCCCCCATTCCATTTCGCGCCGGTCGTTGGTAGCCAGGAGCACCGTCTTGCCCTCGACGGCAAGGCCTCGAACATGGCCTTCGAGCCAATCTTTGCCCTCCGGATCGAGATTGGATCCCGGTTCGTCGAGAACCAGCACCAAGGGGTCGTGGAGCACCGCCTGGGCAATCTTCAGCCGTTGTGCCATGCCGGTGGAAAAGCCACGCACGGGAGTCTTTCGTGCGGGATCCAACCCGACCATCTCGAGACACTCCCGGCACCGGTCTCGAGCGCCGTCGATGCCTCGGACGCGGGCAAAGAAGCGCAGGTTCTCCATCGCATCGAGCTCTTCATAGACAGCCATCGAAGGCGCCACGACACCCAGGTGATGACGCCACGATCCACGTTCGAGATCGGCCTCACCCTGAAAATGGTGGATCGAACCCCGAGTGGGCCTCAACAGACCGCAGAGGATGGACAAAAGGGTCGATTTGCCGGAACCGTTGGGCCCGGTGATCACCAATACTTCCCCGGGAACGGCTTCACCGCTCACCGAGCGAAAAATGACCCGCAGATCGTAGCGCTTGGCCACGTCTGCGAACGAGATTCGAATGCCTTCCGCCATCGCGAGGAACAATAGCATTCCCGGCGGTCGGGGGGACACAAGACGCAGAATTCAGGGACAGCGACAGGGAACGGCAGACAGCGGCGGCGATCAGTGTGCAGCGGCAGAGATCAGGGGCAGCAATCAGGTGCAGTGACGGCGTGGTCACCTCCGGGTCGTTCAACAGAAGGAACAGCCGTTGTGGTGTAGGCGTCTCGCCTGCACACCGTGCGGCCGAGACGGCCGCACCACAAATGCCGGAGCCCCGAAGATATGACTGCTGTTCACTGTCCCGGCCGCTGATCGCTGACCCTGATGACTGAACGCTGCCGCTGACTCCTGTTCGCTGTCGCTGAATTCTGTTGCTGGCGCTGAACTCTGACGCTGTCGTCCCTGTCCCGGACAGCAGTGATGGTCGGTGTTCGATCGGGCCCCATAACCCGAACGACCAAACGGGTCCTTGAGGCTTGAGGCGCCGATTCAGTCGCCGCATCACCACGATTGTCAAGCCCCAAGCCTCAGGTCCCAGGCCCTTTGAGGCGAGTCCCGTCCCCTCCATTGGGCACCATGTGTCGGGAGCGCGAACTAGGCTAGAATCGCCAGCGAAGGAGGCGCCAATGCGTGCAGTTATTACGGGGACAGGAATGTACATCCCGGAGGCTACGGTCGACAATCACGCCCTCGCTCGCGTGATGGACACCTCCGATGAGTGGATCCAGATCCGAACCGGAATCGCCAGAAGGCAGTATGCCGCGCCCGACCAGGCGACCTCCGATCTTGCGGTCCCGGCCGCCCGCCAGGCAATCGAGAAGGCCGGCCTCCAGGCTTCGGACATCGACTACCTGGTGGTCGCCACCATGACTCCCGATTTCTTTTTCCCCGGTTCGGCCCCCTTTCTCCAGCGCAAACTCGGGCTCGAACACATTCCATGTCTCGACATCCGCCAACAATGCGCCGGCTTCGTCTACGGATTGCAACTCGCCGACGCGCTGATCCGGTCCGGCCAGCACCGCCGGGTTCTGGTGGTCGGGGCCGAGGCCCACGCCTCCCTGGTTCCCTGGAGCGACCAAACGTGGCGAATCGCTCTGGGTGAGGAAGCCGGAGAGATCTCGACGGAGGAGTACGAAGAAAACACCTCGACTCGAGACAGGGTGGTTCTTTTCGGCGATGGCGCCGGAGCGGTTGTGGTGGAAGCTTGTGAGGAAGATGACAAAGGAGTCATCGACTGTCTGCTGCACACCAACGGCGACCAGGCCGAGCGGCTGTGGACCAAGGCCGCCGGCAGCGCCTTCCGGCCCTATATCCGTCAGGACATGATCGATTCCGGCGATGTCGTGCCCATCGTGGAGGGGCGAAAGGTTTACGCACTGGCCGTCACTTTCATGCCGCAGGTCACCCTGGAGATCCTGGAGAGAAACGGCCTCACCACCGACGATCTGGATCTCGTCATCATGCACCAGGCCAACTTGAGGATCAACGAAGGCGTCCAGAAACGACTCGAGCTACCCGACGACAAAGTGTTCAACAATATTCAGAACTACGGCAACACGACCGCCGGTACCATCCCCATCGCCTACCACGAGGCACTCGAGCAGGGACGTGCCAAGGAAGGTGATCTGGTGTGCTTTGTCGGTCTCGGGAGTGGGCTGAATTGGGGAGCTATTCTGTATCGATGCTGAGCCCACCCAGGAGGACGATGAGGCAATGGGGCTATGGAGCTATGGGGCTATGGGGCTCTCAGGCTTCAGGATCGGGAGACCAGGCGGAGAGAATCCTCAAAGCCCCATTACCAGGGCGGGTAGCAACCGGTCATAGCTCCATAGCCCCATACCGCCATGCCCCATTGCCTCAGAGCCTTTCGCACCCGAAACCTATCAATAATCGAAACTTATGCTACCCTTGCCCGGTCAGCGGTTTGGTCGCTCGATCGCCGAGCACCCCGCTATTTCTTCATCAAGAACAGGAGACGTCGTGACCCGACGCATGCTCATCAACGCCCAGCGCCCCGACGAGGTGCGCATCGCCACCATGTCCGGCAAGATTCTCGACCGATACGAGGTTGCCGCCACCGAATCCGGTCTTTGCCGCGGCAATATCTATCGCGGCAACGTGGCCAATATCCAACCATCGCTCGATGCCGCCTTCGCAGATTTCGGCGAGGAGCGGGATGGTCTGTTGCGCGCGGCCGATGTGGTTCCCTCCCAGTACTACAAGAAACCCGACAACAAGGGCAAATACCCCCGCGTCGACCAGATACTGCAACGCGGCCAGCCCGTTCTGGTTCAGGTCGTGCGGGACGGTGTCGGCCGCAAGGGCGCCTTGCTGACTACCAACATCAGTATTGCCGGCCGCTATCTGGTTCTGATGCCCTTTGATGATGTCAGGGGCGTATCGCGCAAGGCCGAGGACGAAGAACGGGAACTCGTCAAGGATCGGGTGGCAAAACTCGAACTCCCGGAAGGATTCGGCGTCATTCTCCGGACCAACGCCCTCGACCAACCACAGAAAACGCTCAACCGCGATCTCAACGCCCTGCTCCGCCTGTGGAAGAAGATCCGAGCAGAATCCAAAACCGGCAAGGGCCCGAAGTTGCTTTACAGCGACCAGGACCTGATCGTTCAGGCGCTCCGCGACTCGCTCGACTCGTCGATTTCCGAGATCCTTGTCGATGACGAAAAGGCATTCTCCAAGGCGCGCGGATACATGCAGACATTCATGCCGCGGGCGGGCAACCGGCTCGTGCACTACACCGATCGAATGCCCCTCTTCAGCAAGTATGAGCTCGAGGAACAGATCGATCGCATCTACCAACGCAAGGTCGATCTCCCAAGCGGCGGGTCGATCGTTATTGACGGAACCGAGGCGCTGACCGCCGTCGATGTCAACTCTGGAAGGGCCAACAAGGCCGGAAGCCAGGAAGAAACGGCCTACAACACCAATCTCGAAGCCGCCCGTGAGGTCGCCCGACAGCTCCGCATGCGCGACATCGGCGGTCTCGTGGTCGTGGATTTCATCGACATGCGCTCCCCCAAACACCGTCGCGAGGTCGAAAAGGTGATGCGGGATGCGCTCAAGGACGACAAGGCGAGGACCAACGCCAGCCGTCTGTCGGAAAACGGCCTCTTGGAAATCAATCGTCAGCGCTTGAAAAAAGCGCTCCAGCTCCGCACCCACCGCGCCTGTCCGACCTGCAGCGGCACCGGCAGTATCGCCAGCCCGGAGCTTGTCGGGCTCAATATTCTGCGGCGGATCGAAACCCGCGCCGTGACCGGTCGTCTCGGTGGCGCCCGTGTCGAGCTGCACCCGGAACTTGCAGATGCCCTCCAGAATGAACGCCGCCAGGAGCTTGCAGCACTCGAACGTGAGTTCGATATTCAGGTGGAGATCATCGCCGCCCCGGATCTCCACCGCGCCGAAGAACGCATCGTTTGGAACGAGCGCTTGAAAAGCGAGGAGTCCACCGCTTCACCTGCGGTGAGCGCCGCCGATCTGGCCGAAGGCATGGGTCGCCAGAAAGCGCCGCGTCGAAAACAGAAGACCGAGGCAGCTGAGCCTGTCGAAGCTGCTGCGAGCGAAGACAGTCCGCCGGCCGGCGACAGCCCGAAGCCCCGACGCCGACGCCGGGGCGGACGGCGACGGAAGAAAAGCGCCAGTGCCGAGGCCGAGAGCACTGCCTCCTCCCCAGACAACGGCACTTCAAAAGACGCCGAACCGGCTCCCGCAGAGACGGAAGAGACAGTCGAGGCAAACGGACAAGAGAGCAAGACTCCGGCAAAGAAGAGTCGCCGTCGTCGTCCGAGGAGATCCAAGAAAAAGCCGGCAAAGACAGAATCTGCGGCTGAAGAGCCGCCGGCGACGCCTTCATTTGATCCCTTTGCGTATTAGGCTTTGGGGCTATGGGGCTATATGGGGCATTGGGGCTCAAGCCGACGGCTTCAGCGGCCTGCCATAGCCTCACTGCCAGGCCGAGTCAGCGGCCGATCATAGCCTCACAACCCGCTGACTCGATGGCGTAAAAATCCCCACCACGACTACCCCTCATCCACGTGGGGAAACACCTTGGTATCGACTCCGACCTCGTCGCCGATGAATTCGAGCGCCTCGCGGAGATCATCAACACCGAGCTGGGGCGGCACCCTGACCATTGCCGACATCGAAAAGAGCGGAGTGCCGCTCATCGGTGCCGCCGAAACTTCGGTGGTCATGGTCTCGATATTGATCCCCTGCTCGGCGAGATAGCGCGTGACCTGGTGGATGATCCCCATGTGGTCTGCGCCCAGAACCGTTATGGCACACGGCACGGCCGATGTTTCTTCCGGTTCGGCGACCTCGCTGAGACGGGTGTGGATGTCGTATCGCGCATAGTGCACTTCCGCCAGTGCCGCGCGAAGTTCTTCAATTGAGCTCTCCGCCGCGGTCACGAACATCAGCAACGCAAAATCGCCACCCAGTCGCACCATCCGGGTTGACTCGACATTGCCCTCGAAGCGGAGGATCAACTCCGCCATCTCGTCAACGACGCCGACCCGATCCCGCCCCGAGGCTGTGAGCACCAATTGTTTGCGCTTCAATGATCCCTCCTCAATGAAGGCACCTTTCCATGGTATCTCACGCTGGATTGGGAAACCGGGATGGGAAAGGGAGAAAGGGGGAAAGGGAGAAAGGGAGACCGAGTATTCAGCCTCGTTTGGGGCAGGGACAATGAGCTGGCAGCCCACTTTCAAGATGTCATCCTGAGCGAAGCGCCCTTGGCGCGAAGTCGAAGGATCTGCGGCTCGAGGTCTTTGTTGTCCACCTCATAGATCCTTCGACTACGCCCCCTGTGGGGCTCCGCTCAGGATGACATCGGGAGACGACATTCACATACAGGAGAATTCGGTGCCGGGCGTTTCTCCCTTTCTCCCTCTCCCCCTTTCTCCCCAGCAAAGAAAAGGGCGGGGCCGAAGCCCCGCCCTCGAATTTCCTTGATCTGTTGAGTTATTTCGCCATCAACTTGATCGTACCGCTGAAGCTGGTCAGCGAAATGCTCGGGCCGCCGTGACCGGTGTTGAAGCTCAACTCTTTCCCAGGAGTGTACTTACTCGTGCGTTGCGCCTCCGGACCGAACTCGTTTTTGATCGAGCCCGAGAAGGTGCTCAGATCGTAGGACGCGGGCGCATTGGAGTCGACCAGGAGCGTGATGGTCCCGCTCATGGTTTCCATGTCCACATCGACTTCCGCGCTGGGCACCGCGTAGCAGTCGATGTTGCCCGACACCGTTTCCATGCTCGCCTCGCCGAGAGAACCGCCGTTGATGATGATCTTGCCGCTCACGTTTTCGGCATCGAAATCACCGAGGGCCGTGTCGACTTCGATTTCACCACTCACCGATTCGATCGACGTGCCCGAGGGGGCGGTTTCCACATTCACCGAACCGCTCACCGCCTCGATGTCGAGACCTTCGGGTTGGCCGCGGACGATCACCGCACCGCTGACGGTCTCGATATCCACCCAACTCGTCATTCCGGAGACCGAGATCGACGAGCTCACCGTCTCCACCGAAAGAGGTGAGTCTGCCGGCAGGCGGATCACGAGATCGGTGTTGGTGATCTGCTTTCCGTGATAGTCCTCGTCAAACTCGACTTCGATATGGATCTCACCATCCTCTTCATCGACGCTGATATCGAGTTCTTCCACCCCATCGCCAAGAGTGCCCGTCACTTCGAGCGTGCTGTTGTTCCAGGCTTCAAAAGTCAGCGAACCGGCCAGATTCTCGACCTGGATCTCGGCTCCGGGCGCCACCGGGACGCTCTCGTTGACCGTTTGGCCCGCCGATGCGGCAGCAGCGGCCGCAACAACCAGCACCATCACCAGAGTTGCCAATTTCGTCGTGTCTTTCATGCTCACCTCCACTCCCATTCGAACGGGATTATTAAACTTCAGCTGGTAGCCGCACAGCGCGTTGCAGGAGACCGATCTGCTGCCGATAGGCGCCGGCGAGTTGTTTCATCAAAAATTCGTCCTCGGGGTTCTCACTCAAGGCCCCCGCAATTCGTGCCATGGCCTCTTCGATGACCTGCATGTTTTCGGTCAAGATCTTCTGCGTATCAGGCGACAATTCATGCCGCCTCGCCTCGAGCGCATCGAGAAGCCCGTCCCGGGTGACCAGGTAGTCGTCTACTCCAAGCTCCGCAAAGGAAGCGAGAAGGATGGTTGATTCGTCGATTTCAATCGGCGCCGGAAGCTGGGCGACCGGCATCGCCTGATGGCGCCCGACCAGGTAGGCCGTGGCGACCGATGCCATGATCAGGAGGGCGGCGGCGGCAGCCAGCAGAGCACGTCGCCCGAATGAGGCACGTACGATTTTCGCCGATTCGATCTCGTTGGCGATAGCCGGCCACAGGTCATGGGGTGGTTGCGCTGACCGCGGCATTCGATCGACCCGGGCACGCAATTCGCCCACCAACTCGATCTCGTCGCCACAGGTGGCACATCCACCGAGATGGTCTTTGATCGCCTTCGCGGTGGCCGAATCGAGACAACCATCGAGGAAATCGTCGATACGATCGAGGACGTCGTTGCAGTTCATGTTTTTAACGCCTTTCGCAGGAGCTTTCGGGCCCGGTGGAGTTGCGCCTTGGATGTTCCAACCGCCACCCCGGTGATCTCAGCGATCTCCCGGTGCCGAAATCCCTCGATGTCGTGGAGGACAAAGATCGTTCTCGCGCGATCGGGGAGCGCCGTCACTGCCCGTTCAAGATCGAGCGCATCTCCGGGCCAACCGTTCAAACCCTGGACTTCGTTCAGCACCGCATCGCTCACCGCATTGATCCGTGCCTCGCGCCGCGCCGCACTGCGTCGGTTGCCGAGCACCACGTTGACGGTCACGCGATGAAGCCACGTCGAGAACGCGCTCGATCCCCGAAAGGACCCCAGTTTCTGCCATGCCCGGACAAAGGCCTCCTGCGCCAGCTCTTCGGCCATCGAGGGATCGCCCGACATCCGCAGACACAAAAGATAGACCCTGCCGGAGTTGGCTCGATAGAGCTCCTCGAAAGCAGCCACATCCCCCCTGGCGGCACGTTGGACGAGCTCGCGGTCTGACGGCTGGTGGGAGTCGACAACGATTTTCGGCATCGGCGGCCTCACCGGCTCGGTCAACGGGTTCAAGAGCTGCGTTTCCACACCCATTGAGATGCCGGAGGTGACCGAATGGTTGTACTGCGGAATCGGCGATCCCGCAAGGCTCGGTCCCCGGATCATTGTTCCGCCACATTTCTCACTTTGGTCCACCGGCTTCGGAATCTTCTCCACTCGACGGGGGTTGATGGCAGAGAGGTCGATGGAGGGAAACAATGTACGACTCGGAAGCCCAAACTCGGGGGGTGGTGGTGGCTGTCAAGTCAAGCTATGTTCCCGAACGATCACAGCCGCTGCAACAGCGGTGGTTTTTTTCTTTACAGGATTCGGATTTCCAACAACGGCCCGGACCCGGTTCAGCTTCTCAATCGCCACTGGGTCATCACCGACGCCAACGGAAATGTCGAAGAAGTGCGCGGTCCCGGAGTGATCGGTGAACAACCCCAATTGGCACCCGGCGAGTCCTTTGAATACACCTCCTTCTGTCCCCTTTCGACCCCATTTGGAACCATGGAGGGCAGCTACGAGATGGTCACCGAGCAGGGTGAGCATTTTCTTGCCAATATCGGACTCTTCACCCTCAGTCAACCGATGGCGGTGAATTAACGACTACACGCTCTCGGCGAGCACCGTCTCGACATCGTCTGGGTCGATCCATTCGATCGCGATGCCCCGCTTCTCCATGCCCCGGAACCAGGTCTGTTGCCGCTTGGCAAAACGGCCGATCGCGCGCTCGAGATCGGCCTGCATGCGGTCGCGGCTCTTTTTTCCAAGCAGATAGGCTGCGACTTCACGGTATTCGAGACCGAGATCGTGGAGGCGCTTCGGCTCGAGACCGCTATCGAGCAGCGTCCGGACTTCATCGATGAGCCCTTCATCGAGACGAGCGACCAGACGGCGCCGAATTCTTGCCTGCAGCGTCTGCCGCTCGATAGCGAAGCCGAAGACCGAATAGGAGATCTCGAGCCCGGGCCCACTGCTCGACTCCACCGGGCCCTGTCGTCTGGCTTCGGCAATCTCGAGCTCACGAATCAACCTGCGGCGGCTCGCGAAATCGATCACCTCCGGGTCGGCCATCTCGCGACGGGCCATCAAAACCAGTTCATCGGTCGCCAGCCTGTCCAGGCGCTGCCGAAGCGAAGCGTTCTGCGGCACATCGACGATTCGATAGTCCCGGACCACCGATTCGACGTAGAGCCCGGTCCCGCCAACCATCACCAGGGGAATCGCCCCCGTCGCGAAGCCCTCTCGTTCGGAGAAAGAACGAAAAACCGAATAACAATCTTTTTGGAAACGAAAAAGCGTATAGACCTCGTCGGGTTCGGCGATATCGATGAGGTGGTATGGAACCGGAGGTGTAACCTGCGAGTACTCGTCGAGATCCTTGCCGGTGCCGATATCGAGACCGCGATAAACCTGACGCGAGTCGGCGGATACGATTTCCGAACCCAGACGATGGGCCACCTCGACGCCAAGCCGGGTCTTGCCGCTCGCGGTTGGCCCGACAATCACAATGACTCTCATTGCTCGAACTGTCCCCGGAGTCGTTCGTCGAGACGCTCCACCTCCGGCCGGTCCATGCCTGCCAGAAGTACCCCGTAACGCAGGGGACGGCCAGCGTCGAACCCAAGGGGCGAGGTGAGCAGGACGCCACACCGCCGGAGCGGATCGAAGGCATCGTCGCCCAAAGCCACGACCAGGTCATCGAACGACGAGGGCAAACGCAGCTTTCGAGCTGAAAAGAGACGCCAGTAGACCACCCTGTCCCGCCCCCAATCACGCCACAGGCTCTTTCCGGGGGCAGACATACAGCCGCGCGCGTTGATGTCGACAAGTGCGCGCAGCCGGGGCAGACCATCGTCGTCCCACACAAAGCTATCGATACAAACCGGACCTTTGTACCCGTCGCGCGCAAGCCGACGAGCAGCCGTTTTCACGGCTGTCCCGATCTTCTCGCGCCACGGCTCCACCGTTCTCGAATCGAGATCAAAGATCGCCCCGATAAAGGCGCCGTCGGCGGTATTGACGACCTCGTGAATCTGCAATCCGTGAATCGATCCATCACCCGACACCTCGAAGACCGAGGCGAGATCGAGCACGCGCGGACGGAATCGTTCAAGCACGACACACGGGTTCTCGACCAGCATTCCTTCGATGACGCGTCGATCGGCCTCGCTCAATGGGAGAGATCGGAGTCTGCGATTCCCCAATCCGGAATTCCCGTGCTCCGATTTGACCATCCACTCGACCCCGGATGAAGGCTGCCCGGCCAGGAAATCCACCACTGATTCGACGGAGGTGAAAACACCGAGGACCTCTTTTCCATCACCGATCGCAGTCTCGACCTCAGCGGCAAAGCGACGTCCATTCACTCGGCGCACGACATCGAGAAGGGGATGATCAACCGGCTCCGCGTAGCGACGATTGAGCTCGGATGCCTGCAGATTCCAGCCGAAGGGCCTGAGAGTGGCATGCCGCCGGATCGATGGCGCAACACTGACCTTCGGATGCTCGATGCCGCAATCTTTGAAATAGCGGGCGAAATCTCGATCCACCTCCCGATCGAGGAGGATCGAGTCTCCGCCTCGAGCCAGGAGCAGAAAATGCCACGGCAATTCGGCGGCCTGACGCTCTCGCGCTCGCCCGAAGGGTCTGACGCCACCCCGACGCAGACTGAGGTCAAAATCCGCATTGATGAAATGCTCCCGGCCCATCGGCCCCAGAGTAACCCAGGTCGACCTGACGCAATGTACAATGACGCCAGCAGCAACAATGGAATCAAGGACCTCGAAAACATGGCATGAAGCTGTGGTTGGGCGGTGCGCCCAGGTCGCATTGTTTGTTGAGCGGATCGTTTCAGCGTCATCGGGAGGGCATTTTGATCGGCAGCACGGTCTCTCATTACCGCATCCTGGAACGACTGGGCGGTGGCGGCATGGGCATCGTTTACAAGGCCCAGGACACCCGCCTCGATCGTGCCGTTGCGCTCAAGTTTCTGCCCGCGGAATGGGTTCAGGAACAACTTCTTCGAGAACGCTTCAAGCGCGAGGCACGGGCGGCCTCCTCCCTCGATCACCCCAACATCTGCACCATTTTCGACATCGGAGAAACACCGGAAGGCCAACTCTTCATCGCCATGGCGCACTGTTCCGGCGAGACCCTGAAACACCGGATCCTGCGTGGGCCGCTCGCGGTCGAAGACGCGGTGGAGATAACGATCCAGATCGCCGACGGCCTCGAGAACGCCCACGAGGCGGGCATCGTCCACCGCGACATCAAACCGGCCAACCTGCTTTTTGACGACCGCAAACAAATCAAAATCGTCGATTTCGGCCTCGCAAAGCTCGCCGGAGAGGCCGCCGTCACCCTCGAAGGCTCGGTGGTAGGCACACCGGCCTATATGTCACCCGAGCAGGCCACCGGTGAGACGCTCGACGGCCGCAGCGATATCTGGGCCGTGGGCGCGGTGCTGTACGAGATGCTGACCGGCCGCCGGGCCTTTGCCGCCGGACACGACCGCGCCATCCTGCTCGCCATCACCAGCACCGACCCGACGCCGATCGACGATCTTCGTCCTGAAGTCCCCGGCGAGTTGCTGCGAATCGTCGGCAGGTGCCTCGAACGCGAGCCTGCAGAACGTTATCAGCACGCACGCCATCTGGTGGCCGAACTGAAGCGCTTCCGGGGCGAATCCACCCCCGCAGAAATCGTGACTCAAACGATGCCGTCCTCGATGGTCGTGCGCCGCCCGAGAAAATTGCGCCGCTGGCTGCCGGCCATCGCAGGGGTCGCGATCCTCGCTGCCGGGGTCTTTCTCTACCCCTTGCTGATTCGTCCTGCAAAACAACACCTTGTTGTCTTGCCCTTCAATTGTCCGGCTGCTGACGTGCAGTCCCAGATCATGTGCGTCGGATTGCTCGACACAGTGACTGCAAAACTCTCCGAGTTGAGGAGGTTCCAAGACTCACTCTCGGTCGTTCCGGCTAGCGAGATCCGCAGCCGCCGGGTCAACAGCGCCGATCTGGCGCACAAGATATTCGGCATCGATCTGGTGATCTCGGGGAGCGTCCTTGCAGAAGAAGAGACCCTCCGCATCCCGATCGAACTGGTTGATGCAATGCGCTTGCGTCAATTGCGCTCTCGCACCATCACCACCGAGAAGACGGCGGATTTCGTGCTCCAGGACCGTGTCGCGGAGGTGATCGAAGAGATGCTCGACATCGAACTCCGCGATCATGAGCGCAATGCCATGCAGATCGGCGGCACCCGCAACGCGGAAGCGGCGGAGCTCTTTCTCGAGGCGCGCGGGCGATCCAGCGACAACCCGTCGGAGAACCAGCTCTCTCAGGCAATCCGCCTCTACCGCGAGGCACTCGACCTCGACCCGGATTATGCGGAAGCCATGATCCAGCTGGCGCACTCGTGTCATCAACGTTATCTGTCGAGCCGAGATCCGATCTGGCTCGAACACGGTACGACTTATGCCCGGCGAGCGGTCGATGTGGCGCCGGATCTGCCGGCTGCGCACGCCGCCGCCGGACATCTGGCTCTGGAATCGGGAGATCCCTCCTTTGCCATCGATCACCTTCAGCGCGCGGTCGCCCTCGATCCGCTGGATCTCGTGGCCTCGATGCTTCTCGCCACGGCTTATCGAGCCACCGGAGACGAAGAAAATGCCCAGGCGGTGGTGGATCGCGCCATCCGTACCGGTCCCGAGGACTGGCGCACCTTCTATGCATTCGGCAAGTTTTTCTACAAGCGCCACGACCTCGCCCAGGCCGCAGAATACTTTCGCCGGGTCGTGGAATTGCTGCCCGATTTCAGCATCGGTCACACCGCCCTGGGCAGCACGCTCTTTTATCTCGGTGACCGCGCCGGCGCCCGCGAGCATCTCGAGCGGGCCTGTGCCATCGGCTGCGGTTATGAGGGCCTGAACAATCTCGCGACCCTCGAGTTCTACGACGGCCGATCGGCCGCGGCCGCGGATCTCTACCGGCGCGCCCTCGATCTCGACGATCGCGACTACAGCGTCTGGAACAACCTCGCCGAGGCCACGGCAGGCCTCGAACCAGCGCAAACGGAACGCGTTCAGGCGGCCTACCGGCGGGCCGCAGAGCTGGCGGAAAAAGTGCTCGAAGAGCGCGAAGACGATGTGACGGTGTTGGTGGACCTGGCTTCCTTCAATGCACATCTCGGGGACGAGGCGGAGGCTCGTCGCCTCCTCGAGCGGGTCGCCTCGTTGGACGTCAAAGACCCCAACATCATGGTTGCCCTCGCCGACGTATTCGAAAGGCTCGGCGAGCGCAACCTGGCGATGGATTGGATCAAACGCGCGGTCGAGGCGGGATACCCGATCCAGATCATCCTGGACTATGCCGGTTTTGCCGAGTTGAAGACCGACCGGCGATTTGAAGAATTGGTCGAAGCCGCCACGATCGAGTAGGCGACTCGACAACAAACTGGACGGAGGACAAATGGACTATAAGGACGAAAACCACATCACCATCGACGTGAATCCCGAGAAAAAACCAATGGTCGGAAAAATCGAGGTCGATGCGGTCAGCCGGACCGCCAGCGTCACGGCGGAAGGCGGCGACGTGGTGGTCTTCCTACCGGTGCGTGGAGGGCTCGTGGAACGCTCGACCAACGAGAACGCGAAATTCGCGAACCGGGAGAAGATCGGCACCTTCTATGGATTCGCATTCGATGTGGAGGCCGGGCAGACCGCGCAATTCAGGGTCGAGGTCGAAAACACCGAGGAGCTGATCGTTCACTATCTGGTCAGGTGTCATTCCGGTGACACCGGCGGCTACTGGGCGAAAGGCGACGCTTCTCCGCCACGGATGATCATCCCGCCTGTTCCACCAGGCTGAGTTCAATCGAACTGAATTTGCAGGGCCCGCTGAACGGCGGGTCTCTGGCCGATGGCATCGAGCCACCTCGCCGTGGCCGGGTAGTCATCGATATCGATGCTGAATCGTGCGTGGTTCTTCATCCACGGGTAACAGGCGATGTCGGCTATGGAGTATTCGCCCGCAAGATACCGCCGGTTTCGAAGCTGGCTCTCGACCACGCCATAGAGGCGCTCGGCTTCGGTGATGAATCGTTCCACCGCAAAGGGCACCGGCTCCGGCGCCCGATGAAGGAAATAGCCCGCCTGGCCGAGGAAGGGGCCGATACCGCCCACCTGGAACATCAGCCAGGACAGAGTCTGCCACCTCCCCGCCGGATCAGACGGCAGCAACATGCCGCTTTTCTCGGCGAGATAGAGCAGGATGGCGCCCGACTCGAAGATCGCGATCGGATTGCCGTCCGGGCCCGCCGGGTCCACGATGGCCGGTATCTTTCCATTTGGGTTGATGGTCAGGTACCTGGGTGATTTCTGTTCGCCCTCGTCGAGGTTGATTGCGTGGAGGCGGTATTCAATCCCGGTTTCTTCCAGCATGATGTGGATCTTGTGCCCATTGGGCGTGGACCAGGTGTAGAGGTCGATCATATATTCTCCTCGTCTGCTGCAACACTCTACCTTTGCTCTTCTACTCCCGCTCGATCGATGCTGGATGCTCGATGCTCGATCAATCTTTTCCAAGACAGCGTTTTCAACAGCGTTCAGGGACAGCGGCGGGGATCAGCAGACAGCGTCAGCGAACAGGAGTCAGCTATCAGCGGCAGTGAGCAGCGACAGGGGACAGCGACAGGGAACAGCGTTCAGCCATCAGTGTTCAGGGGCAGCGGTCAGGAGTACAGGCGGCGATGGAGGTCTTCGCTCACGTCCGTGCCATCCCCCGGCGGCTGTTGAACCCGAAGAACCGAGTGCTGTTTGCTGCCGCTGGTGGCTGAACGCTGACGCTGACTACTGTTCGCTGTCACTGATTCCTGTTCGCCGACCCTGATTACCGTCGCTGCCGCTGCAATTCGGGCACGGACACGGGCCACCGCAAACCGGATATGCCAAAAACCAACCCGTAGACCTCGTGTTGTTAAACGGACAACTTCAAATGAAGATTTTTCTTGGACAGAAGTGGATTCCGATGGCGATAGCGATAGAAGCGATAGCGATAGCGATAGCGAACACACAGTGACAGCAACGGACTCATAAGCGGCGTTACAATGCTTCTGCAGACCGAGCGAAGGAGGCAAACCATGGGCAAAAAAATCGGGGTCGTTCTCTCCGGTTGCGGCGTCTACGATGGCGCAGAAATCCACGAATCGGTGATCACCCTGCTGGCCATCGACCGGCATGGGGCCGAGGCCATCATGTGTGCACCCAACAGACCTCAGCTCCACGTCGTCAACCATTTGACGGGAGAGGTGGAGGAAGGCGAAGAACGCAACGTCCTCGTCGAGTCGGCCCGAATTGCGCGCGGCGCAGTCAAGGATGTCATAGATATGTCGGCCGACGAATTGGACGGATTGATTCTCCCGGGTGGTTTCGGCGCGGCAAAGAATCTCTGTGATTTCGCCGTCTCCGGCGCGGAGTGTGCCGTCGATCCGGGCGTCGCCGCCCTGGTCCGCGAGGTCCACGAACAAGGCAAACCCGTCGCCGCGGTCTGTATCGCGCCCGCTCTCCTGGCCAAGGTCCTTG
Organism: Candidatus Sulfomarinibacteraceae bacterium; assembly: GCA_963796455.1. Classification (GTDB taxonomy): domain Bacteria; phylum Acidobacteriota; class Thermoanaerobaculia; order Thermoanaerobaculales; family Sulfomarinibacteraceae; genus Sulfomarinibacter. Next base: position 189,247 of record CAWCLO010000003.1, read on the forward strand.
GCGGCGAGGGGCCCGAACTGACGATCGGCAACGACGCCGACACCGCCGGCGCGATGGAGAGCATGGGCGCGACACACGTCGCCTGCCCGGTGGAGGACTTCGTGGTTGATCATGAGCGCAAACTGGTGAGCTCGCCAGCCTACATGCTCGCGGGCAACATTTCCGAGGCGGCCGAAGGGATCGAGAAGACGGTCGCTGCGCTGATCGAGATGGCTTAGGGGGCTCCAGGCCCCCGGGGCTATGGGGCTATGGGGCTATGGGGCTATGGGGCTATGGGCGTTGAGCGTAGAACCGACAACCCATGACGGATTGCCCGGGCTACCAATAGCGCTCCACAAAGACCTCTCCAGGTTCTTTGCGGCTGTGTTCGCGATAACCCTCGGATTGCAGGAGCGTCGCCATGTCATCGATCATCGCCGGGTTGCCGCAGAGAAAGACCCGGGTGTTCTGGGCGGTCGGGACAAAACCCCAGGCCTTGCCGACCTCGCCATCCCGCCACAGATCCTGGACATAGCCGGTGCGTCCGCCCCAGGGGACCGATTCTTCGGCCGGCCGGCTGATGATCGAAAAATAACTCAGGGCCGCACATTGTGCGTCCATCGTCAGGAGCTCCGATTGATAACCGAGGTCCCACGAGTGCCGCGCTCCCAGAAGAACCGCAATGCGGCGATGATTCTCGGCGGGCAGGATCGTCCTCAACATGCTCATATACGGTGCGAGCCCGGTCCCAGTCGCCACCAGAACGAGGTTTGCGTCGGATGAGACTTCGTCAAGAGTGAATTTTCCCGTGATCTTCGGCCCCAGCCACACCCGATCACCCGGCCGCAGGGCGAAGAGCCGGGGGGTGAGCGAACCCGACCGAACAAGCGTGATATAGAACTCGATGTACTCCCTCGCAACCGACGACGAGGCGATCGAATAGGCGCGCCGGATCAGCCGACCCGGTTTGGGCGGCATCTCCTCGGCAACATCGGCAAGTTCACACCTCGGTGCCTCGGGAGACAAACCCAGCACGGCAAATTGGCCCGGCGTGAATTCAGGCAACTCCCAGTCGTCAGGCGCGACCCTCAGGACGATCAGACCAGGGGCAGCCTCGATTCGCTCGGTGACGACGGCATTCAGTTCATTCTTCTGCATCAATCCCACCCATATTCGCAGAAAGAGTACACTGCCCCGCGATGTTCGGTCTCGAGACAATCTTTGAATCGCTCCCTCAATTTCTGATCGTCTGTCTTGTTCTGGCCGTCGCCGAGGCGGTTTATGTGCTGTTGGGCTTTGGCGCCGGGCTGATTGCGGTGGGAGCCCTGGCCCTGGTCCTGCCCGAGCTTCGCGACGCCGTCGTTCTGATCCTGTTGGTCAATTTGCCGGCCGAACTCTATGTGGTGACCCGATCGTGGAAAAAGATCGAATGGCGCGGGGTGCTCTTTCTGTTCGCCGGGGTTGCGGTCGGTATTCCGATCGGATCTTGGCTGCTGCGCTCCGGCGAACCCCAATTTCTGCTCACCGTGCTCGGTCTTTTCCTGGTGGCGGTCGGAGTTGTCTTCATCGTCCGACCGCGGACGGAACGACAACCATCCACTCCCTGGGTCGCACCACCCGTGGGATTGCTGTCGGGCATTTTCACCGGTCTCTTCGGAACCGGCGGCCCACCCTTGATCGTCTACTACCAACTCTCCGGAGTGGACAAGACGATCTTCCGCGGCAATCTGATGGCCCTTTTCCTCCTCATGACAACGGTGAGAGTGCCCTCCTACGCCGCCCTCGGACTCATCACCGGACCAAGGACGTGGTCCGCCCTCCTGGTATTGCCGGCCGTGCTCGTCGGCGCCCTGGTGGGAAATCGAATTCACCTTCGTCTCGACGAGACGAGCTTCCGCCGTTTGGTGAGCACCGCAATGATCGTCATCGGGCTGCTTCTCCTCGTCCCCTGAAGGTCGAAGATATACTCTTGATGAGATTCTTTTCGAGAGGGTGTCTGCCGCATGACCACCACCATTGAGCCAAGTGAAGAGCAAGCCGCCAGCGAAGAGCGGCTCACTTTCAGCCGTCTCGATCTCGTATTGATGGCGGCGGTCCTGCTCTTCTACCTGCTCACCAGGCTCATCGCAATCGACGACTTCCCGATCTTTTTCTTCTGCGACGAGGCGACTCAAGCCAATCTCGCCAGCGAACTGGTGGATCGCGGATTCCGAGACGGCGAAGGCAACCTCTTCCCGGCGTTTTTTCGCAATGTGAAGGTCTACAACCTGGGATTCTCGATCTGGGTCCATGTACCTGCAGTCGTTCTTTTCGGCAAAAGCATCACGGCGGTGCGTGCCACCTCCGTTGTTATCGGTCTCTTCGGAGCAGCCGCGATCATGCTGGCCCTCAAGTTCGGGTTTCGGAGCAGATTGTGGTGGATCGGCGGCCTCGTTCTGGCCGCCCTGCCGGGCTGGTTTCTCCACTCCCGAACCGCGTTCGAAACCGCGATGATGGTGGGCTTCTACGCCTGTTTCATTCTCACTTATCTCCTCTACAGATTGTATTCTCCGCGCTGGCTTCCCGCCGCCATCATCTTCGGGGGAGCCACCTTTTACAGCTACTCAAACGGTCAGGGCGTGATGTTCGTGACCGTTCTTTTGCTGCTGCTGACCGATTGGCGGTACCACTGGCGGGTCCTCAAGGAACATCGTTGGGTGGTGATCGCCGGCTTGGTCACGGCCATACTCGTTGCAGGTCCATACCTTCGATTCCGATTCGTCCTCCACCCGGAGATGATGGAGTCGCACATGGAGGACCTGCAGTCCTACTGGATCACCGACATTCCCTTGCAAGAGAAGGTCGGCATCTTCGCCCGTACCTACACCAGAGGACTCAGCCCCGGTTACTGGTTCTTCGACGACACAAATGAGCTGGTCCGTCACCGGATGTTGGGCTACGGTTATCTCCCGCTGTGGTTGTCGCCGGTGATTTTGCTCGGTCTGGGAGTTGCCATCCGCAAGTCGTGGGGATCTGCAGCCCACCGCCTGGTTTTGATAGCGGTCCTGGCGGCGCCGTTCTCGGCCTCATTGGTCGATATCCGGATCACCCGTGTCCTCTCGATGATGGTGCCGGCCACGATCCTGGCGGTCATCGGTTTCGACTGCATCCAGAACTGGTTGAGGCGTTTCGTGCCGTTTCGGGTCTTCGCCGCCGCGAGCGCTGCCGTAATTGTCGTGACCGCGACCACGATGACGGCCGATGCCCTTACGAACGGAGCCACATGGTTCCGCGACTATGGCATGGGTGGTATGCAGTGGGGAGCCAAAGAACTCTATGCCGAGCTCCGCAAACCGTTGTCAGATGACCCTGAGATCCACTTTGTGGTTTCTCACAGTTGGGCCAACTGGCCCGACGCCTTCCCGGTCTTCTTTCTCGAGGAATCGATGCGCAACCGTGTCCGGATGGGTGTTGTCGAAGAATACGTCGTCGAACACCGGCCGCGCGAAATGTCTCCACGGCAGCTCTTCGTGATGACGCCACACGAATTCGAGATGGCCCGACAGAGCCCGATGCTCGTGGTCAGCGAACCGCTCGAAATCATCTCCGCTCCGGACGGCGAGCCTGGATTCATGATCGTGCACCTCGATTACGCGCCTGACGCCCGCGATATCTTCGAGGCGGAACGGCGAGAACGTCGGATGCCCGTACAGAACACCCTCCAGATCGACGGCGCCGAAGTCCGTGTCGTGCACCCGAAATTCGATCTCGGCACCCTCGATTCCGTCTTCGACGGTAATTTCAAATCAATCGCCCGCACCCTCGATGCCGACCCCAGCATCATTCAATTTCACTTTGCAGCTGAACGAAGCATCACCGGGGTCCGGTTGACGGTGTGGTCTCCAGAGTACGATCTCAGCCTCAGGGTCGTCGCCACCGATGACACGGTGTCCCTGGCGGAAGCCGAGGTCAATACCGGAGAGGGTTTCACCACCTTCGAACTCAAGCTGCCGACACCGGTTCTCAACGCCCGTGAAGTCTCGCTGACCATCGACAAACACGGAGACAACAAGCTCCACATCCAGGAGATCGAGTTTCTGCGTTGACCAGCTGACGTCAAGGGTTATGGGTCATGAGTCATGAGAGAAATTTTCATCACGACGGTTGTCAGAGTGGATTGTGCGGTCTTCACTCTGAGCTCATCACCCTGAACTCAACTTGTGGCCCGCCGACCGCAAAACGCCCTTGGCGGTCTCCAGCTTCTCCTGCTTCACCAACACATAGTCGGTATCGAAGGTAGAGATCACGAAAATCGGCACGTCAGCCGCGGCGAGCGGCGAGGCGATCGAGGCCAGAATACCGGTCATCTCGAAATCGAGCGGCCCCGCCACCTCGAAACATTTCCAGCCCTTTTCTATCGAAACACCCTTGGGGGCCAACTCCTCCCGACCGACGATCGACAGCTCTCCGTCAGTCCGGGTAATCGAGAGCAGTCCGGATGTCTCGAAATCTGGTATTTGTTCCACACTCGCGAGCTGCCAGACCGCGTAGACGCCGTCGAGCACCCGAAGATTGAGGTGTTTCACGCGTCTTTGTCTCGTCAACCGGTGTCGAGCATCGTTCCGGTTCGCAGGAAATGATTGAGTTCGTTCTCCCAGACCTCCATGAAGCTCTGAAAATGGGCTTCGGTGAACTCTTCCAGGGCGCGGTCACCGTGGTCGCTCAGAGATGTGTAGGAGTAGGTAATGGCGGCCTTGGAGGCCTCGCCGCCATCGGCCGAGAGTCCGATTTTGATCGTGCCCATCACCACACCGGGAATGACCTTGATCATTTCGAGCCGGTAATGCTCACGATCATGATCGGTGATCAACCACAAAGCGTCCTCGGGAATACCGGGCGTGACGAATACACATCCTGCCTCCGCAACCCCGGACTCCGAAAGCACGAGTTTTGGCCTCCAGTCGTTGACCCACTCGGTCTCTCGCACCGGACAAAGGAGATCGAAAACCTTTCCCGGCGGGGCGCACAGCGCCTGCGTGTAGCTACGACTGACACGATTCGGTTTCTCGACCCGCATAGTGCCCTCCTCGGCCCGATGATCCACGGAATTTTCCGGAAACTTCACCGATGAGAGTACACCGTCGCCACCCACATCGTCGACTCCCGTCAGATCAACTCCGGCGTTCGGCCATTCCGATCGGATCAACATCGAGATCAACAACCTCGAAACCGATCTGCTCTACCCGATCGACGAATTCTGCAACCGACTGATCCGTACGTGAACAAGCCACTCCGAAATCGCCACCGCCGGCGCCGCTGGGTTTGTAGTGGTGGCCACACCTTGCCGCGAGCTCACGGAGTCTCCGGTGTTCGTCCGAGAGGATCGACATCCCGATCGCCTTACCGAGGCTTTCGAGAGCATCACCGAAGTGATCGACGACCTCGAGAAAAACTGCCGTCTCGCTCCGCCCGAGAGCCTCGATGCCCCGTTCCGAGAGGGAACCGAGCCGGTCCAGGGCTGCATCGATTATCTGCGGGTCGCGCATCCGGCACTCTTCGAGCCGCTCGAGGAAATCACCGGTGCTGGCCGACCGTCCCGTCCAGATGAAGGTCATCCTGAGATCGGCCGGCAGTGTCACCGGGGCCGCTTCACCGACACCCCCTTTTGGATCGAGCCGATAGCGCACCGCGCCCCCAAGTAGGCTGGCTGCGACGTCGATCCCCGATCCCCGGCCTCCCTGCATCTCGCGGTGGACCGCAACCAACGTCTCCAACCACTCTGACGAGGGTGCCGGGCACCCATCGCCGGACCAGGCAACCAGCGCGTTCGCCAGGGCCGTCGTCAGCGCCGCACTCGAGCCCAGACCCAACTTGCGCCTTGCTCCGTCGCGGCGCTGAAAGAAGGATCTCGTGTCGAGAGTCGCTGCCACGGGCCGCATTTGGACCGGATTGATCACCGCCGACGCAACGAGTCCCTCAAGCAGGGCGTCAACGAGGCCAAAAGACTGCGCCCCTTCGGGGTCGGACCACCGCATGCCCCCTTCGGGTTCAAACTCGAGTTCCATCGCTTCGTCGACGAGGCCCGGAGCGGAAAACGTCCAGCGATCGCTCGGCGATGCTTCGATGGCCACCCGTGCCCTGCGTCCGACCGCCACCACCAACGCCGGTGCGCCAAACAACACCGAGTACTCACCAATCAACACAAGCTTACCCGGCGCCGTGACTTCGAGGGTCACTCCCGGCCCCCGATAACCCGTGCGCCGGCTCCGAGCCCACTCGAAATGATGCGGGAAACGCCCGGAATCGATTCGAGCTCCGTCACCACTCGATCCCGCGCTTCAGGCAGGCACACCGCTTTGAGTTGGGGCCCGGCGTCAATGGTAAAAAAGACCGGCACCCCGTTGCCACGCAGACCGCGCACCCGACGGATGCCTTCCACCGTCGCGCCATTCCAATAAACCAGCCCCGGTCGCGCCGACAACATCACCGCGTGCATCTTGAGGCAGCTTGCCTCGGCGATTTCGGCCAGCGCCTCGAAATCGCGCCGATCGACTGCGCTCCGTGCCTCGGCGAGGTCATCCGTCGACGACTCGACCCAGGAACGGTAGAACGGCGAGGTCTGTTCGGTTCGGATCATGCCCTCGGTGGAACCGATCGCTTTGGGTCCGGCCTCGGTCACCGCCACGACAACCTGGAGCGGCCATTCGGCAGCCCTCAAGAGCTGCCGGGTCAGGGTCTCGGGACGACCATCCCGCTCGATGAGCTCGATCTCGGCGAAACCGCCATAGAGGGACCGTGCGGCGGAACCGGAAGCCTGGCGGGCGAGGTCCGCAAGCACTTCTCGATCAAGGCCCGTATCGAGAGCCGCGTCCGCCGCCACCACCAGGGCCGCAAAACCGGAGGCCGATGACGCGAGCCCTGCGGCGGTCGGAAAATCGTTATCGCTCGAGATCTCAGCATAGAGCCTCGACCCCGCCAGAGACCGGATACGATCGAGGCACGAAGTCACCCGTCCGGCCATCCTGGGTGCTTCGTCACCGCCAAGCAGAAACCTATCCGCCTCGCGATCGGGATCAAACCGAACCGATGTCGTGGTCGTCAGCCCGTCGAGCGTGATCGACAGCGAACCGACCGCGGGAATGTTGCGCTCGATGTCCGATTTGCCCCAGTACTTGACCAGGGCGATATTGGGGTGGGCTATGGCCGTAGCGAGCATCGGTCTGTTGTCAGTCACGAGGTCATGATACCTGGGCCGACGGAAGACGGCAGAGGGGAAGAGGAGAAAGGGGGAAAGGGGGAAAGGGGGAAGGCTCGATTCGAGATTCTGGATGCAGGGTGCTTGACCCCCTCGACATGGCAGAGGGGCAGAGGGGCAGAGGGGCTCGAATCGAGATACTAGATGCTGGATCCGGCCACCGCTCCAATCCCAAAAGGGAGAACCACTCGGCACCGATTCCTCCTGCATGCGAATGTCGCCTCCCGATGTCATCCTGAGCGGAGACCCAAGCCCACAGATCCTTCGACTTCGCGCCTTAGGCGCTTCGCTCAGGATGACATTTTGAACGACCGTTCCGATCCCGATCCCGTTCCCGAAAGTGAGAACAAGCCTCTACATGGCAGAGGGGCGAAGTAACGATCGCTATCGCTATCGGAATCACTATCGAACGGCTGAGGTGGATACCGTTCCTGAAAGGGAGAAAGGGAGAAGGGGGAAAGGGAGATCGTCGCGGGTCGATCTACGTGATAAGGGCGGAGTCTCTCCTCTGCTCCTCTGCTCCTCTGCTCCTCTGCTCCTCTGCTCCTCTGCTCCTCTGCTCCTCTGCTCCTCTGCTCCTCTGCTCCTCTGCTCCTCTGCTCCTCTGCTCCTCTGCTCCTCTGCTCCTCTGCTTCCTTGCCCGGAATAAAGGAGTAGAATCGTCAACTGGGCGGAGTCAATCCGATCGCAACCGCCCGCTGGAGGCGTCATGGGTCGCTCGTATTTTTGTCCGCACTGCAACAAACTTCTCAACCCGGGCACCAAGGTCGTCTTTCTGGTCGAAAACGGCAATTCCTGCGAGCTCATGCTGCTGAGCGCCGAACTCGGGGACTACACGGCGGTCCACGCTCGTTCGATGGTCTTCGAGCAAGGCAGGCTCTACACCTTTCGTTGCCCGGTTTGCCGCGCAAAACTGACCTCGCGAGTCGATGACAAGTTGGTGGAAATCTTGACTGCCGAGGGCGAGGAAACGCCGGCACAGGTGAATTTTTCCAGGGTCTATGGCGAGGAGGCGACCTTTCTCGAAGCCGACGACGGGGTCGCCCGATTCGGCGAACACTCGAACCGCTACGAGGAACTCAATTTCTTTGGCGCAGCAGCCGACACGGACGGCGAAATCACCTGAGGCCACGGTTTTGGGCTACAGGCTCGAAGCTATAAGCTATGGGCTATAAGCTATGGGCTATGGGCTATGGGCTATAAGCGGTACAACACAGGCTGAAGCCTCAGCCCACGAGCAGTCAATTTCTAGAATCCGGGGCTTATAGCGTAAAGCCTATAGCCTACAGCCCTTTGCCTACTCCAACGAATCCGCCAACAGCTCCGAGATATCCTTGACCTCGAGATCCAACTCCATCGTCCCGACCGAATCCTCGAACATCTGCAGGCAATAGGGGCACGCAACCGCGAGAATGTCGGCGCCGGTGTCCACCGCCTGCTGGACCCGGATGTCGGAGAGCCGTTCGCCCTTGGCCCTTTCCAGCCAAACGCCCCCGCTACCGCCGCCACAGCACAAGCTGTATTCGCGGTTGAGGTTGGGAATTTCCAGCAACTCGAGACCCGGGATGCTCTTGAGAACATCGCGCGGTTCTTCGTAGACCCCACAGCCGCGACCTAGCGCGCACGGATCGTGATAAACGACCTTTTTGCCGAGCTCCTTGGTCGGTGTCAGCCGCTGCTGTTTGATCAGCTTGGCAAAAAGCTGGGTCTGGTGGATGGACTCGAAATCGCCATCAAGCTCCGAATACTCGCGGTCAAAGGTCCGGTGGCAGTGGGGCGAAGCGGCCACGACCTTCCGAACGCCTGCCTCGGCAAAGGCCGCCACATTGGCCCCAGCGACCTCCTGGAAGACCTCTTCGGCCCCGGCACGGCGGATCGCCTCCGAACAGCACGACTCGCCATCGCCGAGCACACCGAAGGTGACGCCTGCGGTGCGCAAGACGTTGACGGTGGCCCTGGCGACGTGAACGGCCCGCGGATCATAGGCCGGCACGCAGCATGGTGAGTAGAGGTAATCCATCCCGGGTTCGAATGATTGGACCTCCATCTCCTCGGCCCAGGCTCCGCGGCGCTCGCGCGGCTCGCCGAAGGGATTGCCCGAACTGTGGATCCGCGAAACCGACTCCGAGAGCTCCGCTGGTACGGATCCGAACTCGACCAGAATGCGCCGGATGCCGCGCATGATGTTGGGCATGCTGACGCCGTGTGGACACCAGGTCGTGCAGGATTCACAGGCGAGACAGCGGTAGATCTCGGTCACCTCACGCTCGACCTCTGCGGTGTCCTCCGACGCCATGATGGCGCCGAACTTCACCAGCTGCGGGGTGCGATAAACGGGAAAGGACACGCTTTCCACATAGGCCCAGGGGCAAACCGCCATGCACTTTCCGCATTGGTAGCACTTGTAGGCTTCTTCGGCCCCCATGTCGAGAATCGCGTCCCTGATATCCCAGTCCGGTCTGATTCTGGCGTTCATGGCAGTTCAGCTCCGATCTGCTGTACGCAGTTTTCCAGCCCCTAATAGTCCTTTGGCAGTGCGTTGAGTTCGCGCCAGGTCACCACCGGCCCATCACGACAGACCGAGAACGGACCGACGTAACAACGACCGCAGTGGCCGATGCCGCATTTCATTTTGTTCTCCAGCGTCGTCACCACCTGATCGGGCCCATAACCCAATTTGCCCAGACTCAGGAAGAGAAAGTGCAGCATGATCGGCGGACCGCAGGCCACGACGATTCGATTCTCAGGATCGAGACCGAGGTCCTCGAAGACATTCGGAAGGAGGCCGACCTCGCCGTCCCAGCCGTCACGCTCTCCACCGGGATCCACAGTCCGCACCACCCGGACACCATCGACCGCATCCCACTCGGGCATCTCGCTCTTGTAGACCACATCGCCGACCGACCGGGCGCCGTTGAGAATCAGCACCTCACCGAATTCAGATTTGCGATCGATGACCTCGAGCATCGCCGATCGCAGGGCGGCCATTCCGATTCCGCCACCAATGAAGGAGATGTGTTTGCCCTTCCAGTCATCGAGTGGGAAGTGGTTGCCGTAAGGGCCCCTGAAGCCGATCACCTGCCCCTCCGACATGGCCCGCAACGCCGTCGTGACCTTCCCGACGACGCGAAAGGTGCACTCGATGGTGGGCGGCTGGGCACCGTTGTCCGTCGGTCGCCACGGCCGGTTCGAGATCGCGAAGACCGATTCTCCGGCGCCAAAGACCGTGAACTGGCCGAATTGACCCGGGTTCCAACCGGCAAAGGCACCGGCCTCGCCGGCATCGGTGAATTGCAGGCGAAGAGTCCGGACATCGGGCGTCTCATCGTTGAATCCTTCGATTCGCATCAGGTTCGGCTGATAAGGATTAGGTACGGCTTCAGCCAACTGCATCTGCGCCCTCCTCCCGAATGGCCTCGACTGCCGCGGCCACGGTACTGACGATGTCGAGCCCCGCCGGACACAGATCGACACAGCGGCCGCAGCCGACGCAGCGGAATGGATCATCGTCTTCTTCTCGGAACGCGAACTTGTGGAGCACCCGCTGTCTGTAGCGATCCTGTTTGGAGGAACGCGGGTTGTGACCGGAAGCGTGGTGGGTGAACTGCGAGAATGTGCAGGCGTCCCAGGACCTGTTCTGTTCGCCGGACCAGGCGTTGGCCTCGTGATTCATGTCAAAGCATGAACACGAGGGGCAGACATAGGCGCAGACGCTGCATCCGAGGCAGTGCTGCGCCAGCCGGTCCCAGGCTCCATGCTCGAAGCCGTCCTCCAGCACCTGCGACCACTCCTTGTTGACCGGGTTGCGTTGGATTTCGCCCGCGACCCTTTCGGCGACAGCGGCAATCCGCGCGGGGCCGTCTGCAACCGACTCCCAGGAAGCACCGGCCTCCCCGATCAATGCCACCCCTTTGTCCGTCATCGCACGCAGCAGCCAACCATTCTCGAGGGGCACCACCTGCACATCGGCGCCCTCTTCGCCGACCGGTGAACCACCGACGGCGGTGCAGAAACACTCGGGATCGGCCCCTCCGCAGGCCATCGAAACAACGGTGGTGTTTGCTCTCCTCGCCGCGTAGAGCGGGTCCTTGGTGCCCGAGAGAAAAACCTCATCCAATCGGACCAATCCCGAGGCATCGCAGCTCCGCACTCCGAAGAGGACCTGAGGTCGGTCCGGGCCGTCCGGATTCTGCAGCTGCACCATCGACCCCGAGAGATCGTATCGGTACAGGGTCTCGGTCCGTGGAAAGAGAAACTCTTTGGGCGACCACCTGGTCTTGCCGGAGGGCTCGATCACCACCTGCTCTGGAGACTCAACCGGACGAAAGAGCTTGACCCCGTCCTCGATCGCCGGTGCAACCACATTGTTCTCGGCGTTGATAAGGATCTTCAGCCACTCCCGGAGCTGATCTTCTGAGAGCATCCACTCGTTGTGTTTCATTGATTGCTCCTCACAGGATGAACTCCTCGGAATCTTCCATCCGAAAGTCGACCAACGCCGTCTTCTGCTCCGGGTCCAACCCGACGCCTCCGTACTGTCGTTCGACTTCCAGAGCCAACTTGCGATTGATCAGATCGAGATGGATGTCGGCGGGACAAACCCGCGCACACTCATCACAACCGGAACATCTGCCCGCCAGATGGACGGCTCGAATGATGTTCCAACTGCTGTTGCCCCGGCTGTCGATGGATGTGGGGACCCACTGTGGGCGGTGTTTTTCACTGATGCAGGAGGAGCAGTAACACATCGGGCATGCCGCGCGACAGGCATAACACCGCAGGCACCGGGCAAACTGCCGCTGCCAATAGGCCCACCGTTCGTTGTGCGGCAGGGTCTCGAGATAGGCGATCTGCTCATCGCGCGCGTCCGGGAGATCGAAGGTTGCGTCATCCGGATCGACACAACTCTCTCGAACACCATCCACACTCACCACCAGATCGCAGATCGGGTGCGGCTCGCCGGAGCACGAAAGGCACTTGCCCGCCAACCCATCGTCCTCTCGAACACCCGGACACTGGACACCGATCAACCGCAACCGGTCGCGCTCGATCTGGCCCTCGCGAATGAGACCGCTGACTGCACCCAGATCGCAGGTCTTGACGACCACCGCAACGCGTTTGTGGTCCTCCATCGCGTTTTTGACATAGGCGCTGAGGTTGTTGCGGCAGTTGTCGTCCCATACGAGTCCGTCGCACTCGGCGACATCGGTCAGCAGCACCGGCACCGTGGTGCCGGGCAAAGATCCCGCGCCATAACCGATGACGACGTCCGCACGCTCCGTGCTCAGCAGATCGGCGGCGGCGCGGCGCAAATGGGTGCGGAGCGCGGCCATCTGTTCATCGGAATACTCTTGCGGACCATCGCCGCTGACCTCGGGAAGCTCGATACCATCCCACCCCTCGGGACCACCGAAAGAGGGCAGAGGCCCCGCTTCCTGGACCTTGGCGGTGACATCCGAAACGACCTTGGCCCACTTGTGGCCTTCGGCCGCCGACACCCAAGCAAAGTGGAGGCGATTGAGGTCGATGCCAATGAAATCCATCAAGGACCTGAAGATCGTGAAACGGCGGCGCGCCACGAGATTTCCCTGCACGTAATGACAGTCTCCCGGGTGACAACCCGAGACCAGCACGCCGTCAGCGCCCTGTTCAAAAGCACGCAGGATCATCAATGGGCTCATCCGACCGGTGCACGGAAAACGAACCATCCGCACGTTCGCCGGGTATTCCAGTCGGGTGGTGCCGGCCATATCGGCGCCGGCATAGCTGCACCAGTTACAGACCAGCGCGACGATATGGGGCTTCCAACCTTCGGGAATCGTTTCGCTTCCGCTTCGAGCAACACTCGTATTGGCTTCGGTCATCGTCCGAATACCTCCGGCGACCGGCCCAGGGCCCCGAGTTGGGCAAAGACCTGTTCGTCGCTGTAGCCCTCGAGATCGATATAGCCTCCACGGCAGGTCACGGTGCAGACGCCGCAGCCCTCGCACACGGCCGGGTTGGGCGCCGCCACCTCACGCCGAACTTCTCCCTGCGCATCGAGCAACTGCTTGGGTTCGATGGCACCGTAGGGACACACCGCCAGGCACTCGAAACACCCCGCACATGCCGCCTCGTTGACGTGTGCGGTCGACGGATCCCGTTCGAGCACATCGCGGGACAACATTTCCATGCTCTTGGAGGCGGCAGCGGAAGCTTGTGAGACGGTCTCCGGGATGTCCTTCGGCGCCTGCGCGGTGCCGGCGAGAAAGATCCCGGCAGTCAGAGTCTCGACCGGCCTCAGCTTGGGGTGGGCCTCCTTGAAAAAGCCGTGGGTGTCCGACGCGATCCGCAGCTTGCCGGCAATTTCGCCGCGGTCGGCAGGCTCCATCGCGGTGGCGAGGACCACCATGTCGGCGTCGATCTCGAGCTGCCGGCCTGACAAGGTGTCGACGCCACGGACCTTGAGCTTGCCGTTCTCCTTTGTGATCCGGGAGGGACGGCCGCGGATATACATCACCCGTTCCTCCTCCATCGCCCGGTGGACAAATTCTTCGTAACCCTTGCCGCCCGCCCGGATGTCCATATAGAAGATGTAGGCGCGCGAATCGGGCACCTTGTGGCGCAGCAGCAGCGCATGTTTGGCGGTATACATGCAGCAGATCTTCGAGCAGTATGAAACGCCGTGTTCCGGGTTGCGGGAGCCCACGCACTGGATGAAGACCACATCCTTCGGGGTTTTGCCGTCGGAAGGTCTCCGCACCTCGCCCTCGGTCGGGCCCGAGGCCGAAAGCATACGCTCGAACTCGAGACCGTCCATGACATCGACGTGCTCTCCGTAGCCGCATTCCTGAGCCTGTTCACCGAGCTGCATGTCGTATCCGGTGGCGGCGACGATGATGCCGATCTCGCGTTCGACGATCTCCGGTTTCATGTCGAAATCGATGCACTGGGGTTTGCAGACCGAATCGCACTTGTTGCAGGCGAGGACCCGGAATCCGGTCGGTGAATCGAGGTTGGCGTTGAGGCACCGGTCGCCATCGAGGGTGTAGGTCGATGGAACCGCCTGTGGGAAGGGGATGTAGATCGCCTTGCGGCTCGACAGACCCATGTCGAACTCGTTGCTGCCCGGTTGCGGGCAGACCTCGGCACAGTCGCCACAGGCCGTGCAGTCTTCCGCGACCACAAAACTCGGTTTGCGGCGGATGCGGGCCTTGAAGTTCCCGACATAGCCCGACACGCTTTCGACCTCCGAATAGGTCAGGAGCTCGATATTGGGGTGCCTCGAGACCTGGACCATGAGCGGTGTCAGGATGCACTGCGAGCAATCGAGGGTCGGAAAGGTCTCCGAGAGCTTCGACATATTGCCGCCGAGGGACGCCTGCCGCTCGACCAGCACCACCTGATGGCCGGCGTTGGCGATATCGAGGGCCGATCGGATGCCGGCGACACCGCCTCCGATGACCAGGGCCCTTTTTGTGACTGGAACCTCGACCGGATCGAGCGGCTTCGAACGCTTGACCCTCTCGACCGCGGCGGTAATGGTCTGGCAGGCTTTGGCGCTGGCATCGGCCTTGTCGTGGTGGACCCACGAACAATGCTCACGGATATTGGCGATCTCCACCAGGTGGGGGTTGAGACCCGCCTGCGCTGCGGCTGCTCTGAAGGTTGGTTCGTGGAGTTGCGGCGAGCATGCAGCAATTACCACCCGGTCGAGACCGTTTTCCTTGATGGCATCGATCACCATCTGTTGCCCGGGCGCCGAGCAGAGATAGGGATAATCCTCCGTGACCGAAGCACCGGGAATCTCGGAGGCGAAGTTCACCACGTCCTTCACCTGGACGGTGCGAGCGATATTTTCGCCGCAGTGACATACAAAGACGCCGACCTTTGCCATATCAGCTCCCTACCGGCGCGGCTGCCTCCGCAGTTTTGGCCTTGCTGCCATAACTCTCACGAAAGGCGGCACAGCCCGCATCGAAGGCGCGAAGATTGAGCTCTTCGGTGCCTTTTGGAACCGACTCCTCCACCGCCTTCCGCATGATTTCGACTGCTACGATTTCGGTTGCGGCGGCAAAGAAACCCAGCATGACGATGTTCTGTACGATCGACCGGCCGATCTCCTCAGCGATTCGGGTCGAGGAGACCCCAAAGGAGTTCTGACCTTCTTTCGCTTCGATCGAAACCAGGTCTTTCTCATAGACCAGGGTGCCCTCGTCCTTGAGTTCGTCGCGGTATTTCTCGTAGCCCTCGGCTGACATGACGACAAAAATGTCGGGACGGCTGATATAGGGGTAGAGCACCTCGGTGTCGGAGACCGCAAGGGTCGTCGAGCACGCCGAGCCACGGGCTTCGGGCCCAAAGCTCTGAATCATGGTTGCGTGCTTGCCACCGTTGACCGCACAGGCGTGACCGATGATGTGGCCGGCCAGCACCACGCCCTGGCCGCCGAACCCGGTGATCCGGATCTCGGTACGGTTACTCATGGAGCCACCCCCCCTCGTCGGGCATGGGCACATAGCGGTCGCCCAGGATCTCCGTGTAATGGGAATGCATCATTTCGAGAAAGGTCGGTCGTTCTTCGTCGACGAAATCACCGCAGATGAAATGATCCTGATAACCGATGTCGAGCTCGCGGGTGTCGGCGCCGTGCCGGATCTCCGAGTTGTCGTGGTAGAACTTGATCAGATCGAGCCCGCTTCCCAATCGGTTGAGGCGCGAGTAGAGGGTCGGACAGGGTGCGATGACCTCGATAAAACGAAAACCCTTTCGCCCGAGGGCGGTGCGGATGGTTTTTGTCAGCCGCCGGATGTGGAGGCACGTCCATCGGGAGACAAAGGTCGCGCCGCAACTGGCCGCCAGGTGCGGCAGATTGAAGGGCCTTTCGAAGTTGCCAAATGGCATCGTCGACGAGCGGGCGGTGGCGGGGGTCGTGGGTGCATTCTGACCGCCGGTCATGCCGTAGATGAAGTTGTTGACGAGGATGACCAGCATGTCCATGTTGCGACGGGCGGCATGGATGAAGTGATTGCCGCCGATGCCTGTGAGGTCACCGTCACCGGAGAAGACCACACACTCGAGTTCCGGTCGCCCGAGCTTGAGACCGGTGGCGAAGGGGATCGCACGGCCGTGAGTGGCGTGGAAGGCATCCAGATTCATATAACCCGCCACACGTCCCGTGCAGCCGATGCCGGAGGTGATGGCGACCTTGTCGAGATCTACCTTGGCCTCGTCGAGTGCGGTCGCAAAGCACTTGACGACAGTTCCGATGCCACAGGTCGGACACCAGATGTGGGGCATCCGATCCATGCGAAGAAAGGGCGCAATCGGGTGTTGGAGGGCGAGTGTTGCGTCGGATTGTGTGCTCATTTGGCGGCCTCCACAATGGCTTTGCAGATATCGGCCGGGTCGTGCACGTTGCCGCCCCCATGGGGCACCAGCGTCGTTGTTGCTTTCCCTGCCGCGCAACGCTCCAACTCGAGCACCATCTGACCGTAGTTGATCTCCGGCATGACGAAGGCCTTGACCTGATCGGCCAACTCACGAATCCGGTTCTCGGGGAAAGGCCAGACCACGATCAGCCGCATGAAGCCGACCTTGATGCCCTTGGCACGGGCCATATCGATTCCTGCCCGGGTCACCCGCGCGGTGATGCCGTAGGCAACCACCACCACATCGGCGCCCTCGATGTCCTCTTCCTCGTAGCGCACGATCTGGTCAGCGTTGAGGCGGATCTTGTCGATCAGCCGTTTGACGCTCACCGATTGGCAGGCGACCGACATCTCCGGGTAGCCTCGTTCGTCGTGGGTCAGACCGGTGGTGTGGAAGCGGTGGCCGTCACCGGCCCGGCACATCTCCGGCACCGGTTTGCCGTTGACCTCGTACGGTTTGTATTCACCCGGTTTCTTGTCGGTCAGAGTGCGCGGCACGATCTCGATTTCGTCTGCCGGCGGGATCACGACCTTTTCGGTCATGTGGCCGACGCACTCGTCCATCATGAACATCACCGGCACCCGCCAGGTCTCTGAAAGATTGAACGCATCGATGGTGAGATCGAAGGCCTCCTGCGGCGACTGCGGACAGAGGGCTATCAGCTCATAGTCACCGTGTGAGCCCCACCTCGCCTGCATCATGTCGGCCTGTCCCACCATCGTCGGCAAACCGGTGGATGGACCACCGCGTTGTACGTTGACCACCACGCAGGGCGCCTCCATCATCGTCGCGAGGCCGATGTTTTCCATCATCAGAGAAAAACCGGGGCCCGAGGTGACCGTCATGCACTTCGAACCGGTCCAGGCGCCGCCGGCGACCGCTGCCATCGACGCCAGCTCGTCCTCCATCTGGATAAAGGTCCCGCCCATCATCGGAAATCGTTGAGAAATGCGCTCGACCACCTCGGTGGACGGCGTGATCGGATAGCCGGCCACAAAGCGGCAACCAGCAGCCATGGCGCCTTCGCCACAGGCGTAGTCACCGTCGAGGTAATGCGCACCAGTCAGCACGCCAGCTGGATCAGCTTTCAATTGGGACCTCCCTCGTCCGCCCCCTCCACCTCTCCTGCCGGGACGCAGAAAATGGCAAAATCGGGACAGATCATCTCGCAGAGATTGCAGTTCACACATTGACCGTCTTGCAGGACCTCGGGCGGGTGGTAGCCCTTGCGGTTGAAGCTCTCGGACATGGCCAGCACATCCTTGGGACAGTACTCGACACAGAAAGCACAGCCCTTACACCGGTCGGCGATGACGACCACTCGCCCAACCGGAACCTTGACCTTGTCGGCGTCAAGCGGTGTTCTCCAGTTCCTCATCAAGTCCTCCACACCCGAATTTCGGATTTCGGATTTCCGATTTCGGATTTGGCGTCTGCGGTTCTACCGAATCTCTTATCGAACAGAGAAGAAACCCAAAATCCAAAATCCAAAACTCGCAATTTCACTCCTATGCCTCCACGCCGTCTTCACCGATACGCGGCCTCATCGCACACTCTCCCTGGAACTTTTCAAACGGGCAGTCCGCCCGGTAATAGCCGGCACAACGGAGACAGATCTCGCGAGGGTGCTCTGCCCGCTCGAGCATCCCGCCGCAGATCTCTTCGAGAAGGTCGCAGAGATCCTCCGTCTTTTTTGTTCCCAGCGATTCAATCACCGGTTTGAGATGCGCCGCCTTGAGGCTTTCGTACTTTCGGACCAGTTCCTTCCCCGGGGCACTGGCACGCAGCAAGATCACCCTCCGATCCTGTTCTGAGGACTCGCGATAAACCAGACCGAGTTGCTCCAGTCTGTCGAGGTTCTTGCTGCTGGCCGCGGGAGACACTCCGAGCGCCCGGGCGAGCTCACCAACATGAAGATCCGATTTGGCGGATATGAGTTTCAGAAAACAAAACTGCGATCGGGTGAGACGGTGCGGACGCACCTGGTGCAGAAAATCTTCTTCGAGGAACTCGCGCAACAGTGACCTCAGAACGTGTCCGGCATGGAGAAAGCGGTGAAGGCGCTCACCCGGCACGGCCGCTTCCGCGGTTATTTCGCGGCCGTCAAAGCGTTCGTCGCCAATTGACATATTTAACTCAGCGAATATTTTCCGCCGTTAACAATTTAGTGCGTCAAATACAGACGTCAAGCTTATTACCTCATTCTTGTATGAGATTGAGATTGTCCATCGGCAATTTCTGTGGCGATCCTCCGGCCCGCTGTCCCGATTTTTGGCCGATTCGTTCTTGCAACACGGGCAATCACAGGCCGCCGGTAGGATATGCTCGGTGGCCGCACGGTCAACATTTATCGCCGCAGCCGTTTGGGAGGCTCCATGCAGTTGTATTCGAAGAGGTCGCGCAGACTCCCCACCATCCTGGTGGTGTTGCTGGTCGCAGCAGCGGCGGTCATCCTGTGGTTCGGGCTGCGAGTCGGGCCCAAGCCCACCATCAGCCTCGATACCGACTGGCCGGCCATTGGTTCCGCCACGGTTGTTACGGCCTCTTTTGCCGAACCGTCTCAGGGCCTCGGCGTCATTCGGCTCGAACTCCAACAGGGCGAACGGACGGAAGCGCTCAACACTCTGACTTTTGCCCCCGGTTCGCCTCTTCCGGCCATGCTTCGCGGCGGCGGCGGGGTCGCAGACGCCAAGCTCGAGGCCGTCGTCGGCACCGACAGCATGCCCTGGCTCGAAGAGGGCGAGGCGGTGCTGCGGGCGACCGGCACGCGAACGGCGGGCTTTCTTCGTCGGCCGCAACCGACAATAGTCGAACAAAAACTTTTTGTGCGACGACGCCCGCCACGTCTTGAACTGGTCTCTTCTCAGCACTACGCCCGCCAGGGGGGCAGCGGCGCTGTGGTCTACAGGGTCGGCGACACGGTCCTTCGGTCCGGAGTCCGAGCGGGCGTCTTCGAGGCCACCGGCTTCCCGCTCGAGGGCGGTGGAGCGGGCGATCGCTTTGTGCTGTACGCCATTCCGTGGGACCTGGACGACGCCTCCGAGATACGGCTTTTCGCCGAAGACGACGCCGGCAACCGCAACGAACAACCGTTTCTCGATATCCTCAAGACCATGCCGCCCAGGACCGACACCATCCAGGTGAGCGATGACTTTCTCGCTCGGGTGGTTCCTGCGATCGCCAGCCGGACAACTGACTTTGACGCGTCGGGATCGCTCATTGACCAGTACCTCACGATCAACGGCGAACTACGGGCCAAAGAACTGGCACGGGTCGCCGAACTCGCGGCTCGGAGCCAGCCGGCATTTCTCTGGTCGAGCCCGTTCGTCCAGATGCCGAATACTGCACTGAAAGCCAATTTCGCACAGACCCGAAGCTACGTCTTTGACGGCGAGGTTGTCGACCGCCAGACTCACCTCGGGCTCGACCTCGCCTCCACGGCGCGGGCGCCGGTGCCTGCGCCCAACGCCGGTTTGGTCGTGTTCGCGGGCTGGATGACCCTCTACGGCAACGCCGTCGTCATCGACCACGGCTACGGCCTGTTCTCGCTCTGCGGCCACATGGCTTCGATCGATGTCTCAACTGGAGACCCGGTCACCAGGGGACAGATCGTCGGCTTAAGTGGCGCCACCGGACTTGCCGGCGGCGACCACCTCCACCTCGAGATCTTCGTTCAGGGCCAGTCGGTCGATCCCATCGAGTGGTTCGACGCCAAATGGATCCGCGACAACCTGGCGAGCAAACTGTCAGTACCGGTCGAATAGCCGCGCCCGATTTTCGAACGCGATACCGAGAGCGAGAGCAAAAAAAGGCCCCCGGCGAGGCCGGGGGCTTTGTGCGATCTGGTTTTCGGAGTCAGATCTTGGGATAGAACTCCTTGAGCATCTCTTTGGCCGACAGCGGGGGATTCCCATCCATCGCCCGTTCCTTGATGTCTTCGACCCTTTCGGTCATGGTCGGAGCCTCGACCTCGTAGAGCACGCCACAGGTCATGACGTCCTTTTCACGGGTATAGGCGATGGCGTTTGCGCGCTTCGACGGATCGTGGTCCTCGGGGAGCTTCCGCAACATGCCCTTGAGGCGTTTGAATTCATCATCGCCGCGCCAGGTCACGCAGGGCGACATGGCGTTGAGGAAGGAGAACCCGTTGTGCTCGAGGGCCGCGGTGATCAGTTCGGTCATCCCCTTCATGTCGCCCGAGAAACCGCGTGCGACCCAACTGGCTCCAGTCGAGATCGCGAGCTCGCACGGGTCGACGGAGGGCTCCGGATTGCCCCAATAGGTCGACTTGGTTTTGTCGCCGGTAGGGGTGGTCGGCGCGACCTGGCCCTTGGTGAGCCCGTAGATTTCGTTGTCCATCAGGATGTAGGTGACATCGAGGTTGCGGCGGCAGGCGTGGATCAGGTGGTTGCCGCCGATCGCGAGCCCGTCGCCGTCACCGCCGACCGCGATCACGGTCAACTCGGGACGGGCCATCTTGACGCCGGTGGCAAGGGTCAACGCACGCCCGTGGACGCCGTTGAAGCCGTATGTCGTGACATAACCCGGTAGCCGCGAAGAGCAGCCGATACCGGAGAGGATCACGGTGTTCCACGGTTCAATCTGGAGTTTTGCCATCGAGCGATAAAGCGCATTCAATACGCCGAAGTCTCCACATCCCGGACACCAGACCGGTTTGAGGTCGGTCTTGTAGGCACCCGGTTTCAACTCGACCTTGGTGTGTGCGGAGCTCATACCAGCACCTCCCGCCGGAGCGCGCTCATCTCCAGCACCTTCTCGATCTTGTCCTCGACCTCGGCGACGGTCAGGTTCTTACCACCGGACCGCTTGTAGACGTAGGTGTGTCCCTCGGGCAATTCGAGGAATGTCTGCAAGTACTTGTAGAACTGGGCAGAGAAGCTCAGCTCGATGACGATGACCTCACGGACGCTCTGGAGGAACTCTTGAAACTCGGCTGTCGGGAATGGATAAAGAAGCTGCGGCACAAAGGCGGCGACCCGTTCGCCACGTCCGTTGGCGGCCAGAACCGCCTCTTTGACCGGGCCCTTGGATGAACCCCAGCAGATAATGCCGAGATCGGCTTTCTCGGCGCCATAGCGCCGGTAGAAGCTGTACTTGTCGCGGACCAGGCGCAGCTTGCGGTAACGCTTTTCGTTCATCTGTTCGTGGACGATGTGCATCGAGGTCGGCGAACCGTCTTCTTTGTGCTCGAGACCGTTGGTCTGGTACTCGCCGCCCTTCATCCCAGGCCACGACATGGGGGAGACGCCGGACTTGGTGTCCTTGTATCGTTTGTATTCCCTCAGATCCCCCGCCGACGGCACCTGGCGGCCAATCACCTCGTGGTCGAGGGTCAGCATCGACAGGGTTTCGCGTCGTTGGGCGATGAACTGATCGGAGAGCACGATGACCGGCATCTGCGCTTCTTCGGCAATGTTGAACGCGGCCACGGTGGCGTGGAAGCAGTCCTCCACATCGGCCGGTGCCAGCACCACGCGGGGCGCGTCGCCGTGCGAGCCCCACAGGGCCTGCCAGAGATCGGACTGTTCCGATTTGGTCGGAAGACCGGTGGAAGGGCCACCGCGCTGGACATCGATGATGACCGCGGGGATTTCGGCCATCGAGGCCAGACCCAGCATTTCGGTCATCAGTGCGAGACCGGGGCCGGAGGTTGCCGTCATCGATTTGACACCGGCAAAGGATCCACCGATCACGGCACCGATTGCCGACAACTCGTCCTCGGTCTGGACGAGATAACCACCGACCTTGGGCATCAGCTCGGACAACAGGTGAAGAACCTCGGACGAAGGAGTGATCGGATAACCTGCAAAAAAGCGACACCCGGCGTGCAGGGCTGCAATCGCCGAAAGTTCGTTACCCGACATCAGCAACATCGGCTCGGCGGGGGTGAACTGGAGGCGTTTACCCGAGGCCTCGTCACCCACCTTCTTCGCGTAATCTTTTCCGGCGTTGAAGCCCTTGATATTGGCTTCCAATACCTCTTTTTTCTTTTTGCTGAACTTCGTGGTGATCGCACTCTCCATCGCATCCGTCGGCAGGTTGAAGAGTTCGCCGAGGAGGCCGAGGGTGACGATGTTTTTTGCCAGGGCCGTTCCGGCGGATTCCTTGGCGAGCTCGATGAATGGCACTGGAATCCAGCGCACCTCCTCGACCGGCCCAAGGTCGATCTGATCGCGCGGGGTCTCATCGGTCGCCTCATAGAGCACGACACAGTCATCGGCGGCCAGAATCTCACCCCGGAACTGGGCGAAATCAGCCCAGTTGAAGACCACCAGGACCTGCACCAGATCCCCCTGGGCAAAAATCGGATCGGCGCTGAGCCGCACAGTACACGAGGATTCTCCACCCCGGATCTGCGGCCCATAGGCCTCTACCTTCATGACGTGAAGACCCTTCGACGCGCCTGCTTGCGCCATCATGTCTCCGACGGTGATGACTCCGTCACCACCAGATCCGACGATCGCGAACGTCAAGTCCCGTGTCGGCATGAAATTTCCTCCCTTGATTGCGATACGAGCCCGATATCTACCGGGCATACGCTGCGGAATTCGAATGGCGTCGGTCCGCCGTACTTTTCAAAAATCGCTGCTCAGCACATCTGCGGGCATCCACCCGCCATATGAGATTGTGAACCCTTTCACATCATTTGTCCACCGTTCGATTCCGGGGGCCCGCGAAGCTCCAGATCGAGTCCGAAAATCGAAGAAAAGAACTTAGATGAGGCTTCTCCCGAGACCGCCATCAACCGCCAACGCGACTCCCGTGATCCCGGAGGAGCCCTCCGAACACAAGAAACCGACGGCTGCAGCAACCTCGTCGGGCTCGAGGAGCCGACCGACCGGCGCCTGCGCCGCCCAGCCGGCATAGACCTCCTCCACCGTCGATCCATCACGCTGCGCCACGTTTGCAGCCAACACACCGAGGCGATCGGTAGCGGTGAATCCCGGACACACCGTGTTCACCGTGACGCCATCGCAGGCCACCTCGTCGGACACGCTCTTGAGATAGCCGGTCACCGCGGCACGGAGGGCGTTGGAAAGCACCAGCCCCTGCAGGGGTTCGCGGGCCGCAATCGATGTGATGGTGACAAAGCGTCCCCACCCCGCGGCGCGCATGTCCGGGAGGGTCAGTTCGACCAGACGCTGAACCGGTAGAAGCAGAAGCTCACACGCCGCGCTGAGGTCATCGGAGGAGGCAGCCGTTGCCGCCATTCCCGGCGGTCCACCACCATTGGCCACAACAATTTCGGGATTGCCGAAATGGCTGCGGGTTGTCTCGACGATCGCCCGTGGTGCATCAGCGTCAGTCAGATCAGCTGCACAACCGGCAACCGATGAGCCACTGGCAGCCGCGATCTCTGCAACCGCTGCGTCGACCCGTTCTTTGGAGCGCGAAACCACCATGACTTTGGCACCTGAAACCGCCAAGAGCTGCGCCACCGCAAAACCGAGACCTGAGGACGATCCGCCGACGACCGCGACTCGGCCTTCAACGCCGGGGATCATTGCAGACCCTCCAGCGGATAGTAGGGATCGATGTCGACGGGCAGGTCGGTCAGGCTTTCAATCGCCGCGCTCATCGCCGGGTGGACGCTGCCATAACGCTCGACCAGAGCCCGTGCGGCGTCATAGTCGCCCAGGGCCTGGATCATCAGAAACTCCCCGGCGAGATCGCGGAAGACCTGCTCGAAACGAGCGGGCAGCGGACGAAATCTGCCGTCTTCGGTGATCTCGACCGCTCCGTGTTCGAGCAAATAGTTGGTCTGCAGCACCATCCCGAGGCCATGGGCCTCCGCGACACCGAAGCGGGTGGTTCGGAACATCCCCGCTGTATAGGTCCAGGGAAGACTGTCGAGAATCTCCGGCTCCATCACACCGCGCTCAACCAGAGCGTAGATATCGTAGACACCCAGAACATCGGCCTTGGCTTCTTCGAAAGCCGAGTACAGATCCTTGAGTTCGAGCCGCACTTCGGTTTCGCGGCCGTCGATGACGATCTGACCGGGCCCGATGCCATGGGACAACTCGTGGTGCAGCGTGAACTGGTAGAAAGCTTCAAAGGAGATCGAGTCGGCCTCCCCCTCCGGCAGTACCCGCGCCGCGATCGGGGTCAGAATGGCGTCGTATTTGGCCCGCATGACGTTTTTCAAAAGAACCTTCTTCGATCCTTTAGCCTCGCGCACCCGCTCGTCGTTGGGCAGATTAAAGGCTATGGTCTGCACCCCAGCACGGGAATCGCCACCGACAAAGAGTTCATCCACAACCCGGATCGGGGAATCCGTGCCGCGATCGAGATTCTTGTGTTCGTCCGGAATCGGAAGGTTGCGCTCGAGGAAGGGAAGCTCGGACTTGAAGACCTCGAGCTTTGCGGAATCCTCGGGCTGGGCAACACAAACAAAGGACTCGAAGGCCGCCTTGTAGCCGAATAGCTGGTCCTCATAGGTCTCGTAGGGCCCGATGACGACCTCGATCGCCGAATCGAGATCCATCCACGCCATATCCGAGGCGTAGTAGTCGTCGGTGAAAAGGGCCTCAGCGCGGAGTTCGAGGAAATGCCGCAGGCTCTGGTTCTCGGTAGCGCCCGCCGCCGCCTTCAATTCGGTGGCCACGTCCTCGAGCAGCTCCCTGAAAGCCACCGAGTACGGCACCGCCACCAGCGCGTCGCCATCACGGCGAACAACGGTGTGGAGCGACGTGAGCGCCGCACGATCTCCTGGGTGCGTCTCGAGCCAGGCCTCGAATTCGGCGACTGTCATGTCTTCCGGGTAATAACCCGCGCCCGGGGGATGGGGCTGATCGCCGATGAACGGATGGTGGTGATCGAGGCGGTCCCACGGTCCGTACATGATCCGGTAGTAGTCGGCCAGGGCCTCGGCCTCATCCCCCTGGTGAGCAGCCACCAGCGGGGCCAGTTCCGGGTTTCCAGCCCACGCCTGCAGCTTGAAGATCTCATTCACCACCTTTGCTGCGGCCACAAGGTGTTCCAGCGCCTGGCGGTCGCCGTCCGACAAATGATCGAGATCCGCTGTCAAGGGCTGGACGACGAATTGAGCACGAAGGGCCGCGATATCATCCGTCACATCGAGCCCCGGTTTGTTAGGTGTCTCCTGAGGCTGGGCACAACTCAAAATCATCAAGCCACACAGCCCAAGCAACATTTTGTTTCGCCACATATTGAACCTCCGAGATCGGCCAAACGGCTATTCTTCGTCCTTCGAAGCCCACACCGCGAAATCGCGGGGGCCGTTGATGACCTCGTCGAGCCGCGACCGCAGACGGTCGACCCTCTCGGCGAGCGCAGTCAGATCGATATCCGCCACCGCACCCGTACCGCCCTCGTCATCAGCAAAGAGCTGTTCTGTCGGAAATGGGTGCAGCATCTCTCGCCGCGAGACTTTCAGCCCCGCTGCGCGCACGAAGACTTCGAGGGTTTCGGGCAGGAGCGGCCGCGAATGGGTCGGGTCCAGCCAGAAGAGTGAACCGCCGACCCGCAGCGAATGAGGATTCGGGCACTCCACGATCAAAATCCCACCCGGGCGCAGAACACGGCGAATTTCGCCAAGTACCGCCGCCAGCATATCCGGGGGCAGATGCTCGAAGAGATGAATCGCCGTCACCGCACCGACCGAACGATCAGCGAATCCACCCAGGGCCTCCAGGACGTCACCCTCGATGACCTCCAGCCCTCGCCGGACGGCAGCTGCCGTGAGGGCCGGATCTCCCTCGATACCGGAAGCCTGAATGCCGGCTTCACGCAGCAGCAAGAGCAGTTCGCCGCGACCGCAACCGAGATCGAGGACCGGCGCAGCCGGACGTAGATCGTCGAGATACCGGTCGAGACGATGCCTGATCTCCTCACTCTCACCGCGGAATGCCTCGAGCAATTCCGGCTGCACCTCGGCGAGTGCCTTTGCCAGTTTTCGCTCCGGGCTCGACCCCACCTTGACGCTTGGAAGCGGCTCTGCCAACAGCATGCGCTCGACCATCGAGGCGGTTTCTTCGAGTTCTTCGGCAAGTCGGTCGACAAGGACATCGGTCCGCGACAAGGCTGCGGGGATCACCCCGTCGCGGAGCCGGGCAATTTCACCCGAAATCTCCGCCAATGCAGTTTCCAGGCTGTCGACCCGCTTTTCGATAGGGGTCAAGCGCGCATCGCGCACTTCGGCCAGTTCGCCCTGCACGGTACGGATCGATTCTTCGATCGTGTTCAGCCGGTTTTCCGCAGCCTCATGTCGAATCGTGAAGCGACGGTTGATGCCCCACGGCGTCAACGCAGCGAGAGCCCTCACCACGCGTCGGTGAAGGCTCATGTGCTGCCCGTCGTCGTTTGACGGGGATGAGGGCGCGGCGTGATCGTCGCCGCTCACCCGCTACTCTTCAGTCGTCTTGGTTTCGGGAAGATCTTCGTCGACCGGGGCTTCTTCGGTGCCGGTCTCTTCGACCGCCACAGTCTCCGCCTCGAGACCGCTGTCGGTCTCCTCGGTTTCCTCAGGCTCCTCGAGCTTGCCCTCGGCGACGAATGCCGGAGCGGCCGCATCGGGATCTTCTCCCGGCCTTACGACCCGGACAGGAATGGTCACATCGATATCGCGGTGCACGTGGATCACGATATCGACCGCACCAAGCTCCTTGATCGGAGATTCGAGGCGAATTCTCCGACGATCGATCTCGAAGCCCTTCGCAGCCAACTCGCGTTGGAGATCGGCGGCATTGACCGATCCGAAGAGCACGTTCTTCTCACCCGCACGGCGCTCGAAGGCGAGCTTGGTGCCGGTCAGCTCGGCGGCCAATTGTTCGGCCGCACTTCGTCGAGTCAGATCCATCTCTTCCCAACGATTCTGTTCTTGCTCGAAGCGCTTTCGATTGCCCGGCGTGTCGGGATAGGCAAGGCCCTTGGGCAGCAGGTAGTTGTTCGCGTAACCAGGCTTGACCGCAACCGATTGACCTCGTTCTCCGAGGTTCTCGATGTGGTCGTTGAGAATCACTTTCATTGCGTTCCTCCGTCATCATCAACACGGGGCCGGAGCGGGCGGAAACTGTCCGCGATGCCGAGAGTCGCAACCAACAACGGCAGCGGACCCTGCAGGCACAGCAGGGCAACCCCCCAGCGCACCAGCCATCCCCGCCCGAACCAGCGCGCGAGGTGGGCACGAATCATAGCCAAACCCTGTACAAAATACAAGATGAGGGCAACCGCCAGCAAATTGACGGCGACCCAACGTCCGACACCATTGAAGACCAGTGTTCCGATCCCGGCCAGCGCAAAGAGGGCCGCCAGGAGATCATCATTACGAAAGCTCTCGAAATCGGCGACTTCAACCGGCAGGCCGAGCAGCTGAAGGCGGGGCCGGACCCAGAACAAAACCATCACCACGTACGCCACCGGAGCGATCGGCATCAACATCGCGATCAAGGTTTTGACCGGCTCGACCGCCACCAGGATCCTGTCGACCTCACTCTCGGGAACGCCAGATTCCAGATAGAGCTCACTGACCCCGGTCATCGCCTCGTCGGACCACACCTCGGCGGCCTCGATGGGGGTTGAAGGGCTCGCGATCCAGGTCACCACCGCCAGCGACGCGATGGACGCGGCGAGGGTCGTCGCCAGGACCCACCGGCCCTCATTCCAACCGAATCGCACCCACATCTCCGCACTGGAGGAAGGCAGCACGATGACGAGCAGATAGCTCAACAAAAGCGGCAGAAAGAGATCCGCGACACCGAGAAGCGCAGCCATGACCAGCAGGACGGCCACGGGGCCCCAGGCGCGCACCCCGGAACCTTCACCGGACTGGAAGTGGAATACCGGCAGCAGACCCAAGGGCGCAACCACGGCGCCAAAGGGAAAAAGAAAGTAGAGCGCACTTACTAGAAGGAGTGCGACGAGTCCGGACGCGGTTGCCCCGAGCCGCGGAACGCGCGGCATCGAGACTTTCACTTCCGGCGTTTCAGGCTGTTCGATCGTCATTTCGAAATCTTCGATCCGCCACCCACAATCATCGGCAGGCGGGAAGGAATCCGATGTGGCGAACTAGTTGCCGGTGTACGGCATCAACGCCATGAACCGCGCGCGCTTGATCGCCCGGGTCAGCTTGTGCTGAAACGCGGGCCGCGTGCCGGTCACACGGCGGGGCAGAATCTTGCCGTTCGTCGGCGTGTACTCACGCAACAGGCCGATGTCCTTGTAGTCGATATAGTTGATTTTCTC
This sequence comes from Candidatus Sulfomarinibacteraceae bacterium, assembly GCA_963796455.1. Taxonomy (GTDB): domain Bacteria; phylum Acidobacteriota; class Thermoanaerobaculia; order Thermoanaerobaculales; family Sulfomarinibacteraceae; genus Sulfomarinibacter. The sequence continues at coordinate 218,099 of CAWCLO010000003.1, forward strand.
GACTGTGAAACGGCAGACCTTGACCCGACGGCGAAAACGTTTCTTCTGTGGTCTCATGACAGCCTCCTCATTCCGCCGCGGCCGCGGCCTCGGCCTTGGCAGCCGCTTTGGCGGCCTTCTTGGCGGCGCGGGCCTCGAGCTTGACGTCCATCTTGCGCTTGCGGCGCAGCTCGCGATCCATATTGAGGATCAGCGAACGCATCACCGCGTCGTTGGTGCGCATCTCGAAATTGAGCTTGTCGAGAACTTCGCCTTCGACGTTGAACGCCCAAAAATGGTAGACGCCATAGTTCTTTTTCTGGATCGGGTAGGCGAGCTGCCGGCGACCCCAGGGGTCCTTGTCGATGATATCGCCACCGGATTCGGTGATGATCGCTTCGAGCTTCTCCAGCGTTGCAGTCTCGTCCTCGGGCGGAACCTCGGGGTCGATGATGACCCCCAACTCATACAAAGGCATATTTTTCTCCTCTCGGCCTTCGGCTCCGGGTCATTGCCAGGAGCAAGGAGTTTTCCCGGACGAACCGGGAGTCGGTATTGTACGGGTTTTGGCCCTGAAATCAAGTGTTTTGTGAGTTTTTGATTCTGGATTCCGGATGCTGGATCACTCTTGTCCAAGACAGAGTCTCGGATAGCGTTCAGGAAGGGACCTGAAGGTGGGCCAAGGCCCACCTTCAGAGTTGGTTCCCAAAGCCTGGATCACTCGGCCCAGGTGGGAAGCACGGGACAGCGATCAGGGGCAGCGGCAGTGTTCAGTCGTCAGCGTCAGCGATCAGCGGCCGGGACAGTGAACAGCACTCATTTCTTCGGGGATCCGGCCTTGGTGGTGCGGCCGTCTCGGCCGCACGGTGGGCAGGAGAGACGCCGACACCACAGCGGCTGTTCCTTCTGTTGAACGACCCGGAGGTGATCACGCCGTCACTGCACCTGATTGCTGCCCCTGATCTCTGCCTCTGATCGCTGATCCCTGTCGCTGCCCCTGGACACTGTCGCTGCCGCTGCAAACCGGACAATAGCCCGGTCTCGGGCACGGGCTTCGATCCTCAATACTCGTGCGTCCCCATATGCACCGGAACGCCAAACTTCTCCTCGAGGGCCCTGGTCACCCCGTCCACATTCATCGGGCAGTTCATCAACCCGGTCGCCTTCTTGACACAGGTTCCGAAGTAGATCTCATCGACCCCCACCCCGAGGCTGTCGAGAACCGTCATCTGGAGATCGACCCTCGGCACCACCAAACCGGGACAGTCACCGCAGCCGGTCTTGAATACCACCCGTACATCACCCATATCCTCGAAAACAAAGGTGTTTTCGTTGACCGACTTGTAGCACTTCGCGCAACCCACGCAGCTTGCATCCTGGATTCGTTCGCAGTAAATGATGCCGATTCTTTTGCCCATCGCAACCTCCGACCCTTCTTGATGAAAGCATCGTAAGTCGCTTTATTTAGAATAGTAAGCTGCTCAATTGAGCAAGAGCGATGCTGGGGCTATGACCGGCCGCTCGCGCGACCTGGCTTTGTGGCTATGAGGCAGTCCGTGGGCGGCTCAGTGCCTCATAGCATCATAGCCCCATAGCCCCATAGCCAATCTACCGGAGACCCGAAGGATAACCCTCAGGGGGATGGTCGTACTCGACGCCACTCTCACCATCGACGACGTTGCCCATGGGGAATCCGGGGCTGCCGGTCTCGCGCAGGCTTTTGAGGACCTCTTTGAGCTTTTTGGGGGGCACGATCAGAACCATGCCGACCCCGAGATTGAAGGTCCGCCACATATCGTCCTCCGGCACCTGTCCCTTCTCGGCCAGGAGGCGAAAGACGGGGGGGACCTCCCACGCACCAACCTTGATGATCGCCCGCGCACCATCGGGCATGACCCGGGGAAGATTGTCGGTCAGGCCACCACCCGTGATATGGGCCAGACCATGAACCGATCCGGCTTCGAGCAACGGCCAGACCTGCTGCAGATAGCACCTGTGCACGGCGAGCAACTCATCGGCGACGCTTCGCCCGAGTTCCGGGACCATATCGGTCGGGGCCATCCCGAGGGTCTCGAAGAAGACCTTCCGCGCCAGTGAGTAACCGTTTGTGTGGAGGCCGCTCGATGGCAGGCCGACCAGCACGTCGCCCGGCCTCACGGCCGATCCGTCAACGATTCGCCGGCGGTCGACGATACCGACGATAAAACCAGCGAGATCGTATTCTCCGTCACCGTAAAACCCCGGCATCTCTGCCGTTTCACCGCCGAGGAGGGCCATCCCCTGCTCACCGCACCCGGCGGCCACCCCACCGATCACATCGGCCACCACATCCGGTTCGAGACGACCGGTCGCCAGATAGTCGAGAAAGAAGAGCGGTCGAGCGCCCTGGACGAGGATGTCATTGATGCAGTGGTTGACCAGATCGCGGCCGACGGTCGTATGACGACCGGTGGCAATCGCCACCATCAGCTTGGTGCCGACTCCATCGGCGGAGGAAACCAACACCGGTTCCTTGAATCCCTTTGGCACCCGAAAGAGCCCGCCAAAGGAGCCCTGGTCCGAGAGCACATCCTTGGTGTAGGTGCCGCGCACCATCTTTTTGACCTGGGCGAGAGCCCGGTCCTGGGCATCGATATCGACTCCGGCTTCGCGGTAGGTGGTCATGTGGGCTCCGATCCCGTTCCCGATCCCGTTCCCGATCCCGAAGGGGATCGTTCAGAAGGACCGAGCCTATCTTGTGACGAGACCATATCGACCGGATCGACGACACGCAAGTGCCGAGAGATCCCGGTTCGCCGCGGATCGGGATCGAAGCGGAATCAAAAACCAAGGCTGAGAAACCGCAGATCACGCAGATGGACGCAGATAAGGAATCGGTGCCGGAATCGCTATCGAGGTGAGGGCAATCCCCCTCTGCCCCTCTGCCACATGGCGTATGGTTCCCCCTTTCTCCCTCTCTCCCTTTCTCCCTTTCGGGAATCGGCGTCGGGTGGTCTCCCTTTCTCCCTTTCATGAGCGGTATCCACAGCAGCCGTTCGATAGCGATAGCGATTCCGATAGCGATAGCGACGATGCCGAGCGATCCTCTGCCCCTCCGCCACCAAGCCCCTCTGCCATGTGGACGCTTGTTCTCCCCATAGGGATCGGGACGGTGCGTCAAGATGTCATCCTGAGCGAAGCGTCTATGGCGCGGAGTCGAAGGATCTGCGGTCATGGGTCTTTCCCTTGTGCGCCATAGATCCTTCGACTGCGCCCCTTCCGGCTTCGCCTTTCAGGCTACGCCGTGACAAGGCGGGGCTCCGCTCAGGATGACATCGGGAGGCGACATTCCCGTACAGGAGGAATCAGCGCCGGGTGGATTCCCCTTTCCCCCTTTCGGGAACGGATAGGGTGGTGTCTTTCCCCCGTCGGGATTCGTATCCACAGCAGCCGTTCGATAGCGATAGCGACGATGCCGAGCGGTCCTCTGCCCCTCTGCCCCTCTGCCAAGTGGCATATGGTTCCCCCTTTCTCCCTTTCTCCCTTTCCCCCTTTCCCCCTTTCGGGCTCGGCCTCGGCAAAAACTGGCACAACCAACCCATACCTGATACAACCTCCCCATGACGCTGATCCGACGTTTTCGTGCCTACGAACTTCAATCAGCCACCCAACACGACTTGCTCGAATCCGCGCGCTCGGTCCTCGGTCCGGAGGTGGTCGGTCTCGATACCGAGCACTGCTTCTATATCGAGACGTCAAAACCGCTGAACAAGACCGAGCAACAGGTCCTCGATTGGCTGCTCACCGAAACCTTCGAACCCGAGCGCTTCTCTCGCGAGTCCTTTCTCGATGTCGGCGCCGGAACGGTCATCGAGGTCGGGCCGCGAATGACCTTCACGACCGCATGGTCGACCAACGCGGTTTCAATCTGCCACGCCTGTGGGATCGACTCCGCCGTGCGGATCGAACGCTTTCGGCGATATCTCCTGCGAGGTCTGGCGGCTGCCTCTCCTGAGGCAACCGAGGCATTCACCGGTCTGCTCCACGATCGCATGACCGAGTGCGCCTACCCAAATGCCTTGACGGCCTTCGGCACCGGCATCAGCCCCGAACCAGTGACAACGGTCCCGGTGATGCAAGAAGGACGGGCGGCACTGGAGCAGATCAACCTCGAGCTCGGTCTCGCCTTCGACGACTGGGATCTCGATTTCTACACCACCCTCTTTCGTGAGCGCATCAGGCGCGACCCGACCGATGTCGAGTGTTTTGACATCGCTCAATCCAATAGCGAGCACTCACGACACTGGTTTTTCAAGGGCCGGTTGATCGTCGACGGCGACGAGGCGCCCGACCACCTCTTCTCCATCGTCCGCCGTCCGTTCGAGGCCAACCCCAACAACAGCGTCATCGCCTTCCACGATAATTCGAGCGCCATCCGCGGCTTTTCGACCCCGGCACTGGTCAGTTCCGAACCCCGGGGTCCGTCGCCTTTGGTGCTCAGGGACATCGACCTCGATCTGACCCTGACCGCCGAGACCCACAACTTCCCCTCCGGGGTGGCGCCGTTCCCCGGCGCCGAAACCGGTACCGGCGGCCGCATCCGCGACACCCACGCCACCGGCCGCGGTTCGCTGGTGGTGGCCGGCACCGCCGCCTATTGCGTCGGCAATCTGCGGCTTCCCGGCTACGATCTGCCGTGGGAAGACCGCGACTTCAGCTACCCACCAAACCTTGCCTCGCCGAGCAGCGATCGAGATCGAAGCCTCCAACGGTGCCTCGGATTACGGCAACAAGTTCGGCGAACCGGTGATCACCGGTTTCACCCGCTCGGCCGGGTTGCGGATGCCTGATGGCGATCGGCGCGAGTGGATCAAACCCATCATGTTTTCCGGCGGTATCGGTCAGATCGACCACAGCCACGCGGTGAAAGGCAAGCCCGAAACCGATATGTTGGTGGTCAAGATCGGCGGTCCCGCCTACCGCATCGGGATGGGCGGCGGCGCTGCCTCATCGATGGTCCAGGGCGACAACGCCGAACACCTCGACTTCAATGCCGTCCAACGCGGCGATGCCGAGATGGAACAGAAGGTCAACCGGGTCATCCGCGCCTGTTCGGAACTCGGAGAGGGCAACCCCATCGTCAGCATCCACGACCAGGGGGCAGGCGGCAACTGCAATGTTTTGAAAGAGATCGTCGAACCGGCCGGAGCGCGGCTCGAGATCCGCGAGATCCCGACCGGCGACGACAGCATGTCCGTGCTCGAGATCTGGGGCGCCGAGTACCAGGAGAACGACGCCCTGCTGGTTCGCCCGCAGGACGAGCAGCTGTTCCGGGACCTGTGCGAGCGCGAGCAGGTGCCGGTCTCCTTTGTCGGTCGGGTGACCGGCGACGGCCGGGTCGTGGTTCACGACGCGGCCGACGGGTCCACGCCGGTCGACCTGGTGCTCGAGGACGTACTCGGCGATGTCCCGCAGAAGACCTTCGAGCTCGACAGGAACGATCGAAAGCTCGAGGCGCTTGCCCTGCCGCCCGGTCTCGAGGTGGCCCAGGCCCTCGACCGGGTGCTGCGGCTGCTGTCGGTGGGCTCGAAGAGATTCCTCACCACCAAGGTCGACCGTTCGGTCAGCGGCTTAGTGGCGCGCCAACAGTGTGCGGGGCCGCTCCAGCTCACCGTTGCCGATGTGGCCGTCATTGCACAGAGCCACTTCGGCACCACCGGCACCGCCACCGCCATCGGCGAACAACCCCTCAAAGGCCTGGTCGACCCGGCCGCGATGGCGCGGATGGCGGTCGGCGAGGCGCTGACCAATCTGGTGTGGGCGAGGGCAACCGCGCTCGCGGACGTGCGGTGTTCGGCCAACTGGATGTGGGCCGCCAAGATCCCCGGCGAAGGCGCCGATCTCTACGATGCCGCGGTCGCCATGAGCGATCTGATGGTCGAGCTCGGGATGGCGGTCGACGGCGGCAAGGACAGCCTCTCGATGGCGGCCCGTGCCCCTCTGGCCGGGGGCGGTGAAGAGCTGGTCAAGACGCCGGGCGAGCTCGTCATCTCGGCCTATGTCTCGTGTCCCGATATTCGGCAGACTGTGACCCCGGATCTCGAACTGCCCGGGAACGGGCGATTGCTCTTTGTCGATCTCGGCGGCGGCCGGAACCGGCTCGGCGGGTCCGCCCTGGCGCAGGTTTTTTCGCAGGTCGGCAACGACACCCCTGATTTCGAGGACGCCGATCTGCTCGCGCGGGCATTCGCCGTGGTTCAGCAACTGATCGCCGGTGGGCTCATCACTGCCGGTCACGACCGTTCGGATGGTGGTCTGGTCACGACCTTGCTCGAGATGGCCTTTGCCGGCAACTGCGGTCTGGAGATCGAGCTTGATGGGGGTGACCCCATCAAAGTTCTCTTCAGCGAGGAGTTGGGGCTTGCAATGGAGACCGACGAAACCGACGTGGACACGGTGGTCGGGGCCTTCCGGGACGCCAATGTCCCGTGCGCAGTCATTGGCGGCACCCTGGCAGAACCCTTGATCCGAATGACGGTCGGCGGGCGGCAGGTGCTAACCGCCGACATGCGCGACCTGCGTGACCTGTGGGAGGCGACATCGTTCCGCCTCGAGCTCGAGCAGGCCGACCCGGGGTGCGTGGCCGCCGAGCGTGACGGTCTGCGCGATCGTTCCGCGCCGCCATTCGAACTCAGCTACACACCTGAGGCGACGCCCACTGTGGTGATGGAAAAGACCGACAAGATCCCGGTCGCCATGTTGCGCGAGGAAGGTTCCAACGGCGACCGCGAGATGGCCGCAGCGTTCCTTGCCGCGGGGTTCGAGCCATGGGACGTCGCGATGTCGGATCTCTTGAGCGGCCGGATCACTCTCGATCGATTTCGCGGCGTGGTGGCGGTCGGCGGTTTCGCTCACGCCGATGTCCTCGACGCAGGCAAGGGCTGGGCCGGGTCGATCCGCTTCAACAGCGAATTGTGGGCCCAGTTCGAGGCCTTTCTCGACCGGCCGGACACCTTCAGCCTCGGCGTGTGCAACGGTTGCCAGTTGCTTGCGTTGTTGGGGTGGGTCCCGTGGCGGGGTCTCGAAGGCACGGCCCAGCCGCGTTTTGTGCGCAATGCTTCGGGCCGCTTCGAATCGCGCTTTGCCACCGTCACCGTCCAAACCAGCCCCGCCATCATGCTACGGGGAATGGAGGGCTCCACTCTCGGGATCTGGACCGCCCACGGCGAGGGGCGTGCGCTCTTTCCCGACCCCACCGTTCTCGAGACTGTGGAAGCGCAAAACCTCGCCCCTATCCGATTCGTCGATGACGGCGGTGCGGTGACCGAAACGTATCCCCACAACCCAAACGGATCACCATCAGGCATCGCCGGCCTGTGTTCACCCGACGGCCGCCACCTTGCTATGATGCCCCACCCCGAGCGGACCACAAACCTGTGGAACTGGGGATGGATGCCACGCGATTGGCGGAACAATCTCGAAGTCTCGCCGTGGCTGAAAATGTTCCAGAATGCCAGGGAGTGGTGCGAGCAGGCTTGAGGCTTGAGGCTTGAGGCTTGAGGCTTGAGGCTTGAGGCTTGAGGCTTGAGGCTTGAGGCTTGAGGCTTGAGGCTTGAGGCTTGAGGCTTGAGGCTTCAAGATATCCGTTTTGTGGCAGGGGTTGTCAAGCCCCAGGTCCCAAGCCCCATTTCTTCCTAGGGAAGATCCCTGGTCTCCAGGGTAGCGCCATCGCTGTTGAGCCGCACCCTGAGCATCTCGTTACGCGTCACTGCAGCCACCGCGACATCCGATCCCACCGCCCGTTTCAGGCTTTCTCGGACCAGATCCGGACAATTGTTTTCGGCCGAAAGGTGCAACCCGACCACCGCCTGCAACACCGACGACCCGACGGCGTCGAGAGCCTCCAGGCTCTGGTGGTTCGAGAGATGGCCGGTGCTCGAATCAATTCGTTGTTTGAGCTGCCACGGGTAGGGTCCGTGGCGAAGCATGTCTTTGTCATGATTTGCCTCGAGCAACAGCAGTTCGCATCCCTGCAGTCGCTGCTGCAACAGGGTCGTAAACCGCCCTGTGTCAGTGCACAAGGCGGCGCTGTGAGTTCCGTCATCGAAGACAAATGCCACCGACTCGGCCGCATCGTGGGAGGTTCTGACCGGGGTGATCTGGAGATCGCCGAAACTTATGATCCGGCCCGGAATGAGAGTCCCGCCACCATGATCCGGCACATTGAGGCGTCCCCAGGTGCCTTCGGTAGCCCACACCGGCGCCGCTCGATGGCGCCGCAAAAAAACATCGAGACCACGCACATGATCCGAGTGTTCGTGGGTGAGGAGCACGGCATCCACGTCGTCCGGACTCCGCCCGAAGGCCTCCAGCCGAAGTCGAAGCTGAAGCGCCGAGACGCCGGCATCGATCAGTACGGCGGTGTCGCCCGTGCAGACGAGGGCAGCGTTGCCTGAGGATCCGGAGGCCAGTACCAAGACCTCCATTGTCAAACTCCAGTCGAGCCGAAGCCGCCTGTTCCTCGCGTGGAGGAGCTCAGCTCTTCGCTTTCGACAAAGGAGGCGCGGGTGACGGGCGTGATCACGAGCTGGGCGATCCGGTCGCCGTGCGAGATGGTCACGTCCTCGCCACCGAGGTTGACGAGCAGCACCTTGAGTTCGCCGCGATAGTCGCTGTCGATCGTCCCCGGTGCGTTGACCACCGTCAGACCATGGCGAATGGCCAGGCCCGAACGCGGCCTCACCTGGCCTTCAAAGCCGTTCGGAATCTCGATCAGCAACCCGGTCGACACCGCCGTGCGCTGACCCGGTTCGAGAACGAGATCCTCACCAACCGCCGCACACAGGTCGGCACCGGCTGCGCCATCGGTTGCATAGGCCGGCAGCGGCAGACCATCAGCGTGGGCGAGCCGACGAATTCGAATTTCAATCATCATGGTGATCATACGACAGCGCATCGATTCTGAGTTTTGAGTTTTGAGTTCGGCAAGCCGTCACGCGACCCGGGTGGCGGCGCCCTCGGGACCACAAACGGCCGAAGCCATGTGTTCGGGTCGGAGGATCTCAGCCGCCAGATCTTTGATTCCTTCGACGGTCACATTCAGGATCTCGCGGCACGCAACCTCGGGGTCGAAGCGCCGGCCGCGATCGAGCAGCTCTCCGACATCGAGCGAACACCACCCTCCGGGTGATTCCAGATCCATCCGGAGCCCCCGCAACAAGCCCTCTCGTGCGACCGAGATCTCATCGGCATCGATGTCACGACCTACCCGATCGAGCTCGGCGAGGACCAGTTTCCAGGACTCTTCAAAAGCGTTCGGCGCACACGCCCAACCGATTTCCAAAAGGCCTCCTTGATGACGGAGCAGGGGGCCCGACCAGATATCGTAGGTCAGCCCTTCATCCTCGCGGAGCTTTTGAAAGAGGCGGCTCGAAGCGCCATCGCCCAACACTCTGTTGAGAACGACGAGCGCTGCCACCCGGGGGTCGCCGATCGCCAGCGCCTTGAATCCGAGACGAGCGTGAACCTGGTCCTGCCCTTCGCGATTGAGATCGAGATGCCCACCGCGCCAGGAAAGCGCGGGAAGGGGCGGCGCCTGCGGCGCCATACCGAGCGGGAGCCTCGCCAAGCGTTTGCAGACTCTTGCTGAATCGACGTCTCCGACCACCGCCGCCAGGATCCCACCGGGCTGAATCATCTCGTGATGGTGGCGTCTCAGAACATCCGGTGTCAGCAGATCGAGTGTTTCTCTGGTACCGATCACCGGCCGCGCGAGCGGATGGTCTCCCCAGGCGGCACGGAGGAGACCCTCTTCGACTCTTTCCGAGGGATCATCGGCCGCCAGGTCGAGTTCCGCCATGGTCACCCGACGCTCGAGATCAACGTCAGATGGAGCGAACGTCGGGTCGAGCATCGCATCAACCAGAAGATCCAGCGCATCGTCGAGCGCATCGACCGTGGTGTTGATGTTGATTCCCATCAACTCGGAGCTGGTCCACGCATCAACTTCACCACCCAGACGGTCGACAAGCGCCGCCAGCGAGCGGCGGTCATGCTCTCCACAGGATCTGAGGGTCAGATGTTCGACCAGGTGGGTCGCCCCGGCCACAGCCGCCGGATCATGGGCGGCACCGCGCGTGACCCAGATCCCGGCCGCGATGGTTTCGCGACCAGGGAGGCGACGCGTCAAAAGTGCGGGCAGCTTCGAGGATATGGAATTCGGCACAGCGCGGGAGTTTACTACAAGTGGAGACGATGCCGCACCCGTTTGCACGCAAGGGGGAGGAGGTGCAGGGAAGTATGAGAAGGGGAGAGGGGAAAGGGAGCAGGGGAGATGAAGAGTAGGTGCGAGCTGGGGATTAGGAATCAGCGATGAGGCGCTCCCTATCACGAACAGAGCTTCCAGTACGGTTCGCCCTTTCGCCCTTTCGCCCTTTCGCCCTTTCTCCCTTTCTCCCCTGCTCCCTTTCTCCCTTTCTCCCTTTCACTATGGGTATGTGACGGCGGTCCTGGAACCGCTGGCCGTCAGATCCAACTCACTTCCACGCGGTACCCGTCGGCTGCGGCCGTGGCGGGGTGGGATACCGGCCCGGTGGCTGACCCGGCGGCTGGCTCCCGCCACCGGTGCCCCCGCCTGGTTGTCCGCCACCCGGTTGTCCTCCGCCAGGTCGAACCGGCGTGGGGGGCTGTCCCCAGGGAGTGTCATCGTCAGCCGGGGGCTGGGCGCCGCCTTCCGCACCTTGCTGACCGGTCTCTTTGAGAACGAATTTCCATTCGTTGTACTGAGTGCGTCCCTCGTATATTTTTATGGCCGCATCGGTTGAACGCGAATGCACGCCGACGATGGGCCCTACCCGCTCACCACCCCCCGGAAGACCGCTCTCCTCGGAGCCATCGGTGTCACCCGGAAGCGGCGAATCGCCGAGTGGGCTGTTCGATCGAGGCTCGTCGGAGCCTGTCCTCCTCCGTTCGCCGGATCCTGTGGGACCACCGGCGCCACCTAATCCGGCGGGGCCTCCGGCGCCTCCGAGCTCACGGCCTTCTTGACCGAGGAACACCAGGCCCCACTCCTCCGAATCGGTCATCGGGTCCTTCCAATTGCGGCGCAGGACCTTCGGGTTGGCTTCCCAGAGCTCCTGGAGGCGCATCGGATTGCGACCGTACTTCTGTTTGTACAATCTGATGCCTTCGACGTATTGCTGGCCGCGAAAAATGAGTTCCGCCTCGCGTTCACGCCGCATCTGAAAAGAAATGATCTCCACCGCCACAGCCATCATGATCGCCATCAACGCGATGACCATGACAAAAATGACGAGGGTGTAGCCCGCTTCGGGGGATTTCGGATTTCGGATTTCGGATTTCGGATTCTCACCCCGACTCCCCGAGCTGAGGGAGGGTGGCCCGGAAATCTCAAATTCGAAATTCAAAATCCGAAATGCCATTACCACTCGTAAATCAGGGTTCCATCGAGCCCGACGCGGGTGTCGTCGGCATAACGAATATCGATCAACTGATTCCCGGCGCCCTGTGGATCGTCAAACGGTTCCAGTTCTTCGAGCTCACTCGGTTCGGCGTAGAGTTCTTCCCAGGCACCATCCGACGAGCCAGAGAAGGGATCAACCGGGATAAAGCGCAGGTATCCGGCGTCCACCACGGCCTGGAGGCTCTCCGGGTAATAACCCTTATCGGCCAGGTGCTGGTCGATACACGACCGCATCTCATAGAGATCGGCCTTGATCACCGCTTCACGCGCCCTGATGGGCGCGTTCTGCATCGCCGGCATGGCGATCGCCGCCAGAATTCCGATGATCGCCACCACGATGATGAGTTCGATCAGTGTGAAACCCGCCTTCGGCGATCTCTGGATTTTGAACTCCGAACTCCGAATTCCGAATTTCATCTTGTTACCAGTCGGCATATTTTGTTCCATCAATGGCGACTCCTTCCGAAGTCGAACGAATGTCGTAGACGTTCTGCCCTCCCCAACTCGTCGCGTCGGCATCGTCCTGATACGATCGCAACTCCCAGTCCTCGCGGGTCATCGGATCAATCGGGATACGCCGCAAGAACTTCATCTTGGTCTCCTGACCGACAAGTTCGACCCCTTCCACAAGCAACTCGAGGTTCTCGGGGTAGCCCTCGCCACCGATGGTGACGGGAATCAGACCTTGGTCAGAAAGTCTTTTGTACTCGTCGATGGCCGTCCGGACCTGACGCAGCGCGAGACGCAAATCGGCTTCTTTGCGGCGTTTGACGGTGAACTTGGCGACCGGAAGAACCATCGACGACAAGACCGCAACCAGGGCTACCACCATCACCAATTCGGCAAGGGTGTATCCAAGCTGAGACTTGCTTCGCGTAATCATCGTTTCTCGTTGACCTGACCGCCACCGTTGACAAAGAGGGCCCCGTCCGACGCCGCAACCGGTATCGAAGAACCATCAGATGTCACTGCGCCTGCAGCGGTGAAGACCAATGGCACCGGGCCCGCCTCGAGCGCACGGATTCCCAACACGACCACCGCCTGCCCGCTCTCGATGCCATTGGTGACGATAAGATCCAGATCGATCCAGCCGTCGACCGGGTTGACATCATGGCGCAGGACCTCGACACCGGCCCCGGGCAGAACTTCTTCAATCGACACTTTATTGGGGTCGAAGGAAAGACCCACCGGTAGGCGGTACGAACCGGTACCGCCTCGAACAACGATTTGCAGCTGGGTTTCCTGCTGCGGCCGAATCGAGATCACCGATGGTTCGAGCCCGACCAACAGGGGCGGTTTGCTGGCATCTATCTGTCCGACGACCGGCTCGAACTCGGGGACATCGCTCCACCCCAGATCCGCGTCCTGTTTCTCGACCCCGGACGGCACCAGATCCACCCCTTCGCTCTCAGTCGCCGGCGGGTTGACGCGACGCGGAGCGGTGGGGCGCCTCGATCCCGGTCGCCCATAGGGCTCGTTCGATTGATCTGTCGGTTCGGCCTGTTGCTTGTTTGCATCTTCGTCAAACGGGCCTCTCGGAGCGCGGCCGGATTCAACCCGCGGTCGGGTTCCCGAGTACGAGATCCTGCTTTCGGTCCCGACCCAGATCGGCGCCAGATCCTCTTCCTCGATATTCGGGAAACGAATGATCTGCGGCGTCAGAGTCAGCACGAGATCGGTGTCCTTGTTGGTGATGTTTTCATTTCGAAACAGCCGACCGAGCCACGGGATATCGCCCAGAATCGGCGTCTTGGTGACTCCCTTGGTCTTGTCCCGCCGGATCAGACCCGCGAGCAGGCTCGACTCGCCGCTTTTGAGCCGGATCGTCGAGGTGATGGTCCGGGTTCCGATCGTGATCGCCTCCTGTCCGGGGCCAACCGGCACGGTCTCACCCAGGTTCGAAATCTCGACCTTGAGGATGAGGGTGATCTCACGGTTGTGGTGGACTCGGGGCTCGACTTCGATCTGAATACCGATGTCCTTGTACTGGAACGAGGTGATCGGGACCACACTGCCGCCGATGGTGTTCGAGGTGTTGAAGGAGGTCACCGGGATCGGCACCTGATCACCGATCAGCAAATTGGCCTTCTCGCCCTCGGTGATCCGCAACTGCGGTTGCGCGATGACCGTGGCCTCACCCGAGGACTTGGCCAGATTGATGAGAATGCTCGGTACGTTGATGAACCAATTACCGCGCGTGATGTTCGAAAAATCATCGAGGCCGAGGGTCCCGGCGGGTGCCGACGGGTTGACTGCGGCGGTATCGAGTCCGAGGTTGAAGTTATAGGTGGACAACGCGGTTCCGATGTTCGAGTTCTTGGTTGTCGCCATGATCATGATCTCGACATCGACCAGGACCTCGGCCTTGGCTTTGTCGTTGACCTTGATGAGCTTCTCTGCGATCGCCACCTTGTCGGCGGTGTCGCGCAGAGTGATTGCGTTGAGCTGTTCATTGGTCGACAGCCGGCGCGCCTCGATCAAGGACCGCAGCAGTTTGTCGATCTCTTTGACGTCGGCGTTGGAGAGGAAGAAGGTCTTGATGACGAGATCCTCGTATTCACGACGATTCTGGGGCGTGTCGTCGGCAATGATGATCGAGTTCTCATCCAAGACCTTGTAAAAATGACCGGCTGCCTGCATCACCATTTCCAGCGATTGTTCGGAGGTCAGATCCCGCAGTTCGACGGCCAATCGATCGTCTTTGAGCGCCGGATCGAAGAGCACGTTGAAGCCGTAGGCCTTTCCGATGGCGTTGTAGATCTCCTTGACCGGTTTTGGTTTGGGAAAATTGAGGGTGATGGGTTCGTTGGACTTCGGATCGAGAACCGGAGGCTGCACCTTGGCGCGTCTCGCCTGATCCTTGAGCTCTTCGAGTTTTCGAGCACCATTGGGCAGGGACAGGATCTCCATCTCCTCGATGACGTCTTCGAGAATCTGGGCCGCATATTGATTGGTCGGATCCAGCTGGACCGCCATCTGCAGCTCGTTCCGGGCCGCCAGGAGTCTTCCCAACTGGCGCAACGAAACCCCGTTCTGAAAGTGGGTTTGGGAAGCCTTTTGCCGGGTAAAGGCGAGCTGCATCTTGTACTCGATATTGTCGGGATCCTCGGCAAGGGCCTGAAGATAATGGTAGACGGCAGCGTCCCAGTTCTGATTTCTGGCGGCGTCACTGCCGTCATTGGATGTCTGCTTGGCGGTCGAGCAACCGACCGTCGCCACCACCAGGGTGATGGCGAGCGCACACCCGAGAACTCCGATTCTATTGTTCAGACAACGGTACACGCTGATCCTCCGAGGGAGCGTATCCGACAAAGCCGATCTTTACCGACTCCAATCCGATCTCCCGTACGATGAAAATATCGTCCAGCACATCTCCGACGACAGCGACTTCGATCTCGCTGCTTCCAGCTTCGATTCCCTTTTTTCGAAATGCAGCTACCTTCTTTGGCGTCGGGCCCAGATAGCCGATGAACTCGCGATCAAACGGTGGTGGCGGCGGAAGTTCCTCGCCGTTCAGACCATGTGCAATACGCGGAGTCGGAGTCGGACGAACGACCCGCGGACCACGAGGTGTCGGAGTCGGGGGCGGCGTCAGGTTTGGAGTCGGAGTCGGCGGCGCTCGATAGGCAAAGGGGTTGCCGTTCGATACCGACGAAGTTCCGGCAGCCAGCCCGATTCCTTCGATCTCGAGGGGCGGCAGATTCCGAGCCTCGTAGTCGAGTTTCGCGCTTCGTGCACCACCGCCACCCATGCTTCCGGCCTTCCAGTAATTGACACCCGCAACGACAACCACAACCACCAGCACCAGCAACAAGACTCCGAGCCGAACCCTGTCGTCGGAAAACTTCAATTTAGCCATTGTCCGCCTCCCCGGGTCGTATCCGACCGCCGGTCAGGCGACGCAACTGCTGTTCATCCGCTTCGGCCAGGAAGGTGGAAATATTGACAGACATGGAAAGTTCACGACTCACCGGGTCTTCCTGTCCGGAAAGGCTCAGGTTGTCGACGATCAGGAATTCCGGGCTCGCCTGAAGCTCGGCCAGCATCTGCCGGATCTGGCGGTATTCTCCTTCGACCGCGAATCGTACTCCAAAACGAACAAACCCGGTCTGCCGGTCTTCGCGGGCCGAATAGGTATATGCGTTGGGTCGAAGCCCCGCATTGCCGGTCGCCGCACCCACCGCACGCATGATCCCGGTCAGACGTTGATCCAGACTTCCGAACACGTCGTCGTAGAGCACGATGAACTGCTCTTCGAGTTCGGCAACCCGCTCGCGATCGCCAGAAGCCGCAACCCCCACCGATTCAAGCCGGGTGAACTCCGTTTCAAGCTCCGCCATCTCGCTTCGGATGCGGGCTCGGCTCCCCCCGGAATCGGAGGTCTGCCAGGCAAAGAGACCTGCCGCCCCGAGACAGAGCAGCACCGCGGGCAGCCACACCGCCAGCAGACGCTTCCAGGGTCGAAAGTCCACAATCATTCGTCATCCTCGGCCGGGTGGTAGGTCACCCGCAGGGTCAGACCATAGGTCGCCAGCGGCGATTCTTCGGGGCTGATTTCGCTCGATGGTGTCGGTTCTTCGAATCGAGGATCGGCAATGAGGTTGTCGAGCAGTTGCAACATCGCTTCGCGGGTGCGCGCCACCACCTCGAACGCGAGGTTGACTCCCTCGGGGGTGACGCTTGGGGTGATCTTCGTCAGCCGCACGTCATAGGGCATGATCCGCTCGATGTCATCGAGCATTTCGAGCCACGAAAAGCTGTGTTCCTTCAGAATCAAGTTCGTGGCATCGACCTTTGTTTCCAAGCGAGCGCCACGGCACTCTGGAGAGGCTGTTCACGTCAGTCCTCACCCCTCGCTCCAGCACCTCGAAACGAGTCTGCAGCTCATCGCGGCGCGAGCGTTCGTCGCCGAGCGTCCGGTTGCCAACCAGAAAGAGACGGAGGTTGAGCGCGATCAGGATCAGGGCCAGGCTCGCGGCGGCAATCGCCACCAGCCAAACCGGGCGGTTGTTCAAAAACGGGCGCGTCGCGAGATTCGGAATGATCATCGAATCTCTCCCATCACGACTGCCATGGCCGGTGCCAATCTCGCCGCCCCGAGCCGTTTGACCACAGTCGTCGGGCCGCACGGTGGCAGCGCCTGGTTGGGAGCCGGCAGTAGCCGATCCTGTTCGGCAAACCACGCCCTCGCCGCAGCATCGATATCCGGATTCTCCGAAACAAACCGAACGTCGATGTCGCCCTCGATGCCCAGCTTTTGTCTGATGAATCGCAGACTGAGCCCGATCTCTCGCAGCACGGTCTGAGGTCCTTCATCGCTACGCGCCAGTGGTTTGCTGCGCAACAATTGCGGCACCGATTCAACGACCAGGAAGAGGGAAAGGAAATTCGCCTCGTGTTGGATGAACAACATCGGTCGGTCAGCACCCACATCCCGCGGCAAAAGCGCAAACAACCTCGTCGTCAGGAGGCCGACCTCGATCCCCACTGATGAAAACGCCGATTCGACGGCGGCCATCGCACGCTCGATTCCGACCATCGCAAGAAGGCGGTTCTTGCCGTCGCCGTCGGGTAGGCGCAAGACCGAAAGGCGGACCTCCGCCGGCGGAACGGGGAGTAATCTCTTGAGTTTCCAGCGGACGACGTCGTGCAGCTCCGCCTCCGTTCGAGGCACCCGATCTACTTCGAGCAGATAGCTTCTCAACCAAGCGCTCGGCACGATCACCGCCGCGGTGCTCGCGCCCTCGGCGGCCCCCTTGAGTCGGGCCAGGACCGGGCCGACGAGAGCTTGATGAACGGCCAGGAGTCCGACCGGACCGACATCGAAGCCAGCCGCTTGGAAATTCTTCCGTGGCACAGTGGATCTCGGTCGCAGCGCGATGCACGACCAAACCTTCCCTCTCGTCCAACACCCACCCGGTGTTGGCCGGCGGACTGGTGAGCAATCGATTCCAGTTCATTCGACGAAGGTCACCTTGTTGACATCGTGGAGCGAGGTTTCTCCGGCAAAAACTTTTTGCAGCGCCGATTCACGCAAGAAACGCATCCCCTCGGCCTTGGCCGCTCTCTTGATCTCAGCCGCGGATCGGCGATCGATGATCAGCTGACGAATATTGTCCGAAAGATTGAGCAGTTCGGCAATGGCGAGGCGACCCCGATACCCGGTGCCGTTGCACTCGATACAGCCGTCCCCTTCATAAAATGTGAAGTCGCGATACCGATCCGGATCCAGGCCCGAATCCTCGAGCAAGATGTCCGATATCTGTGCAGGCCGTTTGCAGTGGAGGCAAATCCTGCGCACAAGTCGCTGCGCGAGCACGCAGTTCAGCGCCGCCACAAAATTGTAGAGATCGACGTTCATGTTGAGGAATCGTCCAATGACATCGACGACGTTGTTGGCGTGAACCGTTGTAAAAACCAGATGCCCTGTCAGCGCGGACTGAACCGCGATCTGGGCCGTCTCCTCGTCTCGAATCTCCCCCACCATCACCTTGTCGGGGTCATGCCGGAGAATCGAACGGAGACCTCGAGCAAAAGTCAGACCCTTCTTTTCATTGACCGGAATCTGGGTGATTCCTTTGAGCTGATATTCCACCGGATCCTCGATGGTGACGATCTTGTCTTCGGTGGAGCGGATTTCGGACAGACAGGCATACAAGGATGTGGTTTTTCCCGACCCGGTCGGGCCGGTCACCAACACCATTCCGTAGGGTTCGTTGATGAACTTGCGCAGCTGCCGCTTGGTATCGTCCTCGATGCCGAGCACATCGAGGTTGAGCGTCTTGAATTCGGCATTGGTCGATTCTTTGTCGAGAATACGGATGACCGCATCCTCGCCGTGCACCGTCGGCATGATGGAGACACGAAAGTCGATCGTGCGGCCCGAAAAACGAACCTTGAACCGACCGTCCTGGGGGATCCGTTTTTCGGCGATATCGAGCTCCGACATCACCTTGATGCGGCTGACGATGGTCGAATGGTGCCTTTTGTCGATCGGCTTCATGGCCTGATAGAGCACACCATCGATGCGGTATTTGACGACGACCTCGCGATCCTGGGTCTCGATGTGGATATCGGAGGCGCGACGCTGAATGGCGTTGAAGAGCACTGAATCGACAAGCCGGATAATGGGCGACGAATCCGCGGTGATGCGATCGATCGAGAGGACCTCTTCGCCGTCCTCCGAATCCTGGACCAACTGCATGCTGAAGCCTTCGGTCGCCTCATCGAGCACTCGCTGGGTCGATTCCGATTTGTCGAGAATCTCTGCGATCCGGTTGGCCGGACCGACCGAAATCTCGAGCGGCCTCGCCAGCGCCATTTCAACCTCATTCACCATGATCACATCGGAGGGATCCGCCATCACGACGTGCAGGATTTCGCCTTCCGACCGCAGGGGAAGGAACTGATAACGCAGCATCACCTCGACCGGGATCGTTCGAAAGAGTTCCGGATCGACGTGAAACTCGTCCAGGGGGTCGAAGGGCATCTGCAACTGATCGGCGATCGCGCGTGCAGTCTGTTCTTCCTCGTGACCTTCCCTCTCCTGATCGAGGTTGACGAGATGTTCTTCGAGATTTGGATCAGTTGCCATAATTCCTCATGCGATCCGGCTGACGATCGTGAGCAACGGATAGTAAACGGCCAGCAGCAGCCCTGCAACGATAAAACCCATGACGATGAGAATCAAAGGCTCGAAAAGCGTCACGACCCGATTGAGTGTGAACTCGATCGATTCGTCGAAAAAGTCCGAAGTGTGCTCGAGCATCTCGGGCAGCGCGCCGGTCGATTCACCGACGCGGATCATGGCCAGAGCCATTTCAGGGGTCTGGCCGGTGTCGGCGAGCGCCTCCGACAAGGGTCGTCCCTCCTGCACCTCCTGAACGCAGCCCAGAAAGAGCTCCGAAATGTATGCGTTACTGACCGAGGTTGCCGCCGTCTGCAGCGAGGGCACCATCGGAGTCCCTCCACCGAGGAGGATCGAGAGCGAGCGGCTGAACTGAGACATGGCAAAGAGATGGGCCAGACCGCCAACCAGGGGCAGCTTCAATCGCCAGCGATCGGTGATGAGACGACCCGATGGCGAAGACCGCCAGACTTTGAACAAATAACCGATCCCGATCGTCGCCAGGATGATATAGAGGATGTTCGCTTTGGTGAACTCGGCCGTACCGAGAACCACCTTGGTGGGCAGGGGGAGCTCGGTCTCGAACTGAACGTAGAACTCGGTGAAGGACGGAATCACCTTGATCATCAAGATCACGACCAGGGTAATCGACAGCGTGACCAAAACCGCAGGATAGGTCAACGCTCCGATGATCTTTTTGCGCACCGATTCGACCAACCGCTGGTAATCGCAGTATCTGGCCAGGACCTGCTCCAGATCTCCGGAACGCTCGCCCGCGCGCAGGGAATTCGAGTACAACCGGGGAAAGGTCTCGCCGAGCGAAAGGAAGGCGTCCGAGAGGGCGACACCGGTTGTCACCTGCTGGTGAATCTTGTTGAGAAGCGTTCGGAAATGGAGATTCGCCTGCTGGTCCTTGAGCAACTCCAGACTCTGGGCCAGCGGCATGCCGGCGTGCAGAAGGGTCTTGAGCTGCGTATTGAAGAGGAGGAAGTCCTGGCCGCCAATCTTCTCCGATCGTGACAGGAGGGGCA
Source organism: Candidatus Sulfomarinibacteraceae bacterium (assembly GCA_963796455.1). Lineage (GTDB taxonomy): Bacteria > Acidobacteriota > Thermoanaerobaculia > Thermoanaerobaculales > Sulfomarinibacteraceae > Sulfomarinibacter. The sequence goes on from CAWCLO010000003.1 coordinate 238,197, forward strand.
CTCTGAGACGAGATCGGGCCGCCTGCAGATTGAAGACGTGGAATCCTTCACCCTCGAGCTCCCGGCGCAATGCGTCCATCGACACCGCGACCCGGCGTTGCTCCACCACCGACCCATCCGGGGCTCCAAGCCGACAAACGAATTCAGGCACTCACCGAACCCCAATCGATTGTGCATGAACAATCAATACGAGACCGTTTTCCGCATCCTCACTTTTTCCGGCGCCGATATAAACCGTTTGATTGGGAGACAGGAACAGGCTTGTCTGCAGAAGCGGCGTGGATTTCTCATTTCCCTCTTTGCCCTCACCCACCCATTTGACCAGAAAATGCCGGAGCTGGATCCGGTTCCCGGGATTGGGAGCTCCCCACGGAGTGTTGGGCGAGTACTCCACCTTTTGCGCGACAAAGGAGATCTGGTAGGCGTCGCCGAGCAAGGCGACGGCGGCGTTGCCGATCTCACCCTCGAGGGTGGCTCCACCGAGCCGGCGATAGGATGGAAATTTGAACATGCTCCGTAAACGTGAGTCGACCTCGACGGCCGGCTGAGCGGAGCTGTAGCTCGTCTCCGAACCCTCGATCAAATCAATATGGATGCTGAAATGATCGGGCGCACGATCGAGTTCATCGATTACACCGGCGATTTTTTCGACCACCGCCGGAACATCCTGCACCGAAAGCCGGGAGCGGCTCGGCTGCAGCGTCAGACTCCCGTGTTCAGACAACATCGGTTCCACGGCCGTTGACACATCCATGACCGCCACGTGGTTGAGGGTGAAAACTCTCGATACCGTGTCGACCTCGGCCGCCACCGTCAGCCCGACACAGGCGAAGCACAAAACGACAACAAAGATCCTGCGCATCGACCTAAAGCTCCAGGGCTGGATTGACGACGAAAACGGCCGCCGTGTCGTGGTCTTCGGTGGCAAACTGATAGACACGAACATCCTCACCGGACATCTCGACTTCGATCGAGGGGGGTGTGTGCGGTATTTCGGCTTCCGGTTTCACCACGGCCACGGGAACGACAGAGTCACTCCCCCAGAAGGGTACCATCCGCCACGCCAGACCACCGCCGATAACCATCACGGCCGCAGCCGCCGCGGCGAGCCACGGACGACGACGGCCTCGGATTCGGCCTTCGAGACGCTGCTGTCGAATCTGGTTCGTGACCGCCGCCGCACATGCCTCGATCCGGGCCGGGTCGACTACAGGCGGATCGGCCGCAACAAACAGGAGACTCGGTTCTTCACCGACAGCCCACCCGCGGCAGGAATCACACCTCCGAAGATGATCGCGGAACCAGCTTCGCTGATCGTCCTCGAGGCCCTCCTCGAGATATGGATCGAGCATTTCGCGAAAAACAGTACAGTTCATTTCAACCCCTCTCAGACACTGGCAGGTATTCCGGAAAACGATCCCTCATTTCCCGTCTGAGTACCTTGCGCGCCTGAAATATGTGATTCCGAACGGTGGTAGCCGAACACCCGAGGACTGCTGCCACCTCGGATGTGTCGAGCCCATCCATTTCCCGAAGAACGAAGGCGCTGCGTTGCTGTGGCGTCAAACTCCCGACCAGCTGTTTCAGAATGCCGTCCGCCTCGTTGCTGTCGGCCCTCGCCCCGGCAGTCTCGCCGGGTCCAACCAGACGCAAACGGTGTTCGGTGCCCGCTTTGTGGGTTCGGTCGCGGCTGGAGCGCGACCGAAGAAGGTCAATCGCGAGGTTTGTTCCGATGCGATACAACCAGGTCGTGAAACTGAACCTCGAATCATATTTATCGAGACTCTGCCACGCTTTGAGATAGGCCATTTGGACCACATCCCAGGCCTCGGCATCGTCGGCCAGGATCCTCGCCACAGAACGGTGGAGCCCACCGGAATGCCGCCTGACGAGGTGGGCAAAAGCCTCCTCATCGCCATCCTTGGCGGACTGTACCCAGTCACGATCATTCATGACCGATCCACCACTAAAACCGCCTTCCGGCAGAATGCACAGACGCTCCTTCACCATCGTTCCCCATCGGTTTTACGGATCACCCTCCGCAACCGTTGGTATCGATGTGGACGATCCTAGCATCATCACCCTGTCGCGTGAACTCAAAGTGCTGAAAACAGGGGAGCTGGGAGCTTTTCAAAGGGAGAAAGGGAGAACAGGGGCAGCGCTTAAGAGGATCGGGTGTGAGTTGGGATTGAGGAATTCGCCGAACATTTCATGAGAGACCGCAGATCACGCAGATGAACGCAGATAAGGAATCGCCGTCGGAATCGCTATCGACGTGAGGGCGATCCCCCTTGCTCCCTTTCGAGAACTGGAACGGAAACCATTCTTCGTGGTCCACACTCTCCCGGCGACATATCGCTGCGAGGATTTTGAGTTGGTTGCATACCTTCAATATGTCATCCTGAGCGGAGCCCCCACAGGGGCGTAGTCGAAGGATCTATGAGATGAAACGAAAAAACACATTGGGCCGCAGATCCTTCGACTCCGCGCCAAAGGCGCTTCGCTCAGGATGACATCGGGGGGCGACACTCGTAAACATGAAGAATCAGCACCGGGTGGTTCTCCCTTTCTCCTCTGCTCCTCTGCTCCTCTGCCATTTCGGTTCGGAATCCAACATCTAGCATCGAGTATCGAGCAACCGGACCTTCTCCCTTTCGGAACCGGGAGCGGATCGGCCGTTGGCGTAGGTCTCGCGTTCGATAGCGATAGCGACGAATCGCAAAATGTAGCTCCTCACGCGGTCGGGGAGGTACACTACCGATTGCCGGCATGGAGGATCGATGGATATATCAATTGAATATTGCGTGCAGTGAAACTACCAACCACGTGCCGCCGGTCTGGCGGCTGAGTTGGAACAGGAATTCGGCACCTCGGTGAAACTGATCAAGGGCCAGAATGGGGTCTTCGAGGTCACGGTCGATGACGACCTTTTGTACTCGAAACGATTGCTCGGAAGGTTCCCCGAACCCGGTGAAGTGGCGGCCGCTATCCGCGACCGCTAGGGGCTATTCTTCGGTTCTTCGTTGCCGCCGGTCGCCGGCGGTAGATGTGGCGCTCGAGGATTCTCGAGTACGGCGTCCATGCGCCATCGTCCGAGCCGCCCGCCGCGATGGCCTCCAGAACGCCGGCCATCTTCGAGTCGAGGTTGTCCATCATGTGGACCAACAAAGCCTCCGGGGTCTTTGGTCTCCGCGGCGAGCCGTATTCGAACTCACCATGATGAGACAGCAGGATATGCAGGAGGTGGCGACGGGTTTCGGCCGGGAATTCTTCGAGTTCACGAATCTGTGATTCGACAAACAGCGTTTCCATGGGCAAATGACCCAGCAGACGGCCGTCATCCGTGTACTCGATGGAGGCGCCGATCTCCAGCTCCCAGATCTTGCCCAGATCATGCAGCAGGCATCCCGAAACAACCAGGTCCTGATCAAGATCATAGTGACCCGCCACCATCCGGGCGACGGTGGTCACCGAAACCGTGTGTTCGAGCAGACCCGAACGAAATCCGTGGTGCATCGTCCGTGCGGCCGGCGCAATTCGGAAGAGCTTCTCGACCTCCGGATCCGAGAAAACCCGAAACAACAGCTGTCGCAGGTGTTGGTCGCTGATTTCTTCGATGAATGCGATCAGTTTCTTCCACAGTATTTCCGGATCGGAAGCCGATGAGCGCACGAAGAGATCCTGGTCCACCGAGGCACCGGCGACAACCTGCGCCTGTCTCAGCACCAACTGCAACTGCTGATGGTAGCGTTGCACCTGGCCCTTGATTGCCACCACTTTCCCAGGCTCGATCACCTCTTTGAGGCGATCCACATTCTGCCAGACAAGGGCGGTGACTTCCCCGGTCCGATCCCCGAGGGTGGCCGCCAGGTAGGGCCCTCCGCCGCGGCGCTGCCGAACATCCGCCGATCGGACGGCAAAGGCCTCATCGATTTCAGTGCCCGCACGCAGATCTTTGATCCAGGTACGCTTGGAGTCGCTCATGATGGTTGCGCCTTCTTCTTTGTTCACTGTGCGCCGAACTGTCGGTAGACGAGGACCAACCGGTCGCTGTGGACCTCGACCAGATACTCCCTCTTGAGCTTCTCGACCAATCCTCTGGTCTGACTTTCATAGGTCTCTGCCGATCGTTCCCGGCGCAATTCCGGTTCGATGGTCTCGAAGGGCTCGAAACCGGCAGGGATTCTCTGCGCCAAACGAATAATCTGGACACCGCCCGGCACGGTCAGCGGATCGGCCACCTCCCCCTCGGCGAGACCTTCGATTGCGGCCTTGAGGTCGGGCCGGCAGTCTTCGATCGGGATCTGTCCGAGATCCTGGAGTTCGGCACCGGCGAGGATGGCCTCCGCCTTGAGATCAGCCCCCTCGCGAACCCTGCTGACAAGCCCCTCGGATCGCCTCAGGTTTCCTGCAGCCCCACCGCTCGATCCTTCGTCAGGGAGAAAGACCTGTTCGAGCTCGACCTTGGCTGGAACGCTATAACGCTCCTTGTCGGCCTCGTAAGCCCGGCGCAACTCTTCTTCGGTAATCTCCACCGGTCGGACATCTCCTTGCACGGCACGTTGCAGGAGCATGGTTCGGCGATATCGTTCGCGGAGGGCATCCTCCGTCAGCCCGGTGCTGTCGAGAGCCTCCTGCCACACTGCGTCATCCTGCAGCTCGTTTTCTTCGCGGAGATTTTCGATCGCCGAATCGAGGGCCCTTTCCTCCACGATGACCTTTTTTTCGGTCGCGCGCTCCAACAAAACGAGCTCGTTGACCATTTCGTTGAGGAGCATCTCGGTAAACTGGCGCAATTCGTCGCCGCCCGGGGCGGCGGGCATCTGTGACAGTTCCACGCGCACTCTTTCCGAAAACTCCGACACCGTGATGATCCGGTCGTTGACCCGAACCAGAATGCCTTCGAGCATTATTCTTTCAGAGGCTCCGGCGACCGCACCCATCGCGGCTGTCGCGAGCACGAAGCCGATTACTCTCCTAAGCATCTTTCTGACCCTCCACATATCTGCCGCTGTAAGGAAACCACAGATTGACGTCTTTGATTTCGACACCGATTTCCCCAGCCAGCCCACCGACGCACTTTCGGGTATGGATCCGAGCTCCGTGCTGGGCGAACTCGGAACGAACTTCGCTTTCGATCTGCAAGCGGTTCGGCGATCCTGCGGGAACAATCTCGAGAACCTGAAACACGTGATAACCGGACGGCCCCAGAACAGGATCGGAAAACTGCCCGGTTTCCAGGCCAAAGATCACCCGATCAATCTCCGGTGTCAAAGACCCCTGATCAAAAAACCCGAGCTCGCCCCCTTCCATCGCATTGGGAGCGCGGCTCATCTCGCGTGAGATCACCAAAAAATCTTCACCCGCCAGCAGGCGCTCGCGTGCACTGAGCGCCGTTTCGTGGCTGTCCACCAGAATCTGCCGGACGTGTGCCTGAGCCGGCAGCACCACCTCGAGCCGTCGCGCCACCTCGTCGGCGATTTCGTCTGAAGTCGGGTCAGGCGCCAGACCACACATTTCGTCCAACAACCATTGCAGCTCGGTCGGCCCGATCTCGGGCGTTTCTTCCGGCGCATGGACATCGTGAATCCTTGCCGCTTCGATCACGACAAAGCGATCGAGGTATTGGTCGAGCAGCCGCGAGCTGACCACAGCGCTCACCGCCTGCCACGCTTCGCCCGTCACGTCGGCCACATATTCTTGAAATGGCGCGATTTCGAGCCGCTGGTGCCCCACCTTCGCGAGGGTGGTGGCATCACTTCCGCAAGCGAGCAACCCGAGGGTTGTCAGCCCAAACGGGATCCACCGGAGACGCCCCAAAGCACTCATCGGGAAAGAGTAACACGATTTCAGTCGACAACCGATCCGACTCTGATGCGTAAACTTTGCATCAATCCGGAAGACGCCCACGATACAAGGGCCGCAAGAGCCAGCCAAAGATGCTGCCCATGGGACGGCCGCGGATGGCCGAGGCGAATCGCACAGCCCCCTCGGTAACAAAAAAGAAATTGAGGAGGATCAGCAGCGGCGCCGAAGATCCGCCGCCGGAGCGCAAATTGATGAGTCCTCCGATGAGTTCGGCCGCTGCACCGACCAGGGTGAAATAGATTGGTCGGATATCGAGATGTCTGCCCCAGATTTTCTGGTCCTTGCCCGGTGCGAGGGTGATCGCAGCGCTCATCAAGGTCCATTCCACAAGAGACGGCGGCTCCGGCCCGGCCGACCGCGCCGCTCCCACGGGTGTCGGCGCCGGCGCCAACCTGAGTCGACGAGCCGGCAAAGCCGCTTCCGTGGATCGCCTGAAGGTATAAACCCATTCGCGACCTTCCTGAGCAGAACGATCGAGGCGAAAACTCTTGCCGTGGTAGCTGAGGATTGCCTCACCATCCCAATCGGCCCGGTAGATCGGAGAGACCAACTCCAGAACACCGGCCTCTTCATCAAAAAGGCGAACGTTCGGAGATGTCACCGGCGACAACTGCGGCTGCGAATGCCCGATCCAATATAACGGCAGCCCAAGCGCCGACCCTACCGGCTCGCCATCGGCCGCAACCAAAATCAACCGCACAGTTCCTTCGACGATCAACAGGGGACCGACCACCACCAACCAACGCAGCCACACGGGCAGGAACCATTCTCCGCCAAAGGCAAAAGAGGCCAACTGCAAGATCCCCGCGGCCCCCAGCAGCATCCAGCAGATCGCGGACAACCAAGTCGCACGCTCCGCGGGATACCCCCAGTTGCGCTCCCAGGATTTCTGTAAGGGCGCCGGCAGCAGGCCGAGAAATGGAAGAAACCAGACGGCCACCCGACGCACGCGTCGCGCCCTCAGTTCTTCGGCGGCGGCCTCTGCAAGGATACGGATGCTCTCGGCATCGAGCGGCACGACGTCTCGCATCACACTGGGGTTTTCCCACGCCAGGAGGGTCCACCGGTCAGTGCCACCATCCGGGGATTTCGCGATGACCTCAAAGGTCCTCTCCCGCCACAAAACGGCCGTCCCCGGCAGGGTCTTGGATGCCGCCCGCCACCCGAGGGCGAGCTCGCGGCTGGTCACGATGAACTCACCGCCGGCGGCCGGCGAAACGAAAACGCCGAATCCCAGATCTTCGCCGCGTTGAGATTGCACGCAAGGATTCTAACCCGGGCTCCCGGTCAGTTTTCCTCGCCAGACGTCACTTCACCGGCATCCAGGGATCCCAGGAAGCGCAGCAGGCGCTCGAGGTCGTCATCGCCGTCGACCACGGGCAAGGTGATTTCCCCGGTCGGGCTGATTCGCGACTCCGGCCAGTTCGTGATGGCCTCACCAAGATTGTGCGGGGGCGTGACCGCCGGATCCAGACGAAGTCTCCATTTGCGCGCCCTCCGGCTGACCGCGGCGATACCGGTGCGGCGAGCCGCGATGCGGACCCGCTGAGCCTGGGCCAGCGCCTCGACCTGTGCCGGTGCCGGTCCGTAGCGGTCCGCCATTTCTTCGAGAAGTTCCTCCATGGCCGTCTCGTCGTCACACGCGGCCAGGCGTTTGTAGAAACTCAGCCGAAGAGCCGGTTCCGGCAAATACTGTTCCGGAAGCTGTAATTCGATGCCAAGCCGCAGCTCGACCTCACGCTGGGTGGCCGGAGGCCGGCCTTCGAGTTCGGCAACTGCCTCCTCGAGCAGTTGGCAGTATGTCTCGAAGCCCACAGCTTCCAAAAATCCATGTTGTTCGGCCCCGAGGAGGTTGCCGGCGCCGCGGATCTCGAGATCGCGCGCGGCGATTCGAAAACCGGCGCCGAGCTCACAGAATTCCTGTATCGCCGCCAGTCGCGCTCGTGCAGTCTTGGTCAAGGATTTGCCCGCGGGGACCAGAAAATACGAATAGGCGAGACGCTCGGACCGGCCAACCCGCCCGCGGAGCTGATAGAGCTGCGCAAGACCGAAACGGTCGGCTCGATTGACCAACAGGGTGTTGGCATTTGCGATATCGAGACCATTCTCGATGATGGCCGTGGCCAGCAGGACATCGGCCTCACCATCCAGGAACTCCCGCATCGCCTTTTCCAGGTGGCGTTCCGCCATCTGGCCGTGGGCCACGACGACGCGCGCCTCTGGCACCAGTCGACGCAACCATTCTGCAAAGGCGCCGATTGAAGCCACACGATTGTGGACAAAATAGATCTGGCCGCCGCGCTCCATCTCGTAGAGAATCGCCTCGCGGACAATCTCCTCCGAGAACTCGAGGACATTCGTCTCCACCGCCTGCCGGTCACGGGGCGGGGTTTCGATGATGGAGATGTCACGAAGACCGCTGAGCGAAAGATTGAGAGTTCGCGGAATCGGCGTCGCCGACATGGCGACCACATCGACTTCGGTCCGGAGTTTTTTGAGCCGCTCTTTCTGAGCGACACCGAAGCGCTGCTCCTCATCGAGCACGACCAGTCCGAGATCGCGAAAGACCACCCCCTGGCCGAGCAGACGATGGGTTCCGATCACCACATCCACTCTGCCTTCGGCGAGGCCTTCGATCACGTTCTTGGACTCCGCAGCGGATGCAAACCTGGAGAGCATTCCGATCTCAACCGGAAAACTCGCAAACCGTCGTTTGAAGGTTTCGAGGTGTTGTTCGACGAGAATCGTGGTCGGCGCCAGAACGGCCACCTGTTTGCCTTCGAGCACGGCCTTGAACGCGGCGCGGATCGCCACCTCCGTCTTGCCGTAACCGACATCGCCGCACAGGAGGCGATCCATCGGCCGCGACGATTCCATATCAGATTTGATCTCCACCACCGCTCGATCCTGGTCGCTGGTCAGATCGAACTCGAAGGCATCCTCGAATTCTTTTTGCCAGGTCGAGTCCGGGGAGAAGGCGAACCCCGCCGCACCATGACGGACCGCCGCCAGACGCAGCAGCTCGGCCGCCATTTCTCGAACCGCCTTCTTGACCCTCGCCTTGCGCCGTTTCCAACTGCCACCGCCGAGACGGTCGAGTTTGGGGTTGACGTCGGCATCACCTGCGGCGTACTTCTGGATCAGATCCGCCCGTTCCACCGGAACCAGCAGGGAATCACCGCCGGAGTAGGCAAGGGACATCATCTCCATCTCCCTGCCTTCGACGGCCATCCTGCGAAAACCGACGAACTTTCCAATGCCGTGGTCCATGTGGACCACGAGGTCACCCGGCCGCAGGTCGCGCAGATCCGAAGCGAAGGCACCGACACCACCGCGCCGACGTCGTGGGGTAGGAGCTGCGGTCAGATCGCGGCGACCATAAACGGCGAGCCCACCCTCCCACATAAATCCGTGCTGCAGCCGGCCTTCGACGATCGCGACCTCACCGGCCGAAGGATCGCCCTCGACCGGGCGCACCTCACCCTCACCCAGAAGGTGGGCGAAGCGGCGTTTCTCTCCCGCCGATGCGACCACCAACACCTGCGACATGTCCTGGGCACGTCGAGACCTGAGAGTCGGTACCAGATCGGGCAGCCGGCGCACAAAGCTTTCACCAGGGTGCGTCGCCAGGCGTCGCCAGGTCGTCGAGCCATCGACCAACTCGAGCTGTTCCAAACGGATCGCCGCGTTTTCGATCGCCGCCCTCAATTCCTCCGGATCCCGAAGCAATCGGCTCGGAGGAGGCAAAGCCATCGTTCTTTGGCTCAAGGCCTGCCAATCCCGTTCCTGCACAGTCCACCACCGGCCAAGCTCTCCGAGAACTTCGTCACGGTCACAGATCACAATCGACTGCGCGAGATCGAGCCAACCGATCGAGGGTTCCGCAAGATGAAGGGCGCCCCACCACACCCTGCGTTCAGCGCCCTCGGTCATCTGCACGGCGAGGGCCGGGTACTCGGCCTCGAGAAGGGCCGCAACCTCGAACAGACGCTCCGCTTCGGCTGGGAAGAAGTCGAGGGGAAGAACAGTCAATTCATCGACAGGATCACCACTGCTTCGTTGCGAGGCCGGATCGAAGAGCCTGATGGCCTCGATCACGTCATCGTCGAGCTGCAGGCGGTGACCGTGGTCTCCCCCCATGTGGAGGTCGATGACCCAACCACGCATCGCGAACTCACCCGCTTCCTCCACCAGATCGACCCGGTGGTATCCGGCGGTCGTGAACTGTGTCGCGACGACAGACGGATCGATGGTCTGGCCGACACCGAATCTGCGCACGTTCGAGGCCACGGCCGGCGGCAGAGGGATTGGTGATCCAAGGACCCGTGCAGGCGCCACCACCACATCGAGTCCATCCTCTGCAACCCGGCCAAGAACTTGAATCGCGCGGAGACGCGCCGCCAAGGGCGGTTCAGCTCCGAGATATGGTCCTGCGAGTTCGGCTGGCACCACCCCGACCCGAAGCTCGGGGGCAAGCAATCGGAGCCCCGCAGCGAGCTCCTCCGCATCCGCCACATGCGGCACGACCACAACCGCCAGGCTGGCGGGCCAACCGTCGGCCGCAAGTGCCGCTAGGGCGAGGCCGCGGGCACCCGGCACCACCCCCCCGATCGCGAGACCGGGAACGCCTTGTTCGAGTTCCCTGGCGAGGGCGCTGAGGTCGGGAAGTGGAAAACCCGTCATTGTGAAATCGATTTCGACAAGGCCAAGGATCCGCCTTCGGCGGTCAAGCGTCGACGACCAGAGATGGGTCGCCCCTTCAAACCATTTTCAGGAGGTGACCCATTTTGAGCTTTTTTGCCTCGAGATATTGGCGATTGCTCTCGGTCGGCGGCACTTCGAGTGGAACACGCTCGGCGATCTCCAGTCCGAAGCCCCGCAACGCCGTGTACTTCTTGGGGTTGTTGGTCATCAGACGCAAGCGCCGCGCCCCGAGGTCGACCAGGATCTGGGCCCCGGTGCCGTAGTCTCGCGGGTCCGCTTTGAACCCAAGGTGCAAATTGGCCTCGACAGTGTCTTCACCCTGATCCTGCAGTTCATAGGCGCGCAACTTGTTGAACAAACCGATGCCCCGGCCTTCCTGCAGGAGATAGAGGAGAATTCCCGAGCCCTCCGCCGCGATCTGTTGCATTGCGGCTGTGAGCTGGGAACCGCAGTCGCATCGACGGGAGGCGAACACATCACCGGTCAGACACTGAGAATGAACACGTACCAACACCGGTTCGTCAGGGTCTATTTTCCCCATCACCAGCGCGACATGCTCTTCGCCGGTGACCCGATTGCGATAACCGCAGATACGGAAATCACCCGCATCGGTCGGCAACTCCGGTCCCGCCACCCTCTCGACCAGTTTTTCGTTGCGCATCCGGTAGGCAATCAGATCGGCCACCGTCAGGATTCCGAGCCCATGTTCTTTCGCGACCTCGAACAGGCGGGGCAAACGAGCCATCTGGCCGTCCTCGTCCATCACCTCGCAGAGCACCCCGGCCGGTGTGAAGCCCGCCATCCGGGCGAGTTCCACCGAGGCCTCGGTGTGTCCGGCGCGTTTCAGGACGCCGCCGTCAAGGGCACGGAGGGGGAACATGTGGCCCGGACGGAGGAGATCCTCCGGTTTGGTTTTCGGATTCACCAGGGCACGTACCGTTGCCGCGCGGTCATGGGCCGAGATTCCAGTCGTAGTGCCCTCACGAACCTCGACACTTACCGTGAACGCGGTGCCGTGACTCGAAGTATTCTTCTGGACCATCGCCGGCAGATCGAGTTCGTCACACCGGTCCGAGGTCAGCGACACACAGATCAGACCACGTCCGAAACGGGCCATGAAGTTGACGGCTTCGGGGGTGACCAGGTCGGCGGCAAAGATGAGATCGCCTTCGTTCTCCCGGTCTTCATCGTCGACCACGATGATCTGTTCACCGCGACGGATTCGCGCCACGGCCTCTTCGACCGAAAGAAATTGATTTTTCTCGACTTCACTCATGAACACACTCCCACTTGTGCCGCCAAGCGGCGAAGCCGAATGGTAGCCGAAGCGTGCTTGCACCGCAAGAACTGAAGATCGAGAGGGATGCGAGTTGCAGGGTCGACAAGGCTTGAGACCGGCTCCGCGCCTTTTCACGAAATAATCGAGAGCGGACGGAGGCCCGCGGTAGAATCGGCGCGATCGATATGGCTGAATCCGTCATCTACCTCGACTGCAACGCCTCGACCCCGTGCGATCCGCGGGTCGTGGAGGCCATGCTGCCCTATCTGACCGACACATTTGCCAACCCATCGAGCCGGAATCACCGACCCGGCCGGGAGGCATCGACGGCCCTCGAAACGGCGCGCGGCGAGGTCGCGAGCAGGCTGGGTGCGCGCTCGGCCGCCGAGATCATCATGAATTCGGGAGCCAGCGAAGGCAACAACCACGCGATCGTCGGGGTCGCTGAGGCCTTTGAAGATCGCCGCCGCCACCTGATCACCCAGGTGACCGAACACCCCTCCGTCCTGGAACCCATGCGTCGGCTTGCGCGCCGGGGCTGGGAGTTGACCGAGATCGGCGTCGATTCGACCGGACGCATCCGTCTCGAGAAGCTCCGGGAAGCACTTCGTGATGACACCGCTCTGGTGAGCCTCATGCTCGCCAACAACGAGACCGGGACCATCCAACCGATCGCCGAAGCCGCCGAACTGGCCCACAACCGAGGCGCCCTCATTCATTGTGACGCCGCCCAGGCGGTGGGCAAGATCCCGGTCGATATCCGCGCCCTGAAGGTCGATCTGCTCACCATATCCGGCCACAAGATCTACGCCCCGAAGGGCGTCGGGGCCCTCTATCTGCGACGAAGCAAACCTCCCCTGCGGCTCCCGCCGCTAATCTCGGGCGGCGGCCACGAGTACGGACTGCGTTCGGGAACACCCAACGTGCCCGGTGCGGTGGCTCTGGCGCGAGCCCTCGAACTCGCCGAAGAGACCCTTGCAAGCGAATCGATCCGGATCGCGGCGCTTCGCGATCGCCTGGAAACCGCGATCACCGGCCCGCTCGAGGGCTGCACGGTCAACGGGTCGGCGGAACACCGACTCCCCGGCACCACCAACATCTCCTTTGCCGGGGTGGAGGGAAATGCGCTCCTGGCCTCCCTCCCCGATCTGGCGGTGAGCACCGGGTCGGCCTGTACCTCCGGTCATTCGGATGCGTCACCGGTATTGCTCGCGATGGGGGTTCCGAAGCCTTTGGCCCGCGCCTCGCTTCGCTTCGGTCTTGGCCGTTTTTCGACCGCAATGGAGATCGATCGTGCGGCTCGGCGGATCATTGAAGAGGTGTCCCGTCTAAGGTCGCTCTCTCGGCGCTGAAGGCGGGAGCCGCTCCTCGTCAATCCGTTTCGTGATACAGCAGCAGGCCGTCGAGTCCGCTTTCGAATTCCCTGACCTCGCTGCGCCAATCATCGAGAAGCCGATCCAATCCTCCGCCCTCCTCGAGGATTTCCCGGACCCGGGATGAACCCGTCAGCAGATCGATGGCGGGGATTTCGGCCACGAATTCATATGGATCGGGCCGCCACTCGAAATGCTCGGGACTCTGCTCGCGAATCGCCTGAAGTAGGCGGATACCGAGAGCCAAGGGCTCGACAGCGTCCCGGTCGAAGAGATGGATCTCCACCCCGGTGCAGACCTCCCCGGCATGTTTGTCGAACTCCGGACGGAATCGTGCCGCCCGGAAGCCGACTCCCGGGGTGGCTTTGGCCCGCAGGGCATCAACCAACTGTGCTGCGTCGATCCCCGGCGCCCCGACCAGATGGAACGGCCGGGTGGTGCCACGACCCTCCGAAAGGGTCGTTGCCTCGACAAGGCAGAGCCCGGGATACAGGGCGGCTGTTTCGAGGACCGGCATGTTGGGACTGGGCGGCACCCACGGCAGACCGGTCTCGTCCCACCACTGGTGCCGTCGCCATCCACTGCACGGGATCACGGTCAACTCCAGATTCGGGTACCGCCGCCGCTGCAACAGGAGGGCGATCTCACCCAGGCTCAGGCCGTGCCTCACCGGCACCGGAAGTTGCGAGACAAAGCTCTCGAATCCGGCTTCCACCAATCCGCCTTCCCGAACGGTCCCCCCGATGGGGTTCGGCCGGTCGAGCACCATGACCTCGACCGAGGCCTGTTCGCAGGCATTCATGACGAAGTCCATGGTGGCGGCAAAGGTGTAGTAACGGGTCCCGATATCGGGCACGTCCACGATCAGAAGATCGATTTCGGCGAGATCTTCGGGCTCCGGCGCCAGCGTTTCGACCGTATGGCCGTACAAGGAACGGATCTCGGCCCCGGTCAGCGCATCCGTCTGGCTCTCAACCGCCTCGTGGTCCTGTGCGATCCCATCGAGACCGTGCTCAGGGGAAAAGAGCCGAACCAGGCGGCCGATCCCAGCCCTCTGCAGAGCCACCCTCGCCGGGTCGAGACCGGAGGTCACCGCAGCCTGATTGGCCAGCAGGGCCCATGGACGACCTCCCACCAGCCCCGGTTTTTCGATCAAGAACTCCAGGCCGCTTATGACTCGTTGCATGGATTTATACTACCCCGTTTCCGTTCCCGATCCCGGTCCCGATCCCGAAAGGGAGAAGGGGGGAAAGGGGGAAAGGGAGAACGACTCGGCATCGATTTTTCCTGAACGGGAATGGCGCCCCCCGATGTCATCCTGAGCGCAGCCCCATAGGGGCGTAGTCGAAGGATCTATGAGACGGACCGCAACACCCGTGAGCCGCAGATCCTTCGACTCGGCCGTCGGACGGCCTCGCTCAGGATGACATGTTGAACGACAATTCCGATACCGATCGCGTTCGCGAAAGGGAGAAAGGGAAAACGCACCTCACGATGCTCGATACTCGATGCTGGATGCTGGACGCTCAATCCCGAACCCGAGCCTTGGCCCGTTGCCGTTACCGTTACCAAAAGGGACAACGGGAAACCCGTACCGGAGACGTCGTTCGTGATAAGGGCCGGGTCTCCTCTGCTCCTCTGCTCCTCTGCTCCTCTGCTCCTCTGCTCCTCTGCTCCTCTGCTCCTCTGCTCCTCTGCTCCTCTGCTCCTCTGCTCCTCTGCTCCTCTGCTCCAGAACCAGAAAAATCCATTTACCCGGAAACTTTTTGCACCTCATCGGCATTATTACCTTCCGGAGGTTGTGAATGACCGCAAAGAACCCATATCGGAGTCTGCAAGTAGTTGTCGTGGCGGCAGCGCTGGTCGCCTCCGTCGTCGTGGCCGCGCCGACCGAGGCCGGCGACCGCACCGACTTTGCCACCTTTGCGGGTGGTTGTTTCTGGTGCATCGAAGCCGATTTCGAAAAGATCAAGGGCGTGCGGTCGGTGACCTCGGGATATACCGGCGGATCGTTACCCAACCCCACCTATAAACAGGTCTCGGCGGGTGGCACCGGCCACACGGAGGCGATCCGAGTTGTCTTCGATCCGGACAAAGTGAGCTATGAGGAGCTCCTGGATGCCTTCTGGCACAATATCGATCCAACCGTGAGCGACCGTCAGTTCTGCGATGTGGGCAACCAGTACCGAAGCGGTATCTTCTACCACGATGCCGAACAGCGCGAGGCCGCTGAAAAAAGCAAAAGCGACCTCTCCAGGAGCAAGCCTTTTCCGGAACCGGTCGTCACCGAAATCACCGAGGCGGGAGCCTTCTATCCAGCCGAGGCATATCACCAGGATTTCTACAAAAAGAGCTCCCTGCGTTACTCCTACTACCGCAAGGGTTGCGGTCGCGACAAACGACTGGCGGAGCTCTGGGGAGAAAAGAAATGAAACAAACCACGGCGATCATCGCTCTACTGATCTCGAGTTCCTTCGCGGGCCCGGGACCTGCGTCGGTCGAAGCACAGGATCACGCGTCCGCCACCGACAATCGGAGGATTTCCATGAGCAAAGAAGAACTGAAAGAGACGCTGACACCCCTGCAGTATGAAGTCACCCAGAAGGAAGGCACCGAACCCGCCTTCCGCAACGAGTACTGGGACAACCACCTCCCCGGCATCTATGTCGACGTCGTGTCCGGCGAACCCCTCTTTGCTTCGATCCACAAGTACGACTCCGGGTCGGGGTGGCCGGCCTTCACTCAGCCTCTCGAGAAACAAAACATCGTCGAAAAGAAGGACCGCAAGTGGCTCATGGTCCGCACCGAGGTCCGGTCGAAAGACGCCGATTCGCATCTCGGCCATGTTTTCCCGGATGGGCCGAAACCGACCGGCATGCGTTATTGCATCAATTCTGCCGCGATGCGGTTCGTCCCGATCGAGGATCTCGAAAAAGAGGGCTATGGCGAGTATTTGAAGCTCTTCGAGGCTTCCAAAAAAACAGATTGACCTTCCCTTGGACCGCAACCGGGGGCCGATGCTCTCATCGATTCCTCGGCGAGACGGAATCGACCTCAACGCGCCGCGGTTGCAAATCAAAACAAACCAAATACGACCGTTGATCCCGTGAGGAGACGTAGATGAAAAAGCGAGCGATCGCTCGGTGGCAGGATCTCGACGACCGGACACCGGCTCACGCGCTTGTCGGCAATGTGGATCTGGTGGTCGTTCGATACGACGACGAAGTCTCGGTGCTCTTCGGACGATGCCTGCACCGTGGTGCATTGCTCGCCGACGGCCACGTCGACGGCCCGAACCTGATCTGCGGTCTGCACGGTTGGGACTATCGCCTGGACACCGGGGTGAGCGAGTACAACAACGATGAAAGGCTGCAACTCTTTTCCTCGTGGATCGACGACAACCAGGTCTGGGTTGACGCAGATGAGATCGCTTCGTGGGAGATCGATCATCCCCAACCCTATGATCGAGAGGCCTACCAGGGGGCCTTCGCGGACCACCACGGCGCTCCTGAGGAGCCCTACGTCAGCGCCATTCAAGAACTGGCTGGGCACGGTTTGGCGCGTGTCGGTCACCACGGGCCGATGGCCGCGATGGGCGTTTCCCGAACCGAGCTCCCGCGCTGGGAGGATCTGCAACTCGTCACCGCTCAGCTTGCTCGTCTGCCCCTTCTGGATACGGAAGAGGTCGGCACCGAATTGGTGATCGGCCCCGGAGCCGACAAACCGCTGCATCTGGAGATCCCCCTCTTCGTTTCCGATATGAGTTTTGGCGCCCTCTCCGAAGAATCCAAAACTGCTCTTGCACTGGGAGCCGAAGCGGCGGGAACCGGAATCTGCTCCGGCGAGGGTGGGATGCTCCCTGAAGAACAGGCCGCCAATACCCGATACTTCTATGAGCTCGCATCGGCCCGTTTCGGTTTTTCCTGGCAGGCCCTGACGCGAGTTCAGGCATTCCACTTCAAAGGAGGGCAGGCGGCCAAGACTGGCACCGGAGGCCATCTTCCCGGCCACAAGGTCACCGAGAAGATCGCCGCCGTACGCGGCCTGGAAGCAGGAACGTCCGCCATTTCGCCGGCACGGTTTCCCGATTGGGAGCACGAAGACGATTTTCGGAGATTTGCAGACGAGGTGCGGGAAAAGACCGGCGGCATCCCGATCGGCTTCAAACTCTCGGCGCAGCACATCGAGGACGACCTCGACGCGGCCATCCGCATCGGTGTCGACTATGTGATCCTCGACGGACGTGGCGGTGGCACCGGCGCGGCACCGCTGATCTTCCGCAACAACATCTCGGTACCGACGATCCCCGCGATCGCCCGCGCGCGCCGCCACCTCGACGCCCGCGGCAGACAAGACATCACTCTGATCGCCACCGGCGGTTTGCGCCTGGCAGACGACTTCGTCAAAGCAATAGCCCTCGGCGCGGACGGTGTCGCCATCGCGAACTCGGCACTGCAAGCCATCGGTTGTCTAGGTATGCGCGCCTGCCACACCAACAACTGTCCGGTCGGTATCGCGACCCAACAACCGCACCTGCGACAACGATTGGTGATCGAACCGGCGGCTGCACGTCTGGATCGGTTTCTGCGCGCCACGACCGAGCTCATGCAGGTCATGGCGCGAGCGTGCGGCCACCGCCACCTCAATGAGTTTCGTGGCGAGGATCTGACGACCTTCAAGAAAGACATGGCTGAATTGACCGGAGTGAGATTCGGGGGAACGGCATCATGAACGAGGGACGACTCGTGTGGTACCGCGTCGCGGATCTGGATGAACTGCCCGAAGGACGCGTCAAAACCGTCACCGCCGGCCGCGAGAGCATCGCCCTGACCCATTTCGAAGGAGAATATGCGGCCCTGCTCAATGCCTGCCCCCACCAGGGTGGGCCATTGGGTGAGGGATCCATCGAAGACGGCTGGCTTCGATGCCCCTGGCACGGCTGGGACTTTCATCCATGCACCGGTAAACCACCCGGCGGTTATGACGACGGCGTGCCGATCTTTCCGGTCGAAATCCGTGACGACGGGATCTATGTCGGGATCGAGGAAGAAACCACCCGTGAAAGGACAGTCGCGGACGTCATGGTCGAAACCATGGTCGAGTGGGGTGTCAGCCACGTTTTCGGCATGGTGGGACACTCGAATCTCGGTCTCGCCGATGCATTTCGAAACCAGGAGGAGGCCGGCCGATTGAACTACATCGGCATCCGCCACGAGGGCGCTGCCTCCTTTGCCGCTTCGGCCTATGCAAAACTGAGCGGGCGACCGGCGGCTTGCTTTTCCATCGCCGGGCCGGGTGCCACAAACCTCTTGACCGGTCTGTGGGACGCCAAGATGGACCGGGTTCCGGTGCTCGCCCTGACCGGCCAGGTAGACACCCAGGTCCTCGGGCCGGGCGCTTTCCAGGAGTGCGACCTCGCAGCGGCCTTTGCTCCGGTGGCAACTTGGAGCCAGACCGTGCTCGATGGCAGCCGCCACGCCGAGCTGATGTCGTTGGCGCTCAAACACGCGATCGACGAACGAAATGTGGCTCACCTGGTCTTCCCCGACGAGGTCCAGGTGCTACCGGCCGACGGAATCGAGCCGCAGGCGCCCACCGGCCGTCTGGCAGAGCGCGAGATCAGCCCGCCCGCAGCAGTGTTGGATCGGGCGCTCGAAATGCTGGCGGCGGCCAAACGACCGGTCATCATCGTCGGCCATGGGGCCAAAGGTCAGATGGAATCGGTGATCGCACTGGCCGAGAAACTCGGAGCTCCCGTCGTGACCACGTTCAAGGGCAAGGGCTTGATCTCGGATCACCACCCTCTGGGATGCGGCGTTCTCGGACGGTCCGGCACGCCGGTAGCCAGCTGGTTCATGAATGAAAGCGATCTACTGCTGGTCTTTGGGGCGTCGTTCTCGAACCACACCGGCATCACCGAGAAGAAACCGATCATCCACGTCGACTTCGACCCTCTCGCCCTCGGCCGCAAGCACGCCGTGGATCTCCCGGTCTTCGGGCACATCGGGATGACCGCCAATCTGCTCTCGGCGGTACTCGTGCAACCGGCCACCGATGATCGCAAAAGTGAAATCGCCGAACGGTGGCGTCTGTGGCGCGAAGAGAAGACGAGTCGGATGCAGGATGAGCTCGGCAACGGAGTCAGTTCAGCGACGGTCTTTGACTCGATGACCCGTCTCGTGCCCACGAACGCCGTGATCGCCGTCGATGTCGGCAACAACACCTATTCGTTCGGCCGCTATTTCGAGTGCACCGATCAGTCGGTTCTGATGTCCGGCTACCTCGGTTCGATCGGTTTCGGCTATCCGGCGGCCATCGGCGCCTGGGCTGCCGCCCCGGATCGACCGATCATCGCAGTCACCGGCGACGGAGGCTTCGCACAGTACATGGCCGAGGTGACCACCGCCGCCAGACACCGGATGAACATCACCCATGTGCTGCTCAACAACTCCCAACTCGGCAAGATCTCCAAAGAACAGCGAGCCGCAAATTACCCCGTCTGGCAGACCAGCCTCGTCAACCCGGACTTCGCTGCCTACGTGACGAGCTGTGGCGGCCTCGGGATCAGGGTCGAGGCAAAATCGGAGCTCGATGAAGCCCTCGAGAGGGCCCTCGCCCACGATGGTCCCGCGACGGTGGAGGTCATCACGGACCCCGAGCTGATCTGAGCAAGGGAACGGGTGCGGTGGAGCAGAGGGGCTCGATGCTAGATACTGGATGCTAGATGCTGGAACACTCTTGTCCAAGACAGAGTCTCGGATAGTTCAGGGACAGCGTCAGTGAGCAGGGGTCAGCGCCAGCGTTCAGTCGTCAGCGACAGATATCAGCGATCAGCGGCAGGGACAGCGAACAGCACTCACTTCTTCGGGTTCAAGAGCCGCCAGGTCATTGCACGGACCTGATCGAAGGCCATCATCGCTTTACTGGCTCCATTTCGACTGATCGCCCCGGCGTGGGCGAGGAGCTCCAAGTGGCTGTCGACCTCTTTCGCGGAAGCGTAGGCGATTCTCCAATGGTTCGACCGGTCTCTACCGACTCGGCCGTGCCCTTCTGCCAGATTCGCAGGGACCGAACTCGCCGACCGGATCACCTGATCGGCTATGGACTTCAGCGGAGCTGGAACCCTCATCACGATCTTGATCGCGATTCCTGCTGCTTCGAGGGCTTTCGAGTGGGCGACGAGGTTGGTGTTCGTGGCGGCTGAGGACATGGTCACGTCCGGGTCGTTCATGCCCATTCCCACAAGCCGGTGTGGTGGCCGATGTCAAGGATGCCCTGCACCCTGCCTGTCCTTGACATCGGCCGCCCACCGGCTACCCCTTCTGTTGAACGACCCGGAGGTGACCACTTCGTCGCCTGTACCCCCGACCGCTGCTGCTGCTCCCCGTCGCTGACGGTGTCCCTGTTCGCTGTTGCCTGTCGCTGACGCTGGACACTGTCGCTGCCGCTGCAATTCGGGATCGGGATCCCGCTCCCGAAAAAGAGAAGGGGAGAATCGCAACGGCAGCTTCGATCAAATCTCCTTGATCGAACCATTTTTTGGCCATGAATCAGATGTACTCTTAAGCTTGAGGAGATAGGAATGGGCGAGAAAAAGCTTCGGCTGGCATTGATATTCGGAGGGCGTTCGCGCGAGCACGAAGTGAGCGTTGTGTCGGCCCGATCGGTTGATCGAGCCCTCGATCGAGACCGTTACGAGGTCGTTCCCATGGCGATCGATCGCAGGGGTCTGTGGACGGCACCGGAGGTGGCGGCCCGGATTCTCGAAGACGCTCCCGACCGCACCGACAGGGTCATCTCCTTCGAAGGTCTGCACCGGCTCGACCCCCGACTTCTCGCAGAGGACTTCGATGTCGCGTTTCCGGTGCTCCATGGCCCCTATGGTGAAGACGGCACGATTCAGGGCCTCTTCGAAATGCTCGATCTCCCCTTTGTCGGCTGCGACACCGCCGCCTCTGCAGTGTGTATGGACAAGATCTTCTGCAAGAACATGCTCGCCCGGGCATCGATCCCGACGCCACCCTGGGAGGAAATCGACCGAGATCGTTGGGCATTTGATAAGGGTCCGTATATCGAACGCTGTCTGGCGCTCGGTCTTCCTCTCTTCGTCAAACCGGCACGACTGGGCTCGTCGGTTGGGATCAGCAAAGTCTGCGACGAAAACTCGTTGGCGGCGGCGATCGATATCGCCTTCGAACACGGCCGGCGGGTTCTCGTGGAACAGGGGGTCGCGGCGCGCGAAATCGAGATTGCCGTCCTCGGGAACAACGATCCCCGGGCATCGGTGCCGGGTGAGATCGTTCCCGGTAACGATTTTTACGACTACAACGACAAATATGTCGACTCTTCATGTCAATTGTTGGCGCCCGCGCCCCTGGATGAGCTCACTTCGGTCCGCGCACAGGAGCTGGCGACCCGGGTTTTCACCCTCCTTGGATGCTCAGGGATGGCGCGCGTGGATCTCTTTCTCGAACCCAACGGGGACCGCTTGTGGGTCAACGAGGTCAACACGATTCCCGGTTTCACCTCGATCTCGATGTTTCCACGGCTCTGGGGCTTGTCGGGGATCGAGTATCCGGCCCTTTTGAACGAGTTGGTCGATCTCGCGCTCGAGCGCAAAGGCTCCTAGCGGCCCCCGTCCGTTCCCGAAAGGGAGAAAGGGAGGGGAAAGGGAGAGGGCCCCACCACTCGATTCTGGATACTCGATGCTGGATGCTGCCACCGCTCCCATCCCAAAGGGAGAACCACCCGGCACCGATTTCTCCTGATGGAAACGACGCCCCCCGATGTCATCCTGAGCGGAGCCCCCCAGGGGCGGAGTCGAAGGATCTATGAGACGGACTGAAACGCCCGTGAACCGCAGATCCTTCGACTGCGGCCGCCGAAAGGCGCTCCCTCAGGATGACATCTTGAACGATCGTTCCGGTCCCGATCCCGCTCCCGATCCCGTATGGGGCTGACCGCACCCCAGGGTTGAGGGAGCGTTCGCTATCGCTATCGCTATCGGAATCGCTATCGAACGGCTGCGGTGGATTCCGTTCCTGTAAGGGGGAAAGGGAGAAAGGGAGAACCGTACCGGAGGCGTCGTTCGTGATAAGGAGCCGGGTCTCCTCTGCTCCTCTGCTCCTCTGCTCCTCTGCTCCTCTGCTCTCTCTGCTCCTCTGCTCCTCTGCTCCTCTGCTCCTCTGCTCCTCTGCTCCTCTGCTCCTCTGCTCCTCTGCTCCTCTGCTCCTCTGCTCCTCTGCTCCTCTGCTCCTCTGCTCCTCTGCTCCTCTGCTCCTCTGCTCCTCTGCTTCAACCGCTCGCATCCGATACCCGGATGCAGTAGGATCACGGGGCACACAGAGTGTCCGGAAAATGCCGCGGTTTGGGGGTTGACCTCCGCCGCCACAGGCACTATCTTCCGCGCTTGTGAAATCTTTCTCTTTTAGATTTCAGTCTGCGCAAACAACAGAGGAGCCGAAGCATGAAGAAGAAGATTACCCGCGAAGAAGCGCTCGCGTACCACACCGGCAAACGCCACGGCAAGACCGAGGTCGTCGCCACCAAACCGTGCATCACGCAGCGTGATCTTTCGCTCGCCTACACCCCCGGCGTGGCCGAACCCTGCCTTGAAATCGCCCGCGACCCCGAACTTGTCTACGAGTACACCAACAAGGGCAATCTGGTGGCCGTGGTTTCGAACGGCACCGCCGTCCTCGGTCTCGGCGATATCGGGCCGATGGCCAGCAAACCGGTCATGGAAGGCAAAGGCGTCCTTTTCAAACGATTTGCCGACATCGATGTTTTCGATATCGAGGTCGACACCAAAGATTCGCAGGAAATCATCCGTTTTTGTGAGCTCCTGGCACCGACTCTCGGCGGTATCAACCTCGAGGACATCGGCGCACCCGAGTGCTTCGAGATCGAAGAAAAGCTCAAAAAGAGCTGCAATATCCCGGTCTTCCACGACGACCAGCACGGCACGGCCATCATTTCCGGCGCCGCCCTCGTCAACGCGCTCGAGATCGCGGAAAAGAAAATCGAGGACGTCAAGGTCGTGTTTTCGGGAGCCGGCGCGGCGGGCATCGCCTGTGCGGCATTTTATGTGTCGCTCGGAGTCAAACAGGAGAACCTCCTGATGGTGGACTCCAAGGGCGTGATCTACAAGGGCCGCACCAAGGGCATGAACAAGTACAAGGAGCGATTTGCTGTCGAGACCGATGCCAGAACCCTGGCTGACGCCATGGACGGTGCCGATGTCTTCGCCGGTGTATCGGTGAAGGGCCTCGTGACCAAGGAGATGGTTGCGACCATGGCCGCCGACCCGATCATTTTTGCCATGGCCAACCCCGATCCGGAGATCTTGCCCGAAGACGCCTTCGAGGTGCGCTCTGACATCATCATGGCCACCGGTCGATCGGATTATCCGAACCAGGTCAACAACGTGCTCGGGTTTCCGTTCATTTTCCGCGGTGCGCTTGATGTTGCGGCCTCCGGCATCAACGAAAAGATGAAGCTGGCAGCCGCCCGCGCCCTCGCCCATCTCGCCAAGGAAGACGTGCCCGATTCGGTGATGCGGGCCTACGGCGGTCAAAAGATCCGTTTTGGTCGCGAATACCTCATTCCCAAACCCTTCGATTACCGGGTTCTTCTGTGGGAAGCTCCCGCCGTCGCCGAGGCGGCCATCGAAACGGGAGTGGCCCGCAAGCCGTATTCTTCGAAGGAAGACTACGTCCGCGAGTTGGAAAACCGCCTGTCGCGGACCCGACGCGTGATGCACAGCGTTTTTGACGAGGCGGTCGCCGATCCAAAAAGGATCGTTTTCCCCGAGGGGGAGAACGAAAAGATCGTTCGCGCGGCCAAAATCCTCGCCGACGAGGGCATTTGCAACCCCGTTCTTCTCGGATCCACCGACAAGGTCCGCAAATTGCTCGAACTGCACGAGGTACCGAGCGACGCCGTCGAGGTCATCGATCCGACCGCCAACGGTGACGGTGAGGTATTTGCAGAGGTGCTGACCAGAATGCGCTGGCGCAACGGCGTCACCCTCGATGTCGCCCGCAAGCTGATGCGCGACCCGGTCTACTACGGCAATATGATGGTGCAACAGAAAAAAGCCGATGGTCTGATTGCAGGACTCACCATGTCCTACCCGGAGACGATCCGCCCGGCACTCCAAATTCACAAAACCAGAGAGGGAATCGGCCGTGCCGCCGGGCTCTATCTGTTGCTCTTCGAAGATCGGATGCTGTTCATCGCCGACACGACCGTCAACCAGAACCCGACCGCGGAAGAACTGGCGGAGATCGCCTTTTTGTCGAGCCAGGCCGCCGAGCACTATTTCGGGGTCACCCCGCGGGTCGCGATGTTGTCCTACTCCAACTTCGGCTCCAATATCGACCACCGCTCGCAGAAGGTCCGAGACGCTGTCGCCATCGCCGAAAAACGGTGGCCCGATCTCGTGATCGAGGGCGAGATGCAGGCCGATACCGCAATCGAGCCCGGGATCGCCAGGGATGCATTCCCGCTGTCTCGGATCCAGGGTGACGCCAATATCCTGGTGTGCCCCGATCTCGAATCGGCCAATATCGCCTACAAGCTGCTGTGGAGGCTCGGCAAGGTCGAGGCCATCGGTCCGATCCTGACCGGCATCGACGCTGCGGTCCATATCCTCCAGCGTGGAGTGGATGTCAACGACATCGTCAATGTGGCGGCGCTCTGCGTGCTCAAGGCGCAACGCTGGAATTGAAAGAGCGGTTTTCCGAGAGGCAATCGACTCAAAAGCGGAGACAAACCCCGCCCTTACGGGGTTCTTTGGAGGGGCGGATTTTATCCCGCCCACTCAATCTCTCTCTCCGAGTGCCGTTGCGGCCGCTATCCGGATCGGAATGCCTTGCACTTCCTGGCTGTTGGAATATCCAGCAAATCCAAACACGGGTCCGGCAAAACTCGGACCCAGGAGATCCTGGAGGGAACCATGCAGGATACTCTCGAAGCAGTCCTCAACCACAAGGGGTCAACGGTCCTATCCGTCGACCCGAAGGATTCCGTCATGGACGCGGTCCGCAAGATGAACTGCGAAAAAGTGGGCGCTCTGCTGGTGTGTGTCGAAGGCCGGATGGTCGGGATCTTCACCGAGCGGGACGTTTTGTGCCGGGTCATCGACCCGGGCAGGGACCCTGACGCCACCGAGGTGTCGGAGGTCATGACATCCGAGGTCATGACGGTTCGATCGAAGACCAGCGTCCACGAAGCGATGGCGATCATCACCGAGAAAAGATGCCGCCACCTGCCGGTGATCGACGATGGCACACTCCGTGGGATGGTTTCCAGCGGTGACCTCACGCGATGGGTGAGCCGAAGCCAGGAGGGGCACATCCAGGACTTGATGAACTTCATCACGGGCAAATATCCGGGGTGATTTCGGAGTTCGGAGTTCGGAGTTCGGAATTTTCAAAGCCTCGACGGCCGTCACGAATCCAGATTGCGACTGTGATGCGAATTCTGCGTTCATCTGCGTGATCTGCAGTTTCTCCGCTTTCGTTCGCTCCACAACTTCATGACCCCCAGCGCCGGTGATAGACTTGTAGGCACCAACGAAAAGCTCGGAGGAGTTGCCATGAAAGGTGTATGGAAGACGATCACACTCACCATCCTGGTCGCGGTAGTCGCCGCGACGACCCCGGTCCTGGCGCAAGACGATGCTGCCGGAGGGCTCCGATTCTCGATCACGGTCTCGCAGTTCGAGAATCAATCCGGCTGGCACGGTCAGTGGGACCTCGGAAACGCCTGGGGCACGGTTCTCACCGATATGCTGAACCAGAGCGGCCGATTCATCGTGCTCGGCGAGACGGATATGCGCGGCGCGGCGCTCGACGAACAAGATTTCGCCGCCTCGGGCAGGACCGCTGGCGGCAAAAAAGCTCCGGCCACGGGCCAGATGACTCCGGCCCAGTTACTGGTCAAGGGGGCCATCACCCACGTCCAGGGCGATACCGGTGGAGCCGGCGGTGGAATTCGCGTCAAGGGCTTCAAGATCGGTGGTAAAGGCGGTCAGGGCGAGGTCAACGCGACCATCTACATCGTTGATTCCACCACCGGCCAGGTGCTGGCTTCCAAGAGCGTCGTCGGCACGAGCAAACGCAAGGGCCTCGGCGTCGGTTACAACACCGGCAGTTGGGGAGCCGCATTCGGGGGCCACAAAAACGACAACGTGGGGAAGGCGGTCGAGGACGCCTGCGCCGTCGCGGTGGATTTCATGGTCGCCCAACTGCCGAATATTCAGTGGACCGGATCGGTGGTCCTGGTCAAAGACGGCAAGGTCTATGTCAACCGCGGTGCTCGCGAAGGAGTAGCGGTCGGACAACACTTTTCGGTGGGCGAGGTGGAGATTCTCCGTGATCCCGACACCGGTGAGGTTTTGGACGAGAGCATGACCCAGCTGGCGGAGTTGAAGGTCGATCAGGTCAAGGAAAAGCTTTCCATCTGTCAGGTGGTCTCCGGCAAAGCGGCGGCCGTTTCCAAAGGCATGACAATTCACAAATACTGAGCATTTCATGCGCAGTAAAAACCGCGGTGGGCACCCACCGCGGTTTTTTTGTTGTCTGCTGAGGTATAATCCGCGACAGAACTACTTTGCGACGAGGGCGTCCAGGACAATGCAACGCGCGACGATTTTTGCTGCGATTCTGATGATAGGCGGGATTCAGTCCGCCTATTCGCAGGACATTGCCTATCGCGCGGTCGAAAACCCCTTCCAGGACGAATTTGATTATGAAATAAACAGCGAACTCAACCCCATGGTGGAGATCGACGGGCTTCGACTGACCCGGTTTGCAATTCTGGTCAAAGGCGAGGGCGAGTTCGAAGCCGACAAGGCGACCTCACTGACGGTCGAATACGGCGCTCGCAATACCAACCCGGAGTCAGTCAAGGTCTACGTCATCGCCCTCTTGGAGGACGCCGAGGGAGACGCCCTTGATCGCCTCGAATGCGACCCCACCACGGTCGGCAGAGAACGCCTCAAGGAAGTGAGCCAGAAGTTCAAGCTTCCGGGGAGCGTCCTCGAGGCAACCCGGAAGATCTACCTCTTTGTCGAGATCGAGCGCTGACCTAAGACCTCTACCAGGTGGTCTGACGCCGCAACAAGGCGAGGAACTCCTCACGAACCAGACGATCAGCAAAACACCCGCGTAGAGCGGAGGTCGTCGTCATGGCACCGGCCTTTTTGACGCCGCGCATCTCAACGCACAGGTGCCGAGCCTCAATGACCACCATCACCCCCTGAGGTTCGAGTTCTGACCAAAGGAACTCGGCCACCTGTTCGGTCAGTCGTTCCTGGAGTTGCGGGCGCTTGGCAAAGAACTCGAGAATACGCGGCAATTTGGACAACCCGACAACTTCGGATTCGGGAATATAGGCAATGTGGGCATGGCCGTAAAAGGGCACGAAATGATGCGCGCACATGGAATAGAAGGGGATCTCCTTTTCAATCACCATGTGGTGGTAGCCCTCGTCGTTGGGAAAAGTGGTGACCTTTGGCGCCGCACCCTCCCGAAGTCCGTGGAACATTTCCAGATACATCTTTGCCACTCTTTTCGGCGTGTCCTCGAAGTTGGGGTCCGAAAGATCGAGGTTGAGCGCCCGCATGACCCCTTCCATGTGGCTCGCCACTGACGAGATGATGCGCTCCTCGTCGCCGCGAGGGATCGAGTTGTCGCCGTTTGCGGCCGTGTCCTTCGCGCCGTTTTGTTCGTCGCTGTCGATGGATGCGATGTCGGACATTTTCATACTCCCTGTGCATCGGAGAATCGCGCCACAGCCTAGCGTATTCCAGGCCACCCCACCACCCGCCTGCGTCCGTGCCCGAATTGCGGCGGCAGCGGCAGTGTTCAGCGGCAGCGATCTCGTGTAATGACGGCGTGGTCACCTCCGGGTCGTTCAACGGATGAAACAACCGTTGTGGTGTAGGCGTCTCGCCTGCACACCGTGCGGCCGAGACGGCCGCACCACAAAGGCCGGAACTCCGAAGATGCGGGGGCTGTTCGCTGTCGCTGGCTCCCGTTCGCTGTCGCTGTCCCTGAATGCTGTCCGAGACGCTGTCTTGGCTATGAACGATCCTGCATCCTGAATTTTGCATCGAGCACCGAGCGAGATACGGGCCTCCCTTTCCCCTCTGCCCCTTTTTCCCTCTGCGAGTTGGTGGATCGATCTGGCCGTCGATAGCGATAGCGATTCCGATAGCGATAGCGATGGGTACTCCGCCCCTCTGCCACGTAGAAGCTCGTTCTCCCTTTCTCCCTTTCTCCCTTTCTCCCTTTCTCCTCCGCCCCTCTGCCAGACGGAAAGGGATCCAGCATCCAGCATCGAGCGGCCCGACAGACGGTCGGGTGGTGTACCATCCGAAACGTGAACGGCACCCTCCTCATCACCGGCTCGCACGGTCAATTGGGAAGAGCTCTGACCGGGTTATGCCGCAACCGCGGTCTCGATTTTGAAGCCCGCGATATCGATACCATCGACATCAAAGATGGGGGGGCGATGACCGAATGGATCGAGACCAATCAACCCCCGGCAGTCATCAACTGCGCCGCCTTCACAGCCGTCGACGATTGTGAATCCAATCAGGATCTGGCGATGAGGGTAAACGGCGAGGCGGTTGGAACGATTGCCTCGGCGTGTAACTCGATCGGCGCCCGTCTGGTTCAGATTTCTACCGACTACGTTTTTCCGGGAGACGCCACCGAGCCCTATCTCGAAAGTGATCCGGTCGCCCCGGCCACCGTCTACGGACAAACCAAGCTGCGCGGCGAAGAATTGGCGATGACTGCCCGCCGCCACCTCGTGGTTCGTACGGCCTGGCTCTACGGTCTCGGCGGTCGAAATTTCGTCGAAGCCATCAGGGCACAGATCGAGGGAGGCGCCACTTCACTCAAGGTGGTGTCCGACCAGATCGGGACCCCGACCTTCTGCGGCGACCTCGCCGGGGCAGTCCTCGATCTTATCGAAAAGGATGCGTTGGGCATCGTCCACGCCGTCAACGCCGGTATCACTTCATGGCACGGCTTTGCGGTCGAGATCGCCCGCTGCCTCGGCTCCGATGTCGAGATATCCGCTGTTACGAGCGATCAGTTCCCCAGGGCGGCCCGGCGGCCCGCATACTCCGCCCTCGACACCGGTCGGCTCCGACTGTTGATCGGGCGATCCATGCCGCCGTGGCAGGACGCTCTCGCACGGTACCTGGCAGAATCATGAGAATTCTCATCACCGGCGCTGCCGGTTTTGTCGGGCCATACCTCGCACAACACCTTCGTTCGATGGTGCCGAAGGCCGAGATCTGGGGCCTTGTCTGGTCAGATGACGAGCGAAGCGCTCCCGAATTCGTCACTCCCATACCTGGCGACCTGACCGATCGGCCCTCTTTGTCGCGAGCGATCGAAACGGCTCGACCTGAAATCGTCTTCCATCTCGCGGGGGCCTCATCCGTCGCTTCATCATGGGACAACCCGGATCTCTTTTTGAAGGTGAACCTGGAAGGCTCCATCAACCTTTTCGAGGCAATACGTGATTCCGGCTGTGATTCGAGGATCGTTTTGGCGTCCTCGGCAGAGATCTATGGTTCGGTGCCACTCGCCGAGCAACCGATTGTGGAGAATACACCGCTGCAACCCCTTTCACCATACGGTAAGAGCAAGGCTGCTCAGGACCTGGCGGCGCTGCAGTACTTTCAGGAATTCGGGCTCCAGACAATCCGTCTTCGCCTCTTCCACCACACCGGGCCCGCCCGCCCGCCATTCTTTGTGGCTTCGAGTTTTGCGCGTCAGATCGCACGCATTGAACAAGGCCTCGACCCTCCAACGCTCTCGGTCGGCAATCTCGATGCGGTGCGCGATTTCTCCGATGTTCGCGATGTCGCTCGCGCCTATTGGCTCGTCGCCGATCGAGGCGAAGCCGGGGCGGCCTACAACGTATGCTCCAGTCGAGGACGAAGCATGGGTCAACTTCTCGATATGATGCTCGCCATGACCGCGTCAAAAGTCGAAATCAGCATCGACCCTGATCGGCTTCGAGCCGCTGATATCCCACATCTCGTAGGCGACCACACAAGGCTCTCCACCGCGACCGGTTGGCAGCCGGAAATAGCCTTTGAACAAACCCTGGAAGATCTCCTGGACTGGTGGCGAGCAGAGTTGAGAAACCACCGCATCGATTGATTCTTGTACCCTCGACATGACACAGTGCAACGACAGGGAGGACGAAGATGGAAATGGATCGGCGCAACCGGATTGCTCAATGGGTCTTCGACTCGCGCGCGATTCTCGGACGATTCCATCTGTGGTTGGAAGACGTCGAAATCGAAAGCGAAGGAGTGTCCGAAACGGGCGATATGTCCTTTGTCGGCGGTTCGTTAGAACGAGCATTTGTGGTTGCGACCGCCGTCACCGCTCTCGGCACCAGGCTCTTTGGACGCTGGGGTGAGGGAGCGGATCTCGACAAGGCGGGAATCAACCGCGTCAAAAAGGACGCGGATGCGGTCTCGGCCTATGCGCTGTCCGAGGCATTGTGGTATCTCACCCGCAGTCTTCCGGAAAACCACGCCGTCATGATCTCCCTCGGCGAGGGCCTGATGCCGAAGGCCGGCGAGACTCCCGAAATGGGCTCGAACCCTTTGCTCGGGTTCGGCCGGGTCTATGCGCGGCCGCAGGTGGCGCGTTTCCTCGACCGAAGGGTCCACCGCCTGGTCAATGATCCGACTTACGAGTGGCCCGAGTTCTGGTTCGATCTCCAGAGTGCCGGCATCACCATCTGGGGTGCTGCAGTGGATACTCTGGAAAACACATCCCGATTCGCCAAGGGCAGTCCAACCGGACCGATGACAATTCTTCACCTTTATGACCAACCACTCAAGGTGGCACGGCCCTATGAGGGCTACATGGGCAATATCACCCTGCCTCGAGAGGTTGTCGACCAGGCCGCGGATCGATCCATTCTGATCGACTATCGAACGCCCCGGGCCCGGGTCATGGAAGCGATCCGGGACACGTATCCTATGATCCGACCCGAAAATGTTCACGTCTGGACTCTGGGAGGACCGAGCCGCGAAAACCGCCTCTCGAACCTGTGGGCTGAGTGGCAGGAACTCGGCGCTCACCTCGTCGAAGATGGCTGGCCGATGCCCGGCACGAACATCCCGGTTTTCACCGAATCGGGAACCTACGCGCCGGCTTTTCGTGTCGGCACCTTCGAAGATGAAGACGGCGCCACCCATGTATTCATCTGCGATGGGTATGCGGCATCGGCGGAAGCCATGCAGGCGGCGAGTCTCGATCCGATCCTCGATCTCTCGACCTCGATGACCCTGTTTTCGTCCAGTTTCAAGGCCCCTGCGGATCGTGAGCGTGAGGTCATTGCACTGGACCCCGAGGCCGAAGATTTTGCCGATCAACTCGCTGCCACCCTTGAATCAGAGATCGATCCGGCCCTTGCCAGGGAATACAGCGAGAGCCTTCGCGGCGCTCGCGAAGCCTTGATGCCGGTCGACAAAAAGACGATCACCGCGGACGATTTCTTCCCTCTCAAACAGTGGCGGGTGCTCGCTCTCGCAGGCTATATGCTGCCCGATCCCTATACCGGCTCGAATGGTGTGGAACAGATCAGCGACGATCGTTTCAGGGTCACGACACGGGCGGCGACCCGCAACGGCATGATCAACGTGACCCTCGTTCTTCGACTGATGGAGACGAAGGACCAGATGCAGATGGTTTTTTCACCCCTTCTCGATCGCTTTTATTCGGGTCAGGACCACACCACACGGGCGGTCAAGATCTCGGATTCAGGCAGGATCAGAAACGAATTGCAGACGTTGGCCTCAGAAGCGATCGAATTCCTGCCGGATGATCGTATGTTGGTCAACTTCGGTTTGATCGACGATTCCGTGCTGCCTCCGGACAAGCGTGATCTCATCCGTGAAGTCCTGGTCTGGTACAAGAAGAACCACCCCACCTGGTTCAAGTGGCTCGAGATGAAATAGTCGCTGGATACTCGATGCTGGATACGTCGAGATCGTCAGTCTCGCCACACAATTACCAAATCTCTTCGATTGATCTGATCTGCTGATTGTGCACTGTTCCGGTAGCCAAATCGCGAATTAGGAATCGAATATCCAGTATCCAGTATTACTGCTGTCAGAACAGACCGTCACCTGAAGTTTCCCGCCCGACAACACTTGGTTTACAGGTTGGTTTTTGGCATATCCGGTTGGCGGTTGCCCGTGCCCGCGTCCGCGTCCGCGTCCGCGTCCGAATTGCAGCGGCAGCGACAGTGTCCAGTGTCAGCGATCAGCGATCAGCGATCAGCGGCAGCGGCAGCGGAGGAGCGGCAGCGGGCGGAGCGGCAGCGGCAGCGGTCAGGAGTCCAGGCGACGAAGTGGCCACCTCCGGGTCGTTCAACAGAAGGGGTAGCCGGTGGGCGGCCGATGTCAAGGACAGGCAGGGTGCAGGGCATCCTTGACATCGGCCGCCCACCGGCTTGTGGGTATAGGCATGAACGAACCGGAGGTGACCATGTCCTCAGCCGCCACGAACACCAACCTCGTTGCCCACTCGAAAGCCCTCGAAGCAGCAGGAATCGCGATCAAGCTCGTGATGAGGGTTCCAGCTCCACTGAAGTCCATAGCCGATCAGGTAGTCCGATCGGCGAGTTCAGTCCCCGCGAACCTGGCAGAAGGGCACGGCCGTTTCGGTAGAGACCGGTTAAACCACTGGAGAATCGCCTACGCCTCGGCGAAAGAGGTCGACAGCCATTTGCAGCTCCTCGCCCACGCCGGGGCGATCACCCCGAACGGAGCCAGTGAAGCGATGGACGCCTTCGATCAGGTCCGTGCGATGACCTGGCGGCTCTTGAACCCGAAGGAGTGAGTGCTGTTCGCTGTCCCTGCCGCTGATCGCTGGCGCTGATCACTGTCGCTGCCGCTGACTCCTGTTCGCTGACGCTGTCCCTGAACGCTGTCCGAGACGCTGTCTTGGACAAGTGTGATCCAGCATCCAGTATCCCCTGGCGGATCGAAGTCTCATTTCACCTGAAGAGTTTCGAGCGTCTCTCGAAGAGTCGGGGTCATTCGTACCGGCCGACCAGTTGTGTTGTCGACGCAGGCAAGAACAGTCATTGCAACAGCTGCCACTTCACCGTCCACCGTCACCACGTATTCGAAGGTGAAGGAAGCTCCTCGGATTTCGCCCACCCGCAGCCACACCCTCACATCGCCGTACAACCCCACAGGCCGTTTGAAGTCGATTTCCAGGCGTTTGACAAAAAACGGCACATCCATCGCCTCGCGTCCGCCAAATCTTTGCAGCCAGACTTCTGATCGCGCCTGTTCGATGTAGCTCGCAAAGACCGCGTTGTTGACGTGGGCAAAGGCATCCAGATCCCGCCACCGCACCTGAATCGGACATGAAAATGGATAGTCTTTCATCTTCGACAGGGTATCAGTCCGAGAACAGGATGAGCGACCACGGTGAGCAACCGGGAGCCTCAGTCTTCGAGATAACCAAAGGCCTTGAGTCGTTCCCGTTCCCGTTGACTCAGTTCGACGCTGCGATCACCCCGTTTGGAGCCGATTCGTTGGTGCAGGGCGACACCGGCCTTCTGATTGAGCCGCAACAAGGCCTCGAGCCTGTTCGCCAGCTCGTCCTCACCCTCGACGAGATTTTCCTGCTCTCCTGGGTCGGTATCCAGGTTGTAGATCGCGCGGATCTTTTTGTGCTGATCGAAAATACCCTTGATTTGTCCGTCGATGACGGCGCGATCGAGCACCCCGGCGACAATCGGGCTCGTTGCGGGTCGCGCCCCAAGGACAAAACCGGGCAGCGTGTCCACCGGCAGACCGGCGAAATCGAGCAGGGTCGGAGCCAGATCCACCGACGCTGTGGGCTCCTCGTGCACCACTCCGCCGCGCTCGCCGCCGGGCCATTTAATCAGCAGCGGCACCTTCAGAATCTCCTCGTAGACCGTTCCGTGGTTGAAGCCGCCGTGTTCGGAGAACTCCTCGCCGTGATCACTGGTCACGACAACCAGGAGATCATCCCAGATTCCCTGCTGTCGAAGCGCCTCGAACAACGAACCCAACGATCGGTCGAGATAACTCACGCCGTCGTCATATGTGGAGCGCAGGATCTCGACGTCTTCGGGATCACGGGCAATCGTCCCCTGGCTCAAGGCGGTCACAAAGGTCGATGCGCACAGATCATCCCTGCAACCGAAGTTCTCGACCCCGAACCGTTCGGCGATCGAGGGCCGATTGACTCCCGGCGCCTCATAGGGCAGGAGACTGAAATCAGAATGCGGCTCAAAGGTGTGGAGAAAGAAAAAGAAGGGCTCATCGGGATGAGCGAGGATCCACTCCGCCGCCGACCGCGCCTGCCGGGCAGCCCTCCAGCGGGTCACCCGGTAACTCTCGAAGCCCTTGCCAAATCCCCAGCGGGGAGAAAGCCAGGTGCAGTCGAAGACCAGACCGGCGGTGGTGTAGCCGCCTTTTCTGAATCGATCGGCAAGAGTCGGCACCAGGGGGTCCATCGCGTGGTGAACCAGGAGCGCCCGATGGGTGTCGGGGGAATAGCCGGTCAGCATGCTCGCGTGTGACGGCTTGGTCCAACTCGCGGCCGCATAGTGCCGCCGCCAACTCTCAGACTCAGCTGCAAAACGATCGAGGGCCGGTGTGTCGACCTCTCCACCAAAGGCGCCGATGGCGTCGAGGCGCAGGGTGTCGACCGAAATCACGAGGATTCGAGAAGGAGAATTGCCGGCCTGCACAGTCACCGGCACCCGTTGCCGAAGACCCAGCTCGCGGAGATGCACGACGCAACCGGAGGCAAGGGCGGCCTCGATCTCGACGACGGCCATCTTTCCCGCAAGCTCTCCGAGCGCCACTTCCCGCCGCCACCAGCCATCGCCCGGTTCGAAGCCGAGATCGATGGATACCGTGCTGCCGTCACCCGCCCGCACCGCCCCTCTGAGGGCATTGTTTGGGGATGTGTCGGCATCGGCGCGGCATTCGAGGTGACCGACCAGTTCTAGCGACGGATCATCAGCCAACTCGACCTCGGTCTTCATCACCTCGCCCGATGAGATGGTCACGGCGACCCAGGTCTCGTCCGACGCGAAAACCTCCTGCGCCCGAAGTCGACGGCCATCGACCATGACCCGTTGCTCGATCACCAGATCGACAAACCGGGTCTGGGATGGTCCGCGGGCACAGCCAACGATGCCGATGACCATGAGTGCGGCGAGCAACACAACAGCCCTCGTCGTGTCGACAAGACGGAATGAATGCCTCGTGTTCAGAAACGCCCCTTCAAATCTCTTCGTTCTCGAGAACCGGAGAGACGACCCCGGCTCTGGACGGGCCAGTTTACATCACTGCGCGTTGACCCTTGGGGGCGGGCCCTGCGACAAGTGGTCGACCTCGGCTCGAGCATCATCACCGTTGCACCCGGAAGCGCCTCCGTGCCGGCAGAAAAAAACGAGGGCTGCGAAAAGCAGCCCTCATTTGAATCGACTTTCAGTCAGCCGGGAATCACTCGGGATCGAATGCCGAGGTGTCGCCGACGCCACAGATCTCGCCGGCCGGGTTGACGTAGACCTGCACGTTCGAGGTCTCGGTATCGGTCACCTCGATCGTATAAACGACGTCCGACAGGGCTCCATAGAACACCCAGTACTTGTTGTTGATGGGTACCCCGTTGAGCACCTTGACCACCAATTCGAGGTTCTCGCTGTTGAAGAACCAGAATGATCCGGTGTTGTCGGTACCCGGCACCACGGTGCCGACGCCAGTTTCTCCGTTGCGCTGATTGAGCCAGTCGACCTTGACTTCAAAACGATTGTCGAGCAGACACAGCGTCTCGGCGTCGGAAACACAGGTTCCGACTTTGGCAGCGGTCTTTGAGGTCACTCTTGTTTCGACATCAAAGACCTCTTCGCTCATCGGCATCACCGAACCGACCCGGGCGCTCGCCA
This sequence comes from Candidatus Sulfomarinibacteraceae bacterium, assembly GCA_963796455.1. Lineage (GTDB taxonomy): Bacteria > Acidobacteriota > Thermoanaerobaculia > Thermoanaerobaculales > Sulfomarinibacteraceae > Sulfomarinibacter. The sequence goes on from CAWCLO010000003.1 coordinate 274,419, forward strand.
TCTTGCCTTCGGGGAAGGCCTGGGTATCACCGAGTCCGCAGATGTCTCCGGGCACGTTGCGATACAAGACAACATCTCCATTGTCGGTATCGGTGGCGATGATCCAGTACTCAACATCCGACAACGCTCCGTAGAAGAGCCAATATGCGCCGGTGAGGGACCGTCCATCGAGCATCTTCACGATCAACTCGATGTTGGACTGATTGAAGAACCACACGAATCCACTCTTGTTCGACGCCTCGATTGCTGTGCCGTAATCGTGGTTTCCGGTACGCTGGTCCCGCCACTCGGTCTCGATCTTGAACCGATTGTCGAGCAGGCAGAGATTGTCGCCACCGGCGGAACAGGTGGTCGAACCATCGTCATCCGTAATGACCACAACAGCGGTGTCAAGATCACCGAGGACTGTGCCCGAGGGGTTGGTCAGCGTGAGCCGCACCAGTTTGGATCGTTCCGCGGTGCCGTCATTGGTGATCGGCACGGTAAAGGTCTTGTCGGCCGTTTCGCCGTCGCTCCACACCAGGGTGCCGGAGACGGAGGAATAATCGGAACCGGCGACGGCGCTGAGGTCTTCGGTCGAGTAGTCGACCGAAACCTGACCGCTGCTGCCACTGCCCCGGGTCACCGTCACGGTTGCCGAACCACCGTCTTCATCGACAAAGAAACCATCGCCGATGTACTCGATCCCAACTCCACTGCCATCTTCGACGATCGTCAGCAACATGGAGGATGGGCTACCGAGGACGGCCCCGCCGGTGGGATCCGAGAGTGCAACGTTGACGGTCGCGCTGACGATTCGTTCAGGGTTGTCGATGATCGGTACCTGAAAGGTCTTGGTGCCGCCCTGGCCGTCGGGCCAATCCAGTGATCCTGTCGTGGCAACATAGTCGACCCCGGCAACGGCCGTCCCGTCGCTGGTGCCGTAGGTGACCGAAACCGCACCATCGGTGCCGTCGAATCGCGTCACCCTGATGGTGGCGAAGGCTTCTGCTCCACCTACACTCTGGGCCGGGCTGTCAAAAAAGAACGCCCCGGCACCACCGTATTTCAGCTGTGTTCTCTCGGCAACGCTGTTGCGGAAAAAGAATTCGCCATCATTCGCCACGCTGCCCGAGGACCCATCACGAAGCATCACGGAATCGACGACGAGACGGCCGGTCGGGGCCACCCGAAGCATCGAATCACCGGCTCCATCCGCGGCGAAGGCAGTGCCGTCGATGACACTTCGATCCCAACCGTTTCCTTTGATGGTAATCACCGAGGTGACGTAGGGCAACGGACTTTTTAGAACAATTGAATAGTCCGTGGCAAATACGATCTCGTCTGGTTCTGACGTCGAATTCGCACGTTTGATCGCGTCACGCAACGACCCCGCTCCGGAGTCTGCGTTTGTCGTCACCACCAGAACCTCAGCACCAGCAAGCGGCACCGCGAGGACCGCCACGAAAAAGAGCATCATTGCAACTCGCAACTCTCTCATTGTTCCCCCATCACCTATCTTTCGATTGAATGTCTCGATGACACGTCACAATTCGCCAGAATCTTAACACGTAGCCTTTTTTCCACAGAGCAAGGAAAAGTAACAACCCCGTAAAAATGCTGTGAACCAGGTTCTCTTCGTGGTCCTCGGTGATCACGGTCACCGGACTCGTCAACGACGGCCTTACTGGCGTTTACGCCACAGGCACCCCGAATGTTTAGGCTCTCGAGCGAATCAATCGTCAAAACGGCCTTTTGGCGGCTTGATCACAGCGCCCGAGGCAACTGTTATACGAAGAAAACGGCCCTGGCTGAGCCGCGACAGCCACCATTCACCCACCTCGAAGCTGACCATCGATTCCGCATCCGCGACAAAATCGCCGTTGACGGCGTCAAAAACGGCAACGGTGAGAAATGGCGGTGGGGCGATCGTTTCGGAGCCGATCTGAGAATCAAAGAGCACGGTAAAGGGAATGTCGGCGCGAGAGCGCTGATAGTCAAAGAATGCTGCGAGGGTTCGGTCAGCGACGATGACGGCCCCTCGCTGACCCGCCTCGTGCATCGCCATGGACACACCCTGCACCGCCGGAGATTCGAATCGGCGGTACTCGCCGAGTGCCGGTTGGGCGGCAACAAAGCTCATCAAACAGAGGGCTGTGACGAACAGAGTCGTCCATCCTTTGCAGAGGGCCGCCATCCCGAGGACCGCAAAACCCGAGCCCAGCGCCACAATCGGCAGAAAATAGCGGACATTCCCGGCATACGAAAAGCCAGCAACTGCCACCACAATCGGAAGGAGCCCAAAAAAGGCTGCGACCACCCCGGCCGGGAGATTCGTGCGCTGGCGAAAGAGAAGGGCAAAACCCAGGATCACGAGCCCGCTCCACAAAACGGCGAGAGCCGGCAGTAGGAAGGCCCGCGCCAGCCCCATTTCGGAGTATTGCAGGGTGGCGCCTGCCAGGCTGCCGAAGTGGTATTGGCGGTGCTCGGTCATCGCCTGCTGCAGGGGCCCCAAACCGCCGGCGTCGATTGCGACAAGCGCAAAGCCTCCCAGGACCAGTGCCGCCAGCGGCACTGACACCGACAACCGCTCTCTCCGGCTTTTTGAAATCACCATTCGATAGACCGCGATGGCGGCCACCGCCGGGACCAGGTGGGGACGGACCAGAAGACAGCATCCGGCCATGATCGATCCCGTAGCCCCACCTCGCGCTCCACCGTCATTCCGAAGCCAGAATGCGAGGCTGGCAGCAAGGAGCGCTGTCGCCAGAGGACCACTGAACGCACGACTGCTGAGAAACAGGGTCGATGGTGTGAAGAGGTAAAGGAGGGAGCCGGCTATCGCCAGATCCCGGCGAAGCCAGAGATTGAAGAGGGCGGTGAGCGGAAATATCACCCACAGACTCGCCGCCCAGCTGACGATCTGAAGCGCTCGCGCAGGGTCATCCACCATCAGGTGAACCACTTTCCCGAGACCGATCCAGAGCGGAAACCACGGCGGATGGGGGTGGTTGGCGGTGGCATCGAAATCGACCACCGCAGCCGCGAAATAGGCTTCGTCCTGTTCCCAGATCGATGCCGGAAAGGCAACGGTCCGCGAAAAAACAATGACCGCCAGAAGCAGGATCGTCGCGCCGACGTCGAGTCGCCGATTCGAGAGACCAAACAAGGAGACCGAAAAAATCGGGTTCGACGGCCCGAGGGTCTCGGATGGTGCCCACCACGGACTGCGAAGCGCTTCTGAAGAGATCGTCATATCGAAGTCACCACAGTGTATTGCATCACCGCACCGCATCTCCACGCACCCGAGACAACGGGATTCGGCGCAAGGTAGTAGGATCGCTTCGATGACAACGTACTCGGTCCACGCGCACGAAATCCATCTCCGGTGGTCCTCGATGACTGAGGCTGAGGGGCGAATCGACGCATTGCGACGTCTGCTCGAGGAGCGGGAACTCGACAGGGCCGATCGTTTCCGGGTCGAGAAGGCTCGCCGCCGATTCATCAACGCCCGAGCCGCGCTGCGTCTGGTTCTCGGTGAATTTGTCGCTTCACGTCCTGAAGAGATCGTGTTTTGTTATGGAAAACGCGGCAAACCACGGCTCCCGGGTAGCGATCTCTACTTCAATGCCAGCGATTCAGGAGACATCGTGGTCATCGGGCTTGCCGGTGAGGAACTCGGCGTTGATCTCGAGATGCGTCGTCCCCTCGGCCGTCCCGAGCAGCTGGCCCGCCGGGTCTGTGCGGCGACCGAGCTGGAGACCTGGCGCAACCTCCCGGAGGCGCTGCAAAACCCGGTGCTCCTCCGGCTCTGGACCTGTAAAGAAGCGATCCTCAAGGCGGTCGGGACCGGTCTCAGCGGAGGACTGACGAATGCCGTGGTCGATCTGCAACCCGACGGGTCGACCCCGAGAGGGGCTTTTTTTGACGACGAATTGACCCTGCTTCCGATCCAAATTCCCGCCGACGTCGTCGGGACCGTCGCGATCCGCGGCGCCGGATGGTCGATGGTTCATTCTCGGATGCAGCTCTGATAGGATCATTCGGTGATGCACACGGCCCAGACCGCAGGCAATTGGCGCCGCCTCAACACGACCGGTTATTACGCCGGTTCCATTCGGTGCCAGTGGCCTTCTGTCTGAGGATATTTCAGAGGGCCCGCTGGCAACGGCGGGGCCTCGACCCCGCCTGGCCCGCAGCCCTCCCAAGGAGCCCCCATGCGGACCGACGAAACTTCCCAAACCGGCACCGAGATGCTCGACCAACACCGGCGAGATATCGAGGCCCTGGATCGCCGCATCCTGCACCTGGTCTGTGAACGGCTCGAACTGGCGCGACAGATCGGCGAACTCAAACAGAGCTCCGGCGTTCCCCTTCGCAACTTCAAGGTCGAAGCGGAGGTCTACCGTCGTTTTGAAGATGCCAGCAAGTACCTCGGTCTCGACGAAGTCGTCGGTCGCGATCTGGCGAAATATCTGATCGGGAAAGCGGTCGAGGAACAGGCGGCCCACCGCGACACGGTTTATCAGGGCAATGCGTTACGAACTCTGGTGGTCGGCGGCAAGGGAGGCATGGGCCGCTGGATCGCGCGTCTGCTCCAGGGGCAGGGCCACCGTGTCAGGATTTTCGACCCCGATCCGGGTGACAGTCCGCTGACCGAGGTCGACGATCTCGAAACGGCCGCACCCGAAGCGGACCTCATTATCCTGGCAGTGCCGATGACTGCCTGCGCAAAGGTTCTGAAAGAGCTTTCCGCCCTCCAGGTAGGTGGTGTCATTGCGGAGATGTGCAGCCTCAAGGCCCACCTCCAGCCCCTGATGGATTCCCTCCGCGAAGACGGCATGCGTCTGGTGTCCTTCCACCCCCTGTTCGGTCCCGATGTGAGGATGCTGTCCGGGCGCACCATCGTCTTTTGCGATGAGGCCCGGGCGCAAGACATCGAGGTTGTCCGCGGGCTCTTCACCGAGACCTCGGCCCGCCTCGTCCAGATGTCGATCGCAGAACACGATCGGAGGATGGGACTGGTCCTCGGTCTGACCCACCTCGCCAATCTGGTTTTTGCCCGCGCCCTCTCCCACTCCGAACTCCCGGCCGAGGATCTGGCCGAAGTGGCCGGCGTGACCTTCAAGAAACAACTCGGAACAACCGGCGAAGTGGCATCGGAGAACCCCGGTCTCTACTTCGAGATCCAGGCCCTCAACAAGCTCACACCGGAGACCGGCCGCTGGTTGCGTCGGGCGCTCGACGAGTGGCTGAGCGTGGTCGAAAACAATGATGCCGCGGCGTTCACCGAACTTATGACCTCGTGCAACGAGTATCTCGAAGGAACGCGGCTCGAGGGGACCGGTCCGTGAGAACCATCGATACCATCATCGCGGCCCTCGATGGCCACGGCCCGCCAACATCCTCGTGGCTCGTCGGGGAGCCCTGTGTGGCTCCTCCAGGTGTTTTGTGCGAGGCCTTTCAACGTGCCGCACGGTCCGCCCGTTTCCCCTATCCGCCGATCGGTGGATTGCCCCAGCTTCGTGAGGTGCTCGCGAGTCGCCACCGAGAAGGCGGGTCGACCGTGGATCCGAAACAGGTTGTTGTGACCGCGGGCGCCAAGGGTGGATTGTTTGCTGTGTTGGCCGCCTTGCTCGAGCCCGGCGACGAACTCATTCACCCCCGGCCCTGTTATCCCGCGTATCCCAAGATGGCGAGCCGGCTCGGGGCACGGCCCATCGCTGTTGCGGAGGACGCCGGGTCTTTTGCAGACTGGGCGTCTTCGGTCGCCGAGAAAATCACCGCACAGACCCGCGCGGTCATCCTTGCCACGCCTTCCAATCCATCCGGTTCGACTCTCACCGGCAAGGATGCGGCCGAACTGGTCGACATCTGTCGCCGCAAAAATATCCGACTCATCTGCGATGAGGCCTACGGGGACTTCCGGTTCAGGAATGCCGATGACGATCTGGCTGCGGACTTCGACCCCTCAAGAGAAACTGTCATCCAGATCCGAAGCGTGTCCAAAAGCTGGGCCTTGTGTGGTTGGCGCGTCGGTTGGGTGGTGGCCGATCCGGTGTTTGCTGCGAGGGTTGCAAGCTGCCACGCATCGTTTTTGAATCCGGCATCGGGGCCGGCCCAGGAGGCCCTCCTCGCCCTACCGGATATCCCCGAGAACTACCTCTCCGATGCCAGAGAAGTTGTCGCGGGGCGAATCACCGATGTCCGCCGGTCCCTCGAAGCGGTGGGGCTCGAACCCAAATCGCCGGGGGGCGGCTTCTACCTCTGGTTCGATATCGGACACATCACATCAGCATCGGTCACCGCGACCAGATGGTGTCGCGATCTGGCCGAGACCGAGGGAGTGGGCCTCTGGCCCGGCGAAGATTTTCAAGGACCGGATTACGTGCGTCTCTCGGTGACAGGGCCGTCCGATGCTTCGTGGCAGCAATCCCTCGATCAACTCGTCTCGGCTCTTGGGTGACATGGATCATCGATCTTCAGGTATAGTCGGGCAACCGGGCCGATTCCCGGAAGGGGCAATGGAGGATGTTATGAAATCTCGTTTTCTGGTTTGTTTTGCGATCACGCTTGTGAGCCTCGGTTTGGCGGCTACGGTTGTGGCCGATGAGCCGCAAAAAGACCGTCTGACCTATGTGGAAAAGACGAAATACCCGGTCATGGATGAGATGAAGGAAGCCAGCGACGCACAACAGAAGGCCGCCGAAGCCGAGACTGCGGAGATCCTCGCCCAGGTGAGCGAAGCAAAAAAGGCGCGTGACGAGGCCAAGCGAGAGCTGCGTTTCGACATGACGGGGATCGACCGGCCCGCAGCCCCCGGTTCGTTTGCAACTCAGGCCTGGCATTTTCCACCCACACCGCAATACCGTACCGGGACATGCTGGAGCTTTGCCACCACCTCGTTCATGGAATCGGAGATCTATCGCCAATCCGGTCATGAGATCAAGCTTTCGGAGATGTGGACCGCGTACTGGGAGTTCGTCAACAAGGCGCGCGGTTTTGTCGCGACGCGAGGTGAGTCGTACCTGGGTCAAGGCTCACAGTCAAACGCTCTTTTGCGTGTATATCGGGAACACGGCGTGGTCCCACGATCCGCCTACGAAGGCGTCCTGGCAGAAGATGGGCGTTTCGATCACAACGGGATGATGGACCAGATCAAGGCCTTTCTCCATTGGTGCCGCGACAACGACTATTGGAACGAAGAGGTCATCATCGGCTGTGTTCGCCTCATCCTCGATTCGACCATGGGCCGGCCGCCGGAGCATGCCGAGTGGAAAGGATCAAAGATCGATCCACAAGCGTTTCTCGCCGATGTCTGCGGCATCGACCCCGATGACTATGTGAGTTTGATCTCCACTCTTTCCATTCCGTTCTGGACGCTCGGTTCTTACGCCGTACCCGACAACTGGTGGCACGATACGAGCTATATCAACGTTCCGCTGGATACTTTTTATGGGGTGATCAAGGACGCCGCGGCCGCCGGTCAGAGCCTGGTCATCGGCGGGGATGTATCGGAACCGGGACTATGGGGTCTTCAGGACGTGGCGCTCGTCCCGACCTTCGACATTCCTCAGGCCTATATCGACCAGGATTCGCGGGAGTTACGTTTTGTCAATCGATCGACGACCGACGATCACCTCATCCACGTGCTTGGCGTGACCCGAATCGACGACCACGACTGGTTCCTCATCAAGGACTCCAACCGGTCCTCGCGCGCCGGCCAATTCGAGGGTTACTACTTCTTCAGGGACGATTACATTCGCTTGAAGATACTCATGACAACGGTCCACCGCGACTGGGTTGCCGAGATCATCAAGCGAGTCGACGCCGAGTAGAGATCTACAGTCTCGGCTTCGATTCCAGGAGTGGGTTTTTCCAAATCCGCTCGAGCGGTTTGCAACCGTAAAGATCAGAAGTGAGCAATGAGTTTCGCCAGAACCGCCTGAGAAAAATCCTTGCGCCGGCTTCGCGGACTTTGCGTCTTCGCGTTTGCAAGGCCAATGACACGGGTGGCTCGCTTCGGATTCAGTCGTCGCCTTCGAGCCAATCGGGTGTGCTTTTGGTCTCGAGAAACGCCCGGACGCCGGTTCGGCAATCCGGATCCATCCGCTGGCTGATATTTGCCTCGGCCGCAACCTCCAGCGCCTCGCGCCACCCAAGACCCACCGTCTCGTTGAGGAGCGCTTTGGTGGCCGCCAGGGCGGAAGGAGAGGCCTTGGCGCACACCGAGCGGGCAAGCGCGACCGCCGCCTCGATGCAACCGCCGTTCGGTGCCAACTCGTCCGCCAGACCGAGAGCCACCGCACGTTCGCCATTGATCATCTCCGGATCGAGGAGCAGTCGCCGGGCGACGTGGCCCGGGACCCTCCGGGTTAGAAACGTCAGCACCATCGCGGCCAGAAAGCCGATCTTGACCTCGGTATAGGCGAAGCGGGCGCCGGGCTCGGCAACGACAAGATCGCAGGCCGTCGCGAGCCCGCAACCGCCGGCCACTGCCGCGCCGTGAACCGCGGCCACGGTCAGTTTTGGGTGGCCGATCAAGACCTCGAAGAGCCGACGCAGGTGTTCGGTGTCCCGACGAGCCGCCTCCTCGTCTCCACCAGTCGCCAGCGCTTCGAGCGCTGAAAGATCGGCGCCGGCTGAAAAATGCTGACCGGATCCGGTCAAGACGACCGCACGGATGGTGTCATCGGTTGCGGCGCCTGCCAACGCGGTTCGCAAAGCCTCGACCATGGCGGAGGACAATGGATTCGCCCGTTTGGGATCGTTGAGAGAAAGAACCACCACCGGTCCGTCGCGATGTTTCAATACCTGTTCGGTCATGGATTCATCCTAACTCATCGTCCAGCGGCCCGTTGATAGACAGCCAGCAGCTGTGGCAGGACGGTTTCGGACGCAAACAGGTTGGCGCGTTCATAACCTCTTTCACGGAGACGACGGCGGAGGTCGCGATTCGAAATCACCGCTTCGAGAGCCCCCGCCAGATCAGCGGAGTCTTCCGGATCGATATAGAGCGCTGCCTCGCCAGCGACCTCGGGCAACGACGATCTCCCCGAGGTCACAACCGGCGCGCCACACGCCATTGCCTCGGCTACCGGCAGACCGAATCCTTCAGCCAGGGAGGGAAAGACAAATGCTCTGGCACGGCGGTACAGGGATGCCAGAGAATCATCCGAAACTTCACCGATCGGCACGACCCAACCGCGCTGTGCCATGGATTCGAGACGCTGTCGAACTTCGCCCTGCTTCCATCCTGTCGCAGCCACCACCACCAGCTGGTGCGACCTTTTGATGCCCTCGGCAAGTTGTTCCCACGCATCGGCGAGCCGCCCGATGTTCTTTCGTGGTTCGAGGCTCCCGACCGCAAGCACATAGGGACGGTTGATGCCGAGTGACCGCGCCGCCTCGAGATCCGCCTGGGCATCACCCGCCGGCGTGAAGTTCCGACCGATGATCGGCGGCACGACCTCGATTGTTTCAGGAGGGACGGCCAGCAGGCGGAGGGCCTCACGGCGGGTGGCCTCGGAAACCGACAACAAGATTGCGCCCCGGGCCAGGGCCTCGGAGAGCGAGGTCAAGGTCCGCACCCGATTGCCGATGACGTGGTATTCGGGATGACTGAGGGCCGTCAGGTCGTGCAGGGTAAAGATATGGCACGGTGCCCCCGGCTCCGGCATCGCAAAACCGGGGGCATGGAAAAGATCGAGCTTCTCGAGCTCGTCGCGATCGGGCTGGGCAGTGACCACCCGTGACGGCAGCTCTCCGAAGACGTCTTCATAGAGCTTGCGCCGGGGCGCACGACCATCGAGATCGAAGAGCACCAGGTCATGATCGACACCCGGGGTCGAGAGCGCTCGCACCAGTTCGCGGGTGAATGTGGTCACCCCGCCCTTGCCATGCAGCACCCGACCGACGTCAATCCCGATCCGCATCAATCAGGTTTCCCGGTCTCTCGAGCACTCGCGCCGCAGTCCTTCGAGATGTTGGAGAAGAGCTTCGCCGGTGGCCCGGGAGAGCCGTCCATCGGCCATCGCCGCTGCCACCTCCGCCTCGGATCCAGCCAGCTGCCGCCTCCACTTCCACCTTCGCGCGATCGGTCGCAGTGCCGCGAGACCGATCACCGCCGCGGCCATCACGAGCACCAAGATTGGCAGGACCCAGGTCATTCTTCAGTCATCCCGGAACACCAGTTTTCGACCGCTGTGTTTCCGTAGCGGCGGCGGAGACGTCTTTCGATGTACGCCGCCTCCCACCGCGGCCGGTGCAGAGCGTAGAACCTGAGCTGCGACGGTCGATAAATCTCGTCGACCCCCTTTTTGCTTGCAAAGCCTCCCTGATGGATGACGGAAATATCCGGATCGTGGTCCAACTTCCATCCCGCCGTCTCCATCCGGATACAGAGATCGACGTCCTCGAAATACATGAAAAAACTCTCGTCGAAACCACCGATTTCTCGAAATGCTTCGGTTCGAATCAGAACACAGGCGGCGGTGTACCAGACGCGGCCGACCAAACGCGAAGCAAACCTGGCCAGACTCCCGTGCGCCCACGCCCGTCCTTCGAATGGATTGCGGAATACCTGCAGCGCCTCCCCCGCCACCCCCCGGGTTGGCGACCAGACAAACTGACGACCACCATCGGGGTAATACAGATTCGGCGCCACCATGCCGATCCGCGGGTTCTCATTCATCCGAGCCTCGAAGAGCTCGAGAGCACCGGGTTCCAGCCACGCATCCACATTGAGCAGGAGCAGCGATTCTCCGGATGCCTCCGCCGCCGCCAGATTGTTGGCCGCACCGAAGCCGAGGTTTTGATCCTGCGCCAGGATCCTGGCCTCGGGAAACCGCGTTGTGATGATCTCGATCGAACGATCCGTCGAAGCATTGTCCACCACCAGGACCTCGAGGTCCTCGCCGATGGTGCCGAGGCTCTGAAGACACCTTTCAATGAGGGCCTCGCCGTCGTGATTGACGAGAATTGCCGAGATCATGGCCGCGCCACCTTCCGGAGCAACGCAACCAGGGCGCGAGAGGTCGTTTCCCAACTCCATTGCCGGCTCAAATCCACGGCCTCTGCGGCGATTCCACCGGCCATCACGGGCTGCCTCAATACCCGTGAAATGTTCTCTTGAATGGCCTCCGCCGAAAAATCGCGGCATCGGAGCGGATAATCCGGCCACAGATCGTCCAGCCCCAGTCCCCGGCTCACCACCACGGGCGTTGCGCAGGCAAGGCACTCGAGGGGTGGAAGGCCAAAGCCCTCGTAATGGGAAACATAGACGGCCACCGACGCGCCGCGATAAAGCGGCGCCAACCATCGTTCGTCAACCCAACCCAGCTCGACCACGGAATCCGCGATTCCGAGATCGTTGATCCATCGCCGGAACTCGGCGGGTCGTCGTAACCGATTAGCCCCGGCGATCACCAGTTTCTGATCGGGAAACTGCCGCGTGATTCCGGCGAAAGCCTGCAGCACCTGCTGCGGCATCCTGCGTTCGAGGATCGTGCCGAGCCAAAGCACATAGGGTCCGGTGATACCGAGTTCGGCGAGCACGGGTTGATCCGCGTCCGAGGACTGCGGAGAAAACAGGCTGTGTTTCACGCCGAGAGGAATCACCGATACCTCGTCCGGCGATACCGGGTACCGCTGCACCACCTCGTCCCTGATGTGGTCTGCCGGGACGAATATGTGCTGTGCCACGCGCGCCGAGCGACGGGCCAGCAGACGACGGCGCCAGCGCTCCTTCGGACCGAATTCCTGCGGCAGGATCTCGAAACTGAGATCGTGAATGCTGACCGCCGACGGCCCCCGATAACTCAGAGGCAAGGAGTAGGAAGGGCCAAAGAGCACATCGAGTTCGTATTCTCCAAGCTCTCGAGGAAGCCGCAGCTGCTCCCACAAAACGCGACTGCCACCGCGCTTCGAACAATGGCAAAAAAACGAGTCGCCCGCCGGGACTGCGGACGGCACCACTTCGCCTTGAAAAAAAAGATGCCACTCGCAGCCATGATTCCAGCAATCAAGACCGTCGAGAATTCCTTCGAGATAACGCCCGGCACCGGTGCTTTTGCCCTCCATCTCGGCTGCTATGACTCCGATTCTCATCGACGCTATCCTAACCCGGTCTTCCCGTCGGGTGTGCAAGGATTCACCAGTTGACAGTCGATCATCCCTTCGGAGACTGACAACTGACAACTGCTGACGTCGCTTTCTGGGCGCAAATCGGAAATGGTTCCAATCTTGCGCACCTCGTGCTGCGCTATCATCAGCTTCATGCTTCGCCGGTTGACGACCACACTCGGGTTCTTCCTCGCCATCGTGCGCGATCTGGCCGGCACGTTGCGCGAACGCTGGCGCACCTTTCAATTGCGAGTGGTCCAGGGGGAAGAGATCGGTGTCGTCGGCGTCGATGTTTATCCGTTTTTTGAACGCATGACCGGCGTCGGCTGGTATGAGTGGAACGTGCTGGCCGCCCTCGACCGTCGAGACGATGGTCTCCGTTACAACCTCTATGCCCGGACCTTTCTCGCACCCAGCGAGGCACCCCCACCCATGATGCCGGGAAGCCGCCATATGCGGCTTCGGGTACACCAGATTCCACCCGGGTTTCTGCTCCCCGTTGCTCCGACCCTTGCGGTCCTACGGACCTTCGTCGAACCTCTGCTCCGTTGTTTTGACGGCAACGACCTGTTCTTTGCGCCCAATTTCTTTCCCCATGGCGACCAGGAGCCCTTCGCCCATTCGCTGGTGGCCACCGTGCACGATCTCGCCTTCGCAGCCATGCCGGAGACGGTCTCGCCGGCGACGCTCGCGGAACTCGAGCGCCATCTGCCGCGGACGCTCTATCACGGGGACCGGCTGATCGCGGTCTCGGATGCCACGGCCGGAGAGCTCGTCGACCGCCTCGGGGTCAATCCTCGATCGGTGCGGACCATTCACGAGGGCGTCGACCTCGATGCGGCTTCTTCGCTGCAACCGAATGACGAGGAGATCGAAGTCCCCGAGCAGTATCTGCTGTTTGTTTCGACCCTCGAGCCGCGAAAAAACATCACCGGAATCCTGCGCTCATTCAGACTGCTGGTCGAATGGGGTTACACCGGCGATCTGGTGTTGGTCGGCCGCTGGGGCTGGCGGACGGAAACGATCCGGGAAGAGCTCGCCAACTCACCGGTTCGCGCGAAGATCCACCATCTCGACTACGTCGACCGCCCGCGGCTCACCGCCCTCTATGAAAACGCCGAGGCCTTTCTCTTTCCCTCGTGGCTCGAAGGTTTCGGGTTGCCGATCGTGGAGTCCATGGCATGTGGTACACCGGTGGTGACCTCCGGAACCTCGGCGATGCCCGAGATCGCCGGTCCGGCCGCCGTCTACGTGGACCCGGAGAGCCCACACGGCATCGCGTCCGCCATGGCGGCTCTCTTGCGCGATCCGCAACACCGTGACCGACTGGTCAAACTGGGGCTTGAACGGGCGCAGAAATTCGATTGGGAAAAAGCTGCCCAGGCGACCGCTACGGTGCTTCGCGACACCATTGGACTGCTGACCGAAGAGCCCGACGAATTCCGCGTGTAGCCCATCCCGGTCCCAGCGAAATGATGTCCACAGAACACACAGAAGGACACAGAATCGCTTGAGCACGGAGGCTTTCGGCAGAACGTGTCACCGATTTCACCTCCTCGCCAATCTGTCTTTTCAACGCAAAGACGCGAAGACGCCAAGACATCGCAATCGCAAAGCCGCGCAAATTGCCCACAGATCACGCAGATAGACGCAGATGACAGTCTGATTGCAGGGATATCAGCTACCGCCGTAAACAGGCGGCGTCAGCCTTTCGAGTTCTTAACGCAAAGACGCAGAGGACTTCCCGGAAGAATCCTCCGTCCGGCGAGATCCTGGCCGCCACGGGCGGCCAGGTACTGCTGGTCCAATGAACCGCCCCGAAAACAAGCCTTCGTCGCGGTTCATTGGACCAGCAGCCTTCGCAGTCGCGCAGGTCTCGCCCCCTTCCTCTCCTTTTCTTCAATCAAGGAAGGTGGTCTCCGATGCAAGGCAGATCCGGCATGCCGTAGGCTTGCCGGTCGGTGGGGAGCGGGGTGACTCCGAGCGCTGGCGGTCGGAGTCACCCCGCTTCTCACCGGCGCCGGGCGATCGGAGATCGTCTGGTCGATCTGCCGACACTGACGGCACCCTCGCACATGTTCGCCAACCAGACCTTGGCGTCTCTGCGACTTTGCGTTCTTTGCGTTCTTTGCGTTCTTCGCGTTCTTCGCGTTCTTCGCGGTTCAACCATGTGCACGCGAGACGCGTGCACCACCATGGTGGTGCAGCCGTCTCGGCTGCACTCCGGCCGTGCCTTTGCGATGGCTTTTGTGTTTTTCTGTGTGTTCTGTGGGCCATCGTGGTTGCGATGAGACCGTTTGCGATGGATCTGCGTCTATCTGCGTGATCTGCGGGCGTTCTCTCTGTGTGTCTCCGTGCCTCCGTGGTTTTCCTGGTTCGGGGCCCAGAAACTCTCAGGCTTTGGCGGCGAAGAAGGCGAGGCGAAGGGTCCGCCACAGAATCTTGATATCGAGCCCGAGGCTCCAGTTCTCGATGTAGTAGAGATCGTGCACGATGCGTTGCCGGATCGAGGTATCGCCACGGAGGCCGTTGACCTGGGCCCACCCCGTCAGACCTGCCCGAACCCGGTGGCGGACGTTGTACGCGGGATATCGGTTGCGAAAACGCTCGACGAATTTCGGCTGCTCGGGGCGCGGACCAACCAGCGACATATCGCCACGCAATACGTTGTAGAGCTGCGGCAGCTCATCCAGATTAGTGCGCCGCAGGAAGGCCCCGATCGACGTGACTCGCGAATCCTGATTGCGGGTCCATTGCGACTCGTCTTCGGCGTCGCTTCTCATCGACCGGAACTTGTAGAGCTCGAACGAACGGCCATCCATACCCGTCCTCACCTGCGAGAAAAAGATCGGCCCACCATCCTCGCGTTTGATCAGGAGGGCGACGATGGGAAAGAGCCAGGAGGTCACGAGCAGAAGAGTCGCCGAACCGAAGATGTCGAAGGCGCGTTTGACGATCTGATTCCAACCCTGGAGCGGTATCTGGGTGAGGTTGATCAACGGCAGACCGTCGAGATCCTCGATTCCGGCCCGCATGACGTAGTACTGCAGGACATCCGGAACGACCTTGATGTCCATCAGCATCTGTCCCGCCCGCCGGACCAGCTGCACCGTTCGATAGTGGGCGGCCAGGGGCAGGGCGATCATGACCTGATCGACCCGTTTCTCCTCGACGATTTTTTCCAGATCCCGGGTGGTTCCGAGCACCGGAACGTTTTGGATGTCCCGTTGCTGTCGTCCCGGGTCATCATCGAGAAAGCCGACGATCTCGAAACCATATTCTTCGTGCGCTTCAAGTCGTTCCACCACCAGTCGACCGAGATCTCCGGCGCCGATGACGAGGACCCTGTGGAGATTGCCGCCGGATCGGCGGATCCTGGCCAGCGCCGCACCGAGGGTGTAGCGGAAGAAGCTGACGGTCAGTGTCTCGGCAACCGCAAAGATGGCAATAAAGAGACGCGAGTAGGTGAAGTTTTCGGGGCGATAGAAGGTCAGACCCGCGGTGAGGAGGACCGTCGCCAGGAACACGGCCACCGTGACCCGCATCGACTCGTCGAAGCGGGAGCGTATTCGCCGCCGGTGATACAGACCTTGAAAATAGAAGACCGTCGGAAAGAGGACCAGGACCACCGGCAGGAGTTGGAGGTACTTCTGGAACGGCGGCATGCCTTTGGTGACAGGTTGGATTTCGACCACGAAGCGCAGCCAGTAGGCAAACAGAAAGGCGACCCCGGTGGCCAGCACATCGCCGACGAGCTTCACCACACCCTCGATCTGGCGACGACGTTCAATCACTTACGAGCTTCTCCAAACCCGAGCCGATCGAGGAGAAATCCAAAACGTGTACGGAAGCGTTCACGGGAAAAGAGATCGGCTCGCTGCTGCAAAAGCCTGGCGTCCCAGGAGCGATCGAGAACCCGCGCGGTGGCGTCGGCAAGGGCCTCCACCGACTCGCCCTCCGCCAGATCGCCCTCGATCCCGGCGCGCACGATGTCCGCCGTCCCCGAATGTGCGAGACCGACCACCGGCGTGCCGCAGGCCAGGGCCTCGACCGACGCCATTCCAAAGTCCTCGATATTGGGTACGAGCAGAGCCCCGGCGCGCCGGTACGCGTCGCGCAGCTCGTCGCGCCCGAGCCAACCGCAAAAGCGGACATCCGATCCGCCGAGCCGACGCATCGCCCGCATCCTCGGACCGGTGCCGATGATCTCCAGTTTTCGACCCAGCTTCCGGGCAACCGCAATCGCGACCTCCACCCTCTTGTACGGAACAAGGGCCGCAACCGTCAGGAGATGATCGCCGTGCTCACCCCCGGGGGTGAAGTACTCCGTCGCCACCGGCGGCGGGATGACCTCGGCCGTCCGGTTCCAATAGTGCTTGATCCGCCAGGCAACGAGACGGGAGTTGGCGACCAGGCGGTCGACCCTGGCCGATGACACCATGTCCCACTGGCGAAGACGCGCAAAGCCCATCTCGAAGAAGGGGCGCATCAGCCGTGGCAGGGGCTCGAGATACTGCGCCCGCTGATCCCAGATATAACGCATCGGTGTATGGACATAGCTGAGGTGGAAGGCCCCGGGCGGCGGGATCACGCCTTTGGCGACCGCGTGCGAAGACGAGATCACGAGATCAGCGCCGGAAAATGCGAGGCTTTCCGCTGCCGCCGGCATCAGCGGCAAAAGGTGGCGCCAACGACGTCCGCCAAAGGACAGGGATTGCAGCCACGAGGTTTTGATCTCATGCTCCTCGAGCAAGGGAGCCACACTTCCGGCACGGTGCACGAGGGTGTGAATCGTGGCGTCCGGAAACAGCCGCGCGATGTCATACAAAACCCACTCGCCACCGCGCATCCCGGTCAACCAGTCGTGAACCAACGCAACCCGCAATCAGACCTCCCCGAGGGCCAACCTATATACGGCCACCGTTTCCTCCACCGTCCGTTCCCAACTCAGGCTCTCTGCACGTCGCCGGCCGGCCTCGACCATGCGTCGACGAAGAGGATCGTCCACCAGCACCTTTTCGATCGCCTCCGCCACCTCGTCGACCTCGAGGGGGTTGACCAGCCGGGCGGAACCCTCTCCAAGCTCGCGCATCGCACCAAGGTTGGAGGTCACTACCGGGAGACCGGCACACATCGCCTCCAACACCGGCAGACCAAAACCCTCGTAGAGCGACACGTGCAACAGCATCGCTGCCATATGGTACATCGCCTGCAGATGGGTGCGCGGCACCCGGCCCAACAATCGCACCCGATCGCCAAGACCAAGACGTTCGGCGCGGTCATGGAGTCGGCTCTGAGCATCGGCCCCACCGAGGAAGACCAACTGCCCCGGCACCCTGTGTTCGCGAACCGCCAGGTGGTAGGCGCGCAGGACGAGATCGAGGTTTTTGTGCGGCTTGTCGTTGGAAACCACCAGGACGATCGGCGACCTGAGGCCATAGTGGGCCTTGAGAGAATCCAGATCCTCCTTGGACGGACGATCGGCCAGCGCGGGATCGACTCCGTTCGGAACGACCACAATCCGTTTTGGATCGGCGGCCAGGAGATTGATGAGATCGCGCCGGGAGGAACGTGAAACCGTGATGACCCGGCGTGACCGGCGCAGCGCCGAACCCATCATCAATCGAAGATAGAGCCGCGCGAGGTGGGGACGGTCCTTTGGCGGGTAGAACAGCTGGATGAGATCGTGAACCGTGACCACCACCGGCTTCGGGATCAACCGCGGCGCCACATAGTGGGGAAAGTGAATGAGATCTACACGCTCTCGCCACAGCATTGCCGGCAACTGCAGATGTTCGGCGACTCCGTAGCCACGAGCCGAGCTCGTGACCACCCGCGCCCGCGGAGCGAGGTTGGAGACCCGTTCCTCGTGACCCGAACGGGCAATCACGGTGAGATCGAGGTCGGTTCGTTGATCGAGTCCACGGAGCAGCGCCCGCAGATAGGTGCCGATCCCGAAATCGGTCAACTTGCGCCCGTCGAGCGCCAACCTCATTCCCATGGGGCCATTGTAGCGTCAACGCTCGGGGCGCACGGATTCGGGTTGCGGGCGGACCGACGCTCGGCCCTCCCGGATGATGCAGGATTCAAGATCACACTCATCCATGACAGCGCCTTGGACAGCGATCAGGGACGGCGACCCGGATCGGCGGACAGCGTCAGCGTCCGGTCATCAGCGACAGGAATCGGCGGCAGCGAACAGCAGACCTTCGATGGTGGAAAACACCTTCTATGGATCCTCGCTCTCACGGTGACCCATAGCTGTAGGGATTATTGAGCTGGTTGAATACACTCAAGATGTCATCCTGAGCGGAGCCCCCACAGGGGCGTAGTCGAAGGATCTATGAGATGAAACGGAAAGAACCTCGCCCGCAGAACCTGCCCTGAGCGAGCAGCGCGAGTCGAACGGGTCCTTCGACTGCGCGCCGAAGGCGCTGCGCTCAGGATGACATCGGGAGGCGACATTCGTTTGCGTGCGGAATCCGTGACGGGTGGCTCTCGCTGAAGACGGCCGCTGTTGACTGAACGCTGAACACTGACCGCTGCCCCTGTTCGCTGTTACCTGACGCTGGACACTGCCGCTGGCGACTGTTCGCTGCCGCTGCCCCTGATCGCCGTCCGAGACTCTGTCTTGGACAAGTATGATCCAGCATCCAGCATCCAGCATCGAGTATCGAGTATCGAGCATCTTGCGCCCTGCATCCCGGCCGTCCGCCGCTATACTGACCCCAATGCGAACTGCCGTGGTCATCCCGTCGATCGGCGCTCGATCGCTTTCCGAGTGTCTCGAGTCGGTTCGGAGACTCGATCCCGCGCCCACCGAGGTGCTGGTGGTCTTTTCGGGAAACCGAGACCTTCCAGAACTCGATCCGGACATCCAGGTTCTTCAATTCGACCATCGGCTCGGATTCGCCGAAGCCTGTAACGCCGGGATCAATGCTGTCTGGGAGCGTGTCGATGCGGTGGCCCTGATCAATGACGATGCCTTTGTCAGCCCCCAATGGCTCGGCCGGCTGGTTGAATTCCTCGGAATCGACCCGAAGTTGGCGGCCGTTCAAGGGACGGTCATCGACGCCGCTGGAAATCGGATCGATGGCCGCGGCGTCGAGATCAGCCGCTGGGGTCTCGCCTTTCAGGTGGATCGCGGTCTCGTTGCCGAACCCGAACCGGAGCGACCCATCCCGAGAATCGCGGTCTCCGCCACTGCCGCCCTCTACCGATCTGTTGCCCTCCGCGAAGTTTCATTCAAAACCGCGACGGTTTTTGATCCTCGATTCGACAGCTACCACGAGGACGTCGACCTCGGCCTCCGTCTGACTCGCCTCGCGTGGCGCTCGTGTTGGGTCCCGGGCGCCGAGTGCCGCCACCTTGGTTCCTCGTCGGGCGCCCGGCTCGGTTGGCGCCATCCCTGGTGGCTGCTCGCCAACCCATGGCGGGTGATCTCCGGCAATCTTGGACGATGGCCCACCATCAAAACGATTCCCAAGACCTGTTGGGGCGAGGCCCGGGCGACCCTGCGGATGGCTCGGAACAATCCACGCGCCGTAGCCGCGGCCGGTCTGGTCGCCGCGGCACTTCCATTTCTCATCCTCTCGGGTTGGAGGAGGACGACCCCGGGCGACCGGTTCACTCGTCTTCCGGAGAAGTACTCATGACCTCGGTCGCCGCAGTGGTCGTCCGTTGGAAAAATGGCGACGAAATCCGCCGCTGTCTGCAATCCTTGATCGATCTGGGAGGTGACTGCCTGCAACGGATCATCCTGGTGGACTCGGGCTCGGGCGACGGCGGCGCCGAGCGCCTCCGGACCGACTTCCCTGATGTGGATGTCGTTGCCCTCGAGGAAAACCTCGGCTTTGCCCATGCCGTCAATCGAGGCGCTGCTAACGCCGATGAACCCCTCCTGATGGTGCTCAACCCCGACACCGAGGTCCGCGCCAATGCAATCGACTCTCTGGCCGGCGTCCTCGACGAACGTCCGGCCACCGCTGCTTCGGTGCCGCTGCTCGAGTCGGTCGACGGCAGCAGCCAGCACGAATGGCAGCTCCGGCGCCTCCCGACACCCCTCCAACTCGCTCTCGGTCGTTCGGGCGCCCCGCAGTTTTCAAACCCGCCGGCCACGATCCTTCCGGTCGAACAACCCGCAGCGGCGGCATGGTTGGTCCGTCGTCAAGTATGGGATGCAATCGGCGGTCTCGATGCCGGCTATGTGCCTGCCTGGTGGGAGGACGTGGATTTCTGTGCCCGGCTTCAGGGACGCCTCGCCGACCCCGAATTTTCGAGCACCGAGGGCTTCGTCGTCGAACCAAGGGCCCGATTCACCCACGTCGGCGGTTCCAGCGTCAAGGAGTTGGACGACGCGACTTTTCTCGTTGCGTATTACAGGAATCTCTTGCGCTACGCCGCCCAACACCACCCCGATCACTTCAGAACCATTCGGGCAGGTCTTCGACTCAGCCTCAAGACCCGAGGCATCCTCCGTCCGGGACGGCGGCAAGCTTACGCGACCGTTCTCGACGCTTTGCGCTGAGACCTCAACCTCTTGGCTCCATTCAGGGACAGCAATCAGGTGCGGTGACGAACTGACTACATCCGGGTCGTTCAACAGACGGAACAGTCGCTGTGGTGTTGGCGTCTCGCCTGCACACCGTGCGGCCGAGACGGCCGCACCACCAAGATCGGAGCCCCGAAGAAGTGAGGGCTGTTCGCTGTCCCGGCCGCTGATCGCTGTTTTCGGTCGCTGCTTCCTGTCGCTGGCCGCTGTTCACTGTCCCTGTCGCTGAAAACTGTCGCTGCCGCTGCAATTCGGACACGGACGCGGCACGAAGCCGATAGAGCCCGTGATTTCATGTCGAGTCGGAAGCTCTCGGTAGGTTAGCGCGCACGGGGCTTTCATCCGCCCGTTCGACCGCAAATTTTTCTCAGAAGGGCCACACCCGGGGCGCCAGAAACACCGCCGCCAGAAGCACGAGCAGGCTCAGGGGCAGTCCGACCCGTCCGAAATCGGTGAAACGATAACCGCCGGGGCCATAGACCATGAGATTTGTCTGATACCCGACCGGAGTCAGAAAACTGGCGGATGCGATCAGCGCCACCACCATCACGAAGGGACGCGGATCGACCCCGAGACTCCCTGCGGTCGCCACCGCGAGGGGAAACATGAGGGCCGCGGCAGCGGTATTGGTGACGACCTCGGTGAAGAGCATCGTCAGCAGCGCCATACCGGCCAGCACCGCATAGGGGCCCCATGGACCGAGACCGGTGACGACAGTATCGGCGATGGCGTGAACCGCGCCCGAGTTCAGGAGCGCTTGCCCGAGGGCGATGGCGCCCGCAATCGCAAAAAGAGTCTGGAGCTCCAGGGACTGACGGGCACTGGGCACCGAAATGCAGCGGCCGGCGATCATGGCCCCGGCAATCAAAAACGCAGCCAGGACCGTGGGCAGGATCTGGCTCGTCAACAGCGCCACCAACACACCGAGAAGCACCAGCGACAGGGCCGCCCGGTCATGACGTGGAGGCCGAGAATCCATCACCCCACTGACCAGAAAGAAATCCCGGTTGTTGCGGTGGGCGTCGGCAAAATGGGGACCGGTCTGCAACAACAGGGTATCACCCGAGTGGAGCACGATATCTCCAAGACGGCCCATGAGACGGGACCCGCCGCGATGAACCGCGACCACCGCCGCGTTGTAGTGGGCGCGAAAATTCGATTCGCTGAGGCTCTGGCCAATCAACGGCGAGGTCGGCGAAACCACCGCTTCGGAGAGCATCTTTTCCCGCTGTTCGGAAAGCTCGTGCTCGTAGCCCGGATCCGCCACCGGCTTCAAACCCGGGATTTTTTCGAGATCGACGATGGAGTTGAGGACCCCGGTAAAGGTCAGCACATCTCCGGTTTCGATCACATGATCGGGCTGAACGGGTGCGATGAGCTCACCATCGCGGACGATCTCCACCAAAAAGAGCCCGTGCAGATGGCGCAGACCCGCCTCTTCGACGTGCTGCCCCACCAGACGGCAGGTCGGGGTCACTTCCATCTCTACCAGGTATTCACGCGGCGAAGCACCGATCTCCTCGAGCATGTCGGTTCGTTCGGGCAGGATTCGGCCCGAGAACACGACGAGGTAGACGACGCCGATGATGGCGCAGGGGATGCCCACTGCACCGATTTCGAACAGACCCATCGGGCGCAGCGAGTCGGCAAGACCGGGGTCTGAGGCAACCCTGTTGGCCATCATGCCCTGGACAACCAGATTGGTGCTGGTGCCGATCAACGTCGCCATGCCGCCGAGGATCGACATGAACGAAAGCGGAATCAGCAGGCGGGATGGAGAGATTCGGTTTTTGGCACACCATCGCGTGAGCATCGGGATGAACATCGCCACGACCGGGGTGTTGTTGAGAAAGGCCGAGAGACCCGGTACCGCGAGACCCATCCGCAACAAAACACCCTTGCGGCTGCGGACTTTGCCGAGGAGTCTCCGACCGACCATGTCGAGGGCGCCTGTTTCGCTCACCCCGGCGGCCACGATATAGAGGGCGGCGATGGTCAGCATGCCCGGATTGACAAACCCCAGGAACATTTCCTGGATCGAGAGAATCCCGGCCAGACTGCAGGCCAGCACCGCGCCCCACAGCAGGGCATCGGCGGGAAGATTACGAGCGAGGCCGATGACCGCGGCAACGGTCACGGCGATGGCAAACCACGCGGTCCAGGTCATCTCAGTCCTCTCCCCGCCCCTCGCCGGCAGAGCTCACAATCACCCGGTCGATCACCCCCGCTCCGTCGATTGGACCGTGAAGTGTGATCCACAAGCGATGGTGTCCCGCCTCGCGAGGAGTCGGCACGGGCAGCCGCCCGTCCTGGGAATCCCCCACCACATCGATCATCACTGCATCTCCTTCGTTCCAGCGGATCCCCAAAGCTGCACCCTCCTGGGCCGCGCCTTCGAGCCATCCCTCCACGGCGACACTGGAATTATCGCGAAGATGCAGGGGCACTGAAATACCGTCGCCGTCGCCGAGTCTCCGCCCCCCGCGGTGAAGAAACCGCGAAAACGTCCCGGCGGGCGGGACCGACGCGCCGCCTATTCTCCGGACCTGGGGTGCCTCGGCCTCCACGACCCAATCGTAACGAAGACCGACCGTCAATGCCAGAACGGCTGCCGCCGTCAGCCACAGGCCAATCCCGGCGCGGCGCAGGACCAGACCGGCGAAGGGCTTCCGGTAGACGAGCCAGACGGCAGCCAGAATCAACACCAGCAAAACGAGCGGCACCACGATCGTTGCTGTATTCGGCAGCAAGAATGACGGGAAGAGACTGCGGGCATCCGCTCCGAAGCGGCGGGCCAGGGTATCCGCGAGCCAATAGCCGCCATCTCCGGGATTGGCGGAGAGGTGGGGACGGGTGACAAGGACCCACCAGGCGATGACCGACGGCGGCAACAGCAGCTCGGCGAGACGTCGGAAACGATATGTCCCGGCGAGGATCATTCCTCCGCTCAGCGCGAAAGCCGGGATCATCGGGATCAGATAGCGAGCGGGAGGCGAACCGCCCCCGTACCATTCGATGGAGTGCAGTAATGCCGCGACGGTCAGACCGCTGCCGAGGATCAATGCGCGCTCGCCCGGCCCACCACGACGCCACAAAGCCACCAGCCCCGCCAGGGCCGCGAGCACCAGAGGCCCAGTAAACGCGAGCCCACCGGCCGGATCAAAGGCAAGCCCACCGAGGACCCGCGCGACGAGTCCGGGATCTTCGGGCACCAGGTGATAGAGCCGGCGATGGGCGCCGAAAGGGTGGCCCATGGTCAGCCAGCCAGCGGTCAAGCCCGCCGCCGCGGCCAGACTCAACAACACCAACCCGCGCACGAACACGCCGCGTCCTTTGCCGATCCATGCGGCAGCCGCCACCGGGAAGGCCACCAGGGCGAGCCGGGTCTTGACCGCGGTGGCCATGACGGCGATCACGAGACTCGCAATCCGCCCTCCACGTGGTCGTGCCGCGAGAACGAGAATCGCCGCCACCGCCAGCGCCCCAACCAAACCCGGCCAGATCTGTGTCGAGAAGGTGGCCACCGGATATGTCATGACCATCAGCAACACCAGGATGCATACCCGGCTGTGACCCACCGAGAGCTCGCGCGCCCTGCGGGCCAGCAGGGAAACCAGCCAGGCGCCGGCCAGCGCCATCAGGACCAGCGCTCCGGCACGACCGGCCACGATGTATCCGGGGAGCAGCAACAACGCCAGGAAGGGCGAGTGCACCACCGGTTTGCCAGCGTCATAAACGGCATCCTGAGGACGTTTCCCGAGATCGATATTGTTCCCGAGTTCGAGATCGCGATCAGCTGCCATGGATTCGGCGGCGATCAGATGATAGGGCTCATCGCCCCACGAGGGCATCAGATGCGGTGTCGCCAGGGCCAGAGGGATCAGCAGAAAAGCGGCGAGGGTGAAGAACCTGCCCCTGTCGAGCCAGGTTCGAAGGGCTGCCAACCAGGCCAGTCCAACGGCCAATAGCGCCAGATCCACCGCAGCACGCTCCCCCACGACACGGAGAGGTTCCACCCACGCCCGCGCCGCCATCGAAGCCAGGACGAGGATCATCCACGGCAGGACGGCGATGGACCGTTTCCTTGCGGAAGAAAGGAGCTGGATCGCCGCAACTGCCAAGGCCGCCGCGAATATCCACTGCGGAAGCAACCATGAGCGGCGCGGCGGCGGTCGCCCGGGGCCGGCGGTCTCGACCCGGACCACCACCTCGTCGCTGAGATCCGGATGCCGGACCACTACCGGCCGCTCTCCCACCGGCACCTCGAGCCGGTGCCGCGCTGCCGAGCGCCACAGCGTATTTCGACCAAAGCGCTCCGGCCGCCAGACCAACGCTTCGGTGCCGGGCTCGTGTCTCTCGCCCGCGCTCCCCAAATCAGCCCATCGAAGCGTCTCCCAACCGGCAGCAAGGGGATGCTCTTCGCCGCCAATCCTGACCACCGCCACTGCGCCGTCCACCGGGCCTCCGGTGCCACGCAGGCCGACATCGATCATGTAGGCCCAAGCCTCCCCCGCCGGGAGAACCTTCTCGGGAGCATCCACGGTCAACGAGAAGGCCGGTCTGTTGGGCGGCGTCTCCACAACCGGGCCCAGCACGAAGGTCGTCGCGAACCACAGAATCCCAGCCACCATCGGCCCCACCCGCGGCGCGGCCACCAACACGGCCAGGAAAACCAATGGCGCAAGGGGCAGGAGCTCTGGGTAGATCATCCCGACCCGAGCGCCCGCCCAAGCCGAAATCGAGGCACCGAGGAGCGCGGCCGCGCCAAGCCCCGGCAGCCAGCGGGAAACCTGGCGGTCGAGCGCCCTGCCCCTCCCGAAAATCCCGAGGACGAAGAAAAACACCAGAGCGATACCGCAGGCCAGGGGCCATCGTTGCCAGGGGAGGGAAGCCATAGTGACGGCGGTGAGTTCCGCCGCGCGCAGGCCGTAACGACGGGATACCGCCCACGGGCCCAATGCAGCTAGAGCCAGGGTCAGAGCCACCGGCAGGGCTCCAAAGCCGCTCAGCCCGAGACCCACAGCGGCCCGCGCCGCGAGACCGAAGAATGCCGCCAAGAGACCGCGGCGCTCCGCTGGTGTGCGATCCCATGCGGCGGAAATCGCGACCCAACCGGCGAGCAACAACAGCGGAGCCACCAAACTCCGCCGCATGGCGGTCCCGGCGACGACGGTCAATACAAATGCCGCCGGCAGCAACATGGCCTCGGCCAGCCGTCGGCGTGCACCATGGCCGGCCCACCACCCGGTGGGGACAAAGACGAGGGCCACCGCAAGTGACGCCCAGACAGCCTCGTTTGAAGACACCACTTCAAGCCGCGCCAAAACCGCGGCAAGAAAAACAAACGCAGCCGACGAGGCGCAGGCTAGCAGGCGCATGGGGCGACTCGACCGGATTCAGAGGGACCGTGTGGCATCCTGCAAAGTATAGAGGGATCGGGTTGCTCCCGCCCAACCGGACACCGGATCCACCTACCACCGCGAGAGAATTTCGGATTTCGAATTTCGAAATTGGGATTTCGGAATTCGGATTTCGGACTATTGGCACGTCAGCCATTTGCGGAGGGTCGCGGGAGAAAAGGGGTTCGGTTCAGACCTTACAAGTCCTCAAATGGCAGAAAGGTGGAGGGGAAGGCGAAAGTGGGTTGCCATCCATTCACGTTCCGGATCGTCCTCACATCTATTGCGATAGCGATTTCTGAAGTGGCTTTCGCGGAAATCCGAAATCCGAAATCCGAAATCCGAAATCGACCTCCCTTTCTCCCTTTCTCCCTTTCAAAAACCGAGGTGGCCGCCACCA
Source organism: Candidatus Sulfomarinibacteraceae bacterium (assembly GCA_963796455.1). GTDB lineage: Bacteria > Acidobacteriota > Thermoanaerobaculia > Thermoanaerobaculales > Sulfomarinibacteraceae > Sulfomarinibacter. The sequence continues at coordinate 300,871 of CAWCLO010000003.1, forward strand.
TTTTTTGTCGCGGAGTACCGGCCGGGCCTCAGGTTGTGACAAGATGACGCCGTGGTTGAGGCTGAAAAATACGCGGTGGTGGTGATTTCCTACAATCACGCCGAGACCCTTCCCGCCTGTTTCGAGGCGGTTTCGCGGCTCGATCCACCACCGGAACAACTGGTGGTCGTCGACAACGCGTCGGCTGACGATTCGGCCGCGATCGTTACTGGCTTCGAAGCCCCGTTCCCGATCGCCCTGATCCGGGAAGACCGCAATACCGGGTTTGCGGCCGCCGCCAATCGTGGCATCCGCTCCACCCGCACTCCCTGGGTTCTGCTGCTCAACCCCGACTGCGCACCACGCGTCGATTTCGTATTGATGATGATGAAGGCGGCCGCCGCACAGACCGACTTCGAACGCATCGGGTCTGTAACACCCAAGTTGGTGCGGAGCGAGGGGCTCTCCCTCGAACCGACTTCCGTGATCGATGCGGCGGGGATGATCGTGACCCCTTCAGGCCGCCACCTCGATCGCGGCAGCGGAGAGGCGGACCAGGGAGCCTACGACCGCGAAGCATGGGTTTTTGGCGGAACCGGCGCCGCTGCCCTCTACCGGCGCCAGGCACTCGAAGACGTTGCCTATGAAGGAAACGAGTTTTTTGCCGAATCCTTCTTTGCATATCGCGAGGATGCGGAATTGGCATGGCGTCTGCAGACGAGAGGGTGGAGATGTCTCTACGCACCCGGCGCGGTTGCCGCCCATCGCCGCGGCTTTCGTCCGGAACAGGGCCGCGGAGGCCACGACGCCATCAACCAATGGTCGGTTCGCAACCGATTTCTGCTTCGCTGGCATTGCGCGGATCTCGGCTGGCACCTGCGGTGTCTGCCCTCGTGGCTGGTCCGGGACCTGCTCGTCATCGGTGCCTGTCTTTCCATCGAACGCGGCTCGCTACCCGGCCTTGCGCAGGCGTGGGCTCTGCGAAAGGATGCTGCCGGCCGCCGCCGTTGGGTGCTCAGCCGCCAAACAGAGTCATCAAAACGGATCGCCCGTTGGTTTCGTACACGGGGAAGGGTGGAGGAGGTTTCTACAGGGTGAAGATCGCGATCATCGGCACCCGGGGCATTCCAGCGAATTACGGCGGATTCGAGACCTTTGCCGAGGAGCTGGGGGCGCGTCTGGCAGACCGTGGGCACGAGGTCACGGTCTACGGCCGGCGCGGATTCATCGACCCCAAATTGCGCCGCTACCGGGGCATGCGTCTGGTCGTGCTGCCCTCCTTCCGCAGTAAACATCTCGAAACCGTTTCGAACACATTCATCGCTTCGCTGCACGCGTCACGACAGGATTTCGATGTGGCGTTGATGTGCAATGCAGCCAATGCGCCCTTCGTTCGGATCCTGCAACTGGCCGGGATCCCTGTCGCGCTCAACGTCGACGGCCTCGAGCGAAAAAGGCGCAAATGGGGCATCGCCGGCCGCACCTACTACCGTCTCTGCGAGCGCCTCGCGGCCCGGTTCCCGAACGCTCTGGTGACTGACGCCGAAGTGATCCGCCGTTACTACCGCCGCGCCTATGGGGTACCGTCGGAAATGATCGTCTACGGCGGCGACCTCGAGCCTCCCGAGTCCGAGGACACCCTGAAGGCTCTCGGGCTCGAACCAAATGAGTACCTGCTCTATGTCTCGAGATTCGAGCCCGAAAACAACCCTGATCGAGTCGTTGCGGCTTACAACACAGTCGAAGGCGTCCGCAAGCTGGCCATGGTCGGTGGCGCACCCTATGCCGACGCGCTCACCCGAAAGGTCCACGACATCGCGGATGAGCGGGTGCTCCTGCCCGGACCTGTCTACGGCGAGGGATATCGCCAACTGCTCTTCAACTGCCGCCTCTACATCCACGCCACCGAGGTCGGCGGCACCCACCCGGCCCTTGTCGAGGCGATGGGTTCCGGGCGACCGGTGCTGTACTATGACACGCCGGAAAATCGTGAGGTCGCAGGCGATGCCGGTGTTCGTTTTCGCTTTGAAGGAGATCGGGAGCTCGCTTCGCTGCTCTCCGAAATCCTCGATGACGACGCCCGCCTCGAGGAGATGTCGAAGCGGTCCCGGCAACGTGCCGAGGAGCGCTACCGCTGGAGCGATGTGGCGGACGCCTACGAACGGGTACTGGGGGATCTGTGCTGAAGGAGCGAGCCAAGGTCGTTGCCTATTGGGTGTGGACCACCGACCTGGTCCTCACCTCGCTGGCCTTCCTCCTCGCCTGGTGGTTGCGATCACACCTCGGCCACACCTTGGCGCCCTCGATCTTTCCGACCGAGCTCTATCCCCTCTCCCGCTATCTCGGTCTGCTGCCGCTCGTGCTGGCCATTTGGACCGTCCTGCTGGTGACACGGGAGACCTACACCTCGCGCCGCACCGTCGCATTGTCGTCGGAGCTCTGGCAGGTCGTCCAGGTCGTGGGTGCCGGCACCCTGACCCTTGCGGCTGCGGGATGGCTCCTCCGGCTGGATTTCGTATCGCGGCCGTTTTTGGCCCTTTTTGCCTCCTTGAACCTCATCTTCCTGGTGGCCGAGAAGCTGGTTTTGCGTCTGCTGGCCCGCCGGATCCGCAAACGCGGGTACAACTACCGATCGCTGCTGATCGTCGGGATCAACCCGCGCTCCGAAGAAGTTGCTCAGATCGTCATGGCCCACCCCCATTGGGGTCTGAAGGTGATCGGTTTTGTCGCGCCTAACGGCGGCCACGAAGATGACGTGTCAGGGCTACCGGTGCTCGGACGAGCCGACGATCTGCCACAGATATTGCAGGAAAAGGTCGTCGACGAGGTGATCTTCGTGCTGTCGCGGCGACAGCTCGAGGAGTTCGAAGAGAGCTTTCTGGTCTGCTCCGAACTCGGTATCCGCGCCCGCGTCGCTCTCTATTTCCCGCACATGAAGGCGCGGGTTGTCCTGGAAGATCTGGAGGGGATTCCTCTCCTGACCTTCACCAATACACCCGGAGCACCGTTTCCTATGTTCGTCAAACGACTCATGGACATTGGGGCCTCCACCGTGGGCATCGCACTGCTGGCTCCGGTGATCCCTCTGATCGCCGTCGCCATCAAGCTGAGTTCGCGCGGTCCGGTGATCTTCAAGCAGGAACGATGCGGACTCAACGGCCGTCGATTCAACCTCCGCAAGTTTCGAACCATGTACGAAGGCTCGGATCAGAAGATGGACGAGGTCGCGCACCTCAACGAGGTGGAGGGGCCCGCGTTCAAAGCCCGCAATGACCCGCGGGTCACACCGGTCGGTAGAGTCCTCCGCAGGCTCTCTCTGGATGAAGTTCCACAGCTCTACAACGTCCTCAAGGGGGACATGTCATTGGTCGGCCCGCGCCCACCCTTGCCCGAAGAGGTGGCTCACTACGAACGCTGGCAGCGCCGACGCCTATCCATGAAGCCCGGTCTGACGGGGCTCTGGCAGGTGTCCGGCAGATCCGATCTGGGTGATTTCAACAGCTGGATCGCCCTCGACCTCACCTACATCGACCAGTGGTCACTGTGGCGGGACATCAAGATCCTGCTCAAGACGGTCCCCGCCGTTTTGTCGACTCGCGGCGCCTCCTGAGCTTCCTTTCGCGGAGGCTGTGGTTGTCGGCTGGGGGCTGGATTTCAGTCTTGCTCGAGTGCGTCGAGGGTCGGCGGGCTCAGAAACAGACGCGGCTCCCAAGGGCCATAAACGGTGGGGCTGATCTTCGTCACCCTGGTCGCGCCGCTCTCCCTGCCTTCGTAATTGATCCCGACCGCAAGAATCTGTGACGGGACTTTGGCGCCGTTGATCTCGTCGTATTTCAGATAGCGATACCGAATGCCCACGGGTTGGACGTCGCGGAGATCAGCCGGTGGGATGAAGTCGACCCCGAGGATCGAATAGTCTTCCTTGTCCACCACCACCCGCCAGGTCGTGGTCAGCACCGGTGAGACAAAAAAGCCCTTGGCAAAGGGTGTCATAAGCGCCCAGGCCTCACGGCCGTCCCACTGGGTTTCCCGGACCTCTTTGACCCACACACCATCCATCTTCAGGCTATAGGGCAGGAGCAGGGTGTAGAGCTGCTGGTTGATCGTCCCCTTGGCCATGTAGGAGGTCTGGGGGCGCTCGTCATATTTGCCCTTGTCGGTGGCCCACCCCTCGTCTCCGCGCCGCGCGATGACGATGTCCCCGGGCAACTCCATTCGAAGATTGCTCAGTTCGGCGGTGTCTACATAGGCCGAATACTGGCGATTGAAAGATGTCCCGTCATTTCTTATTTCTTCCGCGGTGACATCCAGTTTGAGGACACCGAGTGTCGCGAAGGCATCCCCGCCGACGGCGGCGATGACACGATCGATGATGACCGAAGCTTCAGGAGTTTCGGCGCTAGCCATCGGAACAGCGGCGATCGCAACGAGCAGACACAAGGTAACGACGCGAAACATATCTCTTTCTCCCTGGGTTGAATGCCATTTTGGCGGCATATTCGACCGCCGGGCATTATAAAGCAACTGCCGTGCCAACGGTTTCGATGAGTTCAAAAAAGGGGCGGCCGAGCCGCCCCTTTTCAATTATTTTACTTCGGAAATCACGGAGCCAATCCGATGTACCTACGTTGCGCGGGCAGGTAGATCGAATCCTGCGTACGGTTGTCGATCTCGGTTCCGAAGATCGCCACCGCTCCACCTTCGATCACCTCGACCTTGATGGTGCCCTCGATGGTCGTGAACTCGAGACCAAGGGCTTTGAAGATGTCCCACTGGTCGTAGACCCCAGGCCCGATCGTGAGCGTCCACGGCTCGGCGGCGGGGAAGCCACCAAGACCGAAGAGCGTGATCTTGACCGTTGTCCACAGGCTTTCGTCGGTGTTGACGAGACCGAGATTCGTGCGGAATCCGGTGTTTTTGTCTCCGTTGTTCGAAATCCCGGCGACAAAGCCTGTCTCTCCAGGTTTCAGGAGATCGTCTTCAGTGAAGGCGAACAGACCGAGTCCGCTGGTGCCGCCGCTCTGATTCTCGTTGTAGGTTCGAGCCGCAACCTGCGGCACCGGCAGACCCGGCGCTCCCTCGAGCACCATGTAGCCCCGTTGCCCCTGCAGACCCAATACGGAACCCACCACATCGACGTAGCCCTGACTGAAGCCAGGAGCCAGGAGCGGCCACACAAAGCCATAGGCGTCACCCGAACTGCCGCTGACGACGAATTTGCCCTGGCCGCCGAGCCATTGTCCGGAATCCGCCTCATAGGGGTTGTAAAGCCAAACATCGGTGTGCCACTCAGAATCGCCGGCGCCTGCCAAATTTGCGACACCAACCAGCCACACGCGATCAACCTCGCTGAAGGAGGATCGGTGGAGGACCGAATCGCCGGTCATGTTGTCGATCACCGTCGCAAAGGCATCCAGATCACGTCCTCTGACGTCCGCTTTGACCGAGAAGAGATCGATGTCGCCATCGTATTTCAGCCAGGCCGCAATATCGTTGATCTGGAAGGTGCTGTGTCCCGGAACGGGTGCGCTCTCGACGGCGCCAACCGGGTTTCCGTGGTTGTCGTACATGAACAGCCCGACCCAGGCGTCCTCGTCTCCGTAGTTCACCAGCCGGAAATTCGTTCGGTAGTCCTCGTTTTTCACCAATCCGGCAAAGCCGATCAGGTCAAACTCGGATCTCTTGACCGGCAGCGCCGGAACATTCAATCCGAGGCTCCCATCCGGCGTGTCATTGAAGGTGCGCGAAACTGTCATCACCTTGCACCCGCTCGCACTTTCCGACTCGATCCGTGCCGAACCGGACAACTCATCACCCGCAAGACCTGGAATGACATCAACGATGTCTGTAAAGACCCGGGTCTCGTTGGCATTGAGATCGAACTCGCGCGACAGGAGCTGCACATCCGTGTTGTTGGTGCCACCGGGCTCGTAGGAGACCTTGACCGCGAGCGTTTCATCACACGGGTTGAAGAAGCGGAAATCGGTCTCCCACTGGGTGTTTTCGTCACCGGCCAGGCTGACAGCCGCCCCGACCACATAGTCCTCCACAGGAGCCTGCAGAACCTCGTAGGTCTGCGAGTAGTTCGCCCCGCCATAACAATTGGATGCCACGAGCGTGACCCGGTAGGTGCCCGGGTCCCTGAAAACATAGCTGAAGTGCTGATCCGGGCTGGTCGCCACGACCTCATCGAGGCCACCTTCATCCAAGAGCAGGCTCACCGTCCAGAGCCATGCTGTAGGAGCCGTGTCCAGCACCGGTTCGACGCCGTTCTGACGCACGGTGTGGGTCTTGTTCTCGATCTTGACCAGACCGGTGCGCGAGTTCTCGGAGGTGTTCTCGACGACGTTGTAGGTGACGACTCCGCTGCCCGTCCCCGAAGCATTGGTGAGATTGATCCACGAGGAGGTGGTGGTCGCATCCCACGGACATTCGGCGGTAGTTGTCACGTTGACCGAGCCGACTCCACCGGTTGGATAGAAATTGACCGAAGTCGGCGAGATGGTCCACGAGCACCCGGTGCCGCCGCCTCCTCCACCACCAGTGTCACAGGAACCGGTGTTGGTGACATCGACCGTCGTCGGGCCGGCACTCACGCTGCCGCCGGCCGAAAGATCCACGTTCACGCTGACATTCTTTGCACCACCTGAGGCGAAAGCAAAGGTGATCGCATTGCAATCATTGAAGAGGCTTGGAGTGCATTGCGGGTTCTGTACGGCACCGTTGCAACCGGTTTCGCCGAAGTTCCAATAGGCCCCGGAAACCTCGCCAGTCAGACCTTCAAGTCGGAATGTCACCGTTTCGCCGATCTCGGGATCCGGGGGTGTCCAACTGAAACCGAGGGCCTTGGCGTTCTTCGACGATTTTTCCGACGTTTCAGTGAAGCTCACCAACTCACCGGTGTAGATCTCGTCGTTCGAGACGACGAAGGAAGCATCGGGAGCACCATCGGCAAAACAGCACTCACCCTTGTTCTGAACCACCGGGTGTTTGGTCTGGGTGCGGTCGTCGGCCAGAACCATGGTCACCGATTTCTCGCCTGCGGTCTGGAAGGCCCATTCGATGGAATTACAGGCTCCCGGTGGGAGGAAGAGACAGTTGATCTGCGGGCTCGATCCTGCGCAGTTCTCCTCGCCGAAATTCCACGATTCAACCACCAGGATCGGATCTACGGTGAAGGTCACGACCTCGCCGCGTTCGGGGAATGGATTCGACATCGTGAAGTTGGCCGCGACGTATGGCGCCCCCTGATCGACCCGAAAACTCCGACCGCCGGCGACGACAAAACCGGTTCGCGCAGGACCGAAATTCTGCTGTATGGCAAAGCGAACGGTGCCTGTTCCGGAGTCCGTACCGACCGGGTTGAGGATATTGATCCAGCTCGACGTTGAGGTCGCGCTCCACGAACAGCCATAACTCGTAAAGACGGTGAAAGCAAACTCGGCAGCAGCAGGGCCGGGGGCGATGCCTCCGTCACCACTGTGGGTGTAGGTGCAGGTGGTTCCTCCACCACCGCCGCCGCCACCGGTGGTGCAGCTGCCGCTGGATGCGATCGTGATCGTGCGCTCCTCATCCGGTCGTGTGTCGGTATATCTCGTGCTGCCGATTTCGATCTCGAGCCCGACATCTTGTCTCCACTCGAGGAATATTTGAATAGCTAGGGCGTCGCAGTCGTGAACAGGCCTCGAGGTGCAGACCTGGGTGGAACTCTCGCCGTCACACCCGCTGCCACCCATGGTCCAGGTGGCCTTGTCGATCGGAACCCCCACTCCGTCGATGGCGAAGATGAGGTTCGTCGCCCCGCTCCAGCGTGCCGCCCGGGAAATCGATGGTCGGCCGGATTTCGCCGTTGAGGAATCGAACATTCGGTTTCGGTGTACTCGCTGGTCTCGGATGCCGCCGCCGGTGACTTTCAGGGTGATGTCATAAGCGCCCCAGCCCAGCGCATCAGCTGGAATCACACAACGTTCTTCATCGAAACAAACATCACGTTCCATGGCGCAGGCACTGTTGTCACCAGGGGGCGCATTATCACAATCGGCGGTACGGTTTTTGGGGCCGTAGACCGTCCACTCGTAGAGATCGATCGACCCCTTCGAGTCGCCACCGTCGAGGGTGATGGCCGAGTTGTTCAGAAGATCGCCGGTCTGCGAATCCGAGCTGATGGTGAAGTCGGCCGCAACCGAGGAGACCGGATATTCCCGCGAGCTTTCGTACTCGTAGGTTGTGTCTCCATCGAGATCGCCCCAACGGTTGTCATAGGGAAAATCGCTGTCCTGGGAAACGCCGCTCGCGCCATGATCGTAGTTGACGGTCAGCGTGAATTCCCAGTCGCCGGAAATATCGAGATCCACATCGATGACCGCACCGTATTCGGTCGTGGGCGGGCTCGACGGTGCGTCGATGGTCCAGACATAGGTGTCGGTGTCCGAAGGATTGGCTGCGGCGGTGGCTGAGAGGGTCACGGACTCTCCGACGACCGCGGTCTCCGGATCCACGGTAAATCCTGCCGTCGGCTCCCGGTCGATGCCGATCGGCTTCGAGGCATCCGGCACCGCGGGATCGAGACCACTGTTCGAGATCTCGATGTTGGCCGTGAAGACTTCCCCTATGGCAACATTCTTGGGCACGGTAAAGCTCATCTCGGATGGGTTGGACGGCACCGGCAGGGTCTCACCAGCCTCGAATACACTGTCGCGTTCGACCCACAGGGCCCAGGCATCATAGGACCCTGAGGAGTGGTCGCGGATGGTGACTGCGTCGCCGGGAAAAACCGAGGCCGGGGTCACCGTCAGATCGGCGACGGCTTCGGTCGGGCCCATGCAGGCTGACAGATCGAAAACCTGGTGCATCGCGTAGCGACTCAAATACAGAGCCGAACCATCGGGTGCCAGGGCTCCGTCCATATCGAGGAGACAATCCTGATATTCGTTGTGCGGCTCCGAGAGGTCGCCCCAGAAATCATTGTCAAAGGCTTGCGGCCCGGCCTCGGGATCGATCAGATAGGTGAGGGATGAATTGAGAAACGACGTCGCGGCCGTCCAGAGCACCAGCGGGCTCGAGCCGTTCTCTGAACCCAGGGCCACCATGCTGGCGTTGCCGGGGATGGACCATGAGGACTTGAGCTGCGGGTTACCCGGATCATTCGAAAGGTCCCAGAAACGGACTTCACCAACGTTCCGGTTGGCCGAGACCACCAGGTCGTGGGCCTCGTTGACGGCGAGGTTGTGGTTCTGGCCTTTCATGCCCGAGGGCGACGAAGTGTGTTCGAGACGGAGCCCAAGACCGGTTCCACTGGTCTTGAACACTGCCGCGTCGCCAAAGAGCCCGGTCCCGAGATAGAGATACGACGTCGAGCCCATTTCAACACTCGCGCCTCCGGAGACCGACACCGCCGATCCGCCGACCTCGATACACTGGAGCTCGACCAGGCTATTCACCCCATTGACGGCGAAAAGAGCGTGTTGGGAGCAGCTTTCGCTGATTCCACCGGCAATCAGATAGACCTGGTTGTCGTGGGAAAAGACCTTCGAACTGAGGGTCAGGCGATTGTTCCGGCTGTATTCGGTGAAATCGGGCTCGGAGCCCGTCCCAAAATCGAAGACGACCACCCCCGCGACTTTGTGGTCCATGACGCCGTAACGGCAGTTGTCGCAGACGTCTACGGAGACAACATCGTAGTCCGAATCGCCGGCAGTTCCGAAGTTGAATCTGGAGCCGTCGATCTTATCCGGATTGGTGGCGTTGGTGCCGCCGATATCGTAGATTTCCAACTCGTTTCCGCGGCTCAGGAGCAGGTACACTCCGCCGTTCCAACTGAATGTTTCCGTGTTGAGGGCGCGATCGCGATTCGGGCTCGAAACACAGCGCAGATCATCCGCGTAATTCAGGTGCGTGATCAGTGTGTCGGTAAAATCCTGGCAGTAGGCACCCTGGGCTTCGGCCGTGGGCGCAACGGCAACCGCCGCAAGCATCAGCGCGGAGATTACAACGCACCGAATAAGAGTCGATTTCGTGAGAATCCATGAGCACAACATGCTCACCTCCGAGGACAAAATTACCGCACGAGCGGCCGGGCTGTCAATCAGCGGGTTCATCATAGACCTTTTATCTTTGAATAATTTACGGGGTTGGCGAGGGATGTGACCACGGTCACCGGAAAACGTTTCGGTCCATGCCGAGTTGCGGCATTCTAGGGTCTGGTTCACCATATGTCAATGCGTAGATATATGGTGGGCGAAAATCGCGAAACCGCATGAGATGGAGCCGGGCTCCCCTAGCCTTTTTTGAGGACGCAGCCGGTGGCTGCGCCCTCAAAAAAGAGGCGGCCCGAAGGCCGCCTCTTCGCAACTGAAGTCAGACTTCAGATTATTCGCTCGCGACGTACATCAGACCGAGGTCCGGAAGAACCTGAGTCTGGTCGCAGTTGTAGTTCGCCATGACGGCGCCGGTGAGGGCAGCGGTGTAGTCACCGAAGCCGGAGTACTTGGCACCGACCCAGGTCTGGTACCAGTCGTTGACGGCCACATCGGCGCCGTTCGAACCAGGCCACACGAAGAGGAGCCAACCGAAGAACTCGTCATCCGCATCTTCGCGGACGATGAAGAACTGGCTGATGTCGACTTCCTGGGTCTCCAGGGGGAGAAGGTTCGGAACCGGGCGGATGGGATCTTCGGTACCGGACCACGGGTCCTCGTCCGAAGAGACCGTGTTCACGTTCTCGTCCTCATCCCACGCGTAGTAGGTGTAGGGCACACACGCGGAGGCATAGAGGTTGGCGGGACCGGCGGAGGTGATGTTGCCCCAGTTAGGACCAGTGTCCGAGCTGGCGAGATCCATCACGGTGCGGTTCAGCGACGAGGCTTTGAACGCACGGATCCAGGTGTTGACACCGGCTTCTTCCTGAAGCTGGTAGCGAATGGCCCACGCGGACGGCAGCGGCTCACGAGCATCCGCACCGGCCGAGAAAGCCAGGGTGTAACGGAAGTAGAAGGTCGGAACCTGACCGGCAACCGGGTAACCGGCGGGGCCGACAGACTCGAGGTGAACTGCCTGGTCCGCCTCGGAGAAGCGGCTGGTGGCATTGAGCCAAATCGTGTCGCCGACGAGCACGTTGTCATCGATGACGCCGTCGGTGTTGGCACGATCAAGGGCGAAGTAGGTGGAAGCCTGCGCATCGGGAAGGTCCTTGTTGCAGGCGGCAACGACGTCGGCGGTGACATACATCCACACCGGGCCGCTATCGCGCGAGATGAACCATGTATCGGCCGGGAAGACCTCGGTGTCGTCATCGCAATTGAGGTAGGACTTCGCAGCGGTCTGGCTGGCTTTGAGGTAACCCTCGAAGACGCTCAGGGTGCCCGGGGGGATCGCGTCAACATAGTTCTCCGGCGAGGAGATCCAGTCATCGGGATCGCAGTCGAGCGGGTTGGTCGACTCGGGGTCGTCCAGGTTGTTGATCACGAGGACCGGGTCGTGGAGCTCATTGTGGCTCGACCACGGGCCATCGTCGAACGGCGTGCCGCCGGCGTTGGAGGTGCCGGTACCATCCCACCAGATGTTCTCTTTGCGGCCGGTGTCGGCGTCCTCGGTCGGCAGCAGGCCGAGGGCGAGGATGTCGCGGATGTTCATCCGCGTCACGTCGTAACCGGTCATGGTCAAGTTGAAATCGAGGATCGCGACCGAATAGTCCGTCCACACCGTGATGTGAACGATCTGCGCCTCCGAAGAGACGTTGGTGATAGCGATCTGGGTGGTGTCGCCATCGAAACCACCTTCATAGTCAAAAGCGACAAACGGGAACAGCAGCGTCGCTGCCGGCACCGCGTCAAACGAGCAGTAGTTGGCATTTGCCACACCGCTCACGCCAAGGACCGCAGCCCCCAGCAGCGCAATTGTAAGAAACCTCTTCATTCTCAGCTCCTTCCTTTTCCTCATTAATCGAAATCGAATCTCTGGTTTACGTCCGACCGTCGTGGCCGGTGTGCGGTTCTTCGTCTCTCCGATGTTCCGCATCACCTCCCGTAAATAATTTCAATCCACGAACTTAAATTTAGAATATGTCATCACAGCATAAAAGGTAGCACCTGATGCTCATCCATGTCAACACCGGGATGCCCGAATCACATCGTCGATGATCCCATCCTTGCCCCTACAAGTCAAGTTCAAGTACCTGTCCCGGAGTCGATTAAGCCTCGAAAAGGCTGCGGCCTCGGCCGGATCCCGCGCGATCACTCTCCATCCAGTTTCCGCGTCAACCACACGCCGACGCCGCCCGGCTGGCCCGCCGCCGGCACCAATCCGGCGATGATGTCGTCGCGCCCGTCTCCGTCGAGGTCGCGCAACCGAATGTCATAAGCCGTCCCGGTCTTATCGAGGTTGTCCGCCACCTCTTTGACAAAGGAGCCGTCTTCGGTCTGCAAATAGACCTCGATCCCGCCAGCCTTGCGGCCCGCCACCAAATCGACCCGGCCGTCGCCATCGAGATCACCCAGCCCGAGCCGGAAATACACTGCCGCACGCTCGGTGTCCCAGACCACGGGATTGCCGTTTCGCCAACCCTCCTTTCGGAAGGCAAAGGGGTAGGCGATGATGCCGTTGCGAATCTCGGTTTCGTTTTGCTGGATCTTGAACTGGGCGAAGGTCGAGAAGATCTCACCGCCGAGGGCCTCGACGTTGTAGTGGTAAGCGCCGCTGAGGACACCGTTGAATCCGGCGGCCTGCCATCCTTCGTCACCCTTGTTGAGATAGACGAGCCGGCGTTCTCCGACAGTGTTCGACGAGACCACCAGATCGATCAGGTCGTCGCCGTCGATGTCGACCGAGCGGATGACATCCGCGATCAGGTTTTGGGGCAGGCCCTTGGTCACCACCGTCCACGAATCGGCGCCCTTCTCGAGGACCCACACGGTGGTCGTCTTTTCGAGACGTTCGCTGGTCTTGAGGTCGTAGTCGATTTCGGCGATGAAGGCGAGATCGGTGTCACCGTCGTTATCGAAGTCGGCGGCCGTGACCGCCCGCGAAGTGATCCGGGGATCGGGTGTAGGCAGTCGCTCGACCCGTTCGAAGCGACCGGCTCCGTCTCCGTAAAGCGCGAACTGACCACCAAAGTGGACCGCCAGCACGATGTCCTGATGACCGTCACCATCGAGATCCGCGACATCGAGTCCACCATAGTCCAGGGGCAGCGTGCTCGGCCATCCGAAATCCGACCAGTTCTTGAAGGTCCCGTCGCCCTTGCCGAGGAGGATCGACATCAGAGGCGGGTAATCCTTGCGTCGCGGCGGGAAGATCAGATCGACGTGGCCGTCCTCGTTCATGTCGGCCATCGCGAAACCCATTTGCCAGCGGCCGCCTTCCGGGAGGGAGTCGTCCGCAAACTCGAAGCGGAGACTTTTCTGGAACGGCGCCGGTACGACCTCGGCCTCGTAGTCGAGAAAGTAGAGGGCACCCGGTGTATTGGACGCCGCCTTCTGGTCCATCAACCGGGCTTCGCCAACCTGCTTGTGCGACCAGACGATATACAGAGGTGAGTTCGGGTCCTCCGGCGGGATGCCGCGCAGCCACACGTATTGATCATCTTCGCGGACGATCTCCATCTTGATGCTGGCGACGATATGCGGATAGGCATATTTCTCGTCGATCTTGACGACATACTTCTTCTCGAAAGGCTTCGGCGTCAGCCAATCCTCGACAAACTGGGACCAGGATTGCTCGGGTTTGTTCTTCCAGTAGTCCATCATCTGCTGTTTTCGTTCTTCCGTCATCCTTCCACTTTGGGATGGATCGGAAATGGGCGGAACGGATTGCGTCCAGGCCGCCGTCGCCGTCAGGGCGAAAACGGTCATGAGCATGGTTATTCTCTTCAAGGTCATCAGAGGCCTCCAAAAATTTTCAGCACCAGATCGCCACATCACACCAGATCGGCGATCGACGAGCGCCAGCGCTCGAGCGCCGCCGCACCGATCACCAGGAGCAACAGCCCCCCCACGGCCAGATACGCTATGGCCGCGATCGACGGCGGCGCAGCGCCCAAAAGGCCGGTGCGCATCACACCGACCAGGGGAGTGAGCGGATTGAGTTGAATCACGGTGCGCACCAGATCCGATGGCACCAGCGCGAGAGGATACACGATCGGCGCCGCGTAGAAAACCACTTGCAGCACCAGACCCATCACCTCGGCGAGATCCGGGAGCAGGGCCCCCACCAGACTGACGGTCAGAGCAATGCCGACGATCCACAGAATCAGCAACAAGAGCCCCAGCGCCACCCACGGAACACCCGCCAATGTAAGGTGGCCGCGCCAGATGCAAAACACAACCACCAAAACAAATGAAATTGCATGGTGGAGCAGAACGCCAAAGGTGTCGCCCAGTACCAGCACTTCCACCGGCATCTTGACCCGCTGGACGAGATTGGCATGAGCGCGAAAAACCCGCGCCGACCGCAACGTTGCATCGTTGACGGCCAGATAGGGCACCAGGCCCGTGATTAAAAACACACCGAATCCCACGGGAGGCAACCGAGCAAGATCGATGCCAAGACCTTCGACCTTGATTTGGAGAATGGCGGAAAAGACGACCATGTAGAGCACGAACTGGACTGCGGTGCTCAACGGGGTCCACAACCAGCCGAGATAGGAGCCCGCATAACGGGAAGCAAAGGCCCGCCACGCGAGCTGGCCGAGCAGGAAGCGATGCTGCGCCAAGGTGCGCGGTAGCCGCAGAAACGCAAAAACGTGTGTGTTCATGGTGAATTAGCGTCCACGTGAATACCTGACCCGAAGAATGTTGTGCTGAGGATCACAGGTGCTGCCCATAACGCATCTATTTCCTTGACGGTCTTGCTGCAGCACCATATTATAAGTAACGTCTGGCCGTACTGTGTCCGCCCGTCGCGGCGAAGAGTACTACAGGCAGAATGCGAAGGGCAATCAGCGTGGCAAAGAAAGCGCAACTCACGTCACCGCAGGTGGCCGCCATCGGCAGCCGCATGCGAGAGTTGCGCAAGGAGCGCGGCCTGACTCAGGCCGAGCTGGCGCGCCAGATTGGCATCCAACAGTCCGACCTGTCGCGAATGGAGAAGGGTGAATACCGGGTCTCGCTGGACAATCTCTTCAGGATCCTCGGGGTATTCAACCTCGATCTTGCGGATTTCTTCGGCGACAAACCGAGTGCTACCGAGTCGCTGCAGCAACCTCTCAGCCAGCAGGATATGCAGACCCTGCACATGCTGCGGGAGCTCAGCCCGGCCGGCCGGGCCGAAGTCCAGGAGTTCCTGGAATTCAAACTGCGCCGGGAACGGCAGGAACGACGCACGATCCCGGCCCGACGCTCCGGAGACCAAAGCTCATGAGTGCGCACTACGACGATCTGCTGACGCGCGCGGAGCAGGCCCTCGGGCGTGACGAATTTGAAGAATCCGCGAAGCTTTTCGCCGAGGCCGAGTCCGAGGCCCGAGCGACCGGCGATTTCGACGGCGCGGACCGCGCGTTCTGCAACCGCTGTTCGGTGCTGGTCGAGCTCGATCAGGGCGCCGATCAGATTCCCAAGCTGAAGGAAATCCTCCTTCGCTCATCCGATACCCGTAATCGCTTCCTCGCCGCCTATTGCACAGGGGTCGCGTACTACGTCTCAGAAGAATTCGACCGTGCTCAAAACTATGCTCGCCGCGCCACTTCCCTGGCGCGCGATCTCGAAGACGCCGGCCTCGAGCACAAAAGCCTCAACCTGGTGGGCACACTCGCCGCCCGCGCTTCAGTTTTTGATGAGGCCGAAGACGCCTTCAGGCGATGCCTCGAGGCCTACCGGGGGGCAGAAGGCTATCAGCGGGTCATGGCAGCGCAGGTCGAGGACAACCTCGGCTACGTGATGCTCTGCACCGATCGCCTCGAAGAGGGCATCTCCCACTGCGAGCATGCTCGAGAGGTGATGGACCAGATCGGCGCCGATCACTTTGTTTACGAAACACTACAAGATCTTTGTTATGGATACGTCCTTGTCGACGAGCTCGATAGAGCCCAGGAGCACGGCGCGAGGGCGCTCGAGCTCGCGGTCGAGTTCTCCGACGAGCAGATCGCCAAGAACTGTTTGTTCCTGTTGAGTGAAATCGCGGTGCGACGCGGCGACACATTCGGTGCCCGCCGATACCTGCACGAGCTCACCGCGTACTACCCGGAGGCCGGAGTTTCCGAGGAGATCATCGATGTCTTCCTCGCAACCGATCTGACCTCCGTGGTGAATTTGAGGGGGTAGCGATGAAGGGATTCAGATTCATTCTGATCGCCGTCATCGCGCTCGGCCTTGCCGGATCCGCCGGCGCCGCCGGGCCGATGGCGCTGACCCGTGACGGCGACCTGTATTCGGTCACCGCCCACGAGACCCGACTGGTGGTCACCGCCCGGCTGGCGGACGGCCCGGTCATCGATTTTGTCGTGCCCCAATCGGCAGCCGCGATCGCCGACTCTCTGCAGGTGGGAGTCGATGAAGCGAGCGGTTCTCTCTACGTTGTCTGGCAGACCCGAACCGGAATCCACGCAAACGTCAAACTCGCAGCCTACGTCGATGGAACCTGGATCGGTCCGGTGACGATCGGTGGTTTCGACGGCTATGCGGCCTCCAACCCGCAACTGCTGGTTCATCGCGCCACCTCAGTGGTGACTGAAGAAATGCTTGTCGGTGACCAACCCTCGTACACCGAGGTGGCCACGACCTTCCTCCACCTCGGATGGTGGAGCCAGGCCGGTGATCAGGACAAAGGCAAAGCCCGCTATCTGGCGATTCCTCTCGAAGCCGACGGCAGCTTTTATACCGGCGATCTGCAAGCGGTCGATCTGGCTGAGCTCCTGCCCTACGGGGTCGCGTGCTTTGACATTGATGCATCGGACAACCTCAACCATCCAAAACTCTTCATCGACCCGCAGAGCAGAAAACCGCATATATTCGTCACCGATTATGCCGAGTGTGCGTTCCAGATCATGGAACTGCGGCCGGTCGTGATCGAAGAGATCGACGATGCGGGCGAAAAGAGACGTCGCCAGATCATCATCCTTCGTCACGGATCAACCATCGCCATGCGTCGCAATCTTCCGCTGGCCACGGCCAAGCTCGAGATCGGCACTGATCTGTCGATCGTGATGCACTGGGACGAGGGCGTCGATCAGCTGAAGTACATCCTCCTGGACAAGGACGGCACTTCCGAAACCAAGAGCCTCATGATCGACCAGCTTTTGACCCATGAAAACGCGGTCGAATTGATCCGGGGCTTGACGAACTGATTCGTTATTCTGAGAAACCCAAAGGCCCGCTCTTCGGAGCGGGCCTTTTTTCTTGCAGACGCCGGCTGGTCAGGGAATGACCCGACGAACCAGCCCTTCGAGCGATTCGGCATAGCCGGCCCATGTCGATTTTTCGCGCCCGGCCGTTCCAAGCGTCAACTCGTGCAATCGATTGCGGTCGAGATCTGTCATTGCGCGAGCAATCGCCGTTGCAGAGCCCGGCTGCACGATGAGTCCATCAACACCGTCCTTCACGACCTCCGGAAGACCCCCGACGGAGGTACTCAAGACCGGGACGCCCGCGCCCAGGGCGAGCGGGGCAACCGCCGACTGCGAGCCCGACCGGTAGGGAAGCACCACGAGATCGGCGGCAGCGAGCAATCCCGCGACTTCCGGTTCGGGAACCCATCCGAATCGCAAACCGACCCGGTCTTCGAGTCCGAGCCTTTGGACCTGGGTTCTGAGTTCCTGACCAAGTGATCCCCACGGTTCACCAGCGACGACGAGCATCCAGTCACTGTCCGCCGGAAGCTGTGCCATCGCTTCAAGGAGAAGATCGACGCCCTTGTACGGCCGTAACAGCCCAAGAAAGAGCGCCACCCGTTTTCCTTCGGCGATCCCCAGGGTCGCCCGCGCCTCCTCGGGCGAGGGCATTGGACCGGGATCGATGGACGGCAAAGGGCACGAATTCGTTGGGAGACCCGGATAAATTTCCTCGAGTTGTTCCTGGAGCGCCGAAGCGTGAGTGAAAAGGGCCTGACATCGGCCGAGGACCGAACGGGCCGCCAGACGCTGGATTCGTGAGGCGTCGTGGTCGAAGGGGTTATGCACCACTGCGACCGCAGGCGGTCGCCGGCCGGCGAGCATGAAGCGCCACAAGCCGGCCCAGGCCCAGGTCCAGTAGGGCAGGATCCACGCCTCACCGCCCAGCGCCAGGGCCCGCTTCCGACTTCCGGCCCACGACAGAGGATTCAAAGGGTCCAGCTCTGCGGTGGCAAACTCGAGGCGGCGACAGGCCTCCGGATCGCGGTCGTCCCGGCCCGGAAAAAGAAACCGGGGATATTGCCGCTTTGGAGTCAGAAAACTGACCTCATGACCACGCGCGGAAAGTGCGTCCGCCATCTCGGTGGTCGTGCGTGCGACGCCGCCCCGGTATGGATGCCCCGACCCGAAAACGATCAGGCGCACGGCACAGCCTCAACTGGTCGGGGGATGGGTCACCTTGCGAAATCGTTTCTCGAGCTGCAGGCGAACCGGGTCCGGAACCAGCCCGGTCACATCACCACCGAGCACCACCACCTCGCGGACCAGCCTCGAGGAGAGGTAGAGGACCTCCTCCTTGGGGGTCAGAAAGACCGTCTCGATCGTCGGGGAGAGACGCCGGTTCATCAGCGCCATCTGAAATTCGTACTCGAAATCCGAGACTGCGCGCATACCGCGAATGATGATGGTGGCGTCCATCTCGTCGAGAAAATTGACCAACAGACCGGAAAAGGACCGGACTTCGACGGCCGGGTCGTCGTGGTAGATCTCTTCAATCATCTCCGCCCGTTCGGACGGCGTGAACATGGCGTCTTTGCCAGCGTTCTGGAGGACACCGACGATCACCCGCGGAAAAATCCGGGTCGCCCGTTCGACAATCGCCACGTGCCCGACGTGGAATGGGTCGAAAGAACCGGGATAGACGGCAAGCGGTTCGTGTTTTTCAGTCATCGCGGGGATTGTAGCACCCGGCTTCACCCTGTGGGCTGCGCCGCTCGCTCGATGCTGGATGCTGGATGCAAGATGCTGGATTTCGAATCACTCTTCTCCAAGACATTGTCCCCGGACGGCATCCAGGGACGCCGACGGGGAACGGCGGACAGCGACAGCGAACAGAAATCAGTGTTCAGCGGCAGAGATCAGGTGCATTGACGACGTGGTCACTTCCGGGTCGTTCATCAGAAGGAACAGCCCTTGTGGTGCAGGCGTCTCGCCTGCACGCCGTGCGGCCGAGACGGCCGCACCACCAAGGCCGGAGCCCCGAACAAGGTTGAGGGTGATCGTGCGGTCACCGTCTGAATCGTCCTCAGGTCGATCGCGATCCCGAGAGCGTTTGATTATCTGCGTCCATCTGCGTTATCTGCGGTTTCTCCGTGGGCGAGTGGGCGGGCACTCAACACGAAGAATTGAGTGCCGTTCGCTGTCGCTGTCGCCCGCGATCCGGACAGCACTGATCCCCGCTCTCCTGGTGACATTGAGCTATGGGGACTGCTGAGCTGGCTGCAAACATTCAAGATGTCATCCTGAGCGAAGCGCCTCTGGCGCGTAGTCGAAGGATCTGCGAACCGAGATCTTTCCTTTTCATCTCATAGATCCTTCGACTACGCCCCTGTGGGGGCTCCGCTCAGGATGACATCGGGAGGCGACATTCGCATGAGCGCAGAATCAGTGCCGCGCATCTCTACCTTTCTCCCTTGCCCCTCTGCCCCTCTGCCCCTCTGCCCTGTGCCCTGCTGCTCCTCTGCTCCTCTGCCCCTCAGCGATGTGGAGGCTCGTTCTCCCTTTCGGGAACGGGACGGGATCGGGAATGGAAACGGATAGGCTCTCCCCTTCTCCCCTTCTCCCTTCTCCTTTCTCCCCTTCTTCTCCGCTTCTCCCCCTGGAAGCGGTGAAAGCAACGGGAAGGTGGGCGGGAATTCCTGATTCCTACTTCTCGACTGCGCCGGCAGTCGAGCGATTGTGTTGCCGATCCACTACCCGAACCACCACAACGTGGTCGCCATCGGCAGCAGGAAACTCGAAATTCTCCTCGCGTCCATCGAGCACCCCATCCATCGGAGCGAGGCCCTGCCACGCTTCGCCATCGCGCGACCACTCGGCCCGGATGATCGGACTCATCGCATCCTTCACGGCAATCAACCATTTTCCACCTGAGCGCTGCAATGTGACTTCCGGCGCAGTGTTGTCGATCGCAAACCACCGGCTGGCACGTTGCGCCTCGAGGGCCCCGGCCGGGTTCCGCGCTTCGTCAGAAGCGGTCAGGAGGAATCGATAGGTCCCATCCGGCAATGCACTGGTGTCGATCCCGATCTGGCTGCCGGTGATGCGGTCGCGCACGGGGATACGGTGCTCCCCCCGGTCTTCGATCTCGAGCGAAAACCTCATCGGGTCCTGGTTCGCATCCACGGCCTTCCACCTGACGGTGCGAAAACCGGTGCGGTAGTACTTCTTGCCCTTGGCCGATCCTCCGTTTTTGGGAGGCGCACCCTCCTCGATGACGGTGAAGATGCCGTTGAAATTGGGATGAACAGACTCGATGACCGGCCCGGAAGGAGGCGGGCCCGAGAGGTAGACGACCCCAGGGTCCTCGACCTCGAAACTTTCGATTGACGGTGGCATGTTGATATCGACAACTGCCACTTCCACTCGATCGATGGCCAGATCCGCGTCGCCGCCGGCCGGAAGCTCGATTTCCCACTGCAGCGCCCGCGCCGAGGGCAGATCGACCACACCGGTGGTCGCCGACGCCCAATCCGTCCACTCGAGCCACGTGTCGTCGGGATCCGCCGAGACGCCGGAGCGAAAACGAATCCGGGCGGCTGCTGTCGGTGGGTCGACCCTGAATTCACCAAAATGAACAGGTTGTTTGAATTGTTCGGCCGCCGAGCGATAGCGGCCCGCACGATCATCCACATCCCGCCACAGGATCCCACCCGGGCCCTGGGTGAGCAGCGCACGACCGGCGCCGATCACACCGACCACCTGGACCGCATCGATAGTCGCGATCCGCGATCCGCCGTCGCCGACGAAGCGCCAGACCTCTCCCTCATACCCGGTTCCCACCAGAAGACCCTCACCATCCCAGGCGGCGGCCGATGCCACTTCCTCGAGAAAACGGTGGATGCTCAAGATTCCACCGTCCGGGGTCAGTTTGATCACTTCGGAGGTCGCGGTTTTGCCGTTCACCTTCGGGAGTTTCATTTCGCTGCCTACGGAGATCTCGGTCTCGGCGGACTCCTCGTCGCCGTTGCCGTTGCTCTTGATCGCTTTGGTCTGGCTTACCGGCTCGCCCACCAGGGCCGTCGCCCACACCGCCCCGCCTCCGACCACGATGGAGGAAATCTCGGTGAAGGGGCTGTCGGCGAGGACGCCAACGGTGCCTTTGCGATCGACGCCGAGAATCAGGCCCTTGTCCGATGTTCCAACGAGCAGCCGGTCGTCGGTTGCAGCGAGGCAGCTTGCGTGGACATCGGGCAATTCGACCCAACGTTCCAGACCACGGTCGCCGAGGCGATAAAGAGTCGCGGGTGGCCCGCCGGCAGCAATCACCGCACCGTCAAAATACGCGAGATCCCAGAGCCCGCCGTCGGCCACCGTCCCGGCCTCCTCGAGCCGGCCATCCCATCGATACACTACGCCGGGAGCCACTGTTGCGATCACGACCCCACCGGACGGGGTGACCAACAACGCGGTGATCTGTTCGGCTGGGATCTCGGCGAGCAGCTCGGCCGACGAACCCTTGACCCGATAGAGCCTCGCGGGATGGGAGGTTCCGACGTAAATCGATCCGTCGGACGCCGCCGCACCCGCCATCACGACGGGCTCTTCAAATGATGGGCCACTGCTCCAACCGGTGATCGAACGCAACCGGCCTTCCGCGGTGACCGCCACATTGTCGCCGTGGCCGGCGAGCAGTTCCTGGGTCGTGTCGACGATCCAACGATGGGTCGAGGTGGTCCGTCCCTCCTCGCTGACCGACAGCATCACAAGCACACAGGCGACAACAAACAGACGCATCGATTTCATGAACTCATCAATCCTTTCGCACCGTGAGCGAGATCCGCTGTGCGCCACTGACGACAAAGGGCATCTCAACCGTTGTCTTGGCAATCACGGAGTAGGCAGTGGTCTCCAGATTTGGTCCGAGGGCGGATCTCAGCTGCATGACGACACTCGGGGGCGCCGAGATGCTGCCACCGGCAACCGTGATCCCCAGATCCTGGCGCTCGAAGACCGCCACGAGGCTGTTGGCCGCTTCGAGGCGATTGACCAATTCGATTTCGTCTTGGAAATCCGCCGTCAATAACGGTCGCATCTGGAGGTCGTAGGCCGTCCAGGCGGCACCATCCGCGCCGACAAGATCGAGACGCCCGGCGGGCGCACTGTCGGGCACTTTCAGTTTGAGCGTCTTGACGATTTCGCTCCCGCGGTGGGGCTGCAGGCGAAATCCCACCGCAAGCTCGTCACCGGGCCGCACGACCCGTCGATCGGGAACGATCTCGAGAATCCTCGCGGACCGCAGCTCCTCATGAACCGAGAGCTCGATGCTGATCTCTTCGACTTCAGGGGTCTCGAAGGCCGAATTTTCGAGATAGGCAACCACGGCTGCGGTGTAGGCTGCGGCCTGGGAAGGCGCCTGGTTGCCGGCAAAGGAAGCGGAAACCGCCGCACGATCATCGGGATAACGAAGTTCCATTCGAAGATCGATGGATTGATCCCCGAGGGCGCGGCCGAAGGCCCCGTGGCTCGACTGGGTCAGATAGGCAGCAAGAAAAGGCAGCAGAGTCGGGTGGCGCGCCACCCGGAACGAATAGGCTCTTTCATTGACCGTCACCCGAAAGGGAATCATCGGCGCCACCCGATCGAGTTGTCCCACCACCCCGGGGGCCCGGTCGGCCACCATGGCGCCGATGATCTCGCCGACCGAAAAAAACTTGAACGAGCTCATCAGGCTCGGCATCACGGCCACCACCCCGGCGCGTGCGAGGGGTAATTCGACGCCCCCGGCGCCAAAGGAAGAGTGCCCGAAGGCCCACAGCCGGTCACCCTGAACCTCGGTGACGGTCCCGGCCGCCGCGATCGACAGATCACCGTCGACCAGCACCGCCGCGACCATCGAACCGGGTTTGATCTCACTGCTGGCGGCGCCGGCCGTTGCGGACCCTCCCGCTGCAGCGAGCCAACCCATCCGGCGCCAACCTTCGTCGAGCCAGGTCCCACCCGAGAGGCCCGCACCGCCAGCGAACGAAACGGTCAGGGGAAGCGGACGGAGACCCGGCGATGTCCCGGGCAACAACCAGTCCACCAGACGCTCACCGAGATCGCCCTCGATAGAGGATGCCAGGAGCTCCACGAACTGCGGACGCCCGGCAGCAGTCGCGGGGAAGGATGCGGCTTCGACCTCGAGCATCCGTTCGAAGGGAGTCACTCCGCCGATCGGATCCTTCGAGAACGGCCACCCATAAGCGAGCGCTCCCAGAAGGCGACCATCGAGATAGACCGGCGAACCACTCATACCAGCGATGATCCCGGTCTTCTCGAAGCGGGGGTCGTCGAGGCGCACGAGCACGATCTCCCCGTTTGGCGTGCCCGAACCGATCGTACCGAGAACGGTGAGCGGGATCTCGACCCGTTCGCCGCCGTCCATTTCGGTGACACAGATTCCGGTTCGGCCCGGTGTGGCGTCCGCGAGGCTGAGATGCTCGACAGCCCCCGAACAGACGGGAACCAGGATCACGGCAACGGCAATGAGGATCTTTGCGCTTTTCATCGGACGAACATTCTACGTCAGGATCGTCGCCACCACCGGATAATGTGATCGGCCGGACAAAGGCCCACCCGAAAAGGGTTTGACCGAGACCTCGGGCAGTCACTACAATGGGTGTTCGGATTTTTTATGAGCAAAAACGTGCTCCCGCACCCGTCGATGATCGACAAACTGGTCGAGGTTGCACGGCGTCTGCGGTCGCTGCGACGTCCCGCGGAGGCAGCCGAACTCTTCGAGATCGCGGCGGCCCTGTCGCCTCTTGGGGCCGCCGAACTCCGTGCCGAGGCCGAGCGCCTGCGCGGTGAGGAAGGGATTGACGACTTCGATCGCGAATTCAAGCGGCGCAACCTCGAGGCCTCGCACGCCCTCGGGATGGCTCACATCTTCGATACCCGCGGCGAGTTCGGCCGGGCAATCGACATGATCGATCTCGCCAAGCTCCGCACCCCATTCAACTACCTCGCATTCGCCGCCGCCGGTTATCTCCATATGCGGCACGGCGACGCCGAAACCGCGTTATCGGAGTTCATTCAGGCTCGCCGGCTCAACCCGCTGGATTTTCGACTCGCCGTCGAATCCTCTCGGACGGCTCTTGAAAACGAAGATTTCGATGGCGCCCTCGAATCCGCCATCGACGCGATGTTACTTGCGAGTTGGCGTTCGGAGCGGGAACAACAACAGGAAAGACGACGCGTCGAGTCCCTCGTCCGGCTCAGTCACCGCGAACCGGAAGAAATGGAGCAGTTGATCGCCGACAGGATTGCGGTGCTGCAGCGAGCCTGCGATCACGTCGCCTTGAGCCACGCAAAGATCTTTTCCGGGGTTGATATCGCGGCGCGCAAGGAAAGCGGAAAATCCGAGGTCGGCAGCGATTTGCTTTTGCGCGCCAACGAGCTTCGTGGCATGAGCCTCTTCCGTCATTTCAACGACGAAATGTTGATTCCGCTGGCCAAGATCCTCGAACCGGTTTCGCTCGAAGCGGAGAAAACGATCTTTGCGGAGGGAGACGAGGATCGCAACCTCAATATCGTGGTCGAGGGGACGGTGCAGATCACCCGCAGCACCCCCGTCGGAACTCAAATATTGACGACACTCGGGCCCGGTTCCCTGTTTGGCGAAGTGTCTTTCCTCGACCGCCTCCCCCGCTCGGCCACCGCCTTTGCGGTCAGTGACGGTGCCATCTACAACCTTCCGGCCGACAAATTGGATGCCGTCGTCGGGTCTAACCGGGAGCTCGCTGTCAGCTTGCTCTGGGGTTTCTGGCAAACGCTGGCATCCAAGGTCCGGGCCGCCAACTCGCAGATGACCGAACTATTCGGAGCCTCGGCTACGGCGCCCGAACCGCAAAGAGAAGACGGTGGTCTCGGCCTCAGGGTCCACCTCACCGAAGAGACCAAACTCGACATACTGAGAGAACAGGGTCTTTCCTCCCAGGAGATGCGCCTTCTCGCCAAATACTCCCGCGAGCAGAGCTTCCCCTCGAACGCTCTGATTTTCACCGAGGGGGATCCCGGTGACTGCCTCTACATCGTGGTCGATGGGTCGGTTCGAATCTCGCGTCACGTGCCCGGGATGGGTGAAGAATGCCTTTCCATCCTCGAACGGGGTGAGGTCTTCGGCGAGTTGGCGTTGATCGACGACCAACCCCGGTCTGCCGACGCCAGAGCCCACTCCTCCACATGCACTGTGTTTTCGATCAGTAAATCACTGCTCGAGGAGGTCCTGTCGATGGATCCCGATGCCGCGGTGCAGTTCTTGAACCTCCTCTGCCGCCTGTTGTGCCGCCGCCTCCGAGCCATGAACGAAAGACTCGTGGCCTGGAGAGTGATGGGCTCACACATGTGAATGGAATAATTGGGATTTCGGATTTCGGAGTTCGGAATTTCGAATTCTCCTCGCCAGAAATTCGGATGGCGTCGCTCCCCTGCCCCTCTTTCCCCCATCTTTCCTGCTCCCTTTCCCCCTTTCCCCCTTTCTCCCTTTCTCCCTTTCTCCCTTTCAGGAACGGTATCCACAGCAGCCGTTCGATAGCGATAGCGATCCCGATAGCGATAGCGATGGGACCTCTGCCCCTCTGCTCCTCCGCAATGTGGGCTACGGTTCTCCCTTTCCCCCTTTCTCCCTTTCTCCTCTGCCCCTCAGCCCCTCCGCAATGTGGATGAAACAATTCACCACCCCCTCCGTGTTGACTGGTATGGAGGCACTCACCCATGCACGGACCCGACCCGAACGACCAGATCGTGACGCCGCCGCCGGACACGCTCGATGTCCCGGACGTCATACCCATCTTTCCGCTGCCGCGAGTGGTGCTCCTCCAAGGTGAAGTTCTGCCACTCCATGTTTTTGAGCCGCGATATGTGGAGATGGTCCGCGACGCCATCGCGACCCACCGGGTGATCGGGATCGTGGAAGTCGTGCCCGGACACGAAGCTGATCTCCCCGGCTCACCTCCGGTCAGAGATTACGGCTGTGTCGGTTTTATCGCCTCCTACGAAGAGCTGCCGGACGGTAGGTTTCTGATGTGGTTGATCGGGCTCGAGAGGTTTCAGATCGAAACGGAAATCGAAGCGGAGACCCTTTATCGTCAGGTACGGGTTCATTATCAACCTATAGTCGAATCACCCAAACGACTGGCCGGAATCAGGGCTCTGCGACAGGAGTTGCGAGAACTCCTGCCGGGACTGGTGGATCTGGAAGACTCCGCCCGCACCCAGTTCGAAAACCACATGGACGAGATCTCGGATTCTCAGCTCATTGCCCTGGCCACCCAGATCCTCGAGATATCGAGCGATCGGAAACAGGAACTCCTCGAGGCAGAGACTCTCAGCGACCGGTTCTTGATGGTCTACGAAGACCTCTACCGCCACCTCGACCTCAACCCGGAGGGAGTTGACGAGGTGCAACCTGAGGAGTTGAACTGAGGGCATTTCGGATTTCGGATTTCGGATTTCGGATTTTTCGGGCGGGCAACTTGTCCCCTCACAGAGAACATATTCGTTTTTGGTGTCGGAACCGCTCTCACTATCGGGGGGAACCGAGACGTGACCGGCGTTCGATAGCGATCCCGATAGCGATTGTTCTGAGGACCACGGTGGTATTCTCACTCCATGGAGGTAGGTCATGAGTGAGGGCGAGGTCAACACAGCTGCCCGCGAAGATCTCGACCGTTGGCGTGCCGATGCGGCCGCCAACAACTATGCCGGAGACACCTTCGTGCGCCGCCTGCTCCACCGTCACGTCGGCTCGCGCTGGGCGGAAGTCGACAGTTTGATGCGCGCGGTGGCCGAGCTGTCCGGCCCGAATCTCGACGACCACGTGCGAGTGGCGGCTCTCGACGAGAATCTGCCGCGTCTGCAGGCGTTCGACGACCTTGGCCGAAGGACCGAAGAAATCGTCTTCCACCCCGCCCATCACGAGGCCGGCCGGATTTTCTGGTCGAGCGGCGTTCTGGCATCCCTGGCCGAACCCGGCAACGAAGTGGCTGCGGGCGGCGTCAGCTATCTGCTCGATCAAAACGGCGAGGCGGGTCACGCCTGCCCGGTGGCGTGTACCGCCGGGGCGATCAAGCTCCTGCAACGGGTCGGCACCGAGGAACAGAAGGATCGCTACCTCCACCGTTTGTTGAGCTCCAACTACGACCAGCGGCTGCACGCCTCCCAGTTCGTCACGGAGCTCCAGGGCGGCTCGGACGTGGGCGCCAACGCGTGCCGTGCGGCGCCGGACCCGGATCACACGGGGTGGTACCGGATCACCGGTGAAAAATGGTTCTGCTCGGTGGCGGATGCCGGTCTTTTTGTGGTCAGTGCGCGGATTGACGGCGCGCCGTCGGGAACAACCGGGCTCGGTCTCTTTCTCGTACCGCGACACATCGACGGCAAGATCAACAACTTCCGATTGCGGCGCCTCAAAGACAAACTCGGGACCCGTTCCATGCCAACCGCCGAGATCGAGTTCAATGGAGCCCGCGGCGAGTCCATCGGCCGACTCGATCACGGATTCAAGAACCTGGTGGGCATCGTCCTGGACACTTCGAGAGCCCACAACGCGGTTGCAGCCTGCGGCATCATGCGCCGCGCCCTGCGTGAGGGACAGGCTTTTGCCCGCAACCGGCGCGCGTTCAGCCAGATCATCGCCGAATACCCCTCCGCTCAGGAGATCATCGCCCGCATGAGACTCCGCACGATGGCCGCCCTGAGCACCACCTTTCGCATTCTTTCGCTCAGCGATCTCATTGATATGGGGGGCGCCTCGGCCGAGATGGTCCAGGCCCGCCGCATCTCGGTGATGATGAACAAATACTGGACCTCGACGGCCTGCACCGAGACCGTCCGAGATGCTATCGAGCTTCTCGGTGGCAACGGGACGATCGAGGACTTCTCGGTCCTACCGCGTCTCTACCGGGACGCCATCGTGATCGAAAGCTGGGAGGGAACGCACAACGCGTTGTGCGCCCAGATTCTGCGTGATTTCTCGACACGACGATTGCACCTGCCGTGGATCCAGCACATGAGGTCGGAGATCGCTCTCATCGACCACCTCGAGCTCGAGGAGGATGCCGACCGTGCCCGCCGGCTGCTCAGCGAGGCGGAGGACAGGATCTCGCGTCTGATCTCGGGAAAAGAACTGGCGGCCACCGCTCACATCCGGCACGTGGTGGATCATCTTTGCCGGCTCACCGACTGGGTGGCCCTTGCCGGACAGCTTCAGTGGGAGAAAACCTGGGGGGTGGAGTCCGACACCGCGGATGCTCTGGAACTCTACCGGTTGCTCGATCTCGACGGGGCCGACCCCCAGGACACGCCCGCCCTGGTCGAACTCAACCGCAAACTGAGCGAGTCGATCTAGGCCGTACGCGCGCTGGATGCTGGATGCTGGAAGATCATCGATTGGCCCCGACCGATGTCAAGAATATTTCTGAAATCTTGATGATCTGCCGATCGCAGCGGTTGAGGAAAAAGTCCTGAAGGTGGGCCAAGGCCCACCTTCAGAGTCGTTTCCAACATCCTGGATCACTCGTGCCCAGGTGCGAGTTTCGGACAACGCTCAGGGACAGCGACGGGGAACGGCAGACAGCATCAGCAAACAGGAGTCAGCGGCAGCGTTCAGTGTTCAGGTTCAGCGGCCGGGACAGTGAACAGCACTCATTCCTTCGGGGCTCCGGCCTTGGTGGTGCGGCCGTCTCGGCCGCACGGTGTGCAGGCGAGACGCCTACACCACAACGGCTTTTCCTTATGTTGAAAGACCCCGAGGTGGCCACATCGTCGCCTGTACTCCTGATCGCTGCCGCTGCTCTCCGTCGCTGTTGTCTGTCGCTGCCGCCGACTCCTGTTCACAGGCGCTGTCCTCGGTCGCTGTCTGAGACACTGTCCCGGGCAAGAGTGATCCTGCATCCTGCATCACTCTTGTCCAAGACAGGTTCTCGGCTAGCGATCAGGGGCGGCGACAGCGATCAGCGTCAGGGACAGGGAACAGCAATCAGTGTTCAGCGTCAGCGAACAGGAGTCAGCGTCACGTTAGACTGGCATGGGGCCCTGAAATCAAGACTTCGGGTTGAGCAATCTCCAAGTCATTGCACGCACCTGATCAAAGGCCTTCATCGCGTCACTGGCTCTGTTCGGGCTGATCGCCCCGGCGTGAGCGAGAAGCTGCAAGTGGCTGTCGACCTCTTTCGCCGAGGCGTAGGCGATTCTCCAGGGGTTCGACCGGTCTCTACCGACTCGGCCGTGCCCTTCTGCCAGATTCGCAGGGACCGAACTTGCCGAACGGATCACCTGATCGGCTATCGACTTCAGAGGAGCTGGAACCCTCATCACGAGCTTGATCGCGATTCCTGCGGCTTCGAGTGCTTTCGAGTGGGCAACGAGGTTGGTGTTCGTGGCGGCTTTGGACATGGTCACCTCCGGGTCGTTCATGCCCCTACCCACAAGCCGGTGTGGCGGCCGATGTCAAGGATGCCCTGCACCCTGCCTGTCCTTGACATCGGCCGCCCACCGGCTACCCCTTCCTTTGAACGACCCGGAGGTGGCCATTTCGCCACATGAACTCAAGACTGCTGCCGCTGCCCGCCGTCGCTGACCACTGACCGCTGTCCCTGTTCGCTGTTGCCTGTCGCTGCCAACTGTCGCTGCCGCTGTAATTCGGACGCGGACGCGGACACGGGCAGCCGCGAACCGGATATGCCAACAACCAACCCGTAAACCACGTGTTGTCAGGTGGGTAACATCACGTGACAATCTGTTTTGGACAGCAGTGATCCTGCATCCTGCATCCAGCATCCAGCATCAAAAAACGCGGACCGAAGCCCGCGTTTTTCGAGGATTGAGGTCGTTCGATAAACTAAAAAACGCCGGCCTCGGAGGTCGGCGATGTTTCGTAGGGCGGCTCCGCCTCGGTGGTAAGACTCACGATGGCCAGACCAAATGCGAGGACCAGGGCCGCGGCAACGATCGGAATCAGGAACTGGGTCCAACCGGACCCGCTGTCCGTCCCACTTCCCAAACCGCCGGTAGCTTCCGCTTCGATCTCGGTCATTTCAGAGCCCCTTCCTCCTAAATATATGACGCCGCAGCCCCCTGAAAAGTTGCAGGCGGGCCGAAATTCGGCCCACCTGCGGCGAAAAACCTATTTCGAAGCCATCTTGTACTCGGGGTGATTGGATTTCATGTGCTTGGCGATCCACTCGGCCTGCATATCCTTGGGGACATTCGAAAGGGTGGCATCGATCTTCATTTTGCCGCCCTGCCGCAGAACCACGTACTGGACTTCAGATCCCGGTTCGAGCTTTGAATAGACCTTTTTGAGCTCCGCCTTGTTGTCCTTCGAGTACTTGACGCCGTCCATGGCGAGCATGACGTCGCCCTTTTCAAAACCGGCTTTCTGGGCCGGGCTTTTGGCGACGACCTTGGAAACCACCCAACGCCCTTTCTCGTCGGTGTCGTATTCGATCCCGAGCCAGGCCTTCTCTGCGTACTTGGTCTTCATATACTTGGCGCAGTCTTCGGCGTTGCCATCACACTTCTTCTTGTCTCCGGCAACCGCCGGCACGGCGAAGATCGACACCACCAACAGAATCGCGAGCAGCTTCTTCATTCCCTGACCTCCCGGATTTGTGGATCGGCTACCGGCGGCTGCAAACAGCGGCGCGGCATCCGATCCGGGTTGATGAGATCCGCAATCGTCGGTTCGATCGACGAACCGCGTCGTGGATGGGGTGGGTATCTGTTCGATCATGGCTACCAAGATGCTCCTGACAGATGTGAATGTCCTCACCTTTCCGTCAGAAGCTGTGAAAGGTGTTACCGAGTTGCAAAACCCCGCCACGAAAGCCCGTCCGTGCGCTATATTGCAGGCTGAGAGGAGTTCACGAGTGTCCTTCTTCGAGAATCACAACGGACCCGGCAACGGAGTTTCAAACTCCGAACTCAAGGCGGTCGAGCACAACGTGCTCGGCGGGCGCCGTGTGCTCTGGGCCGGAATTTTGGCGGTGCTGCTTCCCCTGACCATCCTGCTCGGGCTGCAATACCTGTGGCTCACCGATCTCGAACGCAATTCGGCCATCGCCCGCAAGGCGACGCTCAACAACTTCCTCGAGGCCATCACCAAGGACATCCACTACTACTACTGGAAGATTTCCGAGCGCGCCCTCAACCTGCCGCCCGAGATCTTTGTTGAAAAAAAGATCGACTACGCGGCATCGTATTTCAAGAAAAAGGAGATCAAGGGCGCCAAGCGCTTCTTCGTCGTGAGCTACACGACCCGGGACGAGATCCTCTTTTACAACCCGAAGAAACAAAAAATGGAAGTGCCGGACCACTCCGATGAAACGCTCGCGGTGTGGGCGGCGGCGGCGCCATGGCGATATATGCGAAAAAAGAGCGCCAAGCTCGAAACCACCACTTTGAGCGCCGACTTTCACGATCCCAACAACAGGATCATTCTCCTTCCGATCACCGATGAGGACTCCAAGCTCGTGGGGTTGGCAGGATTCATCGTCGATCAGGAGTATTTCAAAAAGGTCGTGCTCCCCGAGGCCATCGAAAAATCTCTGCCCAAGTTCGAAGACGGCGAAAAGGTCAAGCTGCAGGTAATCGTTCGCGACAACCAGAGCCAGCAGGTCCTGCCCAGGGGCATCCCGACCAACCCGAAGAAAAACCTGACCAAACGTTCCTTTGCTTTTGTCTTCACCGATTGGACCATCAGCCTCCAGGGTGACTTTGCCTCGCCTGAAAAGTGGGCAAAAGCCAACTTCGCCTACAACATGACGCTCTCTGCAATTCTCGCTGCGGTGCTCCTCGGCGGCATCGCACTCACCGTCCGGACCGCGCTCCGCGAAATGAAGCTCTCAGCGATGAAGAACGAGTTTGTTTCGAACGTGTCGCACGAGCTCCGGACTCCCTTGTCGTCCATCCGGGTCTTTGGCGAGTTCATGCGCCGCGGCCGGGTCGAGGACCAGGCCAAGGTCCGGGAGTACGGTTCTTACATCGAAACCGAAAGCCGTCGCCTGACCCAGTTGATCAACAATATTCTCGATTTCTCGCGCATCGAATCAGGTCGCAAGGTCTACACCTTCGAAGCAACCGATATCGAGGAGATTCTGGCCGGCACGCTCGCGACCTATACCATCCGCCTTCGGGACAAGGGCTTCGAGGTCGAATACACCGGTCCCGACGAGCCGCTGCCCGAGATCTCGGTCGACGGGAACGCCATCGACCGCGCGGTCGCCAATCTACTCGACAACGCTGTGAAATACTCCAACGGCGACCGCTGGATCGGTGTCGAGCTCGCTTCAAGCGGCGACGAGGTGCTGATTTCGGTCGCCGACCATGGAATCGGTATTCCTCGAGACGAGACCGAGAGAATCTTCGAACGCTTCCACCGCGTCAGCACCGGTCTCGTCCACGACGTCAAGGGGTCGGGGCTCGGTCTTTCGCTGGTCCGGCACATCGCCGAATCCCACGGCGGATCGGTGACCGTCGACAGCGTTGTGGGCGAGGGAAGCACGTTTACCATCCACCTGCCGATTGAAGGCGCGACTGGAGAGGGCGCATGAGCAAGGTCCTGGTTGTCGAAGACGACGAGGCGATGGCAGTCGCCCTCCGCGACGGCTTCACCTATGAAGGTCACGATGTGACCCTGGCGCGTGATGGCGAGGAGGGGCTGCGGCTCGCGCGTGAGGACGGGCCGGAGATCATGATCCTCGATGTCATGCTGCCGAAAATGACCGGTCTCGAAGTCTGCAAGCTCCTCCGCGGCGAAGGTTCGAACCTACCGATCATCATGCTCACCGCGCGCGGCCAGGAAATCGACAAGGTCCTGGGGCTCAAACTCGGGGCGGACGATTATGTGACCAAGCCTTTCAGCTTCATGGAACTGATGGCCCGGGTCGAAGCCGTGTTGCGGCGCAGCAAACCCGGCGGTGGATGCCAATCCGCAATCCACGAGTTCGGCGACCTCACCGTCAACCTCGAGTGTCACGAGGCCAGCAAGGCCGGTGAAGCCATCGCTCTCACACCCCGCGAGTTCCGGCTCCTCGGGTTCTTCCTCGCTCACCCCGGCGAGGTCGTGTCCCGCGAAGAGTTGTTGGATGCGGTGTGGGGATACGACACCATCCCATTCACCCGCACAGTCGACACTCACATCGCCAAGCTGCGCAAAAAAATCGAGGATGACCCGTCGGATCCGCAGCACATCATCACCGTGCATCGCCTGGGATATAAGTTCGTAGGCTGACCGGAAACCGCGTCCGCGTCCGCGTCCGTGCCCGAATTGCAGCGGCAGCGACAGTGTCCAGCGTCAGCGACAGGCAACAGCGTCAGGGATCAGCGGTCGGCGATCAAGGGCTGCGTTCAGTTTCCAGCGGCAGCGGTCAGGAGTACAGGCGGCGCAGTGGTCACCTCCGGGTCGTTCGACAGAAGGGGTAGCCGGTGGGCGGCCGATGTCAAGGACAGGCAGGGTGCAGGGCATCCTTGACATCGGCCACCACACCGGCTTTTGGGAATGGGCATGAACGACCCGGAGGTGACCATGTCCTCAGCCGCCACGAACACCGACCTCGTTGCCCACTCCAAAGCCCTCGAAGCAGCAGGCATCGCGATCAAGCTCGTGATGAGGGTTCCAGCTCCACTGAAGTCCATAGCCGATCAGGTAATCCGGTCGGCAAGTTCGGTCCCTGCGAATCTGGCAGAAGGGCACGGCCGAGTTGGTAGAGACCGGTTGAACCACTGGAGAATCGCCTACGCCTCGGCGAAAGAGGTCGACAGCCACTTGAAGCTCCTCGTCCACGCTGGGGCGGTCAACCGGAATGGAGCCGGTGAAGCGATGAAGGCCTTCGATCAGGTCCGTGCCATGACCTGGCGGCTCTTGAATCCGAAGAATTGAGCGCTGTTCGCTGTCGCAGACTTCTGTTAGCTGACCCTGTCCGCTGTAGCTGTCACTGTCGCTGCCGCTGCCGCTGGACGCTGTCTGAGACCCTGTCTTGACCTCGAGCGACCGAAGACGGAGAAACCGCAGATCACGCAGATGAACGCAGAGAGTAGGGCAGGAACGTCGAGCGCCGTCTATTGAAGCTGGAGGGTCTCGAGCGTTTCGCGGAGCACGGGGCTCCGGCCATTGTGGTGCGGCCGTCCCGGCCGCACGGTGTGCAGGCGAGACGCCTGCACCACAAACGCGATGTCCTCCCGAGCGGAGCCGCACAAGGGGCCGCGCAGTTGCACCCACTGGACGGGACGTCTTGAGTCTGAATACTTTGCTTGAGTGGGTGGGGTTCGATTCCCGGCTTCCGGCTTCGTCTCCGACTACGCCGTGACAGGTCGCATCCGGCTACGCCGCGGCATTTTTTCATTCGGCTATTGCCGAACAAAAAAATGGTGACCCCAACGGGATTTGAACCCGTGTTGCCGGCGTGAAAGGCCGGTGTCCTAGACCTAGCTAGACGATGGGGTCACTTTCGCAACCATGTGAACGGCTGTTCTGGCCGTCCGGGCGGGTATCCTACCGCAAAACTGCGCGTGGGAAAAGCCCATGTCCAAATTCGCTCTCGCAATCGGGATCGTCATCCGGCCCCGTTGACTGTCCGAGGTCATTCGATAGCGATACCGATTGCGAGAGCGATAGCGATGCGGCTGTTCAGTACCACTCCAAAACCCGCACCTCGATCTCGGAATCGACCGACACAAGGCGTTTGAACTCATCGAGATCGCTCATCCCGCCTTTGCCGCGATAGTGGTAGGGGAAGACAACCTTTGGTTTGAAATCGAGCACCGCGTCGGCGGCGGGGCCGACATCCATGGTGTAAGGGAGGTTCATGCAGACAAAGGCGGCATCGATGTCTTCGAGGGCCCGCATCTCCGGGATGTCCTCGGTGTCACCGGCAATGTAGATCCGCGCGCCATCAATCGTCAGCACATACCCGTTGCCCCGGCCTTTGGGGTGGAATCCCTGTTTTTCGGGATCGAGGTTGTACATAGGAACGGCTTCAATGATCACACCATGCCAGTCGAGAGACTCGCCATTGGCCATAGACGCTAGAACTTCACGATCTCCGGCCGGAAAACGCTCCACTACCGCCGGCGGCGCGATGATCTTTGTTCCAGCAGCGGTCAACGCGGCTACGGTCTCGAGCGACAGGTGATCACCGTGGATATCGGTGATCAGGATCAGATCGACCGTTTGGATCGGCGCAAAGGCCTCCGCTCCACCCACCGGATCGACTGCCACCCGTTGCCCAGCCCACTCGAGGACAAAGGTCGCGTGCTCGATCGGGCGGATCGTTACCACTCCTCCGTCGGTCGCGATCTGGTTGTCTGCGGCCACCGCGTCCAGCACCTGCAGCGACAGAACCGTACACATCAAAAGGCCAACGATCGACGGAGTTTTCTTTGTCACTTTGCTCTCTCCTTTGAGAATGCGAGGATACCGTAAACGCCCTTCGAAGGAGTTCGCTTTTGCGGTCGTTTCCTGAGATCATGGACTCGCTGGTTGCGATATCCTCGCGAGTGGTCCAAAACATTGAGAGGTAGGGTCATGGACGATCGAAATCTCCTCGGCGATGCGCCGATCGGTAAACTCAGCGGCCACAAGATCCTCGTCGTCGACGACGATGAGGAAATCAGGGTCTTTTTGACGACCCTCCTCTCGGACGAGGGCGCGGCGGTCTTCGAAGCCGCCGACGGCGATGAGGCGATCGAGAAGGCCGCAAGCACCAAGCCCGATCTGATCACCCTCGATCTTTCGATGCCCGGTAAAAACGGGATCGAAGCCTTTACCGAATTACGACAGAATTCCGATACCGAGGAGATCGCGATCTGTGTCATCACCGGCCATCCCGAGTTCCGCTCCGTCATCTACGATCGACCGGTCGCCGCCCCTGAAGGCTTCATCAACAAGCCCTGTGATCCCGACCACGTGGTGGATACCCTTCGCCGCATCCTCCGAATGAAAAAGCGCAAACAGAGGGGCTGAGTCTCCGCGTCATTGCCACCGGTAGCCGACGATGAGACCGTTGAACTCGAGATCAAAATCGTTGTGGAGGTCGCTCGAATCAAAGATCCACTCCACCCGGCGATGGACCAGGGCGAGATCCCAACTGGTGGCAAATCGCCAGCGAAAACCGAGCGCCCAATCAAAATAACGTTTCGATGAGATTGGCGATCCGTCGGCCTCGGCATAAAACACCATGCTCGAGGACGGCCTCACACCGAAGTGGACATGAAGCACCGGGGCCACCCGCAGGCCTTCGGCCCGAGAGCTTTTTCCGGGCGTACCGGCAGAGTCCTCCTGGACCGTGATTTCAAGGCGTTCGGCAAGCAGATCGACCCCGGCGCCCGCCTTGAGAGATAGTGCTCGGGTCTCGAGCAATCGATAACGCCACCGGGTTCTCCAGTCATAACCCACGAACTGGGTATCAAGGACCTCGCTGGGCTCAAAGGTCGCACCGGCGAAGTCGGTTTCGACCTGGAATTGTTCCTCCTCACGGACCTCGAAGGGAGCCAGACGGGTTGATATTTCGTGGCGGTCGCCGATTCGCCGATCGATTTCGAGGTTTGCAGTCACGGCCGGGTTATTGCGCTCGCGGAAGCGAAAATCGATTTCGTCTCCAGCTTCGTCGGGCGCCACGACCTGGTTTTGGAGCACCGTCGATCGGCCGACCTCCCAGACGTACCGCCACCGCCACGGATCACTGGATTCCTGTGGCCGGGGCTCCGTAGTGGATGAACTGCCGGTTATCTTCAGCGACAGACCCAGTCCACGATCCACCAGCATCGGGTTCAGTGTCACCCGATCTTCGATCGGCGAGACAAAGGTCCAGCCGCTGATCAGGGCGATGCTCATCCCCGAGATCACATCGTCGAGATAGTGGCGCTCGGCACTGACCCTGCTGAGCCCGGTGAAGCTTGCCAGAACATAGGCCGGCACGCCCCACCGCGGACCATAACGCCGATGGAGGAAGGAGGCACCCGAAAAGGCCGCCTGGGTGTGGGCCGAGGGGAAAGAGTCAAAGTCGGCGGCCGATGGCGTCCGTTTTTCAACCCCGTACTTGAGGCCATAGGTTGCGGCGGTGCCAACACCGAACTGGATGCCGTACTGCATAGCCCCAGGACCGTCGCCGGCGATCCAGGTCGCGCCCAGGGCCGAGCCCGGCAACAGGTATTGCAGGAGATCGCCGAGTTTTTCCTCGTCGTCCGCCGATCCCGTATTGAGGATCACGACGCCGCCGGCCGCAAAGACCCCTGTCAGAATCCAGCTCGTCGTCGTCATCCCGCCCACCACCCGCCGCCGCCGTTTTTCCAATCCGGTAGCGGGAGGTTCTGCAGCCGGAGCAGGGGCTTGTTGAAGATCCAACATTACCGGGGCGGCAGTCGGCCGAATCGGAATCAGGACGGTTGATTCGAGCCCGAGAGAAAAGCCGGGCTCAACCGGTTCTCCATCATCCCCATCGGCTCCGCCGGCCATCGCGACGAGCGTGAGCGCCGCGACAATCCCCACGCGAAACCACCATCGGGCCGAAAGAGGCGATCGATCCACTCATACCAGCCTACCGCCGCCCAGGTGGACTGCAAATCAGGGCGCGATCTTTTGCGAATAGATGAGGTCGAAGGAGGCCTCGCTGTCGGCCGGGTTGTGTATCTCGAAGACGACCCCTGCAGGCAGGAACGACATCTCTCCGGCTCGCACGATCACCGGTTCACGGTCACGAGCCCGAACGACGACCCGGCCGGTACGACCGATGACCATCCACCGGTTGCCACCCGTGCTCGGTCGCGGGATGACTTCACCCGGCGCGATCCGTCTGCGGTCGATTCCAAAGCCCCCGGTCTCGAATCCCATCATCTCGAGATCCGTCTTTTCCGGCGAGGCCGTCCGGATTTTTGCCGGCGCGGGCGGCGCCGTACGGGAGCCCCCGATTTCGGCGCCCAAGACATCCATGCGAAGAGCCAGTGAATAGTCGGGCACCGCGACTCC
Source organism: Candidatus Sulfomarinibacteraceae bacterium (assembly GCA_963796455.1). Classification (GTDB taxonomy): domain Bacteria; phylum Acidobacteriota; class Thermoanaerobaculia; order Thermoanaerobaculales; family Sulfomarinibacteraceae; genus Sulfomarinibacter. Next base: position 339,114 of record CAWCLO010000003.1, read on the forward strand.
GGGTCGAAAGGAATGATGCTGCCAGTGATCGACCCGCGCGTGGGGAAAGACCTTCTGATAGAAACGGCCCTCGATCACGATACCCCGGCCCGCACAATCGAGGGGGAAGGTGTGGGCGAGACCGGGGAAATTGACCACGATGCCCTCTCCCCCGCCATCCGTCGGCACCACCTCGACAAAACACCCTTCGTGGGTACAGACCGACGCGATCCGACCTTCGATTCGCAGGTGGCGATCATGGAACGAGTCAGGATCGTCGAGAATCGCCTGAATCGGGGTCGCATCGAGATCCTGGAGCGGCTCGCCAAGCCGCAGCCATGCCTCTCCCGCAGCCACCGAAAAGCCGTAAATCAGCACCAACGTCGCAATGAGAAATCCGTGCGTTTTCCCCATGAACCATTCCCCCAATCCTGCCGATTCCAGGACAAGATTATAGGGGGGCCGCAGCAATTTTGCGGGCGTAAAAACCTACTTTGTCGCGATACCGCAATGCTCGATGAAGTTTGAGCTCACTGCAGGTATCCAAGCGCCCGGAGTCGTTCCCGCGCAGCATCCGAAACCCGAAGAGCTTCTTCCGCATCAACTCCCTGCTCGAAGCGGAGACGCCAACGACCGAGCGCCTCTTCGAGATCGGCCACCGCTGCATCACCCTGGCGGAAGAGGTCGTTCTGTTCCAGGGGGTCGTTCTCGAGGTCGTAGAGTTGCCGCCCATCCGTGGAGAGCTCGGATATGAGCTTGAATCGACCATCATCAACACTTCGCAGATCGTCCTGGAGGCTGAAGACAAAATCGTGCACCGCCTGATTCTGCTCGATGAGGGACCGGAGCGATCTGCCTTCAAGGCCGATATCTGAATAGTCGATCCCCAGGTAATCCAGAATCGTCGGTACGATATCGACGTTTTCGACCATCGCCGCGACCGGCCCATCGTTCACCACCCCGGGGATGCTCATCACCAGCGGGGTCTTCGTCGTCGCATCAAAAAGAGAATGACAGTGTTTGACGTGCCCATGCTCCTGGAGGAAATCCTCACCATGATCCGATGCGAGGACGATGATGGTGTTCTCCATGAGGTGACGGCGGCGAAGAGCACCAAGCAGCGCGCCGAACTCGGAGTCAAAAAATGAGATCTCCTCGTCGTAGAGATCCACCAGGTGATCGAGATCTGCATCGTTCAAAGGTAGCGGCGGCCCGCTGCGGTAGACCATCAGCTCCATCGGGTTCGGATTTCCCGCCTGGATAAAGCCAGGGCCCTGATTCTCCCCCGCCCACCGGCGTTTGAAATGCCGTGGCGGCCGGTAGGGATCGTGCGGATCGAAGTAATGCAGATAGGCCAGAAAAGGCTGTCGAACCCGCGACAGGTACTCGAGGGCCTGTCGGTTGACACAGTCCGCCGATCCCCGCATGCACTGCTCATCGAAGAAATCGAAGCCGCGCCCGAAGTCGCCGTGGGGCTCGCTCTCGGTCGCCGGTCGGCGCATGATCGGACTGGCCGTCACCGCAAAGGTCGCCATCCCGTTGGCGGCGGCGATTTCCGCAAGCGACAAGGTGTGTTCGGGAATGCCCATCTCCCCGTTCGGCTGATTCAAAAAGCGATAGGGATAGGTGGAGGTCAAGAGCGAGTTGACCGAAGGAAAGGTGCACGAAGCCTGGCTCCGAACCCTCGAAAACAGCAGATTGTCGTCCGCAAAACGATCAAGATTGGGGCTGGTGTCCCTCGAATAGCCATAGCAGCCGAGATGATCGGCGCGCAGGGTATCGACGACCACTACAATGACGTTGCGAATCTCCGGCTCAGCCGACGGCTCCGACCTGCAGCCGACGAGGATCCCCATAGCGGCCGTCGCGACGATCAACCATTCGAACCCGTATTTTTTCAAGCCAATCACATCCACTCCCGGCATCGAGAAACTGCATCCACTTTCGATTGTAACGGTGAGCTCTCGGCGATCACGCCAACGGGAGCAGACGCGCCTTGACTCGGAGCGACCGGATTGAGGAGAATGCCGGGTCATGATCAATACCAATTCTCATTTCGCTCGCCGAGGTGTTCTTCTACCTCTCGTCGTTGTCGTCGGACTGACCGTTGGATGTGGGAAACCGCCTGCTACGCCAGCCCCTACAGCCCCCGAAGTCGTCGTCTCGACGGCGACCCAGCGCGATGTCACCATCGTCCACGAGTTCGTCGGGACCACCCAGGCCCGCGAATCGGTGGAGATCCGCGCCCGGGTCCAGGGCTTTCTCGAAGAAATCAACTTCGAACCCAGCTCCTACGTGCGCCGGGGCCAAAAGCTCTTTCTCATCGAGCCCGGGCCCTACAAGGCACGGCTCGAGCAGGCCGAGGCGAACATGAAATCAGCCGAGGCCGGTCTGCAACGAACCGAGTCCGACCTCGACCGGCTCGAACTGGCGGTCCAGACCAACGCGGTGAGCGAGCAGGAGGTCACCCGTGCCCGGGCCGAGCGCGATCAGGCATCAGCCGGGCTGCTCCAGACGCAGGCAGCGCTGACCAACGCCCAGATCGACCTCAGTTATACGACGATCGAATCGCCGCTGAACGGTCTCGTGAGCCGCAACTTCGTCGACCTCGGCAACCTGGTCGGTGGCAGTGAGGCGACCCTTCTCGCAACAGTGCGACGGATTGACCCGATCTTTGCGTATTTCGAGGTCTCCGAGAGGTTTATGGCAAAGACTCTCGAACAACGGGGTGGTCACGGTGATCCGGGTAAGGGTGAAGATCTCCCTGCCACCCTGCTCCTCAAGGAGACCGGGTTGGCTATCGAAGGCAAGGTCGATGCGGTGGACAACACCGTCGATGCGGCCACCGGCACGATTCAACTGCGCGCGATTTTTCCCAACCCCGACAACAAGATCTTTCCGGGTTTCTTCTGTCACGTGCAACTGCCGGGTGAAGAACTCCCGAACGCCGTGCTGGTCCAGGAGACCGCGCTCGGCACCGACCTGGGCGGCCGCTACGTCATGGTGGTTGGCGATGGCAATGTGGTCGAGAGGCGGTATATCGAGCCCGGCCCCCTCCAGGAAGACAACACCCGCGTGATCCTCTCTGGTCTCGAGCCCGGCGAGCGCTATATCTCGGAAGGTCTGCAGCGTGCACGACCGGGGATGCCTGTGACACCAAAAGAAGCAGCAGGGCAGTAGGCCATGTTCAGCCGCTTTTTTATCTACCGTCCGATCTTTGCATCGGTCATTGCGATCGTCATCGTGCTTGTGGGCGGGCTTTCAATCCCGCTCCTGCCGATCGAAAGCATGCCCGCCATCACGCCGCCGTCGGTGCAGGTTTCGACCTCCTACCCCGGTGCCGGAGCCGGCGTGGTGGCGGAGAGCGTGACCGCCCCGATGGAAGAGAAGATCAATGGCGTCGAGAACATGCTCTACATGTCGTCGAAATCGGCCTCCGACGGTTCCTGCAACATCACCATCACCTTCGAGGTCGGCACGGATGTGGACATGGCCACTGTCCTGGTCCAGAACCGGGTCAACGAGGCCACGCCCGTGCTCCCCGAGGAAGTTAAACGCCAGGGCGTCAAGGTCGAAAAACAGTCGACCAACATCACCCTCATGATCAACATGTTGTCGCCCGACGGCACCTTTGACGACCTCTATATCTCCAACTACACCACCACCCGAATCAAGGACGTGCTGGCGCGAATCAACGGCGTTTCCAAGGTCGAGGTCTTCGGCGCCAAGGACTTCGGAATGCGGGTGTGGATCAACCCCGACCGGCTGCGCGCGCGCGGCCTCACGACCATGGATCTCACCAACGCCCTGCGTGAACAAAACGTTCAGGTGGCCGCGGGACAGATCGGCGGCCAGCCGGCGCCAAAAGATCAGCCCTTCGAGTACTCGATCTCCACCCTCGGCCGGCTGCAGACCGTGGAACAGTTCGAAAATATCATCGTCAAACGCGGTGAGCAGGGGCAGCTCGTGCGGGTTCGCGACGTGGCCCGCGTCGAACTCGGCGCCCAGAGCTACAAGTGGTTCGCAAAATTGGACGGAGCGCCGTCGATCGCAGTTGCGGTCTACCCTGCACCCGGAGCCAACGCCCTCAACGTGGCCGAAGGCATCAAGGCCGAAATGGACCGACTCCGGAAAGACTTCCCCGAGGGCCTCGAGGCCCGCATCCTCTACGACACCACCGAGTACATTCTGCAATCGCTCAAAGAGGTCGTGACCACTCTGATCATCGCCATCCTGCTGGTGATCTTCACGGTCTACATCTTCCTCCAGGACTTCCGCACCACACTGGTCCCGGCGGTCACCATACCGGTTTCCCTGCTCGGCACCTTTGCGGTCATGCTCGCCCTCGGTCTGTCCATCAACGGGCTCACCATGTTCGGGTTGATTCTGGTGATCGGCATCGTCGTCGACGACGCCATCGTGGTGGTGGAAAACACCATGCGCATCATCGACACCGAGGGCCTCGATGCGAAGGCAGCCACCGCGAAATCGATGCTCGAGATCACCGGTCCGGTGGTCGCGACGACCCTGGTGCTGTTGGCGGTCTTTGTCCCCACCATCGTCATGCCAGGTATCACCGGCCGGCTTTACCGGCCGTTCGCGATTACCATCTCGGTGGCGACTCTCTTTTCATCGCTCAACGCGCTGACTCTCAGCCCGGCGCTGTGTGGCATGCTCCTGCGGCCCTCGGTGGAACGCAAAAAGGGGTTCTTCGGGCTCTTCAACCGGATATTGGACACGGGCACCACCCGCTACGGATCAATCGTCAAATTGCTGCTCCGCCGCTCGGTCTTCACAGCAATCATCGTCGGTGGGCTCCTGGTGGCCACGTACTTCGGAATGATCGCCATGCCCGCCGGTTTCGTCCCCTCCGAGGACGAAGGCTACTTCATGGTTGCGGCACAGCTTCCCGACGCGACCTCCCTCGGGCGAACCGAAGAAGTCCTCGACGAGATCTCAGCCATCCTCGATGAGACCGAAGGCATCCGCGGCGTCATCGCGGTCGGTGGCTATTCATTGCTCGATACGGTCGTGTCGCCAAACGCGGGCGCCTTCTGGGTAGTGCTCGATCACTGGGACGAACGATCCACTCCGGAGACCCAGATCCAGGCCATGGTCGATAGCCTGAACCGCCGTTTCTCTCAGGTTCAGGGAGCGGTGGTCTTCGCCACCCGGCCGCCACCGATCCAAGGCCTGGGTGCCACCGGCGGATTCCAGATGGAGCTTCAGGATGTCGGCGGATCCGGCCTCGAGCTCTTGCAGCAGGTAGCCAATGACCTCGTGGAGCAGGGTCGTGAGAGCCCGGTTCTCACGAGCATGAACACGACTTTCCGGGCCGGCGTGCCGCAGCTCTTCCTCGAGGTCGACCGCGAAAAGGCCAAGCGTCTCGACGTGCCCCTTTCGGTCATCTTCGACACGCTCCAGGCCAACCTCGGATCGGCCTATGTCAACGACTTCAATATTTTCGGCCGGGTCTGGAAGGTCATGATTCAGGCCGACGAGCCCTACCGGATCGAACGAGCCGACATCACCAAACTCCAGGTTCGCTCCAACTCGGGCAGAATGGTCCCGTTGGCGACCCTGGTCGACGTTCAGGACACCGTCGGCCCAACAGTTCAAGCCCGCTACAACCTCTACTCCTCGGCATCGATCACCGGAGATGCCGCCGCCGGCTTCAGCTCCGGTCAGTCGATCGCGACGATGGAGGAGATCGCCCGCAATTCGATGCCGCCCTCGATGAGCTTCGAGTGGACCGGGGTGACCTACCAGCAACTCGCCGCCGGTGGCGCTGCCGGGTTCATCTTTGCGCTGGCCATCGTTTTTGTTTATCTCTTCCTGGCCGCCCAGTACGAAAGTTGGACCCTGCCCTTCGGCATCATCTTTTCGGTTCCCATCGCGATCCTGGGTGCGTCCATCCTGACCCTGGCTCGAGGTCTCGACAACAACGTCTACACCCAGATCGGATTCGTTCTGCTGATCGGTCTCTCGGCCAAGAACGCGATCCTCATCGTCGAGTTTGCCAACCAACTTCGGCAGAGTGGGAAAACCGCCTTCGAAGCGGCTCGGGAAGCTTCAAGGCTCCGATTCCGGCCGATTCTCATGACCGCATTGAGCTTCATCCTCGGCGTTCTGCCATTGCTCTTCGCCACAGGTGCCGGGGCTGCTAGCCGCGTCGCTCTCGGGACCGCGGTTTTTGGCGGGATGGCCTTTGCGACAGTCTTCGGCATCTTTGTCATTCCATGGCTCTACTTCGTGGTTCAGAGCCTGAGTGAAAAAATCGCCGGCACCAAGACACCCACAGATCCGGAACCGGCAGCCGCCGCCACCGAGAGCTGAGGAACGAGCTATGAAACGAACCCGCTTCATCCCGTTGATCGCCGTGGCCTTCGTCGTCGCATTGAGCGGCTGCACCGTCGGACCGGATTACGTACAGCCGGAAATCCCCTCGGTTCCGGACACCTGGAACAGCGCCGCCACCGAAGGTCTTGCCGACGGTCAGTCATCCTTGCAGGCCTGGTGGACGGTCTTTGACGACGAGGTCCTGACATCTCTGATCGAACGCGCACGACTGTCGAATCTGACCCTTCGCGAAGCTGTCTGGCGCGTCGAGGAAGCTCGCGCGTTGCGCGGTGTCGTCGCCGGGGTGCAAAAACCCCAGGTCGGTCTGAGCGGCGATGCCAGCCGCAACGACCCCTCCAACAATGGTGCATTGGGCGCCGTTGCTCCGGAGGGAGGTTTTGAACCCTCAAATCAGTTCGGCCTCGGGGTCGGAGCGACCTGGGAAATTGATCTCTGGGGCCGCATCCGCCGCCAGGTCGAAGCTGCTGATGCCCAGGTCGACGCCTCGGTGGAGGACTATCGCGATGTCCTGGTGACCCTCTTTGCCGAAGTTGCCTTCAACTATGTCAACGTGAGGGAACAGCAGGAAAGGCTCCGTCTGGCGAAAGAAAATGTCAGCGGCCAGGAAGACACCCTCGAACTCACCAACGATCGCTATAGCGCCGGCCTGGTATCGGCACTCGATGTCGCCCAAGCCGAAAGCAATCTGGCCAACACGAGGTCGTTGATCCCCACTCTCGAGAAGGGCATCGCCCTGGCCTTGAACCGGCTTGCGGTGCTCCTGGCCACCAGCCCCGGATCGCTGGATGACGAGCTGGCTGACAAGGCCGCCATCCCCACCGAACCGGAAGCCGTAACTACCGGGCTGCCGGCCGATCTGCTGCGCCAACGTCCCGACATCCGTGCGGCCGAGCGCCTGTTGGCTGCCCAGACCGCCCGCATCGGGGTCGCCACAGCCGATCTCTATCCCTCTTTTTCCCTCTCCGGTTTCCTGGGGCTGCAATCCACCTCGGCCGGGGACCTCTTCAGTTCGGATAGCGTCAACTGGTCCATCGGTCTGCCCGTTCGCTGGAAGCTTTTTGCCGGTGGCGCCGTCCGATCACAGATTGCGGCCGAGGAAGCGCGAACCGAACAGCTTCTGGCAAACTATGAACGGGCAGTGCTCCTCGCCCTCGAAGAGGTGGAGGATGCCATGGTCTCGTATGAAAAAGAGGTGGTTCGAAGGGCCCATCTATTTGATTCGGTGGATGCGACCCAACGCTCCCTCGATCTGGTCTTGACCCAATACAGGGCGGGTCTGACGAATTTCCAGAACGTCCTCGACACCCAGCGCTCTCTGCTGCTTCGCCAGGACGATATGGCAGCCAGCGAGGGAATCGTCATCAAAAACCTCGTCGACCTCTACCGTGCCCTCGGTGGCGGCTGGGATCCGGAGACAGCGCAATCGCCGGCATTACCCGCTCCGTCCATTCCGCCGGGCGAGTCGGCATCGTCGGAATCAGAGGTCGCGACGCGATAGCAGGAGCAACACACAGCCATCCGACCCACCACGGGAGCCGGAGCGCACGAACCAGGAGGTGATATGGCGGTCGGCAACCTGGGAGTATTCGTCGGACCTGATCTCGATCTGTCGGACCAATTGCGGTGGGCCGTTCGCCTGGCCGAGGCCCGCAATCTGGACATCGTGGTGTTCCAACGGATCGAAGGCAGTGAGCGGCAAACAGTCAACGTGCCCCTGGACGGATCCGCCGAAGGCGAGGCCGCAGTGGCGGCAGGCGAGGTCTTCCAGGCCATCGAATCCATGCCCATTCTTCGTGCGGGACCTCGACCTGAAACGGCGGAAGATGAAGCCTTAGATGACGATGACTCGGTCATCCACGTCCAGTTGAAACTGATCCGCTGCGCCAACCTCCCATCTCTCAGGGAGCTGCTCCTGGCCGAGGTTCGCAAATCCAAACTCAAGCTCTTCACCGTGGTGCGCAAGGACCTCGGGGGCACCGGCAGCGAGATCACCAGGGAGCGTCGTCAGTTCCTCCGACACGTTCCGTGCGAGGTGGTCCATTGCAGCGGCTTCAACGAGGACAACGATCTATCTCGGATCCTGGTCACCGTCGCTTCGGGGCCCCATGCAGCGTCGGCATTGAAAATCGGTCGGGATCTCGCTTCTTCGTCCGGCGCCACCTTGACCGCCCTCCGCGTCAACCCTTCAATCGGCCCCGATGCCGAACAGGTCGGCGCCCGGCGCCTCGACATTCTGATCAAAAAGTCCCTTGGAAAAGACGAGGGCGAAGTTCTTCGGCGAGTGGTGGTGGACGATCAGATCCCCCGCGGTGTTCGCCGGGTTTGGGATGAGGGGAACTTCGACCTCGTGATCACCGGTGCGTCGCGGGTCGGTATGCTGGGAAGCCGGGTCGAGGGCAGCATCGGCGCCCGGCTTGCCAGGGATGAATCCGGGCCCACGGTCGCCGTCGTCAGTTCCGCTTCGCCGGTAAGAAATCGATTTCTCGCCGTGCTGGAAGGGGCGATCGAGCGGCTGGTGCCGCAGATCGATCGCGAGGACAGGGTGGTACTGGTCGAACGGGTGCAGTCGAGTTCCCATTCGAATTTCGACTTTTTTGCCCTGATGGTTCTTTCCACCTGCATCGCCGCCATCGGTCTGATTCAGAACTCGGCCGCCGTCGTCATCGGCGCCATGCTGGTAGCTCCCCTCATGACGCCGCTGCTCGGTCTGGGTCTCGCCCTGGTCCAGGGCAATCCCGTCCTGGCTCGAATCTCCGTACGCTCGGTCGGTTTCGGTGTCGTGGTCGCGCTCCTGGTTGGATTGACGGTCGGTTTCCTGACCCCCGGCTTCGAAGAACCGACCCGTGAAATGCTCGGACGCGGCGGACCCAGCGTGCTCGATCTTTTTGTCGCCTTCGCCTCCGGGCTGGCCGCCGCCTATGCCTCCTCGAGGCCCGGTCTCCTCGCCGCACTTCCTGGGGTCGCCATCGCGGCCGCCCTGGTTCCGCCGATCGCCACCTCCGGTCTGGCCCTGTCTCTCGGTAACCTGGATCTGGCCTTCAATGCCCTTCTGCTCTTTGTCATCAACATGGTCACAATCGTCCTGGCGACCGTGGTCAGCCTCTGGTTTGTCGGTCTGCGCAATATCAAGAAAACCTCGCGCTGGGCGGTTCGAGTGGGCGGCGCGGTCCTCCTTGCAGTGTTGGCGCTTGGCGTCTATCTGAGTATCAAACCCACTCCGATCCCCACCGCGGCAGGTCTCCCGACCGATTTCATGGAAGACATCCAGCGCCGGCTCGGTGACGACTATCGCCTCGAGGGAATCGGGGTCGCGTATGACGAGCTCGGCGTGCAACTCAATGTTCGGGTCGTCGGTAAAACGTTTGCGCCTGAGAACGTGGCGAACGAAGTCCGTGCGGCAGCGCGCGAACATTTCGACAAACCGGTGAGGGTCCGAATGCTCACCCAGGTGGATGCCGAAGCGGAGGCCTTTGGATCCCAGCTCGACTGAGAACAGCACTCACTTCGTCGGGTGCAACAGTCGCCAGGTCATGGCACGGACCTGATCGAAAACCTTCATCGCTTCACTGGCTCCGTTTCGGCTGATCGCCCCGGCGTGGGCGAGGAGCTGCAAGTGGCTGTCGACCTCTTTCGCCGAAGCGTATGCGATTCTCCAGTGGTTCAACCGGTCTCTACCGAATCGGCCATGCCCTTCCGCCAGGTTCGCCGGGACTGAACTGGCCGACCGGATCGCCTGATCGGCTATCGACTTCAGAGGAGCTGGAACCCTCATCACAAGCTTGATCGCGATCCCTGCTGCTTCGAGGGCTTTGGAGTGGGCAACGAGGTTGGTGTTCGTGGCGGCGTTGGACATGGTCACCTCCGGGTCGTTCATGTCCATTCCCACAAGCCGGTGTGGCGGCCGATGTCAAGGATGCCCTGCACCCTGCCTGTCCTTGACATCGGCCGCCCACCGGCTACTCCTTCCGTTGAACGACCCGGAGGTGGCCACTTCGCCGACTGGACTCCTGATCGCTGCCGCCGCCGCTGTCCTCTGTCGCTGTTCCCGGTCGCTGGTCACTGTCGCCGCCACTGAACCCTGTCGCTGGACACTGTCGCTGCCGCTGCATTTCGGGCACGGACACGGACTCGGGGCAACGGCGAATCGGAAAGCACCTCCCCAATACGGGGTCGGATGTGTTCTTCCATTTGACAAAAGAACATCACCGGATCATGTTTATTCTCAAAATCAAAGGCCGGGAGGAGACGATGCGGCACCTCGGTGTCGAGCTGGATCGGGTTCGTGTTCACAGTGGCGGCCGGCACGGCCGCCGCACAGGTGATCGAGCGGGTCAGCGTCAGCAGTGCCGAGGTCGAGGCAAACGGCGACAGCTTCCTCCCCCTCTATGACGGCGTCAGCGAAGATGGCCGATTCGTGGTCTTCGAATCCGACGCCACCAATCTTGTACCGGCTGACGGAAACGGTCTGAGGGATGTCTTCGTCCGCGACCGCCTCCTCGGCACCACCACCCGGGTGAGCGAGGTGCCGGGAGGCGGCGACGCCTCGGGCGAGTCCCGCTATCCCTCGATCAGCGAGGACGGCCGCTGGATCGCGTTCTCCTCGGATGCCCCTGACCTCGTGACCGACGATACGAACGCGGCCCAGGATGTGTTCGTGTACGACCGCGAGACCGGACAGATCGTGCGGGTCAGCATGGCCTGGAACGGCAGCGAGGGCAACGGGAACAGCCGAACACCGTCGATCAGCGGTGACGGTCGTTTTGTCGCGTTTCGTTCCAACGCGACCAACATTGTTTCCGGATCCAGGGACTCGTCGAAGTTCATTTACGTCTGCGACCTGCAAACCGGGGACAACGAACTCGCGAGCATGACGTGGGACGACGCCGAAGAAAACGGCGGCAGCTGGTACCCCCACATTTCTGCCAACGGCAGGCACGTTGCCTTTATTTCGAACTCGACGAACCTCGTATCTTTCGATGCAAATGGGGTGAACGACGTCTATATGCGGGATCTCGACCTCGGTCTGACCTCCATGATCGGCGTCGACATCGACGGTCAAGATGGGAACAGTAACAGCGGAGGATTCGGCATCAGCTCAAATGGGCGTTTTGCCGGGTTTTCCTCCAATGCCACGGATCTGCTTCCTCCCGGCGAGGATGACAACGCAGTTCAGGACGCGTTCGTCCGCGATTTCGACCTCGGAGTCACCGAGCGTGTGAGTGTCAACAGCGAGGAGGAGGAGGCCAATGCCGCCAGCGGACCAGCCACGCTCGACGGGACCGGCAGGTACGCGGCGTTCCATTCCGAGGCGACGAATCTCGTCGCCAGCGACGACAACGTCGCCACCGATATCTTTGGTCACGACCGTGCGACCGGAATCACGACCCTGTTGACGATCACCGCGGCGGGCTTTCAATCCGACAACAACATCGTCGACCCGATATTGTCCGGGGACGGATGCATCGTCGCTTTCGACACAGTAGCGACCAACCTGGTACCGGACGACACAAACGGTTACCAGGACGTTTTTGTCGCCTACGGCCCGGCGACAATTTTCGCCGACGGATTCGAGACCGGCGGGACCTCACGGTTTTCAGTCACTTTCCCATGAGGGGACCCGGTCATCAATTGTCCGTCGGCGCGAGGCGTTCGAGCTGCGGCACGATGTTGGCCTCGAGGTGTTCGCCCGATTGGGTGTGGGCCAGGAAGTCGAAATATTGTCGGAACCATCGGCTCATCGGCCTGAACCGCCCTGTTTTTCGACCCCCATCGCTCGACCGCCCCGCCGCCAATCCGCCACTCCCGTCATTGTCCGGCTTTCCCGATCGAACCAGATACTGTGGGCGGAGCCCTGGCGGCCGCCTCGCCGGGGACTCTCGATCACGGTGTGGCCCTTGGACTGCAGCACCGTGAGAACCTGATCCCAAATAAGCCCGTCCATGTGTTCGAGCTCGATCACGTCCGGAAACCACTGGTGATGGATGCGGGGCCCTTGGATAGCCTCGTCCAGCGGGCGGCCGAAGAAGAGCGTCTGCACGAGGATGGAGGACACGGTGTTGATGATGGTGCGCCCGCCGGGGCTGCCGGTCAGCAGGACGACCTTACCGTCCCGCTTGACGATCGTCGGCGCCGTGGAGCTGAGCATTCGTTTGCCCGGGGCGAGGAGGTTCGCGTCCGTTCCGATCTTGCCCTCTCGATTGGTATAGCCGGGGTACCAGTTGAAGTCGCCCATTTCGTTGTTCAGCAGAAAGCCGGCGCCCCTTACCACCACGCGGGATCCAAAGGGCGACTCGATCGTGTAGGTATTGCTCACGGCCATTCCGTCGGCATCGAGGACGGCGAAGTGGGTCGTGCTTTCGCTCTCGTAGGGCCCTTCCGAAAAGCGGATATCGCCCGCCAATGATTCGCTGGAGGTCGCTTTGTCGAGGCTGATCGACCCCGCAAGCTTGGCGATGAACTCGTCTTCGTAGAGTTCGTGGGGAATCTTGACGAAGTCCGGGTCGCCGAGGAAGGCGGCCCTCTCCCGAAACGCCCGTTTCATCGCCTCGGCCATGAGGTGAACCTGCCCTTCATTCCAGTACTGCTCCGGATCGGGCACAATCCCACGCCGCTCGATCATTCGCAGAATCAGGAGGACGGTTGTACCGCCCGAACTGGGCGGCGGCGCCCCGAAGACCTCATACCCGTTGATCTCAGCACTGACCGCCGGACGGCTCACCGCTTCGTACCCGGCAAGGTCTTCCCGGCTGATAAGCCCTTCGCCGTTTTTCATCTCGGCGACGATCTGCCGTGCGATCCGGCCCTCATAGAATGCGTCCGCCCCCTTTTTGCCGATCAAGAGAAGCGTGGACGCCAGATCTGGAAGAACCAGCATGTCGCCCGACCGCCAGGGACGCCCCTGCGGATGCCCATAGCTTCGACGAAGTTCTCGATACCGATCGTCCTCTCGAACGCTGGAACGTGCGAGGACCTCGTTGAGCGATGCCGCCAGGTTTTCGTCCACCGGGAATCCGTTTCGCGCCAGCTGGACGGCCGGTTCAACGAGCCGCCGCCAGGGCAGGCGGCCATAGGTCCTGTGGGCCAGGAAGAGCCCACGGACGGTGCCGGGCGTTCCGACCGCTCGGTGATGGTAGCGGTTCGGGTTGGCGACGAACATGTTTTTCGTAGCACCCGCCGGAGCTGTTTCGCGGTAGTCGACACACACGACGTCGCCATCCGGTGGGGCGACCATCATGAATCCGCCGCCGCCGATGTTACCCGCCTCCGGCCACGTCACCGCCAGGGCGAAGGCCACTGCCACGGCCGCGTCGACCGCGTTGCCGCCCTGGGCCAGGATGTCTCGACCAATTCGGGTTGCTTCGGCCGTCTCCGAGACGACCATGCCCATGGTGCTGGTTGCAACATCGACACGAAGCTGCGACGTGTCCACATCGCCAATCGCCGCCGTGCACAAGCCCGCGAAGAGCAGCGAGAGCAACGCGAAAGTCCTGAGACGTACCTTCATGATCATGGGCTCCCCGCTATGCGACCACAACGTTTTGAAGGGCCTGGAAAGGAGCTTACAGCATGTTGATCGGCCTCGGCGGGTGACACGTCCGCGTGATACAGAGCGCTCCTGATCAGCTCGGTTTCAAGTGGTCACCTTGACGCTTGTTGCGATCTTGAGATGTCAGGCGCCCGGTTCTTCGTCGAGCGCCAAGAAATACGACCGATCGGAAATGAAGTGCACACCACGCAACGACGGGTCTTGAAGGAACTCCCCCTCGTCGCCGGCGGTGGGCTCGCTCCACGTGTCGACCTGGAGCTGAACCAACCACCCCGAGATCTCCGGTTCAATCGTGACGATTTCCGCGAGAACTTCTTCGACAGAGGACACCGCTTCTGCAAAGCTCGACCCCGTCACACCGAAGAGCTGGTAATACCCATTCGCCACCCCCGAGGAATGCTCGCCCTCTTCCTCGAACTCCTGCAACCCATCGAGCGCCATCTCGATTTCAACACGGAAAAAACCCAGTTCGTCTTCAACCACGTCACCTCCAGAACACGAAGATCCCTCGCGATTCTATCGCGACACATCCGGGTGCCACGTACACACTTCCCGACTTTTTGGGGGGTGGGCCCGCCAAGCGTCCGCACGGGAGGACGCCTCGCCCGCGCCGGAGGACGCTCGGACCGGAACCAGGCCCGGTCCTGCTGCTCGATAGGGGCAAGAGCCCCGGCACGGTTCTTGCTCCTTCGCCTGAGCATGATGAAGAAGCAATCCCACGTGTGCACCGCAGTTCTCCTCCTCGCGCTCGTCAGTACCGCCGGCCCCATCCATGCGATGGAGGGTCGAGCGTGGGGCGACATCCACGTCCAGACTCTGGACGGCGCGACCTATGATTTTCAGGCCGCGGGCGAGTTCATCGCGAGCCGCTCGGCGGCCGGAGATCTCGAGGTCCAGCTCCGTCTCGAGTCGACGGGCTTCTCGAGCTATGTGTCGATCGTCACCGCGGTGGCCGTGCAGGTCGACTCGAGTCGAGCCTCAGTGGCCCTGGGACGAGATCCCATGCTCTTCGTCGAAGGGCAGTCGGTGACGCTCGAGCCCGGCGAAGGCCTCGATCTTCCGGGCGGTGGCCGCATCGAACGCCTGGCGAAAAGCTACGAGATTATCTGGAGCGACGGCTCGAATCTATCCGTCAACGTCGCCAAAAGGCACCTCAACGCCTTTCTGCGGCCTGCCTTGACCCGGAAAGGCACCTTGACGGGCCTCTTCGGCAACTTCAACGGCAACTCCATGGACGACATCGATGCCGTGACGGCCATGGCCACCCTCGGTTCGGGCAATGGGTCAGGGTTGCAGCCTCAACTCACGGAGCTGGCACGGGCCCTGTTTCTCGACGAGGATGACGATCGGCTCGTGGCTCAGGACACGTCTCTTTTCGAGTACAAGCCGGGGCAGAGCACCAAAACCTTTCGTCGGCCGGCGCCACAACGTGAAGCCAGCGTGGCCGGCCTTCCCTCCAGCTGGCGGCGACAGGCGCAGGCGGCGTGCGAGGAAGCCGGTGTCACCGATCCTGATCTGCTGGACGCCTGCATTGTCGATGTCGGCTACACGCGGGACGAGGGCTTCGCCGAAACCGCCCTGGCCGTCCAGGCACGGAACCACTCCAACTGGGAGACCGAGCTGGATAAGCGCTCCCCGTAGCTGACCTGTCAGGGTGCCACAAGCATAATCGTGCCACCCAGCATGACCGTCAGAATCATCTGACCTGGCGCGGATGCGTTACCCCGTATTCTGCATACCCCGCGCAATACCCAGCACCGTCACTTTGAGTGCTTCCTCGAGCTCCGGGTCGCTACAACCGCCGGCTCGCCACCGCGCCAGCAGATCCACCTGCAACAGACTGATAGGGTCGACGTAGGGATTGCGGAGGCGGATCGAGCGCCGCAGCACCGGTTCTCGTTCGAGAGGTTCACGGATGCCCTGTAGATCGCAGATCAGCTCCCGGGTTCGGCCGTACTCGGCCAGGATCCCGGGGAACAGCCTTTCGCCTGTCTCGCCCGCCAGCCCAGCGTAACGTTCGGCGATTCCCATATCGGCCTTGGCGAGCACCATCTCGACGTCGGCCAGGAGATTGTCGAAAAACGGCCAGTCACGTGCCATCCCGCGGAGGACGTCCTCGCCGTGGGCGTCGATGGCCGCGGCAAGACCCGCGCCGACGCCGTACCAGCCCGGCAAAAGGTGACGGTTCTGCATCCAGGAGAACACCCAGGGGATGGCGCGCAGATTTTCGACTCCCTCACCCGAGCGGCGGGAGGCTGGTCGCGAGCCGATCTCGAGCCGCTCGATCACGTCGATGGGCGTGGCAGAACGAAAGTAGGGTATGAAGTCCGGGTCCTCATACACCAGCGCGCGGTATGTTGACCGCCCCTCGCGCGCAATGGTGGTCATGGCGGCGGTGAATTCCGGGTCGAAGCCCCTCCCGTCACAATCATCGGCGCTGGCCTCGAGCACCGCACCCGTCATCAGTTCGAGGGTGCGCAATGCGATCCCCCGCAGTCCGTATTTGGCGTGGATGATCTCACCCTGCTCGGTGAGCCGCATCCGCCCGTGCATGACGCCCGCCGGCTGCGCGAGAATGCCCGCCCGCGGCTTGCTGCCGCCGCGGCTCGGGGTGCCGCCGCGGCCGTGAAACAAAGTGAGTTCGACCCCTGCCCGGTCGGCGACCTCTGACAGTGCCGACTCCGCACGATAGAGCGCCCATCGCGAGGCTGCGAGACCGGACTCCTTGCTGGAGTCCGAGTAACCCATCATCACGATCTGCCGGTCGCCCCTTGAGGCGACGTGTGCGCGGTAGAGAGGATTGTCAAGCAGGGAGGTCAGAGTCTCGGCCGCGTGATCGAGGTCGCCGACGGTCTCGAACAACGGCGCGACGTCAAGCGGTACGCCGCCACCGGGATCGATCAGCCCGGCACACTTCGCGAGGTACAGCACCGCCAGTGCGTCATCCGGTCCTTGCGCCATGGAGATGATGTAGGGCCCGAATGCTTCCGGACCAAAGACCTCTCGCCCCTCGGCGATCGCGCGGAAGACGTCGAGGGTCTTGGCGACGCCGGAATCAGAGGAAGCCTCGACTTCAACGGCTGACCGCAGGGCCTCGCGCAGAACCGAAGTGCGTTCGAGGGTGCCGGCGTATTCAAATGCGGGGTCATCGAGAAGGACGCCGACTGTAAACCGGTGGACCACGGCGTCCTGCCGGAGATCGAGGCCCGCCAGGTGGAATCCAAAGGTGGCGACACGTTGTACGAGCCGGGATGTCCTGAGAAGGCCGGCGTGCTCTCCTTTGTGGCGGCGGAGGCTGGCGGTCACCAACTCGAGGTCCTGATGGAAGCCTGAGGCCGACGAGTAGGCGTGGTCGGCATCGATTTTGGTCGCCTCCAGGCGCGCCCAACAGAACCACAGCAGGATCCGGTACGGCATATCGTCATAACGATCCGGAATCCCAGCCGCCACGTCCGGCATGGTTCGTCGATAGTGCGCGCATCTTTCCTCGAGTTTCGCATCTACGGGGACCCGGGATCGAGACTGGCTGAGGTGACCGAAGAGCTCCCGAACCTCGGTGATGTAGCGGCCGATGATCATCTCGCGCTGACGGTCGAGGGTGCGACGGATCGTGTCGGGCCCGACATTGGGGTTGCCGTCCATATCGCCGCCGACCCACGAACCGAATCGCACGAACGGACCCGGGAGACCTCCTCCGGCTTCGGCGCCGAAGGCCGTGAGGAATGCGGCAGACATCGCCTCGTCGAGAGCAGGCACCACGCGATAGATGACGTCGATCAGGTAGAACAGGACATGCTCCATCTCGTCGGCCACCGTCCGCCTGACACCGGGGTGTTCGGCGGTTTGCCACATCAGCGTGATCTCGTCACGAAGCTGTCCCGTGAGCGCGGCATCTTCAGGCGGTGTGCGTTCGCTGTGTTGCAATCGGTCGATCAGGAGAGCTGCGACGCGCTGTTCTTTGGCGAGAATGGTGCGGCGGATGGCTTCGGTGGGGTGGGCGGTGAAGACAGGTTCCACCAGCATTTCCTGGAGGACGGCGCGGACCTCATGATGCTCCACGCCGGAAGCCGCGAGTCGATGCATGACGTCATCGAGGCTGCCCGGTTGCGGCGTGCCCGACCGCAGGTATTCGCGGCGGCGCCGGATGCGTTGGACCCGTTCCGCCATGTTGACCACCGAGAAGTAGGCCGAGAATGCGCGCGCCACCTCGGCCGCCAGGAGCGGATCGAGACCGCCCAGCAACTCAGCCAGGGTCATCTCAGAATTCTCGTCGCCACTCCTCCGAGCACGTGCCGCGACCCGTGCCCCCTCGACGATCTCGAAGAGTCCATCACCGTTTTGTTCGCGCAGCACCTCGCCGAGCAGTGCCCCGAGAAAACTCACATCCCGGCGCAGTGCGTCGGTGTCGCGGTCGGGTCCCTCGAATATTGCGGTAGTCGTCATGGACCCTCATAACACCACGGACACGCTGCAATATCCAGAATCGGTACCAGGTCCGCAGTACCGCGGTCGCTTGCAGAAACTGCGGAACTCAGGACCTGGCGCCCGTACCGACCCGGTGACACTCCCAGCGGCCGGACCGCAGTCGCCACCGCTGTGGCGCCGGCAGAGGTGCGGGCCGTTTTCTGTCAGCAGCCTCGACGGGCGGTGACAGATTCGTTGGATCGGGGGCATGTAAGGCCCTACCCGAGCACCACGTGGACCTCGTGCTCACGAGCGTCGTCAGTCAATGGGACGAGGGCATCTGACGGTAGCCGGGTCCCGTCGAGGCTGAGACTGGAGATTCCCCGGCAGACTCCCTGCGGGTTTTCGACGGTGATCCGGTAGAGCGCGGCGCCGTGCCGGTAGGCGATCTCGAAGTGCTTCCAATCCTTCGGAATGCAGGGATCGATGCGGAGGGCGGAGCCCCGCTTCTGGAATCCGAGAATCCACTCCAGACCGAGGCGGTAGAGCCATCCCGCAGCCCCGGTGTACCACGTCCACCCTCCCCGCCCCACGTTCGGCGGCTCGGTATAGACATCCGCGGCAACTGCGAAGGGCTCCACTTTGTACACGTCGACAGCGGTGCGGTCGCCGGCGTGGTGGATGGGGTTGAGCAGGTTGAACAGGTCGAGGGCCGTGTCGCCCTCGCCGAGCATGGCAAAGGCGACGGCCGACCATGTCGCAGCGTGGGTGTACTGCCCGCCGTTTTCCCGGACACCCGGGAGATAGCCCTTGATGTATCCGGGGTCCAACGGGGTCCGGTCGAATGGCGGCGAAAAGAGCGGCATCAGGCGATCATCGCGCCGGACGAGTCTTTGCTCCACTGACTTCATGGCGCGACGTGACCGCTCCGGGTCGCCCGCACCGGAGATGACCGCCCACGACTGGGCTATGGAGTCGATCCGGCACTCTTCGTTGGCCGCCGATCCGAGCGGCGTGCCGTCGTCGAAAAAAGCGCGCTTATACCACTCCCCGTCCCACGCCTCCTTCTCAAGGGCAGCCTCGACAGACGCGGCCCTGCTCCGCCACCGCGTCGCCCGTTCGTCTTCGCCGCGGGCCTCGGCGACGCCGGCGAATTCCCGCAGGTTCATGAGCAGAAACCAGCCCAGCCAGACGCTTTCTCCCCGGCCCTCACGGCCGACGCGGTTCATGCCGTCGTTCCAGTCCCCGGCCCCGATCAAGGGAAGGCCATGGCTGCCCACTTCGAGGCTACAGTCCAGCGCCCGCGCGCAGTGTTCGTACAAAGTCGCCCGATCTTCTGACTGCTTGGGCTCGAAGTAGGCCTCTTGTTCATCTTCCTCCAGGGCCGGTCCCTCGATCCACGCGATTTCTTCGTCGAGCACCGCCTCGTCGTCGGTCATCCGGAGATAGCGAATCGCCGCGTATGGCAACCAGAGACGGTCGTCAGATATCCGGGTCCGCACGCCCCGGCCCGTCGGGGGGTGCCACCAGTGCTGGACATCACCTTCGGGGAACTGCCGGGCAGCGGCCCGAAGGAGATGTTCGCGCACGATATCGGGTCGCGCCACTGCCAGGGCCAGGACATCCTGGAGCTGGTCGCGGAACCCGTACGCCCCGCCGGACTGGTAAAAGGCGGACCGGGCCCTGATCCGGCAGGAGAGCGTCTGATAAAGGAGCCAGCGGTTGAGGAGGAGGTCCATCGAGGGGTCGGGAGTCTTCACCTGAACAGCACCCAACACCCGGTCCCATCCTTCAGTGACGTCGAGAAAAGCCGCGTCCAGATCCACCTTACGGTAGTGCTCGACCAGCGATCGGGCGCTTTCGCGGCTCGCCTCCTCGCCGAGCAGGAATACGAATTCCGTGCGCTCGCCCGGTTCGAGCTCTACGCCCGCCCGCAGGGCGACGCACGGGTCGAGGCCCGCTCCGGTCTTCCCCGAAAGCTCCCGCTCCAGCGACGCGGGTCGATCGAGACCGGCGTTGCGGCCGAGGAACTCGAGGCGATCGCCGGTGCAGGTGGTCTGGCGCCCGCCGAGGTCGGCGAAGGCTATCTGATCGGAGAACTCCGCGTTCCAGGAGTTGCGCGCAAACATCGCGCCGGTCGCGGCATCGATCTCGGTGACCACGAATCCTGCGGAGCCGCCCCTCGCGACCCCCAGCACCCACTCCGCAAAGGCCGTGACTGAAAGCCTCCGTTTGCGTTTGGACCGGTTCTTCAGGGTGAGTCGGGAGATCTTGACGGGGTCCGACGCAGGAACGAACTGCACCAGGTCCAGCGCAATGCCGTGGGCCGTGTGTTCGAAGCGACTGTAGCCCTGGCCGTGCCGCGCGACATATGGCGAGTCCTCCTCGCGGACAGGGAGCATGGTCGGTCCCCACACGAGGCCGCTGTCCACATCTCGGACGTAGAACGCCTCGCCCGGAGGGTCGCTGACTGGATCGTTCGACCAGGGGGTGAGCTTGTTCTCGCGGCTGTTTGCAGACCACGTGTGGCCCGAGCCCGCCTCCGAGGTCTGAAACCCGAAAACAGGGTTGGCCACCACGTTGATCCAGGGAGCAGGAGTCCACTGCCCGGTCCCGAGCGCCATGACGTACTCGCGGCCGTCCGTCGTAAATCCCCCCAGGCCGTTGAAGAACTCGAGATTCAGAGCGGGGGGGGCAACGGTTCCGGTCGACTTTGGTTGCGTGCGGAGCGGAGGCGGAACCGGCTCCAGCGTTGGCCTCCCCAGCCGGACCACCTGCTCGGACAGCGTGCCCCGGCGCGCCAGGACCTCCAGCCGCGCCGCGGCGTGCAGCAGGTTCTGGTCCGCCTCCGGCACCAGGTCGGCCCTCAGCACGAAGACGCCTCCGTGTTCCCTGTGCGTCTCGTGGCCGGCCGCCGACTGGCTCGCACGCACCATCCCTTCGAGAGACTCCTGGAGGCCGGCTGCGTAGGACGTTGCCTGCGCATTGAGGATCACCAGGTCGGCGGATATCCCCTTCCGGTACCAGTACTCGTGCGCCCGCAGGAGCTGCCTCGCGACCTCCCGCTCCTCTTCCGTCTCGATGCGCACCAGAGCGATCGGCAGGTCACCGGAGATCCCGTAGGCCCAGAGCCCTGACTGGCCGCCGCGGTTTTTCGCCAGCTCCGGAGGCGCCGCACGCAGCGTGGGATCGACATAGAGCAGGCGATTCGCCAGCCGCTGGAAGAGATGCGCCTCGTCCTGGGTGATCCGGAGATGGTGCAGCTGGACCTGGGCCTGGGTCCAGGCCAGCGAGCTCGCCCTCTCGAAGGTCGCCTGCTGGCGGTACTTCTCAGCCCCCGTGAGAGCCTCCTCCCGCGAACCCGCCACCAAGGTCGTGAACACGAGGTGAACCGTGCCGCCACCGGGAATCGCAACCCGCTGCCGCAAGCTCATGATGGGATCGAGAACAGTCCCCACCGTGTTCGAGAGCGGTTCCCCGCCGACCACGGACAAGGCCGCCCGAACCCCGCGGCCGCGGCCCAGAAAACGCTCCCGATCGCTTTCGTACTGCAGCTCGCCGAGCGGTTCCTCCTCGAGAGCAATCAGATGTGCGAGCCACACCCGCGACTCGTCCGCCGACCGCGGCCGACGTGACGCCAGCAGCGTCCCCAGCCCCGGCACGAATTCCGTCTCCACGAAGAGATTGGAAAAAGCGGGATGGGCCTCGTCGGCGGCCTGCGGAGCCAAAACCACCTCGGCATAGGAGGTGACATCGATCTCACGGTCCCGGTCCTCGAGATTGGTGACCGTCAGCCGGCGAAGCTCGGCATCGTCCTCCGGGGAGACCACGATCTCGAGGGTGGTCGACAGCGACTGGTGCCGCTGCATGATCTTGGCGCGATCCTCGGAGTAGACAACGTCGTAGGCGTCCGCCTCGGTCCCGCTGGGCTGGAATCCGGCCGACCAGAGGTCACCGGTGTCCGCGTCCCGCAAGTAGATGAAGGAGCCCCAGCAGTCACGGGTCGCGTCCTCCCGCCAGCGGGTGACAGCGAGGTTGTCCCACCGACTGAAGCCGGCGCCGGCAGCCGTGACCATCACGGTGTAACGGCCGTTGGACAGGAGGTGAGTGCGCGGCGTGATGTCATGCGGCGATTCAAAGCGGCGCAGGGTCGGCGGGACGAGGCCGCGAACGAGCGCAGCCACCCGCACCTCTTCGGCCCGCGGCCGGGCAACCGCAACCGAGCGTGGCGTTCGTTCCTGGAGCAGGAGTTCTGCGGCCTGGATCAGGGGATGGGCGTGAAAACGCCTTCGTGTCACGCCATCGTGAACCACGTTCCCCAGGGCGACGACGGTCATCCCCTGGTGGTGGGCCATGTAGGCCCGTACAACAGCCACCCGGTCGCCGTCGGGCAACCTCGACGGGGTGTAGTCGAGGGCTTCGTAGAAGCCGTACGCGCCGCGGGCCCCGGCCTCCTCGAGACGGGCAAAGTTTTCCAACGCGTCCTTGGGATCGACCATGGCCGCGAGGGCGGTAGCATAGGGAGCCACGACCACGTCCTCGCCCAGCCCTCGTTTGAACCCCAGACCGGGAACGCCGAAATCCGAGTACTGATATGTGAGGTGCACGTCACGAACGTTGTAGGCGGATTCGGAGACCCCCCACGGGACCTTCCGGTCCACGCCGTAGCGGATTTGATACCCCACCACCAGCCGGCAGGTGAGGTCGAGCAGGCTGTGGGCAGGCTGCCGCATCACGAGCAGCGGCATGAGGTACTCGAACATCGACCCTGACCAGGAAACGAGGGCCGCCCCGCGGCCCACCGGCGTGAGCGCCCGGCCCAAACTGAACCAGTGCCGGGGCGACACGTCGCCCTTGGCGATGGCGACAAAACTCGCCAGTCTGGCCTCGGAGGCCAGAAGGTCGTAGCAGCCGGGATCGCGCGTTTGATCGGCCACGCGGTACCCGATCGAGAAGACCTTGCGCGAGGTGTCGAAGAGAAACCTGAAGTCCATGGCCTGGACCATCGCCTCGGCACGCACTGCGAGGTCGGAGAAGTGATGGCCGAGAATCGTCTCCGCCCTCGCCTGTCCCTCGATCCTCTCGCAGAGCCCGTCCGTTTCGAGGTCCCGGGTGTGGCTCCGGACAGTATTCCAAACAGCCTTCGCCCAAGCCAGGACCTCTGTCGTGGAAAGATCTTCGTCGTTGTTGGTAAGGCTCGAGGCGACGTCCACGAGCCTTTCCGCCCGGGCCCCGAGATCTTCGAGACATCGGGCCCACTCGCCTGCGGCCGTCGGGGGACCCTCGAGAACGGCCAGTATTCCTTCCGCCTCTTCACGGAGCTGTCCCACCGCTACCATGGGCGAAAGCCGCGGAGGCCCGACCTTTTCGAGCGACTCGAGTACCAAGTAGACGGCGTCACCGACGCCCGCCAGGGTTTCTGGGCCGATAGACCGCCGGTGCGCGAGCTCGCGGCACGCCTGGGCGAGGGCGATCAGGTGCCCGGCGAGGTTGCCGCTATCGACGGTGGAAATGTAGATCGGCTCCAGCGGCTTCAGGTCCAGGGTGTCGTACCAATTGCAGAAGTGGCCCTGGACGCGGTGCAGACCGGCCATGGTCTGCAACGTCGCCTCGAGCCGATCCGCAGTGTCCTGAGCACCGATCCAGCCGAAGTCGTGCGCGCTCATCACGCTGAGCAGATAAAGGCCGATGTTCGTCGGTGAGGTTCGGTGGGCCCGGACCGGCTCGGGGTCCTCCTGGAAGTTGTCGGGCGGGAGGGCGTGCTCCTGGTCGTCGACAAAGGTGTCGAAGAAACGCCAGGTGCGGCGGGCGATGAGCCGCAGCGAGCGCGTCTCCCGGGTGGAAAGCGTCAGCAATGCCGCGTCCTCCGATGGCACGCTGACGCGGAGGGCGAGGGCCGGAGCCAGCACCCAGAGGAGAATGAAAGGGGCCGCCACGGGAAGGGCCTCCGGTTTGAACGCCACGCAAAGCGAGCCGGCCCCGAGGGCGACCAGCACGCCCCAGCGAAGGTCTCGGTAGAAAGACCTCAACGTCAGGGTGGCCCCATAGCCCGCCTGCGCCGCCGTAACCCACTCGAGCATGTTTCTCCGCGTCAGGTAGATCCGCCAGAGCGTGCGTACAACGGCATCCGCCATCAGACACGCCTGATCGGCGAGCATGGTGACAAGGAGCAAGGTCTGCGACGAGGCGACGAAGATGTCTCGGCCCACCGCGCGCAGGTAGCTTCGCTTGGAGATCCGCGATCGCCGCGGGCGGAGATTGTCGAGGACCGGGAAAAAGGCCGGCACCGCGATCGATCCCACGATCAGACCGGCCCACAGGAGCGCAGGGACATCGGGCAGGATCCAGGCGGTCACCAATACCAGCAACGACGACGGCGCGACCAGGCTTCGGCGGAGGTTGTCCACCATCTTCCACCGATCCTCGACGGGAATACGGGTCTTCTCTTTCCGCCCCGCGGTGTTTCGCGCGTGGCCAAGGATCCACGGCAGGAGCTGCCAATCGCCCCGCGCCCAGCGATGGTGGCGGCGGGCGGCCACCTCGTAGTTGGTGGGGAACTCCTCGAAGAGATCCACGTCGGTCAACAGCCCCGCGCGCGCAAAGACGCCCTCGAAAAGGTCGTGACTGAGGAGCGCGCTCTCCGGGACCTTGCCCTCCAGAGCCGCCTCGAAGATGTCGACGTCGTAGATCCCCTTCCCCGTGTACGAGCCCCCCTCGAAGAGGTCCTGGTAGACATCGGACACCGCCGCCGCGTAAGGGTCCACGCCGCCGGGGCCCGAGACGATCCGCTGGTAGGTGGTGCTGCGAGGGCCGGTCGGCAGCGACGGCGTGATCCGGGGTTGCAGGATCCCGTAACCCCCGACGACGCGTCCCTTGCGCAAGTCGAACCGCGGCCGGTTGAACGGGTGCGCGATCGCCCCGATCAGGCGGTAGGCGGCCCCTTTGGGAAGCCGGGTGTCGGCATCCAGGGTGATGACATAGCGAACCCCCTCCGGCACCTCGGGCGGCCGTCCGTTGATTGGCATGAACGTGGTGTCAGTCGCGCCACGCAACAGACGGTTCAGCTCGTGGAGCTTGCCCCGCTTCCTCTCCCATCCGATCCACTTGCCCTCGCCCTCGTTCCACAGACGGCGCCGATGCAGCACGAGGAAACGCTGTCCCTCTCCGGTCGCGCCTTCGTACTTCTCGTTCAGACGCTCGATGCCCTCGATCAGGGCCGCCAGAAGCTCGTCGTCTCCGCGCCGGTGCTCGTGGCTGGAGTCTGTCCAGTCGGAGAGGAGGGCGAAGTGGAGGTGTCCTTCGGAGTTCGCGAGGTAGTGCACCTCGAGCCGCTCAAGCTGCTCTTCGATGTCGGCCCGGCTGTTGAGAAACGTGGGCACGACGACCATGGATCGGAATTCCGCAGGCACTCCGCCGGAGAGTTCGAGCTTGGGGTGCAACCTGGGTGCGACGAGAGACGTGACCATGCGGTGGACGAGAACCACCGCGATCTCCGAAGCGGGCGCGAGACCCAGGATCCCCAGCAGGACTACGACCTGGAGGCCCGCCCCGGCGTTCCAGGTGAGCAACAGGGCGCAGGCGAGCAGGACGGCGGTGATGCCGGCAATCGCTCCCAGGTAGCCGACGATCGCATGGGCGCGATAGAAGCGGCGGAGTCTGATTCGCAGGGGAACACGCAGGCCGAGATATTTCTCGAACGCCAGCCGTCCCTGGGACAGGATGTAGTACGCCGGATCCTCCTCGGCAGGCCGACGAATGCTGGCTCGATCAGGGTCGGTTTCCCGTGGAACGGGCGCGGTTCCCCCCGCCCCCCATTCGCCGGGCCAAGCATCCGTGCTCTCGCGGCCTGCATCGCGCGCCAGGCGCACGGCATCCTGTGCCACCTCGAGCTCCGTGTGCCCCGAGCCCCGGGAGAGCAGTTCGATCTGGGTCCGGCACAGGCTCCTGGTCTCGGAGTCCATGTCTGCGAAGCCCGGGACGGCGCGGAGAGTTTCGTCGACCAGGCTGACCGATTCGAAGAAACCGGTCCAATCGACCGAGGACATCCAGTGCATGCTGGTAATGATGTTGCAGACGGTGACGTTGGCTGCGCCCTGGGCGTGCTGCTCCCGGGCAATCACCTCATCGGCCGACGTCTCCTGGGCGCTCAGCATCTCGTTGAGTCGGTCCAATACCGGAAGGACCGAGAGGTCCTGGTCTCGAAGCCGCTGGAAGAGCTGCATGGCGAAAGCATCGGCGAGAGGGCCGTCGCCCAGGCGCCGCAGAATCTGCTCCCCCGTCTCCGCCCGCCAGCCGCTGAGACCCAGCAGCCGGTCCGCCAGCTCGTCGGCCCTGGCCCGCGCCTGATGGGAGCGGACGATCAACTGCGCCAAACGCCGCAGATTCTCCACCAGGGCCACCCGGAGGTGGATGGCGATCGCCCATCCCTCACCGATGGTCAGCGGTTGAACTCGCTGGTAGGCGCGGACGAACTGTCGCAGAGTCTCCAGCTGAAACCGGCTGTCGGTGTGGGCGACATAGGCCCAGGCCAGCCCGTAAACACGGGGGTGTCCGACGAGGTGACCTTCCGCGATTTTGGGCAACAGACGGTAATAGCCCTTCGGCAGGTGATCCCTGATGTCCCGGATCTGTTCGTCGACGATGTGGAAGTTGTCGAGGAGCCACTCCGCGGCAGGTGTGATTTCCTTCTTCTCCCGTACCGTCTCGGCAATGTCCCTGTAGGCGGCGAGAAGGACCCGTGCATCGTCATCGATCCGGGCGAGGAGATTCACTCTTTTTGACGGCTTCTCCGTCGTCCGTTGTGCGGCGGCCAGGCTCTCGGCGTGCTGCTCCAGGCGCTTCACCCCGAAGATCTCGGCACGGATCGGCTGGTCGACATGAGGCGCCGCCATGACGGCGTCGGTGGCGCGCACGTTCAGCTGTCGTTCCGGCTGTACCTCACAGGAATGTACCTCCCGAGAAGTCTACTGGAGTTTCAGTCTCAAAGATACGCGGCTGGAGCAATAGCGCTGCCAGGTACAGAATTCCGCTCGGAGTGGACGCCGGGACAATCCGCCCTTGACTGTACCGTGGCTCTGGCCGCGAGGTGGATTCTGAAGCCTATCGACATTTCGGCCGTAACCTACTAGGAGGGTGCACAATGGGATATGCCAACCCTCGAAGAAACTTTTAGAATGCTCGAGCAGTGGAACCAAGCCGCTGCTCAAAAAGCAGGCAAAACCGAGGTCTCCTCCTATGCGAAGTGACATGCCGAACGAAACCGTCGACCCATCGATGAAGAACCTGTTGGTGGTCCTCGGGCCTACCGCCTCCGGCAAGACGCGACTCGGTGTGGAGCTGGCGCGGGAGCTGGGTGGCGAGATCGTGTCCGCCGACTCACGGCAGGTGTACCGCGGTCTCGACATCGGGGCGGGAAAGGACCTGGACGAGTACTCCTCCGGTGGGTCTCCGGTGGCCTACCACCTCATCGACATCGTCGACCTCGAGTCGGAGTTCAACGTCTTTGAGTACCAGCAGAGGTTCTTCTCCGTGTTCGAGGATCTGCTGGCGCGCGGCGCGGTGCCGATCGTGGTCGGCGGCAGTGGGCTCTACCTCGAAGCGGTCTTGAACGGCTATCGCATGATCGACGTCCCCGCCGATCCGGTTCTGCGAGCGGATCTGGCGCCGTTGAGCCAGGCGGCATTGGTGCATCGGCTTCAGGCTCTGCGACCCGTGCACAACACGACGGATCTCGAAGATCGCGACCGCCTCGTGCGGGCGATCGAGATCGCACAGTACTCGGCGCAGCACGAACCGGAACCCGGGCCCGACATCCGTCCGGTGGTTCTCGGCGTGCGTTGGGACAGGCGGGTGCTCCGCCAGCGAATCCGCGAGCGGCTTGGCGCAAGGCTGGAGGAGGGTTTGATCGAAGAGGTTCAGAATCTCCATGACGGGGGTGTCCCGTGGGAAAAGCTCTCCTTCCTGGGACTCGAATACCGTTTTGTCTCGGATTTTCTCCGGGGCGACATCAAAAACAAGAACGACCTCAAACAGAAGCTCACGGCGGCCATCTGCAGCTTTGCCAAGCGGCAGGACACATGGTTTCGCCGGATGGAGCGGAGGGGGACCGAGATCCACTGGCTTGAAGGAGGCGATGTGGATCAAGCGCTTCGAGTCATCGCGGATTGCGGGTGGCCGATGAACAGTCGCGAGGACGGATGAGTGAGGAGACAGGCCCTCGACCGTGCGCGCCGGTTTCTGGCCAAGCGTGCCGGTTTTCTGTCAACTCGGCTTGTCTCTGGAGATCTGGACGGGATAAGCAGAGTGGTGGTGATTCCGGTGTTGGCCGAAGAGGAGAGACTCTTCAACACCCTGAAAAGTCTCGAACGCAACCGCGCCGAAGAGCTGGCCGAGACGCTGGTGATCTGTGTTGTCAACAACCGTGCCGAGCCCCACGCCCGACCCGAGCAGGTGGCCGACAACCAACGCACCCTGGTCCACCTCGATCATCTGGTGCACGGCCGTTCGGCAGCCACCCAACCCCGGATCGACCCCGGCAGCCTGCGTCTGGCCTATGTGGACGCCTCGAGCCCGGGG
The DNA here is from genome assembly GCA_963796455.1 of Candidatus Sulfomarinibacteraceae bacterium. Taxonomy (GTDB): domain Bacteria; phylum Acidobacteriota; class Thermoanaerobaculia; order Thermoanaerobaculales; family Sulfomarinibacteraceae; genus Sulfomarinibacter. The sequence continues at coordinate 367,978 of CAWCLO010000003.1, forward strand.
TGCGAGATCGGGCCGAAGATGGGGGTCGGTGAGGGGCGTAGGATCGGTCTCGATCTCGGATTGTCGGTCCTGACGGAGAATGCTGGCCCGCCGGGTCTCCTGATCTGTCTCGATGCGGATACCCTCGTCGAGGCTGGCTACCTGCGCGAGGTGCGGAAACACTTTGAAACCCGAGGCTCGCGGGCCGCCGTCGTGGGCTACGCGCACACCCTGCCGACCGAGGTACCGCAACGCGCTGCGATCATTCGCTACGAGAGTTTCCTGCGTTACCAGGAGCTCGGTCTGCGCTCGGCGGGCTCGCCATATGCCTTTCCCACCATCGGGTCCACCATGGTGACCAGTTGTGATGCGTATGTTGCGGCCGGCGGGATGAATCGGCGTCAGGCCGGCGAGGACTTCTACTTCCTCCAGGAGCTGGCCAAGACCGGCGGAGTCAGCCGGATCGACTCCACCACAGTCCATCCTTCCGCGCGGTCCTCGGACCGCGTGCCGTTTGGGACCGGCGCTTCGGTCGGTCGACACCTCTCGGGCGCGGATGACGGGTCGACTGTCTACCATCCGGAGAGTTACAAGATCCTCGGCGACTGGTTGTCCCTGGTCGTCAACGACCTCGACCGCGGCGCCTCGGCGCTTCTCACCGGCGCCGGCGAAATCTCCCCCCAGTTGAGGGAGTTCCTCGAGCTCCATCGTTTTGAAGAAATCTGGCCGCGCCTGCAGCAGAACGCGCCACATCATGCGGGACTCGAATCCCAGTTTCACCGATGGTTCGACGGTTTCAAGACCTTGAAGTTGATCCACTTCCTGCGAGACCATCAGCTCCCCAGGCTACCGATCTTCGACGCAATAGCCCGCTTGGAACCGAACAGCCCATGCGTTGCAAGGAGCGATCTCATCGATGACCTCGGAGCTCAGGAAAACCTGCTCGAGTACCTCCGACGCCGGTGCGCAGAGACGAATTTTGAGCGCCGAAATCGAGGTTCTACTCTTCAGCCGAAATGATCTCGGCTGTGCTTGCGACGAAACCCTATGACAAGTGCGGGCTCACGCCTCTCGTTCATTCAATCTAAAAAACGTCTTTTCTATGAACAATAGGCAATATCGGGAATCTCCTCGAACGAAGAAGACGCGGTGAAGGTCGCCCGGCCGAATACCCCGCGCCTTGCCGTCGTTTGGCTAGGCTGGGCATAGTTCAGGACCGGGTACTGGCGTGAAAGCGTTGGTCCGGCTTCGCTCGGTGCTACGCCGGGGCAAATAATGCCCTCAGCCGGCAGCTGAGGGCATTATTTGGTGAGCCGTGCTGGATTCGAATCCACCGTCGCCAGCGACCACCAGATGAATGGTCCGCGCCCTGCTACATTGAAGTCGTTAATATTCAGAAGGATACGACGCGCTCGTTATATACCCTAGCCCGATCCTAGCCCGGCTGAGCCCGATCTGAAGACCCGCATTTTCACGATGCACCAACCCGGAAAGTGATACCTGAATCGAACCCAGATACGGTGAATCTCGAGGTTGCGAAACCTGGCACCTGTTTGGCCGTGGCTCGAGGTTTCCTCTCAACTCGCCTTGAGCACGGGCTTTGGGAGATTCGAAATCCGGTTCCGAGCAAGGAGAAGACCGAACACCACTGCGCCATCCTGGTTTCAATTCAGACGCCGGCAGTCAAGCGTCGAACAACCTCGATGAAACTGACTCGGATCTTCCGATCGGCTCAAGAAAACTTCAACGCCGCAATGAACCAGCGACTGACACAGCTATGCTAATATCCGGGAAATTCGCCTCTCTCCTATGTGCATCGTGATGCGGAATTCTCAACCAGGGAGCACCTCATGAAGCGTTTCAAAAAACTGCTGGCCGTTATCAACGGTGGCCCGGGCGACGAGCAGGTCATGCAGCGCGCGATCAGTTTGGCGAAGGCCAACAAGGCCCAACTGATGTTCTGTGCCACCCATGAAACGCGACCCCCAGTCCAGGGGATGCTGATGGGGAGTGGAGCTTACAACGAACTGGATCGCCTCATGCGGAAGGAGAACCAATCGAACCTGGACGAGGCCGCCGCGAAAACTCGGGCGCTCGGGCAACCTGTGCGATCCCGAATGCTTGAAGGGAAGGCGTTTCTCTCTATCATTCGTGAGGTCCTTCGAGACGATCGCGACCTGGTGCTCTTTCCCGACGACAAGACTCGTCCTTTCGAAGCCGCCTCTTTGGAAGTACGGCAACCCACCTGCTGCGCAAATGCCCTTGCCCGGTCTGGATCTTGAAGCCGATGCCGGCCAAGTCCAGACAGATACGGTTCAAACGGGTGTTGGCCGCGGTCAACGCCGCAACCAGCAAACCGGTGGAAGAGGCCTTGAACACCAAGATCCTCGAACTGGCGACCTCGCCGGGGAAACTGGAGGGCGCCGAGATCCATGTCGTACATTGCTGGTCGGTGGTCGGTGAATCGCTCCTGGCAGGACCACGTGGGCCACTCACCAACGAGGAGATGAAGGCCTACCGAAAGAGACTCGACAAAGGAACCACGCCGTCGCAAATGAATTGCTCGCTCGCTTCCTGGACGAAGGGCACGAGATCCAGAAGCACATCCTCAAGGGCGAACCTGATATGTTGATTCCCGAGATGAGCGAGAAGCTGGCTGCGGATGTGGTTGTCATGGGCACGGTTGCCAGAACCGGCCTCGATGGTGTGCTGATCGGGAACACCGCAGAGAACGTCCTACAACAGATCGGACGATCGGTTCTCGCCGTCAAGCCCCCACGGCTTCGTGAGTCGGGTTAGGCCGGACAATCCCGGTCCTATAAACACCATCAGGCGAGACTGTCGCTGTAGAAGATCTGACGGTCGGACGAACCATCAGCCGATCAGGAGAGCCAGCAGGGAACCGGTGACGACCAGAAGTGCTGCTCCGGCGACCGGCCACGATGCCAGCTTTTCTTCGCCCTGCGCCAGCATCTGACCGAACCACCCAACATCCGAGCGGCGCCACGGGAATCGGTCTCGGACTGGTCATCACAGTACTCGTGGCCGTCTTCTGCCGGAGGTGGCACCCGGGCACTCGCGAGCAGCGGGGCGACAGAGGCGGCCGAGGATGACGCCGACATCGCCCGGGGCGATCCAGTTGGATCGGATTGGTGTTCAACCGTCGCCGGAATTGGTGGGGAGCTGGGCGGAGAGCAGGCCGCCAGCAAACAACGGCCAGGTCGCCAACCAGAGCTTGCCGGGGGAGAGGGTGACACCGAGCCAATCAAATGCGCCGGGCAGCAGCCAGGCGGCCGCCACCACGGCCGCCACGAGGGAAAGCCACGGCGCCCATTCGCCGTCGGCGGAGTGCTCCGGTTGCTCGGTGGCCGGCCGCCACAGCAGCCACAGGAGGCGGATCATCATCCCCGATGTTCCCACCGCGGGAAGCGGCAGGATGATCCCCAAGCGCTCGGGCCCAACTGTCAGGCAAGAAGACGAGGTTGCTCTTGAGCGCGACCCTTCGCCAACGCCCCGCTGGTCAGCGTGTTCGGCCAGGGCCAGGGCGGGAATCAGCATTCCGATCCGAGCGGTCAACACCTCCCACCGGCCTCTCGCGGCCGCCGATGCCCGATGCC
>CAWCLO010000004.1:0-1306262 GCA_963796455.1 Candidatus Sulfomarinibacteraceae bacterium
ATTATCTGCCTTGGCCCAATCGTCGGGCTTGCATACCTCGCTACTCTTGGCACTTTGACAGCGGATCCAAGGACGTTCACTGTGCATGGAAAGGCGACAACCGCAGGCTTCGGCCCAAACCAGGTTTCCTCTGTGCTCGGGCTAGGTCTCTTTTTGGTCTTTCTGTTACTGGTGGTGGGCCCGAAGAATCGCGCATCTAAGGCCGGTCTTATCATGCTGGGTATTTGGCTTGGCGCGCAGACAGTGCTCAGCTTTTCACGTGGCGGGCTATGGACGGCGGCCGGAGCGATCCTTGTCGCAGCAACTTTCTTGGTTCGCGATCGAAGGAGGCGAGGCGCACTTCTGACATTGGCAGTCGTTGCGTTCGTGATCGTCCGTTTCGTCGTCCTCCCGGCTACCGACCGGATCAGTGGTGGCATTGTTTCCCAGCGAATCGTCGATACGAGCCTCACCGGACGTGACAAGATCATGAAGGCTGACTGGATCATCTTTCTCGAGAATCCCGTGTTGGGTGTTGGCCCGGGAGGATCCTTCGGTGCACACGCATTGACCTTCGTTGCGACGTCCGCCCATACCGAATATACGCGGCTGCTCGCCGAGCACGGCTTGTTTGGCGTCATCGCCCTGCTAATGCTGTTGTGGATAGTCTGGAGCCGCTGGAGGCGCCAAGAATCTGCCGCTGAGAAGGCTGTTGGCATGGCCTGCATGGCGTGGGCGCTGCTATATATGGGGCATGCAGCAATGCGGCTCGCTGCGCCCGCGTTCATGTTTGGGTTAGGATGCGCGGTGTTGGACCTCGGCTCAATCGAGTTGCCCAGTTGGCGCCGTCACCGTTTTGGTGGCGTCTCAGTTCGACAGGCGGATCTGAGCCGTTGAAAGTCTTGATCGTCACGAGCGAGTGGCCTTCGGATGAGCATAGAAACTACGTGCCCTTTCTCGATGAACAAGTGACTCAGTTACGGAACGCAGGTGTGGAGATCGAGGTCTTTTGGTTCCGGGGACGGGCCAATCCACTGCGTTACGCATCGGCTTGGTGGCGATTGCGGCAAGCGCACAATCTCTCGGACTTCGACCTGGTGCACGTGCATTTCGGACAAAGCGGTCTGGTCGCTCTGCCCTGTCAAGTCCCACTCGTTGTCACAATGCACGGAAGCGATCTCCACGGACTGCCGCGGGCCGACGGTCGGCTAACACCTCAGGGCCGGTTGCTCAGGACCATCAGCCGATTCGTTGCTCGACGGGCGACAAGGGTGATTGTGGTCTCGGCGCAGCTTCTTGCGATGTTGCCCGCGGGAATTGAAGCCGAGATCATACCCTGCGGTATCGACCTCGAGGTTTTCTCGCCGAAGCCCATGGCTGCGGCGAGGGCTGATCTCGGCCTGCCGGCAGGTGGGAAGCTCGTGCTCTTCGCCGGCGATCCAAGCAACCCCATCAAACGTCATTCCCTGGCGGTCGAGGTCACCGCGAGGCTGGACCCCGGTCTTCGCGCGACCCTTGTAACCCTACACGGGCGTGGGCACTCCCAGGTGCCCTTGTTCATGAACGCATGTGACGCTCTTCTGGTCACCTCTTTTCACGAAGGTTCGCCAATGGTTGTGAAGGAGGCATTGGCATGCGGACTTCCCGTCGTGAGCGTGCCGGTTGGGGATGTCATCGAACGCACGCAGGGTATTCCTGAGTGCCGCGTGGGTCGAAACGATGACCCCGGCGAGTTGGCTTTCGTTCTCGAAGAGGTGCTCCGCAATTCATCACGGGCTGACAAGGGTCGAGCTTCGGTGCACGACCTTGGGCACCCCGCCGTTACCCAATTGATCTTGGACGTTTATAGCCAAACAATCTCCACGGGAGTTCGGCAACAAGAATGATCAGTCTATGAGGAGGAATTCAGCATCCGGTTGTACCCATGACCTTCGTGGCTGCCGGCCCAGAAAAGCGAATATTCGATTCAGAGCAAATATCAGATCTCTCGCTGATCGGGTTGTTTGGGCAACCTTGTCGAGATGAGGCTCGTGTTTCTGAGTCAGTATTGGCGCCCCGAACTGGGCGCGCCCCAGAATCGCCTGGGGGAGCTTGCCGTCCGTCTCAGATCGGCCGGTTGGAAGGTTTCGGTTATCACCGCACAGCCGAATTACCCTCGGGGCCGGGTTTTTGCCGGTTATCGCGGATGGTGGTGGTCGTCTGAAGTCAACGACGACATTCCCATCACACGATGCCCGCTCATACCGTCCCGGTCGAAGAGGACCGTTGCCCGGATGGCTTGCTATCTGTCTTTCGTAGTCACGTCGACTTTGGCCTCGTTGTGGAGGGTGAAACGGCAGGATCTCCTATTCGTCGAAAGCCCGCCGCTGTTTCTGGGAATCGCGGCGCGCCTTGTTGCAGCAGTAAAGCGTTGCAGATACGTGTTCAATGTCTCGGACCTCTGGCCGGATTCGGCAGTTGAGATGGGGTGGGTCGAAGATGGCCATGCCGTTGCGGCGGCGAGGCGCCTGGAACGATGGACTTACAGTGGCGCAGAAGCCGTGACCGGCCAGTCGCCATCCATCGTGAATGCCCTCAGAGAACGCGTCGCCGGCATACCGGTGTACCTGTTGACGAACGGGGTGGATTCCGGGCGGTTCCGCTGTGCTCCGCCAAACGAGAGTTGGGGAGCGCGCGTGCGAGGGGAAGCCAGCGACGTGGTAGCCGTTTACGCCGGTCTTCACGGGGTGGCGCAGGGCATTGAACAGCTGATTCGAGCGATGAAGCTTCTGCATGATAGGGCTGGACTCCGGTTGGTTCTCATCGGCGATGGGGCGGAGAAGGCCGCTCTCGTGAAACAAGCCAAGGACATGGCCCTTTCGAACGTCGTGTTCCAGGACGCTGTGCCGGCTGCAGAGATCCCCGGGATTTTGCGTGCTTCGGATATCGCAGTGATACCGCTCGGCTTCGACCTCACAGGGGCGGTGCCGTCGAAGATTTACGAGGCGATGGCTGCCGCGTTGCCGGTTATATTCGTGGGCGGCGGTGATGGTCGACACCTGATCGAGGAGACAGCGACCGGGATCTGTTGCGACATCGGGGATGAGGAGGGTATCTGCGCTGCGCTGCGATGTTTGGCCGACGACCCAAAGTTGCGGCGGGAGCTTGGATCTCGAGGAAGCGCGGTAGCGGCGGAGCGTTTTGACCGTGATGCAATTACGAGAGGTTTCGAGGCGTTTCTGAACCGGTTGATCGAAGGGCGCTTGCTCGGCGAAAGTGTGGCGAGTTCGGCAACGGATTCATAGTGGCGGCCGAGGTATGCTTTTTCTATGATCCTGCTGAATTTGAATGATCGAGTGTCATGCGAATTCTGATTGTTGTCGGTGCGCGTCCCAACTTCATGAAGGCAGCACCGCTCGTGCCGGCCCTCGAAAAGTTGGGGGCGGATGTTGCGCTTGTCCACACCGGACAGCACTTTGATGCTGAGATGTCCTCAAGCTTCTTTGATCTATTGCGTCTTCCGGAGCCGCAAGCCTTTCTCGGGGTCGGAGGGGGAGCGCGAGAGCAACAGTTCGCCTCGGTCGTTGCCGGGGTAGGTCGGTTCGTTCGGGAGTGGCTACCCGATCGGGTGCTTACCGTCGGGGATGTCACTTCTACAGCCGCGGCGGCGGTCGCTGCCGACGCGTGTGAGGTCCCTGTCGATCACGTCGAGGCGGGACTGAGGTCCTTTGATCTCACAATGCCCGAAGAGCGAAATCGTCGGGTCGCCGATGTGCTGGCCGACATGCTCTTCGTGTCCGAACCGTCAGGTGTCGACAACCTCCTTCGTGAAGGCAAACCGGACCAGAGCATCCACCTCGTGGGCAACGTGATGATCGATACCCTCGACCGGCACCTGGATCGGGCGCTCAACCTGGAGCCGTGGCGGCAGTTCAATCTGATTGCCGGAGAATACGCTGTGGTCACCGCCCACCGTCCATCGAACGTTGACTCGTCAGGGGCGCTGGAAGGTCTCTGCAGGGTTCTTTCGGTCATCCGCGAATCGGGGCTGAAAGCTGTTTTCCCGGTCCATCCGAGAACGTCCCTGGCCCTGCGGCAGCGGAACGCATCCTTCGGAGATTCCACGTGGCTCGAGCTGACAAAACCATTGGATTACCTCTCGTTCATCGGTCTCGTCGCGAAGTCTAAGATGGTCCTAACCGATTCTGGCGGGCTCCAGGAGGAGACGACCGTTCTCAACGTTCCGTGTTTGACGCTGAGGGGAAACACCGAGCGTCCAATCACGTTAGTGGAGAACGGAGGGACGAGCGTGCTGACTGGGATGGGTGAAGATCGTGTTCGTAAGGTTTTGAGTAGCGTCGTGGCTGGGACATTCCCGCCCGGCCGCCGCCCGGATCTTTGGGACGGATGCGCCGCAGAGCGTATCGCCGCGATTCTGGGGCGCTGGGGCACCATGCAGACCTCGTCGCAAGCGGGGAAACATTGAGCATGACGTTCACCGGTACCTCGGGGGTCGTCATTTGAACAATCGGTTTTCTTTGGGCGTGAAGGGCGAAAAGGCTCGAATGCTACGAGAGAATGCGCGTCGCAACGTGGAGGTCCCGGAAGATCGGTATGCCCCGTGGATGTTGTCGGCTAGGTTCATCAGGTCCAGTGCGGAGCGGTGGGCGCCCAGATGCTTCACCGCTACTCGGTGTTCCCCAAGAATGCCGACCCGGTGTTGGAGATCGGATACGGACACCGTGGTTGGCTCGCCGACATGTTGGGTTGGGGCCTGCGGTGTTCCGATCTGCACGGTATCGAACTCGACGGTGAGCGAGCCGGAGTTGCCCAGGCGGCGTTCCCCGGGGCGGATCTTAGGGTTGGAGACGCCGCGTCGATGGAGTGGACCGACGAGTCTTTCGAACTGGTGGTAGCGTCGACAGTTTTCACATCGATCCTGGACGACGAGGTGCGACGAAGAGTGGCCGATGAGGTGACCCGCGTCCTACGGCCGGGCGGAGCGCTACTGTGGTACGACTTCCGGGTGGACAATCCGGCCAATCCTAATGTCCGGGGCATTGCAGAGGAAGAACTGAAGAACCTATTGCCAGGCTTCGCCCATCACCTACGAACGGTGACCCTGGCACCTCCGTTGGCACGGCGGGTGGTTCCCATCAGTTGGGCGGTGGCGACCCTGTTCGAGTGTCTGCCATTTCTTCGAACTCACATTCTCGGAGTACTCGTGAAGCCGAAGGATGCGTGACGAGATCTTGAGTTCTCTTCTTTGTAAACCGGTTTTGGGCCCGACAATCGCCGGTGTTGCGACGGTGATTGCTGTGCTTCTCTTCTGGTGGCTCCTCCCCGGCAGATCTCCGTTGCCGACTCTGCTTGAGTACGGTGAATACTATGAACCCGTCGCTCGGTCATTGCTGGCCGGGGACGGTTTTGTTCTCCCCGATGGCACACCCGCTCTCAGGTATCCGCCAGGACACCCGCTCGTCTTGGCGACCGTATTTGGTATCGCTGGATGGGTCGGGATTTCCGAATCTCTCGCACTCAGGTTGTTGATTCTGATGTGTTCCGGTTTGACCGCTGCCCTCCTGTTTTTGACCGCCCGAGATTTCTGGGGTGGGGAAAGGGGATTTGCGACCCCGGTGGTGTTTGCGGTCTATCCTCTAGCTCTCTGGCTCACCCTGCAGCCCATCAGCGAGATGACATTCCTGCCGGTGTTTGCATTCGCGATGTGGCTTTTCTGGCGCGGAGCGCTGGGCACCTGTCATGCCTCGTGTAGATTGACTGCGGCGGGTATGGCGGTCGGTGCATCGATGCTCATCCGACCCGCTGCGATCGGGCTTGGTGTCGTCCTGGCGGGGTCTCTGTTGATGAGTGACCGTGAGATCAAACTTCGAGTCCGGTTGCTTCGGGCCTCGTATCTACTCTTCGGTTGTATTTTGGTCGTTCTCCCGTGGGAAGTGAGTGTATTTGCACAGACCGGAAGGATTGTGCCGTTGAGCACCGGAGGGCCATCGTCGATTCACGATGGCCTGACTTTTGCGGTACGGGACAAGGGGTATAGGTCGGCGCAGGCGCCGCCTCGCGAGGTCGCAGGTTTCATGCATGCTGTAGATCGTGGGTACCTCGAAGCGGGATCGGTGAGAATTTTTCCTGCTGCCGTCGAGTCGGCAAAGACGCATCGGGTCGGGGCGGTACACGTAGGTCTGTGGAAGGCGGTCCGCGCGTGGTACGCGACCGACAGTCGCCGTCAAGAGGGATGGGTGCTTGCTGTTCAGATACCTGTTCTGAGTTTGCTCGTGTTGGCATCTATACGAGCTGTGCGACTCGGGGGTGAGAAACGCCGGCTGGCATTTGTGCTGTGCTCCATCGTTGGATATTTCTGGCTGGTGACCACCGCCGCGTTGTCGATCGTTCGCTACATGACCCCGACAATCTGTTTGTGGTTTCTCGTTCTGCCGTCGTTGTTCGTCGGGCGACTCGAACGTTTGGATGGAACACATTGAATGAGGCGGTGAGGGTCGGCGTGAGCGGGCAGCGCTCTCCGTATATGAGGGTGACCCATGTCGAGTGTTTGCCGCTTCAGTGGAACAAGCTATTTGGAGCGCGGGTAAAACAAAACAATGCGTGATGAATTCCTGAGTTTTTCGCCCCCTGCCGTCGGCGAGGAAGAGATTGCCGAGGTTGTCGACGCCCTGCGGTCAGGGTGGATCACGACCGGTCCGCGGGTTGCGCAGTTCGAGCTGGAGTTCGCAGCCGCAGTGGGCGCCGAAGCGGCCCTCGGTGTATCCTCCGGCACCGACGCCATGCAGGTCGGTCTGGCGGCTCTCGGCGTCGGCCCCGGTGACGAGGTGATCACGACGCCAATGACCTTCTGTTCGACGGTGCACGTGATCGAGCACGTGGGCGCCACTCCTGTTCTGGTGGATGTTGAAGAGGACACCTTGTGCATCGATCCTGCAAAGGTCGAAGCTGCGGTGAGTCCGCGAACCAAGGCTATTCTTCCTGTCCATCTTTATGGCCACCCATGCGACATGGGTGCTCTGCTCGAGATCGCCCGGAAACATCAACTCAAAACCCTCGAAGATGCGGCGCACGCCCTGCCGGCTCGATGGGGTACGCAGACGATCGGCTCGATCGGCGATCTTGCGGCATTCAGTTTTTACGCGACAAAGAACCTGACAACAGCCGAAGGCGGCATGCTCACCGGCTCCAAAGAGCTGATCGACCGCGCCCGACCGTGGTCCCTTCACGGCATGAGCCGCGATGCCCATGCTCGGTATCAGTCCGGGGGTTCGTGGCATTACGATGTGATCCTTCCGGGATTCAAGTGCAACATGACCGATCTTCAGGCAGCGCTTGGAATTCCACAGCTCAAAAAGTTGCCTTTCTTTCAGGATCGGCGGCGAGAGATCGTTTCCAGGTACGCAGCCGGATTGGCGGATGTGACGGCAATCGAGCTGCCGCAGGAACGGCCCGAAGTGTGGTCGGCGTGGCACCTGTATGTGATTCGGCTCGAACTCGATCAATTGACCATCGACCGCGATCGATTCATCGAGGAGATGGCGGCCCGCAACATCGGCACCTCGGTCCACTTCATCCCGATCCATCACCATTCCTACTACCGGGATCGAAAAGGTTTCGAATCGGACAACTTCCCCGTGGCGGATGCGGCCTTCGAACGAATCATCAGTCTGCCCTTGCATCCCGGCCTTTCGGACAGGGACGTGGATGATGTGATCGAGGCTGTCCTCGATGTTGTTCGGATTTTTCGTCGGTGATGATCGTGGTCAAATTCTGAGGGTGCCGATCGCCGGCCCGTCAATCATGATGGTCTCAAACGAATGAAAAACATCTCCTTCGTTATTGCTGGCGCTGTGTTCTTTGCGGCGTTGAGCGTGGTGCTCAATCCTTTTCAGTTCGATCACGGCAATAGCGGACGCTACCTCCTGCCGGTCCTCAAAGATATGGATCCCACTTTGTTCTCCGACGATCCGCAGGTCGAGGCGTTGGAGGGATTCGGCAGCGGGTTTTATCTGGCCTTGTCGTGGGTCACCACGAATCTGTCGACGAGTCCCCATGACATCGAGCGGGTGATGGGCGGTTTGTTTGTTTTCACCCGATTCCTCCTCGCGATTGCCCTCGTCTGGCTGGCTTGGGAACTTGCGGATAGTCGCCTTGAACGGTGGGTCTTGATCTCAGTTCTGTTGTTACTCTTTTCATTTCCGGTGAGCGTTTCCGTTGCGGGAGTGAGTATCGGGTTTCCGACAATGAACCATGCGACGCTGAGTGAAGTCGCAATGGTCCTGTCCGTGGTCTTTCTGATTTCGCGACGGTTTGTGTCGATGACCGTAGTCAATACGGTCGATGTGTGGATCCACCCGCTTATGGCTGTGCAACGTTTAATTTCTTTGGGGCTCGCGGCGATTGTCGGGGACCGGGCCCGCATGAGACCCTTACTGGCACTTGGGCTTATCGCTCTATTTGGCTCTTCTGTTGTCGCGTACGTCTATCGGCTTGCACCACCTCCGCTGTCTCCAGATGAAGTCGCGATTTTCCTTGAGGCAAAGGGGAGAATGATCCACACGTCCCCATTCGTTCAGCCCTGGACATCTTGGATGTTGTTTGCCTCTCTGATCTACCTTGCCTGGTTTTCAACGCGCCGATTCGGATCCGGACTTGCCGACAACCGTGTTCGTCTCATGTGGTTGGCCGCCGGTATCAGCAGCGTTGTCGGCATCAGCTTCGCCGCACTCAACCACGTATTCCAGAACCCTGTCCTCACCCGTTTTCAGCCAATGCGGATGTTCATGCTGTCGTGGTTCATCCTCTTGGTTCTGGTCGCGCTCGGTGCGAGTCGGGCGTTCTTGATGGACGATGCCTCGTGGCCGTGGTTGGCCGCATCATTGGTGACGATCCCGATTCATGGCGGCGTTGATGTGATCGTCTGTTGTTCCAGTTCCTTCGTCCTTTTCTTGGTGACTGCGGACCGCACTGGTGAACAGAAATGGAAGCGATCTCGGGTGTTGTTGACGCTTTTCGCGATCTCAATTGTCTCGGCCGGAGTCGTCTCCGCGCGTTCGTACCATTTTGTTTTGGGTTCGCTGGTCGTTTTGGCGATTTGTGGGTTGTCATGGATACCGGTAAGGCGAGGGGTCATGGCTTCAGCAATACTCCTGGTTGCAGTTGCCGCCGGCGTCGTGAGTTCTCATCGTTATTTCCGAGTTGAATCGTCTGAATCCACAGGTCGCCCTCGAGTTGACGCAGAATACTTTCGTACGCTGGCGTGGATACAAAAAAACACTGCGCAGAACGCTCGGTTTGCCGTCGAACCGCCGATGGCATTTTTCCGAGCGAGGTCTCATCGGACATGTGCAAATCAGAACATCTCCGCGGTCGTGTGGGTTGATCCCAGTTTGAGTGAGGAAGAACGAATTCGAGCAGAGCAGGTAGACGAAATTTTTGAAGGCACCGAGATGCCCTCGATGCCGGCTGAAGTGAAACGAATTTCCGGGGACCACGGATTTGATCACGTCGTTACCCGAGGCGACCGCTTCTGGGGCTACGAGCCAGTGTATTCCAGTGGGTCCTTCTTCGTGTACCAAATACGATGAACCGGGTGAGTCAGAGAGGCTGCATGATTCGGATCGTGAGATGAGGGTCAATCGCGGCATTCCCCAAGCGATCAACGTGATAACGGCCGGGTTCGGTCTCGTCCTTCTGGTGCCCGTGCTGGTGGTTGTTTCGGTCGTCGTCGGAATGACTTCTCGTGGTCCTGTGCTGTTCCGTCAACCACGGGTTGGTCGGGCCGGACGACTCTTCTCCATGCTCAAGTTTCGAACGATGAAGATAAATAGCCAAGATGTTCAAGTGACCGCGACGGGTGACGAACGCGTGACGGCGGTCGGTCGGGTTCTCCGTCGATTCAAACTCGACGAACTGCCCGAACTCTGGAATGTCGTCCGTGGTGATCTGGCGCTCGTCGGCCCTCGGCCGGAGGTCCCTCGCTACGTCGATGTCGATGACCCGTCGTGGCAGCAGGTTCTGGAAGAAAGACCGGGGATCACGCATCCGGTGACGCTGCGGCTCCAGGACGAAGAGGGCCTGATCGCCGAAGCAGGCGCAGATCCTGAGCGCTTTTATCTTGACGAGTTGCTCCCTTTCAAGCTCAGGGGTTATCTGGAGTATCAGCAGGGTCGTTCCTGGTTGCGAGATCTCCGAGTATTGGCGGCGACGGCGGCTGCGCTGGTGGGCTGGCGCTGGTACTCTCCGGTGAGCCTGGATGAGGTGCGCCGAGGGAAGGCATGACCGAAGAACTGGAATACCCCAGAAAAGACCGCCGGGCAGGCGAGCGTCGCGCGAGCGGCCCAGCCTGGCAGCGTTTGATGAACCGACCGGGTCAGTTCGTTCTGGATGCCTGCGTTCTGGGCAGCGCATTTGTTCTCTCGTACCTCCTTCGTTTCGAGTTTGATATCCCTGCTCATGAGATTCATTCGATGGCCGTCCAGCTGCCGATGGTCCTCTTCCTCCAATTCGGTGCGATGCAGGCCTTTGGCATCTACACCTTCATGTGGCGCTATGTGGGGATGGCCGAGATCGGCGCATTCATCAAGGCTGGGTGGTGGTCGCTGCTGCCTCTGGTGCTGTTGCGCCTGGGTCTGCCGGACGGGCTGAGTGATTGGCGGGTTCCGCTGTCCATCTGTGTGATGACCACACTCTTCGGTATTGGCGGGGTGCTCGCATTGAGGGTTCTGCGGCGGGCGGTTTACGAAGGCTACGAAACCAAGAGCAGGGGAGATGCTGCGCGCGGCAGGAACGGGCGCCACAAACCGGTGTTGCTTGTCGGCGCCGGACGCGCCGGAGTGCAGGCCGCCCGCGAGATCGTCAGCCGGGGAGATATGGATATCGAAATCCAGGGTTTTGTCGACGACGACCCGCTCAAACAGGGCACCGTGATCCACGGGATCAAGGTCATCGGCACCACCTCCGACCTCCCGCGCCTTGTTGGGGACCTCGGCGTTCACCACGTCGTCATCACCATTGCCCAGGCCTCCCGCACCGATATTCGCCGCATCGTGGAGATCTGCGAGAGCATCCCGATCAAGGCCCAGATCATCCCCGGTCTCTATCAGATCCTCAGCGGATCGGTCGAGATCAGCCGGATCAGAGACATCGAGATCGAGGATCTGCTGGGGCGCGATTCCGTCACCCTTGACGAGGATCTCCTGCGCTCGTATCTCGACGGCAAGACCGTCATGGTGACCGGTGCCGGCGGATCTATCGGCGCCGAGCTGGCGCGCCAGGTTGCTCGATACGGTGCGGGCACATTGCTGCTGGTCGAAAGGGCCGAATTCGCGCTCTTCGAGATCGACCGAGAGTTGAAGAACAGTTGGCCGGATCTGGACATCGTCCCGTTGGTTGCGGATGTCTGCGATCGTGATTTGATGGCGGGTCACATGAAGCGATATGCCCCGTCCGTGGTGATCCATTCGGCGGCCCACAAACACGTTCCGATGATGGAGTCCAACCCCATCGAGGCGGTCAAGAACAACATCCTCGCGACCCGTGAGCTCGGTGAGGTTGCGGGCGAGGCCGGGGTCGAGTCCTTTGTCCAGATCTCGACCGACAAGGCGGTGCGGCCGACATCGGTGATGGGTGCCTCCAAGAGGATCGCGGAACTTGCGGTTCAGGATCTCAACCACCGCTACCCGACTCGTTTCGTCTCGGTCCGTTTCGGAAATGTTCTGGGATCGGCGGGCTCGGTGATCCCGGTCTTTCGCGAGCAGATCCTCGCTGGCGGACCGGTGACGGTCACCCACCCGGATATGGTGCGTTACTTCATGACCATCCCCGAGGCCTCCCAGCTCGTCCTGGAAGCGGGCGCGATGGGCGAGGGCGGTGAGATCTTCATCCTCGACATGGGCGAGCCGGTGCGGATCTTCGATATGGCCAAGGACATGATCGGCTCTCTTCGGGCTCAAACCCTTCGACGATATCGACATCGTCTTTACCGGCAAGCGCCCGGGTGAAAAGCTCTTCGAGGAGCTCGAGACCGTCGGTGAGCACATCACCAAGACAAAGCACCCGAAAATCTTCATCGGCACCATCCAGACTTATGAGGACAAAGAGATGGCGGCGGTACTGGAGAAGCTCCGAGAGCTCTCGGTGCTTGGCAGTGAATCAGAGCTCCGGAGATACTTCAACCAGTCTGCTGCCGGAGGCGAGGGTGAGCGAAGGCTAACCAGGTGTCGGGGCCGCGATCTCACGGGTGCTGATTCGGGTCGCCTTGCATTCGGTTGAGTTTCACGCTGTTGGCTCCCCGTTCCTGCGGTTGTCGGGAGCAGGGAAAGCGCTTGAGCCAATGTCCAAGGATACGTTGTTCTTCGTCGCGGTGTGCGTCGTCGAGGAAAATCGTTGCATCCGAAGAGAGATGGTCCCACAAGATTGGAAGCGCAGGAAAACGAATCTCGGGTGCGATATATCCAGGCGGACCGTCAACCAGTAGTACATCGATACTGGGCAGTTCGTGCAGGAACCCATCAGGAAGTTCGTACCACTGCATATTCCGACCTTCGACCTCGATATCACAAAGGGGCGCTGCAACAATGGTCGCAAACTCTGTGAGACCGGAGCGGCGGAGAAGACCACTGACGAGATCTGCCCAACGTTCGTCGTGTTCCAACGAGAAAAGATGGCCGTTTCCTCGAGATCTGAGAGTTCGGGCGATATAGACGGTGGAGATACCGCTACCGCACTCGACGATTGTTTCCGCATCCGTAGATTCGATGGTTGTCAGGATGTCTAACAGGTCAACGGGAAAAAGAGCCCACGGACTCCATGGAAGTGTCGAACTGAAACCGTCGGTTCCCAGTTGGATCAGAGCTCTGACCTGATCGACTCGAGGGTCTTCGATGTCGAGTTTTCTCCAGAGCACCTCTTTCCAATGCCAGCAGAAAATGATCCCCAGGAAAGCGGACAATCCAAAACCAATAGCGAGGCCAAGAGGTTGAGAGACTGCTGACAGGAAATAAACGATTGCCGTCAGAACCCCGCCGATGAAGATGGCTATCAACAAGATGCGGATTCGGGCATGGTTCGTGTTTTTGGTCATGTTCACCGACAAGGCTACACCATGAAGGCCCACTGTTTGACCTCGGAAGAGAGGCCGCCTGATCGAGAAGGTTCATTTTAAGGAGTCAGAAAGCTTGGGGTGAGCATTGAGAAGCGGCCGGAAATCTCGTTCGGCAGCTTCTCAATATTCGCAGTGAGTGGCGCGCCTACACACGGAATTCCGTTTCGGCTTCGATTCGGTCGACGGCAAAACGCATTGTTCGACGCCGCCGCCGCCGACTCAGCGTCCTGACGACATGTACTATCGAATTCAACCCGGGCCCGGCCTGGGTTTTTTCGTGTCACTTTGAGTGAACGGTGACTCAAATGTTAAGCTCGATACATGGCCCAGGACTTCCGATTCGATCCTCCGGCTATCGAGCCGCGGGAAGAGCTTGTGTGGATTCTCCGGCGGGCATTCGGGCCGCGGGAGGTGGCACTCGACCCTGTTGGCACATGGGCCCGGTTGGTGGTGGTCAAACTGGCGAACGATCTCGATCTGGCAGCCAGGATCGCCTCGCGGGTGCCTCCGGAGCTTCTGGATGTGGAAGTAGGGTCGGAAGCGGCCGCTGGGATCAGAGAGGCGCACGCATCGGCGGCGACTGTGTCGTTGATGGTGGACCGGGTCTGTGACGAGATCGTGGAGGTCGCGGCTTCGTGGTCGACCCGCGCGATTTTCCTCAAAGGGGCGGCTCTTCAGCTTGGTGGTTTTGTTTCTGCAGGGGCGCGTTCGATGGGCGACGTGGACGTTCTGGTGCCTGAGGCCGAGGCGGAAGGCCTGCAGAAGGCTCTCATCAATCGCGGCTGTCAAGCGGTGGATGCTCCGGTCAGCGATCACCAGCTGCAATGGCTCAATCACCCAAGTGGATTGGGCATCGAGGTGCACACGGTGATTCCGGGAGTGCGTTTCAAGGGCACCTCGTCGGCCACCCTGCAAGAGGTGTTGGAGGGTGATGCAGGTCATCAGCTCGATAAACAACCGGGCGAAGTGTTCGTGCCGAGGGTCTGGCTGCTGATGGCCCACCTTCTTGTTCACGGCATCGCTCAGCACGGTCTCAAACCGGAAAGTTACCCGGCGACTCGGATGCTTGCCGATCTCCAGGATGTGGTGCCGGAACGCGGGCGCTGGGATCTGGCAATGCCGGAGGTGATGCCGTGGATCGAGCGCGATGTGACCGAAGAAGAGGTCACTGCCTGCCGCGATCTGGCGAACGATCTGTCGATGGGCGTCGATCCGGCAGGGCTCATCACATCCGACAGCAGGGAAGGAAAATATCTTCGCCACGTGATTGCGGCCTCGACCGATCCGGAGTACGGCAAGGCGATCCGCTTGCATTCATTGACGCGGCCGGTCTCGGCGCAGGGAAATTCGAAACGACTCCTTCGCGACGCCTGGCGAACCGTGTGGCTCACCAACACGCAGATCGATCAGCTTTACGGGCCGCCCGATCTGATCTTCGGCTATTGGGCCCGCCGCTTGTGGCGCCCCTTCGAACTGGTCGGTCGAACCATCCGCTATGGCGCTGCCTGGGCGAAGCACAAGTTGCGCCGCTAGGTGTTCACCTTCCCGTGAGGATCCTCAACCGCTGGGGGGCTGAGGATTCCTTGCCAAAGAGGGGCCTGGAAGTATTCAGGCCAGTTCGGAGGCGGGGAAGAAGAAGTTGACCTCGATGGCGGCGTTCTCGGGCGAGTCGGAGCCGTGGATCGAGTTGCGCTCGATCGACTCGCCGTAGAGCTTGCGGATGGTGCCTTCGTCGGCGTCGGCGGGGTTGGTGGCGCCCATGACCTTCCGCAGGTAGGTGACGGCATCCTCGCGCTCGAGAGCCAGCGGCCACACGGGGCCCGAGGTCATGTAGGCCACGAGATCGTTGTAGAAGGGGCGCTCCTTGTGCACGGCGTAAAAGGCCCGAGCCTGGGCCTGGTCAGGTGCATCATGCGGCCCGGCGAGGATCGTGAATCCTTCGTTTTCGAGGTGGGCGATGATCTTGCCGGCGTTGCCGTTCTCGACGGAGTCGGGTTTGATGATGGTCAGAGTGCGCTGGGTCATGGTTCCTCCAGGGGGATCGTGCCCGGGTGGGGCGGGGGGATGATACACGATTGAATCATGAATGAGGAATGAGGAATCAAGAAAGTGGCATGGACGCACCTTCGACGTGACTCAATGCGTTGCCGAGACGCTGATAAACTTGCGAAGTCTTTCCAGCATGATGGAGGTTCTGGTGGCGAGAGCTGATACCCTTTTCCAAGGCATGAAATACCGGCTCGAGCCGGAATTCAGCGACCCCTCCTCGAGATTTCCGTGTCTCGCTTTGCGGATGCGGGGCCGGCTTTCCTTTTTGTACGGCGCCGAACAGGCCGATGATGTGTGGAGAGAATTGGAACGGGCTCCTCAAGGTACACCAGGCCCACGCGACCGAGGAGATCGATCCGCAGAAGCCGAGTTCGATCCGTAGGAGCGATTTTCCGAACGAGACGTGATGCTGATCACCTACGGCGATCTCATCGTGTCCAAGGACCGGTCGCCCCTGAAAACCCTGGCCGACTGTGCGAGAAGTTTCTTCAGCGGCCTGATCACCACGATCCACATCCTGCCGTTCTACCCATATTCCTCGGATCGCGGGTTTTCGGTGATCTCCTTCGAAGAGGTGGACCCCAACTCGGGACCTGGGAGGACGTGGCCGAGCTCGAGGACGATTTCAAGCTGATGTTCGACGGCGTTTTCAACCACGTTTCGTCAAAGAGCTACTGGTTTCAACAGTTCCTCGCAGGCAACCCGGAGTATGAGGATTTCTTCACGGTCTTCGATACCACGAATGCGCTGTCCGAGGAGGAGCTCGAGATGATCCTGCGCCCGCGACCTCCTCGGTGCTGTCGGAGTTCGAGACGATCAACGGGCCGCGCTGGGTGTGGACGACTTTCTCCCAGGACCAGATCGACCTCAACTTCAAGAACCCGCAGGGTGCTGCTCAAGATCATCGAGATGCTGCTCTTTTACGTGCGGCAGGGGGCCGATCTGATCTGCGACTCGATGCGATCACCTATCTGTGGGACGAACTCGGCACCTCCGTGCGCCCACCTCGAGCAGACCCACGAGGTCGTCAAGCTGTTGCGTGACGTGCTCGATGCGGTCGCGCCGCACGTGGCTCTGGTGACCGAGACCAACGTGCCCCACGAGCGACAACATCACCTATTTCGGCGACGGGACCGACGAGGCGCAGATGGTCTACAATTTCGCCCTGCCGCCGCTGGTCCTGCACGCGTTTCACAACGCCGACGCCACGTGCGCTGACCGATGGGCGGCCGGCCTCGATCCGCCGTCGGCGACCACCGCATTCTTCAATTTCCTCGATTCCCACGACGGCATCGGCGTCATGGGGGCCGCGGGACATCTTGACGAAGATCAGATCGGGAGGATGTGCGAAGGGTCCGGGAGCACGGCGGTTTCATCTCGATGAAGACCGGACGGCGACGGCACCAAAAGCCCCTACGAGCTCAACATCACCTGGTTTTCAGCTCTCAATAACCAGAACGGGGATGGCAAAGAAATCCAGGTCGCTCGTTTCATCGCGTCACGGGCGATCGCGCTGGTGCTGCGGGGCGTGCCGGGGATCTACCTGCCGAGCATGGTCGGCCACCGGAACGATGTGGAAGCGGTTTTTCGCGAGAATAGCCGGCGGAGCATCAATCGATCGCGAATCGTAGAGAGTCAGCTTTTCAGACTGATTCGAAACGAAGAGGCGATGGCGGCCCGGGTTGCTCGTGCCTACCTTCACCTTCTCGAGGTCCGGGTGGCGGAGCCGGCCTTCCACCCGAACGCCCCTCAGCAAGTACTCGATCTCGGCCCGAGCGTCTTTGCGGTCGTCCGAGCGGCCATCGAGGGCGATTCGGCCGTGCTCTGCCTGATCAACGTCAGCGATGACGAAGTGGCGTTCCGGATCGATCTGGCTCAGGCGGGTCTTGCTGCGGGCAAAATGGTCGACCTCGTGTCGGCGGAGCCGATCGAGGCAGGTTCGGGTCACCTCGAACTGAAGCTCGGTCCGTACGCTGTGCAACTGCTCAAAGGAGATCGTGCGTGAGAATCTTGGCCGGTGATATCGGGGGCACCAAGACCCGTCTCGGTCTGTTCGAGAGCGACGGCGGGCGATTGATCCTGGACGAGGAGCGCAGCTACGCGAGCGCCGACCACCGTGGTTTCGCCGAAATCATCCGGGAATTCAGCGATCCATTGGGGATGGAGATCGACAGCGCATGTTTCGGGATTGCCGGACCGGTCACAGGTCGCAGGGTTGCAGTGACCAACCTTCCCTGGGTGGTCGATGCTGATGAATTCGAGAGTACCTTCGGTATCAAACCCGTCTTGCTGCTCAACGATCTCGAGGCGACAGCGTGGGGTCTTTTCGAGGTAGCAGCAGAGGACCTCCACCTCCTCAACCCGGGCCTCGTCGATACTACCGGGAACGCTGCGGTGATTGCCGCCGGCACCGGGCTTGGCGAAGCCGGTCTTTATTGGAACGGTCGGGTGTTCGCGCCCTTTGGTTGCGAGGGCGGACATACGTCCTTTTCTCCGACCGACGAGATCGGGGACGGCCTGCTGCGGTTCCTGCGCGAAAAATACGAGACGGTGAGCTGGGAAAGGGTGCTGTCCGGCCCGGGGCTTGCAGATCTCTACCGCTATCTGCTCGAGATCGAGGGGCGAGATGCTCCTCGGTGGTTTGTGGCGGCCGATGAGGCGGGTGATCCCGTGCCGGCGATCTCGGCCGCCGCCATCGCCGAACGCTGCAGGACATCCGTTCGAGCCCTGAAGGTCTTCTGCCGCCTTTATGGTGAGGAGGCCGGCAATCTGGCCCTCAAGCTGATGGCGACCGGCGGTGTGTGGGTCGGCGGCGGGATCGCTCCGAAGGTCCTTCCGGTCCTGGCCGAGCAGACCTTCATGGCCGGTTTCCTCGACAAAGGGCGGATGCGACCACTGCTGGAGAAGATGCCGGTCCGTGTGGTCCTCGATGACCGCGCCGCCCTCCTTGGTGCCGCTCGCTACGCAGCAAACGCCATCAGTCAATAATTGAACGCCAATGTTGCCCGAAACCAGATGGGGCGGGCCCTGAAGGACCCGCCTACGCCACCATTGGAACGGTAAGCGAGATTGGCGAGATCGCAATCGGAGAAACCGCAGATCACGCAGATGAACGCGGATATTGCAGTGTTCCTATCTGCGTCAACCTGCGCTATCTGCAGTAACTCCGAACTCCGAACTCCGAACTCCGAACTCCGAACTCCGAACTTTCTCCCTCCATTGCCCCATCTCGAGACGATGTGTCCCAACTTCAAACACCGGTCGCGGCCTGAAAGTTGACTCCGAGTTGGCATTGGCCTTGCAGTAGGGATGGGCGGAGGCGGAAATGAGAGAACGGAGACGAAGTCCACGCTACGAAGTCGACAGAGGGATCACCGGTCACCTCAAGCCGACGATCGAGGTCCGGATCATGGATATCTCGGAACATGGACTGATGATCGAGTCTCCGACGGGTCTGCCTCCAGCGGGTATCTGCGAGCTGACCATCAACATGCCGAGTGGTCCGAAGAAGATTCGGGCCAGGGTTGCCCGATGCCGCGCGCAGATGGTGAAGCGGGCGGCCGGCAAGGTGGTGGTCAGGTTCCACGCGGGTCTCGAGTTTCTCGAAGACTTTGCCGAAGGGCTGGAAGTCAAGGAGCTCATTTCAGAACTCTGTTCGCTCGAAGTTTCGGTCGCTGCTGAACCGATCAAAAAAGCAATGTGATGTGACGTCGGGTCCACCAGAATCCGCCCTCCGGGTGGGCTCTACGTCGAGAACCGCGAGGCCGTTGTTGGCCTCGCGGGTTTTTTTTAACCCTTGGTTTTTGAGGTTTTCTGCTGCGGGCGGCGATGCGTCCTGCTTTGTTGCATTTTCCTGCCGAGACGGGCTCGATGGGCAAGAAGTCGATGTAAGATCTGTTGGTTGTGAATGGCTTTGAGGTTGATGGCGCGACGCCGGGTGAGTTTGTCGCACAGGTGAGATCGGAGCTCGAGGTGCGCGACCTTGGCGGACTGGCTGATCTCTGTCTCGAAGGAACCGAGTTGGTCTTCAGGGTTCGGTGGATGGGGAGTTCGGAACTTCGTTATCGCCTCACCGATCGCGACAACGGTTTTGCGGCACGATTGTCCGGGGAACGGATGTCAGCCTTTCACGCACCATTCAAACAGAAATTCATCGAGCGTTTTGATCAAATCATCGAGGCGGTCGGCGCTCGATCGATCTGACGCACCGGTATCGCGATTGCAGCTACCACTCGATCTCGGCGAGGACCCCGATCAGCTGTTCGACGCGTGCCGCGGAATCGTCGCCCGCAGGGTATCGATAGTGGATGGTGACCAGCTGATTACCGGTGAAGTGGAGGGCCAGGATGACGGTCTCCTCGATCACTGCGCCGCCCTCGGAAAAGCGTCCACGCGAATAAAACGCGGAACCGAAGTCACCTGTCAACTCCTGTGCACCGAGGTATTTACCATCTGGAAGTGACTCGATCGCCGCCTGATGATCATTGACCGACGCGACCAGATTGACGGCGTGCACCTCGGGGCTGACCGTGAACCACACGGTCCCGGTGGATTGCTCGCCGGCCGGACGCAGTTCGAGAATGTCTCCCTGGTTCTTCGCGACCACCAGGTCGATCGGAACCGATGCCAACCTGATGCCGAGGTCGGTGTTTTCGACGCCGTCGGGGATCGGAGGTGGCTCCGGTGGTGCTGCGCAGGAGAGCACTGCCACCACGGCGAGGACCGAGACGGTCAACCGAATCGGGGAGATCATGCTCACACCTCTTTGATAAGAGGAACAGCGACACACTCGGCGAGATCGACTTCGTGGTCGGTCGCACAATGCATGCACCGCATATGCACCTTCTGGCCATCGGTGCGGTACTCGAGCTCTCGCTCTCCACAGGAACCGCAGATGAAGTTGCGCGCATATCCCCAATCAATGACCACGTCCTTCTTGAAAGAGGAATCCTTGTCGAGGTGCCAGGACATGTTCTTTGCGAGGTCGCCGTTCGCCATTGGAAACGGGGTGTGAAAAATGGCCTGGAGCCGGAACTTGGCTTTTTTGGTCGTGATCCGACCGCCGCCATAGTCCACATCCTTGATCATTTCGTATGGAATGGACTCGAATTTGCCTTCGCGGATCGTGACCATCCTTCGCGAGGTGAGAAGCAGCGGCCCCTCAGCCGACTCCAGCCGCAGGAAGGGGACCTCTTCCCTGATCAGCACGTTCGAAAAGTCGGCGGCTGCCTCCTTTTTGAGCGGGGTTTGCTCCATGTACTGCATCGCCCGGTGCAACCATTCCTCTCGAACCTGCATCGCCTTGATCATGGCCTGTTCGAGGGTGTGGTCCTTCTGCATTTTGAGGAGTTGTTCCCGTTCGTATTTGGCAAAAACGACGCCGCAACGGTCGCATTCGTCTGCGGTGTTCGAGACCGCGTGTTTGCACGCAGGACACCGCCGTACCGAGTCATCTTCGGCAAACTCGGCATCGACCGGCGCTTGATCGCTGACCCGGATATCGATGAGGATCCCGGCGTTGTACAGCGAGTCAGCCATCTTGTTCGCCTGTTCGGTGTCGAGTGACTCGAAAATGGCCTTGGTCGAAGGCGGAAAGCGCTCCGAAAAATCGTCGGATGGACGACCGGTCAGCCGTTCCATATTGGCGGCGAATCGGATGCGCCCCGCTTTGGACGGATCAGTCAGCCCGAGCACGTGGATATCGTACGAATAGGTCTCGCTCATACAGCACCTCGCATTGATTCAAGTATATCCGACGGTTTCGCGGGTTTGTCCCCTGGTCCACACCTCGCAGGGTAGAAAGGGAGAAGGGGGAAAGGGAGACCGCCATCCAGGCTGCTCCGCAAATTCCGAACTCCGAACTCCGAACTCCGAACTTGCGGCTCGTAATTCCTTTATTTGCTGTACAATGGGCCGCGATGAGACGCTGTATTTCGAGCCCGGTGTTGCGAGTCCTCCCGCTCATGTGCTGGGCGGCGGTGGTCTTGGCATCGAGCCCGACCGACGATCAGCTGCATCAGGTGAGAATGCGGATCGATCAGCTCGAGAAACGTCTCGATCGCCTGGCGTCGGAGGCCGAGGGCGTTGCCAAGGAACGGGAACAACTCGATGCTCAACTCGAGCTTGCCGATGCGCGGGTGCAGGAAGTTGAACTGCAGCTCGTGGAAAGTGGTCGCGAAGCGGATCTTCTGCGGCAAGAGGCGGCAACGGTGGGTGCCGAACTCGATGAACGACGCCTGCTTCTCGAACAGCACCTCGAGATCATTGCGCTGCTCGGCCGACCCGGTCCGGTGCAGCTGCTTTTCGATGCCTACCAGGGTGGGGATCTCGAGGAGGCGATCGGTACCGTTTCGGTCCTGACCGCGGGCCAGATCAAGCTGATGGACGAGTACCGCGAGATCTGGAGACGGCATGGTATTCGCCTGGCCGCCTTGAGCCAGACCCTGGATCAGGCAACAGAGGAAGCACGGCAGCTCGAGGTGCGGCGGCAGGAATTGGGGGAGGTGCGGCGTGTGGTCGCCCTACGCCTCAAAAAGCTCGAACGCAGCCGGGCGAACGCCGGCGCCAGTCTCGAAGATCTCAGAGACCGTGAGGCGGCCCTGGAGCGCCTGGTTGGAGTCCTGTCGTCCAAACAGCGTTTCTCCGGTCAGGAAGACGTGCGCGGTTATCGGGGCGCCTTGCCGTGGCCGGTGACCGGTCCAGTGGTGCAGGCTTTCGGCCGCCAGAGAATGGCGAAATACAATACCTACACGGTCTGCAACGGGCTGCGCTTCGAGACTGAACTTTCGTCACCGGTGACGGCGGTTTTTCCTGGAGTCGTCGCATATGCCCGACATTTCAAGGGTTACGGAAATATGGTGGTGCTTGACCATGGTCACGGGGTGTACTCGCTGGTCGCCGGTCTTGCTACAATCCACGTCAGAGTCGACCAACGAGTTACGATGGGAATGAAGCTCGGTTTGGCGTCGCCTCCCACCGATGGTGGCAATATCTACTTCGAATTTCGTGTTAATGAAAAACCAGAGGACCCAAAACGCTGGCTACAGCTGGAAAGGGGCTCGTCCTGAACATGAACCGTACCCGAACCATATTTCTCGCCGTCTCCGTGACGGTCGTCATGCTTTTTTCCGGAGTGTTGCTCGCCAGCCGTAACAGCCAGGACATTTTGTTCCGGGCGCTGGGCAATCTGGCCGAAGTGGTGCACCTGATCGAGACCGAGTATGTCGATGAACTCAATCAGGAGGCGCTCTCTACCTCCCTCGACGCAGGCCTCGTGGAATCACTGGAACGATCGGCTGCGGTGCTGCCGTCCGACCAAATCGGGGCCTACCTCGAGTATGTCGAGTCGCCGCCACCCTATGGCGTCGGGCTCACCTCGCGGCTCGGATCGGCGGCCGTCCTCTATGTGTTGTCGGGCTCGCCCGCCGAGGCTGCCGGCCTCAGTGAGTGGGAGGTGATCGAACTGGTGGAGGGCGTCAACAGCCGCGGACGGCCCATGTGGCAGATCCGCCTCGAGTTGATGGAACGGCGGAACAAAGGCCTCCCGGTCACCTTGACCGTTTTCGATCGTGAAGTCGATGAACGGCGCGAAGTTGTCCTCGAACCGAGTGAATGGGCGCCTCGGGCCGCCACGGCCGAACTGCACGATGAGGGGACCGTGATCAAGGTGGAATTGATCCAGGAAGGCGCCGTCAAAGACATCATTGATCTTGTCCCGGAAGACGGCAGGTTGGTGCTCGATCTGCGCGAGACCCGATGGGGGCTCGAAACCGAAGTCATTACCCTGGCCGACAGTTTTGTCGCCGAGGGAGTTCTCGGAGAGTGGAAAGGGCGTCGAGCGGGTTCGCAGTCATACAAAGCCACGACAAAAATCAAGACTCCCGCGATGCCGGTCGTCCTGATCGGTCCGAGGACCGAGGGGATCGGTGAAATCCTCGCCGCAGCCCTGCAACGAAACGGAGCCACCCTCGTCGGAGATCGAACCGTCGGCAGGGCTCCATACATGAGCCTCGTCCGCGATGGCGATGTGGCGGTGTGGATGCCGGTCGGGCACTGGCTTCGCGCTGACGAAGAGCCGATCAACGGCAATGGTATCGAGCCGGACGAGAAGGTGGAGGGCGGCCTTGGCGAAGGATCGGTCGATGCCGTCCTGCAACGAGCCCTCGACCTGCTCGTTGGGGAGCTCGAGAAAGCTGCCTGATTGATGCCTGCAAAGAAGCCCTCCCGTGCGAGGAAGCGCCCCACAAAAACCAACCTACCGTTGGGGCCCCTGGTCATCGTCGCGCTGGTTGTCCTGATCGCGGCGGTCTGGCTGCTCTTCCGCGGTGAGCCTGGAACCACCGGTGCGCTCGAAACGCGGCTCGTCGACCTGGCGGCCGGGCGAGGTGTAACCAGGGAGAAAATTCTGGTCGACGATCCCATTCAAAAGGTGGACGGGATTTTTGTCCGAACCTGGCGTTTCGAATTTCCTACCAAGGTCGAGCGCGAGGGTTTTGTCGGCGATCTCGAGATCGAGGCCTCGGCGCGCGATGCCGTCCTCACGCTGCCGACCGATCTTTCGAGTGATGTCGTGCGGCTCCGATTCGGCCTCGACGGCGAGGCCTTCGATCTGCATCTCGCGCTGGCGACGACTGCGCCGCCGGTCGCTGCGGTTGTGCCGACCGCGACCCCAAAACCGCAACCTACCCAGAAGCCGCAACCGGCCCCAGATGCCCGAGGCCGTCTCGCCATTCTGCTTGACGATGGCGGCCAGAATCTCGATCTGGTGGCTGAGGCCGCCGCGTTGCAGGCTGAAGTGGGGTTCGCGATTCTGCCTTTCCTCCCGAGGTCTGCCGAGACCGCGAATGCACTGTACAAAGCGGGACACGAAATCTGGCTTCACCTGCCGATGGAACCCGAAAACTACCCGCGGAACGATCCCGGCCCGGGTGCGCTGCTGCTCTCGATGACGACCGATGAACTGCGGATCGGGATTCACTCCGCGATCAACAACATTCCGCACGCTGTCGGGGTCAACAATCACATGGGGTCAAAGGTTACGGCGGATCTCAAAACGATGACCTGGATCATGCAGGAACTCAAGTCGAGGAACATGGCCTTTATCGACTCTCGGACCACGGTCAAGACCGTTGCCGAGGACGCTGCTCGGGCCCAGGGGGTTCCGGTCAACCGGCGGCACGTGTTTCTCGACAACGACCGCAAGGCACCGCTGATCCGAAAGCAGCTCGAGGAGGCGGTCTACCGTTCCCGTCTCGAGGGAGAGATCATCGCCATAGGCCACATGGACAAGGTGACGATCCGGGTTCTGACCGAGGATCTGCCGGGACTCGCAAAGCGCGGTGCCGATCTGGTCAATCCAAGCGATTTGGTGCGCTAGTTCCTTTTCGAATTAGAAATTAGGAATGGCGCGCAACCCGTTTTGGCCTGTGCGCGTCGCGAAGATGAACCCATGCAGCGGATTTTTGAAGGATGACTGCCGGGAATTCCTGGTCCCTAATCCGTACTGTCCAAAACAAATCGGGACCTGAATTTGCCCGATTGGAAACACGAGGTTTAGGGTTTAGATTCTGGCATTTCCGATTCGTGGTTGTCCCGCGCTGTCTTCACTTTCCTTTGCCGTTTCCGGAGGGAGAAAGAGAGATCCACCCGGCACTGATTCCGCACGTACGCGAATGTCGCCTCCCGATGTCATCCTGAGCGGAGCGCATTTTGCGCGTAGTCGAAGGACCCGTTCGACTCGCGCTGCTCGCTCAGGGCAGGTTCTGCGGTCTGAGATCGTTCCGTTCCATCTCATAGATCCTTCGACTTCGCCCCTGCGGGGGCTCCGCTCAGGATGACATCTTTACAATATGCAGCGAACCCAAAAATCCCGCTGCTATATGTCACCGGGAGAGCAAGGATCCACACAGGAGGTTTTTCCCGACATCGAATGGCTACTGAGGATTCCGATCCTGAAGGGGAAAAGGAGACTGATCGCTGTCGCTGATGACTGAACGCCGCCACTGCCTACTGTTCGCTGACGCTGTCCCTGGATGCCGTCCGAGACTCTGTCTTGGACAAGAGTGATCCCTGATCTCTAATCCCTATACCCTATTTCTTGCGGTGCCACACGGTTCCGTGCGGTGTGTCCTCGATGCTGATTCCCTTCGAGGCCAGCTGATCGCGGATTTCGTCGGATCGTGCGAAGTCGCGGGCGGCCCGCGCGCCGGAACGTTCTTCGACAAGGCGCTGGATATCAGCGTCGTCCCCACCTTCGTCTGCGGCAGGAAGAATGGCAAGGACGCTGTCGGCCTCGTCGAGGGCGGCGCTCAAAGCGGCTCGATTTTCTACCGAAATTCCATTGCCGTCGAGTGCGGTGTTGACCTCTCGCACCAGGAGGTGGAGGGCGCCGAGAGCGCGCGCGGTGTTGAGGTCGTCCCCCAGCGATTCGCGGAAGGCCACCGAGAATTCGTCAATCGCGCTGATTCCGAGATCTCCCGGGCCCTCGGCGGGCGGCGTGTGTTCGATCCGTCGAAGCGTGTTGGCGATGCGCTCGACAGCCTGCTCGGCGGCGTGGAGGCCGTCCATCGTGAAATTGAGCTTCTGCCGGTAGGGGACCGAAATGAGGAGGTAGCGGAGAACCACCGGGTCGAAGCCCTTCTCGATCAGGCTTTTCAGGGTGAAGAAGTTGCCCTTCGACTTGGCCATCTTCTCGCCCTCGACGACCAGGTGCTCGGCGTGCAGCCAGTAGCGTGCAAAGGGCTTGCCGGTGGCTCCTTCGACTCTGGGCGATTTCGTTTTCGTGGTGCGGAAAGATGTTGTCCACACCGCCGGTGTGGATGTCGAAACTCTCGCCGAGAAGAGCCATCGACATGGCCGAGCACTCCAGATGCCAGCCCGGCCGGCCGGGGCCGATTTCGGACTCCCATGAGGGCTCGCCCTCGCGCGGTCCCTTCCAGAGGACGAAATCGCGAGCGTCGTCCTTTTCATACTCTTCAGAGTCAACGCGGGCGCCAACCAGATTGGCTTCGGGCTTGACCCCCGACAGCTTGCCGTATTCGGGGAATGTGGTGATTCGGAAGTAGATCGAGCCATCGCTGCGGTAGGCGTGGCCGGCGGCCTCGAGGCGTTGGATCAACGCCACCATCTGCGGCACATAGTCTGTGGCCCGTGGGTAGTGCTCAGCGCGTTCTGCCCGTAGGGTGTCCAGATCGTCGAAGAAGGCTGCGATATAGCGGTCGGTGTAGTCGCGGAGCTCGAGCCCGGCGGCTTTCGACCTCCCGGATTGTCTTGTCATCGATATCGGTCAGATTCATGACCTGGGTGACCTCGAAGCCGAACAGCTTGAGGGTACGCCGCAGAAGTCTTCAAAAAGAAAGGTGCGGAGATTGCCGATGTGGGCGTAGTCGTAGACCGTCGGACCGCAGGTGTAGAGGCGGACGTGGTCATCTTCGGCGGGCTCGAAGACCTCGACTGTCGAGTCATCGTGTTGTAGAGACGGAGCGGTAACTCGGACATCAGTGCCTCCGGAGATGGATTGTACATTTGGATTAGGAATTAGGAATTCAGGGGACGATTCGACCTTGTTTGTTCGACTGATTCTCAGGGTGGGTCGAATTACCGAACCCGGGGAGCTATTCCAGCAGATTCTCCCGGATGTAGGTGAATTTGCCCTTGTTCACCAACCCGAAGCCCTCCTCGAATTCATTGATCAGGCGAGAAACGGTCTCCCTGCTGGTGCCGATCGAATGGGCAATGTCGGAGTGGGTGGGTCGACGAACAACCACCCAACCATTGCCGAGCCGCTGACCGTGGTCGAGGGCCATATCGAGGAGATAGCGGGCGAGTCTTCCCGCCACATCCATATAGGCCAGCGACTCCATTTTGGAGTTCGCCCGTCGAAGCCGGCGCGACAAGATGGCCATGAGTTTTCGAGAAATACCGGGGCTCGTGTTGAGCAGATGCTCGAAGTCCGGCGAGCTTGATGACCAGCATCTCGATCTCGGTGATGCTGATGACCGACGCCGATCGCGGCGCGGTTTCCAACAGACGCCATCTCCCCGAAGACCTGGCCGGCACCGAGCACGGTGAGGATGAATTCCTTCCCGTCCGATGAGGTCGTGACGATTTTGACCCGGCCGTTGACGGTGATGTAGATCGCGTCGGAGGTGTCGCCTTCGTGAAAAATGGCGGTGTCTGTCGGCAGGTGTTTGACCTGAGCGAGGGCCGCGACGTCCTTGAGCTCCTGATCGGTGAGCTCTGAAAAGAGCTCGATCTCCTTCAGAAGCTGGGGCGCCCGTTCGGTCATGAATCCTCCCGCGCCACCAGGTTGATGACGATGTCGGCAACCTCTTCGCCGGCGATCGGTTCTTCGATCGTCACACAGTTTGCCTCGTCCTCACCGGTGCACCATGTGAATCCGTCGAGGGACAAAAGAGAAGCAAGGGTTGTGATCGAATATTGCACGTCGGTGGCGCTGACCGGTCGGTCTGGATGGTATCTGTGCTCGAGGCGGTCGCTGTCGACCAGCCCGTGCCGTACCGCAGTGAGAATCTCTCGTTGTGCCGGTTGCTTCATGATGTCCGACAACAATGGTACCTGTCCACCGGGCAATGTTTCCACTTTCGGCGCAAGGGTCACCAGGACAATGGCCAGTTCTGCGCGATTAAGCCGTTTTGAATCAACAGCTTCTTGTACATATGCCGGCATCACGGATATCCGCCAGCGGAGTTGGGCGCGGCGCAGGCCGACCGATTTTTCGGGAATGTCATCCGGCAGCGAAGAATAGAGGTTCATCGCCGACTGCCAGTCGTCCTCCGCTTCTGCGATCCCGATCGCTTTGAGAATGGCTTCGGGGTGGTCGGGCAGGGAAGCGTAGATGCGCATGGCCGCATTGAGGTCTCCTCGCGCTTCTGCCAGCGATCCCGCGAGCAGAACGACTTCGGCGTCTCGAGGCAGCGACGACAATACGATCTCGGCACGATCGAGATCGCCGAGTGCGATCAGGATTTCGCTTTCCAGCAACACGGCATTTCGATCTTCAGGGTCCGCCGATCGAGCCGGAGCCAGCGCCGCAAGGGCTTCATCGAGTTGCTTGGTCTCGAAGAGCTCTGCGGCTGCCGCGACGCGATTGTCGACCCACAAAGTCTGCAGATCCCCGGCTCGTTCTATCCAGCGTTGATTCGGCCACAGTTCGACACCAGTGGCGGCCGACTCGAGGGCTAACAGTTCATTTTTGGATCGCTCCGCGGCGACCGAGAGCGTGACCCATGCGGCAGCATAGGTCGGTTGTGATTCCGTCAGGTCTTCGAGGCCCGAAATCGCTTTTTTCGCACCATCGCTCATCTTCGCCTGGAGACTCAACAACCGACTCGCCGGTCCGTCTCCTGCCGCTGTTGCAGCCGTCCGGGCGGCCGCCACATCGCCGCGCTCAAGCGCCTGATAGCCGTTGTTGATCTGGTCCCCGGTCACCCGGTCCAGCGACGGCGCGCCGGGCCCGCTCAGCGGCGAAGGAAAGTCGAGTTGAACAGCCGGCGTGTCAATCGGGACGTGTGAACATCCACCGAGAGTCATGAAGGCGATGAGCGCCACCGTCCCGGAAATCCCGCCGGCCGCGGAGGTGAAGGGCCACCCGCGGATCAGTGAACGGTTTCGGTCAGGATGAAGGGTCATTCTGTTCTGGTTTTCCAGGAAATGAGTTGACCGGTGCGATGCTGGCGATCGCGTGCTTGTACACCAGTTGTTCCTGACCGTGATTTTCGAGAATTACGGAGTAGCGATCGAATCTGCGGATAATCCCTGTCAATCGTTTGCCGCTGACAAGATACACGTGAACGGTTTTAGACTCCTTGCGGAGCTGATAGAAGAATGGATCTTGGATATTGATTGAACCGCTCCCAGGCTTGTTCATGATGATTGTCTTTCTTTGGTGTGCTGGTTCCATAGTCGGATGACCGCCGCCGCCCCACCATCTTCGACCGGCGGTACCCAATGGACTGTTCCCTCACGGGTGTCCCTCAACCACGTGAGTTGGCGTTTCGCAAATCTGCGGCTCGACCGTTTCGTGTTTTCGATCGCCGTTTCTCGATCGCACCCTCCCTCGAGCAATTCGACAATTTCACGGTAGCCGATTGCCTTCAAAGCGTGAGCGTCGACTGCGACTCCGGCGGCCAAAATCGCCTCAACCTCTTCCACAAGGCCGGACGCGAACATACTGTCCACACGCTCGCCGATTCTAGCATAGAGCTCCTGGCGAGAACGACTTGGAGCCACCAGCATTGGAGCAAATCTCGGACGGGGGCTGATGCCTCTTCCAGTGGCTGGTCATTGTGTCGCCGGTGAGTTCGTAAATCTCGAGAGCACGAAGAATTCGCTGCCGGTCCTGGGCGCCGATTCTCGCGGCGGATTCGGGGTCGATCTCCTGGAGCCGTGCAAAGACCCCCGCCGGATCCAGAGCCCATTCGTCGGCCAGACGTGATCCGATGACGCTGTCCCTTGGAGGTGAAGGAAAGAGGCCGAGGAGCAGCGCGCGGATATAGAAATGTGTGCCGCCAACCACGACAGGGCAGCGACCGCGCTGCCAGATATCGTGGATCACCGCCAGGGCGGCATCCGCAAATTCACCGGCGGAGAACACTTCGTTGGCATCGGCGACATCGATCAGGTGGTGGCGAACTCTACGACGCGCCTCGGGGCTCGGT
Source organism: Candidatus Sulfomarinibacteraceae bacterium (assembly GCA_963796455.1). Lineage (GTDB taxonomy): Bacteria > Acidobacteriota > Thermoanaerobaculia > Thermoanaerobaculales > Sulfomarinibacteraceae > Sulfomarinibacter. The sequence goes on from CAWCLO010000004.1 coordinate 29,812, forward strand.
TTGTCGGTACCGATATCGAGGCTGCGGTAGACGGCGAAGGCATCGGCCGAGACGATCTCGCCATCCAGGCTGTCTGCGACCTCGAGGCCAAGGCTCGTCTTGCCCGATGCGGTCGGGCCGAGGATGACGAGGAGAGGTGGGGGCGATGAGATCTTCATTTGTTGCAGCCTCAAGCGACGCGAGTGATTATCGCAAATAATCGGTCGAGTTCGGAGTTTTGAGTTCGGAATTCGGAACTCGAAATTTGGAATCCTGGGAATCCGTCTCGGTGCCATTCTCGGATCGCCATGGTCCGGTGAGCGGAAACTCCGAACTCCGAACTCCGAATTCCGCACTCAAGGAAACGCGACCCACCCCTCACCATCCAGCCTCGCTCCACACCATCCGTTGCGGGCGGGCCATCGGGTGGTGATCTGGCGGGCGTCCAGCCTTTTCAGGACTTCCTTGTGTGGATGGTCGTGGGTATTGAGAGATCCTGCCGGAATAACGGCGACCGCCGGCGTCGCGCGGTTCAGGAAGAGTTCGGAGCTTGATCCACGGCTGCCGTGGTGCGCCACCACCAGCACGTCGCAATCGAGGGACGACCGGCGAGCCAAACGAAATTCGGTTTCGCGCCCGATATCGGAGGTCAGGAGGACCACGGAGTCCCCAAGCTCGCTTCGAAGCACTACCGAGCGCTCGTTTTCTTTGCGCGGCAAGTCCATTGGAGGAGGCCATACGACGACGACTCGAATCTTTCCCACGGTGGTTTGCACCCCGAGCGAAAGGGCAAAGACGCGGACTCCGCGCCGGCGCGCCGCACGAAGCAGCGGCACGGCCTCCACCTCGGCGGTCATCCACAAGGGCATCATCAATCGGTCCACCGTCATCGTTTCAAGAACCTGAACGATGCCCCCGATGTGGTCTTCATCGGTATGGGATGCGATGACCGCACCGATCTTCCGGGTCCTTGCATCCGCCAGTAACATGGAGGCTTCGCGTCGGAAGCGACCCGCGTCGACCAACATCACGTCGTCCTGGTGGCGAACTAACACGGCCGCTCCATCACCGACCGGCAGGGCCTCGACGGACGTGACCGTCCCCGGAGCCGCAACAAAGAGCACGCTCGTCAGCATCACGGCCCCGATCCAGGTCACCGCGCCGTGGATGGCGCGGCGCCCGGGTTGGAGGGCGACCCACCCGCTGGCGGCAAAGACCAGAACGGCCAGCAACGGCAGGTGTGGTGCTACCAACTCGAAGGAACGGGCGGGGCTGCTGGCCATGCCGATTGCCGTCGTGAGCCAGAAAACGATCTCGATCAAGAACGAGGCCGCTCCGGACCAGATCGGGGCGACAACGGCTGCCGCCACCGAGAGGAGCACGGTCGGCGCGATCAACGGCAGGACGATGAGGTTCGCCAGGATCGCGCCGGGAATCAGGCTGCGGAAATGCCACGCGACCAGGGGCACGGCCGCCGTCTGGGCGACAACGGGAACGGCGACGGCTCCGGAGAGCCAGCGAGGTATGGAGAGAGCCCGGGTCAGCGGTGGCACCCAGCGAACGAGAGCCGCGGTGATGATGATTGTGAGTTGGAAGCCGGCGTCGAGGACCAGTCCGGGTCGGATGGTGAGCAGGCAACTCGCGGTCAGCAATACTGCGGCCATCGGTACGATCGCTCGTCCGAGGAGCCGCGCACCGAGGTAGATGACTCCCATCAACGCGGCCCGCATTGCCGATGGCGCTGCACCGGCCAAAAGGGCATAGGATGGGAGAACCAGGATGAGGATCAGTCGAGCCGCGCGAGGGCTTGCACCGGACCAAGCCAGCAGAAGCCATACTGCTCCACCTACCAGGCCCACATGCAGGCCGCTGACCGCGAGCACGTGGGCAAGACCCGAACGGCGCCATCGATCGCGGCGTTCGCGCGGCACCAGGTCGCGCCGGCCGAGGGCAAGCGCTGAAGCGGTTTCGGCAGCCCGTATCTTGCGGATGTCGGTGCCGGCGGAGGCCAGGAGGGCGGTGCTCAGGCGGTCGCGAAACAGGGGCAGAGGGTGAGTTGCCGAGGTTTCTGTCAGGAGTCGTGGTGCGGCCACGAGAAGGGGTCGGAAAGAGGAACCGCGAACCCGGGCCAGGACCTCGATCTCGGACCCGGGGCGAGGTAAAGAATCCCTCCTGCTCACCCCCCGAAGCTCGAGACCGCAGCGCCCGGCGAGCGGCAGGAGCTGGTCTCCTAGGGAAGACGAGAGTACACGGACCCGGGTGCGAAGGCCCCAACGTTCCGTGGTCCAGCTTTCGAGTACTACGACTCGAACCCGGATGGCGGTGTCGGCTCCGATGACCTGATTTTCGAGGTGGCGGCGATCGGCTGCCGCATCGAGGCCCCGTCCCCCGACCAGGGCGAGACCCGCCATCAACCACAGCGCGCCGGTAGCCGCAGGCCCTCGTGATGAACTGCCGGCCAGGGCGGCGATCACGCCCAGAGCACCGCAGGCGGTGAGCAGCACGGCCAGATATCGGGGCCCTGGGGATGGTGTCAGAGCAGCGGCGGTTGCCGCGAGAACAGCGCCGGTCGTGAGCAGCCACAGAGGACGCAGGGCGCGCCGTTCCGCAGCCTCGTCGGTCACATCTTCTCCAGCATTGCCAAGATCTCCACGTGGTGGGTGTGGGGGAAAAGATCGAAGAGCTCGATCGTGGTGAGTTGATAGCCGTTGTCGAGCAGGTGGATTGCGTCGCGGCTCCAGGTGGCGGCATCACAGCCGAGCATCAGGATCCTCTGCGGCTGCCATTTCACGATCGAATTGAGCAACTCCCGGGTCAATCCGGAGCGAGGGGGATCGGTGATGACGAGCGCTTTGGAAGGGAGATCGCTTTGGTCCCGGAGGATCTCCTCGGCGGTCACGCCGACCGCCACTTTCGCCTCGGGGAGGTTCTGCTGCGCTGCCTGTGCGGCTCCGAAGTGCGGTTCGGCAAGAAAGAGCTCGCGTGGACAGCGTGACGTTGCGGCAGCGGCAAGGAAGCCCACTCCAGCGTGAAGATCGAAGACCGGCTCACCCTCGTCACCCGCGAGGTCGGCGACTCTCGAGAAGAGCGGTTCCAGGAGAAAACGGTTGCCCTGGAAAAATGCCCCGATCGGGACTTCAAGCCGGGTGGCGAGCTCAAAAACGACCCGGTCGTCGCCCCATCCTGAACGAGGGTGACCGCTTCGCGACAATCGATGAAAACCGGAAACGAAGTCAGAAACCTCGTCGCTCGTCGGTATCCAGGCGTTGGAGGTTTCTTTCGGACCTCCCTTGGCCGGTCGGATCGCGGCGACCGCGGTCGCGGGATCGCTCCCCTCCAACCATTCAATATCGACCGCGGCATCGCACCGTCGAGACAGGCTCTTGGAAAGCTCCGGCAACGCTCGCATCAGGAGAGGAGAAAGTATTCGGCAAGGCGAAATATCGGCGACCTCGTGGCTTTGGGCTTCATAAAAACCGAGTCTCTGCCGGGTGGGGTCCCAGTGAAGGCGAGCGCGGAGGCGTGAGGCGGCGGGGGAGGCGTGAAATATCGCCGCAGCGATGGCAGTTGAAAGCTCCGGTTTGGACCTTGCGGCGTCGGAAGCCATTGCAGCTTTGACCGGTCCACCCAATTGGGGGTCGACGTGGGGCCAGTCGCAACCGCCACAGCTGGAAGCGCTCGGGCAGGGGTCTTCGAGTCTGGCCGGGTGCGGGTTGCCGATGACCTGGAGACACCTGGCCTCGACGATTCCGGCTCGCCGCCTGGTGGCTTTGGCCCGGATCTTTTCGTCGGGCAATGCTGCGGTCACCATCAGGGTTTCGCCGGCATGGTGCGCGAGACCTTGTCCGCCCCCGACCACCTTCTCGATGATGACCTCGAAATCATCCGATGCGGAATTGCGGCCGCCCGGGTCAAGCAATTCGTTCATCCGTCGATCTCCAGTCGTGGCAGGCGCAGCAATTCGCGGATATTTCGATCACGGTGGGCCCGGTAGGCGCGTTCTCGACCATCGGCGGATGTGGTGCTCTGATCGGCGGCGGCCCGCGCACGATGCGCGACTTCATCGCGCTGCTTTTGATCGAGCAACTCGTAGCTGTTGGCGAGAAGCGCCGTTTCGAGCGCATACAGGTGTTCTCCGACGGTCTCGGGTGGGAGGTCGGCAGCCGCGGTGACGGAGCCGGCCATGCCTTTGATCAGCTCCGCAAGACGAGGATTGTATGCTTCAGCCTCTCGTGCCGAATCTTCGAGCCTCTCGGCCAGACGATGGAGCGCCGGGGTCTGATCGACGGTCTTTTCAGCAGCCTCCTCATCGTGTGCACCGACGTGCATCTCCGCGATTTGTCGCGCCTGGGCGCGAACGGCGTGGCGGCAATAGCTCAGACTCACAACGGGTTCGCCATCTCCTCGATCCCGTCGCTTGGCGAAGGTTTCGGCGATCCCGGCCTGTACGGCGGCCAAGGGAATCTGATCATCCCACCATTGCCGCAGGAGATGGAAATCTTTTGGCGACAGTGTGTGAGGCACGCCGCGCAAGGTCGCGAAGAAATCTTCGGCCGCGCGATAGTATTCGAGCTCACGGTCCTCCGGTGTCGCCATGTCGAGAGTGTAGCCCGTTCCCGCCGCAGAACCAGCCCCGAGAGGATTTTGAAATGGAATCTCTTGAATAATACCGACTGAATGAATCGTAACGGTACAATACTGACTCAGAAATGCGACGCATTTTTCGCCTGATTTTCGTCTTCTGCCTCGTCACGGGGGCTTCGTCGGTGCTTGCGGGCACCTGGGGTGCTTTGCCTGACGCGATCGCCCGACTTCAGGTCAACCCGAATGATCGGGCCGCGGAAGGCGTGATCGCAGATGCCGAGGCGTCGATTTTGAACGAAATTGCGGCTGGGCGCCTTCCGGCCGTGGTGACCTTGATGGAGGTCTACGCGAGTCTTGTCATGCGTCTTCCCAGTGGTGAGCAGAGAATACAGTCACTTCAGAGGCGGGCGGCGGCCGCGCTGGTGATTCATGGCAATCAGCAAAAAGCGTCCGATCTCGATGAAGCAGGAAGGTCTTGGACTCTTGCCGCTTCTTTTGATCCGTCGAGCGAGGCGGTCGAGCTTCTGCGGGGGTTGATTTTTCCGCCCGCCGAACCTGAAACCGGCGAGACCTGGATCTCAGAGCTCGACGGTGCCGCCCTGGTCTACCTGCCGCCCACGAGAGTTCGCATCGGATGTTCGGAACTGGATCGCCGCTGCCGCCAGAACGAGGTCTTTTTCCTCTGGCTCGAGGTGCCCGGCATCTGGGTCGAAACCACCGAGGTGACGAACGATCGTTATCGTCGTTGCGTCGCAAGCGGTGGGTGCTCACTCCCGGCAAACGAGGAGGTCTTTAATGACCGCTCGGTGGGATCGCGACCCGTGGTTGGAGTGACATGGTTGCAAGCCCGGGATTTCGCGAGGTGGACTGGTCGAAGCCTTCCCACCGAGGCGGAGTGGGAACGCGCGGCTCGTGGCGATTCGACCCGCCGCCGATTCCCCTGGGGCTCCGCTCGTCGTCCGGACGCTGCCAACGTGTTGAGTGACGCGTTGAGCTATGGCGGAGGACCCATGGATGTGGGGTCATTCGAGGCAAATCCGGAAGGAATTCATGATCTTGCCGGCAATGTCTGGGAGTGGTGCGAAGATCGTTATCAGCCGGGGCTCAAGGATCTTCCTTCTGACGGATCTCCCCGGAAATCCGGAATCGGCCGGGTGGTTCGCGGCGGCTCGTGGCGGCGAACCATCGACCTCGCCCGGGTCTCGACCCGGTCCTGGTTCGACGATGATTACCGAGCCGACGATCTGGGCTTCAGATGTTTTTCGCAACAAACCGGAAATCTCAGCGACGCCAGGGTGATCTCGACCGCCCGCCGGACGTTTCCGATCGAGATCGAACCGGGGCGGGAACTCTTCGGGGTGCGGTTGAGCGCCGAAGATCGACGCTATCTCGAGCAACGGACGATTACCTGGCTGGTCCTCGAAGAACGATCCGGCGAGGCGGTGTTGCAGGCGGAAAATCTGCTGCGTCGAGATCCCCGCGATCCTGCTGCCATCGAGTTGCTCGACTGGGTCGAGACGGAGTTGGCAAAGCGGGCTCAGGCGGGTGATGTAACGGTTTTTGCGGAGCTTCAGATCAGCTATCGCCGAGTCATTTCGTCCCATCCCCAATTTGGGCGCCGTGCACGCGACTCGGATGTCCGGTTGGCTGCGGCGCTCCGCGCCTGCGGTGAGCGATACAGCCGGGATGGAAATCGGGAACGTGCGCGAGCCTGCTTTCAGGAGGGCCTGAGAATCGCTTCGGGCGACCCCGTATTGCGGCGCGGTCTCGAGGCCCTCGAGAACAGAGCGGGAGAGTTTCGCATCTGGTCAGGTGACGGCAAGCAGATGTCCTGGGTGCCGGGCGATACCTTTCGATTCGGGGCCAGCCCGGGAGACCGGCAGGCCGCGACCGACGAGTTGCCCTCCAGCGAAATTCGGGTCGACGGATTTTGGATGGACCGCACCGAGGTCACGAATGAAGAATATCGTCGCTGCGTCGACGCGGGCGCATGTACCCCGCCGAATCGACCCGAGGTCTTTGATGATCCGATGCGCAAAAACCACCCGGTTTTGTGGGTCAGTTGGCTCCAGGCCCGGAGTTATGCGGATTGGGCCGGGAAGCGGCTGCCAACGGAAGTCGAGTGGGAGCGGGCTGCCCGGGCCGGATCCACGACCCGGTATCCATGGGGAAATTCCTGGGACTCATCCAGGGCAAACGGCCTCGGGATTGAAGGAAATGACCGCTGGGTGCAAGATGCCCCGGTCGGCAGTTTCCCCGCAAATGTGTGGGGAATTCACGATCTCATCGGCAACGCGGCGGAGTACGTCCTCGATGTCTATCACCTGAGCTACGACGGATTGCCCCGTACCGGTCGACCCTGGGTGCAGGAAACAGGGTCCTTTAGCGAGCGCCAGCGAGTCATCCGCGGTGGGTCCTGGGCCGATCAAGCTTCGCGCCACCGCGTTTCCCGCCGCGCCTCGAGGGTGGAGATGGACACGCATCGCGCCACCGGTTTCCGCTGCGTCGTCGACTGAAATCCCGACTTCGCTCTGCGGGTCGTCGCCGTGGCAGGTTCGCCCAATTTCGCCCGCAGATCACGCAGACGAGAAATCGCTATCGCTATCGATGTGACGACGATCCGCGGCTCGAGTCGGCCCCTTTGGATCGCTCGGGTAGGTTCGTCGCCCTCGACTCTTCCCGTCCTTTAGATCCTTCGACTACGGCTATGCCTCCGCTCAGGATGACATCGGGAAGGGCTCGTGCTGAATTGGGATGGCTTCGTAGCGACGGTAGCGGGGTTGTCGTGAGAAGGGGGCCGCGAGCGCCGGAGGCGCGACAGAATCTAAAGCCCATAGCCCCATAGCCCCATAGCCCATAGCCCCATAGCCCATAGCCCATAGCCCATAGCCCCATAGCCCATAGCCCATAGCCCATAGCCCATAGCCCTATAGCCTAGAGCCTAGAGCCCGACCTTCTCCAGGATCTGATCCAACGCCTCGAGTTCACCTCGAGTGGTATAGAAATGCGGGGAGAACCGCACATTGCCCTGGCGAACCGAAACGATGACCCGGCGTTCTTCAAGCCGGCGGCGGGCCTCGGCCGGTCCGATCCCGGGGTGTCGGGCGGCGACGATTCCCGAGATCGGATGACCTGCCCCCGGCGAATAGACATCCCATCCATGAGCCAGCAGAATGCGGGTCAGCAAGCGGCTCAGCATTTCGACCCGTGTCTGGATGTTGTCGCGTTCGACGGCAGCGAGGATATCGAGGGCGGCCGCCAGTCCGGCAACGCCGATTTCGTTGGCCGCTCCCGGTTCAAATCGCCGGCCATCGCTGCGATGTTCGAGGTGGTCGAGAAAATAGTTTTTTGGCGCGAGCACCACGTTTCGCCAACCCGAGATGACCGGATGCAGTTTTTCGCGCAAGTGTGGCGTGGTGGCCATCAGACCGCAGCCCTCTGGACCGAGCAACCACTTGTGGCCGTCGGCAACCAGCGCATCCACTCCCAGAGTTCCCATGTGCATGGGCAGCACACCGAGACCCTGGATCGCATCAACCACCAGCAGCGTTCCGTGTTCGCGGCAGAGGCGGCTGAGCTGGGCCAGCGGGGCGATCCAACCACTGTGAAACGCGACCCACGAAACCGCGAGCACCCGGGTCCGGTCCCCGATCAACGATTCGACCACCTCCGGTTCGATCCGCCCATCCGGTTGCGGAAATCTCACCACCTCCACGCCCCGGCGTTGCAACCCGAGCCAGGGTGCGACGTTGGCAGCAAATTCTTCCGCGCCAACCAGAATTTCGTCGCCCTCTTCGAGATCCAGCCCCTCTGCGATCAGCGACAGGCCTTCTGAGGTGCTTTTGATGATCGAGATATCATCCGGGGCGCACCCGATCAGCTGGCTCCCGAGATGCCTGCAACCAAGCTGATTGTTGCGCCACTCGGAATTCTGATCAAAACCGGTCCGCTCCTGTTCGGTGATGCGCCGACGCATGGCCTCGGCCACCGGAGTCGGCAGCGGACACACGGCTGCGTGATCGAGGTACAACGCGTGTTCACGAATCGGAAAGTCGGGCAACCAGCGGCCGAGATCGAAGGTCATGGGGTGATCATACCGCGGGTTGTTGCGAATTCGGATGTGATGCCCGACCTTAAATAGTGGGGTTTTATCGTGGGCTATCGGCGGATCGCTGTTGCTGTCTCAATCGGAATAGCATTCGACGGATTGGCCGCCGAAATCCGCAATCGAAACTGGAGCGATTTCCTGTTCTTCGGTTTTTTGATGAACGAGGCTCAGACGTTCGGCATCAGGTGAATTTTTTGGATCTGCAGCATGCCGACTTTGGTCAGTGCATCGGGGTCGCGGATGGCGAGTGGGATGAGGTCGATTTCGGCGATGCCGGTCGCATCCATATTCGGACCGCGCAGCAGACCGTGTCCGCACACCCTGCCCGTTGGTTCCCCGTGCCGGCTCATTCGCCGCGCCAACTCGATGATGGTCTCCCACTGCGCGGGCGGGAAGTTCGGTTGGCTCGAGAGGGGATAGATGATGTAGCCGACCCTGGTTCGCAGGTTGGCGGCCTGGAGAAGATCCGATTCCGCCGCTGAGGCGAGGAATCGTTGGCTCACGACATAGGTGTGCTCGGGGTCGAGATCGCGGAGTACGGCGAGGTGCTCCTGATCGCTCAGGCGCACAGGGATGTCCGAGTCGCGGATGACGTCGTTGAGAAGGCCCTGAACGTGGTCCCCGATTTGCGACCCACCCTCGGCGGCGGCGGGAAACCAGTTTCCGGTCATCGGTTCGAGGCGAACCAGGTAGATGCCGAGACATGAGTCGGGCAGGCCGTTGCTGGATTTCGAACTCTGTACCATCGCTTGCCGCTGCGCCAGGCGGATCTCGGGGGGAAGAAATACCTTCAGAAATTCCATCCCTGCGAAGGGTCGATCGACGGGTTGGTCCGTTGGTCCAGCCATCTTTCGATCGTCTCAGAACCGGTCCTGTGAGTCAACGAAGCGATGTGACGCCTCTCATCAGAAGACGGTCTTTCGAGGCGATCGAGGTGTTTTTGTCAGTTCTTTTTCCGGAGCACGTTGAGCGCCGAACCAGCCTTGAACCATTCAACCTGTTCGTCATTCAACGTATGTTTGAGCTGGATCCGGTCTTCCGACCCGTCGGCGTGGTGGATGACGGCCGTGATCAGTTCTCCCGGGGCCAGTCCATCGAGGCCGGTCAGAGACAGACGATCATCCACATGGATCTTTTCGTAGTCGGCTGGATCATTGAAGTGCAACGGCAGCATGCCCTGTTTCTTCAAATTGGTCTCGGCGATGCGTGCGAATGACCGGGCGATGACCGCCATTCCCGCCATGTGGCGGGGCTCCATGGCGGCGTGCTCGCGCGACGACCCTTCGCCATAATTCTCGTCAGCCACCGCAACCCAACGGATACCGCGTTCCTTGTACGAACGGGCGAGCTTGGGCAGCGACACCGCCTCGCCGGTTTCGATGTCGATTCCGTGGCCGGGTTCGTCGGCAAAGGAGTTGATTGCGCCGAGGAAAAGATTGTCCGAAATGTTGTCGAGGTGGCCGCGGAATCTGAGCCATGGGCCGGCTTGTGAGATGTGGTCTGTAGTGCACTTGCCTTTGGCTTTGAGAAGCACAGGCATGCGCTCGTAGTCCTTGCCGTCCCAGGCGGCAAAAGGCGTGAGCAGCTGCAGCCTTTCCGATCCTTCCGCAACGCTGACCTCGACCGAAGATCGATCTTCCGGGGGCGCCTGATATCCGTCGGCCTTGAATATGAAACCGTCAGCCGGCACTTCGGGAGCGGCCGCCGGTGGATTGAGAGTGTATTTCGAGCCGTCCTCTGCGGTCAGTTCATCGGTCAGTGGGTTGACCGAAAGATAGCCTGCCAGGGCGAAGGCAACCACGATCTCCGGGCTCGAGATGAAGCTGTTGGTCTGCGGGTTGCCGTCATTTCGTTTGGCAAAATTGCGGTTGAAGGAGCTGATGATCGAGTTGACATCTCCGTCACTGATGTCGTCGCGATGCCATTGTCCGATGCACGGTCCGCAAGCGTTGGCCAGGACGGTTCCTCCGAGTTTGGTGAATGTTTCCAGTTGGCCGTCCCGTTCGATGGTGGCCTCGATCTGCTCCGAGCCTGGGGTCACCCAGAGTGTTGATCGGGTTTTCGCGCCGTGGGAAATGGCCTGGTTGGCCACATCGGCGGCCCGGGTGAGGTCTTCGTAGGAGGAATTGGTGCAGGATCCGATGAGGCCTGCGGTCAGATTGTCGGGATAGTTGTTTTTCGCCGTATCAGCCGCCATTTCGGAGACCGGTCGCGCCAGATCGGGCGAGAAGGGGCCGACGATGTGCGGTTCGAGGGTATCGAGATCGATTTCAATCACCAGGTCGAAATAGGATTCCGGGTTCTCCGCGATTTCGGGATCCGCGGTCAGCAGGTCCTTGTTGGCCTCTGCCAGCGTTGCGATGCGCGCTCGCTGGGTGGCGTCGAGATAGGTCTTTGCTCGTTCGTCATAGGGGAAGATCGAGGTGGTGGCGCCGAGTTCGGCTCCCATATTGGTGATCGTGCCCTTACCGGTGGTCGAGATCGACGAGGTTCCGGGTCCGAAATACTCGATGATCCGATTCGTCCCGCCCTTGACCGTGAGGATGCTGAGCAGCTTGAGAATCACGTCCTTGGGTGACGTCCAGCCGCTGAGGCTGCCGGTGAGTTTGACACCGACGATCTCCGGCTGCAGAACCTCCCAGTTGAAGCCTGCCATGACGTCCACCGCGTCCGCGCCGCCGACGCCGACGGCAATCATTCCGAGACCGCCGGCATTCGGAGTGTGGGAATCGGTGCCGATCATCATCCCGCCGGGGAAGGCATAGTTTTCGAGAACCACCTGGTGGATGATGCCGGAGCCGGGTTTCCAGAACCCGAGGCCGTAGCGTGCCGAGACCGTCTTCAGAAAGTCGTAGACCTCGCGGTTGCGATCGATTGCCGATGCCACATCTTCGTCGGCTCCCGACCGGGCAAGAATCAAATGATCGCAGTGGACGGTTGAGGGGACCGCAGTTGAATCGCGTCCCGAGAGCATGAACTGGAGCAGGGCCATCTGCGCCGTTGCGTCTTGCATCGCGACCCTATCGGGGCGCAACTGCAGATATGCCTTGCCTCGGTCCAGTTCTTCTTCGGGGTCTGCGAGGTGACCGAATACGACCTTTTCGGCCAGGGTGAGCGGTCGACCGAGACGTTTCCGGATGACGGAGAGGCGTTCGCGAGTGGTGTCGTAAACCGACTGAACGAATTCCGGGGTGGTCTCGATGGTTTGCATGTGGCTCTCCTTGGAGTTGTTTGTGGTTTGCATCAACGGCCGATACAACGCCGGGGTGCGACGGGTATTCTACACCCACTTGTGACGGGGGCGGAACCAGTATCCGGCATCACTCGTGTCTACCAGAGGGGCAGCAGCGACAGAGAACAGCGATCAGCGGCAGCGGTCAGGAGTACAGGCGACGAAGTGGCAACCTCCTGGTCGTTCAACGAAAGGAACGGCCGTTGTGGTGTAGGCGTCTCGCCTGCACACCGTGCGGCCGAGACGGCCGCACCACAAAGGCCGGAGCCCCGAAGAAGTGAGTGCTGTTCGCTGTCCCGGCCGTTGATCGCCGACGCCGACGACTGAACGCTGACGCTGACTACTGTCCACTGTCCCTGCTTGCCGTCCCTGGCGCTGTTTCTGAAATCTGTCCAAGACAGAGTCTCGGCTGGCGTTCAGGGACGGCGACAGCGATCAGCGTCAGGGACAGGGAACAGCAATCAGTGTTCAGCGTCAGCGAACAGAAGTCAGCGTCACGTTTGACTGGCATGGGGCCCTGAAATCAAGACTTCGGGTTGAGCAATCTCCAAGTCATTGCACGCACCTGATCAAAGGCCTTCATCGCTTCACTGGCTCTGTTCGGGCTGATCGCCCCGGCGTGAGCGAGAAGCTGCAAGTGGCTGTCGACCTCTTTGGCCGAGGCGTAGGCGATCCTCCAGTGGTTCGACCGGTCTCTACCAAACCGGCCGTGCCCTTCTGCCAGGTTCGCAGGGACCGAACTTGCCGACCGGATCACCTGATCGGCTATCGACTTCAGAGGAGCTGGAACCCTCATCACGAGCTTGATCGCGATTCCTGCGGCTTCGAGTGCTTTCGAGTGGGCAACGAGTTTGGTGTTCGTGGCGGCGTTGGACATGGTCACCTCCGGGTCGTTCATGCCCATACCCACAAGCCGGTGTGGTGGCCGATGTCAAGGATGCCCTGCACCCTGCCTGTCCTTGACATCGGCCGCCCACCGGCTACCTCTTCTGTTGAACGACCCGGTGGTGGCCACTTCGTCGCCTGTACTCCTGACCGCTGCCGCTGCTCTCTGGCGCTGAACACTGACCGCTGTCCCTGTTCGCTGTTGCCTGTCGCTGACGCTGGACACTGTCGCTGCCGCTGCAATTCGGGATCGGGAACGGGTACGTGCCAACCGCGAACCGGATATGCCAAAAACCAACCCGTAAACCACGTGTTGTCAGGTGGGTAACTTCAGGTGACGATCTGTTTTGGACAGCAGTGATCCTGCATCTTGAATCTTGTGGGCGGGCTAAGCTGGTCATATCATGGCATCCGATCCAGCGTGCACGAGGCCGCCGCCCCGCTTCCTCTGCGATGCCATGCTGGGTTCCCTGGCTCGGTGGTTGCGTTTGTTCGGCTTCGACTGCGACTATCCGGCGCCCGGGATCGAGGATCGGGTGCTCGCCGAGCGCGCGCGGGCCGAGGGACGATGGCTGTTGACCCGCGATCGGGAACTGGCGGCGGTCGGACCACGATCCATGTTGATTCGGCAATCGGATCTCGACGACCAATTGGTCGAGGTTTTCACCCGGCTCGCCTGCCTGCCTACGGCGACGCTCGAGGCGGCGCGGTGCGCGGAATGCAACGGGGTGCTCGAGGAGGCAGCGCCACGCGACGTGAGCGATTCGGCGCCTCCCCACGTCCTTCGGACAACATCGAGATTCAGCCTTTGCTCTGGTTGTGGCAGGGTGTATTGGCCCGGCAGTCACGGCGAGAGAATCGTTCGGCGGATGGCAGCGGTGGTGGGGCGGGCGAAAATCATGTTATCCAAGAAATGAAGTCAACAGTGACCAGTTGAAGTTATCAGTCACCAGTTGTCAGTCAGTGGGTCGGTAGGCTCGAAGTCTTTAATTTTCAGGTACAAAGCCGAGTCGAACCAGGGCCCGCCGGGCCGCCTGCTGCTGCGCCTCTCGCTTGCTGACGCCTTCGCCGCGGGCAACTTCGTCACCATCCCACTCGACCACGTAGACCCACAGACGTTGGTGGTCGGGGCCTGATGCACCGGCCTGCCGGTACCTCGGTAAGGGCAGATTGCGCGCTTGCGCAGCCTCCTGGAGCGAAGACTTCGGATCGGCCAGAGCGAGGGTCCTGTCATCGAGATTGTTGAGATCTTCGGCAAACTGATGTTCGATAAAGGCGAATGCCGCCTCCCAACCACCGTCGAGAGCGATCGCTCCAATGATGGCTTCGAACAGATCTTCGAGCAAAGCGGAGCGTTCCCGTCCTCGACCCAGTTCTTCGCTCGGTCCGAGCTCGACCCAGCCGTCGAGACCGAGCAGGGCGGCCCTCTCGGCCAGTCTTTCCGATCGCACGAGGTGGACCCGCTTCCGGGTCAAGAGGCCCTGGTCATCATTTGGAAAGATCTCGAAAAGCAGTCGCGCGACGGCGTGCCCGAGGACCGCGTCGCCGAGGAACTCGAGGCGCTGATAGGACCCCGCTGTGTACGCGGTGGCCGCTGAACCGTGGCGCAGCGCGCGCCGGAGAAGCTCGGGGTCGGAAAAACTGTGACCCAACAAGGCTTCGAGATCTGTGACAGCGTCGTCTCTGAGTCCGGTCATGGGTGCATTGTACCCGCGGTTGCAGGCCGCCGAGAGCATTTCCGGAGGGATGATCGCGGCAGAGGAAGGTACGATGTCGTGGTGACGTCACATCATCCATTGCTCGAGCGCGCGCATGAAGCGCCGGAAAAGCCGGGGGTCTATCGATTCCAGGACAAGAACGGCAAGGACATCTACGTCGGCAAGGCGCTCAATCTGCGGCGACGGGTGCTTTCTTATTTCGGCAAGCACGACCTCCCGGAGCGAACCCTCACCATGATCGGCAAGGCGCGTGGCCTCGACTTCACGGTCACCGCCACCGAGGCCGAGGCCTTCATTCTCGAAAACAATCTGATCAAACGCCTCCGTCCCCGCTACAACATCAATTTGCGGGACGACAAGACCTATCCCTACCTCAAGGTCACTACCGGAGAGGTCTGGCCGCGGGTCGAGCTCACTCGAAGGGTTCGCGACGACGGCCACGCCTACTTCGGGCCTTTCATGGGCCAACACATGGCTCGCAAGCTGATGGATCTCGCGCGGACCAACTTCCAGGTCCGGACGTGCCGGATAGAGATCGACGGCAAGCTGCCGCGCCCGTGTCTCTACTACCACATGCGCGCCTGCCTCGGGCCCTGCGTCGATGGTCTGACGACCCCCGAGGCCTACGCCGAATCCGTCGATGAATTGCGCCTTTTTCTCGAGGGGCGTCATCGCCAGTTGTTGCCGCGTTTGGAAAAGAACATGTGGGTCGCGTCGGAGCGCGAGGATTTTGAACTCGCAGCGCGCTATCGGGACCTCTTGAAGGTGGTCGGTCGGCTCGGTGAACGCCAGGATGTGGAACGTCCGGGTCGCGGTGACACCGATGCGGTGGCGATCTGGACCGATGGTGAGCACGCCTCAGTGTGCGTACTGCCGTTTCGAGCCGGGCGTCTGGTGGAAAAACGGGAATTCCACTTCGAAGGAATCGGCGAGGTTTCAGCCTCCGATCTGTTGACGACCTTTCTCGCGCAATACTACGAAGCCAACCCGTCGGTTCCCGGCCGGGTGGATACGGCGCAGGATCTCGAGTCTGAGGACAAGGTACTTCTGGGCGCCTATCTCCGTCACATCCGCGGCCTCAAGATCGATCTCACGAACCCGCGTCGAGGTCCGAGGGTTCGCCGTACCCAGTTGGCCCTGGACAATGCCCGGGCAGCCTTCGATCTCCGATTCCGCGCTCCACGTTCGCAAGCGCAGCACCTTGCGCGACGGCTCGGCGAGGCCCTCGGCCTGCCGGGGCCGGTGCGGCATATCGAGTGCTTTGACATCTCACATTCTGGGGGCAAGGAGACGACGGCCTCCTGCGTGGTCTGGCAGGACGGTCGCATGAACAAGAAGCAATACCGGAGTTTTCACATCCGTTCGGTCGAAGGGGTGGACGATTTTGGGTCGATTGCGGAAGCTGTCGGCCGCCGTTATCGCCGACTCATCGACGAGAATCGTGCGATGCCGGATCTCGTGTTGATCGATGGCGGGGTCGGCCAGCTCAACGCGGCGATGGCGGCCCTCGATTCTCTGGAACTCGATCTACCTCTGGCGGCTCTGGCCAAACGTGAAGAAGAAGTCTGGTTGCCGACGGCCTCCGAGCCTCTACGGCTCGATCCATCTGATCCGGCCCACCTGGTTTTGCGGGAGACGCGTGACGAGGCCCATCGCTTCGCCATCAGCCGGCACCGCTCGCGGAGAAGCAAACGGACTCTGGCCTCACAGCTCCTGGCGGTCCCGGGTATCGGACCGGGCAGGGCAAAATCGCTGCTCACCCGTTTTGGATCGGTGCGTGCGGTGCAGCAGGCTTCCGTCGAAGAGCTGCAGCGAGCCTTGGGACCGAGACTGGGTCGACACCTCTTTCACCATCTGCATGCGGGGGAGCCGCCGGCCGAAGGCTGACGAGTTCTGAGTTCTGAATTCGGAATTCTGAGTTCTGCATTCGCTCTGCCGCCCGTTTCAATGCCGGATTCGTGACGAAAACTCCGAACTCCGAATTCCGCACTCCGAATTCGGGGTGTTAATGTGGCGTCCTATGTTCATCTCCGAAACATTCACGAGCATTCAGGGCGAAGGGATCCTTGCCGGAGTACCGTCCCACTTCATTCGCACCTCGGGGTGCAATCTCCGCTGCCGTTGGTGCGACACCCCGTATACCTCGTGGCTGCCGGAGGGCAATCGTCGATCGGTGACGGAGCTTGTGGCAGAGGCTCGATCCTCTGGCGTCGGTCATGTCGTGGTGACAGGCGGAGAGCCTCTTTTGCAGCGGGAGATCGGAGTCCTGACGAATGATCTGGCGGCCGCCGGTCTGCACGTGACGGTGGAGACCGCAGGCACGATTGACGCAGACTTCCACTGCGATCTGTTGTCGTTGTCTCCAAAGACCGCGAACTCCGATCCCGGGGGCCCGCGGCGTGACCGCCATCGTTTGCTGCGTGCGGATCAAGGGCCGGTTCGGCGTCTCGTGGCCCGCTTTTCCGAGTACCAGTTGAAGTTTGTCATAGAAGATGGCGGAGATCTCGAGGAGGTCCTGGAATTGATCGACGGTATCGGAGGTATCGAGACGGCACGCGTCCTGCTGATGGCGCAGGGCAGGACCGCAGAAGAGGTGGCCGAACGTGCCGCGGCCGTCGCGGCCTTGTGTCTGGAGCATGGCTTTCGCTACACTCCCCGACTGCATTTGGACCTCTTCGGAGGTGGCCGGGGAGTGTGAATGGGTTATTTCAGACTGGCAAAGACTTTCGAGGTCGAATACGGACACCGGTTGAGCAAACATCCGGAGAAGTGCCGTTTTCCTCATGGCCACAGCTTGCGCATCGAGGTGGTCGTGCGGGGACGCGAGTTGGACGACCACGACATGGTCTGTGACTACAAGGCGCTCAAGATGCTCGTGATCGATATCGTTGATCGACTGGACCACGGGATGGCGCTCAACTCGAAGGACCCTGAACTCGAGAGCCTGAAGGGAATCGGTGAGCGGATCCTGCTCTTCGAAGACATGGACCCGACTTCCGAGGTCCTGGCGCGTTGGATATTCGAAGAGATGGCCGCGCGACTGGCGAATGCCCATGACGTCGAGGCTCCGTCCGGGGTGGCCTACCTGATCCCGAACGATCTCGAACTGGAACGGGTTCGGGTATGGGAGACCTCAACTTCGTGGGGAGAATTCGTGGGGATTGAATGAAAGAGGGCACATTCGGATTTCCGATTTCGGATTTCGGAATTCCCATCGCACCTGCTGTGGAGAATTGGTTTGTCCCTGAACTCCGAACTCCGAAATCCGAACTCCGAATTGATCGCTAGTGGATTATTCGCATGAAAATCCGTTGGTTGCACCTGCCGATGTGAAACATTGGCTCGAGGCGATCCCTGGACCGATCGCCATCACCGGTGGAACCGGTTTCGTCGGCTCCCATCTCGTGGATTGCCTGTGCGCGGCCGGTATCAGACCGAGGGTTCTCGTGCGCCGGCCGGATGATCCGCGGTGGATCGCTGATGCTCCGGTAGAGATGATCGAGGGGTCGCTGGAGGATATTGACGCCCTGGGTCGATTGGTCGATGGGGCCGGATCGGTTTTTCACATAGCGGGCGTGCTGCGGGCTGCCAGCGAAAAGGACTTTGACGAAGGCAACCGGCAGGGCACACAAAACCTCGTCCGCGCGGTCGGCCGAAACGCTGCCTCAGCGCGTCTGATCCACGTCTCCTCGCTCGCCGCGGTAGGTCCGTCCCCGGAACCGGAGGGGGTCGGACCGGAAGCCGAAGCGGCGCCGGTGTCCTGGTATGGAAAATCGAAGTTGGCGGCAGAAGGGGAGATACGGGCCGGGGCGGGGGACGGTTGGTGGACGATCATCCGGCCGCCTGCGATCTATGGGCCTCGAGACAGCGACATCTTCGAGTTCTTTCGAATGGCCGACCGGGGTGTGGTCGCTTTTCCGGGCGGGGAGCGTTGGCTGACCGTGTCATATGTTGGCGATGTCGTGCGGGCGATTCTCGCCGCTGCTGCGGGCAACGCGGGTGCCGTCTTCCACATCGGGGAGCCGGAGCCGGTGCGACTCGACGATATGATTTCGATCCTGTCGGAAGCGGGTGGCGTGCGGTCGAAGGTGGTCAAATTGCCACCGTGGTTGGTGGCGGGGGCCGGGTCGATTGGCAGTCTCCTGCAACGTCTCGGTTGGCGCCGGTTGCCTCTGACGCAGGACAAATGTCGCGATTTGCTGGCCTCCCACTGGACGGCACGCACGGCTGATTCCCTGCAGGCGCTCGGTATCGCTTCGCAAACGCTTTTTGCCCCGGGGTGCCGAGAAACCTGGCAGTGGTATCGCGAGCAGGGCTGGCTGGCACGCTGACACCGGATCTCCTGCTATTATTACGACGCCGTGTCAGTGACGACGACGATTTCTGGGGTCGGGTCCGAGGCTTGATCCAACGGAGTGCATGTGGACGTTTTTCAAAAGTGTTTTGATTTCAAAGATGCCGATATGGTCCGCGAAGCAGGCCTGTACGCCTATTTCCGGATGATCGGTTCCGGTCAGGATCCGGTCGTGACCATCGACGGACAACGGGTGATCATGCTCGGTTCCAACAACTACCTGGGTCTGACCAATCATCCTGAGGTCAAGGCAGCCGCGGCACGCGCGCTCGAAACCTACGGCACCGGAACAGCAGGCTCACGCTTTCTCAACGGCACCCTGGATATCCACGTCGAACTCGAGGAAAAACTGGCCGAGTTCATGGGTCGGGAATCGGCGCTGACTTTCTCCACCGGTTACCAGGTGAATCTCGGTGTGATCTCCAGCGTCGTCGATCGCAGCGACGTGGTGATCCTCGATAGCCTCGATCATGCCTGCATCCTGGATGGCGCCCGACTGTCCTACGGGCGGGTCCTCAAGTTTCCCCACAACGATATGGAGGCGCTCGAGGAGCGCCTGCGGAGCGTTGAGGCGGACCGCGGCGCTTTGATCATCGTCGACGGCGTGTTTTCGATGGAGGGGGATGTCGCCGATCTGCCCCGAATCGTCGAGCTGAAAAAGAAATTCAATGCTCGCCTGATGGTCGACGATGCACACGGCATCGGAGTCATGGGCGCAAACGGCCGCGGCACGGCCGAACATTTCGGGCTCGAGGATGAAGCCGATCTGGTGATGGGGACATTTTCCAAATCACTGGCGGCGGTCGGTGGATTTGTCGTGGGAGATCGAAAGGTCATCGACTACATCAAGCATCTTGCTCGATCTCTGATGTTCTCCGCGTCACCGCCGCCGGCGTCGGTGGCAACGGTCATCAAGACGCTCGAGATCATCGAGCGCGAACCCGAACGTCGGCAACGCCTGTGGGAAAACACGGAATACATGAAGCACGAGTTCACGACCATGGGCTACGACACCGGCGAATCCGCCTCTCCCGTCATTCCATTGGTGGTCGGCGAGGATCAAACGGCCTTCAAAATGACCATCCGCCTCCAGGAGGAGGGGGTTTTTGCAAATCCCGTCGTGTCCCCCGGGGTCCCCGAAGGACGAGCCCTGATGCGGACCTCCTATATGGCGACCCACACTCGCGACCACCTCGATCGTGCCCTCGAGGCCTTTGCCAAGGTCGGGCGCGAGTTGGGCGTGATTCAGTGATGGTGAGCGATGCGGATTGAGTCGATTCGCAGCCGCGCGGATCGCGCGCGCTTTGTCGATTTCCCCTGGCAGATCTATCGCGACGATCAAAATTGGGTGCCGCCACTCAAGGCATCGGTTCGATCGATGCTTGATGCCCGAAGCCACCCCTTCTACAACGGAGGCAAGGGCGCCGAAATCGAGCTCTTTATAGCCTGCGAGGGCCCCGACGTCGTCGGCCGGGTCGCCGCGATTCTCAACCACACCAATAACCAGGTTCATGCCGAAAATGTCGTCTTCTTCGGTTTCTTTGAAACTATCGATCGCCCGGATGTGGCGCGCGAACTACTCGGTGCAGTTGAGGTTTGGGCAACAGAAAAAGGTGCGACCGCGGTTCGGGGGCCGATGAACCCGTCCACGAACTACGAGTGCGGTCTGCTGGTCGAGGGTTTCTCACGTCCGCCCGTTCTCATGATGACCTACAACCCGCCCTCCTATCCCCGTTTGATCGAGGGAGCTGGCTACCGCAAGGTCAAGGACCTGCACGCCTACATCTCGCCGGTCCACGGCGCCAGTCTGAATCGGTTGCAACGCCTGGCCGCCAGGACACGAAACCGTAATCCGGAAATCGAGACGAGAGGCGCGAACCTCGCGGATTTTGCCGGCGAAGTCAAGTTGGTTCAGAATATCTACAACTCGGCCTGGGAGAAGAACTGGGGCTTTCTCCCCATGTCGGACTCGGAGATCGAGTGGTTGGCGAAAGAGCTCAAACCACTGGTGCAGAAAGACCTGTTGCGTTTCGCCCTGTACGATGGCGAACCGGTGGCTTTCTTGCTGACGATTCCGGATTGGAACCCGGTGCTGGCGGATCTCGACGGGTCGCCATGGCGGCACCCGATCCGCACCCTCAAACACGTGCTCAAGAGCAAACCCGAGACGATGACCGGTCTGCGGGTGATCACCCTCGGTGTCAAGGCCGATCACCGCAAACGCGGCATCGAAGCCATCCTGCTCGGTGAGGGTCTGGAAAAGAGCCTCGAAATCGGCTACCAGTGGTGTGAGTACTCATGGATCCTCGAGGACAACGAGGTCACAAAGCGTGCCGTGAGATTGATGGATGGTGAGCTCTACAAGATCTATCGGATCTACGAAAAAAGCCTCGGCTAGAAGACCTGGTTCAGGGTTTTCCACAGAGCGGCACGCCGCGTTGATCCGGGTCGCCGGTGGCTTTGAGAAAGCGCTTGGTGAGACCGCGAACAATGGTGCGGACGCGATTTCGGCTGGTGTTCTGACCCGGGAGGGGAATCTGAGCGGCGGCGAGGCTCTGATGGCCGCCACCAAAACCGTGCCGACCTCCCAGATTCCTCGCGATTCGACCGGCGTCCCCTTCGCGGGCAATCGTCCGGATGCTGAGGTGGAGCCACCCGTCGATGACCGCCAAGCACATTGCCCAGTCGACGTCTTCAACCCGAAGCAACAGATCCGCTGCCTCGGCCACCATCTCTTGCGAGTCGAGCTCTCCGAGATCCGACACGATCCGATTGCCGTAGATCTTCGCGTTGTCGAGTGCGACGCGGAGTTTCGAAAAATAGGATCGGGGCAGTGGGGCCTGAACGATTCGTCCGAGCACTCGCGCATTGGCGTGGGGATAGAGATCGAGGAAAGCCTCGAGATCGGCTTTGGTGCTTTCGCGACCGAGATCCTGAGTGTCGGAACGAATGCCGTAGACCATGGCCGTGGCCAGTTTCGGTGGGATTTCGATATCGGCAGCGAGCAGGTATTCGTAGAGTATCGAGGACGTCGCGCCGTAGCGGCTTCGGATATCGGTAAACCGGGCCGAGCGGGTCTCGCGCCGAATCGGATGGTGATCGATGACCACATCCAGGCGGTTGCTCGGGTCGAAGCTGACATTTCCGGCGCCCGGTTGGGCATCGACCATGCTCAGGCGATCGAATCGGTCGAGATCGAGATCGTCCAACGTACGGGTATTGAGCCCGAGATACTTGAGCAGTGCGAGATTCTCCGCTCGCCACACGGAGCCCGAATGAGCGATCGAGCACGCGATATCGTGCCGTTGATTGGCCAGTTCGCGGAGGGCTGCCGCCGCTGCGATCGCGTCCGGGTCGGGTGTGTTTTGCAGGATGATCAGCATGCTGCGTGCGCCGTCGAGCACCGACGAGAGTCGAAGCAGGCGTTCTTCGGGCGTCGTAGGTCGTCCCATCAGACGCCACCGCCCTGGTAGTTGCTCCCCCCGGAATGCTTTTGCTGCATCAGTGACCCCGGCGGAAGAGTATACCGCGTGCCCGGTTTTCGAAGAGCTACCTTTTCGTCGCTATCGCTATCGCTATCGCTATCGCTTCGATATCGGAATCGGCTGGACTGAGCTGGCTCGATGATTTCAAGGTGTCATCCTGAGCGACTTGCCCCGGCGTAGCTGTAGACGAAGCCGGAAGCGCCTGTGGCGCGAAGTCGAAGGATCTGCGGTCCGAGGGCGTTGCCTTCCATCCCACAGATCCTTCGACTACGCCCCGTGGGGGCTCCGCTCAGGATGACATTGGGAGGCGACGTTCGCGTGCGTGGGTGATCGGTGCCGGGTGGTACTTCCTTCCGGGAACGGGAGCGGGAACGGCTAGGGCGGTCAGCCCTTTCGAGTGCGGGAATGCCGGATCCACCGGGGCCGTTCGATAGCGATTCCGATACCGATAGCGATAGCGAGAATGCCGAGCGGTCCTCAGTTCCCCCTCGTTCTCCTTTGCCCCTTTCTCCCTTTCCCCCTTTCTCCCTTTCCCCCTTTCTCCTACGTCCCTCTGCCTACGGCATCCAGCATCCAGCATCCAGCTCTCAGCCTCCCGAGGAGGGACATGCGTAGAATAGGCACACGGAGGAAAGATGATCCGTCGTGCCTGGTTCCTGCTCACAGCCTGTGGAGTCCTGCTCCTTCTGATCGGGGTGCTCGGTTTGGCAAATCTGCGGATGCGATCGGCATCCAGCCGCCTTCCGGAACGCGGTTCAGTGGTCGAGTCGATCCCCGGATGTCCGGCCCGCGTCGAGGTGGTCTTTGACGGGCGGGGAATACCGCACGTCAGTACCGGTAGTCCGTCGGCGCTGTGGTTCGCCCAGGGCTATCTGCACGCCCGCGACCGGTACTTTCAGATGGAGATGGCGCGCAGCACGGCATCGGGGCGCCTGGCCGAAATCTTTGGCGAATCTGCTTTGGATAACGACCGCAAAATGCGGGTCTTGCGTCTCGGTGCCACCGCCCGAAGGCAGGCGGCGCAGCTGATGGCGAGCGATCGTTCAGTTCTCGAGTCCTATTCCGATGGGGTCAACGCGGCGATCGCGCAATTTGGGCACTGGATCGCCCCCGAGATCTGGCTCCTGGGCATCGAACCCGAGCCCTGGGTCCCGGAAGATTCCCTCGCAATCTCACTTCTGATGCAGCTCGATCTCAGCTGGTCGATGGGGATGGAGTTGCGTCGCGGGCTCCAGATCCGGCGACTCGGCCAGGAGCGCGCGACCGAGCTCTGGGGTTGGACTCCGCTTCAGATCAGGGATTGGATACCACCTGGCGACGCGATCAAGTATTCGTTCCGTGATCACGAGCCGATCACCCATCCGACCGGAAGCATCGGATCGAACGCCTGGGCGATTGCGCCTGAGCGGACGGCGACGGGGCGGCCGCTGCTTGCCACCGATCCCCATCATGGCATCCAGATGCCCGGGGCTTTTTTTGCAATCCACCTCACTGGACCGGGCACCCACGTCGCGGGGCTTTCGGTGGCCGGGACACCGGGAGTGTTGATCGGCCACAACGAAAGCGTCGCTTGGGGTCTGACGATGTCGATGGTGGACGATCAGGATCTCTTTGTCCTCACCCTCGACGATAGCGGTACCCGTGAGTTGGTGGACGGACGCTGGCGACCGCTGCGGACGGTGACCGAGAACATCTACGTTCGCTGGCAGGAGAGTCCGGAACTCATCAAAATCCGCCTTTCCGTCCATGGGCCTATGGTTCGGGAACAGCGTGATGAGGTATTGGCCCTCGCTTGGACCGCGCTGAACGGACCCAGCTTGTTGCCGGCGGTGATGCGCATGTACCGCACCACGACCGTGGGTCAGGCCGCGGAGGCATGGCGCGACGTTCTCAGCCCATCTATGAATCTGGTTGCCGCGGATACGACTGGCGACATCCTTCATCAGGTAGTCGGTCAGGTTCCGAAAAGGGAGGCGGGAGCCGGACGGCTACCGTCGCCGGGCTCGGACTCACGGTGGGCGTGGAAGGGCTTTCGGCCGATGGCTGAAAACCCGTCCCGGCTCAACCCGGAAGAAGGGTTCATCGCCTCGGCAAGTCAAGATCTCTTCGGCGAAGGTGAATACCCGGAACGTGAGCGATATCCCGCCGATTTTGCGCCTCCGTGGCGGTCCCGCAGGCTTCGCGAAGTCCTCGCAAAAAACGATCAGTGGACTGTGGCCGATTGTATGGCCCTGCAAACTGATGAAGTTTCGGGTCGAGCGATTGCGATGCTCAAAATCATGTGGCCCGATTTCAGTGAATACGAAGGTTTGGCAGTTGCGCGGCTGATGGAGTGGGACGCGGTCATGGATTCCGGATCCGACGGAGCGGCTCTCTACGCACGCCTGATGTTGGATCTGGGTCGTGCAGTCAGCGGTGACGAGGCACTCCGTGACGGGCTGGGTTCGCCGCCCCTCGGCCCGGAGGAGATCTTGAGGTTGCTGGCCGGCGGACTCGACGACAGCTGGTGGGATGATGTCGGTACCCAGAAGACGGAGAATCGAAGCGAAATTTTGGCAGGTGTTTTTTCCCGGCTCGACAACAAAGTGGGTTTCCCTTCGTGGGGTGAAATCCACACGGTGCACTTCCAACACCAGTTGACCGAAGCACCGGGTCTCGGGAGGATATTCAGCGACTCGTGGAACCGTGGTCCGTTTGCGGTTGGTGGCGGCAACGTGACAGTCAACGCCCACTCCTGGAATTCGGCGCGGCCGTTTGCGGTCACAGCGATCCCTGCTGCGAGGTTTGTTGCCGACGTCGGGAACTGGGACGACAGCGTTCTCGTGTTGCCGGTCGGACAGAGCGGTCGGCCCTGGTCGCCCCACTATGCCGATCAGATCGAAAGCTGGATCGCTGGTGAGCCGCTGAGCTTTGCATTCAGTGAGGCGGCGGTCACCGCCGCGGCGGTAGCACGCATGGAGCTCAGGCCCGGTCCGCGCGAAAAACTGCCCGAGGAGACCGAGCGGTGATTCACCGCGAACACGATGCCGTGAGACTGGCAATTTCCTCATGTGGACCCCAACTCGAGGTGGCCCTTCGTGCCTCGTCCATGGGCGAGGTTTCCATGGTCCGTCTGGGTGCCGGCAAGCCCCGTTCAACCCTCGTTCTGGCTGCCGTGGATCTCTTGTTCGAAAATGCCGGACTCACCGCAGACGCGCTCGAGGAGGTCGTCATCTCACGGGGGCCGGGTTCCTTCACC
The DNA here is from genome assembly GCA_963796455.1 of Candidatus Sulfomarinibacteraceae bacterium. Classification (GTDB taxonomy): domain Bacteria; phylum Acidobacteriota; class Thermoanaerobaculia; order Thermoanaerobaculales; family Sulfomarinibacteraceae; genus Sulfomarinibacter. The sequence goes on from CAWCLO010000004.1 coordinate 55,395, forward strand.
GGCATCCGCGCCGGGTTGGCCACTGCCGCGGGTCTGGCGAGTGCTACCGGCGCCGTCTGTTTGGCATACGACTCATTGCTCATGCATGCCGCCCGATGTGACGCTCCCGCCTCGTTGTGGAGTGCACAGCCCGGGCGGCGAGGCGAGGTCTATGCCCGCAGGTTCGAACTCGCGTCAGACGAGCCCCCGAGCGGTGTCGAAGATATCGAGATCCTCGCGGTGGCCGATCTTGCCGGCAGGGGACCGTGGGTCGCAGCGGAGGGCCTGGATCTCGGTCAGGCCGAGAGGGCGGTCGCCGCGCGGAGCGCCTCCGAAGCCCTGCTTTTGCTTGTCGAAGCGGGCGCTGAAACCCAGCCGGTGGAACCTCTCTATATCGAGGGCCCGCCGATCCACCGCGCGGGTGGTGGCAACTGAGGTGGCGGTGAGGTACGTGGTAAGACCACCTCAGGTGGGAGACGCGCGAAACCTGGCGGTGGCCGAGTTGGACTGCTTTTCCGATCCATGGCCGCCGCAGTTTTTTGTCTCCGAAATCCTGGCGGAAGGGCGATTCAACCGAATCCTCGAGGATTCAGCAGGTCAGCTGAAGGCCTATCTCTTTTGTGCATGGCAATACCTGGATCTGCACGTGCTCAAAGTGGCCAGCTTGCCGGCCTATCGCCGGATGGGGCTGTCGACCCGACTGATGACGCTCGCCGAGGAGCACACGACGGAGACCGGTGGCGAAAGCCTGACCCTGGAGGTCCGGCCATCCAATGTGGCGGCAATCAGAATGTACGAGTCCCTCTGCTATGAATGTGCGGGAACTCGACCGCGCTACTACCAGGACGGTGAGGACGCGGTGATCATGACCAAGAGAATGAGGAATTCGGAGTTATGAGTTCGGAATTCGGAGGTGACGTTCGTGCGTGGCCGCAATTTTTCAGAGGTCGCGACGAGTCCTGACCGTCAAATGTCCGGAGACTGAGAACCAGACAGTGTGGTGCAGCCGTCCGGGCCGCGCGCGCACACCGCAAGAACCATTTTCATTCCTCTCAGAAGGATTTCCTCATTCCTCATTCCTCGTTCCTCATTCCGAACTCCGAACCCCGAAATCCGAACTCCGAACTTCTTCAGGTCATTTCTTCCGGTCGCACGAGACGATCAAAATCTTCTTCGCTGAGGAGACCGAGTTCGACCGCGGCGGCTTTGAGTGTGATGCCCTCGGTATGCGCCTTTTTTGCGATTTTCGCCGAGTTGTCGTAACCGATTTCCGGATTGAGGGCGGTGACCAACATGAGGCTTTTTTCGAGGTATTCGTCGGTCCTGTTCCGATTGGCCTCAATACCGGCCACACACTTGTCGGCAAAGCTGTTGCAGGCGTCTGCCAGGAGACGAATCGACTGCAGGAGATTGAAGATCATCATTGGTTTGAAGACATTGAGTTCGAGGTGGCCCGTCGCACCGCCGATCGCGATCGCGGTGTCGTTGCCGATCACCTGCGCCGCCACCATCGTCAGCGCCTCACTCTGGGTCGGGTTGACCTTGCCCGGCATGATGGACGAACCGGGCTCGTTCGCGGGGAGGGTGATTTCGCCGAGACCGCAACGCGGTCCAGATCCGAGAAGACGGATGTCGTTACCGATTTTCATCAGCGAAACGGCGAGGGTTTTAAGCGTGCCGCTGGTCTGGACGATGGCGTCGTGGGCGGCCAGTGCCTCGAATGGGTTGTGAGCCGGGACAAACGGCAGTTCGGTCATGTCGGCAATGGCGGCGGCGGTCCGCGCGCCGAACTCCGGATGGGTGTTGAGGCCGGTGCCGACGGCCGTGCCGCCGATTGCGAGTTCATAAAGATCGGGAAGGCTCGTGTTGACCCGGTCGATGCCTTTGTCGAGCTGTTCACGATAGGCCGAAAACTCCTGTCCCAGGGTGATCGGAACAGCGTCCATGAGGTGGGTTCTGCCAATTTTGACCACATCAAAAAATCGGATCGCCGCGTCGTCGATGACATCTCGAAGATGGGTGAGAGCCGGCACGAGGCGGTGGACAATGGCCTCGACTGCCGCGATGTGCATGGCGGTGGGGAAGGTGTCGTTCGAAGACTGGCCGCAATTGACGTGATCATTCGGGTGGATGGGGTCTTTTGAGCCGACGATACCCCCCGCCATTTCGATGGCCCGGTTGGCAATGACCTCGTTGGCGTTCATATTGGTCTGGGTACCGCTCCCGGTCTGCCAGACGACCAGAGGGAAGTTGTCGTCCAGGATTCCTTCGATCACCTCTCTGGCGGCTCTTTCGATGAGATTGGCGCGTTCAGCATCCAATACGCCCAACTCGCTGTTGCTGTGCGCTGCCGCCAATTTGAGGATGCCCAGCGCTCGAATGATGCCCCGCGGCATCACTTCGTCGCCGATTTTGAAGTTTTCCAACGATCGCTCGGTCTGGGCCCCCCAATAGCGATTGGCCGGCACGCTGACCTCGCCCATCGTGTCTTTTTCGACCCGTGTATCGGCCATGATCATTCCTCCCGCCTTCTGTCCCTAAGGGTAACAGCGGATCGCGCCCAAATCGTTCCGGTTGAGTACGATATGGGGCTTTTTGGGCAATGGTTGTAGAATATGTATATGGGATTGCTCGGAGAGATGCTTGTCGAGCGCGGTGCGATATCTGTGGAGCAGTTGCACACAGGTCTGGCGGCGTGCCGTCGCGGTGGCGCCCGTCTCGGGACCTATCTGGTTGATTACGGTTTTATCGAAGAAGATTCGCTTCTCCAGGCCCTGGCGGAGCAGCATGGTGTGCCCTATGTTTCACAGCAGATGCTGCTCGAGTATCTCGAGGGTGTCGATGCGGGCGTTCTGCCGAAATCGATGCTGCGCCGGTTGCGGGTGGTGCCTTTCAGGCTGATTCAGGACCGCATCCAGGTCGCGATGAGCAATCCAGGGGATGCACGGATCATCGACCGGATCGCAAATTTCACCCAGATGCATGTGGAGCCCTTTGTCGCGTCCGATCGAACGATTGAACTCGCGATCGACCGGGCGAGGGACACGCCTCCAGCCGCCGGAGAAGATGCCGACCTTTTGACCGAGGTCGTGGCGGCGGAGGAGGACAAGCTCGAGTGGGACGATTTGTGGAAACCGCGCATGATTCCCGCGACACTGTTCAGGCATCACAGCCGGCCGCGAGCAGCCAAGATGGTCCACGTTGCGAGCTTTCCGAGCCTGGTGCCTGCCGGTTCGGATGGCGGCAAGTTGCGGGGCGCCATCACCGACAATCGTGAGCTTCTGAGGTTGTTCGGGTCGGCCACCACTGCCAGCGAAGTCGGCGAAATCCTCGTTCACTACACGTCACAGCGCTGTGACCGGGTGTGTCTTTTTGCGGTGCACCACGGAAAGGTCTCTGGTTGGATGAGTCGGGGAATTCCTCTCGATGCCGCTGATGTGCGGTCCTTCTCGATTTTTGCCGATGTTGCCTCGGTGTTCACCGAACTCGAGGAGCGCGACAGATACGCCGGACCGATGCCGGCCGGGGTGGTCAATGACGATCTCCTCCGGCTGCTGGGTCATCCGGAACCCACCGAGGTCCTGGTGGTCAGCCTCCCAATGAACGGACGCGCCAAGGGATACGTGATGGCGGATCTCCCGACGCGGTCCGTCCCGGTTGCGATTCAGGACGAGCTGGTTTCTGCCGGGCGAGCGGCCGGAGAAACGCTGGCCGCAGTTCTGCGCGGTCGCGGGTGAAGCCCACCGACCCCGGGTTTCTTGGACCGGATCAAGATAAGATGGTTTCATGAAGCGTCTGGGCGAGATTCTGCTCGATCGGGGGGCAATCGCCATTGCCGAACTCCATACCGGGCTCGAGGCCTGCCACTACAGTGGCGGAAGGCTCGGTACCCAGCTCCTCAAATTCGGTTTTGTCGACGAGCACGCGTTGCTCGAGGCTTTGTCCGAACAGCTCAGTGTTCCCTCCGTCTCAACCGTGATCCTGCGTCGAGCTCCACTGGAGCTGCGGCAACTGATTCCTTTCCACGTCTCGAAGCGGATCCAGGCGATGGTCTTCGAACGCAAAGGAGGCACCCTCAACGTCGCGATGACGAGCCCGAGAAACCCGGCGGCGACCGAGGAGGTCGTGAGTTATGTGGGGATGGACATCACCCCCCATGTGGCGACCGAATCAGGGATTCTCTCGGCGCTCACCCAATTCCCGGAACAAACCGGCGAAGCTCCGAAAGAGCAGCCGCCGCAGGTATTTGACGGAGCCAATGAATGGCATCAATTGTGGGCTCCGGCCGCTCTGGACCCGGCCGCGCTGATCCGAACGAAGCAAAGCGTTCCCGGGAACGGACTCGCCATGGCAGCCACCTTTCCTGGTCTGATGCCGGTCCCGGACGGCACCTCGGTTCGAGCGGACGGCGCCCTGGACGAGGATGTTTTCAATTCGTTTTTGCGCGGGGTCGAACATCGGGATGAGATCGGTGACCTGCTCGTGCGCAGGGCCGTCAAACTGCTCAAGAGGTGTTGTGTTCTGGCTGTCCATTCCGGACATCTGGTGGGATGGCTGGGGCGCGGGCCGGGAGTCGTGTTGGACGATATCCAATCCTTCTCAGCGCCTACGGAATCGTCTGCCATCGTGAGCAAGTTGGAAGGCCTCGATTTTTATTGTGGAGCTGTCCCGATGGGTGCTGACAGCAGCGAACTCATCCGATTGCTTGGCAATCCTCAACCGGGCGAGGTGATCATCGTTCCGGTCACGGTCAAAAACCGGCGGGTGGCGTATCTCTTGGGTGATATCCCGGACTCCAGGGTGCCGAAAACCGCCCAGGCAGAGCTCCGCGAGGCAGCTCAGAAGGCGGGCCTGGCCTTCGAGATCTTGATCATGAAGCGGAAGATCCTGGCCTGACATCCGTCCGGGTACGGCCCTCCAGTCACTTCCAGTCATCAATCGGTATCGCTATCGAACGCTGGAGCCGGCGTTTTTTCGCTACCGACAAATCGATTGGATGCTGGTTGCACGGTTGCGCGACCGCGAAAACAGACCGGTCCCGACAGGCGTATAATCCTCAGATTGGAGGTGCGAATGGCCCAAATGGAGAGCTACACCGACACATTTGTGGAATTGATTCGGAGAGCTTCGACGGAGCTCCCTGCCGACGTAGTCAATGCCTTGCAGGAGGGACGCGCGGCCGAAGAGAGCGGTGGTCTCGCATCGCTGGCGCTCGATACGATTCTCAACAACGTGGACATGGCCCGCGACGATTCGGCGCCCATCTGTCAGGACACCGGTACGCCGGTCGTTTGGATCCATCATCCGGTTGGAGTCAGCACCCGCGCATTGAAGGAAGACTTCGTCGCGGCCGTTCGGCAGGCGACAAACAACAAGTTTCTGCGGCCGAATGCCGTCAATACCCTGACCGGAGCCAATACAGGTGATGGCGCGGGACGCGGGATTCCCTTCCTCCATTTCGAGGAGTGGGATGAGGATCGAGTTGAAGTCAGGATGATCCTCAAGGGCGGAGGTTCCGAAAACGTCGGAACCCAGTACAAACTGCCGGACAGTGATCTGGGAGCCGGCCGTGATCTCGAAGGTGTGCGCCGTGCCGTGCTCGACGCCGTCGTGGATGCCCAGGGAAAGGGTTGTGCTCCCGGTATTCTGGGTGTTTGCATCGGAGGCGATCGGGTTTCTGCGTTTGAAACCTCGAAACGACAATTGTTGCGGCCGCTCGCAGATACCAACCCGATGCCCGAGTTGGCAGAGCTTGAAGAACGCCTTCTGCGAGAGGGCAACGAGCTCGGAGTCGGACCCATGGGTTTTGGTGGAAACACCACCCTGTTGGGGGTCAAGATCGGCGTGCTCGACCGTCTTCCGGCGTGTTACTTCGTGACCATCTCGTATATGTGCTGGGCGAGCCGCAAAGCGGGCGTCAGCATCGATCAGGGGGGAGACGTGACATGGCTGAGCTGAAACTGCCGGTCAGCGAAGAAACTATCAGAGGCCTCGAGGTAGGAGACTTTGTCGAGCTCAGCGGGCGAATGATCACCGGACGCGATGCGGCCCACAAATGGCTGATGGAGGATTTCCGGGAAGACGTCGCTCCGTTCATGAAAGATACGGTCATCTACCACTGCGGCCCTGTTGTTGCGGAAAACGATGACGGATCCTATGACTTCGTGGCTGCCGGTCCGACGACCTCGATCCGCGAGGAACCCTATCAGGCCGATGTCATCGGTCGATATGGCCTGCGCGGAGTGATCGGCAAAGGTGGCATGAAGGACAGGACCCTCAAGGGGCTTGGAGAACACGGGGCCGTCTACCTGCATGCAGTCGGTGGGGCGGCGCAGGTTCTGGCGCGCGCCATCCCACGGGTCGAGCGGGTCTTCATGTTGGAAGAATTCGGTGTGCCCGAAGCACTGTGGGTGATCGAGGTCGAAAGATTCCCGGTGATGGTAACCATGGATTCGCACGGCGGCTCGCTGCACGACGAGGTCGAGGAGCGGTCGAAGGCCAAGCTGCGGGAGTTGCTCGGATTCGGGATCTAGCCGCCACCAAGGATCCAACCCAGGGAGCTGCCGTTCGGCACCGGCAGTTCGGCTTCAGTCTCGTCGAGGCGATGGCCGCACTCACCATTTTCGGGATGGCGGTGATCGTTGCGGCGAGTTTTCTCGACGTCCACATGAGCGCGGCGCGTCGGCTCGAGGCACGCGCCGATCTGGTTCGCGCAGCGGAGGCGACGCTCGAGAGCGTACGTGGCGGTGCCCTGCCGCTGGTTTCCGCCGGTGTCGATCTCGGTGAACAAATCCCACCCAAATCGTCGGTGACGATTTCAACCAGCATCCTGGTCCTCCCCAAGCCGATTGAGGGACTCTATGAAATTCGGGTGGAATCGCGAGCCATGGTGCGCAGCGAAGAGATGGTGGTGACGATCTCGACCCAGGTGTGGCGGCCATGAAAAGGTTTCGTCGATCGAACCGCGGCACCACGCTGGTGGAGTTGTTGGTCGTGCTGGCTCTGGTCAGCGCCATGGTGTTGGTTGCGTCCGCTCTCGTGATCCACTCGATCAAGCTCCTGGGAGCCACGGGCCGGTCGGTCCGCAATCCCCTGGTGGTCCACGTCACGAGTCGCCTGCGCAATGACATCCAGGCTGCGGCCGGTGTCAGGAATCCCGAGGAATCATGGTCCGAGACACCCCTCGAGATCCGCACTCGCAACAACCGCATCTTGCGTTTTGAGGTGGTGAACGGAAATTTGATGCGCCGGAGTATCGGCCTCGATGGAAATTTGGAGGATGAGAGGCTGTTGCTTCGCGGCATCACGGCCTGGTGGTGGCAGACCCCAGTGCCGGGGGTTGTTGATCTTCGGGTCGGATATTTGATTTATCCGGGGACCGAGACGCAGGCGTCGCGCGATGTCGGTTATGCCAAGGAACGGCGGACTGAAAACCTGCGTTTCGCGATCCGTGGTTATGGAGGGACCCGCCGGTGGTGACCTCTGATCGTCGAGCCGGCGAACGAGGTGTCGCGCTGGTCTTTGCGCTGGCGGCATTGACGCTGGTGGCGATCACGCTGGCCGCGGTAGTTGGTGAACTGAGGTCGCGCGGCGCTGGTGTCGTCATCGAAGAGCGCGCGGTCCGGGTCACCGCTCTGAGCGATGCATCCGTCGCTGAAACTCTCGCCGGGCTCGCCAAATACGGTTCGACCTATCTCGGGATCACCGAACGACGATTTGCCGGTGGCTATATTTCGTCCACCGTGCGTCCGATGGGGGAGTGGGAGGCCGAGGTCGTCGCAATCGGCCGTGACGACAATTGGCAGATGACGGTACGGCTTCGCGTGACGCTTCAGGGAGGTCCCAGAGTTGTGTGGTGGGAACGGACGCAGCACCCCATCAGTGCGCTGCCTTCCGACCCGACCGGCGACAGTGACCGACCGAGACCCGCCCCGATTCCCACCATCCGGATGAACTGATCAGAACACGACCTTGGTCCCCAGCCCGCGTGTGCTGACCGGAAACAACCGGAGCTGTCCGTCGTAAGACTGCAGGGACATGAGTCGACGACACATTCCCGCGCTGCTGCTCCTCGTGATGGTGATTGCCGTGGCGATTGAGCGGCCCCTGGTTGGTGACACACCGGAAGGATCTGACCGACCCTTGAAGGCGGTCGCAAACGACGGCAGCCATCCGGATGCCCCGCCCGTCCGAAACGTGATTCTCATCAGCCTGGACACCACCCGATGGGACGCGATCAGCGCCTACAACGCTCCGGAGGTGAATTCGCCGAATATCGCTGCCATCGGGCGCGAGGGAGTCGTGTTCGAAAACGCCTTCGCCCCGATGCCGGTCACCTTGCCTTCGCACGCCACCATGCTGACGGGCAAGATTCCGCCGGCTCACGGGGTTCTGGACAACGGTCGATATACGCTCGCCGACCGTCACGTGACGCTTGCAGAAGTGATGAAAGAAAACGGTTTCAATACCGGAGCGTTTTTGAGCGCATTGGTCATGGAATCCAAGTTCGGACTCGATCAAGGTTTCGATGTCTACGATGATGAAATTGACGAGACCTCGATTATCGGTGAGCGTCGAGGAGATCGGACAACATCGAAAGCCATCGAGTGGATCAGGAAAAATAGAGACGAAAAGAATTTTCTTTTCCTTCATCTCTTCGATCCTCATGCTCCCTATGAGGCTCCGGAATCATTTGCAACGAAGATACGAACTCTATATAAGAAGTATCCGCGATATATCCAAGATTATGTTGCGGAAGTTGCCTTTACGGATCATTGCATAGGTCTTCTTATCGATGCATTGAAAGAACTGGAACTTTACGAAGAATCCCTCATCTGCATCACTGCAGATCACGGCGAAAGTCACGGAGAACACGGCGAGAATACACACGGTTTCTACATCTATACATCAACGATGAGAGTTCCTTTGATATTCAAAATTCCCGGGAGCGTCGATCCGATCAGAGTGACAGATACGGTTGGAATTGTTGATGTTTTCCCAACGATTATTTCACTTTCTGGCCTCAAAAAAGTATCTGAAATACAGGGCGTTGATTTGGCAAAGGTTATCCGGGATAAAACGACCAGAATTCCGCAAAGAACGTTGTTCACTATGAGTATCGAACCGATGAAATATGGTGGGCAGGGTCTCTTTGGGATCATCGCCGGAGGTTATCAATATATCGAGACCGCTCAACCAGAACTCTACGCATTATCAAGCGATGTTTATGAAAAGAATAATCTCATTGATAGTGAGAGATCCCTTGCAAAGAAATTGCGGGCCGGACTCCAGTCAATTCTTGCCGAATTCCCGGTGGAAACGGATGATGGATATCGTTCGGTTGATACTGCCACGCGGCAGCGTCTCGAAGCTCTGGGCTATGTCACGACACGAACCGAAGAGGCTCCATCGACCATCGACGCCAAGGACCTGATTGAGTACCACAAAAAGAACTTGATCGCCCTGACCTACGTAGCACCGGAGAATCGCGATGCAGCACTGGCTGCCTGCGAGGACATGATCCGGATGCGCCCCGATTTTCATCTCGGCTACCAGATGATGGGCACTGTGCTGATGGCGTCGGGGAGGCAAGGGGATGCTGCGCCGTTTTTTGAAAAGGCTGAAGCGCTCGGAGCTGGGGATCCAAATTGAACCAACGGAGGTATCAGGCTCGCGAAGTAGGAGTGAATCTTCCCTTTTCGAGGTGGTCGGCAGGAGTCAGGAATACTGGGTCGGCCCAACCTGAATGATGCCCTGCAGCATCCGATTCCTGGGGTCCCGGGTTTCCCCAACCGATGACACCCGAATGGCCGCCTGCTCTCCGACCGGGCAGCGGTTTTCGCACAGACCGCAACCGGTGCAGAGCTCGGGTTGAATCTGCGGGCGTTGCAGAAAGACCCTCTCGCCGTCGCGGTTGGTGATGTTCACATCCTCGAAGAAGATAGCCTTCGGCGAGGTCGGGCACATCTCCTCGCAGACGATGCAGGGAGTCTCCATGGCCCAGGGGAGGCAGCGGCCGCGGTCGAAGAAGGCGGTGCCGATGCTGACTTCCGCAGGACCGCCGATGGCCTGTTTGGCTTCGGGATCGAGGACGGTCAGGGCCTCGGTTGGGCAGACCTCGCCACACCGGATGCACGATGGTTCGCACCAGCCGCGGCGCATATTCAGAACGGGAGTGAAGAGGCCCTCGACACCGGTCTTACCGAAGTCCGAAAGAATGACCCCGGTGGGACAGGAGGCCGAGCAGGCGCCGCAGGTGATGCAGCGCGCCAGAAAGGCCTCTTCATCAAGAGCTCCCGGCGGGCGGATGGCGTCGTGGCTGCGGGCGTCGAGGCCGCTGCCCCCGGCTCTGAGAACCGGTGCAAAGACGGCCGATCCGGTGACGCCCAGGAGGAATCTGCGGCGGCCGACATCGAGCGACGGCATGGGTTGGGTGCTTTCGGGGGTCGGAAGACCGAAGTGCAGGCTCTCTTCAGCGCAGGTCCCAAGGCAATTGAGGCAGACGTGGCATTCGCTGACCCGATGTTTCTCGAGTGGTTCGTCGGCGCCCTGACAGGCGAAAACACACAGGGTGCAGCTCGTGCAGGACCCGGTCTGATCACGGCGAATTCGCAGCGGTGCGAGACGGGCGAAGAGACCCATGAGTGCACCGAGCGGACAGACGCCGCGGCAGAAGAAGCGTGGCATCCACGCCGAGAGCAGCAGGATGGCGGCCAGAATGCCGAACGAGATCCAACCTCCGGGGGTCGCACCGCCGTGCCACATGGGCCGGATACCGGCGGCGAATGCACGGTGGAGCAGGGGAATGGGGTCGAGCCACCCGATGTGGTTGGTTCCGAGGGCCGCCCAAACCAGGAGAACCGTGAGGATGATGTACTTGATGGAGAACCACTTGCGATAGCGGTTGATCTTGTACCGTTTGCGTTTTTCGGGGCCCGCGATCCACGAGACCAGCTGCTGAAGGGTGCCGAGGGGGCAGATCCACCCGCAGAAGAAGCGGCCGAGAACCGCGGTGAAGGCGAGAACGGCGAGGCCGAGCCACGTCCAACCGACGATCGTCCAATCGGACAAAGCGGTCCCCACGGCGGTCAGGGGGTCGAGGGCGAGCAGGATCGAGGCCAGCGACGCAGGAACCCGCGGTTCCGCGAGACCCCAAAAGAGCGCGATGAAGGCAAAAAGAAACAGTGCCTGTACGAGGATCCGGTAGTGGCGGGCGCGAGGGAGTTTCATGGAGTCGATTCCTTCGGAAACGACTCGAGCTCGGAATTCGGAATTCGGAATTCGGAATCCCCGTCCGGTCCCCCTATCGAGTTTTCAGCACGATTGATGAATTGGCGAAACTTCGAAATCCGAAATCCGAAATCCGAAATCATCTTCAGGACTCCACCAGGACTGACTTCCAGTCCTCGGTTCCGAGCCCGAGCCGTGCCGCGATGGCGATATGGGGCAGTTCTTCGGGGCCGAGGTCCAGAAGGCTCGCACCCCACGCGTCCGCGGCCACCGGGTCGGTTGCCACCGCCACACAATCGGTGGCCTTGACCAGCGCCAGCGATCCTCCGGTCGGCCCCCCACCGGTGAGGATCCGGGTCGCGTCGATGACCGTCAGTGTCGGTCGAAAGGCGGCTCCGAGTTCAGCGCAGACCTGGGCGATTCGCTGGTGGAGATTGGGCCGTCGGCCGACCACCGCCCCAAACCAGTTTTTCATCCCGAGGGTGCCGCGTGAAAGAGAGTGGTGTTTGACCACCGGTACGTTGATGACACGGTCGGCCTCGACGATCGGTCGCAGGACCTCCCACGGACCGAGAGTGGTTCCGCCCAGATTGAGTGTCACGGTGCTTGTGTTGTTCTGGTGGGCGCAGCTTGCACCCGCTTCACCAGCCGCGGCTTCGATGCCGGAGCGGGTGAAAGCGCGGCCGGGATCGTGGCAGGAATTGTCAATCACTACCACCGAGGCGGCGCCCGCAGCCAGACACTGGCGGGCCAGTTCGGCGATGACTTCCGGATCCGTGTTGGCAGCCTGTGCCGGTCGCCGGTCCCACGCACAATTGGGTTTGAGGACCACCTTTTCGCCCGGTTTGACGAATTGCTTCATCCCACCCATGGCGCCGAGCGCCGCTTGGATATTGGCAGTCGGACCGTTTCCGCAAGCCGTCGCGATCCGACCGGGGCCGGCCGGATCGGTGCGCCAATCCTTTGGCGAAGGGAGCGCCGCGACTTCGGGCGGTCGATGGCGGCCGCCTCGGCCCGAGAATCCAAAACCGAGGGCGGCGAGTGCGAGACCGGCCGCGGTCGGGGGAACCCACTGGCGGAGAAGCTCACGTCGCCCGAGTTGCTGGTAGTCATTGACGATCGGAAGATTTTTGTCAGTCATAGCGCCCTCGCGGCCTCAAGTGTAACGCGGCTTCCTCAGTTGCCGGATCACTGTTGTCCGAAACAAATCGTCATTTGCGGTTGCCCACCTGCCAATACGTGGTTTATAGGTTGGTTTTTGGCATATCCAGTTCGCGGTTACCCAGCGTCCGAGTTCGAGTCCGAGTCCGTGTTCGCGTCCGTGCCCGGATTGCAGCGGCAGCGACAGTGTCCAGCGTCAGCGTCAGCGACAGGACAGCGTCAGGAACCAGCGATCAGTGTACAGGGACAGGGGACAGCGGCAGCGGTCAGGTGCAGCGACGGCGTGGTCACCGCCGGGTCGTTCAACAGTAAGGGGTAGCCGGTGGGCGGCCGATGTCAAGGACAGGCAGGGTGCAGGGCATCCTTGACATCGGCCGCCACACCGGCTTGTGGATATGGGCATGAACGACCCGGAGGTGACCATGTCCAACGCCGCCACGAACACCAACCTCGTTGCCCACTCAAAAGCCCTCGAAGCAGCAGGAATCGCGATCAAGCTGGTGATGAGGGTTCCGGCTCCGCTGAAGTCGATAGCCGATCAGGTGATCCGGTCGGCAAGTTCAGTCCCTGCAAACCTGGCAGAAGGTCACGGCCGAGTCGGTAGAGACCGGTCGAACCACTGGAGAATCGCTTACGCCTCGGCGAAAGAGGTCGACAGCCACTTGGAACTCCTCGCCCACGCCGGGGCGATCAGCCCGAACGGAGCCAGTGAAGCGATGAACGCCTTCGATCAGGTCCGTGCCATGACTTGGCGACTGTTGAACCCGACGAAGTGAGAGCTTTTCACTGGCGCTCTCGCTGCCCCGGCCCCGGCCGCTGTTCGCTGCCGCTGATGACTGAACACTGCCCCTGACTACTGTTCCCCGTCGCTGCCCCTGTACGCTGTCCGAGACGCTGTTTTGGAAAAGAGTGCCTCCGGATACCGATTCCAGGGTTTCGACCCCGCCCGGGGAATTGAGCCGCTCACGTGAACGTAGTTCCAGAGGTCTGACACCTGAAGTCCAGAAAACGGCACCTGGCTCGTTGTAGAATGTCGGGCATCAAAAACTGCCGAAGAGAACTGGAGCGGCACACATGGCAAAGATACTCATCGGATGCGGGTTGGCATTTGTTCTCCTGTTGGGGATCGTCGCCTTCATGGTCACTGGAATCTATAACAATCTCGTCGGTCTGGAAGAGGGCGTCGATGCGGCCTGGGGCCAGGTCGAAAACGTCTATCAGCGGCGGGCCGATCTGATCCCGAATCTGGTCGCCACGGTCAAGGGAGCCGCCGAGTTCGAGCAGGAAACACTGCAGAACGTGATCGAGGCGAGGGCCAAGGTCGGGCAGATGAATATCGAAGGTGCGCCGACGCCAGGCCAGATGCAGGCGTTTCAGGCCAACCAGGATGCGTTGTCGTCGGCTCTTTCGCGTCTGTTGGTGGTTGTCGAGCGCTACCCGGATCTGAAGGCTGTGCAGGCGTTCCGGGATCTCCAGGTGCAGCTCGAAGGGACCGAGAACCGGATCGCGGTCGAGCGCAACCGCTACAACGAGGCCGCGCGGCTCTACAACACGGCGCGGCGGAGTTTTCCGGCGGCCCTCTTTGCGAATCTCTTCGGATTCGGGGACAAGGGTTATTTCGAGTCGAAGCCGGGAGCCGACGAACCGCCACAGGTTGAATTCTGATTACTCGCGGTTGGTTGAGCTGAAAAGATGAGCTTTCGTTCGCTCTTTAAGCCCTCGGATCTTGAGTCGATCCAGGAGGCCACCGCCCATGCGGAGTCCCTGACCGGCGGCGAGATCGTCCCCTATATCGTCGAGAGGGTCGTCGATCACGATGAAGGGCGCTGGCGCGGAGCCACCATCGGCGCCTTGACCGCCGCGGTGGCGGCCGGTCTGGCGCACGCTTTCGGAGACCACTGGGGTGGGTCTGGAGTCTGGTGGATCACGTTGCCGACTCTGGTTGGCGCCGGTTTCGGCTTTCTGTTGGCCGGATTGGCCCCGATTGCCAGGTTTTTGATTCCCGAGGATCACCTCGATCGGGTGGTCGGGTTGCGGGCGGAGGCGGCCTTCCTGGAAGAGGAGGTCTTCGCCACCCGGGATCGAACGGGCATTCTGGTGTTTTTGGCGATCTTCGAACATCGTGCGGTCATCCTGGCCGACGAGGGAATCCACCGGGCGGTGCCAAAGGACGAGTGGCAGCATCTGATCGACAATCTGGTCTTGGGAATCAAGGCCGGAAGGGCACCGGGTGCTTTGGCAGAGGTCATCTCTCGCTGTGGCGATCTGTTGGCGACCTACGAGGTCGTTCGCAGGCCTGAGGACGAGGATGAACTCGAAGATGCGCCGCGGATTCGGGAGCGCTGAAATGGCGAAGATCCGGCTCCATCGCGCCCGAGGTTTGCTCCTTGTGGCCCTGTGCCTGGTGGCGGGCACCTTGGCGGCGCTCGAGGTTCCGTATCTCGCCGGACGGGTCAACGATCAGGCGATGTTGCTCGGCGATGCCTATGAAGCTGAACTCGAGGAAAGACTGCGGCAACTCGAGGAGGAGACCGGCGCCCAGGTCGTGGTGCTGACCGTCCCGAGTCTCGATGGCGATCCGATCGAGGACTTCGCCATCCGGGTCGTGGAGGCCTGGAAACTGGGGCGGTCGGGAATCGACGATGGTGTGCTGATCCTGATCTCACGGGATGACCGTCGGATGCGGATCGAGGTCGGGTATGGGCTCGAGGGAGCCCTCACGGATGCCCAGAGCGGCAGAATCATCGATGGTCTGATGGCGCCGCGGTTTCGCTCGGGAGATTTTGACGGCGGTGTCGATGCCGCGGTCGGAGCAGTTTCCGCCGCAGTTCGGGGTGAGGAACTCGAACTCCCCCGAGAGACGGAGAGCGACCGTGGCGGCGACCCTTCTTCCGTCATTTTCTTTTTCATTTTCGGCATGCCGTTTATCATGGCCGCGCTGTCATCGAAAGGCCCCGCCGGGTGGATCCTCGGGCTTTCTCTGACCCCGTTTTTCTTTGCGGCTCCGGCGATTCTCCTTGGCGTGAAAGCGGGCGTGGTGGCTGCGATTCTGTGGTTGGTGGCCTTCCCGATTCTGCGCCTCATCCTGCCCAAACAGATGGTCGGGCGGGGCTCGGGATCCCGCGGCGGGACCTTTTGGGGTCCGATGGGCGGCGGTGGCGGCGGTGGTGGTTTTTCGGGTGGCGGCTTCTCCGGCGGCGGCGGAAGTTTTGGCGGCGGCGGGGCGAGCGGAGGGTGGTAACTGACGGCGGTTCCGGTGGCTGGTCCCTACTGCGTATCCAACGATTGGCATCACCGGATATGACCGTCGTTGATCTTCGCCCATTTGATATCTGGTCAATCAGCCGCAGCATGTGACTTTTCCAAAGACCAACTGTCCGAGTTTGTGAATGATGAAATATCCAACAACCGACAAACACACAAGGAGGTAGCGATGGGACTGATTGATTTTATTAAGGGTGCAGGCGAAAAGATTTTCAACAGGCAAGACGATGGGGCCGAGGCGGCGGCACAGGCTGCGGCGGTAGCCGCGGCAGAAGTGGCGGCAGAGGAGAAGAAAGAAGTGACCCTCGGAAAGTACGTCGGGAGACTCGGTCTTGAGATCGAAAACCTGGGAATCGAGGTCGACGACGATCTGGTGACGGTGACGGGCTCTGCTCCGAGCCAGGAGATTCGCGAAAAAATCGTCCTCGCCCTGGGCAACACCGCGGGCACCGCGCGGGTCGATGATCGCATCGTGGTGGAGGCTACGGAGCCGGAGGCTCGGTTCTATACCGTGGTGGGTGGCGACACCCTGGGCAAGATCGCCAAAGAGTTCTACGGCAATGCCATGAAGTATCCGGTGATCTTCGAAGCCAACAAGCCCATGCTCAGCGATCCGGACAAGATCTACCCCGGTCAGGTGCTGCGGATTCCGACCCAGGACTGACCCTGTGGGATATGCGGATTCGCCCTCCGTCGTCGTGCTACGATGACCGGGCACTATCCGTACAGACCAAGGAGAGCCCCGTTGCCGAGTCAGCGGGCACAAGCCAAAGAGTCGGTTGACGACTCACAACCAAAAAGGAGATCGATATGTCAGTCGCAAAAGTCACGGAACTCAGTTGTTCTTCGCCGACCAGCTTCGAGGATGCGATTCAAAAAGGCATCGAGCGTGCCGACAAAACCCTCGACAAGGTCAAGGGCGCCTGGGTGAGCGAGATGAAGGTCGAAGTGGACGACGGAAAAGTCAGCGCCTACAGGGTGAACCTCAAGGTCACCTTCGTACTGAAGGGTTGAACCAATGGCAGATACTTCCGATCTTCTCGGATCGTTGATGGGACAGCTCGGCGGCGGCGGGGTCGATCAGATCGCCCGTGCGGTGGGTGTCAGCGGCGGTGACGTCACCAACGTCCTTGCCGGTGCCCTGCCCGCGATGATGGCCGGACTGACCCGCAATGCGACGTCGGGCAACGGTGCCAGTGCCCTTCTGGGTGCTCTCGATCGCGACCACGACGGCAGCGTTCTCGATGATGTCATGGGCTACCTCGGCGGTGGCGGCAATCTCGCCGCAGGAGCCGGGATCCTCGGCCACGTCTTTGGTGGAAGCCAGGGGAATGTGGAAAAGGCGGTCAGCCGCTCGAGTGGTGTTGATATGGGCACGGTCACCAAGATCATGGCCATGGTGGCCCCGCTGATCATGGGTTCACTCGGCAAGGCCAAGCGCCAACAGGGCTTCGACGCGTCGGGCCTGGCGGCGGCACTCGGTCAGCAGGAGCAAGTAGCCCGAAAGGCCTCGCCCTCAGCGGTCGACATGTTCTCGAAGATGCTCGACAGCGACGGCGACGGCGAGTCGATGGACGACATCGTCAAGATGGGCACCGGTCTGCTCGGCAGCCTGTTCGGCGGCAAACGATAAACCAAATGCCTGACTCACCCTGATGGGGGTGCGTCGGCGAATGGATCGGCCGTGTCGGTCTGAGTCGGTATCGTACCGGTGAGATCGACGCGGCCCATTTTTTCGATCTTGATCTTTTTGGTGCCAAAGGCTCCCTGCGTGAAGAGCGAGCCGCGAAGGCCGTAGCTCACTTCTTTCGCTTCGAAGATATCTTTCAGTCGCAAAAGGGCCGAAGCATTGTTGACGTGAAACATCGTGTCGACAACGTAGGAATCGAGACGCTCCACCGTGAAGATCTCGGAGGTGGTTCCCGTGCCGACCTTTTTGTCCTCGAGATAGAGCTTGAATGAGGCGCCATCGATGGAAAAGGGTTCGGGGTTCGGATTGGTGATTCTGAGCTTGGCGACCAAGGTGGTCTCGAAGACCGTGATCTCTTTGACTTCGAGATTGGCGAGGGTCACCTCGAGAGGTTCCATTGAAGACATGGAAGAGCAACCCAGGGCGGCGGCGATCACCAGCAGTAGGGAACTGATTCGGAGAGCCGGCAATGCGGATTTCTTTCGGTACATATGACCTCCTGGGAAGGCAGCGGGTACAAAATGATCATGGCTCCGAAGCCAGTTCCTTGTTCCGGTGGTCCCCGTGTTGTTGGGCGGATTATAGAGCAGATCGGGCTCACAGCGGCGATAAAATGAATCTGCTACGATCGATTACAGGAATTCAAATGAGGAGGAGTTGATGGCGGCCAAATTCGAGGTGTTCAAAGGCAAGAGTGGCGATTTCCGGTTTCGGCTCAAAGCGGCCAACGGCAAGGTCATCTGCAACGGTCAGGGATACAAGTCGAAGGACGCCTGCATGAAGGGGATCGACTCGATCAAGAAGAACGCCAAGGGCGCGACGGTCGTCCAGACCGATAGCTGACCCGTCCCTCATAAACGACTGTTACTCCAGATAACGGGCTTCGAAACGGATCGTTTTCCCTTTGGGATCGAGCAGAGTCAAGGTGTCTCCTGATATCTCGAATCCGGTCACCGAGCGGAGCGCGACCAGGAGAGAATCTTCGATCTTCATGGAATCGGCGCAATACCGTTTTGTGGTGCTCAAGGTTCCAAAGCTCAGACGCGACCCGTCCGCCTCATAACTTCCCATGAGTTGGTTGCAACCCGCATATCCGCGAATGTTGCCGGTGTCGGACTCGAAGAGAATAAATGGTTCGCGCTTGCCGGCGCCGACGTAGACTTTGCTGGCGCGAATCTCGGTCACCGCCCAACGGGTGTTCCTGAGTGAGGCATCGGGTTTGGCCTGTGCGCAGGTCTCACCAATAAGGACCGCGATGAAACGGTCGACGAGGACGACCTCCTCGGTGCCGTGCCCTTCCATCGGTGGGCGTTCGACGATCGATCCATCGATACTGACCATCAGGGGTTGACCGGCCTCCTCCACAGTGTCGAGGTAGGCTCGCTCGAGTCCGATGAAGTCTGCCTCCATCGCCACCGGTAGCCGTCGGCCGGTTGCGCAATCGGAGAAAAGCCCGGCGTCGGCCATATAGGTGAAGTTTCCTCGCATCGGCCTGGGTTTCACGGTGGCTGTGGCTTCGGAAGAGCTCGCCACAGGAGGACCGACAACCCGGGAAAGGCCGTCCACCGTATCTGTGGATCCGCAGGCCGTCAGGGTGGCCAGAGCGAAAGTTGCAGCGATGATCATGACGTTTTTCATCGGGTCCTCCTTGTGGGGTCGTATGAGGTTAGCAGGATTCAGGAATAAGGAATTCCGGATCTCCGCCCAGGATCATCTCAGAAATCGCTATCGCCATCGGAATCGCTATCGCGATCGACGTGAACCCGATCTGCAACCCGGATGGCTGCTTCAATCGAGCATTAGCATCCAGAATCACTGCCCGAATTGCAGCGATGGCGACAGTGTCCAGCGTCAGCGACAGACAACAGCGAACAGGGACAGCGGCAGGGAACAGCGACAGAGGACAGCGGCGGCGGCGGCGATCAGGAGTACAGGCGGCGAAGTGGCCACCTCCGGGTCGTTCAAAGGAAGGGGTAGCCGGTGGGCGGCCGATGTCAAGGACAGGCAGGGTGCAGGGCATCCTTGACATCGGCCACCACACCGGCTTGTGGGAATGGGCATGAACGACCCGGAGGTGACCATGTCCAACGCCGCCACGAACACCAACCTCGTCGCCCACTCGAAAGCCCTCGAAGCAGCAGGAATCGCGATCAAGCTCGTGATCAGGGTTCCAGCTCCTCTGAAGTCCATAGCCGATCAGGTAGTCCGATCGGCGAGTTCAGTCCCTGCCAACCTGGCAGAAGGCCACGGCCGATTCGGTAGAGACCGGTTGAACCACTGGAGAATCGCGTACGCCTCAGCCAAAGAGGTCGACAGCCACTTGCAGCTCCTCGCCCACGCCGGGGCGATCAGCCCGAACGGAGCCAGTGAAGCGATGAACGCCTTCGATCAGGTGCGTGCCATGACCTGGCGGCTCTTGAATCCGGAGAAGTGAGTGCTGTCGCTGATCGCTGACGCTGACTACTGTTAGCTGTTCACTGTCGCTGTCGCCGTCCCTGAACGGTAGCCGAGAACCTGTCTTGGACAAGAGTGATGCGGGATCCAGCATCCTGCATGACCCAGGTCAAGGACGGATCCGCGACTGAGTATCATGATCTATTGCAGGAGGCGCCATGAGTGAATTACTCGACAACAGTCGTCATCGTATCGAGACATTGAAGGAGATCATCAAGAGCCTGCACGATGGGGCCGATCCCGACAGCCTGAAGGAGGAGTTCGGAGAACTTCTGGCCGAAGTCGGGCCGACCGAAATCGCGGCAATGGAAAATTCGCTGATGTCCGATGGCATGAAGCAGGAAGAGATTCAGCGGATGTGTGATGTGCACGCGGCGGTTCTCGGTGGAGCAGCGCCACATGGACCGACGGACGTTCCGGCGGGTCACCCGATCCACACCTTCAGGCTCGAAAACGAACGAATCCGCGAGATCGTTGCCGAGTACAGGCTCTTTGCCGACAGGCTTCAGAGCGCAGACGCCGGGGAAGACAACGACTGGCGAACGCTGCACGAGTCGCTGGCCGGGGTCGACGTGCACTACCAGCGCAAGGAGTATCTGGTTTTTCCTTATCTCGAAAAGGCGGGCATTGCCGGTCCTCCCAAGGTCATGTGGGGAGTCCACGATGAGATCCGGGAGAAGATCGCCGCAGCCGGAGAACTGATCTCGAACCAGAGCGACCTCGACACGGACGGACGGGCTTTCGCGGTTCAAACCGTCATTCTGCCGATGCTCGAACAGATCGAAGGCATGACCGATAAAGAGGACCGTATTCTGTGGCCGATGACTCTCGAACACGTGGCGGTGCAGGACTGGGAGGCCGTTCGTTCGCAATGGGACGAGTTTGGAAAGGGCCTGGTCGAAGCGGCAGGTCTTTGGCTTCCCGTCATTCCAAAGCTCCCCGAGAAACCGGTCGAGCTCCCCGGCGACGATGCAGTCACTCTGCCGTCGGGCCACCTCACGATGCGCCAGTTGACCGCGCTGCTCAACGTCCTGCCGATGGATCTGACCTTTGTCGACGCCGAAGGCCGGGTCGGTTTTTTCAGCGAGGGGGACGACCGCGTCTTTGCCCGCAATCGAGCCATCATCGGCCGCAGGGTCGAGGATTGCCATCCGCCAAAGAGCGTCCACATCGTCGAACAGGTGGTGGACGACCTCAAATCCGGAAGGCGTGACGTGGCGGAGTTCTGGATCCAGATGGGTGATCGGTTTGTGCATATTCGATACTTCGCGGTACGTGACGAAGGAGGCGAGTACCTCGGTACCCTCGAAGTCACCCAGGACATCGCGCCGCTCAGGGCCCTCGAGGGCGAACGGAGATTGTTGGCCGAGGTCTCGGCCGGTGAGGCGGGAGCATGAGCGCGCCGGTGATCGGGCCCGAGACCCGGGTGGCTGATCTCCTGGATGCCCATCCCGAGGCGGAAGATGTGTTGATCGGAATCGCACCGCAATTCAAGGCACTCAAGAACCCTCTTCTTCGCCGAACGGTCGCCAAGGTCGCGACTCTCGAGCAGGCTGCGAGAGTCGCTGGGATGCAGCCAAGGGAACTGGTATTGGCGCTTCGAAGCGAACTCGGGCTCGGCGGCGACTCGAACATCGGCGACGGCCTCGTCGACGAAAGAGGGACCGAAATACCGGCCTGGGTCTCCTTGGATGCCGAAGCGACGATTGATGGCGCCGCACTGCTCGATGCGGGCGAGACTCCGGTCAAAACCGTCTCCGCCACGCTTGCGGAAAAAGAGAGTGGAGACGTGGTGGTGGTCACGGCTCCTTTCCAACCCGCGCCCTTGATCGACGGACTTCGCTCGAAGGGCCACGATGTCTTTGCCAGCGCGCAGGCCGACGAGAGTTGGAAGGTCTGGATTCGGAAGAAGTGAAGACGCTACAGAGTTCGGAAATAGGACTGAGGAAATAGGAATCCTCGCTCCTCATTACGACCAGAGGTTTCGGTGCGCTCCTCCCCTTTCCCCCTTTCACCTCTGTAGTCGAGGAACGGAATCCAGCATCCATCGGGGCCGGTCTGTGTTACCTTTGCTCGACCTTAATTGAACACGGTTGTTGATCGAAAAAAAAGGGGTGCGGCAGGGAATCCAGGTTCAATTTTTTCGGTTATTCTCATCGAGTGGGGTTGAATGATGTCGATTCAGAGCAGTCCACTGAGACTGGGTGTTGCCTTGATTATGTTGGTCGCGATCGCCGGTCCGGCTGAGGCTCAGCTGGTGAGCGAGGTGCCTGAGGCCCTGGACGAGGTCGGGGTGACGGAACACCTCGACGCCAAGCTGCCGCTCGACGCGAGGTTTCGTGACGAAAGCGGCGAGTGGGTCGAGCTCGGGAGTTACTTCGACGGCGAACGGCCGGTGATCCTGACCCTCAACTACTACCGTTGCCCAATGCTCTGCGGGCTGCAACTCAACGGTGTTGTAGATGGTCTCGAACAGATGGACTGGTCGCCGGGAGAAGAGTTCGAGATGGTGACGGTGAGCATCAACCCGCTCGAGACACCCGAGCTGGCTACCGCCAAAAAACAGAACTATCTCAAACGTTTGCAGCGACCTTCCGCAGGAAGCGGTTGGCATTTCCTGACCGGCAATGAGCCCGAAATCGAGCGCCTCGCCGAGACGGTCGGCTTTGGCTACACCTATGATGCAGAGAGTGGTGAGTATGCCCACGCCGCCGTGACGATGGTGATCACGCCCGATGGCAGGATCGCGCGTTATCTCTACGGGATCGAATATCCCGCCAAGCGTCTCAAGCTGGCGCTCCTCGAAGCGGCCGAAGGTTCTATCGGCACAACCCTTGACCAACTGATTCTCTACTGCTATCACTACGATCCAACAAATCGTCGCTATTCACCGGTCGCAATGAATATCATGCGTCTCGGGGGAAGCGCCACCGCGTTGATACTCGGAATCTCCCTCGGTGGTTTTTGGGCTCTTGAGTGGCGCCGGAAAAAACGATCCGCGAAAAAGAAGGACACGACTGCATGACGGCAACGCAATTTGTAGGATCACTGCTCGCACGGATCTCCATGGCTCCCGATCCCGAAGATGGGTCCTTCTGGATGCCACCACAGGTGTCGACGGTTGCCCAGGGTGTGGATTGGCTGTTCAATTTCATCCTCGCGATCTCGGTCTTTTTCTTTGTGCTCATCGTCGCGGCGATGGTGATCTTCGTTCTCAAGTATCGCCGCCGCGAGGGGCAGGGGGCAGAGGACTCACCGAACCACAATCTGCCGCTCGAGATCACGTGGACTGCGATACCAGTGCTGATCGTTATCGTCATTTTCTTCTTTGGATTCAAGGGCTTTCTCGATATGGCCACGCCGCCGGCCAACGCCTACGAGGTTCTGGTCGAGGGGCAGAAGTGGAATTGGAGCTTCACCTATCCGAACGGTTATGTGGATGAGAATCTCCACGTACCGGTGGACCGTCCGGTGCAGCTCGTGATGTCCTCCGCCGACGTGATTCACAGCCTCTATGTGCCGGCTTTCAGGGTCAAGATGGACGTCGTTCCGGGTCGATACTCGAAGGCGTGGTTCGAGGCAACCCAACCCGGTGAATACGATCTTTTTTGCGCCGAGTATTGCGGCACGAGCCACTCCGACATGTTGGCGCACGTCATCGTCCACCCGGTGGGCGAATTCGAGACCTGGCTCGAGGAGGCCTCGAATTTCCTCGCCACGATGTCGCCAGTCGACGCAGGACGCAAGCTCTTCCAGGTTCGTGGTTGCACCCAGTGCCACAGCATGGACGGGTCGGCAAAGACGGGCCCGACATTGCTCGGGGTCTTCGGCCGGGTCGAAAACATGGCCGACGGCAGTTCGCTGACGGTGGACGAAAATTATATTCGCGAGTCGATTCTGGAACCGAACGCGCGGGTGGTGGCTGGTTTCGAGCCGGTTATGCCCACCTATCAGGGAAGGCTCAAAGACGAAGAGATCATGGCGATCATCGAGTATCTCAAAGCGCCCGAAGGCGCATCTCAGGAGGAGTAGCAGCTGATGGCTGAAGCGATCTCAGCCCCGGTCGCCGACACACACACCGGGGAGACCGAAAACTATCTCAAGCACGGCAAGGGGGTTCTCTCCTGGCTGTTCACGCTCGATCACAAACGGATCGGCGTGATGTATCTGGTGGCGATTCTGGCGTCGTTCTTCCTCGGCGGCATGTTTGCGATGCTGGTCCGGGCCGAGTTGTTTACGCCCGGGCAAACCATCATGACGGCCGATACCTACAACAAGATGTTTACCCTCCACGGAGCGGTGATGATCTTTCTCTTCATCATCCCGGGCATTCCGGCCACCCTCGGCAATTTCGTGCTGCCGCTGATGCTCGGCGCCAAGGATGTGGCGCTGCCGAGGCTCAACCTGGCGAGCTTCTGGCTGTGGTTGACCGGTGCGACCTTTGCGGTGTCCTCGATCATCATCGGCGCGGTTGATACGGGATGGACTTTTTACACCCCGTACTCGACGACCACCAGCACGGCCGTGGTGTCGATCACGATGGGAGTCTTCATCCTCGGGTTCTCATCGATTTTCACCGGCCTCAACTTCATCGTAACGATCCACAAGATGCGCCCCGAAGGCATGACCTGGTTCCGGATGCCGCTCTTCCTGTGGGGCATCTACTCCACCGCCATCATCCAGGTTTTGGCGACACCGGTGCTGGGCATCACTCTCTTGCTTCTCATCGCCGAGAGGACGCTCGGCGTGGGAATCTTCGACCCGGCCCTCGGCGGCGACCCGGTTCTGTTCCAGCACTTCTTCTGGTTTTATTCGCACCCGGCGGTCTACATCATGATTCTGCCCGCCATGGCGATCATGAGTGAGTTGATCTCCACCTTCTCCGGCAAACACATTTTCGGATACAAGTTCATTGCGTGGTCGTCGATCGCGATCGCTCTCCTCAGCTTCCTGGTGTGGGGCCACCACATGTTCACCAGCGGGCAGTCGGGCTTGGTCAATATGATCTTTTCCGCGTTGACCTTTTCGGTGGCGATACCATCGGCGGTCAAGGTCTTCAACTGGCTCGCCACCATGTACAAGGGATCGATCCAGCTTGCCGCGCCGATGCTCTACGCCTTGTCCTTCCTCTTCCTCTTCGCCATCGGCGGTCTGACCGGCCTTTTCCTGGGCTCGCTCTCCACTGATATCCACCTTCACGACACCTACTTCGTCGTTGCCCACTTCCACTACGTGATGTTTGGCGGCACAGTGATCGCCTTCCTCGGCGGGCTTCACTACTGGTGGCCGAAGATGTTCGGCCGGATGTACTCCGAGCGTTGGGCGCAGGTCGCCGCGCTACTCATTTTTGTCGGATTCAACCTGACCTTTTTCACCCAGTTCGTGATGGGCAGTCATGGCATGCCGCGACGCTACTACAACTACCTGGAGCGATTCACCGCCTATCACCAGGCATCGACGGTGGGTTCTTTCATCCTTGCGCTCGGATTCTTCGTCATGGCGGGTTACCTGCTGCACTCCCTGGTGGCCGGCGAGAAAGCACCACCGAACCCCTGGGGAGCCGCGACCCTCGAATGGGAAACCACCTCGCCGCCTGCCTATTTCAACTTCAAGCACGATATGCGGGCGGGTGATCCCTACGATCTCGAAGCGATGGAGAGGGACCCGGTCAATGGCGGGTATCGTCGAAAGGACCCGAGTTCGGTGCTGGCGGACGGTGGGGGAGCGAGCTGATGTCGAGCCACACCGATGATGCGCAGGACGGCCTCAAGGTCGATCATCATTTCGAAAATGCGGACCAGCAGTACCAATCGGCCAAGCTGGGAATGTGGTTGTTTCTGTCGACGGAAATCCTCTTCTTTGGCGGGCTCTTCGTGGCCTACTCGGTCTACCGTGCAAACAACCCCGAGATTTTTGTCTATGGCCACCATTTTCTCGACAAAAACCTCGGAGCCCTCAATACGGTCATTCTCATCTGCAGCTCGCTGACCGCAGCCTGGGCGGTACGGGCGGCCCAACTGCGCCAGATCCGCCTGCTCAAGGTGATGATCGTGCTGACGATCGCCTGTGCATTTGGCTTCATGAGCATCAAGGCTGTCGAGTACAACGCCAAGTGGAAGCACGGGCTTCTCTGGGCGGGACAGTTCGATCCGCACGTCGACCACGAGGAATCCGGAGAGACCGCGATCGCTGATGATGCCGACCACAGCGAGGCCGTCGAAACTGAGGCCGCGGTCCCTGAAGAGCCCACCGTGGCCGATCCTGATCGTTCGGCCATCCCACCCGCCGCGGACGCTCCCTCAGGTTTAGCGCCACCACCCACCGAGGTCCACGAAGAAGAGACCGTCGAGGTGACCCCGGCCAACGCTCAGATCTACTTTTCGATCTATTTTCTGCTGACCGGGCTCCACGGTATTCATGTGCTCGGAGGGATCGGCGCCTTTTTGTGGCTCTTCATGTGCGCCCGCAGGGGAGATTTCGACAACGGCCATTTCACCCGTGTGGATATGGTCGCCCTCTATTGGCATCTGGTGGATCTGATCTGGATCTACCTCTTTTTGCTCCTCTACCTGATCGATTAGGAGACCCGGATGACTGAAAACGAACAAAACGTCGGACACGTCTCATCGGTGAGGTTGCTCCTGGTTGTCTGGATCGCGCTGATGATCGGCACTTGGTTGACGGTTGCGGCCTCAACGATTGACCTTGGATTCCTCAATATCTGGATCGGGCTCGCGATTGCGACGGCCAAGGCCTTCCTCGTCGGTCTCTACTACATGCATCTGCGGTGGGACAAACCCTTCAACGCTTTCGTGTTCGTCACCGCCTTCGCCTTCCTCTTCCTCTTCATCGGTTTCGCGATGATGGACACCGGGCAATATCAGGTCGACGTCATCCCGGGCTACTCGCCCGGTATGGGAGGCTGATGGGTCGCGAAGAGGGAGACCGCCCGGCGTATCAGACGGAGAAGATTCCGACTGTCTCCACAACCACACCAACCACCGAACGAATCCGAGTTGATCGGGGTGGACCGTCCATCGGCCGCATGGGGATGTGGCTCCTGATCGCGTCGCTCGCGGTCCTTTTTGGGGCGGCGATCGTCGGCTATCTGATCATCCGGATGCGGGCACCGGAATGGCCCCCCCCGGGTTCGCCGGCGCTTCCCGGCGGCGTCTGGATCGGCACCGGTTTGTTGGTTGTTCTGAGTGCTCTGCTGGCCCGTGCGGAGAGCTCATGTCGAAAAGGCCAGTCCGGGACCGCGACACGGATGATGACTGCAGCGGCTGTGGTGGCGGTTGCGTTTCTCACGATCCAGGTCGGCAACTGGATGCAATTGGCTGCGGAGACGGTGGTGCCGAAGGAGAGCCTGCTGGTCTGGGGCTTTTATGTCCTCACCTTCCTCCACGCGGTGCACGTGCTCGCGGGAATACCGCCTTTGATCCTGGTCGCGCTGCGCACCCGTAGAGGCCACTACACGCCCGAAGAAACCGAGGGAATTCACCTCGTCGGAATGTATTGGCATTTTCTGCTGGTGACCTGGGTCGTGATTCTCGGAGTTTTGAGTTTTTAGTTTTGAGGTTTGAGTTTCCGCCGAGCCCCTTCGCGGGTAACTTCCATGGGAACGTCAACTCATAACTCAAAACTCATAACTCAAACCTCGCTGCGTCCAACGTTGCGATTGATCGTTTCGAGCCGACTCCGGTGAGTCAGTGGGATTGAAGGGTCGGTAATCCAAGCTCTTTGGCGTTGACGATGCTCGGTGCGGCAGGAGGCGCCGTGCCATTGACAAACTCCAGGATCCCACCCGGGTCGGTCGAGACCGGCCAGCCTCGCAGAATAGCGGCCACGTTCGATGCCGCAAGGATGGCCATCCCTTGCCGGGCCCACCGCGTGGCCGAGGCGATGTGCGGCACGATCACCACGTTCTTCAGTCCGCTCAGACCCGGTTTCATCTTCGGTTCATTTTCGAACACGTCCAAACCGGCCTTGAATTCGGGGTTCTGTCTGCAGTGCGCCACCAGCGCCGCTTCGTCAATCACGGGTCCGCGTGCAGCGTTGATCAGGATCGCGTTGCCCTTCATCAGACGGAGCCTCTTTGCGTCAATCATGTGGTGAGTCGTCTCGTCCAGGGGCGGGTGCAGGCTGATGACGTCGGAATGTCTCAGCACCTCTTCCACGGACCGCGCGCGGGTCAACTTGATGGGCGCTTCGCCCTGCGATCGCAGGAATTTCGAATAATCACGAATGTACTCTTCCAACTTCCGGCTCCGGTGGATGTCGTAGTAGATGCAATCCATCTTGAAGCCTTCGACCATCATCTTCGCGTACGCGGCCCCGATGCGCCCCGCTCCGATCACGCCGACCGTTTTACGGCCCAGAAGTTCGCCGAGAAAGAGCGTGGGAAGCCATCCTCCATAATTGCCGCCGCGCATGTAGGCGTCAGCCTCGGGAACTCGCCGGGCGGCCGCGAGTGTGAGGGCGACTGCCATTTCCGCCGTTGTCTCGGTAAGAACTCCGGGTGTATTGCCGACCGGAATCCCTCTCGCGGTCGCTGCATCGACGTCGATGTTGTTGAACCCCACGGCGTAGTTGCTGTAGACCCTCCCTCCCGCATTTGCGAGGGCCGCAAAAAGCGCCGGTCCCCATTTCTCGGTCAACTGGCCGATCGCGCCGTCGCATCGGTCGCCGATGGCAGACTTGATCTCGTTCACCTTCAGGATTCGGGTCTCGGTCCCGTACTCGACCCTGGCCCCGGCGTCGGCCAGGATCTTCAGCCACCGCTCTCCCGGCAGCTCTTTTGTCACTACAACCCGTCGCGTGCCCGAGGGGTTGTAGACCTTCCAACCTGTGGCAACCATTGGTCCGGCCTCCTTCAGGGTGATGATGAGCGGCGCAGCGTGGCCAACACCAACGGGACCGCTGCGAGTTGGAGCATGGCGAGCCCGAGCGATGTGACAGTCATCCCCACCCAGGGGATCATGATAATCCCAACCGCGAGTGCAGCTGCAGCGGCACCCGCCTGGTCTGCGGAAAAGGCAACTCCTGCGGCGCGACGAATGTCAGGGACGCCGAGCCGGGTCAGACCGGGGAAGACCGCGCCCGTGAGGAGCCCGGCGACGGCCAGCAGCGGCGGGATCGTAGCAGCGGGAGCGAAAAGAGCCCAACCGGCGGCCAGAACAACCGACAACACCGAGCCGGCGATGAGCACCGCCGGCACCATACGTTCGGGGTTGCCAATCCTGGAGGCCACCAGCGATCCGGCCGCGAGACCGGCCATGAAAACCGCGGCCAGGGCGCCGATCTCGGAGTAGATCGAGCCCCGGGTGGACTGCCATGCGGCGATCAGGAGCAGCCACCAACCCATGGAGCAGAAGCCGACCACCGCCGCGGTAGCGCCGGCGGTACGGCGGCCCAGTACGGCGACGACGAAAAATATCATTGTGACCACAAGCAGCGCCGCGGCAAGAGGCCGAGCAACCCGTCCCTCGAGGGCGGCGATCGACGGCAGGAGACCCGGCAGGGATCGTGCCTCGTGGAGACCACCGGCCAGCAACACCGCACGAGGATGGCGGATCGTGTTGACTTCCGAGTCGAGGTGGAGCCGGGCGAGGAGATCGGAGGATCGGTCTTGGTCCAACACAAGAGGAATCAACTCCGGAGAGATCCCGGTGGAATCCGTTGCGGTCGCCGGCAGGCGGCGAACGAGTTCCTCGGGGTCGAGAGTCAAGTCTGCCTCCGGCCCGCCCGCCACCACCAGGGTGTCCTCTCCCGAGATGACGAGAACCGGCCCGAAGGCCTCGTGCACGGTGCTCGCGAGAACCGACAACAGCCTACCGCCCACACCTCCCAGATACGTGTCCGATACCCCGACTCGCATCACCAACACTCCGTCCGGACGCATCCGCTCGCGGCACCTCTGCAGAAACTCGAGGGTCCGGGTGCGGTTGTTACGAAGCGTGGTCGGGTCCGGGTCGAGCAGGATGACCAGATCCCAGAGTCCACCCTCTTCGAGCGCCAGCAGCGGATCAGTGGCAGCAGCCTGGACCATCGGCAGGTCGAGCGCCGCGTTCATCTCGGCACCGTAGACAGAGGGCAGCACTCGCAACAGGTCCGGGTCCTCTTCCACCACTCGCACGCGGTTGGCCTGGTGGCTCGACATGGCCTCGATGGTTCCGTCGATTACACAACCGACGGCCAGGATGTCGCGGGGGCGGGGGTGGAGGGTCATCAGGAGGTGGGCCCTCGGCTTAACTCGGTATTGGTCGGGGTAGGTGGCCAGGAGGCGCCCGTCTCCGTAGATCGAGGTCGGCGGTCCGTCCGAGATCATGATCTGCTGGTAGCGGGTTTCGAGCCACGATCGGAGGGCGCCCGGACGGCCGGAAGCACTCCATTCCGCCCGCGCGAGGGCGCCGCCGGCTGGTACGGCCAGCGCGAGCGTCGCGACCGCCAACGCCGCAGCGGTGACGGACCGCCGTTGCCACGCCGTTCCAGCTGCAACCACGCCGAGCCCGCAGCAGGTGGCGGAGGCGGCGCCGAGGTGGATGAGCCCGAACGTGAGCAGGGTGCCGCCAATCAGTGCTCCCAGCGCCTCAAAACCGTAGGCCCGGCCCCCTCCAGTTGAACCGAGCGCGCCGGCAAGGGCCGGGAATGCGAAGCCCCCGGCGAAGGCCGCCGGGACAATTGCCAGGGCCCACAACCACAGGGCGGAAGCAGTGGTGATGGTTTCGCCGGGCGCGGCCCCGATGGCGGCCGGAGCGATCCGCAGAGCGACGATGCCGAGGCTCGCCAGCAAGAGCACCATCGTCGGCAGCCATGTGGCCAGATCGACGGAGCCGAACCGCGCCCCGGCCCGGGCTCCCGCGGCCATCCCGGCCAGCCACAGGGCCATGACAACGCCCCAAGAAATCTCAGAACCCCCCATCGCGGCCATGGCTTCGCGCACCAGCAGAGCCTGCCCGATGACAGTCGCAAAGCCCAGGAGCGCGACGGTAAGGCGTGGATCGGTACGATTTGATGAAGGGCTCACGCGCCCATTATGGCGCACCAATGAACTAGGAATGATGAGTTCGGAATTCGGAGTTGCGGATAGGTCACCTTGTGTGATGGGAGGATGAACTCCGAACTCCAAACTCCGAACTTGTTACGCGAGTGCTTCCAATACCGCGGCGAGGTGCTTGTAGAACTTCTGCACCGACGAGATCTGGACCCGCTCCTCTGGGGAATGGGCGTTCTCGATCTGCGGACCGATCGAGGCCACATCCATCTCCGGGATCTTTTCGATCAGCAGTCCGCATTCGAGACCGGCGTGGATCGCCTTGAGTTCGGCCTCTTCGCCAAAGAGTTCCTTGTAGACCTCGGCCGTCTTCTGCACGATCGGTGACGAAGGATTGGGCTTCCAACCCGGATAGGCGTCGTCGATGCGGACGGTCGCGCCTGCCTGGCGGAAGATCGAACCGGCCTGCCGACGCACCGCATAGAGTGCGGGCATGATCGAAGACCGGTGGGAAACTGTCATCTCGGCGTGGTCACCACGGTTGATGACCACCGCCATGTTGTTTGAGGTCTCCACCAGCCCGTCGACGTCGCGCGACATGGTCAGCACACCGTGGGGCATGCCGTCGAGCACTCGAAGCAAACGATCCCTTGCGTGCACGTTGAGAACCTGCCGGTATTCATCATTGTCGTCCACCTCCTCGACCGCCACTGCAAGGTCGGGATCGGAGGCGAGAAACTCTGCTTCGAATTCGCCCTTCTGGGTTTTTGCGACGGCCTTGAAGGCGTCGACCTTCGATTTGTCGACCCGGCACACGGCAAAGCATTCGCGAGGAATGGCATTGTGCTTCGACCCGCCGTCGATCGAGACCAGATCGACTTCGATCCCGTCTTCGAGCGCGGCCAACACGACTCTCGTGGCGAGCTTGATGGCATTGGCCCGGTTTTCGATGATATTGAGCCCCGAATGGCCGCCCCGTAATCCGGTCACCGAGAGCTTGACCGGAACTGAACCGAGGGACGCAACTCGACGGGCGGTTTTGAGCTTGGCGATGGAATCCGCTCCACCGGCGCAGCCAAGATAGATTGCCCCGTCTTCTTCGGTGTCGAGATTGAGCATGATGCGACCGGTCACGATCGACGGATCGAGGTCCTTGGCTCCGGTCAGACCGGTTTCTTCGTCGACAGTACACAGCAACTCGAGCGGCCCGTGGACGACATCCGGATCATCGGCCATCGCCATCGCTGCAGCCACACCGATACCGTTGTCGGCTCCGAGGGTGGTGCCTTTGGCCTGGACCCAGTCTCCAACGACCTCGACCTTGATGCCCTCGGTCATGAAGTCGTGCTCCACATCGGAGTTTTTCTCGCACACCATATCGACGTGGCCCTGGAGCACGATGGTCGGGGCGTTTTCGTGGCCGGGGGTCGCGGGCACCCTGACGGTGAAGCTTCCGGCCTCGTCCTGGACGACCTCGAATCCGCGGTCGGCGGCCCAGTTCTTGAGTTTTTCGATAATTTTCTCTTCGTGTTTCGAGGGACGGGGAGTCTGCCGGATCAGATCGAAGTGCTGCCACAGCAGTTTCGGCTCGAGGGACTCCAAAGGACTGGTCATGAGGGCCTCCGTGATTTTCGGGATTGAACCGGCGGGACCGGCTCCAGCATGATACCGGATCTCTTCCCGAACCGCATTCCCGGTTTGGGCTGCAATTCAGACCAGTGAATCGAGAATATCGATGGCTGTCATGGCACCGCCCGCTCGGAGGCCGTCGGCCATCAGTGTGAGGGCCAATTGACTGCCGTCAGGTGACAGCGCGGGTGGCGCCACCAATATCCGATCGTTGTCGGGCACCGAATCCAGACCGATCGGGAAGGTCGCGAGTTCGAGGTCTTCGGCCTCGCCGAGAAAACTCTCGATCTCGGTCAACTCGAGGGATCGATCAAAGCTCAGAGTGAGAAAGGCGAGGTGACCGTGAAAACACCCGCCAAGGCAGCGCACGACGGCAAGCGGTGTGTCTGGGAGCACGATGGCTGCCTCGGTTTGAAGATCGCCGCTGTCGACCGCTACGGTGTTGAAAGCGAGGACGTGGCCGAAGATCCGATCGGCGACCGGAGCTCCTTGAACCCTCAGCAGGGCCTGTTGCGCCAGGAGGTCGATCCCCTCTCGACCGAGAGACGAGACCGGATCGACGGCGATCAGCGATCCGCGGAGCTTGCCGAGATGCTGTAAGAGTTCAACAATCGACGATGTGGCGGTCAATGCAGGATGGGTGACGCGCAGCCGTCTCGAATCGGAATGGACGCGGCCCGCTGAGGGCTCGACGAGATCATCGAGGCAGCCCAGATGGGAAAGATCGATCAGCGCCACATCGGCTTCCTCGGCGAGATGCTCGAGCAGGTGATCATGACGCGACGAGATGGCATCCGATGCGACCACGATGACATCAAAGCCCTTCAGCTGCTCGGCGCTCTCGAGTGGGGGGACCAGCGCCGGGTCGTCGGCGACCTCTGCGATCTGATGTTCTTCGTCGAGGTCGGTGTGAAAAAAACCGAAGTCGCTGACCATCCGACTGAGGCGTTCACGATCTGTAAGGAATTCACGTCCCACCAGGGACAGAGGATCAAGGACCAGTACTCTCGCCGACATTGGAATCTCCTGTTTCCGCCTCACCGGTGGCGACTGCCGGGGTCGACCGGTGTCGCGCTTTTTTTGTCAGAACCGTGACCGGGGCCGAAAGGATATATACGGCGGCCAGTATGGACAGGACATGAGGCGTCAAGGTCACGAGAGAAAAGACCACTGCGATGAGAAACAGCGTCGGCGCCGGCCATTTTTTCCGCAGATTGACCGCCTTGAAGGATGGATAGGGGAGGTTCGAGACCATCAGAAGTGAGAGCCCAAGGACGAAGGCCGCCACCACCGGTTTGAAGGCGGGATGGGTCACCGTCGTCGGCGACATCAGAACCAGCATGGCGATCGAACCGGCACCGGCCGGAATCGGGAGGCCGATAAAATCTATGGAGTCGTGCTGTTTGGCTGAAAAACGGGCGAGACGAATCGACCCCGCCACCAGAAAGAGAAACGCGACCGCCATTCCGATTCTCGGCACATCCGACAGCCCCCATTGATAGGCCAGGAGCGCCGGCGCGATACCAAAGGAGACGACGTCTGCCAGGGAATCGAATTCTTCACCGAACTGGGTGGCAGTGCCGGTGAGCCGGGCGATTCGGCCGTCCAGGACGTCGGCGAAAATGGCGACCAGGATCAGCACCGCTGACCGTTCGAAGTGACCCTGGCTCGAATGGATGATCGAAAGAAAGCCACAGAAGATATTGGCCACGGTAAAGAGCGACGGGATCAGATAGAACCCGCGACTTACGTGACCGTCGTTCCGTCTACGGCGTTTGATGCGGGGCAACCTCACGAGTGATTGGTGTCCGCAAAGCGGGCCAGCGCCGTTTCACCGGCGCGAACCCGATCGCCCATCGATACGAGAACTTCAGCATCGTCTGGCAGAAAAACATCCACCCGGGAACCATAGCGGATCAAACCGATTCGGTCACCCCTGGCCAGGGTCTTTCCGGGCGCGTGGTCGAAGACGATCCGGCGGGCGATCAAACCGGCAATTTGTTTGAGAGCTATCTTGCCGGATGGGCCCTCCCAAACCGACAGATTCTGTTCGTTTTCGAGCGAAGCTTTTTCTTTGAACGCAGAGAACTTTCGTCCGGGGTTGTAGCTGTAGGTGAGCAGTGTTCCTGCGATGGACGCTCGATTCACGTGGACATCAAAGACAGACATGAAGACGCTCACTTGCTTCGGCAGGCCAAGATCGGAAATCTCCGCGGGTGCTCGATCAATCTTGATGATCTTGCCGTCTGCCGGGGAACAGGCAACCCGTTCGTCACGGTCGCAGCTGCGGTCCGGGTTGCGAAAGAAAAAAAGCGCGAACAAACCCGCGAAAACCAGGATGGCGGCGGGAACGGGCCAGCCGAGGAGCAGGGCCACAACTCCCACGCACACCGGAACCAAGACGAAGGGCCAACCCTCAGGAGCGATCATGAAAACTCTCTTGCTTACCGGCGGAGCAGTTCCATCTGGTCTTTGAGGCGCAGCTTGAGTTTTTTGAGGCGTTTTTCCTCGATCTCCTCCTCCGGCGTGAGCCAAGACTTCTTGCGTATTTCTTCGAGTCGTCGTTCATAGTCCTGGTGTTGACTCCGGAGATCTTCAAAAGTAGGAGACGATTCAAGCTGCTCGGGGTTTGGATTCATTCCGATCCTCCCTTGTGATCGAGTTTCATTACCCATCCTAGCACCGCTGGCAGAGGAGCAGAGGAGCAGAGGAGCAGAGGAGCAGAGGAGCAGAGGAGCAGAGGAGCAGAGGAGCAGAGGAGCAGAGGAGCAGAGGAGCAGAGGAGCAGAGGAGCAGAGGAGCAGAGGATCTGCCCTTATCACGAACGAAGTCTCCGGTACGGTTCTCCCTTTCCCCCTTTCTCCTTTCTCCCTTTCTCCCTTTCTCCCTTTCTCCCTTTCCCCCTTTCGGGAACGGAACTGTCGTTCAAGATGTCATCCTGAGCGAAGCGCCTTTGGCGCGCAGTCGAAGGATCTGCGGATCACGGGCGTTTCGGCCCATCTCATAGATCCTTCGACTACGCCCCTGTAGGGGCTACGCTCAGGATGACATCGGGAGGCGATACTCGCGTGCAGGAAAAATCCGTGATCAACGGTTCTCCCTTTCGGGAAATCGTACGAATCGCGAGTGGGATAAGGGTAATGAACCAACGGTTGCCCATCGATAGCGATAGCGATCGTTACTCAGCCCCTCAGCCATGTGGTTCGGGAATCCAGCATCCAGTATCCAACATCCAGTATCCAGCATCGAGCGAGCGGGCAGATCAGTAATACGGGCGGTAGCCCAGATCCTCATCCTCGATCGCACCCTTCTGCTTGAGGTCATCGATGCCGACGATGGCTTCGGCGCGGGTGGTAAAGCTCATTTCGTGCTTGCGGCTCATGATCAGAGCCTGTTTGGGGCAGGCATCAACGCAGAAGCCGCAGAAAACGCAACGGAGCAGGTCGATCTCGAACTCGAGGGGCCGTTTTTCCCACTCCACGGTCGCTTCGGGATCCTCTTCGGCAACGATGGTGATGCAATCGGCCGGACAGGCCGTTTCGCACATATAACAGGCGACGCAGCGCAGCGATCCATCCTCCTTGGTGGTCAGGATGTGGCGGCCGCGTGTTCGTTCTGAATACTCTCTTCGTTCTTCGGGGTATTGGATGGTGGCCACATCCCGTTGGCCGAAGAGGTTGCGCAGGAAATGGCGGATGGTCACCGACAAACCGCTGATGATCGGCCCCAGATAGAGCCATGCGGCCAGACTCTTGGCGGGGCGATCGACGTTGACAGTGGTGAGAGGTCTCATCGGTCGAGTTCCCCGGCGATGATGTTGAGGCTCGAGAGGATGGCGATGGCATCCGCGAAGAGGTGGCCTTCGAGGATGTGTGGATATGCCTGGAAGACGGCAAAGCACGGTGGTCGCACCTTGACGCGATACGGGTGGCCTGTTCCGTCGGAGACCAGGTAGTAGCCGAGCTCTCCATTGGCACCTTCGGTGGCGAAATAGGCGTCGCCCGCCGGGACCTTGATGCCCTCATAGATGAGCTTGAAGTGCCAGATCAACGACTCCATCTCTGAGTAGACCTTGGGTTTTGGCGGGAGGGACACGTGGTGGTTGTCGGTGATGACGGGTCCGCCGGGCAGGCGGGTGATTGCCTGTTCGATGATTTTCAGGCTCTGCCGCATCTCTTCGAGGCGGACGAGAAACCTGGCGTAGGCGTCACCCGTCGATGCGATCGGAATGTCGAAGTCGTAGTCTTCGTAACCGAGATATGGCCGGGCGCGGCGCAGATCATAAGGCACACCACATGCTCGGAGGCAGGGGCCGGTCCAGCCCCACCCGACGGCCTGTTCCGCCGTCAACGCTCCCACACCCTCGGTGCGATCGCGGAAAATGCGGTTTTTTGTAACCAGACGATCCACGTCGTCGATGAACTTCGGGATGGTGTCGAGCAGGACGCGGACGCGTTCTTCGAAATCGAGGGGCACATCAGACGCGAGGCCCCCGATCCGGGCGTAAGAAACCGTCAGCCGGCCGCCGGCGCAGGACTCGAGAAGGGAGTAGATCTCCTCGCGGGGCTGGAAAAAGTACCAGAAATTTGTGAGCGCGCCGAGATCGACGAGGGTGGTCCCGAGGCACACCGCGTGGTCCATCAAACGCGAGAACTCGGAGAGAATCAGCCGCACGGCCTGCGCCCGCGGTGGTGCTTCGACTCCGAGCATCTGTTCCACCGCGAGGGCGAAGCCGACTCCGTTGATCATGCTCGAGCAGTAGTTGAGGCGATCGGTGTACGGAATGACCTCGTTCCATCCGTGGGTCTCGGACATCTTTTCGAAACACCGGTGGAGATATCCGATCTCCGCCTCCGCTCGTGTGATGACCTCGCCATCGAGCCGGAGGATCATCCTCAATGTGCCGTGGGTAGCCGGGTGGGCGGGGCCGAAATTGAGGACCTGGGTTTCAAATTGGTCCTCATTGCCGGCCTCGGTCGCCCAATCGGGAACCATGATCTCGTCTTCAGTCAGGATCCAGCGTTTTTCGGGGTCGTAGTCCTTGCGCAGAGGGTGGCCTTGAAATGCCTCGTGGGTGAGGATTCGGCGGAGATTCGGGTGGCCATCGAATCGCACACCCATCATGTCCCACGCCTCGCGCTCGAACCAGTCGGCAGCCTTCCAGATCTCGTAGGCTGTCGGCAGCCTCGGATCTTCCTCGTCGATCGGGACCTTGACCCGGAATCGGTTTTCCGACTCGATCCCGGTCAGGTGGTAGACGACCTCGAATCTCGGCTCCCGCTCCGGGTAGTCAACCGCACAGATGTCGAGCAGCAGATCGCAGCCGAATTCGCTCCTCTCCTTGAGGGTGCGCAGGACATCGATCAGCCGGCTTCGATCGACCGTGATCTCCGTCCAACCATCGCTCGCGATCTCGATCTCGAGATCACCACCTCTGGTGAGGAACTCTTCATGCGGAATCCGCGCGGCGGCTTCAGCCTTTGAGCTGGTCATACTGCGTTTCTCCGCGTTGAATCAGATCCTGGAGTTGCATTACACCCTCGATCAACGCTTCCGGTGTCGGGGGGCAGCCGGGGACGTAGACATCCACCGGGATGAACTCGTCCACACCCTGCACGACGTGGTACGCGCGGTAAAAGCCTCCGGTACAGGCGCAGGCGCCCATGGAGATCACGTACTTGGGCTCGGCCATCTGGTCGTAGATCCGTTTGACCACCGGCACCATCTTGTCGGTGATCGTGCCGGCGACGATCATCATGTCCGACTGGCGCGGCGAAAAGCGCACCACCTCGGCGCCGAACCTGGAGAGATCGTAGTGAGCCGAAACGGTGGACATGAACTCGATGGCGCAGCAGGCCGTGCCGAAGGGCAGGGGCCACAGACTGTTCTTCCGAGACCATGCAAGCATGGATTCGAAGCGCGTCGTCAACAGCGTCGAGCTGCCGTCTGGTTGGCGCATTCGTCCTCCCGGATTGAATTGGCGAATTATTTCGCCTGCGTATTATACGTGTTCCGCGGCTCGCGTGAAGGCTTTCCTCGGACCGCGGAGACACCGGAAGGCATTGCGTCTTGAGACTTTGCGTGATAGCTTTTGAAGAGTAACGATTGGGTCGATTCGGGGTGCGAGACTCGGAATCGGAGGCCCGATCACAGGGTTTCGATCGAGGTTTTAGACCAAGGAGATTCTGGATGGAGAAACGATTGTTCGTAGGAAATCTACCGTTCAGCGTCGGCGATGCTGAGCTGGAGACCGCATTTGCAGAATATGGCACCGTGGTCAGCGCGGTCGTGATCTGCGATCGTGAAAGCGGACGTTCGCGCGGCTTCGGCTTTGTCGAGATGGAGACCGAGGAAATGGCGGAGAACGCCAAACAGGCCCTCGACGGCTTCGAGATGGATGGGCGCAGGGTGCGAGTCAACGAGGCTCAATCAAAGAACGATCAGCAGCGTCGATCCAGCTTCGGAGAACGCTGGTAACCCCCAGACAATCGAAAAAATGAAAAAGCCCCGCGAAAGCGGGGCTTTTTGGTGAGAGTTTTCAGTCATGCACCGTCAATGGGGATCCCACGGGGATCTTTTCCGTAACTCAAACCTCAAATCTGATCCGGCTTGATCAGAATCGATACGCGATGCCGCCGCTGAGCTCATAGCCCGACAGATCGATGGTTCCAAAGCCCGAAAAGTCTTTGTTGAGTTCAGCGTCCGCATAGCGGTAACGTCCCTCGAAGAAGAAGCTCCATTTGAAGCCGAGAGCGATGTCGACTCCGGCCAGCCCGAGCAATTCCCAGGTGGTTCCGTCGGCACGATAGGAAGCAAACACGACCGGTAGATCGGGTGCACCGAAATCGATGAAGGACCCTTCTTCGCGCAATCGCCACCACAACAGACCGCCGCCGGCGCCGACATAGGGGCGCACACTGCCGCGGCCGATGCGGTAGATATAGACCGCGGTGAGGTCAGTCTCTTGAAGGGTTGTCAGGTGGCCGATGTCGCTGCCTTGAGCGTCCACCCATTCCTCGTAGAATTGGGTGGCCTCACCCTCGAAAAAGCTGACTCCGAATGCGATGCCGCCCTGACGGGAAGTCATCCACAGATACTCGGCGCCAAAGATGAGGTCTTCGAATGATTTTGCCGACCCGGTGAAATCCTCGAATTTCGTGTCCCAGTACTCGGAGTTTGCCTGTGGTTGATAGATCCCGAGCCGGAACCTGAGCGAGCCGAAATCTCCAGGAGCCCAGTTTCCCTGGGCCTCGGCGGTTCCGGTCCAAAACACCAACGCGGCCAGAGCGGTGATCAGAAGTTGCAGTCGTCGTTGTCGCATCGTTCCTCCCTCTGCCCGGTTTCTATTGTGACCGCCGGACTCGGCGATGGCTATAGCAACATTGGTGCCACCCGGATGGCGGCGATATGTGGCCCAATCGGGGGTGTCGGGTATCCCCTATAGCGACAAACTGACCTCTGGAGGGGACACTCAGCCTCCGTCGAAGCTCTGCCAGATACTCGCTATCGCTATCGCTATCGCTATCGCTATCGGGATTGGTATCGAAGAGCGAACACGCCGCGGTCCGTTTGATGATGGGAACATCGTGGCCCTTTGCCCCGCACCTGGTGATAAATTGCCGCGGGGATTCTGAGCTGGCTGAGTGGCTTCAAGTTGTCATCCTGAGCGAAGCGCCTTCGGCGTGAAGTCGAAGGATCTGCGGCCTGATACTCTGTCGATTCATCTCATAGATCCTTCGACTACGCCCTG
The DNA here is from genome assembly GCA_963796455.1 of Candidatus Sulfomarinibacteraceae bacterium. Lineage (GTDB taxonomy): Bacteria > Acidobacteriota > Thermoanaerobaculia > Thermoanaerobaculales > Sulfomarinibacteraceae > Sulfomarinibacter. The sequence continues at coordinate 95,544 of CAWCLO010000004.1, forward strand.
TGGGGCTCCGCTCAGGATGACATCGGGAGGCGGTATTCGCGAGCAGGAAATATCCGTGATCGACGGTTCTCCCTTTCGGGAAAGCGTACGAATCTCGAATGGGTTAGGAAGATGAACCAACGGTTGCCCATCGATAGCGATTCCGATAGCGATAGCGATAGCGATCGTAACTCAGGCCCTCATCCAGGTGGTTGGGGAATCCATGATCCAGCATCGAGCGACGGGCTGCTCTCCCTCTCGCCCTTTCTCCCTTTCCCCCTTTCTACGATCCGCCCCTTAGGCAACGGGTTCGGGATCCAGCATCCAGGATCCAGCATCGAGCATCGAGCAAGAGAGCCCTTTCCCTTGATTTCCCGGAGCGTTAGCCGGAGACCCGGTTACGATAACCCCCGGAGGCATCCATGATCGAACGCATCACCCACGGTGACATCCACGAGATTCGGCTCGCGCGACCGCCGGTCAATGCTCTTTCTCCCGAGTTGCTCGAAGCGATCTCCGACGAGGTTCGGACCGCGCCGGAGCGTGGAGCCAGGGCGCTGGTTCTTTCCGGTGGTGAAGGGATCTTTTCGGCTGGTCTCGATGTTCCGGTACTGCTCGGGCTCGACCGTGACGGGCTCCTTCGAGCATTGGATATTTTTTTCGGAACAATGGAGGCCCTGGCCCGATCGACCATACCGGTGGCGGCTGCAATTACCGGCCACAGTCCGGCAGGTGGCGCGGTCCTGGCGCTTTTCTGCGACTGGCGGGTGATGGCCGAGGGAGATTATTCAATCGGACTCAACGAGGTGAGGATCGGGATCCCGATGCCGTCGGTAGTCGCTGCACTGGTGGGGAGAACGGTGGGACCCAGGGTCGGAGAGTCCTTGTGCGTGACGGGCCGCCTGCTGCCTTCGGCCGAAGCGCTCGATCTCGGTTTGGTGGATCAACTCGCTGCACTGGACTCGGTGGTGAGCGTCGCGCGGGCGTGGTGCGAATCCACGATTCAATCTCCAGCGGGCGCCCTGACCAGGACGCGCGAGACCATGCGCAGAGATCTCATCGACCTCATGACCGGCCAAAGGGCAGCCGATGTCGAAGATCTCGCCCGCACCTGGTTCGAGCCGGAACTGCAGGAAACTCTTCATGCATTGGTGGCACGTCTCAAGGGAAATTGAGAGGCTGTCCGGCTCACAACCGATTCGGGTACAATGACCCAGCCCATCTTCGGACATCGGAGAGATGCATCGTCGGATCGAACGGGAGGTCTCGCGTGAAAATTCCGTCGCTCGTTTTAAAGCAGCTTTACACCTATGGAAGTCTCGAAAACTCTCCGAACGGGGTGGTTTTCGGCCTCAAGAACAGACTCAGCGATGCCCAGGTCAGTTCTATCAAGGAAATCCAGTTCGACAAACGGAAAGTGCCGCTCGATGATCTGATCTTCATCACGGGCGACGAAGAGTTCGCGCCATTCCGACATCAGTTCCGAGAGCCCGATCGCGTTCCCTTTGGGCAAAATTCTCACGGTCGTTTGGAAAAACGCGTCTCTCGAGATCGGTAAACACACGATCTCGGTGAGCTTCGACAGCACCCCTTTTGGTGGGCTGTCGTTCTCCGTCAAGGATTCGATCCGTGAAACCAAGGAGGAACGGATCAAGGTTCCCTACGATCGAGAGGATGATTACAGTGACGAAATCATCTCTGAGCGGCAGAAATTTGCCCACTCGTTCTCAGGAGTTGATTTCAAACACGTCTCGGAGTTTTCCTTCGACCCATCCACCACCCAGGGCAATATCGAGAGTTTCGTCGGCGTTGCGCAGATTCCCATCGGTTTGGCCGGGCCGATCAAGATCAACGGAGAGCATGCCATCGGAGAGTTCCTGGTGCCCTTGGCGACTACCGAAGGCACGCTGGTGGCGTCATACAACCGGGGAATCAAGGTCCTCAATCTATCGGGTGGCGTCACCTGCACGGTGTCGGATGACCGGATGCAGCGTGCTCCGGTCTTTGTCTTCGCATCGGCTCGCGAGGCGCGGGGTTTCCGCGACTGGGTCAACGAGCACCTGACCGAGATCACCCAGGCCGCCGAGGCCACATCGAGCGTTGCGAAGCTCCTCGACATCGATATCTTCCTTGCAAGCCGTTTTGCCTATCTCCGCTTCAACTACTTCACCGGCGATGCTGCGGGCCAGAACATGGTGGGTCGCGCGACCTTTGCCGCCTGTTCTTGGATGCTCGACCAGGTCGACAATGTGGTTCGTTTTTACCTCGAATCAAATCTCGCCACCGACAAAAAACACTCCCAGATCAACATCATGCGCACCCGGGGAAAAAGGGTCATCGCGGAGGCGGTGGTGAGCAGGGACGTGCTGGTACAGCACATGCGGGTCGAACCCGAGAGCCTGCAGTACCACTCTCGGATCTCGAATGTCGGTTCCTTCCTGTCGGGTGCGAACAACAACGGTGCCCACTCACCCAACGGCATCACCGCGATGTTCATCGCAACCGGGCAGGATGTCGCCAACGTAGCGGAGTCGTCTTCCGCGATCCTTTTTACCGAGCTCACGCCGGAACGCGATCTCTACATGTCGATCACCATCCCGTCGCTGATCGTCGCCACCTTCGGCGGCGGCACCGGTCTTTCGACCCAACGTGAATGTCTTGAACTCATGGGTTGCGTCGGCAAGGGCAAGGTCAAGAAACTGGCCGAAATCATCGCCGGCGTCGTTCTCGCGGGAGAGATCTCTCTCGGATCGGCGATCTCGTCCCTCGACTGGGTGTCAAGTCACGAGAAATACGGCCGCAACCGGTGACGATGCGGGCTGAGGCAGTGGAGGATCATTGATGGGTGAGGGCGGGTCACCGGCCCCCGATCGCGATCCAATTCGAACTCCGGAGCCCCGTCGGCGGGCGAGCCGGCGCGCGTATATCAATATTCCAGGTCTGGCGCGGCGCGGTAGGACGACGGTCCGCCACGTGGGGGCACTGGTCTCCGGTGGTTTCATTGCCTCGGTGGAGGCGAGCCGTCGGCGCGGTGGTCGCGGTTTCATCTTTCGAATCCGGGCCCTCATCGCCTGGGTATTGCGCCGTTTCATGGACGGGGACATTGCGGACCAACCTTTTCCCGTCCAGCTGCGTCGCCGGCTGGAGATCCTCGGGCCGACCTACGTCAAACTCGGCCAGATTCTGAGTTTGCGGCAGGACATCCTTCCCGAATCGGTCACGGGTGAGCTGCGCAATCTTCTGTCCGATCTCCCGCCAATAGATTTCAATGAGATCCGCCAGGTTGTGGAAACCGATCTCGGGAAACCGATGGAGGAGGTGTTCGCCGAGTTCAATCAGTTTCCCCTGGGTTCGGCGTCCATTGCCCAGAGCCACTGGGCACGCCTGGCAAATGGCGACCAGGTCATCCTCAAGGTGGTCAAACCGGGCATTCGCGATCTTCTTTATCGCGACGCAACCTTGTTGCGGTCCACCGCGCGCTTTCTGCAACTGATCATCCCGCGCTATCAGCCGCGAAGGGTGATTGACGAGTTCTGCGAGTACACCCTGCGTGAGGTCGAGATGACCTTCGAAGCGCAAAACGCTGAGACATTTGCGGTCAACTTCGCCGACACACCCGACGTCGTGTTCCCCAGTATCTATCGCGAATTTTCGGCCGACAACGTCTTGTGCATGGAGTTCCTCGATGGTGTCCGGCCGGACGACCCTTCGGTACGTGCGCTGCCCTTCGAGGAGCGAGACAGATTGATCGGTCTCGGTGCCGAGGCGATCATCCGCATGCTCTACCAGGATGGTTTCTTTCATGCCGATCTGCATCCTGCAAACCTGCTGGTGCTTCCCGGCGTCAAGGTCGGTTTCATCGATCTCGGGATGGTCGGACACTTCGACCCCGAGTTGCGGCACAACATGCTCGAGCTCTTCTACGCCATGGTGATGGAGGATTTCGAAGGCGCGGCGCGACATCTGGCAGCGGTTTCACAAACCGAGCCAAGGTCGGACGTTGCCGGTTTTCGCACGGCGGTCAAAGAGATTGCCCGCAAGTGGCGCCGTCACGCGCGCTTTGAAGAGTTTTCGCTGGCGCTCCTGATCCTCGAGTGCATCCAACTCGGTGCACGCTATCACCTGTACTTTCCGGTCGAGCTGGTGTTGATGGTCAAAGGCCTGGTGACCTATGAGGGCGTCGGATATCTTCTCGACCCGGATTTCAATGTCGCCGAGGTTTCCGAGCGTTATGTCGGGCGGATTTTCAAGCAGGAGTACTCACCCCAGCGCCTCCTCAAAGAAGGGCTGCGGGTGGCGCCTGATCTCTTTGACGCGATCCTCAAATTTCCGCTCCTGGTTTCGGAGGGTCTGTCCGTTCTCGAGGAGAGGACCCGCAGACGTCCGCAACGGCCGCTGAGCGGAGTTCGGGCAACCCTTTACGGCGGCGCCTGCCTGGTTGCCGGGTCGATTCTGATCGGTCTCAAGGGCCCGTGGTATCTCGCCGCACTGTTGTTCGTGGTCGGTGTGTTGTTGCCGTTGCGACGAGGGGATTGACCCGGACGTCCACAGCCGGTGCCGGGCACATTTACGACATCTATACACCCCCCTGGTTAGCCGACGGAACCCTGGTGGTAGTCTCGTCGCGACACGACCGGTTTGGGCGGAAAACCACCGAGCCCAAACCGGGTCTGTTGTTTCCCAAGGGAGGGAAAAATGCAGTATCAGAGAGTAGCGCAATCGACTGTCGTCGCACTGTTGATCATGATCGGTGCGGCGGAGGCCACGGAGGTGACGCTCCAGCAGGTCACTTTCCCCGAACGCAACAATATCCAAATCAGTTTCGAGCGAGACAACCGAGCGCCGGAGGCGACCCTGACCGCCGAGGTCCAGTACCGCGAAGGTCAGGCGAATATGGAAATTCAGTTTCGCAACATGAAACCGGCGATCCTTTTTGGTGGCGACGTGACCAGTTATGTGCTGTGGGCGGTGACCCCTGACGGCGCGGCCGAGAATCTCGGCGAGCTGTGGGTTCGCGAAGAGGCCGAGAAGGTGGAGTACTCGTCGGGGCTCAAGTCCTTCGCGATGATGGTGACCGCGGAGTCTCATTCATTGGTGTCCGCGCCGTCCGAGCTGGTGATGTTCTGGTCCGAGGCGGCCAAGTCGAAGAAGGCGACATCGGTCCCTTTCACCTTCTCGGGCTTTGTGCCTGCGCCCTCGATCGAATACCCATCGGTGGCGCGGGTCATCTGGGATCGTGACCAACCGCTCGATCTCCGACAGGCCGAAAAGGCGTATGAACTTGCGGTTGCGGCCGGTGCTGAGGAGTATGCGCCGAGTGCGCTGCGGAGGGCCCTCACCGCGCGGACCCAGGCCCGCAATTACACCACCGCCAAAAAGTCGAAGGCGGCGGTGGACTATAGCCGGCGTTCACTCGCCCTCAGCGCGGAAGCGCTCCAGGTGACGGCGCAACGCAAGGAAGCCGAGGCGATCGAGGCCGAGATCGCGCGCCGGACGGCGGAGATGGAAGCCCTGATCGCGCGGGCCGGCGAGGCTGAAACGAGTGCGGCTGCCGCTGCCGTCGCGCTCGGTGAGGCCCAACGCCAGAAAGGTGAGGCGGACGCTGCGGTAACGAGTGCCCAACGCGAACTTGCTGGAATCGAGGCCGAACGCCTCGAGCTCCAGGCAGCGGTGACCGCGCTCGAGGAACAATCCGCCGAACTGGCACGGGAAAAGGCCGACCTCTCAGCCCGGCTCCAGGGTGCGTTGTCCTCGGTGGCAGACACCCAGTCGTCCGCCCGTGGAATGATCGTCAGTCTCCCGGACATCCTCTTCGATTCCAACGAGGCGACTTTGAAATACGATGCCAAGGTCGTGATCGCCAAGCTCGCCGGTATTCTGCTCATCCTGCCTGAGCTCAATCTCAGGGTTGAAGGGCACACCGATTCTACCGGGAACGCCGACTACAACCAGGGGCTGTCTGAACGGCGCGCTGCGTCGGTCCGAGACTTCCTCGGTCAGCAGGGCATCGATTGGACGCGAATGATCTCCGTCGGTTATGGATTGAACCGACCGGTAGCGGACAACGCGACCCGAGAGGGCCGCGCGAAAAACCGGCGAGTCGAGATCGTGATCGCCGAGGGTGTAGTGGCAGCGAACTGAGCTGGAAATAACTGCTTTTTGAATTCCGGCCGGGTATTAGACCCAGCCGGAACTCTTCGCCTTTTTTCTGCCACATTTCGCCACAGGATTTCCTTGCTTGGGCACGACGTGACCCGAATCACGGGTTGTAATGGATGAGAAGCCGGACAGGTGCGATCTGCTTTGCTTTTCGCACTTTCTCGCTTAGTATGCGGCGCGGGCTTCGATGCACCGCGATCGCAGCAACGAATGAAAATGGGGGGCCCGCGAGTGCAAAAGAGTGAGTCACGCAGCAATGAAAGCTCGAACAACCAGATCCTTTTTCCGATGGCGGTTGGTGCGCTTTTTCTCGTGATCCTGGTGGCCGGCGCTCTGCTCGGTTAGCCCGAAGATCCCATCATCCCGGCCGGCTTGTTCCGATCCGGTCTCGAATCATTTCTCAAAAATCGATCACGTAATCGCCGTCTTTGATCAACTCGAGGGTTGATCCGTCGGCCATTTCGAGTACGACGCTGGACGCAGCGATCCTGGGTTGCAGCTCGTTGAGATAGACGTGGTCCTGGTGCATCACGGCCTCGGGGCGGCTGAAGCTGTCGGGCCCGACCTGTCCGCCAAAATGCTCGCTCCGGCCGAAGGCCAGGTGAAGACCCAGCTTTTCGTCGAGCAGCACCTCGCCGATGGGCGTGATACCAAAACCGGCCAGCACACCGAGACCGAGTTCGGCGAGGTTGCCGCGCGCAGGTTCGGCGCTCAGGCGTCGTCCTTCGGCCTCGGATTCCGGGCCCGAGGAGATGATTTCCAGCGCCCGATTCTCGACGATATTGAACAGAACCACCTCGTCGCCGAACTGGACCGGCATCGTGCCGGAGCTCCCGCTGGGGTCGCCATCGATCTCTCCCTCGTAGGGAACGATATAGGCTTCACCGGAAGGAAGATTGCCGGCGGTTCCCCGCTGGTGCAGTAGGCCGCCCGAAGCATGGCCCTTCCGGTGGCGGAGATCGAGGTGCAGATCGTGGTTTTGCTTGCCGTCGACGGTGAAGCTGAAGTCGGCACCCACACTCGCATCCAAGAGGTCTTTCAAAAGAACCACCCGGCGATTGACCTCGATGTAGTCGAGCCGAAGAGCAGGAATCATCGCTCGCGAGAATCCGGGCATGGTGGCCGCCCGGCAGCCGAGCCGGGGAGCCATCACTTTAAGGGGGGCGGTGGTGGAGAACTGGGTCGGTGCCAAGACCAGGGAGTGTCGTCCGAGGATCGACTCCATAGGTTCTTCGGGTTGACCGATCATTTCCGCGGCATGATCCGGAATTTCATCACCGCTCCACATCCAACCATTGTTTGGAAGATCGGCGTTGTTCGAGTGCACGTTCCGGTAGATGCAGAGCGAAACCTCGATCCCGTGAGTTTCCCGGGCACCCTTCAACTCCCGCACCCAGCCGGCTGCGATCGATCGCCTCGTATGCCATCGAGAGGTGTCGGGAACTTCGTCGTCAGGGAGATCGACGATCACCACCAGAGAACGGTCCTCGGTGGTCGGTTCAAAGACCCGTTGGATGAGGCTGGTCAGCTCGTCGGCGGAGAGTCGGTCGTCGGTCATTTTTTGAGGCCTCCAAATCGCGAATCAACTGGAGCCCACATGGTACCGCGTCTGGGAAGGGCCTGGTCCTTGGGCCTGGGCTTGAACTTCGGGGTGGAAATCGACCTCAGGGCTCAGGCCCCAGACCCTATTCGACTATTTTGACCGTAATTCGATCGTACCAATCGGCAGAACCTGGGAGGCCGATGGCGATGTTGGCCGACCGCCGGTGGCGGAGCGTCTCGAAGGGGTGGCCGCGGACCGTTTGCACGAGTTCGCCGTCCCGCCAACCCGTGACCTCGAACCAGAGCTCGAGAGAACCCAGATTCCTGCCGCAACTGTTTGCAGCACTGATGTCAACGAGCACGTGGGCGTTCGGCGACATGATCTGGGTTTCGGTCCACTTGAAGTGCACGCACTGTGAAATTCCGGGGGTTGGCGTTGCGGGTGGTCGAGTGGGTGTATCCACCGGACGCCACACGGCTGGGGCGGGGGTTTTTGTCGGGCCCGTGGAGACCACCCATTCCGAGGCTTGTTCGACAAGCTCCGTCGGAGCGCCGGGTGCAGTGGTGGGCCGGACCTGAGCTGAAGCCGGTTGCGGATCACTGACCACCACAGGTTCTTTGTTCATGCGCAGAAAGGCCAGGACCCCCGCCAGGGCGACAACCCCGAGGATCGCCAGCAGGACGACCGGCGGGCGCCGTTTGACTTTGCTGGCCGAAGATACGCGGAAACCTCGAGTGTTGTCATCCATTGCCCCTCCATTATGACATTGAGACTACCGATCCGTCTTGAGTACCCGATCGGCGGCGGCCGTTGAGATTCCGACGCACTGCGGCAGAATGTTATTCTGTGCCGGCTGCGCGGGGTAAATGACGCGGAAGCCCCGGTCCGGAGGTCGATCATGAGGTGGGCGGTTTTTAATCAAAAAGGCGGGGTCGGCAAATCGACGATCGTCTGCAATCTGGCCGCTGTCAGCGCGCTCGAGGGCCGGCGAACCCTGGTGGTTGATCTCGATCCTCAGTCAAACGCCAGCCACTATCTCCTCGGGCATGACGCGGAAGATGCCGAACCGACGCTGGTCCAGTTTTTCGAGCAGACGCTCGGCTTCAAGCTGTTCCGCGAGGGTGCGAAAGAGTTCATTCACCACACCCGCTTCGAAAACCTGCACGTCATGCCGGCTCGGATCGAGCTCGAAGAACTGCAGGCAAAGCTCGAGGCCAAGTACAAGATCTACAAGCTTCGCGACGCGCTGGCGGATCTCGATCGTTATGATGCCGTTTTCATCGACACGCCACCAGCCTTCAATTTTTATACTCTCTCGGCCCTGATCGCCGTCGATCGTTGTCTCATTCCCTTTGATTGTGACGACTTCTCCCGCCGGGCGTTATACAACCTGCTGGAAAATGTGGATGAGGTTCGTGAGGATCACAACTCGAAACTGGAGGTGGCAGGAATCGTCGTCAACCAGTTTCAGCCGCGGGCGCGCCTTCCGCAGCGGGTGGTGGATGAACTCGTGGCAGAAGGTCTCCCGGTCCTCGAGCCGTACATTACCTCGTCGATCAAAATACGTGAATCGCACGAGGCGTCGAAGCCTCTGCCGTATATGGCGCGGTCACACAAACTGACTGCTCAATTCGAGGAGCTGTACGCCGCCATCATTGGTTGATTCGAGTTGACCGAGTCCGATCTCGACGGGTGAATTTACCGCATGAGATGCCATGGGGTTCATCGCTATCGCAATCGCTATCGGTATCGCTATCGAAATAATGTGTCACCGCGTCCAATTCGATTACGATGCCGAGTTTTGGCCAAGGCTGTCAGGGCCAGCCCGTTTTCATAGATCCTTCGATTCGGTCGTATCCTCCCTCGCTCAGGATGACATTTTGTAGGCTGTTGTCCCAGGAATGATCATTCGGCCCGGACGACAAACCATCCGCGCTCCCGCGTCATCACTGATGGAAGCGACCATCAGGATGTCATCCTGAGCGGAGCCCCCGAAAGGGGCGTAGTCGAAGGATCTGTGGGACGGTCGGCACCGAGCACTCCACCGCCCCATGTTGCGCCGAATTATTTGGCGCGATCACAAACTGACTGGTCAGTTCGAGGGGCTTTTCGCCGCATCAGTGGCTGATTCGAGTTGACGCCATCCAACACAATCCGTTATCGATAGCGATAGCGATAGCGATAGCGAGGCCGAGTTCTGGCCGGGCCGCCAGACCCGACCCATTGTTGATTCATTTGACTGGGTAGTAGATCTCGGTGATCAGCTCTTCCTCGGGGGTGTTGCCCGGGTCGCTGACAAATACTTCCCAGCTGCGTCCGTTGTTTTCGAGCCTGTGGGCCGCAACGAAGGCCTGGATCTTTTCGTGGGTCTTCCCCAACTCGGCATAGGGACCGATGTGGATGGCGCGTACAACCCGCCCGCCGTAAGTTTCTCCCATCCGGACCGGAGAGTCGGGACCGACACCCCGAGCCGGAGCGCCTGAGACGGGAATGCCCGCATCAAAACCAAAGCCTCGTTCGTCCCAATAATTCGTAATGGCGAGTGGTTGGCCCGCAAGCCGGAGGCCATTGGCCGACACGAAGATCGCCACCCGTCCATAGGAGGCGGCAAGTGCGGCTGAAATGTCGGCTGAGTCGGGCCCGCTGGTGCCGGAAGAGTAGGCGATGGTCTGGGATGGGATCTCGCGAATACCGATCTCGATGTCCGACCAGTCGATCTTGGGCATGTCCTCGGCGATCCGCTTCAGATTGGCAAGCCCCTGTGCGTAGAGGGGACCCAGTTGTCGCTCGAGAAACAGACCGAAGTAGCGGCCGATGATGTTGAGGCCGAAATCGGTGTCGAAGGCCCAGGTTGCGCGGGTTCCTTCGCCGTCCCTCTGCAGCAGATATGCCGCCTGGGCCGTACCCTGGTCTCCGAGGTCGAGTTCCACGTCGACCCGCTCATAGGGGGTGCTCGCGACGATTGTCTGAGAACCGGCCTCGGCTTTTGGTTCCGTCGCAATCCAACTCATCTTGGACCCGACGCCGAAGGCTGGTCCCTCCCAGCTGTACTCGGCGTTTGGAGTCACCGCGACGAATGGTGACCAGTCGTTGAAGGATCGAAATCCGTTGACCTGAGCAAAAACGACGCTGGGCGGTGCGTCGATGTGCACTGAGCGTTCGACGTGTCGCGTCCTCGGCAATAGAAAACCGATGACCACGACCAACAGGACGATCGCCAACAGCGTGTACAGGATCCTCTTCACCAGTTTCATGCGATCCCCCGATGTACTCCCGAAGAGGGCAATACTCTCCGGCTGAGACTGTGGAATTGACTGCGGCCGCAGCATAACACGGGTGTTATGGGTGATCGAGCCGGGAAACCGTGGTCCGGCGTGATCCGGGGCACCACGTGGTTGTGCGGTATTCTTTAGGGTAGTACCGAGTAACAAAACGCGTGGGAGGGTGACCATGTTCAAGAAGGACAATAACGAGCAGGGTTCGTCGGCTCAACAGCATTCGGCGCCAAGCGTGAGCGGCAACCGGAACCCGGCCCCCCGCAAGGGCGGTGGCACGGCCACGATCGGCCCCTCGATTACCGTCAAAGGTGATGTGTCGGGCGATGAAGATCTCGTGATTCAGGGCCGTGTTGAAGGGACCGTCAAACTTGCCAAGCACAATGTGACGATTGGTGGCAACGGACGCGTCAAGGCGGATGTGCATGGCCGGACCGTGGTGGTCGAGGGCGAGGTGACCGGTGATATCAGGGCGCAGGAGCAGATCATCCTCCGTCACACCGCACAGGTGGAAGGTGGAATCGCCGCGCCGAGAGTGGCCCTCGAAGATGGCGCGGTCTTTCGCGGGAGCATTGAAATGGATGCGACATCGGCCAAACCCGAGATGAAAGCCACCTTGAAGAACGAGCCGGTTTCAGCCGATCGACCTGCGCCCGACGGTGGGGACAAGAAATCGAGCCCGGGATCGCAAAAGAGCCTTCCCTCCTAAGCGGCGTGTGGCGCCGTCGTAGAATAGCGCCATGAAATTTCCCTGGCGCGCGAGGCGCCCTGCCACGACGGTTGTCGCGGAAGTCGAGCCGGCTCCGCCGGAGCCCTCGATCCAGACCCACCGGTCGCCGGGTCTCGAGGAGGCTCTGGCGCGGACACCCGAGCCCGAGAAGTGCCGGGTGCTCGATCTCGGGCCGGCGGTCGGGCCGAATATCGAATTCCTTGCATCAATTGCCTCGAGGGTGCAGATTGTTGATGCCTTTGATCGCAGCCGAACCGGCGGCCGACCGGCGGCCGTCGATGTCGATCGGGTCGTTCAGGTCTTGTGGGATCTGTTGCCCGAGGCGGCGTCCTCGTTCCATCTCGTCTTTGCCTGGGATTTGTTGAACTATATTCCGGAAAACAGAATCGCATCGGTAATTGAGTTGTTGGCTGAGCTCTGTCCCCCAGAAGCGCGTCTTCACGCCATCATCGCGGCCTCGGATACGATTCCAGCCTTTCCGAATCGTTACCGGATCGTCGATCGGACAAAGCTGATCTACGAGGGGACGACAACCGAACATCGGGGTGCCCGCCAGATGCCCCCCGCCGAGGTTGACAAAATGCTCGAGCACTTCCGGGTCGAGCACTCGTTCCTGCTCCGCCACGGCGTCCGCGAATACGTCGCCGTGCGAGAAAAATAGGCTCAGAATTAGGAATTAGGAATTAGGAATGACATCGCCGGCTCGATACGCCGCGGTCAGGCCGGGGGATTTTTACTTCCACGTTCCTGATTCCAGATTCAGAACTTCTGTCCGATCGCTTCGGTCAGAAATCGGACGAAGGGTGCCGCCGCCTGGAATGACGCCGCGACCTGGTCGATGAAGTCGGCGCGGCATGCCTTTGTCTGGGTGAAGTTCTCCACACACACAAAATCTTTCCGTTTGAGGTCCTCGATATGAGGATTGTCGGCGTCAAAACCTCGTGGAGGACGTTTGAGGCTTTCACCACTGAGTTTGTGGTGTTCAGTGAATTTCGGATCCCGGGTGATTCCGGTCCATTTCTTCGGGTGCTCCACGATGGTGTTCCGGATCTCTTCGAGACCGGATCGTTCGGGGTGCCAGAGACCGGCGCCCACAAAGACCTCACCGGGTTCGAGGTGGACATAGAACCCGGGTGCGTGGACGTCTCGCCCTGCACGGTGACGAAACTGGGCGGCGGCGTGGGTTTTGTAGGGACTTTTGTCCTTGGAAAACCGCACATCGCGGTAAATCCTGAACATGGAACCACCCGATGGGCGTGGATCGGCCACGAACTGTGGGCTGATCGCATGCAGTGGGTCGGCGAAATCGGAGATGAAGTGCAGCAGAGGCTCCTGGATCTCCTTGCGATACCGGTCCTTGTTGGCTTGGAACCATTCACGGGTGTTGTTTTCCTTGAGCTCCTTCAAGAAGCCGAAAAATGCCGGATTGAAATATCGTTGACCGCCCATTGGACCTCCCGGGTGTGTTCTTCCTTGATAATCTCCCGGGCGCCGATTCTGTTCCTCTGTTAGGATTCTTTTTTTGAACATGGGAGTGCTTATGAGATCTACAAAGAGAGTTCTGATCGTTTGTCTCTGCACGGCGACCCTGGTTGCGGGCGTTGCCTGGGCAAAGGTGGTTTCGGATTATGATCCGACGGTCGATTTTTCGGCCTATTCGACCTTTGGATGGTTGGAGCGGGACAATTCTATTGAGGCCCAGTTACCGGATCACCTCCGGGTTCGATTGCACCGGGTCACCGAAGATGTGATGGCCGAGAAGGGGATCTTGCCGTCTCCGGCACCTCCGCAAACCGATCTTCTTCTGACCTTTTATCTGGCCACCAGCGACGAGCTCGAAATACGCCAGGTCGGATACAGCACGTACTCCCCGTGGGGCTATAGTTACTGGCCCGGTTTCAACTATGGTTACACCGAGGTCCGGTCGTACAAGAAGGGGACACTGGTGTTGGATATCGTCGATGCCCGGACCCGCAAGCTGGTGTGGGTCGGCACTCTGGAAAAAGAGATGCAGAGCACCAACCCGCCGGGAAAGAAGATCACGAAGTCGATCACGAAGTTGCTCAAGACTTTTCCGCCAAAAAAATAGAGCCGCTTCGTCGGCCTGTATCAACGAAGCAGGCGGCCCTTTGATTCGGCGATACGGCGCACCATTTCAGCGTCGACCGGGCTGCCGTGCTCTTCCATGTCGGTTGCGAGCTTTGACAGCGTGCGGTGGTCTTCCTCGGCGCGCATCCGCAGCGCCTTGGCCATCCTGTTGAATGGGTCCTCGAGCGATCGGATCGTGTCCTCTTCACGCAATCTGAGGGTGACGTTGTAGTCGCCTGAGGCGATGCTCTCGAGACGTTTCGTAATGTTGTGGACGGCGCCGGAGGTTCGATGGGTGATCATGATCGAGCGCACGGTGACCATCGCGAGGATGATCAACGAGATCGAAATCATGATCATGAGATTGCGGTTGTCTGCAACTCGCATCGGGTTGCCGATCTCCGGGTTCTCGGCGATCACGATCTTGGTTTCCTGGTGGTTCTGGTAGGCGATCGTACCGTTCAAGAGGACCAGGAGGACAAACACCAATCCAACGACTCTCAGGGTCGCGCTCAACTGGCGGCGCCGATCAACGAGATATCGTCTGCGCCGCGAACCCATCTGGAAACTGTTTGGTGAGGCATCGTCGGGGGTTTTGGACGTCATGTCAGCTCCCTTCGGGTTGGGTCTGCTGGAGTCTACCGGGCAAGGGAAGGACTGAGAACTCCACAGATTCGATAGGCGGGCACAGCGTCTGGATGACCCCGCCAAACTCGATCGACAGTATTGATGTATTCATCCCTTGCTCCGAAAACCGATGGTCACAGCTCGCTTGCGGCGCGCTCGATTGTGGTCAGAAAAGATTGTATCGCAAAAACAGGTATCATCGCAGCTACGAATCCATGATGGGAGGGGATCTCATTGGCCGGTGATTGTGGTGAAGGCGAGGTTCGGACGAACTCCATTCCCTGTGTTTCCAGCGTTCAACTTTTTCGTCGCCTCGATGAAGAGTCGAAGCTCAGAATCGGCTTCGGCAGGTTTGGTGACCGCGAGGGTATCCGATTGGTGTGTGTTGATCCCGATCTCGACCGAGAGCGGGTCGATGAAATGATCCGCCTGATAAAGAGTGTTGCAGAGGAAGTCCGCAATGAAGATGGCGGATCTCGTGCGGCTCGGACCGCGGATCAATAGGAGTCCGGTGATTTGAAAATTCCAAGTTCCAACCTGGTCGAGAACATCCGCGCGGGGATCATCGGTGATGACCGCGCAGTCGAGGGCCCTTTTGGATTGCGGCGGGTCACCTATGCCGATTACACGGCGTCTGGGAGATCGCTCGATTTTATCGAAGACTTTATTCGCGACGAGGTGATGCCGCTCTACGCCAATACCCACAGCGAGTCGTCGACCACCGGTCTCCAGACCACCCGCTTTCGCGAAGACGCGCGGCGTCACATTCTCCAGGCAGTGAACGGCGGCGCCGAGGACGTCGTGATCTTTTGCGGCTCGGGAGCCACCGGTGCGATCAACAAAATGATCGAGATCCTGAACATCAGAGTGCCGGCCGATCTGGATGATCGCTATCGCCTCTCTGAGATGATCCCGCGGGAAGAGCGTCCGGTGGTTTTTATCGGTCCCTACGAGCACCACTCCAACGAGATTGCTTGGCGCGAGACCATCGCCGACGTCGTGGTCATCGCCGAAGACGAAGACGGCCACATCGCCGAAGAGCACCTCGAACGTGAGCTGGCTGAATACGCCGAACGACCGCTCAAGATCGGCAGTTTCTCGGCTGCCTCCAACGTCACCGGCATTGTCTCCAAAATTCGGAGCCTGGCGACGCTTCTGCATCGCCATGGAGCGCTCTCATTTTGGGATTTTGCGGCAGCCGCACCATATGTCGGCATCGATATGAATCCGAGCGGTGATGACGGCAATCCGTTGCCCACCAAGGATGCGGTCTTCATCTCGCCACACAAGTTTATCGGCGGGCCGGGGACACCGGGGGTCCTGGTGGTCAAGAGGTCGTTGGTTACCAATCGGGTCCCGACGGTCCCGGGTGGTGGCACGGTCTCCTACGTCAGTGAGCATGACCACAGCTACATCAGCGATCCGGCGGTGCGCGAAGAAGGTGGAACCCCCGCGATCATCGAGTCGATCCGGGCCGGGTTGGTTTTCAAGTTGAAAGACGCGGTCGGTGAAGAGGCTATCGAGGAGTTGGAGGAGTCCTTTGTTCGGAGGGCCATTCAGTCGTGGTCCTCCAACCCGACAATCAATATTCTCGGAAACAAAGACGCGACCCGCCTCTCCATCGTGTCCTTTCTGATTCAGAGAGAAGGGCACTTTCTGCATCACAATTTCGTGGTTGCACTTCTCAACGATCTGTTTGGTATCCAGGCGCGAGGCGGATGTTCCTGCGCCGGTCCCTACGGACATCGGCTCCTGGGCATTGACGGGGTCCGGTCATCCAAGTTTCGTGAAGCAATCAACAGCGGGTGCGAGGGCATCAAACCGGGCTGGGTGCGGGTCAATTTCAACTATTTCATCTCGGAAGCGGTTTTCCGCTTTATCGTTGACGCGGTCCATCTGGTAGCGGCCGACGGCTGGAAGCTCCTGCCCTACTATCGGTTTTCAATCGATAGCGGGGAATGGCGCCACCGAGACCACCACATCGGGACCCAACGCGGCCTCGATCATGTTGTTTTCGATTCGGGTCGCCTCGAATACAGCGGCAAGGTCCTGACCGAACCCGAGAGCGCCCTCGAAAGATATCTCGAAGAAGCACGCCAGATTGTCCGCTCCGCAGAGATCGAGTTCGGTGGTGGCGGTGGGTCTTCGGCACTTGCGGAAGGATTGGAGCACCTGCGGTGGTTCCCCCTGCCGAACGTGCCTTTGATCGACGCGACAGATTCATGCGACATCGGTGATGAAAATGATTCTGTAACCACCGACGAGCGTTCTTCGTAATCTGTAGCAGAAGGGGCTCGACCGGGATGTCGATTCATGGATTTGGCGAGTAGCGGAGGCACGAGAATTGAGAATCGGAGAAAGCAGACTGGCACAGGCGAGGGAACGGCGGTGGAACCGGCCATATAATTCCCTGCATCCGGTCGTGCTCGAACTCGAAAAAGAAGACACTCCGCTTCGTCGTCGCGCGGTTCGATTGGGTATTTTGGCGGCTATCGCCTTTCACCTCGTGGTTTTCATCATCGTATTTCCCTCATACTACGAAGAAAAAATTCTCAAGGTCGGGAGCGTGCCGCGGGTTTATCGCCTCAAACAGGTGAAGTTCCAGCAACCGCCGAAACCGAGAGCTCGCAGCCAGGTCATCACCCCGAAAGCACGAAAGGTGCCGGTTCCGGATGCGACACCGGACGACCCCGAACCGATGGTCCGTGACGAAGCCATTGATGCTTCCGATCTCGAGTTCCCGGAGGTCGGCGACACGACTGTCATTCCGGAGGGTCCCATGGGCCCCGCCATCGGACCGATGCAGATCGCCGGCGATGTCTTGGCGCCGAAACGAATCTATGCGCCGGATCCTCATTACCCTGAGGAAGCGCGGCACGGAAGAATCCAGGGGGTGGTCATTCTGCAGACCATCATCAACAAGCTCGGAAACGTGACCGACGTCAGGGTGCTCAAGGGGCTGCCCTCCGGTCTGACCGAGGCCGCGGTGGAAGCTGTGTCTTCCTGGCGCTTCGAACCGGCCACGCTCGAAGGACAACCCGTGGCCGTGTATTACCTCGTGACCGTCAGCTTCTCCGTTCAGTAGCCGCTATCTGCGCGGGTTGATTGCCGAATTCGATGCTCGATACTAGATGCTGGATCACTGCTGTCCAAAACAGATCGTCATGAATTTTCCCACCTGACGACACGTGGTTCGCGGGTTGGTTTCTGGCATATCCAATTCGCAGTTGTCCCGTGCCCGCGTCCGCGTCCGTGTCCGTGCCCGAATTGCAGCGGCAGCGACAGCGACAGTGTCCAGCGGCAGAGCGACAGAGAGCAGCGACAGCGAACAACACTCACTTCTTCGGGGTTCCGGCCTTTGTGGTGCGGCCGTCTCGGCCGCACGGTGTGCAGGCGAGACGCCTACACCACCACGGCTGTTCCTTCTGTTGAACGACCCGGAGGTGGCAACTTCGTCGCCAGTACTACTGACCGCTGCCGCTGGAAACTGAACGCCGCCCCTGATCCCTGACGCTGCGAACTGTCGCTGCCGCTGTAATTTGGGCGCGGACTCGGCATCCAGCATCCAGCATCACAGCATCGAGCATCGTGTTGCGGGCGATCTCCCTATCTCCCTTTCTCCTCCGCCCCGGTGCCCCCCTGCCTCACTCCCGCCACGATTTTCCTCGGTACCGCCCGACGGACGCCCTCTCCGCACCTGATCGCGTTGTGAAGCTTGGTGATGAAAGGGGGTGTCCCATGCAACAGGACGACCGAATTTTTGCAGCGGTGGGTGCGTGTGTGATCGTAGGTGTGACACTGGCTGCGGCCGTCATGTGGCTTGCCTCCGGCATTTCTGTCGAGGCACCACAGAGGGCGACCGTCGCGGTGAACCGACTGGAGGCGCCGAACCAGGCGACCTCACTGCCGGCCAACCCGGAGGTGGTCGAGGCGAGTTTGAACCTCGACGGGGACGACTCGCTGATCAGGTCCTCGCTGGCCCGATTGTCTTCGCACCCCAGGTTCGCCGAGTACCTCGTCAATGATCGATTGCTTCGCCGGTTTGTTGGAACTGTCGATGCGATCGCGGGTGGTTACAACCCTCGTGACGAGGTCGATTTTATGCGGCCCGTGAGCGACTTCATGGTCCGGGAGGACGAGGGCCGTCTGGTGATCGCGGCCGGCAGTTTCCGCCGCTACGCAGTGGTTGCCGACACTTTCGCCTCGATCGACAGCGCCGGCTCGGCCGAACTCTACCGGCGTCTCAGCCCGAAACTCGAAGCTGTCTATCAGGAAATCGGTTGGGGCAGCGACTCATTTGACGACCGCCTCCGGGAAGCGATCGACCACCTGCTCGAAGTCGAGGTTCCGGGAGGTCCCATCGAGGTCGAGCAGCGATCCATCGTCTACGCATTCGCTGAGGATGAGTTCGAGGGGCTGACCGCCGCTCAAAAACTCCTCGTGCGGATGGGTGACTCGAATGCACGAAAGGTCCAGAACAAACTGATCGAACTCCGCCAGGCGTTCGGCTGGCCGGATCGCACCATCCCGGTGGTGACGGCGGAGCTGGAAATGCCGCAGGAACCCGAGATGATTCGTGAGCCGATCGTTGCCGACGCCTCGTCCATCGTGTCCCCGGACCCGATCGAGGAACGGATTGGAGCGCCCGAAGTACCCTGATCGGGTCGTCGCACCGGGGCGAGGATGGTCCTCGCCCCGGTTTCTTTTTGCCGGCTGGCACTTGTTCGATCAGATGCTGGATACTCGATGCTGGATCAGTGCTGTCCAAAACGAATCGTGACCTGAATCTGGCCGATTGAAAACACGAGTTTCAGGGGTTGGGTTTTGGAGGATCCGGTTCGTCGTTGCCCCGCGCTGTTCTCGCTTTCTTTTACCGTTTTCGGAGGGAGAAAGAGAGAGCCACCCGGCACCGATCCCGCAGGCACGCGAATGTCGCCTCCCGATGTCATCCTGAGCGGAGCCCCACAGGGGCGTAGTCGAAGGATCTATGAGATGGGATGTAACGACCTCAGACCGCAGATCCTTCGACTACGCGCAAAAGGCGCTCCGCTCAGGATGACATCTTGAAAATATGCAGCCAACCTAAAAAACCCTCCGCGATATGTCACCGGGAGAGCAAGGATCCACACAGGAGGGGGTTTCCGGCCACCGAAGGGCTGCTGAGGATTCCGATCCCGAAGCGGAAAAAGGGACTGATCGCTGTCGCGGATGACTGAACGCTGCTACTGCCTACTGTTCGCTGACGCTGTCCGCCGTTCCCTGGCGCTGTCCCTGGACGCCGTCCGAGGCTCTTTCAAGGACAAGAGTGATGCTGAATGCTGGATCCACCCAACCGCGCACGCTGCAGACCGCAGATAACGCAGATAGACGCGGATGACCGGGCCGGGCTTGCCGTTGACATCGGCTGACCACCGGCTACTCCTTTCGTTGAACGACCCGGAGGTGGCCACATTGCCGTCTGGACTCCTGACCGCTGGCGCTGACTCACTGTACTGTCTGATCACTGTCGCTGCCGCTGGAACTTGTCCCTGTCGCTGCAGACCCCGCAATAGAGGGTTCGCAGATAACGCGGATATCACATTGGACAAGTTGCAGTCGGTGTGACTGAACCTACGCTTTCGAAAGCGATGGCGTAGCGCGATCCGCTAACCACCATTCATGAGCCGCCACACGGCGACCCAGGCCGGAAGGGTCATGCTGCAGGCGAGATATGAAAGAAACATCACCGTGCCGACCCGCTCCTCATTGCCACCATAGCTTCGGACCTGGAGCACCAGGCCCACAGCGGGAGCCGACGCTGCCTCAATCACAAAAAAATCTGCCAGCAGGGGATTGACGGCATAGAGATTGAATTGATGAAGAAGGATGATGGTCAGGGCGGGCAACAACAGGAGCTTGACTCCGAGGGCGCGGACCGCATCGCCCGCAAAGGGAAGGAATCGGACGCCGATACCGCCCAGAACCGCTCCCAAAACCAGGGTCGCCACGGGGACCGCAGCGGTACCCAGGAGATCGACGGCGGCCACGACCGGTTTGGGAATGAGAGCCGAGGCTCCGGTCAGGGCGACACCGATCGCAACGATGTTCGCGACCAGAGGAGGTGTCACGAGATCGCGGAGGCGGGTCTTCTGCCGGCCATCGCCGGAGATCAGCGTTTTTCCCAGGCTCCAGAGAATCGGGTTGTAACCGAGGATGAAAAGAAAAACGTAGAGCGCAAAATCATCGAATTGCCCGGGAAACAGAGCGAGGCCGATGGGCAGGACGAAGTAGCCGGCGTTCTGCATCCCGGCGACCGGAATGAGATCTTTCTTCTCCGGGAGTTGGTTGCTGAATACAAGGGCACCAAGAGCTGTACCAACCAAGGCCATGGCGGCGCCGGCCAGAGGCAATATCCACCACTGCGGAAGCGCCTTGGGGTCGAGGTTTTCGACGACGTTGGAAAAGATCAGACAGGGCAGAAAGATCTGGACGGAGGCCGTTGAGAGGCCGGTAATCTGGTTCTGGGTGATGACACCCCGACGAACCAGAAAACCCGCGATCAGGATGACGAGGAATATCCCTGCGATCGCGGATACGGTCGCCCCGAAGGAGGCAGTCAGAGCTTGAACCATCGTGACAGTCTCGATTCCTGATTGATTTCAGGGGGTCAGCGGACGCATGCGGACGAATTGTTCCATCGAATAGACTTCGACGCCGTCTCGAACGATCCGCATGGAGACCGGGGCCCCGGCAAGATCGCTGGCAAAGAAAAACTCGTTGACCACACCCGGTTCATCCCCTGCGACCGTGTAAAGCCACCCCTCGTGAACACCGAGATCAGTGTCTCGCGTGACCCATTCTCGTGACGAAGTGGCTGCCGGAAAGCTTGCATGGTCGCGGAGTTCCGTCCAATCGGCGCGCTGTACGCTCTTTTCTCCAACAACTTCCTGGTTTTCATCGAGGGTGGAGTACTCGATTTCAACACCCGTTTCATCTGCCTGAACGACAGTCCAGAGTTTGACCGTCGAACCGTCGGTATGGGTTTCCCGGACCATGAGGCGAAGGCCAACCACCATCTCCGCGCGGATCTGTTCTGCGGTGAACGGTCGCCTCAGGATGGTCGAATCCTCCGGGTCGAGTTCGTAGACGGTGGCAGAGGTTTTTCCCGCCGTCGTTTCCCTGGTTTCCGAATCGACATCCTGGTTCGCAGGGTTGCCACAGGCGCCGCACATCGTGATGGCCACGGCGAGAGTGATCAGAGCTCTTTTCGGCATTCTGTCCTCCTTGGACACGGCGCGTGGAAGTGTAACGTCCGACCCTCGAAGTGACAAATCTCGAAACCCGGCTCGGGAAGAGGCCGAGCCCTCGATGAGTTCGCGGTTCGTAAGGTCCTTCTCGGTTGCCGGCCGAGGACCGGCTCAAGGCATCGCCCCGGTCGGGAATCAACCTGAGGCCCGGCTGTTTTTATAAGACACGGATTGATGTGTAACCTGGCGGGTCTGACAGCGTATTGATACTTAAGATCAAGAAAACGAAGGAGACGATCATGGCAAACGCAACAGACAACGGCAGTTTTGTCTGGTACGACCTGATGACGGGCGAGCCGGATGCCGCGGAAGGGTTTTATAAAGAGTTGATCGGGTGGGGAACCCAGCCCTTCGAAGGCGGTGACAAGCCCTACACGATGTGGACGAACGCCGAGAAACCACTCGGCGGGGTGATGGAGCTGCACGACGAGGCCCGGGAAGCCGGTGCGCCGCCGCACTGGATCGCCTACATTTCGGTGGATGACGTGGATGTTATGGTCGCCCGCACGACAGAACTCGGCGGCGAGGTGCTTCATCCGGCGACGCAGGTCCCGAACGCGGGGAGTTTTGCCGTGCTGGCCGATCCCCAGGGAGCGGTCTTTGCGATCTACCAGGGAGCCGGTTCGAGCTCGAGCCCCGCGGCGGCTCCAGGAGTGGGTGATTTTTCCTGGCATGAATTGGTCACCTCTGATTACAAGGGGGCCCTGCAGTTTTATTCGGAGCTCTTTGGCTGGAAGGCCGATGAGGCGATGGATATGGGAGATGCCGGAATTTACCAGATCTATGGTCACGGCGGCGCGCCCCTTGGAGGTATGTTCAACAAACCGGCTGAGATGCCCGGGCCTCCGATGTGGCTCTATTACATCTCGGTCAAGGATGTGAAGGATTCAGTCGAGAAGGTGAAGGCTCTCGGCGGCCAGGTCGTCAACGGACCGATGGAGGTCCCCGGTGGCGACTTGATCGCACAGTGTTTTGACCCCCAGGGGGCCTTCTTCGCGCTCCACTCGAAAGCGAGTTGAAGACACGCTTCGGATCGGTGCATCGAGCCCATACGGGATGATGTCGTGCGACAATTGCGGCGGGAGATTCAATGAAAAAAGTGTTCTGTCTGTTACTCGCACCGTTGCTCGTCGGTATGGTGTGTTGGGCCGATGGCGCTCCGGTGGCGGTTCGCGTCGAGGTGCAACCGGTAGCCGCCGCCGAGACCGGAACCCGGGTCGAGGTGATGATCCAGGTTTCACCCGAGGACCGGGGACGGCTCGGCCGGAACGCGATGGTTCGTATCGAGCTCGATGGTGGCGTTCCACCCGGGCAGAGCCCTTTGTGGGCGGTCAGGATCGAGGATGACGGGAGTGCTGTGGTTAAAACCGTGTGGCCCCCCGGCGAACACGTTCTGACCGTTTCGATTGAGAGCTCGAACCGGCTCCATACCGGTCTATGGGTGGGTCAGGTTCGGGTTCCCGATTATGGATCCGCCGGCGTTCAATCTGTTGTTCAGCCGAAACCACCGGAACAACCGGATCCACAACCTGCACCGGAACCGCCGGAATTGGAATCCGAGAGTCCGCAATCAGAAACAGCCGCAACCGCTGCCGTAGTGGCGGCCGAGGTTGTGGATCAGACCGGGGACATCGAAGGTCGGGATGAGCCCGTGGATATGACGATCGAGGTAGAACGGCCGGAGGTGGAGTCGGCGCCGAGCGAGGATGCCGAACCGCTGCAACCGCCGGCTGCCGGGCTGCCGGCTGCGGCAGCGGTTGTTGCCGCTTCACCGTCCGTTGAAACCGAAAACCAGGAGCGGCCTCCTGCCGAAGCAGCGACAGCCCCTGTGATCGATGAAGCGGTTGCAGACGAACCCATTGAAGAAACGCAGCCACCGGAAGTTGCCACTGTGGTGGCCGCAGGCACTGCCGCCGCTCTGTCCGCCTCGTCGGATCGGGAGGAGCCGACGGAATCGCAGCCTGATACAGCGCCGGTAGTCGAGCCGAAAGAGAGCCTACCGGCGTTGGAAGGAAGTGTGGAGCCGGTCGCTGCGGCTGCCGTGGCTGCTGTACCGCCCGACGACAGTGTGGTTGAAGAAAAAATGCCGGTGGTCGAAGCCGATTCCGAATCCATTGCGGAGCCAGTGTCGGCAAAGGCTGAGGATCTGGTGGTTCAACCGCTGCGAGGGGAAGAGGCTGTCGCCGAGATCGCGGAGCCTGAGCCTGAAGCCGTGGTGTTGTCGCCGGATCGAGTATCAGCCTATGGGAGTTGGATGGAGGCCGATGACGCGACCAAGGACCTGACGATTGTCGTGACCAGGAATCGGGAACCGGTTTCGGGTCTCGAACCAGAGGACCTGCGGTTACGGCTCGACAAGGTCGATGTGCCGATCGCCCGGCTCGGCGATCGAAATCACGCCCCGTTGTTGCTTGGTTTTGCGGTTGATATGTCGCCGGCGGTCGCCGGGTCGTGGAGCCAGACGGGGCGCGGGCTCGATCCGCTCCTCAGCCGGGCCGGCGGTGGTCGAGGCAGGTTCTTCGTCGCGACAACCGGCGAATCCTCCGACTGGGATGCCGATCCTGATCGGTTGACCGATGCGCTGAGCGTTCCGATGGGCGGAAATCTCGGCCGACTGATCGCCTCATCGCTGGCTCGTTTTGAAGGCCAACAAGGGCGGTCCTTCCTCCTCGTGGTCACCGACGGGCGATCTGAAGTGTCCAAAGAAGACTGGCAGGCGGCGACGGATGCTGTAGAGGGGACCGGAGTGCCACTGCTCGTGATCGCCCTGTGGGACGATCTGTTCAGCAAAAAGGTCCGCAAGCAGCTCTCGCAGCTTGCAGATGAAAGTGGTGGTCGGTTGTTCCTTGCCCAGGGAGCGGATCAGTTGGCTGCAGCGGTCGAGCGTTACGGCCCGTTGCTCGATGCGGGTGTGGCCCTGAGATATCTTCCCCCGGGAGGTGATCGGGCGCACAACGTATCAATCTCCGCAACCGACTCCGGAGTGCAGATCTCGGCTCCCAGGAGTACGCGCTGACTAGATAATTCGTTCGTGGAGCGCTCTCGAAACCGCCTCGAGGCGGTTGGCCGCACCAAGAGTTCGCAGAATTCCCTGGATGTGGGTCCGCACGGTGTGAACGCTGATGCAGAGCTCCTCGGCGATATCCCGCGACCTCTTGCCCTCCGCCATCAGCAGCAGGACCTCGAGCTGACGACGAGTGAGGTGGGGTTGTTTTCGCGTGCCACGCTGGTCGGCGCCGCTCGGAGCGTTGGTGCCGGGAACGGTCACCCCGGGGATATTGGTCTGGGCAAGGAGGCGGTCGATCGCTTCGTCGGCCCGCCGGCGGCGGTGCATGGGAGTCATGAGATAGACCAACGTGTAGTCGCTCGAGCGGGGACCCAGGACGACCACAATTGAAACTGCGATTCGCAACATCTTTCCGGTAGCCGTGATGATGGCGAGTTCAAAACTCTGGGGAGCCTCGCCGATGCGAATCATGTCGTGGAATGCCCCGTGTTTTGCGGAAAGGCGATTGCCGTGAACATCCCGGGCTTGGATCACTTGCTGCAGATTGCGTCCGATGACATCCTCCGCAGAAAATCCGAAGAGTTCGACCGCAGCGGCATTCCATTGCACGATCGTATTGTCGGGATCCGCGGCAACAGCCGCCCGGGAGGCGTTTTCAACGATGGTCGGCACGTTCGGAAAGGCAACCGGAACTTCGGCCGGCGCCCGCCGTCGTCGCGAACTCGGGGAGATTTCGTGGACGTTGTCAGGCAGGGCCTGAGTTCCTTTCGTGCTCCCTGGAGCGCCTTTTTTTTGCCTCGGTTTCTTGGGCACCGTCATATCTCCGTCAGTGACTTCTCTCGAGTCTCAGCCTCTTTTTGCCCTCCAAGGCAATCTACCTGTGTATATTTTATCATCCGTATTGGGTGTTCAGCCCGTCAAAGAGGTTCGAAACGCTCTTTCAGCATTGTCGCGCTGTCCGACGAAGGGATGAGCTTTGAGTGAATCAACGAAATCTGCAGCTGGGAATGCGACCGATCCAGGCGTGGGTTCATCGCTGCCGATTCCGGCAATCGTGGCGTCGCTGGTGTCCATCGCGGTGATCGTTGGAGGGTTTTACGGCTACCGGTCCGTTGCCGGCGATGAAGCCAAAAACCACCTCGTCATCGCCACCGGGCCGGAGACCGGAACCTACCACGCTCTCGGTCTTGCTCTGGCGCGGGTCCTCGAGGCCGAACAGATCGTCGTCTCCACCGAGATCAAGACCACCGGCGGCAGCGTGGCCAATATGGACCTCATCGGGGGTGCCGGGGAAGGATCCGATCTCGCTTTTGTTCAGGGCGACACTCCGGCCAACAGCCGGGTTCAGCTCCTGACTCCGCTGTATGACGAAGTGCTTCACATCCTCGTCCGCAAGGAAATTGCTGCAGAGATCGATGACATTACCGGTCTGAACGGGCTGCGCCTCTCCCTGGGCAACAGTGGATCCGGAACCCGACAACTCTCGGAAAGGGTGCTCGGTCATTTTGGAGTAAAGCCCGGTGTCGATCTCGAAATGACTCCAGCCGAGGCGGCGGAGGCCCTCCTCGACGGTTCGATCGACGGGCTTTTCGTATTGAATGCGATTCCGTCGCGAATGATTGACGAGCTCACCGCGGTGGATGCGGTTCGCTTCGTCTCGTTCGGCAATGCCCAGGAACAGGGCAATGAGGCCGATGGCATTTCGATGGTCTTTCCGAGCATTCGTGCGACCACGATTCCGCGCGCAACCTACCACCTCCTGCCGCAGGCGCCGGTGAGCACCATTGCGGTTTCGGCCCTTTTGGTGGCGGATCGGGATCTCGATCCGCTCCTCGTCCGCAAGATCACCGAAGCGGTGTTCGAAAACCGATCCGGCAGCGGCGGCCTCGAGGGACAGGAACTGGTGGTGGCGCGGAGGATTCGTGAGGATTTCCGCCCATCGTCCTTTGCGATTCCCTACCACGACGGGGCGGTGAGTTATTACCGTCGCGAAGATCCTGCCTTTTTTGTGGAATACGCCGAGGCTATCAGTCTCGGTCTGACCCTGTTGGTGGGTTTGTACTCCGGTTATATCGCGCTTCGCGAGTGGATGCGCCGGCGGATGAAAAACCGGATTGACGCCTACCTCCTGGAGATCGAGCACGAGTCCTCCAACCTCCGGGAACTGTCTTTGGAAGAGCTTGTACAGCACCGGGACGCGCTCGATGGAATCCGTCACCGGGCCTTTTCCGATCTGGTCAACGAACGGCTCTACGCTGATGAATCATTCTCTATTTTCCAGAACCATCTCCGGGACGAGTTTGCAGCCATCGAGGCGCGAATCGCGGAGAAGGAGCGGCTGGTCTGAGCCCGGACCATGAATAAGGCAACATCATTGTTTTTCTTGCGGGTTCTTGCTGTTGTGGTGCTTGCCGCCGGATGTGCAGCAGATGACCCGGCTGGCCCATCCCCGGATCTCGAAAAAGCCCAGTATGAGTTGCTCAGGGTCATCGACGTGGCCGGACGGCAGGGGATTGCAACCGATGGCGTCCACTATTTTGTCAGCGGGAGCACGGCCCTCTACGTCTATTCCAAGGACGGCGAATTGTTGAAGTCCAATGAGGAGCCCTTTGCCGACCTCGAAAAACCTGCCAACCACATCGGCGATATCAGCGTGCACGATGGCAAGCTCTTTACCGGAATCGAGTGGTTCGAAGACGGGCGTGGGCATGATATCCAGATTGCGATCTACGACAGCGAGACTCTGAGCTATGAACATTCGGTTCTTTGGGACCCTGAATCGGGTCAGGTGGAAGTGAGTGGTTTGGCGGTCGATGTGGAGAATGGCTTGTTGTGGATGACCGATTGGGTCGACGGAAGATACCTCTATCGCTACGAAATCTCGAGTGGGGCCTATGTTGGTAAGCTGCATCTGCGCCCAGTACCACAGTGGCAGCAGGGGATTGCCGCCTATCGAGGCTCGCTCTACATCACTGCCGACGACGGAGATGCGGAAGACGGTGAGTCGGACAATCTCTGGAAAGTCCGCGCCGATCCCCTTGCGTCAGCCGCCTACCTGACCCACGAAAAAACATTCGACGATTTTCGCGACGTCGGCGAGATCGAAGGCATTGCGTTTGACCGAGCGGCCGGCGAGATGCTGGTGTTGGCGAACCGAGGCAAACGGATCGTGCTCGGGATGCCGAAGGGTCTGTATCCCGGCTACGAGCGGGAGATCCACGAGGTGTACGTCTACAGGCTGCCGCAAGAACGCTGACCCAGCCCGGATGCCGGATTTGGCAGGGCATGGCCTGTAGGGAGAAAGCGGAGAAACCGCAGATCACGCAGATAAACGCAGATAGGCCATCGCAGTCGCTCTCGTGGCAAGCACGATTGCCCACAGACCACACAGAAAAACACGGAATGAACCGCAAAGAGCGCTACGAACGCAACGTCGTAGAGACGCTAAGGCGCGGTTACCTCCTGCCTGCGCCTGAGCCCGAGACCGTGCCCGAATTGCAGCGCAATCACAGGATTCAGGGGCAGGGCCAGTGTCCAGCGACAGCGACAGGCAACAGCGAACAGGGACAGCGACAGGCAACAGCGGTCAGCGATCAGTAGTCAGCGATCGGCGGCAGCGGTCGGGAGTCCAGTCGGCGAAATGGCCACCTCCGGGTCGTTCCAAGGAAGGGGTAGCCGGTGGGCGGCCGATGTCAACGGCAAGCCCGGCCCGGTCATCCGCGTCTATCTGCGTTATCTGCGGTCTGCAGTGTGCGCGGCTGGGTGGATCCAGAATCCAGCATCCAGTATCGAGTATCACGGCTGTCCAAAACAAATCGTCATGTGAGGTTGCGCACATGAAAACACGACGTTTGCGGGTCGGTTTTTGGAAAATTCCGTTCACGGTTGCCCGTGTGCTTGCCCGAATTGCGGCGGCAGCGACAGTGTCCAGGGGCAGCGACAGGGATCAGCGATCAGGGGCAGCAATCAGGTGCAGTGACGGCGTGATCACCTCCGGGTCGTGCAACAGAAGGAACAGCCGCTGTGGTGTCGGCGTCTCGCCTGCCCACCGTGCGGCCGAGACGGCCGCACCACCAAGGCCGGATCCCCGAAGAAATGAGTGCGGTTTACTGTCCCGGCCGCTGATCGCTGACGCTGACGACTGAACACTGCCGCTGGCGACTGGTCGCTGCCGCTGCCCCTGATCGCTGTCCGATACTTCCCCGCCTGGGCTGGGTGATCCAGCCAGCGGGACACAACTCTGAAGGTGGGCCAATGCCCACCTTCAGGGCCGTTCCTGAACGCTATCCGGGACTCTGTCTTGGACAAGAGTGATCGAGTATCGACCGAGTTACGGCACGCGGAGGACCAACTCGCCCCGGCCGTCCCGGAGTATCACCCGATCGGTCTCGATCGTCTCGACGACGAATCCTTCGACCTCGGAGCCTACATAGACGTCCCTACCGTTGATTTCGGCAAAGGGGTTTGTGGAGCGAACCACGATGTATCCCAGGCTCAGTTTGGCGTAGCCGAGATCGGCATCGAGCACAAAGACCCTTTGGCCCGCTTCGTTCACCCTGGGTGCGGGACGTTCGGCCGGCGTCTGTGGTTGAGCTGCCTCCGGTTCGGGGACATCGCCCGCCGGCGAACCACCCGGATTGTCACCGCCCCCATCGACGGCTACCGCAGGGTTGGGAGGCGACGCTTCCACCTCGGAATCGGCCCGGCTGGAGAGCCCTTCCTCGGGCATGGCACTTGAGTCTCTGAGTCCCTGGTCCTCGGGCCCGGCAACTCCGGGCGCAACCTGAGTGGTGGAGGGCTCGGCCACAGCAATCTCCTGGACCGGGTTGTCCGGCGTGGGGTTGCGGCCGAGAATCCACCACGCTCCAACCGCACCGGCACCGGCGGCGGCGATCGAAAGCAGGACCAGACCAAAGGCTCCAGATCGTTTTCGAGGGCCGCGGGAGGGGTAGGCGACGGGCGTACGGAACGCGGTGTCTGTTTCCCGCTCCTCGTGCTCAGCAGCCGCCTGACGGGCCTTGCGCAAGGCGTCGTTGATCAGGCTCACCAGCCCTGCCCTTCGAGATCGCGGACGGCGCGTCGCACCTGCCACCAGCCGAGGTGATCCCGGTTCTGGACAAAGCCGCAGAGCAGGGTCTTGTCGCACACGGCGTTGATGAGCCGCGGTACGCCACGCGCATAGCCGTGAATGGCGAAATAGGCGGGCCGGCTGAAAGAGGGTCGTCCGTTCGATCCGGAAATCAACAGCCGGTGCTGAATATAGGCAACGGTTTCCTGACGGCTGATGCGTCCGAGGTGGTAGCGGACAGTGATTCGTTGCCGTAGCTGACGGAGTTCCTTGCGGTCGAGGCGGTCTCTCAGCTCGGGTTGCCCGATGAGCACGATCTGGAGCAGCTTGTGCTGGTCGGTCTCGAGATTGGACAGGAGGCGCACCTGCTCGAGCAAATCGTCGGACATATCCTGTGCTTCATCGATGAAGAGAACGACTGCATTCCCTTCGTGGGCCTGTTCGAGCAGGAAATCGTTGAGGCGATCGACGAGCCGGATGCGATCGTTGCCGCTGTCGTCGAGGCCGAGCTCGCGGAGGACTGATCGCATCAATTGAATTGGGGTCATGACCGGGTTGAGGATCAAGGCCGTCGAGTAGCCGTCGCGGAGCTCTTCGAGCACCTTGCGGCATAGAGTGCTCTTACCGGCCCCGACCTCACCCGTGATCTGGATGAAGCCCTTGCGTTCGCTGACGCCAAAGAGGATGTGTTCGAAAGCCTGCCGGTGGCGACGGCTGAAGAACAGGTACCGGGGATCCGGTGTGATATTGAACGGCGGGGCCTTGAGGCCGTAATAATCCTGATACATCGTGTTGAATGGCCATCCGACCAATCGAGCCGGGGTTGGCGATTGATTGTACCCGCTCTCGGCTATTGGGTAGCCGTCTCCGCCCGCAAACCTTGAACGTTGGCATATGTGAAGACGGCGCAGAGGATCAATATCCACCACTGACCGCCCTGCAGGGCCCAGAGGCCGAAGAACACGGTCAGAACGATCGACAAGACCCTCGCGGCGATGCGACCGCGGCGACCGGCAACCATCTCCGCCACCGCGGACGCGATGTGGCCGCCATCCATCGGCAGGATGGGGAGCAGATTGAGCACGCCCCATCCGAGGTTGACCCAAACCGCCATATCGAGGACACGGATCATGGCCGGAGGGGCGCCGTTGAGGACGCCGAGCCATCCCATGGCGAGGATCGAAACGCCGATCACGATCCCTACCGCCGGCCCTGCGGCGCTGATCAGAATCTGTTGTCGGGATGTCAGGGGGCGCGGCCGGCTCCAACCCGTCAACCCGCCAAAGGCGATGAGCTGGATCCACGGTTCGAGACCCATGCGCCGGCCGGCAAATGCGTGGCCGAGTTCGTGGGCGAGGACACCGGTGAAGACCATCACGACCCACACGATCATCCACTGTGGTTCCTGCCGGCCGCCGATGAGCCAGGCAGTGACAAAGAAGAACGGCTCGATCCGCAGCGGGAAGCCGAAGATCTGCAATCCGCGAGAACGCTCGCGTTGCGGCGGGTAGCCGTTGTTCTGAATTCCTGGCTCGTGCAGACCGTGGTTGTTGGAGTCCATAGGTGGTCAGTATTGCACGGCACCTTTCTCCGAGACAGAGTCTCGGACAGCTTTCAGGGACATCGACAGGGAACGGAAGACGGCGTCAGCGAACAGGAGTCAGGGGCAGCGGTCAGCGGCAGCGTCAGTGTCCAGCGGCAGCGACAGGCAACAGCGAGCAGGGACAGCGACAGTGATCAGCGGCAGCGGTCAGGAGTCGGGGCGACGAAGTGGCCACCTCCAGGTCGTTCAACAGAAGAAACAGCTGTTGTGGTGTAGGCGTCTCGCCTGCACACCGTGCGGCCGAGACGGCCGCACCACAAAGGCCGGAGCCCCGAAGAAGTGAGTGCTGTTCGCTGTCCCGGCCGTTGATCGCTGACGCCGATGACTGAACGCTGATGCTGACTACTGTCCACTGTCCCTGCTTGCCGTCCCTGTCGCTGACGCTGGACACTGTCGCTGCCGCTGCGATTCGGACGCGGACGCGGACGCGGACACGGGACCTGCTCCAGAGATCCGGTGTTCGATGCGCGGCCGATTAAACAGTCACCGCGGTCGATTCGAAGACCTCGTCGAGATGTTGGTGTGTCGCCTCGGCTTCTTTCACGACTCTATTGATGACCTCGCCGACCGCCGGGGTGTCCTCGATCAGTCCCGTACATTGGCCGAGGGGTAGTACGCCCCGATCGAGGTCGCCCATGGTGCAACCATTCTTGAACGCTTCGAAACCGATCGCCATCCGCGCCATCTGCACCGATTTTCGGTAGCCCGAGGCGATGATTCCTACCGCGAGCTTCGCCCAGGGCAGACCGAGCAGAGCAGCGATTTGACGTGAACGAATCAGCGCGGACAGTGGATTCAGGTGTTGCCGAATCAGGCGTTGCGCGCCCGGGGCGTCGACGTAGCGGCCGCTGAGACCGTCAACCCGGTTGGTGTAGATCGTGTCGCTGAGTTGGTGTTCGATGCTGGCTCGTTTGGCGCCATCGTGGACCGGGCTCTCAAGGGTGTTCATGAAGCGGGTCCCCATGGCGATGCCGTCGGCGCCGAGGGCCAAGGCTGCCGCAAGACCGCGGCCGTCGGCAAAGCCCCCGGCGGCGACGATCGGGATGGACACCCGGTCGGCGAGGCTGGGCACCAGCACCAGCGAGGTGATCGGGCCGCCGTGGCCCGCCGCTTCGTGGCCGGTGACGATCAGGGCGTCGGCGCCGTCGCGTTGGGCGGCCTCAGCGTGTTTCAGGGTGGCGACGGTGGCAATCACCTTCCCGCCGTAGGCGTGGGCGCCATTGCAGATCCAATCACCTTTGCCGAGGGAGTAGTTGATGACCGGAACTTTTTCTGCGAGCAATACCTCCGCATTTTTTCGATTGCCGGGAAAGTACAGCGTCACATTTGCGGCGAAAGGCCGGTCCGTGAGTTCGCGGGTGCGGCGCACTGCGTCGCGGGTCTGATCGGCGTCAAGAACCCCGGTGGCGAGAATGCCCAGCCCCCCGGCGTTGCAAACCGCCGCGACCAGTTCTGGCGTGCTGATCCAGCTCATGCCGGACAAAATGATGGGGTGTTCGATGCCAAAGAGCTCGGTGATCCTGGTTTTCACTGCAAACCTCCAGCATGGCGCAGCGCCGCTTGCGGAGGCGAGAATATCACCACCTGCGATTTCTCCATTTCGAGACACTTTTGCCCAGGACAGTGTCTCAGACAGCGACCGGGGACGGAAAACGGGGGACAGCGTCAGCATTCAGCTATCGGCGGCAGGAATCAGCGGCAGCGACAGGCAACAGCGAGCAGGGACGGCGACAGTGATCAGCGGCAGCGGTCAGGAGTCGGGGCGACAAAGTGGCCACCTCCAGGTCGTTCAACAGAAGAAACAGCCGTTGTGGTGTAGGCGTCTCGCCTGCACACCGTGCGGCCGAGACGGCCGTACCACAAAGGCCGGAGCCCCGAAGAAGTGAGTGCTGTTCGCTGTCCCGGCCGTTGATCGCTGACGCCGATGACTGAACGCTGATGCTGACTACTGTCCACTGTCTCTGCTTGCCGTCCCTGTCGCTGACGCTGGACACTGTCGCTGCCGCTGCAATTCGGGATCGGGATCGGGTACGTGCCAACCGCGAACCGGAAATGCCAAAAACCAACCCGTTGACCTCGTGTTTTTGGGTGCGCAACTTCACGAGCCGATTTGTTTTGGACAGCACTGAAATCGAGCTAGACTACCCTGCCATGCCGTCTCGTGCTCGTTTTGCCCTGCTCACCGCCATCGTCCTCTGGGCGGTTTCCTTCGTCGCGACCAAGGTGGCCCTGGAACAGGCGCCACCCCTGGTTGTGGTCACCCTCCGACTTGTGATCTCGGCCCTGTGCTTTCTGCCCTGGGCGGTTTCCACCGGTGGGCTGAGGGGTTTCGGTGGTTGGCGCGGGCTGGGACAGCTATTTGTCCTCAGCCTCTTTGGCACCACGCTCCATTACGGGACGCAAACCGTGGGTCTACAATTCACGACCGCCTCCAACGGGTCGGTCTATACGACGACCGGACCGATCACCATATTGCTGCTCTCTGCTCTCGTACTGGGCGAGCGCATCACCGTGCGCAAGGCTGTCGGGGTGGCGGTAGCGGTTGCGGGCGTTCTCGTGGTGATGGGCAGCGAAACCCTGGGTGCCTTTGAGATCGGCAATATCAAGGGGGATCTGCTGATCCTCTCGAGCATCGTGATGTGGGGTTTGTTTACGGTTTTCGGCAAAAAAAAGACCGATGATCTGGGCGCCTTACGGGTGACGATGTGGGTGACCATCATGGGCGCCGCGTCGATGATACCCATCGGGCTCTACGAAGCGCGAAGCACCGGGTTCTCGATCACGGATCTTGCCGCCGCCGGGTGGTCGGCAATCGTCTTTCTCGGTGTCGGATGTTCCTTTTTGGCGACCCTTCTCTATTTTGTGGCGCTCAAGCTCTCGGAGTCGCAGAAGGTGGGTGTCTACCTCTATGCGATCCCGCCGATCACCGCTGTCTTTGCCGCGTTCTATCTCGGCGAGTCGATCACCATCAACCTGGTGATCGGAGCGGCGCTTGTCATCTGTGGAGTGGCCATTACCGAACGCGGGTGAGCGACGTCTGCGCGGCATCCTAGCCGCCGTCGTGCATGTCGTGACCATCAGACTCCGGTGGTTTACTGAAAACGCAGCATCTCCAGAGTGAGCTCTTCGAGCGACCGCAGCTTGAAGTCCGCGAGGTCGTGTTCCGGTCGATCAAAATAGTTCGGCGGCGGGACCGCGATGACCCGCATCGAGGCGGCCCGTCCAGCCCGCACACCGGCGATGGAGTCCTCGATCACCACACACCGTCGGCCTTCCACGCCGAGTTCTCTGGCGGCGGTGAAAAAGACCGCTGGATGCGGTTTCCCGAATTCTTCATTGAGCGCCGAGCAGACGACCTCGAAGGCCTGCTCCAACGACAGCTTTTCGAGGACCGCGGCGATGAGATCAGGGTTTGATGACGAGGCGAGCGCGATCCGAAGGCCCGCGTCGCCTGCGAGCTTGATGGCGTCGTGCAGCCCCGGCATCGGTTGCGCGCGCTCGATGATCAACTCTCGAACCCGTCGTTCGATCCGACCGGCGATTTCGGAGGGGGAGGGGCCGGTCCACTTCGTTCGACCGAACCAATAGGCCGCCACCTCGTCGGTGCGCATGCCCATGGTTTTTTCACAGTCTTCATCCGAAAGCTCGAGACCGACATCGGCAAAGACTTCGCGCTCGGCACTCCGCCACAGGGGTTCGGAGTCAACGATCACACCGTCCATGTCAAAAATGACCGCCCGCATCCTCTCCCTCGTTCCGATCTGGCTTGGGTCTGGGAATCAGGCGGGTTCGTGGTGCTGCTTCGCCCCTATTCCCAGCGTTGGTGGGCGGTGCCCGCCACGATGCACCAAAGCGGATCAGGCTTCGGTGTCGGTCTCCGAATCGTCTTCGGTTGGGGCATCGACAAAGGCGTCGAGTTCGACGGAGGGTTGCGGCTCTTCGCTCAACTCGTCGACTTTGCTCTGCCGTCGTTCGAGTTTTTCCCTCTTCTTCTTCTGCTTTTTCAGCTCTTTTTGGCGTTTTTCAAACTT
The DNA here is from genome assembly GCA_963796455.1 of Candidatus Sulfomarinibacteraceae bacterium. Lineage (GTDB taxonomy): Bacteria > Acidobacteriota > Thermoanaerobaculia > Thermoanaerobaculales > Sulfomarinibacteraceae > Sulfomarinibacter. The sequence goes on from CAWCLO010000004.1 coordinate 130,940, forward strand.
GTACGATCCACTTTTTCGTCCCAATCCGGCCTCCTCGTATCTACCCTAGCAGATCGGAGCGATAGTCATGGACTCGGCGGTGGTCTGATTCTCGAATTCGTCGACCTTTCATTGCTACCGGTCGATCCTCAACTCCCGACCCTCAGACTGCGCTTGGTTCACCTTCGAGATAGGCTTCGCCGAGAGCCTGCCAATTATCGAAGGCCTCACGGACGGTTTTGCGGGCCTGCCGGAACTGACGTCTGAGATGCTTGCGAGCTCGGAATCCGCCGGCTTCAGCCATCTTCTTTTGCAGGTTGGTGCGCGCCGCCTTGAGTTCCGCGATCGTTTCCTCACAGTGACGTTCGGCCGCGATGATCTTCACCCGAAGCATCTCCCTGGGGTCGGAGTCGATCAGGTCGCGCATCGCCTCGCGCGCGACAGCGGTCTGGTTTCGTGCCGATTCCTGCCAATCGTCGACAGTTTCTCCGAGATTCGCGAGATGTGTTTCGAAGGTGCTCCTGGCATGTTCGAAGAGGCGTCCGAAGGTGACATCGATCGGGCTTCGTTTGAGATTGCTCACGAGACCGACCCTGTTCATCGACCAGATCAGCCACTTGCTCGGATCCCAGTTGTACAGACGCGGGCCATTTCGGTAGTCCGCCTGAAAGCTGTGATGGTAGTTATGGTAGCCCTCGCCAAAGGACAGGAACGAGAGCAGCCAATTGTCCCGAGCCGAGTGGGCGGTCGAGTAGGGTTGGGAGCCCCAGATATGGGCGGCTGAGTTGATGAGGAATGTGAAGTGATGCGTCAGCACCATCCGCAAAAGGAACGCGAACACGAACATCCCGAGCATGTGGCCGGTGATGAGACCAAGCGCGATCGTGGTACCCAGATTCACGACAGCGCCGATCAGGATGATGTGTTTGTGCTGCCAACGCAGAATCGGGTCCTTCCACAGATCCGGTACGTTCGAGGTGTCGTCGTGTTTGGCGCCCTCGACCAATATCCAGCCGATGTGTGAGTAGAAAAATCCCTCCTTGGCGTTGTAGGGGTCTTCTTCCGTGTCGACGTTCCGGTGGTGAAAACGGTGGGCGGCGGCCCAGGTGATCACGCTGTTCTCGAACGCAGCCGCACCGAGAATGGCGAAAAACGCTCGGATTGGTGCAGGCGCCGAGTAGGCCCGGTGGGCAAAGAGCCGGTGGTAGCCGGCGGTGACGCTGACCCCGGTCAATAACCACATTCCGACGCAGGCGACGATTTCGACCCAGGTCACGCCATGGGTGAGTACATACCACGGGACGGCGATGGCCGCAGCCAGAGGGGTCAAGGTGAGGAAGGCCACATTGCCCCAGACGATCGGTCGGCCTTTGATGGCCCCGAGACTTTTTTGCTCATCAGTCATCTGCTGCATTTCTCCAATTCGAAATCGAGGCGGTGCCTCGTAGCTTCGACGTTAGCACGGGGTTTTCGTCAGACCGCGCCGCAGTTTGACGTGATCCGCAGAAGCCGAAATGGTGACGGGGCCTCCGAAAATTTCGCAGCGAAACCCCCCGCCACTTGTCGCAAATTTCATGGTATTTGTGATCCCGGTTGCCGCGCCGTCGCTGCCGTTACAAGCGCACGGGAGACGCGTGCGCCGGAGATTCAGCGCGCGGCACCTCGGGCGTTCCGACCGGACGACCGCCGCTGGCCGCCGGGTTGGTTTCTTCGCTTCGCCTTGGCGTTGGATCGCGCCCGCTCTTCGGAACGCTGTGCGCGGTGGGCGGCGATTCGTTCCCTGACGGGAATCTCCAGGCGGCCCTCGGGTTTGGCGTCGTAGTTGAAGTCATCGATCTTTTTGCGTTCGATCTTCCGGCCGACGGCTCGTTCAATGGCGTTCACCAGCGGCTTCTCAGCAGGAGAGGCGAAGGTGAAGGCATCACCGATCTGGCCGGCGCGGGCGGTTCGCCCGACGCGATGGATGTAGTCCTCGGGCACTACCGGGACGTCAAAATTGATGACGTGCGGCAAGGCGGCGACGTCGATGCCTCGGGCGGCGATATCAGTGGCCACCAGCACCTTGATGCGTCCGTGCTTGAATCCGGCGAGGGCCGCTTCTCGTTGCGGTTGGCTGCGGTTGCCGTGGATTTTGTCGCACGAAATTCCGGCCCGCTCGAGTTTCTGGGCGAGGCGGTTGGCCCGGTGTTTGGTACGTGTAAAGACGAGGGCGGTGTCTACCTCGCCCTTGCGCAGCATCGTTTTGAGGAGCTCGGTTTTGAGTTGTTCGGGGACCGGCAGGATCGCCTGGGTGATGCCCGTGGCCGGAGCGGACCGACGTTCCACATCGATCCTCACCGGATCGTTGAGCAGACTCCGGCTCAGCTGGACGATCGGTTGTGGAAGCGTGGCGGAAAAGAGCATGGTCTGCCGCTTCTTCGGTAACTGGGCGAGGATCCGGCGGACATCGGGGAGAAAGCCCATGTCGAGCATGCGGTCGGCCTCATCGAGAACCAGAAAGTCGAGGTGTTCGAAGCGCGCCCACGGGTTCTGCATCAGATCGAGCAATCGCCCGGGTGTGGCGACCACGATATCGACCCCCGAACGGAGTGCCTTTTCCTGTTTGCCCGGTTTGACACCGCCAAAGACCGTGGCCGATTTGACCGGCGTATGACGGGCCAGATCCTGGATGTGTTCGTGGATTTGCGATGCCAGCTCGCGGGTCGGGGTGACGATGAGTGCCCTGGTGCGGCCGCCTCTGGTGTCGGCCATGTGCTGCAGGATCGGCAGCACAAAGGCTGCGGTCTTGCCGCTGCCGGTCATCGCGCAGGCCAGTACGTCGCGCCCTTCGAGGGCAGGCGGCACTGCGTTGCGCTGGATTTCTGTCGGCTCGGTGAAGCCCAGGTCATCGATACCTCGCGCGATGGCGGGGTGGAAATTCGTCTTGAATGTTTTCATAACTTTCTCTCTGCGTGCACGGCTCATGCGTGCGTCGCGGGTCTGCCCACACGCCCCCCGTCAACGAGGTTCGCTCGGGTCATTCCGGCTGATTGTGGGAAACGGGAGACTTGCCGGTGAGGCTGCCGTACGGGGCGGGGAGCCCCTGCGTATTGTCTGCTATCGGTCGGGTTGCTTGGAAGCAGCTCGTGTCGGCAGCTGAGAGAGCTTCTCACAAAATGGCTTGAATGGCAACTCAATGCGGTCCTTCAAACCGGAGCAAATGCTGAGGAATCGGTTCGCCGAGGTTGCCGGTATTGCCGAAAAGGTGTGCTCAGTAGTACTCTCGTGGCTGTTTTTCCACGCAGAGGGCTGCAGGATTGTGAAATTCGTGATCATCGGATCGGGGCCGTTGGCGGTCGAATGTGCGATTTTGGCCGCGGACGTAGGGCTGCGTCCGGTCGGTGTGGCCACCGATACCCGCGAGCTCGTCGAGTGGGCGAGGCGCTTCGAAATCCCGGCCGTCGGTCTCGACTCCCGTGCGGTCACGACGTTCGAAGCACTGGCCTTCGACTATCTCGTGAGTGTGAATAACCCGCTGATCCTCAGGGCCGGTCTGCTGGAGAACGCCCGGAAGCTGAGCGTCAATTACCACGATTCCCTGCTCCCGGACTACGCGGGATTGAATGCCACGAGTTGGGCGCTGCTCGAAGGCGAACGCCGTCATGGCATCTGTTGGCACGAAATGAGGCCGGAGGTGGATCGAGGTCCGATCCTCGTTGAACGCAGCTTCGAGATCTCCGACGATGACACCGTCCTGTCGCTGAATCGAAAGTGCTTCCGTGAAGCCTTGAGGGGATTCGAGGATCTGCTTGCAAGACTCGGTGATGGTCGTCCGGAGGGTCGGGAACAGCCTCAGGACGGCGGTTCGTATTTTGGCTTCGATGCCGTTCCTCCGGGTGCGGGCCTGTTGGATTTCACCTCGACGGCCGAAGATCTGGAGAGGTTGAGCCGGTCTCTCGAATTCGGCCCGACGTTCAATCCGCTGTGTGTCCTCAAGCTGGGTCTGGGGTCCGGCGCTTGGATCGGTGTGGAAAAGGTGCGTCGGGCCGGCCCGGCGAGCGCCGCCGAAGCTGGTGTTCTCATCGATGTGGATGACGACGGATGGCTGGCTACGACCGCCACCGAAACGGTCCGCCTGAGCGGCTTCCGTCTGCCGACCCGTGAAGCCCTGAGCCCCATTGAGGCCTTGACCAAAACGGGAGCGACCAGGGGTTGCCGCCTTCCCAGACCGCCGTGGAGGCCCGACGGGATCGCAGCGATCTCCGGCGGGCTCAAGGGTGCGGAGGATTTTTGGCGCGGGCGGCTGAGCCGCGTTCCCTTGGTTCGGTTGCCGCGAGGGCTCAAGATCGAAAGTGGGGCGGAATCAGACACCGTTCTTCATATTCCCGAAGAGGACGTAGAGGGTCTGACGGAGATCGAGATCATCACCGGCTTTGCCCTGGTGGTATCCATGCTCCTCGATCGGGCCCGCGTCGTCGTCGGGTTGACGGACGAAGCCTCCAACCAGCCTGGTATCGGGCACCCGACGGTCTTTTCCGCCGTGGTTCCGATCGAGTTTGATTTTGATGACCCGCGGATGACCACGAAGGAGTGGAAGAGCGCAGCCCAGCACGAACTCGAGCTGTGTCGAAAGAAGGTGACCTTTGCCACCGATCTGTTTTTGCGCGACAGATCGCTGCCCGATCCAAGTCGGTTGTTCGCTGCCAAGGTGGCCATCAAGGAGAGTGGCGATGATCGCATTCGTTGGGAGATGGATGATTCGCTGCTGGCCATCGAGGGTATTCGGCGCGGTGCCGGCGATTGCGACTGGCGGCTGCGGTTGTCACCGATTTTCGATCCGGCGCAACGGTCGTGGATGCCCGCCCGTCTGCGCGCTGCGTGGCGCGGTCTGAGGAGCGGGCTGGCCCCTGCAGAGATCCATGCCGTGCCTGCGGATGAACAACGTACGGCCATCGCGATCGGGTCCGGAACCAGCGAAGGATTTGACCTCCACCGTGATCTCGGTGTGCTGTTGCGCAAGGCCGCCCGCGACCGGCCCGATGCCGTCGCTGTTGTCGATGGGGATTCCAGTCTGACCTATGGCGAGCTCCTGAACCGGGCCTCACTCGTCGCCGCGGGTCTGCATGAAGAGGGTCTGGGCCGCGACGATCTGATCGGGGTCACGACCGAGCGATCGGCGAGCCAGGTGCTGGGGTTGTGTGCCATCGCGAAGATCGGAGCAGGTTTTGTCGCTCTCGATCCCGGGTTACCGGAGGGACGGCTGCGCACCATGGTGGATTCTTCCGGTCTCGAGGCCGTTTTGGCCCCTGGTCCCGAGCGGTTCCTGCATGTCCCGGGACCGCGGGTCCTGGTCATCGATGAACTCATGGCGCTCGGAAAAACAGCGAAGCCGCTCCCTGACAATTGCGCCGGTTCCGACCGGCCGGCATACATCACGTTCACCTCGGGTTCGACCGGTGAGCCCAAAGGGGTGGTGGTCCATCACAGGGCGCTGGTGAATTTTCTGTCGAGCGCCGCGATGACGATCGGTATGGCGCCGGGGGACCGGATCCTGCAATTCTGCAATTTGAGTTTTGATATTGCGATCGAAGAGATTTTCGGGGCGCTGACAACCGGTGCGACCCTGGTCCTTCGCGATGAAGAGTGCCTGGCTTCGGCTCAGAGATTCAGCGAGTTTATCGATGCATCGGGTATCACGATCCTCGATCTTCCAACCGCCTTTTTTCATGTCTGGATTGACGGCCTGGTGAGACCTGGTGGAGGTCTGCCGGAGAGCCTCAGAACGGTGATCGTCGGGGGCGAGGTCCTGAGCCAGGCGGCCGTTCAAGGCTGGTTTACATTGCTTGGCTCGCGGAATATCCGCCTTCTCAACAGCTATGGACCGGCGGAGGCGACGGTCGCAGTCTCCTATCAGGAGGTGCAGCCTGGAACGGCGGCAAGCGCTGTGGGCCGCATGATCCCGAATGTGCAGGCCCGCATCGTCGATCGGCGGGGTCACACCAGGCCCCTGGGGCTCGAGGGCGAGATCGTCCTCAGCGGAGAATGCCTGGCCGCCGGGTATGCGGGCAGGGATGACCTGACCGCGAAGCGATTCGGCAGATCTTTCACGGGGAGCGGCAGTGACGCGGATTGCCGTTTTTATCGGACCGGTGACCGGGGGTGGATCGATCCCGATGGAACTCTGTGTTTTTCAGGCAGAACGGACCGCCAGGTCAAGATCAGGGGTTTTCGGGTCGAACTGGAAGGCGTCGAGGCAACGCTCTGCCGGATCGACGGTGTCGTAGCGGCCGCGGTTTACGAGGACAGCGGCGTTCTGAAGGGGGTGGTGGCCGCGTGCGGTGTGTCAGCTGAGGCGGTCCGGGCGGAACTCACGGGTCTTGTTCCTGAGTACATGGTTCCGGCGGCCCTGGTGGCGAGAGAGGAAATCAAGCTCACACCAAACGCCAAGATCGACAGGGAGTGGGTTCGGGCCACCGTCGATCGGGCAACCCGAGCGGAACCGCAGGGGGGAGCTGACGGCGACGCCCGTGGGCGTGAAGGGAGCACCGCTGAATTCCTGTTGGAGTTCCTCGCGGAGGAGATTGGACAGCTCGCTGTAGAACCTGACCAGGATCTTTTCGAGGTCGGACTCGACTCTTTGGCCATCGTGCGCTTGTTGAGTGGTCTGGAGCACCGGATTGGTGTTCGGGTTCCCATGTCGGGCTTCCTCGAGAACCCTTCGGTCAACGGGCTCGTCAACTTGGTTGGTGAGCACCGCCGCGACCTCCACGTGTCGCCTTCGGATGGCTCAGATGTTCTGACGTCCTTCGCCGTCTCGAGCACGATGGCGACCGACGCCACCCCGATCATGGTTGTCACACCCCTGGGTTTCGCGACGCCCGAGTTGGCTAGGTGTCTGGACGGTGTCCGCCGTCCGGTATTCGGTCTCGATCTGCAGATCCAGGACCATTCGGGCAGACCGATAAGATACCGAGATCTTGCCGATCTCGCCTCCCATCTCATTCAATCGATGAGCCCGATACGCTCGCAAACCCGGCGCTGTCAATTGATCGGCTACTCCTTTGGGGGCCTCGCCGTATGCGAAATGGCGAGGCAGCTCGAGAGAGATGGTTGGCGGCTCGAACCCATGGTCCTGGTGGACCCCTCTTTTCCAGTACTCGATCTCGATCGATTTCGATCGGATGAACGGGTCCGCGCCTTTGAGGCCGGCACCTTCGTACAAAGCCTGGACAAACCGGAGAACGAACGCCGGCTCGAACGGCGCCTGGCGGATCTGCGCGACCGGGTGAGAGCTGAGGACCCGGCTTCGCTGTGCACGGTTGCGGCTGGAGTTGACGCTTGGCGGCGGTCGCTGGGTTCGGCGACTGCCGCACACGCAGCAGCTTGCCTGGTTTCTGCGTGAAGCGGCGAGAATCGAAAAGACCTCACGGTTGAGGCCCTTCGGTATCAAGGCTCCTGCCGGGGTCATTCTTTCGACCGAGTCATATCGGCGTGATATCGAGCTGCGGTGGCGCCTGTTGCTCGGAGAGTCGGTCGTCCTCTCGATGATCCCTGGAGACCATGTCAGCATCCTCAGCGAGAGCGACGCCGAGCTGGGACCATTGCTTCGGTCGATGCTGTAGGGCCTGCGGTCAAAGAGATCTCCCCGTCCGACGCAAAAGGACCGCGACGGCCCTGCAATCAAAGCTCATCACGGTCCCGGTGGCGTCTTCTTGTGAAACTGCTTGTGAAACCGGCAGGTCAGCGTTTGACACCTGTGGTCAGCAGCAGGGTCCGCGGGTCGAGAAGCACGTTCATGGCTTCATCCAGGATCTCTTCGCGGTCTTTGGCAACTCGCAGGCGGATCTTTGCATCCTGGGGGTCGAGCCGAAATGCGGTGTCCACCAGATTCTCGAAACGGTCGGCCGGAGGCGGCAGGTGGCCGTCAGCACCCGGTTTGTCGCGGTGGGTGCGGCACGCCATCCACAACTCGGCGCCGATTTCTCCCGCCATCTTTTTGGCGGCCTCGATGATGACCGGGTCAAAGCCCTCCATCTCCATCCGGTCGAGGATGATGACGTCGGGCACGAAGTCGGCTGCATCGCGCAACAGGTCGAGGGCGGCGCTCATGCGTTCCGCAGAGAAGGAACTGCTGACGTAGGTGTGGATATGGCGCCGCTTTTCGAGTTCCAGCTGGATGGCGGCCAGGTGTTCGAGCTTCTTTTCGCGCCGCAACATCTCCCGCAATAGGTCGTCGTACCAGTCGCGGACTTTTTCCACCGTTCGCTCGAGCGAGATGTGCAATACCTTCTGGCCCGACAGGAGGGCATCGATGCCGATCCCGACCAGAAATGCGGTTTTGCCGACGCCGGCGCGAGCCATGACCACCGCCAGGTGGCCGGCCCCTGGGCCGGGGTGGCCGTCACGCTCGAGCAGCGTGCGGGGGGAACGTCGCAGTTCAAACATCAGATCGGTCATCACTCATCCTCCTCGGCAGACGGGCTCTTGTACTTTTTGAGAAGCTCTTCGGTGACGTCGGCCGGCGCCGGCGCGTATCTCGCAAACTCCATCGTGAATTCGGCCTTGCCCTCGGTCGCGGAACGCAGATCGGTGGAGTAACCGAACATCGCTGCCAGCGGCACCTCGGCGTCAACTCGGGCAAAACCGGCGTCCTCGGTCGAACCGAGCACATTGCCGCGCCGTTGCATCAGCGATTTGTAGATCGCTCCCTGGAATTCGGTAGGCCCTTCGACCGAGACTTTCATGACCGGTTCGAGAATTCGGGGTTTGGCTTTTTTGTAGGTCTCGCGGAAGGCGGCCCGAGCGGCCGTCTGGAAGGCCATGTCAGATGAATCCACGGCGTGCGAGGCGCCGTCTGCGAGCACCGCGCGTACCCCAACGATCGGGAACCCGATCAAGCTGCCCTTCTCAAGGGACAAACGAAAACCCTTATCGCAGGCCGGGATGAACTCGGTCGGGATGCGGCCGCTCCGGATCTCGTTGACGAACTCGTATTCACCTTTGTCGAGGGGCTCGATATAGCCGACCACTTTGGCGTATTGACCGGAGCCACCGGTCTGCTTCTTGTGCACGTAGTCGAAATCCGCGCGACGCGAGAGAGCTTCGCGGTATGCAACCTGCGGCGCACCGGTCTCGACCTCGGCCGAGTATTCGCGCCGCATGCGCTCGACATAAACCTCGAGGTGGAGTTCACCCATTCCCGAGATGATTGTCTCATTGCTCTCGGGATCGAGGGTCACGCGGAAGGTGGGGTCTTCTTTGGTGAAACGGTTGAGCGCCTTGGACATGTTGTCCTGCGCCTTGGAGTCCACCGGGTTCACCGACAACGAGATCACAGGGTCCGGCACATACATCGAGGTCATTGCCAGCCTGGGTCCGCTGGAAACGAAGGTGTCGCCGGTGTGGCAGTCGATTCCAAACAGCCCGACGATGTCGCCGGCGGTGGCAGCCGGGATGTCTTCCATTTTGTCGGCGTGCATTCGAACCAGACGGCCGATCTTGGTCTTCCTGCCGGTTCGAGTCTCGACCACCGAGTCGCCCTTGGCGAGCGTGCCCTGATAGACCCGCAGGAAGGTGAGCTGGCCGTATCGGCCTTCGTCGAGCTTGAAGGCATAGGCGACGGTCTGAGCCTCGGGGTCCGACTCGAGCGTCACCGGTGAGGCGTCATCGTCGAGATCGACGGCTTCGATCGCCACATCGGTGGGGCAGGGGAGGAATTGGGTGACCGCGTCCATCAGCTTTTGCACACCCTTGTTTTTGTAGGCCGAGCCCATCAAAACCGGCGTCAGGTCCAGGGACAACGTTCCAATCCGGATCGCTTCGTGGATCTGCTCCGTTGTGGCGCGATCCTCGAGCGCTGCCTCGAGGAGGTCGTCGGAGAAAAGGCTGACGGCGTCGAGCATATCGGCACGCTTGGCCTCGGCCTCGGCCATCATTTCGGCCGGAATCTCCGTTTCCTCGATGATTTCTCCGTTGTCGCCTCGGAAATAGACGGCCTTCATCTCGATCAGATCGATGACGCCCTCGAAGTCGGCCTCGAGCCCGATAGGCAACTGCAGCAGAACCGAATTGTGCCCGAGCTTGTCGCGAAGCGCTCTGGAGACACGTTCGGGGTTGGCGCCGGACCGATCGCATTTGTTGACGAAGGCGATCCGGGGAACCTTGTAGCGCTTCATCTGGCGGTCGACAGTGATCGACTGGGACTGGACTCCAGCCACCGCGCACAACACCAGCACCGCGCCATCGAGCACTCTCAGCGAACGTTCGACCTCGATGGTGAAATCGACGTGGCCGGGCGTGTCGATGATGTTGATGTGGTGATCTTTCCACTCGACATAGGTCGATGCGGAGGTGATGGTGATGCCGCGCTCCCGCTCCAACTCCATGTGATCCATGGTCGCGCCCACGCCGTCTTTTCCTTTGACGTCGTGGATGGTATGGATCTTCTGGGTGTAGAACAGAATCCGCTCCGTCAACGTGGTCTTGCCCGAATCAATGTGGGCCGAGATCCCGATGTTGCGGATCTTAGAGATGTCGCCGATCATGGTGTCCTCGCTTACAGTCGCGTCGTTTCATTGTTCGGTTCCCCCCGCCGTTGGCCGGGGCGTGTTGCCACTTTTTATCGATGTGGGGATTCTATCGTGCTCACCGGATCTGGGCACACTCCACCCAACCGTCGAGCCAGCGCTGCATGATAGAACTCAGCCAATTCTTTGTCAATTCCGCCAATTAAGACATGTTGGTGTCGTGGGCCGCAAAAAGGCCGCCGGGAGTTAGCCCGGCGGCCGGGTGCCCCGCTGCCCGGATGGAGGGCGATCCACGGGGAGGGGGCACTGGCGCCCCTGTTCAGCTGTGGTCCTCGTTGTCGGTACCGACCTGGCGTCGTCCGCGTGCCTCCGGAAAAAACCGGAGCATCGAGGTGGTTATTCGTTTTTCGACATCCGCCATCGCGGATGATCTGTTGATTCACCCCTTCGGAACCGGATGGCCCTGTTGTTGGTGAATCTCCTCGACACAATGTGAGGTGCATTGAAACGCCGCGCAATCGCTCAAATGAATGGTTTTTCTAATGCAATTGAGGGAGGGGACTAGTCCAAATAGGTGAGGCGTGGAGTTTCGGCGGTTGAGGGTTTTGTCTGCCAGGTGGTCAAGGGTCGCGATGATGATCGATCGGCCGGAGGCGGCCAAGTGTTGATCGATCTCGGAAATCCGGGTCTAAATACCGAAAAATCATCAAGTTGGATGAGAAAAACCATCCGTTTGACGGATTGCAGCGAAGGATCTGAAGGCGATAGATTGTTAGTGAGTCGAATTATGAACCACCTAGTACCTTTCACGGCACTCAGTCGAATCCCCGGTTCGCCGGGGATGGCGACTGATTCGTTCAGAAAGAGAACATACTGTGGTTTGTCGGCAACGGTTCAATCGGCAGCTGGTCACTGGGGTCGATCGGATGTGACTATTCTCGCTGAATGCCGGTCATATCCGTGGTACGATTGGCGGTCCTCAGGAGGCCCGAGTCAGAGCATGTTGAACGAATACGGATTTGCCATCGGCCGAGCGGCCATTGGACGCCGGATTCGGGGTCAGAGGTGAGACGGTGACGAACACGATAGTAACCAGAAGCAGGGCCCGGCGGAGTTGTTCTTCACACCAACCCCGCAGCGCGGTGGAATCCTGCCAAACAGTGCCATCTGCAGGTACAAATGGACCGCAAAGGAGCAGCCAATGAGGAATATTTCGCTGCAATCAGAGTTTCGGACAGCGACGATCATGTGCTGTGTGTTCGTATTGTGCATTTGCGCGGCGGGCAGTTCCGCTTTCGCTGACACACCGGACGGCTATGTAACGGCCGAAGATCTGCCTCCGATCTACACCGGCCTTTACCGCATCCAGGTGGGTGATGTGCTCGATGTCAACTTTTTCAAGACGACCCAGCTCAACCAGACGCTTACGGTCGGACCGGATGGGGATCTGTACCTGCCGCTGGTCGGGCGGATCCGAGTTGCAGGGCGCACGGTGGACGAGATCACCGACGAGTTGACCGAGGGTTTCAGCGCCGAGATGGTGGACCCGCAGATCACGGTGAGCGTGGCAGAGTTTTCCGGTCTCTTCGTGCACGTGGCGGGCGAGGTCAAGAGACCCGGATTGCAGCCCTATTCGGGCCAACTCACGGCGGTGCAGGCCATCATGGATGCCGGCGGCTTTGAAGACCGCGGACGCAAGAAGTCCGTGCTTTTGATCCGCCGGGACAAGGACGGCAAGGGAGTCGGCACCATCATCGATGTTGCGGCGGTCCTGAAAGACGGCCAGTTCCAGGGTGATGTGGCCCTCGCGCCCTCCGATATCATCTACGTGCCGCTGAAGACGATCTCGAAGGTCAGTCTCACGATCCAGGAGTACTTCACAAACAACCTGCCCTTCACGCTGTATCTCGGATACAGCCCTTGAGGAAAGAAGATGGTTGAGAGCCAGGGCTACGGGAGCGATGGATTCGGAGGGCAGATCTCACTGCGCGACCTCCTGACCATCGTTTTCAAACGTCGCAATCTGATTCTGTCTTTTGCTCTGATCGTTTTCGTGGTGGTCACCCTGGTCACGATGTTGGCCAAGCCGACCTATCGGATCAACGCGACCCTGCTGGTCAACAAGGCGCGGGCGGAGGTGCCTATCGCCGCCTCCGAATCAACACAGTTGATCATCAGTCAGGTCTCGGAGCAGGACCTCAATTCGGAAATCGAGATCCTGCGAAGCCGGAGTTTGTTGGAAGAAGCGCTGCAGAGGCTGGATACGAGTAGAGAAATCAAGATCGAGACGGATTGGCTGAGCCGGGCGAAGCAACCGGTGAAAAAGCTCTTGGGTCGGCCCGAGCTTTCCAATTTCGACAATCTGGTCCTGCATCTTCAGGGGCACCTTTCCATCAGCCCGGTACGAAAGACCAACGTTATTTCCATCGACTATGAGTCGGATGATCCGGTCTGGGCGCACGCGATCGTTGAATCTCTCACCGAGTGCTATCTCGCAGAAACGTGCCGAGATGTATCGGTCACCGCAGACCGTCAATTTCTTTGCGGAGCAGATGACCTCAGCGGAAAAACGCCTCGACGAACATGAAGCAAAGCTCGAACAATTCGTCGATGATGCCTCGATCACAATGGTCAAGGGGCCTCAAGGCTCCGATTCGCTGGGTTCACAGAAGGCCCTGGTCATGCAGCGCCTGTCGCAACCTCGAAAGCGACCTCGGAGATGCTGAGGCCCAGTTCCAGTCCCAACAGCAGGAAGTGGCGAGCCTCACCTCTCGCCTGACGCAAGAACCGGAGCGCCTGGAGAGTTCGAACCGGATGAATCAGGACGCCGCGACTGAAGAGATCGAGCGGGCCCTTGCAACCCTGAGACTCGAACGCGATCGCCTCTTGCAGGATTTCAAACCCGACAGCCGCTTTGTCCGTGACGTCGAAACACAAATCCAGTTGGCCGAGAGCCGGCTCGAAGAGGTTCGTCAAGAGGTTGGCGTCGAAGGAACCGAATCCAACCCGATCTACATGCAACTCAAAAGCGATCTCATGCGGGCCGAAGCGAACCTCGAGGGAACGCGGGCGCGGATCACCTCGCTGCGATCGCAGGTTTTTTCTTATCGTCGCACCCTGGAAAACCTCAACGATCATGGATTCGAGGTCGAAAACCTGCGCCGGGAGGTTCAGGCCGCCGAGGAAGACTATCTGTTGTTCGAAAGAAACACGAGGAGGCGAGGATCTCCGCCGCGATGGATCAGGAGAGGTTCATCAACGTGACGGTGGCCCAACCGGCGCAGATGCCGCTGCGTCCGGTGTCCCGGGGCTTGTTGACGAAGATGGTACTGGCCTCATCGTCGGCGTGGTCGGCGGGCTCGGTATCGCCTTTGCGCTCGAGCAGTATATCGACCGTTCATTCACAACCGCGAAGATATCGAGCGGCGACTCGGGTGTTCCACACCTGGCGTCGATTCCCGACGACGTTCGGAATGGGTGGCGGCAGATGTACGAGAGTTTTTCGGTTTGAAGCGCAACCCATTCGGCATGACGCCGGATCCGGATTGTTATTTCCAGAGCGAGACCCACAAAGAGGCTTTTGCCGGTCTGACGTACGGCATCGCCCAGCGGCGCGGTTTCATGACCCTGGTTGGCGAAGTCGGGACCGGCAAGACCACCCTGCTCAATGCGATCCTCAGTTCGCTCGATGACTCGACGGTGACATCCTGGTCCGCCACACGACGGTTGATCGCGAAGAACTGCTGAGGATCATCCTTCACAACCTCTACACCTGCCAGGGGCCCCGCGAGACGGACAACCGCCGCAAACGAGACATGGGCAGCATTACCGACTCCCGGATTGCCGGGCTGTCGCGGGTCGAGTTGATCAACGAGTTCTATGCCTTCGTCACCGGCGAGTTCCTGGCCGATCAACCGCCGCCGCTGCTGATCATCGATGAGGCCCAGAATCTGTCCGTCGATGTGCTCGAAGAGGTGCGGCTGCTGACCAACCTCGAAGATCCCAAGAGCAAGATGCTGCAGGTGATCTTGGCCGGCCAACCTGAACTCGAGGAAAAGCTCATGCGGTCCGATCTCCGCCAACTGCGCCAGCGGATTGCGGTGAGCGCCCGGCTCGAAGCCCTGTCCCTCGCCGACACCGCGACTACATCGCGTTTCGCCTCGAGCGAGCTGGCTGCACGAGCCCGAGGGTCTTTTCACGCGGGCCGCGGTGGAGGCCATCTGGACGGCTTCGAAAGGATCGCCCCGCACCATCAACGTCCTGTGCGATCACGCGCTGGTCAACGCGTTTGCGATGGGGCGTCGTGAGGTCGAGGGAATGGCGGCGCGTGAGGCGATCCAGGATGTTTTGTTCCTGCAGCTGAGAGGAGTCATCGGTCCGCAAACCAGGGCCCTACCTCGTGACCCACCTCGAGGAACGAGACGACGGTCACTCACGACGAAGATCCGGAGACCGTCGGTGGCGGCGAGAGGAGGGATCGCGTTGGGTAAGTTCTTTGATGCCATGCAGCGCGCCGCAGGGGTGCGACCCGAAGAAACACCCGCAGACGGCTGCAGAAACCGAATGCCGCTGCCGGAGCTCGAGATCCGCTGTTGGATCCGGAGTGGTCCGAGCCGGCGAACCCTTCCCTCGAAGCCGTCGAAACGAAGCATCTCCAGCCGACCCGGCATCTGTCTGCAGAAGAGATCATGCGTCGAAGCTCACGAAGCCAAACATCCGAATCGTGCCGCCGGTGCAAACTCAGGAGGCTGCCCACGAGATCCCGCGCGCCGAGAAGACCGATGGCCCCGTCCAAGGTCGGAGATCGAAAAGCGCCAGAGCTCGGTCTGACGAACCGGTCATATTGCGCCGCTCGAGTGGAACCGGCGTCTATCGTCGCCCGTCCACCCCGCCTACGAGAGGATCGTTCAGCGCCTCAAGACGTATCGAAGATCCCCGCGTCAGGGCGTCATCTCTTCGCGAGTGCGGTTGCCGGCGAGGGACGAGCACGGTGGCGCGAAACATTGCCGACGGCCCTCAGCCAGGCCGGCACCGAGCGGATTCTGCTGATTGACGGCAATCTCAGAACCCACCAGCACAGAGCATTCGGAGTCGAACGCGATGGCGGTTTCAGTGACGTGCTCAGGATGGGCGCCTCCTCACCTCCGTCATCACCGACGACGTGGGCTCGGGGACTTCATTCATGACTGCGGGTCGCGGGTCAAGAGCCCGTCGCAGGTCTTGACTGCCTCGGCCATCGAGGGTGCGATGTGTCGCTTGCTGTCGCTGTACGACTGGATCATCATCGACGGTCCGCCCGCCACGTCGTACCCGGATGTGCGAGCATCGGACCGCCTGCGGCGGGGCCATCCTGGTCGTTCAGGCGGAAAGCACGAGGTCCGAGGTGGCGGAAGAAGCCAAGGAAATCTCGAGGGCACGGGCGACGAGTGCTCGGCGCGGTGCTGAATCGCCGACGATATCACATTCCCCAATCCATTTACAAGAGGCTGTAGGAGGGAGATCGGGAGCGCGATTGTACATTTTGAGGGCGGTGAAAGAACAGACTCGGTCGATGCACGAGCTGAGACGACGAATTCTGTTGAATCTCATCCGCGTCACGGATCTGGTCGTGATGGCGGCTGCCTTTGGCGTGGCCTTTTTGATTGCCGGTCAATCTCTGCGGTGCGGGCAGTCTGAGCGAGTTCTTTGCGGTCAGAATCAAGCTCCTGAATATCGCTGTTCTTCGTTGGCTGGCTGGTTGTGTGGCACATCATCCTGAAGTCGTTCGGCCTGTACCGGACGCGACGGCCGGTGTCATGGCGGCAGAGTGGTGGGCGGTCACGAAGGCCGTGGCGGTCGGGACGCTGCTGCTCTCGTTTGTCGGGATGATCTTCCGATTTTCGGTGGTCACGCCCGCTGTTCCTGATCAGCTTTCTTCTTTCTGTGCTCTCTTGGGACGATCATCGCCAGGTTCTGTCCTCCGGTCGTTTTTCACCGAGACAAGAAGGAACGGAGGGACCCTCGCGAAGGCTCGTGATCGTCGGCTGCGGGCCCCGCGGGGCCGAGTTCGGCAAAAGAGTCCGCAACCGGCCCGATTTCGGCTATCTGCTTGCTTGGCTACATCGACGATATGCCGCCGCCGGAGAACCCCCTCCACGGCGGCCCCGAAAAGATCCTCGGCCCCCTCGATCGCATGCGGGAGATCCTGGAGACGCACGAGGTGGACGAGGTCGTCATCACCCTGCCGATCGCCTCTCACTACCAGACGATCTCGAACGTCATCTCGGCGTGTGAAGAGCTGGCGGTCGACGTCCTCATGCCCACCGATTTCTTCCAGTCGCGGCTGGTCAACGTGGCGGTTGACGACTCGAGAGCGTGGCCCGCGATGGAGCTTCGCAGCCGCATGCCGTCGGCCGGCGGTGTCATTTTGAAACGCGCACTCGACTTCTTCGTGTCACTCATCGCGTTGATCGTGTTGAGCCCGCTGCTGGTGCTCATCGCCATCGCAATCAAGCTCGACTCGCGCGGTCCCGTGTTCTTCCGCCAGGATCGCGTCGGGCTCAAGCGCAAGATATTCAAGATGCACAAGTTCCGCACCATGCACCCGGATGCCGAGGAGCGCATCAAAGAACTCGAGGCCCTCAACGAGGTCGACGGCGCCGCCTTCAAGATGACCAACGACCCCAGGGTCACCCGGGTCGGCAGGACGCTCAGAAAACTGAGCCTCGACGAGCTGCCGCAGTTCATCGACGTCCTCAACGGCAACATGAGCCTCGTCGGGCCCCGCCCGCTGCCCATCCGCGACGTCGAACGATTCGACCAGAACTGGCAAAAGCGCCGCTTCAGCGTCAAACCGGGCCTCACCTGCCTGTGGCAGGTCAACGGCCGCCACGAGGTCGATTTCGAAAACTGGATGGAGCTCGATCTCGAGTACATCGACAACTGGTCACTGTCGCTGGATTTCGACATCCTCCTGAAGACCGTGCCCGCGGTGTTCAAGGGAACTGGGGCGAGTTGATTGTGGAATAGTCTAACGCCCGAGTAGTCAATCTTTACAGTGAAATCTCCATGGCCATCAGAATTTGGTCTGACAGTATTGCAAGGTGGGATGTTCGTCTAAACCGATGCCAGCCAATACCAACGGTTAAACCGAATTGTGACGACGCCTAGGTTTTTTCGCCGATCGCGAGTTGTGAGTCGTGTCTCCTCCACCGTTATATCGGAACGATTCTGCCACCGAATAAACACCTTGGTGGTCTTGATGACACTTGGCCCGAGTAGGCGGACGCGGGAGATTCTTCGAGTGAGATTGGCAATGAAGAGGTAGTGTTCACGCTACCTGTTCGCAAGCACCGCCGCGGCGAGTCAATAGCACCGATCTAAGCTCTGGTCCCGGTCGATTCGTTCATTTTGCGATTGGAAACGGACGCGGTCGCCACAAATCTCGAATCCGATCGACGGCGAGGCCTAGCGAGCCTTTCCTCGGCTGCCGGGCGTTCTGGGAGTGACAATCTATTCATCCCAGGCGTATTGGGAACGTTACAGGCCCACATTTTTTGGCGGGCCGAAGCTGTTTGTTTACACAATGCCTCTTCAGATAGAGTCATCTTTTGCCAGGGGCCATATGACTAAAGTGCAGGGTGACGATGGTCACGACAGCTTCAATCGACTGGATTAAGGATGGTGTTTTCAAGGTAGCCTTCGGTCGCCAGCCAGACGACCGTTTCCTTCGGGGAGGCATCATTGGAAAACATCGGGATGGGGAAAGGGAATTCGGGCGTAAACGCCTCGCGTTCGTGCTCGCGGTTTTTCAGGCAACAGATGGTCTGGTTGACCGTTGGACATTCGCCGAGTGCGTGAGCAATGAGGCTAGTGTGATCGCCGTCGCTCATTTGAATGCTTGGGTCGTGAGGGGGCCAGCGGTAGAGTCGAATTGTCATTTGGGATCGGGTCCGACGATGACCACACACGATTGAGCGTTTGGTTCGATGGTTTGGAACCGCGCCGACCGCACTTTCTAAGTATCCGAGGACAATTCGTCTTGTCAATCGACACCGACCGTGGCGGCCAGGTTTCGTTGGTGTTCTCAGAATCAGAATTGGGCAGGTTTCCATTGTCGGAATTGGTTGGCTCTGGCAACAGCTCTCCCTTGTCTTTCGAAATTTCTGATTCGAGCGGATCGACTGTCTTGGGTGGGGTACTTCATTTCGTGAAATCGACTGATTCCTTGGTTTTCGCGCGCGGTTTTGAGGGCGGGAACGATGGTTGGGACATCGCAGGTCCGCACGGACCGGTCGGGGAATGGTCTCTGGTATTCAATGAAGAGTTTGAGGGACAGGAACTGGACACAGCTTTTTGGACACCCGAGATGACGTGGGTACCTGTAGTGACAAATGAAGAGTTGCACTACTACGACCCAGACGTCGGCGACAACGTGAAGATAGGGGACGGGTTTCTTGAACTCATAGCCGAACCGAGAGCTCAAAATGATCAACCCTATTCGTCTGGACACATATCAAGCCACAAAAGCTCACCTACCTTTTTGGTGCCATTGAGGTTCGGGCCCGAATCCCGGCGGGATTAGGGCTGTGTACCTTTTGGCAACTTATCTGGATTTTGAGGATCCCAGGCGAAATTGACGTTGTGAATGGAACGGTGCAGAGCAAGACTCCCCGTATCAGGCTTTTCACCACGAGAATCAAGGAGAGTATCGCATTTTTGGGGATCAATATACCGGGCAAAACATTACCAGTGAGTTCCATCCTTTCGCTCTCGATTGGACGCCCGATTGGATACGGTGGTACGTTGACGGCGAACTAGGTGCTGAATTTCTGGATACAAATTCGATCGATTCCGAGCCGATTTACGTCATCCTCAATCTTGCTGTAGGGTACCTTTTTGTAGGCCCGCCTGATGAAAACGTCGAATTTCCTGCGGTTTTTTCGATTAACTATGTTCGAATCTGGCGACGCAGAGGGTGACCTGTAGTTTTATGGGACGCTAGTTTAATTTTTCGCTGCATTCAAATTTCCAGACTTTTGATACTGGTCTTCTCGGGCAACTCGAATGTCGGTGTCGATTTCAATTTTTGTTGCCGGGGCCCTTCGCCACAAACCAATCGAATCAGGGATGGCCTACCCCAAGAGTCGTTGCAGAGAGCGTTATCCTTCCGGTCAACTGTGGGATTATCCAGTTTAGGTTCAGCTTTCCTTCGGATGTGACTGTCGGTCAGAATACTCGTCCCGGTTTCACTCTCCCGACTAGTCGGTCAAAAAGACCAAAGAGATAGCCTGACAACAAACCGCAATCGATTGCAGCAACAATGGGTACGCCAATCTGTATCTTTCTTGCCCAGGAAAGGTTCACGTTACGTGTTCTTTGAAGGTAGTATGCGTAGTAGGTTAATATCAATGCTAGAGACAATAAACCAAAAGTAGGCGAGAGAAATGGTCCGGTAAATCCAAGAAAATAAATTAGAAATCGCAAAAAGTATTTCCCAAAAAAAATCTTAGCATTACCGTCACCTCTTGCGTATAAAAAGAACTGCTTAAAGACTTGTGAAATGTTGGTTCTTGGGCGCCAATATACGATTGCTTTTTGAACCACATATGGTACGATACCGGCATTTCTCATTTTCAAAAAAAAGACGGTGTCTTCAGCAGTGTAGAAGCTCTTCTGGAAAACCTCCAATACTTTTCCACACTTCTTTTCGAAAGGCCAAGGATCGCGCAGATGGAACGAACTCTTCTGTGGATTTTTCTCGGAGAGTTAAGAACGTTATTGATGACAGTATTTCTTCGAAATCAGATTCGTTATTTGGTAGATACCATCCAGAAACTACGGTGACGGATTCTTCTTCAAACGGAGACACTATATTGTCTAACCAGTCTCGGTCCAATGAACACCCACAATCCGTTACCGCAATGACATTATGAGACGCCTCCTTAATTGCAAAGTTTCTCCCTTGTGAGATATTTAGTCGACCGGGTGTCAGGAATCTGACTCTCGGATTGTCACGAAATGCCTCGGTGAGTTCTTTGATTACGCCCACTGGAGAACCCCCGTCGACGATCACGATTTCGTTGGGTTTTCGGCTCTGGTTTTCGAATGATGAGACGAGGCGAATTAGTTCTGAGTCTTCATTGATTGCTGTAACGATAACGCTTACTTCCATGAGATATCGACCTCTTGGCGTTCCTTTTTTGGTTTGCTATTTTTTGGGAGCGGCCGATAAGTGACATCGAGATCCGCTGCTGGCCGTTCATAAATAGATAGAGGCGTTTGGAAAAACCGGATATGTGATGGACTACGATTGGCGGTTGTAGCTACGGAATATAGACTAAGCGAAAATCTCATAGCAGCCGTCGCTTTTTTGTTAGGCGCCGCCAACTCTCGACCCACGAACTGGGGATCAGGACACGCAATGTGCTTCGAAACAAACCCAGCCACGCTTGCGAGTAGGTAATACGGTACGGCATATGGCGAACCTGTAGCTTTAGCCGAGTTCGCGCTTGGGCTCCAAGATCCGAGAGGGTGATGCCGGTTGATGAGAGCCGATAATCTACCAGGAATTCGGGGATATTCGTCAATTGATGATGCCGCGAGAGCCTACAGAAGAGATCGTAGTCTTCGGCGGTCCGCAGTGACTCGTCCCATCCACCAATATTTTCTAAGGTGCTTACTCGGAACATCACGGTTGTGTTTATGATGCACTGGTTAATACACAGAGTACGGTCGCACGTCGTCCGGGTGGGTTGGTGGATATGAATCTGTATAGACCAAGTCCAGCATTTTGAGGGTCGACGGCATTGGCCCACGAACCTACTGCCGCAAAAATCTCGTGGGTGTCAAGGAATTGCATTTGTTTAGCAAATCGCTTCGGGTGGGCGATGTAGCGTTCCGCGTCAAGCACGGCTGCGTACTGATAGCCCTGGTGAACGATTTGCTCAGAGCCATATTTCGACTGCCGCCGGGCCCTGTTGAATTGCCGTTGCGCAAGATCTTGACGCTTTCGGGGATCCGGCCCAAGGTATTCTTCAGCAATTGGTAGACGGGAATCCTACTGCCGTCGTCGGCGATGAAGAGATCAACCTGTGCGGTGCTTGAAAGAACGCTATCCACAAATGCCTCCCGGAGCGTGTCTTCCGCATTGTATGCCGCCATGATCACCGCGACCTTGTGGCGGTGAGATAGTCTGATCAAGACCGTCCTTAAATTTCACCTAACTATCCGTCGCTGTGAAATTTGGAGATTCTCTTTTCCACCGATCATTCCCTTCGCAATTGGGATTCAATCAGTCTAAACGGCAAAGAATGGGCTTCCGCACGAGGGCCTGCTAAGCCAGGTTTCGAGGTAATCGACTGCGTTGAAAAGGTGTCGACAGGCGTTCCGCATGCCAAGATTCTACTGATTTGAAGTCGGGCTTAGTGAAGCGATACAACATTTTGGTAGAGCTCCGTGGCGTCCACCATGTTGTAACGTTGAATTCAGCCTTCACCCTTTCAAACCCCGCATGCCCCATTCGTTGTCGCAGCCCTGCATCCCTCGCGAGAAAATTGATTTACTCGCCGAGCAAACTCTCCTGAATTTCCTTGCGAAACCAGTATTCCCGTTTCTCCGTTTTTGATCAGAGTTCTCGCACCCATGACATCCGTAGCGACTACCGGGAGGCCTGCGCTCATTGCTTCACATAGGACATATCCGAAGCTTTCGTACCGAGATGTGAGTGCAAATATGTCGAATTCGCGAACCATCGCTTGGGCCTCGTCACGCCATCCGACGGCGAATGACAGTCCGATCCTAGCCCGTGTTTTTCGATGAACGCTTTCGCTTTCACTTCAAGTTCGCCGTTGCCGACCCAAACAAAATGCACTTCAGGTATCTCCCCGATGACGCATCTTGCGGCCTCCAGACCCCAACGGATTCTTGACAGGACTCCGGAAACCCTATCGCCCCCACCACAATCGCCTGTGGCGAGATGCCCAGTTTTCCTTGATCAAAAAACAGCGAACTGTTTCTTGGAGGTCGATTGCCAATT
Organism: Candidatus Sulfomarinibacteraceae bacterium; assembly: GCA_963796455.1. Taxonomy (GTDB): domain Bacteria; phylum Acidobacteriota; class Thermoanaerobaculia; order Thermoanaerobaculales; family Sulfomarinibacteraceae; genus Sulfomarinibacter. The sequence continues at coordinate 153,440 of CAWCLO010000004.1, forward strand.
GAATTGTTGTCGTACTGTTCTCATCGAACAGTCGTGATGACCTGAAGTCATCCCTATTCCGAATCTGACACAGCAATTGCGCAGTCAGTGAACTTGGCCGCGAGCTTCTCCGAGGTACCAGAACTTTTGATCGACGTGAGTGGACAAGCCATGTGGTGTGTATACGGTCGTGGTGCCGGTGAAGGCGAGTTTTCCGGCTATTAATTTTACAGAAACCCGGCTTTTGAACTGTGACAGTGCAGGATGTCTGGTTTTGTTTCCCGAACAATCTTCCAGATCTGAGTTCCACAGCGGAAGTCGTCGATTGGTGAGAGCCCTCAGTTTCATAGGGATTTCAATAAGTTGGATGCTTTCCGCGTTCATGCAATTCAGGCAGTGCTTTGAAAAACAGCGGGTCCGCCCTATAAGTTGAGTAGGCGAACGAAATGTCGAACTTCGTGAGATCAATCCTCTTTAGGAGATCAACAATGTACTTCCGAGTTCCTCCAAGAGTAGCTTCCATAAGCAAGAGCACTCGTATCAACCGCCGGTTTCACTCTCGTAGGATTTGGTCGGGAGAGGTAGCGGTTTGTAAATAGCTTCCATAGGTCAATTCTACAGGAATTGTTCCAATGGAAGTGATACCTCACAATGCTATTCTCATTTCACCCCGGTTACTTCGGGAGATTGAACGATTGGTTGTAAAACGGCGTCGGCGCCCCAGATGAGAAGCGTCTTGACCGGCGACATAACGTTATTTCTGAGGAGGATTGGATTCCGGGCGAAATCTGCTGGAAACAACAGAATATCCGACTGTCCAGACAGACAGAAGCATGATGGTCCACAACGCATTGAGCCCGTGGAGCAGCGTCGATTCAAAAATGTTGTGAACGATACCAAGGGTAAGCAGCAAAAGGCCACAAAGCAAAAGTTCGCGCCTAAACTGGTCGACACCATCACTTCGATATCGCAAAAGGGCGCGATAGGGTTGTGCCAGAGCCAAGAGCGCGAGGATGATGCCCACAGCGCCAAGGGTCACCATGACATCCCAGGTAGCCGTTGTGCGCCTCTGTGTATTGGGCTACGAAATCGCTGGCATAATTCAATGACGGGGAACCATCACCAATAGCCCAGAATGATCCGTAGCCCACACCTACAAGAGGAGCCGCAGCAATGGATTCCCAGACGAATTTCCAGATTTCTGTGCGCCCGGGTCAACGTTAGGTCGACGAACGAAAATTGGTTATCCCCGGCAACATCTGCCCAAAGGGCGAGGCTACCGAAGATGTATAGCGGGACAACAATTCCACCGAGCCACGCAAATAGCAAAAGGCCCTTTCGGTTGAAGCCTTTCTTCAGGCCAGCAACAAAGAAAATGCCAAGTGGAATCATTGCGACGAAAACTGCAATACTGGTCCGAGATTGGGTGAACCATTCAAAAACACGGCCCATGCGCAGGAGCTTGCCAAGAGTAGGTAGGGGCTTCTACGAGAAACGCCAACAAATAGCCACAGCAAGGTCGCAATTGCGCTGATGAGTCCCGAAATATTCTTGTGAAGGTGCAACCCTTCCCACTTTCCCATATGATCGATCGCCAGGTCCGGTACAACGATGATTCCGCAATAATTCGCTGCCATAACTAGCCCAGTGACCATCAAAAGCACGTTCGTAATCCGTCGTGGAGCAACCGTGGTGAATAGCAGGGTTATCGTGGCACTCAAAAAGGTCCCAAGAAGTCGGCGAGTGGAGATTCCTATGACGTCAGACCAGAGAATGCTGAAAGCTGCCCATGCGAACACACACAACAAAATTCGATTGGTGCCAGCTCCCTCAGCATTTGCTTTCTGCGCGAAGCCAACATCGGGGTAACCGCGACTAGAAATACGAGCAAAATGATTTGTCGCGCCCCCTGTCCCCCGCTCCAGATTGATCGATCGCTACACCCGAACCTTCCATAAACGGGTTCGTCCCGATCATTAGGAAGAGCAAAAACAAAGACGCAATAGTGGCGCAGTACGGATCGGCCGACGATCCGCGTTCACAGAACCATCCAAGACGTCACGCCCCCGGCGGGCTGGTTTTCTGTTGTGTGAGACGCTCGTCAACACGCTGTTCTATTTCCCGCCCTTGATTAATCTGTTCGTCGCCTCGCTCATGACGAACATCCGATAGGTTTGACGGAATCCCAGTTCCAGTATAGAAGCCCGGGTGGGAACATCAACCGTAACGAACAATCTGGTGCTACACCTGCGATAGACGGCGCCCGTGGTTCTTTTCTGAGAAATGTAGGCCGTGGCAACGCCACCCCGATTTCAAAATGTAGAAAGCTCGTCGTACGGTTAAGCGGAGAATCCGTCGTTAGGTGGATCGTTGGCCTTGACCTGCGGATTGTGAATCATCAGATTTCAGTTCGATTGCGAACAGCCATAAATATCGTAATCATATAATTACAAACCCTGCGCCGGACCCGTCCCGGGCGCGGATTAAAGGCATAGATTCTCAGTGCCAGACCGAACGAGTGGGACAGCAACAGGCCTGTTGCTGCCCCCATGGCCCCATACGCTCGTGCGAGCCAAAAGCCACCAGTTAGTGTTACAAGGAAAGGGGCCCAGTTGACCATGAAATCGGCATTGGCATGGTCCATCGCAAATAGCGCCCGAGAGAAGCAGAAATTTACACTGCGGGAATAAGGCCCAGGGCAAGAACGAACGTGACCATTCCATTTCCGGCGTACTTACCCCGTAAAGCCATACAACTAAATCCTCACCCAGAAAGAAAATGGCGCAGGACGCAATGCACATTCCGACAGAAAAGAAGGGTTCCGACCCTGAGGGTAAACTGGTGCAGGGGCGGTGCCCCTTGTTCCGCATATAGATTGGCGATTTTGGGTCCCAAAAAGTTCTGCACCCCCGTCAGCGGGACACTTATGAGCGCCATACCCCTAGGCAGGCACCCCAAACTCCCGCAGAAGCTGTCCCATGAAACGACAAGAAACCAGGGATAGAGGTTCATGCTAATCACCCAGACGAGCCCCGCTTGCCAGCACCCATTTGGCGAACGCCCAGTTTCGCGAAAAATCAGAAACGACCTGTCTCGGTTCAATCCGAAATCGAACTCGATTCAATAAGTACCAAATCCCGACCGGCAACTCCACATGCCAGACCAATCGCCCAATAGGCCCTGGCCGCCGAGAGATAACCAAGGTGCGTGAGTATGAGTAGGCCACTGATTTGCAGCGTGGCAACGCAGAGATCAAAAAGTAGTGCTGTCCCCATACGGAGTCCGGCAAAACAGAACCGGCGAATGAACTCCCTGAACGCTATGAACCCAACAGTCACTGCTAAGGACCAAATGACGGGACCAAGTCCTGGTCGGGCCTTCCGAAGGTGAGAAACACCCCGCCCGGAAAAGAGTATCAGCGCGATTAAAGAGGAGAATGCGAATTGGTGGACGAGCAAACTGCCGTTATACAGCTGCAGGGACCGCCCTTTGAGTTTGGGCTAAAGACCATGTATGGCGTCGAGATAGTCGATGTTTGGAGATCGGTGAAAAGAAGAACGATGCTGAGACCCAGCATGTAGAGTCCGAACTCTTCTTTGGTGCAAAACCGGCCAATCAAAACGCCGGTTAGAAAGTTGGCGGCGCTGTAAACACCTTGATTCGCAAGAGTATAAAATCCCTTTGCCGTGTTCGCCTTGGAAAGGAATCTCATAACTCTTGCATATTAGTCGAAATGCTCCGAAATGGGATAGGGAATCCCTTCAATTCGATTGAAGGCTATCACAGGTGTACGAGGAAAATCGGCCCAAAATCGGACTATGGAGTTCGGTAAGAAGACAATTGGTGTACCAAATAGGGTAGTCTTCCACCAGTCTGTGGGAATCTTCGTCCGAAGGCAGCAAGTAGCCGGTAATCGAGTGTGAAAGACTTTTCACGTAAGTCGCATTTAGTGAATCGTCAGCGCGCATATTGCGTGATGGTGCCTGATGACTTGCTCTGGTGTCAACCGAGAGTTTTTCGAAGGTGATCGGCCAGTCTGCTCGCCAGCGCTACGATCGTGAGCGTTGGTGCGTGGACTCCACCGGTGGGAAAAACTGAACTTCCACCTATGTAGGGATTGTCGACATTGTGCACTTGGCAGTTTTCGTCCACCACGCCGAATTTAGGGTTTGAACTCATTCGAGTTGTACCCATGTGGTGCCACGTGCCAACAATTTCTTCTGGCCACGGGGCGATTCCACCCACTTCATGCCAATCAGAATCGCCTTGGATTGCCTTCAGTCGACTCAGGACAAGGGACTGACATCGACGAATAAGTGACGCTTTCTGCCTCAGAGATCGACCAGGTCAGCCTCGCAATCGAGTTTCCGAGAATGTCCTTTTGATCGGAAAGCGTGACACGATTGTGGGGCAGGGGTGGTTGTTCTACGCCGTTCATGATTTCGACCCAGGCCCGAAGCGCAGGAAATCCAAATCCGACTCCTAAAGACGCCGTCAGTGAGATATGGGGTCGTTTCAGCGACAGCTGTGCGTCTGAGGGTCTCAATCGATTGCGGCCCCCTCCGATATCCGGATAGAAAGGTACATTCCTCCGCAAGACGGCGTAAGCCATCTTGCGAAGGGCATCCCATGAGTGGTTTCTCGACCTCTGAATCCAAAGTAGATGCTGGTTTGATGGTTGAGTAGCTTCTCTCGTTCGAGCAGATCTTGGTTGACCTTGGAGGCGCGAGAACTTGAGCTTGGACAAAAATGTCGGGAGTTTGGGTAATTTGCTACGACTCAACGAGGAGTGCGAGTACCGCTCGCAAATCCTTGGATGCTCCATAAAATGCCGGCCACAACATCGAATTCGTTCCCAATCCCAACATTGGAAGATTGGTTCGATTCGAGTAGAAGCCTGCTATTCTCGATTCCCCCGCACGCCAATACGAAAGCTTTCGCTTTCACTCGAAACCCGTTGTCCGTCAGGCAGAGAGTATTTCGACGCTCTCGACTCGTTGGCGTGCAGAGTTGCATCGGATTTTTCGAACAGATGAATGAAGTATCGCCTTGATATTATTCGTTGATTCGATTTTCTTCGATAGGCGGTACCGAAATTGAACTGGCCGCAAATGATAGTTGTCGGTGCAGTTCGAGACCTTTTTCAGTTTTGTCGCCGGTTCTTGAGGATATTGGTTCATGACTCTCACACCGCAAATCTTCAGGGCGCGGGAATAGTAGGGATCGAGGGATTTACGGGTTATGGGCCAGCCGCTGTTCGGAATCCACGGCCGTTTTTCAAAATCCATCGGATCAAGAGGAAGGCATACGCCTCCCCAGGATATTCTGACTTGTGCCTCCGAAGGCTCGAATACGAGACTCTTTCGGCGGGGGGAAATACTGGGCCCTTCAATTTCGAAATCGGCGAGTTCCTGAGTCTCTCGATCCCAGCGCAGACCGCCGCTTTCGACAAGCGCCGCACTGAGACGTCGGAAGATAAGAACTGCAGCGCTATAGTGATCCCCGCGGGACCGGCTCCAACGATACACAGGTCGGATTCTATGGTTGTCGCTGTTTCGACTGTTCGTCCATCGATAAACAAGCTGGGTTCTCCTTCTCAACTCCCCTTGTAATTTGCGCCACAAGGTCCAGGATCCTGCGAACAAGTATATTCGGTACAAAACCACAAGGGCCGTTCGGTACGGTCATTCTTTGAAACAGATTCACCCCTAACGGTGGTGTCGGAGGTGAGCGTCTCTGGGGCGGCGCTTGACCAGCCCGACACCGTTTCCTGTCCTGCGAGTCAATCTCGGCTATTCTTGATGCAGCCCTGATGAGAATTATTGACCAATCTCCGTTCAATACGCTGCGTCGGCTCGTTGCTCAAAAAGAGTTGCGGGAGTCGTCGCTCGCGATGGGGGACCAACTCGTTGCGAGCATCACCAACTTTGCGACGGGTGTGATCATTGGGCGTGCCTGCATCCCAAGTGAGTTCGGGCTCTACATGCTCGGGCTCAGCCTGGTGCTGGCCGCGATGCACCTGCAAAACTCACTGATCCTCGAGCCATACACCGTGCTGTGTCCTCGTTTCAAGGGGCGGACCACGAGGCGTACTTCGGGAGCACGCTCGGCATCCAGATCTATTACTCGATCGCGGTGGTGGCCGGCTTGGCGATCGTGGGCGGAGTCGCTGCTTTCACCCCCTCCGATTCGGGCGTCGTTTCGGTGGTGTGGGCCCTCTCCGCGGTCATCGGGTTCATTTTGCTCCGTGAGTTCATTCGAAAGACCTGTTTTGCGCACCTGAACTACCGGACGGCGCTGATACTCGATTCGGTCGTGGCCGTTCTCCAGATATCTGGTCTTCTGGTTGTTGCGTCGATGGGTTGGATGACGGCAGCGCGCTCGTTCATGGTCATCGGCGTTGTCACGGCAGTCGCCGGACTCGCGTGGCTCTCCGGGAGCCTCAATGCCATTGTGTTCTCGGTGCCGGCACTGAAAAAGGCACTTGCGAAAAACTGGTCGCTGGGGAAATGGTTGCTCGCCAGTACACTTCTTTGGGAATCAAATATCCTGCTTTATCCGTGGCTCCTCGCGGCGTTTCACGGAACCGCTTCGACGGGTGTTTGGGCGGCAGGATTTGGCGTGGTGTCCATGGCGAACCCGCTCCTGCTCGGAATGCAGAATCTGGTCGGGCCCAGGATGGCGCATACCTACGCGGAGGGAGGAAAGAAAGCGTTGGACCGCTACCTGGTGCGCGCAACCCTCCTTTTCACGGGTTTTGTGGCGCCCCTCGCGGTCTTCCTGTTTTTGTTCGCCGATTGGGTTATCGTATTTGTATATGGTGCCGAATATACGGGACGGGGAATCGTGATCATGCCTCTGGCCGTTGATCTCCTTTTAGCGCCTGCCCTGTTTGCGATGTCGCGTGCATTGGTAGTTGTCGATCGCGCAAAGCTCGACTTCTTGACAAATTGGATCTCTCTTATCGTTTTTCTTTCGATTGGTATTCAGCTTGCGGAATCCTACTCGTATTTCGGCGTTGCTCTCGGCGTTGCGATCGGAAAGATCTCCGTGACGATTGCAAAGTTCATCGTGTATGTTTTCGTTGTCAAAAATCCTGAGATGGAAAGACAAATGGTCGATGCAATCGAGTAAGAATTTAATTACCATCGGCTCCTTGAACAAGATTCCAATCTTGTTCTTTTTTCTCATATTTTCTGTATTTTATATTTCGAGTCATTACAGCAAATATACTCTCGTTTCAGATGACTCGTTTATTCGAGAAGATATGATCCACGATACTGCTTCTGGATCGATTGGTCGAAAGGTGGGTTTTTCTGTTCTCGGTGTTTATGGACTTTATCTCATTCTTTCGAATCGAAAAACGCGATTTAGATCCCGTGGAGCGCTTGGATTTCTGATTCTATGCTTCCTCTGTTGGGCCTCGCTGAGCTTTGTCTGGGCATGGAGCCCTTCACTGGTGTTAAGACGGGTTATTGTGCTGATAAATCTCGCCATAATTGCCCTCGCAACCAGGAAGGTTTTGACGCCGGCTCAGTTTATTTATCTCGTTTTTTCGGTCACGGGTTTATTTCTGTTGATTGGTTTCGCTGCTGAGTTGAGATACGGAACCTTTGAATTCTTCGGATTTCATCGATTTGCTGGCACGACTCATCCGAATTCTCAAGGAGTCAATTGCGGACTCTTTATTCTATCCGGCACGGCATTGTTGGATTATGTAAAGACCCAAAAGCGCCTACTTCTCGTGTTGATCGGGATCGGTTTTCTCTTTTTATTGTTGACGAGTTCAAGAACCGCTTTTGCGTCAGCGATGCTCGGGATTTTTGCTTACAAAGCGATGTCTCTCGAGACGACTCGGAAAGTCAGAGTCATGTTTGCCTCGGCACTGGCCTTACTTGTGGCCGCGACCTATTTTGGTAATAAGTTCTTTCTGGTAATGAAGACCGGCTTGTTGTTCGGGCGGGATGTTGAGTCAGGGGGTGCCCAGTTAACCGGGAGAGTTCCGGTATTTTTTGAGTGTCTTCGACACCTTCGGGGTCGAGAATTTTTTGGCTATGGTTATCACGGGTTTTGGACGCCGGAAAGAATCGAAGATATTTCGAGAGAATTAGGCTGGAACGTGCCGAGTGCTCACAACGCATATATCGATATTTTGCTCGAAGTCGGTATTGTTGGACTGTTTTTATTTGTTGCGGTCACAATCATGAGTTTGGCGTGGTCCCGTCGTATCTTCTTGAAAACCGGAAACGTCGGGTATGCCTTCTTTTTTGCTTTACTGATCGCCTTTGTTGTTGAGGGAGTTCTGGAATCCATTTATCTGGCGGCAGGATTCCCACAATACGTCATTTTGACTGCGTGTGCCTATGCTGGATTTGCGTGTGTAGATTTGCAGGAATATTCGAATAAACCTCTTCATAACACGCCTGTGGAAAAAACATGAAACTGCTTCAGATCTATAATAAGTACCGGAGTCTTTTTGGTGGCGAAGAGACGGTGATGTTGCAGATCGCGGATCTTGTTGAACGTCATGGCGGTACCTCAGAGATACTGATGAAGTCGAGTCGTGGACTTGACGATTCTTTCTTTGGAAAGAGCAAGGCGTTTTTGTCCGGTATCTACAACTCGAAGACGCCGATCGAAGTCATGGAAACGGTGAATGAATTTGAGCCGGATGTTGTCCATGTTCATAATCTTTATCCATTATTTTCTCCTTCGATTCTCCCTGCGATCCGGCGTTCCGGCGTGCCGGTGGTGATGACGGTTCACAATCACATTCATACGTGCCCGCGGGTGGACCATCTGTGTCGGGGTGTCCTGTGCGAACGATGCGTGGGGGGAAAGGAATACCACTGCGTATTGCGGAACTGTCGGGAAAGTATTCCAGAGAGTGTGGGGTATGCCCTTCGCAGCGCCACGGCGAGAAAGAAAAGGTTGTTCACGGCAAACGTCAGCAAAGCGGTTGCTTTGAATGAGTTCGCCAAGGGCAGGTTGGTGATGGCCGGTTTTGCTGAAGATCAGGTGGCCGTGATTCCGAACATGGTTGATCTGTCGGAAGAACCGATAGATGCCTCACGGGGCGAGTATGCGGTGTTTTCCGGAAGGATGAGTCGTGAGAAGGGCGTGGATGTGCTTCGCGATGCCGCTCGTTTGGTTCCGGAAATTCCTGTGCGGCTGGCGGGTGGAGGGCCGGAACTCGATCGGTTGCAGGGAGCATCTCCGGAAAACATGTACTTTCTGGGCCAGCTGGATGCTGTAGGTGTTCGAGATTTGTATCGTTCGGCTCGATTCCATGTGGTTCCGAGCGTTTGGTTCGAAGGATGTCCGTTGGTCATGCTCGAAGCCATGAGTCATGGGCTTCCGATCATCGCTTCACGAATCGGTGGTCTCGGAGAGATCGTCGAAGATGGTGTCACCGGGTTTCTGTTCGAACCGGGGAACGGAGAAGATCTGGCGGAGAAGATGAGGTTGCTCTGGAACGACCCGGAACGATGCCGCACGATGGGCGCGGCTGGTCGCGCCAGAGCACAGAAGGAATTTGACGAGAGTACGTTTTGGCGGCGATTGACCAGGGTCTACGACGACGTCATGTCGGCTGGATCCTGAGGGGACCGGGGTACTCAGATGGTGAAAAAGGCGACCCAGAGGGCCGGGATGCACCGGAAACGTACCAAATTTTTGGCTCTGATCTTCGGGTGTTTCGTCGCTCTTATCTGCGCCGAGATCATGGTCAGGGTTCTGGAGCCGAAAAAGGACACCGAGGGGGTTCCTCTTCCGGGGTCTGAACGTATTTATGGGTACGAAAAGAACTCGACGGGATTTGCCTGCGGAAAACCTTTTCGAACCAACTCGGACGGATTTCGAGGGCCGGAGATCGAGGGACTGGATGAAGACCTGATCGTTGTGGCGATCGGAGATTCATACACCTTTGGTTATGGCGTGGCCTATGAGGAGGCTTTTCCGAGCGTGCTCGAATCCAATTTACAGGAGACACATCCTGGACGCCTGGTGCGGGTGATCAATCTCGGGATCCCGGGTTACAACACGGCCCAGGCCACGGCATCATTACGCGAGATCTCGTCGAAGATCACCGTGGATGCGGTGTTGCTCGGTTACCACCTCAACGATATTCAGGAGCCCTACACTTTTTCCGCGGAAGATAGCGGCGGTATTCCCGGCATGCTGTTTGGATTGCGGGAACATCTTCATGTTCTCAGGGTCATCATGCCGCAGGCGGCACGCCTGGCGCGGGCGATGGGTTGGGATCTCAAGACCACATCGTCGGTGGAGATCGACCACTATGTGGGCAACAGCGAGGCGTGGCAGAAGAACAAACAGAATCTCCTCGAACTGGCCGCGCTCTGTGATGAGTTGGATGCGAAACTGGCGGTGGTGGTGCTGCCGTATATCATCCAATTGAACGATCGCCATCCGCCGCGGCCGGCCTACGAAGAGATCGTCAACTTCCTCGAATCAGAGGGCATACCTGCTGTCAGCGCATTTGACTATTTCATGGGACGGAATGAACGCGGATTGTGGGTCAGTATCTTTGATGGTCATCCCAATGCCGAAGGCCACCAGCTCATGGGGAGCGCTGCCGCCGATCTTCTCGGGAGGCTCGAACCGCTCGAGAATCAGAATCTGTCGGAGGCTGCCGCTGGGGACGAGTAGACCGGTCGGGAATTCCTCACGGATTCTGATTCGCCGGGGCCTCGTAGATTCGAAATGCCATCAGTTCTTCTGTCTTTGAATAACTATTCGCCTCGATGAAGTCCTGGACACTGCGTGCCCGGTCGTACACATCGGGTTTGGAGAGAAGAATCAAATCCGGCTCGGGGAGAGTCGTGACCGCACCCGCAACGTGGTTGTCGAGAAAGTAGGCGCATTGTCGGGACGGGGTGGGTCCTTCACCGCAGAGGGGAACTGAGTAGTAGGCCGCACAGTTCGGGCCCGCCGACCACCAAACGACTCTTCCCTCTGCCAGTGCACTCCGGGCAATACGGGCGGCACTTCGATAGTCATCCTTGCGGTGGTCATCGTGAAAACGAAGAAAGAGGCTGGAGCAGAGAAGCGTCAGACCAATCAGGATCGTGAGCAGGGCCGGGCGACTCTCACGGACGTTGGTTGGGTTGAGGGAAAGCAGGAAAAGGATCAACACAAAAAAAGGAAAAATCCCGGCCAGGTGCCTGCCCCAAAACGGGAAGGTCTGTACGATGGACAGAACATACACCGCGAGGGTTGTCGACATCGCCACCCCAAGGGCGAGGCTGATGAGTCTGACCATTTCCGGGAAACGCCGTGCCCGGGCGTTCCGGACGAAAGCAAAAAACGCCGTTCCGTACAAGAAGATGAGCAGCAAACCGCCGACCGCCCGAAACTGCACCATGCCGGCGAGCAGTGCGCGGATTCCCCCGGACAAAGCGAGCTCACGCATCTCGTTTCGGCCGGGGCCGAAGCCGGAAAACCCCAGGAACTCATAGAGGGAAAATGCCAGGCTGCTGAAACCGATTTTCCAGGATGACGTCCAGCCATAGTCCATCCCTCTCGCGAGGGTCACGGCGTAGTATGCGGCGAGTGCTGCGAGAACGATCCCGGAAAGCGCTAGACAGATGCCGTCGACCCGATTCGGCTTCCATCCTTTCTTGATCAGGATTGGGGCGCTCACAACAATGACAACCCCAAAGGGAACAACGGCTATGGCGTTGCTGGCGCACAGAAGAGGACCAAAGAGAAGCAGAGCCCGAACGCCGGTACGCGCATGTTGTTGGCCCGATACGATCGCCGCAAAGGCGTAGAGAAGTCCCGTTCCCATGGCGATGGTCAAACTGTAGGGGCGGATCTCTCCTCCATAGAGCCACAAAAATGGATGACACGCAAAAAAAGCTCCGAACCAGGGCATGCCGATCAGGGAACCGGCCCGCCAGGCCAAAAAGACGGCGACTGCGGCCCACAGGGCACTGATGGAGCGGAGACCGAATTCAGATCGACCGACCACCTTCGATCCGGCCCAGAACGACAGCATGCCGAGGGGCATCAGAGGCTCGGCTCCGCGGTCGACCAGAAAATGGGCGCGAAGATCGTCAAATGAATCGGGTTCGGTGTAGGCAATGGAAAACGCCTCGTCAATCCAGATGCTCTGGGTGCTTGGCATCAGGCATACCAGCAAAATGCCCAGCACCAGCCACCCGTAGCCTCGGTCCCGAAACTTCGAGAAGAGACCGCCGGACTGAGCCGTCATCACCTCAGCCTCCATCCGCGAGATCCTTTCCTGACCGCCATCCACCATCTCTGCTCCACCCGTCCAGGGCAGAAGCCAAGAAAATGGCAACGATACCGATCAACAGAAAATCGAAAGGAATTCGAAATCGGATTCTCGTGAAAAACACCGCACTCACGAGGGCATTTCCGAAATACATTGCATAGAGAAAGATCTCAATCCGATCGAGGGGCTTTTCCCTTATTCTGGACAGACGAAAAAGTGCGATCAATAGAAGTGGGTAGTAGGTCAAAAAAAGAATGATATTACTCAGACGTGAAGATTCTTCTTCGTTCCACAGTTGATTTCTGAAATTGAAGTAGTTGAATACCTTTTTCCAATAGAGAATCAAAAGCCTTTTTAGGATTTTTTTTGATCCATTTAACAGCGGCCTCGCGGAAGAACTTATCCTCGGCTATTTCGTCCAATCCTTCCGGAAATACTTGATCTTCTTCGAAGAGAATATTGACGCCAGAATTTGCAGTTGTTTTTTCAGAGTTCCCAATGAAAAGATTGATCCCTGAATTTGAGGAAACTGGAATGAACATGTTGAAAATGCGATAGTTGCGAATCGTCCATGGAGCAACAACGAGGACCATGGAAATGATGAAAATTGCTGAATTCTGAATTCTCTTCATCGACGATTTTCGGTTCGAATAGAAAATATGAAGAACCACAATTGGCGATACCAAAAGAAACGCGGGCGTAGTCAAAACCAATATGCCGTAAACCAAACCGGCAAGAAGGTGCATTGAAGTCTCGAGTGGGTATCGAAGAAGGATATATGTCGACAAAATGAAAAGAAAAGATCCGCAAACTTGTGTATAGAGAGTGCTTGATATGTAGTAGAAAATTGGGAAAATAAAAATAAGAAAAATAGCGATAATGCCCGATTTTTCTTGAGATCGTCGAACGATCAAGAAAATCAGAAACGAAATCGCGGTGAGCAGGATGACATTGAAGAATTTTGCGGCAAGTGGACGTTCAATAGACCGGTAGATTATCGACAGGACGAAAGGCCATCCGGGCGGTCGTTTGGCGGTGGGGGAGCCCTCGGCATTGCTCAATCCGTCGCCTCTGGCAAGGGAGATCCCGAGGTCGTGGTATTCGAGCTCGTCCGGGTAGCGAAGTCGATCACCCGACATCAGGGCGACGATCGCACCGGCCAGAAATACCGCCCCAAGCGCGGCAACGAGCAGCGGTTTTGCTGAAAAACTCATTCGAATTCGCCTTCGAGCTTATCAGGTTGGATTGGCATGACCTTCCCCGCAAGGCCTCACTCCGGGTTGATATACTCGCTGGACATTATGATATCGATGGTCAAGCCGCCGCGAAAGGTGCTTTTTCTGGTCGACACCGATGACGCGAGATTCGTCGACGGCACCAGAGAGAGTGAACACTGGGATGTCGTGACCGAAATTCTGGACTTTCGGCTTCTCCGGACATCGATTCCTCGGCTTCAACTGATCGTGAAGGAAGAGGATCCGGATTTCATTCTCTATTCGCAGAACGAGCAGGTCGGAAAACGAGCGATGATCGGTTCGATTCACCAACAACTCGGGCTCGGATATTCCTCAATCAGCGGGATCGACAACGTCGACGAAACGCTTCGGGTGACGCAGATGGAAGCCTGCTTCGAGGACTTCCTGAAGTGTGGCAGGGCTGTGCCATTGGCCGGGGAACTGGCCTCGGTTCAGAACCCGGACCCCGGAGCGTCCGGTTCCTTTTCGGTCGTTTTCGACACTGAACAACTCGGCGGTATCCGGTACGGGCTTCCACGCATCCTTCAACTGTTGTCGCAGTACCACGTGCCGGGCACCTTTTTTGTCACAGATATCATGAATCGAATCTACACCGATCTCTTCAGCACCCTGGCGGGTCTGGGTCACGAACTGGCTCCTCACGGGCTGTGCCACGAACATCTGGCGCCGATGTCTGTAGACAGACAGGTGGCCCAGATCGAAGCCATGATCGAGGGTCTCGGCGAGCGACCGACAGGTGGGAATTTCATCTATCGCATGAATATGGACACCATCGACGCTATGATTCAGCTTGGTTTTCGCTATTTCGTGTTCTTCGACATGTGTTCCTACCGATTGACGAGCTACTCGAAACGGCCGACGGAGGCCCGTCTCATCCGACGCGGCGGAGGGACGATCTGGGCGGTGCCGGTCCCGGTGGAGACCTATGGCAGCCCCTGGTTTTCGATAAAGAACATGATCGCGACGGCCGTGGAACAGGGAAGCCGCAACGAACGACCGCATGTGACGGTGCTGTGTCACCCGTTTCGGGATGGCGGGATTTCGTATTTCGAAACCACCCGTCGAATGATCGAGTTTCTACTCGACAGCGGATTGCAGCCGATCACCGTTGCAGACCACGTCGGGCAACTCGATCACGATCCGGCATCGGCGGAAGAACTGGGTTCCATTGAAGGCATCCTGAATCCCACTCGCCCCGCACCAGCGCCGCCGTCGAGCATGCGGGACCTCACGGCCCTGGTGCCCCAGACGGCTATCTCGGTTGCCCGCAAGTTCAGCAGGAGAACGATTTTTTGACGGCCGCGATGCACCCGTGGGAGGTCGAATGGACGACGCGGTCCTGCAAAGATCCTGTGATCGGCTGCTGCCGGGAACGGTTGGTGCGGTGATGTCCGGGGTATCCGCCGCGCGCACGAAGGCCAAGATCCTGTGCGTCCTGACGTGGAGGCTCGGCGGTGATTCGGGGTCGTGGAGAGCGTTGCAGGTTGCGGGGGCCTTGCAGGATCTCGGATATGAGGTGATGGTCCACCAGTATGTCACTTCGTCGGTTCCGCAGCCGACCAGTCCGGTCCCGGCGAGATTCGATTCGATTCCGCGCGAGGTTTTCGAGTTGTCGCGAGCGTCGACACCGTGGCACCACCACCGGATCGTGGCGCAGGACGGTTTCGACGTGGTGATCGGCAACAACATGAACGGTGCGGCCTATTCGTTGCTCGGACGCGTGAAGGCTCCGTTGATTCTCGATTGTCACGGTGACATGGTCGCAGAACAGGCGATGGATCCCTCCTTCAGCGAGAGACACCTTCCCGCCCGGGTCCTCCGGGGGGCGGTTTACCGTCTGGCTGATGGGGTTACCCGGAAAATGTGTGACCGGATCACCTGCGTCAGCCGAGAAATGATCAGGCGTCTGGCTGCCCGGGGCGTGCCTCAGGCAAAACTGGTTTACGCCCCCAATTGTGTTGATCTGGAGTTCTTCCGTCCTCCGGATCCGAGCGAGGTCGAGTCGTTGCGAATTCGCCTCGGCGTCGGTCCTGAACAACTGTTGTTCGGATACCTCGGTATGGCCCACCCGTGGCAGGGCATCGAGCAGTTTGTCGAGGCGGCGGAGTGCTCCGAAAACGCGGATCTGGCGTTCCTGCTCGTGGGAATGGAATCAGCCGCCGACCGGCGCAATCTCCACATCGTCGGCGAGGTCCCGGTTCGGGAGATGCCACTTTTTTATTCGATCTGCGACGTGTGCGTCCTGCCGCGCCCGAGTCACCCGGCGACCGATGTCGCGGCCCCGACGAAATTTGTCGAATATGCCGCGATGGAGAAACCGATCATAGCGACCGATGTCGGTGATGCGGCCGAGTTGATTCGCGAGTATGGCTGCGGGATTGTGGTCGCAGATAACAGCCTCGCGGAACTCAACCGCGGGTTTGCGGAGATGCTGGCTCTCGGCCCCGACGAACGGCAGAAAATGGGACAGGCTGCAAGGCGGATGGCCGAAACCGAGTTTGATTTCAGGATCACCAAGGCCAACCTCGCCCGGTGTATCGAGGAATTGACTGCTGCGACCTGACCGCGCCGCCGGATGAAATCACTGAACGTATCCGAGAGCGGTCAATGCCTCGATGGCGGCCGGGTCGATCTCGGGCACGCCGTCGGGGGCCCTGTTACGCCGCACCGATTCCTGCCAGAGCGCCAGTTGTTGGGTGAGAACCCGTGCTCGATCGGGATCCTGACCCGCCCTGTCACGAGTTTCTCGCGAATCAGTGGCGAGATCGTAGAGCTCGGTCGCGCCGTTGGAGTCCCAGATGAGCTTTGAACCGCCATCGATGATGCACTTGAGGGCTCGATCAAAGGGCTGATAATCGAAGTCGTTCGTTTCAGCCGAAAGCACACTCATCAACATCTCCACCCCATTGCCCGCTTCGGCATAAGCCGGTGCCGGGTCGATTTTACCCGCGAGAGATCTTCGGGACTCTGGAGGCCGATCGACCGGAAATGGAGTCGACGTGAGTTCGATTATCGTGTCGAAAATTTCAGTCTGGGAGACGGTTTTGGAGACGATTTCCGCATTCAGGAGTTGTGGATAAAAAATAATCAATGGAACGTGAATGAGGGTGTCATAGAGTGAGAACTGGTGTTCGATAAAACCATGTTCTCCAAAACTTTCTCCGTGATCACTGGTGATCACTACGATGGTGTTTTCGAATGTTTTTTGCTCTCGCAATGAGGCAAAAAGAAGACCGATCTGTTGGTCGAGGAATCGGATGTCTTGACGATAGAGATCCCGCATCACACGGAGATCCTCTTCGTCGAGGTGGTGAGCGGGAAGATAGTATCGCTCGGGGACGAGATTCACCGGTTCGATTCTCTCGAGGGCAGCGGAGATCGTCGGGTTGTCGGGAAAACCCGGACGAGGATAGTGCGGCAGATGGGGCGCCATCAGATTCACGAAAGCAAAGAAAGGTTGCGAACTCTTCTGCTGTTTGCCGATCCAGCCCTCGAGGAGACCGAGAGTCCGTCCGGTGTATTCCCGTCGGTCTTTGAGGCCAAAAGTCATGGTGGCGACCTCGAGAAGCCCCCGGAGGACGAGCGGTCGCCGCCACGAATCGTGGAATTCTCCAAAACCCTGGGTGAGACCATAGCTCCAACTGACGAATGGGTTCTCGCTGAATCCTGCCGTTCGGTAGCCGTGTTCGCCGAGATGTTCTGCAATGGTCAAATAGTCCTCGTGGAGCGAGAGATGGCCGTATTCGGCACGGTGCTGGGATGGGTAGAGCCCGGTGAAGATCGAGGCATGGGACGGCAGCGTCCACGGCGCGGCCGAATAGGCGTTTTCGAACACTCGACCGTTCCGAGCGACCCAATCCAGATTTGGTGAAGCATCGGGTTCGGCCCCATAACACCCGAGGTGGTCGGCCCGGAGAGTATCGAGAACGATGAACAAGACGTTCGGGCTGTCTGGACCTTCGGCCGGGCCCTGCTGAGTGATCCCGAGGACAACGGAATGCATGCCCGGCAGCAACACTGCCAGACCGAGGACGGCGACAAGAAAAACGGCCGAGGGCCCGGAGGTGTTCGGGACCCCGGCGATCCGGGACCGGTGGAGCATGTGGAAGGAGAAAAAGAGCGAAATTGTCGTCGAAAACAGGAAAAATAGAATGAGCGGAAAAAATGATTTCTGGTTTGTAATGACTCGAAGAGCAATGACAAAAAAAGCAATTGCAAGAGATGTAAAAAGAATTGAAAAGAAATTTTCATTCGTTTTTAAAAAATTTGAGATAATAAACAGCAAAAATCTGGACAAAAAAGCAATCGTCATTCCGAGAATTGAAAACAATATGAGCTGAGCCGCAAAACTGCTCACACCGGGAAAACCGGGAGAAGAAAAGAACTTCTCGATGATTCCGGGTTCAGGGCCGGTGAGTTCAAAAAGAAAATAATCGAGACCGCCTAGAGCACAGCCGATGGCCGCCGAAACGACGCCAAAATTCAGGATGCGCCCGGGTTTTCCCTTCTTCATGGTCCAACGACCTTCCGCGATCTGCCGCCCCTCGAGAAACATATTCGCACAATTGGCGGGATGCGGGTGGGGGCTTCCCCCAGATGCCGCGATCCTGATAGAGTATCCGGCAGAATCATGGGTAGATTGCAAGGAGCTGTCTCGATAATGAGCAAAGAACTCTCGCTGCCGGGACGGAAGCGCACGGTCGCTCTCACAGCGGCCCTGTTGGTGTCGGTTTTGGGGTCTGTTCAGGCTCCCGCCGCCGACCGGGCGATGAGGTTCTATTCCAACGGCGAGAACGGGCAGGATATCGACCGCGTCAAGATACCCCTCGATGACCCTCACCGACCGGTTGATATCGGCGTCGGAGATTTCACCATCGAGTGGTGGATGAAGGCAACCCTCACCGACAACCCGACCGATCCGTGCAGCCTCGGTGTCAACAACTGGATTTATGGCAATATCTTTATCGATCGGGACATCAACACCGGGGGAGACTGGGGCAAATACGGAATCTCTCTGGCTGGTGGCCGGATCGCTTTCGGGGTCGACAAAAACTTCTCCTACCAGGGTCTTTGCGGATCGACCCAGATTGCCGACGACACCTGGCATCACGTGGCGGTCACCCGGAGGGCCTCCGACGGCCGGCTCCAGGTCTATGTGGATGGAAATCTGGATGGCGAGGCCGCGACCGGCCCGACGGGCGATCTGAGTTATCGAGATGGTCGCCCTTTGACCAACAATGGGGCGTGTCCAGGGCCCTGCGTCAATGAGCCCTTTCTGGTGCTAGGTGGCGAAAAGCACAACTACCAGTGGTACACGTACAACGGATTCATGGACGAACTGAGGCTATCGACGGTGCTCCGATACAACGGGAACTTCACGCCTCCCACCGCGCCATTTTCTCCGGACGCATCGACCGCAGCCCTCTATCATTTTGACGAGGGGTCGGGAACGGTGCTGCTCGATTCTTCCGGTGCAGCCGGCGGACCGAGTCATGGCTTCCTCCTTGTCGGAGGAAACCCGGCCGGGCCCGTCTGGACCGAAGACCAACCCTTTGCGGCGACCCAGATTTTCAGCGACGGTTTCGAAACGGGGACCACCTCCGCGTGGACGACGACGGTTCCCGATCCTGATTTTTAATGGAATGAGTGGCTGGTGATGGAGTACACCTTGTCCGGCACGGCGGGTGCAATCGGATGAACACCGTGTCTGAAACGGCGCCCGATACGGCCCCACCGGTTGTGGTTTTTCGTGAGATTTCGGCCGACAACGAGGCCGATCTCAATGCGATCGCCGATCTCCACATGGAGTTGCTCGACTTCGGACCGATGGCCGCGCTCGGTCAGGCCTTTGTTCGTGATGTCTGTTACCGGTATCAGTTGCAGGACGGGGTCCTGCGGGTGATTGTCTGCTTGGTGGACTCGAAGTTGGCCGGGTTTGTCGCTTTCACGCCGTGGTCGATCTCCTTCCACCGGACACTTCTGGGAAAACGACTGCCGCAAACGACTGCCGGCGTCTTGCGAGCGCTGATCACCAATCCCGCCAGGATCGTCGGTCTGCTGCGGGCGTTGCGGGTGGTGAGGTCCCGGCGCGAAGAAATCAAGAGCACCGACCAGGATCCGTTGGGTGAAGTGGTTTCTTTGTTGGTTCGTCGTGAATTCCTGACCCGGGATTTTCAACGCAGTGCCGGTCTGTGGATCAGTCACCGGCTGGTGGAGATTGCCATCGAAAACCTGCAGAGCGCGGGAATCTCGATGATGAGAATGTTGGTCGATGAAGACAACAAGGCGCCGCTTTTCGTGTATCAGGCGATGGGTGCACGATTCGAAAGCTACGAGCAGGGTGGCGAACCAACGACCCTTGTCCGATTCGATCTCGATCGTTATCCGGTAGATCGGGAGCCGCTGAATCCGGAGCGTTGGTGGTACTACGGTCGCGATCCCCGTCAACCGGGAGTTGAGGCCGAGCCGTCGTCGTGGTCCTCCTATTGGGAACGTCTCGATTCGAATAAGAAGATTTTTCGCGCCGAGGCACGAGATGTGGCGCAGCGGCTTTTGGCCGCCTATCCGGCGCTGCACGAGGCGAAGATTCTGGATTTCGGGTGCGGCTTCGGGCTCGTTGCAGACGAGTTGGCGGCAACGGTCCGAGAGGTCCACATCTGGGATGCAGCCGTCAACATGCGGCGGTTTGCGCGGATGAACGTGGCGGCGAGGGAAAATGTCCACCTCTTTGATCCGCGCTTTTTCGAGGAGGCATGCCCGGATGGTGGGTTCGATCTGATTCTGGTCAACAGCGTTTGCCAGTACTGGACTCTGGCGGAATTCCAGGGCTGGGTCTCGAAACTGATCCGGCTGCTGGCGCCGGACGGGAAACTGGTCGTATCGGATCTTCTGAGTCCTGAAACATCTTCCATGGCGGAGTATCTGTCTCTCCTGAGGTTCAGCGCGACGAACGGCTTCCTGCTGCGATCGGTGACCGACGCCGTATTGGAGCTGCCGCAATACCTCTCCACCAGGACCAGCTTGCCGCTCAAACGATACGAAGAATCCGAATTACGGCAGGTCGCTCACGAACTCGACCTCGAGGTGCGCTTTGACGACAAGAACCTGACCTACCGCGACGGTCGATTCGTGGCGGAGTTTTCTTCAAAGAAACAACCGCAGACATCAATCCACGAAGCGCCGCGTGGAGGAGATGCATGACCTCGAACGATGCTTCCCGTGAAGCCGCGCCCGATCAGAAGACCGGGGAACCCGTGTCGGAGAGGCGGAAGATCGATCAGGAATATCGCGAGGTGCGCTATCTGCAGTTCGAGTCCGGGGGCGGATTCCGGCGCGTGATGTCGGTTCTGGGTTTGCTCACCTGGCCCCTGACCGTGCCCCTCGCCCTTTTGTGCCGATGCTCGATCTTTCTCTTCCGGACGGTGTCCGAAGCTCTCAGCATTGTTCCCTATCTCTTTGGCGTCATCCTGAGGTACGAGTTCTACCGCTTTGCTCTCGATGGGATCGGCCGCAATGTGGTGATCGAATGGGGCGCCATTTTTCTCTGCCCGAACATCACCATCGGCAGCAATGTCGTGATCGGTCGTTTCAATGTCGTGCACCGCTGCGATTTTGGAGACTATGTGCTGGTGGCGGAGCGTTGCACCTTTTTGAGTGGTTCGAAGCAGCATCGCACCGATCGCCGCGATCTGCCGATGGCGCTCCAGGGTGGTCTGAAGAAAAAGATCCGGATCAATGATGATGTGTGGATCGGCGCCCACTCGGTGGTCGCCGATGATATCGGTAAAGGCGCGATCGTCGCTGTCGGCGGCGCGATCACCAAACCGGTTCCCGAATACACCATCGCCATCGGCAACCCGACCAGGTTGCTGCCGAGGCCGTGACGAACGCCGCGCGGCCCTCCTCGTGATGGCATGAAAAAATGGATCGTCGTCCTCGTGGTTTTCGGTCTGTGCGTCGCCGCTCTGATCGTGTGGATCGTTCCCATGCCCGCGAACCAGCCTCGCTCATCGAATCTCTCGACTAGTGAACTCACCCCGGTCCTCTTCGTGCACGGTCTGGGAGCGAATTCAGAAATCTGGAAACGTCTGCAGCGCCATTTTCGATCGCTGGGTTATCCGGAAGAATATCTGGCGGCGGTTGATCTTGATCCGCCTGACGGCTCCAACACCCGGGCCGCCGAATTGTGGATCGCCCCGGCGGTGGATCGCCTGCTCGCGAGAGCAGGGGACCACGCGCGCACATCTGCGCATGGAAGCTCGCCGCCGGCCAAGGTCGATATCGTGGCGCACAGCATGGGTGCTCTGAGCAGCCGCTGGTTCGCCGCAAAGATCGAACCTCAGCGGGTGAGGATCTTGATCACGATCGCGGGCACGAACCACGGTAGCAACGCGGTGTGTGGATGGGACAACGACGGGGCGTCCGATCTGTGTCCGGCGTTCGCGAAGAGCCCGGACGAGAGTCCCATCCAGATCGCGCTGAACGGCCTTCCGGAGAGCCCGACTGACGAAACGCCCTTCGGGATCGGCGAGGACGGCAACCCTGATATCCGCGTCGCACCAGACCCGGAACGACGCATTCTCTATCTCACGATCAGGATTGCCGAGGATCAATGGATCACGCCGCAACACAGTGCCATCCTCGACGGCGCCGGGGCCCTGCAGGTCGAGAGCGTAGCGAGTCCATCGTTCGAAGAGACGAGCAGAGGAAATTTTCTCTTTGTGGGCGGGGCCGGAAGGCTCTTCAGGCGAGTCAACCACGATTCATTGCTCGATGACCCGATGGTGGCGGTTTTTGTCGGCGATATCCTGAGCGGGAGTGATCTCTGAGGTCGAAGGGACAGCCGCCGCCGGTCTCCGGGGCTCGGGTTTATCTCATTTTCTTGAAGCGTTCCCCGTGCATCGATGAATCGACGATCTCGATCTTCTGGGGGATCTTATACTTCGGAAGGCGTTCCCGGCAGAACTCGCGCATTCTTGTCCTGAATTCGGCCAGGGATTCATCCGTCGACAATTTGACCCGGGCAAAGATGATCTGACCCGTGAGTGGGTGCTTTTCGCCGGCCACGACGGCATCCTCGACCCCGTCCATCAGTTGCAGTGCACCCTCCACTTCAGCGGGGTAGACCTTTTCGCCACCGATATTGATGATTTCGGATTCCCGGCCGAGGATCTTGATGAAGTCGCCGTCGACCTCGACGGCATCGCCGGTGATGAACCAGCCGTCTTCGGTGAAGGGGCTGGGGGCGTTGAGATAGCCCAACATCGCCGACTCCGCCTTGATCTCGAGTTTTCCATCCACCACCCGGGTCTCGAAACCTTCGCCGCCGACCTTGACCCACAGCGAATCGGAAGCGAGGGACTTGGAACGTAGAATTCCGACCTCGGACAAACCATAGGTCTGCAGCAGTTTGACCTCGGGCAGGATCTCGTGAAAACGCTGCAGGGTGGTTTCGGGCATCACCTCGGTACCGTAGGTCACCATCTTCAAGCTCGACAGGTCGTGGTTCGGGATCGCGCCGCTGACCAGCATCAGATTGAGGAAGGTGGGTGAGGTCGGGAGGAGCTCGACGCGATGCCGTTCGATGGTCCTGCAAATTGTCTCGGGGCTTCGATCCGAGACCGTGATGACACAACCGGCGTTGGAAAGACAGTAGAGCAGAGTGTTGAAACCGCCGATATGATCGAAGAGCAGGAAGGTGATGGTCCGCAGGGTGTGGCGGCGGAGCTTGAACTTTTCGAGCATCGGGACCAGATCGTGCACGGCCGCTTTGCTCTTTCCCGTCGAACCGGAAGAAAACAGGATCAGACCTGGCCGGTCGCGTTCGATGAGCTGCCGCAGTACAGGGTGTTTGACCTCCACCTTCGTATCGACGATGGAAGAAGAATCATCGTCGAGAATGGTGATGATCGTCTCGACTTCGGCGATCTCGCGGAACTCGGGTTTCTTGCTTTCGACCGACGCCGTCAGCGGCACGATGACACAGCGGTGTTCGATCAGGGCGAGCATGAGAGCGATCGAACGCGGCGAAAAATCGGCTTCGATGCTGACCACCGACCCGTTGCGGAGATGGTGATTTTTCAACTCGACGGCCCAGCGGTCGATCCCATCGAGAAGCCAGCGATAGGTATAAGGCTCGTCACGCCACACAAAGGCCTCACTCGACGGGGCCTCGGCAAAACGGGCGCGCAAAAAGTCGATGCTCACCGCACACCTCCCAGGTAAATGACCTGGCCGGTCACGAAATTGCTCTCCTCACGGAGGAAGAAATCGACCACATTGACCACGTCGCCGACCTCTCCGAGCCTGCGAATGGCCTGGCGTTTGATCAACGCTGCGATTTTTTCCTTCGGCACAGCCCGGATCAGATCGGTTTCAATCGGCACCGGACCGACGGCATTGACGGTGATGCCGAATTTCGCGAACTCGCGGGCCATCACCTCGGTCAGTGATTCGACTCCGGCTTTTGAGGCCACGTATGCGCTCTCGCCTTCAAGCTGCAGCGGGACGGCGACTGTCGAGAAGTTCACGATCCGTCCGAACTTGTTCTTCTGCATCAGCTTGGCCGCTTCACGGGAAAAGACGAAGGTTCCGACCACGTTGGTTTCGAGGATCCGGGTCAGGGTCGAGGTCGGCGTGAGCAGTGAATGGTTCATCGAGGCGATGCCGGCATTGTTGATGAGGTGGTCGAGCCTCCCGTGACTGCGTCGGATCGAGGCGAAGAGCTCTTGAATCGACTTTTCATCGGTGACGTCTACCGTGAAGTGTTCGTAGTTTCGTGCCTCGAGGTCGCAGGGACCTCGGCTGCAGCCGATGACTGCGTGGCCCTTATCGACGTAGTGTTCGGCCAGGGTTCGGCCGATTCCTTTGCTGGTCCCGGTGATCAGCGTGACGGGATCAGGCATTTTCCCGGCTCGCCTCGATCTCCCCGATCGCGTACTGGGCCAAAGCGGCGATGGTTCGATAGGGGCTCCTTTGTTGCGAGAGTGCCTTTTCGTTTGCCAGACTGATTGTGGTGCCGCACTGTTCCTCGACCGCCTGTTCGACGGCGATGACCAGCGACACGAGGCCCATGGAGTCGAGGATACCGTTGGCGCCGAAGAGGGCGGTTTCCGCGCTGATCGCTTCCGGAAGATCGAGACCATCGGCTTCGGCGAGCTCCTTGGTGGCCTGGATGACGAGATCGGTGAGTTCCTGCAATTGCATATTCAGCTCCTGTGAGGTTGGCTCGTATCGATTTGTCGACGATCGTCGATTCCGTCCCAACAATGCTCAGTCTCATCCTGCACCGGGTAGCGGATTGACGCGGCATCGACATTTTGATAGGTGTAGTTCAGACACCGCTCCACGTTGTCAAACCGCGGTCCGGAATCGCCCTTTTTTTGAGCGACTGAGTTGGGCATAATTCGGAGCGCCTTATAGTTGTAAATGGTGGCCATTCGATGGAATTCTATCAGCATACGACTGCGGTCGTCAGTTCCGTCCTTGGTGGGAGCGGAGCCGGAGATATATGACATCGATCTCTAAAGAATCGACTGCACCGAGAATCAACGTTCTCGGGACGCGTGTGGCCGCACTCAACCTCGACACCGCGGTACAGCAGATCTGTGAGTGGATTGACGCTGAAGATTCCAGAAGATATGTGTGCGTGACGGATGTGCACTGCATCATGCAGAGCTATCGGCGCCCCGATGTTCGAAACATCTATAACTCGGCCGACATCTGCGTTCCGGATGGTATGCCCTTGACCTGGGTCGGACGGCGACGAGGTTTTCCGGACATGGGCCGGGTCTATGGACCGGACCTGATGCTCAAAATGATGGAAGTCGGTGTGGAGAAGGGATACTCCCACTATCTTTATGGCGGAGCCGAAGGTGTGGCCGATGAACTTCGCGACCGCATGACCGAGCGTTTCCCCGGTCTGCGTGTGGCCGGGACTTATTTCCCGCCCTTTCGTCCGCTGACCGATGAGGAGAAGCGCGAGGTCATCGAAGACATCAACCGCAGTCAAGCAGATCTTTTCTGGGTGGGCCTCGGCGCCCCCAAACAGGATCTCCTCATGGCCGAGTTCCGCGATCTCGTGAACTCCAAGGTGATGTTGGGGGTCGGGGCGGCCTTTGATTTTCATACCGGCCGGGTCCGCCAGGCGCCGCGTTGGATGATGCAGCTCGGTCTCGAGTGGTTCTTCAGGCTGTGTGTGGAGCCCCGGAGGCTGGGCCCGAGATATCTCAGAAACAACCCGTCTTTTCTCTGGCACATTTTCCTGCAGAGCACGGGTCTGCGGCGCTACCCCATCGATTGAGTCGGTGATCCTGCGATTCGTTGCGAAATCCTTTTTTCGAGGGACGGGCCTCGCCACTCAATTCCCTTCCGGCAGATCCCGGGTCGAACGCAGCGCGAGCCTTGATTCGTCCAGCTGGTTTTCTCGATAGGCGCCCATCGGCAGAACCTTGTAATGTTCGTCCAGGATCCGGAAAAAGCTCTCCAACATCTCGGTCTTCGTGCCGCCGTCAAGACCCATTGCGGGGAAGAAGGCCAGTTCCGGGACATCGTCTCCGCCGAGGAAATCCAGCGGGTGGAGCAACAATGAGGGTTCGGTTCCGGTCAGGCGGCACATTGTGAGCGCAGTCTTGAAATAGATCCTGGCCAACCACGGCGAGTAGGTGCCGAGATAAAGAAGATAACTGAAGTGGAAGGGCACCTTGAAGATGGGCATCGTGGTCACGGGGATCTCGAGCAGCGAAGACCCGCCCATGTCCCACCGATAGGGTTTGACCGGTCTCAATCCATCTTTCAAACCACCGAACAGGGCTTTGCGTTTGTCTTTTTCGTCGTCGGTGAACCTCGAGGTCATGAAGTAGTAGGCACGGGCCAGTGGGCCGAGGAAGGTCGGAAAGGTGGAGGCATCGAAGCGGTAACCGCGTCGATTCAGGACCGCGAGCGTCCTCGTCGATAGGCTGTAGCCCGGACCGCGGAATCCGGTGGGAGTGGTCCCCGTTGCTGCGGCGATGGCCTCCTCGGTGCGCGAGATCTCATCCTCGATCTGTTCTTCCGAATAGAGGTGGAGCCAGGGTTCGTGATTGAACGAGTGGTTGCCGATTTCGTGACTCGCGGCTGCGATCTCTGCGAGGGCTTCGCGGTTTTTCTCCAAGTGCCGCGTCCTGGCCGACCACAAAGACCGTGATGTTCCAGTTGAATCGGCCGAGGATCTTGAGGAAGCGCGGCACGACGAGGTCGAGGTAGACTGGGAAACTCTTCCCAGCCGGCGTCGCCGTGGGTTTTCATGTAGGACCACTGGTTGTCGAGATCGAGAGACAGGGAGCAGTGTCGCTGCGTCATCTTTCAGATGGTTCCACGCTTTCTCGGTGCAGGTGATCCAGCGGTCTGGCCGGTGATCTCCTGCAGCGATTCGGTGGCGAGCTTGAGCGATTCGTTGACATTGAGGGTGCCGTTGACGATCTGTGCCGAGTTGACGATATACACGACCGGGAATGGAGGTCCGTTTGGCGGGCAGCCGGTTCGAGTACCCGAGCGTCGGCAGGGCATAGACGAAGCTTTCCCGCGATACCTGGAACTCAGGACATCGTCCTCGCTGAGGTCTGGATACATCCGGAACAGGGCCTCGAGAAAGCGCTCTTTCCACTCGTCGTCGCTGAGCGAAAACGCGGGATCGTGAGCTTGCGAGGTAGCTCGGAAGATAGACCAGCGGTGTGGTCCCGGAATCTCCTCGCGATCGACAAACGCCGACATCTCGATCACCGCAGTGAAGGGGACCCAGGAGTCGGTGATATTGGTGATGTAGTAGCGACCGAGGGGTTTTTTGAGCAGCAGGGAAGCGCAGACGATGCCCTGGTAGTCGACCTTTTCGAGCAGGTCCTTTTCATCTTCACTCAGATCCGGGCAGATCCGGCCGGCGATCGGAGCGGGCATGGTCAGGACGGCCTGGTCGAATTCGAGTTCATCCCCGGCGGCGGTCACGAGTCGCACACCATCAGCTCCGGTGCCCTCGACCTTGCGGATATCGGTTCCGGTGCGAAGCGACACCCTCGTTTGCCAGCAATTTTTCGTGAAAGGCCTCGAGAAACCTGCCGTATCCTCCCGGCACGTAGCCGAACATCTCCTTCTTGAGGCCGGATCGCCGTGCCGCGTACATGCGTTGCGATGGTGGCCCAGATGAATGCTGCCGAGGTCTTGCGGTAGCTCTCGCCGAGTTTCGACCGCAAAAGGGCAGCCAGATCTTGTCAAAGGTCTTTTGCCGGACACACCGTCGCAGCCAGTCGGCGACGGGATCGTTTTCGAGCGGTCGCCAGTTCGTGATCCGTGGAGGCGTAGAAGATGGTCGCTGCCAGCCGAGCTTTCGAGATCAATCCGAGGGGAGGGAAACGGAGGAACTCGAGCGAACTCGACATCGAATACAGCTTGCCGTCGGTAGTAAAAGCCGGTCTTGGTCTCGACCCACTTCATGCTCTGTCTCGAGGTCGAGTTCGCGGAGCAGTGATCGCAGGTAGACTGTCCGACAGGAGGATGACGTGATAGTGGCGGTCCCATTCAACGTCGCCGAGCCGCCAGGCGCTCGCGAGACCGCCCAGTTTCTGAGATCGTTCGAAAAGGGTGACGTCGTGACCCTGCTGTCGCAAGCCGGAGAGCCAGCGTCATCCCGAGGACGCCGCCGCCGACGACCGCCCATAGCTGTCGAGCCGTTGCTGTTCAGTCACCGTGTGGTTCGATCACCTCTGGCACGTTGACTCGTCGGCAGATGGGAGATCCAGGCGGATCGGCATCACGAGGGCGGGTCCAACTCCTCGACCAGCCTGGCCGGTGATCCGGTATGCTGAGGCTGCACGCCGGACAGGCTGAAGTCGTTTGCGGCATCGACCGTACGTCATTGAAATCGGACGACGAGGTGGCCGCAGCGACAGACGCAGCCGACCGGTTTCGCCGGGTGGCCCATGACGAGGTGGAAATCGTCGACGTTCTTCGTGACCAGGGCTCCCATCCCAACCATGGCGAATCGACCGATGGAGAGATCGTTGCCAATGATGCAGCCGGCGCCGATCGTGGCGCCCTGCCTTGACCAGGGTCGGCAAGCGTGTCCTCGTCGGGCTCCGATGGGCGCAGCTCTTTGAGGTCGACGGTCGTGGCCCGCGGGAACCGGTCGTTTGTGAAAACGGTGCCGGCGCTGATCATGACTCCGTCTTCGATGGTGACTGCGGTGCAGATGTAGACCATGGCGTTGATCTTGACGCGATCGCCGATGACGACATCGTAGGCGATGTAGGCTCTTTTCGCCGACGATGCAGTCGCTGCCGATCTGCGCGCCGTGGCGGATGTGGACGTTGTCCCAGATCGAGAGTTCCGTCGCCGATCTGGACGTCCGTCTTCGATCAGGGCCGTGGGGTGGATTCGTGGCGGTCACTGTGTTTCACTCCGGTTCTGCTGATTCAGACGGTTGCCGGCCTGTGCCGTTGTTCGACTGGCGGTCCAGTGGTTCTGGCTCGAGCGATTCGTACGCGGCCTCGACCACTTCGACCGAAGCGAGGGCGTCGTCGGAATCGATCAGCAGCCGTCTCCTCGCCGTTGATGGCATCGCGCGAAGTTGACGATCTGGTTGCGAAAGGCTCCGACCTTGTCGTAGCCGTCGCCGAAGCTCACCCACTCGGGTGAGCTCGATTGGCGGTACTTGGACTCCTTCCAGCCGACCAGCACCGTGCCCCGTCGAGCCGTAGATGCTGATGTAGCGGTCGAGTTCTTTGTTGATGCTCCACGAGAGATCGATATTGCCGATGACACCCTTGGCGCTGCGAACAAAGACCCGGACGGTTTCCTCGACCGTCGAGGTTCTGGGCGCGTCGTCCCTCCATGACGTGGACTTCCGCCAGCGGCCCGAGGAAATAGCGAGCGATGTCGAAGGAGTGGGTGCCGTTGTCGATCAGGACCCCGCCGCCGCTGATTTTCGGGTCCGAGTTCCAGCGCTTGGACATGTCGACCCAGGCGGTGAAGGCGTTTTCGAAGAGGACGATGTCTCCGAGGATGCCGGAATCGACGATCTGTTTGGCTTTGATGACGTCGTCGACATAACGGAACTTCGAGGCCATGGTGATCTTGACGCCCTTTTCTGCGGCGGCGTCGATCACTTTCTTGGATTCGGCGGCGCTGACCGCGAATGGCTTTTCGCACAACACGTGAACCCCGCGGTCGATGAAGTCAAGGCAGATCTGAGGGTGGGTCGATGGTGGCGTGCAGATCAGCACCGCATCCGGCTTGCATTCCTCGGCGAGCTCCGAAGTGCGACTCAAACGCCCGGGTCCCGAGGACCTCGGCGAGCGATTTCGCGGCCTCCGGCCGGACATCCGCGACTCCGACGACCTCGCACTGGTCGCAGGTCTGAAAGGCCTGCGCGTAACCCTGTGAAATGGCTCCGGCACCGACGATGGCGAATTTCGTTTTTGCCATGATGCTCACCTCGCAAGGCGGGCGACGGCTTCTTTGACCGCGTCCGCCGATGTATTCACATGTTCGTCTGTGTATTTTTCGTTCCACGGCAGGACCAGGATGCCCTCGAGGCCGGAATAGGTGCCGGGGAAGAGGGCCGGATCGTAGTCGACCGCTTCAGGCCGGGCGAGATTGAAGGGGTAGTGGCTCGTAGCCGAAGGTGACCTGGTCTCTGAATACCTGGCACATGAAGGCCGGTTTCTGGATGTAGCGTGGAGCCGAAAAGATGCCCTTTTCCGCGAGCGCCTTGCCGAGGCCCGGCGATCCGCCGGTCGATGACATCGCCGTCCACGCGGAGGCAGTATTTCCAGTAGGTGTGCCGGGCGCCGTTTT
This sequence comes from Candidatus Sulfomarinibacteraceae bacterium, assembly GCA_963796455.1. Classification (GTDB taxonomy): domain Bacteria; phylum Acidobacteriota; class Thermoanaerobaculia; order Thermoanaerobaculales; family Sulfomarinibacteraceae; genus Sulfomarinibacter. The sequence goes on from CAWCLO010000004.1 coordinate 183,758, forward strand.
CGACCGCCGGGGTTTGGATGCCGGGAACGCCTGTCAGCATCTCGGTCAGCCGGTCGGCCGTTTCGATCCGGGCGGCGACCACCCCGGGGAGTTTCGGCAGCTGTGCAGCCGCCACCGCGCCTTGAAGTTCGCTCATGCGGTAGTTGAGGGCGAGGAAATAGTGGTCGGGGTTCTGGTCGCCGTAGCCCCATGCCTTGTGGACGTGGAGGAATGCCCGCCGCGCCAGGGCCGGGTCGTTGCTGACCACCAGACCGCCCTCTCCGGTGGTGATGTGCTTGCCCTGCTGCAGGCTGAAGCAGCCGATGGCGCCGATAGTGCCGATCTTTCGTCCGCGGTACTCGGCTCCGAATGCCTGGGCGGCGTCCTCGATGACCGGAATTCCCCGCGAATTCGCGAGCTCCATGATCTCGTCCATCTTGCAGGGATTGCCGAAGAGGTGGGTCGACGATGATGGCCTTGGTTTTCGGGCTGATTCGGGCTCGATGGTTTCCGCGGTGACGTTGCAGGTCAGCGGATCAACATCAGCAAAGACCGGAATCGCGCCCTGATAGAGGATGGGAGTGAGTGCGCCCATGTCGGTGATGGAGGTCGTGATGATCTCGTCGCCGGGCTCGGGGTTGATGGCGGCAACCGCAATGTGGATGGCGGCGGTGCCCGAGGTGCAGGCGTAGGCGTGATCGACCCCCAGCGATCTTGGCGAAATGCGCCTCCAGATCCTTGACGAATTTGCCCCTTGGGGCTGAACAGCATCCCGCTGCCGATGGCTTCGGCGAGAAGGTCGAGTTCCTCCTTGCCCAAGGTCCGTCCGGTGGAGTTCTGGTCGGAAGGGAGGTTCGAGCGTTCGTCGCCACAGCTGATTTTGAGTCGTCATGATTGTGCCTTCTCCTCTGTGTGGTTTCTGACGCTTCATTTTACACGTGCATTTTCATTGCCGCTTTCTGTGCCGGTGTCATCCACACCCAAGCTTTCGGCGACGATTGCTGCGATGCGATGTCCGCTGTCTCCAGAGCCGAAAGGGTTTTCGATCTGTTCGACTCGTTTCGACCCAGACGGGTCGCCGTCGATCTCATCCAATAATTCGTGCAAGACGTTGCGGGTCACCTCCGACGAGTTGGGCGACGCCGCATTCACGGCCTCGGGACGTTCGGTGTTTTCCCGCAGGATCAAAACCGGTTTGCCGAGGGTCGGGGCCTCTTCCTGGACGCCGCCGGAGTCGGAGACGATGAGCCAGGCTTTCGACAGCAGATAGATGAAGTCCTCGTAATCCGAGGGGATCGACGAGGTGAATCCTGGGGTGGTCGGTCAACACATCGCTGTGCCGAGCGAACCACCGACGGGTTTGGATGTACCGGGAACACGAGGTGCACGTCGTCGTGAGCATCGACGAATCGCCGTAAGACCTCGAGGTTGTGTTGCATCGTCTCGCCGAGGCTCTCCCGCCGGTGGGTGGTGAGAACGATCCGTCGTTTCCCCTCGGTGGCTGTGATGATTTCGTCGATCGCTTTGGTCGAGCGCGACCGACCGAGAATGAACTGTAGCGCATCGACAACCGGGTTTCCGGTCACGAAGACGGATGCGGCGTCAACTCCCTCTGCCAGGAGGGTCTTGTCGTTGTGACGTGTCGCCGCAAAATGGAGATCGGCGAGCTGGCTGATCAGGCGGCGGTTCATTTCTTCCGGGAATGGGCTCTTGGCATTTCCCGTCCGCAGACCGGCTTCGACATGGCCCACCGGGATGTGGTTGTCAAATCCTCCCAACGCACCCGCCAGGGCCGTCGTCGTGTCGCCTTGAACCAGGATCATGTCCGGCTGTTCCGAGCGAAGAATCGGATTCAGCCCGTCGATGACGCGGGCGCAGACCTCGTCCGGTGATTGGTCGGGCCGCATGACATCGAGGTCATGGTCGATGCGGATATCAAAGGTGGCGGCAAAAGGGTGGAGCAGGGAAGTGTGCTGCGACGAGGAGACATTGATGGTCTCGAAGCGGTCGGGGAGTTTTTCAAGACTCCGAATGACCGGGGCGAGCTTGATCACCTCGGGCCGGGTTCCAAAAAGAACGATTATTTTGGCCAACAGCACTACCTCATTTCAACCATTTTCTGGCCACCTTCACTCCGGGTCGAATAACGCTTGATGTCGAAAGTCTCGCAATACCTGCCATCCCAAGTGTTTGTATAGACATCAGACGACACTGCCTAAACCGCGGATCTTTATCATATTAAGTCTTCGCACACACCTCGCGCAATCGCCCGATTCGACCATTTTTCTCATCAATCTGCATGGGTTTTGAGTGATTTTCTGAGATTCCTGCGGTATTTGTTGATTTCTCCTCACCATCGGCACACGACGACTGAAATCTTCCGAGAAAAATGAAAAGCCTGGTTTCGGATTCGTGATCCGATGGCTGTCGGTTGGCTCATGCCGGACTGTTCAAGAATGTTACGATTTCGACATATGCGCCTCGAGAAGGAGAGTTGTGATTTGAGAGAAGGTGGGACCCTACTCTTCTGGGCGCGACTGTTTTGGGAGCGGTTTCGGACTCTCCTGTTGGGTTTGCATATTCATTTTTTGTGTTTGTATTGGACGATAGTGTGACGGACAGGGTATTCTGTGGGTCTACCCAATGTGCGACCATTGAGTTGCGAACATATAGAAGAAGGCGATGGGTCAGCGGCGAATGAGCACTCGGGACCAAAAGTCGGAAGCGAATCGGAATTCCGATAAGGGTCAAGCTGCAACTTCCACCCGCCATCTCCTGACGGTCGTGCTCGAGGACTACTTTCATGTCGCGCCTCTCAAAAGCGTCGTCCACGCTGAACAGTGGTACCGCTTCGAGAGACGCGTCGAGTCCAACACCCACCGGGCGCTCGATCTTCTCGACGAATACGATATTTCGGCGACCTTTTTTGTTCTCGGATCCATTGCGGATGAGATGCCGGAGTTGGTGCGCGAAGTTGCCGAACGAGGCCACGAAATCGCCAGCAAGGGCTATTTTCACCACAGCATCCGCCATCTCACCCGCGAAGAATTCCGCGATGATCTGGTGAGATCCCGCGAAGCTCTGCAAAGGGCCTCGGGGACCCGCGTCGATGGATTTCGGATGGGTCATCGGTGGTTTGCGCCCGAAGACCTCTGGGCGCTCGATATCCTCGCCGAAGAGGGCTTCGCCTACGACTCGAGTGTGCGGCCGCTCTTCAGACGCTACGCCGGCGATCCCCGCCGTCGCAAACCCCATCTGCATCGTCACGAAGGCCACGAGATCTGGGAATTCCCACTGTCGAGTTGGACCATCGGCGGGTGGTCGTGTCCAATTTCCGGTGGCAACTATTTCAGACAGATGCCGCAGTGGATGATGCGGCGGGCCGTCAAGTCCTGGATCAAATCGGCCGAGGCGCCTTTTCTGATGTATTTTCACGTTTGGGAGTTGGATCCCGACCAACCTCGAATTCAGGCCGTGCCTCTCCGGGAAAAGATCCGCCAGTATCGAAATCTCGACAAGATGGACGGGATCGTCCGCAATTATCTGGATGCATATTCATTTACCGGAATTGGTGACTATCTGGGGATCAAGCGGTCCATCGCCGATCAAGACGTCGGCAGGGATTCGAGGGTTTCCTCGACAAAACCTGCTGTGGCGGACTTGTTGACTGACAACGGCCACCTACCTCCCGTATCGGTCGTCGTCCCCTGCTTCAACGAAGAACTCATACTTCCCTATCTCTCCAACACCCTGCACAGCGTCGAGACCCAGCTCGGCCAGAAATACGATCTGCGCTTCGTGTTTGTCGATGACGGAAGCGCGGATGGCACGTGGTCGGCCCTCGAGCGGATCTTCGGCCATCGAGCAAATTGTGTTCTCGTCAAGCATCCAGAGAACCGGGGTGTGGCGGCTGCGATCAAGACCGGGCTGGATGCATCATCCACCGAGATCATCTGTTCAATTGATTGCGACTGCACCTACGACCCCCACCAGCTGCAGAAAATGATCCCGATGCTGACCGGGGACGTGGACATGGTGGTGGCGTCCCCCTATCACGCCGACGGCGTGGTTCGAAACGTTCCGGGATGGCGGCTCTTTCTCTCGAAATCTCTTTCCAACCTGTATCGGATCGTCCTTCACCACCGGCTAGCCACCTACACGAGTTGCTTTCGGGTCTACCGGCGGAGCGCGACGATCGATATCGACATCGAAGAGAGCGGTTTTCTCGGAGTCGTGGAAATGCTCGGGCTTCTCGATCTGCAGGGTGGAAAGATTGCCGAATGTCCTGCGGTTCTCGAAGTGCGTCTCCTCGGTAGATCCAAAATGAAGACCCTGAGGACAATCTTCGGTCATCTCGGCCTGCTCGCCCGTTTCGGTGCCAAACGGTTGGTCGGGCCCAAACTCCCAGCCGATCAAAAGAAAGCCGGCGCGACCGTTGCGGATGAAAACGCGGCGGCTCAGCAGGACGTTGATCAGCCGCACGCGAGCCCATGACATTATTTTCCACCCCGTCCCGGGGCCGCATGTGGTCGCTTCAATTCCGCGCTGGGCGCAGATCCCCCAGATGGACGGGTTTGCCGTGACGGGGGATCAGCGCGAACCGGATGCACGGGCCGTCTGTGGCGCTGGATCCGAGTCGTCATCAGATCTGAAATGGCAGCATTCGGTTTTTGCCGCCGAAAGCACTCCGGCGGAGGGGCGACGGTGGCTGATCTTCACGTTGTTCGGTGGAACCGCGATTCTCCTGACCACCCTCAGCTTCGGTTTCGAATACGATCACGGTGATCTGCAGTATGTGGCGTGGAGCGCACTGAACGGTCATTGGCCCTATTCCGGAGCCTGGGAGACATCCTTTCCAGGGGGCATCCTGATCCACGCCCTGGTACTGGCATTGGGGGGGCAATCGGCCCTGGCGTTTCGGGCATTCGATCTGATTGTTCAGATCCTCACACTCGGGCTCATCTTCAAGGGCACACAGAAGATCTCCGGGCCGCTGGCTGGATCGATCGCCGCGTTGCTCTATGCCGTGGCCTATGTGCAGGGTGGCGCATACCACACCGCGCAGCGTGATGGATTCATGGTGCCCCTGATCCTGATTGCCCTGTTCTCCCTCTGGAGGTTCCGGGATTCGCAGCGGGTCGTCCTCCTCGGTGTGGCGGGCTTCGCCCTGGGCGTGGTGTGCGTCATCAAACCGACCTACGCGGTTTTGGTGGCGGCCATCACGATTGTTCTGGTGTTCTGGCGGACCGATTCGAGGACCGCGGGTGTCCGGCTGATTCGAGCCGGCTGTTTTGCGTTGTGCGGTAGTCTGCCATTGTTGTTTGTTTTATTTGTCCTGTTTCGTCAGGGTGAGATGACCTCGCTCATCGAAATCAGCACCTTCCTCAAAACGGTCTATGTCCACCTCGAACGGTCGTCTCAGCTCCGAGTGTTGCTCGCGACGCTCTACGTGGCCCCGGCGGTGGTATCGATCGGGGTTGTCGCCTCGTTGCTCCCCGGGGTCAAGAGGGGAGAGCGGTTCTGGAGCGTGGTCGGTCTTGGAGCGGTCTGCCTCGTTGTCCGGATGATCGAGGCAAAATCCTACAGCTACCAGTATTGGCCGATCGTCGCGACCCTCGTCATGCTGTCCGGTGTGGGCTGGGCCTTCATCCTCCGGGCCACCGCGTCCTTTGTCGACGGTTCCACGTCGGCGAAAAGAATTGCGGTTGCGTTGGTTGTCACCGTGATGGTTGGAGCAAGCCTCCTGACGGATCGTGGCACCGTCGAGGGCTTCCTGGCCTTCGGGGGAAGGATGAAGGCCTCCCTTGAAAGGCCGGTAGCTTTCGACTCTCTGGTTGCCGGGAGCGAGGAACAGGCGGCGATCGCCCGCTATCTCAACCACCACAGCCAACCGGGAGATACCGTGCAGCTCTGGGGTGCTGAACCGGCGGTGCTTTACGCGGCGCAGCGACGTTCCCCTTCACGGTTCTTTACCAGTTCTCCCTTTCTCTGCCGTCATGCACGGTTCTTCGAGCACTGTGACGAGAACCTGATCGAGGTTCAACGGCGCTGGAAGCGGGAGTTCCTGGACGCGGTCAACGAAGTGAAACCACTGTTTATCGTGGCTCATCTCGCCTCGGACGAAGAATCCCTGGCCATCTCCGAAGGAGCCCGGTACGCACCCGATTTTCCCCAGCTTCGCGAGATCATCGGACGCAACTATTCGAAGGCGGAAACCTTTGGAGCGTGGACGGTTTTCCGTCGCAACGGAAAATGAAGAGCGGCCGCGACGGGATGATCGGCGGGTCGAAAATCCGATCTGCTGAAGAAAAAATCCCGCCAAAGAACCCGGTCCGACGACCTTACGGATTCTGGATACTGATGCTGGTGCTGACTCTCGGTATCGGGTTTTTGGTTGCTGAAGTGCTCCTGCGGGTGGCGGGGTACGAGCCCTGGACCTTTGCCGTCAGAGAGAACGAGCCGAGGGTGTACGAAGCTGATCCCGATCTCGGCTGGAAAAACAAAACGGGCGCGTACCGCTATCCCGGCTATTCTCCGGATGTGTCGGAAATATCTTTGACAATTACAGGGAATGGTTCGAGGAAAACAGATTTCATTGATGAAGATTTGAGTGATGAAAGACCAAAACTACTCCTACTCGGAGGTTCTTTTATTCAGGGGTGGGCGATCTCTGACAACGAGACTTTCGCGTGGAAAATACAACAAAGATATCGCGGTCTGAAGGTTGAGAATTTCGGTACCGGAGGTTACGGCACCTATCAATCGCTTCTGGTTCTTGAGCGCGTCTCGACCCGTTCCGCGATGCCACGTGCGGTCATCTACGCGTTCATTGATGACCACGAACGTCGAAACGTCGGCACCTCGTGGTGGTTGCGCGCGATTCGGCGAGGCTCAGTGGGGAAGGACCGTCCGAAGGTTTTGCTGCCTTATTGCTCCCTTGGTGACGGCGGCGAAATCGTCAGGGAAGAGCCGGTTTCCTACCCTGGGATCTGGCGACTCAGCTTTGTCTCATCCGCCATTGATTTTCTGCAGCTCCAAACAGTAACTTTGGGTACAATTTCTCGGAGCTTTCAACGGAAGAAAGTTACAGAGAAATTGATTCTGAATATGCGGGATTTGAGTTTAAAAAATGGGTCAGAGTTTTTTGTTTTGTTTCTCTACTTTCACAAAGATTCGAACAGAGAGTATTACAAAGAATTCCTGGATAACGAGGGTATTTCAGGAATCGACTGTGCCTTCAAATTGACCGACGACCTCCATGTAGATGGCGAAGGCCATCCCAACGGTGCGATGAACACGCTGTGGTCGGAATGTGTCGAGGATGCCATAGGTGCGAGATTGAGCTCGTTCTCGGGAGTTGGTTGAGTCCTGACCCGATCGGTGTTGTTTTTGCACGATGTCTGCCGAGGGAGATGGTAGCCTTCACTTATGGAAGAGCATCATCTCGGCTGCCCGAACTGCGGAGCCCCTCTGGACGTGCCGATCGGTGAGGTCGAAGCCATTTGTGAGTACTGCGCCTCGCGCCTCAGATTCATTCCCGAAGACAACGAGCTCGAGGTCGTCAAGACCCGAGAGGAGATGAAACACCGGGAACGTATCGCGGTGGAAAAAGAAATCCTGCGCAAGAAGTTCGAAACTGAGGAGATGGATCGCTGGCGGCAGACCGCAGCCAGGGTCGCGATCGCCGCGGTACCGATCGTTGGACGCACGGCGGGGCGAGCAGCTTTCAACGCGGCCGCCGGCCGTGGTGGCGGTTGCGGTGGATGTGGCTGTCTCGGTCTGATCGCAGCGCTGATCGCCGGTGGTGCGGTGATCGGTCTGTAGAGGAGTTACCAGATGGCCCAACGGCCTCTTCCATGGTCCGAGACGTGCTTCGTGTGTGGCGATGCCAACCCCAAAGGGTTGGATGCCAAATTTCAGGTTGACGACAAAGGGAAGGTGCGCCTCGAAATGATCATCGATCCACGTTTCGAGGGTTATGGTGGGCACGTCCACGGCGGGGTCGTGACAGCCTTGCTGGATGAAGCGGCGGGCTGGGCTGTGACCCACGAGGTCGGTCGTTTTGCGATGACGATCGAAATCACCGTCCGATTTCGACGGTCGGTCAATGGTGGTTCAGCCGTTGCGGTGACGGGGGAGTGCCTCGGAAAAGAAGGGCGTTTCTACCGCGCTCGGGCGGAGATGGTGGGCGCCGAGGGCAAGGTGCTCGCGTCGGCGGATGGGCGTTTCATGCCGGTCTCGGAAGAGGTGCACGAACAGGTTGTTCCGTCCCTCAAAATGCCCGGACGCCCGGCGACGGACGACGATATCTAGGGCCACCTGCTTTCATTCTGCGGCGTGGTAACAGCTCCAGCTCCTCACCCTGAGATCCTTGATCGAGACCCGCTCGAGGGCCTCGGCCAGTCGTTCGGCGAGCTGGCGGTTGGTGATCAGGGGAATGCCGAGATCGGCGGCCGTCCGTCGAATGATGTAGTCGTTGGTCAGCTCTTCCTTCTGGAAGTGTTTGGGGATGTTGATCACCAGATCGATTTTGCCCTGCTTGAGGTAATCGACCGCGTTCGGGCTTTCGTTGTCGAGCGGCCATTTGAGGATCGTCGTGCTGATGCCGTTGCGTTCGAAGAACTCGGCCGTGCCCTGGGTTGCGAAGAGCTCTACGCCAAGCCGCACGAATCGGCGCGCGGTGTCCAGAAAGGCCGCCTTGCTCTCGATCGGACCGGTCGAGAGCAGCGCACGTTCGATCGGGAATTTGAATCCGACGGCAATGAGGGCCTTGAGGAAGGCCTCCTCGAAATCCCACCCGAGGCAGGCCACCTCGCCGGTGGAGGCCATCTCGACCCCGAGGGTCGGATCCGCGCCTTCCAATCGCGTAAAGGAGAAGTGGGGCGCCTTGACGCCAACGTAGTCGAGGTCGAGTTGTGCCCGGTTGTCGAGCTCCACCGGCCGACCCATCATGACCCGGGTGGCGGCGTCGATCAGATTCTGTTTCAACACCTTCGAGACAAAGGGGAATGACCGCGACGCCCGGAGGTTGCACTCGATCACCATCACCTTGTTGTCCTTGGCCAGAAACTGGATATTGAAAGGCCCGGTGATGTTGAGTGACTCGGCGATCTTCTTCGTGATCACCCTGATCCTGCGCATGGTCTCCAGATAGGTGCGCTGCGGCGGCAACACGAGAGTCGCGTCTCCGGAGTGCACACCGGCGTTTTCGACGTGCTCCGAGACCGCCCAACCAACCAGTTCGCCGTTGCGCGCAACGGCATCGATGTCGATTTCTTTCGCGTTCTCGACGAATTTGCTGACTACCACCGGGTAGTCGGGGGAGATGGCCTCGGCATTGGATAAATAGGTCGTGAGCTCTTCGTCGTTGCCGGCCACCGCCATGGCCGCGCCGGAAAGCACGTACGAGGGGCGGACGATCACCGGGTAACCCTGTTCCGACGCGAATTGAATCGTCTCGTCGAGAGACGTGAGTTCCTGCCAGGCCGGCTGGGGAACCCCGATCTCTTCCAGCAGACTCGAGAAGTGGTGCCGGTTCTCAGCCCGGTCGATGCTTCGGGGCGAGGTCCCGAGCACTCGCATACCGGCGTCGCCACACGGAACCGCCAGATTGTTGGGGACCTGGCCGCCCATCGATAGAATGATGCCGAGCGGCGACTCTTTGTGATAGATCTCCGAGACCGCTTCGAAGCTGAGTTCGTCGAAATACAGACGGTCGCACTCGTCATAATCGGTGCTCACGGTCTCGGGGTTGTGGTTGACCATCAAGGTCCGATAGCCGAGATCACGGAGGGTCCGGACCGCGTTGACGCAACACCAGTCGAACTCCACCGAGCTGCCGATCCGGTAGGCACCGGGACCGAGGATCATGACCGAGCCCTCTTCGCCAAAATCGACGTCGTCGTCACTTCCGTTGTAGGTGAGATAGAGGTAGTTGGTGGCGGCGGGGTATTCGGCGGCCAGGGTGTCGATCTGTTTGACACAGGGATGGATGCCGAGTTCGTGGCGGCGGGCCCGAACCGCCTCCTCGGCCGCACCTGTGGCCCAGGCTATCTGGGCATCGGCGAAACCGAGCTCTTTGGCGCGCCGCAACAGATCGGTATCGAGTTTTGGCACTTCGGTTGCCTTGAGGCGTTTTTCGATCGCGACCATCCCGGCGATTTTGTCGAGGAACCACTCGTCGATGTGGGTGATCTGATGGATCTCGTCTATCGAGAGGCCCTCCCGGATCGCCTCGGCCACGGCAAAGATCCGCCGTTCGGTCGGTTCGGCCAGCGACTGCCGCACGTTTTCAAATTTGAACTGATCGTTGAGCACGACTCCGCGGGCCCCGGTCTCGGTCATTCGCAGGGCCTTTTGCAATGCCTCCTCGAATTTTCGCCCGATCGCCATCACCTCGCCGACCGACTTCATCGCCGATCCGATCCGTTCCTCCACGCCGGGGAATTTTTTGAAATCCCAACGCGGCGCCTTGACGACGACGTAGTCGAGAGCGGGCTCGAAGCAGGCGCAGGTGGATCTGGTGACCGAATTCTCGACATCGGTCAAGGACTTGCCGAGGACGAGCTTGGCGGCCACGAAGGCCAGTGGATAGCCGGTGGCTTTGGATGCCAGGGCCGACGAACGGGACAGACGGGCGTTGATCTCGATGACGCGATAGCCCTCGCCGTCCGGAGAAAGCGCGTACTGGATGTTGCACTCGCCGACAATCCCGAGATGGCGGACGACCCGGATCGCGAGCTCTCTCAAGAGGTGGTATTCGTCGTTGTTCAGAGTCTGGCTGGGCGCCACCACCAGGCTCTCCCCGGTGTGGATCCCCATCGGGTCCAGATTCTCCATGTTACAGACCGTGATGCAGTTGTCGTAGGCGTCTCGCATCACCTCGTACTCGATCTCTTTCCAACCCGTCAGGTATTCTTCGACCAGGACCTGACCGGTGTGGGCGAATGCCTTTGCAGCCAGCGCCTCCAGGTCCGTTTCGGAACGGCAGATTCCCGAGCCGAGCCCACCGAGAGCGAAGGCCACCCGGGCCATGCACGGATAACCGATCTCACGCCCAGCCTCGATGGCTTCTTCGAGTGTGGTGGTTGGCCGACTGCGTGGCACCGCGACGTCGATCTCGCCGAGGCGGGCGACGAATCGTTCGCGGTCTTCGGTATCGAGGATCGACTGGATCGGGGCGCCGAGAACCCGGACTCCGTATTTTTCGAAGACGCCCTGACGATCCAGCTCGACCCCGCAGTTGAGGGCCGTCTGACCGCCGAAACCGAGCAACACCCCGTCCGGGCGCTCCTTGACGATCACCTGTTCGACGAAATCAGGCGTGACGGGAATGAAGTAGATCTCATCCGCCAGATGTTCTGAGGTCTGGATGGTGGCGATGTTGGGGTTGATGAGGACAGTCTTGATGCCCTCTTCCTTGAGCGCTTTGATGGCCTGGCTTCCGGAGTAGTCGAACTCACCGGCTTCGCCGATCTTGAGGGCCGAACTGCCCAGGACCAGGACCTTCTGAGGCAGCGGCCGGCTCATCGTGACCCCCCGTTGAGGGTGGCGGCAAAATCGTCGATGATCCACTCCGAATCAACCGGCCCCGGGTTTGCCTCGGGGTGGAATTGAACACTCTTAATTGGTTGTGACACGTGGCGAATACCCTCGATGGAGCCGTCGTTGGCATTGACGAACCACGGCCGCCAATCACTCGGTAGACTTTTTTCGCGAACCGCATAACCGTGGTTCTGGGATGTGATCATGCATCTCTTGCCACGAGATCCGGATTCCTCGATCTCGATGCATGGCTGATTCTGGCCGCGATGGCCGAAGGGGAGCTTGTATGTTTCGGCTCCGGCGGCCAGGGCCAGGAGTTGATTTCCAAGGCAAATGCCGAGGATCGGAACGTCGAGGGCCAGCGCGCGCTCCACATTACGGATTGCCGCCTGGCACATCTGCGGGTCGCCGGGACCGTTCGAGATCACGAGGCCGTCGAATTCGATGCCGGGGAAGTAGTGATCGTGAGGCACCCTGAGGACATTCAGCCCCCGTCGCAGCAGACAACGAACGATGCTCGTTTTACAGCCGCAGTCGAGCAGGACGACGGTGGGAGCTCCGTCGACTCCGCTCTCGTAGCGGACGACCTCGTCAACGCTCACCGTGGCCACCAGATCGGTGGCATTGGGGTCGAAGAGGCTGACCGGTTCGCTCGTGTTTTCGGCCTCGATGGCGCCCAGCATCGAGCCCTTTTCCCGCAGACGTTTGGTGACGAGACGGGTGTCGATGCCGGAGATAGCGGGGATTCCCTCGGAGCGAAGCCACTCATCGAGGCTTCGTGAAGCCAGGTAGTGGCTGTATTTCTCCGAGTGTTCGGAGACGACGAGTGCCGTGGCCTGAATACGATCCGATTCGAAACCGAGTGGGAGCCCGAAGTCGTCACGCTCAAAGGCAGGAACCCCGTAATTGCCCACCAGCGGGTAGGTCAGTACCAGAATCTGACCCGAATAGGAGGGGTCCGTCAGCGATTCCGGGTAGCCCACCATGCCGGTGTTGAAAACCACTTCACCGGCGATCGGGGTGTCAGCGCCGAAGAGCTTTCCGTTGTACGTCGTTCCGTCCTCGAGCCTGAGGCGGCCTTTTCGATCCATCAACGAGCCTTTCTCGCGCCTTCCGGCACAACCGATCTTGACGCAGAAGATTAGCGTGTTCGGACCGGCTTGGCGAGAATATTTCCCAGGAAGCGGGCGGAGGCGTGAGATCGTGGCGCGAGGGAATACCTCAGTCGCTTCGCAACATGAAGATGGTGGGCCGATCGGGGAAGGCAGAATTGGCAAATTCAGTCGTGTATCGGGAAATGTGGTCCGATGACTCCGACGGCAGAGTGTTGGGTCCGTGGAAGCAAAATTAATAGAAGGAGTCTTTCAATGGCAACAGTTTGCATCACCGGAGCGAATCGGGGAATCGGTCTCGAACTCGCCCGTCATTACAAGGTCCGGGGAGACCGGGTCATCGCGGTGTGTCGATCGGCTTCGAAAGACCTGAAGGCTCTCGGGGTGGATCTGTCCGAGGGTGTCGATGTAACGATCGACGACTCGGTGACGGGTTTCGTGGCGGAGCTTGCTGATACGCGGGTGGATCTGCTGATCAACAACGCCGGTCTTCTCAGCGATGAATCGCTGGTGGATCTCGACTTTGATCGTATGCGGCGACAATTCGAGGTCAACACCCTCGGGCCGCTGCGGATGACGGCCGCAGTCGCGCCCAATCTTGGAGAGGGCTCCAAAGTTGCCATCATCAGCAGTCGAATGGGTTCGATCCAGGACAATACCTCGGGTGGCCGTTATGGTTACCGAATGTCCAAATGTGCGGCCAACATGGCCGGTCGGTCGCTGGCCCATGATCTCAAGGATTCGGGCGTTGCGGTCGCGATTCTGCATCCCGGGTTCGTGCGGACCGAGATGACCGGTGGCCAGGGTCTCATCGATTCGCCGGAGTCCGCAGCAGGTCTGATGGCTCGAATCGACGAATTGACCTTGGAGACCACAGGTACCTTCTGGCACGTCAACGGCGAGGTCATTCCCTGGTAGGGATCGGACTCCGCCTTTCCCGTGCCCGTGTCCGCGTCCGAATTGCAGCGGCAGAGTCCAGCGACAGGGACAGGGCACGGCAGACAGCGTCAGCGAACAGTAGGCTGCGGCAGCGTTCAGTCATCAGCGTCAGCGGTCAGCGGCCGGGACAGTGAACAGCACTCATCTCTTCGGGGATCCGGCCTTGGTGGTGCGGCCGTCTCGGCCGCACGACGGGCAGGCGAGACGCCGACACAAAGACGGCGGTTCCTTCTGTTGAACGACCCGGATGTGGCCACTTGGTCGCCTGGACTCCTGATCGCTGCCGCTGAACACTGATCGCTGTCCCTGTCCGCTGCCACTGATTGCTGCACCTGTCGCTGTCCCTGAACGCTATCCGAGACTCTGTCCTGGACAAGAGTGGTGGGGGAGACCAGGTGCAGGCGGGACGCCTGCACCACAATTCACCCGCAAGTCTACCCTTCTAATGAATCTCTTCGACGCCGCCCTTGATGCTGTCGATCTGGCCTTTGAGGCTGCGGGGGTTCCAGTTCATGGGTCCGCGCGCCTGGTGAGCCATGATCCCAGCGGGATCGTAGATCAGGGTTTCGGGCAGCCGGCGCACTCCAAAGAGGTCACCGGTCTTTCCGTTCTCGTCCAGGTAGACGAGGTCCATCGGCACCTCGGCATCTTCGGCCCAGGCTTCGATGCCTTCCCAGGATGGTGCCCGGGCTATCAGGAGCACGTCGATCATCGGATCGGATGCGACCGACGCGGCGAAAGCCGCGGCCTGGGTCTGTTCGAAGGCATCTGTTGCGGTTGGATCGAACCAATGCAGAACCAGGACCTTTTCGGGGCGCCCAACGAGGTTGCGACGGTCGCCATCGACGGAGGCAACCCAGAGGAACCCACCGGCATCTACTTTGGCAATCGCGTGATCGTGATCCGCGTGCCGGGCCGGCGTCTGGCTGTAATACATCTGATAGGCGAGAAAAACTCCGGCGGCCACGATGGCGACGCCAATAATCAATCGATTGCGGACGGCTGGTTTCATCATCGGCGGATGATAACAAAATTTGCCCGGGTTTCATCCCCTGCGCGCCATGAATATCGTATGTCGTGGGCCCTTCGCTCCCTGGCGGGCTCGAACAGTCTCGGTTGAAACCTCGAATCCGGCCTTGGACAATCGGCGCTCGAAGGCCCGGTCGGGGTCGGAGGACCACACTCCGAGCACCCCCCGGGTTCGCAAACAGCCGTAAATCGCCTGCAGTCCGCGTTCTCCATAGAGTTTGTTGTTCTGCTCGGTGGTAAACGCGGCGGGACCATTGTCGACATCGAGGAGGATGGCGTCAAAGGTCCGTCTGTTTCGGGCGATCACTTCACCGACATCGGTGGCCGAGATCGTGACCCTCGGGTCCTCGAGCGGGGCTCCGGCCAGGTCGGCCAGTTCGTTTCGATTCCACTCGATGACCGCCGGAAAGATCTCGGACACCACGATTCCGGCTTCGCTAGGAGCCAGGTCGAGAACCGCCCTCAGGGTGTAGCCCATCCCCAACCCGCCAACCAGGATCCGGGGTCTGGCCTCTCGGACCAGAGCCATCACCAACCGCGCCAGGGCCTCTTCCGAACCGTGCGCCCGGCTCGACATCAGCTCGAGACCGTTCACCCTGATGGCGAAGGCGCCGTCGCGTTCGTGGAGAATGATCTCTTTGCCGTCGGGTGTGATCGCCCGACCGAGGGTATGTTGCGGTTTCATGGACCTCCCGTTGTAATCCGATGCTATCAGTCAGCCCCGAGTATCCTCGTACCAGACACGGAAATTCAAAACGCCCATTCTCAAAACCCCATCCTCACGATATTCCTGTGAGAACTGAGTTCGGCGCGTTTGACTGTCCGAATCGTAGCGGCAGCGCCAGTGATCAGTGGTCAGCGGCAGCCACAGGGAGCAGCAAACAGGAACAGCGTTCTGCGGCAACGATCAGGTCGGTGCCATGATCTGACGCGGTCAACCCGAAGACGAGAGTGCCGCCCGAGACACTTTCTTGAACTCGGTTGAGCGCGTATCTGAATTTTTCGACCTGATCCTGAGCCGGAGCGATCGAGTGGTGGACGCTCGCGGTAGAATGGATTTTCAACAAAAGAAGAGGATATTTCAATGCAATTTGCCCCCTATTTCAAGCCACCCTGGCCCCCGAAAACCGGAAAACGCGCGCTGCTCACTGGAATCACCGGTCAGGATGGGTCCTATCTCGCCGAGTTGCTGCTCTCGAAGGGTTACGAGGTATGGGGCCTGATTCGCCGCTCGTCGACGATCAATACCTCACGCATCGATCACATCTTCGAACCGCCGTGGATCGAGGACAAACGCCTCAACCTGGTGTATGGCGACCTCAACGATGCCTCGTCGCTCAACCGCATTCTGAAGACCGTTCGGCCGGAAGAGGTCTATAACCTCGGTGCGCAATCGCACGTCAAGGTTTCCTTTGAAATCCCTGAATACACAGCGGAAGTGGTCGGTGTCGGCGCCACCCGCCTGCTCGAAGCCATGCGTGAATTGGGACTCGAGGCCCGCTTCTATCAGGCGTCGTCGTCGGAGCTCTTTGGCAAGGTGCTGGAATCACCCCAGACCGAACTGACGCCTTTTTATCCGCGCAGCCCGTACGCTGCGGCCAAGGCCTATGCCTTTTACATCACCCGCAACTATCGTGAAGCCTACGGGATCTTTGCGGTCAACGGGATATTGTTCAATCACGAATCGCCGCGCCGCGGTGAGACCTTTGTGACCCGGAAAATCACCATGGCGGCGGCCAGGATCAAGGCAGGACTGCAGGACTGTCTTTATCTCGGCAACCTCGACGCAAAACGCGACTGGGGTTTTGCCGGCGACTTTGTCGAGGCTATGTGGAGCATGCTCCAGGTGGATGAGCCCGACGATTACGTCGTGGCCACCGGAGAGACCCACTCGGTTCGTGAGTTCTGCGAAATTGCTTTCGCCCACGCCGGGCTGCCGATCGAGTGGTCGGGTGAGGGTTTGGATGAGATCGGCGCCGATGCGGATGGCCGCACCCTGGTTCGTATCGATCCACGTTATTTCCGGCCGGCAGAAGTCGATTTTCTACTTGGTGACTATTCGAAGGCCGAGAAGGACCTCGGTTGGCGACCGACGACCGACTTCGAAGGCCTCGTGAAAATGATGGCCGAAGCGGATATGGAGGCACTGTAGATCCCGCAGCCTCTCGGCGGAACCTCCTGCAAGATCCCGGGAGCGAAATGAAACGCGGTCGGCTGAAAACGGAAGGGCAGCGGGTACAACGCTCGCGAAATATTTTTCGCGGTGGACCCAAAAGAACGGCGGGTCGATTCATGGAATCGACCCGCCGTTGTGTTGCTGTCAAAAACTACTGTTGATCAGCCTTGGACCACGGTCCACCCACCAAATCCGGACTCAAAGTCATCGTTGAAGATGTCCTGGCCGCCGGGCTCACCGGAGCCACCGGCACCGAATTCGAAGGCCCCGAGATCCACGATGGCAGACCCGTTGCCGTCGCCGTCCGCGGGACGATCGTTGCCTTCACAGTCTTTTGCGGCTGCGAGCGCGTTCGAACCGGCGTCGATGGCCGGGGAGGTATCGGGAATCTTGAAGTTCTGGGCGCCTGGATTGACGAGGAGGGGATTCGACTGAATCGAATTGGAGCCCCATCCGTATCCGTTTTGACTGCGGAACTGGCTGACGGAGCCGGTCCTCCACGGCGGCCAGGAGACGACATTCGAGGAACTCGGCGACCACATGAGATTGTGGCTGGTTTCGATGGTCGGAAGGTTGTTGCCCTCTTCGTAGATCACCATCGCCGGGCCGTCACCGCGCGACACCATGAGGTTGTTGTGCACGGTATGACCTCTGCCCCAGAGAGAGATTTCGCCGGTGCCGTCATACCTTCCGAGACTGTTTTTCCAGCAGGTGTTGTTACGGATGGTGGCGTTGTCACTGTTGAAGATGTCCATGCACCAGCCTTCGTTTTCCCAGATCACGTTGTTTTCGATCAGGGCGCTGGCTGACGCGGTGCAATAGTCCAAAATGATCCCGTGACCCTCGGTCTCGCGATAGTCTTCGTCGGTATTGCCCCAGATGTGGTTGCCGCGAACAACGTTTTCGCCTTCGCACTCCCAGAGCGAGATCGGGCTCGTCCAACCGGTCAGATAATTATCGTGGATTCGGCAATTCTCGATGGTCAGTGACGCCGCCCTCTGCGAACTGATCCCACCCCAGACACAACCGGAGAGATCGACGTTTTTGATTACGATGTCGCTCGACTCCGAAACCATGATGCCCACCTCGGGGAATCCTTCGATGACGAATCCGTTGATCTCGACGTATTGAGGCGTAAAGCCGCCGCCTCCGGCCGCGATCACGCCGTAGATAGCTCCACCACTGGGATTGAGGACCACATTCTCGCCGGGTGCGGCGATAAATTTGATTGGGGACTGTTTGGTACCGCTGACGCAGATTTGCAGGACCGCTGCGCCCCAGCTCAGAGGATGTTGATGGTGAGTCTCAGAATAGACCCCTTCTCTGACATAGACAACATCACCGCTCTGGACGTCGGTGCCCGCTTTGGCCAGGGTGCACCACGGAGCGGATTGCGAGACCTGATTGCGTGCCCGATTGTCGTTGCACTGGCCGCCAAGCGAATTCCGGTCGACCCAGAGCTCGGCGGCACTGGCCGAGGAGGTCACGACGAAAAACACTATAAATGCAAGTAAATAAATAACTTGTATCTTAGACAATCGATTTTTCGCGACCTGAAAACCGAGAAAATTTGACATAGTTCCACCCTCCATACCAAAACGGTTAAAAATCGAATGCGGCGCGCTGTTCCGGGCTACGCCGCTCTCAACAAGGGCCCACTCCGAGATTTATGTTATTGGACATCGTTCCTCGAGACAGTGCTCCTGGTCACATTTACCGGGGATGTGATGAGAATGGTAGATCTGACAGGATTGCCGGTAAGTGCCCGAATTGCAGCGGCAGCGACAGTGTCCAGCGGCAGCGACAGGGATCAGGGGCTGGGAACAGCGATCAGCGGCAGCGATCAGGTCCGTTCCTGAACGCCATTCAAGACTCTGTCTTGGAAAAAAGTTGCTTTTGGAATGAAGGGGAAAGTCAGGGCTCGGACCGGTTCAGGGTTGGGTTCCCGTCCAGGCCGAGGTGCTGCCGCCTTCGAAACTGTCTTCGAAGATCCCGGTGAACTCGTAGGCACCCAGATCGGTCTGCGCGCTGCCATCCCCATTGCCGTCAACCGGTCGCAAGACACCGATGGCGTCTTTGTCCGCGCCATCGGCATCGCTGCCTGCGTCGATGGCTGGCGATGGCGGAGTGGGGTCGAAGGAATGGGATGCCGGTGCCCTGAGCAATGGGTCCACCTGGATCGAGTTCTGCCCCCAGCCATATGGGTTCGCCTGTTGAAACTCGGCCACGGTGTCCACGTTCCACGGCGGCCAGATCACCACATTCTGACGATTTGGCGACCACATGAGGTTGGAGCCTGTTGCGACCGTGCTGAGGTCTCCGTCCCTTTCATAATCAAAAATGAGGAGGGCGGGGCCGCCCTCACGGGAAACGAGGATGTTGTTGTGTGCCGACAACTGATTGCCCCGGAGCGACAGTTCACCCGTTCCGTTGTTGCGGCCGAGGCTGTTCTGCCAACAGGTGTTGTTGCGGATGGTGGCGCCGTCGCTTTGGTAAATAAGGATGCACCAACCTTCGTTGTCCCAGATCACGTTGTTTTCGATCAAGGCACCACCGAGTTCAAAACAACTGTCCATGATGATGCCGTGACCTTCGGTCTCGTCGGGGTGCTCGTCGGTATTGGCCCAGATACGGTTGCCGCGGATGACGTTTTCATCTTCGCATTGCCAGAGATTGACCGCGCTGGTCCAGCCACCGATCGGGTTGTCATGGATTGATGAATTCTCGAGGGTGATGCGCCCGGCGTAGTTGGTTGAAAACGCCGCGTTCACACACCCGCTGATGTCGAGATCGCTGAGGGTGACATCGCTCGTCCGGTTGACGTAGACACAGATATCGGTGAATCCGCCGCTCACTTCGAAACCCGAGACCTCGATGAAACGAGGCGTGACACCCGTGCACTGTCCGACCACGATGCCCATTTCCGCCCCGCCGGCGGGCGAGAGGGCGACCCGTTCGCCCGGTTCGGCAACGAATTTGATCGGGTTTTGCGCCGTCCCGCTGACCACGACCTCCAGGACACTGGGCGAGCAACACAGAGGACAGGTGTTTCTTTCGGTATAGACGCCGCCACGAACATGTACGGTATCGCCGGGTTGAACCAGGGTGGCGGGTGGGATCAGCGTGCACCACGGGGTTGATTTCGTGACCTGGGCACGGGAACGGGCGTCGCTGCATTGCCCGCCGAGCGAGTCACGATCGACCCACAGATCCGCTGCCATCGCCGGTGGAATGAAAAACAGAATTGCGAAAAGCCAACCGATCGCTGCAAATGTATGCGGCCGCAACAGATTCGGTCGCGAGAAGCACTCTGCAGACCTGACCCGAAAACCCTTCGGGCACAAGATGCACGGTGCATGCGGGCGGTTATGGTTCACTGGCAGATCCTTGTTGAAAGATAGCACAAAACCGGGCGAACAACCGTGGATCATGGGGAGGGTTGGGATCGCCTGGCCCGGATCCTCATGGATGACAGCGATTTCGCCAAATCTTCGATTCTTTTTCGACCGAAGGGATTCCGGCCGGGCGAGGTGCTCATTCGAGCCTTTTCGAGCTCGGCAACGACCCGGTCGAAAGGGGCATCCACGGTCACGAGTTCCCCGTCGATACTGATTCGCGCAATGTTCGCGACGCCTCGTGCCACCCTTTCGGCCGCAACTACAGACAATGAGGGCGAGTCGGGCGATGAGGTCAGAACTGCGGTGATGTTCTGTTCGACTGCGGATCTGAAACGAGGCCGCAAGGCTGACATTTTTTCGTGAAAGACCACCATCTGATCGGCCCCGCCGGCGGCCGATCGTGACGCCAGACCGGCCAGCGGCTGCCGCATCTCTTCCATCACGATCGCGAGGTCGGAGTCGGCTCCCTCGACGATCTCGTCTCCGGCGCCCAATGAAGAAAACCAACTCATGATCCCGTTGGCAAAGGATATGAATCGTCCAGGTCGGTCATCGGGTGTTGATTCTGCGCCGGGCCACCAGATATTGAAACCAAATGGGGTGTTTCGGTCGCTCTCATCGCCGAACTGCAGGTCGAAAGGAGGGCGGCCGGTGCGGGGGAAAGCCATATTCCCGGCGATATCCAGGTTTGTACCGAGCACCGAGAGCTCACCAGTGTCGTTTCCGCGCCCCAGCCCATTGCCCACACAGGTGTTGTTGCGAACGGTCACATTCGAGGAATGGAAAACGTGGACACACCACCCCTCGTTGTCCCAGATGACGTTGTCTTCGACGATCGCGCCTCCCCAGTCCTCGCAATAGTCGAGGATGATGCCGTGTCCCTCGGTCTCGCGAGCGTCCTCGTCGGTGTTGCTCCAGATCGCGTTTCTCCGCAGGATGTTTCCGTCCTGGCAGGTCCACAGGGATATGGCGCTGATCCAGCCCTCGAGTGCGTTATGGTGGATGCGGCTGTCCTCGATCGTCACTCGCGCCGAGTGTTGGGTGCCGATGGCCCCCCAGCGACAATTAGTGACCTCGATATTTTTGAGGACAACATCACCGGTGCCTTCGATCATGACGCCGAGTTGATCGAAGTCCCGGATCTCGATATTCGAGACCTCGATATGACGAGGTTGGAAGTCCTGATTTCCGGCGACCAGGACCCCGTAGTCGGCACCACCCGAGCCCGAGAAGACCACTGATTCTCCCGTTTCGCCCATAAAAATGATTGGTGCCTCCGGAGTCCCGCTGACAACCATCTGCAAGACCGCCGAGTCCCAGCAATGTTCGTTTCCGGTGTGAATCGCGGTGTATTCGCCGCCTCGAATGTGGACCACGTCTCCCGGCTGGACGTTGTTTGCCGCCTGCTTGAGCGTGCACCACGGTTCCGAGCGGCTCACATCGGATCGATCCCGGTGATCGGAACAGATCCCGCCTGTGGAGTCTTGATCGACCCAAAGGACTGCCGCTACAGCAACGGGACTCCACCAAAGGATCGCTACCGCAATCACCCGTGTGGCGATCGTCGGCAGTTGCGTCATCTGGCCTCAGTCCTGGTTTGCGGAGTCTCGTTCGCTCCGCTGGACGCCCCGGGTTCGCGATTCTTTCCCGCTTTGTTGCGGGCGGATCCTCCGGTCGACGCCGTCGTTGCGGTTTCGGATCAGCGGGTTGTATTCGTAGGCGCCTCGGTCGGAGGTTGCGCGACCGTCCCTGTCCCCATCGAGAGGCCGCGATTGTCCGACGGAATCGAATGCGGGAGACATGGAGTCGGTGGCGCTGTCGATGGCGGGGGACTCGCTCGATAATCTGAAATCGCCGAATGAAGGGGCGAGGAGTTTCGGGTCCTCCTCGATCGTGTTTTCGTCGAGACCATATTTCTCGTTTGCGTAGAGGGTGATGCCTCGAAATTCGCTCGAGTGACGAGCAGTC
The DNA here is from genome assembly GCA_963796455.1 of Candidatus Sulfomarinibacteraceae bacterium. GTDB lineage: Bacteria > Acidobacteriota > Thermoanaerobaculia > Thermoanaerobaculales > Sulfomarinibacteraceae > Sulfomarinibacter. Next base: position 205,903 of record CAWCLO010000004.1, read on the forward strand.
TTGGCCGTCTCTGGCGACCAGAAGATGTTGAAATCGGATACGATCGTGTCCGGGTTGCCACCGTCCCACATCTGAAAAGCCTGGGTTCCGTATCTGGCCACCAGAATGTTGTTGTGGACGGCGATCTCGTTGCCGACCGCCAGGATTTCTCCGGTGCCGTCGTATCGTTCTCGACTGTTTCGGTAGCACGTATTGTTCCGGACGGTGGCGTTCGAACTGAAGAAGACGTTGATGCACCAGCCTTCATTGTCCGAGATGACATTGTTCTCGACCAGCGCGCTCGCGGTGGATTCGCAGTAGTCCAGGATGATGCCGTGGCCTTCGGATTCGCGCCAATCTTCGTCGGTGTTGGCCCAGATGAAATTTCCCCGAAGGATATTTTCTCCCGTGCATTCCCAGAGGCTGATGGCGCTCGTCCAGCCCTCGAGGGCGTTGTCGTGGATGCTCGACGACTCGATGGTCACGCTGTTGGATTGAATAGACCCGATCGCCCCCCACCTGCAACCGGAAACATCCAATTTTCTGAGGGTGATGTCGGAGGCGCCGGTGATCATCACTCCGACCTCCGGAAAACCTTCGACGACAAAACCTTCGACGACCACGTGACGCGGGGTAAAACCGGTGCCTGCGGCCGCGAGGATGCCATGCTCGGCTCCACCGCCGCTGCCAAGGGTCACCGTTTCACCCGGAAACGCCTTCCAGAGGATTGGAGCTTGTTGTGTGCCGCTGATCACCACCTGAAGAACCGCTGCGTTCCAGGCCTGGGGATGATCGGTGAGGATCTCCGTGTAGAGGCCTTCGCGAACGTACACCACGTCTCCTGGCTGGACCCTGTTGCCAGCCACTCCGATGGTGCACCAGGGCGCCGTAACGCTTACGTCCTGCCGGCTCCGGCCGTCGCTGCATTGGCCTCCGTAGGAGTTGCGATCCACCCACAGGTCGTTTGCTGCAACCGTCGCACCGCTGAGCACAACCGCAACGAGCGCCAGAATGCATCGCCGAATTCGGCCCGATCGCGGCGCGGAGCGTCCTGAAGAAGGACCCAGCGTCGGGCTTCTGTGCAGTCGGTGGGATGTGTGTAAATGCGTCATGATGCCACGATTCAAAGCCGACCTGCCGCTCGATTCGGAGAGCAGACCATTCAACTCGTCCTCTCGAGCGGGATAACCCCTGAACTATATAGGATATTGCACTCTCGGGGAGCGGTGTCGTCGTTAAAAAAGGGTCAAAATTCTTTTTGCGAGAGAGGGGCCGGTGGGTTGTCGTGTATCCGATCCGCCGGATTCGGCAGATCCGGGTCGCAAATGAAATGCCCCGGCTCGAGGCCGGGGCAGGATATCGGTTCCGATGAATCGATGGGTCAGTTCATGCTGATCGTCAATGGTGACAGACCGATCACGGTGTCTTCGATGGCGCTGTCGAAGTTGCTCTGCGTGCCGATTCGTTGATCGGAGAAGAGGTCGGTCAAGATCTGCCGCGTCTCCGTTTTTGATGCTCTGAATCGAATCATCTCGTCGTCGACATTGATGTGGGCGTCGTCGACGATTCGTTGGGCAGCTTCGGAGAAATCGGCGTCCGGCGCCGTCACGCTGCCAAGTTTCTCGCGTAGATAGGACTCCACCTCGGTTTCGAGCGCATCCTCAAACCGTTCACCCAGACGTTCCATCTCCTCGTGGAAGGGCTCCATTTCTTTGTGGATCTTCTCCATCTGCTCGTGGAAAGGCTCCATGTCGATGTGGATCTGTTCCATCTGCGCGTGGATGGGCTCCATATCGATGTGGACCTCGGCCATCTCTTCGTGGAGGTGCTCCATCTCCTGGTGGATTTGCTCCATCTGTTCGTGGAAGGGCTCAAGATTGACGTGGAGGTCTTCGAGTTGACTCATGTGGATCGACATCTGTTCGTGGATCTGCTCCTGGACCTCCGCAAGGGTTCCGTCTTCGATGTGGATCTGGATGCCTTCGAGCTGTTGTTGCAGTCCGTCCATCTTGACCACAAAGGGCTCCATGTCGATTTCGATGGCCTCGAGGCGTTCGAGGTATGGCTCCATCTTTGCTTCGATTTCTGCAATTTTTTCGTCATCGATGGTGATCTCGATATCCGAAAGCATCTCGATCTGGGGCTCCATATCGATCTGGATGTCTTCGATCGTCGCCAGGAACGGTTCCATCTTTGCTTCGATGCTAGCCATCTCGGTGGCGATTTGTTTGAGCTCTGATCCCGCCTCTCTAGGTTGCGGATCACTCGGGTAGACGGCTGCCAATGCCGGGACCATGGCAGCCATGGCGATGATTGCGGGAATCAGAACCGCGGTACCGACGCGGCGGTGATTTTTGTGGTCGAGAATACTCATGATGCGTTCCTCCATGTGGGTTCTGCGAGCCATCCCCAGTGCCGGGATGGCGGGAGCGGGACACGGCAAAGCGTTACGGGCGATGCCGAGCAGGTGGCAGGCATAACTCGAAGCGCGGGTTCCGAGGGCGATGACCTCCTCGTCACACGCGAGTTCTTGTTCGAGATCGAGTCGTCGGGTGGCCCACCACGCGAGCGGGTTGAACCAATAGGCGGCTCGGGTGAGCCGGGCAATCGTTCGCATGGGCCAATCGAATCGGGCGATATGAACCGTTTCGTGGAGCAGCACGGCCTGGCGGCGCCCCCAGACCCATCGCTCGGCACCCAGGGGCAGCACGATGGCCGGTCTGAAAACGCCGACGGTGGCGGGGATCTCGACTTCGGTGCTGGTCAGGAGCCGGATTTTTCGACGACACCCGGTCTGCTCGCGCGCTGCCGCCAGCATGCCGAGCCAATGGGCATCATCCACAACACTGGAAGCTCGGAGGCACGATGTCATCCGCCACAGACCGATGGCGAGCCGAAGCAACATGAGCCCGAATCCGACAGCCCAGACGGCAAGGATGGTCGCCTTCCAGTTGATCGGCGGGGTGTTTCGGGCCGGTGGAGCGGTGACGGAGAACTCCGGGATGTGAACGACTCCCGAGTGCCCGCCGACTATATCCTCGCTGATCTGGAGATCGATGCGTGCTGTGGTCTGAACCGCCTGGTCGGCGGTAGCCCACTGCGCGAGGCCTTCCGGCACCGGTAGCGACAGTTCCGGAAGGAAGGGCGCCACGGCCGGAATCACCAGACATCCCGCCAAGGCGGTTCCCCACACCGCGGCCCGAAGCCGGGCCGACCGGTTGCGAAGGGCGAAGGCGAACCCGCCGGCCGCTATCAACAACAACAGGGCCTTGAGCGACCCCAGTACCAGGGTCAGGATCGTGGTCATTGGTTTTCCTCCCGCCGCACCGCGTCGATCCTTCGTGCCAGGCGTCGCAGGGCCTCTTCATCCAATTGATCACTCTCGAGGTCGAGGAGGGCCGCCATGGCGCCCTCGGGGGAGCCGCCGAAAAAGGTCCGGACCAGGCGGCGGAGCGCATTTTCACTGGCTTCCTCGTGCGGAACTGTCGGTAGAAACACGTACCGGGGGCCGTCCTGTTCGTGGCGGATGTGGCCCTTTTCTTCGAGAATCCGGAGCATTGCCCGGACCGCCGAGTACGATGGGGGATCCGGCATCCGCTCGCGGACCTCGGCCGAGGTCACCCGGCCCATTTCGTACACGATCCCCATGATCTGTCGTTCGCGCCGGCTCAGATCTGCGGTGTCTGCTGTCATCGGTCCTCCACGTTCGGTCTGATGTCGATGGCCATCGACTGGTGCTAATAAATTAGCATCATGCTAAGAATCTAGCACCTGATATTGATTTGTCAAGACCCGTTCCAGTTTTCTTTACGGAATTTGGTGGTTCGGGGTTCGGATCCGCGGGGGATTCCGAAGTGCAGCCGGGACGGCTGCACCACCATGGCGCTCAGCTGTTTATCCTGGTGGTGCAGGCGTCCCGCCTGCCCATTTTCGCTGTGGCGATGCAATACTGAGTAAAGAATGACTCCCGAAAATAGACGCGGACCGCTTTTCCCCGAACGGTTTGTCGACCCGAAGTCGCGACCCTTCACATCGACGAAATGGAGGGGAAACCTGCCGCACATCTACAAAGAAGGCGGCACATACTTCGTTACATTTTGTCTTTTTGATGCGATGAACCGCGGACGAAAAGGGCCAGAACGCTCCGACGATTGGACCGCCGTCGCAGAGAGCCTCGATACGGACCCAAGTATTGGTGCATGCATTCTGAGACGCCCGACGATCGCGGGTTTGGTGGAAGGGGCACTCCTTTATTTTCAGGGTGAACGGTATTTGCTGAGCGCCTGGTGTGTGATGCCGAACCATGTCCATTGCGTGGTAACACCGGCTTCAGATCACGACCTGTCGAATGTTCTTCACTCATGGAAATCGTATACGGGTCATGCGATCAACAAACGGCTCAACCGGGAAGGCGTGGTGTGGCAGCAGGAGTCGTTCGATCATTTCGTTCGGAACCCGAGTGCCTTTGAACGCTTTGTCGCTTACACCGAAAACAACCCAGTGACCGCCGGGTTGTGTGATCGTCCGGAAGATTGGTTGTTCAGCAGCGCAAGGCATCGGGGAAACCCGGGATGATTTTGTGCAGCCGGGACGGCTGCACCACCATGGCGCTCAGCTGTTTATCCTGGTGGTGCAGGCGTCCCGCCTGCACAGGCTTACTCGTCGAAAAGAAAGGTCTTCGTGTCGACCACCTTGGCGTAGGTCCGGTCGAGGGTCGCCAGGGTGGAGGCGTGGACATCGGCCGCCGGCACGACACGATCGCCGTAGCTGAGGTCTCTGGTCGCACAGGCATCGCCCACCACAATGCATTCGAAACCGTTGTCGGCGGCGGCTCTGGTGGCCGCCTCGAGGCACATGTGGGTCTGCATCCCGACGATCACCAGCCTATCGATACCGAGGTTTTTGAGGTGGGCCAGAACCTCGGTGCCTTTGAAACAGCTGACTTCCGTCTTGGTGAAGACCTTTTCACCATCAAGCGGCGCCACGCTCGCGTGGATCGCGCCCCCCGGTTCAAATTCGTGGCGGACATGGATCACGGGCCTGCCGTCAGCTCGAAACGCCGCCAGAACACGGCCCGCATTTCGGGCCGCAGCCTCGGGTTCGACCAGCGGCACCTTGCCTCCCGGGAAATAGAAATCCTGAATGTCGATGATCAACAGAGCCGTTGTGGGCTCCGAAGCCCACAACGGTGCCGCCAGCGCCAGCAGAAGCACCGCGATCACAAGTGATTTCATGACGCCCCCTATTCGGGTTTCGGCAGGCCTTCCATCACCGCCAGCGAGCGCTCCATGACTTCCGGCGGCAGCGGGTAGTTCTTGAGGTCACCCGCAAAATAGGCCGCATATCCGGCGAGGTCCATCAGACCGTGGCCGGAGTAGTTGAAGAGGATGGTCTTTTCCTTGCCCTCCTCCTTCGCCTTTTTGGCCTCGTTGATCGCGGCCGCAATGGCGTGGCTGGTTTCAGGTGCCGGGATGATCCCCTCGGTCCGGGCAAAGGTCACCGCCGCTTCATAGCACTCGAGCTGCGCAACGGCTGTCGGAGCCATGAGCCCGCTCCGGACGCTGGCAGAAACCAGTGGGGCCATCCCGTGGTAACGGAGCCCGCCGGCATGAATGGCCGGCGGAATGAACTCGTGTCCGAGCGAATACATCGCCAGTAGCGGCGTCATTTTCGCGGTGTCGCCGTGGTCGTATGCGTAGGGCGCCTTGGTGAGCGTCGGGCAGGCCTCCGGTTCGACCGGGATGATGTCGATCTCCGCCCCATTGATCTTGTCGGCGACAAAGGGGAAAGAGAGACCGGCCAGATTGGAGCCGCCTCCGGCACATCCGATGACCACATCGGGTTTGTCGATGCCTGCGATCGCGAGCTGTTTCTTTGCCTCGAGACCGATGATGGACTGGTGGAGCATCACGAAGTTGAGCACACTTCCGAGCGAGTAACGGGTCGTACCGCTGGTGTCCGTCACCGCGGCTTCGATGGCTTCCGAGATCGCGATGCCGAGGCTGCCGGGAGTGTCGGGCATCTTTTCGAGAATTCCGCGCCCGACCTGAGTCTCCGGCGACGGCGAGGGCACGCAGCGGGCGCCCCAGGTTTCCATCATGGTCTTGCGGAAGGGCTTTTGGTCAAAGCTGACGCGAACCATCCATACATCGACCTGAATGCCGAGAAGCTGGCCCGCAAAGGCGAGGGCCGAACCCCACTGACCGGCGCCGGTCTCGGTGGTCAGCCTCTTGATGCCGAACTCCTTGTTGTACCAGGCCTGGGCCACCGCGGTGTTCGGTTTGTGGCTACCGGCCGGAGAAACGCTTTCGTCCTTGTAGAAGATCTTGGCCGGCGTCCCGAGGTGTTTCTCCAGGGCGTAGGCGCGGCGGAGCGGAGTGGGCCGCCAGCGCGCATAGATCTCGAGGATCTCCTCGGGAATATCAATCCAGCGTTCGGTGGAGACCTCCTGCTCGATGAGGTTCATCGGAAAGACCGGAGCCAGCATTTCGGGCCCGATCGGGTTTCCATCTGGACCGAGGGGTGGTGGCGGCGGTTGCGGAAGGTCGGCGGCCAGGTTGTACCACTGGCGCGGCATTTCTTGGGTTGACAGGGTGATTTTTGGGTCGTTCATTTCGGCGCCCTCCTTCGAGAATAAAACCCCGCCGCCGCTCCATCGATCGGCGACGAATTGAAGGGCCGATCCTAACATTTCCGCCGTTCACCCGGTACATACCGCCACTCGCCGAAATTGCCGTGACAGCCGAAGCGCCAACGACCATGTTGGAGGTGACGGAAAAAGGAGGCAAAAATGACACATCATCACCACCACGGATTGAACGGATGCGAATGGTGCGATGGCCGCCATGGATTGTGGGGCGCCTTCGTGCTCGGTCTCGGAATTGTCGTGATCGGTTCGATTCTGATTCTGAATAACTTCGGCGTCATCGACGGGAGCGCCTATCTGCCGTACTGGCCGGTGCTACTGATCGTGCTCGGTCTCAGCCATCTGGTGCAACCCAGATCGGGAAAAATCGGTTGGGGGCTGTCATGGATCGCAATCGGTGCGATCATATTGCTCGACAACCTCGGTGTGATCGCTTTCGGAATCTGGGATCTGTGGCCGGTTCTATTGTTGATCCTGGGCGGCAACCTCCTGATATGCGGGTTGCGGCGCCGGCTCGGAAGGTCTGACGAACGTACCGGACCCGATGCGACACCCTTTGTCTGAGGCGGGAAGGAAATCAACATGAAACAGAGAGAAGACGATTCGGCACGAAGGGGAACAGGTGGATCGTTTCGAGATCGGGACGACTGCTGTCCCGATTGCGGTTCCTGGCGCCATGTGTCCTGTGCCGGGGAGAACGGCGGGCGCGGCCACCACGCGACCGTCATCGGTATCGGTCTGGGGGGCGGCAGGCGCGGATTCGGAACGGCAATCCTGGGTCTCGGTGTGCTGGCTGTCGGCGTGATCTTGTTGCTCGACAACTTCGGCCTCGTCGATGGCGAGAATTTTTATGATTACTGGCCGGTGCTTTTGATTCTGGTCGGCCTCAGTCACTTCATTCGCCCTCCGGGATCGCGCCGAGTGCTCACCGGATCGGTATGGATCGGGATCGGCGTTGTCGTTTTGCTCAGCAATCTCGGAGTGATCACTTTCGAGATCTGGGATCTGTGGCCGGTGATTCTCCTCATCATCGGTGGCAATTTGATTCTGAAACCGTTTCGACGAAGGGGTGGCGCGTACGACGACACCGCCGCGGCCTTTGAAGCGACCGCCATCCTCGGGGGCGCCAGCCGAAGGTTGTCGGCCCCCGACTTTCAGGGCGGTGATGCGACGGCCATCATGGGTGGTTGCGAGATCGACCTCAGAGATTGCGGTTCTGAGGGTGGACCGGCACGGATCGACACCTTTGCTTTCTGGGGTGGGATCGATATTCGGGTCCCGGATGATTGGGAGGTCCAGGTCAACGGCGTCGCGATCCTCGGCGGATACAACGACGAAACCCGCACCGCTGAAGGTCTTGGCCGCAAGGTCCTGGTGATCAGCGGTACCGCCATCATGGGCGGAGTCGATATCAAAAACTGACCCATGCACCCGATTCTTGCCAAACGCCGTCACCTCGCCATCTATTTGATGGCGTGGGTGCCTGTGGTCGTGTTGCTGATGGCCGCGATGGTCATGACCGGGTGGGGCGGTTGGTTCCGGGCGCTCGTTTTTGTTTTTCCGATGGCTGTGGTTTTTGCGTTTCTATGTCTTTCGGCGTGGTATCCCTGTCGCTCGATGCCGCTCGGTGGCGAACGAACGGCCATGACCCTGGCCACCCATGCAACTGCGGCTGGATTGTCGGCCGCACTGTGGGTTGGAATGGCGGCCGTTTTTTCGGAAGCGATCAATCGATCGGAGGTCTTCAGCGACCCGTTTTTGTTGAGTGCCGAGCACAGCGGTTTGTTTTTTGTTTCCGGCATGCTGCTCTATCTCCTGTCGGTGGCGATCCACTATCTTTTCGCCGCCGCCGAATCATCGAGGGTCGCGGAGAGACGGGTTTTGCAGGCAGAGGTGGCGGCGCGGGATGCCGAGCTTCTGGCCCTCAAAACTCAGCTCAATCCCCACTTTCTTTTCAACAGCCTCAATTCGGTGGCGTCATTGACCGTTGACGATCCTCCGGCAGCCCGCGACATGTGCATTCAACTCGGCGACTATCTGCGCGGAACGCTCAAGAGTGAAGGCACGTCGTTGGTTTCACTCGGCGAGGAACTCGCCCAGGTGCGGCGGTTCCTGAAGGTTGAAAGAGTTCGTTATGGTGACCGTTTGACTGTGATCGAGGCAATCGACGAGGACTGCCTCGATAAGGAAATACCGCCGCTTCTGCTTCAGCCGCTGGTCGAAAACGCGCTCAAACACGGTATCTCGGAGCTGGTGGACGGTGGCGAGATTCACATCGGCGGTCGACTTCGCGGGGATCGATTGCGGGTGTGGGTGGAGAACCCATGTGACGATGCGAAACGGCTCAGCGAAGGTGCGGGTGTCGGTCTGGCAAATGTCCGGCAACGGCTAGCACACACATTCGGAAAGGAAGCGAGATTGAGTTGCGGCCGCTCGGCCATTGGATTTCGCGCCGAGGTCCTGGTGCCGGTCGGTGGCTCCGGATCGTCGCCTGACAGGAAGGGTTCAGACAATGGGTGAGGACGATCTGAAGATCATCGTCGTCGATGACGAAGAGCCTGCACGAAAACTGGTCAGAGCTTATCTCGACGATATCGACAACGTGACCGTGGTCGCCGAATGTGGCAATGGCTTCGAAGCGGTCAAAGCGGTCGCCGCTCATGATCCCGACCTGATCCTGCTCGACATCCAGATGCCCAAACTCGATGGATTCGAGGTCCTGGAGTTGCTCGAACGAGACATCCCGGTGATCTTTGTGACCGCCCACGACGAACATGCCCTGCGGGCCTTCGAGGTTTGTGCGGTTGACTACCTCCTCAAACCCCTTGATGCCGCCCGTCTGACGGAGGCTCTGCAGCGCGCGCGTGACCGCATCGGTCGAGGGGACCCGCCGCCTTCGGTGGCCGAGTTGGCCGCATCGGCGCGACCCGGACGGAATCACCTCGAGCGCATCCTGATTCGAGATGGCAGTGAAGTCCACGTTTTGCCGGTCCGGTCGGTGGACTATTTCGAGGCCCGAGATGATGCCATCGCAGTCTTTTCGAATGGTGAGAGTTTTCTCAAGGCGCAGCGCCTTCAGGTGCTTGAAGACCAGCTCGATCCGGCGATTTTTGTTCGGGTCCACCGGTCTTTTATCCTCAACCTCGATCGTCTCCGCAGCATCGAACTCTACGCCAAGGACAGCAGGATCGCCATCCTTGTCGATGGCACCAAGGTGCCGATCAGCCGCTCCGGCTACGCGAAACTGCGCCAACTTCTGTAGCGCCTCTTTCTCTTTGCAGAGTGGCACCTGATCTCACGGGCGGCAAGGGCTGCTATTCTGGTGGTATCTGGAGATCGAAAGGAGATTCGCAGTGTTTTTGAACCTGCTCGACGACAATGAAAAGAGTGCCTTCGCAGAGCTTGCGGAGAAGATGATCGAAGCCGACGGTCTGGTGATCGGACGCGAGGTTGCCGCGCTGGCCGCCCTCAAGGCCGAGGCGGGGGTGACGGACACCGGTGGGAGCGGCCGCACCGTAGAAGAGCTGGCGGCGGTTTTCTGGTCGCGGCGAACAAAGATTGCGGCCATGCTCGAACTGATAGGTCTCGGCTATACGGATACCCATTTCAGCATCGGTGAACAGTCCATCGTCACCACCGTTGCGCGCGAGATGGGGATGAGCGATTCGGAGCTCGAGCAATGCGAGAACTGGGTGCGCGAGCACGTCAATCTGGTTCGAAACGCCTTGATCCTGATGCGTGAATGATGGCGCCTTGCTTCGGAGTTTTGCTTGCAGCGTTGACGCGATAGCAGGCTTCTTACTCGACGACCGAGCGTGCGATCTCACCGCGAAACTTCCACGACATCCGCGCCAGAAGGAAGGCCGCGACCGTGAAGAGCCCGACGACCAGCCCCCACCACAGACCCTCGGGACCGAAACCCAGGTGAAATCCGAACAGCAGGCTGGCGGGCAACCCGATCAACCAGAAGCCGATGAGATTTGCGACCAGTGGTGCCCTGGTGTCGCCGGCACCGCGCAGTGCGCCGGCAGATACGACCTGGATGCCGTCGACGATCTGAAAAAACCCGGCGATCGGAATCAGGAGTGATGCCAGGACCACGACCTCTTCCACCGACGTATAGACTGAGGCGAGCAAGCGTGGCAGACCGATGAAGAGGGCTGCGGTTATCGACATAAAGGCAGCTCCGACTATCAATCCGGCGCTCGCCGCCCGTCTCGCGGCATCGCTTCTTCCGGCGCCGATCGCCTGCCCGACCCGGACCGCGGTTGCAGACGCCACGCCGAGCGGCACCATGAATGTCAACGAAGCCATATTGATGGCAACCTGATGAGCGGCCATTTGCAGGGTGCCCATGCCGCCCATCAACAAGGCGATGACTGCAAAGGCGATGATCTCCAGTTGGAGTTGGAGACCGATCGGCACGCCCATCCGAATCGTTCTCCAGAGAGGGTCCCATCGAAATGCGGCCCGATCGATAGTGCTCAGGACCGGTGCGAGTTCCTTTCGTGCGATGACGATGAGGACCACGAAGAGGAGGCTGCGCGCTGCGGTTGTCGCCCACGCCGACCCCACGGGACCGAAGCCGGGGATCGGACCGGCGCCAAAGACGAGGATCCAGTCCGCCACCAGGTTGAAAATGTTGACCACGATGATCGTCACCACGACCGGGCGCATCCGTTCCATTGACTGGAGTGCGAGTCGCAGCACATAAAAGGCGTAGTAGGGGAGCAGCCCAGGGATGCAGATCCGGACGTAGGATGCGGCGACGGGGACGATTTCGGATGGTTGGCCGAAGATCCTCAGCATGGGCTCTGTCGGCAAGAGGAGCAATGTGCTTGGAATCATCAAACCGATCGAAAGGAGCAGACCGCGTTGCACCGAACGCCTGAGGGCGTCCGGATCTCCGGCGCCGACGGCTTGCGACACCAGTGGGTCGAGCGCCAACAACAAACCGATACCAAAGGCGGATACGGCGACGACCATGACGTGTCCGAGCGCCACGGCGGCAAGGGCTTCGGAGGAGAGGCGGCCGACCACCATCGTGTCCACGACGCCGAGCAGCATCATCCCCACCTGGACCACCACCACTGGTGCTGCCAGGCTGAACATCGCCGAAATATCCCGGTGGCGCGGGGTCCTGAACGGGTGCGTCATTTGGTTGCGGAGGATAGCAGCAATTATTGGAGAATTCGGAATTCGGAATTCGGAGTTCGGAATTAGGAATTAGGAATCACCCTTGTCCAAGACATTGGGGACAGCGACAGGGAACGGTGGGTAGCGTCAGCGACAGCGTCCAGCGTGCAGGGACAGCGACAGGAGGCAGCGTCAGCGGCAGGGATCAGCGAACAGGGACGGCGACAGGGAACAGCGATCAGGAGTCCAGTCGGCGAAGTGGCCACCTCCGGGTCGTTCAAAGAAAGGAGTAGCCGGTGGGCGGCCGATGTCAAGGACAGGCAGGGTGCAGGGCATCCTTGACATCGGCCACCACACCGGCTTGTGGGTATGGGCATGAACGACCCGGAGGTGACCATGTCCAACGCCGCCACGAACACCAACCTCGTTGCCCACTCGAAAGCCCTCGAAGCAGCAGGAATCGCGATCAATCTGGTAATGAGAGTTCCCGCTCCACTGAAGTCCATAGCCGATCAGGTGATCCGGTCGGCAAGTTCAGTCCCTGCGAACCTGGCAGAAGGGCACGGCCGTTTCGGTAGAGACCGGTCGAACCACTGGAGAATCGCCTACGCCTCGGCCAAAGAGGTCGACAGCCACTTGCAGCTCCTCGCTCACGCCGGGGCGATCAGCCGGAATCGAGCCAGTGAAGCGATGAAGGCCTTCGATGAGGTCCGTGCCATGACATGGCGACTTTTGAACCCGACGAAATGAGTGCTGTTCGGTGTCGCTGCCCCGGCCGCTGGACACTGCCGCTGCCGCTGACTCCTGTTCGCCGACGCTGCCCACCGTTCCCTGTCGCTGTCCCTGCACGCGATCCGAGAATCTGTCTTGGACAAGAGATAGGAATTCCGAATGAGGTTTTAGTGCGGAGTCATTTGGATTCGATGCCAAAGCTCCGTTTTTGGTTGATCATCAACTCGAGCGGCGCGGCGGCCGGACAGAACGAAGCAGCGAGCTCCCGGCGAAAGGGTTCGAAGGAGGCGGCGATGGCCGGTGGGAGGCCGTCCTGCCAGGGGATTCTCGAGGTGTCGTCCTGCAAGATCTTGATTTCGGCCTCGAGAGCGGAGATCTCATCCTCGGCGAAACCCTGTTCCCGCATGGCGGCAGATTGGTTCTCGAGCATCGACCGCAAAGCACCTCGCACCCGCGAGTTCACGGGACCCGGACCGAAGAGCTGGAACTCCCCGGACGGATTCAACAGCTCGTCGTGGAATCCCATGACAAAGAGGTAGGTGAACTCTCCCAGTCCCATCTCCGCCTCCAGGAGCCCACGATTGCGAATCTCGTAGAGTTGGCCGATGACCGGTCCGACCCCCATCATGCTTTTGGTGGTGGAGAAAGCCATCTTCATCACTTCGATGCGGTCGATCTCGTCCTGATCGTCAACACTCTCGAGCCTGGCAACCTGCTGCTCGGCGTTCTCGAGATCGGAGCACACATCAACCAGTGAGCGTTGGATCTCGAGGAAGAGCTCGACGCGGTCCGCAGTGGGCGCTCCCGAAGCGGGAGGAACGTAGTCCTCCTGGGTGCCGAATTTTTCCTCGATCACCTCACGGTCGTCGACTGCCTGGTTGAGCGGCGCCACGATCATGACACCCAGAATCACCGGCAGAGCGATGGCGGCGACCAGGGCGATTCCGCATCCGACGGCCGTCGTTTTGAGGCAGCCCCACTTTTTGTCGTCCACTCGACCTCCGTCGTCGTTGTGGCGTCCAGAGGAACGCCTACAGGATTCAACGTTTGGGACTGCAAATGGTTAACAAACAATCGAAACGGAATGATCGCGGGCCGGCCCCGGTTGCCAGGGTATGGCCAACAAGATGCAACCGGATGTTCGCAACCACGCCGCCTGGATCGGGCCTCTGGTCTCGATCGCCGGCGTCTTGAGCTATTTCACCGTGATGGTCCGTTTCCCCGGTCTGAGGGACAGCGCGATCGTCAATTTGCTGATGGTCGGGATCGGCACGGCCATCGCTGCATGGGCACTGTCGAGGCGCCGGAACTGGAAGAGTTGGCTCGGTCTCGTGGGTGCCGCGGTGCCAGCGATATTGCTCTTCGCATACGTATTCGGATTCTCCAGTCAGATTCCACCAGCTGGTCTCGAGGCCTCTGTCGGATCGCCGGCGCCGCCTCTGGAGCTACCCGATCAGGGTGGCCGAATGATCTCGCTGGCGGACTACGCCGGCGAACGGGTGGTGGTGGTTTTCTTCCGCGGAAATTGGTGACCATTCTGTCGCTCAGAGCTGCAAGGTCTGCAGTCACGTATTCAAGATATCCGTTACGCCGGTGCCGAGGTGATCGCGATTTCGGTCGACACCACCGAAGAAAACGCCCGGTTGGCTAAATCACTCGGTCTGGATTTCCCCATCCTCTCCGACGCCGCTGGCGTGGCGATTACGACCTGGGGTCTGGTCCACGAGGGGGGCAAACCGGGGGGCGGCGCCATCGCGCGTCCGGCGACCTACCTTGTGGAACCCGACGGTACGATTTCTTGGCGCAACTTGACCGAAAACTATCGAATCAGGGTGCGGCCGGAACACGTCCTGGATGCGTTGGCCGCAAAAAGTTGACGGATCACGCCGCCTGGAGAGAATCGATATAGTAGTGGCCGGAGGCTTGACCTTGAGGCCAATTCGATCCGTCATGAATATTCTCTGCGTTCTGCTTTTCGCGGCAGAGGTCGCCTTCGCTGCCGAAACGGTTGTCGAGCCTCTGAGTTTTGTTCCGGTCGTGGTTCTCAGTTATGCCGACCCTGACTCCGGGGAAATTTTCGAATGTGGTCCCGGCTGCCGTCGATTCAAAGTTCCCGAGGGTATCAACCTCGATATTCAGGTGCGAATCGAGAATCCCGACGGCAGCGTGAGCGGTGAAGGGCTGGTCTGGGATCTGTGGTTCAATCAACCGCTTCATCCCTTTCCCGGTGTCCATCTCGAAGACTGTCAGATTGGCGACGGCAGTCAAATCGACGCCGAGTGTTGGCGGGCTGCCATGCTCCGGGTGGACTGGCAGTCGTGGACAGATCTGAGCGCCGATCGCGTGTGCGTCCCGTCATCAACGGACAGCTGTCGAGAAGAGACTGTTCGGCTTTTTATGGATGCCGATTTCGATGGTGCAAGGCGACCCGGGACCTACCACATCGCATTGTGGCTTGACCGTTTCCGTATCTCTGCCGACCGAGATGAGTTCGACAATTTTATTGGACCGATCCGAGTGACGGTCGTTCCGCGGGACGGTGGAGACGACTCTCAGCATGTCGCCCCACCACAGGAGGTCGGACAGGGCCCCGTGATCGAGCCGTCCACGGCGAAACCGTGGACTGGAGTCATTGAGCCGGGGGAAGCCGACAACGGATTCTCGTTGGGGTCAGAGCGTGCGCGCGGTATTCTCGCCTTCGAACCGGGGCTCCCGGGGCCGGTGGAGATCGAGATCGAACAGGTCGGCGATCCGCAGATGGTCATTGTCGAGGTGCAAAAGGTCTCGACCGGGGAAGTTTTGGCTGAGGCCCGCGATCGGGGCAGGATCCGGCTCAACGGCACCATCAGACCGGAAATGCTCAAGGATGATCGCCGATTCGAGGTGGTGGTCAGATCAACGACCAGGCCGCAGGGTCTGCGGGGCATTATTCGGGTGAGATACCCGAAGCGTGTTCGGTTCCACCCGGTGGATTGACCGACGCCGCAACCACCAAGACACCAAGACTCGAAGGAGTCACACCAAGAAAACCACAGAGGCCACAGAGACACAGAGAGATCACAGAGGAGAAGTGCAGCCGAGACGGCTGCACCACCATGGTGGTGCACGCGTCTCGCGTGCACATTGATGAACCGCGAAGAACGCAAAGAACGCAAAGGCGCAAAGACGCCAAGGCACGGTTGCCGGGATTGTGCGGTGGTGCCATCGGTGTCGGCAGATCGACAGACGATCTCCGATCGCCCGTCGCCGGTGAGAAGCGGGGTGCCTCCAATCGCCAGCGCTCGGAGTCACCCCGCTCCCCACCGCCCGGCACGCCTACGGCATGCCGGATCTGCCTTACATCGGAGACCCCCTCTCTTGATTGAAGGGGAGGGGAGGAAGGAGGCGAGACCTGCGCGGTCGCGCAGGCCGCTGGGCGGAGGGTTCTTCCAGGATGTCCTCTGCGTCTCTGCGTCTTTGCGTTAAGAACCCGGGAGGTGGACGCCGCTAGGTTGCAGCGGGATCTGTTGGCCCTGCAATGAGGCTGTCATCTGGGCGAATCCGTTTGATCTGTGGGCAATTTGCGGTGTTTTGCGATGGCCCGGAGCCTCTGTGGTTTTTCCGCTGAAGCCCAATCAGCCGGTCTCGGCTCCGCGGGTGTAGAATCCGGTGTCAGCGGTGGAAATCACCGACTGAAGGGGGCTGGCGATGCTGCGTCGGGCTTTTCCGGTTGGCACAGTCGCGTTTTTTATGGCGTTGATGTCTTCGGTTGCGGCTCCGGCTGAACAGCCGCCTCAACGTCCCGAGGGCCCCATCGGAATGAGCTCGGCCCCCGATATCTCCAGACTTCTCGGTCCCGGAACCCCGTCACCAGATCGTCGGCGCAAGCTGCCGATGCATCGAGGCGTATCGACAAAATCCCTCGAGGACTCGGTGGATCTCTGCGTCGAGGGTTATCATGGCGCTGATCGATGCTCCCGGAGCCGCGGTGGCCGTGGTCCAGAATGGTGAGCTGGTTTATGAAGCGGGATATGGCGTCAAGCTTCGTGGCGGCAACGATCTAATCGATCGCCACACCATCTTTCGTATCGGGCCGATCACCAAGCAGATGACGGCAGCCGCCGTCATGCAGCAGGTCGAATTGGGGCGGGTGGCCCTTTCGGATCCCGTCACCGAGCTCATCCCGGAATTCGAGATCGCAGGGCGTTGGCCCGCCGACCAGATCACCGTTTGGAACGCGCTGACCCACACCAGCGGATTTCCCGATTGGGTCGATTCCGATCCGGTCCGATCGAACGCCGCTCTCTCGTTGTGGGCTGGGCGACAGCTCGAGGTCCCGCTCCACGCACCCCCCGGTTCCTTTTGGAACTATGCGAGCCCGAACTACATGATTGCGGGCTTGATCGCCGAGCGCGCCGCGGGAACTCCATACCGTCAGCTTTTCAAAGAAAACTTGTGGCAGCCCGCCGGTATGGATTCCACGACCTTCAGCCCGGACGAGGTCATCGGTTCCGGGAACTATGCCTATGGCCACTGCTATACCTGCGCCATCGGCGGCGAGCGAATCGTGGTGCCTGAAGAACACGATCTGTGGGCAGTCGGACCCGCCGGAATGGCGTTTTCGACGGCGGGCGATCTGGCCAATTGGGCCTTGTTGTTGATGAATGGGGGAGGGTCTGTCCTGTCCCCTTCATCCGCGTCGATCATGCAGGAAAGACACCAGTGGATGCACCTCACACCGGATCAATACTACGGACTCGGCATCATGACCGAGAACTATCGTGGGCTCGATGTTCGTGCGCACGGAGGGGTGATCACAGGCTTTGGCGCTCATCTGTTGTGGGTCTCGGAGTATGGTTTTGCCGTTGCCGTCCTTGTCAACGTCACCTCGACCCTCGACGATCTCGCGCACTGCATCATCGACGAAGTGCTCGGCCCTGACCCGGTCGAGCCACCCGATCTTCACACCGATCCTTCGACCTGGGCCCGTTACGAAGGAGACTATCTGTTCCGCGGGATCGACAGCACCCAGGGGGCGCAGGTCTTCCTCGATGGTGAGGAACTTTTCATCACCCTCGAAGATCCGGTTCAAGCCGGCGTCAGCTACACCACCGAGTTGGTGCAACAGTTCTCGGATACCTTCTGGTTCGACTCCAACGAGGATGGATCACCCGAGACCGAGATCACCTTTTGCAGCAGCGATGGTGAACCGGGTTTTGTCAGGTGGCTGCGCAACCGGCGTGCGGTGGCTGAACGGCAGTTCTCACCGCGCTCCGCGGGCCGGCGGGTCACGCCCTGATCGATATCCCGGAGCTGAGAAACTGGAAGAACGCCCGCAGATCACGCAGAGAGACCCAGATTGATCATCTTTTTCGCTATCGCTATCGCTATCGCTATCGCTATCGCTATCGTCTGGAGACTGACCGGATTTGCCCACAGATCTCCCAGATGACCCGGATGGCCGGCGTCGCAACCACAAAGACACAAAGACACAAAGCAGTCACACCAAGAAAACCACAGAGGCACGGAGACACAGAGAGGGAACACAGAGGGCCTGGCGCAAAGGCCACAGAGCACACAGAAAAACACAGAAGCCATCGCACAGGCACGACCGGAGTGCAGCCGGGACGGCTGCACCACCATGGTGGTGCACGCGTCTCGCGTGCACATGGTTGAACCGCAAAGAACGCAAAGTCGCAAAGACGCAAAGACGCCAAGGCGCGGTTGGCGAGATTGTGGGGGGTGCCATAAGTGTCGGCAGATCGACAGACGATCTCCGATCGCCCGTCGCCGGTGAGAAGCGGGGCGCCTCCGATCGCCAGCGCTCGGAGTCACCCCGCTCCCCACCGCCCGGCACGCCTACGGCATGCCGGATCTGCCTTGTGTCGGTGACACCCTTTCTTGATTGAAGATGAGAGGAGGAAGAAGGCGAGACCTGCGCGGTCGCGCAGGACCTCGCCGGGCGGAGGATTCTACCGGGACGTCCTCTGCGTCTTTTCGACTTTGCGTCTTTGCGTCACTCTTGTCCAAGACTGCGTCTCAGACAGCGATCAGCGTCAGCGAACAGTAGTCAGCGAACAGGAGTCAGCGTCACGTATGACTGGTATGGAGCCCTGAAATCAAGACTCTGGGTTGAGTAAACGCCAGGTCATCGCACGGACTTGATCGAAGGCGTTCATCGCATCAATGGCTCCGTTCGGGCTGATCGCCCCGGCGTGGGCGAGGAGCTGCAAGTGGCTGTCGACCTCTTTCGCCGAGGCGTAGGCGATTCTCCAGTGATTCGACCGGTCTCTACCGACTCGGCCGTGCCCTTCTGCCAGATTCGCAGGGACCGAACTTGCCGACCGGATCACCTGATCGGCTATGGATTTCAGCGGAGCCGGAACCCTCATCACGAGCTTGATCGCGATTCCTGCCGCTTCGAGGGCCTTCGAGTGGGCAACGAGGTTGGTGTTCGTGTCGGCTGAGGACATGGTCACCTCCGGGTCGTTCATGCCCATACCCACAAGCCGGTGAGGCGGCCGATGTCAAGGATGCCCTGCACCCTGCTTGTCCTTGACATCGGCCGCCCACCGGCTACCCCTTCCTTGGAACGACCCGGAGGTGGCCACTTCGTCGCCTGTAATCCTGACCGCTGCCGCTGCCGCTGCCGCTGATCACTGAACACTGATCGCTGTTACCTGTCGCTGCCCCTGGACTCTGTCGCTGCCGCTGCAATTCGGGATCGGGAACGGGTAGGGGCCAACCGCGAACCGGATATGCCAAAAACCAACCCGTAAACCACGTGTTGTCAGGTGGGAAGCTTCAGGTGACGATCTGTTTTGGACAGCAGCGTCTTTGCGTTAAAACCTCGAGAGGCTGAGGCCGTTTTTTGCAGAGGTGGCTGATGGCGCTGCAACCGGGCTGTCATGTGCGTCGATCTGCGTGATCTGCGGGCAATTTGAGCGGTTCTTCCAACGGCTTTTTTTCTGGGTGCCTCTGTGGTTTTCTCGGGAAGGCCGTGTGGCATACCGTTCGCGGGCCTGCCCTGATATTCTCTCCCCTGCATTTCGCACCGGGGGGATTCCAGATGAAAGCTCGTTGGCTCGTTTCTTTGGTTGTTTTATTGGCAGCTTCGGCGACCTTTGCCGAGGTCTCTGATGAAGTTCTGAATTCACTTTCCTACCGTCTGGTCGGCCCCTTTCGCGGCGGTCGCGTCACCGCGGTGACCGGAGTGCCGGGTGATCCGTTGACCTACTACATGGGCTCGACGGGAGGTGGTGTGTGGAAGACCACCGACGCCGGCAAGACCTGGAACAACGTATCGGACGCGGTCAGGATGCTGGAGCCGAAATCCGAGCCCGAAATCATGGGCGAGGTCGACCCCGCTCTTTCCGAGCTGGGTCTGCTGCGACCCCCGATCGGTGGTCTGCCGTCGGATGTCGAATGGGAGCAACGCCCCGGCGACGCATTCGGTACCGCCTCCATCGGAGCGATCGCGGTCGCCCCTTCCGACACCAACGTGGTCTACGTCGGTACCGGTTCGGCCTGCCCGCGCGGCAACGTTTCTCCGGGCGACGGAATCTACAAGTCGGTCGACGCCGGTTCCACCTGGCGTCATATCGGACTTCCCGAGGCCGGTCAGATCGCCCGGATCGTCGTCCATCCGACGGATCCGGATGTGGTCTACGCGGCGGTCCTGGGTCACATCTTCGGCCCCAATCCGGAGCGTGGGGTTTATCGTTCGACCGACGGCGGTCTGAGTTGGTCGAAGGTCCTCTTCGTGTCCGACGAGGCCGGAGCGGTCGATCTTTCGATGGATGCCTCCAACCCGCGGGTGCTCTATGCCGCCATGTGGCAGGCCAAACGTTTGCCCTGGACAATGGTGTCCGGAGGCGCGGGAAGCGGCGTCTACAAAACCACTGACGGCGGCAACACCTGGGTCGAACTCACCGAGGGGCTGCCCGAGGGGACCAAAGGGCGGATCGCCGTGGTGGTTTCACCGGCCGCGTCGAACCGCGTGTGGGCCCTGGTGGAGGCTGAGGACGGTGGGCTCTTCCGCTCGGACAACGGCGGCAAGAAATTTCGCCGCGTCAGCAAGAGCCGCGATCTGGTTCAGCGTGCCTGGTACTACACCCACATCGAGGCGGATCCGAAGAACGCCAACACGGTCTATGTCAACAACGTCATGTTTTGGAAATCTGTTGACGGCGGCAAGAGCTTCCGCCCGATCCGGACCCCTCACGGCGACAACCACGCGATGTGGATCAACCCGGATGATCCGGCCAACCTCATTCAAGCCAACGACGGTGGCGCCAACATCAGTTTCAATGGTGGGCGCACCTGGTCGGTGCAGTCGAATCAGCCGACCTCCGAGATCTATCGCGTCACGGTGGACGACCAATGGCCCTACTGGCTCTACGGCGGCCAGCAGGACAACTCGGCCGTCGCCACTCCGAGTCGTGCCCCGGGCGGTATCGCCTGGCGTGATTGGTATGCCCCGGCGGGCTGCGAAACCGCCACAGTCGCGGTCGATCCGCGCAATCCGAACATCACCTATGGAGGCTGCTATGGAGGTTCCATCGGTCGCCACGACCGAGAGACCGGGCACGAACAGAACATGATGGCGTGGCCTCAGATGGCGGTTGGTCAACAGGCCAAGGATCTCAAGTACCGCTTCCAGTGGAACGCACCGATCCGGATTTCACCCCACGATCCGTCGATTCTCTACCACACGGCGAATATCGTGTTGAAATCCACCGACGAAGGCAGAAGCTGGACGGAGATCAGTCCGGATCTGACCCGTGACGACGAGTCGAAACAGGGTTATGCCGGCGAGCCGATCACCCGCGACAACACCGGGGTGGAGGTCTACGGCACCATCTTTGCCTTTGAAGAGTCGCCCCATCAGGCGGGTCTGCTCTGGGCGGGCAGCGACGACGGACTGGTTCATATCTCGTCCGACGGCGGCGCGAGTTGGAGCGATATCACACCGGTCGATATGCCGGAGTGGGGGACGGTCAATGCCATCGAGCTCTCGGCTCATGACGCCGGCCGGGCCTTTCTCGCCGTCCAGCGCTACCGCCAGGACGATTTCACCCCGTACATCTTCCGCACCGATGACTTTGGCAAGAGCTGGTCGATGCTCAGCAACGGCTCCAACGGCATTCCCGCCGATCATTTTGTCCGCGTCGTACGCGAAGATCCCGAACGTGAGGGTCTGCTCTACGCCGGCACCGAGTTCGGGCTCTATGTGTCATTCAACGACGGCACGAAATGGCAGCCGCTGCAACTCAATCTGCCGGTTACCCCGATCACCGATCTCGCCGTCAAACGTGGAGATCTGGTGGTGGCGACGCAGGGCCGGTCGTTCTGGATCCTGGATGATTTGACCGTTCTGCATCAGCTGACCGAAGACGCGGCTGAGGCGGACTTCCACCTCTTCACGCCTCGCACCGTTGTACGGTGGGTCGATCAATCGGGCGGCGGTGGACGCGGTGCGGTGGGACAGAACCCGCCCTTCGGCGCCACGATCCACTATGTCCTGCCGAATGGCATGGGCGAGAAGGATGCCGACGAGGTGACCCTCGAGATCCTCGACGCTTCGGGAGAGGTGCTGCGAAGCCTTTCGAGCAAGACCCCTGAGAAAGTCGCACCAAGCCCCTGGCGGCAGATGTTCCCGGAGCTCTTCGAACCGCTTCTTTTGAAGGTGCGGGCCGGCGCCAACCGCTATGTTTGGAACCTGGCTCTGCCCGATGCGGGCTTGGTTGACGACGCGGTGGTTTGGGGCTCCCCGGGGGGGCCGACGGTTCCGCCGGGCTCCTATCAGGCACGGATGACGGTGGGCGACTGGAGCAAGACGACTTCGTTCGAGGTTGTCCAGGACCCGAGGCTCGATGTTTCGCAGGAGGCCGCCGATCAGCAGTTTGCTCTGGCCTCAGCGATCTGGAGAGAAATCACCCGTTCACACGACGCCATCAAACGGATCCGGAAGATCCGTGATCAGGTCGAGACCATCGCCGAACGGATGGACGACGAGGCGATCACAGAAAAGGCTGGGGAGATCAACGAGGCTCTGACCTCGATCGAGGAGAAAATGCGCCAGGTCAAGAGCGAGGTGGGCCAGGACGTGCTCAACTTCCCGCCACAGATCGACAATCAACTGGTTTACCTCCAGGGTGTCGTGGAGAGCACTGTCGGCGCCCCGCTGCAAAGCTCTCGCGATCGATTCACAGAGCTCGAGACCGAGCTTAATGGTTACATCGCGGACCTCGATGCGATCGTCGAGGAGCGGGTGGCGGAATTCGAGGGGATGCTCGAAGCAGCCGATCCCCCGCGCATCGCGGTCGACTAGCGGCAACGCACCGAACAAACAAACCCGGGGCAAAGGCCCCGGGTTTTTCTGTTTGGGGCCGGCTTGCGGTTCAAGGAAACCGGGACCGCGAAAATCCGTATTACAGACGATGCTTTTCGCCATCGCTTCACACATGCAACAAATTGAAAATCAGGAGGTCTGATGCAACGTCACGTCGTGTTCCTTTTTCTCGTGTGCCTTGTGGCGGCCGCGGCCAACGCCGGCGAGCCCATTACCATTGGTGAGACCATCACCCTGCAGTCGAAGATCATGGGCGAGGAGCGCACTGTCCTGGTGTCCACACCTCCCGGTTACGAGCAGGGCACGGGCACCTTCGCGGTCCTCTATATGACGGATGGCAACGGCCATTTCACCCATACCCGCGGGACCGTCGATTTTCTCGCCGGCAACGGTCTGATGCCCCAGGTCATCATCGTGGCGGTCGGAAACACCGATCGGACCCGTGATCTCACGCCGACCCACGTCGAGCGCCCCCAGACGGAGGGTGGACCACCTCCAGCGCCCACCAGCGGCGGCGCCTCGAAGTTTCTCGATTTCTTTGAGAGTGAGCTCATTCCGTTTATCGATGAGAATTACCGGACCGTGCCGCTGCGGCTCTTTGCCGGCCATTCATTCGGCGGACTCTTCGCGCTCAACGCCAACTTCACCCGTCCAGAGCTCTTCGGCGCGGTCATCGCCGTCAGCCCGAGTCTTGCTTGGGACGACGAACTGCCGGCGCGGCAGGCGGCGGAGTTTTTCAAGGATCGGAAGGAATTCAACGCGGACCTCTTTGTCACCATGGGCAATGAAGAGGAGGGCGACCCGAGGCCCAACCGACTCGACCGTCTCGAATCGGCGCTCGAGGCCTCGAATGCCAAGGGCTTCCGCTGGCAGATCAAACGCCTGCCCGACGAGACCCACGGATCGGTGGTGCTCCGATCCCACTACTGGGGCTTGCGTTTTGTCTTTGAAGGTTGGCAACTCCCGAGAGACGCCGAAACCGGTCGAGTCGATGGCGGTCTCGATACAGTCAAAAAGCACTACGCCGCTCTGTCGAAGCGATATGGGTTCACGGTCCTGCCCGACGAAAACCAACTCAACGGCCTCGGCTACCAATTCCTCCTGGGAGGGGATATCGAACCGGCGATCGAGGTCTTTTTATACAACACAGAGTTGTATCCCGGGGCTGCAAACCCCTTTGACAGCCTCGGCGAGGCCTATGAAGCAGCGGGGAAGATGAAGCAGGCCTTCGAGGCCTACTCCACGGCCGTCACGAATGCCGAAAAAAGCGGCGATGACCGAATCGGGATCTTCACCACCAACCGGGATCGAGCGAAAACCGCGATCGAGCAGTGACATTGTGATCGACCGGTTCAAGGGTCGTCGACGTGCGGACAGATGGCGCGGCCGCGACCTTCGACCTATATTCGAGGTGGAGGAGCCGTGTTTCGATTAGGGCTCGTGACAATTCTGACGGCCGTCGTTTCGACCGGTTTCGCGACCGACAGGCCGGACAACCGCGAGGAGACAGAGGACGGGTGTTCGCGCGCCAAGATCGCGCTGCATCGAATCGAGACGCTGACCAAGCACCTCGAAGATTCCGGCCATGCCTTGACCGATGTCCAGCACTACGTGCTCGACTTCGAGGTCGATCCCGCGGCCGAGATCATCGATGGCTCCACCACCATGACGGTCATGAGCAGGGTGGATGATCTTTCCGAGTTCAGGTTCTGGCTCAACGAGACCATGGTCATCTCGTCGGTGGAAATCGATGGCCAAGCTGCATCGTGGCAACGCTTCGACACCACCCGGGTCGATGTGAACCTGGATCGTGTGTATGCCGAGGGCGAGATCTTCGCTCTCGAGGTGAGCTATCGCGGGAGGCCTGCACCCGCGTGGTTCTTCTCGACCCAGGGCACCTCACCCATCGTGTCGACCCTGAGCCAACCGTGGAATGCCTCGGACTGGTGGGCGGTCAAGAACGACAATACCGACAAGGCAACCGGTGAGCTCCTGGTGACGGTTCCCGCGAATCTGATCGTTGTATCCAACGGCGTTTGGATATCAACCGAGAACGTGTCCGGCAATCGGAGTCGCTTTCACTGGTCCACTGCCTATCCCACCACGCCCTACCTTTTTGCATTTTCGACCACCGAATACAACACCTTCGAGGAGACCTATTTCTTCGAAGGCGGTTCGATGCCGGTGGAGTTCTTCATCTACCCCGATTCGGACACCACCGAGAATCGTGACGGGTGGCGTCTTTCGGTCGACATGCTGGCGACCTTCGAAGAGCTCTTTGGTCCCTACCCGTTCCAGGATGAAAAATACGCCATCTATCAGTTTCCATTTGGCGGCGGAATGGAGCACCAGACAGCGAGCGGCCAGGGCGGCAATTCGGCCTTCAGGGACTATCTGACCGCACATGAAGCGGCCCACCAGTGGTGGGGCGACATGGTGACCTGCGCAACATGGAATGACATCTGGCTCAACGAGGGTTTTGCCACCTATTCCACGGGTTTGTGGTACGAGTGGGAGTCCGGAACCTCCAACCCCGACGCGCTTCAGACCTATATGGAGATCCGGCGGCCGGACCAGCTCGACGGCACCGTCTACGTCTACGATGCCTCCGACTCGGCTCGCATCTTTTCGTCGAACTATTCCTACAGCAAAGGAGCCTGGGTTGTTCACATGTTGCGCGGAGTGGTGGGCGATGAGAACTTCTTCGACATCCTCGCCGCCTACCGCGATCGGTATGAGTTCTCGACCGCGACGACCGACGACTTCAAAAGGGTCGCGGAGGAGATCTGGGGCTCCAATCTCGCGTGGTTTTTTGACGAGTGGGTCTACGGCGGCGGTGCGCCCGCATACCGCAATGGCTGGCAGGAAACCGTGGTCAACGGACAACGGTATCTGGAGCTCCTCATCGAGCAGAGCCAAAATGAGGCGGTCTTTCAGATGCCTTTGGAGATCGTGACCGACGAAAGTGGTCAGCCCCGCAGTTACACCATCTGGAACGACGCTCGCGTCGAGCACCATCTGATCCCTGTTTCAGGTGCGGTGGACGATGTCGACCTCGACCCGGAGAACTGGATTCTCAGCCGGATCAACATCGAGGGTCGCATTCTTCGATGGACCACCAAAAGTCGTGGCGATCGATCCTGCACCAGGGTTCGTCCACTTCATGGGCGAGCCCCTGGCGGTCGACATCACCTTCCATCGAGATGTCGTGATCGACGCTGACGACTTTGTTCTCCGTCGTCAGGGCGGCCGCGACCATGCGCTCGATGTCTTCTACAACGCCACGACCCAAACCGTAACCCTGAGGGCCGGGGCGCAGCTGCCGGGTGGGTGGTACCAGATCATCGTCAAGGATGCGATCGTCGATACCGAAGACGGCATCGCGCTCGACGGCGAGCTCGAGACCGTTCGAAGCAGCCTCCTTCCGAGTGGTGACGGCGTTCCCGGTGGCGACTCCGTGATCGATTTCGGGGTCATCGGCCTCAGGCAATCCACCGACCGCCGGATGATCCCGATGGGCGCCGCCAAAACCCCTCAGCGAAACCAACCCGGCTGGGCTCCATTCTGACGCGCTTCGGAGACGATCCTTCCAAGCGATGCCCGCTGCCGTCTCAGCTCTTCCCCGATCTCTTTCAATCGAGCCTCAGCGCGAGCGAGTCGTGCCAGGCTCCTGGGAGTCAGACGGCCGTCCTGGATGAGATCGATATCGGCTTCCACCTGCCTCTTCTTGCGCTCGACCTCATGGACTCGTTGCTGTTGTTTGAGGTACCGCGAGCGCCAGAGGGCCCGAGTGCGGGCCTCTGCGGCCGCCGGTGCCGAGGCCACCACGAGATCCCCCGATGGGCCCTCGATCAAGGCCGTTTGGCTGCCGATGACCTGGACGTTGTCGTTGCTGATGGTCACCCGGCCGGTATCGTCGGTGGCGAGGGTTCGACGAAGTTCGAGCGTTCTGGCGTAGGCGGCGAGAGTCCCGGGCCGGGGTGTTGAAGGTGGCTGTTCAGCCGAGTTGGCAACGACCGAACAACAAAATGTGAACAGAATCTGGGCCGCGAGTGTGGTCTGGGATTGGTTTGGAAAATCCATGCCGGAGTCCTTTCCGGCGTGGACGGGATGGGGTGATCATAGACGATTCAGGGCAGGGGGGAAAGGGAGGAAAGGGAGAAAGGGAGAAAGGGAGAAAGGGAGCAGGGGGGAAGGGGAGAAAGGGAGATCGCCAGTCGACCCCATTTCGCTCCTGATCCCGTTCCCGATCCCGGATAAGACGTACATCGCAGAGGGGCAGAGGGGCAGAGGGGCGAGGGAGGGGCAGAGGATGGCTCGCCATCTTCGCTATCGAACGGTTTTTGTGGATACCGGTATCAAAGGGGTAAAGGGAGACTGAGGCGGTGCATCTGGTTGTGAGGAATCAGGAATTCCATCGCGCCCTTACTTGACAGTCCTTGAGGCGAATCTACGATTTCGCTGCATCCTGCATCCTGTCTGCATCCTGCATCCTGCATCCTGCATCCTGCATCCTGCATCCTGCATCCTGCATCCTGCATCCTGCATCCTGCATCCGCTACCAGATTTCGGGTGGGGCCTTGAGCCTCTCGACGGCTTGCCCGCCGAGGAGGTGGTCGTCAAAGATTTCGCGAACATCGGCCGTGGTAACTCCGACGTACATGACGCCGTCGGGGTAGACGAGCACGCTCGGTCCGAGTTCGCACGGACCGAGGCAACCGCTGCGGGTGATCTTGATCCTGCCGTAGGCCTGCCGCGCCTCCATCAATCGGCCGAATTCCATCATCAGATCCTGGGCACCGCGTTCACCGCAAGATCCTTTGGGGTTCCCGGGCGGGCGTTCGTTGAGGCAGAGAAACACGTGTTTTTCGGGTCGGGGCATGACGGAACTCCAGCAATGATGTTCAGTGTCCGCAACGAAACGGAAGATCGAATTGTTCCCTGAGAGGGGCCAAGAGCACAAGGCAATATGCTAAAGCCCATAGCCCATAGCCCATAGCCCATAGCCTATTGCCTGTAGGTTGCGATGCCCGCCTACCGATCGATCGAGATCAACTCCACGTCGAAGACCAACATTCCGGCCGGGGCGCCCGGTTGCCCCTGGTAGGCCAGCTTCTCAGGAATCCAGAAGCGGCGTTTTTCTCCCGCGACCATGAGCTGCACTCCTTCGGTCCATCCTGCAATCACGCGGTTGAGGGGGAACTGAACGGGCTCGCCGCGGCGCACTGAAGAATCAAATAGTTCACCGTCGGTGGTCCATCCGGAGTAGTGGGCGGTGACCGTCGATGATGCCGTGGGGTGTTTGTCCCCAACGCCAGGCTGGAGCACCTTGGTGGCCAGGCCGCTGTCGGTGAACTCGGCATCGGCGGGTGGTGCCGCGACATCGGAGGGCACTGGTGGTGGCGGTGGCGGCTGAGGATTGTCTTTGATACCGAGAAGTTCGACATCGAAGACCAACATGCCCGCCGGCTTGCCTGGTGCATTGTTGTACGCCAGTTCGACGGGTATCCAAAGGCGGCGTTTTTCGCCCACCAGCATCAACTGGAGGCCCTCGGTCCATCCCGGAATGACCCTGTTGAGCGGAAAGGTCGCCGGTTGACCGCGGCGGACCGAAGAATCAAAGAGCTGACCATCGGTGGTCCAGCCTGAGTAGTGCACGGTGACTTCGTCCCATGCATCGGGGTGTTTGTCACCGGTTCCGGCAGCGAGTACTTTGGAGCACAGTTTGCTTTCGGTGCATTCGGCGTCGGCGGGCGGCGCCGCAACGTCGGTCGGTGTCTGAAGGTCCTGGGCCTTGATGGAAAGCGTGCAAAAAACGGCGGCAACAACAAAATATGCTATCAACTTCATGGCGTTACCCTAACCCGACGCCACGGATACGGCAAGGGACAACCGGTCTGCTCGCACCGGGCGTGTCGGGGCAAAGAGGAGCAGAGGAGCAGAGGAGCAGAGGAGCAGAGGAGCAGAGGAGCAGAGGAGCAGAGGAGCAGAGGAGCAGAGGAGCAGAGGAGCAGAGGAGCAGAGGAGCAGAGGAGCAGAGGAGCAGAGGAGCAGAGGAGCAGAGGAGCAGAGGAGCAGAGGAGCAGAGGAGCAGAGGAGCAGAGGAGACCCGGCCCTTATCACGAACGACGTCTCCGGTACGGTTCTCCCTTTCTCTTTTTCGGGAACTGGAACGGGAACGGAACAATCCTTCAAGATGTCATCCTGAGCGAAGCGCCTTCGGCGCGCAGTCGAAGGATCTGCGGTCGCATGGTCCTATCGGTCGTCCCATAGATCCTTCGACTACGCCCCCGGCGGGGCTCCGCTCAGGATGACATCGGAGGAAACATCGCCATCAGGCGACAGTGCCGGTGGTTTCCCTCTGCCCCTCCGCCCCTCTGCTCCTCTGCGCTGTGGGGTGCGGTTCTCCCTTTCTCTTTTTCGGGAACGGGAACGGGAACGGAACAATCCTTCAAGATGTCATCCTGAGCGAAGCGCCTTCGGCGCGCAGTCGAAGGATCTGCGGTCGCATGGTCCTATCGGTCCGTGCCATAGATCCTTCGACTACGCCCCCGGGCGGGGCTCCGCTCAGGATGACATCGGGAGGAGACATCGCCATGCAGGGCAGATCAGTGCCGGGTGGTTTCCCCTCTGCCCCTCCGCCCCTCTGCTCCTCTGCGCTGTGGGGTGCGGTTCTCCCTTTCCCCTTTCCCCCTTTCGGGAACGGGAACGGAAACGGGATCGGGCATCCAGCATCCAGCATCGAGCATCGAGCATCGAGCATCGGGTTGCTGGCGATCTCCCGAACGAATTCTGAGATCAACAACCCGAGTCGGAATCAGCCTGCTACAGTTGAGGGGAATGGAACCCAGGCGAGGAGAACGCTATGAGGTGCAGTCTCTGGACTCTGAGCTGTCGTTTGATATCCGTGGCCTGTGCAGTTGCATTGCTCGCCGCGTGCGGCCCCACAACCATCGACACCTCCAGCTTCGAGGGCCTCGAACGCTCGGTGACCGATCTCCGCGAACCGATGGAGGAAGGGCAGCGAGCACAATTCGATGAGTCACTCAATTATCTGGTGGGCGAGACGGCGTTGTTGAACGGGGAGAAGCAACCCGCCCATCCCGAACTGGTTTTGGCGCTGTACAAACCTCTGGCCGGTATGACTGCCGAGGGCATCATCTCCGAAGCATTGCGGCGGCGGTTGGACGAGGTTCAGACCGCGGTCGCAGCCATCGAGCGCAAGCGTGAAGGCGCCGAGGAGCAGCGCCTGGCCCTGGACGCTTTTGATCTCCAGAAGAGCAAGGTCTACAAACGGAATCGCGGCTCCCTCGAGTGGCCGGTCATCGAATTCAAGGCCGCGAACAACACCGATCAGCTGATCTGGCTGATTCACTTTCGCGCAGCGCTCATGCGCCCTGGCTATGACGAACCGTGGCTGGTGGAGGAATTCGATCAATTGGTGCTCAACGGGATTGCGCCCGGTGAACGGGATCTGTGGCGGATCGAGCCCGAACGGCAGGAATGGGTGACTCTCGTCGATCCCCATCCGGATCTCCTCTTCACTCTCGAAGTGATGCGCCTCGAAGGCCTCGGTGGCAATGTCATCGCGGCGACCGAGTGGGGCTTCATCGAAGAGATTCAGATCGAAATGTATGAAAAGACTCTCGAGATCATCCGTGAAGGAAACAGTCTTGCTCTCGACCAGCCTCCGCGACCGGGTGTTCCTCAGTAGATACCGGGTGTCGGTGCCCCGTTTCCGCGCCCGTGCCCCTGTCCCTGCCCGAATTGCAGTGGCAGCGACAGTGTCCAGCGTCCGCGACTGCGATCAGCAATCAGGGGCCGAGGCAGCATCAGCGACATCGTTCAGTCGGACTGGTATGGAGATTCTAAATTCTTGAAAATAGGCCTATTCAGGGCTGTTTTCCCGGTTGAACCGGATCGAATCCGTCCGTGCGAATTTCGGCAATCGGACTTTTTTCGGGTCCACGGCCGTATTACACTGCACGCCCATGATCGATCCAACATATCTACCCAGCGGCCTCCAGGGAGAGCCCTATTTTCGTTGGCGCGGCGGCGACGTCTCGCGTATCGAGGGTCTGTCCGATGCTGTTTTTGCGCTCTCCCTGACTCTGCTGGTGGTGGCGCTCGAGGTTCCTTCGTCGTCACAGGAATTGATCACCGTTTTCTGGCAGTTTCCGGCGTTCGCCTTCTGTTTCGGGTTTATCCTCTGGGTCTGGTACGAACACTACATCTACCACCGGCGCTACGGTTTCGAAGACGGGATGACTGTCGCCCTGAATGGGTTGTTGCTGTTTTTTATCGTCTTCTACGTCTTTCCCCTCAAGTTCCTGGCGTCGGCGCTGGTGACCGGACCCTTGACCGGCGACCGAACGGTGCAGAACATGAGCCAGGGAACGACCGTGATGCTGTTTTACAGCGCTGGTTTCGTTGCCATTTTTACAGTCCTCACCCTCATGTACGGGCGGGCATGGCGGCTGCGCGATCGGCTCCATCTTGATCTGTTGGAGCGGATTGCGACTCGAGGGGCCATCCGGCGCCACCTGTTGTCGATCGCCGTCGGGCTCGCATCCATCGTGTTGGCAGTGTTTGTGCCTCAGCACCCGGCATGGTCGGGAATGATCTATTTCCTGATGGGACCGGTTCAGGGTATCAGCGGCTATCTGAGCGGGAGAGAGCTGGAACGCGCGATGGAAGCCGGGATCGAGGATGTAGGAATCGAGTCTGAAAGTCGCGAGTCGGTTGCCGATTCCGACTAAAAACGATAACCCAGACCCGCGAGGCCGTGCAGGGACACGTTGAGCCCTTCCGCGTGGCCGTCGACCACGGGTACCCGGAACCAGGCCACGAAGAGATCGGCCTCGATGACAAAGAAGAGACCCTTCCAGATCGTGAAATCTTTGCTGACGCCGCCGACGACGGCCGGCCCGGTGAGGGTGTAACCGCTGCCGAAGAGCCCGCCCGAATCTTCATCGGCCATGCCGCGGATGATGGTGTTGGGCTCGGCCAGCACGAGGCCGGCGCCGATACGGAGCGTGACCGGCAGGTCTTCGAAGCTTCGGTGGAAGCTCAGGATGTTGAATCCGTGGGTGATCTCGAAGTGCTCGACCTCGAGGGGTGGGTTGCTGAGGAAAAGTTTGTGGTGCCGGGCCTGAAACTCCCACGCTCCCTTTTCGGTGCGGTTGAATGCCAAACGAAAGGACCAGTACATCGGCCGCTCGAAGCCGCGGGTTTCGTATTCTGCCGTGAAGTCGAGGGTCGGATATCCAGTTTGGGAGATCTTCAGCGGGGTCTGGAGATTGACCGCGTTGCCGAGAAAGAACTCAAAGGACGAAAACTCGATCGCCGCCACCGGAATGGCGAAGCCGAGCAGGATCACCGAGACGGACGTGATGATGATCTGAATGCGGCGCATTGTTGTGCTCCGCGGGAATCATACCTCGGGTCGGGTTCTACTGCGGCCAGAGCCAGCCGAATATCCCGGCTGTGAGCAGGGCGTAGACCAATCCGTCGAAAACGTGCTTGAGGCACATGGAGAACGGCTTCTGCTTCCACACGGCATCCGCAATGTAAGCAAAGGAGTAGGCCATAAAGCTCGAACAGCCGACAACCCGGAAGACCTGGAGATAGTGGGTACCGGCTGCGAGCGTCCGGCTGGCCAGATAGGCCGCGAAGACACCCACCACGATGCTGTAGATGAACCACAGAACAAGGGCTTTTCCCATGGCCGGCGGGCCGCTCGGTCCCACGTTGATGGTGCCGACCGGTCCCTCCTCGTACTTCTTCAACATCTCGGGCGAGCCCATTTCCTTCATGGTTCCTGCATAGGGGAATGCATAAAAACCAGGCTCGACGCCTGCGTTCCGCATCCCGTCGAGTACCGATGCTTCGTCAGGTAATTGTCGATATTCCGAGTTGTGGTATTTCAGCGCCATGTGGATGACGGAGCTCGCGATGAAGACCGCAACCGCAGCGAGCAGGATCGGGAGCCAGAGCGTGGTCAAGGACACCATATACACCTCCGAATAACGGACAATTTCGTTGTGACTCGGTCTCGATTTCTGGCCCCTTTTATAGCAGCGCGGTCTTTTCCTGTCCACCGCGTGAACCTTGTAGAATGTGGTCGTCGACAGTGTTCTGTCGCAGGAGGAGGCATGATGTTGAAAGTTGGCAAGGGGACTCTGTATTCACTCGCACTGGTTGTGATCGGTGCAGCACTCAGTGGAGGGATTGCCGTCGCCGGGGAAACAGGCGGTCTTTCTTTCGAACAATTGGCGGCGATTCGATCGGTGGGGGACGTGGCGTTTTCGCCCGATGGTTCTCTGGTGGCTTACACCCTGAGCGTGCCCCGACGGCCGGGTGAGGATGACGACGGTTCGGCGTGGCGCGAACTCCGGGTGGTGTCGGTTCCCGGCGGTGTCGACCGAGTCTATGTCGGTGGGCAGGTCAGTGTCTCCGGGATTCGTTTTACCCCGGATGGCAGCGCGATCACCTACCTCGCAAAACGGGGTGATGACGAGCACACGGCCCTATGGACCATTCCGATCGACGGCGGAGAATCGCACCGGTTGATCGGCTTCGACACGGCGATCGCAGATTACCGGGTCTCACCTGATGGCACACGAATCGCCTTCGTGGCGAATCAGCCAATGTGCGAAAAACGCGAGAAAGCCGAGGAGAAGGGCTACACGCAGGAGGTCTTCGAGGAGGATTGGTTGCCGAAAATGGTGTGGGTCGTGCCCATGCCGACCACGGCGGTTCCCGATCCTTCGCAACCGGAGGAAGAGGCTGTCGAACCCAAAGCGCTCGCTATTGACGGCAGTGTTTTTAATGTCCGCTGGAGCCCCGACTCGGCCACGCTGGCGGTCGATGTGGCGCCGCGGCCTCTCGTCGACGACCGGTACATGTTCCGCAAGGTGACGATTGTGGACGCTGCAAGCGGGGAAGTGCGCACGCGTTTTGCCAACCCAGGCAAGCTGGGAGATTTTCAGTTCAGCCCCGATGGTGCAACCGTTGCGATGATCTCGGCCGCCGATCCGAATGATCCGGGACAGGGGCGCCTGATGGTGGCGCCGGCCGCTGGTGGCGATCTCAAAGATGTCCTGCCCGGCCTCGAGGGCCACGTCAGCAGATTTGCCTGGCGGGACTCGGAAACCCTGGTCTATGTGGCCGCTGTCGGTGTCGAGAGCAGGCTTGGTGAAATCGATCTTGGCGGCAAAAGGGCGCGGACCTATCTCGAATCTCCAAACGAGTTTGCCGGCGTGCGGGTGCCGATCATGGGTTCGATGAGCCTATCCGGCGACGGGATGCGGGTCGCGATCTCCGGCAACACCCCGCTCCACCCCAACGAGGTCTATGCCTTCAATCTCGGAGAAGCTGCCGGTGCACGCCTGACCGACAGCAACCCGTGGCTCGCGAATGTGGCGCTCGAGCCGCAGGAGGTCTTCAACTGGAGGGCGAAAGACGGCCTCGAGCTCGAGGGTCTGCTGATCCGGCCCGCGGGTGCGGCTGGCCCCCTGCCGCTCATCATGGGGGTCCATGGTGGACCGGAGGGGCACCGGAGCAATGGTTGGCTCAGCTCCTATTCTTTGCCGGCCCAGATGGCGGCCCACCAGGGTTATGCTGTTTTTTATCCCAACTATCGCGGCAGCACCGGACGGGGTGTCGAATTCTCGAAGCTGGGTCAACACGACGCAGCCGGAAAAGAGTTCGATGATCTGCTCGATGCCCTTGCGACACTGATTGATCGCGGGATCGTCGATGCCGATCGAGTCGGGGTCACCGGTGGGTCCTACGGTGGTTATGCGACCGCCTGGTTGGCCACCCGCCATACCGAGCACTTCCGTGCCGGAGTGATGTTCGTGGGCATCAGCAACAAATACAGTAAGGCATTCACCACCGAAATTCCGGTGGAGGACGTCATGGTCCACGCCTTGTATCCGCCCTATACGAATACCGAATTCAGTCTCGAGCGCAGCCCCATGAGTTGGGTGGAAAAGGGGAGGACACCTCTCCTGATCGCGGGGGGCACGGCTGACAGCCGGGTCCATCCCTCACAGAGCCTGCAGTTTTATCGCGCACTCAAACTGGTCGGTAAAACGCCGGTTCGCTACGTGCGCTATCCGGGAGAAGGCCACGGCAACCGCCGCGCTGCTTCGCGCGACGACTATGCCCATCGGGTGATGCGATGGATGGATCACTTCGTCAAGAACAAACAGACCGATCTTCCGCCCTGGGCGTTGGAGGTCGCCGACGAGAAGACAGATGCCGGAGAGGGTGAAAACGACTGATCGCCCTCGACGTATTAAAACTGAAGGGCCGGTCGCAAACCTGCGACCGGCCCTTTTCTATTTGTACTCGATGGAATTCGCCTCAGAGCGTCATCGCTCTTCCGGCGAGATAGGAGACGATGTCGGCGGCTTCGTGCATCGCCTTGTCACCGACGCAGAGGCAGGGCGCCTGGCCCTTGCCGGCGATCTTGGTCAGGTCGTCGAGAGCCCCCTGGTCCTCACTCACGTTGCGCACCGGCACCGTGTCGAGGTGGAGATTGCCCAGCGCCGCCGCGGCATTGGTCGAAAACATGCAGTTCGATCGTACGAAAAGCACGGTATCGTCCTCGAGGCCTGGCGGGTCTTCGGGCGTTCTGAGAGTGTTTTCGTGTTTCCGGTTGACTTCTTCGCAGAGTGCGGCGAGTTCAGCGATGTCTCTCTTGCCGCCGGGACCGACGGACGATGCGTGGCGGACCACGCCGTCGGCATCGATGATGACGGTGGCGCGATCGGTGATCCCGGCTTCTTCAAGATAGAGACCATAGGATTTGGCGACCTCACCCTTGGGGTGAAAATCTGCCAGGAGCGGGAAAGATACTCCTCCGAGGCTCATTGCCCAGTTCATGTGGCAGTAGATCGAGTCAACGCTGACACCCAGAACCTGGGTGTTGGCGGCGAGGAAGCGGTCTTGAAGAGCTTCCACGCCGGGTACCTCGGTGCTTCACGTGGGTGTGAAATCGAGGGGGTAAAAGAGCAGCATCACATGGCGCCGCCCCTTGAACTGGTCGAGGCTGATGTTTCGCGAGAATTGGTCGGTCAGGCTGAATCCTGGTGCGGTCTGTCCTACTTCGATCATTTTTCCTCCTTGTCCTTGCTCGCGGCATGATACCTTTTCGCTGCTGGGCAGCCAACCGCGGATGAACCGGATTGCCGGAGCGAGGGTCCTGAACGAAAATGGACCATGGTTTCTTGCGGAAACCGGTGCCCCGCACCTATACAGAGCACCAGGAGCTTGGCGTCGGCACCCCACAAAAGCGCGGACACGGTAACCTATGTTCAGCGTGAAGGAGTCAATAAAGGTGCGCACATCCGTAAAGGTTAAAGGTGCCAGGTACGGGGGTATTGATCTTTCGGATTCTGGCGGCCCGAAACACCATGGCCACGACGAAACGGCCATCGTGTGAACAGGGGAAAACTTGCGATAGAGTTGTGAAAGGATGATCGTTGGTTCGGGAGGAAGGAAAAGCTTGGGATACACCAAAGATTCGAAAAGCACGTCTATCCGTCTTCCATTTCATATTGGGTTCGTCGGGCTGGCACTCCTCCTTGGAGCCTCCTGTGATCGGGCTGTCTCAAGCCCGGCAGGTGAAGGTGCTTCAGAAAACGAAACCAGCGCCAAAACCACCGCGGGGCCCGAGGGGCAGCCAATCCCAACATCCGGGTTGGAAAATAGACCGACGCCAAATACTTGGCCGGTCGAACCACCTGGGAACCCCGCTGCAGGCGAACTGTGGGTGGACTCTGCTGCCAATATTGGTTTCCGTGCTATCCCGCACGGGTCGTTCACGATGGGAGGGCCGATAGAACATCTCAACACCCGACGGCTGAAGGTAACGCTCACGCGAGATTACTGGTTGGCTGAAACGGAAATCACACGACAGCAGTGGGATATCATCATGTCCGACAAAGACAATTCAAAACGGGGACCCAGTCGCGGTTTTCCTGAAGACTCAGTCACCTGGTGGCAGGCCGTCGAGTTCGCAAACCGTCTTTCGCAGAAATCCGGCCTGGAGGAATGCTATGAACTCGCCGTTGCCGAAGCCGGCGCACCTGGCGACCAGCATCCAGATCCTCAATTTTTGGGGCTCGATTGTGAGGGCTATCGCTTACCAACCGAGGCTGAATGGGAACGGGCGGCGCTGGCGGGAAGCAATACTCTTTTCTCGGGCGGCGATGACCTGGAAGCTTACGGCTGGTACGAGTCCAACAGCGACAGAAAGGTTCACCGTTGCGCAGAAAAGGCGCCGAATGCATGGGGTCTTTATGATATGTCGGGGAATCTGAACGAATGGGTTTGGGACGAAACCCGGAATTCGGCCCTTTTGGTTCGCCGTCGATTTCTTTGTATCAGAGAATCCTGACGCCCTCGACGAAGAAAGGGTCAGGAAGGGCGGATCCTACTGGGATCGAGACTCTCAATGCCGGGTGCATGAGAGCCGTGCCGAGGGGCCAGGCCATGCCGGCGATACCGGCTTTCGGGTAGTGCGGACCGGTGGTTGAGCCAGAACATGGATCTTAGTGGATGTTGATGTAGAACATCTCTTCGATTTTCGGTGTGTCTGACAAATCGGTTTCGATGGACACCCGAACCGATACATTATTGAGATCCGGGTCCTCTGCTTGCATCAGATCGAGCAGGAATTGGGTGTGGGCCTGGTAGTGGAGTTTCTCTCCGTCTTCGAGCTTGCGCACCCTCACCTCGAGTTCGGTCGTGTCCAGAGAGACGTTTGTGATCTGAAAATCAAGGTTCGGCTCTCCAGAGATGAGAATGATCCTGCGCACAAAATCCCCTTGGTTCGGGTAACTACTTAGGGGGAGTTCGGGCCCCAGCAGAAGCAAAAGATCGGGAAGCGGCTCAACACGAAGGTTGAAATCGACTGATCGCGGGCTGCGAACTCCAACCCGAAACTGGAGACGCGCAGAGCCTGTCTCCCAGGGCACGACCCAATGCCGATACGTCTGGGTTTTCTCGGGCGGTTGGATTTCGATCCTGATTTTCTTCATCCCATTGGGTGGGATTTCTCCAGTCGGGTCGGGGACAGAAAAAAGGTCGCTTTGAAGACCCACGATCACCATCACTTCGTCCGATTCGTTTCTGACGGCGATCTCGGCCGCTTTGAATTTCCCGGCCCGGATCGAACCCAAGTCAAGAAACGGGTCTGGCACGGCCAACTCATACGATGCGTCCAGCACTATCGCCTGTTCGGCGCCGAGAGCGGGACCTATGAACGATGCAAAAAGCAATACCAGCCCGGCCCTGCGAACCAGCGATCCTTGTATACCCAACATTAATCCGTCTCCATTGGTTTTTGACCCCTCTCGCCTCATTTTCTCAGCCACGCTTCCTGACAATGAAGACAAGGACAGCAACGAAGGCAACGGCCAGGAGCGCCAGCAAGATGATCGGGCGGCCGCGCCATGGAAGGTCGAACTTCGTCTTTCCGTCAACCTCAAGGCCAGACGGATCTTCCCTGGTCGGATCAAAACGCCGGATAGCTTCTCCGACAGCGAAGGCGCCCCCATTGCCATCACCCCAGACGGCCGATAGATCGCCGTCCTCCCTGGCATCAACTGGGGACCAGGACTCACCATCGAAATGGAAGATGTTCATTTTCGTATCGCGTCCGACAGCAATGACATCTGCCGGCCCATTCCCGCCGACGCTTGCGAGGTAGGGCGCATAGTCATCGGTCAATGGCATCAATGTCCAACTCGATCCGTCAAAGTGACCAATTCTCGCGCTGTGGCCGACGACAAAGACGTCATTCGCTCCACTGCCCCAGATACTCGTGGAGTACATCTGGTAGGGGTATTCCGGCAAGCACATCTCCCCCCACTCGGTCCCATCCCAATGTTGGACGCACCAGTTTCCTCGGAGAATGTACACGTCATTCGGCCCGCTACCCCAAACTGATACAAAGTCGTGTTGGTCCCCGGCATCGAACTTGGTCCATGATGCCCCGTCATAATGCACGGCGGTTCCCTTGGCACCGACAACGTAAATGTCATCCGCAGCACTACCCCAAACCCCCTTGAGATCCTCTTTGGTGCCAATTTCAATCGGGGACCAATCGTCGCCGCCGAAATGCAGGACCGAGCCCGCGTTTCCAACGGCATAGATGTTGTCCGGACCGCTACCCATCCGTGGGTCAGGTTGATCCGAGGCCGCGGTCGGCGGTATCGAATTTCGCCTTTTTTTTGACGGTGCTCGCGATCAGCCTCCTGACCGTAGACGATGGCCCAGTTCTCGCCATCATAGTGCGCGATGAGTGCGTCTTGTTCGACGTACCCAAAAGCGTAAACATCGTCTGGCCCCGTCCCCCAAACAGAATTGAACTTGGCATTCCAGGCGACGACGTTCCTGCTGATCTCGTGCCACGCTGTCCCGTCAAAATGCATGATGATGCCTCGCTTCCCGACCGCGTAGACATCGCGTGGGCCGGCGCTCCAAACCTCACGAAAAATCCCGGAGCAGTCCGCGACTTTCACCCACTCCGATCCATTGAAGTGCAGTGTCCAAGAATCAGAGTCTCTCATGTTTTGAACCTGAACGAAGGCATTATCTGGACCGGCTCCCCACATGTGGGTGGTCATCTGGCTGTGTGCGATTTTCGGCAACGGAAACGGGGTCCAGCTTCGACCGTCGTAATGGAACATCGAGGAA
Source organism: Candidatus Sulfomarinibacteraceae bacterium (assembly GCA_963796455.1). Taxonomy (GTDB): domain Bacteria; phylum Acidobacteriota; class Thermoanaerobaculia; order Thermoanaerobaculales; family Sulfomarinibacteraceae; genus Sulfomarinibacter. Next base: position 245,442 of record CAWCLO010000004.1, read on the forward strand.
AAGCTCGCCTCTCCTCGCACGATTTCCTCTGAAAAGAAACCCTCTTGCGATCGGCCCAAGACTCCTCCATACCCCCAAGCTTCGCGGGACATCATGGTCCATTCGGAACCGTCGAAATGTCGTACGGTTCCCCCTTCTCCAATCACATAGACATCTTTCCGACTCACTCCCCAGATCTTCGTGTTGCTCGGGCCGTCGATTTCAATTGACGACCAGGAGGCTCCGTCGAAATGGAGGATCGACCTTTCTGAAATGGCGTATACGTCCTTTTTGCTGCTTCCCCACACGTCCAGCAGATGCTTCGTATCCGTGCTGACGTTTGCCCAATTTCGACCATCGAAGTGGAGGAGCGTGCCCTGTTGACCTACGACAAAAACGTCTTTCGGGCCACTACCCCAGACACCATTGAGCTTTTCCTTTGTCAGGCGATCGAGGACATTCCAGGATCCTCCATCGAAGTGGACGATGGTTCCAGCATTCCCGACGGCGTAAATGTCGGTGGGCCCGCTTCCCCAGATGTCGTGCAGCGTATGCCCTACAGGATATGGGTGCTGCCATTCCCATTGTTGTTCTGCGCCGACCTGCTGCCCCAGGCCGAGGGCAATCGTGAAAAGAACGATTGTGGTATTCAGTTGCCTCCCGACGGGTCCTTTCATCGGCTACCCCCAAATCGTCAGCCCATTTCCATTGGGCGAATGGAATCAGGTTTTTCCTACGACTTCTCTGACAATTTCTCGTTTCTCGATTTCCACGTCGTCGAAACAACTCTATCTCATGTCCGGGAGTCAGGCCTCGCATGGAAACGGAGAATGAGGCCGTGAAAGCGGTGGCGGTCAGAAGGTTCTGACTCTTCTGAAGATGGGCGGCACCAAAAGGTACTTCAGATTTCCAGCGAAAGTCTCCGGGTTCGACGGTACCCAGGAGTTCGATTGACCACGGCACCCATGTGCCTGATCCTGCGATGTTGTGCCCTTGCGGTGGCATCATTGAGTAGAGAGGACGGGATCATGATCCGTCGCAGTCAGGTCTGAGACCAAGGAAAAGGCAATGACCCAACAGACGCCCAAGCAACGCGCCGGTATTTCCTGCGCAGTAGTCCTGTGTTCAATGGTCCTTTTGATTCTCGCTGCGATGATGGTCTTCTGGGGATTTGTCGCCGACATGAACGTGAATCTCATCACGACGGGTCTGGTTACCGCTTTCCTGGGCGCGTGGCTGTCGCTGCGTCCGCTGGTATTCGAGCGGGGCAAGAGGGTGCACAAATCAGCCCTCAGCGCGAGTGTGGTGACCGGCATTTTCGCCCTGGTGTTGGTGGCGGCAGGCATCGCGTTGGTTGTCGCCATTGGTTGGGGCCGACCCTTTTTGAAAAAGGACCGCACGGCTTTTTCTCGCGAAGACAAGATGAAAATTTCGTTGAGCCCTCGGCCATCCGACGGCACGCAAGGAATCGATCCCGATACGGAATTTCTCATCGAAATCGAGGGAGCACATTTTCGCGACGGGTTTTCCAGGTTGGGCCTGATGCTGGCCGACCACGGCAGGCAGTCCGTCGAGTCCATCTGTCAAACCACCGACAAACACGGCCGCCAGATTCGTTGTCAGCCGCGAACTCCGCTTTTGTTTGACACCAGGTACAAGGCGAATTTCACGACGACAGCCTACGGCAAGAAAGGCCGTGCAGCGATCACCGTGAACGAGTCGTGGTCATTCACGACATCTTCCAGGTACGACGACCTCAGGGGGATTTTTCCAGCATTGATTCGAATCATATCGCCGGCCGAGAACAAGGTGGTCATCGAAGGGAAGGCCGGCGCTCTGCCGGCCCACGCTGTCGCGAGTGGCTGGCAGGTGTACCTACGGGACCGCGGGTCCTTGCGACTTCAGCTGCCGGTTCGGGCCGACGGGAGTTTTGGAGACATCGTTACTTTTGTGCGGAAGGATCGCCTGAACGGTAGCCGAGGCTTCTACCTCGAAATCACCGGCGCCACGGGCGAACCCGTGGCCCGTCTCCCGTTAGGGCCGATGGTGTCCAGCGACGGACGGACGATCCACCTCGTGGGGCAGCGCCCGTTTCGATACCTCACCCCGGACGGGGCCATCGTGGTGTTCGACGGAGACGACCCCCAAGGCTATATCGGCTCCGTCTTGATTCAGAGGATCGAAGATTCCTGCTCACACCTCCTTCCACCCGAACTCGGATGTGCTGGAACCTGGAAGATAACCCACAACGTGACCCAAAGCGGCCGGTTCCCCCCCGGCGGCGGGGTGAGGGCCGAGTTCGTTCGTCCCTCACCCGCCGTCGAGGTGCTCTACCCGGCACCGAATGGCGTTGAAGAGTCGCCACTCTTTCTCGACACGACTCTCGGCAACATCATGATGAGGAATAGCGGAAGGCGAATGTTCATTCTCCACGGCATCGGCCGGTCGCTCGAAACAGGACTCGGCCGCTTCGTTTCGGTCCGCGAGGAATTCCCGGTCGCTGGTGGCGGCAAACTCAACGAGATCGATCCGTCCAGGATTTTCAACAGAGATCCCGACGGGACCCATCACCTCTTGTACGCACGATCGAATACCGTCGCCCTGGTGGTTGGAGACTACAGTGGTGAAAATGGCGCGGGTAAGTGGCACGTGAGCTCTCACAGTCTGGTCGTCAGTCCGGATTCCAGGCTCAACGTGGCTGCGCCCCTGCCAGTGTATGGAGCCTCGATCATCGCCCGAGAGGATCGCACTCTGGCGATCCTCCCAGTCATCGCCGAGCAACCGTTTGATCTCCTCAGCATCGATCCCCTGACTGGATGGGTTGGTGGCAACGTGCACTTCGAAGGCGTCGACGAGAAGGTGGGGACCATCCAATTCGTGGGGGATCTTGATCGACTTCAGGCGGCGAAGATGGCAAAATCGCCGAGGAGATAGCTCCAAGTCGACGGTACTTGATTCATGGGTTTGCGATTTCCAATCCAATTCGACCTGAGAGGAAACCAGATGAACACCCCGCGTTCTATCCGCATTTTGGTTGTCGGCACTTGCCTGGTAGCAACAATGGTGCTCATTGCGTGCGGCAAAGACGAGAGACTCGAGAGTGCGGCGGTGTTGTTGGACCTGGGAAAGACGGAAGAGGCGGCCAGTGTTTTGGACGCGGTGATTCATGATGATCCGAAGAACGCGGAAGCGCATGTAATGCTCGGTCGGGCATTCGCCGAAACGGGCGATCTCGATCAGGCTGACGAAGCATTCAACACAGCCATAGCGATCGGCGGAAAAACGACCGTGAAGTTGATCGACGAAGAGCTTCTTGATGCGTACAAATCAATCTTCGTGGAGCACTTCCCGTTTCAAGGAGAAGGGGAACTCGAACGGTACAAAAATATCTGCGGGGCCCTTGCACTTTTGAACTCCAAGGACTCCAAGAGTGCGCTTGCCAACTGGCAGGCAGAACTCGACATCAATGAACCGTGGGAAACCACGAGGCTCGAGACGCTGCGAGATCTCTCGAGGGTGTGGCTTCGTCTCGGGGACAACCAAACCGAAAGCCTCATGCAAAACATGGTCGTCAAGGCTGTTGAAACTTCGGAGAACCAAGAGCAAGCTCGCGAGGTGTTGAAAAGTTCGCTGGAGTATTTCAGGGAACCCGCCATCAAGGTTGAGATCGAGGAACTGTATCGCTCCTACAAGACTGACTCGGATTTCGGTTTCGACACCGTGGCCCTCATGAAAACCCTTGGTATTGCGATTGAAGCGTACGCGGTGGATTGGGCGTTCTACCCAACCACAAGTGACGTATCAGAAACGGTTCCCCTCCTTTCACCAACCTACGTGAAGAGCGTGAGTGCCAATGATGGATGGGGGCAGAAATTTTTTGTGGCCTCGCAGTCCTATGCGTACGTCATCGTTTCTTCGGGCGCTGATGGCCGGTTCGAAATTGACTACTCCGATCTGGATCTTGGCAATGTCGGTTGGACGAGGGGCGTCGGCACGGAAGTCAATCAGGTAGGATTTCCGCTACGCGGACCCGCCAACAACCTAGATAGCGACACCATATACATCAATGGAAACTTCTACCGTTGGCCGGAGGAATTAATAGGTACCAAATAGGTACCATATTCCACATTGTTGCATTTTCATCAGTGCCCATCAGTGCCCATCAGTGCCTGGTCTGACGATTCCGACGATTTGAGCGGGAACTGAGAAATGGCACCAATACCGATATAACACCGATGCCGATAGTTTTACTCGCGCCCTTTGGTCGCGGTGACCAGCCGTCACCAGCGAGTGGCCGAACGCACAGGGCAGTATTGGCGCCAGTCTCACCGACCCTCCTCCGGTTATTTCGAGATACGATGGAGTGGACGGTTTCTGAGATGACCCTGTAGTTCAATGAGTCGAGGAGGACACGTGCGCTCTGTCATTGCCAAGCTCTGCGGTGTCGGCGTTGCGATCGTATCTGGGGGTTTGTTGTACTACGCACTGCTCATCAACTCGTTGCCGCTGGACTCCGGGGAGATGCGGTGGTGGATCCCGGCCCTCAAGAAGGTGCTCTACGCTCCGACCCTTTGGATGACGGGCCCAATCCACCAGGCACTCTATCTCTCGGGTACCTACTGGCCGATCCGGTGGCTGATGTTTGCCGAGATCGGGTTGCTGGCTGTTCTCTACGGGGTGTTGTTTCACCAGGCGATCATGGGCAAGCTGACTCCAACGAAGATCGCTGCGTGGTTCTCGCGGCGCAAGGTGCCGGTGGCGGCAGTTGCCGCCATCATGATCGTCGGGTCGATCGCGGGCCGGGTCGCCACAGCGCAACAGGATTTTCGAAGGGAGGTATCGGCCGACGAGGACGCGCCCGGCGTAGTGTCACTCGTCGAAACTCGCGGCATTCAGGTGACAGTGCTCGACGCCAAAGAGATCGTTTTCCCGGAGGGTTCTGAACCCGCAGCGATCCTGAGAACCAAGGGTGAACCGGTCAGCGTTCTTCTGACCGGCAATGTCAAACGCGATGAGACCAACTTCATGTCTGCGACCGGGGACCTGACGATGCTGCGGTTGGATGGAGAGAAATGGGCCGTTCGAAAGGGTCTGGCCGGATTGCAGATGTCGCCGATGTCGAGCGACTTCCGTTCGCCGAGCGATCCGGCTTCGTCCGGGGTCATTTTTCTAAACATTGCTATAGGTAATCCGCAGCTGATGCTGCCATTCGACGATGAGGGTCAGCTGATCTCCTTCGCACCGTTTATCGATTCCGAAGCCGGGTTTGCGGCGGGCGACTCGATCTGGGTGGTCGGCCTCGGTTTTGGCTGGGAGAGCTGGGACGGGCCATCGGTCGATCGGATTTCGGCCTATCAACACCCGAACTTCGCCACGCACTCACTCGGGGTGTTTCGGCTCGATCCGGCCACCGGCTCGATCGAACTCAAAGGGGTTTGCGACAACTTCACCGACCACAGCATCAACACCCTCGATGCGACCCTGGACGACGAAGGCGTGATGCACGTGGTGGCGGCCGAAGTTCTGATTGCCAACGAAAACTCGATTCGAGTTCATTACCTGCGCTTCGACACCGCGGGCTCGAAGTGGCTTGGCGATGAGGTGATATGGAAATCGGACGTCTTCACTTCAACGGTAGACACGCTGATTCGCAGAAGCTCTCAGGGCATCGAGATGTTCTGGAATCTCTCTCGATCGCCGACTGTGGAGACGGGTGGCGTCTTTGGCTATCGCGCGGGCGATCCGCAGGCGTTCCAGCTCACCGACCGTGAGGACAGCTTCCTCGGGGTTCTCGCCGATCCCAGCCCGGGCATCGAGATGCTGGTGGGCCGAGTCGACCCGGGATTTCAGACCGACCGGACACCGGGGCTGACGCAACAGGAAAGCCTGATGAAGTCGTTGGAAGCGAACAGGGCGGCCCAGGAGTCGAACGAGACGACGGTCGAGTGGTACCTGAAACAGGGCGGCGGGTGGGCCAATGCGGGTACGACAACCGTGCCGGTGAAACTCTACGACACTGATTTCGGCCAGACCGGATTCTGGCTCTGGCCGGGCGCCGACGGCAAGATCCTTGCTGCTTTCAGAGCGCGCAGCTCGATGATCGTCCAAGAGCTGGTGATTGGGGAATAGCTGAGGGTGGAGATAATTCTGTACATTGTGTACAGATAAGAGCATGCCGTAGAGAGTCTCAACACGACTGAAGCTCACGAGGATCTCGCCGAGGTCATCAACCGCGTCAACTCCGCAAAGGACCGCGTGCGGATCGCCCATCGAGGCGAAGCATATCGCTGAGAGGTTCTTTCTTTAGCCGCTGTCCCGCGGCTGATGTGGCACCGTGACGGGCCACCACCAACGGGGACAATCCTAGACCTCAGCATTGCGAACGCGATGCCTATAGGTATCGGCACCGATACCTATACGCCATCACTCTCAGTCGCCGGAAGGCCGACCACAGGCATTTCAATATTTGTCGGGGCTGGGTTCCTGGCGGATAATGGACCATGATCCAGGCTTCCAGATGGTCCAGGTGGCGCTTCGCCGTGCTCGCGATTGCGGCCATCGTGCCCCGCCTGCCGGCGGTTTCATCGGGCTTCGGCATCGAAGATCTTGCCTACCTTCAGTACGCTTCCGAACATTCGGGCCCGGGCGGTATTCTGTTGGCAGCGTGGCCATATGGATTCTACCGGCCCCTGGTGACACTCCATTTCGAGCTCCTCCAGCCGGTATTCGGCGAGTGGGCCGCGGGTTATCACCTGGCTTCGATTATTGTTCATGTGCTGGTGGTCTGGCTCGTCTACCTCTTGATCTCGAGGATCCTCAAGAACGCGAAGGCAGCTTTCCTGGCCGCGCTCGTTTTTGCGGTGCTGCCGAGCCAAACGGAGGCGATCGCCTGGGCGTGCAGCGTCGGTGATCTCTGGGCCGCCGCATTGGTGATCGTGTCGGTCCTGCTGGCGATCGCGGCTCCCGATCAGCGGCCCGAAAGGGCCCCTTGGTTCTGGGTTGGGGCCTTGCTGGCCGCTCTCGCCGCCTGCGGGGCGAAGGAGTCTGCCGTCGCCGTCGGTCTTGCGGCGCCTTTGGCGGCATGGCTCTTTGCCAAAGCGTCGTGCCCATTGGGCATGGCTGGCTTGCTTTCCCACGTTGATCATCACCTATGTTGCATGGTATGGAACCAGAACCGGGAATGCAGGCGCGGCCCTCGGCCTCTTCGGTTGGCCGCACGATTGGTTGAAGCGTTTCTTCCAGGAGATCGGGATGATCCTGATACCGGCGGCCAAGGGACCGATCGGAGATCGGATCTGGTCCGATGCCACGCTGACCTGGCTGTGGACAGTCGGGGGGGTTGCGCTCGCCGGATGGCTCATCATCAACGCTTTTCGGAAAGGAGATCGAGCCATGATCTTTGGGTGGTGGTGGGCGGCGGTTTTCTTCTTTCCGTCGTGGAGACTGCCCTGGGCTGAACGGTATTCCTATCTGCCGAGCGTCGGTTTGATCCTGGTTGTGGCGGTACTCATCAACCGAGCGCCTGAAAAAAGATGGAAGACCTTGACGGCCTGCCTTCTCGCCATGGTGGCCCTGCTGGCGCTTGCCAGCGGCGTCGCTGCGGCGAATTGGGGATGGAACTGAGTTGCGCCGCAGGCTGAGATCGGCGTAGAGTCCGAGTCCATGTCGTCGCCCAGTATTTTGCTCAAAACCGTGACCCTCGTCTTTTTGACCCTCGTCTGGGGCACGACGTGGGCGGCGATCACCGTTTCGCTCAGGTCCTTCCCGCCGTTTACCGGGGTGGCCCTCAGATTCGTGATCGCCGTGGCATTGCTTGCCCTCTATGCTGTCCTGCGGGGAATTCCCCTGTGGTCGACCAATCGATTGCACCGCCGACTGACGCTGCTTCACGCCGGGCTGACGTTCTGCGTTTCTTATGGTGTGGTTTTCTGGGCAGAGCAGTGGGTGCCTTCAAGTCTGGCTTCGGTTCTCTTTGCGACCTTTCCTCTGTTGGTGGCGGTCCTCGCTCATTTCATGCTGCCCCGTGAGCGCATGACGATGCCTGTTGTCGCGGGCACCCTCGTCGGTTTTGCAGGAATCGCGGTGATTTTTGCGGAGGATTTCAATCTGCTTGGGGGCCGGCAGGTCCTGGTGGCGTCCGTTGTCATGCTTCTTTCACCACTCGCCGGGGCTTTCGTGAGCGTCTCGGTAAAACGCTGGGGCTCGGGTATGCATCCGGTGACCTTCAATACCGCCGCGATGGGATTGGCGGCGATGACCATGGGAATCGTGGCGGCGGTTGTTGAAGGTGATCGTACTCTGGTTGTGGAGCCGGGCCCGGTGGCCGCCCTGTTCTACATGGCCATTCTCGGAACCGCGATAACCTTTCCCATGTACTTCTGGCTGCTCGACCATATGGAGGCCCGGCAGGTTGCGCTCATCGGCTATGGCACGCCCGTGGTGGCGCTGATCCTCGGTGCCGTCTTTATGAATGAGCCCGTCACTCCTCGAACGCTTGTTGGGTCGGCGATGGTTGTTGTCGGTGTTGCGATGGCATCACACCTCCTGAAAGGGAAAACCCGACCGAAGAACCGAACACAATGAGGAGATCCGAATTGGCCGGAAAATGCATGTTGGTTGTACGATAGATGTATGAGCCAACAAAAAGTCAAAGCATCCGTATTGAAATCCAGGTTGGCATTTGTCGAGACCCGGTTCGGCAGTGAGGGGCTCGATAAAGTCCTCAAGAGCCTCGACGAGGAAGACCGGAAAGCCCTCGCCGGGATGGTCCCGGTGGCGTGGCTCGATTTCGGAGTGGGGAAACGCTTGGATGATGCCATCGTCAGGGTTCTGGGTGGAGGCCGGACGGAGATCTTCGAACGTTTGGGTGAGGCGTCGGCGGACAGCAATCTCACGACAGCCCACGCGGCTTTCATCGCTCCCGGGGATCCCCAGGCCTTCCTTGCCAAAGCGCCGCAGATCTATCGGATGTACTACCAGACCGGGCGGCGCGAGTACGAGGCCCTCGGCGAAAACGAGGGCGTGTTGACCACCTACGATGCGGAGACGTTTTCCAAACCGGACTGCCTGACGGTCATCGGTTGGTACCGGCGGGCGCTCGAAATGTGCGGTGCCAAGACGGTACGGATTCACGAGGAGCAGTGCCGCGCAGCCGGCGGTGAGGTCTGTCGTTACCGGGTCAGTTGGAAGACCTGAAGAGCTTCAAATTCCTTCGAGACTGATCTCGGCGGTGTCGAACCAGAAGCCGGCCCCGGTGACCATATCCATCTCCGCCTGGACGATGGCCACATGGCCTTCTTCGATCTCGACGAATCGTTCGAAAAGCTGTTTGCCTTCGGCATCCAGGGTGGCCACCATCTGCTTGTAAAAGGCGCTGGTCTCCCGTTCCAACTGGAGCGCCTTGGTGAGGCTTTCGAGTTCGGTGCCGCGGCTAACCCGTCGATCCGGCGAGAGGTTCTGCTTGAGCTTGGCGGCGTGGTTTTCGATCGCTGCCTTTGGAACCAGCACGGTTGAAAGATCGACCACGGTGATTTTTCCGGTCGAGCGCCACTCCGACAAGCGCTCCTTGAGGTATTTGATGTGTCCGAGTTCTTCGTCGCACAGGGTTGCGAACACCTTTTTCGCCACCTCGTGTTCGGCTTTCTCGACCGCCTCGGCATATGTGTGGTGGACTCGCGCCTCGAATTCGAGGGCAGTGGTGATTGCCTGCTCCAGATTCATCATTTCCTCCAGCAGCTTGCGTTCGCTGACATTATGCTCCTTCCCGGCCGACCTTGCGTGTTAGCCTTTTCGGACCAGGCGATCAGAAAAGGGGGATCCGATGGGAAAGACAGTCTTCAAGGTGGCGATTTGGTTTTTGGCTTATATGCTGATCGCGCCGGCGGTGGGAGCCGGGACCGAAGAATCAGAGAGCCCGGATTTCAAACAAGTCCTCAGTCTCGAATCATCCAGCGGCCCCCGCATCGCCCCCGATGGCGGCGACGTGCTGTACTCGGTCAACACCGTCGACTGGGAAAACAACCGTTATGATTCCGAAATCTGGCTGTCGAGAAAGAGCGGCGAATCGTTCCAACTGACGCGAACGGATGACGGTCGGAGCAGCGGCGCCAGTTGGTCGCCGAACGGATCGTGGGTGGCGTTTTTGGCCGATCGAGGCACGGACACCCAGATCTGGCTGATTGCTCCGACGGGCGGAGAGGCGCGACCTCTGACAGCGGTCGAAGGCGGTGTCTCGGACTACCAATGGTCACCGGATGGTCGATTGATGGCGGTTTCGGTTACCGAACCGCAATCTTCCGAGGACAAAAAACGTGAAGAAAAATTCGGCCAGTATTCGGTCGAAGACCGGGATTTTCGACTGACCCACCTCTGGGTCCTGGATGTGCAAGCCGCGCTGGCTCAGGATAGTGGTGCCGAGCTGCCGGATGCCGAAACCGGGGAAGATGATGAAGGCGAAAAGATCGCGGAGGACCCGAAGCCTGATGAGGATTCAGAATCAAATGGTGAATCACCGTTTCGCCGCCTCACCGGCGGGAGCGACTTCACGGTTCGAAATTTTCGTTGGTCTCCCGACGGCAGCCGGATCGCCTTTGACCACACGCCCGATCCACGAGTCGAGAACCGCAATCAATCCGACCTGTCGTTGATCACGATCGCGGATGCCGAAGTGCATTCGCTGGTCGCCCGGCCGGGTCCGGACGGCGATCCCTATTGGTCGCCGGACGGCCGCTGGGTGTTGTTCTCCACCGGTGACGGTGACGCCTCGTATTTTTTGAATTCGGAGCTCGCCAGAGTCCTCGCCAATGGCGGCCAATCCGAGGTTCTCAGCGAGGCCTTTGACGAGGACGTGAGCGCAGTGGGATGGCTCGAGGACGGCATTCGTTTCATCGCCCTCGACCGGACGACCCGGAGGCTCTATCGCCTGGATCCGGAGAGCCGCCGGATCGATCTCGTCGACATCGAGGGATTGCCGCCGGTACTGTGGTCGGTGGATTTTTCGAAGGACGGAACTTCGATGGCCGTGCAGGGTGAAGGACCGGACACGCTCGACGAGATCTACCGCGTCGATGCCAACGGGGCTGCGGCAGCCCGCATTACGGAGATGACGCAGCAGACTGAGGGTTGGCCCACCGGAAGTCGGGAGGTCATTCAGTGGCCGAGCCGCGACGGCGCGATGATCGAGGGTGTGCTGCTCAAACCAGAAGACTTCGATCCGGAGGTCGAACATCCGTTGATGGTCATCATCCACGGCGGACCGTCGTGGTTGTCCTTTCCTTCGCCCGTCTACAGTTACGTCTACCCGGTTCAACAATGGCTGCAAAAAGGTGCCGTCGTTCTCATGCCCAACTACCGCGGCTCCGCGGGTTATGGTGAGACATTTCGATCGCTCAATGTTCGCAATCTCGGAGTCGGTGACGCCTGGGATGTGCTCTCGGGGGTGGACTTTCTGGTGGAAAAGGGCTTTGTTGACAACGATCGGGTGGCTTCAATGGGTTGGAGCCAGGGCGGTTATATTTCGGCCTTCCTGACCACGACCAGTGATCGATTCAAGGCGATCTCGGTGGGTGCGGGTATCTCGAACTGGATGACCTATTACGTGAATACCGACATCCACCCTTTTACCCGCCATTACCTCGGGGGCACCCCCTGGGACGACCCGGAGGTCTATGCAAAGACCTCACCCATGACCTTTATCACCGAAGCTTCGACACCGACCCTGATTCAACACGGCGAGTTCGACCGAAGGGTGCCGACCCCAAACGCATACGAGCTCTATCAGGGTCTGCAGGATGTGGGGGTGGATGTGGAACTCATCATCTACAAGGGCTTCGGCCACGGGATTTCCAAACCCAAAGAGCGGCTGGCTGCGGTGTGGCACAACTGGCGATTCTTCGCCAAATGGATCTTTGATGAGGAGATCGAGATCCCGATCGAGTAGGCCGGGAGTGTGACCTCCGGCACCGCTTCACGCCGGCAGGCGATCCATCATGGATGATGGACCGGATCATGAATGGACTGTTGCACGAGGGGGTCATTCGATTCGTCTTCGCTTTTGGCTTGGTCCCGTGGATGGGTGGAGTCTGCTTTGCCCAGGGCCCGTGTCCGGGCCTGGAGCCGCCTTCGGGGCCGATCGTCGAGGTTTCCCCTGATGATGCGGATGATCTTCGCGACGTCGTTGCCGGTGCCGCGGCAGGCACGACGATCCTCCTGGCCGATGGAATCTATGCGATGGATGGGGGCGACTATTCCCACCGGCTCCATTTCACGACACCCGGTGTCACCCTGCGATCGGCAAGTGGGAATCGAGATGCGGTCATTCTCGATGGCGGTTATGTCACCGCCGAGCTGATCAGCATTCAGGCCTCGAACACGGTGATCGCCGATTTGACCGTGCAAAAGGCATTCGACCATCCGATCCACGTCAGCGGGCCCGGCACCTCGATCGAAGGCATCGTGATCCACAATGTGAGGATCGTGGACCCCGGTCAGCAGGCGGTGAAAATCAACGCGGTGGAAGGTGGCACCGTCAACAACAGCGTCCTTCGGTGTTCACATATCGAGCTCACAAACTCCGGCCGGTCGATGATCCGAGACAACTGCTATACGGGTGGGCTCGACGCCCACGCGGCGACCGGATGGCGTATCTGGCGCAACAGAATCGAAGGCTTCTGGTGCGCTGAGGGGCTCTCCGAGCACGGTATCCATCTGTGGCGGCAATCGGCCGACACGCTGGTCGAAGAAAACGTGGTTGTCGACTGCGCGCGCGGCATCGGATTCGGGCTCGGTCCCGGTGCCGACGGCACCACCGGTGGGGTCATTCGAAATAATTTCATTGCCGCCGCGGATCCTGGCCTCTTCGCGTCTAGTGACGGTTTCGATTCGGGCATCGTCCTGTGGGGAGCGGAGGAAGCGGAGGTCTACCACAACACCATCGCCTCGACCCAGGCTCCGCGGGCCTCATCGATCGAGTGGCGTTTTATCGACACCAATGTCACCATCGCCAACAATCTGATGACCGACCGGATGTGGGATCGCGGCGGCACGGTTGTGGCCTCGAGCAATATGGAATACGCCTCGACCGACCTGTTGATCGATGTGGCGGCGGGAAAACTCTATTTATCCGATCCAGTCTCGTCGCCGGTCGGTGCCGGGACTCAACTGGCGGCCGGTGTCTGTGACCGCGATATCGATGGCCAGCTTCGTGGTACTGCCCCAGATATCGGCGCCGACGAATACGGGTGGGGGATTTTTGTCGATGGGTTTGAAAGTGGGGACGATTCCTGGTGGTCCGACTGACGCGGCAGATCGTCCAACTTGAGCCTTGCATTAAATCGCCATGTAACTACTTGCCAAGTATTGAATTAGACCAAGCCCCCGGTTGATATAATTGAGACAGTTCCGATTTTTGATTCCACAAACAGGCGAAAAAAGAGCGGTCGCTCTTCCGAAAAGGGGGTCATCATGCGTGACGAGAAGGCTTCGAATTCAATCATGTGTTTTCTGGTTGTTGCGGTGGTGATTCTGGCATCGGCAACAGTTCGGCCGGTGGTGGCGGCGCTCGCACCGGATGACTGTATCGATTTCGGGGATCTCGGGCTTGACTCAGCCTACGTTGTGCCGGGCGGGTTCACCACGGCGGGAACGACAGTCACAACCTCGGCATTTCAATTTTCCAACTTGAATTGGACCACAGCTGGATGGGCAGCCGTCCGGAATGCGAACGCTTCTGGCGGTACGGGTAAAGACCTGCAGGTCAACAACGTCACCTTGAACTTCGATTTTGGCCGTCCGGTTGAGGATTTGCGGCTGTTTTTTGGTGAATATGGCGGCAATGTCAATCTCACGATCAACGGTGCTTTCAACAATCTCGACGACTTCGACGAACTCGATCAGCAAATGGTCGGTGGCACCCTGGTCGAGGTCGGTATCTCGCCGACCGGGCTTGGAATCATGGTCATCACCGGAACGATCAACTCCTTTTCGATCGGTGGACAGGAGCTGTGGATCGACGATATCTGCGAATCCGCGGAGCCGTCCGGGTGCATCGAGTTTGAGGATCTGCCGTATCCGCAGACCTATGAATACGGACAGTTCCTTGTCGATTCGGGTGTTGGGATGTGGCTTGACGAGTTCTTCTGGTTGCCCTCCGGGTCGACGACTGGCGGGACCTGTCCCGTCGCGGTCTCCCAGGCCTCGGGCGGCACCGGTCAGGATGTCTTTCCGAGCAACCTCAATTTGTTTTTCGGTCTTCCGGAAACGCTGGCGGAGATCACCTTGCTCTATGAGGACTACGGAGGCAACGTCAACCTCGTCGTCAACGACGATCTGGCGAATGTCGGAAACTTCACGGCTTTGCACAACACGATGGTCGGCGGCGCAGTCGTGACCCTGCAACCCGCAACTGGAACCGCCGGCCAGCTGACTGTGACTGGTTCAATCGAGTCCTTCGCAATCGGCGGCCAGGAGACATACATCGACCATGTCTGCTATGTCCCTGTCGCCCTATGGAGCAATGGCTTCGAAACAGGAAATACCACTCCCTGGACGATGACTGTCGGTGGGCCCTGAATCAGGGTCAAACGACTTTGAGTCTCCGGATAGTGGCCTTGAGTATTCCCGAGGCGGGGTAGTAGGAGTAGAGCTTGTAGCTCAGGAGCCCCGCGGTGTGGGGGACGGTCGAGGCACAGGTGCCGATGATCCTGACACCTCCGACTCTCCTGTCGAGATTGTCGTGGGTGTGGCCGTGCAGAATGGCCTTGACCTCGAAGGTGCTTGCCAGAAGGCGGAGGCCGACCCGGTCGACCCGGTCGAGTTGCAGTGCCGGTCGGAGCCAGAAGGGCCTCGGTTTCTCTCCCCTCCGTTTGGAGGTCGCGGAGCGCGGAATGTTTGGCGAGTGGTGGAGGGCGATCAGCTTGCACGGGATTTCAGGGTTTTCATTGAGCAATCGACCGAGACGGGCCAGCTGGTCGAAGGTGATCCGTCCGACCGCATTGTCGGCGATGTTGAAATTTCCTGCATTGACGCTATCGATCGAAAAGACACCGATTTGTTTGTTGGCAAAAAGCCGGAGATTTGGAAACTCCGACGATTGCCCACCCGCCGTGAGACCTGCCTCGACGATGGCCAGTGACTCCACCTTTGCTTTGCTGCGCCTGAGGTCGAGACAGGCGGCGTCGTGGTTGCCTGCAAGGACGCAGATCTTCTGGCGGTCCAGACCGGCATCCGCGACCGCCCTCCAGAGATAATTCCAGGCGGCCAGTTCGCCGCGATCGCTGACATCGCCAGTGATCAGGACGAGATCCGCCTCCGTCACGGGGGCGTGGCGAAGGAGGCGGCACAGATTCACATTCATGTTGCGCGCACGATCCTCCTTGCGGCGACCGCTCTCGGTGGCCGTGAGGTGCAGATCTGAAAGGTGGGCGATCCTCAGGTTTTTGCTCACGGGCGGGCTCCCTGGACGAGTGTATCGTTGCCGTATTTGATCACGGGCGGTCTTGGAGAGAGGCCCGTAACCTTGACTGCGTCCCAGTCTCATCGTAGAATCCAAGCAAAACGAGGTGAAAAATGTTGTCAGGATCTCTCCGTCGTGTGTCGGCCGGGGCGTCAGCTCTTTGTGGGCTGCTCATTGCCATCGTGTGTTGGACGCCGTCGGCCTCGGCGCAGGAACCTGGTTTCAGGATCTTTGGTGAGGTCAACATCAACTATCGGGACTCCGCTTTTGTCGAGGCCAGGGTGCCGGTTGATTTCCCTCCGAGTTTCTGGGAAGAGGGGGATGACGGCGTTTTTCTGAGGACGGTTGACCCGGGTTCCCACTACGAGCTGTCGGATGTGGAGATCGGGTTCGAGATGACCTTTTCCAAGATGTGGAGCGCCCAGATTCTGGTCCATGTCGAGGATCTCTACAACCGAAATCCGACGTCCATCGATGATCGAATCTTCGTGCGTGAGTTCTGGCTCCGTTATGGCACCGTGGATCGCCGATTCCGGCCGCTCGAACCGTGGGGGGGATTTGTCCAACTTGGAAAGGCGCCTCGCTTTGCCAAGCAGATCATTCGAAATCTCGAGAGCTACGGTTTGTGGGGAACGGCGGTCAACCGTTTCGAAATTCCACAGATCCAGCTCGGTCTGAATCTGGGCGGCAACTTCTATGCCCGGGCTCAGTACGGCATTGCCGGCCCGCTTTTCATGCGTGACGTCAACGCATTGGCCGGAGACAACGGAACATTCGATCGGGTTCCGGGTGCCAATGCACCAAAGTACAACTCCGGATTCCCGATTCTCTACGACGCCCGGATCAAGAACTTCAGCCTCGACGGTGAATCAGAACTCGGTATCGGTTTCGGGTTCCGATCCGCCAGTGAAGACGGTGACTCTTCGATTGACGTGATGGCCTGGTACTACCAACGCACCTTGGCCGATGCTCCCGACATCGAAGGCACCTTCTATCAGGGGGATCTCGACCTCCTCGCCGGTGCGGGCCTGCCACTGCCTTATGAGGGTGACCGGAAATGGGAAGGGGGCCTCAATGTGGAGTGGCGTCTTGGCGGGTGGCTCGGATTCGCCCAGTTCGTCAAACAGGACATCGCGTCCCTCGAGCGTCAGGGTTTCGAGATCGAAACCGCCTACAACTTCTCCATCACGCCGCTGTTTGCGGCCTGGGACCAGCCGGTGTTCAACTGGATCCGACCGGCCGTGCGCTATTCCCAGATCGACAACGATTTCTCGGTTTCGGGACCGTTCATCACGCCGTCCATGTTCTGGGATTGGCAGAAGCTCGATATCGGTCTCCGCGTGGGCATCGTCCGCGCCTCGGATCTCACCATCGAATACAGCAAAAACGACGCCAAGCTGACGAACGGTAAGGAACTCCACCCCAACGAGTGGTTGGTGACCCTGCGGATATTCTGGTAGCGCGCGACGATCCTTCGAAATTGCTATTCAGTGTTGTCCGAACCGAATCGTGATCTGAAGATGCCCGATTGACACCACGAGGGTTCGGGGTTGGTTTTTGGCATATCCGGTTTGCGGTTGGGCCGTACCCGATCCCGATCCCGATCCCGAATTACAGCGGCAGCGACAGTGTCCAGCGACAGGGACAGGCAACAGCGACAGCGAACAGTGATCAGTGATCAGTGATCAGCGGCAGCGATCAGGTACATCCACCGCGGCCCATCGAAAGCGGTACTTTGTCGGCCGTGCCATAGATCCTTCGACTGCGGCGCCACCGGGTGGCGCCTCCGCTCAGGATGACATCAGGAGAGGACATTGCCTGGCGCCTCAGCTTTTTTGCAGGACATGAAAAGGTCTTTTCATTCTGTCCTAGTGGGCGGAGTTGAAACCGTTCCAAGAAAATATCGGTCGCACGAACGCCACGGCACCGGTAGGCCGTTCCAATATGTCATCCTGAGCAGAGCGCCTCGGGCGCGGAGTCGAAGGATCTGCGGCCGGGGCAGTCGGGTGTAGATCATTCAACCCGATAGCTCGTCCCCCTCGGTCAGGATGGTTCGCCTTTGATTGGCCGAATTCGAGGGGTCACCACTCAGTGACAAGCACCTCACGTAGCCCGAGATAAACCGCATTGGCCGACGCCGGTCGTCGGCTCGGATCTTTGGCGAGACAACTCATTACGATGGTCTCGAGTTCAGCCGGGACATCGGCCCGGGCGGCTCGCATGGGTGGGGGAGGGGTCGTGAGCTGTTGCTGGATCATGGAACCCACGGTCTTGCCCGTGAAGGGCATGTGACCGGCGAACATTTCCCAAAGCATGATGCCCAGGCTGTAGATATCGCTCTGATTATCCGGGGTTTCGCCGCGGCACTGCTCGGGGCTCATATAGGCGGGTGTTCCCTCGACCATCTTCTTTTCACCATCGCCACTCGAAGTTTCGCCCCGCGAGATCCCGAAGTCCATCAGCTTCACGACACCATTCGGCAGGACCATGATGTTCTGAGGCTTGAGGTCGCGGTGGACGATGCCCTCGCGGTGGACCGCCTCGAGTCCCCGGCACATCTGTTTGGCGATCTGCAGACCGGGAGCGAAGCCGAGATTCTTGGTCTGCTTGAGAACCTTGAGCAGAGTGGTGCCCGGGACATATTCCATCGACAGACAGCGCATCCCGCCCGCTTCGACAAGATCATGGACCCGAATCACATTGCTGTGCGAAATACGGCGGGCGAGCCGGATCTCTCTCTTGAGTTTTGCCAGACCGTCGGTGGCGTCCTCGAAGGCGCCGGGTTTCAAGACCTTGAGGGCGACGTCTTCTTCGAGTTCGAGATCGGTTGCACGGTACACAACGCCCATGCCACCCCGTCCGAGCTCCGATCGGATCTTGTAGCGGGTACCAAAGGACTCGCCAAGTTCGGGGAGGCGAAGGTCCTCCACCGAAGTGGATGCGGACTGTTCCGCGGCAGTCGATGAACCGGTGTCGGACGACCGCGCTTTGAGGTCCACCAACAACTGTTCGAGGGCCTCTTTTTCGCGCAGTTCGTCCACCATCTTCCGGAACGCGTCGGCCAGGACCCCGACTTCGCCGCTTCCTTCGGTGGGCAGTTCCACGTCGAGTCGGCCATCGCGAATGAACTCCGCACCGGCGGCAAGGGCGCGCAAGGGGCCGGCTATGCGGCGGCCAAGGAGAAAAGAGATGGGCAGGGACAACAGCAACATCACGGCCCCGGCGATGATCAATGCTCTGCGAATTGCGTAGAAGGAGGCCATTTCTTCGGCCCTCGACCGAGCGACCAGCAGCGCCGCAAAGACGTTGCCGTCGGAACTCTCGATCGGAACGCCGAGAATCACCCGTTCGCCGCCATGCATCTGGATTCGTTCAGGCCCGAAAACCAACCGTTCACCGACCAGTCGATCCACCGTGTCGGGTTGGTCAAATACCATTCGCGTGAGCATCTCGCCATCGATCCCGGGCGTCGATAGGCTGAGACTGAGTTGTGGATCTTCGCCGCGTTTGGCCATATCCACCACAACAGCGACCTCGCCTCGGGTGAGACCACGAAGCTGGGAGAGGGCCTCGCCATCGACGGGAAAGGTTACAGCAAGGACTCCCAACAGCTGTGCCCCATCGCCCTCGCCGGCAATCACAGGTGCCGCGGCCACCACGGCCAGGGTCTGCTTTTCGCGGATGAATGCAGTTGTGCCCTGTCGGCTGTCGAGGACCGAAGCGACCCATCCCACCCCGGCGAATGCCTGGCCGACGCCGCTGCCGTCGGGTCGGTCGCTGCGCGCGAGCACGCGACTGTAACGATCGAAAAGGAAAAAGGTCTGGGCGTCCAAGAGCATCTGTGGGGCGTCTTCCGTGGCAAAACTCAACCGCGTCTGAAGATCGACCTGCTCGGCGAAGAGTGCCACCGTCCCCGGTTCGTTCGCCAATGACCGGACCTGATCGAGCGCGCTGGTCATTTGGGTCGAAGCGTAACCAGCCCAAACCTCGGGGACTCTCGCGAGGTCGTCCTGAATGGTGCGTTCGGCGACCTGCGAGGAGCGCCACGAGGCGACCGCAACCGTCAGCCCGAGAGTGACGACGAGCAGCAGAGCCGCGAGGAGGAAGAACTGAATCGCGAGACCGAGGCCCGCTTTGCGTGGCGGAGCCACCCCGGCAACTGTCCGCATGTGTTCCAGAGCAAGGGTGTCGACTGCGTCCTCACCCATCGCGCGGGTGTTATCAGTACCTGAAATCGTCGTCATCGGGAGGGGGGTACTCCTTTCCGTGCTTGTTCAGGTGCGGCGCCTCGCGCCAACTCGTGATGTCGATCTCGACATTCAAGAGACTGGTTCGGCCCGGTCGCACCTGGACCTGCCTGGACCACATCCCACCGCGCACGTTCCAGCCTTTGACGGTCTGCCGACCGACCGGAATGTCGCGCAGCAGGAGTTTACCGTCGTCATCCGCGACGGCATGACTGCGCGAATCGACCACCATCAGATAGGCGGCCATATGAGGGTGAATATTGCAGTAGACCTGGACCAGGCCTGGTTGCTCGAAGGAGACCGATTTCGACTTGCCTTTGCGGTAGAGGCCGAGGTCGAATGACTTCGGGGTCGACAGGCTGAAGACGTTGTGGAAGACACGGTCATAGTTCGGGAAGTCGATGGTCGAACCGGTAGAGACCACGGCCAGTCTCGGTTCGAACTGCTTGTCTTTTTGCGAGACGGCGATGTGATCGCCGGTGCCCGTGGCGCGCATATCCGGGATCCAGGAGACGGTGTCCGTACCCGGCGACCGTTGATCGCCGGTGATCATTACCATTTCGACTTGGACCGCACCGGGGGGCACCGGGGTCGGCGGCGCCGGCGGGGCAATAGGCGCCGGTGTCGGAAAATAAAAACTGGGGACCTGGGCGCCGATGACGACCGAAAAGGTCACCACGATTCCGACCGCCATCACCGATGCGGCGGTCAAGCTTGTTGCACGATGCGGACCCGGCTTCATGATCATCTCGTCCCGAGCGTTGGTTTCTATTACAGAGATTGAGTTTCGGTCCGAATAATACACGAAGATCCGCCCGATGTCTCGGGTGCCGGCTGTCCTGCATTTCTTTGCTGGCTTATTGCCTCGTTGCCTCTTCGTCGTCCTCGACGAGCGACCAGGGGCCGTTTTCACGAAGCAACGGGTCTGCCGCGAGGTCGTAGCTGCAGGTGGGGCATCTGGTGGATGTGGATTCATCGAAGGACCACACCTGCCAAACTGCGAAGACACCTCCACAGATGGGGCACCTGACCTCGACCATCTCGGTTGGCGAATTCATGTCGCCTCCCTTCGTTTCGAGCTTTTGAGTGTCTTGCTTATCAATATAGGTCGCGATCGCCCGTTTCGCCGCGGCCGGAAGCTTATTCGCCTGCTGCAGCGGGAGCTTGCCTCCGAAGGCGGACTCTGAGGTCCCAGGAGTAGATCGCGAGGGCGATCCAGATCAGCGTGAAAGCGAGAGCGTGCGGTGCGGTGAAGGCCTCCCCGTAGACGAAGACCGCCAGCAGGAAGGTACAGGTGGGGGCGATGTATTGGAGGAGACCGATCGTTGAAAGAGGGAGCCGCCTGACGCCCTGGGTGAAAAAGAGCAGGGGCACGACCGTTACGACGCCGGCAAGCATGAGCAGAATGTCGGTGGACCACCCGTGGTGGCCGAGGCTGCCGCTGCCCCGCGCGTCGATCACCATCAAGAAGGCGATGGCAAAGGGCGCCATGACCCCGGTTTCAAAGGTCAGACCGACCACCGCGTCGGCGTTCACCGTTTTTCGGAGCAGGCCGTAAAACGCAAAACTGAATGCCAGAACCAAGCTGATCCACGGCAGATGGCCGACCTGAAAGGTCAGAATCAGCACTGCCAGCGCGGCCAGCGTGACCGCAATCCATTGGGCTCGATCGAGACGTTCACGGAGGACGATCAGACCGAGGAAAACGTTGACCAGGGGATTGATGAAGTAGCCGAGGGATGTGTCGAGGACCCGATCGGTGTTGACCGCATAAATAAAGACCAGCCAATTGAGGGCAATGACCACGGTTGATACCAGAAGAGCGGCGACAGTCTTCGGTCTGCGAAGTACTGCCGCGAAATCCGGCCACCGTTTGCGGATGGTCATCCATGTGGCGACCACGAGAAGGCCCCAGACGACGCGGTGAGCAAGGAGGTCGGTGGCCGCCACATCCGACAGCATTTTCCAATAGATCGGGATGAGCCCCCAGAGAACAAACGCTGTGGTGGCGTAGACGACGCCGATTCTGGTCTCGCGGCTCAAGGATTGCCCCTCTTCACGATGGATGCAACAAGCTGAGATCTCGATGTATTCGTTTCAGTTCGTTTCTTTGGAGCCCTTGTTTGGAAGCACGAAGGTCCCGTCAAGCCGTGAGACCAGGGACTCGAAACGCCGGTCGAGATCATCAATGAGTTTCTGCGCCGCCGCCGCATCGATTTCTTCTCGATCGAGTCGCGCCTGGATCACCGCGCGGTGGTTTTCGTACCAACGGTCAGGGTCGAAATTGTAGGTCATGTGCCTCGGAGGAGAGCATACTCCTGATTCGAGGAAGATGCTCCGCAGAGGAGCAGTTAGGAATTAGAGAATTCAGGAATTAGGAATACCCGCTCCTTATCACGGAAGGGACTTCAGGTACGGTTCTCCCTCGCTCCCTTTCTCCCTTTCTCCCTTTCTCCTCTGCCCCTCTGCCCCTCTGCCCCTCTGCCATACGAGGAGATGTATACTCGGGCCTTCAAGTTGAGCCCCCTCCCGCAGTTGGGGCTCGGAATCGAAATAGGCATCACAATATGGATCCAGTATCCAGAATCGAGAGTCGGGAAAATCCTGGAAGGTTATCCCTGTCGTTTCGGTTCACCTGGCGGAGGTTCGACAATGGCTTTTTTCAGCACGAGGTTCATCATCACCTTTTGCGCGATTTGTGCGGTTTTGTTGCCGGTGGCAGCGAGCGCACAAACCGACGCCGACAGCAAATTCGTTCTCGAACTCGAGGCCGGTCCGGCCTGGCAGACGTCGAACGACGTCCAGATCCCCAACGATGAGACGGGTACCCGGTTTTCGCTCAAGGATCTGGTCGGTACCGGTCCATGGGCAGCGGGTCGCGTCTACTTCACCTGGAACATCAAGCAGAAGCACGGTTTGCGTGTCCTGCTGGCACCGCTTTCATACACCGAGACGGGGATCTTTGACGAAGAGGTAAATTTTGTCGGCGAGTCCTATCAGCCCGGGGTTCCGACCGACGCGACCTACCAATTCAACTCCTGGAGGCTCACGTATCGTTATCTGTTCAAGAACGGCGAGCGATGGAAGCTCTGGGTCGGCGGTACCGTCAAGATCCGCGATGCGAAGATCAAATTGCGTCAGGGCGATACCACCAGCGAGGACACCGACGTCGGGTTCGTCCCGCTGGCTCACTTTGGCGCAGACTACCGTTTTGCCGACCGGTGGCATTTCATCGTCGATATCGATGCCCTCGCCGGTGGGCCTGGACGGGCCATCGACGTTGGGCTCAAGATCGGCTACAACTTCAACGACAGTTGGAGTCTGCGGGCCGGATACCGCACCGTGGAGGGTGGCGTCGATATCGACGACGTCTACAACTTCGCCTGGTTCAACAGCGCGGTCGTTTCGGGAGCGTATCGATTCTGGAGCAGAGGAGCAGAGGAGCAGAGGAGCAGAGGAGCAGAGGAGCAGAGGACTGCCTGCTCCTTATCACGTGGATCGCTTCCGGTGCGGTTTTCCCTTTCTCCCTTTCTCCCTTTCTCCCCTTCGGGAACGGGATCGCGCTCGGGAAAGGAGTTGTCGATCAAGATGTCATCCTGAGCGAAGCGCCTCTCGCGCGAAGTCGAAGGATCTGCGGTCCGTCTCATAGATCCTTCGACTACGCCCCTGTAGGGCTCCGCTCAGGATGACATCGGGTGGCGCCGTGCCCATGGAGGGGAAATCGGTGCAAGGTGGTTCTCCCTTTCCCCCGCGCTCCCTTTCCCCCGCGCTCCCTTTCTCCCTTTCTCCCTTTCTCCTCTGCCCCTCTGCCCCTCTCGCTCGGATCATTCCTCAGCGAAGACCGGTTCGACCCCCATCTCCTCGAGCAGATGGTGGGCCCCGTCGATGCGGTCCATCACCCACAGCATGTAGCGGACATCGACGTGAATCGACCGCGTGACCTCGGGCAGGAAATCCCAGTCCGAGATCATGCTCTCCCAGTTGCCATCGAAAAGCAGACCCACGAGCCGGCCCTGAGCATCGATGGTGGCTGAGCCCGAGTTGCCGCCGGTGGTGTCGACATCGGACAGGAAGTTGACCGGCAACGATCCAATCTTCTCCGATGCGTAGGGACCGAAATCACCGTCTGCGATGGCGTCGAGCACCGTCTGCGGCGCGGCAAATGGGTCTTCCCCGGTGGCCTTGGCCGCCACTCCCTGGGCGGTCGTAAAGGGCCGGTAGACCACCGCATCGCGAGGCTCATAACCCTGGACATTGCCGAAGGTCACCCGCAGGGTCCCGTTGGCATCGGGATAGATCTCTTCACCCTGGGCAACCTGATAGGCGAGCAGGGCATTCATGAACCGCGGCCTCGCCTCGAGCAGCATGCCGCTGAAGGCTTCCTTCTCGGCCTCCAGAACGAGCCTTGTGGGGTACATTGCGATGGCCAGCCGAACAAAGGGGTCGTCACTGGATTCCAGTGTCTCGCGACCCGCGTCGAGCAGCGCCATGCGCTGGCCGGGATCGGTGAGTTCCGTCGCCATGTACATCTGGTGCAGAGTCGACGCGATGAGATCTGCGGAATCCGCCTCACCATCGATGCCGAACCAGTCGTCGAGCACCGGTAGGCGCTCGTCCTCGGGCAGGGCGGCGTATTCCTCGAGCGAATTCTGAAGGAGGGCCATGTCGACCTGGGCGTCGAAGCTCCGCGCCATCCGTGCGATCCGCGCCCGGATCCGACGCATGTCCCGCTTCTGATAGCCCGTCTTGCGTTCGGCGTCGGGCTTTTCCTGTTCGCGGGCCAACCGGTAGGCGGTGGCGGGTGCCGAGATCATCTGGTTGAAGTTGATGGAGCTGAGGATCTGATCGCGTTCGCGAAGATTACCCTGTTGGTCGAGCACTGCTTCGACCCCGGTCAGCGCATCGCCCCATTTCGCCTGGCGTGTGGGATCGGCGGCGATCCATTTCGCGAGTTCGGCCTCGAGGGACTTTTTCCTTGCAACCGAATCAGAATAGGCGAAACCGGCGACCATTCCCTGGGCGTTCTTCAACGAATTGTTGAGATAGGACGAGGTGGCGGCGTAGGCAATGGCCGCATCAGGCCGACCCTCGGTTTCGCGGGCGATGATGTCGAGGCTTTCCTTACGGCTGGCGACACGCTGGGGATAAGTCCAGTTGATGGCTTCTTCGACCTCCGACGCCAGACGGTAGCGGTTGGTGCGGCCGGGGAAACCGACCACCATCACGAAGTCGCCTTCCTCGACGCCCTCCGTCCCAAGTCGCAGCCAGTGTTCGGGCTGGAAAGGCACGTTGGCGTCCGATCGGTCGGCGGGTTGGCCGTCGGGCCCGACCCACGCCCGATACATGGCGAAATCGCCGGTGTGGCGAGGCCACATCCAGTTGTCAATGTCGCCGCCGTATTTTCCGATGGAGGACGCTGGTGCATAAACCAACCGCACATCGCGGATCTCGAGCTGGTCGTAGAGGCGGTACTCCGCGCCTCCATGGAAGGTGGAGACCTTGCAGCGGTGGCCGGGTGTCTCTTCGCACCCGGCGATCAAGGTTTTTTTGATGTTCTCGATTGCCTTGAATCGGGCCGGTCCGTCGGAATCCTCGGGGATCGAGGCCAGCACCTTGGAGGTCACATTCTTGACGGCAACGGTGACGTAGATCCTCGCGCCGGGTGAGGCCGGCAATTCGTCACCCCTGGTGGTGGCCAAAAAGCCGTTTTGGAGGAGGTTGTTGTCCTCGCTCGAATTGAACTGGATCGATCCATAGGCGCAGTGGTGGTTGGTGGCCACCAGGCCCTCGGGCGATACGAAAGATGCCGAACACCCGCCGAGCGAGATGATCGCTCCCATCGGATGGCCGGTGAGATCCGAGAAGTTCTTCGGGTCTGTATCGAGGCCCGCGGCCCTCAGTTCCTCGGCGATCTTCGGCAATTGGTCTGGCAGCCACATGCCGTCACCGGCGAAGGAAAAAGAAGCTGTCACGACGACGACGAGACATAAGACGAAACTGCGCATTTTGGATCCCCCCAATCCTCGACTGAATGCGCCGAAACGGCGCCGGTAAAAATCCTAGCAGACTGAATCTTCAGGAATCTTCAGACCGTCACGAGACGAATCGGACAATTCAAACGAAAAATAGTCGTGAGGTTTCGTGGCGAGCTGAGGTCTGCCACCGGGCGTTCACATGAAGCAAAGGACACGGTTGTGTGGAGAGCCGCTGGGCGGCAGTGCCACCTGCGGGCCTCCATCTGGTTTTGACGGCCGCTCTGGTGGTCGCTAAGGTGAGGTCGAGGCGACCACGAAAAACGATCATCCGAAGCCGCTGACCCACAGGCGAGTCATCGCCGGTGTGCTTTCGGTCCTGGTCCTGACCGGGGCACTGGGTGTCATTCGGGCTGGTCTGTGCGACGGCTTCGTGAGGATCTCGGAAGATCGCATCCGCAACTCCTTGGTTGCCGTGTTCGGTTCATCGCACACGGTGGCGAGCCCCATCGCACCGATCGCCTGGACGGGCGCGGGTCCCCTGGTCTTTGACGGGTTGCCGGTTGAGCGAGGGCTCAAGGTGGAGCTCAAGTTCCGTTCGGATTCCGGTCTGGTTCCGGTGCAGATCACCATCGACGGGCGGAGTGCGCACCAGCTGGAGATCGGTCCGGCATGGCGAACCCATGAATTCTGGCTGCGCGAAGATGGAGACAGCCTCGCGGCAATCCAGCCGGAGGCGCCGGCCGTCCCGATCCATATCGCCAGGGTCAAGATCTCCAACGTCCTTCACTATTCGGAAGGCCTCTTCGAAGCATGGATCGTGCGCAAGGATCAGATCCATGCGCCCGCCGAAACCCGAGCCACGTGGTTGCCTCTTGTTCTTGGACTCGCCGCGATGGTGGCGGTGATTGTCTGGCTGTCGATCGGGTCCGGATCTTCCGTTTCCGCTGTTCGTGGATTCGGTTTGTGGGTCGGTGCAGCCGTGGTGGGTCTGGCGCTGACCCGGCTTGTGGTGGCCGCCTCCGGGTACCTCCTTATCCTGACTCCTCAAACAGCCGCCTCGGTCATGGTGGTGCCGTGGTTGGCGTCTCGTTTCTGGCCACAGATCCGTGGAGCCGTGGCGATTTCCACCCGGACCCTCCTCGACTCGCCCTTTCTGAGGCTGACGCTGGCGGTTTCGGGAGTCGTTGCGGGGTGGACGCTGATCTTGTGGACGCTCACCATGGGACCATTTGATGGCGACGCGCGAGCGGTGGCGCGATTCGGATCCCAATTTCCCGTGCCGGCGGTCCTCGAAGACGTGATGGAATACAGCACCTCGGGCTATGACGGGCAGTTCTATTCGGTCATTTCCACGGATCCGTTGCTTCGCGACCAGGTGACCCTCGAGTGTCTCGACAACCCGTCCTACCGTGCGGCACGGGGATTTCTGCCGATGCTCTCGTGGCTGAGTGTGGCAGGATCCAGCGCCCACGCCCCCTACGCCTATGTGGCCTGGTGTTGGATTCTCGGTTTGGCCGGACCCTTTCTGGCGCTCGTGTGGCTTCGCGGAGCTCCATTTCAACTCTCTCTTTTTATCGCTCTGGCCATGAACGGTGGGCTTGTGGTGAGCGTGACGAGAGCCACCCCCGATGCGGCCGCAGTGACCTTGATTTTGGTCGCTTTGTTCGTGGCGAGCAGGCCTGGGGCGACGTCTGCAACTGCGTTCGCTGGAGGGTTGGCCGTCGTTGCTCGTGAGACCTCGGTGCTGGCGGTGCCTGGGATGGCTTGGCCCGCGATTGTCGAACGAAGGTGGATCCGTGCTGCGCTCATCCTCGGAACGCCAGTCGCCGCGCTGGTCTCGTGGCGGATCTATGTCCGGTCCGCCACGGAAAGGGGGGTGGGTGAGGCGTGGAAGAACTTCGGTCCTCCGCTGGGTTGGTTGCCGTCGAAGGTGCACCGGATGGTGGCCGACGGTTGGGACCCCGGCGCCATCGAATGGACCGGTGTGGCCTGGGTGCTCCTTTGCATCAGCTGCGCGGCGTCCTATCTGTTCTGGAGACGAGAGATCTCTCCGGTTTTGGTGTCGCTGGTGCTCTTTTCGGGCTTGGCGATGGTGCTGAACATGTTGGTCTTTGTGGAGGCCTTTGCATTCACCAGGGTGCTGATGGTCCTGCCGTACCTTGCCGCTCTGCTGGTGCCCGGTGAACAGCGCCGATGGCGCCGTGTTCTTTTGATGTCGATTGTCGGGTTGGCGGCCTGCCAGGGATGGTTGCTCCTGGAATTCGAATGGGACCATTGGCAACACGGTCTCTGATGCAGTGTGCGCGCGCTCACTGCGCGATCGCAGGATGACGATCCGGGTCCTCCTCCTTGCCGATACCCACCTCGGCTTCGATTTCCCTTCGCGACCGCGGGTCGAGAGGAGGCGCCGGGGTCCGGACTTCTTCGCCAACACCCGGCTGGCGCTCGAACCGGCGCTCCGGGGCGAGGTGGATCTGGTGGTACACGGCGGCGATCTCCTTTTTCGCAGCAAGGTCGGTGCGGGCCTCGTGGCGGCAGCCTTGGAGCCGTTGCTCGAGGTCGCGGACACCGGGATGCCGGTTTTTCTGGTTCCGGGCAACCACGAGCGGTCGGCACTTCCGTATCCGCTTTTGGCGACCCACGAACACCTTCACATTTTCGATAGGCCGCGGAGCTTCAATTTTCTCGTCGGAAAAACGACCATCTCGATTTCCGGTTTTCCATGTGAGCGCAAGGGCATTCGGGGACGATTTGCGGACCTCGTTAATCAGTCATCCGCTCTCGATTCCACGGCGGACATCCGGCTGCTCTGTCTGCATCAGACCTTCGAAGGCGCCCGAGTCAAGGGTTATACCTTTCGAGGTGGCGACGATGTCGTGCCGGGACGCGATATTCCATCGGGCTTTGCCGCGGTATTGAGCGGCCACATTCACCGGGCCCAGGTCCTCACCCACGATCTGGGAGGTCTTCCGTTGGCGGCACCGGTGGTTTATCCGGGCTCGATCGAACGCACCAGTTTTGCCGAACGCGAAGAGACCAAGGGTTATTTCATCCTCGATCTGGATCCCGATGCCGCCACCGGCGGCCGGCTCGAGAGAACCGAATTCTCCGAGCTTCCGGCGCGGCCCATGTTCGTGATCACCATCGACGCGACCGGACTGCCTCCGGAGGCCCTTCGGCAGCAGATCTTGAACGAACTGGGTAAGATTCCCGCGACCGGAGTTGTTCAGCTCGCGGTCGATGGCGTGTTATCGAGCGAGGCGTCGGAGGAGATTCGGGCCGCGCGACTGCGTGAACTCCACCCTCCGGAGATGACGGTGGAATTGAGATACCGACGCGAACGTCGGTGATAATCTCCATGCAATAACTGGAACCCGGGGGGGCCATGCACAGATCGGTTTATCTCGCGATTGCCACGCTCGTCACACTCTGTACGATCACGATGCCGGTCGGAGCCGCGGACGCGCCGGGGCCGCTGCCGCAGATCGATACCCAGGTCCAGGGACTGGAAAAACTCGAAGGTCTGCTCACGCTCTATCTGGACCGCCAACGCGGCAAGGTCCTTCTCGAGGTCCCGCCCTCCGACGATCCTGATGTTGGGCATCAGTTGCTCTACATCGAAGGTCTGGTCACCGGGCTCGGATCCAATGACGTCGGGCTCGACCGCGGTCAGATCGGGCCGGCACGGCTTGTGGGTCTGCGCCGGGTCGGCGGCCGGGTCCTGGTCGAAGAGGTCAATCTGGGTTACCGGGCCCTGTCGGACGATTCGGACGAACTGCGTGCGGTCCGCCAGTCCTTTGCCCGCTCGGTTCTCTGGGGCGGTGCCGTGGAAGCCGCGGATGCTGACGGAAGCGTCCTGGTGGATTTCACTTCGTTCATCGTTCGCGATGCACACATGAGCGCTGATCGGTTGGAGACAACGGGCCAGGGAACATTTGCGCTCGATGCTTCGCGTAGCGCCGTCGATGTGGATGGCTGTCTCGTCTTTCCGGAAAATGTGGAGTTCGACGCAATCCTGACCTTTGGCGGCAAAAAACCGGGTCAATATGTTCGTGAAACGGCGCCGTCTGCCACGTCTGTCACGCTCATCCAACACCACTCCTTTCTCAAATTGCCCGATGACGGTTATCGACCCCGAGCCTTCGATCCAAGAATGGGGTCCTTTGGAATCGCTTTCTTCGATTACGCCGCGCCGCTCGACCAATCAATCGAAAAACGGTGGATTGTTCGTCATCGCCTGGAGAAGATCGACCCGACTGCCGCTCGATCAAAGGTGGTCGAGCCCATCGTCTACTACGTGGATCGCGGCGTGCCCGAACCGATTCGATCGGCCCTGGTGGAGGGTGCCGGCTGGTGGGCCGAGGCCTTTGACGCCGCCGGTTTCATCGATGCGTACCGGGTCGAGGTTCTGCCCGAGGGTGTGCACAACCTCGACGCCCGCTACAACGTCATCCAATGGGTCCACCGCTCGACGCGTGGGTGGTCCTATGGCGGCGGCGTCGTCGATCCCCGGACCGGCGAGATGATCAAAGGGCATGTTTCTCTGGGATCGTTGCGGGTGCGTCAGGATCGACTGCTCTTCCAGGGTCTCGCCGGTGCCGACGGAATCGGAAGCGGAACCCCGGATGATCCGGTGGAGATCGCCTTGGCACGGATCCGCCAGTTGTCGGCTCACGAGGTGGGCCACACTCTCGGTTTCACCCACAACTTCGCTGCCAGCACCCGGGATCGTGATTCGGTGATGGACTATCCGGCACCTCTGATCGGGATCGATATCGATGGCGAACTCGACTTCAAGCGGGCCTACGGGGTCGGCATGGGCGAGTGGGATCTGCACGCGGTGCGCTGGGCCTATTCGGAGTTTCCGCCCGGGGCGGAGGTGGCGGGGGAGCTCGATACGATCGTTCGCGATGGCCTCGATGGCGGTCTGTTCATCCTCTCGGATGGCGACGCACGGCCTCCGGGGGCGGCCAACCCCCTTGCCAATCTGTGGGACAACGGCGACGACCCGGTCGAACAGCTCGAACACGATCTCGAGGTACGCAGAATTGCCATCGATCGATTCGGTGCGAGTTCGATCCCCGATGGTTCGCCACTGGCCGGGCTCGAAGCAGTCCTGGTGCCCCTCTATCTCCACCACCGTTACCAGCTCCAGGCTGCGACCAAGGTCATCGGAGGTCTCGACTACCGGCACGTATTGCGAGGCGACGGCCAGATCCCGACCGATTTCATCGACCCGGAACGTCAGCGCCGGGCGCTCGATGTGGTGTTGTCGATCCTCGACCCGGAGGTCCTCGATATCCCCGAATCGATTCTGGCGATCATTCCGCCGCAAGCCCCGGGCTCCGGTTCGCGGCGCGAGCTCTTTGATGGTGCTGCCGATCCGGTCTTCGATCCACTTGGAGCCGCAGCCACGGCCGCCCAGATGGTGGTGGTGGGGTTGCTGCAACCCGAGCGAGCCGGACGGCTGGTCGATTTCAATCGACGGGACCCCGAGCAACCGGGTCTTGAAGCGGTCCTGGATGCGGTGATCGCCCAGGTTTTTGCCAACGCACGTCCTCTGAGCGCGCGGCGCGCGGAAATCCGGCGCGTCGTCCAGACGGTCGCACTCGAAGGGCTGATCACCCTTTCGGGGGACGCCGGCGCTTCTCCGGGTGTCAGATCGCGGGTCGACAACCGTCTCAACGCCTTGCGCGGGATGTTGGAGTCTTCCGCCGAAGGAAATCGAGTCGACGCGGCCAACCGGGCGGCGCTCATCGACCGGATCGACCAGCACCAGGCTGGAACTACGCCGCCGACGCCGGCGCCCCCGCCGGCCGCCGGGCCGCCGCCGGGAGATCCCATCGGTTGACCTGAAAACTATCCCGGTTTGCCGTCGGGCCGGGGGGTCAGCAGGGTTCTGGTATTGACCGCCAGATAGAGGGCGAAGGCGAGCATCCACAAAGCGGCCGAGGCGATCAGGATGTTTTTGGTGAGGTCCATCCTCATCCACGGTCCACCGACCCGGAGGATGGCGCTCGCCGTGATGGCGAAAAATGCGATCGTCATCAGCGGCGAGACCAGCAGCGGGCGTCCGGTGTGACCGAGGGTCACTCGGGCCATCATGCCGAGGGTCAGAGACCCGATGGCGCCGGCCGTCAGGGCGTGGGTGGCGATGCTCGGTTGGACCGACATGGTGACCGCCGCGACAGCCTTGAGCGCCAGACCGATCCAGATCCATGCGTGGCCGATGTGGAGGATCCACAGGATCGGTCGTCCGAGGGTCTTCCGTGAGCCCCAGGTCAAGGATCTCCCGAGGACCAGGAGTCCTGCGATCCCTGCGACGAGCGCCATCAAAATGCCGGTTGGAGCGACGAGTTCGACCAGGGCCACGGCGATCGTGGCGATGATCGCGGCGAGATTGAGGCCAGGGATGGCTCGAATGCTCTCGTCACCGAGCGCATTTCGGGTAAACAGAGGGACGATTCGGCCGGTGATGATCACCAGGATCACGACGATCAGATCCACGGCCACGAGATCGCTGCGCAAAAAGCTCTGCGGCAGGAGTCCAGAAGTCCGGAGGTGGAGGAGGAGATCGCAGATCCATAGGGCGGGCAGAAGGGCGAGGAACAGGAAGTTCCTTTTACTCCGGCCGAGGATCAGCGGTATTCCGATGGCGATGGTCAGGGCGGGAATGAAACACAGATCGGCGAGGCCGCCGATCGTCGCGGCGACTCCACCGAGCCCGACCAGACGCCCGAGCAGCCACAAGGCCAGGAGGGCCGCCAGGAATGGTCCGCGGGCGGTGGGCCGGTCGGTCCAGTTCTCCACCGCGGTCAGGAGAAAGCCGGCAATGATTGCCATGGCGAAGCCGAAGATCATCTCGTGGCTGTGCCAGGAAATGCTCTCCAACCCGGGCTCACCCGTCATGGGTTCTGCATAGGTGAAGGCCCAGTAGGGAACCAATCCGATGGCGGCAAGAGATCCAAAGAGAAAAAACGGTCGAAAGCCTTTTTGAAAGAACACGTGTGATTTCATCCGGCGATTCTAACCCAAGGGCTCAGAGCCCGACCGGTGTATGGTCTGGTATGGCTCGTGTTCATCTCTTCGAATTCCACGACCAGGAGTGGTTTCCCGCTGTCTGGCGGGATCTTCTGACCGATTTTCTGGCGTTCTTCTTCAAATCCTTCAAGCCGTATCTCTGTGTCAGTCCGATCCTGGCGGATGCTCTTGAGGAGGTGCCGACAACAGAGATCGTCGATTTGTGTTCGGGTGCCGGTCAGTCGATTCTTTCGCTGTTGCCCGCATTACATCGGGAAAGCTGCAATCTGACCTCGGTCACCCTGACCGATAAATTTCCGAATCTGCTGGCTTTCCGATCGGCGGTCGCCCTCGCCAACGGGACGGTTCGGGGCCGGGAAGATTCGATTGATGCTGCAGACGTCCCTGAAGGATTGACCGGTTTCCGGACACTGTTCACCAGCCTTCATCACTTCGAACCGAGCGCTGCTCGCAAGATCCTCGCCGACGCCGCGAAGAGTGGTCAGGGAATCGGTATTTTCGAGTTCACCGAGCGCAACTGGGCGCTGTGGACCCTTCCGGTGCTGATGATTCCGATCATGATCTGGCTGGTCACTCCGCTGATTCGTCCGTTCCGGCTGCAGCGCCTGGTTTGGACCTATCTGATTCCGGTGGTGCCGCTGGTTGCCATGTGGGACGGCCTGGTATCGAACTTGAGGTCGTACTCGATCGCTGAACTCGAGGCTCTGGTCGAGGGACTTGGAGAGCCCGGCTATGCCTGGCGGGCCGGGCGCGTGCCCTCGATCGGTCTGAGCCGCGTGACCTATCTCGTCGGCTTTCCCGATCCGATAGAATGTGCGCCACCATGATCACGGGAGAAACTGGAGACCGGTGTCCCAACTGTTCGGCGCCCCTGAGCGGACCGTTCTGTTCGTCCTGCGGTCAGCGTCAGCTCGATCTCGATCGCCCTTTCCGCGAGATCGCATCGGAGGCGATGGAGGCCTTTGTCTCCTTCGACACGCGGATTTTTCGAACTCTGTGGCCGCTGATCAGGCGACCGGGTTTTCTGACCGTTGAATTCTTCGAAGGTCGGCGCGCCCGCTACATCCATCCCTTCAAGCTCTACTTTGCCTTCAGCGTGATGCTCTTTGTCGGTCTGGCCCTGACCGGTTTCCTCTCCATACGGGTCGGAAACACTGGCAATGACGGGGATGACGACCAACAGATCGTGAGTATTTTCACCGTTGAAGAGGAGACTGAGCCCGGTGGCGAGAGTCCAGAAGCGGACTCCGGGGAAAGCGGCGAAGCTGCGACCGACGTGGAGGGCGGCGAGGAGGAGGAAGGGCTGATCGGTCGGGTCCTGCGGCCGCTGGCCGGCATGATCGAAAACGATCCCGACCAACTCAACCGGATCTTCACCGAACGGCTGGCGAACTCGATCATCGTTTTGGTGCCGGTCTTCGCCCTGCTCCTGAGGTTCCTCTACTGGGGAATTCCGTACATCAAACAGCTCGTCTTTTCTCTCCACCTCCACAGCGCCGCTTTTCTGATCATTCTGGTCGGTCTCGGAATCGACACTGTTCTGAAGGCGGAACCGGGTGAAGGGTGGGGCAACGCTTTAGGGAGCGTGGTGATCCTGGTCTACACTTTTCTCGCGTTGCGTCGCGTCTACGGCCAGGGAAGGTTTCGCACGGGCTTGAAGATCGTGGTGCTGCTTCTCGGCTATCTGATCGCCCTGATTCTGACCATGATCATGACCCTGGTCGTGACCGCGCTCACGATCTGAACGCCGGATTGTGGTCCGCCGGCGTGCTCAGAGTCGTCAGTCCGGGCGCGGACTTATTTATCCGACGGGGTCTCGACGGCAATCGTGAAGCTGGTATCGGCCAGGGTTCCGGGAGCATCGGGCGCGGCCACCACCCAGCCGATGTCCGTCTTGGCCTCCTGATCGAAATAAGATCCGTCGGTGGAGGCCACCTTGACCGCGATCCTGCCGGCGGGTTCGTCGAGGACGAAAGGCATGAAAAGGTAGATGCGGCCGCTGTCGTCATACCTGCACGCCAGGGTTGCGCCCTCCTTACCGCTGAGGTGGAGCGGGCCGTAGCCCTCGCGTTGAACCCGAATGCTCACCCGCCGATCGGCGAGGCGGAAATCGGCCCGGCTTCTGCGCTCTTGAATCGGGATCTGGAAATAGACTTCTTCCACCAACCATCTGAGGTAGGTGACGAGATCTCCCTCCGACGACCAGAATTGTTTGTCGAATCCGACGCAGCCCGCCCCGCTTGCTGCGAGAAAAGGGTAACGGGCGCCCCACAGTGGCACCTGGCCATAACTCGAGCCGGCGTGATCGAGGTCCCACGAGGCCGTTCCCGGCAGTTCGATCCGCATTTTCGAACCGTCGGCCTCGCCGACGAAACGGCCGCCCGGAAATGGCGCCGCCGATAGCAGCAGCATTCCGCGTTCGGGATTGAGCAACGCGATGAAGGCGCCCTCGACCGATGGACAGCCCGAGGAAGGGTCGCCGGCAACCATCGATGGCCGCAATACCTCTTCGGCTGAGAGAGGCAACACCGCCGCAACGATCAACAGCACCAGGGCAGGCCACGGGTTGTTGTGGTGGAAGTTCATGGAGAAACCCTACCTCGGGAAAGACCCGGGCACTGTGGCGTGGGTCACTCGCGGGGTCCTACTGGTCATATCGTGCG
Source organism: Candidatus Sulfomarinibacteraceae bacterium (assembly GCA_963796455.1). Taxonomy (GTDB): domain Bacteria; phylum Acidobacteriota; class Thermoanaerobaculia; order Thermoanaerobaculales; family Sulfomarinibacteraceae; genus Sulfomarinibacter. The sequence goes on from CAWCLO010000004.1 coordinate 280,798, forward strand.
ACGTGCCACGTTTCTGCACGTGCCTTGTCGGCCCAATCGACCATTGGCGGATAGGTCCACAGAGCTTCCATATAGCTCCCGGCCGCTCCCTCGAGGGCGACTCCATATGTCAGGAACCGGCTCACGATCGGTGCAAAAAAGGCGTCCGCGATTGTGAAGTCGCCGAAGAGAAGATCGCCGCCCTGACCGTGGGATCCTCGGCATTCGTTCCAGATCTTCGCGATCCGTTCGATATCCTCCCCGACTCCCTCACCGCTGCCGAGACCGGGGTAGGAGGCGCGTAGATTCATCGGCATGTGTTTGCGGAGCGGTACGAAGCCCGAATGCATCTCGGCCACCACCGATCGCGCGATCGCCCGTGCGGCCGGTTCCTCCGGCCAGAGGCCGGTTGCGGGCGAGATCTCGGCCAGGTATTCGCAGATCGCCAACGAGTCCCAAATGAGGAGGTCACCATGGTGGAACGCAGGCACTCGACCGGTCGGCGAGTGACGCAGGATCTGTTCCTCGGTGTCCACCTGCCCGAGCGGGACGACGATTTCGTCGAATTCCATGCCGGTCGCTTCGAGGGCGAGCCAGGCCCTCAGCGACCAGGACGAGTAGTTTCGATTGCCGATGATCAAGGTGCCTTGACTCATTTTCCCTCCCGAGGCACGAATTCTATCGCAACGTGAATTCTGGGTCATAATTCCATGCGAGGGAGAGCCATGAACGATGAATTGCGGCGAGAGTTGGTGGCGATGTCGACTCGCGACTCCTTGAAGCGGCAAAGCCTGATCGATTCGAATGATGTCTTTGACGGTTACTCGACCGAGATGGAGGAGCTTCACCGAGAGAACGCGCTTCGCCTGGAACAAATCGTCGTGAAGTACGGTTGGCCGGGGATTTTGCTGGTTGGCGAGGATGGATCGGAGGCGGCCTGGTTGGTCGCTCAGCATGCCATCAGCATGCCCGAATTGCAGCGCCACTTTCTCAGAATGATTCAGGACGCGGTGGCGAGGGAGGACGCACCCCAGCGCCACGAGGCCTATCTGCTGGATCGAATTCTCTTCAATCGGGATCAACCCCAGCTCTACGGGTTGGTTTTTGATTGGAATGTCGAAGGCGAGCTCAGCGCATGGATCGATCAAGATGATCTGGCCGATCAGCGCCGCCGGGAACTGGGCCTGCCAAGCGTCGAGGAAGCCACCCGGCAGGCGCGGCTGGAGGCAGAGCGCGAAGGTCATCGCCCACCCGAGGACATCGACGAGTATCACCGCAACAGGCGCCGTTGGGCACGTGAGGTGGGCTGGATCGAGGACAGTTGAAGAGTGGTGAGACCTTTGATCCGCAATCATTGCTGTCCAAGACGGAGTCTCAGACAGCGATCAGGAACAGCGTCAGAGAACAGGATTCAGCGGCAGCGATCGTCGTCAGCGTCAGCGACCAGTGGCCGGGACAGCGAACAGCATTCACTTCTTCGGGTTCCGGCCTTTGTGGTGCGGCCGTCTCGGCCGCACGGTGTGCAGGCGAGACGCCTACACCACAACGGCTGTTCCTTCTGTTGAACCACCCGGAGGAGGCCACTTCGTCGCCTGGACTCCTGATCGCTGCCGCTGAACACTGATCGCTGAACCCGGTCGCTGCTCCCTGTCGCTGTCGCTGGAAACTGTCGCTGCCGCTGCAATTCGGGATCGGGATCGAAATCGGGTACGGGCCAACCGCGAACCGGATATGCCAAAAACCAACCCGTAAACCACGTGTTGTCAGGTGGCTAACTTCAGGTGGCGATCTGTTTTGGACAGCACTGATCCGAAATATTCAATCCTGAAACTTTGCCTTGATGTGGACACCGCGGACAGCGAGAACTATATTAGTCCGTAAGTGAAGACTTACGGACTAGTATTCGAAGCTCTGGCGGACCCCACCCGGCGCGGGGTATTCGAGGGACTTCGCCGAGGCCCGCGGTCGGTGGGGGACCTCGCTTCGGACCTGCCCGTAAGCCGTCCTGCGGTCTCTCAGCACCTGAAGGTTCTCAAGGACGCGGGGCTGGTACGGGAAAACAAACGAGGCACCCGGCGCTTCTATGAAATCGATCCTCGCGGTCTGGATCCGATACGAAAGTACTTCGATGATTTCTGGGGAGATGTGCTGACTGCATTCGCGGACGCAGTCTCGGCAAAGAAGGGAATGGGCAATGAGTCCTGAAAATGTATTCGAGCCGGTCCGGAAAACTGTTGAGGTCTCGTGCGAGCCTGCCAGGGCATTTCAGATATTCACCGATGAGATGGAAAGCTGGTGGCCCCTGGCGACCCATTCCATCGGTCAGGAACAAAGCGAAGCCTGCTATTTCGAGGGGCGGAACGGCGGCAGGATCTTCGAAACCCACAATGATGGATCGATCCATCTCTGGGGGACCGTCACCGTCTGGGAGCCTCCGTCGCGGGTGATATTTGCGTGGCATCCGGGGCGCGATGCCGCGACCGCTCAGGAGGTGGAGTTGCGCTTTGAATCCGCCGGCGGTGGGACGCGCATTGAGCTCGAACACCGTGGCTGGGAGATCCTCGGCGACGAGGCCGAAGAAATCCGTGACGGCTACGAGACGGGCTGGGTCCCGGTCCTCGCCCGCTACGTCGAATCGTGCTCCTGAATCAACCTATTCCTGACTTTCGAGGCGGGCACGACGGTTGGCATCGATTTCTCTGGAGGCCCTGACGCCACGGTGTCGGAGCGAAAAGACCACCAGTCGTTTGCGGTCCATCGTAAAGAACTTTTTGCCGTACCTCGAGAGGGCCTGGCGGTCGACCCCGAATCCCAGACCTGGAGCGCTTGGAATCTGCAGGGTCCCGCGATCGTGATCAAATGCTTTCTGAAGGATGCCGTCGCGGGCCTCCACGGTCCATCCGGGTGGCGCCAGCGGATACTCCAGTTCGCGTTCGCCGGCGAAGCCCGAGGCGGCGAAGAGCTGGAGGTTGACGGCGAAGCCGATCCCGTTAGTCCAGGTGTGGGGCGAGTAGGCGAGGCCGTTGTTTCGGCAACAACGGGCGATCTCGATGGTCTGGGCGATGCCGCCGGTGAAGACGGCGTCGGGCTGAAAGATGTCGTAACAACGATTCTCGATCATCATCTCCAGTTCCGGCAGACCGGAGCCGTGGAGCTCGCCCCCGGCAATGGGCACCCGGCTGTATCGGGTCAACGCGGTCAGGTCTTTGTACCGGTCCATGGCCAGAGGTTCTTCGATCCATGCGATCCCGAGATCCGCGCAGGCATCGGCGAATCGTTCGGCCCGATCGAGATCCCATTTCGGGGCATCGGAGACGATGGTCACCCGCCACCCCTGGTTGGCATCGACCGCGAGCTTGACGCGATCGCCGAATGCTTCCGCGGTCTCCCTCACCTGTCGGATGTCGACCGCCTCGTCAAAATCGTGGACCCTGAGCTTGACTGTGGTAAAGCCTTCGTCCAGACGCGCCTCGACTTCGGCGATACGTTCCTTCGGCTCCTTGACCTCGCCTGTCGATGCGTAGAGGCGGATGGTACCGGGCGTGCCTCCGAGCAGTTCCCAGACCGGTTTGTCCTCGATCTTGCCTTTGATGTCCCAGAAGGCGGGTTCGATCCACCAGTTGCGCCAGCCGAGGTATGAGATCTCGCGCAGGCGTTGTTGAATGAGGTCGATGTCAGTCGCGTCTTCACCGATGAGATACGGCCCGAGCACATCTCCGAGCCCGGCCCGTTCGCGGCCGATTGCAGGTCCCGCGCTATAACCCTCGACGCCTTCCCCGGTGGTTATCTTGACCAGGGTGAAGCGATTTTCGTTCGCCGGCATGCCCGGGATCCAGGCCGGTCGGAAGGTTGCCGGCAGCGGAATGGCAACGTGATAGAGCTCGACCTTCGCAACACGGTTCTGTTTGTTGCTCATGGGAAAACCTTAGCACTGAAGGACTCCGATTCTCTGGTTCGGTCGAAAAACCACCAAGACACCAAGGAGTCACACCAAGAAAACCACGGAGGCACGGAGACACAGAGAGAGAACGCCCGCAGATCACGCAGATGGACGCAGATCCATCGCAACACGAACCGCCGCAAACACGAAGACACAAAGACACCAAGGAGCCACACCAAGAAAACCACGGAGGCACGGAGACACAGAGAGAGAGAACGCCCGCAGATCACGCAGATGGACGCAGATTGATCATCGCTATCGCTATCGCTATCGCTATCGCTATCGACTGGAGACGAACCGGAATTACCCACAGATGGACCCAGAGACAGCCACGAACGTCGCAACCACGAAGACACAAAGACACGAAGGAGTCACACCAAGAAAACCACGGAGGCACGGAGACACAGAGAGGGAACACAGAGAGCTGGCGCAAAGGCCCACAGAACAAACAGAAAAACACAGAAGCCATCGCAAAGGCACGACCGGAGTGCAGCCGGGACGGCTGCACCACCATGGTGGTGCACGCGTCTCGCGTGCACATGGTTGAGCCGCAAAGAACGCAAAGCGCAAAGACGCCAAGGCGCGGTTGGCGAATTGTGCGAGGGTGCCGTCAGTGTCGGCAGATCGACAGACGATCTCCGATCGCCCGTCGCCGGTGAGAAGCGGGGAGACTCCGACCGCCAGCGCTCGGAGTCACCCCGCTTCCCACCGCCCGGCACGCCTCCGGCATGCGGTTCTGCCTTGCATCGGTGACATCCTGCCTTGATTGAAGGAAAGGGGAGGAGGGCGGCGAGACCTGCGCGACTGCGCAGGCCGCTGGGTCAGGAAACCACGACGAAAGCTTGTTTTCGGGGTGGTTTCCTGACCCAGCGGTACCTGGCCGCCCTTGGCGGCCAGGATCTCGCCGGGCGGAGGCTTCTCACGGGAAGTCCTCTGCGTCTCCGCGACTCTGCGCCTCTGCGTTTCAATACACTTTTGGCGATATGGATCCAGCAGCTCGGTTGCCATTGCGCCTTGGCGTCTTTGCGCCTTTGCGTTGAAGACCCCTACGCTGACGCCGTTCGACTCCAGAGATGGCCGATGTCTTCGCAATCAGGCTGTCATCTGCGTCTATCTGCGTGATCTGCGGGCTACTCGCGCTGTGTTGCGATGGTTTCTGTGTTTTTCTGTGTGTTCTGTGGGTCCGGTTTCGTCGCTCCGCGGCTACGCCGTGACAAACGCCTTGGTGGCGCCTTTGCGTTAAAAAACCCCTACGCTGACGCCGTTCGACTCCAGAGATGGCCGATGCCTTCTCAATCAGGCTGTCATCTGCGTCTATCTGCGTGATCTGCGGTTTTGCGATGGCGCCGTGTTGCCTTCGTGGTTGCGACGGCCCGACTCGGTGCCTACCTCGTGAGTTTGCGGTAGGTGATCCGGTGGGGCCTCTCGGCATCGTCACCAAGACGCTTGCGGCGGTCGGCGATGTAGTCCGAGTAGGGCCCAGGGAACCACTCGACCCGCGATTCACCCTCGAATGCGAGGATATGGGTGGCGATGCGGTCGAGGAACCACCGGTCATGGGAAATCACCAGGACGCAACCGGCAAAGGCCAGGATCGCCTCTTCCAGGGCGCGAAGGGTATTGACGTCGAGGTCGTTGGTGGGCTCGTCGAGCAGCAGGACGTTGGCGCCCTCTTTGAGCATCCGGGCCAGATGGACCCGGTTCCGCTCGCCGCCCGACAACAGCTTCACCGGTTTCTGTTGATCACTGCCGGTGAAATTGAATCGACCGACATAGGCGCGCGAGTTGACCTCGACGCGGCCCAGCCACACCGAATCCGATCCTTCCGAAATCACATCCCAAACCGATTTTTCGGGGTCGAGGGTCGAGCGGTCCTGGTCGACGTAACCGAGTTGCACCGTTTCACCGAGCCGCAGAGTGCCCCCGTCCGGTTCGGTACCGCCGGTGATGATCTCGAAGAGCGTGGTTTTGCCGACGCCGTTGCCGCCGATGATTCCGACCACCGCGCCGGGTGGCACCGAAAAAGTCAGGTCCTCGAAGAGCAGCTTGTCGCCAAATCCTTTATTCAGACCTTCGCCCTCGATGACCACATCACCGAGGCGGGGCCCGTGAGGGATCCAGATCTCGAGATCGCGAGCCATCTGTTCAGGCTCCTGGGAAAGCAGCTCCTGGTAGGCGTTGATGCGTGCCTTGCCCTTGGCGTGACGGGCCCGTGGCGCCATTCGGATCCACTCGAGCTCGCGGCTGAGGGTTTTCTGGCGCTGGCTTTCGCTCTTCTCCTGCTGCCGGAGGCGCTCCTCCTTCTGTTCCAACCACGACGAGTAGTTGCCCTTCCAGGGAATGCCGTGGCCGCGATCGAGTTCGAGGATCCACCCCGCCACGTTGTCGAGAAAATATCGATCGTGGGTGACGGCGATGACCGTGCCCTGGTAGTCCTTGAGGTGGCGCTCCAACCACGCCACCGAGATCGCGTCGAGGTGGTTGGTGGGCTCGTCGAGGAGCAGGATCTCGGGCTGTTGGATGAGCAGCCGGCAGAGGGCCACGCGGCGTCGTTCGCCACCCGACAGTACGTCAACTACGGTGTCGCCTGGTGGGCATCGCAAGGCGTCCATGGCCAACTCGAGTCGTGATTCGAGCTCCCACGCACCGACGGCTTCGATTTTGTCCTGGACCTCGGCCTGCCGGTCCAGGACCTTCTGCATCTCGTCGTCATCCATGGGCTCGGAAAATCGTTCGGCCAACTGGTCGAACTCCTGCAGCAGCGCTGTCGCCTCGGCGGCCCCTTCCTCGACAACCTGGCGGACGGTCTTGCCTTCTTCCAGCGCCGGCTCCTGTTCGAGCAGACCGACCGAATAGCCCGGTGAGCGCACGACTTCCCCGGTCGAAGATTCTTCAACACCGGCCATGATCCTGAGGAGGGTGCTCTTGCCGGCCCCGTTCAATCCCAGAACCCCGATCTTCGCTCCGTAGAAAAACCCCAGTGAGATATCGCGCAGGACCTGGCGTTGACCATGGGTCTTGCCGACCTGAACCATTGAAAAGATGACTTTTTGTTCGTCTGTTGCCATACGGCATAGTGTACTTCAGACGCGACCAACCCGAATTGCAGACACCGGGCTGACGCCGCAGTGTGACTTTCGGCTGTGGACCGGCACTGCTAATCTTCACCGCCTCGAGATTGAGTGAGGGAACAAAGCCTGATGACAAAACGGATCGGTATTTTTGGTTGGGGGGTCGTGGCCCCGAGATCTCCAGACATCGAGACCTTTGAAACGAATCTGCGCAAGGCCACGAGTTGGCTCGAACCCTTCGACGGTTTCGGACCGAGCAACTTTCTCGTAGGTCGGCCCGACTTCGATTTCCAGGTCTACAGGCCGTGGATCGACGAGCATTTTGAACCGCGGCGGTTCTCGACTCTCGATTCAAAAATGGGCAACACCGTCAAGTACGCTATCGGCGCCTTTATCCAGGCCCTCGGCCAGAATCCCGGCATCGACGGATTGTTGCGGGAACTCGGTGGGAGGGCGCATATTTATGTGGGCACCGCCCTCGGCGATTTTCCTCTCCAGTACGAACACGTCGTGTCCTACTACCACGCCCAACGGAGGTGGAACAGATTCTGGTGTTCAGACGACCAGCACTCAGAGCTCGCCGACTATCGTCGGTCGTCAATGGATCGACAAGAGGAGCTTCGCGCTCAACTGGGAGCACCGGAAGACCCCGGTGAGCTCGACACTCGGAACGAGTGTTTTGACGAAGTGAGTGAGGCCTGGGATGCCTTCTGGATCGATCGTTCGGATGGTTTGCAGACATATCTCGAGAGACTCCGTGAAATCGAGGGCGAAGGCATCATCGGCGATATCGAAAACGGCAAAGGGCGGGTGATTCGCCACAAGATGGCGACCCGCCGCAAACTCAACGCCGAGTTCGGTTGTCCCACCGAACCGTGGAACGCCGTCGACCCGAATCTTCTGTGGAACATCCCGAATATTCCGGCGTCCCAGATCTCGATGTTGGCTCACATCACTGGTCCGGCGATCGCACCTGTTGCTGCCTGCTCCGGTTTTATCGTTTCGCTCAAGCTGGCAATCGACGCGATTCGGTCCGGCCAGGCGACCGCAGCGGTGATCGGCATGACCGATCCCGAGCCCCACGCCCTCTCGGTCGGCGCATTTTTTGGTGCAAGAGTTCTTTCCCACGACGGTCGGGTGTCGAAACCCTTCACCGGGATGCGGGGCACTCATGTTTCAGGAGGCGCCTGCGTCTGGATCGTCGGTGATGCCGATGAATTGATGGCGCGTGGCTACACACCTGTAGGCCTCGAAATTCTCGGTGTCGGATTGTCGTCGGATGCCGATCACATCATTACCCCCTCGCAAGAGGGTCCACGGATCGCGATCCGCGAGGCGATCGCCGACGCCGGGATCGCGACCGAGGATGTGGCGACATGGGATATGCACGCTACGGCCACTCCCGGAGACTGGAGCGAACTCCAGAACACCCTTGCGGTCCTGCCGGGATCCATGGCGATGACCGCGCGGAAAGGCTCATTCGGCCACGGTATGTCGGTGAGCGGCGGCTGGGAACTGACCGCTCAGCACCTCGGTTTTTCGAAAGGCGAACTGCATCCGGTGAACCTGGTGGGCGATGAGGTCCACGATCAGATCCGTCCGTACTACCATCGTCTCGTACAGGATGAAGCCCAATCGACGACGGGTGATGTTGCGGGCAAGATCAACATGGGTGTCGGCGGGATCAATGCGTGCGCCATTTGCAGGCGCTGGTAATCGATCCCCCTGCTGCCGGAAACATGTAGGCCGCTCGCGCGTTAGTTGATTTGAAAAGGTGGCCAACAATGTCACAAGAATTCAACCGGTTTTCGGGCACCGAGAGCTACATCACATCGCCGGAGTTGCGGCATGCGGTCAATGTGGCTGCCGCGATTTCACGGCCGCTGTTGGTCCGGGGCGAACCCGGTACCGGCAAGACCCTGCTCGCCACTGCCGTCGCTGAGGACCTCGGGCTCGAGCTACTGACCTGGAACGTCAAGTCGACGTCGAAGGCAGCCGATGGGCTTTACGTCTACGACACCGTCAAACGGCTGCAGGACAGCCGCTTTGGTGACCGCGATGTGTCCGACATCCGGCAGTACATCGATTTCGGCCCGCTCGGGAGGGCGCTGACGAGCGCAGAGCAGGTGGTGCTGTTGATCGATGAAATCGACAAGGCCGACCTCGAATTTCCAAACGATCTGCTGCACGAGTTGGATGTGATGGAGTTCACCGTCACCGAGACCGGAGACAGCCACCGGGCGATACAACGCCCCATCGTGATCATCACCTCCAACGCAGAAAAAGAACTTCCCGATCCGTTCTTGAGACGCTGCGTGTTTCATTTCATCGAGTTTCCGGGTGAGGAATTGATGGCTGAAATCGTCCGCGTCCACCACCCGAAGATCGTCGAGTCGCTGCTCGAACAAAGCCTGGCGAAGTTTTTTTGGTTGCGTCAGGTCAAGGGCCTGCGAAAAAGGCCGTCGACCTCGGAACTCATCGACTGGATCGGAGCCTTGATCGCAGCCGGTGTGCAGCCGGGGCACATCGCCAAAGAGATTCCCTTTCTCGGGGCCTTGATCAAAAAGGAAGAAGACGTCGAGGCCACGGTCAAGGCCCATGCCGGCGCTTCCGGTCGCTGGCCCACCGGCGATGCCTGAGCCGATCCCTGCCGCCGACCACGACCCAGCGGGGATCTTCCTGTCCTTCTTCTACCGGTTGCGGGCGCACGGGCTTCGAGTAACTCCTCACCAATGGCTGACCCTGGTCGAGGGTCTCGTCAAAGGTCTCCACGCATCGTCGCTGATGGGTTTCTATTCGCTGGCGCGCGCCATTCTGGTCAAGGACGAGTCCGAACTCGATGACTTCGATCAGTGTTTTGCGGCTCATTTCGAAGGCGCAACCATCGAAATCCAGAAAATCGAAGACGAGGTGTGGCGGTGGCTTGATTCTCCGGTGCCTCCGATGGCGGCGGATTCCGATTGGAACAAGGTCTTCGATGTTGTCGATGTCGATGCCTTGCGAGCTGAACTGGAACGGAGGCTGGCGGAGCAGACCGAGCGCCATGAGGGTGGAAGCTATTGGGTAGGTACCGGCGGCACCTCCGCCTTCGGCCACTCCGGTGATCACCCGGGCGGAATCCGTGTCGGGGGCGACCACGGGGCCGGCACGGCGGTGCAGGTCGCCGCTGAACGACGCTTTGCCGAGCATCGGAAGGATCTGGTGCTCGATACGCGCCAGCTCAGTGTCGCGCTCAAAAAGCTGCGTGCACTGGAGCGAACCGGACCTGCCGACGAGCTCGATCTCGAGGACACGATCGACCGGACGGCGCGCGAAGGCGGCCTGCTCGAGTTGGTCTTCAAACCGCCCCGTGAAAACAAGCTGTCGGTGCTGTTGGCGATGGATATCGGCGGTTCGATGTGGCCGTTCAAACACCTGGTCGACACCCTCTTTTCGGCCGCCCACCAGGCGCGGCACTTCAAGACCTTCGACCACGTCTATTTTCACAACTGCATCTACGAGCGGGTTTACGGCAACGCCAGGTTCAGCGAAAAGATCCGGCTCCGCGACCTCTTTCGGAAGTACGACCGCGAAACCCGGTTGGTGCTGGTCGGCGATGCCTATATGTACCCGGGGGAGTTGACCAGTCGTTTCGGCGCGGTGGATTGGACCGAGCGCAATGAACGGCCCGGCGTCGAGTATCTCGGTCTCATTCGCGACCACTTCAAACATTGTGCGTGGCTCAACCCGATGCAGATGGAGTCGTGGTCTGCACCATCCATACGGTTGATTCGCGAGATTTTTCCGATGTACCCGCTCACCGTCCATGGTGTGGAGGAGCTGGCAAAAGACCTTGCCGTCGGCGCCTCTGCAACAAAACCTCGATCTCTCGTTTGATCAACCGGTCCATTCCCGCTATCATCACGGGGACCTTCAGCGATCATCATGCGAGTTATGCTTCTGCAGTCTCGTTTTCTTTCGGACCCGATGCTCTTCCACGAGCGCCGGTGTTTTGCGCTTTCCACCGGGCTCGCGAACGGCGAACTGGTGGCGAGGAACGTCTTTGCCAAGGTTCCGAGAATTGAAGAGGTGGCCTGTCAGGATGCCTTTATCATTGGCGGTTCCGGGGACTTTTCGGTTGTGGAACGCGACCAGCCGTTTTTTGATCCGTTGATCGATTTGTTACGCGAGGTGGTGGACCGGGGCATCCCGACCTTCGGGTGTTGCTTTGGTTTCCAGCTTCTGGTGGATGCTCTGGGTGGGACTGTTATTCGCGATCCGGAGAATGCTGAAATCGGCTCGTACGAGGTTGAACTCACCGCAGACGGCCGGCGGGACGAAATATTCGGGCAACTCCCGGGATCTTTCATCGCCCAGGAAGGCCATTTCGATCGAGCCACCGAGCTTCCGCGGGGAGTGCGAAACCTCGTGACAAGCGAGCGCTGTCGCCTGCAGGCATTCCATCTCGAGAACAAACCGATCTGGGCCACCCAGTTCCACCCCGAGCTCGACGACCGGGGCAACCGGGACCGGTGTCTGGCCTATATCAAGGATTTCGGACAGATCGAGAGCTACCAGGCGTTGCCGAGCCCGCACGCGCTTTCGATCCTGCCCCGTTTTGTCGAGTTCGTCAGAGAACGTGCTTGGATCGCTATCGGATGAAGGGGTCCGGCGCGAAAGATGAATTCGCGAAGCCTGTCGCCCTTTCGCGTCGGTCGAGCGCGTCCCGTTCCTCGGGGTTCGGCAGCACGCCGAGGTGGACGAGTTGTTCCCGGTACTCGTAACGCAATCTGAAATGCGCGGCAGATTGTTCTTCGAGATCCAGGCGGACCCTGCGGACTCGATGGTCGATCTCGCGGCCGATTCCCGTTGCAGCGAGGTCGTCGGCCCGCGATTTGTCGGCTGACTGTGGCGCCGCCTCGGCCGAGGGACGGGCTCGGCGACCCGCTCTCCCCGGCGGAGCCGGCGCCTTTCCGGATTCCGATTCGAGGATCAGCTCGGGTAAACGTTCACGAAACACCACGGCCTCGATGACACCCAGGTTCGCGGTCTGACCGAGCCACTCGCCATAGGATTTCTCCTCGGTGGTGAAGAAAAAACGGCGGGCGGTTCCTGCACTTGTCTGCCAGCCGCTGATTGTTGTCGATTCGAAAGGACCCAGAACCCATTTGCTCGCCTGCAGAGGGTCAGTGTGTTTTGCATCGATCGAGTTCAGCCCGTCGATAGCGAGTGCGACCGCGATCCTCCGGCCGGTCCGGTTGGTCAATCTGACTTCGTATTCACGTCCTTCGTGAGCCTCGATGTAGGCGGTGCCCTTGGCGACATATTCGGTGAGGGGCTGCCCACCGACGAGGACTTCCATCTGGCAGACCGGGGAGGGCGCCGGGGAGAATTCGTGAGCGGGCACCGAAGAGATTGCTGCGCCCGCGACGAGCGCGAGAACCGCCACGGTGTAGATATGGAGCAAAGAGTTTTTGGATTTCATCGGCTTCTCCTTTGTTGTCGCCCTCGTCAAAAGGGTGAGAGCAGCAATCGCTCTTCGAGTTCCAGGCAACATGTCAAAGCATTACTTTTTGATTCTTGTTCTCAAAATTATGATAGGGTCTTGAATGTCCAATTCATGAAATCCAGAGTGGTGGGAGTAGGCCATGCAGCGAGTTCGAGGCAGCTTTTTTTGTCTTCTGAGCCTCATCATCCTTTCGATCGCGGTGCCTGGAATTGCTGAGGAGCCGGACGGCGAAGGGGTGGCCAAAGGCGATGACAATCGCGTCCTCATCGATTTCAGGCCCGGGAACTCACACAACACCATCAATCTGAGAAGGCGTGGTGCGGTTCCGGTTGCGATCTTGTCGACCGATGATTTCGACGCGCTGAGTGTTCAAGAAGATTCGGTGAGGTTTGGAAAGACCGGTTCGGAAGCCCCCTCGATCTGGAGTATGCAACGCGACGTCAATTGGGATGGTCTTGCTGATCGGGTGCTCTTCTTCAGAATCCGAGCCACGGGCATCAAGTGTTGGGATTCGGTGGTCTATCTCACAGGGTTGACCGAGGGAGGGGAGTGGGTGATCGGAAGCGATTTCATTTACACAGTTGGGTGCCGACACAAGCCGACTCCACGCCCCACGCGCCACCACCCGACTCCAACCTGCACACCACTGCACCCGACTCCAACTCCCACGTGTTCACCGGATCACCCGACACCTACTCCGACCCCGATTCCTCCGACTCCAACTCCCACGTGTTCACCGGATCACTCGACGCCAACTCCGACCCCGATTCCTCCGACGCCGACAGCTACCGCCACCCCGACTCCGACTCCCATTGGACCGACACCGACTGCGACGCCGACGGACACTCCGACTCCGATTCCGCCGACGCCGACAGCGACGAACAGACGCCGATTCCACCAACGCCGACTCCGACTGCGACGGATACCCCGACGCCGATTCCACCAACGCCGACTCCGACTGCGACGGATACCCCGACTCCGATACCTCCGACGCCGACCCCAACGGACACTCCGACGCCGATACCGCCGACCCCTACGCCGACGAACACTGAGACTCCGGGTGCGCCGACCCCTACTGCGACCTCAACTCCTTTGCCGACTCTGACACCGACGTCGACTCCGTTTCAGTGAGGTGATCAACAGAAACGCGGCCGGTTGTCCGGCCGCGTCATGATTCGAGTAGCAAGGCTCGCGGAGTGTTTTCCGCGCTCCGGGTATCAGCGGGCGAACAGAAGCAATGCGCCGATCAGCGCGGTCCCCGCGATCGCCAGCGTTCCGATGGCCACGATGGCGGCCACGGTGATGAGGCGGTTGGCGATCTGGCGTTTTGCCTCGGAGAAGGCTGCTGTCTGTGCCTCGGGGTTGACCGGTGGTGGTGGAGGGGCGGGCAGCCGCTGTTGCCACTTTTTTGCGAGGTCTGCCATCTCGATATCTTTTTCAAGATGGCTCTCGACAAGAGCTTTCGTATCGGGACTCGCCTCGCCGGCAAGATAAAGGGGCAAAAGATCGAGAATCACGTCACGGGTTGTTTCCATTGGGTACCTCCTGGGTAAGTAGGACCTCGTTGAGGAGCCTCCGGCGGGCGCGGTGGACGATGACCCTGGCCGATCCTTCCGAGATTTCGAGAACGCGCGCGATCTCGGCATAGGACAGCTCGTGCTCGGATCGTAAGATCACCGCGACCCGATCGCGTTCGGGCATTCGTTTCAATGCCGCACCGACGCGGTCGAGTTCTTCGCGCCCATTGGCCTGGCGGTGTGAATCGGGTGCCCGATCGGTCAGGTGGTCGCCGAGCTCCTCGTGCTTGTTGGTCCGTTTGTGTTGGTTGCGGTGGATGTTCCGGGCGATGGCGAAGAGATATGCCTTCAAGGTCTCGGTGCGTAGTCGATCGCGCCGGGCCCAGGCGCGAACGAATGTTTCAGATGTGATGTCTTCGGCCTGGCTGCGATCCCGGGTCAGCCACACGGTGAAGCGGAAGACATCCGCGAAATAGCTTTGGTACAGGTCCTTGAAGGTCATCATCGTAAAGACTATCGCCGTCGGTCGGATTCGTTACAGACAGTAAATCCTCAGGGAAGGGTCCACCTCGAAAAATTTCCCAATTCAAACCCGTCGAGGAGGATCGGTTGCGACCGTGCACAATCGTAGGTGAGGGTGATCGATTGACCGGTGTCGATGATTTCGAAATCGGTGACATCGAGTGCCTGCAGCGAAAAGCTGTCGATCCCCAGGTCCGACCATCTAGCGGTCGTGAAGCGGTCGCTCTGGGCGGTCAGGGCGATGGTCCCACCATCCGAGAGGACGATACCGTAGGTCTGCATCGCCTTGGCGATGGTGCGTGCCGCTTCGTTGGGCAGGGTTGCGAGCGGATAGTCGGCCCGCAGGCGAAGGCGTGCGCCATAGGGCACGGCGGTTGCCGGTCCGGAGGGCCCTCCCGCATGGCTGGCTGGACGAACGTAGACACCCGAGCGCATGCGCGTATTCGGCAGGATGAATCGCAGCGCGTGGTTGATCTCGCCGGCCGCGACCTCGTCCGGCGAGATCAGCAACGGGGCGATCGGGAATCCGGCAGCGTCGGCCGATGTGCACTGTTCACCTCTTCCTTCCGGCGGGTACAACAGATCGAGGTTCCACACCGCCAGGCAACCGCCCTGGAAATCATTACCGACGATGTCGGCCCGCCACATTTCGTAGAGAGTGGACGTCGGATCGTGAACCACCAGCAGGTGGCAGTCGCCATCGGATTCGCACTCGTAGCCGGACTCACCCTCCAGGGCCCCTCCGGCAGGAACCGGGACGGGTACCTGGTCGCAGTCGGGTGAGAAAAAGTCTCCGGTCGGCGTGAAGGCAAGAAACGGAGTCTGTGCGTCGGCACGCAACACCTCGATCGAAAAGTCGATGCGCATTGTGCCGCCGCCCCAGCCGCCGGCATTGTCGAGCCAGGCGATGACCGTCGCGGAATCGGCGGCGATCGGTGCCGAAGAGATTTCCTGTCGCCACACGGAATCTGCCGGCGTGGATGGGATAGGCGATTGCGCGGCCGCCTGCATTGAGGTGGCCATTGCCAGCCCGCACGCGGTCGCGTGAAGTACTTTGCGATGAGATTTCATTGTCGCCCAAGTGTACAAGAAACAACGGTTTGCGGTGGCGATCGGTGTTCTCTGCGGTTTCAGGTCACGGCATTGCGGTCGCGGTTCAGGTCTTTGAGGGCGTCGATCGGACGGCGATCGGGCGCCATCGGTTTGATCGCTCTCTTGAGAAAGCTTTCGGCCTCATTGAACTTGCCGACATACCTGAGGATCTCACCGCTGAAGTACAGGGCGAGCCCGTTTTTTGGATCGATGCGCAGCACCTCGCGAAGCTCTTCGAGGGCCGACTGGGTGTGAGCCGATTGGTTCGTGACAAAACGGCAAAACGCACGTTCGGATGAGTACCGCAGATTCTGTGGATCGAGGTCGGCCGCAAAATCCAGTTGTTCGAGAGCCTTTTCGTGTTTTCCGGCCGCCACCAATTCCATTCCCTTTTCGAATTGCACGACGGGGTCCAGAAGATCGGACTGGATTTTGAAATCATTCGCTGCCTTCGATGCCTGTTCTCGCGCTTCGCGTTCGCGTCGGTGGTCCAGGAGAAGGGCGCGGCTCTTGGGATCCCAGATTTCGGCGAAGGCGCGGGCGCCGGCAAGAAAAATGTCGCGCGCTTTGTCCGAAAGCGATTCGGAAAATTTCCACGGGGCGAACATCTCCGCAAAACGGAGATAGCTGTCGCGAAAATGGTCGAGCGATCCATCGGGATCGGCACCGAGAAGCTCGAACGGATCTTTGCGGCGGTGGTTGAGGGCAAGCTCCATCAGATCGCGGCGAGATTCGTCGCTCAACGGTCGTGCAGACTCTCGCTGGGGCGGCGGTGCGGGCTCTGCCATGCGCCGGATCGGAACCGTTGCGGCCTTCGGAGCCTGGTTCTCGACCTGATCAGCGGGCACCACGACCTCGATCACGGTCAGGGCGTAGAGCGTACGGGTCAGATCTTCGTAACGAATTCCCTCGATGGCGGCAAGCTCATCGATTCGAACCGGTCCGGACCTCAGGTATTCGATAATGGGTTTGAGTTTCTTCGGAACTTTGAGTTCGTCGATCGGGCAGACCGGTTCGGGGTTGTAGGTCAATTGTGTGCCGATGAGAGGTCCGATGGAACCGTCGATCTGATCCTGGGTGGCAAACTTGCTGACCCCGATAAAAACGAGTTGGGGCACGTTGACCCTGAGTGGGGAATCGGCCACATGGATCCGCGGGTCGATGCGCCAGGTCCCGGTGTGCCACGAAAAGACGTCGAGCAGTTTGCTGGCCAGATTCTGCTGCAGGATTTTGAGAAGCTCTTCAGGGTCGATCAGATCTTTCTCGATCAGCACGTCGCCGAAGCGGAGAGATCGGGTGACCGACTCGCGATAACAGGCGTCGGCGGTGGATGCGTCCAGTCGTCCGGTCGAAACGATGAAGCGGCTGAGAGTTTCGTGGACGAGATTTGAGCGGCAATCCACCGGGTGTCCGTCCTCGAAGAGAATCTCTTTCTGCAGCGAACCACGTTGCAATTCGAGCAACGCACTGCGCCGGGCTTTGGCAAGCCCGAAGAGGACGACACCAAAGGGAGCCTCCTCGAGATCTCCCTCATTGAGGCGTCCCACACGATCGAGTTCATCTCGGATCAACGTCATTGGACCCCGGTTGTGTTTTCGAGTGCCGTTCGGCACCCACCTTTATATTTTACGGCAATTGTCCAGTCGAAATTGAGATTGACGCCGTTCGAGCACTGCGAGACTGAGTGCGGTTACAATGTCGGCGGCCTCAATACTGAAAATTTTGACATGCATGGAGGGAAGAGATGAATAAGAAGAAGACTCGTTTCCCAATAATAATGGTGGCAGCGGTTTGCCTCGGAGCTGCCATTTGGGCCTGTTCTCCCACTGATCAGGCGCCCGAGGTTACTGCTCCGATCGAAGCTTCGCCCTCTGATTCGGCCGTGGTCGACGACGCCGGAATGCGGATGATTCCGATTGAAACTCCGAAAGGGACCTTCAATGTCTGGACAAAGAAAATAGGCGACAGCCCCAGGATGAAGGTGCTGCTGCTTCACGGTGGGCCGGGAGCGACCCATGAGTACCTCGAGGTCTTTGCCGATTTTCTCCCTCAAGAGGGGATTGAGATCTATCTCTACGACCAACTGGGGTCATTTTTCTCGGACCAACCGAGTGACGACGATCTGTGGACGATCTCGCGCTTCGTCGACGAGGTCGAGCAGGTCCGCCTGGCGCTTGGGCTCGGTCCGGACAATTTCTATCTTTATGGGCAGTCGTGGGGGGGCGCCCTAGCCATCGAATATGCACTCGCGCACCCTGGCGCTCTCAAGGGGCTGATCATCTCGAACATGATGGCTTCGATCCCCCTCTACAACACCTACGCAGCAGAGGTTTTGATGCCGCAGATCGACCCCGAAATTCTGGCTGAGATCAAGGCCTTCGAGGCCGCAGAGGACTATGCCAACCCGCGCTACATGGAGCTCCTGATGGAGCATCACTACGTCAACCACGTCCTGCGCAGACCGGCCGAGGAATGGCCGGCGGAGGTGCTCAGCACCTTCGAACACATCAATCCCGAGATCTACGTCCTCATGCAGGGCCCGAGCGAACTCGGCGCCAGCGGTCGCTTGCTCGAGTGGGATCGGACCGACGATCTGTCACAGATCGAAGTCCCGACTCTGGTGATCGGCGCCGAATACGACACCATGGATCCCTCCCACATGGAGTGGATGGCCGGCGAGTTCCCGACGGGCGAATATCTCTATTGCCCCGATGGGAGCCATCTCGCACACTACGACGACCAGACGGTCTATATGGAGGGTCTGATTCGTTTCATCCACTCGGTGGACGGACGCGAGCCCTCCTGAAAATCACCGGGTTGAGCCCCCGCCCACTCACCCACGGAGAAACCGCAGATAACGCAGATGGACGCAGATAATCAAACGCTCTCGGGATCACGATCGACCTGAGGGCGACTCACACGGCGACCGCACAATTGCCATTCAACATCTTCGGGGCTCCGACCTTGGTGGTGCGGCCGTCTCGGCCGCACGGTGTGCAGGCGAGACGCCTGCACCACAACGGTTTTACCTTCCGTTCAACGACCCGGAATTGACGACTCAGTCTCGGACCACTGTCCCTGATTGTTGTCCCCGCCTCCGTATTTCGGACCGCCGTGGGGACTCCGGATTTCTGCGGGGAATCAGTCGTCCTTGCCGCCGGCAATGAACTTGTAGCTGATGGCGCCGAGGATGCCGCCGATGATCGGCGCCAACCAGAACAACCACAGCTGGGAAATCGCCCAGCCACCGACCATCAACGCCGGTCCGGTGCTGCGCGCCGGGTTGACCGAGGTGTTGGTCACGGGAATGCTGATCAAATGAATCAGGGTCAGACCGAGTCCGATGGCGATTGGGGCAAATCCGGCGGGTGCGCGTTTGTCGGTGGCACCCATGATGATCAGGAGAAACATCATGGTCATCACCACCTCGCAGATAAACGCGGCTCCGAGTGAGTATCCGCCTGGCGAGTGTTCGGCGAAGCCGTTGCTGGCGAAACCGCCGGCGAGATCGAAACCGGCGGCGCCGCTGGCTATGAGGTAGAGCACGAAGGCGCCGGCGATGCCGCCGAGCACCTGGGCCGCAATGTATGGGGCGAGCTCCGAGGCGGGGAAGCGCCCACCGGCCCAGAGACCGATGGAAACCGCGGGGTTGAGGTGGCAGCCCGAGATATGCCCGATGGCGTAGGCCATGGTCAGGACCGTCAAACCGAAGGCAAAGGCGACACCCAGGAGCCCGATCCCAACCTCTGGAAATGCTGCCGCGAGAACGGCGCTGCCGCATCCCCCAAGAACAAGCCAGAACGTACCGATGAATTCTGCACCAAATCGTTTTGAAAGCGGCATCACGTCCTCCTCTCGGACCTCGAGATCTGAATTTATGCTTCGATCGATGTCCGCCAGATTACAAGATCCCGATCTGGTGCGCGAGAATTTTAATGCGAGGGCGTAATGGCCACCAGCGCTTTGCTGTCCGTCTGGGCGACGTGACACGAGGTGCAGACCCAACGGGAACCGGCCACTTCGCTGCCTGTGGTCCCGGGGGACCGCCGGAGATCAACCCGGTGGCTGGACGGCACCGCCACCGCACCCATGTCTTCAGCGACTGATTGATGGTGACACTCGAGGCAGGAGTTTTCACTGAGGGTGATGGTCTCGAGGTCGTCGATCGAGTGAGGGATCGCTGGCGGGAACTCCGCGTTGGGCCGGGCTCGCAGTTCGCTTTCGCCGGCTTCGACTTCATTGAACGCGATGGGCGCCTGCGGCGGTTGTTCTCGCGCGGTGCCCGGCGCCAGACCGATCTCGGACTCCGAAATCGTGACGGGTGGCGCCGCCGTCGCCGTCGTGGTGTTGTTGTCGGCCTGCGGACCGCCGGTGGTGCAGCTGACGACGAAGCCGAGGGCGAGGAGCGGCAACAAAGTGGTTTTCATCTTCATCCTCCCGTTCATGCCTTCTTGATCCGGACCGCACATTTTTTGAAATCGGTTTCCTTCGAAATCGGACAGGTGGCATCGAGGGTCACCTTGTTGATGGGTACCCCCTCGTCAAACCACGGCACATAGACCGTGCCCTTCGGCATCCGGTTGCGCCCGCCGATCTCCACAACCGCTTCAACTTTGCCCCGGCGCGATTCGATGACAGCCACATCGTTGCGTGCGAGACCGTGGGCGGCGGCGTCCGCCGGGTGCATGACGACCTGGGCACGCGGCTGGGCGAAGTGGAGCTCGGGAATCCTTCGGGTCATCGAGCCCGAATGCCAATGCTCGAGCACCCGGCCGGTGCAGAGCCACATCGGATAATCCTTGGAAGGGCTCTCCGCAGGTGCTGCGTAGGGACGGAAGAAGATCTTCGCCTTGCCGGCGAGGGAAACCGCTTCTCCGCTTCCCGCCACTTTGAGCGTGCCCTGTTTGAGTGATTTGAGTGCAGGCCCGTAGAAGTCGAAATCGGCGCCATCCGCGACGTAGCTGTCGTGTTTCCCGTTGAAACGCCAACGGGTCTCCTTGCCATCGATCACCGGCCATCGCAGCCCGCGGACGTCTTCGCGGTAGTAGGTGTCAAATGGGGCGAGATCGTGGGCGTGGTCGAGTCCGAAAAGGCGGTACTCTTCGAAAAGTGCTTTCTCTGGAAACCAGTTGAGTCCGCCCGCATCCGCGGTGCAGCAATCGTGTCCCGCCCCCACCGGATCGGGCCACTCGAAGGCGCGCGCATCCTCGGTTGCGAAGAGCACGTCGTAGAGTGTCTGATCCCGGCGATAGCCCATTTTCTCGGCCTCGGCCAGCACATCCGGCAGCGCGCCGTCGGCGAATCCTCCGGCCTTGAGCCCCGGCACCTTCTGGGCGCCCCACAATTCGCCCAGGGTGAACCTCTTCGAGAATTCCAGCATCTGCCAGACATCCGAACGTGCCTCACCGGGCGGATTTGTCACCTGCCGCCAGGCCTGGGTCCGGCGCTCGGAGTTTCCGTAGAGCCCCCACTTTTCGAAGTGGCCGGCACAGGGCAGGATGAGATCGGCGACCTTGCAGGAATAGGTCGGATAGATATCCGAGACCACGATGAAGTTGTCCATTTCGCGTGCGGCGGTCAACCAATGATTTGCATTCGCCGTCGATTGGAACGGGTTGGTGACCTGTACCCACAACCACCGCATTTTTCCGGACTGGAGGTCGCGCATCATCTGTGTGATGTGGCTCCCGACCTTGGGATTGAGGGTGTTGTCGGGGAGTTTCCACAACTTCTCCGATCGTGCCCGGTGGCCGGCATTGGCGACCACCATATCGGCGGGCAAGCGATGGGCAAAGGTGCCGACTTCACGAGCGGTCCCGCATGCCGACGGTTGGCCGGTCAGGGAAAAAGCCCCCGATCCGGGCGTGGCCTGTTTTCCGGTCAGAAGGTGGACCATGTAGGCCTGCTCGTTGACCCAGGTCCCGCGCGTGTGTTGATTGAAGCCCATGGTCCAGAACGAGACGACCTTGCGCTTTGGATCCGCATAGAGATCGGCCAGGGTCTGGAGTTTCTTTTTGAAGTCCTCCATGTCCTCGTCGGGGTCGCCTTTGGCGAGGGAGGCGACAAAATCGAGGGTGTAGGGTTCGAGGCCCTTTTTGAATTCGTCAAAGGAAATCAACCAATGGGCCCCGGCTCCGGCGGCGGCTTTTTGTTCGATGACGTGCTTCTTGGATGGATCGAGGCCCTGGGCGATCGCCTCGTCACGGGTCAGCGTCGTGACCCTTTGTCGGGCGAGGGTGTCGCTTTCGGCCGGGAATCGGAGGGCATCCGTCGCCGGCAACCCGTAGCCGATGTCGGTCGGACCGGTTGCAAAGACACAATGTTTTTCGACAAAGGCTTTGTCGACCGCCCCGCGTTTGACGATTTCACGGGCGATGAAGTTCCAGATTGCCAGATCGGTCTGGGGTGTGATGATCAATTCGTGGTCGGCGCACTCGGAGGTCCGGTTGGAGTAGGTGCTGAGGTTGAAGACCGTGACACCCTTGTCACGAAGACGGTGGTCCACAACCCGCGCCCACAGCATCGGGTGCATTTCGGCCATGTTGGCGCCCCAGGTCACCACGGTATCGGTGAGCTCGATATCGTCGTAACAACCGGATGGCTCGTCGATGCCGTAGACCTGGATGAATGCGGCAACCGCTGAGGCCATGCAATGGCGGGCGTTGGGGTCGATGTTGTTCGATCGCCAACCCGCCTTGGCCAGTTTGACCGCGGCGTAGCCTTCCGGGATGGTGTATTGACCGGAGCCCATGATGCCGACACCGGTTGGCCCAAGCTCACCGTGCACGCGCTTGAACTGGCGCTCCATTTCGTCAAAAGCCCGCTCCCACGAGACCTCGGTGAAATCACCCTCCTTGTCGAAGCGGCCGTCCTTCATCCTGAGAAGTGGTTGAGTGAGCCGGTCGGCGCCGTAGAGGATATTGGCGTTGGCGTAACCTTTGGCGCACAAGAGGCCCCGGTTCACTGGGTTCTCCGGGTCGCCCTTGACGGCGGCGACATGACCGTTTCTGGTGCCGACCATGAGCCCGCAGCCGACGCCACAGAATCGGCAGACGCTTTTTTCCCACGTCACGCCGCGGTCGATCGGAGCCGTGTCGGCGGCACTGTCGAATGGCACGCCAACGGTGGCCGCAGTGGCGGCCGCCACACCCGTTTTGACGAAATCCCTTCGCGAGAGATCGTGCTTCATGCTCTTCCTCCTGATGTTTCCGGCTCGGTTGATTCGTCGGAGTCCTGATAGTGCATCACCAATTCGGCGGTGAGTACCCGCGGCAGTGCCTGGAGATCGCGCAGTCCTTGTCTGTGCTCAGCGATCGAGGCTCGTTCCTGTACGACGATCAATCGCCCGGTCGTCGATTCGGTGGCGTGGACCTCGATACCCGGGAGATGGCTCAGCGTTGCTGCAAGTTTTTCGATGTCTTCGGGTCGTGTCGTAACGCACAATCCCGAAACGCTCCAGTCGGGTTCAGACATGCGGACTCCTCATCGTGTGACCTGGTTTCTCCATCATCTCATTTCTGACGGGTACAAAGATATTGCGGCCCAGCCTGGTTTCCTTGACCGGGGTCAATGTCCTTTTCTCGAAATGCGTGCGAGACTGAATCAGAAGTCGCATGAACGAACTTGATGGTGTCGAGCGAAGAGGAGGTTTGAACCGTGGGTCAACCTGACCGGACGCTGCTGCCCAGGTCGTCGTCTCTCGCCGTATTGCTGATCGTGTTCTTCGTTTTGTCAGCTCTGATTCTGTATTCCATCATGAGTGGCGCAGGAGGCGGGATCGCCGATGACGCAGGAGGCACCGCCGCCTTTGGACCGGCAGATTTTCCGGAGATCGATTTCGATCGCGAACTCCTGCCGGAGGTCGAAGAAGCAGGCGCCTCGGATCCGGACGGGGTCTTTCGGGTTCGGCAGCCTCTGGCCTACGAAGACTACTACCCCTGCACCGACTGCCATGGCGATATGGAAGTCAATCTGGAGCAGCGCCAACTCGAGGAGATGCACGATGACATCTCGCTTGATCACGGCCCCAAAGACCGCTGGTGCTTTGATTGCCACAACCCCGACGACCGGGATTCTCTACGCCTCGCGAACGGGACCTTGATTGGCTTTGACGAGTCGTACAGATTGTGCGGCCAGTGTCACGGGACCATCTTTCGCGATTGGCGTGAGGGCGTACACGGTCGGAGAGATGGGTACTGGAATGGTGCCAAGAGCTATCTCCTGTGCGCCCATTGTCACAATCCCCATGCCCCCCGTTTCGAGGCCATCGCGCCGTTGCCACCGCCGGTGCGGCCGCAGTATCTGAGTTCATCTTCGGAAGGGAGCGATGACGGTGAGTGACAAACGAAGAGACCCGGAGGTGGCTGTGGAAGCGCTCGATACGCCGGTCGATCGAAGGTCTGTTCTGATCAGCGCCGGCCTCACGACCATGGCCGCGGTCTCGGCCGCGGCGGCAGGTTCCTCTGCAGGTTTTGTGGAGCGCTTGCTGGGAACCCGATTCGTCGAGTTGAGCAGTCAACGAAAAGCGGAGATTCTCGAAGATCTCGAGCGGGACTACAGCCAGCGCTATGGAAGGGAGATCACCGTCTCAGACACACCGCCGATGGATGGCGTCGAGTTTGCATACGGCCTCGATATTTCTCGTTGTGTCGGCTGCCGCCGCTGTGTCTACGGTTGTGTGCATGAAAACAACCAGAGTCGGGAACCGCAGATTCACTGGATCAGAGTGCTGCGGATGGAAAACGAAGGTGGGATCGACCTCACCGAATCCAACGCCTACTATGAACCGGAGCTGGTGCCTGAGCCCGATGCCTTCTATCTGCCGGTAGCCTGCCAGCAGTGCCGCAATCCTCCCTGTGTCAAAGTCTGTCCGGTCAAGGCGACCTGGCAGGAACCCGACGGTATCGTCGTCATCGACTCGGATTGGTGCATCGGTTGCCGCTGCTGTATGTCGGCATGTCCCTATGGAGCACGCCGATTCAACTGGAGTGAACCAACCCTCCCGTCTGCCGAAGTCAATCCAGATACCCATTTTTTCGGCAACCGGCCCCGTCCCAAGGGAGTGGTCGAGAAATGCACATTCTGCATCCACCGGACGCGAAAGGGGAGGTACCCGGCCTGCGTCGAGATCTGTCCGGTGGGCGCTCGCAAATTCGGCAACATGCTTGATGAAGAGTCGGAGATTCGTTATCTGATGCGGGAAAAACGGGTGTTCGTGCTCAAGGAAGAACTCAATACACGGCCGCGATTCTTCTACTTCTACGCGACCTGAGGCTGTCATGAAAAATCTCTTTCGTTTTGTTTCCGATTCGGCGCGCCTGACCCTCCAGGGCAATCGTTGGTATTTCGCGTGGATCGGGGCGCTCCTGCTCCTGGTGATCTGGGGTGTGAGCGCCTGGTGGCAACAGGTCCAACAGGGCCTGATCGTCACCAACATGCGCGACCAGGTCTCGTGGGCCTTCTACATCGGCAACTTCACCTTTCTGGTCGGAGTCGCGGCGGCAGCTGTGATGTTGGTCATTCCGGCCTACGTCTACAACTGGAAACCGATCAAGGAGATCGCGATCTTCGGCGAGCTCCTGGCCGTCTCGGCAATCATCATGAGCATGCTCTTCGTCCTGGTCGACGTCGGCCGGCCGGACCGCGTGTGGCACCTCATCCCCTTTGTCGGCAGCCTCAACCTCCCGAGTTCCTTATTGGGCTGGGACGTTCTGGTTCTGAATCTCTATCTGGTGCTCAATCTGGTGATCGTTGTCTATCTTCTCTACACCGCGTACCGAAAACGGCCGTACAATCATCGCTTCGTCGTGCCACTGCTCCTCATTTCGATCCCCGCTGCGGTCGGGATCCATACGGTCACCGCATTCGTCTATGCCGGGACGGCGGCCAGACCCTTCTGGAACTCGGCCATCCTCGCGCCCCGCTTCCTCGCGTCGGCATTCTGCTCGGGTCCTGCAATCCTCCTGATCCTGTTTCAGATTCTTCGCAAGACCACGAAGATCGAGATCAAGGACGAGGCAATCTGGAAAATCGCCGAACTCATGGCTTACGCCATGTTTCTCAACCTTTTCCTGTTCGGCGCCGAGATCTTCCGCGAGTACTATTCGGACACCCACCACCTGATCCACACTCAGTACCTTTACAGCGGTGTCCACGGGCACAATGCCCTGGTGCCCTTCGCGTGGTTGTCGTTGTTCTGCAGCGTTCTGGCCTTCCTCCTTTTCCTGGTGCCGGCGACACGGAAGAACCTGGTGACCCTGAACCTCGGTTGCCTGCTGATCTATGCGGGTGTTTACATCGAAAAGGGGATGGCCCTGGTGATTCCAGGGATGACCCCGGACACCCTGGGTGAAATCTACGAGTATGTGCCGACCCTGAGCGAGGTGAGAGTTGGTGCCGGGATTTTCGCCATCGGATTCCTGGTCTTCACCCTGCTCTGCAAGATCGCGATCCCGATCCTTCAGGAACCTTCGTCGGAGCCCTCCTAGGACACTTCGGGTCCCTGAGCCCCGCGCCGGTTCCGGTGGAACGAATAGTTGAGTCATAAGGGTTGTTAGGGGGATTAGGGACCATTATCATGCGCCATCCGGTCCAGGTTGGCTCTTGGTACCACCGGAGCGTTCAGATTCAAGTCTTGACGGAGGATTCGTGGCCGACCCCAGAGTGAGACGCTATTGCCAGGTCGCGGAGGCGCTGCGGGATGGCCAGTTCGACGTCAGTGTTCCCATCGGAACGCGAGGCGAGATTGCTGATCTCGGGCAGGCTCTTCGCGATCTGGCGCAGACCTTGAAACAACAATCCGAAAAATCGGAAATGATCAGCAACATCACCCGGAAAATCAACGAGGGCCTAATGATCGAGGACATCCTCGATCAGGTCTATGACAATTTTTTCGCATTGATTCCTTACGACCGGATCGGTTTTGCACTCCTCGAGGACGGCAGGGCCGTGGTCCGCGCCCACTGGGCCCGATCGGAAGCCGAAGAGATCAAGTTGCCCCTCGGCTACTCGGCCGGGGTATCCGGCAGTAGCCTCGAAGAGGTCATGAAAACCCAGCAACCGCGCATTCTCAACGACCTCGAGGCCTACCTCGACGACCACCCCAATTCAGATTCGACCCGTCGAATCGTTGATGAAGGGATGCGATCGAGTTTGACCTGTCCACTGGTCATCATGGGCCAGCCGGTCGGTTTTTTGTTCTTCTCGAGCATGCAAAAAGACACGTATCGCGACGTCCACAAAGAACTGTATCTTCAGATCGCCAGTCAGCTTGCGGTCACACTCGAAAAAAGCCGACTCTACGAGGGTCTCCTCGAACTCACCGAGGAACTCAAAGAGGCCCGGGACTCGCTCGAACTCCTGGCCACCCGGGACAGCCTCACCGGTCTCTGGAACCGGCGGTCCATCACCGATCTTTTGAGTCGGGATCTTTCTCGGGCCGGACGTGAAGAGCTCTCATTGGTGGCGGTCATCGTGGATGTAGACTTTTTCAAAAACCTCAACGACACGATCGGACACCTCGCGGGTGACGAAGTTCTCAAGGAGATCACCCGTCGGATCTCCTGCACCTTGAGGACTGCGGATGTTTTCGGCAGGATCGGGGGCGAGGAGTTTCTGATCATTCTCTATCCGGCGAACGAGAAAACGGCTGTCGAGGTCATGGAGCGGGCACGTCGCGCCTGTGCCGGCACGCCGATCAAGCTCGACGCGGGTGAGTATCAGGTGACCGTCAGTCTCGGTGCCGCGGTGGTCCAGGAATTCGAGGATATCGGTTTGGCGGACGTCCTGAAAACGGCGGATCACGCGCTGTATCGAGCCAAGAACGACGGTCGGAACAGGTCGGTAGTCGAGATGGTATAGTTGCGCTGCGACACGATGAAAAAACTCGATATCGACTCGTGGGACCGACGCGCTCATTTCGAAAATTTCAAAGAGTTCTCGGATCCTTTTTTTAACATAACTGCAAATGTCGACGTGTCGGAAATAGTCCATCTTTCGAAGAAAGGCGGCATTTCTTTTTTTGCTCTTTCGTTCTTTGGTGTGCTGAAAATAGTCAACGAAATCGAGAGTTTCCGATATCGAATACGTGATGGTGAGGTTGTGATCCACGATGTGATCGATGGCGGATGCACCGTCTTAAACCAAGATGAAACATTCAGTTATTGTTATTTTAAATTCATGGACGATTTGCAGAGTTTTTGCATCCATGTGGAATCAGTTATTGAAAAAAACAAGACGGAAAATAGTCTGGATCCTCGACGTGACAGGGACGACCTGATTCACGGTTCGGTCCTGCCCTGGGTTTCCTTTACAGGTTTTGAGCATGCCAAACGGCATGATATTCAGGATTCAATACCGAAGGTCGTTCTTGGTCGATATTTCCGACAAGATGGCAAATTTCAGATGCCGATTTCTGTCGCAGTACACCATGCTTTGATGGATGGTATTCACGTCGGAAGATTTTTCCAAAAATATGAAGATTATGCGAACGGAATCAATCGAGAATTTTGATTTCAAAAAAAAAGCGGGATTCCGATTCGGGAATCCCGCTGATTCCATTACTCGAAACAGTCTCTAGTTTTTATCCGCATCGCTGCCACCAAGGTGGACGATCATCAGGATCTGGTCTTTGTGCGACTTCCATTCCACGATTTCAGTGAATTTTGCCATCTGTTCATCGCTGAAACTCTTTGCGAATTCTTTGTCGATCGTATCCTTGGCTGAAAGATCGGCAATCGACGTCCAGGCGAGATGGGAGAATCCGAAATCGCCGTGAAGCGCATGGCTGAATACGCCGAAACCCTGCACGGTCCCGTTCGCCATCAGCTTTTCCATGATCGGCACGACGCTCTCTTCATACAATTTGACGAACTCGGCCCCTTTGCCGGGTTTGACGGTCCAATAACCCACATCGAAGTAACGCGGTTGCTTCTTCGGTTCGGGATCGACCCGGTGGATATCGTGGAGAACGACCCAATCGTGGTGGGAACCAGCCTCAGTTGACTCGGCGTAGTTTTTTTGGCCTTCCATCATTTGCTCGGGGGTGCGTTTGGCGAAGAGTCCCTCGAAGCCGGCTTGGATCTTCCCGATTCCGCTCCAATCGGCAAAATTTGTCCACAAAAGGTAGTTCCATTGGTCGTCGAGATTGTGGTTGATCGGAATCGCGATTCCCCATGAGCTGATGGCTCCGGAAGCGAGGAGTTCGTCATACATCGGGCCGTCTTCTTTGATCGAGGCGGCAATCAGGTTGCGGCTCTTGCCTGATTTCGTGTTTTCGAGGGCGACCCACCCCATCGAACCGTCTTGGGCCGATGCGCATGGAACGAGGCTCAGAGCCAGGAACAGAACGAGTGAGATACCGATTTTCTTCATGAATACTCCTCCAGAGTTTCTGCAAGGGCGAAACGGCCCTCGGGTTCGTGCTCCGGTTCCGTCGCCGTGGCGGCCGGTGCGTTCAAATTTTCAGGTTTGAGACTCAGTATCGAAACAATAGCATTCCGCAAATCCGGATGCAAGAATTTTCCTGAGTCCATATGCCGAGATTTCGGATGTGCTGAATCTCTTGCCGGGACACACGACCCAGGAGCGGCGGCACCGGTTGGCATGACTCCCGTTGCGCGCTCCGGGCGGTTTGACAAGCTATCCGCTCGAGTCCATATTCGGAGTCAGCCCAGATCTCGGACAACCCGCCGCTCGATGCCCTGTGTGTGCTTCCGACGATTCATGGGATGAATGGAGGGAAACATGGCGCAGCTCGAATTTCCACAATTCCTCAGGCGATACGGCATCAGGATGCTCGTGACGAGCACCCCCGACATCATTCCCGGGGCCATCATCGAGAGGCGAAGGAAGGGCTACTTCAAGTTCGGCCACCTCCGCGAGGTGATCGGTGGAACCTCTGCAAGTTGGAGGACCACCCTCGAACCGGCCAATTTCATCTATGGTTCGGTGGAACGAAGCCTGAGCCTCGCCAACCGGGCCAGCCTCAACGAATTCGGGGTGATCATCGGCGGCGGGCTGAGTCGGGCGAAAAAGGTCACCTTTGATATCCAAAACGTGCAGGCCCGAATCTTTGTCAAACGCAGCAAATTGAGCCTGTTACCCGAGCTTTTTGCCGTACGGCAAAAGGACCGGAGGATGTGGAAGAGAACCCTCAATGACAAGTGGGTCGCCGACTACACCTATTATGCGACCGAGGTCCGATTCAGCTTCGACACTGAGGTCGGGGTGGATCTCCAAGCCGATCTCAGCGATCGGATCGTGGTTTCGGCCGACAGCGCCATCGAGTGGAAATCCAAGGGAAGTTTCGTGGTGACCAACACCATCGATGTGCCTTTCGGATTCTCCGGCTGGAAACTCTGACCAGAAACTACTTCCAGAATGGAATGACGTGCCGGGTGGGTTCAGGGTCTCCAGCATTCCCCCGCGCCATTTCGCGCGACGGAGTGAGCACCACCAGGCGGTGGCCACCGGGTTGCAGAGGCTCGGTCGGGAGGTAGGCGACGAGGCACGCCAGACCCGATTCCTTCTCGCGGGAAAAAACGAACCCGGGGTCAATCTTGGCCCCGTCGAGTTCCACGACAATCAAGGATGCAAGACACTGGAGAGTGGCACTGACCGCATCTGCTTCTGGGGGTTCGGGCCGGCCGATGGCCAGACCCGGTGGGTGTAAGGGCTGCAGGTCGGGGCAGCGCTCCTTGATGAGGGGGTTGATGCGCCGGGGAGAGTATGGGATTGACAACTTGAGAAAAGATTCTTTGACGATGTCGCTCTGGATTGACGGCATCGAGGGCTCGATGGCTCCGGGGGCGCGGAGCCTTCGGTAGTGGTTGGGATCGACGCCTTCTTCACGAAGGCTCGTCGGAAAATGAACCAGATTGTCGAAGCGGATCACGCCCTCCCGGGTCAGGCTGCTCACGACGAATCCGGAGCCGAGCGCCAACATCACTCCTGTCATCGCCGCGGTGACCCGGGTGTTCGAGGTGTTGCTCTGGAGGGTGAGTTGAATATTCCCGATCCACCGCATGGGAGAGGTCACCCAGGCGATTCTGATGAGTCCGGCAATGAATTTTGCCGCTCGGCCATCAGGAAAACGAGGTCCGAGCAAACGATCCAATGGTCCTGAGATCACCTGAATACCCAGAACCAGACCGAGGGTGGCCCAGAAGATCTCGACTGCATAGCGCCCGGCGAAAACGGTCGCTGACAACAAAAAACTCGCGATGGCTGCGATCAAAAGCAACCCGACGGAGTAAAGAAAGACCACGACGAGCAAGAAACCAAAACCGAAAATCAAACTGCAGAGATCGTCGGTGCGCTCGATGGCCCTGGCCAGTGGCGGCAGCTTGCGTTGGGCGAGATCCTTGAAAAAGGGCCCCGCCTTGAGGTCTTTCCACTTGACTCCGCCCGGAAAAACGCTCTCGAGACCGACCAGACCGATCCAGAACGCCCTCATCGCCAGGTGGAGCAAGAAAGTGCCGATCAGCGAATAGAGGACGAGGTTGAAGTAGCCCTGCCCATAAACCATCACCAGCCTGTGATGGCCTTCGAGTCCGGCATCTACACGATCGAAAAACCGCGACACGACCGGGATCAGTCGGAAAAGACCGAAGACGACCGCTCCGGATATCAGGAGCTCGGCTTCATAGGTCCTCGTGTGAAGCCCGCTAAAACGGCTCTCCGCCGCTTCCGGCCCTGTGGTCTCGTCGGAATTCTTCATGGTGCTCGATCGAAAGATATCACGCTCCGGGTCCCGTGATTTGGCTCACTGTTCGCCAGCGTTTGATTCGCGATACACTCGGGGGGAGATCTTCCCGAAGGGAACCAGCACATTGAGTTCGGACGACCCGAAACCCGGCGGCCGACAGACCCTTGACGACATCATGGGTCGGGTGGGGGAGACCGAATTCTCGGTCCGTCACCGGCGGGTTCCGGCAATCCCGGAGACCGGCGCCCACGTCAGCCCGGAGGTTCTCGCCTCGGTGCCGCCGAAATCGCGATATGTCCGGCGTTGGCGGCGCCACGCCCGGCAGTGCCTTCCGTGCGCCAACGTCTTCCGCTATTTCGGGCTGTCGCTCGACTGAGCTGGTGAGAGCCGCAGCTCACCGTGCTCGGCCAGGATATTCGCCGCGTTGTTGTTCTCCGAATTGAGTTCGAGTGATCGTCGATAGTTGGCCAGACCTTTTTCCCGGAGGCCCTTCATGAGCTGAGCTTCGCCGAGGCTGTCAAAGACGTTCCAGGCTTCGGGGTAGAGTTCGGCGTTGAGTTCGAAAAGAACAAGGGCCTCGTCGAGCCGGTCGCGTCCGAGCAGCCAGTAGCCGAGGTCGTTGACTACTGCTTCAGCAACAATATGATCGTTTCCATCGGCTTCGAGTTGGCGAATATATCCGACGCCGTCCGCGGCACCTCCTGAGTACACCGCTTGAGAGAAACGAAATTCCGGGCTGTCGTGCTGGGGGTAGTTGAGGAGGGAACTGTAGAGAATCGGATGACCGGGTCCCATCGATGTATCGATCAGATCGTCCAGGATGCTGAGGCCGTTATATGCGTTGGCGAAATAGACGATCGCGTTGCCTTGGGCCGGATCTGCCAGGAAAAAGGCCTTGCTGTTCCCGTTGTCCCCCCAATGAAAGGCGTTGACTCCCGTTGCCGACTCCTCGAGACCGACCCCAAGACCCCAAAACACCGACCTTCCTTCGGGAACCTCGATCTGGGGTCGGAGAAAATCAGCAGAGCTTGCCTTGGAAAGTCCGGCTCCAGTCATTAAAGCGACGACAAAGCGGGCATAGTCGTCGGCGGTGGTGAGTAGGCTTCCGGCGGCGTGAGACTTTGCGTTTTCGATTCTCCGATCGAGGTTTTCGGGTCGTGGCGCGAGTTCTCCCGCGGAGTCGTGCGGCCAGGCGTAATCCTCGAGAATTGCCGTCGATGGGCTGAAGGTCGAGCGGTTCATCAAGAGTGGCTCGAAGGTGAGCTCTCGCACGAGATCCTCGAGCGAGGACCCGGTCAGTTCTTCGACCACCATTTGCAGCAGTCCAAAGCCCTCGCCGGAATAGGAGAAGCGTTCGCCGGGATCGAACTGGATCCGCAGATCCTGGTCCCGCCGCCAGTTTGGAAAACCGGTGGTGTGGTTGAGGACGTGGCGGGCGGTTATGGTTGCGGCCCGCGGGTCATCAAATGTTGTGCCGAGGTGCTTCTCCCTGGCCGTTGCCTCGCCAACATAATCGAGGAGGGGAGTGTCGAGATCGAGCAGTCCGTGTTCCACCAGCTGCAGCACCGTGTAGGCGAAAACCGGTTTGCTGAGACTGGCAGCCTGGAAGACCGTGGTGTTTTCGACAATCGATCCGCGGTCTGCATCCTTCGTCCCAAAGGCACTGCACCACGCAATTTCATAGTTGTGGATCCAACAGACGCTGGTGCCCGGGATCTTTCCGTCGATCATCAAATCAGGAAGATCACTCTCCAGCTTGGCCGGTATCTGAATGAAATCCTGTTCTGGTTGCGATGCAACCTCGGACTGTGGCGTGCCGGGAGAGCAGGCGAAGGTCAGTGGGACGAGAAGAGCCAACCGCAATAGAATCATCTGGAGTTGTTGCCGCATCGATCCTCCATGAGTATTTGTCCAGAGGAGATGTACGGCCTCCCGGGCTCTGAGTTTATTGGTCAACCGGGATGCATTGACCGGGTTCAGTGTCCAGGGACAGGGACGGGGACAGGGAACAGCGACGGGGAACAGCGACCAGGTGACTGTCGTGGCGTGGCGCTTGCTCAAGCCAAAGACATGATTCCGGATCTCCATACCAGTCAGGCTGGACGCCGTCGCTGCCGCTGATCGCTGTGCCTGCCGCTGAACGCCGCCCCTGAACACTGCCCGCTGCCGCTGTCCGCCGTTCCCCGTCGCTGTCCTGATTGCCGTCTGAGACGCTGTGTTGGACAAGAGTGGACCGGGTTTTTGCAACGGAAAACCTTCGTTCCAGCAATGACCCTCTCCAAACCGGCGCCTATAATGCCCTGGAGCGCGGGCATCAGCATGTGACTCTTGTGGCGAGAGACCGGTCGAAGACCCGGGGAGGAAGATCTGGATTCTGATCAGGTTATCAGCGACGAAGAATTGGTTGAATTGGCGCGAAGCGCCGGTGACGGCGATCTACGTCCCTTCGATCGATTGGTGACCCGCCACCGTGGCCGGGTCCTGGCCAACTGCCGCTATCTCACTCGAGCCGCCGAGGACAGTGAAGATCTCGCCCAGGAGGTTTTTCTCAAGGCATTTTTCGCGCTCGAGCGATTCGAAGGTCGATCGACCTTCAAAACCTGGTTGCAACGGATCAAGATCAACCACTGTTTGAATTATCTCGACAAACAAAAAAAGCGGCGGGTCGTCGATGTCGAGGATCCGGTCGTCTCCGCCCGCGACGAGCTTCGGGTGGAGCCACGCGCCGAGAAACGGGTCGAGGCCATATCTGATCGTGAACGGATCGCCTTCGTTCTCGATTCGTTGGCGGAGACCTTGCGGGTGCCACTGGTGCTTCGTGATGCCGACGGTGATTCTTATCAGGAGATCGCCGATCGGCTCGGAATCGGACTGTCGGCCGTCAAAATGCGGATCAAACGGGCACGCGAAGAATTTCGTTCGCGGTGGCTGCAGGCATTTGGAGAGGAGAGTGCGCCGTGAGAGAGGGCTCCAGATGACCGAACAACCCACCAATGGGCGAGAACCCGATGACATCGACACCGGGGAGCCGATCGGGTTGTTGCGTGACCTCGAAGAACCGGCCAGCCGGTCCTTTATGGGCTCCCTGAATCGGCAAATCCAGCGCAGGCTTCTGGCGACCGATGTGACCAGACTGACCTGGAACGGTCCGATCGTAGTAGTGATCGAGTTTCTGAACATGATTTTTGGTCTGCTGGGTTCGCAGGATCCGGATGACCGGCATGAAAACGCGGGAGGGACCAACAATGGAAACGACTGAGCTCATCAAGACGCAGCTGATCGAGACCTATCACAATCTGGTCGGCGACCTGATCGGCGCAGCCCCGATGGTGATCTCGGGCATCATCCTGGTTTTGTTCGCCTGGCTGGTTGCCAAGGCGGTCGAGAAGCTGGTCCGCATGCTGTTGGTGCGAACCAAGTTCGACAGCCTTCTCGGCAAGGTCGGAGTCGACACCGCTGTGCAACAGCTCGGCCTTCGCAAGTCGTTGAGCGAGGTGGTGCCGCGGGTGGTCTATTTCCTCCTGCTCTTTTTGTTTGCCCGCAGTCTTGCCGACACCCTCGGGTTGGTTGCGGTGTCGGATGCCATCGGCGCTTTTCTCTCCTATGTTCCAAATATCGTCGCCGCGCTGCTGATCCTTCTGGTCGGTTCCGCCCTCGGGCGTTTTGCGGGCAGCGCCGTCACCCGATCCGCCGAAGCCAGTGGGCTCGATTTTGGGGCTTCCCTGGGCCGAGCGCTGTCGGGCGCCGTGCTCTTCATTGCGGTGATCATGGCGATCGCGCAACTTCGAATCGATACCGAAATCGTGCGTCTGGTGATCGCATGCAGCCTTGCCGGGGCGGCCCTCGCCTTTGGGCTCTCCTTTGGTCTCGGCAGCCGCAATCTGGTCAGCAACATCCTTGCCGGTCTGTATGTCAAGCGGCTCTTCGAGCCGGGCACCGAGGTTGAGGTGCTGGGTCAACGGGGAACGGTTACAGCGGTGTCGACGACGTCAACGGTGCTCGAGAACGAGGGTCTGGAGATCGTGCTCGCGAATCAGCTGCTGTTGTCGGAGACCGCGACGATCAAAAGAACCTGAATGCAGTAGAACTTTTTGTTCAGTCCTGAATCCGGCTGTTGGTCGAGCCGCCGCTGCGGCCTGAAGACTGATCTGCATCGTTTTCGTTGAAGCTGTCGGGCCGGCTTCCCTGGCGTCGGTCCGCCAACCAACCGTGGGTTGTGGATTCGGTTTCGGTGGATTCGGAGCCGTTCCAGCCCACCATCTGTTCACCACCGGCGCCACCGCCTCCGGATGCACCGCCGGCAGGCGAGCCGGAACCCGATCCCGAACCGGATCCTGAGGAGTCGTCTCCATCCTGGGTGTCGCCGCTGAAGCTTCGGTAACCGGGGTCGTTCTGCGGACCGGTCACGACGACCGGTGGACCCTGATCTTCGATGTAGATGTACTCGGCCTGGTCGCCATATTCGTCCAGGGCGAGGACAACGAACTCGACGCGGCGGCGGCCCTCGCCGCCACCGGTCGCGCCCGCGCCCTCGTGGCTGAACGAGTTGCTGCCGTGATTGATTTCATCTTTGGCGAGCAGTACGTACTGGCTGGGCTTGTCGCCCTTGTAGTATTTCGACCAGAAAGTCTTGGCATCCGGAAATGCGTTTCCGTCGTCACTGGCCATCCACATGGCGGCCTGGATGCCACGCAGCCCATCGGTACTCCTGGAGACCCGCGCTTTGTCCAAGGCGCCGGTGAGACCACCGATGGCGATGGTGGCGAGGATGCCGACGATTTGGGCAGCCACCAGCACCTCGGTAACAGTGAATCCGGCAGACGCGGAGCGCCGGATGCTGTCTTTGGCGGTGATGGGGCGGGTTGACATCTTCATATCCTCATCTCAATTAGAGATCCGAAACCGAATTTAGACAGTGACTTCCCTCACCAACCCCGTGTGACGAAGATCACCTCTCTCGGATGGCCGCTCCTGGTGATAGGCTGCATTTAATGAGGGCCATGCTGTGAAAATACTCGATGTGAACGCGGAGAATGTCGAGAAACTCGGTTTCTTCTGTTATATGAGCAAACGGAAATCCGAGGGCTACCGGCGCAAGCGGATGTGGCTCGAAGACCGATTTCGGGAGGGGATGAGGATCAAGCTCCTCGAGCTGCCGGACCGCGGTTTTATCGAGTACATCCCCGGTGAGTATGCCTGGCGCACCGTTGATGCAACCGGCTACCTTGTGATCCACTGTCTCTGGGTGGTGGGACGAAGCAAGGGCAGGGGTTTTGCCACGCGGCTCCTCGATGCCTGTATCGAGGACGCGAAACAGAGCGGGCACAGGGGCGTGGCGATGGTGACCAGCGAAAAAAACTGGTTGGCCGGGAGACGCCTCTTCGAATCCAGGGGTTTTGTGGCGGTCGACGAGGCGGCTCCGGCGTTTAGTCTGATGGTGAAGAACTTTGGCGATGGCGGGCTGCCTTCGTTTATCGACAACCGGGAAAAGCTCCGCAAGGACTTCGCTCAGGGGCTGACGGTATTCAGAAGCGACCAGTGCCCATACATCGAAGACGCGGTCGAGAATTCGCTGCGGGTGGCAGCCAAAGCAGGGGTCAAGTGCAAGGTCGTCGAACTCGAAAACGCCGCCGATGTGCGTCGGTTGTCACCTACACCATTCGGAACATTTGCTCTGGTGCTCGATGGCGAGTTGGTGAGCTATCACTATCTTTTGGAAAAAGACCTCTTGCCGATTCTGAATGGGTGAGAGAGGCCGGTCGACCGCATCTCACCAAGACGCACTGTCCCCTCGGGGGTAATTCCGGAAGACCGTGTTGAGCGCCGGGTGATGATTCAACGACTCGCCCTGATCTGTCCAGATAAGGGTGGCCGCAAGAAGAAATCAGCCGGTTGCGACACAGGTTCGCAACCGGCTTTTCTCGTTCGATCGAGTCAGGCCGAAAATAGTTTTTCCAGGCGGTTGAGGCAGCTCGCCCACCCCTCGTCGTGTTTGCCGGCGATTTCGGCGTCGGGAAAAAGTTCGTGGATCATGACGACCTCAGTCACCCCGCCGCGGTCGTGAAATTCGACCGTCACCACGGTGTCGTAGTGATCGTTGCCCTCTTCTTCCCATTTCCAGGTGTAGCTCAGTCGATTCGGAGGATCGATCTCGCGATAGGTGCCGACTGCGTTGAATTCGCCGTCTTCCGCTCCGATCATTTTCAGCCGGTAGGCGCCGCCGACCCTGAGATCGACCTCGGCCTGCAACTCCATGCCTTCGGGCGCTGACCATTTGGCGAGTTGTTCCGGTTTGGTCCATGCGTCAAAAACCTTTTCGACATCGGCCTTGATCAGGCGGGTGATTCTGAGCTTCGTATCTGTGGCTGTGGTCATTCTTCGTCCCTTTCGTTTGGATCCGGTTCTTCGAGAAAACGCGCGAGCGCGTCCAACTGCGACTCCCAGTACTCGCGATAGTTCTCGACCCATTCGGCCGCGTCGCGCATCGGTGAGGCGTCGAGCCCGCAACGGCTGAGTCGTCCTTCGCTGACCCGTTGAACCAGACCGGCTCGCTCCAACACCCGGAGGTGTTTGGAGATCGCCGGCCGCGAGATTTCAAAGGGCTGGGCCAGCTCGCCGACGGTGGCGTCGCCCGTAGCGAGACGGGCGAGGATCGCACGTCGCGT
The DNA here is from genome assembly GCA_963796455.1 of Candidatus Sulfomarinibacteraceae bacterium. Classification (GTDB taxonomy): domain Bacteria; phylum Acidobacteriota; class Thermoanaerobaculia; order Thermoanaerobaculales; family Sulfomarinibacteraceae; genus Sulfomarinibacter. Next base: position 318,778 of record CAWCLO010000004.1, read on the forward strand.
CGGGTCGGCCAGAGCGGCAAAGGTCAGATCGAGGTTTTGTTCATTGGTAACCATCTGGTTACGAATATAGGATAGGTGAGAATCATTGTCAAGACCCGATCACGATATTTTTCCTCGCTTTCGTCGCAAACACGAAGACACAAAGGCACGAAGGACATCACACCAAGAAAACCACAGAGGCACGGAGACACAGAGAGGGAACACAGAGGGCTGGCGCAAAGGCCCACAGAACACACAGAAAAACACAAAAGCCATCGCAAAGAGCGACCAGAGTGCAGCCGGGACGGCTGCACCACCATGGTGGTGCACGCGTCTCGCGTGCACATGGTTGAACCGCAAAGAACGCAAAGAACGTAAAGTCGCAAAGTCGCAAAGACGCGAAGACGCCAAGGCGGGTTGACCGGGCTGATGCGACGTTGCCGTCAGTGTCGGCAGAACGACAGACGATCTCCGATCGCCAGCGCTCGGAGTCCACCCGCTTCCCACCGACCGGTACGCCCACGGCGCACCGGTTCTGCCTTGCCGGGAAGTCTTCTGCGTCTTCTCGACTCTGCGCCTCTGGGTTCATGACCCTTTTGGCAATATCGATCCAGCAGTTCGGCTACCGTTGCGCCTTCGCGTCGACGAACCCGGGCGCTGCCGCCGATCGCTGACCGCTGTTCCCTGTCGCTGCTCACTGTCGCTGTCCCTGTTCGCTGGTGCCTGTCGCTGCCCCTGGACTCTGCCGCTGCCGCTGCAATTCGGGAGCGGGATCGGGAAGGGGTAGGTGCCAACCGTGAACCGGATATGCCAAAAACCAACCCGTAAACCACGTGTTGTCAGATGGGCAGCTTCACATGACGATCTGCTTTGGACAGCAGTGATCCTGAATCCTGCATCCAGCAGCGAGCATCGGGTGGCCTGTCCGTCTCTGTGGTTTTGGAGTTGCGGGTGAGTGTTACTCGACCCGCACCAGCGTCATCTCGAAGAACTGGCGCCAATTCTCGCCATCGGTGGAGGCTTCGCCGACCTCGGTCCAGCGGCCGTCTTCGCCAATGGTGATCGTATAACGAATAGTGCGTCCGGGTATCTCCATTCCCCACACGAAGACACCGTCCTCGAGTCGGCCGTCGAAATCTCCACTCCGACCATTGGCCAGGTGGGTGCTGAACCGATAGGCATCCTTGGCGCCATCCCACGTCAGCGTGGCCAAGGCGTGGTGAATCGGCTCGTCGCCGGGAGCTGCATCGGCGTCTTCATGGATCCCCTCGATCACGAGCGCCAGTCCGTCGAGCCGACTCTCGACGGACTCATGGCTGCGAAATTTCTGCGCTTCGCCCGGGCCCATGGCGATCCAACCTTCACCGCTCCACTCGCCGACCAGAAATGACATCGCCCGCATGTTTTTTTGTTTCGACGCAAGATCTTCTTGCGCGGCCGCGAACATGGGGACACAGAGCGCCACAGAGATCGCCAACATTTGCTTTCGCATGGAATTCTCCTTTGTCAGATTGTACGCATCCGTATAGATTTGATTCCCATTATCTTTTGACTTCTGTAACATTTTGTCGCGAAGGGCCAAATGCAAAGATGACAATCAGATTTCGCAAGGAAGTGACTGTGGCTTTACGGGTGCCTCTCCGGGGGAAGAAACCCTGGCTTCCATGTTCCGTAGGTTCATGAGAGTCTATCCGCGCGCTTCATCGTTTTCGCGACTCATCGACTTCATGTCGGGGAGCGCGTTTTTCGGGCGGTATCCGCGTTGGTTGTGAGGGAGATGTTGAAAAAGTTTTTCATCGGGAGCTTCGCGCTCGCGGCCGTCTTGGCCGCTTCGATCGGCGGCGGCCAATTGGTCGCGCAGGATGAAGGCAAGAAGACCTTCGGTACCGCAGTCGATGTCACGGTGGTCAACATCGATGTGTTTGTCCGCGATTCGGAGGGCCGGCCGGTGGATGGGCTCTCGGCCGAGGATTTCAGAATCGTCCAGGGCGGTGTCGAAATTCCGGTGACCAATTTCTCGGTGCTCCAGGAAGGCACCCTTTCCTGGCAGAGCCCTGTCGGCGGTGCCGACGTCCCCGTGGCGGCGGCCCTTCCCGAAGTCGAGCCGGCATATGTGTTGCTCTATATCGACAATGAGTACATCCAGCCGATCCAACGAAAAAGGATGATGCGTCGGGTCCGGGACTTCGTTGAAGAAACGATGCCGCAAGAGGTTCGGATGGGGGTGGCGAGTGCGCGCCGGTCGTTGGATCTCCGCCAGCCCTTCACGGACGACTCTGAGGCAGTTCTCGAGGCTCTGCAGAAGGTAGGGAAAGAAACCTCTGGTTGGCATACCCGAAACCGCGAACGCCAGAGGATCCTGGCCGAAATGGACAATTACGCGGCCGACCGGGATTCGCAACGATTCGAGAACGTAGAGACCAACTATGACTTTCTCAACAAATTCACCGTCAAAAGCATGATCTGGTCCTATGTCGAGGCGGAGTCCGACATACTGGTCGACTCATTGGCTGCCATGCACCAAGCGATAGAAATGATCGCCGGAGTCAAAGGCCGGAAGGCGATGGTCCTGATGTCCGGTGGCATGCCGATGACACCCGGCCGCGGTCTGATGGAAGAGTTTGCGGCGGTCTTCAATGATCAGACGATCTTCAACGAGATCGGGATTGTCCACAAGGGCGAGAACTATCGATCTCTGGCGACCGCGGCCAACGGCCATCAGGTTCGGATCTACTCGCTCGATGCCACTGGCTTGAGCACCCCCGATGGCTTCAGCGCCGAGGACAATCTCGCTCCCGAGGCAAGGGCGTCGTGGGCGCGCCAAAAGGATCTCCAGGAGTCCCTCGGCTATATGGCGGATACCACCGGCGGGTTGGCGGTCTTGAACACCAACGACGTGGCGGTGGGCTTGGGTCTGATCCAGGACGATCTATTCAATTATTACTCGCTCGGCTACACCGTTGCGGCGGTCGCTGAGGATGAGGATCACAAGATCAGCATCGAACTGCCGAACCACCCCGAATACACAATCCGTCATCGCCGGTGGATCACCGAGAAATCTCAGGCGACACAGGTTCAGGATCAGGTGCAGAGCGCCCTCTACCGCGACACCAACAACAACCCGATGGGGCTGGAATTCACCAGCGGACCTCCAGTGCGGGCTCAGGGAAAACGCTGGCAGGTCCCTTTCGATCTCGCGATACCGATTCGCAATCTGACCATGGTGCGCGAGAACGACACCTGGGTGGGCTATGTCGATATTCTCCTCAGCGTCCGCGATGAGCGGGGGAGAGAGATGGCGCCGACTCGTCGCGAACACGTGATCATCATTCCGGCGAATGGCTCCGATACACCGGGAGACGTGCTTTACCGGATCTCCCTGCAGATGTTGTTCAGGAACCAACGCCATACGGTTTCCGTGGGCGTCACAGACCGCCAATCCCAACGGACGTCCTTCACCCGTACGGAGATCGAGATCCCCTGATCGATTGCCGGGAGCTTATTTTTCCGGTCGATCCGGCGATGTACGGATTCTGAGATGGGTGCCCGGAAAACCGGACATATCCTCCGGTCCCTTGCACCCTCAAATGGCTGTTCAGCTTGGATGACAACGCGAAATTATTGAAATCTCGCGACTTGCGCACGTTTTGCGCCTGAGCTCTTCAGATGCGAAAATCCAGGCATGAAATTTGAATAAAACAGCCAAGTGAAGAAACGATTGCAAGCAAAATATGGAGATGCATTGGCTGCAGTTTTGAAAAACCACAGCACCTCGGGAGATCAGGCCCCGGCCGACCCGGCCATCGTTCCAGCTTTCTTTACGTCACGTCACAGTTTTTGTTTCAGAAATCTTAATCGGGGGCTCTTCTGGGGGAGAGTTCCGTTGATTGAAAGGGGGAGGAAAGGACCAGAAGCAGGAGGAGTGATTTTGTTTGTCACTCCGGCCGGCAGTCGTGTGCCGCGCCCGGTGTGATGTCGTGTATGAATAATTTTTGGATAGAGGAGGATTCGATATGCGTAGGTTTACGATCGCGGCGCTTGCCGCCGCAGTTTTGATTCTCGGCGTCTATATCGTCGAGGCACAGGAGACCACCGGTTCGATCGCCGGTACCGTCGTCAATGACGTCGGCACGCCGATCGCTGGTGCGCTTGTCAATGCTGTTGGAACATCCGGTACGGTCTCGAGTGTTTCGAGTGCCGACGGACGTTTCCGTTTCCCGAGAGTTGCTCCAGGTGGTTACAAGGTCTCGACGACCTTTGAAGGCTTCCAGCCCGCCGAAACCGACATCACCGTCGTTCTCGGTCAGGCCACCACGGTCAACTTCTCGCTGCAGCAGACCTTCTCCGAGGAGATTACGGTCTACTCGGACACGGTTTCGATCGATTTCACAGAGAGCCAGACCGAGCTCAGTGTCCGCGAGTGGGAGATCGACTATCTGCCCCGCGGCCGCGACTTCACCGATGTGGTGAGCTTTGCTGCTGGCGCGACGACCGAGGACCAGGGCGGCGGCATCATGGTTGATGGCGCCTCCGGTCTCGAGAACCGCTTCATCATCGACGGCCTCGACACCACCGATCCTCAGATCGGAAACAGCTCGGTGCCGATCCGCGCCGAGATGATGGAAGAGGTCCAGGTCAAGTCGGCCGGTTACATGGCCGAGTATGGCGGCGCGATGGGCGGCGTGGTCAACGCCGTGACCAAGTCGGGCTCGAATGAGTTCCACGGCTCGGTCTTCGTCGACTACGAGAACAACTCCTGGAACGGCGCCCAGCGCCCGGAGATCGAGTACGACCTCGATGATCCGACCCAGGCCGGTTACGAGACCTACAAGAAGGACGACCGCGTCCGCTACGATCCGGGTTTCTCGATCGGTGGACCGATCCTCCGTGATCGTCTGTGGTTCTTTGCGTCCTACATTCCGGGCATCCGCTCGACCGAGCGTTATGTCGACTGGGTGAGCTTTGATCCCCAGACCTACAAGTCAGATTTCCGGGTCGACTATGCGACCGCGAACCTGACCGCCAACATCTCGAGTGCGCTGCTGTTGAAGGCCGGCCTCAACCTCTCGCCCTACGAGACCGATGGCCTGCTCCCCAACCCTGATGGTCGCGCCGACCTTCCGGGCGATGAGAACTACTCACCGCTTGGAGTCAAGGGCGAGCGTGAGACCTATTACTTGAACGCCGACTGGATCGCCAGCGACAACTTCGTCGTCAGCGGCCGCGTGGGCTACTACAAGACCAACAGCGAAGACACGGGTATCCCGATCTTCCCGTTGATCCACAACTACTCCACCGGGAGCACCGCGGGCTTTGTCGATCGTCACCCCGAGATCCCGGCGCAGTGGCAGCAGGGCGCGGGCTGGTTGAGCGACAACCTTCAGACCGGTGTGGACATCCGCGACATCTACGAGCGGACCGCATACGCAATCGACGGCACCGCGTATTTCCGTGGCGCCGGCGACCACTCGCTGAAGTTCGGTTACCAGAACGAGAAGATCGCCAACGATGTGTCCTCGGGCTACAACGCCGACCGGATCCTCTACTACTGGGATCGCAACTACACGACGACCTCATCCGAGAGCGTGACCGGTGACTACGGTTACTTCCGTCTGCTCAACATCTCGGCCTTCGGTAATGTCGAGACCAACAACGAGGCCATCTTCATCCAGGACGCATGGAGCGTGCTGCCCAACCTGACCCTCAACCTCGGCGTCCGTTCCGAGCATGAGGCGATCCCGAACTTCGGCGCCACCGGCCCCGATCCGGCGATCGAGTTCAACTTTGGTGAGAAGATTGCCCCGCGTATCGGTTTTGCCTGGGACATCATGAACAACGCCAAGTGGAAGCTCTATGGTTCCATGGGCAAATACTATGATGTGACCAAGTACGAGATGCCGCGTGGATCCTTCGGCGGCAACAAATGGGTCGACTACTTCTACACATTCGACACAGCCGACCCGGGTCTCAACTCCGATGCCGGCTGCCGCGTCGGAACCAACACCATCAACGAGCGCCCGGTCTGTGGCGCTGGAACCTTCATCGAGGCGGTTGACCGCCGTCACAATGCCGCCGACCCGGCGGAGTGGGAAGCCATCGGCGTGCCGCTGGTCGATCCCGACATCAAACCGATGGAGAACTACGAGTACCAGATCGGTGTGGATCATCAGCTGAACTCCGACATCCAGCTCGGAGCCCGCCTGGTTCACAAGGAACTCAAGCGTTCGATCGAGGACATCGGCTTCCTCTATCCCGGCATCGGTGAGGTCTATGTCATCGGTAACCCGGGCGAAGGCATCACCGCCGGTGCGACCGACGAGGGTCTCTTCTTCCCGAAACCGCAGCGCGACTACGATGCGCTCGAGTTCACCTTCGACAAACGTTTTGCCGACAACTGGTCGCTGCGGGCGTACTACACCCTCAGCCGCCTCTACGGCAACTACTCCGGTCTCGCCAACTCGGACGAGATGAACGCCGTTTACAGCCCGCGTGCCGCAGTCGGTGCCGGCGCCCGTCGTTCGCCGAACGTCAGCCGTCTGTATGACTCGGTCTTCGGCTACTACGATGAGAATGGCGACCATGTCTATGGCGAGCTCCCCACCAACCGTACCCACCAGATCGGGGCGCAGTTCCTGTACAGCTTCCCGATCGGTTTCAACGTGGGTGTCAACCAGTACATCGGCAGCGGAACTCCGCTCACGACCTACGGAACCGTGCCGATCGGCAACGAGTTCTATCCCTATGGCCGTGGCGATCTGGGAACGACCTCTTGGATCACCCAGACCGATCTGTCGTTGTTCTACACGCTGACCTTCGGTCGTGGAATGGGCCTCACCTTCGGGCTGACCGTGCTCAACCTCTTCGACCAGGACACCGTGACCTCGACCTGGAACAAGACTGCCGAGCAGGATGTTCCGATCACCGCCGACGACGTCATGACCGGCTACAGCTATGCTGCGCTGTTGGCGTCTCTCGGTCCGGAAGCCCTGGATGTGCGTTTCGGACTCGACAACGCCCGCCAGGCTCCGCGTGAACTCCGCTTGACCGTCAAGTTTGAGTTCTAGGCTTTATTCAATCTGCGCAGCAATGCGCTTCAAGGGGCTGCCTTCGGGCAGCCCCTTTTTTATGGCTATGAAGCTATGGTCGGCCGCTTCGCGGCCTGGCTATGAAGCGATGAGGGTCTTGCAGAATTGCGGGGATACCTGAAAAAGTTTGGAGTCCGAGGCCCCATTGCCTCACGGCCCCATAGCCCCAAGGCTCATCGTCTATGGCCGGCTGTTGCGCAGCCTGGATTTGAGGCAGTGAGGCTCTGATCGGTCGCTTTGCTCCCTGGCTATGAAGCTATGAGGGTTCTGCAGAATCGTGGTGACACGGGAAAGAGAGTTCGGAGTCCATAGCCCCATTGCCTCACCGCCCCATGCCCCATAGCCCCATAGCCCCATAGCCCCATAGCTCCATAGCCTCACTGCCCCACTGCCCTCACCTCATCAAGGAACGAGGCGCCTGCCTTCTTCGGAGAATATGGGCGAAGCAACCACCTTCCACTTGTTGAGCCGATACGAAATCGAGGTGCCGAGAACGCCGAGGCCATAGACCACGCTGCGGCCGAGATCGATAGAGGATGCTTCGGGAAAGTAGTGGGCCGGGCAGGAGACCTCGCCGATGCGGAATCCGAAGTAGGCCGCCTGGGCGAGCATCTGGTTGTCAAATACGAAGTCGTCCGAATTCTCCAAAAGCGGCAGGGTGGTCAAGACCTCGCGTGAAAATGCGCGATAGCCGGTGTGGTACTCGGAGAGCTTTTTTGCCAACAGGATATTTTCGAAAAGAGTCAATGCCCGGTTGGCGACGTATTTATACAGCGGCATCCCACCCTGCAACGCGCCTTCCGACAGAATTCGTGAACCGAGCACCAGATCGTATTGGCCGATCGCCACCAGTGAGGCCAGAGCGACGAGCAGTTTCGGGGTGTATTGGTAGTCGGGGTGAAGCATGATCACCACGTCGGTACCGCGTTCGAGGGCTTCGCGGTAGCACGTCTTTTGATTGGCGCCATAGCCCAGATTGCGGTCGTGCACGACGGTGTGGAGGCCAAGTTCACGGGCGAACTCGGCGGTTCGGTCGAGACTGCCGTCGTCGACAAGGATCAGATCGTCGACGAATCCTTCTGGTATTTCGTCGACGGTTTGTCGCAGGGTTGCCTCGGCGTTGAATGCCGGAAGCACCACGGTGATTTTCTTGCCATGGATCACGTTGGTGTCCCTCTTCCCCGATTGGTGATCGCAGCTCCTTGAAGATCATAGCCCGGGCTTTGTCGCGCGTCGCCCCGAAAAGACGCCGAAATGGCCCGAGGTGTCTGTAGAATGCTCGGACCATGGCTCGTTCACGAACCCGCAAACGACCGGCCAAGAAGCCGCAGCTCAGCCGAAAGACGGTGACCAATGCACCGCCGGTAACGCCTGCAACGGCGCTGCCGCGCGCGGCGCGGTTGGCTCTGCTCGGGGTTGCCCTGCTCCTCGTGGTTTTCACCGATGACCGTCACGTCGGCGGGGTAGCGGACGGCCGGCAGATGATCCGAACTGCCATCGCCATCTCGGAAACCGGGGAGATCGGCCAGGCCCGGGATCTCGATTTCAGTATCCCGAGAAAGCAGGGTGATGCGGTCTCCCGATTCGGCATGGGTTTCAGCCTGCTCCAGGTCCCGGCCGCCTGGCTGGCGCCAAAGGTGGAGTCCATCAGTGGACCGTCCTCTTCGCAGTTCCTTTTTCTCCTCGTGCCGATCCTCGGTGTGTTGTTGACCGCTTGGGCCGCGGCGCATGCGGCGCTCTTGCTTGGTGCTCCTCCATCAGCCGCCGCTCCGGCGGTTTTGTTGGCCTCGATCGCGTCTCCTCTGGCGTCGTATGGGGCGATGGAGTTTTCTGAACCGGTGCAGGCGGCCGCCCTAGGTCTCGCCTTTGCCGCTGCGTTGGCCGCCGCCAAGCGTGCTGATCGGGACGGCGGCCGGCTTGCGGCTGCGGCCGGCGCCGCCGCGGCATTTGCGGTTCTCAGCAAATCGAGTCTGGTGGTGATCGCGCCGTGGACCCTGCTGCCGCTGTTGGCCGCGGGTGGTTTTCGCAGAGCGCGGCCGAAGATCATCGCCGCCGGTCTCGGTGCGGCACCGATCTTGGTGCTGTGGCTGGTCTTCGAGTTGATTCGATTCGGTCGTCTGTTCGGCGGCTATCCCGATGACCGTTTCACCAACAATTTCTTTGACGGTTTCTGGCGCCTGTTGATCGGCCCGAACCGGGGACTGTTGGTGTTCTACCCGGTTGCGATTCTGGCCGGGCTCTGGGCGTGGCGTGCCCTGCGAAGCGAGTGCCTGTCAAAAAAACTGGCGGCCGTTGCGGTGTGGGTACCAACTATCGGTATGGTTTTCATAGCCGCTCCTTACTGGGGCTGGCACGGCATGGAGGGGTGGGGCCCGCGTTTGATCCTGCCGTCGGTCGCCCTGCTGGCTCCGCTGGCGGCATCGATGCTCGCGCAATGGCCCATCCGAGTGGCCTGGGCGGTCGTGGTGGTCTGTTCGGTGCTGAATGCGGCACCCCTCCTGCAGCATCCGACGCCGGTGGCGACCTACATCATGAACTGCCGCTGGCCGGAGATCCCGGCCGGGCGCGAAGTCTCTGATTACCCCTTCTACGCACGTTCCGAGGCCGCCGATGGGTCGGCGACCGTCGTGCCGTTCGAGGTCCTCGAGCGGGAGGCGTCGGCGTCTTCATTTGTCGTCTATCCCTGGTATCTCGGTGCATCAGCACAAACCGGGTCCGAGCTGAAAAAACGATTACAGGCGCCCCCGTGGTCTGATGCGCGGCCGGACATCGTGCCGGAAAGCGCTCTCCTGCGGCCCGAATCGATCAGGCGTCTGGCTCCGGAGCCCAGGCTCGGTTTTCTCGGCCGTTCGCTGTGGGCCGGCACCGGATCCGATGCCGGGGGCGTCTACGACGAAGGCCTGCGCGACCAGGTTATTCGGGCCCAACAACTCCGCGAAGATGAACGGGCGGTCGAACTCGCCGAAAAACTGCTTCGCCTGGTTCCGTCGGGGGAATCCGATGCCCTGCTCCTCGAGAGCTATCGCCTGGCGGGGTGGCGGACCCGGGCACAGGAATATATCCGGTCGGTGCCGCGATCGCGGCGGGATCACCCGAGGATCAACGTCGTGCTTGCCCTTTTCGAGCGTGATGCGGGCAACGAGTCCGGCGCGAAGGCACTGCTTGGACCAGTGATCGGTGCTCTTGCAGGGACGCCGGCCTCGGACGCGCTCTATCGGCCGCTTTCCGAGTGGCCCGACGATCTGCACGCGATGACGACGACCCCTCGCCGCGATGCGATGGTGGCCGGACCCGGGAACAGCTGATCACTCGAGTCCAAGGCGGTGCCTCGGACAGCGTTCAGGGACAGCGACAGGGAACGGCAAACAGCAAAAAAAACCGTAGCATCCAGCGATCAGCGGCAGCAAACAGTCGCCAGCGGCAGTGTTCAGTCATCAGCGTCAGCGATCAGCGGCCGGGACAGTGAACGGCACTCATTTCTTCGGGACTCCGCCCTTGGGGGTGCGGCCGTCTCGGCCGCACGGTGGGCAGGCGAGACGCCGACACCACAACGGCTGTTCCTTTTATTGAACGACCCGGAGGTGATCACGCCGTCGCTGCTCCTGATTGCTGCCCCTGATCTCTGCCTCTGATCGCTGATCCTTGTCGCTGCCCCTGGAAACTGTCGCTGCCGCTGCAATTCGGGCACGGAAGCGGACGCGGACGCGGGCGCGGAGCAACCGCGATTCGGATATGCCAACAACCAACCGCCAATCCAAGTGTTGTCGAGAGAGCAACTTTATCGACGAATTGGGGTTGACAGCAATGACAGCTGAGGCCACCTATATATAAAAAAAACCGCCCCGGAGTGGGGCGGTTTTTGTGCTCAAATGTATTTGTCAGGGTGTTTCGTGGACCACATCCCACAGATAGTCCTGATGTGACCCGCAGATTTCGTTGAACTCTTTGCCGACCGCCTCGTGCTTTTTCCCGAACTCTTCGAAGATGGCGGCGCGTGCCGCCATGAGTTGTTTCATGTCGGGCGCTGTCATGGTGGCGACGCGTCGCCATTTGCCGCCCACATTGTGTTTCAGCCAGCCCCAGGACGAGAGGGATCCGTCTTTGACAAAACTGTTGTAAATGGGAGCCATGATTTCTTCGACGATCTCGTCGGCTCGGTCTTCTTCGCTCATTTTGCAATGCATATAAACCGAGAGCGCGGCCTCGCCCCGCTCCTGGGCGATGAGCCCGGCTCCTCGCGAGGTGGGGCCAACCTGCCAAATATAATCGTCGTGGGGACCACAGATCTCGCCGAATTCTCGTCCCGCGTTGGGATTCTCCTCGGCCACCGCAGATCTGACCGCTCCCGCGGAATCGAGCAGGGCATCCATGCCCTCAGCGGAGTAATAGAGCACGCGGCGCCATTTGCCGCCGGTATGATGGGCCAGCCAGCCCCAGGACTTGATGGTGCCGTCTTCTACCGCGGCATCGTAAATAGGCACGTAGACAGATTCGACGATCTCATCGACCCGCCACTGTCGGCTTGTGTCGCACTCGAAATAGGTGGCGTAGACGAACGTGGTCGGGGTGTCTTCCTGTGCGCCGGCGGGCGGCGCCACACAGACAATAAAGAGAGCAATCGCAACAAAAGTCAGACTCAAACGACGCATGCACAACCTCCAGGAAGTTGGGCGACCGTTTGATGGTGCCCAACCGGCGGGCAGCGTCAACGTTCGCTGGTCAATATTTGCTCCGGGGACGACCACGAGGTGCCGGTGTCGCCCGTGCGGCACGCTTCGATACGGTTTTTTTGATCCACGAGTGTGAATCGAGGCTAGTGGGGTTGGTGATGTTTGTCAAGAGACTCAATCTCGTAAAGAGGTGACGCCAGGCGCGGGAAACCGTCGTCGAAGCTTCTCGATTCAGCTATTGCAGCTGGAGTTGACGTGCGTCAGCTCTGGGTGTATCACCGTGAGTATGAGTCTGGGGCGTCTCTTCGCAGTTGTCGTTTGTGCGTGCTTGATGGCAGTGACCGCGTTTGCGGCGGATGATCGTCCAGAAATCGCCATCGCGATTCTCGAAACGACACCGGTCGTCGATGGTGAAATCGGCGATTCGGAATGGTCGCAGGCGACAGTCTCGGATGGACCGTTCATCCAGATCGAGCCGGAGGTCGGTCAACCGTCGCCTTTTCGAACCCTTGTCCGGGTCGGGCAGAACGGGACCTCCCTCTTTGTGGCTGTGGAAATGTCCGATCCTGATCCGGACCGCATCGCGGCGGCCATCACGTCGAGGGACGGAAACCTCGACCAGGACGACGCGGTGGCCATCGCGGTCGATACCTTTCTCGACCGCCGCACGGCATACGGTTTTGCCACCAATCTGCTGGGCACACAGCTCGACCTGCGGATCGCCGACAACGGGCGGACGGTGGACGACGAGTGGGATGCTGCCTGGCGTAGTGCGGCTCGGCGCACGGACGATGGTTGGACCGCAGAATTCGAGATTCCATTGGACATTCTTCGTTTTCGAAGCGGTTCGGATCAATCCTGGGGATTCACCGTGATCCGTACGGTTCCCAGGCGTCTGGAAACCTCGACATGGTCCGGGCCCACCGAAGACCTCTGGCGGGTCTCGAGCTTTGGTAGCGTCACCGGTCTCGCGTTGCCGCGGGGGCAGGGAAAACGCTGGATGGCGATTCCTTACGGCCTGGCAGTGGTGGAAAAGGACGGGACCACCGATTTCGAGGTCGGCGGAGACTTCCGTTGGCGGCCGTCAAACTCGCTCGGTGTCGATCTCACCGTCAACCCGGATTTCGCCCTGATCGAGGCGGATGTCGAGGAGATCAACCTGACCCGATTCGAACTCTTCATCCCGGAAAAACGGCCCTTTTTCCTCGAGGGCAACGAGATGTACAACCAGCGGATCAAACAGTTCTACAGTCGCCGGATCGGAGACATCCCGTGGGGCGCCAAATCCACGGGCACATTCGGCAAGACCGATTTCTCGGTAATTGCCACGTCCGAGGACATCGAAGCGGAGGAAAGTGCGGACAGCTCGGCGGACTATGGAGTCGCGCGTTTTCAACACAGTCTACCCGGAGGGTCGACCCTTGGTCTTCTGGGCGCCAACCGGCGGCTCGATGGTGTCGATCAGGGCTCCATCGGTCTCGACACCACTCTCTTTTTCACCGAGACCCTGGGGATGACCGCCCAGTTGCTGACCGTCCACGGTCCGGCAGCCGATGGCGGATTGGCATGGTTCATACGACCCGCCTACGACAGCACCACCACCCACTTTCACATACGATATACAAACCTCGACCAGAATATCCGCGACGATTTCAATGCTGTTGGTTTTCTCCGTGATGACGATCGCCGCGAGCTCGACACCAATTTCACCCATACCTTCTGGCTGGATCACGGTGCGGTCGAAAAGGTGAAAGCAGAAGTCAACTACAACCGATATACGAGTCAGGAAAACGTGCTTCGGAGCTGGGATCTCGATGCGGAAGTCAAGATCGTATTTCGCAACGGGTGGGAGGCAGACATCGAACACGTCGATGAGTTCCAGCTCTTCGAAAAAGAATTCCGAAACAATCTCACGGAGTTCAAGGTGGGTTGGGACGGGCGCGATGGACGATCTGTTTTTGCTTCCTACGGCACCGGTGTCAATTTTGACAGCGACCTCACCCTTTACGGCGCCGAGGTCGAGTGGGCTCTTGGTGAAGCCTTCCGCCTCGGTTACTCACTGACGCGCCTCGTCCTCGACCCCGACCCGGAAAACGAAACAACCTGGATCCACGTCCTCGAGACCAACTACAACTTCAACCCCGATCTTTACATCAAGCTCTTTTTCCAGACCAACTCGGCCATCGACAAGGTGAACATCCAGGCGGTGTGGGTGTGGCGGTTCATTCCGCCTTTTGGTTCGCTGCAGGTTGCCTACCAGCGGGGAACCTCGGAGCTTGGCGAAGTCTCCGACCAGGGCGACACCCTTTTTACCAAGCTGTCGTGGGTTTTCTGACTTCAGGGCACCGTGTTCGACCAGGCGCTGGAGTCACCCGATCCAAAGCCGTCCGCAAAGACCATCCGGTTTTCGATGACGAGGGATACCGCGCGGATGCGGGTGTCGGAATCACTGCCGAGTTCGACCGCCACCTGATAGGTGGCACTCGTGTTGTCGATGACCTCGGGCGTTACCAGATCGATCCCCGGCTGGGCGGACCCGGGCGTACCGCTGGTGCTGACGGCGGCAACTTCGGAGCATGACGTTGCACCAACCGGGCAGCGCGAAAAAGAAACCCGAACATCCACGGCATCGTTGTCCCATGAAGAGAACTCGAGCCGCGAGACCGTCGTACCCGAAGCAAGTTCGACCGGGGCGATGAGAACACAGGCGAGGCCCTGGCAGTAACGATCGCCGCCGAAGGCCTCGACCGCGTCGATGTCGTTGGCGGATCGACCTTCAAATGCGAATGGATTGATCGCCAGGCGGTCAAAGCGGGGGAAAACCGAGGGGGACTCGAACTCGATTCGTGCCCCAATCAGCCGCGTCGAGTTGGTCTGGCCGAGGGTGACCTCGGTGATGTAGGTCGCCGTCGTGTTGTTGACCGTCTCCGGAGAATTCAGATCCACGCCGATCTGGGAAGTGCCTGGAGTTCCGCTCGTGGCGAGAGACGCGAGCGGGGCGCACGCCCCGGTGGCGATCTGGCAGCGAGAGAGACTCAACCCGACATCTGCCGAGCCCGTATCAACCGAGTCGAGTTCGATCCGGGTGAGCCGCGAACCGGAGGGGAGCTCGACTGGAGCGCTCAGTGTGCAGGTCTCGCCGCTACAGTAGCGTTGGATGCTGACGGCTGCGAGTGATGACCTGCCGGTGGCGGAACGCGCCTCGTGCGCAAAAGGGTTGAGCGCCAGGGTGTCGGTCGTGGGGCGGGATTCCGGCGCTCTGAAAAACACCCTGGCGCCGACGAGACGGGTCTGCGAGTCGTCGCCCGGAGCCACCTCGAAGAGATAGGTGTAGTCGTCGTTGTTGACCGTTTCCGGTGTCCCGAGATCAATGCCGATCTGGGTGGCGCCTGCGGCACCGCTGGTCGTAATCTCGGCGAGTGGCTCGTCACACCCCTGGGTCCCCACGGGGCAGCGATAAAAGTTTGCTTTGACGTCGTTGACGGTGCTGTCATCGACTACATCGAGCTCGATTCGGGTCACGATCGAGCCCGACGGTAGCTCGACCGGCGCTTCCAATCCGCACAGGGCCAACCCGTCGCAGTATCGCTGTACCCCCGAGACCATGAGGGCGTTCATGTCGATCGATTCGAGGCCCTCAAAGGCAAAGGGATGGATTGCCAGGACGCCGTCCACCGCAGCCAGGTTATTGAAGTGTTTGGTGGGTCGCGGTTGCTCGGCCGATGCGGTCCCCAGCATCACCAAAGAGGCCAGTGCGAAGAATTGGAAGGCCATCAACCGGGCGGGCCGACACCTTGGTACTCCGGGACGTGGATTGATGTGCACGGCACAAGAGTAGCGCGACTCTTGTTTTCCGGCGTGACGCGGATCATCCGAGGACCAAAGAAGGGAATGCCGTCGGCGGTGAATTGTTGCTCTGAGTGTCAAATACCAACCTACGAGGAGTCGACCCATGAAGAGAGCCTCGATCTTGTCTGTCGCGATTGTTTTTTCAGCGTGTTGTGGGCTCGCCGGCCTGGCGATGGCCGGGGATGAAGCTTCGGCGGAGCGTCTGGCGGGGACCGTGCTGATTACGGGCGCGAACCGTGGTCTCGGGCTGGAGTTTGCCCGCCAGTTCAAGGATCAAGGTTGGAAGGTCATCGCCACCGCGCGAAACCCAGATAAGGCCGTTGATCTGAAGGCGCTCGACGTGGAGGTGTTGCGACTCGACGTGACGGACACGAAGGGGATCGAAGATCTGGCGCAAAAGCTCGAGGGCCGAGCCATCGATCTGTTGATCAACAACGCCGGGATTTTTCCACGGGTGGACACCCTGGCGGAGACCGATTTCGACGATGTGGCCCGGACCCTGGCCGTCAATGTCATCGGTCCGATGAAGGTGACGAGGGCGCTCCTGCCGAATCTCCGTCTGAGTGAGGCCAAACAGATCGTCAGTATCACCAGCGGTCTCGGTAGCATCGCCCTCAACACGGGCGGCCGCTTTTACGGCTACCGGGAGAGCAAGGCGGCGCTCAATATGTTCACCCGTTCCCTGGCGGCTGAGTTGGCCGACGAGGGGTTTACCTGCATCGTCATGAGCCCCGGGTGGGTACAAACCGATATGGGTGGGCCGAATGCCAACCTGACGCCCGAGCAGTCCATAACCGGGATGCGCAAGGTCATCGGCAGCCTGACGGCGGAAGACAACGGAAGCTATTGGAATTACAACGGCGAAAAGCTGCCCTGGTGAGTCGCGGGATACTCGATGCTGGATTCTGGATGCTGGATCGTGCCGCGTTTCGGAGAAACCGCAGATAACGCAGATGAACGCAGATCAGGCATCCAGTATCTAGCATCAAGCATCACTCTTATCCAAAACAGTGTCTGGGACAGGGTCAGGGACAGCGACGGGGAACGGCAGACAGCGAACAGGAGCCAGCGGCAGCATTCAGTCATCAGCGACAGCGCCGGCAACTGCACTTACATTTTCGGGTTCAACAGACGCCAGGTCATGGCACGGACCTGATCGAAGGCCTTCATCGCATCATTTGCTCCGTTCGGGCTGATCGCCCCGGCGTGGGCGAGGAGCTGCAAGTGGCTGTCGACCTCTTTCGCCGAGGCGTAGGCGATTCTCCAGTGGTTGGATCGGTCTCTTCCGACTCGGCCGTGCCCTTCTGCCAGATTCGCAGGGACTGAACTCGCTGACCGGACGACCTGATCGGCTATGGATTTCAGCGGAGCGGGAACTCTCATCACGAGTTTGATCGCGATTCCTGCTGCTTCGAGGGCTTTCGAGTGGACAACGAGGTTGGTGTTCGTGGCGGCGTTGGACATGGTCACCTCCGGGTCGTTCATGCGCATATCCACAAGCCGGTGTGGCGGCCGATGTCAAGGATGCCCTGCACCCTGCCTGTCCTTGACATCGGCCGCCCACCGGCTACCCCTTCTGTTGAACGACCCGGAGGTGGCCATTTCGTCGCATGAAATCCAGACTGCTGCCGCTGCTCTCCGTCGCTGAACACTGACCGCTGTCCCTGTTCGCTGTAGCCTGTCGCTGACGCTGGACCCTGTCGCTGCCGCTGCAATTCGGGATTGGGAACGGGATCGAAAAAGATGGAGACGTTTCTCGTCGTTCATCTGCGCGATCTGCGGTTTCTCAGGCGCAGGATTGTCGGCTAGTCAGAGATCCCCACGAAGCGTAGAAGGTGTTTCCGGAACTGTGCCGCGAGACCGGCCGGTGAGATGAGGGCTCCGGTCTCGTCGCGCAGTGCTTCGCCTTCAAGACGGCGCACCGCCATCTTTTCAGCCAGCTGATCGGCGAGTTCGGTGTGGTGTTCGAGGAGATCGTGGAGGCCGGAATCGTCGACTTCGATCACTTCGAGGAATTGGTCGGAGGCCCTGACGGTGGCTGTTCTCAGACTTCCGGTCAGGAAGGCCATCTCGCCAAAGAGATCACCTTTGGTGAGGGTGGCGAGGTCTCGCCCCTCCTGCTCGACAGCGGCCGATCCGGCGGCCACCAGGTAGAGGGCGGTGGATTCTTCTCCGGTCTGCACCACCGCTTCCCCTGGCGCATAACGATGCAGGCTCGAGGCCTCCGCCAGAGCGACGAGGGCCTCCTCGGGGATTTCTGCAAACAGTTCACAGGCCGCCAGGGCTTCTCGCCGTCGGTCCTGGGAGTCTGAGCTTTCGACCCGACGCGGTCGGTGCAACGTGCGCTGGGGGAATGGAATCTCCATGCCGGTCCTGGCCAGTGCCGCGTGCGCACGAGTGAGAAAGGCATCGGTCAGATCTTCGCGCCGCCACGGCGTTCGCGTCCACAACCGGCACTCGTAGACCACCGCACTGTCGGCAAATTCGACGGTGAGGATTCTCGGTGCGGGAGTCGCCAGCACACCGGGAATATCGATCGCGACCTGGCGGAACACCTCTTTGGCGGCATCCGGCGGCACACCGTAGGCGACACCCAGGCGGACGGCAACGGCTGCCGGGCGTTCACCTGAGCCGAGGATGGTGACCCGAGCAGAGCCCACATCCGAATTCGGAACCAGCATGCGTTCGCCGAGGCGGGTTCGCATGAGAAGTGACCGCCATCCGGTCTGTTCGATAATGCCGACCCGGCCGTCGAATTCGACCCAGGTACCGATGGAAAGACGTTGTTCCCACGCCAGGGCGAGGCCGGCGAGCAGGTTGCCGAGAGTCTGTTGCAGAGCCAACCCGACGACCACCGTAATGACCGCCGAGGTGGCAATCAGACCTGTGATTTCAACACCTAGATTTCGCAACAGAAAAAGGCCCAGCAGGAGATAGACAGCGAGGGCTACGACTTCGCGTACCAGGCGCGGTGGGGTCACTCCCATTCGACGGATGAGAACCCAGTCGAAGATGATCATCAGACTGCCCCGCGCAACCAGAAAACCGAGCGACAGCACCAACGCCACCTCGGTCCAACGGATCAGAACTTGGTCGGCGGCGAACTGCGAGGCCAGGAGATGGGCCAGGGCTGCCGCGGCCGTCAGAAACAAAGGCAAGGTCAAAGCACGGAGCCGTTTGAGCGGTTCGGCGCGCAGCACGATGGCCACGACAACGGTGACGACGATCAGGATGGCATCCAACATGGGGCCATAGTACCCAAACACCGATGCGGAATCACTCGTTTGGCCTTATCGCTTTCGGCCGGAAATGAGTTTGACGGCCTCGCCATTCACATTTCAGGAGGCCGGGAGATGGGCATATTCAAGGTGCGGTCGGATTCGGACGAGAACCGCCTTGACACCAGCTTTGGTGGGATTTTCGAGGAGCACGAGTCGGTGAGCTACGCGGGATCGATCGCCGAAGCGGACGCGATCCTCGACAACCGGTGAGCCCGCCTATTTTCTGTAGTTCGAGTTCTCGGTGTCGATTCGCAGCTCGAGACCCTTCCACGTGGTCACGGTGGATGACCGGGCGACATAGTTCGGGCCGTAGTCCATGCTGCCAAAAGTGACGTCGAGGGTGAGGGGCTGGCCTTCGTTGCTGGTGGCGACCGACATGCTCAGGGGCCGCTGGCTGGAGCGGACCAGGGTGACCTGGACGGTGTCACCCGCGTTGACCACATCCTTCGCGTTGAGAAGGATCTCTTCATCTTTTGCGGTTGCGGTCGCCGACGATACGGCCTTCTCCGCAAACAGCGGTCCCAGGTAGACATCGAGTTGCTCCCTGGCTTTTCTGATGAACTCGATCGCAGCTTCACGGTCTTTTTTTGAAAGCTTCTTTCCGTCGGGAAACCGCACCTTCTCCTTTGTGACTGTGCTCCCGGTCTGGAGTTTTTCGAGAAAGCCGTTGACGTTGTATCGTGACGAATAGGTGTCGGTCTGTTTCGGGACCCCGTCAACCGAATAGACGATCTTCGAATCCCATGCGTAGAGTCGAATCTCTTCCTGGTTCTTTTTCATCTGGGCTGACATAGCTCGAAGATCGAAACCGTCCTGTGCGGGGACGTCGGTAGCAGAGATCATCAGCCCAATCGCGAACGCGAACAACATTTTCAATCGATTCACCTTCTCACTCCCTTCGCATCCAAGGCCCCTAAGCAGGTGTTGCAGGTTACCATGGGGGGCCGGGGATTCCGGATGTTCGGGTTCCCGCTGTACAGAACATACCGTCACGTGAATTTGCTGACTCAACAGCACCAGAATAGCGGTTGAGGGTTTTTGGCATATCCGGTTCGCGGTTGTCCGTGCCCGTGCCCGTGCCCGCGTCCGCGTCCGAATTGCAGCGGCAGCGACAGTGTCCAGCGTCAGCGACAGGCAACAGCGAACAGGGACAGCGGCAGTGACCAGCGACAGGGAACAGCGGTCGGCGATCAGTAGTCAGCGATCGGCGGCAGCGATCAGGTGCAGCGACGGCGTGGCTCTTCCTCCGACGAGCCTCCCAAGATTAAGGTGTCACCCATGTCCCTAGAACAAAGTGTTACCCATGTCTCCGGGTCGTACCCTTCTGTTAGCTGACCTTGTCCGCTGTCGCCGTTCCCCGTCCCCGTCCCCGGTCGCTGTCTGAGACCCTGTCCTGGACGAGAGTGATGTTCCATCGAAGACTGCGGTTCCGATCGACGCGAGAGGCGGGGTAGAATGCGTGTCCGACTGGAGGACGACATGCGATTGCCCCGCGAATTGGATCCGGTGGAGATCCGGGTCCTCGGCTGCCTGCTCGAAAAGGAGCAGACGACCCCCGACGCCTACCCGCTTTCGGTCAACGCCCTGATGGCCGCCTGCAATCAGAAAAGCAACCGTGATCCGGTCATGCAGCTTTCGGAGGCAGATGTCGAGGCGACGCTGGACCGGCTGCATGGTGAAGTCATGGTGTGGCCGGTGGAAGGTGCCAGGATCCGCAAGTGGCGCCACAGCCTCGATCGAAAGTGGGAACTCGACGGCCGTGTCAAAGCCGTCATCACGGTTCTTCTTCTCCGCGGCGCCCAGACCGCCGGCGAGATCCGGACACGAACGGCGCGCATGCATGATTTTGCTTCCACCTCTGAGGTCGAGGGCGCGTTGGCTGAACTGGCGGGCGGGGAAGAACCTTTGACGGTCCACCTCGAACGACGGCCGGGTCAGAGGGACGCCAGGTGGACCCACCTCTTAAGTGGCGCTCCGACCGAGGCGACTGCGCCCTTCCTACCATCGGCTCCCGAAGATTCAGCCGCCCCTCTCTCGGAACGCCTCGCCGAACTCGAGGCACGGGTCACCCGTCTCGAGGAAGCCATGGCCCGACGAGAAGATTAATCCGAAGGCGAGGGTGGCGGGAAAAACCCGAGCTGGCTCAGAAAAGCTACGTTGTCCCAGCTGACCCAGGTTTCGGCGACTTTCCCGTTCTCCAACCGCTGGATGATGATGTTGACGAGAGTGAATTCCTTGCCGGTGGCGGGCAAATCGCCCATGGGTCCGGTCTGAACTCCCTTCATCGTCGACACATAGGCGACCATGTCGCCCTGCGCAATCATCTGGGTCAGGGTGTCTTCGTAAACCGGGACGGCGATCAAGAAGTCCTCGATGAAGGCGAGAAATTCCGCGGTCCCTTCGAGCTCCTGGAACTCGGGCGGCATGGCCTGGCAATGACGGACGTAGTTCGGAGCCAGTGCCGTTTTGAAGGCCTCGATGTCGCCGCGGGCCAGGGCCGCGTGGGTACCCCGCACCGCCGCGATATTCGATTCTTCGATCGATTGTGTGGCAGGTTGTACACCGCATCCGGCGAGTGCCGCCGACATCCAAAGAACGAAGCAGCCGCAGCAGATCAGACGATTCATGAAACACCTCCGGGCCTTTTCGATTTCGTTCTTGTCGTTGATTGCTCCTTTGGATCATATCCTGCCCTTTCGGCCGTGTCGGAATCGAAAATGGTAGATTTTGTTGCATCTGGTGTTATGAATGCCCGGCGTTCAAAAAATCAACCAACGGAGATAATTTCATGAAAACGTTTCGGACTGTGTCTGCCATCATTTTGACCATCGTCCTGGCTGCCGGAACGGTCGCGGCCCAGGAGGAGTCCAAGAAGAACACAGGTCGCCGCAAGGGAGCGAAGGGCGGGGCCATCGTGGGTCTGACCCTCGGTGCCCTGACCGGTGACGCCAAGATCGCCGTTGCCGGTGCCGCGGCAGGCGCCGTGGCAGGGGGGGTAAGCGGAGACTTTTATGATTACGATCAGAGTCGACAGGATGATCGCACCCAGATGCTTGCCGATGGCATCGCCGGGTCGAAGGCGGGCAGCCCCCAACCTGGCGAAACCGTAGGAGAAACGGGCAAGCGCCATTTCCAGGAGCTTTCGGGCGAGTGGAAGGTCGACATGTGGTACATGGGCAATGAGGGCAAGGGCCAGACGGCGTCGGGCACGGCCCGAGGTCTCCAGGCGGGCGACAACGCCATTCGGATCGTCTACCAGGATATCGCGGTCGAAGGCTACGAAGAAAAAGTCGGTGGATACACGCTTCTGAGCTACGAACCGGGTCAGGGTTTTTCTATCGAGAACATTTTTTCGGTCTCGGACGATGTGGTCAAAGGAGTCGGCGAATACCTGGCGGATCGTAACCTCTACAACTTTTACATGGTCGACCCGACAGCCGGTGAGATGCTCGCCGGCGGTCTGATCCGTTCAAATGTGCGCACAGAGGTCCGGATCGTCGGGTCTACCATGTGGATTGCCGAGGCCTTTACCATGATCGACGGCGAAGAGACAAAGGTCCAGACATACCGGTTTACTCGACCGCAGTAGCGCTTTCGGTTGATCGGCAGGCGGTTTCAGCCTCGCAATCTCGCGATTGCTTCCCGCTCCTTTTCCCGAGAAATCCATCCGCGCGGATTCGCACGGCGCTCGTCGGTTTGCGCGCGCCACCACTCAAGGGTGCCCTCAACCGACTCGGCGAGCGAGCGGTAGTCGAGCCCGGTGCGCATGGAGGCCTCGTTCGAGAAGACGACCGGGTCGCCACCCTCGTCTCCCCGGGCATTCCAGTCGAGCATTGGTGGAGAGATCTCGAGTTCGTCCAGCAGGGCCTGTTCGGGCCACCAGAATCGAACCGGGGCGTTGGTGGTGGCCCGGATGCCCCACATCAATCCGGCGCGGGAGACCTCGGACGATGGTCCGGCCGCGTTGTAGATGCCGACGGCGTCGCGCTCGACGAGATCGATCACCCAGGGGCAGAGATCGCG
Organism: Candidatus Sulfomarinibacteraceae bacterium; assembly: GCA_963796455.1. Taxonomy (GTDB): domain Bacteria; phylum Acidobacteriota; class Thermoanaerobaculia; order Thermoanaerobaculales; family Sulfomarinibacteraceae; genus Sulfomarinibacter. The sequence goes on from CAWCLO010000004.1 coordinate 341,665, forward strand.
AGCATCTACCCACTGGATGACGTCGTCGGGTCGGTTCGACGTCAGCACGTCGCCGCCTCGATGGATTCGGTCGGCCCAATAGGTGAAACGATCGGTACGATCGCCGGGGCCGACGATATAGCTCGGGCGAACGATGGTCGCCTTGTCGCCGAGTTCGGACTGGATGATCCGGTCGCATTCCGCCTTGAGCGGACCGTAACTCTCTCCGGTGACCTCTTCGAGGGTCGGATCGTTCAAGGGTGCGAGCGGTCCGTCCTCGGGGAAATGCGGGCCTTTACTGAAGTCGTAGACCGCCACCGTCGAAATGTAGAGATATCGACCGACCCGTCCCTTGAGCAATTCCACTGAATCGCGGACGTGACGCGGCACGTAGCCTGAGTTGTCGATCACCGCGTCCCAGGTGCGGTCACCCATGAGTGGGTCGAGCCCATCATCGATCTTCGAATCGCGGTTGCCGACAAGTTCTTCGACGGCGCTACCAAAGAGACCGGACTTCCGCCCACGATTGAAGACCGTCACCTTGTGTCCGCGTTCGAGGGCGTAACGCACCTGGTGCGGACCGATAAAACCGGTGCCACCGAGAAACAACAGATCGAGCGAAATCCCGGCCCTCGGGACTGCGGCGGTTGCGCTCCGGAGACCGGCGGCGCCGAGGCTGACGGCACCCGCGGTGCCGGCGGCAATCTTCAAAAAATCGCGACGAGTCGTCATGAAATCCTCCAGCTTCAGATTGTCGAGAAGGGGAGATCTTAGCAAATTCACATGTTCGTTTGATGCGGACTGATTCTTTCGATCGGGCTCTCGATGTCAAGAAACCCGGTGCCGGATGTGATCTTTCGCACAGGTCGTGGCTGAATATCGAGAAACCGGGGTTACGCCTGATGGGATTGCTGCGTCCTTGCGCGTGGAGGGCGTGAAAAATGAATTGCAGACCAATTGCTATTGTTGTGGTGCTCTTTTCTTGTTGCATGATCGGCTCGGCTGGAGCGGGAGACGTAACCCTGACCGGCACCGCGGCCCACAACAGTTTGATGGGGGTCGAATTCTCGATCGACGGCAAAAACGACAAATCCTATATCGAGGACATACACCCCGAGGCCGAGGCCACCTACCGGGCGGGTTTCTGGTTCAACCCGAGCGGACTCGTTCTGGAAAATAAAACCGGGCACATCATCTTCGAGGGAGTCGGTCCCAAACCGGCCGGCGCAAAGGGCGACACCCGGGTCATCCATATTCAGTTGTGGCGCAACAACAGTGGTGTTCTCAAGGTCAAGGCCTATGCCCATCAAACTCCGGGTCTCGGATTGAAGAGGGTCGGCACGAAGATGATCAAGATCGACGATCAAGGGTGGAACCACCTCACTTTGGAGTGGCGGGCGACATCGAGCAACAGCTCGCCCAACGGTTTGCTGCGCCTTTCCGTCGACGGCGGATCTCGGGCCGGTGGGACTTCCGAAATCTCAGGAGTCGCGCTGAATGAAGGGCTGGTGATCGAAAAGGCCCGGATCGGTGCCGTCCGAGGAGTCGATGCGACAACAAGTGGGTCTTTTGCGATCGATACCTTTGAATCCTTCAGAAGCCTGACGAATCAGTGAATTCCTGTTCGGGCACCAACGCTTCATTTCCGGGCGCCTGAAATGCCGGAGATAGGCCTGGGTTAGAATGCCTCACGATGCTGTCGGCCGGCTGGAGGTATTCGACCATGAACGATTTCGATCTGGGTCCCGGGTTTTGTCGGTTTCTTGTTGTCCTCGCGATTTCGGGTGGCCTCGCGGCCTGCTCGGCGCCGCAGCACTACGATGTGATCGTTCGCGGAGGCACGATCTACGACGGGACCGGATCGAGCCCCTTTGTGGGCGATCTCGCCATCGACGGTGACGCGATCGTCGCCATCGGTTTACTCGAAAACGCCAAAGCAACGACGGAGATCGAAGCGGCGGGTCTCGCCGTGGCTCCGGGCTTCATCAATATGATGTGCTGGGCGAACGAGTCTTTGATCGAAGACGGCCGTTCTCAGAGCGACATTCGCCAGGGCGTGACTCTCGAGGTTCTCGGCGAGGGTGACTCGATGGGTCCGCTCAACGAGCGGATGCGGGCTGAGATGCTGCGCCGTCAGGGTGATATCACCTATGACGTCGAATGGACGAGCCTCGACGAATATCTCGTTTTCCTCGAACGACGGGGCGTTTCGCCCAACGTCGCATCCTTCATCGGTTCCGCCACGCCCCGCGACTACGTGATCGGTTCCATCGATCGCCCTCCCACCCCCGAGGAACTCGACGAGATGAAGGCCCTGATCCGGACAGCGATGGAGGAGGGAGCGCTCGGAGTCGCCTCGGCCCTGATCTATCCACCGGGCAGCTTTGCCGAGACCGACGAGTTGATCGCGCTCGCCGAGGTCGCTGCCGAGTACGACGGAATGTATATATCGCATGTCCGGGACGAGGGCGCCCGCCTGATCGAAGCGATTGACGAACTCATCACCATCGCCCGCGAGGCTGGCGTTCGGGCGGAGATCTATCATCTCAAGGCATCGGGACATGCGAATTGGCCTCTCTTCGATCGGGCAGTCGAGATCGTCGAAGAGGCGCGCGCCGAGGGTCTGGCGATCACCGCGGATGTCTATACCTATCCTGCGGGTGCGACCGGACTCAACGCGAGCATGCCTCCGTGGGTACAGGAGGGTGGTTTCGATGCGTCGCTCGAACGGCTCTCGGACCCGGCCACGAGGCAACGCATCGCCCGAGAGATGCTCCAGCCATCCGATGAATGGGAGAACATGTACCTCGGCGTCGGCACGTCTGAGAATATTCTGCTTGTCGGTTTCAAGACCGAGGCGCTCAAACCCTTGACCGGCAAGACCCTGGCCGAGGTCGCGGCCATGCGCGGCACAAGCCCCGAAGAAACCGCCATGGATCTGATCGTCGAGGACGGGTCGCGGATCGGGACCATCTATTTCAGTCAATCGGAGGATGTCCTGAAACGGGCCATTGCCTTGCCGTGGGTCAGCTTCAACTCGGACGCGGCCTCGTTGTCGCCCGAAGGCGTGTTCCTCAAGAGCAACCCCCACCCGCGGGCCTACGGCAGCTTTGCGCGTCTGTTGGGCAAGTATGTGCGGGAGGAGAACCTGATTTCGCTCGAGGAGGCCGTGCGCAAACTCACCGGCCTCCCCGCTGCGAATCTCAAGCTTGACCGGCGTGGGCTTCTTGACGAGGGTTTTTACGCCGATGTGGTGGTCTTTGACCCGGCCACGATTCAGGACCACGCGACATTTGTCGAACCCCATCAATACGCGACCGGCGTGAAACATGTTCTGGTCAACGGTGTCCGGGTCCTTGCCGACGGCGAGCACACCGGAGCGAAGCCCGGACGCGTGGTGCGCGGTCCGGGATGGACCGGGCGGGCGAAGCACTGAGACAGGACAAACGGAGAAAAAATGGCCACACCACACATCAATGCCGAAGCGGGGGATTTTGCGTCGACGGTTCTGATGCCCGGCGATCCCTTGCGGGCGAAATACATCGCTGAGAAGTTCCTTGATGAAGCCCGCCTCGTGACGGATGTCCGAAACATGTTCGGTTTCACCGGCGAGTACAAGGGACAACCCGTATCGGTCATGGCCCATGGGATGGGGATCCCGTCGGCGTCGATCTACTGCACTGAGTTGATTCAGGATTATGGTGTTCAACGTGTGGTCCGGGTCGGTAGTTGTGGGGCCGTACTCGATTCGGTTTCGGTTCGCGACCTCGTGATCGCGATGGCTGCTTCCACCGATTCGGGCGTCAACCGAACCCGCTTCGGCGGTCACGATCTTGCTCCGGTGGCAAGCTTCAGCCTGCTTCGCAGCGCCGTGGCCACGGCCGAAGAACGAGGTTTCAAATATCATGTGGGGAACATCTTTTCGGCCGACCTCTTCTACTCGCCCGATCCGGCGCAGTTCGAATTGATGCGGAAGTACCAGATCCTCGGTGTCGAAATGGAAACCGCAGGCATCTACACCATCGCCGCTGAACTCGGCGCGGAGGCGCTGGCGATCTGTACTGTTTCGGACCACATCATGACCGGCGAAAAGCTCTCGTCCTCGGAACGCCAAACCACCTTTGACGAGATGATCGAGGTGGCCTTGGAAGCGGTTACCTGATTTCCCGTCCGTCTCAAACCGCAGACAAAGCAGAAAAAATTCGCTCCCGATCCCGAAATGCAGCGGCAGCGACAGTGTCCAGCGACAGGGACAGGGATCAGGGATCAGGGACAGCAATCAGTTTTCAGCGGCAGCGGTCAGGAGTCCATGCGGCGAAGTGGCCACCTCCGGGTCGTTCAAGAGAAAGGGGTAGCCGGTGGGTGGCCGATGTCAAGGACAGGCAGGGTGCAGGGCATCCTTGACATCGGCCACCACACCGGCTTGTGGGTATGGGCATGAACGACCCGGAGGTGACCATGTCCTCAGCCGCCACGACCACCAACCTTGTTGCCCACTCGAAAGCCCTCGAAGCAGCAGGCATCGCGATCAAGCTCGTGATGAGGGTTCCCGCTCCGCTGAAGTCCATAGCCGATCAGGTGATCCGGTCGGCAAGTTCAGTCCCTGCGAACCTGGCAGAGGGGCACGGCCGATTCGGTAGAGACCGTTTGAACCACTGGAGAATCGCGTACGCCTCGGCCAAAGAGGTCGATAGCCACTTGAAGCTCCTCGCCCACACCAGCGCAATCAGCGCGAACGGAGCCCGTGAAGCGATGAACGCCTTCGATCAGGTACGTGCGATGACCTGGCGGCTCTTGAACCCGAGAAAGTGAGTGCCGTTTGCTGTCGCTGATGACTGAACGCTGCCACTGAACACTGATCGCGGCTCCCTGTCGCTGAGGCTGATCGGTGTCGCCGTCCCTGATCGCTGTCTGAGGCTCTGTCTTGGACTCGAGTGACCCAGCATCCAGCAACCAGCATCCAGCAACTGGCATCACCCGCCGCGGTCGCCCCAGACGCGTCCAGCGCTTCCTGGAGCTTGGCGATCATGGCCTGCCGTTCGGCAGGAGAGATGGATTCTTCGAGACGGTCGGCAAGCTTGAGGATAAACACCGCATAGTCCGAGTGCCAGTCCCGTGCCAGGGCCTGGTCATCGATCCGCTCGGCCGCCCGGCCCTTGGATTCGGCGGTCCCGGCAACCAACTCGAAATGTTCATCAAAGGACGGGATGACGATTTTTTCTCTATCGAGTCCCCGCGTTATCAGGAGATCGCGCAGGGCTTTCCGGGCGTCGTCCTCGCCGTGGTTGAGAAAAAGTGCGCCTACGACCGGGGAACGTTCCATGATCCAGTCGGCCAACTCGCCCTGATCGGCGTGGGCCGAGTAGTTGCCGATACGGCGGATCGCGGCCCTGACTTTGAACTCCTTGCCGTGGATCCGAACGTCTTTTTGCCGCTCGTGATCACGTGCCCGAGGGTGCCGGGCGCCTGATAACCGACAAAAAGCACCGTCGATTCGGGTCGCCAGATATTGTTGATCAGGTGGTGTTTGATGCGGCCGGCATCACACATTCCGCTCGCCGAGATGATGATCGCGCCGCTCTTGATCCGGTTGATGGCCTTGCTCTCGTCGACCGTTTGCACGAGACGGAAATGGGGGTCCCGAAAGAGATCCTCGGCCGGAATCTCCACGTCCTCGAGCTCGCCGGCGTGGCGGATGAACACCTCGGTCGCCTTGCGCGCCAGCGGCGAATCGAGGAACACGGTGGCCGGCGGGATCTCTCTTCTTGCAATGAGGGTGCCGATGTCGTGCAGCAGCTCCTGGCTGCGTTCGACGGCAAATGAGGGGATGACCACATTGCCGCCCCGCTCGAGACCGCGAGTCAGCTCGTCACGAAGGGTCGCCCGCCGCTCGATCAGGGTGTAATCGTCGCGATCGCGCCCACCATAGGTGCTCTCGCAGATGATGTAGTCGAATCCTTCGGGAGCATCGGGCTCGGGGTGGAAGACCTTCTCGTCCGGCCCGAGGTCGCCTGAAAACAATATGCGCAGCGGGTTGCCGGAGCTCGTCTTGTCGAGCTTGAGTTCTGCCGAGGCTGATCCGAGAATGTGGCCGGCATTCCAATAACGCACGTGAATGCCTTCGGCGGGCTCGAACCACTGCTCGTATTTGACCGGGCGAATCTGTTTGAGAGCCCGCGTTGCGTCTTCACCCGAGTAGATCGGGTGGATTATCGGCAGATTGCGGCGGCGTCTCTTGCGGTTGATCCGCTCGGCGTTGGACTCCTGAATCGAGGCGGAGTCAGGCAACATGAACTGGAGCAGATCGGCGGTCGCCTCGGTGGCGTAAATCGGTCCTTCGAATCCCGCCTTGACCAGCTTGGGCAGGAGCCCCGAGTGATCGATGTGCGCATGGGTCAGAATGACGAAGCCCAGCTCCTCGGCGTTGAAGGGAAAGGGCTGGATATTGAGTTCCTTGACGGTCTTGTTGCCCTGATAGAGCCCGCAGTCGACCAGAAATCTCGAGCTGTCGTTCTCCACGAGTGCGCATGAGCCAGTGACCGTTCCGGCTGCGCCACAGAAAGTCAGTTTCGCCATTTTCACCGTCCGTTGTTTTTTCTCGGCCCCTCATCATAGCGCCGCCGGCCTGCGGGCACGTGTGGCAATTGAAGAGTCGGAGCTGGCGGGCGGTCGGGTGTAGACTGCACGGCGACTCGGAGCCCGGAACCCACCGGATCGCCGCTCCGACGGGAGGTATTGATGCGTCGTGTTTTTGTTGGAATCAGCCTTTGTCTCGTCTGTTTTGCGCACCCGGTATTTTCGCAGAGCAAGGATGAACAGTGCACCTCGGCAGTGATCACACCGGCGGGTTCGGCCACCGGTGGACCGGTTTTGTGGAAGAACCGCGACACCAGCTTCCTTTCCAACAAGGTGCTCTTTGTTGACGAGGAACCCTACGACTATCTCTGTCTGTCCAACGCCCACAGCTCTTCGGGCCGTTCCTGTTGGGTCGGTCTCAACAGCGCCGGTTTCGGCATCATGAACACGGTCGCATACAATTTGCCGAATCCGTCCGACGAGATGAAGGATCTCGAGGGCATCATCATGGCGGACGCCTTGCGGAGCTGCCGGACGATTGACGACTTCAAAGCCTATATCGAGGCCAACCTCGGTCCGGAGCTGGGAAGTCTCGCCAACTTCGGTGTCATCGATGGATCCGGGGACGCCATGCTCTTCGAGATCCACAACAACGGTTTCGAGACCGTCGACCCGGCGGCGGCAAGGAACAGTTGTCTGGTCAACACCAACTACGCCCGGACGGGCACTGAGGGTGCGGGTTCGGGTTATCTTCGCTTCGAGCGGGCGAGCGAGCTTTTCTCGACGCTCCCGGACGGGCCGGTGGACTTTCGGACCATTCTCACCCGGTTCAGCCGCGACACCGGCCACGTGCTGGTTGATCAGCCGACACCCTTCGAACTCGATCAAGTTCCCGGTGACGAGGAACTGTGGGTGAACACCCGTGACACCATCAACAAAGCATATACCTCGGCCACCGTGGTGCTGGTGGGCAGGAACCCCGATGAGCCGGAATCGGTTGCGACCATGTGGGTCATCCCCGGCGAGCCGGTGACGGCTATCGCTGTTCCATTGTGGGTGGAAGCGGGCGCGAGCCCGGAGCCGATGTGGAAGGGCGACGAGGCCCCCATGTGGGTGGAGTCTCAGCGGCTCAAGACCATGATTCGGCCCTTTGAAGAAGGCGGGAAGGAACACTATCTCTCGATGACGGTGCTCGACAACGCCGACGGAACGGGTTTTCTCCCGACTCTGCTCGGTGTTGAGGCCGAGATCATTGCCGAGACCGATGGGTTTCTCGCTCGGGGCCATAGCCCGGAGGAGTATCGAGCGTTTCAGGCCGAGATGGTCCAACGGGCCTACGACACCCTGTTCAGCATGGGCCGGTAGTCCCCTTCCCCCCCATGCCGTTTTTCGATCTGATCATCTTCGACCTCGACGGTACCCTGGTCGACTCGCGGGCCGATCTCGCGGCGGCCACCAATCGGGCCTTGCGCGATCTCGGGTTGCCTTCGCGGCCCGTCGAGGAAATCGTCGGGTTTGTCGGCGACGGGTTGCTGAAACTTCTGGAACGCGCCCTCGGAGGACCGGATCGGGTGGAGGAGGCACGCCCCCGTTTCGAGCACCATTACCGGGCCGGGTTGCTCGATCGCACCCTCCCGTATCCCGGCATCGACAATCTCGTTCGTGCTCTCGCTCGAGATCGGGTGCTCTCGGTGGCCAGCAACAAACCCGGTCCGATGGCGCGGGACCTGGTCGCCGGCCTCGGTTGGAGTTCCTGCATGCCACAGGTGGTCGGCGGAGGTGACGTCGCCGCACTGAAACCCGCCCCCGATATGGTGGAGCATTTGTGGGAGCGCACCGGGTGTCGAAGGGACCGGACCGTACTGGTCGGCGACATGGAGGTCGATTTCGAGTTGGCGCGAATTGTCGGCATCCCTTTTGTGGGCGTTGTCTGGGGTTTTGCCGGTGCGGAGCGCCTGCGGGGCGCCGGCGTAGATCGGATCGCGACGACAGCCGATGATTTGGCTGACTTTCTAAAATGAGATGATCATCGACAACGAAAAGGTCTTGATGACATCCGAAACATCGAAGCCGAGATCGAGCTGGAATTTCTTGAACGCGATACCGATACCTGCCGATCCGTGGACTGCACCACTCGTGGAGGAATCGAGCGTGATGGTGCGCCATCTTCCGGATTCGCCATTGGGGTCGTACCAGATTCCGGCCCTCAGGGCGACGATGGGCGCGATCGACAAAAACGCCCATTCGCCACCGAGGTGTGGGCGAAACCTGCTGTCGTCGCCCGAAAAGTATTCGAGTTCGAAGGTCAGCATCGCATCGCCCGATCGGGATCGCCAACTGGTTCCCACGGCCGTGACATCGGGCAGCGAAACGACGACTTCGTCGTCAAATCGGAACTTTGAACCGCCCCGGTGGGAGAACCCGACCGACCACGACGGTGCAGGTTGCCAGATTCCTCCGAGGACAATTTCCGTGCTGGTGCTCGTGACCTCGGTTGGCGAGTCGAACGGCATCCCCGAAAGATCGTGTCTGAGAGCATCGTAGGCGGCGGTGACTCCAACCAGACCGGCGCCGAAACTCAGTTTGTCCGAGACCTTGTAGGCTCCGGAGAGACCGAGGTTTATGACGGCCAAACCGGTTGCAAATTCAATTTCATCCTCTGCCTGGATATTGCCGCCGAAATCGATATTGGCCTGCGTCTGCCCATAAATCGCGAGCGCCCATTTGGTCCGCGGAAAAACAAATGACCCGAACCCGACCCCGGATGCATTGGTGACCGAATCGTTGTTTTCAAATCCCCATCCCCTGAGCTCGAAAGAGATCTCCGGACGGGTCAGTTGAATCAGACCGGCGGGATTGGAATAGGCGGCTGTGGCATCGTCGGCGAGAGCCACAAAGGCACCACCGAGACCGAGGCTTCGCGCACCGGGATTGATGACGGGAGGCTCGATGACCTGCTGGCCGTAGACTCTGGCGCTCGCGGCGAGTCCAAGAACCACAATGAGAGTGATCGTTCGGCGAATGGTTCTGCTCCTCCGAGAATAAACCGATCGGATGCACTGTCGATCCGGTTCTGAAGGTACAGGCAGTCACGCGGGTCGACAAGGTCTCTACCGTTTCAGCGGGTGAATTGTTTCAAAGCCAGCGACGGATCGTCGCGCCGGAGCATTCTCGCTGGGTGGCGCGCCGCAATTATCCCGCCCTCATTCTGGTAGGCTTCGCAGATGGAACTCAGCGTTTTCGATATCTTCAGAATCGGCATCGGGCCTTCGTCGTCTCACACGGTCGGCCCGATGCGGGCGGCCAAATTTCTGCTCGTCAAGCTTCGCAAACACGGTTTGTTCGAACGGGTGGCTCGAATCCGTGTCGACCTCTATGGTTCGCTCGCATCAACGGGTCGGGGGCACCACACCGACCTCGCGGTGGTCTGGGGTCTTCTCGGAGAAGAACCGGAGACGATCGAGCCGGATCAGCAAGGTCCGCTTTTCGAGGCGGTTGTTGCGTCGGGAGAGTTGCTTCTCGACGGTGAACGAGCGATTGAATACGTGCCGGATCGTGACATCGTTTTCAAACCCGACGAACTCCTGCCATTCCATCCCAACGGAATGCTCTTCACGGTTTACGACACGGCGGGTGCCGAGATCTATGTCAAAGAGTTCTACTCCATCGGCGGCGGATTCATCGTCGGGCACAAAACCGCTGAAGCCAACAACCTGATCAAAAACCCGATTCAGGTGGAACACCCCTTCAACTCGGGAGACGAGATTCTGGAGATCTCGGGGAAGACCGGTAAGAATTTCGCCGAAATCGTCTATGCCAACGAACATGCATGGCGGAACTCGGTGGAGATCGACGCCGGGATCGAACGAATTCGCAGCACCATGAATCAGTGCATCGAGCGCGGATTTCGTGAGCGCGGGGAGCTTCCCGGGTCCCTCGGGATCAGACGGCGGGCGCCGGCACTGCACGATACGCTGACCAGTCAGGATGAAGGGGCGTACGGCGATCCGCTTGGCGCGTTGGATTGGATCGTCCTCTATGCACTTTCGGTCAACGAGGAGAACGCTGCCGGATCGCGGGTCGTCACTGCGCCGACCAACGGTGCGGCCGGTATTGTTCCGGCCTGTCTCCGATTCCTCGAGCGTTTTGTCAAGAGACCGGGCCCGACCGCCGTTCGTGACTATCTTTTGACCGCCGGTGCGATCGGCATGCTCTACAAGACCAACGCCTCGATCTCGGGAGCGGAGGTCGGGTGCCAGGGTGAGGTGGGCGTCGCGTGTTCGATGGCCGCCGCTGGTCTGGCTTCCGCGGCCGGTGGGACTCCCGAACAGATTGAAAACGCTGCGGAAATCGGGATGGAACACAATCTCGGGCTGACCTGCGATCCGATCGGCGGTCTGGTCCAGATCCCGTGCATCGAACGCAACGCGATGGCGGCGGTCAAGGCGGTGAACGCGGCCCGCATCGCTCTGCGCGGCGATGGCAGCGGGGTTGTGTCGCTCGACCAGGTCATCCGGACGATGCGTCAGACGGGGCTCGACATGCAATCGAAATACAAGGAGACCTCTCAGGGGGGACTCGCGATCAATATTACGGAGTGTTAATTGCTGCAGCGGCCATATGCTAAGATCCAACCCTATGATGCGCCATATCGCCGCAACTGTCGCCTGAGGGGCGATCACTCGCCGGGCCGACCGGTTTTGAGAGACACCGCCTCGAATTCCACTGGTCAGAAGAATTGATCACGGACCGGGTGCGTCCACGCGCCCCTTAGCCAGGGAGAATGACAGTGAAACTTCAGCGATATGGTTTGAATGAGAGATTCCAAGCACTCTTCGATTCGATCAACAACGAAGACCTCGTGCCCGCGCGGGTCGTTCGAGTCGACCGCGGTGCGGCCATCATCGAGACGGGTGAAGCAACGATCAGGGTGACGGTCGCCGGCAAATTGAGCTCGGATGGCGAATCCGGCTCGCCGGCGGTCGGCGATTGGGTCGGTGTGCAACGCAGCGGAGACTCGGGTGTTATCCGGATCATCCTGCCCCGGGCTGGCGCGATGGCCCGGCGGCGCCCGGGATCGGCAGAGGTCGAACAGGTTGTGGCAGCCAACGTCGATATGGTTCTTGTTGTCGAGTCCCTCGAACGGGGACCGAACCCGCGCCGGATCGAGCGGGCGGCCGCACTCGCCTGGGACGGAGGGGCCTCACCGGTGGTCGTGCTGACAAAGGCCGACACCTGCGCAGATCTCCAGGCCGCGGTCGAAAAGGCCAGGGAGGGTGCGCCGTACTCGGAGATTCTTCCGGTTTCGGCCCTTTCGGGTGACGGGATGGATTCGGTGGCTGATTTCTTGACGGCGGGATCGACATCGGTTTTGCTCGGGCCGTCAGGAGTTGGCAAATCAACACTCATCAATTGCCTGCTCGGTGAGGACCGGTTGGCGGTGGGGGAGGTCAGGACCGGAGATCACAAAGGCCGCCACACCACCACTCGCCGCGAATTGGTGGTGCTGCCCGGAGGAGGGTGTGTGATCGATACGCCGGGGATTCGGGAGCTCGGGTTGTGGCTCGACCAGCAGGCGGTTTCTAACGTCTTTCCCGAAATCGAGCAGGCGGCGCTGGGATGTCGATTTGGCGACTGTCGTCACGAGTCTGAACCGGGCTGCGCGGTGCGGGAGGCGGCTGAAAGTGGTGTCCTCGACCCACGGCGGGTGGAGAGCTTTCTCAGACTGCGGCGGGAGGTGGAAAACCTCGATCTGCGCCGCGACGAATCCAAGAAATACGAGATTCGAGCTCGTGAACGAAGTTTCGGCAGGATGGTCCGGCAGGCGGTCAAGCTCAAGAAGAATCGTTAGGCGGGTTAGGATGGAACCATGAATGATCCAATTCTGGTTTTTTCGACGCCGTCGTACGGCTACCTTGGCGAGGCGGTCTGCGCCTTCGATCATTGTGAGCCCGGTCGGGTCGAGAACCGCCGCTTTCCGGACGGAGAGCACTACATCCGGTTCCTGACCGAGTGTGTCGATCGCGACGTGGTCGTGCTGGGAGGCACGGTCACGGATTCGGACACCCTGATGGTCTACGACCTCGCGTGCGGGACAGTCGGTCATGGTGCGCGAAGTCTCACGCTGCTGGTTCCTTTTTTCGGTTATCAGACGATGGAGCGGCGGGAAAAAGCGGGGGAGGTGGTCACTGCGAAAACCCGTGCCCGGCTCCTGTCATCTATTCCTCCGGCCGGTCTCGGGAATCGCGTCGTGATGGTCGATCTCCACAGCGCCGGGATTCCGCATTATTTCTCGGGAGAGGTCCGCCCCGTCCATCTCACGGCGAGGTCCCTGATGCTCGAGGAGATTCGGCGGATCGGTGGTTCGAGTTTTGTCCTGGGTGCAACCGACGCCGGTCGCGCCAAGTGGGTTGAGTCCCTCGCGAATGATCTCGGTGTTGAGGGTGCGTTCATTTTCAAAAGACGGCATGACGATGGTCGAACCGAGGCGGCGGCGATGACTGCCGATGTGGAAGGCCGGCGGGTCGTGATCTACGACGACATGATCCGGACCGGTGGATCACTCATCGCAGCTGCGAGGGCGTTTCACGAGGCCGGAGCGCTTTCCACAGCCGCCGTCGCAACCCATGGCGTTTTACCGGGCGACTCGCTCCAGAGGCTGGTTGACTCGGGGCTCTTCTCCGACATCATCTGCACCGACAGTCATCCGCGGGCGGTTGAACTTGCGGATGATCCCCACCTCAAGGTGGTTTCGATTGCCGAGCTCCTCGCCGGATTTCTCAGGTAGCTGCAACAGAATAATCGTCTGCCCAAGATGGAGTCGCGGACAGTGATCAGGGACAGCGACAGGGACCGGCGGACAGCGTCAGCCAACAGGAGTCAGCGGCGGTTTGCAGCGACAGCGAACGGAATTCTACTTTTTTGGGACCCCGGCTTTTGTGGTGCGGCCGTCTCGGCCGCACGGCGTGCAGGCGAGACGCCTGCACCACAATGGCTGTTCCTTCTGTTGAACGACCCGGAGGTGGCCACGTCGCCGACTGGACTCCTGACCGCTGCCGCTGCAATTCGGGCACGGACGCGGACGCGGACACGGGCGCGGGACAACGGCGAACCGGGTCTATCTGTGCAATCTGCGGGCGGTGATTCTCAGCCCTCGGCCTGCTTTTCGAGTTCGTCGAATTTGGCGGCGTCGGTGACCGCCACATCCACAAGGCTCTTCGGGATATTGCTCTGCTCGCACATCTGCCGGATCTCGTCGGGATCTTCCGAAAACTCCATGATCTCGCGGATCGATTCGATGTGTTCGAGCATCTCGTCCGGAGGGATACTGTCGAGGGACGGTCCCTCGGAAGCAGCCTTCTTGGCGGCGGCGGCTTCTTCCTCGAGCCGTTTCTTTTCAGCGATCTCCGCTTCCATCGACAAGTTGGCGGCGTCGATGGCCGATTGTTCGATTCCGGCGAAACTGATGATCGCATTTTCAGCGACATCGTTCTGGATCAGGTGCTTGGCCTTTTCTTCGTTTGATTTGCCTTCGACCGCTTCGAGCAGACCTTTGATACGCTCGATCTCGGCGTGTTCGGCGGCAATGACCTGCTTGATCTCACCGAGCTTCGCGTCGGTGATCTCGAGCTCTTCGACGATGCTCGATTCGGCAACCGAGTGTTCGATCAGGTATCGGATCCCCTGATCGGCGTCGAGAGCTTTCGCCGCGGCAACCAGGAGGTCGAGTTTTTTCTTGTCCACGACAGCCAGGACGTCAGACCGTCGGTCGAGATCCTGCATGCTGGGCCAGGTTTCGCCGAGGCCACCGACCACCTTCAACGTGGCCTTCAGGGTGTCCGATACGTCATCGAGGGTCAGGGCTTCGACGGCGCCTGAGAAATCGGTCAACATCGAGCTGCCGACCTCGATCCTCGCGTCGATTGCTCGCCGGAGCAGGAGAAGATTTCCGCCATGCCGGGAAACGTTGTAGTCCGCGGCATCCAATGCGCGGGCAACTTTTTGAACTGTCGCCTCTTTTTTTCCTGCATCGAGATCCGATGCATCGAGCTTCTGGATCTCTTCTTCGATCGAAAGCCAGAGAGGCGTCATGTTGGTCAGAATGTCAGTTGTCATGTTCTCTTCTCCTGTCCCCGAATATTGATCAAAACGACCCAATCAAAGTCGCGACGCAAGAGAGGATACCAGTCTTTTTTGCAGACGGAAGACCCTGTTGTGAGGATCACGGTCTGAAGTCGAATACGTGGTCTGTTACTCAATCTCATAATGGCCCGGATTGAGGCTCCTGCAGGGATCGGGACCGTGATTCCGGTCACTCCTCCGGCCGGCGATCGTCGAATACCGTTGAATGGGAGGCTCCTGATGTCGTTCGGACAAAAGGTCTTTGTTTTTGCCGTGGTCTGCGTCGGGTCCTTCCAGACCGTACAGGGAACGGCCGCGGATTACGTGGTTGGCGACCTCGCGGGGATGCTTCCGGGAATTTCCCAGGTTCCGTGGGAAAGTCTCGGTCCGGGTGACCGGGTATTGATCCATTGGCGGGCCGATCCCTACCAGGAGAAGTGGGTGATCTGTCGCCGCGGTTCGGCCGCTGAACCGATCGTGATTCGAGGCATCGCAGGGCCGGAGGGACAGTTGCCGGTGATCGATGGCCGCGATGCCGTGACGCGTACTGAATTGAGTTATTGGAACGAATCGCGCGGGGTCATCAAGATCGGTGGCGCCAGCGTGCCGTCGGACACCCTTCCGGCCCACATCGTGATCGAAAACCTGGAGATCCGTTCGGGCCGGCCGCCGTACTCGTTCAGCAATGATTCCGGTGGCTCAGAGACCTACGCCGACAATGCGGCATCAATCTATGTTGAAAAGGCCGAGCATCTGGTGATTCGGAATTGTGTGCTCCTTGATTCGGGCAACGGGCTCTTCATCGGCGCCTTTGACGGCCAGACGCGAGACATCCTGATCGAACACAATTGGATCTATGACAATGGTATCGAGGGCAGTTACTACCAGCACAATACCTACACGGCCGCTCTCGGGATCATCTACCAATTCAACAGGTTCGGGCGGTTGCGACAGGATTGCGGAGGCAACAACCTCAAGGATCGTTCGGCGGGTCTCGTCGTCAGATACAACTGGATCGAGGACGGAAACCGCCAACTCGATCTGGTGGATGCTGAGGACAGCACGGTATTGGTCAATCACCCGGACTACCGCCAGACCTTTGTTTACGGCAACGTATTGATCGAATCCGACGGTGAGGGCAATAGTCAGATGCTCCACTACGGTGGCGACAGCGGCACTACCGCCGACTACCGGAAAGGTGTGCTCTTCTTCCACAACAACACCGTCATTTCGACTCGAAACGGCAACACGACTCTGATGCGCCTCTCCACGGGTGACGAGCGCGCCGATGTCCGCAACAACGTGATCTTCACGACTACCGATGGTTGGCGACTTGCTCTCCTGAGCGAGTCGGGTGTGATGGATCTCCGCAGCAACTGGATCGTGACCGACTGGGTGGAGAGCCACTCATCCGGTACGGCTTCGGTGGTGGATCATGGCAGCAATATCGGTGGAGCCGACCCCGGTTTCGAGGATTTTGTCGGTGGCGACTATTCACCGACCGCCGAGAGTAGCTGCCGGGACGCCGCCGGCGTGCTTGGCGGCCAGGCCCTGCCCGAGCACGCACCGGCCTTTCAGTACCTGCGGCATCAGCGGGCCACCTATCGCCCGGTGGCGGCTTCGGGAGATCTCGGCGCCATCGAGGCCGGGGTGGTTTTTGGCGACGGCTTCGAAAGTGGAGCCGCGGGCTGGTGGTCCTCGACTTCACCGTGACGAGCCGTGGCTGACAAACAGAACGGGGTGCTCCGTTGGTCTCGAGTGCTCCGGGGTGGATGGACCCGCTAAGATACAGGCTCGGACCGATGTCGGTCGGCGGGGATCTGTGAGGTACATCATCATGAGTGTGACCGCGTTCATCAATCAGCATTATCGTCACTTCAACGCCGCCGCTCTGGTGGACGCGGCCCGTGCCTATGTCGCGCACATCGAAGACGGCGGGAGGATGTTTCTGGCGATGGCCGGCGCCATGAGCACGGCCGAGATCGGTCGTTCACTGGCGGAGATGATTCGACAGGGCAAAGTGCACGGCATCAGCTGTACCGGCGCCAACCTCGAGGAAGACGTTTTCAATCTGGTCGCTCATGACCATTATGTGAGGGTCCCAAAGTATCGGGACCTGACGGCCGCCGATGAAAAGGCGCTGCTCGATCGTCAGCTCAACCGGGTCACCGACACCTGCATCCCGGAGGAGGAGGCGATGCGGCGGATCGAGGACATATTGAAAGGGCTGTGGCTTCGGGCCGAAGAACGGGGACACCGCTTCTTTCCACATCAGTTTTTTTATCAGGCGCTCAATGAGGGGCTGCTTGCCGAGAGCTATCAGATTGACCCCGCCAACTCGTGGATGGCGGCAGCGGCGGAAGTCGACCTGCCGATCTTCGTCCCGGGCTGGGAGGACTCGACCCTCGGCAATATTTTCGCCGCCAGCGTGATTGAAGGAACGGTCTCGAGTGCGGCGGTCGTCAAGAACGGCATCGAGTACATGGTCGAGCTTGCCCGTTGGTATGAAGAGATCACGGATGACGCGGGCCTCGGTTTTTTCCAGATCGGGGGCGGTATCGCGGGCGATTTTCCGATCTGCGTGGTGCCGATGCTGCATCAAGATCTTCGGCGACTCGATGCCCCGCTGTGGAGCTATTTCTGCCAGATTTCGGACTCCACCACGAGCTACGGTTCATACTCCGGCGCAGTCCCGAACGAAAAGATCACCTGGGGCAAGCTCGGTGTCGACACCCCTTCCTTCATTGTCGAATCGGATGCCAGCATCGTCGCGCCACTGATGTTTGCCTACGTTCTGGGTTGGTGAGCAAAGATCATCGACAGGAATCGATAAATGAGTTTGGCGGCGAGAAACTCGCTTGCCCAGTGGCCCTCGGTCGGCAAAAGCTCGACGACATCGAATCCGATGACTCGCCGCCTCTGCGCCACCGCCTCGAGGAGAAGGATGACCTGGTACCAGCCGAGCCCGCCCGGCTCCGGCGTTCCCGTGGCCGGCATGATGGAAGGATCGAGTCCATCGAGGTCGATGGTCACCCAGACCGGGTCGCTGAGTCGGGAAACGGCCCGGTCGACCCATTCGGTATCGGCACCCGCGGCGGTGATGTCGTGCGCCCAGAAAACTCGATCGAGATCGAGGCCAGCCATCTCCGAGAGGTCCACCGCGCGGATCCCGACCTGCACCACCGGACACCATTCCCTGGCTCGAGCCATCACACAGGCGTGGTTGAATGGTGAGCCTTGATACTCCTCGCGGGTATCGGCGTGGGCGTCGATTTGCAGGACCGATGTGCCGGGGTAAGTGCTCGCGGCAGCCCTGATCGCTCCGATCGACACCGAGTGCTCACCACCGAGGACAACCGGGAGGGCGCCGCGTTCCAAAGTCTGGCGGATCTGTTGGTCGACCAGGTCGGCGAGTCTCTCCGGTCCCTCCTCGCACTCGATGGGTGTGAGGGTGGCGATGCCCTCTCGACACACTTCGATCCCGGTCGGAATGTCGTACCACTCCACCTGGTGCGAGGCTTCGATGATCGCCTGCGGGCCGCCATCGGCGCCCTTCTTCCAGGTGCTGGTCCGGTCGTAGGGAACCGGAATGATGACGATTCTTGCGGTTTCCGGATTCGAGTCTTCCGGCCCGAGGTCGCCAAATCCGCGATCGCTCGATTGCTTCATGTCGGCAATTCCAGATAGGTCGAACCGTTGAGGCCCTGTTCGTACGCATCGAGAATCGAACGGGAATCCGCCACGGTCATTAGGTTGTTCCGCACTGCCCGCTCGCAGTCCCGGCGGATCGCCTGAGAAAGCTCACGTGGATCGTACTCCAGGTACCCGAGGACCTCTCTCACCGTGTCGCCGATGACCACCTCGTCGATTTCCCAGCGGCCCTCGGCGTCGGCTCGGATGTGGACGAGATTGGTGTCCCCGAAGAGGTTGTGGAAATCGCCGAGGGTCTCCTGGTACGCGCCGACCAGGAACACGGCGAGATAGTAGGGCTTGCCCTCCTCGAGGGCGTGAACCGGCAGCACCGGTGCGACGTCTTCGATGGGGTCCACAAATCGGTCGATCTTGCCATCGGAGTCGCAGGTGATGTCGGCCAGCGTCGCGCGGCGCGCCGGTTCTTCATCGAGCCGGTGGATCGGCATGATCGGAAAGACCTGTTCGATCGCCCAGGAATCGGGGAGCGACTGGAAGACTGAGAGATTGCAGAAATAGGTATCGGAGAGCTTGAGTTCGAGCTCCGCCAGCTCTTCGGGCAGGGGATCGAGATGTTTCGCCCTCGTGATGATCTCGATACAGGTCGACCAGAAGATCTTGTCCGCTAGACCGCGCTTGGCGAGATCGAGAATTCCGACGTTGAAATGAGTCAGGGCTTCATGACGGGCCTGCTGGGCATCGTGGTAGGCCTCCAAAAGTGTGTCGTCGGTGACCGACTCATAGGCTTGCAGCAGTTCCCTGAGGACCCGCGGGTTTCCTTCCTCGGTGACCGCGGCGCGGGCTTCGTCGAGGTCCAGGCGCCACCGGTCAAGGCGGTTGCAGCCCAGAACGTCAAAGACGAGCATGCTGTGGTGACCGACGACGGCGCGACCCGCTTCGGTGACGATTGTCGGATGGTCGACACCGCTCTCGTCGCAGACCGTCATGATCCGGTTGACGACTGTCGCCGCGTACTCATCGAGGGAGTAGTTGACCGAAAAATCGGAGTTGGTCTGGCTGCCGTCATAATCGATTCCGAGGCCGCCGCCGACGTCGATGTACTTCAGATTGGCGCCCATGCCGGCCAGCTCGACAAAGACCCTCGAAACTTCCCCAAGCCCGGTGTTGATGACCTGGATGTCAGTGATCTGTGAACCCATGTGACAGTGGAGCAGTTTCAAACAGTCGAGCATATCGGCCGCTCGGAGCCGTGAGACGGCCTCGAGGACTCCGGGAATTGTGAGCCCGAATTTGGCCTTGTCGCCGGTTGAATCGTGCCATTTGCCCGTTGATCGGGTATCGAGCTTGAGACGGATCCCGATCCGCGGTCGGACCTCCATGGTGGAGGCCAGGGCGATGATCAGATCGAGCTCGTCGATGTTCTCGACCACGCTTACGATTCTCCGACCGAGTTTGGTTGCCAGCAGGATGTGGCGAATATATCGGGCCTCTTTGAATCCGTTGCATATGATCAGGCGATCGAAACAGTTCTCCGTCAATCCCATCACGGCCAGCAACTCGGGTTTCGATCCCACCTCGAGGCCGAAATCAATGTCCTGGCCGAAGCTGTTCACATCCTTGACCAGGTGGCGATGCTGGTTGACCTTGATGGGATAAACGCCGCTATAACCGGCGCGATATCCGTTTTCTTCGATGGCATTGTGAAAAGCGGTTGTGAGATCCCGCATCCGGCGATTCACGAGTTCGGGAAAACCGATGACCACGGGCGAGCCGATGCCCCGTTCCACGAGACCACTGACTACCTCGTGAAGATCGATGCCGATCTTCGACGCGCTGTCGGTGAGCACCTGCAGGGTCCCATTTGGACCGATCTCGAAGAAGCCGGAACCCCAATCGGCAATCCTGTAGATCTCGGCTGAATCGTTACAACTCCAAGCTGCGGAGACCGGTTCGGCGGTTTGATTCGGGTCTTTGCTGGTCATGGTCATCTCCGCATACGGGATTGGGTGAGCACTCGGCCCTCGAACCTGCCGTTCGGGCCACTCATCATACAGTTTGGAAGCTGAAAATCCGCCCCTCGGGTTCGGTTGATCTGCCGCAATAGAAAAATGCTGAAATGACCGGGAAATGGCAACTCGAAGGGGCGAGGAACGTAAAAGACCGAAAGGCCTCAGCTCCTGTGGCCCGTTTTCGTGGGGGTAGATGATGCGAACCGTTCTTTTCTCGGTGATTGTTGTGCTAATTGTGTGCCTCTCGACGGCGTCTTGTGGCGGCGATCATTCGGACGGAGACGGGTTGAGCCGGGGTCGTCCCGATGAAGGTGTATTCGAATCAACCACCTCTTCGCCGGTTGTCACCGACGCCGCCAGCACCGGAGGTGTCAGCTGGGTCGACTTTGATGGCGATGGTGACGTCGATCTCATGGTCACCAACGGTTACGACGTGAGCGCCGAAAATCCGGTACCGCAAAAGAACCGTCTGTACGAGAACCGGGGCGGCGAGTTTGTGGACGTGAGCTCGGGGCCCGTGGCCGAGGACGATGGCTTTTCCTCGGGCAGTACGTGGGCAGATTTCGACAATGACGGCCACATTGACGTCTTTATCGCCAACCAACGGGGTCAGGATAACTTTCTCTATCGCAATCTGGGTGACGGGCGATTCGAAAAGATCGCCGATGGACCGCCGGCAACCTGCGCCGGAAATTCCTATGGGGCGAGTTGGGTCGATGTGGACAACGACGGTCTGGTGGATCTCTTTGTCGCCAACGGGGGACTGAGCCACCAGAACAAAAATTGTTTCTACCGAAACATCGGTGACGGCAGGTTCTCCCCTGTGGTGGAGGGCTCCATCATCATCGAGGAAGGCTCCACCTGCGGTGTCTCATGGGCCGACTACGACAACGACGGCGACCAGGATGTTTTTGTGTCCGATCTTCAGCAGGCACAGACAGGGACCGGCGGCCTCTATCGAAATGACGGCGACTGGGTTTTTGTCCGCCAGGGAAGCGATGTTGTGCCACTCGGACCGTCAATGCCGTCCGCCGCTGCGTGGGGAGATATGGACAACGATGGCGATCTCGATCTGTATCTGGCCGGGGTCTACGGCATGGCCAATATTCTGCTGAGCAACAATGGAGTGGGTGGCTTCGACAGGGTGACCGTGGGAGACGCCACAATCGACGGTGGACACTCCTATGGCGCGAACTGGGCCGATGTCGACAACGACGGCGATCTCGATCTTGCGGTCGCCAACTGGGGCGCGGGCCAGATGCTCTACGAGAACGACGGGACGGGTCGTCTTGATCGCATGGACGGCGGCGACTTTGGCGCGACCATCGAATACCCGGCAACCATCGCCTGGGCAGATTTCGACGGTGATGGCTTCCTCGATCTCGCCCTCGGGAACTGGCCCAACGCCCCCGGCCCCGGTGAAATCAATCGTCTGTTTCGAAATCGTGGGGCCGGTGGCCACTGGTTGATCGTGGTGCTCGAGGGCACTGCCTCGAATCGTTCGGCGATCGGCGCCCGCATCGAGGCCCTTGTAACCATCGGTGGCCGTCCGACAACCCTCATCAGAGAGGTGAGCGCCCACACAGGGTGGCGGAGTCAGAACGATCTTCGGCAGCACCTGGGTTTGGGCGATGCCGAGACAATCGACGTATTGTTGGTGCGGTGGCCGTCAGGAGCCACCAGTCGCCTTACCGATGTCGAAACCGATCGCGTGATCGAGGTCGTTGAAACGGGCTGATTGCCGGCAGCAGGTGTGACCGCGTGGGATATGTGGATGGGCCAAAACCTGATTTCGGGATGAAATATAGGACGAAAGGGTCCATACTCTTATTCATGTAGGGTTCGAACCCAAGGGGGTAGGTCATGAAACGGACGCCGGTCGACAGTTTCTACAGACGTGTAATCGGTGGGGGAGCGGCTTTCCTGGTGCTGATCAGCCTTATGACGGGTGGGATCTCGGCCCAGGAATCGGCTGACAACCCGTCCGCATCGTTCTTCCAGCCGATTCGGGTGCCCCTGGTCAACGTCGAAGTGGTGGCGAACAATGAAAGCGGTGTACCGGTCCGAGGTCTCACCGCTGATGACTTCGAGGTTTTCGAAGACGGACAACCGGTCGCCATAACCCATTTCTTCGCGGCAGATTCGTCCACCGCGACCGCGGATGACTCTGCTTCGAAATCGACCTACTCCGGCGCCCCCAGCCAGGATCTCTATCTGACCGTTTTTCTCGACGAAACCACCGTGGATCCCCGTCTCCGGACGGCGGCATTGGCCCGTCTCGATACCTTTCTCAACCAGCCGGGGGCGGTCAACATGCGGACCATGCTGGTCCGTTTCGACGGCTCGCTCCAGGTGGTTAGCGATTTCTCCAGTCAACCCGAGGAGTTGCGCAGTGCTCTCGAAGATGTCCGTGGCCGGCCGTCGGTCAGCGGGGTGAACCGGGAAGGTGAAGCGCTCGTGCGCGACATGCAGAGCTATGCTGCGCAACCGCGGATGAAAAAACAGAGCGCGGCGCCGGTCATTGGTGAATTCCAGACAGGACCATCGCCTTTTATAGAATCCGACACCCCGAACGACTACCACTCCTACTTGCCGGAGATCCGGCAATTCACCGAAACCTGCAGGGTCCGAAGCCGGACCAGCATCCAGGCTTTGGGACATTTTGTCGATTATCTGTCCGGGGTGCCGGGTCGAAAGGCCGTTCTCTGGATCGGCGATCTCGAGATGAGAGCGGGTGAGAATGTGTACCGGACCTGGATGGAGCTCTTTCCCGAACAGGCTCGGAGGCAAGCCGTGAGCCCGATGATGGCGACGTTCCAACAGGACATTTCCCGCGATCTCCAGGAATTGGTGGACCGCGCGAATTCCGAAAGAGTCAGTTTTTTTACGGTTGGAACCCTGAACAGCAATTTCGCCGCCAGCGCATCGATGAATACGCGCATCTTCGAAGGAACGGGTGGGCCGGGTCAACAGCGGGTCAGGAGTTCAGGATCGGGGGATTTTGCAAAAAGGATGATGTCCGATCAAACCGGCGGCCGTCTGCTGATGAGCGGTCGCGATCTTGACCAGCAGCTGCAGAGGGTGACGGACGATCTCGGGACCTACTATTCGCTGGCCTACACGCCACCATCCCCGGGCGATGGTGAGTATCACGAGATCACGGTCAAGGCGAAGCGAGAAGGCGTCATCCTGACTCATCGTGTCGGCTATCGAGAGAATCTTTCGTACACCGGCGCTGCGGACCGAACCCTGGCCGCAGCCCTTCTCGGGGTCGCCGAAAATCCACTCGGAATTGAAGTCGAGTGCGAAGAGGCGGAACCAAGGGAAGAAAAAGGTTTTCTGGTTCCAGTGAGGATTCAGATCCCGATCGGGGACCTCGTCCTCGCGCCTCAAGAGGGACACCACACCGCCCATATCTCAGTCTTCTTCGTGATCTCCGACGAATCGGGGCGGGCGTCGGAGGTCTACGAGCGTGCCTACCCGATCGATATCGCCAACGATCAACTGCTCGCCGCGGTGGGCCAGAAGGCTGATTTTGTGGTGGGGATGTTACTGAGCGAAGGTCCGCATCGGATCGCGGTCAGCGTTCGCGACGACCAGTCATCGACCGAGTCGACCACATTCATCGATATGGTGGCCGGAGTCGCGGACGAGCAGGTCGCCCAGTAACAACGATTCCATAATGACTGCGAGACCGGAACCGAAGGTCTTCCCGACCCTTCAGCCGCGGCCGAGACCCAGCACCCTGAAACCGGAAGACTGCAGTTCGTCAACCAGCTCGGGGTTGATGCGACGGAGACCCGCCAGAAGCTTGTGTGCCTCTGCATCCTCGCCCGAGGCAAGCAGCGCTTCCGCCAGAATCGTTTTGTTGTAGAGCTTGAATGTGCCTTGGCTGACTTGCATGAAGGTCAGCTGATTGTCCGTCGCCCACAGTTTCTCGGCTGCCTTTCCGTACTCGCCCAGCTTGGCCAGACGGACGCCCTCGAGGTGCGACATGACGGCTTCGGGCAACGTCGAGTCGCGACCTTCGGAACGGTCCATCAATTCTGTAGTGAAATCTGAAAGCCTGTCTTCGAGAGCCTTTGCGGTTTGCCAGTCGCCGACCTCACAGGCTGCTCGGTGGGTCATCACTGACGGATAACCCAGCGGCCGATCGGCAATGCAGGGGTCTTCGAAGAGGGCCAGCATCTCCTCCCACTCTTCGTGTTCCGTCATCTCCGAGTAGCGCGCCCGGCACTCCAGGGCGAGCAGCTGTTCGTCCGGCAACCCGGCCTCGCGGGCGCTGGCGATCGTCTCCCAGATCCGTTGCGGATTTCCCGCAAAGGAGTGCAGGACGGCAAGGTGTTCGTATGAGGCCCAAAAATCTCTTTTGATCTCGATGGCTTTGTTGAGAGATGCCTCGGCCTCTACAAAACGTCCGATCGTGATGTAGAGCTCGCCGAGAGAGTCGTGGGGGTTGGCCTGATCGGGTGCGATGAACCGGTAACTTTTGAAGTGCTCCTCCGACTCGGCGAATCGGCCCTGCATCATTGCGATGTAACCGAGGGCGTTGTAGGCGGCGACCCAGTTGGAGTCGATCTCGAGGAGGCGCTGGTACAGGTGTTCGGCATCTCCCAAATCATTGCGGGTCCACGCGATGGCTGCTTTGATGCTCAGAGCTTCGGCATCTGTCGGATATTTTTCTACGTACTCATCGACCAGACGATCGGCCTCCTCCGGTTGGCGGTTGCGAAGAGCCCGCCAACGCTCCATGAACATTATCTCGCGTGGGCTGACTCGAGCGAGATCGGCGTCCATGAGTTCGACATAGAGTTTCTCCGCCTCTTCGGGGTCGCTGCCGTGGAGAAACTGTGCGTAACGGAGCTTGGCGATCAAGAAATCGGGATCGAGCTCGTAGGCGCGTCGGTAGTGCTCATAGGCGTCGTCCAGATAGAACTTGTTCTGAGCTTCGCTGCCGGCTTCGTATGCGGCGAGCGCCTCCGGATTCGAGGTCGTCCACTCCGATCCCCGGGGTAGTGCAATCAACGTCACTCCGGCCGCGACCACCGTGACAGCCGCCGCCATCATCCACAGAGTATGTTTCATTTGGCCCCCGCTCGTCATACGAAAACGACTGGAGAATGTTTACTCGAAAGGCTCTGCGAAGGACCGGTTTGGCTCCACGAAAAGGCGGTTTCGAGAAGCATCGAAGACGAGGTTGAAACGAGACAGGAGCCCGAGCCCGATCATGACTTCGTGGAATGTGTGATCGCGGTCTTCCTCGAGAACGAAACTGGCAAGAACATCGGACACCTCGAAGCCTCCGATCTCGATGCCGGCCACCCGTGCGAAATGCCCCCGGGTCTCTTGTCGTTGAATATTGAATCCGAGGCTGCCGGGCACCGCGGTGCGTGGGGTTGTGAATCCGTGTTCGCCGCCGGTGGCGATCTGGGCCTGGTCGTTGTAGCCGAGGTCCATCATGAATTCGAGTGATTTCGTGTGACCGTCCTCGGTTCGGATGGTGCCGGGGATCGACCAGGCACCGATCTCGAGCGGTCTCCACCTTACTGCGGCACCCTCACCGCGATAAACGAATGCGGAGGGCTCGATCAGGGTGATCATCATCTCGTCGAAGTTGATGTCCACCACAAAGTGTTTGAAAAAGGTCGCGCTGACCTGACCAACGCTGCCCGCCCACATTTTGTCCGTACCGGAACTGGAGGGGGTGATCACGGCGGTTTGATCGATGAACTCAACCCCCGGGAGCCGGAGGGTGATTCCGGAAGCCGTGTCCGAGGCCAGCGCGGTCTCTTCCTCCGTCTCTCCGATGAGGATCTGGCCGTCGCGCTCGAGACTGAGAGCGTCCACATCCGGTCCCCCCCAGAACAACAGGGGGTCCCACATGAAACCGTCGTCGAGTAGCAGGTGGACCTCGCGACCGTTGATTTTGGCACGAAACCGGATATCCCCGCCAAACACGTCGAATGGGAATCGGATGACTCCGTGCTCGTCGAGAATTCGAAAACTTCCGGGGAGTGAGTTTTTGTCATTCTCCTCGATCACATCCGAGCTGGATGGGGTTGCGACAATCAGGCAGATGGTGCTCGCAATGATGCCGCAAATGAACCTGAGGTAGGTGGTGATGTTCATCGGTTTGCTCCCTGGCTGCGGATTCCTCGACTGAAGAGATCCAAAAAATGTTCGGTGTATCGCTCTGGATCGAATGAAGCGAATGAATACGACGGTGACAGCGCGCGGTGAATGATGATCCTGAGGCTGTAGAGATATTGGCTGATACAAAGATCGATCTCGAGATCGGAACGAAGCGAGCCGTCTTTCAGACCCAGATTGAAAATCTCCCGCAGACCGTCCGCAAGCTGATTGTTCAGTACTTCAAATTTTTGCAGCACGTCCCTGCCGACCCGGTTCTCGTCGATGCCTCGGTAATCCCAGTAGGCCTGGAGTCGAATCGACTGTGGGCGGGCGCAGGAATAGGAAAAGAGGGTGCGTCCCCAGGTCAGGATCTTCTCGAGACCCGTCTCGGCGTCGAGCATCCCCGCCAGTTGCGCCTTCCACCGTTCACTCAGGTCGTCGACCAGAACCAGCAGGAGGATTTGGTCGCGGCTCTTGAAATAGGCGTAGAGGGTTCTGCGGGTGTAGTCCACCGCCGCAGCGATCTCGTCCATCGATGTCGTCTCGATATCTCGTTCGGCGAGCAATCTCCGGGTGGCGTCGACAATCATCCTGCGCCGGGTGTCGAACTCGATTTCTTTTCGCGTCATGGTGTTTGAATCTGGGATGTCTCACCTCGAGCAATTTATTACACAGTACGTGTAATTATGCCGGAAGTTTCATCCGAAAATCAAATGACGTTTTTATTTGTTCGCCGCGAGTCGTCAGTGCCCTCTGGCCAGCCCGGCGCCCCTGGGATCGGACGCGCCGGTGAATCCATTCGGGAGACCGCCGTCGTCGTAGGAAATCGTCAGACCCTGCGCGTTGCCGATATTCCGGATCCGAAGCTCGTGCCCCATGGATTCCAGGGTGTCGCGAATATCCCCTGGGAGGCTCTCCTCCACGTCGAGGAAATTGGGCACGTTGAAAGCAATCCGCGGCGCCGCGATGGCTTCGAAGATATTCATCTCGAAGTCGACAACGTTCATGATGACCTGGGCGACGGTCTGG
The DNA here is from genome assembly GCA_963796455.1 of Candidatus Sulfomarinibacteraceae bacterium. GTDB lineage: Bacteria > Acidobacteriota > Thermoanaerobaculia > Thermoanaerobaculales > Sulfomarinibacteraceae > Sulfomarinibacter. The sequence goes on from CAWCLO010000004.1 coordinate 369,162, forward strand.
GTGATGGTGTGGCCGCCGGGGGTGCCGATCGCAATCCACGGCTTGCCGTCACGCAGGACGAACGACGGCGAATCGCTGGACAACTTACGCCGTCCCGGGTGGGCGTCCATCGGATTGCCTTTGGGCTCGAAGGTGCAGTAGGCGAGCGAGTTGTTGAGCCAGATCCCGGTGCCTTCCGGCATGATGCGGCTGCCGAAAAGATTGCCCAGCGTCACCGTGGCGGACACGACGTTGCCCCACTCATCGGCGACCACGAAATGTGTCGTGTTGATGCTCTCCGCCACCTCGCCGATTTCCGGGGCTTGAAATACTGAGGCTCTCGACGGGTCGATCCGCGCTGCTTCCTGGAGCCAGTAGCTCTCGGAAAGCAGCAGATCGTAGGGCGGCGGCTGGATGTCGGGGTCACCGGAGTAGGCGAGTCGGGTCCAGTACGCGTGTTTGGTCACCTCGGCAAAGCGGTGGAGGTACTCGATCGAATTATGTCCGAGGGCACGATTTTCCTCGAGCCCCATCATCCCGAGTCGCACCAGCATCGGAAAGGCACCCGCCGGCGCCGCCGGAGTCACGACCAGGAGACCGCGGTAGGTGATCGAGATGGGTTGCCACCATTCGGCGGTGTCGTTGATGAGATCGTCGATGGCGAGAAAACCGCCTGCTGCGCCCATTGCGCTGTCGATGGCGTGTCCAATGGTGCCGCCATAGATGACTTTTGGCCCTTCGTCGCGCACCAGGCGGAGCGACGAGGCGAGATCGTTTTGAACCAGCACGTCGCCCTCTTCGAGGGGGCTGCCGTCGGAACCGTAGATTGCCTTTGCGTGAGCGGGAAACTCGTCGAACGCGAGGTCGATGAAAAACGCAGTTCTGGCATCAATGACGAAGCCTTCTTCGGCCGCCTTGATCGCCGGTTCGAGGAGCGTCGGCCAGGCTATGGTGCCGAATCGATCGGACATGGCAAACCACGCATTCGCCGCCCCCGGGGTGGAAACCGCCTTCGCGTTGCGGCGATTGGCCTCATAGTCCGGTGTCGGAGCCCGATAAACATCGGAGTCGACCGCCATAGGGATCTTGCCGCTGGCGTCGAGGTAGAGCGACTCACCCGTTGCGGCGTCGAAGACGAGAATCGTCCCATAACCCCCCATCCCGGACATCATCGGTTCGACGACGTTGAGAGTCGACGCGATGGCGACAGCCGCGTCGAAGGCGTTGCCTCCATCGCGGAGAATCGAGAGCCCGGCTTCGGTGGCGATGGGGTGGGCGGTGGCTACCATGCCGCGGCTTGCCTCTGCGAGGTCGCCGTCTTCGACTGCGGGTGGCGGCCCGGCAGCGCAGGCCGAAATAACGATCAGAAGGGCTGCAATTGAGGTTTTGTTTTGCATCATGGGGGACACATTAACACGTAGAAAGTGAGCTTTCGGATGACTGGAAGAGAGACATGATCTCATCGGCGAGCTATGCTTTCGGTGCATGTCTGATTCGAACCAATTTCAGAGTCCGGGTCGAGCAGCGGTCCCGGGAACAGGACGGGAGCCGGATCCGACCCAGCGCACGTCGCCTGCCCGGGTTCGCACCGTGGTCTTGACCGCTTTGGCCGTGACCTGCTTTGCAGCGAATTCGGTTCTGGCACGGCTGGCGTTGGTTGATGGAGCATCCGACCCGACAGGCTTCAGCACTGTACGACTCCTTTCGGGCGCGGTGATCCTGTGGCTGGTGATCGCGGTTCGGGGCCGGTCTGCTTCAGGGAAACAAGGTGGCTCGTGGATGTCGGCTTGGTGGCTCTTCCTCTATGCGCTGACTTTTGCGTTTGCCTATGTGAGCCTCGCCGCCGGAACCGGCGCACTGATTCTGTTTGCCGCTGTGCAAATCACGATGATTGGAGCCGGGCTCATGAGTGGCGAGAAGCCGCGCCCGCTCCGGTGGTTCGGTCTGGGGGTCGCCATGTCGGGTCTGGTCGTTTTGAGCATGCCCGCGGTTGAAGGACCGACACCGGAGGGTGGGGTATTGATGGCTGTGGCCGGGCTCGCCTGGGGTCTCTATTCAATTCGTGGTCGCGGTACCGTCGACCCCTCGGCGGTGACCGCGGGCAATTTCCTCCGCACGCTGCCCATGGTCGGGTTGGCTGCTCTCGTGCTGTCGCAATCGATTTCGATGTCGTGGACGGGTGTCGTGCTGGCCGTGATCTCCGGGGCCCTGGCTTCAGGCGCAGGTTACCTGATCTGGTACTCCGCGTTGCGTGGACTGTCGTCCACCATGGCTGGGATCGTACAGTTGGCGGTTCCGGTCCTGGCCGCGGTGGGCGGGGTGTTCTTTCTCGGTGAAGCGGTGACCGCCAGAGTCGTGGTCGCCGGTGCTGCGATCCTCGCCGGTGTTGCGATTGCCGGATCGGCCGGCGATCGGGCGGCAACAAAAACCACAGGCGCCCTCTGATTCGTGTCCTGAGGACTTTTTGCAGGGAGATAGACAGCGACGAAATTTTGCGCGATAGTGGCTCGCGATTGATCTGATCCCGGGGGAATTCATGAAGTTGTTGATCGCGGCGGCGGCGTTGTGTGTGGTGTGTGGTTTTGCGTTCGCGGGCAGCGAGGCGCTTGCGCAGGCGGATCTCGATGCCGAAAAAGCCGGCGGAGCGGCCGTCCCCTCCCACCATTCTCCGTACTTTGTGGTCGACCCCGAACCTTCAAGCACGATGGGCGTCCGAGCCAGGACGGTGGCGGTGCTCGAGTTGATGGAAACAAGTTGATTCGCCTCGACGTTGATCGGAGAGTTTCAATGGGACGGTTACGGTCCGTCCGGTGAAAGCTCAAACAGGGATCAATCCCAGAAAAACCAGAGTGTCGTTGCCGCGTAATTCCAGTGCTGTGATTTGAGGAGGTTGTGATGCGCCGTTTTGTTGTGACCGCTCTGCTTCTCGGGTGCGCTCTTTCCATTTTTGCCGGAGATCGGGTTCCCACTGATCAATGGATGACGTATTCAAGTCCGGCGGAGGCGGGTTTCGACCCGGTTCGGCTCGAGGCGGCGCGGAAGAGCTGGGAAGAAATGCCGTCAGCGGCATTCCTGGTGGTATCGGACGGCGCTGTGGTTGCGTCCTGGGGCGATGTGTCGCGTCGCTTCATGTGCCACTCGGTGCGCAAGAGTTTCATGTCCGCTCTCTATGGAATCTATTGGGACAAGGGAGAGATCAAGCTCAACAAGACCCTCGCCGATCTCGGGATCGACGACCAGGGCGACGGTCTGTTGGAGACTGAGAAGCAGGCCCGGATCCTCGATCTGCTCAAGGCACGTTCGGGCGTCTTTCACCCCGCCGCCTACGCCGGGCGAACCGACTCACAGCCCCGTGGAAGCCAGGGGCCGGGCCGCTATTTTGCCTATAACAACTGGGACTTCAACACGCTTGTGACCATTCTCGAACAGGAGACGGGGGAAAAGGTCTTCGAGGCTTTCGATGAGTATTTTGCGGTGCCGCTCGAGATGGAGGATTGGCGGGTCTCGGATGGTTATTATCACTACGAGCGCGACAAATCGATGCACCCCGCCTATCCGTTCAGGCTCTCGGCGCGCGATGCCGCGCGTTTTGGTCTCGTCTTCGCCCGCACCGGTCTGTGGGGCGACAGCCGCATCCTGTCGCGAGACTGGGTCCAGCGAAGCTCCGCAATGTACTCGATCGACGACGATCAGATCGGATACGGTCTCTTGTGGTGGGTCTTGCGCGAGCCTCGTTTCAAACAGTATGGGATGTTTGCGGCCCTCGGAGTGGGCAATCAGATGATCGCGGTGCTTCCCGACATCGATCTGGTCATCGTCAACCGGGCCAATACCTATGAAGGACAGAGAACGCCGATGCCCGAGCTGCTCGATCTGATCGAGTCGGTGCTCGAGGCGAGGGTCGGGGCCCCGGTTGCCGATCCTGCGCTGAAGCCACTGGAGGTGTCCATCCCCGGTTTTCGTATGGCGCCGGACTCCAAGCTGGCCGAGTTTGTCGGCGAGTGGGACTATCCTCCGGCGCCCCTCGGGCTGCCGAAAATCACCACCGTCACCATCGCGGCGGGTGATGGCTGGTTGGAGGCCACTTCCGAGGTGAGCGGGACCTTCCGCGAGTATCTCCAGTCGAATGGCACTCTGGTGGAAGAGGACAGCCTCGATCGGTACTACCCGATTCGTGATGCGCAAGGTGCATTGGCGGGCATCGCCGATGTCGGCGCCATCGTTCGGGCCGCGATGGCGGAGGCGGTTGCCGGGGATTTCAGACGGTCGAGGTCTTATCTCTCGGTTGTCGAGAAAGAGCCTGGAGTCAACGTGCCGGCTGCGCGAGCCATGGTGGATTTTCTGGACGGTCATCAGAAAGAGGCTGAGGATGCGCTTCGGCAGCTCGCCTCCGACCACAGCCCGCAACGGGTCGAGGGTTTTGTCAACAACGTGGGCTACTCGCTGCTCGGCGAAGAGAAGACCGATGCGGCGCTTGAGGTCCTGGAGCTCAACACGCGGCTTTTCCCCGAGGCCTTCAACACCTGGGACAGCCTCGGAGAGATCAACATGATGATCGGCAACGACGCCAAGGCGATCCGTTTTTATGAGAAGTCTCTGGAGCTCAATGAAAACAACACCAACGCGGCCGAAATGATCGCGCGAATTCGCCAGGGCGGAGAATAATTCTCCGCCCTCGGTTGCACAGAGCTGGGGACTCTACGGACGAGCCGCTGGAGTCGGGAACGGCGGCGGTATCACCGATGGCGTGCCCTCTGCCTCGAGCAATCTGAGCGCTTCCCGGACCCCACGTTCGAGTTGCACATCACGCCCCTCGGAGGCCGACAGGGCGTCGATCTCGACTTCGATGTCCGGCGGGATACCCTGGTTTTCACCGATCCACGCGTTGTTGATCGGGTCGAAGACCGCGTTGTCGGGTGCGGTCAACCCACCGCCGTCCACCAATGGATAGTGGACCGATGATTTGACCAGACCGCCCCAGGTTCGCATCCCGATGAGGGGACCGGCCTTCTGTTGCCGGAAGACCCAGGGGAAGTAGTCGCCACCCGACCCGGCCACCTCGTTGATCAGCAGCACCTTTGGCCCGAGTATGCCTGCCGGAAGCCGGAATGCCTGTCCGTTCGGCACCTCGTTGGTGATCGCTGCGCGGAGTCTGCGCGTCATGAGATCGACCATGTAGTCGTCGAGCAGTCCGCCGCCGTTGAAACGCTCGTCGATGACCGCACCGAGTTTGTCCTGTTGCGCGAAATAATATCGATTGAACGAGACCACCCCGCGGGTCGAGGTGTTCGGCACCCACACATAGGCGAGCTTTCCACCGGAGAGCTCGTCGACCTTGCGGCGGTTGTCTTCGACCCATGCGAGCTGTCGCAGTGAGCCTTCGTTGTCGATAGGCTCAACCGTGACCCGTTCGGCTCCGTCCATGGTCGGTTCGTCGTTGACGTGGAGTACCGTCTGCCTGCCGGCGGTGCCGTCAAGCAGGCGATAGGGATCGTCGTCGGTGGTCAGCTCCACACCGTTGACGGCGACGATGTAGCGGCCCTCTTCGACTTCGAGACCCGGTCGGTCGAGCGGCGCAGAGACATCGGGGTTCCAGCTTTCAAAGGTGTAGATCCGGGAGATCTTCCACCGTCCCTGGTCGGGCGCCAGATCGGCTCCAAGGAGCCCGGCCTTGGACGAGTCCGTCTTGGGAAAGTCGCCGCCAAAGACAAAACTGTGGCCGACCGAGAGTTCGCCATTGACCTGTTCGAGAATGTAGCTGAGGTCCGTCCGGTGTCGGACAAAGGGAACCAGGGGTTGATAGCGCTCCTTGATCGCTTCCCAGTCTCGACCGTGCAGCGAAGGGTCGTAGAAGAAATCGCGTTCGTAGCGCCACGCCTCGTCAAAGATCTGTTGCCACTCGGCCCGTCGGTCGAGCTGCATCCGCAGTGCAAGATCGAGTTTGCCGTCGCCGTTTGACGGCGGACTGTCCGTACCGACCACCGTCCAGGTTTCGCCATGGCGGTAGAGCAGCTTTTTGCCGTCGGCCGAAATGGAGATCCTCGAAGCGCCTTTGAGAAACTCCTTTGCCTCACGGTCCTCGACGGTGAATTTGTGGAGTGTCATCCCGGGGCCGTCGGAGTTTTCGCCGATGAATACGCTGTCTTTCGGACCGGCGGCAGTCATGGTGTAGGAGGCTTCGGGAACCTGCAGCGCCAAGGTCCGGCGGTCGATGCCGTCAAAGTCGATCGTCACTTCGATCTTCGGTTCCTTGTCCGCCTTGTCATCCTCACCGCCGTTTTCCGAGTCTCCCTCAACTTCCTTTGAATCCTCGTCGCCAACTTCTTCCTCGTCGCTTTCGGGGACAAAGGGAGTGGGTTCATCGGCCCGCAGCACGATGACGTAGGCCGCGTAGCTCGGATCGGCCTGCATCGTGCTGGTGTTGGCCCAGCCGGAGGCCAGTGCGAGATCGGTACTGGCGAGAAAATAGAGGTATTGGCCTCCGCGGTCCCATGATGGGGCCACCGCGTCCGCCAGGGCATTGGTCACCGGAGTCGCCGTGCCGCTGTCAACCGACCAGACCATGATTCGATGAAAATTGTTGGGGAAGGCCTTGGCATAGGCCAGCCACTTGGAGTCGGGTGACCACGTCAAACCCATGAATCCACGATCAATGTTGGCGCCTGACGAATCGGCGGTGGTGATACTGCCCGATTCGAGTTCGATCACCCGGATGCGGGTGTCGTCATCGACAAATGCGATCCGCGAGCCATCGGGCGACCACGCCGGTTCCCACGCCATCTTCGACTCGCCGATTTTGATGCGGCGGGCGTCGGAGAGACCGTCCTGGTTGGAGATCAACAGTTCATAACCGTCGCCGCGATCTGAGAACCACGCGATCTCTCCGCCATCGGGGGACCAGATGGGCGCTCGGTCGGCCGCACCGGAGCTCCGCGTGATGTTGCGGGAGTCTCCCTTTTCAACCGGTACCGTGAAAATCTCGCCGCGACTCTCGAAGACGGCCCGTTTTCCGGTTGCGGAGAGTGACGAACTTCTCACGTCGCCGCTGACGTCCTCCCATCGGGTCTCGGCCCAGGGAAAGTCACCGCTGACGGAGATTTTTATCTTTTCGATTGCTCCCGTTGCGATGTCGAGGGTGGAGATCCAGCCGTCGCGCTCGAAGACCAGGGTGCCGTCGTGACCCGAGAGCCACTTGATGTCCACATCGTTAAAGTCGGTCAGTTGCTCGAGTGCCCGGGTTGCGGGGTCGTAGGAGAAGATATTCATCGACCAGTCCCGGTCCGAAAGGAAATAGATCCTTCCGTCCAGCCATACCGGAAAGACATCGGTGGTGCGCTGATTCGGCAGCGGTTCCTCGCTGAGGTCACCGAGGTCGAGGATCACCAATGCCTTGTTCTGACCACCCCGGTAGTGACGCCACTCCGTATCCCACCGGGCAACCCGATCGACAACGATTTTGCTGCCGTCTCCGGAAAAGGACCCATCATGCCCTCGAGGCGCCTTGATGAGCTCCGAAGGCCCGCCGTTTGGCGACACCGTCCACAGCCGTTGGTAGGCGGCCGGCGCCGTTTCCCGCGACGACGCGTAAAGAACCCGGCTTCCGTCCGGTGTCCAACCAAGCGCGTATGAGGCCGCCGGATACCAGGTCAGGCGGGTCGGTGTTCCGCCCTCGATCGGCAGCACATAGACAGATTCGACGCCGGATCGGTCCGATGTGAAGGCGATCCATCGACCGTCCGGCGAAAAGCGTGGGTTCAGTTCCACCGCTGGCGTGCTGGTCAGTCTTCTTGCAGCACCACCGGCCCGATCGGCCACCCAGAGATCGCCGCCATGGCTGAAGGCCACGTATTCGGCGCTGAGGGTCGGTTGGCGGAGCAGGCGAGTGTCCTGGGCGGCGACCGGCGTTGCTGCAGCCAGGAGCAAGGTGAGGACGAGAATCGAGACAAGGTGCCGGTGTGAAAATATTGAAAGCATCGAACCCTCCATGAGATCGCTTGCTGTCGTTACGAGGAGGAGCACCACAGGTTACTCCTGCTTGTTCGCAGCAGGCTGCAACAGACGAACCATCCGGTTTTGGGCCGCCAATGTATCACCTGCTCACTGTGACGCGCGCCCGGCGTGTTCCGGTCGAGATCGATCTGTGAGCGTCTGGCTACGGACATTTGGCCGGCCAGCAACCATCTCCATCAAAGCTCGTTTATCATCGACAGCGGTGATGAACATCTCGTTTCAACCACGTCGACAGTTTTCGAGAGCAGCCTGTTGGTTGCTCGGGGTGTCGTTGTTGGCCGGGTCGACGGCGTGCGGTCGAGAAGAACCAACGCCCGTCGAAGCTGTGAAATACAACGTGCTCGTGATCACCCTCGACACCATTCGAGCCGATCGTCTCGGGGCTTATGGAAATCGATCCATCCGAAGCGACTTTGTCGACGGTCTCGCCGAACGGGGGGTCCTCTTCGAGCACTGCATCGTCCCGACGCCGCTGACGCTGCCCTCCCACACCTCCTTGTTCACCGGCACCTATCCCCCGCACCACGGGGTCCGCGACAACGGGAACTATGTCGTGCCGGGTGAGTTGACGACCATGGCCGAGCTCTTCCGTGACGCCGGGTACCGGACCGGAGCATTTGTCGGTGCCTTTGTGCTGTCATCAAGGTGGGGCCTGGATCAGGGTTTCGAGACCTATACCGAGCCTGCGAGCGGCTATGATCCGAGCCTGGCCTCCTTTGCTCAGATTCAACGACGGGCCGACGCAGTCGTCGACGATGCGACCGCCTGGATTCGAGAGAGCTCGGATCGACCCTTCTTTGCATGGGTCCACGTCTATGATCCCCATCTGCCCTACGATCCTCCTCCGGTTTTTGCTGCCGAATATGCCGAGGATCCCTATCTCGGCGAGGTGGCCTTTGCCGATGCCGAGCTGGGGCGGCTGCAGGCCTTGCTCGATTTGTCCGGGCTTGCAGCGAAGACCATCGTCGTTTTTGCCGGTGATCACGGCGAGGGTCTCGGAGATCACGATGAACTCGACCATGGGTTGCTCCTCTACCAGACCACCCTGCGCGCGCCGCTGATCATCGCTCACCCAGCGGTTGAACAACGAGGGGTTCGCCGCGAAGAGGTGGTCTCGCTGGTCGATATCCTGCCGACCCTTGCTGCGGTTGTCGACCTCCCGATACCCGAGCGAGTCCAGGGCCAGAGTCTGTTGCCCCTCATGGACGAGACCGGAGAATTCGAAGAGAGACCCGTCTATTCCGAGACCCACTACCCCAAGCTCCATTTCGGGTGGAGCCCGTTGACCGCACTCCAGGACCGGCGGTTTCAGTTGATCCAGTCATCCGATCCGGAACTCTATGATCTGGCGGCCGATCCAAAGCAGCAGAAAAACCTCTTCGACACCAATACGGCAGAGGCGGAGGGAATGGGCCGTGAGCTGGCTCGTCTCACTCAGAGCCTGGCCGAAGGGGGTGTAAAGGCGGCACAGGCCCCGGATGCGGAGACCATCGCCAAACTGGCGGCCCTGGGGTACGTGACCGGTGGTGGCGTATCGGGTCAGGACCCGGCCGATGGCGATTTGCCGAGCCCACGGAGCATGCTGTGGATCTACAACATGTTGATGGAGGCGAGCGGCATTCTTGCTTCGGGCGACGAGATCGGGGCCGAACGGAAGTTCCTCGAAATCCTCGAGGCCGAAGACAATCTGGTGGATGCCTGGTTGGCTCTGGGTCGTCTCTATCGGCGTCAAGGCAGAATGGCTGAGGCCCTGGACGCTTTGCGTGAGGCCCACGAACGACGGCCGCTGGATCCCTTCGTGGTGTCCAAACTGGCCGACGCGCTGATATCCACCCGGCAGCCCGCGGAAGCCGAAGAGCTCTTGCGGGTTGCGCTCGAAGAGCATCCGGACGATCCATACATCGTCTTCGCCCTGGCGCGGGCGTTGGAGTCCTTTGGCCGGTTGGACGAAGCCGAGACGATGTACCGAAAATCACATGCTCTCGACCCTCGATCGGCGCCGACCCACGTCCGGCTCGCCGCCCTCGCTCTCCGCAGGGGTGATCGGGCGACCGCCGAATCCGAGCTTGACACGGCCCTGCAATTGGATCCGAAGGTGCCCGAGGCGAGCCTTTACAAGGGTCAGCTGCTGGAAAGCGCCGGCCGCTTGGATGAAGCCGCAGTTGCCTACCGAAACGAGATCCGATCGTCGCCCAATAACCTCCCGGCGGCGATCGCACTGAGTCGCCTCGAGGGTCGTCGTGGCAATCAGATCGAGCAGGAGCGGGTGCTGCGTGATGCCGTGGCGGCAAATCCTCGCTCGCCCGGACCGTATCTGGTGCTTTCGATGACCTTCTTCCAACGTGGAGAACGTTATGAGGAGGCCGTCGAGTTGGCGGAATTGGCGCTGGCACAAAAGCCCGAGGGCCAGGAACTCCAGATGGCATATTTTCTCCTGGCGAATCTTCACAATCGTCTTGGCAACGCCAAGAGATCGGCCGAATACGTCGAGCTTGGCGGCGGTCCCGCCAATCCCTTGGAGGGGAACCGGGGCGGGGAGAGCCCGCGCCGGTGAGGCGGCCGCCGTTTTTTGCCGGAGCGTGGTGGCGGCTTGGGGTGTTGGTGTCGCTTTTCTCTGCAGGACTCGTGGCCTGCGCAAACCAAGATGTGGACGTTTCCACCGGCGTTCACGGGGATCGGCCCTCGTTCCTTCTGATCACCCTCGATACGACCCGCGCAGACCATTTGCAGCCCTATGGTTCTCAGAATGTTGAAACGCCCGCGCTCGCCAAACTCGCCACGGATGGAGTCGTCTTTGACCAGGCGGTGGCGACCACACCGGTGACGGCGCCTTCCCATGCTTCCTTGCTCACCGGTCTGTATCCGCCGCGCCACGGGGTTCGCAACAACTCCACCCACTATCTTCCCGATCAGGTAACCACTCTCGCGGAGCTATTGAGCGATGCAGGCTACCGCACCGCAGCCTTTGTCTCGACCGCGATTCTGGAGCGCCGCTTCGGGCTCGCGCAGGGATTCGAGCTCTACGACGACGAGATTCGAGGATCTGCATCCCGCCGCGATTCACGGATGACGGTCGAGCGCCCGGCCGCGGCGACCGCCGACCGGGCGCTCGCGTGGCTCGACACGCTCGACGGTTCATATCCGTATTTTCTCTGGGTCCATTTTTATGATCCTCACATACCCTACCTGCCGCCGTCACCGTGGGCGGAGCAATACGCCGAGCGGCCCTACGACGGTGAGATCGCCTATATGGATTCCCAGATCGCCCGCCTGCTGGCCCACCCGAGAGCCGCGGTTGACGAGGTGATCGTGGCGGCGATCGGCGACCATGGCGAGAGCCTCGGGCAACACGGAGAAAGGACCCATGGTCTGCTCGTCTACGACTCGACCATCCGCGTTCCATGGATCCTGCGTCTGCCCGGCGGCCCTCGAGGAGTGAGGGTTCAGAACACGGTCAGCCAGGTCGATCTGTTGCCCTCGCTGGCCGATGTTTTGGCGCTTGATATCGATGTTTCGACGTTCGACGGGAAGAGTTTTGTTCCCATGCTTCGGGGCGAGAAGCCGCCGTCTGAACGCCTGTTTTTTTCGGAATCGGAAGTGCCGTTCTTTGCTTATGGCTGGTCGCGCCTGCGGAGCGCGCGCAAGGGTGGGTTGAAGTTCATCGACGCTCCGGTCGCCGAGCTCTACGATGTGCAGGCTGATCCCGGCGAGACCCGAAATCTGGCGGCTGATCGTCAGCCGGAGGTGGATGCCTTTTCGACGGCCATTGAAGCCTGGCTCGGTGGCGGCGCCGAAGCGGAAAGCGATCTCGCGGTCGATGCCGAAACCGCGCAGATGATGCGGGCTCTGGGGTACTTCGTCGGCGACCCCGGCCGGCCGGAGGGTGAGGGTCACGGCAACCCTGTGGATTTCATGCCGGTTCACAACGAGCTGCAGATAGTTGGTGAATTGCTTGCATCCGGGCAGGCCGGGGAGGCGGTGCGGCGGGTTGAGGGTGCACTTGCACAGGATCCGGACAATCTCTCCGCCCTCAGAGATCTGAGTCGCGGGTTGGCTCAGATGGGCCGGCTGGACGAGGCGGCGACGGTTGCCGCACGGGCGGTCGCGGTGGCGCCGTGGAGCTCTCAGGCTCTGATGGTCGCGGCGGATGTCGAATTCCAAAGGGCCCGGGTTGAAGAGGCCCTCGAATTGATCGATCGGTCACTCGAACTTGATGACCGCTTTCTTGAGGCGCGGCTCGATCGGGTGCGATACCTTGCGGCCCTCGGCCGCGCCGGCGAGGCAGCCGCCGAGCTGCAACCGTTGATCGAATCGTCTCCTGACAACAACTGGGTTGCGCTGCGCTATGCGGAAATCGTCGAGCTTGGATCGGGAGACCGCGAGGCCGCCGAGCGGCGGCTGCGAGGGGTGCTCGAGCGGAATCCCGATTTTTCTGAAGCCTGGATCTCCCTCGCGTTGATGTTGGCCGAACAATCGGACCCTTCGGCCGAAGAAGCTCTGCGCCAGGCAATCGCATCGAGTCGGACGGTTCGTGCCGATCTCCACGTGGCCCTCGCCGAACAGCTGGCGCGGCGCGGGCAGGCTCAGGAAGCCCGTCGTGAGTTCGAAATGGCCGCGGCGGCCCCGGCGAACTCCACAGGCACCCGCAACGCGAAGGCCATGGCCTTGATGCAGCTCGACCGGAAAAGTGAGGCGGAGACCCTTTGGCGGAGTCTGATCCGGGATCAGCCCGGTTATTGGCGCGCCTGGCTGAACATGGCTGCGGTGTCCAGCCAACGCGGTGAGTGGCAGGATGCCGAGCGCTTTGCCCGCGGCGCCGTCGAGCGCGAGCCCTCGTCGGCATCGGCATGGAACAACCTCGGGATCGCCCTCGAGGAACTCGGTCGCACGAACGAGGCAGAGGCCGCATATCGACGGGGAGGAGAGGTGGACCCTCGTAGTTGGAGGGCGCTCTTCAATCTCGGGATCCTCCTCCGGACCAGTCAACGATATGACGAAGCCGCGGTGGTCCAGGAAGAAGTCCTCAAACGCTTTCCGGCACATGGTGGAGCCCACTTCGAACTCGGAGTGCTCTACGCCGGGCCTTTGGACGATCCGCAGCGAGCGAAGATCCACCTGCAGACAACCATCGGCGCCGATCCTTCAAGCCCCCGGGCGCGTCAAGCCCGGACGATTCTCGACCGACTGCCCTGAGCTACCGGAATCGTCACCCGCAAGGCTGTTGTGTCTCTATTCTCAGTCGTGACGCCACCCACCCACCCTCGTCACAAACCGCGGAAAACGCAGATGAACGCAGATGACGGGCAGGACGAAAAAGGGCGACACGAAAATGTGCAGCCGGGACGGCTGCACCACCATTGTCCACCCGCCTTGGTGGTGCAGGCGTCCCGCCTGCACGTCTCGCCCGAAACCGAAACCGGCCGCAATCCTCCCGTTCGAGCCCCGGAGGGGCGACATGTTCTAGCGTGGGCCGTGAGCCCCACTTGCAAGGGCTACCGATTTCCAGCCTCGCGGGCGCGCTCCGCCATGGCGGCGGCATGGTCGCGCTGTGGTCCGGGTTGGGCGCGGGCCACATAGTCATCGAGATAGGTTGCTGCCTTTGACAAACGCCCAGCCTGGGCGTTGGCGATGCCGAGGTTGAAAATCACATCATCGATCGCGGGGTTGATGACGTGGGCTCGCTCCCAGGCATTGATAGCGCCGGTAGTGTCGCCGAGACGGGCGCGGACGGAACCGAGGGCGTTCCATCCATCGAAGGACACCGGGTTGAGCGTCACCGCTTCCTCGAGATGGATCGCGGCGTCGGTCAGTCTTTCTTCGCCCATGGCGACGAGACCGAGATTGAGGGTGATGGTGGCGTCGCCGGGATCCGTTCGATCGGCGCGTTCGATCCATTCTCTGGCCTCGCTCCACTGCCGGCGCACCATCGCGAGTTTGCCGAAGGCCAACAGCAGACCGGGGTCCTCCGTTCCTTCGAGTCCTTCGAGCACGTCCCCGGCCCGGTCCGGCTGGCCCATCCGCAGATAGATCATGGCGAGCTGGGTCGTGATCGATTCGTCGGCCGTTCCTGCGTCGAGGGTGCGCGACAGAATTTCCGCCGCCTGGGCCGGATCACCGCGCGCGATCAGAACCTCGGCCAGGATCAGCGGTGCGCCCGGGCGCCGATTACCTTCGATCGAGAGCGCGGTGCGGGCTTCGGTTTCGGCAGCAGCCAGTTCGCCTCGTTTGAATGCGATCTGGGCCAGCAATACGTGCGCCGCCACCGGATCGTAGGGTATGGCGTATTCGGCCTGGTACTTCGCCTGGTCCAGCTCACCCATCTGTACGAAGAGGGTCGCCGCTCTCAGGGACAGTCTCCTCGATTGCGGCAACTCCTTGGTTGCAGCGCGGTAGGTTGCCGCCGCTTCATGCGGTTGTCCTAACCCTTGCTGAGAAAGCGCCAGGTACTCCCAGGCGTCCTCGATCCCGGGATCCCGGGTGATGATCGTCCGAAAGGCCGGCACCGCGGCTTCGAGATCGCCGTCGGCGTAGAGGCGGTGGGCCTGTCGGATTTGCGCCAGCACTTCGACCCGGGTCTTGGGATCCGGCAGGTTCTCGCCCTCAGCCGTCGTGGCCTCCCCGACATACCCCAGAGCCTCGAGTCGACGCCGGGTCTCGGCATCGGTGCTGCCAGGACTCTCGAATCCCCGGTCAAAGGCATTCAGAGCATTCCGGAGCTGTGCTTCGAGCGCCGGCTGCGAAGCAATGAGATTGTCGAGTTCGTCGGGATCCGCCGATATATCGTAGAGCTCCGGCATCGGCGCCTCGATGAAGTGGTGGCTGCCGAGAATCAGTGCGGCGAGGTTGCTCCAGCCGAAATGGAGGCGCGGGAAAAAGGTCTCGGCATAGATCGGCTTGTCCTCGTGCTCCGGACCATTCTCACCGAGCAACGACGTGCCCTGGACTCCCGCTTGCACCGGCAGACCGGCGGCAGCGACCAGAGTGGGATACACATCGATGAGCTGCACCGGTCGCGCGATGCTCTCGCCGGCTCGCTCGGAATGCGGCAGCTTGATGATCAACGGTACCTGAAGGGTCGAACGATAAAGAAAGAGCCCGTGCTCCGATTCGCCATGGTCGCCGAGGCCTTCGCCGTGATCCGAAAGCAGGACAATCAACGATTGGTCGTAAATGCCGAGATCACGGATCTCGTCGAGGAGCCTCCCCATCACCGCGTCCGCGGCCGCCACCTCGCCGTCGTAGGCTGATTCATAACGCGCGGCGAACTCGGCCGGAGGAGCATAGGGCGTGTGGGGTTCAAAAATGTGGAAGAAAAAAAAGAACGGTTGTTTTGCAACTGATCGCAACCAGGGCACCACGGCATCGAGGGTCTCACCGCCCGCTCGCTGCACCGACTGAATTCCGGAAGTTCCTGGTTTTGCGTTCAGATCGATGGCGTCCTCATAGAAATCGAAGCCGGAGTTGATCCCGGTCTCCCGGCGGAGGACAAAGGAAGACACACCAGCTCCGGTGGCGTAGCCCGCTTCCCGCAGGGTCTGCTGGAGCAGGGGAGTCGCGGCAGCATCCAGGGTGTAGCCGAGGTTGTCACGCACACCGTGGGTGGGCGGCAACAACCCGGTCAGCAGCGAAACATGTGCTGGGAGGGTCAGCGGGACGTGGGTATAGGCGCGCTCGAAAAGCATACCGTCCCGACGGAGCCCATCGATCGCTGGGGTCTCAACACCCTCATAGCCGTAGACCGGCAACCGGTCCGAGCGCAGGGTGTCCACCGAAATGAGAATGATCGGAGCCCGGGCAGCTTTTGGAGCTTCGGTTTCGATCGTCCGTCCGCAACTGATTCCCACGGTTGCGACCACGAGCAGAGCGGCGATGGCCGGGCGATGGTTCGCAACGAAATTCACAGCTTCCATCCTAACGAATCCCGGAGATTTGTCCGAGGCAAAAAACGGCCCCGGTGCGGAAGCACCGGGGCCTGAATGGCGAATCAAAGACTCGTCAGAATCGAAGTCCGACCGAGAATCGGAACGTCCGTGGTGCCTGGTAGGAACCCTCGGCTTGTGCCTCGCCCCACTCGTCGCCCTTGCGCCAGTGGGTCCCTTCGACCGGTGTTTCGGTGAAGGGGTCGAAAGGCGTCAACGAGCCGTCGTTGCGAGCGGTGAACACGGTATGTGTTCGGAGTCGTAACGGCCTGTTCGTTGAAGACGTTGAGGACCTCGGGCTGCAGGAAGAGCTCGAGCTGACCACCCAACATATTGATGAAGAACGAGTAGTTGAGCGAGAGGTCGGTTCGTGTGACATCTTCCGTCCGGAAAGCACCGCGCTTGGAGAAGAAGTAGTTTGGTGCCGCCGGGCTGTTGACGTAGCCAAAATCGGCCGGATCGCCGACGTAGTCGATCACATTGACCCTACCGATGGCGCTGTAAGGCGAACCGGAAAGGAAGCTCTGGAGCAGGCTGAAGGAAAGGTTGTGGTGCGTCGTCGCGATGGCGTCCCACACGACCCAGGCCCGGAACTTGTGGGTCTGGTCGACCCCGAGCAGGCCGTTCGGCACATTCCATTCGGCCTCCTTATACTCCGTATATTCGAAAAAGGAGCCGGGTACCGGGCCGGAGTCAAAGGTTTCACCGTTGAGGTTGCCCTTGGCTTCCGACCATGTGTAGTTGGCGCCGATGTTCCAGTGCGAGCCGATTCGATAGTCGAAGCGCCCCATGAGGGCGTTGTACTTGCGGTTGTAGATCGAATCGTCGTTGATGTAGACGGCCTGGTCGAGCATCGCGCCGCCCGAACCGGGAACCTCAACAGAGTTGCCCGGCGTGATCACCGAAGCATAGAAGGAACCAAACTCGCGCTGGACATAGTCGGCACGGACAACACCACGTGTTCCAAGCCGGAACGCGGCCCCTACAGTGATTTCATCCGCATAGGGTGCTCGCAAATCGTCTCCGACTCTCGGGGTCAGCCCCGGGATCGAGATGTAGTAGGCCAGATCGAGGTTGTTGACGCCGCCATAGACGTTGAAGAACCAGTCGAACATGGCGTCCAAGGCATCGGAGTTGGTCGGGTACTCGGGCGTGCCCGCGACGTATGTGGGGCCGTCGTAGAGATACCAGTTGTAGACCGGGTTTCCTGCTGCCGAACCCGCCGTGCCCTGATTCTGGGTAATGGACGTCACATAACGGTTGAAGCCGGCCGTGACGACGATGCTGCCATCGCCCTTGACATCGTAGCTTCCCGAAACGCGCGGGCTGATGCGGTAGTCATCGACGGTCTTCAACCCCGCCTGATCAGTGGCGTCATTTTTGTCATAACGCAGACCGAGATTGACGGTCAGCTTGTCGTTGATCCGCCAGGTATCATTGGCGTAGATCGAGGTGGTTTCCACGTGACTGCCGATCGATTCCTCGAGTACATCGCCCCAGATGATGTAGCCGCCGTATGTGTCGACCACAACGAGGGGCTCGCCGGGCGTGCTGTAGTCGGTTTCGACGAAGGGCGCATAGGCATAGCCCGAGGCCATCTGGCGGTTATTCTCGGTGTTCTGGTCGTCAAAATAATCGACACCGAAAACGAGATCGTGGGTGCCCGAACCGGAGAAGAAGTACGACGCTTTGGCATAGTAGTTCTCGTTGTCGCGTTCTGCCGGGGGTCCGGCACCATCAAACCAGGCGTCGTTGTAGGTGATGCTCTCGAGCAGATCCCAGATCGGTGATCCGCCGAGTTCGGTATTGACGCCGCCGGCTCCGATGAACGAGAGCTCCCGTTTGGAGTAGAGAGCTTCGAGGAAAAAGTTGTCGGACAGAACACCGGTGTAGGTCAGCGAAAGCCCCTTCTGGGGATCTTGGCGGCTCCCGACCAATCCGGCTTCGTCTGCTGCCGGACCGAAGTTGGTGGAATTGGTGTTCTCCTGGTCGATGTCCAGGTAGCTGAACATGATCCGGTGGTTGGGCGTGATCGAACCCGTCAGCTTGCCTTCGAGGCGTGTCTGTGAGGATGAGGACGGGTAGGCGATGCCCGCATCCGGTTGGCCCGGGGTGATCAACTGGTCCGATGTCGAGTTGCTGAGGTCACGGCCTGCTCCGAAGAACCACAGGGCGTCCTTCAGGATGTATCCGCCGATGGTGGCCTCATAGACGTAAGTTGTTCTCATCCACCTGGTCGGTGGTGAGTGGCGTCTCACCGTTCCAACTATCGTTGGTCACGTTGGCGCGGAAGGAGCCCGAGAACTCGTTACCGCCCGATTTTGTGACCGTATTGACCACACCACCGGCAAAGCGGCCGTACTCGGCCGAGGCGCTCGATGTGATGGTGGTGGTTTCGAGGACGGCGTCTTCGATATACAGGTCCAGAGATTGGCCACGGATGTTTTCATTCACCACCACACCGTTGATGGTGTAGAGGCTCTCCCACGACTGGGATCCCGAGATCGAAATATTGCCGCCGGGGCCCGAGGCGTTGGTTCCCGCCGAGAGCAGGACCGCAGAATCGACTGTCCGTGCTACCGGTAGTTTTTCGAGGACCGACTGTTCCAGCGTCGAAGAACCCTGGGCGCCGGTGCTGACGGTTTCGAAATTGCCGGTGACGACGATCTCGTCCTGCATCGCCTCCGGATACATGACCGCATCGAGCACTCTCGGCTGCGAGGTGGACATCCGAACGTCATATTCCAGGGTCGCAAAGGATGCGAGATTGAATTTGACGTTGTAGTCGCCGGCCGGGAGGCCCTTGAAGATGTAGTCTCCTTGGCCGTTGGTGATGGCGGTCTTCTGGCCCTGGAGCGCCGGTGACTCGAGCGACACCGTCACGCCGGGCATGGGTGCGTTTTCATATAACACACGGCCCTTGAGCTCGGAGCCCATTTGGGCCGAGGCCGTCCCCGCGAAGCCGAGCGCGAGAATGACCAGGCACACTGTCAATCGATACCTCATCGCTACCTCCAAATCAGTCAGATGAGTCGTGAAACGGTGGGGTTGCTTTCTGCTCGAAAGCACGAACCGTCTCGGAATATGAATCCCCCCGATTTACGATCCTCCTTTCCCCAGAAACAAAATGAATACTCATTCATCCTGTTCCGTCGCATAAATCATGCCTGAATACGGGCAGTATCTCGATTTGTTTCAGAGAATTGTCAGAAGTCTGTACGGATTTCAGGATGCGTGAACCAAAAAACCGGACACCGAAGAATGGTTCCTGATTTTTAGTGCGAGCCGCTCGTCCCGATCTTTTTCTCAACAGTCGCGAAGGAGGTCTGTCGCGTCACCGGGTCGAGAACTCCGATCACGACCTTGTGTTCGCCCTCATTGAGCAACAGCTGAAACTCCGCCACGTACCTCTCGGTGCGGCGCTCTTCGTAATCATCGGAGGGAATCCGGATCATGAACTCCCGGCGCTGGATATCCGACTGATTGCCCTTCAAATCACGGTTGGCGAGGAAAAGCACGACCCGGCCCACCAGTTCGTCGCCTTCCGGCAGCATGGCGATCGACGAGATGGGAAGTTTGATTTCCAAGGGCAGGAACCAACGATCTTCGGCCGACGCGGGTTGTACGATCCCGGAGCTGAGAGTGATCCCCATCGGATTGTCATCGAGGGCCAGCATGAGTCCGCTGACAACGATGTCCTGGACCTGGGTCTCGAGAGATTTCTCGACCATCGTCCGGCGGTAGACGAGGTCGTGCTCCGAGTGTCCGGGCAACTCGACCTCGATCCGGTGCACGGTGTCGGCCCCGCTCGAAGGCAGGGTGTATCCGAGTGAGTAGTAGGTGAAGAGGTCGTTTCTGAGGTCTTCGAGGAGACCGGTCACTTCATTGCTGCCGACGATTGCCCGCCCGCCGGTTTTTTCCGCGAGATAATACAGCGGTTCCTGATGATTCATTGTGTAGACCCCGGCATACATCGGGTCGACGGGTCGCGCGTATTCTGCCGATTGCGCGCCATCACCGGCGAGCCCGGTGGCGTCCATCATATAGAAGGTGACGCCCTGGGCGTTCGCGGTCGAGGCAAGGGATTCGTAAACGGCCCGGCGATTGAAACGGGAGAGCATGGGCAAGGCCGAGGTCTTCTGATAGATGTCGCCGTACCAGTCGATGAGATCTCGGGCTGGCACCGCCGGCAATCCGTTCGAGACATGGATCAGGGCTTTGCGCCCGGGCAGACCGGCCAGGGTGGTCATGACCTCGCGAATGGTGCTCATCGAGTAGTCGAGCTCCATCGAGAGCTCTTCTCCATAGGTGCGAATCCTTTCTTCGAGATCCAGAGCCTGTTGTGGGTTTGCGGCAGACGGGTTCTCCGCCGTTTTCTGCATTTCGTGGATGATGCGGCTGCGCTGCTGGTCGTCGTCGACCCTCGCACCATAGGTCCTGTTCATCGATCGGAGTGCGTTCTGAACGGCTCGTGAATCGTTGGTGAAGGGTTGCACGATCTCTGCCGATCGTTGCGCGGACACCACCATGACCTGGACGTGGGGCTGCATCAACTGATCGATGAAGCGTCGGGTCTGGCCGAGAACACGGTTGCGATCGTGGGGGCGAATATTCTCGTTGTCCACGTAGATCACGACGTGCACGGGTTGAATTTTGTCGCGAGCGGATTCGCCCTGCAGTGGCGTCGCGTCAGCCGTCTGGGGCACCGGTGGAGCGGTCCCCGTTTGCTCTTCCGCCATGATGGTGGTGATGACTTCCTCGGTGTAGGCGGCGAAATGGGTCAACTCTCGTTCATGTCCATCCTGCCGGAGCCGAAAGTCCTCCTTTTTGAGCCCCGTCACGGACCGGTCCTGGCGATCGCGGACATAGACATCGACATTGACCACGGTGACCTTGACCTCGTCGACGAATGAAAGGCCACCGGTCACTTTCTCCGAGTCGACTTCCTGAACAAATGCGACTGTTCCGACGCAAAGGATGCATATCAGGATCAAAACCGAGCCTCGGATCGTTCCGCCTTGGGTTTTGTGTTGCGGCTTCATCTTTCTCCCGTGTTCTCGGATTGTTTGATTGGACGGAGGAATCACTGCGCGCCCAGTTCGAAGGGAACCCTGGCCTCGGTCTCTTCGAACTCGATGATGAATCTCCAGCTCCCGGGCTGCACGCCACCACGGATCGGAAAATAGAGAAACCCGGTGCAGACCTGGTTGTTGGTGACATTGATGGCCGTGTTCGCCGCGGCGCCGGAGCCGGGGAGCGGCATGAAGCTGATCGCACAGTTTCTGCGGCCGCCGCGGGTGAATTCCAGTGGTTGACTGGCCAGATCCGCGCGCCGTGAAACCGACTGCAAATCTCGATCCCATGAAGCGTTGAAATCTCTGTAGGAAGGAAGGGGAACCGTTCGTCCATCGGGGGTTCGGACGGATATCAGGCGGCGATCGACTTTGGTTGACGCACCGGTCATCCCGCTCAAGGCGACATTGAGAACCAGCCATTCTTCCGCAAGGTTGTTGCTGGCAAAACCCGACTCGATCACGATCTCGATCGCCATATCGCGGTACCGGACCATGTTCGTGCCGGGGTGATCCAGCACAGGCCCCTTGACAGGGTTCGGCATCGCGGGTTTTGTTGATCCGCAGGCTGCGGCGAGGACCGTGACCAGTGTGATGACGAGCAGGCTCCGCAGATGCAATCTCATGATGGACTCCCTTGTCACCTCCATAGGATACGCCACCACGATTTTTTTGCTTTGCGGGGCGCGATAGACTGGGTGTACAAGGAGAAAATCGATGAAGCCTTCCAAGATCGCGCTGCTGGTTTTTTTGCTACTCGCGGTGGCCGGAACGTCCGATGCGGCCGACAGCCGCTCCTATTCGAGGTCCATTGAAACTGTTTGGGACGAGGCGGTGAAGGCATCGCGGGACGCCGACCTTGAACTCGTCCAGTCCAAGCGGTCCGAGCACTGGTTCACCATGAAAACCCCCAAGAAGACCCTCTCCAAGAGCGTGAGCTTCGAGGTCCGGCTGACCCCGTCCGGGGACGGCACGGTGGTTACGGTCCGCGAGATTGACGCGCCGGGCACCAAAAAGAGCCTCAAGGCCATCGCCGCTTTCTTCGATGCGCTCGACCAGCGCATTCGTTAGCCCCGGGTGTAGAATTCGACCCGAAGAGTCGATCGGGAGGATTCATGAGATTGGCATGCCGGATCGGGTTGTTGATCGTCGTAGGGGTATCGGCGATGTCATCTGCCGCGGACATTCAGGTTTTTTGCGAGCCTGATCTGGGGGTTTTTCTCGATGGCAAATTCGCCGGCGCCTCGAGTGCGAGGGATGACGGTTTCGTTCTGATGAATGTCGGTCGGGGGCGGCACACCATACGAATCGAAAAGGACGGTTTTGTGGCTCAGTCCTTCGAGGTGGACGTTGCCAGGATCCCCCTCGAGATTCAGGTCGAAGAGTTCACTCGCGAACCACTGCAGCCCACAGCAACTGAGACGGTTGAAAAGGAAGTGGAGCGGCTTGCCGGGAGCCTTCTGGTCACTTCGGTTCCGCAGAATTGCATTGTCGAGATCGACGGTGAGCCTGAAAACAAGAGCACTCCCCAGTTGTCCATCGGAGGGCTGGCGGCCGGTGAGCACCGAATCGTCTTCAGCAAGGCGGGGTATGAATCGATCACTGAGCTTGTGACGATCCAACCCGGTTCCGAGGTCCTGGTTCGGGGCAACCTCAAGGATGGCAAGGTGGAGGTCGTTCACCAGGGCAAAGGCTCGCTCCGCGTGATGTCCACTCCAACGAGCTGCACGATTCGGTTTCGCGGCAAGATCCTGGACAAAACGGGCTCCAGGCTGAACCTGGGGCAGATTCCGGCCGGAGAGTATCCGATCACCGTGTCGATCAGCGGGCGTGAGATGTCGACCAGGGTTCTCATCCGGGATCAGACACGAACCGTTCTCGAAGTGAGCTTTGTCAAAGGACAGGAACCAATCTCCGTATCCTACGTACCCAAATAGCAATGGATTTGGTCCTTCGCCATATGGTATTGAGATTTCTCACCCTCGGTTTCGTAATAGTTCTTGCAGTTGGCGGAGCGATGGCCGGAGCGGCGACCGGCTCCCGGGATATCTCTGTCGAAGACCTCATTTCGGGGGAGATCCTCGGGGTGCCGCCAGGGTCGCTCCTCGAGATCGGGGACGGGGAGGTCCTCGCCGTCAGCGATGAGATGAGGACCTTTCTTGATGAAATGGTCGATCGTCGAGCGAGCGACTACATCAAGCTCCAGCAGTTGGTCTACGCGATCATCAACGAGGGGACCTTCGGTCTCGAGTATGACGAGAAGACCCGGACCGCTTCGGAGACATTCCGACAGCGCCAGGGAAACTGCCTGGCATTTTCAAATATGTTTGTTGCGATGGCGCGCGATGTGGGTCTCGAGGTGAAATTCCAGGAGGTCGATATCCCTCCGGACTGGTCCTACAAGAACGATTCTTTTGTGCTCAATCGTCACGTTAACGTGAGTGTTGATCTCGGCAAGGCCGGCTACCACGCGGTAGATTTCAATATCGACGATTTCCGGACGGGCTACGACCGTCGCACCGTTTCCGACAGACGCGCCTTTGCACACTACTTCAATAATCTGGGCGTCGAACGACTGCAGGCCGGCGACTCGAGTGAAGCGTTCCTCTTTTTTCGCGAGGCGATCGAATACAGCGACCGCGGTTTCGCACCCGCGTGGACCAATCTGGCGATTCTCTATTCGCGTGCTGGATACCCGAGCTATGCCGAAGTCGCCTATCTGCAAGCCTTGCGGGCGAATCCCGGCGATGACGTGGCGATGAGCAACCTCGCGAACTTCTACGAAGACGGCAACGAAAAGGAAAGAGCCGCCGCCTATCGAAAAAAGGTGACCCGCCATCGCCGCCAGAATCCCTACTACCGATATCAACTGGCCCGCGATGCTTTTTTCGCCCGCGACTATGAGACCGCCATCGGCCACCTGAAATTCGCGAACCGCAAGCGTGAGGACGAAGACCAGTTCATGTTTCTGTTGGGTATGAGCTACCTCATGTCCGGCAACGAGGAGGCCGCGAGAAGGTGGTTGACGCGGGCGGAGGAGGCTGCGGCCACCGATGCCCTGAAACGCAACTACTCCACCAAGATCGACATGTTGCTCTCCGAGTCGGAAAGGGCTGTGGAATCCGAGTAGATCAGCGGCAGCGGTTGACGATCTTTTTGTCGATTTTTTTTGGGTTGTCGATCACCACATAGAACTCTTCAATGTACTTCCAGGCCTTGACCCGCTCCTTTGGGTAGGGGAGTGCGTCGTCCATGAAAAGGGCCTCGATGTCGGAGCGACGTTGCCTGAAGACCTCGAGTGCTTCGGGTAGGAAATCGTTGAGTTCGCAGAATCCCCGATACACCCGATCGGTGACCTTCCTGGCGCCGAGGCTTTCGCTGGGTACCGCATAGGGTGGGTTGACTACCCCCGTCTGATCGAAATCGAAGGGGAGAACCCGGTAGGCCTCACCATCGTTGGCCCCGAAAATCGCGACGTTATGGCAGCATCGACCGCCTTTGCGCCCCCTGAGGGCCGACCAATCCGTGTTGCCGATCATGTACTCGAAAAGGGTCAAGACCGTGAGGTTTTGCAGATCGAGATCATCCAGGTTCACCGATTCTCTTTCGAGCCACTCCAGGTTCCCGGCCGTCGCAGCACCGTCGATGTCCTCGACGAAAAAGGCGTACCCGCTCTCCTCTTTGCCGGGATTTTTTGTGTCGCGGAAACTGACGTTGACCAACTGCGCGCGGAGGGCGGGATCGGCCAGCAGAGGGTAGCTCATGTAAACGAGGTACTCGAGCATCGTGTATTTGTCGTAGTTTCCCCGCAGCTTGCATGGGGTGACCATTCGAAGCGTTTGATGGCCTTCGAATGGGGTGTTCTGTACATCGTCTCTCTCGACGGTGATCTTGAGCGATGCCAGGCTGCACTCGCGGAGCCTGCTGATGCCGTACTTGCTGCAACGCATGGGAATCTTTGTACCGTCGCTCAGTTCGATCTCACCGATCGTCTCGTCGGAGTCGCCGGGCTGCGCCATCAATTGTTTGATTGGAGCCTCGATTGTGAGGTCGAGAATCCCACCGCCGCTGAAGATCGGATCATCGGCACCTTGTCCTCGGCAGACGCTCGCACCGCCCCCAAGAACCAGCGCCATGACCAGCATGATCGCTTCGATTCGCCACGAGTTGTTGTCGGCCATGAAAAGAGTATGGCGCAGAAAATCCAAAACCGAAAGGGCGGCCCGGCGTCGGGGCGCACGAAGATCGGCGGTCATCTCGGCGCGCGTGATTTCTACGAGTGGGAAGAAAAATCAAAACAACCGAGCTATACTGCCGCCGACAGCGGGATCGCCCGCTTAATTGAGAATGTCGTGCAGTGGTCGCTTCGGGGTTGCGGATCGCAGGTGTGCAACACCGCAGATCATTGATGGGGGAGGCCAGGAGGATGGACAAACAAACGCGATCGATCGTATGGGGTCTCGTTGTCATCTTGGCGGTTGCGGGAATCGCTTCGGGAGCCAGGAAGGGCCGTCTGGTCGGGCGGGTCGTGGATGAAAACGACAAGCCCATCGAGGGAGTGACGGTGACCGCGACTTCGGATCAGGTCAACGGTTTCAACGAGGTTGAGGTGACCGACAAAAAGGGCGTCTTCAAGATCGACTTCGATGAAGTGAATGTGGTGTACAAATACCGGTTCGAAAAGGCCGGTTACCAGACGATGGTCACCCAACAGACCTGGCGGAAAGACGGAACGGCTCGTCACGATTTCACCATGTTTCCGGGACAATCAGCTGCGGTGGAGGACGGGGTGGTGGTTTCGACCTCGAGACCGGCGATCCAGGCCTT
Source organism: Candidatus Sulfomarinibacteraceae bacterium (assembly GCA_963796455.1). GTDB lineage: Bacteria > Acidobacteriota > Thermoanaerobaculia > Thermoanaerobaculales > Sulfomarinibacteraceae > Sulfomarinibacter. The sequence goes on from CAWCLO010000004.1 coordinate 394,969, forward strand.
CCATGCCGGTGTCGCCTCCTTCGAGGAGGAAATGTATGCGGATTCGGTGGCCAGGTTCCAGGAAGCGATTGAGCACGACCCCGAACTGGGTGCTGCTTGGGGAGCGCTGAGTGTTGCTCAGCTCCAGATGAAAAAATACGCCGAAGCCGCGCAGGCGGCCGAAAAGGCCATCGAGTTGGGTTCCACCACCGTGTTGGTTTATCAGACACGGTGGGAGGCTTACCGTAATCTCGGTGACGAGGCCAAGACGGCCGAGGCGCGCGAAGATCTGGAAAAGGCGGGGCGTCTGGCCGAGGAGGCCAAAAGGATCTACAACGAAGCCCTGGCCCTCAGAAAAGCCGGTGATTATGACGGCGCCTACGAGCTCTTCAAGGATGCGGTCGAGGCCGACCCGAATCTGGAGCTTGCGATTCTCGGGGTCGCCACCACCGCGCTCAAGACCGAGCGCCATGCCGAGGCGGCAGAGGCGGCGCAAAAACTTCTTGAAGACAACCCCAGTCACGAGCAGGCCTTGCGCATCCGGTATAACGCGGCACTGCAACTGGGCGACGAGGAGATGATCGTCGATGCGTTGGCCGAACTCGTAGTCGTCGAACCCGAAATGGTGCGCCAGAGCCTTTGGCGTCTCGCTTTGTCGGCGTACGACGCGAACGATATGGAGCGGGCGAAAACCCGGTTCGAAAAGGTTCTTGAAGTGGATCCCGGCAATGCTCAGTGCCACTACTTCCTGGGTCTTATCTACGTCAACGAAGAGGCCAACCAGCAGGCGATCAAACACCTGCAACGATTCGTCGAGCTGGCCCCGGACGACCCGGAGGCTGCGACGGCGACCGATCTGGTGGCGTATTTGGGTGGAAGTTGACGACCGACCTTCGACGGGTGATAAAAAGTGATTCTTATTTATTCCTTCTTATAGGCAGGTTTTGTCTCATAATTTTTCTTTTATCGGGATCAGAAGAATTGATTTTAAATGAGATAACCATTTCTCTAGTTGAGAAAAGGCAATAGAATTCTGTCCAGAATATTGCAGATTTGATCTCAACTGTGGCCAAAGATATTCCCCGCAATTTTCGAAGATCGCAAATGCAAGTATTTAAAGAAATACCTAATCTCAAAATCGACTCCGGAAAATCGGTTTTCTTATCCGAAATTCCGAACAGATCCTCGGTAGTTTCCTAGGGCCCTCGCCTCCACTATTTCGTATTGGGGTGCGAAATGGGTCGATAGGAATACTGGCAAGGGTCGTGTTCTGTAATCCTCTAAAATAATCAAGAGAAATGCTTTAACGCAGATCAGGGCCGCAGTAGATCGTATCTCCAATGTGGGATAGATGTGGGTTGGGTGCGGTGGGGTCATGTTCCAAAGTATTTATCTCAAAAAAGGCATAGAAATTGCAAACCAGTCCATGCAATGCGATCAATGCATCAGAGCATCGAAACAGATTTCAACGCTGCGCGATGGGTCTGTCGACTTCATGTGCGCTGCGGTCGAAGAAAGGAGGGGGACTTCGACTGGCCGCGTGATTTCGGGGGTTAAAGATTCACGCGGTCCATGATTTGACGATTCGAGTATCGAAACAACTTATGAATCGTTTTTTTTTAAGGAGGAAGAGAAGATGCGAAGAGGAAATTTGCTCATCGGCGCCCTCGCCATCATGTTGATGGTCGGCCTACCGGCAATGGCGCAAGAAACCACGGATGAAGAACAGAAGGCGATCGACGAAGCCATTCGCCAAGCCGAAGAACGCTCCTTTGAAGAGGAAATCACGATTACGGGATCCTTGATCCCCCGCGCTGACCTGACCGCACTGAGCCCGGTGACGGTAATGGAAGCCGAGAAGGAACTCACCTATTCGGGTATCACCCGGATCGAGGATCTGGTCGTCAGCCTGCCGCAGGTTTGGGCGGGTCAGAACTCGACCATCGCAAACGGTGCGACGGGTACGGCGACGATCAACCTTCGTCACCTCGGCACCAACCGGACCCTGGTCCTGATCAACGGCCGCCGTCTGGCGCCCGGTGATGCATCGGCGGTCTGGGCACCCGACATCAACGTTGTCCCGCAGGCCCTCGTCAAAAGGGTTGACGTACTGACCGGTGGTGCTTCGACGGTCTATGGTTCGGACGCTGTGGCTGGTGTGGTCAATTTCGTCATGGACACCGAGTTCGAGGGTGTCCGCGGTGGAGTGCAGTACAGCTTCTTCAACCACAACAACAACAACATGACGGCCCGCGAGATCAATGAAGCCAGAGGCTTCGACGTTCCGATGGGTTCAACCAACGACGGCTACATGTGGAACGCCAACGTGGCGGTTGGCGGCAAGTTCGCTGACGGCAAGGGCCATGCAGCCGCGTACATCACCTACCGCAACATCGATGCGGTTCTCAAGGGTGATCGCGACTACGTGAACTGTGCGGTGAGCGCCGGTTCGAGCGGTCCGTCGTGCGGTGGTTCCTCGACCAGCCCCCAGGGTCGATTCACCGCCTTCGACGCCGACGGTGGCCGGATCGGTGACTTCCTCCTGCACTGGCAAGAAGACGGTGGCGACGGCCACTCCTTCAGGGAACGGACATCTGCCGATGTCTTCAACTACGCGCCGTTCAACCACCTCCAGCGTCCCGACACCAAGTGGAACGCCGGTACCTTCGCCCACTACACGATCAACGACCACTTCGAGCCCTATATCGAAGCGATGTTCATGACCAATTACACCGATGCGCAGATCGCGCCGTCGGGCAACTTCAACCGGGTCTCCCGCATCAATTGCGACAACCCGATGCTCTCCGACCAGCAGCGCAATATCCTCTGCGGACCGGGCACCGGCTACGAGCCGACCGACTATGCTTCGTCCTGGATCTTCCGCCGCAACGTCGAGGGTGGTGCGCGGACCAATCAGCTCGCCCACGACAATTACCGCCTGGTGGCCGGTTTGCGTGGCGACATCAACGACACCTGGGCCTATGACTTCTACTTCCTGACCGCCCAGAACCACCAGTTCGAGTCGTATATCAACGACCTCAACGTCGATCGCATTCGCAACGCGCTGGATGTGGTCGGCGATCCCGACGACCCGGCCACCTGGGAGTGCCGTACCGGTGGCGACTGCGTGCCCTGGAACATCTTCCAGGAAGGCGCCGTGACCCAGGATGCGATCGACTACATCTCGACCGTTGCGGTCATGTACGGCCGCACCGAGACCCAGGTTGCCAACCTGACCGTCACCTCCGACTGGGAAGACTACGGAATCACGATTCCCAGCGCCAGCGAGGGTGTGCAGGTCGCGATCGGTGCCGAGTACCGCAAACAGAAGCTCATGAACCAGCCCGACGAGGTTTATCTCAACGGTCTCCGTGCCGGTTCGGGTGGTCTGACACCCAAGGTCGACGGTGAGATCTCCGTCAGCGAGCTCTTCCTCGAGTTCCTGGTTCCGTTGGTCCAGGATGTGCGCGGCGTGCGCGACCTCTCCCTCGAGCTCGGCTACCGATATTCCGACTACAGCACCTCCGGCGGATTCAACACCTGGAAAGTCCAGGGCACCTGGGCGCCGACCGAGAGCTGGCGTTTCCGCGCCGGATACAACCGTGCGGTCCGTGCCGCCAACATCTGGGAGCTCCTCCGTCCACAGGGCTTTGGTCTTGGTGGATCCGAGGACATCTGCGCCGGTGACAATCCTTCGGCGACGCTCGAACAGTGCCGGAACACCGGCGTGACCGATTCCCAGTACGGACAGATCTTCCCGAACCCCGCCGACCAGTACAATACGCTTGCCGGTGGTAACCCGAATCTGACACCCGAGGTTGCCGACACCCTGACCGCGGGCGTTGTTTGGACGCCTCAGAGCATCGCGGGGATGTCCGCGACCCTTGATTACTACAACATCGACATCACAAATGCGGTCGGTTCCCTGGGTGCCGATGACATCATCCAGACCTGCGCAACCACTGGTGATCCCGTGCTTTGCGGTCTGATTCACCGCGACAGCCAGGGTACCCTGTGGGCTACCCAGGATGCCTACACCGAGACCACAAACCAGAATATCGGACGGTTGGTCGGCGAGGGCGTCGACCTCAACTTCTCCTATCTCGTCGGCCTCGGTAATGCGGGATATCTGCCGATCAACATGACCGGAACCTACATGCTGCAGAACCGCTTCACGAATCCGTTGACCGACTATGACTGCGTCGGCTACTACGGATTCCAGTGCGGCCAGCCGGACTCGGTGTGGCGCCACAAGGTTCGTGGAACCTGGGAGACCAACTTCAACATGAATGTGTCGCTCAACTGGCGCTATATGGGTGGAGCGGACATCGACGATGCCAGCTCGAACCCGAGCATCGGCAACCCGGGCAACATGGACACCTGGATCGCCAACGGCGTCGACAAGACCCGCGCCTACAACTGGTTCGACCTGTCGGCCTCCTACACCCTGAAGAGCGGCATCCGCTTCGTCCTCGGTATCAACAACATCTTCGACGAAGAACCGCCGCTGATGCCGGGTCTCGCCGACGAGATCAACCTCTATGCGTCTTACGATCCGCTCGGTCGGTACATCTTCACGAGCGTTGCTTTCGACTTCTAATCTCAACAGCCTTCAGGCTGAAACCGGCGGTCCCTTCGGGGACCGCCTTTTTTTTGTCCGTCGTAGAATCATTGAACGGAGAGAATCGTGGAGCGTCTCATGGGTCCCTTGAAGAAGTCATTGCCGCTTTTGATCGTCGGATCGTACGTGCTCGCAGGGTGTGCGACGACGCCGGTTGGTGAAGAAAAGGGTGGTGACGACATTGCTGCGCGTGAATGCTTCAATGTACGAGATGTGAGAAGCCTCTCGGCCGTCACCGACCGTTTCGTACTCGCGCACTGCGTGCGGAGCGGACACTTCCTCCTCACCATGGAACCAGCTTGTCTCGGTCTCGAAGACTCGTCGAGATTCATGGTCTCGAATGAGTTCAACCGGGTCTGTTCAAACTTTGGGGCCACCCTGACTTACCGATATTTTGATCAAACCCGGTCGTGCCGCATTCTGAATGTTGAGGCTGTTGAGGGTCGTGAGGCGGCGCAAGAGATAGTCGCTCGCCGCTCAGGTTCCGAGGTGCCCCCGGAGCGTTAGTCCGCGATTCTTACAAGCTGTTTACTGAGCCCGCTTCTTGGCTCGTTCGAGCTCGCGTCGGAGGATCCGTGCCTGGTCGCGCGCCCATCGCTGGACGTCGTTCCACACGGTGGCCGAGGTGGTGGGTGAAGCGCTGACGTCGTTCATGCGGCCGGGCGGTTGGATTCTGCGGCGCTCGGCGACGCGTGCCTGAATGACGCCGGTCTCAGCATCGATCAGTTCGAAAACCATGGTCGCCTCGCCGACAGCGTTGAGGTGGACATTGCCGCTGCGGCCGACGTTCGGCGGCACATTGGAGACGATATCGAGCACCGCGGCTCGAACAAGCAAGACTCCGGGTCCGATCGAGTCAGCCACCTCGAAGGTATTGCTACGTCCCAATTCGGCGACGATCGCCTCGCTCACAACGCCTTCGAACCGGGTTCGTGAATCGTCTGAGATCGTAAAGGGCCCCGAACCGCCGTCGCGCAACATCTGGGTCGTGGTACCGCCGGTGTTGTCGACCGCGCGGAACTGAAAGACCGCACTCCACATGTAGAGTTTTTCGTAGCGGGTGATATCCGCATCGGGATGAACCCAGGTGCCCTGGAACTGACCCTTTTCCTCGACAAGGTCATCTTCACCCGTGATATGGATTCCGGTGGTTTCTTCCTGCGCGAAAGGGCTTCCGGCCACAAGGATTATCGCCACAAAAAGAGATGCTGCATTTTTCATGCTGATTCCTCCGGCACCGTGATCATCGCGTTGTGCTCGGCCCATAGTGCCGTTTCAAGAACCCTTCGTCAATTGCGAATACCTTCTCCCGGTGGAGGTGTCATCTGGCGACAGGGGCCGCCGCGGTTTGCAGGTCGTAGAGAACCTTTTCTTCCCCGTGTTTATCGATCAGACCCTGGAAATGTTTGATCAGCTTGTCCTTCCGCCGAATGAGATTCGACATCTCATGACGCTCGAGGTATGGATCGAGTCGGGTACGAAGGGTTTCTTCCTCAATGTCCTGGAGGGCGCTCCATAGCCGGCGTTCGCAGCGATTCAATCTGTCAGGGGTCCGGAGGCGGGATGACTGTCTGAAGGCACGGCTGTGATCGATGAGCCAGAGAGTCCAATCGCTGCCGAACAGGAGATTGCCCTGGTTTCGATCGGAGTTGGCAATCAGATTGTCAAAAACCCACATGATCTCCTTCTGCTGGTTGAAGTAGGGCACATCCGGCGGATGGAATCGATCTTCCTCGATCAGCACGATCTCGGGCTTGGTGCCCTCCAGCCAGATCTGGAGCGTTCCTTCCTCGTCGCCGACCGTGCGCTCGACAACCGGCGGTACGCGGTTCAGACCGAGCAGTTGGCTGAGTTCATAGGCGGCGCTTTCAAAGATGGCCGAATCCCGGTACTCCTTTGGCCCCCGTCTCGAGCCACCGGCCGCTTCGGCCCGGACTCTCACGTCGATCATCCTGAACGCGGCGTGGAATTGCACACCGCCGCTTTCGAGCAGAACCTTCTCGACTCCTGCGACGCCGCGACCGATCTTCTCCCGGCTCAAAACCCGACCTGAAAGCAGGGCCTTCCGGATGGAGGCGTGGTCCTGAAACGGGAGAGGACGGCCGTCGCTGTCGAGGTATTCGAAGGACGGACCCACAACATCGTCATCTCCCGTTTCGGCGGGTGCACCGGGATCCGTTGGTGGGTCTCCCGCGAAACCCGCGATCGGAACACACATCCCAGCTGAAAGTAGCAACACCGGCAATATGGATCTGGCATATTTGAGATTCATAATTCGTCTCCCGCTCGCCCCCATCTTATTTGTTTGACGTTGTGCGTTTGATTGACGTTTATAACCGGCGCGAATTGTCTGCTATTTCCTCTGTCGTGTCAGAGTCTCGCCATCAGGGCCGCATAAATCTCGATGCCGAGCCACAGATTCTTGATCCTCAGATTTTCGTTAGGGGCGTGCTGATTGTTGTCGTGGTTGGCGATGGGCACGACGACGATCGGTGGTTGCCCGAGATTCTCAGAAAAAACCGTCAGCGGAAGGCTTCCACCCATATTGGGCGTAAGTACGATCGGTCCTTCCACTGCCTCGTCCACGATCCGCGCGACCGCTCTGGAGATGGGCAGATCCATATCCGTGAACAGGGCGGGGTAGCCCATCTTCCAGGTCAGATAGAGCAGCCGTTCGTGATTCTTCCGGGTATCTTCGTCGGGCTCCGTGAAGACGATGTGCCAACCCTGTTCAGTGATGTGCCGTTCCACGGCGGTCCGAACGGCCTCCGGGGTCACGTCCGGAACGAGGCGGAATCCGACCACGGCCCGGGCGATGGGGGAGATGGCGTTCTTGGCCTTGGCACCGACAGCTCCGACGGAGAAACCCAGCAAGTTGATGGCGGGGCGGGTGACCCGCTCGGCCAGTGCAATTGGTTGTCCTTCGGTCCATCCCAACACAAGATCGTGTCGAAGTCCGGAGTCCACTTCAGGGGCTGCATCGATGGCTTTCCGGGCGGTGGGCCCGGGCGGGCGCACAAGATCGTCGATGCCGGCCACAAGCAGATTTCCGTCGGCATCCCGCATCGAGGTGATGAGTCGGGCCAGTTGCATTCCGGGGTCGGGTGCCCAGTTTCCATAGTGGCCCGAGTGGAGCCCGACGGCCGCGCCGAAAGCGGTCATGTGGACGGAGGTCACGCCGCGGACGCCGAAAACCACCTGCGGCAAACGGGTCTGGTGCATGGGCCCGTCGCAGAAGACCCACAGATCTGCGGCCACGAGATCCTTGTTGGATCGTAGGATTTCGGCGATGTGCGGAGAGCCTCGCTCTTCTTCGCCGTCGAGGAGAATCTTGATATTGACGCCGGGCTGGATTCCGGCGGCGTCGAGAGCATCCAGGGCGGTCAGCAGAGCCACGATCGAGACCTTGTCGTCCGAGGCCGATCGGCCATAGAGCCGCCACTCCGGATCGACGGGCGACTCGAGGGAGGCAAGCGGTACGGCAGCGGCGCCATCTTCCAATCGACCCTTTCTGACGACCACTTCGAATGGATCGCTCTGCCAAAGCTCCGGAACGACGGGCTGTCCGTCATAGTGGGCGTAGAAAATCACCGTCTTTTCGGTGCCGGCACTGGAGCGCTCGCCAAAAACCACCGGTGGGCTGCCCTGGGCGCGGAACATCTGAACCTCGAGCTCTCGCGCCTCAAAGAGTCGTGCCAGGTGGCGGGCGTTTGATTCCATGTCTTCGAGGTCGGCAGCTGCGTTGGGGAGAGCCACCAGGGTGGCCAGTTCGTGGACGATTTTGATCTCGTTTTGGGATCGGAAAGCATCGACGGCCTTCCGGACATCGGCGCTGCTCGGTTCGCCCGCGCCAACCGGGGCGCAGATGAAGAGCACGAACAGGGTGAGAACGGCGGTTTGCCGGTGTTTCATCGTGCGACCTCGGCCAGCGCTCGCTCCCTTTCATCTTCGAATTCGTCTCCCGGATACCAGGTCGGCATCTGATCGGCGTTGGCAACGGCCAGGGCAAGCTCGAATCCGAGGAGGGCGTCTTCTACAACTCCGTCGTAGACCCAGCTGTCTTCCACCTCATCTGATGGTTGGTGGTAGATATTCTGGATCCACTCGGCGTCACGTGCTTCTCCCCACCCTTCCGGCCGATCGATGAAATCGGTGCCCGATTTGAACCAGATGGCGGGCACCCCGATGCGTGCGAAATTGAATTGGTCCGAACGGTAGTACCACCCGGCACGAAGGTCCTTTTCGCCGATCAGATATCTGTCCTGTTTGGCAGCCGCCTCGGCCAGGAGATCCTCGAGGGTTGATTTGCCTTTGCCAAAGACGGTCACGGCCCGGGTCCGGCCCCAGATGTTTCCGAGCTCGAAATTGATGTTTGCGGCGATCCTGCCTGGTGGCACGCTCGGGTGGAGGCCATAGTATTTCGAACCGATCAGCCCCTGTTCCTCGGCGGCAAAAAACAGCACGAGCACGCTCCGTCGCGGCGCCTCGGGGAGCGAGGAGATTGCCTCGGCCACTGCCAATGTCTCCGCCATGGCGATCCCGTTGTCCCGTGCGCCGTTGTAAATCCGATCTCCGGTCCCGTCGGGCTCTCCGATGCCGAAATGATCGTGGTGTGCCGAGAGGACGAGGACCTCGTCTGTCAGGTCGGGATCGGACCCGGGCAAGATGCCGCCGACATTGGCAGTCACGGTTTGTCGGATCGAGGCCTCGAGATTCAGAGAGGTGGAGGCGCCGAGTTTGACCGGCTGGAACTCACGGGTTCTGGCGGATGCGACGAGATCCGCCAGGTCGTGCCCGCCAAGTTCGACGAGGCGAGTGGCGGCCTCTTCGGTCAGCCAGGCTTTGATGCCGAGTCTCGACTCGTCGCCGGTCGGCACCTCGAACTGCTCGCCGTTCCAGCCCGTTTGCACGACCTGCCAGGGATATCCTGCCGACGGTGTGGTGTGGATGATGATCGCACCGGCCGCACCTTGTCTGGCGGCGCTCTCATATTTGTAGGTCCAGCGGCCGTAATACAGTTTGCGTTCGCCGGCAAAGAGATCGGGGTCCCACTCGGGATCATCGTTGAGCATCAGCAGGATTTTCCCCTCGAGGTCGGCGTCTTTGAAATCGTCCCAGGTTTCTTCGGGGGCTTCGATGCCATAACCGACGAAGACGACCTCGGCGTTCTCGATCATCGTGGAGGCCTGCTGGGTGCCAATCGAGCCCATGTATTCGTCCCATCGCCGGAAGGAAATCTCGTTGCCCTCTCTGTTTGCAAAGGTCCACAGATCCGGCAGCTCGGTGGTCACCCCGAGCATCGATATCGGTTGTTCCCAACCGTTGTCGCCAAACGCGGGCTGATATCCGGCCTTTTGCAAACGCCTCGCGAGCTCGGCGCGGGCCCGTCGGTCGCCATCGGTCCCCGGACCGCGGCCCTCCATTTCATCGGATGCGAGCACGGTCACGGCCTCGCGGAGGTATTCAGCCTGGATCACCCCGGCTCCCGTCAGCGTGGTCTCTTCGGATCTGGAATCGGGTGCCTGTTGCGGGGCACCGCAGGCAAAGCTCATGAGGAGGATCAAACACGGCAACAAGGTTTCTTTCTTCATGCAATACCCCCGGTGGCACGGCATTTTCGATTGTGCGCGTGCCGCGTGTTGAAGGTAGCAGAATCCGGCCGGTTCTTATGACGGGCAACGGGAAAACATTCGAATTCTCAGTACGGTCGTCGTTTTTGACGGCGTAGATACACTCGAAGTTTTTCTTCACTGCTGTCCAAAACAGATTGTCATTTGCGGTTGCCCCGTGCCCGCGTCCGCGTCCGCGTCCGTGCCCGAATTGCAGCGTCAGCGACAGGCAACAGCGAACAGGGACAGGGGGCAGCAATCAGTGTTCCGGGTCAGCGATCGGGTGTAGTGACGGCGAGGCCATCTCTGGGTCGTTCAACCGAAGGAACAGCGGTGGTGGTGTAGGCGTCTCGCCTGCACTCCGTCCGGCCGGGGCGGCCGCACCACAAAGACCGGAGCCCCGAAGAAGTGCGCACCGTTGGCTGCCCCGGCCGCTGATCGCTGACGCTGATGACTGAACACTGCCGCTGGCGACTGTTCGCTGCCGCTGCCCCTGATCGCTGTCCGAGACTTTTGTCTTGGACAAGAGTGGTTTCTCTTGCGGACTAACGTCCGAAGACGAGGGTCCCTCCCACATGGCCGAGGGTCGCCATCACGACCATCGCCAGAGCCAAAAGGGTCAGCTCCACTGCGGCGAGACCCATCGCCATCGGCGATGCGAGATTCACCAACCCCGTGCTCGCCTGAAAGACGAATCCCGATGCGTGGAGCGCGGTTGCGATTCCGCCGCACAAAAAGAACAGGATCGAAAAAACGATCTTGAGGCGGATCTGCCAGTAGGGCCGGCGGCGATACCGCCGGTTCCAATCCCACAGACCGGAGACGAGAGTCACCAGAGACAGACCGACCGAGACTGCCAGGAGCACCAGGGTGGCGTCGGCCAGAGCCGGTGCTTTGGCGACCAACGGAGCCAGGCCCGGCATCAGTGGTCGAAGAACCGAGGCGAGGATCAAGAGACCTGCTCCAAGCACCGCAAATGGAAAGAGCCCGATCGGGATGTGGGTCGCCAGTGGGTGGATTCGCATCTTGGGCTGCGGTCGGTGGAGTTCGACTTCGAGGACCACCGGCACGGCGTGGCCGTAGACCTCTTCGACGTCGAGCACGACACCGCACAGGGGACAGACCATCAATTGGTTGCCGTCGGCATCGACCATGGCCAGCTCGAGGTGGCAGACCGGGCAGTGGAACCTGCGGCCGTAGTATTTGTTTTTGAATTTTTCGGCGACCTTGGCGACAATCTTACGAATATCGTTGACCATCTAGATGATCTCCTTTTTCCGCATCAGCTTGCCGACGATGATCATCTTTTGAATCTCGGTCGCACCCTCGTAGATCTGGTAGATCTTGGCGTCCCGGATCAGCTTTTCGGCCGGCATTTCGGTCGTGAAGCCATAACCGCCGAGCACCTGGGCGCACTCGATAGCCGCGTTCATCGCTACATCCGCGGCAAACCACTTCGCCTCCGCCGCCTCGCGGGCGTTGTCTTCACCACGATCGAAGAGCCAGGCCGCCTTGTAGGTGAGGAACCGGGCCGCATCGAGGCGGGTCATCATCTCGGCCAGCTTGAAGGAGATCCCCTGGTTGGAGATGAGCTTCTTGTCAAAGGTGCGTCGTCGTTTGGCGTATGACAAAGCGATGTTGAGCGCCGCTTTGGAGATCCCGTTGGCTCCGGCCGCGACGCCGGGACGGGTGTGGTCAAAGGTCTTCATTGCGATCTGAAAACCGTCGCCCTCTTCTCCGAGGCGGTTTTTCTCGGCGACCTTGACGTCTTCGAAGCTCACCCGCACCGTGTTGGATGCATGTTGCCCGAGATTGATCTCCTTGGGCCCGCGGATGATGCCCGGAGAGTCCGCTGGGACGATAAAGGCGGTGGGCTTGTCGTCCGCCCGCGCGAGCACGAAATACCAGCTCGCAACCGAACCGTTGGTAATCCACCACTTGATCCCGTTCAGGACGTAATCGTTGCCGATCTTGGTTGCCTCGGTTTTGACCCGAGAGACATCGGAACCGGCCTCCGGCTCGGTCACGGCGTAGGCGGAGAATTGCAGCTCCTCGGTCATGGGAGCGAGGAAACGCCTCTTCTGGTCGTCGGTGCCGGCGAGGATCACCGGGTACTGGGAGAGACCATTGGCATCAATGGCAGTGGCAATTCCGGAACAACCGGTGCTCATCTCTTCCATCACCATGCAGTGGTCCAGCACCGAGTGCGGCGCGCCTCCGTATTCCTCGGGGATGTGGGGGTTCATGAACCCTTGCTTGAAGGCCTCGCGGCAGATTTCGACTGGGAATTCCCCAGACCGGTCGTGTTCCATGGCCCGCGGAGAGATCCACTCTTTGGTGAAAGCACGGGCTTTCTCAACCAACTCGGTCTGTTCGGCGCTGAGGCTGAAATCCATCATCGCTGTTTCTCCTTCTGAACATCGATCAGCTTGGGCGCGTCTCCCGAGTAGTCGGCGACACAGGCGAGCACGTCGAGCGGCGGGTCCCAGTCCATATCGGACTTGTACGAGGTTGAACCGAAGCCCTGGCGCCCGAGCGAGATTTTGAGGCCGAAGAAGGAGAGCCCGAATACCAACGCGCAGTTGCCCCCGACGATCGCCGCTCCCAGCCAGGACATCAATCTCGGTTCGGTCTTGGCGGACCAAAGCGAGATCATTTCGATCACCACCATGACGATCAAAACGAGCGACAGGATCAACTTGGCGCGGTGACTTGCCGGCCAATTCACGTACATATGGTTGCGTTCGCTGATGCCGGTGAGAGTGGACGGCAGGGCGAGTATGGCGATCGCGCCGAGGGAGAACCAGAGCAATACAGACCATGTTCCCGGACCGATTCCGCCGATCCAGATGTTGCCGACCATGAGGACAAAACTCGCGGCAGCGAGCGGCGCACATGCGACCACGGTATGAACCAGCATCGAGTGCATGTGGAGAGGTCGATGATCCATGGATCCTCCGTCGCCTGCCGCCCGTCAGACGGCATATTCGTATTTTGATGGTTGATCATATCATCTAACGTGAAAATGAGAATACATCGCAAAACAAGAGATCTATCCTGACCCTTGCTGCCCTGAAATCAAACGCCGCGTATCGAAGTCCATTCGCCGACGGCGAGGAGTCGGATTGCCGCATGAGCCGATTGCCCTATTCGAAACAGAGGTGCCGGCTGAAGATTCAGCACGATCAGGTTCCCGAAAGGAGACCCTCGATTTCATCGAACCGGGCTTCGGTGTCGCCATCGCCGAGCTCCATGAGGCGTCGGGTGTAGTCGGGCTGGAACATGATCATGCTGAGGGCGTCCGGGCTTTCGGTCTCCCGCGTGCCGAGACCACGGGTGGCGAACCGGAAGGCACGCGGCAGCTTCGGTTCGAACTCAGCAGCGAGGCGCCCGAGATCCTGTGATGGGCGGATGATCAGGGTTTCGATGTGTCGGAGGGTTCGTCCATCGTTGCTGTCGACCGTGTCGGCCAGGCGATTGATGAGCTCGACTCGCCGCGCATCCTCGTCGTAGAGGTCGAGGAAAACCGAGTTCAGAAGCTGACCGAAAATCTGGGCGGGTGGCGGGTAACCACGCACCGCCGAGCGGTCGGCCTCGGCCTGGTTTCGGTCATATCTTGTGGAGACCGCGAGGACTCGGTTTGCACCGAGCTTGATGGCCGGTGAGAACGGCGGCGCGAGCCGGATGCCACCGTCGCCGTGCCAACCGCTGCCGAGTTGGACCGCGGGAAAGAGGATCGGCAGGGCGGCCGAAGCCATGACGTGTTCGACCCCGATCTCGGTTGTGATGCCCAGACGTTGCGGACGCCGCCACGGTCGTGCGTTCGTGCCCTGCATCCACACCACCGACTGCCCGGTGCCATAGTCGACGGTGGTGATCGCTAGGGCGCTGATAACACCGTCCGCTATGTTGCGGGCGATCCCCGGAGCGCCGCCATCGCCACCGCCGATGGCTGACTGCAGCAGGTCGCGGAGAGGTTCAGTGTCGACCAGAGCCCGCGGATCTGGGCCGATTCGCAAACCGCATGAGGCCAGTTTGCAGCCCCAGTTGAAGAAGTTTCTCGCCAGGGCCCAGACATCGGTACGAAAAACCCCGTCGACCGTCAGCGAGCCCCAGAGATCAGCCAGTGCGTCGGACGCTTCGGTTGCGGTGCCTGCGAAGGACGCCAGAAACGCAGCGTTGATCGCCCCGGCCGAGATGCCCGTGACGATCGGAAACCGGAGGTCGGGCCGGCGGCGAGCGAGACAGCGAAGCACACCGGCCTGGTAGGCGGCACGAGCGCCGCCACCGCCCAAAACCAGCGCGATATCTTCTCGGTCGGGTGACAACTGCCTGGTCATCGTGACCCCGATCATACTCGCGATCCTGAAGAGGCGCGGCTGCCTGTACCTTTTGGCGATCCGCAGGAATTGTTTTCAACGTCGTTTTGCGAAATTCTCTCAGCGTGCTGGAGTCGGTGGAGCGTTCCTGGATTTCTATCGGCCATGACGATTTCCACTACTCACCCGAATCCGAGTTCATCGCATTCGGTCAGACCCGTGAGGGGAGCTTCAATGTGACGGTCCAGCCGGTGGAGAGAATCGAGAGTTTTGCGTCCGGGAGATCAGCTTGGAGCGCGCTTACTCGGAGCCGCGCCATTCGCGCAGCATCTGCACGACCAGGCGACCGTTTTCCTCGCTGTAAACAAAGAGGCCGTCATCGGTGAAAAGTCGAGCGGCAGCTTCGGGGCGATCGGTGTGCAGCCAGGGTCCGAACTCGGAAAGCACCTCGCCGAGAGCGCGGGCACCGTCAGGGGACATGGTGGCGACGATCCGAGTGATCTTGCCGCTCGGGTTGAAGGTGAACACGGAGGATGGGTAGAACATGCTGCCGAGACCGGCGGTTTTCAACCAGTCGTTCTGTTCGCGGGCCTCGCAGGTCACGATCGAGTCTTCGACGATGCAATTGCTGAATTCCACCTGAGCCTGAATACCGACATCGTAATGATGCAGAGCGCGAATGGAATCCAGATCGGGCATGGTGCCCATCCCTACCACCTCGAAACGGGCGTCGGGAGAGAACATGGCGAGGGCCCTTTCGACCTCAGATCTATTGTGCGACTCCTGGTAGGTGTTGATCAAGGCGAGGAAATCAGGCGCTCGGTTTTCGAGGGTTGGCGAGCGTTGAGGGGCGCATGCGGTGATCAACAGTACCGCGGCCAAAACCGTTGGCATCGACGAAATCCTATGCATTGTGTCCTCCTTGTGGGTGCACGGATCATACTTGATCATTCTTGTCCAAGTCAGTGTCTCAGACAGTCTTCAGGGACAGCGACGGGGAACAGCAGACAGCGTCAGGGATCAGGGGTCAGCGGCAGCGAACAGCGACAGGGGCAACCAACGGCGCGCACTTCTTCGGGGCTCCGGTCTTCGTGGTGCGGCCGTCCCGGCCGGACGGTGTGCAGGCGAGACGCCTACACCACCATCGCTGTTCCTTCGGTTGAACGATCCGGAAGTGGCCATTTCGCTGCATGAACTCCAGACTGCCGCCGCTGCTCTCCGTCGCTGAACACTGTCGCTGCCGCTGCAATTTGGACGCGGACACGGACACAGGCGCCGGCAACCGCGGACCGGATTTGCTGAATCTGGTGCGGTCATGTGGGCAACTCCACACGACGATCTGTTTTGGACAGCAGTGATATGAGATGAAAGCAGCGAATCGGACTCGTGTAACAATATCTCTCGTGACAAGACAGATACCTCGACCCGGGCTGGGAACGAGATGATCGGAATCCTCAAACCCGCTCCTGCCGCCACACCGCTATCCGAGGAGCGGGTCGATCCCACGTACAAACGACTGCGAATCCAGGTCTTCGTCGGTATCTTTGTCGGTTATGCGGGTTTTTACCTCGTCCGAAAAAACTTTTCCCTGGCCATGCCCTATCTCATCGAACAGGGATACACCCGGACCGAGCTGGGCTTCGCTCTTTCCGGGGTTTCCATCGCCTACGGACTGAGCAAATTTTTGATGGGATCGGTTTCGGACCGAAGCAACCCACGATATTTCATGGCCCTGGGGCTCGGTCTTTCGGCCTGCGTCATGTTCGTGCTCGGGTTGGCGCCGTTTGCTCTTTCGTCGGTGGCGGCGATGGCGGTGTTGTTGCTGTTGAATGGCTGGTTTCAGGGCATGGGTTGGCCGGCCAGCGGGCGCACGATGGTGCACTGGTTTTCGGTCAGCGAACGTGGCATCAAGATGGCCCTGTGGAACGTCGCCCACAATGTGGGTGGAGGGCTGGTGGGACCGCTGTTTCTTCTCGGGTTGGCCGTGACCGGCGGTGATTGGCATAGTGTTTTCTACATCAATGCTCTTTGCGCGCTGGCGATCGCCGTGTTTGTTCTGTTCACGGTTCGGGACACGCCCCAGTCCGAGGGGCTTCCGCCGATTGAAGAACATCGCAACGACCGTGCGCCGCACTATGACCCGGAGGTCGACGAGCGGGAGATGACTGCGGTCGAGATCTTCTTCACCCACGTCTTCCGCAACCGTCTCCTGTGGTACCTCGCCATCGCGAATGTCTTCGTGTACACCGTGCGCTACGGAGTGATCGACTGGGTGCCCACCTATCTGCAGGAGGCAAAGGGCCACTCGGTGGATACCTCGAGTTGGGCCTATTTCCTTTACGAGTGGGCCGGGATCCCGGGCACCCTGGTTTGCGCCTGGCTCAGTGATCGAGTCTTCAGGGGCAGGAGGGGGCCCGCCAGTTTCATCTTCATGATCCTGGTGACAATGGCGGTGGCCGTCTATTGGATCAACCCCCCAGGCCGGCCCGGCGTCGATATGGCTGCGCTGTTGGCAATAGGGTTTCTGATCTACGGCCCGGTGATGCTGATCGGTCTCCAGGCTCTGGATCTGGTGCCCAAGAAGGCGGCGGGTACGGCCGCCGGGCTCACTGGGCTCTTTGGATACTTCGGTGGCGCCTTTGCCGCAAACATCGCCATCGGTGCGGCGGTCGATCGTTTCGGCTGGGACGGTGGCTTCTGGCTGCTCTTTGGCAGCTGTTTGATATCGGTGGCTCTCTTTGCCCTGGTGTGGAGGATTGAGAGCCGCTCGGTGACCGGCATATCGTGAGCCGACCCGGCTGCGGTTTCGCCCGATGGCCGATCCCTCGCACTGCTTCTGAGGCGTGAGGCGGGTTGGCACATCCACATTCTCAGCGCCGACGGTGCCGAGTTCGAGGTGCTTTCGGAAGAGGTGGATGATGGCGGGGCGGCTACGTGGTCGCCGGATGGGCGGTGGGTCGTCACCGGGGGGAGCGTCGCGGGAGTCCAGGGGCTGTACAAGATTCCGGTCCATGGCGGCACCGCGGAACGAATTGCCGATGCCTTGCGGGTGGATCAGCACGATGTCACCCATCGGTTCGAGTCGGTCAGAATCTTCGTGCTAGTCTCATTTCGAAAATTGAGTTTGCCACATGAGGAGCCTTGATGAAAAACCTGATGTTGGGTGCGGTTTTGAGTGCGCTGATGGTGCTGTTGATTCATCCGATCGCCGCGGTGGCCGAAGAAGATGGTCTCAAGCTCTATATTTCTGTCGACATGGAAGGGGTTGTGGGGGTTGTGACCGCCGATCAGCTGGGCCCCGATGGCTTTGAATACCAGAGCGCCCGCGAATGGATGACCGGGGAACTGCTGGCTGCGATCCAGGCGGCGCGCGAAGCCGGAGTGACCGAGATCCTGGTCAGCGATTCACACGGCAACGGCGAAAACCTTCTCATCGACCGGTTGCCCGACGATGTTCTCGTGGTTCGATCCTGGCCCCGCCCGTTGGGAATGATGCAGGGGATCGATTCGACATTTGATGCGGTGATTTTTCTCGGCTATCACACTGGCACTTCCAACCCAGATGGAGTCAGGGCTCACACCTTTTCAAGCGCCCGTTTGGCTGATGTTCGACTCAACGGAACCTCGATGCCCGAGGCGGGTGTGAACGCGGCCATCGCCGGCAAATTCGGAGTGCCGGTGATCATGGTGTCGGGCGACGACGCGGTCGTGGAACAGGTACGCCAGATTGTCGGCGATGTCGAGGGCGCGGTGGTCAAATGGAACTACAGCTTTCATTCGGCCAAGACGATGACCCCCTCCGCGTCCTATCGATTGATCGGTGAAACAGTCAAGAAAGCCCTGGCTCGGCTCGACGATTTCAAACCCTTCGTCCTTCCGGGTCCGGTCACCCTGGATGTTCGGTTCAAAAACTACCGGCCGTCGCAGATCCTGGCCTACCTGCCGATCGTCGAGCGGACCGACTCGCACTCGATTCGCTTCGTGGGCGAGGACATGGTCGAGATCTCGCACTTTCTCCAGTTCATGAACGGATACAACTCCGGGCTCGAGCCTTGACAAAGAGGCCCGGCCATCGCGATTGACCCTGATGGCCGAGGAGCGGAATCAATAGATCAGCGAGAAGGTGTGGTTGATCCACTCATCGAGGCCGTTCGAACCATCCCACTCGGCTCGGCCCCGGCGTCGTCGGACATCCGCCATCTCGCGTGATCGATCAATGGCGTTGACGATCCGGCCGTCAACGAGGATCAATTCGGTGACGTTGCGGAATTTGTGGGCGGGTTGGAAACCCATGTGAACGTAGAGCTCCACGATGAATTCGTGGCCGAGCATGAGGCCGCCGGAATAGGTCATGGGTTCGTGGATATCGGTGTAGCAACAGCCGAGATTGCCATCGAGTCTGGGTGCGACTCCAAAGAGATTGGGTGGGGGATCGGGCTCTCCGCCATTCAGACGATCCCGGTCAAAACCCATCTCGAGGTGGTCGAGATAGAGATGCGAATCACTGACCAGATAGGAACAGGTGTAGCCGCGGTGGCAGGCGGTGTTGACCGACATGGGGTCGAGACCGTGTTCGTAGGGGTCGAAGAGACCCACACCCTTGACTCCACAAAGATCGAATATCGTGTCTTTGTAGGTCACTCTGTCTGGTATCTGTGCGGTCATGCGCGAGCCTCCATGCGGCCGCGGCGAGCACGATCTGTTGCTCCTTGCCGGCCCTGCTGGAAATATTCAACGCAAGAGCGGTGCCAGGATCGGGGGAAGGGTTCTTCTGTGACATGTCTCACTTTGTGACAGTGGGGGAGGGGCCGATAGGTTTGACTGGAGAATCCTCTGTATTCCTCGCTCGTTCGAACAAAACGATCACAATTCCGTTGCATGAGTCGAAGCGATTGATTCACCGGTTGGAGGATTCATGAATGTCGCGATGATCGTGTTGATGGCGGCCACGGCCGCGGCTCCTGTTGCCGATATTCCTTTTGATGACGATTTCGGGTTGGTGCTCTTCGAGGTCTCGATCGAAGGGGGCGAGCCTCTTTCCTTTCTGCTCGATACCGGCTTCGACGTGTCGATTCTTGATGCTGGTGTGGCCAAACGCCTCGGTCTGACGGTTCTGGATGTACGAGACGAAGCACAGCCGGGGGGCAGCGTCGAGATGGGCAGCCTGGCTGCGGTGGATCTGACGATTGGAACACTGACCGTTGGCGGCGTCGGTCTGACAACCATCCCGATAGCCGAGGCGGGGGCATTCATCGGGCGCGATTTCCACGGCATCCTGGGGCACGATGTGCTCGAGCGCTACGTGGTGGATATCGACTATCCGAATCGACGCCTCCGGTTCTACGACTCCGAGGCCTGGAAACACGGCGGCGCCGGGCAGATCCTGCCGGTGCATATCGAAAACGGCGAGGTCTTTGTCAACGCGGGCATCGTGATGCCTCGAGGCAGAACGGTCTTCGGGCCGTTCAAGGTTGATACCGGGAGCGTTGACGTCGCGGGGCTCAATCTGAACTTCGTCCAGGATTCGGCCCTCATCGGAACGGATACCGAAGAGATGAATGTCGGTGGCGTCGCGGTTGGTGGAAGCACCGAAGGTCGAATGTTCCGGGCCGAAGCCTTCGTCATCGGAGCCCATCGTATCGAGCGACCCATCATCGGTTATACCGTCGATTCAGGCGGCTTCGAAAACCGTACCAATGCCGGCACTCTTGGTGCCGCTGTTCTCGCCCGCTATCGTGTGATCCTCGACTACGCGAGAGAGCGAATCGTCCTCGAGGATGGTCCGCGCGTCGGAAAACGGGTGTCGGAAAACCTGGCAGGAATGTTGGTCGTCTCACCGTCCCCTGCATTCGACACTCTGGTGATTGCCCAAGTCGTTCCTGAGGGCCCGGCCGACAATGCGGGGCTCCTGCCGGGTGACCTGATTGTCTCGGCGGGTGGACGGAGCGACTGGGATCTTCGCGACATTCGGCTCGCCTTCGAGAAGCCGGGGCCGATGCAGATCGTCGTCCAACGTGAAGACGAACAACTGGAGCTCAATCTGGAGCGTCGGCCCGTTCTGCTTCTGAACTGAAGAGCCAGACCAGACCCTGGCGAAAAGCGGCGGTCGCGGCCGAAAAGTGGGTGTGCCCATCGAGAGTCCGCATCTCCAGCTCCCACGGCGGAGACGGAACTTCAGACCAGTGCTGCATCCAGGCCACTGCCGGCTCGCGGAAACGGGGATCGTCATCGGAGCCGCTCGAGACAAAGACCTTTGATTCGCTCCGTTGGGACGTGGCCGGAGCCTTGAGAAAAAAGTCCAGGTTGCGGTGGAGCGCCGGGTTGCTGGCAATGTGGCCCCAGAAGAGATCAGTGTCAGTCTGCGCCGTGTAAAGGACGAACTGTCCGCCGAGGGATTGACCAAAAATGACCCGGCGGGACGGATCCGACGGGTAGGTCTTTTCGATCAACGGCAGCAATTCGGTTCGCAGCATCTTCTGATAATCAACGGCGCCGCCCCAATGTTCACGTTGGGGCGACGGGGCGGTGAAGTCGTGGCTCCTGTTGTTGCCGTTCTTCCAGTCGGCAGTGCCATAGGAGATTCCCACCAGGATGAGATCGGGAACCTCTTCGTCGAAAGCCAGATACCGGTAGTAGCCGGCCAGCATCGGAAAGGTGGACCCGCCGTCGAGGAGGTAAACGGTGGGATAGCTGCGGCCGGCATTGGCGCTGTAGCTCTCCGGGAGACGGACAAAGACGTGGTATGTGTGCTCGGCCGCCTTCGATTCGACCCGGTGATATCGGACATCACCAAAGCCCTGCAGGTACTTCGTATCGACCGATTGGCTGAATCCCTGGGCCGCAAATGCGGACCACAGGATGAGGAGAATGCTGCAGCGCCTCAATGGATGAAAGCCCTATTGATCTCTTCGGGTGTAGGTGATCACCGCATTTTTGAGCTCACCGTCACCCTTGTCCATGTAGGTCGTATAGGTGAAATGGTCATCATCGACCCAACGGTATTCGCTTCGGTAGCCGATACTGCCGCCGGTCATCGGATCGCTGAATGACGTGGCCATGTCGCGGGACCGGCCGTCATCGGTACATGATCCTTCGAAGTACAAGATGAGGGTGCCGAAATTGTCGATCCAGACGGATTCGTAACGCTTGTCGCCGTTGTTGTAGGCCTCGATGGCCATGCCCTCGTACGGCATGTCTCCGAAATTACCGGTGTGGATCCACGAAAGATAGCGACCACCCATGATCATCTCGGCTTCCGCTGTGCTCGTTTCCATCATGGGCTCTGTGCCCGGGGCCATCCACATCTGCACTTCGCCATCCCACGTGCCCACCATGGCGGCCAGGTGCTCGTGGTGCCCGGCCGGTTGGGCGAGCTTCATCCACATCTCCATTTCGGCCATGACCTCGGGCGACATGGCGGGGGCATCGCCCTCCTGGGCCGACGCAAAGGCTGATACCGCAATGATAATTGCGGTGACGACCACAGTTTTGAATGGCGAACGATGTTGCATTGGAGACCTCCTGTTTTTTGGTTTTCGCAAACGAGTTGATCGATCAAGAAAACAGGCGCCGATGCCCGGTCATTCCTAATTGCGTCCGGACGTGGTGTTTTTCAATTCTTCAAACCAGTTGAGGATCACCTCGAGGTGGCCTCCCGGAGGATCGGAGATCATGACGAAGTGTTCGCCGTCGGGATGGACGTCGTACTGCCGTTGCCAGCGGTACTGGCGGAACGATCCTTCGAAGAGTGTTCTTCGGCCGGCGACTCGAAAATCGGGATCGGTGGCGATGGTGACGGCTATGAACTTGGAGCCCTCGAAATGGTAGAGCTCGCGCCCATCGGCCGACCACGCAGGGTTGGCACCGCCGGCGATCGACACCTGAACGATACCTCGGGGTGTCGGAAAGGCCGTGACATAGATCTCGTCTCGGCCGCTCTGGTTCGAAACATAAGCCAGCCAGCGCCCGTTCGGAGAAACCATAGGTGAGAGCTCGTCGTTCTGGCTGTCGAGAAGAACATCGATCGTTGATTCGTCGGTCATATCGGGCCATCGCATGAGATCCATGCCCTTGCCAGGGATCTCTTCACGATAAACCAAAGTGCCGTCACTGGACCAGTCGGCGGTGCGGAGATTATGTTCTCGTTCGAGCAGGACCCTCTCGGGTTGGCTCATGTCGAGCGGTCGCAGCATCAGATCGAAAGACGCCGATCGGGTGGTGCCATAGGCCAGTTGAGATCCATCAGGGCTCCACACCGGGTAGAAGCCGTTTTCGCTGAGTTTGGTCGGCGCACCTGATTCCAGATCGACGACCCAGACGGGCCCGGCACTCTCGTTCAAAGCGATTTTTGACCCGTCCGGTGAAATCCTGGGGTCATTGGTGTCTCGAAAGGGCTGTTGGCCTTCAAAGACCGGTTTCACATTTCCCTCGAGATCGACCATCACCAACCGTCGGAGACCGCGTTCGTCCATCGGAAGGTAGACCGCGGTTCCAGTCTCCGATAGAGCGAGTTGCATCGTGGTGCCGTCGATCCGCACCCTCGGTAAGACGGGAACGGGAGTACCTATCGGTTTCAGACGCTGGACATCGAATCGAACTACGAGGACCTGATTCGAGTTGGTATAAAGCAGGTGGCCGGTGGGCAGGTAACGAGCATCCGCCCCCTGAAGTCCGAGCTCCTGGACCGAGTAGTCTTCGAGATCGAGGGCGACGAGTGTGGACTTGGAGCGTTCACCAATCGCCAACAACAGGGTCTTTCCTGACGGCATGGCGAATGGATTCCCAATTGCTTCGGAATCCAGGCGTTCGGGAGCGACGTCTTCGGTCGGGCCTCCGTTTTCGGGGACCCGGAAAAGCTTGCGTGAGGAGACTATGTATATGAATCCGTCGCGCGACCAGCTCGCACCGATCGGAAAGGAAGTGAGGGTGCCGAGGTGGGTCGGGGGGCCTCCGGCGAGGTTGACCTTCCACAGCCCCTCGGTGTTGACAAAGCCGATCCACGAACCGTCGGGCGAAAAGAAAGGAAGGCGCGCTCCGCCGGCAGCGTTGATCGGGTGAACCTCGAACTCGTCGATTCGGCGGTAGTAGAGCACGTCGTCCGATCCGCCCGCAGCGCTGGTGACGATGATCGTGCCATCGGGTGAGAGATCCAGAGCACGGCCGTCACCGAATCGCTGGCCCTGGGTTTTCGGGTACTCCATGGCGAACCGGCCGACCAGGGGATCGGGCGCCTCGGATCTGAGGACGCTGAACCCTATTGCTGCCAGTGCGACAAGGCCCGCGAAGGCCGCCGCGATCCATGGCAGCCGACCGGTTGCAGGACCCCCTTGCTGACCATCCACCGGTGCTCCGTGGTCGCTCGAATCGGTCTCGGAATGCTCGAGCGCGATGCGCGCCTCGCCGATGTCTCGCAACCGGCGCCGCGAATCCTTCTCGGTGCATCGCGTGATCAGTCGGCGGACCGATGCCGGGGTGTTTTTTGGCAACAACTCGGGGTCGGGTTCCCTGGTCAGGACCGCGGCGAGGGTGTCCGAAATCGTGTCTCCCGCAAATGCCCGCGATCCGGTCATCATCTCGTGGAGAAGACACCCGAAGGCCCAGATATCGGCACGTTTGTCGACCGCCTGGCCGCGCGCCTGTTCGGGCGACATATAGGCGGCAGTGCCGAGGATCATCCCGGCGACGGTGCCCGCGCTGGTCAGAGTGGGCGAGATGGATGGGTTGGCACCGCCAGACCCCGGGTCGGCGTCGAAGGATTTGGCGAGACCGAAATCGAGCACCTTGACCCGGCCATCCGGGGTGACCACGACGTTGGCTGGTTTGAGATCGCGGTGTATCACTCCCTGCTCGTGGGCGGCCTCCAGCGCTTCGGCGATCTGGCCGGCACAATCGATCGCCCGGTCTACCGACAGGGGACCGTTTTCGAGCATCGCGGAGAGATCCTGGCCGGGCACAAGCTCCATGGCGATGAACCGTTCGCCGCCCGGACCTTCGTGCAGACCATAGACCGCGGCGATATTCGGGTGATTCAGCGAGGCGAGGAGCTTTGCTTCCCGCTCGAATCGTGCCAGGCGATCGGCATGAGAGCCGAGGGCCTCGGGCAGTACTTTGATCGCGACCTCGCGTTCGAGAGTCGTATCGGTGGCCCGATAGACCTCGCCCATCCCACCTTCGCCGAGCTTGTCGACGATGCGGTAATGAAGAAACTCCGTACCTGGTTGTAGAGACATCGTCGCAATATTACAGCAATTTCGTGATTCCGCACACCTCCGGGAATCAATTTCGGGACTCGAACGGTTGCTGTCGAATGACTGTTCACTTTTTTGACGGGGTCAGAGAACGATATTTGAGAGAGTGTTTCTTGAACGAAGATGCACGGTGATGGTTGGTTTTGGGGGGGCAGGGATGAAGCGTGAGTGGATATTGACAGGGGTGACAATTGCTGTCTTTTTGATGGCGGGTGGAATGGGGGCAGAAGTGGCAAAAGACCCGGTGACGAGTTCTCAGACCCGAAATCTGGCCGGGGTCCGCAGCCTCGTGGAGGCGATCAACAACCGCGATGCAGCGGCCGGCGCCGGACACTTCGCTTCTGCGGCGACCTGGAGCCGGGGCGGTGGTTCGTCCGTTCAAGGCCGAGATCGATTTGCCGATTTGTTGAAGAGTTTTTTCGCGGCCTTTCCCGACGCTGCCGTCACTCCGACGGAAATGCTTGCATTCGGATCGGACACGGTTCTTCTGGAGTGGGTCCTGACGGGCACTCATCTTGGTGACTGGACGGTTCCGGGCGCGACGAAAATGATTCCCGCGACGGGCCGTTCGATCGAGGTGGTCGGTGCCGACCTGTTTGTCTTCAATGCATCCGGAGAGATCGAGTCGGACGAAGTCCGGATCGATACCGGCGCGATGTTGCAGCAACTCGGTGCCACTCCGGACGCGTCGCCGGCCGCTGCCGATTTGCGACAATTCGCCCAAGGCTACACCGACGCCTGGAACAGCAAGACTCCAGCGAAGATGGCCGCCTTTTTTTCAGAAGAAGGCTCGCTCAAAGTGAACGCCGGTGCACCGGCGGTTGGGCGCGAGGCCATCGCCGATGTCGCCGAGAGCTTCATGACCGCGTTTCCGGACATGAATTTGCTGATGGACGAATTGCACGTGCAGGGCGATCGCGCCGTTTATCGTTGGACCTTTGTTGGGACCAACAGCGGTCCGGGAGGATCAGGGAAGGCAGTTCGCTTCAGCGGCTATGAGGTGTGGCGCATCGGTGCGGACGGTCTGATCAAGGAGTCGCGCGGCCATTTCGACAGTGGAGGGTATCTCCAGCAACTCGAGTTCGGTGTCGACAACAACCCTGCCGGATAGCAGGGGTGGCGGGGTGGTCTGATCGGGCGCTGAAACCCTGATCGGACCAACCCAGCCGCGGGTGTGACCCACGCCACCCGGACCCTTGGCGTCAACTGCCACAATGTCTGGGAGTATTGAGCACCCTTCAAGGGAGGGAATGGAGCATGGCCGGACGCCGGTCTTACGTCGTTGTTGCCTTTGTGGCGACCATCTTTGCTCTGCTTTCGGGCCCTCGGCCGGCGACTGCGCAGGGAAACGACGTCGAGGTGACAGTCGATCTGGCGGCGGGTGGCCGTGAAATCTCGCCCGCCATCTTTGGTGTCAGCTTCGCCGACGCCGAACAGCTCGCATCGGTGCCATACCCCGCCAATCGTTGGGGTGGCAACTCCGTCACCCGATACAACTGGCAGGCGGATGTCAGTAACAAGGCCTCTGACTGGTTCTTCATGAATATTGCCGAAGCGAGTGTCGATCCGGCGCTCCTACCCGATGGATCCACTGCCGACGTCTTTGTGTCTGAGAGCCTTGGCGCAGGCTCGAAACCCTTGATGACCCTGCCTTTGATCGGGTGGGCGCCGATCGGAGTTCGGGAGAAGCGTTGGGGATTTTCAGTCGCGAAGTACGGCAGCCAGGATCAGACGGAATGCACCGCGACGGGTGGGGCGTCCTGGTGTCAGACCGACGCCGGCAACGGGTTTTCGGGTGGGAGCAAACTCAACGGTAACGATCCCACCGACACCTCGATGGCGATCGACGAGACCTGGGTCACCGATTGGGTGAACCATCTCGGACCCTTTGTGCGGTGGTTCGCGCTCGACAACGAACCCATGCTGTGGTCGGAGACTCATTTTGATGTCCACCCGACTCCGTTGACCTATGACGAGATCTGGAGCCGGACCGCAGCGATCGGCACGGCGGTCAAGACCGCCCGTTCCGATGCCAGGACCTTTGGCCCTGTGGTATGGGGTTGGTGCGCTTTCTTCTATTCGGCGGCGGATGGATGCAGTTCGGGCGCCGACCAGGCGTCCCACGGCGACCAGCCATTTCTCGAGTGGTATCTCGACCGGATCTGCGAGCACGAGGCGACCACCGGGGTGCGTCCTGTGGACGTTCTCGATATTCACTACTATCCGCAGGGTGGACAGGCGCTCACCTCAGAGGGCGACTCCAACCTCCAGGCATTGCGGCTCCGCTCGGTCAAAGATCTCTACGACCCGAGCTACAACTCCGAATCCTGGATCAACCAACCGGTCCGCCTGATACCGCGAATGCGCGAGTTGATCGAACAGCGGTGCCCAGGGCTCGGTCTCGCCGTCACCGAATACAACTGGGGACAGGAGGGTATCTCCTCGGCATTGGCCCAGGCCGAAGTCCTCGCCGTTTTCGCGCGAGAAGGAGTGTTTGCGGCCATGCGCTGGGTCGCTCCGGAGGTCGGCAGCCGGATGGAGGATGCTTTCAGATTGTTTCTGGACTATGACGGCGTTGGTTCCCGGGTCACGGGTACGAGCCGTTCGGCTGTCAGTTCGGATATTGATCGGGTCGGAAGCTACGCGGTCGAATCGGCTACCGGTGAGCTCCTGTTGCTTCTGTTCAACAAAAGCACCACGTCTGAAGACGTTCACTTCACCGTGACCCAGGCGGCCGCGGGGACTGCATCGATCTTTCGATTCACCGAGGCCGAGGCGCTGAGTGGTGCAGGCACGGTCGAGGTGGCTGCCGGAGCTTTTGATCTTGTCTTACCGTCCCGTTCGGCTTCCCTCCTGGTCCTGCCCGGTGCGACCGACCGCGTCTTTGCCGACGGATTCGCCAGCGGTACGACTTCAGCCTGGTCGAACTGACGGGTCGTACCGTTCATTCGCCCATGCGGCGGAAGGTGGAGGCCAGTTCCTGAGCCACCTCGGCGGTTCCGAGCCCGCCGGTTTCCTGCCGCAATTCGCGCTCGAGCGTGAGAATGCGGTAGGGGTCGGTCTCTTCCGCGCCGATCTGCCGCATCCGCGTCGCCATGTCTTCCCAGTAGCGGATGTCCGCGGCAATCTGTTGTGCCTGTGGAGAGCCCGGAGGTGCTGCCGCCAGGTCCTGGCGCAGTTTCTTCAGGAGCATGTTGTCGATCTCCTTGGCAGACTCTCGGCACCGGCCCTGAATTTTGGCGATCGGCGACATCACCGGGTCGTCGGCGATCTTGTTGCCCTTGACTTCCACTACCCTCCCGACGTCCGCCACATCCCCCGGTGCGACCCGCGAAAAATCGACCCGCTCGCGGAGGAGGGCCCTCGAAGAAAAAGACTCCGAGTGCGCGCTGGTGGTGAGGTTGACCTCGGAACGTACGGCGCTGAAACCGGTGGTCGTGTGATATGCGCGGTTGAGAGCCCGCTGTGCGTCGTCCTGGAACTGCGCGACATCGACCACGGTCCGGGCCCCGGTTTCGGGATCGATACGGATGATTTCGAGCCCATCCGGTTCATCCATCGCCAGATCGAGATCCATGCTCGATGTCCCTGCCGAAGATGCGTTTCGGACCGGTCGGAAACGGAGATTCGAGGTGTCGTATCCCAACTCGGTCAACTGCCGTTCAAACTCGGGCATCATGTCGTCATAGCTCTGGTTGATCGCCCGGCTGAAGGCCCGCCGCACCGATGGGTGGGCCTTGTATTTGAGCATCCATTTGCAATGGAAGGAGGAATTGAGTGAGGTCGCCAACTCGGCCACCTGACGTTCGGCCGCTGCGAGTTCCGCGGAACCCGCCGGGTAGCGGGTCCTGGCCTGCATCAGGGTGATCTGCGAGTCCCGAAAATGGTCAACCAGGGACTGGGCGTCGTCCATATCCTGCTGGAATTTTGCCGCCGCAAACTGCTGCTGCACCGTAGGACGCTGCCAGCCGACCGGTCGGAAGAGCCGGCTGTTCTTTCCAAAAACCGCCAGAGCACCGCGAGCAGTCAGAGTGGCCCCAAGCTGGAACGCCTTCGACGTGGCGTAGGCGTAGCCTGCGTTCTTGGCTCCCTGCCACAGTCCATCGCGCCAGTCTGCGTTCGGGTTCGTCATGCCCTGACGCCAACCCTGGACGAACTGAACGCTGAGTGCGCCCAGCGGAGAGGCGTCCGAGATCGCGTTAGTGACCCCCTCGTAGGGCCCGCCAGCGATCGTCCCGGTGATGCCGCCGTAGACTCCGCCGAGGATCTGTGGCGACCACAGTGTGATGGCGGCCGTTTCGCCAAAGGCCTGTGCGCACGCGGCAGATCCGAAACCGGTGGCGATGCTGCCGGCCGTCATGACCACCGTCTGGGCGTAGAACTCGTGCTCCTGGGCGGCGATGGCCTTTTCCTCCTCGCGGGCTGCCACGCCCTCCCAGTGGCCCATGACCATGTCGTTGAGCGAACCGGCGAGCTTGCGCGCTTTCTCGACGTCGCCGCGCGCCACCGTCGCGGGGTCGAGAATCTCCCTCGCCCGCGCCCGCATGGCTGCCCTCTGCTCCCAGGGCAGGAGTTCGATCTGCCGTTCGACCCCGACTGCGATGCGTCGCGCCGCATCGACCCGAGCGGCGTTTTCGCGGACGTTGTGGACAAACTGAGTCTGCGCCCAGTCGTCATAAGGTGTCCTGGTATGGACGATCCGGCCGGCGCGGTAGGAGTTTGCGAGGTCCCTTTCAGCCTGGATGTCAGCCTGGAGGGTGAGGACTCTCAGCGCCAGTTCCTTGCGCCGTCTGGGGTCCTTTTCCTTGCCCAGCTCTTCTCGTTCGCGCTCGAGATTTCGTTCGAGGGAGTTCGCCATGGAATCGTGGAAGGCGATGGTCTCATCGACCGCCCGGCGCGCATCATCCTCTTCGGCCGACGGCCGGGTCGGTGTCGGTTGTGGCGGAACGGCGGCCACGACCACCGGTGACTGCGGCGGTGAGCCCGGATCCGGTGCCGACCCCTGCAGGAGTTGCGCAACGAGATCACGGTTGCCGTTGAAGAAAAGATTCCAGTTTTCCAGCGCGTATTCTCTGAACCGCTCGGCGGCGGCAACCCGTTCAGGCGTGTGCTGATAGCAGTAGATGGGCTCGGAGTGAGGATCGCGCCAGTAACGCCCTCCCTCCCATTTGGGATCACCGCCGAAAACAGCCGGCGGCACGTCGACTTCGAGCCGGTCAGCCACACCGTCGGCGACCATGTTCCAGGATTCTCCAAACACCCCCATCGGAGTGCCGTAACTGGTCAGGACAACGGTGTCGCTGGAAGGCATCTTTTTGCCGATGAGCATGAGATCGAAGATCCCCGCCACGTGGTGGTGTTCTTTGACCAGAAGATCGCAGTCGCTTCCGCCACCCGGGCAGACCTCGATCAGATCAGCCTGCGAAACGTCGTATCCGGCCGCATCCAGCGGTGCGATCCGCTCCATGTATTCCTGGCTCACGACGTAGAGAACCCACATCTCCGGTTCGGGCGAGTAGACGGTCATGACCGAAAGCCAATTGCCATCTGCGTCGTGCCACATGCCGTCGATTGGAGAACCTGCGTCGTCTCGCAGCGCCCGGCGAAATCGCTTCCTGGCCTGACAGCGTTCGTCGAAGGGATTTGGTGGGTTGCCCAACTCCTGGATTTTTCGCGCGATCTCGGTGAGCCCGACCTGGAGCGATTCGATCACGGCGGTCTGACGGTCGGCCACCGCCATCGCGTCAAGCCAGGCGTCGGAGGAGTCTGCAGCAATCGCGTAGGCCGCGTCGTGCATCGCGGCCTGAGCAGCGACCGCGGCCCGGGTCAGAGCTTCGCGACCGGAGAGGAACTGGCCGAGCATGGGGTTGAGGCGGTTGAGGTAGTCGACCGTCGAAGGAGTGGGGAGATCGAAGAGAGGCGCCCAGGCCGCTTCGAAGAGCTGGATCTTCTCCGGGCCGAGATCGCCGTAGAGAATCCGCATGCCCTCCATGGCAGTGGTAACGGCGCCGGCGTACTGGGCACGAGACATCTTATCGGCGTCGAGGAATGGGGCCAGGGTCGCCGGGGCGATTTCAGCTGCGATCTGCGGTGGGGCGGCTGACGAAGCCTGCCAGGGAAGACCGTCACTTGAAAGGGTGCTCGCGCTGCAGGGGTCGTCGGTGGGGGAAAACTGAATCTCGGGAATCTGAACCTGCGGGTTTCGGGCCGTCGGAACGGCCGCCGATGTCGGTTGTGCCGATGCCTGTCGCGCGGGCTTGGTCGGCGCAGCTTCCGACGCCATCCGTTTTTCGACCAACGCGACGTTGTCTGCCGCCAACTGGTATTCAGGGTCGAGGCGCAGCGAAGTCTTGAAGTCTGCCAGAGCACCCTGCAGATCTCCGGATCGCTGGCGTGCCGATCCGCGGTTGTTGTAGGCGTGTTTGTTGTCCGGGCGAAGCTCGAGATATCGCGTGTAGTCGTCGATGGCGCCGTCGAGACGATCGAGCTGGCTGCGGGTCCATCCACGATAGAAGAAGGCCAGAGCGAAATCGGACTTCAGCTCGAGGGTCTTGTCGTAGGCTCTGAGTGCGTCCCGATAGCTCCGCCGAAGTCGCAGCGAATCGGCGAGGGCGTTGTAGGCATAGTGATCACCCGGGTCCACGGCGATGGCTCTTTTGGCAGAATTGGCCGCTTCCTCGTGACGACCGAGATCGTTGAGGGTGACGGCTTTGTTATCCAGAGCAGGCGTATAGTCTGGATCTGCCTCCAGAGCGCGCTCAAAATCGGCCAGGGCCTGTCGATATTTACCATCGCGGCGAAGAATCACGCCCCGGTTGAGTAGGGCAAATATGTTTCCAGGATCCAGCTCGATGACGCGGTTGTAATCAGAGACTGCTGCAAGAGGTTCTCCGAGTGCGGAGTGGGAAACACCTCGGGTGATCAGGAGATTGATGAAATCGGGGTCGACGGCGAGCCCGCGGTCGGCCCATTGAACGGCCTCCGAGTGACGGTCGAGTTTTTGCAGTGCCATGGCATAGCTGCGATAGGCCTGGGTGTTTTCCGGATCGGCCGCCAGAGCCCTGTCGTAGTCGGCAAAACAACGGTCGAAGTCGCCGAGTTCGCGATAGGAGAGACCTCGCTTGCGGTATGCCTCGCTGAATTCGGGGTCGATCTCGAGGGCGCGGTCGAAGCTTTCGATCGCCTGTTGAAAGTGCCCCTGACGGTGCAACCCGACTCCCTGGTCGAAGAGCTCCAGGGCAGTCTGGCTGCAGGCGAGTCCGCTCCATCCGAGAATGATGACGGCGATCGTGATTGTGGTGGTGATCAGTTGCCTCATGGGGCCTCCGCCGAGCGTATCAACTCACATGTTTTTGAGATTTTGTCGCCTTGGTAACCGTTTTCGTCATGTTGATTCATTGTAGCGCCGCGTTGCGCTCTACGTGACGGCACTCTGGGGGAGACCGAAGGTCGTTTCTTTTGACTATTATTCATTTTTTTCAATTAAATTTTAATGTTAAACAATAAATTTTTATTGACAAACAGTATTTTGAATTTTATGATGTGTGGTGTCAGCCGGACCGCTCAAACCAACGAGGTCCACGAAAGGAAACACATCATGGAACACAACCCGATCTACAAACCGCTGCAGACGGCTCTCCGGTTCTACGCGATTCTGTTTTCAGCGATCGTCATTTTTCAGGGGACGGGCCTGGTCATGTACCTGGTCAACGTCTGGCCGACGTATCGCTCGCAAGTGTCCAGCGGGCTGGCAATGCTGCTGGTGGGAGCCGTGGTCATGGGCTTCACCCGCTCATTTGTCTGGATCTCGATCTATTGGAAGGGATCCAAGGCGCTCTCGTTACTTCGGGATGAAGCGGATTCGCCGGCCGGAGCGCATGCTCTGACCGTCGTGCTCTCGAGCTTGACCCGGCTTCTGGTCGCAAGCTGCATCCTGGATGTTCTTTTTCTCCCGGCCTATTTCCTGAGCGACGTGGTCCTTCCGTTCCCGCTCGCAGGGTGGCGTCTCGGCGTCGTCGAGGTGGCCAGATTGCTTTTCCCGCAGGCCTTCGGAATCTCGGCTCTGATCCTGGCTTTTCTGACCCACCAATATGGCCAGCTCTTCAAAGAGCGGAGCGAGCTCAAGAACGAGCTCGATCTCACGATCTGAGGTGATGTGATGGCAATCATCGTCAACCTCGACGTGCAGCTGGCCAAGCGCAAGATGAAGCTCAATGAGCTCTCGGAAAGGGTCGGCATCTCAATTCAGAACCTGTCGGTGCTCAAGACCGGCAAGGCCAGGGCCATCAGGTTTTCGACCCTCGACAAGCTGTGTCGTGCACTCGAGTGCACGCCAGGCGATCTGTTGGAGTACCAGGCGAAGGACTGATCTTTCGCAGATCCGGAACAGATCGGGGCTTTTCGAGATTTACCCTCTCGAGGGGTCATCATGCAGCTTGAACGGGGGACGCGCTTAGGCGATTACGAAATCAGTGAGCCCATCGGCTCCGGCGGGATGGGCGAGGTCTATCGAGCCCACGACACAAAGCTCGACCGCGATGTGGCGATCAAGGTGCTTCCGGGTGAGGTTGCCGATGACGCGAGCCGGCGAGCGCGCTTTGAACGCGAGGCCAAATCGGTGGCGGCGCTGAACCACGAAAACATCGTCACCATCCACACCATCGGCGAGGAGGAGGGGATTCACTACCTCGCGATGGAGTTGGTGGAAGGGGACACTCTGGCCCAGCGGATTCCGGAGGACGGACTGGCGACGGATGATCTGTTGGCGTTGGCTGTGCCGGTCGCCTCAGCGCTTGCGGCCGCCCACGCCAAGGGCATCATCCATCGTGACCTCAAACCCGCCAACGTGATGGTCACCAACCAGGGCAAGGTCAAGGTGCTCGATTTCGGTCTCGCCAAGCTGGCGACCTCGGGCGATGATGCCCCGGAGCCGGCCAGCGAAGAAAGTGAGACCGCCACCATGACCCTTCAGACCCGGGCGGGGACGGTGGTGGGGACCATGCCCTACATGTCGCCTGAGCAGCTCTCGGGCAAGGGGGTCGGTCCGGCCTCGGATCTCTTTTCATTCGGTGTGATGCTCTACGAAATGGCCACCGGAAAACGGCCTTTCAAGGGCAGCACCGGTCCGACCCTGATCTCTTCGATTCTCACCGAAAAACCGCAACCGGTTGGTGAGTTGAGCCCCGCACTGCCTGATGCCCTGGGCGAGTTGATCGAACGATGTCTCTCCAAGGACCCCGACGGAAGACCGGAAGGTGCTGTGCAAGTCGGCGCTGAACTGCAGGCGCTTCGAGGAGGCTCGTCTATCTCCGGCGTCGAAATTCGTACTGCCTCGCGTCCGGCCGCGCGGTGGGCTCGCATCGCAGTTGCCGCCGTCGTAGTTGCACTCATTGCTCTCGGAGCAGTCTGGTTCGGGGGCAAGGCCAAAAAGGAACGCTGGGCGCGGAACGTGGCTTTGCCGGAGGTCCAGCGGCTCTTCGACGAGGGTGACCACGACGGCGCGTTTCGCCTGTTGCGTGAAGCGGCACTGGTCATTCCCGATGATCCGCTGCTGGCGCAGATCGAGCACGGCAACATGATGCCGGCGCTGATCGAGACCGAGCCTTCTGGTGCCGAGGTCTTCATCAACAGCTTTGCCGACCTCGGTCGCCCCTGGGTCAAGCTCGGTACCACTCCTGTGCAGCCCATGATTCCAGTGGACCTTTTCCGGTTTCGAGTCGTGCGCGAAGGCTACGAGACCTTCGAGGCATCGGGCTTGAACCTCGCCGAGAAGGTCATGGTCGAGCTGACCCCGGAAGGCTCCGCTCCTCGCGGCATGGTTCGCATTCCCCGGGGCAGCGCCGTTTTGGGTGACCCGCGCCCGGTGGCACTGGATGCTTTCTGGCTCGATCGATACGAGGTGACCAACGCTCAGTTCAAAGAGTTTGTCGATGCGGGTGGATATGGCGATCAGAGCTATTGGCAGGAGCCGATCGTGATCGACGGGCGCGAGGCCTCCTGGGAGCAGGCGGAGGAACTCTTCGTCGACACCACGGGTCGTCCCGGCCCCGCCGCCTGGGAGCTCGGCTCATTCCCCGAAGGCGCTGCAGATCACCCGGTGGGTGGTGTGAGCTGGTACGAAGCGGCGGCCTTTGCGGTCTGGGCCGGAAAGACCCTGCCGACTGTCTTTCACTGGCGCCGGGCCGCGGAGCAGGGAATTCTGTCGGACATCATCACAGTCAGCAACTTCGACGGTGAGGGCACGGTGCCGGTGGGCAGTTCTGGCGGGATCGGCCGGTACGGAACCTACGACATGGCCGGGAATGTCAGGGAGTGGTGCGTGAACGCTCTCGGCACAGCCCGGTACAGCCTGGGTGGAGCCTGGTCCGACCCCGGCTACCGGTATCGCGACGCAGACGCCGACGATCCGCTCGATCGCGCACCGAAGAATGGATTTCGTTGTATGAAGACCGACGTGCCGTTGGCCGCAAAAACGGTGGTGGCGGTCGATGCCCCCGTCTATGACTTTGCCGAATCCGAACCGGTCAGCGACGAGATCTTCGAGGTTTTGTTGAGTCAGTTCGCTTATGACCGGACCGATCTCGATGCCCGAGTTGAGGCGGTGGATGAGAGCTCCGAATTCTGGCGTAAGGAGCGGGTCACATTTGCGGCAGCCTACGGCGACGAGCGGGTTCCGGCCAACCTCTACCTGCCGAAAAACGCCACTCCACCATTTCAGACCGTGGTCTTCTTTCCGAGCTCCGCGGCCCTCGCCGTCGACAACAGCGTCAACCCGGCCCTTTTCATCGTCGACTTCATCATCCGCAGTGGGCGAGCGCTCATGTTCCCAATCTATGATGGCACTTTTGAGAGAAGGAAGGAGAACTCGGGCCCCATTGCGACTCGTGACCTTATCCTCCGGCAGAGTAAGGACATGGGGCGCGCCATCGACTACCTCGAAACGCGCGACGACATCGATACCGACAAGTTGGCATTCTGCGGTCTGAGCTGGGGCGCGGCCTGGGGCCCGATCTACACGGCGGTGGAGGACCGTTTCAAGGCCAGCGTGCTTCTGGCCGGCGGCATGGGTCGTTACTCGCCCGATCGCCCTCCGGAATCGATTCCGCTCAACTTCATGCCGCGCTCGACGGTGCCGGTCCTGATGGTCAACGGCAGCGAGGATTTCCTCGGACCCGGTGGAGACCGAGATCAAACCCATGTTCGACTTCCAGGGCGCGCCACCCGAGCACAAAAAGCTCGTCGTACTCGAAGGCGGCCACGTGCCCGACAAACCCAAGGAATTCGTCCGCGCCGCCCTCGATTGGCTCGATCTCTACCTCGGCCCGGTGAACTGAATCGTCGGAGATCCTGAAGAGATCGAACGAGAATCTCCAATAATAGGTAGGGCGAGCGTGTCTGCGTAGCAGGTTGGCAACGGGAGGGTCTCGGCGCCCTTCGGCGGGTTCCAGCCGTTAAATGAATTCAACACCGGTCGCTCCATTCCCGGATGTGACCACTCAATGCGCAGCTCATCCTCGGTGTGAGCATTCGGTCTCGGATTCCACCGTTCAATAGAGTCGAGTCAGAAAATGACGCGGTGATCCTTGACAATCGATTTTGAATATCAGTATCTTTATACAAACATCAAAAGAAAGATATCAGTGTCGGCCGCCAAGACCACCGAAGTTGGCGTCGCTGTCGACGGGCTTCCGGCGGGTCCGTATTCGCGCCGGGGGGAGACCCGATG
Source organism: Candidatus Sulfomarinibacteraceae bacterium (assembly GCA_963796455.1). Lineage (GTDB taxonomy): Bacteria > Acidobacteriota > Thermoanaerobaculia > Thermoanaerobaculales > Sulfomarinibacteraceae > Sulfomarinibacter. The sequence goes on from CAWCLO010000004.1 coordinate 431,469, forward strand.
GCGAACGACCGGACGGCACGTTTTCGATGGAGCCCGATCGATGCTCTCATTTTGAGGGGATCGCACGGGAAATTTGGGGAGGGCTGTGATGCTCGCCTCTGAGGAAACCGTCCTCGGCGTCATCGACTCGCTCTACGGTGCTTCAACTGATCCAATGAAATGGACTTCCGCGCTTGAAACGATGGCCGGGGTTTTCAACGCCTGCGCCATGACTTTGCTGCAGAGCACCGCGAACGGCGAGGGGGCGGTCTTTGCGTCGTCAGGCATCAGCCAGGAGATGGGAGCTGTTTACGACAGCTACTACTCGACCAAGGATCTCACCGTGCGGGCGGCGATGGCGTTGCCCGTAGGGACCTTTGCGGGGTCGGATAAATTGATTTCAACCAAGGACTGGAACCGCAACGAAATGGTCGCCGATCTCTTGCTTCCAAATGGTCTCTACCGTGTTGCGGGCAGTGTTTTGTTGCGAGATGAACGTGGTTTTGCCAGTCTCGGAATGCACAGACCTCGAAGCGGACCCGAGTTCGACGAACACGACGAGCGCCTCTATCTCGTCATCCAGCCCCATTTGCAGCGAGCGCTCGAGGTCACCCGCAAGCTTGGCGGCGTAGTGGAGGAACGGGACGCTCTCGCCGACAGCATCGACCGGTTGACGACCGGAGTCGTGATCCTCGACGGCGAGGGGAAGATCCTCCACGCCAATCGAGCCGCGAGAGAGCTTGCAGCAACGAATGATGGGTTGACTCTTACCCGACTGGGCCCCGCCGGAGCCCGCAGTGGAGATACCTCGTCACTTCGCAAGAGGATCTCCGAGGCGTGTTCATCGGAAGGATCCATTTGGTGCAACTCCCCCTGCCGCGCAATTCGATTGGAACGACCCTCAGGCAGAAGATCTCTCGAAGTTCTTGCCGTGCCGCTCCGACGGGCGGCTTCCCCGATTGGTCATCGCGCAGGAAAGGTAGCTCTCTTCATTACAGATCCAGAGCTTGAGGCGACGCCGCCGAATGGGTGGCTTCGCCAGCTCTACGGTCTGACACGGGCGGAGGCGAGGATCGCCGTTTCGCTGGCCAACGGTTTGAGCCTGACCGAGACGGCCGATCGGCTCAGTGTGACTCGAAATACGGTGCGCACCCATCTCCAGCGCGCCATGTCGAAGACTGACACCCGCCGCCAGGGCGAGTTGATCGGGCTGGTGTTGGGCGGGCCGGCTGGGTTGGTGAATCCGCGGGAACTCATGACTTCGGTGGTTCCTTCCCTGGAAACTTTTGAGATTTCGCAACTCCGTAACCCCTGATCACAGAATCTTCCGGAACCTCATCCAAATGGATGACGCGCATCGTCGATGACTGCCGCATAGTTGAGATAGAAAATCAGGACTACAGCTCATAACCGGGATCGGTCTCCGATCCCAACCACGACTCGAGGGGGTTACCGGTGAAACACGCATCCAAATGCGCCATGTGCTCGCATCGCGGCGATTGTGCTTCTCGTTTCTGCGGGTCCAGTTGCCGCCCAGACCAGTAACGGACCCTTCGCGTACGTTACGAATCAGGGTGACGGAAATGTCACCGTTATCGACGTTTCAAATCCATCGGTGACCTACCCCGTAGCCGTCGGAACCGGACCTGGCGGGGTCGCCATCACCCCGGACGGGTCGCGTGCTTTCGTCACCAACCAGCAGGACGACACGGTCTCGGTCATCGATACCGGGACAACGTCGGTTGGCACGCCCATCTCGGTTGGCGATAACCCGTTCTTGCTTGCGATCACGCCTGACGGGAGTCGAGCCTATATCCCCAATTATGGAAACGGTTCGGTCTCGGTGATCGACACATCGTCGAATGCGGTAATCAACACAATCAACGTTGGAGGTAGGCCATGGGAGGCGGCGGTGACCCCGGACGGTACTCGGGTCTTCGTCGTGCACTTCACCACCGCTCTTGTTTCCGTCATTGATACGACAGGTAACACCGTAGTTCGCACCATTTCTGTTGGGAACTTCCCCAACGGCATCGCATTCACACCGGACGGCACGACCGCCTTTGTGACCAACTCGCAAGACGACACCGTGTCGGTGATCAACACGGTTGATTATTCGCTCGGTACACCGATCGTGGTCGGCACCGACCCAGCCGGGATCTGTGTGTCGCCGAACGGTGTCAGCCTATACGTCGCCAACCGAGGCGACAACACAGTGTCGGTGATCGACACCGCCTCGAATTTGGTCATCGACACAGTCATCGTCGGCTCAGGGCCCCGGCGGGTCGCCGCAACTCCGTCGGGTGATCAGGTTTATGTGGTCAATCAGAGCTCCGCTGATGTTTCCATCATCGACGTGGCCATCAACCTCGTGGTCGACACAGTGCCGGTGGGCTCGAATCCCCACGGCATCGCCATCGGACCGGCAGATTCGGATGGCGACGGAGTGGTGGATGATCTGGATACGTGTCCGCTCGACCCCAATGACGATATCGATGGCGACGGCGTGTGCGGCGATATCGACAACTGCGCCGGCGTTTGGAACCAAGACCAGTTGGACAGCGATTTCGACGGCACGGGCAACGCCTGCGAACCTGCTCCTGCTCCCGGCTCCCGCGCCTACGCGACGAGCCAGGACGACGGTACGGTATCGGTCATTGATACTGCGTCCAACACCGTGACCCACACCCTGTCGCTCGGTTCCGGGCCGCGCGAGATATCGATCGCACCCAACGGGCGGTTCGCCTACATCTCGAAACTCGGCAGCTCGCTGCTCGTTCTCGACACCACGACTCACGTGATCACCGCGGCTATCAACGTCGGCCCTTCCCCCACCGATATCGTGTTCACGCCGGATGGAGCACTCGCCTACGTGGCGGTGGAGAACTCCGACTCGGTGGCGGTTGTGGATACCGCGACCAATGTGGTCACGCACATTCCTGTTGGAGACAATCCTTCGAGTCTGGCGATCTCTCGAGACAGCACAACGCTGCTGGCAAGCAACGTCGTGGACGACTCAGTGACGGTTGTCGACACAACAGACCGGAGCGTCGTGGCCACCATCGCGGTGGGCGATTGGCCGCGCGGAATCGCCATCACTCATGATGGACGCAAGGCTTACGTTGCGAACCAGTCGTCACACGATGTCTCGGTCATCGACCTGACATCGAACACGGTTCGGTCGACGCTCACGGGTTTTAACGGACCGACGAAGATCACACTCACACCCGACGGCACCGAGGCGTGGGTCTCAAATCTTTCCGGCACCGTGTCGGTGATCGATACCTCGACCGACGTCGTGGCCTCGACCATTTCTGTGGGCATCAACCCCTGGCAAATCGCCTTCTCACCGGACGGCGCCTCTGCCTACGTAGTCAATCAGAACTCGCACGACGTATCCGTTATCGATGCCGTCACCCACACCTCGATCACCGCCATCCCGATCGGTCATAACTCGATCGGCATCGCCGTGATCCCCGAGACCCCGGTCGGATCCGCACGACGCGTCTACTGGACCGACACGAAAATCCGGCGGTTTGACACCAACGGTTCAAATCAGGAAATCCTCGCCACCACCCCGAACCCGAACTCGGTCGAGATCGACAACCAAAACGGAAAAATGTACTGGTTCGAAAACACCGCGACGCCCAAGATCAACAAGTCCGATCTCGACGGTTCAAACATCGTGGAGGTCATGACGGTGCCGGGCTACATTTCAGACCTCGCTCTGGACACGGTCAATGATGCGATCTATTGGTCCCTCTGGTATCCGACGCCCGATGCCGGAATCTACCGGACACAACTCGACGGATTCGCCGAGGAGTTGGTTATCGCGCCAAGCGGCCTGGTGAACTCCATTGCGTTGGATGTGGCCCGTGACGCGATGTTTTTTACCTCGTACATCGGAGGGGTGGGGTACGTGTATCGCTGCGATCTCGATGGCGCAAACCCGGGAGCTTCTCTTTTCGGCCCCTTCGACCGTCGGACGACCTCTTTACGTGGCTGTCGATCTCGCGACTGGGACGCCCTACTGGATCAACGAGGATGGTCAATTCATGCGGTATCCCGACGGCGCCGCTGGTCCCGAGTCGATCATTTCCGGTGCGGTCGGAGCCATCGGTCTAGCGATCGATGGAGTGGGAGACAGGATTTATTGGTCAGAGGCGGCGAACCACACGATCCGTCGGGCCAGGCTCGACGGGCTCGGCATCGGCGACGTGAAGGATTTCGGTTCCTCGATCTGGCCTTATAGCATTTCACTCGAGGTCTCGGTAGACAGCGATGGTGACGGAGTGGCCGACCATTGGGATGCCTGCCCCGCCGATCCGGACAACGATCTCGACGGGGATGGTTTGTGCGGTGATGTTGATAGCTGTCCCTTCGACCCTGAGAACGATTCCGATGGCGACGGGATTTGCGGCGATATCGACGTTTGTTCCTTCGACCCGGAGAACGACTTCGACGGTGACGGCATCTGCGGCGATGTCGATTTCTGCCCGTACGACGTGGACAACGATTACGACGGGGATTCCATCTGCGGGGACGAGGATAATTGCCCGATAGACGCCAACGTCGACCAAGTGGACAGCGACGGCGATGGTATCGGCGACATCTGCGATAATGGCCCTCCCGTTGCGTTTGACCAAGGCGCCTCCACCGATGAGGACCTGCCGGTCGTCATCGCGCTCACGGGCGATGATCCGGACGGAGACCCGCTGGACTTTGTCGTGACCGCGGGGCCAGACAACGGCGAACTCTCCGCTCTCGTGGTCACCGGTTCGCAAGCACAATTGACATACACACCGGATCCCGGCTATTACGGAAACGACGCCTTTCTCTATGTTGTCAACGATGGTCAGGCCAACTCCGCCGAGGCCAGTGTCTCGATTTCAGTAACACGGGTGGTCGCCAACGATGTCGTTCTGCAAGGCCGTATCACGGATCGGGAAACGGGACAGCCGGTTGTTGGCGCCTCGATCAATCGGGGCGAGGCGATGACGGATTCCGGCGGGTACTACGAGTTAACCGGGGATCAGCTGAGTGGGGCCACGGGAAACCTCTTGGTCCAGGCCGATGGGTACTACGGGCGCAGGCTGTCATACAGCTTGGATCTCCCTCTGCCGAACACCCTGGATTTGGATCTAGCGCCTGGCGGTACGATCTTCCGGGGAGTCGTTCTCGACGCATTTACCGAAGAGCCCAGAGCGGGTGCACAAGTCTATTGCTCGTGTGCTTACAACCTGGGGAGCCGGCTATTTACGGATAGCAACGGATTTTTCGAATTCACGAGTTCTGATTTTGATGAGGGTTTGATCAGTTACTTGCACGATGGGCGACAGATCGGTTCGCTGGTCGTATCTGCAGATGGGTTTTTCTCCAGCCAATCCTATGTACTGGTTTCTCTGCCCCTGCCATTCACGGTTGATTCCTATCTGATCGCTCCACGGAACGAGGCGGTGTTGCGGGGTCGGATTACAGATCGGGAATCGGGACTGCCGGTAGCGGGTGCCTCAATCAACCGGGGCGCGACGGTGACGGATACCGACGGGAACTACGAGTTGACCGGAGATCAGCTGGGTGGGGCCACGGGGACTCTTCTGGTCCATGCTGATGGCTACTATGGGCGCAGGCTGTCATACAGCGTGGATCTCCCTCTGCCGAACACCCTGGATTTGGATCTGGCGCCTGGCGGTGCGATCTTCCGGGGAGTCGTTCTCGACGCATTTACCGAAGAGCCCATAGCGGGTGCACAAGTCTATTGCTCGTGTGCTTACAACCTGGGGAGCCGGCTATTCACGGATAGCAACGGATTTTTCGAATTCACGAGTTCTGATTTTGATGAGGGTTTAATCAGTTACTTGTACGATGGGCGACAGATCGGTTCGCTGGTCGTATCTGCAGGTGGGTTTTTCTCCAGCCATTCCTATGTACTGGTTTCTCTGCCCCTGCCATTCACGGTTGAACCCTATCTGATCGCTCCACGGAACGAGGCGGTGTTGCGGGGTCGGATTACAAATCGGGAATCGGGACAGCCGGTAGCGGGTGCCTCAATCAACCGGGGCGCGACGGTGACGGATGCCGACGGGAACTACGAGTTGACCGGAGATCAGCTGAGTGGGGCCACGGGAACTCTTCTGGTCCAGGCTGATGGCTACTATGGGCGCAGGTTGTCATACAGCTTGGATCTGCCTCTGCCGACCACCCTGGATTTGGATCTGGAGTCTGGCGGTACGATCTTCCGGGGAGTCGTTCTCGACGCATTTACCGAAGAGCCTATAGCGGGCGCACAAGTCTATTGCTCGTGTGCTCACAACCTGGGGAGCCGGCTATTCACGGATAGCAACGGATTTTTCGAATTCACGAGTTCTGATTTTGATGAGGGTTTAATCAGTTACTTGTACGATGGGCGACAGATCGGTTCGCTGGTCGTATCTGCAGACGGGTTTTTCTCCAGCCAATCCTATGTACTGGTTTCTCTGCCCCTACCGTTCGGGGTTGACTCCTATGTCGTCTGCCGCGAAAACTGTTTCACGAACTCCGACACCGATACGATCCCCGACGAGATCGACAACTGCCCGACGGTCGACAACGAATTGCAATCCGACGTGGATGGGGACCATTTAGGCGACCTGTGCGACACGTGTCCAAACGATCCGCTTGACGGCTGTGACGGGAGCGGTTCGGCGGCCGGAGAGATATCGCCGGAGGAACCATTCTCCCTTTCAACACCGGATGGCGGGCTGAGCATTAGCGCCCCACCAGATGCCGTGGGCGCGCACGACACTCTCGCGGTGACGAAGACCATCATGGATGATCCGGAGATCAACGTTTCGATTGGGCCTTCATCGGGCCTCGGAAATGCGCTTGCTGTTTACGACCTCGAACCCGATGGATTTGTGTTTGATAGCCCGATCACGATGAGATTGACGGCCGACGTGACGGAACTTGTAGCGGACCCGGATTCGGTCAGTCATGCACTGAAGGTAGAGAACCTCTTGAATACGCTTGACATCTACCTCTACTCGGATACGGATGAGGATGGATATGCCGATGCATTTGTTGGCCAGTACGCGAGTTGTAGTATCAAGGAGGAGGATGGTGGTGTTTTCATCGCAAGTTGTGGTACCGAAATCGACCATTTCTCCACATGGGCGCTGGTTACCCAACTCGATACCGATGGCGATGGTGTCCCCGACAACTTCTTCCCCGATTTCGACCTTTGCCCAGACACACCTGTTGAGACGGTAGTTTTCAACAACCTCACCGAATCGTTGATCGAAACAGAATCTGACGGGCTTGCGACACTCCAGTTGGAGGCTGAGGTTTTTGATCTCGAGGGATATGAAGCTGAGGAAGTTGAGACGGTTTTCACCGTGGTTGGAGCGTCGGATGGGGCGGAATTCAGATGTGTCGCCACGAGCGACTGGTACGGTGAGGTCACATGCGATCTGTCTGAGATTCCCCCCGATAATTATTGGTTGGCGATTGAAGGCCTCACCGGCTGTGCGGGCGGCATGCCAGGAGAGGGGATGGTGGTTGTCTACGACCCGGACGGACCGAAATCGACCGGGGGCGGGTTTGTCTTGCCCGATGAAGGAAGCACGGAACCTGCCGGTGGCAGTGGCGACAAGGCGCACTTCAGCTTTGTCGTCAAACTCGACAAGAACCAGGTTGCGGTCGGCAATCTGAACTATCGATACCAGGCCGCGGGTCTCGATTTCACGAGTAAGGATCTGAACTGGTACACCGTCGGTGGTGACACGGCCTTTTTCGAAGGAACCTCAACGATTGACGGTTACGGTCTGTGTACCTATCGGGTTTCGACTGTCGATGGAGATCTTTTTGGTGGAAATCCCGATGCCTTTGACATCACGGTCTGGTCTGGGACCGACACCGGCATTTCCCCGATTCATCGGGCGAAGAATGTGCTGGCTGGAGGGAGCGTGGTCATCCACACAAAGTGATTTTCGGAACGAACAAACCTCCCGGGACGCCGGTCCCGGGAGGTATTGACAAGTGATCCGAATGATCTACTTCTGCCAGACGCTGACAGGATAGGGCGGGCGCTCGTAGACCGGCGGCGGGTTGGCGGCTCGAGCTCTTCGAGGATGACCTCGATGGCCTTCTCGAGCTGGGGATCGTGGCCGGCGACGACCTCGGCGGGGGTCTGTTCGACCTCGATGTCTGGTGGAACACCGACGTTCTCGACCACCCAACCGTCCTCGTCCCAGATGGCCACGTTGGGGGCGGTGACATAACCTCCATCCATCAGGATAGGGAACCCGAGAGTTCCCACAAGCCCGCCCCAGGTGGCCTTTCCGACCAACGGGCCGAGCTTGAACTTGCGAAACATATAGGGCAACAGATCGCCGCCCGAGCCGGCGGTCTCGTCGATCAGCATGACCTTGGGGCCCTGGATCGAACCCTGGGGCGTTTTCATGTCGTGGCCGTCGCGCATGTTCCAGTGGCTGATATAGGGCCGCTGGAGGATGTTGATGTAGTAGTCGGCGATCTGGCCGCCGCCGTTGAAGCGTTCGTCGACGATGATGGCGTCCTTGTGAACCTGCGGGAAGAAGTACCGCTTGAAATAGGTGTGGCCGAGGCTGGTGGTGTTGGGAAGATAGATATAAGCAACGCGACCACCAGTGGCCTCATCGACCTTTTTGATGTTGCCTTCGACCCAGTCCCGGTTGCGCAAGGCGTACTCGGTCTCGATGGGCACCACGTTCACCGTCCGTGAACCCTCCATCGATGGGTTCGGGCCCACGGTGATCTCGACGATCTTGCCGGCGGTGTTCTCGAAGTGGCGGTAGAGATTGTCGGGCGACGCCAGTTCGGTTCCGTTGACGGCCAGCAGGTAGGCACCCGCGTCGACGCCCACTCCGGGCTCGGTCAGGGGCGAGGTCAGCTCGGGGTTCCAGTTGAGCCCGCCATAGACCTTGGTGATGCGATAGTGACCGTTCTCCACTTCGAAATCGGCGCCGAGCAGACCGCCGGGGATGTTGTCGGTGTCGAGAAGATTGTCGCCACCGCCGACCCGGTTGTGGCCCACCGACAGCTCGGAGCCCATCCATCGGAGCAGGCGGTTGAGATCGGTCCTGCAGGCGACATCGGGCAGGAAGGGTCGGTAGCGCTCTCCCATGGCTTCCCAGTCGGCGCCGTGAAAATTGGTGGCATAGAAATAGTCGCGGTAGATCCGCCAGGTCTCTTCGAAGATCTGCTCCCATTCGGCGGCGGGATCGATCCGGATCTGGACCGCCGCGACGTTGAGGGTGCCCTTTCCATTCTCGGGTTTTTTGCCGGCATCGGCGATTCCCCAGGTGGGACCGTTGCTGTAGAGGATCTTTTCGCCGTTCGATGAAACGACGAAACCATCGGCTTCAAAGAGTTCCTTTTCTTCCCGTTCCGCGAGGTCGAACATCATCAGTTTGGTACCGGGACTCGATGGTCCGCCGGCATCCACCGGGGCCTTGAGGTAGAAAATGGTGTCAGCCTTGCCCGCCTGCAGGTTGAAGTAATTGCCCGTCTCCACCGGGATGGCGAGGATGCGTTCGGCCATCCCGTCGAAGTCGATGGCCATCGGAGGGACTTCCTCATCCTTGCCGTCATCTTTCTTCGAATCGTCGTCTTCATCCTTTGCGTCGACATTTTCTTCGTCGCTCTGCTTGGCCAGCGGTGAGGGCGTGTCCTTGGCCAGGGTCACGAGGTAGAGGTTTCGACTCATCTCCATGTCGGCGTTCGACATCGCAAACCACTGGCGCACCGGACCGGCGTCGGTGGAGCCTAAAACGTAAAGGTATTTGCCGCTGGCGTCGAAAGCGGGGTCGCCGACATCGCTCAAACCGTCGCCGATTGCAGAGGCTTTGTCGGTATCCAGGGAGTAGAGATAGACCTGCTCCATATTTGTCATGTTGTTGACGGTGTAGGCGAGCCACCTCGAGTCGGGAGACCAGACGGGGTTCATGTTGCCGAAGGGCCCTGGGTTATATACGGGCTCGCGGTCTATCTTCCTGATCTCGCCGGCCGAGAGCAGGATGACGTAAAGATTGCGTCCGTTGTCCTCGAAGGCAAGCTTCTTCGAATCGGGCGACCAGCTGAGACCGTTGTAATAACCGGTGCCGTTGAGAGCGTGGGTCGTGACCTCGCCCTTGCCGTCCTGTGGCACGATATGGAGCGCGTATTCGCCCGAGGCGTCGGAGAAGAAGGCAACGGATTTCCCATCGGGAGACCAGACCGCGTTGCGCTCGTTGGCGCCGGGGGTCTGGGTCAGGTTTCTCGGGTCGCCTTTTTCGGCCGGCACGGTGACGATCTCGCCCCGCATTTCAAAGACGGCTCGCGAGCCCGACGGAGAAATGTGGGCGTTGCGGATCTCGTCGGATCCATCCACAAAGCGGGGGCGAAGTTCCTGGAGGTCTGCGGCCACTGCGATCTGCAAATCGCTGATTTCGCCGGTTGCGAGGTCAAAGGTGTGAATGGTCGCAGCCCGTTCGAAGACGATGGTGCCGTCACCGTGGGAGGCGTCGACGATGGGGAAGTCGGAATAGTGGGTCAGTTGTTCGATCTGCCGGCTGCCGGTGTCAAATGAAAAGAGATTGAACTCGCCGTTGCGGTCGGACAGAAAGTAGATGGTATCGCCGATCCACATGGGATCGGTGTCGTTGCTCCGGCCGTCGGGCTGCGGAATCTTCACCGCCTCGTGGTCAGAAAAGTCATAGACCCAGAGAGTCGACACCGTTCCGCCGCGATAGTTCTTCCACTGGCGGAATCGTTCACCGAGAGGCGTGTAGACGAGACGCTTTCCATCTGGAGAATAGGCCGCCTTGTTGGCGTTTGGGAGATCGAGTTGTTCGGGGATCCCGCCCTCGACTGACACGGTGAAGAGCTGCGCATGACGATTGGTGAAAACGAATCGTCCGGACCGAAAGAGGACTGCAGACCCATCCGGCGTGAATGAGCAGACGGCGTCGGGGTAGGGGTGCCAGGTGAGGCGTTTCGGGATCCCGCCTTCCACCGGAACGATGTAGACATCGGTGTTGCCGTCGTATTGGGCGTTGAACGCCACCAAGCGGCCGTCGGGAGAGAAGACCGGGTCGGTCTCGAGGCCTTCGTCCGCGGTGAGCCGGCGCGCGTGTCGACCGTCGCGCTCAGCGACCCAGAGGTCATTGGCATAGACGAAAGCGATGTTTTCTGCGCTGATTGCCGGTTGGCTCAGGAACTTGGTGTTCGCGGTATCGATTGCAGATGCGTTCATGGCGGTCATGACCACTAGGATGACGAGGGTTGTGGCGGCAACTCGAGTGTTCATTCGTTTCTCCTTCGGCAAAAGATTCTACAGGGACCACAAAAAAACCGCCCCGAAGGGCGGTTCGCGCTCACCAGCCCGAGGGCTGGGATTACTGAGACATCATCGGGAACGCTTCGGTGTCTCCCACCGAGGCGAACTCGCGGGAAGTGTTCGTGTAGATCTTTTCGGCGCCGGTCATGGTGTCGGTCACCGTCATGGTGAACTCGACGTTGGTCAGCGAGCCGTAGAAGATCCAGTAGTTGCCGTTGATGGGTGTGCCGTCAAGGGCTTTCACGACGAGCTCCACATTGTCGTCATTGAAGAAGGTGAAGTAACCGGTGTCTTCGGTCAGATCGTTCTGGAAACCGATGCCGGTGTTGTCATCGAAATCTGCCCACGAAACCTCGATCCGGAAGCGGTCGTCGTTCAGATACATGGTGCGGTCGGCAAAACCGTCCGCGGCGAGGCCGGATGCGTAGGCCGTAGCGACAGCTCCTTCCGGAAGCACGGTGCCGGGCAGGTAAAGCACTGCTGTTTCGGTGCCGGCGAGGCGGACCTCGAGGTCATAGGATCCGGCCGGTACTGGAAGGTAGGCCGAGAATTCCTGGAACTCGACATCGGAAATGAGAACCGGGCCGCCGGTCACGGCGATATCAACCGCCGGGGCGTCCGGAGAGGCGTGGACGAAGCGGACGTGCGCATTGCCGGCCGCCGGATCGCTGTTGTCGTCGACGAGCACGAGGGGAGCGATTTCGGCCAGGATGCCGGTGGCGAGAACGGTGTAGTCCGTCATCGCGGCGAGCGACAGATCGGCTTCAATGACAACCGGCTCGGTGGCACCCGTGGGGACGACCTGGACGTTGTAGTCGCCGGCCGGGAGAGGGATATAGCCGGTGAACTCGTTGTATTCGAGGTCCTCGATGGCTTTGGCGCCATTGACCCACACGTCCACGTTCGGGGCGTCAGGGGAGAGGTGGCCTACCCGGACTCGCGCGTCCCCCATGTTGGCGCTTTCGTTGTCTACAGTGATGACTGCACCCACCGGGGTGGCGGCCCCTGCCAGGCTGCCCACAGTCGCGATTCCAACGGTCAGGGCAAAGATCAACATTCTCTTCGACATTTTTTCCTCCTGTTGTGTGGCCTGTCGGGGCCGGTTTTTTTGTCGGACATGAAGGCTAACGTCAAGGTTTTTTCTATTATTTCAAGTTTTTGTCGAAATCGTGGATGTTTTTAAAAAAAATATTTAAATGATTGTAAAAAATAGGGTTAGAATATTTCAATTCATTCAATCTACATTTTGGAAGAGGGTTAAATCTAGAAAAATCTATTTAAGTTTTCGTTCGCGGGGTGGCCGGTTCGGCTTACACCGGCACCGGGAGACATCGTGACCGGAGGGCGTGATATCGTATCGGGCATCAACAAACGGGTCGAAAAAGGAGGGGAAGAATATGAATGCAGGCGAGTCGCGTGTGAAAGCTCCGGTTCACCTTTGGATCATCGGTGTCATTGCTCTGTTGTGGAACGCAATGGGAGCATTCGATTATCTGGCCACGAAGCTTCAGCTCGAGTCGTATATGGGCCAGTTCACCGAAGAGCAACTGGCCTATTTCTACGGTTTTCCGGCGTGGGTGACCGCTTTCTGGGCCATTGCCGTCTGGGGGGCCCTCGCGGGTTCCGTCGGATTGCTCATGCGCAAAAAATGGAGCGTGTGGGCGTTTGCGGTCTCCACTACCGGCATGGTGATCACCGCGATCTACAACTTCGGCATGAGCAACGGTGCAGAAATCATGGGCGGGGAAGCGGTGGCCTTCTCGGCCGTTATCTGGATCATCGCCTTCTTCCTGCTTTGGTACTCCTGGTGGTTGGCGAAGAAGGGTGTTCTGACGTAAAACCGCGGCCTGGGGTGCTACTGCTCCCTTTCGTACGACTGCCGCAGGTCACGAAATGATCGGGACGGACGGATCCTCATCGAGCCTCAGCTTGCCGTGGTCGGCAAAATGGCCGAGGACATCGAGGGCCAGTTTGACCGGCAGGACAAAAATCACAGCGATGGCCGCGGTGTTGAAAAAGCCGCCGATGATCGCGCCCACCAGTGCGGCGATCCACATCGGCATGGCGCGCAAAAAGGGTTTCCCCAATTGGGTTTCCCAACTGACCGTTTTGTACTCTTCGCCGCCGATGAAATTGAAATAGAACGACATTCCGTGGGTGAGAAAAAACAAGCCCGCGGGCACCAGATAGTTCCAGGGCGAGAAGTTCTGGTGCCAGACGGTGCCCTGCATCTGGTCGTCGAGGAGTGCTCCGACCATGATTCCAAAGATATTCACGATCGACAGATACATCATCAGAAACATGGGAACGTAAGCCAGGGCGGCCCACCTGGCGATGGCAACGAGCTTCGGAATCGTCCAGAAACCAATGATCATCATCTGCATCCAATAGATCACCAGGATAGAACCGATCGGGTCACCCCTGAAGAGCATGTCGATCACGGGATAAACGTTGGCAAAGACCAACATGACAGCCGTATAGTCACCACGAAACAGACCCGGAAGCCGGGTTGCGAAGTTCTTGAGATCCGCCCGGATCACGTCCCACCTCGGGCCTTTTTCGTTGTCCGAACGTCGCGCCGAGGAAGTCGGAGGCGTCATTTGTGATGCCTGATTCCAGGCAGCGTACCGTCGAACGGCCACCCGGCAGACAAGGTTCTTTTTTGGCGGTTCATCCATCTATCGTAGCAATCAGGAACCTATTTCAAAAAATACGGCATTTGGAGCAGGCGTGGCGATGCCGAAGGGAACCGTGACCCGCTACAATCACTGAGACCTGATATCGAAAATCAATTCATTCACACCGGCGACCACACAAGTTGCCGCAGAAGAACGGGAGGTTCGGAGATGGAGACTCGCGCCGCGGTGGCCTATGAGGCCGGAAAACCACTTGTCGTGGAGACGGTGAAACTGGACGGACCGAGAGAGGGAGAGGTTTTGGTCGAGATCAAGGCGACCGGGATCTGCCACACCGACGAGTTCACGCGTTCGGGTGCCGATCCGGAGGGTTTGTTCCCATCCATCCTCGGCCATGAAGGAGCAGGGGTGGTGGTGGACGCGGGACCGGGCGTTACCAGCGTTGCTGTCGGCGACCATGTGATTCCCCTCTATACGCCCGAATGCCGGCAGTGCGACTACTGTCTGAGCGGCAAGACGAATCTCTGTCAGGCGATACGTGAGACTCAGGGGCGGGGCGTGATGCCCGATGGAAAAAGCCGATTCAGTATCGGCGGTGAAACCATTTACCACTACATGGGCACCTCGACCTTTGCAAACCATATCGTTGTGCCGGAGATCGCAGTTGCCAAGGTGAGAAAAGATGCTCCCTTCGACAAGATCTGCTATATCGGCTGCGGAGTGACAACCGGGATCGGAGCCGTGATCAATACAGCCAAAGTGGAGCCGGGCGCCAATTGCGTCGTCTTCGGTCTCGGCGGGATCGGGCTCAATGTGATCCAGGGTCTGCGCCTGGTCGGGGCCGACATCATCGTCGGGGTGGACATCAACCCGTCGAGAAAGGTGCTGGCCGAACAATTCGGCATGACGCACTTCGTCAACCCGACCGAGGTCGCCGGCGACCTCGTAGCGCACCTGGTCGAGCTGACTCGCGGCGGCGCCGATTATTCGTTTGAATGCATCGGCAACGTGGAAGTCATGCGACAGGCGCTCGAGTGCTGCCACAAGGGGTGGGGCGAGAGCGTCATCATCGGGGTTGCCGGAGCCGGCCAGGAAATCTCCACCCGTCCGTTTCAGCTGGTCACTGGGCGGGTCTGGAGGGGCACGGCATTTGGCGGCGCCAGGGGCCGCACCGATGTGCCCCGAATCGTCGACTGGTACATGGACGGAAAAATCAACATCGACGATCTCATCACCCACACGATGCCGCTGGATGAGATCAATACCGCTTTTGACCTGATGCACGCCGGAACTTCGATTCGAAGCGTCGTGTTGTTCTGAGAGTGGGGGAGTCGTGACAAAAACGATCGAAACGATCAGTCGTCAAAAGTGCCACGAAGGGACCCAAGGCTTCTACCGCCATCGTTCCACCGCGACCGGGACCGAAATGCGGTTTGCGGTCTTTGTTCCTCCCCAGGCTGAGGAACACCGGGTGCCCGCGCTCTACTTTCTGGCCGGTCTGACCTGCACCGAGGAGACCGCAACGATCAAAGCCGGGGCCCAGGTCTACGCGGCCAAACGCGGAATCATGTTGGTGATGCCCGACACCAGCCCGCGTGGAGTAGGCATTGCCGGCGAGGATGACAACTGGGACTTTGGCACCGGCGCCGGTTTCTATCTCGATGCGACCGTCGAGCCCTGGGCAGCCAATTACCGTATGAAAAGCTACGTAGTGGATGAACTTCGTCAACTGATCAACGAATGCTTCCCCGCCAAGGCGGAAGCCACCGGGATCTGCGGCCACTCCATGGGCGGTCACGGCGCCCTGACTCTGGCATTGACCAACCCTGAAATCTATCGCTCGGTTTCCGCTTTTGCACCAATCTGCGCACCGCGCAGATGTCCGTGGGGCATCAAGGCCTTCGGGGGCTACCTGGGCGACGACAATGAATCGTGGCGCTCACACGATGCAACCGAATTGGTGCGTACGGGCAGACGACAGAGCCCGATCCTGATCGATCAGGGCGAGGATGACCAATTCCTATTGGAGCAACTTCATCCGCGTGAATTCGCTCAAGTCTGTGCGGAGGGTGGACAGGAGGTCGAATTGCGGATGCATCCGGGCTATGACCACAGCTATTTTTTTATCCAGACGTTTATTGCCGACCATATTGATCACCACGCGGGAATCCTGTTGCGAGAGAGTTGACCGGGAGCGGCCGCGGCCGGCAGGCACCTCGTATCCCTTGACCGTCTCGAAGACACCGGGGACAATGTAAATGGCCCTCACGCTTCGGCGGGAAGAAAATGAAGATTCCACTACTTGTGAAAAAGTTTCTCAAATTGGCCTTTTTTTTGGTCTTTGTTTTGTCTGTTTCTTTTGGAATATTTGAGTTCCTCGCGAGGATGGGTTTGTACGAACCCAATATCAAGATGTACGACTATACGATTCTTTTTGATAAAGAACGTCTTTTCTACATCAAAGCAAATTGTGCCCCTGATATCAATGAAATGGGTTATCGAGGATCTTCGTTTGTCGAAGAAGAAAATGCTCATCGAAAACGAATTCTCTTTTTAGGTGACTCATTCATCATGGGCCACAACGTTCGTCCGGATGCGACGATCGCTGCCGGTCTCGGGAAATCTCTGCAAGCGGGCTTCGAGGTCTTCAATATGGGTGTTCTGGCCTATGGGCCGGATCAATCTCTGGTTTCGCTGGAGCAGGACGGTACGGGATTGAATCCCGACATGGTTATCCTTGGGATCTTTCCAGCCAACGATTTTCAGGACAACATACGAAGCGGGATGTATTCTCTCGACGGCGGCGGCCGACTCTTTCGCAACAAAGAGAATATCGTGAGCAAAAACGTTCCCCGCTTTCGTACGTGCTTCTTGTTGAATCACCTCCAGTTCCTGGTTCAACCGAAAATCGACCCTCATCACCGCGTTCTGAGCAGAAACCACGAAGTCCTCATGCATCACCTGTTTGCGGATTTTTACGACACGGAACTGCTGCTGAAACCTGGGTCGGAAGAGGCAAAAAATAGCATTGAATTGATGAGGTCTATTCTCGCTCGTTTTCAAGAAGTAACGCGTGCCATAGGATCGGAATTCGCGGTTGTTATCATTCCTTCTTATCTCAATATCGTGGAAGAATCTCAGTTCCTTGAGTTGACTGAAAACCGGGAACATTTCGAAGAGGTTCGAAATAGCGAAGATGGTTTTTTTGCGCCGGAAAACATTACCGCCCGGTTGTGCGACGAGCTGGAAATCCCATATCTCAATCTTTATCCGGATTTTATGGGCTTTGATGAAGAAGGACGTGCCTCGCTCTACGATCCCTCGGATTGGCACCTGAGTGAGTTTGGCAATCACTATGCGGGTGAGCTCGTGGCGGCGACCCTCGTCGCGCCACGGCTGTCGGGATCTGTTGTGGGTCTGAGGGCATCGCCGCGCCGACCGCGTGTGCCCTGGCTCTAAGAGATATCCTCAGAGGCGCCTTGATCCGCGAGTGATGGCTCCTCCGGTTGCCTCTTTCAGGCACCCCTCCAAATCTGTTCACGCATCTTGTTGACAGACCGTTTCATTGCATTCGCCGCCTGTCCGGGACGGTTGGGTCGAGTTTGATTGTTCGACTGTGCGAGGATTGCGCTATGAAAAATGTGTGGGGCCTGTTGATCCTCTCTGTCCTGGCAGTTCTGGTTGTGGGCTCAGCTCGTTCGTCCGATAAGCTGCACTGGGTGGATCGGGTCATGGCCATCACGATCGATGATCTGCCGGTTGCCCAACCGAGCTGGCACACGGATGAACAGATGGATCGGGTCACGAACGATCTCCTCGAGACCCTCAAACAGCATCGAGTGCCTGCAGTAGGCTTCGTCAATGAACGCAAACTCGAGGTCGAGGGTGAGCTCGACCCGTTTCGGCTGCGGATTCTGAAGAGATGGCTGACTGCCGGCTTCGAGCTTGGCAACCACGGTTATGCCCACCTCGACCTGCACCGGGTGCCGCCGGATGAATGGATGGCGGATGTGGTGCGCGGTGAAACGCAGACGAAGAACATTCTCGAGGCCTCGGGCCGGGAACTCCGCTATTTCCGCCACCCATTCCTCCACACCGGGATGAGTGTGGAGGTTCAGGGGGCGACTTCGACCTTCCTGGCGTCGCGCGGCTACACCGTGGCGCCTGTCACCATCGACAACAGCGAGTGGGTTTATGGACGTGCATACCGTAATGCCTACAACACCGGGGACGAGGAACTCATGGAGCGCCTCGGCCGCGACTATCTCCGCTACATGCTGGATGTGGTGCGTTTTTATGAGGGTCAGAGCGTGGCGATCGTCGGTCGGGCCATCCCACAGGTCTTGCTGATTCATGCCTACGCTTTGAATGCGGACTGGCTGGGCGGGCTGCTCGAGGAACTCGAAGCTCGAGGATATGGCTGGATCAGCCTCGAGGAGGCACTGAACGACCCGATCTACGATCATCCGGTGGATGGTTGGACGGGTCGTGGGGGCATCACCTGGCTGCACCGGTGGGCGATCACCGACGATCTCGATCGATCGATCTTCAAGGGTGAGCCCGAGGTCCCGGCCTGGGTCGAAGAGATTCCGTAGTTAGCGTTTCGATTGCAGGTCTTCCGCAAACAACCTGACGGCCTCTTCCTGTTCCGGTGTCTCCACCGATCCCGGACGGAGCTCGCGGAGCGTTGCAATGGCTTCATCTGCCGTTGCGCCTTTCGAAACCAGGTAAGCCGCCGCCATCGTGCCAGACCTCCCGAGGCCCGCAGTGCAATGGACCCCCACTGGGTCTCCGGCTGCCGCGGATGCCTCGACCAATGCCGTGAACTCGATCATCTGTTGGAGGGTCGGTGGCGTGTAGTCCTCTACTGGAAAATGTTCCTGGCGGATCGCGTTCGAAGCCAGGATTTCGCCATCGGGTCGTTCATCGGTCAGTGAAACGAGAACTGTGATTCCCTCCTGCTCGAGGAATGCCGCGTCCTGATCAAGAGGCCGGTTTCGACCCGGTAACGGCATCGCCGCCAGTTCTCCAGGTACGACCCAGGAGAAGCCCTCCGATGGCGGCAACGGTTCCGTTGAAACGGGGGCCTTGGTGTCGTCGTGGGCCTGGTCGCTCGGGGTTGTAGGGTCTTGCGCGTCTCCGCATCCCAGAAGCAATGCGACAGCCACGGCGGCCAAGAGTGATTTTTCAAAGTATTTCATCGTGAACGCAATGTACCACCACCGGGTGGCAAGGCGGAGCCCTCAAGATGGGCGGCTGAGGATGAAGGTCAGGACGATCACCCCGATCGCCAGCGCCACCGCGCTCCATGGAAGATCGAGGCGAATCACTGAAATCGAGATCGAGGCGACTACGGTGATGACCGCGACGATTTTTGCTCGCCGGCTGATCACCCCGTGCTCTCGCCAATCATGAATCATGGGCCCGAAGCGCGGGTGCTCGTGAAGCCACGAGTGAAACCTCTCCGAGCCGCGCGAATAACACGCGGCTGCCAGCAGGACGAAGGGAGTCGTCGGCAGAAGCGGGACGAAGATTCCGATGAATCCCAGGGCCATGCTCAGGTGGCCGATGAGGAGGTAGGTCAATCGCATGCGAAGGGGTCAACCGAGAGCCAGGCCCGGATCTTCCGGCCGTTTGGTCGGATTGGTGAAACTCGGGAAATCTGCGGTCCTCCCTCGGTGTTTCAATTTATATGAAACGAATCTTTTTCGCGCTGGTTGGTCTGACAGTCTTTGGCGGAATTATGTGGCTGATGATCGGTGAGCTCGAAACGGGAGCGGCCCCCCGAGACGAACCACCGGCGGTCATCTTGAGGGCGCCGGCTGAGTTCGACGTGGAGAATATGGGCCCCTCTTCGATCGATATCGCGGCGCGGGCCATGGTCGATTGGAAGGGAAACCGGATCGGTTTCGAATGGACTCAAGAAGGGGACAGAGTGATCCTCCTCGTCGATCGTGAGGCCGGGAAGGTCATCGAGATGCGAGCCGCCCGCTCCGGCACCATCGTCGAACGGACCTGGGAGGGAGACGTCGAGCAACGCCTTCTGTGGGCGGCACAAAATGGCAACCTCGACGCACCGGGGCTGCCATCGGCGACCGGCAAGAACCTGTATCACTGACAACGCTTGCCCAAGAAAGAGTCGCGGATAGCGTACTGCGACAGCGACGGGGATCGGCAGACAGCGTCGGCGAACGGTAGTCAGCGGCAGCGATCAAGGACGGCGCCAGCGAACGGCACTCACTTCTTCGAGGCTCCGGCCTTTGTGGTGCGGCCGTCTCGGCCGCACGGTGTGCAGGCGAGACGCTTACACCACAACGGCTGTTCCTTCTGTTGAACGACCCGGAGGTGGCCACGCCGTCACGGTATCTGATCGCCGCCCCTGATCGCTGCTGCTGAACACTGATCGCTGGTTCCTGACGCTGGTCCCTGGCCCTGTCGCCGTCGCCGCTGTCTTGGACGGCTCTGATACTCGATCCTTGCCCACCCAGAAAACCTGATGCCGATCGGTGTGTGAATCGAGCATCGAGCATCGAGTATCCAGAATCTCGTCGCGAACGAGATAGAAGGGGAATCGGCCGGGATTCCCGGTTCTGAGCGAAACAATTTTCGCCCGCCGTGTGTTGGTTTTCGTGAGGCCCGAATGATCGCTACCGAATTGGAAGGAAATTGATGGACATCAAAAAACTCTTCACGGTGCCTGCCAACCCGGCCGGTGCAGACATTTCGCTGCTCCTGCTCCGATTGGTCGCCGGCTCCGCCATGATGCTGCACGGGTGGGGAAAGATCCAGAACCCGTTTGGCTGGATGGGGGAGGGTGCCTGGGCGCCCGGTGTGTTTCAGGCGCTTGCAGCGCTTTCCGAATTTGGCGGCGGACTTGCCTGGGTCATCGGGCTTCTGACTCCCCTGGCGTCCATGGGCATCGGCTCGACGATGGCGGTCGCTTTCTATTCCCACGCCATTCTTCGTGGTGACCCCTTTGTGGGGCGCGGCGGTTCTTTCGAAAAGGCGGTGTTGTTTCTGTGTATCGCCCTGGTCCTCTTTGCGATCGGACCTGGACGGTTTTCGCTCGACCGGGTCCTTTTCGGCCGCCGAACCTGAATTCATTTTTTAATTTTCCCGTTGCCCCACGGTGGTAGACGACGGGATCAATCGCTGATCGCCGTCCCCAGGGTCCTCAGTGAGGTTTTGTGGGCATCGTCTCAATCCGGGACACCTTGATCCGACCGACATGTCAACGAGGTGTATTCGGCGCCTGCACCCGTCTCAAAGTGGAGTCGATTCTGGCATTGGACTTGCAACTCAGTTCAATCCAGAAGAGTTTTCGCTTGAAATCTGAACCGGAATCATCGGACGGAAAGGCGGGCGGTTGATGAAACGATTGGAAATTTTCTGGGTTTTATTGCTCCTGGTCCTGCTTCCGTCGGCTTCCGCTCTGTCGCAGGGCGTGGATCGCGACGGGCTCCAGAACGCCATGGACTCGGTGGTCTTTCTGAAGATGAACCGGTCATTCGGACACGCCTACTTCACCACATCAGGCACCGGCTTCTTCGTCCACCAGGACGGCTATGTAATCACCAATTGGCACGTGGTTGCGGACACGGTCGAAATGAGGATGGATGGCGTAGTCCGGGATATCAACGCCAAGGTCCTCGACCTCGAGGTCGTTCTGCACAGCGGCACCTCAAAAGAGAGGGTACTGCCGGCGAAAGTTGTCGCCCTCGACCGCAAACGTGATCTCGCCCTTCTTTCGGTCTCGGTGAAGGCGCCGGCCTGGCTCGATGTCTCCGAACCACACGAAGCCCGGATCACCGACCGGGTGTGGGTCCCGGGTTTTCCGCTTGGCGACACCCTGGCGCTCGGTCAGGACAGCAGGACGGTGGGTTTTGAGCGCAACCCGGAACTCACGGTCAATTCGGGGTTGGTGACCTCGTTGCGGCGTGATGACAGCGGCAAACAGGTCATGGTGCAGACCGATGCTGCGGTCAATCCGGGAAATTCCGGTGGGCCGCTGGTGAATGATGCGGGAGTCGTGGTCGGTGTGGTCAACGCCAAGATCATGCGTTCTGAGGGGCTCGGCTTTGCGATCTCACCCGCCCTCCTCGACGAGTTCGTGAGTTCGAAGGCCGCCACCATATCCTTCGACCCGGGTGTGATCTCCCTGCCTCCCGCACCGATCAGAGTCAAGGTCAAACCGACTCTGGCGGCCCTCGGTGGCAATCTTTCCGGCGAGGTCGTCCTTGAAGGCGATGATATCCGACCGGTGAAGCAACAACTCGAGCTCGGGGACGACGGCGTGTGGACCGGTGTCCTGCCGGCGACTGCGCCGATTGACGGATCCGAGCCTCCCAAAAACTATGTCGCTCAGGTCACCTTTTCGGATGCGAGCGGGCGGACCGTGATGCGGCGCCGTTTTCGGCTGCAAAACGTCGCCGCGACCTCGCCTCAACTCAGAGGCGAGCGCGATCCGGTCAACGTGATGGCGGATCGCCACGACTTTGCCAACGAACGAAATATGAACCGGAGCAGCACGAGATCGAAGCAGGGCGGAAAGAGTTCGCTCTCCGACTACGCCAAAAAACACAAGGTGAGTGAAGACGGTAAGAAAGTCGTGATCGATCAGAAACTCGTGACCGAGATGGGGAACCCGTTGCTCCGAAAACTACCGGATGAACGCTACGAAGCGCTCGGCGATGCGACTGTTCGCGAAACCATCAAAAGATATGACATCTGCCGTCTGGCCAAGAAAGAGCTCGAACGAGCGACCGAAAATGTGGAGAAGTACGAGAACGATCCCAACTACCAGATGAGGCGCGAGGCGGCCCGGGTCAAAGGAGAGGTCGCCAAGTGGTGGGATCCGGTCATGATCTGCTACGAGAAATATCGCCACCGGGCAGTCACCGCGGGAGTCCTCTTCTGTCACGATGACGACCGCTGGTATTACCGGCAGGCAGTGCCATCCGAGTGTCGCTGGCCCGAGGAACCGTAGGCAGGCCAAAAAATCGTCTCGGGAGTTTTCCAACGACCCTTCTTGGGCGCTGAAGTGGAAGAGCCGACTACCTTGCGGCTGCTTCGCTCAACACCTCTTCGAATGGCTCCGGCGAGTGGGTCTGACGGCTCGGTTCGCGATTCTCGAGGTCATATCGATCCCCAGGGGCGAGAAAATAGAATCTCCCGTTCTTGGACGTGATCCTGTTGGAATCGTAGATCGCCACGTAGCCCTGGCCGATCACCTCGAAGTTGTCACCGCGGACGACGATGGCAGTGTTCTCATCGAGCCCGATGCCGAGCAGTTGCGGGTGGGCGTCGATCACTTCGAGAAGATCGAACTGTCGGTTGCGGCGTAGCAGATGCTGATCGATTCCCACATTGGTGAGAAACCCGAAGCCCTCTTTGTGGTCACCCATCATGATGGTATTGGTTGAGGAATCGCCCCGTACCAGATAGCTGCCCTGGATGGTGGCGCCTGCCGACGACCCACCGATCACGCCACCTCTCTCGAGTACCCCACGGATCTCGGCGAGGGTTCTGGTGCCGGCATAGGCGTCCACCAGGCGCCACTGCCTGCCGCCGGAGAACCAGACGCCCTTTGCTAGCCGCAGCGGTGCCACGAACGATTCGGTGTTGGCGACCTCGGGATCGTAGGTGTGGAGCACCGTAATGTTGGTTGCACCGGCATCGCGGAGACGTCGCAATCCGGGCCAGTACTGGTCGTAGGTGTCGCCGCCACCCGCGGTTGGTATTACCACGATGGGAGCGTTGCCCCCTCCTGCGAGCGCGACGAAGCGTTCGTAAATGGCCGGGTCGGTGACGCCGCCTCCGGCCACAACGAGCATGCCCCGGTCCGGTCCGACCTCCGCTCCAAAGATGGGAACGGCTGCGCAGAGCAGGAGAATTGACGTAATTGCAATCGGGGTTTCTTTCGTTTTCATGATGTCCTCGTCAGTCCTTGCGGTAGATGGGATAGAGGTCTTCGGGCACGTTCTCATACTCGAGTTTGCTGAGGTCTGCGGGGCCCAATCCCGGTGCGTCGATCTCGATGATGGCTCCGGCCAGCCCGGTCTCGTGAAAGCCTCTCCTGAAATGCACTCTGGTCTTGAGGGAGATGATTTCGCAGTCGGAGAGAGCGATATCGAGGCTGTCGAAGATCCCCCTCGTCGTGACCTGATGAAGCTCCGGGGTGATGATGATCCTGTTGTTCCGGTCCAAAAGCAGTACTGCGATCTGATCGAAATGACCGTACTCTCCGAGGTATTCGATGGTGCCGTGGAGAGGCACCGGGTTGCCGGCGTATTCATCTGCATACCCTCCCACCTCCACCGAGACCTCGTCGCCCACCGCGGATTTTTCGGCGATGATTTCGAGGGCCCTGTGGTCGGAGATCGTGGCGATGCAGAAATTTTCGGCCTGTTGCTTGATGAGCGCTTCGAGGATGTGGGTCGAGTTCCCGGTCCGATCGGCGTGATCCGCGATCACAACCGGGGTTTTGCCCGCCTTGGCTGCGCTGATCGCCTTGGCGACGCCCTCGACGGTTTTGGGGAGCACGCGGCCTGCGAAATCGGCGCGGACCCTCCAGATGTATTCGGCCATGTCGTCGGCTATGCGGTCGGCCAACTCCTGATCGTCATTGGTCATGACACTCACCGTCGCTCCTGCGTCGGGAACGTCGGCGTACGCGAATCCGAAAAAGACCGAGACAAATGCATCAGGCGTCCGACACTCCCATCGTCTTGCGCGTTCCATGATGTCTCGGGCCGGGGAAACCCCGGTTCCCTGATAGACACTCGGGGTGATCACGCCGGGCTTCCTGGTGGCTTTGGTGGGTTTGTAGGTGCCGCGGATGACGCGTAGGAGGTATCGCGCGGCCCGTTCGCCCTGCAATCGAGCATCGTAGTGTGGATATCGCTTCACGGTGAAGGTGCCGTCCGCGACCTCGAGAAACTCCTGGTCCTCGTTGCCGTGCAGATCGAAGGTCGCGACGATCGGGATGTCCCCGACAACCGCCCGCACCCGACGCGCGATCTCGGCCTCGGGTCTTGGGACGCCGGTCACCGCCATCGCTCCATGCAGGGCGAGAAAGACCCCGTCGAAAGGGCCGTTTTCTTTCAGATCTCTGACGATGCCACCGGTATATTTGTCAAAAGCCTCTTTGGTAATCCAGCTGCCCGACGACCCCCCGACCGCGTTGCGCGGCGACAGGATCCCAACGAGTTCCACGCCTTGAAATTCCCGAATCTGTCCCACAAAGCCTCGAATATATGACCCGCTCTCGAGTACCGCGTCGCCTCGGACCGGTGGACCATAGAATTCCCATTCTTCGATTCCGGTGGGTCGTGGACAGAAGGTGCAGGTCTCGTGAGAAAAGGCGGCGACGCCGATTCTCACGGCATTCGGGATCTCAGCCTCGCCAGACCACGACGCAAAGGGAAGGATGAGCGAGAGCACGACGGTGATGACGGCACACTTCATAAAAACCCCCAGACGATCAGCCCGATGATCTTATCCCTTCGATCGGCGGGGTGTCAGCAGGTCGGCGGTCTGAGCGAGGATTTGAAAGCAAGACCGGCGAAGTTCCCGTGGGTGATGCAGACCGCCACGGCAAGGGGTCATCCAGTTTTCAGTTCGTGCTTCAACGTCCTGTCGATGGCCCACAGGATCTTGTCGATCAGCAGCTGCTGTTCGAAGACCGTCTCCATCATCACCTTCAGTGGCAATAGCCGAACATGTGACGCGGCGTCCAGATTGACCGTCTTCATCGACCAGTCGGGGAAGCGGCGCTCCTGAATGTCCTGCTCGAGATTGAGCACCACGAGATCGGTGTGGCGCGAATCGGCTGCAATCGCTCCATAGATCTGATCCACCGCCTCGGCGGGGCCTTCCAGAATCTGAAAAAAGATGCCACCGGAGGTCATCAAGACTCCGGTGACCCCGGCTTTCTGGTTTTTCTCGGCTGCGAGTCTGCCGAGATCGTCGAGTTCTGTTTCGGAGAAGGGTTTCGCAAAACGACTGACATAGGTGATTTGTTTCATATACTTCGGATCCTAACGGTCACCGCGCCGAAGGTCAACGGACGGGGGTATGATCGCCGATGCGCCGGTGATCGATCGACGGGCGTTTCCTTCTGATCTCGACCGATGACGGAGGCCGGACCTGGAGCGAACTGCCGTGGTCTTCCAGACCTGAAGCGATCAAGGGTGAGGCAAACTTTGCCGCATCGGGGACCTGTCTGACGGTGCACGGTGAGAATGCGGTCTTCTTTGGTACCGGCGGTCCCGCGGCGAGGGTTTTTCGTTCGGGAGATGGCGGAGCCTCATGGGACGTCAGCCCGACCCCGGTGCGTTCCGGCGAGCCGTCGCAGGGAGTGTTTTCAGTGCATCTTCTGGACGAAGCAAGGGGTGTCGTCGTCGGTGGTGACTATCGGGACGAACCGAATCCCGCCTCGACCGCCGCTGTCACGACGGATGGGGGAGTGACCTGGAAGCCCGCCTCGAGCCCTCCGTCAGGATTCCGTGAGTGTGTCGTTCCACTGTCAGGAAGCTATTCCGACCATTTGATGGCGGTTGGGCCGGCCGGGACAGATGTGTCCTTTGATGGAGGATCCACTTGGGAACGGGTCGGTGAGGGACAATTGCACGCCGTTGGATTCAGCCGCGACGGTACAACCGGGATCGCAGTTGGTGTCGACGGACTGATCTGTCGCTGGCGTCATTGACGATGCGAAAACCACCCGCCACATGGCGGGTGATATCTATCACGGACGGATTGCCCGAAACCACGAGGGAGGATTTCACTTCCTCCTCGGAGGAGCTCTCATGCCGTCTTGGCAGCCTTTTTGGCGGCCTTCGCCTTTTTCTTCTCCTTGGTGGAGAGTTTGGGTTTGTTGGACTTTTCTTTCTTGACTTGACCCTTGGCCATGATTACAGCCTCCTTTGCCGGCGATCGATTGATTTTTGTGAG
This sequence comes from Candidatus Sulfomarinibacteraceae bacterium, assembly GCA_963796455.1. Taxonomy (GTDB): domain Bacteria; phylum Acidobacteriota; class Thermoanaerobaculia; order Thermoanaerobaculales; family Sulfomarinibacteraceae; genus Sulfomarinibacter. The sequence continues at coordinate 458,373 of CAWCLO010000004.1, forward strand.
AAATCGACGAATGCCTGTGACCCGTACTGTACACCGTCGAGCCGCCGAATGGGTGGAAGCGGCCGCAGTACACTGGGCTGGTACTCGAGTCCGGTCTATTCAGTTGAAGGGATTTCATCATGAAATTGAATTCGATGGCAGGGTCCGTCGCGCTCGCTGCCGCCACGTTTGTCGCGTTTTCGGCGTCCGCCGAATCGTCATTGCCCGCCGTAGGATCCGCAGCACCACCAATAGAATTGACTGCGGGAGATGGAAGCAGCCGATCGCTGGCGTCCATCGATGGTCCCAGGATATTGATCTTCTATCGGGGTCTCTGGTGACCATTCTGTCGTGGTCAGCTCGGTGAGCTGCAGAAAAACCTGACGGCGTTTGCAGAAGTCGATGCGGAAATCTGGGCGATCAGTCCGGATCCGGCAGAAAAACTCGCGGAGTATGCGGCGAAAGAGGGAATTGATTTCGCGCTGCTGACGGACTCGGATCTCACTGTCATCAAAGGCTGGGGACTGATCAATGCCTCGAACTCCAAGGTCCCGCATCCGACCGCGGTCATTGTGGATTCAGATGGCGTCATCCGCTATTTCCGACAGGATGTGGACTATAAGCAGCGACCGTCGGTTGACGAACTTCTGGAGGCGCTCGCCAATCTCGACTAGCTTTCGTTTTGAGCGAAATCGAGGTAGGCGCAGATCGCATAGATATAGACGATAACGCCCGTCATTTCGGCGGTTTCTTCGAGGATTATCGAGACATCAGTCAGTACACCGCCACCATAGGAGTCGTAGAAATAACCACCGAACATTTCGATGACGATGGCTCCGAGGATGTAGGTGCATGCCGCGATCATGACCAACCGAAATGTCCTTTGGGGAAGACGGCGTAGAAAAGGCGTGAAGGCCAGGCCGAGCACGAGGACGATCGCGATGCCCGGAATCACCCAGGTCCAATAAAGAAGCCCTCCCGCGTCAAAAGCTTCTCTGAGCGGTTCGGTCGAACGCTCATGTATGGCGAGGATTTCATCCATCGCCATATAAAGGAAAATAACAGTCAACGCCAACCAGGCGCGCTGGAAGGGGCGTTGTTTCCGGACCGAAAAACGCCACGCGTGGAAATTTACAAAGGATGCCCCGACAAGCAGCAGCGAGTTGTAAAAGGCCGGGAAGTTGAACTCACCATTGTGATCGAAAAACAGCAGGAATGAGACGATTGCCGACTCACGATTGATACCTAAGAAAAGCAGCCCGCCATGGAGCAGGTTGATTGCTGCGAGCACGACCACCGGAATCGCTAACGCAATAACAAGGGTACGACCCGAAACGGTAAAGAGCCGTTCAAAATACGAATCGTTGGTATCAGCTGCAATCACAAATGCCCCCCAAAAGAATCACAAGAATCAAATGTACATCAATACATGATTCAAACGGCAATCATCCGGAACAATCAGGCCGCAGGGTTAAGAATCGTTTTTTGTCGAAATCGAGGCAATTTCTTCTTCGAGCTCCTCGCAGCGCTCCAGGGCTTTCTCGATCTCGCGCTCGAGAAAAATCGCTCGCTCGACCTTCGCCGAAAATATAGGTCCCATCAAAGAGTGGTAAAGACCTTCGTGGAGGCCCACGATGAACTCCACGAGCTGGCGGGCATGTCGATTCGAGCGCCGACTGAGGCTGTCTGGCCGGATCTCATAGTGGATCAGGGACTCTGCGATGACACGGGTTGTCCAGCCCGCCGCCACGATCGAGATCCAATGCTCCCAGTCCTCATAGCCGCCCAGTTCGGCGTTATAGGAATTGACTGATTCGGACGCGGACCGGCGGAAGGTCGATGCCGATTGAATCTGGTTGGTGGCCAGGATGTCTTCGAGGCCGAATTCCTCCGGCCGCCATTCTCCCTGGCGTTGCCCCTCAAAGCGAACCCACGCTGAGACGATTCCGACCGCCGGGTCGGAATCAAACTTCGTTTTTGCCAACTCGAGATAGCGTGGTTCCACCCAGTCATCACCATCCAGGCACAGAACGTAGGGACCGTTCGTCAGTGCCAGACCGACATTTCGGGCATTCCCTACACCACGTTGTTCGGCGAGCCTTTCAATTCTGACGTGCGGCTCGAGTTCCTTCAATGATTGGAGGGTTTCCGCATCCTGCGAGGCATCGTCGACCACGACCAGGTCGATTCCTGGGAGAGTCTGATTCTTGATGCTCTCGACCGCGCGTTCCACCCTGTTCCCGACCCCAAACGACGTGATCACCGCGCTGAAGTCTGAATCCGGTGACACGAGCGACCTCACTTTCTTTCGGTCTCTTCCATGATGGAATTGAAGGCGGTGACGACAGCGCCTGGTAGCTCAGCCTTCCTTCAAGTGCGAGTCATCCATCTTGAAATAGCTCATCTCCTGGGCGGTGGATTTCACGAAAACATATTGTGGTCGGGTCTCGAAGCTGAAAATCGGTTGAACTGTCGGGAGGGTCCCGTAGATTTCGTTCAGCGTGCTCTCTGTCGGCATCGCGACGTTTTCGATCCTCCAGTTGGTGATCCGGTGGTTGCGGGTCATCATGACGAAGCACTCCCGGGTACTGGGCAGTGGGGCTTCGTTGATCAGCCAACGAACGCAACGTTCGAATTCGTCCGCGATCAGATCCCTGGTCAGGCTCCCGCCGACCGAATCGCTGACGTCTCCGAGGATCTTCGAAACACTCTCGATCATGGATTGAAACGAGGGAGTTTTGGGGCCCATGGGAGAACCGATGGTCAGGTTCGAGCTCGAAACCTCACTTCCGATCGTGGCCTTCTCGAGAAATTTCTCCGCCAACTGACGCTGTTTCTCCGGCGAGAATCGTTTCATCGAGTGGCCAAAGAAGTTCTTTTTCGGCGGTCGGTAGTAGTACATCGGGCCCCCGTTTTCTCGTGAGCGACCCTACCATCATAGCCCTGGTTGTCAGGCAGGTCTGCGGGGCTTTCCGATTTTCAAGGGAGGCGTAGAATTGTGTCTACAAAGGCTGTCACAAATGACCGATTCTCGCGAAGACTCGTCTCAAAAACCACAACATCGTTCAGACGTAGGGCGGAGCAAAAGAGTTCTCCTATCCTGGGACGGAGCGGTACGGATGGTCGGCGATCGGTTCTTCATATGGGACATGGCCCTGCTGTGGTGGATCTCGTGATGGTTGGCGAGCCGGGTCTGTCCGAGGCGTTGAAAACGATGTGAACGAATTCTCGGCGGTGTATCCCGAAGCGACTCGACCATTTGTCTCCCGCGCTTGGTCGAGTTATCAATCTCTGGGATCGACGCTGGAATCTCAGTCCAAGGGGGAACGATGAATATTCGGTCTATGATTTTCCGTTGTATTTGTGGGGCGGTCATGTGCGGGTGGACTACGGTTGCGATGGGGGAGGAACCCGACGAAGTGACCACAGCAAATTGGGAGCTCGCGTCCCGGTGGAGCCCCGACAAAATCATGGGCCGGGTCTTCAGCCGCGACGTGCAACCTCATTGGATCAAAAACAGCGACCGATTTTGGTACCGGTTCGAGACCTCCACAGGGATTCGGTACTGGCTTGTCGATCCGGCGGCTGCGACCAGGGAGCCGCTTTTCGATCACGATCGACTGGCTTTGATGCTCGGTGAGGCCACCGGCACCGACCAGGATACAAACCGTCTGGACCTTCTGGACCTTGAGTTTGATTCCGAGCTTTCGGGGCTGCGATTCACCCAGGGTGAACAGCGATTCGAATACCGGCCGGAGGATCATTCGCTGAGTTCGATCGAGCTGGAACCACCAGCCCCCGAGTGGTGCAGCGTTTCGCCGGATGGATCCACTTGCGTCTTTGCTCGCGGTCAAAACCTCTACGCGCTTCCATTGATTCCAGCCGGGGCGGAGGAAGTGCAGTTAACAGACGACGGCGTGCGTGGTTGGTCGTGGGGAGATCCCTGGGAGCTGATTGAGGAAGAGAATCAGGCTCCTCGGAAAGTCCCGGTCGTGTGGTCGCCTGATTCGGATTTTATCGCCATGCAACGAGCGGATTCTCGAGCCGTTGCTGAGTTGTGGAACGTGGATCATCTTGCCGGCCCGCGGCCGACGCTCCAGACCTTCAAATATCCGATGCCGGGTGAAGATGTACCTCAGTGGCAGGTGTGGGTGATCAATGTTTCGCGAACGACCGCTTTGCAGGTCGATACAGCCCGTTGGCCGGACCAGACGATGGAGGAGTTTTTTGTCCGCCCTCTTTGGTGGAGCAACGATTCGAGCTCCCTCTTTTTCTTCCGGCGTTCGCGGGACTACCAAAAACTGGATCTCTGCGCCGTCGACCCCAAGACTGGGAAGAGCCGCGTCCTGGTCGAGGAACGGCTCGACGGCATGGTCTACACGCGACCCTGGTTCGAGCTGTCAGACGGTCGTTTTTTATGGTGGTCGATTCGCGACGGATGGGGTCACTACGGTATCTACAGCGCCGACGGATCGTTGGAGAGAGCTCTCACCCGGGGTGCTTTCAATATCGAGGAAGTGGCCGGTGTCGACGAGGCCGAAGGCTTCGTTTTTCTGGCAGCGAATGGTCGCGAAAAGGACTGCAACCCCTACTACCACCACCTCTACCGGGTTGGATTCGATGGTGCGGAGCCAAGACTACTAACCCCTGAGAATGCCGATCACAGCGTGGTCATGGCTCCTTCCAGCTCCTACTTCGTGGATCGGATCTCGAGGGTGGACCAGCCGACCCGGTCTGTCGTCAGGAATGCGGACGGCGAGCATGTGCTCGAACTCGAAACCGCGGATCTGAGCGCCCTGGAGGGTGCAGGGTGGCAACCGCCGGAAATCTTCAACGTCAGCTCAGCCGACGGGACCACGGAGCAGTGGGGTGTCATGTGGAAACCCTTCGACTTCGATCCTCAAAAAAGATACCCGATCGTCACAAAGGTCTATCCGGGGAGGATGGACGAATATATTCCAAAACGGTTCCAACCCATCGACACCGAGACTGCGCTCTCCCAACTGGGCTCCATCGTCGTTCGTTTTGGCAATCGGGGTGGATCCAGATTTCGAGGTCTGGCCTATCGTGAGTTTGCTCGCGATCAATTCAGGGACTACGGTCTTGCCGACAAGAGGGCCGTGATCGAAGAGCTCGCTGGCCGGTTTGATTTCATAGACGGAAGCCGGGTTGGAATCTACGGCGGCTCCTCAGGTGGTTTCATGACTGTATCGGCGATGCTGGTTCATCCGGACTTTTTCAAGGTCGGTGTCGCCATGAACGGCCCCCACGACCCGTCGATCCAATCGGTGGAATGGGTCGAACGCTATGCCGGCGTCGAACGGGTCCAGCGAGAAAACGGCTCGGCGCGGTGGCAACCGGCCGAGGTCTCTTCAAATCTCGAAATCGCCGATCAGCTCGAAGGCCGGCTCCTGTTGCTCCACGGGACTCAGGACGAGATCGTGCCCTTGGCCCAGCATTTTCGAATGATTGATGCCTTCGTCAGAGCCGACAAGAGGGTGGATCAGTTCATCATCCCCGGCGCTGCACACGGTTTGCCGTGGCGGTATACCTATCGTCTGGTGTGGGGCTACTTTGCAGAACACCTCATCGAACAGGAATAGAAACAGGGCGCGCATCCGGTTTCGCTCCGCCTCCGCCCCTCCGTTTTAAAGTGGTATGGGGGGTCGATGTCTCTACAAAAAACCCTTGTCGTGCTCATTTCCATTTTTGCCCTCAACACACCCGTTTTCGCGGCGGCCCCAATGAACGGCCGATGTGTCGAGCTGGAGACACGGAGCGGAGACGGTCACCTATCTCGTCGGAGTCTGGGTTTCGGACCAGAAAAGCAAGACGGGCCGGAGAATGGTCAAATACGAGTGGGAGGGAGCGATCGAGGGTGAGTTCTTTCGCTTCAATTGTTCGACCATCAAAAAGGACTACGAAGGCGACTATCCGATGGACTAGACATCGGATTGAGGTCTGCGCGTGAGGGGCCGTGGATGGCCGCCGCCCATTCTGTTTGGTTTCGCGCAATAACCGCGCCTCGCTCGACAGCTAAGGACAACCTGACTACCATCGCCCTTGTGGAAATCTATATTGCCTGTTTTGCCGGTCTGTTGAGTTCGCTGCTCCTGGGTGTGGTGTACCTCGCCGACCGCTACGAGCGAGAGCCGATCGATCTGATTCAGAATTTCTTTTTGTCCGGGTTGCTGGCCCAGCTCGTTTTGATCCTTGGCGCATCCGCTGTCCGTGGAAACCATTCATGGTCGGGGCCGTGGATTCTGCTGACCATGGTGTGCGCAGCTCTTTATCTGCCCTTTCAACTTCATCGACTGCGCGAGGTGGACGAGCGATTCGACGGGATTGTCTACTCGGTGGCCGTGGTGGGTGGGGCCACCTGTGTGATTCACCTCAACAATCTGCCGCGGGTGATTGCGGCATCACCATTTCGTGAATCGCTGGCATCCGGTGCCGAGCCCGATCTTCGAGATCTGCTGATTGTCGCCACCTCTCCCGGTTTCACTGCGGAGCTCGGACAGGGCATGGTCCTTATCATTGCGGCGGTCCTGATCGGCGGGGTTCTTGGAACCCTCCAGATTCGGGGATCATCGCCGCAACGAACCGCTTTCTTCTGTGCAGTGGTTGCGGTTGGCGTCGTCGGTCTCGATCTGGTCGCAGGCGGGATGTGGCCGGTGCGAGGGGCGCTGGCGATCGCGGGAGTCGGAGTCGCATTGGCGGTGAAACGGCGGTCGGTCTTCAAGGACAGACCCGAAGCGCCCGAAGGTGATGTCCTCATCATGGGCCTCAAGACCGTCTTGATCGTCTTTGGAGCGGCCCTGTTGGCCATGGTTCTGCTTCAGGTCGTTGTGGAACAACCGTCTTCCGCCGATCCCGGCAGCCGCCCGTCGCAATCGGCAGCGTCTTGAAAACCTTTTTCCATCTCGCCGTCATTTTTTTGGCCTTTGCAGCTCTCGGTGCATGGGCTGAGGATCGCGAATGGGAAAACCCGGTCTACGACACCGTCGAGGAGGCGGTCGCAGCGGCCCGGAGTAATGTCTCGATTGTCGATCGAGACAGCCCGGCCGCGCTTCGTTTCTTTCTCGATTTCACCCTGGGTGAAGGGGAGGGAGTTTTTCGCCATCCGTCGTCGTCGATGACCCGGGAAACGGTCGGAGTGTTTCTCGTCTCCCACCCGACTTCTTTCGTCCGGAACAAACCTCAGCGACAGACCGTCGAGAGATTTATCGACGAGGTGCCCCGTCAGCGTGAGGTGCTCGAGAAACGGCTGATCCGATTCGGTTTTCCCGAGACTCCGGGGTTGGTCTACCTCCGACTGGTCGAGAGCGTGGATGCCTTTTCAGATCTGTCGGGAGCGTCGAGCGATAAGATGACCCGGGTCGGTGGAGTGACCTATTACTGCCGATACATCGTGCTCCCGCTTTCGTACGTCGGTGAGCAGAGCGTGGACGAACTCCGCCGCTCGGCCGCCCTCAACCCCTCGATCGACGTCGAAGACACCATCCGGCGGTGGCAGCGTGAGTCCTTTGCCAATCTGACGAACACATTCCGCCACGAACTGGTCCACGTGCGAACCAACTCGACCCTTGATGTGCCGGTCTATTCCGATCGTATGGCGTATCCGTCCTGGTTTCACGAGGGGACCGCGACCTATCTCGCGGCGGATCCGTCTTCCGGTCTCAGCAAGGGCTACCAGGAGTTTCAGAGGCTTTTCTTCTTTCTGGCACAGCGCCATGGAATCGAGAAACTTCAGGACTTCTACGCAGGTGTTTTCAGTGGCAATGATGTGAACACCGCCCTCGCCGAGGTCTACTCCATCGCCGGCTCCGACGAACTCTTCAAGCGGAGCTCCCGCTGGTACCGCTTCAAAGAAATCACCAAGACCTTGCTCTGGATTGCGGCGATCGCGATCGTCATCGGCGCATTCCGTGGTGGCGAGCGACCGTACATCGGCGCTCTCCAGCTTTTGATCGGCGCGGCCCTTGGTCTTGCAGTTGCCACCGGGCTTGCGGAACATCTCTATGGACTGCGAGGTCCAGCGATCGTCCTGACCGTCAAAGTCGCTGTCGGTCTTGTCGCCGTCATTATTGGCAGCGCCGGGATTCGGAGAATCCTGCGGGCGGTTTCGGCGAATCCGCCTCCGGCTTCCTGAACCGAAACACTCACCGATCGGTCTTGCTGCGGATCGATGAGCTGAAAACGATCGACGGGTGATCGTCTTCGGGCTCATTCAGCTGCAACGGGTGAAGCCATCTTCTCAATTTTCCTGTGCGGTCGCGGCGGTGCTCGTTTATGATTGGGCGCGTTGGAACTGGGTGTTGCCGGATCGTGTCCCCGGTGAAATCTCCCAACCCAGGAAAAGCGAGGTTCAGGATGAAATCGACGATCTGGAATCGGGCCGGTTTCGCACTCGGCGCCATCGTTCTCCTCTGCTCACCCATCGCCTACGCCAAGGCCTCCGGCAACTCCCTTGAAGTGGTCTCAATCCATGCCGGGGGCGACTCCAAAACGGAGGTGTCGTCGAGGGGCGGGCTGAGCACCATCGTGCTCTTCAAGGATTCGACGATTCTTTTTGACACCGGCGCAGAAGGCGAAAAACTCCTGCGCAATATGGAGGTGTCCGGGATCGACGCAAAGAACATCGATGCGATTGTGATTTCCCACAACCAGTGGGATCGCCTCGACGGTCTCTCCGATGTGCTGGGCGCAGCCGACATGGTTCCGAAGGTCTATGTTCCTGCTCCCGGGAGGGAGGAGATCCTGCGGGAGAATCCGCAAGCAGATGTGATCGCGGTCGAGAAGGCGGTCGGAATCCTCCCGGATACCTGGTTGCTCGGTCCATTGAAGGTTGACGCCGATGACACAAACGCGGCAGCGCAGGTGCTGGTGCTCGATTCCAGGGATGGACTGGTCGTCATTGTCGGGTGCTCATACCCAGGCGTCATCTCGATAGTCGAACAGGTCAAAGAGATCATCGGACACCGCAAGATCCAACTGCTCGCGGGTGGATTTCATCTCCGTGGCATCAAGAGAAACGAAATCAAAGAGATCTCCCTGCGTCTGCAGACGATGGGCGTCAAAAAACTGGCCTTGGGCGGCTGCACCAGCGAGCCCGCGATCAAGGTCTTTCGCCAGGAGTGGGGCGATCAAGTCGTTTTTCTGAATCTCGGGAATTCGGTCGGTTTTTAGAACTCGCTGCTGACCGTCAATTGGTGCCCGACCAGGAATCCAAATTCCCCGACTCGAAGCTGTCCACGAATGCCACGTCCTCGTTCGTCAACAGGGTTGCCCGAAGCATGTAGTTGCCATCCGGGTTGAGGACGAGACCCACGACGCCGTTGGCGGACGAGAAGCTGTTGCCGGTGTTCGGGCCCGTATCGAACTCCATGTTGAAGTCCTGGCCGGAGTTTTCCGTGGCGCCGCGGTTGACCAGCCAGAAATCCCCGGTGAGCAGCACGGGCGTCACCAATGTGAATTCGGAGGTGCCGCTTCCATCGCCGGTCAGGATCGTGCCCTTGCCGAGGACAACACTGTCATCGGGGGCACCTCCCGAATCGGGGTAGATGAAGATCTGGTTTGACCACGGCCCGCCGCTGTTCGAGTTGTCGATGTTGTTGGCCGCGCAGACTGCGCTGACATAAGTCTCCCCGGGCTGATAGCCGAAGTCGGCCAACTCGTATTTCACTGCGAAGAGTTTGTTGGAATCCCCCGCCTGGCCGCCGCCGAACCAGGCCGTACCATCCGAGGCGCCGTTGTCATTGTTGACGTTGCCGCACATCCAGACGCCGGCGCAGAAACCGTCATCGCCCACCATCACGGTCTCCGGTCCGCTGGTCACGGTGCCGGCACCGTCATACACGATATCAACCGTGACCTGCTTCGTGCCCGCTGTCGCGAAACTGAAAGCCATGGCCGTGCAGTCATTGAAAAGACTCGGCGTGCACACCTGGATCTCATGGGCGCCGTCGCAGCCTGTCTCGCCGAAATCCCAGATCGCCATGGCCACCTCTCCGGTCAGCCCGGCCATTACGAAGACCACATTCTCGCCATTCTCGGGCAAGGTCGGAGACCAGCTGAAGGTGGGTGCCGCCGACCCATCACCGATGGATAGCGCTTTTTGGTGGTCGTCGGAATCACCCTGGTTGTTGGCGACGGCGAGGGTGATCTGGTACGCCCCCCACTCGAGGGCCGAGCCGGAGATCGCGCAAATGACCGATTCGGGGCAGCCTTCGTAGAAGGAGGCTGGGATGCCGTCTCCCTCCCGGTTTGTCGGGCCGTATACCGTCCACTCGTAGCTGGTGATGGTGCCCTTCGATTTCGATCCGTTCAGAGTGATGACCTGGGTGTTGAAGGGGATCGATGGTGTGATCGTGAAATCGGCCACCAAGGTTCCGACATCATAATCCGTGATTGATGCGGAGGCTTCGTAAAGACCGTCGTCATCGGGGTCGTCGCCACCACTCGCGGTGTGTTCGTAGTCCACCTGGAGATAGAATTGCCAGATTCCACTCTGGTCGACCTCGAGCTCGACCGTCGCGCCGTTGCGGCCGATGGGCACATTCGAGGGCGGGATGATTCCCCAACGGAAGCCGTCGCTCGCGGGGCTTCCTTCAGCGGTTGCACTGAGGGTGACCGTATCACCGATGATCGCGGCCTCCGGGTCGACGGTAAAGCTTGCCTGCGGTGCCCGGTTGATCGTGATGTCCTTGACGTCGCTCGCTTTGATTGGAACCAGGAAATCGCTTTCGATCGCAACGTGGGCTGTGTACCCGTCCCCGCCGTTGAGGTCAGTCGGCACAGTGAACGGCACCAGTGTCGGATTGGCGTTCGACGGCTCGGTTTGACCGGCGACAAAACCACCATTTTTCTCGATCCACACCGCCCAACGGTCATAGGACCCTGCGGTGTTGTCGCGCACTGTGACCTGCCCCCCGGGGAAGACCTCGGCCGGGGTCACCATCACCTCGGCCACAGCCGGAGATGGAGTCAGACACTCGCTGAGGTCAAAGACCTGGTGGCGTGCATAGCGGCTGAGATAGAGAGCCGAACCGTCCGGCGCCAGGGCTCCATCCATATCGAGCACGCAGGTCTGGACCGAGTTATGGGGTTCGGAAGTGTCGCCCCAGAATGCATTGTCGAAGGCCTGGGGGCCGTCATCAGGATCGATCAGATAGCTGAGGGAGGAATTCAGATATGAGGTGGCGCCGAGCCACATGACCAGAGGACTGAATTGATTCGCCGATCCCAGGGACACCACGCTGGCGTTCACGTTCAGTGTCCACGAGGGCTTGGGTACGGGATTCCCGGGATCACCGGAAATGTCCCAGAATCGAACTGCGCCATCGCCGGGGTTGGCAGAGACCACCAGGGAGTAATCTTCGCTGATGGCCAGATTGTGGTTCATGGCCTTCATGCCGGTTGGTGTTGCCGTGTGTTCGAGGGTGAGGCCGACACCGGAACCAAGGGTCCTGAAGACCTCCGCGTCGCCAAAAAATCCGGTCCCCAGATAGAGATAGGCCGTCGATCCGACCTCGATGGTCGCGCCGCCGGTGACACCGATCGCGGAACCATTGACCTCCATGCACTGAAGTTCGACCAGACTGTTGACGCCATTGACGGCAAAGAGCGCGTGGCTATTGCAGGTTTGGCTGAGACCGCCTGCGATCAGATAGATCTGACCTTCTTTGGAGAATATTTTCGAGCTGATCTCGAGACGGTTGCTGCGGCTATAACCCGAAAAGTCGGGTTCTGAACCTGTGCCGAGATCGAAGACCACGACACCGGCCACCTTGTGATCGATGACGCCATAGCGGCAATCGTCACAGACGTCGATCGCCATGATGTCGTAGTCCGAGTCTCCTGCGGTGCCGAAATTGAACCTCGAGGAATCGACCTTGCGCGGGTCGGATGTGTAGGGGGTGGCAACTTCGTAGATCACGAGCTCGTTGCCGCGACTGAAAATCATGTACTCGCCTCCGCCCCAGGTGAATGTCTCGACCTGGAACGCGCGATCACGAGACGGCGACGAAACGCAGTTGTAACTTGTATCGAGAAGAGTGTCAGTAAAGGTCTGGCAATAATTCGCGGCTTCGATACCGGCAGCCGATCCAAGTGCTGACAGCGCACCGGCGACAAATATCGTGAGTCTGCAGAGCGGTCTTTTCAACTTCGAACTCCAATCACATACCCTCATTGCTATTCTAGGTCGCTGGAAAAAAAGGGTGGGTGGCCGGGGTCACATTGTGACGGACCCCTTTGATGCGGTGATCATACGGCACTCTGACCGATTCTCACAGCCCGGTCGGGCCTCCCGGTATAACTGAGATGGTGTATCATCGAAATCGTCGTCCCATTTCAATTGACCGCCGCCAGCTTGTACCCGAGACGAATTGTTCACGCAACTGGTGAGTGGGGGAGACCCCGGGAGGGAATCGTGCCGCGTCAAAACCGTTTTTCCGCAGTCCTGCTCGGTGCATTGTTGTTCGTTTTCATCGCTGCAATCGGAGCTCCGGCGTCGATCTCGGCGAAGGAGCTGGCGTCTGAAGCCATCGCCGTGGCGGTCGAAAACGGGACCTTTGATCAGCTTCGCCAGGACCTGCTGATGGATCTGCACCAACAGACGAGATTCGAGTTTGACGAGGAGGGGATCGAAAGGGTCGGGCGAGCGTTGCTCGATGAAGGCAAAAACGACGAGGCGATGGAGGTCCTGCAGTTCAACCAGATGATCAACATCGACTCCGCACCGGCAACGGTCGCGCTTGCTGATGCTTATCGCGATTCAGGGAGTACTGCGGCGGCGCGCACCATGTACCAACGGGCGCTGAGGATCGAACCGGGCAACCAGCACGCCCAGAAAGAACTCTTGAAGATCGAGACCCGGGGTGGTGCATCCAAATCGCCCGGCTTGCGACAGGCAGGGATCGATCCGGATGCCCTCGCGGCGATGGGAGCGACCCCCGAACAGATACACCAGATGGAAGAGGCCATAGCCCAGGCACAGGAGACTCCGGTGGGCTACGGCGGCAGTCCGAGGAGCACGAGAGGCGCTCCGGTTGCCGAGACCACGAGACCGGTGAGCCCGAATTCCTCCGAACCGGTGTATGAGTCCGAGTTCTGTGAGGTTCTACACCGGTACAACGCCGAAAAGAGGATCACCGACGCTCGGATCCGCGCCCGTGTCGCGGGCCAGTACGGGAAGGCCGATGATGGCAAACACCTTCGGACCTGGAACATCGACACGAATTGTGGTGAATTCCTTTTGGCGGCCCCCATGTGGGCCGATGTGTCTCCACCGGTTCTTTCCCACAAGGGTGGAGATGTTTTCGAGGATTCGAGAGGAGCGATCTGGGAGTTTCAGTTCGATGCAGACGACGCGGTGACAGGGGTGACTGTAGTCGCCGCGGATGGCAGCGTCAGCGAGTTGAAACACTGGGGAGACCCGCACGAAAACCTGAACGGAAAGCACATCAAGGACTGGCAGGGTTCGGGCAGCAAGCAATAACAGTCAATCAGATCGAAGATTCCGGACTGCATCCTCGAGATCGCGGCAGATCTCGCGCACCGATTCGCGAGTGGCCGGCAAGGCTTCGAAGGATCTCGGCCGCCCGACGATGACACGGACCTTTTTCGGGCGGGGCACGGTTCGACCCTTGGCCCACGCCGCCGATGCCCCTTCCAAGTGGCAAGGTACGGCCGGGACACCGCTGCCGACCAGCAAGCGCCCGACACCCGACCGGAAGCGATTCATCTCGCCGGTTGTCGATCGTGTGCCCTCCGGAAAAATGATCAGCACATTGCCCGGACGCTCGAGCAGTGCCGCACATACGGCCAGGCTTTGTTCGCCGTTGACCTCGCGGTGGAACGGCAGGGCGTTGATGAATATCGCTGAAAATGCCGTCCGCGCCATGTTCGAAAAAAAGTAGTCCGCCGCGGCCGCGGGAAAAACGCGGTGAAGCTTTTTGAGCGGAAACGCTGAGACCAGGCAGAGAGCGTCGAGGTGGCTGCTGTGATTTGCGACAAGCACGAACGAGCCCTCGTCGGGCAGATTCTCACGGCCGACGAATTGCAGGCGGTGGTAGATCCGCAGCCAGGTGCGCAACACCAGACCACTCGCCGAACGCATTCCGGAGACCATGATTTCGGGTTCTCGAGGGAAGTTGCCAAGCCTCTCGAGGAGATTTTGATCGAGACCGGCGGCCGGTCGATACTCCCACTCGTCGTTGCTGGTTCCCGCCCGGTGGTGGTCGTCAGGTGATGCCATAGAACCACCGAACCATGTGAAAAAACAGAGGCGCCACGAAAATGAGGCTGTCGATTCGGTCGAGGACTCCGCCGTGGCCGGGAATCACCGCACCCATGTCCTTGATGCCGATGTCGCGTTTGATGAAACTGATCGTCAGATCGCCGAGTTGGCCGCCGACCCCGACGATCAGGCCTGTCAGCACGAGTTGCAGGGTGCCGAAATGGGGAAACGAGATGGTCAACAGCCACGGCAAAGCAAGCGATACCGCCAGGGCTCCGAGCGAACCTTCCAGGGTTTTGTTTGGACTGATCTCGCTCCGCAGCTTATGTCGGCCGAAAAGCTTGCCACAGATGAATGCCGCGATGTCGTTGACCTCGACCGCAAAAACCAGGTACAGAATATAGCCGTAGGCGTGATTGGAATTGGCCAGGAAACCGAGGTGGGCAAACATCCAACCGAAGTAGATGAAGCCCATCACGGCGAGGGCCGTCGCCTGAAGTTGACCCTTGGTGCGGTTCCTCAGGACCGGTATCACCAGAATGAGAGCGACGACGTATACGGGCACGGTCATGAACAACCCATACCAGCCGGGGGTTCTGATCCGTGGGTCCGATGCCAGACTGACCGCCGCGACGCCTGCGATCGCTGCAAAGACGAAACCGGTCATCCACCAATCGCGGTAAAGACCGGTTGCGCGGGCAAACTCACGAAATGCGCACAGCGAAAGCAGGCAGACACCGACGATCACCGCTGTACGACCGGCAATCAAGAACCCGAAGGCCAGGGGCGTCATGATGAGCCAGCCCCGATAGGTGCGCCAGATCGATGAAAGGTCTTTGTGGAAAAAGTAACTCACGACGGAGAGGACCAGGCCGGCCACGACGATGATCGATCCAACCATCACCGCGTAGAAGCGAACGATCTCGCTGCTCAGGGCAGCTTCCACGTTCATTCTTCGCCGCCCGAATTGCGGAGATCTTCGGCGATTGCATGCAGCCGCCTCATCGATGTCACGACGCTCCCCAGCGAGATCAACAAGAGTGCGCTGGCTGCCGCACCCCATCCCGATCCGGGGTGGATCGGCTGCCAACCCGAGGGAACCACAGCGCAGTACAGACACAAAACGGTGACGAGAAACATCCGGTGGGGTTTTGCCATGGGTCCCTCAAAGTGTTGTCGAGCGCCGGCGACCGCGCCCATGGCTCTCACGTAGGCGACGAATACCGCAAGCAACGCGGTGCCGTATCCCATGGTCGGCGATCCCCCCACCGCATAGCCGAGCCCGATCAGAATCAGGATGTCGGCGATCCGATCCGGAACCTCGTTGTAGAGTTCGCCCACCTTCGAGGCTTTGCCTGATGCCACGGCGACCATCCCATCCATCAAATTAGCCAACAGGCGGAGCTGCACCATTCCGGCTGCCATCAGCCATAGGATTCGAATCATCCATGGTGCATCGACGCGCTGTGTTGCAATCAGCGCAATGCCCGCCCCGGCCGCAAAAAAGACGCTCGTCACCGAGATCGTATTGGCGCTGAGCCCACATTTGGTCAACCAGGCCGAGAGCTTCTGCATGACCCCAAGTTCGCGGCTGGCAATGGGACGTCGTTCAGCCGGCCGGTACTGTTCATCATTCATATCGTCTCCCAATGTCATTCATGCCCGCCTGTTGCAGGTCCATACGGAAGGCGGTACCACGGGAGGTCGCATAGGTTTTCCCTACTCTTCAGACTACATCACTGGAGTCCTCTCGAGTTACTGGAGAGACCCGGTCGAGACTCTGATCTGGCGCCTCGAAATCTCCTCAATCGTCGTCTGTTGGCGTTGGGCGGATATCGTCAAACCGCATTTCCATGTGGAACCGTCGCTCGGCGACCTTCTCGGGGATTCCGGTTTCGGCCGCGCCGGCTGCTGTAACGACGACCACAAACAAAAAAAGCAAGACGAATCTGCGCACGAAACCTCCCGAAAGTGACGATCGCCCGGGCTCACGCATGGAGCGTGCCAGCCTGGGATGCAGACTTTCGAGGTGCCGGATGCCGGATCGACACGGCACCGTGAGGAGGTGGCACCGAAGAGGTGCTCTCCACATGCCCGACCGAATGGTTCTAGCCCGCCCCCGGTAGCGTGATCTTACGCTTCTCGGGATCGGGGTTTTCACGGTAGAGGATTGCCATTCGACCGACGACCCCCACGCATTCACAATCGAGGCGATCCTCGATGATGGGTACCAGCTTCTCGCGCTGGCTGCGATCGGCAACTATTTTGAGCTTGATCAGCTCGTGGGCCTCGAGGGCATCGTCGATGGCGCCAAAAACGTTTTCGCTGAGACCTTCTTTTCCGGTCTGCACGACCGGTTTGTATCCGTGTGCAGCTCCCCGCAGGTATTTCCGCTGTGATCCCTTGAGTTTGCCCATACTTCCTCCAAAAACCAGAATGCAGGGTAACACTTGCGAAGCTTGTGGGTGATCAACAAAAAGGACCTGCTAGGTCATAAAGTGCCTAACATTGTGTCAGTTTGTCCCGATTGGTGGAGAGATTTCTGGGTCGATTGCCCATAGATGATACGATATAGTTGTTCATGAGAAGTTTGGATCATCTTTTTGGGAAACGATGGGGAGGTTCAGAATGGTCAGATCTAGCTTAGGAATAGGTTGTGTCATCGCGATATGTGTGTTGGGAGTTGTTCAGGTCGATGCCGGCAATGGCGGCAATCAAAAGTGTGTATGCGAAGAAGCCGGACTGGTCGGAGCAGCCTTTGGCGCCTGCAACCGCTATTGCGAGGACTTGAATTGCGACGCGCCGAACCCGAACGGGTCCGCGAATGCCTGCAACCGGGTGCTCGACAGGTTTTTTGATCTGACGGGGGAGTTGCCGCCCTGCGAGCCGTTGTGTCCGTGTGCCGGGGGGTGGCTCGATTCCGACTTCATCCCGGAGGGCGAAGTTGCTGCCAGCTGCTCTGTCGAAATCACCGATAACGGAAAGCGCATGGAACTCCTGGTCGAGGGGAGTGAGGACGGAAGTGGGAACGCACCGTTAAGCGTTGCGGCCGTTGATATCTTCGATGATGAGGACTTTGGATACTACCGCGTTGGATGCGCGTCCGAGCATTATGAGGGAGGGCAGTTCGAGCCCTCGGAGGATTCCGGGTCCTTTGAGATGGCGAGCGATTTCAACGAAAAGACCGAATATTTCAATCGCCAACAACGTCGGATATTCAAGTCCTGCAAGGCGGTTTTCAAACGAACCGTCAAGAGAACCGGAGTCGAGTGCGAGGTCTTTGACCTTCGAGAGGAATAGCGAGTTCGCGTCGCGAAGGCATCATTTGAAGATTTTCGACCGTCGAATATCATCGACGGCGATCAGGACGAGGCCGGACTCAGAGTGGGGGAGTCCCCGCTTTGAGTCCTCGTGCTTGGTGAGTCGATCCTGCCAAAAAACAGCACAGCGTGGTGCCTCGGGTTGAAGGTGAGGGAAGAGCTTTTTCCCACTGATCCTGTACCTTCGTCGATCCCTCAAGGTTGCGCCATGATGAAAAAGATCCCCTTCAGAAACGACGTCCCTTGCGCCACCACGAAACTGTTTCGATATGTGTCCCGTACAACCGGGAAGCAGGTTTCGACAAGGGGGAGCAATGAGCGTCCTGTCAGGTTCCCGGCGAAGATGGATGTGGGTTCTGGTGGTGGGAGCCACGCTTTTGGTGGGCCTCGCTGCCGAAGCCAAAGAACCGGTCAAAGTGCAGGCCGCCCGGCGGGCTTTCAATGATGCCTACCGCCACCAGAAATGGGAACGAGCGATCGAAATCGGGTATGAACTCGTCGAGATGGTGCCCGGCCCCGGCGAGCAGTACAACCTGGCGTGTGTCTTTGCCCTGGCAGGCGATGAGACATCGGCTCTCCACTGGTTGGCGAAGGCGGCAGCAAACGGCTTTGCCTATTTCTCCGTGATGGAGAGTGACTCCGACCTCGACAGCCTCCGCGACTCACCCGGGTATGCAAAGATCCGCGACCTGGTTGTAATGAATCTCGACCGCCACCGGGCGGAATTGATTCGTGAGGCCGCGGAGGTTCCCCCGCTGACAGTTCTCCCGCGGGGAGACGGTATCGACGGTCCGCGGCCGTTGATCATCGTCCTCCACGGACACGGCGGCCATGCCGAAGAGTATCCCGCGGTCTGGGGCCCCGCCGCGCAGGAGATCGGCGCCATCCTGGCCGTTCCGCAAGGAGCGAAACGAGTCGGTGCCGGCCGCGCGTGGACTGATGTCAACGAGGCCGAAGCCATCGTCCGCTTGACGATCGACTATGTCAGAAGCAGGTTCGAGGTGGACTGGGACCGGGTCGTGCTAACGGGCTTCTCGCAGGGAGGCTTCATGGCAACTGCTGTGGCCGGTCGTCACCCTCGGATTTTCACCGGTGTGATCCCCATGGCCGGTCCTTATATCCCGGGGATCGATGCTCCGCCGCCGGCGGAGGCAGGCGATCCGCGCTATTACTTCATGGTCGGTTCGCTCGATCGAGTGGAGGATGAAGTGCGCCAGGCGGCCACGGACTTCGAACACGCCGGTTATGAGGTTGATTTGCGAGTCTATCTCGGAACTGGACACACCTTTCCCAGGGCGACAAAGAAGGAACTGGTTCGAGCGCTGAAGTTCGTGCTTGGCGAGTAGCGCGAGACGCTAAGCCCAAGAACTCATTCCGGTGGCAGCCTGACCCCTCCGGGAAGATCGACGGTCGCTCCCAGTTGAAGAACGAATCCGAGCGCATCCAACGAGTCGGTGGCGCGGCTGATTTTCCCGTCTTCGATCGTGACCAGGGTGATGCCATGGACCTCGATGGGCCGATTGGTGGCGACGGGCACCCTGCCGGGGATGGGCCCGGATTGAATCGCAGTCATGACCCAGACGGCGGCGGCCTCCGAGTCATTGCCAAACACCCGGGTCACCTCGATCGAGACGCCGGAAGCCCAGGTGTGAACATGCGAAATATAGGCTGAGGCGGCGTCGATGCCTTCCAGCGACCCACCGTTCGCCAGGTCTTCGTAGAGGACGTCGGGCGACATGAAGGTTTCGAGTTGTTCGACGTCTCCGGACTCCCAGACGGACATCAGTTTTTTTGCAAGGATCTCCGGAGACCTATCTCCCGAAAAAGCGCAGGGCGCGAATGCCACAACTACAACATAGGCCAACAGGCGGTTGATCATCGCTTGTCTCCATCAATTCTCTTCCCACGTGTGAACTGGGAACCCAAGACGAACTTCGGCAGGATCTCCTCGAGTTCCTGTTATTTGTATTCTTCTTCGGCGGCCTTGTTTCTCTCGAGAATATTCCTGAGGACATTCAGCGAACTATCACGGGGGGTCTTCTGATCGGGCTGGGGCGATGCCGGGGCGAATACACCGGGGTCGATGATCTCGATAACGAACGGGTGATTACCCGACAGGGGGCTCGGATGGAGTGTGCATGCGTCGGCCGGGCTCGGCGGACACTTCACGCAATAGTTCTGCGACTTCGAGCAGCACGCATAGGCACCGTCAGGCGTACTGGCCTCGGTGGCATCTTCGGACAAAATACAGTCCTGCAGAAAGTCTGAGGCCTCGGGGTTGCTGAGAATTCTTTCTTGTGGAATCGGTTCGTCAGCCCACCCATCGATAGCTGTCAGCGTGAACGCCAAGACGATGGCACACACGAGTATTGTTCCGAGACGGACGATCTCTTTCCGCGGCGCTGCCGTATTCATTAGAAGCCTCCTTGCAAGGGTTCGGTTGATTGAAGTCCTCAAGAAGTCTTTGAGGATCAGAGATTTCGTTTTTTATTGGTACCTGAGGCTAACACGGTTTCCAAGCTTGGAAATCGTTCCAGCAGTGTGGAAGCTGTGGCGTGGCTACAAATCGATGAAGAATGGCGCCGCCAGGAGGGCAACACCGATGAGAACCAGCAGAACAACTCCCTCGACCAGATAGGGGTAGACGCACAGACCCACCCCGGCCGCCAGGAAGGCGATCTTCTCCTGTCGTTTTCCATAGATGAAATAGGACATCCCGAGGACGCCGAACAATATCGCGGCAAAAAGGGCTGATCCGGATGGCATACCTCATTTTCTCACGAAGAGGTGGTGCGTAACGGTTGGCGGCGCCCCAAATACGTGGATCCTGCTGGAATAAGTCACAAACGGCCCGCTGTTGCAACCAATGGTATTTCATTCTCAACAGTTCGAATGGTCCGTACAGTCAGTGTGGCCGAGGCGCCGGTGTCCTTCGCTCACTGCAACGGTGCGGGCATTCAGTCCGGACGGTTCAGCCGTTCAGACAACCCCGGGGGAGGGGCAAATGAAGAGGATTTGTTTTGCGCTGTCGTTTTTTCTCTGCGTGAGTTCCATGCTGATGGCGCTCGAGGGGGACCCCGTCACGAGCATCGAGGTTCAGGTTGGCAAGAAGCCGCCCGGAGAAGGGGTTGTCGTTGCCCGTGGCGACACGGATGCCGAGGGAAGCATCAGCTTCAGCAAGTTGAAGGCTGGGACGTACTTCGTGAGGTTTTGGCATTCCGGTCTGATCCATGAAATCTCCAAGAACGGCAGCGGTGAAAAGCTCCGGATTTCGAAAGACGCAGTTCGTAGAGCCAAGAATGGGGATTCCCCCTCGTCGGATGGCATCGAGAAATTCACCGTGAATTTCGGCGAGGTTGCCGCGATCATCGAGATGGCGGGGAATTCGATCACGGTAACGATCATCGAACCGTAGAGCGCCTCGAAACAGCAACTCAGCTCTCGGCGAATGATCTGGATTGTCGGCCAGGCGCCGGGCTCCAAAGTCCATGCCAGCGGGGTGCCGTGGGACGACGAGTCCGGCGACCGCCTTCGTGAATGGCTCGGCGTCAGCCGCGGCAAGTTTTACGATCCAGGACTCTTTGCCGTCTTGCCGATGGGGTCCTGCCTGAGCTGAGACGGCGAGTACACGAAGCTGCAATAAATCAGTCGCTGCACCGCAACAGGCAGTGTGTCTTTCTTTGTGGCCGCCGCGAGGTATTTGCTGTGCAACAATGCGCGGAGAAAATTCTGGTTGCTGAATAATGTGGAGGACGGGTGAACAAACGAAATTTCATCATCTGCGGCTTTCTTTCGACAATGCTCGTGATAACCGGTTGCGGTTCGAAAGGCCTGCAACCGGGCGAGGGATTCGTTGAAGTGACCGGTGGTAAGGTCTGGTACCGGATCGTCGGTTCGGGAACCGGGACCCCTCTTCTGACGCTTCACGGCGGACCCGGCGCTCCGAGCGATTACCTGAATCCGCTCGCAGCCTTGGCCGACGAACGACCGGTCATCTTTTACGACCAGCTGGGCAGCGGCCGGTCAGACGCTCCGGACGATCTCGCCCTTTGGACCACTGAGCGGTTTGTGGAAGAACTCGGTCAGTTCCGAGCCGCCCTTGGGCTCGACGAGGTACATCTGTACGGCCATTCCTGGGGGACCATGCTGGCGGTGGACTCGTACCTCACCGGTGCTGACGGTATCCGAAGCCTGATCCTCGCAAGCCCGGCCTTGAGCATCCAGAAGTGGGTCGAAGACGCCGACCGTCTGCGAGCCGATCTCCCTGAAGAGGTCCAACAGACTCTGGCGGAACACGAAGAAGCCGGCACCACGGATTCTGAGGAGTATCTGGAAGCGACGATGGTTTTCTACCAGCGTCATCTCTGCCGACGGGAGGAAGCCTGGTCGGTGCTCGGTCCGATTTTCGAGCAACTGAATATGCAGGTATACGGGACGATGTGGGGGCCGAGTGAATTTTTTGCCACCGGGGCCCTGTCAACCTACGACCGAAGCGGTCGGCTCGGTGAGATCTCGGTACCGACCCTTTTCACGGCTGGACGCTTCGACGAAGCCACGCCTGAAACGACGGGCTGGTATCAGAACCTGGTCCCTGATGCCGAGTTGGTCATCTTCGAGGACAGCGCCCACATGACCATGCTCGAAGAGCCGGAACGGTACGTCGAGGTCATCAGAGATTTCCTGAAACGTGCCGAAGGCGGCCGCTGAAACACCAGCATTTACAGCAATACCAACCAGTTTGGACCAGAAAAACCGTTCATTCGGGCGATTGTGGCTGGCGGCAAGGGGCCTGGGTGAATCAACCTTCGCCGAGTGAAACCAACTCGCGTCGCTTTCCCGTTCGTCTTTCTGCAACTACTGCCGCGCTGGGCCGTAAATTGAGAAAATGGTAGTTCGGATAGCAACTACCTGATCACTCATACAAAGGTCGGCGCCAGAATGGACATCCTCATCGCTTTTCGGGTTCTCCCGCCTCGACGCACTTTGATGGAAATTCTCGAAGCGCTTCCTCCACGGTGAATTAGGATTTCGGGACGATGGATCTGCCCCGCCGGACTTCCTTCTTGATCCGCGGTGGCCGCCGATGAAGGGCCGCCACGGCGTGATTCAGTCAATTCTCGGTCTGAGCCTTTTGGCGGCCACGGTGTTGCACCCGAGAGTTGCAGCGACTGCCGAACCCCACGTTGTACCGAAAATCGATGACCAGATTCGAATCGACGGTCTTCTCGACGACCCGGGCTGGAAGGAAGCACTGGTCCTCGAGATCGGTGTTGAGGTTCGTCCTGGAGAGAACATTCCTGCGCCGGTGCGGACCCAGGTTTCGATCTGCTTCAACGACCGTATGCTTTTTGCGGCATTTCGTGCCTTTGATCCCAACCCGGGCGCGATCCGGGCCCGCTACTCGGACCGCGACAGATTGTGGAACGATGATTGGGTAGCTCTGGTCCTCGATACCTTCAATGACGAAAGACGTTCCTTCGAGTTCTACGTCAACCCGCTCGGTATCCAGGCCGACTCGATCGAAACCGGCAATGAAGGTGGGGGGCCTCAGTGGGACGCGATCTGGGATTCTGCGGGGCGTATCGACGGCGAAGGCTATGTGGTGGAAATTGCGATCCCCTTCAGTTCGCTCCGATTTCAACCCACCGGCGGCGAACAGACATGGGGATTCGATGCGGTCCGCAACTATCCGCGCCTGGTGAGCCACGTCATCGGCCTCTTCCCACGCGATCGGAGCAACAACTGCTATCTGTGTCAGGCTGACAAAATCCGAGGGTTTTCCGGCGCCAGTCCCGGCCGCGCCCTCGAATTCGATCCGACAATTTCAGCCATCCACAGCGAAGAACGGGATCCTTTCCCCGATGGGAGCTTTCACGAGGTGGATTCCACGATCGAACCAGGTCTGACGGCCCGCTGGGGTGTGACGCCGAACCTCAATCTGAGCGCCACCATCAACCCTGATTTCTCGCAGATCGAAACCGACGCCGCCCAGCTCGACATCAATACCCAGTTCAGCCTGTTTTATCCCGAAAAGAGGCCCTTCTTTCTCGAGGGATTCGACTACTTCCAAACCCCGTTGAATGCCATCTACACCCGGACGCTGGCCAACCCCATATGGGGAGTCAAGGTGGCAGGGAAGATCGGACCCAGCGCCATCGGATTTTTCTCCGTTCGGGACGAGGTGACCAATCTGCTGTTTCCGGCGACGGAGGGGTCGTCCTCGACTCAATGGGACGCGCAAAGCACCGGGACCGTTTTCCGCTATCGCCACGACATCGGCGCATCTTCGACCATCGGAGCATTGATCACCGATCGAGAGGGGGATGGTTACTTCAATCGACTATATGGTGCCGACCTCGATCTTCGTTTCACCCCCAAGGACACCCTGTTATTGCAGGTGCTCGAATCGAAGACGAAATATCCGCTGCACATCGCCGAGGACCATGATCAGCCGGAGTCGGTGTTCGACGGCCGGGCGATCGACTTTCTCTATGCCCACCAGACCAGGAGTCACGAGATCTACGCCAAGTATCCGTGGGATCAGCCCGGGTTTTCGGGCAGATCTGGGATTCGTTCCGCAATACCGGGTTCAAGTTCTACGACACCGGATATCTGCATACATGGCAGCAGAACGACCCAACCCATTGGTACAACCGAATCCGAGTATGGCTGGGCTACGAACGCGAAGAGGACTGGGACGGCAACATGCTCCGCAGTGCTCCCGGGACCTTCGTCATGTACTTCGGTCCGTTCCAGTCCTTCCTGGTAGGAATCTTTTATTACGGTGAACAGACCTATCTGGGGAGGGAGTACGACGACCGGACCTACGACGTTCGGCTCACGTTTCAGCCCTCCCGCGACCTCGAGTTCGGTCTCCGCGTCGATGGCGGAGACGATATCGACTACGCCAACAATCGCCCGGGAAAAAGACTCAGGCTCGTGCCATCGCTGGATCTCTTTGCAGGTCGCCACCTTCGATTCGACTTCAGCCACATCTACGAACAGCTCGACATCGACGAAGGGCGTCTCTACACCGCGAACCTCAGCGAGCTCAGAACCATCTATCAATTCAACCGGCGGGCTTTCGTTCGTTTGATTCTCCAGTACACCGACTACGCCTTCGATGAGAATCTCTACGCCGACGGCCGGGACCCGGTCTTCCGACACCTCCTCACGCAGTGGCTCTTTACTTACAAGGTGAATCCGCGAACCGCCCTTTACCTCGGCTATACCGACAACTATCAGGCCGACAGCCGGATCGATTTGACGCAGCTCAATCGCGCGGCCTTTTTCAAGATCGGATATGCGTGGGTTCCTTAGCCTGACTCTTCCTCGGATGTTGACGAGCCTGCGATCCCCGTCAACCCAGCCTCCGCGAGACCTTCCATGAGGTGGTCGGTCAAGGCAGGGGTGTTTCCTTGACGCTCGATCAACTCGGGGTCACTCTGCTGCAGCCGCGGATGCCCCGGGGATTTCCAGACGGTCCACCGGTGCGGCGCTCTGCAACTCCCGAGCGGTGGTTCCTATGCTTTGACGGTGATATCGGCTCGGGACAACCATCAGCGAGGTCGGGAGCACATCTTCGAAACGGCGAACGACTCGCAGCCACTGTTCGGCGCCAAGCCACCGGTGCATTTCGGTCAGCAGATTGCGCCACTCGACCGAATCGGGTTCGACGGCGTGCAACAACGAATCGAGCAGGGAGAGGGTGTTTTCGATCGGCATATAGGAGGCAAGCACACCGATCAGATGCGGCCGCTCGAGAATGCACATTTCGTAGGCTCCCTCAAGCATTTCGAGGTGCTGCGCAAGCTCCAGTTCGGCGAGCACCGGCAGGAAATTGGCCTCCTCGTAGTCGAAGTGGGCGAATTGACCCTTGCGCAACACGACGCATGTGGAGGCGAGAACCTTCAAGGAGTCGGCACGGGAACCCGGTGTTTCGCCGAGGGTCAGGTCGAAGAGTTCGAGGAGGGAATTCATCTCGGCCTCTTCGTGATCGTGTTGTCCGATGGCATCGGCGGTAAAACCGGGGTCGTTTCTGGCGGCGTCGAGAGCTGGAAACAGCAACAGGTTTTCGAGTTTGGCGTGGAGGGCCACCGCGCGGAACAACAAATAACAAAGATCGTGCGCTTCCTGAAGTTCGGAGTTGTCGCGATCCTCGCCCTCGGTGAGGGTCGAGGTACGGGAAACGACGTCGTCCCACATGGCGCGGAATCCGGAGTGGTGAAGACGTCCGACCTTCATCGGTTTTCCGTACTTTGCCTTTTTTGCATAGAACTGGCGCAGAAGGTGTCGTTGAGGAGCGATCTCGCGAAACGAGGGTCGGTTGACGATTCGATCCACCCAGGCATTGAAATCATCGTTTTCGAGAAAGATGGCGGGAACGTGGTCGCGAATCTCCACCATGAACGGGAGGCGGTACACGAACGGTGCGATATGGCCGTCGGCCTGGGAAAAATTATTGCCCCCGAGGTACGGCCCGCCACTCGCAGCGCGCACGAACTCGACCTTGTCGAGTGCTCGATCGAGTTTGTCGCGGAATTCCCGTTGGATGGGTGGCTTGCCGGCCAGGATGACCTTGGACATACAGCGGAAGAGGGAATCCAGTGCATCCAATATTTCCGGATCACTTCGATAGGCTTCGCCCGCCTCACCTGCCTGGTCGATGAGATAGTCGACGATTTCTCTCGAATCCTGCAACAGCGGACTGCCGTCGGCTGGGGCGAAAACCGGCCACTCGCCGCCGGTGTTGGCTTCACGAACCGTCTCCGGGATATTCGGGTGATACGCGACAGCGATATCCAATCCCATTTCGGTGGCCGCGATTTGTGCACGGTGGTTGAAGGGGCAAAGCGGCCCGTTGCTATAGAGAGTGCCGATGGTCATCTGGTGCCTCCCGGCGGAACGATTTTTTGTGCGGTGTGATGAACAGGACGAGATTAGCATAATGAGTTGCAGTATCAGAATCAAAAAAACGATCCAGGCTTGCACGAATTGCTTCCGACCTTGTCGATCGCCGCATGCGGTTATGATTCGGGAGTTCAGCCGAAACGCGCGATCAGGAGAAGGAAGTGACATGCGAAGAAGGAGCACAATCACATTCGCGGGATTTCTTTCCGCCTTGCTCGCCCTGACCGCGTGTGCCGCGTCGTCGATCCCGGAGCCTCCTGCGCTCTGGATCGAACCGGTGACCGGGATGGAGTTTCTCTACGTCGTCCCCGCCCGGTTCACGATGGGCAGTGGTGAAGAGGTTCCGGGGCGTCAGATCGACGAGGTCCTCCATGATGTCAATCTGACCAGAGGTTTCTATCTCGGGCGCTTCGAGGTAACTCAAGAGGAATGGGTCGAAGTGATGGGGAACGACCCGAGTCAATTCTCCGCGTGCGGATCTCGCTGCCCGGTCGAGACCGTGAATTTTTTCGACATCCAGCAGTTCATCCAGAGACTCGGTGAGCGCTCGGCGGGTCATCGATTTCGGCTTCCGACCGAGGCCGAATGGGAGTTCGCCTGCAGAGCAGGCACGACAACGCCATTCTCCACCGGCGAGAATTTGACGAGCGAGCAGGCGAATTTTGACGGGAAATATCCGTACGACGGCGCGCCGGCGGGTATCTTCCGAGGATCACCGGCGCCGGTCGGCAGTTATCCTCCCAATCCTTGGGGATTCCACGACATGCACGGCAACGTCTGGGAGTGGTGCCAGGATTGGTACGGGCCGTACCAGGAGGGTGAGGTCATCGATCCCCTCGGACCGGCGAATGGAGAGTTGCGGGTTATCCGAGGTGGAAGCTGGCTCTTTGACGGCAACAGTGCCCGTTCGGCGCTTCGCTACACCCATGCTCCCGAGGATGATGGATTCAGCCTGGGCTTCCGGCTGGTCAGAGAGGTCGGGGATCGCTGAGTGCCTGGTCGATCAAAAACGGATCGTGAGCCCCGACAACGCCCGCAGTTCCTCGTAGTCGTCGTGGTCGGTCCTTTCGACGACCAGGAGCAACGAGAAAGTGCGGCTGATGTTGGCGTTCATCGAGAGCGAGAACCGTTGACTCTCGGGCCGGATCTCGATCGTCCCGCCTTCGCCGTCGCGGTACTGGAACACCGAAAGCGATGTCAGATAGTCCAGCGAAAGGTAGACCCTTGGACCGATGGTCTTGCCGAGCGAGACCCAGGTCGAGTCGTACTCCCGGTCGAGACGGTTGATTCGCGATGTGGAGGCGGAGAAATCGAGTCCGATCGCGCCGATGTTGTTGATCGACAGACCGAGATTGCTACGGTCGGCCCATTCGTCGTCGGAGTTGTTTCGGTCGCGGCCGTAGCCGACCCAGAATCGAACCCGTCGCCACGGGTTGATATTGACCCGCAAGCGGCCCGATTCAAAGAGCAGGCCCTGGAGCCGCTCCGGATCCACCGGACGGCCGTCCAGCACATCGTCGGTGATCGAACGGGCGTCGATGGAGCGGCCCCGGTGGTAGGTGCCCTGGAATTCGATCAGCCGCACCGGAGCGTAACGAATGTTGGTGAAAAAATAGCTGAGTTCGTTTTCCCCGAGACCCGCCGGGCCATCGATGTCGTACTCGAGGGCCTGATAGAAAAAGAACTTCCTTTTCACGGGGATGAAGTTGTTGAAGATCACTGTCGAGCGTTCGGTGAGTTCCTCGTTCCGGATGAGGACCCACCCGAGCACGTGGCGGCGGCCGTGCGCGGCATCGACGGCCGCGTAAACGCCGCCCTTGGTGATACCGTCCACAAAACCCAATTCGCGGATCTTTGGTTCAACGCCTGCAAAGAGCCCGAGCCGGAACTGGCCGAGGGAGGAGGCATGGCGAAAGCGGTATTCACCGGCCACGCCGGCAACGGCGCCGATACCGCCCATATCGCGTAGCCACATCTGGCCCAGACGAAGATTCCATTGATCGCCGGTGCTTCGATATCCGATCCACGCGTCGTAGACGGAAACCCGTTCATCGCGCCCCTCCTCGCCCGGGTAGGTGGCGATCCGTGTATCGAGGCCGAATTCGAAGTGTGAGGAAGGCTTCGGATCGGAGTAGAGCGAAAGGGTGGCGATCACTTCGGAAAAATCGTAACTCTCGCCCGCCACGAGGTCGCGGTCGGACCAGTTGTAAAAGAGGGCGAATCGTCCGTTGGCGGGAATCGCTTGAGCCGACACCGACTGGGCCGGTAACAACGAAACCGATACCAGAACCAGAACAAAAAGAACCAGTCTGAACCTAGCCATGGCTCGGCCTCATCCGGAACACCGCGTCTTCTGGTTTTCGTCCGTCGGGGTGGCAGGAATAACAGGCAGCCGAGTCGTAAACATACCCGGTCTCGCCGTCGTGGTCGTCATCGGCATCACTGCGCGGGTGGCAACCGGCCGCGAGACAGTTGAAGATCCTGAAATTTGATGGATTGCGATGGCAATCGTCGCACTCTGTGCCCGCGTGTTTGCCGCTGTTGATCGGGAAATAGGTGTGATCAAAGGTTCCCTGGTTCCAGCTCGAGTCCGTTGCGCGGTGGCAGAGCTCACAGTCGGTCGGAAAACCGGCCGCAGCGTGGTTCGGGTTGTTGCTGCCGTTGTAGTCGTTCAGATGGCAGCCGACGCAGTCGGTGGGCGTGCCGGCATAGATCTCCGCCCGAGTGGCATGAGGTGCAGTCGAGTGTGGCGTGGATCCCGACCAGGGAAAACGGGTGATCGAAGGATCGCACCCCCCACGTAGTGGGCTGGTGACATGCGTCGCAATCGGTGGGGAAACCGGCCGTCTGGTGGTTTGGGTCGGTGGTGGCGTTGTAGTCGTCGCGATGGCAATCGACGCACTGAGAGGGGAGGCCGGCATAGACGCCGCTGGAGTGACAAGTGCTGCATGGTTGGGCGGTGTGCGAGCCGACCAGCGGCCACACCGAGTGCGGGTAGTTTGCTCGAAACCAATTCGAGTCGGACTGTCTGTGACAGGTGTCGCAGTCGGTGGGAAAACCGGCCGCCGTGTGATTTGGGTTGTTGGTGGAGTTGTAGTCGTTGAGGTGGCAACCGACGCAATCGGTGGGCGTACCGGCGTAGACACCACCCGAGTGGCAATCAGAGCAGTCGAGTGTGGCGTGGACCCCGACCAGTGAATAGGGGTGGTCGACGGTAGCGCCCGACCAGGTGGTTGGTTGATGGCAGTTTTCGCAGTCTGTCGGGAATCCGGCCGACTGGTGGTCGGGGTCATCGGTCGCGTTGTAGTCGTTGAGGTGGCAGCCGACGCAATCGGTGGGCGTACCAGCATAGACGCCGCCGGAGTGGCAGTTGGCACAATCCAACGTCGCGTGGACACCGGCGAGTTGATAGGGATGATTGAATTCCGCGTCATCCCACGAGTTGTCCGCCTGGTTGTGGCAGGCGTCGCAGGTCGTCGGGAAAGCCGCGGCGCCGTGATCCGGATCGTTCGTGCCGTTGTAGTCATCCTGGTGACAGGTGAAACAGTCTTGTGGCGTTCCCACGTAGATTCCGCTGCTGTGGCACGCGGCGCAGTCGAGAGTCGCGTGCCGGCCGAGCAGGCGGTACCGATGCTCGAAATCTGCCCCCTCCCACGAACCATCGGTCGGGCGGTGGCACGCATCGCATTGAGTCGGAAAACCGGCTGCAACGTGGTCGGGCTCTCGAGCGCCTTCGTAATCCTCGCGATGGCAGGAATAGCAGTCCTGGGACACGGGACCGTCGAAGCGTCTTCCGGTGTGGCAGCCCTCGCAGCCCACGGTCAGATGCTGGGTGCCGACCCGAACACCCGTGTTCGCCTGATGGTTCCACTTCGCCGGGATCCAACCGGTCGGCTCATGACAGTCCTGGCATGCGGAACCGAGTCGAGCCCGGTAGGGGTCGTCTTGACGGCGGATCCAGTGGCAGTCGTAACAATTCGTCGGTGTGCCTTTGAGAACGCCATTCCAATGACAGGATGCGCAGGGGACGGCCAGGTGGCGGCCTTCGAGCGGCAGCAGGGTCGATTTGTGAAATGCCCGCGAGGCATTTTTAAAATGGGTGTCCATCGAGTGACATGTGGTGCAATCCTCACCCAGCGTGCCTTGGTGGGCGTCCAGGTGGCAGGTGGAGCAATCGGGCGTCAGCTCGAGGAACGATCGCGTGGTGTGACATTTTGAACAATCGCCTGAAAAACCGCCGTGGTACCCCTCGAGGGCGAAGCCGGTTTCGTTGGCGTGATTAAAATCTTCCCGTTCGATGGGTCTGAGATCGGTGTCACGCCCCTGGTGCTCGACGTGGCATACGGCGCAGTCATCGGCCGAGGCCTCGCGATGGAGCCCTTTCCTGGCGGCGATGCGGTCACCAATCTGATCGTGGCAGACCAGACACCGATTGCCATCGACCTCGAGATCGTCGTTGTGGCAGCTGTCGCAGCTTTCCGGGTCTTCAAGGCTCTCGTGGGCCAGGCT
This sequence comes from Candidatus Sulfomarinibacteraceae bacterium, assembly GCA_963796455.1. Taxonomy (GTDB): domain Bacteria; phylum Acidobacteriota; class Thermoanaerobaculia; order Thermoanaerobaculales; family Sulfomarinibacteraceae; genus Sulfomarinibacter. Next base: position 489,333 of record CAWCLO010000004.1, read on the forward strand.
GAGCCGACCGGGCATGAAATCGATGTCGTCTTCCTGGGCATGCACCAGAACGGTGAAAGCTATCAGGATCGTCGCCAGAATGACCACCCGGGGTCCGTCCGACCGCCACATTGAAGGTGCCGAGTGGCGATCGTCGTCAACGGTCGCAAATTCTTGTTCCGATCTCTTCAATGTCAGTCCTCGCTTGTTGTAGGAGTCGTACAATCTCAGTTTCACATATGAGCACTTGATTTAGTGCTCAGGTGAAACCGAGTCGCAAAAAACCAGAGGAAATCTCGACTCGGAGTGACCGGCATCACCCGCAAACCAGATGGGAGGCCCGTTCAACGGCGTACCGGGCTTCCGGGTATTGGGTGGATTCTCGAGAGTTTCTCAACCTTGTCCGAGACAGCATTCCGGACGGCGTCAGCGATCAGGGACGGAAAAAAGCAGACAGCGTCCGCGGACAGAAGTCAGCGGCAGCGTCCAAATATCAGCGCTAGCGAACAGCACTCACATCTTCGAATTCAACAGCCGCCAATCCATGGTACGGACCTGATCGAACGCTGGCAGAAGCTTGCTGCCGGGAGGATTGTCTCGGGTTGATTCAGCAAGGGCCACTTGCCAGGGAGGGTGGCTGCTCGGGGACCGGGCCTTCCTATTCACCCTCCCAGTAGTCCAGCCTGCCGGCCTCTGAAAAGAAACCCCCAAAGGGTGAATCCTGCGGTCGCATGCCGGGTTTCCGACCGGCGACAACACCGAATTTTCCGGAATCGGGGTACTGGAAGACATCGGTGTCGATCGTCGTACTCAGCGCGAGATAGCGGAGCTCCAGGTCTCCAGTGTTGATGAGTTGGTGCGCCACCTCCGGGCCACCAGGGGGGCAGGCGATCATGTCTCCCGAGCGGACCGGGAGATCCTGATCACCAAATCGCAGCACGCCGTTGCCGGTGATCACGAAGAAAAACTCTTCGTTGGTGTGGTGGTTGTGAAACGGGAAGGCACGTCTGCCCGGTGCCACCTCCGTCAGGTTGTACGAAAGTTTTTTCGCTCCAATCTGATTGCTGATCGGGGCGACTCTCGCGTCAAAACGATCACCATGACGGAGTTCGTGAACATACTCTGCGTCGTCGATGTTGAAAACCGGACCGGCCATCTTGATCTCCTTTGTGGGGGTGCAATTTCACGCATTGTTGCATGAGCGGTTCCGAGTCGCGGAAATTCGTGCTGGCAACCATCCGTTTCATGGAATTCTTTGGGGCCTCGCGGGTTTCTAGAAAGGGGTTGTTCTGAGATTAGATCTTAATTTGCCATGCTCGCCATGGGGCGGGTGGGTTTTTTGGAGGAGTGGGGATGATCGGAAGCAGTTTTTCGCACTATAAGGTGACATCCAAATTGGGTGAGGGTGGGATGGGTGAGGTGTGGCGCGCCGAAGACACCAAGCTCGGCCGCGACGTCGCACTTAAAGTGCTGCCCGACGTCTTTGCCCAGGATCCGGAGCGGTTGGCGCGCTTCGAGCGCGAGGCCCGGGTATTGGCATCGCTTTCCCACCCGAACATTGCCGGAATCCACGGTCTCGAGGAGATCGACGGGAAACGTTTCCTGGTGATGGAGATGGTGGAGGGTCCGACCCTGGCTGAGCACATTCAGCAGGGCCCGATGCCCATCGAAGAGGTGGTGCGTTTCTCCAAACAGATCGCCGACGCGGTGGAGGCGGCGCATGAAAAGGGCGTGATCCACCGGGACCTCAAACCGGCCAACGTCAATATCACCCCGGAAGGCACCGTGAAAGTCCTGGACTTTGGTCTCGCGAAGGCCCTGACCGGGGACCCGATGTCTGGCGAAGGAAGCAATCAGGATCTCTCGTTGTCACCGACCATGACCCAGGCGATGACGGGGATGGGCGTGCTGCTCGGCACTGCCGGCTATATGAGTCCGGAGCAGGCTCGAGGCAAGCCGGTCGACCGGCGGGCGGACATCTGGGCCTTCGGCTGCATTATGTACGAGATGCTCACCGGGCAACGGTTGTTCACCGGCGAGACAGCGACCGATGTGATCGGTGCGGTGGTGCACAAAGAACCGGATCTGGACGAGCTGTCGACGAGGGTGCCGGTGCGCATTCGCCGCCTGCTTGAGCGCTGTCTGCAAAAGGACGCGAACCGCCGTCTGCAGTCGATCGGCGACGCGCGGATCGCCCTTCAGGAGTGGATCGAGAACCCCGAGGATGAACCGGTCGAGGCTGCGAGTGGCCGGCCGGCCTGGCTGCTCTGGGCTGCCGCCGCAACGGCGGGGGTGATCGGTCTCGTGCTGGGAAGTGTTTTTCTTGGGTCGAATGATCGGGAACCGCAGTTGGTCCAACGCATCGAAGCCGAGATCTCCGAAGAGGTGCTGTTCACCAATCGCGGCGCCGCCGCGGTGCCCTCACCGGATGGTCGATACCTCGCCTATGCGACGAGGATCGACGGCGGCGGCGCGCTTTATCTGCGGCCCCTGGACAGATTGGAAAGCCTGCAGGTGGCCATCGGTCAGGCTCGTGACTGGCCGCACAATGCATTCTTTTCCCCAGACAGTCAGTGGCTCGGATTCTTCACGGTCGCCGAACTCAAGAAAGTGCCGGTAACCGGCGGTTCCCCGATCACGCTGGCTCAAACCGAGATGCCCCGTGGGGGCAGTTGGAGTTCGGACGGACGGATCGTCTACGCTTCCAGCATCGAACGCCGGTCTCTCGATCGTGCCGGCAGCGGGCGGCGACGTCGCCTCCTTGACGACGGTGCCGGAGGGCGAGGGACTCGAGAGTCATCGCTATCCCCAGTGGTTGCCCGGTGACACGGCGGTGCTGTTCACGGTCGTAGAAGCGACGGGAACTCGGCTCGAAATCGTCGACGCCGCCAACGGGGAACGCCGGGTGTTGCACGAGGGAGGTGCCTACGGCCGCTACGTGTCGACCGGCCACGTGCTCTTCGTCGACGGCGATGCGGTCTTTGCGATGCCTTTTGACGACAAGCGACTCGAGCGCACCGGTTCGCCGATGCCGGTGCTCGAGGGAGTCGCCTCGCTTCCGGCCGCAGGTGAAGCGCAGTATGCGGTCTCGGACACCGGGTTGCTGGTCTACCGGCCGGGATCGGACGACCTCAACCCCTTCCCGATCGCCTGGGCGGACCGCACCGGACGCGTCGAAAGTCTGTGGGACGACGAAGGCATCTATGGCTCTCCCCGCCTCGCCCCGGACGGACGTCGGCTCGCGGTCTCGGTTCAGCGCGGGGACGACTGGGATGTCTGGGTCTACGATATGGAGCGTGATGTCGCGACGCGACTGACCTTCGAAAGTGGATACGATGCCGATCCGGTGTGGTCACCAGACGGCCGCTTCATCGCCTTTGCCTCGGATCGCGACGATGGTCAGATCGCTGCCTACCGTACTCGAAGCGACGGCACCGGCGAGGCGGAGCGGTTGATCGAGCCAGGCAAACTCGAATTCCCGGCTCCTTTGAGCTTTTCGCCTGATGGTGCGCGTCTCCTGGTGATCACCCCGGGGCCGAACGGTTCGGACGATCTCTGGTTCCTTTCTACCGATGGACAGGGTGAGCCCGAACCTTATCTCGCCTCACCTTTCGACGAAGGCGACGCACACTTTTCGCCCGACGGTCGTTGGATCGTCTACCGATCCAACGAGACGGGAGACTCGGAGATCTACGTCCGTTCGACGACGGGGCCGGGCAAATGGCAGATCTCGGATGGCGGCGGATGGCAGCCTCTGTGGTCGGGTGATGGGGAGACGTTGTTCTACCGCAGTCGCGAGGGTCTGAACGCCGTCGAGGTCGAAGCCGGCGGAGACGAATTCAGGGCCGGTCGACCCCAGTTTTTGTTCGGGGAGGTTTTCGGCGGTCCTGCGGGTGTGCGGCTGCCGGGCTATCTCTTTTACGACTACGACGTCAGCGCTGACGGCGAGCGCTTTGTGGTCTTCCCACGAAGGACCGCGGAGGAAGTCGGGAATGCGGACATTCACGTTGTCAACGGTTGGTTCGAGGAACTCCGACGACTGACTGCGGGTGGCAGCAATTGAGCAGGGCGTGCGAATTTCAGCAGTCAGCGAGACAGTGAAGGAGTGGGGATGATCGGAAGCAGTTTTTCGCAATACAAGGTGACGTCCAAACTTGGCGAGGGCGGCATGGGCGAGGTGTGGCGCGCCGAGGACACCAAGCTCGGTCGCGACGTCGCACTCAAAGTGCTTCCGGATGCCTTTGCCCAGGATCCTGAGCGCCTGGCGCGTTTCGAGCGCGAGGCCCGGGTACTGGCATCGCTCTCACACCCGAACATCGCTGGGATCCACGGTCTCGAAGAGATCGACGGTAAAAGATTTTTGGTGATGGAGATGGTGGAGGGTCCGACCCTGGCTGAGCACATTCAGCAGGGCCCGATGCCGATCGAAGAGGTGGTGCGCATCTCCAAACAGATCGCCGAGGCGGTGGAGGCGGCGCATGAGAAAGGGGTCATCCACCGCGACCTCAAACCGGCCAACGTCAATATCACCCCGGAAGGCACCGTCAAAGTCCTGGACTTCGGCCTCGCAAAGGCACTGACCGGGGACCCGATGTCGGGCGAAGGCAGCGACCAGGATCTCTCGATTTCGCCGACCATGACTCAGGCGATGACCGGCATGGGAGTGCTGCTCGGGACCGCTGGCTATATGAGTCCGGAGCAGGCCCGGGGCAAGCCGGTGGATCGTCGAGCAGACATCTGGGCCTTTGGCTGCATCATGTACGAGATGCTCACCGGACAGCGCCTGTTCACCGGAGAGACGGCGACCGATGTGATCGGGGCGGTGGTGCACAAAGAGCCTGACCTCGACGAGCTGTCGACAAAGGTGCCGACGCGCATCCGACGCCTGCTCGATCGCTGTTTGCAGAAGGACGCGAGCCGACGACTCCAGTCGATCGGCGAGGCGCGGATCGCCCTCCAGGAGTGGCTGGAAAACCCCGAGGAAGAAGCAGTCCCTGTGTCCGAGGGCTCTCGCCGCTCGCCGTGGTTGATCGTGGCCGGTACCGCGGCCGGACTACTCCTGGGAGCGCTCCTTGGAGGTTGGTTGCTCGGCGGTAGCAGCGAGCCGGAGCCGCTGCGGCGCTTTGAAATTAACGTTTCGGAGCAGGGGCTGTTTTCACGGCTCGGAGCCGGTTTGGTTGTTTCGCCGAACGGCCAGGCGATCGCTTACAGCCCCGGTGAGGAGGGTGGGACACAGTCCCTTGTGATCCGCCCGCTCGACCGATTCCAGGAGACGGTGCTGGCCACCGGCGAAGGTGCGAATGGACCCTATCACCCGTTTTTTTCACCTGACGGCTCGTGGCTCGGTTATGTGACACCGGGTGAGCTCAAGAAGATCTCGACCAGTGGTGGCGCACCAATCACTCTTGCGGAGGTCGATCGGAGTCGCGGCGCGAGTTGGGGACCGGACGGAACAATCGTCTACGCTCGATCGGTGTTGACGGGTCTTTCTCTCATCTCGGCAGCCGGTGGGGACCCGACACCGCTCACCGAGTTGGACGAGGGGGCCAAGGAGCAGACACACAGATGGCCCCAGTGGCTTCCCGGCGGCAAGGCGGTGCTTTTCAGCTCCCTCAACCAGGGTGGGCAGTTCGCATTCGAGGATGGTGTCATCGAGGTGGTGGACGTCGAAAGCCGGGTGCGCAAGGTGATCCACCGGGGCGGCTACTATCCGCGCTACGTATCTACCGGACACATCCTCTACGTTCACGAAGGGACACTTTTTGCTCTGCCCTTCGACGTCAAGAGCCTCGAGGCCACCGGTTCGCAAATGCCGGTACTGGAAGGTCTCGAGACCAATGCGGGCCAGGGTTCGGCGCAATACGCTGTTTCGGAGAACGGACTTCTGGTGTACCTCGAAGGATCGGATGAGCTCAAACCATTTCCCATCGTGTGGGCGGACCGGGAAGGGCACGCCGAGACCTTGTGGCAGGAGACGGGGATCTACGGTGGGCCGCGGCTCTCGCCGGATGGCGGCCGGCTCGCAGTCTCGGTGCTGCGTGACGGCAACTGGGATGTCTGGGTCTATGACCTGGAGCGCGATGTCGCCACCCGCATCACCTTTGGCGAGGCCTATGATGCCGATCCCGAGTGGTCGCCCGATGGACGCTGGATCGCATATGCCTCCGAGGTCGACGGCGTCGACGGCGTCTTCCGCAAACGAACCGATGGGACCGGCGAAGCGGAGGTCCTGCTCGAGCCGGGAAAATACACATTCCCCGCTCCGCACTCCTGGTCGCCCGATGGCCGCCATCTCGCGATTCAGGTTGCCGGAGAGGGTGGTCAGAACGACATCTGGATCATGCCTCTTGACGAAAATGGTGCCGGGGATCCGGAACCCTTCGTATCGACACCGTTCACAGAGAGCGGGCCGAGGTTTTCTCCGGATGGCCGTTGGATCGCCTATACCTCCAACGAGACCGGTCGCCCGGAGATCTTTGTCGCGTCCTTCCCTCCGGGCGGTGGCAAGTGGCAGGTTTCCAGCGGTGGCGGCACCCAGGCCCTTTGGTCGGGAGACGGTCGTGAACTCTTCTTCCGCACCGATACCGGCATCATGTCAGTCAGGATCTCGACCGAAGGTGCTTCGTTCAGGGCAAACCGACCGGATGTTGTTTTTGAAGCTGGATTCCTTGGCGGGCTGCGAGGAATTCTCTTACCGGGGTTCAATTTTCCGGATTACGACGTCTCTCCGGGCGGTGACCGTTTCGTGATGTTCCAGGGCACAACCGAAGGCGCCCAGGCGACCGAGGCAAAGGTCGTGCTTGGTTGGTTCGAAGAGCTGCGGCGTCTCACTGAAGCCGGTGCTCCGTAGAAAACGTCGAGGAGCCCGAATCGTGGACACAGCAATTGAAATCTATAGCTCGAGTGAATTCGAGGGGGAACGCACGCAATGATCGGAAGTAGTTTTTCGCAGTACAAGGTGACATCGAAATTGGGCGAGGGCGGAATGGGGGAGGTGTGGCGCGCCGAGGACACCAAGCTCGGCCGCGACGTCGCTCTCAAGGTTTTGCCCGATGCCTTTGCCCAGGATCCCGAGCGGCTGGCGCGCTTCGAGCGCGAGGCCCGGGTTCTGGCATCGCTCTCCCACCCGAATATCGCCGGAATCCACGGTCTCGAGGAGATCGACGGCAAACGATTCCTGGTGATGGAGATGGTGGAAGGCCCCACTCTGGCGGAGCTCATCCAAAAGAGCCCGTTGCCGATCGACGAGGTGGTGCGCATCGCCAAACAGATCGCCGAGGCGGTCGAAGCGGCGCATGAGAAAGGGGTCATCCACCGCGACCTCAAACCGGCCAACGTCAATATCACCCCGGATGGCACCGTGAAAGTCCTGGATTTCGGTCTCGCGAAGGCCCTGACCGGTGACCCCATGTCTGGCGAAGGAAGCAATCAGGATCTCTCGTTGTCACCGACCATGACCCAGGCGATGACGGGGATGGGCGTGCTGCTCGGTACCGCTGGCTATATGAGTCCGGAGCAGGCCAGGGGCAAACCGGTGGATCGGCGAGCAGACATCTGGGCCTTTGGCTGCATCATGTACGAGATGCTCACCGGACAGCGCCTGTTCACCGGAGAGACGGCGACCGATGTGATCGGGGCGGTGGTGCACAAAGAGCCCGACCTCGACGAGCTGTCGACGAAGGTGCCGGGCCGAATTCGACGCTTGCTCGACCGCTGTTTACAAAAAGACGCGACCCGGCGACTCCAGTCAATCGGCGAGGCGCGGATTGCCCTCCAGGAGTGGCTCGAGAATCCCGAAGCCGAAGCACCCACATCGGGGCAGGCCGCAACTTCGGGTCTGCGTCGTTGGCTGCCGTGGGCGGTCGCCGCCGGCGCCCTCCTGCTTGTTCTCGTGCAGGCGACCGGTTTGGTGGGCGGGCGAGACAGTTCTCCCGAGCCGGTCCGACGGGCGACCATCGAGGTTGGGGAGGACGGGCTGTTTTCGGGCTTCGGCACCAGCTCCGTGTTGTCCCCCGACGCAAGGATGCTGACCTTCGTCACCGGTTCCGGAAACGAGGGCGGCAATATTTTGTTGCGCCACCTCGACCGATTCGAACCGACGACGATCGCAACCGGTGGGGCGGGGGCGGCGCCATACCAGCCGTTTTTCTCACCCGACGGCGAGTGGCTCGGATACGTCACCCCGGCCGAGCTTAAAAAGGTCTCGACCGCAGGCGGCGCGCCGATCACTCTGTGCAGCGTGAATCTCAGCCGAGGGGCGACCTGGGGGGAGAACGAGACCATCGTCTTTTCGCCGTCTCCACGAAGCCCGCTCATGAGCGTGTCCTCGGCTGGTGGCGAACCGCAGTCGCTGACCGATCTCGGCGAGACCGACATCAGCCACCGCTGGCCGCAGTGGTTGCCCGATGGGGAGACTGTTTTGTTCACATCGCTAAACGAAGGATCCGACAACTTCGAGGGGGCGAATCTCGAAGTGTTGACGGTGGCGACCGGCGAGCGCAGGGTGGTCCATCGCGGCGGGTATCACGGTCGATACGTGGAGACAGGACATATTCTCTATGTCCACGAAGGCACTCTGTTCGCCCTGCCGTTCGATCTGAAAAAGCTCGAGGCCCGCGGTTCACAGATGCCCGTGCTCGAAGATCTCGACGCCACCGTCGTCCAGGGCGCCGCGCAATTCGACGTCTCGAAAAACGGTGTTCTCGTCTATGCCGCCGAGTCGCAGCAGGGCGACCCCTTCCCGATCGTCTGGGTCGATCGGCACGGACGCACGGAATCATTGTGGGCGGAGCCCGGGCTCTACGCAAATCCCGAGCTCTCACCCGATGGACGTAAGTTGTCGCTCTCCATGCTGCGCGGCAACAACCTGGATGTCTGGATCTACGACCTCGTGCGGAAAGTCGCAACGCGTCTGACCTTTGACGAGGGCTATGACGCCGATCAGGTCTGGTCGCCGGACAGCCGAACCATCGCCTTTTCTTCGAATCGCGGTGACGGCAACAACTCCATCTACCGCAAGGCAGCCGACGGGTCCGGAGAGGTCGAGGTGGTCGTCGAGGCAGGTGAGATGCCCGCCCTTTACCCGACGTCCTGGTCCCCCGACGGGAAGTGGCTCGCAGTCTGGACGGCCAACTCGGATGTCTATGTCGCGTCGGTTGAAAGCGGCGAGCTCGAGCCGTTTCAAAATACGGATTTCGGTGAGTTCAACCCGAGCTTTTCCCCGGACGGCCGCTGGATCGCATATGACTCCAACGAATCCGGCCGGCTCGAAATCTATGTCCGCGGATTCCCATCCGGAGGTGGCAAGTGGCAGGTATCCGACGGAGGTGGTGCACTGGCGCGGTGGTCCATGGATGGGCGTGAGCTCTTCTACCGAACCGACACTGGCATCATGGCGGTTTCAGTCGACGGCAGCGGTTCGAATTTCGAGGTCGGCACGCCCCGCAATCTGTTTGACGGCCCTTTCCTGGGCGGGACCAATGGCGTCGATATCGGCGGGTTCATTTTCCCGGACTACACCGTCAGCGGCGACGGCCAGCAATTTGTCATGTTCGCCGGTCGGGAGGAGACGAGCCGCCCGACCTCGGTGCGGTTGGTGACCAACTGGTTCGACGAGCTGAAACGTCTCACGGCCGCTGGAACCAGATAAGAGGCGTCGATGTTCGGAGATTCCGGAGACGGCCGGCGAAACGAAAAAGCGCTCATCATCCGAAGATGATGAGCGCCGAGAATACGGTGCGGAGCCATGTCAATTGGGCCGTCTGTCTATGGAATATCCCCGAATTGGCAGCGGCACATCTGGATCGCGCGCTTTCTCTTGCCGGTGATCACACCCTTTTTCCTCAGTTCGTTCGGTATTCGGAGACAGCCGCTACAAATTGACCGTGGCTGCTGGCGGCCGCGGCGATCGCCGCGATGTCGTCGGACATGCTGCATCCGTCGTCAAACAGATATATTCGGAACACCAGTGTCTCGATCCCGTCGATCACAATCGTCGGACTGAGATCCGATGTTGGGTTGCAGTCCACGTCGTCGGGTACGCCGTCACCGTCGGTATCCGTAACGAGACCGAAGACGTAGGCCGAACCCGAGTATTGCCCGACATCGGATTGATAGGGAGCTCCGGCGAAAACCGTGCCACCCGAGGACGCCACCGACCAACCGAATGCGGCGTCGGGATGGCCATCTGACGCGACGATCTTGTCGACCTCGCTCCAGACGGTGCCGGTTCGGGTGAAGACATAGGCCGATCCTGTCCGGGAGTCATCCTCCCAGGCTCCGACGACGGCGGTATCGCCCGTAACCGACACCGAAACTCCGAAATTGTCGCCGCCCAGGCCATCGGAGGCGGCAAGTTTCTGCTCTTCGGACCAGGTGGTACCTGTGCGGGTGTAGACATAGACGAATCCTGGGCTCGGGGAGAAGTGGGGTGTGCCGATGAAAGCTGTATTCCCGGAAACCGAAACCGAGGAACCAAAGGCGATGTCGCTTGTGTCGGGTGATCTGAGCTTGGCCTCTTCGGTCCAGGTGGTTCCGCTGCGGGTATAGATGTACGCGGCGCCTGTATAGCTGTAGCCGCTTGTCTCCCAGCCTTCATAAGGAGCGCCGATGACACAGGTATCTCCAGAAAGACTCAAGAATCTCCCGAAATCATCGCCCAGGAACGCATCCGACGCGGTCAACTTGGCCTCTTCTGTCCAGGTCGTGCCGCTTCGTGTAAAGACGTATGCGGACCCGGAGTTCTGGCCATCGTCATCGTCGTAGTAGGCGCCGATGACAGCTGTGTTTCCTGATATCGTCACCGAAGTACCGAAGCGATCGCCGACCGCGGTGTCCGAGGCGATCAGCTTGGCCTCTTCTGTCCAGGTGCTACCACTTCGTGTAAAGATGTAGGCCGCTCCGAGGTTGGGGTCGTCAACATATGTTCCGACGATGATAGTGTCGCCCGAGATCCCCACCGAGACCCCGAAATTATCTTCAACCGCCGCGTCCGATGCGGTCAGTTTCTGTTCTTCGGTCCAGGTGTTTCCGTTCCGAACAAAGACATAGACCGAGCCTGATGCATACCCGTTTTGGTCGTCATAGGCGGCGCCGACGACGGCGGTGTCGCCGGAGACAGCCACCGAAAAGCCAAAAGAATCACCTGCGGTGATGCCTGTGGAGGTCAGTTTCAAGTCTTCAGTAGCTGCACACAGCACACTCGCCGTTGCCACGACGATTGCGGCTGTCAGCCCGATCTTCCGAAGATCTGTAAAGCATCGTGTTCGCCCGATTCCGATGTTCATGATGTTTCTCTTTCTTTTCGAGTTCGAAGATGAGTAGGTTGTCCCGCGGTGTTCAGAGAAGAATCCTTGATATGGAATGAACAGTTCAGCCGGAAATCCAAGTGAGATCATGTGTCTAAATTGTGTCTCGGTCGCAAAGTCTGTATTCAAACTATACAGTTCTAACTGTTGATGTAAGGCTCACCGCGGCATTGAAGTCCTGCTGCGGCAAAACCGATCGGCTGGTTTGAAAGGATCCAGCATCAACGGAGTGACGCATTCGGAGCGGGCGTCACGGGTTTTCGCAGCCTGCGCCCGATTCGTTTTTCTCCGACGGTTCTGGCGTAGGCCGAGACGATCAGATTGCTGGTCCGAGGATCATCCACGATCCAGAAAGAGGCGGTCAGGCCGCTGCTCTCGGAGACCAGGCCGGCGTGATAGAGGACAACCAAAAAGATGAAAATGTACTCAGATTGTCCAAAAAATTCAGTCTTCCCCTGCAAGCCATGATCTCTCCCTCGAAAAAGTTGTGGTTTAGCGTGTGAAGTCGGTTCGTCCCCGGTAGAGAACTGCGGCGACTCCCATGGTGGTGAGCACGACCACGACGATTCCCATTTGTGCTTGAATCGTGTGAAAGAAAAACTGGGATGCCGCGAGCACGAGGATCGCTCCCACGAAAACCGCCCACCCTGCCAGAGCCGCCCTCGACCGACGTTGGCGCCGCGCCGCCGTCGATTCCTGCGCCAGCGGTCCGAGCTGGGCATAGGCGAAGAACTGCAGCGTGAACCCGCTGGCCTGGTAAAGGGAGGTGTGTTCAAAGTTGTTGGTAATCAGAAAGGCGAGACCGACAATGGGTATCGCCGCGATGGCGCAGAGTCCGAACAAACACGAGGGGAGGAGCACAGTCACCCCAGCGAGTTGACGGGGGGTAAGGGGTCCGGCCAAAAGTAAACGTGCACGATGTTCGTCGATCCGGTAACCCTGGGCCACAAAGGAAACCACCATCCCGGCGATGGCCGGAAACATGGCCAGCAAGAAGACCGGTGGGCCTTCGCCTTCCTCAAAAAACCGAATAAGGACACTCAGCAACAGGGAGACGAACGCGGCGATGCCGAGACCGCCAAGGAGCCACGGCTTGAAATAGGTGATTTCAGTCTTGAGCGCGTGCAACATGGTGCCCCTCCTTGAGAATCTGTACGGCAATCTCATCGACGCTCATTCGTGAGACCTCCACCGCCTCCGCGCCGAGCGCGGAGAGCTGTTGGATCGTCGCTTCGGCTTCGCGGGTGATGACCTGATGCTCGGTCCGGACCCTCCGGTGCTCGACGATTCCGGCGAGATCGAGCTCGTCCTGCTGCAGCCGGAAGGAGATCCTGCGCCAGCTCTCTGAAAGCTCATCCCGTCCGGTCCGGAGAACGATCGATCCATCTCGGAGGAATGCAAGCTCGTCCGCCAGCCGGTTGATGTCGGACAGCACGTGGGTGGAGTAGAGCACGGCATGTTCTCCGTCCTCCGTGATCTCCCAGAGCACGTCCAGGACCTCCGAACGCACAACCGGATCGAGACCGGCGGTGGGCTCGTCCAGCAGCAGCAGCCGGGGGCCGTGGCCGAGGGCGGCCACGATCGCGAGCTTGGTCTTGTTGCCCCGGGAGAGCTTGCTGACCGATCTGTCGAGCGGAAGCGCGATGCGTTCGGCGAGCCGCACGGCATTGTCCTTCGACCAGTCCGGAAGCAGGTGGGCCATATAGTCCAAATTGCGTCTGGCGGACCAACGCAAAAAGAACCCGCTCTCTTCACCAACGTAGCCGATGTCGCGGCGGTATTCGGTGCGATCCGGGTGAACCGGGTCGCCGTAGACCTCCACGGTGCCGGCATCGGGCACGATCAGACCCGCCATACAGTTGAGGGTCGTCGTCTTTCCGGAACCGTTGGGGCCCACCAGGGCGAGCACCGTTCCCGGCTTCAGAGTGAGGTCGATCGGACCGAGCTGAAAACCCGGAAAACTCTTGCTCAATCCGGTCAGACGGGCGGCGGCGTCGGCCTGCGGCCAACTATCAGTCATTTGCGAGCCCCTTTCCGTAAGAGCCGGTCAAAAATACGCCGCATGTCCTCTACACTCAAACCCTCGGCGGTGGCGTGGGTTACCAGTTTGGCCAGCGCGTCCGCGAAACGATTTTTTGCCATCGTGTGCTTCTTTCCCTCAGGGATGGGCGCTACCCAGAACCCCTTGCCTCGTCGGGACTGCACCAGTCCCTCCCGTTCCAGATCCTCGTAGGCCCGCTGCACGGTGATCACGCTGACCCGCTGCCCTTTGGCAAGACCCCGGATCGACGGCAGCGGGTCACCGCCGGCGAGGTCCTTTGACAAAATCTTTGCCCGCACCTGTCGCGATATCTGCGCGTGGAGTGGCTCGTCGGAGAGTTCAGACAGGTTGAGAATCATGGCGATTCTCCGTCCGCCCTGCGAACGAGCATCGCAGCCGTCCAGTCGTCTTCCGGTGCCCTGGCGGTGTGCCTTTGAACCCGGTCGAAAAGACCACTCAACCATGAAGAGGGCGTGCTGCCCGATGGCTCCTGGCCGAGCATCGTCTCGAGAGCGCTATAACCCAGAGGTTCTCCAGAGGTGTCGAGAGCCTCGGGCAAGCCGTCCGACAGCAGTAGGAGACGGTCATTTTCGGCGATCTCGATTGTGCGGTAGGCGTAGGCGACCTCTTCACGAACTCCCAGTGGAAGCCTCGGGCCGGGTACCGAAAGGGGCTGTGGCAATTGATCGGGACCCATCAGGTAGGGATCCGGTGCGCCGGCGTTGGCGAGTTCGACCAGGCCCCGGGACGGCCGGTACCGCGCCAGTGCCAGGGCAACGAATTCTCCGCGACCGAGTTCGAGTGCAAGGCGGCGGTTGAGGTGAGTCATCGACTCGGCGACACTTCCCTCGGCGGTCACGAAGGGGAGCATGGCCTTCACTGAAGCCATGATCAGACTGGCCGCGAAACCCTTGCCGGCCACGTCGGCCACCACAACATCGACACTGCCGTCGGGGTGGCGGAGAATATCGTAGAAATCGCCCGCGACCACCCGGGCCGGCAGACAGCGCGCCGCGATTTCCCAGCCGGGGCCGACCACGTCGGAAGGGGGCAGCAAACGGCGTTGCACGTCGCGCGCCATTTCGAGTTCGCGCCTGCCGAGCTCTTGCGCCACCAGCTTCTCGAGCTGCAGGCGTTCGACCAGATCGCGCCGGCGTTCCGGGCGGAGCTCAGCCACTCTGACCTCTTCCGTGGGCAGACCGGTAAGCAGGCCGTCGTCAATCAGAACTTCGTAGGCAGCCTCGACTGTCGAAGGCGCAATCCGGTGTTGGCGCGCCAGTTGGCGGTGGCCCGGAAGAACTTCACCGGTCGTCATTTCACCGCGGGCGATGCGATTGCGGAGTTGCCGGACGATCTGTTCGCGAACCGGTTCAGGGTCCCCAAGGGCCAGGTGAAGGAGCAATGAAGATGGTTTACTGTTCATATACGGTATATACAGTATGGCTCGAGCCTGATTCTGTCAAGGCCCGCCGGAAAGTTTTTTTGGCTGACGGGCGATCTGATCCAGGTTTTCGATCAGCGTGTCGATGTCCTGCCGGTTGTTATAGAACTGAGGTGAGACTCGCAACGTGTTGCCATCCCTGACGTTGACGACAATCTTGCGTTCCATGAGTTGCCGTTTGACTGTCTCTGGATCGGGCATGTCAAAACCCAGAATCCCAGCCCGTTCGTGCCACGGTCTCGGGGTGACGACATTGAATCCGCGTTCTTCGACCCGGTCGTAGAGGTAGGTGGTGAGATCTTTCACCCGCTCCTCGATCTGGTCGAGACCGATGTCGAGAAGAAACTCCAGGCTCCGGTGCATCACCCAGATCCCGAGGTAGTTCGGGTTGCCGAACTCGAATCGGCGCCCATCGGTTGCGAGAGTCAGGTTCTCTGCCCATTTGTCATCCGATGCAAAGCTGAAACGGGCGACATAGGCTGGGTCGATCTTCGAGGCAAATCCCTCGCGGCAGTAGAGGAAACCGGTACCGGTTGGGCTGAACAGCCCCTTGAAGCCACCTGCCACCACGACGTCCGCCCCGGTTTCGGGAAGCGGTGTGGAGAGAATGCCGACGGCCTGGATGCCGTCGACGACCAGGACGATTCCACGCTCCCGGCAGGCAGCGGCGAGTGTTGGAATGTCGAAGCGATAGCCGTTGCCGTAGGCGACCCATGACACGCCGATCGCGCGGGTCCGGTCATCCATCTTGTCGATGAATGACTCCGGCGGAATCCGACCGTCCGATCCGGCAACGACCACCACCTCGACGCCGATTTTTTCCAGCCTCCGCCAGGGCAGCACACAGGCGCTGTGCTCGAACTCGGAAATGAGGACCCTGTCACCGGCTTCAAGACCGAGGCCGTGGGCGACGATGTTGATGCCTTCCGAAGTGTTCTTGATGAAGGAGAGTGTCGAGGGCGCGACGCCGACGAGGCGAGCCAGGGTGTCGCGGGAGCGCTCGATCTCGTCGATCGAGAAGGACTGTTTTCCGACCCGTTCCCACATGTCCGCCATGTAACCGATCATTGCCTCTTCGGCGCACTTTGGAAGCGGCGCTTTTGCGGCGGCGTCGAGATAGATCCAGTTGTCCAGAGTCGGAAACTGTTTGCGAATGGCGGCAAAATCTGCAGGCATCGTTCCCCCCGTCCCGGCGGGTCATGATGGCATATCCGATGGTGAGGGAGTTGTTCACTTGACGCGATCGGGGATCTCAAGGAAGCTTCAGCTCTCAGCGGAAGCAGTGAAGACCCCTGGGGAGCAGATTCTTGCGGAGGAGAACCATGTCCACAGACCCCTATCTATTTTTGCCGTACTGGCAGGGGCACGATTCGTTCCTGATCCAGAAGAGCCTGTTGAACGAAGGCGAGCTCGCCTCTGACGGGCTCCCGTTGCCCCCGGAGGAACTGCTGCTCGGCCACAACCACGTGAATTACATCGAGTGGGGTCAAGAACATGTTGCAACCATGCGCCGGATCCTCGGCGAATCGGGTCATCGCTTCGAGGAGGGGCAGCGTGTGTTGGACTTCGGGTGTGGCTCCGGCCGGATGATTCGCGGCTTCATCGAGGAAGCGAAAGACAGCGAGTTCTGGGGAGTCGATATTCGCTCCGACCATATATTCTGGGCGAAGCACCATCTCAGTCCGCCGTTCCACTTCGCCACCACTACTGTTGTTCCTCATCTGCCCTTCGAGGACTGCTATTTCGATCTCATCTATGCCGGCTCGGTCTTCACCCACGTCGACGACCTCGCAGATGCCTGGTTTCTCGAGATGCGGCGGATACTGCGACCGGGTGGGATGATGTTCTTCACGATTCACGATCAGCACAGTGCAGAATTGACCAGAACCACCTTGCGTGACGATTTCGTCGGCAAGATTTTATACTCGCACGAAAATTTTGAGAGTTTTGTCAACAGCGATTTCGCAATGTTCACTGTCTGGCGCTCGGCAGATTCCCAGGTCTTTTACGACCTCGACTACCTGCGCGGCAAACTGTGGGATGTGTTCGATATTTTGTCGGTTCACGAGGAGGCTTACGGGTATCAGACGGCCGTATTGGTTCAGAAACCGGATACCGAGCGTCCCGAACGGTCGATGTGGCGACAAGCGGAGCCCGACGAACAAGCAGCTGACCTCGCCACCGAACACCAAAAGGTCCTGAACAGCCGGACGTATCGATTTGGTCACGCCCTGGCCGCGCCCTACTGGCGGTTGCTCGAGTTCATGCGAAAACTCAAGGGAACAAAAACAGAACCGGAGTAATGGGGCACAGGGTCGGAGTCCGCGTCCGAGCCCGTATCGAAGCGGTAGCGACAGCGAACCGTGGTCGGCGATCGGTCGCCGAGCTGCCCTCAGAGACCGAAGCGTTCCAGCTCCGCAGCGACCCGGAAGCCTCCCTGCCGGATCGTCTGTTGTGCTTCGCCACCGATCTCGAGTGCGGGGTTCGTGTGGTTGAGGTGGATGAACCGGATCTTGGCGCGTTCCTCAGCTGGCAATGGTGCAAAGCGCTTCATACTGTGCGCGATGAATGGGTGCGGAAAGCCGGACATGTCGCGTCCCGGCATCTCCTGCTGGTTGTAGAAGGTGGCGTCGAGGTAGGCCACGTCGACCGTGGCGATGAGATCTTCGATGCGGACGCCCTGATCGTCCAGCTCTTCCCAGCTGTCGATGTCGGGAATGAAGAGCGCCGATCTATTCGGGCCCTCGATTCGGAATCCCACGACCTCCGAGAACTCCTGTCGATGAGGAACAGAGAGGGGAGTGACGCGAAGGCGCTCGTTGAGAGCGACAGGCTTGCCGTTCTCGAGCGGTATCAGCTCGATGTTTTGGTACCGGACGAGCTGGCTCCACGGCCCGTTTTTCTTGAGGTAGTCGAGCATGCGCGGCATCGCGAAGACCGCGACGTTTTTTGCGCCCATGACCTCGTGGCCAAGGTGCATCAGACCGGTGTAGTGGCCCATGTGGGCGTGGGTGAGGAGAATACCCGCGAGCCCGGGCTTGCCCGCCACCGGAAACGCCGTGTCGAGCCGGTGGAGTTGCTCGCGGAAATCGGGCGTGGCGTCGAAAAGCCAACGTTGAGAAGAAACCGGATCGACCAGGGCCAAACAGCTCGCCAGCCGCCCTTTGCTCGGATCGTCCCACGCGGCGTGGTCCTTGGATCCGGCCTGCGGCACCCCACCATCCTGGGCGATGCCGAGGACCAAGAGCCACGGGTGGTCCGGTTCCGCGTCGGTGTTTTCCCCGGCGGCAGGGACAACGCTGATCGCGATCGGAGCGAGGCACAGGAGCGAAATCAAGGTGTATTTCCTCAT
This sequence comes from Candidatus Sulfomarinibacteraceae bacterium, assembly GCA_963796455.1. Lineage (GTDB taxonomy): Bacteria > Acidobacteriota > Thermoanaerobaculia > Thermoanaerobaculales > Sulfomarinibacteraceae > Sulfomarinibacter. Next base: position 507,452 of record CAWCLO010000004.1, read on the forward strand.
GTTCGGGAAGGTACCACAGGGTCCCGGCTTTCAGTTCTCAGGCGATCTCCCTCCGGCCACGAATCAGGTCGTCGACTGGAACCCGTGAGATCGATCAAATTATGATAAATGTATAAATAAAAAACATTCGGGAATGGAAAGGTTGCGATGCTTCGAGGCGTATAATGAACCTCGCATGCGGCGATAGCTGCCGGCGACAGGTGGCTGAGCTGACTACGGGAATCAATGTGTGTTGACCAGGTTCGCTGAACTCCAGGATGGTCCATCGTGAAAATCGCGTGGGTTTCGTTCGAGTTTCGTGAGTACAGCGTTCTCCAGGCGAACGCTCTATCTGACGAACATCAGGTCCTCCTGATACTGCCGGACAACAATCTCTTCGATTCCGAGCTGCAGGTTCGATCAGAGATCGACCACTTTCGATTCTGGCAGCCACGTCTTCGTCAACCCGTGCGCCAGCTTCGATCGATATTGGAAATTGTCCGCAGAATCCATGAGTTCCAGCCCGATGTGATCCACTTTCAAGGCGGCCACCTCTGGTTCAATTGCGCCTTGCCCCTTCTGAGGCGCTATCCACTGGTGATCACCGTGCACGATCCCAGGCGTCACGAAGGGGACACTGAATCGAGAAAAACGCCGCAGTGGATCATGGATTTCGGTTATCGTCGAGCCGATCATGTGATTGTTCACGGGAAGAGCCTGGTGGACGTCACACATGAGGCAATCGGAATACCCCGGAACAGGATCCACGTCATCCCCCATGTCGCTCCGGTGACCTTTCCCCGCATCAAGGACATCGACGAGGACGAATTCGGAGTACTGTTTTTTGGTCGGATCTGGGGATACAAAGGCCTCGAGTACCTCATCCGCGCGGAACCGCTGATCTCGAGCCGGGTCCCGGACGTGATGATCACCATTGCCGGATCGGGGGAGAAATTCAACAGGTATCGGCGCATGATGGTTCATCCCGAACGGTTTTTTGTCGACAATGGATGGATCAGCTACGAGCAGCGGGCAGTGTATTTTCAAAAATGCGCGTTCGTGGTTCTGCCATACATCTCGGCCACCCAGAGCGGAGTCGTCTCGACAGCGTTCAATTACGGGAAACCTGTGATCGTGACTTCGGTCGGTGCGCTCCCGGACGCGGTGGAACATGGTCGAACCGGGCTCATCGTGCCACCGTGCGAAGAACAGGCTCTGGCCGATGCGATCGTCGATCTCCTTCTCGATGCACCGCGGCGTCGCGAGATGGGTCTCGAGGCGCGCACCAGGCTTCAACGGGAGTGCGCACCGCAGACCATTGCTCAGAGCAACCTCGAAGTCTATGGGCAGGCCATCCGCGACCACCGGGCGAAACGCTGAAACGCCATCACGTCCTGGTGCACGGCACCCGCCCCGCTGATCAGAGCTTGACGATGACGTCGAAGTCACCCCGGAACATTCGCGGACCATCGACAGCCATGTCTTTCGAATTCATCAATTTCCTGAATTGAGCGTTTTGTGCCATTCGTGCTGGAGAGACTGTCGCTGAAGACGGCCCCTGATGACCGGACAATGACGCCGTCCGCCGGTCCCCGTCGCTATCCGAGAGTCCAACCTGGACCGAGTGATCCAGGCAGTAGGACACAACTCTGAAGGTAGGCCAAGGCCCGCCCTGCCAGGGCGCTCAAAAGTGGTGGGCCTATTTTGGTTTTGCTTTCCCTTTGGAGGCCGGAGTCCTGCCGGAATCCCGCAGCGCCCGCCGCAACAAAAACTCCACCTGGGCGTTGACGCTGCGCAGGTCGTCCGCCGCCCACCGTCTCAATGCGTCGAGGACCTTGGGGTCCAGGCGCAGGAGAAAGGCTTCTCGTTTGCTCACGTGTAGAGCGAACCAGTGTTGACGACCGGCTGAACGTGGCGATCGCTGCAGAGGACAACCAGGAGGTTCGAGACCATGGCCGCCCTGCGTTCATCGTCAAGTTCGATGATGTTTTTCCGCGACAGATCATCGAGCGCCATTTCCACCATTCCGACCGCGCCCTCCACGATTTTGGTGCGCGCGGCGACTACGGCCTGTGCCTGCTGACGCTGCAGCATGGCGGCGGCGATTTCGGGCGCGTAGGCAAGGTGGCTGATCCGGGACTCGATGACTCGCACACCGGCCTTGTCGAGACGGCCCTGAATGTCGGCCTCGAGTTGGTCTCCGATTTCGGCTGTGCTGCCGCGCAGGGAAACTTCGTGGTCCTCGCTGTCATACGGATACCGGCTGGCCATGTTGCGCAGCGCCGCCTCGCTCTGCACGGCCACAAAATCTTCGTAATCGTCGACCTCGAAGAGCGCCTCGGCAGTGTTGACAACCTTCCACACGACAACTGCAGAAATCTCGACCGGGTTGCCGTCGCGATCGTTCACCTTGGACGGCCGGCCGGCGGTTCGTGACTTCGCCTGGATGATCTTGCCTTCGGCCGACTTCTGCTCGGGTTTGTGGATCGACCCGGTTTCGAAATTGCGGATGCGGAGCGAGATTTTCTTCTTCGAAAAGAACGGGTTGACCCAGAAGAAGCCCGAATTTAGAACGGAGCCTTTGTATTTGCCAAAGAGGAGCAGGACCCGTGCCTGGTTTGGCGCAATCGCCATGAAACCGAAAAGGCTGATGATGGCGAAAACAAACGCCGCGATGCCAAGCGAAAGGAGCAAAACGTTCCGGCCTCCGCCAGCTTCGGAGAACGCGATCACATTCACTAAGAACAGAACCGGGCCTCCGAAGATCATGGCCAGGGTCACGATGAGTGGGAACCAGCCGCTCATGGGTCGATAGGTCTTTTCTACAGTCATTTCTTTCTTCCTTTCATATATCATTATGATATCACTTCAATATCATATACGCAGTGAGTTCGATTTTTGTTCCAATTCGTTTTTTCGCTGCCGATTCCGGGTTTGTGATCGTTGTGTTAGCCTCCTTTAAAAACCGGAGGTCAATATGGAAAAGGCGATGTGTTTCGGTCGTGGAGCCCGAGTGTTGGTGGGATTCGTTTTCGTCCTGGCGGCGGTTTCGTTGGCAGCAGCAGGTGATGATCCGGCTGCAGGTCACGAGGTTTTCGGGACCATCGTCGGCAGTGACGGCGGCCCATTGGCCGGGGTGCTCGTCGCCCTTTCCGGCGGTGACGTCAAACAAAAGGTGGTATCGGACGCCGAAGGTACCTTCCATTTCGCGGAAGTACCGGCCGGGAGCTACTCCATGGTGTTCAACAAAAAGGGCGCGAAAAAGATCAAAAAGGAGATCACGGTTTCCTCCGAAGATCTCGATCTGGGCACCATCGCCATGAACGAGTAGGCAGGGTTACGCCGTCCTCAGGATTCCGCATCGTCCGTACGGCGTTCGTCGCAGGTCGGTACGATCGGCAGTTTCCTGAGAACCTGCATGAACGGGTCGATCTGGATGTCGTTCTCGCGAAGACCCGGGAGCGTGGCCAGGTTCCCGGTGAATTCAATGCGAACGATTTCGTCGTTCACGCGAACCGGTATCGGCATCGGAAACTCGAGATCGCCGATATTCTGCCACTCGAGGATGAGCCCCGCATCGGTTTCGCTGACTCCGAGAACGGGCAGCGGACCTCGTCGCGCGTAGACCTCGAAGAACCAGGCCAGATCCTGACCGGCCTCCTCGCTGGCGATGTTCACGAAGTCGTCGGTTGAACGGAGGCGGGCCTGAATGGGTGGCTGCAGCTCCCCGGGATAAACCGTGTCATAGACGAGCCGTCTGGTTGCGCGCCAGAAGGCGTCCTCTCCAATGAGATATCGCAGCGAATGGAGCAGCCATGTGCCCTTGGTATAAATGTCGCCGGCCGGCCCGTTGCCTTCGGGGTCGTCAAAATAGAGCTGGTCGGCGGAGAACTCCTCACGTGGTGCAATTGGGTTGCAGGCGTTGATCCCTAGATAGGACCGGTACATGCTTGAATAGAACGCGGCGTCCCCCATGACCTCACGGGCGTATTCGGGTTGCATGAAGGCGCCGAATCCCTCGTGCAGCCACATGTCCGAAACGGTCACGTGGGTCATGACGTTGCCGAACCACTCGTGCGCCAATTCGTGATGAAATAACCAATCAAAACCGTAAGCGCCGCGTCGGAACTCGTTGCCGTAGGCGTTGATGGTCTGATGCTCCATTCCGAGATGCGGGGTCTCGGCGACGCCGAGCTTCTCCTGCCCCCATGGATAGGGACCGACCTTGCGTTCGTAGAACTCGATGGTAGCCGCGAACTCCCGTTCGAAGAGATCGCGCGCCTGATCCTCGTGGTCCTCGATCGCCCAGAACTGCACCGGTATCTCGGTGCCGTTTGAAGATCGATAGACGTCCTCGATCAGAACGTAGGGGCCGACGTTGAGCGCCACACCATAGGTATTGGTGGACACGTCGGTCCGCCAGTGGAATGTGTGCCTTCCTTCGCCAGCCTCAGCCACATCGATCAACACGCCATTCGAAGCCGCCGTCAAGCCTTTCGGTACTGTGAAGAACAGATCCATGCCTTTCGGTTCACCGCTTGGGTGGTCTTTGCACGGCCACCAGATATCACAGCCTTCGCCCTGCATGGCGGTTGCGATCCACGGTTTGCCCGATGGGGTCTCGCTCCAGACAAAGCCTCCATCCCAGGGCGCGCGCGCGGCCTCGATCGGTTGCCCGTGGTAGTGGACCGTTACCTCGTGGCTCGTCCCTGCCGCCACCGGGGAGCGCAGGGTCACAAAGAGCTTGGCCTCGTCGCGGCTGAATTCGAGCGGGCCGCCGGCGTCCTCGATGAGGTCGATCGTGTAGAGGCCGTCAAAATCGAGCTCGAGGACAGACATTTCGATCACGGCCATGAATCGGACTGCGGCCGATCCGGCAATTGCCTTCTGCTCGATCAGGATGTTGTTTCGAAGCGTGTAGTGCTCGACATCATAAGCCTTGAGACCATCGGACATCGGCCGGCTCGAATCCAGCGTGATCTCGCTGCGGGTGACGTCAGGCGGACCACAAGCAGCGACAGCCAGCAAAATGATCAGGAACAGGATGCGAATCATGGCGATCTCCCTTTCGCGTATTGTAGCCGCGCTCTTAACAGACCAAAGGGTCGCCCATTCGCACTCTGACTGAAGTGATCCGACGAAAAGATCTCAGAAACCGCCTGAATGAACCCGCGTACAATTATCAGGGGGTACACAGCGATGGTCCATGGCAATCGGAGTCGCAGAAGCTTCATCAGAGATCTCGTGGCACTGAGCGTGGCCGGCCCGTCGGCCCTCAAGGCTTTTGCCGAGACGGGGACCGTCGAAAAGACGCTCCTTCCGATCAGAAAACGAGTACCGAATCCCTTCGTGGAGAATGGGAAGCCGATTGTCGTGGTGGTTCATGGGGACGACTTTCCGACGATGCTGGCCAAAGGCATGGACGTCCTGGGAGGCTTTGTCCGTTTTGGAACCGGTAAGTCGGTCATCATCAAGCCCAATTTCGTGTTCGACAAAAAGACCCGTTATCCGACCACGACCCACGAGGATTCGGTTCTGACCACCGTCCAGTTTCTGCAGAAGGAGGGCTTCGGCGATATCTGTGTTGCCGATCGCCGTGGCAAGAGAATGGACAGCGGCCGAGCCGGCGGAAAATTCGAGTGGAGCGGACTGAATGATCTGGCTGAAGAGGGTGGTTTCACCACCGATTCGCTCATGGACGACGCCGAGGCGCCGACCGTCCACGTCGGTGATTCCAATTGGACGACCCTGCCGTCAGTGGGTGTCATCCAGAAGATCTACGAGGCGGGCCTGATCATCAATATGCCGACCCTCAAGCGGCATTCCCAGACCAATCTCACCTGTTCATTGAAGAACAACATGGGCGTGCTCGATGTGCCGACAACGGAATACATGCATCTGTGGGGAGATGCCAACAAGGCGGAGCACGATGCCATGCCCAAAGATGAGGTGAACCGGAGGCTCTGCATGGCCGTGGCCGAGGCCGCGATGGCGGTCAGCCCGGAGATGACTGTGATCGACGCGAGAACGGTGCTCTGCAAAAACCACGGCAGCGTTTCCTCGGGTGAACCCCGCGTGGCCAATCGACTGATCATCAGTGGCGACCCGGTCGCGGCGGACGTTTATGGGGCCAGCGTGCTGAAGGAAGTCTACGAGGCCTATGATCTCGGACCCACCAGCAGCACTTTCCAACACGCATCAGCGCTTGGAATCGGGGTTGCGGATCTGAACAACGTGGTGGTCAAGGAGATCAGGGCCTAGCGGGCCAGCTGATCTTCCCATCGTATCGTTCTTCTATAAGGTCGATGAATCCATCGGGGATGTAGCGCAGAATGACGTTGGTCCCTGGGGCCGGCGGTCCGGGCAATCGGGGAATGGGGTGAGGATCGGTGCAGTAGCCCCACCCCGGGGTGTCCGGCGGATCCACCAGTCGAGTCCCTCGAGGCAGAGAGGGAACTCTCATCTTCGGCATCCGGTATACGGTAATTTCGCTGAGGTCGAAACCATGTTCGAGGAGGGCCTGAACCTGCGTACGCCTGACCATTTTCTGATCAGTCGAATCTGGTGGTCGATCCTGATCGCTGGACGAGTTGGCGTCGTATCCATCCACCCCTGAACCACCAAAGAGGTATGGCAAGTTCGATTTGTCCATCCACTTGGATCTCGCCGCCACGAGGACCCGTTCGGAGTCGCGGCCGACCGCAACGGTCTCACTGTTGAACTTTGCGAGGAATTGACCGTCGGATCCGGAGATCACGAAATCGTGATAATTGTCCCAAGCAGTAAGGAAGAGAAAATCTCCGACACCATCACCGTTGACATCTTCCGAAAACGTCGTGACGGGTTCAGCCAGGTAGGGAATCGACCACAGGCACTCGATCTCATTCCGCCATCCATGATCGACCCGGACGCGGGCAATCAGGCCGTCCAAATCACCGTCGTCGGAGCGCTGTGAATAGACAACCAGCCAATCGGTCTCCGAATCTTCGATCGGCATGTAGCCGATTCCCACTATTTCCAACGACCCATAGGATTCAGACCAGTAACGGGCTCGACGGTTCGAAAAAAGTGCGCGTCCGATCTCTGCAGGAGATGCAGTCGTCTGTCGTGGTTTCCTTTGTTCGAATTGGTATGCCACCACATTGACGGCCTGGCGGTCCATTTTTTCTTTCCGGCCGACAACCCAACCTCCGATCTCGGCTTGCACCACCGCCAATCCGGCAGAATCCAAGAACGTCCGCACGGCCTCGGTCAGGGTTCGACCCCGCCACTGGTCCTCGAAATCGAGCGATGCACGATTCTGAGCGTCGAGGAAATAGACAAAATTATTGGGCGGGGAAGAGAGGCTTTCAGCCGGGCCGAAAACATACATGGCCCTCTCCGGGAGGGTCGTCCGGTACGAAGGGCTCTCGGACAACTGGACGAGATAACCCTCTCGGTCTTCGATGATCTCTGCGGATAACGAGCTCTGAGCAAGTTGTTCGCAACCAGATTCCGCGTGGGTTCCGAGTGCGACCAGAACCATCAGCGCCGCAACCGCTGAGATCTCGTGGGCCTTCACCAGGTCACCTCCAACCAATTTCTTGACCGTCTCATTTTCATGGTAGGACAGGGATATGTCGCCAATGTGGCGGCGATGCGGTTGGTGTTGGGCATGCCTGGGCGGAAGACACCTCCAGTCCGAGACGAGAAGCGGGGAAGGGGAGGTTTTGCCTCCCCTAGATTGTGCCCCGTGGAGTCGTTCAGCCCGACCTCTGGATGGATCGATCTTCGAAACTCTTGTCCAAGATGGAGTCTCGGATGGCGTTCAGGGACAGCGACAGAGAACAGTAGACAGCGTCAGCGAACAGAGATCAGCGGCAGGGACAATGACTGCGATCAGGCGTCAGCGACAGCGAACAGCACTCAAATCTTCGGGTTCAACAGCCGGCATGTCATGGCCCGGACCTGATCGAAGGCGTTCATTGTGTCACGGTACCTGATCGCTGCCCCTGATCGCTGTCCCTGTTCGCTGTTGCCTGTCGCTGTCGCTGGACACTGTCGCTGCCGCTGCAATTCGGACGCGGACGCGGACGCGGACGCGGACACGGGCACAGGCAACCGCGAACTGGACATGCCAAAAACCAACCCGCAGACCCTATGTTGTCAGGCGGGCAACATCCCGACGATCTGTTTTTGACTGCTGTGGACCTTCTATTGAAAGCCCCGCCGTGCGAGGAGTGGTTCGACGCTCGGTTCCTGGCCGCGGAATCGGAGGTAGAGCGCCATCGGATGCTCGCTGCCGCCCGGCTCCAGGATGTTCTCGCGATAGGATTGCGCCAGCTCCGGGTTGAAGATGCCCTGCTCCTTAAAGTACTCAAAGGCATCGGCGTCGAGCACCTCGGCCCAAAGATAGCTGTAGTAGCCGGAAGCGTAGCCGCCGCCCCAGACGTGACCGAAATAGGGTGTGCGATAACGCGTGATGATGGAGTCGATCATCCCGATCTCGTCCATGACCTCGGCTTCGAAGGCCAAGGCGTCCTTCTGCTCGGTCTCGGTCAGGGTGTGCCACTTCATGTCGAGCAATGACGCGGCCACGTATTCACCCGTGATGAAGCCCTGGTTGAATTTGCTGGTGGCGTCGAGTTTGTCGATGAGCTCCTGAGGGATGGGTTCGCCGGTTTCGTAGTGGGTCGCATAGGTGGGCAGCACGTCGGGGTGCATGGCCCAGTTCTCCATCATCTGCGAGGGAAGCTCGACGAAGTCCCAATAGACATTGGTCCCCGAGAGGCTCTCGTAGGTCCCATCGGCAAGGATGCCGTGCAGGGCGTGGCCGAACTCGTGGAAGAGGGTCTTGACCTCGTCGAGGGTCAGAAGCGCGGGATCGTCACCGACCGGTTTGGAGAAATTGGCGTGATTGGCCACCAATGGACGGATGTCCTCACCGCCGACCTTGTATTGCTCGCGGTAGGTGTTCATCCAGGCGCCGCCGCGCTTGCTGGCCCGAGCAAAATAGTCGGTGTAGAGCAGGGCCAGGTGACTGCCGTCAGCGTCCTTGACCTCGTAGACCTTGACGTCCTCCTGGTAAACCGGAATATCGGTCCGCTCCTCGAAGGTGATGCCGAAGAGACGGGTCGCCACATCCAGGGTGCCGGCGAGCACGTTGTTCAGCTCGAAATAGGGTTTGACGGTGGCCACGTCGAAATCGTACTTTTCAGCCCGAATCATTTCGGAGTAGTAGAACCAGTCCCAGGGCTCGAGTTTGAAGCCGCCTCCCTGAGCATCGATCATCGCCTGCAGGTCCGATGCTTCTTGTTTGGCGGTTGCCAGCGCCGGTGCCCAGACGCGTTCGAGCAAATCGAACACCCGATCGGGGGTCTCGGCCATGCGTTCTTCGAGCACGTATTCGGCGTGAGTTTTGTAGCCCAGAAGTTGGGCGCGCTCCACTCGAAGGGCGGCGATCCTGGCGGCCACTTCCCGGTTGTCGTACTCGTTGCCGTTGCTGCCCAGATTCATATATGCACGGTAGAGTTTTTCGCGCAGATCGCGGCGTTCGGAGTAGGTGAGGAAGGGCGTCCAACTGGTGCGCTGCAGGTTGAAGGCCCATTTGCCGTCGAGACCGGCAGCAGTTGCGACGCCGGCGGCTGCTGCCACCACGTCGTCGGGCAGACCCTCCAGATCAGCCGCGTCTTCGATCAAAAGGGCGGGCGCGTTCATCTCGGCCAGGAGATTGTCGCTGAAACTCACGCCCAGCGTCGAAAGCTCCTCGTTGATGGCCCGCATCCGTTCTCTGGCCTCGCCCTCCAGCCGTGCTCCGTTGCGGACAAAACTGTTGTAGGTGTCCTTGAGAAGCATTGCCTGCTCGCTATCGAGATCGAGTTCGCTCTTCTGGTCCCAGACCGCCGCCACCCGCTGGAACAGCTCCTGGTTGAGGGAGATATCGGTGTAGTGGGCGCTCAGGATCGGCGCCATCTCCTTGACCACGGCCTGGGTCTCGTCATTGGTGTGGGCGCCGTTCTGGTTGCTGACGAAGACGCTCACACGCCCGAGCATCTCACCGGATCTTTCGAGGGGCTCGATGGTGTTTTCGAAGGTCGGCGCCTCCGGATTGTTCACGATGGCCGAAATCTCGGCTTTGTGATCGGTCATGCCCAGTTCGTAAGCAGGTACGTAATGGACCGGGACGATCTCATCAAAAGGTGGTGCGCCGAATGGATCCGTCCACTCGACAAAAAAGGGATTTTCCCCAGCTGTCATCGTATTCTCCTCGGTTGAGTGCTCACCGGCGCAGCCACCGGCCACAACGGCCAATCCAACTGTCAATGTCAGAAGCAGATACCTTGTTTTCATGATGATTCTCAGAACCTCCACGGGATTGGGGACTGGTTGCTCCGTCCGCCGGGGACAGGCTAACACGGTGTCCGGAGGCTTTTTCGAGAGATGTGTCACTTCGCCTCGAAAAATTTTCGCGTACCGAGGCGGTGCCGCGGACTGATCACATTGAGTCTCGGTGCTGACCTCGGAGATACCACTTGATGGCAACGAAGGGGAACAAAAAGAACAGCACGTTCAGGCCCTTCATGATCGTCATCACATAGAGGAAAAAGAGATCGAATTCCTTCCTGGTGATTTCGAGCATCTGGGCATGAATGGTGTAGATGAGGTCGCCCAGCACGAGCGACACAGCCCAGGTGAAGAGCATGGCTCCGACCGTGATGAAAAAGCACCTCAAGAGAATGTCGGCGATGGCGTGGAGTGTCGCGACGGTGCTCTCGGCCATTTCCCTGCTCATTGGTTGGCCTCCGCGAGGTAGTTTGCAGCTTCGATCGTTTCCCGACTCAGTCCGCACGCCGAACGTGAACCATCGCAGGATCTGACTGTTCGCCACTCGCCGAAACCGCAAACACCGCAATCCTGAAATCGGTGTCGCCCCCGAAAAGACTCTGGACCTCGGTCGGGATCTCTTTTGTCGTGAAGACTCCCCGAGAGTTTGCGGTGACCACGGTCTCCACCAGGCGGCCCTCTCCGAGCAGCACGATCGATCGGGTGACGGCATAGTCGATGACGATGCGTACCTTCTGTCGCGGTGAAGCGGTTCCCGTCACTTTGATCGTTCTCCCGACCTTGCTGCCTTCCTCTGGGCTGGTGATCACGGGCGCCTTCGGTTTGTCTTGATCGACATCTTCCCAGCCGTCGTCCGCAGCCGCCGCTCCGGCCGCCGTAAACACCAGCGGCGCGTCGGCCAGGACGGTCTGGCTCGGTCTGTTCGGAAGATCGAGGCGCGCCACGATCGGCGTGTCATCAAGGTCGATGCCGCGCGGAATGGTGTAGACCAGGACATAGGTGCCTGGATCGCCGATGAGCTCTTCCGCCCGAAGATTGCTCTCCACATTCACGATGTCGATGGTCAACCTTCCTCCGGGAGTTCCTGTAGCGGTGATCCGCACGCGATCCCCTGGAAGGAGCTGTCTGCCTCCGTCGTGGGTGACCTGGAGCTGCGGTTTCTCCGTCGTGGTGGCCGATAGGCGCTTGACGTACCAGACCTGACGAGTCTTGGGGTCGAGACGCAACTCAATCCGGTCATTGGGCCGAAGGCCGGCAAACGCGAATTCGGTGCCGTCGGACTCTTCGTAGCGGGTGTGACGGTTGACCATCAGCTGATCTGACATGCCCTCGAGCCTCAGGCGGTCTTTTGTGACGAGGTTGAGGACCCCTTCTCCGAGAAGACGGGTTGCTTCGATCGATGTCGCGCGTCGACCGTTTCCGAAACGAACCTTGACGCGATCGCCGTAGGCGAGCTCCGTCCACTGGATCCTTCGTCTCCGGCGGTCGTTTTCGGTGAGATAAATGCTCGTGTTGTTGAGCAGGATCACCGGTTCGAGACCGGAGTCAGTCAGGGCGACGATCTGAGCGGACGGCGACTCGACCCTTTCGATCAGAGGGCCTTCGAATGAAGATCCGCGGTCGGTCTGATGGTCGTACACGATGTTCAGCCCACCCTCCAGATCGGGGAGTGAAGCGTTGATTTGGGTCGGTGTCCGGGTCACTGATGGGCCACGGGTCGTAATGTTGAGCCTGCGTTCAGCCACATCGAGCTGAGCCGAGACCGCGGTGGTGGACGAGAACGTGCCTGAGGGAAAGGTCAGGGTCAGGTAGGGGCCGAGCTCCAGTTCGATCTCTCTTCTTTGGTCGGCCACTCGTGCTGCCGAGAAAACCTCAGTTCCTGAGTTCGTACTGATCTTTTCTTGAGAGTGAGCCGGGACGCCACCCGAAATGGCCATTGTCAAAACACACAGAGAGAGGAGCGAACGCTTCATAATCCATCGATTCCTTCCCGGCTCGGCGCCGATGTCACGAACAGGTTCTTGGTTGAGACTACCGTAGATCCAGGCCCATATCGCTGCCTGTTACGGATTTTCAATATCCCCATGCATTCAGAGACCGAATTGACCGGCCGAAGGTCACATTGATCGAGTCATCCCAGCCGCGAAACGAATCATCTGGATTTATGCGATCGCCCCCGGCTCGTATGAACTCCGGTGACCGGGGTCTATCGCGCCTTCATCTGCTCGATCATTTCCGCCGCATGGATATTGCGGGGATTCAGCGCAAGTGATTTCTCGTAGTTGGCGATGGCGAGTTCGGTTTCACCGGCTTCCATGTACGCCTCACCGAGGCTGTCCCAGGTGTTGAAGGAGTCTGGAAAGAGTCGGGTGTTGAGTAGGAACACGGCGATCGCCTCGTCGGTTCGGCCGGACTCGGTGAGCAGCCCGTATCCCATCTGGTTGAGCCTTCCCTCCTCGAGATCGTCGCGGCCCCGATAGGCGGCGATAGCCTCCTCGGTGCGCCCTGCCAGGAGGAGTTCCGGCGCCAGGACCTCGTCATCGGTCAAACGTGTCCATTCCATATCGGCGTCGCCGGATACGACTTTTTGGATGCGGCCGTTCGCTCCTCGGGCGAAGGTGAAGGGACCTGTGAAGCGATTCTGGTAGCGGAATGTGTCCGGGGCCACGGGATAAACGGTCAGAATGCCCGGGCTCAGGAGTTCTCGATGCACCAGGTGGCCGTCACCGGCGGTCAGGATCACGACCCGGTCGGCGCCGGCGCGGTAGCGGCCGGCATATTCACCGAGCTCATCGGCGCTGATCTCGATCGACCGGATTTCATCCGGCAAGAAACCCGCCCAACCGTAGACCTTGGCGATGGCATTGATCACCTCTTCTATCACGACCTCGCCTCGGGCCGCGTTGGTCATGACAGCGGCGCCATAACCGTCATCGCGGTGGAACATCAGCTCGCAGCGGAAACCGTAGTTGCCACCCCCGTGCATGAAATATTGTTCATCCCGCCCCTGAAATCGAAAAAGACCCAGCGCCGCATCGCCCTGCACCGGAGTCAGCATCTGCTCGGCGGTCTCCCGGTTGATCAAAGAATCGTCGTCGCCGCGCACGGCGCGCTGGATCTCGATTGCGAATCGAGCCAGATCTGTGGGGGTTGTCCACAGACCTGCTGCGGCCATTTCCGGGTAGATGTGGCTGTTTCCGCCGTTTTTCTCATTGCCGACGTGAGCCTTGGCGGCATTCCGGGCACGCGAGGATGCAAGGGGCTGTTCGAAGGCGCTCTCCGACATCCCGAATGGACCGAGGACCATTTCGTGCATCAGTTCGGGAAAGGACTTCCCAAGGACGTCGATCAACATCTGCTGCACGATGGTGGTGCCGCCACCGGAGTATCGAACTCTCTCCCCGGGTGGGATATCGACACGAATGGCCGGCGTGTTGGCCGGTGATTCACCATCGAGAACCTGCTGAAGCGACGGAAGCGAAGCATCAGGTTCGTAGCCCGGAAAACCGTGAACGGTGGTCCCTCCGGTGTGGCTGAGCAGCATGCGCAACGTAACAGGTGTAGCCGTGGTGAGCTCGTTCTCGGGAAGCGTCCACGACCTCAGGTATTGATTGATCGGGGTATCGAGATCCAGGTCTCCGGATTCCACCAATCGATGCACCGCCATCGCAGTCACCGGTTTGCTGATCGATGCGGCCTGGAAGACGGTCTCCGTGTCGGCCCCTTGACCCGTCGAGCGGTCGGAAATGCCGTATGCCTTTGCCCAGATCACCTCGAAATCCTGGATGACCGCAATGCTGACCGCCGCGACCTCGAGCGATGCCATGCGTTCTTCGAGCGGAGTACCAGCCCGCCCGGCCACCGGTGCGCCATCGAAGAGACCCTGCTCGACCTGACCGATGAGTTCGGCATCAGTCGGAGGCGGTGTTTCGGAAGCGCACGACACCAGCACCAAAACACAGAAAAAGACCACCAAAGAACTTCTGCCTTGTTGCATCGACCCCCCTGCGTCACATCGGATCTCGGGCTTGCTCTGACTGATCATACGCGCAACTGGATGCGGCGCTTCACATCCCTTCGTCAGGCGCCCTCCGAGGCATGAGATGGCCGGCTCCACAACCGACTCATCGGTGAGGTATCCTCTGAACACGATCGAGCACAACTCAAGCCGGAAAATTCGGGAGGACGCGCGATGGCTGTGGATCACAAGCCCGTGAATCGAAGACGGTTTCTCATGTATCTGGCGAGCAGTCCGTTCCTCGCCCCGGCGCTGGCGGCCCAGGTTGACGAGCCCTTTGCCACCTTCCTCGATCGATCGGGTGGGGGAGGCCTGATCGATGACCCGGCGCATGCGCTGGATATCTTCGATCTTCAGGCCGCCGCAAAGGCAGCCCTTCCCCCGGCCCACTATGGCTACCTCGCCACCGGTGTGGATGGCGACGCCACCCTGCGGGCGAACCAGGAGGCGTTCGCGGGCCTCCAGCTCAGGCCGAAACGCCTCGTCGATGTCAGCACCATCGATATGAGCCGGACGCTCTTCGGTGAACGCTGGGAGACGCCGATCGTCGTGGCTCCAGCCGGAAGCCAGAATGCGTTCCACGAGGACGGAGAGATTGCGACTGCGAAGGGTGCCAGGAGTCGAAAGCACCTGCAAATCCTGTCGAGCGTGACCACGCGTTCGATCGAGGACGTCACCGCGGCGCGCGACGCGCCGGTTTGGTATCAGCTCTATCCGACTTCGAACTGGGAAATCACCAAGAAACTTTTGCGGCGTGCGGAGGCGGCGGGTTCACCCGTGGTGGTCCTCACAGTCGATCTGCACGTGGGAAGCAACCGTCTCACCGAGCAACGCCTGCGCCGGCTGGACACCCGGGACTGCAGCCAGTGTCATGGCAACGAAGCGACAAGTTTCTTTGATCGTAAACCGATGTACGACGGCACCGGGATTACCGGTTTCGGCGAATTCGCCACACCGGGGTTGACCTGGGATTTTGTCAGAAGGGTCAAGGATTTCACGTCGATGAAGCTGGTCGTCAAGGGAATCGTCACCGCAGAGGACGCACAGCGCTGTCTCGAGCACGGCGCCGATGGAGTCATCGTCTCGAACCACGGCGGCCGGGCCGAGGAAAGCGGCCGCGCGACAATCGAAAGCCTGCCGGAGGTTTTGGCGGCTATCGGAGGGCGGGTGCCGGTCCTGATGGATAGCGGCATCCGCAGGGGCACCGACATTTACAAGGCCCTCGCTCTAGGCGCCGACGCGATCTGTGTCGGCCGGCCATATCTCTGGGGGCTTTCTGCCTTCGGTCAATCGGGGGTTGAACGGGCCCTTGATCTACTCCGTGCCGAACTGACGATGGTGATGGCCCAGATGGGAACGCCTGACCTTGGCGCGATCAGTCCGTCATCCGTGTTGTCAGAGGTCTAGCTGCTCTCCTCGATGGGAAGATCCAGTTCACCACACAAAAGGCATCTGGAAAATACAAAAATATCCAAAAACAAAAAACGCAACGGTTAGACTTGCCCCGAAGATCCAGTGTGGTTTGAGGATCATTTTTGCATCTTTCGATAACATTTTCGGCATCACAATGTACAAACCGGAAAAGACCCACAATGCCTGAAATGGTGTAAGAATCAATCCTTCGAGAATAGCCGCGATCTTTACCAAAAAGACAGGTTTCAAACCGAAAGAAAAAACAATAATCATACTTGTTAAGAAAAAGAACCCGAGGAAAAAACGAAATTGCGTTTTCCACTCGAATCTTTCGTTGAATTGTGGGATACAGATTCGGAAAGAATCCGCCAACAAACGCGGCCACCCCGCGAGTTGTCCTATCTGAGTGGCGATGAGCGCGCAGGCCCCCGCGATCATGAAAAGCATTCCCCCGAAGGCCCCCCATTGAGAGGAGAATACCGTCGCCAGGGTCGTGGCGACCTCGGGTCCCTCGGGTGCCAGGTGTTTCGGTCGCAATACTCCGGAACCGGCAAACAAGAACCCAACAGTCGTGACCACCCCGATGATCATTGCGAGGCTCGCGTCGGTATAGACCACGTGGCACCAGCCTTTGATCTTTTTTGCCGTGGCAAGGGACATTGTTCTGAGCATCTTTTCATCTGCCGGCTTTCCGTAGCCGCGTCCGGCTGTGGCGCCATATCCCGCACCAATCACCCAATAGGTGTACCAGACCTGGCTCGCAAATCCTCCGGCAGCCCAGCCTAACAAAGGCAGGATTTCGCGCCACGGGTTGGCCTGAATACCCTCGCTCTTCAAGGCCCAATCAGGAACTGCGGGAACATCGAATAAAAAGCCTTTGAGAATGGTCCCTATGCCGGGAAAAACAGTGATTGATACATAGAGTACACCGACCACGACAATGACGATGAAAAAGCTCATGATCAATTTGAGAAAATTGAATACGTTAAACCAGACAACAACGAGAGCAAAGATGGTCACAAACCACCCCGAAATCAGCGGCGAAATGCCGATAAGACTGTGGACAAAAATACCGGCTGCCGCAGCGATTGATCCGATGGATATTGTTGCCGCGGCGGACTGGGCCACCAGGGTTATCCAGACACCCCAGTTTTTCGGTCCGGGCACGCGAGAGATCATATCGATCATGCCCTCACCGGTGCAGACGGTGTAGCGCGCTCCGGCCATCCCGATCCAGAATTTGAGCACGATGCCGACAACGATGGCCCACAGAACCGTCGGACCAAGGATGGCGCCCACCCGTGTCGAGAGGATGACTTCGCCCGAACCGATAAATTCCGCCGCCCAGACGATCGACGGTCCGACGACCGCCAGGATGGCCAATCCCCGGGGCGGAGTCTTTATTGAATGCCCGTCTTCCATCAACGTCTTCTCAGCATCGATGTGGTTTGGTTTTTCATGATGTTTGGCAATCTGTTCCTTCGAGCCGGCTTCGTGGCGCAGATGAGTCTCCTCGAATTGTTCTATCGAGCAAATGTGTTGACGATCAGGGTCAGTGGAGCGGTCTCGTAGTCACCGACGCTCCGATTGACGAGAAAAGTCTGGCCGTCGTTCGTATCAATGGGTTGCCGGGAAGTGCCCGATTTGAGATCTGCGCTGAAGAGCGTTTCGGGCGAGCCGATCTGAACCGGGGCGGTGTTGCTCCCGGCTCGAATCGGGACAGCCATCACCACGGTTTCGTCGGTGATGAAAAAAGCTCGCGTCCGTCGCGCCTCCAGACCGGGCCTGAACCGCCGTTCGTCGACACCCGCCATCGATTCACCGGATCGGGGAAAGTTTGGACATAGACTTCGAAACGGCCCGTTTCGTTGGATTGAAAGGCGATCAGCTTTTCGTCCGGGGAAATGACCCCGTGCTGTTCGATGAAGGGCGTGGTGAGGAGAGGTGTCAAGGTCTCATCCTGGACAGAAAAGACACCCAAATCTCCATTTCCTCCCATCGTCGCCTCTGAATATTCGATGACGATCAGCCCGTTTTGCGACCAGGACCAGGGACCGCTGATCTTTGACTCGTCCCCGAATAACAATCGCTCATCGTCGCCACCACGCACTGAGCGAATGTGGGCGGCGCCGCCAACGATATCGCGGGTCGAATAAAAGGCGATCTGCCGTCCGTCTGGTGACCAGATGGGAATGCTTTCGTCCTGAGCGGCGGATGTCAGACGGGTACCCGGAGCCACGCTCGATATCGTAGATCCAGATGTCGCCGCGGTTGGTGACGTCGCTCTGGTCGACGGCAACCATTGTGCCGTCCGGCGACAGCTGGGGGTTATAGAAATTACCGGAGTCACTGATCACGTCGAGATCGTGTCCCTCGCGATCGACGAGCACGAGCTCTTCACCGGCGAGGATGGTGCCGGTGCGGAATACGAGGGTGCCGTTTGCCGCGACCGAGAACATCCCGAGCCCGATGCGCGGATCGAAAAGCACATCGGGATGGAGCAGCCGAGACTCACCTTCGAGTTGGAAAGTCTCGAGGTCGAAGGCCTGCGCCCGCAGATGGCCGTCTTGCCACCACAGCAGATCACCCGAGGGCGCAAAAACGCCGGCGGAATTGGAGGCGAGAACCGATACGTCCGTCCGGCCGTCCAGGCTGCCGACTCGAAGCTCGTGTTTTTCCGCTGTCGAACCGTATATTCGCTTCAGGTACAAAAAGTGGTTCCCGTCCGGCAGAAAGGAAGGGAAAAGGTATTCGAGATCGCCTTCGCCGGACAAGATGGTGTCGCCGGATCCGCCGGTCGCCGGGATCTTCGTCAAACCGCTCCTACTGGTGAAGGCGATGATTCCCTCGATGGCTCCAGGCGCCGCTTGCCCTCCCCGGTGCCTCGGCGAGAGTTTCGACAACGCCATTGTCGAGAGAGAGTTTTTTCAACTCGGTGTCGGCAAAGAAACCGATCGATCCGCCGTCGGGCGACCAGAAGGGGAGCCTTCCGCTCTGGGTGCCCGCAAGAGGTGTTGAAGAACCGTCCTCCAGGGAGCGCAGCCAGAGATGCTCGGAACTCTTCTCCATTCCTCGCACCGAAAACAATCTTCGAGCCGTCGGGGGAAATGGCGAATCCGGTGCTGACCAGAAACCCGCCCGAGGCTGGAGCAGGGATGCTCGCCACGAGCCGTTGACGGGGTGCTTCGCGGATTTGACGAACCGATCCATCCCCAGATCGCCGCGATGAGGGCGAGGCCGGCAACGGCCCACGGAAGGACCCGTCGAGCAGATGTCCGGTTGTGAGGCCGGAGTGAAGTCCTCGAAATCCGGCCCGTCGTCAGGTTCTTCGTTCAATTCGAGCCGGGCGTCGGCCATATCGTGCAACCGGTTCCGCGGGTCCTTCTGGAGACAGCGCCGGAGAAGTCGTCGAACCGAGGATGTCGTCGAGTCCGGGAGGGCATTCATATCGGGCTCTTCTTTGAGCACCGAGGCGAGGGTGTCGGAAACGGTGTCGCCTTCGAAGAGCCGCCGGCCGGTCAGCATCTGCCACAGGACGACCCCGAAAGCCCAGATGTCGGCCCGCTTGTCGACCGCCTGGCCGCGCGCTTGTTCGGGTGACATATAGGCTGCGGTGCCCAGAATCACTCCTTCGATGGTGGCGTGGCGGGTCATGGTCGGCGACAGCGAGAGGCTCTCCTCGTTGTCGTCGGTTTGCCAGGCCTTGGCCAACCCGAAGTCGAGCACCTTGACCGCACCATCCGGCCGAATCCGGATGTTCGCCGGTTTGAGGTCCCGGTGGACGATGCCCTGCGCGTGCGCCGCCTCGAGTGCGTCGGTGAGTTGCAGCGAGATGGCGACGGCGTCGTCGTACGGGACCGGCCCGCCCTCGATCACCTCGTCCAGGCCCCTGCCTTCCACCAATTCCATCACCAGGACGTGCTGGCCGCCAAGCTGTTCCAACCCGTACAGGGTCGCGACGTTTGGGTGGTTCAATGCGGCCAGCAGCCGCGCCTCGCGTTCGAAACGGGAGAGGCGTTCGGGGTCACCCTCGACCTCCTCGGGGAGCACTTTGAGCGCCACCTCACGTCCGAGGGATGTGTCCTCGGCGCGCCACACCTCGCCCATACCGCCCTTACCGAGCGGCGCACTGACGTGATACGCCCCGATGATCTCGCCGATTTTTAATGACATGGAGTGGTCCTCGGGCGAGATTTTATCTCAATTAACTTGAGAATGGTAATTATCTGGAGAAGTGAGAGTGGTTCAAACCGGAACGAATGGGTGTCGATTGTCCGGTCAGCGGTTCAGCCACATCACCATCGAGCGGGTGACGTACTCGGCGGCATCGTGCTGTACGAAGTGGCCGGCGTCCGGGATCGCAATCAGGGTCAGATTGTTGTCGATCCATTCCCAGGTGTCGTTCCAGCCGGCAGGGAGGAGCGCCTTGTCCTCGAGACCAAAGATGGCCAGCACGGGACAGCTGATCGTACGGAGCGGCGCCGGACCGGTCTTCGTGGGGGAGGATGCATCCGTGGATTTCGGATAGTTGGCTTTGTAGTAGTTGAGCATCGCCTCGAAGTCGGAACGCTCGAAGGCTTCGATATAGATCTCCCGTGTCGCGTCATCGTCCACCCAACCGGCAAGGCCTGCAGCCGTCAGATCGAGATGAGCGCCCTCCTTCTGAAAATCCCGTGCGTAGCTGCTGTTGCTCTGTTGTTCTTCGTTGTTTGCGATTTCGCGGAACAGGCCGTTCGGGTGGGGTGTCGAAAGAATGATCAGACTCTCCACGAGATCGGGTCGCCAGATTCCGACCTGCCAGGCGATCGCTCCGCCCCAGTCGTGGCCCACGACAACCGCCTTTTTCTGTGGGAAGTGTCCGATGACCGCGGCGATGTCGCCGATGAGGGTCCGCATGAGGTAGTTCTCGACTCCCGCTGGTTTGTCGCTCTTGTTGTAACCGCGGAGATCGATCGCGACGACCTGGTGATTTTCAGCCAGGGCCTTCATCTGATGACGCCAGGTGTACCAGAAGTCGGGAAAGCCGTGGATCAGGACAACCAGCGGTCCTTCGCCGGTGGTGGCGTAGTGGATTTTGACACCGTCGTGGTCTACGAATCCGTGTTCGACATCCAGCGAAGAGCCGCCGGCAGCGACGGCTGTTGATGCCAGAATGAAGCTGACAGCTACGAACGCGAAACGATCAATAATAACCCTCACGAAATTTCTCCAGACGATCTCGGTCCGTCAGAACTCAATTCTAGTCATTTCCTTCGCGTGCAATTCATGGTCGCGACTGCAAACCAGTTCGTGCCTCCGTCGGTCGTCCACTCCTGCTGCCAGTTGAAGGTGGTCTCGGTGATGTCGGAAAACGTGATTCGGACCAGGCGACCCTGTGCATTTTGGCCGGTCATCGTGACGGTGCCGTTTTCATCAGTCGCGGTGAAGGTGGCGAGTTTGCGGTTCGTGCGGTCGATCCAGGCCATGTGCCACAGTGCTTCTTCAGGGTGGTAAATGCGGATGTTGGTGCCCTCGAACCGTTGAATCGGCTCCTCGCCGGGCCCGGCGTCCGTCAAGCTGATCCAGTCATCCTGAATCGCCGAGCCATCGAGAATCAGGTACCAGCGCCAGAGCGCCCGGGTCGGTTCATCCGGCCATGAGCCGTCTCGATTCCGTCTGACAATCGACGCATCCCATTCACCGACCAGTTTGCTGAATTCGCGGGTTTCCGGCAGTGCAGTGGATTGCTCCATCCCTTCTACCAATGGCTCGTCTGTGGTTGCAAGCCCTCGCTCGTCACCTTCACTGGTTTGTGAAGCCGCCGATAGCCAGCGGAAATAACAGGGTGATCAATAGGAATGCCGCGGCAATGTGTCGATTCATCAATGACCTCTATTCTGATTGTGGTGAGCTGGACTCTGTTCTTACGGTCTCAGCAATCCGATGTTTCGTTGTCTCGATGCGCCGGCCGCCGCAACCACGCGTCATGTGCAGCAGGTTGCGAGCATCGCCGACCGAACGCACGAATCGATGACCTCGCCGTACGACGGCTGTTACTCGGGCATCCGGAAGCGTGCGTCATCGAGATCGGGATCGAGCTCGATATCTTCGATGACGATTCTGATGGTCTCGGGCCGGTTCTCGATGTGGCTCTCGATTACGTGCGGGAAAACGAGCCCGTCCACCGCCCGGAAGTCCGAGAAGATGTCCACCAGTATCACGTCGCGACCGCGCATCCTTCGCGGGATGTCGGAGCGGACGATCTGGCGCGACGTGACATCAATGTAATCGTGGCGGACCGAACCGTTCTCGAGCGATACCTTGATCTTGAAGGCTTCGCCGCTCGCAAGCGACTCACGGCCCAGGAGCTCGACCACGTGTTCTTTCTCCCGCCAGTCGACGAGATGGCCTTCAATATCGCGCTCTTCGATGCCCATCAGCGAATCGGTCTCGGGTGTCACCACTCGGGGCTCGAACTGACCCTCCAGAGGATCGACCTCCCAGCTGGTTTCGCCATCGTGCGCAAAGACGCTCTTGGCGCCCTGGGAGGAGAATTCCAGGCGGAAAAATCCGGGACGTTTGATTTCGTAGGTCACTCGAGCCACCCTGCCGCCGCTCGCGGTCGCGATCCCGGTTGCCCGGAACGACCGGAGCGCCTGGATCCGTTCCTGGCCGCCGCGGGCAGCGATATTCGAGTCGACGATTTCGTCAACCGGAGACGGTGACGAGCACGCCGCGAAGAGTGCGACGAGCAACGGGAGCGCTTTCAGGTACTTATTCATGGGTTGCTCCCATCTGCCGGCCATACAGTGATCCCCGGCCGCGGCCAGTACCCTGGCCCGGATCCCCAGCCCCAGGAGACCGAATTGCGGTTCCGAGATGCCTCGCGTTCGGCTTCCGCCCGCTGCTTGTCGGCCTTCTGTTCGGCTTCGATCTCCTGGATCTTCGCTTCATTCGCCTGACGCTCCGCGGTTTCGCGGGTCTGCCGCTCGGCGAGAATCGACTGTCGTTCGGCCGGCGTCATCCACTGGCCCTCGAATTCGACATAGCCCTGTGCACGATAGCTCTCCTCTTCAGAGACCCATTTCCCGTTGACTTGGACTCGGCCGAGGGCGCGGTTTGCTTCGGGATCGTCGGGCAGGATCGCGACCACCTGAGCGTAGGCCTTCAGTGCCTGGCTCGAAAGTGCCCGGTTCGTGGCCCAAAGAGCCAACTCCCGCCACGCTTCCGCATCGCCTTCCGGAATGCTCGCGGCGCGCTCCCGATATTCCTGGAGTGGCGAGACGCTCTGTTCAATACGGACAACGCTCGACATCCGCGCCGACATCGTGCCTCCGCCACCTACATCGACGGTCACTGAATCGTCCGTTTGCTCGATGATCACGCCGGTGATCTGACCGCCCCCACGTAAGAAGACGTCATCCGCAAAGGCGGGAGAGGCTACCAGTGCGATGACCACGATTGCTCGCTTCACTCCTTCCTCCCTCTCACCGGCCATCGCCTACGGCCGCTGCTGACACTGCATCAAGGACCTTTGTTTCGGTTGCCATGACGGGAGTGTAGCACCGCTGCGATTCGGGAAGGTGAGTGCCAAATTCAAGGTCTTGATGGCCTTTATGCCGGTTGTTTTTGCATCCAGGGTGTCGACCTGCTGGTGATGTTTCGTCTTCGGCACGGACCGCCGGGTATACTCCGTTTCACTGGGGGTGGGCCATGAGAACATCGCGTCGATCGATTTCATTTTGGCTGGTTTTCGGCCTTGTCGTGCTCTCCGGATCCGTGGATGTGCCGGCTCAGGAAATGCCATCCGAGGTCGCGGGTTGGATCGAAGAAAACGTGCCGCTGGCCATGGAAGACGCCCACATGCCGGGGTTCAGCATCGCTGTGGTCAAGGATGGAGAGACCATCTATTCCGAAGGATTCGGTCTCCGCGACACCGGGAAGATCCTCCCCGCGACGGCGGACACCCTCTATGGAATCGGCAGTATCACCAAGAGCTTTGTGGCCATCGCGATCATGCAGCTTGTCGAAGCTGGAGAGATCAGCCTCGATGATCCGGTCAGCAAACACATCCCCTTCGAGCTCGGGATGCCGGGCGACCCCATCACGATTCACCACCTGCTGACCCACAGCCTCGGAATCCCGAGCCTTGCCACTTCGACGGTCGCCATCTCGCGCGGACTCGGCATGGACACCGGGGTGCCGCTGGGGAGCGCGGATGACTTCTATCGATTGGTCAACGGCGCCGAGGACGAGATCGTTGCCCGTCCAGGCGAGCGCTTCTTCTACCACAATGCGGCCTGGAGGATGCTCGGGGCCGTCATCCAGGAAACAGCCGGGATGCCGTTCCATCAATATCTGAAGGAAAAAGTGATCGATCCGCTGGGGATGCAACGGACGACGCTGAGCCTGACCGCTTTCAACGCCGATCCCGATCACATCCTGCCGCACCTCAAGATGGGTGATGAGGTGGAAGCCTCGGTGTTTCCTTATCCGAATCCTGACGACAACCCCGACTTCAGCTTCATCACGGCTGCCGGAGGGATCGTCAGTTCGGCCAACGAGATGACGAAATACCTCAATGCCCAGATCGATAAGGGCAAGACCGAGACGGGTCGCCTCGCGAGCGAGCAGGCCTTCGAGACGATGCAGCAGTTGCACATTGACAGAACTGACGGCTACTACGGTGAATACGGCTATGGATATGGCCTCGGCATCACTCCCGACTTTCTCGGTCACAAAATGGTGGGTCATGGAGGATCCATCGCAGTCTCGACGGCATACATGGCCTTCATTCCCGATCTCGAGATCGGGGTCGTGATGATGGGCAACAGTTCGGGCATGAACTACTCGATCATCGCCGAATCGGTGCTCGCCATGCTCATGGACAAAGATCCGGCTGAGGTGCTCCCGGCGATTCAAATTCGCGAACGGATGCAACGCCTCACCGGGGACTACGAGGTCTACCGCGGGCTCGAAAAGGCGAGGGTCATCAACAGGAGAGGCCTTTTGTATCTGGAGCAGACGAACCGAAGAACCGGCAAAACCAGCGCGACGCCGCTGATCCCGGAGGACCCGATGCTGGGCTCAACTGATTTCTACCTGCTCGGCAACGGCATCAAATCTCCCGTCGAGTTCGCGATCCGCGACGACGACACGATCGTCCTTTGCATTGGGAGATACTGCTACCACAAGGTCGATTGATGGATGGATGAGTCTCGCAGACGCATTCTATTGTGAGATGTAGAATGCGGGGAGGGGGCTCAATATGAAGATTATCCTCGGTTGTATTCTGATTCTCGTGCTCATACCCTGTTCGGCCATGAGCCAATCAGCCGCAGAGACCACGCCGGGCGGGAAAATTTCGCTGGTCAAGATGCCGTATCGAGGATCGCGTAACGTGGCCGAACTCTCGCCGTCGCCGGATTATCTCGCCCAGGGCGGCATCGAGAAAGTGGTCGGGTCCCTCGGCTACAGCGTTGCCCCGATCGATACCGTCGCCTTGACGGCCGAGGAAGAGAAACAATATGGCGTTTGGCAGCGTCTCGCGCTGGCCAACAACCACCTCGGCGAAATCGTCGCCTCCCGGATTCGGGAGGGCGTGATGCCGGTGGGTCTGCTCGCCAATTGCAGCTCTCTCATGGGGATGCTGGCCGGGGTGCAGCATTCCGGACCAACAAACCGCCCCTTGCGAGTGGGGCTGATGTGGATCGATGCCCACGGTGACTTCAATACGCCCGAGACGACCCTGAGCGGAATGCTCGGGGGCATGCCGGTGGCCATTTCCGCCGGGCTGGGTTTGACGAGGCTGAGGATGGTCTCCGGTCTCGATCCGGCGTTGCCACCGAGTTACATCACGATGGCCGGGGTTCGGGACACCGATCCCCTCGAGCAGGAACTGCTCGACCGATACCGCATCGCGATGATCACCTCGGCCGAACTCATGGAGCCCGGAATCGCCATCAAACAGCAGATGGCGCGGCTCTCCCAGATCACCGACATCATCTACGTCCACATCGACATGGATGTGCTCGATCCGAGAGAAGTCCCGGGGCATGGCCTGGCGGTTCCCGGCGGGCCCTCCAGCCTCGAGTTGGCATCCGCGCTGACTCTGATGTTCAGCTATCCAAAGGTCGCGGCGCTCGGGATCGCTTCCACGCCCTATGGTGAAGACGACCCTGCGCAGCTTTCGCAGCAGGCCGCCTACAACCTCATCGCCGGTGCCATCAAGGGGCTCCAGCAACGCTGAGGTGAGTTCGTGGTTCTGGACAGTGGTGTCCAGAACTCGATACTAGATGCTAGGTGCTAGATGCTGGATCACTGTTGTCCAAGACAGAGTCTCGGATAGCGTGCAGGGACAGCGGCAGAGAACGGTCGACAGCGTCAGCAATCAGTCATCAGCGTCAGTGATCAGCGGCCGGGACAGTGAACAGCGTTCACTTCTTCGGGCTCCGGCCTTTGTGGTGCGGCCGTCTCGGCCGCACGGTGTGCAGGCGAGACGCCGACACCACAACGGCTGTTCCTTCTGTTGAACCACCCGGAGGTGGCCACTTCGTCGCCTGGACTCCTGATCGCTGCCGCTGCTCTCCGTCGCTGAAAACTGACCGCTGTCCTGGTTCGCTGTTGCCTGACGCTGACGCTGGACACTGTCGCTGCCGCGGTAATTCGGACGGGGACGCGGGGCAATGCCGAACTCAGTCAGCCGAAAACCAATAACGATCAGAAATAATCGGTGAATGACACCCCGATGCCGAGAGCGTTCTTGTGGACGTTGTGACCGTAATTCCTCATTCGTCGAGGGTCTGAGGTTGCGAATCACGACGAAACAACTGACCTCACAATGCGACGAAGAGCCTCCTGACTCCTGCGTGGCACACCTGCACGATGCACCCGTGCAACAATGCGGAGTGTGGCACCCATGCGAATAACATCATGACCGTCTTGCTCCGAAATCTGAAGCTCGCCCTGGATCACGACGAAGACGACCTCGGGTCCGCGGCGGCCGAGCACCTTGGCCTCGACGCCGGGGAGGTCGAGCTTCGGTCGATCGTCAGGAAGTCTCTTGACGCCCGCCGCCGCCGACGGCCGCAGTTTCTTTACACCCTCGCCATCGATCTGCCGGCTGAGGTCGAGCGATCACTGCTTGCCGCGGACCCGGCGCCGATCGAACCGTATCGCTCGTCCGAGCGGGTCGAGATCAAAACCATGCGGCAAGCGGCAGATTCCAAACCGCCGGTTGTGGTGGGTTCCGGCCCGGCAGGTCTCTTTGCGGCCTACAGGTTGGTCCAGGCCGGTTTCGCACCGGTGGTCATCGAGCGGGGCCTCGAGGTCACCGAACGCACGCGCCAGTGGAACCGATTTCTCAAGGGCGATGCCTTCAACCCGGAGAGCAATCTGCTTTTTGGTGAGGGAGGTGCCGGTACCTACTCCGATGGCAAGCTCTATACCCGGGTCAAGGACCCGAGGGTCGGTGAGGTGCTCGAGATCCTCGCCAACTACGGCGCTCCACGGGAGATTCTCTACGACGCCAAACCGCACATCGGGTCGAACTTGCTGCCCTCGGTTGTTCGCCGTCTGAGAAACTCGCTCCGCGACCGCGGGGCGGAATTCCGCTTCTCGACAAGGATGACCGGTCTTCGAATATACGGCGGGAGGATCTGCGGCGTCGGACATCGAGCCTGGTGAGGCTCTCGAAGCTCAATCTGTTTTCCTCGGTCTCGGGCACTCGGCGCGCGACACCATCCGCACACTCCACGACCAAGGCATCGCCATGGAGCAAAAGCCATTTCAACTCGGGGCCCGAATCGAACACCCCCAGTCGGTGATCAATCGGATGCAGTACGGTCCCGATTTGTGCTCCCACCCGGGGCTGCCGGCCGCCGACTATCGACTCGTCGCCAGGATTCCCGGCGGCGACCTCTTCAGCTTCTGCATGTGTCCCGGCGGCGAGATCCTTCCGGCCACCGAGAAGGCGGGTTCCATCTGCGTCAACGGCGCCTCGCCCCTGGGACGCAAAGGCAGTTTCGCCAACTCTGGTTTTGTGATCACCTTCGATCCGGCCGAGTTTGGAGGCGAGGGGGTCCTCGCCGGCATCGAGTTGCAGGAAGAAATCGAAGGCCGGGCGGCGGCCCTGGCCCGCCAACCCTTTGGCGCGCCCGCCCTTCGTTTGCAGGATTTCGTTGGCGGCTGCATCTCCACCGAAATCCCCGAGTCGAGCTATCCGCTGACCCTGACGCCGGCGCCCTTCGAGGAATTTCTGCCTCCTCGTGTGATCGATGCCCTCCGCCGCGGGCTCGACGTCCTCTGTGCCCGTTTGCCCATCCTGCGCCATCCCGAGGCGATCATCGTCGGCCCCGAGTCGCGCAGTTCGTGTCCGGTGCGGATTCTCCGCGACCAGCGGACCCTCGAATCTCCCTCTGCAGCAGGTCTCTACCCGATGGGGGAGGGTGCCGGCCACGCCGGCGGCATCATGTCCGCGGCCATCGACGGGATGCGCTGTGCTGAAGCTTTCCTGGGGCGCAGCGATAGCATTTGAATGAGCGTGGTTACTCGGGCAGCGTGACCTCGAATCTGATCGCGTTCAGTTGTTCGGGGGAGCTGCCGACTCGTTCCAGGAACGCTCGCCAGCGAGGGTCGTTTTCGATGGATGAATAGAACGGCAGCAGGAACTGCTCGGTCAGTCCGGCTTCGTTTTGCTCGAGGGCCTTGTCGAGCCAGCTCATGGTTGCATCGCCGTTGCCGGTGAAGCCAAACACATGCGCGACTTCTGAGGGCCACTCACGACCCCAGCCTTGGATCAGTTCTTCGAGCCTGAGCTCGTGCTCATCCTTTCGTTCGAGCGCAAATAACGCGAGAGCCTCACCCTTGACCCTCCATTCCTCGTCTTCCTCCCTGGAAAACATATCGAACGCCTCAGCGGGGTCACCGTTGAAGAGCATCGCCAGTCCGAGGTGGTGGGGACCGCCGATGTCGTTCGGACTCAAGTGGAGTGCAGTGGCGTACGAAGCCTCCGCCCGGTTCCATTGACGGTCGTAGAAATAGCTGTGGCCGAGGAGGGTATGGGCATTGGAATTCAGCGGGTCGCGAGCGGTGACGTATTTCCCGAGGGCGATTGCCTCATCCAGACGGCCGAGGTGTTCCAGCAGAGTCGCGGCGCTGCGGTAGATGCCGAGATGGGCCGGGTCCAGCGCCAGGGCTCGTTCGCAGTGGCGGGCGGCGGCGGCAAGATCGTTGTCGTGCCACAACGCGATCCAGCTGAGGGTCTCATGGGCCGGGGCGTAGTTCGGGTCGATCGAAAGAGCCCGTTCGGCCGCCTCCCGGGCGAGACGATAGCCCTCGTCGGCGGGGCGCAGCCCGTTGTTCGTCTGGTTCAGATAGCTCGCGGCCAGACCGTCCCATGCGGGTGCATAGTCGGGATCGATCGCCAGGACCTCTTTGAAGAGTGCTATGGCCTGCTCAATGCCTTCTGCAGTCAGTTGTCCGCCGACGTGGCGGGCCTGCAGGAACAGAGAATAGGCTTCGGGGTCGGTTGCGACGATCGTGGGTGCGCCGCCGAGCAGCGCGATTTTCAACTCTTCGACCACCGCGGCGGCGATCTCATCCTGGATGGCAAAGATGTCATCGAGCGTCCGGTCGTAGGTCTCCGACCACAGGTGGGTGTCGGTGCGTGCGTCGATCAGCTGCGCCGTGATGCGCACCTGGTTGCCGGCCTTGCGCACCGAACCTTCCAAAACGTGGGCCACGTTCAGGCGTTTCGCGATTTCGGGTATCTCCAGGTTCTGGCCCTTGAATGAAAAGGCCGAGGACCGCGAGATCACCCGCAGCTCGGGAATCTTCGCCAGGAGATTCAGAAGCTCTTCGGCGATGCCGTCCGAGAAGTACTCATTGCCCGCGTCATCGCTCATATTGATAAATGCCAGAACGGCGATGGACCTGTCGTCGGCTGCGGCGGCCGTTGGTGCGAGCTCCGGCTCGGGTGTCAGGGTGGCCCTACCGAACAGGAAGGCCAGCGTGGCGATGACCACGAGGGCGCCCACGACCCAGATCCATCCGCGGTTTGCACGGCTCCGGGATTCGGTGCGGGGCACCATCACGGTGGCGCCGGTCAAGCTGACGCCCGATTCGGTTTCATTTTTCAGCTCGCGCAACTGGTTGCGGATTTCGGCGGCCGAGTGGTAACGATTCTCCGGGTTCTTCTCGAGACAGCGGGACACGATTTGCCCCAGATGGATCGGCAGATCCGGTTTGAGTTCGGGCAACGGCTGCGGTGCATCGCGGAGGATGGCCATGCTCACATCCATCTGTGAGTCGCCTCGAAACGGTCGTTGCCCGATGCCAGCTCATAAAGAAGGACGCCGAGGGAAAAGAGATCACTGCGGTGGTCGAGGACCTTCCCTCGGAGTTGTTCCGGCGACATGTAAGGGATCGTCCCGACCAGGGTCCCTGCAACGGTCAGGCTCAGATTGTGCGTTTCGTCTCCGTCGACGGCATTCGTGCTCTCCGTGTGTTTCGCCAGCCCGAAATCGAGGACCTTGACCCGCCCATCGTCAGCGATCATGACGTTGGCGGGTTTGAGGTCTCGATGCACGATGTGCTTTGCGTGGGCGGCCGAAAGTGCATCGGCCACGGCGATACCGATCTCGAAGATTCTCGACAGCGGGAGACTCCTTCTCGCGAGGATCTGGTCGAGGCCCCGGCCTTCGACGAGTTCCATCGTCAGGAAGTGAACGCCGGAATCTTCTTCCACCGAAAAAAGCGTGACGATGTGGGGATGATTGAGCCCCGCGACCGTTTCGGCCTCGCGCTGAAAACGTTCGAGGCGCTCGGGGTCGGCGGCCATTTCCGGAGGGAGGATCTTCAGGGCGACGTCGCGCTTGAGTTTGTGTCCCGCGCCCGGTAGACCTCACCCATTCCGCCTTTGCCGAGCAGATCGATGATCTCGTAGTGAGCGAGTTTGCTTCCTTGCTCCAGAGCCATTGGAAGATTCTAACCCGCTCGGCGCTCACCGTTTTCGGTGCGGCATGGACGTGATCCTTCGGGACTCTCCAATTCCGGGTGTCATCCGCTTGCACGATGGATCTCTGTGAGTTCGCGACCGGCGATCGCCACCGACGTCACGGCAGCGGCAAGGGTCGCGGCAGCCGAACGTACTCTTGGGATCATCGAATCTCCGCAATTGAAAATCTTTCTCATTTACGGGGGAGTTGACGACGGTTTTCATTGACGGATTGACACTGGGTTTTCCAGGACATAGATTCTCATTAGAAATTACGATTTTGAGAGAAAGTAGGTGAACGAGGCAAGGCCAAGGGATCTGATCCCGGCCAACGTCTGGACCGGTGGTTCATTGCGTACCGGAGACGCGACCGAGCTTTGGTCTTTCTGTTTTGCGACCCTCCCAGGAAAGGAACTGAAGATGACAAGCAAGATGTTTCGATTGGGTGCGTTCATCGTCCTCCTCTTCGTCGCCCCTGTGGTATCCGCCAACTACTGCGCGCTCGACGAAGTTCCGGCGGCGACTCTCCTTTTTCCATTTGTGGCTTTCGATTATGAAGGTGGGTACAACGGTCAGACGACCCAGATCGCCATCACCAATGTTTCGTCCGAAGCGCAGATTGTCCACGTGACCATCTGGTCCGACTACTCCGTTGCAATCCTCGATTTCAATGTCGTGCTGACCGGCTACGACGTGGTTCGCATGAACACCCGCGACATCCTCGCTTTCGGCCTCCTACCGACCGAAGACGAGGCGACTTCCCGCAAGGACAATATCTGGGTCGACGACGACAGCAACGCGGGCGGCACGCCCTTTGACGACGGCCCCTGGTCAACCCACAACGAACTCCACGATCCGCCGGTCGTTCTCAGCAACCTGCCGGATCCCGAATCGACCACGCCGTTGGACTGCGATCCTGACGACTGGATCTCGTCACCGGTCAACTACGTCGACCCGATCCCACCGGGAACGCTTGGCGTTTTCGAGGGCTATCTCAAGGCCAGCCAGACCTCGGCGAGGTCCTACCTCGACTGTGCGGACGAGGTTGAAGAGTTTCCGGAGGAAACGTGGTTCATCGCCCGCGACAGCGGCCCGGTGTGGATTTATGTGACCGCCGACGTGGTGGCTTCCTGCAACAAGGACCTGCCGGACGGACAGGCTTCGACCTATTTTGCCCTCGATCGTGCGAATACGGATGGGGTACTCGATGACAATGTGCTGATCGGTGACGTGATCTGGCTTGATACGGGGAAACGGTTTTCAGAAGCGGATGAGGCGGTCCATCTCGAGTCCTTTGGACCGGCATCGGACGTGACTTTTTATACCCGCTACACCCTGGCTTTCGACGCCTTTGCCGATGGCCGCGAACCGCTTCCATCCGCGTGGGCGATCCGTTACCAGGTGATTCAAGATGATGGCATCGATACCTGGATAAGGGTCTTCAAGGGTTCGACTCTCAACCGGACGGTTGCCGACCTGGCGAGTTCGAGCGTGGGTCCGAATTGGGGATCGATCAACTCGGTTGGTCCTGCCAATCTCTACGCTTCGGCGTGCGTCCCGTACACCTACTACGCGTGGGACGAGGACGAAAATGTGAACTCGGTTTCTTCGGACGAAGATCCCTGGTCCGGCACCGAGGACCCGATTCGACCGGTTCCCAATCTCCTGCCGTTGGAGGTTCAAGAGGTCCGGATCGACCAGTTCTTCATCGTCCGCGAGGATCCCGATGAGGAGTTCTTCGGCTGGCTACTGCTGATCTGGCCGGGTTCGAACGGTGCGCCGGTCGGAAATACCGCGGGTGATCTGGACGATCGGTATCAGACCTGGGTTGGGGCCAGATATACCGGTTTCGGGTATTTTTCGGCTGGACTCAGCGGCGCCGTCATGGCGAACTTCAACTGCGACGATACCCAGGTATTGCCGTTGCTCGGTTTGGGGCAACCGCGGGTCCGCTGAGACCAGCCGTCTATCAAAGACCGTTTCGACCGATCTCGGTGAAGATTCCGGGCTCGATCGGCCAGGGCGGAGCATTCACCGTTTGGTGAGGAGGCGCACAACGAGGTGGGGTGCGGCTTTGGCCGAAATTCGGAGTGGGGCCAGGTGATCAGCGAATGAGCACCTCATCCAACAACGGGTGAGCAAAAGCGACCCTATACTCATGGACTGTCGTGGAGTGACTGTGCGACCAAAATTCTGGAGTTCCTGATGAACAAGACGATCTGGCTTTCGATCCTCGCCCTTGCCGCAGCATTCAATTCTGTTACCGCCGCCGAACTGGACGACGAAAAACTCCAACTCATCGACATCTTTCAATTGGAGTATGCCGCCGATCCCCGGATCTCGCCCGATGGCCGAAACATCGTCTATGTCCGTTCATTCATGGACATCATGACCGATAGCCGGCGGTCGAATCTGTGGATCCTGAAGGCTGATGGATCGGATCACAGACCGCTGACTTCCGGCAACGAGAACCATCGTTCGCCGCGATGGTCGCCCGATGGCAAACGGCTGCTCTATATCTCCGGCGAAGAAGATTCTCCGCAAATCTATTGTCGATGGATGGACACAGGACAAAGCGCCAGACTTTCCCGTCTCGTGAACTCGCCGAGCGACCTCGCATGGTCGCCGGACGGTCAGCACATCGCCTTTTCGATGTTGGTGCCCACATCCTCCAAGCCTTTCGCCAAAATGCCGCCCAAACCCAAGGGTGCGGAGTGGGCGGAACCGGCGAAAGTCATTCAGAAGCTCCGCTACAGAGCCGACGGCCCCGGCTATCTCAAGGACGGGTATTTCCACATTTTCGTCCTGCCCGCTGAAGGCGGTACGCCGCGGCAGATCACATCCGGGGACTTCCACCATGATGGCCCTCAGTGGACACCCGACGGCAAGTCCCTCGTTTTCTCCGCCAACCGACATGAGGACTGGGAGTATCAACCGCGCAACAACGAGGTCTATGAAGTCAGTCTTTCAGACCGTCAGATCACGGCCCTGACCGATCGGAAGGGACCGGACAACAGCCCGGCGGTTTCACCGGACGGAGGACAGATTGCCTACCTGGGTTATGACGACCTTTTCCAGGGATATCAGGTCACGCACCTTTACGTCATGAACAACGATGGCAGCGGCGCGCGCCTCGTCACGGGTGATTTTGATCGTGACGTCAGGAACATCAAATGGAGTGAGGACGGTCGAGGTCTGTTCTTTCAGTACGACGAGCGCGGCAACACCAAGATAGGGTTCGTGACATTGAACGGGAAGGTCGAATCCCTCGCCGGCGATGTCGGCGGCATGTCACTCGGCCGGCCGTATGGGGCGGGCACCTACTCCGTCGCCGATGATGGGAGCTTTGCCTTTACTCTTTCCCGTCCTGATTTTCCGGCCGACGTGGCGGTGGGCCGCCGGGGAGCCGAGCCCACCCGTCTGACCCGTCTGAACGAGGACCTTCTCGGCAACAAGCTCCTGGCAACGGTCGAAGAGATCTGGTTCGATTCTTCTTTCGACGGCCGGAAAATCCAGGGCTGGATCGCCAAGCCGCCTGGATTCGATGCCTCCAAGACCTACCCGTTGATTCTCGAGATTCACGGTGGCCCCTTTGCCAACTACGGCGACCGCTTTGCAGCTGAGATTCAGCTGTACGCTGCCGCCGGCTACGTCGTGCTCTATATCAACCCCCGGGGAAGCACCAGCTATGGGCAGGAATTCGGCAACCTGATCCACCACAATTACCCCGGCCAGGACTACGACGATCTGATGTCCGGTGTCGATGCCGTCATCAACAAAGGGTATGTGGACGGCGAAGGGCTCTACGTCACCGGCGGGAGCGGCGGCGGCGTCCTTTCGAGTTGGATCGTCGGGAAAACGGATCGGTTCAAAGCAGCCGTCGTCGCCAAACCCGTCATCAACTGGTACAGCTGGAGTCTGACTGCCGACAACTACAGCTTCTATTACAAGTACTGGTTCCCAGGTCCGCCTTGGGAGCACATGGAGCACTACATGAAGAGGTCTCCCTTGTCCCTGGTCGGCAACGTGACGACGCCGACGATGCTGCTCACGGGAGAGAACGACTACCGGACGCCGATGTCGGAATCGGAGCAGTACTATCAGGCGCTCAAGATCCGAAAGATCGATACCGCTCTGGTCAGGATACCCGGCGCTTCCCATGGAATCGCAAATCGTCCCAGCCAGCTCATCGCCAAGATCGCGTATATCTTGAAATGGTTTGAAATCCATCGGGACCCATCGTGAGGAAGTCTGCTGAATAGGCGAATCCAGGGATTGAACCCGCGTCCGAGTCCGCGTCCGTGCCCGAATTGCAGCGGCAGCGACAGTGTCCAGCGGCAGAGACAGGACAGGGACAGGGAGCAGAGACAGGAAACAGCGGTCAGCGGCGGTCGACCGGGGCGACAAGCTCGAGATGATGCTCGCCATGGGCGCCGACCAGGTCATCGACTACCAACAGGAGGACTTCACCCGTGGCAACGGGCGCTACGACCTCATCCTCGATCTCCCGATATCAGTATGTTCTCTCCCTATTTCCGGACGTTCGACCACTCTGATCCACCATATGGACAGCAACAGCACGAGGCATGGTTCTTGCTGTTCCTGTTTGGGTCCGTGACAGTCACTGAAAACAAGTCGAAATAACTTATTGGGGAGCGAAACCATGATCCAAAGAGAATCAATTCATTCCGGGATTGGTCGTACTGTGGCGGCCCTTTTCTTTCTCATCCTGACGACTGCGGCGAGTGTGAAGGCGCAACAACTGACCGCCGAGGATCGTGCCTCTATCGTTGAGAAGCTCGCGGTCGCGATCGAAGAGGGCTACGTCCTGGAAGCAAAAGGCCGCGACCTGGCGGCGCAACTGCGGAGCATGCAGGCTGCCGGAGACTTCACCGAAGACAATCCCGGTGACCTCGCTGAGGCGCTGAGTACAACGCTCCGCGAGATCAGCGGCGACCTTCACTTTCGAGTCAACTACGGGAGCATGGCAGGAGTGGTCGGGGGGCCGCAGCGGCGCATGGTGCGGGTCTCGCCCGGAGAGCCCGAAAGATCGGCCGGTGGTGAGCGCCGGGTGATGCGGGTGCCCGCGGGACAGCCCCAACCTTCCGAAGGCGGTGAGCGCCGGATGGTACGGGTCGCACCCGGAAACATGGGCGCACCGGCCGGTGGTGAAGAAATGTCTGCCGAGATGTCCGCGCTCTTCGGAGCGATGGCGGCGCGCTTTCCCGACAACTACCGGGCGGAGATCCTGGCCGGGAACGTCGGTCTATTGGAGATCGACATTTTGTTTCCGCCCCACGACCGGCTCGACGAAGCGATGAAACTGTTGGCCGACACGGATGCCTTGATCCTCGACCTTCGCTCGTGTCCCGGTGGCACCGGCATGACCACCCGTCCGCTCGAGAGTGTGTTCTTCGCCGAGAGCACCGAACTCGTGACCATGGCCGTTCGCGGTGAAGATCCCGAGCCCGTCATGTCCACCGACGAGACACCCGGCGGGGTCAAATATCTCGACAAGCCGGTTTTTGTCTTGACTTCGAAGGGCACGGGATCGGCCTGTGAAGAGGTGGCGTGGTGCCTCAAGTATCACGACAAAGCGGTCCTCGTGGGCGAGACCACGGCGGGCGCCGGCCACGGCATCAGCGCGATCTCCAACCTCGGCCACGATCTGAGCGCGACCATCCCCAATATGATGCCGATTCATCCGAATTTTGAAGGCGGTTGGGAGGTCATTGGTGTGCCGCCGGACGTGACCATCGGGTCGCGCAGCGCCGCCGACGAGGCCCACCTGTTGGCCCTGAACGCGATCATGGAGCATGCTGAAGGCAGCAAACTGAGCGAGGTTCAATCGGTTTATGCCGCCACCGCAATGGAGGTCGGCCGCCGCCAAAGTGAGTATGTCGACCAGGGCCGTTCGTTGCGGAGCTACTCCGCTTCATTCGAGGATGGACGCCGTCTCCACGTCAAGGACGGCGAGCTCTACTACACAAGCGAGGGTGGCCGCACAATAGGGCCGCTCCTGGCGACGGACGAACCCGACCAATTTGAACTTGGCGGCGGCATCCAGAGAATGATCCTCGAGGTGGAACGCGACGGATCAGGCGAAATCCAGGCCATCACGATCTCGCGAGCCGGCAGCGAAGAGCAGAAGCGTTTCAAACGCGTCCGGCCCTAGACACGGCAATACGACGGGTATTCGCTGCGAACCGCGGATCGCGTCGGCCCGCCGCGCTCGTATCGAATCGTGCGCTTCGACGCCCCTACCGGCGATGTCTGAGGACCTGGCCCGGCCGCGCGTCGGTGAGCGAGTCGTCCTCCACGACGACGGTGCCGTTGACGACCACCAGCGCGTATCCCACCGAGTAATGGTGGGGATCCGTCAGGGTGGCCGTGTCGGCAACCGCTTCGGGATCGAAAAGAACGAGGTCGGCGGCGGATCCGACCCGGATCAGACCACGATCCCGGAGGCCAAAGGTGCGGGCAGGCAAGGAGGTCATTCGCCGCACTGCGTCCTCGATGGTGAGGATCTCTCTTCCGCGCACGAACTCGGCAAAAACCCGGGCGTTGGTGCCGTAGGAACGGGGGTGGGGAACACCGACTCCATATTCGATGACGCGGCCGTCGCTGGCCACCGCGGTGTTGGGAAAACGCAGGATCCGCTCGACGTCGGGCGCGCTCATCTTGTGGAAGACCATCTTGGCGCCACCGCCCTCCATCAGTTCGAAGATGGTGGCGATTTCGTTGGGGACGCCGGGTTCGCGGCCCTTGAGCAGGCTGATCTCCGGGATGCTCTTGCCTTCGATCGAACGATCCCAGGTGCACGTGGCAACCACGGCGTAGGAGTAGTCGGGGTAACCCTCTGTTGCAAGTCGGTCCGTCATGGCCTCGGCAATCTTGGCGCGCGTCGCGGGTTCGCCCAGACGCTGCTTCATCTTCTCGTTCCCGCCCGCACGAGCCCACGATGGAAGCGTCGTGCTGAGACCGGTTGACGACCACTCGTAGGGATACTGATCCACGACCACGTCGACCCCTTCGGTCCGGGCCTTTTTGACCATGTCGATGATCTCAACCGAACGACCCCACATCCGCGGGCTCGCGATCTTGAAATGCGAGATCTCCACCGGGATGCGCGCCTCTTTGCCGATCCGGATCGCTTCCGCGACGGCATCCATCACCTTGAGACCCTCGGACCGCATGTGCGTTGCATAGACGCCACCATGTTTGGCCGCGATCTCGGCGAGCGCGATCACCTCTTCGGTGCCTGCGTAGGTGCCGGGCACGTAGATCAGACCGGTGGAGAGACCGACCGCCCCATCGCGCATTGCCGCGTCCACCATCGCCTGCATTTCGGCGATTTCTTCGACCGTCGCCGGCCGGTTTTCGCTGCCCATGACTTTACGGCGCACCGAGTTGTGCCCGACCAGCGAGGCGAGGTTGGGGCCGAGCCCCAGCTTTTCGAGGCGTGCAAAGTACGATGAGAGATCGGTTTTCGAGCCGCCGCAGTTCCCGGTCACGATCGTCGTGACGCCGTCGCGCAGGAAATTCGCCGCGCCAGGGAAGTTTTCCACCTCGTCTTCTACATGCGTGTGCACGTCGATGAAGCCTGGAGAGAGGACCAGACCATTCGCGTCGATGATTTTCGTTGCCGACGCCTCGCTCAGTGGTCCGATGGCGGCGATCTTTCCGTTCAGGACGCCGACGTCAGAGCGGTACCAGGGGTTGCCGGTCCCGTCCACTATCCGCGCGTCCTTGACCAGGAGATCAAAATCCGCCGCCGGGAGTGTCGCCGGAAGGAGGAACAGAATCGGCAACAACTTTTTCATTGGTCGTCTCCTCACCCCGACCACTGTTTGATCGGTGGTCCCGCCGGTCATTATCCATGGAAGGATGGCCCACCGCCAGTTTTCGTTGTCGACCGCAGCGTGGGTACCTGCGTCAACGGAGAGCGAGTGCTGAGAGAGTGGATCTCAATACCCTGATTTTTCTTGCAGTTGCGGAAAAGTGGGCATATCTTGATTCTCATATGTGTCCTGCAAAAAGGGCGTCAATTTCAGGAGGGAGTGACCGATGAAAAAAAGGGAGGGATCGATGAGAAATGTATTCCTTGTTTTTCTGGTCGTCATGTTGGCTGCGACAGGCGCGCTGGCACAGACGATCGCGACCTCAACACTGATCGGGAAGGTGACCGCGGATGGCGCCCCGCTCCCAGGGGTCACGGTGACCGCGACGTCCCCGCGTCTTCAGGGACCGCGCACGGCCATCACGGATGCCCAGGGTTCTTTCCTGATGCCCTTCCTTCCGCCAGGGGTGTACACGGTCAACTTCATGATGGACCAGATGCAGCCCCGTGAAGAGACGCTGACCCTCACTGCGGCGATGACTGATACGCTCGATGTCGACCTCAAGCTGGCCGCGGTGGAGGGGGAGATCGTCGTCACTGCGGACAAGAACATGACCGCGCCGATCGAGGCGACATCGGTCAGCGTGAACTTCAACCAGGACCTGATCAACGTGCTACCGACCGGCCGGAGTATGTCGGCAGTCACCCGCCTCGCTCCAGGCGCCAACGACGGTGGGCCGGGCGGCAACACCATCATTTCCGGTGCCATGTCCTACGACAGCCTGTATCTGATCAACGGTGTGAACGTCAACGAGAACCTGCGCGGACAGCCGCACAATCTCTACATCGAAGATGCGATCGAGGAGACGACCGTCTTCACCGGCGGCATCTCGGCCGAGTACGGGAACTTCACCGGCGGCGTCGTCAATATGCTCACCAAGTCGGGCGGTAACCAGTTCAAGGGAACCTTCCGCGCCACCCTCAGAAATGAGAGCTGGACGTCGAAGACGCCGCTGACGGGCGAGCAGGAGGACAAGATCAACCCGACCTATGAAGCCACCTTCGGCGGGCCATTCTGGCGCGACAGACTGTGGTTCTTCAGCGCGGGCCGCTACGTAAAGACGGACACCATCAACCAAACCTCCCTCGGTCTGGCCCGAACAGGCGACCAGGACGCGAACGGCGTTCCTTACGCCGTTGGCGACCAGATCGAACCGATCACCTACCCCTACGAAAATGACCAGACGCGGCTGGAGGCCAAGCTGACCTGGGCCATTAACCAGGCCCACAGGGTCATCGGCTCGTACACCGACGTCGACGAGACCCAGATGAATTATCGTCGGTCGGGCTCGATGGATCTGCGCAGCCTCAACCCAAATCGCATGCTCCCGAACACTCTGATGGCGCTGAACTACAACGGCGTGATCACCGAGAATTTCTTTCTCGAGGCCCAGTACTCGGCGAAGGAGTACTCGTTCCTGAATTCAGGCTCGAGTTGGTACGACCTCATCAACGGCACGCTGCTCCTGGACCGGGCGCGCGGAACGCGCTACTGGTCGCCGACCTTCCGGATCAAACCGGACGGCGAGCAACGGAACAACGAACTGTGGGCGATCAACGGGACGTACTTTCTGTCGACCGGAAGTGCCGGCACCCACGAACTCAAGGCCGGCTATCAAAACTTCGACGAAGTC
Source organism: Candidatus Sulfomarinibacteraceae bacterium (assembly GCA_963796455.1). GTDB lineage: Bacteria > Acidobacteriota > Thermoanaerobaculia > Thermoanaerobaculales > Sulfomarinibacteraceae > Sulfomarinibacter. Next base: position 547,693 of record CAWCLO010000004.1, read on the forward strand.
CGCGACGTCAACAACTACCAGAATGGCAGCGACTACCGGATCAGCCTCTATCAGACCATCATCCGTGGAGACGAGATCTACCCCCGGGTCCGTACCGGCGGGACCTATACCCGCATTTACTGGTATCCGATTTTCGTCCCCAGTGAGGGCTCCCACTATTCCACCGACTCGCTCTATCTGAACGACCGCTGGGTGGTCAGCCCCCGCTGGACTCTCAACCTCGGCGTGCGCTACGACAAGAACGATGCCATCAGCGGCGACGGTTCGTATAAGGTCGCCGACGATTCCGCCTTCAGTCCGCGATTGGGCGCGAACTGGGACGCGCTCGGCAACGGCAAACTGAAATTCACCCTCAGCTACGCCCAGTACGTTGGTCGCCTCGCCGAAGGCGTCGGCAACGACGGCGATCCGGCCGGCCGCACCGCGTCGTTCAACTGGGTCTACCGCGGGCCCTCTATCAACAACGACGTCAACACTCCAACCGACCAGCTCGTCCCCACCGATGTCGCCATCCAGATGGTCATGGACTGGTTCTTCGAAAACGGCGGCACCGACTTGCGCCCGACCCGGACGGCGCCATCGATCCCCGGGCTTCAGACGAAGCTCGATCCTGCCGGAATGAAGTCGCCCAACGTGGACGAATGGACTCTCGGCGTCGGTGTCACGCTCGGCAACAAAGGTATCGCCCGAGCGGACTTCGTCTACCGTACCTGGGATGATTTCTACATCGGCAACATCAACACCGAGACCGGCCAGGTCGATTTCGAGGACCGATCCTACGACCTGAACATCGTCGGCAATGACAATAGCGGCATTTACAACCGCGAATACCAGGGCATCCATACCCAAGCCCAATACCGCTTCACCAACCGGCTCAACGCCGGTCTCACGTACACCTGGTCCAAACTGATCGGCAACGTGACCGGCGAAAACACGGGGAGCGGACCAATCAGGGGCGTGGCAGGGCAATACCCTGAATACCGTGAGGCACGCTGGAACTACCCCACGGGATACCTCACCGGCGACCGCCGTCACCGGGCGAGGTTGTGGGGCACCTACGACCTGCCGACCGGCATCGGGGACTTCAACTTCAGTCTGATGCAGAGGTTCGAGTCGGGGCAGGCTTCCTCGACCGACGGAACGATCGATTCGCGACCCTACGTCGACAATCCGGGCTACCTCTCACCTGTCTCGGGGATCAGCTATTTCTTCGGCGGCCGCGGCAACCTCAAAACCGACAACATCACGGCGACCGATATCGGGGTGCAATACACGCTGCCGATCAAGGCAGTTGATCTTTTTGTCCGCTTCGATGCCTTCAACATCTTCAACGAGCAAGCTGTCGACAGCTTCAACGAAGAGATCCTGACCGAGGACGATGAGGATTGGCTTGCAGCGTTCAACCCCTTCACCGATACACCCCTCGAGTGCCCGCAGGGCGCCTCGCCGGAGACCTGCATCGAGATGGGTGCGAACTGGCAGAAAGGCCCCAACTTCGGTGAGCCGACCAGTGAGTCGAGTTACCAGGCGCCGCGGTCGTTCCGCATCGCCTTTGGGCTCCGCTTCTGATTTCTCAGACCTTTCGATCGGGGCACGCCTTCGGGCGTGCCCTTTTTTTTGCCTGGGTCAAGGTCCTGGTCCTGTAGGCGCCTCCTTCAGGGTGCGCGAGACAGGCGCTCGATTTCCGCCTTGAAAGAACCTGGAATTCGCCGGCGATAGCGACTTTTCGCGGCACCCACGAAAATGACGATGGTATTCTCCCGCGATGAAAATTATTGTCATCTGCTGTGCCGCCTGCCTGCTGGTGCCCACCGTCGTTGCGAGCGCCGAGAATCCATCGATCGATCCCGTCGCGGAGATCACCGAGGCCGCCCTGTCGGACGACTACGCCTGGCACTGGCTCTCGACCCTGTGCGATCGTTACGGGCCCAGGCTCACCGGCTCGGCCGCTTACGACCGTGCGGCCGCCTGGGCGGTGCAGAGCCTCGAGAAGGCTGGATTCGACAAGGTGTGGACCGAGCCCGTCCCGGTGCCCCATTGGGTTCGGGGCGCGGAGTGGGCGAGGCTGATCGCGCCGGTGGACGAGCCGTTGATCATCACCGGGTTGGGAGGCAGCGCCGGCACTTTGAAAGAGGGTCTGGAGGCCGAGGTCGTCCTCGCCCGCAACTTCGACGAACTGAAAGCCCTGGGCGATGAGGTTCGAGGGAAGATCGTGCTCTTCAATCCTGAATGGAAGGGATATGGCAGCGTTTCCAACTACCGCGTCAACGCTCCTGCGGCGGCATCGCGGTTGGGGGCTGTCGGCGCCCTGGTGCGTTCGGCCACCGGCTTCAGTCTCGCCACCCCACACACCGGCCTCACCGACTTCGAAGCCGACGACACCCGGATACCCGCCGCGGCGATTACCACGGAGAGCGCCGATCGGCTCGAGCGGTTGATCGATCGCGGTGAGACCGTGCGGGTTCGTTGGTTTTCGGGGGCCGAGAACCACCCCTTCGTCGACCAACCGACCGTAATCGCCGAGGCGCGCGGCACTGAGTTTCCCGACGAAGTCGTGGTGGCCGGGTGCCATTTCGATTCCTGGGACGTGGGCACCGGCGCCCACGATGACGGAGCCGGCTGTGCCATCGTGGTTGCTGCAGCCCGGATGTTGATCGATGAACGGTTGCGGCCTCGTCGTACGGTACGGGTCGTCCTGTTTGCCTCCGAGGAACAGGGCGCCCATGCCGGAAGGGCCTATCTTGAAGCCCACCGGGACGAACTGGATCGCCACGTCGCCGCACTGGAAAGCGACTCAGGAGCTTTTGCTCCGGCCGGATTCTCGGTCAAGGGCTCCCCGGAAGCAGTCGGGCGGGTGGCCAAACTGGCCGCTCCCTTGGCACGACTCGGAGCTTCAAACGTCAGGGTTGGGGGCGCCGGCGTCGACATCGGCCCCATCGTCAGCGAGGGTGTGCCGGGTATCGGTCATCGGGTGCACGGCGATCACTATTTCGACTACCACCACAGCCCGGCCGACACCCTCGACAAGGTCGATCCGGAACACCTGGCCGCCAACGTCGCAGCGGTTGCCGGTCTGCTCTGGGGGATCGCCAACGAACCGGAGGCCCTGCCTCGCGCTACTGACTAACCGTCCGACTGCAACCCCACCTGCTAAACTGCAAGCCAGGTTATGGCCAATCATTTGCGAACCTGTTCTCTAGTGATTCTTCTCATTTTTCTGGGAGTCGGCTGCGCCACCCCCGAGAGCCCCTGTCCGCCTCAACAGATTGGATCCTGGAGTGCGGACGGCGAGACCGAGGTCTATGTCGGCGATGACCTCTTCATCTACATCAACGGTGGGGCGGAGATCTATCACGAGTACGGGTTTGTGCAGGTCTCGGTGCAGCGGTATGTGCGAGGCGAGGATTCGATTTCGGTAGAGATCTACGCCATGGATGGTGACGCCTTCGGCATTTACAGTTTTGCCCGGTCTTCGGGCGGACGTGCGGTTGATCTGGGCAACGGCGGTACCTCGGCCGACTACTACATGCATTTTTGGAGTGGGCCTGAGTTGGCGGTCATTACTGCCGAAAGCGAGTTTGAAGATCTTGGTGCGGCGGTATTGGAGATCGGGACTGCTTTCGCCGGGTGTTTACAGGCGGGTGGATTCGAGCCGGATCTGCTCGATCATCTGCCGGTGGACGGACGGGTCGAGGCTACCGAGGTCTATTTCACCGGTCGGCTGGCGTTCCTGAATGTCGCGCGGCCGGCGGCTCCTCTTTTCATGGGCTTTGAGGAGGGTGCAGTTGCCGGTTATGAATCCGGTGAACAGATCGTGGTCTTGCGCTGGGCTGACGAAACGGCTGCGGCCGAGGCCTTGCAGCAGGCACGAGAGTTGTGTGCGGGCGATGGGGAAGTGGTTGTTGAAATCGAAGAAAGCGGTGCCACCGAGTTCGAAACCGGTGGTCACCGAATTGTGGCGAGCGGCTCGGGAAATCTGATCACACTTCGCGTGCAGAAGGAGGCATCATGAGCGACAAGAAAAAGAACACCGGGATCACCAGACGCGATTTCGTCGCCACCGGCGCCGCTGCCGGAACTCTGCTCGCGACCGGGGTGGGTTTCGGTGAGCAGGCTCAAGTTCCTCCGCTCGATCTCGCCGTGGCGCACGGTCCGGATGTGGCCAAGAACACCATTGCGGTGATCGAAGCGCACGGAGGGATGGGTGCCTTTGTACGGCCGGGCCAGATCGTCAATATTCTTCCAAACGCCCAGGGCTCGCACCCCGGAACCTCGACCGATCCTGTTCTGGTCAAGACCGTTGTCGACTTGTGTAAAAAGGCCGGCGCCAAAGAGGTCCGGTGGTTGACCTGGCAGTCCGGTAAATATTTCGAGCGCAGCAATATCGATCAGTTGGTCAAGGGCAGCGGGGCAGATTTCATCCAGGTGGACAGCGACGACGAAAGTCAGTGGCACAACCTCGACGTGCCGAAGGGTGTTGCCCTCGACAAGATCCGAGTCTTCAAGATCCTCGACGAGTGTGATGTGTTCATCAACATGCCGATCTTCAAGGATCACATCGGGTCCCGCTTCACCGGGTCGCTCAAAAACTATATGGGCGCCTCCCATCCAAAAGACAACCGCCCATTCCACCCGACCTTCGAGGGCAAGGACCTCGAGCACATGGAGCAGTGCATTGCAGACCTCAACACGGTTGTCAGGAAACCCGATCTGATCGTGGCCGACGCCATGACGATCCTCACCAGCAAGGGCCCATTCGGCCCGGGTGATATCGCCAAACCGCAGAAGGTGATCGCCGGTGTCGATCGCGTGGCCCTCGATTCTTACGGCGCGACCCTGCTCGGCCTCTCAGGCAGTGAGGTCACGATGATCGCCAACGCCCACAAGCTCGGTCTCGGCGAAATCGACCTCGGCAAGGTGAATATCAAAGAGATGGAAGTGGCTTAGCTTGGAGATCTTCGGGTCGGAGGCACAGTCACCGCCATTCGCCTCGAGCTTTTTGAGGCATTGCGCCGGCTCCTCGCGCTGGGAGAGGAGCTCGCAGCGGAGTGATCGCCGAGTCGCCAAGAGGAACGCTTCGAAGACGGCACCCATAAAGCAACCTTCGAGATCATGCTACCGTCGGGTAGCGCAAAAATGAACAATTCCTATCGCTCTCGTGCACCGCTGACTGGGTGCCCGAAAGTGGTGGGCTTTCGTTTGTAGGAGGCTCAGGCTGATGATCGAGACCGGACAGACTCTGCTGCACTACCGCATCATCGACAAGATCGGAGAGGGCGGGATGGGGGTCGTGTGGCGTGCCGAAGACACCTCGCTGGGCCGAGAGGTCGCGATCAAGGTTCTTCCGCCAAACTGGGCCGGCGATGCCGAGAGGCTTGAACGGTTTGAACGCGAGGCGCGGCTGCTGGCATCACTGAATCACCCGAACGTCGCCACGGTTCATGGGCTGCACGAAGCCGATACCAAAGCTGGAACGGTGCGGTTCATCGCCATGGAGTTGGTGCCGGGCGAGGACCTGGCCGAGCGCTTGAAGCGCGGCCCGCTCGACCTCGAGTTGGCGCTCGAGACGGCGCGCCGGATCGCTCGGGGTCTCGAGGCCGCCCACGCGGCCGGCGTCGTGCACCGCGACCTCAAACCGGCCAATATCCGGGTGACGCCCGACGGCAAGATCAAGGTGCTCGATTTCGGTCTGGCCAAGGGCGCATTGTCCGAGATCTCAGGCGACCCCGAATTGTCGCCGACCCTGACCTCCGCGGGCACGCAGGCCGGCGTCGTGCTGGGGACGGCAGCCTATATGAGCCCTGAGCAGGCGAAGGGCCACTCGGTGGACCGGCGGGCCGACATCTGGGCCTTTGGTGTCGTGCTGTTCGAGATGCTGACCGGCTCCGGGGCCTTTCGAGGCGACAGCATTGCCGACACGATGGCTTCGGTGCTCAAGCTCGAGCCCGATTTCGAAAGGTTGCCGCCCGACACACCGGCTGGCGTTCGGCGCGTGCTGCGACGTTGCCTGCAGAAAGACCCGGATCGGCGTCTCCACTCCATTTCGGACGCGCGGATCGAGATCGAGGAAGCAGGACTCGATGCCTCACCGGACGGCGCGGAAAATGCGCACTCCGGCGACGGGGAGCATGCCGCACCTCGGAGAGGGCTCGCTCTCCCACTGTTGGCGGCCGCAGGGGTGGGGCTGGTCGTCGGCGCGCTCATCTGGTACATGGTTGGCCGGGGCGGGCCGTCAATCGACACCAGCGGTGACGGCCGTGTCCATCGTTCCGTCATACCATTGCCCGTCGGCAAGCCCCTCAACCACGGCAACAGCGTCGCCATCTCTCGCGACGGTTCGGTGTTGGTCATAGCTGCTGGGCTCGACGACGAATCGCATCTGTATCGTCGTCGCCTCGACACGTTCGAGATGGAGTTGATACCGGGTTCTGAAGGGGCCAGGTTTCCGTTCTTTTCGCCCGGTGGCGAGAAGGTGGGTTTTTTTGCCGGCGGCGAGATGAAGATCGTCTCGTCGCGTGGTAGCGGAAACGATGTCACGGTGGTGGGCGATGTGCCGGTCTCGAGGAACGGTGCCTGGGACGCCAGCGGTTGGATCTACTTCACCTATGGAGAGAGTCGTCTGGCTCGCGTCCGCCAGGAGGGAGGTGATCCGCAGGAACTCGGAGAAATCGGAGACGTTTACTCGATGCAGGCCCTCCCCGATGGGCGCGGAATCCTGCTCGCGATTATGACTGCCGGTTCCCCGACGCTACGCCAGGACACCGGGACGATCGTCGTCCTCGATCTTGACGGCAAGACCGTCACGCCTGTTCTCGATGGTGGATACAGGGCTCGATATCTCGAGAGCGGACACCTGATTTTCATACGCGGCGGCGGGTTGTTCGCGATTCCATTTGATCTGGATCGCCTCGAGGTCACGCCTCCCGCGGTCAGCGTGCAGCCCGATGTGTGGGTTGATTCGATCTGGGGCCAGTCGCGATATGACGTCTCTCCCTCCGGGACGCTGGTCTATGCAGCCGGGGGTGATTTCGCGTGGACCGTGCCCACCTGGGTTGATTTGGAATCCGGAGTCGAGGAGCCGCTGCCCATTCCTCCCGGCGTGTACAACAATTTCAGTCTTTCACCCGACGGTACGCATTTGGCAATCCAGAACGCCAGCGGTGCGCAGGATCAGGTCTATGTCTACGACGCAGGGCGGCGGAACTTTTCGCGGCTCACCCTGGAGGGCACCAACACAAACCCGATCTGGTCGCACGACGGGCGCGAGGTGTTCTTCGCTTCGAGACGTGACGGTAAGGGCGGCCACTTATATCGCAAACCGGCTGATGGCAGCGCACCGGCATCGCGAATGCTGACCGATGAGCAGGAGGCGCTCATCGTGACCGGCGTTCGCCATCCCACTTCGGTCACTCCGGATGGAGAATTTCTGCTGTTGTTCACCTGGGGCCATCCGGCTCGGGGTGGGGATGTGTGGAAAGTTCCGCTTCGCGGTTCGGGCGATCCGGAAGCATTGTTGGCCTCCGATGCAAACGAGATCATCCCGAAGGTCTCGCCCGACGGAAAATGGTTGGCCTACCTCACGGATCGAACCGGGCCCTATCGGATCATGGTGCGGCCGTTTCCGGATGTGGAGCGGCGTCAATGGGTCATTTCCGCGGGCGGTGGCTTCGATCCCCTCTGGTCGCCGCGCGGCGATGCGTTGCTGTACCGGGAGGGCTTCGGGCGTTTGCTGCGGGTGACGGTCAGCGATGGGGGAGAGTTTGCCCCGGGGGTTGCCCGGGAGTTGATCGAGATCAGTTTCCACGACGCGGCAGGATCTTCGTTTGCCGTGTCCCCGGACGGAAAAAGGGTGTTGGTCAACAAACCGGTGGATGTTTCGATCTGGGATGAAACTCCGATCTCATTGGTCACCGGTTGGGGGGCGGAGGTGACAGCAGCGGTTGGAGCGGGAGTGAATTGAATCGTGATCGGAAACTCGAGAGGATTCTCCGACGCGCTCCCATTCGGACCGTTTCTCGCAAGCAGCTGATATCTCTACAGGGCCTCATCGGCGATGACCGTGGCGACGCCGCCTCGAAGCTCGAGCACCGCCGGGCTGCCGCCGTAATGCTCTGCCAGGCCCACGTCGACGCGCCACACCATTTCTCCACAGGCCGACGAGATCCCCGCCTTACTGACAGTGTGGCCGACCACCATCCGGCGGGCGTTCAGGGAGTCGAGGACACCTTCGAGCAGGCGGCAATCCTCGACATCCGGTTCGTCGGAATAGTGCCGGCTCCAGACCGGGCCGTCTGATGCCAGGAGGATGTCCGGTGGGTACCGCCGGTCGGCCCGGATCCAGGCCCGGGATTCCTGATTGAGACGCTCGATGCCGTAGTCCACTACACGGGGCACCACGCCGCCGTGGACGAAAACCGTGTCACCGACGATGGTGATGACGTTGCGGTCGAGCAGCCGTCTTGCGAAGGGCTTGCCCGGACGGACGGCCCTCAGCCGCTCGTGAACCGCCTCCACTACGAGCTGCGGATCCACAGTCTCCGGATCGGCAACGGGCGTCGGCAGAAAATCGAGGAATCCACCGAGGGTCACATAGCGGAGGTCCTGCTTGACGTTCATCAATTCGTGGTTGCCGTTGAGCACGTGCACTGCGCCGCCGGCGGCTCGCGCCTGCACGGTCAGAGCCTCGAGAAGATCGAGGATCTCGAATTCGTCGTCGCCGCGGTCGAGTTGGTCCCCGGTCTGCACCAGCACCATCGTGCCGCCGGCCCATTGATCGTGCTCGTCGATGGCTCCGGCGAGCCGCAGCGCGGTTCGAGTGGCGGCCAGATCTCCGTGCAGGTCTCCTACGGCCACGATCCGTTCGGCCGGAGGATAACGCGTTGGAAGATCCAGCGCTTCAGTCGCGGGTGCCTCAGGCGTCTCCGGTCTTGCGCAGGAAACCAGCATGGCGGCCAAGAAGATCAAGAGGAGGGGAGCGGGAACGCCACGTCGCTTTTCGATATTCATCGTCTGGGATGATACCCCCGAACGGCCGCGTGGTCTTCCGTCGATTTTGACCGGAAGACGGGAAGGGTCATTCCGGTTTTCATCGTTTTCGTTGCGGCCGGCATGGCACAAAACGCTGCATCCAGGGCAAGGGACCGCGAAAAACTGGATCGGTGATTTGACGGCGTAGGGTCATTTTTCGGCACAAAACCGTCTTCGCCCTGAAGATCTCTGGAAACTCTGGCGGTGGGGAGGCGTAGGATGAAGCGGGCAGAGGCCTGTCTCATGACGTCATCGGCCCGAGCCTGAGCAATTTCGACCAGGGGGTATGACGATGCGGGTTATCGACAATTCCGGACTGAAGATTCTTGTTGTGACGCTATGCCTTGCTCTCGCAACCGTTGTTGCGGTTGCTGCGGACAACACCCTCCCAACGGTGACGCCCGACTCCAATACCGATCGCAGCGCCATCCCTGATGTCTACAAATGGGACCTGACGCCGCTCTTCGAGTCGGACCAGGCATGGGATGCGGCGCGTCTCGACCTCCTGGCCAAAACAAAAAGTCTCGCGCAGTACGAGGGTAAACTGGCAGATCCCGCCGCTCTGACCGCCGCTCTCGAGCTCTATTTCCGCCTTCATTCCGATGCGAATTTCGTGACTCTCTACGCCAATCTCCGCCAGAGCACCGCTCTTTCGGACGCGGAGGCCAATTCGATGGTGCAACGAAGCCTTGCCGCCATGGATCAGCTGATGGCCGCGGCGGCATTCATTCGGCGCGAGGTCTTGGCACTCAGTTCCGAGAGCCTGACGGCTGCCTACGCCGCAGAGCCCGCCCTGGCCGACTACCGTCCCTACCTCGACAATCTTCGACGGCGGGCGGACCGGCTGCTTTCCCCCGATGCCGAACGCGCCCTCGCCATCCTTGGTGACAATCTGTGGGCCGAGATCGACCTCAACGAAATTCCCTCGCCGTCGGAAGACACATTCGGTGCTCTGCTCACCGACATCCCGTGGCCCATGATTACCGACGAACAGGGCGACAAGGTCCAGCTCAACCTCTCCAACTATTCCCGCTACCGGGCCTCGGCCGATCGCGAGGTTCGACGCGAGGCGGTGGCCGCGATGTTCGGTACGCTGCGCCAATTCCAGCATGCTCTCGCCGCGACCCTTTCCGGTCAGTTTCAGTTCGATGTGGATCTGGCGGCCGCCCGGGGATATGACACCGCCCTCGAGGCCTATCTGGACAAGGACGACATCGCGCTGGCGGTCTACAACAATCTCGTGTCCACCATCAATGCCAATCTGCCGTTGCTTCATCGCTATGTCGAACTGCGGAAAAAGACTCTCGGGCTCGAGGACATCCACATCTACGATCTGTATATCCCACTCGCCAAGGGTGTCGACACCGAGGTTCCATTTGCCGAGGCCCGGCCCCTCATCATCGCTGCCCTCGAACCTCTGGGCGAGGAGTACGGCAAGGTCCTCGTCAACGGCCTCGATCCCGCCAACGGGTGGATGGATCTCTATCCGCACAAGGACAAACGCAGTGGCGCCTTTTCGGCCTCGGTCCACGGCCCGCACCCGTATGTGTTCATGAACTACCAGGATTCAATCGATGACATGTCCACCCTCGCGCACGAATTCGGCCATGCCCTGCACTCGGAACTGGCGATGAAAGCCCAGCCCTACTCGAGCTTCCGCTACGCGCCCTTCCTCGCGGAGATCGCCTCCACGTGCAACGAGGTGCTGTTGTCCGACTATCTGGTCAATCGATCCACCGACCCGGCCGAAAAGGCGTCACTGCTGGTCGAACGGCTCGAGACCATCCGCAGCACGATTTTCCGCCAGACCATGTTCGCCGAATTCGAACAGAAGGTGCACGGCTTTGTCGAAGAAGGGACGCCGCTGACGGCGACCCTCCTCGAGGCCACCTACCGCGATCTGGTCCAGCGCTACTACGGGCCCGGGTACACCGTCGACAAAGATGACGGCATGGAGTGGGCCTACATTCCGCACTTCTATTACAAGTACTACGTCTACTCCTACGCCACCGGGCTCACCAGCGGTATCGCCATCGCCGATCGGGTCAAGACCCTCGGCGAACCGGCGGCAGCGGCCTTCCTCGCCATGCTCGAAGGAGGCGCCTCCGCGCCGCCTCTCGAACTTCTGGCCGGGGCCGGTGTGGATCTCACCAAACCCGATGCCCTCAGCGCGGCGATGAAAATGTTCGAGGAGACCCTCGACGAGGTCGAAAGGCTGATGGCCGAGTAGAGAATCGTCGCGCCGTTGTCTGCGACCTATTCGGGTCTATTCTCCTTGGTTGGGGGACCGAGGGGGCTCGGCGCGCAACCGGTGCGCTGCACCGTGTAGGTGCCGCCAGTGATCTTCCACTGCCCGTCAATATTCATGAGGTTGAAGGCATCGACGCCGCAGTGGCTGAAATCGCCGTTGATATGGAAATCGTAGGGTGTCCAGACGGTCGCGATATCCCCGTCGATCCGAACCTCCGGTTCCCACATGCGCTCCAGCCAGTCGTCCTCGGCGGTTGCAAGGTCGGCGAGATACTGCTGATTGTTCGAGGCGCGAACGACCTTTTCTCCGCCAACGGTGCGCACCGAAAAGAAGAGACCCTCGGGCACCAGAACCTGCTCCGCACCCGCTACATCTTTTATGGCCATGGTGTCGAAGAACTGTTGCACCGCTGCAAGTACGGCTTCTTCTTCGGACGAAGCGGCAAGGGAAGCCATGAGAGCGATGACGATCAGAACGGTCATGAGATTCCTCCAAACGATTCAGGCAACGGGGGCAGCCTCGTCCCCTAGGATTCTATAGCTTCCAACGATTGTGGCCGGAACTCGAGGCCGGAATTTTCGGAGTTCGTCGAAGTTTGTAACGGGTTACATTGCTCATCGCAATCAATGAACACGATGAGACTCCCGCAGGGGACGAAGGAGGGGAAGACTATGGTGAGAAAAACCGGCGTTACATTCGTGATTGGGTTCGCGCTCGTCGTCGCTTCTACCAATGCTCAGGCACAATCGCTGGAGGCCGCGCTTCCGGACGGTGTCGATCAGGTTGTGCACCGGGCTGGGGAAATCCAGTGGGGACCCTGTCCGCCGGGACCTCTTGCAGGGGACGGGTGCCGGATGGGTGTCCTCGAGGGGGATCCGAACGCGGAACAGCTATTCACTTTTCGGGTTCGCGTGACCGAGCCCTTTGTGCTGGCTGCTCATACTCACCCGCGCAACGAGCGGGTCACGGTCCTCGAGGGCGCCGTGTACGTCGGTTTCGGGGACACCCTCGACAAAGCGGCAAGTACCCGATTCGAAGCCGGCGACTACTACGTCAACCGGGCCGGAGCCGCCCATTTCGTCTGGAGCGACGAACCGGTGACCCTCCAGCTCACCGGGATCGGGCCGTGGGCTATCCATCCCCTCGAGTGAGCCGATCATCTACTGGGGGGTTCGTGCTAAATTCGGACAACGCAAACGGAATTCCCTACCCTTGATCCGCCGTTGACGATGGTGGCGAACAAACCGGTGGATGTTTTGAAACGGGACGAGACGCCGTTCTCGCTCGACTGCTGGTGGGGCGCGGAAATGTCGGACTTGGTCGGCGCGAAAACGAACTGATTCGGGAAGCAGGAGCAGGACTCGAATGGACTATCACGCATGGATCGCCATCGCCACATTGGTCGTGGCCATGGTGCTCTTCATCAGCAAGCTGATACCTCTGGAAGCCACCGCCCTTTCGATTCCGGTGATTCTGGCGATCACCGGGACCGTCAACCCGGCTGAAGCCGCCCTGCGAGGATTCGGCAACAACGCGGTGATCGCCCTCGGGGCGATTTTCGTGCTGTCGGCCGGGCTCAAAGAAAGCGGGGTCGCGACCTTGATGGGGCGACTCCTCGAAACGATCGGCGGCAAAACCGAGGGACGCCTGGTTCTCCTCATCATGATCACGACCGCCGTTCTTTCTGCGGTCATGTCGAATGCTGCCACGGTGGCGGTGTTCCTGCCGGCTGTCATGGTGCTCTCCCGCAACGCGAAGATCTCTCCATCGCGTCTGTTGATGCCTCTCGGATATGCGGCCATTCTCGGCGGTACCCTGACCCTGATTTCCACCACTCCAAACCTCATCCTGGGCAGTGAGCTCGAACGACTCAGCGGGGGAGAGCGGACCCTCGGCATGTTCGAATTCGCGCTCGTCGGCATTCCGATCACGGTGGTAGGCATCGCCTACATGGCTCTTATCGGTACCAGGTTGCTCCGCCGGCGCGGCACGGATGAAGAAACGGAAAGGGAAGGTTTTCGGGATCGGGTTCAAAGACAGTATCGATTCCAGAAAAAGCTCTTCCGAATGAAGGTTCCGTTCGGATCTAAGCTGGCCGGCAAAACCATTGCCCAGGCAAATCTTGGAAAGCAGCACCAGCTCGAGGTGGTGCAGATCCGCCGTACCACAGGCGTCAGGGAAAGATATCTGGATGTTCAGGCCGACCTGACCATCACCACCGGTGATGAACTGATCGTTGAAGGATGGGAGGCCGATGCGGAACGGCTTGCCGCAGATCATTCGATCCTGATCGAAGCGGCCGCTGAAGGCGAGATCGACCGGCTCATGGGGCGCGGAATCAACATGGCCGAAATCACCCTTTCGCCCCACTCGGATTTCCTCGGGCGCACCCTTACCGAGATCGGTTTTCGGAACACCTTCGGTCTCTCGGTCCTCGCCATCTGGAGACGCGGCGAACCGATCGAAAAGGGCCTGGCTGAGATCCCGCTGGAGCTCGGCGACGCGCTGATCACCTACGGGCCCTTGAGGAGTATCGTCCGGCTCGACGAAAGCGATGACGTTGTCCTTCTGGACCGGCAAAGGACCGGTGAGGGGGAGGATGTTCGGCGCGCTCCGCTTGCGCTGCTCCTCCTGGCGGCCGCCCTCCTGCCACCGGTTCTCGGGTGGTACCCCCTCGCGGTCAGCGCACTCGCGAGCGCTCTCCTGATGGTGGGAACAGGGTGCGTCTCGCTTCGCGGCGCCCAGAAATCGGTGGACTACCAGATACTCTTTTTGATCATCGGGACCATCCCTCTGGGAGACGCGCTGTTCCAGACCGGGGTTGCCGGCAAGCTGGCAGCGACCCTCTTCCCGTCCGGGATGAGCCTCGGTAACATCTATGTGTTCGGGATGCTTTTTGCCATCTCGGCGATCCTCAGCACCACGTCGAACAACGCGGCCGCGGCGGTCATCCTGGCACCGGTCGCCTACGCTGCGGCAGCCTCGAGCGGCGTTGATGTGGGCAAGACCTTCCTTGCGGTGGCCTATGGCGCGAGCTGTGCTTTTATCCTGCCCTTTGCCCACCAGTGCAATCTGATGATCATGGGCCCGGGTGGTTATCGCACCCGGGACTTCGCCAGGGTCGGCATTGGTCTTTCGATCCTGATGGGCATCACGGCTGTCACCTGTCTCGCTTTGCTCTAAACCATGCAACGGCCAACGGCAGCGACGGCGTGGCTACCTCCGGGTCGTTAGAAGGAACAGCCGTGGTGGTGTAGGCGTCTCGCCTGCACACCGTGCGGCCGAGACGGCCGCACCACCAAGGCCGAAGCCCCGAAGAAATAAATTCTGTTCGCTGTCCGATACTTCCCACCTGGGCCGAGTGATCCAGGCAGCAGGACACACCTCTGAAGGTGGGCCTTGGCCCACCTTCAGGTCCATTCCTGATCGCTACCCGAGACTCCGTTTTGGACAAGGGTGGATTCCAGAGGAGTCTGCTCGCCTCGAACTGATTCGGCCGGTCACCTCAGCAAGGCATTGAACAAGAGCTTGAAGGTGCCGTGGGTCTGGGATCGGTTCTGGGTCCGGAAACCGATCAGCACCACCCGGCCTTCGCCCTTTTTGGCAACCACCATTCCGGCCTTCTTGGTGATGTGCTCTTCGCCGATGAGCCATCCGCTCTGCAGGATGTCGCGGTCGCCATAGCGGACGATGGTCTGATACCACTCGTTGTGCTGCGAGGGCTCGATCTGAAAGGTCGGGCTTGCCCAGAAAAGGACCAGCCCGTCGTCGGGCATTCCGTAGGCCAGCGGGTGGCTGTTGTCGAAGGAGACCTTGACGGTCGAGCCGGGACAGAAGAAATCCTCCGTTGGGAGGTCGTCGATGACGTTGCGGACCTTCAAATCCAATTTCTCGATGGCGAACTCGGTGGCGTCACCAAGGGCCACGAGCGTTCCGCCTTCCTCCACGAAGGTCTTCAACGATTCGATCCCATCCTCGTCGATGGCGCTTCGATATTCGGGCGGTGTGACCGGTGCCGGGCGCCCAGGGCGGGCCTTGAATTCTCCCATCAGGGTGTCGGTTTTATCGTGGGGAAGGATGATGACGTCGTATTTTTTTCGCAGATCCCCGGCGTTGATCTCCGTGTCCCGGACCGAACTGTAGGGGAAGTCGAAGGATTCGAGGGTGAGACGGGTCCAGCCCTCGTCCATGTTGCCGCCCCAGTAACGTTTGTACATGGCGGTCCGCATCTGCTCGACTTCATGGTCGGCGGTCGGCTTCGAAGAGATCGCCATGAAGTCCACACCGGTGGCGGTGGCGACCTGCTGGAGCTTCGCTTCGTCGCCCGAGGGAATTACAAAATCACCCGGTCGGAAGCCGGTGGATGCTTCATCCACCCGGCGAACCTCGATGTCCTCAGCCAGCAGCCGGTTGACCGCCATGTAGCTGTCGTTCAGCCTCCCGTCGAGCAGATGGCCGGTTTCGCTGGGTTCCACCGTGCCTTCGAGGGAGACTTCGGTTACCACTTCCACAAGCTCCGCCTCCATCGCAGCAGCGATGGGATCGACCCGGACGCCCATGTACTCGGCCATGGTGTGGGTCGCGGAGTCATAGGGCCGGAGCGGCACGTCGTCACGGCCGCGGGTCCACTCGTTGTCGGGATAGAGGGTGCGGCCGAGCAGATTTCGAACGAGGCCCATCTTGGGTTGGCTGAGAGGAATCACATAGGAGCCCGTGCCGTAGGTCATATCGCCTACCTTGAACGCTTCAGTGGACCGGAAGATTTCGAGGTCTGACTGCAGCAGCGTGTTGATCATCTTGGCCGTCGTCAACGGGTCGTGTTGGCCGCTGGGAACGACATAGGCGGTGGGGGAGCCGGCGGCTCCGCGCTCCCGCTGGCGTTGGCTTTTGAGGTAGGCGTTGCGGACGACGGTCTCGCGGTGGCGCGCGGCGATGTCGAGCATGGCCCAGGACGCGAGCTTCGTCTGTTCCACGACGTCGCGCAGCCTCCACCAACCGCCGGGCCAGAGGCTCGGGATGGTGGTTTGGGCCTCGTATTTTTTCCATTCACGGGCACCGCCCCGAAGCTGGTCGGGGTGGATGTAGATCGGCGTCGCCAGTTTGGCGCTTGCGGACTCGGTCAGCATCCCGGCCATGTTGTGGAAGGGTGTGATCCAGTGCCATCCGAAATGGCCCCAACCGGGATACTGGGCCTTGTTCAGGATGCCCGACAGACCGGCCTCTTCGAGTTTCATCGCCATGTGGCCGCCAAAGAGACTCATCTCGCGCCACACCAGAGGATCGGCATAAGGGCGCATGGGCTCGCTGTATGGAGGCACGTAGAGACGGGCGCCATAGCTTCCCATGTGGTGGTGGTCGATATAAGCCTGCGGCTTCCAGTCCTGGTACATGATTTTTGCGGCGTACTTCGACTCGATGAGGTTGAGGAAGTCGCCGTCCCGGTTGTTGTCGTGGCCGGCATAGGGCTGGTAGAGCCACGGCAGGCCCACACCTTCGTAGTCGCCGCCGAGGGTTTTGTTGTACCAATCAGTGACCATGATCTGGCCGTCCGGGTTGAAGCTCGGGATCAGCAACAGAATCACGTTGTCGAGAATCCGTTGGGTCTCCTCGTCATCACGGGTGAGAAGGTCGTAGACAAGTTCGGGCGCCATCTGGGTGGGGCCGATCTCGGTGGCGTGGAGGCTCATGGATTGGCAGACCACGGCCTTGCCCTCCGCGACCAGGGCCTCGACCTGGGTCTCGTCGAGTCCCTGCGCATCAAAGAGCTGATTGTTGACCTCTCTCAGTTCTTCGAGACGGGCCAGGTTGTCTGCCGACGACACCACGACGAAGAGAAATGGGTTGTCGTTTGTGGTGGGCCCCATATCGGTGACGACGATCTTGTCGCTCTGTTGGGCGAGCAGTTCGTAGTACTCGACGATGGCGTCCCAACGGGCCATTTTTCGATCGGCGCCCAGCTGGAACCCAAAGTATTCGTCGGGCGGTGTGATCTCTGCCGTAGGAAGCTCGGCTGCCGCGGCGACAACGAACACGGAACACAGAATCATCGACAAGAAAGTCTTCTTCTTCATGGAAACCTCTTTTTTTGGAATCAGGTGGTGGTATTGAGATGGAAGCGACAGGCCAGTCACGAATTCGGCGACCCCCGTCCCGAAGGCTAACACACAAAAGGTGGCACGATCCCTCGCGAAACCCCGTTTTGCGGCCGTCATGCTGGCCCCCCGGCGGATGCATCGAAGCCTCCGGTTGCGCTATGGTGGCCCTCCTGACGGACGGAAGGAAGAGCAATCCATGAAGAGAACAAATCCGGGCGGCGGGTGTCGGCAATATGACGGGGTTTTCGCATCGTTGCGATGCCGATTGCGGACGGCCTCTTTATTGAACCTGTGTCTTTTGTTGGTTGCTCTCGGCCTCGTGGGAGCAATGTGCTCGAACGAGGCATTTGCGCAACAAGCCACACAGATCACGCATGGTCCGATTCTCGGCCGGCTCGGGGCTCACGAGATCGGCATCTGGGCGAGGACACGGAATCCCGGCACATTCAGAGTGCGTTTCGGTGTGCGGACCGACGCCATGGACACATTGTCCGGTCCAGTGACAACCAGGATCGAAAACGACAATACCGGGTGGGCCCATATTTCGGGTCTGGAGGCAGATACCGAGTACTTCTACGAACTGGCCGCTGAGGGCAGCACCGCAACGATGCACAATCGAAGGGGTTCCTTCCGCACACTGCCTGATCCGGAAGAGATGGTCGACGCCCAGCACAACCCGAAAGGCCTGTTCAACTTCAGTTTCGAGTATGCCTGCGGTAACAGCCAGAGCGGTAACGGGTTCGGTCCGGCGCTGCCGACATTCCGGACAATGCTCGACGAGATCGCGGAGTCGATTGATTTCGCGATCCTCAATGGTGATTGGCTGTACGAACGAGAGCGGGAGTACTCACCGGAGAGTTGGCTTGAACAGGTGGGGCTCACCGCAGATCAGACGCCCGATGTGGTGAGATATGCGCCAACCATCGTCGGAGTGTGGGAGAACTACAAGAGTTATCTCGACCGGGGCCACAATCTCTCACTGTGGCACAGAATGGTCCCTTCGTTCTTCACCATCGACGATCACGAGATTCTCGACAACGCCTATGGGGCCGGAGAGGCGGGGCGGCGTAATCGAAGGGCTCTCTTTCGAGATATGGGTGTGCAGGCGTGGCGCGATTACCTGGCGTGGAGCAACCATACCGATTTCGATCAGGACATCATCTTCGGACGTGCTCGGCTCGAAGCGGGCAGCGATGTTCTGACCGATGGAGAGGCCGATTTCACCGCGCTCGATCTCGAGCAAGCGGCGAACGTGCACGTTCACTGGGGTGGGCCCTACGCGGGCGCCCGGAGGGTGCCCGAGGAATCGAAGACCGGCGGCGACCCCAATGCCGGTGTTTATGACCTCGTCGAGGTGATCGATGCCCATCGGATTCGAATCGATCCGCCGGCGAAGGAAAACGGCGATCCCTCGTATTCAATCGGCCGCCGGTCATACGGAAAAATGCGCGTGAGCAACTCGGATTTCTTTCTTCTCGATCTCCGATCGCACCAGGACATGCACGACTGGCGGAATCCCAACAAACCCGGCATCTCGATCATGGGCCGCGAACAGAAGGCCTGGTTGAAAAACGAGATGATGAACAGCGACGCGGACTTCTTCTTCGTGATGTCGTCGGTCAATCTCACGATTCCCCATGTCGGCGGGACCCGGGCCGTGACCGCGGAGCAAGCACGGCAGAACCCGCAGACCGGCCGGGACGATGCGTGGACCATCTTTGTCGAAGAGCGTGAAGAGATGATCGAGTTCTGGGATTCTCTCGGCAAACCGGTCTTTGTCCTCACCGGGGATCTGCACAACAGTTTTGCCATCAAGGTCAGCGATCGGGTGTGGGAGTTCGCGTCGGGACCGCACAATTCTCGGAACCATTCGCTGAGTGCCGAGGCAGGCCGGCCGCCCAACGGTACCTTTGATTCCCGTGGGCGACCGGTTGAGATTCGGTGGTCGAGCTGCATCCTCGACGATGTTCCGGGCGGTTTGCGATACCGTCCGGTCTATACGGTGGTGCAGGTGAACAACGTCTTCAACAATCCGGTCGAAGCGGGCAAGGACCGGTGGGTCGAGTTTCCTCGACCACAGGTTGTCTTTCAGTTCTACGACGGATTGACCGGGGATCTTTTGTACGCCGAATCGATTCTTGCCGAACAACACTAGGCAGCCGGGCCCTCTCGGGCACCACAGAGCCCGCTGCCGGTAACGATGGGAGACTTCCAGAACAGCTGGCCTCTTCCAATCGCGGTTTTTCTTGCTACCATGACCCCGCCTATGGAGGGGCATTAAAATGAGAAAAGCTCTTATTACTGTTGTTTGCTTTTTGATAGTGAGCTGTGGCGGTCCCGGCGCGGACGATCCTGCCGTCGACGTCAACCCGTTCTTTGTCGCGTATGACACACCGTTCAACGTCCAGCCCTTCGATCGCATCGACGAGGCGCATTTCGTGCCCGCTTTCGAGGAGGGGATGGCCAGGGAGAACGCCGAGATCGCGGCCATCGTCGACAACCCCGAAGCACCGACGTTCGACAACACGATCGTGGCCCTCGACCGGTCAGGCGAACTGCTCGGCGAGGTCTCGCGGGTCTTCTTCGCCCTCACCGGATCGAACACCAATGACGAGCTCCAGGACATCCAAAAGCAGATGTCGCCGGTGCTCGCGGCCCACCGCGACGAGATCCGGCTCAACCCGGTGCTTTTTTCTCGGGTGAAGGCGGTCTACGAACAACGTGAGGAGCTGGATCTCGATCGGGAGCAGCTCTTCCTGCTCGAGAACATGTACATGGGTTATGTCCGCAACGGCGCCCTGCTCGGGCCCGAGGACCAGACCCGACTCAAGGAGATCAACCAGAAGCTGTCGGCGCTGCG
Source organism: Candidatus Sulfomarinibacteraceae bacterium (assembly GCA_963796455.1). GTDB lineage: Bacteria > Acidobacteriota > Thermoanaerobaculia > Thermoanaerobaculales > Sulfomarinibacteraceae > Sulfomarinibacter. The sequence continues at coordinate 567,926 of CAWCLO010000004.1, forward strand.
AGTCGAGTTCAGCCGCAATCTCCTGGCCGAAACCAACGGATTCAAGCTCGTGATCGAGGACGAAGCTGATCTTGCCGGGTTGCCGGCTGGGGTGATCGAGACGGCTGCTGCGACGGCATCAAGGCAGGGCCTCGAAAAGGGATGGGTTTTCACGACCCACAAGCCCAGCATGCTGCCCTTCCTGACCTATGCCGAGAACCGCGACCTCAGGCGAGAGCTCTACACCGCCTACACGGTGCGCGGCAACCACGGAAAATGAATACGACAACAAAGCGATCATGGCCGAAATCGTCAATCTGCGGGTCGAGAAGGCGAAGCTGCTGGGATACGAGACCTTCGCCCACTACACCCTCGAGCCCCGGATGGCTGAGACTCCAGCCAGGGTCTATGAACTGCTCAACCGGCTGTGGGACGCCTCGTTACCGGTCGCAAAACGCGAGGTGGTCGAGATGCAGGCCATCATCGACAGCGAGGGCGGCGGTTTCGAACTCGCGCCCTGGGACTGGTGGTTCTATGCCGAAAAGCTCCGCATGGCGAAGTACGACCTCGATGACAACGAACTGCGCCCATATTTCGAGCTCAACAACGTGCGTGACGGCGTCTTCTACGTCGCCAACCAGCTCTACGGCCTGACCTTCGAGGAGTTGAAGGAATGCCCAAGCCGCACCCCGACGCCCAGGTCTTCCAGGTTTTTGAGGCCGACGGCGAACACGCAGCGGTCATCTACATGGACTACCACCCGCGCGAGAGCAAACGCGGTGGAGCGTGGTGTGGACGCTTCCGGAGCCAGAACCGCGCTGACGGCACCGAAATCGATCCGGTCATCAACCTGGTCTGCAACTTCACCACCGCCACCGAGGACACGCCGGCGTTGCTGAGCCTCGACGAGGTGGAGACCCTCTTCCACGAGTTCGGCCACGCCCTCGACGGCATGCTCGCCAATGTGACCTACCGGACCGGGGTCCGGTCGCCCGACTTCAGCGAGCTCCCGAGCCAGATCATGGAGCACTGGGCCATGGCGCCCGAGGTGCTCAAGGTCTATGCCCGTCACTATCAGACCGGTGAGCCCATCCCGGACGAACTCATCGCAAAGATCGAAAACAGTTCCTTCTTCAACCAGGGATTCATCCAGGTCGAGTACCTGGCGGCCAGTCTTCTGGACATGGAGTACCACACGCTGACCGAACCCACGGAAATCGACATCAACAGATTCGAAAAGGCGTACCTCGACGAGATCGGTCTCATTCCGGAGATCGCGCCCCGATACCACACAACATACTTCTCCCACATCACCGGTGGTTATGCTGCCGGGTACTACGGCTATACCTGGTCGGGAGTGCTCGATCACGACGCATTCGCGGCCTTCGAAGAAACCAGTCTCTTCGATCAAGAAACCGCGCAGCGCTTCCGGACCGAGATCCTCGAGGTCAACGGCACCGCGGACTACATGGACATGTGGACCAATTTCCGCGGCCGCGAGCCTGAGATCGACCCCTTGCTGCGAAACCTTGGGCTGCAATAGCCCGATCATTCAACAAACAGAAAGTGGCGCCTCGCGGCGCCACTTTTTTTATGTACGAGCCGGAACTCGGATCGCGGTCAATCCTTCGGGATCCGGTCCACGTTTTCCGCCAACCATGAATCGAAGGTCTGGAGCGACGGCACCAACTCCCGCGAGAAACCCAGGTCGCGGCTGCCGCAGAAGGCCTCCTGAAAATCGCGCCGGAACTGAGACATATCTCCGAGATCCCCCGATCCCGGGGACACCAAATCAGAGCGCCGGCTATTCCGGTTTTTTGGCCACGATGAAGATCGCTTTGCCCTTGCCCGGTTGCCACTGGTGGTCGATCGTGAAACCGGCATCGGTCAAACTGGTCACGAGTTCGCCGGTGGTGAAAACGTTGAGCGTCGGCATCAATCCGAAAAACTTCCCGAACGGCCCGATGACCTTGAAGAACTTCATCGTGTCGCCGATGCAGGTGGTGCTGCTGATGAACACTCCGTCGGGTTTGAGCATTCGATGAACCTTGGCGATCGCCTCTTCCTTGTTGTCGAGCAGATGCAGAATGCTGAGACCCAACACAACGTCCATTGATCCGTCGGGAACACTGAGATCCTCGATGGTCGATTGTTCAAAGCTGACGTTTTCGACCTGGGCCTGATGAGCCTTCTCGCGAGCGATCTCGATCATTTTCGACGAGATGTCGATGGCCCGGATATGCCGCACGTGAGGGGAGTGGTTGATCGCGGTCGATCCTGTGCCGCAACCGAATTCCAGTACTTCCGTATTCGGCCGAAAATAGCCGCGAGTGATCTCCAGCTTCTTCTGGTACGACGCTTCATCGGCGACAGGGCTCTTTGAATAACGTACTGCGATTCTGTCCCAGAACTTGGACGACGACTTCATCTCCACCACCAATCGGCTTTTTCGACCCGGTCATACCTGTACGGAGGACCCTATTCTACTTGCAGTCGTTCACATCACGACGAGAGGCCCCGATTTGTCAGCGAGTTTGTCGGTCATGTCCTTGCCTGCTTGCCGAGGCTGCATGCGACAATGCGGACCGTGAATGAGATCGCCCTGTTCGGACGGCTGGTGACTGCGGTTTACATCGCGGCCGGGTTCAGCTTCATCACCCTTTTGTTCGTGACGGCTCCCTACGGCCGCCACGCCCGTCCGGGCTGGGGACCAACCATCGCGAGCAGCACAGGCTGGCTTCTGATGGAGAGTCCGGCGGTGATCGTTTTTGCCGGGGTCTACGCGATCGGGGACCTCCGCTCCGAACCGGTGCCGCTCGTGCTGCTCGCAATGTGGATGCTTCACTATCTCCACCGCACCTTCGTCTATCCCTTTCGGATGCGGTCGGCGGCCCGCCGGATTCCGGTGTCGGTTGTGGTGATGGGCGTCGGCTTCAATCTGCTGAATGCCGTCCTGAACGCACGTTGGATATCCCATCTCGGTCCCTATGCGGAGGGCGGGGGTGTCGGCCCGTGGCTGTGGGCCGGCATTGCGGTTTTCATTGCCGGTTGGTTGCTGAACGGCTCCTCGGACCGAAAGTTGATGCAACTGCGAAGTGGGGGAGAGACGGGCTACCGTATCCCGTACGGTGGAGCGTTTCGTTGGATCACCTGTCCGAATTATCTGGGCGAGATCGTCGAGTGGGCGGGCTGGGCCCTGGCATCGCGGTCCCCGGCAGCGCTCGCCTTCGCGGTCTTCACGATGGCCAACCTCGTCCCGCGTGCCCTGGCCCACCACCGTTGGTACCGGACCGGGTTCCCGGACTATCCAACTCAACGAAAGGCCCTGATTCCTTTTCTGCTTTGATCGTTGGCCGACAGCGTGAAACCTTTCGAATCGGCGCCCCTATATCCCTCAGGGAGTTTTTGCATGTCGAATGATCGGTTTCTTATTCAAGGCCTCGCTTTCGCGGCGTTCTTTCTGTCCTTCCAGGTTGCAGGCTCCGCTCAAACGATTCCCGGATCGTTGAAACAGATCACCACCAACCCTTCCAACGAGTACTATCCGACCTGGTCGCCGGATGGGACCCGCATCGCTTTTGACGGCGAGGGCGGCATCTGGGCGGTCTCACTCGAGGACGGTAGTACCGAAAAAATTGTTTCGGATGCAGGCCATCCCGATTGGTCTCCCGATGGTTCGTACGTAGCCTACGACACCGATAACCGCATTCGGATTATCTCCGTCCACGGCGGCACCCCGATATCTGTGGTGCCCCCGTCGCCCCCCATCGCTCGTGGGGGCTACCCGAAATGGTCTCGAGACGGCTCGCGAATCGCGTTTGCGTCTGCAGACGGAAGCATCTGGGCCGTCGATCTACCAACCGGCGATTTACAGAGGCTGTTTCATCGTGAAGGGTATCGAGCGAGACCCTTCAGTTGGTCTCCCGACGGATCGCGTCTTGCAGTCGACCTGACGAATGTTGAAGGCGAAAAAAACACAGATATTTGGCTCATTTCGCCTGGCGATGGATCCGCGATTCAACTCACCGATTATCCGGGGCGCGAAGCAAATCCTCAATGGTCGCCTGATGGTTCTCTCATCGCGTTCATGGCTGAACACAGCGGAAACAGGGATGTCTGGGTGATTTCGGTAACAGGCGGTTCGCCGAGCCAGTTGACGGTGAATACGGGCGTCGATATGAATCCCCGCTGGTCCCCCGATGGCAAGAAAATTGCCTTCTCCTCCGACCGGAGTGGAAACTGGGATATCTGGCTCGTGGACTTCAGATTGAAGCAGGGGATCACGAATTGATTCCTGGATGAACGGCGCTGTCGGCCTGACGACGTTGCTTGAATGGTGCCTGGTGCGGGGAACCCTTTTTTTTGCAACGCGGCGATGAGGAAGGTGGCGCCCGTTCTCATCTCGAAGTGACTCGAGGCTCATTCGAGATGGGCGCGCGCAGCGGCCCCTCCCGGAATCACCCGGGTGTGACCCACTGTTGTAAGCAGTAATCAGCACCGAAATGGTCCCCATGGGAGGTTTGTTCATGGCTCATCGTTATTCGGTATCCCGCAGCATCAAAGCCCCGATCGAGTTGGTTTTCAGCCGCATTTCGGATGTTCACAATTTCGCGGAAGTCTCCGACGACATCCTCAATATCGAGTTTCTGTCGGAGACCACGCACGGGGTGGGCACGCGGTTCAAAGAGACCCGCAACATGAACGGCCGCGAGGCCGTCACCGAACTCGAGCTGACCGAATTCGTCGAGAACGACCGGGTGCGTTTTGTGTCGGACGCCGGTGGCACGATCTGGGACACCGTGATGGCGGTGACCCCCAACGGCGAATACACCCAGCTCGAGATGAACATGGACGCCCGCCCCTACAAGTTCATGGCGCGAATCATGAACATCGTGATCAAGGGTATGGTCACCAAGGCCGTCACCAAGGACATGGACAATCTGAAGGCCTGGTGCGAGGCGCAGTAGTGGGTGCCTTTTTCACGCGTCAACGACGATGATGCGAGATTGGTAGAGACTGGCCGACCGACACAGATGGCATCAGCGAATCAGCTCCTGCGCCCGCTCATCTTCACAGCCATTCTGTGGGGCGTTTGGTGGCTTCGTCGAGACCCCAGCCAGAGTGCGTAAGTAAGTGTCGAAAAAACAAGCCAGGGGCGTATGATAGCTGCCGGAGTTTCAATGAACGACACGATCAAGCTCGTCATCTCGATCGCCGTCCCTGTGGCGGTTGGAGGTCTTTCCGGATTCGCCACGGCTCGTGGGGTCGCCAACTGGTATCCCACCCTGACGAAGCCGCCGTTCAACCCACCCTCCTGGGTCTTCGGTCCGGTCTGGACCGTCCTCTACATCATGATGGGAGTGGCCGCGTTTCTGGTTTGGCGCAAAGGTCTCGACGCCGACGGAGTCAAAATGGCGCTGACGGTTTTCGCGATCCAGCTCGTCCTCAACGGGCTCTGGTCCATCCTGTTCTTCGGTATGCAGGCGCCCGGTTGGGCGCTGTTCGAAATCATCCTGCTCTGGATCGCCATCGGGGTGACCACGGTTCTGTTTTGGCGGGTGGTTCCGTTGGCGGGCGCCCTGTTGCTGCCGTACTGGGCCTGGGTCAGCTTCGCCGCGGTTCTCAACGCCTCCTTGTGGTGGCTCAACCGCCCGCCTGGGGGTTGATACACCGCCGTTTGGAAGGACCGGAGCCGGTTCGGTGTTGTCAGGGACATGAACATGCCAATCTTTCTCAAACTCTACGCCATCGCCGTCGTCACCTTCTTCGTCATTGATCTCCTCTGGTTGGGGGTGGTTGCCCGTTCCTTCTACCAGAACCAGATGGGCCACCTCATGCGGGCCGACGTCAACTGGGCCGCGGCCATCGTCTTCTATCTTTTATTCGTCGTCGGGATCGTCGTGCTCGCCGTCTGGCCTGCTGTTGAGCGCCAGAGCCTCAGCCACGCAATTGCCCTCGGCGCACTTCTCGGCCTCGTCACCTACGCCGCCTACGATCTCACCAACCTCGCGACCCTCGATGGTTTTCCTTTCAAGGTGGTGTTGGTCGATATGGTTTGGGGGACGGTGTTGTGTGGGTCGGTGAGCGCGGTGACCTATCTTGCCTCGACGCGGTTGCTTTGAGTCACGGTTTCCGCAGTCCGGACGTCAACGCCCGAGCGCCTTGAGGATCCGTTGGGGCGAGTACCCTGCGATGGCGCTGTCGCCAATGACGACGGTCGGATAGGCAACCTTGCCGGTAAGTCGCCTCATCTCGGCTTCTGCCCGGTCCTGCTCAGCTTGTGGCAGCCGGTCCACCTCGGTGATTGAAGCGGAGATGCCGTTCTCAGCGAGAAATTTCTTCAATTGCTTGCAGTAAGTACACCATGTGGCTGAAAAAACCATGACGTTTTGATTTCGATTTTTCTTGACCTCGGCGGTCTCGGCGTCCGTGCCACCTGACTCTTTCGGCTTTGTCTTGGCCAACCCGCTGCCGACACTGAGAGTTCCTGCCGCCTTGGCCGTGGGAGCCTGGGCGTTGGCGGCGCGCGTCTTTTCGAGGTCGACCGCGGAGGTCGCCAGGACCCGGTTGGTTCCGCCGGGTTCCATATAGCGGAGCTTGCCGAATGCGCTGACGGGTTTTGTTCGAGCGGGAATTCGCTGACCGTTTTTCAAGACAACGACATAGGTCGGCTTAGGTTCCTTCTTTTCGTCAGAGCTCTCCTGCGTGTGCGCAACCGGGACGAGCCCCGACATGCCGAAGAGCAGCGCAGCAAGTGGAACCAGCCTTTTCATGTTGCTCATCATGGTGAATGCCCTTCAGATCTTCCCTTCCAATCTTGTCATACCGCATCGCTTGGAAACGCCTCGCCCGTGTTTGTCGAGATTCTGGTCGATTGACACGGGTGGCGCGAGCTTGCAGTGTTTCGGATGCCTGCCCCGCGCTACCGAATGGGATCCGGGCAATACTCACGCCGGCCGCAACCCGGGCAGTGGTTGCCCAGATAGAGCTCGTCGAGTTCACCCATCAACTCCTGGATGACATCGCATTCGTCGGTCAGAAAGCCTGCCTCGAAGTTTCTGTTTTTTGCCGCCTTGGCACCGATTCCTGCTCCGGTGAGGTTTGCTGAGCCTACATACGCCAGGTGCCCGTCCACCACGACGACCTTCATGTGCATGCGTGGGCACAAGATGCGCTCGAACCGGTTGCTGGTCGTCAAAACGGGAAATCGGTCGAAGTCCTCCCGGAAAGACGGTCCAGGTTCCTTGGCGTGGAACAGGCGAATGGCGACACCGTCCTCGAGCAGATCTGAAAATACCGAAAGTAGCGGAATGAACCGTTTGCCGTCGCCGGCAACGTGGAGGTTTTTCAAGTCGGCGGTGGCGATCCAGAGGTACTGTTTCGCCGATGGAACGACCTCGGTGATGACGCGCTCGTAGTGTGACCGATTGAGGACCAGTTCGTACATGGTAGCCATCGATTGTATATGGAGCCTGAGCGACTCCCCACCAGCCCAATCTCTGCAGACTAAAACTTCAACGTGAACAAGGTTGTCCCGTACTTCATCGTCGGTTGCATGGACTCGGCCGGTCCCTTGTAGCGGTCGGGCACCGAGTCCCAGCCCTCGTAGATGCTGCCGGCGACGAAGACGCGCTGCTTCTCTTCAGGGAGATCGGGCTCCTTGCCAAAGACATCGTAGACCGAGCCGGGCGGCACCTGGCCGATGTTGTCGCCGAGAGTGACCAACTCGTCGAGGCCGTCGCCGTCGATGTCGGCCTTGATCCAGCCCACCTGGAGAATGGCGGCATAGGTGCCGTCGCTGAGCATGCCGCGGATTTCGGTGTTGAAGGCGTCAACCATTTCCCGCGCTTCGGGCAGGTCGCGCCGGATTGCGAAGTGCAGCGTGCGGCGGCCCATCGGTGTGCTGCCGATCTCGAGGTTGGCGGCGACCTCATCGGGTTGGTGGGTCGCCAGATATCGCATCACCAATTCGTCAACCAGCATGTACTCGACCTCTTCCGCCAGCAATTTGCTGAGGCTGTCCTGGTCGTTGCGGGAGTTGATGAAGTGGACGCCGACCGCGTTCTCGATCTCCTGTCCGTAGGCATAACGCCCCACCGCCGCAACCCTCCTGCCGGCGAGCTCCGACATCTTCGTGTAGGAGACATCGGTGCCGCTGCGGCCCACCAGAACCAGCCGGTTCTCCAGATAAGCATCGGAGAAGAAGAGGTCCCGAGCGCGTTTTTCGGTACGCCACATGGCGGCGCTGCCGTCGAATCGGGACTGGCGGATGCCGTTCTCGACCTCCCTCCATTCGACGATGGTGGTGGTGACGCTGATTCCGGCCCGCTCGAGGGCCGTTTGCACCAGCTCCACTGCGATCCGCTGGCGGTCTGTGCTGTCCGTAAATGGGGGCCAGATGTCGGAGGCCAGGCGCAACTCCCGGGGCTCCTCCGCCATAAGGAAGGTAGGCAGGAGAGCGAACGACAAAATGATCGCGAGTGCGAGGCGCTGACGGGGCGTTTCAAATCGAGTGGTGAACATGGGTCGTTTCCTCCCGTCGCCCGGGCGACATTATGGCTAACGCATTACGGGCCGCAGGTCTTCCAGAGCTGTCGCCCTTTGCGGGTGCCGAGTGCCAGTGCCGGCATTTTTCGTACGCATTGTATTACTGCAGCTGAACGAGGACCACACCACTCGTCTTTGTGGTGCAGGCGTCTCGCCCGCATGATCCCGGCGCGCGGGCAGGAGTGCGGCCGAGACGGCCGCACCACAATGGCGCCGTCCGCCCCAATCAGTCATTCCAGAAGCGCGAATTCTTGAAAACCCAGCTGCGAAACGTCGGCAGAAAAAAGTTCCGGGCTCAGGTTATGTCGCCCCGCCGGCGTTTTCTCGCTGATTGCCGTTATGAGGTTCTGATCGGTGGCACCCACGTTCACGTGCGAACAACGCTCGACGATCGCCTGATCACGTTCGACGATGGAGTTTCTACGCCCTATATTGTCCTGAGAAAGATCATTTCGAGGCACCTCGGTGTGGTTGTGGCGAACGATTGTCCGAGAAGGCCGAAAACACAGGTGGGGGCGAGCAGAAATGACACGGAATCGAAGCGCACGTGTGGTGTCAGCGACGATCGCCGGTGTGCTGTCCATGCTGTCGGCAGGTGCGGTGGCGGCGAACTCGCTGTGGGCGGATGACTGCGTGTTCAGCTTCGACCCCCAAACGATACTTGAGACGACGGACACTCTCTGCGTCACGGGTGATATCGATACCGTCCCCCCGGGCCAGATCTTCCCGCGGGCGACCATTTATGTGGTGGACGTGATCTTCGGCGACACCTTCGAGACCGGAACCGGCTTCCAGTGGTCGTACTTCCAACCATTCTGCGGCACCCCTCATGTTGGTCTGCGGGTCGAGGTCACCTGGCAGACACCCGGCGATCCAGATGAGACCGACGATGTCGGGACCAACCTCGATCTGCACATCCTCCACCCGGATGCCGGGGGCACGTGGCTCTCTGCGCACGATTGTTACCGCAACAACCCGGCTCCCGATTGGGGTGTGGTTGGCGTCCATGAAAACGCGGTCGTCATCCTGATCGACGACGATGGCGCCGGCCCCGAGATTGTTCAACTCACCGATCCGCAGTCGGTGAGCTACGACGTCGGGGTCCACTACTTCGACGACCTCGCCTTCGGTCCCTCCATCGCCACGGTGAAAGTCTGGTTGAACGGCGTCCAGGTCTATGAATACCCTGGCAAAACGTTGATCGACGGGGAGTTCTGGCATCTCGGATCGGTGGCGTGGCCGGGCGGCGCCTTCACCGGGGTCGACACGGTCACCGCGGGGATACCCTGACTGGCTGATCACCGAATCGATATCCGCTCCAAGTTCGTTGCGTCGAACTTCAGGAAACTTTGTTCGAGAGGCGCACGGCGCGCCGGAAGAATTCCATCGGCGCTCGCGAAGAGTTCCAAGCAAAGGTGAACTCTTCGTGGCCTGGGGGCCCGGGAAAGGCGCGAACCTCGAGTTGATGGGCGTCGAGCCACAAGCGCTGTGACAGATCCTCGGGTTCGTAGGAGCGTTTGAGGCCGTACAGCGGATCGCCGAGGATCGGCAGTCCATCATGGGCGAGCTGGACCCGGATCTGGTGTTTGCGGCCGGTGGATGGCCGAACCCGGACAAGGGCGAGACCGTCTTCAACCGCCAAAACTTCGATTTCGCAGCGGCAGTTTGGTGGCAGGTCCTGCCGCACCTCCTGCCGCCAGTACTCGTGTGGGCTGCGAGCGATGTGGTGGATAAGAGTGCATTTTCCGGACGGCGAATCGCGCTGCAGTTCGCAAACCGCGGTATAGGCCTTTTCCACCAACGATCGCGGTTGGAAAAGACGCGCGAAATGCGAGCGGCTTGTTGGATCGAGTGACAGGAGCACCAGGCCCGACGTCAACCGGTCGAGGCGGTGGAGCGGCGCGATGTCCTCATTTCCCGTGGCTTCGACGAGGAGGTGGAGAAGACAAGCGGTGACCCAACGGCCACCGGGCGTTACCGGGAGGTTGGGTGGTTTGTCCACCACCATGAGATGCTGATCCGACCACAGCACCTGGAAATCCTCTCGCACCGGCGGCTCGCGCTCGACCTCGCGTCGATAATGCACTTCCAGAAGTGGTTCGTAGGGCGTCTCGGTTCCGATCATTCTGCCGGCCGCCCAGATCTTGCCGGCGGCGAAGCGTTCGTACCAGGTTTCGCGGGTGATCCTGGGAAAGCGGTGGAGAAAGAAATCGAAGATCGTCCGCTCGCCCTGCGGCGGTCGCTCGGGCAGCCTGACAGTTGAGTGTCGTGCCGGTGCCATATTGACCATTGTTGCATTGTTGGAGGCGGCTGAAAACGCGCCCGGCACCGTGGTACCTTTGTCAAAATCCAGAAGATCGCGTACGTGCATCGAGAGCACCAACAACACCGAAGAAGGAGATTGCAGCGTGAAAATACATCCAGGGCTCTTGTGCGGTTTGATAGTCGCGGTGGCCTTGACCGGAATTGGTCAGGACGGCTTTGCCGAGGAGTGCGCGCCGTCTCGCTGGGGTGTGGACGACCAAATCGGGGCTGCCAACCATGTTTCTCCTGAACAGGTATTGATGGCGGTCAAACTGGTCAAAAAGGGGCAATCCCACCCATTGGGTATCGTGGTCGATCCGAAAATGCCGGCCTATCCGCCCCGCTCCTTCTCCCTCCAGATCGTGCAGCCGGGTCAGCACAACGGCCGTAGCCTGGTCCAGGACCTCGGTTGGGATGCCTCCTACAACGACGATATGGCCCAGCTGTGGTTTGGCATCGGTCCGCAGCTCGATGGCCTCGGCCATATGGGTGAGGCCGGCGTCTATTACAACTGCAACAAGGCGGTCGATTTCATCGATATCTCGGGTTTGAAAAAACTCGGTACGGATAAGGTGCCGCCATTGGTCGGTCGCGGAGTGTTGCTCGATATGACCCGTTTTTTTGGCGTCGCCAACATGGCCTCGGGCCAGGCCATCACCTCGGCAGACCTCAAAGCTGCAGCCAAGGCTCAGGGTGTGAAGATCCGCCAGGGTGACGTGGTCTTGCTGCACACCGGTTGGACCGACGCCATGCTGAGCTCGAACCCCGAGGCCTGGGCGGCGGGGGAGCCGGGCCTGACGAATGAGGCCGCCGCCTACCTCGCCTCACTCGATCCGATGGCAGTGGGTGCCGACACCTGGGGTGTCGAAGTCATTCCACCGGTGGAGGGCGACCGGCCTTTTTACGGCCATATCGAATTCCTGAAAAAGAAGGGCATCTACATCCTGGAAACAATGAATACCGGTCGCCTCGCCAAAGAGGAGGTCCAGGAATTCATGTTCGTTTTGGGTCAGGCCCGCATCAAGGGCACGGTGCAGATGATCATCAACCCCGTGGCTCTTTGGTAAAGGACTTGTCAGCAATTACCAGGGGGCCACTCAAAGCAGTTTGGCAAAACCGGGGAAGCGATTGATGCGAGAACCTTCATGTGATCGCGGGGGCCGGGCCATTCTCTTCGATTGGGGCGACACCCTGATGAGGGTTTTTCCGGAGTACGACGGCCCTATGTATGCGTGGCCGCGCGTGGAGGCAGTCGAAGGAACCGCGGAGAAGACCGCCGCCATGTACCGGACAATACACGGTATGCCTGAATTGCCGGTGGCATTGGAACTATTGCTGAAGTAGCGTCCGTCGAGTTTCGAGCGCCTGATTGTGATCCGAGAATCCATGACCCCGCCATTCATCCTCATGATAAAATTAGCCTTGTAAGTTTTGAGATAATAGTTATGAGGGTGAGAACCATTCCGACATCCTCGGTTTCTCTTTTTGTGAATCCGAGTTCGATGTTTGGCGTGCGGTCGCACGACTGCTGCGCTCCGAGATGGTACGCGGCCCGTCCCCGACATCCGTCGAGGGACCGATGAATGACGGTCGGACAGGTCTCCGGATCGAGATTGATTTCGGCCACGAACTCCGCGGATGTCTGGTCACCGACGCGGAATGCAAAGGAGGAAGAATGTTGCAGCACCACCGATTAATGGCTGGAGGTCGAATCCTTTTGATGGCGTGCATGTTCGCTGTCGCCCTGAGCTTCGGTCCGGCAAGCGGCGCCTGGGCTCAGGACGGTTTCACTTCACCACTGATCATCCCGGCGGCCGAATTCGAATCATCGGGAGTGGGTTCTTTCGGTACGCTCGATCGATTCTCGAACACCCATGGGTATGTCTACGCAGTATCGGACGAACTGGCCTGTGTCATGGCACCCGTCTATCTTCCCAACGGAGCAACCATCACCAGATTTGAAGCAGCGATGTCCGATCTGGTTTCCTACAATCCCGGTTCAACCTCGACCTGCCCCAGGTTCTATCCAGATGTTGAAGTGGATCTGATCTCGAACCAGATGGACGACAATCTCTACCCCCAGGACACCAGTGTCATCACCCACGCCAGTGTCGCATCCAATCTGAACACCGGCCAGACCCATATCGTCAGTGACACCTCCATCGCGACCCCGAATGTCAACAACCTTCAGCAGATTTACTGGGTGCGGGTGTACGTCTGCGGTCTGTTCCAGGGCTTCCAGGGCGTGCGGATCCACTACGAGGAGTAGAGAGATGAATAGAAAATCCATCTGCACCATCGTCACCGCCTCGATAGCCGCATTGCTGCTTTGCCTGCCGACGGCCGTGGCCGAAACAAATTCGCTCATGATTCCCGCCGCCGCTTTTTCGGCCGACGGAACAAACCAATTTGCCTATATCAACTACGGTGATTCTCTCGAGACCGGTACGACTCTTCACTTCCACGCCTGGGTCAAGTTGCCCAATGCGGCAACCATCACCAACGTCGACATGATGACCCTCGACGAAGACTCAGCCACCATCACGGGTTATCTCAAACGAACAAAATTCGGTGTCGACAGCGGCACCGAAACACTCCTGACCTTTACCTCTCCAGGGAATATCGGCTGTTCGACCTCCGGTCTCTGCCACGACATGGAATCGCTCCTCGACATCAGGGTGGACGCCGCCAACTACGCCTACTGGTTCGACCTCGTCGTGCCGGACGCTGACGGTTCACCACCAACCGAAAACGACCTCGCGTTCTATGCGCTTCGAATCATGTACGACTACGAAGACATGATTTTCAGTGACACATTCGAGTCGAGCGACGCCAGCATGTGGACATTGCAAACTGGTGGGAAGTCCGGGTTGAGTACGGCTGAGGAGATCCCGAAGGCAAAACCCATCACCGTCGACGGGCCCGTGGACGAACAGCGACTGGCGATGTTCGAAAGTGCTCTGGCGATCAAAGACCCCCGCGCCCGGGATGCGCTCGAGAACGCCCTCCTGGGCAAAGCGGGCTACGGCAGCCCGTATATCATTCCTGGTCCGGCCTTCAAGACCCAGGGTTACACCGACTACGACACCTACTATTTCAGTGAATCCTATGGCTTTGTCTACGGACGGCCCGGCGATGAAGACGGTACGAATCTGACGGCGCCGGTGAACCTCCCCAACGGTGCTCAGATTTCCTGGTTCTTTGCTTTGTATGTCGACTCGGTCAGGTTTGGGTTCCAGGAAGACATCCGCTTCTGGCTGTCGCGAATGGACGCCACCGATATCATCCCAACCGACAACATGGTCTATGAAGTGACTTCGGGCCGCAGTACGGCAATCGAGTCAATAGCGGTGGACGACGATGATATGGAAGCGGCGGTCCCGGGTTCGACCGATGTCAACAACGACAGATACAGTTACTGGGTCACGCTCGACGTGGGCGCCTACGACGTGAGCCCCCCGGATCCGTATTCCGACGAGGAGTGGTGGCACAAGGTCTACGCGATCATGATTCTCTACACCATGCCTTGATCGGACCTTCGGAGCCTTCGCGCTTCCCGAGACCGAATGAGGTTTATGGCCCGCAAACCAGGTTGCGGCGCTTCCGCCGGACCACAACCACCGATCCCCCGGCTCTGCCGGGGGGTTCTTTCGTTTCTGAATTTTCCCGGGCCTCGGTCGTAGGGTTATGATCAACGGAGCCTTTGCAGAACCCACGACCGAAAGCAGGAGGAAAACCAATGGTTGACGATCCGGACAAAGAGAAAACGAAGAAACGACCTGGCAGTATGCTTGGAGTCGGCGTCGCGATCGGAGCGGGAGTTGGTGCTGCACTGGGCGTGGCGCTCGACAATATCGCAATGGGGGTCGGCCTTGGAGCCGGTCTAGGCGTTGCTCTCGGCGCTGCTTTTGATAAGTTTCGGGCGTGAATTGTCCACAATGGTATGGGTTTTTTGCAGCACCGAAGCGATAGTGCTGATCAGGGGGATCGTTTTTTCTCCATCCTGTAGGACGAGATGGAGAAACGAAGTCGGGGAATCTCTCTGAACGGCGGTCGTTCAATGAAAACGACCGAGTCGCCGGTCGAGCATGAGGCTGGCTGTGAATGCGCCGCAGCAGGCTGCAACCACGGCCAGGATTTCTCCTCGGAGCCCGGTCGCAATCTCTGAACTCACGATCAGGTCGCCATATGCGGCCCAGCACATGGTCACAGCGACAATGCAGACGACACTCGAGAGGACGATCGCTGTCCCGGCCAACCATTTTTCCAGAAGACTCTCCGCCGGTCGCAGTACACCGGATTCCTCGGCCACGCGCACCGCGAAATCGGCCGGCAGCGGCACAAGCTCCTCGATTTCTTTGAGACGGCGGTGGAGATCGAGATACTCCTCGACCTGAGGTCGAGCTGTAGGAGGGGTCATTTCCTCGAACTCCTCGGGACCGAGATCGACCAGTTCGTGCAATTTCTCTTGAATCTCATCGTCGCTCCAGGTGGTCATTCGATCCTCCGTTTCAATATCTGACGGGCGCGAAAGAGGTGGCTTTTCACCGTGCCTGCTGGCATTGACAGGATGGCCGCAATCTCGGCAACGGACATCTCCTCCAGGTAGTACAGCCTGACGATTTCGCGGCCGGGTTCGGGTAGTTCGTCGACGACACTTAGCACCTGACGGGTGATGAGTCTTGGTTCTGCGGACGACGATTCGGTTGCTGCGATGTCCGTCGACTGGTGGTGAGCCGACGAGAGGGAATCGGTGAGCTTCTCCTCCTTCACAGCGCGCCTCCTGATGTGATTGAGTGTCACATTGCGCGCCACCCGCGCGATCCAGGCCTTGAGTGATCCGTTCTCGAAGGTGTGGAGCTTCTGGTGCACCCTCAGAAAGACCTCCTGGCAGAGCTCCTCCTGATCAGCCGGGTTGTGCACGAATCCTCCGACCACATGAAAGACGAGTCCCTGATAACGGCGCACCAAGGTCACGAACGGTGCGGGTTGACCCCGTAACACTCCTTCCACGAGTTGGCGTTCGTCGTCCACATCTATAGATAACACCGTCAGGGAGCGTTTGGTTGCACCACTGTTTTGCAACCGCCGGTCCATTTGATGTGTCTTATGCCCCGACAGCGAAAAAATGGCTGAATCAAAAACAGGAGGCACGGACATGACAGGCGGAGATATTTTCATGATCGTCGGGGCCCTCGCCCCGGTCATTCTCATCATTGGAATCATCAAGGTGGTCTCGGACAACGTGACGCGGCGGCGGGCCATCGAGGCGGGCGGGTCCGGTGAAGCGATTCGTGAGCTCTTTCGCCGCCATCGTCTGCTCGAAGGGCAGGAGGCGCTCAAGTTCGGTCTGATTCTGGCGTCGATCGGGACGGCCCTCATGATCATCGAATGGACCGGAATGGAGGTCGCGAGCGCCGGGGCTCTCGGTCTGATCTTCCTGTTTCCAGGCCTCGCGCTTGTTGCGTTCCACCAGTTCACGCGGCCGGGTGGGGGAGAGTGACGATGCGATATCCGGCGGTGTTGTTGGTAATGCTTGCCGCAGTCTGTCAGGGCTCAGCTCAGGCGACAGAGGCGGCCGATCGGTGCCAGGAAGTCGAGAAACAACTCGCTTCTCCGGGATCCTGTGGCCAAACCGGAAAAGACCTGGCGCGCCTGCTTCAAGGCTACGCCGGATTCGGATTTTCCGGTGCAGTTCTTGTTGCCCGCGGTGAAAAGATACTCTTGCACGAAGCCTATGGCCTGGCCGACAGCGATACCGGTCGGGCAAATCTCGTCACCACCAGGTTTCCGTTGCTCTCCATCACAAAGACAATGGTGGCAACGGGCTTGTTGCACCTGGCAGACGAAAAGAAACTCGACCTGGAGAGCCCGATCTCGACTTATCTCGGAGAGTTCCCGGAGGAAAAATCCGCCGCCACGACCCACGACCTCCTGACGCACACTGCCGGTTTGATTCAAGAGGGATACAGCACTCGGAGCGCGCTGCGGGACGAGTTTATTGTCAACGTGAAAAATGCCCCATTCGAGACCGCTCCTGGAGAGAGCTGGCGTTATTCCAACGCGGCCTACAGCCTCGCCGCGGCGCTGATCGAAGTGGTGTCGGGAACGACCTGGGAGGCGTACCTGTCCGAGACCGAATTCAAACCCGCCGGGATGCAAAGCGCAGCGGTTCTTCGCGGTGTTTTTCCTGCTGATGTCGCCTCCGGCCATCGCGGTGACGCCATCAATCGAAGGGTGATGAACTTCAGTGATGCCCCGCCGTACGTCAGCGAACTCTGGTGGGGTGCTGCGGGAGCCACGGGTGTGGTCTGCACGGTCGCAGATCTCTATCGATGGTTGAACGCCCTCGCCCAGAATCGACTCATCTCAGAAGAAAGCCGCGAGCGATTGATGACCGCTCATATTCGAGACCAGGGTTACGGCGTTCATGTCGACGAAATCGAGGGGAGCCTTCGCATCTGGAAGGGCGGGGGAGCTCCGAATTACGAGACTCAGATGGCGTGGTATCCGGATGATGACACCATCGTCGTGATCGCCATGAACGATCATGTTGGGTGGAGGGTGCCCGTCTGGTCGGCGATCGAGGGTTTGCTTTTCAATAACGAGTTGGTGCCGCTCCCCGAGGTCCTTGACTCAATCGGCACCACGGTCAAACCTCCCGTCGGTAGCTTCCGTACGTCTGCCGGAGAAGAAGTTCGTTTCGTTTTCGAGTCGGGTCTTTTTGTTTACGAACCCGTCGCAATTGCCGAGGAAAGCACCCTTCCGCAAAAACCCCTTGTGATGAAGCAACTGAAGGAAGGCGGTTTTGCGGGAATCGAGGTCGTGGCTGCCCGACCTGAAACGCCGGTGACCCGGTTGCGGATCGAAAAGGGGAACCCCAGTCTGGTGCTGCCGGATGGAACGGTGATCAAACTGATCCCGGCCGGCGGCTCTCCCGAAGAAGGCTGAGCGTTTCGAAACCCGGGCCGAACGGGCCACCCCTGATGCAATTCGAAAACCGTTTGCATTGACATTGTTTTGAGATCATGTCTTAATAATGAAATCGAGACTCCGAACAAAAATTGACCGCAATGGCGCCAGGTTTGTGTGCGCGGTGTTTCGCGCATTGATGGCTCGAGAATCAAGACTTGGAAACCGGGGCGCCACCGCCGCGACGAAGGAAAGGATTTCAAAATGAAATACATGATCTACTGGCGTATCCAGGAGGACAAAAGGCACGATGCTCTGAAGGGATTTTCCGCGATGAATTCGGCCGATGACGAGCCCGGTCTCAGTGCTCTCAACTTCATCGGCCGCTGGCACGACGTGGTCGGCTTCACCGGGGTCGCCATTGTCGAGACCGACGATCCCAAGGCCCTCGGTAGGTGGTTGCTGAACTGGAATCACATCTGCAACATCGAGGCCACCCCGGTGCTCGACGACAATGAGACCAGAGAACTCGGGCGTGAATTTCTGAGCTAGTCGCGGCGATCTGCGACCAACCAGGGTGACGCCGTCCGCTTTCCGGCCGCTCTCGAACGAGGGTGCCCTGGATACCGCGAGAAAGCGAGAAAGAATGATTCAAATGGTAGATTCAGCATCGTTTGACCTGGGGGGTCGTGTCGCCATCGTCACCGGAGGGAATGGCGGTATCGGCCGCGGCATTGCCCTCGGTTTTGCAAAGGCCGGTGCCGCGGTGGCTGTTTTCGGTCGCAACGAGGAAAAAAACGCGACGACGCTCGCGGAGCTGAAGGAGGCCGGTGCGCGGGCGGTCGAGGTCAAGGTCGACCTGACCGAGCGCGGCGCGCTCGAACCGGCCGTGCGCCGGGTGGAGAACGAACTCGGCCCGGTCGATATTCTGGTCAACAACGCGGGTATCGTCTCGCTCAGTGGGGGTATTCTGCAGGAGACTTCCGAATCCTGGGACGAGGTGATCGAGACCCAGTTGAACTCGGTCTTTCTGCTCTCGAAGGTCGTCGCCGCGTCGATGGCAGAACGCCAACACGGCAAGATCATCAACGTCGGAAGCATGTACTCGTACTTCGGTTCAGGGCTGATTCCCTCCTACTGCGCCGCCAAGGGCGCGATCGTGCAATTGACCAAGTCGATGGCGATCGAGCTTGCACCGCACGGCATCCAGGTCAACGCCATCGCGCCCGGATGGTTCGAGACCGATATGACAGCCCCGGTCCGGTCGGAGGAGATGAAGGCGATGAACGACGAGATCCTTTTGCGCACCCCCGCGGCGCGCTGGGGTCAGCCCGAAGAGTGTGCCGGGCCGGCGATTTTCCTCGCCTCCGAGGCCTCGGACTTCGTCACCGGAGAGACGATTCGAGTCGACGGAGGTTATGCGATCCGCTGAATTCAGCGATCTCGAGCGTGTCGTGGCCGAGGATATTGAGAAGTGGGTTGTCGCGCGAGTCGTGGTTTCAGTCCACTTTCCGTAACGCATTGAATGCACTGGTGATCAGCAGGTAAGAAGCAAACCACAAAGGAATCATCACCAGTGTCGTCATGGTGTTCATGTTTTCAGCGTCCTCGAGCATGATTGCGGCGGCGATCAGTGCGGCGGCCCACAGGATGGCGTGACCGAGGATCAGACGATTGGCCTGTTTTCGCAGTGTCGGATCGGTGATCGTGCCTGTGCCGGAGAGCTTGCGGTCGAGTTCGCACAGGCGTGAAATAAACGAGCGGTTCTTCGAATATTCGGTCATCAGCATCTTGGTTTCTCCCATTCGTTCGGTGGCGGTTGCAAAGGCCTGCTCTTCGCTCAATCCGGTGGCTTGAAGCCCTTCGATCTCGCTCAGCAGATGGTCTTCGAGTTCGGCGAGGTTTTCATTCTGGGCGCTGTCGGCGGGTACGATGGCGGCGCACCACGCGCGCACCTCCTGATCAAGCTGAAACATTGTCTTCTCCTTCGAGCTTTTCGAGCATGGCGTGAATGTCGTGCCAATGCTTGCGTTGCAAATCGAGTTCCGTCCGTCCGTTGGCGCTGAGCTGGTAGTACTTGCGGCGGCGTCCGTTGTCGGCCTTGCCCCAGTGCGAACGCACCAGGCCCTTCTTCTCCAGGCGGTGGAGAATGGGGTAGAGCATGCCTTCGGCCCATTCCATCTCGCCGCCCGAGATCTCCCGGACCTGCTGGATGATGGCGTAACCGTAACTGTCGCCGTGGCTGAGGATCGACAACACCAACGGCGTGGCCGAGGCGGCGACCAGGTCCTTGTTGAGCGTCATTCGAACGATTTCCTCATGGGCTTTCTCCTATACCTAGGAATTCTAGGGTTAGTATGCATAGATATTCTAGGTATGTCAAGGAGCGCTGTTTTCGGGCGTTCGGCTCGAAGCGGGTTTTTGGTCCCGATAGGATCGCTTCATAGGCGGCGAAAGGGCCGCGTAAACATTTGTTGATTTGTACAGGTTGGTGTCACGGGTCGACAATTGCGTGAATTTGGACGTGCCACCCGTCCGCACGCCACGGAATGTGCAACTTTTTTCGTGGCATCTATGACTTGATTGCCCATGTGACCGAGGAAGTCCTAGGGCTCTGCTGTCAGACACTGTCGCGTTTCTTAGGCGATAATCTGAAACCAAGAATCATTAACGATTAAGTTTCTGCAATACACATTTATTAAAAGTGTACATTTCTGAGACCGAAGATTGGCACTGTGTTAAGATCTTGCCGCAAACCCGCGTTGAGTGTGAGGAGTCGAGAACCGAGGATGGCCGGGATATGCATCGGTTTCTAAGAAATGCCGATTGCAGATCTGGGAGGCGAGCGGCAGTTCGTTTGACCTTCCTTGTCCTGTGGACTGTGCTGCCGGGGTGCAGCACGACCACGGTAAAGGGAGCAATCGATCCATCCTGCGGACCCCAAGATATTTCTCAAGTCGTGATGGAGACGGCGCAGGGTCGGATCGTTTTCGAGCTGCTCCCGTCAGCCGCGCCGCGAGCGGTCGATCAGATCATTCGTCTTGTCAACGGCCCGTTTATTCGCCATGAAATCACCGGTGATCAAGAAAGAACCGATTTCGCTGGCTACTACGACGGCCTCGTTTTCGATCTGGCATTTCCGCACAATAGCCTGGCGACCTCGGTGCGTCCTCCACCCGACCTGATCCTCATCCCGACCATGATCGACGCATCGGCGGTCGGGCTTGATGAACGAAGAATCCTCACAGCCAACGAAGCCAACAAACTTTGGCAATTCGAACTTTTCCCGTTCCAGGCTGGTTTCGCATCGGATGACGAAATGCATCCGCGGATGCGGGAATGGCTCAATCGTTGGGGTGAAACCCAAAGCTCTGATTTCTTGATCGGAGTGTCTCAGCAGGAGATCAACGAGGCGCTCGGATACAAATACGTGCGGGGGTTGGAATCGCGAAAAAACACCCGCGGCGCCGTCGCCCTCGAGCCATTCGATGCTACCCGAGATCGACCCCGCGGTTGGTGATCCTACTGGCCGATGCACCGCACTTCGACGGTCGGCGGATGGTCGTAGGGAGCGTGGTCTTCGGACTGGAGCATTGCGGACGCCATATCGTCGCGCCGCTGATCCCCGCCAAAGCCGTCAAAAACCGGCCGGTGGTGCCGGTGCAGATTCGACGAATGCCGGCATCGAATGCCGGTCACCGAGTGATCCGATAGACGGATCGAAGGGAGCCCGTGATGTCGAAAAGGAATCAGGTGCTGTTCTGCCTCGCCACCATCTACGGCAATGGCGGTATGCCTCCAGCTGTACGCCACCGAGAAGCCGCCGGTGGAGTCCGGTCCCAAGGGACCACATGACCCTGAATGGTTCGGAGGCGGGCAACGACACGCCGGTGGAATTGTATGGATTGTGCCCGTGGTCGTCACGATGTCCGAGGTGCCTGAAACTCCTGTTCCGGCCAAGTCCGCCAATGATCTCAGGGTTCATTTCCAGGGTGAGTTCCAGCAGCACCAGGCAACGCGATCGCGGCGGTCGGCGATCTCGAGTACGGAGCGTGGCGAGGCCACGGTGATGATCGATCTCGAATCCCCGGCTCCGAGCGTCGGCGAGTCCAAACGCTCCAGGCGCGGGAGTGGTCGCTTTCGATGGGGCGCCTGCTACCGGTTGGATCCCTCCGGACACGGTGATGGCTGTCGGTGAGGAATATATCGTCGAGGCCGTCAACTCGGGTTTTCAGGTCTTTACCAAGACCGGCCTCCAGACCCGCGCCTACACTGATTTCTCGTCCTTCGTCAATCTGCCGACACCGTGGAACGGTTTCTGCTTTGATCCGCGCGTCGTCTACGATCCCTGGCAAGACCGGTTCGTGATGTTGATCCTGGGCCTCGACAACACCAATCTGAAATCCTATTTCTGGATCATGGTGTCGCAGACATCGAATCCCAACGGCGATTGGTTTCTCGTATCGCTTCGATTCCACCACGGGGGACCCCGGCTCGGAGCAGTGGCTCGATTTTGCGAGCCTCGGGTCGGATCCGTGGGGAGTGTATGTGGTCGGCAACTCGTTCCCATTTGCGCGGAGGCCAGAGGATTTCAGCAGAGCCGCCTGTGGACGATCAGCCGCGAGGTCATGAGCGGCGGGACGGCCGCCTTCATCTTCATGAACGATCTGCGGGTGGCCGAACGGCGATCTCGCCTTCGGTGTGCAAGTGGCCCAGGCCCAGAAAGCCAGAGTGCGTTGGAGGCGACATTCTTCATCAACAGCTATTCAGCGTCCGGCACCGAGGTCTGTCTGTGGCAGCTCACCGGGGATCGCTTTTCGGGGCAGGGGATGGGTGCCACCACGCTAAACCGCTCCGCCATCGCCGGCTCGTACCTACTTCGGCATCTTTCACAACGTGGACCAGCCGGGCAGCGATTGGGACATCGATGGCGGCGATGCCAGAATCCAGAACGCGGTCTATGCCCAAGGAAAGGTTTACACCACCTTCGCCCTCGATTGGGATGGCAGTCAGAGCTACAGCGAGGTTTATGTGGCGGCCTTCAACACCGGCGACGGAAGCAAGGCGTGGGATCATTCGACTCTGGAAAGCCAGGACTATTTCATGTTCTATCCGGCGTTGGCGGTGGAGGGCGGAGAGGAGCACCCAAATTGGATGGTGGCCATGAGCATGACAGTGCCCTCAGACCCGCTCGGGTATGCCGGAACGGTTGGGGTCACCCACGATCCGGGCCACCAATAGTGGCAGCTTCGGTGTGGGACCGCCAGGGGCTCGGACCCTACTCGGTATGGGACGGTGGCTCGGAGGGGGTCGGCAAGAAACAGGTGGGGCGACTACAGCATGGCGGTGTACGACTGGACCTGCAAAAACGCATGGGGTGCGGCCGAGTACGCCGACCGCCTCCAATTCGTATGCAGCCGGAACGCCTGGCGCCGTCGCCGACCGTGCAGTGGACGCCCCGCGATGGTCGCCGCAATCTGCGGCACTCGGAGGACCACTCGATTCACGGTCGCGGCCGATACCCGAACGAATCACGCCTTGGAAATCCCGTTCGCCTCGGCTAATCTTACGAAATGGAATTCAAAATGAAATATATGATTCAGTGGCGTGTACACGAGGACAAGAGGCACGAGGCTCTGAGCGCGTTTTCCGAAATGACCTCCGCCGACGACGAACCGGGCCTCAGCGACCTCAATCTGATCGGCCGCTGGCATGACGTGATCGGATTGACGGGTGTCGCAATTGTGGAGACCGACGATCCCAAGGCCTTGTCGATGTGGTTGCTGAACTGGAACAAATTCATCGACATCGAGGCCATCCCGGTGTTCGACGATGAGGAGACCAAAGCCCTCTGGCGCGAATACGAGGGTTAGTCGAATAGACGCTACATTCATCCTATGGAGAATCGAAGGGGCGGGGTAGATCCCCGCCGCGGCTGTCTCAACTCGAGAAGGACCTTCTACCAGGCCAGGGATGCACGACCGATTGAGAATTGAAACCGTGGCTTCCGAACCAGTTCGCTACGGAGGTCCGAAGTAGCGGTCCAGCCAGTCGAGGCTTTCCCGAATTTGCTCGTCCCGCCAGCTCGCGGTCGAGTGTCCCGCCGGGAAGGTGGCATGCCGCTTGTCGGCCTTGGCGGTGCCGAGAGCACGGAAGAGCGGCAGCTGCGAGGTCTCATAGGTGAAGATCGGGTCGTGGCGGCCGTTGAGCATTAAAACAGGCGCCGTCACCCGCGGCGCGTGATGAAGCGGATCGACCTCTGGCGGCATCCCGTCCGGGCCCATCTGCACGACCAAAAATCCTCCAACGACGATCAGGCCTGTTTTGAGTCGCGGTTCCTGAGCCATGAACACCGGCGCCCACACGGCACCGTAGCTGATGCCCTGAAAGCCGATCCGATCGGGGTCGATATCTTCGCGGGTCTCGAGGTAGTCCAATGAACGCCGCAATTCCGACACCCACTGAACAACGTGTTCGCGGGTGTTGGCGCCCGAATCGTAGAGTGGGTCGAAACCGTCGGACCGTTCGTACGAGCCCTTCCAAAGCGGCAGCAGGACCGCGCGGCCGCCACGGAGCAGCGGCTCGGCGTTATTCCACCCGAAGATCGACGCTTCGGTTTCGCTGCTGCGTCGGTAGAAGGTTCCGGCGCCGCCCATCTGCACCACGACCTGATACGGCGGTTCGGTATTCCGCGGCAGATACAGCCAGGCGGTCATCCGTTCGCCGTCGTAACCGGCGGCATAGGAGACCTTTTGCTTGGTCCAGAATTCTGCGGTGTCATCGGTGCTTTCAATGAGCGGTTCGAGAGCGACCGGTGCCGCCTCGAAAAACCGCGAGTAGGCCTCGTAGACTTCGTCGCCCACCGGCCTCTCGACACTGAAATCCCGCGTGCGCGAAGGCTCGAGGGCTGCGAGGGCCTCAGGAGGCGGCTCTCTTCCCTCGAGGTAGAGCACACAGCGAAAACCGTTTTCCGGTGAGCGATCGAAGGGAGACAGACGTTCAGGGAGCAGGTAGATGTAGGGTGGGTCTGTCCACGCCCCACCGAGGGCGACCCGGTTCGAAGCCACCGCGTTGGCGCCCCACTCGCGTACGTTGCCCGCCATGTCGTGGGCGCCGTACGAGCCGGTCACGCAGCTGTCGCCGGCGGCCCGTGGTCCCGTGCCGGCGTAATTGCTGTCGGACAGATAAAACCCGGGCAACAGTTGCAGGTCGCCGGCCGTGTCGGCGAAGTACCAGTGGTAGATCGTCGGCAGGCTCTTGCCGGCAGACTCCGCAAAGGCGGCGGCCTCGTACCAGCTCACCCCAGTCACCGGCAGCTCACCTTCCCCATCCGGAAAGCTGCCCACCCGCCATCCCGCCGGGCCGGGCCGGCCGGTCAAATCGCGGAATCGCTCCATCGCATCGGCAAAGGACAGCGTCTCCTCCCCGTCAAGAAAGGGGTGCCTCCAGAACTCCTCCCGCTCGTAACCACCGGCCTCCACGAACTCGGCATAGGCGCGGTTGGTGACCTCGTGGCGATCGATCAAATATGGGCCGATTTCGACCTTGGGCTTCGGCATCACTCGGCCCATGATCCACAGCCCGACCTCGCCACCCGGGACCCGCACCATGTCCAGATCGCGGTCGGTCTCGGGCAGCAACACGAAGGGCTCGTCGGGTCCGTAGATCGAGACGAATTCGGATTCGACGTAGCCCTCATGCTCGACGCGCCAATGCATCGGGCCCCGCGGTATGCGAATGTCTGAAAGCGGCGTTGTCCCGAGCGCACGGGCTTCGATATCGGCTCCGAACGGGGTCACCGAGACCGAAGCGTGCGATGGCTCAGAGGCGACCGATACGGTTTTTGCGATCGTTCCCCACATCTCGTCAGAAACCGTGCCTTCTCCGGCAACGCGCTCGACCTCAGTCGCCAGTTCGAAGGCCTCGACGTACTTCCGGTCCTGGGCGAGCTGTGACAGGCGGGGCAGAGCTTCGGCCTGCATCGCCAGCGTCCGGTTGCGTTCCATCAGCATCCAACCGATGCCGGCGAGCACGACCACCAATGCGGCCGCTCCCACCATCAACGGCATTCTCCTGCCAGGACTCGGCTTTGTGGAACTTTCCGCTTGCAGCGTGCGCAGCGCCACGCCCACCTCGGCCACGTTGGCGGGCCGCAACTCGGGATCCTTCTTCAAACAGCTTTCGATGATGCCCGCGAGCCCGCGCGGGAGCCCCGAGCGGTGTTCGGCCACCGGGGCCGGTTCGTCGCGGAGGATCGCCGACATCACCGACCCCGTGCTTGGGCCCGCGAAGGGCCGCGAGCCGGTAGCCATCTCGTACAGGATGATACCCAGCGAGAAGATGTCCGTGCGGTGGTCCACCGCCCGGGCCTCGATCTGCTCGGGCGACATGTATGGAGCGGTGCCGAGGATGGCGCCGTGACCGGTAAGAGCCGACGCGGTGGCGAGCTCCGACGAGTCGTCGCCCGAATCCGGCTCCACCAGCTTTGCGAGCCCGAAGTCCAGCACCTTGACCAGCCCGTCGTCCGAAACCATCACGTTGCCGGGCTTCAGGTCACGGTGCACGATCCCTTTCCCGTGGGCCGCCGCCAGCGCATCGGTAATCTGCGTGGCCACCCCCAAAAGGCTCTCCATCTCCATCCCACCCTCGGGGATGACCTCAGTGAGCGTCCGCCCGTCCACCATCTCCATGGTGAGGAAATGAACGCCGTCACTCTCCTCCACCGAATGAATGGTGACAATATTCGGGTGGTTGAGTGCCGCCACCACCCGCGCCTCGCGACCGAATCTCTCCAGTCGTTCACTGTTGCCGGAGACGTTGTCCGGTAAGACCTTGATGGCAATTTCACGGCCGAGCTTCGAATCCTCGGCTCGGTACACCTCTCCCATCCCGCCTTCTCCGAGCTTGGCAGTCACCCTGTAGTGGTGAAGGTTCATACCGATCATGATTCTCATGTGCTGGTCACCGGATTGTAGAACAGATTCGCCGGGTGGTGGAGGCTGAGGCGCCGATACCCTGAATCTTACTCTGCTACGAAAGCCCTCCTGGCCAGGATCTTCGTCCAACGGACATATTGGTTGGTCGACCAGCCACAGTCGATGGTGAGGTTTTCCCAGTTCGGCACCAGGAGCAGAGTCCACAGAGCATCGGTTGCCTTCGGGCGGGTCCACTCCGGTGCCAACGTTCCATCAGCATGGAGCGCGTCGATCGCTGCACGACAACCATCCCGCATGGCCACCATGCGATCTTTCCAGGCTGCTGCCGCCGCCTCGTCGCTTCCCTGCGCCAGAAGAAGTGCCTTGCCGACGCCGTAGACGTCCGGAATGTAGTTCCCCCAGACCTCGATATAAAGGTCCAACCTTTCGATACCGGACTTTGCCGCTCGTGAAGGAGCGAGCCGGCGATCAACGTCCAATTTCGCGTCAAGATATCTCGTAGCTGCCACGAGGAGTTCGGTGCGTGAAGCGAAGTGCAGGTAGACAGCCTGGCGCGAGATTCCTGCGGCCTTGGCGATGTCGCCCATACGGACGCCCTGGCCTCCGGACTCCTCGAGCAGTCGAACGGTGGCATCCAGGATTTTGGTGCGGGTTTCGATATTGCGACTTGACATCGTGTCAAGTTTGCCTTATGTTGAACACCAAGTCAATTGACACAGTGTCAAGTAGGGGATTGGAGACCACTATGAAAGACCGTTTGAAAAGCACCGCACACAATGATGGAATCACACTCGTTCTCGGCGGAACCGGAAAGACCGGACGCCGCGTTGCCGAGCGACTCGCCCACCGCGGCATGCCGACGCGCATCGCGTCGCGGTCCGCCGACCCGTCTTTCGACTGGGAAGACCAAAGCAATTGGGGCGTCGTGCTCGATGGAGTGGCGGCGGCGTACGTGAACTATGCTCCGGACCTCGCCATACCAGGGGCGACGGACGCCATTCGTGCCTTCGTCGAGCGCGCTGTAGATCGGGGCGTGAAGCGTCTGGTTCTTTTGTCCGGTCGGGGTGAAGAAGAGGCGCAGATGTGTGAAGGCATCGTGCAGGGCGCCGGGGTTGAGTGGACTGTGGTTCGCGCCAGCTGGTTCAACCAGAACTTCTCCGAAGGCGAATTTCTCGACATGGTGCTGGCCGGCGAGATCACTCTGCCGGCAGGAGATATCGGCGAGCCCTTTGTCGATGTCGACGACATCGCTGATGTTGTAGTTGCCGGGTTGACCGAAGACGGCCACGATGGTGAGATCTACGAGCTCACCGGGCCCCGTCTTCTCACCTTCACCGAGGCGGTGGGGGAGATTGCCGCCGCCTCGGGACGCGATATCAGGTATGTCCAGATCCCGCGCGAGGCCTTTGCAGCGGGTATCGCCGAGTCCGGTGCGCCGGATGATATTGCGTGGTTGTTGGACTACCTTTTTTCCACCGTCCTTGACGGCCGGAACGCACATGTGTGTGATGGAGTCTTTCGAGCGCTGGGTCGCCAGCCCAGGGACTTCACCGAGTTTGCACGTCGGGTCGCCGCAACGGGTGCCTGGAGCACATCGTCACTCGACCGGATCAAGGTGGCGTCATGAATCAGCTCACACCAATCGTCGGAGTCACGGCGTTGCTCGGGTCCGCGCTGGTGGGCGGTGTCTTCTTTGCTTTCTCCAGCTTTGTGATGAAGGCACTGGCAAAAGTGCCCTCCTCGGAGGGGATTGCCGCGATGCAGTCGATCAACATCGTTGTGATCAACCCTTCGTTCCTCGGAGCATTCATAGGAACGGCTCTTTTGTCGCTCGTCATGGCCGGCCTCGCATTGGCAAGCGGAGGCCAGCCATCGACGGTGTACTTCCTGGGCGGTGCGATTTTCTATTTTGTCGGCACGTTTCTCGTCACGATATTCGGCAACGTTCCGCTCAACGATCAACTGGCCGCAGTCTCGGCGACAGATCCGGGTGCTGTCGAATTGTGGGCTCTCTACCTGAGCCGCTGGACGATGTGGAACCACGTCAGAACGGCTGCGGCCGTCATTGCGGCACTTCTCTATACCCTGGGCCTGATGCAGCAGGGGGGTGCTTGATGGGGTTTTGGGTTTTCACCGATGGCACCGTCGGCGCTCCATGGCACGTAAGAGGGTGCCTTCGAATTTGTGTCGCCCATACCGGATGATGTGATGGGCTCCGTGTGTGCACACCTGTTACAATCTCTGATTATGAGATTCACAATCAGTTTACTTTTCGTGGTGTCGCCGGTATTGGTGTGTGCGCAATCCATCTGGATTCCCTCGTCGCAATCTCCGCCGTCGCGAAGAGCGATGACCGACCCTCAGGCCGCTGAGCTGGTCGTGCCGCCGGGGTACGAGTTTCAGAGCCTGGACGAGTCCGGCAATTTCCGGACAGTCTCCGGCGGCAAACCCGTCAAGATCTCATGTGAGTGCAGCTCCGTCGGCGAATGCGTGCCCGTGTATATCGTGTACAACTCAGAATCCAAAGTGTTGGAATGTGGCGGAAGCTGTCTGATCTGCATCAAAAAGGTAGGTGGAGCGGTCGTCGTGTCGGCCGGTTTCGTGGAATCGAGGGCGGCTATCACCGTGGCGGCGGACGTTTCGCAGCTACCGCCGGTGTTCGAGGCGATGTTCCACGACGACGGCACGATGGCGTTGGTGGAAGGATTTGTTGCCGACGCATGGGGCGAGGCCGCACCTGTCGAATTCGAAGCGGGCGGCCAACGAGCGCAGGCGCCTCCAGGCACCGCCCTGGTCGGGGTGAACCTCCGGGGACACGGGCTCCTTGTGCTGGTCCCCGAGGGTTATGCCCGCACGATGGGCACGGGAACGGACTCCGGCAGTTGCAGCTGCACCGAGGGCGATTGCACGTTTCAAACCAAGACGCTTCCCGGTGGAGGCAGCATGTACTACTGCACCGGTGGCTGTAAAGGAGCCTGCACGCTTTTGGTCACCGGAACGGTCCGACCGGTCGAAAGAGGCGTGCCGGTGCAGCGTCGATAGACCTCTCAGAACGTCAACTGCCGGGTCCCCCTGTGATCATCCGTCTTTCAGCGACTTCATGTCGATGGAGAAGCGGTACTTCACATCTGACTTGAGCATGCGTTCGTAGGCTTCGTTGATCGTCCCGATCGGGATGACCTCGACATCGGAAGTGATGTCGTGCTCCCCGCAGAAATCGAGCATCTCCTGGGTTTCGGCGATGCCGCCGATGAGCGAGCCGGAGATGCTCTTACGACCGAAGAGCAGGGCGAAGGCTGAAACGGGAAACGGTTTCTCGGGCGCCCCGACCAGGGTGATGTTGCCGTCGAGCCCGAGCAAACTGACATAGGCGTTGATGTCGTGATCGGCGGATATGGTGTCGAGGATGAAATTGAAGCTGCCCGCGTGCGCCTGCATCTGCTCGGCGTCTGTGGAAATGACGACTTCATGAGCGCCGAGGCGCAATGCGTCGTCCTTTTTGCCCGGCGAGGTGGTAAAAACCACCACGTGCGCGCCAAAGGCCCGCGCGAACTTCACTCCCATATGCCCCAGACCGCCGAGGCCCACAACGCCGACCTTCTTGCCCTTGATGTCGCCCCACCGTTTGATCGGTGAGTAGGTGGTGATCCCGGCGCAGAGAAGCGGCGCGGCACCCGCCGGGTCGAGATTGGCGGGGACGTTGAGCACGAAGCTCTCATCGACGACGATGCTTTCGGAGTAGCCGCCATAGGTCACGCCGCCGAGATGTTTGTCCGGTGCGTTGTATGTGAAGACCCCGTTGGGACAGAATTGTTCGACCCCATGATTGCAGGCGTCGCAGCTGTGGTCCGAATCGACCAGGCAGCCGACCCCCACGACTTCTCCCTCTTTGAACTTCGTGACGGCCGAACCGACCTTGACGACGCGGCCGACGATTTCGTGGCCGGGAACGCACGGATAGGTGGTGGGCATGAAGCTGCTCCACTCATCGCGCACCGTATGGAGATCCGAGTGGCAGATGCCGCAGAACATGATCTCGATCTGCACGTCACGATCGGTGGGATCGCGGCGTTGAATGGTGTCGGGAGCGAGGGGCTCGGCGGCGCTGGCCGCAGAATAGGCTTTCACTTTGTTCATGGTGTTCTCCAGTTTCTTTTTTGAGGTCCGATGCCTTCGGGTTATTCCAAGCGGCATCTCTTCAGAAAAATTCCTGGGCGATGGTCCCCACCTGCTCGCTCCTTCGATTCCGTTCCGGTCAGGGGCCGTCTTTCCGTTCCGTCGATGTTCATGACCCAGATATGTTTGCCGTTGTTTCTATATGCAGCGAAACAGGTTTTGCGTTTATGAGATGACGGATCGACGTCCCGTTTTGACGAAGCCAACTGTGATTTGCACCACCTTGAATCGACGGGCCCTCGGGATACGATTGTGTTGGTGGGAGGTCGGCGAGGATGCGATCACCGGTTCGGATGGCTGTGGCGTGCTGGCTACAGTGCCTTGCACTGGTCGCCGCGGTCGGTGGCGCCCAGGAGACCGTTCACTTCACGGTTACGGCCGATGCCCGAGCGAATCACACCGACTACGAGGCAGTGCTGGAGGCAATGAACAACCTGGTCGGCGGCCAGGGTGACTTCCAGGTGTCGCCGGGTGACATGGACGGCCGCGTCTGGGACAACCGGGTCGTGGTGGATTGGTATGCGGGAGCCTCCGCTGTTTGGATCCCCGGGGTCGGCAATCACGAGGCCGAGGATCCGGTTGAGATGGAGTGGGTCCGGTCTGAGTTCCTTAATGGCAACGGAGAGCGGACGCCACTCCAGAATCTGGTGGTCCGGGCCGGGCCCGCGGGCAGCCAGGAGACCACTTTCAGTTGGGATGTGGGCAATGCCCATTTTGTATACCTCAACCAATACTGGGACGGCACCGCGAGTTCCGGGAGCGACGTGGCAACCGACGGCGACGTGGTCCCGGAGCTGCTGGCGTGGCTTCGAAACGATCTCGAGGCCAACACGTTGCCGGCGGTGTTCGTCTTCGGCCACGAACCGGCCTTTCCCATGTACCGCCACCTCGACGACAGTCTCAACGCGCACGCGACCAACCGCGACGCTTTTTGGACGCTGCTCGAGGAGAAGTCAGTAGTGGCGTACATCTGTGGCCACACCCACGTTTTCAGCACTTACAGGCCCGAAGGGGGACGGGTTTGGCAGATCGACGTCGGAAATGCGGGCAACGACTCCAGCTTTGACGATGGCCAGACCTTTCTCTCGGTGACTGTCGACGCCTCGCAGGTGGGTTTCGAGATCTGCCGAAACAGCGAGGGCTCGTTCTCGTGCGATTCGAGCTGGTCCGAGGCCATCCCGATCGTGTTCAAGGATGGCTTCGAGTCGGGCGACTCCGGAAAGTGGTGAGACGTGGCACTGGCGTGCCAACCGTTCAATCGTCACAAGATCCGAAGCAAAGTCATGGAATTGTGCCCCTCACCCATGATGAGGGTGCGCCGCTTTGACGACGGGCTACAGACCAAGAGCCATCGCCAGGGCGATCAAGGCCATTTGTATCACGAACAGAATTCCGGCCAGAGGTAGAAACCACTTCCACCACTTTTGGATTGGAATGCCACCGAGGGCACAGATGATCACACAGCCGCATGTGGGCCAGACCAGGTTGGAAAGCCCGTCACCGAACTGAAAGGCCAGAACTGCAACCTGGCGGCTCACTCCGAGCATGTCGGCGAGCGGCGCCATGATCGGCATCGTTGCGGCCGCCTGCCCACTGCCCGATGGAATAAAGAAATTCAGCACTGTTTGAGCCACCAGCATGGTCTGGGCCGACACCACTGAAGGGAGGCCCTTCAAGCTGTTCGACAAGGCGAAGATGATCGTGTCTTTGATCTGGGCGTCCTCCATGACGACGACGATCGCCTTGGCGACACCCGTCAGAAGACCGCCCCAGACGATGGTCTTGACCCCGACCATGAATTCGTCGACCCAACGGTTGGGAGACCAGCCGGCAATGCCGGCGGCGATGATGGACATGATGATGAACAACCCGGCCAGTTCCCCGTAACCCCACCCCAGTTTCATCATCCCGTACATCAGGAAACCGAGGGTTGCCAGGACGGTGATGATGATCAATACGGCTTTCGTGTCCATCCTGTACTGCTCGAGGTCTTCCTTTTTGAGCGCATGGATGGACTCTTGTCCAAAGACCACGGAAAGGCGAGGGTTTCTTTGAGTCCTCTTTCCGTAGACGATGACGTACGCCGAACAGGCGAAGATGAAGCACACCAGGGCGAAGACGCGAAAACCGGTGGCCGAATAGATGGGAACCGCTGCGATGGATTGGGCGACAGCAACTGTATAGGGATTGAAGGTGGCTCCCATGAACCCGACGTACATGCCCAGGGCGATGATCGAAAAACCATACATCGCGTCATAGCCCATGGCGACACCCAGCCCGACCATCAGTGGAATGAAACCGTAGAACTCGCTCAACATCCCGAACATCGAGCTCCCGAGGGCAAAGACCGACATCAGAATCGGCACCAACACTACGTCCTTGTTGCCCATCTTCCGAAGTACCGTGCCGATCCCGGCATGGAAGGCCCCTGTCTTGACGAGAATGCCGAATGTGCCCGCACACGTGAAGATCACGAAGATGATATCCGCCGCATCGACGCAGCCGGTATAGAGAGACTTGAAATAGGCGAGGAAACCCGTCGGGTTGGACTCCGACTCGTCCAGATAATGGAAAGTACCGTCGATGGCGATCTTCTTCATTCTGCCGTTGACGTCCACCTCTTCATAATCGTAGCTTCCCGGTGGAATCACCCAGGTCAGGGCCGCCATGATCAACACGATGACGGCCACGATAATGTACGTGTCGGGCATGGCGAGTTTTCGTTTTTTGGTGGGGGCTGTGTTCTCGGGAGAGGTGCCCTCGTTCTCTGATTCCTCGTTCACCGCGGCCTCCGACAATGAATAAGGAAAGGTTTTTTCCTTTCCTGGTACCGGTCACCTTAGCAGGGTGACACCCGTGCTGCGCCCAGCATTCATAGCGGTGGGGCTGAATCCGGGAATTGATTCCTCAGGGTTGGAACGCGGCCTGGATCATATCGTAGGGACCGCTGCTGCCATCCGGTTGGTAATCCACCAGCACCACCGAGTGCAGCTTGTTCCAATCGACGGTCATGCCGGACAGATCCACCACCAGGTTGAAAGTGTCGGTGGCGCCGTCGGCCAACGAAGCAATGCTGTCCCAGGAAGCCTCACGGACGTAGCGATCGGTCACCCTGGCAATACCGTCCGGAGAATCCTCGAAGGCAATGGCGTGCACCTTGGCGCGGTTTGCGGTCGACAGAGTCACTCCGGTTTTGTTGGTGACCTGGATCGTGAATTCGAAGGTGTCGTCGACTCGCTGTCTTTGCACCGTGATCGCACCTTCAGGCGCGCGGGCGAGGGCGGTCTCGACGAGCGCGCGGTAGTCCGTGCTGTAGTCGGTGGGCCCCATCGACCACAGATTTCCGCTGTCGAGAATGATCAGGGGAAAAGCGTAACTCGAACCCGGAATGGCGTAATAGACCCTCGAAAGGCGGTCGCCTCGCGAGTCGTAATAGTAGTTCTCGAGAAACACAATCGGCTGCTGCGTGTAGTCCGAGGAGATATGGTCGACCACCGGACCGGCGGCCTGGCAGTGGCCTCAGCCGGGGTTGTAAAAACCCTCGAAGACCACAAATCGGGTCGGCTGCTCCCAGGGTGTGGTTGCCCCGCTTTCGAAGCCATCGCTGAAAATGGCGTTGATGCCGGCGGGCACAGGCCCCACGGCAAGCATGGCCGCGAGCAGAATAGGCGCGATTCGAAGAAAAGACGGCATCAGCGTCATCCTGCGAGGCCCGCTCGGTAATTCGGAAGATATTCTGGTCTGACTAACTACAGTGTTGATGGAAGTCATATCTCAATTCTAGTTGATGGATCGACACTGTCTGTGACGGGGATCAGCCCCGACTTCGAAATCTGGAGGGCGGGGAGGGGTGCCAAGTATCGCGATGTCAGCCGTGGGCATTCTTTCTGGTCGTTCCGACAGCGACGCATTCGGCGAAACAAATGCCGGTTTTGAACGTACTAAAATTTTAGTAGCGCGTGGGCGGGACCTTCTCGAGGGTGCTCAAACGGAGGTGTTGATGAAGTATTGCGCCGGCCTCATTGTCGGGATCGCTGCGCTGTCCTTCGGGTACGCGACGGCCGGCCAACCGGCAATTGTCATCTACGTCGCCAACGAAGGTTTTTTGATCGAGGTGGGCTCTCGAAAAATCCTGATCGATGCCATCTTCGATGACCAATCGATTACATACGCCCACGTTCCGGACGAAGAGACGCTCAACCTGATGAAGGCTTCAAAGGACCCCTTCGACGAGATCGATCTCGTGCTGGCCACGCACTCGCACCGGGATCATTTCAGCGTCGCACCGATGCTGGAGCATCTCGATGGGAATCCTTCAGGTGTGTTGATCGGTCCGCCGCAGGTTGTGGGGTCTCTGAAGGCCTCCGTGCCGGAGGGCGAGAGTGCCGGCATCACGGCTCGAGAGATCGATCTCGATCTCTTCGAGTCCGCAGATCTCGAGATCGACGGGATTCGGGTCCGGGCCATCCGGCTCCGCCACTCCGCTTACATGGAGACTGATAAGGAAACCGGGGAGCAGTTCAATCGCCACGAAGGAGTCGAAAACCTGGTCTATTTGATTGAAATCGACGGCTTCACAATGCTCCACGTCGGAGATGCCGTTCTGTCTCAGAACCTCGAGCTCTTCTCGGATGGCCGATTCGAGAACGAAAAGATCGACATTGTATTCCTGGAGTTCTTCGACTGGTCTGATGAAACAAAGGCTGTTCTGGATCGGTGGATGACGCCCGATGACATTGTCTTCATGCATCTTCCCCCGGACCCCGAGAAGATCCTCAAGATCGAAGCGCGCCTTCTCCAGCAGTTTCCCAACGCCGTGGTGTTTGCGGA
This sequence comes from Candidatus Sulfomarinibacteraceae bacterium, assembly GCA_963796455.1. GTDB lineage: Bacteria > Acidobacteriota > Thermoanaerobaculia > Thermoanaerobaculales > Sulfomarinibacteraceae > Sulfomarinibacter. The sequence goes on from CAWCLO010000004.1 coordinate 603,610, forward strand.
GCCGATGGAAGAGAAGGCGCTCTAGGGTCGATGCTCATTTCCCAATCGGGGTTTTCGGGCGGCCACGTATCACATTGCCACGTCAGCGGACACAACGTCGTTGAGTTGCCCATCGGACCGAAGGATCCCGTGGTGAGTCGCATCCCTGAGTGCTAGTCACTGGCTTCGAGGCGTTGGATCTCCTCATTGATGAGTTCTCTAGAGCGCTCGTCTGACCAGGGTTCTTCAATATGCTCAACCTTCGGATCCGGTGTTCCTGCTTCGTCAGATTTCGCGAAAATCAGAGGGGTCAGGAATGTGGGTTCGATGAGATTCGAAGAATACCAGCTCTTGAACTCTTCTGCAGTCCGCGCGTGGTATACATTCCTCCACTTGTCGAGGGTGATGTCAAAAAATACTGGACGGTCGAGTTTGATGTGTTCGTTTGAAATTCGATCATCAAAATAGGTCATCCGAACTTCGAGGAAGATCCAGATGTCCGCCGCCACGAGGCGCATCTCGCCGCCAGTGTACTTTTCAAAATGGGCGACGAATTGAGGCTGAGCGGTCCCCGATTCGTCGTGGAACTGAAACATCAACATTTCGCGTGAATCGCAATAGAAATCTGCGAACGATGTTAGGGGTTTCACGTCATACTTCTCGAAGCTGTCCAGGAATGCCTTTTCTGAATACACCGTGCGACCGTTGACGCCCCCAAAAACTTTACATCCTGAGACGAACGAAGTGGCCGAATGAGCTTGCCCGTCACGATCGAACAACCTTTTCCTGATCTCGAGAAACGGCCATGGAAGACCATCTGCGAGGTATTCGTGCCAAATGAAGGAATAGGTGATATTTGCACCGCTGGTCACTCGCAACATCCCGTCGGCGTGCATGAAGACATCATCGACGTAATCCGATCTCGAATACGTACTCGGCGGTCCATCCAGAATGGGCATTCCCACCTCCACTTCTCTTTCCCAGGGCGAATTCAGATCTCGCCGCTGTAACAATCAGGAGTTCCTTTTCATAATAGCGTGGGGTGCCACTTGCACGGAGCGTGGGCACCGTCGTGACGTCCATGCCTGAAAGAGTGGAGGCCTTGCATGAGGGAACACTTCGCCCCAGTGTTTTGTTATTCGGGAAAACATCGACAAACGGCGGCACCTTGAATCACGATTCTGAATTTGATGAAACCCTGATGGAGAGACAGCGACCGGTTGCCGGGATCGCATGGGGAGTCACCCTTTGTCTGATCCTCCTTGCTGGACAGGCCCATGCGCACGTGGCTCTCGACTCCCCCAACGGGGGGGAAATGCTCGAAGCCGGATCCGTTGCTCAGATTGTCTGGCACGATGTGGTGGCGCATGGACCGGCGGACTACGATCTCTGGTACTCAACGACTGGTCCGGATGGTCCCTGGATCGCCATCGCGAGTGATCTTCCACCATCAGGATCTGAGAACACCTCATACGATTGGGTGGTTCCCGCTTCACCGTCCGACCGGGTTCGTCTCCGGGTGCGACAGGACAACGCCGACGAGGACTATCTGGACATCAGTGATTCGGACCTGGCGATCGTCAGTTTTCTGGCGGGTCAATCGGTCGAACTCGAAGCCGCGAAAGATGCCACGATTTATGAAGAGGAAAACGGCACTCCTGCGAACGGCTCTGGCAGTTACCTTTTCACCGGCCGCGCTGCGACACAAAATGCTTCGGCCGAACGGCGGGCATTGCTCGCGTTCCCGATCTCTCAGTCGATTCCCGAGGGTTCGACAATCACTTCAGTGAGCCTCGAGTTGACCATGTCGCGGACCATCTCGGGAGGCCAGACAGTGACGCTTCACCGGCTGCTCGAGGATTGGGGTGAGGGTCCATCAGATCCACCTGGGCAAGAGGGGGCAGGCGCAACGGCGGCGGCGGGCGACGCCACCTGGATGCATCGAGTGTTCTCGGAAACCCTCTGGTCGACACCCGGGTCCTCATTCGCGCAAACGGCGAGCGCTGAGTTGCAGGTCGCCGGCACGGGCAGTTACACATTTTCGAACAATCCTGAGCTGGTTGCCGACGTCCAACAGTGGCTTGACGAAGCTTCCAGCAATTTCGGTTGGGTGCTCGTGATCGACTCGCCCTTTTCAGGCAGTGCGAAGCGTTTCAACAGCCGGGAAAACGGCACGGCATCCAGCCGTCCAAAGCTGACCATTCGATATGAATCCGATCTCAAGCAACCAACCGCCGGTTTCGGTTTCGCTCCAGCCAGCCCGCAACCCGGTGAAGAGGTGCGTTTCAGCGACGAATCGACTGGTGCACCGACGAGCTGGCTCTGGGACTTCGGAGACGGTCAGACCAGCGAACAACAAAACCCGGTTCACACCTACCCGACCTCTGGAAGCCGGACCGTGACCCTCGTGGTGAGCAACGATTCCGGTACGGACTCCGTTGCTAAAGAGGTGAACATTGGCGGTTCTCCGGTGCGCCGGCCTTCGCGGCGAGTGGTGCCCATTCGTTGACCTCCAGGGATCCACCCACGAGGTGGAACCTTGCAATGCTCCGGTCGTCCCGCCATAGGCCATTACTTGAAGCCTGTTGCGCCCTCACTTCGGGACGCGTGTTACGGGGCAAATTTCGCCGGACCCATTTGTGTGTTCCGGTTCTCCGGTGGGCCAGAGAATCTAGCCCTCGGTCAAGAAGCCGTTCTTTGCTGCGGCTTTGTGCGCGCCTTCGATCCACACCGTGTTCAGTTGCTGTACAACGAAGCTGCCCGAATACTGCTCCTTGAAGTAAATGTGAGCCTCCGGTGCAAAGGTATTCGTTCGGACATCCCGGATGATCCACTTGTATACGTATATCTGACGTTTGTGCAGCGGATCCCGTGACAGCACATAAGGTGTGCCGAGAAGGTCGATCACCTCGGCTTGCGTTTTGCCGACGACCAACTCCTGCAGGTATTTCTTTGTGTAGAACCGATTGCCGGGCGAGGAGGGGGCCGCAATATTGATGCTATGCGCCAGCGCCAACCCGAACACCAAAAGGAATCCGAAGAATGCATACCATCCGGGCATCCTCGACAGAGGGCCCCGAGACCGGTGGCTGCCTACGAAGATTTCTGAGACCATGTAATGCATATCGGCGAAGTTAATCGTATCAACTGGGCTGAATCAACTTCGTGAGGCTGATCACACGGGCATCAATTGAGTCGAGACGAAGAAAAGGGTTGCCACCCGGGAGGGTGGCAACCATGAGATCACTATCTATTGCCACTCGCCGGTGTCGCCTTCCTCGAAACCGTCCTGGAAGATCCCAACGTTAAACACGGCAAGAGTATCTTCAACGCAACCCACGTACAGTGAACTGCTGGTTGGATCGAGAGCCAGGGAGTACGGCCCGTCCAACCCGGTGACGCCGTCGGCTCCATTTGTTGCCGTGTAGTCGAGGGTGAGTTCGCCGGTGTTGAGATTCCTGTCGAACACGGACAGTGTGTCCCCGGTCTCGCTCACCGCATAGATCCGCTTTCCGGTGCGATCGATGGCAAGTTTCCGGGAAAAGGTGAGAAAGTGATCTTCGACGTAAGTCAGGAGACCGGTCCCGGCATCACGGGAAAAAACCCCGACATAGGATCCGCTTGTGTAGATGTGATTTCCAGCGGGGTCGCCGGTCACATTGTAGAGACCGAATAGACCGCTCACTCCGTCGACTCCTTCCACCACTTGGCCGAGCCAGGTCAGAGCACCTGTGGAGGAGTCGCGGGAAAAGATCGCGATCGCGTCATCGTCGGCGCCGGCGACATAGACGTGGCCGCCATCGGGGGCCACGAAGACGCCCCGGGGGTTGGCGATTCCGTCGACCCCGTCCACTCCATCGAAGTGCACCTCGACAAAAGTCAGCACACCGGTTGTCGGTTCGCGAGAAAAGACCGCCAGCCCGTCATCGTTGGCGCCGCCCGCATAAACGTGTTTCCCGTCGGCGCTGATGGCAATTGCAACCGTCAATTCGAGGCCGTCGATGTTGCCGGAACCATCGATGTACTCGTCCACGTAGGTGAGCGCACCGGTTCCCAGGTGGCGGGAGTAAACCACAATTGAGTCGTCGTATCCGGTTGATATGTAGAGGTGGGTGTTGTCGGGTGAAAGGACCGCGTCCCCGACATAGCCGACATCCGCCAGGGTATCGACCCAGGTCAGGGCGCCGGTGGAGGGGTCGCGGCTCAGGGTCGTGACAGCGCCGGTCCACACGCCGGCAATGACAAACCCCCCGTTCGAGGAGGTCAGGACCGCCCTCACGTCCGGATAATACGTCGCATCTTCGTGGTGCTCGAGAAAGGACACGAACCCGCCGGCCCACACACCGCCGGAAATGAGACATAGCGCGAAAAGTACCAACAGGAAAGTTGTTCTCTTGGGTTCCACGTGCTCCTCCATTGAAAAAATGTGGTGTATTCGAACTTACACTCCAGCGTACCATGGGGCACTTTTGAGGGTGCCCCCCGCCCATGCAACTCAGAGCGCGCGAAACCGTACCTGGAGTGACGGGGGTTGTTTGCCGGTTCGCTCGAGTTCGGTAGGTGTTCTTGGATGCGGCCTGCTGGCGTTGTTGGTCGTGTCTGCATCCGGTTTCGGGTGTGAGTCTTCGGCCAACAGCTGCGATGGGGTGATCGTATTCTCGTCGTCACACGAGGAAAATCCGGAGATCTACCTCATGCATGTGGACGGCTCAGGGCTCATCCGTCTCACCGACAGGGATCTGAGGGACGGGTACCCGGCATGTTCGCCGGATGGTCAGAAGATCGCGTTCTACGCCTACGAGAATTCAACGACCCGGTCGATCAACGTGATGGACATCGACGGTGGGAATCGGACGCGGTTGACCCACGAAACGGGCGCCGGGGATGCTTCGCCCACATGGTCGCCCGATGGACGGTCAATAGCCTTTACCCGAAGGCAAAACGATGAGCTCGAACTCTGGGTGATGCATGCAGACGGCAACAACCAACAACCGCTCGGGGATCTCGACGGCTTCGCCCCGCAGTGGTCCCCTGACGGATCTTTTCTTGCCTTTGCGACCTATCCTCGAGGGGACGTTTTCGTCGCCAATGCCGATGGGACCTCGCCTCGTAATTTGACCAATAACCAAATGGAAGACATGTGGCCCTCGTGGTCGCCGGACGGCTCGCAGATCATCTACATGTCCGGGGAACCGAAACACCACCAGATCTGGGTGATGAATGCCGATGGTACCGGCTCCAGGCGGCTCACTTTCAATCAGTTTGATGACTGGCGACCGAAATGGTCACCGGACGGTTCGAAGATCATCTTCAATTCGTTTCGGGACGACACCGTCGGTTTGTATCTGATGAAACCTGACGGATCCGGGGAGCGAAGCCTGACACCGTTCTCCGACCACGCGATGCAGGCGTCCTGGTGTCCTTCAGCAGAGTCCCGCTGAAGCGACCGCGCCTATCGGGAGCATCCTCGGATCGACGACGCTCCTATCGCTCTCCAGGATGATATTGGGCTTCGGTGTGGTCTTCGAGTTGCTCCGGATAGAAGTACACGTCGCGGAGATCGCCGGTGCAGTAGCGTTCAATCTGATCGTCAAAATGGGGTGAGTTCACATCACCGCTCAGACCCCCTGCCGTGACGGCTTTCGCGCTGATTCTGTCGCCGAATTCGACGACTGCCACGAAACTGTTGCCGCCGGTCCCGTACAGCTTTTTGGAGCCGTTGTAGCGACGGGCGCCGTAAGACGCCAATGATCCCCACCGCCCCGATGTAAAGCCTACTGCACGGCTTGGTTGCTCGTCGTCGAACGGGTGAACGATATCCGCGGAGATCCTCTGAAACCGGTTGATCTCGCCCCACGGAGTCCTCCAACTCCCAAAATCCTGAACGAGCCGATCGGATGCCACTGCGAGCGCCTCGAGCTTTTCGGCGCCGGTTGTTCGAGTCACCATGTAGTCGTAGATGGAGTCACCGGCGTCCGGGGCCGCGTTTCTCACCCGTTCCATGAGTTCCGTTCCCCAGAAGACGGCGAGTGAGGTGGCGACCGACGACTCGGCCCAGCGAAGGTCCCACTCCCGAAGCACCTCGATCTGATCCGCCAACGCCGCCTTGTGTGGATCGGACGCCGGCGCGTTTTCGTGCGCGGTCAACAGTGACGGAATCAACGGCTCGAAGGCGGTGAGATAGCTGTCGTACGCCGCATCGATGAGCGAGTCGACTGTGAAATCCGTCGTGTTTTCCAGCACTCGAATCGCGTGGACGCCCCTGGGGTTTTCCAGACCGGTGTCCATGTACGACGGGAAGTCATCCCGTTTTGGAGAGTATTCTCCCGCCACCGAGTAGGGCCAGTTGTTGGTGTTCTGGATCCAGCCGTTTGCCGGGTTCAGGGAACCGACGGTTTCCTCGAGGGTGTGGATGCCCTGCCATTCCGTTTCAGGATCGCGCCCGTCGACCGGACGGTTCCAATCGAAATCAGTGTCGCGCCTTGGCACGAAATTCGAGTGAAAGTAGGCGATGTTGCCTTCTGAGTCGGCAAACACCGTGTTGTTCGATGAATTGGTGTGGAGCTCCATGGTCCGTGCGAACTCTTCGTAGTTCCGGGCCTTGGTGCGGATGTATGACTGGTTGAGAGCCTTGAGGGGCTCTTCCATCAGCCGCACGCTGATCCACTTGCCGTCGCTTGCTCGGACGACGGGCCCATGGTGGGTTTCAAAGACCGTGAACCCCCGCTGACCCATGCCGCCTTCGGTTGCGAAGGGCACCATGACGGATCTGGTGAGAACCGGCCGTTCTTCTTCGCCATAAATATAGAAGTAACTGCCGTCGCGCTCCACGATCGTCTCGGCGTATTCGTCGATGTTGTCCACGTCGCTCGAGGTGTGCATCCAGCCTGCGGTCTCGTTGAAACCCTGGTAGACGAAGAACTGTCCCCACGTCACGGCCCCGTAGGCGTTCAAGCCCTCGTCGCTGACCACGTGGACCTCGGCTCGAAAGTAGAACGACGTGTGGGGATTAATGAGGAGCAGGGCGTTGCCGTTCTTCGTATTCGTGGGAGCGATGGCGAACCCGTTCGATCCCGTCGGTTCAGGAAGAAATCCGGGGTCGCCGCCGGCCTGGCCGGCCACGCCAAGATGAGCGGCAACCTTCGGCAGAGCCAAGCCGGCCTCTTCTACGCCGTAGAAGGCCTCGAGTTCGTCGAGCGAGACCCGCTCGATGTCTCCACCGATCGAACCCTCACTGAAGGTCAGGGCCATCCACGGCTCGAAACGGGTGATGACTCGCGGAGTCACTTCGGGGTGTAGGTGGAGGTAGTAGTTCAGCCCGTCCGCCCACGCATCCATCAGGGCCCGGAGCCACTGCGGGCTCTCCTCGTACATCGCCTGGATCTCCTCCGGGACGATAAAGAGCTTCATCCGGAGATCCCGGTAGATCTCCTCCTCTCCTTCGGCCTCTGCCAGTCGCCCCTGGGAGTTCAGAAAATTGACCTCGATTCGGTTGAAATCGTCCTCGGCCTGGGCGTAGATCAGACCGAAAACGGCGTCGGCATCGGTCTTCCCGTGGATGTGGGGGATTCCCCAGTCGTCGCGGACGATCGTGACGTTCTGGGCCCGTCGTTCCCAGCGGGCGACCTCGTGGTCCACGGGCGCCTGTGTGCTGCATGAAAGTGAGGCAATAACGAAAACGAGTAGGAATCTCTTCATCAGCTCTCCATCGATGCATTTTCGAGGTCGGCACATCCGGGCGAGTCCGGGTTCGCGGTCTGGTCCGGCCCGAACCAATTCGAATGGCCGCGTCATGGTACTCCATCATCGGTGCCCTGTTGACCGCCCGGTGACCGGGGCCGGGGTGCCAACAATGGTCTCTGCATCGCGATAACGTGGAATGAACGGCACTTATGATCCAGATTGAATTCGGATCGGTGCCACATACCGTTTGAACCCACTGTGTCGTCGGAGTGGGATCGGCGGCTCCCTTGAGCACCTATGGAACGTCTAAGACCCGACCTCGGTGACGCGCGCTGCCATCTCGGCCTTGAGGAAACGCTGATGATCGAGTTCTTCCTCGGCGAGTTCCTCGAGGATTTCGACGGCCTTGGCATCAGATATGTAGCCGATGGCCTGGCGAAAGTAGGCCTCCGCGCGTTCCTCGGCGCCAAGGGCCAAACGATATGCCTGTTCGAGGGTAAATGATGGACCGACCTGATCGAAGTCCGGCATTTCCACCTCCCACGGAGCGGCGTCCGTGTATCGAGAAGGACGATCCCCGAACAGCTCTCGCCGACGATCCTCGATCCGACTGTCGTGCTGGCCCTCGAGATAGGCCATTCGGTTGAAAAAATCCGCAGCATCGGGACTGTTGGATTCCGCCCAGGAAGCCAGCTGCTGGTATGTCTCCGCGGCCTCTTTTTCGAAGAAGCCCGCCAGATCCAGAACATCCATTGCATCGAGCTTGGAAAAATCGAATTGAATACCCATTATGAACTCCTGTGGAGCACAACGCGCAAAGCCGTGTCAGTAATCCAACAGGTGCGAAAGGTGCCGCTGATCAAGATCTGACAAGGGACACGATCGCTTACAGGCGTTGTTGGGTTGTGAGGAAGGCCGCCCATGCCCAAACGAATTTTTGTGGGCGACAAATGTGTAAATGTTTGCGTGCCACCCGTGTGGCACACATGCGTGAGCGTCTGTAGAACTCGAGATGATCCCCGCAACAAAAGGAAACCCGACCGCGTAGGTCTCAATGCGGGGTCGAGTTCCCGAAGGTTCAGTCGGAGGGGCCCGCAAGCGGAAGGGGGATCGCATCGTGAATTGGAAATCTGTTCTTGCTTCGGCGGGATTTGTGCTGACCCTCATGGCCTGCGGTCAGGACGACCAGAGCCTGTCGTCATTCGCCGCCTTGACCGGCCCTTACCTCGGGCAGGCCCCGCCGGGCATGACCCCAGAAATGTTTGCCCCGGATCTGCTTTCAGCTGGCGGCAATGAGACCAGCATTTCGTTCTCACCGGACGGACTGTCGTTCTGCTACACGCTCCTTTCTCGCGGCGATCGGTTGCTTGCGGATCCGAAAGGGCCATTCAAGACGATCTTCATGATGCATTCTCGCGAAGAGGGGGATAGTTGGGCCGAGCCCAGGGAGCTTCCTTTCGCGCTGCATCGAATCGCGAGGTATCCGAGCTTCAGCCCAGACGGATCGAGGCTGTTTTTCAATGCGCGGCCTGGAGGAGTCGATGCCGTCGATACGATGGCCACCGATATCTGGTTCGTCGAAGCACTCGACGACGGTTGGTCCGAGCCGCAGCAGATAATCTTCGGGCCAGAGTTCACGGGAAAACGAATCGGTGTCTATCCCACCGCTGCGGCCAATGGCAATCTGTACTTCGCGATCTTCGCCGACGGCCAGAACGGTGACCTCCACGTGAGCCGGTACGAAAACGGAGCCTACTCGATCCCGGAGAGTCTCACCGATGCCCTGCAGAGTCACGGCAACCACCCGTACATTGCACCGGACGAAAGCTACATTCTGTTCGACTGGGAGCTCGAGGGCGAGCATTACGGAGAAAACGACGTCTTGATCAGTTTCCGCGACGGTAGCGGGGACTGGATGCCGGCGCAAAACCTCGGTGCCCGGGTGAATACGGTTTACCACGATTGGCGGCCCTTCGTGTCGTTCGACGGGAAATATCTCTTCTTCTCCAGCAATCGGATCGTGAACACCGAGGTCCCGGGCGGATCCGTTTCGCTTGCCGAGCTTCGGGAGCTGACCAACGTCCCCGCCGACGGATTCCAGCACCTCTACTGGGTTGACGCCAAAGTCATCGAGGAGTTGAGGCAGGGGGGCCAGGAGTAGTAGCTATCGGTGACTCTTGTCCAAAACGGCATTTCGGACAGCTCGAGTTCAAATTCAGAATCGACCCAGCCGAAGCGGGTCTGAAGGTGGGCCTTGGCCCACCTTCAGAGCTGACCCGCGACAAAAAATCCGTAGCTGAAGGAATCGTTGAATCGACGGAACATCGAGATTTCCTCTTCGGCCGCTGCTGCGATTTCCCGCGCAATTCCATCCCCCGGATTCTCTTCGAGGAACTCGGGGATCCTCGCCTCCATGGGGCCGTAGTAGTCGGTCCACCAGGCTTCGGCGGGCAGAATGAAGGAATCGATGACACGATATCCGGCATCGAGAATTGCCTGTCGAACTCCGATCTCGTCGGTTATCGCCGGGTATTCGCGCAACCACCAGTTTTTGATCTCTTCGTCAGGATCGTTCCGGAGCCAGACGGGTTCGGTCAAGGCGACACAACCGCCAGCTGTCAGATACGGCCGCCACGTTTTGAGTGCCGCCGTCACGCCGAGAAAATATACGGCTCCTTCGCACCAGATCAGATCCTGGCTGCCATGGGCAACCGGGGGCGCGGCCATGTCAGCGACGGTCGCGAGGATCCGGGCAGAGACTCCGGCATTGCGGCTCCGGCGGGCGGTCTCTTGGACCATCGACGGGAGGACATCAACAGCGACGATCATCGAGTCGGGGAGTGCGCCGGCGAGGGACAGAGTCTGAGCGCCCGGACCGCAACCGAGATCGAGGACGCTGTTCCGAGGGCCGTTCGGCAGGGCGCGAAGTGCTGCCAATGTGGCTTCGTTGCTGCCCGGTGCTGCCCGCGGCAGAACGCCGTACAACGCGAGGAATCGCTCGAACACATCAGGGTTTGAAGAATCCACGTGGGCTACGGTAACAAAGATCTCCTGGGTGGCGAGTGTGCAAAATCATCAGTTGCCCCGAGGGGTCCGTCCCGATTCCGAGCAATTGATCTCCTCATGGGCACGTCGCAAACGCAGCGGTGTCCGTCACGGCATCCGCCGATTGACCAAGAGGGTTGAAATAGGTCACCTGTTCGTCGGTCAGCGTGTCGGTGACCGTGACGGTGAATTCTTGATTGGTGGTCGCCGCAAAGAACACCCAGTACCGATTGTTGACCGGGCACCCGTTGAGGATCTTGACCAGAAACTCCCAGTTGTTCGGGTTTGTGTAATAGAACAGGCCTGAATCGACGGTGTCCGGATCGGCGCAGAATGCGTCCCCGGTCGTCCCGTTGTTGAGACGATAGTTGATTTCCACTTCGAACCTGTTTTCCCGCAAACACATCGTCGTGGGGCTCGGTATGCATGTGCCGGCCGCTGTTTGTTTCGTGATGTAGAGGTCGTCGATGTAGGCGCCTTCTTTCACTATCGAACCATCACTTAAGAATGAAAAGGCCAAATAAACAGTGCTCTGACCCGTGACGTCACCAAGTCCAGGGACATCAGTGAAGTCGATATCACGACGTTCCCAGCCGTTCGATGTCCCGCCTTCCTGGGCACCGTACCAGTTATCCAGATCAGTCGACACTAACCAACTGATGTAGTCGTAACTGCGTTCTTCGATGTCATACCACATGTTGAAGCTGATCGATCCGCCCACCGCGTCGCTCAGGTCGATCGGGCCGTAGACGATGATGCTAATTGTGTCGTTTGCGTACGGCCCGCCAGGCGGTTCGGCGTTGACACCGGAAGCAACACACCACGCGCTCCAATTTCCGCTATGGCTTCGATACGAGCTATCGCCCCATGAGACTCCGCCCGCAGTCGAAAAAAACCAAGATTCGTCGCCCCAATCTTCACTTTCGAAGTCCTCATCCAATACAACTACCGTGGCTTTCTCGGTAGGGGTCTCCATTCCGAAACCGGTGTCGCGAGGGAGAACGATGTCAGTCATTTTCGGAAATCTCTCGTCGGCACCCACAGGTAATTTGGCTGCAAGTTCCGGCGTTGAAAAATGGACGTATTCCTGAATGGAGGATTTTGGCCCCGTCGTATCCTGTGCGTCTGTTGGCAGAGCGCTCCACAGAACAACGAAAGCGATCAGCACGGTACCGGCTAGAAAACGATTTGGCCTGTTCTCTCGTGACAACTTCATCTCGTCCTCCTTTTTGGGCGCAGTTTTCCCTCAATCGGGTCTCGGCGAACCACTCGCCGGGAACTCTCGCTTTCATGAAATTGGCCTTGTTGAAAAGATGTGTCGCAACACGGTCCGCGTCAACCTGGAAAGGTGATGAAAATGTGGGTGCCGCACATTCGATAGTCAGGGTGGCACCCGTGACACCCATCTGGCGGGATCCACCAAAACCGGCGGCGGAATAGGCTCCAGACCCCCCGTGTTGCAACAGGATCAGATCAAAAAAACCTGTCGCGCAAGGATGGTAGTTGGATGCCAGAGCTCCTCTTGCGCACGGATCGACTTCGACACCACAAAGGGGTGAAACAATGACGTCTGAGAATTCGCGAAGCACCGAGGGTCGCGGCCGCCTCTACGACAGCGTTGTCGACACGATCGGCAACACGCCGTGTATCCGAATCAACCACCTGGCGCCGGATAGTGTCCGCGTCTACGTCAAGGCAGAGTTCTTCAATCCCGCCTCGTCGATCAAAGATCGTCTGGCGATCAGCATCATCGAGGAGGCCGAGCGCCGAGGCGACCTCAAGCCCGGCCAAACGGTGGTCGAGGCGACCAGCGGCAATACCGGTATCGGACTCGCCATGGTGTGTGCCGCGAAGGGATACCCACTCGTCGTCGCGATGGCCGACAGCTTCTCGATCGAGCGGCGCCAGCTGATGCGAATGCTCGGTGCAAAGGTCGTGCTGACGCCGCGCGCCGCCAAGGCGGTCGGCCTTTACAAGAAGGCCCAGGAACTGGCGGATGCCCATGGCTGGTTCCTGGCACGGCAGTTCGAGACCGACGACAACGCAAAGGTGCACGAGAACACCACGGCGCGCGAAATTCTCGCAGATTTCTCCGGTGAGCGACTCGACTACTGGGTGACCGGCTACGGCACCGGAGGCACTGCAACCGGTGTCGCGAGGGTGCTGCGCAAGGAACGACCCGAAACCAAGATCATCCTCAGCGAGCCCTCCGATGCGCAGCTCGTCGGCAGCGGCATCCCGCAGGAGCGCGGTGAACAGAACGCCCCATCTGTCGGCCACAGCGAGTGGAAGCCGCACCCGATCCAGGGCTGGGCACCGGACTTCATCCCGTATGTGTTGCAGGAGGCGATCGACAACGGGTATTACGACGAGCTGATTCCGGTAGGCGGACCTGAATCCATCGAGTGGGCCCGCAAGCTCGCCAACCAGGAAGGCATCTTTACCGGGATTTCCGGCGGCGCGACCTTTGCCGTCGCGATGCAGATGGCCGAACAGGCTGAACCGGGCTCGGTGATCCTTTGCATGCTGCCTGACACCGGCGAGCGTTACCTGTCGACGCCCCTGTTCGACGGGATCCCGACGGAGATGACCGAGGAGGAGACGGCATTGTCCCTCTCGACCCCGGGCTTCCACATGGAGTAGGGGAGCCCTTTCTTTGGGTGCCACTTAGGGGGCGCACCCGTGGAGTGCTGTTCCTTCGATGTGTAGCACCCTTCTGCGCTTGATTTCAGACCCTGTTACCGGGAAGATCATTTTGGAGATTCCGTCGACAGGGGCTGATTGGAGCTGAGAAATGAACATTGGGGGTCCGAAGACGATTCTGGACATCATCGGCAGGGAGCAATGCCCGGCGCCGTGGTCAGAGGGCGAGAACATACCCTGGAATGATCCCGAGTTTTCAGAACGCATGCTCGCCGAACATCTGAGCCAGGAGCACGATCTGGCCAGCCGCAGGAGCGAAAACATCGAACAGCACGTCGAGTGGATATTCTCGGAGGTTATGGGCTCCCGGCCGGCAAGAGTGCTCGATCTCGCGTGCGGGCCCGGGCTGTATTCGATTGCCCTTGCAAGGAATGGCTGTGAGTGCGTCGGGATCGATTTTTCACCGGCGTCGATTCGGCACGCGCGAGAGATCGCCGGATCCGGGTCGAGCCACGCCTGCAGCTTTCATCACGCCGATGTGCGGGATGCCCGGTTTGGCGAGGATTTCGATCTCGTGATGATGATCTACGGACAAATCAATGTTTTTCGACGAGATCAGGGTCTAGAAATCTTGAAGAAGGCCCACAGTGCCTTGAAGTCCGGAGGAGTCTTGTTGCTGGAAGTTCAGACCCGTGAGCAGATTCAGAATGAAGGGGAGTCGGAGCCTACCTGGTATTCCGCTGAGTCGGGTCTGTTCTCCCCGGATCCGCACCTTGTTCTTCAGGAAAATTTCTGGGATTCGGATGCAGGGGCGTCGACCAGTCGTTTTTCAGTTATTGAAGCGGCGAACTGTTCGGTGAGCACCTATGCCCTCAGCAACGAAGCGTACACCGTCCGGGAGTTCGAGGACACCCTCGATTCGGTTGGTTTCACCAACATCGAAATGTTCCCTTCACTGAACGGTACTGCGGTTGACGAAGCGCATGACCTTCCGGTCTATATCGCTCGGAAATAGATCGGCAGAGGAGGGTCAAAACGTCGATCTCCCCAGGGTGCCCAGGCACCCACAGAATTGCCGGCGTCTTCATGCCTCCCTGATGGTGGGAGGAGGATCCTCGATCCCGTAGACATGTGCGGGCCCCAGCGACCCGGGGAACCGTTCGCGGAGGACGGTTCGGGCTTTGTAACAGAGGTGGCAGGCATCCACATAGCTGTCCTCGTGCGGGAGGTCGAAGCGACGAACCAGCTCCGCGGGGCCGCCTTCCACCAAGGCGCTGATGATGGGGTGGGTGTGGGGATCGTAGAGATCGAGCATTTCGCTCAGCGAGGAGTCCGTTTCCAGATTCCCGAGCAGGAGGCCTTGGCACAGATGAACGTTACCCCAACCGTCCACGTGAACCCGCCCGGGGTCGATGAAATCCTCGTCGGGACACTGGTCGAACTCAGACCACGGCCGGCGCGGCAGATCGGCCGTGAGGTTGACCGCGGCGCGGCCGCGGAAACGCACCGAACCGCCGATGATGGGCAGGCCCTTCTCGTCGGGAGATTCACACACGGCTGGAGGATCAATCGTGATGACCACGTCGTCGAGCCCCAGTTCCTTGGCCGCCTCAACTGCATAACCCGGCCTCGGGTCTTCAATATCTCCCGCGTGAAAGGTGTCGGATGAGACGCTGAGGTTTCCGACCTCGAGCTCGCCAAATGGTTTGAGCCAGAGGGCGGCATCCGGTTTCGCCGTGGCCCAGTAGCAGTTGCTCACCACACCGGTGGAAAAACCGCGTTCTCTGGCCAGCCGGATTCCTTCCAGCAGCAGTGGGTAGAAGAGAAAGGGCTCTCCGCCCTCGAAGTAGATGTTGTCGATGGTGCCCAGTTCTGCGGCCTGATCGAGCACGTCGGTCATGGTCTCGAGAGAGATGGTGCCGCCGGCACGGGGGCTCGACCAAACAAAACAGTGATCGCACTCATGGGTGCATTGATAGCTGAGCAGGAAGTGGATTCCGGTCAAGGGCATCGTCGCCTCCCGATCCCTGTCATACGGTCATTGATCGAACCCGAACAACACACTCTGGATCGGCCGGGTGAGGATGGCGCCCTGCCGAAGACCGAGGTAGAGACCGCGCGGCTCCGGGTTTTCTCTGCGGTGGATTTTGGCTTCTTCTTCTGACCAGAAGAAGACACTCTTCATTCAAAAATCGTCCACGATGCACGGAGACTCGAGGTCGGGTAGATTGATGAGCGGTATCACGAAGAGCGGCTTTTCCGCCGGCGGGTGCACCGTGAATCGAAGCTCGCTGTCGAGCTCGAAATGGATCGGCCGGCCGCTGACCGAACACTCGGATTCGATCTTGAACCTCAGATCTTTTTCCAACAGTCGCCCTTGCACGAAGGGCGTCGCCATGGCGTCGGCCGCTCAAGCGGCCGAGAAGGCGGCACCTCCGTCGACCCGGACTTGATGGGGCGTTTCGTCCGAGGTCACCGGGTAGGCCCAGTTGACGTCCTCGCCGCCGCGCCGGCAGAGAAAGGTCATCCGCCGTTCAAGCTCGTCGAGGATCTGCAGCACTTCCTCGAGCGGCAGATCGAGCTCTGTCGCGAAGACCTCTGGAGCGATGGCTTCCAGCCGGCGCGGGATCTCGCGCACCGCAAAGTGCTGCACCCGGCGCTGATCGGGTTCGAGGGTCGGGCGGCTTCGCGAGCTTTTTGGTGTCGCGTTTGACCATCGGGCGGAAGATGAACTCGGGTACCGGGCAACATTCGTTTTCCGATTCCGAGAAAGACTCGTTCGAACATCGCTGCCTCCTCAGTGCACCGCGGCGTTGAATTTGACCCCGGCGAGATCCGGCGGATGCCCTGCCGATAGCGATACTTCGGATAGCCGAGGATGAGTGAGGTCAGGACCCGGTGGTCCTCTGGGATGCCGTACCGGCGCGAAGCTCCTTGGACCGCTCCACAACCGGCGGGATCATCCCGATGATGGTGGTGCCGAGACCGAGGGAGAGCGGCGGCCAGCATGGCGTGGTGGCACACCAGATGCGCGTTTTCCCCGTACGACGCTGTCCGAACGATTGGCGTGGAAGATCATCAGCGCCGGCGCACCGTACAGATATCGATCCGAGCCATCCTCCCGGTACGACTGATTGGCGCGGGTAGCCGAATCCACCACATGGTCGCGAAGCTCGCCGTACACTTCAGGGCCGGTCATGAGGCGGATAACGGCGCGCCCGATGGGGGTGGCGAAGTTCTTGACCATGCCTTCGTAATGCTCGACCAGAGCTCGGAGCAGAAAATCCAACTCGCCGGGCTCGTCGATGACCACCACCTCGGTGGTGTGGGGCGGGAAACCCATGGGCGCGGTCGCCGCAGCAGTGAGGATCTTGTCGATGTTCTCCCGAGCGACGGGTTTGTCCTTGAAGAGGCGAACGCTGCGCCGTGTTCGCAAGAAATCGTGAAATTGTTCGAAACCGAAGACCGGCTTTTGGAGCCGATCAAAGTCCGCGTCAGGGATTGTCCGCAGCTGCAGCGCCTCGGTGGGGCAGACTGCCACGCACTGGCCGCAGACGATGCAGGTCTCGGCGCGGCCCTCCACCGTTGACGCCTTTTCCTCGACCATTTCAATAGCGCCCTTGGGGCAGACCTCCGCACACAAACCATCGCCGTTGCAGTTTTCGGTGTCGACAACATGCAATTGCTTGACCATCATTCACCCCGTTTTCCGACCTGTGCGTCTCAATGGGCGCGATGTACAGATCACGTCTTTTCTGCGTGCACGATACGTTCAATGGCCATCCAGCCGAGCTCGCGGCCGGTGGGTTGCACATAACGTTCGTCGAGTTCGTCGTAGCCCAGATGCTCCACAGTTTTCCACCCGTACTCGCCAACGAAGACATCGATCAACTCCGGTCTTATGCCGTAATGCCATATGGGGTCTTTCCCACGCATCTTCGAATAGAGATAGTCGTGGCCATATGTGTTGCTGCCGTCGATGAAGTCTTGAGGGACATAGGTGAAGACCAGCCGACTCCCTTTGGGTGCGGTGGAGAGGAAAGTCGAACGTGGCCCGGATCCCGGGCTCGCTCACATACTGGGTGACTCCCTCGAGAATGAAAAATGTCACGAGATCCGCCGCGTACCCCTCTGAAGCCAGGACGTCTTCCAAGTCCTGATGATCGAAGTCGATGGGGACCAACGTCACGTGATTGGGAACCTCGCCGAAGATGGTGCGCAGCCTCGACCATTTCAGAGCGATGTTCTGCTTCTGATCGACCTCCCATACCGCAGCCTCGGTGAGGGCCGGATGCCTGACAGATCGGGTGTCGAACCCGGCACCGAGGTTGACCACCGCCCGGGGCCTGATGCCGGTGATCAGGTCGTCAATATAACGTTTCCGGGCCATGATGCCGCCCCACAGACCCGGGACGTTGCTCTCGCTCTTGCGAACGATGGCGTTCTTGAAAGGAGCAAGCACACGGACCCAGAACCGCGAGCCGAGTGGAAGGACCCGATAGGCCAGGTCGTCGGTGAGGATGCGCTCGTTGTCGGGGAAACTCTGCTCGAGGGCCACCAACACCATGGCCCCGGGTCCAGTCTGTGCCGCTTTGCGTGTCATGGTGACCCCTCTGTGTGGTACGCGACCGTCTGGTTGGAGTTCTCGGACGGAATGTCAACTCGGAAATTTCTCGGACGAAACATGAACCAGAGGATGCAGTCCGCGCACTCGATTGAATCCGGCGGTCAGGCGAATTTGCCCGGCGGAAAGCTGTACTTCTCGGTGAGCGATTTTTTCTCTTCGTCGGTGAGCGATGCCATATAGCTTTTCCACCCGGGGCAGAAGTTGGCGTGCCAACGCCACAGGCGCCCCAGGAAGGACTTCGGCTCCAGTTCGTATTTGGCGCGAAAGGAGCAGGTCGCGCATCCGCTTTCGCTCATCGGGTCCTCCTTTTCAGTGGTCGAAACGAATCTTCGATACCCTGGAATTTGTATTACCTCAGGGAGCCATCAGGGTGCCACAAATCGCTTTTCCTCATTGTTGGCGTCCATCGTGCCATAGCTCGGTCTGGGCTGCCGTGTGGGTCATGTCGAATCTCTCGGAGTGCGGGTGTCGTCTGCCGGAGTGCACAGTATTTCGTCCCACACCGTGTGCTCAACCAGACCGAATTCTCGAAGAGCCATGGCCAGGTGAGCCGCGAGGGTGCTCGGTCCGTCGCCGCGAATGTGCACGGCCACATCGGTGTCGAGCCCGTGGCGACGGAAGAGCGTGGCCACCCGGGTACGGTTGCCCTCTGCCCAGATCGACTCGCGGATGCGATCGGCCAGGGACCTGATGGGTTCGCCGGACGAACGAAGGTGAACAATCTCGAGGGTGCTCATCTTGTCCTTCCTGACTACCAGACCCGCGGAATCAGACGATGCGGGACCTGTTCCATGTATTCCGGGTAACCCGGCAGATTCTCGCGGAGATGCTTCTCTTCGATGAGGATTCGGGCGACCAACGGGGCCGCCGCCAATGGCAGCAGGATCGCGGCCGCAACGCTTCCGAGCCAGAGTGCCAGCCCGGCAAGGAACAGGAGATATCCGAGGTAGAGGGGATGGCGAATTCCGCCGTAGGGTCCGCTGTCGATTACGATCTGGTGGCGCTCAGATTGGTCGCCGACGATGGGCGCCGCGTAGGGGTTCTGCCACACCGTGACGATCATGAGGCCGTAGCCGGTGAGTCCCAACACAACCCCGAAGATCGAGAGCCACATCGGCGGAAACGGAAGAAGATGCAGGCGGTGCACATCAACCGCGATGAACACGAACCAGGCGAGATTCAGGATCGCGAAGCAAAGAGAAACGATCTTGTCGGCAGTCGGCTGGTCGGTTGCCGCTCCCCGCTTGACCCGGGCCTCGAGGGAGGCTGGGGCCCAGCGAGCGAGGGCGGCGATGCAGATGATCGATAGAAGCCCGAAAACCGCGAGGAACTGGAGGGCACGGGGCCAGCGCAGGGTTCCGGCGGGGATCAGCAAAAGCGCGGCGAAAAGACTGGTCTGAAACATCGAACGCACGAGACCGCGGAGCATCAGCATGAGGGCCCTCTTGCGACAGGATTCCACGATACCAGAAGGCACTATCGCAGCCTGGGAAGGGCGCGCGCCGACGGTGTGACGGCGCAGCCTCCTCTGGCGGTGCACCGAAGCTCGCCGGGCAGGGCTTTGCCGACCTCATAGGAAGCGTCGATGGCCTCGTCCAGCGGGATCGGGTTGGTGTAGCCACCGAGGATGAGATCAGCGCAGGTGAAGGCGCTGGAGGCGGCCACCGCGTTGCGGGTGTGGCAGGGGACCTCGCAGGTACCGGCGACCGGGTCGCAGGGAGAGCCCATGGTGTTCTGAAGCGAAATGGCGGCGGCATCGGCGGCCTTCCGGGCACTCCCGCCGGCCGCCTCCACGACCGCCGCAGCAGCCATGGCGCCGGCCACGCCGATCTCCACCTGACAGCCGGCGATCTCGGCTGCAAAGGTGGCTCGTTTGGCAACGATGAGTCCAATTGCCGACGCCGCAAACAGGGCGAGCGCGGTCTGCCGGCGCGCCAAACCTCTCTCTTTCACCAGGCTGACGACAACGCCGGGCAAGGTTCCGGCCGAACCCCCGGTCGGCGCCGCGCAGACCACGCCCCGGCTGTTGCAGTGGTGCATCACCGCCAGGGCGCGGGCGGCAGCGCGGGTGTGAATTCCGCCGATGGCCACCGTCCCACGGCTCTCGGCCTCGAGGACTCCGGAGGCGGTTGGTTGCAGCAGCAGCATGTCCGATCGCTGGTCATCGAGACCGGAGGCCACGGCTCGCTCCATGACCTCGTAACGACGCAGCATCTCCTCGACCGCTTCCTCGTCTGTCATGCCGAGCAGCTCGCACTCGAAAACCAGGGCTGTCTCGCCGAGCGAGAGATCGCGGTTTTCGGCCAGCGCCACCATTCCGTGGCCACTCTCGATGAGATTCTTGCCCTTCTCGACGTAAAAGACCGGTGCGGCGGTCCACGTCCGTTTTGCGCTCGGAATATCCGAAACCTGGGGAGCCGGGCTGATCGAAGTCAGCAGAACGGTCTCACCATCCTCCTGGCGGGTTGCGTCCACCAGGAGGTCGGCAACGGCAGACTCCTCGGCGCGACCGACCTCTGCCAGCACAATGTATGTCTTTCCATCGAAATCGATAACCCAATCGTTGCAGCGGATGAGACGGATTCCTCCTCCTCCAACGGCCTCAGCCACCACTCGCAGCACCCTCCCGACGGCATCTTCGACCTCGATCAACATGCCATTCGGATGGTCGGTGTGATCGAGCGGGGCGATCGCGAAGTCGACCGTGAGCCCGGCGTTCGTCGCTCGTTCGAGGGTTGCACGGTAGTGCTCGTCGAGCATCGACCAACCCATGAGCCCAGCGGTGAAGGCGAGGTCTACCCCGAGCGGTTTCCAGGTCGGCGCCATGGAGCCCCTGGGGTCGAAGACCACCCGCGCTCTCGCCGGTGTGTCCCCAAACAGATCGCGTACCAACAAACCGATCCGATGGGCGCCGGCTGTGTGTGAGCTCGACGGGCCGCGCATCACCGGTCCGATCACATCATTGAAAATGCTGATAAAGGCCACGCCCGATGATAAGCCAACCTACAGAAGGGAGGGTGCCGCTACGCTGCCGAGTTCAAAACTCCCCAGTTGTGCGGCCCTTCAGTCTCGGGTGTGCGTGTCGAGGGTTCCCTCTGGGGTGAGGCCTTCGACGGCGACGACCCTGTCGCCCTCTCTGAAAAATCTGAGGCGGAACCAGTCGGGCTCATCGAACATGAAAAGATCCGGCCCCATTGGGATCATCTTCATCTTGTCTCGGTCCCGTCGCTGGTAGAACAACGAGCCGTCCTCGAACGTGATAGTCCGTGGACCGTAGATCCCGACATAGGCTTGCAGCGCCTCTTCGTCCGGTTTTGCGGGGTGGAGGGCGTAGTCATAGACGTCGTGGTGCCAGGCGTGAAAAGCATTTGCGTAGGACGACCCCTCCCTTTCTGCCAAGCTCGCGCTGGCCAGGGCCAGTGCCGTCTTCAGCGTCATGTCACCAGACGCGGGGACATCGGGCTCGACGCCGACCTCTTCCCAGTTGGATTTCGTGACGGGGTTGACGGCGCGCGCAAAAGGAAGACTCATCATGTATCGGTCGGTGAGGACAACG
Organism: Candidatus Sulfomarinibacteraceae bacterium; assembly: GCA_963796455.1. Classification (GTDB taxonomy): domain Bacteria; phylum Acidobacteriota; class Thermoanaerobaculia; order Thermoanaerobaculales; family Sulfomarinibacteraceae; genus Sulfomarinibacter. The sequence goes on from CAWCLO010000004.1 coordinate 625,143, forward strand.
AATCTGTTGTCGTGGGCGCCACCACCCGTGGTTTCGCCGACGATTACGGCCCGGTCCATGCTTTTGAGGTTGTAGGCGAACTCTTCAGCGGCCGAAAAGGTGTTATTGCTCGTCAGAACGAAGAGTTCGACCTCATCCAACCTTCTGCCGGGAAGAAAGGTGTAGGTCCAGTATTGGGTCAACTTCTGCGGGTCCTTGTAGGTGAAGGAGTTGAGGTGCTTGCGGGGGTTTCCCAAGAAGTAACTACAGAGGAATTGGACCATTTCCGGCGAACCGCCGCCATTGGACCGGAGGTCCAGAACCAGCGCCTCGATATTGCTCAAGAGACTCATCGCGCCGATGGCCACCTCGTACGCCGCCTCTTCATAACTGAACGAGTCCAGCTTCATGTACCCGATATTGCCGGGAAGGATCTCGACCTTTTGAAAACCGTAGTTGGCGGCTCGGTTCCGCCACTTCGAGCGCGCGATCGCCGCCTCGTCGAGATCCTTCCGGTTTCTTTCCTCGCTGACCCATTCCGGGTTGAACTGAACCTGGAGATGCCGGTCCTTATGGATGCTCGCGAGGTCCTCGGTGATCGCAGCGGCGAATGCCTCTGGATCCTGGATATCGTCGTAGGTCCCGGAGCGAAGATTTTCCCTGAGTGTTTGCACATACCGGTCACTGATGTCGGCAAATATGTACTCGCGCTCCAGGTGGCCGCAGACGCTTTCGATCACGGCGGCCTTTTCCACGGATCCCACGACTGCGTCAGGGTTCTCTTGACTGGAGAGCGGTTGGCAAACAAAGGCCAGAAGGACCGCTACCTCGAGGATTCGTCGCATCACTGTGCCTCCTTCCGATCGCTGTGCGGTCCGGGGAGCTGCCACCGTCCACATAGTCCACGGTACGTCGGTGAGGCCACCGGGGTTTCCCAAATCTCAAGATCTCATCCGCAATCAGGAAACGAAGGAGGTCGATCTACGACGAAACCTTGGGGTGCCCCATTTGGAGTCACGTGGGACTTGGGCGCCTTATGGTGGCGCCCATGCACCGATTGTATTTGTTAATCTGTGTCGCGGTTCGACCCAAATCCAAATTGCATAGGTGAAACATGCTGACCAAATATGCTCTTGCCGTGGCCCTGATATTCGGTGTGCCTCTTTTCTGTACCGCGCAGGAAACACCAGCTCCGATGCCGATTGAATTGGAGGTGTTGAAGGCGTCCATCGGAGTTTGGGACGCTGAAATCGAAGTCTGGCCGGCCGGACCGGATTCGTCCCCGATCACCTTCAACGGCGTGGAAACGAATCGACCGTACGGCGAGCACTGGATCGCATCCGACTTCGATTTCGAAAATATGGGGCAGACCATGAGAATCCATTCCATTGTCGGGTACGACCTGGACAAAAAGAAATTGGTCGGCACGATCATTGACCATGGCCCCTACGCGGCGACAATGATCGGAGATTACGATGTCGAGTCAAAGACCGTCCATTGGATTACGGAAGCCAAGGATTTGGATGGAAAACCAATGGTACAGAAGACAATGGTTACCCAGAAAAGCGCCAACGAACGTGTGCTCGTTTTGGTGGTGCCTGGCGAAGAGCGCGACGATTTCAAGAAATTCATGCAGATCAGATTCGTGAAGCGGAAATGACCTCCATCGGTGCCGGTCACAAGACCTCAGAATTTTTGTTCCAGGGGCACCCTTGACCGTCAGTGATTGCGAACGGGGCCACCCAAGGATTCCATTGAGTGCTAAGTTCGTGGCCGGAGGTGCCCATGAAGGTCCAGTATCTCGAGATCGTCACGCCCGATGTCGATGCCGTTTGTGCGACCTACGCCACGCTCCATGGCGTGAGCTTTAGCGAACCAGACGCCCGGCTTGGCAACGCCCGTACCGCCTCGTTTCCAGGTGGCGGTCTGCTTGGCGTTCGCGCGCCGATGCACGAGACCGAAGCGCCCGTGGTACGGCCCTACACATTGGTGGACGACCTCGACGCCGCTGTCGAGGCGGCCAAGGCGGCCGGCGGCGAGATTGCACACCCGCCGATGGAGATTCCGGGGCACGGTCGTTTCGCGATCTTCATCCGGGGCGGCATCCACCACGGCCTCTGGCAACTCTGAAACGTGATACTCAGGCCAGCTTCTTCTGCAAATAGTCACTGGTCAGGTGCTTGACCACGTCGACACGAAGGGTGCCATTGATAACAACCTCACATCGAGAAGGCCGTCAGAGCGTCAGGTTATTAGGTAGTAATCAGTGGCACCCACACGAACTGAGATTTCGATCAGGGGCGATGACCCAGGCTGTGAAGTTGTGATCAATGGCACCGATGCCCCCGCAAAACTCACGTCGTTCATTGTGGTTGTTCGTGCCTGGGCATCGTATTGACTACCATGAGGAGGGACTCATCCTCTGGAGGTCGCGTTGTCGAAATCGATCGTTGTCACGGCATTCCTCGTGGTGTTGGCCGGCAGCGGCATCACGCAGGAGATCTACAGTGACGGCTTCGAAGCGGGGAATCGCCTCGACTGGTCGAATATCGTGGCGCCTTGTGAAATCCCCACTGGCGCAGGCCTGGAGGATGTTTCAACTCCCACCACGGTCGTTGGCAGCGGAACGCCGGCGAGTTGTACCTCCGCAGCATTTGTCAGCGCCGTGGCCCTTGGTGGAATCATCACCTTCGATTGCGGTCCCGACCCGGTAACCATCACGCTCGACCAGACGGCCAGGGTTTTTAATGACACGGGACCAGAAATCGTCATCGACGGCGGAGGGTTGATCACGCTCAGTGGGGGAGGCATCCGGCGCATCCTTTATATGAACACCTGCGACGAGGACCTCGTGTGGACCACACCGCATTGCCAAAACCAGGACCACCCAGAGCTCACTGTACAGAACCTGACTTTCATCAACGCCAACTCCAAAAACGAGCCCGTGTACGACGGAGGAGGAGCCATATGGGCTCGCGGAGGCCGCTTCAAGATCGTCAATTGCAGCTTCTTTGACAATGTCTGCGAAGACGTCGGGCCTGATCTCGGTGGGGCAGCCGTCCGCGTCTTCAGTCAGTACGAAGGACTGCCGGTCTATGTCGTCAACTCGCATTTCGGTGCGGCGCAGGGGTCCGGAAACACGTGTTCGAATGGGGGAGGGATCAGCAGCATCGGAGTTTCATGGACCGTCCTTAACAGCACGTTTTCCCGCAATCGTGCGATCGGTAATGGCGGGAATCCCTCCCAGTCGGGTACCCCGGGGGGCGGAAGCGGCGGCGCAATCTACAACGACGGCAACACGATGACGCTCTCCATTTGCGGTACGCGCATCGAGTACAACGAAGTCAACGCGCATGGAAGTGCCATCTTCTTCGTCAGCAACGACCACTCGGGCGACATCGTCATCGATCGTTCGGTCATCACCAACAACATCGGTGGTTCGTGGTATCCCACCTATCCTCAAATATCCAACCACTCCGACACGCCGATTGAGGTGAAGGCCTCGATTATTCGATAGGTCGTTTCACACAGCCACATCAGGCGATGCCAAGGCGTCAATTGATACGTGGTATCCCTGATCCAAACAGACGATTGCCGAGTGGTGAACGTGGGGTTCTCATGGATGCCCTGTGCGTTGCAACCGCGCTCCGAAATCCCCGTATTCAAATGCAGAACGCGGAGAGCCCAATCGAACCCGGAGGTAGCGCAAGGTGTCTCGCACGATTGCCGCACTCGTTCTCCTTTTGGCCTTCACTTCCGTCGCCCCGGCGCAGGAAAACGAAGAAAAACGTACCACTCGCCGCACGCAAGGTCAAGCTCGAAGAGCGAGCACAGAAGGCCTACGAGCAGATTGTCGCGGCGCAGACCGAACCCCTGGCTACGACGGCCGAGGAAGTGGTCGACCGCTGTATCGCGTCGATGGGCGGTCGTGATGCACTGGTTTCTCTGCGAACCCTTTCCATGACTTCGACCGGTTTCATGGTGGGGGGCAGATTCGGCGGCACGCGCCAGTTGAAGGCGCCCAACCTCATTCGGCAGGAACGGAATGAGGGACTCTTCGTCGTAACAGACGGCATAACGGCCTGGCAGGTAGAGGGCGATGATTGGCAAGCTTTGCCGCCCGGTCAGTCGATGTGGCAACAAGTGTTCAGCATCACTCTCGATCTGATCGACTACAAGGCAAAGAACGTGGCCTATGATTTTGTCGAAACCGCGGCCCTCGAAGGAGGGGCGTTCTACAAGCTTCGCAAGACCATCAGCACCGGCAAGGAGATCTTCGTCTATTTCGACATCGCCACCGGTCTGCTCACGATGGAAGAGGAATTCGGAGAGAACGGCCGGATGGTCAACCTCTTCTATGATCACCGAGAGGTCGGTGGCGTGCTGCTGCCGCACATGAGAGTCCGCCTTGCCGAGGTCCTCGACACGGCCCACGTGGCCCTGCTCTCGTACGAGGCCAACCCGCCGCTCGACGACACCCTTTTCGAGCCCCAGATTGTGGCAGAATCAGACGAGACGTCGATTCAGTAGATTGAGGGTGCCACCAATTACTCTGTGACTTCAAGGTGAGCGCAAACGATCAGTCGTTTCCGAAATGTTGTTCCCACACCTGGTTCAAACAATCAGCCACCTCCGTTTCGTCAAAGGTGCGGAGCTGCTGAATCCGAAGGAAGAGATCGACTCCAGTTTGATCGGGATCGTAGGGCTCCCACAGTCTGCGGTTAGAGGCGAGTAGGCAGTAAGAGCACTTCCATTCCCACTTTCGTTCGGATGAAGTGCACAAACGGCAAGCACAAGAGAATCCGGACTTCTCTTCTTCGATGATAGTGCACCCACCAGATGTGCTTTGAGGGGCAGCGTTCGGGAAATCCCGTTCGCGAGCGAAGCGATATCGGCAATCTCGCTCCCGTCCAGCCATTGATACCGGCTCGTCGATTGGAAGACCAAATTGAATAGGTACCTCGATGACTTCGAATGAGACTTCGTGGACCTCGCAAAAGAAGCGAGGGGCTTTTTCAGCTCTGCAGTACCGCTGACTCCTGCTTTCCTCGTCTTGCGGCTCCTGCCCTTGGCCAGGGACGGCCGTGAACAATGAACAACAGATCATGGCAATCATCGCAAGGCTTCGCTTCATGCGTTCCTCCAACTCCATCGATCGCAGAGATCGAACAGTTTTCGATTGAGAGTGCCGGCACGACAGAGAGTTCCCCCGATCACATTAGCGAGGTCCGCAGTTCAGTTTTATTCTGGATGGCGCAGTGGGCGAGGAGTCACCTCGAGCTTTGACCTGGTGTTGGAGCTTCCTCGTCACCCGCACAATTCAACAAATGTGAACGTTGCACCCATACATGCATGGCACCCATGTGCAGGAAGGGCGGCACCCTCTTAATCGGATGGCTTGACATCTGACCGATCGCGCCGAATATTGTAGGCAACAAAATATGTACAAGCTGAAGGGATGCATCTCATGTTTCAACAGAGTTTTGGGATTTGTAGCGTGAGATTTGCCCATCATATTGACACACTGGCCATCGAGAGGTCGTCATGCGACGCAAGCTGCCTGTTTTTTTCTTGATAGTTGTCTGCTGTCTTATCTGGCCGGTTACGAAGCCTTCTGCGGGTGAGCAAGATGCCGTCACAAAATCGGCGGTTGTCGAGCTTGAAGGGTGGCACCTGGGAGGAGGCGGGGGGAGCAGCAAAGGCGGGCCCTTTGAAATTGGCGCAACGGTGGGCCAGACCAGCGTGGGGACGGCAGTCGGTGGGAGCTTCGTTCTCGAGGCTGGTTTGCTCGCAGGTGCTGCGCCTCCTGGCGGCTTCCTATTTGGAGACGGATTCGAGTCGAATTCGGCGAATTCGTGGACAGCCATCGTCGGTTGGTGAGAGCGTCGTCGACGCAGCAAACGGAGGAGAGAATCATGCATATCAGGATGTTGTCGATTTGCCTGTCGGTGTTCGTTGGAGTCTGTTTCTTCCCCGTTAGAAGCGCCGAAAGCATGGATTCTGCGTTTTCGTATCAGGGCAACCTGAGTGTTTCCGACAGGCCTGCCGAAGGGAACTTCGATTTTAGATTCATCCTCTACGGTTCGGAAATCGGAGGGTCGCAGGTCGGACCCATCCTGTATGGGGATGACATCGAGGTGTCAGGTGGTCTGTTCTCGCTTTACCTGAATTTCGGGGACGAGGTGTTCGACGGAAGCCAGCGATGGCTCGAAGTGGCAGTTCGGTCCGGTGATGAGACCGGGGCCTACACACCGCTCGGACCGCGGCAGGCCATAATGCCGTCGCCGTACTCGCTGCGCGCCGGCCGTATCTCGTGGTCCGACATCGAGGACATCCCCGCGGGATACGCGGACGACGCTGACGCCGACCCGTCGAATGAACTGCAAACCCTCTCGCTCGAAGGCACCTCGCTCAGTCTTTCACGGGAGGGCGGCACCGTTGTTCTTCCAGTGGGGGTGGTGAACGGATATACCGACCTGCCCGAGGCCGTGTATGGACCCCTAACTCTTTGGGAAATCGCGAGGGTCGACTTCACATTGGACGAAGAGAGCACTGTGTTGATTTTGGCCGACGTCAACGTCTGGGGTGAAGGAGCGTGCGAGGACGCAATCGAGTTAGAAATCAATGGAGAGCTCGAGCCCCGGACTTCGGTGCATGTTGATAACCAGGCCCCGGTCCCGAGTCCCGTCAATAACACCAACAATGGCGTCTCGGTTCATACCTCGTGGATGCAGACGCTTCCTGCCGGACAGAACTTCGTCAGATTGAAAACATGGGGTGGCTGCAACATCTACGTGAACCCTCATCTTCACGTGCTGGTGTTGAGCAATTGATGATCGAAGGGGTGCCATCAGGGTGCCACCCATCATTCTCACAATTCAACAATTCGGTACGCGGCTCCTATGCGTTTCTGATCTGGCTCGACTTTGACTGGGAGGTTTTCATTGAAACGATCGCGCCCGGCTCGAGCCGCGAGCCATCTCACCGCGATCGGGAGGCCACGACGTCAGTCGTTAGCGGGTGAACCATTCTCCTGAACGCAGCGAATTCCCTCACCCTTGCGGGCAGGAACATAGCATCCAAGACACGAAACGCAGGCAGCACGCTCCTGGTCCCCTTCGAGCCATCGCGTCGGGAGACCCGGCTCGCGGATAAGAGGTCGCGACATCGAGAAGTACTGGACGACTCCTTCGGCCAGGATTTTCTCCATGATCTCAGGCGACCGCATTCCTCCGACCAACATGAGCGGAACCTGGGGTGCAGCCTTCCCGATCGCTCGAGCCTGCGAGAGAAAATAGGCTTCCTCGTCGGGGCCCTTGATGTTGGGCCGCGCGGCACCGAGAAGACCCGATCCCGGTGTCCCACCCGATACCTCGATGGCATCGATTTCCTCTGCGGCGAGAGCAGATGCCAGAAACGTCGAATCTTTTTCGGTGGTTGACCCATCGAGGAAGTCGTTGGCGTTGAGCTTGATCATCACCGGGAAGTCGGGACCTACCGTTGTACGGATCTTTCGGTAGACCTCGAGACAGAGTCGTGAACGGTTCAAGAGAGAACCGCCATATTCGTCGGTCCGGCGGTTGCGCAGCGGAGACAAAAAGGCGGCCAACAGGTATCCGTGTGCTCCGTGCAGTTGAACGCCGTCGAAGCCGGCTTGCTGGAGACGCCCGGCGGCAGCGCCGAAATCTTCGATGATCTGGCGGATTTCGTCGGCGGTCAGTTCGTGGGGTACTTCCGGGTAACCCGGATCCTCGATCGCACTCGGTGCAACCGGGTGGCGCCCGCCATTCTGTTCAGTATTGGCCTGACCGCCGCAGTGAACGATCTGCCCGACGATCTTGCCGCCGTGTTCGTGGACGATGTCGGCGAGAGAAGCAAGCCCGGGAATCAGATCGTCGCGATCGACAGCGATCTGGCCGAGGCTCTGTTGACCGATCTTTTGAATGTAGAGATAGCTGGAAATGATCAGACCGACGCCGCCCTCTGCCAGTTCTTTGTAGATGCGAAGCAGCTCAGGAGTCACCCGGCCATCAGCATCGGCCAGCCCCTCCCAGGTGGCGGATCGGACCAGGCGATTAGCCAGCTCGAGACCGCTCAGTTCGGTTGGTTCAAATATTCCAGTCATGGGTTCGGGCCCCCTTCGGAGACTTACTTTACCGCGGCCCTGGAGAGCTGGGCACCCAAACTGGAACGAAGCCATGGCTCATCCGAATTTTCTGTTGCAGAGTGGTACCCAAACATATGGTACCGATACGAAATATCGTTTTATGGCGACGGCGTCATCGTCGGTGTTGGAGTTGGTGTCGGATCACCCTCGTATTCGAGTGATGCACAAACGTTGAGGCACTCCATCACCGGCGCACTGGTATTGAGGATGGCGAAATCCAGACACACCTGGTAGGTGCCCGCAGGACGGAGATGATACGAGTGATCCGCGTGCCACGATGCGGTAGCGCCCGCCATGATGTTGAGGGTCGGCGGGTTCCAATGGTCGGGCTCCACATCCACAGGTGAGACGTAGCTGTTGCCGTGCCAGTAGGTGTAGGCGGCTGAGCTCGACGAGGAGTTGACCGAAAAGAAATCGACGTAGTGGGCTGCCGACCCGGGATGCCACGTCCAGACGGTGCGCGTGATTTCGAGATATGGCGGTCCCGGTGCAAAAACGGTCAGTCCGTTGGTGATGGTGGCCGTGAAATCATCGTTGCCCGAAGCCTGAAGGTTGGTTACGGTTACCAGCCCGCAGTCCACCTCTGGAACCGGAGTGTTGGTTCGGGTCGGCGTCTGGGTGGCCGTGGGTGGAGGTGTATGAGTGCTGGTCGGTTCGGGGGGGACGTGGCGGTCGGCACCACCGTCGGGGTTCCGGTCGGCGTCATGGTTGGGGTTCCGGTCGGCGTGCTCGTTGGCGTTGGAGTTGCCGTGATCGTGGGTGTAGCGGTTGGCGTTGGCGTGGGAACCGGGTAAGAAGCCGACCACTTCGAGCTATTTCCAGTTTCGAAACCATCTTCGAATATCAGCTCTCCAACCAGGTAGATATAGGCCGTTCCTGCGTTCATGACGGGATCACCCGGGCCGCCGTCCTCAAAGAATGCCCCGACAACGGCGACGCCGCCGTTGACCGAGACGGCGACGCCGAAATTGTCTTGGGCCGCAGCATCTGGAGCCCGCAAAATCCGTCGTTCGCCCCAGTTTTCTTCGCCTCCGAAATTCCGTTCGAACTGATAAACAGCGCCGGCGCTTGGCAATTGTCCGCCCTCGCCGCCGTCCTCGTCGAATGCGCCGACGATGATCGTGTCGTCATCGAGGGAGACCGAGAACCCGAACAGATCGTCAGGCTGCGCATCGGAGGCGGTGAGTTTTACCACTTCGCCCCAGGCGCCTGCTCCACCGTGGTTTCGCTCGAAAATATAGGCAGCCCCGGCGTTGGACATCGGGTCTCCAGTACCGCCGTCCTCGAAATCAGCCGCGACGACCAGGGTGTCACCGTCCAGGGCGAGGGAAGTGCCGAAATGGTCGTCGGATTGAGCATCGGAGGCCCGCAGGACCGCAACCTCGCCCCAGGCGTCTGTTCCGCCCTCATTTCGTTCAAAAATATAGACGGCGCCGACGTCGGGCGTGGGATTTCCTTCACCGCCGTCCTCCCCGATGGCGCCGATTGCGATCGTATCGTTCGAGATGGCCACTGCACTTCCGAAACTGTCGTGTGCCCGGTGTTCTGATGGGCGAAGGATAGCGACCTCGCCCCACCCGTCCACTCCGCCAAGGTCGCGGTCGAAGACGTAGGCACTTCCGGCCAGCCAGAGCGGATCCTGAAGACCGCCGTCTTCCCATCGGGCCCCGACCACCAGCGTGTCGTTGTCCAGCGCCACCGCGCTGCCAAAGATATCTCCGCCCTGGCCGTCGGACGCCCGGATTTCGGCCACTTGTCCCCATTGATTCTCACCATCTCGGTGTCGATCGAAGATGTAGACGGCGCCGGCGTCCTCCGGGTCGAGTCCGATTCCGCCGTCCACCTTTCTGGCGCCGACGGCGACGGTGTCTCCATCGATCGCGACGGGAAGTCCGAACCAGTCTTCGGTATCCGGTCGGAAAAGACGCAGGATCTTGGTCTCACCCCAGGAGCCTGGGCCGCCCTGATCGCGCTCAAAAAGGTAAACGGCGCCGGCATCGAGCGTTGGATCACCCGCGCCGCCGTCCTCGAGAAAGGCGCCCACCGCCAGCGTGTCGCCGCTGAGAGAAACCGACGCGCCGAAATTGTCATCACTTTGCGGGTCGGAGGCATACACCACCGCATGCGTCTGGGAAAGCTCACTTTTGGCGGAGGCGAGGATCGATGCGACCCCCGCCAGGAGGAGCAGTGCAAGGGTGGCGGTGCCAAGAACGAGCCGGTTGCGAGCCATGGTTCCTCCGATTCGCACCGTTTCGAGATTTTTCCCGTAAAAACTCAGCAATTGGTGCGACTCTAAACAACCATACGGTCGGACTGGTGAGTGTGTCAACAATAGGTATCACCAGCAATCGAAAGCTCGCAAGTGGGTGGCCCTCAGGGCACCCATGCCCACTTGATGTTCGCTCTTCAGGCGGTACCATCGAAGGAGAGGAACTTCTTGGGAGGACGAACATGGGATCACGCGAGGTTGTCGACCTGGAGGCGAAGCTTTTCGACGTGGAGAAGAGGGGCCCCGTGAGGCTGGCGTGTCTGTGCGGACTGATCTTGAGCATCGCCCTTTCGCCGGTTTCTGGCCAGGATCCTCCACGGTCCGCGAACGATCCTGAGGTCACGAAACTGGTCGGCGAGGGCACCACGGCCTTTCAAGCCCAGAATTACAAGGCCGCATTCAAAAAGTTTCAACTCGCCGATGAGTTGGCCGATGGAACGTCATGGGATGCGTTGGCCGGCGCGGGGTCGGCTTCGCTGCAGATGGGCAAGCCCGCCAGGGCCCGCGAGTACGCCGAACGGCTCGTTCAGATGGAGCAGGATCCCCAGCGGAAAGGCATTTCACTCCATTTGCTCGGCGTGAGCCTCGGCCGGCTCAACAAACTGTCGGAGTCGGAAGCCGCTCTTCGAGAATCCCTGGCCCTCCGGCCCGACCGGCCGCTCCAGACGCGAATCTCACTGGTCTCCGTTCTGTGCCGACAGGGCAGGCACGACGAGGGGCTCGCGTTCTTCGATGAGGAGGGTAAATGCGCCGAAGGCAGTGCCGATCTCCATCGGAAAGAATGGACGGCACCGGAACGATTCGAACTCGATGGACCGATCACCGAGCCGATCAGGCTGTCAGGAGCTTACCCGGAATACCCTGAGCAGGATCGCCTGGCGCGGATCGAGGGCACCGTGGTGCTCGATTCGCTCATAGGCGCCGACGGGTCGATCCTCTGCGTCTACGTGCTGGATGGACCGACCCCCGATATGAGCTGTGCGGCTGCGATCGCCGTCATGAACTGGAAGTTCAAACCCTCCACCCTCGAGGGCGAGCCGGTCGAGGTCTATTACAACCTGGCCGTCAGATTCAACCTGCAGTGAGGGCCGCGCCCTGCCAGGGTTCCTGGGGTGCCATCCATGCAGCCGCACTCACAAAGGCAGGATTGAGTGACTGCGGAGGCTGGCACCATATTTTTTATCCGGCCGCCGCGGTGGTGCCCGCGGCGAAGAACGCCGCGAGCAAAGCCACCCCGATTGCCGGCGATCGCGTGAGCGACAGAGGCCTGCTCAGACCCTACGAGTCGAGCCAGTTCACCTGGCCGGTGGCCAGGTCGTAAACGCCGCCGACCACGAGAAGCTCGCCGTTGTCGACCAACTCGGAGATCACCTCGCTGGAATCGAGCAAGTTGGCGATGGTCTCGCGCACGTTTTCCTCGATGGCCAAATTGAGGAAAGCCGCGTTCGACGAGTTGGCCTCGCCCTCGGTCGCTGCGTCAGCTCTCGCAATGGGGGCGTCGAAGTCGTTCAGCAGTTCAGTGAGGTTGCCGAGTTCGACACCGTCTGCGGCTCCTTTGATGGCTCCGCACGAGCTGTGGCCAAGAATCAGAATGACCTTGGAGCCGGCGACCTTGGTAGCGAACTCGAAGCTGCCGACCATGTTGACGTCCTCGACATTGCCGGCCACGCGACCGACGAAGACGTCGCCGATACCCTGGTCGAAGATGATCTCCACTGGGACCCTGGAGTCGACGCAGCTCAGGATGGTCGCCTTTGGAAACTGCCCGCCGGCGGCGGTTGCTTCGGCCTGAGCCATGTAATCACGCGGTGTCAGCAGACCCGCCGAGAAGCGCTCATTGCCCGCCTTGAGATCGGCGAGGACCTGCTGTGGAGTCATGGCCTGCTGGGCGGCAGCCGTGAGGACGTCGTGCACGAGCTCGGGTCCTGGTGGAATTTCGGCTACCGGCGCCGGTGGGGGAGCGCACCCGACGCTGGCGAGAGCGGCCGCGGCAGCAAGAGCAATCAATAGAGGAGTCTTCATGTTTGGTTCCTTTCGGTTGGTCCGTCACCACGTTCGAATCGGCGGTCGAGGCGCGGAAGGTACTCGATATTCTCAGTTGGCCGAACTCCTGCGAAACGCAACAATATTCCTGATCTTCCATAGACATGCTGAATTCCAACGGGGTGCAACAGAGAGGTTGCCTTTGCTGAGTGGCACCTGGGGTGGAAAAAAACGGCGGCGTTTTGAACGCCGCCGTTTGTCTGTCCGCGTCATGAATATTCGCGTGGCAGAGAGCTCATTCGACCATCTGCTACTGACGTGCGGCCATCTGCATGCCTTTCGAGGCGGCCATGTCGAAGCGGTCGAGGGTCATCACCTTGCTCCACGCCTCGACGAAGTCGTTGACGAATTTTTCTTCGCCGCCGTTGGCTGCGTAGACTTCGGCAACTGCGCGAAGCTCGGCATGGGAACCGAAGATCAGATCAACGGGCGTGGCCGTCCAACGGAGCTCACCGGTCGCGCGATCTCGACCCTCGTAGATGCCCTCTGCTGTCGACGACTTCGACCACATAGAAGACATGCTGAGCAGATTTACGAAGAAATCATTGCTCAGTGTGCCCGGCCGGTCGGTGAACACACCATGGTCCGAACCGTCGGCGTTGGCATCGAGGGCCCGCATGCCGCCGATCAAGACGGTCATTTCGGGAACGGTCAGGGTCAGCAGGTTCGCCTTGTCGACCATCGACGCCGCAGGCGACAGCACGGCACTCTCGCCGTAGTAGTTGCGGAATGCGTCCGCTCTCGGCTCGAGCACGTTGAACGACGCGATGTCGGTCTGGTCCTGGGACGCATCGGTACGACCCGGAACGAAAGGCACCTGTACGTCATGCCCGGCCGCCTTGGCGGCCTGCTCGATGCCTGCAGATCCACCCAGCACGATCAGGTCGGCGAGCGATACCTGCTTGCCGCCCATCTGTGAACCACTGAAGTCTTTCTGAATGTTCTCGAGCTGTGTCAGCACTTTCGCGAGCTCAACCGGGCCATTGACGTCCCAGGTGTTCTGGGGGGCGAGACGGATGCGGGCGCCGTTCGCGCCACCGCGCATGTCGGTGCCACGGAAGGTGGAGGCCGACGCCCAGGCCGTCCTGACCAGCTCGGGAACGCTCAGGCCCGAGTCGAGGATCTCGGCCTTCAGCTCGGCGATGTCTCCCGCGTCGATGAGTTCATGATCAACTGCCGGGACCGGGTCCTGCCAGAGCAGCTCTTCGTCAGGGATGTCGTTTCCGACGTAGCGTGCACGCGGGCCCATGTCACGGTGCGTCAGCTTGAACCACGCCTTGGCGAAAGCAAGCTCGAACTCGGCCGGATTTGCCAGAAAGCGCTTCGAGATCTCGCGGTAGCTCGGGTCGACCTTCAGTGAAAGGTCCGTAGTCAGCATGACGGGCGCGCGCCGCTTCGCCGGGTCGTGCGCATCGGGCACGATGTTGGCTGCAGCCGAATCCTCGGGAATCCACTGGGTTGCACCGGCAGGGCTCTTCGTCTGCACCCACTCGTAGGCGAAAAGGTTCTCGAGATAGTTCATGCTCCACTTGACCGGGGTCGTGGTCCATGCGCCTTCCAGCCCGCTGGTGACCGTGTCGCCGGCGTTGCCGCGGCCGCACTCGTTCGACCAACCGAAGCCCTGCGCCTCGATACCCGCGGCAGCGGGCTCCGGCCCGACGCAATCGTCCGGCTTGTGCGCACCGTGGTTCTTGCCGAAGGTGTGGCCACCGGCAATCAGCGCAACCGTCTCTTCATCATTCATCGCCATGCGCCCGAAGGTGTCTCGGATGTCCTTGGCAGCGAGGAGAGGATCCGGGTTGCCATTCGGGCCTTCCGGATTGACGTAGATCAGACCCATCTGGACCGCTGCGAGCGGTCTTTCCAGCTCCCGGTCGCCTTTGTAGCGCTCGTCGGCGAGCATGACGGTCTCGGGGCCCCAGTAGACCAGGTCGGCCTCCCAGTCATCTTCACGACCGCCGGCGAAGCCGAAGGTCTTGAAGCCCATGGACTCCATTGCGACGTTTCCCGTCAGTACCATCAGGTCCGCCCACGACAGTTTGTTGCCGTATTTTTGTTTGACCGGCCAGAGCAGGCGCCGTGCCTTGTCGAGGTTTGCATTGTCGGGCCAACTGTTCAGGGGATCGAAACGCTGCTGACCGCCGCCGGCGCCGCCGCGGCCATCGAGGGTGCGGTAGGTGCCCGCGCTGTGCCAGGCCATCCGGATGAAAAACGGTCCGTAGTGACCATAGTCCGCCGGCCACCAGTCCTGCGAGTCGGTCATCAAAGCCGCGATGTCCTTCTTGACGGCGTCAAGGTCGAGCGTGGCGAACTCGGCGGCGTAGTCGAATTCGGCGCCCATCGGGTCTGAACCGGCGCCGTGGGCGCGAAGTGGGCTGAGGTCCACCTGGTCAGGCCACCAGAACTGGTTCGATTTCGCCATGCCCTGAGCTGAAGCTGGGCCGGACGCCACCAGTAGCGTTATTGTCGCCACGATGGCTACTAATATAGAGAGTTTTGTTTTTAGCATTGAGTCATCCTCCTCGAATCAAAAAGTCTGTAATCGTTCATCGTCTCAACCGACACTTCTATTCCAACCAGGGAACGCCGACGAATTCTTCCATTTCTTATTCCGGAGGACGGCACCCAATGAGTTTTCATACTTTTGAAATATTCGAGCCCCTTTCATGAGTTAGCCGACCATCGATAACAAATCCGCCTGATGGCGGAGAGGAGTCCAAGATGAGAAAGTTTGTGTTTGTTCTGGCGACGATTGTTCTAATGTCCGCAGCCCCGCTGTTTGCGCATTGTGGTTCCTGCGGAACAGGTGAGGCACACGACCATGTCGCTGAAGCTGCTTCTGCCGATATCGTCGGTGTGGCTTCCTCGGCCGGCACCTTCAACACCCTGCTCGCGGCGGCCAAGGCAGCGGGTCTGGTGGACACGTTGCAGTCCGCCGGTCCATTCACCGTCTTCGCGCCCACCGATGAGGCATTTGCCAAGTTGCCCGAAGGCATGATTGAAAGCCTGCTCGCCGACCCGGAAAAGCTCAAGCAGGTATTGCTCTACCACGTTGTTTCCGGCACGGTGCTGGCCAGCGACGTGGTCGGCCTGTCGAGCGCCACGACCGTTCAGGGTTCTGACATCGCCATCGCCGTCTCGGGCGGCACCGTGATGATCAACAACGCCACAGTGGTAAAAACTGACGTGATGGCTTCCAACGGCGTGATTCACGTCATCGACACGGTCATCGTGCCCTCCGCCTGACTTTGAATTTCGAGTGAGATGGACGGTCCGCGCGATGCGGGCCGTTTTTTTGTCTGGTGCAGGATCCAGTACCCTGACCGGGCATTATACTGGCGGGAGTTTCTATGGAAAACTCGAAGGTCGTGGTCGTCGGAGCCGGTCTCTCGGGGCTGACGTGTGCGCGGGAGCTGGCCGATGGCGGCCTCGATGTTCGGGTTTTTGACAAGGCGCGGGGTGCGGGTGGACGCATGGCGACCCGTCGAGCCGGCGACCTGTGTTTCGACCACGGAGCCCAGTACTTCACCGTCCGGGATGACCGGTTCGAGAAGACGGTCGATGCATGGTGTCGACAGGGGATTGTCGAGCCGTGGACAGGCAGGATAGCCGTCGTCGAAAACGGTGCCGTGTCCGAGAAAATCAGCCGCATCCCTCGGTTGGTCGGCGTGCCGGGCATGAACGCTGTTTGCCGGCACCTCGCTCGCGATCTCGATGTGTCGTACGGCACCAGAATCGAGGTTCTGAACCGGGAGGCCGACGAGTGGGTGCTGGCAGACCAGAACGGTGTCGAACTGGGGTCGTTCGACGCCGTAGTGGTGTCCGCTCCGGCACCCCAGACTGGCGCCCTCTTCCGCACCTGCTCGCCCGATCTCGCCGCCCATGCGGCATCGGTCGAGATGTCGCCGTGCTGGGCGGCGATGATGACCTTTCCGGAAAGCTTGAATCTGGGCTTCGACGGTGCCTTCGTGAACAACTCCGCCATCACCTGGGTGGCTCGGGACGCCTCGAAGCCTGGGCGCCCGGATCACGAGGCCTGGGTGATCCACGCCTCGCAGGAGTGGTCGACCGCTCATCTGGAGCTGGAGCCCGGCCGTGCGGCCGAGGTCCTACTTCGCGAGTTCCGCGCTGCGCTGGGCCTGGAGAACAGGGATCCGAATCACCTGACCGCCCACCGGTGGAGGTTCGCGCTGCCACTCAATCCTCTTCCTGAGACCTGTCTTTTTGATGCGAAGCTTCGATTGGCGGCGTGCGGCGATTGGTGCGGCGGACCGCGGGTCGAGGGCGCCTTCCTGTCGGGGCTCGCCGCCGCCGAAGGGATTCTCGGGCGCTAAGCTGGGGTGCCACCCATGAAGGGCGGACGACCGCATTGTCGAGGTGCACCCGGAGGTCTGCCTTCTTGACGCCGCGCCATTCCAACAATTCGTTCCGTGGCACCGGTCCTCAGCCCCGCTCATCGATCAGCAAGTGTGAAAGTGTGTGCGTGGCACCCATACCTGTGCATGTCCATGTATGGATGTGTGTCAGCGAAAGGTCGGCCCATGGTAGGCTTTCACCGATATATAAGCCCAGCTGGAAAAGAAAATCACGTTTTAAGATCTCATTCCGAGATCGGAATCCGGATCCCCGCCGTTTCTGGAATAGGCGGCGACTCGTATCCGTTGTCCCGTCAGATTTGGAGGCGCGATGCTCGTCGATCTGCAACGTTCGAACTTCGAAGACCACGTGATGTCCGTAGGCATCGTGCTCATCGATTGTTGGGCGCCGTGGTGCGGAGCGTGCAAGGACTTCATGCCCACCTTCGAAGCGGCGGCCGAGCGCCACGCCGAGCACACCTTCGCCAAGCTCGATACCCAGGCCGAGGAGGAGCTCGCCAAGAAGCTCAAGGTGAGTCACATCCCTACCATCATCCTGTTCCGCGATGGGCTGCTGCTCCTGCGGCGGCCGGGCTATCTGTCAGAGGTGGAAATCGACGAGGCCATCGGCACCGCAGAGGGTCTCGATATGGAACATGTACGGGCCGACATGGAGAAGCGGCTGGCCGGCGAATCCGGCTGAGCTTCGCCGAACCATGTCATTGAAGATGAACTGAACACAACAAGGAGGAAGCGATGACCGAGATCTACGAAGCTGATGTGGAGTTCAAGAAGACCCTGGGTGTGAAGTGGGTCAAGGTTGATTCGGGCCACACCTATCTGTGCCCGGTGGATGCTCTCAAGCGGTTCGAAAACCCTACCGAGGAACAGCTCAAGATGATCTGTGTCGACGAGTCGGATAACCCGCAGAACGACTGAGCCCGAGCGCCTTCAAGGCGCTCTCAGATCGTCAAATGTAAGGCGCCGCTGCGCCCGTGGCGCGGCGGCGCCATTTTTTTGGAGTGCATCATGTCATTGCTGGTCACCAAACCCGCGCCGGAATTCACGGCCACCGCCGTCCTCGCCGACGATAGCTTCGACGAGCAGTTCAGCCTCTCGGCCCTGCGCGGCAAGTACGTCGTGCTCTTCTTCTACCCGCTGGACTTCACCTTCGTCTGCCCCACCGAGATCCTTGCCTTCGACGAGGCGCTCGAGGATTTCCGCAAGCGAGATGCGGAGGTCGTCGGCGTGTCGGTGGACTCGCACTACACCCACGCCGCGTGGAAGCGCACCCATGTGGACGATGGTGGCATCGGTCCAATCCGCTACCCCCTGGTCTCCGACCTCAACAAGGAGATCGCACGCAGCTACGGCGTGCTGCTCGACGAGGGCATCGCGCTGCGAGGGCTCTTCCTGATCGACAAGGAAGGCATCGTCCGCCACGCCCTGGTCAACGACCTGCCGCTCGGCCGCAATGTCAGCGAGGCCCTGCGGGTGCTCGACGCGCTGCGCTTCCACGAGCTGCGCGGCGACGTCTGCCCGGCCAACTGGAACGAGGGTGAGGATGGCATCGAGGAGTCCCAGGACGGAATCGTCGACTACCTCTCCAAATACGCCGCCAAAGACTGAGCTGTCTGCCAGGCTTTCGGATTTTCGGAAGTTCGAGCGAGAATCAAGACCAAACAAATCCCCAGGTTCCTGAAGCCTGGCAGCGAAATTTTTGAAATTCGAATCCACGCGAACCACGGCGGGCTTGGAGGCGCAGCACCCAACAATGCGAAGGGTGGAACCCACAGGCGTTCAGGACCATGTACTATGGCCTCCGCACCTAAAATCGAGAGCTGGTGAGGGGAGAGACCATGGAAACTGCTGTTCTCATCATTCAGGTCGT
Source organism: Candidatus Sulfomarinibacteraceae bacterium (assembly GCA_963796455.1). Taxonomy (GTDB): domain Bacteria; phylum Acidobacteriota; class Thermoanaerobaculia; order Thermoanaerobaculales; family Sulfomarinibacteraceae; genus Sulfomarinibacter. The sequence goes on from CAWCLO010000004.1 coordinate 643,847, forward strand.
GATCGCCCTGGGAATCTTCAATGTCTGGGTTCTTCGTTTCGGGAAATCGACCGAGTGGCGCGGCGGTACAGCCGCCAACATGAAGGAAGAGTTCCAGGCCTATGGCCTGCCGTCGTGGTCGGTGCAGGTCGTCGGTTTCCTGAAGCTCGTGTTTGCCGCATGTCTGCTCGCGGGCATCTGGTTTCCGACGTTGACCAAACCTGCGGCGGTCGGCATCGCGATTCTGATGCTCGCTGCTGTCGCGATGCATCTGAAGGTCAAAGATCCATTGAAAAAATCCCTGCCTGCCCTGACGATGCTTCTCCTGTCGGTGATCGTCGCGGCATCCTGACCCGTCTCCGTCCGCTCGCGGGAATAGGAGTAGGGGGAATCAGGTTCCGCCATCTAGCGTCTCGCACGATTAAAAAGCGGTTTGGTATTTAGCGGAGCGTGGTTTTCGCTTCGGGAGGATCAGCAATGACTGTAACGAAAAAAGCGAAGTTGCTCATTATCGTGGCCGCGGGATTGTCTTTTCTTTTATCAGTCGGCCTTTGGTTTAGCGGGCAAAAAGAAGAGGGTATGTTTGTCGGTCTCTGGGTGCCGTCCATTCTGTCCCTTGGAGCGCTGCTTTTCGCCGGTCGGGGAGCGTCGAGCCAATGAGCGCTCTTGGCATTTTCCTTTTCGGGCTCGTCGTCACCGGAATCACGCTGACGGCGGTTTTCCTGATAGGCCTGAGTGAAGCTTCTGATCCAGCGCATAGCCGGCTGAGCGATCTCTCGGCGCTGGAGAGAAAATTGGTCTCTCGGCCGAACGAAGGGGAAGAGGACGCGTCGAGCGGCGCGCGGTAGATAGGTCGGCCGTTCGCGGAGTGACCTCGTCACGCTGGATCGCTTGAGACTTCGGTCCGGCGGATCGTGTGAGCTGGAATTCGCTTCCTGTCCTTGAGGTTGCCCAGGCATCGCAAAAGGAGGAAAAATGTCACGACGCGCTTCAGTTTTTGTCTCAATGTCGTTTCTCGTGGTGGTTGCTATTGCCTGCGGAGGTGGGCAGCAGCAGTCTTCTGGCCCGCAACCCGCGCAGCCGGTGGCGGCAGTCGAGGAGGGTCCGACGGGGACCATCGACCACACCGTCGAGTCGTTGACCGGTGACACGGTCGAGCTGGCCTCCTTCCGAGGTCGGCCGATGCTGATCGTCAACACCGCCTCGAAGTGCGGCTATACACCGCAGTACGAAGGCCTCCAAAAGCTCTACGAGCGCTACGGCGAGGGCGATCTCGTGGTGATCGGTTTTCCGAGTAACGATTTCGGAAATCAGGAGCCCGGCACAGCCGAGGAGATCGGTAACTTCTGTCGCCTCAACTATGGTGTGACCTTCCCGATGATGGCCAAGGTCCATACCAAGGGCGTCGATCAAGCGCCAATCTATCGGACTCTCACCGCCGAGAGCGGCGACGAATACGAGGGCGAGGTTCGGTGGAACTTTACGAAGTTTCTGATCGACCAGGAAGGTCGTGTGGTTGCTCGCTTCGAGTCCGCGGTCGAGCCGTTAGATGAACAGATTACCTCTGCCGTCGATGCATTATTGGCCGAGGCGACTCCGCAGGGTTGAGGTATTTCTTGGGGCTCGATCGGGGCTGCAGCCTATAATGTTCGACGAAGGGCGAACAGAACCATGAGCGACGACCGCAGCCACATGGAAGCTCTGCGCGAGATGCTGGACCACCAGCTGCTGGGTGTGCTTGGAACTCATCACGAAGGCGAGCCCTACACGAGCCTGATCGGTTTCGCGGCCACCGCCGATCTCAAACACCTGCTCTTTGCTACCGGTCGTGCAACTCGCAAGCACGCCAATCTTGCCGCCGATGCCCGCGCCTCGATGTTGGTCGACACCCGAACGAATCGTCCTGTCGACTTTACAGAGGCGGCCGCTGCGACCGCGGTAGGAGTGGTGGAAGAGGTGGCGAAATCCGAGCGCGAGGACTTCGACCGGGTTTTCCTGGCCAAGCATCCCCATCTCGAGAGCTTCGTGCGTTCGCCGAGTTGCGTGCGGCTGCGCCTCCGGGTGTCGGTCTACATGGTGGTGGCCCGCTTCCAACACGTCATCGAACTCCATATCGACTGATGAATTTGGTTGTCGGCCTCGACCAGATCGGTGATGACGACGGTGGCCGGGTCGGTGGCAAGGCCGTTGCGCTCGCGGCTCTGAAGCGGACCGGCCATCCCGTTCCCCGTTCGCTGTGCCTGACGACCGATGCCTACGAACTGTTCGTCGAGCGGGCGTCGCTGCGAGCCGTCCTCCACCAGGAGCTGGGTCGCAAGAATTTCGAGGACATGCGCTGGGAAGAGATCTGGGACGTGGCGCTGCGCATCCGCAACCGCTTTCTGAGGGCACCGGTGCCACACGATGTCGTGGCCGCGGTCGAAGCACAACTGGCGAAATATCTGCCCGAGGTCGCTCTCGCGGTGCGCTCGTCGGCGCCCGGCGAAGACTCGGAAGGCGCGTCCTTTGCCGGCCTCCACGACAGCTTTGTCGGCGTGTTCGGCGCCCCTGCAGTGGTCGAGGCGATTCGCGGGGTATGGGCCTCGTTGTGGAGCGACCGGGCCCTGCTCTACCGCCGCGAACTCGGAATCGACGTTGACACGAGTTCGATGGCAGTCGTGATCCAGGAGCTCATTGAAGGCTCGGTCTCCGGGATCGCCTTCGGGGTCCATCCGACGGATCCTGAGCTGGCCGTCGTCGAGTCGGTCTACGGCCTCAACCAGGGTCTGGTCGACGGTACGATCGAACCCGATCACTGGACCGTTGACCGGATGACGGGGCGCACCGTTTCGCACACTGCACCGAGCGGCCGCCGGCGGCTGCTGGCCCGCGGTTCTCAAACTCAGGTCGAACAGGTGCCGCCGGGCATGGCTGGCACACCGCCGCTCGACGAGGAAAGCCTGACCCGCGTCGTCGATGCGGCTCGCGCCGCCGAGGCACTTTTCGGTGCGCCGCAGGACGTGGAATGGACCATCGCTGATGGGCGGCTGGTGCTCTTGCAGTCGCGGCCCGTGACAACTTCCACCGCGAGTGAGGGCGACAAGCGGGCGTGGTACCTGAGCCTGACCCGCAGCCTCGACAATCTCCGCGGCCTCCGCGAGCGGGTCGAAAGTGAATTGCTGCCGGCGATGGATCGGGAGGCTGATGAAATCGCGGAGCGCGATCTCGGGGTGCTCGATGCCGAGGACTTGGCTGAGGAGATCGAGCGCCGCCGGACAGTCCACGACCGATGGGTCGACATCTACTGGCGGGAATTTATTCCATTAGCGCACGGCATTCGTCTCTTCGGTCAGTTCTACAACGACATCGCACGGCCGGATGATCCTTACGAGTTCATGGAGCTGCTGGCTGCCACACCGATGCTCAGCGTTCGCCGCAACGGCGAGCTTGAACGAATCGCTTCGATGGTGCGGGAAAGTCCCGAGATTCGCGCCAGTCTCGCAAGCGGAGAACCTGCCGATGCAGAATTCGAACGTGAGTTCGAGGGTTTTCAGCGCACGTTTGGCGACACGGTTTATGCAGACCAGCAGTGCTTTGCCAATCGTGCACGCCTGGTACGGTTGCTGCTGTCACTGGCTGACGTGCCGGCGGCGGCGAAACCGGCGTCCGCTGTCGATGTCGAAGCTCGCACCGAAGCCTTCATCGAAAGTGTCGACATCGACAGGCGCGAGCTGGCACGGGAGCTGGTCGATATCGGACGGGTCAGCTACCGGTTGAGGGATGATGACAACATCCATCTTGCCCGTCTCGAGGGTCTGGTGTTGGCGGCGGTCGAGAAGGGCCGGCGAAAGCTCGGCGAGCGCAGCGGTGATGTTGCGCGCGCGGAGCTCGAGGATGTCGTGCTTGGGCTGCGTCACCCGAATCTGGTGGTCGAGGCGAAACCGGAGCAGCAGCGACTGGTTGCTGAGCCAGGTTTCCGCGCGCGGCCGCGGCAGCTGGTCGGCCAGCCGGCGGGCCCGGGGGTGACCACCGGCGCCGCCCGTGTGATCGACGACGTCGATGACCTCTTCGAGTTCCAGCCCGGCGAGGTGCTGGTGTGCGACGCGGTCGATCCAAACATGACATTTATCGTACCGATGGCGAGCGCGGTCGTCGAGCGCCGAGGCGGCATGTTGATTCACGGCGCCATCATCGCCCGCGAGTACGGTCTTCCATGCGTCACGGGTGTTCCCGATGCCACGAAACTGATCGGCACCGGCGACCAACTGACGGTGGACGGTTACCTCGGTATCGTGACCGTCAGCCGACCAACGCCCTCGCAAGGTCGAAGCATCCGTGGCCTCGATCAGGGCTGAAAACGGTAGTCTCTGTCAGTTGCTTCAAATGGGCGCCATTTGGGCGGTACCCATGTGCTCGTCACACTTCAACAATTCGCTACGTGGGACCCATCGCGGCTCACCACCACCACGCTGCAGTCGTCGTAGAGGGGCTCGTCGCCGCGAAAATCGTCCACCTGTTGCAGCACCCGGTCGTGCACCGATCGGCTCGAACCGCCTTGCGCCACGGCCGCCATCAGGCGCTCGAACCCGAACGATTCGCCGGCGCGGTCGAGAGTCTCGAAGACTCCGTCGGTGAACAGAAGAAGGGTGTCGCCAGGCTCGACCACCGCGTGATCGGCCACCATCTCGAGATTGAGCCGAATACCCAGCGGCAGGCTCCCTGTGCCGAGTTCGAGGACCTCACCCGAAGCGCGCCGAAGCAGTGGGTACGGGTGGCCGGCGCAGACGTAGTCCAGCCTCCCGCTCGGAGGGTCCAACACGCCGCAAAACAAGGTCATGAAGTCGCGGCTGCCGCCGGTGCGGTACAGGGCGCGGTTGACCAGGCGGCTCACCGGAATGGGCTCGGAATCGTGGTCGAACCCGAGCTTGAGCGCCGAGTTGGCGATCGCCATCACCAGTCCAGCGGCGATGCCGTGACCGCTGGCGTCGCCGATGACGATGGCGAGACGTCCGTCGTCGAGCGGCAGGAAGTCGTAGTAGTCGCCACCGATGGTGTTGGCGGTGCGGTAGGAGAACATGAACTCGTAGCCCTCGACCCCCGGTTCCTGTCTGGGCAGCAGCTCGCGCTGCAGATCGCGCGCCACCTCGAGTTCGTCGCGCACCACGACTCGATCGGCGAGTTCGAGCACCAACAGGAAGATCAGCCCGGCGATGCTCACGAGCGACAACGGCATTAATCGATAAGTCATCCCCCACAGCGCGAAGACGATGCACGCTACAAAAACCAACCGTCGCGGTGGCGACAGCTTGTAAGACAGCCCGAGAAACAGAATTTTCGCTCGGTAGAAAAATCGCCAGAAGCGGCTGGCGGGCTCCCCGTCGTTGTCGTGCTCGCGCGTTACCACTTCGTATGCCCGCACGGCATCGCGATCGAAGAGGCGTCGGAACTCGCCCCCGCGAAAGCCCTCGGTCGAGGACCTCACGTATTGCTCCGCCTTTCGAAACCACTCCGCCGTTTTCATCGTGCCCCACAGCGTACTACGGTTGCCTTGACCCTTTGGTTTCGGCGCTCCCTCAGGGCCCAGCCTCACTGAGAATGTCTGGCGCCCCCTTGCTCGCATCCTCATAAAGCAACAATGAGTCATTGCGAAGGATGGCACCCATCGCACCCATCGGCTGGTATCGGGATGGTTGCTGTCAAACCGACGAGGCGGATCTCGGGCGCCACGTGGCGTGCGCGGTGATGACCGGGAAATTCCTCGAGTTCACGCGATCCCGCGGCAACGATCTGTCGACACCGGCGTCACAGCCCGGCTTGCCGGGGTTCAAACCCGGCGACCGTTGGTGTCTCTGGACGACCTTGAGGCACACTCCGCTGATCCCGTGGCATAAATCCCTGCCCAAACCGGTGGAGATTACCGGCCAGGGTGCCGCGTAATTCAACGTGACATGAGGTGGGACCAAATCGATTCACAAAGTCAACAGGTGATGCGTGGCGCCTCTGGTGAAAAAATCAGGGCTCGTCCGAAACCTTGATGATGAGCTTGCCGTCGTGCGAACCGTCGAACAGCCGGTTGATATTGCGCGGTGCGGTCTCGAGGCCGTCGTAGACGTCGACCTTGTATTTCAGATAACCCTCTGCGTACCACCCGCTCAGCTTCTCGATGGCCTCGGCTGTCCGATCCAGATAGTCCATGACGATGAAGCCCTCGACCCTGGCCCGCCGGATCAGAACCATCGGGAACGCGGAAGGCCCCGGCACCGGCTCGGTGGCGTTGTAGCCGGAGATCAGACCGCAGATCACGACGCGGGCGGAGTTGTTGATCCACACCAACTCGGCGTCGAGGATCTCGCCGCCGACGTTTTCGAAGATCACGTCGATGCCGTCCGGACAGTGCTTGTGGAGCTTGCGAGCGACGTTTTCGCTCTTGTAGTTGATGGCGGCATCAAAGCCGAGGTCATCGGTAAGCCAGGCGCACTTGGCGTCGCTACCGGCGATGCCCACAACCCGGCAGCCGACGATCTTGCCGATCTGGCCGACGATCGATCCGACGGCACCGGCCGCGCCTGATACGACCAACGTTTCTCCGGCCTTCGGTTGGCCGATGTCGAGGAGGCCGAAGTACGCCGTCAGACCCACGATTCCGAACAGCCCGAGAAACGCGGTGAGCGGCAGCGGGCCCGGATCGATCACCCGTAGGTCGCTGCCGTCGGAGATGCCATAGTCCTGCCAACCGATCGTCCCGGAAACCAGGGCACCCGGCGAGAAGCGGTCATTATTTGAGTCCTCGACAACGCCGATCGTGAGCCCGCGCATGACATCGCCCACTCCGACAGGTTCGACATAGGACGGTCCCTCGCGAACCCATCCCCGGTTGGCGGGATCGAGAGAAAGATAGATGTTGCGGGCCAGTACCTCGCCATCGGAAAGCGCGCGTACCGGTTCTTCCACCCATTCAAAGTCGGAATCCTTGATCAGTCCATTCGGCCTCGCGGCCAGACGCCACTGACGGTTGATACGGTCGCTCATGGTGCCCCGTTTTCTCTCGGCGATTGGAATGTGGTCTGTGCCGGGGCTGCATTGTACAGGCAGGAAGACCCGATCGATGCAAGATTTACTCGTCTCATCCACCTCGAGGTTCGCCTTACCCTTCTCGCACCCATGCATGCCCACCCTTGGGGCTCGTGTAGAATTCGCAGACCCCGGGGCTTGGGGTGACGTGCCGTGCACCCCCAGACGCCTGATATCAGGTTGTGACAAGGATGATGATGGTTGGACCACAACCCTACAAAAGCACGATAACGATGGTGTTTGCCGTTTGGGCATTTGCACTGTGGTCGAACCCGAGTTCGGTCGAAGCCGAACTTCCGCCACAACTCCGTGCAACCGAGGCACATTCCCGTCTCGGCATGGTCTCGACAGGCTCACCCGAGGCCACCGCAGCCGCGGTCGGGGTGCTCGAAAACGGTGGCAATGCCGTCGACGCTGCGGTCGCCGCTGCCCTTGCGCTGGGCGTCGCCGATTCGGACGCTTCGGGTATCGGCGGCGCGACCTACATGGTTATTCGGTTTGCCAACGGGCGGGCCGTCGCGATCGATGGTACGCCGAAGGCGCCGGGCCGATTCGACCTCCGGAGCCTGCAGGCCGCCGCCGAGGCCGGCAGAACAACCGGTCATGAGATGACGGCCGTCCCGACGACCCTGGCGGTTCTCGACCTCGCGCTGCGCAAATACGGTTCGATCGATTTTGCCGAGGCCCTGCAGCCGGCGATCGAAATCGCCGATCGCGGTTACAGCCTCAGTGAGAACCAGATCATTTGGACGAATCGTTACTACGAAGACCTCGTCGGGACGTCCAACTATTTGCGGTATCTGGTAATGGCAGACGGGCACACTGTGGGTGAGCCGGGAGACCGCATCTGCAACCCCGAACTCGCGCAGACACTTCGTACGATTGCCGCACAAGGGGTCAGCGCATTTTACCGCGGAGCCGTCGCCGATCTTATCGAGGCCGACATGATCGACAACGGAGGAAACCTGCGCAAGAGCGATCTTGCGAGATTGAGGGTTTCCGAGCATGCACCGGTGAGAACGACCTACCGGGGCGTGGAGGTATTGTCTGTCCCGTCACCCGGAGGAGGAGACACACTCATCCACGCGCTCAATATTCTCGAAACCTTTCCCAGCGAGTTTCTTTCTGAGGACACGCTCGAGCGCCACCACGTATTTATAGAAACGGCCCGCATCGCGATTGCCGATCGAGCCGGATCAGGCGCCGGCATGGTGGCGAACGGTTTTCTCGGTTCCAACTTCCCAAGCAAGCGCTACGCGTACGGCCGCGCGCAGATGATCACACCTGGGACGGCACTCGCGGACTCCACCTTTGTGGGCCCCATCGATCCCGATTGCCTGCCGACAGGCGAAAGCACGACTCACGTCTCGGTCATCGACGCCCGCGGGAACGCGGTGTCGATGACTCAGACCCTGAGCGAGGGTTTCGGCGCCAAGATTGCCACTCCGGGTCTTGGATTTCCTTACAACAACTTTCTCGAGGCCTTCAGGGTTGAAAAGCCTCATTGCCCCGGATTTCTCCGTCCGTATGCGCCATGCGGCAACGATATGGCTCCCACGATTCTGGTTGATGAAAGAGGCCGCGTGATGGCTCTCGGGACTCCGGGAAGCAATCGCATCGCGTCGATCCTCGCCGGTGTCATCAGCAATATCGTGGATCGCGGTATGAATCTCCGCGAGGCGATCGAGGCACCCAGGGTGATCTGGGGAGGGGGGCTGGAGATCAATATCGAGTTGGAGGTCGCGCCGCCCATGGTCGAAACGTACGTGGACGCCTTCAACGCGATGAGCTACGAACACCCCGTGGAACCGGTTTTTTTTCCGGCTGACCCGAATGACCTCAGCAACTCCGGCGCAGTCAACACGGTTTTATATGACCCCACGGCCGGCGACTTCGTCGGCGTCGCCGACCCGAGGCGGGGAGGCCTTGCCGGCGGCCCTCGAGTGGTGGCGGGCCGAAAGTGAGTCTTAGGGGTGGAGGGCAGCTAACCACCCGTCATGCAGAAGCCTGCACCACAAAATCGTCTGAATCCTCTGACCTCGCCCTGTGTCCGTGTGCGGACTACTTTGGTACGCTTGGGCTCAATCTGAAAATGCTGGTTGGAGTCGTTGATGTCGAGAGTACAGACTCGCGCCGAAGAGATGATGGACGAACATGGTTTTCTGGGTGTCCCCCGAGAGACTTTTGAGGAAGCCGGGCGAACTCAGATGGTAAGACTCTTGAACCACGGTCTGCAACCCGAATCAAAGGTCCTGGACATCGGGTGTGGTTGCCTCCGTGTGGCGTATTGGCTGGTGCGTTTTCTAGACCCCGACTGCTATTGCGGAATCGAACCGGCGCGCCAGCGCGTCGAGCTCGGAAAGCGTTTTCTTTTTTCGGCCGACGAGCTGGAGAGCAAACGGCCCCGATTCGACTTCAACTCGAGTTTTGACCTGTCTGTCTTTTCGACGCGTTTCGATTTTTTTCTCGCAGGTTCAATTTGGACCCATTGCAGCAAGACACATCTCGAGACCACTCTCGACGGGTTTCTCCACAATTCGACGCCGACCGGAGTATTTCTCGCTTCCTTTCTGCCACCGGCAACGGCGGAGGACGACTATATGGGCGATTCGTGGGTGGGAACCAGCCACGAGTCGAACGAACCGGGCGTGATTCGTCACTCACTCGATTGGATCAAGGATGCCTGCGGACTGAGGGGGCTCAAATTGAGTAGATTGCCGGGCGAAGATTGTGACAGTCAATACTGGCTCCGCGTCGAGAGGCGGTGAAGGGGCGTCCCGCCAGACGCGCGAGATCAACCGGTCAATCGGTCCGCCCGCCGCTCCCATCGAGCCTTCGCCTTGGCGCGCTCCTCGTCCCGGTCTCGTGGTGGCGCCGTGGTCGTCAGCCTCTTCAAGAGACGGCGGCTTGCTGCCGAGATTTCTTCAACCGCCCGGTCAAATGCCTCGGTGTTGGCCTGGGAGGGCGCACGCATACCGCTGATTTTCCGAACGTATTGCAAAGCGCCGTTGCGCAACTCGTCTTCGCTCGCCGGCGGATCGAAGTTGAACAACGTCCGGATGTTGCGACACATAGGCGCCCCCTTTTGCTTCACCAGAGTGCCACAATTCGCATTGCCTCGGTGGCCTTTGTATATCGCTGAGAAAGCAACAATGCGTAAATGCTGAGGGTGGCACCCATGAGGTGCTCTGTTTCGCGACATGCCTATCTGGTTGTTGCACATTCAATACACAAGACCTAGATTTTGAGACACGAGAGGTAATAATGAGACAAGCGACGCCACGTCGCGCCGTGCTCAGGTGCGGTTCTAATGGGTCTTCTGCGTGCGTCCTCGGCGCCGAACCAGGTCTTTTTAGTGACTGGGGCGCCGGGGTGGATCTTCGGATGCGTTTGCCCTCCAGGGTAGATTATGTGCAGATCCGTCGTGCCCCCATTGTCGGTCGAGGTCGGTAGCAGGCCTTTCCCGCGCACAGAAGATCGCGGTCCGATAGACAGTCGGAGGTACGCGATGCGCGGTGAATGGAAATTGTGCCTTGTGGTGATCGTGGTGTCGGTATTTGGAGCGGTGACGCTCGCCGAAGGGTCAGGCGGGTGGCAGCAGGTCGCCGATTTGCCGTCGCCGTTCATGTTCACTGGCTCTGCACCTTTGGCCGTCCTCGACGACCAGATCTACGCTCTATGCGGCACCGGGGGACCGTACCCCGACACCTCCGGATGTAGGGATTTCTGGAGATACGATCCGAGCGTAGATGCATGGACAAAGCTTGCTGACATTCCGGTGAGCACCAACTTTACCGGAGGGGTAACGCTCGTCGCAACCCGTGACTCAATCTACGCTCACCCGGGCGGTTTCTGGTTCTACGATTACCTCTGGCGGTACAGTCCGGCGAGCGATTCCTGGCAGGCCGTGACGAGATTCCCTTGGAACACTGACATTGAATGGGGAACCTCGATGGTCTGGACGGGCGGAGAATTCCTTTATGTGAGCCTCAAACGTGCGGACGATGGATTCTATCGACTGCATCTGGCGACGCTTCAGTGGGAAAAACTCCCGAACCCACCGTTCCTCCCGTTGACCTCGTATCCGGATCCGCCATTCTCCCTCGGCACCGGCAGCACGCTCGTCTGGACAGGAGGCGATGACCTCTATTTGAACAGGGGTCCGGGCTACCCATGGTGGTCGCCGTACGGGCCGGAGTTGGCCCGATACTCCATCTCGAGCAACACCTGGACGCCTCTCGCGATCCCTCCCACCCAAATTGCTAGTGGGATGGCGTGGGACGGGGTCGACGCGATCTACGCGCGAGCCTACACCAGCCTGTACAGCTACTCGATCTCGAACAACGCCTGGACACAGCACGAGGACTTTCCGGTCGCCGGCGATAGCAGGGAATTCGACCTCGTCATGGCGGCCGGGAATCTCTACTCGGCTGAGTTCAGATTTTCGCCAGGGTTCTGGCGTTTCAGTCTCAACCAACCGCCGGTGCCGCACACCGGAATGATCTTACCGGACGAATGGTATGAAGTCGGCGAAGGGTCCTCGATCGTCCTCGACGGTACCCAATCGTATGATCCGGAAGGGCGTGAGATCGAGTTTTGGTGGGATCTCGACGGCGATTCCGTTTTTGAGGCCTACGGGGCAGAGCCGACATTCTTCGCTGACTGGTTCGACAACCCCCAGGTCGAGGAAAAGCTCGTGATCCTGAGAGTATGTGACGATCAGGACGCCTGCTCGGAGGCGGAGGCATTGGTCAAAATCTTGGACCTGGCGCCAGACGCGGCATTCACATGGTGGCCCGATCCACCGAATGAGGGCTCCCTGGTCGAGTTCACCGATCGATCGACCAGCGAGGTCGACGAAATCGAGGACTGGCTCTGGGATCTGGGGACATCCGACACGAGCACCGAACAGAACCCGAGCTTCACCTATCCGGACAACGGTGATTTCACCGTCACGCTCACCGTTACCGACGACGACGGGTCAACCTCGACCACCGAGGAGTTGGTGACAATCGCCAACGTCGCGCCGGTGGTGAACGCCGGGCCCGACGGCGAGGTCAACATCGACATTCCGTTTGCGAGTTCCGGCGAGTTTTTCGACCCGGGTACCGACGAGTGGGTGGGCACGGTTGACTACGGTGATGGTGCCGGTCCGCAGGATCTGCCGCTTGGAGGCGACAAGTCGTTTGACCTCAGCTACCACTACACCTCCAAGGGCAGCTACATGGTGACCGCCTGCGTGCGGGACGATGAAGGTGACGAAGGGTGTGACTCCGCGACCGTCGATGTCGTCAACCGGCCGCCGGTGGCTTTGTGCCAGGACGCGACGATGGTCGCCGATGCAAGCTGTCAGGCCACATTGGTGCCAGCGTCCTTCGATGGAGGCTGTTATGACCCTGACGACGATGCGTTGACCGTGAGCCTGCATCCTGATCTGGTGACAGGTCTGGGTGATTTCCCGTTGACCCTCACGGTCGACGACGGTGAATTCGACGACAGTTGTGGGGCAACGGTGACCGTGATGGACTCGTCGGCGCCGCTGATGGGCGGTCCGTCAGCGAATCCTGCGGCGCTGTGGCCTGCGAATCACAAGATGGTGAACGTAAATATTGCGGTGACGGCAACCGACGCTTGTGATCTTGCGCCGGAATGCCTCGTTACCAACGTCACCAGTAACGAACCCGAGACCGGTTGCGGCTCGGGAAAAAAGAAACCTGATTGGATGATCACCGGAGCTCTTTCAGTCGATCTTCGCGCCGAGCGCTGCGGAAGGGGCGATGGGCGGGTGTACACCATCGAGGTGTCGTGTGCCGACGATACCGGAAATTCATCCACCATGACCACCGAGGTCTTGGTGAAGCACGACCAGGGAGGCTAGGAACAGACGACTATCAACGCTAATCTAGAAAACCCGAGCAAACGTCAAAGTGGTCGCGGTTTGGTCTTGCTTGGGTCTCTCGATGACTACGAAGCGCTTGCCGTTGCCGAGAGATCCTTCGAGCAGCCGGAGACGTCGGCGTGGGGCGCTTCCAACGGCCGCTATGGCAACCTCTCACCCGATGGACGGAATCGGCATCACCTGTTTGTTCTTTCGGCTGACTTCCGCCTGAAAGCCCATGATGTGGCTCTCGACAGAGGCGTCGATGGTGGAGGTCAGAACGGTCGGATCTTGGGTTTTGACGGCCCTGACCCAATCCGTCACCAGGGCCCAGTCGCCACCGCCGTGGCCGCTGGATTTGTAGTTCTCCACATCCTCCACGGTGATATCCCACGTGGTCGCCTTGCCGGTCAAAAAGTCCGTCAGGACAAAGTGCTCCATATCACCCACGATGTCTCCCTTGGATCCCATGACTCGGGTTCTCCGACCGTGGTAGGAGGTCAAGGCCTCCATGGAAAAGCTGGCGGTGATGCCGTCTCCAAACTCCATTGCGGTGACGTAATGATCCGGCTGGTCATTGTCCATCCGATACACGCAGCGTCCGTAGTTCGTGCTTTTCAACTTATTCAGGATGTACTCACCATGGACGGCCTCGTCGTCCGGCATGTCGAATACATAAATCCATTTCCGGTCGCGGTGGTAAATCTTCAATGCCGAGTAGGGACACTGTTCCTCAACGGCACAACCATCTGTGCACCGGGGGGTGCTCCCCTCCGGGGCGTTGGCTCGCTTGAACCACCTGAGATCTCCGAAGGCTGAGATGTTCTTGCACGGTTCGCCGATCATCCACCTGAGGATATCCAGATCGTGGCACGACTTGCCCAGAATGATCGGGGTGGATTCCCGAGAGTTGTGCCAGTTGCCCCGCACATACGAGTGGGCCATATGAACATGCCCAATCGGTTCGAGATGCTGGATGCTGACCAGCTCACCTATTGACCCCGATTGGATCACTTTCCTCAACTCGATGAAGTAGGGCGCATAACGCAACACGTGACAGACCGCCACGATTCGGTCGGTTTTTTTCGCCAGCGCCAAAATGTCCAAACACTCCTGTGCCGTCGGGGAGATGGGCTTTTCGAGCAGGACGTCATATCCCATAGCAAGAGCTTGCATGCATGGACCGTAGTGGAGGTGATCGGGCGTGCTGATGATCACTGCATCAGCAAATTTGGGTTGATCGAAGACATGCTCCCAGGTCACAAAGCGCTGTTCGCTGGGGATACCGTGCTTCGTTGCGTAACTCTCGTTACGACCGGGTATCGGCTCGGCGACTCCGACGATCTTGAGTTCATTCGGAAACTCGACCCCGTAGTTTCCATAAACATTGCCACGAGCGCCGGCACCGAGGGTGATGGCGGTTACTGGTTCCTGAACTTCGAGATTACCAAGAGGGGCTGCGTGAACCCGCTTGTGACTCCCAAGACTCGCCATCGTCAGAGGCCCGGCGAGGAGTGATCCTTTGCCGATCGCCGCCATTTTCTTCATCACGTCCCGACGGTTGAGTTTCTTTGGCATGACTCTCCCTCACGTTTTCGTTGATACCGATGTCAGCTTACAGGTCCCACCCTCCGACAGGACCGTTCTGCTGTGGTGCTACCTATCACAATTGCGGGGTTGGCGTTGACATACACGAATCACAAAGCCACAAAGTGAAACGTGGCACCCATGCCGGTTCCGGTTCCCTTGATCCTGTAGCGTCGGTGAACAACTTCTGCTACCGTCGCTACAGAAACCGACTGGAGAATTTACATGCGATTCGTTTTTCTGTTCCTGTTGTTTCAGGCGGGGACCGTTTTCGGCGGGAGCGGCAACCAAATTTTTGTCAACGGATTCGACTGTCGCGCCACCCGGCCCTGGTCGCAGACCGTGGGGGCGACTCCGGGGCCGACCCCGGCTCCGGCTCCGGCCGGCCAACCGGCCCTGCAGTGCGAGTGGGCGGGCCCTCCTGCCGGGGATCCCTTCCCGAATCATTTTCAGGCGCTCAGCATGGCGATGGTCGCGGACCTTCCATACCCAAGCTCTGCCAACGTGGAGATCGTTTTTGTAGCCTACAACGCTCTCGACGGCAGTGTTGACGCCTTTCGCGGGGACAATCCCCTGAACTTCGGGGTCCTGAGAGTGCTCGATGGCTGCACATGTGAACAGATAGCGACCATCCACGACGCGAGCAACCCGATCATCGGCGCTACCAGCCCGGCTCTGGGGGATATCGACGGCGACGGAACCGTGGAGATCGTTGCTCTGCGTGCCGGAGGCGGTCTGGTCACTTTTTCCTGGGATGCCGTACAAGATGACTACGTCACCTGGTGGCGGGCGGACGCAAATGACACCGAGCTGGAGACCAAGTGGCGTTGGGACAGCCCATCCCTGCACGACCTGGACGACGACGGCATCGCCGAGGTCATCTCGGGGCACGAGGTTTTTGACGGGCTTCTTGGCACTCGGCTGAACCCCACCGACGTGTTCCCGCAGTCCACTCCTCTTGTATCGACCCTCGCTGTGGTCGACCTCGATGGCGACGACAGGGTGGATCTGGTCGGGGACAGCCTTTACTACTGGGAAACTGACAGGTGGTGGGTGTTGGCGGACGGACCGTACGGTCTGGGGCACAGCGCGGTCGCCGATTTCGGAACCGCGACCTTGAACAGCTTCGATCCGACCACGCGTGACGGCATTGCTGAGGTTGTGACCGGCCACACGGCCAGCAAAGATGTCGAACTCCGTGACATTTGGGGAAACTCTCTGATGAGCGTCTGGGCGGGCCCCGTATTCTCCCACAGCGCACCAGCCGTCGCCGACTTTGACGGTGACGGCTTCCCAGAGATCGCGGTTGCTAACGCCAGCCTCCTCAGGGTTCTCGATCTCGACTGTGCCACTGCTGGTGGTGGTTGCTACGGTGGTTTTGTCAGGTGGAATGCGTTCATACTCCACACTCATTCTTACGGCACGACACCTACCGCCTTCGACCTTGAAGGGGACGGCGGCGTCGAGTTAATTTATGCCGACCAGTGTTTCGGCCGTCTCTACAACGGCTTGTCGGGCGCCGTCATCGCGTCCTGGCCGCGCGCCTCGTGCAACTCCGGTGAGGGAATCAGCATCGCAGACGTCGACGGTGATGGTTCGGCGGAGTTCGTGGTGACGTCGAACGATACCTGCAATGGAGTCTCGTGTCCGGACATCGATAACCGGCATCAGGGTCTTCGTTGTGCCATCAACTCGGAATGCATCTCGGATGTTTGTGATTCCGGATTTTGCCGTTGTTCGAACACGCCGGAGTGTCCGGTATTGCACGAGTGCGCACCACCCCTGGTCGGCACGCCGGGCAGCGGTTCGGTGTGCCGCGCGAGCCAGATCCGCGTCACTCCGTTTCGCGGTCTCCGCGTCTTCGGTGATCCGAGCGAAGGTTGGAGCCCCGCGCGACCAATCTGGAACCAGAACACCTATTCGGTGACCAACGTGAACGCGGACGGCAGCATCCCAAAAACCACCGACAGGCTGGACAACCACGCGACAAACGGTCCCAACAGCTTTCGTACGCCTTAGGGTCTAGCACCAGAGATCCACGTTCACAATTGCGCAGCTGTCAGTCACCGCGGGAGCTGGCTGTATCGCTGGGGTGCCAGGTTGTGCGTTGCACTGGTGCGGCACGACGCAGTTGTGAGGTTGTGATCAATGGCACCCATGTGGCACCCGCGCTATGCAATGTCTTCAGCAGTCTTCACCGAACTGGCGTTGCGGTCGAGGTTGTTGAGCGTGGCCACTTCCTCATCGCTGAGGGCAAAGTCAAAGATCTCCAGGTTGCTCTTCATGCGCCCTGGGTTGCTGCTCTTGGGCAGGGAGATAATCCCCCGCTGGAAGAGCCAGCGCAGGATCACCTGCCCCACATTCTTGCCGTACTTCTGGGCCAGGTCGCCGATCACCGGGTCTTGCAGCACACCCGTGGCCCCCGAACCAAAGGGGGCCCAGGCCTCCAACACGATGCCTTCCTCCTGGCAATAAGCCACGGTCTCCTGTTGGGCTATATATGGGCTGATTTCAATCTGGTTGACCTGCGGCACAATGTCGGTATCGGCAATCATGGTCTCCAAGTGCCGCTTCAAGAAGTTGGAGGTACCGATGGCCCGCGCCATGCCGGAGCGGTGGAGTTCCTCAAAGACCTGCCAACACAGCTTGCGGTAGTGGCGGTTTCTCACCTCGTCCGGCCCCTCGCCAGGCCAGTGCATCAGCAGCAAGTCAACATAGCCGTGACCCAGCTCATCGAGGCTGCGCTCGAAATCATAGAGCACCCTTGCCTTGATATCCGTGACCGTAGCTAAATCCAGGGTTTTGCCAATTGCGTTCAATGCTATGCCCGCTGCAGGGTGAAAGACCTTGGTGGTTAGAAACAGATCCTCGCGCTGAAGCTTGCCGCTGGAGTACTGCTGACCCAGCAGGTTTTTGAGCATAGAGTGGGTACCGTAGACATAGGCGGTGTCGAAGTGGCGGTAGCCCACTTCCAGGGCATTCTGAATTGGTTTCCAAGCCAGGTCCGGTTGAAAACCGAAAAATCGACCTTCAGCTTCATTCTCGGTCCAGTTTCCAAAGGCGCAGCCAAAGCCCAGGGCCGGTACCTCTACGCCATTACTCAGTGTGATGTTCTGCATTGAGTTCTCCTTTACGGGGGCCACTCTGAAAGCATACCGGATGGGTGCCACCCATGAAGGGCGCCACAGTTCGCTGGGGTGCCACCCATGAAGATTGAGTGATTGCAAAGGGTGGCGCCCATGGAAGGGTGGCACCCGCTCTCGTGACGAAAGGGTGAGAAGAGCGGGCTAGAACCCGCAATCTTCGTTGGCTTGTCCTGGCGTACCAAGATCTCCATCGCCGTATGGAGTTGTTGAGGTGCACCAATTCGCTCCGTCGTTATTGTCGAGGCCTGGGTTTGCGAGGGACATTGAAGCGCCTACGGGGTTGGGGAAAGTGGCACCGCCATCCCACTCGACTCGGTCGATTTCGTTCAAACAACGGTTGCTGAGTACGATTTCATCGGCAGAATTCCCGAGCGCTATTCCCGTATAGACATAGTCGATCGTGACGCCGCCGTTTGCGCCAGAATTCCCTTCGGCGCCCATCACAAGGTAGCCTCCCGCTGGTACAAAGAGCGGCCCACCGTTCGCGATAACGTGAGTGTCTGCGCCATTGTCAGACAGAGTCCAGCCATTGATATCTACAGGGGAAGCACCAGGATTGAATAGCTCAAACCACTCTCCGGCTGCGTCAGAAACAGCGACGGGGTTTTGCATGATTTCGTTGATGACGATGACCGTTGCTGGAACCGTGGTTGACCAGGCGCTAGTATCGCCGCACTCGAAGCCATCAGAAAAGATTGGCAAAATCTCTCGAGGAACAACGTAGACACTGCCGGCCTGCCCATTTTGATTGATATCTTCGGGCGCGCTCATGACGTCCGCGCCTGACACCAACGCAACACTGTAGCCAAAACGATCCCCGGCGTTCGCGTCAAACGCTCCGATTGGGTCGATCATGTATCCACTCCAGTCTCCCGCCGGACTGGTGTCGATGAATGAGTATGCTGCTCCGGTTTCTACACCTTTCCCATTGTGGGATGGACCACCTACCAAGATCTCCCGTCCGGCAAGATCAACGCTGTACCCGAACTGAAGCTGATCGACCGGATCGGAAGGAGCGAGTACGGTCTCTTGGTAATTACTCCAATCGCCGAGTGGGCTGTTGTCTTGGAACAGGTATACAACCCCGGAGAGGTGGAAATTATAGTAGTGCCAGGGAGCACCCACCACGAGATTGTGACCCGTGAACGCGAGTGACAACCCGAAAAAGTCACCAGCCTCGGTATCAGAGGCTATGAGTTTGGCCTCCTGGAATGTGCTCCAGTCGTTTTGAGCACTCGTGTCCCGGTAGATGTAAACAGCGCCGGTGTACAAACCGAAACCGTCGTCATACGGAACCCCAACCGCAAATACGCGGTCACCGCCAATACTGACCTTGGTACCGAATTGTTGTTGGGTGTATCCGTCTGATGCATCAATCTTCACTTCTGAAAAGGTGGACCAGTCACCGCTTGCACTGGTGTCCTGAAAGACATAGACAGACCCAGAATAAATACCGTTGGGATCGTCGAACTCCGCACCGGCGACGATGGTACGGCCACTGACTGAAACGCTTCCGCCAAAAAGCATGTTGAGAAAGGCGTCAGATGGGACTATCTTGCGCTCCGCGGTGAGGGACCAGTCGCCGGCAGCACTGATGTCTCGAATAACGTAGAGGCAGCCGGCTTCTTCTGCGCCGTCGTCATCGCCCGTGGCACCAACCACCAGTGTTCGTCCGTCGAGGGATATCGATGACCCAAAACGATCCAGTATTTCGAGGCCGGCCGGCACGATAAAAGTGTCGCCTACGACCGACCAGTCTCCCGAATTACTGAGGTCCAGAAATACGAAGACCGCACCCGAGAATGGATCCAAGCCAGGTTCGGAATGTCTCGGTGATGACGCGAAAACCCCCCGCCCCTCGGCTGCCAATTCTGTCCCAACCCAGTCGTCGAGGTTCGAATCTGATGCTACGAGCTTGGTTTGTTGGGAAATCACGGGCGAAGCCGACAGCACGGCCAAGACGACCAGAAAAAACGTTCTGTGGATTGTCATACCTGGAGACTAGCATGCTTCGACTTGGTGCCGGTGCTGTGGTGCGGTGCGCATTGACCGCTCACATCCGGGGAACCCCGTTAACAATTGCACAGTTGTTAGTCACAGCGGGCCACGGCAGCGATTGCCTCCTTTACGGCAAGTAGGTCTTCGGGATTGGAAGGTCGGGGCGTTCGGCGGTCCAGAATATGTTCACCACCCACCACCTTTCGCCATCATTCATGAGCTGAAAACTGTTGATTCCGCGGGCAAAGGGCTTCTCATCCTCGGCTTTGCGCCGGGATTCATAGGTGGAAAAAAGATGCACCACCGGACCGAAGCTCTCGACGATACGGTGAATTTCCACCTCGAAGAATCCCTGGGCCTCGAGCCCGGAAGCGGCACGTTCGACGTACTCTTCGGGGCTCCACATGAGGTGCTCCATGCCTTCGGCTTCTTTTGGTTTGAAGACAGGAATGAGCTTCGCACCGGGAACGAACAGGGAACGAAATCGGTCCCAGTCCCTCTTCTGCCCAGCCGGTCCGGAGATGACGTCGTACACCGCTTTCACGATGGCATCGACGGACTCCACATCAGCTGGAGCAGCCTTCGGCATTGACGAAGCCTCCTGAGCCGGGACGGGCGCGGCAGTGGTAAAGAGCAACGCCAGCGGCGTGAACAAACAGAAGGCGTTTCGGATCAAATAGGTCATCTCTTTTTCCCCCTTGCGGCAACAAGCCGAACATCACCGGGTTTGAGTTCCTGGCACGACGATTCTAACGGTTCTCGAAAGAGGACCCATGAATGTACGAACCCTCAATACTCTCAATTGTGTAATTGTGAACGCGGCACCGATGCAACCCGCAATCCGTCAGACCGCGGCGCCGATATCCCCCGGCGTCGCCCTCACCTCAATCGGTGCCAACTGCAGAGTTTCGAAGGGCATGTCAACGCCCGCGCCGGTCAAGGTCGTGAAGATCGCCTCGCGCAGTTCGAAGGTCTTTGGAACGTGCTGTTTTTCGTCCTCGATCCACGCCTGCAACTGGAGGTTCACATTGTAGTCATTGAGGGCGGTCACCACGACCCGCGGCGGAGGGTCGTTCAAGATGCTCGGATCATCTCGAACCAGGTTCAACAGGATTTCACGGGTTCGTTCGAGGTTTTCGGTCACCGCGACCGTGACCGAGATGTCGAGGCGCAGGTGAGGGAAGTTGGTGTAGGAAGCCACTGTCGAGTTGACCACCGTCGCATTCGGCACAGCCAGCATCCGGCCATCCCGGGTGACGATCCGGGTTGACCGTGGCGTGATCCGATCCACCCGCCCGTAGTGTCCTTCGACCTCGACGAGATCTCCGATCACAAACGGCCGGTCCCAGAAAATGAGAATGCCCGAAATCAGGTTGGACAACGCGTCGCGTGCCGCAAAACCGATCGTCAGACCGGCCACACCCAGACTGGTGACCAGCGCCGCCGTGTTGACCCCGACCGCGGAAAGGGCCTGGACGACACCAAAGGAGAGGACGAGGAACTTGAGGATCGTCCGGGCAAAACTGGCGGATGTCCGGTCGACCTTCCCTCGCCTCAAGACTGTGTCTGCAAAACGATCGACGACCCACCACAGGGCATAAAAGCCGGCAAAGGTCAAAAAACCGATCACGACATTGGTGAGCATCGTGACCAGCGCCGGGCCGAGCACCGCCGGATCGAACTGGTCGCGCAGACGGCTCAGAACCGCATTTAAAAAGGAGTCCAACAGAATCCTCCGACTTGTTTTCGTTTTCGTGCTGACAGACCTCGAATTCTACACGATCGGGTTGTTCCTCAAGGGCAAGGGTGCCACTGAAAGGGTGCCGGGTTCCGCATTGTTGCATTGTGAGTGGGTGCTCCAGAGGGTGGCACGTTTACGACGGCAGAAAGCAACATTGAGGCAATGCTAAGTGTGGCACTCATGTTTATTGATCCGGCTGCTATTGTCCTTGAAGAGTGCCCGTGCCTCCTTTCTACTCATGTGAAAACGTGAACGAAGTACCGACGTGGTACGGTCGAGGCGTTCAAAAGGTAATCGCTGTTCGATTCGGGAAGGGGAGCCAGCCATGAACGATCCAAGCGAAGAGATCGCACCGGCAACCCGCGGGGTGGCGGTCATGCTTCTGGTCTTTGCGGCCCTAATCATCGGTGGGAACGCATTGGCCCTTCGTTTTATGGGCCGGTACTTTCCGCTCATTCTCGCCTTCGCCGGCCCTCTGGTCACGATGGGAATCGTCGGCCTGATCAGTCCGAAGATCCTCGATGCGCTCTTTTCGACGGTGGAGAAGGGGCACACGCCGACCGCGATTCGCGTCTCCTGGGGTGCCTTCCTCCTCGGTGTCGTCCTGAGCCTTGTCTTTCTGTTCAAGGCTTACATTGGCTGACCGGAGAATCCGGCGCCCCACCAACACCGAGTCGAGAAGCCGCTTGACGAGGCGCCTCAGGTAGGGCACGACCTGCCAGGGAGTGCCGCCTACTCAATAACTCAACCATTGTGGAAAAGAAAACTTTGCACCCGTAGTAACTGCTTCAGGGGACCCACCATGACGAAACATCTCCGGACTCGAAGCCGTCGCTGAAGACTTCATCTACGACCTCGTACGCCCCGATGGAGGGAGGCGTTGCATAGGCGGCGCCGTTTCGGTCTATCAGGATTCCAGCGGCAACCCCGCGCTGTCGAACGGGGGAGTCCTTTGCGGGAACCCAATCGAATTCATCGAGGTCGGCCAACAGCGGATCTTCGATCACAGCCGTGGCTTCCCAATCGAATACCTGGCTCCGGTAGACGTAGCCCACGTCGCTCTCGATCGCGAGAACCACGTCACCGGATTGCGGCCGGTAGCAAGCATTGTTGCTATGGGTGGCGGAAGATGCTGTGTTTGCGACATAGCAGGGATCGCCTGAAACCGCAGATCCCTTGTTGACGACCAGGTTGTTCCGAAAAACGGTAACGCCCGGAGTGCTCGAATCGTCCATGAAAGCGTTGCCTTCATCAACCACGATGGTGTTGTGGAGAAAATCGAACTGCGCCGTTTTTTCACCATCGGTATAACCGACGCCCGAGGCGATCTGGATCCAGATCGCCGCATTGTCGCCGGCGTCCTCCTGATAGAACAGGTTGCCGTAAATGGTTGCCGATGGGGCGTACCCATTTTGAACGACCATTCCGGGCTTGTCGCGCATGCGGATGTCGTTGTAGCGAATGACGGCGTTCTGTGGTGTGCCGTCTTCGTTGCCGGCGAGGGCGACCGCGGGGCCATCCAGACTCTCGGCCCCCTGGGTGATCGTGTTGCATTCAATGACGCCGTCGACAACGCTCTGAGAGAACGACATTCCCGTCGCTCGGCCGTCACCGTTGATTCCGAAATTGGTGACGGTGTTGCGGTACATCTGCATGTTGTAAAGCGTCGAAGGGGTTGCGCCATGTACGGCGCGCCCCACGTAGGCAGTGACACCGTGATTGGACGCCGTGTCGACCACATTGTCACGGAAAGTGATGTTCGACATATCCGTGTTCCAGGTCTGGAAGAGCACTGCGATGACGTAGTCGTCGTTCTCATCGCCACAATTCAGAATCGAATTGTTTTGCACGACAATGTTGGTTTCGGAGTCCTGATAACCATTCGGTGAGTAATAGCTGTCTGTCCCACCGACGACGATGCCGAAAGCGTTCGTGTCGTTGCCGTCGACCACGATGTTCTGGAAATAGAGATGGCTGGCGCCGATAATGTTGACTACGGCTTTTTCAGGTGCCTCTCGATCTTGTGACGAACGGATGATGGCTTTGCCGCCGGTGCCCCAATAGTCGCCGTCCCAAACGATCGGCTGACCCGGCGTTCCTCCATGATGGATGCCGAGCGCCGTTGCCGTCTCGAAAACGTCCCCCCGCTTCAAGGCGATGCGCGCGCCCGCCACTGTCGCGTTGTCCTCGGCATAGTCGAGAGATTGCCAGGGTGTTTGCTCGGTCAGTCCGTCGTTGTCGTCATCGCCACCGGTGCTCACGTAGTAGGTCACTGAGGTAATAGGGGGCACCACCGCCACGCCGCACGGCGGATCCAGACTCTCGCCGCGAGCTGGAGCCAGCAGAAGAAAAACAAGAGGGAGAGACAGGGCACGAAGACTACTCATCCTTTCAAGGGTATCAGCGTGTGTGAGGGGTGCGAACGATACCGGGAGCGCTGACTCATGGGGAGTTCGTTTTTGTGCCGCTGATCACAACCTCAGATGCTGATTGGTGTTGTTGGGATGTGATCAGTGGCACCAAAACGAGCCCTGAAGACGCCCGTTGGGTGGCACACTCGTTGGGATACCTCTCAAAACGAGGCAAGCACCCTACTGAGAAGGGGAGGGGCTGCCCGGCACATCGGGGATCGCCGTCTTCCCCTCTCCCTTCGATCGGAGTGCCTTGAGCAACGACAGAGCGGTCGCACCGAGATCGTCGAACAAGGTGAAGAAGACCGGCACCACCAACAAGGTCAAAAGGGTTGCCGTGGTGAGCCCGCCGATAAGGGTCAAGCCGAAGCTGGTGTAGCTCAAACCGATGGAGTTGGACCCGGAGAGGGTCACAGGGATCATCCCGCAGATTGTCGTCAGCGCGGTCATCATGATCGGTCTGAATCGTCTGTTGGCCGCCGTGAGCAGCGCGTCCGTTCGGTTCATCCCGGTGCTCCGCAGTCGGTTGACGTAGTCCACCAGCACGATGCCGTTATTGACCACCACACCGATGAGCAGTACCAGCCCGACCCCGCCGAGAAAATCGATGTTGTAGCCGAAACCGAAGTGGGTCCACCAGACCCCGAGCCCGGCCAGCGGGATGGTGAGGATGATGGACAGTGGAAGAGTGAAGCTTTCGAAAAGGAACCCCATGAGCAGGTAGATGAAGACGACGGAAAGACCCGCGGCCAACATCAGACCGCGGAGATCTTCGGCTGCGCTGTCGGCCCGCGCCAGCTGGCCGAACCGAACGCCCTCAGGGAGATCAACAAACTTCTCGAGCGCAGCCACCCTGCGCCGTGCCTCGTCCTCCTTGCCCTGCTCGAGCTCGAGGGTGATGGTGTGCGAGGTCTGCTTGTCGCGCCGGAAGATCCGCCGCGCGGTTTTGAGGTAGGTGGTGTCGGTCACCGAGGACAGCGGGACGAAGCCGCCCGAACCGGTGGGAAGATAGAAGCTCTTCAGCTGACTCAGCGTCTCGCGATCGCTCTCTAAAAAGCGGATCCTCACCGGGATGTCGTTGCCGTCGGTTCGATAACGATTGAGCTCCTGGCCCCGCAGGGCGTAGCCGACCATCCCGGCCACCACCCTCGGGCTGATGTTCTGCTGCTGCGCCCGCTCGCGGTCGATGACCAGACCGAGCTCCGAAGGTGCAGGATCACCCGACGCCTTGACCCCGAGCACCCCGGGGATCGAGGTGAACAGCGGTTCGAGATCTTCTGCCGTGGTTTCGAGCTGCTCGGCGTCGTCACCGTAGAGGGTCACCACGTGAACCTGCTCGCCCGTCTCTTCGGCCTCGGATTCCTGGCCCGTGTAGTAGGTGACCCCGGGTCGTTCGGGAAGCCTCTCGAGCACGATCGCAGTCACCTCGCGCGGGCTGAGATCGGTGGTGCGGGGGTTGTTGAAAAAGCCCTGGAGCTCGCCGAAGGTCTCGCGATGGAAGATGAACCATCCGGACAGCCCGAGCTCCTCCGCCGCCGTCTCGATGATCGCCTCGCACTCCAAAAAGAAGACCTCGGATTCCTCCAACGTTGTGCTGCGCGGTAGGCGGACCTCGATTTCGAAGCCGCCGCGTTCTTCCTCCTGAATCTCGACGAACTCGACCTGCTGCATGGGCACCGCGACAGTCACGGCGAAGACCGCCAGAATCACCAGGACCAGATCGAGGCGCCGCCTGAGAAAGACGGCGAGCAAACGGCCGTAGAGCTGGTTGAGCCGCCCGAAGGAGGCGTTGTAGATCCGTTCCATGACCGCCACGAAGCGGCGGTAGGCCGGTCGGAAGAAGGCCTCGCGGCCGCCGTTGCCGTTGCCATCGGACAGCGTGAGATAAACGCTCAAAGGAACGAAGATTCCCGCCACCACCAGCGAGCCGAGCAGCGCCACCGAGATAGGGATCGACAGCCGAAGCAGGAAGAACTGGGCCTGCCCACCGACCAGCGAAACCGGCAGAAACACGACCACGGTGGTCAGGGTGGCCATCAACACCGCCAGGGCGATCTCGGCGGTGCCGCGGATCGCCGCCTCGCGGCGCGCCAGACCCGCCCGGTGAAGGCGGTGGATGTTCTCGGCCACCACCACCGAGTTGTCGACCAGCAGACCGACCGAGATCATCAGCGCCAGCAGCGACAGAATGTTGAGCGACTCGTTCGTGAAAAACATGGCGGTGAGCGCGATCAGCAGGCTCAAAGGGATGGCCAGGGTGATGATGAGGGTCATCCGCAGCCGGCGGAGAAAGAAGTACAGCACGAAGACGGCGAAGAGCCCGCCGATTTTGCCGCTGTCGAGCAGGGTATCGAGGCTTTCGGTGATCACCCGCCCCTGATCGAAGAGCGGCACCATGAAGATCCTCTGTAGAGCGGGGCTTTCCTGCATCGCCCGCAGCTCGCCGCGGATGGCCCGCGCCACCTCGAGGGTGTTGGCGTCACCCTCCTTAAGTACTACGAGGGCGACCGCGGGACGCGAGTTGGCACGGATCCGGAACCGCGCCTCGGGCGGTTTGTAGGTCACCGTGCCGATGTCGCGCAAACGGACCTGGGGCGCGACCATCCGATTCTCCAGCTCCTCGAGGTTTCGGTAGCGTGCCACCGAACGCAGCAGCAGCTTTCGGCCGCCGGTCCTGACATCGCCCGATGCCATCGAGAAGTTGTCCTGCCCAAGCTCCTGCGCCAGGGCGTAGATGTTGAGCCCTGCCGCCTCAGTGCGTTCGCGGTCGAGCTCGATGAAGATCTCTTTTTCGAGCAAACCGTTGACATTGACCGACGCGACCCCCTCGAGCCGCTGGAGGCGGACGACGATCTGTTTTTGGACCAGGGTGTAGGGGTCTGTCAGCTCGGGGTCGATGGCGAGACCGACGACGAAGACCGGGATCGCCGACTCGTCCTCCTTGCGGATGAAGATCCGGTCGGCATCCTCCGGCAGCAGCGCCCGAGCCCGCTCGATCCGATCACGGACCTCCCGGTAGGCGACATCCATGTCGGTCCCGCTCTTGAAGTTGAGGAAGCATCTGCCGAAGCCGGTGGTCGAGAAGGAGTTGAGCGACTCGAGCCCGCGCACCGTGCTGAGTTCGTCCTCGAGCGGCATGACGATCTTCTCCAGCACCTCCTGTGCCGGCGCGTCGCGCCAGGGAACGTTGACCCCGAGAAACGGCGGCGAGAACCCGGACGGGATGAGTTCGAGGGGAATACCCAGCGCCGCCACCAACCCCACCACGACCATCGAGGCGAGCAGCACCAGGACCCCGATCCGCCGGTTGAGCGAGAACCGCGGCAGGGCCTCCTCGAAGTGGCGCTTGTCGTCCATCATGCGGCGCCCTCCGGGACCGAACCGGCCCGCGGACGGTTGAGTACCCGCTCCCTGAGCCCGTCGACGACCGAGTAGAGGCTGGGAATGATCACCAGGGTCAGCGCGGTGGAGGCGATGAGCCCGGAGATCACGGCGATGGCCATCGGGGTCCGGATCTCAGCGCCGTCGCCCAGCCCGAGAGCCATGGGCAGCAGTCCGAGCACGGTGGTGGCGGTGGTCATCAGGATCGGCCGAAGGCGGACGGTACCCGCGGTCATTACCGCTTCGATACGGTCCATACCCCGCCGCCTGAGACGGTTGATGTAATCGACGAGGACGATGGCGTTGTTGACCACGATCCCGGCGAGCATGATCATCCCGAGAATGACCACTACCGAGAGCGAGATGCCGAGCACCTTGAGCGCGAGGACCGTGCCGAAGAAGGCCAACGGAATGGTGAGCATGATGATCAGCGGTTGCACGAGCGACTCGAACTGGGCCGCCATGATCACGTAGACCAGAAAAATCGACAGCGACAGGGCGAGCAGCAGACTCGACCGGCTCCGCTCCCACTCCTGGTTCTGCCCGGTGATGAAAAACGTCATGTCGGCGGGCCAGTCGATCTCGCGGACCAGGGCCCGGTCAAGCGCCACGACCGCACCGCCCAGCGAGCCCGATCCGAGATTGGCAGACAGCACCGCCACCCTCCGTCCGTCGATCCGCCGCACCTCGGACGGCCCCTCGGCGAGCTTCACGTCGGCCACCGAGTCGAGCGGGATCGGCCGGTCGCCGCCGGGGTTGACCAGGAAGTTCGCGACATCCGTGACCTGCCGGCGATCGACCTCGCGGAAGCGGACCACGATCGGGATCCGCCGGTCGCCCAGATTGTAAAGTGAAGCCTCCGCACCCTTGACCGCATCGCGCACCTGGGCGGCCACGGTTTCGATGTTGAGCCCGTAGCGCGCCAGCTGCTCCCGGTCGTACGCGACCTGGACCTCAGGAGCTCCCACCCGCTGGCTCGTCTCGACATCCGCAAGCTCGGGCATCGCCGACATCACCTCGGCTACCCTGTCCGACATCCGCCGAAGTTCGAGCAGGTTGTCGCCGTGGATCTCGACCTCGATCGGAGTGCGAAAGCTGAACAGCACCGGCCGCACCATCCGGGCCTCGAGATCGGGGATCTCGTCGAGCCGCGAGCGGATCCTGGCCAGGACCTCGGCCTCGATCCGCGGATTCGAGCTGTCCAGTATCAGCTTGAATCGCGCCGAGTGCTCGCCCTCGTCGGAGCGCTGCGAGGTCGCCGGGTCGAATCCGAAGGTGACGATGAGCTCTTCAATGTGCTCGCGCTCTGCGAGCACGGCCGCTTCCACCGGACCGAGGATCTCCTCGGTAGTTTCAAGGGGGGTGCCCACCGGCAGCGCAACCTCAACCGTGAATTCGCCCTGGTGAACCTCGGGCAGCAGTTCGCCGGACAGGCTCAGGGCGATGGCCACCGTCGCTGCGAGGGTCGCCAGAGCGATGAAGGCGACGCCCCCGGGGCGGCGGAGCGCCCAACCCATGACCTTTTCATACACCCGGGTGAAAAGCTCGAGCAGCGGTTGGGTGGTGAATCGGGTCAGCGCCATCAGCAGATCCACAATGCGCCGGGCGATCGGTACGAGGATCCATCGAAACAGCGCCGCAACCAGACCCGCCGCGACAAGAAGTATCGAGCCGGCGACCTCGAAGATTGTTCCGATCACCATACGGACAAACAGGTACGGGATGGCAATCAGCTTCCACAAGGTAATGGTCCCCGCAACATCGCTTCTGAACTGACGATAGCTGCGGGACGGGACGAGCACCGACAGGTTGCCCGCCGGTCCTTCGAGACGGAGTCCCTCGCGGCTTGCGAGCATTGGGATGAAGACCAGCGCGACCACCAGTGCCGCGAGCAACGAGATCACCACCGCCAGACCGAGATCGCCGAAGGCCTGGCCCGCCACCCCCTCGACAAAAACCATCGGTGCGAAGACCGCGATCGAGGTCAGGGTGGAGGCGATCACCGCCATTCGTACCTCTGTGACGCCGCGGATCGCAGCGGTGGGAATGTCGTCGCCCTCTTCGCGACAGCGGAAGATGGACTCGAGCACGACGATCGACGAGTCGACCAGCATCCCGATCCCGAGTGCGAGCCCGCCCAACGACATGATGTTGAGGCTCACGCCGAACAGGTTGAGCGGAGCGAAGGTGACCAGGATCGAGATCGGGATCGAGATCGCGATGATGGCCGTCGAGCGGACGTTGCGGAGGAAAAGAAAGAGCACGAGGACCGCGAGCACCCCGCCGAATAACGCGGCGTTCCGGACCTCGTCGATACTGTTGCGGATGAAGACCGATCGGTCGGCCACCAAGGTGAGAATCGCGCCCTCGGTGAGATACAGCTCGTCGGCCAGGGTGCGCCGGTCTCCCCCCGGCCCGCTCCGGCCGCCGGCTTCGTCGCGGCGTCCCGGTTCCGGCCGCTCGCTTTCCCCGAGGGCCTCCCGGTCGAGCTCACCCACCCGCTCCTTGACCCGCTCGGCGAGGGCGACGATGTTCGCGTCGGCCTCCTTGAAGATCTCGATCTGGACGCTCTCGCGGCCATCGGTGCGGGTCGTGATCTGCCGCTCCTGGTTGGCCCAGACCACCTCGCCGAGATCGCGGATCCGGATCTGACGGCCCTCGCTGTAAGCGACGATTGTGTCGCCGATCTGCTCGAGGCTGGCGTACTCGTTGATAGTTCTGACCATGTACTCGGTGCGGCCCTCGCGCAGAGTCCCACCTGCCACGTTGATGTTCTCCTCGGCCAACCGACGGATCACGTCGTCGGTGCTGAGCCCGGTGTGACGGAGCCGGTCGGCCTCGATCAGGACGTGGATCTCCTCTTCGAGCCCGCCGCGAACCCGCACGGCGGCCACGCCTTTGATCGGTTCGAGGGCGCGCTTGATCTGGAGTTCGGCCAGACGCCGGAGACGGCGCAACCCCTCTTCCCCCTCGAACTGGACCCCTTCACCGGATAGCGAAAGCTCGAGTACCGGATCGAGGGTCGGGTCGAAGCGCAGGATCAGCGGCCGCTCGGCCTCATCCGGGAGAAAGACCAGATCGAGCTTCTCCAGGGTGTCCTGGATGGCTTCGGTCATCTCGACACCCCAACTGAACTCGAGCACCACGTCGGACACCCCGGCGCGGCTGATGGACGAGATCCGACGCAGCCCGCCGACCACACCGAGCGCCTCCTCGATGGGTCGGCTGACATCGTTCTCGACCTCCTCCGGGGCCGCGCCCGGGTACTCGGTGCGGACGGTCAAGGTCGGGTAGCTGAGCTCGGGCATGAGCGAGACCGGCAGACGGAGAAAGGAGAAGAACCCGAAGACCACCGTAGCGAGGAATACCATCAGGATCGCCACCGGTCGATCGACGAGGAACGACCGCTCGGCGATCATCGCCGATGGTGTCTCGGGCTGGGCGGTCACGACTCGGCCTCGTCTTCGCCGTTGGGCTCGGGTTCCGGATCACCCGGCAGACGAACGAGCGCACCGTCCTTGAGGCTGGCCTGACCGGCGACCACGATCTGATCACCTTCTGAAAGCGCGGAGGCGGGCTCAAAGTTGTTGACATCTTCGAGCACCGGTTGGATCTTGATCCGCTCCACCCGGCGCTCATCGCCCAGGCGGAAGACAAAGAGCTGGTCGTTGTCGTAGACCACGGCCCGTTTCGGCAGCAACAGGGCGTCCTCGTGGACCGCCGTCACCAGGTCGACCTCGACGTACATTCCGGGCCGCAGCCCCTGCTGGCGGGGGATCGCGACGGTGACTTTCAGCGTGCCGGTTCCGGGATCCACCACGGGAGCGATGCGGTCCACGCTGCCGACCAGGTTTGCGCGGCCGACTGCATCGGCGGTGACCCGGGCAGCGAGCCCGGGCGCCAGCGACGGCAGCTCCTTCTGAGGAACGTAGATCCTGGCGACGATGGAGTCGAAGTCGATGATCCGAAACAGCGGCTGGTTGAGCGTCACAGAGTCGCCGACGTTGACGAGGCGCTCGGTGACGACACCGGCGAACGGCGCCCGGACCTCGGTATAGGCCAGGTTGCGTCGCGCGTCATCAACGGCGATCTCGGCCTGATCGAAGACCGACGCCGTGTCGTTGAACACCTGCTCGCTCACCAGCTTCTGCTCGAACAGGCTCTTCTGCCGGTTGAACTCGCGGGTCGCCTGCCGCAGCTCGATCTCGGCCTTGTTGAGGGCGCTCCGTTGCTCGTCGTCCTGGAGCCGGATGAGCAGTGCGCCGGCTCTGACGCCGTCGCCTTCCTCCACCCGGAGCTCGACCACCCGCCGCTGGGCCTCGGCTAAAACCTGGACGTCGCGCTCGGCCTCGAGGGTTGCCGAAAACCGGAGCGCCGACTCGATGGTGCCGCGCTCGAGGGCGACGACATCGACCGGAACAGCCTCTTCGGGCCGATCCTCGTCGCTTGCTGCCCCCTCGGCCCAGGTCCGTTCATCATCCCCTCCGCCCGAACATGAGGCGAGGGTCAGCAACAGTAGGAGAGTGAGACACGTAGAGGTGAGCAATTTCATTGGCGGTGGATAGTCCCTTCGACTCGTTTTCGGTCCCACGAGATTTAACGGGAAAAACGACTCCGGGTTCCCGATCAGTTATCGAGTGCCTCCAGGATACAGATCCTGATGGGTTCCACGTTGCATGGGTGCCGCGTTCACCATTGCGCCATTGTCATTTTCGAGAGATCGCTAAGTCATTGAGCGCCAGGTATTAGATTGTGGCGTTTGCTCGTGCAATGCCGTCTCCGGGTCATCAGGTGATACCTGCAAACCAGGCAAAACCATGCGTTCGGATGAAGGAAACCATCCAAACGGGCGATTGCGGTGAACAGTTCCTACTCCTATCGTTGAATATGAGGGCGTCTCGACACTATGGGGGTTGTAATGAAATCAGCTTTTGTTCGGGGAATGCGGGTCGTTTTGTTTGCGGTGATCGCGATGGCTCTTTGCATTGCAGCCGGTCCCGCCGTGGCTCAAGGTCCGCCGATCTTCGACGTGCAGGAAATCGGCCCGGGGACCATCCCGGCAGACCTCAATAATCGGGGTGAGGTTGTCGGAGGAGCCAGGGGGCCCGTACCGGGCGGGTATGGATTTACCGCATTCTATTGGTTCGATGGGGTCCTCGTCGATCTTGGGGCCAACTGGGAAAACGCGAGTTCTGCCCTGTCCGTGAACAATTCCGGCGTGATTCTCGGGACCGTTGAAGGTGTTGGCGATGAACTCGACAGGTTATTTGAAATCGATGCCGAAGGGAATATCAGTTACCCCGCGCCGTTCGACCCAGCGGTTGACGTGAGGGCGAAGGCGATCAACGATGAGGGCCAAATTGTAGGAACCCATAGCAGCACGAGTATTCCCTTTTTCTGGGATCGCACGACGGTGTATGACCTTGTCCCGAGTTGGGCGGTTCAGAGTTTTTTTGGCGGTCTCAATAACCTGGGTCAGGTCGCAGGGTCTTCCCGCGAGGATGGGTGCGGCAACTCCGGTTTTTTGTGGCAAATGAACTTTTTCACCGAAGTCGGCTCGTGCAACGATCGGATCGCGGCGAATGACATCAACGACACCTCACAAATCGTTGGTTCCATGTTTTTTGCGGGTGAGAACCAGAAACACGCATTCGTTTACGAGGACTCACAGTTCACTGACCTGGGGGTTCTTGACGGCCAACAGGCAAGTGTTGCACGCAGCATCAATAACCAGGGTTGGATTGTCGGTGACTCGTCCTCGTCGATGCCACCGTCCGGGAGCGCGTTCATTTACATTGACGGGGTTATGTACGACCTCAACGACTATGTTTCTACCGAAAGCTGGCGTCTCACCAGGGCCCTCAAGATCAACGACCGCGGCCAGATACTCATGTTGGCCAATCTCACAACGAGCTTCGGGAGCACCTATCTCCTGCTGACACCCTCGGGAATTGATTCGATTCCAGGCCTCATTGAACTGATCGAATCCTACGAACTCCATCACGGTATCGAGCACAGTCTTTTGGTGAAGCTCGAGCACGCGAACGAGGCGGTCGCCGACGGAAACCTGAAACGCGCATGCCATCGTCTCCAAGCGTTCATCAATCAGGTCAACGCACAAACGGGGAAGAAGATCACCGAAACCCAGGCGGAAGAGATTCTCGAAGCCGTCGACACTATTCGAGCTGCGCTGCCCTGCCCGTAGCGCACACCGTCGGTGCTTCAATGGCACCCATGCATGTTCTTTTGGCACTCTCACTTCTAGAAAGTGAGAAATATTGTTGGAATTGCGTCGTCTAAGAGTCAAAGGAACTCTTTTGTGCGGACAACATCGGGTGCCGTTACCGTCGAGAAAGCGACCGAATCGGCAGAACGTGCCTCGTCTTTCCGCAAAATGGCATGCGTGGGTGGATCCGCGCGTATGAACATGCGAACCTGGCGTCACCTCAGGAGGTAACAATGCCGACTCATCGTGAAGTTCGTCGATCCTTCGTTCTGATGACTGCCCTTGCCCTTTTCATCGGTTGCGGTGTCGTCCAGACCGAGCCCGAACCCTCGGCGGCCAAGGAAGTCGCGCCGCCCTTGCCGGCAATCGATTCGTTGGTCACGGCGGAGTGGCTGAGCGAGCACCTCGACGAACCGGATCTGGTGGTGCTGGACTGTACCGTGATGGTGGAGCAGGCCGAGGACGGCAGCATGCAGACCGTCAACGGCCGGGCCAACTATGACAGCGGGCATATTCCGTCCGCCGGCTTCGCGGATCTCATGGGAGATCTCGTCGATGGTGAGAGCGATCTCGATTTCGCGATGCCGACACCTGAGGCCTTCGCGGCCGCCATGAGCGCGCTTGGCGTGAGTGACGATTCTCGAGTGGTCCTCTACGACGCGATGGGCTCTTCGTGGGCGGCACGAGTCTGGTGGATGCTTCGCTGGATCGGCTTCGACCGCGCGGCTCTGCTCGACGGAGGTCTGGCGGCCTGGACGGCCGAAGACCGTCCGCTGTCAACCGAGGCTGTCGCGCGGCCAGCGGGGACGCTGACCCCGGCTCCCCGGCCCGGAACTCATCGCCGATCGTGACGAGGTGCTCGCCGCGATTGATGACGCCGGAGTGCTCATTGTCGACGTCCTGCCGGAGCCGCACTACCGCGGAGAGATGGTCATGTACGCCCGCCCGGGTCACATCACCAGCGCTGTGAACGTCTCGGTCATGGGGCTTTTTGACGAAACCGGCCATTTTCGATCGCAGGACGAGCTGGCCGCTCTGCACACGACCGATCACGATGCCCGCCACATCACATATTGCGGTGGCGGCATCGCCGCGTCGTCGAATGCCTTCGTCATGACCCGACTCGGTTTCACCAACGTCGCTGTCTATACCGCCTCGCTGCAGGAATGGACTGCCGATCCGGACCTACCGATGGAGACCGTGCCGGCGCAGTAGGGGAAGATGAGTATCTGGATCCGAAGATCCTGGATCGTTGCGTTGACGGCTACCAGAATGCCCAACTTCCCAAGATCCTCGGACCTGGAGCCTCTACACATGCCCCGTTCGCATCACCACAACCTATGGGCATTTGACAGGGTGACGGAAGAGTAAGAGGGCACCCATGTGAGAAAGCAAGATTGAATGATTACGAAGGGTGGCACCATGGCACCCATGGGACAGATGAATGTCAGGTCCGGAGTTCGAAGTTAGGTTAAACGGAACTGCGGAACTGCGGGCCTCGCTCCGAAAGAAAATGGCACCGAATAATTATGGCGTCACCGATGACCACAAATCGGTGGTCCCCGACTCGAAACCATCGGCAAAGAGCGTCCCGGGCACGACCTCCTCGAAAGAGAAACCGACGCGGAGATCGTCGAAAAAGGTCGGTTGGCCGTTCATCTGATCGCCTCGGATTGAGACGGTCAAGATTTTTCCGCCGCCGCTGTTCAGCAATTCGGTAGAGAATCCGTTGATCACCGGCAAGTTTGACTCGTCGACGGGGTCGACCCAGAGCGTGACAACCTCGTCGTCGTCCAGGCCACCCGTGTTCGTGTCGCCGTACTCGATCCGGACGACGACAAGTTGCTTGTCGGCGGGCACGGTGCCACCGCTGGCGAGGCCGCTGATGCCGCCATTACCGACGATGTACGCTCCATCGCTAATCCCGAAAGAAAAGTCGACCGCCCCACCGCCGTCGAGTCGCACGAGCTCGAGCTCGAAAGTCATGTCTCCGTCGGCCCTCGGAGGAGCAATCAGGAAGCTCGCGTAGAACATATCGCCGTCGGTCTCATAGAGAATATGTTCGGCCGAGGCGCTCCGTGTCGCGATGCGGGCTCCGTTGTCACCGGAAGGCCGGTCGTAGACGGCTTTGCCCGTGCCGGCCTCATCGTCGAGTTGAGTCTTGTTGACATAAAAGTTGCTGTTCGGAACAAGCGTCCAGTTGCCGATCAATCCGTCGGCCGGTCCCGCCGGGTCAGCCGAGATCAATACGTTGTCCGGATAGCCTGTGAAAGTATCCTCGATGATCGTTTGTGCCTGCAAAGAAGCAGCCGGCGATAACAGACACAGACCCATCACGCCTACCGGGATTCCGTGAAATCTCATTCGATTGCCCCCCGCGTTCGTTCAATCGTTCCTCGAATCGTGTCATCGGTGCCCGCCAGTTTCCTGGTTGTGGTCGGTGCCGACCGGGTTGATCATTCGCGTTCGGCCTTGGTGACGTCCCGCCGGACAATCCAGGGGTGGGGCACGGTCACCTGAACTTGAGCAAGACCGGTGCCAACTTCTCCAGATTTCAACAAGTGGTTTTGGAACAGCTATTTGGCTGCAGATGAGCCGCCGAGTTTCCGAACCCGGGCGAGTCGAGGAGCCACGCAGGGTGTGGCAACCCGACCCACTCGGTCAGGTGCCGCGGTCGATCCACGAAAAAGGGTCCACCGATCACAACCTCACAATAAACACAGTTTCAGGCGATAGACATTGTGAGGTTGTGATCAGTGGCACCCATGCACCCATGTTCTGGCAATCAGGATGCCAGCTGGCACCCAGGTGGCACCCTTGTATGGGGTGCCCCTGATGCAGCTACACTGGCGGCACATCGGAGGTGCCCTTTGGCCAGACTGAAGCTTTCTCATGCCCTAACGCTGTTGATCGTGGCGATGCCATGTGTGACCGCAGGAGCCCAGACCGCGCCTGAAAGCGCCATCGTTCCTGCGGAGCTCTTCTCCGGCCTCGAGTACCGCATGGTAGGGCCCTCCCGCGGGGGGCGGGTGACGACGGTGGCCGGTCACAGGGATCAGCTCGCGACCTTTTATATGGGTGCGAGCGGCGGCGGGGTGTGGAAGACGGAGGACGGCGGCCTGACATGGCGCAACGTTTCTGACGGCTCGTTCGCCACGGGGTCCATCGGCGCTATCCGGACGGCCGATTCGAACCCCGATGTGGTGTATGTGGGAACCGGCTCGGACGGACTCCGGAGCAACGTCATCATCGGCAAAGGGGTCTACCGATCGGATGACGGTGGCACGACGTGGCGGCACCTTGGCCTCGAGGGCGTCGGCAATATCGGCGCCGTGCTGATCCATCCCGAGAATCCGGAGCTGGTCTACGTGGCGGCCATCGGCAACCCTTTCGCACCGAACCCCGAGCGAGGCGTCTACCGATCGCGGGACGGGGGGAGAGCTGGCAGAAGGTGCTTTTTGTGTCGGAAAAGACCGGCGCAGTGGATCTCGAGTTTGCCCCGGACGACCCGAGCAGAATCTACGCCTGCATGTGGCGCGCCGAGCGCAAGCCATGGACCATCATCAGCGGCGGCCTCGAAGGCGGCGTCTACACTTCTCTCGACGGCGGTGACAGCTGGCAGCAGCTCACCGAAGGCCTGCCCAGCGGCCTGCGTGGCAAGGCGGATCTGGCCGTCTCGGCGGGCGATCCGGAGCGGGTTTACGTGCTCATCGAAGCGCCGGGCGACGAGGGCGGGCTGTACCGCTCCGACGATCGCGGCTCGAGCTGGCGTCAGGTCTCGGATTTCGACAAGATCCGCACCCGGCCCTTCTACTACTGCAATCTCGAGGCCCACCCCACAAACCCGGAGATCCTGTGGGCGATGAGCGAAGGCTTTTGGAAGTCCGAGGATGGGGGAGAGACCTGGAAGAAACAGAGAACACCCCACGGCGACAACCACGACATGTGGATCAATCCCTCGCACCCTGACCTGTTCATCCAGGCAAACGACGGCGGCGCCAACGTCACCCTCAACGGCGGCAAGACCTGGACGAGTCAGTACAACCAGCCGACTGCGGAGCTTTACCAGGTCGATGTGAGCGACGGCTTCCCATATCGCCTCTACGCCGGCCAGCAGGACAACACCACCATCTCGGTGCCGAGCTTTCCTCAGCGCGCCATGCCGGGAGGTCATACGGCTCTGTGGGAGGACCAGGGTGGATGCGAGACGGGCCCGGCAGTGCCCAAACCCGGCGATCCCGACATCGTCTACGCCAATTGCAAGGGCCGATTCGGCGTCTTCAACCGACGAACCGGGCAGGAGCAGCAGTACTACGTGGGATTCGCCAACGTTTACGGCCACAACCCCAGGGATCTGGAGTACCGCTTCCAGCGGGTGGCGCCGATCCACGTCTCGCCCCACGATCCCGATCGCGTCTACCACGGCTCGCAGTTCGTGCACGTTACCGAGAACGGCGGCAGGACCTGGAAGACCATATCTCCCGACCTCACGGCGAACACACCGGAGACGCAGGTGGTTTCGGGAACTCCCATCACCATCGACGTCACCGGCGAAGAGCACTTCGCCACCCTCTACGAGATCCAGGAGTCACCCCACGAGCCGGGCGTCATCTGGGTAGGTGCCAACGACGGGCCGATCCACCTGACGCGCGACGGCGGCGCGACCTGGACCGAGGTCACCCCCGAAGGACTCGGTCCCCATGGCCGGGTGCAGACGATCGAGGTTTCGCCCCACGACCCGGCGGCGGCCTATGCGGCAATCCTCCGCTACCAGCTCGGTGACTTCTCGCCCCACGTCTACGCCACACGCGACTATGGTGCCAGCTGGTCGCGGCTGACAACCGGCGAAAACGGGATCCCCGAAGACGTGCCCGTGCGGGTGGTACGAGAGGACCCGATGCGACCGGGGCTGCTGTACGCCGGTACCGAATTCGGCATGTACGTCTCCTTCGACGGCGGGGCGCAGTGGCAGGATCTGCAGCTCAACCTACCCGTCACACCGGTGACGGATCTCAAGCTGGTGCACAACGACCTGGTGCTTTCGACCATGGGCCGCAGCTTCTGGATTCTCTACGACCGGTCTCCCCTTCTCGAGGCCTCCGCCGAGCTCGCCACCGAAACCGCTCACCTGTATGCCGTGCAGGAAGCCGTCCGCCTCCACACCGGTGGCCGCTGGCGGCGACCGAGTGATGATGCAGCCCGCCCCCAGTACCCTGCGGCCGGTGCCAATATCAACTACTACCTCGCCGCGGAAGCGAACGGCGAGATGCGTGTGGAGATCTTCGACGACAACGGCACGCTTGTGCGCGAAATCGTGCCCGAGCCGCCGGATCCCGAGCAGGAATCCGAGTCCGAGGAGGTGGGGGAGGTTCGACTCCTCCGAAGATCCGGACGACACCATGGAGACGCCCGACGCGCCGCCCGAGAAACCTGCGCCCACACGCTGCAGACCACGGCGGGAATGCACCGCGTGGTTTGGGATCTGCGCCACACCGGCCCGACCGAACGACGGGTCAAAGATGAGGGTGAGGACGACGACGACGATCGCTCCAAGCTGCGCGGCCCCATGGTGCCGCCGGGCACCTACGAGGCGAGACTCCAGATGGGGGAGTGGAGTGCGAGACAACGATTCGAGGTGGTGATGGACCCGCGGGTCGAGGCCGAGGGCATCGGCCCCGCTGATGTCACGGTTCAAGCGGACTTCGCCCTCGCGGTCCGGGACGCCGTCAGCCAGGGCCAGAGATGCCGCGGATCGAATCGAGGAGGCCATGAAGGGGCTCGACCAGGGCGAGCAGCGCGAACGGCTCGAGGGAATCAAGGCCAGGCTCATCACGCACGAGGTGCGCTATTCACAGCCCAAGCTGCTGGATCAGCTCGAGTACCTGTACCGCAACCACATCGGTGCCGACCAGCTGCCGGGGGCAGAGGCGCGAAGACGTTTCACAGTTCTCGAGGACGAACTGGCAGTTCTTCTCGAAGACCTGGAACTCACGCTTAACGCCAAGAACCAGGATTGAACTGCCGTCTGTCGGGGCCTCCATTTCGCTTCACCTGGGTGACACGCTTTGCATTGTCTCGTCGTTCACGATAATGCAATGGAGAACCCGGTACCCATCAGCGTGACGTGTTCCTCCTATTTGAGGATGGCCTCCACGATTTATGTTTGGTTGTGACCGTGGCACCGATGGTCCGGCGTTGGGATCAGCGGGGCGCCGTTCGTCTCGACGCGCGCCGGGTCCCGATCGTGGAGAACTCGACCGCATCGACCGGTCCCGACACCTCGATCACTTCCGCGTCCAGGCGCCGCCAGACCGCACCCTTCCCATCGACCTCGACTTCCGTGATCCGCAACGCTGTGTGAAGCCAGAAGTGGAAGGCGGTGACGCCCCCGGTCAGCGCCCTCACCGTCATGGTGTTGCTGCCGTTGATGGTTTCGGACTCGGGGTTGACGTCGAAGTCCAGACGGTAGTGGAGGACGTCGGTGCGCTCGTTGAGGGGATCGTTGATGCTCTTGAGCCGCAGCACTTCGGATTCTTCGGAGGATCCGGCATGGGCGGTCTTGGCACGCGAACAGACGTCGGTCGTGCCCGTCTCCAGGGTGCCACCAGGGTGCCACGTTCACAATTGCACAGTTGTCAGGCTTCGTGAATCAAAAGGGTGCCGCCGATCGCAATCTAACCCACAACACAGTTTCAGGCGATAGACGTTGTGAGGTTGTAATCAGTGGCGCCCATGCGGTCATATAATGAAATGAAGGGCAGATGGCAAAGGCTTCATGGCGAGACGCATTCACGGTTGATCGGGTCTACCCGGAAGGGTTGCGGTGCCTGATTGAGTTGGTCCACCGTCACGTGCCGAAGGCTTCGTGGGGGATGGCCCCTACGGACCATTCGTGGCCTTGATCGAAAGAAACCTGGCCGACTGGGAAGCTGACGCGTGAGAGTCGTGGCCACCTGGTTGGGATGGGGATGGGGTCGATTTACGATCTCGGCGGGCCTGGGCACCGCGCACCTCAAGACGAGCGCGAGCAATTCGATCGCTTCGATGACGCGCTCCGCTGGATACACGGCCTCACCTGGACCTGTGCCGAGCAATGGGTCGCCCACCGGAAGCGATGGAACGCCCAACATGACCGCGCACTGCTCACAAAACTCGAGGTCCAACAGCAGGTGGTCATTTCGGCCAAGGAATGCCTTCGTTGCCGGTGGCAGGCGGCAGTTCGGTCGGACATGACAGTGGCGGTCAATACCCTCGAGAAGGAGCCCTTTCTGCGACAGCTTGTCACGCGCGGGGGCAAAGCGGTTTCTCGAGCCCTGTTGCGACCTCGCACGGCCAAACAGCTGGCTGGTCACGGAAAGCTTCGCGATGCTCTCATGGCGACGCTGCCTGACCAGGGCGTCAAGGTCTATAGCAAGCGCTATCCTACTCGTTGCCCAGCATGTCAAGGACGTCTTATCGGGACCTATCTCACCCTTGAGGAGGAGACGGTTCGCGCGTTGGTCAAAGGATGAGCCGGGTGCCAGCTCCCGGACAGCCGCGATGGCATTTCGTTCTCCGATTTCTGATCGACTGGGCGTTGATCGCATCTGCCTGACAGGGGTGTTTGTCGGGCCGTCCGCCCTGGTCGGCCTTGTCGGCCCGGCGATGGTCTGGGAATTCGTTCATGCGTTTTACGGACTGTTCTTGAGCAACCTGCGGGTGGCGAAAGGCTCCCTGATGAGCTGGATTTTCGTCGCTTCAGTCTCGATTGTGGTTGTGATTTATGCCTTCGCCGTCAATGGCTGGGTTGTGCTGACCTTTGCAGTGCTTTCGACTCGGTATCTGCTTGCAGGTAATGCCGGGCAAATTCAGTCTGCTTTTGCCGACACTGTGCAGTATGTCTTTGCCGTCTTTCCAGCCGGCTTCCTCGCCTACGTGGCCACGCAGACGGCTGACCTGACGATGGCACAGGGCGTTGTCCTCTTTGCCGGGCTCTATTTCCTGGCGCGCTGGTTTTTTTCGAACTACTGGGATCCGTACCGCTGGCTCGGGGTCGACTGGCATCCAGGCTGAACCAATTCGAAGATGGTCGGCACCCATGTGGCACCCAAGCCGAGCCTCCGCTATCCTCTGCGTTGCCGTGTGCGCCCGGATCCGGAGGTCAAATCATGCTGATCCTATTGTCCCCAGCCAAGAGTCTCGTCGAAGGACCTGCCGTCGACGGCCTGCCTGCCACCCAACCGGTTTTGCTCGATCAGACCGAAACACTGATGAAAACGACTCGTCGTCTGAGCGCACCCAAGATCAAAAAACTGATGGGCGTCAGCGACCGACTCTCGGTCCTGAACCGCCAGCGCTTCCGGGATTGGACGACGCCCTTCACGACTGAAAATGCACGCCAGGCCGCGCTGATGTTCAGTGGAGATGTATACCGCGGTTTCGACGCAGCCACCCTCAGCGTCGAGGATCTCGCTTTTGCCCAGGACCACCTGGTGATCCTTTCCGGCCTTTACGGCGCCCTGCGTCCACTGGACCTGATCCAACCCTATCGCCTCGAGATGGGCACCCGGCTTAATACGAGACGTGGCAAAGACCTCTATGCCTTCTGGGGCCGGCGCATCACGGACCGATTGAATGAGCTCACCGAGGGGCAGGAAGATCGCACCGTCGTCAACCTGGCCTCAAAGGAATACTTCAAAGCGGTCCAGCCTGAAAAACTCGCCGGTCCTCTCGTCACCCCGGTCTTCAAAGACGTCAAGGACGGCAAAGCACGATTCCTGTCATTCTTTGCCAAAGCGACCCGCGGCAAGATGGCGCGGTGGGCGATCCAGAATCGCATGTCCACGAAGGATCAACTGCGTGCCTTCGATGGCGGCGGCTACGTGTTGCAACCCGAACTCTCCGACGAGACGCACTGGGAGTTTCACCGCCCCGGAGTGAATTGCTGATGGGTGAGGGGTGGGTCTTCAACTTTGTTGCCGGTGACGAGGGCTCGATCGACCGGATCGACTTCGAGTCGGATGGTCTGACCATGATCGTGAAACGCGTTGGAGAATAGTCGGGGAACGGCCAGGGTGCGCCTCCAGGGTGCCAATGAATCTCTCGACTATCGTTGGTTGCTGTTGTCCATGTCCGACATGATCATCCAGCGGCCGTCAGGGTCTTTATGCAAGGTGAGCGTGAACTTTCCGATATCGGGTTCGCCGCTGTGCCGCGAAAACCCTCCAATGATATAGCCCAGCGAACCTTCTGTCGCGAAAGCAAGTGCCCGGAGCACAAGCGCGCCGCCGCTATTTTTGTAGCGAAGTTCGATCTTTTTCCTGCCCCGGACCGGCGGCCTTCCACTCGAGAGGACAAAGCCATCTTCGGTGAAAAGGGCTGCAAGGGCTTTTTCGTCTTTGGCCCGCCAGGCTTCCTCGTAGTCAGTGAGAACGCGAGCGAGTTCCGGGGGGAGCGAGATCGTCGGCTCGGATGGTTCCTCTGCGCCACACACCGCGCCGCACCCGACCACCAAGGCCGCAGAAACGGCCACCAAAACCGGACCAACACTCTTCATTTTTCCCCTCCGCCTCTTTCTCTACAGTGCCGCGGCGGCGCCGATGTGGGAACCGGAAAAGAGGGCGCCACACTCGAGTGGCACCCACGCAATTTCTAGCTTTCCACGTGGAAGAGTTTGTTGTAGATCCGCCACTGACCGTCGGTGTTGAGGAGCGACAGAGTGTCCAGGAAGGTCATGCCCAGGTAGTCGTCGCGCACCCGGGCGACTGCTGTCTTCCCGGCGATGTCGAGCGAGACGACTTCGAGCCGTGCGTTCTCCCCCTTCTCCCGGGGAGAGGGCTGCTGACTTTCCACGAAACCGGCGAAATCGACCACCGACATCTCGTGCAGCTCGCCGTTGATCTCGCCGGTGATCTTGGCATTTGGATGGAATGCTGAGTGGGCCTTCTCGCCGCTCGACTCGAACATGGAGTCGAAGTAGGTCTGGATCGTGTCCTTGATTGCTTGCTCGTCGCTCATTTCTCACCTCCGGAATCGTGGATATTAATATTGTTGTTTTGTTTCGCAACCGACGAGAGCTGATGGGAATTCCCCAATCACCCAACCCGCACACCACATCTGAAGGTATGTACGTGGAATCCATGCGATCCAGGACAGAAAGGGTATTCAGGTTCCGGTGATTCGGCCCAGCGCCTCGGCCAAAGGTGCGACTGCGCGGTCCGAGTCGCCCAACTTCTCCAGGCCGAACAAGCCCACACGAAACGTGCGGAAATCGGACGGTTCATCGCACATCAACGGGACACCGGCTGCGATTTGCAGGCCCTGTGCAAGGAACTTGCTGCCGTTCTGGATTTCCGGATCGTCCGTGTAATAAACGACCACACCTGGCGCCTGGTAGCCTTCGTCGGCAACACTTTTGAAGCCGTGGCTCTGCAGAAGCTCACGGACTTTCTTACCCAGTTCCCACTGTTTTTCACGCATGGTTTCGAGCCCGTAGGAACAGGTCTCCATCATGTTGTCCCGAAACGTTTTCAGTGCGTCGGTTGGAAGTGTTGCATGGTAGGCATGTCCGCCGTTTTCATAGGCTCGCATGATGTCGAGCCATTTCCGCAGGTCACAGGCGAAGCTGTTGCTGGTGGTTTTGCCAACTCGTTCCAGTGCGTTCTCGCCCAGCATGACGAGGGCACCGCATGGAGAGGAACTCCATCCTTTTTGAGGGGCGGTGATCAACACGTCAACACCGCTGGCTTTCATATCGACCCACACACAACCGGAAGCGACACTATCAAGAACAAATAAACCACCATGTTCATGAACGGCTTCGGCAACGGCGCGGATGTATTCATCCGGCAGGATCATGCCCGAGGACGTGTCCACGTGCGGCGCAAAAACGACATCCGGTTTTTCGAGTCGGATCGTATCCGTCACTTCGCCGATGGCGGGTGGCACGAACGGCGCCTCTGGTCCGGCAGCCCTCTGCCGGGCCTGCAGAACGGTGAGTCTCGTCGGT
This sequence comes from Candidatus Sulfomarinibacteraceae bacterium, assembly GCA_963796455.1. Taxonomy (GTDB): domain Bacteria; phylum Acidobacteriota; class Thermoanaerobaculia; order Thermoanaerobaculales; family Sulfomarinibacteraceae; genus Sulfomarinibacter. The sequence goes on from CAWCLO010000004.1 coordinate 688,231, forward strand.
GAGGCCGCCCATCTCAATGATCTGAGACCAGCGGAAACTGAAAAAACCATTTCGGATCACCAGGCACTTCTGACCGGTGGCGAACTGGCGGGCAACCGACTCCATCCCGTAGGTGCCGCCACCCGGCACGACGATCACAGCCTCAGCGTTGTAAACGTCCTTGAGGGTGGTTGAAATATCCCTCATCACCTGCTGGAAAGTCTGTGACATGTGGTTCAGGGAGCGGTCGGTGAACACGACCGAGTATTCGAGCAGTCCTTCCGGATCAACCTCAGGCAACAAGCTGGTCATTCGCGGGTTCCTCCTTGAGTTTTCTGGGTGGTCAAACGCAATGATCTCTTCAGGTTCACCCAGGAAACGCGGTTCTTCATCGCCAGTATTGTAGTGGTACCCGTGGGAAGCTGCCCGACGTTTTCGGGGCGCCCGCTGTTTTCGCCAGGGCACCGATGTTCGCTACCACCCTCGATCGTCGACCCCCACATTGGCCCTGCTCCGTTGTAATGTTGTGATCAGTGCCACCCGAGCATGGACAGTAACCTTTCGTTACCCGTCGGGTATGATCACCCCCAGGGAGAAAGTCCATGGCCCAGTGTCCATCATGCTCGGCGGAAATACCGGAGAGTTCGAACAGCTGTCCGAGCTGCGGTGCGGATCTTGATCTCTCGTCGCTGATGACCGAGACCGGGCTCTCCCAGGATGGAGTCCCCACGCAACCGCCGACGCCGGGACCGCAATCAGGCCCCTCGGCCGTAGGAATCACGAGCGATCTCCAGGGAGACGGCGACGAGCACCAACCCGGCACCATTCTCGGCGGGAGGTACCGTGTGGTTGGATTGCTCGGGCGCGGCGGCATGGGTTCGGTATATCGGGCCGATGATCTCACCCTCGGGCAGCCGGTCGCGCTGAAGTTTCTTCCCGATGAACTGGCCGCCAATCTCGATCGTCTCGAGCGTTTCCGGGCCGAGGTCCGGGTCTCCCGCCAGGTGTCCCACGCCAACGTCTGCCGCGTTCACGACATCGGTGAAGCCGACGGCAAGATCTTTCTTTCCATGGAACTGGTGGATGGAGGAGATCTCTCGTCGCTGCTCAAGCGGGTCGGTCGCCTGCCCACCGATCGCGGTCTGGAGATCGCCCGCCAACTCTGCGCGGGGCTGGCGGCGGCGCACGACCGCGGTGTGCTTCACCGCGACCTCAAACCGGCCAACGTGATGATCGACGCAGAAGGTCGGGTTCGAATCGCCGACTTCGGGTTGGCGGGAATCGCCGGCGGGTTCGAAGGATCCGAGATTCAAAGCGGAACGCCCGCCTATATGGCCCCTGAAACCCTGAGTGGGCGAGAGGTCACCACCCGATCCGACATCTACGCTCTGGGGCTGGTCCTGTACGAGCTTTTCACGGGAGCCAGGGCTTTCCGCGGCGCGAGTATCGCCGAACTCACCAAAAAGCACACCGAAGAGTCGGCCACCGATCCAACCGCGATCATCGGCGATCTCGACCCTCAGATCGAACGCGTGATCCTGCAATGCCTCGAGAAGGACCCGCTGGCGAGGCCCGAATCCGCGTTGGCCGTGGCGATGGCGCTGCCCGGCGGCGACCCGCTGGCCGCGGCCCTGGCCGCCGGTGAAACTCCGTCTCCCGAACTGGTTGCCCAGGCGGGGGCCGAGGGAACCCTCAAACCCTGGCAAGGCTGGGCCCTCCTGGCCTCGGTTGTGGTCTCTCTTCTTGCGTTTGTCGCCGCCAGCTCGTACCGGCATATCCTTTTTTTCGAGCCCATGGATCGCCCACCCGAAGTGCAGCTCGATCGGGCCGTCGAGTTGCTGACCACTCTCGGACTCGATGTTCCGACCACCGATCGGATCACGGGCTTTTCAGCCGACTTCAATATCCTCCGCGAGATCAACAATGACGGGGCCTCGCCTGAAGAACTTGACGCGCTTTCCGAAGGTGAGATCTCGGTGATCGGGTTCTGGCTCAGGGCGGCGCCATCGGAATTGGTGGCCGAGCGCATCTCAGGTCGGGTGTCGAGGACGCGACCGGCGCGAAACATGGCCGGCGAGCTCTTCGCCTCATTCGACAGCCACGGTCGACTGCGTTTTCTCGACGTCGTGCCCGACGAAATGATGGCGTCAGATGGCTCGTCCCCGATGAACACCACAGAGGAGGCCTGGCAGGGCGTGTTGGCAGCGGCGGGTCTCGATTCCCAGGCATTTGAAGAGTCGATACCGCTTTGGTCTCCGCCCCGGTTTATCGACGAGCTTCGCGCCTGGTCATTGCGGGGAGTGGGAGAAGGGGATCTCGCCGTCAATCGGATCGAGGTCGGGAGTCGATCCGGACGACCGGTTTATCTGCGGACCGGAACCTCCCTCGACGAGGCGGTGGGCCGATCGGCCTCGACCCGCGGATCAGACCTCGGACAGGCATTGAATGCCGGGCTCATCGTGGTGGTTTTGATCGTCGGTGGCCTCATCGCGCGCCGGAACCTACGCCGCGGTCGAGGAGATTTGCGGGGGTCGTGGCGCATGGCGGGGTTCGTATTCGCCCTCGGAATGACAAGCTGGTTGGTCTCGGCTCACCATGCTTTCGGCGCCGGCAGGGAGTTGAATCTTTTTGTGCTCGCGGCGGGCGGTTCGTTGTTCATTGCGGGTTTTGTGTGGTTGCTCTACGTCGCTCTCGAACCCGAGGTCCGGCGGCATTGGCCCAAACGCCTCATCTCCTGGCAGCGTATGTTGGCCAGGAGCTATCGCGATCCCTTGGTAGGACGGCACGTGCTGGTGGGTCTTCTCATCGGAACCAGCATGAATCTGCTTGTTGCGTTGATTGCCATCGTCTCCTCGATGCTCAATACTTCAGCCCTCGAACTCAGCGCGTCCGGGATGGCTCACCTGACCGGAACCGGGTTCGTGGTCGGGTCGGTTCTGGCCCAGGCCGGCCAGGCGATCTTCGCCGGCGTCTTCATCACGGTACTCGTCCTTCTCGTGAGACTCGTCCTGCGTCGGACCTGGGCCGCGGTGGCATTGTCTGTAGCAATTATTGTCGCGATGAATGTGCTCGGGTCGGAGGACCCATTCTGGGACGGTTTGGCCTCGACGGTCATCCTCGCCGCGGTCATGGCTGCGCTCCTTCGTTTTGGTCTGCTTTCTCTGATTGCTGTCGTCTTTGTCGTCAACGTTCTCCAGGTCATCCCGCAGACTATATCCCTGTCGGCGTGGTATTTTCCGGCGACAGCGATTCCGGTGCTCGTCGTGCTGGCTCTCGCGGCAGCCGCGTTCGCGGCCTCCCTCGGCCGCCAGTCGTGGTTCGGCTCAGACTAGATAGGGAGTGCCGCCCGAATCGACACGTGCTTTTTTCAGGACGGCACCATGGTGGAGCCAGAGCGCAGGCACCTCACGTATCAGCGCACGGCGTCGAAAATGTGCGTGTAGAGGAATTCGATCGGAGCGTTCTGCTCCTGCCGGCCTCGGGCGCCGGCGGTGACCACGACGACCATGTCAAGCTCGGGTGCGACAAAGATGTACTGGCCCTTGAAGCCGAATGCGCCGTAGACATCCTGCGTGCCGCTACCCCCGGGAGCCGGGGGCAGTACCCACCACCAATAGCCGTAACCGACGACCCGGTCACGCTGACCCTCGAGCTCGACCTGTCGTGACAGTGAGTCTGCGACCCAGGAGGTAGGCAGGATTTGTTTGCCGTCCCAACGCCCCTTTTGCAGGTACAACAGCCCGAGCTTGGCCATGTCCTTGGAGCGGAGGTGCAAACCACCCCCGGTATGCGGGTGCCCCTCGGCGTTGCGATACCAGCGGCTCTGCTCGATTCCCATTGGCGCGAACAGGTATTTTTCAGCAAAGGCGTCGGCGTGCATGCCGGTGCGCTCTTTGAGGATCGCGGAGGTCAGGATCACCGCTCCCGAGTCATAGCGAAAGCTCGTTCCGGGCTCAGCGATCATGGGTCGATCGAGAATGAACTTCGTCCATCCCCGGCTCAGGCGGTTGAGCTGAAAATGAGGGGAGTCCGAACCGCGCTCGTGATAGTCCGTGCCGCTGCGCATGGTCAGCAGATCTTCGAGAGTTATCTCTCGCTTGCGCTCATCCAGGTTTTCGATGTCGTCGATTTCGGGAAAGAAGGCCAGGGCCCTCTCGTCCACCCCCTCGATCTTGCCTTGGCTGATGGCGATACCGACGAGGGCCGAGGTGAAACTCTTGCTGACCGATTGCTGCTCGTGAAGCTCCTCGGCGCCGTGCCCGTTGAAGTACTCCTCGAGCACGAGCCGCCCGTTGCGAACGATCAGCAGACTGTGAATGTTGCGGATCTCGTTCTTACGCAGAGCTGCGACGAGGTTGTCGAGGCGTTCGCCGTCCAGACTCTGCTCGGCGGGAGTCGAGCGGATCCAGGACTCGGTCGGCCGGGGTGACTCCCCGGAGGCAGGAATGCAGGCCGAACAAACCAGGACGACCAGCAGGATTGCGGATCGGATCATGATCAGAAGATACGGCCTAGGGCATCCTCGGGTTTACCTGGGTGTCACGATGGTGGCACCCAAACTTGCTCTGAAACCATTGACCGTCGTCTGAAGAGCATGGAATCGAATCCTCCGGGGTGTGTTAGTCTCCGCACGAAAACCTTCCAGAAGATGAGAACGGAGCCTGAAATGAGAACTATTTCTAATTCTGGCCCTGGCGCCGGAGTCGCGGCGATCCTTGTTATCGGGGCGGTCGTTCTCAGTGTTTGCGGGTTTGCACGCGCTGCGGACATCTATCCGGACACGATGGACCTGGCAGCGGAGGGGTTCTCGCTTCGCAACGCTTCGTTCCTCGTGTCGCTGGTGGAGGTCGCCGGGCAGAATGACGCAGGTCGGATCCAAACGCAGCTGGCTGCGGTAGGGTTTGTTCGTTCAACCTTGATCAAGGGCAGAGTCCTCCATTGTGTTCTCGCAGAGCACGAGGACTATCTGGTGTTGGCGTTCAGGGGCTCGACGACGATGCAGGATTGGCTGACCGATCTCAAGTTCACCCAGTCGAAAAGCAAGCGCACCGGTTTGCCCGGTAAGGTCCACCGTGGTTTTTACAAGTCTCTGGACCAGGAATGGCCGCGTCTCTCGGATCTTCTGAAACATGCCGGTGAAAGTGGCAAGCCCATCTGGATCACCGGCCACAGCCTCGGCGGAGGGCTCGCACATCTCGCCGCCATGCGGGCCGCGCAGGAGGGAATCGGGGTGGCCGGAGTTTACACCTTCGCATCACCGAGGGTGGGCAACGACACCTTCGCCTCAGCGTACGATCGGGTCTACCGCGGCCGGTCATTTCGGGTCGTCAACTCCAACGACCTTGTCCCCCACGTGCCGCCCAGCCAGCCCGCCGAGGGAGTCTTCGGCCGCATCGTCGCACCGGTCGGAGACACCCTCGAGCTCAAGATGGCGGTCAAAGGCGCGTTCATGATGGTCCACTACACCCATGCTGGAGACCTCTATCTCTTCGAAGACACGGGCGCATTCGCCGGGAGGCGAGCCTACTCTGACCGAAGCGATGTCGGCTACTGGCAGCGAGTCGAGTCAGAATACGGCGATGGATCGTGGCTGGTCCTCGTGGACGACCAGGGAAAGATCGCGAGGAACCATTTCCTGGCTGCCTACATCAAGGTCCTTCACGAAGCGGCGCGAACCGCAGACAACACCGGTTGACGGCTGAACGCGAAGCTCTTGCACCACGTATGCACCAATGAACGCATCACCGATGACGGGACGATACGGCGCATTGAGACATTGCACCGGAGTGGAGTTCGGAGTGGCGTGTGCAGGTTGGCGTTGGTGCAGTCGCGAGGTCGTCGGGCGGATCTGGTCGCTGCCGCTGATTGCTGAATACTGATCGCTGTTCCCCGTCTCTGATCCCTGTCGCTGCCCCTGGACTCTGTCGCTGCCGCTGCAATTCGGACGCGGACGCCGAGGGGGGGCGTGCAACCGCCAACTGGATATGGCAAAAACCAACCCGTAGACCACGTGCTGTCAGGTGGGAAATTTCATGACGTTCTGTTTTGGACAGCACTGATCGCGGATACTCGATTTCCCGAAAGGGTGGTATCCAGGATCCAGCATCGAGCATCGAGTATCTAGTGTCTACGAATGCAGCGCCCGCTTGTCCACTGCCAACGCCGCTTCCTTGACCACCTCGGAGAGCGTCGGATGGGCGTGGCAGGTCCGTGCGAGGTCTTCGGCCGAGGCGGAAAACTCCATTGCTATCGCAGCCTCTGCGATGAGTTCGGAAACTCTCGGCCCGACCATGTGCACGCCGAGAATCCGATCTGTCTCCTTGTCCGCGAGGATCTTGACCATTCCAGTGAGTTGACCGAGGCTCTTGGCGCGGCCGTTGGCGCGGAACTGGAAGCGCCCGGTATTGAACTTCAGGCCGGCGTCTTTGAGTTCGGCCTCGGTGCGACCGACCATCGCCAACTCCGGTTCCGTGTAGACCACGTTCGGGATTACATCGTAGTTGACGTGGCCGGGCATGCCGGCAATCTTTTCAGCCACAGCAACGCCCTCGTCCTCGGCTTTGTGGGCGAGCATGGGACCGCGGACGAGATCGCCGATCGCCCAGATGCCGTCGATATTGGTTTTGAGGTCGTCGTCGACGGCGACCCGGCCATGCTCATCCAGGGCGACCCCGACCTCTTCGAGACCGGTGCCCTCGGTGCATGGACGACGTCCGACCGCTACCAGGACCCGGTCGGCGTTGATCTCTTCCGATCCGCCCTTGGCGTCTTCGATGGTCAGCTTGATGGTCTTTTTGAGGACCTTGCCGGCGGTGACCTTGCATGACAACCTGATGTCCATGCCCTGATCGGTCAGGGCCCGTTGCAGGGCGTTGGCCATCTGCTTGTCGGCGAAGGGCGTGATGGTCGGCAGCATCTCGATGACGGTGACTTCCGAGCCCAGTCGCCGCCAGACGCTTCCGAGTTCGAGACCGACCGCCCCGGCGCCGATGACAACCAGTTTCTTCGGCACCTTGGCAAAATCAAGAGCCTCGGTCGACGACACCACCGATTGGCCGTCAAAGGGCAGAAAGGGCAGTTCGACGGCTTGACTCCCCATTGCGAGACAGATGTTCTTGGCCGTGATCTCGGTGTCACCGCCGTCTCCGGTGACCGTTACTCGACCGGGTGCGGTCACGACGCCCCGGCCGTGCAGAACAACTACCTTGTTCTTCTTCATCAGCATCGCGACGCCGTCGGTCAAATCTTTGACGATGCCGCCCTTGCGGGCGAGCATGGCGGTGAGATCCAGGGCAATGTCACCGAGCATGACGCCATGCTCGGCCGCATGCTTGCGGGTCGTTTCATAGAGCTCTGATGACTCGAGGAGCGCCTTCGAAGGGATACAGCCGATATTGAGGCAGGTGCCGCCGAGGGCGCTGCGCTTTTCGACCAGAGCGGTTTTGAGCCCGAGTTGGGCGGCCCGGATCGCGCAGACATAGCCGCCGGGCCCGGCACCGATGACGATCAGATCGTAAGAATCCACTCTTAAATCTCCAACAACATCCGGTCCGGATCCTCGATGCACTCGACGATTCGCTTGAGAAAGGTGACGGCCTCGCGTCCGTCAATGATTCGGTGGTCGTAGGACATGGCCAGGTACATCATCGGCCGAATCACGATTTCGTCATCGACCACGACCGGGCGTTTTTTGATTGAGTGCATCCCGAGGATGGCGCTGCCCGGTGGATTGAGGATCGGGGTTGATTGCAGCGAGCCGAAGACGCCACCGTTGGAAATCGTGAAGACCGCCCCCGAAAGATCCGAAAGCTCGAGTCGCCGCTCTTTCGCGCGGGTCGCCAGATCTGCAATGCTCGACTCGATCTGGGCCATCGAGAGACGATCGGCGTCACGAACAACCGGTACAACCAGGCCTTTGTCGGAGCTGACGGCAACGCCGATGTCGTAGTAGTGGTTGGTGACAATCTCGTCGCCGTCGATATAGGCGTTGACCGCCGGCACGGTTTTGAGTGCGTTGACGGTTGCCTTGACAAAAAAGGACATGAATCCGAGCCCAACGCCGTGTTGCTGTTTGAAGTCTTCCTTGTATTGACTGCGGAGATTCATGACCCGGCTCATGTCGACCTCGTTGAACGTGGTCAGAATAGCCGCAGTCTGCTGCACGTCCACCAACCGTTCGGCGAGGCGCTGACGGAGCCTCGACATCGGCGATCGTGTCTGCCGTTGATCGGGCAGAGCGACCGGTTGTGGTGGCGGAGTCGCGGGTTTGGGGGGAGCCGCTGCGCTGGGCACCGCGACCGGTGCCGTGGCGGGTGCGACCGGTTCGTGGCTGTCGAGATAACGGATCACGTCGCCCTTCAGCAAACGCCCGTCCTTGCCGGTGCCTTCAATCAGTTTTGGATCCAGGTGGTGTTCGAGGACCAGACGCTGAACCGCAGGTGAAAGCCCGGAGACATCGATCGGCGGCTGCGAGTCTGCGCCGACATCGGTGGTGGCGACTTCCTCGGTTTTTGCCGCCACGTCGGCAGCCGTCTCTTCAGGCGGTGCCGGACCGGCTGCCGCGGTGGCATCGGTGTCGATGGTGGCTACCACCTGCCCGACCTCGACGGTCTCACCCTCGGCAACCTGGATCTCGAGGCGGCCGGCATGCTCGGCATTGATCGTCATGGTGATTTTATCGGTCTCGAGGACCAATAGAGGATCCTCCACCGAGACCACCGCACCGTCGGTCTGGGACCACTCGGCGAGGAAACCCTCGGTGATCGATTCGCCGATCTCAGGAATTTTGACTTCGACCGCCATCTGCAGAGCTCCTTGGGTGCTGTTATGAGTCGTTTGATTGTTCGAGGGCCGCTCGGACGAGTGCTTCCTGCTGAGCGCGATGAATACTGGCCGATCCTGTCGCCGGGCTCGCGCTTGGTTCGCGTCCGATATAGCGGATCGGGTGATCCGGGAAAATCTCCATGAGTCTGGGCATCATGAAGGTCCAACCACCGCGGTTGCGGGTCTCTTCCTGGACCCATACAATTTCGCTTGCGCCCCGGTAGGGGGCCACGACCCTCTCGAGAAAGTCGCCGTTGAAGGGGTAGAACTGCTCGACCCGGACGATGGCCACATCCGTGACATCCATCTCCTCGCGTCCCGCCGCGAGATCGTAAAATACCTTGCCGCTGCACAGCACCAGCCGGTGCGGCGCCTCCGGGGTCATCGGGTCATCGAGGATCTCCTGGAACTTGCCGACCGTCAGATCCTCGAGGGGCGAGACGGCCTGCTTGTGTCGCAGCAGGCTCTTGGGTGACATGATGATGAGCGGCCGGCGAAACTGGGAGATGATCTGTCGGCGCAGCGCGTGGAAGAACTGTGCCGGGGTGGTCAGGTTGCAGACCTGCATGTTTTCTTCAGCGCAGGCCATGAGGTAGCGTTCGAGATAGGCGTTGGAGTGTTCCGGGCCCTGTCCCTCGTAGCCGTGCGGGAGCAACATCACCAGACCGCTGACCCGGTGCCATTTGTCGAGAGCCGCAGAGATGAACTGATCGATGATGACCTGGGCGCCATTTGCGAAATCGCCGAACTGCGCTTCCCAGAGAACCAACATATTTGGTTCCACCAACGAGTAGCCGTAGTCAAAACCGAGAACCGCCGCTTCGGAAAGCATGCTGTTGTACACGCAGAAACGGGCCTGGTCCGGGGTGATGTGGTTGAGCGGGACCCAGATTTCCTGGCTGGTGGAATCGAACCAGGCGGCGTGGCGGTGTGAGAAGGTCCCGCGCATGCTGTCCTGGCCGCTGAGCCGGACCGGTGTCCCCTCCATGAGCAGGCTGCCGAATGCCAACAACTCCGCCAGCGCCCAATCCACTGAGCCGTCGTTTTCGACCGCGTCCAGCTGAGCGGGCAGCCGCCGCGCGACCTTCCGATTGAGTTTGAACCCTTCGGGCACGGTGGAGAGCGCGGTGGCGACTTCGAGCAGTTTGTCGACAGCCACGCCGGTCTCCGCGCAGTCAAAGCAATGGGGGTGGTCGTAGCCACTCCACAATCCGGCAAAGGCGTGGCCGTCGTCTTCTGTGAGGTCGCACGCCTCTTTGGCGCTCTGAAATGCTTCGACCAACCGCTCCTGCAAGGAGTTGGTGAGCTCCTCACTTTCGCTCAGGGTGATGTCATGTGCGCTTTCGAGTTGCAGTTGGTAAATGGCGCGGGTCGACGGCCGGTTCTGGATCTTCTGATACATCAATGGCTGGGTGAAAACAGGTTCATCACCCTCGTTATGACCGTGCTTCCGGTAGCAGACCATATCGATCACCACATCCTGCCGAAACTCCTGCCGGAATCGAAGGGCGAGGTCGACGACGTGCACCACCGCCTCCGGATCGTCGCCATTGACGTGGAAGATCGGAGCCTCCACCATCTTTGCCACATCGGTGGGGTAGCGGGTCGAGCGGGCTTCACCCGGCAGCGTGGTGAACCCGATCTGGTTGTTGACCACGATATGCACGGTTCCGCCGGTCTCATATCCCTTGAGCTGGGAAAGATTGAAGGTCTCCGCCACCAGACCCTGGCCGGCGAAGGCTGCGTCGCCGTGCAACAACAAGGGCAGGACCTTGCGGCGTTTCGCGGTGTCCCCGCGCCGCCGTTGTTTGGCCCGCGTCCTTCCCTCGACAACCGGATCCACTGCCTCGAGATGACTGGGGTTCGCGGTCAGGCTGATGTGGACGCTTCTGCCTTCAACCGTATTGTAATCAGATGAATATCCGCGGTGGTACTTGACGTCACCGTCACCGCCGTACGGGTCCGGTCTGACATTGTCCTCGAACTCGTGGAAGATCATCGAGTAGGGCTTGCGCAGGATGTTCGCCAGAACGTTGAGACGGCCCCGGTGGGACATCCCCATGACGATCTCCTCCGCCCCTGTCTCGACTGCTGTCTCGACGAACTGATGCAGAGCCGGTATCAGCGACTCGCCGCCCTCCAGAGAAAAGCGTTTCTGGCCCTGGTAGCGGCCGTGGGTGAAGCTCTCGAAAAGTTCGGCGTCAATCAATTGCGCGAGGATCCGGTGTTTTTTGTCGCGGCTCAACTGCGGCCGGTTGCGGATCGGTTCCATCTGCTCCTGCAGCCACCGGCGGACGGCCGTGTCCTGAACGTGAAGGTACTCGACGCCGATGGTGCCGCAGTAGGTTTCTCGAAGCACCAAAATGATCTCGCGCAGGGTGATCTGCTGCGGCCCGCCCATGTGACCGGTGTCAAAAACCTGGTCGAGGTTTTCTTCACTGAGGCCGAAAGTTTCGAGTTCCAGCAGGGGGTGGCTTGCCAGATTGTCGCCGAGAGGGTCGAGGTCCGCAACGAGGTGGCCGAGGTTTCGATAAGCAAAGATCAGGCTGGCAACCTTCGATTGCTCGGATGCGCGTTCGGAGGCCACGGGGCTGCTCGGCCGAAAGGCGAGATCGAAGCCCGCAAAGAAAATCCGCCACTCTTCGCTCAGCGTGGACGGGTCGGATTGCCATTGCAGGTAGAGTTCTTCCACATAACCCGAACTGGCGAGCAGCGCCAGGTTTTGCGGCGAATAATCGGATGCGGCTCCTGTGGCCATCAATCAAGCTCCTCGGCGTCGGTTCGATTCGAGCGGCGAACGCCATCATCACATAACATTTCGGAGGATTATGGCATTTCCTCGCCTCGATGGTAGCGATGGCGGAGTATATATCGCAATTGAGTGTTCATCGCATTTTCCAGGAGAAGACTCATGCGGTTCGGCAAGCTCTGGTCGAAGCGATGAGGCTATGAGGCAATGAGGCTATGGAACGGTGAGGCGATGACGCCATCCGATATGCAAAACTCCATAGCCAGGCCGCGCCGGCGGCCGGTCACTGCCTCGCTGCCTCGCTGCCTATTCGCGTAGAATGGCCGCATGAAATCCCTGTCGCTGGAAAAAGCCGAATTCTTGAGGGTTCTCGCCGCCCGCATCGTGCCCGAAACAGTCGCTCTCGATCAGGCCGCTGCGGCTCGGTTCTTCGCTATCATCGACCACACTTTGTTGGAACGAGATGCCTCGGTGCGTCGCCAATTTTCGATTTTTCTGGGCGTCCTCCGCTGGGCGCCGCTTGTTCGCTACGGTGGAAGCTTCGAAGGGCTCCGGAAGGACCGAAAAGATGCGGTGTTGAGATTTTTCGAAGACTGCCCCGTCAGTTTGCTCCGCAAGGGGTTTTGGGGGCTCAAGGCAATGGTGTTCATGGGATATTACGGGCAGCCGGAAACCAATCAGGAGCTGGGCTATAACCCGTCGGTCGACGGAAGGAACGGTCTCCATGCCTGAGCTCGAATACGACATCGTCATCATCGGCTCCGGTGCCGGCGGCGGCGCGACCGCCAAGGAGCTCGTTCCTTTGTGCGCCGAAGGGGCCCGAATCGCCGTGCTCGAGTGGGGCTCCAAGCTGCGCGACGAGGAGTTCACTGGGCACGAGGTCGATATGGCCTCCAAGCTGTATTTCGACTCCGGCGGGACATTTACCAAAGATCGTGTGATGACTCTGGCCTATGGCCGGGCCTATGGTGGTTCAACCGTGATCTATACGGGTACCTCGCTCGCCATGCCGGAAGAGGTTGTGGCGAAGTGGAACGTACCTGGCATCGTGTACGAGGATCTCCACCCGAGGGCGCTGAAGTATCTGGATGAGAACAACGTTCACCTGCTTCCTGATGACCAAATCAACGACAACAACCGGCTCTTTCTCGACGGCTGCACGGAGCTGGGCTACCAGGTGGAACAGTTTCCGATCAACGTCAAGGGCTGCAGATCCTCGAGCCTCTGCAACCTCGGGTGTCCCAACCAGGCCAAGCAGGGAACCCATCGGGTGCAGTTACCGCAGGCTGAGGCTGGTGGCGTCGAGGTCATCACGAATTGCCGGGTCACGAAGATCGGCGAACGCAGCTGCGAGGCGGTTGTTGCCGATCCGGGTTATGGAGAGGCGTCAGCTCTCGAACCGGGTTCCTACCGAATCAAAGCCAAGGTCATCGTTGTCGCGGCTGGTGGAGCGGTCAACTCGCCGGCGCTTTTGTTGCGTTCCGGGTTTGGAGACTCGCTGCCGGCCCTCGGCCGCTATATCACCTTGCATCCTGCGCTGATCCTGGTGGGCGAACACGCGCAAAAGATCAGCAACTTCAACGGCCATCCCAAGAGCTATTACTGCGACCATTTTTGGCAGAAGGATCGATTCCTGCTGGAAACCTGTATGTATTTCCCCTTTGTCACCGCCAAAAACCTGATCGGTTTCGGCGCCGAGCATTCCGAGTTGATGCGGGCCTTTCCGCGTCTGCAGATGATCCTGGTCCTCGCGCTCGACCCGGCGCTTGCGGAGAACAGAGTGACGGTGGATTCCAGGGGCGTTCCGGTGGTTGACTACACCCTGACCGACGGCGTGCTCGACACCCTCCACGCCTCGATGTTGGCGAGCACCAGGGTCTTTTTTGCTGCGGGTGCGGAACGCGTGCACGCTCCGGCCGGCACGAACTTCTTCATCGAGCGGTCCGATGCAGGTCGGATCGATGAGTTGATCCCGCGGGCCAACGTCAAACCGGGCAAGATTTCGGTCACCTCGGCACATCTCATGGGTGGATGCCGGATGGGGCGTGACGCCACCGATTCGGTGACCGACGGGTGGGGGAGGGTCCATGGGTCGCCCTGGCTGTTCGTCGCCGACTCGAGCCTGTTTCCGCGCTGTTCGGAAGTCAATCCCTATGTGACGGTCATGGCGCTTGCCGATCGCGTCGCCGAGGGCATACGCAACAATGCAGGGGAGCTTTTAGCATGAAGACTCGCGCCGCCAAGGAGATCGCCCGCGCGCTCGCGGACGAAGGTGTGCGATACACCTTCGGAATTCCGGGAACCCACAATATCGAGCTCTACGATGCCCTCGCAAAAACCGACGGCATCGAGACGGTTCTGGTGACCTCGGAAGTTGCGGGTGCGTTCGTCGCGGTGGGATTTTCGGCTTCTTCCGATCAAGTCGGAGTGATCAACGTCGTACCGGGTGCAGGGGTGACCTACAGTCTGTCGGGCATTGCTGAAGCCTTTATGGACAACATTCCGATGGTGGTTTTGGCCAGCGGAATTCGATCCGATACCGATGCCGCATATCAGCTGCACGCCATCGACCAGTTGGCCGCGCTGCGGCCGGTGACCAAAGAAGCGGTCCGGGTGGATCGGGCCGAGGATCTTTATCCGACGATCCGCCGGGCCTTCCGGATCGCCCGACAGGGTGCGCCCGGGCCGGTTGCGGTCGAGATCCCCGCGCAGCTTTTCATGTTTCGCCAGGAGATCGGAGCCGTTGCCTTCGAAGCGGAGCCCGATCTCGGTGGATCTCCGGAAGCGGAATTGGTGGAGAGCGCTGCAGCGATGCTCGCTGAAGCCAAACACCCGGCCATCTATCTCGGCAAGGGGGCTGCAGGCGCCGCCGACCTGTTGGTTGCTTTGGCTGAGCAGCTGGGCGCGCCGGTGACCAGTTCCTTCAGCGGCAAGGGTGTTTTTCCGGAAAACCACCGGCTCTGGCTGTGGAATGGTTTTGGCCGCCAGGCTCCGCCATTTGCGCGGACGATCATGGACCGGTGCGACTGCCTGCTCGCTATCGGCTGCCGATTTGGCGAAGTCACAACGGCCGGTTACGGCATCGAGCCGCCGGAGCAGCTGATTCACGTCGATATCGAGCCCGAGGTCTTCAACCGCAATTTTCCGGCCAAGATCGCCATCAGGTCCGACGCGCGGTCGTTTGTCGAAGCACTCGGTGGCCTTATCGACGGTCGCCGTCCCTCCGAGAGCCTGGCCGGCGAAATCGCAGACGGACACACCGCGGTCCGCGAGAATTGGCGCAGCAAATCCAGCGCGACGCGGGTCACGCCGAATGCGCTCTTCGAGGCCCTTCAGCGGCACTGCAACGAAGATGCGATTTACGCGACCGATAGTGGCAACGGCACTTTCCTGGCGGTCGAACATCTGCGGATTTTGGCTCCAGGCAGATTTCTCGCTCCCACCGATTTTTCGTGTATGGGTTTCTCGGTGCCGGTTGCGATCGGTGCCTGCTTTGCCAACCCCGGCCGCGACGTGGTGGCCTTGCCGGGCGATGGCGCATTCCTGATGACCGGGCTCGAGTTGGTCACCGCCTCGGCCTACGGATTGGCGCCGTTGGTGTGTGTGTTGCGAGATGGCAAGTTGTCGCAGATCGCCCAGTTCCAGAAGATGCAGGTCAATCGCGAGACCTCGAGCGTGCTGCCTGAATACGATCTCGAGGCCTTCGCCGGGGTGAGCGGCAGCCGCTATTTTCGGATCATCCGCGACGTGGAGCTCGATTCGGTCCTGCCCGCGGCCCTCGAGATGACCCGCGCCGGAACTCCCGTCCTGATCGAAGTCGTGATCGACTACTCGCAAAAGACATACTTCACCAAGGGCGTTGTCAAAAACGTCTTCTCGCTTCTGCCCTGGGGCGATCGGGTGGCAAACATTCTTCGCGCGGTGGGCCGACGGATCGTTTGACCCTCTTCGCGCTCGACAAAACGAATCGGTATCGGTATCGGTATCGCTATCGCTATTGATAGATGAATTCCCGACGGCAGGATTGCATCACGAAGGCAGGCGGACCACAATACTCACAATGAGTAAGATCGTGATACACGGTGTGGACGTCCTGCAGTGCGAGGACGACCGTTGCGAGGTGCTCCGCGGCCAGGACATTCGCATCAAAGGCAACCGCATCGAAACCATGAATCGTCCGTCAAAACGGGTGCCGGATGCTAGGATTCAGACCTATCAACCCTGAGGAGAAGACATGGCAAAGGCTCACACAACGTGGAAGGTGCTCCGGCACGGTCCGATCGAGCGGCTCGAGTCGAATCTATGGAGTGTCACCGGTTCGCTGCCCGGGATGGCCTTGAAGAGGGTGATGGCCCTGATCCGGCTCGATGACGGTCGGCTGGTCATCCACAGCGCCATCGCCCTCGAGGACGAGGCCATGGCCGAGATCGAGGCCTGGGGGACACCGGCCATCTTGCTGGTGCCGAACTCTTTCCACCGGCTCGATGCTCCTGCCTACGTGGCCAGATACCCGGATATCAAGGTCTTCTGTCCAAAGGGAGGACGAAAGAAAGTCGAAGAGGTGGTGGCGGTCGACGGCAGCTACGAGGATCTCGAGGAGCTACCCGGTCTGCGGCTCGAATATCTCGATGGAATCGGCAAGGGCGAGGCGGTGCTCTTCGTTCGCTCCGCTTCGGGCACGACCCTGATCATCAACGACGCCGTCTTCAATATGGAGCACCAGAGCGGGGTGGCCGGTTTCTTTTTCCGATATCTCACCCAATCGACCGGTGGTCCGAGGGTGACCCGGATCTTCAAGTTTTTTGGAGTCAAGGACAAAGACGCGTTTCGCAGCCAACTCGAGCGTCTCGCCGAGACTCCGGATCTGCATCGAATCATCGTGTCGCACGACCGCATGATCACCGACGATCCCGCGGCGGCACTGCGGCGGGCGGCTTCAACCTTGTAGGTTCGCTCGACCATCCCTGGAGAAAAGGGAGAAAGGGAGAAAGGGAGAAAGGGAGAAAGGGAGAAAGGGGGCAGGGGAGAAAGGGCACGCCAGAGATTCAAGCCCCAAGCCTCAAGCCCCAAGTCCCGGCGCTTCAGTTCCCGCCTTGCTCTTCGAGCCTTTCGGCCAGCTTACGCCACGGTTCCATGCTGTTGTTCGGTGGTTGCTCCATGACGGTTCGGCCGCTGTGTTCGGGCACTTCAAAGCTTTCGAAATGCCGGTCGAGGGCCGCTCCCAGCGCTTCAACGGTCTCCCGGTACTCGGCCGAATCCACCACATTGGCGGTTTCGTGGGGATCGGTCTCGAGATCGTAGAGCTCGTCACCGAAGCGCGGGTCGATGGGCGGATAGCGCCGCACGAGCTTGTGCCTTCCATCGGTGATCTGGCGGGCGTTGCCGTGCTCGGTAAAGCGATAGCGGCGCCATGGGGTCTCGGGCGCTTCGAGTAATGCAAACAGACTCTGACCGGGGCTGTTGATCTGCTGGCGCAACTCGTCGTCGAGCTCGACACCGGCGGCGTCGAGAACCGTGGCGAAGAGGTCGAGCAGATCAAAGGGCAGATCGAGCACCACGCCAGTTTCTGCGATGCCCAGGGGCCACACCAAAACCATAGGGATTCGGATCGACTCTTCATAGAGGTTCT
This sequence comes from Candidatus Sulfomarinibacteraceae bacterium, assembly GCA_963796455.1. Classification (GTDB taxonomy): domain Bacteria; phylum Acidobacteriota; class Thermoanaerobaculia; order Thermoanaerobaculales; family Sulfomarinibacteraceae; genus Sulfomarinibacter. Next base: position 705,411 of record CAWCLO010000004.1, read on the forward strand.
GCGGAATGGTCGCGTTCGATTTGCCGATCAGCCCGTGGTGGCCGATCATCATGCCGTGGTCGGAGGTGTAGATCACGAGGGTGTTGTCGAGCGTGCCGCGTTGTTCGAGCACCTCGAGGATCTTGGCCAGCTCCTCGTCCTGGTGGCTGACGGCAGCGTAGTACTGGGCGAGGGTCTCGCCGATATCCTGTGGTGCGACGGCCGCGGGATAGGCTGCTGGCAACGATGGGGAGCCTCCCTCGGATGGCGGCGCGAGATCCATCGTACGGTATTTCTCGACCCATTCTTCCGGATGGCCGGTGATGGGCTCGTGGGTGTCGGTGGGCGTGAAAACCAGAAAAAAGGGCTGCTCGGGATCACCCGAAGAGATGAAATCCCGGGCGAACTCTCCGAGGCGCTCGATCTGAAAACCATCGACGCTGATGGGCGCGCCCTGGTCCGAGAGGTAGACCTCGCCGTGGTGCAGGTATTGATTCGGCCAATCCGCCGGACCCTGGTCGTAGCTCACCCAACGATCGAAGCCTCGTGAAGGCTCGAGGCTTGTGGCGCTGAGATGCCACTTGCCGATCAAAGCCGTACGGTACCCGGCTTCCTGGAGCAATTCGGGCAGCAAGACCTCACCCTCGAGCCAGTCGGTGGCGAAATCGGGGCTTTCGGAGAGAAAATCGTGGACCCCGTGTTGGGACGGAAGCCGGCCCGTCATCAAACTCGTCCTTGCCGGTGAGCACACCGGCGACGGTGTCGTGGCATTGGCCATCAGCACCCCCAGACCGGCCAGGGTGTCGAGGGTGGGAGTCGCCACGTCGGTGTTGCCATAGGGCCCGGCGGCCCACTGGCCGTGGTCATCGGCCATGAACAACAGGATGTCCGGCGGGCGGGACGATGCGGTTGCTGCCTCCTCGACCCCGGACCCACACCCGACGACGACCAAACATACGAGTGTCACGAAACCAGGCACGGTTTTTCGTTTCATCGCTTGACTCCAGCCGTGATGGTAACAAGGTCGCGATCTGTCAAAAAGCCCCCTCCGATCGGAGGGGGCTGAAGGGTCAGAGACCAGTTATTGATTTCGTATCTAGAACCGGGCGACGAACTCGACCCCGATGATCCGCGGGTCGTTCATCATGCCGGTGAGGTTGTTGAAGTCGATGCCGTTGCGCACGATCTCCTCGTCGAGGATGTTCCGGCCGAAGAGTGCCACCTCGTAGAGTCCCTGGTTCCAGCCGTAACCGAGGCGCAGACCGAGCTCGAGGGAGTCGCTGTTGAATTCTTTCGACTCGTAGAGGAAGAAACTTTTGTTGCTGTGATACGCCCAATCGAGGGCACCGAAGAAGCCCTTGGAAACCGGGTCCGAGCGGTAGTTGATGATGCCGTTGAAGATGATCTCGGGTGCGTGGGGCAAGCTGTTGCCGTTGATCACTGCAAAGCCGTCCTCCACCGGGTCCAAAACCGTGCAGCTGCCGCAGATCGGAATCCTCAGATCGTCATCGACGATCTCGGTCGGGTTCCAGCTCGCGCCAAAGGTCATCAGCCAGTTGCCGGTCGGGATCCACTCCATATCTGCCTCGAGCCCATGCCCCTTGGTCTTGTCGGCGTTGTGCAGACGGGCAGAGTTCTCTGCGCCACCGACCGCGGTGATTTGCTGATCCGACATCTCGAAGATGTAGGCGGTCAGGTTGAGCCGCACCCTGTTGTCGGCAAGAATCGATTTGACACCGATCTCGGCCGAAAGGTTGGTTTCGGTGTCCGCAGTGGTCACACAGGACGCGGCATCCTGACAGAAGGTGATCCGGCCCTGGATTGCCGGGGCCCGGTTACCGGTCGCCAACCGACCGTAGACATTGACATTGTCACTGGCGGCATATGTTGCGCTGAGGTCCCAGCTCGCGAAACTGTCGCCCACCTGCTCGGTGATGCGGCCATCGAGGGGCGGAATCCACGGAAGGCTCTGCGGCATGGCGACCCAGAAGTCCTTGTCATCATCCGAATAGCGCAAACCGGCGTTGAGGTTCCATTTGTCAGAGGCCTGCCAGTTGAGTGAACCGAACAGGGCGTAGGAATTGGCTTCCTGCCACTGGGTCGCAAGGGCGTTTTGCGGGTTGCCCGGTGCGAGGGAGTCGTAGCTGTAGTTTTCGATGTTGACTTCCTCGTTGAAGTAGAAAAAGCCCACCAGCCAGTTCCAGTCGCTGCCGCCGTTGCTGGCGAGCCGGAACTCCTGAGTCCACTGATCGAGATTCGGTATGGCGCCCGCTGACTCCGATGAGAAGGGGATGAACCCAGGGCCGTAGTTGCCCTCGCCGAGGAAGGCCGCGCCATAACCGCCATCGATGTCGCCCCGGCTATACATGTCGCGGATACTCTCGTAACCGGTGACCGATGTCAGGGTCATCTGGCCGAAATCGTAGGCGAGACGCAGCAGGCCGCCGCGGCTTTTGATCTCCTGGTTGTTCAGGCCGTCAAACCAGACCTGATCCTGGGCAAAACCGTCGACCAACCGATTGCTGCCGGGCTCGATGATATTTGCGCGGAAGGCCCGCGCCGTGCCATCGCTGACTTCCCAGCCGTGGACCTTGAAGAGACCGGTGAATTTCTCGTTGGGTTCCCACATGAGCTGGAGACGGAAGGCGGTGGTGGTGTAGCCGCCGAGGTCTTCACCGCCCTCGAAATTGTTGTTGATCCAGTTGCCGCGCGATTGGTAGAGACCCGAAGCACGAGCCGAAAAACCGCCGCCGAGCGAACCGCCCACAGCGGCCTGAATGTCGGTGGTCGAATAGGATCCGTAGGATGCTCTGACAAATGCGTCGAATTCTTGCGAAGGTTTGACGGTGTCGAATTTGACGATACCGGCCGGTGTGTTGCGCCCGAAGAGGGTGCCCTGGGGTCCGCGGAGGACCTCGACGCGATCGAGATCGAAGAGCGGCATGCCCTTGACCACCGGGTTTTCGAGCACCACTTCATCGACGACCATGGATACCGGTTGCGAGGCGTTGAGATCGAAGTCGGTGTTGCCGAGACCGCGGATATAAAAACGCGGGAAGGCGCGGCCGAAGGAAGACTCCATGATCAGGCTGGGCGCGCGACCGGAGAGTGCCCGGACGTCGGTGCCGCCCGCGGTGATGACCGCGAGATCTTCTTTCTGAATCGCGGTAATTGAAACAGGAACATCCTGGATGTTTTCTTCGCGTTTCTGGGCCGTGACGGTGACTTCGCCGATAAATTCTTTCCACTCCTCGGGAATGTCATCCGCTGCCGGCGGTGTCTCGGCCGGCTCGTCCTGGGCTAGCGCCGGAGAGCCGCCGACAAACAAAAACATCACCAGAAACAGTGCGACAAACACCCCTCGTCCTAACAGTCTTTCCACGTGATACCTCCCTTTACGGAAATGAAAATAGTCCCTCGTCCCGGACGGCATCGAGGGTAGCAGATTCTCGCCGGGCTGCGGCATCGTTGATTGGGAAAAATTGCGGGTCTTTTCGAAAACGCCTGCGTCAATGGGATGGTTCGAGTGATCGGGCTTCGGTTGGCCGGCCATGGGCGATCTTGGGCCATTTCTCGTCCCAGTCAAAAGCATCAGGGTTTCGGTGGCAACCGCTGCAGGTGTTTTCGTCGGGCACGCGGCCCCCGTGCTCGAGAAAGGCCGCACGATCCGCCATCACCGCCGGGTCCATGTAGCTCGACCCCGGACCGTGGCAGGATTCGCAGCCGACGCCTTCTTCGACGCGAAAGGAATCGGCCAAGAGCGCGTCATCATCAAGATTTCCTGTGACGTGGCAGAGCAGACAGCGTTGGTCTTCAATCGGTCGCTCCAGATCCCTATATTGCGGCCGGAGACGGCCGAGGAAACGCGCCCAATCAGCGCCGAGCCGCCAGAAAGCGTGGGCGTGGCGGCTTCGGAGCCAGGTGAGGTACTGGTTTCCGTGATCGGGGTCAATATGGCATCCCATGCACGTCTTCGAACCGACGTATAACGGTGACGCAGTTTTTTGCCCGCTCACAGTGCGGCGAAGAAAATCGATTTCCACCGATTCGACGGCTCCGGCGACGTTCCGGTGGAATCGAATCCGCCACGGCTCCTGTCGGCAATAAAAACTGTCCCGGCCGATCGGATACAGGTCGTCGGGTGCAAATTCGCGAAAACGCAGATCGTCCTCTTCGCGCCATACCTTGGCCGTGAGGCCGCCACCGAGATTGTAGAGGCCGACGAAGTCTTCCAGGCTTTCGCCGTCGAGAGTGATTTCCGGTGGACGTTCTCGCCAATAGGATGCGGCGACGAGCCCCTGGGCATCGCCGAGATCGGTCTCGGCGCCTCGCTCCTTGAGGAGTGCCATCATCTCCGCATGACCGCTCTGGGCCGCCACGTGGAGTGGGGTCCATCCTTCTTTGGTCCGGGCATTGGGGTCGGCGCCGCGCTCGAGCAGCAGGTCGGCCACAGCCAGACACCCGCGCCGGGCGGCGACGTGAAGCGGTGCCCGGCCCCATCGGTTGCTGAGGTTGATCGTGGCCCCGGAATCCAGCAGTAGCTTCACCATGTCGGCGCGGTCGTGGTGGCATGCCCAGTGGAGCGGGCCGCCTCCGTCGCTGCCGACGGCGTTCACCGGGGCGCCGGCGGCGATCAACTCCTCAAAAATGCGCCAATTACCACGCACACCCGCCCAATGAAGCGCCGTGTAGCCCATCCGACCGCGCACCCCGAGATCGGTTTCCTGCTCGATCAGTCGGTGCACGGCGTGGCCATCACCGAGTTTGGCCGAAGCGACAAGATCTCCAGTCTGAAGGTCGGCCGCAAATGGCTGACCGGGAAGGATGGAAAATACGGCGAGCACGAACACCAACTGCTTCATGGATGTCATCTTTGCCCGGTCCAATCCTCGTTTGAGTCGCCGAGGCGGTGCCTCACTCGAAGTTGTACGCAAAACGAGGTCGAGAGTTCATCGAGCGAGGCCCTTGCCTAACGAGTATCCTCCACCCGACACGTCGCGACCGGGGTGAAAACGGACCAGAAGCGACACTGGGTTGTACAGGGCTCTTCAGTGACCCATCCGGGCGAATTTTGCGCCGGTATTCCGGCTCGCAAGATCAGATGCCCGAACTCATAGTTCTGCAAGGGCGGCGACGATTTCAGCCGCGATTTTTTCTGCGCCTTGCGACAGGGACTGTGCGACCGCATCAGCATTGCTGGCAGCGGCCGTTTCGGTGGCGTTGAACGACTGCTCCAACAGCGGTGCCTCGAAGCGCTTCTTGCTCGGATCACGGATCACGACGTCCACAGCCATCCTCGTTTCGGTAACTCCGCCCCGATCCACCTGCTCGAAAGCCGTGACTTTTCCGGAGAGCTCATACGTTGGTCGTCCGGCCACATGCGGGCCGAACTCGGTCTGGAATTTCTGTTGCACCAGTTCACCGACACTCGAGACCCAATGATCGGTGGCGTAATACTCGACCCGGGTCGGTGAGGCCGCGATCAGGATCCCACTTCGGCTCAGCGCCTCGGTGGTCTGAAATCTCTGAACATCGAGATTGACTGCTGGCTGCGAATTCCCGGAAGACTCCGCCGACAGGGTGTAGTAGTTGAGCTTGGGCGACGAAGCACAGGCGGCGAGCACCAGAAATACACACAGTTGAGAGAAGCGCTTCATCACTGTCCCTTCGTCTTTCTTCCTTGCGATCCTTTTCCACGGATCAGCGATTCGGGCCGATCGGCCAGGATGCGGGAGAACTCGCGGAGATTGCGGGTGGTTTCCTGGAGATTGACCAGGATCTCCTCCAGCGTTGGGCGCTGGGTGTCAATGAGATCGCTGGCGTTGGCGCCGACATCGTCGAGGTGGGCGACAACCTGTTGCAGGGCGGCACCGAGCTCTTCCATCTGGGCTGCCGTGTCGGATGTGAGCTTCTCGAGATTCGCGACCGTGGCGTGCAAGGGGGCCCGGTTTTCGCCGACCACAGCCTGGATCTGCTCGAGGAGTTCGGTTGCCACGGTTTCAAGCGAAACCAGCCGATCGACGACTTCCTTGAAGCCCGGTTGATTGCTCTCGACCACCGTGGAGATGCCGTGCAGAGCAGTGGTGCCCTCGGTCAACGTTCCATCGAGCGTTTTCATGAGCTCGGCCAGGTCGACTGCTTCGGGATCATCCGGATCTTTCACTCCGACGACCACATTCAGTCCGTCGAGAAGATTCTCCAGCCGACCGACCACTCCCTGGAGATCGGGTAGGCCGAAGGCCCCCGTGCTGCTCAGCGAATTCAGCAGATCGCCGCCTTCATGGAGCGCCGCGTCGGGTTCTCCGGTCGAGATTTCGAGGTGTTTGGAAGAGGTGAGCGTGATCTGATCGATCGAGGCCACGCTTCCGTGGTTCACAGGAACGTCGCCATCGACCTCGGCGGTAACCCTGATCAAGGCTCGGTCCTCGCTGTCCGTTTCCAGTGCAATGACGCGCCCCACCTTGACTCCGCCGAATCGGACATCGGCGCCTCGGTTGAGACCGCTTATATTCGAAAAGGTGGCAAAGTACTGCGTGGTCGATTTACCGGTTGTTCGGCACCCTTTGATAGCCCCGAGGAACCCGACAAGAATGATCACGCTTGCGAGGACGAGTGCGCCGGCCTTGATCTCGGTTGCGGTGAAGTCATGTTTGGACGCTGGCATATACCTTCCGGTTCATTCGGGCCCGGCAATGGCGCGGGCATAGTCCTGATCGTTCTCCGACGACGCATCCGGCCTTCGTGCGAAGAATTGCTCGATGTAGGGGTGATGGAGTTGCTGCAGCTCGTCGTGGGTTCCGATCCCGACCAGACCGCCCTTATAAAGGACGCAGATCCGATCGGCGATCAACTTGACGCTCTCCATTTCGTGGGTGACGACGATGCTGGTGAGGTGAAAGGTGCTTTGCAGGGTTCGAATCAGTTCGTCGAGACCGGCTGCGACGATGGGATCGAGCCCGGCGGAAGGTTCGTCATAAAAGATGATTTCCGGATCCATCGCCATGGCGCGAGCGACACCGGCGCGCTTTTTCATGCCACCGCTGAGCTCTGACGGCAGGTAGTCTTCGGTTCCGGCAAGACCCACCAACTCGAGCTTGATGGTGGTCATGATCTCGATGGTTGATTCTTCGAGATCGGTGTGTTCGCGCAGCGGCAGCGCCACGTTGTCGCCGACGCTCAAAGATCCGAGCAGCGCAGAGTTCTGAAAACACATGCCCATCTTTTTGCGGAATTCGATCCGTTCGGAATCGCTCATGGCCGTGAAATCTTCGCCGCGAATCTTGATGCGGCCGGCAGCAGGTCGCATCAGACCCACGAGGTTTCGCAGCAGGGTGGTCTTCCCGGAACCGCTGCCACCGACGATGACGAACACCTCTCCTTCGTAGATCGTGAAGCTGAGGCCGTCGAGGACGGTCCGGTCACCGTAGCGCACGACCAGGTCTTCGACCTCGATGATGGGAGATTTTTTCCGTGCCATTTTCAGATGAAGTAGAACAGAACCGTAAAGACGAGGTCAATCACAATGATGAAGAAGATCGACGTGACGACCGAAGATGTGGTTTTGCGGCCGACTCCCTCGGCTCCACCTTCGACCTGGAAGCCGCGGTAGACACCGACCCAACAAATGGCGACGGCAAAGAACAGGCTCTTGACGAGCCCGGTGAGGAGATCCTTTTCTACCAACGAGTTGACCGTCTGCTCGATGTAGATCGAGGAATCGACGCCGACGATGAACACTCCGGCCGTCCAACCGCCCGAGACCATGACGAACATGGCCACCAGGGTCACGCAGGGCACCGCCACCACCATGGCCAGAAACTTCGGTGCGACCAGGAATTTGATGGGGTTGAGCCCCATGACTTCGAGAGCATCGATTTCTTCGCTCACCTTCATGGTGCCGATCTCGGCTGCGATGGCCGAACCACTGCGCCCCGTCATGATGATGGCGGTCATCAGAGGCGCCAGTTCGCGCAGGGCGGATACGGCCACCAGATCGGCGATAAAACGGTTGGCGCCCCACTGACCGAGCGTATATGAGGCCTGGAGGGCGATGATGACCCCGATCAGAAAGGTGATCATGCTGACGATCGGCAGCGACCGAACACCGAACTCGACGAAATTCTCCACCGCCGCCCGGATTCTCAAACCCTTTCCGCGCAGGGGAGCGACGACGATCCACCAAAAAGTCTCGACCATGAGCACCGAGACCTCGAGGGCCGCGGCGATCACATCAAAGGTCCAACGGCCGACTCGGCCGAAGATCGCGATCATTGCGGCGTGATCTCGAAGACCGTGTCCAGCCTGGCGAGCTCCAGGACCTTCATCACCGATTTCGATGGATGGAGCAGGACGTATTTCTTGTCGTGCTTGCGGGCGCTGCGAAGACCTTCAACCAGGACAGCAACTCCTGAGGAGTCCATATAAGACACACCGTCGAGATTCACCAGCACGCATTCGGCGGCTTCGGGCACCGAGTCCAGGATCGATTTGCGTAACTGGGGGGCCGAGTAGAGGTCGACCGATCCTTCGACCTTGACCTCGGTCACGCCATCCGCAGTCGTTGATTGAATGTCCAGACCCATGTTCGACCCCTCACCGCGGCCGGTTCAGCCGCATGATAACCCGGTTGCCCCGCGGCGAGCCGGGTTGAAAACTGACTTCGTCAAATACCTGATAGATCAACTGCACCCCGAGGCCCCCGGGGGTGACGTCGTCCGCGCTTGGCCGTACGAGTTCACGCCTCTGGACGTGTTCCGGCCGACAGGGGGTCCCTTCGTCGGAAAGCTCGATTTCCAGGTGTTCCTCGGTCGATCGAAGAACCAGGGTCGCGTGGCGGTCCCATCGCCCGTGGTAGGCGTGCCGCATGGCATTCGAACATGCCTCGTCGACTGCCAATACCACCGCGTGCTCGTTTTCCTCGCCGAGACCGAACGGGGCGATCCAGCTTCGTACCAGCTCCCGAACCGACGCGAGGAGCCTCGGGTCGGTGCGGACCTCGATGCGAAAATCGTACGTCATCCGCGAAATCTCAGGGCGATCATCGTGCAATCATCGTGTGGCGCAATCGGCGAACAGTACCGGGTCACATCATCCATTACCGCGGCGATGAGATTCTTCGGCCGTGCGAGCGCGTTGTGCCGGACCACCTCTTCGAGGCGATCCATCTCGTACTCGACGTCCTGATCTTCCGAGTCTCCGATCATGGTGGCGATCGCCCGCGCTTCGACGATACCGTCGGTGTACATCAAGATGACCGAACCCGGGTCCATTTCGGCAACCGTGTTGCGCCAGGTGAGGTCGGGCAGAATTCCGACCGGTGGTCCCGAGGCTTCCAATACGTGAGTCAGTTCCGGGCCCGACGCGAGGAGTGCCGGATGGTGCCCTGCATTGGCGCCGATCACCTTGCCGTTCTCGAGATCGATTTCGAAATAGCACATGGTGCAGAATGCGCCGCGCTGACTGCGAGTGACGAAGTGGTCGTTGATCCGGGCGAGAATGGCCGCAGGCGAACGGATGTCGTGGGCGTAGAGCCGAAACTCCGCCAGGATCTGGGCCATGGTCAGCGCCGCCGGGACCCCCTTGCCGCTCACATCACCGATCAAAACGCCGACGCGATCGCCGTCGAGCCGGACGAAATCGTAGAAATCGCCGCCGACCACTTTGGCCGGCTGGGTTTCGCCATAAACCTCGAATCGCGCTTCGTCGTCAGGCCAGTCGCGAACCAGAAATCCCTGTTGGATCTTCCAGGCGGCTTCGATGTCCTGATCCATGCGTTGTTTTTCGAGAACGGCACGGTGGTTTTTGGCGTTGTCGAGCGCCAATCCGGCGCTGTTGCCGGCCGCCGCGGCGAGCAGCAGATGATCGTTATCGTAGCTCTGCTCGGCGATGTCGCTATCGATGTAGAGGATGCCGAATATCTGGTTCTTTGCCCGAATCGGCACGCAGATGATCGATGAGAGGTTGAGTGCAGCGATGCTTTTGCTGCTGTCGATGTCGTCGTTCGTCCAACCCGAGTGATAGAGGACGTTTTCGCCGTCTTTGAGCACCCGACGGGCGACCGATTCACTGATCGCGATGTCCTCGACCCTGGCTGTTTGCGAGACGCCGGACCGGATCGTGTGCACGTGACCGCACTCGGCACAGGGCAGGAGCTCGGCTCCCGCTCCGGCATAGAGGATCGCTCCCCGTTGTCCGCGAATTGCTTCCATTGTGGTGTTGAGCACGCGGTCGGCAAGATCGCATGGGTTGAAATTCGAACCGAGAGCGTTCATCAACGTATAGGCCGCCTCGAGAAGTTCCTGCGATCTCGAGGCCGGCGGCGCCTCTTTTTCATGGCCGGTTTCGTCGAGCACCGTCTGCATGAAGACGGTCCTGTCCGACGCCGTGAACCCGGTCTCGTCACCGATTTCAAAAGTGAAGACCGTCGTCCCGATTCCGATCCGATCGCCGTCCCGGAGCTCGGCGTCGGTGACCCGGCGGTTGTTGATGAGGGTTCCATTGCTGCTGCCGAGATCACGGCAAACAAAAACATCTCCGGCAGGGCGGATCTCGATGTGCTGGCGGGAGGCGGCGGCGTCGTTGACAACCAATCCGCAGGCGCTCGAACGCCCGATGATCAGGGTCTGGCCGATTGCGACCCGACGCCGCTCGGCTCCCTGACCGTGAATAATGTACCCCTGCCGCATATCCGATGCCCCCTGCCTCTTCCCTCGCGCTGGCCGTGGTCGTGGACGAACGGGTTCTCAGGCCGAACTATACATCAGCGCTGTTCGAACTTACCCGGACACTGGTCCACTGAAACCCCGGGAATGGGGATCGGGGACAATGGTAGAGGCAAACTGGCGAAAGCCTGAAATCAAATCGGGGAGGCGGGCCATGGCGACGTATCGGGTATTGTCGATCGACGGCGGTGGAATTCGCGGCCTGGTCACCACGGTCATGCTGCAGCGTCTGGTGGCGGAACCGGGTCTCGGGGGCTTTCTCGACCGGATCGATCTCGCTGCCGGCACCTCGACGGGTGGCCTGCTCGCTCTCGGGTTGGCCAAGGGCCTCGATCTCGAGGAGATCCGTCGCCTTTACGTGGATGCCGGGCCAAAGATATTCGACGATTCGTGGTTGGACGATCTGGTCGATCTCGGCAAGCTTCGAGGCGCCGACTACGACATCAAGACACTCCGTCGTGAGCTCAAAAGAATTCTCGGAGAGACGACGACGCTGGGTCAGTTGAAAAAACGTGTACTGGTCACCGCCTTCGACCTCGACAACCAGGACTCGGATCCCTCCAAAAGGACCTGGAAGCCGAAGCTGTTTCACAATTTCCCCGGTCGCGGGAACGACCGCCGCTCGCTGGCCTACAAGGTGGGGCTCTACACCTCGGCGGCGCCGACCTATTTCCCCTCGGTCGACGGCTTCATCGATGGCGGCGTCTACGCAGGAAACCCCGCCATGTGCGCCCTTGCGCAGACCCAGGACAAACGATACAAACCGACGCCGGTGCTCGATGAAGTCGTGCTCCTGTCGCTCGGTACCGGTACCAGCCTGATTCACATCAAGCGAAAAAGCCTGGATTGGGGCTATGCACAGTGGATCAAGCCGCTCGTGAACCTGATGCTCGACGGATCGGCCGGAATCGCCGATTATCAGTGTTACCAGATGTTGAACGAGCACTATCACCGATTGGCCCCCGTTTTCCCGGCCGGTACCACGGTGCCGATGGATGGGGTTCAAAAGATCCCGGAGATGATCGCCTTTGCGGAGTCGGTGGATATTCGAAAAACGGCCGCCTGGATTCGCCGCCACTGGATGGGGGAGTAGTCGATCGTGGACGGCCTCAGAAAATGTCGATCGCTGTTCGTTGTGGCGGCTCTCTGCGTTGTTTCGCAGGGCTGCGCAAGTGGTGGCCGGGCGGCCACCTCCGAGCCGGTGCCGAATGGGTGGCCGGTTCCTTATGACGTGGCCTCCGTTTCGTCCTCTTTTGGTGCTCCCCGGGGAAATGGAAGGCACCAGGGCCTCGATCTCACCGCACCCAAAGGAACTCCGGTTCGGGCGACTGCCGACGGAGTCGTGGTCTTTGCCGGCCGTTCCGGGGATTTCGGCCGCTTGGTGATCATCGATCACGGCGATGGATGGCAAACCCGCTATGCCCACCTCAAGGAGATCGAGACCAGGGAGGGGCGACGGGTGCAGCGGGCGACGGTGATCGGCACGGTTGGGAAGAGCGGCAATGCTTCGGGATACCACCTCCACTACGAAGTTCTGCGCGATGGCGCGGCCGTGGATCCGGGTCCGTTCTTGTGACCGATCTACGGAAACCGCCGGTCGGGTGGAGCGGAGGGCGGCCGACGTGAACGGCCGCCTGTCCGAGGAACTCGCCACCTACTGTTCGGATCGGATCGCGGAGTTCGACCGGATATCCGCAGAGCGCCAACAGACCCTCGACCTTCTGGCGCGGGCTGTTGGCGAGAGGCTCGAAACCGAGGATTCGGCGGAGGTCATATTCATCTGCACCCACAACTCACGCCGCAGCCACTTGACTCAGCTGTGGGCGCAGACCGCTGCCCACCTCTATGGAGTCGGCGGGGTCTCGACCTTTTCCGGCGGTACCGAGGCGACCGCCTTCAACCCCAGTGCGGTTGCGGCTGTCCGGCGGGCCGGTTTCTCGGTTCGCCGGGCGACGGCCGGCGACAACCCCATTTACCGCATCCGCTGCGACGAGCAGATGGAGGCCATGGAGTGTTTCTCCAAGGTCTACGACGAGCCACCGAATCCACAGCGTGGATTCATCGCCGTGCTGACCTGTTCGGCTGCCGACGCAGCGTGTCCGGTGGTAGAGGGTGCGGCGGCGCGAATCGCGATCCCCTACGACGATCCAAAGGATTTCGATGGAACGCCGCGGGAAGCGGCGGTCTACGACGAGCGTTGCCGTCAGATTGCGCGTGAAATGTTGTCTGTCTTCAGGATCCTCGCTGCGGGCCGAGCAATTGATGATCCCCGCACGTGGGCCAAAGGGTGAAGGCAGGGTAGACTCTCGCTATGGAGAAATGGCTGCACGACCTGCAACGCTTTGTTGAGGGCTCACTCGGTTTGTCTCCCGAGCTCTTTGACAAGATCCTGGCGACCATCGTAGTCGCTGTCTTGTTGTTGCTCGCTCGGCGCGCAATCCTCTACATCCTGAGTCGCCGCGTCCACGACATCGGTCGCCGCTACATCGCCGTCAAGACCATCAACTACTTTCTCGGTTTTTGTGCGACGCTGGCCCTGTTGCGGATCTGGCTCGGAGGTTTGACCGGGCTTGCCGCCTCGATCGGCATTGTCTCCGCCGGTATCGCCATCGCTCTCCACGCCCCACTCGGCAATCTCGCCGGTTGGGTGTTCCTCAGTATTCGGCGGCCTTTTACGGTCGGTGACCGAATTCAGATCGGAGACTGTGCCGGCGACGTCATCGATCTCAGGCTCTTTGCTTTTTCGCTGGTTGAAATCGGCAACTGGGTCAATGCCGACCAGAGCACCGGTCGAATTCTCCACATTCCCAACGGGAGGGTTTTTACGGAAATGGTGGCGAACTACACTCAGGGATTCAATTTCATCTGGGACGAGCTTCCGGTGACGGTGACCTTCGAAAGTGACTGGCGAAAAGCCAAGGCCCTGTTGTCGGAGATCGCCGGACACCACGCCGCCCTCACCAAGGAGGACGCGGCCCGGCAGGTGCGCCGCGCGGCCAACAAGTACCTCATCCACTATCAACACCTGACGCCGATCGTCTGGACCTCGGTGGCCGACATCGGGGTGACCCTGACCCTCCGGTTTCTGACCGATCCGCGCAAGCGGAGGTCGGTCGAAGAGGCCATGTGGGAGGAGATTCTCGATGTCTTCGCCGCCCACGACGATATCGATTTTGCCTACCCGACCCAGCGCTTTTATGACAACCTGAGCGAGGGCAAACCGGGAGCGAGAGCACCTGCGGCCGGCGACGATCGTTGACCGAAAAATTTTCAGGAGGTCGTGATGGGTCGGGAAATGGATGTGATGACTTCTTGCGAGCTCTTCCAGGGCCTGGCTCCCGCGACGCTGGAACAATTGGCGAAGTTGGCCCGACGCGAGATCATTGAAGACGGACAACTGGTCTTCGAAGTCGGTGCTCCGCGAAGAGGCCTCTATGTGATCGTTGCCGGAAACCTCGGGGTGATCGTGGGTGGCGGCAACGAATCCGATCTTCGGATTCTGCTCGGCCCCGGCGAAGCGATCGGCGAAGCGGCGCTCATCGACCAGTCACAACACACGGCCACCGTTCGGGCGCGTGGTCGGGCCGAGGTCCTGGAGCTGAATGCCGACGAAGTGATCGCCGCGCTCGCCGACGAGCCACAGGATCTCCACCGTCTGCTCTCCAACGTCACCACCATTATCGTCAGGAGAATGCAGTACGCGGCCTACCGGAGGGTGGGTTGGGAGCAGATCTATCGTTCGGGCGCGACCCGGTTGGAACACGATCTTCTCGGCGAACGGGAGGTTCCGGACGACGCCCGTTATGGGGTCCAGACTCTGCGGGCGATGGAAAATTTTGACATCACGGGCATCCGTCTCGGCCACTATCCCCATCTCGTGCGGGCCATGGCCATCGTCAAACAAGCCGCCGCGCGGGCCAACCAGGACCTCGGATTGCTCGATGAGGAAATCGCCTCAGCCATCGAATACGCCTGCCAAGAAATCATCGACGGTCATTGGCACGGTCATTTTGTGGTCGATGTGGTGCAGGGAGGTGCCGGCACCTCCACCAACATGAATGCCAACGAGGTGATCGCCAACCGAGCGCTCGAACTGCTCGGTCACCATCGCGGCGACTACCAGTACTGCCACCCCAACAATCACGTCAATCTCTCCCAGTCGACCAACGACGTCTATCCGACCGCGGTCCGGGTCGCGCTCCTTCTCGAGCTCGATGAGTTGCTCGCCGAGTTGGAGGCCTTCGAAAAAGTGCTCGAGGCGAAGGCTGCGGAGTTTGCCGACGTCCTCAAAATGGGTCGTACCCAGCTCCAGGACGCTGTGCCCATGACCCTGGGCCAGGAGTTCGAGGCATTCGCGGTGACCACCGCGGAGGACATCCTGCGGTTGCGCGAAACGGCCCGTCTCTTTCTCGAGGTCAATCTCGGCGGCACGGCCATCGGTACCGGGATCAACGCCGACCCACGCTATCCGCAGATGGCGGTTGACGAGTTGACAAAGATCACCGGGCTCGATTTCGTGCTGGCTGCAAATCTCGTCGAGGCAACTCCCGACACCGGTGCGTTCGTGATGTTTTCGGGTGTTTTAAAGAGGGTTGCGGTCAAGCTCTCGAAGCTCTGCAACGACCTCCGTCTCTTGTCCTCGGGCCCGCGCTGCGGGTTCAACGAGATCAATCTTCCGGCCATGCAACCGGGGTCTTCGATCATGCCCGGCAAGGTCAACCCAGTGATTCCGGAGGTAGTCAACCAGATCGCCTTTCAGGTCATCGGCAACGATCTCACTATCACGATGGCGGCCGAAGCCGGGCAGCTGCAGCTCAACGTGATGGAGCCGATCATCACCTTCAACCTTTTCGAATCCCTCGATATGCTGACTGCCGGTGTCCGGGTCTTCACGCGAACGGTGTATCGCAGGCATCACCGTCAATCGGGATCGGTGCCGCGATCTGATCGAATCTTCGATCGGTGTCGTCACTGCGCTGGTGCCGGTGATCGGCTACGAACGGGCCGGCGAGGTTGCCAAGGAAGCCCTGTCCAGCGGCCGCTCGGTGCGGGAGATTCTGCTTGAAGATGGTGATCTCGACCAGGCGGAAATCGACAAGTGGCTTTCGCCGGAGGCGATGACCAAACCACGAAACCTCACGTAGGAGCTGGACCCAGGATGCAGGATGCAGGATTCAGGGAACAGAGGAGACCCGGTCCCTGTCACAAACGACGTTTCCGGTAGTGTTACCCCTTTCTCCCTTTCTCCCTTTCTCCCTTTCTCCCTTTCTCCCTTTCTCCCTTTCGGGAACGGGATCGGGACTGTCGGTCAAGATGTCATCCTGAGCGAAGCGCCTTCGGCGCGAAGTCGAAGGATCTGCGGTCCGGGAATCTCTGTCCATTTCATAGATCCTTCGACTACGCCCCATATGGGACTCCGCTCAGGATGACATCGGGAGGCGGCATTCGCTTGAGTTCGAAGTCTGTGCGGGTGTTTCTTCGCTTCCCATCCGCCTCTCTTGTGGATCGATCTCGCCGTCGATTGCGATAGCGATCCCGATAGCGATAGCGATAGCGATGAGCTGGCCCTCGTGCCCCTCCGCCCCTCTGCCCCTCCGCCCCTCTGCTATGTCTGGGAGATCGAGCATCGAGGGAGTAGGCGGTCTCCCTTTCACCCTTTCTCGCTCTCGGGGACGGGATCGAGTTCCAAAGAGAATGGTCGGCTCAGAAACCCCAGCGCGTGAAGAACCAGACCTTCTGGGTGTCGACGGTCCATTCGTCAGCGTCGTAGAGGGCGAACTTGAGTCCGAACTGCTGTTTCCAGGAGGTCTTGTAGACCGCGAAACCATCGAGCTCGGTGCCGTAGGACGCGCCGCCGCTGTCGGCGGAGAAGTCGTGGTATTCGGCGCCCAGAGTCCATCTTCCGACTTTGGCGTTGACGGTCAGGAACAGGTCCTGGAGACCGTTTGCAGGAGTCGCCAGAAAGCGATCGGCCCATCCGTTGAATTTGTGCAGGGTGGCGAGGGGGGTGTTGAAGCTGCCATCACCCGCGGCGCCGCCGAGTAGCTCATACCCGGCGCCGAAGGTCACCTTGCCGACCTTGAGTCCGAGATCGGCGCGGCCGTAGTTCGCATCGACGGATTCGGGGTTGTTGGCGGTGTCGCTCTGGGTCGCGAGCTCCAGACGGTAGCTCAGGTCGAGGCTGTCCGATAGCGGAGCAGAACCGGCAAAGGAGGCCCCGATCGTGCTGGTCGAGAGTCTCCAGAGTGTCTCCTGATCGTAGTCGATGGAGAGCAGGTAGGCGCGCAGGGTTCCCGCCTTCCCGAGCTTCAGCGAGCCGTCGAGATGGCTGGTGGACATGGGCCGCTCGGCACCGGTGACGGTTCTCTGGCGGCCGATATAGGTGTATCCGAGGGAGATGTTCTTGAAGCCGTTGAAGTGGACCATTCCGGCGTCGTAGCCCTGGTGATTCTGGCGCCAGCCCACGTTCCCGATGAAGCGAGAGTTGTCGACGATGATCTCCTGCCGCCCGCCACGAAACGGCAGGGTCTTGATGGGTTTCCACTCGAGGTAGGCCTGGTTGATCTCGGTGATCGGAGGATCGGCAATGACCGGCCGGTCGGTGACGCCGTTCCACAACGAGCCGTGGCCCGCGTTGTTGTGCTCGTTCGACATTCCGATGTTGCGCACGTCCTCGAACTCCACGAATGCGGACAGATTCTGCCACCAGAGCGTGCGGTAGCCGAGAGCGGTACGAATGGTCGAGGCAAGGCCCCGCTCGTCGCCGTTGTCGAGATCAACGTTCTCATAGCGGTAGTTCAGGTTGAGCGAAATCTTGCCTTTGGTGAGGGCGTCTCCCAGTGCCGGGTCCTCATCTTCCGCGGAGGCGAAGCTCGCCAGGCCGGCGACGGCGACGATCACAAAAATCGAAACGATGATCTGAAACGGTCTGCGATTCATGGTGTTCTCCTCGGCCGGCCTCGGGGCCGCCATCACTGTTTGGTCGACGACAGAAATTCCTGACGAAGGAACTCGTGCATCGGACGGTTTCGTGCTTTCTCCGGAGCGGGCTCGAGATAGGCGAACGGTTGCGACTCGCCGTAGGCCAGGATCGAATGGCACAGGGTGCAGTCATCCGAAATCCAGTCGCCGTCCACATTCTGAAGCTCGCGGGTATGGCAACGGAAACAGCCGGTGGAGCCCTGGTGGCCCAAAAAGCTGGGGTATGCGCCCCACTCGATCTTCATCCCGGGATGGACATTTCGCGCCCAGACTGCGACGAGCTCGTCGACCGCGGCGTCGATCCGGTCATACCAGGCGGATGCATGCTTGGGGTAGTTGCGGCGGTAGAAGCTCTCGAGTCCGGCTCGGATCCCGTGCTCGGCGGCCTCCAGGGAGGGGTAGCCGCCGGTCACCGCGTCCAGGGCCTCGCGCCGGATATACGGCAGATCGCGATCGATCATTCCGAGCCGCAGCCGTTCATCCACCGCCCGCTCGGGCTCCTCGTAGATGTGGGTCGCCCGGTTGTGACAATCGACGCAATCCATGATTCGTTCGCCGCCCTCAGCTTTTTTGTCGGTCAGCCGGGTGTTGAAAAACCTGCGGGCGCTGCCGTCCTCATCGCTGACCTCGACCCAGATCATCTCCTCACGTTTGTCATCGACTGAGGCGTAGCGAACCTCGTTGCCGTCCTGGACGTGCCAATGAACACCGGTGTCGCCGGCGGCACCGGGATCGATCTTGAGGTTGAGGGTCGTATAGCTGGGAGTCGAGGTCTCATCGTTGGCGTAGCTGACCCGGGTCTGCAACCGGCTGCCATAGAACTTGCCCGGCCAGTGGCACTTCTCACAGGTCTCGCGGGCCGGACGCAGCTGGTGGACCGGGGTCGGGATCGGGCGTTCGTAGAGATCGAAGGTGGCGGAGACCATCTGCCAGGCGCCGTTCAGTTTCGAGTTCACGAGCGCACCGACGCCTTCGCCGACGTGGCACTCGACACACGCGACCCGTGCGTGGGGCGAGGCCTGGTAGGTGGCCCATTCCGGGCTCATGACCGAGTGGCAGGCGGTGCCGCAGAACTCGGCGCTGTCCATGAAGTGAAGCATTTTGATGCTGGCGATCCCGAGAATGAGGAGATTGGCCAACGTGAAGATCGCGACGGTCCGAAAGAGTTTCGATCCGGCCGCCTGGGCTTTGACATCGTCACTTCCGAATCGCTTTTCGAGCAGTTCTCTGGATGACAGCCCGGTTCGCCTGCGCTGCCGAAACCATGCAATCGGTATCAGGACCAGACCCAGAACGAACATCACCGGGAAGAGCAGGTAGACGATCAACCCCACATAGGAGTTGGTCACCAGACCGAGCAACATCACCAGCTGAAAAAGGACGAAGCTGACGAATGCAGTGGTCGTCAGGATGACGCCGACCCGGCCGAGACGGTCGAGCGACACCGCACGGATGAAGTCGAGATAGCCTCGGAGCATGATCAGCCCTCGTCGTCGAAGAACCTCGTGTAGATCTTCTGCATGTCGCCGGAGCGAATCTGTTTCTTCAGGTCATCAGTCTGCTCGCGCACCCACTGGTGCATCGGATCGCTCGAGAGAAGGGTGTCGATGAAGGCGTCCACCTCGGGGTCGCCGAGCTTACGGGCCTCGGGAAGGAGCCCGAAATAGAAATGCTGGGCGATGTCGTAGAAGCCGTGCCACCAGGTGTAATCGGGGCCCATCATGGCGGCGCCGTGGCGCGCACGGCGGCCTTCGTGATGCCAGAGCTCCCAATAGATCCACTCGATCTTGTTCGAGAAGCTGGCGGGGTTATCCAACAGCTCGCGCTCCCGCACGAGTTTCATCAGATTGGTGGCAGGGATCGCGAACTTTTCGTTATACAGGCGAACCGAAGCATCGAACTGATAAAAGTGGCCATCGGTGAACGTCTTGGTGTGGCAGGCGGTGCAGACGTCTTCCATATTGGCCCGTTTGGTCTTCCAGTTGTCCTTGTGCTTGGAAACCGGGGGGCGCAGGGTCCAGGCGATGCGCTGGCCCACATCGTGGGTGATCTTCTGCTTCCGAGTCGCAGACATGTGGCAACTGGCGCAGGTCGGGGCCGCGGCATAGTCGATTCCGACGACCCACGAATCGGAGTGGAGGTTCATCATTTCTTCGTTGGTGAAGTAAGTGTTGCCGTGTTTCGACTCCTCGTAGACCTCTTTCTGCGGATGATCCGGTCCGAGGTGGCATTTCGAACAGGCTTCGGGCTGCCGGGCCTGTGCCTTGGAGAAAGTGTGCCGTGTATGGCACGCGTTGCACGCACCCAGAGAACCGTCGGGGTTGATGCGACCGATTCCCGAGTTGGGCCAACTCCGCCGGTCCAACTTGTTGGGGCTCGACGGGTCGATCTTGACCTTGCCGCCGTGGCAGCTCTCGCAGCCGATGATCGCGACCGGGTCTCCGGCCGCCACGTGGGCGAGGTAGGCGTCCGCGGAATCAAGAATCTGCCCTGCCGATGCGTGATAGGAATTCCCGACCTCTTCGGCGGCGCGGGCATGGCAGCGTCCACAGTCCTTGGGGGTTACGAGGGTGGCGACCAGCGCGTCGTAGTGCTGAAATGCGTCCTTGTCGTCCCGCTCGGCCTGGTGACAGCTGAGACAGGTCACGTTGTGAGCCGCATGCTCGGAGTCGAACCATTGTTTGTAGATACCTGGAGACTTCTCCTTGTGGCAGGTCATGCAGGCCCCCGCTACTTTCGGATCGTCGGCCGCTCCCACCGTCAGACTCATAACAATCGTCAGCAACGCTGCAGTTGTCACGTATCGCATCTCAGGTCCTCCAGGTTTTTTGATTGGGCTCATCGTAACTCAGTTTTCGGTCCCGGCACAGGATCGTCGCACCAGTTCTATTTCGCCTTGACCTTGGTCAACACCGTGAGCCCAACAGGACACAAGGCTGGCGGGCCGGAGTAGGATGGTTGCTGGCGAGTCGGCCGTGAAATCCGGCCGCAAAAACCGGACGGGGGTGAGGTGGTGAAAGACAAAAACCAAGAACAGATGAGCCGCCGGGACATGCTTCGACTGGGCGCAGTTGGAGCCGGCGGTCTGGTCCTCCATTCCCTGGCTTCTCCAGAAGCTCGGGCCATCGCCGGCAGCGCCACCATGATCGAGTGGGCCGATCGTCCGATGGACGTCGTCCGAATCGGTTTTGTGGGTGTCGGCGGCATGGGCACCGCCCATGTGGAGAACTTCCTCAAGATCGAAGGCGTCGAGGTCCGTGCGGTATGCGACATCGTCGAGGATCGGGTTGCCCGGGCACAAAAACTGGTGGTCGAGGCGGGACAGGAAAAACCTGCAGGATATTCCGGTGGACCGCTCGATTTTGAACGTCTGTGCGAACGGGAAGACCTCGATCTGGTCTTCACCGCCACACCCTGGCGGTGGCACGTACCGGTTTGTGTGGCGGCGATGAAGGCCGGCAAACATGCGGCCACCGAAGTCCCCGCCGCGTTGACCCTCGACGACTGTTGGCAGCTGGTCGAGGTCTCAGAGGGCACTCGTCGTCACTGCATGATGATGGAAAACTGCAACTACGACCGTTTCGAAATGATGGCCCTCAATATGGTCCAGCAGGGTGTGCTCGGCGAGATCCTTCACGCCGATTGCGGCTATCTCCACGACCTTCGCGCCGTCAAGCACGATCTCGATGGTGAGGGCGCGTGGCGTCGAGCCCATTCCATGACCAGCAACGGCGATCTCTATCCGACCCATGGTCTCGGTCCGGTGGCACAGTGTCTGGATATCAACCGGGGAAACTCCTTTGAGACCCTGGTGGCGATGGGATCGAAAACGCGGGGTCTTCACCGCTACGCGAAACAGACTTTCGGTCCAGAGAGCGCTCAGGCGGCCGAACGATTTGTTCTTTCGGATGTGGTGACGACGCTGATGCAGACATCGAGGGGTGAGACGGTGGTGATCACCCACGACACCAGCTCGCCGCGGCCCTACAGCAGAGACTTCAAGATCCAGGGAACCAACGGCCTGGTCCGGAAATACCCGAAACCCCTGGTCCATATCGAGGGACGAAGCGAGGCCCATCGGTGGCAGCCGGTGGATGAGTACATGGCCGAATACGACCATCCGGTATGGAAGCAACTCGAACTACAGAGCAAGGGAGCGGGCCACGGCGGCATGGACTTCATCGAGGATTTCCGTCTGATCGACGCTCTCCGCGTCGGACGTCCGCCGGACATGGATGTGTATGACGCTGCGATGATCAGTGCGGTGGTCGAGCTCAGCGGTCGATCCATCGCCCGCGGCAGCGAGCCGATGGCATTCCCGGATTTCACCCGTGGTGGTTGGCAGGCGAAACGGCCCCTGCGCGTGATGGGGGTCGAAGCATCGTGATGGACGCCGGTCCGAGACCGGGGATCCGGTGATGCAGGTCGGCGATCCGGCGGTGCTGCATTCCGGGGCGCGAAAAAGACGCCGGTGGTTGCGTCGGTTCTTTCGTGTCCTCCTGGTAGTTGTGGTTCTGGTCGCGGTGGTTGCCGGCTTACTCTATTGGTCCTCTGACTGGGGTGCGACCCTCGGCGGCTCGATCGAGGGGGAGCGGCTCAGACGCGTGAACGCGAGCTCGAACTTCGCCGACGGCAGGGCCCGGAATGCCGTCGAGACGGACCTGGGTTCCGGTGATGTTGGGGAGTTCATCGTCGAGTATTTCCGAGGTGCAGAGGCGCGCAAGCCGCCGGACCCGGTTCCCATGGTGGAGACGGACCCGAGTGCCCTGCAATCGATCCAACGTCGCGGTATTCGATTCATCTGGCTCGGTCACTCATCGGTCTACCTTGAGGTAGATGGCACCCGCGTCCTCATCGACCCGGTCTGGTCGGATCGCGCTTCGCCCTTCAAGATTGTCGGACCTCAACGCAGCCATCCGGTGCCGCTGGCTCTCTCGGATCTTCCGGCGATCGATGTGGTGGTGATCTCCCATGATCACTACGATCATCTCGATCCCGGTGTCGTGCGTGAGTTGGCGCCACTGGGCGTTCAGTTTGCTGTCCCACTCGGGGTTGGAGCAGATCTCGAGGCCTGGGGCGTCGACGCGGATCAGTTGATCGAGCTTGATTGGTGGGAAGAGGCGAGGGTCGGTTCGCTGACGCTCACGGCAACCCCGGCCCGGCATTTCTCAGGATGGCAGCTTACCGACAGAGACCGTACGCTGTGGTCGTCGTGGGCTCTCGTCGGGCCGCGATCACGTGTTTTCTACAGCGGTGATACCGGTTGGCATGAGGGCTTCGAACAAATCGGGAGCCGGATCGGCCCCTTCGATCTGACGATCGTGAAGGCCGGCGCTTATGGTGACGGCTGGCCTGATATCCACCTCAACGGCATCCAGGCGGTGGAGGCGCACCTGGCGCTCAGAGGACGGGCACTGCTGCCGGTCCACTGGTTGACCTTCGATCTCGCCCTGCACCCCTGGGCGGAGCCCATGGAGCAAGTCATCGAAACCGCCGCCGAACTCGATGTCGATGTGATCACGCCGATGCTCGGCGAGTTGGTCGACATCGGCAGGCCCCGGAGCAATGTCCGGTGGTGGGAAGCCACCCAGACTCAATAGCCCCTTGTGGGATCAACCACCGACAACAAAGGTTCACCGGCAACAAAGCGCCGTAGGTTTTCCCGGTAGAGAAGCCAGTGCAGTTCGCGGCCCGCATCGGACCAGGCCGCGAAGTGAGGAGTGATGATCAGATTCGGTGCCTTCCACAAAGCATGGCCGTCAGGCAGCGGTTCTGGGTCAGTAACATCGAGACCGGCACCCGCGATCGAACCGTCTTCGAGAGCCTTGATCAGGTCAGCGGTGTTCACGGTACCACCACGACCGACGTTGATGAAAAAGGCGCTCGGTTTCATCGCTGCAAAAAGCTCGGAATTGAAACTGCCCCTGGTCTCGTCGGTCAAGGGCAGACAGTTCGCGACAACATCGGCTTCGGCGAGATAGGCCGGAAGATCCTCTCCGAGCCCGACCCGATCGACGAAGGGCGGTCCGGCGCGGCGGCTGTTGCGGATCGCGAGCACCCGCATTCCCGCGCCGTCCGCAAGGCGCGCCACTTCGGTACCGATGCCGCCCAGACCTACTACCAGCATGGTCTTGCCGCGGAGGACGGTGAGTGGAGCCGAATTCCCGATCTCGGAACGCTTCCACTGTCCCTCATTCTGGGCTGAGATGGCACCGTTGAGACCCCGCGCAAGGGCGCGTGCGAGCGCCATGACATGTTCGCCGATCGTCTTCGAGGCCAGGCGTTGTCCGTTCGTCAAGACCGCATTTCCGCCGGCGAGCTCTGGAATGCGGAGATATCGTTCGACACCGGCCGAGCCCACCTGAACCCAGCGGAGCCTGGCGCCGGAGGCCAGGAGTTCGGCCGTCGCGGTGCCGATGATCGCGTCGGCGTCAGCGACCTGCTCCATGGCCTCGGCATTGTTTTTGAAAGGCACGATCTCCACTCCCGGCGCCACCTGGGCGAGCAAGGGAAGGCGGTCGGGCCAGGTGTTGCGCCAAAGTACCTTGCGCGGTTTCGTCCAGCCCTCGTCCTCAGCGGTCGGCGACGCGCCCGGTCGGAGCCCTCGTTCCTCGATCAATTCCCACGGCGGCCTCAGACCTGCCATCTCGCCGAATACGGTGTCGAAAGCCTGCAGGGCACCTTCTGAGTCGGCTTCTCGCCAGTTCTCGAACCAGGTGGCGGAAAAGCCTGCGGCAGCATCCTGCGCTGATCTGCCGGCCAGGAGAGCGTCGCTGATATGGGTTCTGAGCCCCTGCAGCCGGTCGCGCTGTTGCGCCAGCAACTCGATGCCGCCGGGTTTGCCGGTGAAGGGAATCACCAGTTCCGGATCGAGATCCAGCAGCCGGTCCAGGACCTCGAGCCAGGCATCGGTGTCCGAGCTTTCGGAAACGGCCATCCCGGCGTGGGTGCAGAGCCTCCCGGTGATCAGCACACGTTCCCGCGGCAGCCAAACCGCGAGATCGCCTGCGCTCGCGGCACGACCGAAATCGAAGAAGATGATCTCGCGCCCTGTCGATTTGAGGGTGAATCCAGATTCGACGACGATGGTCGACTCGCTGGCGGACGCACCTGTTTCCGGCCTGCTGCCGGGCCACAGCAAGGTGCTTGAGTCGGCCGGCGCCGGAATCGTTTCCGCACCGGTGGCGACGACGAATCCTGGTTTGGCGTCGACGGTGGTCGCCGCCCTTTCTGTGTCGATCGCGAGCACGGTATGGCCGAAGTTGATCCACACTCGATTCGGTTCCGCACCGTCGCCGAAATCGACGATGACTCCGGGCCGAAGTTGATGTTCGGCGCCGTGGGCGTTAAGAAATACGGCAAGGAGCACCGCAACCATGAGGAATAGGCGATGGGTCGAAAAGGGGTTGGTTTTCATGCCCGCTATAGTACCTGTCCCCGGCGATTATGAGGCTTCGCTGAAATCAATGGGAAGTTGCTTTCGTTAGGAGATGATGTGAAGCGAGAGGCTGAATCCGCGAGATTGCGCCGCGAACGCAGGACGGTGCGCGTGATGGTGGAGATGTATTGCGCACACAACCATGGCGGCACGCCGTTGTGTCCCGAATGCTCCTCCCTCGCCGACTATGCCGACCGGAAGCTCGATCTTTGCCCCTATCATGGTGAGAAGCCGGCCTGTACCAATTGCCCAATTCACTGTTATCGTTCGGAACCGCGTGAAATGATGCGCCAGGTCATGCGTTTTGCCGGTCCGAGGATGATTGCCAGACACCCTTATCTCGCCATCCGGCACCTCCTGGATGAACGGCGCGAGTCGCCTCCCTTGCCGGCAAAAATGGTCGATCCGACGAAGGAAGGGTGATGACGATGGCTGAGGTAGAATTCCCTCGGAGTTTTTGATGAATAAAAGTAGTGTGTCTAGATTTGTGGCGGTAGCTCTGCTCGTGTTTTCGCTCGCGTGCTCGACCCGGCAACCCACGGATGAAAACACCCTTCGGGCCAGTTTTTTTCAGAACGCGGACCGCGTGTGGTCGGCGATTCAGATGTCACTGATCGATCTCGATTACGAGATGGGGGACTCCAATCGGATGGATGGCACGATGAGCGCATCTTCATCCGTCGGCGAGACCACGATCGAGCTCGATATCAGGCAGATCCAGTACACCGAGGACCAGGTGAACGTCTTTGTCAGACCGGTTGACGGTGGCGGCACGACCGCTGCCGAGGCCGGCGCTCTCAGGGCTGCCGGGGACGCCTTCATGAAGCTTCTCAGCAGCAAGCTCGGCGGTTGATTTTGCCAGTGCGTTCGTGAATCCGGGTCCGGATCTGACGCTGCTGAACCGGAGGGGCCGTCCTACGGTGCAATTGTCTGATGATTGACCAGGCCGGAGGCGGCCGCCTGAGGAATGTGGCCCGGGTTGTCGGACCAGGTCTGGCGATTGCCGCCACCGGTGTCGGGGCCGGCGATCTGCTGGCCGCTATGGTGGCCGGGGCGGATTTCGGCACCGCCCTGATGTGGGTCATCGTGGTCGGGGCGGCGCTCAAGCTCGGCCTCAACGAGGGTGTTGCGAGATGGCAGCTCGCCACCGGCACCACCCTGCTCGAGGGCTGGTGCCGCTACCTCGGGTGGCCCATGAGGGCCTATTTCCTCATCTATCTGGTCGTGTGGAGCTTTATCGTCGCCGGTGGATTGATGAGTGCCTGTGGGGTCGCGGCACACGCTTTGTGGCCGGTCATGAGCATCAGGAGCTGGGCGATCGTCCATTCCCTCGCCGCGCTGGGATTGGTCGCTTTCGGGCGTTACAGTTTGTTCGAAAATACGATGAAGGTGCTGATCGGTCTCATGACATTGACCCTGCTCGGAAGCGTCGCGATGGTGGGGGTCGATCTTCCCGGTCTGATGCGCGGTCTGTTTCCATCCCTTCCCTCGGGCTCCGCCCCGGCAGTGCTCAGCTTGATGGGTGGAGTGGGCGGCAGCGTGACGCTTCTCGCCTATGGCTACTGGATTCGTGAGAAGGGGTGGCGGGGTAGGGGAGCGATCCATAACGTCCGGATCGATCTGACGGTGGGATATGCCCTGACGGGGCTCTTTGGTGTTGCGATGCTGTTGTTGTCGGCCGCCGTGCTTGGCGGCGGGCAGGGTATGCCGCCCGGCAGCCAGGCCCTCGTGGCCTGCGCGGACGCCGTGCGCGAAGCGACCGACCTCCGTTTTGGCGGCGCTGTCGGTGGCGCTGTGGCCGGCATCTTTTTGACCGGCGTCTGGGGGGCGGTCTTCACCAGTACCCTCGGAGTCTGGAACGGCGTCCCCTACCTTTTTGCAGATTTCTTGAACGCGTTGCGAGGACGTTTCGACGCGGATGTCGAGACCCGCGGAGCGGCTTACCGAACATACCTCGTGTATCTGGCCGTCCCGCCGATGCTCCTGCTCTTTCTCGACCGACCGATCTGGGTGATCAAGCTCTACACCTTGACCGGCGGCCTCTTCATGCCGGTCCTCGCCGCAACCCTGTTGTGGCTGAACTCGCGACGCGACCTCGTCGGGGATCTCAAAAACGGCCGGCTCGCCGTGGCCGTCCTGATGCTCTCGCTCGGTTTATTCGCCGTCATCGCGTGGCGGCAGTTGGCCGATCTCTTCTGATCCGAAGGTCGGCGAAATGACCCTCTGCTCCAGGGTCTTTTCGAGTTCCTCGAAAGTGACTCCAAGCCTGCGTGCGGTACCTACGGCAAGAGAGGTCGTCGCGACGCCCGGGATGAATCGGAAGGTGGCGCCCTGGTCCTCGCGGACCTCGGCCTGGAGAAAGGAGAGACCCTCGATCGAGGGAGCACTCTGTTGACCCTCGGCAAAATCGAGGAAGTGGGTGGTGACAAAGGCGATGGGGTCGAGTTGGCGCAAAAGACGGAGAACCATTTCGACGATTTCGATCGCCTCGGAGGGGTTGGTCCCCGAGCACAGCTCGTCGAGAAGCACCACCGATTGCGGAGGAACGCTCTGGAAGAGGGTCCGTAACCGCATCATTTCGGTGCCGAGGCGGCCCTCGGCCTGATCCGCCCGGTCGAATTCGACGATCGACGCAAAAAGGCTCGATGCGAGGGGGAGGCGGGCTTGCCGGCACGGGGCGTAGAGGCCGGACTGGGCGAGAACCTGGGTGATTCCGATCGCCTGCAGAAGGCGGGTCTTGCCGCCGGAATTGGGCCCGGTGATCAGATTGATGGGCGACGTGCCGGACATCGAGAGATCCGACGGCACCGGCTCATCGACGATTCCCAACAGCAGGGGATTGAAAAGGCCCTCGACCTCGAAAACTTCGTGTGGTCCGAGCAAGGGGAGGCACACATGCAGACCCCTGGCTCGGGCTTGCGCGGCAAAGGACCGGCTTGAAGCATAGACCTCGAGGTGTCCTGTCAGCTGGACCACCCTGGCCATTGCCGGTGCGATCTCGCGAAAGACACCCATCACCAATCGCTCTGCGATCTCGTTGCCGCGCAGGCTGTATCGGTGATAAACGGCGCGAAAACGATCCAACCATCGGCGCAGGGGCCGACGGAAAAATGGGTTTCGCCTTCGCTCGCGAAGGCCTCGGATCTCGAGGTGCCGCAGCCGTCCGTCATCACCAACTGTCGCCTCGATTTCGAGGGTCGCCATCGAATCGTGGTGATCGAGCAGGGCTTCGAGTCGTTCGAAGGCGGGTGTCGCCCGGATCAGATTTCCTACCTCGGTGAGACGTTGCAGACCAGATGTGCTGTGCTCGAATGCATCCGCCATGTGGACGACAACCGATCGAAAGGTTCGGAGCACGTCGAATCGAAAACGCAAAGGTTCCAACCGGGCGTCGTCACGGGAAGCGCGCAGCAGGGTCAGAAGGTGATTGATTGACAGCAGCAATTCGTCGGTCGCCGGCCCGAGCTCTGGTTTTTCTGCGAGCTCCCGGAGAATCGTCTGGCGGTATCGTATGGTCTCGAGATCGGTCGGCGGTGTCTCCAACACCCGCTCGATAAACCTCCGGTGCTTTGTAACGCGTCTCCCGTTGTGATCGGGGCTCAGGCAATCGCGCACGAGATCGGGGAGGAAGAGGTCGTTGGCGAAATGGGCCGGTTCCCACTCGGTTCGACCGCATCCCTGGGCGTCGAGTTCGCGGTCGATTTCGCCGGCGCTGGCGCGGCCGAGGAACGCGAGATCGAGGTACCCGATGAGCTTTTCAGGATCCGAGCCGGTGCCCCCGGCGGGTGAGAGGAGATCCGGCAGCGGGATCTTCCACAGCTCCTCCTCGGTTTTCCGACGGCGGCCGAAACCGAAGATGTTCGCGAGCCGGCCCAACGGTGTCTTGTCCCGGCTCCGGTCGGCCGCATCCTCGACGACACTTCCAGGCCCGTGCTCGGCGCGCCGGCGCAGGGTGGATTTGCGAACTGCCATAGGCTGAGTTTACTCCTTCATCTGGAGATGGTTTCGAGATTCTGTGGTCGTGTCGAAAAACGGAAAGCTTTCCCGATTCGAGAAAACCCAAGCAGTACCGATTCGTAAGACCGGAAGGGCCGCCCGCGGGCGACCTCGACCGAATGGAGGATCTCGTGATGAGAAATGCGCTCACGACCGCTGCCACTGTGTTTTCGATTCTGGTGTCCTCTGTCGTTGTCGCCGGGCAGTCTCCCTGCCTGGCTCGGGGGCCCGTTCTCGGCCAGGGACCGGCCCCATCCCAACCCTCCATCTTTGCACCGGGCATCGCTTCGACGGAACACCACGATGATTGGCCGCCGGTCTTCAGCCCGAACGGGCGCGAGATGATCTTGAGGATTCTGGGCAAGGTGGCCGGTGAGACCACCGGTGTTTTCTTCAGCAGCACCCAAGACGAAACGGGTTGTTGGTCGGAGCCTCGACCGCTCCCATTCTCGGGCACGACGATGGACGGCGCCATCATTTATGCGGCGGATGGCGACACGCTCTATTTCACATCCAAGAGACTGATCGAGGGTGAAGACCGCGTCGAAAGCCCGAGATCGAGGATCTGGTTCAGCGATCGCAAGGAGACTGGCTGGAGTGATCCGATCATGCTCGACACCCCGATCAACAGGTTTCATATCAACGGTGGCATCTCCATGGCCGCTGACGGTACGATCTTCGCGGCCATGGCGGCGCCAGGCGGGTTGGGGATGCACGATATCTACGTGGTGCCGTTGATCGACGGTCGTTACCCCGGCTTTTTTCCGATTCCGGGTCTGATCAACACCTCGGATCAGGAGGTGGCCCCGGCGATGGATCCGCAGCAGCGCTTTCTTCTCTACACGGTGCGTACCAAAGATGGAACGACCATCGTCGTCAGCACACCGGATGAAAACGGCCAGTGGTCGAAGGGTCGAGGAATAGGGATCCTCGACGGCACCGGTGCGAAATTCGGTTCCATCACGAGGGATGGCTCGACCATGTTCTACGTCAGTCACCGCCAATGCGACGAATGCAATCCCCCGGCGTTGTGGCACATCGATCTTTTCGACGGCCCCGCCCTCGATGCCAATGCGGATATCTATTGGCTGACCGCAGCCGGTATATTGACCACGATCCACTGACCCTTGATTGTTAGATCGCAAGGTTGAACGGCGAGCTCGTGGCACAATAGCCTGCGTGAAGATACCCGCCTCCCGCGACGAAGCCATCGCCCTCGATGCCTCCGACCCGATCGGAGAGTTTCGAGGGTCTTTTCTTCTTCCG
Organism: Candidatus Sulfomarinibacteraceae bacterium; assembly: GCA_963796455.1. Classification (GTDB taxonomy): domain Bacteria; phylum Acidobacteriota; class Thermoanaerobaculia; order Thermoanaerobaculales; family Sulfomarinibacteraceae; genus Sulfomarinibacter. The sequence continues at coordinate 735,792 of CAWCLO010000004.1, forward strand.
CCCGACGTGATCTATCTCGATGGCAACTCCCTCGGACCACCGCCCCGGAAAACCATCGGTCGGGTCGAAGATGTTCTCGTACGGGAGTGGGGCGGCGAGCTCATTCGGAGCTGGAACTCTCACGCCTGGATCGATCTGCCGCAACGGGTAGCCGCCAAGATCGCGCCATTGATCGGCGCCGGGCCACACGAAATCGCGGTCGCGGATTCGACTTCGGTCAATATCTTCAAAGCGCTGAGCGCTGCCCTGAAACTCCGCCCCGGACGTCCGGTCATCCTCTCCGAACGGGAAAATTTCGGTACGGATCTCTATGTTGCCGATGGTCTGGCGAAGCTCCTCGGAGATCGTGCGACTCTGCGTTTGGTGGAAAGGTCGGCGCTCGGTTCAGCCCTCGATGACGATGTCGCAGTGCTGATGCTGACCCACGTTGATTTCCGAACCGGAATGATGCACGACATGCAGCGATGGACAGCCGCCGCGCACCAGGCGGGAGCTTTGATGTTGTGGGATCTGGCCCATTCCGCCGGGGCGATGGAAATCGACCTCAGAACTCACATGGTCGATCTGGCGGTTGGTTGTGGCTACAAATACCTCAATGGAGGACCGGGCGCACCGGCCTTCGTTTTTGCCGCGGAACGCCATCACGACGACCTCGAGACACCCTTGTGGGGGTGGATGGGCCATGCCGCGCCCTTCGATTTCGACACCGGTTACGAACCTGCTCCAGGCATCGCACGGTGCCAGGTCGGGACACCGCCGATACTGTCGCTGGCGGCGCTGGAGTGCGGCGTCGAAAGCATTGCTGAGATCGGGGTCGGCCGTCTGCGCAAAAAATCGATCGCGCTGAGCGAGATTTTTTTGACGCTCGTCGAACGGGAATGTGCGGGATCTGGTCTCGAGCTTGCCTCACCCCGCGAGGCCGCGCGGCGGGGCAGCCAGGTTTCTTTTCGCCACGCCGAGGGTTATGCGATGGTGCAGGCGCTGATGGCGGCCGGAGTGATTGGCGACTATCGCGCTCCCGATCTTCTCCGTTTCGGTTTCGCACCGGCCTACCTGCGCTTTGTCGATATCTGGGATGCGGTCGCGGCTTTGCGCTCGATTCTCGAGAATCGGAGTTGGGAACGGCCCGAATACCGGACACGCGCCAGGGTGACCTGAAGGAGGAGTTCGTGTGGAGATCCTTGTTTTTGATCGCGTTGATCGTTACCGGTTGTGGTGAACCGATGAGCGACGAACCAGGTCTGATGACCGCGTCGGACGCGCTCGCCCTCCACCGGCCCGACCCCGATCACATCATCGCCTACGGCGACGGCCCTTTGCAGTTCGGCGAGCTCAGGTTGCCCAATGGCGACGGGCCCTTCCCGGTCGTGATGGTGATCCACGGAGGGTGCTGGTTGGCCGAATACGATTGCGGCCATATCTCGGCACTTGCCGAAGCACTGACCAACGACGGAGTGGCGACCTGGAGCGTTGAATACCGTCGGATCGGTGACGACGGGGGAGGGTGGCCAGGGACCTTCGCCGATGTGGGTCGGGCCGCCGATCATCTGCGTGAATTGGTTTTCGACTATGAGCTCGATCTCGACCGCTCGGTCGTTCTCGGTCATTCGGCGGGCGGCCACCTGGCGTTGTGGCTTGCTGGACGCAAGTGGCTGGAGGGCGACGACGAGTTGCGAGGTGAGGCGCCGCAGGCATTTAACGGCGTCATCGCCCTGGCGGGCATCTCCGATCTAGCGGCCTACGCCTCGCCGGAGGGTTGTGGATCCTCGGTCAAAGGACTTTTGGGTGGTTCTCCAGTCGCTTTCCCGGATCGCATCAGCAGGAGCTCGCCGATCGAAATGGTGCCATTCGGCATCGAACAGATCCTGATTGTGGGTGAGCTCGATCCCATTGTGCCCCTCGAACAGGCGGAGCGATTTGCCGCCGCGGCCCTTCCGATGGGGGATGCGGTGGATATCCGGGTGGTGGCGGGAGCCGGCCATTTCGAGCTGATCGACCCTTCAGCCGACGCCTTTGAGGTGGTCCGTACCGCCGTCTCCGACATTCTGGGCCGGAGGTAGCGCGGTCTCGCCGCGGACGGTCAGTCCAACCCGACCGAAAAAACCCGATCGAGGTCATGGCGGGAATAGGTGCGAAAGGCGATCAGGGTTTCCGAGGACAGTAGACCTTCGATCTGCAGCAACTTGTCGGTCACCAGTGAGGCGATCTGCTCGTCGTCGCGGGCACGAATGACCACGACGAGGTCGTATTGACCCGCCACCGAGTAGACCTCGGAGACGCCATCGAGCGCCGCCAACTCTTCCGCTACCCGGTTGATTTCTTTACTCTCGACGTTGAGCAGAACGATTGCGTTGACCATAATTCCTCCAAGCGGTATCGCGCACCCGGTGGGTCATCATACCGCGCTCGGTTTAGCCTATGATGATCAGCGCTGGAGGGACCACGATGATGAGAATCAGCGGATTGGTGCTGGCAGTCATTCTTGCAGCGTTGCCGGCGCCCGCCGACGAAAAGGACGGGGTCAACCGCGGCGCTACCGAAACGAGCCCTTCCAGATCCGAATACTTCTCCTGGATCAACAACACCAACGAAGGTGCGACCGAGGGCCAGACCATCACCAATCTGAGCTTCTTTCGTTGGTTGCATGACGCCTTCGGGTTCAAGCTCGACATCTACGCCTTTGACGCCGGGGCTATCGATGGCAAAAGGTTCTACGGAACCGTCGGTTCGAAGCGATTCCTCAAGCAGTTCCCCAATGGTTTTCAATCGATCGCAGAATTCGCCGGCGAAACGGGAACCCGCCTCGGCGTCTGGGGTGGTCCGGATGGATTCGGTGACAGCCCAGCCGACGAAGCGGCGCGCATCGAGCAGATGGTGAGCCTCTGCAGAGACCTCGATTTTGCGCTCTTCAAGTTCGACGCCGTCTGCGGTCCGCTGCGGCCCGAAAAAGAAGACGCTTTCATCCGCATGATGACGGAGTGCCGCCGCCACAGCCCGGATCTCATTCTTCTCAACCACCGTCTCGGATTGGAGCGCGCCCAGTCCCAGGCGACGACCTTTCTCTGGGAGGGTCGTGAGACCTATATCGATGTGTTTTCCAGCAACCGGGTGACTGCCCCACATCATCGCGCGGATGCATTGAGTCGGGGTGTCGTGCCGGGTCTGAAGCGCTTGACCGAAGATCACGGCGTCTGTATCTCCTCGAGCCTCGATCGTTGGGACGACGATCTGATTCTTCAGGCCTTCAACCGATCGCTGATTCTGTCGCCACAGATCTATGGCAATCCCTGGCTGCTGCGTGACGACGAGTTTCCAAAGTTGGCCCGGATCTTCAATCTCCATCGCACCTATCGGAACCAGCTGATTCACGGAATGGTCCTTCCCGAGGAGGACTTCGGCCCGGCGGCGGTGTCGCGTGGAGATGGATCGACGAGGTTCGTCACCCTTCGTAATCTCACCTGGATGCCAGTCAGTTATGTGCTTCCCCTGGACGAATCCATCGGTCTCGAAACAAGGGGCCCGTTCACCGTGCGGCGATTTCATCCCGGCGAAAGAATCTATGGCCGCTTTCGCAGAGGTGAGTCGGTGACGGTCGAGGTGCCGCCCTTTCGTTCGTCTTTGGTGATGGTTTCGGCTTCCGGAGGGGGCGGCCCGGGGGTCTCGGGTGTGGATTTTGAAGTGATTCGCAGCATCCCTTCAAAGCCTCTCGAAATCCTCCTTGTCGGGTCGCCGGATGACGAAGTGCTGGTCAGGTTCGAGCCTGACGGACATCGGTTTTCCCAGGCCACGATCGATGGAGTACAGGCTCCGACTCTTTTGAGCGGGGCTGGGGTCCAGATACGTTTTCCCGGAATAGGCACCGGTGATTCGAAGCACCTTCGGCTCGCGGAATTGGAACAGGTCGAATTGCCCGAAGACGCCGAGGCCCTTTACGAGGCGACGATATTTGCGGCTGACAACGATGCTCTGGAAGTTCGATCGCTCCGCCGATCGGGGCCGACATTCATTCCGGAAGTGCAGGCCGCTCGAGATGCATTCTTCTCCCAGTCGGTCTTTTCAGAGCGCGGGATCTGGGACCGCAATCTCTTCGATGGTGATTTTGAGACCGGATTCTGGCCGTCCAGAAAGTATTCGGTGGACCAGAAGGTCGAGGGAGGGTGTTTCCGTCTCGATCTCGGGGAGGTGCTTGAAGACGGCACCATCGTCCTCCATACACCGGACGAGTACTCGCTCCAACCGCTGCTTCGTGACGAGGCGAATTGGGTCGAGGTCTCCGCCGATCTTCGCGAATGGCGGCGACTGCGATACATGGCGGGGCTGCAAATGACGATTACAATTGATGAACCGGTGCGGTTTCTGAGGTTCCCGGTCGCTGCCGACCGGCTGACCGAAATTGTCGGGGAGGTCGACGGGCAGTCGATGGATCGGTCTCGTTGGCGGGCATCCAATCTTTTTGCCCACCCGTCGAAAATGAAGGCACTCGCGGCATGGCACGCCAGGATACGGGTTGACGAGGCCCCGCCCGGCGGCAAGCTGGCGGTGGCGATCGAAGGCATCCACGGGGTTGAAGGGGCCTATGCGGCCCTCAAAGTGGGGGATCGCTACGTCGGCGCGCCCGATCGGGCGGCGGCTTATCCTTCCAATACCTGGGAGTATGTCAACGCTCGCCGCGATCGCGGCTATACCTACTATTTCCCGATCACGGATGATCTTTTAGGCCAGCCTCTCGACGTCTTTGTCCTGGCTTTCGACCCGGACAATGTGGAGCTCGCCCCTGTGGTCTGGCAAACTACCGATCCGGTCGCGGCCACAGGCCTGACCCTGATACTCGAATGAGATTCGGATTTCATGGAGAGACGGTTTTGAATGGCTGAAATTCCATCACCAAATTCCTTCGCCGATCACTGGATGCTCGACCAGACGGTTGTATTCCTCAATCACGGTTCTTTTGGTGCCGCTCCTCGGGTCGTATTGGAAGCTCAGAGCGAGCTGCGCAGACTGATGGAGACCGAGCCGCTCCAGTTCTTCGATCATTTCTATCTTCCGGCTCTCGATCAGGCGCGCGACGAGTTGGCCGAATTCATCGGCGCGCAATCATCGGATCTGGCTCTGGTCGTCAACGCTACAACGGGCGTCAACACGGTCTTGCGAAGCCTCGATCTCGAGGCGGGCGACGAGCTGCTGGTGACCGATCAGGAGTACAACGCGTGTCGGAACGCGCTGAACGCTGTGGCGGCTGCCGCCGGTGCGAAGGTAGTGGTGGCGACGGTGCCTTTCCCGATCGCCTCCGAAGACGAGATCGTTGAGGCGGTCATCGATCGCATGGGGCCCCACACCCGGCTGGTCCTGGTGGATCATGTCACCAGCCAGACCGGGATGGTGCTGCCGATTCAGCGACTCGTGGACGAGGTCCAGGCAAGTGGTGCGGATGTTCTGGTCGATGGCGCGCACGCTCCGGGCATGGTTGAACTCGAACTCGATCGCCTCGGAGCGGCCTATTACACGGGCAATTGCCACAAATGGCTGTGTGCGCCGAAGGGTGCGGCGTTTCTTCACGTTCGTGAGGATCGCCGCCGGAGTGTGCGCCCCCTGACCATTAGCCACGGTGCGAACGCGGCAGCCTCGCAACGATCTCGTTTTCATCTCGAACACGATTGGACGGGCACCCGCGATCCGAGCGCCTGGATGTGCATCCCAGCCGCAATTGCTGCGATGGAATCGATGGTCGAGGGGGGATGGAATTCGATTCGGCATCGCAACCGGCTGCTCGCAATCGAAGCCCGGAAGATTGTCTGCGAAATGCTTGGCGTCGAGATTCCGTGTCCGGAATCATTGATCGGGAGCCTCGCATCGATTCCTTTGCCGGATGGGGAGGGTGCTGCCGTCAATGAGTTGTTTCCGTTTGACGAGCTTCAGATTCGTCTCTTCGAAGAATTTCGAATCGAGATCCCGGTGATCGCGTGGCCCGCCCCTCCGAAGCGTCTGGTGCGGCTTTCTGCTCAGATCTACAATCGACGCGAGCACTATGAATACCTTGGATCGGCCCTCGTGACGATGCTCCGTTGAGGGACCGGGCGGTTTTCAAAAAAATTCAGATCCCGGGAATCGTTCGATGGGTGTGACGGTTCCTTTCTGTGAGAGTTGCGATTGTGACTCGATCAGAACAACCATCAAATCAAACGAGGAGGAACGAGATGCCGTTCGAATTGCCCAAGCTGCCTTATGACATCAACGCCCTGGAGCCCCACATCGATGCCAAGACGATGGGTATCCACCATGGAAAGCACCACCAGGCCTATGTGAACAATCTCAATGCGGCCCTTGAGGGACACCAAGATCTGCAGGCCAAGAGTGCTCTCGAGTTGGTCGCCGATCTGGATTCAGTTCCGGAGTCGATCCGTGGCGCCGTTCGCAACCACGGTGGCGGCCATGTCAACCACACCCTGTTCTGGACGGTCATGAGCCCCAATGGCGGTGGTGCACCCTCCGGCGGCTTGGCCGACAGTATCAACGAATCTTTTGGTTCTTTCGACGCCTTTAAGGCGGAGTTCTCCAAGGCCGCAGCGACAGTCTTCGGCAGCGGCTGGGCGTGGCTTTGCGTCGGCGGCGACGGCAAGCTCTTCGTGACCAAGTCAGCGAACCAGGACAATCCGATATCCGACGGTTCGGGGATCCCGATCCTCGGTCTGGACGTCTGGGAGCACGCCTATTACCTTGAATACCAGAATCGGCGACCGGACTACATCGAGGCCTGGTGGAACGTCGTGAACTGGAATCGCGTGGCGGGTTATTACACCACGATCAAGGTCGGCGAAAAGGTGCAGAGCGTCGCCGATTGGGCTGGTTCGCAATGGGACAAGTTCGAGGATGCGCTGCGCAAACTGACCGACTGACCACAAAAAAGACAAATGGGCTTCGGCTCATTGCATTGGATCGCCCCCTGTGCAAACGGGGGGCGTTTTTTATGTTGACCGAATGATGAGCCGATATCCATGACGATTCGGCTTGAACCAGGTATGATGTGCGGCGGAACGATGCAACAAAAAAGCTTTGGAGGAGGAGCGAATGGAAAATATGGGTAAATGGGCCTTCATCGTCGGATTTGTGATTTGTGTGGTCGCCGGTCTACTGCTTGTCCAACCCTGGATGTTCTGGGTGTTGGCCGTGCTCGGTCTGATTGTCGGTTTCATGAACATCACGGGTGAAGAGACGAAAACCTTCCTGCTTGCCGCCATCGGCCTGATGTTGTCGGCCTCGTCGGTCATGGCCATCCCAGTCATCGGCGCCGCGGTGACGGATGTTGTGGCAAATGTCGTCGCATTCATTTCGGCGGCCGTGCTGGTCGTGGCGCTGAAATCTCTGTTCGAGGTCGCCAAAGACTGACGCCCGTCCGCGATCGAACAAAGAATCAAAAAAACGCCCCCGGATCGCCATGTGGCGAGCTGGGGGCTCTTTTTTTTGACGGTTCCTTTTCTTAAAAGGTCCAGGTGGCGCCGATCATGTAGGAGTAGACCTCGTCGGCATCCTGGATCTCATATCCAACAATCTCCTTTCCGAGAGAACGATTGATTTGTTCATTGTACGAATCGGCCGGAGAGGAGTTGCAGTTGAATCCCGCCACGAACGCCCGATATGATGCGCCGATGATAACTGAAGACGCCATCGTCCAGGTCAGCCGGCGGATTGCTCCTCACATCGACCTGACGCCGTGTCAGCCATCCCCTTCACTCTCTGAGGCGACCGGTGGGCCGGTCTTCCTCAAGCTCGAAAACCGTCAGGTGAGTGGGTCATTCAAAATCCGCGGTGTGCTCAACAAGATCTTGTCGCTTCCGTCCGACGATGAAGCAAAGGCACTCGTGGCGGCGTCGACAGGAAACCACGGAGCGGCCTTCGTTCATGCGGTCGAGCGGTTTGGCCGTGAGGGCATGCTTTTCATGCCGAAAACCGCCACCGGTGTCAAGGTGGATCCGCTGCGCAAATCAGGCATCCCCCTCGTGATGTCGGGTGACGATTGTGTGGACGCCGAAATGGCGGCCGCGGCCCACGCGCGCAGCACCGGCGCGGTGTGGATCTCACCGTACAACGACCCCGATGTGGTCGCCGGTCAGGGAACCATCGGCGTCGAGCTCATGGAGCAGATGGAGACGATCGACGCGGTCATCGTCCCGGTGGGTGGTGGCGGACTGATATCGGGTATCGCCGCTTATCTGAAGGCCGTCAATCCGTCGATCACAGTGATTGCCTGCCAGCCTCTGAATTCGTGTGTGATGTGCCGATCGGTGGAGGCGGGCCGGGTTGTCGAGATGACGAGCCTGCCGACCCTCTCCGATGCAACTGCGGGCGGCATCGAAGCCGGGTCGATGACATTCGATTTTTGCCGTGATCTGGTCGACGATTTCGTCCTGCTCACCGAGTCCGAAATTCTCACCGCGATCTTTCATCTTCGCGACAGGGAGAATGAGATCGTCGAGGGCGGCGCCGCGATGCCTGTGGCGGCGGTATTGCGCGAGCCGGAACGGTATTTCGGTCAGCGGGTGGCGCTCGTGATCAGCGGCGGGCGGATCGATCCTGAAGTGTTCGACCGCATTGATGACACACACCCGCACGCGTCGAACGAGGAGCAATCATGAAGATCCCGATTTTCGATCTCGAGAGAGTGCAATCTCTGTATGAGAATACCGTCGAATTCAATCTCACGGAAAGCGGTTTCCACCCATTGCGGCTCGACGAGATTCTGAGTCCGGATGAGCTCCGGGGCCTGTTGGAGATGCCCCTCGGCTATGGTCAGACCAACGGGTCGATTCCGACCCGGGAGGCGATTGCGCGTCTTTATGATGGCCAGAACGCCTCCAATGTCCTGGTCACCAACGGATCTTCCGAGGCCAATTTCGTGGCCTGCCACACCCTGCTCGAAGCCGGTGACGAAGTGGTGATGATGGTCCCCAATTACATGCAGATATGGGGAATCGTCGAGGAAATGGGGGCGAAGCCCCGCGCATTTCACCTCCGCGAAGAAAACGCCTGGGCCCCGGATCTCGATGAACTGCAACGCCTCGTCGGCCCGAAGACCAGGATGATCGCAGTCTGTAATCCGAACAACCCGACGGGATATGCCCTGACCCCAGATGAGATGGACGCGATTGCCTCGATTGCCGATGGGGTGGGGGCATGGGTTTACGCCGACGAGGTATATCGCGGTGCCGAACTCGACGATGTGGAGCGCCCGAGTTTTGTCGGTCGGGCCGAAAAGGTGATGGTCAACGGGGGGTTGTCCAAGGCTTACGCATTGCCGGGTCTGAGGCTCGGATGGTTGGTGGGCCCTGCGGATGTGATCACTGATACGTGGGCATACCATGATTACACGTCGATCGCCGCCGGGCTTCTTTCAAACCGGGTGGCGGAGATCGCTCTCGCTCCCTCGAACCGCAGGAAGATCCTCCATCGCAACCGTTCCATGCTGCGCCGCAACCTCGCCGTCATGAGCGATTGGCTCGGCCAGTGGGGAGACCGCTGTCACTTCGTCCCGCCGCAGGCCGGAGGGATGGCTTTTGTTCGCTACGATTTCGACATCAACTCGACCGAGCTGGCCGATTGGTTGCGAACCGACAAGAGTGTTTTCATTCTGGCCGGCGACTGCTATGGGATGGACCGCTTTTTCAGGATCGGAATCGGCGCCGATACCGCCTACCTCGAGGCCGGGCTGCAGCGGGTGGGAGATGCTCTGTCCGAGAGATTCTCCTCGTCTTCGGTCTGAGCGAAGGACTCCGCTCGACCGTCAACAAGCGGACGAAGTCATTCCGGAAGCCAATTGGTCGGCGTTCTGTCAAGACTTCGGAATCTCTCCCACAATGCCGGCGCTTCGATCCGCGCGACCTCGGCGATGGCCATGGGATCGAGGGTGGTATGACGGAAGTCCTCGAGCAGAACCCGTCCGCGGGCGATGGTGTGGCGAACTGGTGCCTCAGCCGCACCATAGACCAGATGGCCGAAAATATTGGCGCTCCCGATGGGTGTCGGCGGCGGACAGTCGACGACGCAGAGATCGGCCGGCGCCTCAGCTACCAATTCACCGAGCAACGGTTCGTCAAAAAAACGCCTCGCCACCACTGCGTTCGTATGCAGAAGATGGGGGTGGGCGGCAAATCCAACCGTCGGATCGCGTCTTCCTCCCCTTTGAACCAGAAATGCGGCACGGAGCGCACGCAGCATCGCCGATGACATGCCGTCGGTCCCGAGAGCTACGGTACAGCCCTCGGCTGCGGCCCGTTCCACATCGAGGCGGCCAACACCGTTGTTGGCGTTGGACTCGGGACAGTGGACGAGGACCGCGTCGTGGCCGGCCACTACCGCCCGGCCCTGAGAGGTCAGGTGGACGCCGTGAACGAGCAGGGCGCGTTCGTCCAGGAACCCCCTCTGTTCGAGACGCTGCAGCGGTGCGGCACCGAAGGAGAGCTCCGAGGCCTGGAAGTCGAGAGGGTCCTCAGCGAGATGGATGTGGCAGCCACAGCCATCCGGTCTCCGCTCGGCAGCCTCGTCGAGGGTGTCGTCCGTCAGAGTGAAACTGGCGTGGAGCCCGATGGTTCCGCGGATCCGCGGGTTGTCGGCGTGTCGGTCGATGAAGCGGAGGTTTTCCACCAACCCGGCAATCGCCTCGTCGTGGCCGTTGCGGTCGGAAATCTCATAACAGAGCACTCCGGATAACCCCGCCTCCTCGAAGGTACGACCCATCACCGTCAGACTGCCCCTCAAACAAGACGGCGAAGCGTGGTGATCAAAAATCGTCGTACAACCCCAGCGGATGCTGTCGACGGCTCCGAGCAATGCCGACAGGCGAACGTCTTCGATGGTGAGGGCGCGATCGAGCCGCCACCACAATCGTTCGAGGATCTCCCCGAAATCGGTGGTCGGCCCCATCGGCGAGAGTCCGCGGGCAAGGGCCGAATACAGGTGGTGGTGCAGATTGATCAGCCCGGGCATGATAAGACCGCCGTGGGCATCGATGGTCCGGGCATGCGGGTATCGCTCGAGAAGTTCCTCTTTCGTGCCGACGAAGGTGATGCGATCGCCCAGCCAGGCGACAGCGCCGTCTTCGATCACCTTCGGTTCGAGACCTCCGGTCAGAACGACCCCGTTCGAGAGAGCGGTGATTTCTGTACGTGGAGGGCTCACGCGACGCCCCTCCGCACCCACTGACCGGTGCCGCTCGGGGCGAAAAGCTCGCTTCCATCCTCGTTTCGCTGAAAGACACACCGTCCCCGGACGTAAGTCGATCGGACCCGGCCCGCAAACTCGCGCCCTTCAAAAGGCGTGTAGCGGTTGAGGTTGTGCAGCCCTGCTGCCCGAACGGTCCACCGGGCGCGTTCGTCGAAGACCACGAAATCGGCGTCGCAGCCCTTCCGTAGGCGGCCTTTTCGGTGGTCGATTCCGAAGAAACGGGCGGGCTCCGAGGCGGTGATCTGGGTCAGCCGCTGAAGCGTGATTCGCCCACGGCAGAAACCTTCCGAATAAAGATATGGGAGCAGGAGCTCGACACCCGGAATTCCGCCATAGTCGGTCCAGAAAGAACCGGTCTCCTTTTCTTCCGGCCAACGACCGGCGGCGTGATCGGTGGCGACAAATGAGATTTCACCGGCGGCGACGCCCTGCCAAAGCCGTTCGCGGTCCGCCTCCGACTTGACCACCGGTGCGGTCTTGAGCATCGATCCGAGGCGTTCCAGATCATCGGTGGTGAATTCGAGGTATTGGGGGCAGGTTTCGGCGGATATGGGCAGACCCTCCTGGCGGGCGGCGGCGATCATATCGAGGGCGGCGCCGGATCCGAGGTGGACGATGTGGACCCTGGCGCCCGTCGTGCGGCAGGCTTCGACGGCCTGGGCAACCGCTGTTTCCTCAGCCGCCGACGGCCGGGACGAGGCGTACGCCAGGGCGGAGTCGTCGCCACGAAGCTGCGCCTCCTTGCTGAGCTTTTCAACCAGGGACCGATCCTCGGCATGGATGCCGACCGGAACTCCGAGCCGTTTCGTTCGCGCCAGGACCTCAAGGACCTCGCTCGCGGTGAGATCTCTGAAAGTATCCATTCCGGAGAGCATATAGATCTTGATAGCCCCGACGCCGGCGTCGACCAGTTCGTTCAGACGATCATCCCAACCCACTTCTGTGACGGCGTTGCCGGAAACACCACCCCACAATACGTAGTCAACATGGGCCTTTGATTTGATGATCCCGAGCTTGTTCTGCAGATTGGCGTCGCTGGTGACCGGTGGCAGAGAGGTGCAGGGCATGTCGGCCACACAGGTGACCCCACCCGCTGCCGCTGCCGCCGTTCCGCTTGCAAAATCTTCTCGGTGGGTGAAACCCGGATCGTCGAAATGAACATGGCCGTCGATGGCTCCCGGCAGGACCAGGGCGCCATCGAGGTTGACCCATTGTTCGTCGCCGGCCGCGGTGGCCGAGCCGGCAGGGACGATCTCCACGAAACGGCCGTCTTCGACGACCATTTCGACCATTTCGACCTCATTCTCGAGGACAGGGATCCGCAGATTGACAAATCGTGTTCGCATGATGAGATCCAGTCTAAGGTATTCAGTCCGCCTCAACCGCGATCAACGGAAACTCGGGCATCGAGTCGGAGAAGGATCGAAGCAGGGTGACCATGGTGCCGAGGGCAGTGGTATCGATCGCCTGATGCTCCTTGGAACTCTCCATGCGGTGGACTCGGAGTACTCGAAGCTCCTCTGGATCGAGAAGAACATCGATCGACGGTGTGACATATCGCAGACCTTCTTTGCTGCTCAAGAGCCGGTGCAGAGCGTCATCCCACCGGGCGTCAAGACCACGGAAACCCCGGTCCTCGACGAGCATGAAGGCGTTTTCGGTCTGTTCATCGAATTCGCCGCGGTGAAGGTACATCCTCGGTTTGTCGAGCCACGGGCGGCCCTGAGTGGGACAGAACGTGACGCAGTTGCCACACTCGTTGCAGGCGTCGGTCAATACTGCGACCTGGGGGCCCTGAGCGACGGGAAAATCCTTCGAGCCTGTCTGCAGGCCATCGTCGTCGAGCTCTGGGATACCGAGGACATCGGGTCGAGCGTGATAGGTCATGATGGCGCGATTCGGGCACACCCCGTCGCAGGTGGAGCACATGAGGTCGCAATCAAGGCAGCGGGACGCTTCGGCCTGGGCGGCTGCCGGAGAAAGGGTCTGGATCACCTCGGCAAATCCGTCGCGCCGTGCTGGCTCGAGCCTTGGGATCTCGATTCTGTCCTCGCTGCGCGCCCTTCTCTTGAGGATGTCGGTCCGATCGATTCCGGGCCAGGCCTTCGGCTCAATATCGTCTTTTCGGGGTTGACCACCGGCAAGGATCGCTTCGGCGATTCGGCGTCCGTCTCCACCCGCTTTGATGATGCTCGACGGGCCGTCACCGACGATGTCGCCGCCCGCATAAACCCCGGGCAACGATGTCTCGAAGGTCACAGGGTCCACATCCACATATCCCTTCCGGTTGAGTCGTGGCAACGTGTCGCCGAAGAGCCGGAGGTCGGGCTGCTGGCCGATGGCGATGATCAGTGTGTCGAGCGCTACTTGACGTTCCCCGCCCGGCACGGCAGTTGGTCGCCGTCGTCCTGATGCGTCGGGTTCTCCGAGCTCCATCGTCGCCATTTCAACGGCCTCGAGGCGGCCTCCCTCGATGACCAGCCGAAGAGGCGCGGCAAGTTCCACCAGTTGTCCACCCTCGGCAAAAAGGTCCTCGAGTTCTTCGTTCTGGGCCGGCATTTCGGCCCGCGTCCGGCGATAGAAGACCGTGACCTCGCCGCCTGTCAACCGGACTGCGGTACGCGCGCAATCCATGGCCACATCACCGCCGCCGATCACGCCGACTCGTTGGCCGAGGGCGGGAGGGTCACCCTTCCTCGCGCCGCGCAAGAAATCGAGGCCATCGAGCACGGAGGTATTTTCCTCACCCTCGATCCCCAAGTGCAGACCGCGCCGAGCACCAGCGGCGATGACAATCGCGGAGAAGCCCTCCTCGCGGAGTGTTTCGAGGGTAGTCTCGCGTCCGATCTCCTGGTTGTAACGAAATTCCGTGCCGAGGGCTGCGATGCGGTCGATGTCGCGGTCGACCGCGTGGCTTGCCGCCCGGTAGTCCGGGATGGTGGCTGACACCATGCCTCCCGACGCCGGCCGCGCCTCGAAAACCGTTACCGACCGCCCCGCCCGGGCCAGAAAAGTGGCCGCAGCCAGCCCGCAGGGACCGGCACCGATGACGGCGGTTCGAGGAGCCTTCAGGGCCGGCTCAGTGGGGCGCGGAGGGGGGGCTTCCTGATCGGTGATGAATCGCTTGATCTCGCGGATTGCCAGCGGTTGATCCATGTGGGTTCGGAGGCAGACGGGTTCACATGGATTGTGGCAGGTGCGCCCGAGGATCGATGCCAGGGGATTGTCCTCGCGAGTCACTTCAGACGCCGCGGAAAAATCGCCGTCCCGAACCAGACGCATATAGGCCGGCACGTTTTGATCGACATCGCAGATGTCGGTACACGGTGCATCGATACAGTCGAAGAGACCAAGGCCTCGCCGGGTCTTGGTGTGGCTGCGCTCGAAGGCCTTTTTGTGAAGAGGTCTGCGGTCGACGACTTCCTCTGCCAGAATGCGGAGCTGGTATCGCGCGCCCTCGGTGGTGGTGCCGTCCGGCGCCCCGTGCCGGATGAACTCGTCGATGGAGTCCGATCCGGATTGCCTCATCGCGTTCGTGATGTTGTCGAGGTATTGCCCGAGTCGCAGGTAGCCTCCGGGTTTGAGGAGGTCGGAACACACGGTGACCGTCTTCATGCCGGCTCGCAGCAGCGATGCGACGTTGCCGGCGTCAGCCCCGCCCGAGAATGACATCAGCAGCGGGTGTCGCACTTCTTCGGCGAGACGGTGGGCGAGTTGCACCGTGAGAGCGTGCAACGGTCTCCCCGACAGATACATCGTTGTTTCAGCCGCATCGAAGACCGTGCGGTGGTTGCTGACTTCAAGGGTGTTGGTGAGTTTGACGCCAAACACCAGGTCCTCTTCGATGGCGGTGGTCTGGAGGTGGCGTATCAGCCTCAGGGCATCATCAAAAACCAGATCGTGGGCAAAGGCCTCATCGGTGATCTCGATTTCGGAAAAACCGAGATCTTCGTTGAGTGTCCGCCGCACGATCTTTGGACCAAGAAGGGTCGGGTTGAGTTTGACGCTGGTGTGGAGACCGCGATCCTTCATCAGGTATTCGGAGATCGCGCCGATTTCTTCCGGTGGACAGCCGTGCATGGTGGAAAGGGTCACATTGTCCGATAGCATCGACGGGACCCCGATGGAATCGACCTCCGGGAAGCTCTTCGAGACGGTGTCGATGGCGGCCGCGAGCTCGGGCCCGGAGTCCTCCATCGTGTCGAGGAACCACTGCATGTTCGGCTGAAGGATGCCCTCGAGGTTGTAGCCGACGGAGAGGTTGAAGATCAGACCGGGATGGCTTCCGGGAAACCCGAGGTGTTGATGGAGGGCGTGGATCAGGACCCAGGCGTGGAGGTATTCCCGAAACGACTGTTCCACCCTCAGTTCCTGTGACCACTCCACGTTGTAGCCCTCGTCCTGCATGTCGATACAGGGCTTCGGGACCTCGAGCTGATCCAGGGTCTGGACGGTCTTGAGTTCGATGAAGCGGGCGCCACAGAGCCAGGCGACGATGATGTTCTGCGCGAGCTGCGAATGGGGTCCGGCGGCGACTCCGAGCGGGTTCTCGAGCTTGCGGTCATAGACTTCGACCGCAAATGGATCACGATCGGAGGGCACAAAAAAGAGATCTCGTGGAATGCCGAAAACCGAGCCTTTTGAATCGAGCTCTTCGGCGATCCAGGTGCTGAGTTGTTGCAACGAGAGGGGGTGAAAACGGTCCGACATGAAGCGACTACCGGCCGCGCTTGTTGGCGAACATCCGTCGATCGGCCTCTTCGAGAACCGAGGTGGGGTCCCCACCCGGGAAGAGTTCGGCGACCCCGCTCGCGATGGAGAATGGTGGCGAATCATCTCCGTGGCGCCGCAGCGCCTCCCGGATGGCGGCGATTCGAGTCTTCGCGCTGGTCTGGTCCATGCTTGGAGCTACCACCAGGAATTCATCGCCACCCCAGCGGATGATGTGGTCTTCGGGGCGGAATTGATCGGTGAGCAGGCCGCCGAGCCGCTGCAGGGCGGCGTCACCGACCCGATGACCAAAGAGGTCGTTGATCTGTTTGAAATCGTTGATGTCGATAAAAATGATCGCTCCTCCGGTTTCCAGAACCGCGTCCATGGCCTTGCGCAGGCTGCGGCGATTGGCGAGATTTGTAAGAGGGTCGGTATCGACCAGGCGGCTCAGACGTTGTTGCGATTCGAGGAGCTCTCGGTTGGCGTAGTGCAGGAGTTCTTCGCGCCGGTCGGTGAGCACCGCGATACAGGCCAGACCGAGCACCAGTTCCACCCAGGCATCGATGAACGATGAGTAATTGATATAGGCGAAGCCCTTTTGGTTGCCCCATAAGCCCGGCAGCAGCAAAGCCGCCGAGAACAGAAAGAGCGCTCCTTCCAACAACAGCGCCCAGCCGAGCCATCGTGATACCAGCGAGCGCGGATTGCGCAGCACCGTCAATCCACCGGCCCCGAATACCAGACCGATCAACAGGCTTTCGGCGAGTTGCGCGTTCCACAGGTGGGGGACGGCAAAACCGAGCAGAAGGCTCCACAGGGCGATAAAAACCGTCAAAAACGTCGGCGAGACACGCGGTTCCGTCCCCGGCCGGAGGTGGTGGCGGGCGCCCGAAACGATCAGAATCGCAAAGACCGCCTTGCCGGCGAGGTAGAAAACCAATGCCAGGCGATGACCCGGCAACGGGATGTCGGCGTAGGCGTGGACGAATACAGCGGCGAGAGCCAAGGCGTTGGCCAGCCAGGCGAAGGTCCACAGTCGGACCTCGCGCAATCGGACAATCTGGCCGAGCAGCAGGAAGTAGCTGAAGAGACAAACCACCACCGAGAATTGAACGGCAATCGAGAGACGGTTGAGGATGATGGTGATGTCTTCCATGAGCCTGTGTTCACTATACCTGCGCTCGCGCAGAGGAGCAGAGGAGCAGAGGAGCAGAGGAGCAGAGGAGCAGAGGAGCAGAGGAGCAGAGGAGCAGAGGAGCAGAGGAGCAGAGGAGCAGAGGAGCAGAGGAGCAGAGGAGCAGAGGAGCAGAGGAGACCCCGCCCTTATCACGAACGACGAGCCGGCAAGGCCCGCTTAATTCTTTCGGGAACAGTATCGGGATCGGGAACGGCACTATCGTTCAAGATGTCATCCTGAGGGAGGCCGTCCGACGGCCGATTCGAAGGATCTGCGGTTCACGGGCGTTTCAATCCATCTCATAGATCCTTCGACTACGCCCCAGGGCGGGCTCCGCTCAGGATGACATCTTGGGGCGGCATGGGCGCCCATTGGGCATCTGAGTCGCGTGTTCCGCTGAGGATGGCATCGCGGGGCGACGTTCACATCCGTGGGATACTCGTGATGGGTGGATCTTCCTTTCGGGAACAGGATCGGGATCGGAGAGGGTGGACCGGCGATCTCCCTTTCCACCTTTCTCCCTTGCTCCCTTTTCCCTTTTCCCCTCCGCCACGTTGGAGGCCGGTTCTCCATTCGGGATCGATAGCGGGAGCGGTTGGGTGCACGGGGGATGGTGATATCGAATATTCCCTGTCTCTCTAGAATCGTTCCGGTGTTATTCTCGACCGGAATACAGATATTGAAAACTCGGATGAGTCGGAGAGAAATGGATTCTCGTCGATCGTATCTCGGGATAGTGTTTTGTTTTTTGATCATCGGGTCGATCTCTGAAGCCGAGACTCTGGTGGTGTCATCCGCATCGGACCGCGGTCCGGGTTCCTTGAGGAATGCCATCATTCTTGCAGACTCTAACGGAGAAGCGGATGTCATCGAGTTTCAAGACGATATGACGATCGTTCTCGATTCGCCGTTCCCAACCATCACATCTGAAATCAGGATCCTCGGGAGGGGTTGGGAGCGAACGGTGATCGATGGAGGTGCATCTCGGATTGGCGGGCGGGGCGTTGCACTGTTCGATATTTCCACCGGTGGTGCCCTCGAACTCGACGGCGTCATGTTGCAAAACGCGGACAGCTCGTGGGAGGACGGCTCAACGGTCTGGAACCGCGGATCGTTCGAGTTCCGCAACAGCCGGGCCGAGCGTAACGATGCCCGCTACGGGGGCATCTTTGCGACAACCGATGGTGGCGATAGCCGCTTTTTCCAATCGACGATTTCGGAAAACAACTGCGAAGCAGGACCTGATTCCTTCGAGGGCGTGATCCTTCTGAAATCAGGTGCGGTTTTGATCGAAGCATGCCTGATTGCAGACAATTTGTGTTCCGAACCGGGGATTGGGGTCGCCGCCGTCGTCAACCTTTCAGGAGTTCTCGATATCAAAGAGTCGCTACTGGAGGGGAACAGGGGTGATCTGGGAGGCGCCGTCAGCACGGGAGGCACGACTCGGATTGTGAATTCAACTCTGAGCGGCAACCGGGCCGAATCAGGAAGCGCGATTTATCATATGGCGGGTGAGCTCGCGATAGGATTCTCCACCATTGCAGGAAATCGAACCACGACCGGGGGTGCGATCCATTCTTCAGGATCTGTGAGGCCGATCATTCAGATGAACATCATCGCCGGGAACATCGGGCCCAACTGTGGCGGGGGAGGGGTGAAGTCCCGCTGGTTCAATATCGAGGACAGTAACGATTGCAGGCTTGATGGAAATGGTGATCAAATCCACACCAATCCCATGATCGGCCCATTGGCAGCCAATGGGGGCTTGACCGACACATATTCGTTGCTGCAGGGGAGTCCTGCAATTGACGGCGGCGATCCAAACGAATGTAGATGGGACTGGGACGGGCATCCCGCGTCTCCCGACGATCCTGTGGACTGGGATCAGCGCGGTGCCTTCCGACCGACCGACGGCGACGCAAATGGGACAGCTATCTGTGACGTGGGTGCGTTCGAGAATCCGGCCGCCGCTATGCAGCCGTTCTTTGTTGACGGTTTCGAGTCCGGCAGCGCATTCGCCTGGTCCGCGGTGGTCAACGCCAACTGATCGATCAATTAACGGGTTCGAAAATTACCGATGCTGTCTCGGTGCTGCCGCGCCCGGTTCGACCACGATGCTATTCTCGGCGACAATGGCAAACCGCCAATCCCTCTCGGCCTCGCAGTGTGCGGATCTCATCCGCAACTCGAGTCGCGTCGCCGCCCTGACCGGAGCAGGCATCTCGACCACAGCTGGGATTCCGGATTTTCGCGGTCCTGAAGGGCTCTATGTCACTCGTCGCTATGACCCGGAGGCGGTCTTCGATATCTGGTCGTTTCATCGCGACCCGGAACCGTTTTTTGATTTCACCCGCGATTTTCTTTCCACGATTCACTCCATCGAACCCACCCTGACGCACCGATTCCTGGCCGACCTCGAGCAGGACCGCAAGCTGACCGCTGTTGTCACCCAGAACATCGACTCTCTTCATCAAAAAGCCGGGTCGAGAAATGTCGTCTCCGTGCACGGCGACTATTGGAAAAGCCACTGTCTGGTCTGCGCGGCAATCTACGACCTGGGGTATATGGAACAAGCAATCACCCAGGAGAAGGTGCCGCTTTGCACTTGCGGCGGCGTCATCAAACCGGATGTCGTTTTTTTCGGTGAAACGGTCAAGAGCTTTGAGCGTGCCTCGAACATCGTCAAAGTCTGCGATCTGCTTTTTGTCCTCGGCTCGTCGCTCGCGGTCTACCCGGCCTCGATGCTGCCGGAGGCTGCCGGTGGCAAGGTTGTGGTCGTCAACAAGGGCGAGGTGAGCCTGGGTCCCGGGCCGACGCGATACTTCGTCGACGCGGATCTCGATTCCTTCTTTTCGTCGGTTGCCGACAAGATGTAACCCGGCAAATACATGATCCGGCCATCGGCTCGAGTTGGACAAGGTGGTCAGTAACTTGTCACCTTATGCAGCAACTCAACATCTGGAGTTGTCTGCTATTGGGTGTAGATATCGTTTTCATGGACTAAACCCCGTGTTGGCCGAGTTTATGCCGGAGAAGGAAATGCTGGTGTTATGGCACGATCCGTGCGTATATCCTTCTCGAGGAATGCGCTCGTTGGGGGTTTATAGCGCCGACTCCACTGCTCGAGTCCCTGACGAACGAGACCCAGAGTTCGGTTTGATTGTGGCTGATAGGTAGGATCAAGTCGCGGGGACAAACCGAATTCCTCCTCCTGCGGACCCGGTCGGATCCCTCCATCCGGCCGGGCCTTTTTTCGACCGGGACGCTTGATCTGGAATCTGCCGTGGACCACGAATACAGTTGAGGGACACCGGCGAGACCGGATTTCAGTCTTTTTGTGCGGCAAGAATGCCCAGGCGTTTCATTTTCATGGTCAAACCGTTGCGGGTGACCCCGAGGAGGCGGGCGGACTCGGAGTGATTGCCCCTCGAGACCTCGAGAGCCCGTTCGATGATTCGCTTCTCGACCGCGTCCATGTGGTGTTTGAGGTCGAGGTTTGCGGTGTCGCTTTCGAATTCATCGAGACTGACGTCGGAAAGGACCGAAGGTGAGATCATCGAGCTCTCGATGGCGCGGCCGGCTGGGCAAGCCGTTACGAGGCGGTTCAACTCGCGCTGCAGCTGCCGCACGTTTCCGGGCCAGCCGGCGGATTGCAGGGCCTCGAGCGCACCGATCGACAAACCGCGAACGCTGTTTCCGTTCTCGGCAACTGCGTGATCGAGAAAGTGCCGAGCGAGAACCGGAATGTCGTCGCGACGTCTGCGGAGAGGCGGCACGTGGACTTCGCAGCCCGCGATCCGATAAAAGAGGTCTTTGCGGAATTGGCCGTCGTGGACGCGCTGCTCGAGATCCGTGTTGGTTGCGGCCACAACCCGGACGTTGACCGCGATCGGGGAAGCCGCCCCGAGCGGCTGCACCTCGCCCTCCTGGAGGGCGCGGAGCAGCTTCGCCTGAAGGGCGGGGTCCATGTCGCCGATCTCGTCGAGAAAAAGAATGCCTCCATGGGCGAGGCGAAGCTTGCCCCTCCGGCGCGTCACCCCGGTGGCCACTCCGGCCTCGATCCCAAAGAGCTCAGCCTCGAGAAGGTCCGCCGGGATGGCGGTACAGTTGACGGTCTGGAGGGGGCCGGCCGCACGATCCGAAGATGCGTGGAGGATCCGAACGATGTGTTCTTTGCCGACGCCGGTTTCGCCTGTGACCAGAACCGGCATACTGCCTTTGAGCAGCGTCGCGAGCTGGCGGTAGAGCGAGCGCATCACCGGCGTTCGACCAACAACATGCCATTCCGGGAATTTGAGATCCTGATCAAACGGCGGTTTTTCCGGCTGATCGATCTCGTGAACCGGAATGGTGGCCGACTGGAACATGCGAAGGGCCACTTCGAGGAAAGGCTGCCCTGTGGGCCCGATATCGTTGGCGACTACCACCAGGGCGGCCTCCCAACTCTCGGGCCCCCAGGCCACAGCGATTGATGTGGCGGGTTGGGTGGCGATCTCGTGAGACGACATGCCGCTCGAATGATCCGGCGAAGAGCGGAGCGCCTCGAAAGACGCGGTTTCGTGCCACTGGTCGAGCAACGAGAGGTCACCGGTAGCGGCCTGGACCAGCGCACTTTTCTTGGGGCTTCGAGAAAGCAGCGCCACCGCTTCGGCCTCCAGGGCCTCGGCAAGGTGTTCCATCGCACCCTCCACATCCGGTGACCAGCGGCTGATGAGTCGGGAGGCGCACTCGTTCAAAACATCAGGCCACTTGATGGAGCTTCGCGGCGTGATGCCGATCTCCGTCGTGCAGTCCTCATCGGTCGGGCTGACGGCCGCGGGTTTGTCTTGCTCCGAGAGGGTGATGGCAAGTTCGTGTTCTTCAACCGACAGCGACTCGAATGTCAGGACGACCGGACCGAATTGAACCCAGTCGTTTTCGGCGAGATCCGCCTTCCGTACCCTGACGCCGTTGACATAGGTGCCGTTGGTGCTTCCGAGGTCTTCAAGACGAACACCATCGGAATTCACCTTCAATACCGCGTGTCGCCGGGAGACCTGCCGGGCAGGAATGTGGATCGTGTTTTTGGGGTCGGCGCCGACTGGATTTTCGCCGAGTTGCAGCACGAAGAGCCTTGCTTCGCCCTGGAGGTCGCCATGGAGACGGAAAATGGTACCGACACCACCGGTGCTCGGAATCATGGGATGCCCTCCTGCGACGATTCTACAATGGCTCAACCCTTCGTGCGATCGAGAACCTCCTGGAGGAGGATCCCCGGTAGCAGATCTGGATCCAGGTGTTTGCTGAGATCAAGGGCGGCGGCCGCGGCTGACTCCGTTTTACCCGCGGCTTCCAGCGAAACAAACCGGACCGCCAAAGCGAGTTCCAGTATCTCGAGGTCAACGAAGTCCCATTTCGAACCCTGATTCAGCCTCGAGATCAGTCGGTCGACTCGGTTCCAGTGGTGGCGTCCGTCGGTTCCATGCCCTCCCCGGAATCCGCCGCATGCATCGACGGATTCGCGATGAGAGTACGCCATATGCCGACTCCACCGGAAATTGTCCCGGATACCGGTTATATTCTGGGGTCGTGGAATTGGAGGGATCATGAGACGAGCTGCGCCCTTGCTGGTGGGTGTGTTGTTGGTGTCTCTCGTTGCGACCGGTGCCGAGACGCACCGAACGAGCTCGCTGGCAAAGGCCGAAGGCGATGCCGGCATCTCGGGGAGGGTGACCGACACCTCGGACGGATCGGGCATCGAAGGCATTCAGGTTCACATCTACGAACTCGGCGCTCCCGGAATCGAAGTGGCGATTCTGTGGACCGATGTCGACGGGTATTTTGCCAGCGAAGATCCTTTGAGTCCGGGTGTTCACTTTGCACGGACCGTCGACACCTTAGGATTTGTCGACGAAATATTTGACGGGTTGCCGTGCCCCTTTTCGTGCAACGTTGAAGATGGAACGCAGATTGTCGTCGCTGAAGGAGAGGTCTCGGTCGCCGACTTCGGACTCGATCCGGCCGCATCGATTTCAGGAACGGTCGAAAGTTCGGTGGCGGAGCCCTCCGCCATCGCAGACGCAGAGATCATGTTCTTCGATCTCGGGGGTGCCTACCAGACATCGGCGTGGAGCGACGGAGGAGGCGCCTGGGACACTGGTGCAATATTCCCTGCCGGCACATTTTTCGCCCGGGTCTCACGGGCCGAAGGCCATCTCGGTGAGCTTTACGACGACTTCAACTGTCCATTCCACCCTGCATCGTGTGACCCGACGACCGGCACGCCGATCGAAGTGGCGTCCGGGGATATCTTAACTGGGCACGACTTTGTCCTCGACCCTGGCGGAACGATTTCGGGTGAGGTCACCGACACCTTTCTCGAGTCCGGTGTCTCGGGAGCCGCCCTGGCTCTTTTTAACCTCGACGGGATCCAGGTGTCGACCGCTTTCTCGGAGGCCGGCGGGATCTACTCCAGTGATGACGGTTTGGTTCCTGGTACATATTTCGTGCTTCTGAATGATTCAGGCTTCTCGCCGCTGATCGAGGAGCTCTACGACGACCTCTGGTGCCCGGATGGATGTGATCCAACCGCTGGAACGCCTGTGCCGGTCACGGCGGCGGAAACCGTGGTCGACATCGATTTCAACCTCGAGCGTTTTGGCGCCGTTTCCGGCAGACTCGTCGCGCAGGACACCGGAGAGGGCATCCCGAACTCCTACGTGGAAATCTATGACCTTGGCGGAGGATGGGTGGCGACCGCCACAGAGGAGTCAGGGTCGGGAATGTGGATCACCGAAGAGAGCATACTTCCTGGCCAGTATTACGCGAGGTCGGTGAATCCGGGCGGCTACATCGATCAGGTCTACGACGGCATCGACTGTTTCGCCTGTGACGTCACGACCGGGACTCCCTTCGGGGTCGATTCCGGGGCTGTAACGGGAGACATCGATTTTGTCCTCGAACGCGGCAGCTCGATCTCGGGTCTGGTGACCGACGCCAACGGCTTTGGCGCGATCCCGAATGTGGCAATCGGTATTTTCGACACCAGCGGCGTTTTGGTCACTGCAACCGGGAGCGATGGCTCCGGCCGATACCAGACGGAAGCAGCGCTTGCGGCCGGTACCTACTTGATTCAGACATACAACGAACTCGGCTACATCGAAAAGGTCTGGAATGACGTGGTGTGCAACGGTTGTGACATCACCCAGGTCGGCACGCCGTTGGAAGTGCCGGCGGCCACCGATGTCACCGATATCGATTTTGTCCTTTTCAAGGGCGCATCGATCGCTGGGAGGGTAACGGTTGCCGGAACCGAATTCGGTGTCGACAGTGTCCTCGTCGGCATTTTTGATGACAATGGCCAACCGGTGACCTCTGCCGTGGCGGACGGCATCGGGAACTACGTCACCGAAGCGGTGCTCGCCCCGGGGTTCTATCGAGCGATGACCGTCGACAGCCGCGACTTTCTACCCGAGCTCTACCAGGAGATTCCGTGCGCCTTCGGCTGCGAAATCATGGATGGCGATGCCATCGATCTCGGCCCGGCACAGGCGCTCGTGGGTATCGATTTCACCCTCGAACTCGGAGGTTGGATTTCTGGGACGGTGGTCGATGCCGTGAACTCGAACCCGATCGAAGGCATCGAGATCGGCATCTACGACAGCACCGGTGTGCTGGTGACTGGGGCGACAAGCGATTTCGATGGTAATTGGGAGTGCGACCCGGTGCTTCCGTCGGGCGATTATTATGTCGCTACCGTCAGCAGCTTGGTCTGGCTCGATCAACTCCATGACGGAGTCGCGTGCGAAGATGGATGCGATGTCACCAGTGGTTTGGCGGTGGCGGTGGCCGCTGAGACGGGTTCGGCGGGGATCGCGTTTGTTATGGAAATGGATCCCGTCGTCTTCACCGACGGTTTCGAGTCGGGAGATCTGAACGGCTGGTCCGGCGTCCAGTAGGATTCGCGGCGACGGAGTCAGTTCGTTCTTCGCGAACGGGGTAAGGACGCGGCCGCGGCCACGGAATCACTCATCGGAAGTGTGGTCCTCCAGACACCGTCATGAGCATGCAGAGCCGCGGCGACCGCGCCGGCTGTCGGCACCAGACCGATTTCACCGACCCCCTTGGAACCATAACCTCCGACCTCGTCGGGCACCTCGATCAGGATGACGTCGATCGGCGGGGTGTGCGCGGCGCGCAGGATTCCGAGATCCCGCAACAGGAGTGAATCCGGACGGGCGTCGGTACACGGAAAGTCTTCACTCAACGCGTAACCGAGCCCCATGTGCACGCCGCCCTCGATCTGACCGGCGCAGAGTTGTGGGTTGATGGCGCGGCCGACGTCGTGTGCCGCAACCACCCTTTCGATCGTTCCGTCGTCGGCCATCAAGACGACCTGGGTGGCGAAACCGAAGGCCATGTGTGTCACGGGTTCGTCGATATCGGCGCCTGGTTTGGTGGTGAAATCGCAGATATATTCTCCGTTGAACCGACGTCCCACCAATTCCTCGAGAGGGGACTGCTCGAGTGCCCCGGCCAGTTGCCGCGCCGCGATCTGACCGGCGGCGGTGCACAGGGCGGTGGCCCGTGACGCCGTGGTCATGCCGCACTCGACCTCGGGGTGGCTGTCGGTTCGGACGGTCATGGAGTCGATGTCGAGCCCTGTTTCCTGACACACGACCTGGCGCAGAATCGTGTGTAACCCTTGGCCCATCTCGGTGTAACCGGTGGTGATCTCGATCCGGCGGTCTTCTCCGATCTCGATCATCACGCGGCCGATATCCTCCATGCCGTTGCCGATGCCCGTGTTCTTGATGCCGCAGGCGATGCCGGCTTTTGCCGCCGACTTGTAAACCCCACGGACCGCCTCGAGAGTCTGGCGGATCCCGCACCCCGGGCCCATGAGTTGGCCGGTTGCGAACCGGTCGCCGGGTGAGAGGATGTTGCGTTCCCGGATGTCGTATCCATCGATGCCGACAATCTCTGCGAATCGGTCCAGGATCCCTTCGATCGCGAATGCTGCCTGGTTGGCGCCAAACCCACGCATCGCGCCACAGGGCGGATTGTTGGTGTAGACGGTGCGCGCCTCGACATCGACCGAAGGCACACGATAGGGGCCACAGGAATGGCCGGCGGCACGCTCGAGCACCTTGGTCCCGACCGATGCATAAGCCCCGGTATCGCCGACGATGCGTGCGTGGACCGCCGTCAAGCGGCCCTCGGCGTCGGCACCGGCGATGTAGTGCATGGTCAGTGGGTGGCGCTTCGGATGCATCCGCATCGATTGTTCGCGGCTGAGGATGATTCGAACCGGCTGCTGCAGAAGCCAGGCGGCGAGGGCCGTGTGCCCTTGAACGGAAAGGTCTTCTTTGCCACCGAATGCGCCGCCGTTTGTCACCAGATCGACGTGGATTTGATCGACTTCGCAGCCGAGTACCGATGCGATCTGGCGCTGGTCGTCGTGCACGCCCTGGCCCTGGGAGTAGATCTGGAGCCCGCCTCTGTCGTTCGGCGCCGCGAGGCAGGCCTCGGGTTCCAAAAAGGCGTGCTCGATGCGTTGGGTGCTGAAGGTCTCTTCGATGACGTGGGCCGATTGGGCGAGAGCCGAATCGACATCTCCGCGGCGAAAACCGCAGACCTCGAGGAGGTTTCCGCCCTGGTGGATTTCCGGCGCGTCGGGCAGAAGTGCGTCCTCGGGCGTGGATACAGCTTCGAGTTCTTCGACGTGGATTCGCACCAGGGAGGCCGCCTCGTGCGCTCGATGGTGGGTGTCGGCGACCACCACCGCAAGAACATCGCCGGTGTAGCGGGTCACCTCGCCTTCAGCGACCATCAAAGGCCAGTCGCTGACGATGAGACCGTGGTTGCGACGCCCGGGGATGTCTTTCGCCGTAAAGACTGCGGTGATCCCGGGGGCGGTCAGTGCTTTGGATGAATCGATCGAAAGCAGGCGGGCTCTCGGGTGATCCGACAGAACCAACGCTCCGTGAAGCATGCCGTCCATCTTCATGTCGGCGACAAATTTTTTGCCACCGAGAGTCTGGTCGCGACCCGTGTACCGAGGGCTCGAGGAACCAACGCCATTCGACCGATCGGCCGTCGAGCCGCGCTGCAGGCCGAATGGTTCACCAAAATAGTCGGGTCGCCGGGGAGCGCCGTCTCGCGAGGATGAGCCGCTTTCCGCCGCCTCGCCCGCCGTCTGAATTGCGTCCACAATTCGGTTATAGCCGGTGCAACGGCACAGGTGGCCGGCGAGCCCGCGCTCGACCCGCTGCCGATCGCGGGTCAAGCCCTTGTTGAGGAGGTGGGCTGCGCGGATGGCGATGCCCGGGGTGCAGAAACCGCATTGGACCGCGCCTTCGCGGACAAATGCATCTGCCAGGATCTGGCGCTGGTGTTCGGGGAGACCCTCGAGAGTCACGATCTCGCGGCCGGCGACCTTCGATGGATCGAGTTGGCACGACAACGAGGGTTTGCCGTCCAACAACACCGTGCAACAGCCGCAGACCCCTTCCGGTGCGCACCCGTCCTTTGGCGAGGTGACTCCGCAAACGTCACGAAGTACTTCCAGCATTCGCATCCCGTCGTCGTATTCAGCGGAGGCCGGGTGCCCATTCAAGGTGAATTCAATAGTGGGCACGGCTCAAGCTCCATTCCGAACCGAAATGATCTGGGCGGCGAGGCTGACTGCGATTTCTTCGGGAGTGTGGCTGCCGATCGAGAGACCGAGGGGAGCATGGACGCGGTCGAGATCGGAGGCATCGACGCCATCGGCCTTCATCGCTGCAAACATCTGCGCGACCTTGGCTTTGCTGCCGAGGAGGCCGATATAGGCCAGTTCTTTGTCCAGGAGGCCCTCCAGAACCTTGCGGTCGTGGATGTGCCCAAAGGTCATGATCGCCGCCCAGGATCGGTCGCCGCCGGCAACATGTTCTGCGATCGCGTCGTAGTCGACGATTTTCTTTTCGTGGGCGAAGTTGTTGGCCGCGAGGGTCGGGAGATTTTCGCGGTTGTCGAGTACGACGATTCGGTAGGGGAGAGTGGCCATGAGCCTGGAGACAGCGAGTGAGACGTGGCCTCCACCGACGATATAGAGGGTGTCGAGGAGTCCGATGGGACCGGAATAGGACCACGAGTCGCCACCGTCTGAAAATGTGTCGGGCTGGGCTTCCCCCGGCTCGAATGCGAGCCCCTGTGGGGAAAGACGGATGGTACCGGTGCGATGTTTTGCGAGGGTTTTGACGATGGATCCCAGAGCATCTGCGTCTGTGCTCGACAACTCCGTGACTGCAAAGACCTGCAGCCCGGAGCACAGGGTCCCACCCTCTCCCGGAGTGTGGCGGAACGGAATGATCACCGGCCCGCCGGAGTGTGCCTGCGCTGTTTCGACGAGTTGTTGCTCTGCCGCTCCGCCTCCGATCGTGCCCGCCAGACCTTGATCCGAGATAACGGCCCGGGTCCCGGTGACGCCTGGGACCGAGCCCGAGTGGTCGACTACGAAGACCAGCTTCGTAGGATGTCCGGCTTGAAGGGAGTCGAGCGCGTGTTGCCAGGGTTTGATGGCGTTTTCGGTGCTGTGGTCCATTGAGGGATTGTAGCCGAGCGGTGAGATTCAGGCGCAATAGTCCGGAAAACCACAGCGGCACGGAGACACGGGGCTTGCCCACATGTCCGATGCGGACGATCCGTGTTCCGGAGAAACCGCAGATCACGCAGATGGACGCAGATCCATCGCAAAAGGTGTCGTCGCAAACACGAAGACATAAAGACACGAAGGAGTCACACTAAGAAAACCACAGAGGCACGGAGACACAGAGAGGGAACACAGAGGGCTGGCGCAAAGGCCCACAGAACACACAGAAAAACACAGAAGCCATCGCAAAGGGACGACCGGAGTGCAGCCGGGACGGCTGCACCACCATGGTGGTGCACGCGTCTCGCGTGCACATGGTTGAACCGCAGACGCGGTTGGCGAGCTTGTACGGGGTGCCATCAGTGTCGGCAGATCGACAGACGATCTCCGATCGCCCGACGCCGGTGGGAAGCGGGGTGACTCCGACCGCCAGCGCTCGGAGTCACCCCGCTTCCCACCGGCCGGCACGCCTCCGGCATGCCGGTTCTGCCTTGCATCGGCGACATCCTCCCTTGATTGAAGGAAAGGGGAGGAAGGAGGCGAGGCCTGCGCGGTCGCGCAGGGCCGCTGGGTCAGGAAACCACGACGAAAGCTGGTTTTCGGAGCGGTTTCCTTACCCAGCGGTATCTGGCCGCCGGATGGCGGCCAGGACCTCGCCGGGCTGAAAGATCCTACGGGAAGTCCTCTGCGTCTTTGCGCCTTTGCGTCTCTGCGTTAAAAACTCGGGAGGCGGACGTGGTTTGTTTGCAGCGGTAGCTGATGCCCCGAAATCAGGCTGTCATCTGCGTCCATCTGCGTTATCTGCGGGCAAATTGCGCTGCTTTGTGATGTCTTCGTGCCTTGGTGTCTTGGTGGTTGCGACGGGAACCGCTCGGGTCTCTGGGTCGGCTCTGGGCCTCTGTGGTTCTGCGTTGCTACCGCTGAACCACTGCCCGGGCCTCGGCGAGGTCACCATCCGTCGCTTCCGCCTGGTCACCATGCAAGAACATGAGTACCCGTTCCGGTGTCATCGGCGCATCGAAGAACGGCTCGCGGTCCGGTCGAAAGGCCCGCATGGCATCGAGCAGCGCGAAATAGGCGCCGATGCCGTACATCAAAGGCGGTTCACCGATGGCCTTCGACCGCATGACAGCATTGGGGTTGTCGGCGTCGGTGAGGAAATGGGCATCGATTTCCGGGACCGACAATATGTCGGGGATCTTGTATGTGCTGAGCGTATCGGTAAGACACCGGCCATCGGCGAAGAGCAGTTCTTCGACGGTCATCCAGCCGATTCCCTGGACCAGTCCCCCCTCGAGTTGTCCCATGTCCACCACGTGAATTGAGGCTGCGCCCGGCGTCGTGAACCACGCCGACCCGATCGATGGTGTAGATCCCGCGCAGACAGTCGACCGTGACCTCGACGACGGCAGTGCCGAATACGTGATAAGCAAAGGGCTCACCGCTTTCGGTCTCCCGATCGTAGTGGATCTTCGGAGTCGCGTAATGTGCCTGCTCCGACAGGCTGACCCGTCGGACATAGGCTTCCCACACCAGCTGCTCCCAGCTGAGGTCGGTTTTTTTGCCCTTGACCGCAATCGCGTCCCCTTCAACGCTGATGTTCTTCTGGTTTTTGCCGAGGATCTCCGCAGCGACCGTTTTCAGACGTCCGGCAATCGCGCGGCAGGCGATCTCGGTCGCTTTTCCGTTCATGTCGGCACCCGAGCTTGCGGCGGTCGGCGAAGTATTGGCAACGCGCAGGGTGTTGGTGGTTTCGATCGTGATCCGGTTTGGATCGATGCCGAGGTTGTGCGCCGCCACCGTGATCATCTTGGCGTTGACGCCCTGGCCCATTTCCACTGCTCCGGTGGAGAGGCTGACGCTGCCGTCGGTGTAGACGTGGACCAGGGCCGCCGCCTGGTTGAGAAAGGTACTGGTAAAGGAGATGCCGAAACACACCGGCATCATTGCCACGCCCCGCTTCGAGAGCTTGTGCTCGGCGTTGAACTCGGTGGCCCGCGTCTGCAGCGATTCGACGTCAAAGCGCTCGATCACCTGGTCGAAGGCGCGATGGGCATTGCCCTGTTGCGCCTTCATGCCGTAGGGAAACCGGTCGCCCTCGCCGAGGAGATTGGCGCGTTGAATCTCGCGCCGGTCGAGCTTCATTTTCTCGGCGGCGCAGGTGATGGCCGACTCCATGACGAACATTGCCTGAGGGGCGCCGAAACCGCGGAAGGCGGTGAACGGTGGGAGATTGGTTTTGCAGCAAAGCGCGGTCACCCTGACGTTGGGGATGAAATAGCTCCCTGTCGAGTGAAACATGGAGCGCTCGAGGATCGCCGGCGAAAGATCGGCAGCGGCCCCGGCGTTCTGGTAGTACGTGACCTCATAGGCGAGGATCTTGCCCTTGGAGTCGAGACCAATCTTGAAGTCCGAGGAGTACGGGTGTCGTTTTCCGGTCATCGTCATGTCTTCGTGCCGGGAAAGGGCGATCCGGACCGGCCGCTGAAGGTGTGAAGCTGCCAGGGCCGCGAGGGCCGCCCAGGGAGTCGCCTGGTCTTCTTTGCCGCCAAAGGCGCCGCCGAGACGGGCGACGTCGACCTCGATCGAATTCATCGGCAGCCCGAGAACCCGAGCAACGATTCGTTGTACCGCCGTCGGCGCCTGGGTGGACGAAATGATCTTCAGCCGCGTCCCTTCCTGCGGCACCACCAGGGCGCCCTGGGACTCGAGATAGAGATGTTCCTGGCCGGCTGAATCGGCCCGTCCCTCAACCACCAGATCGCAAGCTTTCCAGGTGGCGTCGACATCGCCGTGTGAGAGGGTTCTCGAGGGAACGATCAGCGAGCCGGCGGCCGCCGCCTCACGAGGATCGAAGACACCGGGAAGCTCTTCGTATTCGATGGTGATGGCCGCCGCCGCGCGACGTGCGGTCCTCGGAGTATCCGCCACGACCGCAACGATCGGCTGACCGATGAAATGGACCTCGCCCTCGGCAAGAAGCGGTTCGTCCTGGACGATGCCGCCGATCTGATTTTCTCCGGGTATGTCGGCGGCGGTCAGAATGCACGCCACACCCTTGATGGATGCGGCCGGTGTTGTGTCCAGTCGCACGATTCGACCGTGTGGGATCGCCGACGACAGTACCGCTGCGTGCAGGGCACCAGGCGGGTCCGGGAGATCGCCGACAAAAACCGACTGACCGCGGGTGTGGGGTCCGATCTCGTGATTGCTCATGACGCCGCCAGAATCACCGAGAAGTCTTCGATATCGAAGAGGGTGTTGAAATGGGCGAGCATGAGCTGCCCGAGCAGAAGGCTTTTGTACTGGGCCGATCCTCGAACATCGGAGATCGGACTCACTTCGGATCGGGCGATCCTCGCAGCGGCAGCCGCGGTCTCGGCAGTCGGTCTCTTCCCGACCAGCGCCGCAGAGGTCTGTTGTAACTGCATGGGCACCGGTGCAACGCCTCCGGCGGCCACGCGAGCGGCAGCGATACGGTCATTTTCGATTCGTAGCGAGATCGCGGTGTTGACTGTGGCGATGTCGAGATAGGTTCGCTTGCTGACCTTTTCGAAGTTGAAATGGCAGGCGGTGCCGGGTGCGCGGAAGCGCAACCACTCAACCAACTCGCCTGGTTGAAGATCGAGCTTCTTGTAGTCGAGGAAAAAGTCATTGAGCGGCAGATGCCGGCGGTTGTCGCCGTTGATCAGACCGATCTCGGAGTCGAGGGCGAGCAGGATGATCGTCATGTCGCCGATGGGTGATGCATTGACGATATTGCCTGCGATGGTGGCCCGGTTGCGGATCGGCAGCGAACCCATCAAGGTCATGGCGCCGGAGAGATCGCCCACCACCTCGGCCATCAGTTGCGACTGCTTGAGATCTTCGGCGGTGGCAGTGCCCGCGAGATAGACCCATGGATCTTCTCGCCGAATCGGAACACCGCTCGGGGTCGGCAGAACATAGACGTCACCGGCGTCGAGATCATCGGGTCGTTGGACATAGAGATCGGTACCGCCGGAAATAACGACCATCGCTGGAACCGAAACCTCCGGCGGTGCGGCGGGAATCTGCGGCACCTGGCCGGCGATGTCGAGAAAATAATCCGGCAGACAGCCCTCGGCAATCAGGGCGGGGATACGATCCTCGCGTGGTTCGACCCTGGCGCGCAGCCCATCGATGACCGTCTCCATGGCTCGGATGATGGAGGAGTAGCCCGTACAACGACAGATGTTCCCCGCCACGGCCTCGACCGCCTGATCGATACTCCACTCGGTGGCCTCGAGCAGATAACCGGCAAAGGAAACCACGAAACCAGGGGTACAGAATCCGCATTGGGATCCTCCCTCGGTTTCGATGGCTGTCTGGAATGGACTCGCTTCGGCGGGGTTCAGTCCTTCGACGGTGACGACATGCTGTCCATGGAGGGCACCGGTCGGCAGCAGACAGGATGTGACCGCACGATACTGCATGCCGCCGCTCACCGAGCGTCCAATCAGGATGACGCAGGATCCGCAATCACCCTCACGGCAGGCATGTTTGACTCCAAGGAGGCCCGCTTGATCTCGAAGAAAGTCAAGGGCGGGCAGGCCCGGGTGGCCTGAGTATTCCACCAAAGAGTCGTTGAGCGCGAATTTCAGCATGTGTTCCGCCCCGATCGTTCAGCTCGCATCGCACACCGCTTTCGAGCCCACTGAGAGTGGATCTCGAATCAGGGTATCACGACGAAAGGTGGACGTTTTTAAGGAACTCGGCGAGCTGTGGTTTCGATAGAGGCCGAGCCAGAAAGTATCCCTGGCCGTACCGGCATCCGAGGTCCACGAGGCTCTTCATCTGATTCTCGGTTTCGATGCCTTCGGCGACCACCTCGAAGGTCAGACCGAGCCCGAGACGGAGAATGGCCTGTACCAGCGCCGCAGCTCCGAGGTCGGTTTCGATCTCGTCAACAAAGAGTTTGTCGACCTTGACCACGTCGACCGGAAAGCTCCGGAGGTAACTCAGCGAGGAGTAGCCGGTCCCGAAGTCGTCCAGGGCGAGTCGAACACCGAGCGACTTGATGGCCCTCAGCTTGCTCGCGGCCTGTTCGACATCGTGCATGATCACGCTTTCGGTGATTTCCAGAACCAGTTGATCGGGATCAAGGCCCGATTCGTGAAGATCCAGGGCCAGGTTCGAAACAAAGTCCGGCTCGCGGATCGTGTTGGGAGAGAGGTTGACATGGGCGGATGCCGGGCTGGCGGCAAAGATGCCGGAGTTCAGTTCTTTGACCCGCGCACAGGTCTGTTGCAACACGAATCGGTCGATTTTCGGCTGCAGCCCCGCTTCTTCGGCCAAAGGAACGAAAGAAACGGCCGCCACCAGACCTCGAACCGGGTGATTCCAACGAACCAGGGCCTCGAATCCGTGAACCGAAAGATCCTCGAGATTCATCAAGGGCTGGAAATAGACGTCGAGGCCCTCTTGCTCCACCGCCCGCCGCAGATCCTGTTCGAGATCGAGACGGTTCATCGCCGATGCCTGCATGGATTCTTCGAAAATGGCGATCTGACCCCGGCCGCGGTCTTTGGCGGAATGGAGAGCATTGAATGCCCTCCGCATCATCTCCTCGGGTCGAATCTCACTCGAGTATTCCATGGCGATCCCGACGCTGGCGCTGAATCGAACCTCACGGTTTTCGAGGAGAAATGGTTTCTGAAGATCGCCGAGGATCCTGTTGGCGGCGCCGATGGCCTCTTCCGAGTCAGTGGCTTCGAGCAGAATAGCGAACTCGTCACCCCCGAAATGACCGACCGAATCGCCGGCCCGCACGCTCGATCGCAGGCGTTCGGCAAAGGCTACGAGGACCTCGTCGCCCGCGGTGTGCCCCAGACTGTCGTTGACCCTTTTGAAATCATCGAGATTCATGAACATGAGAACGACCGCACGGTCCGGCGGGCGCCGACGAGCGAGCGCGTTGCCGACCCTGTCGAGCAATAGCGAACGATTCGGCAGACCGGTCAGTGGATCGTGCATCGCCTGTGTCTGGCCCTGTTGGCGAATCTTCCGGGTCGCCTCATAGGCCTCCGCGTTGGCGATCGCGGCCCCGGCCTGTTCGCCAAAGGATGTCAAGACGCGAAGATCGCGTTGGGTATATTCTCTGCCGGCCTGGGCATTGAGGCTCAGTACTCCGATAAGCCTTTCGCCTGCGGTGAGCGGAACGCAAAGCGCGCTGGTCGAGCGCGAATCGTCCTCCCCCTGGCGATAGTGCTTCCAATTGATGGTCCCGCCGATCAGGACAGCTTCGCGGTCGGCGGCCACCTTTCCGGCAATGCCCTCGTTGAGCATCACGCTGGCGCCGCGGGCAGAAGTGAGACCCGAAGAGCAGACGGTCTGGAGTTCATTGACTCCCTGCAGGGTCATGATCGATCCACCGCGGCCGTCCAGGAGCTCGATCGAGCATTCGAGGATGGTTTGAAAAACCTGTTGGATCTCGAGTCGGATATTCGCCTTTTTCCCGCCCTCGATCAGCATGTTCGTTTCACGGAGACTGTTGCTCAATCCGGCGCTCAAGACGCGTTCGTCGATCAAGTGCTGGGTCATCGAACGCAGCTCGAATTCTTTCTTGACAGCAAAAACGCTGAAAACCAGGACCACGACCATCAGCCCGAGGTAGAAAATCCCCCGGGACGAAGTGAGGTTGTTGCTGGTTGTGACCCAGAAGAGCACGTAGGAGGTGACGGCAACAATCGAGATCAGCAGGAAAAGAGTCAACGACCACATCTGGAGACGCCGCTTCTCGATGGCTTCGAGTTGCGGAGACTCTTTTTGAGTGAGCCCGGTGACGTGCCCATTTCCGGATTGTTCGACGCTGCTCGATGTCATCGTCGGTCCCTGCGAATCAAAAATTAATGGCGTTTCGAAATAGGATAACCCGTAGTTCTTCCGGGTTTTGCCTCGTATATCTAGGGTATCACGGGTGTTGTATACGGCTCGATCGGCACGCTGATTCCGATCTGATCATTGGAGGTCGATCATGACCGCGATCGCCATGAAAACGGCAGCCAGGAGCATGAGCTGAAGGAGGAGGGGCGCCATGAATCGCAGCCACTTCTGGTAAGGGACTTTGGCGAGACCGAGAGAGGCCATCAGGATGCCGGATGTAGGGATCACCATATTGGAAAGGCCGTCACCGCAGGTGAATGCGAAGACCGCCGTTTGGCGGGTCAATCCGAGCACATCTGCAAGTGGGGTCATGAGGGGCATGGTTACCGCCGCCTGTCCCGATCCGGAAGGAATGAAGAAATTGAGGGTTGCCTGAAAAACCAGCATTCCCTCGGCCGCGAGGTAGCGCGGAACTTGCTCGAGCACACCGGCAGCCGTAAAAATCAGGGTATCGAGGATCTGCCCGTCTTCGAGGACCACCGTAATGCCACGGGCAAAACCGACGACGAGGGCAGCGACCGTCATTTCCTCCATACCCTTGACGACGGCACGGGTGGCCTCGGCGACGGGGAGTCGTGCGATGGCGATGGCCACCAGGGCCATGAGGATAAAACCGCCCGCCATTTCGGCCAGCCACCACCCCATTTTCTGGACGGCATACAGGATGAAAACAAAAATGCCGACCGAGGAGGCGAGGATCGCGAGGTGGGTGGCGCGCAGGGCCGGTGGCTCGACATCGAGTTCCGGTAGATCGAATGGATCGTCCGCCATGAAGGATGTCTGTGGATCGCGGCGAATCCTGGAACCGTAGCGAAGTACATAGACGAGGGTGACCAGCAGACAGCAGACCAGGAATACAAGGCGAAATCCGATCGCACTGTTGAGCGGCACCTCTGCGATGCCCTGTGCGATGTTGACGGTGAACGGGTTGGTTGTCGCCGCCGCGAAGCCGACCGCACCCGCGACATAGACCAGGGCAACACCATAGATCCGGTCGCAGCCGATCTCCTTGGCGACGATCAAGAAGATCGGAACCAGGGGGATGAACTCCTCGCCCATGCCAAGGGTCGAACCACCAATGGCCATTCCGGTCATGAGCACGATGGTCAGAGCCTTCCACGAGTGGCGGAGCCGGTCGAGGATGGAATGGACGATGGCCGGAATGGTGCCGGTGGCTTGGAGCACGCCAAAGACACCACCGATGATGAAGACGAAGAAGATGATTTCGGCGGCCGCCGCCATGCCTCTTGGAATCGCGCTCAAAAAGCCCACAACACTCTCCGGGCTCGCCATGGAGGGAACCTTCTCGCCAAAAACCACACCCTTGGCCGAGATGTGTTTCGGGAGGGTTTGATAGGTGTCAGGGACCACGACGGTTCTTTCGACGCCGCCAACCTGTCGAAGTTCGCGTTCGTAATTGCCGGAAGGTATGACGTAGGTCAGAAAGCTGCAGACGAGAATGATCGCGGTCAACAGCGCGAAGACATGGGGGATCTTAAGCCGCATCGCTCAACCGATCCGGAACAGGAGGCAATGGATGAGCACCATCATTTGGTTGACTGAAGCACGTCTTCATCCTCGGCCAAGGCCCGGTTGATCATCGCCAGTGCATCGAGCGCCTCTTCCCGATGACTGGTCGCGACCTGTGTTGAAAGAGCGTTGAGCAAGACCGTCATTGCTGCGATGGCATTGGTAAACATCATATTGTCGCTTTTGACCGTCAACGCCCAACGCGCGAGGCGAGCGGCCGGCGCCGTCGGACGATCGCTGAGAGCGACCGATGGAATTCCGAGCTTCCCGACATCGCTGAGGATGTCGAGGCTTTGGCGTGAATATGGCGGCAGAGAGATGACCATCACGAGGTCTCGCTGGGTGATTCCGACCAATTGCTCGCAGGGGGATGAAAAACGGGTCGAGAGGGTTGTCGCGCGGACTCCTACCTGGAGCAGCGTATATGCGGCGAGCTCTGCAAGGAGCGCGGAGACTCCCATGCCAAAGGTATAGACGCAGCGTGCGTCAAACAGTGCCTCGGCAACCTCGGCGAAGTGGCGCCGGTCGAGCGCCTCGACGGTACGGCCGATGTTGGTGACTTCGAGATTTGCTACCGAAGCCAGCAAGTCCTCCGCGACTTCCTCGGTCTCGTCGCCTTCGCCGTGCAGGCGATTCTGCAGGATTTCGACAAGTTCCATTTTGAGTTCGGAGAACCCCGGGTAGCCGATCCGCTGGGCGAACCTCACGACGGTGGCTTCAGAAACGCCGACCCGGCGCGCCAGTTCAGGAACCGAGAGAAACGGCACGGTGGTCAGGTGCTCGATCACATAGTCGGCTAGCGACCGCTGCTGCGGCGGCAATTCGCCGCTTTGCTGGAGCAGTCGGTCCTTGAAGTCCATTTCTGGCTTTGCCTGTTGCATCGATCCCCCGTACTCAGAGAATACTATCGCCACCCGTTCCGCGACCGCCCTTGCCGAGATCTCGAGAACTCAGCGTGGGGTGTTGACAGCAACCGTGGCACGCCGTATCTTCTCTGTATGCTATTGGAAATTTCTTCTATGTCAACAGATGAAATTATCGTTTCATTCGGAGAAGGGGAGGGATCATGAAGACAAGCGCGCGGGTTCTTTCAATGCTGATGGTGTTCGGGATGGTCTTGGCGGTGGTACCGGTATTTGGGCAGGGCCAGGTGTCGGGGCTGATTCGGGGTACGGTTTCGGATTCCCAGGGGGGAGTGATGCCTGGCGTCACGGTCATCACCCGGTCCGAATCTCTGATCGGTGGCCAGAAGGTGGCGATCACCAATGAACAGGGCACCTATCGGTTTCCGTCGCTTGCCCCAGGAATCTATGAACTCGAGGCACAGCTCGATGGGTTCCAACCGGTCCTGCAGCAAAATGTCGTGGTGAGCCTCGGCAAAAGCATCGAGATGGACCTCGTGCTCGGTGACATCACGATCTCCGACGAAATCGTCGTCATTGCCGATTCGGTCCAGGTGAACACGATCTCCAACAGCACCGACTTCAACCTCGGAACGGTGTTTATTGAACGCCAGCCGGTGGCTCGAAACCCGACGGATCTGATGAACTATGCTCCCGGAATTCAAAACGACCAGGCCTATGGAGCTCCGTCGACGTACCAAAACGCCTTCAACATGGACGGAATCGATGTCTCCGATCCCGAGCTCGGGTCGCAATGGGTATTGCCGAGTATGGACTGGGTGCAGGAAGTTCAGGTGGCAGGACTGGGTGCCGACGCCGAATACGGCGGGTTTACGGGCGCGGTGGTCAACGTGGTCACCAAATCGGGCGGCAACCAGTTCCACGGCGATGTGCGGGCCTACTATTCGGGTGGAAGCCTCAACTCGGACAACGCTCCTCCGGGGGTCGAGGGCACGAACAAGCTCGACTCCGACATCGATGTGAGTGCAAGCGTTGGTGGTGCCATCATCCAGGACAGCCTTTGGTACTTCGTTTCGGCGAACCGACGCGACATTGACGTGCAACCGTTTTACGCCGACAACGCCCCGATCGACGATCGCGCAAATAACACCGAGGAGAACACGCGAATCCTCGGCAAACTCAGTTGGCAGGCCAGCAATTCCAACAAGCTGGTTTTCCTCCTCGACTCGGATGACAAAAAGGAAGACTATCGGGGCGTCGGGAATCTGACGCTCGCAAGCAACGCCGCGCGCCAGGACTCACCCAATTTCGTCTACAGCCTGGGTTGGGAATCGGTGATCGGCAACTCGAACTTCGTCACCGCCAAGATTACCGGCTATTCCGGTTCCGACGACCGCCTGCCGTACAATGGCGACATCCCCGGCCGGCTCGACCGCGAGAGCCGATTCCGGTGGGACAACCTCAACAGCACCTCGAAGAAGGACGTCGAGCGCGTCTCCGTCGATGCCTCGTGGTCGCTCTTCGCCGATGGGCTGCTGGCGGCCAACGATTCCCACAACTTCAAGTTCGGGTTGGTCTATGAGGACTTCAGCGTCGATTGGACGACTCGACGCAACGGCGGTTTCACCTACTACGACGATTCGTGGAATTGCGGGGACGACGACACCGATCCGGACGAGCAGCTGGGGATCTATTTCAATGATCCGTTCTGTGGCGTTTTCTCCTCCGACTGGGGTGGGGAGTGGGATCTTCACGGCAAGATGGACGGTCTCCATTTCTTTGCCCAGGACGCCTGGAAGGTCGGCCGTTTCGCGGTCAACGCGGGCGTGCGCTACAGCAAATACACTGGCAGCTTTGCCAGCGGTGGCAATGTCTATGACCAGGATCTGTGGTCGCCTCGTCTCGGTTTTGTCTGGGATGTTGCCGGCAACGGCAAGGCGGCGATCAAGCTTCACTATGGTCGCTACTACGAAGGCATGACTGCCACTCTCTACGACCGAGAGGTGTCGGGCAACGCGCAGTCAGACCTTGAGTATTTTGACTACAACTCCGATACCGGCGAGTTCGATTTACCCGCGGGTGGGTCGGTCACAGCGACCGCTGAGATGGATCCCGGCATCGGACATCCTTATGTCGACCAGTACGTGGCCACCTTCGAATACCAGATCGCCTCGCAGATGTTGGTCGGTATCGACTACATCAACCGCAAGAATCACAACATCAACGCGATGATCACAGCCAATGTGGATGACTATGATCCGCAGGTCGCTCCGAACAGCCTGTACAACGGCGAGGACGTGCCGTTTTTTGATCTTCTGGCACCCAACGAGAACCTCATTACCAACCCGAAGGAAGCCACCCGGAACTATGAATCGGTGGCCCTCAGGGTTCAAAAACGGTATGCCAAGGGTTGGACACTTGACGGTTCACTGGTGTGGTCCGATCTCACTGGGAATGCCGACTACGGTGTTTCCGGATACGGGACCGGCTTCGACGACCTCAATGGGTTTGTCAACGCCGACGGCAAATTGCCTTTCAACTCCGAGTGGGTGTTCAAGGTCTCGGCCTCGGTAGACCTGCCCTGGCGGACCCTGCTGTCAGGTTTCTATCAATACCGGACCGGGGAGTATTGGACCCCGTATGCACAGTTCGATGGCCTCTTTTACAACAACCGGACCGACATTTTCATCGCCGAACGTGGATCTGAACAGTACGACGACAGATCGGTGCTCGATCTGAAATTCCAGAAAGACATCGCTCTCGGCAGCGCCATGTCGCTGGCACTTTTCGTGGATGTCTTCAACGTACTCGACTCCGACAAGGTGACAGCGGTCGAGGAGCAATGGGGTTATTACGATTACGTTTGGAACGATCATCCCGATGGCAGCGAATGGGATAATGCCTCGTTCTTCATGGATCCGCTCGATATTCAGAATCCGCGGACCATCCGCTTCGGCGCCAAGTTCGCCTGGTAGGAATATATCTCGGGCGGCCCACCCGGGGCCGCCCGTTTATTGGAGGACCTGATGAAGCGATGGTTCACCTTCGCCGTGATTCTTGGTTGTCTGGGTGTCTCTGCCAGGAGCACAGCGGGGGATCAAGGTGGCCACCTGATACTCAATGGCGGTGGATCGAAGCCCGACGCGGTGATGGAAAAGTTCATCGAGCTCGCTGGTGGGAACGATGGGTTGATTGTAGTTTTTCCGACCGCCTCCGCTGAAGCGGATACCGGTGAGTACTATCGCGATCTGTTGAACGGATTTGGAGCCACCAACATCGAGATTGCTGAAGTGCGCTCGCGGGAGCAGGCGCAGGACGCAGTATTGGCTGAACTGGTTCGTGGGGCAGGCGGCGTGTGGTTTTCCGGCGGGGACCAGCGACGGATCACCGAGGTACTGCTCGACACGGCGGTCGGCAACGCGGTGGGAGAGGCTTTCAATCGGGGAGCGGTGGTGGGGGGCACCTCCGCGGGAACGGCCTGCCAGAGCGAACTCATGATCACCGGTGACGGGAATTTTGAGGTGATCACCGCCGACAACGTGGAGCTGTGGCGAGGTCTCGGTCTGTTCAAAGGGGTCATCGTCGACCAGCACTTCGTGGCCCGTCAGCGCCAGAACCGACTGATCTCGGTGGTGCTCGAGCATCCCGATCTGATTGGCGTCGGCGTCGATGAGGCGACGGCCGTATGGGTTCGGCCCGACGGCACCTTCGAGGTCCTCGGCGAAGGTTGGGTCGTGGTATTCGACGCGTCACAGGCCCGCATCACTCTCGGAAGACTCGGCGACGACGCCCAGGCCCTCGGAGCGACCGGCATGTTGACCCACATTCTGCGTCCTGGTGACATCTACGATGTCGCAAAGAAAAGGGTGGTTCTCCACGGGCCGAGGTCTCGATGAGGCCGGTGGCGCTGAGGGTCTCGGAGGGAATTCATGCTCGAGCGGCGGGCCTTCTGGAATCCCTGTGTTCGATCTCCTCGTCGAGCTCTGACCGGGATGGGCTCTACCGGATGGCCGAGCGGGTCGCCAGGGAACTCGCGGACTTTGGTTTGCAGGTCGAGATCCATGACGAAGAAGGGTTGGGTGGAGATTCCCTGCCGCTTCTGATAGCTCGAAACGGTGGTTCGGCCGAGTCGCCGCGCCTCCTGCTGCTTGGCCACCTCGATACCGTTCTGCCGGCGGTGACTCCGCGCTGGGTCAACGGATCGTTGTGCGCCACCGGCGCGCTTGACATGAAGGGTGGCATCGCGGCCCTTGTCGGCGCGCTCCTGGTGCTCCGTGAGGCCGACGAGGCATTGCCCGACAATCTGGTCTTCGTCGCGGTGCCAGATGAGGAGGTCGGTGGGCCGATCTCCGCACGCGCCGTTGCCCGGTGGGGGGAGGGTGCCCACACTGTCTTGATTCTCGAACCGGGCGCCGGCCGTGAAAGTGGAGTAGAAACGCTCGTGACGGGCCGGCGTGGGCTCAGCATATGGCGGCTCGAAGCACGGGGTACCGCGGCGCACTCGGGTGTCTCCTACTGGGACGGCCGCTCGGCCCTGGCTGCTGCCGCGACCTGGGCGGGCGGTGTGCAGCAGATGTCCGAAAAGGGTGATGGTCCGATCGTCAATGTCGGCCGAATCGTTGGCGGTGATTCCGATTTCGTCAGCGATTTCGGTGAAGAACACCGATTCATCGGCACCACCGAACGCCTGAATGTCGTCGCCGATCGGTGTGTGGTCGAAGGTGAGCTGCGGTATCTCGATCCATCAGATCGCGGTCGCGTTCTGACTCGGATGCGCGATCTGGCGTCGAAGCTCGCTTCCGAGTGGAGCGTCACGATCGAATTCG
Source organism: Candidatus Sulfomarinibacteraceae bacterium (assembly GCA_963796455.1). Taxonomy (GTDB): domain Bacteria; phylum Acidobacteriota; class Thermoanaerobaculia; order Thermoanaerobaculales; family Sulfomarinibacteraceae; genus Sulfomarinibacter. The sequence continues at coordinate 778,629 of CAWCLO010000004.1, forward strand.
AAGAGGTCGAGCAGATCTTGCCGCTGACACCCTCACCGACAGGGAACTCGATTGCCAAACATCTGATCGGACTGGCTCGGAGAGACGGCTGGTCGCTCGAGGTCGAATCCGATCGTGGGGGCATCTCATTTCCGAACTACCTGCCGGACCCGCGATCGATTCCGGTGATCGACGGTCTTGGGCCGGTCGGGGACGGCATGCATACCCGAGGCGAGTACCTCGATCTCGAGAGTCTACGGCGACGGGTCGTCCTGATCGCCGAGGCGCTGGTCTACATTCGGAATCAGCGGTAGCTACAGTTCGCGCAACGCTGGGGCGACCTGGAGTCGCGCAGCGCGGATCGCCGGCAAGACTCCACCGATGAATCCCATGAATAGCGCAAAGAACATGCCGGCCGCCAGGAGCGCTGGGGTCACCTGGAAGGCAAAGGCGAGGTGCGAGAAGGTCTGCCAGTTCATGGTGCCGGCGGTGAAGCCGTTGAGCGGCAGGGCCGCAAGGCACCCGAGCACGCCGCCGATGAATGCGATCAGCAGCGACTCGATCATGAACGAAATCACCACGCTGCCGCCGCTAAACCCGAGAGCCCGCAGCGTCGCGATCTCCCTCGCCCGCGCCGCCACAGCCGAATACATGGTGTTGAGAGCGCCAAAGACGGCACCGATGGCCATGACGAAGGCGACCAGAAATCCGAGCACCCGAATCAGTGTGCTCACCATCTGCGATTGTTTGGCGTAGTAGCCCTGTTCCCGCTCGACCTGAACGGTCAGACGGGGATCGGAAGTCAAGGCGTCTTTGAAGGCGTCAAAATCGGTAGGTGAGTTGAGTCGAGTGGTGACTGATCCGAAAATGGTGCTCGACCGTTTGAACGCTTGCGAGAGCACGGTGTGATCTGCCCAGATCTCGGAATCGAATGCCGATCCCCCGGCATTGAAGATTCCGACGACTTTCCACTCCTGGCCGCCGAACAGAACGTTGGTGCCGAGCTCCAGGCCGCTGTAAGTATTGACGGCGTTGGATCCGATCACCAGTTCCGCCAACCCGGGTGTGAAGAACCGTCCTTCAACAACTTTCACTGACGGTCGGACTTCGAGGGCGATCGGTGTCATGCCGCGGATCTGGACATTGGCGTCGGTGCCGCTCGATTTCAGTTGGAATGCTCCGATGACCACGAATTCGGGGCTCGAGAGAGGGACGCCTTCGGCGTTGCGGGCGATCTGGGTCGCATCGGCAATGACCTTTGCCTGATCGAGGCTGACGCCGCTGTCCATCTCCGAGCTCGCTCCCGCTCGGCGGATGATGGAATTGCTGGTGGAGCCCGACGCGATCAGGGTCGCCTGGAATCCCGTCGCCATGGCGAGCATGGCGACAAAAACGCCCACCGTACCCGCGATGCCCAGGATCGAGACGATTGTCGTCTTCCAACGGGCTCCCACCGAACGGATGTTGTAAGAAACGGGAATCGCCATCACACCCTCCTCAACGCATCGACGATCCGAAGATTCATGGCGGTCAAAGCCGGGATGAGCCCCGCGGCCAGACCGACAAAAACCGCGATCGCGAGCCCTAGAATCATCTCACCGGTGGAGATATAGAAGATGGGCAGCATGCCGCCGGTCGGATCTCCACCAAGGGTGAAGAGCTTCGCCAGACCGATACCGATGGCGCCGCCGACGAAGGCGATCACCAGCGATTCGGCCAATACCAGGAAAAGAATGGTGCGGTCTGCAAACCCGAGAGTCTTGAGCACGCCGAGCTCGGGGACCCGTTCGCGCACCGCCATGGCCATGGTGTTTCCCGTTACGAGGAGCAGGGTGAAGAGCACGATGGCGCCGATTGACATGATCAGCACGCGAATGTTGCCGATCTGTTTGGCAAAGCCTGCCGCGAACGCCTGTTCGGTTTCTGTGGAGGTCTCGAATGCGGAATTGGCGAATCGCTCATCCACCGCCTTGCTCACCGCAACCGCGTTGTCGGGGTCGTCGATCTGAACGGTGTACCAGCCCACTGTGCCGCCGCCAGAATTTGTCTGGCGGCGCTCCTCGAGGTACTTCCATTGGAACCAGAACTGCGACTCGTCATCTCCCTGACGGGAACCTTCATAAATGGCGCGGATGTTGAAATCCCATGTACCGGTCCAAATGGTGCCCTGGATCGGAATTCGGTCGCCCAGCTTCCATCCGAACCGATCGGCGGTGACCTTCCCGACCACTGCGCCTTCGCGGTCGGCGAGAAAGGCCTGCCATTGTTCGTCAGAGATATCGAATTCGGGAAAGACCGAGCGATAGGTATCGGTGTCCACGGCGAACTGGGCGAAGAAGTTTTTCGGGTCCTGGTAAATGCCGCCAAACCAGGTGGCAAAGGTTGCCTCCGTCACATGATCGATCTGTCGGATGCGTTCCTGGTAGGCGAGGGGCAAGGGCATGATCAACGAGGTCTTATTGCGTACGATCAATCGATCGGCGCCGGCCACGTCCACGCCGGCGTTGAGGGCGGTCTCGATGGTCACCAACAGACCGAAGAGAAAGAGCGCCACGGCAATGGATCCAACCGTGAGGATGGTCCTGGTCTTCTTTCGGAAAAGATTGCGAAGGATGAAGGGGATGTATTTCACGAGGGCGCCCCCTGGGTGAGGCCCTCGACCAGCACACCCTTTTCGAGGTGCAGGGTGATGTCGGCCCGCTCGGCCGCCAACGGGTCATGGGTCACCATGAGAATGGTCTTGTTGTGCTCGCTTTCGAGCTCGGTGAGCAGATCGAGGATCTCTTCGGCCGATTTCCGGTCGAGATCACCCGTGGGCTCGTCACACAGCAAAAACGAAGGATCGGTGACGATGGCGCGTGCGATGGCCACCCGCTGCTCCTGGCCGCCTGAAAGCTGACGTGGGTAGTGGTTCATGCGATCGCCGAGACCCACCAACTTGAGAGCGGTTTCGACGTGCTGTCGCCGTTGCGCTTTTCCAAGCTTGGTGAGCAGAAGCGGCAGTTCGACATTCTGAAACGCAGTCAGAACCGGTAGAAGGTTGTACATCTGGAAGATGAAACCGACGTGCTGTGCCCGCCATGCGGTCAGCTTGCGGGCCGACATATGTGTAATTTCGTCGCCGTCGGCAGTAACCGTCCCCTTGGTCGGTGTGTCGAGACCTCCGAGGAGATTGAGCAGCGTGGTTTTACCGGAGCCGCTCGGACCCATGAAGGCCACGAACTCGCCCTCTTGCACGTCAAGGTTCAAGCCCTGGAGGACATTGATCGTTTCGTTGCCGCGCGTATAAACCTTGTTCAGGTTGCGTACTTTGATCAGGCTCTCCGAATGCTCCTGTCCGTTCACATCGACCATCTCGCTCTTCCTCCAAAAATTCGATGGGCATTTCAGCCCTTGATCCGGACCTTCTGCCCGTTTTCGAGCCCGTCGGGTCCGGTCACCACGACTCTCTCCCCGGCGCTGACGCCGGCCATGATCTCCACCTCGTTGCCGTTGCTCCGACCGATGCCGACAGCGCGTCGATCCAGGGTCTCACCATCGACCACAAAGACGATCGAGGTTCCGCCGTCATCACGAATGGCCGGCCCCGGCACCAGCGACTGCGGCGGGTCGGTCTCGGAGAGTTCTTCGACCGTTTCACGAAAGGCCACCTTGACTCCCATGTCCGGGAGGATCTTCGGGTCGAGCTCATCGAAGGTCAAACGCACTTTGACCGTGGCCTTCTGCCGATCGGCAGTTGGAATAACGGTTCGTACGGTGGCCGGGATCCGCCAGTCGGGGTAGGCGTCGAGGACCGCTTCCGCCGGTTGGCCGGGTTGGACCTTTGCGATATGACTCTCGTTGACGTCCACCTCGATCTCCAACGACTCCATGTCGACGATTGTGGAGATGCCGGTCCTGGTGAATCCGCCACCCGCCGAGACCGGTGACACCATCTCGCCGGGCTGGGCATCCTTGGACACCGCGATTCCGGCAAATGGCGCGCGCACGGTGTAGTTCTCGAGATCCTGTGCCGCCACGGCAAGTTGCGCATCGGCGGCGTCGAGCGACGATTTCGCGACGCCGAGCCGGGCCTCGAGGGCGTCGACGGCGGCTGCGGCCGAGTCCAGATCCTGGATGCTGGCGACGCCGTCCTGATGGAGCTTTGTGATTCGACGGAGTGTACGTTCCGCGTCCGCCAGGTTGACCTTCATCTCCTCGATGGAGGCCCGCGCGACATCGCGGTCGGCACGGATGGCCTCGTAGCGGCGGCGCGCGTCGGCATCGTCGAGTCGAGCGAGCACCTGGCCGGCTTCCACCACCATGCCCTCGTCCACCAGCACCTCGACGACCTTGCCGGTGATCTTTGAAGACACCGTGGACTTGCGACGGGGCTCGACATAGCCCGAGGCGTTGAGGATGGTCGCCGAGCCGCCGGTCGGGGCGGAGCGTGCGGTGGCGACTTCGACCTCTACCGGTGAGTTCTTTCTGGCGAAGAAAATCACCATGGCTGCGATGACGACCACAACCGTCGCCGCGATCAGCATCAACCGGCGACCTCCACGGTCACCCGATTTTTGTTCGCGGTCGATCTTCAGATCAGCCAGATTCGGTTTCGATGTTTCATTCATGTCTTATGTCCTACGTTTTGCGCAACGGAGGATTCCCTCCACTTGTTCCCTCGGCTTGTGTTTTCGGTGCCGGAGTTTACCATCCATACTCTCTTGGCCGGTCGCTATCGCTATCGGAAACGCAACTGACACTGCCAACTCCAGGATCGCGTTCAATTCCCTGCGGTGTGTCATCTGCGTTCATCTGCGGCTGCTCCTCCGGTCTTGCTCGGATCGGTCAATGAAAATCATGGCTCGCCACCGCCGCGTCGGCATTGACCGCTTGGAAACGTCGAGCCTTGACGGAGATCGTGCCGTCCTGCTTCTGTAATGGGCCTTCCACCATGATCACCGGGGTGCTGACGATGAAGGCCCGGTGTTTCTGGTAGAGATCGGGGCGGATGATGGATTGCACCGTCCCGGTTTCGTCCTCCATGGTCAAAAAGACAAATCCCTTGGCGGTACCGGGCCGTTGTCTCACGATCACGGCTCCGGCGACCCGCACCACTTCGCCGTCCGGGATTTCTGCGAGCTTCGCCGTCGTGATCACCCCGAGGCGATCCATCTCGTGGCGGACGTAGGCCATGAGGTGGGGGCCGGTGGTGAGGTGGAGCCCGGCGTAATCGGCAACGGTCTCATCGAGCGGCCGCATCTCGTGAAGCGGCGATGTCTTCTCGGGTGGCAGATCGGCAAAGAGAGGTCCGCGTCGCCCCGCCACTTCACCGACCTGCCACAAGGCTGCGCGGCGGCTCAAACCCAGCGAGGCCAGGGCCCCGACGTGGGCCAGCCGTTCGAGCTGTTCGGAGGAGAGATCGCACCGTCCGGCGAGGTCGGCGGAATCGGTGAAGGGTCTCCGTGCGCACTCGTCTTCGATGATCTCGCCGGCGGCCCTTTTGAGACCGTGCACATAACGCAGCCCGATCCGCACCGCGCCGTCTTCCCAACGGCAACGCCACCCCGAATGGTTGACGTCGACCGTCAGAAAACGGACGCCGTGTCGTTGGCCGTCCTTGACCAGGGTGGCTGGGTGGTAGAAGCCCATGGGCCAGGCATTGAGCAGGCTGGCGTAGAAGGCGGTGGGGTGGTGGGCCTTGAGGAAGGCGGAGGCGTAGACCAGAAGGGCGAAGCTGGCCGAGTGGGATTCGGGAAAGCCGTAAAGCGCAAAGGAGGTGATGGAGCGCACGATCTGCTCCTGGGCCTCGCCGCTGATTCCCCGTTCGGTCATCCCGCTGCGCAGACGTTTTTCGATCACCACCATTCGTTCCTGCGAACGCTTGAAGCCCATGGCACGTCGCAGCTCTTCGGCCTCGCCGCCGGAGAAACCGGCCGCCTCCATTGCGATGCGCAGCAGCTGTTCCTGGAACAGAGGCACCCCGAGGGTGCGCTCGAGGATCGGCTTCAGACAGGGGTGGGCATAGGTCACTTCTTCGCGCCCCTGGCGCCGTTCGAGGTAGGGATTGGTCATGTTGCCGGCGATCGGTCCGGGGCGGATGATCGCCACCTGCACCACCAGGTCGTAGAAGTGTTCGGGCCGGTTGCGAGGCAGCGATGCCATCTGCGCCCGGCTTTCGATCTGAAAGACCCCGGCGGTATCGGCGCTGCGAATCATGTCGTAGGTCTTCGGGTCTCCGGGCGGAAGGTGGGCGAGATCGATCTCAACACCTTCGTTGTCGCGGATCATGGGGATCGACTCCTCGAGGGCGGCCATCATCCCGAGCCCGAGCAGATCGACCTTGATCAGACCGAGATCGGCGCAGTCATCCTTGTCCCATTGGATCACCGTGCGGTTTTCCATTGCCGCGGGCTCCAGGGGCACCACCTCGTCGAGACGGCCCTGGGCAACCACCATCCCACCCGAGTGTTGGCCGAGGTGGCGGGGAAGGTGATGGATCTCCCACCACAATCGTTTGAAGTGTTCGACCCGCTTCGATTCGGGGTCGAGACCGACTGCCGCCAACTCGGTGTCGAGGTCGCGCGCGCCCTCTCTGATCTCGGTCGTCATGTGGCGGCCGAATCGTTTGGAGATGCGGTCGACCTGCTCGAGTGAAAACCCCAGGGCTTTGCCGATCTCGCGCGCCGCCGACTTCGCGCGGTAGGTGATCACGTTGGCGGTCATCCCGGCGCCGTGCGGGCCATAACGCTGGTAGACGTACTGGATGACCTTCTCACGTTGGTCGCCCGATGGCAGGTCGAGATCGATGTCGGGCCACTCGCCACGTTCTTCGGACAGAAAGCGCTCGAAGAGCAGCTCCATCTTGACCGGGTCGACCGCGGTGATCGAGAGTGCGTAACAGACCGCCGAGTTGGCCGCCGAACCACGCCCCTGGGCCATGATCTGCTCGCGCTGGCAGAAACGGACGATGTCCCAGACGATGAGGAAGTAGCCCGCCAGATCGAGTTTTTCGATCAGGTTGAGCTCCTTCTCCAACTGTGCCTGGGCGCGGGCGGTGAGCGGCCTGAAACGGGTGCGGGCGCCGTCCCAGGTCACCCGCCGGAGGTGGGAGATCGGGCTCTCTCCAACCGGCAGGGGGTAGTCGGGAAAGCGGTAGCCGAGGTCATCCAGGGTGAACTCGAGCTCGTCGGCGAGCACTCCGGCCGCGGCCAGGGCCCGCGGCTGGTCGGCGAAGAGCAATTCCATCTCACGCGGTGATCGCAAGAAGCGCTCGCGCCCTCCTTCGATCAGGCGGCCGGCAGTGTCGACGCTGACGCCTTCGCGGATGCACGCGAGGGCATCGGCAAGATCGCGATTCTCGGGTCGGGCATAACGAATACCGCCGGTCGCCACCAGCGGCAATCTCAGGCTGCGGGCGAGATCGATCAGGGCCCGGTTGCGGTGCTCTTCATCGCGCAGCCGGTGGCGCTGCAGCTCCACATGGAGCCGTCTCGGAAAGAGCCGGTTGAGGTGTTCGAGCTCTCGTCGTGCGCCGTCGATGCCGCGGTGGATCAGACGCTGGGCGATGACTCCTTCGGAACTGCCGGTGAGACAGTGGAGCCCGTCGGCGTGGGCTGCCACCTGGGACCAGCTCGCTCTCGCCTTGCCCTTCTGACGCCCGCGGGCGGCCTCGGTGAGAAGACGGCAGAGATTGCGATAACCGCGGCGATCGGCCGCCAGGAGCGTCAACCTGGGCAGGGGAGTGCCGGCGGGAGGAGGGTTGGGGACGAGGCCGAGAGGACCTGGCAAGTTTCGGAGTTTGGAGTTCGGAATTTGAATTTTCCCGCCGTTCTCCCTGAGATTGTGGGATGGGGTGGGTGTGATCAGCATCCAGCATCGAGTATCCAGCATCTGCTTCGTCCAGAACGACTTCTGCGCCGACGAGGGGTTTGATCCCTGCGTCGCGCGCCGCCTTCCAGAACCGCGGTGCGCCCGAAACGCAGTTGCGATCCACCAGCGCCACCGTTTCCAGCCCGAGTTCCGCCGCCCGTTCGACCAGATCTTCGGGTTGCGAAGCGCCTTCGAGGAAGGAGAATGCCGAGGCGCAGTGCAGCTCGGCGTACTTCATCGGACCAACCACAGAGGCACAGAGGTGGAAGAACGCCCGCAGATCACGCAGATAGACGCAGATCCATCGCGCTCGCTCTCGTCGCAAACACGAAGACACAAAGGCACGAAGGAGTCACACCAAGAAAACCACAGAGGCACGGAGACACAGAGAGGGAACACAGAGGGCTGGCGCAAAGGCCCACAGAACAAACAGAAAAACACAGAAGCCATCGCAAAGGCACGACCGGAGTGCAGCCGGGACGGCTGCACCACCATGGTGGTGCACGCGTCTCGCGTGCACATGGTTGAACCGCAAAGAATGCAAAGTCGCAGAGACGCAAAGGCCTGGTTGGCGAGCTTTTGCGACGTTGCCATCGGTGTCGGCAGATCGCCAGACGATCTCCGATCGCCAGTCACCGGGTGAGAAGTGGGGCGATCCCGATCGCCAGCGTTCGGAATCACCCCACTCCTCACCCGTCCGGCACGCCTACGGCATGCCGGTTCTGCCTTGCATTAGGTGACCCCAACTCTTGATTGAAGTAAGGGGGAGGAAGGAGGCGAGACCTGCGCGGTCGCGCAGGCCGCTGGGTAAGGAAACCACGACGAAAGCTTGTTTTCGGGGTGGTTTCCTTACCCAGCGGTACCTGGCCGCCGGATGGCGGCCAGGACCTCGCCGGGCGGAGGGTTCTTCCGGGAAGTCCTCTGCGTCTCCGCGCCTCTGCGCCTCTGCGTTCAATACGCTTTTGGCAAGATCGATCCAGCAGTTCGGCGGCCATTGCGCCTTCGCGTCTTTGCATCTTTGCGTTCGAAAAAGAACGGTGGGGACATGAACTCGTTGAATCAGCTCGTCGATATCATCTGTGGCTGAACCAATTCTGTGTTTTTCTGTGTGTTCTGTGGGCAACTCCGAGCGAGCCCGGTTGCGGCGAGAGGATGCCAACGGCTTTGTGATGTCTTTGTGCCTTCGTGTCTTCGTGTTTGTGACGAGATGTGTCGGGTCTGTGCCTCTGGGTCTCTGTGGTTCATTCCTAGTCATACATGCCATCCGCGAACCAGTCGCCGCTCGTGCGATCGCGGTAGACGCGGTACAGCCCACCGCCCGAAAGCTCCACATCCCAGTAATCCCGCTCGATGGGCTCGTGCTTCCACCACCCGTCCTCGACGGTCCAGGGCCCTGCCGATACCCGCACGAGACCTTGAATTCTCGGTGTCGCTGCGGACTCGGAAGCAACTGAAACAAGCCGAATCGAAGCGAACAGGTTTGAGTTTTGAGTTATGAGTTTTGAGTTGTTCTCCGAGACTCTATCCGGCTGCGATGGTTGAAATTCCGAACTCCGAACTCCGAACTCCGAACTCACTTCCGTGATCACCTCGATCGGCACCGCCGGCCGCAGAACCCGCACCACCAGTAAACCTCTCCCTTTGCGCGGCGGTTGCCGCAGCTTCGGCGCCGGTGGTGGGTCGAATGCGACGGTGTTGAAACGCTCGGGCAGGTGGCCGTCGACGATCCGCGGCGAACCCACCCGATCCGAACCAAGGCGGGCTGCGAGGTGGGCGAGGGTGCCGGCAAGCTTGTCGGGGTGGATTTCCGGCGCCCCGAAGAGGGTCAGCTGGCCGCGGCGCGGTCGATCGGGGTGGGTGATGGTGATGAAGGAGACCACCGCCGCCCGCGGTGGCTTCGATTCGAGCTCGAGACGGGTCAGGGCCAACAGGGCATCCACATCGCGGGTCGGAGCGGGGAGCCGGATCGTACGGTGCTCCGCGCCCTCGGGTTCGAGCCCGAGCTCGATCTCGAACAAAGCACAGGCCAGGTCTTCGCGTTCGAGCCTTTTGCGGGTTCGCTCCAGGGACTGCCGCAGGGCGTAGAGCAGGGGGTCGACGGTGACCACCGGCCACTCCAGCTCCATGCCCTCGTGGAAGGTCGGTGGCGGGTGGTAGGGCTCCAGGGGGTTGGAGTCCATGCCGCGAGCCGAACGGTGTGCGTTGGCGCCGGCCGGGCCGAGGCGGCTGGCCGTGCGGTCCGCCGGCAAGCGGGCAAAGTCCCCGAGGGTACGGACGCCCCAGCGTCGCAGCGTGTCCATCAGACGCCGGTCGAGCATCAGATAAGTGAGGGGCAGGGGAGCGAGGAAGCGGGATTCCTCGCCGGCCGGCACGACCTTCGGCGTGTCGGGCATGCGGGCCGCGATCCGCGCGGCGAGTTTGTTGTTGGCGATACCGACCCGGATCGGCAGGTCGAGGGTCTCGGCGGCGATGATGGCGGCCTGCCCCATGTCATGCTCACCCGAGGAACCTTCGTACAGTTTTTCCATGCCGCCGACATCGCTGAAGACGGTATCCGGGGCGCTGTCTTCGATCCGCGGTGAAAGGCTGGTGGCGGACTCGAGCAGGGCCTCGTGGGCCGAGCCCTCGCAGGCCTCATCGCGGCCGCGGGCGATCAACGAGGGCAGGATGCCGCGCGCCTGGGCGAGGCTCATGCCTGTGCGCACTCCGGATTTTCTTGCCGGGCGGGAGGCACCGGCCACCTTGGCGGCCGAACCGTTGCCCTCGCAGACCGCCACGGCTTCACCCGCCAACTCGGGCTCCGCGCGGAGTCGTGCCGCGAGCGGGAAGAGGGGGATGAAGAGGCATGCGATTCGGGTCATGGACAGGAGGAGTTCGGAATTCGGAGTTCGGAATTCGGAATTCGGAGTTCGGAATTCGGAATTTCCGACCGTCCGTCCGGAAAACCACAGAGGCACAGAGACGCAGAGAGAGAACACAGAGATGCAAGAGCGGAAGAACGCCCGCAGATCACGCAGATCGACGCAGATCCATCGCAAACGGTCTCGCCGCAACCACCAAGACACAAAGGCACGAAGGAGTCACACCAAGAAAACCACAGAGGCACGGAGACACAGAGAGGGAACACAGAAGCCATCGCAAAGGCACGACCGGAGTGCAGCCGGGACGGCTGCACCACCATGGTGGTGCACGCGTCTCGCGTGCACATGGTTGAACCGCAAAGAACGCAAAGTCGCAGAGACGCAAAGGCCTGGTTGGCGAGCTTGTACGGGGTTGCCATCAGTGTCGGCAGATCGACAGACGATCTCTGATCGTCCGTCGCCGGTGAGAAGCGGGGTGACTCCAATCGCCAGCGCTCGGAGTCACCCCGCTTCCCACCGGCCGGCACGCCTCCGGCATGCCGGTTCTGCCTTGCATCGGGGGCCCCATCCTCGATTGAAGGAAAGGGGAGAAAGGAGGCGAGACCTGCGCGGTCGCGCAGGCCGCTGGGTAAGGAAACCACCCCGAAAACAAGCTTTCGTTGCGGTTTCCTTACCCAGCGGTACCTGGCCGCCGGATGGCGGCCAGGACCTCGCCGGGCGGTGAGTTCTTTCGGGAAGTCCTCTGTGTCTCTCTGCGTGATCTGCGGGTCCGGCTTCGTCGCTCCGCGGCTACGCCGTGACAAGCACCTTGGTGGCGGCTTCGTGTCTTGGTGTCTTGGTGGCAAAAACATCCGCTCACACGCAGAAGGCGAGCATCAAAAAACAAAACCCGAAGAGCAGCAATCCGCAGGCCTGGCCAGCGAGTTCGAAGAAACCACGAACGCTCATTTCAGATGTTTGCGACATGTCTTTCTCTCCTTTTTTCCTCGGCTCCGGATCGTTCCGTCTCCCCGGGACGGGTGGGCGGCAAATCCGAAATTCGAAATTCGAAATCCGAAATCTGATCGTGTCCAGTACCGGCGGCCAAACCGAACCCCGCTTCAGGAAGGGTGAAGGTTGCAACAACGCTGCCGAGGTCCGGGTAGCCGATGCGTTTGTTCAGATAAAGGCGTGTCTGCAACCCATTGAGCAGCCGGGAGGCCTTGCCGCCGCCGCTCCAGCTGCCGCGCCCGCGGCCGCCGGCAAGCACTGCACCGGCGGCACACCCGCTCGAACGGTAGGGCGAACCCACCAAGACGATCGCGCCGTGGGTCGCGGCGGTGCGGTTGAGCCGCAGCCAGGCCGCCAGCGGTGCCCGGCCGCGCACCGGCGGCAGACCGAGATCGAGGGCGACCAGTGGAAAGCCGGTGTGGAGCAGGATCTCGGTGGTCGCCAGGGAGTCGTTGAGGTTCTCGGGGCGCAGCCACAGGAGCCGTTCGAGATCGACCCCGATCTCCGCCGCTGTCTGCGGGTCGAGCTGTGCCCCCTGATCGACCAGCGCCGCGACCTCACCGGCACCGGTCACCGCCCGCAACGCCGACAACAGGGCGGCGAAGCGGCCGCAGGACCCACGCCCTACCAGTTCCACGAGCCGGCCCCGGGGCAGACCGCCTCCGAGCAGGTGATCGAGGCCCTCCAATGAGGTGGGGAGGGGCTCGTCATGCAGTTCCTCGCGTCGTCGGCGGACCAGATCCGAGGCCAGGTGGAGGGAGTTGCGCAGTTCTTCCGGGAGCTCGAAATGCCCTGTCGACAGGGTTTCTGAGGCTTTTTTCTCGGATTTGAGCTGTGCGACGGCCATCTCTTGCCTCCCGATTCGGGTCTGGTTTTTCAGTATAGGTGTAAATAAGGTATAAATCAACTCGAAATCTATTTCCACCCGGAAAACCACCGGTGACAACGGCGGAAGAACGCCCGCAGATCACGCAGATGAACGCAGATCCATCGCGCTCGCTCTCGTCGCAAACACGAAGACACAAAGGCACGAAGGAGTCACACCAAGAAAACCACAGAGGCACGGAGACACAGAGAGAGGACGCCCGCAGATCACGCAGATAGACGCAGATTCATCGCAAACGGTCTCGTCGCAACCACGATGGCCCACAGAACACACAGAAAAACACAGAAGCCATCGCAAAGGCACGACCGGAGTGCAGCCGGGACGGCTGCACCACCATGGTGGTGCACGCGTCTCGCGTGCACATGGTTGAACCGCAAAGAACGCAAAGTCGCAGAGACGCAAAGGCCTGGTTGGCGAGCTTGTACGGGGTTGCCATCAGTGTCGGCAGATCGACAGACGATCTCTGATCGTCCGTCGCCGGTGAGAAGCGGGGTGACTCCAATCGCCAGCGCTCGGAGTCACCCCGCTTCCCACCGGCCGGCACGCCTCCGGCATGCCGAATCTGCCTTGCATCGGTGACATCCTCCATTGATTGAAGGAAAGGGGAGGAAGGAGGCGAGACCTGCGCGGTCGCGCAGGCCGCTGGGTCAGGAAACCGTGACGAGAGCTGGTTTTGGGGCGGTTTCCTGACCCAGCGGTACCTGGCCGCCCTTGGCGGCCAGGATCTCGCCGGGCGGAGGATTCTTCCGGGACGTCCTCTGCGTCTCCGCGACTCTGCGCCTCTGCGTTCAATATTCTTTTGGCACTATCGATCCAGCAGTTCGGCTGCCATTGCGCCTTCGCATCTTGGCGCCTTTGCGTTGATGAACCCGGATGCTGATGCTCTTCGATTGCAGAATTGGTGATGCCTTCGCAATCAGGCTTTCATCTGCGTCTATCTGCGTGATCTGCGGGCTATTCGCGCTGCGTTGCGATGGTTTCTGTGTTTTTCTGTGTGTTCTGTGGGTCCGGTTTCGTCGCTCCGCGGCTACGCCGTGACAAGCACCTTGGTGGCGGCTTTGTGTCTTGGTGTCTTGGTGGTTGCGACGAGATGATCTGCACTGTGTCGTCTCTGATCCCTCTGCCGAAAGGGTTTTCGACGGGCTTGACAAACGAAGATCATAGTACTAAGTTTTTAGTATGAAGAAATCAGAAAGCAAGCTGACCGACACCGAACTCGAGATCATGCAGGTGGTCTGGGCAATCGGTGGCGGCACCGTGCGCCACGTCCACGAATGCCTCAACCAACGCCGCCAGTTGGCGTACACCACGGTAATGACCATGATGAACATTCTCGAGGAGAAGGGGCATCTCACCCGCACCAAAGAGGGCCGCGCGTATCGTTACGAGCCCGTTCGTCCGAAGAGCCAGGTCATCTCGGGGATGGTGGATGATTTTGTCGGCAAGGTCTTCGAGGGATCGGTGCGGCCCCTCGTTCTCAGCCTGGTCAAAGACCGCAAATTGTCGGAAAAGGACCTCGAAGAGATCGCACGCATGATCCGGGAGATCGAATGAACCTCCACGAAACCGCCACCGCCGTCCTTTCCTACGCGCTCCAGAGCGGCCTCCTCTTGGGGGTCGGCCTCCTGTTGCCGCGTCTCCTGAAGATCCGGCACCCAAGAACTCTGCTCACATATTGGCGAGCCCTCCTCGTAGTCGTGGTGCTGCTTCCCGTCCTCCTTGCCGGTTGGACGCCGCCAAAAACCCTGCCGTTGCTCCGACTCGAGGCCGCTTCGGTAGAAACGGTGACGGCGACCCTTCCACCCTCGGTGGCGGCCGTCAGCGGTCGCAATCTGCTGGTCGCAGCCGCGGTCGTCACACTCCTCGGACTGATCCGGCTTTTCGTGGGCCTCGTTTTTCTCAACCGTTGCCGGCGGGCGGCATCCCCGTTGACGCCGTTTCCGATGGTCCTGGGTGCGCTGCAGCGCCGCTTCAAGCTGGAGGTGCCGATCCTGGTGTCGGATCGACTGACGGTGCCCTTCACCTTTGGATGGATCCGCCCGGTGGTGATGGTCCCGCCATCGTTCCATACGCTCTCGGTGGACGAACAGGAGGGAGTGGCTTGCCACGAACTGCTCCACATCCGGCGTCGCGACTGGGCGATGACGGTTCTCGAGGAGATCCTCCGAGCCGCACTGTGGTTTCATCCTGCGGTCTGGATCCTGCTGCCGAAGATCGCGCTCAGTAGAGAAATGGTGGTGGATGCGGGAACCGTCAGGATGACCGGAAAACGCCGCCAATACCTCGAGGCTCTGTGGCAGATCGTGTGTTCCCAGTCTCGTCCCACCGCAACCCTGGCTTTGCCCCTACTGGGCAGATCCAATGTCTTCGAACGTGTGCAATGGCTGAAGAAGGAGAGAACAATGTCCAAAGGCCGAGTCATTTTGTTCGCAGTTGTGATGGTCCTTGCCGTTGGCGGCGCAGGGGTCCTCGGTGCCGCCGTGTTTTCGCCGGTGGCCCATGACGCGATGGACGTGGCACCGATTGCGTCCTCCGATGAGCCGGAAAAAGAAAAACAGAAAGTAAAATCGAAGGCTGAGAAAAAGCAGCTGAGGCGCTTCGAATCGAGCGAAGAGTGCAATGAAATCACCCATCCGACGGTCGGCGAGAAGACTCCGCCAAAATATCCCGAATCGGCGCGGGCGGAAAAGGTCATGGGAATGGTCGTCGTCGAGACGGTGATCAGCGAAGAAGGGTCGGTCGAAGCGATCAAGATCCTGGAATCGCCGGATGACCGCCTGTCCGAGGCAGCCACGGAGGCGGTCCGGCAATGGCAATTCGAACCCGCCCTGTGCGATGGCCGACCGGTCGCCGTGTACTACAACCTCACCGTCAATTTCCGACTCAAATAATCTTCGCGAAAACCTGGAATCGAGGCTGAGGGAGGCGTTCGCGCCTCCCTTTTCGTCGTCCGGCGACAGGGTGACGGATGTTATAATTTACGTAGGTCTGTAACTTACGGACCTTATGATCAGCTGGAATTGGATGTACGTCTCCGAGGGCTCGGGAGCCGGGGTTCGTGCGTTCGATTTCCTGTTATCGAGGTTATTCAGTGTCGATCAGTGGCAATCTGCGCACGATGCCCTTTGCGGACCTCCTGCAATGGGTATCGCAAAGCCGGAAAACGGGGACCCTCTCCGTCGAGGGTGAGCCGTACAACAAAAAGATCTACTTCCGGGACGGCCTCGTGGCTGCCGCGTCATCCGAGAACCCAAAAGAGTTCCTCGGCTACTATCTCGTGGGCTGGAAGATTCTCGCCGAGGACGAGCTCCAGGAACTCCTCGACATGCAGGAGGGCCACGGAACCTTGCTCGGTGAGTTGCTGGTCATCATCGGCCGCCTCGACCGGGAAGATTTGCAGCTCATTCTGCAGGTCAAGACCGAGGAGACGATCTACGAGCTTTTCACCTGGCAGGAGGGAGATTTCAGGTTTCTCGAGAACATCCTCCCTGCAAAGAAATTCCAACCTCTGAATCTGCCGGTCGAGATGATCATCATGGAGGGCGTGCGCCGCAAGGACGAGTGGACCCGTTGTCGGGAAATCATCCCCGACGAGGGTTGGATTCCCCGCGTGCAGCGAGCCGTCGATGTTGAGCAGCTCGGCGAGATCGAGCTCAATATCCTGCGCGAGATTGATGGCGCCAACAGCATCGAGAGTATCGCGCTTTCCAACCGATTGGCGTTTTTTCACGTCATGATGTTTGTCTTTCAGGGCATGAACCACGATCTCTTTTCGATCCACCCGCCGGGCGCCGAGCTCACGCCGATCCCGGGTTTTACAAAGGGCACCTGGATGACCCTCCTGCATCAGGTGGAAGAGATGATTGGCGAAGGAAATCTCCTGATGGCCTTTCATCGACTGGTGGAGATCCGTGACAAATATGCCGACAACAAGGATGTGCTGAAACAGGCAATCTCGGTCCAGGAAAAAATCTCCGATGCCGCCACCAAACTCCAGATGACCGATACCGCTGTGCTCGAGCTGGCCATCCCGTCTTCTGAACTCACCAGTCTCAGCTGCAGCCCTCAGGAGGGGTTTCTCCTGTCACGAATCGACGGCGCATACTCCCTTGGCGAGATTCTCAAAATGATCCCCGGATCGGAGCTCGAGAATAAACTGTTGGTCAACGCACTTGTGCAACGAGGTGTCGTTCGCCATTGTGAGGGCTGAAATCAGAGCCTCTGGCATTGCAGAGAGCGCACCGGAAGGAGTGTGAATGTCGATCTTCGATTTCCTGGGATTGAGTTCCAAAGCGGAGGCGTCACCGTCGACTCAGGAGTCGTCGGCCGTCAACGACATCGTCGACCGTCTCCACCACCTCGACCCCGATCGAGCACGTTGGGTCGCCGCCTTTGCAATGGTGATGGCACGGGCCGCCCGCGCCGATTTTGAAATAAGCGGCGACGAATTCCGGACCATGGAGACGATCCTGCAGGAGCACGGTGGGCTCGACGCCGAACAGAGCACCCTGGCCGCCGAGATGGCGGCACATCGCAATCAGTTGTTGGGAGCCAGTGAGGACTATCTGGCGACCCGCGAGTTTCGCCGGCTTGCGGCGGAGGGTGACAGCCAACGCCTGCTTCACTGCCTTTTTGCGGTCGGCGCTGCGGACGACAGGCTCTCCATCGTCGAAGAGGAAGAAATCCGCCAGGTGGCCAACGAGTTGGGGATCGACCACGCCGAGTTCAATGCCATTCGTGCGCGCTTCCGTGACAAGCGAGAGGTGCTCAAAGGGATGGGCCGAAAGACCGAGGGCTGAAAAACGATTCGGCCTACTCCCGCGGAGCACGCTCCTCGGGAGATTCGACCTCGCTTCGTTCCGGGAGAAGAAAGACCAACCCGGCAGCCAGGGATGCGACGTAGATCCAGGCCAGACCCGCCAAGGCCAGGGTCGTGGCCTGATCGGCTGGGAGCCCCATTTCGGTGAAAAACGCCGCCAGAGTGATCTCCCGCGTTCCCAGACCGCTGATCGAGATCGGGAGGGTGCAAGCCAGGTTGTACAACGGCAGAAAGACGAGCAGCTCACCCAGATTGATCTTGATACCGAGCCCAGAAGCCAGGGTGAAGATCGCCACCGCCACGCTCGCCTTCATCAGAACCGAGTAAAACACCATCGCCGCGAGCAACCCGGGACGCGACACGAACTCCCGTAACGAGGCCGAGAGATCCGCGATCATTTTTCCGGCTCGCCGCCAACCGACGGCCCTGGATATTCGCTGACACAGATGGGAAACGCGAGAATTGGCGGCAATCAGAAATGCCGCCACAAAAACCACGAACATCAGGACCACTGCTGCTGCCAGACCCGGATGGCGGCTGCCGAAGTCGGTCACGATGAGAGCTGGAATCGCGAGCACGAATGTGCCGAGAAAACCGCAATAGCGTTCGATGGCGATGATCCCGGTAGATTTGAGCACACCGGCCGTTTCGTTCTTCGTCCCATAAACCCGAACTACGTCTCCTCCGATCGCGCTCGGTAGGAAAAGATTGACGAAATAACCGGCGATGACCAGACGAAGCAGACGGGGCAAACCGATTTCGACGTCCAGAGTCTGCAGCGCCAGCTGCCAGCGCAATGTGTGCGCGACAGCTGTTCCGAACCAGGCGAGTGAGGTGATGAGGAAGACCCAGGGCGGTATCTGTTTGAACCGGGCGAGTACCTCGCCGAGATCGACGAAACGTGCAAGGACCGCCACCAGGGCCACCCCGACCGCGAGCCTGAGGATCGACCGCATCCAGAATCTTCCCGTGAACCTCATGGATTCTGCTGCTCCTGAGAGGCGTGCGTGCCGGTCGCCGCGGCCACTGCCTGGCGAAGCCGTTTGCTGAAGATCTCTTCGGAAGTGATCGAAGCCACCCTTTCCCGAGCCCTCCGGACAAGATCTGCGGACTGCGACTCGTCGCCGGCCGCCCACCGCATTCCCTCAACCAACCCATCTTCAGTCGCTTCAACCAGAATCGAGCAGTCCTCGTCGAGCACCTGGGTATGGGTTGTCAGCCGCGTCGCTACGATTGGGCTGCCGGAGTGCATGTAGTCGTAGATCTTCATCGGTGTGTTGGAGCCGGAAACCCTCGGAGCGACGACCACATCGGCGATTCGATAAAGACCCGGAAGGTCGTGCGGATCGATCGTTCCGAGAAAACTCACATTGGGGCTTCGGGCCGCCATTTTTTCGACCTCGTCGGGTCGCCCGCCGGCGATCACCAATGACCCGTCGAGGCCTTCCCGGCGCAGGCGGGCAAATGCCGCCACCAGGAGATCGACGCCCTGGTGGGATCCGAGATTTCCCACATAGAGGAAAACCGGGGGTAGCAGCGGGAGAGTTTCATCCCACGGAAAAGGAGGTGCTGACCGGATCTTTTCCGCCGTGACCAGGGGAAGATCGGGAACCGTGATGACGCACTTTTGCGGCGAGATCGCCGCCACCCGTTCGGCGTATGCCCGGCACTGCACAACCACGACCGCGGCGACCCCCACACATCGCGTCTCGGCGAAGTGACCCAAACCCACCAGTCTCCTGAACCGGGGGTTGAGTTCGAATTGTTCGCCGATGCTGGCGTCCATGTCGTAGATCACGGGGCAGGGCAGGAGCCATGCGAGCAGCCAACACAAAAACGCGGACTCATCGAGGGCGAATACCATGTCGTAGGTCTTGCCGATTCGCAATCGTCCGGCCAGGAGACGCCAA
This sequence comes from Candidatus Sulfomarinibacteraceae bacterium, assembly GCA_963796455.1. Lineage (GTDB taxonomy): Bacteria > Acidobacteriota > Thermoanaerobaculia > Thermoanaerobaculales > Sulfomarinibacteraceae > Sulfomarinibacter. Next base: position 797,925 of record CAWCLO010000004.1, read on the forward strand.
AGAAGCTGCAGGAAAATGGCGCTGTCGAGTGCGGCCTTTCCGAGGCTGGCCCCAAACGAGACCTTGCGAATCGGCAACCATCTGCCGCAGCGGATGATCTTCAGCCCGGGCATTTCTCTGTCCTGGCCGAAGGGAAAGGTCAGAAGATCGATCTGATGGCCGTCATTGGTCAAGTGTTCGATGGTGTCACGGGTCACGAGCGGTGCGCCGCGAACGCTGAAAAACGGTGTTGGTGCCAGATAGAGGATGTTCATTGTTGTTGCTATCACTCGCGGCCGGTATCTCGATCATGCCCCATTCCAGCCGCCCGTACAAGCCGTGCCGCATCGTGAGACAATGGACCTCCGGCTAAGCCCACACCCTTGGAGGGGAATTGCAGAAGAGACGCGCCGAAGACCTCCCGCCGCCGATCACCGTCGTGGTTCCGTGCTTCAACGAGAAGGATGCGATCCAATCAATCCTTTCCAGGTTGGAAGTCATCGTCCGCGATATCGGTGGAGAAATCGTCGCGGTGGATGACGGTTCGACCGATGGGACCGCTGCGATTCTCGACGAGATCGAAGGCCAGGCCAGCAACGAAGATGGCGTGATCCGGGTGATCCATCATCGGCGCAATCAGGGCTACGGTGCAGCTATCAAGAGCGGTGTCAGGAGAGCCCGGTTTCAGTGGATCGTGATCACCGACGCCGACGGGACCTATCCCAATGACCGGATTTACGATCTGGTCAAAGAGGCGACGGATGCCGACATGGCGGTGGGCGCCCGGACTGAGGGGGATGGCGGTCAACCCTGGCTGCGGAGGTTTGCAAAATCTATTCTCAGAGCTCATTGCTCATGGCTGGTGGGCGAGCCGATTCCGGATATGAACTCTGGTCTCCGGATCTTCCGCAAGACCATTTTTGAACAATTCGCAAAAATCCTTCCCGATGGTTTCTCGCTGACCACGACCATCACGGTGGCCATGATGAGGAGCCGGTACCGGGTCGTTTTCATACCCATCGATTACGCCGAGCGCGTCGGTAGTTCGAAGATCCGGCCGATCAGAGACAGTGTCGGCTTCTTCCAGTTGATCATCCGGACCGGGATGTACTTCGCCCCGCTTCGGGTTCTTCTTCCGGTCGCCACCGTGCTTTTTCTACTTTTCGCGGGGAGTCTCGGCTACGACGTCTTTGTACTTCAGAATCTGACGGACAAGACCATCCTGCTTTTTTTGTTCACCGTCAACACGATTCTTTTCGGCATGCTGGCCGACATGATCGACAAACGAAGTTAGCGACTATTCCTTCACCAGCGATCTGATCTCCCACCAACGTCCGTCGGCAAACGGCCGGGTGTGATCGGCAAGAAACCGATCGAGCCGCTGACGGGCCTCCTCGGTCGGACATTCGAGATACTCCGCACGACCGCCGGCCTCAGCGAGGCGGGTCGCTTCTGCCTGGTTCCACAGAATATGGGTGACGCCAAGACCCTCGAGGTGCTCCGCGATCTGTTGCGATGTCTCCGAATTTTGCGCCAGCGTTACCAGAAGCGGTTCACGAAAACCGTCTTCAACGATCACATCGCGATCGATGCCGTAGGCCCTCGGTTCGCCCACCAACAGGACCTTGGCCGCGGCAGGAAGTTGTTCGTTGGCTGCGAGATTCGGCTCATAGGAGGTGACGCGGAGCGATAGAAACTCCTGTTCGTCGCGAACCCCGAAGGCGCACTCGAGCTGGCTTTGCAGGTACTCGGCACGATAGGGGCTGCAGTTTGCAATCAGGAGCACATAGAGAGCAATCGAAAAGACACCCCGACTGACGCGGTTGAGTTGGGGGATGAGGTCATTCCACGCCGCACCCACGAGGGCGCTCAGCACTGCCAGAGTCGGAACGAGGTAGCGGCCCAGGGTCGGGCCGATCGCCCAGAAGAAAAGGCTCAAGACGAAGACCCCGAAAACCGCCCAGACCCGCGGCTCTCTGTGCCTCCTCCAGACCCAGAAGAGAGCCAACGGCAGCAGCCACAGATGGATCGGACCGATGTCCCCGGCGTGCCCGCGGCGGGAAAAGGTCCCGAGCGAAAGCCCCTGGTTGATTTTCTCGGGGCCGATTTCAAAATCGCCAATCTTTTCTGCGACCTCTGTTTCGTCCCGGTCGACGCCGAGTGTCTGGAATAGAGCCTGCAGGTAGGGGTGCACCGGGTTACCGGTCAACAGGGCATTGCGGAGGAGCCAGGGACCGAAAGAGAGACCGACTGCGAGACCGAAGGCCAGGGCGTGGATCCCCACCCGACGGAGTCGCGAGGGAGCCGCCTGATCGGCGAACACCAGCAACACTCCCATACACGCGAGAGGGATCACGAACTGACCGATCGCGGTATATTTGCAGCCGGCGCTGAAGCCCGCCAGAAGACCTGCAGTCACGATCCAGCGGAGGGACCGGTCCTGATTTCGGTACATTTCGAGGAGAGCGATCAGCCCGCCGATTCCGAATGCCGCCACTCCGAGATCGGAACCGGCCAGGGCTCCGAGTTGGACGAAAGCCGGAGTGGCCGTCAAGACGACGGCCGCAAGCAGCCGGCCGAAGCTTCGTGCGCCCAACTGTTTCGCCACGGCGGCCGATCCCCCGGCGGCGAGAAAACCGAACCACCAATGGGAAACCTGAGCGCCCCACGGGCCCGGACCTGCCAGGCTGTAGAGATAAAGCAGCCCCGAGTTGGCGGGCATGAACGAGAACCCGTGCAGAGGATAGGTGACGACTGTTCCTGCGCGAAGCCACTGATATGGGAAAGCGAGATGGTAGTTCCATTGATCGTAAAAGGGGGCGAAGCTCGTGGCAGCGATCAGGGTCAGGGCGCTCGCGCCTAAAAAGATCAAAGCCGGTGGAAGTTCCTGCCAGCTGCGGTCAGCGGACCATTCAGGCCGCAGTCGAGACAGGAGAACGGCTCCGCGACAGGTCCATCCGGTGAGCACGATCAGAAGAAGCGACGGATAGGCCAGGTGCACGAGCGCAAGCAGGCCGGCGCAGGCAATCAATACAGCGGTGCCCAAAGTGAGGGTGATGATGACGTGCTCGAGACCGAGATCATCCGATGCAAAAAGCCAGCGGGCGCAGAGGCTCCCGGCGCCCCAGCAAGCGACGCCGATAACGGTAGCCCACAGGGAGGCAAGAAACAGGGGATAGACCGCGCTGATTGCCGGCAGCCATCCGTAGAGGGTCAGCACCAGACCGGCTGCAACGGCCAGGATTGCCGTGACAATTAAAGGGAACCGGTCGGTCTTTGCCTGAGCCATCTACTCGATCGTATCGCAGCAGGCCCGCACCTTTTGCTTCATCCGCGGGATCAAACGGTCCTCGAATACACCGGCCCGTCGCTGGGCTGATCGAGGTAGGCGTCGAAAGGCATGCAGATATTGCGGAGAAAAAACCGTCCGGTGTCGCTGACCCTGAGACCGTGGTCGTCCATTTCAAGCAGACCATCTGCCCGCATCGTGTCGAGCTGCGACAGTGCCGCCGCGAAATGCGATCGAGGGTCTACCTGGAAGTGCTCTTCGACCCACCGGTAGTCCAGTTTGAGGGTGCAGATGATGCGGTTGATCACCGCGCGTCGAAGTTCGTCCTCGGCGGAGCGAAGGATTCCCCGTTCAACCGGCAGTCGGCCCGAGGCCACGGTGCGTTCGTATTCGGCGAGTTTTTTCCGGTTGGCGACGAATGCTCCGGCCACATCACCGATGGAGCTGACGCCGATCCCCACCTGATCGGATGCAGGCATTGTCGTATAGCCCATAAAATTGCGGTGTACCCGATCCTGCTCGAGCGATTGAGCCAACTCGTCGCCAGGTCGCGCAAAATGATCAAACCCGACAAAACGGTAGCCGGCTTCAGTGAACTCCTGGGCCGCACCGACAAAGATCCTGAATTTGTTCCAGCCCGCGGGCATCGGCATCGTTTCGAGCTGTCGTTGGTGGGGCTTGATCCACGGCACGTGGGCATAGGAAAAACAGGCTACGCGATCGGGCTCGAGCTCTCGAATCACTGTTCGGACGGTGCGGCGGAACTGTTCCTCGTCCTGGCCGGGGAGGCCATAGACGAGATCGATATTGACCGATTGGAATCCCAGTCGCCTCGCCTCGGTCACATGATCGAGGGTGAGCTCCAGTGGTTGGATCCTTTTGATCGCCTCCTGGACGGAGTGGTCGAGATCCTGGACGCCCATGGATACGCGATTGAAGCCGAGCTGCCGCAGTGTCGCGAGGTGATCATGGGTTGTCACGCAGGGATCGATCTCGAGGGCGATCTCAGCGTCCTCGGTGAGTTCGAATCTGGATGAGATGTCTGCAAACAAATGGGAGCATTGCTCGGGCGACAGATAGGTCGGGGTTCCGCCTCCCCAATGGAGCTGGTTGAGCAAGCGCCTCGGACCGAGCGCGCCCTGCAGGAGATCGAGTTCCGCCGCCACCACTTCGAGGTAGGCCTTCTCCGGTCCCCGCCGCGGCGAGATCACCACGTTGCATCCGCAGAAGGTGCACCTTTCTTCGCAAAAGGGAAGGTGGACGTACATCGACAAGGTTTCATCGGGGCGTTCGGCGGCCGCCCGCAATCGTTCCCGGTAGGCCACCTCGTCAAAATCCGGACTGAAATGGGGGGCGGTGGGGTAGGAGGTGTAGCGCGGACCCGGCTTGTCATAGCGGGCCAACAGATCGGGCGACAGTGTGGACAGATCGAGCGTCACGCTCTTCGCCCGGCGCTCGGCTTCGAATTTCGGATTTCCGTCCACTCTCCTTGAAAGTCTTCTGAAGGCAGTGCGACAAATTCGAAATTCGAAATCCGAAATCCGAAATCAGTTGCCATATCGAAAACCCTGCACGGTCCTGACGAAGGCCTCCATCGCGTGGACCGGCACGTCGGGTGTGATGCCGTGGCCCAGGTTCGCGATGTATCCGGTTGTTGGTGCGCTCTTCAGCATGGCCGTGGCACGTCGTTCGATCTCTTCATCCGGGCCCATCAGGGATCCCGGGTCGAGGTTGCCCTGAAGCGCGTGGCCGGGCAGTGCCGCGGCCGCCCTGCGAAGATCCACACGCCAGTCGAGACCGAGGACCTCACACGGCATATCAGGGAGGTCGTGCAGAAGGTGGGCGCCACCGTTGGCAAAGTAGATCCTCGGCACGCCGAGACTCTTGGTTGCTTCGAGAAGGCGTCGTGCCGGTCGAAGCGCCCATCGGCGGGCATCGTCCGCTCCGAGGGCTCCGACCCAGGAATCGAAGATCTGCACCGCCTGGGCGCCGTGTTCGACCTGCGTCGCGAGGTAGGCCGCCATCGCATCGGCGAGAGTGTTCAGCAGACTTTCGAATGCTTCGGGGTGGTGCAGCGCGAAGGACTTGACCTTGGTGAAGCTGCGCGAAGTCCCACCCTCCACCAGATATGAGGCCAGGGTCCACGGTGCGCCGCAGAAGCCGATCAACGCGGTTTCGTCGTCGAGATCGGAACGGACGAGCGCCAACGTCTGCGACAGGAACTCGGTACCGGCCCAGGGCTCCGGAATCGACAGCCTCGCAAGGTCTTCGGGCCTGCGGATCGGGTTGTTGATGTGGGGAGCCGGACTGAAGCTGAGTTCGATCCCCATGGGAACCAAGGGGGTCAGAATGTCCGAAAAGACGATCGCCGCATCGAGCCCGAATCGCCGGATCGGTTGCAGTGTCACTTCTGAAGCGATCTCGGGGGTTCGGCACATGGTGAGGAAATCGCCGCTCTTCTTGCGGATTTCCCGGTACTCCGGCAGATAGCGTCCCGCCTGGCGCATGACCCACACCGGCGGCCGATCGACGGTCTCGCGCCTGCACGCACGCAGAAAACGGTTCACGAGCGGTGCCCTCGATTTCTGAAACGGAATATCGAATTTTGAATTTTGAAGACTGAATCCTCAGTTCCTGGAGGCCAGGAGGATGAAAATCCGAAATCCGAAATTCGAAATTCGAAACTCATTTCATGTCCCTCAGCACCGCTTCAAAGATCTCGACCGTCTGATCAATGACCTCCTCGTCATGGGCCAGTGAGACAAACATGACCTCGTAGGCCGACGGTGCGAGCGAGACCCCGTGGTCGAGGAGCGCGCCGTGAAGCGTTGCGTAGGTTTCGGCAGCGGCGGGATCGATGTCTTCGAATCGTCGCGGCGGATCACCATCCTGGAGCGCCAGCCACAGGATCGAACCGACCCTGACCACTGTCCACGGCAGATCGACATCATCAATGGCACTCTGAAGTCCCGTTTGCAGTCTGTCGCCAATTTCGTCGAGGCGGGTGTAGGCGGCGCCGTCGTTTTCGAAGAGACGATTGAGGGTTGCCGTTCCGGCGGCCATCGCCACCGGGTTGCCGGAAAGAGTTCCGGCCTGGTAGACCGCCCCCAGCGGCGCCAGGTGTTCCATCAGTTCGCGGCTCCCTCCATAGGCGCCCACCGGCATGCCGCCTCCGATCACCTTGCCAAAGGTGCTGATATCCGGGGTCAGACCATAGCGGCCGGCCGCTCCCTGGGGACCGAGGCGGAAGCCGGTGATGACCTCGTCGAGGATGAGCATGGCGCCGCAGCGATCGCACTCGCTGCGCAACAGAGCCATGAATTTCGAGCACTGAATCAAGAGCCCCGCGTTGGCCGGGACCCCCTCGATGATCACCGCCGCGATCTCGTCACCGCGCTCTGCCATCACTTTGAGGAAGGCTTCGCTGTCGGCAAGAGGGAGGACGATTGTATGGCTGGCAAAGCTTGCCGGGACTCCGTCGGAGGAAGGTGTGCCAAAGGTCGCGAGACCCGAACCGGCGGCCACGAGGAGGTGGTCGGCGTGACCGTGATAGCAACCGGTGAATTTGATCACGGCATCGCGGCCGGTGATTCCGCGGGCGAGCCGGATGGCCGACATCACGGCCTCAGTTCCCGAGGAGACGAATCGGACGGACTCGACGTGCGGAACCGCCGATGTGACGAGCTCCGCCAACTCCACCTCTTGACGGCAGGGAGCTCCGAAGGAAAGGCCCGCCACTGCGGTTTCGCTGACCGCTGCCACCGCATCGGGATGGGCGTGGCCGAGGATCAAAGGCCCCCACGAGCAGATGTAGTCGATATAGCGGTTACCATCGACATCGAACACGTGACAGCCCGCCCCACGATCGTAGAAGAATGGATCGCCGCCGACGCTCTTGAAGGCCCGTACCGGAGAGTTGACCCCGGCCGGCATCACGTCGCAGGCACGGCGATAGAGTTCCTCGGAGCGCCGGCGATCTCTCACAGCCAGCCCTCCTGCAGCGCCATGCGGCCGTGGTATGTGATGAGGATGTCGGCACCTGCCCGGCGGAAGGCGTGCCAGTTTTCCAGAACCACCGCACGTTCGTCGATCCAGCCCTTTTCGGCAGCGGCCTTGACCATGGAGTACTCGCCGGAGACGTTGTAGACGGCCAGCGGTTGGGTAAAGGCCTCGCGGAGATCGGCGACGATGTCGAGAAATGCCAGCGCCGGTTTGACCATCAGGATATCGGCGCCCTCTTCCACATCGAGTTCCGCCTCGGCCATGGCCTCGCGGCGATTGCGGGTGTCCATCTGATGAGATCGGCGATCGCCCGAACTCGGCGCCGAATTGGCCGCCTCGCGAAAAGGACCGTAGTAGGCCGACGCATATTTCACCGAGTAGGACATGATGGCGACATCGGACATACCGTCGTCGTCGAGGGCCTCGCGAATCGCCGCGACCCGTCCGTCCATCATGTCCGAGGGGGCCACGATGTCGGCTCCGGCCTGAGCGTGCGCCAGCGCCATGGCCGCGAGGTGGGGGAGGGTGGAGTCGTTGTCGACCTTGTCGTTGACGATGAGCCCGCAGTGGCCGTGATTGGTGTAGGCGCAGAGACAGACGTCGGTCATCACCAATAGATCGTTTCCATAGGCCTTTTTGAGGGCCGCCACTGCTTCGGAAACCAGATTGTCATCGCTGGCGGCGCCGCTTCCATCCGGTCTCTTGACGTCGTTGTCGGGGACCCCGAAGAGGAGCACCGAACGGATACCCAGTTCGAGGTCGCTACCGACCGTTTTCACCAGGTGGTCGACGGACTGGTGGTCGATCCCCGGCATGGCGCCGATGGGCTCGGTCACTCCGGTTCCTGGCACGACGAAATGTGGTTGAACCAGCATATTGGAATCCAGCCGGGACTCCGCAACCAGGTCGCGCAACACGGGATTCATACGAAGACGTCGGGGTCTGATGATCAGCTCTTGCATAGCTCCTCCGAGAGGCTTTTCATGGTCGGTTCATTGGGGATTTTGCACTCGATGCCGATGGCGGCGGCCGCCTGTTGGGTGGTGGTTCCGAGAGCCCAGTGTTGGCAGGGGAGAGGCATACCGCCGACTCCATCAAGGTAGAGCGTAGCGGCGCGGGGCGAGGTGAGAACGACCGCCTCCAGGCTCGGGCCGAGGGGTGGCAGTTCGCGTGGCGGTGTGGGTTTCATCCGGTAGACCACCACCGGCAACACGTGGTGCCCAGCGGTGCCGAGAATAGTCGGAAGCTCGCGGCGACGTTCGCGTCCGCAGGCAAAAACGACCGGCGTCGGGGCCTCGAGTTCAGTGACCATCTTTCGTGCGAGACCTTCTCCGTTGCCCGGCCCGACGATTCGAAGCTTGAATCCAGCGTCCTCGGCGGCTTGTGCGGTGCTGGTTCCCACGGCTGCAGTCGGAAGATCGAGCAGGTGCTCCGCATCGTGGAACCGGCAGGCGGCCGCAAAACGTTTCGGCGCCCTCGGTGAGGCCATGACCAGCCAGGCGTCGTGGTTCTCGGCCGGCACACTGGCGAGGACGTCGCGCCATCCCTTGCTGTCGTCCAACTCTTCGAGGCGAAGAACGGGGTAGGGCCGAACGGTGATGCCACAGGGGCCCAGCAGCGCACGAAGCTCATCACAATCGGATGGATGGCGAGTGATGAGAACGAATCGGCTCAATTGTCGACCACCGTGGGCATGGCCACGCGGAGCGCTTCGAAGCACACGCGGGCGGCGGTCTCCGGGTCGCGGGCGACTCCCGCCACACGGGCGACCCTGCCGCGGGTGGCTTCGTCGTCGATGTCTCCGAGGATCGCCTGCAGCCGCAGACCGTTCTCGTCCTCCGTCGCCAGACAACCGAGCGGCAGGTGACAGCCTCCTCCGAGGAGTTCGAGCAGCTGCCGTTCAGCGCCGACGCAGCGTGCAACATGGTGATCGTTGAGGCCGGTGAGAATCTCGACGGTCGGATCCTCGGCCCGGGTCTCGATGGCCAGAGCCCCCTGGCCGGGGGCCGGCAGCATGATCTCCGGCGCCATCTCCAGGAGATCGAGATCGCCAAGGTCGAGTTGCAGTCGTTCGACTCCGGCGGCGGCCAGGAGGATCGCATCATAGTCGCCGTCTTGCAGTTTGCGAACACGGGTCGGGACGTTGCCCCGAAGAGCACGGATCACGACCTCGGGATTGTGCCCGAGGGTCTGCGCCGCGCGACGCAGGGAGGAGGTCCCGACGATCGCTCCGGTCGGCAGACCCAGCGGGTTCGAGGGGGTCGAGTCGAGCAACCCAGACCTGGCCAGGAGCAGATCTCGCGGATTGGCCCGTGAGAGCACGGCCGCAACCGCGAGCCCGTCGGGTTCTTCGGTCGGAAGATCCTTCAGAGAGTGCACCACGAGATCAATGCGTTTCTCGAACAATGCCTCCTGCAGTTCTTTGGTGAAAAACCCCTTGCCTTCCATTTTTCGAAAGGCCACGTCGGTGACCCGGTCGCCCAACGTCTTGATGATCTCGATCGAACAATCGCAGCCGAAGCGTTCTTCGATGAGAGCAGCCACATGGTGAGCCTGCCACAGCGCGAGATCCGATCCCCGGGTCCCGAGGCGAAAAGTCCCGGGATCACTCATGTCGTGGATCCCCCGTCGCCGCCGTTTTTCCCATCGAGACCCTTGAGGAACCCGTCGATTACGGCGCTCGAGTGGTTCCAGGCTGCACTTTTGAGGCCTTTCAACGGGATCTGGACGAGGCGTTTTGCCAGGCCCGCTGTCATCCGCTCCACGGCCTCACGATCGGCTACCGCGAGGTGCGCCAGGTCCTTGCCGAAACTGTGCCGGATGGCCCGCTCCGCCACCTCCTGAAAACTCTCATTGAGGCTGCGGGCGGCGGGAGACAAGGCCCGATCGAAGAGATGCCGGCGAAGGGTTTCCAATTGGTGCTCGACCAGTACCTCGCAGCGGTCCATTTCTTCAAGCCGTCGCTGGCGGTTGGTCTCCGCCTCCTCGCGCATCTCCTCGATGCCGTACAGCGAGACCCTGGCCAGGGCCCCGGCCTCAGGCGCGACGTTTTGCGGCATTGCGAGGTCGATGACCAGAAGCTCTTCATCGCCTGCGAGTTTTTCCCGTACTGATTTGATTTGGTTGCGGTCCAGGAGCGCTTCGTGCGAAGAAGTGACCGCGACGATGGTGCCGACCAATGGGGTCTTGTCGATCGCATCCTGAAGCGTCATCGTCGAAGCATTGCCGTCGCCGTCGATCATCTCTTTGGCCCGGGCGGGTGTTCGATTGGCGACGATGACCGGTCTTTCGGGATCGGCGCTGCGGATCAGTTTGAGGGTCTGGCGCGCCATGTCGCCGGCACCGAGGATCATGACCGGAAATTGATTGTTCGCCAGGTGTTCCCGCAGGGTCCGTTCCACCAGAGTGACCAGCGATACCGGACGGCGGGTGAGCTCGGTTTCCGAACGGATTCTCTTGGCGAGGTGGAAGGACTCGTGGAAGGTCTGGTCCAGGATCCCACCCAGCAGCCCGGATTGGTGGGCCGCTTCATGGGCCTCCTTGGCCTGGCCGGTGATCTGTGCCTCTCCCACCATCATCGAATCTAAGGCCGAGGTGACGCGAAAGAGGTGTCGGACGGCTGCCGGTCCGAAATGCACGTAAAGGCCTTCATCGGCGGGCAGTTGACAGGCACCTCCGGTAAGATCGGCGAGGCTGCGGCGAAGATGGAAGAGCAGGGGATTGGTGTGGATCCGGGTTTCGCCGCGGAAGTAGAATTCGACCCGGTTGCACGTTCCGAGGTAGACAAGTTCCGAAAAACCCGCCAACCGGGCGAGATCGACCAGATTTTCGTGCGGAAAATCGGCCGGCAACGAGGCCTCGGCGAGCTGATCTACGTGGACTGTCCGATAGGACGTCCCGACGACACCGATTCGATCCAAGCTACCTCCCGCAAGAGATTCTACGCGACATTCTATCGGTGATGGGTCATCGTGGCGTAAAACCAGCGAAATTGGCGCGATCAGTGGGGAAATCTGCGTTGTTTTATGGCGGAGACCGATTCCACAACGGATCTCATCTGATCACCATGGAGTCTTCGGAAGAGCCTCGGAGCAGGAGCTTGAGAAAATTTTCACAGAATCGTTGAGAAATTGTCCGGTGAGGAGTAATCTCGAAGCCACCATGACGCTTGCGGTCCACGGACTCGATCATCCGTCATGAATTCTCTGAGGGGGTTGCGTTCGGCCTATGAGTCAAGCGGTTGGATTTTTGAGTTCGACGCTGGGCAAGAAGATCTTGATGGCGGTCACCGGCATCATTCTCTTTGGTTTTGTGGTCGGCCACATGCTCGGCAATTTACAAATTTATCTCGGTGAAGAACGGCTCAACCACTACGCTGAGTTGTTGCAGGCGAACCAGCCCTTTCTGTGGACATTTCGCCTGGTCATGCTGTTCTGTGTCGGCGTGCACATCCTCGCCGCCGTCCAGGTGTGGCTGAGAAACCGCGCCGCTCGGCCGGTGAAATACAGGGTCTTCAATCCACCGGCTGTGGATTACGCTGCCCGCACAATGGTGTGGAGCGGCCCGATTCTGGCGGCTTTCATCCTGTTCCATCTCTTCGATTTGACGGTGGGGACGGCCAACCCGGATTTCATTCGCGGTTCGGTCTATCACAACGTGATCGCCAGCTTCAGCCAACCGATCGTCGCGATCTTCTACATGGTCGCCAATCTGCTGCTGGCCTTCCACCTCTATCACGGGCTGTGGAGTCTCTTCCAGACCTTTGGTTGGGACCACAAGCGCTTTGGCGCTTGGCGCCGGGTGCCGGCAGTCTTTTTCTCGGTGCTGATCGGCGCCGGTAACATCTCGATCCCGTTGGCAGTGCTGACGGGAATCGTGAAGTAGGAGGTGACGGAATGAAACTGGATGCACGCATTCCGTCCGGCCCTCTGGCCGACAAGTGGCAGAATCTGCTCGACGAGATCAAACTCGTCAGCCCAGCCAACAAACGGAAATATACGATCATCGTGGTCGGGACCGGGCTTGCCGGTGGATCGGCCGCCGCCAGCCTCGGCGAGCTGGGATACAAGGTCAAGGCCTTTTGTTATCAGGACAGCGCCCGCCGGGCCCACAGCGTCGCGGCGCAGGGTGGCATCAACGCCGCCAAGAACTACCAGAACGACGGCGACTCCGTCTATCGGCTGTTTTACGACACCATCAAGGGCGGCGACTACCGTGCCCGCGAGGCGAACGTCTACCGCCTGGCCGAAGTCTCCAACAACATCATCGACCAATGCGTGGCGCAGGGCATTCCATTTGCCAGGGAGTACGGCGGTTATCTGGCCAACCGGTCCTTTGGCGGAGCCCAGGTCTCACGGACCTTCTACGCCCGTGGTGAGACAGGCCAACAGCTCCTGCTCGGAGCTTACTCGGCCCTGTCCAGTCAGGTGGCGGCCGGAACTGTGGAACTCAATACCCGGACCGAGATGCTTGATCTGGTTGTGGTTGACGGCCGTGCGCGCGGCATCATCACCCGCGACATGGTGACCGGAAAGGTCGAAAGCCACTTCGCAGACGCGGTGCTCCTGTGCACCGGCGGATACTCCAACGTTTACTACCTCTCCACCAACGCCAAGGGATGCAACGTCACCGCGGCCTGGCGGGCTCACAAAAAGGGCGCCGGATTTGCCAACCCGAGCTTTACCCAGATCCACCCCACATGTATTCCACAGGCGGGTGACTACCAGTCCAAGTTGACCCTGATGAGTGAGTCGCTGCGCAACGACGGCCGGGTTTGGGTTCCGAAAGCGGTCGGAGACGATCGTGCACCGAACGACATTCCGGAAGACGAGCGCGACTACTATCTCGAGCGAATCTATCCTTCCTTTGGAAACCTGGTGCCGCGAGACGTCGCCTCGCGTAACGCTAAGAACGTGTGTGACGAGGGCCGCGGCATCGGAACCAGCAAGCGCGGCGTATATCTCGACTTTGCAGACGCCATCGAGCGACTCGGGGTCGACGTCATTCGCGCCCGCTACGGCAACCTCTTCGACATGTACGAGATGATTACCGGAGAGGACCCATACGAGGTGCCGATGCGGATCTACCCGGCGCCCCACTACACCATGGGCGGGCTGTGGGTGGACTACTATCTAATGAGCACCATTGCCGGGCTCTTCGTGCTCGGCGAAGCAAACTTCTCTGACCACGGCGGCAACCGTCTCGGTGCCTCGGCGCTGATGCAGGGTCTGGCCGACGGTTACTTCGTAATTCCCAACACCCTCGGCGAATTTCTCGCCAAGGTCCGAACCGACGATGTCGATTCCAGCCGGCCGGAATTCGACGAGGCGATGAAGGCGGTCAAGGAGCGCACCGAAAAGCTGCTTTCGATCAAGGGCGAGCGCACGGTGGATTCGTTCCACCGGGAACTCGGCATGTTGATGCTCGATGAATGCGGGATGTCCCGAAGCGAGGAACGTCTCACCAAGGCGATCGAGAAGATCCGTGAAATCCGGGCCGAGTTCTGGACCAACCTCAAGGTTCCGGGCGAGGGCGAGGAGCTCAACCAGGAGCTCGAGAAGGCCGGCCGCGTGGCCGACCTGTTGGAGCTCGCCGAATTGATGTGCTTGGATGCACGCAACCGCAACGAATCCTGCGGCGGTCATTTCCGCGAGGAGTATCAGACCGAGGAGGGCGAGGCCCTCCGCGACGACGAGAAATTCACCAACGTCTCGGTCTGGGAGTACAAGGGCGAAGATAAGGAGTGGGAGCTCCACATCGAGGATCTGCCCTTCGAGTTCGTAGAACTCACGCAGAGGAGTTACAAATGAAGTTAACCCTGCACGTATGGCGCCAGCGGAACAGCCAGGACAAGGGCGGCTTTGAAACCTACGAGCTCGAGGACGTCAGCACGCACATGTCCTTTCTCGAAATGTTGGATGTCCTCAATCAGGATCTGATCAACAAGGGCGACCGGCCGATCGCTTTTGATCACGATTGCCGCGAGGGTGTGTGTGGAACCTGTGGCTTCGTCATCAACGGCGTTGCCCACGGCCACCAGAAGGGCAGCACGATCTGCCAGCTCCACATGCGTCATTTCAACGATGGCGACGAGATCACGATCGAGCCGTGGCGTGCCAAGGCCTTTCCGATTCTCAATGATCTGGTTGTTGACCGGTCGGCCTTCGACCGCATCATTCAGGCGGGAGGATTCATCACCATTCGCACCGGGAGCGCACCCGATGCGAACGCGATCCCGATTCCGACCGAGACCCTCGAACACGCGATCGACTACGCCGAGTGCATCGGCTGCGGTGCGTGTGTGGCTTCATGCCCGAACGGCGCGGCCATGCTCTTTGTCGGGGCCAAGATCTCCCACCTCAGCCTGCTCCCGCAGGGCCAGCCTGAAAGGGCGAAGCGGGCCCTGAAAATGGTCGAGGCCATGGAGCGCGAGGCATTCGGCGCGTGCACCAACTATCGATCCTGCGAGGCAGTCTGCCCGAAGGAGATCTCGATCTCGGCGATTGCGAAAATGAATGCAGACTTCCGCCGCGCAGCGCTGCACGGCGACAAAGCGCCGGTCGGGAAAAAACACTAGAACTGCCGGCGATCAATTCAAAAGGGGCGTGCTTCGGCACGCCCCCTTTTTTGATGCTGCAAACGGTGAAACCGCAGATCACGCAGATGGACGCAGATTGCGGATAGAGCTGGTCACAACGGGCACGGCGTCACGCCTTGTTGCCCTGGTTGGTTTCGCGATCAGGTTTGCGGAAGGCTGTAAATAACTGAAGGCGCTTGCGATACCGATATCAGCGCGCATCTGCGTGATCTGCGGTTTGTGATGGGAGCGGGTCCTCACCCGAGCAGGGAAGTGATGATGATCCCGGCGAACATCACCAGGATGGCCGCGCCGAGGATGGCCATCGCGATCTCGCCTGCGCTGTACTTGTTATTGAGTTTCGGCTCGGCGGGCTTGTTCGCCTGCGCCGTCTTCTTCTTTTTGCGTGGTTTCTTCGACATGACTCAGCCATTGTAACCCGCAATCGGGAATCAGCGACCCTTCCGAGACGTAGTTGAAATTGATGTTCAGGTATCGGTCAAATCGCGGGATTGACAAATCCGAAATCCGAAATCCGAAATCCGCATTCTCCGATGGCGAGGAGCCGCCCCGGAGTTCCCTGAACTCCGGAGACAGCCTCTAAAAGGTAGGTATAATGGTGGGCATTATAGGTTGGTCGTTACTGACAGGAGGCGGAAAATCCGCCCGTGCAAGGTGGGCATGCTGTCGTCCCTCAAAGCCTTCCGGGCTCTCTCGTCTGAAAACGAGCAGGGATAGAGAGTCGATAACAACATGGCAATTTACTTATGAGCAATATTTGTGCCCGAATCTGAATATGAACGATGGATCGTGTCGCGCCGTCGTGACACAGTCGGGTGCCACGATGTACCGAATTGGTAACAGGGAGGCGTGAAATGAACGATGGTCTTGAGCAGGCGCGAGAGCGTCGCAATATTCTCGAACGTTTGGGTGCGAAGATACCTGGATTCAGTGGTTACCTCGAACGTGAGTTGCGTCGCGAGGTCGACAAACTGCAGCGGGACTGGCTGGCTCATCAGGTCGATCGGGCTCGATTTGCAATGAACGGAAAAATCCGCGACTGGTCTCGCAAGGGTCGGCTCGATGTTCTCACCGACGCCGGCAGCATCGAAAAGTCCCTCGACAGGATGGCCAATCGTATCCGTCATGCCGATTACGGTTCCTCGGGATTTTTTGATGCCGTCAAGATCGGTCAGGCGGAGCTCGACCGGATCTATGAGTTCGATCTCGCGTTGACCGACTCGGTCGAATACCTCGCTCTGCAGGTCGAACAGCTCCCGGAGACCGCGGATGAACAGATGCTGGCACGCCTTCTCGAGGCGGTGGAGTCGGCGGACAAGAAATTTGACGAACGGGCGACTGTATTTGAAGACGTCACCCGAACAGGGGGTGTGTGATGGCTTTGCTTGAAATCCTCGAGCACCACGATCCGACCGGCGAAGAGATCGTCCATCGCTATCCACCGCAGGGAAGCGCCGACATCAAGCTCGGTGCCCAGCTCGTGGTTCACGAGACCCAGGAAGCCGTGCTCTATCGCGACGGCAAGGCGCTCGATACCTTCGGACCGGGACGCCACACCATCAGCACACAGAACATCCCGTTGTTGGGAAAGATCATCGGCGCTCCATTCGGCGGTGAGTCGCCCTTCAGAGTGTCGGTCGTCTTTGTCAACAAAAGAACTTTCATCGATCAGAAATGGGGCACCCGGGAGCCTGTGGTATTCCGCGACAGCGAGCTCGGAATGGTCCGGCTCCGTGCATTCGGCACCTACGCCTATCGGATCGAGGACAGCCAGCTTTTTGTCAACACAGTGGTCGGTTCACAAGGTCTTTTCGAGACGGTTCGACTGCAGGATTTTTACCGCGATGTGATCGTCTCGCGGCTCAATGACCTGCTCGGCGAAACGCTCAAGACCATCTTCGACCTGCCGCAGTACTACGACGAACTGGGAACCGCTGCCAAGGCCCGGGTCATCGAGGACTTCGCCAAATACGGTGTCGATCTCACCGACTTCTACATCAACTCGGTGACCCCGCCCGACGAGGTCCAGGAGAAGATGGACGAGCGGGCGGCCATGGGCGCAGTGGGCGACATGAGCACCTATATGCAGTTCAAGGCTGCGCAAGCCATCCAGGATGCGGCCAAGGGCGGCGGCGAGGGCGGCGAGGGCGGCGGCGGCAATGCCGGCGCCGGCATGGGTCTCGGCCTCGGTGCCGGATTCGGAGCCATGATGCCGGGAATGATCGCCAACGCCATGCAGCAGGCGGCCCAGGGTGGAGGCGGAACCGCGGCTGGAGCAGCCGCTGCGGGCGCAGCACCGACGGCTCCGGCGGCTGCCGGCAGTTTCTGCACCGAGTGCGGAGGCGCGGTGCCGGCGGGCGGCAAGTTCTGTCCGAATTGCGGTCAAGCGCAGACCGGTGGTGGCTGCTCCGAATGCGGTCAACCGGTTCCCGATGGCGCCAAGTTCTGCCCGAATTGCGGAACGAAACAGGGGTAGGGAATCGTGGCCGTCTCGTGCACCCAGTGCGGGGCCTCCATCGAGCCGCGCTCGGATGAACGGCTGCTTGAATGCCCCTATTGCGACACCGCGCTGGTGATTGATGGGAGCCTGACTCTCTTTCACGAGAGGATGGTTCCCACTGTGCCCTACGACAAGGTGGCGGCCAACCTGCGTCGCTTTCTCGGCGGCCGGTCGACGGTCGCCGATCTCGACAGCAAGGCACGGCTTGCCGATCCGCAGTTGGAGTACTTTCCGTTCTGGGCCTTCACTGTCCGGGTGAAAGGAGGTGACGAGAGGGTGATTCTGCAGCCCGCTGCACCTTCATCCCTCCAGGGCTTGCAGGGGATCGAGCTTCCTGCCGGGAGCACCCGCCCAATGCGCAGTGACGCGATTGGTGAATCGACGGTGGTCGAGCCGGAGGTGCCTTTGGAGACCGCCAGGGAATGGCTGGTGGCCCGGCATGGCGACGTCGAGATCACGCGAACAGTGCTCTACCACCTGCCGATGTACCGGACGCCCTATTCATTTCAGGGAAAAGACTATCTGGCGGCTGTAGACGGCGTTTCCGGCAGGGTCTTCCCGGCCGATTTTCCTGCCAAGGCCGAGGCCCCGTTTGTCGGAGTTGCAGCTCTCGCGGTGATTGTTTTTGGCCTGGAGGGGCTGATCATTCAGAACCTCATCCTCAAGATGGCGGTCTACCTCATGTCGGCGGTGCCGATCCTCGGAATTGCCTGGTTGACGTCGAGGAAAGTCTGATGACGAGTTCTGAGTTCGGATTTCGGAATTCGGAGTTTCCCGCACGCAGCTGGTGTGAATACAACGGTTGGGTAGAGGGGGCGACATTCCGAACCCCGAACTCCGAACTCCGAATTCGCGGCCGTCGTCAACGCGGCCGGGGAACGCCACCATGACGGATCGGCCGCTTCCGCCGCCACCGCCGCCGCCTCCTCCCGTGGAGGGGGCAAAGGTCAAGGTCAAGGCACCCGCAGCGCCGGAGAAAAAGAAGGGTAAGAAACGTCTTCTGACAGGTTTGAGATGTTTCTCCTGCGGTGGTTCGGTCGATGTCCAGGAGGGCGTCACAAACGTCGAATGCCGCTACTGCGGAACGCCTCAGGCGGTTGTCGGACGGCGCGGCGTCGTCAACGTGATGGTTCTCAACACGGTCGAGCGGGAAAAAGCCAGCCGTATTGTCCGAAATTGGTTCACCAAAGGAATCCGCAAGGATCCCGCGCTGCGCAAAGAGGCCCATTTTCAGGAGGCCTTTCTCGCGTGGTTCCCCTTTGTCCGGGCTCGTCTCGATGTGGTGGGTTGGGTGCTCGGTATCCGGGAGAAAAAACGCAAGCGCGGCAACAAATGGGAAACCGTCCGCGAACCGGTCGAACGGGCGATTGAACAGTCGGTGGATCTGACCATGCCGGCGGCGGAGATGGCCGAATTCGGGGTTCACCGGATCGATCTGGCCGGCGATGAAGTCCATCCCCTCGACGACGCCCTGTTGCGCAGCCGGGGAATGGTCTTTCGACCGAGCCGGTCGCTCGAAGAAACCGCCGCGCTCCTCAGCGACGGCGCCATCGACAACATCAAGCGGTCCAATCGCCTCGATCATGTTTCATTTTCGTGGCTGGCTGGAGTCCGACGCAGGGTGGCGCTGGTCTATTACCCTTTGTGGGTCGTTCGCTATGGCTTTCGCGGCCGGACCTATCAGGTATTGGTCGATGCCGAGGACGGGAGCCTTGCTTACGCCAAGGCGCCGGGGAACCATTTCTACCGTGCCTTCAGCCTGGTTGGAACTGCTGCCGGTGCCTGTTTCATTGGCACCACCATCCTCCAACACGCCGGTTCCTTCCTGCGCTCCGAAAATGGTCTCATGGGCCTCGGGATCGTCGGTCTCGCGTTGGCTGGTCTGGTGTACTGGGGCTTCACCCAGTTCCGGCACGGTGGCGAGGTGGAGGAGGGGACCGGGCTGGCCAGTGATCGAGAACGAAAAACCCTCTCCGACACGGTCAAGGACGTGGTGGATCAATTCCAATGACGCTTCATCTGGTTTCCCTCGATTGTCCCTCCTGCGGTTCGGCCCTTCATGGGGAGGGTCTGGATACGATCTTCTTCTGCGATCACTGCGGCGACGCGGCCACCCTCTCGGAGGATGGTTTGCAGATGGTGGAGAGCTCGGCACTGGTGCCGGCGCCGGGACGATCGGCTCGATGGTGGAAACCGGCGTGGATGCTCGAGACCGATGTCACGGTCGATGAACGGGTGCGGTCGGGTGGCCGAAGAAGCGAGGGTTGGAGTGGTCGGCGGATGTTCGTTGTGCCCGCCTTTCCGATGCCTCTGGAGGATCTGACCCGGCTTTCCCGTGCGCTCTCCGAGGCCGCCGGCGACACCGCGGAGGTTCCGCGCGAGCCGATCCACGGCGGCTCACTTGCGGTGGAGGACGCGGTCACTCTCGTGCGTCACATACTGATCGGAGACGAGGTTCGCCGTTCCGACATGCTGGCGTCGGTGCGAGTCGATGTCGATGTGGTGGCCAGTCGCCTGGTGGCGACTCCCTTCGAACCCACCACCGGCGGCCTGCGCTGTTCGGTCACCGGGGTCACCGTCCGCGCCGAGGTGTGACGCCTCACGGCGCCAGGCGCTGGATGCTGGATCACTGCTGTCCAAAACAGATTGTCATGAAGTTGCCCACCTGACAACACGTGGATTACGGGTTGGTTTTTGGCATATCCGGTTCGTGGTTCGCAGGTACCCGATCCCGATCCCGAATCGCAGCGGCAGCGACAGGCAGCAGCGAACAGGGACAGCGACAGGAAACAGCGGTCAGCGATCAGTAGTCAGCGATCGGCGGCAGCGGTCATGAGTCCATGCGACGAAGTGGCCACCTCCGGGTCGTTCAACAGAAGGAGTATCCGGTGGGCGTCCGATGTCAAGGACAGGCAGGGTGCAGGGCATCCTTGACATCGGCCGCCACACCGGCTTGTGGGTATGGGCATGAACGACCCGGAGGTGACCATGTCCAACGCCGCCGCGAACACCAACCTCGTTGCCCACTCGAAAGCCCTCGAAGCAGCAGGTATCGCTATCAAGCTCGTGATGAGGGTTCCAGCTCCGCTGAAATCCATAGCCGATCAGGTGATCCGATCGGCGAGTTCAGTCCCTGCGAACCTGGCAGAAGGCCACGGCCGATTCGGTAGAGACCGGTTGAACCACTGGAGAATCGCCTACGCCTCGGCCAAAGAGGTCGACAGCCACTTGCAGCTCCTCGCCCACGCCGGGGCGATCAGCCCGAACGGAGCCGGTGAAGCGATGAACGCCTTCGATCACGTCCGTGCGATGACCTGGCGTTTACTCAACCCAAAGTCTTGATTTCAGGGCTCCATACCAGTCAAACGTGACGCTGACTTCTGTTCGCTGACGCTGAACACTGATCGCTGTTCCCTGTCCCTGACGCTGGCCCCTGTCGCCGTCCCTGAACGCTGTCCGAAACACTGTCTTGGACAAGATCGATCCTCCGCCTTGAATCCAGCATCCAGAAAACGGGCGGTTTGGAAGATATCCGAGCTTCGTGCGTAATCCTCTTCATGAACGAATTGCTAAGATGGTTCTCTCAACTCCGGAGGTGAAGTCATGGGGTTCACGATCCTGATAACTGCGTTGATCGTCATTCCGGTCCTGCTCTTTTTTGCGTATCTGGTGATCCGGGTTCGTTATAAAAAGGCTGGGCCCGATGAGGCATTGATCGTCTTCGGTCGGCGGAGGATCTTCGGCAAAAAGGTCCGCTCGGAGAAAGGCGAGATCGAAGGATTTCGCATTATCCGCGGCGGCGGAACCTTTGTGTGGCCGGCGTGGGAACAATACGAGGTGTTGTCGCTTCGGATGATGACCCTCGAGATCGACATGCCGCACGTCTACACGATCCAGGGCATTCCCATCAACGTGAAGGCGGTGGCCCAGGTCAAGGTCCAGGGCGATATCGGACACATCCGAAGCGCCGCCGAGGGCTTTCTTGGCATGCCGGTCGATGACATCCAGGCAACCATCAAGGAAACAGTTGCCGGTCACCTCCGCGGGATCGTCGGAACCTTGACGGTCGAGGAGCTCTATCGAGACCAGCGTCGTTTCCAGGAGAAGGTCCGCGAGGAAGCCCACGTCGATCTCGAAGGAATGGGCTTCGAATTCCGTTCCTTTGTGTTCCGGGCCATCCAGGACGACCAGGGCTACCTCAATGCGCTCGGTCAGCCCAAGATCCAGGAAGCGCTCAAAAACGCCCGAATCGCCACCGCCGGCGCCGACCGCGATGCCAAGATCGAAGAGGAGCAAGCGCGGCAGCAGAAGGAACAGAAGCGGATCGGTGTGGACACCGAAATTGCCGAGGCCGACAAGGCATTGAGCCTCAAGGTCGCGTCCATCAAAAAGGAAGTCGATGTTGCCGACGCCATGGCGATCAAGGCGGGCGAGATGGAGCTCAAGGTTCAGGATATCCAGATCGCCGATCAGGAGGTCAAACGGCAGAAGCTCGAACTCAATGCCTCGATCCGCGAACAGGCGGACGCCAAAAAGTACGAGGCCGAACGCCTGGCCGATGCGAAGAAGTACACCGTCGAACAGGAAGCCACGGCGGAGCGGCTACGCAGAGAGCAGGCGGCAATGGCGCTGCAGGCCGAGGGTATTGCGAAGGCCGAGTCCGAGTCCGTCCAGCGCCGACAGATCGGTCTCGCCGAAGCCGAGGCGATCCAGGCCAAGGGCGACGCGGAGGCGGGAGCCCGACGCAAACTTGCCGAGGCCCTCAAGCTCTACAATGAGGCCGGTCTTTCGATCGAGGCCCTCAAAGTACTGCCCGAGATCGCTGCGGCGGTCTCCGAGCCCCTCGCCCGTGCCGGCGAGACAACCATCATCTCCACCGGAGGCGGCCCGGGTGACGGCACGGGTGCCGCTCGTCTGACCGACGATGTGATTCAGGTTCTCTCGCAGCTCGGGCCGGTAATGAAACAGCTCTCAGGCGTGGATCTGGACAATCTACTGCAAGACCTCGCCCGTTTGCCGGGAGCGGTTGCCGACAAGGCGAAAACTAAACCCGAAACGGCCGCCAAGGACGCCGGTAAGGTCTTCGGTTCGGACTAGAGGGAACGATGAGTCAGCGCAAGCTCAACGCCCTGCTCTTCGAGCTCCAGACGGCAAATTCGCCGCTTGCTCAGGCCAAGATTCTGGCCCGAGCCTGGCGAACCGTCCGCGAGCTCAGCCCGACGGACCGCAAGTTGCTTGCGCGACATGCGGGATTCGATGGGGCCGGCGAAATCCTGGAGGGAATCTCGACGAAAAAGGGCGGGATGGCACCGGCCATGTTGCTCCGGGCTCTGACCGACGCACGGAATGCCGACGGATCGACCGTCCGCAATCTGCTGGATGGTCTGCGCGATCCCGAGCGACGCGAAGAGACGGTGGCCGGCGGCCTCGATTACGCGGCTGAGCTGCTTCGAAAACCGGGTGAAGATGAGCCCGCACCGGGGGTCGAAGAGGCTCTGGGTCAGCTCCAGGCGGTAGAGTCAAAGGTGGAGGAGACGCCTGAAGAGGCCCTGGCCGCTCTCGGGGCCTTGGATATCAAGGGAGAGGCCGCCGAGACCGAAGCACAGGTCCCCGAGGCGGCGACGCCCGCCGAACCCGAGCCGGTGCCGGAGGTGACCCCGGAGTTCAAGTTGACGATGAAGCCGCCGGCGCTCCCGATACCGCCACCGCCGCCGGCAAAGGTTCGTGCAAAACCCGAACAACAGGCCGTCGACTGGAGCCGCTGGCAATCTGGGCCAGAAAAGGAACGTCCCGCTCCGACCCCGAGACCCGATGCTCCGGCTACGGGACAACACGCCTCCGTACCCAGTTTTGATGCCAGGAAAGTGCTCGAGGCCCTCGGTGCGGAGGGGTCGGTCTTTTCGCGTCTGCGGGTGCTTCGCCGGGAGCTCCAGGGTTTCAAGGGCTCGAGCCTCGAGACGGTACGCAATTTGGTCGAGGTCTTTCCTCCAGGGTGGGCGCGGCGCCGCGCGCTGTCCGCGCTCCTCGAAGCGGGGATTCCCGAGAACACCGGCGACGCGGTGGATCTGGTGGGGGATTTTGATCGCGAGCTCGATCGGCGCTGGTGTCTCGGCATCCTCGCGCGCTCAGGCAGGCTTCGCGGCCAGGAACTCGAGCGTGCCCTCGATATGCTCGAGTCTCCGGCAGCCAGGCGAAGGATCGAGTCTGCGGCCGAGGTGGGTTGAGACGCCTATTCAGGCGTGCTGTGCATCCGCAGCAGTTCTTGAAAGCGGGGGTCGTCGCGAATCGGATCCCAATCGGGGTCGAGCCGGAGGTTTGAAACGGACAACCAACCCGGCGTTCGCAGTGATTTTTCAATCCTCTTGACCGCCTGGTAGGGTTCGTCGACCCAGGCGTAGATCTTGGCCAGCCGGACGAGGTGGCTGTGGCCGGCCATGGCGTCGGACGTGACCGGCAGGAGCTCGACCGCCCGTTCCCCGGCCTCGATTGCCTGGGCCTTGTCGCCCGTCAACGCATAGGCCCATCCAAGTGCCGCGTGAATCGCTGGATCTCCGGGTGACAGATCTCTCGCGTGTTGCAGGTACTCAAGAGCCGCGCCGCAGCTGTCGATGGAAGGCCCCGAGGCCCCGGCGAGCACGTCAACTTCGCACTCAACGAGAACCCTCGGGAGCATGGCCTCGTCGATCGGATCGGGGATCAACTCGCCCGCCGTGGCGAGCGCGTCCCGTGCCGCGTCGAAGTCACGCTCGTACTTGGCCTGTTCGTACCAATACAAGAGTTGTTGGCTTGGATCCTTATGCGGCATGGCCTCGATCATCCGTCGCGATTCCTCGAGCGATCCGTCACGGGCCCGGACGATTCTCGCGTAGAAAACATAAGGATAGATGTCGTCGGGTGCCATTTCGACGGCCCTCCGACAGAAGTCGATTCCGTTGGACCAGCGTCTCATCCGTCCATAGGTCGAGGCGATGTCGAGTACGTAGATATCGCTTTCCGGGTCGAGATCGGCTGCCCGACTGAGTGCAACGACCGCTTCCTCCCACCGACCCTGGCGTCGAAGGACGACGCCCATTGCGGACATGATCTCGGGATCGTTCGGTCGGCCGTTGGCGGCCATGCTGAACTCGGTGAGTGCCTGTTCGTAGTTGCGCTGGCCCCAATAGTAGTAATACCCGAGCGCACGATGGCCGTCGGGCAGGTCCGAATTGATCTCGAGCGCGCGGTGGGCCGAACCGATCGCCCCCGCCAGACGCTGCGGCGACCGGTCGTAACGAAAATGGAATGTCAGACTGTGGCTTTCGCTCAGGGCAGCGTGGGCTGCCGCAAAATTCGGATCGAGAGAAACCGCTTCCTGGAAAAACCTTTCGGCAGTGGCTATCTCCTGGCGTTCAAAGCTCCCTTCGTGGAGAATCCCTCGCAGAAAAGCCATGTAGGCGTCCATATTGTTGGTGGGACGGTCATCTACGGCCTGCCGTTCGGATTCGTCAAGAGTGATCCGCATATTGTCGGTCGCGGCGTGGACGACGCTGGATTGAACTGAAAAGACATCTTCCATGGGACGACGAAATCGTTCGTTCCACACGACGTTTCCGTCCGTCGCGTCGATAAGAGACGCCTCCATCACGAGCTCTCGGCCTTCGGCGGACTCGTGATCCCACAGGACGGAACCGGTCAAAATGTAATCGACGCCAAGATCCTGTGCGATCTCGTGCACGGGTCGGGACCCCTGTTCCGAGTCGATATTCGGGTGGGAGACCACTCCGAGGTCTGAAATCGCCCCCAACCGATCGGTGATTTCCTCGGTCATCCCGACGGTCAGAAAAGCGTCTTCGGTAACGCCGAGGTTGTGGAATGGCATCACGACGATCCTGGTCACGTCGGTGCTCTGAGTCGGAACGACAGGTGTCTGGCTCTGGTATCTCTTACACGCCGGAGATCCAGTCAGCAGGATGGCGATGGCGGTCGAAAGCAGAACGCCGCGAATCGTTCCCCGAGCAAACCGGCCCGAGCGGTCAATTCGCGATTCACACATCGCGCCGTCCAGCCCGAAGAAGCTTGCTCGGCAATTGCTAGGAAATCTGTAGTGGTGTGGCATCGTTTTCGGTCCCCGGCACAATCGTTCCTTGTGCCAAAGATCATAGCGCAGAGTTCTACAACCGGCCTCAGTTTTGCGGGCATTTCGCCGAAATTTTACTTTCGACCCGATCAGGTGGTCGGTGTGCCTGCGTTCCGCAATCTCTCGGCGAGCAAGGTGTGCCTGGTGCGGACGGTAGCATTGTGAATTGCCCTGGCAAGCGCCCGTCGCGACCCGACAATCACCACCAACCGTCGTCCACGGGTAATCGCTGTGTAGAGCAGATTGCGCTGCAACATGACATGGTGCTGGTGGTGGAGAACGATTACCACCGCGGGATATTCGCTTCCCTGACTTTTGTGAATTGTGCAGGCGTAGGCAGGCACGATGTCCTCGAGTGATTCGGGTGGCACGATGACCCGGCGGCCATCGAATTCGGTGGTCAACTGCCGCTCGCGGTGGTCGATGGCGAGGATCCGTCCGAGATCGCCATTGAATATGTCGAGGTCATAATTGTTGCGGACCTGCATGATCTTGTCGCCGACTTTGAATCGCCGCCAACCAACGACCAGCTCGCGGCTTCCCGGTGTCAACAGCTCCTGCAGACGTTCGTTGAGGCGGGTCACTCCGAGCTCACCCCGGTGCATCGGCGCAAGAACCTGGATGTCCCTGATGGGATCGAGCTTGAAGTGTTCAGGGATTCGGGTGGTCACGAACTCGATGGCGAGTTCGGCGGCCTCGGCGGGATCGTCACGAGCGACAAAATAGAAATCGCTGTCGCCGTCGTCGTTTTCGATCTTCGGCATGCCACCGGAGTTGACCCGGTGAGCATTGTCGACGATCAGACTGCGCCGGGACTGACGGAAGATGTGTTCGAGCCGGATCACCGGAAGCGAGCCCGATTTGATCAGGTCGGCGAGGACGTTGCCGGGGCCGACTGAAGGCAACTGATCTGCGTCCCCGACGAACACGAGTCTGCATCCAGCCGGAATTGCCTCCATGAGGGCAGCCGCCAACTCGATGTCGAGCATCGAAACCTCGTCGATCACCAGACAGTCTGCGGCGATCGGATTATCGCGGTTGCGGCTGAATTGCCTTGTCTTTGGATTGAATTCGAGCAACCGGTGGATCGTTTTTGCTGCCAGGCCGGTAGATTCCGTCAGCCGTTTGGCCGCGCGGCCGGTTGGCGCCGCCAGCAGGACACAAAGCTCTTTGCGTCCGAGAATCTGCACGATGCCGCGGACCAGGGTCGTCTTGCCGGTGCCGGGGCCACCGGTGATCACGACCATTTTTTCCCGCAAAGCGGCTATCAGGGCTTCTCGCTGGCGGGTGGCGAGGCGGATATTGGCTTCCCCCTGATACCAGGAGACCGCGGTATTGATGATGATCGGTGCGCAGGCGTCCGGTCGTTCCAGGATGGCCGCGAGTGTGTACGCGACAAGCTCTTCGGCCTCGGCGAGACGCGGCAGGTAGATCGCAGGGCTTTCGTTCTGCCTCGGATGGATCACGACCATGCGTCTCGCGACGAGTCCTGCGAGGGCCGACGGGAGTGCTTCGGATGAAATCTCGAGCAGGTTTGCGGCGTTGGCCAGCAGCTCCTCTTCGGGGAGAAAGACGTGGCCCTGACCGGCCGCCTCCTGCAGTGAGTGGAGGATACCGGCTTCTATGCGTTCCGGGGCGTCGGCGGCGATTCCGAGCTGACGTGCAATACGATCCGCGGTCAGGAATCCGACGCCGAACACCTCCTCGGCGAGCTGAAAGGGATTGGACCGAACCACTTCCAAAGCCGCGGGGCCGTAGCGGCGAAAGGCCTTGACGGCGATCCCGGGCGCGACGCCGTGCCCGGTGAGGAAGATCATCACCTGCTGGATGCCGCGATGTTTCTCCCAGGACTCCCGGATGCCCTCGAGCGTGGCGTTGCCGATGCCGCGAATCTTCAGGAGCCGCTCGAGGTCGGTGTCGAAAACGTCCAGCGTTTCGAGACCGAAGGCCTCCACGATCTGGGCGGCACGTTTGGGCCCGACGCCGCGGATCTTTCCCGAACCCAGGAAGCCGCGCAGGCCTTCGAGGGTTGAGGGCGCGATCTGAACATAGGATTCAGCCTCGAACTGCTCGCCGTACCGAGGATGGTTGACCCATCGCCCGCTGAGGCGGAGCTGGTCGCCCTGGTGCGCGCCGAGAAGGGGGCCAATCGCCGTCAGCGCCGGTTTGTCGTCGGGTTGAAGCCTTACAACGCACCAACCGTTCTCTTCGTTGGCGAACAGAACGCGTTCAATCCGGCCTTCAGCCGTCTCTCGCTCCTCTGATCTTGTACCGAGCATCGCTGGAGATTGTACGGCAATCACGCAGCTTTGTGGCGTTTTCCGGTCTACTCGGTGCCAGCAAAGCCCATCGAGAGTCGAATATTGTGTGCGTTCTCTGCGTCTGTGAGAGCCTCGAGTAGCGTCAGTGCGACCTCGATGGCGGTTGCAGGTGACGTGGAAGTCACGACATTTCCGTCGCGAACGATTGACTGCGAAGACACCTCGACCCCGAAATCGGCAAGTTGGCGCATTCGCCGGCCGTCGCCGAGATGATAGGTGGTGGCGCGGCGGCCCTTCAGAACACCCGAGTTGGCGAGCGGGAGCGCACCGACGCAGATCGAGGCGATGGGCATCGACCGTTCGTCGAAGGCCCGGATGAGATTCGAGACGCGTTCCGAATAGGCATCGTCGTAGAACCCGTGTTCTTCGAATCCACCCGGAACCGCCAGGGCGTCAAAGGATTCCACATCCACCTCGTCGACCAGCACATCGGGGAGGATGCGCAAACCGAAAGTACAGCGGACCTCCCTTTCGAGCCCGGCGGTCACCACCTCGATCGGTTCCGATCCTTCGGTGGACGCCCAGCCGAGCACGTCGAAGAAGGCAGCCGTTTCGAAGACCTCGGCGCCTTTTGGTATCAACAACAGCACTCGTTTCACTGCGAGTCTCCTTGACCTATTACTTGGATCAGCCGTCTTCGGCTCGGCAGTAGTGGAGAGTCACGACGCCGTTTCCCGAGCGATGTGTTCCGACGAGCTGGAGGGACTGGCGTTTTCCGGGATCGACGAAAAGCGGGATCCCATCGCCGAGAACGACCGGTATGACAGTGATGACGAACTCGTCGATCAGATTCTGCGCGCGGAACGAACCGGCCAGTTGGCCGCCGCCAACCAGCCATGCGTGGCTAAAGCCTTCGGCCTCGATTTCGGCAAGCACCTCCGCCGGTCCCTCGGGGCTGATCGAGATCTCGAGACGGGTGGGCTGTAAGGGACGATCGCTCATCACCCAGCACCGTTTGTCGTCATAGGGCCAGTCGCCAAAGCCCAGGACCTGTTCATAGGTTGTACTGCCCATGACCATGGCGTCGATCGACGCGAAGAAATCCGCATAGCCGAAATCTTCGCCCTCTACGCTGACGTCCTCCAACCAATCGAGTCCGCCATCGGGGGTGGCGATAAAGCCATCCAGGCTGCAGGCCACATAGTAGGTCACCGTAATCATGTGCCGTCCTTAGCCAACATATGTTCCGGCATCTGCACTGTCACCACCTCGCCTCGAGCGCAGAGTTGCCCCTCCGCCGTTACGGTGGCCGACACAATGACCTTTCGTCCGCGGATTTCTTCGACCTTGCCACGAATCGTCAACGGCACACCGATCGGTGTCGGTCGCAGATAGTCGACCTTCAGTGATGCCGTCACAAAACGAAAGGGTGGGTCGGAATCCATCTCACGACCGGCGTCACGGTACGACGCCGCGGCGGCGGTCCCGGTACCGTGGCAATCGATGACCGACGCGATCAGACCGCCGTACACGTAACCGGGGATCGCCATATGGCAGGGCTCCGGGGTGTAGTGGGCGACCGTCTCGTCGCCGTCCCAGAAACTTTTGAGCTGATGTCCGTGCTCATTGAGCCGGCCGCAACCATAACAGTGGCTCAGTTCGTCGGGGTAATAATCCTGAAACGCCTTTTCCTTCATACGCTGCCTTCCCAAATTTGCGGACGGTCCGAGGTCAATCCTTGACGATGTCGCACACGTGCGACGCGACCAGCTGTAAATTGTTGTGGCGACGCGCGTAAACGTCAAGAAAGCGAAGTTCGTGTTCGAAACTGTGCTCACCGTATCGACCACGAATCGACGCAGCGCCGCGGACCAGGACGGTGTCGGACCACGATGTACTTTCGATCTCGTGGACGCCGAACGAGTCGAGCTCCACGCCCCCCGGTCCATAGGCCTCGAGATACATCTCGCGGCCGTGAACCCTGCCCCCGGCATCGCAACCCTGGTAGTCTTCCGCGACGTGTCTTCGCAGCGGCTCCACGTCGTTTTCCAACATCGCCTGGCGGATCTCTCCGAATATTTCGAGTGCCTGTTTGGTGTTGCTCGAGTCGGTCATGAGCGCTCCTTTTGCATGACGCCCTTCAGCTTAGCAAGAAGTTGCGTGAGATTCTCAGCGTCGCCTGGCGACGATCCACGAGAACCTGTGTCGGATTTCTTTGGCGGCAACGATCTCGAATCCGGTCTCGTGACACACGCTGCAGAATTCTTCATGATTGAACCGGTCTTCAACAGGGTGCTCGAAAAAGCGCCGCATGATGGGGCCCGCAAGAAACCTGGATTGCGGTTCTTCGGCATAGAGCCGGCCGCCGGGTTTGAGCACGCGCGCGATTTCGGAAACGGCGGACCGCCAGCGCGGCACGTGGTGGAGGATGCCGAAATCAAAGACTGCTTCGTAGCTCGCGTCCGCGAGCGGTAGCGACGTCGCGTCTCCGACCCAGATTGTTGATGCAGCGCAGCTGTTTTTCATCCGGGTGGACGCCCTCAGAACCATCCGGGGATCCAGATCAAAGGCATCGATCCGGTCGGCCTCGAAATGTCTGCGGATGATCTGGGTTCCCACTCCCTGCCCGCAGCCGAGTTCGAGTGCCCGGCCGCCCGAAACCTTCCCGCCCATACGCCTCAGGAGCGGTGCCTCGACAAATCTCTGCATCGCGGCCCGAACAGGGTTGTTCATCAACAGGTACTCGAGGCGATTCAGGATCAACGGTGGATTCCAATCATCGGGTCAGAATCGAGGCCTGAACGGTTCGTCGTGCACCGGGGGTGCGGTTCGGATCATGGATGGCGTTGATAGATCTTGGCGACGATCTTCCAGCCTTCCGGGGTCTTGTAGAGCGAGAGAAAATCGGTGAATACGTGTTTGCCGTCACGGCTCAATTCAACCTTGACCACCGCAGCATCGCCGCTCCTTCCAACCACCTCGAGGTCCGCCTCGACCTCGTAGATCGTGCGATCGGGGTCCGCGCCGGCCTTTTCGATTCGAGCTGCCCAATCATCGCGGGTTACGGTCATCAATCCCTCGTCGGCATTCACATACATCACGAATTTCTCGTGGAATCCCGCCCGCATCGCGGCGGCGTCAGCATTCCGGTGGATGCCGTCGACGTAGGCGGTCTGGACCACATCGACGGGTCCTTCGTCACCAGCGAGAGCCGGAACGGAAGTGAGGAGAAGAATGGTGACGAACACGGTGAGTTTTTGGTTGCGATTCATGGAAACCTCCAAGGATCTTGATTCTACCGATCCCGCCGGGGATCGATCTGTCTGTACTTTTCGAGTTGTCGCGATTCGCTGTCCAGTTCGGGCAGTCCGTCGTTGATGTGGATCCACGGCACGTGCTGGTCAAAAAAAACGTGCGCCTGCGGCTCCCGATCAACCGGTCCCTCGATACAAGCGGAAGCAATGTGCATTTCCCCGGGGGATAGTTTCGAGGCGTAGAACATTGTCGTCCCGCAGGTCGGGCAGAAGCCCCGCCGGCTCTGACGGGACGATTGATACCAAGAAACCTGGTTCTCTCCCTTCAAGAGCACGAATTTCTCTTCGGAGACGCCGAGCCACGTGACAAAGGCGGCGCCGTGGGCCTGCCGGCAGAAGCGGCAATGGCAGTGGACACAGAAGAGAGTCGGCCCTCCGGCCTCGAATTGCACTTCCCCGCACAGGCACTGACCGGTGAATTTCATTGTGGTGTGAACTCCTTTCCTGGATACCGGAGAAGCGAGGTTCGGATCAGGTGATCCACTAATGGTTGTCCAAAGAACCGAGCGCGTAGGTGTCCACGATAAGGCGCAAAGAACGGAGAATGTAGCTGGCCACAAAAATACCCCACGTCGTTCTCACCGAGAGCGTTTTGACAGATTGTCAATTGAGCATACCCTTTGCAACGGACACTACGGGAAATACGACGACTGCCCCGAAAATGTTCAAAAGGCCTCAACGAATCGAGAATCGAGAATCGATCAGAGCGTTTCGAGATCGTGAACCATCCGGTGATCGTCGGCGTCTCCCGTATTGAGGGTCTCAGCCGGCTCGAAGAGAAGGATGTGGACCTCCTCATCAGCCCTCGGACAGTGCTCGATTCCGCGGGGAACGATGATGAACTCGTCCTTCTCAACGACGACGGTCCGGTCGCGAAACTGCATCTCGAGTGTGCCGTCGAGGACCAGGAAGAGTTCGTCCTCAGAAACGTGAGAGTGCCAGACGAACTCGCCCTGGAGCTTGGCGAGGCGGACATGTTGCCCGTTGAGCGAGCCGACTATCTTGGGGCTCCAGTGTTCGCTGAACTGCCCGAGCTTTTCGCGAAGATTGACTTTATCCATCGTGTGCCGGGCGAACGGGTGCTGCAAAAAACCGGATGCCGAGGCCGAGGCCGAGCACAATGGTGGGGATGACGAACCCCCAGATATTCTGACGAACAAATGTCGGAATGAACGCACCGATGATGACTCCAAACAAAACGCAATAGATCTTCAGAACGCCGATGTCCCAGATTCCGAGTGCTCGTGTCCTGCGGTCCGCCCACTGGATCAATTCCATTGTTCCTCCACGAATGTTCGTTGATTTCGCGCCTCAATTGGTCGTTGGAGCACCACGATCTCGGCACCCGGGAGATCTGGCGTCCGGCATACAACCGACGATGCCGTCGATCTCGGCCAGATCCTTGATCGTGAATGTCGGTTCCGGAAATCCGTTGAGTTCGAGCCCATTCGGGTTGAACCAGCAGGTGTCGATTCCAAATGCCGCACCGCCCGCGATGTCGGAGCTGAGGCTGTCGCCGATCATCAAGACCTCGGACTTCGAGGGGTTGCCCATTCTGGAAAATGCTTCGACCATGAAGGCCACTTGCGGCTTGGCGACGCCGATCTCGTCCGAAATCACCACATCCTCGAAGAAGCCTCGGATGGACGACTGGCTGAATCGGGAACGTTGGACAATAGCAATCCCATTGGTCGCAAGCAGAAGTCGGTGCTTGGTCGACAATCGCTTCACCAGATCTTCGGCTCCCGGCAACAACTGTGTCTGTTGTCCCAGGGCCCTCATAAAGGAGAGGTTGAATTGCACCGGATCGAGGTCGATGCCGAGCTCGTCGAAGAGGTCTTTGAAGCGGGCTATGCGCAATTCCTCGGAAGAGATCTCTCCGTTTTCGAATTTCCGCCATAAACCGGCGCTGATACCGGCGTAGGTCTGGTGGATTTCGGCGGAATAGCTGAGATCGTGGCTCCGGGTCGTCTCCATCAGGGCCACCTTTTCGCCGCTGCGGAAATCGAAAAGCGTGCCGTCAGCGTCAAAGACCAACCACTGATATGGCGGCATCCTCAAGCGACCTGATAGATCTGGATGACGTTGCCGCAGGTGTCTTCAAAAGCCGCGACCATCGTGCCGCCCACATCGGTGGGGTCCATGGTGAACACCACGCCGAGCTCCTTGAGTCTCGCGTGCTCCGCCTCCATGTCGTCGACCTGGAACGCGGTCAGCGGGATGCCCTCATCGAAGAGCGATTTTTGGTAAGCCGCCGCTCCGGAATGAACGTTCGGCTCGAGAACGAGCTGGGTTCCCTCGGGCTCGTCGCGCGACACCACCGTCAACCACCGGAAATCTCCCGCCGGGAGGTCGACAGCTTTGATGAATCCGAGAACCTCGGTATAGAACTCGAGGGCGCGCTCCTGGTCGTTGACGATCACACTGTTCAATTTGATTTTCACTGGTGTCTCCGTTTGAACGGCCGCCGGTCGGTTTTCGCGAAATTCGGGCCCCTGAACTCTGGTGGGGGACGCCTCACTTTACCAGGCCACAATCCTTGGAAACGGTTCACCGCAATGTTCGGTGGTGGCAAGCAAGTGGTATTTTCCGCCCTCTTCGCTGCAGATCGCTTGGGTCACAAAGGCCTGATCGCCGTCTGCAAACCGGAACACGAAGACAAAGCTGTCGTAACCCACGTCATTCGGTTCAGCCTCGGCCCGAGCATACCTCCGGCGACCGACGTGCAGTGTCTCCAGCAGCGTCCACTTATTGTGTTCATTGTCCGGGAATTCGGAGACCCCGATCCTCTGCAACAAATCGGAGATCATGCGATCCCGCGATAGCTTGAGCTCGCGGGCCAGAGATCCGAGTTCGAGAACCCCGGGGTTCCGATGGTGCTGCTGGTGGCTTTTTCTTTTTGAAAAACATCTCACTCCTTCGAACTCGAAGGCCTCCAGTCCATTTTCATATAAACGTCGCCCCGGCTCAGTTCGTCCAGCATCTGGAGCAGGCGCTTTTCCCTGGTGGCCGGTCGTTTGGCGCGCCCGATCCAACCGATGTAATCGTTCTGCTGGTAAGGCGGCCGGCTGCGGTAGGCCTCGAGAAGATGACGTTCTCCGAGCGCGTCCAGCACGAAATCCGGCATCGGATGAATCTTTCGTGACAGCTTGGAAAAATCCTCATTGGTCATTGTGCCTCCGAAGGGTATATATCGAGCAGTTCACTCAAGGTGTTCGGCATCGGGGGGTGTTGCGACCCAGGAGTGGCGTCTTGCTTCGTAAACGGAGACTCGTGGTGGTGGAAAACCCGGGTCGGCAAAGGCGCCGATAGGTATGGCCGTAGTGTCGGGCTGCGAGTGCAAACAATAGAACACGGTCGCTCCACAGGAGGGACAGAAGTTGTAGGTGATCTCGTTGCCGCTGTCGGCCACCCGCAGAAATTGTCGCGACGATCCGTCTACCGTCACCTTCTGGTTGGGAAACCATGCCTGGGCTCCGAATACGCTCCCAGTTCGCTTCTGGCAATCAAGACAGTGACACATGGAGATCCGAGCGGGCTCCCCGTGGGCGATCACCGAGAGCCTGCCGCAACTACACGAGGCTTTGCGAGATGTGATCCCTCACCTCCATAGAGTATTCGCCGTGGTCACGCGTATCGGACCGATCAACTTGCCGGTTGGCTGCCGAGGGCCGAGAGAGTCCACAGTGCAGCCGCCGCATCGATCACCCCGAAGAGAATCAGGGCTGATGGAGCGAAGCCGAGAACCACGAATGCGATGAAAAAAGCCAGCACCGAGAGACGGCCATAAGCCGTGGCCCGGAGAAACATGGTCATCTCGTTGCGCGCCGCGGTGGAGTAATAGTAGCCGAGGATGAGCACCAACATCCCCACCACACGGACCCAGACCTCGTTCGTTTCCGGAATCCGGAACAACGAGAGGAGAACATTCGGCACGATCACGAGCACCGCCCCGAGGATGAAAAGATAGATCGAAAATACAAAGACGCTGAGTGCGGCTCGACTCATGAACTACCTCCCGTGGATTCTCGTTCGAGTATCTCACGACCGGTCGGGTGCATCGACGCGCGCCTTTTTACCGTCGGCTGGCTGAAACGCGGTTGCGGCCAGCAACGAAAAAAAATGGACTGAAGTGGCTGTTCTCATTTCAGTTCAAACCTCTCCCGCGTCGCCTGAAATTTTGGTCGGCCCATCAACAATCCAGATGTTTCCGCATTTCCGGCAGTGCCAACGGTCGCCCCGGAACTGCCGGAAATACCTGCTCATTGCCAGGAGCGCCATGATGGGGTGTTCGCGTCGGAGCGTCTTGTGCGTGGAGCCGCACTCGGGGCATTCCTGATGATCTGCGTCTTCACGGTACTCCGGTGGAATGTCGATCTCATGGTCGGTTTCGATCGACTGCAGAAGGAGGCGAGCCTCCCCGGCCTTGTCACTCCTCACCGCGACGGAGATGCCTCCGGAGTGGCCGGGATTCAACCACGACGTTCCGAGTATTCCACCTTGCTCGATACGCGTTTCGATACCAGCGGCTTCGAGTCGTCCGGCAGCGAGTTCGGCTTCCAGTGGGCTCGTGAGCTCGGCAATCACCTCGAAATCGGCGACCGTTTCATCGTCAGCAGGTTTGTATTCTTCAGAACTCATCGGAGTGATCCGGGGTCACCCTTCCGGCCTGACTTGGCCTTTGAGCAGTGACTGCGTTCGACCCGAGCACCGCAATGGTCTCGTCACCATTGTTGCTGATCTCCTCGATCGAGAATGCTCCGTCGAGGAGAGCGGTTGCACGGGAGAGGAATTGCGTGAACGATATATGAGACCACACGTGGAAGTGGATGCTGTAACGAGACTGCATCAATTCCAAGGCACGTTGGCTGGCATTGGCTTCCGAAACCCCTTCCACGAATCGAACCCATTCGAGGTAGTGCTGCTCGCGGGACCCTTTCGGTCCGTCCCGCCAATCGCGTTCGAGGTGGGCCCAGGAAGTAACCGGTCGCCGGCGATCGAAGGACAGGGTTTTGTTCGGTACGACGACCAGAACCCTGCCACCCGGCCGCAGGACTCGGGCCCAGGCCCGCAGCGCGCTGATCGGGTCTTCACAGTGTTCGATGAGGTGACTCGCGATCACGAAATCCTGGCTATCGTCCGGTACGCCCTGCAGCGTCTCCGCGTCGCTGACGATTTCGACCTGGACAAGACCGTCTGAAGAGATTTCCGGATAGTGGTGTTTCAGTCCCTCGTTGTCCAGCCTGTCGACGTAGGTCACTCGCATCGCCTCAGAGGGGGGCAGGGGATCGTGGAGTGCGCCGATCTCGATTCCGGTTCCGAGCAGATATCGGTGCCCGAATGCGACGCGCCGTCTGGTCCGCTGGGCCCTCGATCCGAATCGGAGCCGCGCCAGCACCCGGTCGAAAAGGAATCGAATTTCCATCGGTCAACCATACCGACGACTCATGGATTGCCGAAACGAGAATCTTCGGATGTCAGACGAAATGTGCGTCCAGGCGTTTTTTGAGCGCCCAGCGAACATCCTCCGTCAGAGAATGCCAACGAACACCCTGGATGGCGCCTTCGAGGGCGTAGAGCATGCTGTAACAACCGCTGCTGGTGGCCTGCCCGATACTGATGACCGCCTCGACGCTACCCAGGTCGGCGAGTTGGTCGCGGTTTTCGATCCCGATGCATAGCAGCTTTTCCGCCAAAACGTCACCGATGTTCGGCAGATCGGTGAGGTGGCTCATCGGTCGGTCTCCCTGATTACCCGAAAAAGGTCCCGTATGCGTCGCGCTCGACTCCGGCGAGGACTTCACTGAACCGTTCCTTCTGGCCGATCCAGTCGCAGTAGAGCCAGCGCCTTTTTGTGCGCTGCCACGATACCGACCAACGCTCGCCGACGGTATCGTATCGGAAGCGGGCCACGGGCTCCGTTGCCCACTCGGTGGTTGAGTTGCCGGCCGTTGGCGATTCCCGGAACAGGGTGACGTCGTTGCCTCGAAAACGGTAGGAAAAACGAAGCTGATTCCGGTACTCCGGGGGGACGAGATTCATGCAGAATCTTTTGAGGTCGCGGTCCGCCTCGGAGCGTTTTTCGTCTGGAAGGGTCATCTTCGATGATGATTGTATCGAATCCAGAGGTCTTCGAACAACTCGGCAGTCACGCGGCCGGGGCGGAGCGATCAGTCAGACGAGGAAACCATTAAGAATACAGAGCTGTGCCAGGGTCCTCTTCGGACATTTTGACCATTTTCTGAAACCGTAAGCCCATCTTTTCAAGCAGTCCGATCGATGCGAGATTCTCCACCGAGGTCAGTCCCACGATGGTCTCGATACCAAGCGTTCCACGGCCGTATTCCATCACCGCGGAAGCAGCCTCGAAGGCATATCCTGATCTCCAGTATTCGGGCAGCAGCGCAATGCCGACATCCGAGACATCCAGGATCTCTCGGTACAACAGGCCGCAGACACCAATTGGAGTTCGGTCATCCACAAGCTCGGTCAAGAACTGGCCGTAACCATCCTCCCTCCGATACGACCAGGGCCCGCTCTGGATGAAGCGCCTCGCATCGGCCAGATTCCGGACGCCCTTATCGCCGATATTGGCAAGAAAGGAGGCTTCGTTGACCAGCCGCAGTACAAATTCGGCGTCGCTGGCCTGCAAATCACGAAGCCGCAACCGCGGAGTTTCCAGAATCACCATGTTTCGCGCCGGTCGATTCGGATTTGAGTTTCTGATCTGGTGGTCGTTCCAGCAAAAATCACGTTTGTTTCCCTGATTGCTGTGGAAAATCCCGTGGCTGTGCCTCGAGCCGCGGCAGAACGATCTTCACGGGCGACTTGCTGAGATGACCTTGAGGTATTCATCTTCGACCTTTTTCCGGGCCCAGGGTGTTTTGCGCAGAAATTTCAGGCTGGATTTCACCGACGGGTCACTGTTGAAACAGCGGATCCTGATGCGTTTCCCCAACTCGTTCCAGCCGTAGTGCTGCACCAGGTGATTCACGATCATCTCCAGGGTCTGGCCGTGGAGAGGGTTGTTCGCTTGTTGCTGAGTCATCGAGTTGCCGGTCTACCTCTCCTGCTCGAATTCCTCCTGGCAGTCGATGCAGAACGGGGTTTCCGGCTGCGCTTCGAGGCGCTCAGGGTGGATTTTTCCATTGCAGCTCCGGCACAACCCGAAGGAGCCCTTGTCGACGGCCGTCAATGCTCCCTCGATCTGCTTCAGCTTGATTTCGAGCTGCCGCTTGTTCAGCGCCGCCATGTTCTGCATCTGGATCGCATCGGCTCGCGACAGTCTGCCGATCGGGAGATCGAGGTCCACCGGTTTGGAGTCATCGGCCGTTCTCCCGAGCAGGGTGTTGACCTCGGCTTCCATGGTCAGAAGTCGTTGTCGATAATTTTCAGTCTGGTCACTTTTCTTGGCTGTCATCAATTCTCCGGCTATCGAACCTGGTGTTTCACGGTATCAAAGAGGCCCGCGAACGCCTATTCAAGGCTCGTGGCGGGTTTGCATTGTGGAGATCAGTACACTGCTGGCCAAACCAGATTGTCATGGAGTTACCCACCATACAACACGTGGTTTACGAGTTGGTTTTTGGCATATCCGGTTCGCGGTTTGGGCGTACCCGATCCCGATCCCGATCCCGAATTGCAGCGCCAGCGACAGGGACAGGCAACAGCGAACAGGGACAGCGACAGGGAACAGCGATCAGTGATCAGCGGCAGCGGTCAGGAGTACAGGCGGCAAAGTGGTCACCTCCGGGTCGTTCAAAGGAGAGGGATAGCCGGTGGGCGGCCGATGTCAAGGACAGGCAGGGTGCAGGGCATCCTTGACATCGGCCGCCACACCGGCTTGTGGGTATGTGCATGAACGACCCGGAGGTGACCATGTCGTCAGCCGCCACGAACACAAACCTCGTTGCCCACTCGAAAGCCCTCGAAGCAGCAGGAATCGCGATCAAACTCGTGATGAGAGTTCCCGCTCCGCTGAAATCCATAGCCGATCAGGTGATCCGGTCGGCAAGTTCAGTCCCTGCGAACCTGGCGGAAGGGCACGGCCGATTCGGTAGAGACCGGTTGAATCACTGGAGAATCGCCTACGCCTCGGCGAAAGAGGTCGACAGCCACTTACAGCTCCTCGCCCACGCCGGGGCGATCAGCCCGAACGGAGCCAGTGAAGCGATGAACGCCTTCGATCGGGTCCGTGCGATGACCTGGCGGCTCTTGAACCCGAAGATGTGAGCGCTGTTCGCTGCCGCTGATAACTGAACACTGCTCCTGACTACTGTTCGCTGTTGCTGACGCTGTCCCTGAACGCTGTCTGAGACTCTGTCTTGGACAAGAGTGAGATGAACCCGGCCGCACGGGAATTTCGTTTTTTCGTAGGAACGGCGTTCATTCCCGCCCCATCGAGGGCTGCCTCAATTCTCGAGCGAAGGCCAGGACGTGCGAATCAGGATCGAGTGAATAGGCGACCTCATGACCCCAATCGGTCGTTGCCAAAGGACGAAGCTCGGTCGCACCGGATCGAATCGCACGCGCGTGGTGGGCCGCCGGATCATCGACCACCAGATAAACCTCGGCTCTCGGTACGCCGCGCGAGCCTGCCGGATCGGGGAGAGCCTCTCCGAGCAGACGCTTGATTCCACTTTCCGGCATCAGGGCCAGCACAGTGGTTTCGGAGAGTGCGAACTCGGTGATTCCCGGGACATTCAAAGTGGGGTCCACGTCCAGCGTTGCGCTGTAAAAGGCGGTGCTCGCAGCCCGGTCGCGAACGTAAAGGATGAAGAAGAACTGCTGCATCACTTGTTC
The DNA here is from genome assembly GCA_963796455.1 of Candidatus Sulfomarinibacteraceae bacterium. GTDB lineage: Bacteria > Acidobacteriota > Thermoanaerobaculia > Thermoanaerobaculales > Sulfomarinibacteraceae > Sulfomarinibacter. The sequence goes on from CAWCLO010000004.1 coordinate 837,785, forward strand.
TTCTTCGGTTTCTTTTTCTTCGGTTTTGGCGGCGGGAGCTCTTTCTCTGTCAATCTCACGAGTTCACTGATCCATTCCTTGTCGTCGATCTGCTCTCCGATCAGAAAACACGGTTTGGCCCCGGGATAGGGGGGAGCCTCGACCACATCACCGATGAATGCTCTTCCCGCCTTCGTGGGTTTGAAAAGCAACCGGTTGTCGCACAAAAGTGCCACGATCTTGCCCTCGCAGTAGACCGCATATTCCCCAAACATCTTTTTGTGGGTGATCACCCCGGCATTTTCGATCTGGCCGACCACAAATTCGGCAAATTCAGAATCCGACGCCATTGCAGCTCCCTTTTGCTGTTGTTCCCGACCAACTGAGCCGAACAGATCGTATCACCCAGATGATCAGCTCTTCCGGAAGACGGTAGGTTGTGCCGGCCTTGCTTATTGATTCGTCGCGGCGAGCCATGTTGCGAGGGCGGCGATGACGATACAGAGAGGCGAGAAAAACAATGAGTCGTTGCGTGCGAATCTGGTGTTGCGGACGCGTTTGAAAAAACCGACGTAGTGGAAATCCCCGATGGCTCGAAGCAGGAAAGACACTGCAATGATCCAGATGCCGATGCGGGGAACCCAGACCGGAGCGGCTTCAGGAAAGGCTCCGAGCCAAACTGAAATCAGCGCGCCGGCCAGAAGCGCGGCCGCAACCAGCAGTGTCAGAGCTTTACCCGGCTCGAACAGAGGCCTGCCATCGACTGTCGGAACAGCTCCACCTTTTCCTAACTTGTCGCCAAACGCCCAGACGATATGTACGGCCGAGAGGGCCATAAACAGGACCGAAAGCAGGATGGCGGGTATCGGGATCATCTGTTCCTCAGAATTGTCGGTCAGAGCACTTCCGGGTTGTTCAGGGCCTGGGTCGAGGGCCGGTTCGGGCGAAGCCTGTGCTCGGCTTCAGGGTGTCCGCGCAACCGCCACGACCCGGAAGCCGACGTCGCTTTGGCGATGATCGGGTGGGAAGAAGTCACGAAAATAGGGTAGCGCGCGGTTGGAATGGGTCAACCACGAACCGCCCCGCATAACCCTGAACGACCCTTCGAGCGGACCTCGGGGATCCGTGGTTTCTTCGGAGGGGTAGGGGCCCTTCCAGTCCTCGCACCACTCGTACACGTTGCCGAGCATGTCGTACAGGCCCCATCCATTGCTGGCCTTCCGACCCACGGGGTGCGTGGTGCCGCCGCTATTCGGCGTGAACCACGCAGCAGATTCGGGGTCGCCTTCTGGATCCTCGGTGTCGCCCGCCCGGCAGGCGTACTCCCATTCGGCCTCGGTTGGGAGGCGGTACCGGGCTTTCTCGTCCAAAGAATTCAACGTCTTCAAAAACGTTGTAGTGTCAAACCAACTGACATTCTCCACGGGCCGATCGTCGCCCTGAAAACGTGATGGGTTGCTGTCGACAACAGCTCGCCACTGGGCCTGTGTCACCTCCGTCGTGGCCATGTAGAAGGGCCGGCTGATGGTCACTGTGTGGATCGGTTGCTCGTGGCTGCCGGCTCCGTCGGAATCCGATCCCATGACGAAAGTGCCGGCTGGAATTCGCACGAATTCCATTCCGATGTCATTGGTCCAACTCTGATGAGTGGGGCCTGGATCGATTTTTGTGGTGGCGGGATCGTTGAGCGCTATTTCCTGTCGGTTGCATGCTGATGTCGTTGTCAGGATCAGGACGATAGCCGACAGCAGCATTACGAACTGCATACGGAAAGGTGTTTTGCCGGATTGAACTTGCATTGAAATCAACCGTGTGACTGAGCTGTGGGAAGCCCGAGGATCCTCCTTTCCGAAACTACGATGAGGCCGCAGCAATTGTTTCGAGCGCAGGAGGCGGGTGGTGCCGTTGTTCAGGTTCTCGTCAGTTCGAGGCCTTGAAGAACTCTTCGGGAAGCGGTTTCTGGCATCTCGAACACAAGTGCTCTTCAGCGTCCTTCTCGATAGTCTGCCGGATTGAAATCGTGACCGCAATTTGGGCATGAAGTCGGCGTCGGCCCCGGGTCCCGCGCCGGCTTCACGCGAGACCGAGGGTTCTTTCTGTTCCGCCACCAGTTGCCCACCGAATGCGCGTACATGAACAGATAGGAACCGACAATCAGCTTCGCGATCGTCCCCAGGTAGAACATGAGGTTGTCCCGGAACACGCCCAGGTATTCTTGGATGTTTTCCATCCCGCGCAGATTGATCAACGCCGATGCCACGCTGCCGAGTTTCGGGAGGGTGGAGATGACCAGAAAGATTCCGAGTACCGCAAACGCCAGATCCTGGATCTCTTCGATTCTCAGCGCGGCTGACTCGTGGTTGTCGGAGTCCTGAAACAGCCATTGCACGAGCCGCTCCCGGCGGACGATCAGTCCGATGCCAGTGGATACCAGAACCAAAAGCGGCAGGAGCCAGGCGAGGACGATGACCGCGCCGCGTCCGCTGTATTCCTCCGGAAAAAACGGCATCGAGATCAGTGCCTGGAGCAAAGGTAGCGCCGCGATGAGCGCGTAGATGCCTGTGAGGACAAAGGCGAGTTTTCCGAGGTCCTGGATTTTCACTGCCGTTCCCTTCTGAATTTGAATCGACTTCTATTGTCCGGAAAAGAAGAAGCCCGCCGCCAGGATGAGGATCACGAGGCCGAACAGAACAGAGAGGATTCGAAATCGAATCCTCAGGCCACGTGATGGTTCCGGTAGGGGGGAGAAAAGACCATCATTCTTCACGAATGACATGAGCACCCACACGATGCCAAGTAATGCGAGAAAGTATGAGAATCGCAAGACCATCTCCCCTGTGAAAGACTACGATGTGCCTCGAGCAATATTCGGTGTCAACGCCCCGGTCGCCTGAAAGTCCGGCGCGCGCGTTCGACCTTGGCTCTGGTCACACAGTCCTCCGCATGATCGTTGACCAGTCCCATCGCCTGCATGAAGGCATAGACGGTGGTCGGTCCGATGAATTTCCAGCCCTGCTTTTTCAGATCCTTTGACAAAGCGATGGATTCCGCAGAGGTTGAAACGGTCTGCGGTTCTTCGAGCCCAGTCGGAGCGGCTTCATATCGCCAGATGAAGGCCGCCAGCGAGCCTTCTCGTTCGACCAGTTCCTGCGCCCGCCGCGCGTTGTTGATGACCGCTTCGATCTTGCCCCGGTGGCGGACGATGCCTTCATCCTGCAGCAGACGATCGATGTCGCGCTGGCTGAAACCTGCAATCCGGTCGAAATCGAATTGATGGAAGGCGGCGCGAAAATTCTCGCGCTTGGCCAGGATGGTCCGCCAACTCAGTCCGGATTGGAAACCTTCCAGACATATTTTTTCGAATAGACGACGATCATCGTCCACCGGAAAGCCCCACTCGGTATCGTGATATTCGAAAAACTCGGGCGCCGCGCCACTCCAGCGGCAGCGAGGTTTGCCGTCGGGACCAAGGATCGTAGTGCTCATGTGTTGTCTTAACAACGGCACGGGAGGTGAGATTTCGGTGAAACTGCCCTGGTGCCTGATTCAGGACCTTATTCTTCGATCAACCCCAATGGGTTTCCCTCGGGATCTTTGATGAGGGCGAAACGAAGATCGCCGTATTGCGTCGGCGGAATGCGGAGGCTCCCGCCGAGAGACTCGGCCTTCTCGATCGAAGACTGCAAATCGTCCACCTCGACATAAATGACGACCTCGGGACCACTCTTCGGTTCGTGTCGAATACCGGCGGTGAGTTCTCCCGGAATCTCCGCATCGTGGTAATCGAAGCCGCCCACTTCCCTCCGCGTCATGCCCCAACCGAATAACTTTCCGTAGAAATCCTGGAGCTTGTATCCATCAAGACCGGCGATCTCGATGTGCTTGATTTTCGCGGCCATTCGTCCACCTCTTTTCTGGTTCGCCTCATGGGAGGCGGGGCCGGGGTCGCTCTACCGAAGGGTCAGCCGTCGTCCTGTCGATCGTCGTGACCTGCTGGTGCGTGTGCGGCATGCTGTATTGCTTCGCCACCGATGTGGTCCCACGGGGCCTTCGATCCGACGAAAATGTGCATTTCGATCTCGACGCCTGGATCGTCGTCGAGGCACCCCAAGGTCAGACCATGAACCGTTCCGTCATGAATTCCACACAGAGTCGAGCCGCACTTTGAGCAGAATCCCATTCCCCATCCCGCCCCTGTTTCGTGGAATGAAAGAAGGTTCTCACCCGACAGCCATTCCAGTGAACTCGACGCTGAGAGTTCTGCGTACGCTGAAGATGCCCCGCTGAAAGCCTTGCGGCATCGAGAGCAATGACAAGCCCTGGCATTTTGCAGTGGACCCACGAGTCTGTAACTCACGGAGCCACAGAAACAACTGCCATGGAGGGTCGGATGTGCCATCAGAGACTCCTAGCTGTCCGAGTCCGGCGGTCCCCAGATGCATCCCAGGGTCCGGGCGAACGAACTACCAGGGTTTCCCAAGCGGTTGCCCTAGCCGGAAATATGAGGCGCCTTCGCGGCGCTCTCTTTGAAAATGAACGCGGCCATGAGGACCAGCAAAATGGTGACAAAGCCGAGCGGGATCTTTCCGCCACGAACAACATTGCAGCGGAACCAAGAAACGCCAGAGCCACGACCGCTGCGCCCCACATTCTCGTCCCCCGAAAAACCAGGAGAGCTCCTCCTACCAGTTGTACCAGGCCAAAAATGACGACCGAGGTGGTACCAAGTCCCGCGCTCTCAAAAAATTTCACTTCCTCTGTCATGCGCATGACCTTTGGTATGCCCGCGGCAATGCTCAGGACTGTTATGAGAATGAGGTTGATCGTTCGTAGGACGGTCATTCGATCGCCTGTGCTGGAATGAGAACATTCGATGCATGGAGATGGACGATCTTCCATTCTCCGTTCCGGATGTGAAGCACAAACGTCCGCCGAGAGAATGAATAGGTTTCGGACAGCGGTAGATCCGGCAACTGGCCGAGATGAAAGGTCACGATGGCGCTCTCGCCCAACAATTGGACCTCGAGATCACGATGAACCAGATTCATCCGAACAGGGCCGTCGACTTCGTGCTCGAGACTGCTGAAAAACGGTTCAAAAAGAGCCGATATCTGGGCGCGACCCCGAATGCGTTGTGGCGAACTGGTGAGAGGAGCGAAAACCGTAGCGTCCTCTGCAACGTGGACGAGCATTCCGTCCAGGTCGGCCCGACTCAATGCATCCAGAAACCCCTCGACCACGAAGACAGGGCCGGCATCATTCCCGTGTGCAGGCAAAAAGAGCGAAGCAAAGGTGACAAGAATGAGAAGGCACTTCAAAACTCTCACTTTTTAGCTCCCGGATGTCTCTCGAAGCAAGCTCAATAGATCGATTTCGCCGGGCGGGCCTCTCCCGTCAGGCCGTTTGAGATCGAATCCTCCCGGCAAGGGCGGCCCCGAGGATGCTCATCGGGATATAAGCCAAAAGGAGATCGGCCACGTTGAACCACATCGGGCCTCCGAGCATGTTGACCGCAGCAATCCCCCCCAACAAGAAAAACAGACCGATACACAGTGCGAACTTCAGGTGGTGGCTTGCCGTGAACCTGGCGGCGATGAAGGCTCCGACGAGGGTTCCGAGTGCGTGGGCCAAAAAGGGAAAAATGAAATTCACCGGGGTGAACAACTTCATGCTATCGCGCAGGTTTTCCATCGTGGAAACATCCGCGCCCTCGGGAAGAGGAACAATTGACGGGCCGATATTCACGAGCAGGATATTGACGAGACTGCCTCCGACAACTCCGGCAATCACTGCCAGGATGTTCTTTCCAACGGATTTCATGGCCATGGTGTTGATCCTTCAGAAATAGACAGCAATTATTGCACCCCGGAGATTCCTTCCTCGTCGTGCAAGAAGATCAAGGGAACAAGCCTGCCGTCACCGGCAAGGCGACGAGGATCGCAATCGCGATGACCCAGAAAAGCAGCCCCACGTAGCCACTGAAAAGCAGATTGCCGCCAAAGCCCAACAGATAAATCGCCTGTGCGAGCAGCAACGCCGCGTCCCGCATCGAGCGGATTTCCAGATGGGGCACAGATCCGAAAAGCCAGAGGGCGAACTGCGTCAGCATCCAGAAGCCGGTGGCCAGGCACAGCAGCCCGGCAACGATCTCGAACCGGCGGAAGGTTTTCTGCATGGGCTGGGGAACGACCGTCATCAACTGGCCGTCCTTGTGAACAATCTGCGTGCTCTACTCTGGTTGCTCGGTGAAGGCCATATCCTCCGCATGCCTCCGAGCGTCGAGCAAGCGTTTGGAGATAGATTCTGTTTGATCAATTCTATGTACACCTTTCAGGTCGGTTGAGCTATATTCGCGCTTCTTTCTGAATCCTGGAGAGCACCGCCCATTCGAACACAAATGCTCCCGCAACTCCTACTGCAAACATCAGATAGTCGAGCGGATCAAACGTCCTACCGAAGATTGGTATGCAGAAATACTGAAGCGACTCCGTAACGGCTCCGACGCCGAATACCAGAACGAATCTCACGGTCTTTCCCCGGAGCACCGGAATCCGTTGAACCCCGAGGAGCAGGCACATTGCGAAGGGAAGTAATATGTCGATCAAATACCCGTTCACGAACGCCGGGAACGGGCCTTTTTTAGCCGGGACCGGTAACGACGTGGAGCCCGCCCACTATGACGCAAATCAAGACGGCGATCATTTTCTGGAGAGATTGAATTCTGTAACTCACAATCTGATTGCGTCCTGTCGGTCCGCTGCATTGATCGCGTGAGGCGAGTTTTTGACCCTGCCTCAGCCTTTCCGGCCCAGACCCAGCATTGGTGCGCTGATTACCATTGTTGCTCCGGCTCCTGCCACGAGGAATTGCGGAAGCGCGGGAGTGGCGGAGACGCCGGCGACAAGCCAGAAAAAGAAGAGGAGATTGGCGCCGGCGGCCAACCGTTTTGAAAGGGGCGTGGCATCTTTGGGCCACAAACCTGTGTTGAGCAGCGCGACAAAAACGGCACAGAGCCCCGCTCCTGCAAACCAGATTGCTGGTTCATCCAGGTTTTTGTAGAAAACGAACGTGGCTGCGGTGTGGATCAGACCGATCGCGAGAACCAGGACGGTAGAAATCTTGTGAATCCAACTGATCATCATTCAGCCTTTCCCTGCAGTCCACCCAACGGTCCGATTGGCCCGGCCCGAGACCGCAGTGGGTGGGGCCCGTTGGAACGTCGTGTCATACCCATGTTCAACAATAATACCTAGCGCGAGTCGGTCCCTCGGAGATCGATGGCCAGATATCGGGAGGGTCCGTATTCCGGGTCCTCGAAGTCACGCAAAAATCGAAATCCGGCTTTCTCGAACGCCGCAAGCGCTGCATGATTCAAACGCGACGTCCCGACGCCCGCCCAGCGCACCTCAGAGTTTTGGCGGAGGCGGTCGATGAGCAGGCAGAGTGCCCGTGGCCCTATTCCGCAGCCGACGAACCGCAGTTCACCGATGAGAATATCGATGTCGAGAAGGGCATCGGGGAGGTCAGTCAAGCCGGCGGCCATGAGCTCTTCGACTTCAGGTGGTCCCCAGCAGAGGTATCCAACGGGAATGGTATCCACGACGATCACTGCGTGAGTGCTCGGGCGTCGGCCCAGCAGAAGGGGAAGAGCTTGGATCTGATCGCCCCACCAGCGAATGACATGTGGGCGTTGGAGCCAGGCATCGAGCAGTTCCCGGTGTTTTTGCGGATTGACCGGTTGGAGTTCTACGTGATTCTCAAAGCTTTTTGGATCCATAGCGTCGTTTTGTGCCTTATAGGTTTTAGGGGTTTCTGCTGGGCATCATAAAAGGAACAGTTGTGGTTGCAAGGATTGCCCATTTGGGGTCGTCGAAGGAATTGTTGAGATTCAGGCGCGAATCGAGTACCCATGTTCCCTGGACCGGTTTGCTACCTCTTCCCTGGCGGATTCAGACGGTTCGTTGACGTTGCACGACTCAGCTGAACCGAGTGCGGGTGTCTATTTCATGGGAGTGCCGAGTGTGACTTCATAGGACTCGATGAGCCACTTTTCCCAGACTTTATTGGGTATCGGCTGCTCCGCTGTGAATCGGGCGGTCACCCAACCCGTCGATCCCACTTCATACCGCTTCGGATCCTCCTCGGCGAACTTGAGCGCCTCCGGTATCGAGGCCTTCAGCTTGAACATCGCTTTGAATCCTTGTCCCTTCGGGCCAGGGCCGATAAACAAAAAAGTGCCCTTCCCGACTTTGAAAGTGCTTTGGGAGCACGACTTTCCTGTTAGCACGCCCGGAAGGGCCAGAGCTTGCCGCAGAATTGCGTCTGTGGGGTCTTGGATACCGCTCATTTTGAACCTCCTGTCGAGAGCCCGCCGTGCAGCACTGGTCTGCTGCAACGATCTGTAAGGTGGCCCGCACTAATGCAGTTCCTGTGAGTCACCTGGCTGCAGAAGATCCCATAGGTTGCCGTAGAGGTCTTGAAACACGGCCACTGTACCGTAATCGAATTCCTTTGGTTCGCGCACGAAAACGACGCCTTTTGACCTCAAGAGGTCGTAATCGCGAACCACGAGGGAGACAATTGCAAGTTTGCGCTTCATCTGTTCAGACCTTCCTGTGCCTCGGCGAGGGTTGCCTGAGGTTTCGAATCCAGCCGACCGAGGCCGCTACGGTTGGGAGTCCGCTGGAATGAAGCGTTAGGCCTCCAGCTGTTAGCCGTGCTTCGCTCCGGTGCCATCGGGTTGCACGCCAATCCAATCTTCAGCAGAGGGAGACGGTCGGCGCTCGGGGAACCCTTGCTGACCAAAACTGTATTGATTTCCGAAATCGTCTTCTGCAACGAAAGGAGATTCAGATGGCAATAGCTCAAGTCTTGAGGTGAGTTTGGCGAATGACTCCTCAGAAAAGACAATCGTCCTCAGGGTATTCTCCGCAGTGGCATAGAGCAGGACTCGAGTCGGCCATTTACCGTGCGAAAGATAGAAGCCATCGACGGCCGCGCAAAGCCTGATCCAGCTCTGATCAAAACCATTTGGCATAATGCATCTCCCTGTCTGACGGTCCGCTGCATCCGTGGGTCAGGTGTCGTGGCCCGTGCGGCTACATGTTATTCGGCGTTTGGTTGAGACGATCGAACGAACGACTGGAACCCACCGTACGCCATCCGTTGAGCATCAAATCCTGAATTCGATGAAGCAATCAAATCCGCCATCCTTGGGTCCGCCGCGACCTTCTTGTTTACCAGATCACGTGCCTCACGAGAATCAAATACCACCCATCCAAATACGATGACTTCATCCTCCGTTGCAGCTATGAGATCAGTGAAGGAGCGAGTTCCCTCCAGTCTCAAATCGTCACCGACGAATTCCCGGTAGTCGAGCGCGCCATGTTCCTTCCAGATCTCCGCAACCGCTTCAGCGAGACGCTTGTACTCATTCAGGCGATCGCGCGGAACGGGAAGAACGAATCCATCAACATAGTCAGCCATAACTGCTCCGATAGTGGTAAGTGAATCTTGTGTTTTCAGCCGCCGAACGGCTGCGAGCTGAGCGGCGCCGCCAATCCCACTCCAATCTTCAACTCCACCCCGGGCGGCGTCCGCTCCAGCGAGTTGTTAGGGGCCCAATCAAGCTGGTGCACGGCAGAGAATCAGTCGCGATGGTATGTTGCAACGTACCAGTTGTTTCCTGCTGGATCCTTGACAGCTGAGGCGCGCTCTCCATAGTCCATTTCCATGGGCTCGTGTAGAACCTCGGCTCCATTTTGCACGGCGCGTTGGTGGCATTCGTCTACATCCGGTACATAGATGTGAATCGCACCTGGCATCGGTCCGTACGCGTCGGTAGCGTCGGCCAGTTCAATGGTGGCGTCCCCGAGCCGCACCGATGCATGTCTGAGCCGCCCATCCTCCGTCTCGACCCTGTCAGTGACCTCCACATCGAATACCGCTACTAGAAAGTCCAGCAGCTTCTGCGCACCGTCGACAGTGAGGTAGGGGGTCACGCGGGTGAAACCGTCTGGCACATAGGACTCGCTCATGATGCTCCTCCTCGAAAAACTTGGTCGGACACGTTGGCATCGCAACCGAAAACAACACGGTCAGACGGGCGCCTAGCGGTCCGAGTTCAGCGGATCGAGGCCGCCGCGGGTGGGGGTCAGCTGGAACGAGGTGTTAGGTTTCATGAGAGTTCGACTCTTCTGGCCAGAGGTCCCAAAACTGATACATGAAAATTTCGAAGAAATCCCCCATCATGAGCGCCCACAACAATGCATCCAATAGTGATGGCTCCTTGACCGTCTGTTTGGGATCCCAGTCGCGAGGATTTTGAGTGTCCAATATTTGCTGAATCGAGGATTCTCGGAAGAAGAGGCCGGAGCAAATACGACAGGCTCCGAATGGGACGGCTCGAAACACACCAAATCTGAAGTTCGCCCCCCCGCACTTCGGACAAGGAGAAGCTTCACCGACATTGGCAATTCGAAATTTTTGGTCCGAAGGAACCGGTCGCTCTGGAGTGGAGCGGATACGGCGAAGGTATGGCGCGAGTTCGTTCCGTTCGAACCAGACAGCTCGGCAGGACCCACATTCGTCTACGGTCACGCCCATCACGGTTCGATCCGCCATCTGATGATTGCAGTCAGGACATTTCATGTTTTCGCTCTGGACCTAACGGTCCGAGGTCAGCGGCCCGAGGCCGCGCAAGGCGCGAGAAGGGTCCGCTTGATTGCCGGGTTAGGCTTCGTTTGAGTACCCTTCGCAAGTTCGACTCTATCTTGCGGGCTCATTCGCCGTCCAACTGATGGCTACCAGCCGCCAGTGTCCTTCAATCCTCTGCCAAACCCCCAGATACTTACCCTCGCTCAGAACTTTTTCACCGGAAATCTCCAGCATCAAATGGCTCCTGCCGTCCAGGTAGGCGAGGTCGCCTGAAGCTGCAACGATAATTGTGTCCGCTTGACCGGAAAACTCAACGTAGGGAAGCGTGAACCAGCGCTGCTCATAGAACCGTCTGATGGCTTCATTCCCCACAATAGCGGGAAGGCCCGGCGGATGAAAGACAGCATGTGGTGCGACCAAAGCCATTGCGCTTTCCAAGTCTCTTTGCTCCTCGGCCTGCAATAAGGCTTGGTCAGCTTGTCGAATCTGGTCCACTACTGCTTCAATATCCATTGAGGCACTACGGTTTCCGGCACAGCCGGCAGACAGGGCAGTGGCCACCGCCAAAAGAACATAGGCAAATATGCGATTCACAACAGACATCCTCCTTCAGCTTTTTCTGCCATCAGAGATCTGAGGCCTAACGATCCGAGTTCAGCGGACACCACCCGCCGCGGGTCGGGGTCCGCTGGAATGAGGTGTTAGGCGATTGTCGCATTTCAAACTTGAACCTAGGCCTCGGGCTCATGGCATATCGCTTCGATGTTGTGCCCATCAGGGCCGATGACGAAAGCCGCGTAGTAGCTGGCGTGATAGTGCGGACGCAGACCAGGAGGACCATTGTCCTTGCCGCCCGCTTCCAGAGCCGCGCGATAGAAGGCCTGTACTTGCTGACGGCTCTCAGCCACGAATGCCAAGTGAAGATGCGCCGGCTTCTCCTTTGTTTCATACAAGCACAGTGAAACCGTGCCCTTCGGTTGGCTTAGCTCGACACCGTTCGGCGGCCACTCTCTCACATCAGTGACTCCGAGTGGCTCCAGGGCCCTGACGAAGAAGGACCTGCTCGCCGCATAGTCGCTGACGCCGATTTTGACGTGGTCAAACATGGGTTCTCCTGAATCGCCCGGTCCTGTGCGGGTGGGGCCACAGTCGGTTCATGGCCTGGCTGTTGAGGGGTGCTAGGAGCTGCACGGTGCGCTTCTTCCGAGACCTAACGCCCTCGAGCTAACCGGAGCCGCGAGCGGTGGCACCCGGAACCTCGGTTGCTTGAACAATTCACGTTGAGAGTCTACAACCTCTCCAGCAACGCGAAGGGCGGCGTCCGGTTCAGCGAGTTGTTAGGGGCGCCCACCATCCAACGGTTCAAAGGTGCCATTGCCCGTCAAGTGAACCGCCAGGCACGTAACTGCCACGAAGAGACCAAGGCCGGTCATGTAGAGCGCTTCGACAGGGGTATCCGCCTTCAGAAAGAAATGAAAGTACGTCAACGCACTCAAAAAAACGGCTAGAAATCCACCCCACGCTACCGCGTTGAGGAGACGCCCAATCGGCCGCCTGATCAACACAACACTGATCAGCATAATGAGACCAAGCACGAGGTCCGCAAACGTAAACTGGTTGATGAACCCGTTCTTCCGAACATAAAGCCACTGGAATAGCGGAGCTCCAACGCCGTAGAAGACGCCCCAAGAAACGAGCCACGACTTTGCAAATCTTGACATGAACGAGAGTATACCTCGGAGCCAGTCGCACCGAACGGTCCGAGTTCAGCGGCCCACACCCGGCGCGGGTGGGGGTCCCCTGGAATGACGGGTTAGGACTCGGGCACCTCTTGCGTTTGACGATTTTCATACGCTTTGGTGCCGATCCTCTCGTCGATTTGGTCCACGAACCAAATGAGTTCCTTTTCGGTTGTTGAGTAACCTGACCGCCTGATGTGGCTCATTGCTTCTCGCATCAACCGTACGTCCTTGTCCGTTTCGCCTTCGGCTCTTGCCAGCTTTGCCAATCTCGTTCGGTTGACTGCGATCTCGTGATGGAAAGAGCCACGCTCAAGTTCGTCTTCTGACTCTTCTGCGAGTCGTTAGAGCAGCTCGTTTTCCCGATCAAGGTATTCCTCGGCGACAGGGTAGGGCGCGTGCAGATAGATGGCGTAGGTGTAGCCAGAAACTTCGGCGGCTTCAGCGATTCGCCCCATGGGACGCCACATGGAATCGAGACGTTCCTGAGCCAAGACGACGAGCGCTGCACCCGCTATCAGTCCAAGTAGAAAGCCGATGAAGCCGCCTTTGATGAGAGGTCGTTTCATGACATGTACTCCTTGGGATGGGCCTAACGGTTCGAGCTCAGCGGCCCAAACAGCTGCGCTGTTTGGGCCGCTGGAATCAGGGGTTAGGCACCGATTGGTTTGTTTCGGAAACGAATTTTGCGGTGCTGAACCAGAACAAAAGGGAGGCTGGGATCAAAAAAAGAACCCACGAAAATCTACCGATCACGTTCATTGTCTGAATAACAACCTGATAGGCATAGGGAAAACTCATGTCCGATGCCTCGAGGTGCGAAGCAAGCACCGGCACGACTTTCCACAACCAGAAGTAGGCGGCCAAAAATGGGCCAATCAAAAGTGCAGGAATCAAAAGTAGCCACAACTGAAGCGCGAACCACGGTCCAAGTGTCTTCCAAGTGAAAATGGATCTCCAGTTAGTTTGCTCAGAAGAGGATGCTGCAAAAAGAATCTTGCCTTGTATCAAAGGAGCAATACTGGAGAACAAGAAATACGCTACAAGCGCCAGTGCCTGCACCATGATCCAGCCGGACATAGCCTGGTATCGGAGAAAATCAGCGCCTTTCTCAAAGATCTCTATCGCGAGAAAAATCCCAACAGCCGAAAGGCCCGGCCATCGGAGTCGCCACCAGCGGTTGGCGAACCTCCCAGCGACAACTGCCGGCTGGCACAAAGAAATCGGAATGGCCACAAACGCGATCACCAGAACGGTTGCCATCAAGAAGATGTCATCGTTTGAGATTGTGATGAAAAGGAGAGCAATTGAGGCAATCGAGAGCAGTGAAGCCGGCCAAAAAACCATCGATCGGAGAGCCCATCTGAAACTGCGGAATCCGATTGATTCGGGGTCCAGAGATACCAACCGACTGACACTGGCGACCACTGAGCCTATCGCCGCAGCCACAAACGTGATCAAGAAAAGAAACGTCAGTGGGTGTGTCGGTAGGTCAAGGTGGAGATAAGCGCCTACAATGCTCAGTGCATCGTCTGAGTTCATGCGAAGGAAATCTGAGTATTCGGGTCGAATGGCCACTCCAGGGTGAAGCATGCCCTTTTCCCACAGTACGAGAAAACCGGCAATCCAGAGACCTGTCCAAAGACCTATCAGACCTCCGCAGCCCCCGCCCACGAGAAGTATTGGTTTCCAGTTATCGTTATTCATCGATGTCAATCTTACGTGCGAAGAAGGGGAGTATTCCCGTCATTCGCCTAACGTTCCGAGTTGAGCAGGCCGAGGCCGCCGGGGACTCGGGTCCGCTGGAAGGAGGTGTTAGATCGTATTGCCCGAGATACCATCTAGGATTCCCCGAATCCAATCGATCTTCCCTTTTCTTTCGGGGTTGTCGATAGCGTGCCTCACTTTGTCGAGTTGTGCCCTTTCGTAGCACTCCATCCCGTTGCGATTTTGCCGTTCGATTTTTCCAGCACGAACGAGTCTGTCAAACACACGCGCCTGCAAATGGATGTATGCGATCGCGTCCTTTCTCTTGAGGTATTTCGAGGATCGTCCCATGAGAAGTCCCAGACTAACCTAAGGGTCCGAGTTCAGCGGACGCCAACCGCCGCGGGTGAGGGTCCGCTGGAATGAGGTGTTAGGCCGACACATCACCTAACACTTGCGATCTCGGCACTCTGGATCACCTCGACATGAGTTTGCGCCGAACGATCTTTTGCTCCTCGGTGAATTCGAAGATGTAATTGAAAACCACAAAACCCTGATCTTTCATTTCAATCACACCCTCCTCGAGTGTTTCAGCAGGCACAATCTCTTGGGGAACAGAGTCATCAAACATCCAAGAGTATATATTCTCTCCTTCCGCCATCGAATAGACCCGAATACGGTAGCTGCCATCCTTTGTAGATAATGTACTGGGTCTCTTCCATCCACGCCAAGGCGCTTCAAACGTAACAACCACGAAATGCGAGTCGAACTGTGCCAACCCGACAATGCGAGACGTTGAGTTCAACGGATACCGTTGCACTCCGAGCAATTCTCCTGTCATACAGAGCCACTTTGTTTCCCCTGTTTCAAGATTGGTGTGAGATAAGACATATCCTCTGCGAGTCCGAAACAGCTGACCGGGATTACCAATAGAACCCCAAAACGCGTTAACGGCGCTGCCGGAACCGGAAGCAATCAAACGGGCAGCATGATCGAAGTCCCATTCGGCCACTTCGCTAACGGCCGGTTCCTCTGCGGCGATGATCATCGTCGCGAATATCGTTATCGCTATTAGAAGCACCTGCAGATGAGGGAATCGCTGAACCACTTCGCTCTCCTTCCTAGGTTGGGGCGCCACTTCTTCTCCGCCTTCTGCTCGCTTCCCACCTTTTCCTTATCGATCCGATGAGCTCGGTCCAAGTGTGTCTTCAGAAGCCAAAGATCGTGCGCCTGAGAAGCTCTCAATGCTCTGCACAAGTGAAGGGAAGTGAGTCACGCACATCCTCTTGCGGAGTTCTTGCCTAACGGTCCGAGTTCAGCGGCCCACACCCGCCGCGGGTGAGGGTCCGCTGGAATGAGGTGTTAGGCCATCTCACGAGGAGCCGTCACAGGTTCACGCTGCTCTTCTGTTTGGCGATGAGATCGCCTCCGTACGTGACCTCAAGCGTGTAGTTTGCGTTAGTGGCATCCGCAAAGAAGGTCAACACGATATCGAGGCTTGTGTCAGCCAATTGCACTTTCGACCTTGCCACCGCTTCCTCTCCTATTGGTGCAGTTACCCGCGGTGCCGCCACCACCTCGCCATTCACGAGGTCTGACACAACGGCGGTACAGGTGAAGGTCCCATTGTCGGAAGACACATCGAATTCCACTTCAACGCCGTACTGCCCTGACGGCATCGATGGCTCTTCGGCTATCGTGGCTGTGGTCGGCATCAGAAAGAATAAAACCAGCACAAAAGCGACAACGACACCGGCGACCCCATTGTGGTTCATTCCTACCTCCGTGTTCATGAATTGCCTAACGGTCCGAGTTCAGCGGCCCGCACCCGGCCCGGGTGAGGGTCCGCTGGAACGAGGTGTTAGGTACGTGTTGATTCCTATGACTCCATTCATCGGAAGACATAAGCGGCTAGAGCCACTACAACAAGGATAACGATGACAACGGCGATTGTGGCTGCTGAGAAAATGTACCATTTGAATACCCCGTATAGGAATGGTCTACGAATTTCCCCTGGCTCGAGGTACGCGAGCACAACGAACGCCAGGAACCCGGCGACTGAAAGCCCCAGTCCTACGGGCGACACCCATTCAGGCCAGAACCAACCTCCCTTCATCAGAGTGCTAAGAATTGTGATGACAAAGGCAGCCATGCCAGAAATCCTGACCGGTTCCCAAAACCACCTTTCTTCTGTTATCTCCATCGTTACCCTTTCTAATCTCTATCGAGAAGCCAGAAAAAACATCAACGCAAGAGCGGCTAGCACCGCAATACCCAGGATCAAGTCGACTCGTTTTGCGAGCTTTCGACTCTCTTCAGGACCGGCGCTCGGTTTCCCTCCCGCCGGCCGGTTTGCGACCGCGCACGGTGTTCCTGGGTCATGGTGCCTTCCGCAGATTCCGCAGTATGCCATCGGTATCTCGCTTGGTCCTTCCTGCCTAACGATTGGCGTTCAACGGACGCGAACCGCGCTCGCGCAGGTCGCGGTCCGTTGGACGGCGCGACTAGGCAATTTACAACTGACCATTCTAGATTCCGGGTGGGTTGGTGACCTTGTCGATGAATGTGAAGAATGCAACCAACGCGATAAGGCCAAGATAACTGATCAAGTTCGCGAAGAATACGGTTCTGACGAGGTCACTTGGTAGGTTTCCCGATCGAGAAGTCCATCTCCGGATCAGCATCCACTCGACCCACCACGTTGGGAAAAAGGTCACAAAGAAACCGATTGCAGTTGCCGCCAACGCTACGTTCGGATACGGAGAGTTGTCGCCCAATATCCAGGTACCACTCGCAAGGACGAGTTTTCCGAGTTCGGAGTCGCCGGCAAGGGAAGAAACCCCAATCGTAAGGATCGCCCAGACAAGCGGAAGGCCGATCGCGCAAACGATCGTCGATATGACGTTTGCACCGAGAATCCAACCGAAGGTGTTTGCTGGTGGAACACCCAGCCGCTTTCGAAGGAAGAACCACTCAGAACCGATGATCCAGACTTGGCCGAACGTGAAGAGTGGAACGCTAAAGAGCAGGAGAAGTGGGCCGCCTCCATCTGCCATTACTGACGTCGGTATTAGGACCCACAGTACCCCAAAGATAATCACAAGCTTCGCTTCCCGGCTCAATAGTCCTGGTCCTTTCACTGGCCTATCAGTCCGAGTTCAGCGGACCGAACACCCGCCTCGGGTGGGGGTCCGCTGGAACGAGGTGTTAGGCGTCATTGGCTCGACTGCTCAGGCAAGCGATATTTGAACTCGTACGAGTGTTTGCCTTCGTCGATGTCGATCTTGAAATCGCCTTCCAGTCCGACCAATTCCTCGGTACCTGAGTCCGGAACCACGGTTACTACAAGGGATGGTGCGCCGCGATTCATGGTGCCGGTGTGTTGCAGAACAAAGGTTCCTCGCTTTCCGTTCAGAACACCTGCTACCCGCTCAATTGCAACGTAGCCGGCGGACCCATCAATATCCGTCATCGCGCTGAGCATTTGACCCACTGTGCTCGCAGTGAGGTCGCCGGAAATCTGCTTGTCAATGGACATCCGCCCGAGCTTGAATTCTGGGTTGGCGCCCTCAAACGCCAAGGGCTTCATGGAGACGACGAATTGACCTCTTGCGGTTTGAGCCATGGACTGTCCCTTCTCTCGTGAATGACATGAGGCCATCGAAAGTGATGACGCAATCAAACCTAGGATAACGACGCGGCACTTCGAAAGGGTAGTTCTTGACGCTCGGCGCTCGTTCATTCTGCTTTTCCCCTCTGTTTCTGTGCGCCTAACGGTCCGAGTTCAGCGGACCACACCCGCCGCGGGTGGGGGTCCGCTGGAATGAGGTGTTAGGTGTCCCCTTCGATTGGCCATCAATCTCCCCTGCGAATTTCCTCTAGCGTGCCATCCTCTGTTGGTTTTATTTTGATACCCCTCACGTCCAGAAAATGTAGGAACTTTCGATAAGCGAGGTGGTTTTGGAAGCCGGAGCGAGGGAACCAGGACTGTCCGGTTTTTCCTCTCATCAGGGTTACGCCGGCTGCATCCACTCTCGCGAGCGTGTGAATGTCCCAGCTGAGTATTGAGCTTGCAAGTTCTCCTGCTCGACAGCTGAGCCCGTGTTCGGAAATCTCCCATTCAATCCTGATCGATTCGAAATTTTGACCCTTGAACGCAATCCAAATCTGGAGTTTTGGGAGCACCACCAGTACGACGAGACCAATGACCGCAATCGATACCACCACGAACTGTAGCCAATGGAAACCCAATGTGATCCCGTAGGTTAAAACGAGGACAGCAATGAACATCCACGAAAGAGTCGCTAGAAGACGCTTCGCTGCTCCACCCGCGATGTTGTTCCACTCTGACCGCGCAGCGTGACACGCCTCCGAACGGTCCCAGATGTATCTGCAGGTTACAGGCGCGTGGTCAAATTCGACGGTGTCATCTGTGAATTCCGAATCTGTGGGTTCTTGAAAGCGAATCCTTTTGAATAGGTAAGCGGGTCCTACGACGATTGGCAGTAAGAGGAAAGCGAACGCCCACGCCAAGCCCCCAGTGTTCAGGGTGTACTTGCGACCGTAGGTTGGGATCCGCTTTCGCCTTGCGTCGAAACCTAGTGTCGTCGCAAGTATCAGGTCGACCAGGATGACAACAACGATCAGCGTTGGTGATACGTTCATTCGTCCATCCTTTTGTCGGTTTTTACCTAACGGTCCGAGTTCAGCGGACACCACCCGCCGCGGGTGGGGGTCCGTTGAACGAGGTGTTAGGCCCATCAACCCTTGAGAAACGTCTCGAGATCGTCACGTGTGAGCTTCGTATCGCGGAGGATCTTGGACAACAGACCGGGGCCGATTGTCTCACCGCGGTGCACAGGAACTGTCGTAGCGCGTCCATCGGGATGCCGCAGAAAGTGGTGACTGCCTCTGGTCCGTGTGACCTCAAAGCCAGCACATCCGAGCGCTGAAAGGAGGTCCTTGCCTTTGACTCGCAGCCGAGGGGTCATGACGCGATGCGGACTCTCTGTACGCCGATGAATTCGAGTGGCTCGGCAGGAATGCCCTGCTCCTCAAGGCAAAGAGCGATCACTTCCCGCACCCGTTCCATGAGCTCGTCGAGGGATCGAGCTTGGGTGTGACAACCGTGCAGAGACGGAACCGACGCTACGTAATAGCCTTCAGCATCCCGTTCAACGACGACATCAAAGTCGGTGGTCATGTCGCTATCTTATCCCAAATGACGTCATGTTGCCTAACGGTCCGAGTTCAGCGGACCGAACCCGCCGCGGGTGAGGGTCCGCTGGAACGAGGTGTTAGGCCTTTCATCAATCATTCATCGAAGTAGTCCGTCGCCATCACTAGAGTCTCCTGACGCACGACGGTATTCGCGCATCGCGTTCATGAATGCGATTGTGCCAACACCGATTGCCGGAACTGCACTACACCATAAGTGGACGTTATCGTCAGATCTTTGATACGAATACCCTTCGGTCATGATTTTCCAGGTGTTGCCCTCTGCATAGGTCTCGAACATGAATCTGAGGTCCTTTTCCGGGGCTGGGTAGCTGGACCAGTATGTGATTTGGTGAATCCTATCCTGCCACACGGTAATCACGGCTTCGTGAAAAACCCCTGCTTCAAACGTGTACGTTGTAGCTTCTGGAAGCTTTTCATGTTCCCCCTTTTCGGTAGGTTCCCCGTACAGCTCGACCGCTACCGACAATTCCGCGCCCAAACAGACCGGGTCTATCGCGTCAAGACGGTTTACCTTGAATACGATGCGCGACAACCAAAGGAGCGGGCGGAGAAGAATCGTCAGTATCTTATCCCTCATTCGACGGCTTCCTCCTGCAGCTAACTCTGACACGCACAGTTTGCCTAACGGTCCGAGTTCAGCGGACCGAACCCGCCGCGGGTTAGGGTCCGCTGGAACGAGGTTTTAGGCCTACCGGTTTTCACTTTTTCGAAATGCATCCAAGAGTTCTCGAAAGTCATCCCACTTCGGATCATCATTGAAAACGATTTCGAGTGGGAATTGAGGATGATCGCTGAGGGCCGTGTTGAACGCAGCCATGGATCGTTCACGATCCGAGGTGTAGTACACGAGCTCCTTCAAACCGTTTCCCGTCCGGCTGTAGGCATGTCGACACACGCCGTCGTTGGTCGGGCCTTCGGCGATAGCCTGTTCGAGGTCTTTCATTTGTTCAAGGACGTCATCAGTTGGCATGCCGTTGTTCGCTTGACCGTCGTACTTCCAAGAAACGACGGTCAGCCAAGGTTGAGATGCGCGAGTGCGCTGATCCGGCAATTCGTCAATTAGTTTGTAGATTACTGGTACGTCGCCCTCGTAGGCCCTTCCAATGATCCCAAGTTCCTGGCTATTTGCCATACCGCAACCCCAACAAAACAACACTATGACGAGGAGCGCCGACAACCTCAAGGCTTGCCTAACGGTCCGAGTTCAGCGGACCAAACAGCCGCGCTGTTTGGGCCCGCTGGAACGAGTTGTTAGGCGTTACTCTCACCGAAACTCCTCTCCGATTGTCTCGTCAATTCGCTCTTGCATGTGGATGAGCATCGCAACTGTTGGCCCGCAAAGGAGTACGTCGAAAATGACCTCCAGCGGATCGAATCGGGCCACATCGAACAGTTCTGTAGAGGGC
Source organism: Candidatus Sulfomarinibacteraceae bacterium (assembly GCA_963796455.1). Taxonomy (GTDB): domain Bacteria; phylum Acidobacteriota; class Thermoanaerobaculia; order Thermoanaerobaculales; family Sulfomarinibacteraceae; genus Sulfomarinibacter. The sequence goes on from CAWCLO010000004.1 coordinate 858,513, forward strand.
CGTCGAACGCCTGCCAGGAGCTGAAGGTTACGAACTGTGATGAAAACTCCGTTGCAGGAACCACAGGCCTTGAAGGGTGCAGTCTTGAGGGAGCCAGTACGAAGAGAAGGTACACCGCATCGTGGGCAAGATTCGTCGGAGATCGGACCATACAACTTGAAATGGGCGTCCGTCGGGATTTCTGCGAGCCGATCTTCATACGTTTTTCGAAACACCGTTTCGACTTCTCCTGGGTCAAACCAAAGCGCCTCGCAGTCGGTACAGACGTCGACTGAGACCCCCGAAATCACGTGCTCACTCATGAGCCCCTTGCAGTCAGGACAATTCATGTATTTGCATTCCCTGCAGACATTACGTTCGCCTAACGGTCCGAGTTCAGCGGACACCACCCGCCGCGGGTGGGGGTCCGCTGGAATGAGGTGTTAGGCGGATCGAATTCACTTTTTTCCCCTGCCCAAGAACTCAACATCGTCGACTTCGACGTAAACGCGCCCGAATGTGGGGTTGGTCGAGTAGAAGCCCAAGGTAATTCACTCTCCACTCCAGACGCTTCTCCTTTGTGTCGACCAGGTCCTCAACCACAGATGGTTCGCCGTCGTAGTCGACACGATCTCCTGCGCGCGCTTCGTTTCCATCTCGGTAATACAGCATGATTAGACCTGCACCTGCCTAACGGTTCGAGTTCAGCGGACCACACCCGCCGCGGGTGGGGGTCCCCTGGAACGAGGTGTTAGGTCGTTTATCGTCCAAGAGTCGATTCCACGGTCACCTCGAGTTCTGGACTGATCTCTACGTTCACGATGTATCCGCAACAGCGTTCAAAGTACCCTTGCGGTGGGAACTCGAAGTGATCGGGCCCGGCATGCGAATGAGACCTCCAAGCCGGTTTCACCGCTCGGGACAACTACGGAATCGTGTTGCCCGCCTGAAGGCAGGATTTCGATAGTTTCTTCGAACCCAATACCGACAAGTCGTACATTCCGAAGATCGAGAGGTGAGGAGTTCTTCAGGCGAAGGACAGGCGGTGCAGATCGCTGGCATCCCAGGAGGGCAACAACAAGAATTGCGCCTACGATAACAACGAGAGGTTTCAGGTTTCTAATAAACACTTGGAAGAACTTCCCTTGGCACCTAACGGTCCGAATTCAGCGGACCACACCCGCCGCGGGTGAGGGTCCGCTGGAATGAGGTGTTAGGTGTGTACGTTGCTTTGGTTCCGGATTCACGACTGGGGTGGAGCCTCCTCGTCTCCTTCGGCGTGTCTTTCTTTGAGGTTCCACTGATACATAGAGTATCCAGTCCAAATTAAGGCGATCATGCCTATCGCCATATTTCCCCAATTTTCACGGGGATTCGACAAAAACTCAGAAAGGTAACTTGCGATCCAGGCAACCCAGAGCCCCGCCAGAGGAAATAGAAACCATTTACGACCGAGCACAGCTCCAATCACAGCGATGCTGAGGAGCGAGATGAATCCCCACGCGAGGACCAGATCCTTCGCTGTCCCTCCGGAGTACGGCGCGAAGGCCACCCAAAAAATGAGGATTCCCCCGAGTATCGCGATTGTGGGCCAGTTGCGTTGGTAATCTTGGGACGCCATAGGTAACTTGTCTTTCAATTGACCTAACGGTCCGAGTTCAGCGGCCCACACCCGCCGCGGGTGGGGGTCCGCTGGAATGAGGTGTTAGGGCAATGGCCAACCATTTCGAGACTCCTACTGAAACCGGGAAGATAGTTGGATTTCTTGGCCACAACGGGAACACCGGATCTCAAGCACATCATCGCGATAGTCAGAAAGTGCGTACGGAGTTGCGCACTCGGGGCACTGGCCATCATAGGCTGTCTCGGAGTCTGTCAGAACCCGTGTTGCGTAGACATCTGGCAGGTCGATTCGGCAAAGGCCGCACTGCTGCACGTTCGGTGGGTAAGACGAACCACATTTCGGACACCGGCGATCGTGCCGCGATATCAGGAGGAGCGCGACAAGCGCAGCACCCGGAAAAAGGTGCCAATCGCTAGCCATTTCCTAGGGTCGCGGTTTTTCTTCCTCGCGAGGTCCATCGTCGTCAAACCCAACGCGAGCGGGAATGCGATTAGGAAGGCGATACCGAAAATATCTCTGGCCAAATCCATCGAGAACACCTCGGATGTACTGCTTGCCTAACGGTCCGAGTTCAGCGGACCGAACAGCCGCGCTGATTGGGTCCGCTGGAACGAGGTGTTAGGTGCAAGCGTACCCATCAGTCACACAACTGCAGTGAAATACCAAAAAATCGAAAAACAATATAGGCCTACTAATAGCCACGAGATCAACCCCCAAGTGATTCGGCGTGGTTTTGATCGCCAACCCACAATGGTTGAGATCCAGGCGCCTACCACTGCAATAGCCCCACCAATGACGTACATGCAGAGTCCGAAAAGAATTCGCTGGACGTCACCATGAACGGCCGCGGCGCCAAGCCCCGCTACCATTAAATAAGCGCCAACGGAGCCCAGAACCACCGAAAGGACAATCGACAACTGCGGTGCTAACTCGAGCTTTTCATTTGGTTCCGATCTCATCTGATCACCGATTGCCTAACGGTCCGAGTTCAGCGGACCGAACCCGCCGCGGGTGAGGGTCCGCTGGGACGAGGTGTTAGGGGACTGAAGAAGAGTCTGCGAGGACGTCATTTGGGGCCTCTTTGACCAGACAGAGTTGCACGCAGATTCTGATAGGCCTCTTCAGACCATTCCGTTTCAGGATTGATCACCTCTGAAAGGTCTTCTATGAAAGGAAAGTCGATTGACGTTGCAAAGGAAACAGCTTCACGGGCCTCTTGAGCACCTCCGCCAAACTCGATCACATGAAGAAAGATCATGCGCAGAATAGGAACGAAGATGCTGGTTCCGTGTGATTCGAACTCACCTACTGATTCGCGGTAGAACTCAACGAACTCGGGAGGATCCTTAACGAGATCAGCAGCAATAATCCGATCCTCGAATTCCCAAAGTGGTAGTAACCGCTTTTCGGAGAACTGGGCCAGTTCCCTGGCGCATCGGGCCACCCTTGCGCGTAGAAACTGGTGGGGGCCTCAAAGTACGAATCGAATGGCGCGTCAATGTCGAAACTTGTCAGTAAACTACGAATTGCATCGGGGATACAGAGTTCTTTGATGCTCCCAACCCTCTCTTCCGCAGGAATATGCACGATTACCTTCTTTTCACCTATCGGTCCGAGTTCAGCGGCCCGAGGCCGCGCAGTGCGCTGACTTGGGTCCGCTGGAACGAGGTGTCAGGAATCAGCCCGTTGCAGGTGTGTAGCCATTGGTTTCCAAACTTCTTCGGCGTTCAATCTCATTGCATCAGATATCCAGGATTCGTCGTCATCATCGGGCGTCACAACGTTGATCAGAAGGCGACTTGGATCACCGAATGAGTTGAAGACGCCCTCATCCCGGAGTCCACCAAGCACACCAAAGACGACGTCTTTCAATTCGCCCTCAAGAAAGGCCATCTCATCATCCTCAGACACCGACTCTAGGAGGCTGGCCAAAGCATCGTTGGAGGATTCCATCCCGTCCAGGGAGTCAAGCCGGCAGGACCATTCTCCTGGAACCCACCGCCACTGCTCATCCGACAAGGCTTCCTCTGAATTGCCGACTGGTGCGAAATACTCGCAGAGCGGTGTTGTGTAGAGTCCGACAACATAAAAACTGTGGCCCTCGTACGACGCTCGGAGGCGCGGCAACTCCCGCCGCAGATCTGTTTCGAGGAGATTTGCGAAGCGTCCGAGCTCGTTAAGGATTGTCGTGTTGATCATCTTCTCGATTGCCTAACGGTCCGAGTTCAGCGGACACCACCCGCCGCGGGTGGGGGTCCGCTGGAACGAGGTGTTAGGCCACACGCAATGGTTTGATTTGGAGAACATCGTCCTTGATCGCATTTTCGGCTTCCCATAGGTCAACAGCCCTCTGGAGATTCAACCAAAACTCGGCCGAATTCCCGAAGAGACGAGAGAGGCGCAACGCCATTCTTGGGCTGACGGCGCGGCGCTCACGAAGAAGCTCATTCACCGACTGGCGCGAAACCCCAAGTGAGGTTGCCAGACCAGAAACCGTAAGACCATAGTCCGGAAGAAAATCTTCTCGAAGAAACTCGCCCGGATGGGTGGGTGGCCGCTTGAGTTTTTTATCGTTCGGGATACTCATCTTGAACCTCTTTCAATGGTAGTCGCAGATCTCGACATCGTACGCGTCGCCGTCAACGAACCAAAAACAGATTCGCCACTGTTCGTTGATCGATATCGAGTGCTGCCCTTTGCGATCATCTTTCAGGTCGTGCAACCGATTGCTTGGCGGCACTTTCAAATCGCTGAGAACAGATGCAGCGTTGATCTGCTCCAGCTTCCGCCGAGCCCTGGTCAAGATCTCCGGAGGCAACCTCCGCGCTTTGCCTGTCAGATACAGTTCGTAGGTGCGTTTGTCCGCGAAGGTTTTGATCACTCATTAAATGTAATGCGTCACGTGACACTTGTCAAGTTCGGGAGACGGTAGTCACCTTGCCTAACGGTCCGAGTTCAGCGGACCGAACCCGCCGCGGGTGAGGGTCCGCTGGAATGAGGTGTTAGGCCTCCCAGTGCCTCTCGTGCATCGCTTCTTTCCTTGGCCCACGCTCTACCTCAGGCTTCGAAGGGTCAGCAGTTGCGATTTGACTTCGCCCAAGTTCTGGTGCTCCGAGAACGGGACAAGGTCCAACGCTTCATCTGAATCGAGAAGCTCGTTGAGCCTTCTGCACAGCTCCTCGCGCTTCTCACGGTTCTTTCTGTACGCAAGCCTGGTAGCCATCTCAACATATGCATGGGACTTGCCATCGATTGTCCGAAGGAATTCGGGCGCTTGGGAGTAGGCGTAGCTGTTTAGCAGTCTGAAGAACAGATCCCGAGCGTGCTGCCAAACCGCGTGTTCCTGTTTCCTACACGGGAAACATCGTCGATTGTCGACCAATAAAGCATCTCCTACAGCCACCAAATACACGACAATACCCAGCAGTTCGGCGGTTGAGTAGCTGTCATGTCTTCGAATATTCAAAACAACCTGCCAAAACGTCCACCTCAGGCGAGCCTAACGGTCCGAGTTCAGCGGACCACACCCGCCGCGGGTGGGGGTCTGCTGGAACGAGGTGTTAGGTGTTCTCCTATTCAATGGGCTCCATCACAATCCACGGATCTCTTTCAACTACGCGGAACCGCGCGTTTCCAGCGTTGGATACATGGCCAGAGAGCGCCGATAAGTCAACTACACTGCGCGGCAGCTGATAGCCCCGCACGAGACTCCCTCGAGCAGTGAAAACGATCACTCCCTCCGATTCGGAAACGTGTGCGGTAACGTCCGGCGCTACGTATTCCTGTTCGAGAGTTCGCGATGCCTGGAAACCGGTTTCAGTTTCGATCTGATCGAGTGGGGTGTAGGGTCCGTAGAAAGAGACCTTGTCCCACCGAAACGAAGTCTCCTCAGAGAGGTCGATTTCTTCTCCGACGAGATCCGGTAGATCGAATCTCATCAGTTTGTCGAACTCGTCCACGCACCATGTACCGAGGCATGCATTCAACAGGAGCAGGATCGCGATAACGGCGATTCGATTCAACATGGTTTTCATTTTCACCTAACGGTCCGAGTTCAGCGGACCACACCCGCCGCGGGTGGGGGTCCGCTGGAATGAGGTGTTAGGTGCATATTTCACTATCAATCTACCGGTCTGTACCGCATAAATTCCAGTCGCGGAGGCCGCGGTGATTCCCGGGGAAGCGGAACTGATCCAAAAGGAGTCTCGAGTTGGGCGTCAGGACTGAGATAGTGCATGAAAAATGCTATCCGCATTTTTCTATCGAGCATCTCAGGAATGTTGCGGAAGACCGAGTTCAAGTCGGTGATCGCTCTGGTTCCTTCGGCATTGAGCAGTTGATCCATGTAAGCGACCTGCCATGAAGAGCGAGGTTTTCCCGGCCATTTCTGGGCAAAGGCAACCATGTCGAAGGCTTCGCCTGGACTGTCGATGGTGAGCTCGATCAAATCGCACGGTTCTTCTGACTCTACCGGGTAGACACCGAGCACTTGGATGATTTCCTGCGATGCCACTTTTTCTCCAGCCAGCCTAACGGTCCGAGTTCAGCGGCCCGAACCCGCCGCGGGTGAGGGTCCGCTGGAATGAGGTGTTAGGCCCAGATTGCTGTCCAAGGCCGACACCCCTTCTGGTGGTTCACGTTTGCTGATCATCCTGGAGACGCCAATCCAAGCAGCAAAAGCAGCATCATCAACAACGGGAGCGAAAACACGAGCAAACCAATTACTCCAAACCACCGAAGTGGGAGGTTAAGGCCAATACGTTCGTCTTCGGGTAAGCGCTTCGACATGAGTTGAATATCGACTGTCAGGAGCAGCAGCCCGACATGAACAATGAAACCTGAAGCGAGAAAAACAATGAAACCGGTACCCAGCGCGGAATCGAGACCGTTCAACGGCCCAGCCGCGAGTAGAAATGACGCCGCCGCCAAGCAGACAAAACCAAATGCTGCATTCCACAAGACCTTTTTCGACGAAGATGGAAGCGCCCTCATGTCATGCCGTCCCTATGTTTCTCCAACCTGCCTAACGGTCCGAGTTCGGCGGCCCGAGGCCGCGCAAGGCGCGGACTTGGGTCCGCTGGAACGAGGTGTTAGGCGCGATGCGACTCTGGATGTCCAGTTTCGATTCTCCTATCTCAGAACAGGTTGGTTGGTCCAAAACTCAATGAATGCTCCCGCTACATCTTCTGGGTTGCAGTACTCCGTGAATGCAAAGAGTTCTTCTTCGGACATCTCGCCCCAAAACATGGTTGTAACGACCTGGGAAGAGACTGGAAGATGTCGACCGCGAAAGGCGCAGATTCCGTCTAGAAGTAATTTGTAGGCTGCCTCGACTTCTGTTGTGAAAGCCGGTTCATCAAGCTCGCAGAAGCGGTCAGCCCATCCTGAAATCGTATTATTCAGCGGTTCAAAGATCTCCAAGTCTTCCATGTGATGGGGCGAATCGGCAGGCGACCATCTGAGCTCATACCTCAGCCGCTCGATCGAGACCCCGTCGGAGGATTCCATTGCTTGGTACCTAGAAACGACCGCTCTGAATCCTTCCTCTGTGAAGATTGTGCAACCGAAGTAATCGATGAGGGATGTTGAAAACAGGGCTATCCCGTAAACGTCCTCATCGTATTTTGATAGCCACCACTTGTAGTAGCGCTCCAGAGCGTCCGCGATATCGTGAGTGATATCTGACATGACCTTAGCCTAACGGTCCGAGTTCAGCGGACCGAACCCGCCGGGGTGAGGGTCCGCTGGAATGAGGTGTTAGGCGTATCCATGTTCATTGTTCGTTCTCCGATATCGCTGATTGCAAAAACAACGAGTGAAAGTCGAAAGCTGCATAGGCAACACCTGTTAGGAAAGACAGAAAGATGACAACTGCTGCCAATAGTGGCCAGTCTTCGCGGAAAAACGAGTCGCTGTTGAGGATTGCGAAGTACGTCCATGCGGCTATGGGAAGGCCGATCGCAGAACTCCCGAACACAGTCCACTTCCCACCGAAGAGCAGAACTGGGATCCAGACGAATGCGACTCCGAACGAAAACACAAACACGAGAGCCGTACCGGCCACCGCGCCCAACGCCGCTGCACCAAGAGAGACGCCTACGGATTGCTCTGGCATTCGAATCAGGTATTTTCCAAACAGGAAAGCGAACGCTCCGACATACGGCAAGACGAGTGCGAAGACGAAGAGATGGAATCCAATTCGTCCGAACGTCTGCAAGGTGGGAAGGTGTTTTGGCTTCATTCTGGTAACTGCCTAACGGTCCGAGTTCAGCGGACCACACCCGCCGCGGGTGGGGGTCCGCTGGAATGAGGTGTTAGGTTCTCCATTCGTGTGGCGTAACGATGATTGCGCCGCAACCCAGGCAGCGAAAAGCGACTTGCTTGTCATTGTCAGCCAGAATATCAACTTCCTTCCCCCGATCAAAAGGCTCAAATCGTAGTGCCGCGGTGCCGGGCCCTACGGCGAAAAAAGTGAAAACGAGCCCATGAATACGGGCGTAACCTCGTATCAACTTCCCACCGCACGCCTTGCACACAAATTCACTCATGGTCAGGTAACCGGATTGGCGCCAGCAAGAACGAGACTCTTGCAGCCGTTGCATTTGTACGCCGCACGCCTCCCGCGTTGATTCAGTACGGCAATCTCCTGTCTCCGGTCGCCGTTGGGGGAAAAGTAGAGTTTTTTCCATGTCGGCGAAAAAAGAAATATCTGGGTAACACTTACATGAAGGTACGCGCTCCCCGCAGTTATTGATTCACCGCATCTCGGGCAAATTCGGGTGTGTGTTTCTTGGACCATCAGTACCAGCTATGAAGTACTACGCGTTTGGAAGTTGAATCTTCCAGAAACCTAACGGTCCGAATTCAGCGGACCGAACCCGCCGCGGGTGAGGGTCCGCTGGAATGAGGTGTTAGGGGATACCTTTCTACAGCGGATCATAGTTGCACCATTTGACTTGACCTACATCCAATTCGTGTGACGACTGCAAACGAACCAAAACGATGCTCTCGTCCTTTGGGATCTGGGGATCAAACCGGATGTCGAGGCCGTCCGCCATACCTAGGATTTCATGGTTGAACTCAGCACCTGACGAACTCACCAAGGTGGCTTCAATGGTGACCTTACCAAGGTTCTCAACAACGATGTGATCCCACGGGGGTTCTGGTTGCCAGGTGCACAGGAGTTCAACTCGCAGAGACGCCAAACGATGAGTTCGAACCAGTGGTGGATAACACTCGAATTCGGTAGGAACAGGATTCAGTCGAAACGGGATGTCTGATACCACGACATCGTTGGCGCCTCCACCGAAGCAGGAGAGCTGAACGATGCAGATCAGGAAGAATGTTCCTTGTCTCATAATCGTAATTCCGGGGTTTCCTAACGGTCCGAGTTCAGCGGACCAAACAGCCGCGCTGTTTGGGTCCGCTGGAATGAGGTGTTAGGTGTCATCAATCTTGCTCGACATAGATACCTTGCGGATGTCGAAAGAACCTCCCGTTCACTATGACGATGTCCGCTTCGAGTTCGATGGTTTCACCCTTCTGATAATCGGACGAGTCGGCGACTTCGGGTCTTCCGCAACGGCTTCGGCTCACAAGTGTGTAGCCCGCCGCGTTGCTCTGGAAATAGTAGGGCTGGCCCCACCCGTCTCGAACCGGGACTGAGGTTTGAGGATCGAGGACCGATTTGAGTTGACTTAGTGAAGGGGACAGGGGGTACGTTCCGTTTCGACTATGGTAATCGTCTAATTCCGCCGCAATCGATTTCATGTCGGCCATGGTTCTCTTCTGGCGACCGCGCTCGATCGCTCCAAACATCTCGGGCCCGCACGCGAAAGCGCCGATGAACCATGGGAACAGCAATAACCCAGCAAAAACCTGTGATCTCCAGATAGCTTCGTCCGCGTTGAAACATGGGAGGCGGTGAAGGGTGAAGAACCCGGCCACGATGATGAAACTCACCGCGAGGAAAACCACCCAACCGTTCCGCTGGGCCCAGGTACAAGAGTTGATTTGGGCGAGACAAGTTGCCAGGCCTAATACCCAGGCGGCTATCAAGACTAAAACACCTAAAGCGATCCAGCCGACTGATCGAAGTGTTGACTTGAGTTCAGCCATTAGTTGTGCACCTGATTCCAATACCTAACGGTCCGAATTCAGCGGACACCACCCGCCGCGGGTGGGGGCCCGCTGGAACGAGGTGTTAGGTGAGGTGTTCACGAAACGGTCCAAAACCCAGCAAGGTCGCCCGAAATCAGACACGGACCGACGCCCAGATGAAGAACCCGATAGCGATGAAGAACCAGCTGATTGGGAAAGCATATATGTAGCCAGCGAAGGTGTGGAACATGGTCGGTTTTGGAACCTGCCTCCAGATGGTTCTCCGTGACACGAGGAAGGCGACAACTCCGAGAAGCGAAACTGCGCCACAAAGAAGTAGTGCGTAGAGGAAGATGGCTGGACCCTTTCCTACGTTTGGGGGCGCGAATATCGCCACAACGAAGCACAACCAGCCTATTGTCTGAAGAACTATTCGGGTGACGATCGGTAGCTTTTTCATGAGCCAATTGCTGGTTTCACCTAACGGTCCGAATTCAGCGGACCACACCCGCCGCGGGTGAGGGTCCGCTGGAATGAGGTGTTAGGCGTATTAACGCTGTGTTTAGGCACAGTTCTGAATTCATGCGATTGCATCGAGCACCTTATCTAGTTCTCCGCTATCTGCGAGTCTCTTGAACTCGGCGGGCGAATTCGCCAATTTGAAAAGCGACCTTTTAATGTTCTCGGCAGAGAAAGGCAGGTCAATCCACTCACCATCGCCTGCCAGATCCTCGAACGAGATGAGATCCTCGTGGTACCAAGTGTGGTCTGCGAAGTAGACTGCAGGGTCGTCTGCTCCCACAACGATCGCGTTCCCGCCGATGGTCGTAGCAACAACCCACCATTCAAATTGATTCAGAAACCCGCCTGGCGATACATCGGGGGCATTCTCAAGTTCGAGCCGGCGCGCATCACACCAGCGAATCTGTGACGGCCCGAAATTCAACTGTGCGATGCGGTCCAGAAGATCGTCGAAGTCCACGCTTGTCCCTTCGCCTAACGGTCCGAGTTCAGCGGACCACACCCGCCGCGGGTGGGGGTCCGCTGGAATGAGGTGTTAGGTGTTTGATACATCACTTTCGTTTCTTCTCACTCGAGGCGGTTCGACCCTTCGGAGTTCGTCCAACGATCGCAGCTCCAAGCATTGCTGGCAGCGCCCACAGAAGATTCGGTCCGCTGCCAAAATATCCATCAAGCGCGAACACAAGAAGGCCCCCGACGATTAGAACCCAACCAAGTTGTCTCAGCGTCATATTTTGATTCTGCCTCTATTCCGCTCTTTCACCTAACGGTCCGAGTTCAGCGGCCCGAGGCCGCGCAAAGCGCGGACTTGGGTCCGCTGTAATGAGGTGTTAGCCATGGTTTCACTTGAAACGATCATCAGCCACATTCGTTTGCCTCCGCGCATGTTCCAGCCAACCTTCGCGGATCTGGCCACGATCATCAAACTCACCAACATACGGTTTGATATCTAGGACTGGCGTGCCTTCGAGGAGGTCAACTCCTTGAATTGCCAGTGTGTTTTCCTCGATACCAATCAGCTTCACTACCGAGAGGCCAATCGGGTTCGGCCGACTTGGTGCGCGGGTTGAAAAGAGGCCCCGGAGTTGGGTGTCGAGAAACGGCACCACCTTCAAACGAAAATTTCCGGTCTTGTGCAGATGACACAGGAGGATTATGTGTGAGAACCCATCAAGGTCGCATAGGCCATCTGCAAACTCCCGAAAGACCTTCACAGTTCCTGCGGCGTTTTTTGCGCGTGAAGGCTGGATCGGAGCCCCTTCCGGTTCTTTGAACGGGCTGTGAACGACACCGATCGGCTCGTATTCGATTTTCATGATGAACGTATCCTAGCTTGCCTGGCGATCCGAATTCAGCGGACCGAACGCGCCGCGGATGAGGGTCCGCTGGAACGAGGTGTTAGGTGTTTTCCTCCGGATCGAACATTTTCACCATATGTTGCAGGGCCTCGGCAAAGGTTTGATATTCGTCTTGAGACGAAAAGCTGACGTTACCGCCATCCCCGATACAGAAACGATCTTTCGACCGAGACCATCTGAGCGTGAAAGAGTCTCTTTGACCCAACCACAACTCATGCTGAGCCCACCACTCGAAGATGATCAGGTCATCACAGCGGTGGATATCCAGTGAATCCAGGCATGGCACCCCGTCAACGATCGAGTAGAAGTGGGTCAGCTGCTTTGTGACGTGTGGCGGAACCTCTCGATCATCTGTCCTTTCCTTGAATAGGTTGAGGGAGCTTTCGTCCGCAGGTTCCATCGTGACGTCGTGCTCGTCGAATAGTGGTTTGAGCAGCGCCTCAATGCTGACTGTACTCGCCATGGCGTTGTTTCCTTCCTTCACCTAACGGTCCGAGTTCAGCGGCCCGCGGCCGCCGCGGGTGAGGGTCCGCTGGAATGAGATGTTAGGTAAGCCTTCTCTCGATTTCATCATTGAGTCGATCCAGACTGTCATTGAGGTGGTGAACCAAAGCTGAATACGCGTCGTCTGGCGAGTAGAGCGGGTTGAGCAGGGAAAACCCTTGTGAGATCTCAGACACCTCTCTGCCAAATGTAACGGTTTCTTCGCCGTGGAGTTCAGTAAACGAGGTGATCTGGTAATCGCTAGTTCCTTCGAAATCGCCGCGGAGTTTCTCCCAGGTCACCCCGTGCTTGGCCATGCATCGCATGACCGATTCCAGAACTGCCGCGCACTTTGGCGCCCCGATTCGCTGAAGCGCGTCGGCCGTTGCTCTGAGGTGTCTGCCGTTCGGGTTTTCGAGAAACCCGATCATTCCATTCATGTCGATCTCTGTGTCACAGTCGATCAACATTACTGTGAGATGGAGAGGATTCGATAGGTTCGGGTAGTCCGATTCGTCCCGGATCAGGGAAAGTGGTTCCTCGTAGATTCTTACCGACAGGTCTTCAATGACTTCTTCAACTGCCATGGTTCAATTGCCTAACGGTCCGAGTTCAGCGGATCGAACCCGTCGCGGGTGAGGGTCCGCTGAAATGAGGTGTTAGGCATTGCTTTCAAGTTCATTTCCAAGCCGGACCGCTATGATTCTCTGTCCCACTCGACGTATACCTCGTCGGAGAAAAGGCCGAAAAGAGTGCTGCCGAGACAAACCCATCCGCTCAAGGTTCTTTCAGGACCGTCCGCAACCGAAATACGGAACACGCGCTGCCGACCAATAACAGTCCAAGAGAAAGGCCCTCTATCGATCGCGCAGATCTTGGCGCTCTGAAGTTCGATTTTGTGCTGATCCGCCCACCTCTGCAGCGCTACGAATCCGGATCTGCGGTACCACCACAACCCTAGCAACATCCAAGACACCATAAGGCAGATCACGGTTAGAAAAAGCAGTGTCTTCATTAGGGCTATTGCAACCTTTACCTAACGGGCAGGGAGTTGAGCGGACCGAACCCGCCGCGGGTGCGGGTCCGCTGGAACGAGGTGTTAAGCATACCGTTCGTTCATTCTTACAAAGGATCCTTCACGGATTCGAGCATTGGCTGCAAACGCTTCCATAGAAGAGGCTGGTCGCGTTCGAGACCCCAGACTCCAGTCAACGCCAAACGAAACTTGGCGTCTTTTCGTGCGAGTGACTCGATGCGCGCAAAGTAGCTGTCTCCAGCTGCTCGCAACAGGTCTTCGAGAGGACCCGCTGCCACCTTCGCCAAGAGTGCCGGGGCTCCCTCAGGTATTCGCCGTACTAACTCGGTTGAGATTTGCCAGAGTGTTTCCCACTCCCGCTCGGACGCCATATCGGCGAGTTTTTCGAAGGTCCAGAACAACCCGTCGTCACCGGTCTTCAAATACTCGAGGTGGTCTTCTATCAACCGGTCTTTTTCTTCAGCGTTCATTTAGTACCTATCACTTTTGCCTAACGATTCGAATTCAGCGGACCAGACCCCCGCCGCGGGTCGGGGTCCGCTGGAAGCTGAGGTGTTAGGCATCGACAGAAATGTTGCATATGTGGCATCCTACGAGCCCGAAGAGCGCTGCAATTCCTAGATTATCAAAATTCCTACGCCCCAAATAATGAAGAGGCGAGGTGTTGCTGGGCCCCAAGGGATTCCACGTGAATTTCTTCAGTGGCGTCGTTGATCTTGTTTTGCGCCATCGGCCATTGACTTACTGGCAGTGATTGCCAAAATGCCGCTAGCGACTAGGAACAACGCTCCTACCCTTGTTGCTCTCCCAAAAGCGACAAGTACTCCAGCCGCCATGAGCCCAAAAACGAAGCGTAGAATCCAATGGTGTCGGTTAATACACTCCGAACCCAAACCTCCCTGCCTAACGGTCCGAGTTCAGCGGACACACACCCGCCGCGGGTGGGGGTCCGCTGGAATGAGGTGTTAGGGCTTCAATCAGGATTCTTGACTTTTCTGAGCCACATTTTGCGTACTTCGCATTCAAGAAGGGTGAGGAGCACCTGTCAGTCCCGAGAGTCAAGGAGCTGAAAGGCGGGTAGACATCCAAAAAGGACACAGCAACGATGCCGACGATAATACTCACGAGCCGCGACCATTGCAATCATCGCTAGAAGAAAGCTCGCGAAGACGGATCTACCAGGAAACGTGCTTGGGAGCCCTTCCGATCAGAGCTCTACCTCGGTACGCAGCATCTTCGAGCTGACGAACGCCATGACAAATCCCCAAGACAAGATCGCTGACAGCGAAGTGGTCGCGACAATACTTCATACCCATGAATCTTGACGAGATGCGGGTTGCCCTGTCAATGTCTCCAACGCTCAGTAGTCCTATTCCTAGTTTGGCACTAACGGCACGAGGAGTTAACCTGGGGCGGTCAGGTATAACAGTGTCGCACGCCGTCGTGCGACTAGTAGCTTGGCGTCAAGTCTGCTCGAACGCACTGTTGGAAGGCCGAGGTCGAGAAGAGTCGAACGGCCCGTGAAACCGTGGCGTACATTCAACAACGATGACCCGTCCGTTGGGACTGCGCTTAACGCTGCGCTAACGGTCCGAGTTCAGCGGACACGAACAGCGTGCGCGGTTTGGGTCCGCTGGAATGAGGTGTTAGGCCAAAAATGTCGCACTTCAGACTTTAACTCAGGTCTCCACTTCAAACTTGAGCATCCAACTGCAAGATCGCAACGATGCCACCGCCTCAAAAATGCATTATGCACTCGCAGGTTACATCGTCCCAACGCCTGGTCGTACCGTCTAGCCACTCAAATGCATAGCGACGCTGATACACGGACCTGCCAATTAAGGTCTTCCGGTAACGGTTTGTTTTCCCTGCGGGCACGCGAAGGCATGGCACCAAAGAAGTCATACCGAACGGTCGTCCTCTGCGAGGAGCTCGCCGGAGGTACGGAGCCTTGAGCACAGCTACGAATCGGGCCAATATCGGACCCAAGCGGTGGGATGATCTGGTCCACGAGGAGGGCTGTCGTCACAGCACTGCGTCGGCAAACCGAGGGACTCCTAACCCTGCCGATGCACCAAAGAAGACGTCCATTCGGCTTCTTGCCGCCAGTGTGCCTCGTGGAGCTGGCTTTTCGAGGGGCTTGGCGAGAGCAGAAACTCCTTTCACGGGGTGACGCATGACACCAGGTACTCTGTTGTTTTAGCCAGCGCCACGACTGGTGAAAAATCAATCATATATCCTTGACTACCCAACCCCTGGAGAACGACGATTCGATACGCGATTCTTCTGGCCGTTCTGCCGCAGGGCTCATGGTCATTTCCGGTACCTCAGGCGCGCTGAGGGTATCCGCGATGCCATGCGATTTTGCCCATTCTGCAGTTGTTTTCACCATGAGGTTCCGTCTGCGCCTAACGGGCACGGGAGTTCCTGGGCCGAGCAAGGATATCAGTTGGACGCTTGCGTCCGACTGTAGCCTGCGATGGTCCGCTTGAACGACCGGTTGGCCGGCGCCGCGCCGGTCACCGGGCGTGCAATTAACTCCCTGCCCGTTGGCGCGGCGCGCAGCGCCGCGCCAACGGTCCGAGTTCAGCGGCCCGAGGCCGCGCAAGGCGCGGACTTGGGTCCGCTGAAACGAGGTGTTAGGCGTTTGTTGTACTCCAAAGTTGAATCTACGCCTGAAAACGTCGCCCATGTTCGTCAGACCGATACCTGGTTCTCGAGTTCGTTCGGCCCCTCTAGTTGAGTTACCTTGACGATTTCACCCTCGAAACCATAGTAGGTGATCGCATCTCGGCTAAGGTCTACCCTACGAATTATCGGGTCGGATTCACCCCACATAAAGTCATCGAGCAAACGATAGTGCTCTGTTCGGTCTTCATGAAACACGAGCACCCGGTCCTTTCGCTTGCGGGAGATCTCGATCTTGTTGACTTCAATGAGAGTGCCGTCGGTTTGGCGTGTGGCAAAAGAGGAAATCCCGAATCCCGGGAAAATGAGGTTGTGTGTTACATCCACCTTCTCCTGCCGGGTCAAAGGACGATCTGGTATCTTCCGTTCTTCGATTGCCTCCTCAATAGTGTCGGCCTGCTCCGATGAAAGTTTGTTTGGATCACTCTTGAATTCATCAAAGTCCTGCCAATCACCGCCTCGCAGCCGGACGTCACGGCCTTGGAACTCGACTGAGGTCGTACCGTCAGGATCTCTGGCGCATGGGAGGTGTAAACGGGCTACGGGAGCCATCACGCGACCACAGCCAGAGGACGAATACCAAGATTGAAAGACCGAAGAACTGCTTGATGCGGTGAGAGCTAATTTTTTTCACGTGCCGAGATTTCCTTGATGATTCATGGCTCTTTCTGAAGCCTAACGGTCCGAGTTCAGCGGCCCGAGGCCGCGCAAGGCGCGGACTTGGGTCCGCTGGAATGAGGTGTTAGGCATAACTTGATCCTAGCCAAAACGGATGTTGGAGAGCCATACAAAAATAGACGATTCCAGAATAGCCTCCAGACCTGTAGTGACTGCCGCGGTCCAAATCCAGTTCTTCTCGGACCGCGAAAACCGGCACGGGTTCGGGTGCGCCAACGTACAGAGGGCCTCCGGTGCTTTCCCTCGCATAACTGATGATGAAATACGTTAGAGCGACCTGAAGGGGAATTCCTATCACTAGCCCGAAGGTGGATGGGATGAACAGATATGCAACAACCGTTGGAGCCAGCCGGAGTGAAATAGGGGTGGCAACGCCGAATGCATTCAGTAGCGCCACCGTTGCCCACGACCACCAAAGCGGTCGATTGTTTGAGGACATCACTTGGTCATCGCTCTCTGCCTAACGGTCCGAGTTCAGCGGACACCACCCGCCGCGGGTTGGGGTCCGCTGGAACGAAGCTGTAGGTCGTTTCCATTTAAGTCTTTACATCCCCAAGAGGAATCAAACCCCTGAATATTGTAAAAACACTGCCAAAAGGTCGATCGCCACCAAGATCCATCCGGCAAATGGCGATTGTGGCCCATCGGCGATATCGAGCCAACAGATTGATGGCTTCAATTTCTCCGATAGCCCAATTTGGGGTTTCTCGGTACCACTTCCAGAATAACGAGCCGCCAGCCTGCGTGCTTGAGAGGTTCCAGGACCCAACCTCCCGTTTGCTTTCACCGTCACCGGGTGGCCGTCCGTCGCTGATCCAGATCTGATGGTGATTCTCATACTGATATTCGATCAGTCTTGTGCGGCGACGCTTTTCGCTATCGAAATGCTGTACGCGAAACGCGACCGATACCAGCGAGTGTCAGAGGCAACATCTCTAGGAACATGTCGAAACCTAACGGTCCGAGTTCAGCGGACCGAACCCGCCGCGGGTGAGGGTCCGCTGGAACGAGGTGTAGAGACCTCGGACCATCTCAGCGCAATGTTCCTGTAGAGCCCTGATGTTTTTCTGTGGAGCATCGAACTGCTCGTACAGCAGATCCCAGCGCCCGGTTGGCACGGGAAGCCGAGCTGCGTTCGCCCTGCCCAATGGCGGCCTGAATCAGGGACATGAGTTCTCGTGGGAGATCCTCGGCCATGGGGAGGAAGACGAATGAGCCGGAATCAGTCCAAGCCCTCGACGCCCAGATTTTTGCAGTATTGGGCTCCAAAGCGTCCTCACCCAGGTGCATGGACAATGGAAAGACGGCGAAAGGTGGCTCCCACCAGACAGGACAGCTGGAATCGCCGCCGAAGTCCGTAAGGAACACGCCGCGCTCCCGAACGAGCGAGGCCATTCTGTCTGTGGCATTGTAGACATCCGCGAGACAATTTGGGTCACACACGACCAGGGGCTCACCTGACGTTTGCAGAGAGAAGCGGTTCGTAAAGCCTAGGTCTGGAAACGGCAGCTGCTGAAGTCCTCATCGGGGAGGGACAAGACGCCTCCTTGTCAATCATCTCATCGGCTCCTAACGGTCCGAATTCAGCGGACCGAACCCGCCGCGGGTGAGGGTCCGCTCGAACGAGGTGTTAGGTGTCATCATGAGGGTGGATGGCGGATCTGTATGGAAGTGGACGCTCCTAACACCAGCCGCTTTAAGGCCCTCCATCACCACGTTGACGCGTTCGTATGGGGTTTCCCGATCTATTTTCAAAACGAATGGGCGTTCCGGAGAAGAGACGGCGATGTGTTTGATTGCTTGGTGAAGCTCTTCCGTCGAAACCACGGGTAGCGCGGTATCTTCTCCGTTAGATATTCGAATCTTCCCGTGCTTGCTGATACTGATAATTGCGGCATCATCCGGTATCCGTTTGCCGGTCACAGCTGTGGCGGCCCTGTACTTGCCTCCATAGTTACTGAGTCCCGGCAGATTCAGGTCCAGCAGAGAAAGGCATTGAAAGGAATAGATCAAAGCCCCGAAAAGAAGCCACGGATTCCACGGTTTGGTCGTTTTTCCAGGCGGGTCGTTGCGATTCTACGGTTGTGAGTCGCTTCCCTAAGTCCATTTAACGCCCTTGATAGTATGACCGTATTCGAGCATCCTAGTTCCTGAACCTAACGGTCCGAGTTCAGCGGACCACACCCGCCGCGGGTGGGGGTCCGCTGGAACGAGGTGTTAGGGCAAATTGCCTTCATTTTCCGTCGATATCGATCACAAGGACTGATGCATCGTCTTCATTCTGGGTGGTGCCTGTGAGTAGGGCCGATATACACGACTCACGTTGATCAAGTTGCAGCGCCGCGGTGATCTTGTCTATTGTCTGCCAGCGCCAGAATCCATCTGTACACAAGAGATACCGGTCCCCAGCCAGAGTTGGTACCTGGAGATTGTTCAAATTCACAGGTGGGTTCGGTTCCGACAGCGTTGGATACCATTGTTGCCAAAGGATGAGCGGCGATTTCAGTTGGCGGCACACCGGCCTCCAATTGCTCCATTTCCCACGTTTGTTCGGTGTTGAGCAGTTCCACGTTTCCGGCCCTACAACGGTACAGTCGGCAATCACCAGCGAACACAATCACGACAGCCGAATCGGTAATCGATAGCAACATGACAGTCGCAAATGCTGCAATCTGGCTATTAGTTTGGCCCTCTTTCGAAAGGCGGATTTGTTTCCCTCAACTGCCGCCGCAAGCAGAACATCAAGATCAACCTCGATCTCGCAATCACCAGGCGAGCAGACTCGGTTTTCGAAAGACTCTAACGCCGCCGCAAGAAAGGCGTTGGCCATCTTCCCATCTGCAATACCCCAGAATCGAATTTCATCTCTGACGACGCACACGTCTTCGTTGAGGCGTCAATTACGGCCACGGACCGTCTCGCAGGCGCTGGTTGCGATCATCGCATGTATCCAAGACAAACCCTAACTCATATTAGCGATACGAATACCAGGGACCAATTCGTGCTTCATTCGATCGATAACGTCTCCCAAGGCCCGGCTCTCGCGGGGGTTCGAATCGCGGCCGAGGATTGTCAGCCATGTTTTGCTTTAAGCGGGTATTTCTGTGGGTTTTCGAAGGAATCGATGGTGAGGTCGACATCGAGATCCGGCCAAAACAAATGATTGTCGCCTGGCCGTTCGAGCTTGAGCACGGAGTCGACCGGAGCGTTCCTGAACCATGGAAACTCGTCAAAAGGCAGGAAGAGCTCGCGGTCGTCGACCAACAGCCAGACGCCGTGTCTGGAGATGTTGGTGACCTCAGCCGACGAAGTGCTGTTTCCAAGCGGTACGGATGACATCTTCGTGCTCCTCGACCATCTTACGAATGCTGGCCAACTCTCATTTCGAAAGACCGTGACTTCGAGCCAATTCTACCTCGGGTTCGATCCAGTATTTTGCCTCGCCCTCGTTTGAGACTACGTGGATGTGCATTCTGGTTTCTTCTCGTGAAAAGAAATAGAAACGATATGGGCCGCTGCGAAAGACGGTAGTGCTCATCTGTCCGCTACATGTAAGCTCTGAATCGAAGGTAGATAGAAGGGGGTTATCGTGCAAAATCCGCTCGCTAACACGACTCGTTTTAGCGTCCTCATTTCCCGGTCCAAAGGGTGTCGGCGGGCTGGTGACGCCGCGCCCTCCAGCCTTGCCGATGATGTGGGTGTAGATCATGGTGGTCTTGACATCTTTGTGTCCCAGGAGCTCCTGGATGGTGCGGATGTCGTAGCCGGCCATCAAAAGGTGGGTGGCAAAGCTGTGGCGAAAGGTGTGGCAGCTGACCTTTTTGTTGATCCCGGCTTTTCGGGCTGCGGAATAGATGGCCTTGCGAACGACCGATTCGTGGAGGTGGTGGCGCCGAACGATGCCGGATCGGGGATCGATACCGCGTTTGGAGGCGGGGAAAACGTACTGCCATTTTCAACGAAATCCGGACGCACGCGACGAGCACATGCTTTTCGTCATGGCGTGATCCGGAACATCAATCCCGAAGCTGCCATGAAGAGCCAACAAAGTGTGGCGGACCCGCCGAAGATAAAGGCCAGGCGAGCTCGATGGGCAAACTCGCGGAACGAGATCGGCTGGTCGCCGGCAGAGGCGGGTGCGAGCAGGCGAGCGCATCGGATGAACTGCCATCCAGAAAGAATGGAGAAGACTCCGACCGGAATCGAAAGCAGAGAATGATAAAACCTGACATCGTGCACGTCGATGTAGACGGAGACCCACGCCGTACTGAGCAGGACGATGACCCCTTCGAAAAGAAGCCCGCCGCCGAAAACCAGAACCCACGCCCAGCTTCGGATCAATGGGCGAAGGACGTTTCGTTCTTCGAGCTCATGCATGGCGCGATCCGATCATAGCCATGGCTGAGCCTCAGCCCCCCGGCTCTTCGAAATCCATTTCCAGGCCGCCGATCACGCCGGCGACGAGGTTGTAGATCGCTGCGCCGACCAGACCCGCGAGAAAGCCCATCACGCCGTAGAAGATCGGCATGAACACCAGAGCGCCAAAGCCGAAGAACAGATTGAGGGCGAATCCGGTCTCCTCGGGGGTGGGCATGAAGAGGGACATCATCGCCATGAAAATGCCGGCGATAAAACCGATCACCACATAGAGCACTCCAGATATCTTGGCGGCCGAAAGCGGACCGATTCGTCGTAACACCATGTCGTTCTCCTTTTTGATTCCTACGCGGCAGAGGTTCAGATATTCGATGTTTCGTTGTCGAGATCGTTCTGTTTGGGCTCTGATAGTTGGCGACGCGTTGTCTTCCGCGAGTTGCCGAAGGGCGTGGCGCCTTTCCGCTCGATAGACGAGGAGGGCCGGGATCCCGCCGATCAGGATGAACAGGGTCCACCGAGTCCGGTTCAATCCCAGCTTCCGGGCTTCATCAAAGATGGAACAGGCGAGGAGGAAGTGCACGAAGAGGGTGAAGGCCACAAAAATGATGACGATTGTGGTGGTCATATGGTCCGGAATGGCACAGCTACCGCACGATGATTGTCAATGCAACCTCTGAGCCATCGAGGCTTAGGTCTTCGCGGCGTGAAGATTCGAGTTGGTTTTGAGACCACGCCTCGTCTCGGTGAATTGTTGGTCGAAGACCCTGCTTCTATTCTACATCGCCCGTCCGTTGACTCACCAGATGCAGAGGGGCAGAGGGGCAGAGGGGCAGGAGGGGCAGAGGGGCAGAGGGGCAGAGGGGCAGAGGGGCAGAGGGGCAGAGGGGACTCTGCCCTTATCACGTAGATCGACCCGCGACGATCTCCCTTTCCCCCCTTCTCCCTTTCTCCCTTTCAGGAACGGTATCCACCGCAGCCGTTCGATAGCGATAGCGATTCGATACCGATAGCGATCGTTACTTCGCCCCTCTGCCATGTAGAGGCTTGTTCTCGCTTTCGGGAACGGGAACGGGATCGGAACTGTCGTTCAATATGTCATCCTGAGCGAAGCGCCTTTGGCGCGCAGTCGAAGGATCTGCGGCACAAGGGGACTTCGGTCCGTCTCATAGATCCTTCGACTACGCCCCAGGGCGGGCTCCGCTCAGGATGACATCGGGAGGAAACATCCCCATGCAGGGCAGATCAGTGCCGGGTGGTTTCCCCTCTGCCCCTCAGCCCCTCTGCTCCTCTGCGCTGTGGGGCGCGGTTCTCCCTTTCCCCCTTTCCCCCGTTCGGGAACGGGATACGGGATCGGCACTGTCGTTCAAGATGTCATCCTGAGCGGAGCGCCTTTGGCGCGCAGTCGAAGGATCTGCGGCGTTGGGTTTTCCCCGCGTGGGCCATAGATCCTTCGACTACGCCCCAGGGCGGGCTCCGCTCAGGATGACATCGGGAGGAAACATCCCCGTGCAGGCCAGATCAGTGCCGGGTGGTTTCCCCTCTGCCCCTCAGCCCCTCTGCTCCTCTGCGCTGTGGGGTGCGGTTCTCCCTTTCCCCCTTTCCCCCGTTCGGGAACGGGATAGGGATCGGCACCGTCGTTCAAGATGTCATCCTGAGCGCAGCGGCTTTGGCGCGCAGTCGAAGGATCTGCGGCGTTGGGTTTTCCCCGCGTGGGCCATAGATCCTTCGACTACGCCCCAGGGCGGGCTCCGCTCAGGATGACATCGGGAGGAAACATCCCCATGCAGGGCAGATCAGTGCCGGGTGGTTTCCCCTCTGCCCCTCAGCCCCTCTGCTCCTCTGCGCTGTGGGGTGCGGTTCTCCCTTTTCCCCGTGCTCCCTTTCTCCCTTTCGGAAATGAAACCGGGGTCGGGATCCAGCATCCAGCATCGAGTATCGAGCATCGCGTTGCGCGATCCCACTTTCCGAATCGGGTGGGGGATTACAGCTTGCCGCCGCAGTACTTGCAGTGCACGGCATCAGTAGCGTGGCCGCCGGCGCCGCAATCGGGGCAGGCCGTGGTGTTCAGGGCATGCTGCGCCGCGCTGGCGAGCTCGACGGTGACGATGCCGGTCGGTACGGCGATGATGCCGTAGCCCATGATCATGATTGCCGAGGCCAGGATCTTTCCGAGCGGGGTCTGAGGCGCGATATCGCCGTAACCAACGGTGGTCATGGTGACGATGGCCCAGTAGATGGAAACCGGGATCGAGGTGAATCCGTTGGCCTCCCCCTCGATGAGATACATGAGGGAGCCGACGATGACGGTGATGGTCAGCACCGTGCCGAGGAAGATAATGATCTTGCGGGCGCTCGCCCTGACTGCGGCCCAGAGAACGCGGGACTCGCCGACGAAATGGGCCAGCTTGAGCACCCGAAAGATCCGCAGCAGACGGAGGGCGCGAATGACCAGAAGGGACTGCGCGCCCGGAATGATCAGGCTCAGGTAGGTGGGGAGGATCGCGAGGAGATCGACGATCCCGAAGAAACTGCGCGCATAACGCCAGGGTTTGCCTACGGAATAAAGCCGCAGCAGGTACTCGACAGTGAAGATGATGGTGACGATCCACTCGAAGGCGCGCAAGATATCGCCATAACGCTCAGCAACCGAGTTGATGCTCTCGAGCATCACCGCGATGACGCTGAGGATGATCAAAACCATCAGCGCCACGTCGAAGGTCTTGCCGGCGGGTGTATCCGCTTCGAAGATGATCTCGTGGATCTTCTGCTTGAGGGTCGGTTGTCGGTCGTTCATCCGGAAAGGATTCTATCAGGGGTGACACCGGTCACGGCGGACGGAATAAGGGAGACCCATTATCAATTGCACCAATTAACGGAGGAAATAATGGCCAATGGATGGAGACGATTCAGTTTGTTTGTTTGTGCATTGTTTCTTTCAGGGTTGTGTAGCGCCACCGATCCACCGGCTGATCTCGCCCTGCAACCGGTCGACGCTGGATACGACAACCCGATCTGGGTCGGTGGTTCGGGCGACGGCACCGGCAGGCTTTTTGTCGTGGAACAGCCTGGGACGATCGGGATCGTCGGTATCGGAACATTCCTCGACATCGAGGACCGGGTGTTGAGCTCGCCCGGCGAGCAGGGGCTGCTCGGTCTGGCTTTTCATCCGGATTTCGTCAACAACGGCTATTTCTATGTGAACTACACCTACAATCCGGGCGGACAGAGCCCGGATATGACGAGGGTGTCGAGGTTTTCGGTGTCCGCGGGCGACGACGATGTGGCCGACGATCAGAGCGAGGTGGTGCTGCTCAGCTTCAATCAGGATGCCAGTAACCACAACGGCGGCGATCTTCATTTTGGACCGGATGGTTTTCTCTATATCGCCTCCGGC
This sequence comes from Candidatus Sulfomarinibacteraceae bacterium, assembly GCA_963796455.1. GTDB lineage: Bacteria > Acidobacteriota > Thermoanaerobaculia > Thermoanaerobaculales > Sulfomarinibacteraceae > Sulfomarinibacter. The sequence goes on from CAWCLO010000004.1 coordinate 882,752, forward strand.
GACGGAGGGGGGTCTGGAAGACATATTTGAAAACGCCCAGGATCTCACCAACCCGCTCGGCAAAATCCTCCGCATCAACGTCGATGCCGGGATCCCCTATGCGGTTCCGGGAGACAATCCCTTCGTCAACGTCCAGAATGCCTTTACCGAGATCTGGGCCTATGGTCTGCGCAACCCGTGGCGTTTCAGTTTTGACCGGGCCAACGGGGATCTCTTCATCGGTGATGTGGGACAGTATGAGATCGAGGAGATCGACCGTCAGCCGGCCGCAAGCATCGGTGGCGAGAATTACGGTTGGAGCTGCAAAGAAGGTGATGTCGTTCGCAACTACAACCCCTGCGACGGCAGCCCATTGACCGAACCGATTTTGGTCTATGACCACGACTTCGGCTGCGCGGTGACCGGCGGATTTGTCTACCGGGGGATGATCGGCGGGCTCCACGGCCGCTATGTTTTCGGCGACTACTGTTCCGGCAGAATCTGGTTTGCCGTGGATGGGCAGACAGGGTGGACCGCAGCCGAGTGGGGCACCAGCACCGGCTACGGGTTGGCCTCCTTCGGCGAAGGCGATGACGGTGAGCTGTATCTTACGGATCGCGATGACGGTGAGGTCTACAAGATCATCAGCCCATCGGCCATCTTTGCCGATTTCTTCGAGTCGGGCGATACCGCGGCCTGGTCGTCGGTGGTTCAGAACTAAAACGATGGGTCGCGGCTTCTCAGCACTCGCGGTTTTCGTGGCCATGGCGTCTCCGTCGTCGGCCGAGGTGCCCGGGGATCTTTCTCTCGAGATGGTTGCGGGCGGCTTCTCTCGACCTGTGGCGGTGGTTGGCTCGGGCGACGGAAACGATCGGCTCTTCGTGGTCGAGCAGAGTGGGCGGATTCTCGTGGTGGACGAAGGGGAGGTTCTCGGGACCCCGTTTCTGGACATCGCGTCGCAGGTGGAGAGCAGCAGCAGTGAGCAGGGCCTGCTCGGGCTCGCGTTTCATCCCGACTATTCGGCAAACGGATACTTCTTTGTCAACTACACCTACGATCCGGCCGGCGCCGGGCCGGACGTGACGCGGATCTCTCGCTTCGAGGTCTCAGCCGACAATTCCAACCGGGCCGATCACGGCAGCGAGGTGGTCCTCCTTCAGTTCGATCAGGATTTTTCGAACCACAACGGCGGCGGTTTGAACTTCGGTCCGGATGGTTATCTCTATATCTCGACCGGGGATGGGGGGAGCGGGGGAGATCCGAACAACCGGGCGCAACGACTGGAGACCCTTCTCGGAAAGCTTTTGCGCATCGATGTGGACGGAGGCGACCCGTATGCGGTTCCGGTCGACAACCCGTTTGTCGATCTGCACACCGCGCTGCCCGAGATCTGGGCCTACGGTCTGCGCAACCCATGGCGGTTCAGCTTCGATCGTCATACCGGTGATCTCTTCATCGGCGACGTGGGACAGAACAATGTGGAGGAGATCGATTTTCAGCCGGCGTCGGCCACCGGCGGCGAGAACTATGGCTGGAGCTGTCGGGAGGGCGATCGGACGCTGAATTTCAATCCCTGTGACGGCGCCCCACTGACCGATCCGATCCTGGTCTACGACCACAGCCTGGGGTGTTCGGTGACCGGAGGCTTCAGGTATCGCGGGAGGATCTCTTCGCTGTGGGGTTTGTACGTTTTCGGGGACTTCTGTTCGGGTCGGATCTGGCTGGCGGCCGAGGACGGAGGGGTCTGGACGGCGGAGCAGTGGACCGATACCGATTTCACGATCAGTTCCTTTGGCGAGGACGATGATGGCGAACTCTATGTCGTCGCCTTCAACCGGGGCGAGATCTATCGGTTCGACGGCGAGACGGCGCCGCGGATGAGGCGGACCTCCGGAAGACGGGCTCTTCCGATCGCACAGAAAGGGAGAAGGGGAGAAAGGGTGAAAGGGGGATTTCCCCCTCACAACGACCTCTGAGTTCTCAGTCTCCCTATCTCCCCTGCGCCCTTTCCCCCTTTCACTCCTGCTTCGCCTCCGCTCAGGATGACACCGTGAGGGGACCGCGGCGATCCTTTGATCGACATCGCACGCCGTTGGCAAAGGACGGAAAGATCTTTCGGTTGCGGCTTCGACCCTCCGCTCAGGATGACAGTGGCCTCGACGGAGACTGTAGCTTGGTGTCGCCGGCTCTGACCGCCATGAAGTCGGTACCTCGCAGCCATTATTGTGGAACCTTCCGGATGTCATCCTGAGCGGCCTGTCACGGCGTAGCCCGGAGCAAAGCCGGAAGCGCCCCGGGCGCGGAGTCGAAGGATCTGCGGAATGAACTCACTCCGGATTCAGATAGTGATGCCACAGCATCCTGGCCGCGATGGACCGCCACGGTCGCCACGGCTCGCCGAGGGCCTCGAATTCGTCCCTGGTCGGGAGCGCCTCCAACCCCTTGAGATTCTGAACCGCCTTGACCAGCGCCAGATCTCCCATGGGCCACACATCGGGCCGACCCAGCACCATCAGGAGATAGACCTGTGCCGTCCACGGCCCGATGCCCTTGATCTTCACGAGCTCGGTCCGGACGTCGTCGTCGCTTTGATGTGCGAGGCCATCGAGATCAAGGGAACCCTCGATGAGGGACCTCGCCAATTCGCGACAGTAGAACCCCTTTTGACCGCTGAAGCCGATCGCCCGGAGCTCGGTGTCGTCGAGTGAAAGAAAAGCCTCTGGCTCGAGTTCGGACAGTCTCGAATTGAGCTTGTCGAAACACGCCCTGGCGGAAGCCAGCGAGACCTGCTGTTCGAGGATGATATGGACCAGGGTCGGAAAACCGGGTTCGCGGTCCCACAAAGGGGGAGGGCCGATTCGGTCGTGGATACGGGCCAGATCCGGGTCGGAAGACGCGAGGATCTTGGCGGCGCGTCGGAGTCCGCGAACCGTCAGCGGTTTAGGAGTCGTCATGTCGGGATGGCGTCCAGATCCGCTTCCAGACCTACCGACGCCGAAAACCGTTCGAGTGCGGATCGTGTTGCCGATCGGCCTGAAGAGGTCGAACCATCCTCGAGATGGCACGAAAGCACGGCAAGCCTGCCGGCCTTGCGGTCGGCTTTGAGATCGATCCTGGAGACCAGCCGTTCACCCGCGAGGACCGGCAGGGAGAAGTAGCCATAGATTCGCTGGGGCCCTGGTTTGTAGATCTCGAGCACGGCGTGGAAACCAAACAGCAAATCGGTGCGCTGGCGGTCCCAGATCAGTGGATCGAATGGCGATAGCAGCACGCCCCGGTCTCGGCGGGGACGCAGGGTCTCCAACCGGGCGGCAAGTTCGAGATCGGACGGGCGAATCCATCCCGGCGTTTGTGGCGCCGTCGTCTGCGACCAGGGAGCACGGTGTGATTTCGCCCACCTCAACCAGTTGATCAAGAGCGGTCGTGACGCTTTCCCGGCAATTGCGCAGTCTCCAGGTCTGGGCCAGGGTGCCGGTGGCGGACCATCCGAGGCCTTCGAGGGCGCGCAGCAGGAGCACGGCAAACGCCTCGCCGCGCGGCATGGGGCGATCCAGATAGGCGGAGGGAATCACCCTTTCGGCCAGATCGTAGGTGCGTTGGAAATTTTTGCGCTCGCGGATCGCAAGCTCGCCGGATGACCAGAGGGCGGTCGCCACCTTTTTGGCGATCTTGAGGTCCCACCATCCGCGGCTGCCTTCGCCTTCCATGTCGAGGGTGCGGAGGGGGCCTTCCGCCCGGATCCGCGCCATCAGCCTTTTGGTTACCTCGGGGTTTTCGCCGACGATGTCGCCCCACCACGGGTGGTGATGGAAGTCTTCGCGCCGGAAGGCGAAGACGGGGTAGAGATCCATCGGAAGCCAGCACGCCTCGTGGCCCCAGTATTCGAAGAGCGGTTCGCCGGGCTGCAGGAGCTCTTCACCCAGAGATGTATCAAAACCCTCGATCCTGGAGGACGGAACGATGGAGTGGCTGCGAGCTCCAGCGATCGCCACGGTGTCGAGCTGGAGATAGCCGAAGCGATCGATGACGGTGTGCGCCGCCTTTCGCGCCCTCTTTCCACGTCCGGCCGCTCGCTGAGGCATCCCGGTCCACTCGGGTTTGAGCAGACCGCCCCGGCACAGGGCCAACCGCCTGGCGGCGCGGGTGTTGATGGATTCCATGGAGGATGATTCTACGAGAACCCAAACCCCGAGGGGCGAAAAAGCACAGGCGGCCCCGACGGATGAACGCCCACAGATTACCCAGATGGACTCGGATTGAGGACGCCGCAAACACGAAGACACAAAGACACGAAGGAGCCACACCAAGAAAACCACAGAGGCACGGAGGCACGGAGAGAGAGAAAGAACGCCCGCAGATCACGCAGATGGACGCAGATCCATCGCAAAGAACACAGAGACGCAGAGCCGGAGCGGTGATCAGATAGGCCCACAGATTACCCAGATGGACCAAGGAAGAGGACGCCGCAAACACGAAGACACAAAGACACGAAGGAGCCACACCAAGAAAACCACAGAGGCACGGAGACACGGAGAGAGAGAGAACGCCCGCAGATCACGCAGATGGACGCAGATCCATCGCAAAGAACACAGAGACGCAGAGCCGGAGCGGTGATCAGATAGGCCCACAGATTACCCAGATGGACCAAAGAAGAGGACGCCGCAAACACGAAGACACAAAGACACGAAGGAGCCACACCAAGAAAACCACAGAGGCACGGAGACACAGAGAGATCACATCGGAGAAGTGCAGCCGAGACGGCTGCACCACCATGGTGGTGCACGCGTCTCGCGTGCACATGGTTGAACCGCGAAGAACAACGCAAAGAACGCAAAGTCGCAAAGACGCCAAGGCTCGGTTGCCGAGATTGTGGGAGGGTGCCATCAGTGTCGGCAGATCGACAGACGATCTCCGATCGCCCGTCGCCGGTGAGAAGCGGGGCGCCTCCGATCGCCAGCGCTCGGAGTCACCCCGCTCCCCACCGACCGGCACGCCTCCGGCATGCCGGATCCGCCTTGCATCGAAGACCCCCATTCTTGATTGAAGGAAAGGGGAGGGGATAGGCGAGACCTGCGCGGTCGCGCAGGCCGCTGGGTAAGGAAACCGCGACGAAAGCTGGTTTTCGGGGCGGTTTCCTGACCCAGCGGTTCATGGCCGCCCTTGGCGGCCAGGATCTCGCCGGACTGGGGATGTTGACGGGAAGTCCTCTGCGTCTCTGCGTTAAGAACTCGGTAAGCGGAAGCTGTTTGCCTGTCGACGGGTCGAGGGGGATCACTATCTAGGTTCATCTGGGTAAGAACTGCGCTGCTTTGCGATGTCTTCGCGTCTTTGCGCCTTTGCGTTGATAAACCCGAGAGTGCTGACGTCGTTCGTATTCAGCGGTGGCTGATGCCTTCACAATCAGGCGGTCATCTGCGTCTATCTGCGTGATCTGCGGGCTACTCGCGCTGCGTTGCGATGCCTTCTGTGTTTTTCTGTGTGTTCTGTGGGCTCATTGCACTGTTTTGTGACGTCTTCGTGTCTTTGTGCCTTCGTGTTTGCGACGGGAGATGTCCGGCTCTCTGTGTCGGCCATGCGCCTCGGAGGTTCTGCTGATCGTGCAGATCCACTACACCGCGGCAGGGACCTCTTCGGACGCGGACACGGACACCGACTCGGGCACGGTGTTTTTTGCCGGGATCTGGGAGCAGACGTGCTCGGAGAGCGCGGTGATGGTCAGCGATGGGTTGACGCCGAGGTTGGCACCGATCATGGACCCATCCATCACATAAAGCCCCTCGTGGCCGAAGACCCGCCCCGAAGAGTCGATCACACCGGAGGACGCGTCGCGGCCGATCCCGCAGCCACCGAGGATATGGGCGGTGGTCGAGGTGTCCAGGAGGACCTCGTTGAGGGTCGACTGGGGGATGGCATCGAGATCGGCTGCCACCTCGCGTGCGATCTCGTTGGCGACCGGAATGTAGGAGGGAATTCCGGGTTGATTGGGATCGGGCTGGGTCGTCAGGGTCTTCGAAAACGGCCAGAGGAGCTGCCGTTTGCGAACCAACCGGGTGTGGTTGTCGGCCGTCTGCATCGCCATGACCACCGCACCGGTTTCAGCCTTGCCCCAGGGTTTGAGGATGCGCAAAAAGTCGATAGGGTGACGCAGAATGTTGCCGATCCAGCGAAGCTGGCGCGGGATCTTACCGCCACCATTCGTCAACAATGTGCCGAGCAACAACATCACATCCGAACCCTTTGAAAACCGAACGGTCTCGAAGTGGGTCTGCTCGTCGATCTCGACCTTGGCGGCGATGGCGATGCCCTCCCAGAGATCCTTGCGGCTCTTGGAGGTCACTCCGAGGAGGGCTTCCGAGTTGGTGCGCACGACGTTGCCGAGGCTGTCTGAAATACCCGGCAGCGCGCCTGATTCTTTGCACTCCATCAAAAGGGGAACCGTGCCCAGGACGCCGCCGGAGAAACACGACCTGGTTTGCGGTGAGCGATGCCGGTGGTCTATGGAGAACCAGCCATTTTTGCGTGTCCAGTGGATTCGGTATCCGCCGCCATCGAGGGCCTCGACGAGAGTCACCCGCGTATCGGCTACGACCTCGGCGCCGTTTTTTTCGGCGAGGTAGAGATAATTCTTGTCGAGGGTGTTTTTGGCACCGGGGCGGCACCCGACCATGCAACCGCCGCAAAAGGTGCAGCCGGTGCGTTCGGGGCCTTCGCCATCAAAGTAGGGGTCGGGAACGGTGACGTCGGGGTCACCAAAATAGACGGCCACCGGAGTTCGGCGGAAGGTGTCTTCTTTACCCCGCCTCGCCGCGGCGCGGCGCAAAGCTTCGTCAGCGGGTCCCAATTTTGGGCTTTCGGTCACGCCCAACATTTTCCGGGCGGTTTCGTAATGCTCGGGCATGATCGTCTGCCAGTCTTCGAGACCCCGCCATTGCGGATCGTCCCACACCGAGTTGGGTGGTTCGAAGAGCGTATTTGCGTAGACCAGGCTGCCGCCGCCGACGCCGACGCCGTGCAGCACCAGCGCTTCGCGCAGCAATCGCAAACCGAAGATGCCCCGGCACCCGATATACGGGAACCAGAACGACTTGCGGATGTTCCAGTTGGTCTTCGGGAAGTCCTGCGGCCGCCAGCGCCGGCCTTTTTCGAGGACCGTCACGGCATAACCCTTTTCGGTGAATCGGTGCGCCGCCACCGATCCGCCGAAGCCGGAGCCGATGATGGCAACGTCGGTGTCGAAGGCGTTTTCGCCGGGAGCACTTTGTTGTTTCATGGGCCTCCTTCGCAGAGTGTACCCGTTTTTGCCGCACTTCGGCAATAAGCTCAACTTTATAATCCTGTCCGAAACTCGCCATCCGATCCCGTCCCCGATCCGGATCCCGGTCCCGATTGATGCTCGGAGGCTCCAGAAACAGTTATAATCCCCCCATGAGAACGGTGTTTCTGTGCCTCGCAATGTCGGTACTGGCGGTATCCGCCGCAACCGCAGCTGATCCGCCCCTGGTGGACGGCGTATCGGGCGCACCGCTCGCCTGGGGTGATTGGTTGCCTCGGAAGGGCCCGGTGGCGGTCCTGGTCTGGACATCGTGGGCACCCGATGCCGAGACGGTTATGGACCGCTACGAGGGCATCAACGAAGCCTGCGCGGAGGCGGGTCTTTTTCTGGTGATCCTCGATGTGCAGGAGAGCCTCGAAGATGGGCGTTCAGCACTCGGACCCCGCGGTGTCAATTGGATTCACGACCGCCACGGCGCGCTCCTCAAGACCTATCGGATCATCAAGGTCCCGTCCCTACTGCTGCTCTCGGCTGACGGCGAGACCCTCGGCAAGATCGATGCGAGCGCCGAGGCCGTCCTGAACTGGAAAACCCCTTGAAAACCAGTTGCTGCGCTCCAGCAGCGTTGCTGATGATGCTTGTTGCCGGCCTGTTCGGCAGCGGCTGCGGCGTTGAGCAGAGCGACGCGGCCACATTCGATCGGATCACGGTGCAGCCCTTGCAGGCTTTCCATCCGCCGATCCAGACCGTTGTCCGCTCCGGCGACACCATCGAAAGCGTCAGCCGCCGTCTGGCCGGGCCGGACTGGATTCAGTGGCGGGATGTACTGGTCGCGGAAATCGATCCAAAGCGTTTGTTTCCCGGAACCGCGTTTCACGGTTTTCGCTCCCCGGCGGGACGCCTCGAGCACCTCGAGGTGGTCTTCGATCGCCGAACCGAGGTCCACTTCAACTCGGGGGACGACGGGATTCTGGTCGATCACATCCAGCGGCCGATCGCGAGTGAAGAATTGCGGATCGTCGGTGTTGTCGAATCGTCGCTCTTCGGCGCGATGGACGCCGCCGGTGGAAATCCCGAACTGGCGGTTCGGGTAGCCCAGATCTATCAGTGGGACATCGACTTTCTCCGCGATCTCCGCAAGGGCGATCAGTTCGTCGTTGTGGTTGAAAAACAATTGGTGGCGGGGGAGTTCTACGGTTGGGGAACCATCTATGCGACCCGATTCGTCAACGGCAGCCGGACACTCGACGCCGTGGTCTATCCCGACAATGACGGCCAGTTGGGCTATTTCGATCTCGAGGGCCGGCCGCTGCGCAAACAGTTTCTGCGCTCGCCGCTCAAGTTCAGCCGGATCACCTCGCGCTTCAGCATGAGCCGCTTCCACCCGGTGCTCAAACGGCGCATGCCGCACTACGGGGTGGACTATGGCGCACCTTCCGGGACACCGGTTCTGGTGACCGCGGACGGTACGGTCAGATTCGCCGGGCGCAAGGGCGGCGGCGGCAACATGGTGACGGTTCGTCATACCAACGGCTACGAAACCAACTACCTCCATCTTCGAGGCTTCGCCAAGGGCGTCCGCCGCGGTGCCAGGGTGCATCAGGGGCAGGTGGTTGGATACGTTGGTTCGACAGGGCTATCTACCGGCCCGCACCTCGACTACCGGGTCCAGTTGAACGGCAAATGGATCAACCCGCTTTCGATTTCGTCGCCCCCGGTCAAACCGCTGACTACCGATCGACTGAAGCGATTCCTGTCGCACGCGTTGGCCATTCTCTCGCTGATTGAAGGTGAGGAGCCTCCGGCCGGAGCCCGTTGTTGAAGCCCAAAAAAAGCATCGCGATGATCGCCGAGGCGCCCTGCCGCGCCGATTTTGCAGGCGGAACTCTCGATATCTGGCCCCTGGGACTGCTGCACGACGGTGCGTTGACGGTCAACGCCGCGATCCCGGTAGCTGTACGCCTTGAAATCGACATCGAAGGACCAACGGGAGAGGTCTGGCATGCGGTGGGTGACGATACGTGGCGAAAGCTCTCGCGATCAGATGAATGGACCGACTTGACGGCGGCGGTGGCCTTCGCCGTGATGCCGGTGGGTGGAGTCAGGGTGCGGGTGCTTTCGCAGGCATCCTTGGGCTCCGGGCTCGGTGGTTCGTCGGCCTATGGAGTGGCGCTGGCCCGAGGGATTCTCATCGTTCGCGCCAAGGAGTTGGCCGATCATCTGCTGGTGGGCCTGGTTCGTGATCTCGAAGCCAGGATTCTCGGTGTTCCGACCGGCGCCCAGGACCACTGGGCGGCCGTGCGCGGCGGGGTGCTGGCCCTCCACGTCGAAGCGGGCGGCGATCGCATCGAGGCCCTCGATGTGGACCCGGAGTGGCTGGGCGAAAGGATGACCGTGTTCGACACCGGCATCGCCCACCATTCCGGGATGGTCAACTGGGAGGTCATCCGTCGTCGCCTCGAAGGTGACGAGGCGACCGTGGAGGCCCTCGAAGCAGTCTCGCAAGCGGCGCAACAATGCCGCCAGGCCCTGCTCGAAGGTGATCAAGAACGGGTGGGTCAGGCGATTGCTTCGGAGTGGTGGAACCGCCGAATCCTGGCGCCGGAGGTTTGTCCACCGGAACTCGAGACGGTTGTTGTGGCGGGTCTTTCGTCCGGAGCCGCGGCGGTGAAGGCATGTGGCGCCGGTGGTGGAGGAAGCGTCCTTGTGTGGCATCACCCTGGTGCGCGAGACGAAATCGTCGCCGCTCTGATGACAGCGGCCCCAACGGGCAGGGTCGTCGCCACCGGCATCGAAACCACAGGTTGCCGGGTCCTTTACGGCGAGTAGGAAATGTGCGGCCGAGACCGCCGCATCACATTTGTGGTGCAGGCGTCTCGCCTGCACAAAAAACCGCGGGGCACACCTGCACCCCACGGTCAAAAACGCTGCGTTGCGTGACTGAATTCTATTCCGGAATCTTGAGCTTCTGGCCGACCTTGATGAGATCCGGGTTGTCGAGGATGTCGCGGTTGGCCTCGAAGATCTTCATGTACGCGCCGGCCTTGCCGTAGTACTTCTGGGCAATGGCGCCGAGGGTGTCGCCGGCCACCACTTCGTAGACCCGCTCTTCGACCACCGGTTCTGGCGCCGGCGCGGGTGCCGGTTCGGGGGCTTTCTCGACTTCGATGGCGTTGACGATATTCTCCGCCTTGACCACCTGATCGAGTTTTTGCATCGCCAGATTCGCTGCATCACGGCTTTCGGCTTTGCCTTTGAGGGTGATGACTTTGCCCCGGACTTCGGCGCGCAGGCCGCTCACTCCCGGAGTTGTCGCCCCCACATCATTGATCGCTTCACTTACCTGGTCATCAAAACTCTTTCCGAACAGATCGAAGAGACCCATCTTCGACACTCCTTTCTTCGCGCTTCGTTGTGGTGGCGCCACTATAGCAGCACTTTCGGGGGTGGGTATACTCGGCTCACACTCGGCCCGCCGGAGGAATGAATGAGTGATCCCGATCTGTATCTGGGCAAGGAACTCGGTGGAGACGAACGGGTCCATCTCGACATGGACCATCTGACCACTCACGCGGTCTGCGTGGGGATGACCGGTTCGGGCAAAACCGGGCTCGGGATCGTCGCCCTCGAAGAGTTGGCTCGCCGCGGCACCTCGCTTCTCGTTGTCGATCTCAAGGGCGACATGGTGGATCTGTTGCTCAACTTCCCGTCCCTCGAGGGCGAGGACTTCGCGCCCTGGGTGCCCCCGGATGCGATCGAAGGTGGAGACCGCGCCGCGGTGGCTCAGGCGCAGGCTGATTTCTGGCGTCAGGGCCTGGCCGGTTCGGGTCTCGGCCCGGACGAGATGCGCGAGGTCCGGGACGGTGTGAAATGGCAGCTCATCACGCCCGGGTCCGGCGCCGCTGCACCACTCGACATCCTGCCCGCACTGGCAGTACCGGCGGGTTGGGACCCCGAAAAGGACCCCGACGGTGCAACTGATCGGGTCAACGGTCTGACGGCCGCCCTGTTGTCGCTGGTTGGACGCGGTGGCGATTATCTTGCCGACCGGGACCACGTTTTGACCGCCTCGGTGATCCTCGAGCACTGGCGGCGGGGCGATGCACTCGATCTTCCGGGGTTGTTGGGCAGTCTCGTCGAGCCGCCGATGGACACTCTGGGCGCGTTGTCGCTGGAGATCTTCTACCCGCGTGATGAACGGATGAAGCTGGTGATGGCGCTGAATACGTTACTCGCCTCACCGGCCTTCTCGGCCTGGACCGAGGGTGTTCCGATGGATATGGACCACCTGCTGGGTAGTCCCGAGGCGCCGCGCGCGAGCATCGTGTCCATCGCCCACCTGGACGAACGACAACGGCACTTCGTGATCGCCATGCTGGTCTCCGAGTTGGTGGCCTGGATGCGCCGCCAGCCCGCGTCCTCCGGTTTGCGCGCGCTGCTTTATATGGATGAGGTCATGGGGATCGTGCCGCCCTATCCGAAAAACCCGCCCACCAAGGGCCCGCTGCTGACGCTTTTCAAACAGGGGCGCGCCTACGGCGTCGGCGCCTGGGTGGCGACCCAGAACCCCGTCGATCTCGATTACAAGGCGCTCGGAAATGCCGGCGTCAAGCTGGTGGGGCGACTGATCACCGACCGCGATCGCGAACGGGCCCTGGAAGGCCTCGGAATGAACGAACTGCCCGATGGTCGAGACGCCGATGAGGTGGTCGCTGCTCTCGGTAAGCGCGAGTTCGTGCTTACCGATGTTCGGGCCAAAAAGCGGGTCCGCACCCTCTCTTCTCGCTGGGCGATGAGCTACCTGCGCGGGCCGGTGACTCTGACCGAGATGGGGCCGCTTCTGCCGAAGGCTCCGATCGAAGTGGGCGAGAGCTCCTCGGAACCTACGCCTCAACAGGCTGCCGTCGGTCGGAGCCAGGCGCCGCCGGTGGCCGCCAAAGTGGCGGTTGCCTACGCTACGGGTTCTTCCGGCCTCGCGGCGCCCAGTCTTTTGATCCGCAACCGACTGAGCGTCCAGCGCACGACCCTCGGCCTCTATCGCGAGGTCGAAGAGGTCTGGAGAATTTACTCCCGGGACGACGGACGGCTGCAGTGGGAAGAAGCTGAATCGCTGCTCGAGGTGCCGGATATCGAAGAACGTCCTTCGCGAGACATGACCTTCCCCGATGCTCTTCCCGGACGCCTTTCGGACAGCTTCAAAAAGGCAGAGGGTGAGTTCAAGACCTTTCGTGCACGAAACCCATTGCTGCTGCAGGTCAACTCCAAACTCAAGCTGGTTGCGGAGCCGGGCGAAACCAACGAAGCCTTTCTCGAGCGCTGCCTCTTTTTTGCCGACAAGGCCGACGACGCAGCCCAGGAGCGGGCGCGGAAAAAATTCGAAAAACGGATGAAGACGGTTCAGAAGCGCCTGGCCAAGGAACGAGACGAACTCGACAAGGATCAGACGCAACTGGATTCGCGCAAAACCGAAGAAAAGATGGGGATGGTGGAAGGCCTGTTTTCGGTTTTGCTCGGTTCAAAGAACATCAGTTCGGCCTCTCGCAAAGCGGCGACCAAATTCAAGACTGCGTCCAGCAAACGCCGGATGCGCCAGAGCGCCGAGGCGGCCGTGACCGAATCGATCAACGAGATTGAACGTCTCGAGGAGGAAATCGAGGATCTCGCCGAGGAGATGCAGGAGGAGATCGATCGCATCGCGATCGAGTCGGAGGAGAAGGCTGAACAGATCGAAGAGACGGCGGTCAAGGCCAAAAAGGCTGACATCAGCGTGCTCGATCTTTGGCTTTTGTGGGAGTGAGGGATCGAGCAGAGGAGCAGAGGAGCAGAGGAGCAGAGGAGCAGAGGAGCAGAGGAGCAGAGGAGCAGAGGAGCAGAGGAGACCTTGCCCTTATCACGTTGATCGACCCGCGATGATCTCCTTTTGCCCTCATCCGGAACTGAATCGGTGGGTCGTTTCAAGATGTCATCCTGAGCGAAGCGCTTTCGGCGCGCAGTCGAAGGATCCGCGGTCAAGGGGTTGTCGGTTCATCCCATAGATCCTTCGACTACGCCCCCTCTGGGGCTGCGCTCAGGATGACATCGGAAGGCGACCCTCCCATGCAGGATGAATCGGTGCTATGTGGTTCTCCTTGGGTCACGTTCGACTGGTTGGGAACGGGAACCGAACTGTCGTTCAAGATGTCATCCTGAGCGAAGCGCTTTCGGCGCGCAGTCGAAGGATCTGCGGTCATGGGGTCTGTCGGTTCATCCCATAGATCCTTCGACTACGCCCCCTATGGGGCTGCGCTCAGGATGACATCGGGAGGCGACCCTCCCGTACAGGATGAATCGGTGCTATGTGGTTCTCCTTGGGTCACGTTCGACTGGTTGGGAACGGGAACCGAACTGTCGTTCAAGATGTCATCCTGAGCGAAGCGCTTTCGGCGCGCAGTCGAAGGATCTGCGGTCAAGGGGTTGTCGGTTCATCCCATAGATCCTTCGACTACGCCCCCTATGGGGCTGCGCTCAGGATGACATCGGGAGGCGACCCTCCCATGCAGGATGAATCGGTGCCGGGATGGTCCTCCCTTTCTCCTTTTCTCCCTTTCACCCTTTCTGCCTTTCGGTAACGGCAACGGGCTCGGGATCCAGCATCCAGCATCGAGCATCCAGCTTCGAGCGACGGGGTCCTTTCCCTTGCACCCTTACCCGGAATCCCTATTCGGCTTCCGTCGGCATCCGATACCCCACCGCCGCATAGCCGACCCAGTGGTGGAGATTCGATGGCGCGGTATAGCCGAGGCCGGCCTCGCGAGCCGCGGCGGATACCGGAAGCTCTGCTTCGGATAGGCTTGTGCCGTAACGCAGGAGGGCGCCGACAGGCGGAGCGCCTTCGGTCGCCACGGCAATCCTGCGCAAGAGCTCGAGACCAAAAGGAATTGAAAACCGACCACACCACGGCAACTGGTATTCGAGGGTTTCCGGATCGACCAGGGTCTCGTGCATGGTCCGGAGCGCCTGTGGGTCGAGAGTTCCTGCCAGATAGTTCTCGGCCAGACCCCGATCTCGAGCAACTGCCTGTTCGTAGCCCTTTGTATCGGTGCCGAAAGGCGAATGGTCAAAATCGGGCCCGTAGTGGACGGCGTCCGACGAGACCACGACGGCCAGATCCCGTCCTAGGCGCCAGCCATTTTCTTCGAGGATCTCGACCACGGCCGAGGCGAGCACCTCATTGATCTCGGTCATCCTTTGCCAACCCATATACGGCACCAGGATCGGAACGATGGTTCTTTCGGGGTGGTCATGCTGGAGAAAGGGGATGATCGCCTCGAGGGAGTGTTCACGACAGTGCATCGCGTTATCGACGACCAGCATTTCCGGGGGAACGGCGGCGATCAATCGGTCGCGGATCGGGTCGACCGGAACCGGTCCCCAGGGTCCGTGCCAGGATTCGAAGTCGTCAAATACGATGCGATCTTCGAGAGCCCAGGATCGTGCACTATGAAAGACTCCGATCAAAAGCACTCTCGGAGCCGTGATTCGTTCGGTGAGGTGAACATAGACCCGCGAGGCATAGAGGTGGTCGTCATGCGGGCAGACGCCACCGATGAAACCATCATCGGCAGTCATGCCAAGGGCCGCGTCCTGCGCCGCCACGGCCTCTTGCTCGAGCCGGATGGCGGTCGCCACGACCTCTTGCGCCTCGGCCTCGGCCACGACAAAGCCCACCGTATCCATCTGGCCGCGCACCTGGTCGCCGGTTGAAGCCAGCCCCATCATGTTTTCCACTTCAGCTCGAGAGGGACCGTCCGGATTCGCTGCTGAAGCTGTTGCAGCCGCGGCCGCGGCAAAAACCATGCACGCCATAGCGAGGCACTGCGTCACGAATCACCTCCTGGAAATCTCTCTGAGACATAAGCGTCGATGATACGAAGAAAGGCCTCGGCGATCTCCTCGCTGGAGCCCTGAAGATTCGTCACCCGTTCTCCATCGACAAAGACCGGACACTTTGGGTCCTCGCCGGAGCCCGGGAGGCTGATGCCGATGTCGGCGGCCTTCGACTCGCCGGGGCCGTTGACGATGCAACCCATGACCGCGAGCTTGAGTCTCTGGGCGCCTGGGTGTTCGTCCCGCCATCGCGGCATGGCGTCTCGGAGATATGCCTCAACCCGTTGCGCGAGTTCTGCGAACACCCTGCTCTCGGTGCGACCGCAGCCGGGGCAAGCCGTGACCGTCGGGTGAAACGAGCGCAGGCTCAGCGCCTGAAGCAGTTCGCAGGCGGCGGCGACCTCCTCCGTTCGGCCGGCACCCGGCGCCGGTGTCAGGGACACGCGAATCGTGTCTCCGATGCCCTCGGCCAGCAGAACCGCCATCGCCGAAGCCGACCACACCAGACCCTTGGTTCCCATGCCGGCCTCGGTCAGCCCGAGATGGAGAGGCTGGCGCGTTCGCCGGTTCAGTTCACGATAGATCACAATCAGATCGACCGGCCGCGAGGTCTTGCACGAGATGACGATCCGATCCGGGGCCAGACCGTGCTCGAGCGCCTGGTCGGTGGATTCCAGGGCGGAGAGCACCATACAGTCGTTGAGGACCTCTTCCGCCGTTCTGCCGAGACCGGAGCGGGCATTCTCCTCCATCTTCTTCGTCACCAGAACGGAGTCCAGCGAACCGCCGTTGACACCGATGCGGATGGCTTTTCCGAGGTCGCGGGCGATCCGGCAGATCTCAGCGAAGTGAGCTGACGCGCGTCCTCCTCGGCCGATATTACCGGGGTTGATCCTGTACTTGGCCAGGGTCTCCGCACACTCGGCGTTGTCGCTGAGGAGGAGGTGACCGTTGTAATGGAAATCTCCGATCAGCGGCACGTTGCATCCGGCATCGGTGAGTCGCCGCTGAATCAACGGCACAGCCGCGGCCGCCCGCTCGTTGTTGACGGTGATGCGGACCAATTCGGCTCCGGCGGAAGCCAAGGCCTCAACTTGATTGGCTGTCGCCGTCACATCGTGGGTGGGGGTGTCGGTCATCGATTGAACCACAACCGGGGCCCCGCCACCGATGCAAACGCCTCCAACATCGACGGACACCGTTTTCTGAATCGGATGATTGATCTCGGACGCCATACAATGCTGATCATAGCGTTGCCTGGGGGTGCTTGTGGAAAGCAGAGTGATTCGAGTCGAAGATTCGGAAAGCAGCCGCTGGCTCGAGGCGAGGGTCGAGATCGTCGGCGATGATCTGGTTGTGGCCGTGGGTGGGGGAGAGCGTCCGCACGTCGGTGTCGTCGTTCTCGCCCAACCCGTCGCTTCGCGTGGCGCCTCGCTTTCGGTGCTGACGATCCCGCCGCACAAGGAAGAACCGATTGCGCGCGGGATTGCCAAGCGATTGGCCACTGAACTCGGACGGGTGGCCGCTGTGACCGCCGGTGTCCACGATGACAACATCGATGCCGAAGGCATCGCCTGCTACCTGCGCCTGGGAGAAGAGCTTGCGGAAGAACTGGTGAACGCACTCGGTCGGATCGATCAATGGGATGATTGATTCTTCTCCATAATCACGGGGACACCGAGAGAGAACGCCCGCAGATCACGCAGATTGACGCAGATCCATCGCACTCGATCTCATCGCGATCAGATAAGCCACAGATGGCCCAGATGGACCCAGATAGAGCCAAGAACGTCGCAACCACGAAGACTCTAAGACACGAAGCCGCCACCAAGGCGCTTGTCACGGCGTAGCCGCGGAGCGACGAAGCCGGACCCACAGAGCACAAAGAAAAACACAGAATGAACCACAAAGAACGCAAAGTCGTAGAGACGCAAAGGGTTGGTTTGCGGGCTTTTGCCGGGGGGTGCCATCAGTGTCGGCAGATCGACAGACGATCTCCGATCGCCAGTCGCCGGTGAGGAGCGGGGTGACTCCCGATCGCCAGCGCTCGGAGTAACCTCGCTCCCCACCGACCGGTGCGCCTCCGGCACACCGGTTCTGCCTTGCATCGGAGACCCCCTTCTTCAATTGAAAGAAAGGGAAGGCTGCCCGTCTGTCGACGGCTTGAGTGAAATGGCCGTCTGATCGCTATCTGGGTTCATCTGGGTGATCTGTGGGCGGGCAGGACGATTGGCTCTATCATGTCTCCGTGTCACCGTGCATCAATGACGAAGCCGCCCATATAGAATGGTGGCAACGATGACCATCGTATTGTTCCTCCTCCTGGTGACCGCTGCGGGACTTGGCGGCTACGGCCTGCTGATTCGCCTCGGGCTCGACGATTTCGAGGCCTGGGCAGGTGGGCGGCTGGCCGGTCTGGTGGCGGTGGCATTTCCCATCTGGTGGGCCGGGGTGCTCGGGTTGAAACGGTGGCAGGGCTTGGGTCTATTGCTGCTGTTGATCGCGGCCACCTATGGCGGCTACGTGCTCTTCAAGCGCCGGCCGTTTCGAGCGCTGCTTGCAGCCGAGGCCGTGTTTCTTGTCGGCGTACTGCTCATCGTTGTCCTGAGGCTCGACCACGCCTCGATCAGCGGCACCGAAAAGCCGATGGACATGGGGATATTCGCCTCTCTGATGCGGGCTGAAGGATTTCCGCCTCCTGATATGTGGTTGGCGGGTGAGGGGCTGGCGTACTACTACTGGGGCGCCCTGATCTGGACCGTACCATTGGTGGTGGCGTCGATTCCCCTCGAGATCGCCTACAACCTGATCGTCGCGCTGATCGGTGGCCTGGTCGGTGTGTTGTTGTGGTCGCTCGGGCGGCGCCTCGGTGGCGGCCACTGGAGCGGCCTGATGGTGATGTTCTTCGGCGCTCTGGCCGGGACCCCTGACGGGCTTCGACAACTCCTGGCGGGGACGCGTCTGTCGGGTCTGGACTACTGGCACTCCTCGCGCCAGATCCAGGACACCATCACCGAATTTCCGCTCTTCACCCTCTGGCTCGGAGACCTGCATCCCCACCTGCTTTCGATGCCGCTCATTTGCATGGCGCTTTTGGTCGCCCTCGAAGCGGGCCGCAGGGGCCCGAATGTCCTGCAGGTTGCGGCATTGACGGTTCTTTTTGGTGCTGCCTACGCGGCCAATCCCTGGTGCATGCCGCCGACCCTGGTCGCCATTTCGTTGCTGCTGATGGCGGGGCCGGACCGATGGTATTGGCCGACGGGCGAAGGACAGCGCCGCTGGGTTGCCGCCGCAGTGATCGCCGTGGGTGGGTGGCTGCTCTTCTCGCCCTTCCACCTCAACTACCAACCCGTGTTCGGTGGCGTCAAACGAGTGATGGCATGGACCGCGCCGCAGGATCTTCTGCTTTATGGGGGCGTGCTGCTGATACCGGCCGCGATGGCGGCGATCGGCCTGGTGCGGCGTCAACTGGGCAGCACCGAAGAGGTTTCCCGAGCCGTGCTGCTGATGATGGGGGCGGCTGTGTTGGTCCTGGCCTCGGTGACCGGAAGACCGACCCTGTTGATTCTTCTGATTGTATTTCTTGTATTTGTCGGTGCTGTGCTTTCAGAGTTGTCCTCTAAAGACCGGCCTGCATTCGCATTGGCGGCGTTGGGCGTATTTCTGTTTTTTGTTCCCGAGATGATCTACGTCGCTGACGATTACGGCGAAGCCCTCCACCGCATGAATACGATTTTCAAGTCCTTCATCCAGGGTTGGATCTTCCTGGCGGTGGCGTTGCCGGTCCTTCTGCGCTGGGGTGTCCGTCATCGCGCGGCTCGGGCTGTCCTGGTGTCGTTGATGGTGGTTGTTGCGCTGCCACATCCCATGAGCATGGTCGGCCACCAGCTGAAGGCCCAGAGCCGGGGGCTCGACGGTCTGACATGGATGCGGGCCGGCGACCGGGCGATCGTCCGCTGGCTGCGGCAACAGCCTGCGGGAACGACGATTATCGAGGCGGTCGGGGGTGCTTACTCCGAGTATTCCAGGTTCTCGGCTGCTTCCGGGGTGCCGACTCTGGTGGGGTGGTCGAATCACGAAATGGTGTGGCGGGGCTCCGACATCCTGGTTGAGACCGGGCGCCGCGAGGAGATCGTCAAGGAAATCTATTCGGTCGGTGATCCGGCGAAGGTGCGCGACCTCGTCACGAAAGAAGGATTCCAGTTGGTGGTCATCGGTTCGTTGGAACGGAAGGATTTTGAAGAGGCCGGCATTCAAGCGGTGATCGACGCCGGAGAAATTGTTCTGGACGAAGATGGCGGCCTGGTGGTACGGATTCAACCTTCGCCTGATGCGCAGCCGGTCGGCGAAGAGCCGTAGATGACGGGTTATGATGGACCGGTGATGTCCACTCAACCAGAACTCAGTGTTGTCGTTCCAGCTTATAACGAAGAAAAGAACGTCGCCGCCATGCACGAACGATTGGTGGCCTCGCTCGATGATCTCGTTGATGGCCTCGAAATCGTCTACGTCGACGACGGATCGGCGGACGACACCTGGCAGATGGTCAGCGACCTGGCAGTCGCCGATCAACGGGTGCGGGGCATTCGCTTCGCCCGGAACTTCGGCCATCAAGCCGCGCTGACCGCCGGCGTGGACGCCGCCCGCGGGCGCGCGGTGGTGATCATCGACGGAGATCTTCAGGATCCGCCGGAGGTGATCCCCGAGATGGTCGAGAAATGGCGCGAAGGTTTTGAGGTGGTTTACGGCCAACGCGCGTCCCGCGAGGGCGAGACCTGGTTCAAGCTCACTACAGCATCTCTCTTTTATCGCATCCTTCGCGGAATCACGAACGTCGAGATCCCGGTCGATACCGGCGATTTTCGTCTGATGGGACCACGTGCGGTGACGGCATTCAGGTCCTTGCCGGAACGTAATCGTTTCATCCGTGGACTGGTCAGCTGGATTGGTTTTCGCCAGACCGCCGTGCTTTACAACCGGCGTGCACGCGAAGTCGGCGAGACAAAGTTCCCGGTTCGCAAAATGCTCCGTTTCGCCCTCGACGGCATTACTTCGTTTTCGTTCTTTCCGCTGCGGCTCGCGACCTGGACGGGTTTCGCGGTGTCGCTCTTCGCCTTTCTCTACATTGTGGTGGTGCTGGTTCTCAAGGCCATCGGTGTTTCGTGGCTCGGCTATACCTCATTGATGGCATCGATCCTCTTTCTTGGGGGAGTGCAATTGCTGATGATCGGCATCATGGGTGAGTATCTCGCGCGTATCTTCGATGAGGTCAAGCGGCGGCCCCTCTATCTGGTCGGCGATTCGACGGATGGAGAGGTGGGGGTTGTACCACCCGAACGCCCGACCGCCTGACATTTCGTCATCCTTTCCGGTTGAGGAAACAGACGGTAACCTGTGACCGCGGCGGAACACATTGTTCAGTTGATGTCGATGGGGGAGCATTCTTATTCTGGAGACCCCGGTCGATCGCAGTCCGGATCTCGACGAAAAGGAGGGCAGATGGACAGCTATTACAAGGCCGAACACCTGGCGCATTTCAGCGATATCTCCGAAGGCAATGACGAGCTGGCCAAGAAGTTTTTCGACTACTACGGTTCTGTCTTTGCCGATGGGGCCCTTACGGTTCGCGAAAAGGCCCTGATAGCGCTCGCAGTGTCCCATGCGGTGCAGTGTCCGTACTGCATCGACGCCTACTCGACCGAGAGCCTGAAACAGGGCGCCGACCTCGAGGAGATGACCGAGGCGGTGCACGTGGCGACCGCCATTCGCGGCGGCGCATCGTTGGTTCATGGCCTGCAGATGCTCGAACACGTAACCAAGTCGTCGATGTAGACAAAAAAGGCGGTCAAGGAGCAATTGGAATGACCGAGTCGAATCCCGTTCATCTGATCACCAACGAGACGGTACAGGAACTCGCGCGGCCGGAATCCGGCCCGCGAACGACAACGTCCCTGTCCTCGCGGCGCGAACCGTTGGCAGACCCGCGCGAGCAACTCCGTTCTCTCAACCTCGTCGATCTGGATCATCTGCCCTCGAACGGGAGGTTTGATTCGGCCGTCGAAACCGCCAGAAGCGGTTCGTTGACGGCGGCTGCCGTGGAGATCTTCCAGATCAACCTCGGAAAGCTCTGCAACATGACCTGCCGCCACTGCCATGTGGATGCCGGCCCCGATCGGTGGCGCGAGGTGATGAATCTGGAGACGGTGGATGCCTGTCTTCAGCTCCTCGATCAGACCGATGCCCATACGGTGGATCTGACCGGCGGTGCTCCGGAGCTCAATCCCCATTTTCGTTATGTGGTGGACGAGTGCGTACGACGCAGGAAGCACGTGATCGACCGCTGCAATCTGACCGTCCTGCTGCTTCCCCGAAACGCCGACCTTCCCGAGTTTTTCGCCGAGCGCAGCGTTGAGGTGGTGTGCTCGCTGCCTCATTACCGGCGGCGGAACACCGATGCGCAAAGGGGGGAGGGAACATTCGAGAAATCGATCAAAGCGCTGCGCCGTCTCAACGAGGTCGGGTACGGACAGGGTGATCCCGACCGGCAGCTGACCTTGATGGTCAACCCGGTGGGAGCCCTGCTGACCGGCGACCAGTGTTCGATGGACCGCGAGTGGAAACGAGGTCTGGAGAGGAATCACGGGGTCACATTTGATCGTTTGATCGCCCTCAACAATATGCCCATCGCACGTTTCCTCGAATGGTTGAAAATCAGCGACAATCTGGATTCCTATATGGAGTTGTTGGTGAACACCTTCAACCCTGGGACGATCAAGGGTCTGATGTGCCGCAATACGCTTTCCATCTCGTGGGATGGCAGAGTCTACGACTGCGACTTCAACCAGATGCTCGAGCTTGAAACTCGTATCGATGGCGGGTCCGGCATTCATGTTGCCGAACTCGATCCCAAACGACTCGCCGGTCGGCAGATCGTGACCGGGCGTCACTGCTTTGGCTGCACCGCCGGCGCGGGTTCGTCCTGCGGCGGAGCGATCCACGACACCTCGGAGTAAACCGTGGCCCGGGGTTGGGCGCTGTCACAGGGGCATCGCGAGATTTCATAACTGCAACGGCGGAAGAACGCCCCCAGATCACGTAGATAGACGCAGATTGATCATCGCTATCGCTATCGCTATCGCTCTCGCTATCGGTATCGACGGGAGACGAATGCGATATGCCCACAGATCACCCAGATGGAGCCAGATTCAGCCCAAACCGTCGCAATCACGAAGCCACAAAGACACAAAGTAACCACCAAGTTGCTTGTCACGGCGTAGCCGCGGAGCGACGAAGCAGGACCCACAGAACACACAGAAAAACACAGAAGCCATCGCAAAGGCACGACCGGAGTGCAGCCGGGACGGCTGCACCACCATGGTGGTGCACGCGTCTCGCGTGCACATGGTTGAACCGCAAAGAACGCAAAGTCGCCAAGGCCTGGTTGGTGAGCTTTTGCGGTGTTGTCATCAGTGTCGGCAGCTCGACAGACGATCTCTGATCGTCTGTCACCGGTGAGAAGCGGGGTGACTCCAATCGCCAGCGCTCGGAGTCACCCCGTTTCCCACCGGCCGGCAAGCCTACGGCATGCCGAATCTGCCTTGCATCGGGGGCCCCATCCTTGATTGAAGAAAAGGAGAGGAAGGAGGCGAGACCTGCGCGGTCGCGCAGGCCGCTGGGTAAGGAAATCGCGACGAAAGCTGGTTTTCGGGGCGATTTCCTTACCCAGCGGTACCTGGCCGTCGGATGGCGGCCAAGACCTCGCCGAGCGGAGGGTTTTTCCGGGAAGTCCTCTGCGTCTCGCGCCTTTGCGTCTCTGCGTTAAGAACTCGGTAGGCGGAAAGCTGCCTGCATGTCAACGGGTCGAGGGAGATCGCTATCTGATTGTTATCTGCGTCCATCTGCGTGATCTGCGGGCGTTCTCTCTCTCTGTGCCTCCGTGCCTCTGTGGTTTTCTTGGTGTGACCCCTTCGTGCCTTCGTATCTTCGTGTTTGTGGCGAGACGTGCTGGCTCGGTGTCTCTGCGGTTTGCCCAGGTCTAGCCTGATGGGGCGTCAGTCCTCGTAGATCTTGATCGCCACGATGGTGGACAACGGGATTTCATCGACGTAACGGACCACTCCTCCGCCCATGTCATCCTCAACCGCGAGCAGGAGGTCTGCTCCCTGGATGCCTCTCAGATGGCCCTCGCGGGTGACTCCACTGGTGATTCTGAGTTCGGCCCGTTTGCCGTCGGCCGCCCGGATCGCTGTTGTTTCGCCGGGCCCGAGGATCTGGAATCGAACGATTGTCTTGTGCTGGCGCGCCGCGCGGTCGATGGGTGCCGTCGGAAAACCGAAACGTAATGAAATCCGGCGAGCGCGTTCCAAAAGCGCTTCCGCGTCCTCGAACCGTTGTTCGTTGGCCGCGTGGTTTGCGTCGTTGATAAAAATGGTCACGAGTTGCTCGGCGATTTCCACAACCGAGCTGTCGTTTCGATCGATGAGAGAGGCGGTGGCCAGGTTTCGAACCGCGCCCTCGAGATCGCCGCGGCCAAGCGCCAGACGGGCTTCCGCGATCGATTCCGCAAGGATCTTCTTCGGACTGTCGGTGTCATCGCGGCGAACCGTGGGGGTTGCAACGGGCGCCGGCGTCGGCACCGGTGTGTTCACCACCGGTGGTGTCGGCACCGCTTCGGTGCTTGGGTCTTTGGCTGCGAATGGGCCTTTGCCGAGAATGATCATCACTGCCACAAGGACCGCAGCGACCAATAGCACGAGGCCGACAATGATGGGCCAGGGTACCGGAGATGATGATTCTTCATCCGAGGGCTCGCGGTCGAGTTCGAGATCTCCGGGGGTGGACGGCCGGGCGGCGGACGATTGGGAAGGAGGGGCCGGTTGTGTGGGTTCCTGGGGAACGTCGCCGGCTCCAGGATCGAGCCCGCGAAGGGTTCGTTCGACGTGAGAGATTTCCCTGCCGACCGACGTGAAACCCATGCTCTCGAAGAGGTGGGCCACGGGAAAGAGCTCCCGCGCCATAGCGCCGAAGGCGAGCGGTTCACCCGATGCTTCGACTCCAGCCTCGAGCCGGCTGATGACGGAGGTCAAGCGCTCTTTCATAAGCGGAAACTCTTCGTTGCGGGTACCCATCGATTCACATTTGCGCTCGATGTCTTTGAGACGGGCGATGACCGGTGTGAGTGCGGTCTGATTCGGGGAGTTTTCACCGTTCGTCATTTCGTGTCGATCTTATCCTAATCCGCTCTTCATCTCGCCTTCGAGCCTCGGAGAACGAAAGAAGGTCCACGAAGATCGATCTGTTCATCTAAAGTAAGGGGGTGAGATCTCGGACTTTAACTTTTGCAGGAGTGGCCCTTCTTCTCGTGGGCCTGCTGGCAAGCTGCAATGCTGCGCCGCCACGATTGGTCGATGTGGATGAGATCCGGGAATTCGGCGAACTCCGGGTTGCGGTGCGTCCCGGGTTTGTCGATGCTGCCGGTCAGTCGGGGCCGGATCCGGACGAGGCAGAGCTGTTGACCCTTCTTGCGGCCCGTCTCGGCGTCGAGCTCCGGTGGATCGAGGCCGCACGCCACGATCAGGTGTTGCCGATGATTCGAAGCGGCGGAGCCGACATCGGCGTGATTCGTTTCTCGCCCGCCTTTCTCCACGCCCACGATCTCGGCGACCCGTCGGCAATCGAATGGGTCGAGGATGTCCTGGTTACCTCGGATTCGTCCCACATCAATGACCTCGAGTCGGCTCGGGGCTCTTCGGTCCACATCCACCGCTCGCTTCTGACCGAGGCTGTCCACGGATTCGTACGGGCGAATGGACTGACGGTGGTCGAGGTGCCGGAAGAGGTGACGCTCGAAGAGACGATGCGAAGGGTCGCTTCGGGTCGCTACCCGTTGACCGTGACGGATTCGCGCTTTGCCCACGATCGGGGGGCTCTTGGGCGCTTCAGAGTCTTGGCATCGGTGGGTGGATCCAGGGCGGTCGTATGGGCAGTCAGGAATTCGAGTTCGCGACTCCGGATGGCGATCGATCAGTTTCTCTTTGCAGAAAGGGTATTGGCCCGGACAACGAAGATACCGGTGTGCCGCGATCTTAGTGAGATTCGCCGTCAAGGAGTGTTGCGGCTGGTCACTCGGAACTCCGCAACCACCTACCGCGTGGACCGCGGTGGTCTTGGTGGTTTCGAGTACGAACTCGTTCGGTCCTTTGCACGATCAATCGGCGTTCGACTCGAGTTGTCGATCCCGCCGCCGGAGATCGATCCGGTGGCGTGGTTGGGGCAGGGCCACGGAGATCTGGCGGCGCTTCACGAACCGGTTGCCCCGGAAGACCAGGGCTCGGTGCTCGAGACCATCTCCTATCGGCGGGTCGATCTGATCTCGGTGTTGTCGTCCCGGACCAGGGCCCCGTCTTCAATTGGTGATCTGGCGGGCGTGCGGGTCGCGGCGTCGAGAGCGGTTGCCGAGTTGTGCCGCTTGATGCCGCTTGCTGCACCGTTGAGGGCCGCGGAGCCCTCGCCGGCCGGTGATGCAGCGGCCTCGGTTTCGTCGGTCCTTCGCCGCCAGGTTCCGGTCGCGGTGGTGGATGAGGATATGGCGAGGCTTGCGATCTCGAATCGTGGGGATCTGCAGCCGGGTCCGGTCATCATTCCCGGTGCGGAACTGGCGTGGTTGCTCAATTCGGGCTCGCCGGATCTACTTCGTGCCGCAAATGTGTTCCTCCTTGAAGCCCGATCATCAGGTTATGTTCGCCAGTTGGTGCTCAATGAGTTTCGTTCGTGGATGCCTCCTCGGCAGAAGGCGGCGTTACCGACACCGGATGGTGCTCTCAGCCCTTACGATGAGCTCCTTCAATGGGTTGGGAGAAAGTATGAAATCGACTGGCGGCTTCTGGCCTCACTGATGTATGAAGAATCCCAATTCGATCCGGAGGCGGTCGGCCCCGGCGGTTCCGCGGGTCTGTTCCAGTTCATGCCGATGACCTGGCGCGAGCTCGGGGTCGAAGACCCCCATCATCCCGCGGAGGCGGCTGAAGCGGGGGCGCGCTACCTGCGGCAACTGATGGACTATTTCGAAGAGCTCCTTCTTCAGGACCGGGTGGCAATGGCCATTGCGTCATACAACGTCGGCCCGGGCCATGTTTTCGACGCCCGGCGTCTGGCGCGTGAAATGGGATTCGACCCCGACCGATGGCAGGACTCAGTGGAGACCGCAATGCTCCTGCTCGACGATTCCGAGGTGGCGCGCAGTTATCCCTCCGGTGTTTGCCGTTGTCGCCGCGCGGTGGGCTACACCAGGAGGATTTTACGGCGCTACGCCGCCTACGCCGAGCAGTATCCCCCCGCCTGAGCAAGTCGACGTCATTGGGTCGTTGAGAGCTCGTCGAGTCTTGGAACAGCTGGGGAAAAGGGGAGAAACAGAGACAATCCAGCTTGTCCGTTCCCGAACCCGATCCCGTTCCCGAATCTGTGAGATGAAGAACCGTACCCAACAGGGCGGAGGGGCAGAGGACCGCTCGGCATCCTCGCTATCGCTATCGAATAGCTGCGGTGGATACTGATCCTGAAGCAGAGAAAGGGAGAGGGAAAGGGGAGAAAGGGAGAAGCGGAGAAAGGGAGAAGGGGAGAGAAGCCTTGAACTCTCGAAGAGGCGGGAGAAACTCCGAATTCCGAACTTCGAATTCAGAACTCAGATGTTGTTCGCCTGGAACATGTCCCGGAGCTGCAGCAAGGTCTTCGCGAAATTCGTTTCCTTCAGGTACTCCTGCAGCTGGGCACGGTCGGCCCCGTCGCGGACCTTTTCGTCCACCTTCGATGTGACCTCGTAGAAAACCGACAGAGGCTGAAGACCGAGGCGGGAGAAATTGACCTCGTACCAGTCGCTAGCGGTGACCTGATCCCAGATCAGAGAGGCCGGTGTGACCTCGTTGCTCCAGACTCCCTCGGCGACCCTTGTCACCTCGCGATACAGCTCCCGCAGCACGGCGCCATGGTCGTTGTTTTCCAGCGCGGTGCTGAGTTTCGTCTTCCGGTTGTCGCCCTCATCTGCGAAATCGGAGTCGTGTTCCGCCCGCGCGGCGGCTCTGGTCTCGACTTCCGATGCTTCGTCATCGACTGACTCTGGTGGGTCCTCGGATAGAGCCGGTATCGACGGGATCTCTTTGGTCGGGATGTCATCTTCATCGGTGACCCGCGGTTTGTCGGGTGAGGCCGTCTCTACAGCCGGTTCCGGCTTTGCCGCGCCCCGGGCATTGCGTTGCGGCCGGGTTGGCTCGTCCATACCGGCTGGTGACGCCGCCGGCTCGGGTTTCGGGTCCGGAGGATCGGGCGTCGCCTCCACCGATTCGGATTTGGCGGCCGCTTGAACGGGTTTCTTTTTCTCGGGCGCCGACTGTATCGAGGCGACGTGTGCCGAGGTCTCTTCGATGGCTTTTCTGAATCGTAGGTGGAAGGTTCCGAGAAACGAGAGTTCGGTCTCGGAGATGGGTCGCGCACGCCCGAGCTTGGAGCGCATCACATCGAGCTCCAGGAAGCGTGCGTGAAGGAGCGCAGGGCTCGGGGCGAGTGCCACGAAACCGGGAAAATGTTCGGAGTTCTTTTCGAGGATCTGGATCAGATCGGGAAAGGTCGCATAGTCCATGATCTGCTGGTACTGGCCTTCGTACCAGTCAATGGATTTCTCTCGTTCCTTGGCTGCAACCAGACGTTCGAAGACCTCCTCGGGGAGGCCTTTGCGATACCATTCTTCGCCATACACCCGCTCCAGCCCCTCGCGAATAGCGATCCTGAGCTGGCCGAGAATTTCGGAGACGATGCGGTACGCATCGATGTTTTGTTCAAGCCATTCCATGTTTTCGATCTCCCAGCGGTCGCGAAGCTAAGAGAAGTCGAGATTATCACGTCGGATATGCGGTTGTCAGAACGGCTGATCGCCGCGATGATGTCCGGCGGCCCCGGGGCTCGAAGTTTGATCCACCGCCGATATCACTCCAGGGCATATGCGAAGTCGGGCAACACCGGGCTGTCCTGGAGGAGGAAGACGTGGCAATTCTCGCAATCCATCGGAATGGTGAATTTTCCGTCAGCTGTGGCCATCTCGTCATCGTGACAGCGCCAACATCCTGGAAAGTCGTCGTGTCCGATGTGGTTTGGGTGGGTCTCCCAGTTGGTGTCCATCTCCGGGAAAACGGACCGACCGTAAAATTCAGCGGCGAGCTGGGCACCGCGTTCGATGAGATCGCGCTGGCTCGCTGCCACTGCTGGGTATTCCGAATCATAGAATTCGATGAGGTTCTGCCGTACGGCTTCCATGCCTTCGGCGTGGGTCGGGTAATCACCCTCGATAGCAGCCACCGCCTGGCGTTTAAAAAACGGCAGCTCGCTGAGCTCGGGGTGGGTATCCAGGAGCCAATCGACGGCCTTTGGCGGAACGTAGAAGGTGTGGGTCGGTCGGTTGTGGCAATCGACGCAATCCATGATCTTGGCCGCCGCGACCTCCTCATCAGACGGCGGGTCATCACCGTCCCTGGAGTAGGTCCTGACCTCGCCGTCGCGGGTCGTGAGTTCGACCCATGTGATCTCCTCGCGGCGTTCGTCCGAGGAAAGGAAACGGATCTTGTTGTCCGAGTAGATATGCCACCAATGGATGCCGCCGTGACGTCCGGTGTCGAGCGTGCCGCCTCCGGTTTTCAGGAGCATTGCAGTGTACGAGGGCGTGTTGGCCTCGTCGGATTGGTAGCGGGAGAAGACGCGAAGTTTGTCACCGTGATGTTTGTTGGGCCAGTGGCAGTGCTCGCAGGTCTCGCGGGCCGGACGCAGGGTATGGAGTGGCGTAGAGATCGGCCGATCGTAGGTGTCGAGCGCGGTTCGCCAGACCTGTCGGAGGCCGTCGAGCTTCGATTTGACAAACCACGAGGCGCCGGGCCCGATATGGCATTCGACACAGGCAACCCGTGAATGGGGGGAGTTCTGATAGGCCGTGAATTCAGGCTGCATCACGGTGTGGCAGGTTTCACCACAAAACTCAACCGTTTCCATTTCTTCGATCGCAAAGAAGGAGGCGGCGCCGAGAATCACGGTGTTGAGCGCGGTCACCACGATCACGGTCAGAGTCAGACGCCGGACCGCCGGAATGTTGAAATCGAGTTTTGGATAGGATGTGATCTCGGCATCTGAGGTGCCCGCTTTCAGGAGGCGTTTGCGTCGGAACCACATTCCGATGGGAATCAAGATCAGCCCGATCAGGAAGAAAACCGGCAAGACGGCGTAAGCAAAAAGACCGATATAGGGGTTGTCGAGCCCGCCCCAAAGCTGGGCGAGTAAGAACATGACGATCAGGAGCCCTGAAAGTGTGGTAATCACTGTTCCCGAAATTGTGAACGGATTGTTGGCGTAGTTGAAAAGCCGGCCAAAGAACCGGTCACGAGATTCCGTCGAAATATTCATGGCGGGCGTCCTCCAGGTTTCTGTCTGCTGAGCCGGTGCTCATCATCCCCCGGTTCGAGGTTTACCGCAAGATCACTCGTCGGGACAGATTGATCTGGTCGAAGGGTTTATGGTCGAATTTTGTGAGAAGGGAAACAATGTTAAATATACGTTGTCTCAAAATTAAATGCGCACTATTGATATAACTTGAATAATTCGTCACATAGAGATAGATTGCTCCGGAGTGGAGTGGCCACCGTTTCCGGAGGGGGTTTCATGGCGAATCGAAACGCACGGATCAGAGGCCGCCAACCTGACTTGTGGGTTGTGAACAGCGTCCTTTTCCTAGCTGTGTTGTTGTCCGCATCGGCGGCTATCGGACAGGAAAACGAAGACTGTCTGATGTGCCACGAAGACCCCGAACTGGTCGGGGAAAGGGCCGGAGAAGAGATCTCGGTCTTTGTCGATCCGCAAGGCTTTGCGGTCTCGGTCCACGCCGAATTTGCGTGCATCGACTGCCACATGGAGCTTGACGGGGTCGAGTTGCCTCACGAGGACGTGCTCGAACCGGTTGATTGCGCCATGTGTCACGACGATATGGCCGCCGATCTCGCGGCCGGGCCGCACGGAAAATGGGCAGTGAATCCGGCTTCGCCGGCTGCGGCCTGCACCAGCTGTCACGGCACTCACGATGTGTTGGAGACCTCGAATCCGAAGTCACCGGTTCATCCATCGGTAGTCGATGGTGTGTGCGCGAAGTGCCACCCCGCCGAACCGAAAAAGGTTGCGAGGAGCCCTCACGGTGCGATCGTCGATGGCCGACCGAACGCCAATTGCGTCGATTGTCACTCCGGGCACGGGGTGATTGCTCCCGTCGAGCCGCTCGCCCAGATCGAATCCTGCGGTCAGTGCCACGAGACGGTGGCGGCACAGAACCGCGCCTCCTTACATGGCCGGGCTGCGGTCAAGGGAGACCCGGCGGCGCCCAACTGCATCATCTGCCATGATCACCACGAAATTCTTTCTCATACCGACCCGGCGGCTGCTACGAATGTGGTCAATGTGCCGATGCTTTGTGGCCGGTGCCACCGCGAGGGCACCGAGGTTTCTCTGCAGCACGACATCCCGCAGGATCGTATCCTCGAGAATTTCTCGATGTCGGTGCATGGTGAAGCGCTGTTTCAAAAGGGCTTGACGGTTACTGCGGTCTGCAGCTCGTGCCACACGGCGCACAATATCCTCGACCACAACAACCCACAGTCTTCGATCGCACGTGAAAATGTCGCCCGGACCTGCATGACTTGTCATGCCCGAATCGAAGAGGTGCACGTCAAGGTGATCGAGGGCAGGTTGTGGGAAGAAGAACCGCACAAGGTTCCTTCCTGCGTCGAGTGCCACCAGCCGCACAAAATTCGTCGTCGTGCGGTTTCGCCCCAGGAGGCGAGCTCACGGCGCTGTCTGGAGTGCCACACCAACCCCGAACTCTCGACGGAGCGTGACGGCGAGACGGTGTCGTTGTTCATCGATGAGGAAGTCTACGGCTTTACCTCACATGCTGAGATCGCGTGCGCACAATGCCACACCGAGGTGACTCCCAACCACGCCGAGAGAGCCTGCGCCACCATCACCTCCCGGGTTGACTGTGGGATCTGCCACGCGCAGGCGGTCCAGGAGCACGACACCAGCCGCCACGGCCAACTCGCTGCAGCTGGAGACGCCGATGCGCCGACATGCACCGATTGTCATGGCGACGCGCACGCGACGGTAGAGCACCGGTTGCCGACCTCGCCGACCTATGTCCGTAACGTCCCCGAGTTGTGTGGCACCTGCCACGGGAAGGGCGAGAGTGCCGATCTGCGCCTCGGCGACGACCGGGACATTGTTGCCACATATCTGGACAGCGCGCACGGACGCGGCCTGATGGGCAGCGGGCTGGTGGTGTCCGCAAGCTGTATCGACTGCCACACCGCACACACCGCTCTCCCGCACGACGATCCGGGATCGTCGGTCAATCACTCGCGGATCACCGAGACCTGCGGCAATTGCCACAAGGGCATCGAGGAGCAGTTCAAAAACAGCATTCACTGGGCCGACAACGTCGTCACCAATGAGGAGCTTCCAACCTGCGAGAGCTGCCACATGTCGCACGAGATTACCCGGATCGATGCGCAGGGCTTCCGGATGCAGATGATGAATCAGTGCGGACACTGTCACGAGGACTACACGGAGACCTTCTTCGAGACCTATCACGGCAAAGTGACGCAACTCGGGTCCGAAGGCGCGGCGAAGTGTTACGACTGCCACGGAACCCATAATATTCTGCCGGCGGAAAATCCGGATTCGACCCTGAGCCACTGGAACAAGGTTCAAACCTGTGCAACCTGCCACCCCAAAGCCCACCGCCAGTTTGCGGGTTATCTGACCCACGCGACCCACCACGACAAGGACCGCTACCCCTTCCTCTTCTATTCGTTCTGGTTCATGACGATCCTGCTCGTCACGACTCTGAGCTTTGCAGTTCTGCATACGATGGCCTGGCTGTTCCGTCTGTGGCGAACCAAGGACCAGTGGATCGCCCACAAGAACGGTGGTGAAACGAAGTTCTACCGCCGGTTCAGCCTGACTCAACGGATCATGCACTTCATCATGATTCTGAGTTTCTTCACCCTTGCCCTGACCGGCATGGCGTTGAAATTCTCGTACATGGGTTGGGCGGTCGTTCTCTCCCGCGCCCTGGGTGGATTCGACACCATGGGCACCCTCCACCGGATCGGCGCGGTGGTCTTGATCCTGCTCTTCATGTATCACCTGAGGGAAGTCTGGCGAGATTTCCGCGGCGGGGACAAGGGGATCTTCAGTTTCATCTTCAGCAAGAACTCGCTGATGTTCAATCTCACGGATATCCGTCAGGTCTTCGAATCGATCAAGTGGTTCTTCGGGCGCGGTCCGCGTCCTGAATACGGCCGCTACACCTACTGGGAAAAGTTTGATTATTTCGCGGTGTTCTGGGGCGTATTCGTGATCGGATCGACCGGTCTCATGCTCTGGTTCCCCGAGTTCTTCACCATCTTGTTCCCGGGTTGGGCGCTCAACGTCGCCACGATCATTCACTCCGATGAGGCGCTGCTCGCCGTCGCCTTCATTTTCACCATTCACTTCTTCAATACCCATTTCCGTCCCGACAAGTTCCCGATGGATCCGGTGATCTTTACCGGCAGGGTCGGAGTCAACGAGCTGAAGCACGACAAACCTGCAGAGTATGAGGAGTTCATCGAGAACGCCACGCCGGAGGAGCTCGAAAGACGGATTGCTGATGCGGCGGATCCGAGGCTCTCGAAGGCGGCAAAGATCATCGGCTTCACGGCTTTGACGATCGGTCTGTCGTTGATCGCGCTTATCGTGTACACGATGTTTGTCGGGTATCGCTGAGAAAATCCGGCCGAGGAATCAACACACAGCCCCCTCGAAAGAGGGGGCTTTTCTTATGCGTCGACGGCCTCCCCGCCCCGTGGGAGAGCGGTGCCCGAGCGGTTGTAAACCCAGGTCAGCGCGATCGCAAAGAGGGTTGCAGCCACTCCAAGCCCGGCATCAAGCACCCGCGGTGCCGTGAGGGCGAGGCGGATCATCACTGTCGCCACCGCAAAACCGAAGTAGCGAAAGACCACCGGGTAGGCGACGCTGTAGCGAAGCGAAATCAAGACGATCAGCACGTCGGCAAAAATCAACACGGTGTAAAAGACCTCAAAGAAGGAGTGTTCGACCGCGCCGTTCCACCATGCCCAGGCGATTTCGGCGCCGATCACCACCAGGCTGGCCAGCAGTACCAGGGCAATGATCTTTTTTGCCGCCACGAACGACGACTGGTCGTCGGGGTCCTTTGAGATCGGTCGGTGGGTCTGCATGCGAAAATACAGGACCAATAACCCGAAAATGATCAGCGCTCCTGAAGCGTCGGACAGAATATAGAGAACCCTCCGGGTTATTTCTCCGGACGAAAGATCCCAAACAATCGGCTCCGGAAAATAGGTCAGTTCTTTGAACGATTGTCGTATCAGGATCAGGGACATGATCTCGAGTTGTTTCCCGACCGCAATCGCCACCGAATCGGCCAATGCGAAGACCAGGGATATCACCTCAGCCAACAGAAGTAGATTGAGGGGCAGCAGAATCGCTACGAAGTGGTTTTCCGGGACCGCGTTGTGCAGCCCGGTCGGGATCCAACCCTGGCGCCGTATTTCGACGGCCACCAAACCGACCAAAAAGGAAACCACCAGCAGTGTCGCGACCCTCCGTTGCGTGGCGAGCGCATGCCAACGATGCTCGAGGGTGTCGAATAACGAGCTTGTCATGCTCAAGCGTCGATTGGACATCTTCAATCCTCTGAAGTTTCAACCAACGATTGATAAAGTCCGGCATATCTCCGTTCGACGGTGAAACCCATGCGGTAGAAGAATTGGGGCCTGAAGAAACCGGTGGTCAGCGAAGTGAATCCTGCCGTACGCAGGCGATTACGCAGCTCCTCCAACAGGGCGCCTGCAATGCCTCGGCCCTGGAAGTGATCGGCGACAACGATCTTGTCCATGTGGGCGGTATGGGCTTCGCTGTCCTCTTCATAAAATAGCCCGCCGATGAGGCTGCCGCGGTCGCTCAGAACCACCAGGAAACGGTGCTCGGGGCGGAATTGGACCGGCATCTTTGCGCTCAGGAAGAGCCGGTGGAGGCGACCGACTTCTTTGGGACTGAGCGCGTGGCGAATCTGATAGCGTTCTCCGTCGCCGTCCTCGTGAGTGACCACCATCTCGCTCTGTTGGGTTCCTCCGGTCGCCGCTGCAACGTATTCGACTTCGTCGTCCGGTCGGAGATATGGGTACGAAAGGCGGGCGAGGAAGTAATCCTCCTCCGCGTCGAGGGTCAGGTGAGCCCGGAGGTCGGCGACGGCGGAGCTGAGTTCGTCGGTATTGAGTTCGCCGCTGCGAAGCCGTGCTATCAGCTCCTCCAGACCGCTGGCAAGGACTTCGGAACTTTCTCTGAAGACGGTTTCGCGGAAGAACCGGGCTCGCGCTTCGGGGTAATTCGGCTGAAGACTACCGAGACCATAGGTCATGAAGATCTCCTGCAGCGTCTCGGCTCTGGCAGTCAGGGTCGCGTCGGAGTTCAATCGTTGCCAGCGGCGGTATCTCCTTGCTGCAAAGAACAGCCGCCGCGGGAGAAAGCCGCGTCGGCCCACCGACTCGAGAAAAACTTCGAGGCTCTCCGCCATCTCCTGATCTTCGGTCAGTGCCGATTCGAGAACCACGCGCAGCAGCGCGGCCCCCTCCTGTTCGCCGACAACTTCGAGCACCGCAGAAAATAGGATCTTCCAATTGGCGACACCCTCGAGTTCCGGGTGCTCCGCTTCGACCGGTTTGATGAAGTGGCGCTCGAAATTTCGCAGCATGGTTGGCAGCGAATCGAATGGAGCTCGGGAGGAAATCGAAACCAATCGCGCGCCGGTGTGGTAATCGTGCATGGGAACGATGACATTTGCCGGTGAAGGGTCGGATACCACAAGGCGGCGTCCGGTGCGGTTCCAAAAATCCACATAGGCGCTGACTGCCGACCACGCGGCGAAGGGCCACCAATCGATGAGGCGATCGGGCTGGTCGGGGTGTTTGCGCGCCAGACGCTGAAGGGCGTGGTCGAGGGTCTCGCCGGGGATGAACTCCTCGGTCCAGAGATCGTGCTCGGGCCATGCGCCGCCGAAGATCTCCACCAGCGGACCCACTCCCTGGGCCTCGCTGCACACGATCAGCCAGTTGATCTCCTCTTCGGCGACATCGCTCGGCAGGTCGCGGTTGAGGTTGAGCGCGAGATTTAACTGTTCTCGGTCGCGGGTCCTGATCGCAACCCGATAAACGGACTTGCCATGTGAGGATCCGAGAAGCCTTACCCAGACTCCACCGGGAAGGATATCGTCAAGGCGAACTGTCTGGGGTGTGTTGCCGAAGAGGAACGACGCTTCGCGCAGGACGGGCACCGATTGCAGGGCCTGCAATATGCGGGTCTGGGCCTCGTCGTCGACGTCGTCGGAAAACTCGACCACGTCCTCCCAGCGGTATTCGAGACCGGTCTCCGAATCGACCGCCACCCTCGATGGGGAACCGAGCCAGATTCTGAAGCCCTGCGCCAGCTTTCTCTTGCCCTCTGCGGCGAGTTCCCGCGCTTCCGGGAGATCATTGATCATCACCGCCCGGGTGAAGAAGCCCCGCAGGCGACGGTACTGGCTGGGGTGGGACGAACCATACCTCGAGAGAAAGTCACACATCGGTTGTAACGACGGATCGAGCTTGTCCTTCGATCGATGGCACCGATCCTCCGCCTCGTCGATAAAGGCGGAGATCCGATCGGACGACAGATCGCGGTCCACCAGAACCGAGATCGTGTCACTGTCGAGCAGGTTCTCACCGCTATCGAGAAAGCGGCCGAGTGTTCTGCGATAGCGGGATGGGATCTCCGCCGTAGCCACGACCTGAAACGCACGACGGCGGACGGTGACGGATCGTGAATCGGCGCCGCGGCGGAGAATACGTAAAACGTATTCGGTGAACTCGTTGTGTTCGATGTGCAGCAGATGATCGAGGATCTTGACCGCCGCCACCGCGATGTCGTCGTCGTCCGCCGAGAGCAAGAGAGCGGCACGGTGGAGATCCAGTAGCTCGACCTCCTGTCGCCGGAGCAACATTGGGATCGCCTCACGATCTTCTGCGGTCGCCTCATAGTTGCCGGCTTGGCGGAGCCAATCGGCGGACACGCTGCGGCGCCGCCGCCGGTTGCGCTGAACCGGTTCCAAAGGCGCAAACTTCACCAGCTCGTCGTTGCCGAGCCACAGGCGCGGAACCGACAGAAGGTGTCCGAGATCGATAGCCCGTCGGTAGGGTCGGTAAACGGCTGAACCGATACGCACCGCATCTTCGCCCTCGCGCCGGATAGTGAGTGCAGAGGCGTGTGACGTCAGAAAAAGCTGATCACCTTCGATCCGGAGATCCTGGGCGGTGATTCCGAGCGCCTGGAAGATCCAGTTGGGCACGACCACCGTGGCGTCGCCCACATTGAGGTGGCGGCGCCGATAGAGGAGGCTGATCTGTTCGGAAAAGGACCGTTCGATTGTCTTGCGGCGGTAGGTGCCTTTTGGGGTGAGCTCACCGCGATCGCCCGAGAAATCCCGGTCGATGATGGCGAAGTCGATGATGCGCTCATAGGGAGCGAGGAAGGAGTTCGCGCTGACCACGAGTGAACGGAAGTGGCTCTTGAGGTCATCCGGAGACAACGACCCGAGATCGAGTTCCTTGAAATCGGCGTTGGGATAGATCAGTGCGGTGTTGTAGGGCCGGTGGTCGCCGACCAGAAAAATCCGTTCAACCGAATCAAAATCGCGGAAAAGATTCTCGACCTTTTGTGGCGCGATGGTTTCGCCGTGGATATTTTTGTAGATCTCCTTTTTACGATCGACGATTCGGATGAAGCCTTCCTCGTCCCGTTCCATCAGATCGCCGGTGTGGAACCATCCGTCGTCGTCAAAGGAGGGCGTGTCATCGGGAGGATCGAGATATCCGACCATGACGTACGGGCCACGGATGATCAACTCGCCGTCATCCGCCAGGTCGATCTCGACACCGGGCAGGGCCGGGCCGAGTGAATCCTCCTTGTAGCGCCCGGGCGGGGTCATCGTGATCCCGCCGGTCGCTTCAGTCATGCCGAACCCACTCATCAGCTCAACGCCGTTGCGCTGGAAGAACCGAAAGATCTCCGGATCCAGATAACCCGCCGCGGACAATCCCCAACGCAGCCCGCTGCCGACCACCGCCCTGACAGCGGTCTGGACCTCGTCATCGTCGGCGGCGACGACATCGACGCTCTGCCGTACCTGGTCATACAGCTGCATCCATTTCATCGGGACGCTGATCAGGACGGTGGCCTCGTCTTCGCGCATTTGGCGCGCCAGCGTGTCGATGCTTGGATCTTCCGCAAAGCAATAAGTGGCGCCCCAGAAGATGCACCCGGTCATTTCCAGGAAGCGACCGAAGGTGTGGAAGAGGGGAAGATAGCTGAGAAAGACATCGTCCTCGCCGATTTTTGGCAAGGCGAGGGCGCGCGCGAATCGTTTGAAAACGATGTTGCGCTGGGTGAAACAGATTCCCTTGGGTGTGCCGGTGGTGCCGGAGGTATACATGACCGACGCGACATCGTCGATTTTTTGCTTCAGCCGCCGGTCGGCAAGCTCCTGCGCCGTGATCTCGGATGATCGGGCGAGCAGTTGATCGAAAGCCACCACCTCTCTGTGACCCGAGCCGGCCGCGGGGTCGAATACGAAAATCGCCTCGAGACCCGGGAGTTGGTCCCGTACGTTGAGGACCTTCTGCAATTGTTCCTTGTCGGAGACCACAAGGGCACCGACATTCGCATGGTCGAGGATGTAGGCGACATCGGTTTCGGTGGCGGTGGCAGGTACGATCACGTTGCGGATGCCCGAGGTCAGACAGGCGAGATCGGCGAGGGCCATTTCGAGGCTGTTCCCCGACAGGATCGCGAGCGGCCGATCATCCAGAGGGGCGGTGGCTGCGAGGAGCGCGCGGGCGATGAGATCGACTCTTCCGGCCACCTGCCACCAACTGATTTTCCGCGTCGAACCGTCGGCAGGGACCCGGAACAATGTTCGTTCACCATAACCCGCCGCTCGTTGTACAAAGAGGTGGCCGAAGGTGAAATTGGAGGCCTCAATCAGGGCAAGTATCCGATGCGCCCAATCGTCGGTTGTGCCTTCGCCGGTGATTCGTTGCAGAACGGCGGATCGTCGGAGCACATCCAGGAGTTGCCAGGAGATCCGCCGAACTGCCGGATCGTCGCCTTGTTCCTTGCCACGGTCGAGACATCGTTGGGTGAGGATCTCGAGGCATTCCAGGGGAAGGTGATCGAGGAGCGGATCTCCGTCGCGGCGATCGGCCAGGAGATCGACGATCTCGGAATCGTCACCGAATTCCAGAACCGGCGACGAGGCGAGGGATTCGACGATCTTGGAGAGCTTGATAGAGGCCTCTTCGGGGGCCAGTTCTCGGAGGTCGTCGAATGGGATCGTGTTGTGAGTTTGAGTTTCATCCATACGGCGGATGATACCCGTGTATCAGACAGTTGAGAAGCAGCGGTTTGAGGGGACGACACGCCGGTTTGTCCACGAGCTTCCAGCAAGAATCCGAACCGTCGAAGGAAATGTTCGTCGAGACTCCCACTGGGCGCTCGATAATGACCCACGGCGGGGAGACCGCAGATCACGCGGATGAGAAAGCAGAAACCTAACCCAATACCACCCGATCTCGATTGACATGAGGTCGTGCTGGTTGTGGCAACACCGGCTGAAGGTCATTGTGAGCGGCGGTGCCGGATGATTCTTCAATATGTTGTCATCCTGAGCGGAGGCGAAGCCGAAGTCGAAGGATCTGCGTTTTCGGATTTTTCCGTCGATGCTATAGATCCTTCGACTACGCCCCTTCCGGCTTCGCCT
Source organism: Candidatus Sulfomarinibacteraceae bacterium (assembly GCA_963796455.1). Taxonomy (GTDB): domain Bacteria; phylum Acidobacteriota; class Thermoanaerobaculia; order Thermoanaerobaculales; family Sulfomarinibacteraceae; genus Sulfomarinibacter. The sequence goes on from CAWCLO010000004.1 coordinate 921,820, forward strand.
TTCAGGCTACGCCGTGACAAGGCGGGGCTCCGCTCAGGATGACGTTGAGAGACGCCGCCCCCGGAAAGTCATGATGTGGAGTCGGTGAGCGCCGGAGGCGCGACAGATAATGAGCCTGGGGCGTGAGCCCCAGGTACCGGGCCTAAAATTAGAATCAGCCCCGGAGGGGCGACAGATCCATCGCCTGGACCTGACGGATGAACTCAACACCGTGTCCCGCCCGTTCCGAACGCAGCCTCATTTCCTGGAGCCTGCTGGTCTTCGAGGTGGGAGTCAGTCGACCAACAGTGTCGCGATCCACCCGTCCCGGTAGTCGATGATGCGCCACTCGACCCCGTTGTAGGTAAACTCGTCACCGATTCCCGGCTCCTCCGAGAGATACAAGATCATCGAGTCGGGGGATTGATTCTCCCAGGTGGCGTCAATCAACGATTGTGCACTGCTCGGCGCCGCTGAATCACCGGCGCCCAATAGCAGGACCCGGTTGCCGGATTCGGATTCATCGAGTTCGATCCGTGAAGACATGATTCGAGTGTACCGGGTTTCCCCAGGGGGATGTAGGATCGACCCTGGCGGGAGGGGTTGTCATGAAACGACTGGAAGACCAGGTCGTCTTGATTTCGGGTTGTTCAACGGGCATCGGCAGAGCTCTGGCGATCGAGTTCGCCGACCGCGGTCACCGTGTCATGGCAACTGCACGAAAGCTCGAGAGCCTTGAAGATCTGCAACACCCAGGGTTCGAGAAGGTGAAGCTCGATGTGACGTCTGAGTCCGATATCAAGGCCGCCATGACCGCGACTCTCGACTGGACCGGCAGGATTGACATTCTGGTCAACAACGCGGGCTATGGGCTCATCGGACCGATGGCCGAAATCGACCTCAACAACCTGCGAAGCCAATTTGAAACAAATGTCGTTGGTCTGGTGGCACTGACTCAGGCTGTGCTGCCGGGGATGATCAAGAGGAAATCCGGCAGGATCGTCAATATCGGCAGCGTGTCGGGGGTGGCCGCTGCCCCCTTCGGCGGCGCCTATTCCGGCAGCAAGGCTGCGGTCCATTTGCTTTCGGATGCGCTCCGCGTGGAGGTCGCGCCTTTCGGGGTGGAGGTGATCACCGTACAGCCGGGTGCCATCGCGACGGATTTCGCTTCGACCGCGAGCCGCGGAATCGATTGTTATTGCGATGGGTCCCGCTACGCAGAGGTCTTCGATGCGATCGAAATGAGGGCGAAATTTTCCGACCATGTTTCGATTCCGATCGCAGATTTCGCCCGCCGGGTCGTAGAGGCTGTGACGAGGGGTCGACCACCCGCGATCTATCGCCTCGGTGCCGGGTCACGAGCGCTGCCCTTGCTGGCGAAGTTGCCCACGTGGCTGCGTGATCGCATTCTCTCCCGCCGATTCGGGTTGGGAAGACTTGCGGGATAGCCTATGGGGTTATAAAGCCATGGGCGGGCCATGACTCGCGTCAGCGAAGACAAACGGCGTGTGCGTCGGGATCTAAGCCGGGGTTTTCGACCGGCCATAGCCTCATAGCCCCATAGCCCCATAGCCCCATTGCTTCATTGCCCCGCAGCCTCCACCGTTCGAGTACAATACCCGCGCCGCGACTGCGGCCCGAGGAGCATCATGATCAACGAAAACGAACTCGAATTGTGGGCAGGCTTTCTGCTCGACCATTCCCTCGGCGGAATCACCGCCGACGACCGGGTGATGATCAAGGGCGAGGCCGTGTGCTGGCCGCTGATGGCGGTCCTTGAACGCAAGGTCATCGAAGCCGGTGGGGTCCCTGATGTTTTTCTGGTGCCGCCGAATAACGAGCGCGGCCGGGTGTGGTCGGCGACCATGGCCCGAGGCGGATCGCCGCAACAATTGGCGAGTGTCCCGGATTGGCATGGCGAGCGCTACGAAAGCATGACCAAATATGTCGAGGTTCTCGGATCTGAGGACCCAAACCAATTCATGGGTCTGCCCGCAGAACAGGCGCAGGCCCTGGCCGCAGCGGATCGACCCTTTGCTAACACCCGGCTTTCCAAGTCCTGGGTGATCACTCTCTTTCCGACCGCCGCCTCGGCCGAACTCGAAGAGATGGACTACAACGAATACGAGCGCTTTATCGTCGCTGCATCGACCACTGATCCGCGCCCTCTCCTCGAGGCCGAAAAGAAATTGGCGCCGGTCATCGATAACGGAACCTCCGTCCGGATCGTGACCGAGCATCCTCACGAAAAACGTGATCTGGTTCTGGAAATCGATATCTCCCACGGCCACGCCGTGATGTCATACGGGCTGCGAAACTTCCCCGACGGCGAGATCTTCACCAGCCCGAGTGCCAACGCGACCAGGGGCGAGATATTTGTCGATCTTCCGGTTAACTACGGCGGCAACGACATCGAGGGGATCTATCTGAAATTCACCGATGGTTTGATCGTCGATTACAAGGCCGATGTCGGGCACGAACACCTCAGTGCGATCATCGAAACCGACGAAGGCTCGCACCGGCTCGGTGAGGTCGCCCTCGGGATGAACCCCGGCCTCGACAAGGTCCTTAAACACCCGCTTTTTGTCGAAAAGGTCGGCGGAACCCTTCACATCGCGATCGGAGCCAGCTACGAGGATTGCTATGTCAAGGACGCAAGCACCGACGAGGGCAAGACGAAGATCGCCGAGCTCGCGGAAGCAGGCATCCTCAACCGATCGGCTCAACACGTCGACATCGTGACGGATTTCAGACCCGGCGGTTGCGGGCGTTCGGTCCAAGTAGATGAGGTGGTGCTCGAGCCGCGCAACGGTGTGTGGGAGGTAGCGGAATGAGTGGCGACACACTTCGCCCGCTCCAGGACATCACGCCTCCGGAGATCTTCAAGGAGCTGGAGAAGGGTGTTCTCGGGCAAAACACCGCGCTGCGTTTTGCCTCGGTCGCGGTCTACAAACACACCACGGGGAAGGTGCCCGGCAACATTCTTCTGATCGGCAACTCGGGCACGGGCAAGACGACGATCATGAACAACATCCAACGGATGTATCACGACGTCGCCGAGTATCGCCCGTTCCGTGCGATGACGATCATCAACGCCAACCTCCTGGTCGACTCGGAACGGATGGAGTTCCAACCGGCCCGGCTCCTGGAGGCAGTTGAACAACGTGCCCTTGCCCTGGTCGGAGAGAACCCGAGCCCGAAGGAACTCAAGGAGACGATGGAACGGGCGACCATCTGCATCGACGAAATCGACAAGATGTCCTCGATCGTCGCGGGCAAGCCGAACCCCATCGGGGTCGTGCTGCAACAGGGGCTGCTGACCCTCATGGAGGGGGAGGTGGTCACTTACAAAACCTTCGCCACGGTCGACGGAGAGGAAAAGGCGGTGACCTTGGCCATCGACACCCGCCATATGATGTTCATCTGCGGCGGCGCCTTTGAAGGCCTCTACGACCAGGTTTATCTCCGGGTGATCAACCCGTCGAGCGGTGAAAAACTCAAAAGCCAGGCCATCCAGATGGCGGACGGGCAGGTGCGGATCGAAACTCGTTTTGCACTGGCTGATTTTCTCAAACCCGAAGACCTCTTCGAGTTCGGCATGGTGCCGCAGTTCATGGCTCGCTTTGACAACGTGGTTTTGCTGCGAGACCTCGATGTCGCGGTGCTCAAGGAGATCCTGCTCAGGTCCCTCGATTCGCCCTACGTCCGTTCCAAGGCCTTTTTTGAGGTTATGAACATCAATCTCGAACTTGAGGAGGTTGCTGCGGCGATGATCGCGGAGAATGCCGAGCTCAATATCCGAACCGGCGCGCGTGCCCTGCGGACGGTGTTCAACAAGATCATCAACCGGCTCGAATTCGATCCCTGGCAACACGAGGGCCTGGAAAAGACCGCAGATGGCGGCTATCGGCTCGTGATTACCCAGGACATGGCGCGGCGGGCGATCGGTGGCAACGGCGGCTGACATCGAGGGCTGAGGATTTGATCTCAACCGTTCCCGGTTTGCCTTGTCCCTGAGAATAAAATCCAATCTCAATATGCTAGAGTGTCCTCAACAAAGTCTGTGGGGGGATCAATGAGCATCGAGGTCGGAGCGAAACTGGGTCCGTACGAGATTGAAGAGGCGATCGGCGCCGGCGGCATGGGCGAGGTCTACAAGGCCCGCGACACCCGCCTCGATCGATCGGTCGCGATCAAGGTCCTGCCGGCCCACCTCGCCGAGAGCCCCGAACTGCGGCAGCGTCTCGAACGCGAGGCCAAGGCCGTTTCAAGCCTCTCGCACCCGAACATCTGTCCTCTGTACGACATCGGCCACGAGGACGGCGTCGACTACCTGGTCATGGAATTCATCGATGGCGAGACTCTCGGCGATCGTCTTGCAAAGGGCCCTCTTGCGCTCGAGGAGACTCTGAAAATAGGCGTCCAAATCGCGGATGCTCTCGAGAAGGCCCACCGGCAGGGGATTGTTCATCGTGATCTCAAGCCTGGCAACATCATGCTCTCGGGTGGGACCGCCAAGCTGCTCGATTTCGGTCTCGCCAAGGCCGACAACGCCTCCGGTGATGAGAATGATCTCACCCGGACGCCGACTGTCAGCCAACCGTTGACGGCCGCTGGCACGGTGCTCGGAACATATCAGTACATGGCGCCCGAACAGCTCGAGGGCAAGGAAGCCGATGCGAGAACGGATATCTTTTCGCTCGGGGCGGTGCTCTACGAAATGGCCGCGGGGAGGAGAGCGTTCGAGGCCGCCACTCAGGCGAGCATGATCGGTGCCATCATGCACGAAACGCCGGCGCCCATCTCTTCGATGCAACCGATGACCCCTCCGGCCTTTGACCGCGTGGTCCAGACCTGTCTTGCCAAGGACCCCGAAGAACGCTGGCAGACGGCGCACGACGTCAAGCTCCAACTCCAGTGGATTGCCGAAGGTGGGTCGGTCGTCGGCTTGCCGGCGCCCGTTGCCGCGCGGCGGAAGTCACGCGAGAGACTGGCCTGGGCGATGGCCGCGGTGGCCGCCGTTGCGGCGGCGCTCTTTGCAGTTGGATATTTTCTCCGTGCGCCGGAGACACCCCGCCAGGTGCGCTTCGAGATCGCCCCTCAGGCGGGGCTGAGCACCATCGGTTCTCCGCGACTCTCGCCGGATGGAAGGACCCTTGCGTTTCATGGTGTGGATTCCATGGGCAAATCGCAGATCTGGGTTCGCGATCTGGACAGTCTCGAAGCGCGACCGGTTGCGGGCACCGAGGAAACCCGGACCGTGAGTCAAAACGAATCGCGGCCGATCTGGTCGCCCGACAGCAAGTACATTGCGTTTTTTGTAGGCAACAAGCTCAAAAAGGTGCCGGTGGCCGGCGGACCGGCGCAGACGATCTGTGAGGCCGATGGCGCGGACGGAAGCTGGAGCAGCACCGGAGAGATCGTTTTTGACGGTGATGCCCAGGCCCCGCTGCTCAGGGTCGCGGCCACGGGCGGCATCCTCAAGACCGAGGTCGATCTCGACGAAGATCAAGGTATCGTCTCGGTCGGCTGGCCGGAGTTTCTTCCCGACGGCAAACGGTTCGTCTACATTTCGGAGGATGCGGATGGCGCCGAGACCATCATGTTGCACACCCTCGACGAGGAAGGGGACGTCCCTTTGACGCTGGCGGACTCCCGGGTTCAGTATGCCGAACCGGGCTATTTGATTTACGTGCTCGACGGCATGCTGGTGGCTCACCCCTTTGACGCCGGTAGGGGCGAACTGACCGGCGACCCCTTGCCGTTGGCTGACAATATCGGCTCGAGTGCGGTGGGGTTGGCAGACTTTTCGGCTTCGAATGACGGCACTCTGGCTTTCCGAAGCGGGGAGTCCGGAGGCCGCCAGTTGAGGTGGTTCGATCGTGCCGGGAGGGCGATGGGAGATCTCGCCGACGCGGACGAGTTCCGGACTTTTCGAGTATCGCCCGACGGAAAGCATGTGGCCACCCAGATCTTCGATACCGACGCGGGACACAGCGATCTCTGGATTCACGATCTGGAACGGGGGGTGGCGTCGCGCTTCACCTTTGATCCCGGCGCGGACTATGCACCGTTGTGGAGCCCCGACGGAAAAAGCATCATATACACATCCCGCAACGAAGAGACCCGACAGATCAAACGGAAGGAAGCGTCGGGCGCCGGTGCGGCCGAAATCGTTTTTGCGACGGAACAGAACGTCACTCCAGGTGATATCACAAACGACGGCAGGCACTTTGCGTACATGCTCCAGGCTGAAGAGACGGGTTGGGATATCTGGGCGATGCCTTTGAATGGGTCGGGGGAGGCCTTTCCGCTGTTGCAGTCTGAGTTTATCGAGGTCCGTCCGACCTTTTCCCCGGACGGCAAGTGGTTCGCCTACGGGTCGAACGAATCAGGTCGATTCGAGGTCTATGTCCGCCAGTTCCCCGGACCCGGTGGCCAATGGCAGGTCTCGACCGGCGGCGGAACCGAGCCCATGTGGAGCGGTGACGGATCGGAGATCTACTACGTCGATCCTGGGGGAAACCTCGTGTCCGTGCAGGTCGAGGCTGGATCCGCCTTCAGAGCGGGTTTGCCGGAGACGCTTTTTGCTCCTCCCATCTACCCGACGATCCAACGCGAGCGCTACGTAGTGAGCGCCGACGGCCAGAAATTCCTGATTCTATCCACGCCCTCAGGTGAAGCTGTGCGGCCCACCACTGTGCTGCTCAACTGGCACTCAGGTCTCCGGGACTAGGCTGATACACTGAAGAGGTGGCCCGAGAATTCAGCCTACGTTTCGACCTCGATTTGAGCGAGGCCCTGGGAAGACGATTGTGCCCGGACGCCAAGATCGTTCAGGAGGATCGAAATCTGGTCATGGCCGGGCAGACGATGCTCGATCTCGACCGTCACAACGGCCTCGATGCGGCGTATCTCGCGATCGCCGAGCACCGTCCCTTGCCGCTCGGGCGATATCTTCTGATGCGGAACCGCGGTGAGGATGCTTTCTGGACCTATCAGGCGGTGGTCCACGATCTCGAAGAAAAGCCGTCCTGCCGTGCCGGAAACGTTCGCCGAAGTCTGACCGCGATTCTCAAGGACGGCGTCAAACGCGGTATGACCTCGGTCTCCGTCGAGCCCCTCGGGGTGTGGCGGTCCCGGGGGCTCAAGATCGAGGAAATGGTGGACGCTTTCGAGGCTGCGGTTCTCGAGGTCAGCGTCGGGCTCGAAGCTCCGTTGCGGCTGACCCTGTTGCTCAGCGACCTCGAGCTTGTCGAGGAGGTCTCACACCTCTTGCGATCGCGTCTGCTGCGGAAGGCCAAGCGAAGTTTCAGGACCGTTGACGGAGAGTCTGCGCTGGTCGAAGTCAAACAGCGCGGTTTCAGGCTTCACTGCCGCTTCGTGCCCGGGTCCCTGTCGGGTTATTCCGTCACCTGCATGGATCACGCGGTCTGAGGGTTCGCGACGGCTCACATCCGTTGTGCCTTCTTATGACCGACTCGGACGCGGCCACGCCGTCACTTCCCCCGATTGCTGCCCCTGATCGCTGTTCCCGGTCGCTGCTCACTGTTCTGTCGCTGGACACTGTTGCTGCCGCTGCCGCCGCCAGCCGTCTCTGGCCACCCGATTCCCCTCCGTGTATGCTGTCCCGTGCTGGAGGAGGCGGGCGTTCGCTGGGACCCAGGTTCCAGAGGAAGGTCCGGACTCCACGACAGGATGCATGCCGGGTAATCCCCGGCCGCGGCAACGCGAGGGAAAGTGCCGCAGAGAGTAGACCGCCCTCGATAGCCCGAGGGTAAGGGTGAAAGGGTGCGGTAAGAGCGCACCGCTTCTCCGGAGACGGAGGAGGCACGGTAAACCCCATGCGGAGCAAGGCTGAATAGGGGGGTCGAGGGTCCCTGTCCCCGTATCCGCTTCGGCGGTGAGATCCTCGGGTTAGCTGCTCGAGCCGACCGGCAACGGTCGGCCCAGATGAATGAACGCCGCCCTCCGGGGCACAGAATCCGGCCTATAGCCTCCTCCAGCATTTAACACCGCCTGCCAAGTGGGAGGGTTGTCTTGACTGCGCAGAGGAGCAGAGGATAGGAGAGCAGGGGAGAGGGTGATGGAACGCACACTGGTTCGGGATTGATGGCCACCGGTGTCCGATCCGATGTAATGTTGAAAGCGTGAAATCGGAATTCGCACCCCTCGAGCCCGGTGAGCCGATCGGCGTGGTGGCATTGTCAGGGCCGGTGGACGACGACAAGCTCGATGCCGGTCTTTCGGTGTTGCGTGCCTGGGGGCATCCCTTGGTGGAAGCTTCCAATCTTCGCCTGAAGGACTTGTACCTTGCAGGTTCGGACCAAGAACGTCTCGCCGGTTTCGAAGAGGTGGTCGATTCGGGCGTCCGTTGGATCGTGGCGGCGAGGGGGGGCTATGGTTCGACCCGTCTCCTCGAATCGGTCTCGTTTCCGGATCTGCGTCGGCGGGGTGTGCATCTGATCGGCTATTCGGACCTCACGGCATTTCTCAACCCTTTGGCCCTTGATGGAGGGGCGATTCAGTTTCATGGGCCCATGGTGGCGGCCGGTCTTACCCGGACTCACAACGCAAGGCGGCTGCACGAAATGCTGACGGGAGATTTGGTGGGTCAGATTCTCTATCGCTTTCCGCCGAGCTCGGTCCTTCGACCTGGCTGCGTCGATGGCACGGCACTTGGCGGAAATCTGACCCTTTTGTCGGCCCTCGTCGGCACACCGTGGGAACCTGATTTTGATGGTTCGGTTCTTTTTCTCGAAGAGGTCGGCGAGCCCCTCTACAAGCTCGATCGAATGTTGACCCACCTCCGGGGCTCTGGTAGATTGCGCAACGTGAAAGCATTGATTGGCGGGAGCTTGCGCGGTTGTCGACCGGCTCCGGAACGATCAAGACGGTGGCGGATGTTGCTCGAAGAGACGGCGCCTCCCGGGGCCTCGATCGTGGTCGGGTTGCCCTTTGGTCACGGTGCCGCAAATCTCGCTTTTCCAATCGGCGCGCGGGTCGAACTCGACACCGGTGCCGGGTGCGTTGTCTGGAGTTGAGATGGCGAAGTTCAGGGTGAAATCGACAGGCGGAGGAACGCACGACTCGCTGGAGCCGATGCGCAGCGAGTTTCCGAAAGGGAGCGTGATCTTCGCCGAGGGAGATCTCGGGCTGGCCATGTATGTCATCGAAACCGGTCAGGTTGAAATCCGGAAGGTGCTCGGCGGTAAGGAGCGAACCCTGGCGACCCTGGCCAAGGGCGACTTCTTCGGCGAGATGTGCATGCTCGAGGATGAGAAACCGCGATCGGCCTCCGCCCACGCGATCGAGGATGTCAATCTGGTGATGATCGACCAGTCGGCCTTCACTTTCATACTCAAACACAACCCGGAGATCGCCATCCGGATGATGCGCAAGCTGGTCCTGCGATTGCAGCAGACCACCGAGTTGCTCGAAGAGGCGGTTGGACACAAGGTCGATATCGAGGATTCAGGGATCAAAGAACCGGTGGCGCCGTCGCACGACCCGAACGCGAGGCTGGTGGAGATCACCAGCGGAATCGTCTTTCCGCTCGCCGAATCAAAAGAAACCACCGTCGGGCGGATTGACCCGGTAACGGGCATTCTTCCCGACGTGGATCTCACGCCGGTGGACGGCAAACGCTCGATCTCGAGACGCCATGCCCGGGTTCGGCGTGAGGACGACGGCACCTACAGTGTGGTCGAAGACGTCGGCACGATGAACGGGACCTTTGTCAACGGCGTTCGTCTGGTTGCGGGGCGCGCCTCGCCGGTGGCACCGGGTGACACCGTGGTCTTCGGGACCATCCAGTGCCGATTCGAGGTTGAAGGCGCCTGATCCGCCCCGAGGATCCCCTGACAGTCCTCAAGGGCATCGGTCCCCGCTCGGCCGAGGCGCTGGCTGCGGAGGGCTTTGAGAGGGTCGTCGATCTGCTCCTCCATCTGCCGCGGCGCTACGATGACCGATCGCGCCTGACCACTCTCGAGCGCAGCCTGCAGCCTGGGGAGTGGGTTCTCATTCGCGGCTCCGTCAAGGGCGTCAGGGTGCGGCGAATACCGCGTCGGCGGCTGCATATCGTTGACGGTTTCATCGATGACGGGTGTGGGAATCTCAAGGCCGTGTGGTTCAACCAGAGGTGGCTCGGCCGCCGCCTCGAGGACGAACCGGAGCTCTATCTCTACGGCCAGATCCGCAAGACAAAGGGCGGCGGCGTTGAATTGATCAACCCCGAGATCGAAAAGGTCGAGGACGACGCCGAGAGGATCGTCCCCATCTATCGACGGATCGGTCGTTTCGGAGGACGACGGCTGCGAAACCTGATCGGGCAGTGTCTCGAGGCCGTTCCGCAGTGTCCCGATCCATTGCCGGAGGCCATTCGTCGCGAGTATGGTCTGTCCGAACTCGGCCCCGGCCTTCGCGAACTCCATGCTCCGGTAGTGCCTTCGAACGACGACGAACGCCACCTCATGATGACTGAGCTTGGGGATGGTCGAAGGGCTGGGCACCGCCGTCTCGCCTTCGACGAGTTGCTGGCGTTTGCATGCACGGTGACGGAGAATCGTGATCGCCGTGAGGGGCTCGATGGACCTCTGATCAAAGTGACCGAAAAGGCCGAAAAGCAGCTCTGCGAACTGCTACCTTTCCGACTCACCGATGCCCAGCGACGGGTGGTGCGGGAGATCTCGGCCGATCTCGGCCGGTCGCGACCGATGGCCCGCCTGGTGCAGGGCGATGTGGGTTCGGGAAAAACCGCGGTGGCGGCGGTGGCCATGGCCATGGCGCTGGAAGCAGGGTTTCAGGTCGCGATCATGGCCCCGACGGAGCTCCTCGCCGAACAACACCTGCGGACCCTCGATGGGATTTTTACTTCGGCAGGCTACCCTCCACGACTCCTGGTGGGATCTCTGACGGCGGCCGAACGGCGCGCTGTCAACGGGGGCCTCGCGGATGGATCGCTCCGCCTCGTCATCGGCACCCATGCCCTGTTCCAGGAATCGGTGGAATTCCATCGTTTGGGTCTGGTGGTGGTCGACGAACAACACCGTTTCGGTGTGGTCCAGCGCTCTGCTCTGGTTGCCAAAGGCGCCTCGCCCCACCTGCTGGTGATGACCGCGACACCGATCCCGAGGTCCCTGGCATTGACCGTATATGGAGATCTCGAACTATCCGTTATTGACGAAATGCCTCCTGGGCGACAGCCGGTGAGGACGGTCCTTCGACCAGCGAGCGCTCGCGCCAAGGTCTTTGATTTCATCCGAACCGAGCTCGGGGAGGGTGGTCGAGCTTTTATCGTTTGTCCATTCATCGATCCCAACGAGGACATCCCGGTTGCCGCGGTTTCAGAACGCTTCGAAGACATCCGGAATCGCCTCCAGGGCTTCGATGTCGGAATTCTCCACGGCCGCCTGTCGAGTCACGAGCGTGACGAGGTCAGCGCCGGTTTCCGCGACGGGTCGATCCAGGTCCTTCTGGCGACGACGGTCATCGAGGTCGGGGTCGATGTTCCGGAAGCCACGATCATGGTGATCGAGTCGGCGCAGCACTTCGGTTTGTCGCAGCTTCATCAACTTCGAGGCAGGGTTGGGCGCGGCTGCCGTCCGGCCTGGTGCATCCTTCTGACCGACGGAGCCGTGAGCGAGGACGCCCGACGCCGGCTCGGGGTTGTCTGCCGCTCGGTTGATGGTTTCGAAATCGCCGAGGCGGATCTGGAAATACGCGGCCCCGGTGAACTGATGGGCACCCGGCAGTGGGGGCCGGCGGCCTTCCGCTTTGCCAACCTGGTGCGCGATCTGGGGGTGATCGGACGGACCCGCGATCTGGCCGCTGAATTCTCCAGCCAGGGTAAATTGAAGAAACTTCGTCGCGACCTTGGGCTTTATCACCCGATCGAATCTGGGTTTCGCGCGAGCTGAGAGCTCGAGATTATGGTGCGGCTCCGGGTGATGGCACAATAGGCTCACGTTCGATAGGAGGTTTCCAATTGCAGCACGGATCCGAAATTCAGACGATCACCGGCGGTGATTTCTACCAACGTCTTCGCACCCTCCAGGATCTCCTCGAGCTTGGTGACGAAATGGTCAGCGGGCGCGTCTGGGGTCGGTTGCAACGAATGGTCGGAGGTGATTTCTGATGGGGAACAACCAATGGACACCCGGCGTCGACGATCCGCAACTGGTGGTCGAGCCGGGCCAGTTGGCTCATCTCGATACCAGTCCCGAAACCATGCTGCCTATTCCAGGCAGCCGAATGTTCGAAATCAACGAGGCGCTCAAGGTCTATCTCGCGGACCGGCCCGATGGGGTGGTATTCGACGCCAGCCAGGGTGATGGTGGCGCGAGCCTGCCCGGGGTTCCGTCAGAGATCCTGGATATGGCCCATCGACTTCAAGTCGAACATGGAACGGGTTACGACAAACCCTTCGGCACCCCGGAGTTCCGACGTTGTGTGGTCGAGGACTACTGGGGCCTGGATGCGGCAACCGGTTGGGGCCCGGCGAATGTCATCGCCTGCCAGGGCGGTCGTGACGCGCTCATCAAGTCATACGATGCGGCCCAGTTCCTCGGTCACCGCCGGCGCGGCGACTTCGTAGTGACCTCCCGAGTGCCGTGGATCTCGTATAACTGGGGCCCCTACGCGGTTGGAGCCAACGTGATGCTGGCCCCCGGCCGTGAGAACGAAGCGTGGACCCTGACTCCTGAGGCCATCAACCAGTGCGGCGAATTCGCCGCGCGACTCGACGGGCGGCGTCTGGCGATGCTGGTGATCACGAGCCCCGACAACCCGACCGGCCGCAGCATGACTCCGGAGCGCCAGATCCAAATCGCCCGAGCCGCCTTTGCAGCCGGGGTTCCCTATGTCTTCTTCGACTGGATCTATCACCGGGTGACCGATGGAGAAGCGAACGATCTCAACTCCTTTCTGGGCGCCCTCGAGCCCGAGGAACGAGAAAGGTGCATATTCCTTGACGGGCTCACCAAAGCCCTCGGTGCGAGCAATATCCGAAACGCCCACCTCGTCGCTTCAGAGAAGGTCATCAAGTTCATCCAGAGCCGCGCTTCCCACGCCGTGATTCCATCGTTCTACAGCCTCGCGGTGGCCATCGCAGCCTATAGGATGGGTTTTGCAGAGGCGTCAAAGACCATCGTCGGCCCCACCAACGCGTCCAGAAAAGTGATGGCCGGAAAGCTCGCCGAACTGGGGATCAACCACATTTTGGGCAAGGGATATTACGCCTTCCTCGATCTGGCCCCCTGGATCGAGAAAGCAGGTCTTGCAGACAGTGCCGAACTCGGAAGTCTGCTGGCGGAGCGTCACGGTCTGGCCGTCGTTCCCGGGGTCTATTTCTCCGAATACGGACGCAACTGGATTCGATTCTCCTACGCGTTGCCGCCGAGCACGACGGAGGCGGCGGTAGATCGTTTGTGGGAAGCGCTGTCCTCGCTGTGAGGGGCAGCGGATCATGATGCGGCCCAAGGACTGGGGCCTTTTTGCCGAAAAGGTACAACTGGCGATCGAAAATTCACAGCAGGGTGACCCCAAGGGTGGGACGTCGGGTCTGGAGATCGAGTACAACATTCTCGATCGCGATCTCGCGCCGGTGGCGCATGTCGGTTACGGTCCGGAACGCAGGTCCTTCGCCGATTATCTCCACGATGAAAGGCTGCCCGATTGGGTTCGGGATCGATTTCAGCTCGAGGTCTTCCATTGGATGACCGAGCTCACGACCCAACCCTGTTATTCGGCCCGGGCCACCGCCGCTCAATCGCGACTTCTCGAGGGCGTGCTGCTCGATACGCTCGCGGATATCGGTCATTCCTTTGGTGCGTCCTTCCTCGCAATGCACGGAAATATTCCCTGTCAGGTCGATGTGAACGGTGGCAGCATTCCGGATGGGTGGAACCTCGCCCGCCAGCGCTACCTCAGAAAGTGTGTCGATCTCTTTGGCGATCGTCTCGCGACGGCGGGGATTCACACCAACCACAGTTTTCCCGAGGCACTCCTGTCGTGGGACTTCTTCCACCTTCCGCTCTCCGAGCGCCAGGGCAGGACCATCGAGTACTATCGCAATCATTCGGTGATCCGAGCGACCCGGTTGCTGCGGCCGATGTGTCCGGTGTTCATTGCAGTCAGCGCCGCCTCACCATTTGCGTGGGAGCAGGTCGAGGGCGCCAACCAGATTGTCCTGACCGATTTTGACTCCTGCCGGCTGCTCGCATTCCCCAACCCCGAGGATCTCGATGTTTCGGGTCTCTACGGAAGCCACGCGGACTACCTCGACATCTCCTACCGATTGGTGAGATCGGGCGTCCGCTTCGGCGCCAACAACTGGACCCCGGTGAGAGCCCGTTCCGATGTCGATCCGGTTCGCCGCAATATCACCGCAACCAGCGATCAGCTGCGGGAGCTTTACAGCCGCGGCATCTATCCAACCGGCGAGCACGGCAGTCTCGAGGAAGCCGAACGCGCACTGGTGGTCGAAAACCTCTGCGCCCGGGTCGATCTGCCGATGAACCGGGTGGAGGTGCGCACCGACGAGGGCGGGGATGATCTCGCGCTTGCGACGGCCAAGATCCTCTTCAAAGATCTCCTGATGTTGCGGATCTATGCCGAACCGGAGTACGGCGCCAGCTATGCGTACGACGTCGCCGACATCGCCCGGGCGCGGGCGAATGAAAAGGCGGCGGCGCGGCGCGGCCTGGACGCTTCGATCGAACACCCCATGACCGGTACAAAAATCAGCATCCGAGCCTATCTCGGGGAGTTGCTCGAAGAGATTGCTCCTCTGGCGACGGCGCTCGGAGCCGGCGAGGAACTTGCGCCACTTCATGAGATGGCGGCCGGCGGGCCCAATCCGGCCGCGATGATCCGTGCCGGTTTTACCAAGGCGGTCGGAACCGATGCACCGCGAGCGCCTTCGGGTGCGAGGGTGATTCCATCATCGATGTTGATTGATCTGTTCGAACAACGTCGCCGGATGATCGCCCGGGAGACCCAGGAGATCGCCGACCGACCCGACCGTCAGGGCGCCGAGTGGCCAAAGATGGCCCCTCTCGTGGCGGGGCTCGAAAGCTTGGCGGTCGAACGGCCGGCGATGCCGGTTCGGCTCGGCAGGGCCACGGAAGGAGTGCGGGTCGAGGGACTCGGTGATCGCGCATCGGAGGTCCTGGCGCTGGCTGTCGATCTGGTGCGGATCCCATCGGTGACGAACTGCCCCGATGAGCGTTTGGAGCAGGTCTTTTCGTGCGCCGGATTTGTCGCCAACCACCTTGCTTCGGGCAAACTGGATGTCAGGCTCTTCGACCGCGGCCGCTATCCGGCGGTGGTCGCCGCGTTTCCCGGCGTGACCCAACCGAAAATCACCCTGTGTGGACACTTCGACGTGGTGCGTCCGGAACCGGACGACGCCCAGTTCGAACCTCGCATCCAAGGAGACTATCTGTGGGGTCGTGGATCGGCTGATATGAAAACCGTGGTTGCAAGCTACATGGTTTGGATGCGCGAACGGTTGGCCATGGGGCCGCCATACCCGCCCTTCAACTTGTTATTGATTGGCAACGAGGAGAACGGAGAGGGTGATCCTTTTGGCACTCCTCACGTCCTCAAAACCCTTGAAAAGGAGAGTGGGTGGCGCCCGGAGTTGATGGTGGTTGGTGAGCGGACCGGAGAAAAAGGAGACGAACTCTACGGAGAAGTGTGCACCGAAAGCAGGGGAATCCTGCGCGCTCACCTAACGGCCCGGGGCGTCAGCGGTCACACCGGAACCAGCGGCAGCCCGGCGGATCTCCTCGATCAACTTGTCGAGGCCCAGGCGGTTCTCAAATCTTTTTTCAAAAGGCACCTGACCCTCGCCAGTGTCGATGGGTGGGAGACAACCGCTCGCTTCCCCTTCCTCAATGTCGGCGAGCCCGGGGTGTACAACATCACGGCATCGCTGGGGGTACTCGGTATCGAGATCCGCCCGATCCCGGGCGACGATCTGGACGGTTTCGTGAAAGAGACCAGGGATCTCTGCCGCGAACTCGGTCTCGAGGCGGTCGTGGAGCTCATGGAACCCGGAGTCAGTTGCCCTCCGACCAATCCCCATCTCGGACAGTTGTTGCAGGCCGTCGAGGATGTTTCGGGCGCACCGGCGGTGGTTGGCAAAAAGAAGCCGGGTTCTTCAGCCCGTTTTGCGCCAGGCGGCAATCAGGTCGTGTGGGGGCAATCGGGCATCGGGCCCCACTCGCGAGAAGAGCGCCATTTCATCCCGTCGATCGAACCGTATATGCAGGTCCTCGACGCCTTTGCCACCAAGCTCCTTTCAGAATGAACCGTGTCCGCGTCCCCGTCCGCGCCTGATCGGAAAATGAGTTTCAGCGGACGAGTCGGCCTTCAGGGCCCATCGGGCGCGGACTTGGATGAGGGAACGATCAGTCGCCGTCGAAGATGCCGCCGATGCCGCCCATTTTGCCGAGGATGGAGCCCTCACCCTTGCTCCCTCCCATGGTCTGCGGGGCCGCCTGCCAGATGCGTCCGGCGAGGCGTGAGAAGGGCAACGACTGGAGCCACACCTTGCCGGGTCCCCGGAGCCGGGCGAAGAAGAAGCCTTCACCACCAAAGATGGCGGATTTGACGCCGCCGACGAACTCGATGTCGTAGTTGACCGAGGTCTCGAGTGCAACCAGACATCCGGTGTCCACGCGCAGGGAGTCTCCCGGGCCAAGCTCGCGCTCGATGATGGTGCCGCCTGCGTGGATGAATGCGAGACCGTCGCCCTCGAGTTTCTGCATAATGAAGCCTTCACCGCCGAAAAGGGCAGTGCCGACCTTTTTCTGGAACGCAATGCTGACCGAAACACCCTTGGCAGCGCAGAGGAATGCGTCCTTTTGACAGACGAGGTTGCCGCCGTGACGGCTCAGATCGACCGGGATGATCTTGCCTGGATAGGGCGATGCGAAGGCGGCCCGGGCTTTTCCCGTGCCTTTGTGGGAGAAGACAGTCATAAAGAGGCTCTCGCCGGTGAGCACCCGTTTGCCTGCGCCGACCAGCTTGTCGATCATCGAGCTCTGTTTCTGTGAGCCATCGCCGAAGATCGTCTCCATCTCGATGCCGTCACCCATGTACATCATGGCTCCGGCCTCTGCGACCACGCTCTCGCCGGGATCGAGCTCGACCTCGACGAATTGCATCTCTTCACCGTGGATATCGAAATCCACGTCGTCCGCGGTCCCGCCGGAGCCTCGTCCGGGCGGTGGGGGTGGAGGAGTGTGACCCTTGAGCTCGGCCACCGTGTTGGCCGGAGCCCACGCGGTCACGCCTTCACAATAGACCTGGGTCGTCGGTCCATAGGCTGCTGCCCTCAAGGGCATCCACCAGCTCCGCCTCGCTCATCGGTCCGACCGTCTGACCATCCACCGCCACGTACCACATCCTGTCACTCATTCTTCCTCCTCAAAATGCTCGGGTCGGTAGATTATACGTCGAACCGCGGCGGGAGATTCCAGCCAGACGAGGGGAAAGGGAGAAAGGGAGCAGGGGAGAGAGGGAGACTGAGTAGTCGGGATCATGGCAGGGTGGGCGATCCCCACATCTCCCTTTCGTGCGAGTTGGCCTCGATACTCAAACCCGCGCGATACACCCCGCATCATCATTTGCAGGTTTGTTCACGTAGGTGCTCACCGGATAGGCCTCCATTTGACCCGCCGGATGGGCGACGAGGATTTCGCTGAGACGATCGGCGGCCAGCGGTTCGGGTTTCAACCATTCGTCGTATCGGTCATCAGGTAGAATGACCGGCATGCGGTCGTGGAGTCCCGCGATGAGGTCGTTGGGTGAGGTGGTGATGATGGTGCAGGTTTCCAGAGGGTCGCCTTCCCCCTTGTTCCACCGTTCCCACAGACCTGCAAACGCGAATGGCCGGGCGTCCGCAAAGTGGATGAAGTGGGGCTGTTTGCCGCCGTCGGTCTTGACCCATTCGTAGAATCCGTCGGCCGGGATCAGGCAACGGCGGCTTTTGACGGCGGAGCGAAAGGATGGCTTCTCCGCCACGGTCTCTCCCCGGGCGTTGATCATCCGGGCACCCATTTGGGGGTCCTTCGCCCACGACGGAACCAGCCCCCAGCGCAACATGGCGCATTCTCTCGATCGATCCTGTGCAGAGCGGACAACGGGGATCGGCTGGGTCGGCGCGATGTTGAATCTGGGTTTGAGATCTCTCGGCGGATCAACGTCGAAGACATCGGCCAACACCGAAGCATCGATAATCAGGGCAAATCTTCCGCACATGGGCACATTGTATGACGGCGGGCGCAAAAACGGTCAGGGCGGAAGAACACCCGCAGATTGCCCAAATGACCCAGATCGGGGGACGCCGCAAAAACGAAGCCACAAAGACACGAAGGCGTCACATCAGGAAAACCACGGAGGAACAGAGAGAGAGAGAGAACGCCCGCAGATCACGCAGATAAACGCAGATGACAGCATTTTTTGCAGTGGCGTCAGCCATCTCTGCAGGCGAACGACGTCCGCCTCTCGAGGTTTTAACGCAGAGAAGCAAAGGCGCAAAGACGCAGAGGGCTTCCCCCGATGCAAGGCAGAACCGGCATGCCGGAGGCGTGCCGGCCGGTGGGGAGCGGGGTGACTCCGAACGCTGGCGATTGGAGACGCCCCGCTCCTCACCGGCGACTGGCGATCGGAGATCGTCTGTCGATCTGCCGACACTGACGGAACCCTCTCAAAAGCTCGCCAATCGGGCCTTTGCGTTCTTTGCGGTTCAACCATGTGCACGCGAGACGCGTGCACCACCATGGTGGTGCAGCCGTCCCGGCTGCACTCCGGTCGTGCCTTTGCGATGGCTTCTGTGTTTTTCTGTGTGCTCTGTGGGCCTTTGCGGCCAGCTCCATCTGTGATTCCATCTCTGTGTCTCCGTGCCTCTGTGGTTTTCTTGGTGTGGCTGCTTTGTGTCTTCGTGTTTGCGACGAGAGCATTTGCGATGGATCTGCGTCTATCTGCGTGATCTGCGGGCTACTCGCGGTGCGATGTGATGGCTTCGTGCCTTGGTGTCTTGGTGGTCGCGACGAAATCGGTTGCAATAATTACCCCCGTCGCCCAATCTCCCTTTCCCTCCCTTTCCCCCTTTCTCCCATCCTCCCTTTCTCCCTTTTCTCTCCGGATCTCGCCTGAAGTATCATGTTTGCCCCGCTGGAGGTCACGGTGAAAAAGAACTTGATCGCTGTTTCGTGGGTCTTTTTATTGGTGTTCATGGCGATGCCGAGCTCGGCAGACGGCGACAAACGCGCCTTCGAGATCGCCGATTATTTCCGGACAGCATCGGTGGCATCGCCATCGGTCAGTGCCGATGGCTCACGGATCACCTTCACGGTCACCCGCCGCGAGATCGAGAGCGGTCAATCCTGGACCGAGGTCTGGATGATGTCCGCCGACGGCAGCGGACTTCGGCAAATGACCCAGGGGCTGCACCACGACAGCTCCCCGGTTTTTTCACCAGATGGAAAGGAGCTGCTCTTCGTGTCCGACCGTGGCGACGGATCGCAGCTCTATCTGCTGCCGGTGGATGGCGGCGAGGCACGGCGGCTGACCGATTACCCGCCGGGTGTTTCGAATCCCGTCTGGTCACCCGATGGCAAGTACATCGCCGTGCAATCAGAGGTCTATCCGGAGTGCGGTTTCGACGGCGAGTGCAACGCCACCACTGCCGAATCCATCGAGGGTGGCCCCTTGACGGTGCGGATGACTGACGAACTCCTGTATCGCCACTGGACAGGTTGGCGGAACGGCCGTTTTTCCCATGTTCTGCTGGTTGATGTCGCAACCGGGGCAGTGGTGCGCGACATGACGCCCGGGCGTTGGGACAGCCCGACATTCTCGGTGGGTGGGGGAGGCTTTACGTTTTCGCCGGACAGCCGGGAATTGTGCGTGGTTTCCAATCACGATCGGGACCAGGCGCGCTCGACGAACGCCGATCTGTGGCTGATTCCGGTGGAAACGGCGGCGGTCACACCGGAGGCAGTAAATATCACCACGGCAAACCAGGGCTGGGACGGCCACCCGGTTTACTCCCCGAGTGGACGGTACATCGCCTATCTGAGCCAGCAAACACCTGGATACGAGTCGGACCTGTATCGAATCAGTGTCTTCGATCGCAAGAAGAAGACCACCGAATACCTCACCGGGCACAAGAATTTTGACAACTGGATCAACGACCTGGCGTGGTCTGCCGATGAACGATGGCTCTACTTCACCGGTCACGAGACCGGGGAGACTCCCATTTACGCCCTCGATCTCGAAGGCGGTGATATCCGGAAGGTTCACAGCGACGGGGCGATTGCCGGCTGGGGCCTGGGGGCAGAGGATTCAACCATCATCTATGCTCGCTCCAAAGTCGGTTCTCCGCCGGAGATCTTCTCGGTTTCCTCTGCGGGCGATGACGCAAAACAACTCACCCGTTTGAACGATGCGCTCGTATCTCAGGTCGATATCCGGCCTGCCGAGGTGATGTGGGTCGACGGTGAAGACGACACCAGAATCCAGGTCTTTGTGGTCAAACCTCATGGCTTCGATCCAACAAAAAAATATCCACTGATCCTCAATGTGCACGGTGGTCCGCAATCACCCTGGAAGGATCGTTATCGCGGCGACTGGCAGGTCTACCCCGGCAAGGGCTATGTGGTGGCGTTTCCGAATCCCACCGGGTCGGCCGGGTTTGGTCAGGATTACGTGGATGCCATTTCATGTGACTGGGGTGGACGCGTCTACCGAGATCTCATGAAGGTGACCGATGCGCTGGAAACCCTGCCCTATGTGGACGGCGATCGGATGGGTGCGATGGGTTGGTCTTACGGCGGCTACATGATGATGTGGTTCGCTGGGCATACCGACCGATTCAAGGCACTTGCATCAATGATGGGTGTCTATGACCTGCGGTCGATGTGGGGAGCGACCGAGGAGCTCTGGTTTGTCGAGCACGACCTGTGCGGAGTTCCCTGGAAATCGAAAGACTACGAAAAATGGTCGCCGTCGGCCTATGCGGAAGGTTTTTCATCACCCACTCTGGTGATTACCGGCGAGCGCGATTTCAGGGTTCCCTACACCCAGAGTCTTCACTTCTTCACCGATCTCAAGGTGAAGGATGTGCCCTCTCGTCTGGTGGTTTTCCCGGGTTCCGGGCACTGGCCGGGTTGGTACGAGATGGCCTTTTACTACCTCGTTCATCTGGACTGGTTTCACCGTTGGCTGGGTGGCGAACCCGCACCATGGGATCCAAAGACCTTCTTGAGGAATCAGGTTTTCAGTCCGCCGACGGTGCCGGACAATCCCGAGTGAGAACATTGGCCGTGGCGGTGCCCGGATTCGCCGATTCTGGGGGATGATGGAAAGCGGGAACTACCGGGAAGTGGTAGCCTTCTGCGCAGAAAGCGCACAGTTGAGGAGATGAGATGGCAGGAATTTTCAAAGCCTATGATATCCGGGGAACCTATCCCGACCAATTGAATGAGGAGACTGCCTTTCGCGTGGGTTACCACTTTCGCGAGCTGCTCGACGATGAAGACCTGGCCCTCGGCCCGGTGGTCGTGGTTTCGCGCGATATGCGTTCGCATTCGGTGCCCATGGCCCGCGCCCTCAAGGATGGTCTGAGAGCGAGTGGAGTCGCGGTTGTGGATATCGGTGTGGCCGATACGCCGCAGAACTATTTCGGGATCGGTTTTCTCGGCGCATCTGGAGGCATTCAGGTCACTGCGAGCCACAATCCCGCGGTGTACAACGGCTTCAAAATGTCGCGGCGCGATGCGATCCCCGTGTCGTATGAGACCGGGATCGAAAATCTCGAGGCTCTCGTCGAGGCGTCCGATGTCCCGTTGGATTCACCGCCGCTGGCCGGCGAAGAGGAGCGGTCGGTCTTCGAGGAGTACACCGCCCACGTCCTGGCCGAGGTGACCGTGTTGGAACCGCGGCTCAAGCTTGCCGCCGATGCCGCCAACGGGATGGCCACGATCTATCTGCCGATCCTCGAACAGCTCAATGTGGACCTGGTGCCGCTCTATTTCGAGCTCGACGGGACCTTTCCCAATCACGAGGCGAACCCCCTCAAACACGAAAACCTGGTGGATGTGGAGCGGGCGGTTTCCGAAAACGGTTGTGATCTCGGAGTCGCCTTCGATGGTGACGCGGATCGCGCCATCTTGATTGACGAAAAGGGCCGTTTCATATCGGCGGACAAGCTGACCGGGCTACTGGCGCCGCGCTTTCTCAAGGATGAGCCGGGCGCATCGATCGTCTACGATCTGCGCTCCTCCTGGGCGACCAAGGAGGCAATCGAGGAGGCCGGTGGTGTTCCGGTTCGAGAGCGGGTCGGCCACAGTTTCATGAAAGCGACGATGCGGGAGGTCGGATCTCCCTTTGGCGGAGAACTCGCCGGGCACTTCTATTTTCGCCGCAATTTCACCGCCGACTCGTCCATCATGACGGTCATCGAGACCCTCAATCACGTACGTGAGAATGGGCGGCCGCTGTCGGAACTGGTAGCGCCGCTCGAGCGCTACTTCGCCACCGGTGAGATCAATTTCCACGTCGAAGACAAGGAGGGCATGATCCGACGCCTGGCTGAAGATTTCTCGGATGGCGAGGTTGATTTCTTAGATGGGATCACCGCCCAGTTCGATGACTGGTGGTTCAACGTCAGACAATCGAATACCGAGCCCCTGCTGCGATTGGTGCTCGAAGCGAAGACCCAAGAGTTGATGGATGAGAAAACCGCGGTGCTTCTCGGCTATCTCGGAACACCTGAGTAGGTTGGAGGGAGCATGACGGCGATCCTTGGTATCTCGGCCTACTACCACGATTCCGCGGCGGCCCTGGTGGTCGACGGCAGAATTGTCGCCGCCGCCCAGGAAGAACGATTCACGCGGGTCAAACACGACCACGAGTTTCCAAAGAACGCAATTGACTATTGCCTCAAAGAGGCTGGGATCGAACCCGGTGATCTGGATTATGTCGGTTTCTACGACAAGCCCTTCCTCAAGTTTGAACGGATTCTCGAGACCTATCTTTCATTCGCCCCGGTGGGTTTTCGGTCCTTTCTCAAGGCGATGCCCTTGTGGATGCGGCAGAAACTTCATCTGCCGCGGGAGATCCGCCGCGAGCTCGACGGTCACTATCGGCGCCAGATCGTCTTCACCGAGCACCACGAGTCGCACGCTGCTTCGGCATTCTTTCCTTCGCCCTTCGAGGTGGCGGCGGTCCTGACTCTCGACGGGGTTGGGGAGTGGGCCACCGCCAGCTTCGGAGTCGGACGCGGCAACAAGCTCGAGCTCAGCCACGAACTCCAGTTTCCCCACTCGCTCGGGCTGCTCTATTCGGCATTCACCTATTTCTGCGGATTCAAGGTGAATTCAGGCGAATACAAGCTGATGGGCTTGGCGCCATACGGTACTCCGCGTTATACGGAAGAGATCTACGACAAACTCCTCGATCTTCGCGACGACGGTTCCTTTCGCCTGGATCTCTCCTATTTCAACTACTGCCAGGGTCTCACCATGACATCGCATCGTTTCGATGGGCTCTTCGGAGGCCCGCCGCGGGCGCCGGAGTCGCCGCTGACTCAGCGGGAAATGGACATCGCGGCCTCGATTCAAAAGGTAACGGAGGAGATCGTCCTCCGCTCGGTGCGCCACATTCACGATCAAACCGGGGTCAAGAATCTCTGTTTGGCAGGGGGCGTCGCGTTGAATTGTGTCGGCAACGGTCGTATCCTCCGCGAAGGCCCTTTCGAGAATATCTGGATTCAGCCCGCCGCGGGTGACGCCGGAGGCGCCCTCGGTACTGCCCTCTTCATCTGGTATCAGCTTCTGGACAATCAACGGAAGACCGAATCTCCGGATGCTCAGACCGGCTCCCTTTTGGGGCCGAGGTTCTCCGATGAAGAGATCGAGTCCTACCTCGAGAAGACCGGTTCGGTTTATCGCCACTTCGCGGACCCGGATGAGCTCGACCGCGAGATCGTCGATCTCATCGAAGGCGGCAAGGTCGTCGGTCTCTTCCAGGGTCGTATGGAGTTCGGACCTCGCGCCCTCGGGTGCCGTTCCATCATCGGTGATGCACGAAGTCGCGAGATGCAATCGGTGATGAATCTGAAGATCAAATTCCGCGAATCATTCCGGCCCTTTGCACCGATCGTCCTGCGAGAACAGGTATCCGAGTACTTCGAGATGGAGGATGAGGAAGACAGTCCCTACATGCTCCTGGTGGCGTCCGTCGCCGAGGACAAACTTCTCGCGGTCGACGAGGGCGATGCCGAAGGGCTCGACAAGCTGAAACAGATCCGCTCCCAGGTGCCGGCGATCACCCATGTTGACAACTCGGCCCGAGTTCAGACTGTTGATCCCGTTCGCCACGAACGTCTGCATCGTTTGATGTCGTGTTTTTTCAAAAGAACAGGATGTCCTGTGATGATCAATACCTCTTTCAATGTTCGTGGCGAACCCATCGTCTGCACTCCGAAGGACGCCTATCACTGTTTTATGGGCACCGATATGGATGTGCTGGTGCTGGAGAACTTCGTTCTGCTCAAACCGGATCAACCGGAAACCGCGGCGCCGGACCGCGATGAATACCTCGCGCAATTCGAGTTGGATTGAGGTGTCGCCATGAGTGTCGTTCAGATCAATACTGACCCCACCCGGAAACAGCTCAATCAATTCGGATTCATCTGGATGGGCTTCGTGGCTTTTTTTGGCCTCGTTGCCTACTTCAAATTCGGTCAACCGCAGGTGGCGCGTGGTCTCTGGATCGCATCGGTGGTCGTACCGGCCATCGGTTGGATCTTTCCTCCCATCATGCGCCTCGTTTTTCTCGGGATGTCCTATCTCGCCTGGCCCATCGGTTTTGTCGTCTCACACGTGGTCCTGGCACTGGTCTATTACCTCGTGTTGACGCCTATCGGTCTGCTCATGCGGCTCTTCAGGTATGATCCTATGAGAAGGAAGTTCGACCGCGAGGCGTCAAGTTATTGGATCGAACGCGCGACGGTGACCGGGGACCCGAAGCGGTACTTCCGCCAGTTTTGAGGGGTTGGAATGACTGATCACGAAACCAACGGTTCCGAATTCGAACGCGAGGCAAGCGAAAAACCACAGGGAATCGTGCGCGAGTTTCTCGATTTCTTGATGCATAACAAGAAGTGGTGGTTGACACCCATCATTCTGGTTTTGCTGCTGGTCACAGTCCTGATCGTGCTTTCCGGTTCCGCTGCGGCGCCCTTTATCTACACGCTCTTCTGATGCCTGAAACGTTGCGGGATTGAGGTAGGCTGAGGGCATGGACAGGCGCAAAACAGGTCTCGGATCCCGCGGGTTGGCGGTCGGAGCGGCTGCGGTCATCGTACTGGCGGGGCTGAAGGCCGCCCAGGCCTTGGTGATTCCGTTTCTTTTGGCCCTCTTCCTGGCCATCATCTGCAGCCCGGCAGTCGCCTGGATGACACGCCGTCGAGTTCCCGTAGCGCTCGCGGTACTGATCGTGGTCGTGATTCTGTTGGGAGTCTTCTCGGGCTTCGGTGCGATCGTCGGGAGTTCGGTGAATGAATTCGCATCCTTCGCGAGCCTGTATCAAAGCAGATTCGACGGTCTCTTGAAGTCGGTGTCGACCTGGGCGGTAGCTCACGACATCGACCCGGAGTCCCTCGACGTGCTCATGATGCTGCAGCCCAGCGAATTGATGAATCTGCTGGGCGGGGTACTGAAGAATCTGGCCAACGTCCTGTCGAATCTCTTTTTGATTCTCCTCACGATGATCTTCATGCTTCTCGAGGCGGCGAGTCTTCCGACCAAGATCAAGGCGGCGGTGGGGCACGGGCGATTCGATGTCGAAAACACCAGGCAGGTTGTTACCCAGGTTCAGCAATACCTCGGAATCAAAACTGCAACCAGTCTGACCACCGGCATCGTGGTCGGACTCTGGACCGCCATTATCGGCCTCGATTTTGCGGTGGTCTGGGGACTGCTCGCATTCCTCCTCAACTACATTCCAAGCATCGGTTCGATTGTGGCGGCGGTCCCGGCGGTGCTCCTGGGGCTGGTTCAGGGGGGCTTCGGCTACGCAATCCTGGTGGCTGTCGGCTATGTCGTGGTCAACGTGACCATCGGAAACTTCGTCGAGCCCTTTCTGTTGGGCCGCACCCTCGGGATGTCGACTCTGGTTGTTTTCATGTCATTGGTCTTTTGGGGATTCATGTGGGGCAGCATCGGGATGCTGCTCTCGGTCCCGCTCACGATGATCATCAAGATTCTGCTCGACAATACCGATGACCTGAAATGGGTTGCCGTGATGCTCGATAGCCGTCGTGGGGCCGAGAAGCGCCTCGAAGCGATGGCTGCCGATTCGCCAGCCACCTCCGAGTGAGCTGAAAAACCCTCGAAAACGCTGCGGACGCCAGCGAGACCCATTCAGAAATGATTATTTGGGAGTTCTTCATAAAACTTCGGTTTCGGGGGTCGAAAACGAGCTCGCTTTCCTGTCGGGCACTTGTCAGAGAGATTACAATGGACCGCCAAGGGGGAGGGCTGATGTTCAAAAGTTCAGGTTTTGTTGGTTTTGTTTTCGCGATTTCGATGATCGTTGTTTTCGTGCCGGTCGCAGGCGCAGACGACCCCATCCCGACACCGGAAAGCGTTCTCGGTTTCGTGCCCGGGTCCGATCGTCAATTAATGGACTACGGTCAATTGACCGGTTATCTGCAGCAGCTCTCCGACGCCTCATCCAGAATCGAAATGCGGGAGGTCGGAAAGACCCCGCTCGGACGAACCATGTACGTTTTGTTCGTTTCGTCGCCCGAGAATATCGGCCGGCTGGACGAACTCCGCGACATCAACAAGCGACTGGCGCTGGATCCGGAGATTCCGGATGACGAGCGGGTCGGTCTGGTAGATCAGGCTCGCGTCTTTGTGATGGAGGCGCTGTCCATGCACTCCGGCGAGGTCGCCCCGAGTCAGTCGTTGGCACTCTTCGCCTATCAGATGGCGACGACCGAAGATCCTGAGGTCCTTGCCGAGATGGCGAATGTGGTCCAGATGTTTGTTCCGTGCCACAACCCGGACGGGATGGACCTGGTGGTCGAACACTACCGCAAATACCTCGGAACCAAGTATGAGGGCTCGTCACTCCCACAGGTCTACCACAAGTATGTCGGACACGATAACAACCGCGATTTTGTCGCTCTGACTCAAGAAGACACACGAGTGATCGCACGCCTCTACAGCACCGAGTGGTATCCCCAGGTGATGGTGGAAAAACACCAGATGGGCTCGACCGGGCCCCGCTACTACGTGCCGCCGAATCACGACCCGATCGCCCAGGTGATCGACGAAGGATTGTGGAACTGGTCGAAGATCTTTGGCGCCAACCTGCAGCGCGACATGACGGCTGACGGCAATCTGGGCGTCGCGAGTCACTGGGTTTTTGACGACTATTGGCCGGGCTCCACCGAAACCTCGTTGTGGAAGAACATGATCAGTTTTCTCACCGAGGCGGCGAGTTGTAAGACTGGCACCGCGATCTACGTCGAACCGACCGAGCTCTCGGTTCGGGGCAAAGGCCTTTCCGAATACAAGAAGGGTGTCAACCTTCCCGCTCCGTGGCCCGGCGGCAGGTGGGGGCTCGATGACATCGTTGATTTCGAACTTTCTTCGATGTACTCGATCCTGGGGACCGCTTCCCGCCATCGCGCGGAGATCCTTCGTTTTCGCAACGATCTCTGCCGCAAAGAGGTTGAAAAGGGTCGCACCCAGGCGCCCTACTACTACGTCCTTCCAGCGCAGCAACATGATGCAGGAGAGCTCGCGGCATTGGTTGAACTTCTCGGGCGCCACGGCGTCGTCGTCAATCATCTGAAGGCTGACACCATGATTGGCGAGAACCACTTTTCGGCGGGAGACTTCGTGGTTTCGCTGAGCCAACCATACCGGGCATTCGTGAAGGAGATGATGGAGCATCAGGTATACCCCGAGCGCCACTACACACCCGACGGGGAGTTGATCAAGCCCTACGACATCACCAGTTGGTCGCTGCCGTTGCACATGGGCGTGAAAGCCATCCAGGTTGACACCCGCTCCGAGGTTTTCGAGGCGAATCTCGAGGCACTTGATGCCGGGCCCGACTCCCAGGCTGTCGATCTGCCAGACGGTGTCTGGGGAGTGGCCTTTTCGGCCAACGACAATCAGTCGTACAAGGCGGCTTTTGCCGCCCTCGAAGCGGGCCTCGAGGTCGGTCGTCTGACTCACCCATTCGGTGCTGAAGGGAGTGAGCTTCCTGCCGGGAGTTTCGTGGTTCTTGCGGGGTCGAAAAGGACCGACATCCTGCAGAAGATCGTCGATGAAACTACAGTCAATGGGCGGGTCTTCGAGTCGGAGATCACCGCGGCTAGGCAGCCGGTCCGTCTGCCCAGAATCGCTCTTGTGGAGACCTTCTTCCACGATATGGACGCCGGTTGGACCCGCTATCTCTTTGACACCTACGGCATCGCATTCACAGTTCTCAATCCCGGTGATTTCGAAACGACGGATTTTACAAAATTCGACGTCGTCGTCTTTCCGAGCGCCAGCAAAGACGTGCTCACCAAGGGTAAGTACAAACGCGGTGATCGATACGTGGTCAACGACTACCCCCCGGAGTACCGCAAACCCATCTCGAAAAAGGGTCTCGGCAAATTGACGGAGTTCATTCAGGGTGGAGGCATCGTGGTCTCCTGGGGTGATTCGACGGCGTTGTTCACCGATGGTCTCGAGGTTGCCGATGGCGAAAAAGATGAGGGCGACACCATCGAGCTGCCGGTTCGGGACATCTCGAAGGGCGCCCGGGATCAAGGCCTGCTGGCTCCCGGTGCTTTCCTCGCTGTTGATTTTCTCAAAGACCATCCCCTGACCTGGGGCATGCCGGAAAAGGGCGGCGCCTTTTCGCGCGGCACTCCGGTCCTGCAAACCTCGATCCCGAGGCTCGATACCGATCGCAGGGTGATTGCGATTCACCCGGATCGCGATCTTCTGGTGAGTGGATATCTTGCCGGAGGAAAGGCCCTCCAGAATCTCCCTGCCATGGTCTGGGTTCGCTCCGGTCAAGGCCAGCTGGTACTATTTGCTTTCCGGCCCCAGCACCGGGGGTCGACGCCGGCGACCTTCAAGCTGGTTTTCAACTCGTTGCTTTTACCACCGGTAAGCGCGGAATAGGACGATTGACGGAAGGTGTGCGCGGCAGCTGATGCTGCCGCTTTCACCGGCCGAGGAGCATTCCAAAACGTGTTTGGTTTTTTTGCGAAACCCTGGGATCGATGCGCACCCGGTGCGCCCCGAATCGCCTTGCTTGCGATCATGGGACTGGTTGTTCTTTCGAGT
The DNA here is from genome assembly GCA_963796455.1 of Candidatus Sulfomarinibacteraceae bacterium. GTDB lineage: Bacteria > Acidobacteriota > Thermoanaerobaculia > Thermoanaerobaculales > Sulfomarinibacteraceae > Sulfomarinibacter. The sequence goes on from CAWCLO010000004.1 coordinate 951,180, forward strand.
GCGCCCGGGTACTGCCAGGAAAACGAAACCACCAAACCCTTTGAGGTTCCGCGGGCGACGTCAGAGGTCGTGATCGATGGCGTGGTCGATGAGCAGGCCTGGGACGACGCACTGATTCTGGAGCTTCGTTACGAAGTCCGGCCGGGAGAAAACATCGAACCTCCGGTGCGGACGGTGGGCTATGTGACCTTTGATGAACATCACGTCCTGGTCGCCTTCAAAGCCTATGACCCCGAGCCGGATAAGATCCGCGCCCGCTATCGGGATCACGATCAGGTGTTTGGCGACGATTACGTCGGCATCACACTGGACACGTTCAACGACCAACGTCGGGCTTACCAGTTCTGGGTCAACCCTCTCGGCGTGCAACTCGACGCGGTCTACAATGACCTGGAAAGTGACTTCGACCGGGCATGGGATGGGATCTGGGAATCGGCGGGCCGTCTGACCGATTTTGGCTACGAGGTCGAATTTGCAATTCCCTTCAACCAGATCCGATTCCAGAACCTCGCAGGTCCACAGATCTGGGGACTCGACCTGACACGGACCTACCCACGTGACAATCGTTATCAGATGGGACTCTTTCCACGTGAACGCGGCGCCAACAGCTTGCTGGCGCAGGAAGAGAGAATCGAGGGATTCGCGGGTGTTTCGCCGGGACGCAATCTCGAGTTGGTTCCGACACTGACCGGTTTCGTGCATCAGGAACGACCGGATTTCCCGGACTCGATGGAAACCTCGGAGGAAAAGAGCCTCGAACCAGGGGTCACCGGCAGGTGGGGAATCACGCCGAACATCACCCTGATCGGCGCCATCAATCCGGACTTCTCCCAGGTCGAGGCCGATGCGGTGAAGTTGGCCATCAACGAACGATTCGCGCTCTTTTTTGAAGAAAAGCGCCCATTCTTTCTTGAAAGTTCCGACTATTTCGAAACCGGTATGAACCTGCTCTACACGCGGATGATCAACGATCCCATCGCAGCCCTCAAGACAACTGGAAAGATGGACGCCAACACCTTCGGGTTGTTCGCGGCGCGCGACGAGATCACCAATGTTGTCGTCCCGGGTGCACAGGGCTCGGATTCGGGCTCCTTCGAAAGCGCCAGCAACTCCCTGGTCGGTCGCTATCGCTACGATATCGGGCTCGAGTCCGCGATCGGAGTGTTATTTACCGAGCGTCAGGGAGAAGACGGCTACTTCAATCGGGTCGGCAGCCTCGACGGCACTTTTCGTCCGACCTCGTCGGATGAGATCTCAGTCAACGCCGCCTATTCGAACACCCGATATTCCGGTGAGATGCAGGAGGAGTTCGAAGTCAGCGCTAAGGAATTCGGCGATTACGCTCTGACCCTCAAATACAAACACACCACACGATCGTGGTGGGTCTTTTCCGAGTTCCTGGATTTCGGTGAGGGATTTCGTGCAGATCTCGGGTTCATCCCGCGGGTCGGCTTTCGGCAGGGGACTGCTGGTGCCGGTTACATCTTGTGGGGAGACTCGGAGCACTGGTACAACCGTCTCGAATTCAGCGGCTTTGTCGGGCGCACGGAAGATCGGAACCGGGAGCAACTGGCTGACGTGGCGTTGGTTTCCTTCGGGGGCGAGGGGCCGCTGCAATCCCACTTTCGACTCGAGCTGGCCGAGCGAACCGAGGTGTATGAAGGCGTTCGCTTCGAGAATCTCTTCACGCCGGAGTTTTTCCTCAGGATGCGTCCGACCGCGTCCTTTTCATTTCGGGTCAGAGGAACACTCGGCGATTGGATCGATTTCACCAATGTTCGACCGGCGGACCGCGTCCAGATCCATGGAAGCCTCGACTTCAATATCGGGCGTCACTTCGAACTGGATCTCGGCCACACCTATTCCATCCTTGATGTGGAGGGGGGTCGCTTGTTCACGGCCAACGTATCCGAGCTGAAGGCGGTGTGGCAGTTCACTACCCGAACCTTCGTTCGGGCGATTGTTCAACACACCGATATCAGTCGGGATCAGGATCTTTACGAGGACCAGGTCGATACCGAGAGTCGAGATTTTTTTGTCCAACTCCTGTTCTCCTACAAGGTGAATCCGCAGACCGTCTTCTTCTTCGGCTACAGCGAAGGCGGAGAGGAGAACCAGGACTTTCCGTTGACCACGATCGATCGCACGCTCTTTCTGAAGATCGGTTACGCGTGGCTCTGGTGAGGCTCGGACTCTGAGCGCTCCCACGAGAAACCATGCGGCCGCCGGTCGAAACGAGCGACCCTCGTGACGCTGGCCGAGATTCTGGTCCTCGCCGTGGGTCTCTCGATGGACGCTTTTGCCGTTTCGCTCGCTGGAGGCGCGGCAGGTAGGTTACGCCAGCCCCGGTCGGCCATCCGCCTGGCGTTTCACCTCGGGCTCTTTCAGTTCATGATGCCGGTGATCGGGTGGTATGCGGGGTCGCGGGCGGCCCACCTCGTTTCATCATGGGGTCACTGGGTTGCATTTGTCCTTCTGGCATTTGTCGGGGCACGGATGGTGATCTCCGGCCTCGGCTCGCACGATGGCGGGACGGCGCCCACCGATCCGTCCAAAGGCTGGAATCTGGTCGCGTTAAGCGTCGCCACCAGCATCGATGCCCTGGCGATCGGGCTGAGTCTGGCCCTCGTCGGGGTGGCGATCTGGCAGCCGAGCGTCATCATCGGAGTGGTCACCGGAGTGCTCTCGTTGATCGGCATCGCCATCGGTGGCAAGGCCGGGGCTCGATTCGGGCCGCGGATGGAGGTCGCCGGTGGACTGTTGCTGCTGGCGATCGGAATCCGAATCGTCCTCTTCTAGCTATGGGCGCTCGGGGGTTCGAATCTGGAGACAGACGAAGAAACCGACCAGAGCGATTGCCCCGGCCAGGATGAAGACCCAACGAAATCCGTAGTTCACCCAGATATATCCGGAGAGAATCGGCAGGGTCATGGCTACGGCGTGGTCGATGCTGATGCCCAAGGAGATGGTCGGCGTGATGTCGGCCGGGTCATCGGCGATCTTTTTCAGATAGGTGGTTCGCGCGACGCGCAGCGCAAAGAGGACCATGTCGAGGATGTAGGCGGCGTAAAGGGCGAAGAGCACGGCCGTGCCGGAGAGGACATCTCCAGCAAAGGCATACGTCAGGCAGATGGCGAGCAAGAGCAGCTCGTCCGCCGCCAGCACTGTGCGTTCGCCGACCCAGTCGATGACTTCTCCCAGGAGCGGCCGCATGATGACACCGAGGGTGGCGGCGGTAAAATAGAGCAGAGCGATCGTGCTCAGAGAGACACCGTGGATCTCGATCAAAACCCAGGCACCAAAAGCGAGGAAGATCTGTTTTCGGATTCCGAAGAGTGCCGAAATCACATAGAAGAGCCGATACTTCTTTTTATAGACAAGACGGCGGGAGGGCGCATCGCCCCGTCCGGTCTTCAGGCGGAGATAGAGCACGCCGGCGAGCAGGGCGGTGGCGGCGGCAATCGCAAAGAAGAGCGAGAAGCGATCACCAAGGGTCCGGGCGAGGACAAATACCAGCCCGACGCCGACAATCGTGCCCAGGTTCCTGGCGCCACCGAACTGGCCGAGGCGGCGTCCTTCCTTGCCGCCGTCGGCGAGCTTGAGGGCAATCGGGCCTTCGACCGTGAAAATGATGTGTTCTCCGAGAGACCAGATGACCACGAACACCACGAGGGCGGCGTGGGTTGGCGCGAGGTAACCGAGGCCTACGGCCCCGACGGCCGCCAGGACCATGGCCGCTGCCGCCATCTGGGTCTCACGAAAAAATGTCAACATGCCCCCGGCCACAAAGATGATGAGGAACCCGGGGAACTCCCGCGGCAGTTCGAGCCAACCACGCGCTTCGGCCCCGAGTTGTTGGACCTCGGCGAGGTAGTTGTTGAATGTGGCGGCGAAGATGCCGGCCGCCGCGCCAAAACACGCTGTCGCGACCAGGGCATCCCTCAGATCGTGGTTTGTGGTTTTCGGTCTCGTGATGGTCAAGCCGGTGCTCCTCATCGATGGCGCGAAGCGGTCCGCATTGTACGCGTATACTCCGCGATGTCGACGGAAGGAGAAAAGATGAGACGATCAGCGATTCTTGCCACGTGCTTTGCAATCCTTGTTGCGCTGGCGGCTATCCCGATCAAGGCCGAGGAAGAAACGGCCCAGCCGAAGAACGTCATCGGAAAATGGCTCGTATTGGGGCCTGTTGCACAGCCCACTCCGGCCTTTGCAGATCAGGATTCCTGTGAAGCTTCGAATGATCTGCTCGAAATCAATCATCTGCCGACCGGGATTTTGTTTCCGTCACCTGGAGACGAGGTTGATTGTTTTGGCACGAACACGAGTTGGAACTTGGTCGAGGCCGGGTCCGATGGCGCGATCGGGCTTGATGCCACGAGCGGCCATGAAGACGGCCAGCCCTCGGTCGTGTGGCTCGCCACCACGGTGCGAAATGATCGATTCAGCACCCTGAACCTCGAGATCGAAAGCGAGCACCCGGCGCGGTTTTTTCTGGATGATTCCGAGGTCGAGAGTGGTGACGAAATCGAACTTGCACGCGGCACGCATCAATTCCTCATCCAATCCGTGTTCGACCCCGAAGTCACCGAGACATGGTCGATTCGGACCGAGCTGTCCGGGGAATTCGCCGAGTCGATCGAGGTCTCGATCGACCAGGGGCGTGATCTCGGAATTCTCGATGTCACCGACATCACCACGGCCGCAGGCATCGATCTTTCTCCCGATGGACATCGTGTCGTAATGTCTCTGACGCGCGTCCTTCCCGGAACCGATCAACGTGAGTCGTGGATCGAAATCCGTTCGACGATCGATGGCTCGCTGCTGCGGACACTGCGGGGTTCCTCAGATATCAGCCAGGTCAGGTTCGCGCCCACCGGAGGCATGATCTCCTACGTATCACGGAATCCGAATACCAAGGAATACGATGTGCTGGTGGCGGATCAGGATCTGGGGTCGGCCTCGATCCTTATCCGTGGGGTGGCCGATTTTGAAAGTTACATATGGTCTCCCCTCGGAGACCTCATCGTGTATTCGGTTGAAACAGAGGCCGAGCAGGATGAGCGCGGCATCAAACGGCTCCGCGGCCTGCTCGATCGAATGGCGGGGAATCGAGACCTGAGTTCGCTCTATGCGGCCTCCATACCCAGTGGCATCACGCGCAGGCTCACCTCAGGAGACCTGAGCGTGGGCGCCCTCGCTTTCTCACCCGATGGCACACGGCTTCTGGTCACCCGGGAGCGGGAGGATCTGTCACAACGCCCGTATTCCGTCACCGAGCTCTGGGAACTGAATCTCGCGGACGGCGGAGCGCGCAAGCTTCGCGATGGTCGTTGGATACAGGACGCGGCTTACTCGCCCGACGGAAAGACGATCGTGGTTCAGGCGGGACCGAGTGAGTTCGGTGAAGCGGGAATCGCAGTGGGCCTCGAGGCGCCGGTCAACGATTACGACGGCCAGCTCTTTGTCTTTGATCCGGAAACAGATTCGGTGGATGCGATCACTCGGGATTTCGATCCGGCGGTTGCCTCGTTCCAATGGAGTGTTTTTGATGGGGCCGTATATTTGCTGGCGGCCGATGGCCACCGTCGCGGGCTCTTCCAATACTCGTTCGAGAAAAAAGAATTTCGACCCATCGACACCGGGATCGAGAGCCTGGAGTCCTTTGCCATAGCCGAAGAGGGTGCGACCATCGTCGCCTCCGGGACCTCGGTCTGGACGCCACAGCGGGTCATCGCCCTGGATGCCGAAGACGAAGAGCCGCGACTGATCGTCGAGCCGGGGGCCGCGCGCTTCCAAGGAGTGCGAAGGGGAGACGTCGAAACCTGGAACTTCAAGGCGAGCGACGGACGCCTGGTGAACGGGCGCGTCTATCTACCGGTGGGATTTGAACCGGGCGGGCAGTACCCTGCAATCGTCAACTACTACGGCGGTACCTCGCCGATGAATCGAAGTTTCGGCGGCAGGTATCCTGCCGAATGGTGGGCGGCCAACGGTTATGTGGTTTATGTTCTGACCCCGACCGGAGCCTACGGGTGGGGCCAGGACGAGTCGGCAGTCCACGTCAACGACTGGGGCGAGGTCACGAGTCGGCAGATCATCGAGGCGACCGGCGCTTTTCTCGAGGCCCATCCGTTCGTCGATCCGAAGCGAGTCGGCTGCATCGGCGCATCCTATGGCGGTTTCATGACCATGTCGCTGGTTACCAAGACCGATATCTTTGCGGCGGCGGTGGCCCACGCGGGGATTTCTGCTCTCGTCGTACTGGGGCGAGGGTTATTGGGGATACAGCTATGGGGCGGTGGCCAACGCCGACAGTTTTCCCTGGAGCCGGAAGGACATCTTTGTCGAGCGGAGCCCGCTCTTCAACGCCGACCAGGTGACGACCCCGGTTCTGCTGACCCACGGTGACGAGGACCCGAACGTGCCTCCGGGAGAAAGTGATCAGTTCTACGCAGCCCTCAAACTACTCGGCGTCGAAACCGAATACCTTCGGGTCGCTGGTCTCGGCCACCTGATCATGGAGCACGACAAACGGGTGCTGTGGTCGCAGAGCATCGTGGCCTGGTTCGACCGCTGGCTGAAGGACCAACCCGAATGGTGGCAGGCGCTGTATCCTGAATCCTAGTGATCGTGGAAGATAGCGCGCGATCTTTTGTTGTATATGAAAAGATGGAGAAGCGGGAGTTTGAGCCATGATGAGAGACCTCACAATCGTCGCCCTGGTTTTTGTGCTGGCAGGGGGCGTTCTCCTTGCGCAGGAAGCCGAGGAGGAAAAGGCGAAATACGTCTTTTTTGTCGAGGACTCCAAGGCGCGGGTGTGGGCGAATCTCACTCTCACCGGACAACGAGCCGACGAGCCCTACATTCCGATTGTCGTCGGCGTCCAGAACATCCAACAGAAATCGGTGACTCTGGATCAAGCGAGCTTCAGGATTTCGGATCTGGACGATCTGATCTATGTCATGCCTACCGTCAAGGCGTGGCGCAAGAGTTACGACAAAATCGTCATGGACCGGCGCACGATGTCCGCCTCGGGAATTCCCTGGCAGGTCTGGCAGACCGGACGGCGCCTTGGCGAGACCAATTTCTTTCCTGATCTGCGGTCCGAGAGAGGCAATGTTCTGCGCGACTCGGTGACCCTTCGCAAGGGCTACGGCATGGTGGACATCCTTTATTTCGAGCGGCCGAGAAATTTCTCGCCAACCGTCCGTTCTTTCTCGAGGTCTGGGGTGAGGGTTGGGAATCACCTATCAAGATGCGGTTGATGGTGTTCTGAGAGACCGCCTTTCCAACATCCCTGAACAGTGCGTCCAGATCTTCCGCGTCCATCGCAAAATCGACTGTGTGGATAACACTCACCAGCAGGGCTGCTCAAAGGAACAAAAAGCCGCTCCGAAAACGGTCAGCCGTGTGAGTGTTTTCCTGGCCAAACTCATTGCTCTGGGAAAACCCGGTGTGGGCAGATAATTTCCGCCCGGGTGGTGGTGGTCTCCAGGATCATGTGATAGATTTCACTTGCTCGGCGGATCCCGCCGAAGTCACTACCGGAGACTACAATGTCACGAGTCAAACCCTTTCGAGCCTGGCGGCCGCGAACAGAGATCTGCGATCAGGTGGCGAGCCCGCCATACGATGTCCTGTCGAGCGCGGAAGCGCGCGAGATGGCGGCCGATAACCCAAATTCGTTTCTCCACGTCGTCAAACCCGAGATCGATCTCGAGCCGGGGACCGATGTTTACGCGCCTGAGGTCTATGCCACCGGGGCCGCCAATCTAAGCGGTTGATGGATGAGAAGATCCTGGTTCAGGAGAAAGCCCGGCACTGTATCTGTATCGGCAACGGATGGGGGACCACGTGCAGACGGGTCTCGTGGCCGGCGCGAGCGTCGATGAATACGAAGCGGATCTGATCAAGAAACACGAACACACCCGTCCGGTCAAAGAAGACGATCGAACCCGCCATATCGATACGCTCAACGCCAACACCGGACCGGTTTTTCTGACCTATAAGGCCCGCCCCGAGATCGATGCTCTGGTGGATCGACTGACGGCGGCGGATCCGACCTATGATTTCGTCGCTCCGGATGGCATCCAGCACGTGCTCTGGGTTGTTGACGAGCCTGCCGACCGGGATGCCCTGGTTGACGCATTCGGCCGGGTGCCGGAGTTGTACGTGGCAGACGGTCATCACAGATCTGCGGCCGGGACCCGGATCCGGGCCCTGCGGCGCGACGCCAACCCGGATCACACCGGTACCGAGGCCTACAACTACTTTCTTTCCGTGATCTTTCCGGACAACCAAATGATGATTCTCGACTACAACCGGATCATCAAGGACCTCAACGATCTCGACCCCGAGACATTTCTCGAAAAGGCCGCGCTGCATTTTGACGTCGAACCGGCAGATGACGGCCGTCCGGCCGGGGTTCGGAGCTTTGGTATGTACCTTGATGGCCGCTGGTACCGGCTGACCGCCAAACCTGACAGCGTCCCGGAAGAAGACCCGGTCAACCGCCTCGATGTGGCGCTCCTGCAAAACAACCTCCTCGCGCCCGTACTCGGTATCGGCGACCCGAGATCCGACGAACGCATCGATTTCGTAGGTGGAATTCGTGGCCTCGGGGAGCTCGAGCGGCGGGTGGAATCGGGCGATTGGGCGGTGGCATTCGCGCTGCACCCCACATCCATCGACCAGCTCTTCGCGGTTGCCGATGCCGGTTTGGTGATGCCTCCGAAGTCGACCTGGTTCGAGCCCAAACTGCGTTCGGGCCTCATCGTGAGACCACTCGACGACTGAGGATGACGAGGAGGGAATCATGAAAATTCTCATTTCCGACGCCTTCGACCCTGCGTTGCCGGCCAAACTCGAAACCTTCGGCGAAGTCACGGAGGACAAAGAGCGTCTGCCTGAGGTGGATGTGGTTCTGGTGCGTTCAAAAACAAAATGCACCAGCGAATATATCGATCAAGCAAAGAATCTCCGTCTGATCATTCGCGGCGGGGTCGGTCTGGACAATATCGATGTGGAATATGCACGTTCGAAAGGTGTGCAGGTGTTCAATACAGCTCAGGCATCGGCGGTTTCGGTCGCCGAACTCGCCTTTGCTCTGATGATCTCGGTGCCGACTCGACTGGTCGAGGGTCACGACAGCATGAAACGACGTGATTGGCTGAAGAAACAACTCAAACGCACCGAACTCATGGGCAAGACCCTGGGTCTGGTAGGCGCCGGCAACATCGGCACCGAGTTGGCGCGGCGGGCAATCGCCTTCGGCATGCGGGTGATCGCCTACGATCCGCTCATCAAAGGACACGAATGTGTCGATCTGGTGACGCTGGAAGAGCTGTTCGAGCAGTCGGACTACATCTCGCTCCACGTACCGCTGACTGACACGACCACGGGCATGTTCAACTCCGACACCATCGCGACCATGAAAGACGGCGTCGTGATCATCAACACCGCCCGCGGGGGTTGTATTGTCGAGGACGATATGGCGGCTGCACTCAAGTCCGGCAAAGTTCGCGCTTATGCCACCGACGTGTTCTACTCCGATCCGCCGGACGATTCGTGTCCGTTGTACGATGAGCCGAATGCGATCATGACGCCCCACCTGGGCGCGTCGAGCCGTGAGAACATGTTGCGGATTGGTGATGTGGTTGTCAGAATCCTCGAGGACTTCGACCAACAGACCGCATGACCCCGATTGATGAGCCAGTGAGGAGGACACGATGAGCAAGACCTGGAATTTTTATGCCGGACCTGCAACCCTGCCGGCGCCCGCGATCGAGCGCGCCAAAGCGGACCTCCCGGATTGGGAAGGAACCGGAATGTCGGTGATGGAGACCTCGCACCGATCTCCCGAATACGATGCCGTCCATCAGCAGGCGATCAGCCTGGTGACCGAACTGCTCGGTCTTGATGACGACCACCAGGTGCTTTTCATTCAGGGTGGGGCCTCGCTCCAGTTCGCGATGCTGGCCATGAATTTCATCCCGAAGGGCGGTTCGGCGGATTACGTCAACACCGGCACCTGGTCGACCAAAGCCTTGAAAGAGGCCAACATCATCGCCAAGGGGCGGGAAGCGGCTTCGAGCGAAAAAGATGGATTCACCAGGATTCCGAAACAGGAAGAGTACGATCTCGACCCCGACGCGGCCTACGTTCACATCACGTCGAACAACACCATCAAGGGCACCCAGTTCCACGACTTCCCGGACACCGGTTCGGTGCCTCTGGTGGCTGACATGTCATCTGATTTTCTGTGGCGGCCGTTTGACGCCAACCGTTTCAGCCTGATCTACGCCGGAGCGCAGAAAAATATCGGCCCTTCCGGTGTGACGATGGTCATCCTCAAGAAGTCCTGGCTCGAGGCGGCCAATACCGATCTGCCGACCATGCTTTCCTACTCGACCTTCTCCGCCAAGGACTCGTTGTACAACACGCCGCCGTCCTTTTCGATCTACATGGTGAGAAACGTGCTCGAGTGGCTCAAGGACAACGGCGGTCTCACTGCCATGGAAGCTCGAAACCGGGCCAAGGGTGACCGCCTGTACGGGGTGTTTGCAGCTCACCCGGATTTCTACCGCTGCCCTGTCGACCCGGACAGCCGGTCGTATATGAATGTCGTCTTCCGCCTTCCGACGGAAGAACTCGAAGCTGCGTTCGTGGCCGAGGGCAAGGCGGCCGGAATGGTCGGTCTCAAAGGCCATCGGTCGGTTGGCGGCTGTCGCGCCTCGATCTACAACGCCATGGCACCCGAAGGAGTCGAGTTTCTTGCGGAGTTTATGGAGGACTTCGCGCGGCGCAACGGATGACCTGATTCCGGTTCGATTCAAGGACGGGCTGCGGCCCGTCCTTTTTTGTTGCCGGGGCCATCGTTTCAACGACCGGCAGGGGGAGCCTGGGTTACCATGAGTTCTGTGAAAAGACTGATCATCGCGGATTCTCACGTCGGGCAGATTGACGGCGATTGGGAAGCGATGTGCTCGCTGGTGCGGGCGGCCCCAGCGCGAGGAGTGTCTGAGATCATCTATCTCGGCGATGGATTTCAGTACCTGATCGGGATGTCCAAGTTCTGGACGACCGGGGTCCTGGAGGTTCTCGAGGCCTGGAGGGACGTTCGCAGCCAAGGGGTGCGGATCGTGGTTGTCGAAGGGAACCGGGATTTCTTCCTCGACGCCCCTGAGCTTGCGAACGAAATCGACTGGGGCGGACTCCGTTACGAGTTCAAGGCCGGTCCGACCGCATACCGACTGGACCATGGAGATCGTGTCAATAGCCGAGATTTCCAATACCGATTCTGGTCGAGCGTGTCGAAATCATCACCGGCGCGCCTCTGGGCGCGGTTGTTGCCACGAAGGCTCGCCGTCAGCATCGTTCGTCGGATGGAGGCTCATCTCGCCACCACCAACAAAAAATACCGTTACACGAAACCGATTACCGACCTCAAGAAATCGGCGGAGAGTGCGTGGTCAGAAGGGATCGATGTGTTGTTCTGGGGACACTTTCATACCCCGTGGGAGTGGCGAAGCGGTGAACACCTGGCGATGATCATTCCGGCATGGTTGGAAACCAGAAAGAGCGTCCTGGTCGATGACATGGGAGAATGGAAACTCGAAAAAATGACTGATGTGAGTTTGCCAGAAAATTGATCCAGCGAAAAATGGATTTGATCTTGAAAGGGGAGAGGGCGTGACTCCAAAGATCCTGCCAGGACCGAAGACCGAACTTCGCGGTTCGGTAAAACTTCCGCCATCGAAGAGCCTGACCAACCGCGCGCTGATTGCCGCCGCCGTCGCGGACGGCGGTATCATCACATCGCCGCTGGATTGCGACGACACAAGGGTTCTTGTTGCTGCGCTCTCCGCTGCCGGTTGGTCGATCGATTGGAGCGATACCATCGAGGTCGGGGGACGCACGGTCCCAGAGGGTCAAGTGCATCTCGACCTCGGCGACTCCGGAACCGGCGCGCGTCTGATCCTCGGTCTGCTGGCTGCGAGCCCCGGACGGTTCATCGTCGATGGCAGTGCGCGATTACGGCAACGGCCGATGGCTCCGGTGATAGATACGCTGCAGCGCCTGGGTGCCCAGCTCAGTTCAACTGACGGCAAATTGCCCATCGAAATCGACGGCGTTGAACTCGATGGCGGCGGAGCCACCGTGAAACCGGAGGTCTCGTCGCAGTTTGTGAGCTCCCTGGTGCTGGCTGCGCCGCTGATGAAAAGAGGTCTTGATCTCCAGGTCGTGGGTGATCTGCCCTCGGCGCCATATCTGGATCTGACCGAAGAAGTCCTGACCGCATTTGGTGGCGGTGTCATCGTCGACAATGATCGACGGTGGTGGCGAGTCGCTCCCGGTCCCCTTCGTCTCGCACTCTATGATGTGGAGGGAGACTGGTCTGCTGCCTCCTTCGCCCTGGCTGCTGCGGCGGTGGCGGGTGGGCAGGTGGAAATGGGGCCCCTCGAGCCTGCCAGTCGTCAAGGTGATCGTGGGATCCTCGAGATTCTCTCGCGAGCGGGGCTCGAGTTCGAGTGGCGCGAAAGATATGTCGCGGCGCGCGGACCCATCACTTCGCCAATCAAGGCCGACCTCCGCGACATGCCGGACCTCTTCCCGGCGTTGATGGTAGTCGCCGCCTGCGCGCCACCGGGATCGCGTCTCTCGGGTCTTGAAAACCTGCAACACAAAGAGAGTGACAGACTGACCGTCATGGTCCGAAACCTCGGCAGGCTTGGGGCGGGAATCACGGTTCGGGAAACCGAAATTGAGGTCCATACCTGCATCCGACCGACCCCTGGGCCGTCGCCAAAGGTTACCGCCGCCGGAGATCACCGGGTGGCCATGGCCATGGCGGTTGCCGCCCTCGCCGTAGGTCCCCTTGAAATCGACGATGCGGATTGTGTCAGCAAATCCTTCCCGGGTTTCTGGCAAACGTGGGATGGTCTGGTGGGCGCTTGACGATAGTTTTTCTTCTGCCGCCGCGTCTCGTGAGTCCTGGAACACCCAGCTGGCGGTGCGCGGTAGGGGATCGAAGACCGGCATTCGGCAAAAGGTGGGCTGAGGCTGGATAGATGAGATTCCCGACCCCGGCGGCATTGCTTATCGAACATCCAGCGGTGCCGGTTCCGGGGATCGAGGCCCACGCGACGGAATCCGAACCTGTCGGCGAAGTGGTCGACCGGAAAACCCTGACCCGTAGCGATCGATATCAACTGGCCGCGCAACTGACGGCGGCCGTTTCATTGCTGGCGGAATTCGATCTTTGGCCCGGACGGACCGCCATCAAGTCTGCGCGGATATGGCGATCATCGGATGGAATCGGCACAACCTTGTCCCGTTTCCCCGTGCCGTTATCGCAGGTCTTCACCCGTCTCGGCAGCGGCCAGACCGCGGCCGAGACGACCCGGCGGGCTGTCATGGAGGCCGTCTCCTGCGCGGTGGGCCTGCCGATTTCTGCGATCGACGTGGATCGCGATGAACCCGGTTTTTTTCTGGAAGGGGCGATTGTTCGGCAGCTTCGCGAGTTGCCGACGCCCCTCGACCGGGTAACGGCCCGAAGTCTGTGGGCTCTTCGCTGGGATGGTCTGCCCGCGCCCGAGCCCGGCGTCGCGAGTTACTGGCACGTATCCGATGAGGACCTGGCCCGCAGGTATGCGTCCGCCCTGTGGGCCACCCTCGGCCGCAAGGGGAGGGAAGCCTGGATGTGGCCGGCCGGGAGAGAGGATTTGGGAACGGCTCCGTCTCCGGCTCTCGGAGGCAAAGGTGTATTGATCGTCGTTGGATCCATCTCATCGGACGAATTGGCCGCGATTTCGAGATGGGCGCAACGTCCCGGATGCTCCGCCGTGGCGGTCGGTTCATTTCCTCGAGGTTGGTACCCACCCGAACCGCCGGGAATCGACGACGGGTCCTTGTCCCGCCACCTGGCGGTCACGGGCACCACCCCGGACCGGTCGCGCAAGGTCATCGATCAACGGGCCGGTCGTTTCGATCCCTTGGATCGCCGGGATCGCGAGGCGCTGACGCGCTTGGCGAGATATCGGTTCAAGGATCCGCCGCTGATTGAAATCGGTGCCCGCGCCCGTTCGGCCGCCGAGCGGCTGGAAGAGATGCTCCACCTGGTGCCGGAAGGGCTGCCGCCGGGATTCGTTGCGGTCCACAGCGGTTTATCCGCGGGTGAGATCGATGACGCCCTGAAAGACCTCGCGGTGATCGAGACCCTGGACCGGTGGCGGCTGCCGGATGTCCGGCCTCTCGAACCCGGTGCCGCCCATCTCGAGATCGCCGGTCTCTTCGAATCAGGCGATCCGCGGCGCCGTCTTCACAGCGCTCTGGGGAGCGGCGATGCAACAGAACTCGTCAAATGGTCGCGTCGCCAGCTCGATGTTTTGGATGGACGATCGGTTCGCGACCTTTTGGCGCCGGTTGCCCCCGGTTGTCTGGGGCCGGTTGTCCAGTCCCTCATGGCGGAAGCGTGTCTCTCGATCCTCGATCTCACTGGCGCACGAGCGGCGATCGGGATCATGAACGGGCCGCGGAGACGTGTGCTTGAGCGTTGGTTTGCATGTCTTGATGAAGCCCCATCATCTCATCACGAGATGCCCTCGGACGAGGAGCTGGAGATCGAGCCGAGGGTCGCCGCCGAGGTTGCGATCAGGGTACTCGCTCAGTCCGTTCATGGACGGGGAGGCGACCTGAAGGCGGTGCGGAATTGCATCGATGGTCTGCTGCCCCGTTTGTCGGAGGCTCTCCGCGGCAGGATCGAAATCGAGCGTACATTCATCGACGATCCGGCTCGATTCAAGGACCGGGAGTGGCGCCGCCGGGTCGCGGCCGGACATCCGGTGCTGCGGGCACTGGTTATCCATCGTTTCGCATACCTTCTGGCGGACGCGGAGCCACACAAGGCCCGTCGGTTGTTTCGAAATCTGCGGGGCGATGAAATCGGACCGGGTCTTTCCGCCGTTCTGGAGCTGGATATCGGGATGACAGAAATCGTGGGCGGCGAATCCAGAATCGCGGAGGTCCATCAACTGAGGGCCTATCGTCTCCTTCAGGCGGCCGGCTTCCAGCATGCCACCAGGGCTGTTCTTTTCAATCTCGCTGTGACCGATCTCGATCAGCTCAGGGTCGGGCGGGCGTCGGACCGATTGTCAGCGCTGGCCGAGGACGAGCCGGAGAGCCCGTATCTGCTTGGTGAAATGTGCCGGCTGGCATTGGCGCTCGGCGATGAGTCGGAGTTTCGCCGGAGCTTGTCGTTAATGACCGCTGATGTTTCGGCTGACCTGCCTCCGTTTGCCGAGGGTGTGGCCTTTCTGCGCGGGGTCTCTTTGCTCCTCGACGGGGATCTTGCTTCGGCTCGTCGCGAACTCGCGCGTGGCGGTCAAGAGGGAGGGGTGTGGCTCGAACTGGTCCACGGTCTGTCCGGAAGGGTTGCAGAACCCCAAACCACCGATGGTTGGGGCGTGACTCTTGCCGCTGCATGGTTGGGGCGGGGCCTTCCCTCGTTTGAAAAAACGACGATGTCCGACCAGGAAGGCTTCGCGCTTGCGCTGGTTGATCGATTGGCGGGCACAACGATGGAGATCGAGCCCACCGCGCGGGCGCTTGCCGTCAGGGTATTGGATTCGCTCGGTATTCACGGCTGGGCGGAACAACTCCGCGGCAGTTTTGGTGGCAGCGTGGTACCGGCGCTTGCAAAGATCGTCGAGAGGGGGTCCTTTGAGGGCATCGGCGAGGACAATCTGGCCGGCCTCCTCCAGGCTCTCGGGCTCACGGGTCTCGAAATCATTGACACCCGTGAGGGTCGACAGATTTGGAGGATCGGTACGGGCGCGGCGGGAAGCGAGGTCCGTCACGGCCGAATCTCCCTGGTCCCCCTCGGCGGAGAGGCGTCGGGTGAACCGGCCTGGATTCTGGTCAAAACCCTGTTTGAGCTCTTTGCGCCGCCTTCGGTGGATCACCAGGATCCTTCGGTCGAAAAGACGGGTTTTGTCGGGTCCTCACCCCCTGCCGTACTGGTGCGCCGGCAACTTCTCGAACTCGGGCCGAGCCATCTGCCGATTCTCATCCTTGGTGAAACTGGAGTCGGCAAAGAGGTTGCCGCGAAAGCTCTGCATCGATTGTCCGGGCGGGATGGCGCACTGGTCGCGGTCGATATGAACGCCATCCCGGCGAATCTCCTCGAAGCCGAACTCTTTGGTTCCCTCAAAGGGGCGTTTACCGGGGCCGATCGTGCGCGACGCGGACTGGTGATGGCAGCTGACGGCGGAACCCTTTTCCTCGACGAAATCGGCGATCTCGACCCACTGCTGCAGGTCAAGCTTCTGCGCTTTCTCGAGTCCAAGGAGGTCCGGCCGGTGGGTTCAGATCATGCAACGAAGGTGGATGTTCGGATCGTCGCCGCCACCCATCGTGATCTGAAGCAGAGGATTCGGGAAAACGTCTTCCGGAGTGATCTTTTTTATCGACTCGCCATCACCGAGATCAAGATCCCACCTTTGCGCGAACGCCATACGGACATTCCTGCACTGACGGAACACTTTGAGAGCTTGGCTGTCGCGCGTCATGGGCTTTTGTCGGCGCGATGGAGCGCGGAGGCGATGAAATTGCTGCAACGATACCGCTGGCCCGGCAACGTTCGCGAGTTCCGCCAAACCATCGAGGTTGCACTCGTGCGGGCGGCCGGCGGGCCCGTGCGCGCGGAACACCTTCCGATAGAAAACTTCGAAGAAATGGAATCGAAACCCTGGGACGTTGCCCAACGGGAGTTCAGAGCCCGTTTTCTCGAAGCCGCGCTCCGCCGCAACAACGGCAACCGCAGCGCGACCGCGCGCGAACTGGGAATCTCGCGGCAAGCCCTGCTCTATCATCTGAGAAACCTGGGCCTCACACATATCCTTAAAAACTGATTCTTGGTGTTCCTTCATTGCCATTGGCGGCGGGCAAAAAAGAGCGGGCCGTCAGGCCCGCAGGAGGAAGGAGGAGGTATGATGTCGTGTACCAGGTCGTTGTGTGCCCGGCACTCAGTTTATAAGCAAACGGTGTGCCAGAAATCCGGAAGTCGGTGGTTTTTTGGTTCAGATCGGATCTACGCTCCTCAAACAACACCTTCGGAGTCTCCGCGAAGACGGAGAACCGGAGGTCCACGAGCGTGTGGACCTGCGAGCCTGGACCGCCTTGGGCGTTGGTGGTCTGGCCGACCTTTTGATCCGATGTCGTAGTGCTGACGGGCTTCAGCGGGCGATCGACCTGCTCGCCGCGCACGGCCAGCGTTGGTTGGTTCTCGGCGCCGGAAGCCGTCTGGTACCACCGCCTGAGGGTTTGCGGGTGCCGATCGTGAATCTGAGCGGAAATCTCGCCCTCTGGGAGCTTGACCTCGATGGTGCGGTGGCTGGAGGGGGTGCCAACCTGGCACAGGTGTCCCGTGCTGCGACACGGACCGGTTTGCCCAGCTTGGCCGGGTTGATGAAGACGGGCGATTCGGTGGGTGGTGTGATCCATGCCGCCGGGAGCGGAAGATTCTCCCTCGCGGGTCTGCTCGATTGGGTTGATCTCGCGCGACCTGGCGCGCCTGCAGAAAGGCTGCTGATCAGGGACCGGGGGATCTCGTTGAGCGATCATGAGCTCGATCTCGACCGCCGGGTCGTGATCCGGGCCCGCCTCCAGCTTGCGGCTGACAACCAGGCCACGGCACCTCAAGACCTTGCTTCCGCGGCCGGCCAACGTCTGCCGCGGCAGCCGCGGTCCACCGCGCCTGCATTTGTCGCGGCGAAGGGGAAAAGCATCGAAAACGTGCTCTCCGACGCCGAGTGCACCGGGATGACTGCCGGTGGGGCTCGTTTGTCGAAGCGGTTTCCAAATCGGATCTGTACTTCGAGGGCCTCGCGTTCCACCGACGTCGCGGCGCTGACGCGAAAGGTGATTCAGGCGGTCACGGAACGAACCGGCGAGGCGATCACCTCGGCCCTGTGTTTCGTTGATGACGAGGGTCGGGAAATCGATCCGTGAGCCGTCAACTCGCTGCCGGCAGCTGGTTGCGCATTCTTGCCGGGATCGCGGTTCTCATTTTGGCTGTTGAAACCCTGGGTGCGTGGCGATGGGGCAGGGCTGCGGCGGTTCTGATGCGCAACCCCGATCGCGGTGCGGTCATGCTTTCGGATGACCGGTCCGTCGCCCTTCCCTCGTTCGTAGAAAGATCGCGACGGCTCGTGGTGCGTGATTTTGGCAGCGCCGACCGCGAAGTCGTTGTCGCCGCGCTGACCCGTTTGGGTCACCGGCAGACGGCTTGGATTCCGGCCCATCCAAGTGGCTTCACACACCTGTCGCACGCCGCCTTGCTCGGTGATCAGCCCGCTGTGGCCCTCGACCTTCTTGGCAAGTCCCTCAAGCGCGATCCACTGTCACCCGCTCTGCGGCGATTGCGGGCCATGGTTCTCCTGTACCTGGGCGTTCTGGATGAGGCGCTTCTGGATCTCGCCATCGCGGAGGCTGTGGCACCGGGTCTTCAGAGTCCGGAGATCGAGCTTCCCCCCGAGGATCAGCGAGCCGTCAGGCTTGAATCTCTGCGCTTGCGGAGTGAGCTCTATCCCCGCAAGCGGACCGAAACCGCGCTCACCCTCGCCCGACTGCTGCGCAGCCAGGGTGATGTTGCCGCAGCTGAGCTCGTATTGGCAGATTTCGGGGGTCGTCCCGAAATCGAATTGGAACGCGCCCGGTGGGCGATGGAGGAAGGCGACCTCGGCCGTGCGATCCCTATTCTGGAGTCCATTGCCGAGCGGAGCTCCTATCCCAGAGCCATACGGGCCAGTGCCTGGTCTTCCATCGCAGTTGCCCGGGACCGGGACGGCGATCGCGACGGTGCCCTGGCCGCAGCTCAGGCCGCTCTCCAACTCATGCCCGCATCGCCAGCGCCCTATGTCACCCTTGCCGGTCTGGCACAGCGCAGGGGCGACGCTGACCTCGCACTGCAACACCTGCGGAGGGCGTGGGGGATGGCACCGACCGATGTCGGGCTCCTGCACCGGATCGCCGCGGTCGCGGAGGGTTCGGGCAAGACTTCCGATGCGATTCTGGCCCTCGAACGAGCAGTGGAAATCGAACCCAATGAAGCTCGCCACGCCGCCGCCCTGGTTTCGTTTCAGATTCGGAACCGCGACTTCGTCGAAGCGGCCGGTGCCCTGTCACAAGCTCTCGATCGTTTCCCGACCGATCCGGAATTGCTGCGTCTCGCCGAGCGGCTGCAGAGGGATATCGGGATCCGGTAGGAATTGGGCAGAGGAGAGGGAGCAGAGGAGCAGAGGAGCAGAGGAGCAGAGGAGCAGAGGAGCAGAGGAGCAGAGGAGCAGAGGAGACTCTGCCCTTATCACGTTGGTCGACCCGCGATGATCTCCCTTTCCCCTCATACCCAGCCGAATCGGTGGGTCTTTTCAAGATGTCATCCTGAGCGAAGCGCCTTTGGCGCGAAGTCGAAGGATCTGCGGGCCGGGGTCTTTGTGATCCACCTCATAGATCCTTCGACTTCGCCTTGTGGGGCTCCGCTCAGGATGACATCGGGAGGCGACACTCCCATTCAGGAGAGATCAGAACCGAGTGGTTTTCCCTTTCCCTCGTTCGGTAACGGTAAAGGGCTGGGGCTCGGGATCCAGCATCCAGTATCCAGCATCGAGCGACGGGGCGGTCTACCTTTCCCCCATTCTCCCTTTCACAGACGGCCCTCACTCATCCTCGTCGGCATCAACCTTCGAATATCTGCCGGGTTTGGCCCCCGCCGCCCACTCCATCTGGCGACAGATGCCGCGGACGATCTGGACCTCGTTGTCGGTGATTCCGGCGCGACCGAAGAGCCGGCGGAGTTTGCGAAGGATCCGCTGCGGGCTCTGAGGATCGAGAAAGCCGATCACGGAGAGGCTCTGGTCGAGGTGTGCCATCAGGGCCTCCACCTCCACCTGTGAGGCCGGTTCCGGGGCGGCGTCGGGTGCTCCCACGGCCCACAGATGCGCCTCAGCCACCAGAATCGCGATTGCCTGGACGAGGTTGAGCACCGGAAATGCCGGATCGGTCGGGATACGGATGACCATATCGCAGCGATCGAGGTGGTCTCGGGTCAGACCGCGGGTTTCGTTGCCGAAAACGAGGGCAGCCTGCTCCGGGCCTCGCTCGAGCAAAAGGGGGATGGCCTCGGGGGGGGAAAGCACCGGAAGGTTTTTGCGCCCTCTTCCCGATGCAGATGCCGCCAGAGTGCGGTACGGAGCGCAGGCCTCGGCAAAGCTCGGCCATCTTCGGCACTGCAGCTGATCCTCGGCGCCGCAGGCCCAGCTGAGGACCTCCGGATCGTCGGGGGAAATCGCCGGGCGCACCAGCTCGAGTCTCGGAATTCCGAAGTTGGCCGCAACCCGCATGGCGGCCCCAAGGTTACCGGGCAGACCGGTTTCGACCAGAATCAAGGCTCCTACTGACATCGGGGGATATAATAGACCAAAGATCGCAGCGGAGCTTTCATGATCATTCCCCTCGGTCACGAACAAACCAAAGTTCGGAGATTGCCGTGGGTGACCTTCTCGATCATGGGTCTGTGTGTTGTGGTCTTCATCGTCACGAATATCGTCGGCACCTCTCATGAAGAGAGGGGTGCGGAACATCTCGACGAGGCGATCAACTATTTCGTAGAGCATCCCTACCTCGACCTCCCGGAGCGATTGCTGAACTTCTTCGAAACCCGGTTCGGTGAAGAAGAGACAGCCGCGGAGATCGAAACCATCCGCGAGTTGGGGCCGGATCGCCCGTCGAGCGAGTTGCAGGTATCGCAAGAACAGACCCATCTCGATGAGCTTGTCGCCAAGGGTTATTCGTCGATGGAAAAATCGCCGATGCGACGCTGGGGTCTGGTGCCGGCCGATTTCCACATTCCGACCGTCGTGAGCTACCAGTTCCTCCACGGCGGTTTCTGGCACCTCTTTGGAAATCTCTTTCTGCTTTATCTGGCCGGTCCATTTATCGAGGATGTCTGGGGCCGTCCGATCTACGGGTCGTTCTACATTGTTGCAGGTGGGATTGCGGGTCTGATGTTCATGGTCCGGTATCCGGATCTGGACATGCCTTTGATCGGCGCGTCGGGCGCCGTTGCCGGTGTGATGGGCGCCTTTTTGATTCGCTATTGGAACTCGAAGATCAAGTTCTTTTATTGGATCGGATTCATCTTCACCGGCGTCGGTACGGCTCCAGCGTGGATCATGTTGCCGCTGTGGTTCTTCAAAGAACTCTCGTATGCAAACCTGGCCGACTACCTCGCCCCGGGAGCGGGGGGTGGGGGAGTCGCGTTCTGGGCCCACGTGTGGGGTTTCGCATTCGGGGCCCTCGCGGCTACCGTGATCGCCTATTTCAAGGTCGAGGAGCGCTTTATCGATTCGAGCATCGAGTCCAAGATCACGGTGATCGACAACACGGTCGTGGAGTCGGCGGTTCAACTCGCCGACAAGGGAGATCTCGGAGGCTCCATCGAAGCTCTCGATCGGGAAATCAAGGCCAATCCGGACAACGTCGACGCGGCGATGGCCCTGTGGAATCTCAGTTTCCAGAACCAGAATGTGGGGGCGGCCGTCCCTGCGATGTTGGGCGCTATGCGAAGCGCGGCGCGGCGGGGAGACAGCGGTTTTGTGGTCGCTCACTGGGAGGACATGCTGCATGCTGCGCCCTCGATGACCTTCGACCCCGTCCTGGGCATTCAAATTGCCGAGATGATGGAAAGGGAACGTCGGGAAGAAGCGGCACGGGAGACCCTGCGCCGTGCTCAGGAGTCGGTCACCGTCGGCACGCCTGCTGCCATTCAACTCCGTATGGCGCGGCTCGCCGTGGCCCTCCAGGCGCCGGAGGCCGCGGCCATTATCGAATCCGCTCTCGGAAATCCGGAAACGCCGCCGGAAGCGAGATCGGAACTCGAAACCGCGCGCAAAGTTATTCCCGAGACTATTCCCCCCCAATCCCACGAGCGCGATTCCATGGAAATCAGCGAAGAGGAGGAGGGAGCCGTCGAGACGGAAGAGGTGGTTCACACGCTGCGGAAGTTGGCTGCAATCCCGCGCTCGATCGAAGGCGCCTCGCTGCAGATCGAAGTCAATGGCGAGCTGCGCAAATTGCACATCGACTCGATTCAAGCCGTGGCGGTTGGCGGGATCAACCGGTCGGGGCAAAAACCGGTTGTTTTGGTCGATTTGTTGCTCGATTCGCCCTGGGGCAACCGTGCGCCCATCCGAACAATCCGGGTCCTGAGCAACACCTTTGATCCCCGTCCCCTCGTCGGGATCGACGATCCGCTCAAAGCGTTTCAGAAATTCCTGGGGCACATGCTTGAGGTGTCGGAGGCGGTACCGCTTCCCGATCCCGATGCCGCGCGAGGACAGCCCTTTCGCTCTTATCCGACGATTGATGCCTATGAACTCGAGGTGCTGGGTATTCGTCCCTGATTCAACGGTCGGTGGCTTCGCCAAAAACCTGAGCGCTGAACACCTTGAGAATTGCGTCAGATCGGCGCCAGCAGCCCGCCTCGAGCCCGGCCTTGCGGCAGGTGTGATCGAGGAATGTCTCGCGGTCCCAACCATACTCGGTAGCGACCTGGGGAAGCAGCAGGCCACGTGCCGCTCCGCATTCAATCAGCACGCCGTCGCGCCCGACGACCACCTGTTCGGCGGATACCGGACAGAGGGGAGTCAAGGCTGAGATTTCGATGACGGTGCGGGAGAGTTCATCACCCGTCAAAGGTGGGAAGCGCGGGTCCTCGAATGCCGCCGCCACGGCATTGTCGCGGACGCTCTTCCACAGGGGTGAAACGCCGACGACGTGACCGATACAGCCCCGGAGGACGTGATCGATCTTGAGGGTGACAAAGGCGCCGCGTTGTTCGAGAAGAAGATCCGAGGGCGGCGAGGAGACCGGCGGGGGAAGGTCAGCCAGGCGGTTGGAGATGGCCGATCGGGCGAGATCGAGCAAGAACCGCCGGTCATCTTCACCGATCAACGGAGAGGTGGTCGGGGCTTCCATACCCTGCAGGATGCTATCGTGCGCCCATGATTGTCAAACTTCCTTTTGGCCATGAACAACTGGCTCTCGATCTTCGCGGCATTCGGGTTCGCCCATTGGCGCCCACCGCCCCTCCCGGTCAGCGCGATATTGGTGGGTTGGTGGCTCAGGCCCTGGACTCACCACTGGAAGGGGATCCACTGTCCACGCTCGCGTGCGATCGATCAACCGTCACCATCCTCGTGCCCGATTCCACCCGAAAGGCCTGGCTTCCAGAGGTGCTCCCGGCGGTGATTCTTCGTCTTGAAGGGGCGGGTATCGATGCCTCGGCAATCACGGTTCTGGTGGCCAACGGCACCCACCCCTCGGTCGGCGAGGAGGCGGTCGCAACCCTGGTGGGCCCGCTGCCGGACGGGGTCCGCGTGGTCGAACACGATAGCCGTCGCTTGCAGGATCTGGTGGTTGTCGGAAAACTCGGGCCGGATCGAGATCTTCACCTCAATCGCCGAGCGGTTGAAAGCGACCTCCTGATCACCGTCGGGACGGTCCGGCATCACTACTTTGCCGGTTTTGGTGGCGGCCCGAAAATGGTCTTTCCGGGAATCGGAGCCTATGACGAGATCCAGACCAATCATTCGCTGGTCTTGCGATCCGACGATCGGGGTTCCGTTCGCGAGCCCGCTTGTGAGCCCGGGTTGCTGATCGGCAATCCGGTAGCTGACGAAATCGCCAAGGCCGCCGATCTATACCCACCTGATCTCGCCCTGTGCCTGGTCGAGGGCAACGATGGGAACCCGGCCTGGGCGGGGGCCGGCCCCTGGCGGACGGCATTTGCGGCCGCGGTGGACAAGCTTCGAATCTGGTTCGAGACAAGCCCGGGCGCACCCTTTCAACTCATGGTTGCTTGTGGAGGCGGGTCGCCGTCCGACGCCACCCTGATCCAGGGCCACAAGTCTTTCGATGCCGTCTGCCGCTTTCTCGCTCCCGGGGGAGAGCTGCTGTATGTGGCGGCACTCGATGGCGGGCTTGGTTCACCCATGATGGAGCCGTTCATCCGTGATCCTCGACCCGAGCGCATTCTGGAAGCACTGGCAGAGAAATGGGTGCAATACGGTCACACAACCCTGCGCTTGGTTGAAAAGACTTCTCGCTATCGGGTCAGCCTTTGTTCGAACCTCGATCCGGTTGTGGTCTGCAAGCTCGGTTTCGAGCCAGTTGTGGAACCGGATGAGATCATCGAACGCTGGCGACGCGAATATCCGGGGGAAACGGTGGGCGTGATGGCAGGGGCGCCGGTCTTCCCACGAAACTGATCCGGCAAATCTTCACGGATCTGCCCTTGACCCTGATCAAGGACGCGAATCGGTATGAACCCTACTCTTTCAACTGGATGTCAAGAGATCGTTTTGGAGGCTCCATGACTGCAGATAAGAACACGATCGATGAGTTGGCCAGCGACCACCCGAGCGCGCTCGTCGACCTCGTCCGGGTGGGTGAGGGGGCGATCGTCAGCCGGGTACTCGCCCGGACCACGGGCGGTAACGTGACCCTTTTTGCGTTTGACCAAGGGCAGGGGCTTTCCGAACACACCGCACCATTCGATGCTTTGGTCCAGGTCGTCGATGGGCGTCTCGATCTGACTATCGGGGAGAATCCCGTAAGTCTGGGTGCCGGCGAAGTGGTCAGGATGCCAGCCAACGTGCCCCACGCTCTGCACGCTCCGGAGCCCGCACGGATGCTTCTGACGATGCTCCGCGAAATCGAAACGGAGGCCTGAATGGCAATTCGAGAGGTCATTGAAATTGACGAAAAGCTCTGCGACGGCTGTGGAGACTGCGTCACCGCATGTGCCGAAGGTGCGATCGCGATTATCGACGGCAAGGCCAAATTGATCAGTGATGTTTATTGCGACGGCCTCGGAGCCTGTCTCGGCCACTGCCCTCAGGGAGCTCTCAAGGTCATCCATCGCGAGGCCGACGAGTTTGATGAATCAGCGGTCGAGCAGCACCTGAAGGGCATGGGGCAGGGGAGAAATCCTGTGGCACCAGCACCTGTTTTTGGTGTCGTCGGTCAAAACCCGATGGCCGGAGGCGGTTGTCCCGGTTCCCGACCCCAGGTGATGAGCCCCACCCAGGATCCCGCCGTCGCCGCCGGGCCCGGCCCCGCCTCACAGCTCGGACATTGGCCGATTCAGCTCCATCTCGTGCCGCCCACCGCGCCCTTCTTCCAGAATCAGAATGTGCTCCTGGCCGCAGACTGTGTGGCATTTTCGGTCGGCGATTTCCATCAACGCTATCTGCAGGGACATTCCTTGGCCATCGCGTGCCCGAAACTTGACAGCAATCAGGAGATCTATCTCCAAAAGCTCGTCGCCATGATCGACGAGGCGGAGATCAAGAGCCTAAGTGTCATGGTCATGGAGGTCCCGTGCTGCGGAGGGCTGGTGCGTCTGGTCGAGGAGGCGCTCCGAAGGTCAGAGCGGCAGATTCCGGTCGAATGCCTGGTAGTGGGCACCCAGGGACACATCCTTGGTGAGTACCAGATCGCCGGCTGATACAATCGGGTCGTTCGATGAGCGGCCCGAGGAGAATAGAATGAGAGACCGATTTGGCACCGTCCTAACCGTGGTGGTGCTGTTTTGTGCGGTGGCGTCTGCGCCGCCAGTCGTGGCCCAGGATGAGGGAAAGACCTTATTCTGGGTCGAAAATTCGACTGTTGAGATCGGCAAGGTCATTGCCGGCCGACCTGCTTCCGCCACATTCCTTTTCCACAACGACGGACCGGAGGATGTCCACATCATTCGGGCGAAACCTTCCTGAGGATGCACGGTGGCCGAGTTCGACTCGGTCATCCCGGCAGGTGGGTCGGGAACGCTGCGGGCGGTGATCAAAACAAGCGAACAACAAAGCGGCGTGTTTTCGAAATCGATCAATGTCCAGACCGATGCCGCGGATGCCCGGACTCTGGTCTTGCGATTGCGCGCCACAATCGACCAGCCCATCGTGGCAAAACCCCGCATGTTTCTTATCGTCACCGCGACCGAAGGCGAAGAGCTGCGAGGAGGTCTTCTGCTCCACCGGGCCGATGGTGTTCCCCTCGATATCTACAGTGTGTCCTCCGGAAACCCACTGTTCAAACCGCGGGTCGAAAAGGTCGAGAAAACAAAGGAATTCGACGGGAGGGAAGGTCTGCCTGGAGATATATGGCTCGAGGTGGTCGGTGATGCAACCCTTGCTGCGGGAACCACGAAGGGCACCCTTCGCCTGGAAACAAATCATCCGGATGTTTCAAAGCTCTCGATTCCCTATACGATGCGCGTCCGCCCACTGATCACTCTTCGACCGGACGTCGTGAGAATGTGGCCGACCTCATCGACCGAAACCGTCGGTCGAGTTGCCGTCGTCGGTCTCAACCGAAACGACGGGATCGCCTTTTCGATCACTGACATCGAGGTTTCACATCCGGATCTGTTTACCGTGTCGGCCATTTCGACAAAGGCCGGTCAGCAACAACAGATCATGGTGGTTTTGGCCGAGAATCTTGCAAGCGACGACCTCGTCGGGAGCGTGGACGGGAGGATCACGATTCGTACCGACGATCCCCGAAAGCCGGTCATTGATGTTCCGGTCATCGTGGCCCGCAACCGGACTCAATCCCGGCGCCCGCCGAGAGCTTTTGTGCGGAGTCAGACAGCGGCGACTACGAACCCGGCAGCGCGCTGACCGGAGCCGATGTTACAAAACGCCATACCGGGTCCTCATCTGTTTTGACGAGTGTCGAGGCCTCGACACGGGAGCGAAACCTCGCCAGCAATTCGCCGAGCGAACTGCCCGTCGCCGCGGCCTGAAGGGCGTCGAAGACCCCGACATCGCCGCGGCTGAGAAAGGCCTGCCACTGGGCCTCACGATAGCCCGGGTGGTCGATTCGGACCCCGCCGAGACCGCTGATCCCGCGCTGAATCAGTTTCATCCTCCGCCGCGCTTCATGTTGGCTGAGCATGAGCTCCTTCGAATAGGGGGTGTAGGGCTTCGGCACCAAAACGTTGAAGCCGGCGTGAAGGGTCCCGACCCGTCCACGTTCGCGGCCGTAACCCACCATCACTGCCCGCACCCGGGTGATGAGGTCCACGATGCCGGCGAGGTCGGTGTCGGTCTCGCCGGGAAGACCGATGATGAAGTACATCTTCAGGCTTTCGATACCGCAGCGCTGTGCGGTTTCGGCGGCGGCGAGAATGGCGCTGTTCGGGATCGGTTTTTTGAGCTTGCGGCGGAGCTCATCGCTCCCGGTTTCCGGTGCGATGGTGACCGATCGCGCCCCGGATTCCGCGAGAGGTCGCAGGACATCCTCCGTCATCGCCGGAATTCGCAGCGATGATAGGGCCACATTCAGATCCCGACGTCGGCACTGGTGCAGGATCTCCGCCAGACGTGGGTGATCACCGACGGCGGTGGCGACGAATCCGATACGGTCGCTGATCTGCGCGATTCGGTCGACTCGAGCGAGGATGCCCTCCTCCGAATAACAACGGAGTCGGCCGTAGTTGTAGCTCACCCAACAATAACGGCACTTCTCGGGACAGCCTCGCGACATCTCGACGAGGCCACGACCACTGTATTCGGTATGAGGAGTCACCATGTGGGAGGCTGGAACCATGGCGTTGTCGGCCATGTGTTCATCACGCTTTTCGATTCGTCTCCGGCGGCCGTTTGGACGCCCATTCTCGTCGAGATGGTGGAGCGGCACGAAATACCCGTCCCGCGTCGCCAACTCCAGGAGGAGCCGGTCGCGATCACGGATTTCGAGACACAGCTCGAGCAAGGGCGGCCACAATCGTTCGGCGGATCCGAGGACGAAGACGTCGACGGCCGGCGACAAGGGGAGGGGATTGATGGATGCCACCGCGCCACCCATGACCAGTAGGGGATGCCGATGGTCGCGTTCTTCCCTTCGAGTCGGGATACCGGCTGCCTGAAGAGTCGAAAGCAGATTCGCGGCATCGAGTTCGAAGGAGCAGCTCCAAGCGAGGAGATCGAGATCGCCGAGTCCACAACCGGTTTCCAGAGTCCTGCCGTTTCCCGGCGCATCCGAGAAGAAGCGTTCGATCCCGACGTCCTCACATCGGCCGGCGATCTCCACCACCCACTGGAACGCGAGCGAAGACATCGCAACGTGATATGTGTTCGGGTAACCGACACCCACCCTCAGCTTGCCTGCGGTGGAGACATCGAACACCCGCTTTTCGGAATTCAGCAGGTGACGGCGTTCGGTCATCGTCAAAGCAAAGCACCTCTCCGGTCGCGCGAACCCGTGCAGTCGATATTTTCGAAGGCGGTGGCGCAACCGAACGAAATAATTGAATTGGTCACTGGACGAGCATACGGCACCCTGTACAATAGCGGTTCTGCAGACCTCCGCATGGTCCGCGTCAAAGGAAGCTCCACAGCGTGACTGCCCCACGAAACGACCGAACACACCCAATATTGGTGGCGATAGATGGACCGGCCGGGGCCGGAAAATCAACCGTGGCGGCGGGTTTGGCCGCCAGGCTCGGCATTCCCTACCTCGACACGGGCGCCATGTATCGGGCGGTGGCGCTGCTGGCCATCCGCGACGGTCTTCCCGCTACCCTCGATTTGGAATCGGCGCGACGCGTCGTGGAACTGATGAACGAGCACGATATCGACGTCGCTGCGGATGTTGATGGCACCCGGATCCTGATTGATGGTGAGGATGTGAGTTCCGAAATCCGTTCCCCCGAGTGCTCGATGATGGCTTCTGGAGTATCCGCTGTCAGTGAGGTCCGGCAGGCCCTGGTCCCCATCCAGAGGAGGCTCGGTCTCGAAAAGGGCGGGGTCATGGAGGGACGTGATATCGGATCGGTGGTTCTCCCCGATGCGGATCTCAAGGTATTTCTCACGGCTGATTCGGAGCAGCGAGCTCTGAGACGCCATCGCGACCTTGTGGAGGACCAGATCGAGACGACTCTCGACGAGGTTCGGCGGCAACAGAATCAGCGCGATCATCAGGACACCTCACGCGCCGATTCACCCCTCCAGGTAGCTCGTGGCGCGATCGTGGTCGACACCTCGAAGCTGAGCCTGGAGGAGGTCATTGATCGACTGTCGGAGGAGCTGGGCAACGTTTTCGATCACGATGCTTGACAGTATCGTGCATTAGGCCGTAAGGTCATCAAATTACAGAGGCTAGGTTCACAATGGGGTGAGTCTAGCGAGGAGGAACAGTCTTGAGTATGGACCCGGAAATGAATGGTGATCTGGAACAAGAGGAGGGAATGAACGAGCTCTCCATGGAACAGCTGATGGAGACGTCCCTGCAGTCTCTGAAGGAAGGCGAAGTCGTTCACGGTGTTGTGGTGGCGGTCGACAGCGATGAAGTGTTGGTCGACATCGGTTACAAGTGTGAGGGCAGCGTCTCCGTTTCAGAGTTCACGGATCCCGAGACCAACGAGGTCACGGTATCGGTCAACGACGAGGTCGAGGTCTTCGTGGAGCGTATGGATGAGGGAGAAGGGCGTGTCCGCCTCTCTCGCGACCGCGCCGCAAAGCTCAAGATCTGGCGTACGATCGAGGAAGCCTACAAATCCGGAGTTCCCGTCACGGGGCAGGTTCTGGAGAGAGTCAAGGGAGGCCTGTCGGTCGATATCGGCGTTCGTGCCTTTCTTCCCGGCTCGCTGGTGGACCTGCTCCCCAACCGCCGACTCGAAGATTATCTCGAACAGGAGATCGAGGCCCGCATCATCTCCTTTGACCGCCGTCGCTCCAACGTTGTCTTGTCGCGAAAAGCCATCCTCGAAGAGGCCCAGGGCAAGGTCAAAGAAGAGACCATGGAAACCCTCGAAGAGGGCAAACTGGTCAATGGAGTGGTCAAGAACCTGACCGACTATGGGGTTTTTGTTGATCTCGGAGGTCTCGACGGCCTGCTCCACATCACCGATATCTCCTGGGGACGCGTCGGTCACCCGACCGAGTATTTCAACGTCGGCGACGAGGTGGATGTGGTGGTACTGAGGTTCGATCGCGAACGCGAGCGAGTCTCGTTAGGCTACAAACAACGCTTCGAAGACCCATGGATTCTGGTGCCGGAGAAATACCCTGTCGGCAAGAGAGTCGAGGGCAAGGTTGTCAGCATCGTGGACTATGGAGCTTTTGTGGTCCTCGAAGAGGGCGTCGAAGGCCTGATCCATGTCAGCGAAATGTCGTGGACAAAAAAGGTCAAGAATCCTCGTTCCATCCTCGAGATCGACCAGGAAGTCGAGGTCGTGGTCTCCGAAGTCGATGCCGATAAGAGACGCCTGTCCCTGTCCCTGCGTGCGACGGAGCCCAATCCCTGGGAGAAGGTGGCCGAGTCCTACAACGTCGGGAGCTCCGTCAAGGGTGTGGTCCGCAATCTGACGGATTTCGGCGCGTTTATCGAAATCATTCCCGGAGTGGACGGTCTGGTCCACATCTCAGATATGTCGTGGACCCGCCGGATCAACCATCCTTCGGAGGTCGTGCAAAAGGGCGAAGAGGTCGAGGCGGTCATCACTTCGATCGATTCGTACAATCAGCGGATCTCGCTTTCCATGAAAGAGCTCATGCCGAACGAATGGGAAGAGTACGCCAACACCCATGGAGTCGGCGATGTGGGCAACGGGAAGGTCACCAACATCACCGATTTCGGTGTCTTTGTGGAGCTCGCCCCCGGTGTCGAGGGTTTGTGTCACATCTCCGAAATCGATCGCGATGAGAGTCTCTCCCTGGCGGAGATGTTCAGCACCGGGCAGCAGGTGATGTGCCGGATTCTGCGGATCGACTGGCACGAGAGCCGCATCGGTCTTTCGATGCATGGTGTCCAGCAGGATGATGTCGAGGCGGTTATAGCTGCCGAAGAGAGTTCTTCCACCAATACCGCCATGGCTGCGGCTCTGCGCGCCGTCGGCATCGGTGATGACGAAGCCGAGACCGAGGCATCGACCGACGAGGCCGATGTGGTCGCCGAAGAGACGGCGGCGGCTGGAGACGTCGTCGATGAATCCGCAGAAGAAGTGGCCGAAGAAGTCACCGAAGAAGCGGCTGTTGAAACGGTGGTCGAGGAAACGACTGAGGGTGAAACCGAAGTCGAGACCGTCGCGGAGGTGGCTGTAGAAGCCGAAGCGGCTGCAGAGTCGGATGAGATCGAGGCGGCAGCCGAAGTTGAAGCCGAAGCGGTGGTCGAGGAAGCAACGGTGGATGAGACCGAGGTCACGGAGGACGCGGCAGTCGAGACGGTCGAAGCAGTCGAAGAAAACGACGAGTCTGAAGAGGCTGAAGAAGCTGTGGCCAGTGATGACGGAGACGCGCCGGGTGAAGAAGAGCCCGAAGCATCCGCCGATCCGGAAAAAGAGGAAAAATAGGTTGCTTGCGGTCCGAGGGGGACTGCGGGGGAGCAAGGAGCACCATAGATGACTATGACCAAGGCGGATCTCGTAGAAACGGTCGCTGAAGCAGCCGACGTGCCGCGCAAGCAAGCGGATGAAGTCGTACAGGTGATACTCGAGAGCATCATCACGGCTCTGAGGCGCAACGAGAAGGTCGAACTCCGGGGATTCGGTTCGTTCCGGATCCGGCAGCGTGGCGAGCGCACCGGGCGCAACCCCAAGACCGGTGAGCAGGTGCATGTTCCGCCAAAGAAGATCCCCTATTTCAAACCAGGCAAACACCTCAGAGAAGAGCTGCTGCAGCAGTGACCGGAGAGGGTCGACATCTCTTTGCTCCATGGCGGTTGAAGTACGTGTCAACGGCTGATAACCGCGACAAAAGCCAATGCATCTTCTGCCGGGCCTACGCTTCGAAGGATGACCGTGAAACACTGACCCTGGCACGCGATACGGGTTCTTTTGCGTTGTTGAATCTCTATCCCTACACAACCGGGCATGCGATGGTGGCGCCGATTCAGCACAAGAGTGATATCGGCGACGTCGATGTCGACATATTGACCGAAATGATGGGCACAGCCAAGAACCTGATGGATTCGCTCCGTGCTCTCTACAAACCCCACGGATTCAATGTCGGTTTCAATGTGGGCGAGGCCGCCGGGGCGGGAATCGAGGAACATCTGCACCTCCATATCGTTCCGCGGTGGCATGCGGACAACAACTTCATGACTGTCATCGGTGATACGCGGGTGATTCCCGAGGACTTGGAAACCACTTTCGACCGGATGCGGAAAGCACTCAAAACCGTTCGTGGGAGCGAGAGATGAAAAAAAGCCGGTCGGAAAAGAAAACAAACAACCCGAAAGAGGAAAAGGCCGCCTCGAAGGTTCCGTTGAGGCTCCTCATGGGAGCATGGCTGATTCCGGGTCTGGGGCATTGGTTGCTCGGCAAGCGCAAGCGCGCGATCATCTTTGCGCTCGTGATAGTGAGTGCATTTGTCACCGGCACCCTGCTCGATGGCGAATTGGGAACACCAAAACCGCAGAACCCATTTTCATGGCTCGCCGCCTTCGCCTGCCTCGGTAACGGCATTCTCTACCTCATCCGGTTGTTCTGGATTAACGGTCTTGGAGACGTTCTCAGTGGGTTCCCGTTCGGGCTCGAAGGTGGGGGCAACCCGTCGGCAACGGGTTTTGCCTATGGAAACACCTTTCTCTATACCGCTGGTCTGATGAATCTTTTGACGGTTCTTGATG
This sequence comes from Candidatus Sulfomarinibacteraceae bacterium, assembly GCA_963796455.1. Lineage (GTDB taxonomy): Bacteria > Acidobacteriota > Thermoanaerobaculia > Thermoanaerobaculales > Sulfomarinibacteraceae > Sulfomarinibacter. The sequence continues at coordinate 983,868 of CAWCLO010000004.1, forward strand.
TTTCGGACATTGCCAAGGGTCAAAAGGACTGAGATGGACCACCTCACTCTGATGCTGTGGCACGCATTTCTGGTTGCGGTTTTTTTCGCCTTTTTGTGGCGATCGACCACAGCGGGAAGGCGTCGCCTTTTCCTCAAGACCTTTTTGATCATGGCGGTTGGCGGGACCTTGCTCGGCTGGCTCATGTTCCCGTTCCCCTGAGCTTGAGATGAGGTATTGAGCGTGTCGGGTCGCGAACTGCTCATCGTTGCGGGAGAGGTCTCGGGTGACATTCACGCCGGCAACCTTTTGCGCGAACTGAACGATCTCGACCCGACGATCACGGCCTATGGGGTCGGGGGCGATCGACTGATCGATGCCGGCCTCGAGGCGGTGGCGACGGTCGATGAGCTCGCTCACATGGGCCTGGTGGAAGTTCTTCGTGAGCTGCCGCGGATTCTCCGCCTGATGAATTCGCTGGTTGACGAGGCGAAGCGCCGAAAACCGGACCTTGCCGTACTGGTGGACTCTCCGGATTTCAACCTTCGCCTCGCACGAAGGCTCCGGTCACTCGGGATTCCGGTGGTCCTTTATGTTTCTCCGCAGCTCTGGGCCTGGCGGCGCGGTCGTGTTCACCAGGTTCGGGAACTCGCCGAAGAGGTGCTCTGCATTCTCCCGTTTGAGGTTCCGTTTTATGAAGAGCACGGAGTCAAGGCACGTTATGTCGGCCATCCTCTGGTTGACGAGATCTATCGGGTCGGTCTGCTTGGCGCCGAGAATCGAGCCCGGGTCCGGCGTCTGGGGCTCCTCCCGGGCTCGCGAGGGATGGAAGTCCGGCAACTGCTGCCGGTGATGATGGAAGCCCTCGCGCTGATGCCGACCGAACAGGTCGAAGAAGCGGTTCTGATCGAGGCTCCGGGAATGGAATCCGTCGTCGATGAGGTCCTTGCCGGCTGCCCCGCGGACTCGAGGCTGATCCGCAGCGGTGGTGAGGACCGTCGGGAAGCGTTGGTCGGAAGTGCTCTCGCCTGGACCGCCTCGGGCACGGCCACCCTGGAGTGCACCCTCCTCGATGTGCCCATGGTGGTTGGCTACAAATTGCGCGCTCTCTCTTTCGCCTTGGCCCGTCTCCTGGTGAAGGTGCCGAATGTCGCCCTCGTCAATCTGATCGCCGGCGAGACTGTGGTTCCCGAGTTGCTCCAGAAGGATTGGAACGGTCCTCATCTCGCCGAGGTCTCCCGACGTTTGTTGGCCGACGATGCCGCGTCACAGCGGCCGGGTCTCGCTCGAGCCCGTCGTCTGCTGGGTGAGCCGGGGGCCTCGAGAAAGACCGCCATGGCGGTGCGGGATTATTTGCGCGAGTGAAAAGCGTTCTCTTCCGCGATAGTGCCGGATAAGAGATCTCCACTGCAATGAAATTGCCGGAACCCGCGCACCGGCCCACTCGTCCGCGGTAGAATGCCTGGCTTGGAGGACGGATGAAGACAGCGCCGACACGAGATTTGGATCAGCGGACCGGAAGGCCCGTCCGGGTCGGCATGATCAGCCTCGGCTGTGCCAAGAACCTGGTCGACGGCGAGCTCATGTTGGGAAAGCTCCAGAGTGACGGTATCGAGTTGACCTCGGATGCTGCCGGGGCGGATGTGGTTGTCGTCAATACCTGTGGTTTCATCACCGAGGCAAAAGAGGAGTCCATCGAGGCAATCCTGGAAATCGCTCGAGCGAAGGAGCGGGGCGATGTTCGGCGCCTGGTGGTTTCAGGTTGCATGGCGCAGGCCTATGCGGACGATCTGGCGCGAGAGATCCCTGAGATCGACGCATTCATCGGGCTCGACGAATTGGAGCAAATCACCACCGCCGTTCGCGGCGAGTTGGCGGCCCATATTCCCGATCAGCGCGGAGCCTTGAAGGTCTATGACCACAGCATTCCCAGGGTGCTGTCAACCGGTAGCCATGCCTATCTGAAGGTCGCCGAAGGCTGCAACAACCCGTGCACCTTCTGTCACATTCCGAATATGCGGGGGCGGTTCCGGTCGCGAAGCGTGGACGATCTCGTGGCCGAGGCACGGGCCCTCGAAGATCAGGGGATCCAGGAGTTGAATCTGATCGCCCAGGACACCACACGCTATGGCGAAGATCTGGGGCTCGCAGGTGGGCTGCGAGAGTTGGTGGAAGAGCTTCTCGAACAAACCGATCTGCCGTGGATTCGGTTTCTCTACGCCTATCCGGCCACCCTCGATGAAGGTCTTTTCGATCTCATGGCGGCGGAGCCGCGGTTTCTTTCTTACCTCGATATTCCGCTGCAACATGCCAGCCGGAAAGTCCTCAAATTGATGAAGAGGGGAGGGGACTCACGCAGCTATCGCGCCTTGATCGAAAAAGCCCGTTCGAAGGTGCCCGATCTGACGCTTCGCACGACCATGATCGTCGGGTTTCCCGGTGAGGGAGATCAGGAGTTCGAAGAACTCGAATCCTTCGTGCGCGATATTCGTTTTGATCATCTCGGTGTATTCAGCTATTCCTGGCAGGAAGAAAACCCTGGAGCGGAGCTCGGCGATCCGGTTGCAGAAGAAGTCAAGACACTCCGGCGTGACCGTCTCCTGACCCTGCAACAGGGCATCAGCATGCAACGCCATCAGGAAATGGTCGGTCGAAACTTCGAAGCCCTGGTCTCCGGACCTCTTGAAGAAATGGAACTCCTGCTCGAAGCACGACTGGCGCGGCAGGCACCAGAGATTGACGGTCGTCTGCTGATCAACGATGGCGAGGCGCCTGCCGGTTCACTGGTTGAGGTTGAAATCACGGACGCCCACCCCTACGACCTGGTCGGTCGTCTGGTGAGGGTGGTTCGTGAGGGTCGCCGGCCGCCCACGCGGCTGCCGGTCATGAGCTGAAGGAGATCGGGTGGAGGTTCTCAGAGATCCGCTCGGAAACGATGATCCGCCGCAGGGCGCGGTGTTGAGCATTGGAAATTTTGACGGTGTACACGTGGGACATCAGGCTGTTCTCAGCTATGTGGTCGAGCGGGCACATTCGATGGAAGTTCCAAGTCTGTGTATGACCTTCGACCCCCATCCCATCAAGCTATTACGGCCATCCGACTCGCCTCGTCTTCTGACCACACTTGAGCAAAGGCTTTCACTGATCGAAGCCACGGGGATCGAATCCACCCTGGTGGTGCCGTTCACCCACAAGCTGGCTCGAATGGATGCCGCCGACTTCGTTTCCGATGTCCTGGTCGACAAACTCCGGGTCCGAGAGGTCTATATCGGCAAAAACTTCAGATTCGGCGCCGATCGCGGCGGAGATGTTGATCTCCTGAAGAAGATGGGCGAGAAACTCGGATTCCTTGCCGAATCCTCACCGATCGTGGAGGCCGCCGGAGGGGTGGTGTCCTCGACCCGCGTGCGCGAATCGATGGCTGCCGGCCGAGTTGACGAGGTGAGTTCGTTGTTGGGACGAGCGGCCTTCATCGAAGGCACTGTTCTCGAGGGGAAACGCCTGGGAAGGACCTTGGGCTTTCCGACCCTCAACATCGAAGCAGACAACGAACTGGAACCGCGCCATGGCGTGTATGTGACAGCGGCCTATCTTCCGTCCTTCAATCGCACGTTTCCGGCTGTTACCAACATCGGGGTGCGTCCCACGGTGTATCAGAATTCCATGACAACGATCGAGAGCCACCTGCTCGATTTCACGGCAGATGTGTATCGAGAAAAGGTTCGGCTTTTCTTCCTCGAACGTCTTCGCGAAGAACGGACCTTCAGTTCAACAATGGAACTCATGTCTCAGATCCGACGCGATGTTGCAGATGGGCGATCGTATTTTGAAAGCCATGCGGTTTCCGAGCTTCCTCTGGTGCTTCCGTGACCGTTGAAGTGTTTCTGACGCTCTTCGGATCGCTCTTCGTTTCTACCGTTTTTTTGTTGTTCATTGTCGCGCTGGTATGGTGGTTCGATCGCTACGACCGAGAACCGATTCATTTAGTGGTGATGGTTTTCCTCTATGGCGCGTCGGTGGCGCCTGCGATCGCGCTCTTCGCCTTTGGTGTTTTCGACAGCGTCGTCGTGAGCTGGATCTCGGCGGATTCCATCACATTTGTGGGAACCACCATTCTAGGACCCATCGTCGAGGAGTGCGCCAAGGGCGCCGGGATTTTGCTGGTGGTTTTTTTCACCAGCAAGTTCGACAATCCGACGGATGGGGTGGTTTACGGAACCGCGGTCGGACTCGGATTTGCAGTTACCGAAAATGTGATCTACGGGCTTGGCGCCGGGGTCCAGATGACGGAAGTTCAGAGCCCGGTCTTCCTGATCGCCGGCAGAACACTGTTGTCGGCTGGTGTCCACGCTGTTTGCAGTGCATCTCTTGGAGGCTTTATCGGTCACGCAGTCATGACCCGAAGCATGATTGTACGGGCAAACTGGACCCTCTGTGGTCTGGGGATCGCGGTCCTCATTCACGCCTCGTTCAATCTGACCTTGATGCTGGCGGGCCCATTTTCGCCCGATGGATCACTACGAAGCTGGTTACTGGCCGTTCCCGGCGTCTATATCGCGTATTTTGTCGTCCTGGCGGCATTCCTGAGATCTGAACAGGGGATTCTGAAAGAACAATTGGCCGAGGAAGTGCGCTTCAAAACCGTGCCGCCGTGGGTTGCCGACGTGATTCCCTATTATCGCCGTAGAATCCGCAGCGATTGGTGGGAGTCCCGCAATGAACGGGCCGTTATTTCGCGGCTCTTGACCCGCATCGCGTTCCGCAAACACGCCCTCCGCAATCTGTCACAGGACGAAGCGAATCTGGCCTCGCTGGAGGTGGTCAGGTTGCGCCAGCGTCTGCGGGAAATCCTCGGTATCAAACCGCCCGAGATCGACTGAAACAGACCGAATTGTCAAAAAATTGTCGAAGATCGACGACAACTGCGGCGGTCCCTCGCCCCGACGGTAGGATGGACCCATGATTTCGGAGATGGATTCCAAAGATTTGCTCCACCTCGTATCCAACAAAAAGTTGGATGAACTCGAGGTACTGCAGGTACTTCGATCTCCATATTGCACGTTGCAGATTGCTGAAATATTGGCCGCCGACGCAAAATCCCTCGATGGCCACGTGGTCCGCGAACGACTGGCTGGATTTCCCGGGTTCAATCTTGCCCGGGCCATGGATCTGCTCGGTTCACTGCCGTGGACCTCCTTGCTTTCTCTGGCACAAACCGCAAAAACACCGCCGGTGGTCCGTCGTCAGGCCGAGCGCAAGATCATGTTGCAACTGCCGAATATGTCGCTGGGTGAAAAGGTCGCGTTGGCGCGACGCGCGCACCGGGCCTTGTTGAGCCCTTTGATCTCTCACGCCGACGGCAAGGTTCTGTCGGCTCTGCTCAACAACCCCAGGTTGGTGGAAAACGACATTCTGGTGATGGTCAACACCGCCGAACCGCCGCCCGAATTCTTCGCTGAGCTTGCCAGGCATCACAAATGGGGACAGTATTTCCGAGTTCGACGGGCCCTCGTAGAATGCCCGGCCACACCCTATCCACTGGCATTGAGTGTTCTTGTTCAACTGCCTCAGGCCGAACTTCGACGGGCTTTGAATCGCCCGGATCTTCCCGACAACGTTCGCTCGGCCGTGGCCTCGCTGCTCGAACGCGAGGCCCAAGGTCTCCGAAGGGTGGTAGAATCCAGGCGTGATGTCCGCAATGGAGGGGGCGCCCAACCATCCGAAGACCTTCGGTGAGGAGCTGCAGAGACTTCGCCAGGGTGCCGGAATGAGTTTGGAGGATATCGCTGCCGAAACCAAGATTTCGCGGCAGATTTTGTCGAGCCTTGAAAGCGGCGATTTCAGATACCTGCCGCAAAAAGTTTTCTGCCGCAATTTCGTCAATCAATACGCCATCGTCGTCGGTGCAGACCCCTACCAGTTGACCGAGGCCTTTGACGGGGCCTGGAATCGTTTTCTGCTCGCCTCCGGCGCTCACCCGGGCCTGGTGGACGAAGAGACGCCTTTTGTTCGCACGGTTCGGTGGCGCTTCTGGGTGCCGGTGCTGATTGCCGGTGCGATTCTGGTGGCAGCCGCGGTGGTGATCTGGAGAAGCTCCGCCCCCGACCAGCAGATCGGAGGCGGTTCCAGCATACCGGCGACGCCGACATCGATCCCTCCGGCCCCGATCATGAATGTTCAACGTCCATCTCCCGGTATCGTGGAAGACGAAGCGTTGCTCGAAGCGGACGATATGTTGTCGATTGTTGTTCGGGTCGAAGCAGAAATGGAGTGCTGGATCCACTATCGGGACCGCGACGGGGTGGCGGGAGGCAAACTGCTTGCCGGCGGGACCGAAGAGACTCTCGAAATCATCGGGCCGGTCAAACTCACCATCGGTGATGCCAGTGCGGTCGTCCTTGAAATTGGCGGCGCAACCTACCGCAATCTCGGTCGGCCCGGTCAGGTGGTTCATACCGAAGTCAGTAATGATGGTTTGAGGGTGCTAGGATCGAGGGCACTCGATGAATGAACACAATGTCACCGCGGGTGCCGACCTGATCGAAGGTGTCGTCAAGGGGATGGTGCCCCGACAGGTGAGGCTCTTCGCGGCCCAGGGACTGTTGCCGGTCACCCGTGAAGAACTACTCAGTCTTCAGGTGCTGCTTTCGGCCGACCCGGATAAAGAGCTTGCAGAGGTGGCGTCCGCGTCGTTGAAGGCGGAGGAAGAGCGAACGATTATTTCCTGGATCCGTTCGAGCCCTCCGGATCCTCTGGTCCTCGATCTCTTGATTCGGGTCCGTAACGATGAGAGCATCTGGGCGGTGGTTGCACAATCGGCAAAGGTTTCCGACCAGACGCTGAGAGTCATGGCCCGAAATGCAACGCCGCTGATTCAGGACATCGTTATTACCAACCAGGTTCGGGTGCTGGGATGCCTCGATATCCTCGACGATCTGCGGGAAAATCCTCAGATCAACCAGGTGATCATGCGCCGGGTCCGGGAGTTCGAGGAAGAGTTCATCCAGAAAGTGCTTGCCCAGGAGGAAGCGCTCAACGCGGCCGGTCCGAGCGTCCAAGACGCGTTGGAAGCGTTGCGCGCGATCGGTGCGCACATTCCCGCTCTGGATACGCTTCCGTATCCGACCAACGAGGATCCGTCACTCGACGAAGCAGTCAAAAAATCCGCAAATACGGACACCCATGCTCGGCTCCTCAAGATGAGCGTCCACGAACGAATTATCTGCGCCCTGCGGGGAACATCGGAAGAACGTACGATCTTGATCAATAGCCGGAACCGGCTGATCCAACGATCGGTCCTAGCCTGTCCAAAATTGACGGACAACGAGGTCGAACGATTTGCCTCGTCAAGAAGCGTGGCGGAAGAAGTCATCCACGCGATCTCGGAAAACCGCCGTTGGATGCGGTTGTACCCGGTGGCTGTGGCGCTGGCCCTCAACCCGAAGACTCCGGTCTACGCGGTGAAACAGGTGATCGCCCGGCTCAACCATCGCGACAAGATCAGAGTGTCGCGCGACCGGAATCTCAGCCCGATCACCCGCCAGATCGCTCAGAAATTGAGCGACACCAGAAGGTGAAATCCACGTCTGCAACTCCATCTCAGGTACTCGCCCGTGCGTTGCGAAGGTACCGTGATCGTGGTAATTTCGGTCTAATGTGGGTGGAGTGATCGAGAATGCGCCACAAAGTCACTTTGTATGACACCCTGGGTCTGGAGCGCGACGCAACGGACCAGGAGATACGAGATGCGTTTCGCAAGCTCGCGATGAAGCACCACCCTGACCGCTTCTCCGGGCCAAAGCGAGACGAGGCGGAAGTGCGTTTCCAGGTCATCACTGAAGCGTTCAACGTGCTCAGTCATCCAGACAGCCGCGAGAAGTACGACAAGGAGTTCGCCAAGGGAACCGAAAGCAAGGCGATGGACCCGAAGGAAATCGCCCGGCGGCTGACCGCAAAAGGTTCACAGGATATGAGGGAGGGAAATTGGGCGGAAGCACTGGAAAACCTCAAACACGCCATCGATCACGATGATGAGAGTGCTCGTGCCCATTTCTTTTATGGACAGGCGCTGGGAAGGATCCCATCAAAAATTCGAGATGCCCTGCGCCATGTCGAGCGTGCCGCGACCCTCGAGCCCTCGAACGCAACAATGCGGGGTGAGGCGGCAGCATTGTCCTTGGCGGCGGGAATGAAAAGCCGCGCACTTCGCTTAGCTCAGGAGGCGCTGCGTCTCGATCCGACGAATCAAAAGGCGAACGAGGTTCTCGGAGCTATTGAAGCCGAGAAGGGTGCGGGTGGCGGATTGCTCAACCGGTTCCGTCGCCGGAGTTAATCAATTGACCCTCGATGAAAAAAAACACTTCGAGATCGAAGCGTGGGGCGCCACCGATGTCGGTCTGAAACGACGGCTCAACGAAGACGTCTTTTTGCTCGATGTCGATGCCGGTGTTTACCTGGTCGCTGACGGTATGGGTGGCCATGCCGCCGGCGAGGTTGCGTCGCGTGAAGCTTCGGACGAAATAGCCCGCGCCTTCAGGAGCGGTATCAGCGATGCCGACGAAACCTGGCCCGAACATTGGGACTCGAGTCGGAGTGCCATCGCGAACAAAATTGTCGACTCCATCGTGGCCGGTCATCACCGGGTGACGATGGCGATGAACAACGACGCCGAACTCAAAGGCATGGGCACCACGGTCGTCGTGGCCGCCCACCAATACGGCGATTCAAAGCTGGTTTTTTGCCACGTCGGCGATAGCAGGGCCTACCGCTATCGCGATGGCGTGCTCGAGGTTCTCACCAACGATCACTCGTGGGTTCACGAGCAGGTGACAGCCGGTTTCTTGACCGAAGAGGCGGCCCGTACCCATCCCTTGAAGAACGTTGTCACCCAGGCGCTCGGGGGATCGAGCGAACCCAGAGTCGATGTCCTCGAGACGGAGATCATGGATGGTGATCTCTATCTCTTGTGTTCGGACGGTCTCAATTCGATGTTGACCGACGCGGAGATCGCGACGGTTCTGTCGGAGGGCGGAGCACTTGACGTTCGTTGTCAGAGGCTGATCGAAGCGGCGAATGAACGCGGCGGCAACGACAATATCAGTGTCGTGTTGTTGCGACCGCAGGTCGCGATCGCCAACCACGGGTGATCGATCCAATCCTCCGGCTCGGGATCTGACGGTGGTTTTTCAGGGCGTACTCTTCACCGATCTCGATGGAACCCTGCTCGATTTTGAAACCTACCGGCCTTCGCCCGAGGCGATTTCCATTTTGCAGCAACTCGGCCGGCGGCGGATCGCCGTTGTCCCGGTGAGTTCCAAAACCAGCGCCGAGGTCGCCCCTCTCATGGACGAACTGGGACTGGTGGGACCTTCGGTTACGGAGGGCGGCGCGATCATTTCCTCGAGCAATGGTAGGGAAACGGTCAATGGGCTCGCCCGAGGTGATCTGGTGCCTCTCTTGAGCATGCTCCGCTGCAAGGGTTGGCCGGTTCGTGGTATGTCTGAAATGACCGCCGGCGAGGTGGGGGAGAGGACGGGTCTCGCTCCGGAAGCAGCCGAGAGGGCGATGACCCGACGGGCGTCCGAACCATTTGTTTTTGAATCTGAAATCACCGAAGCAGACACCGACGCGTTCGTGGCAGAGGTCGCTTTGATGGGGGCCGATGTGGTGCGTGGTGGTCGGTTTTTTCACCTCCTTGGCCCCGGGATCGACAAGAGAATGGGGGTTCGCGCGGTTCTGGCTGAGATCGAGCTCGCGGACCACCTGAGGACGGCGGCCGTCGGAGACGCGTGGAACGATCTCCCGATGCTCGACGAAGTCCGGATCGGGTACCTGTTGGGAGATGCGGTTGATCCCGAACTGGTCCCTCCCGGGGTCGTGATGATCAAGACCGTTGGTCCCGCCGGGTTTTCAGAGGTCGCCTCTCGTTTGATCGGTCTCTGGGAGTGAGTCTGCAGGAATTCAAAGACCCCGTTCCGGGTTGACGAAGCCGTGGAGTAGAAGATGGAAAACCACCTCGAAGTGAATCCGATGTTTAACGGAATACACGGTCAGCTCGTGCTGGTCATCCTCGATGGCGTCGGTCTTTATCGTGGCCGAGATGAAGGATATGGCGGCAATGCCCTGGATCTGGCCGACACACCCAATCTCGATCGTCTGTTCGCGGAGTCAGAGGTCTTTCTCGAGCTCAAGGCTCACGGGACCGCAGTGGGACTGCCAAGCGATGGCGACATGGGGAACTCGGAAGTCGGACACAACGCCATCGGAGCCGGACGGATATTTGAACAGGGTGCGAAACTGGTCAATCAGGCAATCTCCAGTGAACGGCTGTTTGATGGACCAACCTGGAAGGCGCTTTCTCAACGGGTCCGCGAACGAGCGTCGACCTTTCACCTCATCGGCCTGCTCTCGGATGGAAACGTCCACAGCCACATCGATCAACTGATCGCCTTGATCCGCCGGCTCGCCGACGAAGGCGTGGGGCGGATTCGAGTCCATGCCCTGGCCGATGGACGGGACGTCGATCCAGTCTCCTTCGAGCGCTACCTGGCACAACTCGAAAAGGTCCTCGCTGAACTTCAAAACTCCGGTACGGATGCAGCCATCGCATCCGGCGGCGGCCGGATGCAGATCACGATGGATCGATATCAGGCGAATTGGAACATGGTCCGGAAAGGATGGGCGACCCACGTCCTGGCCGAAGGCCGTTTGTTTTCGAGCGCGATCGAAGCCGTCGAGGCCCTGCGAACCGAAAACCCCGGGATCATCGATCAGGATTTGCCCGCCTTTGTGATCAGTGATGCCGAGGGACGTCCCCTTGGGCCCGTCAACGACGGCGATTCCGTGGTTTTCTTTAATTTCCGTGGCGATCGGGCAATCGAGATTTCCCGTGCATTCACCGAAGTGGGTTTCGATGCCTTCGATCGCACCAGGGTCCCGGATGTCCTGTACGCGGGGATGATGGAATACGACGGCGATCTTCATCTTCCTCCAATGTACCTGGTTGACCCGCCGGCAATTTCGCGGACGGTTTCCGAATACCTGGTCGATAACGGAATCAGCCAACTGGCGGTGGCCGAGACCCAGAAATTCGGCCACGTGACCTATTTCTGGAATGGTAATAACTCGGAGCCCTTCGACAGGACGCTCGAAAAATGGGTGGAAATACCATCCGATGACGTGCCCTTCGAGACCGCGCCGGACATGAAGGCGCGCGAGGTTTGTGAGGTGGTGCTCGAAGCGCTGCGAAACAAGAGCCAGAGGTTTATCCGGGTCAATTTCGCCAACGGGGATATGGTGGGCCACACCGGTTCGCTGACGGCGGCCATGCAGGCGATCGAGGTTGTGGACGAATGCATCGGACGAATCGAGGACGAGGTGCGTGAGGCCGGGGCGACCCTGATCGTGACCGCGGATCACGGGAATCTCGACATGATGTGGGAGGTCGACAAGAAGACCGGTGAAATCAAAAAAGATGGCGAGGGCAGGCCGCAGTTGAAGACCAGCCACACCCTCTCGCCGGTTCCCTGGTGTCTCCTCGGCGACTCGGTGGCAGGATTCCAGGTGAATCCCGAGGTGACCGAGCCAGGCCTCGCCAATATTGCGGCGACCCTGCTGCTCCTGCTCGGATTCCAACCACCATCGAATTATCTTCCTCCACTGGTCCTTCCTCCAGATGTGCGGTCCACCTGACACCTTGTTGGGACAGCTCGTGAACTAGACCTTTGCCGGATTCCGGGTTAAAGTCCGAATTATGGCGACTCCTACACCTCCGTTCCTCGATCCCGTCGAGGAGATCCGAACCCGAATCAATGACATGGAAAACGCCGGCACATCGAGCCCCACCACCGAAGAGGATCTGATTGCCGCGCGGCGCGAACTCGAAGCCACCATCAAAAGTGTGTTTGCCACCATCACGCCGTGGCAGCGGTGCCTGCTCGCGCGTCACCCCGAACGGCCGTACACGATGGCCTATATCCACAGCATCTTTGATGATTTTGTCGAACTTCACGGCGACCGGCGCTTTGCCGACGATTCGGCGATCATTTCCGGTTTAGCTCGATTTGAAGGCGAATCGGTGGTCGTGGTCGGACATCAGAAGGGCAGGGACACGGCGGAGAAACTGCGGCGGAACTTTGGCATGCCCCGCCCGGAGGGTTATCGCAAGGCGATCCGGATCATGCAGCTTGCCGCCCGTTTTCGTCGACCGATCATTTCTTTCGTCGACACACCCGGGGCCTATCCGGGAATTGACGCCGAACAGCGCGGCCAGGCCGAGGCTATCGCCAACAATCTGATCGAAATGGCAGGCTTTCCGGTTCCGATCATCGTGATCGTCACCGGTGAGGGCGGGTCGGGCGGAGCTCTTGCGCTCGGAATCGGCGATCGGGTGTTGATGCTCGAAAATGCTATCTACTCGGTGATTTCTCCTGAAGGATGCGCGGCGATTCTTTGGAAAGACCAGAGCCGGGCCGAAGACGCCGCTCGGGCCTTGAAACTGACCGCACCGGATCTCAAGCGCTTCGGAATCATCGACGAGATCATTCCCGAGCCCTCGGGTGGGGCCCATATGGACCCGGGCACCATGGCCGACTCGATCGCCGCCGCGATCCGCCGCAACCTCAAGGCTCTGCGTAAGGTCAAACCGGATGTTTTGGTCACCCGGCGATTCAAAAAATTCCGAGGTATGGGGATCTACACGGATCGGTGACCACCGATCTTTCCTAACAACTGCGAGTATTGATGGGTGCCGGTTAGAATTGGACCTGCGATATGAGCCGATTTTCCCGGACCTGGATCCGACGTTTGACGTCGATTTTGATGGTGCTGCTTCTCGCAGTGCTAGGGACGCTGATCGCGCAGCGATTCCGGCTCCTCAACACCCCGGTCGAAAACGTTGATGGTGAACAGGTTGTCAGTGAAGAGGGTGACCGGGCGGTGGGCGTCTACACCGGATTCGAGTATGTCGAAAGGGTCGCCGGAGAGCTGATATTCGAGCTGTTGTCAAAACGTACTCTCGGGCTCTCCTCCGGATGGCACGAGATCGAGGGCGTGCGACTGCAGTTTCACAACGACGGAGAGCCGGGACCGGCCCTGAGTTGCGATCGAGCGAGCTTCAATATTCAGACCCGCGATGCTCGCCTCGAAGGTGGCATCCGGATCGACCTGCCCGATGGCGCGGTGTTGACTGCAGAGGCCGGAACCTTCGAAGCGAGTTCCCGTCGATTCACAACCGACACCGATGTGCATTTCGTGTCGGGTGGGTCCTATGGCAGGGCCCGAAACGCCACCTACGATCTGTTACAAAACCAGGTGCTCCTCGGCGGCGGGGTTCTCCTCAGTTCCGAAAAAGGCGGGACCTTGACGGCACCGACCGCTTTGTATCGCCGCGACGACGGAACGATCGAGTTTTCGGGCGGCGCCACCATCCGTATCGAACAATCCGAGATCACCGCGCCACGATTGGTGATCGGTCTGGAGGATGAGGGCGGCCCGATTCGGCGAATCGAACTGTCAGGAGGGGTCTCCGCCAGGGGATATGGAGTTGGAGGAACGGCGTCGGCTGAAGCCTGGATGGAGAAGTTGGTGGCAAAAACCGATGCGCGCGGCCGATGGCAGGTGGAGGCCTCGACCAGCGGCAAGTGGATCACGATCCTGTTTACCGAAGGGGAAGGGTTCATCGAGCGCAAACTGGAGACATGGATCCTGCGCGGCGTGTTGGAAAGCAGCGGCGAGATCGTCAACCTCCGGGGTGAGCAGGGCGTCTGCATTCGCGAGGTTCCAGTCATGGGAGAAACCAGGTTCGGCGAAGCGCGGTCAGCACGAGTGTGGTTCAAGAATGGGCTGGCCACGGATATCGAGCTTCTCGAGGATGTCATTCTTCGCGGCGAAGAGATCGAAGGGCGGAGTTTTCGCGCACGACTTTCACCCGAGGCCGGGTTATCGATGCTGCACGGCGATCCGACCGGACCTGAGAGAGTCTTGTTGATCTCGCAGCGTGGCCGCCTGAGCTGCGACCGGGCCCAGCTCTTCCACGATGAAGGTCGCGCGGAAGCCCGCGGCAACGTGCAGGGTCAGGTCGAGAATGTGTCCCTGGTCGGCGCTCCCCAGCAGAACGATTCACTTCCAACCCACTTTGCCGCCGAGTCCCTTGATGTCAACAACGAGGGCAACGAGTATCATCTGCGCGAGAACACCCGGTTGTGGCAGGGTCACCAGATGTTGCTGGCCGACGACGTTTTCTACCGCCACGATGCCGGAGAGGTTCGGGCGGTCGGGCATGTTCGAACGACGATGCCGGCGTCGGCTCTGGATGCCGCGGCGGATCCATCCGCTGATGTGGTTGTGGTCGCCAGATCCCTCGACTTCGATCGGAGCGTGGGCGAGGCGATCTATCGCGGAAACGTGCACTACAGCGATCCGGAGCACACCCTTTCGGCGGCCGAACTCAGTATCTTTTTTGATGACGATAACGAGCTGACTGCCATCGAGGCGCTCGGAGCTGTCGAATTGGTGGAGCTGGCCACCGGACGGCGGATGACCGGGCGATTTGCCCGCCGAGAGACGATCAGCCAGATCATCACGGTTGAAGGTTCGCCGGTGCGTTTGACGGATCCGGAAGGCAACACGGTATCGGGATCTTCGTTGACCTGGAATCAGGCCGATGGTACGGTCGCGGTCGCTGGAGGAACCGAGACCATCTACTATCCGGAGGAAAGCCCCTGAGCCCGAAAGCGCTCGATCTCGTGGCCCAGAATCTACGCAAGGCCTATCGCGGAAGGTGGGTCGTCGATGGGATCAATCTGCGTATTTCTCCGGGGGAGATCGTGGGTCTTCTGGGTCCAAATGGAGCCGGGAAAACCACAACCTTCTACATGATGGTCGGCCTGGTGGAGCCCAACGAAGGACATGTTGTTCTCGGCGACCGCGAGATTACTGAAGAGTCGATGTATAAGCGAGCGAGAATGGGCGTGTCCTACCTTGCTCAGGAGCCGAGTTCCTTCAAGCGTCTTTCGGTCGAGGACAATATCTGGCTCATTCTCGAGGCCCTCGGGGTCGAGGCGAGAAGTGCCCACCAGCGTATCGACGGTCTGCTCGAAGATTTCGGTCTGGCGAAACTCAGGGGACAAAGGGCCGAGACATTGTCCGGTGGCGAACGACGGCGGCTGGAAGTCGCGCGGGCGCTCGCAACCGAACCGACCTTCATTCTTCTCGATGAGCCCTTCGCGGGAATCGACCCGCTCGCCGTACTCGATCTTCAACGCATCATCAGGCGGCTTAAGTCTTTGGGAATAGGAGTTTTGATCACTGATCACAATGTCCGGGAGACATTGAAGATCACCGACCGCGCCTATATAATCAAGGACGGCAAGATTTTTGCTACGGGACAGCCCGTTGATCTGTCTGAAAATCGAGACGTGCGCCGCATCTACCTCGGAGAGGACTTCCGTCTCTAGAACGAAATGAGTCGAAAGACCGGGCACCGAGAGATGCCATCGACAGAAAAACTGCGAGGACTTTGAGCGAATGGCACTGGAACAAAAGCTTAGATTGAAGCTGGCCCAGCGGCTGGTGATGACGCCGTCGCTCCAGCAGGCGATCAAGCTCCTTCAGCTCTCCCGCATCGAGCTCGAGGAAACACTCGCCGAGGAGATCCTTGAAAATCCAGTACTGGATGTGGAAGAGCCGGAAGCCGAACAGAGCTCCGCCGAGGCAGCTTCCGAGTCCGACGACGAGACTGGAAACGATGATGCTTCCCCCGGAGAGGAACTGAAGTCCGAGGCAAAGAGCGAGGACGACGCTTTGCCGTCGGAAGAGGAGACCTATGCCGACATCGATGTCGAGGCCTTCTTTGCCGACTACCTCGGAGACGGCCGTTCCGAGGGCCCGTCGATGGCGGCGCCGGCCCTGGATCAGGAAAATCGTCTCGAGAACATGGTTTCGGTTTCGGCCGGGCTCAACGACCACCTTTTGTGGCAGCTGCACTTGATGGATTGTCCCGAGGAGATCCTCGAGGCCTGCGAGTTCATCATCGGAAACCTCGACGAGGACGGGTTTCTGCGCGCCACCCCGGTCGAGATCCGAACCGGCACCGACTGCACCGAGAGTGGGGTGACTGCAGCCCTGGCGACAGTGCGATCTCTCGATCCGCCCGGTATCGCCGCATCCAATCTTCAGGAATGTTTCGCCGCCCAGATCGAGGCGATGATCATGGAGGCCGCGGGCAACGGCGATGGGGCTATTCTGCAAACCGTTGCATTCGTGATCGCCGAACATTGGGACGATCTGCTGCATCAACGCTGGGAGAAGCTTGCGGAAAGTCTTGGATACTCCGAATTGGTCGAGATCAAACCGGTTCTCGACATTATTCAGAGTTTGGAAATGAAACCCGGTCGGGCTTTTCGTCAGGACGACAACCAGTACATCGAACCCGATGTCTATGTTCGATTGATCGATGGTGAATACAGCATCACGCTGAATGATGATGGCTTGCCCCGTCTTCGCATCAATTCCCGTTATGCCCGAATGCTTGAAGGAAAACAACTCGACGCAAAGGCCAATGAATACCTGCGCGACAAGATGCGATCGGCGATGTGGTTGATGAAGAGCATCGACCAGCGGCAGAGGACCATCTTCAAAGTTGCCAACAGCATCGTCAGTTTTCAGAAAGAATTTCTCGAGAACGGCATCGAACATCTGCGCCCGATGGTCCTGCGACAGGTTGCCGAGGACATCGGGATGCACGAATCGACCATCTCGAGAGTCGTGAGCAACAAATATATGTACACCCCGCGGGGTCTTTTCCCGATGAAGTACTTCTTCCACTCGGGTGTCGACTCGGCACGGGGAGAAAACGTTTCGTCGATGGTGGTCAAGGAGCGGATTCGCAAGGTGATCGAGGCTGAAGACCCGGAGCGGCCGCTGTCGGATTCGAAGATCATGCGCACCCTGCAAAAAGAAGGAATTCGCCTCGCCCGTCGAACCGTTGCCAAGTATCGTGAAGAAATGATGATTCCTTCGTCCGACAAACGAAAGAAAGTGTTCTGACCCGATGAGAGTTTCATCGGGTTTTTTGACAAGGGCGACGAAGCAATATCAATCGCCGTCCACAGGAGAAGCCCGAACTGAAAAACGGGTCTGGGAGAAGTCATGAAAGTTGAATACATCGCACGCAAGGTCACATTGAGTGAGCAGTCCCGCGAGTTGGCGGAAAAGAAGCTGGCAAAAATCACCAAGTACTTCAACGACATTATCGATGTCCGGCTGGAGGTGTCCCAAGAGCGGCATCTCCACGTCGTCGATCTGTCGGTGAAAGGTAAGGACTTCGATACTCAAGCAACGGCCCAGCACAAGGACATCAGCTCGGCCATCCAGGAAGCGATCGACAAGCTGGAAATGCAGGCGCGGCGGGCGAAGGCTCGATTGAAGGACCACAAAAAGCGCGCCGGTTCGGTTGCCAAAACCGATCAGGGCTGGGCGATTGACGTGCTCGAGCGAGAGTCGATCGGTGATGCCGAACCGCGCATCGTCGAGCGCAGCAACCTCGAAATCAAACCGATGTCGATCGAAGAAGCGGCTCTACAGCTCGATGCTTCGTCATACGGTTTTCTGGTCTTTCGGAACTCGAACAACGATCGCATCAATGTGATCTATCGTCGTGACGACAATAATCTGGGATTGATCACCCCCGAGCTTTGATGAAGATCCACAAACTCATTACACCCGACAACGTGTACCTCGACCTCGATGCAGATGACGTCGAGGCGGCTCTGAGCGCGGTCTCTGAAGTGTTCTCACCAACCCTGGGTCTCGAGAGTGAAGAAGTTCTGCGTGCGCTGCTCGAACGTGAGGGCCTGGGTTCCACTTCGATCGGCAATGGTTTTGCGATTCCACATTGCAAGACCGAAGGTCTGCGCCAGATCGCGATTGCGCTGGCTCGTTTTTCTCAACCTGTTCCCTTTGGCGGCAATGATCATGATCCGGTGGCTTTTGCGTTTGTCGTGTTGTCACCCCCCGATCAACCCGCCGCCCATCTTCAGGTCCTGTCACAGATCGCACGGGTTCTGAAACGCCATGATCTTCGCGACCAATTGCTGTCGGCTTCGACATCCGACGAGATCGCGACCGCCATCTGTGCGACCGCAGAGTCGGAGGGGCTATGACCACGCCGGATCCGATTCCGGTGGATCGCCTGCTCAGCGAGAGGCGGCTCGCTCACCTGAATCTCGAAGTTGTCGGTGGCGCTGAAGGATTGGCGGACCACCGGATCTCCAATCCGCGAGTCCAAAAGCCGGGTCTCGCTTTGGCCGGATTCCTGCCGTATGTCAAACCGGGCCGGCTGCAGATCATCGGCGAGTCGGAACACGATTTCCTGGCGACATTCCCGAAGGGCGAAGGGGACCAACGGCTGAAATGCCTGCTGGAACTCGAAATTCCCTGTGTGGTTTCGAGCAAAGGAAAACGCCCGTCCGAAGCGGTGATTGCGGCTGCGAATGCGGCTCGAGTGCCTTTGCTCGTGACACCCGAACAGACCTCGGAAACCATCGAGGCGCTGTCGAGTTTTCTGGAGGACGAACTTGCTCCCAGAACCCAGATGCACGGTGTGCTGGTGGATGTCTTCTCCCTCGGCACATTGATCATCGGCGATCCTGGTATCGGCAAGAGCGAGTGCGCCCTCGAACTGGTTTATCGCGGCCACCGATTGGTCGCCGATGACACGGTGGTGGTTCGCCGGACCCACCACCGGGGTTTGCTCGGCGGCCCGCACGAGTTGCTCGAAAACTACCTCGAACTCCGCGGCGTCGGAATCATCGACGTCCGCAAACATTTCGGTATGACGGCGACATCGCCCGCGGTCGCGTTGTCCCTGGTCATTCAGCTGACCAAGCTGACACCCGAAGCTCGAGAAATGGAGCAGGTGTGGCGCGAACAGATGATGGAACGACCGAGCGCGTGGACCTCGACCGAGAATATTCTCGGAATCGAAATACCCCGCTACACCATGGTGGTGGCCCCGGGGAGAGACCTGGCGATCATGGTTGAAACGGCGGTGCGAAAATGCCTGCTCGCGCAACGCGGCATCGAAGACGAACGCGGATTTCTGGAGAGCGTGAATATGATGGCGCTAGGGATCGATCGTGAGCGCTGACGGCGCATTGTTTAACGGGCCATTTGTCATAACCGGGCTTTCCGGGGCTGGGAAATCGGTTCTCAGCCGGAGCCTCGAGGACATGGGCTACAGCTGTGTGGACAATATTCCTCTCGATCTGGTTCCGCTTTTGTTTACGCGAACGACCGAAGAGATGGAACGCCTCGTGGTGGTGCTCGACATTCGGACCCGGGGCATGATCCAGCTTTTTCCGGACTTCTTCCGCGATCTGGCAAAGAAATACAGTGGGGTTCGATTGATCTTTGTCGAGGCATCTCCGGAGATCCTGCTCAAACGTTTTTCGGTTGCCCGCCGGCCCCACCCCTTGCGTGACCTCAGTCTGGAACAGGCGATCACCGAGGAGAGAAAGACGCTCTCTGAGGTCCGTGACCTCGCCGATCTGGTAGTCGATACGACCGGTTTGTCTCCGCACGACCTGCGTCGGCAGGTGTTGTCCCTGGCCGGCGGTGATGCCACCAAACAACAGCTCGCCATCGAGGTTCAGAGCTTCTCTTATCTGCAGGGCGTGCCGGCGACGGCAAGCCTCGTTTTTGACGTTCGCTTCCTGCCAAACCCGTTTTTCGAGCAGTCATTGCGGTCCCTGGCCGGTGATGATCAACCGGTTTCCGATTGGCTCGGGAAGTTTCCGGAAGTTGAAGCAGTGGGAGATCGAATCATGGCTTTGGTATCGTATCTCCTACCGAGGTACGCCGAAGAGCTGAAAACCCACCTCGGTATCGCCCTCGGTTGCACCGGCGGCCGACATCGATCGGTCTATATGGCCGAGCGTGTTGCCCGGGCACTCAGGGAGGAGGGTCACGAAGTGGTGGTGCATCACCGTGACAAGGAGCGCTGGAGGTATTCATGATTCCGGTCCTCATTCTGACCCACGGCAATCTCGCGTCTGAACTCCTGCAGGCCGCTCAGACCATCGACCCTTCTCTGACCGATCAGACCTCCGCCATGCCTCTACCCTGGGATGTGGACTCCGATGAGGCCTCAAAGAGCCTCAAGAAACAGCTTCGCGAGCTCGATCAGGGTGAAGGCACCCTGGTGTTGACCGATATGTTTGGCGGTACGGCAACCAATCTCGCGCTGCCATTCCTCGAAGCCAAACGGGTCGAGGTCGTCACCGGGGTCAATCTGCCGATGCTGGTCAAACTCGGTTCATTGCAGGGCCGGACCATGTCCCTGGAGGAGTTGGCCGAAGGGCTGAAGGCCGCCGGTCAGAAGAGCATTCGAGTCGCCAGCGAGTTCCTGCACGCGAAGGCATCGAGCTAACTCACGACAATCACATACAATAAAGGGGTCGTCTGCTTCGAAAAGCCGACCCGGCACAGAGTTCCAAGGCTACGGCCGCAATTCACGAGGAGAGATGAGATGACCCAGGAGACGGTGATGATTTCGAACAAGCTCGGGCTGCACGCGCGCGCTGCCGCCAAGCTCGTTCACACCGCGAGCGTTTTTGAGGCTGAAATCTATGTTGGTACGGAAAACGAAGAGGTGAACGCGAAATCGATCCTCGGCATTCTCACCCTCGCTGCGACCAAAGGCACTCCGCTCACCGTGCGTGCCGACGGCGCAGACGAACGTGAGGCGGTCCAGGCGATCGTCGATCTCTTTGCGGACAAATTCGGGGAAGGCCAGTGAGCCGATTTCTGAGCGGCCTCGGGGTCAGCCCCGGCATCGCCATCGGCGAGCCGGTGGTGCACGAGACCCGGCCGATCTCCACGTTGCGGATTCCGATCCGGGCCGACAAGGTGGACAAAGAGATCGAGCGCTTCCGAAAGGCGGTCACAACAACCGTCGAGCACATCAAGGAGAATCGCGACCGGGCTCTGGCCCAGATGGGGGAGGAGTACGCCGCCATTTTCGAGGCCCATCAACTGATTGCCTCTGATCCTTCGTTTGTCGGTCCGGTGGAGAAAGTGATTCGCGACGAGAAGGTCAACGCCGGTTGGGCCATTGATCAGGTCCTCGAACTTCTCATCAAACGTTTTGAATCGCTGCCCGACGAATACCTCGCTGACCGCAAACTCGATGTGGTCGACGTCGCCACCCAGATTCTTCATGCGCTTCATGGTCTCGATCTCGGCCAACTCGAAAAACTCGACCGCCCGGTGATCCTGGTGGCCGACGACCTGCCTCCATCGGCTGCAGTGCAGCTCCCACTCGATCGGATCCTCGGTTTTGCCCTCGAAATGGGTGGGCCGACCTCCCACACCACCATCATCGCCCGGTCCCTGGGGATCCCGGTGATTGTCGGTGCACACGGTTCCTGCTCAGAGGCCAAACAATCTCGGCGCATGGCCCTCGACGCCTTCGAGGGTAAGATCGTGTTCGACCCGAATCCGGCGGAGCTCAGTGAATACGAGAGCCGGCAGCGGGAGTACCAGGAACAGCAGGCGGCACTGTTACAGATGCGGGTGATGCCGACCGTGACTCGGGATGGACGGGCCATCACCCTGCTCGCAAATATCGATCTGCCCGGCGAGGTCGAACAGGCCGTTCAGTGGAACGTGGAGGGCGTGGGTCTGTACCGGTCCGAGTTCCTGTATATGAAGATGAGCCCGAATCTTCCATCGGAAGACGATCACCTCGAGGTTTATCGGGAGATGGTCTCCGGTATGGGCGACCTGCCCGTCACCATCCGGACTTTCGATCTCGGCGGACGAAAATTGGCTCGAGAGGTCATTGGGGCCAACGAAGCCAACCCGGTGCTCGGGCTGCGTGGTATCCGGCTCTGTTTCTCGCAGCCCGAGTTCTTCCGGACCCAGCTACGGGCCCTGCTTCGAACGGCCGGGGAGTTTCCTGTCGGCCGGGTCAAGATCATGTTCCCCTTGATTTCGGGCATCGAGGAGTTTCGCATTGCACGACTCCTGGTCCGCGAAATCACCAAGCAGCTCCTCGAGGAAGGCCGGAACGTCCACGAACAGATACCCCTGGGCGCCATGGTCGAGGTGCCCGCCTCGGCAATCATGGCCAGGGAGCTTGCCCGGGAGGTGGATTTCATGTCGATCGGCACCAATGACCTGATCCAATACTCGCTGGCGGTCGATCGATCAAATGACCTCGTCGCAAATCTCTATCGTCCAACGAACCCGGCGGTACTGCGTCTGATCTCGAACGTCATCGATGCCGGCAAGGCCGAAGGCATCGAGGTGTCCATGTGCGGGGAAATGGCCGCGGATCCGCTGATGGTGCCGGTTTTGGTGGGTCTGGGTCTCGAACGATTCAGCATGAACCCGCAGGCGGTTCCGGTGGTCCGGGCCCTCGTACGTCAACTGTCGTACCGTGAAGCCGCACATATTGCTCGCACCGCGTCGAAGATGATCACCGCCAGGGACGTGGAAGAATACCTGCTCGAACGACTGGCCTTCCAACTCGCGAAAACAAAGATTCAGGTCTGAACCCGTCACCCTCCCTCTGCAACCTGAGCGGAGGCAAACAGGCGCCGTGACGGTTGGCTCCCAAATCTCACCCGGCTAAAATGGAATCATGATCAAAATCACCGAAGCACGCATCGTCGATAAACCCTGGGGGCACGAAGAGATCTTCGCCCACACCAAAGACTATGTCGGCAAGATTCTCTTTGTCCGCACCGGAGAGGCGCTGAGTCTTCAGTACCACGAAGTCAAAGAGGAGACTCTCCGGGTGCTCGGCGGGGAGCTCGAATTGGTCACCGGCAGCAGCGTCGACGAACTCGAAACTCACCTTCTGAAAGAGGGGAATGTGTTTCACATACCTCCCCGCACCCTCCACCGGATGGTGGCGATCAGTGATTGCACCCTGCTGGAGGTGTCTACCAGCAACCTCGATGACGTGGTGCGACTCGAGGATCGATATGGCCGTGAAGGAACTTCTGAGGCCTGAATACGTCATACTGGTAATGAGAGACCCCATGAAAGGGGAGAATGACGATGAGGCCGATGATGACAATTCGCTGGCATGTATCGCTGGTGGCGGCCGCCATCTGGTGCGGTGGCGCACTGTATGCGGCTGGTCCGACGCCGACACCTACCCCGACGCCCCGCCCCTCAGGCGGCCAGTCGCTGAACGAAGTAGCCAAGGACAAGCAGCTTAAAGGTACTGGCAAAGGAACGTCGATCGTCATTACCAACGAGAATCTCTCTGAATATGCCGACAAAGGCGGTTTGACCACCGCCAAAGAAAAAGAAGCGGGCAAGGGTTCCCGCCGGCCGGTCCGGGGAGACGCAACCGACTCCAGTGTGACCGTTCTCGGACCCACCGATCCCCTCCACATGGACGAGCGCCAGAGATATTGGGTGGGGCAGTACCAGAACCAAATCAACATGGTGACCTCCGTTAAACGACAGATTGCGGTTCTCGATGCCGAAATCCCCGGGCTTTGGAACGACTTCTTCGCTCGCGATGACCCCGCCTATCGAGATGGAGTGATCAAACCAAAGCTCGATGCGTCCATCAAACGGCGGGAGAGGCTGGTGGAACAGTTGGCGACGGCCGAACCGAGGCTGCAGGAGATCAAGGAGCAGGCACGGCGCGATGGTGCCCAACCGGGATGGTTCCGCGGTATCACCGTACCTGACGAGATCCCGCCGACGCCGACTCCGGAAACCAAAGCAGTCGAGAAAGACACTTATGTAATTAAGTAGATTCTGAGAATCTGCTCAAACTCGATCGTTCTGAGTCGCACTCATCTCGCAAACAGTGAATTCACGCCTTGCAGCAAGAGCCGACCGAGGATACACTTCCGGCGTTGGACGGAAACTGCGAATGAGATCCTTTTTCATTGAAACCTGGGGCTGCCAGATGAATCTGCACGACAGCGAGCTGATCGAAGGGCAGCTGCGTGAACACGGAATGTCTCCAGCCGAAAATGCCGCCGCTGCCGATCTGGTCATCCTCAACACCTGTTCAGTTCGGGAGCGCCCGGTCCACAAGATCGTCAGCCGCATCGGCGCGCTTGAAAAAACCAAGTCGCCGCCGCTGATCGGTGTCTGTGGCTGCGTCGCGCAACAAGAGGGCGCTTCGCTCCTGAAGAGATCCAAAACAGTGGGTTTTGTTCTCGGTCCCGGCCAGATCGCCCGGGTAGGGGAGGCGCTCCGCGCGATCGAGCAGGGTGGCCGTCCGGTTCTGACCGGTTTTGATGCCGAGCCGCGAACACAACTTCCAGACGATTTTTCGCAAAAGCTCGACCCGGGGAATGGTTACCGTGGTTGAGGGCTGCAACGAGTTTTGCACCTTCTGCATCGTTCCTTATACGCGTGGGCGAGAGGTCAGCAGGACCCTCGAAGACGTGATCACCGAAGTCAGGCACCTAGCCGGGGACGGGTTGAAGGAGATCGAGCTCCTCGGCCAGACGATCAATGCCTACCGGTGCCCCGAGACGAATGCTCCTTTTGCCGATCTTCTCGAGGCCGTGGCGGCGATCGACGGCATCGAACGAGTCCGCTATATCACCTCCCATCCGCGTCATTTTGATGATCGTTTGATCGAAGTGCTCGCAGACAATCCGAAGGTCTCCCGCTATCTTCATCTGCCGTTCCAGGCCGGATCGAACCGCATCCTGGAGCGCATGCACCGCCGTTACACCCGGGAAGAGTTCTCGGAGCTCATCGGGAAAATCCGAGCGAGTATTCCGGACATCAATATTTCGACCGATGTCATCGTCGGTTTCCCCGGCGAGACCGAAGAAGAGTTTCAGGAGTCTCTCGACCTGCTCGAATCTCTCGAATTCGGCCAGGTCTTTGCATTTGCTTATTCGCCCAGGCCGCGGACCCCTGCCGCCAAATACGACGATCCGGTTCCGGAGACTGTCATGAAGAACCGTCTCCACCGCCTCTTCGAATTGACCGATCGAATTTCCCGCCGGCTCAACCAGGCGATCGTCGGCACGAAGTCCGGGTACTGATCGATGGCGACAGCCGAATGTCCCCCGATGATTGGCAGGGCCGGGGCGAGGACAACAGGGTTGTCAATTTTGCCAAGACGGGACGTGAAGCGATCGGCGACGTCGTGGATGTCCGCATTACCCGCGCGGGAGCCCACTCACTGTTTGGTGAGAGTCTGCGAAAAACCGACCGTCTGCCGGTGCTTCAGACACGATCGGTTGGAGCCGCTTGACATCAGCCATCGGTTCTCGCCACAGTGGAGAGGTGAGCAGTCACCCTGACCCAAGTGAAGCCGTCAAAATGACCGTTCGTGGATTGGTAATGGATCCGACGTCCAACAGTCCGGTGGTCATCCTGCAAAACTCTGACGGCACGGCGTTTCTGCCCATTTGGATCGGTGTCTGCGAAGCGAACTCCATAGCCCTGGTTCTTGAAGGGGTGGAAAGCCCGCGACCGATGACCCACGATCTGGTCCATAATCTCCTGGACACCGCGGGGTGCGCGGTGGAGCACATTTTTATTCATTCCCTGGACGACAGTATCTTTATTGCGTCGATTCAGCTCCGTGATGCCGACCTTCGACCCATCAGGTGGATTCTCGCCCCTCGGACGCCATTGCCCTGGCCTTGCGGACCGGGGCGGATGTGCTCGTCGATTCTTCAGTTTTGGAGAGGCCGTCCTGAGCGAAACCGATATCGAGGACACCATCCGCACCATCCTCGAACGAATGCGGCCCGAAGACATGGGCGAATACGAGATGTGACCGGGATCGCAAGGTCGTTCGGCCGCGTTGACACCTGATTCGTTGCCCTCCTATGATGACCCAACGCAACCCGTTGCAGCGGAACGGAGCACGGAGAACCCATGATCATCGCCATCACCAATCAAAAGGGCGGCGTCGGAAAGACGACCACCGCCATCAATCTTGCGGCCGGCCTGGCCCTCAAAGGGCCTCCAGACCCTGCTGATCGATCTCGACCCGCAGGCCAACTCGACCATGTCGAACACCGATCTCGACACCATCGATGGCAATATGTTCGATGTGCTGCGGGGCGAAAAGTCTCGGCCGAGGTCATCATCCCCGGAGCCCACGAGAATCTCTGGGTCGCGCCGTCACGAATTGCCATGGCGAAGCTCGAGGTCAACATGGTTGGAGAACTCGACGCGCCATACGAGCTCAAAGATGCGATCGAGACCCTCGAAATCCACTTCGACGCGGTTATCATCGACACCGCGCCGACCCTCGGTCTCCTCACGGTGAATGCACTCGTCGCCGCCACTCACGTTCTGATTCCGATTCAGGCGTCCTATTTTGCACTCGAGGGAACCGATGACCTGTTGGAGACCATCGACAAGATCAAGGCCCGACCAAACACCCAACTCCAGATGCTCGGGGTTTTGATCACCATGTTCGATCGCCGAACCATTCTCGCTCGGGAGGTCAAGGCGGAAATCGAAGAAGTGTTTGGCGACATCGTTTTTGGGACCTTCATCACAAAATCCGTTCGACTCGAAGAATCACCGGCTCATCGGTCAAGCATCTTCGACCACGCGCCGTCTTCGAGCGGCGCCTATGAATATTACCGGCTCTGCGAGGAGGTTCTGCAACGTGTCGGCTCCGAATAAACCGAAGGCGGGCCTCCCGGCCCACCGAAAAATGCGCCACGATCGCCATTTCGTTGACGAGTTGACGCAGAGAATGGGGGAGGGGATCGGTCGGATGGTCCGGATCACCGCGATCACAAGCAACCAGGATCAACCCCGTTCCAATCTCGGCGACCTCGACGATCTCAAGATCTCCGATCGACGCTCACGGCGTGCTCGAGCCTCTGCTCGTCCGTCCGCTCGAAGGCGGGAACTACGAACTCGTGTCCGGTGAACGCCGATTTCACGCCGCCATGGCCGCTCGGATCTGACCGAGGTCCCGTGCATCGAGCTGACCGTCACCGACCAACAGGCTCTCGAGATCGCACTGATCGAAAACCTCCAGCGAAAGGACTTGACCGCTTTCGAGGAGGCGGACGGGTATCGAACGCTGATCAACAAATACCATTACACCCATGCTCAGGTGGGCGAGGCCGTCGGTAGATCCCGGGTGACCGTCAGCGAAATGTCTCCGATTGCTCGAGATGCCCGAGGAGATTCGCGATCAATGTCGGCATGCCGACATCACCGCCAAAGGCATGCTTCTGGAGATCGCCAGCGTTGACGATCCAGCTGAGATGGAACGCCTCATCCAGGAAATCGTCGAGGATCGTCTCGATCGTGCCGGTCTTCGGCGGCGTCGGGCCGATATGGAGCACGAGGCCGGTCAAGACGATCCCGTCGACAAAAATGCGGCACCGGTGCAGCGACCGTTTCGTTTCCAATTTCGAAATCCCGACCGGAACGTTTCCATATCGCTTTCATTTCGTACTGATCAAGAGCCCGAGCCCCGACAGGTGATCGAAGTGCTCAAAGAGATGATCCGTGAAATCGAATCGGGCATCGACCAACAAACGGACGAGAAGGCGAATCCTTCCGGGGAGTGAGAAGCGGCGAAATCTACCTCTCAGGCCGGAAAATGGGGCTTCACCATATTCAGGTTTACATAATATATCTTATCGGACATTGCGTCAGGCTATGAATCTGTGGAAAACTTTCAGCTGTGGAAAAGCTGTGGAAGAAGTTCTGAACCGTTGTCTTAGCGTGGATGAACGGCGTTTCAGCAATCGGTGTAGAATTCCTTCAATGCGGCAGCATCACGTCTCACCCCGTCCGAGGCACGCCGGATGAGTCTCTTCCCGGTCGTCGACCGCTTGGTCATCCGCGAGGTCATTCCACCGACCATTCTCGGATTTATCATCTACACCTTCCTGGTGGTGATGCGCGGCATTTATGGTTTGATCGAACAGGTGCTCGTTCGCGGGGTTTCGGCACTCGACGCCGGCCGCGTGCTGCTTGCAACCCTTCCCCATATCGTTGTCCTGACAATCCCCATGAGCTTTTTGTTTGGAGTGCTCCTGGCCGTCGGACGAATGAATGCCGACAATGAACTTGTGGCCCTGCAGGCTGGCGGTGTCCCGCTGCGGCGGCTCCTTCGCCCGATTCTAGTTCTCGGTTTGTTGTTCACCGCACTCAACGGATACCTCTATCTCGAGGTTATTCCGCAATCGGCCCGCCAGCTTCGTGAACTCAAGGTCCGCCTGTTCGCCGGTGCCAGGAATCTCGGTCGCATCGAGCCCAAGGTATTTCACGAAGAATTGCCCAACGTCTTGCTGTATCTGCGGGATGTGGACACCGAATCCGGTGAATGGACCCACGTGCTCTTTTACGACAGCAGTAACCCCAATGAGGAGCGTTTAACGCTGGCTCAGACCGGTCAGATGGTTACGGCCGGGTTGCCGGGGATGGTTGACGCGAACACGACCTCGACGGAATTACCCGAAATCGAGCAATGGATCAGGCTCAACGATGTGGTCACCCACCAGTTTTTCCGCGACGATCCGGAAACCTATCGAGTAAGCCGGAATCGATCCCAGTTGTTCAGACCGTCTCTGCAGAGCAGTGGGACCGTTCGATTCCAACTCAGTATGACCGAACGTGCGAGCATCCAGTTGTGGGATTTTGTACGCGGAAAGAGTGATCTACCCCTCGAAGAAGGTGCGGAACCATCTTCGGATGAAGAACTTGCAACAACCCGTCGCCTGGCGGGCGTCGAACTCAACCAGCGACTGGCAATCCCGTTTGCCAGTGCGGTTTTCGCCCTCCTGGCGTTGCCACTGGGTGTGGGTTCACGGTCGGGTGCCAGGGGACGCGGGTTCGTGGTTTCGGTCGGGGTCGTCCTGGTTTACTACCTGATCAGCAACCAGGGAAAGATGTTGGCGATCGAGGGAAAGCTCCCGCCCTGGCTTGGTATCTGGTTGCCAAACATCATCTTGAGTGTGATCGCGGTTTATTTGATGACCAGAATGGGCCGCTGGCTCGGTGAGCGGGATAGTGGAGGATTCTTCATCTCTCGAGGCATCAAGTGGTTGCGTGATCGACGCAACCGACGTGCTCAATCGACCGACTCGGCGGGTCGCCCTCTGACCGGAAGTGTGCCCCTCAACATCCAGCGCCGTCGCTATGCAACACGTTTTCCCGCTCTGTTCGACCGCTATGTTGTCCGGCGGTTGATCCCTCCCCTGCTGCTGGTGCTCGGGAGCACCGTCGCTCTGTATATCTTGATCGATCTCACCGATCGCATCGAAAACATGGCGAAAAACAACGTTTCTCCGGATGTGATCCTCGCCTACTACGCCAACCTGGTTCCGCAGGTCTTTCTCGATGTGACGCCCTTTGCGCTGATGATCTCGGTCCTGATCATGCTTGGTATTCTCGAACGCCAACAGGAGTTGACCGCGCTGAAAGCGGCCGGTATTTCGCTGTTCCGACTCGCGGTACCCATTCTTTTGTTGGCGGCGGTTTCGGCGGGAGGACTGTGGTTTCTCGGGGACATCGTGGTTCCCAATGCAAATCGTGAGGCGCAACGGTTGCGAGATGTGATCAACGGCCGGCAGACCACCCGCTCCTATCGTGCCAGCGACCGGCAGTGGCTGATGGCGCGCGACGAGTCGGCGCTTTACAACTTCCTCCGCTTTGACGAACCGACCACGACCCTGATCCGCTTTTCGCTCTTCAAGATCGACGAGGACATGAATCTCCGTTTTCACCTTTTCACGCGACGGGCACAGTGGAACGGCGGCTTCTGGGTCGCCGATTCAGGGTGGTTTCGCCAGATATATCCGGACGGAACCGACGAGTTTCGCCGCATCACCTCACCGATGAGGCTCGATATCTCTGAAAATCCGCAGTATTTCGGACAGGAGTATCGGATGCCCGGGGAGATGTCCATTGGAGAGTTGGGCGCCTACATCAATGAGCTCAACGAATCCGGCTACAGTCCCTCGAATCTGATCGTGCGCTGGCACCAGAAGCTCACCTATCCTCTATCGGCCTTTGTGATGGTCCTGTTGGCGCTCCCGTTTGGTCTCAACAATGGTGGACGCAGGGTCACCACGATGCAGGGAGTGGCCGTGGCACTGGGTTTGGGAATCGGCTATGTGATTCTGGTGGCACTTTTTGGAAAGCTCGGCGAGGTGAACATCTTGCCTCCGGTTCTCGGGGCCTGGGCGCCGTTTTTCCTTGCCATCTTGTTTGCGATCAACCGCCTGACCTCGCTGCGTACCTGAGTCGCCGCGCAACTCTTTCACCAGCCTGCGATCGATGTCGGCATGCCGACATCAGATCAACGATTCGATGATCCAGCCAATGCATGGAACCGGCGCCGCAATGGGTGCAACTCGGTTTCGCGCTGCGACGGGTGGTTCCGATTGGTCAACAGGGTGAACACCGATTCCTGGTCCGGATCGATCCACAAAGACACACCGGTAAAACCGGTGTGGCCATAGGCTCGTTTGCCGAGCGCAGGTCCCGCCGAACATCCGGGAGATCCCGCCAACTGCCAGCCGAGGCTGCGCTCTTGTTCAAGACCAACCGTCCTCGGTGCTGTCCAGCCCTCGACCTCGCTGCTGCTGAGGACTTTACGGTTGGGACCGATCCACTCCCTGGCAAGGGCAAAAACCCCGCCGATCGACCCAAAGAGCCCGGCGTTACCGGAGACCCCGCCGAGAAACCGGGCGTTGCCGTCATCGGGAAGACCCGGCCCGGGTGGTGGAATCAGTGCCGGATCACAGCCCATTTCGAGGACCATTCGGTGTTCCACCACGGACCGGAGGGCGCCACCGGCCAATCGCGGATCACCCGGATCCGGTCGGTAGCCGATTTCCTCGGCGATCCCCAGAGGACTCGCGACCTCGCGGCGAAACAACACATCCAGACTCTGATCGGAAACCCTTTCCAGGATCTTGCCGAGGAGCACAAAGCCGAGACAGGAATACACGACCTGGGCGCCGGGCGGTGCCACTTGAATCGACCTCAATGCGGAGAACAGCCTTTCCGGATCACCGTTGGCGACACAATAGAGAGGTAACCAAGCCGGTAAGCCCCCGGTGTGGTTGAGGAGGTTGTGGATCCGGATATCGCCGGCCGTTGTGTCACCGAGCTCCACCAGAATGTCCCCGACCGGGGTATCGAGGCCTATGGCTCCCTGGCGGACGGCGACAACGCTCAGGGTGGTGATGGCCAGCGGTTTGGTCAGGGAGGCGAGATCAAAAATGGTCCGATGGTCAGCCTCGACCCGATTCGGCTGCAGCCGAGCGGAACCGACCACGACAGGGTTTGCAGCGAAAGCACGCCTCCCCCACTGTGCGGCGGCGGACGGGGCGAGGCCCGCCCTCAGCGCCCGTTCGCACAGCAATCGGATCTGATCCGAGCTCTCAACCATCGGCGCTGGATCCAGTCTTGACGATCTGCACCGGTCGAAGTTCGTCGTCAACGTTGACGTATGTGATCTCGGCAACCGTGACCCGGACTTCCTCGGCACGATCCCAATGGCGGGCGGCGGTCACCTTCACGCCGACCGTTATGGAGGTACGGCCGATCTTGAGCAAATTGGTATAAAAGGAGACCAGGTCACCAACGAAGACCGGTTCGTGAAATATGACCTCTTGCATCGCCACCGTCACGACCCGAGTCGCACCGTGACACTGAGCTTCCTCGGCTCCCGCCTGATCCATATAGGAGAGAATGACCCCACCAAAGATCGTTCCGCCCGGATTGGTGTCGCGGGGCATCATCAACACGCGTGTCTTTGGTTGCAGTCGGCTGTCTTCCATGAGAACTCCGTCGGCGCTTGTGGTGTCGAGTCGATCGATGGTCGTCTATCGAGAGGACCTTCTTGAAGATACTAGATACTGGATCCTCGATGCTGGTTTCTTGAGAGATCAGATCGTTTCGAACACCCGCAATGAACGGTACGAGATCAATTCAAAGGCGCAATCAATAATTCACAGATATTTGCAGAAATTGCACTAAGTCGTTTATTGTCAATAATTTAAAGAAAATTTTTGTGAAACTTTGACTCCCCCGCCCCGGGCCGTCCATACTCGCGTCATGAGCTGGCTTCCCGAAATGGCCCACAAATACCCACCTCGGGTCTATCGTCTCGAATATCGGGTTTCGGTCTCGGCGATACCTCTGGACCCCGGACGCGTGATCGACGAAGTGCTCCACACGAGATCTCTCGAGGGCGAAGGCGGTCTCTCCGGTGGCTGGACGGTTGAGTTTCCCATGGCGACGCGGGTCTACGGTCTGATACCCCGCGAAATCGACGAGGTGGTCACGCTCCAATTGCATCAGCGGCCGGAAAACTGGGCGCTCGTGCTGGAATGCCATCCGACTGAAATGCACAATGCCCATGCCACCGGGCTGGCCGGTGTGCTGGCAGTTGCAGCAGTTGTCTGGTTTGCGGGCGGTCTGGCGGCGGGTTTTCTCGGCGCGCTGACAACCGTCATCGCCGGTTCTCTGCTCGTCGAGGTGACCAGGCACTGGGCGATCGAGGCCCAGGAACGGAAGCTCCGGTTGCTTCTCGACGAAATCGGATCGGCGCTCTGGCCAAAACCCAGCGCTCGGATCACAAGTTCTTTTGAAGTCGTCAGTTGACGCCGGTGGTTTCGTCTTTGAGCATCTCTTCCGGATCCGGGAGATCCTCGGCTCTCTCGAGCCCGAAGTGGACGAGAAACTCCTTGGATGTCCGGTAGAGAAACGGTTTGCCGACAACCTTTTTGCGACCGGCCATCCGCAAAAGCTTGCGTTCGATCAAGGTGCGAACAACGCTTGCCGAATTGGCGCCACGAATAAAGTTGACTTCCGGCAGTGTCACCGGTTGCCGATGGGCGACAACTGCGAGCACTTCCAGAGCTGCCTGCGAAAGCCGCTGACGAGAGACAATCCCGTGAAAGGCACGCAAATAGACGTCGAGGCCGGGAGGGGTCACGCAACGCCAGCCATCAGCCACCTTTTCCAGTCGGAGACCGCTGTCAGGACGATCCCACGAGTCCTTGATCTCTTCGAGAACAGTCTTGATCTCGCTGGTTTCGGCCTGTTTCTCGCCGATGGCCTCCATCAGCGCGGTCATCGGCACCGGCCTGGATGCCGTGACAATTACCGACTCGATCACTGCCCTGAGTTCATCTTTATCCAATACCCGCTCCATTGCGTTTCAGTTCGTCGATGTCGAGAGGACAATCGCCGGGACGTAAATAGATCTCTGCAAAGGCGCGTTCCTGCTCGGCAAAGATGCCGCGCATCCGCACCAATTCGAGGGTTGCCACCATCGCGGCGACGATTTCCTCCGGGTCCGACCGCGAATTCAGATGACGGAGAAGGGGCATCAACCCATCAGTTTTCACCCGTTCGTAGATGTCGGACATCTTCTGCTCGATGCTGTAGCGCAGCGGCATGACCTCGATCGGAGGCGGGTGTGATGCCGCAAAACGCTGCATGACATCGAGATAGGTTTCAGCCAGGACCTGGAGATCAATGTCTTCCCAATCGAGTTCGGTTTCCTGGTTGGTGCCGATGCCCGATGGAACATCGGCAGCCCAGACGCAGCGGCGGATGATGTCGGCATCGTGAAGATAGGATGCCAGTTCCTTGACCCTTCGATAGGCCAGCAGGCGCTCGACGAGTTCTTCGCGGGGATCCTCTTCGCCTTCGCTCACCGATGGCAACAGCATCTTTGATTTGAGGTGGAGCAGCCACGAGGCCATCCACAAGAAATCTCCCGCCCCATCCAGATCGAGTTCCTGCAGATCCTGGAGGTGGGCGTGGTACTGGTCGCAGATGCTGACGATCGGGATGTCGTAGATCGACACCTCGTTCTTCTTGATCAGGTGGAGCAGCAGATCGAGAGGTCCGCTGAACACACCCAACTCAACATCCGGCCCCAGGGGTTCTTCGTCAATTCGCGCCATGGCGGGGGATTATACAGGGATCCCTCTCCTTCCGTTCCCGAAATGGGGAAAGGGAGAAAGGGAGAAGGGGGGAAAGGGAGAACGACCGCCACACGATACTCGATGCTCGATACTCGATACTGGATGCTTGATTTTAGATCACAGCTATCCAAAATAAATCGTCATTTGAAGTTTTGCACCTGACAGCACCTGGTTTACGGGGTGGTTTTTGCCATATCCAGTTTGCGGTTTCCCCGCGTCCGCGTCCGCGTCCGTGCCCGAATTGCAGCGGCAGCGGTCAGGAGTCCAGGCGACGCAGTGGCCACCTCCGGGTCTTTCAACATAAGGAACAGCCGTTGTGGTGTAGGTGTCTCGCCTGCACACTGTGCGGCCGAGACGGCCGCACCACAAGGGCCGGAGCCCGAAGAAGTGAGTGCTGTTCGTTGTCCCGGCCGCTGATTACTGACGCTGATGACTGCTTGCTGACGCTGTCGACCGTTCTCTGCCGCTGTCCCTGCACGCTATCAGAGACTCTGTCTTGGACAAGAGTGATGCTGGATTCTGGATACCGAATCAGGTTGGCAGAGAGACGCAAGCGGACGGAGGAGCAGAGGGGGCCGTCGCTATCGCTATCGAATGGCCGCTGTGGATACCGTTGCTGAAAGGGAGACCGCTCGGCACCGATTCCCCACGCATGCGAATGCCGCCACCCGATGTCATCCTGAGCGCAGCCCCGCAGGGGGCGCAGTCGAAGGATCTATGAGATGGATCGCAATAACCTCGGACCGCAGATCCTTCGACTCCGCGCCAAAGGCGCTTCGCTCAGGATGACATCTTGAAGGCCCATTCCCAAAATGGCGGAAGGTACCGAGCCGGAGGCGCGGGGGAGAAAGGGAGAACCGTACAGGTGAGGTCGTTCGTGATAAGGGCGGTGTCTCCCCTTCTCCCCTTCTCCCCTTCTCCCCTTCTCCCCTTCTCCCCTTCTCCCCTTCTCCCCTTCTCCCCTTCTCCCTGTTACAATCCCGCGCGAGCAAACCAGGGGAGGCAGGAATTGGAACACTGGGACGGCCAAATGGGCTTTTCGACCCCAACCCGCAACGCGAGGTGCCGCGGGACCAGAAGGTGGTGGTTTTCGATCTCGAGACCCAGCGGTCATTTGCCGAAGTCGGCGGCCGCAGCCAGTTTCACAAGCTCGGTGTTTCGGTCGGCGTCGCCTATCGATATGAACCGACGAATACCTGGTGGTCAAAGAGGATGAGATCGATCAGCTCATCACCTGGCTGCGCGAGGCCGATCTGGTGGTCGGCTACAACATCATCGGATTCGACTACGAGGTGCTCAGGGCCTATACCGACCAGGATCTCCAGAAGCTCCCGACCTTCGATTTGATGTACGACCTCGAGGAACGCCTCGGGTTTCCGACCAAAGCTCGACAGCGTCGCCTCGGCGACGCTGGGCACCGGCAAATCGGCTGACGGGATGCAGGCGCTCGAGTGGTGGCGATTGGGTGAGGTGGACAAAATCATCGAATACTGCCGCGAGGACGTCAAGGTCACCAAGGACCTCTACGACTACGGCAAACGCAACCGCTGTGTCATGGTCTCGCGCTTTGGCGGCAAGCCCCGCAAGGTCGAAGTGAAATGGTGAGTTGACCGGCTGTTTTCAGCGCAGGTATTCGAGGCACCTTTTCGCCATCAAGCTGCGAGACGGCAGGCCGATCCGGGCGAGAAGCCCGGCAGTT
The DNA here is from genome assembly GCA_963796455.1 of Candidatus Sulfomarinibacteraceae bacterium. Classification (GTDB taxonomy): domain Bacteria; phylum Acidobacteriota; class Thermoanaerobaculia; order Thermoanaerobaculales; family Sulfomarinibacteraceae; genus Sulfomarinibacter. Next base: position 1,019,484 of record CAWCLO010000004.1, read on the forward strand.
GGTTCGGGGTGTGATCCCAAGCCCGAAAGGACCGCCCGGAATTCGCGGGCCGCACGTTGTTTCTTTCCAACCTTGGCAAGGGCCTCTGCCAACAAAAAGCGGACCTCATCCATATCAGGCTCGAGATAAAGCGCCGCCCGATAGGCCTCGAGAGCGGCATCCATATCTCCGGTGCGTTCCCTTGCGATGCCCTCGAGGAGGTGGGTCAAAGCGTTTTCCGGAAAATCGTGGCGGATCGCATCGATGTGATCGATGGCCTCATCGAGTTTCGTACCGGCCTCCAAGACGGCCACGACCCTTTCGATCCTCCCGTCAAAACCGGTTACTGAACCTGCTTCCGGGTTTGGAGCCGGACCCTTGACACGAATGATTGCCGGTTCGACGATCGCGCCACCATCCTCGAGCCCATTGCCTGCTTTGTCTGTCTCGGAGGCGGGAAAGGATTTGTGGCGGTACGCAAAGCAGGTTCCAAGGTCGTGGGCCCGAAGGTCGCAATCGAGATGGAGCAGGCTTTCGCTTGGACCGAGAAACAGGGAGCCGTCGCCCGCCAACGCGCGCGCGGCCGCCGCCACGACCTGTTTCTGGAGGGCCGGTCGGAAATATATCAATACATTGCGCAGGAAAACGATGTCGAAGGATCCAGGTGCCACATCGAGTTCAGGCTGGACGAGATTGAGATGGCGATAGGTGATGCGCCGCCGGAGTTCGGGGCGAAGCTCGAAACGATCTCCGACGGTGGCAAAATAGAGATCGAAGAGCTCGCTCGGCACCCTGGCGACCGCGCGGCGGCTGTAGAGCCCGCGACGGGCCTCCTCCAGTGCGTGGCCATCTACATCGGTGGCGAGAACATTCCAGTCCCAGCCCTTGAGCCCCGGGTGCTGATCGAGCACGATCGCAAGCGTGACAGCCTCCTCTCCGTGGGCACAGCCGGCGGACCAGACCCTCAACACGGTATTGCCTCGGCGTGTCGCCAAATCCTTGATGACCACATCTCTCAAAACATCGAGCTGAGCCTGTCCGCGGAAAAGATATGACTCTTTGATGGTGATGCGGTTGAGCAGGATTCTCCACTCATCGGAATCGGGATGTCGGCGCAGATAACTCACGTAGTCATCGAGGCTGCTGTGGCCGCCGATGGAGGCCCTCTCCCGGGCAAAGGCCTGCAATGCACCGAGATAACGATCGCGGATCACGAACCCAGTCGAAGACTCAATCAATCGGGCGAGCCTTCGAGTCGATGGGCTCATTCAGCCTCCCCGGTGGCGACCGCGAGCAGGCGCCCGATCAGTGCCGGGGGCAACGCGAATGACACCGCGCCACGTTGGATCGCGGCCCGAGGCATCCCGAATACGGCGCATGAACTCATGTCCTGCGCAATTGTCAGGACCTTGGCCCGGCGCAGATCGGACATGGCTTCGGCCCCGTCAATCCCCATTCCCGAAAGCAGGACCGCGGCCACCCGATCCGCGGAGTGCTCGAGCAGGCTGCGAAAAAGCACGTCCACAGCTGGCCGGTGACCTCCCGACGCGCTGCTCTCGGTGTCCAGCCGGACGACACCCCCGGGCGCGAGCATGGTGTGGCTACCGGGTGGCGCGACAAGGACCTGACCTCTCTGCAGCACGTCGCCGTCGGTTGCGACCCGGACATCCATTTTGAGATCCGAGGCCAACCACTCGGCAAAGATCGATTCGAAGCCACCGGTGATGTGCTGCACGATCATGATCCCGAGGGAGGGTCGTGGACCGAGAGACTGCAGCAATTCGTGAACGGCCCCTGGACCGCCGGTGGAGGCGCCGACACAGAGGAACTCGAGCTGGCGACTTACCACCGGGGTTTCGTCAGGCTCATCCATACCGGTGACGCCATCGGTGGCAACGCAGCTCTCTGCCACTGATTTCCCGAGGCTCTGCCCCAGTTCCTCCCATTGCTTCGGCACCTCGGGTTTCGGGATGACCGCAACGACACCGTTTTCATGGGCCGCGAAGGCGATCTTTGTGAGCTCTCGATTCTGGTTTGGGGTGATCACAAAAATCGGAATTCTCCGGGTCGCCGTGATCGCATCCACCAGTGCCCTGCCTCCGAGCATCGGAAGATCGAGATCGAGTACCAGGGCATCCGGCAAATGTTTCGCCACCAATTCCACCGTCTCAGGGCCGTTGCCGGATTCGGCAACCACCGTGACACCTGGAGATTGATCGAGAAAGCGGCGGAGAACCGCCCGAACGGATGTGGAGCGATCGGCGATCAGGACTCGGACATCAGCCATGGCCGCCACCCACACGGCGGATGAGCGCCACCAATTCGCGGGCATCGAGCCCCTGTTTGGTCAGATACCCATCGGCCCCCGACTCAAGCCCCGCCAAACGGTCGGCGGGTCGATCCAGGGTCGACACCACGACGATCGGAAGATCCGCCAAACCCTCGGTCTGCCGGAGTTTTCTCGTCAGATCAAGACCATCGATACCGGGCATCTCGATATCCGTCACCAGACAATCGAACGGATCCCCGGCCAGTGCCTCGAGCGCATCCTCGGCGCCACCGACACTGGTGACGACAAAGCCCGCATCTTCGAGAAGGCGTCGGATCATCTCTCGCGTGACATCGGAATCGTCCACCAACAGGACGCGAATCGGCCGGGCGCCCCGGCCCGCGAGCGGCGGCAGATCACGATCTGGAAACTGCAGCGGTCCGATCTGTTGCAGGGACAGAACCGCCACCGGTCGACCGGATGACAGCAGCGTGATGCCATCGATGCCGGCCGGTGCGCCGGCGGCCGCGGGAAGAGGATGGACGATCACCTCCTCCTCGGTGAGCACCGCGTCGGCCACGATGCCGATCACTCCGCCCCCGACAACCATCTCCACCAGGACTCCATTGATCGGAGGCGGTTCTCCCAACACATCGGCGAGGAAACGAGCGGTAATCGTTCGTCCCCCGATCACCGCCCGTCGACGGCCGTCAACCTCGGAGACGTTTTCTCTCGACACCCGCCGGTAGGCTCGTACCGGTGCCGCCGGGAGGGCGATTTGATGTCTGCCCACCTTGAGGACGAGGACCCTTTCGCCGCGCCGCGCCACCGGAACCTCCACTGTGAGCGATGTGCCCTTCCCGAATTCGGACTCCAACCATAGATCCCCGCCGACCGATCGGACCCTTGCCGCCACGGCGTCGAGACCGATTCCGCGTCCCGAAATCTCCGTCGTCTCTTCGATGGTTGAAAAGCCGGGCTCGAAAAGCAGGTGAAAGACCTCCGTCTGATCGAGGCCAGCGGCGGTATCAGGATCGACGATTTTGTGGCGGACGGCCTTTCGAACAACCTCGTCGCGGTCGATGCCCCGGCCGTCATCGACGATTCGCATTCGCACTCGATCGCTTTCGCTGATGGCCTCGATCCGGATTCTGCCTGCCCTGTTTTTACCGGCCAGTAGTCGCTCTTCGGGCCTTTCGATTCCATGATCGACTGCGTTGCGCACCAGATGGAGGAATGCTTCTCGGAGTGAATTGACGATCCGCCGGTCGAGATGTGCTTCACCGGCCTCAACCTCGATCTCGATCTCTTTGCCGATGGTGGTGCCGAGTTCACGGGCATGATCGGCGAGCCCGTGCAGAAAGGGTGTCAAGGGCTGTATCTGGAGGCGGAGGAGAGCGTCGAGTTGGCGGTCGCTGAGGCGACGAAAAATTCGTTGGCCGGTTTCGAACTCGATTCCGATCTGGCGAAGGGAGGTCGCGAGGGTTGCCAGGACCTGGATCGGCTCCGGTTCTGCCGTGCCCTGTTCGGCAAGGGTTGCAAGTCGAAAGATCCTCGATGCGAGTCCCTCCGCGGCCACAGCAACCACCCGTAAACGAGCTCCGCGATCGGCAAGATCATCGACAGTTTTCGAGGCGACCCGAAGCTCGTCGCGACCCATCGAACGGGCGCTGCTTTGCGGTTCCGGAGCTTGCGCCGAATGGGGCGATGAATCTTGTTGCTCACCGGGGACCGACAATTGATCCAGAGCTCGCCGAATTTCGAACACCCCTCGCTCGACCTCGGATATGGCGAGCCCGTCCATGTCCTCGAGAAGATCTTCCACCCGGTGGCACAAACCGGCGATCTCAACCAGACCCATCATCCGGCTCGCCCCTTTGAGGGCGTGCAGCTGGCGACTCACTTCGATCCGGGCCTGGCCGTCTCCCGCGAGGTCACCGATGAGCTCGGCGAGGCGTTCGAACCGTTCTCCCGACTCCTCGAGAAAGAGAGCCATGAGTTCGTCGTCGTCGCGTGGATTAGTGGGCACCGATCGCCAACCTCCATCGTGAGTGCGGCGCGCCACGCCTTCCGCAGTAATTGACGAGCGAGAAATAAAGTCTACGCAACCTCAGATTCTCGTCCAATTGGCCAGATTGACATCGACGCCGAGGGTGCCGGCAAGCTCCCCGTTTTGATCGTGAACTGCCATCGCTATGGTGAAGCATTGATTGCCTGTCAGCAGAGAGTCGTAGATCGGCGTGACCACCGAGCGCTCCTTCCGCGCCACCGCCTGGAACCACGGCCGATCGGCATAAGAATGACCGATTCCCGATCCACCTGGAAGCTCACGATCTCCGACCAATTCACGATTGATCACGAACGCGATCATTGTCCCGGAGATATCGACCATGTAGATCAATTCCAGATATGGGCACTCCTCCGCCAACTCCTCGAGAAGTCCTTCTACCGCCTCGAGATTGCCGGTGTAGTCCTGAAGCTTGTCCGTCCATTTGAAGAGTTGATGTTTGAGTGAATGCTGCGAGTCGATTCGGAAACTCTGGGTCAGGAGTTGGATGGAAAGCGCGAGTTGATTGAGTTTGTCTGCGGCGCCCGTATAGCTCGAAAGGCCCTCGGCAATCCTCTGAACAACCTCACTCACCTCACGAAGGGTCTCGACGACCTGGTCCGAGGCGTTTCGTTGCTCCCGGGTGGCCAGGGAAATCTCACGCGCCGCCTGCGCAGTTGCACCGAGGGCGCCGCGGAGCTGGCCGATGGATTGTTCGGCCGAGTGGCTCTGTTCGAGGACCTGCTGGGCCGCCTTGGTGCCTCCTTCAGTTGCCACCACGACCCCACGAATGGAGCCGGAGAATTCATCGAGGTGCGACCGCACCGAATCGACGGATTCCCGCGAACGTTCCGCGAGCCTTCTTACCTCCTCGGCGACGACCGAGAATCTTTCGCCGTATTCACCCGCCGCAGAGGCTTCGATAGCGGCGTTGAGGGCGAGAATGTGGGTCTCCTGGGCAATTTCGGTGATCAGATCGAGAATGCGGTAGATCTCGCGAGACCGACTGCCGAGGGCATCAGCGCGACCAGAAATCGCTTCCACGTGCTGGCGAACGGCCTCAACCCCGGAAACTGCCGCTTCGACCGAAGCAACGCCCGCATCCACCGCATCCTGGGCCTCGGTGGCGAGCTCGGCCTGGCTGGCGGCACTGGTGGCGATTTGTCTGGCTGTCCGTGCGAGTTCTTCGGTCGTTGCCGTGATTTGTACCACCGCGGCGGCCTGTTGGCTCGACGCCGACGCGAGTTCGGATGAGGTCCGCTGGACGGTGCCGGCTGCGGTGGCGACATCAACCGAAGAACTCTGGATCTGTTGGATGAGGGCGGCCAGTGTGCGGCTCGCCGCGGTGATCTTGTCATGAAGACCCTTCGCAAGGGGGCTGTCCGGGTCGGCCACGGCAACCATGTCGCCGTATCTGAGCTGGGTCAGCATTTCTTCCAGGGCAACCCTCTGCTTCGCGCAGCTTTTCCGCAGTCGGCGCAGCTCTCGAGCCCGGCGTGTCGCCGGAATGTGAACAAGCATGACGTATCCGACCGTGGCCAACAATCCGATAACCATGAAGGCCCTGACGTACCATTCCTTTCCCGATTCGTCGGCGGCTGCTTCCAGAAACGCCCCGGCCGTGAGAACGACCAACACCACGATCACCGGACCCAACCAGCGTTGGATTCCGGGTTCTGCTCTTCCTTCAGACATCGGTTGATTCCTCCGCTCGACCCCAGTCTTCCGCAAAAAGCACGTCAGGATTCAAGAGCTTGACATCGATTCCATCGGCGTGCACGGATCCCTGCACCAGGGTGCCCGTTTTGCGGGTCGCATCACTTGCCGGGATCGCCGTCACCCGGATCGCCTCGTCGACGCCGATTCCCAGAATCGATCGAAGGTTCGGGCGCTTTCCATCCACAATGACCGTGGCCCGGTGGTTGCCCCTGGGGGCCTCTCCGGTCACCAACGCAAAAAGATCGACCACCGCCAGCGGCTCGCCGCCGAATTGCGCCAACCCGAGAAGATGTGGTTGGCATCCTGGCAGCGGATGGCAGGTAAGATCTCGAGCCACCCGGCGAACCCGATCAGCTGGAAATGCGCAGTGCAACCCACCGGATCGCATCAGCAAATATCGCCGATGTCCCGTGACGTGAGGTGTTTTCCGATCCATTCCGATCAGGATATCACCGTACTTCAGACTGCGTGGTTGCGGGCTCGACGGAAGACCAATCCAGCTCGGATCCCCGCATGCTGTGGGGAACCAGAAAGACGCCCATCATCACGATCCAGCCGATGACGACAACGGCACGGGTCTTCATCCCCCGGGCTGCCGCCACGGCCGCAGGCAACCAGGCGATAAAGGCGATGAGGGTCTTGTTGTCGGTCAGGTCATGCCCCATCGGCCAACCCGTCCAATAGGCCCCGAAAGCGAATTTTTGCACGATAGGGCCGAGGATCAGGCCACCAACAATCAAAAAACCCATTGCAACAAGCACCAATCCGCGACCGCGCGGTTGATCGGGGCGAAGCACCTCGAAAAGGGCCCGGGTCGAGACCAACATGCTTGAAAACATCGCCAGAATGTGAGGGATCAGGATTCCCGCCGGCACGCTCCCGCGGTATCGCGCCACCACCGTTTCGGTGGCCGGAATGAGAGATGGTGTCCCCTCCGAATTCTCGCGAATGCGGTACTCGACCTTGCCCGCTGCGGGTTGTTGCGGTATCGAGGCTTCCAGCAGATCGTCCCCAGAGTCGGTCATTGGAATGATCGAGAATTCTTCGTCGGTCGGCCAGCGCCTCCATTCGAGACTCAATGACTGATCGGCGGCCGGCTTGGGCAGGGTTACCCGAAGGGTGCCTCGACCCTCATCGGATCGCGGCAAGCGGAAGGTGATGACCTCCCCTGTCGACAAACTGGCCTCCCCCCGCAAGGGATAGCTCGGCCCGGTCATTCGTTGAAATAGCGCCAACAGGACCGTGACGACAAAGGCGGCAGCCCACAACGCGGCGGATATTTTTCTGCTTCCCATGATGAGCGGGCTCAATCCTTTCCGACCACGCCGGCTACCATCTCCTCGATCACACCTGGATCGACTTCTTCGAGTTCGTAGCTGACGTTTGCGATCGGCTTGTTCACAGTGATGATTCTCTTCAGATCAATGGGAGTTCCTTCGACGACCACATCCGCATCAACTGCGTTGATCGTTTCCTGGAGATCGGCGACCTGCTGGTCGCCATATCCCATCGCCGGCAGAATTCGGGCTGCATTCGGAAATTTCTCATAGGTCGCCAGGATCGACCCGACAGCGTGGGGACGGGCGTCGATGATCTCCGCGGCGCCGGCCTGTTTGGCGGCAAACCAACCGGCTCCGTACTCCATGCCGCCGTGGGTCAGGGTCGGACCGTCTTCCACCACCAGCGCCCGCTTTCCTTTGATGAGTTCCGGCTCGTCCACCGTGATCACCGATCGGCATTTGATCACTCGCGCGTCAGGGTTCGTCTCACGGCAGGTATCAAATACCTGCTCGACCTTGACCGGATCGGCGGTGTCGACCTTGTTGACGATCAACAGATGAGAAATCCGCAAATTGGTCTCGCCGGGATAATAGCTGAGCTCATGGCCGGCGCGGTGGGGGTCCACCAGCGTGATATGGAGATCGGGCCGGTAGAAGGGCGTATCGTTGTTGCCGCCATCCCACAAAATGACGTCGGCCTCTTTTTCGGCCTCTCGGACGATTTTTTCGTAGTCGACGCCTGCGTACACCACAAAACCATTGTCGATGTGCGGTTCGTACTCTTCTCGTTCTTCAATGGTGCACTGGTGGCGATCGAGGTCTTCATAGTTCTCGAATCGTTGACAGGCCTGTTTGGCAAGATCGCCGTAAGGCATGGGATGGCGGATCGCGACAACCTTCTGACCCATCGCCTTGAGGAGGCGTGACACATAACGTGTGGTTTGAGATTTCCCGACACCGGTTCGAACTGCAGTGATCGCGATGACCGGCTTGGTCGACTCGATCATGGTTTTGGTAGCCGAACAGATACCGAAGTGGGGGCCCCAACCGATGACTTCACTGCCCTTGTTCATCACATAGGTGTGGGGAACGTCGGAGTATGAAAACCACACCTCATCCACATTGTTTTCTTTGATCACTTTCTCGAGATCACTTTCCGGGAGGATCGGAATGCCGGTGGGATAGAGCGATCCTGCCAGCACCGTCGGATAGACACGATCCTCGATATCGGGGATCTGGGTGGCAGTGAAGGCCACCACATCGTAGTCCTCGTTGTCGCGGAAGAGACAGTTGAAATTGTGAAAATCGCGGCCGGCCGCACCCATGATCACGACCTTGGTTCGAGCCATGCTGAATTCTCCTGAATGGCTCATCTGGGATTGATTCATCCCGAGAGCCGAACCGCCGGGTAAAGCTGAACCGGTGGCGGCGAAAATTCTACCACCACAAGTCGCAGCAATCCGGAATTCGGAGTTCGGAATTCGGAGTTCCGGCATCGGATCCGAGTAGATCAGCCGATATGGAACAGCCGGGACGGAATTCACGTGGGGACTCCGAACCCAGAAATCCGAATTCAGAACTCGAAAATCACTCCCATTCGATGGTGCCCGGCGGCTTCGATGTGACGTCGTAAACAACGCGATTGATTCCCGCGACTTCGTTGACGACCCTCCGGGCGATCCGATCGAGAACCTCAGGCGGAAAACGGTACCAATCGGCGGTCATGAAATCAGTCGTGGTAACCGCACGCACTGCGACCACGTTTTCGTAGGTTCGGGAGTCCCCCATCACGCCGACGCTTTTGATCGGAAGAAGGACGGACAGGGCCTGCGAGATCTCGTCGTAAAGCCCGGCGGCTCTGATCTCCTCGATGACGATGGCGTCCGCTTCCTGGAGAATGGCAACCCGAACCGGATCAACCGCGCCGAGGATCCTGACCGCCAGACCGGGGCCTGGAAAAGGGTGACGCCAGACAAAGTCGTGCGGCAGACCGAGTTCCTCCCCAACTCTTCGAACCTCATCTTTGAAGAGATCCCGCAGCGGCTCCACGAGATCCAGACCCAGCCGTTCCGGCAGACCGCCGACGTTGTGGTGTGTCTTGATGACCGCAGCCGTTCCGAGAACCCCGGAGGATTCGATCACATCCGGGTACAGGGTTCCCTGAGCCAGGTAGCGGGCGTCGCTGAAACGTGCGGCCTCGAATTGGAAGACCTCGACGAACTCCCGCCCGATGATTTTGCGTTTTTGCTCCGGGTCGCCGACGCCGTCGAGGGCGGAAAAAAACCTTTCCGCGGCATCGATTCGATCGAGTTCGAATCCAAAGTCCCGAAATCGCTCGGAAACCGTATCCCCTTCGTTCTTTCGCAGCAGACCGGTATCGACAAAAATCGGAATCACCCGATCACCGATCGCCTCTCGCAACAACATGGCCGTCACCGAAGAGTCAACGCCACCGGAAACGCCGCAGATCACCCTTCCTTCAGGAATATTTGCCTTCAGATCCGCGACCAATTCGTGCCGGATCGCTTCCGGGTTCCAGTCACGCCGGGCTCCCGCCAGGGTGATGAAATGTTCGAGCATGGTCGTTCCGTGCGGGGTGTGACGAACCTCAGGGTGGAATTGCAGCCCGATAAACCGACGCTTCGGATCATGGGTCGCCGCGATCTCGGTGGTTGATGTCCTGGCAAGGACCTCAAAACCGTCCGGGAGTCGCTTGACGAGATCGCCGTGACTCATCCAAACGGGTTGCCTCGCAGGCGTGGCGTCGAATACGGCGCTCGGGTCCACAACCTCGAGGTCGGCCAACCCGTACTCCCGGTGATCCGACGAACGGACCTCTCCACCGAGGTCTCTCGCCATCAGGTGGAGCCCGTAACAGATTCCCAGGACCGGCACACCCATTTTGAATACGGTCGGGTCCACCTGAAGTGCGCCACTTTCAAAAACACTGGCTGGCCCACCGGAAAGTACGATGGCGATCGGGTTCTCCTGCAAGATCTCTGATGCACCGAGATCTCCACGAGCGACGACGGTCTTGACACCGAGTTCGCGGAGCCGACGCGCGATCAGCTGCGTGTACTGAGAACCGAAATCGAGGATGAGAATGATTTCGTGCTGCATGAATGCTCCAGGTAGAGGCTCGAACCGCCAGACTGATGAAGCGGAGAATAACAGAAGAACGGTATTTGGGATTTCGAAATTCGGATTTCGGAATTTCCTGGTTCGGCCCATCTTATCTGCCGCGGCTCATCAATTCGAAATCCGAAATCCCAATTCCGAAATCGGCCGCGTCCTTGCGGCCCGACGGTAACCGGATGGCTCCCGTATGTATAAAAGCTGTCAAGCTGCAGGTGCGGGCGACCCGGTCCGTGTGATGATGGTTCGAGGGCGGCGTTCGAGAGAGGAACAAACTGTATGTACGGTTGGATACGCTCCGTCACCCCCGATCTTTTCCTCGCCGCCCTGGTTGCCCTGCTGATCACCCTGGCTCTGCACAAGATGGAGGGCTACGAAAAAAAACGCATTGCGGCCGAAACCTACGAGGCATCGGAGGGCGGTTTGACCTTCGACGAAGCCATTCAAGTTGTCGGTGACTCGATCCGGCGGTCCACCCGTTTTTATATACCGTTGTTGATCGTTCTCGGTGGCGCTGGAGTCGGGCTGGCCTGCCGGCACCGCCGATGGGCTTGGTTGACCACCGGGCTCGCCATCATTCCGGCGATCCTGACCGGGGTCAGCTTTTACCTCGACACACCTGCCTCAGGTGGCGCTCTGACACTGACATATCTCCTGCTGGCGGCATTTGTCGCCACCTCGATGGTGGCCGCCCGCAGCCGATTCGAACCTGTGAAGATTTCACTCGAAGACTGAGATTTCGCCCCTTCACCGGGTCGATCCTGCGCCCCCTTTCGATTTGACCTCCCCAGACAGCACGGCTAGGATGCGCACAGCAATAGAGAGTCAATTTAGGGGATTGTCATGGCCCTTCAATTTCTGCCGGTGCTGATCACGCTCGCCGCCGCGATTGCATTCGCTGTGGTGCTCATCGGTGCGGCGAAACTCTTCGGTCAGCGAACTCGCCACCACGCACCGGCAAAAAACGAGAGCTACGAAACCGGTATGCCGATCCTCGATTCCGCATTCAAACGAATATCCGTCCGCTTCTATCTCGTTGCTCTGGTTTTCGTCGTGCTCGACGTTGAGGTCGCATTTCTCTACCCATGGGCCATCAACTATCGTGATCTCGTCAGCAACGGATCGATGGCGGTCTACTGGGAGATGGTCGCTTTTCTGGCCCTTCTCGCACTCGCCTACGCCTATCTCTGGCGCAAGGGGATCTTCGATTGGGGCCGCCGAAGACTGCCGCAGGTCGACGAGCGCCAGAACCCATGACCCGTCTCGCCACCCGTCCGATTGCTGTCGCCTCGTCCGAAGAGGTTTGCAATGTCCGTTTTGGCGACTCGATGGATCGTCAGATCGACGAGATCCTCGACCGCTATCCAACCAAGGGCGCCGCGCTGCTCCCGGTGCTCTGGCTTTGTCAGGAGCGGTGGGGCTGGATCTCGCCGGGCATGATGGAGGCGGTTGCCAAGCGTCTCGACCTGGCGCCCGCTTTTGTCGAAGGCGTTGCGAGTTTCTACACCATGTACCATCTCCGGCCTCCCGGTCGGCATGTGCTCCAGGTCTGCACAACTCTGTCCTGCCAACTCTGCGGCGCGGCATCATTGGTTGATCACCTGAAAGAAAAACTCGCGATCGATTTCGGCGAAACCACCCCGGATGGCGCCTTCACCCTGGTCGACGTCCAGTGCCTCGGCGCGTGCGGAGAAGCACCGGTCATACAGATCAACGACGATTACTACACGGACTTGAATCGGGAGCGTCTGAACGAGATCCTCGACGAGTTGGCAGCCTCGTGAGCGAAGAACTGCTCCTCCGGGCGAAAAGCGTCAAGAATTCTCGCGACCTCTCGACATATCTCGATCGAGGCGGTTATCGAGCTCTCAAAAAATGCCTCTCGATGGATCCCTCGCAAGTGATCGAAGAGGTCAAGAAATCGGGGGTTCGGGGCCGCGGCGGCGCGGGCTTTCCGGCCGGTGTCAAATGGGGATTCGTTCCCAAGGACTCGGCGAAGCCGAAGTACATGATCTGCAACGCCGACGAATCGGAACCGGGGACGTTCAAGGATCGCGAGTTGATCTTGATCGATCCTCACCTCGTCCTCGAAGGCATCGCCATCGCCTCCTACGCGATCGGCGCCAACGTTTCCTACATCTACATCCGCGGCGAATTTGTCCGCGAGGCCGAGATTCTCGAGAATGCAATCAAAGAGGCGCGCGACAAGAAGCACATCGGCCAGAACATCGGTTCTTCGGGATACGACCTCCAGATATACGTTCACCGTGGCGCCGGAGCTTACATCTGTGGTGAAGAGACCGCTCTCATTGAGTCGCTTGAAGGGAAACGGGGCCTCCCTCGGCTGAAACCCCCTTTCCCGGCGGTGGTCGGGCTCTTCGGCTGCCCGACAGTGGTCAATAACGTGGAGACTCTTGCGTGCGTGCCGCATATCATGAATCAGGGCGGCGATTGGTTCGCACGCATCGGGACCGAACGCAGCACCGGGACAAAACTCTTCTCCGTCTCGGGTCACGTCGAACGCCCCGGGGTCTACGAGGCTCCCATGGGGACCTCATTCCGCACGATCTTCGAAGATCTCTGCGGCGGCATTCGTGGTGGAAAGAAGCTCAAGGCATTCATTCCGGGTGGGTCCTCAGCGCCGATCCTGCCGGCCGAAAAAATCGACACCAAAGCCGATTTCGAATCGGTCGCGGAGGCCGGGTCGATGCTGGGCTCAGGCGGCGTCATTGTCATGGACGAGACCGTCGACATGGTGTGGGCGCTCGAAAACCTGCTTGTCTTCTACGCCCATGAGTCCTGCGGCCAGTGCACTCCCTGTCGCGAGGGATCCGATTGGGCGGTGGACATCGTTCGTCGGATTCGCTGCGGAAACGGCAGACCGGAGGATCTCGAAACCCTGCACCGGATCTCCAGATTTGCCAGCCAGGGCATGACGATCTGTCCCCTTGGCGATGCATTTTGCGGACCGATCTCGAGCTTTCTCGAACACTTCGGAACTGAGTTCACAGCCGCTATCGAAAGTGCGACGCCCCTTCCCCCACCCAGCCGGCCGATCCTTCCGGTCACTGTCGACCGCGGTCTATTCGGGATGGACGACGGATGATCGCGCTTTCAATCGACGGCCGGCCGGTGGAGGTTGCCGAGGGCACCAACCTGGTCGAGGCAGCAAAGGCCGCCGGCGTCGAGATACCGACCTATTGTTATCACCCGGGTCTGACGGTTGTCGGCCAGTGCCGGATCTGTTTTGTCGAGATCGAGGGCCTGCCGCGCCTGGTCACCGCCTGTTCGACCCCCGCCCAGAACGAGATGGTGGTTCTGACTGAGTCCGAGCGGGTCCGCGAAGCGCGCGCGGCGGTCATGGAGTTTCTGCTCGAAAACCACCCGCTCGACTGTCCGGTCTGCGACCAGGCAGGCGAATGCGGGCTGCAGGACTATTCGGTCGAACACGGACTCGACTCCACGCACATGATCGACGAACGCCGCCGCTACGCGGGCTTCGAACGTCGCCAGATCGGACCACACGTCGTTCAGAATCAGAACCGCTGCATCCATTGCACACGGTGTGTGAGATTTACCGAAGAAATATCAGAAACCGCCGATCTGACAATGAAGTCGCGGGGCAACCATTCCTTCATCGACACCTTTGACGGCCGCCCGCTCGACAATCCATGGTCTGCGTGCGTCGCTGACGTGTGTCCTGTGGGTGCCCTGACCGTCACCGATTTCCGTTTCCGGGCTCGGGTCTGGCATCTGCAGGAAGCGCCATCGGTTTGCCCCGGTTGCAGTATCGGATGCAACACCCACCTGGGCCACCTCGACGGCGTCATTCACCGTTTCGTGCCTCGCCACAACCCCGAGATCAACGGTTGGTGGATGTGCGATTACGGCCGGTTCCTTGCCGACGGTTTCAACAACCGAGACATCGATGTTCCGCTCCGTCGGTCTGATGAGGGTCTGCACGCAGTTTCGTGGAACCGTGCGCTCGAGATCCTGGCGGGACTGCTCCGGGTGGCAGCGCGGCCGTTGGTCATTGCATCCGCAAATATGAGCAACGAGGCGCTTTTTTCGATCAAACGAAACCTGATCGAGCAGGAGGCCCTCGATGTCGTAGTGCCGGTCCACAGCGGTGAATCGCGTTCGATCAAGAACGCTGAGGGTCGGTGGCTGACAAGCACCGATGCCCACCCCAACAGTACCGGCGCGCGAAGCCTGGGGTTGAATCTGATCGACGCCGCAAATCTCGAATCCTATCTCCGCGACGGCGACGGTCCGGTTTTGGTTCTCGACGCCCACGCCCATCCCTGGTTGGTGTCATCCGCGGCCGCGGAGGCGGTCGCTGATCGCCCCACCGCTGTTTTCGCCCGTTCGAGCACCCCGCTCGTCGAACAGGCCGCCCTGGTGTTGCCGCTTTCATCGTGGGCCGAGACCGAAGGAAGCTACACCTCGTCGACCGGGGTCGTCCAGCACGTTCAACGAACGCTTCGACCGAAAGGACAGGCGCGCCCTGGGTGGGAGATTCTGTATCGCCTCGCGGTGTCGCTCGGCCACGACCAGGAGCGCATCATGTCGCCACGGATCCTGTTTGCCGAGATGGCTGCCGAAAGCCATGCCTTTTCGGGTATGAGCTATGGCGAGCTGGCAAGCGGTCATTGCCTCCGGCTGCGAGAGGAGGCCCGCGATGTGGGATGACCTCCTCGTTACATGCATCAAACTCGCTTTTGGTTTTGCGGTTCTGCTGACCACGGTGCCGATCATGGTGTGGGTGGAACGCAGGGGCTCGGCACTGATCCAGGACCGCCTCGGTCCCAACCGGGTCGGGCCATTCGGCCTGTTGCAGCCGGTGGTCGATGTGGTCAAGCTCCTGACCAAGGAAAACATCTCACCGGCCGGTGTTCAAGGGGTCTTCTATGTTCTGGCGCCGATCATTGCGGTGGTCATCGCGCTCAGTACATTTATCGCCGTGCCCTTTGGCAACGACTCGGGTCTCGAGCTTTTTGGATACGAGGTCGATGGGTTCATCGTCGCCCCGGACCTCAATGTGGGGATCCTCTACATCTTTGCCATCGCCTCCCTCGGCGTCTACTCCCTGGTCCTCGCCGGGTGGTCCTCGGACAACAAATACGCCCTCTATGGTGGCATCCGCGCCTCTGCACAGGCCATTTCCTACGAACTTGCAATGACGATCGCGGTCGTCGGCGTGTTGATGACCGCCGGTTCACTTCACCTCCACCAGATCGTAGATTCTCAGACCGGAACCTGGCTGGGCATCCTGCCGAGGTGGAACCTCTTCACGCAGTTCCTCGGAGCGATCACCTTTATCGTGGCGGTCTTTGCCGAGACCAACCGTCTGCCATTCGACCTGCCGGAGGCGGAGGCGGAACTCGTCGCCGGCTACCACACGGAGTACTCTTCGATCCGCTTTGCAGCTTTCTATATGAGCGAGTACATCCACATGACCGTCGCCGCCGCGCTGATCACGATCCTCTTCCTCGGCGGTTGGAACCTTCCGTGGATCGATCTCTCCTTCGCGGGCTGGACCGGGGCATTGCTTTCGATGACCGTTTTCGCCGCCAAGGTCGCATTCCTGTTGTGGTTCTTCGTCTGGGTGCGCTGGACCCTCCCCCGCTTCAGATACGATCAACTCATGGCTCTTGGTTGGAAGGTCATGATCCCGCTGGCGATCATGAATTTTTTGTGGGTCGGGGCCGCCATGGGCCTCGGATACCTCTAGGGAGCACCGGTGGTCACCTACGCATTTCTCGCTGCAGCGGCCATCGCGGTCATTTTCGCCCTCCTGGCGGTGGTGCCGCGGAATCCGATGGTCAATGTGCTCTCCCTGGTCGTGATGTTTTTTGCCATGGCCGCGGTTTTTGCCATCCTGGGCATGGATTTTCTGGCCGCCATCCAGGTCATCGTCTATTCCGGGGCGATCCTCGTTCTCTTCCTCTTCGTCGTGATGTTGCTCAATATCCGCAAAGTCGAGGCCTTTGGCAGCGGGCGAAAGATGCAGGCTCTGCTCGGGTCGCTCGTCGCGGCCGCGGTCGGCGCCATGGTCCTGGTGGTCGCCGGTCTGCTGATTCCCGAACAGGGTTCGGTGCTCCCCGGCGCACTCGAACACGGCACCGCCATGCCGATCGGCCGGGCGCTGCTCAGCACCCATCTCCTGGCGTTCGAGTTCATCACCCTCCTCCTGGTCGCGGCCATCGTGGGTGCGGTGTACCTCGGGAAGAGAGAACTTCGATGATCCCGGCAGAGATGGTTCCGGTTCCCTACACCTGGGTGCTCGCCCTGTCGGCCGTGCTCTTTGCCATCGGCACAATGGGGGTGCTCCTCAGACGCAACGGCATTGCCATCTTCTTGTCCCTGGAGATCATGCTCAATTCCGCCAATCTCGCTTTCGCCGCCTTTGCATTTCGAATGGCGTCGGCTCACTCGACCGCAGCCGCGGCAATCGACGGACAGATCTTCATCTTCTTCGTCATCGCTGTCGCAGCCGCCGAGGCGGCGGTCGGGCTCGCTTTATTTATTGCCGTCCACCGGCTCAAGGATTCCATCGATGTCGATCGCATCAACATACTGCGCTGGTAGGGAATCGTGATTCTCGGTTCCCTGTGGTTGATTCCGGCTTGTTGCCTGGCCGGCGCGATCCTCAACCTTGTATTTGGTGCGCTCAAGGCGCCCAAGGGGCTGGTCACGCTTGTCGGCGTCGGCTCGGTCGGGGGTTCGACGATACTCGCTTATGGGGCGCTCTGGGAGTATCTCAATCACACTGAAGTGATCATTATCGAGCGCTATTTCACCTGGATTTCGGCAGGATCGATCACCGTCAATGCGTCCTTTCTCCTCGATCCCCTGTCGGCGGTGATGCTGGCCTTTGTCACCCTGGTAGGTTTTCTGATCCATATCTACTCGGTCGGCTACATGCACGACGAGTCGGATCCGGGTTATGCGCGTTATTTCGCCTATCTCAATCTCTTCATGTTTTCGATGCTGGTCCTCATCCTCGGATCCAACCTCCCGGTCCTTTTTGTTGGCTGGGAGGGTGTCGGCCTGTGCTCCTACCTCCTGATCGGTTTCTACTACCAAAAAGAGTGGTGCGCCTCCGCCGGCAAAAAGGCCTTCATCGTCAACCGGATCGGCGACCTCGGCTTTCTGCTGGCGATCTTCGCGGTTCTCGCGATCTTCGGCAGTACGGAATTCATGCACTTCCTTCCCGAAGCCGCCGCCCACCCGGGCAGTCATACCGCCGCCATCACCCTGATCGCGCTTTTGCTCTTTGTCGGCGCGATCGGCAAATCGGCTCAGATCCCGCTCTATGTGTGGCTGCCGGATGCGATGGCTGGGCCGACACCGGTCTCAGCTCTCATTCACGCCGCAACCATGGTCACCGCCGGGGTCTACATGGTCGTGCGATGTAACGTCATCTATCGCCTCAGCCCGACGGCAATGTTGGTGGTCGCCGTTGTCGGCGGCGCGACAGCACTCTTTGCCGCCACCATCGGTCTGGTCCAGAACGACATCAAAAAGGTCCTCGCCTATTCGACCGTGTCCCAGCTCGGCTATATGTTCCTCGCCGCCGGCGTCGGCGCCTGGGTCGCGGCCATATTTCACGTCCTGACCCACGCCTTCTTCAAGGCTTGTCTCTTCCTCGGGTCGGGCTCGGTGATCCACGCGTGTTCGGGCGAACAGGACATACGGCAGATGGGTGGTCTTCGGAAATACATGCCGACCACCTACTGGACCTTTCTGACCGCCACCCTGGCGATCTCCGGGATCCCGATCTTCGCCGGGTTTTTCTCCAAGGACGAGATTCTGGCCAAGGCCTTCGAAGCCGGTGCCTCAGACCTCAACCATCTCGGCAATATCTACTATGCCCTGTGGGGCCTGGCGATGGTTGCCGCGCTGTTGACAGCCTTCTACATGTTTCGCCTCGTCTTCGTGACCTTCCACGGGACCTACCGCGGAGGCGAAGACGCCGAACACCATCTCCACGAATCGCCGCGGTCCATGACCGTTCCGCTGATTGTTTTGGCGGTGTTTTCGACCATCGGGGGCCTGGTCGGTTTTCCGGGCAAGCTCTTCGGGCACTCTGAGTGGAACCTCATCGAGAGCTTTTTGCAGCCCATATTGCTGCCGATCGGGGTCGCAATCGAGCATTCCGGTGATCCTGCGGGTCATCACGCCGTCAGCATCGGTCTCGAGTGGGGGCTGGTCCTGTGCTCGGTGCTGGTTGCGGTGATGGGAATATGGATTGCCGCCCGCTTCTACCTCGGCGACCGGTCCTTCGAACGATCCCGTCGTCTGGCTGAGGCCCTGCCCATGGCCCACAAACTTCTCTTTAACAAATACTGGATCGATGAGATCTACGCCGTGCTCCTCATTCGCCCGATCCACGTCTTTGCGGTCCTTTGTTGGAAAGTGATCGACGAACTCGTGATCGACACGATTTTTGTCAACGGCGCGGCCTTTACGGTCGAACTCACCGGAGATTTGATGCGATTTACCACCACGGGGAACGTGCGCAACTATGCGCTGTCGGTAGCCCTGGCGGTCGCCGTCCTGGCCGCGTGGTTGTGGTGAGGGGGTGGCTCGATGATCAATGACCACGCCCTGTCGATCGTTCTCCTCATCCCGACGATCTTTGCGATCGTACTGCTGCCGATCCCGATGCAGTGGAAAAAGGTCCACCGGGTCATCACACTCATCGCCTCGGTTGCCATGTTCGTTTTCTCCATCCGTCTGTGGATCAACTTCGACCCCAACGATCCCGGCTTTCAATTCGTCAACATCTACCCCTGGATTCCTCAATTCGGCATCAATTATCACGTCGGGTTGGATGGCATTTCCCTGCTTCTGGTCATGCTGACCACGTTCCTCCTGCCGGTGGTCGTGCTGGCGGCGTGGTCCCTGAACATCCAGCACATCAAGTCGCTCCACATCACCTTTCTCCTTTTGACGACGGGAATGATCGGCACCTTTGTTTCTCTCGATCTCTTCCTTTTCTACGTCTTCTGGGAGATCACCCTGATCCCGATGTATTTCATCATCGGCGTCTGGGGAGGACCGCGCCGGGTCTACGCCGCTGTGAAATTCTTCATCTTCACGATGGTGGGTTCGGTGCTGATGCTGGTGGCGGTTCTTTATCTTGTCTGGTTCCACCACCAACAAACCGGTATCTGGACCTACGGGTATCTCGACCTCTTGACGACTGCGCCGTTGTTGACGACCTCGGGAGGTTGGTTGGCGCCCGGGTTGCTGGTTTTTGCGGCCTTCGGACTGGCCTTTGCGATCAAGGTCCCGATCTTTCCCTTCCATACCTGGCTCCCGGACGCACACGTCGAAGCGCCCACCACCGGGTCGGTTTTTCTCGCCGGTGTCCTGCTCAAGATGGGCACTTACGGTCTGCTGCGTTTCAATCGCGCGCTCCTGCCTGATGCGTGGGAGATCTTTGTTCCGTTCATGGTCGTTTTGGCGGTTATCGGAATTATCTATGGCGCCCTGGTCGCCATGGTGCAGCCGGATGTCAAAAAGCTGGTGGCCTATTCATCCGTAAGCCACATGGGATTTATCATCCTCGGCCTCGCCGCCGGCTCTCAGGCATCAACCCAGGGCGCGATCATTCAAATGGTGAATCACGGTCTGACGACCGGGGCCCTCTTTCTGCTGGTCGGAATGATTTACGAGCGCACCTATTCGCGTGAGATTTCGGATTTTGGCGGCATCGCAAAGCGGATGCCGATCTACACCGGGATCTTCTTGTTGGTCACCCTGGGATCCATCGGTTTGCCCGGTCTCAACGGTTTCGTCGGTGAGTTCCTGATTCTCGCGGGCTCGTGGTCCCGCTTCCCGGTTGCGGTGGCAATTGCCGGTCTCGGAATCGTCCTTGGGGCCGTCTACATGCTGTGGATGGTCCAGCGGGTCTTCTGGGGGCCCCTTGACAGCCCGGTCACCCAGAAGATGGCCGATATCACCCTCCGCGAAGTCGTGGTCATCCTTCCTCTCGTGGTCATGATCATCTGGATCGGTGTCTATCCAATCACCTTCCTCTCCCCGATGGAGGCCGCGGTGCGCCTCCTTCTGACGCGGTGAAGGGAATCATGTACACACCTACCCATGCCGATTTGGTTGCGATCGCCCCGCAGATCATCCTCGCCCTGATGGCGGGCATTCTGCTGGTCGTTGAGGCTTTTCTCCCCAGGATTCGCAGAGCCTGCGCCGAAATCGCGATTCTCGCTGTGCTCGCCGCGATCTGGGCAAGGCTTCACTTCGACTTTCCAGGCGAGGTCTGGTACGGAATGTTGCGAGTCGACCAGCTGGCCGCATTTGTTGATCTCTACATTCTCGCTGCATTGCTGCTCTCGTTGTGGATCGCGGGCCCGTTTCTACGCCGGATCGGTGCCGATCATGGAGAGTTCTATTCCCTGATGTTGTTGGCCACGGCAGGCGCGATGGTGATGGCTTCCTCGATCCATCTCCTGCCGCTCTTCCTCGGGCTCGAGTTGCTTTCGATCCCACTCTACGTCCTCAACGCATTCCTCCGTCGTTGTGAGGTGAGCGTCGAAGCAGGGCTCAAATACTTCGTTGTCGGGTCCTTTGCCTCCGCCTTCGTGCTTTATGGTATGGCTCTTTTGTTCGGATCCGCAGCCAGCATGAACCTCGAAGAGATCGGCCGCCAGGTTGTCGCCACGGGAAGCCTGACCCCCTTGGTAGCCGTCGGTCTGGCGATGGTCGTCGGGGGTCTGGCGTTCAAACTCGCGATCGTCCCCTGCCACGCCTGGGCGCCCGATGTTTATCAGGGCAGTCCGACTCCGGTGACCGCATACCTCTCGGTGGTGCCGAAAGGAGCTGCGTTGGTGGTCTTGCTTCGTGTCGCCGAGAGCATGGATCTTCTCCACCTTTCACAAAGTTGGGTGTTGGCTCTCAGCATCGCGGCGGTGGCGTCGCAGTTTATCGGCAATATCGTCGCTATCGTCCAACGCGACATCAAACGAATGTTGGCCTATTCCGGCATTGCGCACATGGGTTATGCACTGGTTGGGATCCTGGTCGCCGGCTCCGATGGCGGCGCCTCGGTATTGGTATACCTCGCCGGCTATGCCCTGATGAACATGGGCGCGTTTGCATGCATCGCCATGTTTTCCGAGCGGGAAGACAAACCCCATCTCATTTCGGATCTCCAGGGGCAGGGATATCGGCGGCCCATCGCCGCCCTCGCCCTCACGGTATGTCTCTTCTCCCTGGCCGGGGTGCCACCGTTTCTCGGGTTCACCGGAAAATTCATGGTTTTCCGGGCCGCCGTCAACCAGGGATTCGTGCTTCTGGCCGTGATTGGGATGTTGAATTCGCTGATCTCCGCGTTTTATTATCTGCGGGTGATCTACGCGATGTATATGCAACCCCTACCGCGCCGGGAGCCATCCTTCCTGCCCTCGTTTCAGATCGCGGCAGCGGCTGCCGTCGCGGCACTGGGCGTTTTGTTGCTGGGCATCTATCCGACCCCCTTGCTCACAGTGGCTCAGACAGCGATACTGGGTCTAGTGAGGTAGCGGATGGTTGCATACAAACGTCACATCGATACCAGTAATATTTCAGAACTCACGATTTCGCGGCTGTCGATCTATCTGCGCTGTGTCGACCAGTTGCTCGAGTCCGGAGTCGATACCGTCTCGAGCCAGGAACTGGCGGAACGCTTCAATCTCAATTCCGCGCAGATTCGCAAAGACCTCGCCTACTTCGGTGAGTTCGGCGTGCGCGGCGTGGGCTATAACGTCAGCGAGCTGAGACAGTATGTCGTCGAGATCCTCGGTCTCGACCGCGAACGCCGGTTGCTGATCGTCGGTGCCGGCAATCTCGGGAGCGCGCTCTGCCACTACTCGGGTTTTTCCGGCGGGAACTTCCTGGTGGTGGGGGTTCTCGATTCGGATCCAACGAGGATCGGTGATGCGACTCCGGCGGGGCTTTTGGTGGAAGACTCGGAGCGTTTGTCCGAAATCGTCGTGCAACGAAACGTCGAAATCGGTATCATCACCACACCGGCGGCCTCCGCCCAGGCGGTCTGCGATCAGATGGTTGAAGCGGGGCTGCGGACAATTCTCAACTTTGCGCCGGTTCGCGTGCGCGCCCCCGAGGGGGTTCTCGCCAAGACCGTCGACCTCAAGGTCTACCTGGAAGAACTGAGCTTCTTTCTGGCTCACGTCGAGGACTGAAGCCGAAGGCGTGACCGATGGATCAGGATGTTTCGGGTCCGTGCGTTCCGGAAAAAGGTTGCAGAGTCTGGTCTACGTCTCCCGCCAATTCCGCCCGGCCGGCCGCTCGCGGTCGGATCCTCTCAACCCTTGATCTTTCACTTTCGCCCGACCCGATAGCTGCCTGCGGCCCTAGCTAAGATCAAACTGATCAGCTAAAGTACAACGGATGGAGACGCCGGAAAAAATTGGTAAGTATGAGGTGATCGAGAAGATTGCCGTCGGCGGATTCGGCGTGATCTTCAAGGGCTGGGACCCTTTTATCAAGCGCACCGTGGCGATCAAGATGTGCGCCACGCCCGACGACGAAGTGCGACAGCGCTTCCAGCAAGAGGCCGAATTCGTCGGCAATCTCGTGCACCGCAACATCACGCTCGTATTCGATTACGGCGTCGAGGACGACGTGCCGTACATCGTTCAGGAGTTCCTCTCCGGCTACGACCTCGATGAACTTCTCAAGGCGGGTGTGGTCGCCGACGAAAACACGATCGTTTCGATCCTGCTTCAGATCTGCGAAGGGCTGGAGTTCGCCCATGACAAAGGAATCGTTCACCGCGATATCAAACCGTCGAACATCCGCGTCCTCGAGGACGGCACCGTCAAGATCATGGATTTCGGGATCGCCAAATCGGTGCTGGCATCGAGCAAACTGACCCAGACCGGCATTGCGCTCGGAACCGCCGGCTATCTTGCTCCAGAACAGATTCAGGGCAAACCGATCGACGCCCGCACCGATATCTTCGCCCTTGGGGTGGTCGCCTACGAGCTGGTAACCGGCATCAGGCCGTTCGAAAGCGCCACTCTCAGCAACGTCCTCTACAAGATCCTCAACGAAGAACCGGCCGATCCTTCCGACGTCGGCGGCCAATGTTCACAACAGCTCGAGACCATGATCCGGCGGACCATGGCCAAGGAGCCCGAGGACCGCTATCAGTCCACCAACGAGCTTCTCAACGATCTTCGCCAGGTCGCCCTCGAATCGGCGCCCGACGTCGGCAGCACCAAAGAGCTGACCACCGGAGTGATTCGGCGCGCCATGCAGGGAATGGACTCACGAGGCGAGGACAGCCAGGCGCCTACCGCCCGGGTCGCCACACCGCGATCCCAACAAACAAAACCGACGCCGCAGCCGAGTTCGCGGCCCACACCGCAGGCAACCAAGCTCCACCGGACGCCACAACCTGCCCAGGAAGACCGGGAGCGACGCAGCCTGGTCCCGGTTATTTTTCTGGTTCTTGTGGTTTTGTTGATCGGCGCCGGAGCCGCGCTGTATTTCTCGAAAGACGCCCAGGACCTCGTTTTTGGCGAGGCCGGCGCACCGTGGATTCCGACACCGACTGCAACACCGACGATGACCCCGACGCCGACCAGCACCGCACGTCCGACAACCACCCCAACCGCGACGCCGGAACCGAGCCCGACCTCCACTCCGTCGCCGGTCCAGGTCAGGTTGATCATTGACCCGCCTGCCCAGGTGACGGTGGATGGCCGCTCGCCACTTGGAACAGGACGCACGCCGGGAGGAACCATCAGGCTCTCTCCAGGAACCCACACCTTTACCTTGTCGCTCCCGGATTTCCCGAAACGGACCGTCAACAGAACGGTTCCGCCCGGAGGCGGCAAAATCATCCTGAACCTCGAAATCGGACAGCTGTCGGTTCTTGCCGAGCCGGGCGTGACCCCCACGGGTGGCGTCGTCTATCTCGACGGGAACGCACTCGGACCTGTTCCGCTGGTCCGAGCCAAGGTGCCGGCGGGCGAACATGAGTTGATCGTTCGATGGAATGGTGTGATGCCCTACAAAAAGACCATTGTTGTTCCACAACTTCCCAATCCGGGAATTCGCATCGTGGCGATCCCACCGTCTGAATAGGATCAGCCTTCTCGGCTCGAGGTATAGGCGATTGACGTAACGTAGACCTCGCAGCCAAAACACGTTACAGTTGGCCCATGAAGATCGCAGCGATGCTTTTTCGTGTGTCTCTCCTGTTGGTACTTGTGGCGCTGCCGTTGCCGACGACCGCGCAGGACTCCACTCCAAGTGAAGAACTCGCCCTCGATGCCTATCGCGAAGGTGAAAACGGCCGCGCGGTGGAGCTTTATACGAAGGCTCTCACTGAGACCGAGGACCCGAACCACCGGGCGAGAATCCAGGTTCAGATTGCCTGGAACCTCTATGTTCTCGGGCGCGAAGGTGAGGTCACGACCCGCCTGCGAGCTGCGCTCATGGAAGACCCGAACCTGACACCGATAGCCGACTACTATCCGCCGGATTTCATGGCTCTGTTCGAGCAGGCGCGGCGTAGCAACTTCGACAACAGCGGCGGCGGCACACCCCCGCCCGATCTCGAATCAACCATCGCCGCCATCAACGATCGGATCAGTACCGAGAGCGATCTCGAAGGCGCCATGGCCGACGTTGATCGTCTGCTTGACGTCTATCCCCGCGATGGGCGGCTGATTCCTCTCAAGGCCCAGATCCTGCGTCAGCTCGGCCGCGAGGACGAAGCAAACAACCTCAGTCTTTCCCACGGCGCCGGAGCCGATGGCCTCGGTTATGTCAACGGCTACTCGGTTTCAGATCTGATCCTGCGCGCGAATCGCCTTCTCGATGCGGGCGACGCCACCACTGCTCTGCAGACGGTGCGGCAGGCGGTTGCCCGGGCACCCAACAACCCCTATGCCCTGGAGTTGATGGCGGAAGCCGCCATGCAAACCGCCAGCTGGCAGGACGCGGAATTTGCCCTCAAGAGCGCCTTGGGTCTGCAACCCGACAATATCGGGCTCAAGCTCCGGTTGGGCGAGGTCTATCTCGCCACATTTGAAGCATCGGCGGCGCGGGACGTTTTCAAATCACTGACGGAGACCTACCCGACCTCTGATCGGGCGTGGGCTTCGTTGGGGCTTCTCGAGGCGCGTCTTCAAAACAACGACCGCGCACTGGATGCCCTCGGCAAGGCCCTGGTCGAGAACCCCATGCTCC
Source organism: Candidatus Sulfomarinibacteraceae bacterium (assembly GCA_963796455.1). Lineage (GTDB taxonomy): Bacteria > Acidobacteriota > Thermoanaerobaculia > Thermoanaerobaculales > Sulfomarinibacteraceae > Sulfomarinibacter. Next base: position 1,045,144 of record CAWCLO010000004.1, read on the forward strand.
CGGAAGTGCAGCTGGCGCACGGCGAGCTCCTGCTTCTCGGGGGTGATGTGGATGGCGCCATGGCGTCCCTGGAGGCAGCCGAAAAGCTGATTCCGAACGACCCTCAGATCGAAGCCCGGCTCGGTCAGGCGCTGCTTGCGAAGGGTCGTTACGAGGAGGCCCTCACCCATCTTCGCGCGGCTGTTGCAGCCGAAGTCACGAGCCCGGATGTTCAACGGTCGCTGGCGCTCGCCCTCGCAATGAATGATCGCTATGCGGAAAGCCAACGCCTGCTCGATGAGATCGTTGCCGACGAGAGCGGTGATCGACAGATCGTCCAGGGCTTTCTGCAGCTCCAACGAGCAGAATACCCACAGGCAGAGACGACCCTGAAAAACCTCGCCACTCAACGGCCGAATGATCCCCCATCGGTCAACATCCTTGCGGCCACGCTCTACCCGCAGTACCGCTTTGACGAGTCGGTAGCCCTTCTCAAACTGGCCCACGACCTGGAACCGGACCAGGAAACCATCGAGAAGAATCTGCAACGGGCTCAAGCCGCTCGCTCGGCCGAGCTGCTTGCTCAGAACGCACGCGACGTCAAACCGATCGTCAAGAAATAGTCAGCCAACCGTCTCGAGAAACGAAAACAGCTCCTCAGCCACCTGCCGGGGACGGTGAGATGTCTCGTAGCACGCGCGAGCCGATCGACGGCGGGCGGTCCAGCCATCGCGGTTAACGGCGATCTCTGCAAGCAATCGGGCCAGATCCGCCGATGCCGACGGACCCGGGGTGATCCGTGGCGCTGCCGTCTCCGGCCACTCGAGGAACTGGTGCAGCCCGACTACTGCCACCGGCGTGCCGCATGAGAGGAATCGCACCACAGCAGCCGAGGTCTCACCCGCTGAAGGCGTCCGCAGTACGACACCCACATCGGCACCAGCCGGCACGCGGATGAAGTCATCGAGACCGAGGAAACCTGTGCTCTGAACCCGGTCACCGATACCGACCGCCTCAGCCGCAATCAGGATCTCATCGAGACCATCCCCCTGCCCGACCAGGATCAATCGCGCGGGCACGCCCGAACGGACGGCCGCTGCCAAACCGGTGAGAACCTCGCGAAGGCCTTTTTCGGGAGTCAAGAACCCGAGGTGCATGATCACGACATCATCCGCCTGCGCGCCGATGAGGGAACGCTGCGCCTCGCGGTCGATGGGTCCGGGATCGAGTGCCGGGAGGTTGATTTGACGACTCTGCACAGAGGGAAACTCGGTCTGTATGATCGAGTCGGCCCAACGTGAATGCACGACCGCGAAACGGGCACGCTCCAAAAAATGCGATCGGGCGGGAAAGAGGAACGGGTCCCTTGGTCCACTCAAACCATAGGATCGGGCATGCGCCAGAACAGCCCCTGCGTCACCGTGGGCCGCAACGAGATGACGCTGCAAATCCTCCCCTGCCCCTGCCGCCATGGTGGTTTCGACCAGTAAATGGTGGAGCACCAGATCGTGCAGCACCACGACTGCAAGTGGATCGTCGATTCGATCCAGAAGCCAACTGTGATGCAAATTGTTGCCGAGATGGATCAGGCTGATCTCGTCAGCTTCAGGTCGTGTGTCCGTCGCCACGACCTCGACCGATTGCCCGAGGCTCCAATCGGAATGAACTTCCCATGAGGGTGGCGCGACCACTCGGATCCGTGCCCTCGTGGCGAGTTCGGTCAGAAGCTCGACGGCGTAGTCGCTCACGCCCGACCTGATCGGAGGCAACGGCGATGCCCAGAGGATCTTCACACGCCAACGTTAGCAGGGATTCTCCTATTTTCAGCTTCGTTTGATATGGAGGAAAACCGCGGCGACACAGGACCAGTAGCGTTTCGTCACAAACACGAAGACACAAAGGCACGAAGACATCGCGAAGCAGCGCAGTTTGCCCACAGAACACACAAAAGCCATCGCAGCGCAGCGCGAATAGCCCGCAGATCACGCAGATAGACGCAGATGGCAGCCTGATTGCGGAGACATCAGCCACCGCTGCAAACAAACCACGTCCGCCTCCCGAGTCCTTAACGCAGAGGCGCAAAGGCGCAGAGGATTTCCCGGCAACATCCCCAGTCCGGCGAGATCCTGGCCGCCCAGGGCGGCCAGAAACCGCTGTGCCCAAAAACCGCCTCGAAAACAAGCTTTCATTGCGGTTTTTGAGCACAGCGACCTGCGCGACCGCGCAGGTCTCGCCTACTTCCTCCCCTTTCCTTCAATCAGAGTTGTGTGTCTCCGATGCAAGGCAGATTCGGCATGCCGTAGGCGTGCCGGCCGGTGGGAAGCGGGGTGACTCCGAGCGCTGGCGGTCGGAGTCACCCCGCTTTTCACCGGCGACGGGCGATCGGAGATCGTCTGGCGATCTGCCGACACTGATGGCAACACCGCACAAGTTCCCCAACCAGGCCTTTGCGTCTTTGCGACTTTGCGTTCTTTGCGGTTCAATCATGTGCACGCGAGACGCGTACACCACCATGGTGGTGCAGCCGTTCCGGCTGCACCCCGGTCGTGCCTTCGCGATGGCTTCTGTTTTTTCTGTGTGCTCTGTGGGCCATCGTGGTTGCGACGAGACCGTTTGCGATGGATCTGCGTTCATCTGCGTGATCTGCGGGCGTTCTCTCTCTCTCTCTCTCTCTCTCTCTCTCTGTGTCTCCGTGCCTCTGTGGTTTTCTTGGTGTGACTCCTTCGTGCCTTTGTGTCTTCGTGTTTGCGACGAGGGCGAGCTCAATCGATCGGCGCTGCCCGAGATGGTCTGCGGCCGAAATAGGGCCGATCCGGCGAAGGTGGCTCACTCCGGTTAAGATGAGGTGGTGAAAGTCACTCGCTTCCTCCTGATCGTCGTCTACATCGGCTACCTGGTCAACGTCGGTCTCTTCCTGATGATGGTGCCGTGGTCTCGTGCCTGGGGGGCCTTGGTGACCCAGTTGCCGGCCTCCGCTTCAGTTCTCTTCGATCTTCCCTGGTTCCGGGGCCTGTTGTCGGCTTTTGGCGTCCTCCACCTGCTCCTCGTCGTCTGGGAACTGATGCACCCGACCCTCCTGACACCGCCCGAGCCATCACAGCTCGAATCTCAGAACCTGCATCAATCTTGATTTGTGGCATTTAGGGTCGTACACTGCGCAAGTGGGGCGCCGGGTTCTTATCGTTGACGATGAGCCGTACATACGGCGAATCTTGTCATTCAAACTTCGTCGGGAAGGTTTTGCGACGCTCGAAGCCGCCTCGGCTGAAGCCGCCGAAGAAATCCTCGGTGAGCACGATATCGATCTCGTTCTGCTCGACGTCGGTCTTGCGACCCCGACCAACGGCTTCGATCTCGCGGCCGGCCTCCGCCGAAATGCGAAGACTCAACACCTGCCCGTGATCATGCTGACGGCCCGCGGGTTTGCTTCGGACGTGCTTCGTGGAAGAGAGGTCGGAGCCGCCGGTTACATCACCAAACCCTTCACGGCGGAAGAGGTCATTCGGCGCGTACGGGCTCTTCTCGGTTGACGTCGTAGACCTCGCCGCGTAGGCTCACATCCCGGAGGCCGCGACCAGATGTACCGAAAAACACTGAACCTACCCAAGACGAGCTTTGCCATGCGTGCCCAGCTGCCGCAGCGGGAACCGGCAATGCTCAAACAGTGGCAGAAAATGGATCTGTATGGAAAGATCCGCAAAGCGCGCGCGGGCGCGCCACGGTTCATTCTCCACGACGGACCTCCCTATGCCAACGGCTCGATTCACGTTGGAACGGCTCTCAACAAGATTCTCAAGGACATCGTCGTCAAATCCCGCTCCATGCTCGGGTACGACAGCCCCTATGTTCCGGGTTGGGATTGCCACGGTCTGCCCATCGAGCACAAGGTCGATAAGGACCTGGGAGCCAAAAAGCTCGAGATGAGCATCCCGTCGATTCGGGGCGCCTGCCGAAAGTATGCCGAGAAGTACTTCAAGCTGCAACGCAAGGAATTCGTTCGCTTGGGTGTTCTCGGGCGCTGGGAAGATCCTTACCTGACCATGGATCATCTCTATGAGGCGGAGATTGCCGCCGCGCTGCACGGATTCATGCTCGCCGGCTATGTGGAACGAGGGCTGAAACCCGTTCACTGGTGCTCCGAGTGCCGTACTGCCCTGGCCGAAGCTGAGGTTGAATACCACGACCATTCGAGCCCCTCGATCACCGTTGCCTTCGAGCTCTCAGATGATGCCCGCAAATGCCTGGATCTGGAACAGGACGAGGCGGTGGCCGCGCTGATCTGGACCACCACTCCATGGACCCTGCCTGCAAACCTCGCGATCGCCCTGCATCCGGATTTCGAGTATCAGCTGGTGCGCGCCGAGGGCCGGTTGTGGATCGTTGCTGCCGAGCTCTTGCAAACAAACGCCGAAGCTGCCGGGTGGGGCGAAACAGAAATCGTGTCGACATTCAAGGGCGCTGCCCTCGAAGGCACCCACTATCACCACCCCTTTGCCGACCGCGAAGGAGTCTTTCCTCATCGCACCCTACGTGACCCTGGAGCAGGGAACCGGTCTCGTTCACACGGCTCCCGGTCATGGTGCCGAAGATTACGTGATCGGCACCCAATACGGTCTCGAGCCTTATGCGCCGGTGGATGACGACGGGCGCTTCACCGATGAGGTTCCCGATTGGGCAGGCATGCACGTGCACGAGGCCAACCAACCGATCGTCGAACGACTACGCGAACTCGGTGTGCTGGTGGCCTACAGCGAGATCGAACACTCCTATCCGCACTGCTGGCGATCGAAGAACCCGGTGATTTTCCGCGCCACCAACCAGTGGTTTATCCGGATGGATCGCCACGACCTCCGTGAAAGGGCCCGGGCGGGCGTCGATGAGGCCGTCTGGTTGCCAAAATGGGGCAAAGCGCGGATCGACGGCATGGTGGAGAACCGTCCCGATTGGTGTATCTCGCGGCAGCGTATGTGGGGCGTGCCCATCGCCGTCCTGACCTGCGAATCGTGCGGAGCCGCCACCATCGACGAATCTGTCTTCGATCACATCCGCAAAGTCTTTGTCGCAGAGGGCTCCGACGCCTGGTATACCCGCGAGGCCAGCGAGTTGCTGCCGCCCGGTTATACCTGCGCCGATTGCGGAGCCACGTCGTTCAAAAAAGAAAATGACATTCTCGATGTCTGGTTCGACTCCGGTGTCAGCCACCTCGCGGTTCTCGACACCGATCGATACGAATTGAACTGGCCCGCCGATCTCTATCTCGAAGGTCAGGATCAATACCGCGGCTGGTTCCAGTCCTCGCTGGTGGCCTCGATCGGTCTCAAGGGCTCACCGCCCTACCGCCAGGTCGTGACCCACGGGTTCGTGGTCGATGCCGATGGCCACAAGATGTCGAAGTCACTCGGCAATGTGGTCACCCCGGAGGAACTGCTCAAAACCTACGGAGCCGACATTCTCCGACTCTGGGTGGCGATGGTTGATTTCCGCGAGGATATCCGGATCTCCGACGAGATCATGGCTCGAAACGCAGAAGCCTATCGAAAGATGCGCAACACCCTGCGCTTCCTGCTCGGCAATCTGAAGGATTTTGAACCCGAGCGGGACGCGGTGGCTGAAAGCGAGCTGCGGGGCATCGACGCCTATTTGCTCCGGGCGGCCCGTCGGCTGTCGGAGGATGTCTCAAAGGCCTATCAGGAATTCGAACACTCCGCGCTGGCCCACCGTATCGTCAACTTCTGCACGATCGAGCTGTCGAACCTCTATCTGGATATCAACAAGGACCGCCTCTATTGTGATTACCCCGAGGACACCGACCGGCGCGCAACCCAGACGGTAATATTCCGGGTGGCCGAGATCCTCGCCACTCTTTTGGCGCCCGTTCTCTCCTTCACGGCCGAAGAGGTCTGGCAGATGCTTCCCGGAGCGCGAGAAGAATCGGTTCATCTCGCAACCTTTGCCGAACCGGTCGCGGCTGTGCCGGAAACGGCCGCGGCCGACGAAAGGATCTCACGCCTCCTGAAGTTGCGAGAGACCGTTCTGGTCGCTTTGGAGGAACTGCGTCAGGCCGGATCCATCGGCAAGGCGGAAGAGGCCGGGGTACTGCTCGCCGGCGACACCGTCCTGCTGGAAGAAGATCTCGAGGCGACGGGTGTCGATCTCGCGCGGTTGCTGATTGTCTCGAAATGTGAGAATGACGCCCGGGCGACCGACGGTTTGGGAGTTCAGGAGTATCCCGGGCTCCAGCTTGTGGTGGAGCCCTATGAGGCCGCCACCTGCAGCCGGTGCTGGCGAAGATTCGACACACTGGTCGAAGACGACGATCTTCCCGATCTTTGCCCGCGCTGCCACGACGTGGTGGGCCGGCTCCTGGCTGAAGGTCGGGCCGAACTCCGTGAGGCGAAAAGCTGATGCGAAGCGTTTTGCCCTGGATCGCCGCTGCCCTGGTGGTCTTTTTCGACCGTATCACCAAGGGCATGATCATGTCCCATCTCGCACCCGGTGCGTGGCACGAGGTCATGCCGGGATTCGCCCTGACCCACGTCCACAACCGTGGCATCGCATTCAGCCTCTTCGCCAACAGCGGCAACCTGACTCGCGTCTTGCTCCATCTGGTGATCTTCACATCGGTGGTGATCATCGCCGCAATGCTGGTGCGCCACGCTCATCACAGCCGGGTCGCCGGGCTTGCCTTTGGGCTGATTCTGGGTGGGGCCGTAGGAAACCTCATCGATCGGGTCCTCTATGGATGGGTGGTGGACTTCCTCCATATCTGGGTGAGGATCAGCGGCCGCACCTTCGCCTGGCCGGATTTCAATGTCGCCGACGCCTCGATTTCGGTCGGCGCGATCCTGCTGATCATCAACGAGTTCCGAGGTTATCGTTTGGACGCGAAGCATGCACCCGATACTGATTGATTTCGGCCCCTTCGAACTCCCAACCTATGGGTTGCTGCTCGCCACCGGAGTCATCGTTGCCCTGTGGACCCTGCGACGCAGGGCCGATGCGGCCGGTATGGACGGCATCCGGCTGGTGGATTTCGCCCTGTGGTTGGTGATCTGGGCGCTCCTCGGTTCCAAGTTGCTTTTGGTGCTCATCGAGCTTCCCCGCTATCTCTCCAATCCGGCTCAGTTGATCCCGGTCCTTCGAGCAGGGGGCGTTTTCCTCGGAGGATTCATCGCGGCGGTCATCGCGGCCTTTGTCCTGCTTCGTCGCTACAAGCTCTCCTTCCTTCCTTCCGCCGATGTGATCGCGCCATCGCTCGCCCTCGGGTCAGCGATCGGCCGACTTGCCTGTTTGATGGCGGGCTGTTGCTGGGGCGGCCGTTGTGATCTGCCGTGGGCCATCACCTATACCAGCGAAATCGCGGCCGAACGTCTGGGAACTCCCCTCCACATACCGCTCCATCCATTCCCGATCTACGCCGTCCTCTTCAATTTCGCTCTCTTTCTGATCCTGGCTTTCATCTTCAAAAAGCCCCACGCCGACGGGCGCGTCTTTGCCTGGTACCTTGTCCTGTACGGTGTTGGGCGCTTCCTCTTCGAATACACCCGGGGTGATCAGGCTCGCGGCTTCGTCCTCGACGGTTTTCTGTCAACCAGCCAACTGATCTCGGTCTTCATGATTTTGATCGGCATCAGTCTGCATTTCTGGATCAGCCGGAGAAAGGCCACGTGAGTACCCGGCACCGATTCCTGGTGCCGGATGATCTCGAAGGATCGCGACTCGATCGATGCCTGGCGGCACTGCAAACCGATTGGACGCGGTCACGAGCCCGGAAGTTGATCGACGGAGGCTTTGTTCTTCTCGGCGACTCGACCGTCAAGGCCTCAACAGTGGTCCATGCCGGAGACGAGATCACTGTCGACGAACCCGACCCGCAGCCCCTCGACGCCGCGCCCGAGGACATCCCGCTCGACATTCTCTATGAAGACTCCGAGCTGTTGATTCTGAACAAACCCACGGGGATGGTCATTCACCCGGCCGCGGGCAACCCCAGCGGGACCCTCGTCAACGCCCTGCTGCATCACTGCAGCGATCTGTCCGGGATCGGCGGCGTCGAACGACCGGGAATCGTGCACCGTCTCGACAAGGACACAACAGGGCTGCTGATCGTGGCCAAGACCGATCGCGCACATCTCAATTTGTCCATCGCCTTTCGCCAACGCAAGGTCCACAAGACCTACCTTGGAGTCTGTTACGGCACGCCTGAGTCCACGGGTGTGATCGACGCACCGATCGACCGCAATCCTCGCGAACGGCAACAGATGGCCGTCGTGTCTTCGGGGCGCCCTGCACGCACACTTTATGAGGTGATCTCGACGAACACCGGAATGGCAACGGTGGCGTGCAAACCGATCTCGGGTCGGACCCACCAGATTCGCGTCCATATGGCGCATATCGGCCATGCCCTGGTCGGCGATGCCCTCTACTCCGGACGCCAGTGGCGGAATCTCTCCGATCCCACTATCCAGGCGGCGTGCCGATCCTTCCCCCGCCAGGCTCTCCACGCCTGGCGGATCGGATTCACCCACCCGGTGAGTGGTGACGATGTTGAGTTCGAGGCACCGGTGCCCGATGATCTCCGCCGGCTCATCGAGATCCTCAGACTGAGTCTGCCCTGACCGAGCCGCACCAAAAACCACGGAGACACAGAGCTTGCCCACATGTCCGATGCGGACGATCCGTGTTCCGGAGAAACCGCAGATCACGCAGATAGACGCAGATCCATCGCAAACGGTCTCGTCGCAAACACGAAGACACAAAGGCACCAAGTCATCACAAAGCCGGTCAATCGTAAAGACCCACAGACCACCAGAAGGACACAGGAGCCATCGCGCACACGCGACGCAGATAGACGCAGATGGCAGACTGATTACGGAGACATCAGCCACCGCCGCAAACAATCCACGTCCACCTCCCGAGTTCTTAACGCAGAGACGCAGAGTCGCGGAGACGCAGAGGACTTCCCGGAAGAACCCTCCACTCGGCGAGATCCCGGCCGCCAGGGGCGGCCAGGAATCGCTGGGTCAGGAAATCGCCCCAAAAACCAGCTTTCGTCGCGATTTCCTGACCCAGCGGCCTGCGCGACCGCGCAGGTCTCGCCTCCTTCCTCCCCTTTCCTTCAATCAAGAGAGGGTGTCTCCGAAGCAAGGCAGAACCGGCATGCCGGAGGCGTGCCGGACGGTGGGAAGCGGGGTGACTCCGAGCGCTGGCGATTGGAGTCGCCCCTCTTCTCACCGGCGACGGGCGATCGGAGATCGTCTGTCGATCTGCCGACACTGATGGCACCACCGCACAAGCTCGCTAACCAGGCCTTTGCGTCTCTGCGACTTTGCGTTCTTTGCGGTTCAACCATGTGCACGCGAGACGCGTGCACCACCATGGTGGTGCAGCCGTCCCGGCTGCACTCCGGTCGTGCCTTTGCGATGGCTTCTGTGTTCTTCTGTGTGTTCTGTGGGCCATTGTGGTTGCGACGAGACCGTTTGCGATGAATCTGCGTCTATTTGCGTGATCTGCGGGCGTTTTCTCTCTGTGTCTCTGTGCCTCTGTGGTTTTCCTGGTGTCAGTCCTTGGTGTCTTGGTGGTTGCCGCTAGGATCGCACTGCGAGGAGTTTGTCTCGCAGGTCTGTTGGGGTGCGGGGATCGGTCAGGACACGATCGAGGTCGGCGATGGTATCGATATCGGTGAGCTCTTCGAGTTCGATCCACGTAACTCCGAGTTGCTCGAGCCGTTGCCGCGTCTGAGAGAGGGTTTCGGGACAGGACCATGGGATATCCGTGAAGAGTTCAACACCGGGCGGGCGCTGGGCCACAAGCCAGTAGCCCCCGTCGTCCGCCGGACCGAGCACCACCTCTCCCCTCTCCAGCTCGTCGATCGCCTGATGAAGATGTGGGGCGCCGAGCCACGGGCAGTCGGAGCCGATGACCACCACACGATCCTCCCCTTCATCAAAGCGCCGGGAGAATGCATCACCCATTCGTGCGCCGAGGTCAGAGCCGGATTGAAGCTCGGTCGACACCGGCAGGGAATCGATCCAATCTGAAGCCGAGTCATCCGCGAGGGACAGTATGACCCGCAGCCCGCTGGTCGTTGCGGCCGCCAGGGTGTGATCGAGCGTTGCCGCATAGACGGCCGCCGCCTGCCTGGCTCCGACTCCTTTCGCAAGTCTGGTTTTGACCCGGCCCGGGACCGGTTCGCGACCGAAAACCACGATGCACCCGGTGCTCATCTGACCTCCCGATACCATCGAGCGAGTTGGTGCGGCGATACACCACAACGAAAAAGAACCGGAAAAACGAGATTCATCACCCTTGTTCTGATTGGAAAACGCCGGTAGCGCCGGGCCGTCGTCCGCATCAACAAAGGGATCCGTCGAATGGCTCCTTGGCGGCGGCATCTTCCGGCAAAAACGAGGTCTTCCATCAACGGGATGTCGGGGAATCCGCCAACCGCGTCAAAGATCTCGCGCCGGACAGCAAATCCCTGATCTCCATAAGGGAGCCGCCAGCCCCTCGAACGGAGATCGAGGGTCCACAGCCACATCCTCGTGAGCACCGTACCTTCGGTGGCGTCCCCCGTTTCCGTTCGGAGCCGAAAACACGCGAGACTGGTGCGGCGATCCTGAAGGGCTCTCTCGAGTACCGGTCGCCACCCGGGTGGCAGCCTGCAATCAGAATGAACAAAAAGCAAATCCGGTGCAGATGTGGACGCCGCTCCGAGATTGAGCTGGGACCCTCGACCCGGTTTTCCTTCGACCACCCTCGCGCCTGCTTCGGCGGCGCGCTGACATGTGGCGTCGGTGCTACCCCCATCCACCACCACGACGTCCAAATCGGAGTGCGCGCCCACCGCCTCGAGGCACGATCCGATCGTGCGCTCCTCGTTGAGAGTCGGGATGATGACGGCGAGCTTCAAGGTGGGGTGCCTCCTCGGTGGGTTGATTCTAGACGAGACGAGTTGAGACCTTCGAACCCGGGGACCGGATACGCTATTATTCCCCGGCTATGGAGAAGATCACTACCGTTGACGAGATTCCCGGCAAGGGCCTGCGATTCACTTACAAGGAGGGCCCTTTCGACGAGGAGGGAATCCTCCTGAAGATGGCTGACGGGTCGGTGCGAGCATTCAAAAACGAGTGCCGACACCTGCCGATGCGTCTCGACGACCGCGAACCACGCGAACTCTGGGACCCAACCGGTCGCTATCTTGTTTGTTCATCACACGGCGCCCGTTACCAGCCTCACGACGGCCTTTGCGTCGGCGGACCGTGCGAGGGATCACACCTGAGAACCCTCCCGATCGAAGTCCAGGATGGTGTTGTATACCTCGACACATCCAAGGTCGGTGGCTTTTTCAACGTCTGACGCATTCGGACAAAACGCAGCGGCCCGGAGCCGGCCATCTCGTCGCAACCACCACGTCACCAAGGACGGACACCAGGAAAACCACAGGGGCACAGAGACACAGAGAGAGAACGCCCGCAGATCACGCAGATAGACGCAGATGACAGCCTGATTGCGGAGACATCAGCCACCGCTGCAAACAAACCACCTCCGCCTCCCGAGTTCTTAACGCAGAGACGCAAAGGCGCTAAGGCGCAGAGGACTTCCCGGCGCCATCCCCGGTCCGGCGAGATCCTGGCCGCCCAGGGCGGCCAGAAACCGCTGGGTCAGGAAACCGCTCCGAAAACCAGCTCTCGTCTCGGTTTCCTGACCCAGCGGCCTGCGCAGTCGCGCAGGTCTCGCCTTCTTCCTCTCCCTTTCTTCAATTGAGGATGGGTGCCCCCCGAAGCAAGGCAGAACCGGCATGCCGTAGGCGTGCCGGACGGTGGGAAGCGGGGTGACTCCGAGCGCTGGCGATTGGAGTCTCCCCTCTTCTCACCGGCGACGGGCGATCGGAGATCGTCTGGCGATCTGCCGACACTGATGGCGCCCTCGCACAAGTTCGCCAACCAGGCCTTGGCGTCTCTGCGACTTTGCGTTCTTTGCGTTCTTTGCGGTTCAACCATGTGCACGCGAGACGCGTGCACCACCATGGTGGTGCAGCCGTCCCGGCTGCACTTCGGTCGTGCCTTTGCGATGGCTTCTGTGTTTTTCTGTGTGCTCTGTGGTCCTTTACGCCAGCCCTCTTCGTTCCCTCTCTGTGTCTCCGTGCCTCCGTGGTTTTCCTGGTGTGACCCCTTAGTGCCTTTGTGTCTTCGTGTTTGCGGCGAGTTCGTGTGCGATGGATCTGCGTCCATCTGCGTGATCTGCGGGCGTTCTCTCTCTCTGTGTCTCTGTGCCTCCGTGGTTTTCGGCCTCGGAATCACATCGAGTCGACGAACTCATTCATCTTGTCGAAAGCCTCGCCGATCGACTCAACGCTCCACAAAAGCGGCTGATAGGTGGTGATCGGATACTCGGTGTCCTTCGCCGCCCAGGGATCAAATGGTCTGATCTCGACCTCACCGGACAACGAGTGCTCGAGCTCGCCAAAGCTCGACAGCAGCCCCGCACCATAGGCCTTCACCTGACCGTTCTCGATCAGCACGCCATACTCGATAGTGAACCAATAAAGGGTCGCCAACTGTTCGATCTGCTCGTCGTTGGCACGCAATGATCCTTCCCCTATTTTTTGCGAGAGGTCGGCAAACTGGGGAATTCCAAGCATCGGCGCGTGCCCCATCAATTCGTGCACGATGTCGGGTTCCGGCGTATAAAGCGGTTGCGAGTGGTGCCTGATGTACTGCGTGGCGCAGAAGACGCGCCGCGACAGCGCCTCCAGAAACTGACGCGCCGAAACGAGACCTGCGACCGGGTGCAGGCGGAAACCCGTCCGTTGGGTCAGAAACTCGCTCACGTCGGCGAGTTGCGGAACCTGGTCCTCGCGATGCCCGATGTCATCGATGACATCAACGAACTCGTGGCATGCGTGGGTCGGGTAGAGGGCTGTGAGTTTGCGAAATGCGGTGCCCCATGTCTGTCTTTCGGTCTCGGTGTAGACCACTCGCTGCGGGGGTATATCCGAATCCAGAGGCGGTGCGAGCACCGCGATCTCTCCGCGCCGCTTCCTGTATTCCTCGTCGTTGAATCCAGGATGATCCGCTTCGAGCTCGACAATGTGTTCCATACGCCACTCCAATTCAATTGCAGGATACAAGATGCAGGATACAAGATGCGGGATTACTCTTTTCCAAGAGTGTGTCTCGGACAGCGTTCAGGGACAGCGACCGCAATCAGTGTTCAGCGGCAGCGTTCAGTCATCAGCGATCAGCTGCAGGGACTGCGAACAGCGCTCACTTTGTCGGGTTCAACATCCGCCAAGTCATGGCACGGACCTGATCGAAGCCCTTCATCGCCTGACTGGCATCAATCCGGCTGATCGCCCCGGCGTGAGCGAGGAGTTCCAAGTGGCTGTCGACCTCTTTCGCCGAGGCGTAGGCGATTCTCCAGTGATTCAACCGGTCTCTACCGAATCGGCCGTGCCCTTCTGCCAGGTTCGCAGGGACCGAACTTGGCGACCGGATTACCTGATCGGCTATGGATTTCAGCGGAGCTGGAACCCTCATCACGAGCTTGATCGCGATTCCTGCTGCTTCGAGGGCTTTCGAGTGGGCAATGAGGTTGGTGGTCGTGGCGGCTTTGGACATGGTCACCTCCGGGTCGTTCATGCCCAGACCCACAAGCCGGTGTGGCGGTCGATGTCAAGGATGCCCTGCACCCTGCCTGTCCTTGACATCGGCCGCCCACCGGCTACCCCTTCCTTTGAACGACCCGGAGGCGGCCACTTCGTCGCCTGTACTCCTGACCGCTGGCCGCTGTTCCCTGACGCTGTTCCCTGACGCTGTTGCCTGTCGCTGTTCTCTGTCGCTGTCCCTGGACGCTGTCCCTGCCGCTGTCCCTGGACGCTGTCCCTGCCGCTGTCCCTGGACGCTGTCCCTGAACGCTGTCCCTGCAGCTGTTCGCTGCCCCCTGGATGAACCCCACGACCTGGACTGGGGTCGTGCAGAATCCACGATTCGGGAGGCACGATGATCGGACAGATTCGGTCCATTGGGGGCGAAAATCCGAAATTCGAAATCCGAAATCCGAAATCTGAGCTCGTGGGCTGCGAATTTCCGTTAATCTCACCCCTGGAGGTTCGTTTAATGGTTGACGAGAAAGAAGAGGAGGACCGAGTGGAAGCTGCTCTCGCCAATTCTGACAACGACACCGCCGGCTGGCTGGAAACGATCTATCGCGACGACGCGACGGTGGTGCTCCAGACCGCCTACCGGGTCACCGGCAATGCTGCGGATGCCGAGGACGTGTTGCAAACCGTTTTCACACGGCTCGCCCGGCGCACCGACCGGCCCGACTTCTCCACCGGTTCGCGCGCCTATCTCAGGCGAGCGGCGACAAACGCCGCCCTCGACATCGTGCAATCCAAGCGAGCCAGGAGCGGCGTCTCCCTCGAGGCCGTTGGTGATGATGGAGCTCCGGACGAAGGTCCGTCCCCGGCCCGGCAACACCTCGGTCGTGAGATGCACCGGCATCTTCGGCAGGCCTTGACGAAGCTGAGCCGCCGCGGTGCCGAGGTCTTCGTCCTGCGCTATTTCGAGGGACTCGACAACACCGAAATCGCCGAACACCTCGGTACAAGCACCAACACCGTCGCGGTGACCCTTCACCGCGCACGCGCCCGCCTTAAAGAAGAGATGGGCCCATTCATGGGAGGCATCCAATGACCGATCACAGCAATGACATCGACCGCCAGATTGAACTCGCTGCGCGGGAAATCGAAGCAAAACAGCTCGATCAACAAACAGAAACCGAGGCCATCGACCGGGTTTGGGAGAAGATTTCAACCGATCTCGGCGCCACCAGGCCCTTGACGAGCTGTGAGGACTTTCAGACCGAGATTCCGGCTTTTGTTGCCGGCGAGCTCTCGGACGCCCGTGCCCTCCTGGTGGGCGATCACACCCGTGAGTGCGTCCCGTGCCGCCGGGCCCTTTTGGAAGCGCGGAGCGGAGTCCGGGTCGCCCCGGCTGCGGTCAGGACCAGCTCGTGGTCGGCTTTCCGCACGAATGCCCTCCGAATCGCCGCTGCGATCGTTCTCTGTGCCGGTGGATACGGCGCCTACATCGCTGTCGGCAACTCGATGGCCGATCGCCGGCTCGAGGCCACCATCGAGTCGATCGATGGTTCGCTGCAACTCGTGGAAGGCTCCAGTTCTGCGGCCCTCGCGCCGGGCGACGTCTTTCGGGCGCGTCAAGTTCTCCGGACGAACAAAGATTCCGGCGCTCTCTTCCGTCTCGCCGATGGCTCACTGATCGAGATGGACGAACGTTCAGAGATCAGCCTCCGCGCCACACGGCAGGGCTCTACAATTGACCTGTCGCGGGGCAATATCATCGTCCACGCCGCCAAACAAAACGATGGCCGGCTGTTTGTCGACACCAATGACTGCCGGGTCGCCGTCAAGGGAACCATCTTTGCGGTAGATCACGGGCTCAAGGGCTCCCGGGTGTCGGTGATCGAGGGTGAAGTCGAAGTCAGAGAAGGTGCGGCGCTGGCCGTGCTGCGTCCCGGAGACCAGATCACAACCGGCAGCCGGCTCCGCCGGGTGCCGCTCGAAGACCAGTTCGGGTGGAGCCGCGACGCCGAAAAACACCGCGCACTCCTGCGCGAGTTAACCGTCCTCCGTCGGGTCGTGGCCGACGCCGTCGATACGGCGCCTCCCCGGACCTCGACGTTCCTCCTCGATCTCGTGCCCCCCGACACCATGTTCTATGCGGCGATGCCAAATGTGGCGGAAGACTTCGATGCCGCCCGTGCAGCTTTTTATGAACGCCTCGAAGCCAGTGAGGTGCTCGCGAGCTGGTGGCAGGAAACTGTGGTCGACAAGGGTTTCGACACCCAGATCGAAGAGCTCCTGGACCGCGTGCAGCCTCTTGGCGATGCCATCGGTGCTGAGGCCGCGATCGCTGTCCCCGCTTCGATGATGCTCAACGATGGTCCCCCGGTTTTCATGGCCGAAGTGGACGACCCGGAGACCGTCCGCCAGTTCATTTCGAGCTTGATTGAGGAGGCCGATGCCGACGGTGAAATGAACGGCGAAGTTGTTCTGATTGACGATCCACGCACCGCAGCCCCGGTTGAAGCCGAGGTGGTCGTGTGGGTGGATGGAGATCTGCTCGCGGCCGCCTCCGATCTCGAGGCGCTCCGGGCTCTCGCCTTCCGGGTCGATAATCCCGGACAGCGTGAATTCATCGGAACAGATCTCCACACTCGCCTCAGCCAGGCCTATGCACAGGGCGTGGGCTGGATCGCCGGTGTCGACATCAAAGCGGCCATGGCGCGTGCGGCTGAGGAGATGGAAGCCGACGAGGTTGAGGTCCTGGAGGATCTCGGCATACTCGATGCAACCACGATGGTGATCGAGCGCCACCGCGACGGTGACTGGTACGCCACCGATGCCGAGGTGTTGTTCGACCAACCGCGACGCGGTGTGATGGCGTGGCTTGCCGAGCCGGCGGCAATGGGCAGCCTCGAGTTTGTTTCACCAGAGGCATATATCGCTGCTTCGGCCGTGACGCGCGACGCGTCCGAGATGTTCGACGATCTCATGGCCTTCGTGTCAACGCAGGACGAAAACGCGTTTGAACAACTGCGGCTCTTCGAGGAACGTTTCGGCATCAACATCCGGGATGACCTGGCCGCGACATTCGGCGGCGAAGCGACGCTGGCCCTTGACGGACCGATGCTACCGGTTCCGTCGTGGAAGTTGATCGTCGAGGTCTATGATCCGGAAACGCTCCTGCACACGATTGAAAGGGCCGTTGCCGAGGTCAATGTCATGCTCGCCGAAAAGGACGAGGGTTCGGTTCAACTCGAAGCGGCGGATTTCGCAGGACGTACCTACTTCACGCTGAGCCGTGAGGGGATCGATGGTGCGGTTGTGTTGACGACCGTCGACGGCTATATGGTGATGGCGCCGAGCCGGGCACTCATCGAGCAGGCAATCGGTTATCGGAGCTCGGGTGTGACCCTGGCAAGTTCCGATGCATTTCGGGCTCTGCTGCCCGACAACGGCTACACCGATTGTTCGGCCCTGGTTTACCGCGATCTCAATTCACTTTTAGATGCTGTGCCGGCCGAGATGCTCGGCGACGCCGAGATCATCGACAGCCTCAGCGACGAACTCAGCAAGGGTCTGGTCTGCGTCTTCGGTGAGAGCGACCGGGTGCGTGCGAGCGCCACCGGCGGCAGCCTGATGGGGCTCGGTTCAATGCTCGGGATGCACGGGGCCATGCAAGCTGACACTGTCATCGAGGAGATCGAAACGACAGACACGGTATCATCTGAGGGATGAATCCAGCCGAAACGTCATCGCAGCCGGCGATCGAGCTCGACGGACTCTCCGTCAACCTCGGCGGCCGACCGATCCTGGTGGATCTGCACGCCTCCCTCCGGGGGCGTGCGATCGGTCTCCTCGGGCCCAACGGTGCGGGCAAGACCACCCTCTTGAGGACCATGCTCGGCTTCTTCCCACCGACCTCCGGAAACGCAGCCGTCCTCGGCCTCTCCCTTGCCTCAGAAGGGAAAGAGCTTCGCGCTCAGGTCGGTTACATGCCGGAAAACGACGCCTTTATCGCGGGCATGACGGCAGTCCACTTCGTGCGATTCATGGCCGAGCTCAGTGGTGTGGCCGCCGAACCGGCCCTCGAACGGGCCCACGAGACCCTCTTCTATGTCGGCCTCGGTGAAGCCCGTTATCGCAAGCTCGGGACCTTCTCCACCGGGATGAAACAGATGGTCAAGCTGGCTCAGGCCCTTGTCCACGGGCCGCGGCTCCTGATGCTCGATGAACCCACCAACGGTCTCGATCCGCCAGCCCGCAAAAGGATGTTGGATCTGGTGATGGAAATCCGCGACCGAGGCGAAACCAATATTCTCCTCTCGTCACACCTCCTGCAGGACGTCGAAATGGTCTGCGACGAGGTCGTGATTCTGAAAGATGGGCGTATCGCCGCCAGCTGTGATCTCGAGTCCGAGCGTCGCGCCAACAAGTCCTTTGTCGAAGTCGAGCTTCACACGCCCACCCCGGCTTTTGCCGACGCCCTTACCGAGCTCGGGTGTGAATTCGCCGTCAGGGACGGCGGCCGAATTAAACTCGTGCTGCCGGAGGGACGAACCGTTCGCGACCTCTACACCGCGGCCGATCGCCTCGGAGTCGGCATCCGCCACCTCGATCTCAAACGCGACTCGCTGCAGGACATCTTCCTGCGTGCGATGGAGGGAGATGTCAATGGCGGTGTATGAGCGGATCTGGCGCCGCTACACGGGCGAATTGACTCCCCTCAAGTGGCGCTTTCTGGTGGTCAGTAAATATGCCCTCGGAGACACTTTCGCTTCCAGGATCTTTACCGCTTTCTACGCACTGTGTTTTCTTCCTTCGGTGGTCGGCATTTTGTTCATCTACCTCAGCCACAACGTGTCGTTGCTGCAACAACTCGGCATGCCCGAAGATCTGATGAAGGTGCTCACATCCAAGTTCTTCATGGTTTTGTTTTCCTGGCAGGCTATCCCCGCCTTTCTGGTGGCGGTCCTGGTTTCACCGAGCCTGATCGCGGCCGATCTCTCGAACAACGCCATGCCGCTCTACCTCAGCCGCCCTCTGACCCGTTCGGAGTACGTGCTCGGAAAAATGACCGTTTTGGCTCTGCTGCTTTCACCGATGACCTGGATCATGGGTCTCCTGATCTTCGGGCTCCAGGCCTATCTCGAGGGCGGGCGCTGGTGGATCGACAACTACCAGATCGGGATGGCCTATCTCGTCGGCCACCTGACCTGGATCGTCGTCATTTCCTTCCTGACCCTCGCGATCTCGGCATGGGTGCGTTACAAACCGGTGGCTCGTGGCGCGCTCTTCGCGATCATCTTCATCCTTGCGGGCTTCGCCACAGCGGTGAACGGGGTGACCCGGACCTCATGGGGTGATCTCATCCATATCGTCCAGGCAATCAACAGCGTGGTCATGTCGCTCTTCGGCGCGCCAACCCCGAGCGGGCTGCCCGTTTTCTATAACTGGCTCACCCTGGCCGGCGTGACGGCGCTCAGCATCTGGCTCATTCATCGGAAATTGCGCGCCCACGAGGTCGTCAAATGAGCTCGGACCGCATCGTTTTCCATGACGTTTCGAAGTTCTACGGCGAGGTCCTCGGTGTCAACAAGGTCAGCCTGGAAGTGTCTCCCGGGCTGACCGGCCTGGTAGGTCCGAATGGATCCGGCAAGAGCACGCTCATGCATCTGATGACGGGCCTTCTGCGTCCGAGCCGCGGTGAGATCTCGGTGCTCGGCATCAGTCCAGATAAACCCGAGGAGCTTTTTCGGGTTCTCGGCTATTGCACTCAATACGACACATTTCCAAACGGTTCCACGGGTTTGAGTTTTCTCCGCCACACCCTGGCGATGCACGGTTTCAAGGGCCCCGAGGCCGACGAGCGCGCCTGGGCGTCTCTCGAGCGGGTCGGTCTGACCGACGCCGCCCGGCGGCGAATTGCCGGCTACTCCAAGGGCATGCGGCAACGAATCAAGTTGGCTCACGCCAACTGTCACGGCCCCAAGGTGCTCGTCCTCGACGAACCTCTGAACGGTCTCGATCCCATGGGGCGAGCCGAAATGATCGAGCTCTTTTCCGAACTCGCCCACGAAGGCCGGCACGTCATCGTCTCCAGCCACATCCTGCACGAGGTGGACATCATCTCCGATGGGGTCATCATGATTCATGGAGGGGCCATCGTCGCCGAAGGCGAAATCCGCGCGGTCCGCGGTGAGATCACCTCGCACCCGATCCAGGTTCTGATCAGGTGCGATCGACCGCACGCTGTCGCGGCCAGGGTCTTCGAGCTCGAACACGTGGTCGAGGCCCGGATCATCGATACCGAGGGTCTGCTGGTCCGTACCCGTGAGGCCACGTCCTTTTTTACCGAACTGAACCGGATCGTCCTCGATACGGAGGTCGTCATCGAGACCGTGGCGCCGGCGGACGAAAGCGTGCACGCGGTCTATGACTATCTCATCGGCGAGAGCTCGGGTGGAGGTGGTGCATGAATCCGGAGACCACCAGCACCCCTTTGTGGCGCACCCAACTGTCGACCATCGTGCGTACCGAAGTCGTGCGGACCCTCTTCAGCCGGCGATCGATCGCAGTCTACCTGCTGGTCGCAATGCCACTGGCGCTCATGTTGTTGCGGGCGCTCTTCATGCCGTCATCGATGCGGGCGAACGCCACCCACGCCACCACCGAATTCGCCGAGGTCTTCCACATTTTCATTCTTCGATTCGTGATCTTCTTTTCCAACGCCATGATCTTTGTCCGCCTCTTTCGCGGCGAGATGCTCGAGAAATCGCTGCACTATACGCTGCTGGCTCCGGTTCGGAGGGACCTGCTGGTGGCCGGGAAGTATCTTGGTGGGGTTATTTCGGCCATGCTGATCCTCCTCCCGACCACCGTTCTTTCTTATGTCCTGGTTTTTCTGCCGCACGGCAGCAAAGGCTTGGCACTCATGGCCTCGCGCAACGGGCTTGCAAATCTGGGCGGTTATCTCCTGATCACGACCCTCGCCTGCTTCGCCTATGGGTCTCTCTTCATGCTCGCCGGTCTTTTCTTCAAAAACCCGATGGTGCCTGCGGTTCTCTTTTTGGGGTGGGAGATCTTGACGCCCTTCCTACCGACCCTGCTGAAGTACCTCAGCTTTGTTCACTATCTGGTTTCCTTCGCGCCGGTTCCCGTGAGCCTCGGGGCCTTTGCCCTCCTCGCAAGACCGGTCCCGTGGTGGATCGCTCTGCTGGCGATTTTCTCGGTATCGGCGGCGCTGGTCTTTCTTGCCTCGATGGTCGCGAAGCGTTTGGAAGTTACCTACTCGGTCGACTGAGCAGCGGTGAAAGCACACGAGTGAGCAAGGAAAAAGAAGGCTCTGAGGAGGCCAGAAGCATCAGGATTGCCCGTCTCCCTTTCCCCCTTTCTCCCTTTCCCATTTCTAGCCCAGAGGATCCGGAGAATCGAAACCCAAAAATACAGGTTCGGGTCGCAACTCGATCCCGAAGCGCTCAACGACTTGCTGTCGAATCTCCCGGGCAAATGCCACGAGATCGCCGGCGGAACCGCCTCCGTAGTGAATCAGTGCAAGCGCGTGGGCGGAGGAGATCCCGACAGAACCCCGCCGCTCTCCCTTTGAAAACCCCGCTTTCTCGATGAGCCACGCCGCCGGGATTTTATGTTGCCCCTTCCTCATTTCGAAAGTGGGGACGATCTCTTCGGTTGGAAGATCACCTTGGATCATCGCCAACGCCGCATCATCGACCACGGGATTGATGAAAAAGGAACCAACGCTGCGGCTGTTCGGGTCGTCGGAGTCGATGACCATCGACTTGGCTCTCCGAAGTTCCAAAACGGCGTCTCGAGTTTCGGCAAGCGACGCCGAAGCCGATCGGGCGTCGAGCATCTTCTGCAACTCCCGGTATTTGATCGACGGTGCACCTCCGCGGCGCAGGCGGTAGCACACGGTGAGCACCAGGTACCGTCCCGGCCGCTCTCGAAAAAAGCTCGTCCGATAGCCAAAGCCGCATTCCGCAGCGCGCAACGAGCGCACCGAGAGGTCGGTCAGATCCAGAACTTGCACCATGTCGATCACCGATGCCACGTCCTGTCCGTAGGCGCCCACGTTCTGGATCGGAGTTGCTCCGACCCGACCGGGGATCCCCGACAGACACTCCAGACCTGCGAGATCTTCCTCCACCGTCCGTTCCACGAGCGCGTCCCACTCTTCACCGGCGGCCGCGGTCAGCTTGACCTCTGCTCCAGATTCTCCCGTCGAGATACCTTGAAGAGCCACATGGAGCACGATGCCGGGCCAACCACCGTCAGCCACCACGAGGTTGGATCCGCCCCCGACTATCGCCACCGGTAAATCCTCCTGTCGCGCCCATCGCAGCGCTTCAGAAGCGGTTTCGATGGTGTCCACTTTCACCAGATAGCGGGCTTCCCCTCCCAGATCGAGGGTGGTCAGTGGAGCCAGGGGCACGCCCGAGAGAATTTTTTGGCGCAGGGTCTGGGCTGAGTTGTCATTGCGTTCGGTCATCAGGCGCTCAGTGTGCCTCAACGGAAGACAATCGACAAATCGTGAGATTTAAATTTCAAAGTTCGGTTGTGAAAATCTGCTCTCGAAGCGAGCATTTTTTGCGAAAAACTCCGCAAGTTCAACGATATTTGAACATATATATGGATATTCGTCTCCACTTGGATATAATGAGAAGAGGGCGGGGACATATGAAAAGACAGGTGGTCATGACACGTGTGGACAAGCCTGCGTTCGAGCAGGCGAGAAAGGCTCTCCACACGAGCGATATCGATCTCCACCATGCTCCGTGGGACGACAACACCCTTGAACTTGTCCAGAGCACCAGATTCGATGTCATCATCATCGGTTTTCCCGGCCCGATCACCTCGCTCCGGCGGTTCGTCCGGTGTGTCAGGGCACCTGGTTCGGCCTGCCAACGATGCGGTGTCATCCTCCTCTCCGAACCCGACCATCTCGATGCCGCCCAGACCTTCGTCGGGGTCGGCATCAACCGCGCCGTCGCCTCGGACAACATCGGTGAGCTTCTCGACGCATCAATCGTCGAGCTCTCTTCGGTAGCGCCGCGGATTCCACTCCGCGCCCCGACCCGGGTGGTGCTTCACCTCGAGGACCGCCCGCTGCGAACCTTCTGCCAAACCGAAAACGTCTCGGAGACGGGCATGCTCCTGCGTGGATTCGGTCACTACCCTCCCGGTACGACGATCGATTTCGAAATCAATATTCCGGGCCAGAGCGACCCCATCCGCGGGTCGGCGACCATCGCCCGCACCACCAATGTCACCCTCGAACGGCTGGAGGGGGTTGGCGCCCGATTCGAAAACTTCCTCGGTGCGGATGGCGGAAGATTAACCGAATACCTCAACGACCACCTGCACTGAAGACCGGTCCGATATCAAACCGATTGAATCTGGGGGCTGGGTCTATCCCGGCCCTTCTTCATTCCATTCCCGCCACATTCTTTCGAGCTCGTCGACCAACTCGATGTCGGCGCGGATGTCGTTGACCCGGTTGATCTGAACGATGGTGGTGGGCGAGGTGAAGTTGACCTCGGTGAGGTGCTCGCCGATGAAATCGAGGCCGAGCAGATAGAGACCCTCGGGGTTGAGATCCTCGGCCACGACGCGGCACGCCTCGAGTTGTCGCGGCGTCGGTTCGAGCCGCGCGGCCACCGCCCCCTGATGGAGATTTGCGAGGCGCGATCCCGACGCCGGAACCCGCAGGACCGAACCGAGAACCCGATCATTTATAGTCAGTATGCGGAGATCACCGGACGATTCGATCGCCTCGAGAAAGGGCTGCACGATCACGTGCGGTTGCCATTCCTGCCAGTATCGCTGGAGGGCTTCAACGGTTACATCCGGCTCGACAAAGGTCACACCGATGCCGCAATAGGTGTTCTCCGGTTTGAGCACCACCTCACCTGAATGTGCCCGTACAGCGGCTTCCAGCTCGTCGAGGTTCGTACACACTGCGGTGGGCGCCGCAAATTCGGGGTATCGGAGTGCCGTTGTGTGCTCGGACAACTCGTAGGTCGCCGGCGGGCGGTTGATCTGAACGATCCGTTCCGGAGCGGACTCGAAGTGGCGGGTTCTCGAGATGAAGAGCTCATCCACCGGTGGGTCCTTGCGCTGCAGGATGACGCGGTACTCCTCGACCGAGGCCGAGCGCACGGGCCCGAGCTCCCAGAATGGCTTGCGATCCGCATCGGATACCAGAACAGATCGCACCGGGAGGTTGCCGAGAAATTTTTCCGAACTCTGATCGGGATCGGTTGCCGGCAGATCCAAATAGTCCACCGCGATCCCACGGGAGAGCAATTCCGTGCTCAAACACACTCCGAGATCGAATTCGGGGTTGAGATCCCCGAGGCTGTCAGCGACCAGCAAGTATCGCGTCTTCATGTCTGGCATTCTGCCATGGCCAAGCACCGAAGGTCACCCGTTGGGTTCAGGTGCCCGGACTCATTGACGTGGACAGGTTGTCCCTGTCAGCATGGATGGGTGCTTCATATCGAACCGATCTGTGCATTCTCCGATAATTATGTCTGGCTCATGTGGGCGCCGCCATTCGATGCCGCAGTTATCGTCGACCCCGGCGAAGCCCGTCCGGTCCTTCGCCAGGTTGAACGGCGCGACCTGCGGATCTCGGCGATTCTCCTGACCCACCACCACGATGACCATGTCGGCGGCGTCCGAGACCTCCTGAAACGCGGTCCCGCCCCGGTTTACGGACCGAGTCACGAGTCGATCCCCGTAATCGACCACCCCCTCGACGAAGGAGATCGGGTTTCGCTCTCGGAATTCGGAATCGAGCTCGAGGTTCTTGATGTTCCAGGCCACACCATCGACCACATCGCATACGTCGGTCCTGGTTTTGCGCTCGTGGGCGATTCACTCTTCGCGGGTGGCTGTGGGCGAATCTTCGAAGGGACTCCGCACCAGATGTACAAGTCTCTGGCAAAAATCGCGGCGCTGCCACCCGATACCTCCATCTATTGCGCTCACGAATACACCGCCGCCAACCTTCGATTCGCCCTCGAACTCGAACCCGAAAACCGGCAACTCTCCGATCGCCTCGACAAAACCCGCGAGACCCGTATCCAGGGCCTCCCAACCGTCCCTTCGACCCTCGCAGAGGAATTGGCAACCAATCCGTTTCTGCGCTGTGACGAACCGGAGATCAAGGCTGCGGCGGAAGCGCGTGTGGGCCGTCCTCTTGATGGACCTGCCGAGGTCTTCGCCGTCATCAGGCGCTGGAAGGACGGCTGGCCGGGATGACGGATGCAAAAAAGATAACCATCTATACCAAAAGGTGGTGCGGCTACTGCTGGGCAGCCCGCAGGCTCTTTTCGAAGCTCGGGCTTTTGTTCGAAGAAATTCCGCTCGACGGTCGCCCGGAGCTGCGTCGTGAAGTTTCCTCGGCCGCCGGAGGTTGGCCCACAGTGCCGATGATTTTCCTTGGTGATGAGTTCATCGGAGGCTACACCGAAGCGGCAAAGCTCCACCGTCAAGGCGGGTTGCTGAGCGCCTGCGGACAAAGCTCTTCGTAGATCGCCGTGAGCAGCAGGCTTGACTTCGAAGAACCCTCAAGCCGGCGGTTTCGACGCGTCCGCCGGTTCCGTGTAGAATTCAGAACTCCAACGCGACTGGATATTCGAAATCACAATGCCTACACCCCGTACCCGACTCCGATTGGTCCTCCTTCAGGTCCGCAGCGAAATCATCTCGTTGCGGCAGGAGCAGAGCTGTTTTATCGAGCGCTGTCGGGTCGCGAGACGGCAGTTCGAGTTCATCAATCTGGTCGACGAGCCCGAACTCCGCTGGCATCACGTGGAAAACGCACACGCCGTGATCATCGGCGGCGCAGGGGCATTCTCGGTGACCAAGGAACACCCGTTTACAAAACCCCTGCGCGATGTCGTGCACCAACTCATTGATCTCGACCGGCCGGTGTTCGGCGCGTGTTGGGGTCATCAGTTCCTTGGCGATCTCGGCGGCGGCACGGTGATCGAAGACAAGGAACGATCCGAGGTCGGCACCTTTCCCATCGAACTCACCGCCGACGGTCGCTCTGACCCTCTCTTCGAGGAATTCCCCGATCGCTTTCATGTTCAACTCGGGCACAACGACCGGGTCAGCAAACTGGGACCGGGGTGGCTCGATCTCGCGCGGTCGAAGATCTGCCCCGCTCAGGCGATTCGTCTTGCAGACAAACCGGTCTACGGCACCCAGTTTCACAGCGAAATGGACGAAGAGAGCCTTCGCGAACGGCTGTTGGTCTTTCTGAAGGACTATGTAGGCGGCGAGGAAGAGTACCAACAGATCCTGCGCGGCCTGCGGCCGTCAATCGAAGCCGATCGGCTGATGGAGCTGTTTCTCGAAAAGTATGCATAACCGGACGATGCATCAAAGGGCCGGAGTGCCCAAGAAACCGAACCATTCCTGTCCAGGACATTGCCTCGTCCGGCGTTCAGGGACAGCGATCAGCGGCAGGGGCGGTGAACAGCCGCCGGATCATCGCACGAACCTGGTCAAAGAGGTTCATTGCGTCACGGCACCTGACAGTTGGCGCTGAACACTGACAACTGTTCCCGGTCGCTGACAGCTGTCGCTGATCGCTGTTACCTGTCGCTGTCGCTGGACACTGTCCCTGCAATCACGTGCTGATCAGAAGCGGAACAACCACCCACGCTAGGGCCGCCGCTGCGGCATGGACCAACGCGGCGCCCCAGACGCTTCCGCTTCGCTCGCGCACCGCGCCGCAGACGAGACCGAGAACAAAGCTCGAAACCATCCAGGCAAGAGTGTTCGTCCCCGCAATACCGAGCCAGGTGGGCGGTGCGAAACAGGCAGTGACCGCCAACATGTATGCGGCGGCCGACACCAGATTCGGTATCGAGAGGAAACGCCGGCCGCTCCACAGCATGATCGGGTAGGCGGTCACCAATGTCCCGTGGACCACCCCGCGCATCAGCACCTCGATGCCCACCACGCCAGCCAGCAGGGCCACCGCGTACCACCACCCGGTGATCCTGAACGCTTCAGCACCGAGAGCACCTTGGAGAGGGATCCACGCGCCTCCGGCCACTGCAGCGAGAGCAGCCACCGGCAGCAGGGCCACAGGGCCCCAGTTCCGCACTCGTCCGAGACCAAAATGGCCTGGGAATCGCGCCTTGCCGAGAACTGCAAGCGCCAGGGCGAGCCCGAGCAGAACCAGAGTTCCAATCGAGTAGGCCCCTGGACCACGTTCGGCAAAAGCGCCGAATCCGGCAAATCCCCCGGCGAGCACAGCCAAAACCACGACCGCGCTCGACGCTGCGAGGGCAACCGCGACGGACGCCAGCCGCCGTCCCACGGATGGGGGCTGATAAACCCAGCGACAAATGCCGACGATCTCGTTCAGTGACAATGCGGTCCCGGTGGCTCGCGGTGAACCACCAATATCGTCGGAACCACCCCATTTATTGTCCCCTTTTGCCGCACGATCCAACAGATTGAGTCGTTCATAGACGCTCTCGAGGGTTGTCGACAAAAAGGGGTCGGTCTGACGGAGGGTATAGGTTGTTCCATCTTTCTCGAGCAGTAGGAGACCGAGGCGGTCGCCGTGACTTTCTTTGAGTTGTTCCTCCACCTCGTAGATCCCGGCATCCGAACGGCAGGCAAGGGCAAAGCGCTGCGGCCCGATCCAGACCCGTGCCGTTTCTTCGATCTCATGCAGGTCCTTGAAATCGGCGGCACTGTAGAACTCTTCGTCGATCTGTTGCAGAACTGACGCGGTGTACTCCAGAAAATCGACGTCGTTCCACTCTCCCTCTTTCTTGAGTTCGATTTCGCGGGCGCGAAGAGCGTTGATGAGGCCGAATGTGGCGCGCTGGAGTTCGTCTGAATAACCCGTGATCCCCGCCAATTCAAGGCCATGAGCGTCGATCGCTCCCTGGAGACGAACCATGGGCATGATTCGCCGCCGGAGATCGCTGCCGTCGTCGCTCAGACGGCGATGATTGAGCAGCAACCAGATCGCGAGTACGGTATCGAAATCGGGCTCGTTGGCATGAACGGTCCACCGTTCGCCGGCAAGGTCCAGGCCCTTGAGGATCACAACCATCGCCTGCTCACAGCTGGCGAGCGTAAAGGCTCGGACGCAGCCTTCGTGGTGGTCGAGGTTATAGACCCCGCGCGAGCCGTCCATAAACGGTTCACCCTGCGCGGCGCCATCCAGATAGATCGTGCCCTTGGGAGACTTTCGAGCCGACGATGCGGAGACGCTGAGACCGCGTTTGATCCGCACCCGTATATTCGAGGCCTCGACACACATCAGGTAGGACCCGACCTCGTCCTCTTTCCACTGGTAGCGCAAGGGGAGGTGCCGTTGAGTGACCGAAGCGTCAGAAATCACAGCAGTGACGGCGGTGTGGGGAGCGGTCGGTGTCTTGAGCAGGCCTGCCGCAGTCTTGAAGCGCTTGCTCAGATCTCCGATCCCTTGACGGCCTTCCTCGTCGGGTGGCGGATTCATGGCCATGATTGTACCCCTACCCCGCCGTGCGGTTGTAAGATATCGCACGGATGGAGGAGATTATGAACAAAAAAATATACGTCGTCTTGGTGATCATCGTTGCGATCGTTGCCCTTTCAGCCTTTGCGGACGAGCCGGATTCAGCCGCGCTCGAGGCGATCGAACGAACTCGCGAGAGCATGGGCCATCAGTTCGACAGCCTGGCAAAAATGGTTGATGACGTGCTCTGGCACCAACGAGTCGGCGACATCGCCGTTGTCGACAAGAGCCGGATCTATGGTCCTCCACGTTGGAAAGAGGAAAATCCGACTGGAGTCAATGCGGGCAATCAACTCAAGTTTTATACCTACCTCTTTACACCAAAAAACTTCGATGACGCGGGCAAGCTCCCGCTGCTGGTCCTGCCACATGGCGGCGTCCACGCGGATTTCACCACCTACTACGCGCACATCGTGCGTGAGTTGGTCTCCCAGGGCTACATCGTGGTGGCGCCCGAGTACCGCGGATCCACCGGATATGGACGCGGCATGTACGAAGACATCGACTACGGAGGCCTCGAAGTGGAGGACACGCTCGCAGCCCGCGACTGGGCCGTCAAAAACCACCCGCGGGTCGATCCGGACCGGGTCGGTGTTCTCGGTTGGAGCCACGGTGGGCTGATCACACTCTTCAGCCTCTTCCGTTATCCCGATTCTTATGCCTGCGGTTTTGCCGGTGTCCCGGTCTCGGACCTGGTACAACGGATGGGTTATCACTCGCAGGGGTATCGGGATCTCTACGAGGCCGACTATTTCATCGGCGCTTCGGCCCAGGAAAACCTCGAAGAATACAAGCGTCGATCCCCGGTCTGGTCCGTGGACAAGCTCACGAAACCACTTCGTATTCACACCAATATCCACGATGAGGATGTCAATTACATCGAGGTTGAACACCTCATCCAGGCCCTCACCGCCGCCGGCAAGGACTTCGAACACGAGGTCTCCGATGTGCCTGGTGGACACAGCTTTGACCGTCTCGATACCCCTGAAGCCTGGCGCTACCGGAAACAAATCTACGCCTTTCTCGCGCGCTACCTCAAACCGCCGAATCCGGGGATCTCGCTCGGAATTACGGCGGAGGGCCGCGCCGCTCCTTAGTCCGTCTGTTCGCGAGGAAAGTAATTCTCCAGAAGGGGCGAGGTTGATCCTCGCCTCTTTTGCTTGAAAGGGAGAAAGGGCGCAGGGGAGAAAGGGGGAACGCACCACACGATGCTCGATACTCGATGCTGGATGCTGGACGCTCAATCCCGAGACCGTTGCCATTACGGTTAACGAAAGGGGGAAAGGGAGAACCGTACCGGAGACGTCATTCGTGATAAGGGCCGCGTCTCCTCTGCCCCTCTGCTCCTCTGCTCCTCTGCTCCTCTGCTCCTCTGCTCCTCTGCTCCTCTGCTCCTCTGCTCCTCTGCCCCTCTGCCCCTCTGCCCCTCTGCCCCTCTTGCCCCTCTGCCCCTCTGCCTCCTCTGCCCCTCTGCTCCCGTACCCACAACCACCCCACATCCGTCACACTTCTCTCTCACTTTTTGCTCATCTTGCCCTCATTTCAAATGCGCAGCCGCGGCCAATCCTGAATACAGGACCAAGCGGCACGACAACTCGACCGGGAACGTGAAGGCCGCGGCGGATTCGCCGCACTTCGATGTGCCATAGAGGAGTTGGCACGCTCCACCTCAACCGAATCCCCGCTTGGTCCGAGGGGGCTCGATGGTCGTTCGCGCTGTGCTGGCAGCACTCGTGATTCTGGCAACCATCATGAATGCACGTGCAGAAGAAAGCGGTGCGCCTCCCCCCTCTCGGGCCGTGTCCTCAGCGATCAACATCACCGCATTTCGATCACCAGAAGTGATTGCTCCATTCGCAACTACCCGGCAAAAACCCTGGATTCACCCCGATCTGACGTCCGAACTCGCCGCAAAACTCACCATCGCGATCGAGATCGCTAACGACCGGATCAACACGCTACCGGCCTGTTCCGGTCTCTTCAGAAAACTCGGGAGCGAAGCCTCCGATACCCTCGGCTCGGTATTTATTCTCCCTGCCCAGGATCAGCACGAAAAATCCGTGTGCAGCCGTGTTGTAGCCTTGACAATGATGGGGACATCAAAGACCTGGGTCTGTCAGAGCCTCGCGAAACTCTCGGACAAACAGGTGGCTATGGTCCTGATTCACGAAGCACTGCACCACGCCGGTCTCCGTGAACGGCCAAAAAAACTGGGCACCAGAATCAGGGACCGAACTGCCAAGACGTCGGCTGAGATCAATCAAATGGTCAGCATCTCCTGTCGTCTATGATTCGGAGAATGGGGCCCAGTCCGAACCATCACTTTCTCCCCACATTTCCTCCATTTCTTTGATCGAGACACAATACATATTTGAAATACGCATATTTTTTCCAAGAGGACTCCCCTCTTGAATCCTCCGCCCGTGTACACGACCACGGGCCCTTTTTATATCTTGAGGAATCAACACAGTTCCCAATAGAAATTTTCGACAGACGGTCGAAGTGTCAGATCAGGAAGACAAGCTTCAAAGCGTGCCTCTTCTTGAGAACGTTTTCTATTCGGAATGCCCACAAATACCCCACACGAAAATCATATCTTCCTCATTTCTTATCCCACAAATTCCCCCAAGATTGAGAGAGATTTAAAAATGCGCGAATAAAATTTGGAGCCGAATGTTGACCTGACACCATCAAAAGGCTTGCACTTATGATCAACCGGACCCATATTCGAAGAACAACGCCGGCGCGAGGGATGGGGTTCGCTGATTCGAAGATAGCGACTTGCGGTTTTCCGGCGAGTTCCCGGGGAAGAATCAAACCGACGCCGTCGAATTGGGATCGACAGGGGAATCCACTCAATGGTGGATTGACGGTAGTGCGAGCGAATCTAGGAGGAGGTTGGTTCAGATGGCACGGAAGATCGAGGCCCTGAGCATGCCGAAGGGTCAGGGATCCCGGTACACTGCGGAGCCTTCATTCAGGCTCCATGAGTGGCTTGTGGAACCCGACCTCAATCTGATCAGCCGAGACGGTCTCCAGATTCGTCTCGAGGTCAAAATTATGGAACTTCTGACCTTCTTTGCCCAACGCGGATCCCGCCTGCTGACCCGGCAGGAACTGGTTGACGGTGTCTGGAACGCCGATTTCATCTGCGACAACACATTGACACACGCGATCGCGGAACTGCGCGCCGCCCTGGGCGACAACTGTCGAGAGCCGATGTATATCGAAACCATCCACCGGCGTGGCTATCGGTTGGTGGCGCCGGTAACGACACTCGAGGGCCGGATCCCTAAGGAAACCGGAAGCCCCTCCCGTTATCGAATCGTCGATTCCACCCACAGCATCCAGCTTCGAGAAGGCGCCAATCTGATCGGCCGCGCACCCGAGGCGACGGTTCGTATCGATTCAATCTGGGTCTCGCGAGATCATGCACGCATTCTCATCGACGAGGCCGCGGCGACGCTCGAGGACCTCGCGAGCCGCAACGGCACCTTCCTCAATGGTATTGAGGTGGTGAGATCCATGCGGCTCGCCGCGGGCGACACGATCTTTCTCGGCAAGCACACCAACCCTCTCCACTTCATGGAGTCGGGACCGCAGGCTTCCACCGAGCCCATGACCGAAAATACCCCTATGGATCGTCTGGCCAGGAACTGACAAACGACTCTTTCCGTCCCTGATCACGGTCGCGAAAGTGCAAAAAAGAGTCGGCCTGCGTACCTCCCACTCGATACTCGATACTCGATGCTGGATGCTGGATACCGGACCCACGATCCCCTTCCCCACCAACGTCGGAACGGGAGAAAGGGTACAGGGGAGAAAAGGAGAACGAGCCTCCACATGGCGGAGGGACTGAGTACCCATCGCTATCGGAATCGCTATCGATGGGAAACGGTTGGATTATTCTCCTTGACGCGCTCGCGGTTCCAATGCTTTCCCGGAAAGTAGAACCAACCAGGACGGACATTTCCAGCATGCGAACAGCGCCTCCCGATGTCATCCTGAGCGAAGCCCCTACAGGGGCGAAGTCGAAGGATCTATGAGATGAACGGAACAACCCCAGTCCGCAGATCCTTCGACTACGCGCCGAAGGCGCTCCGCTCAGGATGACATATTGAACGACAGTTCCGATACCGTTACCGAACGGGGGAATAGGGAAAACGCACCGGTGACGACGTTCGTGATAAGGAGAGGGTCTCCCTTTCTCCCTTTCTCCCTTTCTCCCTTCTCCCTTTCTCCCCTCCTTCTCCCTTTCTCCCTTTCTCCCTTTCTCCCTTTCTCCTCTGCTCAAACTCCCTGCTCTGCTAAAGTGCAAGCAGAACCGACGGGAGGATCAGCGAAATGGCATTGCTCGAGGGCAAGCCCATGTCGAACGTGGATGCGGCGTGGCTTCACATGGAAGACCCCACCAACCTGATGCTGATTGCAGGGGTGATGTCCTTCTATGAAAAGCTCGATTTCGGTGAACTCAAAAATATCATCGAGGATCGTCTGTTGCCTTTCGACCGCTTTCGTCAGAAGGTGATTGTCTCCACGATTCCAGGCATTGGACCACGCTGGGTTGATGACCCGCACTTCAACCTCAGATCACATCTTCTGCGAGTGGCTCTGCCGGATCCCGGTGGTCAAGACGAGTTGCAGGAAATGGTCTCCAGCCTTATGAGCACGCCGCTCGACTATTCAAAACCCCTCTGGCAGTTCCAGTACATCGAGAACTATCGCGGCGGCAGCGCGGTCGTTGCGAGAATCCACCACTGCATCGCCGACGGCATCGCTCTGGTCCGGGTCCTTCTGGGAATGACCGACGATTCGCCCACCGGTTCTCCCCATGCCCGCCGCAAACGGCGTCGAAGGCGGCCTCTCGGCGGCGGATATTGGCTTCCCGAAGTGGTGAACGACGCCGTCTATTCGGTCGGTCGGATCACCGGGCGGATGATCGACAAAACACTCGAAACCGTCACCGACCCGCAACGGGCCGCTCAGTTGATCGCCGAGGGCGCCAAAAGTACGGGGGTGCTGGCCCGCCTGGCAACGATGCCGGCCGATCCCGACACCGTGTTCGCCGGCGAGCTCTGCACTGCCAAACGCTGTGCCTGGTCGAAGGTCATGCCTCTCGATCAGGTCAAGGCCTTCAGCAAGGCTCACGACGCGACGATCAACGACGTGCTCCTGGCAGGAGTTGCCGGCGCCTTGCGCCGATACATGATCCAACGAAAAACCGAAGTTGACGGGGTCGGTATCCGAGCGGTGGTGCCTGTCAATCTGCGACCCGAGTCGGAGATCATCAAGCTCGGCAACAAGTTCGGCCTCGTTTTCCTTGAACTGCCGGTTGGTGTGGCGGGTCAGATGGACCGGTTACGGGAGCTCAAAAAGCGGATGGACGCGATCAAGGCGTCGTCAGAACCCATGGTGATCTATGCCCTTCTCAACGCGGTCGGCATCACCGGGCCCAAAGTCGAAAGCCTGGCCCTGCAACTCTTCGGATCCAAAGCGACGGCGGTCATGACCAACGTTCCCGGGCCGCGCGAGGAGATCTATCTCGCCGGCAAGGCAATGCGCAGCATGATGTTCTGGGTGCCGCAATCAGCTCGTCTCGGCCTTGGTGTGAGCATCTTGAGTTACGCCGGTCAGGTGCGCCTTGGGATTGCCGTCGATTCCGGGCTCGTGCCCAATCCGGGCGACATCATCGATGCATTCCAGGAGGAGATGGCGGAGATGATGAGTGAGGCCTCCTGAGAGAGAGGGTGAAGGGGATAGGGCCCCGTCACTCGATACTCGAGGGATGCTGGATGCTGGAACCAAACGTCGAACCCTTCCGATCCCGATCCCGTTCCCGAAAGGGAGAAAGGGGGAAAGGGAGAAAGGGAGAAACGGAGAACCGCACCCCACAGCGCAGAGGAGCAGAGGGGCGGAGGGGCAGAGGGGAAACCACCCGGCACTGATCTGCCCTGCATGGGAATGTCGCCTCCCGATGTCATCCTGAGCGGAGCCCGCAGGGCGTAGTCGAAGGATCTATGAGACGGACCGAAGCCCCCTTGTGCCGCAGATCCTTCGACTTCGCGCTCGAAGCGCTCCGCTCAGGATGACATCTTGAACGATCGTTCCGGTCCCGATCCCGCTCCCGATCCCGTATGGGGCTGACCGTACCCCCGGGGTTGAGGGAGCGTTCGCTATCGCTATCGCTATCGAACGGCTGCTATGGATACCGACCTCGTAAGAGAGACAGGGCCTCACCGGTTCCGTAGATCGTGATAAGGGCAGAGTCTCCTCTGCTCCTCTGCTCCTCTGCTCCTCTGCTCCTCTGCTCCTCTGCTCAGAAGTCCAGACTCCCCTGACCACTCTCATGTGCCAGCAGCCATTTCTTGCGCCACAGTCCGCCGGCGTAGCCCGTCAACTCCCCGCCCGACCCGATCACACGATGGCAGGGCACGATGATGGCAATCGGGTTGCGGGCGTTAGCGGTCCCAACCGCCCGCGACGCTCCGGGATCGCCAAGACGGCGCGCAATCGCACCATAGGTTTCCGTGGATCCATAAGGAATCTGCACCAGGTCATCCCACACCCGTCTTTCGAAATCACTTCCGGAGGGATCGACCTCGAGATCGAAAATCGTTCTTTCGCCGGCGAAGTACTGTTCGAGCTGCCGCACCACTTGCCCACATCCGGGGTCACTCTCGGTCGCGGGCAGGTCATCCTGATCGAGGAACTTCACTGCAAGGAGTAAGCCCTCCTCGTTGACCGAGACCTCGATCTGACCGATCGGCGACTCGAGTCGAGCCGAAGCTACACCATCGGGAGAAGTCACGCCTCGACCGGACCCCGGATCGGTTCGAACACAAATAGTCTGACATCCATATGGTTTTCCCCTTTTTGTAGCAGACCCGCCGGTGATTGAATCGAAGACTACCATGGACCAACCGGTGCCATTGTTTCGAAGTCGCCGGGATCAGGGGTGATTTCGTCCTCGCGGACACGAAGAAATCCTGACTGAACAACCCTTATACTCATGCGGTGAGCGAGTTCTTCACCACCGCATGCCCGCGGAATTGTTACTCGACCTGTGGTTTCAGGGTGGAGGTTTCGGAAGGGCGAATTCGCACAATCGAAAGCCACCCTGCGAACCTCGCGACATCCGAGGGCCCCTGTCTCAAAGGCCTGGCCTATGTCGAACGGGTTTATTCCGATGATCGCCTCCTCTATCCGCTCGAGCGAAAAGAGAACGGGCGATTCGAGCGCATCTCGTGGGATCGAGCCCTCGATCGGATCGCTTCCGAGCTTCTATCGGCCCGCGACCGCCACGGTCCCAGGAGCGTGTTCTTTTATGCAGGCAGCGGTACCAAGGGGCTGATGAACGAGGTTCCAACCGAATTCTGGCGTCTGTTTGGCGGCTGTACCACGACCTATGGAGATCTCTGTTGGCCGGCCGGTCTGGAGGCGACCCGGCTGACTCTCGGCGACAATCGCCACAGCGCACCCTGGGATCTGGTCAATGCTCGACTCATCATCCTGTGGGGCAAAAACCCGGCCGAAACCAACATCCACCAGATGCGTTTTGTTCACAAGGCGGTGGATGGCGGCGCCAAACTCGTCGTGATCGATCCCCGCCGGACGGAATCGGCGGAGGGTGCGGACCTCCTGGTCCAACCGCGACCCGGTACTGATGGAGCCCTCGCTCTCGGCATCGCCCGTCTGCTGATTTCCAGCTCGGCCATCGACGAGGATTTCGTCCGGGCCCACGTTCACGGATTTGACGAATTCGCGGCGATGGTTGGTGAATACCCGCCCCATGTGGTTGAAGAAATCACCGACGTTCCAATCCGGGGCATCGAGAAGTTGGCGGAGATGATTGCTGCATCCGACGCGGTCAGCATCTGCGCCGGATTCGGAATGCAGCGCTATACCAATTCCGCACAAACGATGCGGGCGATGATCGCCCTCCTGGCCGTGACCGGTAATCTCGGCAAACCAGGGGCTGGTTGGATCTACGCAAATCTCCAGAGTCACATTTTTTCGCCCTGCAAGGACCCACTTGCCCTCTACCCAAACGCAGACGATGAGGACCCGATTCGTGCATCGGTATCCACCGCACGCCTCGGACCCGCGATGGTCGAACAAAATGCCCCGCCACTCTCGGTGGCCTGGGTGGAGCGAGGCAATCCAGTCACCCAGAACCCGAACACAATGGCGGTTCTCGATGCCTTCCGCAGTCTCGACTTCCGAGTCGTTGTGGATCAGTTTCTGACCGATACGGCACGCGAGGCCGATATCGTCCTTCCCGCAAAAACCATGTTCGAGCAGACCGATGTCATCAACGCCTATTGGCATCCATATATCCAGATCAAGGACAAAATCATCGAATCGCCCGGCGAGGTCCGTCCGGAATCGGAGATCTACTGGGAGCTCGCCCAACGTCTCGGAATGCCCGAGCGCGAGATCGCGGCTCGGTTGCCCGCTCCCACCGACGAGGCGGTGGAGAAATGGCTCGAAGATCGCCTGGAGCCGTACCGGCAACTCAGCCTCGAGATATTGCGAAATGGACCTGTGATCGCACCCGGGGCCCAGGAGATCGCCTGGTCCGACCTTTCCTTCCCGACGCCATCGGGGCGTATCGAGCTCTCTTCCAAGGAGGCGGCGGACCGGTGGTCAGCTGACACCCTGCCGCGTTTTCGGAAACCGGTCGAAGGCCCGGGCGCCGGCCAAAGGAAATACCCCCTCCATCTTCTGACGCCAAACACCAAAAACCGGATCCACTCACAATTCGGGGAGCTGCCGTCGATCAGGGCCCTCGACCCGGAGTGCAGACTCGAGGTCCATCCAACCGACGCCGTAGCGCGGGGAATCTCCGAGTCCGACCGCGTTCGGGTGTTCAACGACCGCGGCTCGATCGAGGTCCCCGTTCGATTCGATCACAGCCTGCGACCCGGGTGCATCTCCATTCACAACGGTTGGTGGTTGTCCGAGGGCGGTGGTGTCAACCTGCTTTCAGAGGCTCGAGAAACCGATATGGGACATGGTGCGGCGTTCCACGAAAACGCCGTCGAGATGGAACGCGCCTGATGGCTCAGGGGCTCTTCGTTCTCGATGTCGACCGCTGTACCGGGTGTTCCGCCTGCGTCGTGGCCTGCAGAAACGAGAACCCGGTTGCACAAGATCTCAGTTGGCGTGAGGTCCAAACATACAACCGACAACGCCTCCCGTCTGCTCCGGTCTTTCACTACTCCCTCAGCTGCAATCACTGCCTCGAACCGGCATGCATGAGGGGTTGTCCCGCCAATGCCTACAGCAAGGACCCCACGACGGGTGCCGTCCTCATCGACCCCGCACACTGTTTCGGCTGCCGGTATTGTTCCTGGCTCTGTCCCTACGATGCCCCTCGTATCAGCAACCAATCCCGCATCATGGAGAAGTGCACCTTCTGTAATCACCGCCAGGAAGAAGGCCTCGAGCCTGCCTGTGTGGTCGCCTGCCCCACCGATGCGCTTCGATTCGAAGCCGCTTCCGAGCCCGCGGTTGTCCACCGGCCCGGCTTTCCCGAGACCGGTCTTCACCCGGCCATCAAGGTGATCGGTCGCCGGCGTGAGGCCGCACCCACGGCGGTGGCCACCTTCGATCGACCGTCGTTGCCACAAACCGGGCTCCACCTCGATTGGAGCGGGCTCAAAAACGAGTGGTCGCTGTGGCTCTTTTCCACCGTAGCGACCATTCTCGTGGCGTGGTTCACCTCGGCCGCCACCAACGGTGAGGATGTTGTTCTCGCTCTTTTCGCATCAGTTGGCGCCCTTTCGATGGCTGTCAGCGTCCTCCACCTGGGTCGAATCAGCAGATTCTGGCGAGCGATACTGAATATCCGATATTCCTGGGTCAGTCGCGAAGTGTTTTTCTTTTCGATCTTTTTTGCATCCGCCTGCTTCGCCATTATGCGGCCTCCACCGAATTGGCTCCTCTGGACCATTGCGGGCTTTGGGTTTGCAGCGCTCTATTCAATGGACATGGTTTATCGAATACCCGGCCAGCCGGTCCAAACCGTGCCGCACAGCGCCATGGCGATCCTGAGTGCCGCCTTCTACATCGGGATCCTCATCGCGAGTCCGGTGCTCCTGTGGCCGGTCGCCGCGGTGAAGGCGGTTCTTTATCTGGCGCGACCCATCTACCCTCCACCCGGTCTCGCCGCCCTCGCGCCACTGCGCCTCGGCGTAGGTCTGCTCATTCCGTGCGTGCTGGCAACGGCTGCGAGCCCCGCTGTTTCGGGCTTCGCGATATGGGCCGCGATCTTTGGCGAGCTCATCGACCGCGGCGAGTTCTACGCCTCCCTCCGATTCCTGACCCCGGCAGAGCAAATTGAGATCGATCTCGAGGAGTGAGATAGAAGCCCGAACTCCGGAGGCAGCGACAGTGTCCAGCGGCAGCGGCAGAGAGCAGCGACAGGGGACAGTGATCAGTGTTCAGGGGCAGAGACCGGGGGCTGCAATCAGGTGCAGTGCCGGCGTGGTCACCTCAGGGGCGTTCAACAGAAGATACAGCCGCAGTGCTGTAGGCGTCTCGCCTGCACACCGTGCGGCCGAGACGGCCGCACCACAAAGACCGGAGCCCCGAGCAACTGAGTGCCGTTCACTGTCCCGGCCGCTGATCGCTGACGCTGGTGACTGAACGCTGCCGCTGCCGCTGGACACTGTCGCTGTCCCTGTACGTTATCGAAACTCTGTCTTGGACTAGCGGTAACCAGTATCGAGCATCCAGCATCCAGTATCGAGTATCGAGCGATGTCGCCCTCACCCTCGCTCCAATCCGTTCAGTCGAATCTCCAACGGAATCATCCAGCTCTTCATTCGTAGTCCGTACTACTGCTAACATCCCCGGTGGAGGATTCTCCGATGTCATTTGAACTTACCAAGCGCCAACAAGACACCGCGGCCGCCGCCATCACGATTTTATCGGCGGTGGTGATCATCCTCGCGATCGGCACCCTTTTTTATTTTGTCGGTGCATTCCTGGTGAAGTTCTCGGCTGTTTTCCTGCCGTTGGCGGTCGCTGCCGTCGCTGCACTGGTGGTCAAACCGTTTTACGAGGCGATCAGGAAGCGGCTGCCACTGGGAAAAGTGGCGGCGTTGGTCGTCGTGTTCTTATCGGTGATCATCCCGATCGCGGGACTGGTCTGGTTTTTCGGGGCCATCATCGCCGACCAGATCAAGGGCATCGTGCAGAGTTTTCCCCAGTGGTGGGAGGCCGCAATGGAGTGGGTCAAAGTGCGGGCTCCACAGGCATTTCAGCTCTACCGTGAGACCGAAGTCGGACAGGCCCTCGGGGCGGCGGTCGAGGAACAAAGCGACGCCCTCGTCAACGTCGCCAGATTCATGGGAGAACGAGCCGTATCAGCCGGCGCCGGTGTTCTCTCGGGCGTCGGACTCCTGTTGGGTTGGGTCGTGACCCCGATCTATTTTTCTTTCTTTCTCATGGCCGACACCAAACCGATCAACAATCTCGAGCAGTATCTGCCTTTTCTCAAACCCGATACCCGGCAGGACCTTGTCTATCTCTTTCGGGAATTCGTCCACATCATCGTTTCCTTTTTTCGCGGTCAGCTCATCATCGCCTTCCTGCAGGGTCTTCTCTTTGCCATCGGCTTCACCCTGGTGGGACTCAAATACGGTTTCGTGATCGGTCTGACTCTCGGCTTCCTCAATATCGTGCCCTATCTCGGCAATATCATCGGTCTCGCCACGGCGCTCCCCCTGGCCTTTTTCCAACCGGATGGAGGCATCGTTCGGGTCCTGCTGGTGCTGGTGGTTTTCGCCGCGGTACAGATCATCGAGGGTTATTTTTTGACGCCGAAAATCATGGGCGACCGCACCGGGCTCCACCCGATCGTCATCATCGTCGCCATTTTCTTCTGGGGCACCGCGCTCAATGGGATCATGGGGATGATCCTGGCGATTCCCTTGACCGCATTCATGGTGGTCTTCTGGCGCCTGGCGCGGGAGAAATATCTGCCTGAACTGGTTTAACAACTCTCTTATATAGCGATTTGGTTATTTTGTGTATCATGAACTCATGAAAGGCTGTCGGAGAATACCGCCGATGCTCATCATCCTCGTGATGGTCGGGTTATCGATCACCGCTTCGCTCGAGGCCAACAGCTTCGGGATCAACGTCCACGTGCCAAACGCTACGGTCCTCGACCGTGTGACCGAGGCTGGAATCGGTTGGGTGCGAATCGACTTCCTGTGGTCACTGGTGGAACCCGAAGAAGATTTCTACGACTGGACGATGTACGACGACGTGATTGCCGAGATCGAGAACCGCAATCTTCGGATCCTGGCGAATTTTCACGGCACCCCGGGGTGGGCGACCGATGGCGACGAATTTTCCGGCGTTCCATCAGATCCGGAGCAGGTTCAGGAAATGGTCTATCTGGCGGCGAAGAGATATCGCGGTCGAATCCATGCCTGGGGTTTGTGGAACGAACCGAACCTCCCCCGGTTTTGGCAGGGCACTCGGGCCGAGTACATCGAGACTGTTCTTCTGCCGGGATCCGCGGGCATTCGCGCCGCCGATGCCGATGCACTGGTCTCCGCGCCGGACACGGCCCATCTCTCGAGCGGAAATTGGGACGACTGGCTTGACCGGGTGATTCGGGACGCCGGGCACGCGATCGACGTGCTCACCCACCACGTCTACCCCTCCGACGGACGGGCGGCGGAGGTCACCAACGACCTCGTCCAGGACCAACGATTTCCGTGGGAGGATCTTTCGGTCAACGAGGTTCTGACCCGGGCGGGTTGGACAGATCGGCCCTTCTGGCTCACCGAAACCGGTGTACAGAGTGTCGAGCAGGGAAACGTGGGTCAGGCCGAATTTTATGAGAATCTGCTGGTTGACTGGTTTGGATTCAACCCCGAAGCCCGCTGGGTCGATCGGGTCTTTTTCTATGAGATCCACGATCCACCGGACCCGACCCCCTGGTCCTTCGGAATTCTCTGGTCGCGACCCGATCTGGCGCGTAAACCGTCATTTTATTCTTATCGCGATTTCATAGGTGGTGCAGTCGTCGACGATGCCGAGATCGCCAACCTCGAGGTTCCTGGAGTGGTATCACCGGGAGAATTGGTGGCTGTACCGATCACGTTCCGCAACACCGGCTCCTCGGTGTGGCGCGGATCGAGAGCGTACCGCCTCCACATTCAGAGCGATTCCTTCTGGTCGATCGCGGACCCGGATGTCATCCCCGCCGATCGCGACGTCCACCCCGGGGACACCGTGGAACTGGTATTCCGGGTTCAATCTCCGCTCTTCACGCCGAACAGCCTACGTTCGGTTGCCTCCTTTCAGCTTCGGATAGCGGATGGAGGCGGCGACCCCTTTGGCCAACCAACGACCGTAACCATCGTTTCCAGCCCGGTCGCGCCGACCGAAATCGTCGAGCATCCGCGGTCGGTGACGGTGCTCGAGGGCCGTCGCGCGGTTTTCTGGGTTGCGGCCGAAGCTTCCACCGAGCTTCGTTATCGTTGGCGACGCAACAGCGTTCCGCTCAACGATGGCGGACCAATCGCAGGGAGCCATTCGGTGCGGCTCATGGTTGACGATGTCGATATTCACCAAGTAGGCGACTACGACTGCGTCATCGAAAATGCGGCCGGCAGCGTGATCACGGAGGCTGCAATTCTGGCGACCAGTGAGTTCACTCCTATGCGCAGCGGCAGCCGTCGTCTCTTACCGGGGATCTCGGGCAAGTTTGGCGGCAAGCGCACGAAAGCAGTTCATTGAGCGCGATTCAGCGTCTGTTCAGCCAGTCTGAATAGAGCTCTGGACGCCGATCGCGGAGGAACAGTTCACGGGCGTGACTCTTGGCGACCTCTGAGAGATCGAGATCGGCAAAAAGAATCGCATCCTCCCCCTCCGGAGCTCGCGCAACAACCCTGCCGTCCGGTGCGCAGACGAAGGACTCTCCAGCAAAATCGAGGCACTCCTCCGCTCCAACC
Organism: Candidatus Sulfomarinibacteraceae bacterium; assembly: GCA_963796455.1. Lineage (GTDB taxonomy): Bacteria > Acidobacteriota > Thermoanaerobaculia > Thermoanaerobaculales > Sulfomarinibacteraceae > Sulfomarinibacter. The sequence continues at coordinate 1,087,253 of CAWCLO010000004.1, forward strand.
CGGTTGCACAGGGCCGTGAAATAACCATTCTGAAAGGCTGCCACCCGCAGTTCGGCCTCGTAGAGTCCATCGGGCCACTCCCCCACCGCGCCCGCCTGGGGCACGATCACGACCTCGGCGCCCGCGAGGGCCAGCGATCGCATGTACTCGGGATAGTGTCGGTCGTAGCAGATGGAAACCCCGATCCGGCCGGCGCTGGTCTCGAAGACCGGTGTGCCCGTATCGCCGGGTGCGTAGTAGCCCTTTTCGTGAAAACACGCATAGTCGGTGATGTGGACCATGCGGGTACGACCCAGAAGGGCCCCATCGCTGTCGATCACCGGTGAACAGTCGTAGCAGTTCTCGCCGTCCCGCTCAAAAAGATTGAGGACGACCACAACGCCGTGTTCGGCGGCTCGTTTGGAGAACAGCTCCGTCACCGGGCCCGGCACCTCTTCCGCCAGATCCTTCGGATCGCCGGCGGCCGGCCGCTGCGGGTAGAAAGGCTCGAATGCGAGTTCGGCAAAACAGATCAGATCGGCGCCGTCCGCGACGGCGCGATCGAGGGCCTCAAGCCCCCGTTTGACATTCTCCGGTCGATTCTCGGTTGCGTGTTGTTGGATCAGTGCGATACGCATGTGCCTCCTGCAAGCCTTGCCTATTTTTGTTTTGTATAGATTCCGACAAATACATGGCGCCAGTTTTCACCGCCATCGAGTGAGGTGCGCCACTGTTGGACCACCCGCCCGTCGGGCATCGGTCGCCAGCTGATCTCGTGTTCGACGGATGCGTTGCCATCGGGGGTCGGAGTTTTTCCCCGGAGCACCATTTTTCCGTCCTCGATTCCGCCGTCGAGAAGGAGCAACATGCCATTGGTGTCGACCCAGGTCTGGTGCCATTCTTCCCGGTGCTTGGCGTAGATGTTGAAGCTCGAACCACGGGTTCCCTGGGCGCCCTCCCAGTTTTCCTGGATGGCGCAACCATTGAAGACCTTTTCCACCCGATTGGTTCCCTGAAAGTTCCCCTCCTCGTCCGCTACCCGCCAGTTCCCGACCCAGAAGTCGAATTGTAAATACTCGAATGAGGTGCAGGGTTTTGCCGGCTGTGTTTCCTGGGCAACGGAAATGGTTGCCGACGCAACCACGACGACCGAAAAACAAATGGCCGCAGTGAATCTGACCGATTTCATGTTTCCTCCGCTGTGTTGATGCGGATGATTATGACTGATCCGGCCGTCGTCCGCGGGCAGCGCTGCAGAACTGCTGCAGTTCCGCCACATCCGCCTCGACGTCGTCGGTCGCGGGCAACGGCGCTCGAAAACGAATCTCACCCGTCGGGTAGTCGAATGCGATCGCAATGATCGGCACACCCGCAGCCACCGCGATTCGATGAAAGCCTGTCTTCCAACCTGCAACGGCGCTTCTCGTCCCCTCCGGCGCCAGCGCCAGGATCATCTGCTCGGTTGAGCGGAACATTTCGCCAACCTGTTCGACGACGCCGCGAGGGTCGCTGCGGTTCACCGGGATCCCTCCGAGCGAACGCATGAGTATTCCCAGGGGCCCTTTGAAAAGCGTGTGTTTGCCGAGAAATCTGGCATCGAGATCGAGGGCCAGCATCGCCACGACTCCGACGATGAAGTCCCAGTTTGAAGAGTGGGGAGCGACGGCCCAGACCGCCTTGGGTGAATTGGGGACCTCGCCATGAAAGGACCAACCAGCCATCTTCATGATCAGGCGTCCAAAGGCCCGCCCAACCCGCCAGCCTCGGGTTGGCACGAGTGGTCCGAGCTGTGGGAAACAGGTGTCAGGCATCAGGACGCATTATAAGCCCGACTGAACGTTTCGGATGCGCATCCGTCGTCCCTCGCGTCACGATCGGCACAAAAAAACCCGCCCCGAAGGGCGGGCTGGAATTGCATATGCGGTGCTCAGAATTCGATCCGGAGGCCGATTTCCCAACTGCGCGGCAGCGACCAGCTGGTCGCCTCACCGAGGTCAAACTCGGGTGTGGGAATTCCATTGACAAAGATCACTCCGCAACCTTGGATCGCGGTGCAGACTCCAGTGACGTTTTCGCTCGAAAAGGCGTTGTAAACAGAACCGATCAAGGCCAATCGAACACCGCCGATGGAAAAACCCTTGGTCAACTGGAGATCGGTCCGGTACGCCGAATCGCCCTCACGATTGCCGCGTGGCTCGACAAAATAGAGGCCGTAGGGGATGGCCGGAAACTGTTGACCTTGCCATTCCTGACCGCTCCACGCGAAGTTCGCATGAGGTTCCCAACGAAAGGCCGAAGACCAACTCGTGTCGAAGGCGATGATCCAATCACCCTTGAAGGCGAAGAACCCGTTGAGCTTGAAGCGGTGCTGGCGGTGGTCGTTGAGATATCCGTATCGATTGTCGAAGTGCGCCGGGTTGACATCGAAGTCTTCGTTGCTGCCCTGGCTCAAGCCGAGGCTTCCCTTGGAATTGGAATAGGTATAGGAGGCGAGCAGCGTCAGCCAGTCGAAGGACCGGGTTTCGTATTTCAGGATGAACGCGTTGTAGTCCCGAGCCAGTTGCGGCAGGTTCCCCAGGACATATGAACTGCACTCAGTGGTCGGGCCGGAAAAATCCGGCAGGTTGCTGGTACAGGTGTCCTCGTAGAGATCTTTGGTCTTTTTGTCCACATATGAGACCTCGATCGAGGCCCGGCGCCCGACTTCACGTTCGTAGGCAAGGCTGAAGGTCTCGGCATAGGTCGGCGCCAAACCCGGGGCGATGGTCCCTGGCTCGTTGCCGGTGACATTCGCCGGGTCCAACACCCAGCCCCAGGGGTCACGATCGGGATCGTAGCCCTGGCCCGAGTACCCCCATCCAAACGCGCCTGCCCAGAACTCGCACTCCGCGGGCGAAGTGATCGGAAGTCCGAACACACCAACCATGAAGCCCTGGCACGAATACCATGTTGATGTCGGTTCGACGGCCTGGCGAACGTAGTCCGGCAGACTCAATGTGCTCGGGTCCATGAACTGCCCCCAGTTGGCGCGCACCAGGTTTTTTCCGTCCCCACTGATGTCCCACGCCACGCCGATCCGCGGCTGGAGCTTGTCCAACTCGGCGATTCGTGAACCCACCTCGTTGTCGTAGCTCACCTGGTCGTATCGGAGACCGAGCTTGAGGGTGACAGTCCGGCCGACCCTCCACGAGTCCTGGACGAAACCGGTCCACAGCGCGCCCTTGTAGGTCGTGGTTCCCGCAGTTTCGCTCTCGATTTGAGCAAAGGGCCCCCCGAAGAAGTCCTGATACTGATAGCCGACGGACCCGGGTGAACAGGCGCCGCCGGTGGTCCCGGTGGAACAGGTGGCCGATCGAGCATCGGTCCCGGAATACTGGATCCCACCCTTGATTTCGTGCGATCCTCCAAGCCCATTGACGAACCACGTCAAATCTGTCGCTATTTCATCCCGGCTTCGCTCGGTGTACTGCTGGTTGGTGAAGTTGTCGCTCAAGGCCCCGGATGCCAGATCAAGGGTGCCTGCGGTCACGAGATCGCCAGATTGCGGCCGCAGATCCACATCGGAACGGTAGAGACCGACCATCGTGTTCCACATCAGGGAATCCGACAGCATTCCGTTCGCCTCGAAGGTCACCAGATCGATGCCTTGTTTCTGGAACGCGGCGGCCTCCGGCTCGACGAATCGAAACGCGTTTTGGTTTTTGATCTCCGCCGGTGTGCCCGCGAGTTTTGCGACGAGTCGCCATTTTTGAGAGGCTTGCCAGGTCAACTTGAGGTCGAAATCCTGACCGCTGAACTCGCGTGTCAGCACCGAGCCGTCCGGCGTCCGTTCGGAACCGGTGTACTGGTAACCGAGGAAAAACCACAGTTTGTCCCGAAGAATCGGGCCGCCGAGGGTGAGCGCGAGGTTCTCAAAGGTGGTCTCGCGGGTTGACGAATCGTAATGGTCGCCACTCTCCTGGAAGGAGTTGCCTCTGTAGCGGATATCGGCGGTGCCGCTGAACTGATTTCCACCCGATTTGGTGATCAGGTTGACGATCCCTCCGGTTGCCCGCCCGAACTCCGCTTCGAAACCGGAAGTCTGAAACTCAATTTCTTCAAGCGCGTCAAAGTTGTAGCGCACTCCCCAGGTACCGGTGAGCGGGTCGGTTGTATCCTGGCCGTCTATGAAATAGGCGTTCTCGGAGATCGTCGAACCAAAAACCTGCGGGTTGGCATCCCCCGAACCGACCACCCCCGGGGTCTGGGCGAGCATCGAAAGGTAGCTTCGATTCGTGGCGCCGATCGCCGCGTTCTGCATGTATGTCCCGGTCAAAAACCTGTTCCGTGTTGACCTGTGTCGTGTCGACAACCGCCGCCTCGGTGGAGACTTCGATTTCGCCCTCGAACGAGCCTTGGGGCATCTGTACAAAAAGCGATGCGGCACCCCCGAGCGGGACCTTGACTTCGTTCCGCTCCTGTCCGACAAACCCTGAAAGCAATACACTTACGAGGTAATTTCCCGGCGCGAGACTGATGAACTGGAACTGGCCTTCGGCACCGGTCAACTGGACACGTTCACCGCCGATCAGAGCCTCCGAACCGATTGTCACCGTCGCGCCCGGTAAACCCTGTCCGCTTTCGTCAGTGACAACGCCGATCAAACGCCCCGTGGTGGTCTGAGCATGCAAACCAACGACCACCATGAGGGTGACTGCAAAAAACAGAATTGTCCTGCAATTGAACGCGCGGGTCATTTTTCTTCCTCCTTGACTCCTGCGGATATCCCCAAAAAAACAGCTAACTAAATATTATGGCACTTTTCGCAATTACCGTGCCAGAAAAATCCGTTCTTTGAACAAAAAAAATGGATTTTCCGTCCGAGACACCGGACTCGAACCCGGCTTTTCGGGTGCAATTACAGTGGACTTCTTACTGTTATGATGGCTATCGGAAAACGATCCTCGAGGATCCGCACCCAGAAATGGCGACCGTAACCGCGAAAGACACTACAATCAAGTACATCATAATGAGGTTCGTTCGTCGGCTCGATCAACGGACCCAATGGTCTCCGGCTGACAACAGGCACTTCGGACCGAGAGTGGGAAAAAAATGAAACAACAGATACGAAAAAGCACCGTGAGAAGGCGATTCGAAATCGGGATATTGATCAGCCTTACGATGAGCGCTGCCGCCTTGGCCGCAGATGGCGAGCATGACCTCGTGAAAATGGCTCGAACGGAATTGGCCGCCGCGAGCGGTGGAACCGCGCGGGTCCAGGTACAGCAGGCAACGGGCACTCCCGGCATGATCCGCTTCCCGAAGGGACTCCAAACCCTGAGCGGGGACAGCGCCGAAAAACGAGCCCGCAGCTTTTTCAGCCAGTATGGACGAAGCTTCGGAATCGCCTCTCCGGACAGGGATCTTCAGCTCGAGGCGAGCATTGTCGATCGTTACGGAATGGCCCACGTTGCATTCAGTCAAAGCTACTTCGACGTGCCGGTATTCGGCGCCATGGTGCGCACCCATTTCAATGCCGATGGAACCCTCGCAACGGTCAACGGAACCCTGGTTCCCGGCTTGACGCTCGATCCCGAGCCCACCATTTCGGCCGGAGAGGCATCCGACCTGGCACGGATCGCATTGGCCAAGGACCACAGTTTTCTCCCCTTTGCGTTCGACGTCGACTCCTCGCGACTCATGGTCTATCGGACGGGTCTGGCCCGCAACGTCCCTGGGGAAAACCACCTCGTGTGGGAAATCGAGGTTGCCCGCCTGCCTTCCGTACGTGAGTTCTTTTACGTCGATGCGCACTCGGGCGCCATCATCGACCGCATCCAGGGAATTCATTCTTTGACCCGATCCGTGCGCCACCAGACCCTCCAGAATCGGATCTGGAACGAGGGTGATCCACTGCCCTTCTCCGGTCTCAGTGCCAGCCAAAACATCGATGTCAACACGCTGATCAGCAGCGCAGAAGAGACCTACAACCTGTTTTCAAACATCACCGGCGGTTCGTTCATCTCGTACAACGGCAACGACGCGGCGATGAACGCGATCTACGAAGCCGAGTTCCTCGAGTGTCCGAACGCCTCCTGGAACGGGCTCACCACCAATTTCTGCGCCGGGCTTGCGGTGGACGACGTGATCGCCCACGAATGGACGCACGCATATACCGGGAGCACCCATGACCTGATCTACCAGTGGCAACCGGGTGCCCTGAATGAGGCCTACTCCGACATATTCGGCGAGGTCGTCGACCTGCTGAACACGACCGGGCTCGACCAACCTGACGAGCCGCGCAATGCGGACGAATGTTCCGCGTTCTTCGGATCCGCCGGTGCCAGACTCGAGGTCGAATCACCGCAATCGGTTGCAGGATCCTACTCCGTTCGCGCCGGTGTCTTCAGCCCTGATCCGCCATGGTCCGTGAGCGGCCAACTCGAAGTCGTCAACGATGGAACGGGCGTCACCTCCGATGGTTGCCAAGAGATTGTCGGCTTCACGGCCGGTCGTATCGCCTTGATTGATCGCGGCGAATGCCCTTTCACCGACAAGGCAGCCAACGCCGAGGCGGCGGGGGCCATCGGAGTCATTGTCGTGAACAACCAGGGAGACGATCTGGTCAGCATGGGTGGCGTCCCTCCGGAAGGCTACGACACTCCTGTCATCTTCATCGGTCAATCCGACGGAGAGAGCCTCGAAGCCGCCGCGCCCGATGGCGTCACCGCAACCATGGACCACTTGATCGCAAGCGACAATTCGGTCCGCTGGCTGGTCTCCGAGGACTCGCCCAACGGCGCGATTCGAGACATGTGGAACCCATCCTGCTTTGGTGATCCCGGTCGAGTCTCGGACTCCAACTACTGGTGCCGCGATCTCGACAACGGCGGAGTCCACATCAACAGCGGCATCCCAAATCATGCCTTCGCGCTGCTGGTCGACGGCGGAACCTCCAACGACTCCGAGATCACACCGATCGGGATGACAAAGGCCGCCCATATCTACTGGCGCTCGATGTCCGTCTATCAGGTTCCAACCACGAATTTTGCGGATCACGCCGACGCCATCGAACTCAGCTGTGCCGATCTGATCAATCAACCGATCACCGACCTCGTCACGGGAAATGTTTATCCCGAGACCATCGACGCCGGTGACTGCCAGCAGGTCACCCTCGCGCTGCAGGCCGTCGAGATGCGTCTGGAACCGACCCAGTGCGATTTTGAGCCCATTCTCGACAACCCCGCACCCATCGTGTTGCTGCCTTACGAACTTTTCTCCGAAACCTTTGAAACCGACCCCTCGGAGCGATGGACCTTGAGCAGTGAAGGAGTCTTCGAGGAGTACACACCGCGCAACTGGCGCTGGACCAACTTCCCACCGGAAGATCACGAGGGCTCGGTTCTGCACGCGGTCAACAGCCCCTTTGTCGGCAACTGCCAGCCCGGCAACGACCAATCGGGAGTCAGCCGGGCGGAGAGCCCCGCCATCACCCTCCCCTCGTGGACCCAGAAGGCGATGCTGATTTTCGATCACTACATCGCCACCGAGGATGGTTGGGATGGGGGAAACCTCAAGATCAGCGTCAATGGCGGCGACTATCAACTCGTGACCGCCGAGACCTTTGAGTTCAACCCCTACAACGGCGCCATCATCGACACCGAAACAATTGACGATGAAGAGGTCAGCAACACCAATCCTCTGGCGGGCGAAGCGGGTTACACCGGGCTCGATCAGGGCGAGATTTCCGGGAGCTGGGGCCAGTCACAGATCGATCTCTTAGCCTTTGCCGGAGCCGGAGACACGATTCGTTTCCGTTTCGACTTTGGTGTCGACGGCTGTACCGGAATCGAGGGCTGGTATCTCGATAACGTGGTGGTCAAGACCAATGCGCCGGCCACAGCCATCGTCCGCCGCCCGTCCGGCAGGATGATCCCGTAAGGAGAAAGGGAGAACCGTCCCGGAGGCCCTGTTGGTGATAAGGGGCGGGTATTAATAAAATTCCAAATTCCAAATTCCAAATTCCAAATTCCAAATTCCAAATTCCTGATCCCTTGTCCCTATTTGACCTCCCCCGTCCCAGCCTGAGACAGCCCTTCTCCCGCACATAGCGCAGAATACTGGCACGGAGCTTGCTCAAACCCTGATTGACCGAAAGGCGCGACGTTTCAGGGGGTCACAATGAGCAACCCAGCAGAATTCATCGGCAAACACGAACGCGAGATCGAAGACCTGCGAGATCCATCCGCGATCCCGGATATGGTCCACGTCGTGGTTTCGACCCGTGAGGAAGAACTGTTGTGGGCCGTGTTCGACGGATTTTCCGAACTGCCCACTGTCCGCGTGACCGGTTGCTCGACCCTGCCGCAGACCCGCCAGATTTGTGCCGCCGATCCTCCGGGATACCTGATCATCGACATGACTCTGCTCGACCACGAACCGATGGACCTGATCACACTCGCCAATCTCAGCACCAGCCGCACCCATATCGTGGCGCTCACCGACCACCCGGTCTTCGAGATCGGCGCCCGCTTCGGAAAGGCCCGACTGACCTTTCTCCAGAAACCCGTATCAGCTCACGACCTGTTGCTCCTGCTCCGGCTTCGCCTCGGCGACGGGAACGAACAGCTTGCCGGTGTCTGCTGATTGTTGAAATCTCGTCGCAAGTTATTGAATCGGTTGACAAATTAATTTAATGCTTATATATTCAATTAGTAGTCGAGGGGCGGCACGAGGCCGCAACTCACAAACTCGTTCGAAATCGGGCCCGTGATCCAACCATCCCCACAACATTCGCCCACCTCAAAATCCAATCAAAATCCAACCAACCATCCCACCAGCCACACGGGCTCTCGACGAGTTTGTGTGTTCTGATCAGAAGGTTGCGGTTACTTGAACCCACCGATTTTCAGAGAAACCGCGCCCCCGTTTGAGTCGTAGGAGAGAGATATGATGCTCTCCGTGTTCAACGGCAATAAAACAGACCGCCGCCACCGTTGGTTGAATCGATGCCTCTGATTCTTGCCACTTGTCTCGCCCTGTTGCTCGCCCCTCCGGCGATTGTTGCGGCCGAGGTCGATCTGCCCAAGCCCGGTCAGAAGTGGATCGAGCTGAAGACGACCAATTTTCGCTTTTTTTCAAATGCCGGCCGCGGCGCGACTCAGCGAGTGGCCATTGATCTCGAAGAACTGCGCTCGGTCCTGGCCGAACTCAGCGATTTCGAGCTGCAATCACCGGTACCGACCACGATCTACGTTTTTCGAAACGACCGTTCCTTCGAGCCCTTCAAAATCCGGCACAACGGCGAACCAGCCGAGATCACCGGCTATTTTTCTCGTCAGGAGGGCGGCAACTACATCGCCGTCAGCGCCGATTCGCCGAGTGTCTCAGGGGTTGTCTTTCACGAATACGTCCACTTCATCACCGCCAACAATTTCGGCGAACTTCCGGTGTGGCTCTCCGAAGGGCTTGCCGAGTTCTATGAGACTTTCGAGGTCATCCGAGAGACCGTATTTATCGGTTTGCCTCTCCGATCGCATCTTTTTCATCTCCGCGGCACCCTGCCGATTCCTCTGTCCGAACTCCTTCTGGTTGATCATGAGTCTCCGCTGTACAACGAAACCGAGCGTCGAGGCGATCTTTATGCGGAATCCTGGGCCCTCACCCACTATCTGTTGCTCGGCAACCACGATCGGCGCCGCCAGCTTACGAACTACCTCCATCTGTTGAACCAGGGTGCGACCTATTACGATGCATTTACCACGTCCTTCGGAGCCGACCTCGAAAAGCTGCAAGGCGAATTGCACGCCTACATCCGGAACCCCCGCATCCCCCACATCGAAACCCGGGCCGAGGTCGATCTCGAAGACAATATCGATGTCCGCCCATTGTCCTACTCAGAGGTGCTTTACCGGCTTGGTGATCTGCTGGCCAATCTGGCCGATGAACGCCCCGATCGGGTCGCCTTCTTCGAAGCCTCTGTCGCTGCCGATCCCCGGAACGGATTGGCGCTGTCCGCTCTTGCTCTGGAGGCCGAGTATCGTGCCGATTGGAAGACCGCCCGGGACCTGCACCTGGACGCACTGAATGCAAATCCTGACGATCCCCTGATCCTCCATCGGTGGGGTGAGTACCTCACTGCGAGGGGCTCCGACTACCAGGCCGCATTGGTCGCGCTCAAGCGGAGTACGGAGATCGATCCGTCCTATGGGCCTTCATGGGTCGCGTTGGCCGACGCCCTGGCCGAAGCCGGCGTGACCGACGCCAAAGGGCTCGAGGCGGCCGAGACCGCCCACCGCCTGCTGCCGACCGATACCCGGGTGTCCAAGGACCTGGCACGGATCTATCTCCGGTTGGACCGCCGAGAGGATGCGGTTCAGCTGGTCGAGACTTCTTTTCGTTCCCGCCCCGATCTCTATGCCCAGGCATGGGGAATGATTCTGCAGCGGGACATTCTCAGTAGCCGGGAGCTCCTGAGCGAAGGTCGCATCGACGAGGCGTCCCGGAGGTTGGCGCTGGCGAATGAGGCGGTCCAGAAAACGGGCAACCCCGGGCTTCATGAGCGAAGCATCCAGGCTGCAAACAACTCGATCAATGACCATTTGATGGCAAAACAATGCGAAGAGGCCGAGATCCTGTACGCTTCCGGCGATGTCGAGGCCGCCAAGACAATCCTGCACAACGCGACCACGATGAAGGACGAGGGACCGGTTGCGGCGGCTTGCCGCCGGCTCTCGAACACGATCCAGGGAGTCGATGATCCGCAGATTCAGACCGATCAACCGGGTGCACGGGCGATTACGCCGCGATGAGGTCGAAAGGCTCAATCAGCTCCTCGCCAATCGTGATCTCGAAGGTTCTCGTGCCTATCTCGAGGAGCTTCGCGGCGGACTTGCCGGTGAGCCCTTGTTCTGGGTTGACGAAAAGATTCGTGAGATCGAAGGAACGATACGATACAACCGCTATATCGATGACTATAACCGCGCGGTGGATCTCTACAACGATGAGGACTATGGGGCGGCGATAACGATACTTGAACGGATCATTTCGACCCTGCCGCCGGGGCAACAGGCGCAATTCGCCAAGGCCCTCCTCAACGACGCCAGAAAGGCGGCCGATGCGGAGTGAATTGTCTGTTATGCCTCGGCGCGTTGTCGTTCCGTGCGTGCCATAGATCCTTCGACTTCGCGCCGGGGGCGCTTCGCTCAGGATGACATATTGAGAAGACCCACCGCACCTTTATGCAGGATGACAGATTGAAACGCCGCACCGTGCCCAAATCCAGCCTGGCCTATCGAAATGACCCTCGCGCGCAGTTTAGGTTGGTGGTCCCAATCGTCCTCAGAGGCCGAACCGACTGGCGACGCCCTCTCCCTATGTCATCCTGAGCGGAGGCGCCATCCGATGGCGCCGCAGTCGAAGGATCTATGGAATGACCGGAATTCCAAATTCCAAATTCCCGATCCCTTAGTCCCCCTCCAACTCACACCACTTCTCGAGCGCCTCGAGGCAGCCATCGTCGAAATCGACAAAGCGAAGGGCAAATCCGGTGACCCGCTCGCGTCGCGGTTTTGCGTGACGGACCACCTCTCCGCGGCCCGAAATGACTTCGCCGTGCGGTAGGCCGAACTCGAAGGCACAGGTGGCGCCGACCGGGAGCATCGGTACATCGGTCACCAACATGCCGGAACTGGAAAGATCCGCGACCCAGCCCCTTTGCGCATCCTTTCCTTTGTCAACCGAGGCGCGAAGCCAGGTGCTGATCCGGGGCGCATATCGTGGTGCAACCTGGAGCAGGTGGGCAGCGCCCTGTCCCAGTGAACCGAGGGGCTCCTGTCCCGAGAAGACCAGAAACGGGCCACCGGCAGCACCGAAGCCCGCTTCGGTTGCCATTTCGGGGATGGTGAGAAGCAGCAAGGAACTGCTCTTGCTCGCGCTTTGGTTTTCGCGCAGGGTGGCGAGGAACTCACGCAGTTTCATGTCCGGAAGGGGGTAACGGCACACGACGAGGTGCTGTCTTTCGCGACGAGCGAGAGTCAGGGCTTCCGAGGCCTGTTCAGCCTTCTGCACGCCGAGACTGCTGCGCGAGAGAATCGGCAGAATGCGTGCAAATGTCTCGTCGTCGAGCGCCACTGTTAGGATCGCCTTCTTCACGAATACCGATCCTTGTCAGGGAGAACGAGCATCCGTAGGAAAAAGCCAAACTGAGACATACAACAAGTTTAGCTCAACAGTCCGCCTGAGTGGAACAAAGAGTCAACCTGGATAGTAGGAGCCACCAAAGGATTGCCCAAATTGAAGGTTATACTCGAGCGACTCAGCAGGGGGTGACAACAGATGATCACGGTGGAGAGGCTGCGCAAAAGCTTTGGTTCATTGGTGGCGGTAGACGACGTTTCTTTCTCGGTCGACAAGGGCGAAATCTTTGGCCTCCTGGGCCCGAATGGCGCCGGCAAAACCACCAGCATCAATATGATCTGCGGCGTTCTCAAGCCCGACAGCGGGAGGGTTCTGATCGGCGGCAAGGATATCTGGCTGGAGCCCAAGACCGTGAAACGAGGTCTCGGTGTGGTGCCCCAGGAGATCGCCGTTTACGAGGATCTCTCGGCCCGCGACAATCTGAATTTCTGGGCTTCACTCTATGGGTTGTCCGGCAGCGATCTACGATCACGGGTCGACGAATCCCTGACGAGGGTCGGTCTTTCCGACCGCGCCGGCGACAAGGTCAAAACCTTTTCCGGCGGTATGAAACGGCGCCTCAACCTCTGCATGGGGCTGCTCCACCGCCCCGCCCTGCTGCTGCTCGACGAACCGACGGTCGGGATCGACCCGCAGGCGAGGCTCAATATTCTCGAGGTGGTTCGCGAGGTGGCTGAGGCGGGAACCACGGTGTTGTACACAACCCATTACATGGAGGAAGCGCAGGAGCTCTGCGATCGAATCGCGATCGTCGATCACGGCAAGATTCTCACCGTAGGCACCCTGGACGAACTCACGCGGCTCGCCGGCGAGGCGGAGGTTCTCAGGCTTACCGGCGATTTCCAGGATCCATCGGTACGTGAACGCCTGGCCGCTTTGGACGGAGTGCGCATCTTGAAGACAGACGACCGGCTCGTAGTGCTTTCGGTCGAGGCCGATGGTCCCGGTCTCCTGGCCATTCTCCCTCAGGTTCTGGGGGCTGAATTCGAGGTTGAAGATGTCTCGATCCAGCAGCCGAATCTCCAGAGTGTTTTCATCAGCCTGACCGGCGAAGAGTTGCGCGACTGATGGGCCCCACAACCATCCTCCGTCGCGACCTCGTTCGCTATTGGCGCAACCCGCTCCGAACCGCACTGCTCTTTGCGCTGCCCCTGGTCATGGCGGCGATCTTTGCTCTTGTTTTTGGCGGCGGCGGCACGGATCAGATAACAATCAAGGTCCTGCTTTTCAATGAAGACGACGGTCTGCTGTCGACCGCCCTTGAAAATGCAGGCGGGTCGTCTGAAATGGACCAGAATCTGGAGATCGTTCCGGTCGGCGAAGAGGGCTACGAGATGATGGAGCGCGGCGAGGCTTCGGCTTTGATCCACCTGCCACCGAAAATGACTGCCGACTATCTCGCCGGAAACCCGACTCTCATCGAGGTCGTCAAAAACCCCTCTGAACGTTTTCTCCCGATGATTGTGGAAGAGGGCATTCGGATCGGGGTCGTCGGTCTGTCGGAGGCATCGCGGGTCTTTCGTTCCGAACTCGAACAGATCGGAACCTTCACCGCCCAGAATGGATTTCCAAGCAATCTTGCAGTCGCCACCCTCTCCTCCGATTTCAATCAAAAACTGGGCGGCGCCCAGGCGGTGCTTTTTCCACCGGTAATCACACTCGAAGCGGTGACGCTCGAACCCGAGAAACCGGAAGAAGAGGCATCGAATCTGAATATCCTCGCCTACTTTCTTCCCGGATTATCGATCATGGGAATCCTCTTCCTCGCACAATCGGCGACCCGCGACATCCTGCACGACCGTGAATCAGGTCTGCTGCGCCACCTCCTCACCGCACCGGTTTCAGTCGGTGACTATCTGTTTGGAAAGTGCCTTTCGGTCTTTGTGGTGACCGCGTTCGGCTTCAGCCTGTTGGTGGCGATCGGTGTGGCAGCGGGTATCAACTGGGGCCCGCCTGTCGCCGTGGCAGCGCTGGTCCTGGCCTCGGCCCTGGCGGTTGGAGGACTGCTCCTCTTGATCATGAGCCTGGTCAACAGCGAGCGCCAGGGAGACTCCCTGACAACCATCGTGATCATCGTGTCGTCGATGCTCGGAGGCGCCTTTATTCCGGTCTCCCAGATGCCGTCATTTCTTCGCCCGGTCTCTGCCATGACCATCGTTTTCTGGGCAACCGATGGCTTTTCCAAAATGATCGTCAAGGGTCTCGGTGTCGCCGCTGTCCTTCCGAACGTTGCGATTCTGACGCTCGCCGGCACCATCTTCATGGGCCTCGGCGCCTTCATCCTGCGGCGCAAGATCATCGGCGGAGGTGCGTGATGCGAAACATCTTCGTCATCGCCATCCACGACCTCCGTCTCACCCTTACCGACCGGGGTGCGCTGGCATGGCTCTTTTTGCTGCCGATTGTTTTTGCGACCTTTTTCGGCCTCGTCATGGGTGGCGGTTCTTCGCCGGTTGACATCGCCGCCGAATTGGCGGTCGTCGATCTCGATCAGACCCCGATCTCGCAAGGCCTGATCGACGAGATCGAGGGCGAAGGCGTCAACATCACCGAACTGACCGAAGAAGAACGCCGAATCGATCGCGAGCTCGTCCGCGTGCTGGTCATTCCGGAGGGTTTTGCATCCGGGGTGCTGACCGGCGAACAACAGGTTCTCCGCTTGGAAAAAGAGCCCGACACCTCGCAGGAGGCGGCGCTGGTCGTCCAGGCGAGGATTGTCGCCGCCATCGCCCGACTGCTCGGCCGATTGGTGGAAGCCGGCCAGGGCGTCGACCAGAGCGAGGCCATCTCCACCGAGGCGTTTCTCGCTGTCGAAGTCCCTGCTGACCTTGTAACCATGGAGGTGAAGGTGGCCGGCGGCGCCTCGGTTATCCCGGATGGCTTCGCCCTGTCGATCCCAGGGAACGCGGTGATGTTCGTTTTGCTGGTCGCCCTCACCTACGGCGCGGCATCGATTTCGGGCGAACGCCGTTCGGGCAACCTCCGGAGGCTGGTCACCGCACCCGTCCGGCGAGGAGAAATCATCACCGGAAAGATCGTCGGCCGCTTCACGATCTCGGCCCTCCAGATCACGGTCATGGTCCTGATTGCGGTCATCGCAAATCGCACTCTTGGTGTCTACATCGGCGATCACCCGACTCAGACATGGATGGTTCTCCTGCTTTTCGGGGCGGTTGTCGCGCCGCTCGGGGTTCTGGTGGGCGGCATGATCGCGGACCCCGATCGCGCCGCGTCGGTGGGGGTCATCCTGACCATGGTGATGGCGGCCTTCGGTGGCTGTTGGTGGCCGCTCGAAGTCGTGTCAAAACCTCTCAAGACAGTGGCCTTGCTCTTTCCCACCGGCTGGGCCATGCGCACCCTGCACGGACTGATCTCATTTGGTCAGACACTCGGTGACCTGAAGATCAACCTGTTGGTCCTGGCGGGGTTCGGCCTCGTCTTTTTTGCAATCGCCTGGCGATCGCTTCGAGTGGATTGAGGCCGTTGAAATGCCGGCCGGCTCCCCTCAGTCCATTTTCTTGAACCGCAAAGATCGCGAAGAGCGCGAAGAAGATTCCATTGTTCGCGGAACGCAAATGATCCATTGCGATGTCTTTGCGTTCTTGGCGTTCTTGGCGGTTTCATCTGGCATTCGATTCTACGAGCAGCATTCACTGAGATCCTTCGACTTCGCGCCCGGGGCGCTTCGCTCAGGATGACATCCGGAAAGCCTACAAAAACTACCGCCTCGTAACGACTTCGTGATGGTCGGTGCCTGCAACGCCATCGACACCGTGCCGGCTCGTCCAACCAAGGCTTCCCAATGTCATCCCGGGTGGAGCACACGGTTCGGATGCACTCTGAGCACACGAGTCGCCTCCCGATGCCGTCCTGGTGGAGAACGCGGTTCGGATGCTCTCTGAGCACACGGGTCGCCTCCCGATGCCGTCCTGGTGGAGAACGCGGTTCGGATGCACTCTGAGCACACGGGTCGCCTCCCGATGTCATCCTGAGCGGAGGCGCCATCCGATGGCGCCGCAGTCGAAGGATCTATGCTGCGCTCAAGACGGAAAAGTTGGTCGTGGTACAAAGAGCCATGATCGATCTCCCGGCCACGCTCCAGACCACCGGCTACGATCGCCAAGAGGCTGAAAAGCTCAGCCGGCTGATCGATCTTTTCCTCGCCCTCCCAGACCCGCCGGATCCGCACGATGTTTTTTCCGATTGGCCGCGACTGCGGGACCGCCTGGCCATGGCGATCGAAGATGAAGATGCCGACTCCATCGAAGAGCGCTTTCTCGAACTCTATGCCCACCTTCACATGAATGAGGGGCACTACTCCGCCGCCGAACGCGACCGGATGGATGCAGCCGGTGGGTATTGGAATCACGCCGGTGGTATCAGCCCCGTCTTCAAGGCCGAACCGTGGATCGGCAAAGAAACCATCAGCGCCGATTTTGGCGCCGGCAACGGTCTCCAGGGTCTCCTGCTCCAGACCCTGTACCCTCACGAAGAAACGGTGCAGATCGAAATCTCCCATCGGATGGCTGAGATCGGCGATGGCCTCCGGTCCTGGTTGGGCATACCCTCCGACCGTGTTCGGTGGGTGGTCGACGACGTCATGAACGTTTCGGCCGCGGGCTACGGCTTCATCTATCTCTATCGCCCGGTCCGTCCAGAGGGCCCCGGTAAGAGTTTCTACACCCGTTTTGCGGAAGAAGTGGAGTCCGAAACCGAAGCGCCGGTGATCTTTTCCATCGCCGATTGTCTTCGGAAATTCCTTTCTGATCGATTCGAGATCTTCTATCGCGACGGGCATTTGACCTGCTTTCGCGCCGCCGCACGAATTGACCAGAGGTGATCCCGGTCACCACCACTGGCTTCACGAACTGATAAATATCAAGGTGGAGGGTGCCCATGATTCTGATCAACACACCGCTGCCTATCGAGTTGGTGAAGGGCCTCGACCGCGCCGCCCAGACCACCAATTGCGACCGCACGGAGATCATCCAGAAGGCGGTCGAGTCCTATCTCCGCGACTTCGACGACCAGAAGTCGACGCTCGACCAGCTCAATTTCTCCCGCGAACTCGAAATCGATTGGCACGAGATCGAGCACTACTTCGGTACCTGATACAGGAGGATCTGCGCTACTTCAGGTTCCGTACAATCGATCCCCAAAGTCCCCGAGGCCGGGAAGAATATATTTTCGGTCGTTGAGTTCTCGATCGAGGGCCGCCGAGTAAATCCTCGTGCCCGGTATCCGCCTCGAGATCAGATCGACCCCTTCCGGTGCCGCCACAATCACGACCAGACGCACATCCTTCGCGCCGCGTGCCACGAGTCCCTCGATCGCCATGGCAGCCGATCCCCCTGTAGCCAACATGGGATCGAGCAGATAAACCACAGCGGCGCCGAGATCCTGCGGCACCTTTTCGTAATAACAGCGAGCCTGGGCGGTCTCCTCGTCCCGTTCGAGACCGAAGTAGCCGACTTCGGTCCCGGGCACCAGATCGACGAAGGCCTGCAGCATTCCGATTCCGGCCCGCAATACCGGAACCGCCACCACCCGCGAGGCGATCCGTTTCGCGGTCGTGGTCTCGAGTGGAGTCTCCACCTCCTCATCCCGCATCGGCAGGTCTCGGGTAGCTTCCGCGACGAGGAAGGTCGACAGTCGGTAGGTCAGCGCTCGGTAGTCTTCAGATGAGGTGCGCCGGTCGCGCAATCGAGCCATGATGTCGTGCAGCAATGGATGGTCAACGATGTGCAGTGTCATGTCTATGGAAGTTAACACGGTCTCCGCATCGATATGCGGTGTCGCTCGAAACCGCCACTTCGCCGGCAACCCGTGTTAGCATCACCTCCAAGAAGAGACAGATTCTCGAAATGAAAGGTCAATATATGAAAACTCACAGGGGAGCGTTGTTGTTCTTGATCGCGATCGTCATGTTGACCGGTGGACTGGGTTCGGAGACCGGATTCGCCTCTGAAGGCGAAGAAACAGCCGCGGCAAAAACCCAGAAAGCGGTTCTCGTCACGGGTGCGAGCACCGGAATCGGGAGAAGCATCACGGAGGTCCTGGCCGCCAAGGGAGTTTTTGTCTACGCCGGTGCGCGCAAGGCCGAGGATCTGAAGGAGCTCGATGCAATCGAGAACGTCAAGTCGATCCGCCTCGACGTCACCATCCAGGAAGAAATTGACGCGGCGGTGGCAACCATCAAAAACGAGGGCCGGGGGCTCTATGGCCTCGTCAACAACGCCGGCGTGGCCATCGTCGCTCCCCTCATCGAGGTTGAAGAATCGGAGCTCGACTTCCTCTTTGACGTCAATGTCTACGGCCCCTACCGCATCACCAAAGCTTTCGCTCCTTTGCTGATCGAATCAAAGGGCAGGATCACCACCATCTCCTCGATTTCCGGCATCCTCTCCGGCACCCTGTTCGGCCCGTACAGCATGAGCAAACATGCCATGGAGGCATACTCCGACTCGCTTGCGCGGGAAATGCAGCGCTTCGACGTCAAGGTCAGCGTGGTGGAGCCTGGAAACTACAGCTCGGCGATCGGGGCGACTCTGAAAAAACGTATGGAAAAGAAGGGTATCGACCTCGAGGGCTCGCCTTATGAAAAGGAGATGACCGGAATGCTCGAGCGGGTCGGGGACCGGTCGGAACTCAAGGATCCCGTGGATGTTGCCAATGCGGTATACCACGCGCTCTTCGATCAAGCACCAAAGATGCGCTATCTGGTCGTTCCCAATCAGCAGGAAGCCATGTGGACGATCAGGAAGGCGATCCAGGAGCTCGTCGAGCTCAATGAAGACCAGGAGTTCAGTTATGACCGTGACCAGTTGATCGAGATGCTGGACACGGCTCTGGGGGCCAAGGCAAATAACGGCGGCGCCAACTGACGCCATGTGCTGAGATCTGGGTTTGATTTTCGGTTATCCGAAGTTTTGCAAAGACTTGCATAGTTGCTTCGCAGAGCTGATAATCTAATGAACAGACATGGAGACAGAGACGCAACGCCAAAGGAGCTCCCATGCCCGATATCGCAACTGTCCTTCGTGAAGAGATCGCCCGGTTGGCCCGCAAGGAGGTCAAAAAACAGGTCGGTCCGCTCAAAAAGTCCAACACAGAGCTTCGCCGCACGGTGTCAACCCTCAAGACCGAGGTCGCCGAGTTGAAGCGAGCGATGCGGTTTCTTCAAAAACAGGAGAAACGCCGTCTCGAAAAACCGGTGGAAGCCAGCCCCGAGAAAACCGTCCGGTTTTCGCCTCGATGGGTCAAAGCGGACCGTCAACGTCTGGGTTTGGCCGCAAAAGACTATGCCCGCCTGATCGGCGTTTCCAGCCTGACCATTTACAACTGGGAGCATGGGAAATCGAAGCCCAACGCCGATCGGCTGGCCGCGTGGGCGGAGGTGCGGGGCATCGGCAAACGGGAGGCTCTTCGCCGCCTGGAATTACTGACCGGCCGCGAAACCTAGAGAAAATCCACGGCAGCAATGTTCATAGGGCGGGGTTGATCCCCGCCCTTTCTTTTGCAAACCCTGCAACCGCCGTCGGACCAAGACTAGTTGGTGCTATCGCCGATATGAAATGAGTTGGTGCCGGTGCGCGTATGATCATCAGGGAGTCACCATGCGAAGCCTGACCGCTCTCGTTGGTACCGCCGCAGCAGGCGTGTTCCTCGCCGCCTTTCACTGGGAGCGGCTGCCGGAACGGGTGGCAAGCCACTTCGACTCCTCGGGGGTTGCCAACGGTTGGATGAGCAGGGACGCTCATTTCCTGTTCTCGATCGGTCTCGTTCTCGGTCTGTCGACCATGTTCCTGGCGGTTGCCTTCATGATCCGCCGCGTGCCGAAGAAGTGGGTCAACATCCCCAACAAAGACCACTGGTTTGGACCGGATCACGAAGAGGCCACCCGGCGCTACGTCGCATCCTGGGCGCTCGGATTTGGCGCCGTGATCAATCTTTATATGATCTTCGTCCTGCACATGGTTTTTCTGGCCAGCCGGGCCGACCCGGTAGCCGTCAACAACAGAACCATGATCCTCGGGCTGATCGTGTTTCTGGCGATCTCCGTATTGAGTACCGTCGGGTTACTCCGGCATTTTGCGAAGCCTCCCTCTTCCTGATTGCCGGGATGGAGTACTCCCCTCTTCAGCTCACTGCTGTCTGAGATCCGGGCGACAGCGACAGCAAGCTGCAAACAGGGGTGTTCAAAGGATGGAGAAACCTGTGTGCGTATCCGAGCCGTGAAATATACCGACCCGGTACCTGAGGCTAACGTCCCTTTTCGGGGGCTCGCAGCCAGGACGACAGAATCTACCGCTGAGTGCGCATCCGAGCCGCGAAGCGGCGAAAGAGAATAGCCTGGGGCGTGAGCCCCAGGTTTCCAACCCCACACAAATATGCGAGCCCTGAAGGGGCGACAGACTCAACTGCCGCCGCTTCGCGGCTGTGACAAAAAAATACCGACCCGGTAGCTGGGGCTGACGCCCCAGGCTAATATCTGGCGCCCCTACGGGGCTCACAAAAAGGACGACAGAACACCGCCCCTGATGACCGATCGCTGACGCTGCCTGCCGTTCACGGTCGCTGTCCCTGATCGGCGTCCGAGACGCTTTCATTCAACAGAGTGTCCAGGAGACAGAATCGACGAATCAGGATGCGGCTCTGAAGGTGGGCCTTGGCCCACCTTCAGGCTGCCCGAAATCCTCTCTCGGAAAGGCGTGTCTTCAATTCTGGACGGCCCGCTGCAAGACATCCACGAAGTTCTCAGGTTGGAACCAGTGCGGATTGTGGCCGCCTTCCATGACAACGACCTGCCACCCTCGCGATCGCGCCCGGTCGGCAAAAACACCGAAGTTGTCGGAGTCCTCTCCTTTTTCCACTGTCAGGATGTAAACTGCGTGAAGCGCGGTCGCCTCCGGATTGTCGATCACGATTTCTTCGGTGAAGGTGAGGAGGGGCTGCGGTACGTCAACCGGCGGCGGTTTTCCGGCCTCGACCCACCTCGGGACGAGTTGCCAGGCCTCGGCATCGCCGGCTCCCGCCGTCGCCATCGAATCGATGGCGTCGCCAAAGAGACCGGAGACCGATTCGCCTTCCTCCGGAAGAATGGCGTCGAGATAGACCAGCGTGCGAATCCGTTCCGGGACACGCTCGGCAACACCGGTGATCACCATCCCGCCGTAGCTGTGTCCTACCAGCACGATCTGGTGAAGATCCTCGAACTCGAGCACGTTGACGATGTCTTCGATGTGGGTCGAAAGCCCCACATCGGCGGCGGCCAGGTGAACCCTTTCACCGAGACCGGTCATCGTCGGCCTCAGAACAGAGTGACCCTCCGCCTCGAGCAGGGGCTGGACTTTGGCGAATTGCCATCCTCCACCCCAGGCTCCATGAACGAAGACGATGGTCATCGCCTCCGAATCGGATCTCCCCTGCTGCGGCTTTGAGGAACTGCACGCGGTTGTAGCCATTAGAGCCAGAGCCACGATCAGGAACGGCAGCAAACCACGCCCGTTCAATCCTGCTGGTTTCATCAGTCCTCCCTTTGCCCGGGCCCATCCTAAGCGATTGCGGATCGACCGAAGATGGAGCCAAAAACCAGAATGGGCCATTTCTGTTCGGCAACTGCATCAAATCAAGACATTTCTCCTGTGACGAGCCTTTGATTCGGCTCCAGAAGTGGCATCAGTCTTGCTCTTTGGAGTGATCATGAGGACATTCGAGAGAGCCCTTTCATTCTTCGCCATCGCTTTCGCCGCCCTTTCTATTCTGGCGTTCGGGCCCGCAGCCCAAGCCGCCTATCTGGAAAACGTGCCACAGGTCCTGATCCAACCGGACGGCTCCCGAATCGAGTGTTTTGCCAGTGGTGACGAGCACTATCACTGGTTGCACGATGCCGAGGGCTTTGTCATCGTCCGCGATCCGGAGACCGGCTTCTGGGTTTGGGCGGAAGCGGCTGAGGGCGACCTCGCACCGACCGAGTACGTGGTCGGCCGCATTCCACCGCGCTACCTGGATCTCGAGCCGAACATCGCTCCTGACCGAAGTGTGCTGGAAAACCGGAACGCGAACCTCTTCCAGGCGCCACCATCGCAGCCCGCTCCCGCAACCGGAACGATGGAAAACATAGTGATCTTCATCCGATTCAGTGATGAGGCAGAATTCGGCGAAGCCATCAGCGGCTACGATGAAGACTTCAATTCAACCACACCGGGCGACAGTTCGATGAAGGCATATTTTGACGAGGTCTCGTACAACCAGCTCACCATCAATTCCACGTTCTATCCAACCCCCGGCACCAACGTGGTTTCCTACCAAGACGCCCAACCCCGCGCCTACTATCAGCCTTATAACGCAGCCACGAACATCACGGGATACAGCACCTCCGGCGAAAGGACGACCCGCGAACACACCCTTCTCAAAAACGCCGTCGACGCCGTCTCGTCGCAGGTTCCGGTAGGACTCGATGTAGATGGCGACAACGACGGGCGGGTCGATAATGTCGTTTTTATCGTCAAGGGTTTCCCGGATGGGTGGAGTGACCTCCTCTGGCCCCACCGTTGGGCCCTCTATTCACAAACGGCCTCGATCAATGGCGCAACGGTCTGGGACTACAACCTCCAGCTGAGCTCTGCGATCGGGGTCGGTGTGCTGTGCCACGAAATGTTCCACTCCCTGGGGGCTCCTGATCTCTACCACTACACTTCAAATGGAGTCCGTCCCGTCGGGCGGTGGGATCTGATGGAACAGAACGCGAACCCGCCGCAGCACATGACGATGTATATGAAGATGCGCTACGGCGATTGGGTCGCCTCGATCCCGACGATTACAACCAACGGGACCTACACCCTCAACCCGGTGACCTCCTCCACCAACAACGCTTACAGGATCGCCTCGCCCCACACTACCGGAGAGTACTTTGTCGTCGAATACCGGCGGAAGACCGGTACCTTCGAAAACTCGGTGCCCGGTTCGGGGCTGATCGTCTATCGAATCAACACCGCCGCGGATGGCACCGGGAATCGCAACGGCCCGCCCGATGAGGTCTACGTCTATCGCCCGGGCGGGAGCAACTCCGTCAACGGCGACCCCTACTCCGCCCATTTCAGCCTCGACACCGGCCGGACCCAGATCAACGACTCCACCGACCCGTCGTCTTTTCTTCAGGACAACAGTTCCGGTGGCCTCGATATCTCGGATGTCACCGCCGCCGGGGCCACGATTTCGTTCGATGTGATCGTGGAGCCCGACGACGATTTCAGCATCAGCGCCACCCCGCCCAGCCAAGAGGTCTGCCAGGGATCCAACGCCGACTTCGAGGTGGCCGTTCAGCAGATCGCCGCCTTTTCGGGCCCGGTGTCTCTGAGCGCCGGCGGAACGCCCTCCGGAGCGACTGGTGCATTCTCCACCAACCCGGTCAACACGGTTCCCGGAACCAGCACCTTCACGGTGAGCAACACCGCGGCGGCTTCACCCGGCACTTCGACCATCACAATCACCGGCACCGGGAGCCCGGGAAGCCACGACGACACGGTAGATCTCACCATCATCACGACCCCCAGCTCTGCGACCCTTCAAAGCCCACCCAACGGCGCCACCGGTATTTCGATAGCACCCATCTTCATCTGGAATGCGGTCGCCGGCGCCACTTCTTACACCATCCAGATCGCATCCGACGCAGGCTTCCAAAGCATCGTCGACAGTGCCGTTGTCCAGGTCACGAATTACTCGGGCGCGACCCTCGACCCGGACACCACGTATCACTGGCGGGTTTTCGCCTCCAACTCCTGCGGACCGGGAAGCACCTCGGCACCCTTCAGCCTGACCACGGACGACGGATCGACGGTGTGCAGCAACATCCTCACGGAACCCGGCTTCGAGGCCGGGACCGGCTCAGCCTGGTCGGAGAGTTCGAGCAATGGGTGGATTCTCATCGATGATACTAACCCCCGTACCGGCACCTACTCCGCCTGGTTGGGTGGTGACGACGAGGAGACTTCAAATGTCTGGCAGGTGCCGGATATCGACGCATCGGCCTCATCCGCGACATTGAAATACTGGTACTTCATCGACTCGCCGGATTCTTGCGGCAATGATAACGGTGGCCTCGAGATCAACGGGACGCCGGCAAGCGGCCACAATTATGACCTGTGTACGACCACAGATACAGGAGTCAACTGGCTCGAGTCCGCCACCGTCGATCTGCTTTCCCTGGCCGGTTCGTCCCCGACGATCACGTTCTTTGCCACCACGGACGAATCATCCATAAGCCACCTGTTCATTGATGACGTCACACTTGAAGTCTGTGTGCCGGGAGCTCCGCCCGCCATGTTCAGCGACGGCTTCGAATCGGGAGACACATCCTCCTGGACCAGCGCCGTGCCATAGGAAGCGCGGCGCCGGTCGAGGGGATGGCGGCGTACCCCGCGGCCTATGCCTGGTGCACCACGATCTGATCGAAGGGAATCTCGATGCCCGCCGCTTCGAGGGCATTGTAGATTTCGATCCGGACGTTGTGCTGCATCGTTGGGAAGTTATCGGGCAAACTCCACGGCCGGGCATACAGATCCAGCGACGAGGCGCCGAAACCGCCAAAGGCCACATCCGGTGCCGGGTCCTCGAGCACGAGATCCGCTTGCACGCAGGCCTTCTGGATCACATCCATTGCCTTCGCCATATCGGTGCCGTAGGCGACGCCGATGGAGATATTGGCCCGGACCTTTCCCTGCATCGCATAGTTGATGATCGAATCATCGGTGATCTTCGAGTTCGGAATGATGATTGTCTCGTTATCGGGAGTCCGCAACGTGGTCGCAAAAAGACCGATTTCTTGAACCCCACCGGTATGGCCTGCGACTGTCACCCGCTGACCGATATCGATCGGCCGGAAGACCAGCATCATCACGCCGGCCGCAAAGTTCGACAAACTTCCCTGGAGGGCAAAACCGACCGCCAGGCCCGCTGCACCCAGGATGGCTACCAGACTCGTGCTCTGGACGCCGACCTTGCCGAGCGCCGCAATCACCGCGGCGGCAAGAATGCCGTATCGCACGATCGAGGCCAGGAATCGTCCGAGCGCCTGGTCCAGATTCCGTTTCGTGATCATCCTGACGACCACCCGGTAGGCCCATTTGGAGATCATCCAACCAATGATCAGAATCAGCAGGGCGGTCAATGCACCCACCAGTAACGGCGCATAGGGATCCAGGGCGTCGGGCAACAGAACTCTCATCGCTTCGAGCATTTCAATTCCTCCTTGTGCTGTGTTGACAGAGGGATTCTACAGAAAGTCACATGGGAGGGCGAACGGGTTACGAATATAGCTATGGGGCTATGGGGCTATGGGGCTATGGGGCTATGGGCCGTGAGGTTCTCTCAACGCAGTGTTAGGACCTCATCGCCTCACTGCCCCACTGCCTCATAGCAACGAAAAAGGGGCTGCCGAAGCAGCCCCTGGTTGTGCGTGTGAACGCTGTTGATGAAAGCCCTAGAACTCGAACTTGAGGGTCAAGCGGAGTTCGCGCGGCGCCTGGACGGCGTTGTCCAAACCGAACGCGACATCAAGGGCATCCGGACCGAGGCTCGCCAGCAGCGCAGAATAATCATAGCCGGCAATGACATCGTCGGCGTCGATTGGAACGTCCTGCAGGGCAGTTTTGTTCCAGATCGAGGTCACTGCCGACTGGTCGAAGAGGTTGAGCACGGTCAGACCGACTGTGAAGCCCAGTCCCCGGCCAAAGGTAAAGGTATAGAAAAGCGAGAGATCGGTCTGGGTGATCCACTCGGTCCGGCCCAGATCGCCACGTCCAAAGGGATAGAACTCATTCCCCAGTGGCACTGTGCCGACGGTCGTGAGGGGAGTACCGCTGCCAAAGTATTGGTTAGCACCAACGTTGAGGCCCATCGGGAAACTATAGAGGAACTGTACACCGAGCTGATGGGTGCGGTCTGTCGGCAGGTCGCCGTATACGAGATCGCCGTCCTCATCGTAGTAGCCGAAGACCGAGTCGTAGAGCCGACTGACGTTCGGCGAACGGCGAGCTCCGGTTCCGGCGGCGTTGCGCGGACTGTAGAAATTGTTCATTTCGTCCGAATTGGCGAGACCGGAGTAGTTGCCGTAGAGGCGGCTGAGGGTGTAGTACGCCCGCAGCGACCAGTTGTCGGCAAAACGTTTGTCGAAGGTAAACTCGAGCGCATCGTAGTCGCGCTGCGGTTTCGGAAAACGCAGACCGTTATCGGTCGGCTCTTCGGTAAGGCCTTCGCCCGGATTGCCGATGACATAGACCTCACCGATGCCGGGGAAGAGGAAGCCGATGTCCTCGATCGAGCGCTTGAGCTCCTTGTGAACCAGGCGAGCACCCAGTTGCATTGTGTTGTTGAGTTGATGGTCAACACCGATCTGGTATTCATAGTTCTCCATCGGTTTGATGTCGGGGTCGACGAGCGGCACGCCGATCGCTTCCCACTCCGCCGGGTCTGCGGCGTTATGCCGGCGATCCACTGGCTCGATGAAGGTACCCGCGCCACAGACCGGGCGCTCATTGATCGTGTTGGTTCCGACACGGCAGCCGGCCGCGGTGTTGAGACCCGGGTTGGGCGAGTCCATTGTGTAGAAGAAGTCAACCCATTTGTTACCGCCGAAGGATCCACGTGGCATCTCGTACTTGGTCACATCGTAGTATTTGCCCATGGAACCATAGAGCTTCCACTTGGCGTTGTTCATGATGTCCCAGGCAAAACCGATACGCGGGGCGATCTTCTCACCGAAGTTGAACTCGATCGCCGGGTCGGGGCCGGTGGCGCCGAAGTTCGGGATCGCCTCATGCTCGGAACGGATGCCGAGGTTGAGGGTCAGGTTGGGCAGCACGCTCCACGCATCCTGGATGAAGATCGCTTCGTTGTTGGTCTCCACAGCACCGAAGGCCGAAATGTTGAGCAAACGGAAGTAGCCGTAATCTCCGGTCACGCTCTCCGATGACGTGGTTGTATAGGACTGATCCCAGTAATAGATAATACGATCTGCGTTATATCCCGATGCGACATCGTTGGCGATCTTCTCGTTCTGGTATCCGAATTTCAGCGAGTGGTCGCCGGCGCCACGGAAGTACGCGGTGCCGTCGATTGCGTAGGCGGTCCGTTCGTAGATGTCACGAATGTCCACACCAGTCCTCAAGTTGTCACTGAGCCATCCGCGATCATGCTGCCATTCCGGTGGGATGTCGGGATGCCGATCCACGAAACCGGCGAGACCGAAATAATTGTGAATGACCGGGAAGATGGGGATACCGGTGTCTTCACTGTTGGTCTTGTAATAGCCGACGCGGCCGCTGACGACAAAGCTGTCGCTGGCGATCCAGTCGGCATTCAAGTAATAGGTCTCACGCTCGCCCTTGACTCCAAGCGGTGAATAATTGTCATCGTCCGGAAGGTCGGAACGACCGTCAGGGTTGGGGAGCAGGCCATCCGTCTCATAAGGCGAGAGGTTGAGGCCGGCCTTCAACAGCAGCGCACTCGAGATATTGGCGGACAGGTTCGCGGTCGCATAGTCGATCTGGAAGTCCTGCTTATAGGTCTGCGGATCATAGCTCACCCAATCCACATAACGCTCGGTCGAGCGAATGCCGGGGATATATGACGCAAAAAACCACAGACGATCCCGAAGGATCGGACCGCCGATCGAGAAACCCGGATCCCAGCGGGTCTCGTTGTCCTTTCTGTAGGTCTCGCGATACGCGAGGGTCGGATCCTCGAGGTCGTACTCGATCTCACCGCGCTGGGCGCCGTTCCAGGAATTATCCTCGTAGTCGACAAAGACCGAGCCGTGGAACTCGTTTGAGCCCGACTTGGTCACGGCGTTCACCACGCCGCCCATCGCGCCGCCATACTCGGCCATGTAACCGGCCGACTTGACCTGGACCTCTTCCATCATCTCGGCGCGAATCGGCACCGAGCTGTTTCCGATCTGAGGATCGGTGGTGTCGAGGCCGTCGATGATGAAACGGTTCTCGAGACCGGAAGCGCCATCAACCATGATGCCGCCGCCCTGGTCCTCGGTCGTCGCGCCGGCAGCAAAGCTCACCACATCGGTGAAGTCCCGACCGCGCGGAAGGAATTCGATCTCCCATTCGCGGACACTGAGTTCCGTCTGGCTCTCCGTGAAATCGATGGCGATCGTGTCCTGGTGGACGATGATCTCCTCCGAGAACGTCTGCTGAAGTGAGAAGTTGACAGTCGTGGACTGACCGAGCACCACCGTCATATCAGCCGACATCGGCTGAAAACCTTCAAAGGTTGTCGACACGGTGTAGGATCCTGGCGCCACCCTTGGAAAACGGAAGCGGCCATCGGCGGCAGAAACGGTTGACACCGTGCCGCTGGTACCACTCGCATTGACGAGCGCGCCGGCGATCGGCGTACCGACGTCGTTAACGACGGTACCGGTAATTGATCCTGTGGTTTCCTGCGCCACGACCGCGGTGCTGCCGAGCACCAGGATCGCAACCGCACACGAAATGATAAATCGTCTGGACATGTTTCATTCCTCCTCGAAAAATGGATGACGATGCCGCACCGGGTGGTTTTGAAACCCCCGACCCGATCCGGCGGCCGCGTGGGCCTGCCCCCTTCGCACCTTGGAGCCTCCTTTCAATCGATCAACAAGAAAATTGGGTTTTGACTGCATAATTCTGGTTGAATTCATTCAATAAACGTTCCCCACCCGATGCCCACCCCATCCCCATAATTTGCCCACAACTACCCCATATCAGAATTGGTTAACGCTGGTATTAAGAGGCTTATACATTTTTACCGAACGTTCGTTTGGCGTTTCTTCCATAAACGACCGGCTTTTTTAATCCGATTTTCCGAACGAAGATTTCATAAACCGTACAAAAGAAGCGTCAAAGTTCAAATCCACCCGCGGCCGAGATCGCTTCACCGGGGAATCGTTCAGATCATGTGAATTCGACCAGTGCGCTGTCGGTGGTGCTAGGCTGCTGCGCCGGAGAATCAGTTGAAGCCGAGAATCCTTCTATTGCAGGCGCGGGACGACGACGATCCCATGGCGGAACACGAGCACAGATGTTTTGCCGATCAGAGCGGATTGCCGATTGAAAACGTGGTGGTCCACGATCTGTGTGCGGGACCGCCAACGCTTGCGCAGGTACGAGACTTCGACTGCCTGATGGTGGGCGGTGCCGGAGACTATTACGTCTCGAAGCAGAACCTCCCCCACTTCGAAGAGACCCTCGATCTCCTTCGCGAGATCGTCGCGGCACGACACCCGACCTTTGCGTCGTGCTTTGGTTATCAGTGCCTGGTGGCGGCCCTCGGCGGCGAGATCGTTTTTGACGCCGCCAACACCGAGGTCGGGACCTATGATCTGATGCTGACCGAAGAGGGTCGCCGCGATGAGCTCTTCGGCGCGATGCCCGATCGATTCCCAGCCCAGCTGGGTCGCAAGGACCGCGCAGTCCGCCACCCCGATGGCATTCCGAATCTTGCCCAAAGCGAGGCCTGCCCGCTGCAGGCCCTGCGGGTGCCGGGTGCACCGATCTGGGCAACCCAGTTCCACCCGGAACTCGACCGCGAAACCAATGCCGATCGCTACCGACACTACCTCGTTGGCTACGCGCCCCATATGAGTGACGAAGAAATGGCGGCTGCCCTCGAGCGCTTTGTCGAGAGTCCCGAGGCCTCCAGCCTGCTACAGCGGTTCCTCGATCTGGTTTTCAGCACCGGGTAGTTTCGCCGTTTTTCACGCGCTTTTGAGAAGAATCTACATAGGGCTGTTTCGACCATAGATATTTGACACCTAGGCTATAATTAGAAGGTGTCAAAAAGAACATTTTCCCTGTTTCACCTGGTGTTGATCTCTGTCCTCGTGACGGGCGGCGCTTTCGCGGCGGACCTCGTCTCCAACGGTGATTTCGGATCCAACACCAACGATTGGCGTCAGGTAGGACGCGGAACGATGACCCACGATGCCGACGGCGCGGTGGCGGCCGGATCCCTGAATCACGACGCCGGGCTCGCAGGAAACGCGAGCCAGGCCATCGCCGGCCAATGCATCAGCGGCGTACCGGGCGGCCAGGAGCTCCAGTTTCAGGCGTCGGTGAAAATCGTCGCTGGAAGCCCCTCCTATTGCCGGGTTGCTCTTTTTGAGAGCGAAGGCGACGACTGCCTCTGGATAGAGCTCGGGGCCGAGGCACGCCGAGCATTCTTTGGTGCGAACTGGAACACGATTGTCGGAGCTTCTCACACAACATCTCTGACAACCGGATCGGTTGAGTTGCGGCTTCATTGCGCAAAAACGACCGGCGACACCGCCGCCCTCGAGGTCCGATGGGACGATGTCGCCGTAACAACGGTCGGTCTTCCAACCCTGATCTTTGACGACGATTTCGAGAGTGCGGACACCACCGAGTGGACCGCAACCTCACCCTGAAATCTTATACAAACAGCTTCTCCGCTTGATGGCGGAGAAAGGAGCTAGAAAAATGCTGAACACGACTGCCTGCAAATATTCACTGGTTTTTCTCGGTGTCTGCGTTCTCGCGTTGTTGACGCCGTATCACGCTGCCGCGTCCAATGCGGGTGAGACCCGCACCCCGTCCGCTATCGCCTGGGCTCCAACCTTCGAGTTTCAAGCTGCCACCATTGCCGTTTCCGGTCCGGCCGGCGTCACCAGTTGGACCGTTGCCAAGGGCGGTCAGCTCTTGATCGATGCGGCAAGCCTCGAAGGGTGGGCGAAACGCCGCGGCTATTCCGTGGACGGATCGTACAACTTCGAGATTCGTTTTTCCGGCCAACCCAATGCCGGGACCCGTGCCTCCCAGGAAGCAACTCCAAAGGAATCCTCCGGACGTGAACACGAGGTCGCGGTCACAATGGTCAAGATGCCGGTGTTGAGCGGGCATTTTCGCGTGGTGGACGGTTCGATCCTCACCGTTGATCCCGATACCGCCGAGACCGCAACCGCCAAAGACATCGTTCACGCCGACGACGTCATCACCCAATTCAGCCAGTGCATCGGCAACGATTGCGTTGACGGCGAGAGACTTCGGATTCGACACCTTGAGGCTCAAGGAAAACAACCTTCGGCTCCACTTCGACGACACCAGCGCTTCGGGGAGTTTTCCCGCCAACGACTGGAGGCTCATCGCCAATTCATCGGACAACGGTGGTCTGAACTACTTCGGCCTCGAGGACTCGACCGCCGGACGCAACCTCGTGGTTTTTGAAGCGGGCGCCCCGGCCAATTCGCTCTACCTTGATGACGCCGGCCGTTTGGGCCTGGGCACCTCGACACCGGCCGTCGAGCATCACATCGTCGATGGCAATACTCCGACAGTACGGCTCGACCAGGATAATACCCAGGGATGGCCAGCATACGTCTGGGACGTGGCCGCCAACGAAGCCAACTTTTTTATTCGCGATGTTACCGGCGGCTCCGATCTTGCGTTTCGCATCCAGCCCGGAACTCCTGAAAATGCATTGACGCTTCGGTCGTCGGGCTATGTGGGACTGGGCACATGGGCTCCCGCCGAACCACTCGTCGTCCAGACCAGTGGCGAACCCGCAACCGTGCTCCTCAACAATGTGGGCAACGGTACCTGGTATCTGACCTCCGCTGACGACGGCAGCTTCTCGATCAGTGAGACCGGCGTCGACGGCCAGGAACTGCTCGTCCTCGACAACCTCGGCAACCTCACTACCTCAGGGACAGTCAACGGCATCTCGGACCGCGACCGCAAATTCGGATTCACCCCGGTCAACTCGGCACAGGTCCTCGAAGCGATTGCCGGCATGTCCATCACCTCGTGGAGCCTGATCGGCGACACCCCGGGAGTCCGTCACGTCGGCCCCACCGCCCAGGACTTTTACGCAGCCTTCGGCCTCGGCAAGGACGAGCGCCACATCACCATGTCGGATGTGGGCGGCGTGGCCCTGGCCGCCATCAAGGCGCTTTCAACCGAACTCGCCGAACGCGATCTTTTGATCGAGAACCTCGAGCAGCGCTTGCAAAGACTCGAAAAAGGGCACAGTGACAACCATCATGGATATCTGTTCAGACCTGGAAGACTGCCGGTATTTCAACGAGGTGTTGACTTCGATGCCCGACGTTGCGGAGTTGATGAAGCAACGCTTCTGCCAGGGCCACCCGGAAAAGTGCGCTCGAAGATCAGTACAGGAGGCGGTGGGAGGCCAGCATGTGCCCCTCCACCTCGCACCTGATGCTCTCGAAAAGGCTCTGCGAATCATCCAAAAATGGAGCTTCCCCTGAGCTGAATTCGAGCTGCAAGACCTGATAGCGGGTCCTTGCTTCATGACAGATTTCCGCTGATATCCGATCGAATTGGCAAGACCCGCGGTGTATGCTCTGGGCTCAGTCGCAATGCGGGAGAGCAGCCATGGCGGAACCGTTCAAGAACTTGTTCAACCCGGATACGATTCGCGATCTTGCGCAAATGCTCGAAAGCGGTGGCCCCCTCGATCTCGATGCCTTCATGGAGGACGCGCTCGACGGCCTCGAAGAGCTCGAACTCAAGGATCGGATTCGTCTTCTCAGCAAGGTGATGCGTCGCCACCTCGAGCCCGAATACCCCGCCGCGTTGGCCCACGTTCTCCGGTCCCTGCCGCCGCCACTCGTGGACGGCGAAAAGCTGAGCGGAGGAATTCTGGTCTGGCCCTGTTGCCAATTCGTGGAAGACCACGGCGTGGACGACCCCGATCATTCGCTCCCGGCTCTGTATGAATTGACCCGCCGCTTCAGCGCCGAATTCGCCATCAGACCCTTTCTGGTCAACTACCCCGATCGCACTCTCGCGCTGCTTCATGAGTGGACAACGGACGTCGATCTCCACGTGCGCCGGCTGTGCTCCGAAGGCAGCCGCCCGAGGCTCCCGTGGGGCCTCCGTCTCCAGTTCCTGGTGGATGACCCCTCCCCCACTCTTCCGATTCTCGAGACGTTGCGCGACGACCCGGAAGAATATGTGCGCCGGTCGGTCGCCAATCACCTCAACGACATCGCCAAGGACAACCCCGATGTGGTCGTGGATGTCTGCCGCCGATGGCTGAAGGGCGCCCCGAAGGAGCGCGAGAAGCTCGTCAAGCACGCCCTCCGCAGCCTGGTCAAACAGGGCAATCCCGATGCCCTCACGTTGCTTGGTTTCGGCCCCCCGAAGATCGAGGTGGTGCGCTTCACAGCCCCCGATGCAGCCGAAGTCGGGGGTTCCGCCGAGCTCGAACTCGAACTCAAAAGCACCTCGAAAAAGAAACAGAACCTCGTCATCGACTATGCCTTTCACTTCCCGGGTGCAAAGGGCAAGACCAACCGCAAGGTCTTCAAGTGGCGCACTGCCACCATCGAGCCCGGCGGCACGCTGCGCTGTCGCAAAAGCCACTCTTTCAAAGAGGTCTCTACCAGACGCACCTTGCCGGGAACCTATCGCTTCGAGGTCATGGTGAATGGTGAGAGCTTTGGGGAGGTGGGGGTGGCGGTTTCAGAGCCGCGAGGGTTGAGCGCCAAACGTCCCATCCGCTCAAATCCACCGCGTGGCAAGTGTTGACAAACGGCACACATTGTACGACATTAGTCTTATGAAATATTTCTCCTGGAGCCCAGGGAAAAACCGATTGCTTCAGGAGACCCGAGGTATTTCATTTGAGGAGGTTGTATTCCACGTGGAGAGGGGCGATGTGCTCGATATCTTGGAACACCCAAATCTGGAGAAATACTCGGGGCAACGGATCATGGTCGTTCATGTCGAAGGTTACGCATACCTCGTACCGTTCGTCGAAGACGATTCAGAGGTCTTTCTGAAAACGATCATTCCCAGTCGCAAAGCGACGCGGGATGATCTCGGAGGTGCCTGATGGCCAAACTGGACAAAGAAGAGAAGGAACTCCTCAAATCATTCGAAGATGGGGAATGGAGATCGGTTTCCAACAAAAAACGGGAAGAGGGTCGTCTCCAGGATTACGCGGCCGCGACCTTCAAGAAAGACCGTCGAATCAACATCAGGATTTCGAGCAAGGACCTCAATGCACTCCAGAAGAGAGCGCTCGAGGAAGGAATCCCGTATCAGACTCTCGTTTCGAGCGTCCTCCACAAGTACGTTTCAGGACGTCTTCGTGAAGAATCAGCCTGACACGTCGTTCCGACGGGCTCTCACCCATGCCCGGTTGCTGACGGCCCATGGGTGCTCAAGGCACCCCTAAAGGAAAATCAAAGTACATCCGGAATGGGTCTCCTTGATGAGATCAGGGCTTCTCTCGGTTACAATTGTTTCGAGAGTGAGACCCGAAAACCGGCCCAGGCTCTGGCCCCGATCCAGCGATTGCCGGGTTGGGAGGACATTGAATGAACAGTGCACAACCCCGAGAATCCGGACTGATCGGTCCGACCCGAACCTCAGGGAATTGTCCGACATTCAATCTCCGCACGATCCCCGGTCGTAGCGAACGAACACAAGTAGAGGTGATCATGAAGAATCCCGCCCACGCCACCGTAATCGCCGCAGCATTGATCGTCGCCACCGTCGTCCTCCTGTTCGCGCCACCTTCCGAAGCCGCATACCTCAGGGACGTGCCCCAGGTTCTCATGCAACCTGACGGCTCGCGAATCGAGTGTTTTGCAAGTGGTGACGAGTATTACAACTGGCTGCACGATGCCGACGGATTCGTCATCATTCGTGACCCTGACAGCGGGTATTGGGTATGGGCCGAAAAAGTGCAGGGTGATCTTGCCCCGACGGACTTTGTCGTCGGACGCATCCCACCCCGTTTTCTCGATCTCGAACCGCGGGTCGCTCCGGATCAAAGGATCCTCGAGCTGAGGAGATCCACCCTCTTCCAGGCTCCACCCGCCGAACCGGCGCCCTCGACGGGAACGATGGAAAACGTCGTCATCTTTATTCGTTTCAGTGATGAATCCGAATTCGGGCAACCCATCAGCGGCTACGACGACAGTTTCAATTCCACGACGCCGGGCATCAGCTCGATGAAGGCCTACTATCGAGAGGTCTCCTACAACCAGCTCACCATCAACTCGACCTTCTACCCCACTCCGGGCACCAACGTCGTCTCCTACCAGGACGCTCAACCGCGCGCCTACTATCAACCCTATGATGCCACCACGAACCCGATCGGTTATACGGGAGGCAACGCGGGAACCGAGCGCACCACCCGCGAGCACACACTGTTGAAAAACGCGGTCGATGCGGTGTCGTCACAGGTGCCAGGGAGCCTCGATGTCGATGGCGACGATGACGGTTATGTCGACAACGTGGTTTTCGTCATCTACGGCTCACCCACCGGCTGGAGTTCGCTCCTGTGGCCTCATCGGTGGTCCCTCTACACGCAGACAGCCTATATCAACGGAGCGCAGGTCTCGGACTACAACTTCCAGCTCAGCGCGGCCTTCGGCGTCGGCGTCCTCTGCCACGAGATGTTTCACTCTCTTGGTGCGCCCGACCTCTACCACTACACATCGAACGGTGTTTCCCCTGCCTACAAGTGGGACATCATGGAATACGACCTGAGTCCGCCGCAACACATGACCATGTATATGAAAAAGAGGTACGCCAATTGGATCGCCTCCATCCCGGAGATCACGAGCAACGGCACCTACACCCTCAACCCGGTGACGTCTTCAACCAACCATGCCTACAAGATCGCCTCGCCTCACACCGCCAACGAATACTTTGTCGTGGAGTACCGGCGCAAGACGGGTACCTTCGAGAGCTCGATCCCCGGTTCCGGTCTCATCGTCTATCGCATCAACACGGCGGCGGACGGAGTCGGCAACCGCAACGGTCCGCCTGATGAACTCTATGTCTATCGCCCCAACGGCTCCAACACGGTCGAAGGCGACCCGACTGACGCAAACTTCAGCCTCGATGTCGGCCGGACCCAGATCAACGACTCCACCAACCCCTCGGCCTTCCTCCAGGATGACAGCTCGGGCGGTCTCGATATTTCCGATATCACCGCGGCCGGGGCCACCATTTCATTCACGGTGACCGTGGATCTCGGCGACGATTTCTCGATCTCGGCCACCCCCTCGAGCCGCGAGGTCTGCCAGGGATCGAACGCCGCGTTCGACGTGTCCGTGCAGCAGATCGGCTCCTTCACCGGTTCCGTGACGCTCAGTTCAAGCGGCACGCCCACCGGCACAACCGCGGGATTTTCAACCAACCCGGTGAATCCGGTCCCGGGCACCAGCACCTTCACTGTGAGCAACACCGGCGCCGCGTCGCCGGGCACATCAACTATCACCATCACCGGCACCGGGAGCCCTGGGACCCACAACGACACAGTCGATCTCACCATCGTCACGACACCCGCCACCAGCACACTGCAGAGCCCCGCGAACGGTGCAACCGGACAATCGACCTCGCCTACCTTCCAATGGACCGCGGTCGCCGGAGCCACCTCTTATACGATCCAGATCGCGCGCGACTCCGGATTCCAGAACATTGTCAACAGCACCGCCGTCCAGACCACCAACTACTCCGGTGCCACCCTCGACGCCGCCACGACCTACTACTGGCGGGTCACCGCCTCGAATACCTGCGGCGCTGGAGCCGCTTCGGCAACGTTTTCCCTGACCACCGACGACGGATCGACCCAATGCACAAATGTCCTTCTCGAACCCGGATTCGAGGCAGGGGGCGGATCCGCGTGGTCGGAGTCCTCGGGCAATGGTTGGGCCATCGTTACTACCGACTATCCGCGCACCGGTTCCTATTCCGGATGGCTGGGCGGGGGGAACAACGAAAGCGCTGATCTCTCGCAGGCGCCGGCCATCGCCGCCGGGGCCTCCTCCGCCACCCTCACATACTGGTACCTGCTCGATTCGAGCGATTATTGCGGCTACGATTATGGCGGCGTCGAGATCAACGGAACACCTCCGGCCGGACACAATTACGACCTCTGCACCACGACCGACACCGGTTCGAGTTGGACCAAATCGGCCGCTGTCGATCTGTTGTCCCTCGCCGGCACTTCGCCCACCATCAACTTCTTTATAACGACCGATGGATCAAACTCGAGCAGCGTCGTCGTCGACGATGTGATGCTCGAGGTCTGTGTGTCTTCGGGAACCCCGGCAATGTTCAGCGATGGTTTCGAATCCGGGAGCACATCCTCCTGGAGCAACACCGTGCCGTAGTCCGGTCACCGACGCGCCGCGGAAACAGGCCGCGGGTCGTGCCGACTTCCGATCTCGGGCATTTTCCGCCCGCCGGTCTACAATTGGGCCATGGCCCACAAACAGAAATTCGACGTCGAAAACTGGCCGGGGTTGATCAGATCCCGAATCACGAAACAGCGGCACCAGCCCGGCACCGCCCCCGGAACCCTCCCTTCACCCGCCGATAGGACGGGAGAGAGCCGAACACGGGTCGTCGCCTTCAATTCCACTGATCTGACGGACCTCGCCCACCCGGATACTGGCAGTCTGTCCGGAATCGGGGATAGCATGACCACGTGGGTGAACGTCGAAGGCCACGGCGTGGCACAGATCGCGGATCTCGGCGCGCGGCTCGAAGTTCATCCTCTCGCACTGGAGGATGTTCTTCATGTGGGCCAACGACCAAAGGTCGAGGACTTCGAGGAATCCCTCTTTCTCGTTATCGATCATTTTTCGATGACTGCCGACGGCGGCGGGCTGACCAAGGAACAGGTCAGCCTGGTGATTCAGAACGGTCTCGTGCTGTCGGTTCGGGAACACGCCTCCGATCTTTTCGAACCGGTGTATCAGAGGCTGAAGTCCGGCAAGGGTCGAATCCGGGTCGGTGGCGCCGGCTATCTCGCCTACGCGCTCATCGACACCGTCGTGGATCACCTGTTTCCGGTGTTGGAACACATCGGTGATCGACTCGATATCCTCGAGGCTTCGATCCTGGACGACCCGTCCCAGGATGATCTCAGCACGCTCCACCTGATCAAGCACGACCTGCTTTTGTTGCGGAAGTCGATGTGGCCGACACGGGAGCTGCTTCGCAATCGGCTGCTGATCGATTCACCTCTGATCGGAGAACAGACCCAACTCTATCTTCGAGACGTCGCCGACCACGCCACAGTGGCGGTCGACATGATCGAAAGCTACCGCGAAATGGTGGCCAGCCTCAACGATCTGTACCTGACGAACATATCGATCAGATCCAACGAGATCATGAAGGTGCTGACCACCATCGCGACCATTTTCATTCCGCTTTCGTTCATCGCCGGTCTGTACGGAATGAACTTCAACACCGCGGCAAGCCCGCTGAACATGCCCGAACTCAATTGGCGTTGGGGCTATCCGATGGCGTTGATCCTTATGGCCGCGGTCGCCGGAGGCCTGCTCATCTACTTCCGGCGCAGACGTTGGTTTTGACGCTCTTCACCTCAAGACGGGGCACCTATGCGTCACATTCCTGGGGTGCCCCGAAAAAGAGACAGCCTATGATCCGCACCTAGTTGTGGACGTACGAGACATTCCGTGAACCCTCGGAGTTGAGATAGATAAGGATTGAAGTACGGGCGACCTCACGGTCATCTTCGACCGCAATAATCGGCCGACCGGTCACCATGCCCTTTCCGTATTTGCCGTTGACCCGACAGTAAAAGAATACTTTCTGCGGGCTCTCGGCAGCCGCAAGTTCAAGGCTGGGTTCATAACCCTTGTCAGGGGCTTCGGTCATCCCCCTCATCGCGATTTCGGGGCGGAAAGGGATCTCGCCAGGGTCGTAGACGACAAAGCCGTCACCCACGGAAGGATGACTGAACCTGATCCAGCCCTGTTCGAGCCCTTTCTGCGGGTACCGTCGACCCTCCACTTCGAGATCCGACTTTGGGAGTGCCGTTCCATACCCTTCGGCGGCGACGAGAAAGACATGGGGCCAGTCGAAGTCCCGTTTTTCTCC
The DNA here is from genome assembly GCA_963796455.1 of Candidatus Sulfomarinibacteraceae bacterium. Classification (GTDB taxonomy): domain Bacteria; phylum Acidobacteriota; class Thermoanaerobaculia; order Thermoanaerobaculales; family Sulfomarinibacteraceae; genus Sulfomarinibacter. The sequence goes on from CAWCLO010000004.1 coordinate 1,126,315, forward strand.
ATTCCTCCAGAGCCACGATTCTCTATTTCCTTGCCTTTTGACCTCGACAACAGAGACCGGGCCCCGCGTATCGGCACGCAAGATCCCCTGCCGTTTCTCCAGCGGTGCTCTCTCTGCCTGTTTCTCGAGGACGATTTCAATCTCCACGATTTCGGCCCCTCCCGGATTTGTCCGTGGGGTCTCTTCATTGAACGAAAATGACCACTGCTCGGAATAGAACCCGGGCTTCAAAAACGAGAGATTGACCGACGAGATGTCGCTCCGCTCGATTCGGAATTCGCCATCGGCACGAAGGCTCTCCCTGACGATTTCTTTTCTCGCGACGACGTCGCCAAGCTTTCGGAAATAGTAATTGACCTTCACGTCCATCAACGGTTGGCCGTTTGTTGAAACCACGCGGCCGCGAATATCGATATCGCCCTTCAGCATTTCAGTCCAGGCTTCCAACTGGCGAAGCATTTCTTCCTGATTCGGATACTCCTGCGCCCAGACCGGGCTGACCAGGAGGAGCAGTAAACTGAGAGCGAATCCAGTCTTCAATTCAACCCAAAATCTGTGCATTTGTTGATTCCCCCTGAGGCCGCCAGTTTGGTCTATCGATTGGTTTCGATATTGGTGCTGTTCCGTCGAACCTCAAGCTTACTCCAAGAGATTGAAATGAATCGGCTCGGTTCAGGCTGCCGATGACCTGTCGGCGACTTTCGGAAATCTGGCACATTGACCTTTACGGGCTCCGCCAGTTTTCGTCAAAATCCAACCCGAAATGCTGTTCGACGATGGCCCGGGCAATGTTTTCCGCCAGCAGTTCGTTTGCGAGATCGGTCAGGTGACCGAAATCGCCGGCAAAGAGATCGGAGAAATAGACCTCAACCCCATCTCTTTGCACCAGTTCGGTAAAGAACGAGTTGTCAACATAGATGGATCCTTCATCGTGATCGAAGATCTGTTTGAGCGACTCAACCCTCCGACCCGGGTACTGGACGGCGACATGGTCGATTCCGTTACTGTCGAGGATCCCCCGCACCTTTAGATAGTTGCTCCGCGTTCGAGGATTGACATAGTCTTCACGGATTCGCGTTTCGAGGACCCTCAGCCTTTCGGCCTCCTCCATTCTCCCGTGCCGTTCACAGAACTCGATCAGCCATGGATAATATCGAGAATCCCCGGGGCTGATACGGTCGACGATCTCTCGCAAGTACTGCTCCGCACGATCGATGTTTCCTGCCTTCTCGTGGACCCGGGCAAGAGCTCCCGCGTAGTGGATCTGGGTATTGGTGTCATCTTCTGAAACGAGATCGTTCCGCAGCTCGAGCAATGATTCGATCGCACAATCCAATTGGCCCAGATTTTCGTACGAAGTGGCGAAACCGTCAACGATGTCGATTGAAGGTCCGGGGATCGACTCAGCACCCTGGACAAGGATTTGATGCGCGTTGTCCAAATCACCGATTTTCGTGTAAATGAAGAAAAGCTCGACATAAGCTCCTACCGTGGTCGGTTCAGAAACGAGGATGTCGAGGAGAATGCGCTCAGCTTCCTCAAACCTCGATTTCGAAAAGAGGGTGCGAGCCTGCGACAGCAGGATTTCGGTAGCCTCATCGGGGCTCGATCGAAAGCTCGGAACCCGCGCGTTCTCACGACCGCCGATTGAACCGGTTTGATCGCTCCAAACGATTCCTTCAGCCACCTTCAACCTCTCAACATCGGCGGCGCCGAAAAGCCTTTTCTGAACCCCTACTCGCAGAACCCGATAGAGCTTGTAGATCCTCATCGAGCCATACCATCTTCCTCTGCCTGGTTCGATCAGACTTCCATAGGTGTGGGTCCTGCCGGCGTCGTTGACACCCATCATCGTGACTACCAGATGAGGCTCATAAGTGGCGATGTCTTCTTCCAGAAAGGCAAGGATTTCGCCTGTAATAGTGCCGAACCGACCTCCGTTGATGACGCTGACCTGTACTCCGCTGAACTGGGCGTCGAAGATAGCCTGAAGATATTCGGGATAACTACGGGTCCAGGGCTCACCTATTGTGGTCGACTCGCCGAGGCAGAGAACCCGGAACTCACCGCCCTTTTCGAGCTGAGCTCGATTTTCCCCCGCCTGCCGGTAGTCCAACGCCCACCCGGCAGCCCGCATGCCCCCTTCGAGCAGGAGGACGGCGAGCAGGATGCCAAAAACAACGAGCCCGATACGGGCCAACCAGTTGTTACCCACTGAAACATGTTACCTAAGGTGGCTCAACGGTTGGTGGGGTCGATCGGAAAGGTGCCATGCGCCCCCTGGCACCTTTATTGGAACCTGGCACTGATGGCACCGATGTCACGCCGTCACGGAGAGGTCCCCGACCACCTCGATGTGTCTCCGGATTCGAAATCGTCGACGAAGACATTTTCGTTCGCGATAAAAATCACCGCTGCTTCATCACAGGGTCCGGGGCTAAATGTTCTCACCCAATACCATCCCGAGGCAGATGCCGGGATCTCGATCGCGGAGGTGGTCTCCCCCGTGATCCACTGGTATCCATCGAAATCGCCATCGACCATCAAGGCTGTGGACTCGATTTTCGCGATCGACCTGATGGAAGGGGCAACGCATCCGGAATCGGCCGTCATCGCAGTGACCGTTGGGGTCGAGTCGCTGAAAACCATGTTCGTGTTGTTCTCGTGCGGCTCAGTGAAGGTCGACACTGCGAAATCATACGGAGAGCCTGGCTGGAGCCACGTGACCGGGTAGCTGTCGTTGGCCTTTGTCCAGGTCCAACCGGCGGATTCCCAATCCTCGGATCCAGCGAGTTTCGAGAAGGGCTCGTAGGCTCCGACATCTGCCGAATACGGAATCGGCACCCAGCTCAACCACACCGTGTGGTCGCCCACAGAAACGATCTCGAGCAGGCCGGGGGCCACTGTCTGCGTGTCTCCCCAATAACCGTCGAAGGTCCCATGCTTTTGGTCCACAAATTCCCTTGTCTCTTCATTCTCAGCTTGAAGCGCGTTCCAGGACAGCCTCAATCCGCTGCCGTCCCACAACTGCTTCAACTCGGTGATCCGCGATGGAATCTCCCCGGACAGACGGTTGGATCTCAGATTCGCGTTCTCAAGCGCCGAGAGGTCGCAAAACTCGTTCGGGATGAGACCGCTCAAAGCGTTTGCCGCCAGGTTGAGATCCGCCAACTGGCTCAGAAATCCAATTTCGGTCGGGATCGGCCCGGTGAATTCGTTGAAACTGAGATTGAGGGTTCTCAGCGCGCTCAGGTTCCCGAGCTCAAGCGGAACGGTACCGACGAGGTTGTTCGATTCCAGGTCGATCGTAACGATCTGCGGGACACTGTTGCACCACACTCCAAACCACGAACACTCTGTACCCCGATCGTTGAAATCAATGTCGTCGATGCGCCAACCTGTACGGTCGGTCCAGTCAGCGCCGTTGGCTGCGTTGTAGAGCGCGATGAGCGTCGCCCGCTCATCCTCCGGAATGGCGGTAGGCGGTCCCCCCGTGCAACCGAGAACATCCACCGGCACACGGACGAGATTGGTGTCCTCGGACTCTCCGGCAGTTGCCCGAACGAGATAGTGATAGGTCTCAGGCGGCGAGACCGCATGAACGTCGGTGTAGGTGGTCGTCGGCACAAGCGCAGCGATGCGGTCGGATTCCGAGGGTTGGAAGTCGGGCGAGGTGCTCCGGTAGATTCGGTAGGACACGTCGTCGCCGCAAACGGATTCGCCGACATCGGTCCAGTCGAGCCGTACGCTGCAGACGCTATTGGGGAGGAGCACCGCCGAATCCAACCCGGAGAAGTCCGGTTCGTCGGCCTGTCCGTCGCAGTCATTGTCTGCGCCGTCGCAGAATTCTGCCGCGCCTGGATACGTCAGTTCTTCCATGTCATCACAGTCGTCGTCGCTGATGACATAGCCGAAAGGCGCTGTGCACCCCAGGGTCGGCCGATCCGGATCACCGTGGCCGTCGGAGTCGACGTCCATGAAGAACTGTTCCGCACAGACGCGGTAGAGTTCCCGACCGTACTCATCATCATCAGCAGAGAACACGAGGTCGTTGCCGACGGTTGGCCCGATGAACGGGGAGGATCCGGACGGCCCCGGGTTGACCTCTGCCAGCAAGCGAGTGCCTGCCGAGGTGCCGTCCGTGGTCCACAGCTCACTCCCGTGGTCCGGAGTGATGGGATTCAAGACCAGGACGCCGTTGACCATTTTCATCCCGAACGGGTCCGAGCCCGTTGGGCCTGGCCAAAAATCAAGCACCAGCAAGGTGCCGTCAGCGGTGCCGTCTGAGCGCCACAACTCTTCGCCGTGAGCTCCATCGTCCGCAAGGAAGTACACCTCGTCGCCGCCTGCGACGAAATACCAAGGAGACGAGGCGGTGATACCAGGATTGATGTCCTTCACCATCCAGGTACCGGCCTCGGTACCGTCACTCCGCCACAGTTCCAATCCCTCCGACACCGTACGGGCTCCGAAGTACGCGATTTCCCCCACCCTCACGATCTCAGACATGTATATTTCCCACGAGCTGCCTGGGCCCGACCGGATATCTTTCACGATCCACGTTCCGGCCTCGGTGCCGTCGCTCCGCCACAGTTCCTTGCCCGCAACCCCATCGTCCGCCCAGAAAAGAGCAAAGCCATCCATCGCGGTCAAGTTCCCCGGATCCGACCCTGTCGATCCGGTGGCGATGTCCTTGACCATCGACGTACCCATTGGCGTACCGTCGGAGATCCACAGTTCCTGTCCATTGGCTCCATCGTCGGCACGAAACAGAACCTGGTTGGCAAACGGCAGGAGGTACCACGGCCCCCCCGACTCGGGGCCGGGATTGATATCCAAAACCATCTCGGTGCCGGCGGTCGTGCCATCGCTCACCCACAACTCGCGCCCGTTGGCACCGTCATCGCCGTCGAAGAACTGTCCCCCCGGAAGTCACGGATCCGAAGACGAACGAAGCGCCGACCGGGTTGATGTCCTTGAGCAACGACGTCCCCTCCGGAGTGCAATCGGTCGTCCACAGCTCCTGGGAATAAGACCCCGGATGTGGCAACAAAAAAAGCTGGTTTCCCAACAAGGACCGCGCGGAGGGGCTCGAGTGACCTGTCTCGTGCACGTCGAAAATCAGATTGGTACCGCCCGTTGTCGCATCGCTGGTCCAGGGCTCGGATCCGTGGGGTCCGTCGTTCGCACTGAAAAAGACATCGCCGTTTCCACAGGTTGCGAAGAAACCGACACCTCGATCGACTGGTCAGCGCCAGCGGGTCAAGCCAACAGTCCCACCTGCGGTTCCGTCGGTGATCCAGGGCCGGGTCACCGTCTGTTTCGTCGATGGCGTGAAAGAAAACCGCGGTGCCGGTGCTCAAAAAGCCATGGTTCGAAATCTTGCTGCTGTCGGGGCCGAGGTCGATATCTTCGATGATCACCGTGCCTTCGGCGGTGCCATCTCGGGGCACCTCCATGGTTCACTCCCATGCGTCCCGTCAGAGGCGGTGAAAACCACACCGAAGTCGGTCACAACCATCTCTGAGATCGTGGTCCAGTCAGGACCCGGAGTGATGTCTTTAACCATCGCGGTGCCCAGGGTGGTGCCGTCGGAAGCCCACAGTTCCCGACCCGAGATCCCGTCGTTGGCATCGAAAAAAACAGCGACGGGGTAGCCGCGAGGAGTTCGGGTGAGGAGTTCGACGGCCCTTCCCAGACGTCCTTGACCATCGTCGTGCCTGCTTGGCTGCCATCGGATTTCCAGAGTTCGGTTCCATTGACGCCGTCAGATGCCGCGAAGAACAGCTGAGAATCGAAAACTCTCAAGTATCTTGGGGATGAGCTCGACGAACCACTCCGGATGTCCTTCACCATCAAGGTTCCGGAGTCTGTACCGTTGGACCGCCACAATTCGGTTCCGTTCGTTCCGTCGGAGGCTGCGAACACGACACCGGACACAAATGCCAGGTTCCGCGATGCCAGGGACGAGTTCGAACCAGGGTTGGGAGACGAGGGTCGTGCCCGGTCCGGTCCCATCCGAGATCCACAATTCGTATCCGTGTGTCCCGTCGTCCGCCCGTATTATTACCCCGCTGCTGGTCGCCACCATGTAGTAAATCGAGGATGAGTCGGCACCGGGTCGGATATCTTTGACCATCACGGTGCCGGCCGCGGTGCCGTCGCTGACCCACAACTCTTTGCCATGAGTACCGTCGTCTGCCGTGAAGAACAGCTTGCCCGCTGCTGCAATCGAGTATTGCGGCAGGCCGGACGGACTTCCTTCCAAAATGTCCTTGACCATCCAGGTGCCGCCGGGCGTCCCGTCAGTGCGCCACAGCTCTCAACCACCTTATCCCATCGTTGGCGGCGAAATAGACGATGTCTCCAATTCGTCTGAACCCAGATGGCCCACTGTCGGATGAGCCGGTCGATGTCGAATAAGAGTGTCGTGCCGGCAGCCGTCCCGTCCGTATACCGAGAGTTCAACCCCCTCACGATCGTTCTGACCGTTGAAGACGACGACGCTGCCTGTCCACCCCAAGGTAGGCGTAATCCTGAAAACGATCCGCGGGGGTGGCCGGCCCAGTATTGATGTCCCGAACCAAGACCGGCGTTTGTGCACAAAGAACAGGCGTCACCAATGTCAACGCCATCGACGAATGGTGACCGCCACGGGGGCCTCCACCGCCCCGCCACGGCTCCCTCCTCGCCTGAGCACGGGACTCCGCAGCTGCGTTCACCGTCAATGGATGGTTCCTTTCAACCCCTCGGGACGTCCCTTTCTTCAAAACAAATCACCTCAAACAATGACTTGAACGAGTCAATACCCCCGTACCTGGCACCTTTATGGCACCTTTACCTTTTTGGCACCTTTATTTTCATTCTCGGCTTGTGTAACTGCAAATAGGAGGTAACGATTTTGCTTTCGAAAAGTGTGACCGCCGTTTCGGACGACGTGACCTTGGCGATATGATCCAGTACCGGGGAAAATGCCTCGATGGTCGGCTCAACCTGATTACTATTCTTGGACAAGCTCTCCGATCCGATGTCCAGCTTTGCAGTCACAGGCGCCTCGTCTCGAGGTCCGACGATTCGCAGCGTCCAGGTCGGCGCACCATCCATGCTACCCCGGGTCAGGAGGGCGAACGATGTCGAGACATCGTCGCGCAACCGGTAGGCCGCCAAAACATCGTAGCTCACGCGACGAGTTTTCTGTTTCAGGAGATAGACTCTCGTCGACAACCACTCAGGATAATAATCCTCACGGTCTGACCGTTCCGGAAATTGGCGGAACGCAAGAATGCCCGTGACCCGGCCGCGATCCACAATGAAATCGGTTCGATAGCCAACCAGCAACGAGCTTCCGATGCTTTCATCCACGAGAACGTCTGCAAGATGGGCACCATTCGAAGACGAAGAAAAGACCCAGAGATGATGAGGGGGCCGTTGCCGGGATCCAAATTGAGTGATGACGACCACCGAACGCTCGTCAGTCCACGTTTTGCACCGAATCTCCACCGCGCCTGGGAACCCCGGGAGATCGGCGCCGTCCAGCCAGTCCCCGAACGCCCCGAGCACGTCCTCTGTTCCTTGGAAGCAGTCACTCTCGATGTCGGCCCAAATCTCAACCCGACGATCACCGTAGTCATGATTCGGGGCGAGATTTTTCAACCTGCCTCTCAGATCCTCGTAACGAACGGAAGACACCAGTTGCAGATCGACTGCCTGCGCAGCGAACGATGAGAGCATAATGGAAAAAATGACTATGAAGGGCATCTTCATCTCCTACGGCGGAACCGTTGCGCCCCAGATGGTTGGGTCTTGAGAAAAGAGGTGCATCTGTTTGAGCACAGCGTTCGCATAGGGATCGCCCGCCCCATTATAGTCACCCAACATCTCCTTGATCTGCTGACGAAGTGTCGCTTCCTCGCAGTTGATACCGCAAGCCGATTCGAAGTTCTGAGATTTGTTGAGGATGAAGCTGGCCAGGGCCGTGCCGACCTGGATGGAAACCGCAGGGTTGAGGACCTGGTCGAACAGATGGCTGTCTTCATCGCCGAAATCGTATTCGATCCTCATCATCTTGCCCCGTTGAGTGGGGTAATCATGATTGAGAACTCCGTACTGCATCAACCCGAAGGAACCGGAGAGAAGGTACTGTGAATTGACGGAGTACTGCGGATCGTACAACGAGTTGTCGAAAAGATTGATCATCAGATGTTCGTGGGAGGTGCCGTCACGCATGAAGTTGAAACCACCACACCCGGTCGCACCCGCGTTGGTCGATATCCACCCGCTGATCGAAGTGGTGGTGAGATCCCCCGCGGGGAGATTTGCCGTGGGATAGATCTTGCAGTCGGGAACGTCAGCGAGGCCGTTCAGGAGGGTTTCGAGGTCGGCGATCCCGGCGGGAAGGGTGAGGATTTTTTCGCCTCTCCTGTCGGTGCCCGTACCGTAGCCGATATCTCTCTGCACTTGAGGGTACAGGGTAATCGAGAGCCCGGCAGGGGCCGCCAAACCCAGGTTCAATTGTGAACTCGCCGGACCGTACTCGATGCTGAAACGCTGCCCCACTGGTGAAGCGGCCGGGTATTCATCCATCGGGAGGTCGGCAACGCTGCCCGGTTTCCCATGCCGTCGATGCCCGACCTGAATCCAATCGTTGATTCTGGCGCCGAATTCGCCCTGAGGAGGGTTGCAGACCGGTGGTGGAGCGGAGCCCGCGTACGGTGTGATGCACGCGGGTGAATTCCTCGGCGTTACGGTGAACAACCTCAACGTCTCATTGGTCTGAAGATGACCCGCAAGACCCGCGTCAAACAGATCGAGCGTCATCGAGCCCGGCGGAATGGAGACCGCCCTGGATGGCGGATTGTTGTTTTCGGCTGTTCTGCCGGCAAAGGCGTACATGCAATAGGGCTCGACTTCAATGCGGTGGGCATTCGAGGTGTAGACCGAAAGGTCCTCGCACTTTCGGCCGGCCTGGATATCCCACCCTCCTCCAGCGAAATACTTGAAATCGAAGGTGTACGGCTCGTATTTGTAGGCGTTGGTTCGAATACGGATACTTGCAAAGACACCCGGTGTGGCCTGCCGGGTGGCAAAACCGCTTTCCTTCAGGATTAAGGCCTTGGCGACATCAGACGGGATTCCGTGACGATCGCAGAAATAGCTGATGATGTTGTCGATATTGAACCGGAGTGGATCCGCGGGCGGGTCGGCTCCCACATTGCTGGCGCAATTGGTGTCTTCGGTACCCTGATTCTCCTGCCGACACCAATCGCTCTGGATGCGTTCCCGCGCCACACCTCTGAGTTGGACCGTCGCCCAGTCGTTTGGATCCGCAGCGCCATTGAGCCGCACGATCATCGGAACCCGCGGGCTTCCGTAACCATAGGCCCTCAGGGCCGGATCGGGTGGCAGAAAGCTGTTGGGTATGGGTGGATTCGTTTGATCGAAGAGCGGATGGAGTTGGTCTGATGCGATGTGGAACGCGAGAATGCGTCCGGCATCGTCGGCGCCATCGGTGATGTTGCGGAAGCTCAAGGTGCGGATAGCGAAGTTCTTGGTGTCGTCGGGATCCAGGTAGTTGTACTGGATCGTCACCGAGTTCTCGGCGGAATCAATGAGATACTCGAGCGCGCTGCCGCCGTTGACCGGATCGGTGACCGCTGAAAACCACGGCACAGCCAGCCCCGTTTCGCTCGGCCCGGCCGCGGGCCAACCATCTTTCCATTCAACAACAATCGGGTAGTCTCCGGCGCCCGGAGCACCGGTCGGCACCCTCTGCACCGCGTAGGTCAGCCGCCGGTGCTCGCCGAGCGGGATTTCTTTGACCAGGCCTTGGCCGTACATCCGGGCATCAATCCTGTCCATGGCGTCGGCGGCCGATGCGCCACCCTTGCCAACCTCGATTTTGAAGGCGGTTGCCGAGACCTCGAAATTCGCACAGTCGGTGCACGGTTCGGCCTCGCCGATAATTGCCGTCTTGGTGGGTTTGAGGCGAATCTCGGCAAGGTGGCTCGTCGAGTAGAATCCGGCCCGCGTTTCTTTGAAATTCACGGTCACGATCTCGGCGTGACCTTCGGCATCCTCGTATCGCAGCGACAGGTCATCGGGCGGTGACTTACCCGCTGTTGTGATGTACTCGAGCCAATAGGTTTTTTCGAACTCGATCTCTTCATGGGCGACCGGAGAATAATCCTCCCTCAAAAAGCGAACCCCGGCAACGAAGAAGCTGTACGACTCCCGATCCCACTCGGTGTATTGGTTGATCAACTCGGGTGCCAACGGCTCTGCATAGACACGGTAGTACCCCGGTTCCTTTGGTGCCTTGGACACCCACACGGCCGTACCCTTGTACGATTCGGCCGATCCCCGAACCTCCCTGTGTTCGTCTGTACATCGAGTGTCGAAGACGGATCTCCGAATGGGGTGATCACGACACCGCCGGCCCCGTCGTCATCGACAGATCCCGCGGTCATTTCGACCTCGAGATACTTTGTCGGCTTACCGTTGGAGTCAACGAGCAGGTGCGTCGCACTTGACGTCGGGCCGTTGACGTACACATGGTAAGGAATGTTGTAAAACGGATTCTGGGGGTGAGGATCGCTGAGTTCGTCCACCATCACGGGATGGATTCGGAGCCAGATTCTGTTGCCGAGGCGACCATAAACCCCCTCGCCAGGTTGCATCGGGTAGCTTCCGGTCCCGAGCCTGATGTAACCCTCACAGAAGAAGGAGTTGCTTTCGGGGCAGGACCAAACCGTCATGGGTACCTCATCGACAACCTCGATCGTGACCGAATTCTCGATGTAGCTCCCGTCAACCCGCCGAACTCTCAGGTTCTTCGTATGAGCCCCTTCAGGCAAGGTTGAACTCGTCTTTTGTAGGGCCCGCATTGCGTACGTAGGTATGTCCTTCGGCCAGGTGACGGCATACCACAACTGATCGCCGGGGCCGCCACCGTCGCTCAGTCCCACCTCGACAGCATTGGTGAGATCATTCTCTTCACCCCGGTATCCCGCCTCGACGGTGATGTTTTCGTATTGATCCCGGAGGAGGAACTGCGGCCCCAGAGGGGCAAAATAGTGCACGCCTTCATCTTCGATCATGGAATACACGGGATGGCGGATCCGCGGAATCCTTTTCACCCGGTATTCCGGTGCGAGGAACTGCACAGTTTCGGGCTGTTCGGGCTCCGGTGCCACCGGTAGCAGCCCGGTGCTATTGATTCGGCGGCGGGCGAAGTTCCCTGAAGCGCCCGATTGCTGAATCTGAACCGGAAAGGAAACCGACCCGTGGAGAATCTCGTTTGTTGCATAGTGGAACGGATCGGGTTCACCCTTGAGGAACCTCAGATAATTCGCGATGCTGCCCGGTCGATAAAGAATGGACAGGCTGAAGTCGTGCACGCTGTCGCACCATGTCGTTCCGCCGTCGATGCTGACCATCGGGTCGTGGTGGGGCCTCGAGGCCGGCAGAATGGCGCGCAGATTGATCGGCACTTGGCCAGAGATGTCCTCTTCGATCGTGGCGGGCGGGGTCGAATCGTCCAGGAAAATCGCCATCACCCGCGTCGCGACAATCCCCTCGGGTTCGAGCACGGTCAGGTCCTCGAGCCTTTCGAGAGCTTTGTTCTCCAGATCGAGAAACTCGATTTCGACCCCTGCGAGCGCACGGGCGTGCGGCGGTAGGACCAATTTCACCACGCTGTAGCGGGGATTCAAACCGCAGTTTGTGCCAGTAGTCTTCTCTGGAGAGCCCGATAGGAATTCTTGGGTTTTCGATTCGTCCTTCGGCCAGGCGTCACGCCGGGTCTGGCGAATTCTATCGATCTCCATTCGACTCAACCGTTCGTCCCCGGAGATGGCCCCGTTGCCCAGTTTCAATATGCCTATGATCGGGTCGATTTGGCCTCCTGATGGCGCTGAGACGGGGCCATATTTTGCGCCTGTACCCGCCGGTAGAATCAGCTCAGGCTCTATCTCCACGGCTAGGTCTTCATTGAGTGTCACGGCAGTGCTGACACTCCCGTTCCATCCGGAAAGCGTCTCTTCGCCGAAATACGCCGCGCCAGAGATCAGCTTCCAGGTCACCGCAACCGCCGATGCGGGCCGGCCGAACAGGTCCATCACATGGGCCCGCAGGGAGGTCGAAGGAGGGAGGATTTCATCGGTCGATAGATCAACCTCTCCCTCGAGAACCAGGTGGGCGGTGGTCTCATGCGCCACGATTTCGAAGCCGTCGGTTGCCGGCTCTTCAAGGAGCTCGAGGGAGACCAGGTACTGACCGGTCCCCTGCCGGGTGGAAACGACGAAGAAATGCGAGCCCGAAACCCGGGTTGTCCACTCCACCGTGGCGTTTGTGTCGTCGGGCCCCCTGTCATCCGAGAATCCTTCAAATGTATAGATGCCGTCTGGATCGGTTATCACCAGTTCGGGGTCGGTTGGTCGGCTGTCGTCTCCTTGACCGGAGGATCCCGGGACGGCGTCGAGCATCACGCGGACTTTCACGCCCTCACCGGCCACGAAAATGAAATAGTCCTTGTCGCCCGGTTCCCCCCATTCGCCTCGCCACACCTGGCCTGGAATGATTGGGTGTGCACATTCCGATCCCTCGCCGCCACACGAATCATCCTCTTCGTTCATGACGATCAGGGGATTCTCGGTGGTGCCGCTATTCTCAACACGGAAGGCATTCAGCCATCCGCTGCGCGATGTCCCGTTGAGGTCATCCCCGACACTCACGAAGTATGGGTTATCCAGTGGTGGCAGCTCTCCGGCCTGTGGCGTGATCTCGAGGTATCCACCTGCCTGCACCTCGCCGTAGTAGATCATGGGTTCAACGTCATCCTCGAGATCGTCATCGAGAAAGACGTACCCGTCGCCCCCGACGACCCAGGTCCGCGAATAGACGCGGAACGTCGCGTCCTCAACCACCTGACCAGGTGCCACTCCGTCAAGCGTATGGCCGACAGTCAGATTGATTGGCGGGGGCTCGCCGAAAAACCACCCGTTCGAGCCACAACCCTCCGCCGGATAACGTCCCCTCAGCACGATTTGGTAGCGGCCGACCGGCAAGCCGACATCTACCGGACTTACTGTAAGGTTCTTGTTGGCGGTCGAGAATCCGTCACCAAAGTCATCGGGTCCCAGAGTCAAGATCGGCCAATGGCGGTATATATCGTCGGCGCCGTAAACGGTCCAGCTGAATGCGAATGGCTCGAGTTCGGGAGATGTTGCATCTGCAGACAGGTCGAATTCATCCCACGGCGCCACATTGAGGGGGCCAACCGGTTCGTCAACCGACACCGTAGCCGCCCCTGGATACAAGGTACAGGTCGTCCACAACCTGACGTCATAACTGTCGCACCGCCCTTCCCCTAGTGCCCGTTCGCACGGGAGAGATCCGTTTTCAGGCCAGTAACGATCCGGAAGGTCGTCCACAGAAGCCGCAACGATGAGTCGTGCTTTGTAGTCGGAGTAGAACCCGTTATGCATGATCGTTTTGGTGCGGAGATCTTCGAGGTCAGATGTCGGATCCATCGTCATCCTGGAAGACCACGGATATCCGGGCGAATTCTGCGATCCGATCGTCCATAACGCAACCCCGCCCTCGGGCATCGATGATGTACTGCCGTCGAGGGGAATAATCAGGCCCGGCTTTCCGTAAACCGGGCTTTCTGACGGCTCGGTTACGACGGCAAAAACGAGCGGCGACTCGCGGTTTACAATGGCGGAGACGCAAGGCTCTTCGGGTGTCCCGAGTGCGAGGCCAGTTTGGTCCTCAGCGCAGAATTCGATCGTGTTTTCGCCACGAACCAGAGGCACCTCGGCCACAAACCAGCCCCAATTTCCCTCGGACCTCAGCTGCTCGACGGCATAGAACGCGCGCACCGCCATCGGGTTTTCCGTCGACATATTGGAGACCGTGATGACGTCGTGCCCGAGATTTTGGTCGGCATCGGTCACGCGAAAAGCGATTTCTCCCAGTGACTCCTCTTCCGGCGAATCGATGAGCACGGAATCGATGACAACATCCAGGTTTGGCGCAAGATTCGAAAAAGTGGAGTCCACGGTCAGAGGGGTGGTCGCACTGCCGGAGTCGCAATAAACGTAAGCAGAGAGGCTGTCGTTGATGAGACCACCACTGTCGTTGAGGATGTCCCTGCCGATTGCACCATAGGTATCGAATGAGGGCGAGACAGCCCGCCGGTAGAGGTCGTATTCGTCGTCGGCAAGGGTCATTGCAGGAAGTGACCATTCCCCATTGACATCCGTCCCTACGAACTGTCGATCCTGACCTTCGAAATCGATGAGGTTGGCGTAAATGGCGTCGCTGTCATAGTCCTTGACGACGCGGTAGGTACGATCGCCATCCGTACAGTCAGGTGAGTAGCGGCTGACAGGGCCGACACCGCTCAGCGTAAACTCCGGCGTTGCGATCAAATCGCCGGTAAGAAAAGGCCTGAAGGGGCTGTACCTGACTCGGTCTTGGCCGTCAACCACGTTTTCGTGAATCACGATCAGTAAAGCCCGTTCGCTATATCCACCGTCTGGCGTCCGGACCTCGAATCGAAGCCCGTTGACTCCGAAGCGTGCCCCGTCGAGAGCGATCTGAATCCAGTCTTCACCCGAAGGAATAGTGACCTCGAGATCCGGATCCTCATTTCTTACCACGCACGCCGGCACATCTCGGCCCTGAAAATGATCGAGGTTTGCCGGCCACTCGATTCGGGCGTCTTCGCCAATACCATTCTTCTGCTGGAACGTTTCTTCGTTGAAGAAGACCCGTATGGTCGTCCCTGCGAGGGTCTGGCCGGGCTCGGCCTCCAGGCGAAGATCGAGGGAGCCCTCACACACCGTTTTGGTGGCACCGCTCGGGCAAGCCCAGTCGACCGATAAAAGGCTGGGCACGACACGCGGAGCGGACCAAACCGGAATCTCCACCGGCAATCCAGGTCCCTGGTCGGTTCGCCCGAGATAAACGCCTCCGATCATAGTCGGCATGCGGTAGTGGTAGGTCGCGCCTTCGACCACCTGGCGATCGATAAAGAAATAGTCGGAAAGTGAATGTGGATAGTCTTCTATTCGATTCCACGTGGCGCCGCCGTCATCGCTCCGTTCGAGCCACGGTTGCTCGGGGCGTTCCCATCGAAGAAACACCCCGCCTGGCAAGGCGTAGGAAGTCTCGAATCCGCGAACGTGTCCGTAGCCCGCCGCATCCAGGTCGACCTCAGCACTCGCGCATTCGTATCCCGTCAAACCGAAAACACAGGGCGGTTCAGCTCCCCGAAGATCGGGATCCGACGGCATGGCCTCCGGTGTCGCAATAACGACTCGCACCACGTAACCCGTATCTGCCTCGGACGAAGTGAAGCTTGTCGACAGCGACGAAGTGGAAGTGACGATCGGCATCGGATCTTCACCGTTAGCGGCCAGTACGGCGAGCCGGACTTCAAACCCGGCTGGCACCCGCGAGTCAGAGGCGTCAATATCGAAGACGTCACCGTCGTAGAAAAATGTCCCCGGTAAGGGTAGATCTATAACCGCAGACGGCTCGTCGTCGACGATTGTCCCCGTGGCGACAAAAGATTCCCCGAGTGACGCCCCGACCGGGTTGCTCAGAACGACCGTGAACTCTTCGTCAGCCTCGGCCAGTTGATCGTTGGTGATTTCGATTTCGATCGTTCCGGCGGATTCTCCGGCGAGGATTTCCAGAACGCCTGAAACCGGAGTGAAGTCCTCACCCTCCGTCGCCGAGCCGCCTTCGGTCTCGAACTCGACACTTGCATCGACGCCGGAAACGGCTGACAACACGACCTCGAGTTCGAGGGTGCCGGCACCCTCGCTCACATCGACGGCCGACTGGGAGAACGCGATCTCTGGTGGAAGGTCGTTGTCTTCGATAGTAATCGTCGTTCGAATCTGATCACCGAGCACGGCGTTGATGGGGTTCGAGATCTCGATATCAAAGGTCTCGGTCCCTTCATACAGGTCGTCATCGAAGAGATAGATTGGAATCGCACGGTTGTTCGACGGACCGTTGAACGACCATGACCCGTCCGGCGCCTGGAAGTCCTCACCAGCTACCGCTGTGCCATTGGTCGAAGTGAGGGAAAAAACAACGCTGGTAAATGGCACCGTCGACAGGTAGGCGTGCGCTACGATTTGTCCGTCCCCCTCAGACGCTGAAAGTGCCGGACCTTCAAGTGTGATGATCGGGGGGTCGTCATCGATGATGTCGATGTTCTTCCACGAAGAGCCCTCGAGCACTGCTCCATCAATGGTGTCGAGTCGGATTCTGAATGTATGGGGAGACACTTCACCAATCTCGTCGTCGACGATAGTGATCTGTATGGATCCATTCAGCTGCCCATCCGGAATAGTCGTCTCGCCAGAGACGGGGAAGAAATCAACGCCCCCTTCCGCCGTAAGGTCCGTTGTCGACCACAGGACCGTGACCTGAGAATCGCTGGCAAAGGACAGCTCCAACTGAATCTCGATCAGACCCGCCGCCTCTTCCACGCTGTAGGATTGGTCGGCAAAACTCAGGCTCGGAGGGTCGGGAATCTGGGTGCTCCATGACGACAGGTCCCCTGACTCAAAACCGTCGTAGAAGATCTGTTCCTGGGCTTCGCCCCAAGCCCCGGCTGACGCACTCACGATTAATAGTAGAATCGCGATCCGCGTCACATGCGGCGCCGGGTGGGACATCACTCCTCCTTTATACCTTGAAAATCCGGAGGATACTTTGCCGGTTTTGCCTTCATGGTGAACGGAGAACCCCTTTCACCCTCACGAAATCGCCCTCACTGAATACGATATGGCCCGACTCGTCCAACCGCAATGGGCCGATTGAGTGGTTTTTCTCATCAAAGTGAGTGGTTTTGCTCAAGTATTCGTCTGATTCTTGGACATTATGCGAGCAAAAGGGCCTGTTGTTCCGTAAAGGTAAAGGTGCCAGGTACGGGGGTATTGATGTTTTGGCTCACAACGGTTCCTCCGCTCGCGCGAGGATTGCTGAATCGACTTCATTCATCTTATCGCCGAACTGGCTGTCCTCGACTCTGATAAAGGTGCCAGGTACGGGGGTATTGATGTTTTGGCTCACAACGGTTCCTCCGCTCGCGCGAGGATTGCTGAATCGACTTCATTCATCTTATCGCCGAACTGGCTGTCCTCGACTCTGAGGTCAGAGGCCTTGCTCACCCATCGGCTCGCTGTTTCGATGTACTTGTTAAGGCCGAAAGCCATCTCCTTGACCGAAAACCCATACAATTCGACGCCAAGCCACGCAAGTGTCATCCGAGCCGTTACGATCGGCTCACTTCGTTTTCGACTCCTGAGGTCATTCAACGAGATGCCGCAAGCTTCTGCACCCAGTCCGAGGAATTGTTCCAGGTCGACCTTGGGTCTCACCATGACTGTGCTCAGTCCATCCATGCCGATTCTCGGTCGATTCTGGTCAACCGCGATTTCATCTCCACTTGCTTGTTTTGGAGGACGACCGATTCGCCACCACGGAAGCCGACCTGGGCCCTCCTTCTGCCACTCCTCTGAACGCCCATGCGTCATCGCTGCTCGGTATCCAGCTTTTGCTCGACTACGGTTTGGATCGAAAGCAAAAAGCGTTTCGTCTCGATCGATGAGTCCCCGTCCGACGGCCCTGCCGATCACCTCCCGATGACCGCTCCATCGGTATTTAGCTGGGTTCGGAACGATTCCGGCAGTCACTGGGTTGAGGTGGATGTATGCAATCAGTTTTCTGAGGTATTCAGGATCATCCACGAACCGGGAACGATAGCGACCCTGCCAAAACGGACCAAAGACCCGATGACGGCCGTTGTAGCTCTGCGAAAACCGGTGATGGATGGTTCGCATCGAACGCGACAGCGCCACCTCTCCCATACGAACGGCAAGGTGGTAGTGGTTGGACATGATGCACCAGGCCAGGATCTGAAGATCATCCCGCTTTTTCACCCTGGCGATAAGATCCTCTAGGCGCTCCGCTTCATCCTCGTTGCGAAAGATGTGCTCACCGCGGGAAACCCGGTTGTAAACGTGATAGATGCCGCCCGCAACCAGAATCCTCGGCCGTCGTCCCATGTTTTGACCCCACCAGAATGAATTGGTGGAGGGATCATAACATCAATACCCCCGTACCTGGCACCTTTATGTGGCACCTTTACCTTTATGGCATTTTCTTTGTTTACCTTTACGAAACTATGTTGTCAATCGTGGAGGTACGAAACGTTTCGAGATCCGTTGGGATTCAGATACAAAAGCAATGCTGCGCGAGCAACTTCACGATCATTTTCGAGCGCGATAATCGGCCGACCTGTCACCATACCCTTCCCATAATTGCCCTGAACCTTGAAGTAGAAATAGACCGTCGACGGGCTTCTTGCGGCCGACAACTCGAGGTTGTCCTGATAACCGGATTCGGGTGCTTCGGTCATTCCTCGCATCCCGATTTCGGGCCATACACCCACCTCTCCGGGATCGTAAACAACAAAACCATCGCCGTCATCGAGGTCATTGAATCTGAGCCAACCGAGGCCTAGACCCTTTCTGGCACGGCTGTCGCCCTTCTTCTTGAACTCTGCGGCAGGCAGTCGGGAGTTTTTGCCCTGGTCCGCTTCAAGATAAACGTACGGCCAACTCAACTCCTGCTTCTTCCCGTCTTTGATGAGCCAGGTTTCTCCGGCTGTCTGGCGTTTGACACCGACGACCAACACCGGGCCCTGATACTCGGCCCCGAGTATCCCCTCATGTTTCTTCAAAGCAACCGGAATAGGTTCCTTTTGTAGAACGATTTCGATATCCAATTTTTCAACCCCACCGGGATTTTGTCGGGGAACCTCTGGATGGAATGCAAACGACCATATTTCCGGGTAATAGCCGTCCTTCAGTATTGAGAGGTTGACAGAGGAAATCCGGCGTCGACTTATTCGAAAATCTCCGTCGACTTCGATGCGCTTATAGTCGATCTTCCTGTTGGATACTTGATCACCAAGATCCCGAAAATAGTACTTAACCGCAACTTCACTCAACGGCGTGCCGTTCTCGGAGACAACTCGACCACGGATATCGACGTCGCCAACATGAGAATCTACGATTTCCCGATCAATCTCAAGTAGAGATTCCTGAGATTCTTGGGCGCACGCAGAGCATACGAACAAGAACAGAAAACCCGAGACTGGAATCAAGAGGCGTCCAATTACTATCTCCCTCATCCGACTACTCCGTTCCGGCAGGAATTATGCCGTTTGGTTGTTCATCCGTTTTCACCGAAAAGTTTTGGTACCACCGCCAAATCTCGGCAGGCGGCCCCTCGAAACCAGCTATGTTCTTTTGGTCGCCAGCCGAAAAGCGAAGAATCAATACTATAGAAGTTCTCAGCCGAAGACTCACCTTGGTTTATACTCGGCCATCCCAGCGGGTTTGCTAACCTTCTTAAAAACAATGACACGCCACCGTTGGGGAAGTCAGGATTGGCATGGCGGGGATTTCGTACCAAAGGTCTGGACGATTCCCTGGTTCATGCACCTGAAAGTCATCTGCTACGGGAACCCTGTTGCTCTGGCTAATCCGCGTCCAATTATCCTCCTCACCCTGGGACAATTATCGTTTCCAGGATCCTCGAACTGGGGCAACGTGGTCCTACTAAGAGGAAGGGCGTCGTTGTATTTCATCAGTTCGAGCACGAAGTCCTCTGAGGCAAAGCTGTTGAATAGCGCATCCATCTGCTCTGATACCGGGTGCCCCTCTTGACCAAACCAGAACGCCCAAGATCCACGCATTAACTCCTCGACAGAGAAGCTGACGGTGCGCGCTGTAGATTGCCGGGCGCTGATCCCACAGAGTTTCTTCCAAATTGCCGCTTCAACGGAGATCATATTGTGGATGAGCTTCTGGTCACTCTCGACTGAATTTAACCGCAAGGCGTCAAGGGTCACGAGATTCCCGAGACTATGAACTAAAAGGTTCACGTTCTCTCGCTCAGCACCCCATTCACCCAGCACTATTTCTCAAAGAAACTGCTTTGTAAAGGTGCCAGGTACGGGGGTATTGATGTTTTGGCTCACAACGGTTCCTCCGCTCGCGCGAGGATTGCTGAATCGACTTCATTCATCTTATCGCCAAACAGGCTGTCCTCGACTCTGAGATCCGAGGCCTTGCTCACCCATCGGCTCGCTGTTTCGATGTACTTGTTAAGGCCGAAAGCCATCTCCTTGACCGAAAACCCATACAATTCGACGCCAAGCCACGCAAGTGTCATCCGAGCCGTTACGATCGGCTCACTTCGTTTTCGACTCCTGAGGTCATTCAACGAGATGCCGCAAGCTTCTGCACCCAGTCCGAGGAATTGTTCCAGGTCGACCTTGGGTCTCACCATGACTGTGCTCAGTCCATCCATGCCGATTCTCGGTCGATTCTGATCAACCGCGATTTCATCTCCACCTGCTTGTTTTGAAGGACGACCGATTCGCCACCACGGAAGCTGACCTGGGCCCTCCTTCTGCCACTCCTCTGTACGCCCATGCGTCATCGCTGATCGGTATCCAGCTTTTGCTCGACTACGGTTTGGATCGAAAGCAAAAAGCGTTTCGTCTCGATCGATGAGTCTCCGTCCAACGGCCCTGCCGATCACCTCCCGATGACCGCTCCATCGGTATTTAGCTGGGTTCGGAACGATTCCGGCAGTCACTGGGTTGAGGTGGATGTAGGCAATCAGCTTCCTCAGGTATTCAGGATCATCCACGAACCGGGAACGATAGCGACCCTGCCAAAACGGACCAAAAACCCGATGACGTCCGTTGTAGCTCTGCGAAAACCGGTGATGGATCGTTCGCATCGAACGCGACAGCGCCACCTCTCCCATTCGAACCGCAAGGTGGTAGTGGTTGGACATGATGCACCAGGCCAGGATCTGAAGATCATCCCGCTTCTTCACCCTGGCGATAAGATCCTCTAGGCGCTCCGCCTCATCCTCGTTGCGAAAGATGTGCTCACCGCGCGAAACCCGGTTGTAAACGTGATAGATGCCACCCGCAACCAGAATCCTCGGCCGTCGTCCCATGTTTTGACCCCACCAGAATTGGTGGAGGGATCATAACATCAATACCCCCGTACCTGGCACCTATATAATATTACTTTAACTGTTTTATTGACACCATTTACCGAAAGTACCGTGAACACCCATGTTCAAAAAGATGCCGTCATTATTCAATGATTCGGAATGATCCAATTCTCTGAAATAGTCCGATTCATCTATGATGACCAAATTACTATTTTCGCGACCTAAATCAAGAAAAAATTTTCCCTCAAAATCATTGTCTAATATTATCCCGGTTCCGTCGTTCAAAATGGAAACAGATCTAACGCGACATTCCATTTCATTCCAAGGAAATTCAATCCGTCTTAAGATTTCACTTTCCTTGAACTGAATGATATTTACTTGTGTCTCTTTATCTCGATATGGATAGCCAGATATGTCTATACAAAACCATGTATCGTTAACTCTAACAAAGCTATCCCACAACTGCACGGGATTATGCACCGTCAAAAAGGGAAGTGGAACTACGTTCCCGTTACGCTGAATTGAATACTTTGCATTTACGAAATCTGAACGCCACATTTTCCCATCAACAGCCAATACATACCGCCCGCGTTCCAGCACTGTTACCACAACTCTTTCATCTATTCCGTTTGACTTCTTACAAACAGCCATCTCAAAAACGTGTTCTTTTTCGAATTCTGGAGAACAACCACAATAAACTGAAACGAGAATAAATATTCCAAAAAAATTACTGAATATCCAAAAAGAATTAGATAAATTTTCGAAAACACGATCAAACTTTTGATGAGGTTCAACAGATATTAAATCGACAATATTTGAATTCAGAATCATTCTAAACCTTTGGTTAGATATATTCACCTTCTCTGTGCCAGGGGATACCCATAACTTGTGGATGGAATTGATTGGCCAACGACCTCAACGGCAGAACCGAACCCGGAAAATTCTGCCCCACCCGTCCTCAAACTCTGGACAAAACGATGTTGGATTTTCGCGTGTCTGTTAAAAGATCGGATCCAGCTAGCCGGTGCACGCTCTTCCAGGTAAATGAAGGATTCGTTGGGAAAGCGAAGTCGTATCCGAGTCTTCCAAGCCAAAGACCTCGCATCTTCATTGCCTTCTACATCAAAGGTCGTGCGAACATCCTTTTCAATATGTGACCACCAGGTAGGTACACGCCCGCGTGCGATCGCCGCGCTCTCCAGGAAATTATAGGAAGTCCTGGCAGCCTCAAGGGCCTTTTCTCCCGCTCGATAGGGCTGATCCGGAGCCTGATTGTACAATCCTCCGCGAGAAATAGAAATCGCCACGGAACCAGCAATCCCGTACCTAAGATCGAAAAAGTGGCCGATCCCGCCTCTAGGATTTAGTAGTCCCGTGAAACCCTCGTGTGCCCAGGTGTCCGCCCATGAGTGCAAGGCAATTCCTAAACTTATTAGGTTTCCGGTTCGCTCCGCTCTTATGAGGTTCAGTTTCGCAATAGGATTTGCCCTTTTCACAGGATGCCATTCAGGAGAGACAAAGTGGAAAGAATAGAGGCGCCCTGGTAGGGATTCTAGCGAGCCCCAAAACAAAGGCAAAGGGCCTCCACCGGGATACGGTCGGGTGGTTGCGGAATCGTCAACAAACTGCGAAGCCCAGGATATTTGCGCCGCT
Organism: Candidatus Sulfomarinibacteraceae bacterium; assembly: GCA_963796455.1. Classification (GTDB taxonomy): domain Bacteria; phylum Acidobacteriota; class Thermoanaerobaculia; order Thermoanaerobaculales; family Sulfomarinibacteraceae; genus Sulfomarinibacter. The sequence continues at coordinate 1,149,037 of CAWCLO010000004.1, forward strand.
TCATCTTGAGAGAAATCAGCTTCGCGAGCCAAGTAGTAGACAGCATAATAGTGAAAATCTATCGCATAGAGTCCTGAAGGATCCACAAAGTTGTTTGCGCTGAATTCAATCCATTTGTAAGGGTTCTGTGAAGAGTGCTTTACCGGATCTCTTCCAATAAACCCGACCTCTCCGGAACTCCACCGCGCCCGGTAGTAATACAACCCCAACTCCTCATGCCACGTCCGCCCCTGGAAGAGACTGGTGAGGCCGTAGCGGCTCTGGGCGAGCGGCGTGCTGTGGTCGGGTTTTGAGTATGCAACGAAGGTCTGATCAGTGAAGGTCGCGATGTGGGTGAAGTCGATTGACGGAAAGGCTACCGCATTCGGAGTAGTTGCCAGGTCCTCCAGATTGATCTGGGTGACCTCGTAACGCTGCTGCGGATACCACGGAGCCCCAGTCTCGGCTGTCCACTTGAAGAGGTTTCCGCCCAGGCGTTCGCTTGATCCGGCGACGGCGTTCTCTCCCCGGTTCACAACGATTGCATCGGCAACATCCAACCCGTCAACCGGGACAACCGGTTCGTCGAAGAGGACAAGACGCCATCGGGGGCATCGAGCACCGCAAGGACCGCCGGCGGCGAGGCATCCATCAAGGTCTCATACGTCTGCGGGTCACGTCCGGTGAAGCTCAAGATCAAGCACCCACATTTCGTTTCCACTTCGATCGGTCAGACCGTCCAGGTGGAGTGCATAGCTCAGGCCGGTCTGAATCGTAGCGCCGCCAGGGTGATTCCCCGTCTGATCATCATCAAGCGTCACCACGAAATCGACGGCCTCTCCCCCATCGGGAGTCAGGGTCGCCGTCACGTTTTCAAGGTTGTCGTCGAGCAACTCGTCGAATCCGATCTCAAACACTTCTTCCCTCACGATGTCGGCCGTCGGACGCTGGCCGTCACCGGTCCACGCGACCCGGGTGGCTCGCGGTGGGGTGTCGTCCTCGGCGGAGAGGCGCGGCGTGCCGTCGGTCTGGTACTCCACTCCGCTCGACGATTCGGCCCTCGCCGTCAGTCAGAAGCTGAACGCTGCCGAGAAGATCGGTGATCGGCCACAGGGTTTCATCAAGCTCTCCGTCGGCATCGGTATCGACCTGTTCAACCGCCAGGTCATCGATCCAGCGACCCCAGTGGTGGCGGCGATCGAGCTGCCAGTCAGTGCCACCAGCTTCCTGCACGTACTCCGCTACGACCTGGTCGCCGTCATGGAGATAGACCCGACTATCGCCAGCAGCTCGCCACTTTGCCACCAGCCTCCCCAGGGGATCGACAATCAGCTTGGTCGTGGCGGAGTCCTGGTCGACGCCGACCAGCCGATCTCGCCAGTCATGGCTGAAGGTTTCCGTGGATATAGCGGTTCCGCCCTGCATCAGATGTCGTGCCTCCGAGATTTCCGTTGTCATCCCAATCGTAGCTGAAGTTACCCGAGGCCACGACCTGGTGGAGACCATCGGAGTCGTGGTCCGGCTGGGCGTCGAACTGAAATCCATCGGAAACCCTGCGCCGGGACTCGAGTTCATCGACCTGATTGACGGTCCACCACTCCTCTATCTGCCGCGGTTCGAGACCTTCGGAGTAAGCAACCAGATCACCGTCGATACCCGCCACTGCAGGTAGGTTCTGGTTCAGGTTGCTCTCGAGGTGGCCTACACCGTCGTAGTGGAATTGCTCAATGAGTCCTCCGAGTGTCCTCACGTTCTTTGCTGGCGCCGGAGGCTCGCGTTCGGTCCAACCAAAGGCCAGCCGGTGGACCGGCGCCGAGATCACGGAATCCCGCGCCCCATAACGCCGGTTCGTCACCTCGATGGGCCTGCCCTCTCCGTCATAGCTCATAGGCCGTTGCGAGGCCGTTTGCCCGCTCGATTCCGATGAGCCGTCCACCCGCGTAATCCGCACCCCAGAGCTGCTGTCTCGCTAACCGTAAGCGAAGTCAGCCGATCGCCATCGAATCGTACCCCCGAACAAGGTTCGCCAAGCTAGTCGGGCATGCCGACGGATACCATGGACGATTGGCATCGTCGAAATACTCCGGCTCAAGGTCACGCTCGCCAAAGCCCAACACCGGCAACCCAAGGCTTTCCGAGAGCTGATTGCCGACACTGTCCCATGTGAAGCCGAGACGCACATCGTTGTCGAAGGCCGACGTCAAATGACCGATCTCGTCGTAGTCGAAGTCCACCGTTCCGCCCGGTTGGTCGGCCGAGGCGGTCACGGTATCGAGACGCCCGGTGGTTGTATCGATCGCAAAGGTCACGAGGGTTTGGTCAGCCCTCTTGATCCCGGCCATTTCACCATCCGGGTGGTAGGTGAAGCTTCGCTCCGAATCATCCGGGTAGACGATCGCTTTGAGACGGCCGTTCTTGTAGTAGCGGTATGTGGTGGTGTTGCCTTCGTGATCTTCATAGGCCACCAGATTGCCGCGCTCATCGTAGGTTCGGGTGATTTCCGCACCGTCGGGGCGCGTTTCCGTGACGACCCGACCAAGATCACCATAGGTCCATTTCGTAAGCCGATGGGTCGCCTGCTCGCCCTCGACGCTGGGGTTTGAGTCCGGCGTCAGCACCCTTTCCTTGCGCCCGAGACTGTCATAGAAGGTGGTTGTGGTTCGCCCACCGGGGCCTGTCACCTGGTGTACCCGACCCTGCTCGTCATATACGGTCGTCGTCGTGAGGGCCCACGAAGTCTCACCTTCATCAAAGCTCACCGTTCGCGTACGGACCTTGCCGTCCGGGTAGTACCCGGTCTCGACAATTGATCCGTCCGGGAGCGTACGCAGTATTTCCCGTCCCGCATCGTCGTAGTCGAAGGACGTGCGCCGGTCGAGCGGATCTTCGATCCACTCCACAAGACCGAGCTTGGGCCCACTGGTTTCAAAGTACTTGGTTGTAGTCGTCAGCACCTCGTCCGCATCCGGATCGTAGGCCTGCCCAAGTGGAAAACGATGAACCGAGTGGGTTCGTTGCCGGCCAATGGCGTCATAACCGAACTCTTCCCAGGCCCAGAGTTTCTCGGCCTCTTCGAGCCCGGTTTTCAACTCGCGATCAAAGAGCCGTCCGTCGGGTGAGAAAGTGAGAACCTCGCGCACACCCGTCAGATCACTGCGACCCGTTTGGCGCCCGAGCCTGTCGTATTGGTTCGTCCATACCTTGCCACCCGGCGTGGTCGTGGTCAGAAGCCGACCGGAACCCGGCTCGTAGCCATACCCGGTCACCAGCTCAAAAGTCGTGCCGCCGGCATCATCTTCGGTCCATCTCTCGGTCCGGGTGTCCGTCCTGCCCGCGCTGTCATAGAGGTATGCCGTCTCGACGCCGGCCTTCGTGCTCGTCCACAGGCGTCCTGCATCGTCGTAGGACATGCCGTTGCTTTCGGTGACACCGTTCTGACTGCGGGTGATGCTCGAGATCATTCCCGCCGAGGTGTATCCCGGAACCGTAGTCGTTGCTCCACCTCCACCCGTCCCGCTGGATATTGACTGGATGCGGCCGGCGGTGTCATAAGCGGTGCGGGTCTCTGTCTCGCCGCTCGTTGTCCGAAGCGTCCACCCGAGATCGTTGCTCTGGGTCGTCGTGCTTCGTGGCAACGGTTGGGTGCCGCCATCATTCGTCGTCTGGAAGGTATAGCTCGACTCGGCATGCCCGAGCAGGTTCCTGCCGATCCTTGTCGTCGCCGTGCCAACGGTTGACGTTGAAATGGATAGCTCAAGCTCTCCACTGCCGTGCATCGTGTCGTCGAAATCGAGAGTATTGGAGGCCCCGGTCGAGCTGGTCTGGGTCGAGACACGGCCCACCTGATCCAGGTATCTCGTGGTCTGGGTTCCATCGGGCGCCCTCGTAATGACTGTTTGAGGATCAGGGCGTTGGATACTGGTGGTGATGGGACCAGACGGTCCTGGGCTTCGTTCGATCAGTGAGATTTGGCCATCAACATAGTCGTAGCGTGTCATCAGCGTACTGACAGGGCTCTCGTCGCCAACTGTTCCTGGCGTCGTCGTCACTATCTCCGGAAGGAACGAGTAGCGTCGATGCCCGTCGTAATAAACTGTCGTCGTCGAAATCCCTGCTGGGTCGCGAACCGATCGAAGGCGTCCATCCTTGTCAATCTGCGTGCTCGTCGTAAGAACACCTCCGACCGTGACGGTGCCATCCCAGCCATCGCTCCCGTTTTCAACCAGGCTGATCTGGGTCAGGGTCGGGGGGCCGGCCGGGGTCACACCCTCGACAATCGTCCACTGGGTTTCGGAGTCTTCGGTGATGGTGGTGTCGATCGCCGGTCCCGTCGCATCGTCTCGGCCGCGGGTCACCTTCTGGACGCGACCCTCCTCCCAGTCGACGTCAATCAGCACGTTGCCCTTCGAATCTTCGATCATCTTGATTTGATCGCCACGCTCGAGATCCATCGGTAGTACCGAACTCTTCGCAGACGCGTCTTTGGTATAGGTTTCGATCACATCGCCAGGCGATCCCTCATAGGCGAGCTGGACACCTTTGATTCCCGCTTTCTGCATCCGACCGGAGTCATCGTAGGCGTAGAGATACGTTCGACCGGCCGAATCCTCCACCGACGTCACCAAACCCGGCGGTGAATTCCCGTCTCCGAGCTCCGAATCCTCATCTTCGTAGTTGAAGATCATCGTTCGCGGTTTGAGTTCGGTTGATCGTGTCCCGTTCGACTGAACAATTTGCGCCAGGGTCCCGTCGGCGTACCAGAGGAGCTTGAGTTCGGAGCCGGCTTCCTCGTTTTTTCGGTAGCGGTCACGAACTCTGGTGGGCAGGCCCTCGGCGGAGTACTCGGTGTAGCCTCCATCGGGGGTCAGCATCAACCATCCCCCGCCGGCCCTGCGCTTCAACTCGCCGGGATGGGCCCAAGCCGTCAAGGGGTTCCCTGCAGCGGTTGGATGACCGGACGCCGATTTGCCGAATACATACCGATCCCCAGAAGATGTAAAGAGATCCACGGTCCCGTCCGGGTTGGGCCGCAGCCGATCCAGGCCCGACAATTCCCATCCCCAGCCGAAGAGACCGAAGAGAATCCCTGCCGACGAGTACTGGCGGCCGACCACCACATCCATTCCGGGAGCCGGCAGCGCCAGGTCGGTTCGGGCGAGCGTCAGCGCACCCGTGGACAATTCGACCTCCGGCACCATCGCCCCGCGAGCCTCGATGCCAGGATCTCGACCGACCGGCGGCGACGGCATCCACGGCAGGGTGACGGCCTCGTCAGTGGGCACGAGACCGGCTTCAACGTAGCCTTGCAGCCAGCTGGAGCTTGTTTCGTCGATTTTCAAGGACACACGAATTCGATAGGCAGATGCGAGCTCGATCGGCTCGATGCCTTCCGGAATGATCAGATCGTCGCGATCGCAGTTTCGGCACACTGCGTAATGACCAGTGCCATCAACCTGTTCCTCGAGTTGGTTTCGTAGATCTCCGTTCTCCGGGATCTTCGTCCAATAGTCCGCCCGTGCGCGTTCATCGGCGATCAGCAGAATGGGCTGCGCAGCGATGAAATTGTGGCGCGCCGGGTCGTCCAGACGCAGACCGGTCTGGCGGCGCAGCTCGACCTCGGTGCTCGACGGGAGGAATGGTTCAGGACGATCCGGAACCACGCCCCCTCCGGGAGCCAGGCCTTCGACTCGGACCTTGATGCTGTTTTGGTGATCCGGAATACCCACGATGCGGGCTGTGACCCACGCCAAATAGGGAGCCTTCTCGCCGGTTTCAGCCTCGGGAGCCTCTGGGGCGCCCAGGGGTTGCAGGTACTCGATGCGCTCGCGAATACCATCACCATCAGTGTCTGGACCCACCATCTCGATCACAGGCGGTTTGTATTGAACGGGCGCCGAGCCAGTGACCGCAATTCCATGGGTCGGATTGATCACGAGCGGGCCCATGCCGGAGCCCGACGGCAATTTGATATCCGCCACCAGATCGACTGACCACGACGTTGGATCTTCAGTGCCGTCGAGCGAGAAAACCGCAAGGCGACTGTCGCTGTCGCGGACCACGATGAGGCGATCGATAGGATCGATGGCGACGTGGCTCGCACTCCATCCCAGCGCGTATCCGCGACCCCAGTCCACCTTGCCGTCGACACCAACTTCACCGTAATTGAGTGTCCGGTGACCGACCACCCCAACAACGGTCTTCTCTTCCCATTGACCGTCGACGTTAAAAGAAAGTCGGGCCACATCGATGTCGGTAAGATCGGAACCGGAAGACGAGCGGACGCAATCGATCCAATCGGGCTTCAGGGTGCCGCCGCTTCTTCTGATCCCCCACACACCCTCATAGCGCGATGCGGCCAACAGCGTCGGATCGCCGTCTTCAGGCCGACTCACAGCGATCCTCCCGAGATAAACCGAATCCGCGGAACCGAGTTCGCGGCACGGTACATTCGGGTTGTCGGGATGCCTGAACCACCCCAGAAGATCTTCGTTTTGGGCGACGCTCACGAGGGCGAAATTGTGGCCGCCCCCTGAAAAGTCGAGAGCGGACAACGCCGTAGCACCCGCTGAGGCGTGAGCCCAGACCAAGGTGTCGGTGTGAGCCCGCAAACGGATGGGATAGTTCAACGGCAGCACTTCATCGCCATCGAGTTCGAGATTTGCGTATTCGACGACGAGCGGGCCACTTGCCGGCGCAACCCGGCGGCGGAGAACCCGTCCCGTCACGGCATCGTGGAGGATCACCGGGTGGTACGGCTTCATGAGATTCTCGGGGATGGTCATCTCGGTCCACCCATCCTCAGTCCCATTCAATGTCGCCGAAATGCCCTGGGCTGACTCGAGACCATCAACGGCATCCTGAGCCGTGAAGTTCACCTGATTCGAAAAGACCTCGATTCTCAGATCGCCCGGGCCGACGCTGGTCAATGGTCTCGAAAGCTCCTGAACGGCCAGAACCGGCGCCGGATCGACCGGGTCATCACCCTCGGGGGCCAAATCCTCGAAGCGATAGAGACGGAGAGCGACGTGCTGGTTGACCTTGCCTTCGAGAGAGATGACATGTCCGAAACCATCACTTGCGACGCCGGCGACTGCGATCTCTGTTTCAGCCCGGCCGAGTTCTGCAGGATCCTCGGGGTTTGAAATGTCCCATGCGGTCAGACCCTGATCCCGCCCCGCGACCAGCAGCACATCCCCTTCGAGGGCAACGTCCGCCACGAGGCCGTCGATCATCGGATTACCGGACACGGCGTCGGCCACCTTGAACGGCAGAACGATCGGATGGGCCTTTTCTGCACCAAGGTTTTCAAACGCACTGGCCAGGAGTGTCAGTTCGTAGCTCGCTCCGGCACGCCAGGCAGTCTCGGGCTCGATGAAAACAATGTCTCCCGAGACATCAAGCCGGGGAGTCAGGCTCCCTTGGGATGGATCGGTCTGATTGAGCTGGACGTCAGCTTCGGTGAGTCTGTCCTGGAGAAACGTCGGCGGGTCCTTCTCGACGCGGCGGTCGAAGGTCATTGCGAGAATCTGGCTACCTGATGAAAGCACCGGCTCGACGATCAAAAGCATGCGATCGCCAACTTTGGCGGGAATCGACAGACCGAGATCCGAGTCGCTCGAAGAGACGCCCTTTCGCAAAATGCCTGTCTTCAGGTTGTAGAGATGGACCGTACGACCGGCAGGTAGCGAGCCCGCAGCGATCGTGCAGTTGAGGGCCGAGGCGTAGCTGTCCTTGCTGGCCTCGATCAAATGGCTCAGTGGCGACCGACCTACCGCCGCGTCAAAGCTGAAGAACATGAAGGGGTCCGCTTCCAGCAGCCGAGGCTCTTTTTCATAGCCCGGGGCATCTTCGACTGGGATGTCGATCCAGCCATCGGATCCCGGCGCCGGATAGCCGCGCTCGGAGTATGTGAAGCCGGTGTCGGGATCGGTCACGTGCCAGCACGAAGTCGTCGTCCGGGCGAATTGGGACCGTGGCACCCGTTCCGGTGGTCAAGGTTTCGAGTTTCCCGAGATAGGCGTAGCCCGAGATTTCCGACGCGTCGCTCGGCCCGGAACCGCCATAGTCAAAGGCCACCAGCGCGGCCGACGAGGGAGCGAAGTGGGTGAAGGCGTACACCACATCCGCGGCTGAATCCATGAACATCGCCTTGACCTGAACGTCGCCCTCGACGGTCCCCTTGGCGACGAAGAGTCTACCGACGAGATCGGCGTTCTTGGTCTTCTTGGCGTCCGAAACAATCGGTTCGAGGATGACCACGTCCATGGACTGACGGATACCGGGCAGCAACGGGTCGGGATTTCCTTCGGCGGCGGCCTTTGCCAGAGCCTTGGCGGCGTCTTCCGGCAAGATGTCTTCTGCCGGCGATGTGATGTAGGCCTGGGCGGTCGCATCCCACGTGGCGGTCCGCATCAACATCGGGTGCGGTTTTCCCGCGACTTCGATCCGCATGCAGGCGTGGAAGGTGGCATCCGTGTCCGAAGGCGCGTCGCCCGGGATCACCAGCTGCAGCGTTCGGGCGGCCTCGACCGTCAGATCGAGGCGGGCCGCAGCCCGGGCCTCGGCAAAAGAGGGCCAGCTGCTTAGCGGCAGGACGTCGGCGTGCTTGAGCAGGCCGGCTCTGACCGTCGCGGTGTCGGGGAACGCGGCCCAGGGCGCGGTCACTCCGATTCCCTCGGTTGTGACAAACGTGCCCCCGTCCACATTGAAGTAGGCCGCGAGGCCGTCAGGGGTCAGCCACGGCAATAGCGGGATGACGTAGAGGTCGTTTTCTTGATTATTCGAGTCGGAGAGATGCAGCAGCAGAGTGTCGCCGATTTCGAACAGGAAATCGTCTGCCGGGTCAATGAGATACCTGAAGGCACCGTTTCCGTCTGCCTGGAAGGAATCTCCTCCCTGACCGGGATATTCGATCCGCATCCAGATATTTGAAGGTACGGCGCCCTCTTCGCCCTCGATGACGACCGCGGTCGGGTTGGCAGAATCACGCCCAGGCATGAAAATCCTGATCTTCGATTCGTCCACATCCTCATTCCCGATATACCGTTCAACACCAAAAACGAATCGGTTGTCCTCGATATCGAGGGCGTAACCCTGGAGGTCGTGGAGATTGACGTCCACGGTAACGACAACCTGCGCCGCCGACGGGAAGCTCGAGACCGGCGTCCAGGTGAGACGAGTTCGGGATTCTGACAGGTCGAGGGTTCCTTCTTTGGGCGTATTGGTCTCGCCCGCCACGATCAGGACATCGATACCCCAGGGATTTTCCGGATCAATACCGAGCGGCTCGGAGAAATCCACCGTGATGGTGGTGGCGGTAGAGACACGATCCGCGCCGTTTGCCGGCGAGGTCGCGATGATTCGCGGCCGGACGACCTCGATCAGGATATCGAGGCCCTCACTCACATCGCCGGCGGTCGCGGTCGCCGTCAGCTGACCCGAATTCCGGGAAACCAGCTGTTCTGCAGAAAGGTCGACCGTGCCAGCAGGTGCCGCCAGCGCGTAGATGCCGTTGTCGGCGAGTTGGACGAGGCCTCCGGTCGCGGTCACGAGACAGTTCGCGGTTGCGGGGTCGCCGTCGACATCGAATATGGCGCCGGTCAGGAGGCCCCAATCTTCGGTCGTCGATCTCGCCAGGACATACAACGAAGTCCGCGAAACGCCGGGGGCCGGGAAGCCGGCCAGCTGATCGGGGCCGCACACGATCCGGTCTCCCTCGAGCGCTCCAAGGCCCACCAGTCGCCAGGAAGAAACGCCATCCGCCTCAACCGGACTCAACAGCAGATACTGGCGATCGGGCTCCCCGGCTCCGGGGAAGCTGAGCGTTGCCGGTACCGAGAACGTCGAATCGCCAATTCCGAGATTTGCTGCGGACACCGCTTCGAGCCCAGCCGGCAACACCAGTGGCAGAGCGTCCAGAGATTGACCAGCCAACTCGATGCCGATGACCCGATCGAGTGCTCCCGGCGGCACGACGAGACCGATGCCGTCCGGGCTCGACAGCCCGGCACCGTCGGGACCGACCAGATCCTGGGTGCGGACCTCGTCGGGGAGGGTGCGGATGTTGATCGTTTTCACACCGGCATCCAGAGCGATTCGGCGTGCGGTCTCGGAAGCACCAAGACCAAACGTGGCGGCCAGAGTGTCATCCGGTTGGCGGTAGAGGAAAAGATCGATCGCAACCGGTGGCGCCACCAGCACTCCCCCATCGACCACGTGCAGAACCTCATCAAGGCGGGCCTCTACCGGGTGGCCTGAAGGGGTGATCGTCTCCGGGTCGGCAACAACCGTGGCCAAAGAGGTCTCCATCGGCAGGATGACCGGCGGGTCGAGCGTCAGGGTGGCGGTCATGGGGCTGGGTTCGAGGGGGTCAGCCGTCGGCAGAACCGATCCGATGGCGACCACACCGGGGCTGGTCGGATCGGGGTCGGCTGCGAGCAGGACGAATATTCCGGCCTGGGCAACATCGAGAGTCCCACCGAGATTCTCAGAGATCCAGGCATGACTGCCTTCGTCGTATCGTGCGATCACGGCGTCGGGCGGCACCACAGCGGTGAACTCGAGGACCGCCGGTGGATCGAGGGCTACATCCTCAGGCAGACCGACGTGTGCGGCGGCGAGGGGTCTCCAACCGAGGGGCAAAAGATCCGGCAGACCTTGTTCTGAAACCGGACTGAATTCGAGTTCGACGCCGCCTGTGGGCAGTGATGCGGATGAGATGGTGAGTCGGGCAGAATCAACCTCGACCTGCGTCGAGTCCTCAATCAACACCAGATCGGAGCGTTCGCTCAAGCGAACATCGAAAAGCAGCGTCGCAGTGTTCGGGATCGGTACCGAACGCCGCCATGTCGGCAGATATCCGTCGGCCTCGATCCGCACGACGACCGGCGACGAGACGACTGGCAACTGGAACCGGCCGCGTCCGTCGGCCGTCACCACAGGCGGGTCGCCAACGATCGGCGCACCATCCTGTTCAAGCACGATACGAGCACCTGGCAGTTCGAGGCTGTTTTTATCCGAAAAGACCTCACCGGCAATAAAGGTCGTTGCCGACGGATCGGCAAAGAGCTGTGAGTACGGAGTCGCCGGGTTGCCTGCAAGATCGGTGATCTCTGAGCTCAACTCGAGAACCAGAGGCAGATCGCCCACCTGAGGCGGCGTCACGAGTTCGATCAACAGCTCAGCGCCGGACATACTTACCGTGAAGGTGAGCGGACCCAACTGGCCATCCACGACGACTGAAGTTCCCACCGCAACCGTGGCCTCGTCCAAAGCTTCGTTGAATCGAACACTGATGGTCGTATCACCATCCCAGTTCGAACTCACAACATGGGGAGGTGAGCAATCGAGCTCCACGACGACGTAGCTCGGGGTCGACTGATTGCCCGATGGGTCTTCGGCGGTCACTTCGATTTCGACCGCACCCTCCCCCACCGCTGCTTCGAGCCGAAGCGTGAAGGAACCGTCAGCTTCAACATCGACAGAGGCGGGATGCACGTCACCCGCGGCAATGACCCGAGAACCGGCCTCGGCCAGACCGGTGACTTCGAGCGTATCGAAACATGCGGGACTCACCACCGCATCGACGATCGGCGGTTGCGGCGGCGTTGAGTCGAGGGTGGAGAATGTCGCCGTCCGGCCCGCCTCGAGGGGGTGGCCGGCACGATCGGTGGCGGCTGCGTCGACTTCGAGCAGGTATTCGGTGTCGTCCGCAAGGCCCTCAACCGGCACCACATCGATTTCGGATCCGTCGCCGACGGCCGAAAGTGCGACTTCGAGGGTCGCGCCGCCGGCGATCAGGCGGATGCGACCGTTCAGAGAATCAAAATCCATCGCTTCGGAAAAACGAATCCGCGGTCTGGCGCTGACGGGGACTCCGGTTGCGCCGTCGGCCGGAATGGTGGCCACAACGCTCGGGGCAACTGTGTCGACCTCGACATCGATCGAACGGGTGCCGGTATTTCCGGCATCGTCCCACGCCCGCGCAAGGATCGTGTTGGGGCCTTCATTGAGTTCGAGATCGGCCAGGGTGAAGCTTCCCGACTCGCCGAGGACGGCATCCTGTCCGTTGACCGTCACCCGATCCGTGCCACCCACGTCACTGACCGTTCCGGTCACGGTCACGGAAGAGGTTGCCAAAACGTCGCCCGCAGCCGGCGAAGTGATTCGAAGCTCCGGTGCCGAAAGATCGATCCTGATTTCCCGATTGACCGAGGCCGCGTTGCCGACCTCGTCCCGTGCCTCGACCGCGACCGAACGGCTTCCTTCTCCGAGCTGAAGATCAGTGTTGAAACTGCCATCGGGCCCGACCGTCACGTTTTGCGAATTCACGGTCACCGTCAGCTGATGGGCATCGCTTGCCGAACCGGACACTGCCACCGCCGACGAGCCAAGGATCGCCGATGCTCCGGGTTCCTCGACGACCAGAACAGGTGCAGTGGTGTCCCGCTCGACCGTGAGAACCAACTCGCTGGTGTTGCCGGCGCGATCAACCCCCGCCACCGTCAGAACATTGGCCCCTTCCTGAGACAGGGCAACCTGAGCCTGGAAGCTCGAACCAGCAAGGGATGCGCTGCGGCCCGCAACCGTCACGCTCTCGAGGTGGGGGTCGTCTGCGGTTCCGGTCACCGTCACCGTGGTGTCGCCGACCAGATCACCATCGGCGGGTGCGGTCACCGACAGGGTCGGCCCGGCACTGTCGAGAGTCACCGTGATCGTCGCAGTGCTCTCGTTGCCGACATCGTCGGTCGCAGTGATCGAGATGATATTCGCGCCTTCAGAGAGCGCCAGACCGGCAAAGCTGAAGGTCCCGGCCGTGATGGTCGCAGGCTGACCGTCGACCGTGACAGCCACCGCGTCGTCGCAGGCGCCGGTCAGAAGAGGCGACGGCACCGAAATGACCGACCCATCGACCAGGGAGAGACCGCTGATCGCCGGCGGGGTGACATCGATCCTGAAGCCGAGCTCGAGCGACGAGGTGTTGCCGGCCGCGTCTTCAGCGGCGACAACGAGAACATAGCTTCCCTCGTCGGCGATCGGTGTGCCCGAAGCAAACGGGGCCCCGTTGAGGGTGATGGTCAGGGTCACGGCCGTATCGTCTGCGGCATCGATCACCGGGGCGACCGGCTGGTTCGAGACCAGGCCGTCGACCAGGGCGGATCCTCCGTTCGTCACCGAGATGACGGGCGGCGCGGAGTCGAGGACTACGTTTCGGACGATCGTCGTTTCTTGAAAAACGGAATCCGCCGCAACAACTGTGATCGTATTGGCGCCCTCGACCAGAATCACCTGGGACGAGAAAGAACCGTCAGACCCAAAGGCGGCCGGTGTTCCGTTGACGGTCAGGCGATCGAGATTCGCGTCGATCGCCGTTCCGGTGACAGTCAGGTTTTCAAATCGCGTTACGGCGCCCTCGACCGGCGCGGTCAGGGTGAGCTCCGGGGCCAGGGTGTCACGGTAATACGAGAGATCGAACTCGGTCGTGTTTCCCGCACCGTCAATTGCTCGCAGCGGCAACAGGTTCAGACCTTCTTGTTCGAGGGGGATTCCCGAGACGCTCCAACCGATGTAATTGGTGCCCTGCTGGACAAATGTCGCCAAAATACCGGCCACTGTGACCTCGACGGCATCGTCGTCGACCCTGCCCGCCACGATGATCGTCGTCGATTTGACGACGGTGCCCGGGAAAGGTGAGAGGTCGTCGATAAGCGGTGGATTGGTATCGATTGAAAAAGCGCGGTTCGCCGAACTCGTGTTGCCCGCCTGATCCACCGCATTGACCGCGAATACGTGGGAACCCGAGGCGGCGAAGGGCGCACCAAGGAGATAACTCTCGCCGTCGATCGTGGCTGTGAGATCAACTTCTGTCGCATCAGCGGCGATCACCGTGATGACGGCCGGCCGGCCGAGCAGGAGATCGTCCGTCCACTCCGCCCCGGACTCGAAGACGGTGAGGATTGGTGGGGTGGTATCGAGAACCACCGAAATCGTCGTCTGAGTGGTGTTCCCAAGCGCGTCGACGGCAACCGCAACAACCTGGTTCGTTCCCTCGACAAGAACTATCGAGGCCGTGAAACTGCCGCCACCAACCGTCGCGGGCACACCATTGACCGAGACGCTCGCGAGGTTCGGATCGACCACTGTCCCGGAGACCGAGAGCTGTGTCTGATCGGTCACGAATCCATCGACTGGCGAGGTGATGGCGATTTCGGGCGAAAGACTGTCGACGATCAGAACATGATTCCGGTCGGTTGTTCGGCCCGCCCCGTCCTCGGCGTGGAGGATCAACGTGTTGACACCCTCGATCAAGTTCAAACCTGCGGAAAAGCTCCGCCAGTCCCCTGATGGATCACCCAAAGAAGCCGGCACGCCTGAAACGGTCACCGAGACCGCGTCCGCCGACACCTGACCGGAAAGTGTCAGCACATTGATTCCAAGAACCGTATTGTTGGGAGGCTGGACATCGTAGAAATCCGGCGCCGAGAAATCGATCGAAAAGGTCGACGTAGCAGAAGCCGTCTCGGTCCCCGTCGTGGCCGTCACTTCGATCGTGTGAAAACCCTCGGAACCGAATGAACTGCCAAGGGCATAGGCCGCGCCATCAATCGCGGCCGACAGTTGCGGCGAACCCGAGCCGCCCTCGACCGCGGCCGTGAGCACCACCGCACGATCAAAAAGCTGCCCGTCTTCGAGCGGCGTGCCGCTCTCGAGGATCGTGATCGAAAGCGGTTCGTCGACCGCAGCAAAGAGCCGATAGATCACCGTGCCCTGCCGGTGGCGGCCGACGACAGCGCTTCCCCAGACCTGTCCGTCCCGCTCCTTGATATAGCCGGCGATGGCCTCACCACCCGAATCGACCGCTGCAAAAAGGGTGGTGACACGCGAAGACCGCCGCGTCCGCAACCGCACGATCGCCGCCCGCACATCGGTCATGTCCACCGCGCCCAGCCGATTGTCGACCGAGTGCCAGTCGAGCCGCCGTTCCACATACCACGGCCGGTCCGCCCGGCCATCACAATTTCGATCAACCGGCGGCAGTCCGAGGCTGGCGTGCGAGGCCGGGTCGACCGGAGCGTAACCCGCATAACGATTCATATACGGATCGCAGCCGCCGCTCTTGATCAACGACCGGCTCCGCTCCTTGGCCCGGATATTGACTTCGGCCGGCGGTTCCTCAAAAGAAAGCTCCAGGCGTTCGCCATCGGGAAGTGTGACCACCATCCCGTCATCGGTGGAAGTGATCTTCGGCAGATCTGCCTCGGACGCCGACTGGGACGCTGGGGTCTGTGCGCCTGCAGGCAGCGGAATGGCGAGCGCTACAACGGCAATGGCTATAAAACGACGAAGTCGAGTCATGGCGCGCCTCCATCGTCATCGAGAATTCGGACGTAGCCGACTGATGGCACCCCAGGTTCTGCGCCTTCAAACCCGCCCGGCCTCAAAATGAAAAATTCGTCATTCTCCCGGTAGGAGTCGTCAAAAATAAGGAATTCGATGTCGGCGTGGGTGGCGCCACTCTCAAAGACTGTATTCTGTTCGGGCCATTCACCCTCCGGCACGCCATAGTCGAGGGTATATCGGGTTGACCGGTCGAACACAGCCCACCCTGCCATCACGTCCTCTTCGCTGAACCTGGAAAGATCAAGACCCACAGTGACAACAGCGCCATCTTCAGGTACATCGATCAATGTGCTGGACAAACTAACTCTGGGTGGTGGCGCGCCCTCGCGAATGGTCATGCCAAATCCGGTTACAGCAAGGCGGGCTCCGGAAGGATTGAATAGTTCGATCGAAAAGTCTTCGAACTCATCTCCCAGCCCGTCGTTCACCAGGGGAACATGAACGATCTTTAGATACTCGCCCGGCTCGAAAATCAGACGCCCTTCTGTTCGGATGAAATCTTCCCCTTCGAGAGCACTCCCGCTGAATGTCTTGAATCGGACTGTGACCTCGGTTTTTGCCGGTTCGGAGAGCAACACCTGCGCCTGCGCCGCGCCTTCGGTCTCCCACCATTGATATGGACCACCTTCGAAGCCTACCGTAAGCCCGGCGGACTGATCGGCACCTATATCCCATGAGCCGACTCTTTGGCGACGATCCATATCGGCCGCAAACGGATGATCCAGATACTCTGACAAATCTACGCCCTGGCCACAGGCCGTGTTCAGCCCCTCGAGCCACCAGTCGACCAAATGGACATACTGTTGAGATTGCTCCTGCCCGGTGGTTCTCCAGACGGTCAGGCGGATCACTTTGAATTCAACAGGAGCCTCGAAATCAACTCCAGTGGCCATGCGCTCGGTATTGTCAGCGTCTCTTCGGTCGACAAGTTCGATATATGAACCGGATGGAGGATCGAGATCCTCGAGCCTCATGGCAGCTTCAACCATCCAGTCATGAGAATCCGCGTTGCTCAACCGGATTCCCGTCCCAGCAATCATCCTTGGTTGGCTGAACTCGACCGTGATGACTGCGGGATTGATCGCCTCAGTCACGGCGAGGGTGTCCGCATTGTTATCGAATACCATGGCGACGTCATACGGATTAAAATTGTGAACCATCATCGCTTCGCCGGCCTGGACCAGATCCCAGGCAGTGCACGCGAGGTGATAGTCCGCATCAACCGTTGGTGTGCCGTTCAAAAAAGCCACCGGACCGAAATCCCCCGCCGGTGGATTGGGTGCGGAACCGTCGGTAGCGATGTTGTTTGCCGATCCGGCGACAAATTCACCAACAAAGCACGGCCCGCATCCGACCGCCAGGTTGTTGATGGCGGTGATGCTTCCATCACGGGAATTGAACCCGTAGCCGGCACCTACGACGGTGTTGTTGAGGGCGAAGAAGTTCAAATCCACACCCGTGACGTCAACTGCGAAAACTTGCGAGTTTGAAACGCCATCGGTCACATGGATCACGGAATTGCGTAAGACGAGGTCGGCAACGGCAGCGGTACTGACGACAACACCGTTTCTCATTCCATAACTCGTCTCTCCTCCTTCGATCTGTATGAGCAGACCGTTGAGATCGACGGTTCCGTCCAGCGAGTCCAGAAAGATCCCGGTGGCAGACGTCTGCGAATCCCCCTGCACACGGAACTGAAGCCCTTCAATGGTGACGTTGCCGACCGAGCACCAAATGGCGCGATAGCCGAAGACTGAGAGACGATACGCCGAATCCGACCACCGCCCTTCGTGCCGCTGGCTGACGCCGCGAATCTCGCCCGAATCCGGGGCTGCGATTCGGATGTCGTGAGTCGGTGATGTCACCCAGTTCTCGATTCGAACCGGGGTCACGTCTGGCGCTCCCCCATAGCAGAGAATTTCAAGGGATCTGCCAACGGACACCAGATCGTAGGTTCCGAGATGTTCGTTGTCAGCCGAAACCCACATCGCAGCTTCAAGAGACCCGAACGCAGGGGCAATTGCCGTCGCGGTGACACCGGCTATATCGGCAGGCGGTCGACCCAAAGCGTCGTGGACGCGACACCTGGTATCGGATTCGCAATCACCGATAAAGAGCGCCTCGAGACCGTCGATGAAAACTTGATCGCCCACGTCCGGTCCGTCGGGTAGCGGCGTCTCAAACACCGCTTGACCGTGAACGATGCTCAAATCGATCGGTTCTACCAAGAAATTGTAGGGATCGACCCCAACCGAATACGTGACTCGAACCGGCGGCGCATCCACATCAGTGATTACGACCTCTGCTTCGATCGGTTCGCGGACCTCGATCCCGGGAGCCGAAAGAAGTTCGACCCTGAACGATTGCGAACCTTCGGTGACATCGTCGTCTACCAACCGGATGACGATGTCCCCCCGTTGCCGTCCGGGTTCGAAAAGTAACGTTCCTTCCGTGGCCTCGAAATCGGCGCCACCCTCAGCCGTACCATCAATCGTCCGATACTGGACTTCCACCGCTTCGGTCGGGATCTCGGACAGCTCGATCGTCATCCGGACACCGCCTGCCGATTCGGCGATTTCGTAGATGGCTGAGTCAAACGACGCGAATATCGACCCGGGTTCGGGTAGCGCGCCGAGGTTGACCGTGGTGGTCATGCCTACCGAGTCGAACGCGCGGAGGATCACGAGATCGCCCTGCAGCCCACCCGGCAGCAGAATATCGGTGGCGTTGCCCGAGAGGATCGTCGCGGCGGTTTCGCCCACTTCAACCCAACCACCCGGCAGAGCTCTCCAGAGCGAAACAAAGAGGTCGACCGGGCCATCCGGATCGATCACTCCGCCCGCAGGAATCCGGAGACGGTAGTCGCCGTCGAGGTAGATCAGATTCTCCTCGGAAAGGGTTATCGACGGCGATCCGTCAGCCTGCGGCAGGGCCCAGATGATCTGTTCCGATTCGGTCGACTGCGGATGTTGGTCGCCGACAACCAGCCAGATTTCGTCCCCGACCGCACCCTGAATCGAAGCCCCTTCAAAACCGTAGATGAAGGTCCCGCAATCCCAGGTACACGACGCCTCTTCAAGGACCAGATCCACGTCCTCGAAAATTGCAGTCGTTCTGTTTTCGAGGCGGGCGAAAGAGACTCCGTCGAAGCTTTCCAACGGGAAACCACAGGGATCTTCCGAAGAGCAGCTCCCGATGCTGCCAACCACGTACTCCGTCCCGTTGGCCGTCAATGACAGATACTCGTCGCGGACCATCGGCGGTTCGAAGTTTTGCGGAAGTGGTTCGGGAATCGGCACTCTGGACTCGTTGCCAAACTCGTCTCGAGCAACAATCTCGAGGACTGCACCCGTGCGATCAGAAACCGGGCTGAGATCGATTCCGCCGTCGGTCCGCAGCTGGAGTGGATAGACATTCTCCGGCTGCTCGGGATCGATCGCGAAGACCACGTCGATTTCGGAATCATCAAAGATAACCGGTTCCTCGCTGACGAGCCAATATCCAAAGTCAAAGGCCAGCACACCGATTCCAGCAGCATCGATGCCAGGAGGCAAGAAATCGGGCATGCCTCCGAGATCGAGAACCGAGGTCTTCGGCTCGGGGTGTTGGTCGGTCGCTTCCAGAAGCAGCGTCTCTCCCGGTTCGGCGTCGAAACCAATCGAGAAATTGCCGACCGATGAGATCTCCTGGCTCCACGAGATCCCGGCCGTCACATTTCTGACCGTGACATCCACTCTCCAGTTTTCGTCGGTGATCGCACCGGGAAGTCCGTCCACCCGATAGCGGTACTCGAGTCCTTGCCCATCTTGATTGACGATACTCACCAAGGAAGGATCGATGGTCGGAGCGTCGTCGTTCGCAGGTAATGTGCCGACCAAAGCTTCACCCACAAACGGATCGTAGTGGCTGTCTGTCGCCTCCAGCCGGATTTCGTCACCCGAAGCCCCACTGATGTCTCGCCTGAAAAAGGAACCGTTGGGTTCAAGATAATAGGTAACGTCCGTGCCCGCAGTGTCATTTACCACGGTGACCCTGTTGACCCCATCGGGATCGGTAACGGCTCCCGCGAACCCTTCGATCCAGAACTTTCTGGCGAAGGCACTCAGAACGATCGTTTCGGGGTTGATCGAGGGTGCCTCGTCATTTGGTTCCTCGAGGATGGAGCGATATTCCACATCCACCGATCCGAAATCGTCGTGGTCATAAAAACGCACTCTTGCTTCGCCGCGAACGGTCACCGAGTCGAATCGATAGACACCCCGCCAGAGATCACCCGCGATGATTTCCGGATCTCCATCCAGAGTCAGCGTAAACCCGTCCACCGAAGCGACGCGCCATTTGCCCTTCGATTCGTTTTCGTCGCTGTCCAGGACCTCGACCCAATGGCCGACGAAGTACTGTGGAACGACCTGGTCGCGATCGGTCACGAGAGTCTGTCCGCCGCTACCGGCGAGCACCGATCCGCTGCCCAGGGTCGGAGGCAAGGTGTATCGCCCGCGATATCCCGCGTTGTCGACCACGAGATCGCCGAAGATCGAATCCGGTCCTTGGAGGTAGACGGTACCGGCTCCTCCCGCTCTCCAGTAGTACCCACCATCCGCTCTGATAGCGCCTACGATTTCGTCATCGATTTCGCCGTACTCCAGAGCGACCGCTCCTCCACCTGCGCTCGTCCGGTCGCGATTGTTCGCGTTGCCGCCGCGTGCCTCGATGACACCTTCGCCGGTGATGGTTCCGGCGGTGATCCAGATCGATCCGCCGGCGGCGCCGTGTTGGTACGTCTCGGTCGCCGTTGACCCGTTCGCCGAAATCGCTGCGCGGTCGGCAATTCTCACCGAATCGGCCAGGATCCGGACCACGCCTCCCCCGGGCAATCCTGAATCGGGATTGCGGCTCCCACCACCGAATTCCTGTGGGCGATACACACTTCCATAGGTTGAGCCCGGGGTGCCGTACGAAGAACCCTCGCCGAGATGGGAGCCGGCACTTCGGGCATCATCAGCGAGCGTCGCGGAAGGATGAGTTTCGCCGCCCGAATATCCGAGACCGGTCACATCGATTGCTCCACCGCATCGAATGTCCAGGACGCCCAAATCAGTGAGAATCAGACTCTCCGCTTGCCGGGAGATAAGGGTCGCACCCTGCAAAAGGGTCAGATTTTGCGGCCGGAGGGCGGTGGCAGCCGTATGGGTTCCCGGGCCCAAGATCAGATCCTCGCCGAGATGGTCGACAAGCAGCTCCCGTTCACCGGTGAGCACGGTCCCATACGGCACCGTGAGAATTGCGGAGGCCGAGCCCTCGTTGCCGTTCCAATCACGTGCGACGATACGAATGACGAAATCATCGCCTGCCGTCGCGTCCGCGGGCGGAGTCCAAAGGAACTCGCCCATCCAGGAGGTTTCACCGAGAGGCACTTCCTCGAGAACCGGTTCGCCATCGACAAGGATGGAGTAGTACTGGACCTCATCATCGTCATCGATCGCAAAGGTGAAGACCACCTCACTATCCGGCAGGCAATAGTCGCCGGATCTCGGACAGAGGAACGACACCACCGGGTCATCGGGCCCCTGCGCGGGAATGACCGATAGTGTTCCTTCCAGGGTGCCCGTGTTGCCCGCCGGATCGACGGCCGACAGGGTCCAAGGAACCGTGCGAGCTTCGTCGGTTTCGCTCACAGTCCAGATCGCGGCGGCCGCCGCGGTCCACCCCGGTCCAGGAAGCACAGGGTCGGCGATTTCGACCGCGACCGTCTGACCGTCGATTTCCAGTGAAGCCGATTCAACGGCGACCTCGTCCTCGAGCTCGAACTGGAACTCGATCTGCTGGCCGCTCCGATAGTTCAAATCAAAATCAGGAGCAGTGACCGAAAGGGTTGGTGACGCGGTATCACCCGCCACCGTGATGACCAGCGGCGTCAACGAGCTGCGCTGCTCGAGGGTGTCCTCGACTTCGCACGACACCAGCAGTTGTTCGCCAGCGACCGCGTCGAATGGGATGCGGTATTCCCGGGAATCGGAACCCGTCGTTCCAGAAAGCACAACAGTCCACTCCTGCTCGATGACCCCGGTTGTCGAAACATAGGCGGAGGCCAAACCGTGGTCATCCGCGAAATCAATCGTGACCGTCAGCAGGTGATTCGGCAAAACCTCGTTGGACGGCTCGGATCCGATCGTTCCGGTCGGAAGCCGATCATCCACAACCATGAGTTCGCGCGACGCGATCTCCGAGACATTCCCGGAAACATCTTCGGCCGCTGCGCCGAGCACCACCGAAGGCACGTCCACCGGCATCATCGCGGTTCCGCGGAACCGGCCGGGGATTGCGTCCGGAGAAACCATCAACGGCACCCCGTCGACTGTGAGCACAACCGAACGAAGTGAGTCATTTGAGGTCACTGCTGCCAGGACCGTGATCTCGCGGCCCTCCAAAGCAGTCCAGACCCCTCCCTGATCCATCGCCCCTTCCGGAAGCAGCAAGGTGATGACCGGTGCCTCGATATCACGGACTCTGAAGGTGAAGCTGTAGGCCTCAGCGAGGGCGAGTCCGGCGGCATCGGTAACACCATCGATGATGACGGTGTAGAAGGTGTCGAGTTCGAGAGCGGTGGCCGGTCGGATTCGAATGTCGAAACCGTCGCGCTGGAGGTCGAGGACCGCCTCGACCGGCTGACCACCCGCATCGAGTAGGCGGACCGTCGTTGCACTCAGCGACTCGGGATCCATCGACTCGGAACAGCTGATGATCGGCACCACGTCCGGTCCGACCGGTTGATCGCCGTCGGGGTCATCGACCGGGACCGCGCCGAGCACCGAAGGCGGGATGGTGTCCCGGGTACGGAAGGTCGAATGCAGATCGAAGGATGGTCTTCGTCCCGCGAGGTCTTCCACGTCGTCCAGAACGTCGATCAGATACAGCGTTTCACTCACCAGAGGACCATGGGCCAAGGTGACGCGGGTAAATGCTTCGAGCGGGCCGTCGCCGTCCGGATCTGGTTCTTCGGAGAAGCTCCTTGTGAAAGGAACAGAACTTCCGGAACCCTGTTGCCTCAGCGAGATGTTCCCGCCAACCAAGGTCGCCAGGCGCATCCGCTCCGAAAAGTCGATGATGATGTCCGCGGTCGGATCGGCGTCCTGTCCACCGTTGACCGGCTCGATCGAGGCGACCCAGGGATTCGTCTCGTCGAGCACCAGATCCGCGAGAATCAGGTGATCGGTGGCGACGACGATATCGCGCAGCGAGTGTCTGCCCAACCCGTTCGCGGCATAGGCCTCGAGCTGGTAGGTCTGATTGGCCGCGAGCGACGGGAAGGTAAACCATCCCGTTTCGTCCGAGACGGCTTGGAACGTGCGATTGCTGAAAATCATCTTGACGAGCGCGCCGGCTGCCGGTTGCCCCATGGGATCGAGCGTCCGACCCTCGGCCGAAGCCGAGAGCTCGATTGCCATCTCGACCGATATGGTGCCGCTGTGATCTTCCTGCGATATCTCGATCTCGCGGGAACCGCCCAACAGCGCGCCGGTCGGGTCCGTCAGAGCCGCGGTCACGGTGTAGGTTCCGACGCCGAGTCCGCTGACCGGAATAATCGAGCCGTCATCGCCGGTCTGGGTCGTCACGTCGCGTCTGCCGTAGAAGCCGCTCCCGGTTATCCGAACCTTCGCCCCGACAACCGGCTCCCCTCCTTGAGTCACCGCCACCGCGATTGCCGCCCGACCCATCAGCTCGAGTTCGACGACCTGATCACTCGGTGGATTCGACATCCAGCTCTCCGAGACGGCACCCAGCGCCGTCGTGAACTTGCGGCCGAGTATCTGCTCGACACCGGCGCTTTCACATGCACCGAGACACGCACCAACCTTGAATCTGCCCGACACCACATTTTCGAAGACCGGTGCGACATCCATTGAAAGGTGCTGGACAGTTGGTGATGAACCACTTGGCTCGCGGAAGAAGTCATGACTGGATTGCTGGAACGCAACCGAAGGCACCTCGTCTGCAAGCGCCACACCGAAAGGATCGAGGACCCGGACCGCGATTTCAGCAGTTTCCGGTAACTCGAGTTCGATCGTGGTGGTCGGCGAGGTGACCGGGTTGATCGAAACCGTCGCCTCGACAAAAAGCGGAGAATCCGGATCGAAAGCCGTGATCACGGCCGTACCGGCCGATACGCCCTCAAAAACAAAGCCACCGTCGGCACCGGTGAACGCAGTCCATTCCCGCTGGTGCTGCTGGACCTGGCCGTTCTGGTTGAGAACCACCGATGTCCGGAGTTTGATCTGGCCGCCTTCAACAGGTTCTTGATATTGATCCCGGAGGATCCCTTCAAGCCTTCCCATAGGCGACAGCGAAACGTCGAGCACCGCGTCGCGGACGCAGGTGGTGCCGAATCCAGAATTCGAGCTGTCACACAGCGACACGGTGGCGGAAATTCCTCCACGATTGCTGGCTGTATGGAAGGCGCGAACCTGATAATCGCGCCCCACCGGGACGCTCGAAAAGAGGTATGTCCCGTCAGCAGCCGTGCTCTCGGTGGTCAGAATCTCGTAGTAGTAGCTCACCCGGCGGAAGAGCTGAACCGTCACCGACTCGACCGGTTCTCCATTTTCGGGAAGGGTCACGGTGCCGCCGACCGTGCCGGTCGGGTGGAGGCACACGGGCTCAGCGAGAAGAGTCGTTTCTCCCGCCGGACCAAGGCCTACGGTTTCGTAGGCGGATCCGTGAAGCGCCGAGGTTGCGGAGAGGGTCCAGGTCCCGACCATCTGCCCGGCAAACATGAACGATGCACGATCGTCCTCATCGAGCTCGAGATCGAGCACCCGATTTTCGATCTCCCCGATTTCGAGATTGGAGATAAACGGTTTCGGCACCCCATTGGGCCACATGCTGATCCGGACCGAGGACCCCGCCTTGGCGGATTTCTTGTCGAAACACAATGCCACCTGGCCCTCGGTCGCGGCTCGTCCGCGCAACGAGAGCACGAGATCGTCGATCACCTGCCCCGAACCCATGTTGCCGTTGAGCCATGCGATGCCATGGCCCGGATGGTAGACGCGAATGCTGTACGCCCCTCGCGGTACGAGTCCGAAGTTGAAGGTACCGTCCTGTTGGGAAGGTTGCTTGTGCAGCGCGATGAGGTTGCCTCCCGTACCGGTGATCCACAGCTCGACGGTGGCTTCCGCCACCGCGATCGGGCCCTCCGGGCCGGGGCGAACCACCGTGCCGCCGACAATTCCCGGTGCCTGGAAGTTGATGACCAGTTCCCGACCGTCAACTCCATCGATAAACATCGAAGCGGAGACGGGACCGTAAAAACCACTCGACGCGACGGCGACAAGGGATCCGACATTGGTCGGCAGATCTTCGACCAGACAAACGCCTTCCGGGTCGAGTTCGCATTCGGTCCAACCTTCATCCGGAACCTGTCCGATCCTGCCGGTGGATGTCACGCCGGGCACCCGATAACTGATGGGTGTGATCGGAGCCACCTCACCACCACCGACCGTATCCGCCTCGACACGAATGGTGGCGCTGACCAATCCGCCGAGAATGAGATTTGTCGCGGCAGAGTGCCCCGGATAGAGCACTTTCACTTTACCTCGTGCGAGTCTTTGGCCGAGCCGGACCAGGACATCATGTTCTCCAGGCGGTACGTCTTCGATCCGGATGCTTCCGTCGCCGCCGGTCCTGCCCCCATACCCACTTCCGAAATGGGCGAGCGCCACCTCGGCACCGAACTCGGGAGATCCGGAGCCATTGGCTACATTGACCGTCACCGAACCCAGACCCTGGTCCTCTCGCAATACGAAGTCGAGGACCAGGACCTGGCCGTCGGCCGTCAGATCGACCGTCTTGGTCGTCGAGGCCGCGGTCACCGGATCCCAGACCTCGAGATCGATCTGCCCGAGCGGCAGATTCGAAAGATCGTAGAGTCCGCCCTCATCCGCAAGAGCGAAGAGCCCCTGTTGACGGGCAACCACATAAGCTCCGGCCACCGGCGTTTCGACTCCACCCGAAAGCAGGGTCACCTTCCCGGTGATCGTGCCGGTCGCGCTCGCCCGGACCACCAGTTCCGCTGTGTTCATGGCATCGCCCAGCAGATCGACCACCACCTCACCGACGTAGCGGCCGAGAGTCGGGCTCCAGGCTTTGAAACGGGCGATTCCGGGGGGCACATCTTCCATCGAGAAGAGACCGTTCGAGTCGGTTCTCGCGGCATGGGTGGCACCCTGGTAACCGGCGGGAATCACATAGACATCGAGATCGGGAATCGGTTGCGCGGTCTCACCATCAATCACAGATCCCTCAACCTGCGCCAAGGGCTGGGCGAAATCGTGCAGCACCAACTCGATGGCCGCTTCGGCTCCCGGAGCAGTGATTTGTGCCGTTCCGGAGGTATAGGTCGGGCCGTCCTTGGCTACCACCTGAACCGGGCCTACCGGAAGATCCTCGAGACGGAAGCTGCCCGAGGCGTCGGGCTCCGTCTGGCGTCCTTCCCAGGGGTTTGTGATCGAGCGGGCGATGACCACCGGATTGACAAGGGCTGATCCATCGGCCTTCCGAAGAGTCCCCACGACATCACCGCGACCAACCATCGCCAGCGTCAGAGTGCGCACCTGATTGTCGCCGGGCAAACGCCCCACCAACCGGGTGTCGCGTCCGTTTTCGGGATCAACGGCTCTTACTGTAAAGGCGGCATGTTGGCTCGGAATGGCTTCATCGCGATACCTGACGGCATCAAAAAGGAACCCACCCGAGGCATCTGCCCGGACGCGATCGGAGAGGCCCGGATACCAATTGCAGCCGTCTATCGGGTGACAGATCTCGAAGAGTTCGTAGAGCTCGAGCTCGGCATGAGGCAGTGGACCACCATCCGGACCGAGAACAACCCCACGAACGACTCCGCTTTCGAGCCCTTCCCCCACATCGATCAAGAAATCGGAAATGTCGAGCTCTCCCCCACCGACCATGGGCAGTGGCGCCGACCCACTTGAAAGCTTCAGTTCAGCATGAGGGTTGAGAGGTTCGCTGAAAGTCACCACAAGGATGCGCGGATCGAGTTGAACACGGAACGAACGCCCATGTCTGGACCGCGAAAAGGATTCCACCGATCCCTGACCATCATCGATATCGAGGACGGAGTCGATCAGCCATTCCTCTGCTTCGATCTCTGCAACGGCATCGCCATCCACAGGCTGGCTGAGCAACAGAACGACGTTGCGGTATCCACCGCTTCGAACCGGATTGACGGTTTGGCTGAAGCCCGCACGAATCACCCTGGGTGCCGGTGCTCCGCGATCGACCGCCACGATTTCTTCCCACCAATCCCGCAGTGAATCGCCATTGGAGTCGCTTTCGATCCAGGTGCTCTCCAGCAACGGCCCGATGTTGAAAAATGCCAGACTGCCATTCCCGGTATCAACTTCCTGTGATGGAGCAAACCGGCGTGTGCTGCCGTCCGGCATGACGAGAATCGCCTCGATGTCCACCGCTCCCGACCGGGTGCCCCAGAGTTGGACCTGATAGCTCTCCTCGAACCACGATCCGTCTTTTTCAACCGGCACGGCAACGATCCCGATCTCGCCGGACCACGCATCCGAGTCGAGTCCAAGGATTGATCCGCCTTCGAGATCGCGGGTAAAGAACTCGACATCCGACCGTTGCCCGACAACGGTACGCCCAGAGGAGTTCCCCACCATCGCCAATCGAGCCCCACCCTCAAAACCAGCACCCTCAGCGCTAACCAGAACCATCGGTCTGCCGGAAATCGCGAGCTCTTCGAGTTCCGCCAGGGCTTCCGAGGCACCGAGTTCTTCCATCCGTGCCCCGAGATAACTGGCGGTGGCGTTCTCGAGCTGATGACCGCGGCGCGATTGGCGCCTCAATACATCAAAGCTCGGACTCCAACGGGTCGAACCCATCCACTCGAGACCGAAGCCGACCACCGAACGGGCTAGGGGTTCGCCAAAAGCGAGCCGTTGACCGGCAGCGGCGAGTTCGGTGCCCCGCAACATGACGATCGCCTCGCCTACCGGCGGCAGATCGACCTCGACGCCGTTCGGCGCATTGGCGAGCGAGTGCGCAAGCCCGAGGAGTTCGATAGCGGGCTCGAGGACTGCTTTCGGCAAAGCGTCGACCACCGGTGGCAGGACGATGGACTCCGGCGAAAGAGGGATACCAAGTTCGCCGACGCCGATTTCGAAGACAAATCTGGCGTCGATTGCGTTCGACGAATTGAATGCGCTTGCAACCACCCTCCCGGTTCGAAGTGAATTGAGTTTCCACTTGACCATCGCGGTTGTCCCCGGCAACAACTCCGCCACCCGTTGAAT
Organism: Candidatus Sulfomarinibacteraceae bacterium; assembly: GCA_963796455.1. GTDB lineage: Bacteria > Acidobacteriota > Thermoanaerobaculia > Thermoanaerobaculales > Sulfomarinibacteraceae > Sulfomarinibacter. The sequence continues at coordinate 1,176,741 of CAWCLO010000004.1, forward strand.
CGGGTTGTTGTCACCGTCCTCTATCTCGTCATAGAGGTCGTCGTTGGCACCAACAAGCCGGGCACCGGAGATCGCGTTCGTCGGCAGCTCCAAAGACAAATCGTAGACGGGAGTCGTCGAGACATTGGTTACTGCTACGCGGAAATCATAGAACTCTCCGGTGCGTACGACGTTCGGATGGAAGAAGGTCATCGCAAAACGCGGGTCGCGCACCACCACGACACCGGGAATCTTGCCTTCCACGGAAGCCGTCCGACCCGAGGTCAGACCATGGATCTCCCCTGTCAGGTGGGCTGTCAGGCGGTGCTGGCCTTCCCGTAAACCCTCAACCAGCCACGTTGCCTGTCCGCGAGCCTGGGCGACGATGAAGATCAGATCATCACTGGTTCCGGGTTCGCCGTCTGGCCCGGGATCCATAACCGGTACCGGCTCGCCGGGGATCGTCGGCGGGTCGGTTTCAGCTTGTCTGAGGCCGTCACTCGACAACTCGAGCACGCCCGTCAGGTTGCGCAATTCGAGACCGCTGTCGGCGAGTGCGCCGTTTTGCACCACCATGATGACTGAAAAGAACTGATTGAGAAACGCCATATCGGTCGGGATGATGATGAAGCCTGGAATTGGTGTGGCTTCGATGGCCTCGGTGTCGATATCCGGCAGATCCAACAAGGTCCTCGGAATCGGTTCGAGACCGCCGGTATTGACGGTTGGCACCGGGATCTCGGGGAGCTCCGGCCCGATCGGCAGGGAGTAGGACTCCGGAGCCTCGAGCAATGTCATGCCCTGCGGTCCAAGCATCACGTCAAACGGGATTTCAACGGTCCCACCTTCGACCTGGAAACCCACCGTGTAGTGCCAGGCCGTGTAGTTGTCCGCATCGATGACGATGCCGTAGGCATCCATCTCATCGGGTGTCAAAGCTCTCGACGTGATCGACGAGATGACCAGCCGGTGAACCAGGATCTCGGCGGTATCCGGTTCGGCCGACGAAATCGTCCGGTTTCCCTCCACCAGCCGAATTCCGGAGAGCGTGTAGGTTCCTTCGCGATTCAGTCCCGGAATTCGAAATGCATCGCCGGGAGAGGTCGTCAGCCGAAGCGGCTCGTCGAATCCGGGACCGCTGAGGTCGCCCTCGACCCGCAGCCCGGGGGGAATTTGATCAGGACGCAGTTCTCCCAAAGATGTAAATACAACAGTGGCTAAACCTGGCGCGACTTCTTGAAATGCGGGTGAAACCCTGAGGACCGCCCCGCGGATCTCGAGTTGGCCGGTTGCCAGTTCTTCGCCCCAAGCCCCGGCTGCCGCACTCACGATTAGTAGTAGAATCGCGATCCGCCTCGCATGCGGCGCCGGGTGAGACATCACTCCTCCTATATGCCGTGAAAATCCGGAGGATACCTTGCTGGTTTTGCCTTCATGGTGAACGGAGAACCCCTTTCACCGAAACGAAATCGCCCTCACTCAATACGATATGGCCCGGCTCGTCCAGCCGCAATGGTCCGATTGAATGGTTTTTCTCATCAAATCTGGTGGTTTTGGGACGCGAATCGTTCAATTCGCGATCAGATCGCTTCTCAATCGCCTACCGGGGTCCACCATGAAGTGTCTCCGCTTTCGAATCCGTCGCCATAGATGATCGTCGGGTCGATCAGGACCACGGCGGTCTCCTCACATGGGCCGGGACTCGTCACGGTGACCCAGTAGTTGGTGGCGGACTCTGGCGCAACCGAAATCGTGTCCGTCGTTTCCCCGGTACTCCAGGTGTGGCTGTCGTAAGCCCCGCCGACCGAGAGTTGATAAGGACGGCCGAACGGGGGATCGACGACAATTTCCGGAGCGGCGCACCCAAGATCGGAGGTCATCGCCGTCACCGATTCGCTCAGATTACTGGCGACGAGGTTCAGGTTGTCTTCGTGTGGGTTGGTATAGGCCGCAACTGCAAGGTCGAAGGATTCCCCCGAATCAAGACCCGTGACCGGAAACAAAAGTGTCGCCTTGCCCGAGGTGAAGCCGGCCCGGATCCAGTCGTTCATCCCGATCTCGGAGTAGAAAACCGTATAGCCTCCTTCGTCCTCCGTGTAAGGGATCGAATCCCAGCTCACCCACACCGTGTGATCGCTCACCGAATCCACCACGAGGTTTAACGGAGCCACGGTCTGGGTACCCTCGAATTCGTAATCGGGACGATGAGTCTCGTCGACGAAGGCCTGCACTGCCGGGTCATCAACAAACAGAGCATTCCAGGAAAGAATCATCCCGGTGGCGCCCGGTGCTGCCAGCTGTGTATTCGTGATCTCGATCGGAATCGCACCGCTGAACAGGTTTCCCCGAACGCTGAGCTTCCGGAGTCCAGTCAGATTTCCTATCTCAGGCGGAATGGACCCCGAGAAACTGTTGTCGTCCAGGACAATCGTATGCAATCTTGAAAATGTCCCGATTTCCGGTGGGATCGGCCCGGAGAACTGATTGTACGAAAGAAGAAGCTGGGAAAGGGAAGAAAGATATTGAATCGACCACGGAATGGGTCCCGTCATCTGGTTGGATCGAAGATCGAGCGAACTCAGCGAATCCATATCTCCTATCTCGAGCGGGATCGAGCCCGAAAACCGATTCCAGCCGAGTTCGAGAAAAGCGAGTTTTCGCATCTGGCTCAATTCCACCGGCAACGGCCCGCTGAAATCGTTGGACGACAGATCGAGGGACCAGAGGATCGGCAATGAAATGAGTTCGACTGGGAAACCTCCAGTCAGACCGCAGTCACGGAGAACCAGAGTCGTCAAACTTGAAACGGAACCGAGATGAGCGAAAACGGCCCCCGCCAGGGTATTCTCCGAGAGATTGAGAAAACGGAGTTCGGTCAGGTTGGCGAGTTCGGCGGGGATGGACCCGCTCAAGTTGTTTCGCGCCAGATTGATCGACCGAACATGCTTTGGTTCGTAATTGAAGCAGGAAACGCCGTACCATCCGCACTCGGTTCCAGGAGGGTTGAAATCGGAGTCGATGGAGTTTCTCCAGTTCGTCCTGTTGGTCCAGTTCTCCCCATCGGTTGCGTTGTACAGTGCGATGAGCGCCTCACGTTCAATCTCCGGGACCTGAGCAATCGCTGTCGAACAGATCGGCGCGAGGAACAAAAGGCACCGCAAAATTCGTCGGTTGATTCCGCGATTGAATAACGACCAGATCGAGTTTTTCAAAATCATGACCCCATGCTCGGAGCTGTCGGCGTTGGCGTTGGCGTCGGTGGGGGAAATGTCGGTGTCCGCGTTACGGTCGGTGTTCTGGTCGGCGTGACGGTGCCAGTCGGCGTGCGCGTCGGCAGCGTCGAGGTCCAGGTCTCGGAGGTACAGATTTCGCTGCAAGTGAAATCTGTGCCGACGACCCGGAGGTCGAGACACACCTCGAAGGTACCGTTCCAATGCTCAGGCGTGATGTAGGTGCCGTCGAAATCCACATACCAGAGGGTCGAGGAGCCTGGCTCAACGACCGCGAATTCGGGCTGCTGGGTTTCGACATCTATCGGTGAATAGCCGTTGCCGTCCCAATAGGCTGAAAAATGCGAATCTTCGGAAACGGCGAAGTAATCGACATACATGGTCGAGTCGGGAGCCCACAGCGGATAGGTGAATTGGGTCCGGGTGATCTCCACCTCCACCTCGAGATCACTCGTGACCGTCGCGATCTGGCTGTTGCCACCTTCCCTCAGGTCGTCAATTGTCAGAAGTTCGCAGTCCACCCAACCCTCGGGTGGAAAGTAGCTGGACCACACGGTCATATCGCCCGATTCGAAGCCATCGCTGAAAATGTCGTCCCCACCCACGCCGAAGACCTCGAAAAGGCTGAAGTCACTCATGACGAAGGCGAAACCAGAGGCGGCAACGACACCCGTTGCCCGGCCGCGGGTCTCCATCTGCCCTGCGGATGGAACGAGCCTGCCGGAGTTCCTCTCATGGAGGTGAAGGCCATCGTCCGCAACGGCCACGAGAAGATGTTTACCCGAAAGTTCTACGGAAAGCGCCTCTATGGAGAGGTCCCCGTCGAGCTCGACCGGATTCGATGGCTGCGAGATATCGACCACCCGCAAGCCGCCTTGTCCACCGGCCACGAAAACACGGGTGCGATCTACTGCCACGTCGAGGGCACTCGCGCCCGGCAGGAAACAGGAAGCCACTTCCACCGGAGCCGTGGGATCGCTGATGTCGATGATGCGGAGACCATAGTCCCCCGCGGCTACAAAAACCCTCGAATCACGAATCGCGATGGCTTGCGCCTCTCCCGGCATGGCAATGTGGCCCACCTCGACGGAGGTGCGGAGGTCGATGACTCGTACACCTCCCCTGCCGGCCGCCACAAAAGCCATGCGACGCTTTGTGACCACATCTCGTGCTTCCCCGGGAATCGAAATCCTTTCGACTTCCTGGGGATTGAAGGGATCAGAAATATCCACTAGTTTGAGCCCAGCCTCGCCGCCAGCGATGACCAGGTGCTGACCGGAAACAGACAGCGCATTGGCCGCAGTGCCGGGGAGGTCGAGCCTCGCGACCGGACCAAGCTCCGCCGGTTTTCGCAGATCGAAGACATGGAGGGCCTTCCCGTCCACTGCCGCAAAGGCGAACGGTCCAACGATCGCGATCGCCGTGGCCGGGCCGGGAAGATCGATCACCGCCACCGGTTCGACGCGATGATCTGCTGGGAGAAGAAAAGTCAGAGAGCCGAGCAACAGCACACCGACAATGACGAGATCAGCTCGAGGTGGTCGAATGCTCAACGTGGCCCTCCTTGTCCTGCGACCGGACAGTTTCGAAGGTCAAATACGCCGTCCCGTCCAACTGTATTCCTCGACCAGCGGTTCGTTGCCGCCATGATCCATTGATCAACCTCTTCAGGTAGCGGAATCGCCCTCATTGAATACGATATGGCCCGGCTCGTCCAACCGCAATGGTCCGATTGCATGGTTTTTCTCATCAAAGTGAGTGATTTTGCTCAACTCTTCGTCTGATTCTTGGACATCAATCGAGCAAACGGGCTTGTTGCTCCAGCGCCGTACGTGCCTGGGTTTGAAGGGCCAAAGCATGATCGGTCAGAACCGCGCGGTCAACCTCGAGCACATCGACGGCACGATCGGCAATTGAATCGATCGGAGTCGCGCCTTCGGGATTTGTGGGATCCCAGGTCTTGAGCATCAGATCGAGCTTGCGGACCCGGCTGCCGAACCCGACGTGCGGTACGCCATAAACGAGGGCGGTCTGGTTGGCGTGGAGGGAGCTGCCGACGACCAGGCGGGCGCCAGCTATCGCGGCCAGAATATCGGTCACATCCGGCGACGGCAGTAGAGTGACCGGGAGATCATCGAGAAGCTTCGCGATCCGCCGGAGTGGCCCCTGGTCCTCGTGACCCGGCGCCTGCCCGAGAGGCAGCAAAAGGCACGACAGACCGGCCCGGTCGTGGATCTTCCGGATCTGATCCGCCAGATCCTCGGTCACCCCCCACGAAGGATAGCGACCGACCTGAAACACGAAGTACTGTTCCCTCATCCCGGAGAGAAGATCTCGGGTTTCGGGAGATGCCGCCGAAAACGCCTCGTCGCGAGGGAATATCTCGGAGATCAACACCGCCGGATCCGGGGTCAGGTGAATATCGAGCGGGAGATTCAATTCTTCCAGTGCGCTCTTTGTTTCGGTGTCACGGACCCCAAGATAGCCCGCCCGGGCGAGCCTGGTCCGAGCGGCGTCGCGAAAGCTCTCGGGCAAGGAGCCGAGACCGATCCCGCCCACACCGTTGCAGGTGACCGGCGCGTCGAGGCCGAGATCGACTGCATCGAGTACCCACGGCTGCGGGCGATCGCCGGAAAGTAGTCGGCGGCAGAGGCCATCGACGGGTCCCGCTCCGACGAACTTTGCGAGGATTTTGACGGCCAGCGTTCGACGGGGACCGGCAAGACCTGAATACGCGTCCGACCAACGGGCCGAAAGCAATTCACCACCCGCAAGCACGACGAGCCGCGCTCGAGGATGGCCTTCCCTCAGCTCGGTTATCGGTCGCGTCTTGACGCCTCCCCGTTCACGCAGATCGGAACCTCGGATCGAGTAGAACCGATAGTCGGCCTCGACGCCCATCCCGGAGAGGGTCTGTTGGACGACGATCGGGAAAAGCAGGTCGCCGAAGTTGAAACGATCAAAAGCGCCGACGACTGCGATCACCGGTTTCACACTGTCACCTCATGGCGGTTGATGTCCGCCAGCACAAATCGATGCGCAAGCCAGGTCTGGGCGAGCAGCGAGACCGCGACCCGAATCAACCAGGCCGTCGCGGTCCCTTCGATTCCGAATCGCAGCGTCAGAGCGATCAGGTAAACGAAGTAGAGCGGCGTCTCCACGAGTTGGAAGACGGCGGGCACATCGGGCCGCCCCGCCGCCTGGAGGAGGTGGAAGGATGGCTGGATGAGCCCGTGAATCAGCATGCCGACCGCCAGGATCGACGCCACCCCGGCGCTCTGGGCAGCGGCTTCCGGTCCGAGCCAGAGAGCGAGCAGTGGCCGGGAGAAGACCGCGATCACGATCACCGGCGGCGCGAGCATGGCCGCAATAAAGCCCAGCGAACGGCGATAAACGGTGTTGAGTCCGGCGCCACCCGACCCGATGAGTTGGCTGTAGGCCGGAAAGATGACTCCCATCACGGCGGCTGGAATCACCGACAGGCGGTTGATGACTTCGAAGGGGGCTGCATAGTAGGCCACCGCCGCGATCGAAAGCAGCGCGCCGATGGCGAAGCGGTCTGCGTAGAGCATCAGCGAGGCCAGAACAGCGCTCACGGTCATCCAACCTCCCACCCGCGCCAACTGCGGGATTTCTCGGAAATTGAAAGACCATCTCTCCGACGCCGCCTGCCGGGCGAGCACCAGAAAGGCGGCCAACGCCGCCCAGCGAATGCCGACAAATACCCACATGATCGGTATCAGGGTCGGCGCCACCCGAAGGGCGACGACGGGTCCCAACAAGAGCGCCGTTCCAAAAACCGTCCGCAGCAAGGTCAGCCGACCGAAGAGTTGGCGGGCTTCGAGGACACCGCGAAGACAGTTGCCGACAAGCACCGCCGGCACGGCAAACGCGAGGATCCGGACGGACGCCACCGCTTCCTCCTGCAACCATGCAGGAATCTCGAGCACCCGAAAAACGACGACCGGGGCGAGTCGAAAAAGCAGACCGGCCAGCACCAGACCGAGCACCGCGGTGATTCCAGCGGCGGTTCCAACAAGGCTCCCGATCCGTCCTTCCTCACCCTTGCCGATCTGTTCTGCCACGGCTCTGGTCATGGCCCGGCCGAACCCGAGATCGAGCACCCCGATCAGTGCGACCAGAGTCCACGCGAGGGCGACGACACCGAATCGCTCCGGTCCAAGTGCCTGCAACAAAATGGGGACCGCGATCACTGCCGCCACAAGCGGCAGGCCGTAACCGATCAGGTTGAGGAAGATGTTGCGCCGGAGACCGGCAATGGAGAGGCTTTGCATCGGCGAGATTCTACCCGCAACCGGAAGCGCGCGATCCGGTCACTCGATATGCTCGGCCAGGGCGCTCAAAAGGTCCGGCCGAAGGATCGTCACGTGGTGCGGTGCCGCGGTCAGAATTCCATCCTCCTCGAGGCGGCGGAAGGTTCGCGAAAGGACCTCCGGTGCGGTGCCGCACTGGGCGGCTATCAGATTTCGAGGCTCGGCCAGCTCCACCGAATCACCGGGCGCGATCTCGCGTGCGCCCGCTCTCCCGAGCACATAGATCGCCAACCGTTCTTCGACCCGCCGTTGCGTCAGGAGCTCGAGCTTCGTGGCCAGCTTCCGGGTCCACAGGGAGATCGACCCGAGCATCGCGAGACCGAGCTCTGGAGATATTCGCAACAGATCGAGCAGTGCCGCCTGCGGAAGACACCACAACCGGCTCGCCTCCATGGCCTCGGCAGTGGCCGGATAGGTCCCAGCCGCAAAGAGCGCCGCCTCGGCAAAGGTCTGGCCGGGATGCACGAGGTGCAGCAGGAGCTCTTTCCCCTGCGGCGAATACCGAACCAACTTGAGCCGGCCGTCAACCACGGCAAAGAGAGCCTCTGCCGGCTGGTCCTCGTGGAACAGGATTTCGCCACGCTCGATGGTGCGTTCGTGGCCGGCGCTCAAGACCTTGGTCCGCTGCTCCACCGTCAGCTGCCGCAACAGCGGCAATTGGTCGAGCGATTCTGTGCTTTTCGTCATCCGCAGATTCTATCCCGGCCGAGCCCCGGCTCGAAACTTTTGCTGGCAGGATCATCGAGGCAGCCGGCACAGGATCTTCAAGCCGAAGTCAGAGCCACACCCTGTCCCGAAGGGCAGCACCACGTGGGGCCGCCTTTTTTCACCCGGGTCAGTCGGACTCCTCCGTCATCGCCGTGCCGCCGACGTGGGTATAGAGCGGTGAGTTGAGTTCCTGGAGGCGCCGGTGAAACTCCTCCTCGGTAACGCTTGTGTGCCAATGCCCCGCCGCCTGGAAACCGACGATGACGGCGAGATAAAGCCCCACCGCCACCATGGTCGCGGTCACCGGGCGGAGCCACATCGAACGACCGACCGGCTTCGGGGGTCGAACCGAAAGACATGATTCCACCGGACACGAGACGACACAATCCTGGCACGAAGTGCATTCGATGGATCGGACCCGCTGCATGGTGTGGACCTGCAACCGCGCCGGGCAAACTGCTGTGCACGATTGACAATCCGTGCAGATTTCGGGATCGCGAGTCACCTTGAGAGGTGCGAGAAACCCGAGCAGACCAACCAGAGCGCCATATGGACAGAGGTAACGACACCACAAATCTCTGACAAAGACGGAACCGACCACCAACACTCCCAGAACCGCGATCGTCACCCGGCTCGGAGGTGCAAAAAAGAGCCACATTTTTGCGTCCACAACCTTGGCGTAGGGACTCGACAGAAAGGCCTCCACTGCGCGCGGATCCATCGCAAACCAGATCGCCCAGGCAAAGAAACCGAGCAGCAGAAACTTGAGGCCGCGCAGCGGAATATCAAGCCATTTCGGAGGCGTCAGCGTTCGTCCGACCAATCGGATCCCGAACCGGCCCAGCAGCTCCGACAGAAGGCCGACCGGGCAGATATGCGAACAGAAGGACTTGGCGACAATCAGCGACATCAGGCAGATGCCGATGAAGATCGCGAGCCCCGCGGGGTGGATAGCGTCGACGGTGCCGGTGAGCAGAAGATGGCGGAGCCCGAGCATGGCGTCGATGGGCAGAAAGGCCTCGACTCCCGGCGGTCTCGAGACCGACGGCCAGCGGCCGGCCATGTGGGGCATGACCCACAGCGTGAACTGAATACCGATCACCACAACGACGGCGGCCATGACCCACTGAATTACTCGACGGAGCTTCAAAATTTTCACAGCCGAAGATTGTCTCAGATCTCTGGAGACCGCATTGACCGGAGTCAAATCAAGTGTCACATCATTGTCATATCGGGAATCGCCGAATGGGCTGAAAGCAGGCGGCCGCGAGGATTCTTGTGTTGCGGACACCCTTGTCCAAGACAGCATCTTGTGCAGCTTTCAGGGACAGCGTCAGTGTTCCGCCAGCAGCGGCAGCGAACAGCGCTCACTTCTTCGGGGCTCCGGCCTTTGTGGTGCGGCCGTCTCGGCCGCACGGTGTGCAGGCGAGACGCCTACACCACAACGGCCGTTCCTTCCGTTGAACGACCCGGAGGTGGCTATTTCGCCGCCTGGACTCCTGACCGCTGCCGCTGAACACTGATCGCTGTTCTCTGTCGCTGTCCCTGTTTGCTGTTGCCTGTCGCTGACGCTGGACACTGTCGCTGCCACTGCAATTCGGGATCGGGATCGGGTTCGTGCCAACCGCGAACCGGAAATGCCTATAACCAACCCGAAAACCCCGAGTGGTCAAGTGGGAAACTTCATGACGATCTGTTTTGGACAACGTTGTGTTCCGAGCGTCTCCCCCACACGTGCATCTGCCTGATGCGCTTAGATTCCCATAGCCTCGAATATCAACTGGGCGGCGTTTTCTCCCCGCTCCTCCATATCGATCACCACCGCATCGGATGCTTCGAGGGCATCCAGCAACGATGGCACCAGGGACCGCCTCACCACAACGACGAGAGCTGCGAGATCATCGGTTTCGAGCGCCCGGCGAACGGCCGGCATGTGGCCTCCACCCCGCAGCTCGACCGGTCCGAGTTCATCCACGATCACCACGCCGCCGGGCCGGGCTCGCATCAGCGCCTTTTTGCCCAGGGCAAATCCTTCGTCCGAAAAGACGAAGCGGGTACCGAAATCTCCGCGGTCGCGATCTGCAAGGGTCGCAATCGGCGCGGTCTCACCGGTTTCCAGATCACGCAGCGTGAAACCGACTTTCTTCTCCTCGCGCCATACCCCGAGTTGAGCGAAACCTGCGAAGGAGACCCCGTTCGCGCGAAACCTGCCGACGAGATCGGTCATCGCGGCGGTCTTGCCGCTATTGAAGGGCCCTGTGACCACTACCGTTCGGACCGGTCGCGTCGGTGCGAGGTCGGGCCGGGTCAGGGCCGAATGTCCCCGCAAGGACGCCGCCGCAGCGGCCTCGTCGGCGATACGCGCCGTATGGGCAAGGAGGACCTCTCCAAGCCCGGCGATGCGACGAGTTCGGTCGAGGACGCCCCGGCTGCGCATCGAGGCAGCGATCCACACTTCCGACGAAGCCTCGACGATTCTCGGCAGGCTGTTGAGGGCCAGACCGAGAACCAGACCGAGCCGTTTGAGCCCTACCCGCTCGGCTACCACCAGGAGAGCATCTGCATCGATCCTCCGAACCAGCACCGCGGCGGCGGTTGTCAAGACCAGCAGACGCAGCAGGACCAAGGTGCCGTTTTCGATGCCCTTGCCGGCGCCCTCGGCCCACGAAACAACCGCCCCGGTGATGGCACCGGCAAAGACCATCGCGAGCACGATTCCCACACGCAGGGTCGACCGCACGGCCCGGCTGTCGAGCAGCAAACCAGAGGCCACGGCCACCGCCGCCGCAACCGCGGCGATGCGCAGATCGCCCGTCACGGCGACCACCACCACCGAGCCCGCAAGCACAAAGCCCGCTGCGATCTTCACGAGCGATCACCAAGGCGCTCGGTGACCCGTCCGGCAACCCACCACGTCCACAGGCCTCCGAAAAATCCGACAACGGCGGCGAAGACGACCACGCCGCCGAAGACGAGCTCCGGCTGGAGATCTTTCAGACCCACTGCCTCCGCCGCCTCACGGAGCAGCTTGAAATAGGAGCGCACCGCGGTGGTCCCGGCCACCACCCACATCATGGCCAGCTTCTGTAGTGGGTTGGTTGCCAGAGTCAAAGCACCTCCGACGGCGGCGCCGATGGCTCGTCCTCCGGTGGCCGTCAACGCCACCTCGACAACCAGGGCCTGAATCGTTATCCCGATGATCGGTCCGGGGTAGATTCCGCCGAGGGTAAAGATCTTGAGAAAGATCGCCACGACCCCTGCCAGAAGACAGACACCGGGGCGCGGTTGCAGGCGACGCAGACAAACCAGACACAAAAGCCCGGCGAGACCCATCATCGTTCCGCGCATCGGGATCTTTCCGAGGTAAAGCGCCGTTCCGAGCGTCGCTTCGAGGGCACCCCACAACCCGCCGAAGAGTGCGGCCGAGGTCCATGGGCGGGCATCCATCATGGCCCCACCTCCTCGAGCCGCCGTTCAACGATTCTCAGGTGACGGTGGGCCGCTCCCGCCAACTCGAGCCGGTGCGAGATGACCAGATAGGCCCTCCCCTTCTCGGCGCGCCGCTGGATCAGATCGACAAAGGATTCGAGATCCGCGGGGTCCAGCCCCTGCCCCGGTTCGTCGACGATCATCACATCCGGGCGCATCAGATCGAGCGCCGAATGCACAAGGCGCTGCTGTTCACCTCGTGACAGAGTCCACGGTGCGCGTGCTGCGAGATGATCCAGCCGATGGCGCCGAAGCACCCGCGCTGACTCTTCGTGAGAACGCCCGCGAGAGGAAACTTCGGAGGCGACTGTACGTTCGAAGAGCTGGAGTTGGGATGACGGCAACATGAGCGTGATGTCGCCAGAACATTCGATGCGACCATCCTCCGGTCGCCTGATACCGGCGAGAGTCTGAGCGAGCGTCGACTTCCCAGCGCCGTTCTGACCCGTGAGCAAGACGATCTCACCCGCTCGAAGCACAAGATCGATATCGTCGATCAGATCCCTTCCGCCCCGCCGCACATTCAGACCTCGAGCGGCCAGAACCACCTCCTCACCGCAGGCGAACGGAGGGCTGAATCGCGGTTCGGATGGTTGATTGCAGGGCCCGATCGATCCATCAGCTATCTTCAACCAATCCCCGATCGAGGAGCCGAAGCGCCAACCGGCCTGCTCGTTGATCAGCAGCGAACCTTCGTTCCCGGCGATACGCCGCACCAGTTCTTGGAGCATCACGACGCCGTCCGAATCAAGGTGGGCCGTCGGTTCGTCGAGGACGACCGGACGCGGACATGCAGCCAATGCAACTGCCAGCGCGACCCGTTGACGTTGCCCCGACGAGAGCTCGGAAATCCTCCGATGCTCGAGACAATTCACGCCGAGCGCTTCATTTACGAATTCGGAAAAATCATCACCGCCGTAAAGAGAACGGGCAGCGGCAAGCTCCTGCTCGACCATCGGCAGAAAAAGCTGTGCGTCGGGCCGGTCCAGACAGGTCCCCATCAAGTGCGCGCGTTGGCCGGGATCGAGTTCGTCGAGAGGCTCACCCGAAAGCATGATGCGACCACTGACGGCAGCCGGGCGAAACCACGGAACGAGCCCTGCGATCGCGTGCAGCAGGGTTGTTTTTCCGGCACCTGAGCGTCCACAGATTCCAAGTACATCGCCACGGTCCAATTCGATTTCGAGCCGGTCGAGAACCGGCTTCGATTCTCCCGGCAAACGGACCGTCAGACCCGAGATCGCGAGGGATCCCGAATCGCCGTTCACGCGGTGGGCATGGAATGACACCCGACCTCAGTACCCCGGCCCATCAACGAAGTCAATCGGCAATCATCCGGAGGCGGATGAATCCTTGACTCAGGTCAAGGTAGGCGTGACACTTCGGGTGGAAAATCGACCCGTGAGTCACAGAACTGTCATCCGCTTTTTTGATCGAAGGAGGACCCTGATGAAGAGAATCGCGTTGTTCGGCGCCTTCGCGGCGATCGTCCTTTTGGCCGGCGCCACGCCGGTTGCTGCGGTCGAGTCCGACTGCGAAACCTGTCACAAACAACTGACACCGATGCTTGTCAAAGACTTCAACCGGGGGGTGATGTCGGAGACCATGGGATGTGCCGACTGCCACGGGGATGCCCACACAGGCATGGACGACGCCGACCAGGCCAAGCTCCCTACCATCGCCACCTGCCAGGCCTGCCATGAAGACCAGGCCGAACAATATCTTGCCGGTAAGCACGCCAAGGGTCTGCTGGCTGTCCAGGCGCTCCCCTTCTCCCACGGCCAACCCGACGCGTTTGTCGCCGGTCAGAAAGGCTGTGGGGGTTGTCACACCATGGGTCTCGCGACCGAGGAAGACCGGATGACGGAAGCGCGCCAGTACTACAAGTACGGGATGGACTGCCAGAATTGTCATACCCGCCACGCATTTTCGGTCGCTGAGGCGCGTGAACCAGAAGCCTGCCAGACCTGCCACCAGGGTTTTGACCACCCGCAGTGGGAAATGTGGTCCACCTCGAAGCACGGCGTGGCCTACCTCCTGGATCGTGAGGCCCATCGCGGCCCCACCTGCCAGGACTGCCACATGGCCGGTGGTGACCATCGGGTTCGCACCCCGTGGGGCTTTCTCGGCGTCCGCCTTCCCGAGGCCGACGAGGAGTGGATGGGATACCGCGCCACGATCCTGATGGGTCTCGGCGTGCTCGATGCCGAGGGCCAGCCGACGGCGCTGCTCGATGTCGTCGTCGCGGGCGATATCGCGAGGCTCGACACCGAGACCTTTGATGCGGAGCGCAAACGCATCACCGACACCTGCGGCAAATGCCACACCAAGAGCTTCTGGCAAGCCAATATCGAATCGGCAGACAAGATGCTGAAAGAAGCAGACAAGATCTTCGCCGAAGCCATCAACATCGTCGCCTCGTTGCGACGCGACGGGATCATCGAAGTTGGCGAAGGCGAAGGCGTCTACCCACAGCTTCTCGCCTTCTACGATGTCGATACGTCGGTGGAGCAGCACCTGTATGACATGTTCATGGATTACCGGATGAAGACCTTCCAGGGCGCGTTCCACATCAATGCCGACTACACGACCTGGTACGGCTACGCCAAAATGAAGCAGGCCCTGTCCGAGATCAAAGAGCTCGACAAACAGATGCGGAAGGAAGCAGCGAGCAGCTGAAAACCCTTCGAAACATGATCGACTTCAAAGGCCCCCAAATGCGGGGGCCTTTTTTTGATTCTGGATCCTGGACCACTCTGTTCCATGACAGCGCCTCGGACAACAATCAGGGGCAGCAATTGGGAACAGCAGACCCTCGATGGCGGAGAACACCCGTCATGGATCCTCGCTCTCCTGGTGACATCTAGCTGCGGAGACTCTTGAGCTGGTTGAATACGTTCAAGATGTCATCCTGAGCGGAGCCCCCACAGGGGCGTAGTCGAAGGATCTATGAGATGAAACGGAAAGAAAGCCGGCCGCAGATCCTTCGACTGCGCGCCGAAGGCGCTGCGCTCAGGATGACATCGGGAGGCGACAATCCTATGGGTGCGGAATCGGTGCCGGGTTGCTCTCCCTTTCGCCCGTTCTCCCTCCGGATACCGGAACGGAGAGTGATGGAGGTGCCCAATTCGCCGACTGGACTCCTGACCGCTGCCGCTGAGCACTGTCGCTGCCGCTGCAATTCGGACACGGACGCGGACGTGGGGTAATCCCGAACGGGTTATGCCAAAAACCAACCCGTAAACCACATGATGTCGATCGGGCAACTCAACATGACGATTTGTCTCGGAATGCTGTGTTCCAGAATCCAGCATCCAGCATCCAGTATCGACCTTGGGCCGGGTCGCGTATCATGCCCCGAAGACAATTGGGCCTGATTGGAGACCCCGATGCTCGACCTTCTTCTCGATCCCGGATTCTGGGCGGCACTTTTTTCAGTCACTCTGGTGCAGATCGCCCTCGGTGCCGACAATCTCATCATCATCACCATCCTCGCCGGCAAACTACCTCCCGCGGAACAAAAAAAAGCGGTTCGCTGGGGGCTGATCCTGGCAATGGCTTTCAGGCTCATTCTTCTCGGGATGGTGAGCTGGGTGCTCCGATTCGCCGGGGAGCCCTTCCGTCACTTCGACACCACCATCCTCGGAATCCATTTCCAGGGCGCCATCAGCATCAAAGCCCTCGTGCTGGTGGGCGGCGGATTGTTCCTGATCTGGTCCGGCGTCAAGGAGCTCCGGCACAAAATCAAGGGCGCCGAGCACGAGGTCGAGGGCGCCGCCAGTTTTGGCAAGGTCCTGACCACCATCGTCGGTCTCAACCTTCTGTTCTCGGTCGATTCGATTCTCACCGTGGTCGGGATGACCGACATCTACCTCGTGATGGCCGGTTCGGTGGTGATCTCGGTTGTGTTGATGTTGGTCTTTGCCGATCCTATCGCCAAGTTCATGCGGGAAAATCCGGACTTCGAGATCCTTGGGCTCTTTGTTCTGCTGTTGATCGGCTTCGTGCTCTTTCTCGAGGGTGGCCACGTCGCCCACATGACGGTTAACGGCAGCGAGTTCCCATATATCCCACAGTGGATCACGATCTTTATCCTGCTTCTGATGTTCTCGGTCGATTTCTACCAGAACTGGCTCGAGCGCAAACGCGAGAAGGCGCCCGTCGAACTGCGCCGACGGAAGAAATAGAACCAAAACGGAGGTCCGTGATGAGGGAATTGAAATGCGGTCGGTTTGTATTGTTATTTGCCGTGATCGTTGCCACTGCCTGTGGTGGCGCCGGGACCGCAGACTCCAAATTGGTCGCGCAGGAGGCGCCGCAACCGGAACAACCTGTGGATCATTCGGATCCGGCAGCTACTGCGTCATTGCCGGCCGAACTGTTGGGGCGTTGGAAGCTGGTGGCCATTGATGGTGAAGCAATTGCCGAGGTCGGCACGACCCCGTTTGTCCTTTTTGCCGAGGACGGCACCGTCGGCGGTGTCGGCGGCATCAATCGATTCAACACCAAGGTGACCGTCGCCGAAGGCAAGCTGTCTTTCAGCCCTGCCGCAATGACGAAAATGGCCGGTCCGCCGGAGGCCATGGATCTCGAAGACACCTTCATGAACCGACTCATGTCAGCCTCCTCGTATGCAGTCGACGGTGACAACCTCCTCATGTGGGCCGGCGACAACGAGGCGCTAAAATTCGCGCGCAATACGCCTTGATTCACCGGCAGATTCCGGCTGCGAGGCTGTGCTGCTTATTCTGGCTGGCCGGTATTGCGGCGACAGCCGCCGGCCACGCCGTTCCCGAGCCTCTCGGAAAACTCCCGGCAACCTTCGAGGGCGAGCTTCCCTGCGCCGACTGTCCGGGCATCTTCTATCACCTGGATCTGCTCCCCAATGACGTGGTCTTTCTCCGAAAAACCTTTCTCGGCCGTGGAACGGGCGCCATCCGTGACCAGCTCGGATCGTGGCGCGCCACCGGCGGCACCATTCACATCGCGCTTGCGGGCGACGGACCATCCGACTTCCTCATCAAGGATCGAGACACACTGATGGTGCTGGATGGCACCGGCCCGAACATCGAAGCCTCCCTCGGCCACGATCTTCGACGCAGAGATTTCATGGGAACCATCACGCCCCGGCTGGCGATCCGCGGCATCTTTGACCGGCGCGGCGAGGGTTGGTTGATCGACCAGTGTTCCTCGAAGCTGAGCTTCAACGTTTCTTCCGGTCGATATCTCGAAGACCTGCAGCGGGCCCTTACTGATTCCCAGCCGCACATCGGATCAGGGCTTCTGATCGAGATCGAGGGCGCCATCTCCTACCAATTGCAGCCGAAAAATGGCGGTGCAATGCTCACCATACGCCCCGAGAAGATTATCGACATGTGGCCGGGCAAAGAGTGCCCGGCCGAGACCATGCAGGACTGATTGGATATCATGCCGTCATGGAAAACTCACTGAGCTCACCGGACCCGACAACCGTCCTTCGTTTTGCAACCGAAGATGACACCGCGCAAATCCTCGACTTCATCCGCCAGCTCGCGGTGTACGAGAAGATGGAAGACGAGGTGGTGGCGGATGAAAACCGCATCCGCGAAACACTCTTCGGTGAGCGCCGCTCCGCCGAGGTCGTCATCGCTTCACACGACGGCGAGCCCGCCGGTTTCGCGCTCTTCTTTCACAACTACTCGACCTTCCTCGGCCGCCCTGGCGTTTATCTCGAAGATCTTTTTGTCATACCGAAGCTGCGGGGGCGGGGTATCGGCAAGATCCTGCTCGCCACCCTCGCGCGGATCGCCGTAGAGCGCGGCTGCGGTCGACTCGAGTGGTCGGTCCTCGATTGGAATGAACCGGCGATTCGTTTCTACCGCCGCCTCGGTGCCAAACCGATGGATGGGTGGACGGTCTTTCGCGTCACAGGTGAGACACTCGAAGAACTTGCCGGTGGATCGAGCTGATCGCCACTGTTGCTCGCGATCGACAGCGCACACAACGTCCCGGATCGAAAGCGATACCGAGCGCAATGGTCTTCTTCAGCTCCACACCACCACGACGAGGTAGACAATCGGAATCACCAACCCGGCGATCAGCAACCACCGCCCGCGCCCTCCGAGACCCTTCTTGCCCGTGATGATGAATATCCCGGTGCACGCGAGCACCAGGAGTCCGACCGCATAGAGGTCGGCAAACCATGTCCAAAACCCCTTGCCATGGTTGAGATGGAGGTAGTTGACCTCGAAGAAGGCGAATCGGCGGCGTGCGTGTTCGTCGACGACCCGGCCTCCGGGCAGGCCCACAGTCAAGGTCCGTTGTTCGAGAAAGACCTTGATCTGATCGGGCCCCATCCGGGCCACGGACCGCGGCTCATCAGAAATCTGCATCCTGTCCAGGACTTCGGATGCCACTTCCAGCCGGGCCCCATCCGGCAGCGAACCGATTTCGACCACTTCCCGACGGATGACGTAACTCGGGTTCCAGTCGTCGATGTGGTTGACCGCCACTCCTGAGATGGCGTAGATCACCGTCAGCCCGGCAAAGAAATAGCCGACATCGCGATGGGTCGCGATGATCAGCTTGCGCAGCTTCATGAACTGCTCAGCCTTTGATGACTGCTCCGGTACCGCGAATCATGTAGACGTATTCATCCACAACAGGTGCATCGCAACCAGCACCCTCGCCCTCGCCGGAACCGCCTTCCTTGTCGCAGCTCTCACCTTCTTCGTGCTGGTGCGCCGCCGCCTTGCGCGCTTCGATCTGCTCGGGTGTCAACTTGATGGCCTCGAAGACGCCCTGTGCCGAAGCTTCGTTCCCCATCGACTCGTAGGGAAAGACGATCACGCCGTCCTCGACCTTGATGCGGACGCCGTTGCCGCTTTCGGGATCGGTGACCTGCATCCAGCATCCGCGCTTTTTGCAGACACCGGTGATCACGCCGTCAATCCGCACATCCTTGCCGACGTAGTCGTTCGGGTTTTCGAGCAGGGTGTCGATTGCGACCGCTTTTTCGATCGTGACTCCATCGCCGTAGGAATCACCGGCAAGCGCCGGGCCGGCTACCAGACCTACGAGGGCGATGAGAATGAGAAGTCGTTTCATTTGAGTACCTCCGGTACGTTTTGGCTCCAGATGGCATCCTCTCTCCTAAGCTTTCTGGTGTCAAGCAAAGAGGTCGGATCGGGCCGAACGAAGTGAGAGCCACCGGTTGTCGGCGACGATCAGATGATCGTGGACCGAGACACCGACAACTTGACCCCCCTTGACCATTCTTCGGGTGAGTTCCAGGTCGTCTCGGCTCGGCTCCAAATCGCCCGACGGGTGATTGTGGAAGAGGAGAACTCCTGCTGCACGATCATGCAGCGCGAGCCTGAAGAGCTCAGCGCCGTCAACCGGTGCCTGAGTTCGGGTACCGAGGCTGAGCTCATGGATGGCGAGAAAACGATGGCGTCCGTCAAGGCTCAGGAACCCGAAAACTTCTCGATGCTCGCGGCGCAGACGATGGACGAGATACGCCCCCGCAATCTCGGGTTGATCGAGTCTTTCAGCAGTCTGAAGTTTGGCGGTGGCTATTCTCAAACCGATTTCGATGGCCGCCAGCAGAGATGCGGCCTTGGCGGGCCCAAATCCAGGCCGGTCGATCAACTCAGCGAGATCGAGGCGTGAAACTCCTGCCAGGCCCCCCGCATCGACAATCAATGCGTGTCCTTCGGCGACCGCTCCGTGCCCTCGCCGGCCGGTTCTCATCAGCACCGCCAGCAACTCCGCATCCGACAGAGATCGCGCGCCATATTCGAGCAGACGTTCACGGGGCCGTTGCGACGGCTCCATATCGCGAATGAACTGGGTCATTGAATTCTCCCGGGAATTCGTTCCCGGCGTGGAAGGGATTGCGAGGATGATAGCACGCACAGAACCAGCGATTTCAGGCCCAATATCAGGAACGATAACGAGAACTACCCTCGACGCGGCTCAATCTTTGTGGTACAAAAACTTAGGAGAAACTCCTGCGATTGGGGGGCACGATGAAGCAACGTCCACGGACCCGCGAAACAAGACAACGCAGAATCGTCTACGAGACAGTCAAAAACACTTACTCCCACCCCACCGCCGATTGGGTTTTCGAACAGGTTCGTCAAACCCTGCCCAAGGTTTCACTCGGAACGGTCTATCGAAACCTCAATGTCTTGAAAGATGAAGGTCGGGTTCGAGAGATACACGGCAATGATCGCCGTGCCCACTACGACGCCGATATTTCACCGCACGGACACTTCATCTGCGAAGAGTGCGATCAGATCATCGACGTTCGCGGTATCGAAAAGATCGACTGGCGTCCTCTGAAGGACCTTGTGGGCTGCGAAGTCACCGAACAGAAGGTCGTTTTCGGCGGTCGTTGTGCGGGCTGCCAGCAGGATTTGAAGCAGGCCTGACGACGAACTCGGAGTAATGAGTTCGGAATTCGGAGTTCGGATTTCCAGAGGCTCGCAGGAGAGTCTTCAAACTATTGAATCGGTTGCGCTTATCTAAGTGGAATCTAATGTGTGAAAGGGCTATTCGGCGACGACTTCGGTGATCTCCGGCGCGTAGAGCTTGATTCGCTCCGCCACAAAATCAGACAGCGTCGATTGTGCCATCGCACATCCGCGACAGGCGCCGTGGAGACTGACGCGAACGATTCCGAGCTCGACACTCACAAGGTTGACATCGCCACCATCCGCCTGGATTGCGGGTCGAACCTCCTCGATGGCAAATGCGACCCGATCCTCGACATTTCCTTGCGGCCAACTCGCCATATCCACCCCATTCCTCCGTCAGAACGCTGCAACCAACAAAAGGTGGCGTATCATTCCCACATGAGTTCGCCATCCGAAATCGAGGAAATTCACCATCGCCGTCTCCAGTCGGCGAACCTTTCTCGCCGCACCTCCGTTTGTAGGGGTGAGTAATGGATATGGCGGAACTCGAAACCACTGTCGAGCGCTGTCGCAAAGGCGACGAGGACGCATGGAGCGCGCTGGTGAGCACCACCTTGCGCCCTCTCTACCGTCTGTGCGCCAGTTACGCCCCTTCGGCGGCCGAGGCCGAGGAGCTGTGCCAGGAGGTGTACTTCAAACTGTGGGAGAACCTTCACCGCTATAAGACGGGCTCCAATTTCATGGCCTGGGCATGGCGGGTGGCAAAAAACCTCATCATCGATTCCTACCGGCGAAGCCGCAGAGAACGTGAGGCGGCCTGGCTCGACCCGGAGATCATCAATCACCTGCCATCCTCCGATGATCCCCACGAGCAGACCGAACGGCGGCAGAGACTCCGGCTGATCGCCACCAGCCTGCAGCAGATTTCGGAAGAGCTTGCAACACTGGTCTTGATGCGCGATTTCGCCGGCATGTCCTACCAGGAAATCGCGGAGGCGACCGAGCTGCCGCTGGGAACCGTCAAGTCCCGTCTCAACCGGGCTCGTCTGGAGCTCGCCACATCCGTCCGCCGCCGCGTCCAGATTCGCGCCGTTCCGCCGGTCGAGGGACTTGCGTGATGGCAACGTGCACCGAGATCCGTGAGCTGTTCAGCCTCCACCTCGACGGCGAGCTGGAAGCACAGCAACAGGTGCTCATTCAAGACCATCTCGATGGATGTGACGAGTGTCGTTCGCTCCTGGAGACGATGCAGGAGATCGTCGGCGCCGGGGCCATGATGGAGAGTCTGCAACCACCACAGGGCCTTGACGAGGACCTCTCGTCGTCGCCTTGTCGCCTGTGGCTCGGTCTGCTCTTTCAGGCCGTGGACCGCGAGATCTCACAGCACAACCTCGAGCGGCTCCTGACCCACCTCGAGTCGTGCGAGGGCTGCCGAACGGCGTGGCAGGATCTGACCCTGATCCATCAGGTCGGCGACGCGATGGTGCCGCCGCGGCATCTGCTGCAACAGTGCATCAAGGCCCGCGACAAACCCGTTGCTGCTCGTCCGCTGTTAAATCGTCGCCTTGCAACCGTCGCCGCCTACTTCCTGGCCGTGTTCACATCGCTGGTCGTCGGCAACCCGGTCTCTCTCGCGCGCAGCGAGGCGGGGACCGCTGTCGGACGCGTCGCCGAACGGGTCAGCGAAGAAGTGACCGGTGTGGCCGAACAGGGACGCGGAGAGGTCCGCGTCATGGTCTGGCGCGCCTGGAAATGGGGCGAGCGCAAGGTCGAGGCCGTTCGAAATTTTGTCGCCAAAGACAACACCACCAATGACCCCGGGACCGAGACTCCCGCCACGACCGAAGGAGAAAGTTCATGAACGATACGCCCGAAATCGAAGATGTCGAGGTTCCGGAAAAACCGACTCCTCCAGCCCCACCCGCTCCTGGGGAAGCCCCGCCGCCGCCTCCGGCCAAGGTTGTAGTCCCCACCTACGACCCCGGTCCGAGCCCGCCGAAGTCCCCTCCCCTGGCGGCCTTTCTCTCGGTGCTCTTTCCAGGAGTAGGTCACCTCTACACGTGGGCATACGAACGCGCCTTCATGATCTGGGCGACGATCGCGTTGTGTATCGCCCTGTTGATTCAGGGTCTCTGGCCGTTTTCGTTTCTGATTGCTTTCGTGTATTTCTTCTCTATCTTTGACTCGTACCGGGAGGCGCAGTTCTTCAACATTCGCGCCGAAGGCGAGGAGCTTCCGAAGATCAAGGCCGATAGCAACGGTCGTTTGATGTTCGGCGTTTTTCTGGCGGTCGCGGCCGCCGTGGTTCTGGCCGACAAATTCAATCTGTTCGACATGGGCTGGTTGTACGACTGGTGGCCGGTTCCGGTCTTTCTCCTGGGTCTGTATTTCATCGCGGCGGCAATCTGGGATCGATTCAAGAGTAAACAACCGCGCGACGAGGACAACGAGTACTGACACGAACATCCACATCAACTGAATGAGCAGGGGGCGCGAGCTATCGCGCCCCCTTTTTTGTTGCGTTCTATTAAAACGAGAATAATACGCAGTATAATAATCAATACGTTTCAATGCGCGAAAGTTCAATCAGTGCCAGCCAGAAAGGAAATGGCCATGGAGAATTTTGTGAATCGACCTGGTATTCCTCGACAAGACGTGGACAATCCACCCTCCAGACACGATCGGCTAGGCAACAATCGATTCGTCGCCGGCATTGCTGCAACGGTCATGCTTCTGGCAACTCTGCCGGCCGGGGCACAGCTTGCCACCAAGGACCGGGGTGAAATGGCAAAACCGGTTCAGGTTCGGCTGAAAAGCATGAAGGCACCACGAATCGAGATCCGGGCCAAGGACGCCGTCGCACACACCTTCGTGCCTCGAAAGGCACCCACCAACGGGATGTTCGTCGAAAAATCGGCAACCTTCGCCGTCACCTACATAGGCTTCTCCCCCGCCGCAGAGGCCGCATTCCAGTACGCGGTCGATATCTGGTCACAGCTCATAACTTCTGCAGTCACCATCAACATCAATGCGACGTGGGGCCCTCTTGGCGAAGGCGTCCTCGGTTCAGCCGGTGCCAATCAGTATTGGTATTACGGTCCGCAGCAATATATTTTTCCGGACGCCCTGGTTGACGCCCTCGTCGGAGCCGACCAGGGGGGCGGGGCCGCAGATATCGTGGCTACGTTCAACAGCAACTTCGGCGATTGGTATCTCGGAACCGACGGCAATCCGCCGGCCGGCAAATACGATCTTGTCAGCGTCGTCCTTCACGAAATCGGGCATGGGCTCGGATTCCTGGGTCTGCCCATAGTCGATGACGGGGCAGATGACGCGGAATGCAACGGGACGGCAGGTATCGGGTGCTGGTTGGCGGGCCCGACGAACCCGGGTATTTTCGACATATTTACCGAGGACAACCTCGGTAATGCGCTTTTGAACCA
The DNA here is from genome assembly GCA_963796455.1 of Candidatus Sulfomarinibacteraceae bacterium. GTDB lineage: Bacteria > Acidobacteriota > Thermoanaerobaculia > Thermoanaerobaculales > Sulfomarinibacteraceae > Sulfomarinibacter. The sequence goes on from CAWCLO010000004.1 coordinate 1,200,323, forward strand.
GGGGCTTTTTCCTGACAACTCATTCCAGTTGGGCAACGTTCTTACCGGAATGAACGTCTTCTTTGACGGAACCGGCGCCAGGGCGGGCAACGGCGGGAACCCTCCGGAGCTCTACGCTCCCGGAACGTGGGACGGCGGATCGAGTTACGCTCACCTCGATGAAGCAGTGTTTCCGGCCGGGAATCCGAACTCACTGATGACGCCCTTTCTCGCTTCGGCGGAAGCGATCCACAACCCCGGTTTGATCACCCTCGGCATCTTCAGCGACATGGGGTGGACCGTCGCCGATCCACCGATCTTCAGCGACGGATTTGAGTCAGGAGGCACCGGCAATTGGACCTCGACGGTCGGCGGATTGTGATCGGCGGGATCAGGATCTCGCCCCGACTGAACCGATATAACCACCTCGAATTTTCGAAAGGTCAAAAAATCCAAGGTTTCCCCGTTACCTCAGCGACGATTGCGCGTCCTGAAACCAGAAGCGGAATTGAATATTTGCGTTCCAACGATTGAACGACTCACAGGAGGCACCCAAATGAAGCAAGTCGCGACCCTCGCAATCCTCGTCCTCGGCCTGGCGATGCTGCCGGCAGCAGCTGACGCCGCAAACTCGGTTACCGTAACTGAAGCTGCTGCAATGCAAGGTACTTATGGTCTCAACCTACACCTTGACGATCCCGCATCAACCGCCTCGACACAGGCCTATCTCTGGCTGGCCCGGACAAGGGCTTCAGCAACGAATCGACCCTCAATGGTTCGTTCTTCATCAATCCTCAGAACATCACCGCCAGCCAGACCCTGGGCCAGAGCCACTTTCAGCTCATGCGTTTTCTACGAGCACTTCAACGATGCCAGCGGCGTCAAGCTGATTTTCTTCCTCCATCGCGACGAGGTCAGCGGCAATTGGTTCATCACCGTGTGGCACTACGACGATGTCTTCGGCAACTACGTTTTTACCGGCAACGGTTTCTTCGCTCTCTACGGGAACGCCCTCTTTGATGAAAACAAGATTGATTGGGAGTGGACCGCCGGCAATCCGGGAACCCTCACCATGTACCGGACCCTCTATGTCGACGGCGTTCCGGACGCCTCTGGCAAGATCCAGATGTTCACCGCACCGACCCCCGGAATGGCCACGGCCGGCATCAACAACGTGTTTGTCGGAATGCTCAATACTTTGAGCCACAACAACGGAACCGTGGGTGATCTCCACCTCGACGAGTTCGTTTTCACACGCTAAGTACGACGATTTCAAACGTCAGGAACTCCCATGCAGTGCATGGGAGTTCTTTTTTTGACGACGCAGGCGTCGCTCGATGGGAGGCCGCCCCTCCCCCGCTCAGGGTGCCCGTTTGCGAGCGCTGAAGATGAGTTGGTGCGGCCCCAGATAGCCAAGGGGCCTGGACCAGTACGCATGAACGCCCACGTCGCGGAATCCGCAACCCCGCAACGACGACAGCAGATCCCACCCGAAGTGGTAGAACGCCAGGCATCCTTCACCGGTCAGTGGGTCGCCGTGGAACTCCGGCGGGAGGTGGTGCACGATCTCTCCCTGGGGATCCACCTCCGCTCGGACCAGAGTATCGGGCCGATCCGGTAGAAAAGGAACCGAGAAATAGAAGAGCCCACCATCTCCGAGCACCCGAGCACATTCGGTAAAAGCCTTGAGATAGCCCGGTACGTGCTCGAACACGTCAAAGGAAAGCACCGCGTCAAACGATGCGTCGGGAAAACTCAGCTCCGTCACATCCTCATGACGCACGCCGGCCGGGTTGATTGCGCCGCCCTCCGTTCCGTCTCGAAGAAACTCGCTGCCGACGAGTTTGGGAAATCGTTTTTTCAACTCGGCGTGGAGCGGTGTGACCATCTCGGTCACGAAAACTCTGGCGTCCGCCTCCAACGCGAACACCTTTTCGAGGATGTGAATGGTGGCTCGCATGCGGTTGTTCAGGCCGCAAGCCTGACAACGCAGATGCTCCCTCCAGTTCGGCATCCGGATTCCATCGACTTCCCATGAGTATTCTTCGGTCACCAGGAACTCGGATTCTCCGGAACACAGATAACACCATCCCGGCACCTGAAATTCGAGCCCGTCAGCCATCAGAGATCTTTCCAGAGTTTCTCGTTGTGCGAGAACCGCCGAATCGGATTCGATCTTCGTCCGGTACTCGTCGAAGGAGCGGAGCGTCATGAGTTCCAGACTGTTTTCCGCCAATCGTCGCTTACGTTGGAAAAACCACATGAAACCAAACTTAGCGCGCCTCGACCCTTCAGTCCATGTACGGGCTCGACTGGTACGACGGCCGCCACGGTTTTCTCGAGACGATCAGTTATCATCGCCAGAGAATTCGAAGGTTCGACAGCGTCAACGCCGTCAGCAAATATCAACCCGCATCGAAACCCTGGAAATCTGGAGCCGAGAATGAAGGAAACGATTCTGAAGATCGGGGAGCGATTCCTTCCCCCGATCATTCAGGCGAAATTCAGGTACCGGATGACCGAGGACAGAAATCGGTACTACGATGACCTGACCTCGTGCATCATCCACAAGGACCTGAAACCGACCTCCTGTGCTGTTGATGTCGGATGCCATATCGGTACGATTCTCGACATCATGATCGAGAGCGCTCCACAGGGAACGTTTTTTGCCTTTGAACCGATCCCGATGCTCTTCGAGATGTTGCAGGAGAAATACGGGAATGATTCGAGGGTCCGTCTCTCGCCCCTTGCTCTGAGCGATTCCCCGGGTGAAAGAACCTTTCATTGGGTCACCTCGAACCCCGGATACAGCGGCTTTCGCGAGCGCCGCTACGATCGGCCCAGCGAAGAGATTTCAATCATCGAGGTCACGACCCAACTCCTCGACACCGTCATCGCACCCGACTGCCACATCGACCTGATCAAAATCGACGTCGAAGGGGCGGAACTCGAGGTTCTGCAGGGGGCGCAAAGGATCCTCGCAAAGGACCATCCGGTGGTCATCTTCGAACACGGGCTCGGTGCGGCCGATTATTATGAGACGACACCGGAGAAGATCTACGAACTGCTGAACGGCAAATGCGGCCTCAATGTCTCCCTGCTCGATGGATATCTTCGAAACAAGAAGCCCATGACCTGCGAGGAGTTTCGCAAGAGGTTCTCGGTTGACTACGATTACTATTACGTGGCTCACCCATGAGCCTTGGTGAAGAGAAATTCGAATGGATCAATTGATTTCAAAAAACACCAAAAAGACCGGCCGGAGCGAAATCGATGCCGAGTATTGAAGACAACCTCAAAACCTGGAATCAGTATTACGACTGGCCTGAAGGCGGGCACGAGTGGTCGAGCTTCTGGGGTGGAACCGATGTCTTGTGGGGAGGTTCCCTGTCTCCTCGAATTCGATCATTTCTCCCAACCTCTTCGTTGCTGGAAATTGCACCCGGATTCGGAAGGATCACTTCCTACCTGGTGGAACGATGTGAAAAGTACATTGGTGTAGATCTGGCTGAGAAATGCGTCACCGAGTGCCGCAGCAAATTCTCGGCTTTCGAACATGCAGCCTTTTTTGTGACCGACGGCTACTCATTGAACGACGTCCCGGACAAATCGGTCGATTTCGCCTTTTCCTTCGACTCGCTCGTTCATGTCGAGGCGGATGTCATGCAGGCCTACGCACGCGAGCTGGCGAGAACACTCAAGCCCGGCGGTCGCGCGTTTCTGCATCATTCGAATGTCGGGGCCTTTCTCGACTCGTCGACCGGAGAGATCACCATCAGCAACGACCATTGGCGAGGCACAACCATGAGCGCCCAGCTCATGAGGGAATTCGCAGCCTCATCCGGCATCCATTGTGCGGTTCAGGAAATCATCAACTGGGGCGGCACGGATCTCAGCGATTGTTTTTCGCTTCTGGTGGCTCAATCGCCATCCGATGCAGACGAAACTCTGGTGGTTGAAAACCCCCGATTCATGGATCAGGCCGTAGCGCTCGGGCAGGCCGCAGAGGTTTTTGCGCGTGCCTCCAAGTAGTGAAGACTTCGACCGTCTGAAACTGGGATCGTCTGCGGACGATCCAGCCGGCTCCAGGTCGTCCGATGTCGATCCGGTTCTCGAGCAGATCTACCGGATCTCCGACGAACGTGATGGTTATTACAGCGAGTGGAAAAACAGCCAGAACCAGATACGGCAGGTTCGAACATCCCTGATGTGGCGCGTGGCAAAGGCGTCACTCGCCATCCGCCGCCTTTTTCACCGGCCCGAACCCAAATGGCTCACGGAATCACTCTTCGATGCCATCGAGGCAACACCACCGGACGGCAACAAATTCGAAAAGGCCCCAGACCCCGGGGCGGGTCGCTCCACTCTGCGCAGAAAGCCCATCAGAATGGCCGATCGAGACTCTCATCTCGAACGGGTCACCTTCGAGCGAAACGGGTACTACGGCGAGTGGCGTCACACCGAAAACCGACTCGAGACCATTCACTGCTCGGATCTTTGGCTTCATTGGGAGCCTTTCCGGAGATTCAAAACCCGTCTGGGTTTTGCCCTCTATCTCCTGAAGGTCATTCGTGGGCTCACCATATCGATCGTCCTTGCACCATTCCGTGCCGTCATCCTGGCAGCAAAAAGCATTACCAAACTTCCTGGGGTCGTGTATACGCTCTGCTGGACAGCGGCGACTTCCTTGCGCGCGGTATTTCGCGATGGCAGAACCATCGAGGCGAAGGTTCAAGCAGCGGACAACCCGAATCAATCTGAGAGCTTCCGGCCGAGGATTCTCATCGTCTCTCCCTACCACCTCCATCCGCCAAACCACGGATCGGGCGTCCGACTGCTCAATCTCGTGCGTGAGCTCGCGTCATCCTGCGACGTTTTTCTACTCGTTTTTTCGCCTACCGGAGAAAATCCTGAAGAGCGAAAAGCTCTCGAGGCGCTGTGTCGTCGGGTCGACTACCACCGATGGTTACCCCATCTCAAACCAAATCCGTTTGGCCTCACACCGGCCGTGGCCGAGGTCTTCCGATCCGACCGCGTGACCGAAAAAATCCGTGACATCGTGATCGCCAACGATATTGACATCGTGCAACTCGAGCACGCCGAGTTGGGTCAGTACCGGCACGCCGTCCCGAAGGGCATTCCAGTGGTGTTGAGTGAGATCGACATTGCTTTCAGGACGCACCAGCGCAGGCGCAAGCTCAGTTTCCACACCCGCTTCGACGAAGCCCAGATCCTCCATACAACTACGATGGATGTCCTGCGTCTTTTCCGCTACGAGGTGCAGAATTGCAAGCACGTTCAGCAGATCCACACGATGTCGGAAATCGATGCAGCCTATCTGGCCCGCTTCCTGGCAGACGGAGCATCCCGGATACGCGTCATCCCGAATGGGGTCGACACCGATGCCTTCCGTCCAACCCAACCCGCGGGACAACGAAACGATGTGCTTTTCGTCGGTAACTTCAACCACCTGCCGAATGTCGATGCGCTCGATTTCTTGCTCAAGGACGTCTGGCCCTTGCTTCGACTTCGAGTACCCGACGCGCGGCTGAACGTCGTCGGCGCAAGTCCCTCGGACCGAGTCACAGCCTTGACCGACTGTCCCGGTGTCACGCTCATCGGCGAAGTGCCCGATCCGAGATTGTATTACCACCGGCACCGCGTCATGGTGGCTCCGATTCGTGCCGGTTCCGGCACCCGCCTCAAGATTCTCGAGTCCTTTGCGGCCGGCATACCCGTCGTATCGACATCGCTTGGGGCGGAGGGCATCGAGGCGGAGAACGACAAGCATCTCATTCTCGCCGATCGCGCGATGGACTTTGCAGATGGCATCGAACGAGTCCTGACCGATGACGCACTTTTCGAGTCCTTAGCGGAGGCCGCATCGTCCCTGGTCCGGCAAAAATACGATTGGCGATTCGTGGCACAACGAATGCACGAGGGCTTCCTCGATCTGATTCCCGAGAAGAAGCGGATTGAGATGGAAGCTGTTCGGAACGCCAAATCGGAAAAGCAGCAGCAGATCTCCTTGGTAGAACAGGGACCATTGCCCTTGGTGTCGATCGTGATACCGACCTTTCGCGGCGGCGCGGACCTCGAACGGTGTCTGTCGTCGATCAGAAAGCAGCAGGTCGATTTTGACTACGAAATCCTGTGCGTCGATTCAGGTTCGGATGCCAGTGACATCGAAATCATGCAACGATTTGGCGCGCGGGTCATCGGTATCGCCCAGAAGGAATTCAATCACGGCCTGACCCGGGACTTTGGCGCAACCTGTGCGCGTGGCGAATACCTCGTCTTGATGAGCCAGGATGCCGTGCCGATCCGGAACGACTGGCTCGACCGGCTGACCGAGCCCCTCCGGGTGGACAGCACCGGGACGTTGGCGGCCGTCCAAGGGGGCAGCATAGATGTTGTCGATACCGAGAGACGATTCTTCTGGGGCACATCCGGTGAACGTTTCTATTTCACCAGCGAATCACATCGTTGGATCGAACGGTTCGGCGGTGTCGGTTTTTCGACCACGAATTGTGCGATCCGCCGGATCGTCTGGGATCAATACCGGTTTGGCGAGGCCTCGATTCTCGAAGACAAAAAGTGGCAACGGCAGATTCTCGATGCAGGTTATGAAATCTGCGCTCTGCCGGAGGTGAAGGTCTTTCACTCTCACGACTACGATCTTCGAACATTACTTCGCCGTTGCTCGAGCGAGGGCTTCGGCTGGAGGTCTCTCGGTGAACGCTATAGCCTGATCGACGCAGTATCCGACGTGTTTTCACCGTCGGTATGGCGAGAGCTACTTTTTGGTTTACAACAGAAATCAGTGCGCACCAGCGCAGAGATCGGTTTTCCGCTGCTGCGGCCCTTTGCTCTGTGGTGGGGAAATCGCTTCTCCCGCCGGGTTCTGCACTGAGTTGGGTCGGCTCCCACCGTTGAGCAAAAAGCGTCGGCGCAATCCGGGCTAGGTCATGGGCAACCACGCCTTTGCGGTCGTCTCCGCGGGCCACCGCCAACGATCAACGGTGAAAACGGTTGGAAGTACGGCTCGCATGTATCCGCGCAATGATCGCCGCTGGCAGCGGACGATCAGGTCATCGCCGTGGTTGCTCTGGCTCGACGCCTCACGGACCCGTTTTGAAATGGTTCGCCGGCCTTTCATCAAACCGATCAAACCGCCGTGGCGCCAGTTGATCACCGCCTCCGACCTTCCCTGGGCTTCAAAGCGTTTTTTCAGCCATTCCGGCGACAGCCGCTCGATGTTGACCTTGTGGCGCACCCTCGCCTCCGGCACATAGGCAATCTCTCCGCCCAATCTTTCGATCCTCAGACACAACTCGATCTCTTCGCAGGACAGCAGATTGTTTCCCTTCCGGCCGAGGTCGGTACAGAAGCCACCGACGGAATCGAAGACTTCGCGCCGGAAGGCGACATTCGCGCCGCGCGGATATTCGTCGTAGTGGAGCCTTCGCGCCGAATCACCCAGGTCCCACACCGAAAGATACGGCAGAAATCTGCCAAGAAACCAGTCCGGTAATTCACCCTGAAAGACAGGTTCGATCGGGCCCCCAGCGCACTGGATCCCGTCGATGAGGAGCGCATCGATGATCGCCTGAAGCCATCCCCGCGCCGGAAAAGCATCATCGTCCAGAAAGGCAATGAAATCACCCTTCGCATTGCGCACGCCGGTATTCCGGGCGGCAGAAAGACCCAGCTCGGTCTCCTGCAGCACCCGGACCTGGTCGGGGAAATCGTTCTCGACCGAGCGCGCCACATCGAGGGTGTCGTCGGTCGAACAATTGTCGATGATCAGAAACTCCCACCGCATGCCGCCGGACAGACCTCTGTTGCAGGGCGTCACGACAGCACTCCCCCAGGAGAGACGACCGGTTTCGAGTACAGACGACCACCGTCACATCGGGAGAAGATTTCACCATCGCTCCATATAGTACCGAGTCCTCGGTGTTGCGGCCCCTCAATTCGAAGAAGTTTGGAACGACCGCTTCTCCGCGAAGGCTATCGAGCCTCTGCGAAACCCCTGCCCTGGTGTATCGTTGTGCCATCACGAAGCCGAACGAGGTGTGAAGACCCATTGGAAATCAAGAAAATCGCCCGCAGTGCCCTCGAGGCCGTCTCCCGGAGGCTGAAAAACCATCGCTATGCCCGCGACACTGTTGATGGAAAGCCTGCCGGTACCTTTGCGTATCAATTTGCCGGTGACGGCCCGACGGGACACCTGCCTCTGACCCTTTGGTGCCGAGCCGTTGACTCGAGACTGCCGACTCGAGCCGAGGCCAAAGCCTGGATCGACCAACAAACCCTGCCCGAACTCGTGATTATCGGGCTGAGCGGCGCGGGAGACGAATTGTGGCGTGTCTCGCGACACTCCGCACCAAAGCACGCAGACAGTTCCTTCTGGTTTGCAGCGCCCGGGAAGCTCCCCGATCTCCTTCCCAACCACCTCGAATCATCTTTCCTCGTCGCCGCGGCTGAGGACGTCGATGCCGTACTTCTCTTCGAAGGCTCCGGCCCATACCCCGAACTCCCAGCCCACGTCCCGGGAGTCGAGTGCGCATCACCCTATCGCGAGCGGGCACTCTACCGCTCGGATGCCTATGCCTACCATGCAGCCACCGACGAAGTCCGTCCGGTGAAAGAGCAACGAATCATCAAGCTCATCGATCCCCGCGACGCCGAAGCGACCGAAGCGACCGCGCGGCTCTTCAATCGATTCCGCCGGGGCCCCTATCTCAGTACGACGGAATTGACTGAAAAGTTGATCGTGCCCGTCCGCGATGCCGGCTTGGTCGAGCGAGACGCATCGCAAAACCACCTCCCGGCGGTTCTGATCATGGTGCCCTTTCTGGCCCGCGGCGGCGTCGAGCAGACCCTCTACGCCACCATGGGCGCGCTGTCGGATCGTTTTGATTTTTCCATCGCCACCCTGGCGCCGCATCGAGAGGCCCTCGGCGACCGGCGCGACGATTTCCGGACCATCACCGACCGCATCTATTGTCTCGGCGATCTCGTCCATCCGGATGTCATGATCGGGATCATCGAATCCATACTCGATTCAACCGGTGCCGAGATCATTTACAACGCCAACGGCACGACGCTTTTTTACGACTTCGCGGCGAGACTGAAAGAAAACCGGCCATCACTCCGAATCATCGATCACCTCTATGACCACGAGGTGGCCTATATCGATCGCTACAACGACGATCTGCTGGCCGCGGTCGACGTATGCGTGGCGGAGAACCATTTGATTGCCGACGAGCTCACCCGGCGCAGGTCCTGGCCCGCCGAACGCGTGCCCGTGATCTGGCCCTGTGGGCGACCGCAGGACGAGCTTCCCGAGCCCGCCGACCGGCCCAGAATCCGGACTGCGCTGAGGGGCGAGCTCGATCTCGCCGAGAGTGACGTGGTCGTGATCACGGCAGCGAGAATGAACCACCAGAAACGGCCCCTCGACCTGGTTCGATTGGCCGAACGCGTCCACGATCTCGAGCACCTTCAATTCCTGGTTGTCGGCGGCGGCGATCTCGAGATGGAGATGGATCGGGAAATCGCCGGCAATCCTGAACTGCATATTCGCCGCCTGCCGTTTCGACCCGACATCCCCGAACTCATCCTCGCTGCCGATGCCGGCTGTCTGGTGTCCGAATTCGAGGGGCTGCCGGTCTTCATGCTCGAATGTCTTCAACTCGGCAGGCCCTTCCTGGGTACCCGAGTCGGAGATCTGGGGAGAGTCCTGGACCAGACCGGCGCCGGGATCGTGGTGGATCAACCCGGCGACCTCGACGCTCTGGAAGCGGCGGTCCGGCGCTTGGCTGACAGCAGTTTTCGCGCTGAACTCGCGCAAAAGGCCGTCGAGGCCGCCCCGAGGTTTTCCGTCGAAAGATGCGCAGACGCCTACTCGGCAGCCTTTCTCGGAGACGATTGAGTTGTCCGGACCGTCGTTCCACCACCGTGCCCAGGCCCTTTTCTGGGAACACAACCGGCCGCTTCGAGCGTTGGCCCGCCGGATACGCAGAACGCTCTCCCTGATCTTGTATCGACTCCGAGGCCGAGTCGTCGATGCGCAACCTCCCCGGGTGGTGGCCAAACCCAGCCCCAACCTGGACCAAACCATCCCCCATCCGGCCATCGCTGTAGAAATCGGGAATAGTGTTTCACGGCAGGGAGTGGAGGCCTTTCTCGACGGCCAGACTGAGCGTTCGGTTGTTCAGGTATCAGAATCGGCGTCCGACCCCAGCTTTGTCATCACGGTCGGAACGGGATGCAGTCTTCTGCCGCCGACCCATCTCGAATCGCTTCTGATGGCGGCCTGCGCAGAGGACCTCGATTGGACGATCGGAGGATGGGCAGGACCGGCCCCGGGGCGATTCGGGCCCACCGGCCGGACCGCTCGCGATGACCGCGTCGATCCGGCCTCGTATGTCCTCGTCAGACTCCCGCACGACGGTCGCTGCATCCGGCGCAAGCTCACCGGACGATCGGTTCCTCACATCTGTGACATCGCGCACCTCGAGCAACCGGTGCCGACCGCCGAACCGTTTTCGATCCGATCCGGAGCTCACCGCCTTCACCACCGCATCTCCTCTGGCAGCATTACAGAGACCCCGGTTTACGACATTGACAGCGTCATGGCCCATGTTCCACCGGTGGATGGACCAAGAACTGTCCTGTTCCTCCTCCCCTATCTTGCGGTAGGTGGTGCGGAGGCTCTGCTTCAGACCCTCGTCCGAGGCTTTGGTGACCGCTATCGCGTGATCATCGCGACCACCGACCCCCATCTGCAGGCCCTCGGTCAAACCGTTGACCGTTTTCGGGAACTGTCGCCACAGGTGTACACCCTGGGCGACTGGTTGCCGAAGGAGGCGATTCCGTCAGCCATCCGCCATCTGTTGCGGCGGTGGCAAGTTGAGAGCCTGGTGTGCTGGAACGGCAATGTCTTTTTTTATGATCATGTGGACTCGATCAAGCGCCATTTCCCGTCAATCCGGACCATCAACCAGCTCTACAACCATCGTGGCGGTTGGATCGAACACTATTGCCCCACCATCGTGAAGGCCACCGATCTCCACATCGCCGTCAACAGTCCGATTGCCAGAGCACTGGCGGAGGAACGGGCGGTTCCCGAACCGTCGATCAATACCATCTTCCACGGTGTGGAAATCCCCGATCTGGCGGACAACGAGGAGCGTGACCGGAAGAAGGCTCGACTTCGTCTCGAACTGGGTCTCCCGAATGACGCGCTCGTGGTTGGATCGTTCATCCGCATGCATGCACAAAAACGGCCTCTCGACATCATCCGGGTGGCACGAAAAATGGTGGACGAAGGCATTCATTTTCTGCTCGTCGGTGGCGGGTCACTGGACCGGGAGGTGGACAAAGAAATCCAGATCAACGGCCCACCGAATCTCACCCGCTTGCCGATGAGGGAGGACGCCCGGGATCTCTACGACGCGATCGATATCTGCCTGATGACGTCTTCGTTCGAGGGGCTTCCGGTGTTCCTGCTCGACGGTCTCGCCCGGGCGCTCCCTTGTGTCGCTCCGGGAGTCGGAGACATCCCCCTTCTCCTCGGCAAGGGCGGTGGCGTCGTCACCGAGAGACCGGGTGACATCGACGCCCTGGTCGCCGGAATCCGGAAGCTCAAAGACCCTGGACTGCGCCGCGAAGAGGGCTCCGCGGGCGCTCCACGGTGATCTCCAACTACGGCAACGACAAATTTGTGTCGAACTACGAAACTGCTATCTTTCCTGCACCATGAATGCACCAACGGTCAGCGTGCTCGTACCCTCGTACAACCACGATCGCTTTATCGGCGAAGCAATCGCCAGCGCCCTCGCCACGGATCTGACAGCGTCGAAATCGTGATCGTGGACGACGGCTCGACAGACGATCAACCAGGGACGTGCTCCAGCGCCTTTTCCCAGGATGACCGGGTTCGAGTCTTCGATCAGGAGAACCGGGGCGCCCACGCGGCACTCAACCGATGCCTCGAACTCGCACGGGGTGAGTACCTCTTCATTCTCAACTCGGACGATGTCTATCCGCCGCAGCGGATTCCCCGTCTGGTCGCAGGAGCTGCAGGAACACCCGGAAGCGGCGCTCGCCACGTCCTGGATCCAGATCATCGACGACGATGGCAAAGAGCTCGGGATCAAGGAGGCTGGCACAATCTGCCGCCGTGGGAGCCGCCCACGGAGGGCCCCTATCTTTCCGCCATTGGGGACCCGAAGCTTGCCATGCTCGAGACCAATTTTGTCTCAACGACCTCGAATCTCGCCTTCCGCCGTTCCCTGATCGAGAATCAGGGTCTCAGGTTTCAAGCCTCTGCGCTACGCCCACGACTGGGATTTCATCCTATCGGCCTGCCATCACGGAGATCTTCGGGTGGTCACGGACCCGTTGATCTCTACCGCGTCCATTCGACGAACACGATCAAGGAAGGTGCCGACTCCGGAGTCGGGCCGATGCGTTTCGAGATTCAGTGGGTGGTCGCCCGCCACGCCTATCGGCTGCTCAAATCAGCGGCCGGACCAAGGGACACGATTGACGACCTCATTCAACTCGCCTGGAACTCGATGCCGAGCTTCGGTTGTGACGGAATCCTCGACCGCCTCCTCGTGCTCCGGGGTGAAACGGACACTCCGCCGGCTACCTATGACGCGCTCATCGATCCCGACCATCCCCTGCACCGATCCGCGGTTGTCACCCTCGCCGCTGCGGATTAGTCGGCCACCAATTCGTCGAAACTCCGCAGAGTCCTGGCGTCAACGGTGAGTTCCTGCCGCTTCAATTCTTCCAGAAAAGCACTGCAGCCCGTTGCCCACGAGATTGGTGAACCAGAAGGCGCATAGACGTCTGGCCGCCTTGTCGTTCTCACTGGCCGAAGCCATCCCCTTGAGGTATCCATATTGAAAGAGCTTGTGCAGCAGCGGATCAACGACCGAGGTCGCAGGCAAATCAAATTCGGCTGCGAGTTCCAGAACGCCCTCTTCCAAGGCCTCGAGCTTGTCTTCAACCGCGAGAACCCGCCGGCGCCTCGCCCCAAAGATGAGCTTTTCACGAATCCGGGAGCGCCGGATCTGCTGCGCTCCGATGTCGCGTCGGGTTTTCGGCCATTTCTCGATCAACACCGAGCCCATCTTGCCGCACGACATCTGGCGGGCGAAAAATGACGGCGCATCATAGGCGTGGTGGTGCCAGGCGCGGGCTGAGGCCCGATACACGATTCGCATCCCCCGACGCCGTAGCCGATACGAAAACTCGGCATCTTCGAATGCCGCGGCGGGGAAATCCTTGCTGAAACCGGTGAACTCCTCTTCGAGAAGCTTTCTGGAAGCCGAGACATTGCTTGTGTAAAAATGGCGATAGTCGTACTCGTCGCCATCGGTCATGTAGTGAAAGCTGAACTGCTGGGCGCCGACACCGTCGACATGACGCATTGTGGACGTGAGTTCGAGATCAGGAGACCAGGAGATGTTGCCCAAAACGGCCCAGCGATCACTGATCATCCCTTTCCGGGCATCGAGATGGCTCTTGAGCAGATCCGGTGACGGCTCGATATCGTCACCGGTATAAAGGACCCACTCCCCAGTAGCGGCCGCCAGGCCGTAGTTGCGCGCCACCGCGGGCCCCTGATTCTCCTGGCGGAGAACGACCAGCGAATACCTCGTGGGCTTTGTGGCGGCGAGCAGTTCGGATGTGCGATCACCAGATCCGTCGTCCACGACCACGATCTCAAAGGGGAGATCGTTGGGGGTCTGTCGTTCCCACGCCCGCAGCATCTTCTCCAATGTCGCGGCACGATTCCATGTGGGGATGATGACCGAAAACTTCGGAAGGGTGCTTTCACCATGCACTGAGTTGTGACTCCGATCACGCGTCGTGGTAACTGTCGCCGATTTCGTGTCCATCCTAACCCCAACCGCACTCCGGCACCAGGGTTTGCCGGATACTCTGTTTTCGACAAATGAGCGGAAGTCCTGATATGATAGTTCTGAGGGCGCTAGGAATTCAATATGTCAAAAATTGCCTATATTTCAAAAAATCCGCAGGTCGTCGCGTTCGCCGTCACCATACTGCTGGCGGCCGCCTCGATTGCCGATTGTGAGACCGTCATCACCGTTCCTGGTGACTACTCGACATTGAGCGCAGCGGTTGCCGCTGTGCCCCATGGTGGAGTCATCGAAATAGCTGCCGGCAGTTACTCCGGTGGGTTCAGCTACAACAACCTCGGCAAGGCCTTCACGATCAGAGCTGTTTCCCCGAACACGGTTTTTCTGGATGGCGGCGGCACCCAACCGGTTTTCCGCCTGCAGAACACGACGGTCTCGGCCGGTGGTCCCATCGTCTTTAAAAACCTCGTCTTTCGAAACGGAAGATCGACAACCAGCGGCGTCGGCGGTGGCGTGACCTTGAGCCGGGCCGACGCCACCTTCATCGATTGTTCGTTTCTCGACAACACCTCAAACGCGATCACCGGCGGCGGAGGCGTCGCGGTGGTGACGGATTCCGCGGCCTATTTTGTGCGCTGCCTGTGGCAGGACAACGTAGCGACTCACGAGGGCGCCGGGCTCAGGGTCAACGACGACGCGCTGGCTGTGGTGCATGATTCGAGGTTCATCGACAACTCGGCCAACCCCCCGAATCACCGCAACACGGCGGCCGGGGGCGGCGTTCACGTCGGGAACAGCATGTTTCGCGTGAGCGACAGTCGATTCGAGGGCAACACGGCGGGCTATGTGGGTGGCGGAATCTACGCCATCGGCAACTGGCAGGAGCCGGTCACGACACCTCGATCCGTGGTCGTGGTGGCAAACTGCACGCTTGAAGACAATGCGGCAATTGCAGACGGTTCCGTTGACACGCCGACCCCACCCGAAGCCGGCGGGATCCATGTGGAGGATCAAAGCGCGGTCGCAATCTATGGTTCGCGCTTCGTTTTCAACACGGCCGAGAGGGGCGGAGCGGTCAACTCTTATCGCGCCGGAATCATCATTGAAGATTCGATCTTCCGCGGCAACTGGGTCGACGGAAGCAGCCCCTCAACCGGTTTTGGCGGCGCTATCGCGGTCACCTCAAGCGACACCACGATCGATGGTTCGACCAATCGGCCCAATGGCACGCTGACAGTCTCCAACACCTTGATCCACGGCCGTTTTGATCCGGTGGGTGCTGTCGCCCAGGCCGGCGGCGGCGTCTACGTCGCGGGTGATGTCAACCGCGAATATGGTTTTGGAGGTGTCTCCAAGCTCGGTCCGACCTCGGTCAACCGCTCACCCGTGGTTCTCGATAATGTGGTCTTCTATGAGTGTGACGTCAACGATCCGCTAACCGCCAACAAGGGCCTCGGCGGCGGCATGAGCTTCGAACTCGGGCAGTTAACCGGCTCCGACCTCCTCGTCATTGACTCGGATGCAACCGGCGTCGAGAGCACCGGCGGGGCACTACGATTCGTCATTGAGTCTGCAGGTACCGTTGCAACGAGCACATTTGCGGCGAACTCTGCCGTTCGTTTCGGGGGCGCAGTCTTTGGTCAGGGAAGCGATCTCGATTTCAACCAATGCACTTTTCTCGAGAACGAAATCAGCCCGGGAACAAGTGAGACCGTGGGAGTGTCTTACGGTGCAGCGTTGTTCCTCGGTCCGATCGTGGGATATGCCGGTGTCGATATGCCGATGGATGGTGCGGTGGAGAACAGTATATTCGCCGATAACATAGGTCTTCCGATTTTCGACGACGATCGTTCGCCGAGCCCCATCAACGATATGCGCTACAACGGCAACGATATCCACTCCAGTACTTTCGGAACCAGTGTCTATATCGATTCCGTGGTCAGCGGCGCAAAGAGCGTCTCCCAACTCAACTCCCTGGTGGTCACCCGCGGCGGCGGAACCAGCACGACCAAGTCCCAGGTCGACAATAACTCGCTCGGGACCTCGCCGGCGACGGCGACTCTCCTGGCCGTGCCGTCGAAGATCCTCACGCGCGGGGCGGCCGGGGATCCTGCCGGCAGTACCGACTCGTTCCTCGCCTGGGCTTGGAGTGGAGCATCCGCAACCCTGAACTCTTCACCTCTCGGATCGACCACCGGCATCGCCGGCGCGTCGGCCGGAACCTCCACGTTGAACGCCGACGGCGAATTGGCCCAGGCCCAGGTCGTCGCGGCCGCGGCCCCCGCCGTCAGCCTGAGCGCGGTACCGATCGCCATCAGCAGCGGCCAGTCGGCCTCCCTGCAGTGGAACCTCACCGCCGGTACCTATCTGGACGTGGATATCGATGGCGGTCTCCGCTTGTCGCCGGGATCCAAGGGAAGCTCCGGTTCGGTTTCGGTCTCCCCCACCGTCACGACCACCTACAGGATCATCGCCACAACCGAAGAAGGAGGCGCGATCGCCGAAGCCACAGTATGGGTCGACGAGACACCGCCTTCGATCTTCAGCGATGGATTCGAGACCGGCAACACCTCGACCTGGTCAGCTGCCGTTGGTTCGTGAGGGGCGACGCGCCGAGATCAATCCTCGGGCGAAGGCCGTTCTGCACTGAAGATCCCAGAGATCCGACCGGCAACCACGTCTCCACGCGGTGCGCCATACTGACCGAATGGCAAGTGCTGGCGCAAGTGCGAGGGGTTTGAGGACAAGAGCGCCAACAAGATCCGGGTGCTGCCGAATGGCTCGCCTCGCCCACCAGCCCGCAAGACGCTGCCGCGTCAAAAACGGCTCGATGTTTTCATAGTGGTGGTGGTGCAGAACCTTCGCCTCACCGTCGAAATAAACCCTCCTGGACCGCCGTTTCCATCGCCATAACATCTCGGTGTCTTCCAGGCAGGCATCCGTGTAGGCCTCGTCAAAGGGCTCATCCAAAAACCACGATCTCGGAGCTGAAAGATTTGAACTGACGACCGAAGACCAGGGCACCAACGATCCGGTTTCGAGTCCCTTGAACCAAAACTGTGGTCCCTCAGGTGCCAGAAACCTCATCACCTCGGTGACGCCGGACTCCGAATCCCAATCGATCATCCCCTGAGTGCCGCCCTCCGCTTCGCCGGAAAGGTGGCGAGCCAGACAATCCGGCTCCGGAATCATGTCATCGCCGAGAAGCAGTATGCGATCAGAAACGGCCTCTCGGATGCCGGCATTGCGGGCCCGGGCCGGCCCGCCGTGCTCGAGGGCTATCGATTTCAACTCATAGTTGCTGGGTTTCGTCGCCTGGAGCAAGCGTGGCGTGTCATCGGTGGATCCGTCGTCGACGACAACCACCGAAAAGAAAACATCCACTCCACGTTGCTTATCCAGCGCCTCGAGTGTCGATCGCAGCACCCGGCACCTGTTCCGGGTCGGTATGACGACCGTCAGGGCTTCGTCGGCCATATCACGGCTGTCGCGCGCCCGCATCCCGGATCGTGCCGCCAACCATGATCTCCTGGTGCACCGAAGCACGGTATTGCTCAACAACCTCGCCGGCCGGGCCAAAACCGCGCACAACACCGTGTTCGAGCCACAACGCGTCGTCACACGTGTGCTCGACTCCGTCGAGGTTGTGGGTCACCAGGAGGATGGTCACGCCATCTTTTCGGAACTGCGCGAGGCGTTCGTCACACTTGTGGCGGAAGCTCTCGTCGCCAACCGTCAGCACCTCATCCAACAACAGGACATTGGCGTCGACTGTGGTGGCCGTGGCAAAAGCCAATCTCGCGACCATGCCGGTTGAATAGGTGCGGATCGGGTGGTCGATGAAATCTCCAAGTTCGGCAAATTCGACGATTTCTTCGCACCGCGCTTCCATTTCTTCGTGTGAACGGCCGAGCAGCGCACCGTTGAAAAAGATATTTTCACGTCCTGACAGTTCGGCTTCAAATCCGAGACCGAGTTCGATCACCGGTGCGAGAAGGCCCCTGACGATGGCGGTGCCCTTGGATGGCTGCAGGATGCCGGCGGCCACCCTCAGAAGGGTCGACTTGCCGGCCCCGTTGTGTCCGATGATGGCGAGCATCCTCCCGGGGTCGACGGAGAAGCTCACGCCGGAAAGGGCAAGAAGATCGCGATAGCTGATCTTCGATACGAGTTGCCGGATGACCCACTCCTTGAGCGTGGCGATCCCTCGTTCCGAGGAAATCCGGAACTGGAGCGAGACATCGTGGAATTCAACTCGAGGCTCGGTCATGGACTCCCGGATCCTCCGTCAGAGGTGAAGATAGAAATTCTTGGCAAGACGGTGAAAGACGTTCCATCCGATAACCAGGGTCACCAGCGAAACGACCAGCGAAGCGAGAAAAACGTGCATCGACGGCAGGGTACCCAAATACACCGGGTCCCTGGCAAGCTTGAACAGCTGAGTCAAC
Source organism: Candidatus Sulfomarinibacteraceae bacterium (assembly GCA_963796455.1). GTDB lineage: Bacteria > Acidobacteriota > Thermoanaerobaculia > Thermoanaerobaculales > Sulfomarinibacteraceae > Sulfomarinibacter. Next base: position 1,218,657 of record CAWCLO010000004.1, read on the forward strand.
GGGTTGATCCGGATGAGCCAGAGCCATTTCCCGGGAATGATTGAAATCGGGTAGATGATCGGTGTCAGGTACATCAGACCGACCGTCGCGACCTGATAGGCGTGGACAACGTCATCAAAAAAGACCGCCAACGATGACAGGAGCAGCGACACCCCGAGGGTGAAAATACCGATGATGAGGAACGCAACCGGCAAAAAGAGAACCGCGGGCCGGATCGGAGCCCCTACCGCGATCATGATTATGAAAAGTGGAATATATGCAAGAAAAAGGTTAACGAGACCCGACACGGTGGTGGAAATGGCGAAGATCGATTTCGGTACCCGAACCCTCTTCATCAAAGAGCCGTTCCACTCCAGAGTCGTCATCGACTGGACGGTTGTCTGCTGGAAAAAACCGAAGACCAGATACGAAGAAAGAAGATAGACCGCGTAGTGGGACATCCCCGCAAACCTGAAGATCGTCGAAAAGACGATCGTCAGGATGATCATCAGCAACAGGGGGTTGAGCATCGTCCATAAAAAGCCGATGGCGGACCGTTTGTAACGTACGGTCAGATCTCTACGAACCAGGTTGAGCAGGAGATTCGAGGAGGCGATGAGCCCCCGAATTTCTTCGCGGGTGCTGAACTTGGTCTCCGCAGAGTTATAGAGAATGTGGGAATCTGTGATCGACACCACAAAATATTAACACGCTGAAGACTTCGACAAGGTTCAATCACCCGAACCGCTGCTACCATGGATCAAAGGGCGGATCAGTTGAAAACATCGGTCATTATTCCGACTCGAAACACGCGAGAGCTGACACTTCGTTGCCTGGCTTCCCTCTGGCTCTGCAATCCGCAACCGGACGAGGTGATCGTTGTCGACGATGGAAGCACCGACGACACTATTCGGTCGGTGGTTCGCAAATATCCCCGCCACATCGTGGTTCGCCTGCCCGCGAGCGAAGGATTCGCCGTTGCCGCCAACCACGGCATGAAACGGGCTTCCGGAGATCTGCTCCTCGTCCTGAACAGCGACACCGAAACCGAGGCATCCGCTATTGGAGTGGTGCAAAAAGCATTTGCCGAGGATGAGTCGCTCGGAATCGCCGGCGCGACCCTTCGCCACCCGGATGGATCACGGCAATGGAGTGGAGGCAAGATCCCCTCCGCCATGTGGTGTTTTGCTCTGGCCACCGGCCTTCCCGCCCTCATCGACCACATCGCGGCGTGGAGACTCCTCAAATCACCATCCGGCTCGAAGGGCGGGAGTGTGGATTGGGTCGCTGGGACGGCCATGGCCCTGAGGCGTTCGGTATGGGAGAAGATCGGGCCGTTTGACACCGGTTTTCGCTTCTATTGCCAGGATGTCGACCTTTGTTACCAGGCAACCTGCGAAGGTTTCGGGGTTGCAGTATTGCCCGACTTCAAAGTCCTCCACCATCGCGGCGGGAGCATTTCCGACGAGGGAGGGGCGGTTGGCCCCTACCATCCCGAACTGATGTGGACTGATCTGTTGCGATTCGCCCACAAGCGATTCAGCCCGCAGAAAGCACGCAATACCGCGACTGCCCTGCGACTCGGGGGGACGGTTCGTGTCCTCGGTCGGCGGCTCGCCACCCCCCTGGTTCCGGACAATCTCCGCACCGATTGGAAAACCGCCACTTCGGCCTACCTCCACGCGGTCAGGGCGGTCGATTCCATTGGTTCCGAGCAGGAAATCGAAAGGGTCTGAGCAGCCCGCCCCACCCTTTTCATGTTCGCCGATCTCGATCCAGAACCAAACTCACTCAAAACCCGCGATCCTCGCCTACGATCTGCCGCGACCTCCTATCCGGAATGGCTACGGGCGGGTTATTCTTGTATGGGGGGCGCGTGTTGTCTCCGGCAATTCCGGGTGACAATTCGATCAAGACAGGCGCTCGAGAGGTTTGACTACATGATGGTTGACGGACCATGAAGATCGATTCGGGAATACCCGGAGACTCAAAAATCCAATACATCCGGTCGGAAGGCCTGCAGGCCCTGCAGAATCGGATGAAGGACCAGTCTGAAGAGCAGAAGAGGGTCCGAAAGCTCAAACCCCTCGAGGTGGAAGGTGGCAAGTTGACCCTGGGCTTCGAGCCACCACCGGTGCTCAATGTCTCGTCCATACCGCCGACACCGAATCGCGGTGGTTCTCAGGTTCAGATGCTCGATCGCCTCGACGCCGAACGAAAGCGCCGCGCGGTCGCGCTGGCCTATCCGCGCGAAGGATCGTGGTGGCTCGAGATGTCGCTCGACACCGAGGCGGGGATCTACGAACTCGGGAAAAAAGCCAACCTGATCGATCTCCTGGTCCACGCAGCCCGCCTGATCGGGACCGACATCGTTCATATCGAAAATCTTCGCGGATTGCCCATCAATCTGCCCCACGGGCTCGAGAAGAACGGCATCAAGACCGTTCTTTCGGTACACGATTTCACCCTTTTCTGCCGGCGCGCACACCTGATCGATACGCTGACGGAAAAGTTCTGCAACTATTCGGAGGACCTCCCGCGTTGCGCCGTCTGCTTGCGCGAACTCGATCCGGAGGGACGCTATCCCCAACGGGACTATCGAAAAATCGGCGCGGCGTCGATCCATGCGGTCAGTCAGGTCGTTTTTCCATCCGCATTCATCCAGCGCCGACACCACGAACTGTTTCCGTCGCGGCGCGAAGGACAGAGGGAGATCGTCATCGCGCCGGCATCGGTCCGACCCGAGGTCTTTGTGGATCGCTCGAAAATCAAACCGAATATCGCCTTCGTCGGCGGCATCCATCCGCACAAGGGTGGCCGTTTGATTCCGGCGGTGATGCAGCGTATCCGTTCGGAATCGAAGAAAGCGGTCGGTTTTGTATACGGCTACGCAAACCCCGAAATGCTGGATCAGGTCAAAATGGCCAAAGGGATCAAGGTCCGCGGTTATTATCGCCGCGGCACGCTCGGCAACCTGCTCGTTCAGGACAAGATCGGGGTCGCGATACTTCCATCGATCTGGCCCGAGTCGTATGGCATGGTTGTAGATGAATGCCTGGCAACCGGACTGCCTGTCGTCGCGTTCAATAGTGGCGCGGTTGGCGACCGACTCCGTTATTGGACGGTCGGCGAGCTCGTTCCTCCCGGCGGAGGCGCGGAAGGGCTCGCTCTCGGAGCGTTGGAAATATTGTCTGGCGGTCGGATCGGAACCGACGTGATCAGAATCCTCCCCAATGTCGACCGCAATGCGCAGAAATACCTCGATCTTTATAAGAGCCTGAAGCAACGTGGCCGGGCTGGCAACGGAGACGGCTGAGCGACTGGAAGGTAGACCCCTCTGCGAATCCTCTACGTAGCCACAAAACCGGCGTTTCCACCCACCGATGGTGGCAAACTGTTGATGTGGAACACCTTGACCGGTCTTTCGCACCGGGGACACCACGTGACCTTTATCGCCCCCGATCTGAGAACGAAGTCGCTGGATTCCGAGGAAATGGAGCTCGAAAATTGCCGGTCGAGGCTCGTGGGCTGTCGCCCCGGGCGTCTGATCCCATCGGTGCTTCGCGCCCTCGCCACGGGTCGCCCATTGTCGATCCTTCGGCACACCCACAGAGCTCTCCGGAATGTTGTCAAGGAGGAAATTGCTCGCGGCAACTTCGACATCGTTCACGGAGAGCAGGTGCAGTCGGTTTTCAACATCCCGGAAGACCCGCTCACACCGCCGGTGGTTCTTCGGGCTCAAAACGTGGAGAGCCACCTCTGGAGAATGGTCGCTCGAACCAAACCCTCCTACGCCCTGATGGCCCGTAGAGAAGCCAGAAAGATGGCCGTCACCGAAGCGCAGGCGATTCAAGGCGCCGCGGCGACCGTGGTTTTGACCCGACGCGACGGTCTCGCGCTCGCCGGAGGGGTCGGGATGCAGCAAAAACGTGTACACCACATTCCCCCGCCCTTCCCGGCGAAGCTTCCCGGCAATCCCGAGATCCTTCCGGGCGACCCGGCGATCTTTCTCCTCGGTGGCGGCTGGCTTCCAAATCGAGATTCGATCACGTGGTTCTTCGACTCGATCTGGGGATCGATTACCGAGGCCCTGCCCAAGACCCAGGTTCACGTATTTGGAGAAGACGGATCCCTGGATTCCGCATCGATTTCGTGGCATCCGTCGCCGGACGCCAGCAGCAAGCTTTTTCACCAGAGTTCGGTTTTGATCGTGCCGCTCCGCGTCGCCTCCGGCATCCGTATGAAAATTCTCGAAGCGTGGTCCCGCGGGACCCCGGTGATCGCCACACCCGAAGCGGTCGAGGGGCTCGACGCGAAGGAAGGAAACGACGTTCTCCTCGCTCGCAACGGCCCCGAATTCGCGGCCGCCCTCACCCGACTCCACACCGAGGAGGGGCTCAGGCAGCGAATTGTCGACGGTGGACGGCAAAACCTGACCGAGCGCCACGACCCCGATGAGACCTGTGCGCAGCTCGAAGGCGTTTATCGCGAGGCAATCGGCGAATCAGGGTCAGGTCTGTAGATGGTTTTCAGCGCCTGAATGTGTCCCCTCGCGACGGCTGCGACATAGGGCCCACTCTGCTTCTTCAACCGCCATGCAAGTCCGACTGCACGCAAGACGTTGTAAACGGAGTGAACGCCTGCAAGGTAGAGACGGTGCGCCAGGGAGCGAAACGGCAAGAGTCGGGTCTTCGTGAGGTTTTCGAGGTACAACGGCGACCCAACCCCGGAGCCCGTCTCACCACCGAGGCGGTGGATGCACACCATCCCCGGTTCGAAGAGCAATCGCCAGCCCAGTCGGCGGAAACGAAGACAGAGGTCGACGTCCTCGTTGTAGAGAAAAAAGGAGGGGTCAAATCCTCCGACGTCGCGCCAAGCCGTCGGTGAGATGGCCATGGCGGTGGCCGGAATGAAACCCACATCCCGCCGATGCCTACCGGGTTCGCTTGCTCGTTTCTGCCAGACTGTTCCAGTCAGAAAGTTGACCCCACCACCGGTGTACCAGAAGGTGGAAGAATCCACCGGGTCCCGGATCGGCCCCCCGGCCGCTCCCACCCCGACCTCGAGAGCACCTGCCGCCGCATCCAGGAACCCTGGGCAGACCGTGGTGTCGTTGTTGAGCACCACGTATGCCGTACAGGCCTCATCTCGATCGATCGCGGCCAGACCGGCGTTTGCGCCGACTCCGTAGCCGGGGTTTCCGGGGCATTTGAGCACGCTGACATCCGATCCAAAAATCAGGGAGTCAAAATTGCAGGAATTGTCAACCACGACAACCCTGCGACCGACCACCGAAGGGTCAGCCATCAACGACTCGACACAGAGGGTCGTCGGTTCCGGATCGCCAAAGTGCACCACCGCAATACCAACCACAGCGTCCTTCATCTGGCGGAAATCCCAACCCATTTCATCTCGAATCCTCCAACGCGACACCTCTCACGCTCATCGTGTATACCACTATTGCCATCGACTCCGCTCCGTCAACGGCGATTGCTGCCGGGGTTGATTGTGGGTTCAGCACGAATGGTTCCCCTCGAGGCCCTCGAATGTCCGCTCGAAATCGGCGAACGCCGCCGCCACGAGGCAGCAGCACGCAAACAGCCTTTCCGGTTACAATTCGCCCATGGCATCCGACTCCAAACTCCCTATCGTGATCTTTTTTGGCATCGTCGTGCTGATTGCGCTGCCGCTCCTCTTCGGTTTGATCCGCGAACGGCGGCGGCCCGTCGTGGTCGAAGCAAGGATCGTGACCGCAAGCTCGACCGATCCGGTATTTCGAGACGGGCCGCGACGCGTGCCTCCTGGCGAATCGGTGCAGGCAGCGATCGCACTTCGAATTCACAAGACCGGCGGGCCGGATTTCTGGTTGGCGCCGGTTGCGGATCTTTCGATCGACGGTCGAGACATCGAACACATCGAGTCCGGAGGATGGCCGGATGAGGGACGCGAGTTACGTGTGTTCTGGTTTTCCGTCGAGAGCGCAAATCTCGGCGGACGCCTGGATTCACAACGCGCCGCCGATCTGCTGCGCTACCGGACCTTTCTCGCACCGGAGATGGGTCGCGAACTCCTGGCGAGCCGGCTTCCTGAAACCCACCACGATGACCACATCGGTGAAGAATCGGAAACCGGCCTTTCCTCGGCAGGCACCCTTCGGTTGTATGCGCGAATCGAGGTCGTCGAAAAAGCAAAAGACATTCAAGCCCTGCAGATGGTCGCGACCCTCGGTCTCGAGGACATCGACTCGCCGAATTTCCCCACGATTTCCCGATCCTTTGATTTTGGTGGGTCGATTGATCCAGCTGCCGGCGAACTTTTCAGGTTGCCCGGCTTCGAGGCCTCCGATGAGCCGGAAGGCTCTTGGAACTCGGTCCCGGTGGCGGCCACCGGCCACAGTTTCACTGATTTGGTGGAAAGTCGTCTGATCGTCTCTTCCAGGACCTTCACAGCCGTTGCGTTGACGGGATCCTCGACCTTTGACCCGGCTGATTTGACGCCCCGCGCTGAATTCTCGGTCGGCGACGAAAAGTATCTGGCCCGCGGGAGACCACTCGAATGGGGATCCGACGTCAAGATCGGAGATGTGGTCAAGAGCGGCGAGCGCTGGGTCGTTCTTTTGGCCGACGATGGGAATGGGATCCTCGATCCGTCTGACTCGGTCCTCCACTGTTGGGGCAGACCGCCCCAACGAACGACGCTCCTGATGGCCCTACCGGGCGATGCCTTGCTCGCCCACCTCTTACGTCATGAATGAGAAGTCACTTCTCCAAATCGATGGATTGACGATCGGCTTTCCATCGAGTGGCGCACGATGGAAGCGGGTTGTCGATCGGGTCTCTTTCCAACTCGGCGCCGGTGAAAGGGTCGGCATCGTTGGCGAGTCGGGCAGTGGCAAGAGCCTTACAGCACTGGCGTGTCTCGGTCTCGTTCCCGAACCGGGCCGAGTGCTCGAGGGCCGGGTCATCGTCGACGGGGCAGGAATCCAGAGCTCCTCAGAATCCGAGCTCGCCACTTTGAGAGGGCGAACCATCGGGATCGTTCTTCAGGAGGCGGCGGACGCCCTCAACCCCGTCTACTCTGTCGGCTTCCAGATCGCGGAAACCATCGCCATCCACGGACAGACAAAAAACGGGGACCGCCTCGAAGCGGCAACGCGGCTTCTCGAGGAAGTCTCGGTCGATGATCCCCGAACGGTGATGGGGGCCTACCCTCACGAACTTTCAGGGGGCCTCGCTCAACGAGTGATGCTGGCCCTCGCCCTGGCGGGAGGGCCCAAAATCCTGATTGCCGACGAACCGACCTCGGCGCTCGACCTCATCACCCAAAAAGAGATCCTCGATCTCCTCAACCGACTCTGTACTGATCACGACCTCGGCCTCGTGCTGATCAGCCACGACCTGACGGTGATCGAAGAGATGGTCGATCGCGTCCTGGTCATGTATCGGGGATCGATGCTTGAAGAGGCCCCTAGGGAAGAGTTGTTTTCGCGACCCCGTCACCCCTATACCCGGTATCTGCTCGCTTCGGCACCCGGATCAAAGAGGCGTGCAGAGACGATGCAGAATGACACCGCCCACGGCCGATATCCCGCGACGACAACCGGTTGCCGGTTTCACCCGGGTTGCCCATTCGCAGCCGATGCTTGCCGAATCACCGAACCCGAATTGACAGAGGTCGAGCCCTTACACTTCGTGCGTTGTCCGTTGCCGGAAGCACACGGAGGGGATTCTCATGAAGAAGCCTGAGCCGATTCTCTCCGCCGACGCCCTCAGCCGATCCTACCGGCAGCGAAAGAACTCTGCGGGGATTTCGGATTCTCTCGACGCCGTGGTCGATGTCAGCTTCGAACTGACGGCCGGGGAGGCTCTCGGAATCGTCGGTCAATCGGGGTCTGGAAAATCAACTCTCGCCCGCCTGCTCCTGGCCCTCGAACGTCCGGATCGGGGACGGGTGGTTTTTGAAGGCCAGCCGATCAGCCAGTGGCCCGAATCAGAAATCCGCCCCTTGCGAAGGGGGTTCCAGGCGGTCTTCCAGGACCCGAGTTCCTCGCTCAATCCGACGCTGAAGGTCGGGAGCATCGTTGCCGAGGCCCTGGTCGCCCACGGCATTGGATCGGCAGCCGAACGCCGGGATATGGTCCACGACCTCGTACGCCAGGTCGGGCTCGACCCGGATTGCGTCCGACAATACCCCGGCGCCTTTTCTGGCGGAGAACGGCAACGAATCGCCATCGCCCGGGCGCTCGCAACCAAGCCCCGCCTTTTGATCCTCGACGAACCCACATCGTCGCTCGACGCACCGATCCAGGCTCAGATCCTCGCACTGATTTCCCAGTTGCGTGATCGTCACAGGCTGAGCCTGATTCTCATATCCCACGATCTCGAGGTGGTCCGCGAAATCTGCGAAGGGGTCGCGGTCATGCATCACGGCCGATTTGTCGAACAGGGACCCTCGTCGCGAATTCTGAGTGATCCGTCGCACCCCTACACGATGCAGCTTTTGGCGGCCTCGCCCGGAAAGCCGGCCCCAGACACCACAAAAAGACCATAGGAAGCCTGAAAAGGTCTCATCCTCCGCTATACTCGGGTGCGTGTTGCATCATCTCGCGGATTTCATCAACTGGCTCGAGCCCCACGCTCTTTTACTCGCCCTCGCGCTTCCACCGTTGATCCGCGTTGTCGGTCACTGGATCCCTGAGGAATTGTTCATGGTCGCAATCGGTGTGCTCGCGGCCCGCAGCGACTCCTCCGGTTCGGCGACGCTGATCCTCGGCGCAGTGCTACTCAGCCATTTTTTCACCGATCAGATGGTCTACCTTGCGGGCCGGTGGATTCGTCCCCGCCTCGGACGCTTTCCAAACATCGACAAACGACTGCAGCTTGTCACCAACCGCCTCCAGAGCTCTCCCTCTGCGATCATCGGATTGGTGCCGGCAAGAGTATTGCCTCTGGGCCGCGGCGCGTGGCTGGCGGCCTGCGGGGTTGTTCGCATCAAGTGGATCCGATTTGCAGCGGTTGATCTTGCGGCGCTGCTCGTTCACCTGTCGGTCTGGTCCGGCCTCGGCTGGTGGCTCGCTGGCGACCTCGGACGTCTGGCGGCATCGGTTGAAACCGGTAAGATCGCCGGCACGTGGTTGGCGGTCGCCCTCGTTTCGACCATTTGTGCCGTGTTCGTGTGGCGCTCACGAAATATCTGGCAACCGACCACGTTGAATGCGGTGCGGCGCGCCGGGCGCTCCCTCAGCGAGATCGGGCGAGGCCCGCGGCGTCCCTGACACCCGACACGATAGAATGAGTAGGTCATGCTCAACACGATCGAACAGATCCGCACAGCGCTGTCTTCCGCCTATCCAATCACCCTGCTGGTAAGTCCCGAGGAGGATCGCCAGGAGGCCCTCCTCAGGAGGTTTGGTGGTTCCGCAAAACCGCAAGAGCTACCGGTGATGGTGTGGAATTGTGTTGACGGCTTTATCGACCTTGAAGGAGAGGACCTCTCTGATCCGATGGATGCCCTGGCGTGGATCTCGGACTCCGGGCCCAGGGGCCTCTATCTGCTCAAGGATTTCGAAGGCATTCTCATGGAGGACCGGCTGCTGCGACGCCGCCTCCGCGACACCGCCATGAAGATTCGAAATACCGGTAAGTTTCTGTTCTTGTTGCAGCAGTCCATGGATCTTCCGGAGTCCCTCAAACCACTCACCTATATCGTGGTCTCCTTGTTCCCGGATGAGGGCGAGCTGAGGGCGCTGGTCATGGGGCTCTTTGAAGGCAGGCCGGCACAACCGGCCGATCTCGAACGGTTGATCGGATCCCTCAAGGGCATGTCGTTGACCGAATCCGAGCACCTGCTGCGGCGCTTGCTCGATCGCCACGAGGGCATCGACGATGCTTTCTTCGTCGATGTCTTGAATGAAAAAGAGCAGATCACACGCAAAGAGGGAATCCTCGAGTTCGTGCCTCCCGACGAAAGCCTGAGCGGGCTTGGAGGTCTCGACCAACTCAAGGACTGGGTCGCTGAACGGAGTGATCTCTTCCTCCCCGAGGCCCGAAAAGAAGGGATCCCGAGACCACGGGGCGTGCTGTTGATGGGGATTTCCGGCTGTGGCAAGAGCCTCGCCGTCAAAGTCATCGGTCGCGACTGGAAACTGCCGCTCTTCCGGCTCGACATGAACCTGGTGTTTGCCGGGGTCCAGGGATCCGCTGAGTGGATCTTTCATCGAGCCCTCGAGGCGGTCGAATCGGTCGCACCGGCCGTGTTGTGGATCGATGAGATCGAAATGGGCATCGCCGGATATCACGAGGGTGATACCGGCTCCAACACCCGTATTTTTTCGACTTTTTTGACCTGGATGCAGGAACATCGTTCCGATGTCTTTGTGGCCGCCACCGCCAACCGAATCAACCTTCTCCCCGCCGAGATCCTCCGCAAGGGTCGTTTCGACCAGGTATTTTTTGTCGACCTCCCGAACGACGAGGAACGCAAGGAGATTCTCTCGATCCACCTTGATCGCAACGGAATCGATCCTTCATCATTCGATCTCATTCTTCTCGCCTCGGCCACCCGCACATGGAACGGCGCCGAGATCGAACAAGCCGTGAAATCAGCCCGCATAACCGGTCACGCCCGTGGTGAAGAAATCAGCCAGAACGATCTCCTGCTCTCCTTCAGCAAGATCATTCCTCTGTCTCGGACCATGGACGAACAGCTCAAGGCAATCCGATCCTGGGCCCGCACCCGTGCTCTTCCCGCGACAAGAGAAATCAAACCGGAACTGTGAGCACACCGAAAGCTCAGACAATGCAGCCAAAGACACGTCTCGTGGTCGATTCAACCCACGACGGCCAGCGTCTGGATATCTATCTCGCTGATGCCACCGCTCTCAGTCGACGGGCGGCGCGACGGCTGATCACCGACGGCGGCATCGAACGAAACGGTCAGACCCTCAGGGTCCAGTCCCGAATTCTCGGTGCAGGCGATGTCATCGACGTCCTTCTCGAAGCGGATGAGCTCAGCGTCCCAGCGGTGCCAGAACTGCCGAAAATCGACATCCTGTTTCGCGACGCTTCACTGTTGATAGCCAACAAACCGGCCGGGCTGCTTTCTCAACCCTCCGAGAATTCGGGAGGCGCTGAACTGGCGTTCGATCACATCGTGTTGACGACCCAGGCGCTCGAGGACGGGCATCGTCCCTTTCTCAGGATGGTTCACCGTCTCGATCGGATGACCAGTGGGGCGGTGCTCTTTGCCCGCCACCCCGACGCGTTGCCACCGCTCACCCGTGCCTGGTCGGAGGGCGCCGTCGATCGCTCCTACCTCGCGATTGTTGAAGGTTCACCGGATTTCGAAGAGATCGTCGTGGATCGAAATATCGCGCGGGACCGAACGCACCGCTGGCGATTCATGTGTGACCCGGACGGCAAAACCGCGCAAACCCGGGTATCGGTCGTGCAACGGTTGGATTCCAATCTGGCGGTGGTCCGCTGCGGACTGATGACCGGCAGGACCCACCAGGTTCGCGTTCACCTCGCCGCCACCGGATTCCCGGTTCTCGGTGATCGCCTCTACGGTTCCCACCGCGCTGGCGAAGCACCGCGGCCGCTTCTCCATGCCGCGTCGATCTCTCTCCCCCACCCTGCCACCGGCGAGCGGATTCATGTCGTGTGTCCGATTCCTGATGACATGGCGAAGTTTGGCATCGAAAGCTGAGGCAGAGGGAAGCAAGGCAGAGGGGGACGGGGGCAGAGGAGCAGAGGACCGCTCGCCAGCCTCGTTGTCGCTATCGCTATCGCTATCGCTATCGAACGGCTGCGGTGGGTGCCGGTTCCGAAGGGGAGAAAAGGTGGAAGGGAGAACCGCACCCCACAGCGCGGAGGAGCAGAGGGGCAGAGGGGAAACCACCCGGTACTGGTCTGTCCTGCATGCGAATGCCGCCTCCCGATGTCATCCTGAGCGGAGCCCTCCGGGGGCGTAGTCGAAGGATCTATGAGATGGACCTCAATGTCCTCAAGCCGCAGATCCTTCGACTTCGCGCCAAAGGCGCTTCGCTCAGGATGACATCTTGATAGCTAGCGGCCAGCTCGATAATCCGTGCGGCGTCGACCTCCCTCTCCGATCCCGATCACGAAAGGGCGCAAGGGTGCAAGGGTGAACCGCACCCCACAGCGCGGAGGAGGAGCAGAGTGGCAGAGGGGCAGAGGGGAAACCACCCGGCACTGATCTGTCCTGCATGCGAATGCCGCCTCCCGATGTCATCCTGAGCGGAGCCCCCCGGGGGCGTAGTCGAAGGATCTATGAGAACAACTACCCAGCAAATTCAAAATCCGAAATCCGAAATCCGAAATTTCTCCACGGTTTGAGCGCGGATCCGTACTACAATGCAGCTGTGACCTGGGGGTTTGCATATTTGCTCATCTTTCTCGGCGGGTTCACTCTCTCGCTGGTGAGCGGATTCGCGCGAAGATTACTGCATCCCACCGAACTCTGCGACAACGTCGTGGTCCCCTCTCACGAACACCTCCACGGCCAACGCTCTCCTGCCGCCGATCTCCTGGCATCCTTTCTGACCGTCTTTGGTCTGACCTGCCTGGTGGTACATGGGCTCACCTCGCTCAAACCCTCTCCGATCATCGCGATCGGCGGCGTCACGGGAATCTTCGGCATTTTTTTCCTCAGGTCCTGGTTGTGCCGGGTCTGTGACCCGAGCGAACAGCTCGGCAGCGACCTCAAAAAGGTGAAGGTGATTCGCGAAATCCCCTCCGGGGGTTATGGACAGATCGAAGTCAACGTCAACGGCGCACAGCTCAAACTGGCGGCGCGCGCCGAACAGACCAAACCGATCCCGGTCGGTGCAGTCGTCGAGATCCTGGATCGAACCGAATCAGTCGTCATCGTGCAGCAGAAGAACTCGTGAAACTGATCCTCGCCAGTTCGTCCCCGAGACGGCGCCAACTCCTCGATCTCCTCGGTCTGCCCTTCGAGGTGGATCCGTCGACCGTCGACGAGATCGCGATGGACAACGAGCCACCGCCCGCCTTCGCGCTTCGAGCGGCGCGGGACAAAGCTCTCGATGTCGCCGCACGACATCCGGGGCGTCCGGTGCTCGGCGCCGACACGGTGGTGGAGATTGACGGAAAGATTCTCGGCAAACCCAGTGACGCCAAGCATGCCGGCGAAATGCTGCGCCTGCTTTCAGCGCGAGAACATCAGGTCCACACCGCTGTCGCGTTTGTCCTCGATGGCAAGTGCGTCGATCTGATCGATACGGCCGTGGTGGAGTTTGTCGCCCTCGACGACGAGATGATCCGTTGGTACGTCGCGACCGGGGAGCCCCTCGACAAGGCGGGCGCCTACGCGATTCAGGGCCTCGCCGGAGCGATGGTGGTCCGGGTCGATGGTTCGCCCCACACCGTTGTCGGGCTCCCGCTCCACCGGCTCCCCAGGCTCTTCGCAGCCCAAGGCGTTGATTTTTGGGCAATGCTGACCAGCTAGAAGCCAAGGATCGCTCTCGTCCAGGAAAGCGTCGGTGAACAGTTGACAGCGACAGTTCACAGTGACAGTTGACAGCGACAGTTGACAGCGGTCAGCGGTCAGCGGTCAGCGACGGAGAGCAGCGGCAGCGATCAGGAGTTCAGGCGACGAAGTGGCCATCTCCGGGTCGTTCAACAGAAGGAACAGCCGCTGTGGTGTCGGCGTCTCGCCTGCCCACCGTGCGGCCGAGACGGCCGCACCACCAAGGCCGGATCCCCGAAGAAATGAGTGCTGTTCACTGTCCCGGCCGCTGATCGCTGACGCTGATGACTGAACACTGCCGCTGGCGACTGTTCGCTGCCGCTGCCGCCCGATTCATTCACTCCTGATCGGCTCTCCGAGTTCCGCGAACGAGAATCGGCTGAAGATGTGGTGGCCGTTGAAGTCGAGCACTCGCATGTCTTCGGAGTGTTCGAGATCGGCTGCAATGACTTCGTAAGGTACGCCGTAAATCGCTCGCACGCGCTCCATCGGAACTTCGTATGCAATGAACTTGCTGATGCCCTTTTGCCCGAGTTTTTTGACCAACCTGGCGTCGGTCAATTGGGGATAGGTGGTCAGCACGAGAATAGGACCGGTGCCGGAAAACACGATATACGCGCGCATGCCTCAACCTCCCGCCACCGTCAAGACCACCGTCTCGCGTCGAAGCATCGAGTCGACACGCCGTCAGTGCTCGATATGAACCTCTTGCCCGAGATCGCTCATCGACAGGCAATCAAAAATATGAGGCCCGTCGAAATCGAGAACCCGCATGTTGGCTTCCTGTTCCAGATCGGCGGCGATCACCTCGAAGGGGATCCCATAAAACTCGTGGACCCGGTCCACCGGAACCTCGTAGGCAATGAACTTTTCGATGCCCCGGTGACGCAAGCTCTCGAGGAGCGTCGCATCGGTGACGCTCGAATGGGAAGAAAGAAGGAGTAGCGGACCGTTTTCCGTCAACACCAGATAGGATCTCATCTCGCCTCCCCTCCATTTGAAATCACGGATGGCTTTTTACCAATGTGGGTCCTCGACCATCCGATCGTCAAGGGACGCTGCGACATCTCGATTGAGGATGGGGGGTGTTGTTGAAATCTCCGTGAAGCGTTCGGACTTGACCGGAAACCGGCCGACTCCGTCAGTTGGTGAAGGCCGACGCCATGCCCTGGACCACCGCTCGTGCAAAACTCTCACGCCATTCAGCCCGAGCCATGAGTGCCCGGTCCTCGTCGTTGGCGATATTGCAGGCCTCGACGAGCACCGCATTCTGTGCTGCCGTGAAACGCAAAACGGCAGGGACCCAGGAGCTGCGGCCACGACGAATCCGGTCGCGGACAGGCTCATAGGGGTGGACTCTGATGTCGTTCTTTTTGAGGCTGGAGAGGATATTACCGGCCAGGTGTCGGGATGACGCTTCCACCTTCGCCTTGAACTCGGGCCCGAGACGAATCGTCGGGTGGTTTCGATACTCAGCGAATTTCTGAATGTCTTTTCGTTTCACCGTAAAGGGATCATCAGGTCTCAGGTAACGGGACGGGACATAGATCATCGCCCCCCGAACACTCGGGTGCAATGAATCCATGTGCACCGACAAAAAGACGGTCTTCGACCGTGGGAAGCCCGCGCCGAGACGGTTGAGAATGATGTCGTTGGTGAGGTACCAACGGAGGTGAACCCCGAGGTTCGTGTCGGTGATCTGATACGGGGGTCGAGTCAGGACGACGGCCTCGCGGGTCTGCGGCAGGCGATCCTTAGGCGGCGGGCGAAAACCCAGTTTCGGATGTTCGACGGTGGTCCAGACGGTTGCTCGGGTGTGGCGCTCGAGATTCGCCTTGATCCGGCACATGATGTCGTAGGCATAGGTTGCCTCCCACATCCCGGCGGCGACCGCGCCACTGTCACGCCCTCCATGCCCGGCATCGAGAATGACCTGGACCCCGGCGAGGTTTGCAGCGTCGATCACCTCGAGGAATCGACCGAGTTCCCGCTGCTCCGCGACCCAGGCCAATCGCTCCGGATTGTCCGGCGGCAGGAATCCTGGCAACAAAAGGTCGAGGGGGATCTTGACCGGGAATCCGATCGGGATCTCGGTCACATCTTCGATCTCGGACCTCTGCGCGATCACCATGGCGGTCTCGTTCACCTGTTTGGCCAGGAGTTGGCCGGTAAAGCGCACCACCACCGATGAATACAGCGCCTCACCCGCCTGCAGGCGATAGACGGCGTATTCTCCCAGGCTGTCGCGACCATAATCCAGTTCTGCCGGGGCTGAGGACAAAACAGGAGGAGTCGGGCGAAGGGCAACCCGGGGCGCCGGAGAGGGTGTTGGTGTGGCAATCGGTGGTATGGCCTTGAAGTACGCTAAGAGAACCGATTCGGGGACGAGCAAGGTTCGTCCTCGTTTGGGCCCGGACTGCGCAAACCCCGGGTTGGCCCGCTGCAGCGCCGGCGCGTGATCCGAAGATCCCGTAAAAAGTTCGGCCAACCACTCCCAGCTCTCCTCGGTGCCGCGAAACGGGTCCATCACCCAATGCTGCCAACCCCCGACAACCCGCGCATCGGCTGGGAAAACCCGCCGCACCGCCTCCACCCTGAGGTCGTCATACATCACTTCGAGTGGAACCCTCACAGCTCGCCCTTGCATCGGGGACCGCGACCCGGAATTGGCGGCCTGGAGGGCCTTGGCTCCAGACGCAGAACCGGTAAAACGACGCGCAAGTGCGATCCAGCCATCACCCCGGAGCGGGTAGACCAGGAGCCAGGGATGTTGCCCACGGACCCATCGAATCGTTCCGTGAGGCGGAAAATCAAAATCCACACGCTGCGGCCCCTGCTCCTGGGATTTTGCTCCTCCGGGAAGCAATACCAGTAACAGCACCGCCAGCAAAAGGGCACAACGCCGCACCGGAAAACCGCCGTTACTTTCCCCGACCGTCGCGGTGCCGCTGTGAGGCGAAATCATCCGCGCCGCATCCGGCGCACCGTCGTGGTCTCTGCCTTCCGCATCAAGGGCGAACAGCACCCTCCACATCGACAATCTCTGGGCACCCCTTATACTCAGCCGAGGCGCTATGAGGTGGTTTGATGGTAACACGCCGACCCGAGTCCGAATCTGAAGTCGAGTCGGAGAGAACCGACTTCGGTGACGTGACGGAAAGCGACTCTGTTTCGCAAGAACAGCTGCGCGCGCTTCGGGCCGAATTGAAAGAAACCGGTGGTCGAATCCTCTCCTCTTCGGCCCATGGGATCCGCAATCACCTCACCATCATTCAGAGTTATCTCGAGATCATTCATTCCGACCTCACTACCGGTCTGAGCGACGAACAGCTGCAATTCCTCGGTATCGCTCATGACCACGTCCTGCACCTCAGATCCTTGATCGACGATCTGGTGCTGATCGGCGCCATCGAGACTGGAATTGCCGATCTCAGACCGACCACCTTTGATATCGGGAGAATCGCGACCAGGATCTGCGCCGAAGGCCACGATCAGGCACAGAGACAAAATGTCACGCTGAGGTGCGAGGTCGAAAATGATGTTGCCGCGTGTGACGTCGATGTCGACAGCTTTCACGATCTCACCCGGCGGCTGGTCGACAATTCACTGAAATTTACGCCCAGGGGAGGCGCCGTGGTGATCAGGGTGTTCTCGGAACCACCCTGGACCACCATGTCGATCAGCGACACGGGTGCAGGCATTCCCGCGGAGAGCCTGGACGAGGTTTTCGAGCTCTTCTCCCAATTTCACCGAGTGCCGGGTGAACCCAAGGAAAGCCACGGCCTCGGTCTTCCGATCGTGCGCCGATTGGTCGAGGCCAGTGGCGGAGAAATCGCCGTTGACAGCACGGTCGGCGGAGGCACCGTGGTCACCGTCAGAATCCCTTCCACCGGTCAGCCAAACAGCTCGGATTGACCAAGATTGGACTCCGGGCTTGATTCCTGGCTCGGAATGGTGTTTGATCGAAGGCCTATGACGAGTCTCGAATACTTCGATCAGAATTTGCAGCTCTTCCTCCAGGATCTGCAGGATTTCGTGGCTGTCGAAAGCCCGACCGGCAATCTGCAACAGCTCGAGCTTGCCGCCGACTATCTCATCGCGCGATTCGATCCGCTCGGAGAGCTCGAACGCCACGTGCTGGCTGATGCCGGGCCCCTCATCCACCTGACCCGCAAGGGCTCTGAAGGACGCATTCTCCTGCTCGCACATTACGACACGGTCTGGCCGGTCGGCTCGTGGAGCACACTATGGAAAACTGAGAACGGTCGCGTCTTTGGTCCCGGTGTATATGACATGAAGGGTGGGTTGCTTTTCATCCTTTGGGTCCTCCGTTATCTGGAGAGCCAGGGACTGCACCACCCGACCCTTGAGGTACTGCTCACGCCGGATGAGGAGATTGGAGCCCCTGGATCGCGGCCCTATATCGAAGAGGCCGCACGTCGCGCCGACGCGGTCCTGGTCCTCGAACCATGCAACCTCGACGGCAGCCTGAAGCTCGCCCGTAAGGGGTCCGGAGAGTATGTGATCACCATTCACGGAAAGACATCGCATCAGGGTGTCGAACCCGAGGTCGGAGTCAATGCGGTCGTCGAAGCGGCCCGCCAGGTCGTGCGGGTTCTCGATCTCGAAGACCCCTCGCTCGGCACTACCGTGGGACCCAACGTCATTGACGGCGGCACTGCCAGCAACATGGTTCCGGACCGGGCTGAATTCCGCGTTGATGTCCGAGCGTGGACAGTAGCCGAAACCGAGCGTCTGGAGCTGGCTCTGCGCAATCTCGAACCGACGATCGAAGGTGCCCAAATCCACGTTTTCGGCGGTTGGAACCGGCTTCCCATGGAGCCTTCCGAAGAATCCCTCGATCTGTTCCGAGGGGTCCACTCGGTTGGCACGAAGCTCGGTATGGAGCTCGAGTGGGTACGTTGGGGAGGCTCTTCGGACGCAAACGTCGCCGCCGCGGTCGGAGCGCCGACCATCGATGGTTTCGGACCGATCGGGGAGGGTGCGCATCAGTATCTGGAGTGTATCGTCGTTGACGAGATTCCGAAGCGCCTGGCGTTGCTTGCCGAGGTGGTGGGTTCTCTAGCCTTTCTGAGTGCGGACTGAGCCCGTTTCTCGCCAGGTAACTCCTGCGCTTCCTTGATGGATGAATATCCAGGAGGTACGCCATGAGAGTTTTTATCGCCGGTGCGGTTCGCACACCAGTGGGCGCGATCGGTGGTGGTCTGAGCACCCTGCAGGCTCAGGATCTTGCCACCATCATCATCCGTTCTCTGCTCGAACACACGGGATTCGACCCGAAATTGGTCGAGTACACCTGCATGGGTTGGGTGATGCAAGATCCGCGGTCCCCGAACATCGCCAAAACTGCGGCCGAGTTTGCCGGTGTGCCCAACACGTCGCCTGGAACCACATTTCATGAAAACTGCGCATCGGGTGCAGCCGCCATCCACAGCCTCGCCCGCCGAATCATGCTCGGCGAAGTTTCGGTCGGTGTGGCCGGTGGAGTCGAGTCACTCAGCAATGTGCCCCGCTACCTCTACACCGGCCGGACCAAGCCCCAACTCTATGGCGACTGGAAACTCGTCGACGGACTTTTTGGCGCTTTGACCGATGCCAACGTCGGGAAAAAGGGTGAACTCATGGGTCTTCTCAGCGAGCGTCTCGTAGAGCGCTACGACCTCACCAGAGAAGAACAGGACGAGGTCGCATTCAGAAGCCACCACGGTGCGCTCGATGCATGGGGCAATGGGTCTTTTGACGACTACGTGATCCCGATTGAGGTCCCCAATCGTCGCGGTCCGGCGACGATCGTCGATCGCGACGAGGGGCCACGCGATATCTCCATGGACGAACTTGCAGCCGCCAAACCGTATTTCAAACCGGATGGCGGCACCATCACCTCGCTCAACGCATCGAGCGTCAACGACGGCGCCGCCGCCGTGCTTCTCGTGAGCGAGGATCGAATGAATGAATTGGGTCTGCGGCCTTTGGCGGAGATCAACACATTTCACAACATCGGAGTCGCTCGTGAGTACATGGGTGAGGGCGCTTTCAAGGTCATCCCCCCACTGCTGCATCGCGCCGGCTACGAATTCAAGGATGTCGATCTTTTCGAAATCAATGAAGCCTTTGCCGCCGTTCTGGCTTCCGCGTTCCACGATCTCCCCGACCTTCCCCGCGACCGAACCAATATCTGGGGCAGCGGCATCTCCCTCGGCCATCCCGTCGGCTGCACCGGTGCCCGCCAGATCGTCGATATGACCCACCAACTGCGGCGCCGGGACCGTCGGGTCGGCGTCACGAGCCGTTGTGTAGGGGGCGGCATCGGCAGCGGAGAAGTGCTGGTCGCGGTTTGAAACAGAAAAAACCACGAGGCAGGATGCCTCGTGGCGTCATTTCCTTGCGCTCTCACTGACGCGGAGCGTCACTGCCAATACCACTCAAAACGACGGCGCAGGGAGTCAATCACACCGGGAGGTCCGCTCCAAAAGCATCGGGGCGGTCCAGATATCCGACGCGGGCCCCGAAGTGGGGCCCCGCCGTCGTACCGGATCTACTCCTGCACGCCCTCAGGCCACTGCAGAAACATCCCGTCGTTGACCACGATGTCGTCGTCGAAGTACTCGGTGGCACCGTAGGTGTACGGCGCACTCGATTCTCCGTCGAGGGCATAGGAAATCAACGTGTAGTGATCCCCGTCAGTGCTGGTATAGAGGAATGCCCGCATCCAACCGTCAACAGCGTTGTAATTGGACATATACGCCAGCACGTGGGGCCGCAATGTCTCGGCATCGCTATCGGTTGGAGCGATCGGATATTTGGCATAATCCTGCTGGTACATGCCCACCGCCTTCGCGATGCCGTTGGCATCCGCGACGGTTCGAGCCTGGCGTCCACGCTGAATCGCGTTGACCAGGTTCGGTATGGCGATTGCGGCCACCAGTCCGATGATTGCGACCACGATCAGCAACTCAATAAGGGAAAACCCGCGAGACGATGAATGGTGTTGAGTATTCATGGTCTCGTAACCAAGCAAACACTGTGCCAGAAATTGTGAACCCCCGAATAATCCCTTACGGGCCGCCTTGCCGGTCGCCCGCGATGGTGCTAGAGTCGGCATCCGCATCGGCGGGCATAACTCAGCTGGTAGAGTGTCAGCTTCCCAAGCTGAATGTCGCGGGTTCGAGTCCCGTTGCCCGCTCCAATGCAATTTCGAAGGACGAGGGCTCAGCGCATGGGTATCTTTGGACGCGACGACACCCCGGCCGACACGACCGCGGGCACGACATCTCGCGGCGCAGCACAGAATTCGCCGATAGCAGCCGGCGACCGCACCATCATTGCCCGCCCGACGACGATCGATGGCAAACTGATGGGATCGAGCGAAATACTCATAGATGGAACAGTTAAGGGTTCCGTAACGTGCAGATCCCTGGTCCGGATCGCAGAGCGCGGATCGATCGAGGCCGATGTCCACGCCCTGACCGTTCAGGTGGCAGGCATCGTCAACGGAGATATTTCGGCCGATGAGCGCATCGTGCTCGAGAAATCGGCCCGGGTCAAAGGCAATCTCACCGCTCCCCGCATCCTGATTCAAGACGGCGCATCCTTCAAGGGCAAGGTCAATATGCGACCCGGCGAGGCGCGGCCGGCCGAAAAAACCGCAGGGCGACGGTAACGTCGCTGGGTACACCCTCGACCTCGATCTCGTCAGAACTCCCCTCTTCCAAGACCTCGCAAAGGCCTCTCATTCTGAAACGGGCTGTACCAAAATGATTCAGTCTAGGATTCGGGCTCTGTGGCCGTCTCGGCCCGTTCAACCGGGCGATAGCGCTCGCGGTATATACCGGCCAGAGTGATGAACGCGGTCATTGTCAGCGGTCCGAGCAACAACCCGACCGCTCCGAATGCCGCCGCGCCACCGATTAACGACAAAAAAACCAACAGCGTGTGCATTTGTGCCCGCCGCCCGACGAGCAAGGGTTTGAGCCAGTATTCGACGACAGTGGAGATTGCGGCAAGCGGCACGAAAAGCATGAATGCGCGCCCGGACTCGCCCGCGATCAACAAGATGATGGTGGCGGGGATGAAAACCAGCGAGATCCCGACCACCGGGATGAATGCGAGTATCGCCATCACCACGCCCCAGAGGACCGGGCCGGGAAGACCCAGGAGCGCAAATGCGATACCACCGGCAATTCCCTGGATAATGGCCGCAAATCCGTTGCCCACCACCAGAG
Source organism: Candidatus Sulfomarinibacteraceae bacterium (assembly GCA_963796455.1). GTDB lineage: Bacteria > Acidobacteriota > Thermoanaerobaculia > Thermoanaerobaculales > Sulfomarinibacteraceae > Sulfomarinibacter. The sequence goes on from CAWCLO010000004.1 coordinate 1,240,388, forward strand.
ACGAAGCCATATCCATGAATCGGTGCGATACGGCCCGCTGTTCGTCGATCGGCATCGGCAGGGTCGTTTCGATCCACATTCTCAGATCACGACCGTCAACCAGAAGGTAGTAGACAACCAGGACCCAGAAGACGAAGCCGAAGACAAATTGAAGAAGGTGCTTTGCCAGCGAAACACCCTGTTTGTAGAAGAACCCGCCGACCCGAACTCCGACCGTTGCCAGGACATCGTAGACCTGGTCTACCGTGATCGTCATACCGAGGGGTTCCAACAGTCTATTTGCCTGATCGATCCGATCCTGGCGTTGTTCGAGCACCTCACGCAGGTTTCCCTGCGTCAACTGGGTCGTGCTCATCTCGTAGATCCCGAGAGCTTCCTTCGAAACCACCCGAGCCAACTGATAGAGAGGAACCAACAGCACCACCAGGAGGGCCACACAAATCAAAACGGCCGCTCGCCGTCGGCGGCCGTTGAGCATCAAGACGAGCCGGGTGTACGTCGGTTGGATCAAGCCGGCGGCAATCAAGGCCAACAAGATGACGGACGAAAACGGGGCCAGGATCATGAGCACCAGGAGGAGGGTCACACCGATGGCGAGCAGCAGCACGATCCACGCTGCCCGTTGTGGCGATTCGGCACTCCGCTCGAGCACAGTCTTCTCTTCAGAGTCCACAGCTGTTCCTTTGCCCATTTTCACGCCCTGCGATCGACGAGATAGTGAGCCAGTTCTTCGACAAAAGCATCAACGTCACGTGCCGCCGTTTCTTCATCGACCTCGAAAACCTCCATCAGATGCTCGACCAATCCCCGGTGATCGTCAACCCCATCGCGCAAGGCCTCGACGAGATAGACACCGGATTCGTTGATCGAAAACACCTCGAAAGCATCAATGTCGAGGATCACACCGCTGTGGTCGGCCAGACGGGTCTGGCTGATCGCCTTTGACGATAACAGACGCGAAAGGTCGACGGCCCTCCGGGTCATGCAATCACCCCGGGTTCTGCAAAGGGCAGTTCGAGCAATCGCGCGTACTCCCCTGCAACCAGGGTCGAATCGCTTCCGACCGGTTTGCCATCGAGAGTCAGCCAGGCGTGACCGTCCGGATCAGCCGGGTGCTCACCGGGGCGGAAGCCGATGGTGAGGACCGTGCGCCCGCGGTTGAACAACAGGGCGCCAAGCACGAGCGAGCGCACCAGACAGGTGTCCCGACCGCCGCCCCACCGCGCCCATCGAGATGTCGCCCGAACCGTCGCCCGGTTCATTCGTTCGGTCGAGATAGTGAGCGGACCGCCTCCGGAACGCATCATTTCGGCCACAACCTGCGGCAGAGGCCGGGAGCCGACCCGCTGCGCCCTGCGCGCCAGGACCAGCGCCTTCATGAAGATGGCGAGATCCACAGGGTGGAAACCGCGGCCGATCGACGCAGCACCACTCCCTTTACCCGCATTTTCAGAGCGCGCCGATTGTCGTGTCGTCATTTCCATGTGCCCGTCATTCGTCCCCAGGTTGATGCCTCGCCTCCCCTCCATTGTCGCCGATTCTGTTACGCTCCGGCCGTGCCCGGACCCAATAATCTCCAGCAGCGATTTGTCGATCAGTTGCGATATGTGCCCCGTGCCTTCGCACTGGTGTGGTCTGCAGCACGGGGATGGACCGCATGTTGGATGTTGGTTCTCGCGATCCAGGGTCTTTTGCCCGTCGCCATCGTCTTTCTCACCCGCGTCCTCGTTGATCGCCTCGCGGCCGCTGCAGGAACCGGCGCCTCCTGGGAGCAACTTCAACCCATCGCCCTGCCTGCAGGTCTGATGGCCGGCCTGCTGGTCCTATCGGGTGTGCTCCGTGCCATCGACCGCCTGGTTCGATCGGCTCAAGCCGAGCTCGTCCGCGATCACATCAGTGGTCTGATCCACGAAAAATCGGCGGCCGTCGATCTCGCCCACTTCGAATCGCCCGAATATCACGACCTGCTGTATCGGGCGCGATCAGATTCCCACGACCGGCCGGTCCAACTCGTGCAGAACCTGGGTGCGCTGCTGCAGCACACACTCACCCTGTCGGCGATGGCTTTGGTACTCACCCGGTTTGGTTGGTGGGTCCCCCTGATCCTGCTCGTCAGCACCCTGCCGGCGCTCGCTGTGGTCTCCGGAAACGCCATCCGCCACCACCGGTGGTCCCTGAGCAGCACCGCCAACACCCGCCGAAGCTGGTATTACGACTGGCTTTTGTGTACCAGGGAAAGCGCCGCCGAAACGCGAATCTTCGGTCTCGGCCCCGGTTTTTCTTCAGCCTTCCAATCGCTGCGGAAAAAACTCCGAAAGGGACGCTTCGATCTCAGCCTTGGCGAAGCTGTTGCGGAGATCGCCGCCGCGGTTTTCGCGCTCTTGGTGACCGGATCTATGGTGCTGTGGATGGTCATTCGGACCGCTGCCGGAAGCGCGACCCTGGGCGGGTTGGCCATGTTCTTCCAGGCATTTTCCCAGGGCCAGGCTCTCATGAGATCGCTCCTCGAGTCGGTTGGCCAGGTATGGGGAAACACCCTGTTCCTCGACAATCTTTTTCGTTTTCTCGCGATCGAATCGACAATCACCGACCCCACCAATCCCAAGTCACCCATTTTCGACTCACCGCCCTCGATTCACCTCCGGACCGTTTCATTCTCCTATCCGAATGCGGAAGAAAAGGTCTTTGACGACCTGGATCTCGAGATCGAGGCAGCATCCACCGCCGCATTGCTCGGCGTCAACGGGGCCGGCAAAACAACCCTCTTCAAGTTGTTGTGCCGTTTTTACGATCCCGAGGGTGGCGCCGTGGAAATAGGCGGTATCGATCTGCGCGAAATGGCCGTCGCGGACGCCCGTCGCCAGGTGAGCATTCTTTTTCAAGAGCCCGTCCACTACTCCGAAACCGTCCGCCGGAGCATCGCACTCGCCGAGCCGAACAAAGACCTCAGCGACGCTTCGATCGAGCGCGCGCTCGAGATCTCCGGCGCGCGGGAGATCGTGGACCGGATGCCGGACGGTCTCGATTCCATGCTGGGAACCTGGTTTTCCGGCGGGGCCGAACTGTCGGTCGGCGAGTGGCAGCGCCTCGCCCTTGCCCGAGCCCTCGTGCGCGAGGCTCCCGTCCTCCTGCTCGATGAACCGACCTCGGCCATGGATTCCTGGGCCGAGGCGGAGTGGAGGCAACGCCTCCGGCAAATGGCCGGCAAAAAGACGGTGCTCGTGATCACCCACCGCTTGACCACCGCCATGCACGCCGACCGTATCTTCATCATGGATCGAGGCACCATCGTCGAGTCCGGAAGCCATGCAGAGTTGGTCACCGCAGGCGGGAGATACCAGGCGGCGTGGGATGGACAGTTCGGAGAATTGTGAACTGTGAATTCTGAATTCGGAGTTCGGAGTTCGGAGTTCGGAGTTTTCATGATCCGCTCTCCCCTCTCCGCTTCCGGATCGGTATCCACCGCAGCCGTTCGATAGCGATAGCTGGCCGCTCACATTCAAGATGTCATCCTGAGCGGAGCGCCTTTGGCGCCCAGTCGAAGGATCTGCGGTTTGATGTCTTTCCGGTCCGTCTCATAGATCCTTCGACTACACCCCTGTAGGGGCTCCGCTCAGGATGACATCGGGAGGCGACACTCCCATGCAGGAGAAATCTGTACCGGGTGGTTTCCCCTCTGCCCCTCCGCCCCTCTGCTCCTCAGCGCTGTGGGGTGCGGTTCACCCTTTCACTTTTTCACCTCACCCCTTCAGGACCGGTACCCACCGCAGCCGTTCGATCAGCGATATTGGCTGGCCGCTGCATTCAAGATGTCATCCTGAGCGGAGCGCCTTGGCGCCCAGTCGAAGGATCTGCGGTTTGATGTCTTTCCGGTCCGTCTCATAGATCCTTCGACTACACCCCTGTAGGGGCTCCGCTCAGGATGACATCGGGAGGCGACACTCCCATGCAGGAGAAATCGGTACCGGGCGGTTTACCCTCTGCTCCTCAGCGCTGTGGGGTACGGTTCTCCCTTTCACCCTTTCACCCCTTCAGGACCGGTACCCACCGCAGCCGTTCGATAGCGATACCGATAGCGATAGCGATAGCGAGGCTGCCGAGCGATCCTCTGCCCCTCTGCCCTCGCCCCTCTGCCCCTCTGCCATGTACGGAAAAGTTTCCCTGTCGCCCCTTCTCCCCTGTCCCCTTTCTCCCTTTCTCCCTTTCTCCCTTTCCCCTTTCACCCCTTCAGGACCGGTACCCACCGCAGCCGTTCGATAGCGATACCGATAGCGATAGCGATAGCGAGGCTGCCGAGCGGTCCTCTGCCCCTCTGCTCCTCTGCCCCTCTGCCCCTCTGCCATGTACGGAAAAGTTTCCCTGTCGCCCCTTCTCCCCTGCTCCCTTTCTCCCTTTCTCCCTTTCTCCCTTTCCCCTTTCTCCCTTTCCCCCTTCTCCCCCGCCTCCTGTATACTCTCGCGCCATGAATCGAGTCTCCTGGGAACGTTATTTCATGAACCTCGCGGTGCAGGCCGCGACGCGGTCAACCTGTCCCCGCAAACACGTGGGCGCCATCATCGTCCGCGACAAGACGGTTCTGTCAACCGGGTACAACGGTTCGATCCGCGGAGCTCCACACTGCACCGAAGTGGGGTGCCTCATGGACAACGACCATTGCGTCCGGACCGTCCACGCCGAAGCCAACGCCCTGGTCCAGGCGGCGTGCCATGGCATCGCTTTACGGGACGCCCAGATTTATGTCACCGCGTCGCCCTGTTTCAACTGTTTCAAGCTGATCGTCAACTCCGGGATTCGCGTCGTTTCCTTCGGCGAGTTCTATCGCGATGAACGGGTGCTCCAATTTGCCGACGAGCTGGGCATCGAAATGAACCATCTCGGACTCGAAGATCTCAGCCCTGAGTGATGATCGACGTCGATTTCAATCAGGTCTCGATTCCTCTGGACGGTCAGGAGCTCTTCGGGCGCGACGCACCGATCGACGTGGAGATCGGCTCCGGCAAGGGGAAGTTCCTCAACGAGCTGGCTACCACGCATCCCGACCGGAATGTCCTCGCGGTTGAAAGATCGGCCAAATATCACCGGCTCTGCTGCGACAGGTCCGCCCGCCGTGGTCTGAGTAACGTGAGGCTGTTGCGAACCACCGGTGAAGACCTCCTCTATCGTTTGCTCGGGCCCGGGTCCGTCGAGAATATCTTTGTCCTCTTCCCCGATCCTTGGCCGAAAAAGCGACACCACAAACGACGGTTCATCCGGCCTGAAGTGGTTGCCGCGATAGGCCGCGCGCTGGTGCCGTCGGGCCGATTGCTGGTCAAGAGCGACCACCCGGCCTACGCCGAGGTCATCGGCGAGGTGCTTGCCGGTGCCGAGGGTTTTCGCACTCTGGATGTGGCGGCTGCCTTTGCCGAGTTGCCGGTCACCGGATTCGAGACCAAGTACCTCGCCGAAGGCCGGCCGATCTTCGCCTGGGCTCTTGAACGAATCGACTGATACATCCGTTTCGGAGAAACCGCAGATAGCGCAGATCGACGCAGATAGAAATGAATCGGTGGACGATTCAAAAAGACCGAGTTCTCCGAAACATCGCCTCATGTTGCTCCTAGCGGAGCTGTCCTCAAAGGCTGTTTCGATCCTTCAAATGACCGGTCCGATATCTGCGCTCATCTGCGTGATCTGCGGTTTCTCCGGAGATGAGTATCCCGGCCGAAATCCGAATTCCGAATTCCCGAATCCGAAATCCTCAGCCGCTGCTCTCTCCCTCCACCGTTGTCCCGTCGGAGAGAGTCAGATGCCATTGCAGCCGGACCCGGCTTCGACCAGACGGCACCCGGATGGAGCCGCTCACGACTTCTTCTCCAGGCGCCAGATAGACCTCGAAGAAGCGAGCGGCGTTGACTCGATTGAGGTTGCCCTGTTCCCATTTTGAATGGTTGAAGGTGCCTAGATCGATCCGCTCGAACGAACCCTTGCTGTCCGCCACGATCCAACCTTCATCGACCGAAATCTGGATCCAATTGCCGAAGTTTGCAACTGCGGATGCAAAGGGGCTCGAGTTGGTCAATCGGATCCGCATGGTCCGACCGTTGCGATCCAAACGCACCTGAATATCAGGTTCGGGGCCGAATCCTTCGAGATAGTGAAGAAGGGTCTCCTGCGGCAAACCCAGCCCGAGATCATCCGGTGGCAGCACGACCAGGTCCCAACCCGCAACCTCGGGCAAAACGAGGCGATGGATCTCCTGCAACGACTGGTTCAATTTCGCGGCGTCCATCCATCGAACCGCGACGGAGTCCCCCTTCTGCCAACGCTTGCCGCTCCACGTCGCCGGTTTTTCAAAGTTGAAGGACCGATCGAGTGGCGAGGTCGTGGAGACGGTCGTCACCTGCCCCTCCGTCAAGGGATCCAGGTCTTCGAGCGCCGTATTCAATTCGGGAAGCGTCCTTGGTCCGATAACCACCGCCGGCCGTACCCGCACATCCGAGTCGGCGATCGGCGCCAGCTTTTCTGCCAATGCAAGCGGGCCGAGCTCCCGGACACCACGAAGATCGGCTTCGTCGGTTCCAAATGAGGGCACGATGCACACCCGCGCAGCCTCGGCCACAAGACGCCCCTGCTCGGTCTGCAGTTGTTCGAAACTCAGAATCGGAACAACCGCAACCCCTGAGGCCTCTGTCAGGGAGACGATGAAGCCGTCGATTCCTTCAACCAGGTGCGGAAAATCCAGAATGATCTCTGCCGGGATAAAGCTCCCGAATTCCGCCGCCAAACCCCTCCACACCGCCTCGGCATCAGCCGAGTCGAGATCGGGTCGAACGCCTTCGACCTCGAGCGCTACGGCAAGAGGGATCGCACCCTCCACCGCCACTGCCGGGAGCAGCCGGAGCACCGGGGCGCGACCTCCGAGGTCGATGCTCCCGCGGCGGATGACGACCTGGTCGACACCAGCGTTCTTCAGCTTCGCCGCCGTGTCGCCGTCAAGCCCGGTGGAACCGAGCCACATCACCAGACGCCGCGGCGACGGCGCGACCTCCTGAAATGTCGGATGGTCTCCTCCGCAACCGAACAGACCGGTGAGCAAAAAAACCGCGGTGATGGATTTCAGGAAATGCACCCTCATGGTTTCATCGTAACAAACAGATCGGTTTCTTCGGGAGAGGAGGGAAACTCGAGGCGGACTCTGAGGCCTCGCTCGCCATTGGCCGCCTGAACGCGGCCCTGGCACCGGGTCACCACCTGAAGTACCAGAGCGAGACCGAGACCGCTGCCCGAGGAGGTCGTAGAAAAGTGTGGCACGAAAAGCTCGGTAAGCTGACTCTCGGGCACACCTCCAGCGGTGTCTTCCACTTCCAACACGACCATGTCGCGCTGGCACGACAAACGGATCATCACCTCTCCGGTGCCACCACCCAGGGCCTGCACACTGTTTTGCACCAGATTCGAGATCGCGCGTTCGACCCACCGTCGGTCGGCGGTAATGGCGGGAGGTTTGGGCGAGCTGATCTCCCGCTTGAACCGAATGCCGCTTCGTTCGAGAATCTCGGACCCGCTTGGAATCAAGGCGACGATTCGAGCAAGATCCACGGGCTCCGGCTCCCACTTTTCCAGTGCGACAAGATTCGAAAATGAGTTGGCGGTCTCACGCAGTCGATCGACCTGAATCCCGATTTCGCGACAGGCTTCGTCGAGCAACTGCGGCAATGAAGGATCCTGTTTTTCGGCCGCCGCCTGAAGCTCCTGGACCCACAATCGGATCGGGGTCAAGGGGTTTTTGACTTCGTGAGCAACGATTCGGGCCATCTGATTGAGTTGCCGCACCCGGTCGGCGCTGACCAGTTCCGTCACGTCGTCAACCACTGCGACCAGCCCGCGGGCCCCGTCGGCAAACGGCACACCTGCGACGCTGATTCGCCAGGTCAACTCCCGTCCCGGTACGGGTTGCACAGTTGCGGCTGCGGATCCTCCGACGGAGGCGGTTTCAACGACAGCATCGACCTGGCGACGGAAGAGCTCGCCAAATTCGTCGCGAAGCCTTTCCGCACTCGGGTTGCTATAGCGTTCCCCGCCCTCCGGTCCAAGAACAACCACCGCGGGCTCGAGGGTTCTCAGGGTGATCCTGAGCATTTCTTCCTGCAGACGCAGATTTTTCTCGCGGCGCTGGACCTGTTCGTTCATCGAGCCGACGGCGTCGAGAACCTCCGCCAGATCGGTTTCACGGGGACGCGGCAAGGGTCCCACCGGTTCACCATCGACGAGTTTTCGCGACAGGATAACGAGCTCTCGAAGCGAAGAGCTCAGTCGCCGTTCGATCCGATTGGTGAGAACCAACGCAGCGAGAGCAGATAGGAGCGCACCGGTGAGGAGCCAGTCGGCAGCGCCCAGGTCGCTGCCGGCCCGTTTGGGCACGGAGCGATACATATGAAGGAGGAGGCGCATTCCCTGCATCTCGACCGGCCCGGCAACAACCAGACGTTCACCCGACCTCATGACCACCGGTTCGTCCCGACCAAGCAGGTACGGTGGGTAGGCCTCCGCCTGCGGCAACTGGGGCAACGCGCCGGTGCTCACCAGATCCGGCCGCGAGGCGGCCAGGAGGCGGGTTCCCTCCCACAAAGCAACCTCGCCTCCCCATCCCGCAGCGATCCAACGGGCGAGTTCGTCATCGATGGCAAAGCTGCCGCCGAGGTGGACCGCGGTATAACGCGCCGCTTTGAGCGCCTCGAGACCCCGATCGCTCACGATCTGATCTTCCTGCGTCGTGATGCGCTGGTGGAGCACCATGGTGAGAATGGCGAGGGGCACCACAACCCCGCCGGCCACCAACAAACGCAGACGTCCGCCAAAGGTGGAGAAATCCTGCGCTCTGAGCAACGGGGGCATCGCCAGAACCGTGCCGAGCACAGCCCACAGAAGAGCAAGCGCCGTTCGGACCAACCAATCCGAGAGGGAGGGCTGATTCGTGACGGCTGCAACCAGCCACTCACCGTTGCGATCCACCCGCGTAAGTCTCCGTTCGTTTCCGACATCGATTCTGGTCCAGCCGCCCCCTTCATGAAAGAGTTCACCCGCCGTCTCGGTATCGAGGGCCCGGATTTCCCGGTGGACACTGGCCGCGATCTCCCCGGAGCGGGTCAGAACTGCGGACCAGACCTCCCTTTCGTGGGCGTCTTCGAGGGGCAGGCCCGACTGCCAGTCGCGCAGCCAACCCCACGGTTCGGCCGCAACAAGAAGCTCGAGCCGGTGGCCCTCGAGCTCGTCAACCTGCCATTCACGAACCAGCCGAATGGACTCACCGGCCGGCATCAGATCGCCCCAACGACTGACTTCGTAGCCCTCATCGTCGAGGAGCCTCAACTCCGATGGAGTTTGCCATTGGTCCAGGTGCCAACGTCGCGCCAGAACTGCCGTGAGATCAAACAAATTAGTATCGGCGCTGTCGGCGGGCATGAGCCGGTCGGCAAGCAGCGGGCCGCGCGGCAGGGCGACCCTGCGCGCCAAGGAACCATTGTCATCAAGATCAACCGGTACCCGGACCATCCCAAGGAAGAGACCGAGCCCGGCCAATACACCCGCCGCAGCAAGCCTTCTACCGAGCACGAAGTTCGATCGATTCAACCCCGGCCAGCCAACCAGCAGCCAGGCCAGAGCGATCATCCATACTCCACCCCAGCCCGCACGACCGAGATGTTCAGGGAGCCAGGTGAAGCGCTCGACAGGATCTCCGAAAACGGCCGCTGCCGAGGCGGCCGCAAAGGCTCCGATCACCAGCGTTCTCGACCATCGAGGTTCGAGAATCCTCGCCAACCGGCTGATCGCCGCCGCGACGAGAAGCACCGCGATTGCCGCCGCCAGATCTGATGGCGGACCATCCGCGGCGAGCAATGACCCGGTTCCGACAATGGTCACCAACCAGGCGATTCGGGCCTCGAGCGAGATCGCAAGAACAGCCGCTACCAGCCATGAGATCCAGCGAAAGCTCGCCGACGCGCCGGCACCTTCACGGAGACTCGCGACAGCCACGCCGACACCGGGACTCGATTCGGCGCGGATCATCGTTGCAACCGGCCAGGTCCCACCGATCCCGAGATGATGGCCCCTCGAAGCCGTCATCCCCCAGACCGTGGATCCGGCCAATGAGCTGTGGTCCGAAACCACCACCGCTCCGATCAGGCGCCCTTCAACCAGCATGGGCTCGCGAAGCCAGAGGTCGGCGCCACCGAGAGACCATGCGATGCCCCATTGCCGTTGCCCAAGTGGCCGCACATTATGTGGGAATGATTGCCCGGAACCGCCCCAGGCCACCACTGCGCCACGATCATCAATCAGAAAAATGGTTCTGCCATCGATGCCGCCTGCCACCCCATGCAGGGTTTCGAACGGGAGTGCTGGATCGATTGCTTCGCCCGTCGCACCGAGCAGACGCAGTAGCATCGGGTCGGCGGCCAGGCCCTCGCCGACGGCAAGCATTCCCCTGCTGTGATTTTCGAGTTGCCGAGCCAGGCGTTCGGCCGGGGGATCTTCCGCCGCCGGCCAGAGTGCACCCAACAATGCGATCGCAACCGGCACCCATGGCAACCAACTCAGCCTTCGCGGTCGGGCCAGCGCCAGCAAACCGGCGCAGAGCACGATGATTGCCCAGGCCGCAGGTTCCCAACCGGGCCACGGCCCGCAGACAACCAGCGCCACGAGCGCCAGCAACCAGGACTTCAGAGATCCGGATTGTTCCGGTGTTTCTTTCACTGTGGTGAGTATATCTCTGGCAGCAATTCTCAGCAGAACGACCCGCGGTGGAATGTCGATTCCCAAACGTCGGTGATCCACCTGACCGATGGTTGCGATGACATTCCTAATTCCGAAATCCTAATTCCGAAATCCGAAATCCGAATTCCGAAATCCTAATTCCGAACTCCTGAACTCCGAACTCCGAACTCATGATCACTTGTTCCGCATCATCTCCTCGATCTCATCCGCCGCGGTCGGCAGATCAGATGACAGATTTTCCGCGCCATCCGCGGTAATCAGGAAATCGTTCTCGATCCGGACTCCAAGCGCCTCGGCCGGTATATAGATTCCCGGCTCATTGGTGACCACCATGCCCGGCAGCAGGAGCGCCTCATCGGCCGCCCCCGGATCGTGGGCATCCAGTCCCAGCTGGTGGCCGAGACCATGGATGAAGTACTGCCCCATCTTGCCGCCGTCGGCATCGCGAACCGGCGAGTCCTCGAAGACGGCATAGGCGATCTTGCGAAGATCGAAGACCGATACTCCGGGCCTCATCGCCTCAGCAGCCCGGTCGTGGGCTTCGAGCACGAGATCGTAAACCTCGCGTTGGCGGTCGCTGAAACGACCGTTGGCCGGGTAGGTCCTGGTCAGATCGCCGCAGTAGTAGCCATATCGCGCACCGATGTCCACCACCACGAGTTCACCGTCCGAGCAGGTGTCCACATTCTGGTCGTAGTGCAGCGTGGTGGCGTTATATCCCGAACCGACGATCGATGGGAAGGCCAGGCCCTCCGCGCCGGCTGCCCGGAAGGCTGCATAGACCGCGCCATCGACCACGCCTTCACCGAGCCCCGGCGCGATGGTCATTGCTGCCTGTCGTTGGCCGTCGATGGTCGCAGCAATGGCCTTCCGCATGAGCGTGACCTCGCCCTCGTCTTTGCTCACTCTGAGTGCGCTGATCATGCCACCCACGTCCCTCGTCGCAAAACTCGGCATGCGCTCACTGAGCCGCGCCAGAAACCGGTGCGTCACCGGCAGTTCGGATGACGATCCGACGGGCTCGAGGATGGTGCACAATGCCGCATCGGGTTCAGCCAACCAACCCTGGAGTCGTCCTTCAAATCCCGGAACCGGTCTCCTCCGCGCATCGAGGACCATCTCAGATGGTGCCGTCGAGAGCACTTTACTGAAACCGAGTGCCTCCGCCGCTTCGTCCCCGGGCCCCCACTTGGGTCCCGTCCACCGTTCGACATTTTCGTCGCGGGGGGGAAGAAACAAGATGTCTCCATTTTCTTCCCCGGGTCGCAAGACGACGATAGCGTTCGGCAACTCCACCCCGCTGAGATAAAAGAAATTCGAATCCTGGCGGAATGTTCCGACGTCGCCGTAGCCGCGATCATCGCCCGAACCCCAGATCACGATGGTGCCCTTGCCGACCTTTTCAGCCAACCGGCGTCTTCTATCGCGATAGATTTCCTTGGGTTGAAGTTCGGCTGCGTAGTTCCCGCCTCGCATGTCTTTCTTGCCCATTCGATCCTCCAAGTAGTGCTGCGGCAGTCTACTTGGACGGAAAGCCGAATCCAACCTCGTCGAGGCTTGGGACCTGAGGCGTGGGGCTCGGGCTTACGAAGTCCTGGATGAATCTTAAGAACCTTCAAGTCCCAAGCCACAAGCCCCAAGCCTCCGGTTTGTTGTTCTACAATCACTCAGCCGAGCGGAGGGCGCCGGCGTTTTGGAGGCTTCATGAGAGCTCTTGTCGCAGTTTTGGCAATCATCCTGAGTTCGCCATTTGTTTTTGCATCCACGATCCCGACTCCGATCGAAGCCTTCGGCCATCAGGTCGGGGCCGATCACAAGATGATTCCCTACTCGGACGTTCTCGATTACCTCTCGACGGTGGCTGCGGCCTCCGACCGGGTGTCCATCGAAGACGCGGGTAAGTCGACTCTCGACAACCCGATGCGTGTTGTCGTTCTGACCTCCCCGGACAACCAGAAGAATCTCGAGCGAATTCGCGAGATCGCCCGCAAGATCGCCCGACCGGGTGATCTTTCGGAAGCCGAATCTCAGGCCTTGATCGACGAGGGCAAGGTCATCGCCCTGGTCACCCTCTCCATCCACTCCACCGAGGTGGGCAGCACCCAGATGATCTCCGAGTTCGTGCACGACTTCGCCACCACCGATGACCCGGAAAAGCTCGCGTGGATGGACGAGGCAGTCCTGATTGTCATGCCCTCGATCAACCCCGACGGGCAGGTGATGGTGGTCGACTGGTACAACGAATGGTTGGGCACCGAGTACGAGGGCGGCCGTATGCCGTGGCTCTATCACCACTACGTCGGCCATGACAACAACCGCGACTTTTACATGCTCACCCAAAAGGAAACCAAGATCGTCAACCAGGTGCTCTACCACCGCTGGTTTCCACAGTCCTTCCTCGACGAACACCAGATGGGTTCCACCGGGCCCCGGATGTTCGTGCCGCCGCAGACCGATCCACTGAATGACGAAGTGCATTCGCTGGTCTTCCGCCAGGCCGACATTCTCGGCACCAACATGAGCTTCCGACTCGAAGAAAACGAAAAAACCGGTGTCGGCCACAACATGATCTTCGATAGTTACTGGCCGGGCGGCACCCGCAACACAGCTTGGTGGAAAAACGTCACCGGTCTCCTCACCGAGGTGGCAAGCGTCCGCATCGCCAGCCCCATCTATGTGGATCCCGGCGAGCTCCGCGGCGGCGGTAAGGGCTTTCCAGAATACGGACGCCGCTCCAACTTCCCCTCGCCCTGGCCCGGCGGATGGTGGCGTCTCCGCGACATCGTCGAGTACGAGCTCATCGCCACCTGGGCGTACCTCGAGGCCAATGCCGAAAACCGCAAATCGATACTGAGCAACGTCAACCGCATGGCACGGTGGTCCATCAACAACGGCAAAAACGGGCCGCCTTACGGCTGGATCGTTCCCCCGGGACAACACGACCCGGTGGCCGCAGCAAAGATGGTGGATCTCCTGATCGAGCACGGTATCGAGGTGAGCACCGCAACGGAGCCGGTCACCGTCGGTTTCTCGGTCTATCCCGCCGGCACGACGGTCATCTCGGCGGCTCAGCCCTATCGACCGTTCCTCCTGACGATGTTGCGTCCGCAGCGCTACCCCGAGGTCAAGAACGCCACGGACGGAGGCATTCTGGCTCCTTATGACGTGGCCACATGGTCGTTGCCCATCTCCATGGGAGTGGATGTCGTGGAAGCTGATGTGCCCATTGACGCCGCCCTCACCACCCTGGACAAGGCCGTTCAACCGACGCCGCGGATTGATGGTGCCGCCGCCGGCCACCTGATTCCCGCGTCCGCCGACAGTGTTTATCCGGCCATCAACCGGCTGCTCGCCGACGGCCGAAAGGTCTACCGCCTGGCTGCCGATTCCGAAGACGGAACCCGTGGCGACGTCTATATCCCCGCGGGCGAGATCCGTCCCGGCAAACTGGAAAAAATGGCCGGGGAGCTTCACCTGCCGGTGGAGCCGCTGGCCGAGGCGCCGGCGGGCGAGCTCCTGACGATTGCCGGGGGTCGTGTCGGCCTCTTCAAGCCTTGGGTCGCCAGCATGGACGAAGGCTGGACGCGCTTCGTGCTCGAAAACTACGAATTTCCGCTGACGACGGTCCCGAACGAGATGATCCGATCCGGCGGATTCACCGACGAGGTGGATGTGCTGCTCTTCCCCGATGTGGACCCCTCGATCATCGCCCGCGGCAAACCCGATCCCGGGGGCCGAAGAGCGCGCTATTTTTCTCCCCTGCCCCCTAAATACAGCGGTGGCATCGACCACTGGGATGCGGACAACGGCGACGAAAAGAAGACAAAGGGCGGAAAACAGATCAAAGACTGGGTCGAGAACGGCGGCACGGTGGTCGCTCTGGATTCATCGACCGAGTACTTCATCGATCTCTTCAGCCTCCCGGTGAGCAACGTGCTGGACAAGGTCTCGCGCGACAGCTTCAACTGCCCGGGCTCGGCCCTCAAGGTCCACATGAACACCTCGAGCCCGTTGAGCTTTGGCATGGAGGACGAAGAGGCTGTCTACTTCGGCAGCTCGCCGGCCTTTCAGACCAGGGTGCCCGACGCCCGTTTCGGCCGAACGGTGGTCGCCCGCTACCCTGACGACCACCAGGACATCCTCGTGAGTGGTTTTCTCGAAGGCGCCAAACTGCTCGAAAAGAAGGCCGCCATGGTGGAGTTCACCGTCGGCAAGGGCCGTGTGATCCTGATCGGTTTCCGCGCCCAGCACCGGGCCCAGCCACTGCGAACATTTAAACTGCTTTTCAATTCTCTCTACGACCTGGAGGCCTCGGAGTAAAACCGTTCAAATCGACTGGTCCTGCTTCGACTCGTTCCATCTCCGTTGGTTGAGATGTTGAACGCCGGGAAGACGGGAGGCTGAGGATAAAGGATGGGTCATTTGATCATCGCCAGATCACCGTCCGTGTCCTCGATCTTGCAACAGCAGCCCGAAACCCCCAATATTCAGATGTGGTGACGCTGCGAAAAAAGGGGGACTCATGTTCGGTGACAGCTCTCGGATGAGGCAACGGGCGGTGGGCTTCGCCTTGGCAACAGTTGTTGCGCTCTGTCTTTCTTGCGCCGCCCCGGAGGAACCGGGCAGACCCAACATCCTATTCATCGCCGTAGACGATCTCCGCCCCGAATTCGGCTGCTATGGCGCCGAGTCCATGGTGAGCCCGAATATCGACCGGCTCGCCGCCGAGCGTCTGATCTTCACCGGGCCTATTGCCAACAGCCGTCTGCAACCCATCCCGCGCCAGCCTGATGACCGGCTTACGACCCGACACCCTCCGAGTCTGGGACTTAAAACCGATATCCGCGAACCCAACCCCGAGCGTTGTCACCCTCCCAGCATTTCAAACACCACGGCTACTACCCGTGGGCATCGGCAAGATCTACCACAACAACAACCCCGATCATGCCACGTGGAGCGAAGAGAAGCTGTACATCGACGGCTATCCCTTCGACCCCGACGCGGTGTACCGGGGTGAAGAGGGCATCCGCGGTCAGGAAGAAAAAGGCGCGACTGATCGAAGCCGGCAAAGAGGCGCATCGATCGATTCGGCAAATGGTACTTGAAATCCGAGGCCACCGAAAACGTCGACATGCCCGACAACGGCGTACTATGACGGTGCGCAGACCGACGTGGCGATCGAGAAGCTCGCCGAACTCCAGCCGAAGGCAAGCCGTTCTTCTTCGCCGTTGGTTATTATCGGCCCCATCTGCCATTCAACGCCCCACAAAAATACTGGGATCTTTACGACCGCGAGCGAGATCCCGTTGGCAGCGAATCCCGATCTTCCCGACGGTCTGCCTTCAATGGCGATCAACAATCTGCGTGAGATTCGCGGATACACCGGTTTTCGGGACCTCGAACACCCCACGGTCGGCAGCCTCGACGAGGAACGCTCCCGCCTGCTTCGACACGGCTATTTCGCCTCGGTGAGCTATGTGGATGCCCAGGTCGGGCAGGCTCCTGAACGCCCTCGAAGAGCTCGGTCTGGATGAGAACACCATCGTCATACTTTGGGGCGATCACGGGTGGAAGCTCGGCGAGCACAACAGTTGGTGCAAGATGACGAATTTGGAGATCGACGCCCGGGTACCGCTCATTCTCCGTGTGCCCGACATGACAAACGTTGGTGCGATCACCAAAGGTTTGGTGGAGTTTGTCGATGTCTACCCCACTCTCTGCGATCTCACCGGCGTTCCGGTCCCGCCGGACATTGAGGGAACGAGCTTCAAACCGCTTATCGACGATCCCACCCGAGCCTGGAAAAAAGCAGCATTCACGCAGTTTCTTCGTGAGGGAGTCTGGATCGATCCGGACGGCGTGGAATACATGGGCTACTCGGTCCGCACTGATCGATTCCGTTACACCGAGTGGCTGGACTGGGAAACTGGAGAACTGAAGGCTACCGAACTCTATGATCACGAGACCGATCCATCGGAGACCGCGAATGTCGCCGGCGATACAGACTACGCCGGTTCGTTGCAGCAGATGGCTGAGATTCTCGACGCGGGTTGGACCGCAGCCGCTCCCGAAGTCCGGTAGGCAGAAGCGGACACCCCTCCGAAGGCCCAGTCCGGCAGACGTCAGCTCGGTGCCTATTCGGACTGTGTTTCCAACTCCTTGATCTCTTCCGCAAAATCGCGAGCCAGATCGTTCGGGATCGGAATCGTCAGGTTGTATTGCGTGAAACGCCAGCCCCGGTCAGATAGGACCAATACGCCGGTGCCGCGACAGGTTCCATAGTTCTCGTTCGAGAGCATCTCGTCGAACCAGGCGGTTTTGCCGTCCGCTGAAAAAAAGATGTTGCGCTCGGTCTTGGTGTAGGTCCAACCGCGCCCCTTGGAAAAATAGGGCTCGGCAAAGGCCTTGAAGTCATCCACCGACCAGCGCTCGGTTGCATCCGTACCCATGAACACGGCGTCGTCGGTGAAGAGACTGAAATAGAGCTCCCCGTTCGCCTCTGACGCGGCCGTGTGAAGGGCCGTCAGAACCGCGTCAACATCCTTTTCGGGATTCTCCGCCGCCACCGTCGCAGCCATTGCCAGTAAAGCGACCACCGCGAACACAGTCTGTTTCTTCATTCCATCCTCCCTACAAAAATTCCAGGATTCGCCCGATGGCGGACACCAGACCGCGCAGACCCAGGGCCACGCTGACCAGCACGACTGCTCCCATCGCCACGTTCTGCCACTTCGAGTTCACGCCGCTTGCGCCGAGGAACGAGCGATCGTTCATGGCCATCCACAGAAAAACCGCCACCAGGGGCAGCAGAAGGCCGTTGAAGGCCTGGGCCAGAATGATCACCGGCACCGGCCGCACACCGGCTATTCCAAAAAACATCCCGGCGAGCAGGACGCCCAGCCACACCAGACGGAATCGGGTGCTTCGAGTCGACCACCCCTCCTCACCCGCGCCACCGAGCAGAGATCGCGAAGCGAGCGCGGCGGCCAGCGGCGCGGTGATCGCCGAGGTGAACCCTGCGGCGAAGAGACCGATCGCCAACGACACCCCGGCCCACGACCCGAGCCGCTGATCGAGCAGCGCCGCCAGGCGGTCGTATTCGAGCCCGCCACCAAGAGCGCTGCCGACGACCATGACCCCGAGTGAGATCACTCCACCACCGATCACCGCCACTGCGAGTCCCGAGCGCATTTCGGAAAGACCGCTGTCCCGGGCCAGGGC
The DNA here is from genome assembly GCA_963796455.1 of Candidatus Sulfomarinibacteraceae bacterium. GTDB lineage: Bacteria > Acidobacteriota > Thermoanaerobaculia > Thermoanaerobaculales > Sulfomarinibacteraceae > Sulfomarinibacter. The sequence goes on from CAWCLO010000004.1 coordinate 1,258,364, forward strand.
CGAACCGAGAAAGAGGTTGTAGGGAACCACCGTCGTCCCGACCAGACCGAGGACGAGAACGGTTGCGCCGGTTGGAATTCTGGGAATCGTCAGACCCGCCGCCAGTTCTGCAAGATCGGGCCCCAGGCGAAAGGCGGTGATCAGAAACAGAAGGCCCATGAGGGCCACCAGAGCTCCAAGCCCACGGGCGATCCAGCGGGTGTTGCCGGTGGCGAGCAGCGCGGCGGCACCGATCCCGCAGGCGAGCGTCAGCAGCGCCGGCGGCAGATCCCAGATCAGCCGCAGACCGGCGACTCCACCGAGCAGATTACCCGCCTCATAGGCCGCACACCCGAGGATGATTCCTGCCGCCACGATCGTGGGCACCCAACGCCATCGTGATTTCGAGAACCTGAAACGGATGGCCTCACCGAGTTCTTTGCCGGTGAGCACGGTGATTCTTCCCGAGGCTTCCTGCAGCACCAGACAAGCGATGACCGAAAAAAGCAGCGACCACGCCAGCGCAAAAACGAAGTCGCTTCCAGCCCGCGCGGCCGTCGTGATCGTCCCCGGCCCGATAAATGCCGCGGCGATCACCGACCAGAAAAGGACGTTGAGAAGGCGCTTCATTCAGGAAACCCCTTTCCCGCGTCCGAGTCCGGAGAACCCGCAGAGGGGCGGAGGAGCAGAGGAGCAGAGGGGCAGAGGGGCAGAGGGGCGCGCGAATTCGGAATTCGGAATTCGGAATTCGGAAATTCGCCCACCCCGACGCAGTGTCATCCTGAGTGAGGGCACCCGGCAGCCAGGTAAGCCTGTCATCCTGAGCGAGGCCGTTCGACGGCCGAGTCGAAGGATCTGGGCAGGCGAACAGGATCGCGTAAACCACCACCCACCCTTATCTTTCGACTCCGCGCTTGCAGCGCTTCGCTCAAGATGACAGGTATCGCTCCGTTCTCCCCTGCTCCCCTTCTCCCTTTCTCCTCTGCCCCTCTGCCCCTCTGCCCCTCTGCTCCTCTGCCATCCGGAGGGAACGAGGACGGGCACGGAATCGGACAGAGGAGGGAGGCTCCCTTTCACCCTTTCACCCTTTCTCCCTTTCTGGGACGGAAACGAGGCGATCGGCGTGGCTCATTCAGGAATTCCCCATCCCCCGCCACCGGGGGTCTCCAGCACGAGCCGGTCGCCCTCCCTGACGGTGCATCCGTCGATTCCGCGGAGGTCGCGGCGGGTGCCATCGGCAGAAATGATGACCTGACGCCCCACTTTGCCGTCACTGCCACCGGCCATACCGAAGGGCTCGCTCACCCGGTGCTGGGAGAGAATCGAAAACTCGAGATCGTCGAGGAATTCAATTTCTCGGACCAATCCCTCACCGCCGCACCACCGCCCGTCCCCACCCGAGCCCTTTCTCAGAGCGAAGCGGTGAAGGCGGACCGGGTAGCGGTGCTCGATCACCTCGGGGTCGGTGATCCTGGTGTTGGTCATGTGGCTGTGAACACCGCTCTCGCCGTCGAAACCCTGCACGGCTCCGCTCCCGCCACCGATGGTCTCGTAGTAGCCGAAGTCCTGGTTGCCGAAGGTGATGTTGTTCATCGTGCCCTGGCTGCAGGCGGCCAGTTGCAATGCCTCGATCAGGGTATCGACCAATCGCTGGCTGGTTTCCACGTTGCCTCCGACCACTGCGGGGCAGAGTTCCGGATCATCGACATAGGGTGGATTGAGCATTCCCTCGGGAATCCTGATTTCGACCGGTTCGAGCAGACCCTCGTTGAGCGGCAACTCCTCCTCCACCAGCAAACGCATCACATACATCGTGACGCTGTGGACGATGGCGGGGGTGGCATTGAGGTTTCCTGGATGAACCGACGCGCTGCCGGAAAAATCGAGGACGGCCGAATCTCCGTCGATCGTGAACGCCGCACACAACGGCGCCCCGTCATCGAGCAGTTGCCGGCCCCGATGCACTCCATTCGACAAACGCCCGAGGGCCAGCCGGACCTGTTGGGCCGCCTGGAGGCGAAGCTCGTCCATGTGGTGCACGACGTGGTCGAACCCGACTCGTGCCGCGAGCCGCTTGAGGGCTTCCCGGCCGCGAAAGATCGCCGCAAGCATCGCCCGAAGATCAGCCAGATTGTCATCGAGGGTACGCGTCGGATAGGGGCCCCCGCTCAGCATTTTTTCGAGGCGGCGCCACCTGGGTTTGTCGCCCTCCATGAGAAGAGTCGGCGGCAGCACCACTCCCTCTTCGACCAGCGAGTGGGCATCCGGTGGGACCGATCCGGGCCGGATGCCTCCGATCTCGGCATGGTGCGCCCGACAGGCCACATAGCCCAACAACCGCTCACCTTCATGAACCGGCGCGACCAGCGTCACATCCGGGAGATGGGAGCCGCCAAAGGCCGGGTGATTGGTCACGACCACATCGCCGGGCTTCATCGGCCGGTGCGCAACAAGCTGACGGACACAGAGACCCATCGCACCGAGATGGACCGGGATGTGCGGTGCGTTGACCACCAGACGGCCCTCAGGATCGAGCAACGTACAGGAAAAGTCCTCGCGTTCTTTGATATTGGTCGAAATCGCCGTGCGTTTGAGCAACTCGCCCATCTCGGTCGCGATCGATGAAAAACGGTGGCTCATGAGTTCGAGTTCGACCGCCTCGGGCCGGCTCGTCCGGTCCGCAATCTCGCCGGCCGACGAGACCTCGGAATCGCGGGAGACACTCACACCGCCATCACCGAGGCTTTCGGCCCGCCACCCGCCGGGAAGGACCAGCGCGCTGTGCTCCTGTTGAATCAAGGCCGGACCTTCAACCACCGACCCTGTGGCGAAATCCGCCACCTCATGACATCCGACTTCACGCCAGGAACCATCGAGAAAACAACTCTGGGTCCTTGTCACAGGTGCGGCGGCCCAATCAAAGGAACCTTCCGTCGAAACGGGCACCTCTTCTTCGCGGAGACTTCGAATCACGACCCGGAGTGAAACGACCTCGATTCCCCGGCCGGCCGGGCGATAGGAAAAAAGCTTGTAGTAGGCGTCTTCGAACTGGCGGCCGAGATCACCTTCCGGTTCAGGCTCGATTTCCAGTGACGCGTCCTGACCGGCGTAACGCAGTTCGAGGATTCTCCGCGGTGCGTCGATCGATGCGTCATCAACCCCCTCCCGAACGAGCGCGACGGTCGCCTCGGTCTGGAGCTCTGCAAACCAGGCGTCGAGGGTGTCCGCCACATCTTCAAGAGGCCTGAGCACCTCGCGTTGGGAAAACCGTTCGATCACTGCGTGCCCGAGACCCAGGGCACTCAAAAGCCCGGCATCGCCCGGCAGGAGAACCCTTTCGATTCCCAGGATCTCCGCCACCCGGCAGGCGTGTTGCCCGCCGGCGCCGCCGAAGGCCACCAGTGCATACCCCGCGGGGTCGACCCCCTTGCGAACCGAGATGTGGCGGATCGCCTCGGCCATCCGTTCATCGGCGATTCTGAGCAGACCTTCGAGAATCTCCTCGTCGCTCTCCGATCCGCCGAGATCCTTCTTGAGGTCCGCAAAGGCGGCGCGCGCTGCTTCGAGATCGACCGGGATCGGAAACCTCTCCGGCACCAGACGTCCGAGAAGCAGGTTCACATCGGTCAACGACAGCGGACCGCCGGCGCCATACGAGGCCGGCCCGGGATCAGCCCCCGCACTCTCCGGACCGACCGCGAGCCGCCCCCGCTCGACCCGGCAGATCGAACCTCCGCCCGCCGCAACGGTCTCGATGGCGAGGGCGGGCACGGCCAGAGAAACCGGCCCAACCTGATGTGAAAACACGTACTCGAAGTCACCGTCATACTTCGAGACATCGGTGCTGGTTCCCCCCATATCGAAAGCAATGATCTTGGCGGCGTGGTTTCGGCGCCCGGTCAAGGCGGCGCCGACAACCCCTCCGGCCGGTCCGCTCAAGAGGCTATCCATCGAGTGATAGTTGGCAGCACTGACCAACCCGCCCGCACTGGTCATCACGTGCAGAGACGACTCATCGTGCGACAACCCGATGGTGACTGCATCCAGATAGTTTGTAATCACCGGGCCCAGATAGGCATCGGTCGCGCAGGTCTCCGACCGGCGCAACAGCCCTTGAAACGGGCTCAGCGTGCTCGACCGGGCGACATATTCAAAACCCGCGTCGACCAGGATCTCCTCGAGCATCTCCTCGTGTTTCGGGTTGCGATGACCGTGGAGCAAGGTGATGCTCGCACAGAGAAAACCATCTCCTGACAATTCGGCCACGTCCCGACGAACCTTCTCCGGATCCATCTCGCGCAGGACCTCTCCCGCAGCCGACATTCGTTCTTCAACCCCGACAACCCGCTCCGGGAGTGGATCGGGTCGGACGATGTGGAGGGCAAAAAGATCAGGACGGTGTTGATCACCGATGTGAAGAAGATCCTCGAAACCCGCGGTGATGAAGTGGGCCATCCTTGCTCCACCGCGTTCGAGCAACGCGTTGGTCCCCCGGGTCGTGGCGAGCCGCAAGGCAACCGGTGGCAGCTCCCGATCGAGGGGCGTCGAGGTGATCAGTCGGGCGGCGAGCAGCGGCGCCTCTTCACCCGATCGGAGCTCCACAGAATCTCCGATCCGAAATGCCGATTCATCGATGCTGCGTAAAACAACCGCCCCACGGTTTCGATCATGGGAAACGATCTCGAACCCTTCACCATCCCCGAGCACCGCGATGCGAAAACCGTTCAAAAAATTTTCAGGAAGGTCCGACGCACCTTCGAGGGCGAGCGTCCCGTCATTTTCGATCTTTGTGATGCGGTCACGAAGCGACCCACTCGAAAGGACTTTGCAGCGCCGCATCCGCCCTTCCGGATCGCGGGCGATGCAATCAGTAAAAGTCCCGCCGGTATCGATCCAGATTTGCCAGGGCGTCACCAACTTTCCCTCGCGGGATGGTCCATAGTTGGCCGAATCGCACGTTGTGGTGCGGCCGTCCCGGCCTCACGTCTCGAGGTTGCCCCGACAAAGTGCGGGCGAGACGCCCGCACCACAAAAGCCATCTCAAACTCGTGTGGGGCCGGTGTTTCGCGAGGAGGCCGGGTGAGCGTCATCCCTAATTCCTAATTCCTAATTCTTTTACCGGCCCTTGTCCGTCACCAGATAGGTCGCAAAGCTGCCGAGCCAGTGGCCGCCTTCATAGTGTTCGCCGGTCACCGATGCGAGGCCCGATGCGCTGTGGTTGGCCGCGGCTGCCTTCAAAGCTGCGCGTCGCGGATCGTCATCGGGCAGACCCGAGGAAATGCCGTCGAGCATCCACGCGCGGCTCAGATTGAGGCCATCGAGGTGCGCGAGTTTTCCGTCCGTGCGATCGGTGACCACCCCGATGGGGAGCCAGTCGGCGCCGCCATCGGTCGGGATACCGGGCATGAAACCGTCGAGCCATTTGGCAAACTGGTGGGGCGGGAAAACTCGTCGCATCAGATCGGCTTCGGCGAGACACGGAGACAAAAAGTCCTGCCCTGAGGGTTCGTAGCTCATCGGACACGACAGGTCTTCGAGATAGAACTCGAGACTTTTGCCCTTGATGAGGACCTCCATGTCCTCATTCCCGACGGCCTCGGCCCAATCGAGGATGAGGCCGAAGGCAAAAGCGGTCTGGCTGTGTTCCCCCGTCCGAATTGGGTAGTGGAGCTTGGGCAACCAGTCGGAGATACGTTGGGCGGCCTCGGCCTCCAGTGGAGCGATGTTCTTCGCCCAGCCTCGTGCGGCATCGTCATCCCATACCCGCAACTCCTCCGCCAAACACAGCAACCAGGCAAGGCCATAGGGTCGTTCGTAAGAAGCTCGCCCTTCACCGGCGAGGTACGCCGCCTCCCCCGCCATTTTTTCGCCGCTCAGGCTTCTGGCCAGAGCCGTTCTTGCAGCGGCCGAAAACTCGGCATCCGGGTAGAGCCTCGCGAGCCTGGCCAGAAGCCAGTGCCCGTGCACCGAACTGTGCCAATCGAAACATCCGTAGAAGGCCGGAGTCAGATCACGCGGCGGACCCACATCGTCATCGGACTGCATGACGTGACCGATCTTATTGGGATATTCCTGGTGGACGCACTCGAGAGCAAGCGCAGCGAAACGACCGGCGGTCTCGTTGTCCACTGTCGCTTCTTCGGCGACACCAGGCGACGAGGACAATACCAAAACGGCCAGCACAGACCGGCAGATGACGCGGATCATATCGGGCACCTATGCCCGGCGGCTGCGGAAGAAGAGCGCCTGTTTGTGGATCGGTTCGGCACGTTCCTCGAGCTCGGCGAGCTGCATTTCGTTGAGCGGGTTGAAGGTACGCGCGATCTCGATGTCCTCCTCCAGCTGCGGAATGTTGTCGACGCCGACAATCACGGTGCTCACGGGCAACGACAAAACATAGCGCATGGCCTCACGCATGTTGAGCTTGCCCGGTACGGTGCCGGCATAACGAGATTCCGGGTCCTCCGGGGCCTTCCAAGACGAAAGGAGGAGACCGCGAGCCGGGATCTTCATCCCGATGATCCCCATCTCCTTTTCGACCGCAAGCGGAAGCAACTCGTTCTTGAAGCTCAAATAGTGCGGATCCGCCGCGTTCAATGCCAGCAGCACGGTATCGAAATCGAAGCGTTTGATGGCTTCGATGAGTACATCCGGGTCGGCGTGACCCGAAATGCCGATGTGACGGACGATCCCCTGCTCCCGAGCCTCGACCAGTGCTTCGATGGCGCCACCGGGTGCAAAGACCTCGTCGATCTGCGACATACGCGACAGATTGTGCATCTGCCAGAGATCGATGTGGTCCGTCTTCAAGAGCTTGAGTGAGCGCTCGAGCAGTTTGAAGGATCCGTCCCGGGTCCGGTCGTGGGTCTTTGTGGCAAGGTAGACCTCGCCTCGCCTCTTCGGCATGACCTCGCCGAAATATTGTTCGGACCAGCGATGCTCGACTCCACCGTAGCGCGCCGAGGTATCGGCATAGTTGACGCCGAGGTCGAGGGCCTTTTCGATCAGCGGCACCGCGACATCGAAATTGTCGGGCTGTTCGATGGCCGCCTGCCCACCGAGGCTGAAGATCCCGACCTGGAAACCCGTCTTGCCGAGGTTGCGGGTCGGCATGGCGTCGGGTGTGACCGGGTTGTTCGGTAAGGCCGGGATTTTTCCGGTCGTCTCACCCATCACACCCTTGGCCACGAAGCCTGCCGCTGCGGCCGTTCCGAGTTTGATCACATCTCGTCTTTGGATCTTTGCGCCTTTGTTCTCAGAATCTGCCATGGCTCTTCCCCCGCGCCAATAGTACATCGACCGTCGCAAGATCGGAGACCGATCTTTCACCTGACCTTGCGTACGTTCTCCATGGTGCCATCGGCGCCGTCGTAGTCCTCGACTTCGACGTGACCGTCTGCATCGATCGTCAGCGCGGCCGCCACGTGGAGTGTGCCGCTCCCCCGACCAAATCCATCGACCACGAACTCGGCGATGCCAAATGGGTACCCGAGGGAATCCTCACCAAAGGTGGTTTCTTCAACCTGGATCCGACGTGGTGTGAGAAAGAGATACCGGTATCCCCGTCCCTCCTCCTCGACGACAACCAGCGCCACCGGCATCTGCAGGGCGCCGAGCATCAGCCGACCGTCGTTGCGACCCGTCAGGGCCGACAAAAGCGCCCCTTGCCCACCCTCTTCGAGCACGGCGGCAAGGTGCTGCGCCTGTTCGACGGAGGTGAACCGGTTGGCGACCAGGGTGATCGACATTCGACGGGTATCGGTGGTCGAACGAATCACGCCATCGGCCGAAAACTCGCGTCCGGGTTCTTCAGCCCACAGAGGCTGCATCGACGCGGCGATCATCATCATTCCTGAAAACACGGTCAAACGGTGGTTCTTCATTCATCCCTCACAGAGGATTTTTGCGGCTCACAGGATACCCGCGACCGTCGAGGAGTTGAAGTGATCATTGGCCCCTCCTCCCCTCTGCCGCTCTGCCCGTCTGCCCGTCTGTTCCTCCGCTCCGCCGCCCAAATCGGCTTCAGCCGAAACTCTGAAGGCACTCCTTTACACTTCACTCCCGACCTGTGTAAACTGATTTTCGACGCAGTGCGTCAATACATAAGATAACGGATCTCATTACAGTTTCACGACTTGGAGGCCCCATGAGCGTAGGAATTGTCGGTTACGGCGCCTTTTTACCGCGCCGTCGAATCAAACTCGAGGAGATCGCCAAGGTGTGGGGCGCGGACGCCCCCTCCTACCGCCGCGGGCTCCAACTCAACGAGAAATCGGTGCCGGGCGCGGACGAGGACACCGTCACGATGTCGGTCGAGGCGACGCGCAATGCATTTGCCCGTTCTGGCGGGGTCGACCCGAAGGAGATCGGCGCCCTCTACATCGGCTCCGAATCGCACCCCTATGCGGTGAAGCCCTCGGGCACCATCGTCGCGGAGGCGGTCGGAGCCACCCCGGACATCCACATCGCCGACTTCGAGTTTGCCTGCAAGGCGGGAACCGAAAGCATGTTCGTGGCTCAATCGCTGGTCAAGTCCGGCGAGGTCAAGTACGCGGTCGGCATCGGGGCCGACACCTCCCAGGGTGCCCCCGGCGACGCCCTCGAGTACTCGGCGGCAGCCGGCGCCGCGGCATTCATCTTCGGCGACGACGATGACCGCAATCTGGCCGAGGTCCTGGCCACCTATTCGTGGACCACCGACACCCCGGACTTCTGGCGCCGTGAGTACATGCACTATCCCCGCCACGGAAGCCGTTTCACCGGCGAACCGGCCTATTTCCGCACCACCATGAATTCGGCAAACGGCATCATGGAGAAAGCGGGCCTCGAGCCCGGCGACTTCGCCCACGCCATCTTCCACCAGCCCAACGGCAAGTTTCCGATGCGGGTCGGCAAAAAACTCGGTTTCACCCAGGAACAGCTCGAAACCGGCTGGCTTTCGCCCTGGCTCGGCAACACCTACTCCGGCGCCTCGCCCATCGGTCTGACCGCGGTGCTCGACATCGCCAAACCGGGCGACCTGGTGCTGATCACTTCCTTTGGTTCGGGTGCCGGATCCGACTCCTTCGTTTTCCGCGTCACCGACCGCATCGAGCAGGTCCGCGATCTTGCCGCAAAGACCCGGCCCCAGCTCGATGAAAACCAGATCTACGTGGACTACGGCACCTACGCCAAGCTCCGCGGCAAGATCCGCATGGGCGAGTGAGGGGGTGGTGATGCGAGACGTTGCTGTAGTCGGAGTTGGAATGACCGAGTTCGGCGAGCTGTGGGGCAAGAGCCTGCGGACCATCTGGGCCGAGGCCGCATTTGCCGCCATCGCCGACGCCGGAGTCGATTCGATCGATCTCATCACCATCGGGTGCATGTCGCCCGGGCTCTTCGTGGGCCAGGAGCACCTCGCTTCCCTGCTCGCGGACGAACTCGGAATGGCCGGCACCGCCGCCTCGCGCGTCGAGTCGGCGTGCGCTTCCGGTGGGCTCGCGCTGAGGACCGGTTTCGCCGAGGTCGCCTCGGGTCTGTCGGACACGGTCCTGGTGACCGGAGTCGAAAAGATGACCGATGTGGATGGCGCCGACGCCACCTATGCACTCGGCACCGCCGCCGATCAGGAATGGGAGGGCTTCCACGGAATCACCTTCCCGGGTCTCTATGCCATGTTGGCCCGCGCCCACATGCAGCGCTTTGGAACCACGGTCGAGCAGATGGCGGCCGTTGCAGTGAAAAACCATAACAACGGATTGCTCAACCCGCACGCCCAGTACCACCTCAAGATCACGGTGGAAGACGTGCTGCAATCGACCATGGTGGCCGATCCGTTGCACCTCTTCGACTGCTCGCCGGTCACCGATGGTGCCGCGGCGCTGGTTCTGACGACCGTCGAAAAGGCCAAGAAGCTCTCCGGCGACCGTCCGGTAGTGACCATCACCGGCTCGGGGCTCGCCACCGACACCATTACCCTCGCCAATCGAGAAGATCTGAGCGAGCTCGCCGCGGTCCGCAAGGCGGCCGATCGGGCCTATCAGATGGCCGGCAAGAAACCCGGCGACCTCGATGTGGTCGAGGTCCACGACTGCTTCACGATTGCCGAGATCATGGCCACCGAAGCCATCGGGCTCTTCGAGCCCGGCAAGGGCGCCGCGGCGGTCGAGGAAGGCCTCACCGCCATCGGCGGCAAGATCCCGGTCAACACCTCCGGCGGTCTCAAATCCAAGGGACATCCGGTCGGAGCAACCGGCGTCGCCCAGGTGGCGGAGATCACGGATCAGCTTCGCGGCGAAGCCGGCGACCGCCAGGTCGCGGGGGCCAAAACGGGTCTCGCCCAGAACATGGGTGGATCGGGCGGCAGTTCGATCGTCCACATCCTGGAGGTGCAATCATGATTTCCCCGGGTCGTTCCTGGCGTGAGTTTCCGCAGCGCTACCGTCTCGAGGCCGCCAAGTGCACAATCTGTGGCAAGGTTCACTATCCGCCGCGAGTGAGGTGTTCCAAGTGCGGCGCCTCCACCTTCGAGGACATCGTGCTTCCCCGTGAAGGCAAGATCGTCACCTTCACGATCGTGCGCGTGCCGCCGGCCGGTTTCACCGAGCAAACCCCGTTGCCGATAGCACTCGTGGAGTTGATGGATGGAGTTCGGGTCATGGTCCAGGTCGGCGACGTCGCCGATCCAAACGATCTCGAAATCGGCATGCCGGTTCGTCTCGAGTTCCGCCGAATTTCGTGGGATGGCGAGGCCGGGTTGATCTTCTACGGCCACAAGGCAGTGTGCGCCTTATAATTCGGAATCATTATTGATTGACTGGGCCCCGGGCTTCGGAGACAATGGAACCATGAGCCAGGATGATTTTTCGAGCAATCTCTGTTCCATCAATGAGATCGATCCCGAGCGCGTTGCCTTGGTCCAGAAACAGGCGCTCCCCGACAGAACGATCGAACGGCTCAGCCGGCTGTTTTCGGCATTGTCCGATCCCACACGTATCAAGATCCTTCACGCCCTCAAGGTGACGGACGAATTGTGTGTCTGCGATCTTGCAGCTCTTGCGGAGCTGTCGGTATCGGCGGTCAGTCATCAACTGCGTCTTCTGCGGGATCGCGATCTCGTCCAAGCCCGGCGCGACGGTCGGATGGTTTTCTACAGTCTGGCGGATGATCACATCAAGGTCCTGATGGGAACCGGTGTGGAGCACGCCGACGAAGACTGAAATCGGAGTTCGGAGTTCGGAGTTTGGAATTCGGAATTCCGCCCACCCTGAAGCACCGCCATCCGGAGTGACCAATGATTCTTTGGAGGCGGGTCCTTCAGGGCCCGCCACCAATCGCGACAGGTCCCTTCAACCGCATCGGGCGTTGACACCATCCGTTGGCGCAACCTAAAGGATGCGCCTACATTTTGCTTTGCAGACCCCAATTGTCATCCTGAGTGAGGCCGTCGGACGGCCTAAGACTCGTGACAAAGAGAGCTCTCCCCTGCCCCTCTGCGTCAGTCGCTATCGCTATCGGGATCGCTATCACTATCGAATGGTTGGCCGGTCTCCCTTTCTCCCCTTTCTCCCTTTCTCCCTTTCTCCCTTTCTCCCTTTCCCTCTGCCATAGTCGGACGCGGGTGAGGGTGTGAAAAGCCGGCACCGATACAATGAAATGACCGATGAAGCTCCACTTCAAGTCCGCAAGCGGTTCGCCTACCGGTCCTGGAAAGGCCGCCGGCAAAGGTTGCGGCACATTATTCTTCGGTCTATTCTTCGCGATGGGGATGCTCTTTGTCGTGTTTCTGCTCGGCGAGGCATTCAGAACGGCAGCACCCTGGTTCTGGGAAGCAACAGACTGCACCATCATCTCCTCGGGGGTTTCAGAAACCGGTGACGACGAACACCCATATCTACCCCGCGCCCATTTCAGCTACGAGTTTGATGGCACCATCCGCGAAAGTAGAGCCTTCTACCGAAATTACAAGGGCACATCCAGCTACGATCGCGCACGCGATTGGGCCGCTCCCTACCCAGAAGGCAGCCACGCGACCTGCTACGTGAGCCCCGATCAACCGGCGCTGGCAGTTCTCGAGCGCCGGCAGCCGTGGATCGTTCTCCTCGTCCTGTTCCCGATGATCTTCGTTGCGATTGGCGCAGGCGGTCTGTGGGCTGTTTGGAAAGCTACCCCTGATGCCGAGGACGATGAAACCCAATCCATCTCGCAGAAGGCCGCCGGCGGTCGCGGACAGAAGGTGATGTTGGTGGTCGGTCTGATCTTCACGGTCGTCGGAGGCGCGATCTTCGTGCCGCTCTTTGCTCTTCCAATCACCCGTCTTGCCATATCCCTGTCCTGGAACGAAACACCCTGCACCATCGTATATTCGGGGATTCGATCCTGGGAGACCGACGACGGTTCCTCCCACCGTGCGGACGTGCACTACGATTACGAAAGCGGCGGTCGAATGTGGCGCTCCAACACGGTCGATTTCTTTTCGATCGTCACCACCGGCCGCAAAGACGCTCGGGCTGTGCGTGACCGCCATCCTCGGGGCGAGTCCCGCACCTGCTACGTCAGTTCCCGCGACCCTTCGAAGTCGGTCCTCGAGCGCCAATTCCGACTGAAACACCTCCTCGGCGGAATCCCGGTCATCTTTCTGATCGCCGGTCTGGCGCTGACCAAACACGGTTTGAAGAAACTGCGCAGAGGAAGCGACGCCAAGCAGGCGATCGAAGAAGAGGAAGAGAAGTCCCGCGATCCGATCATCCTCGAACCAACGATGGGCCCCATGGGCAAGGTCTTCGGCACCCTCTTTTTCGCTCTTTTCTGGAACGGCATCGTTTCGATCTTCCTGTGGCAGGTCGTCAAGTCCTGGCGGCGCGGCGATCCGGAGTGGTTCCACACCTTCTTCCTCATCCCCTTCGTGCTGGTAGGCATCGCCTCCATAATCTTCGTTTTTTATTTCCTGCTCGCGACCGCCAATCCCCGGCCCAGGATCAGCCTCGCATCTGGACAACCTCGTCTCGGAGACACCGTCCAGATCGAGTGGTTCTTCAGCGGCCGCGCCTCTCGAATCGGCCACCTCGAAATAACTCTCGAGGGTCGTGAGGAAGCCACCTATCAAAGGGGCACCAACACCTACACCGAAAAAGAGGTTTTCGCCACCCATACGCTCGTCGATACCCGGAATGACTGGGAGATTCCACAGGGCAGCGCGTTGGTGCTGCTGCCTGACGACACTATGCACAGCCTCGCCGCCGACAACAACAAAATCATCTGGGAGATCAAGGTCAGCGGCGACATCAGACGATGGCCGGATATCGACGAAGCCCTCCCGATCACCGTCAAACCGCTCCCCATCGAGGTTCTGTGATGAAACTCGTCATCACGACCTCCGAGGGTGGAAGCTGGTACAAACCGGGAGAGACCATCAAAGTCAACACCGAGTGGTATCTCGACGACGAGGACGACGCGATCGAAGTTCGCCTCTTCTGGCATACCTCGGGCACCGGCACACAGGACGTGGGAATCATGCAGACCCGACGGATCGACCGACCCGAGCGCAATGGCAATCGATCATTCCAACTCAGGGTTCCGCGCGGCCCCTACTCCTTTTCCGGCAAGCTCATCACCCTTTCGTGGGCGATCGAGGTCGTGGTCCTGCCAGGTGGCGAAACCGAGCGCTGCGATCTCATCATCGGTCCACAACCGGTTGAGGTCGATCTCACACAATCATGAAAACCAGGCGGCCCGCCGATAATCCATTTGCCAGCCACCGGGTCGAGGCCCTCCCCTATCGCAACGCGGACGCCTCGGTATCCGGGCTTGTGGACCGGATCAGGGAGATGGGCGGTCGAGCAGCCATCGTCGGGCCTGAAGGCAGCGGCAAAACCACCCTGCTTGAAGAGCTCGCCTCGTGCTGCGAAGACCGTGCCGTCATGATTCGTCTGCCCGGGAGTTGTGCCCACCCGTGGCGCACTGCGCGGCAGCAGGTCCCCGATCACCTGGATTCGAATCGGTCGGTATTCGTCGACGGTTCCGAACAGCTCAGAGTGATCGGTTGGCTGAGACTTCGAGTGGCGACACGCAGGGCCGGCTCGTTGGTGGTCACCCTCCACCGGCCCGGCCGCCTCCCGACACTGATCGAGTGCCGCACCGATCCGGATCTCTTGCGCAAGCTCGTCGCCGAGCTGGCACCGGAAGATGCCGCCGAACTCGACCCGATGCTCGATGCACTCTTCCATCGCCACGCGGGAGATATCAGGCTGTGCCTGCGGGAGTTGTATGACGTGTATGCAGGACGCAAGGAAAAGGTTTGAGGTTTGAGTTTTGAGGTTTGAGTTTCATCGCAGTGTTTTCGAGACGATCGAGGCCTCGCAACCGCCAACTCAAAACTCAGAACTCAAAACTCTTTCTCTACTCCTTCTCCACAGGTCGATCGGCGCTCATCTGAATCCCTTTGGCGCCGGCCTTTCGAGCCAGATCGAGCACACGCACCACAACGCCGTAATCGGCTCCCTGGTCACCCTTGAGGATGATGCCGTCATCGGGAGCGCGCTCGACGAGCTGTTTGATTCGAGCCTCGAGCTCCGAATCGGGCACGAGCCGGTCGTCGATCCAAACCGTCCCGTCGGTTGCCACCTTGACCTCGGGTGGTTTTTCTTCCTTGTTGATGCCGACCGACTCTGCGGTCTCCGCCTCGGGCAGTTTGAGCTTGAGTCGTTCGTCGCTGACGAACTGGGTGGTCACCGCGTAGAAGATCAGCAGCAGGAAGATGACGTCGATCAGCGGCGACATCTGAACTTCCGGTTTGCGTCCGGTGCGAAGGGGCGCCAGTCGCATCAGGATTCCTCTTTCTCATCCTCGACACGTTCGTGCTCACGGACCAGGTGGAGAAAATCGAGAATCTGGGCCTCGATTTCCGCCAGGATGGTGATCGCACGCGACTCGAGATAGGAGTGGGTGAAGAGTGCCGGGATGGCGATCACCAGACCGGTCGCCGTTGTGATCAGAGCCTGCGAGATACCCGACGACAAAGCTTCGGTGATTCCCGAACCGGCGGTCGCGACAACCGAAAAGATCTTGATCATACCGATGACCGTGCCCAGGAGGCCGAGCAGCGGTGCGCCGGCAACGATCGTTGCAAGGGCCGGCAATCCACGCTGCAACCCCATCAATTGCAGGCGACCCGTGTCCTCGAGAATCTCCTTGAGTTCCTCATAGGGTGCGTGGCGGTTTTCGACCAGAGCCGTCACCAGATCGGCGAAAGGCCCCGGGTGGCGCCGGCAGTAATCGGTCGCGGCGCGGAACTTGTTGCTCGCGAGCAGCCCTGAAAGCGTCTCCACGGTCGTATTTTGCAGGTAATTCGAGCGCCGCAGAATGAACATCCGCTCGAGGATGATGGCGAGGGCGACCAGCGAAAGGATCCCGAGAGGGATCATCACCGGACCGCCGTTGATTAGAATATCGACCACACAGAACTCCTATTCTCAGGATCACCGGCCGCGGGAAGGGCGGCCGGTATTGTAAAGGAAGGTGATGGTAACACCTTCACCATCCACCGCTCCGAGATCTGCCGGCAGCGGTTCAAAGGGCGAAGAATCGTGAATTGCATCGCGCGCCGCGAAGTCCATCGGCGGTTTGCCCGATTCATCCATAATGCGCAAACCGGTCACCGTCCCATCCGGCTGGATGAAGAATCTGATTTTGACCACGCCCTGGACACCGAGCAGTGCGATCTCCGGGATTCTCCAGTGGCGCCGGATCTTGGCCAACATGGCTTTGGCGTAGGGGCCCCAGTCGTACCACTGGGTATCGAATGAGAGCCCGCCTGTATCGACCGAGCCGCCGTCGTCGCGGTCCGGGGTCTCGGGGATCCCGCCGGTGTCAGGCGGCAGCGCCCACGCCCCGGGCGGTGGAAGCTGAATCGCCGGCTGCTGCGGCTGCGCCTCTGCGGCTTCCTCGCCGGCACCCTCATCTTCAGGTCGTTGTTCGTCGGGACGCTCGGCCGGTTCATCTTCCGGCTGAGGTTGCGGCGGTGGGACCTGCGGCACCGGGCGGCCCTGCATCTGCGGCGGCGCACCCGAGCCGAGAAATTGGTTGCCGTCAGCCTGTACGAGCTGTGGCGTGGATCCGCGAACGGTCGGCGCAGCGGCGGCCTCGCCTTCGCCACCGTGGGCCTGCCGGTCCATATCCGAAAGTGGAACCTGATCCGACACCGGTGGCTCCTCGCGGTCGTCCGGGAGATCCACGAATTCGAATTCGAGCGGTTGTTGGGCATCCGCCGACGTCTCTGGCACCAACTCCACCGCCGCCGCATCTTTGGTCGGCACGAGTTGGACGAGACGATCCGCGACGATAAAGATCAGCAGCAGATGGAGCAGCAGCGAGATCTCCAGCGCGCGGCGGAATAAGCTCTTGTTCTTTCGCACGGTCCTAACCTAGCAATTTCCTTGCCATTGTTGTTTGCCTTGAGATGCCACGCCCATGGACCTCATCGAAGCAGTGAACAGCGTCCTGGCCTGCGTCAAATCCATATTTTCTCGAAAGCCCTCACCAGGTGTCCCGGTGCCGCTTTGGCAGATAGTAGCCACCCTGACTCAATAACGCCATGCCTATTCCTAAAGATTCCTTGAGCGACGGTCTCTATCGTCATACGGGGAAATTGTATTGCGGATGCATCTGTTACCGAATGGACGGCAACCTCATACACCAAACAACGACTATTCGGAGGACCCAATGAAGAAAATACTGATCATCGCTGCGCTCGTCATCGCAGTCGGTTTCGGTACCGCCGCCGCCGCAGGAACCTACGCCATCGACAGCACCCATTCGACCGTCGGATTCAAGGTCCGGCATCTGGTATCGAAGGTCAGCGGTGAGTTCACAGAATTCGACGCCACCATCACCGCCGACTTCGACAACCTCGATGCGAGCAATGTGGAGTTCGTGATCCAGACCGCCAGCATCGACACCGCCAACGAAAAACGCGACGGCCATCTGCGTTCACCCGATTTCTTCGATGCCGAGAACCACCCCCAGATCACCTTCAAGAGCAAGAGGATCACAAAAGTCGACAAGGACACCTTTTCGGTCGTCGGTGATCTGACCATGCGCGGCGTCAGCAAGGAGATCACCCTCAGGGTCGACTATCTCGGTGAGATGGAGGCCTTCGGCGAAACCCGTGCGGGCTACGAACTGTCCACCACCATCAATCGGAAGGATTTCGGCGTGTCATGGAACAGAGCCCTCGATGCCGGCGGATTCGTTCTCGGCGAAGATGTCGATGTTTCAATCACCCTCGCCGCCGTCAAGGACAAGGACGAAGAATCAGAGTAGTTCGGATTTCGGATTTCGGATTTCGGATTTCGGATTTCGGAGTTCGGAGTTCGGAGTTCGGAGTTCGGAGTTCGGCCAGGATACTCGCCCAGGAGA
Organism: Candidatus Sulfomarinibacteraceae bacterium; assembly: GCA_963796455.1. Lineage (GTDB taxonomy): Bacteria > Acidobacteriota > Thermoanaerobaculia > Thermoanaerobaculales > Sulfomarinibacteraceae > Sulfomarinibacter. The sequence goes on from CAWCLO010000004.1 coordinate 1,275,737, forward strand.
AACCGCAGATCACGCAGATGAACGCTGATATCGGATCGGTCTTTTGAGTCATCCTCTTTTTCATTTCTATCTGCGTCGATCTGCGCTATCTGCGGTTTGTGATGTGCGCGGATGGCAATTCGGTTCGCGGCAAGAAGAAGGCTGCACGAGCACTGGTATACGATAGCGGCCATGAGCAATTTTGATTTTGATTTCTTCGTCATCGGTGCGGGTTCCGGTGGGGTTCGTGCGGCCAGGATGGCGTCTGGTTTTGGCGCCAGAGTCGCGGTTGCCGAGTCTTCACGGCTCGGCGGCACCTGCGTCAACCTCGGTTGCGTTCCAAAAAAGCTGATGGTCTACGCCTCGGGGTACAGCGCCGATTTCACCGACTCCGCCGGCTTTGGCTGGACTGTGCCGGCACCGAGTTTTGACTGGCAAACCCTGGTTGAGAACCGCGACCGGGAGATCAGCCGCCTCAATGGGATCTATCAAGGCATCCTCGAAGGCGCCGGGGTTCAGATCATCGAAGGCAGGGCGAGGCTCCTCGATCGCCACACCGTCGAGATCAACGACTCTACCGTGACCGCCGACAAGATCCTGATCGCCACCGGAGGCCGGCCCTTCAAGGCGCCGATCGAGGGCAGCGAATTCGGCGTGACATCCGATGAGATCTTTCATCTCGACGAACTGCCGAAAAAGCTCATCATCACCGGCGGTGGATATATCGCGGTGGAGTTCGCATGCATCTTCAACGGTTTGGGGAGCGAGGTCACGCTGAACTATCGTGGTCCGCTTTTTCTCCGTGGATTTGACGACGATGTCCGGACCACCCTCGCGGAGGAAATGCGGCAGAACGGTATCGATCTTCGCTTCGAGACCCTGATCGATCGTATCGATCGCAAGGGCGACCGGTTGCAGGCCACCTTGAGCACCGGCGGCACTCTCGAGGCCGATCAGCTGTTGTGTGCGCTGGGGCGCCGGCCAAACACCGAGAATCTCGGGCTCGAAGAGATCGGCGTCGATCTCGCAGTCAATGGGGCCGTCCTGGTCGACGAGAACTTCCAGTCCACGGTCCCCGGCATCTACGCAATCGGCGACTGTATCGATCGCATTGCGCTCACACCGGTCGCCCTGGCCGAAGGCATGGCTCTGGTACAGACCCTCTTCAACAACAACCCGACCACGGTCAACTACACCAACGTCCCGTCGGCGGTTTTCAGCCAACCGCCCATCGGCACCGTCGGTCTGTCCGAGAACGAGGCGCGCGAGGCCGGCATTGATGTGGAGATCTATCGTTCCTCGTTCCGACCGATGCGCAACACGATGTCGGGGCGCGAAGGCAAGGTGATGATGAAGTTGGTGGTGGATCGAAAATCAGACCGCGTCGTCGGTGTGCACATGGTGGGCGCCGATGCGGGCGAGATCGTCCAGGGGATGGCGGTGGCCCTGAAGGCCGGCGCCACCAAGGCAACCTTCGACTCGACGATCGGCATTCATCCGACAGCCGCCGAAGAGTTCGTCACGATGCGCACGCCCGTCGATTGAATGGGGATCGCAGTCGAACGTTCCAGAATCAATGGGCCGAACGTTGCGATGGAAATTCCTAATTCCGAATTCCGAATTCCGAATTCTCTTTGAGCGCTTCGCTCAAAGACTCTGGCGTATTGCAGTTGGCAACCACACCCGGATCGTCGACTTCGAGATCGACCGCGACGATTTCCCGCAACACCTCTCGCATGGTCGGACCATTCAGATCGCCGGCCACAATCGAGGCCACGATCGATCGATCGATGACGATCGGATGCCCATGTTTTCCCCTGAAAGAGGCGATCACGGCTCCACCCTCGGCGGCGCCGAGCTTGCGAATCGTTTCGGCTTGAACAAGCGGGTGATCGACCGGCAGCACGGCCAGACGGTCCCAGTCCTCGCTCTGGACGAGAAAGCTCAACCCGACCCGAATCGACGCAAACATGTCGAGGCCGTGTTCGGGGAGCGGCAGCGCCTCGAGACCGTCGATAAAAGGGCCCTGTGATTCCGGCGGCAGAGTCGCAGCCACACGTACGGCTCCAGCCCCTTGAAGAGCGTCCGAACATGCCTGCAGAAAACTCCGCCCATCCGGCAACCCAGCCCAAGCCTTTGGCCCACCAAAGCGCTTGCCCTCGCCCCCGGCAAGGATCAAACCCGCAAGCTGAATCGAAGGATTCATGGAGATACCGAAAGCAGAGGAGCAGAGGGGCCTACAGGCGGAGGAGCAGAGGGGCAGAGGAGCAGAGGAGCACAGGCTTCCGTCAGGATCTCGACATCCGGGTGGTCCAGCTTCACTTGTCGGCCCGATTTTTGATGGGAAGAATCCAAGGATCCGGATATGAGATCATTTTTACCAACATCTTCAGCACCTTCTCATACTCCAGTTTGAGCCGGGTTGCAGATTCCTTGTCGAGATATCCGCACTCCTCTGCAAATTGCACCCACGTTTGCGTCTCAGCCGCCTCAGCCTCTGCGTGATTTAACGAGTTCTGGAACGCTGCTCGGTACCGCCTCTTTCTCCAAGCTTCAGCAATATTTGCACACACCGATCGTGATGACCTCCGAATCTGGTCGGTTAACGAGTATCGCTCCTCTCTCGGAAACGATTTCGACAAAACAAAAACCTCGTTCGCTAACCGGAAGGCCAACGCATAGGTTTCCAGCTGATCATGCCTCGCGATACCGGCCTTCATAGGGTCCGAAACCAGATTTACGTCATTGTTTTCAGGGTATTCGTCCAAAGCTCATCTCCTCTGCTCCTCTGCCCCTCCGCTCCTCCGCCAGCCGAGGGTTCGTACCATTTAACTCTTCCACAAACACACCCTGCGGACTCCGGTGATCTGGGACGTCACGGCTCCCTGTTCGACGGCGCGCACGACTCCGGCGGGGTCGTCGACCAGGGTGCCGCAGAGGACGTCGATCCCGAACTGGTGCAGCATCGGCGTCAGCGGCGTGCTCGGACCGAGCATCATCACGAATGCATCCGTGCGGACCCTGGCGAGGACCTCCGGCAGCGTCCGGTTGAGCAGCGTGGTGGCAGTGACGGCCACGACATCGGCCTCGGGCAGCAGCTCTGCCATGGCCTCGGCATCGAGGTCGTCGTCGCGCCGGTTGGCGCCGCGCTCGAAGACCCAGAGTTGGCCGCAACTCTCCGCCAACCGGTCGGCAAAGGGAAACCGACCGACCATGGCCACGTTCTTGCCCTGTCCGTAGTCGCGAAGAATCTCGACGGCCTTGGCTTCGGTGAGACCCTGGGCGATCGGACCGAGAACGGAGTTGGCGGCCGCAAGCCCGATGGCCGCTTCCGGAGGGGACTCCGAGCGGATGAGTCCCGCCAACTCGATGATCGGCAGCGCATCCAGCGTCCCCGCCTTTCGAATCGGCTGCGAACCGTGGAGATGATCTTCCGAGCGCAGACTCGAGGCCATCCCTGCGCCCAGACTGGTCCGGACCACCGTCCAGTACGGCCCGACTCTGAGATCGAAGAGATCGGCCCGCGGCGCGGCGGCCACAGCATCGAGGATCACATCGGCAAAGATGCCGGAGGAGGAGAAGGAGTCGTTTTCCATGCCGACCAGAGTACAATCACCACATGAATTCTCTCGATTGAAAATGCAAGAGCAATCCCGACCCCTTTTCTGGGTCGAACGGGAGGCACCATGGCAAAAAAACCCGATCCGACAACCGAAACGAAAAAAGGCGTCACCCGAAGAGGTTTCCTGAGTTCGGTCGGCGCCGGCGCGGCGGTCGTCGCCACCGGCGTCAGCAGCCGGGCGGAGGCGATTCCGGAGATCACCGATCCGGACGAGATGGTGCAGGTGGCCCTGAAGATCAATGGCCGCCTTCACCAGATCCTCGTCGAACCCCGCTGGACGCTGCTTTTTGTTCTGCGCGAACGGCTCGGCATCACCGGAACCAAGGCCGGATGCGAACGGGGCGAGTGCGGCAGTTGCACCGTCCTGATCGACGGGCTCCCTCGATATGCCTGTATGACTTTGACGGTCGAGGCCGAGGGCGGCGAGATCACGACCGTCGAGGGCTTGCTCGAAGGCGAAGAACTGGGTGAGACCCAGAAGGCATTTGTCGAGGAAGACGCGTTCCAGTGTGGCTACTGCACGCCGGGTCAGATCATGGCGGCCGAGGGTCTGTTGCGCGCCAATCCCTCCCCCACCCTGCACCAGATCCACCACGGCATGAGCGGCAATCTGTGCCGCTGCGGAGCTTACGCCCACATCACCAATGCGGTGGCCACGGCAGCCAAAAACAAGAAGGGAGAGAGCTGATGGAAAACGAGACTCCCTATTGGATTGACGGACCGGTCCCGGAAACCCCCGAGGGCTCGAGTGAATACCCGGAGCCCTGGAAAAAAACAACCATCGTCGGCACCAGGGTTCCCAGGGTCGACGGTTACGAACGGGTCAGCGGCAGCGCCGTCTACCCCCACGATGTATCGCTCCCTGAGATGCTTCACGGGGCGATTCTCCGTTGTCCGCACGCCCACGCCAGGGTCGTGAGTGTAGATACCAGCAAAGCGGAGAAAATGCCCGGCGTTCGTGCAGTGCTCAGCGGCGCCTCCCCCGGCGCTGATATCCCCTGGTATGAACGGAGGGGCAAATCCTATAGCAAGCTCTTCGATTCTCATTGTCGGCACGAGGGTGAAGAGGTGGCAGTGGTTGCAGCCGAGACGCTGCCCCAGGCAGTCGATGCCATCCGCGCCATCGAGGTCCGGTACGAAGTCCTGCCCTTTGTCATCGATGACCACAAAGCGCTCGAACCCTCGGCGCCCGCCGTTCATGAGGACGGAAATTTGGTCGGCGAGCCTTCGGTCCGCGAACGCGGCGATATCACCTCCGGGTTCGCTGCTGCGGAGGTGATCGTCGAGCGCACCTACAGCACCTCCTGCCAGATCCACGCGCCAATGGAGCCCCACGGCTCGGTGGCCAGGTGGGAAGGTTCCAGGCTCACGGTCTGGGACAGCACCCAGGGCGTATACAGCGTGCAACAGAGCATGGCTCAGGCTCTGGGCCTGCCGCTCGCGAATGTGCGGGTCATCGGCCACTACATGGGCGGCGGCTTCGGCGCCAAGCTCGAAACCGGAAAATATACGGTCTACGCCGCGCTGATGGCCAAGTCCACGGGGCGACCTGTCAAGATCTTCTTGCCGCGCGAAGACTGCATGCGGGTCACGGGTAACCGTCCGGGAAACACCATGACCGTGAAGATCGGAGCCAAAAAGAACGGCGAGCTGACCGCCATCGACTACAAAAGCCTCGGCTCCAACGGCGCCTACCCCTACAACGCCGGCACCAGCACCATGGCTGCCTATCTCTACACTTGTCCGAACCTGCGCACCGAAGACGTGTCGGTCTACACCAACGCCGGCAAGTCCAGACCGATGCGCGGACCCGGCTTCCCGCAATGCGCGTGGGCACTCGAACAAGCGATGGACGAATTGGCCCAAAAACTCGAAATCGGCCCCATCGATCTCCGACTCCGCAATCTCTCCGATGTCGCGCAGATCCGCGACGGAATGCCCTACACCTCGAACGAGCTCGTCGCCTGTCTCGAAAAAGGCGCCGAGGCCTTTGATTGGAAGTCCGGCAGTTCCACCTCGGGAGACGAAAAACACCTGCGCCGGGGAGTCGGCATGGCAGCGTGTTTCTGGGGCTACGCCGGAGGCCCGCCGTCAACTGTGATCGTCAAGTTTCACTCCGACGGCAGCGTCAACTTGAACATGGGTGCATCCGACATCGGGACCGGTACCAAGACCTGGGCCGCCATGATCGTGGCCGAGGAACTCGGGGTCCCGGTTGAACAAATTCAGATCGAGCACGCCGATACGGCGACCACCCAGTACGCCACTTCTTCCGGTGGCAGCAAGACGGTTCCTTCGGATTCACCCGCTGTTCGCGCGGCCGCCTATGCGGTAAAAAAACAGCTCATCGAGATGGCGGCTGAACAACTCGAAACTGAAATCTCAGGGCTTGAAATGCGCGGCCGCGAGATTATCAGTCGGGCGGATTCTGAACAGAAGATCGATGTCACAGCGCTCAACAAACTGAACCGGCAGGGTCTCGTGGTCGGCACCGGCTATCGCGAACCCAACCCGGAGGACAAGATCACATGGCCCTTCGGTGCCCAGTTCTGCGAGGTGGAGGTCAATACCCGCACTGGAGAAGTGAGGCTTCTCCGTTTCCTCGGTGCGCACGATTCGGGCCGGGTCCTCAACCGCTTGACCTATGACAACCAGCTCTTTGGCGGTATCACGATGGGGGTCGGTCTCGGAATGACCGAAGAACGGGTACTTGACCGCCAGACAGGCAAGATGGCCAACGCCAACCTCCACGACTACAAGGTTCCGACGATCAAAGATGTCGCGCTCGAGCACATCTGTCTGCCGATCGACCACCCCGACAACGAGTTCAATACAACCGGCACGAAGGGACTCGGCGAACCGGCGACGATCCCTACCGCAGCGGCCTATGCAAACGCCATCAACGATGCCCTCGGTCTGAGAATCGCAGAGGGACCGATCACCCCAACGAGAATCCTGAATGCCCTCCAGACGCAGGGAAAGGGGGCCTGAAATGCTTCCGAAATTCACCTATTCCAGGCCTGAAAACCTCAAAGCCGCTCTGGCCGTTCTCGATGAACGACCGGCGGTGATCCACGGCGGGGGCACCGATCTGCTCGGGTGTCTCCGCGAAGGCGTCATCAAATCCGAAACAGTGCTTTCGCTCTCGGCGATCGACGGACTCGCCGGCATCCGCGCCGCTGACGGCGGCCTGAGAATCGGCGCCCTGACCACGGTGGCGGAGGTGGCCGCAGACAAGGCCGTGGGCGCCAGGTATCAGGCGCTATCGGAGGCCGCCGAATCGGTCGCCAGTCCCCAGCTCCGCAACCAGGGAACCATCGCAGGCAACCTCTGCCAGAAGCCCCGCTGCTGGTATTACCGCGGCGACTTCGACTGCCTGCGCAAGGGCGGGGACATGTGTTACGCCGTCGAAGGCGAGAACCAATACCACTGCATCTTCGGTGGCGACATGTGCTATATCGTCCACCCGTCGGACACCGCGCCCGCTTTTGCAGCTCTTGGGGCCATCTGCCGGATCGCCGGCCCGAGCGGCAGCCGGTCGGTCCCGGTGGAAAAACTGCACGTCTTGCCCGGTGATGATCCTCAGCGCGAAACGGTGCTCGAGCCCGACGAGATCCTCACCGAGATCATGTTGCCGGTTGCTCCGGCCGGGCTGCGTTCGTCCTACCGCAAGGTGAGGACGCGAGGCGCCTGGGACTTCGCGCTGGCAGGTGTCGCCTTGGCTCTCGTTTTCGATGGCGACACCGTCAAATCGGCAAGGGTTTTTCTCTCGGCGGCAGCGCCGATTCCGTGGCGCGCCACCGGAGTCGAGACGGCGATCACCGGGACCACCCTCGATGACGCCACCATCGCCAAGGCCGCCAAGGCTGCGGTCGCGGGCGCCGAGCCTCTCGAGTTGAACGGATACAAGGTGCCGCTCTTCGAAGGTCTCGTGACCGAACAATTGGAGGCGATCAGGGGGTAGCCAAGTTAAGTTCGGAGTTCGGAATCCCGGACCCGCAGATCCTTCGACTTCGCGCCCGGGGCGCTTCGCTCAGGATGACATCTTGAAGGACAGTGCCGCTCCCGATCCCGTTCCCGAAGGGGAGAATAAGCCCTGACATCGCAGAGGAGCATGGGGCGGAGGGGGCGCTTGCTTTCGATAAGCAACTGTCGGTTCATTTCTGTAGTCCGACTCGTGATTCGTACGCGTACCCGAAGAGAGAACTACACATCGCGGAAATCACCGGTAGGTCAATGTTGCCTCACGATGTCATCCTGAACGCCAGATGCCCAATGGGCGCGCGTGGCGCCTCCCGATGTCATCCTGAGCGGAGCCCGCCCTGGGGCGCAGTCGAAGGATCTATGAGATGGACCAAAGCCCCCGTGTGCCGCAGATCCTTCGACTGCGCGCCGAAGGCGCTTCGCTCAGGATGACATCTTGAACGACAGTTCCGATCCCGCTCCCGTTCCCGTGCGGGAGGATCAGCCTCAACATCGCAGAGGGGCATGGGTTGGAAGGGCAGGGGGCGTTCGCTATCGCTATCGGGATCGCTATCGATATCGAACGGCTGCAACGGATACAGACATCGAAAGACAGGAAGGGCCTGACCCGTTGGTGGTTCGCGATAGGGGTCGTGTCTCTCCGTCTCCCTTTCTCCCCTGCTCCCTTTCTCCCTTTCTGGGCGGGCCGAGGGGCTACCGCGGCATCACGAAGATGGGATCCTCCGAGCTGCCGTCGATCACGGTGAGATAGGCCAGGAAGGTTCCGTCGCCCTCGACAACGATGGTCCCCACCGGGTTGGGTGGGTTGTAACCACCGGAGCCGAAGAGCTCTTCAACCGACAGATGGCGCATCGATCGAGCCGCGACCGTGACCGTGGTTTCGGCCGCCACGACCCCGTTGCCGTTGAGCAACTTGCAGTTGAAGCTCATCGCCTGATTGCCGGTGACCAGACCGACATTTGTACGGTAGTCATCGAGCATCCGCACTCCGGGGAGCACGGCTTTGTCATTGGACCACTCGGTCGAGGTGACGGTCCGGACACCGTTGCCGGAAGTGCCGCCATTCGGCCCTGCGGTCGAAACCCGCGAGGAAGCCGTTATCGAACCGGAAGCCTCGATCGCCAGGCTCCCCGTCCCGTTCACGACTGCAAAAAGCGTCAGGAGGACATCGTCGATCCTGACGGTCTCGAAGGCATCCAGCTGAACATCTACCGGAGGCCACGGTCCGCCCGGAACCTTGTCGTTTTCGGCGTGGTACTCGATGGTGGCCACAACCGGGCCGCCGCTTGCATTCCAGAGCGACAATTCGGAGGTCCAGGGGGAGCCGGATTTTCCGATCTCCCTGGCCGCCACCGGCACCGTCCAGTTGCTTGACGGCCCCTTGCCGAGCACCACCGCCGAATCGGTCGACGAATTGTCGATCACCGTGGCGTTGGCGATCCCGGCCTGGTCCATGGTGACCCGGACGGTCATGGGCAGCGCCGAATACCCGAGATTCGGGAAGAGCTCCGACACCCGCCACTGCCCCTGTTCACCGGCAGTTACGGTTCGTTGCACACCCGATCCCACGAGCCCCTCATTGCTGCGGAACAGCTCGAAGGTCGCGCTGACATCGGCGCCAGATCCGGCAGTGACCGAAACATTCGAACGAAACCACATGTCGTTGACCAGACCCGGCATCGACACGGTATCGGCGCCAGGGACCTGATCGGAGGGCAGACCGGAACCGAGATTTCCGAAAGACTGCTGCGCATAGGTCCTCGTCACGATCACGGGATCCTCGCCATCCGTGTCATTCGAGAGGACACGCAGCGGGCCCTTTCCGTCACTGGATCCAAAAAGCCCGCCAACGATGTCGGGAAAAATCAGGGTCGAACTCCCGGGCAAGGAACGTGAGACGGTGATCTCCGAACCACCCGCAGGCTGATAGGTCATCTCCAACACCGCGCTGCGATTTGTCGGGTTGGCGATGGTCACTTCGGATCGCCACGGCGTGCCGTCAACACCGTTGATGGATGCGATCACAGGCACCGTGACGCCATCGATGGTCGCCATTGCCGAGGGGTAGAGATAGCGAGTGCAGGTTACGTCCAGGCCGTTGAACGGAGCGCAACAATTGGCGAACATCAACGAAGAGCTGTCGTCGGTATGGCCGAAGCCGAGCCCGTGCCCGAGTTCGTGGGTGATCACCAGCTCGAAAGTACTCAGCGAGAGACAGTTGCCGAGGCCGTTGTTGGCGACCACGAACCACGAGCCCGCGGTGTACCAGGTTTCACCATCAAAAGCGTGTTGTGCACCAAACCACGGACCGCCGAATGCGAGTGTGCCGCTGCAGCTGTTGAGATCGTCGATCTCGTCACAGGGGTCGTTGAAGACCACGATGTCGTCACCGGAGTTGGGGTTGGACCCGTCCTCCCCATCGACACATGTCAAGGTGTAGTCCTTGGTCCCGGCGTATTCGAGGTTGAGATTCGTGCCACCGATCCCCATCCACCGATCGACCGCATTCTGGACCTGATCGAATCCTCCCCCCTCAAATGTCACATCACCCGTGCTGTCGGCCGAGATGGAGGCCGAACCGCCGTTGTCGAAGGTCTCCCAACGAATCGGAGTGCCCTCGTAGCTGAGAATCGCGCAGCCGTTCGGAGCGGCTTTGAGCTGTTTCCAGATATGGGCGGAGCGGGCCATCATGCCGTCCCACTCCCAGCCCAGCTCTCCTGCCAGGGACCGGTGAAGCTGTTCGAGGAACAGCTTTTCGTCAACCGGTGCCGGAATCATCCCGATCCCGGGGGTGGCGACACCCAACCGTTTCAGTCCGCGAGCTTCCTCCATCGGCACCAGCACCGCAGCGCCCTTCGAATCGAGTTCACGCCGCAGCACGCTGTCCGCCAGCAAACGCGGACGCAGACGGCCATCGAGGCCGATGCCGGCGAATATCAGATAGTCCTGGCCTTTTGCCAATCTCGGCGACCCTTCGACGGCCCAGCCCATTCCATCGGTGGCGCCACCAGGCACCAGGACCTCGGCGATCTCGCCGACCGTCAACGAGCCCGAAACCACCGACAGCACCTCGACCTCGGTCACGGTCGAAAGCATGCCCGACCGGGCCACCGGCCGGCTCGAACCGGCGCGGACAAAGACGACCGCATCGCAATGGCGTGCCTCCTCACCGGGATCGGCGGCGGGTATGACAGTGGTCGCTGCCGCCGGATACGCAAAAACGAGGATCACAAAGGACAACAGGATTCGGGCTGAAGGCGAAGACATGATATCCAGTATTGATCTTTGGGTCTTTCGGATCAACAGCAAAGGGTGAGACAAATCACCTATTGACCGAAAATTAACGTGGATCCGATTGAAGACCCGTGGGCGGGCCCTAAAGGACCCGCCTACAAAGCTCAGCGCCTGATGATGTCATCCTGAGCGGAGCCCGCGACTCCGATGTCTCATGAGTGCTCGGGCCGCCTCACGACGTCGTCCCCAGCGGAGCACGCGACCCCGATGTCTACCAAGTGCTTACCACGCCTAATGATGTCATCCTGAGCGCAGCCCGCCCTGGGGCGGAGTCGAAGGATCTATGGGATGGAGGAGCGAAGAATCAAGATGACTGCGGCGGCTTCTCCAGGCGCTCATAGACCTCGAGCAGGCCCCGCAGACGCTCCCGCACATCTTCGCCGAGCATCGCCGGGGTGATCCGGAAGCGCCAATTGCCCTCCCCTACCGCCGGCGTGTTCATACGGCAATCGCCGCCGAGACCCAGCAGGTCCTGGTGCGGAACAATGGCGGTTTCAGCCACCGAACCCAGCGCCATCCGGATCAGATCCCAATGGACCTCGCTGCCGCCGCTACCAGCATAGCCTCTGACCAGCTCCGCCTCCTCGTCACTGGCATCTTCGAGATACCAGCCCACCGAGGTGTTGTTGTCGTGGGTCCCGGTATAAACCACCAGATTCCGCTGGTGGTTGTACGGGATGAAGGTCGATCGCGGTTCGGGGTCGAAGGCGAAGTGGAGGATGGCCATCCCCGGCAGACCCAGCTCGTCGCGCAGCTCGACCACATCGGGCGAGATCTCGCCGAGATCCTCCGCCACCAGCGGCAAGGAGCCGAGAGCCTCCCGTAAGGCGTCGAAGAAGGGCATCCCAGGGCCCTTGCGCCATCTTCCGTTGATGGCCGTTTCCTCGTCCGCCGGAACCTCCCAATAACCCGCAAATCCGCGGAAATGATCCAAGCGCACCAGATCAACCATCTCGAGCACGTGGCGCACCCGGTCAATCCACCACGAATAACCGTCGCCCGCCATCCGCTCCCAGTCGTAGATCGGGTTCCCCCAGAGTTGACCGGTATCCGAGAAATAGTCGGGAGGCACGCCGGCGACCACGGTCGGCCGCAGATTGTCATCGAGCAGAAAGAGCTCGGGGTGAGCCCACACATCCGCCGAATCACCGGCCACAAAGATCGGGATATCGCCAAAGATCCCGACCCCGGCGTTGGCGGCAACCGAATGCAGGGCGCCCCATTGACGGAAAAAGAGCATCTGACAGAACTCGACGAACTCGATCTCCTCGCCGTGATTTTCCCGCCACTCCGCGATGGCAGAGGATTCGCGCATGGCGAGCGGTTGCGGCCACTCGTACCAGGCCGCTCCCTGGTGCGCGTCGCGCAGCGCACGAAAAAGGGCATAGTCTGTAAGCCAGCTGCCGTGCAGGATCCGAAAGGCGTCGAGATCGCGTTCGATCTCCTTGAATGCACCCTCTTTGCAGCGTGCAAAGGCCCGGCGCAGCATCTCGAGCTTGAAGGGCACCACCTCATCGAACTCGACCCACTCGTCCGGCAACTCGGGCGCCATTTCGAGATCCTCTTGACTCAGCAGGCCGTCTTCGGCTAGGAGTTCCGGGCTCACCAGCAGTTCGTTGCCTGCAAAGGTGGAGATCGCCGAATAGGGCGAATTTCCCGGTCCGGGTGGGTGGAGGGGCAGGACCTGCCACCACCGCACACCGGCTGCCGCCAGCCAGCGCACATAGGCGGCGGCACTCGGGCCCAGATCGCCGATCCCGAATCGGGACGGCAAAGAGGTCGGATGAAGGATGACGCCGGCCGTGCGTTGGTTTGCCATATGGCTCCATCCTACCTCGGACCGGCCTTCCTGCCGTCGCAGAGGAGCAAGGGAGAAAGGGAGAAACGGGGAAAGGGAGAACCACTCTTCACGAATATCCCCTGTATGTAGCTGCCGCCCCAAGATGTCATCCTGAGCGCAGCCCGCCCTGGGGCGGAGTCGAAGGATCTATGAGATGGACCAAAGCCCCCGTGTCCGCAGATCCTTCGACTCGGCCGTCGGACGGCCTCCCTCAGGATGACATCTTGAACGATCGTGCCGCTCCCGAAACGAAGAAACCAGCCTTAACGGCTGGTCGTTCGTGATAAGGGCCGAGTCTCCCTTTCTCCCTTTCTCCCTTTCTCCCTTTCCTCTTCTCCCTTTCTCCCTTCTCCCTCTCTCCCTTTCTCCTCTCCCTTTCTCCCTTTCTCCTCTGCCCGAAACGGGAACGAAGTCCCCGATTCCTGTGTTACCGTTTTCTGTCAGCAATTGGGGGGAAGAATTGCATCCTGAAGTCCATCTGAAACAACCGACGCCCGAAGAGTTCCGCGAGCGCTTTCTCCACTATCTCCGCTACACCAGCGGCATCGAACTCCGCCACGCACGGGCTGCCGATCATCTGGCGGCTCTCGAACGTGCGGTGCGCGAGACGATGATCGATCGGGCGATCCTCACCAGCCGTACTTACGACAAACAACGTCCGAAGACGGTCCACTACCTGTCGATGGAGTATCTGCTCGGGCGCTTGATGCACAACAACCTGATCGCCACCGGTCTGCTCGACACCGCGCGCGACGCGATGCAGCTGCTCGGGCTCTCGCTCGACACCATCATCGAGGAAGAGCCCGACCCCGGGCTCGGCAATGGTGGCCTCGGCCGTCTCGCCGCTTGTTTCCTCGATTCGCTCGCGACCCTCGACTATCCCGCCTATGGCTATGGCCTGCGTTACGAGTTCGGGATGTTCCGTCAGGCGTTCCAGGACGGCTGGCAGGTCGAACAGGCCGACACCTGGCTCGAGGGAGGCTTCCCCTGGGAAGTGGCCCGCCGTGATCTGACGGTTCCGGTGCGCGTCGGCGGACAGGTCGACTGGTCGGCGACCGAAGACGGCAAGCACAAACCGAGCTGGGAGGGTTACCGGGTCGCCTACGGCATCCCCTACGACGTGCTGGTTGCGGGCTACGACACCAACACGGTCTCGATCCTCCGTCTGTGGTGCGCCCAGGCCGGTTCGGAGTTCGATTTCCACATCTTCTCCCGCGGCAACTATGTCCAGGCGGTGGCCGAGCGCGAGCGCGTCGAGGCCGTCACCCGCGTCCTTTATCCCGCCGACGACATCGAGGCCGGCCGCCGGTTGCGCCTGCTCCAGGAGTACTTCCTGGTGGCGTGCTCGGTGCGCGACGTGATGGATCGTTTCAAACGCCGCTTTGGCGAGGCCTGGGAGCTTCTGCCCGACGCGGTCTCGTTCCAGCTCAATGACACCCACCCGGCATTGACCGTTGCCGAGGTGATGCGATTCCTGGTCGATGAGGCCGGTGTGAACTGGGCACCGGCGTGGGAGATCACCCAGGCCACCTGCTCTTACACCAATCACACCCTGCTGCCCGAAGCTCTCGAAACCTGGCCGGTTTCGCTGATGGAACCGTTGATCCCGCGCCACGTCCAGATCATCTACGAGATCAACCGCCGCTTCATGGAGTCGATCAACAAGAAATTCACCGGCGAACCGGATCGTCTGCGCCGAATGTCGATTCTGCAGGAAGACGGCGACAAGAGATTCCGTATGGCCAACCTGGCCATCATCGGCAGCCACAAGGTCAACGGCGTGGCCAAGCTCCACACCGAGCTCCTACGGACCCGTGTGGTCAAGGACTTTGCGGATCTCTGGCCCGAGAAGTTCCTGCCGGTCACCAACGGCGTCACCCCGCGGCGTTGGCTGATGGCCTGCAACCCGAGGTTGGCCTCGGCCATCACCAACCGCATCGGTGACGGGTGGGCCTCGGATCTCAACCGGCTCGCAGAACTCGCCCCCTTTGCCGACGACCCGGCCTTTCGCGACGAGTTTCTGGCGATCAAACACGCCAACAAACAGGATCTGGCGGCATTGGTCGATGAACTGACCGGCATCGAACTCGACCCCGACTCGCTCTACGACGTGCAGATCAAACGCCTGCATGAGTACAAACGCCAACTTCTCAACATCATGCATGTGATCCTGCTCTATCGTCGGATCAAGGCGAATCCCTCAGCAGAGGTCCAACCGCGCAGCTTCATCTTTGGTGCCAAGGCCGCGCCGTCCTACCACATGGCCAAGGAGATCATCCGGCTGATCAACGGGGTCGCCGAGGTCGTCAACGACGACTCCGATGTGGACGGGCGGATCAAGGTTGTCTTCGTGCCCGATTACCGGGTCACCCTGGCCGAAAAGATCATCCCCGCCGCCGATCTCTCCGAGCAAATCTCCACCGCCGGGATGGAGGCTTCGGGCACCGGCAACATGAAGCTGGCGCTCAACGGCGCCCTCACCATCGGTACCCTCGACGGCGCGAATATCGAGATCAAGGACGCGGTCGGCGACGATAACATCTTCATCTTCGGCTACACCGCCCAGGAGGTGGAGACGGCGCTGACCACCGGTGCGCACCAGCCATGGGTGCTCTATCGCGCCGATGAGGAGCTTGCGGGGGTGATCGACGATCTTCGGGACGGCACCTTCGTCGGCGGCAATGCCGGGTTGCTGCGGAATATCTGGTCTTCGTTGATGGAACACGGTGATCGTTATCTCTGTCTCGCCGACTTCCGCTCCTATGTCGAGGCGCAGGAACAGGCGGCGGCGCTTTATGCCGATCGCCACGCCTGGGCCACGGCCGCAATCCGCAATGTGGCGGCGATGGGATATTTCTCGTCCGATCGAGCGATCACCGAGTATGCGGAGAAGATCTGGAATCTCGAGCCGGTCGAGGTGAGTGAGGGCTAGAGAGAGGCGTGGATCTCATAGATCCTTCGACTCCGCCCCAGGGCGGGCTCCGCTCAGGATGACATCGGGAAGCGACATTCGCGCCCTTTGGACATCCGGGTCACCGGTTCCGCTTCGAATGACATCAAGAGGCGCCATTCGCGCCCATTAGCCGCTCGAGACCATCGCATCCGAGGGTCAGGAGTGCCACTTCAATATGTCATCCTGAGCGCAGCAAACGCCTCGATGTTTCCCAAGAACCCGCGGCCCTTCATGATGTCATCCTGAGCGGAGCCGCCCTGGGGCGGAGTCGAAGGATCTATCGCGCGCTCGGGAGTTACCCAAGGCCGCAGATCTTGCGGCTTCGCGCCGTAGACGCCCCGTTGTCTCCCAAGAACCCGCGGCCCTTCATGATGTCATCCTGAGCGGAGCCGCTCTGGGCGGAGTCGAAGGATCTATCGCGCGCTCGGGAGTTACCCAAGGCCACAGATCCTGCGACTTCGCGCCGTAGACGCCTCGATGTTTCCCAAGAACCCGCGGCCCTTCATGATGTCATCCTGAGCGGAGCCGCTCTGGGCGGAGTCGAAGGATCTATCGCGCGCTCGGGAGTTACCCAAGGCCGCAGATCTTGCGGCTTCGCGCCGTAGACGCCCCGTTGTCTCCCAAGAACCCGCGGCCCTTCATGATGTCATCCTGAGCGGAGCCGCTCTGGGCGGAGTCGAAGGATCTATGGCATGCGCGGAAACGTCTCGAAACCGGTGCTATGCAACGCACCAATACTCACGCCCCTCGCGAAGCCCCCTCGCATTGAGGGCGTCACGGATGATCTGCCTCGCCCCACGCGAGGCCACGGCGACCAGAACCAAGGTTCCTTCGCCCACAAAAATCGCCGGGTCGCCCGCATCCTTGATCGGAATCTCACGAAGCGTCGATCCGATCTTCTCGGGGTCGATATCGAGGAAACACTCGATCTCGGCGCCGCCACGCAGAAGATGCTTTGAAAGCCGCCGCCCGGTCTGGCCGGCACCCCATACGATCAATCTTTGGCATTCGGTCAACGGACCGCTGAGCAGGTACTTCGCCTTGCAGCGAAGGAAATTCTCCACCGAATAACGACCGTCAACCTTCGTCAAACGTTCGGTATGATCCCTCCAAAAGAAAAGGAAACGTTCGATCTTCGAAAAACTGACCCCGGCCTCGAGCATGCGCAGCCAGAGATCGAAATCCTCCGGCCAACCATTGTCTTCATAGCCCCCCACCTTGGTCATCAACTCTCGCCGCACCATCACCGACGGATGGGCCACCGGCGATTCGACAAAACGCTCCCGACCGATGGTCTCCGGTGTACACAATGAGTTGAGCCAGCTCTCGTAAATACGAAAGCCCTCACCCACCCCGTGCCAACGGAAGTGCCGGACCCAGCTCGAAACCACGCCCACCCAAGGCATCTCCTCGAGTTCGGCGACCTGAAGCTCCAGGCGCCGCGGGTGGCTGATATCGTCGGCGTCCATCCGGGCGACGAAGGGCGCCCGGCAGTGCTCGAGCCCGTTGTTCAGGGCCTCCACCAGACCTTTCGGCTCCTGTCGGATGAGGTTGACGCGCTCGTCATCGGAGGCCCATTTTTCGAGCAGTTCGCGCGACCCGTCTTCGGAACCGTCATCCACCACCACCACCTCGAAATTGGTGAGGGTCTGTCGATTCAGGCTCGCGATGCACTGTTCGAGATAGTCCTTGGCGTCGCGGACCGGGAGCAAAACGGAAACAAGCGGTTCGGCCATGACGAAGAAGACTAACAATTCTCGCCGAGAAATGTTGCGTCCTGGATCACCGTCAGCTACATTTTGCCCCTCCGGGAAATCATGAAACAGTCAAAACTCCGCTTTGTCATTCTCACCCTCGGGCTCACCATCCTGGCCGGGTGCTCGAGCATCCATCGCAACCCGGTGCCTGTCGGAGCAGCGGACCGAGCGGTCGTCCCGGGAATGCAAGATATTCGCGATTGGGGCGACGAACCGAGCGCTCACTTCCAGGAAGACCTCATCGAAAGCGTGCGCACCGAGCTTGCGGCCCTGGAAGAAAGCGGCGACACCGGCACTACCGGCGCCCTGGTCCTCTCGGGTGGCGGTTCGAACGGCGCCTTTGGAGCCGGTTTTCTGAACGGCTGGTCCGATGCCGGCACCCGACCGGTCTTCAAATTGGTGACCGGCATCTCCACCGGTGCGCTGTTGGCCCCATTCGCGTTTCTCGGTCCCGACTACGACTCCGATATGGAACGGCTCTACACCACCACGACCAACAAAGAGATCTACAAGATCCGAAGCCCATTCACCGCCCTCAAGAAGGACTCCCTCGCCCGCACCGACCGCTTTGCAAAGACCCTCGAAACCATCATCGACGCACCCCTGCTCGCCGAGATCGCCGCCGAGCACCGGCGCGGGCGCAGACTGTTTGTTGGGACGACCAACCTCGATGCCCAACGGCTCGTTGTGTGGAACATGGGGGCGATTGCCGCCAGCGAGGATCCCCACGCCCTCGATCTGTTCCGCCAGGTGATGCTCGCTTCAGCATCGATCCCGGTCGCGTTCCCTCCGGTGTATATCCCGGTCCAGGTTGACGGCGCGTTTTACGACGAAATGCATGTCGATGGCGGGGTGATCGCCGAGCTGTTCCTGTGGGGCGCGATGGTCGACATCTCCGAAGCGATGACCGAACTCGGTGTCAGCCCCGAGCGCGCGAAGTCGATGGAGATCTACATCATCCGCAATTCTCAGATCGACCCCGAACCGGTCCAGGTCGAATCAAAACTGGTGGACATCGCCTCGCGCTCGATGATCACGCTGCTCAAGGCGGTGGCGATGGGTGACCTCGTCCGGGTTTGGGCCCGGGCGAATGAGGCTGGGGTCGGTTTCAACTACATCGGAATCCCGCCCGAACACCCCGAGGCCGATTCCAGCACATTCGACCCTGACGATATGCGGCGGCTGTACGACCTCGGGCACTCCATGGCCCTCGAACAGAACCCGTGGCGAACGGATCCGCCGGCCATCGCTCAGTAACGCCCTGCACGAATCTTCATCTCGAGGTGCAGGCGGGTTCTCGAGGGCCCGCCTACAAGAATGTTCGCCAGCGGCCGGTTCTAGAGAGACCCACTCACTTCTTCTTCAAAATGAAAAACAACGAATCACCCGGCTCCAACTCCTCGTAGCGCTCCAACATCACCACGTCGAAAAGACCGCCGAAGATCTCTTCCACATCCGACTCTTCATAGAACTGGAAATGGAGCCCACCATGGTTCTCGATCTTGTCGCCATACCACAGGGCATGGGCCAGCAAGCCGTGGCCTTCGAGGACCTCGGCCTGGCGCGGGACCGAGCGTTCGAGATCGCTGCGCTCGAGGTGCTGCAGGACCTTGTTTGAAAAAATGCAGTCGAATCGCCGGTCGGTCTCGATGGAGACGGCATCGAGAACCATGAGGTCCGCCTCGGAATTGGCCTGCCGATAGGCATCCAAAAAGAGTTCGGACCGGTCCGATCCGGTCACCCGGTAGGTCTTCGACAAAATGTCGAAGTCAGCACCCGGCCCCATCCCGAGTTCGAGGACGGTGGATCCCTTCTTCAGATGCTTCGAAAGTTTCTCGATGAGCTCCTGCCCGTCGTGGCCTTTGGCCATCTCGAGGTATTCTTCGATGCCTTCCTGGGTTTCGAAATAACCCATCAGCGGATTCGTCGATCATCGGTCGAATGCATGTTGTTTGGTTGAAACATACAGTTGGCAACACGCGGGGCCGGATCTGTGTTCCACATCCAAGCCGCGACCCAGTTACCCCATGGCCGCCCATGCCGCCCCACGATGTCACCCCGGGGAGCAACCCGCGACCCGGATGCCCGATGGGCGCGAATGCCGCCCCCAGATGTCATCCTGACCCGATCAAGCGACCCCCGATATCGCCTATGCACTGACAGCCATTAATGATGTCATCCTGAGCGGAGCCCGCCCTGGGGCGCAGTCGAAGGATCTATGAGATGGAAGACAAAGCCTTGACGATCCGCTTCACCAAACCCGGCCCCTCATAGACGAGGCCCGTATATACCTGCACCAGCGTCGCACCGGCATCGATCTTGGCCTGCGCATCCTCCGGGCCCATGATGCCGCCGACGCCGACAATCGGGATCGCGCCACCCGTGTGCTCATGAATACGCGCAATCATCCGGGTGCTCATGTCCGTCAGGGCGGCACCCGAAAGCCCACCCTCCTCCTCGGCCTTTGGATGATCGATCGTGTCTCGGCTGATGGTGGTGTTGGTGGCAATGATGCCGTCGAGACCGCTCGCCACGATCACGTCCACCGCGGTCAACAACTGCTCATCCGTCAGATCGGGCGCCAGCTTGACCAGCACCGGAACCGGGTGACTGAGGGCCTCCGCGGACAAGTCACGCCGCTCTGCGATCCTCCCCAACAATTCACCGAGAAATCCAGGTTCCTGCAGCTTGCGCAATCCAGGCGTGTTGGGCGACGAGATATTGACCGCCAGGTAGTCGCCCAGAGGCGCGAAGAGATCCACCAAGTCGCTCGTAGTCGACGGCGGCATCTTCGAGCGGCGTCTGCTTCTGTTTACCGATATTGACGCCGATGATCGGCCCACCGGGTGGCCGATTGGAGAGCCTCTTGGCCACATACATCGCACCCTCTCCCGGAAAACCCATCCGGTTGATGACCGAACGCTCCTCAACCAAACGAAACACCCGCGGTTTGGGGTTGCCCGGTTGCGGGTTCGGGGTCACCGTCCCGACCTCGATGTGACCGAAACCGAGACATCCAAGACCGCGCCAGCCGTCGGCGTCCTTGTCATAGCCGGCGGCCAGACCGACCCGATTCGGAAACTTTGAGCCCAAAAACCTCAACGGGCTCGGCATCGGGATGCGAGTACATCGCAGCCACAGCCGCGCGCAACCCGGGGATCCGCCCCACCCGGGCGATCGCCTTCAGAGACAAACCGTGGGCGGTCTCAGGATCGAGTTGAAAAAGGAGCGACCGCGAAATCGGGTAAAGAAGTCCAGCCATCAGTCATCGATCATACGCATTCTCGGCGGCAGCGGCGAGCGGCGTTTTGGTGCGATGCGCTGCCGAAGCCGGACCGGCTTGGCCTCCCAGTTCTTCCCGCGCGCCCTCAAGTTGAGTATTTCGACAAAAACCGAAAAGCCCATGGCGAAGTAGATGTAGCCCTTCGGAATATGCTGGCCGAGTCCCTCCGCTATCAACGACATGCCGATCAGGAGGAGAAAGGACAACGCCAGGATTTTGATCGTCGGGTGATCTTCGACGAAGTCAGAGATCGGGCCCGCGGCGAGCATCATGACTGCAACCGATATCATTACCGCCGCCACCATCACCGGCACGTGCTCCGCCATGCCGATGGCGGTGATCACCGAGTCCAAGGAAAACACGAGGTCGAGGACCATGATCTGGGCGATCACCCCGGCGAATGAGGCCGCCGGTCCGCGGCCGTGTTCCTCCTCGTCGCCCTCGAGGTTGTGGTGGATCTCATAAGTCGCCTTGCCGAGCAAAAAGAGCCCACCACCTACCAGGACAACATCGCGAGCCGTGAAGGGATCGCCGAAGAGCATGAAGAGCTGAACGGTCAGCTTGGCCACCCATGCCAGCGACAGCAGGAGGAGGACTCGCATGATCATCGCGCCTGCGAGACCGAGGGTCCGCGCTCTTGGGCGTTGATCCTTGGGCAACCTTCCCGACAGAATCGAGATGAAGATGATGTTGTCGATGCCGAGGACGATCTCGAGCGCGGTCAGCGTCGCAAGCGCGATCCAGGCTTGAGGATCGGTCATCCATTCGAACATGATGCCCCCTGCTCTCGGTGTGGTGGCAGCTTAGCGCAGCTCTGCATTCGTATCCGAAGACCGAGCCCGTGTCCGCCTTCGAACCACGGCCCCTTCCCGATGTCATCCTGAGCGCAACCCGCGACCCGGATGCCTAGTGGACTTTCGCCTACGATGTCATCCTGTCGCCCCCCGGATGTCATCCTGAGCGGAGCCCGCCCTGGGGCGTAGTCGAAGGATCTATGGGACGGACCGAAAAAGCCGAAGACGCAGATCCTTCGACTCGGCCGTCGGACGACCTCGCTCAGGATGACATATTGAAGAGACGGTCCTCTCAGGCAGCTCAATCAATCCCAAAGCCGCTCCGGATAAACACCCTCATCAACCAATTCTCGGAGCACCTTCGCGGTCTCTACGCGATCCTCCCTGGAGGTCATGCCGCACCAACGGCCGCCCTCGTCCAGGACCTTGACCCGTGCCTGCCCCCCACCCACCGCCTCGCGCACGGCGACGGGCAGGTAGTACTCGTCCTTCGGGCCCGGCTCAGCCTCGAGAAACGTGAGGAAACCACGCTCGAGATGACCCACCAGACTGTCGGTAAAGCCCCACAGATTCATGGACACAAGAGAGTCGAGAGGTTCAATATGCGTCGTTCCACCATCGTCCTGCCAACGCGCCGCACCACCGGCACGTTGAATCGAAAGGACCTCCTGCAATCCGAGCAAATAACCGTTTTCATCCTGAACACACAACGCACGGGACACCGAGCCCGAGACCGGCAGCGCCTCGCCAAGCCGATAACCCACCATGGCCCACTGAGGCACCTCAGCACCCGCCGTCTCCACCAGATAACCCCCAAGCGCCGCCACCGCCCGACGACCATAGAAGTCGTCTGCATTGGCAGCCACAAAAGGACCATCAATATGCTCCGCCGCCACCAACACCGCGTGACCGGTTCCCCATGGCTTGCTGCGATCAGCGGGCACCGAATACCCATCCGGCAGCTCGTCAAGCTCCTGGTGGGCATAGACCACCTCGACCTTGCTGCCCGCTCCCCCATCCACGTGGGCCCTGATCTCCTCTTCGGTCTCGCGGCGGATCACCATCACCACCCGGCCGAACCCCGCCCTCGCGGCGTCGTAGATCGTGTAGTCCATCAGGGCCGCGCCGCCTGGGCCAACCGGGTCGAGTTGTTTGAGCCCGCCATATCGCGAGCCGACCCCCGCGGCGAGGATCATCAAGCTTGGTTTCATGGTTCGGGTTCCTCCTCGGGGCCGCCTTCGACCCACCGGATCACAGTCTTCTTGGCGGTTTCGTGGTCTTCCGCGCCCAACGTTTCGATAACGGTGAAATGGTTGCCGTCGCCGAGCCAGAACTGGTGCTGATCGAGCACATGGTTGACGGGAAATGCCAGCGCCGCCCACGGATCCTTCGCACCATAGATCGACATCACCCGCTCGCCCTCCGTCAGCAACCACTCTTCGAGCTTGCGCATCGGCTCGGGATCATAATTCTGTTCCGACCAGTTCGGGGCCCACCGGCAATTCGGGTAGTCCGTCTCCGACAAAAGATCTTCAAGCCCCGCCGTACCGAGACCGTAGTAACCCAGCTCGGTACAAAACTGGTGAAACGGCGGCGAATCGAGATTGTCATCCGCAAACCAGCTGATCCCCACCACCTCGATCAGCTTTTCGAAAAGTTCCTCCGGCCCGGCGTTCGCCGCCGGTAAATCCTCGCAGTCAGCATCGGAGTACTGCCAGAACGAGAACGGAAATTCGAGCACCGAATACTCCAGCACCCGCATTTCCCCAACCGAAAGCCCGTAGCCCTTCTCCTCGGCGTAGGCGCTGAAGAGCGGCAGGATCTTCTGCTTATTCCGGAGGGCCGTGCGCTGAAACTCGGTGATTCGGCCACGACACTCCTCCGTCCCGACGATGGACAAGAAAGCATCAATCCGCGGATCCTCGAGCGCCCGCGGCAATGGTGAATCGTAGGCCACCGTCGCCACCACGTCATCCGGATAGTGCGACCTGAAAACCAGCGCCATCTGGCCGCCCTTGCTCCAACCGGCAGAAACCCACGGCCCGGGATAGATCTCGAGCAACATGCCCACGATCCGGTGATAGTCATTCGATGCCTGTTCGAGAGTGAGCAGCTCCCAATCCATCGTCTCGGGAAGCGAATCCCCCACAAAACGGTGCTCGACCCGAATCTGGTTTGCGGTCAGGATGTTTGCCAACTCACCGATCTGGTTTTCTCCCAGGGAGTAGCCCTCGGTGATCAGCACCACCGGCCGGTCAAAACCGCGGTGGGTCAGCAGAATTCGCTGCTCGAATGTGCCCGCTTGATGGATCCGCGTGATCGAGCGGTTGCTCGAGGCGCAGATCGAAGCTGTCGTAAAAGTAGTTTTCAGAACTCAGCACGCTCACGGTCAATCCGGGAAGATCTGCAAGACGTTGCTGGACGGGCGGCTCCGACGGCCCGCAACCCCAGGCGAGAACCACCACAAAGAAAATCGCCAGTGCGGGCGGGACGCCCGCACCACCAAGGCCCTTGCATGTGATGGTGGTGCAGGCGTCTCGCCTGCACATGCCCTCGGTCTTGAACAGCGGGATCGTCTGATCGACGAGCCCACCACAAAGGCCCTTGAGGGTGATGGTGGTGCAGGCGTCTCGCCTGCACATGTCCGCCATCCTCACAATTCCACCTCAGTCCCCAGACCCAACGCCTTGGCCGCTTCCAACACCACCGCAGCCGCAGCCAGATCCTGGACCGCATTGCCCACGGTCTTGAAGAGCGTGATCTCCTGATCATCGGCCCGACCGGGAGCCGTACCCGCCACGATCTCACCGATCTCCGCCGGCCGCACGTCTTCCGCCAGAAGCCCCTCTTCGATCGCCATCACCAGGTCACCCGCCTCGGTGCGCCAGGTTGCGCGTGAGTCCACCACCAGCCGCGCCCGAGCCACCGTCTCCCCGGGGATCTCCCGCGTGTCGGCACGATACGTACCGATGGCATTGATGTGGGTTCCAGGGGCGATGTGGGCGTCTGAAAGTACCGGTGTATTCGAGGAAGAGGCGGTGCAGATGACATCGGCATCGATGACCCCTTCAACCCGGTGCAGAATGCGCACCGGAATCTGCAGCGAGTCGGCCAGATCCTCGGCGAGCCGCAGCGCCTGCTCCGGGTCGGCATCAAATACCAGTGCCTCACGGATCGACCGCACACAGCACACGGCCTCGATCTGACGCCGGCCCTGTGACCCGGCGCCGATGACCGCAGCCACCGCCGAATCCTCACGCGCCAGCGCATCGGTCGCCACCCCCGAGGCGGCCCCGGTTCGAATGGCGGTCAAAACCTCGGCATCCATCACCGCCTGCACCCGGCCGGTGGTGGCGTCGAAGACGGTCATCAAAGCCTGGATGGTCGGCATCTCGCGCTCGGCGTTGTCGGGCACCACCGTAACGACCTTGAGCCCCAGACGAGCCGTCTGCGGCAAGAGGGCCGGCATGAAAAGAGCGCCTGCGTCGCCGCCGAGCTCCACATGGGTGCGCACCGGCACCTCCGCCTCACCCGCCGATAACTGGACAAAGGCGTTGCCGACCGCGGCGATGGTCGCCTCCATCGACAGAGCCTCGGCCACATCCGACGCCGACAAAAACAAAACTTTCCCACTCATCGGAGGATGAATCCTTCCCTCAATGGGTCATCGGGATCAATGAAAAACTCGTTGCGACCGGTGATCGAGGCCGAGCCTTCGACCTCCGGCACCACCGCCGGGTAGGGCCCGAACTTGGTCTCCTCCAGCGCCTTCACCGTGAATCGCGAACCGATGATGCTCTCGATGACCATCGACTGGCCGATCTTCAGATCGCCGCGGGCCACGTGAATCGCGGCGCGGGCCGAAACCCCGGTTCCCGTGGGCGATCTATCCACCTCGCCCTCGGCAAAGATGCAGACATTGCGCGAATCGGCATCATCCGAAAGCGGCACACCCGTGAAGATCGTGCCGTAGAGAAAACCGAGATCCGCCTCGAATGGGTGTTGGATAGGCAGGCTTTCCATCACCGCCCGCTTGATGGCCATCCCCTTCTCGATGAGCTGGGAGTGGCTTTCGGGCCCGAGGGTCAGACCGACCTGTTCGGCCTCGACAAAGGCGTAGAAGGCGCCGCCGTAGGCCACATCGAGACGGACCGCGCCGAGACCAGGCACCTGCACCACCTGATCGGCCAGCAGGACAAAAGATGGAACGTTCTCGAAAGCCACCGAACTGACCCGGCCGCCGGAAACCCGCGCTCGGGCCGTGATCAACCCCGCCGGGCTGTCGATGCGAACGGTTGTTTCGGGCTCCGACGCCTCCATCATCCCGGTTTCCAGCGCCACCGTCACCACCGCGATGATGCCGTGGCCGCACATCGTCGAATAACCCTCGTTGTGGAGGAAGAGGACACCGAAGTCGGCCTCCTCGGTCTCGGGCGGGACGATCACGCATCCGTACATATCGGCGTGACCGCGCGGCTCCCACATCAGTGCGGTACGGAGGGCGTCGTGGTTCTCCCAGCGCATCGCGCCGACGCTCGAGGATCGTCGATCCCGCAAGATCCGGGTAACCCGACACGATCACCCGCAGCGGTTCACCCGCCGTGTGGGCGTCGATCGTCACGACCCGATGCGCCGATTCCGGTGCGCGCCAGTCCAGCGCGCGAAGGGTATTGATCGTCATCTCTCTCCCGGACCCACATTGTACGCAGACCCGCGTCCGTGTCCGATGTGAAAGGGGGAAAGGGAGAAAGGGGGCCACGCGCCCTCACATGATCCGAAATACTCAGGCTCTCATTCTGGAGCCAGTCATCCTGGGCAGTGCAAGCGACCCCGTTGCCTCCTGGGCCCTGCAACCCTTAATGATGTCATCCTGAGCGGAGCCCGCCCTCGGGCGTAGTCGAAAGGTATCTATGGGATGAACCGAAGAAACCGAAGACGCAGATCCTTCGACTGCGCGCCGAAGGCGCTTCGCTCAGGATGACATATTGAAAAGACCACCAACTTTTTCAAGGCACTCCGTATCGTGCCCACCCAAACTAACCCGAGGTCCTCCCGAGCCGATCAAGGGACTCCAAAGACAGATTCGTGGGGAACTCGTCTCGCTCCCCCGGGAGGCCAGGGAGGACTCGCTCACGGCTCCAGGTTTCTGAACCTTCTCGTCGGCGCCCGTCGACCGACCGGGTTCACCCGTCGCAACCGCAACGTCCAGATCTTCGTGCGGTCGGCGTCCCGGTAGATCGTGCCGCCGGTCTCGAAATGCCTCGCATCGGACGACAGCGTCTCCCGACGCCTCCGTCCACACGGTCGAGGTCACCGTGTACACGACCTCGCCATCGGCTGCCAGCACGGCAGTGTCGAGGACATCGCCACCGAGCGGCCCCGCCGAGCACTCGGAACCCGTCGTCGCCTCACAGGTCCAGGACACCGATGTCAGGATCTCCGGAAAGTTGCACTGGACGTGGACCCCTTCGCGCGGCTGGTCGGACGGGTTGGAAACGGTGACGGTGTGCGTCAGCTGGTCATCCCGGTAGGCGTCGGAGAGGCCATTTGTCACGGCAATCGGGATCGTCAACGCGTTGAATTCCTGATCCCATCGCGAAAAACCGGGCTTGCCGTCACGGAGCGCGATCACCAACAGCTCATCGTCATTCGCGAACAATCGAAGCGGGCTGCCCGCGACCGCTCGCGACGTTTCGATGCCATGGTTGTCGCCCCATTTCTGGAGCTCGCCATGGTCACCCAGCGCCCGCAGGGTGAACAGCTGCTCCCCGATCCACACCACGTCCGCGATGGCGTTTTCCAGGGAATCGGTCATCTCGAGCGTGTGGCCATCAAAGAACTGGCCTGCACCCGAGATCACCAGCTCGCCGCTCGGCTTGACCCGGACCGGATGAACGAGGCGGTCGCCGGCAACATAACTCGAAGTCAGCGAGCTTGCGATCGTACCGTCCTCTCGGAGCTCTTCCCACCAGAGGCTGGGCCAGTCTTCCATGAAGTACAGGCGCCGCGTCGGACCGTTCCAAACGAACTCCACCGGTTGCGATCTGGGATCGAGCTGGTCTATCAGGCTTCCGTCCGGGTCGTAAGTCTGGTGAGCCCTCCGGTATTCGTCGGGTCCGTCGTCCGTAACCAGGTATTGGCCGGCACACGCGAGATTTCCCGCCGGGTAGGCCGTGTTGACGTACGGCGATTCAGAACCCGGTGTCGCTCTGCCGAGATCGATCGAGGTGATCTCGCCTGTCGGGTAGCCGAGGTACAGCGACTGGTTGGCCGGCGAGTACGCCATCACGCGCGGGTTGCCGAGCAACGGGATCGAGGGAAGGTAGTCGTGCGCCTCCGCCGACCAGCGGAAGACGTTGCCGCGATCGAAGTGCGAGAGCAGAATCGTGCCGGTCGGACCGATCGCGACGGCGTCTGGCTCGAACTCGAGGCCCGTGGGATCAATCGGGTCGCCCGGCTGCCGTTCGACCAACAGGCCGAGCGGAATCGCTTCGGCCGCCACGCGGTCGCCGTCGCGGTGGAACGAAATAATGTCGCCGCCATCGACGGCGATCTTGAGCGGCTCGTGGGACGGCGTGTACTCCCCACCCCGCCGCAGGTTCTCGGAGTACGCAATGATCGTTCCGTCACGGACGATGTACGGCTGACCATCGGCGAACACCAGGTCTGAAAATGAGCCCGCGAAGCTGCCAGCATAGCTGAGGTCCTTGGTCCCGTAGACCACCCCGGAGTTGTCCGCGACCTTTGACTCATCAGGAAAGACATAGCAGCGGCTTCCGATCGGGTAATCGCCGTGGTACGGGCTGTCTTCCAGATAGCCGATCGAGCCCTCCTGCGAGACGGTGAACCTGGCGATGTCGAGCGGAATCCCGTAGGTCCCAACACCAAAGACGATCCCCGAGCCAGGTGCCGGGCCAAACCCTGCCACCGGAAACCAGTAATGGGGTTCGGAGACGTCGTGGAGGAGAATCCCGGTCTGCCGGTCGATCGTCGTCAGGAAATCGCCCTCGGAGAGGCCCAGCACGTCGCCGATCACGAAGAGTTCCTCGACCTCGCCTTCCATGTCCGGGAGACGAGTCTCGTTGCTGCCATCTCTCGCCATTCGCGACGTCCGGCGCCCGAAGCTGACATACAAGGCGTCGCTCGCCGCCGCAAATGCGGAGGGCGTCTCTTCGAACTCGATCACCTCCAGCCAGCTTCGCGACGCGAGATCATACCGCTCGACCGACGCCAGCGACGAGTAAGCGAAGAACACGACGCCTTCCGATTCAACTGCCGCGATCCACGGATATTCTGGAGCCTCCGCGGCCCATACCACGCTCAGAAGCACGGCACACGACACACACGACGCCGCGAATCGCGCCGACAGTGCCGTGTATTGAATTCGCATGATGCCTGCCTTCACAAACACTATAGGTCCGCCGAAATCCTCTGGCAACGCACCCCCGAGAAATTGAGACTGCGAAAGCGTCACCTGCCATCCTGCACGATCACGAATCCGCTCCAACAACCCACACCGTCCGGCAACGCCCTTCCCAACCTCTTCCGGAAGTTCACACAACCCCGGTGCCGCCTGGGTGCTCGGACCTCTAAATGATCAAGCGACCTCGATGTCACCTGGGTGCTCGCAACCCTTGTTGATGTCATCCTGAGCGAGCCCGTCCTCGGGCGCAGTCGAAGGATCTATGGGACGAACCGAAGAATCCGAAAACGCAGATCCTTCGAATCGGCCGCCGGACGGCCTCCCTCAGGATGACATATTGAAAAACCTCCAACGTTTTCAACGCAATCCGTGTCGTGCCCACCCAAACCTATCCCGACGTCACCCCGAGCCGATCAAGCGACCCCGATGCCGCCTGTACGCTGACAGCCCTCAATGATGTCCCCCCGGACCGATCAAGCGACCTCGACGCCGCCTGTGCTCTGACAGCCTTTAATGATGTCATCCTGAGCGGAGCCCGCCCTGGGGCGTAGTCGAAGGATCTATGGCATGGGCGCCACCGGCGCCCCTTCTCCCTTTCCTCCCTCTCTCCCCTGCTCCCCTGCCAACGGTTGACGTGCCGAAAATCCAAAATTCGAAATCCGAAATCCGAAATCTGCCCCCGCAGTCCCTGCTATCATCTATGCAATCCCAGAACGGGGAGGCCCATTGACCAAACCTGACCGCTATCAGGCTGAAAACAAGGTACGTTTCGTGACGGCTGCGTCGCTCTTCGACGGCCACGACGCCGCCATCAACATCATGCGCCGCATCCTGCAGGCGCACGGCGCGGAGGTGATCCACCTCGGCCACAACCGCTCGGTGAAGGAGATCGTCGACGCCGCCGTCCAGGAGGACGCCCAGGGCATCGCGGTCTAGCTCCTACCAGGGCGGCCACATCGAGTTCTTCAAGTACATGATCGATCTCTTGAAAGAACGCGGCGCCTGTCACATCAAGGTCTACGGCGGCGGCGGCGGGGTGATCGTCCCGCGCGAGATCAAAGAGCTCGAAGCCTACGGCGTGACCAAGATCTTCTCCCCCGACGACGGCCGAACAATGGGTCTCGACGGCATGATCGCCTCGATGATCGAGGGCGCCGATTTCGACCCCGCCCAGATGGACTCCACCGGCCCCCTCGGCCACAGCGTCGACCGCTGGCTGGCGGTGGCGCGCGCCATCACCCGGGTCGAAGAAGGCCTCGAGGTCGAGATCACCCCACGCGACAACCCCGCCCCGGTCCTCGGCACCACCGGCACCGGCGGCGCCGGCAAATCATCCCTCACCGACGAACTCGTCCTCCGATTCCTGGCCGACGACCCCGACCGCACCATCGCCATCATCTCGGTGGACCCCACCAAGCGCAAAACCGGCGGCGCCCTCCTCGGCGACCGCATCCGCCTGAACTCCCTCGGCCGCGACCGCGTCTTCATGCGTTCACTCGCCACCCGCCAGGCCCACCGCGCCCTGACCAAAAACATCGAAGACTCCATCGCCGTCTGCCAGTCAGCCGGCTTCGACCTGATCATTGTGGGTCCAACT
>CAWCLO010000005.1:0-219756 GCA_963796455.1 Candidatus Sulfomarinibacteraceae bacterium
CGTTCTCACGATAGAACTGCACGGCCTTTTCGCCTGTGCCCACGATGTCGGCGTTCGCCCGAATGAATGAGAAGTTGGCGTAGGTCGGCGACCGCACGACGAAGTAGCCATCGGGCACATCGCCTTCATAGTCCGGCGGAAGCAGCAGGTACTTGCCGCCCTTGCCCTGATCCTGGCCGGTCGGGCCGATGTCGGCAAGGAAGAGGAAGTTGTGGTCGTCCAGCGGCCCCATGATGCCGGGTGGCACCTCGAAGACCGTGGGGCCGTCCTTCTTCAGGTCGAACACGATGAAGGCGTAGAGACTCTCGGTGTTGCCGGTCAGGACAGGGCGCTCGAGTCCAGGCGGTCCGCGGTGACGTTGATCTGCGAGCTGTCGCGCATGCCGAGGTCTCGAACCCATCCCTTCATCAGTCCATGCGCCGAGAGCGCCGGGTACATGTCGAGGTAGAGCTGGGTCGCGCGCTGCAGGTCGAGCTCGTCGTAGACCTTGCGCACGGTACTGTCGGTCGGGTAGCCGCCAGGGAACTCCAGGGTCCCGAAGCGGGTGTGCATGGTCTCGGGTGCCGGCCTGAAATCGCCCGGGGTGTACTTTTCCTCGGCACCGGCGGTTTCGAAGATGCTCTGCGCCTCGGCCGGGCCTCCGAGACCCGTCGCCAGTAATCCGATCAGAATGAATGTGGACAGTGATTCTGCTTTCATTGTCTGCTCCTTTTCCTTGCGGCCCGCGGGCCGTCGTTCAAAGATCTGTTGCCAGGTGTTCGTGCTTCCTTCTCGACCTGCTCGACCCGCAGGATCGGCAGGTGCAGGCTGTAGAGCGTTTCGAGGATGCCGTTGAGCTCGGCCTGGTCGCGGACGGGCCCGACCAGGGCAGTGTGCGGCGAGCGCCCCTCGCGCTGGGTGGAGGTGATGGCGAGACCGGCGAGGCGGTCGCTCCACTCCTGGCCCACATCACCCTTGACAACGATGCGATAGGTTGCGGGCCCACCGAACTCGATTTCTATGTTTTCATTTGACAGGTTCATCTGCGAGCCTCCGTCGATAAACAGATCCGTCAACCATCACAATTCTGCGATTCGACCTGATGACACTCATATTGTCGGTGCCCGATCCGCATCGCGAATCCCCTGAAACAAGGGGGAAATAGGGGAGAGCGAGGAATTCGGAATTCTTAATTAGGAATTTCATCGCACCATCGCACCATCGCAATTCGCAATTCGCAATTCGCAATTCGGAATGCCACGCGACCGCCCCGCCCGGGTCCATGTCACAGGATTTATCGCATACGGCCCTTGATTCAATGTGACGGGGAGCGATGCTCTCGGAGCATCCTGCATCACAGCTGTCCAAAACAGATCGTGACCTGAAATTGCCCGATTGAAAACACGAGGTTTGGGGGTTGAAAATTGGGATTTCCGGTTCGTGGTTGCCCCGCGCTGTCCTCACTTTCATTTGCCGTTTCCGGAGGAAGAAAGAGAGATCCACCCGGCACTGACTCCGCACGAACGCGAATGTCGCCTCCCGATGTCATCCTGAGCGGAGCGCATTTTGCGCGTAGTCGAAGGACCCGTTCGACTCGCGCTGCTCGCTCAGGGCAGGTTCTGCGTTCTGAGATCGTTCCGTTCCATCTCATAGATCCTTCGACTACGCCCCTGCGGGGGCTCCGCTCAGGATGACATCTTGACAAAATGCAGCCAACCCCAAAAATCTCCGCTGCTACATGTCACCGGGAGAGCGAGGGCCCACACAGGAGGTTTTTCCCGCCATCGAAGGGCTGCTGAAGATTACGATCCCGAAGGTGAAAAGGAGAATGATCGCTGTCGCTGATGACTGAACGCTGCCGCTGACACCTGTTGGCTGACGCTGTCCGCCGCTCCCCGTCGCTGTCCCTGATCGCTGCGCGATACTTCCGACCTGGGCCGAGTGATCCAGCTAGTAGGACACAACTCTGAAGGTGGGCCAAGGCCCACCCTCAGGACTGTTTCTGAACGCCATTCGAGACTTTGTCTTGGACAAGAGTGATCCTGCATCCTGAATCCTTCCCCCTCGATTCCTCCTTGTTTCGAGGGATTCGAGATTTGTCGGCTGGATGCACACTGAGGGTGGGCTCCTTTGCCGGCGAGAGATTGCGCCATCAAGGGGCGCCAGATACAGTCGGTCTCGGAGGAGTTCTGATGGCGTTTTCAGTTTGGCAGAGGAAGAGAGCCCGGCGAATCGCCCGGGGGGTGGCGATTCTGGCGCTCGCCATGTTCCTCGCACCGCCGGCGACCGCCGAGGACACCGATGTGGTCGTATTCGACACCGGAGAACGTGTTGTCGGTGAGGTCAAGAACTTTGTTCAGGGCAAGCTGAAGTTCGATACCGACCAGGCCGATAATATCTACATCGACTGGGATTACGTGTACTTCCTCACGTCTTCGGCCTTTTTCGAGGTGTATGACGAGAATGGAGTCGTCTACTACGGCACTCTCGGAACCACTGACGAAAAGCGGCAGCTGGTGGTCGCCGACGAAAATGGCTCGGTCGTACTCGACATGGATCGCGTCGTCGAATTCACGCAGATCGAGAAGAGCTTTATTGAACGTCTCGACGGCCACGTCGATCTCGGTCTCAGCTACACCTCAGCAGACTCGAGCCTCCAGTATTCGTTGGACGCGGCGGCGGCCTATCGTCAAAAGAAGTACGCTGCGTCTGTCGAATTGACCTCCATCCAAACGCGCCGCGACAACACAGAGGACATTCTCCGCGACAACCTCAGGTTCGAATACACCAGGTACCACAAGAAGAGGTATTTCGGCACCGGGGCGCTGGTCTTCAGTCGCAACACCGAGCTCGGCATCGACTTCCGGACCGAGCTCGGCTACGCCTTTGGTCGTTATGCCCTCGTTTCGAACAGACAACTGCTTTCCGGGAGGGTGGGATTCTCGCTCACATTCGAAGACGAAACCGGGGCCGAATCCGGGACGACGGAGGCCTGGGGTCTGGTCGGAGTGAAGTACCACTACTTTCTGTACCACTATCCCGAGACCAATATCGTGGTGGATATCTCGGTACAGCCCAGTATCACCGACTGGGCGAGAACAAGAGTGAACCTCGACGTCTCCTTGCGGCGGGAGGTGATCGAGGACTTCACCCTCAGCCTCTCGGTCTATGACAATTACGACTCCGAGCCCAATGAGGCCGCCCGGGCCAAACACGATCTCGCTGTTGTGTTCTCGATCGGGTGGACGTTTTAGCGGGCATCCTTCGATGCCCGCAGAATTCGGAGTTCGGAATTCGGAGTTCGGAATTCGGAGTTCGGAATTCGGATTGCCGCCCACCGACGACGCATCGGGGATCGAAGGCCGTTGTGGTGCAGGCGTCTCGCCTGCACGATTCCACCGGCATCGAAGAAGTGCGGGTGAGAGCCCCGCACCACAACATCGCCGCAGACGTCAGTCGTCGCTCTCGGGAAGATTGGCCGATGGTTTTTCTTTGCGGTCAGTGACCCTCGGGCCTTTGGCTGATTCTTCTGCTGTCGTCTTGACGTGCACATCACGTTGCGGGTAGGGGATCTTGATTCCGGCCTCTTTCAAAGCGCGACTTATGGCAAAGCGCAGTTCGCTCTCGATGCGCAAGGCGTTTCCGGCCTTCGCCCAGGCGCGGAGCTCGAAATCGAGCGAGCTGTCGCCGAAGCCTCGGAACAGAACCTCCGCATTGGGTCGATCGAGGACCTCGGAGTGGGTGTTGGCGGTATCGATCAGGAGCGTTGCCACCGTGTCCGGATCGGTCTCGTAGTCGACTCCGACCGGGATCTCGATCCGCCTCTGGTCGCGTTTCAAATTCCAGTTGAGGACATCCGATGAAACGAGGTGCGCGTTTGGAACCACGAGTTCGGGCCCCCGCCAGGTTCGAATCAGCGTGGCCCGCAAGCCGATCTTTTCGACCACGCCACTGGTTGCGCCAACCTCGATGGTGTCTCCGATTCGTATCGGCCGCTCGAAGAGCAGAATCAGCCCCGATACGAAGTTGTTGACGACGTTTTGCAGCCCAAAACCGATGCCGACGCCGAGGCCGCCCGCCACCAGGGCAGTCTTGCCGAGGTCGAAACCGATGGCAGCAAATGCGACCACCACCCCGACCAGGATGACGATGTAGCGGCTGAGCCGGGAGATGGTTTGCGGCACCCCGAGGGGAAGAGTGAAATGTTTGAGGACGATCACCTCGAGGACGAAGTCCACGAGCGCTGCGATTTTCACCGACAGCCAGATGATGAAGACGAACGCCAGAACCTGGCCGAGGCTGAGCGAAAAATCGCCGATCGAGGCGGTCGCCTGCAGCAACGAGATGATTTTCGCCATCAAAGGCTCGTAGAGCATGAATGCCTTGAGGGTGAAAGTAATCCACAAGATGGTGGTGACCAGCGCAATGACCCAGAAGGAGGCGCTACGGACCGTGTCCGAGTGATCCGGAGCGATGCCCAGGCGGCGTGCGGCAGGCGACAGGAGGGCGACCCGCACCATCGATCGCGACAACTCGGCCACCACTATCACGACGATTGCCGTAAAAATGGCTTCGATGTTCCCTGTGATCAGCAAACTGCCAAGACGAACATTGCCCATGACGTCTGCAAAAAGACCGAATGCAAAAAGGAAAATCCCGAGCCGCACGGCGCGCGTCACCCAACGGAGCCATTTCTCCGAAAGATCTCCAGGATCAGTTTTCAGAAACCGAAGGAACCACAGGCTCAAACCGATGCCGGCCAATGCCAACGCGATCAGCCAGAGGCGTTGGCTGATCGAAGCGACCGGTGACAACTGGGCCAGGCGAAGAAGTAGAAAGAGTGGAATCAAAAGGTACGGCAGGGGCCGAAGGCTTTTCGAGAGGAGGCCGAATAACAACAAGGTGAGGGTCAGGATCAGCAAAAGGTTGACGAGGTCAAACCACGCCGCCGGCGCCTGCATATCGGCGAGGTTGATCAGAACCAGGGTGACGACGGCTGCCGCGGTCATGGGTCGATCGAGGGTTGCGACGGTCGTCGCCAGCGATTTATCCTGTTGCACCCACAACGCCGCCTTGCGCCGCATCAAAATCAATGTCACCGCCAAGCCCGCCCAGAGCAGGGCCCAGGTGAAGAGGAGGGGCCCGCGTTCGCTCAGGTAGCCGCGCACTTCGCGATACTGTCGCTGTCCGATTTCTTTGATCTGACTGATCAATGCCGTTTCTTTGCCACTCCCGGCGCCAAAGGCTCTCCACAGCGGTGGGCTGTCCGCGGCAAAGATTCCGACCGAGCGTTTGGCGATCTCGGCCCGTTGCCGTGCCAGGAGATCGTTGAGGGTGCTCTGTTCTTGCGCGACGTCGGCCTGCAGCGCCAGGACTGAATCTCGTGCGGAGCGCACGTCGTCTTCCCCGCCACGAACGATTTCGATGGCGTCAGAGATTTGTTGTGTCAACGCCGCCGGCAACTCATCTGTTCGTTCCTGATCGCGGGTGAGTTCCCAGAGCTGCCGTTCGGTCTGCAATCTTTTGAGTGTCGACTCCAAGGCTGCCGATCGTATTGACAGGTCACGCATCCACCGGTCGAGGCGTTCGCTGGAACGCACCGAGGCCTTTTCGAGTTCCTTGATCTGCGACACCTGACCCTGGTCGGACAAAAGCTCGTCAGTATTTTTCCCGATCTCGACGATTCGTTCCTTCTCCTGGGGGAAGGTCTGGTTGATCTGGGTCAGGCGGTCGTCGGGCTTGCCCGCCTCCTGTGCGCCTCGAACCTGATCGCGCACGGATCCGGCGCGGGTGGCGATTTCGCTTGCAGGGATCGGGGTCGGCGCGGGCGATGGGGTCGGTGCAGGTGTTGCGGCCGGATCGGTGACCTGC
This sequence comes from Candidatus Sulfomarinibacteraceae bacterium, assembly GCA_963796455.1. Classification (GTDB taxonomy): domain Bacteria; phylum Acidobacteriota; class Thermoanaerobaculia; order Thermoanaerobaculales; family Sulfomarinibacteraceae; genus Sulfomarinibacter. Next base: position 5,851 of record CAWCLO010000005.1, read on the forward strand.
GCAGCGGCCGGGTGGATCGCACTACAGGCCAGGAACATGAGGGCGGAGGCCGATATCGCCAGGCGGCGCAAACTGGATCTGCTAGTTCCCATTCGGTGATACCCCCGTCGACGACAATACATCAGCAAAGGTATCGCTGTAGATCTTCCACATGGCGAAGAGTATCGCCACCGAAACCCGTTGCGCCGTTCGGTGGGCCTGCTCGTTTGAAGTCATCTTTGGACATCCCTTCTGGTCGTGTCGTCACAACAGCCGGATCATCGACTCTTCACCAGATCGACAATCCGGAAAGAGGACTTGAGTCGAAGTTCGATGAACTGGTCGGTCGGTCGAAGGTTCTCGTTGATGGTGCTGCGCAACTGCTGTCTCGCATAGCGCAGTTCGAGCGTCCATTGCTTGTTGAAGACGTAACCGATCCCCGCGGAGTAGCGGGCTTGTTGGGCATAGAGTTCCTGGACCTCGGAACCGAGCGGAAAATAGAACTCGGCCTTCAGCGGAACGTAAAACGCTCGTGCTTCGACGGTGTATTTGTTGATTGGAATCTTGAATGAGAGCCGATATCGAAGGCGGACGGCGAAATCCCAGCTGTCCAGACTCTGAAATCGCTCCTCGAGCCTGAACCGGTGTTGCAGCACATATCGGCGCACCAGACCAGGACTGTCCGGCCAGTCGAGGGTGACTGCCTGCCAGAGACGCGCTTCGAATTTGTCCGGAACCTCGGGCAGATACGTGTAATAGAGCCCCAACCCTCCCTCGAGCCGAATCCTCTTCTTGAGATCGAAGGACACCCCGCCCGTGGTTTTGAGTTGGTTCTCAGCTCCAAAGAGGCGATCGGCATCATAGAGTTCCTCGTAAATGAGGGTGCCGAAACCTCGGAGTCGTTCTTTCACTTTCCTCTGGTACTCGTAGCCGAGCGACTGCTGGAGGTTGCTCCCATTCTGCTCCTGTGCATATGCCGGAGCAGCCGCCGTGATGAGGGCCGCGAGACAGCAAAGAAACGGACGCATGGCCCGCATCCTACACCGTTCTACTGCAGCGAAATGCTGGGGATCGGGAACGAGGCGGCGAGGAAGAAAGAGGTTCCCTCGAGTTGGCTGCGGATCCCGGTCTCCCACAGGAAGCGGGCGTTGATGAAGCAGATGATCTTCTTTTTGGTTGCGATCGGGATCGTCACCTCCGGCCCGACGCCGAAGCCGCGGTGTTTACCGAAAAATTCGTCGAAGACATCCTGGAGATCACGGCCGGGATCGTCGCCGGTGACCTTCCACTGCGCGTAGTAGGCGACGCCTACGTTGATGGCCCCTCCCATGAAAGATTTACCAAGACCGCCCTGGAGGGTGAGGATGTCGCCGACCTTGATATCCGTGCCCTGCTTTTTGGTGTGGGTCTCGTAGAAGGCGGTGGTAGCAAGGTTCCAACTCTTGGCTTCATCGAGGTAGATAGTGGTCCCGCCGGAGATTTCGAAGCTCCACATGCCCATTCCGAGGTTGTCGTCGGCGCCGGCTTCGTAGCTGCCGATGGGAGCGTAGATACCGAGCCCGGCGGTGAAGTCGGCCCGCTTCGTGTTCCAACCGAGCGTGATTGGTTGGATATAGAGGTCGGTCAAACCGGTGTCGACCTTCTCATTGAGGTAGAGAATGGGGGCCTGAAACCTGTTGTCGGTGAAGGCTGGAACCACCGTGAGACCGTAGGTGCCGCCGAAAATCTTGTGCTCGGTCACGTATGTCAGGACGATTGCGTACGCATTGACATCGAGGGAACCACGTTCATCGGGGTCGATCGCAACTGAATTCCCATTGCGGTCACGCAGGGTTTCGCCATCGTAGCGAATGTACATTCCAGCAAGATTCCAGCCGAGCGAGGCCTGGGTGCCAGACATCAGTCCAGAATCACCCGGGTAGTTGTGACCCAGGAACTGCGCAGAGGCCTGGCTCGGGACCAGGGCAACGACCATCAAACAACCGATCGAAAAAGCGACGTGCCACGTCCGTATCCTCATTGCGATCCCCCATGTTCTGAATTGGCTTTTTTCACACCTTCAGTGTGAAGCCCGTCGCCGATCGGCGAATCCCCTTGTATGTGTGGGGATCGAGGGGGAAATGAGGGGGTAGGACAATTGTGAGTTCGGAGTTCGGAGTTCGGAGTTCGGAATTCGGAATTCGGAATTCGGAATTACATCGCACCATCGCAATTAGGAATTAGGAATTGCATCGCACCATCGCGACGTCACATTTCGGATTTCGGATTTCGGATTTCGAATTTGCCATCGCACCAAAGCGCGAGTTTTGAGTCTCCGCCCTGGCTTTTATGCCGGTTTCAGGATTCCCATTTCGAGCGCCCGGTTCACCGCCTGGCGGCGGCTGTTGACATCGAGCTTCGAGTAGATGTGTTTGAGGTGGTAGTTGACCGTGTGGGTCGAGATGCACAGTCTGGCGGCGATCTCTTTGTTGTAGAGCCGCTGGTGCAGCAATTCGAGGATGTCGAGCTCGCGGTCGGTGAGAGCATCCATCGGAGAGAGACCGGTTGCGGTTGGTGTTTCTGTCCGTTTGGCGGCCGGCGATTCAACGGGCGGCCCCGATGATGTCTGAGTTGGCGCTGCCGCATCCGCGGGTTCGAATGCAGCCAGCACCCGGCGGACGAAGTCTTCGTCCTCGGCTTTCGATTTCAGGCGCTCGAGCATCCCGGCCATGACCGGGCCGGCCTCGACAAACGGACGGACCCAGCCGCCTGGCCGTGCCAGTGACAGCGCGTTTTCGAGCTGCGACGAAGCCTCCTCGCTACGCCCCTGCTTCTCGAGGACAACAGCCTTCAGGACCGCAACTTCGATTGTATGGCAATCGAATCGCCACGTGATGCTACGTTCTCGGATGGTCTCCAACAACTTCGATGCACTTTCGAGGCTCCGTTCCGAACCGAGGGCCGTCAGGACCCTCGCTTTGGTGATCGACGGAACCTCCAACCACATGAAGAGATCGGGAAGCTCCGGCGGCTCACGAACCGTTTTTGCCCAAGCTACCGCCGCCTCTGGATCTCCCTGGAGCACGCTGAGCCGGGCACGGCACGAGGTGGCGACCTCGAGGAGATCAGGCGCACCGGTCTCGACGGTCCAGGTCATCAGTGACTCCGCCGTCTTGTCGGCGTTCGGCGTATCTTCCGAGAGTTGGTAGGCGATGGCGAGCCCAGTCAGTCCGTCGACGACCGCCTTAGGTTCCAACTCGTACCTGTGCCGATCCATCTCGATGAAAGCGTCGATCGCCTCGTTCAGATCTTGGGTTTGGAAGTGGGCATGGGCATGAAAGTACTGAGCCCAGGCGATGGTGTTACTCATCCCGGCCCGTTGAGCGTGGGTAGTGATCTGATCGGTGCAGAGTTGTGCGGCGGCCAGATCACCGGCTGTGAAATGGACGAAGGTCAGCGCAGCCAGAACCTGGCTGATGAGCGCAGCCTCGTTTGAATCTGCAGTCCGAATCCGGTTTTCGAGAGCTTGAATCGCCATCTCGCCTTCGCCGTTGATGCGGCGCGCCAGGCCAAGCATGATCTCGACATTGCCCTCGACAATGCCACCGACGCCACCGAGCGCCGACAAGGCCCTTTCCAACAACATCCTCGATTTTTCTGTCTCACCGGTCCAGTACGCAAACTGCCCAATGAAGAAATCCAACTCGCCACGAAGGGACGCCGAGCCGACTGTTTCGTCGTCAAGCAGCGCCCGAGCCTGTTCGGCCAAGGCCATCATCTTTTCCAGCTCCCAGCGCCAGTACGCGATAAAAGCCTGCATCAGAAGTAATCCGGCATTGCTCTGCCGAGTCTCCACCGGTAGCTGGCAAAGCAGCTTCTCGGTGAAGTACCACTGGTCCGAATTCAGGAGCTCATAGCGCTGTCGCAAGACGATATCGGCCGCCCGGTCCGTTTGCCCGGCAACCAGCGCATGCGCGACGGATTCCTCGAGGTAACCACGACCCTCGAGCCATTCACTCGCCCGGAGATGCAGGGTCACGATTTCGGATGACTCAAGGCGTTGTTCGAGCTGTTTGATCAGGATCTCCTGGAAGAGGTGATGGAAGCGGAACCACTCCCCCTGAACATCGAGAGGAATCGTAAACAGGTTGCTGCGTTGCAGCAGGTCGACGAATTCCCTGCCGCTGAGGCACATATTTTCGGAGGTAGAATCCAGTGAGCAGACCGCCTCGAAGAGCTGCGGACAGAAGCGGTCAAGGATCGATATTTTCAGCAGGCACTCGCGAACCAGGGGTGGTTGGCCCGAGAGGACCTCGTGAATCAGATACTCCTGCGTATGCGGGAGTCCGCCGTGCAGGCTCTCGAGAAAAGCGGCCGGGTCTTCGGTATGACGAAGAGCGAGGCACACGAGTTGCAGACCGGCCGCCCACCCCTCGATCTGGCGATCCAGATTGACGATGCTCGTGGCCCCAGCAGGAATGTCGACAACCGTAGCCAACAACTCGGCGGTCTCCGTTTTCGTGAACCGAAGGTCTTCGAGGCGGATCTCGGTCACCAGGTTCTTGCCCCGCAAGGACGACATCGGCAGAGGCGGGTCCCGTCGGGTCGCCATCACGATGTTCAGTGAACGCGGCGGGTGATCCAGAACAAAGGACATCAGGTCGTGGACTGCCGATGACCTCTCGATCCGGTGGTAATCGTCCAGGACAAGCACGAAATCTTCGTCGATTGCGTCAAGCTCGTTGAGCAGACTGGCACCAAGCACAGGAAGTGGTGCGGGGTTTGGCGACATGATCATGGATTCGGTGTGCACGCAGGTGTCTGGGAAGCATGTCTGGATCGCGACCAGGACGTATTCCAGGAAATCGGTGACGTCGTTTTCGGCGGCGTCCAGCGACAGCCATGCACACGGCCGATCCAGCGTCTCGGCCCAGAGGCTGACCATCGTGCTCTTTCCGTATCCGGCCGGCGCCGAGACCACGGTCAGCGGCATTTGCAGCCCGAAATCCAGGCGCTCATGGAGCCTCTCTCGGCGCACGAGCTGATCGGTCACCGGGGGCCGGTGGAGCTTTGTACGGATGACAGGCAGGCCCTGCCCTCCGGTGTTGCGCCGCGCCTCTCCTCCTGGGCGATCACTTTTCGGTGCCATTGGCGGGTAATTGTACCCCCGATCGATGACTGAGAACCAATACCGTTTGGAAATCCGGTTCCGAGTTATGCTCATCTGGTGAACCGGGTACTGATTCTCCATCGAGATCGGCGCTCCCTGCGCAACCTGGAGAAACTTCTGCTCGATCGGGCCGACTACCGCGTATCCCTCGCGGAATCGATCGGCGACGCAGTGGAGCAGATGGTTCGTGACCGACCGAATCTCGTGCTGCTCTGTCTCCCGCTCGCGAAGTTGTCCGGCAGCGATGCGGTTGCCGCAGTTCGCGCCGCCGAACCGAAGATGCCGGTTGTGGTCCTGTCGTCTGAAGGTGGAACCGGCGAGACGATCCAGGTGATCAAGGCGGGCGCTTTCGACTACCTCCTCGAGCCCGTATCCGACGACGACCTTCTCGACACCATTGCCCAGGGAATCGAGACGGGTCGTCTGATGCTGTCGCCGGTGGCGATCAGCCAGGCACGTGGTGAGACGGCGGGTGAAGCGATCATCGGACGCTCGAAACCGATGCAGGAGATTTCCAAGGCGATCGGCCGGATCGCTCCCACCAACACCACTGTTCTGATCCGAGGCGCTTCGGGTACCGGCAAAGAGCTTGTTGCGCGTGCGATCTACCAGCACTCGGCGCGCGTCGATGGGCCGTTTGTGGTCGTCAACTGCGTCGCGATTCCGGAAACCCTGCTCGAAAGCGAATTTTTCGGCTTCGAGCGGGGCTCGTTTACAGGTGCCGAAAAACGGCGGATCGGCAAGGTCGAACAGGCTGACGGGGGAACGCTGTTCCTCGATGAAATCGGTGATGTTCCGCTCCCCATCCAGGCAAAACTTCTTCGCCTCCTGGAGGACCGTTCGATCGAGCGTATCGGGGGTCGGGAGCCGATCCCGGTCGATGTGCGTATTCTCGCGGCCACCAATCGCGATCTCGAAGCGGCCATCGCGAGCGAACGTTTCCGAAACGATCTTTTCTACCGACTCAGTGTGGTGCCCATCCACATTCCGGCTCTCGTCGATCGGCTCGATGACGTTCCACTCCTGTGCGACTATTTTCTCGAGCGCTTTGCCCGCGAACTCGGTGTCCGGAACCCCGGTTTGGCCGCGGAGGCGTATCCCCTGCTCTGTGCCCACGACTGGCCCGGAAATGTCCGCGAACTGGCCAATCTGATGGAACAGTGTCTGATCTTCAGCCGCGGACAAGAGGTCGGCCCGGGATCGATCGAGCGCCTGCTGGTGGGTTCGCAGGAGCAATCGGTCGATCTGTTCCAGGCGACCGACCAGGAAATGCGCAAGAGCCTCCGGCGAGCTCTGGCGGACAACCCGACAAACCTGCTCGAAACGGTCACTGATCGCGTGAGCCGCCAGACCATTGCCGAGGTTCTACGCCACACCGACGGCAACCGTTCGCGAGCCGCTCGCTTGCTTGGAGTGTCACGACCGACGCTTCTCGCCAAAATGCGCAAACATGGGCTTCAGTGATCTGAAACTGATAAATTTTCTGACACCAATGTAAATTAATCTGACACCCGTAGACGCGATGATCCCCTGAGAGATCACTGCGGAAAACCCACGAATGTTGGTCTTATCCGTCCATCTCTTGTTGAGATTTCGCTCTGCAGACCTGGCACGTACTTTGCTGATTGTTCTGGTGTCGATTGGAGGTACGAGTTTCTCATGACATCTACCGACGATTCCGACCGCCGAAGCGCTCCGCGGATTCGAGTCCGGACTGCGGTGGCTGGTTTGGCGCTTGTTGTCCTGGCGCCCCTCGTCATCACCGGCGCGATCAATCTCCAGCAATTCCAGCAGGTGTACCGCAGCAAGGTCGAAAACGAACTCATGGCAATCATCGAACGCCACAGTTTGATCGTCGACTCGTTCATCGATGACCGCCTCAGTGATGTCCGGGTCATTGCTCGCGAGCACCCTGTCGAGAGGCTCAGTCAGCCGCAGTTCCTGCGCCGGGTGCTCAACCTCATGCGCGAGGAGTATCACGGCGCCTTTGTCGATCTCGGTCTGGTCAACGGAGACGGTGTCCAAATTGCCTACGCCGGCCCATTCAATCTCCAGATGGCGGACTACTCGTCGGCCCCCTGGTTCCAGCAGGCCGTCGCCAACGAGAGCCACGTCAGCGATGTTTTTGCCGGTCTGCGGGGCACTCCCCACTTCATCGTCGCGACCCAGCGGACGATCGGGGGAGAGCTCTATATCGTCAAGGCAACGATCGATTTCGAGGCCTTCAACGCCCTGGTCGAAAACATCCGGATCGGTCATACCGGTTTTGCGTTCATCATCAACCGGAGTGGCCAGTTTCAAACCAACCCTCGTTTCGAGGTTGGGCTCAATCGCTCTCCCTATGTGGGTCTTCTGAACGGAGAGATCCGATCCGACCGGATATTCGTCATTGACGGTGAGGATCAACTCGAAAGGCCATCGATCTTCACCATCGCCCCACTCAACCAGCGCCAGTGGTTCCTGTGTTATCAGCAAGAGACCTCGGATGCGTTCGAGGAGCTTCGAAACCTGCAGGCCTTTGCGATTGCCGTTCTGGTCATCGTCTCGGTCATTGCGCTGATCACGGGATATCTGATCTCGCGGCGCCTTGCCCAACGCCTGGCCGAGGCCCACCATGACCGGACGGTCATGACCCACCAGGTCATCGAGACGGGGCGCCTCGCGTCGATTGGTGAACTCGCCGCCGGAATCGCTCACGAGATCAACAACCCGGTGGCGATCATGGTCCAGGAGGCCGGTTGGATCGATGATCTCCTGGCCGAAGGCGAGCCGATCTCGGGTGCGAATCTGGAGGAGATCGAACGCGCTGTCGGTCAGATCCGGACCCAGGGCGACCGCTGTAAAGAAATCACGTACAAGCTTTTGAGCTTTGCCCGAAAAACCGATCCAACGGTTCGCGAGGTCGAGCTCAATGATCTCGTTGACGAAGTTACCGGGCTGACCTCGCAGAAAACCCGTTATGCGAATGTCCGCATCGTGACGGAACTGAGTCCGGATCTGCCCCCTATCCAGGCCGCACCTTCCGAGCTGCAGCAGGTTCTGCTCAATCTGGTGAACAACGCGATCGACGCCATCGAAAGACCGGGAGGAACGGTCACAGTCAGTACCCGGGCCTCGGGCGACGATGTGGTTCTCGAAGTGAGCGATACCGGGAAGGGAATACCCGAAGCAAATCTCGCCCGGATCTTCGATCCGTTTTTCACCACCAAACCGGTTGGTCAGGGCACCGGTCTCGGGCTTTCGATTTGTTACGGAATCATCGAAAAGATGGGCGGCACGATCACCGTTGAGAGCGAAATTGAAAAGGGCACCACATTCAGTGTGGTTTTCCCGAGAAACGCCGCGACGAGCGACCCGGCGGCTGGATCACAGGTCGAGGGAGAAGAATCATGATCGAAGCATCTGTACTGGTTGTTGATGACGAAGCCGCATACGTCGAGACCCTCGTGAAACGCCTCGCAAAAAGGAACCTTCGGGTGGATTTTGCCCACAGCGGTCACGACGCATTGGAAAAACTCGGGGGTGGTGGGCCAACTTCAACCGACGTCATCATTCTGGACGTCAAGATGCCCGGGATGGATGGTCTCGAGGCACTTGCGCGAATCAAGGAAAAGCACCCCCTGATCGAAGTCATCATGCTCACCGGCCACGCCACGGTGGAGTCCGCGATCGAGGGCATGAAACAGGGCGCCTTCGACTATTTGATGAAGCCCTGCGATATCGAGATTCTGATCGAGAAGATCAACAAAGCGGCGGCAAAAAAGAGGGAGCATGAAACGAGAATTCTCGAGGCTCGAGCGGCCCTGATCGGGCTTCGAAGGGGAGACTGAGAGAGGCGCCATGGTTGATTCGTCACAGATCGTCAGATTGCTCCTGGTGGACGACGAGGTGGGCTACCTCGAGGTGCTCTCCAAGCGGCTCACCCACCGTGGCTTCAAGGTCACGACCGCGAGGAGCGGCGAAGAAGCGATCCGGGCGCTGCGCAATTGGGACTTCGATCTGGCGGTGGTGGATTTGAAGATGGAGGACATGGATGGCATCGAGGTGCTCAAGGTCCTCAAAAGGATGGACCCCGCGCTGCACGTGATCATCTTGACCGGACACGGCTCGGAGCGCGCTGCGAGAGACGGTATTGCGCAGGGAGCTTTCGATTATCTGATCAAACCTATCGGTCTCGACCCACTGATTGCGAGGATACGTGCCGCGATGAGCTCGGAGTCGTCTTGATCCGATGGTGGAGACATTCAATGATTTATGACCGGCCGGATCCGGATTCGCTGTTTGACTTGATTTTATTTGGGGGGAAATCGTGAGTTTTTTCAAATTGTTGGGAGAATTTATGACCGCGGGGGCGCGCGCTCACGCTCAATGGGAGCTGAATATTTCGAACAGGATCATGGGTGATCCGAGGCGGCTTGTGATCCTTGTCCTTCTGGTGATTCCGATCTTTGTTTTCGGGCCGTGGGCGGCCGCCCAGGTTATGGACCAGGCGGCTGCTGCCGGTGAGACCCTGCCCGATATTCTGGGCGGGAAAAAGGCGTACAGCCCCGCTTATTATTCGACGGGGATCTTTATCGCCTCGATTCTCATCGGGCTGTGTGCGGGGCTGATCACCGGTTGCATCGGTGCCGGTGGCGGTTTCATCATCGCTCCCGCGCTGATGTCGGCTGGAATCAAGGGCATCCTGGCGGTTGGAACGGATCTGTTTCACATTTTCGCGAAGGCCATCATGGGCAGCGTCATCCACCGCAAACTCGGAAATGTCTCGATGCCGCTCGCATTCACATTTCTGATCGGGGCCATCGGTGGCGCAACCCTCGGAGGGGTGATCAACCGGGTTCTCTACGAGATCAATCCCGTGTTGTCGGATGCATTCATCACGACGATCTACTCCATCATGCTCGGCGGTCTCGGCGCCTACGCCATGATGGATTATCTGAAGGCACGAAAGAGCGCTTCTCCCGGCGGCGACGCCCACGGCGGAAGGTCTGAAGGGGCCGAGCTCGGAAATCTGCCAAAGAAACTCCAGGCGATCAACGCGCCGCCGATGATCACCTTTGATCAGAATCTGGTGCCCGGCGGCCGCCGCATCTCGGCGTGGTTCCTGATCGCCAGCGGTTTTCTCGTAGGTTTTGCCGCGGCCATCATGGGTGTGGGCGGCGGCTTCCTGACCTTCCCGATTTTTGTCTACACCCTCGGCGTGTCCTCCATGACCACCGTGGGCACCGATATCTTCCAGATCGTCTTTACCGCCGGCTATGCAGCCATCAGCCAGTACGCCATCTACGGCTTCATCTTCTATACCCTGGCGATGGGGATGCTCATCGGCTCGCTCTTCGGCGTCCAGGTGGGCGCCATGGTGACCAAGGTCGTCGAGGGCATCACGATTCGCGGCTTCTACGCCATGGCGGTCCTTGCCGGTTTCATCAATCGCATCTTCGCCCTTCCCGGCAAGCTCTCGGACCTCGAGGTGATTTCACTTTCGCCCGGCGTCGTCAGCGTCCTCGACGGCATCGGGATCTGGGCATTTTTCCTGGTGATCGGAGGATTCGCGGTGTGGGTTCTCTACACCTTTTTCAGTAACCTCGGAAGACTCCGTGGGGCGGCGGAGGTGTCATCATGAGCACGTTCAAAAAGAAAGAATTCGGCATTGGTGTGTTCCTGCTGGCGACCTTCACCGCGGTGATGATCGGTATCTTCCTGCCGCTCATCGACGGCGAGAACGCTCTCAACTATCTCGACAACCTCTACAACTCCATCTCCAAGGGCTCGGCCTATTACATCCCAAAGGTCGAGCACATGGTGGAGGATCACGGTACCGAAAATGTCACCCTGAACCTCAAGATGGCTGATTCCGCCACCGCACAGGTCGCCGAACAGCTGTTTTCCAAAACCGGCGCAACCACGGCGGTTGAGAACAACAACCTGATGGTCAACGGCGATCTTCAGGTAATTTTTTCAGCCTGCCTCGACGATTCCGATTCGGCGTACCACAATCGAGGCGAAGATCTCATGGCCCGATACGGCATGGAGGCCCGGTCTGCTCTCCACACCTGGTGGTTATCCCTCGCGGCGATGGAAAAGGATCTCAACCGACAGAAGCTCTTTGCCGCGGCCCAACTGACCCATACCGTGCAGGCGAAAACAGTCGAGTGTGCTTACAACTATTATGGGATCGAGGCACAGGCAATCAAGGACCGGTGGGGCACGGTGCTTTTCTCGCTGCTGTTCTATGTGCTCTATACCATCTGGTACGGATACGGGATCATGTACGTCTTCGAGGGCCTTGGTTTCGAGTTGGCTGCGCATTAAGCTCGTAGCGTTCGCGTTAGGATGGGCCTCGAGACCTGAGGCATTAATGGTGCGCACTGAGCGCACCGAGAGGGGAGGGTCCTGCAATGGCCATTTCGGTTCTGCTGGTGGATGATGAAGAGACCTTCGTCCAGACGCTGGCGAAACGGCTGACCCTGCGCCGTTTCAACGTCTATACCGCGACCCGGGCCGAGCGGGCATTCGAGACCCTCAGCAACAATCCGGTGGATGTCGTGGTGCTCGATGTCAGAATGCCCGATCTCGATGGCATCGAAGCCACCAGGACGATCAAGAACTCTCACCCCCTGGTGGAGGTCATCCTCCTGACCGGGCACGCCAGCATGGAGGCCTCACTGGAGGGGATGAAGATGGGCGCTTTCGACTATCTCCTCAAACCGCTCAACATCGACGAACTGGTGTACAAGATCGAGGACGCGCACCGCAAAAAAGAGCTCCAGGAAGAAAAGATTCGCCACCTGCGCGATCGGGCTGACGAGTCCGGCGGCGAGGAGTGATCCGGTCCTGTAGGTGGTGGTGAGAATGGGTGGGCCCAGATGGCTGCAACGGCTGTTCGCACTCTTTGGTGGAGCCGCCGCGGAAGCACCGGACCCCGAGTCTGCGCGTGGGGTCTTTCAAACCCGGTACCACGCGCTGCGCCTGCTGCTGGCAGCAAACACGAAGGCGCTCGAAGGGATGGCCGCCATGGAGCGTGCCGCTGTGGGCGGGTCTTCGGTCACCATGTCCTTCGTGCGATCCCACTGCACTGCCGTCGGGGTCAGTGTCTATCAGATGGTTCGCCACCTCGACACCCTGGCACCCGAAAAATACAACCTGCTCTTCGAACGCCTCGGCGACATCCAGGCCTCGATAGACATCGAACTCGGCACCCGTCCTCAACCCTCTGATGCATTTCTGGTACTCCCGCTAGCCGAGGTGGATCAGGGTGACACCGACGCCGCCGGTCCAAAAATGGCGAATCTCGGCGAGGTCGCAAATGTCGTTGGCGTTCCGGTGCCCAGCGGTTTCGTCATCACGACCGAGTCCTACGACCGCCTCATCGCGGCCAATGATCTTCAACCGGAGATCGATCGGCTCTTACAGATTCACGATGCCGACGGCCCGGAAGGGCTCTTTGCCCTCAGCTCCGAGCTTCAGAACCTGGTTCTGTCCGCCACGGTGCCCGACGATATCGCGGCAGCCATCGACGCTGCGGTCGCGGTGATCTCGGATCCAGCGGCGGGGACCACCTTCGCCCTCCGATCGAGCGCACTTGGTGAGGATTCGGCAGAGGCATCCTTTGCCGGACAATACGAGTCGTTGCTCAATGTGCGCAGCGCGCATGTGGTGAGCAGCTATCTGGAGGTGGTGGCCAGTAAATACACACCCCAGGCGATGCACTATCGATTGCAGCGCGGCCTCCGCGACGGCGATGTGAGCATGAGCGTCGGTTGTCTGGAAATGATCGACGCCCGTTCCGGGGGTGTCGTTTACACCGGAAACCCCGGTGATCGGGATGACCACAACATCTTCATCAGTTCGGCCTGGGGTCTGCCGAAGGCGATCGTCGACGGCAGGTTCGCCAGCGATCTCGTGACGGTCGAGCGGACCGGTTCGCCGCGCATTCTGAAGCGGGAGATCGGTGACAAAAAGACACGGTTCGTGCTTCACAGGAGGGAGGGTGTTCAGCGGGACGATGTACCGACGGAGCTGCAGAAACCAGCCCTCGTTGAGCGACGAGGAGGCCTTGCAGCTTGCGGAGGTCGCTCTCCGCCTGGAGAAGCACTTCGAGTCACCGGTCGATGTCGAGTGGGCGATCGACAAGGGGGGGCAGCTGATGATCTTGCAGTGCCGCCCTCTTGCCCAGTCTCGTACGATCGAGCGCCAACCTCTGCCCGAAGGCACACCTCCGCCGATGGTGGAGGGAGGGGTCAACGCGAGCCCCGGGGCGGCCGCAGGAATCGTCCACAGGGTCAGCCGGGACAGTGACGCGCTGACCTGCCCTGAGGGAGCGGTCCTGGTTCTCCAACAGCCTCTGCCCCGGTGGGCCGCCCTTCTCGGCCGCGCGGCCGCGGTCGTTGCGGAGGAGGGCGGAATAGCCGGCCATCTGGCGACCGTGGCCCGCGAGCTCGGCGTGCCGACCATTCTGGGGGCCGGAGATCTGGAAACGTTGGTGGACGGTCTGGAGATCACCGTTGATGCGACCGGCAGCGCCGTCTACCCGGGTCGGATCGAACCGCTTCTCGTTGCTCGAGAGGAGCCACCGGAGCTCCGGCCCGAGACCCCTGTCCTGAAGACCCTTCGCGATGTGCTTCGGCACATCGTCCCCCTCAACCTCCTCGATCCGGATGGCATCGATTTCACGCCCTCCGCCTGTCGCACGCTGCACGACATCACGCGTTTCTGCCACGAACAGGCGGTGCGCGAGATCTTCGCCTTTGGCAGCGACACCCCTTTTCCGCAGTACGCCAGCAAGCAACTCCATCACAACGTGCCCATGCAATGGTGGATCCTCGATCTCGGTGGCGCATTCAACAAGGAGGTCACCGGGAAATACGTTCACCTTGAGGACATCAAGAACGGGCCGATGCTCGCTCTGTGGGATGGGATGGTCGCGGTGCCGTGGGATGGTCCACCGGCGATCAGCGGTCGCGGCCTGGCGTCGGTGCTTTTCGAAGCCACGGCCAATCCGGCCCTGTCGTCTCCATTCAACAAGCCCTACTCTAACCGGAACTACTTCATCATCTCCGAGCACTTCATGAATCTCCAGTCGCGTTTCGGTTTTCACTTCACGAACGTCGAGGCCCTCGCCGGACCACGCCCGGAAGAAAACTATCTGAGCTTCTCCTTCAAGGGCGGTGCCGCCGATCTCGAACGGAAGGCCGCCCGGGCTCGATTCATCGGTGCTCTCCTCGAGGATCATGACTTCGAGGTCAAGGTCACCAACGATGTGGTGACCGCCCGGCGCACAGGTCTCGAGAGAGACCGTATCGAGCAGACCCTGAGGATCGTCGGCTATCTCCTGATGCACACGAGGCAACTCGACATGGTGATGGGCCATCCGGAAGCAGTGGAACATTACGGCTCGAAAATGCGCGCCGATATCCAGAGCCTGCAAGCCGACGAGTCGAACACGTAATCTTCAGAATAATGGTGATCGACGATCCTCGGACGATCAGTTGCCGAGCAACCCGCGTTTGAGCGAGTTGGTCGGTGGTTTTTCGCCGAGCCCGATCCGCAGGAGCGCCGTCTGAAAATCGTCGCCGTCGATGACGCCGAGCTCTTCGCCGTTGAGGGTGACGGTGGTTCCCGCTCCGGGGATCATGGTGCATTCGACCACATCACCCGCCTTCAAATCGTCGAAAAAATCGATGTAGATCATGACGCGATCCTCGAGGATCTCGTAGCTGTCTGGAGAGTTGGTCCTGAAACCCTTGATCCAGGCGGCCTCCATTCTTTCCTCGGTGGCCCTGTCGGTCAGATAGTGCATGACGAAGCGTTTCGGACCTGATGCGCTCAATGCCTCGTCCGCGTCGTGGGTCTTCTGCTCGAGATAAAGCCCTGCCACGTAGACCTTGATTCCCAGTTTTCGGCGCAGTCCCATGCCGTTGAGATGGAGCGTCGTATCGGCGACGACGATTTGGTCGACCATGGTCACGTCCGCCAATGTTTTTGGCCACACTTCCGGCGTGATCACCAACACCGTCACCAAGGCGATAACCAGTTTCCCCATCCAGCACCCTCCAGCACGATTGGCCTGAGCGCATTCTAGCGCGGCGCTTCCCGTTCGCACCCTGCGAGACACCACGTGAATTACGGGAGGGTTTTGGCAGATCCGGTGCGCAGTAGCCCCATACCCGTGTCCGCGTCCGCGTCCGTGCCGGGATTACAGCGGCAGCGACAGTATTCAGGGGCGGCGACAGGGAGCAGCGATCAGTTTTCAGCTCTCAGCGCGTCGTGCCATCCATACTGGAAAATCTGTCGCTGATGACAGCCGCTGATGACTGAACGCTTTCCGAGACTCTGTCTTGGACAAGAGAGATCCAGCATCCAGCAACCAGCAACCAGTCCCTCCTTAGCCCGCCTTCTCCTCGAAGACGTGCACATCTCTCTGCGGGAAGGGGATCGAGATGCCCTCCTTGTCGAATCGCATCTTGACCTCGCGGGTGATGTCCCAGTAGATATCCCAATAGTCATCCGTCTTTGCCCATGGCCGGACGACGAAGTCGACCGACGATTCGCCAAGGTTGTGGAGTTTCACCACGGGCGCCGGATCCTCGAGAACACCGTCGTGTTCAGTGAGGATTTCTTCGAGCACCCGCTCAGCGTGGGGAATGTCGTCGGAGTAGGCGATTCCGAAGACCATGTCGACCCGCCGGATCTTCTGGGCGGTCACGTTTTTGATGACGTCTCCCCAGATCTTGTTGTTCGGAATGACGAGGGTCTGATGATCCACGGTCAGGATCGTAGTGGCGACGAGGCTCATGTTCCGCACCTTGCCGAAGGCGCCCGCGACATCGACCATGTCGCCGACATCGTAGGGACGATAGAGCAGGATCATGACCCCCGACGCAAAGTTCGCCAGGGTGTCCTGGAGAGCAAAACCTACGATGAATCCGACGACACCGAGACCGGCCAGCACTGGGGCGATCTCCACCCCAAATTGCGAGAGCGCCACCAGAATGCCCAGAATCATCACCACCGTACCGGTGATTGATTGTGCGGTTCGTTCGAGGAGTTGGTTGCCTTCGAGATTCGATGAGCGGATCGCCTTGAGGACGATCTTGCGGGCGATTTTGGACAGGATTCTGAACAAAAGGAGGATCAGGAAAAAGAGAACCACCTTGAAGAAAATGCGCGGCGCATTGCCGGTAAACCACTCGATCGCCTTGCCGGTCCAGGTGCTCAGGAGTCCGCCGAGAACATCGCGGCTCAGGAGCCCGGTCGTGATCTCTCCGGTCACCTCGAAGAGCAGTTGGCGGTACTCGGCGGTTTCCAGTCCGAGCTTGTCCATCATGCCGGCGGTCCAGTCGAGGCGTTTGACGTAGAGCTCGAGGCGCTGACGGGTCGACTCGTTTTCCACCTTGAGGTCGGCGTTTTCGGGGTCCGCCTTGATCCTTCGTGCGATGTTGTCGAGCTCGTTTCGCGCCAATTCGATGCGTCCGATCAGGAGCTCCGCTCGCTCGAGGAGTTCCTCTTCGAGGAATACCTTTTCGTTTGTCGCATCGAGACCGAAGCTTTCCATTTCATCAGTCTTCTCGAGCAACTGCTGCAAACTCTGGTCGAGCCGGTTGTTGTCGTCGACGATCCGGTCCTCGATTTCAGCCAATTCTTCCGGTGTGGCCTCGTCTCGCTGGTTTCTCAGGTCGGCCAGTTCGGTATTCAGGGTGTCGATTCGCTCGTGGAAGTACTCTCCCACGCGCTGCAGCATTTCTTCGACCTGTTGGCGGTCCCTGGCCGCATCCTGCCCGTCCTCTTCACGGGCAATGACGTTCGTGCTGAGGACAGTCAGATCTCTGATGAGACTCTCGATCACGCCCGAGGCGCGCTCTTCGAGTGCTTCCCGGTCGCCACCGGAGGCGGCGTCGATCTCCAGTCGGAGCCGGTTGAGTTCCTCTTTCCCCTCGTCTATGGATTGAAAGAGCTCCCGCGATTGCGTCAGGAGTTTGTTGTCGGAAGCTTCTTCGGTGGCCTGAGCATCGACCGGAACGCTGGTCATGGTGAGCATCATGAGTGCGAACACGATCGGGAGGGTCTTCAGTTTTAAATGCATCTATTCTCCAAAAAAAACGAATCTAGGGGTAGGGCCTGTGCCGGCTTTCGTCGAGGCTGCCGGGTCCCTGTCAATATGTAGACCAATCCGGAGCCTCGAGAATTCCTGGCAATGACTGATTGCCCCGAAGTACTCGAGGTCGGAGTCCTTCGTTTATACTCCGCAGATCTTCGTCGAGGGAATGAACTGCGGCGCGACGCGATTAGGAGATGAGACCGCCCGTATGAGAGGTTTAGAGGTGCATTTCAGACAGTGTTTTCGAGCGACGGTCGTTGTCACGTTTTGTGTACTTTCGGTGTTGACTGCCCCTGTGTTCGCGGCGGACGAGAAGGAAGCATGGCAGCCACCGCCGCCCACGCCCGACAAATGGGACTGGGTGCAGATGACAAACGGTGAGTGGCTCAAGGGCGAGATCATCGCCATGTATGACGACGTCCTGGAGTTCGACAGCGACGAATTCGACCTCCAAAAACTCGACCTCGAGGATATTCAGATCATCCGGTCGGGCCAACCGGTCCAGGTGGCGTTCATTGATGACTACATCATCACGGGCCTGATGCTGGTGGAGGGTCAGACGGTAACGGTTTTCGGCGAGGAAGAATATCAGTCGACCCGCGGGCAGGTGCTTTCGCTCACCGCCGGCGTGCCGAAGGAGCGCAACTTCTGGCGCGGGAAAATCGGTGCCGGTCTCAACGTTCGTACCGGAAACACCGAGCAGACCGAGTTCAACGCCAACGCGAGTTTCATGCGGCGGACGCCGATCAATCGGGTCAGCTTCGACTACCTCGGAAACTTTTCGGAAAATCAAAGCGTCACCCTGGCCGACAATCAGCGAGCCAACGCAGGGTGGAATCGGTTTCTGAGCCGGAAATTTTATATTTCTCCGGTTTATGGGGAGTTCTTCCGCGATCCCTTCCAGAACATCGCCCGCCGCTGGACCATTGGTACGGGCGCCGGTTATCAGATCATCGATAGCTCGAAGATCGGCTGGAGCGTGGATGCCGGCATCGCCTACCAGCGAACAAATTTTGATGATGTCACAGAGGGCGAATCGACGGCCGCCGATACGCCGGCTTTTCTGGGCGGGACCAAATACAACAACGAAATCACGAAGTGGATGGACTACTTTTTCGAATACAGTTTCCAGATCGTCAACCAGGAATCGGGCACCTATATTCACCACCTGCAGACCGGGTTTGAATTCGATATCTTCTCGGATTTCGACTTCGACGTGTCGGTGGTATGGGACAGGACGCAAGATCCGCGTGAGGATTCCGACGGGACCGTCCCCAAGCAGAACGATCTGCGGACGATCTTTGGCGTGAGCTACACCTTCTGAATTGCGACGGAAGAGTCAACCGAGTGGATATCAACCCCGGGTCCGAGCAGCGAAATCAGCGCACCAGGTGGCTTCGGATCGTCGAGATCGGAGCCCTGTTGGCGGGGACCGCCTTGCTTGGCTACTACACGGTGGTGCGAGTGCAGGGGTCGTTGGCGAGCAGTGCGGCGATTGAGGCATTCGAGCGATCCATCGCTTCTAACGCAGCCGAACCGGAGCCCGCCTCAGGTTTGCCCTCCCAGCTCCCGGTGGACACCACTTTGTGGTCGGAGGGCAGGATCGAGGAATACGAAAGGGATGCCGGTGCCGATCTCGGCCTCCCCCTCGCGATCCTCCGCATCCCGAGCGTCAGCATCGAGGTCCCGGTTTTCGAAGGGACCGATGAAGCCACTCTCAATCGAGGCGCCGGTCGCATCGAGGGCACGGCCTTTCCGGGAACCGACGGGAATGTGGGACTCGCCAGCCATCGCGACGGGTTCTTCCGTCCGCTCGAGGGCATTTCCCTCGGTGATGCGGTCGTCATCCAAGATATTGAAGAAACCACGGAGTACATCGTGGACGATCTTCGGATCGTCGAACCGACCGACGTCTGGGTGCTCGATGCGACCGAGAATCCAACGGTCACCCTGGTGACCTGCTATCCATTCTATTTCGTGGGAAGCGCGCCACAGCGCTTCATCGTGCGCGCGGTGCTCTCCGAAAGGGTCGATAAGTGAGGGGCCGCGGATGCGGATGAATTGGTTCGTGTGAAAAATTGACTACAATGCTCAAACAACCAGGAGGTGTCAGATGAAGAAGAATGCGGTGATTATGGTTCTGTGTGTTCTGTGCGTGGTGTTTACGGTGTCGGGTGCCGTTGCCGACGATGAGAAGAGCTCGACTGAGCTCAAGCACGATTCCCAACGAGCCAAGATCAACGAGGTTGCCAAGGAAACCCTCGACAAGCTCTTTGCCGAAAACCCCAAGGCCAAGGCCCTGTATGACGAGGCAATCGGTTGGGCGGTATTCGACAACACCAAGGTCGCCTTCGGTCTCTCAGGCGGTGGTGGCAAGGGTGTGGCCGAGTCGAAGAGCGGCAAGAAGGCCTATATGAAGATGGGAACCGGGGGCGTTGGTCTCGGGATCGGTGTCAACAAGTATCAGATCGTCTTTCTGTTTCAGGACGAGGTGACGCTCAAGAACTTCATCGAAAAGGGATGGCAGGCGGATGCCGGCGCGACGGCATCGGCGGGAAAAGAGTCGGCCGATGCCAAAACCAATTTCGTCAACGGTCTGGCGATCTATCAGCTCACAGAAAAGGGCCTGATGCTGAACGCCGACATCGCCGGCACCAAGTACTGGCTCGACGAAAAACTGAACGAATAGAACCCGATCCGACTGGCGCTCGGCGTCGGATCGACGAGGTTGTCCACGACGACAGTCGGGGGACACTTGTACAGACCCGGCAGACGGAAACGGATGCGACCAATCGAGGAGGAGAGAAGATGTCAGTTCGGCAGAAAATCGTGTGTGTTGTTGTGGTGGGGATCGTGGCCGCGGCCGGTCTGGTTTCCGCCCAGATGACGGAGACCCTGGAAATCAAACGGGGGACCGTTGTGTCCGTTTGGGACAATGACCTGGTTGTCAAAATGATGGATGGCGCCACCCGTCACGTCGAGGTTCCCGAAGGCTTCACCTTCATGGTCAATGGTGAGGAGCTTCCGGTGAGCGCGCTCAAACCGGGCATGAATCTGACCGCCATTGTCGTGACGGCGACGGCGCCGGTCGAGGTGCAGACAACCGAGGTCAAGAAGGGACAGGTCCTGTCGGTTGCGGGCAGGACCGTGGTCATCCGGTCTGAAGAAGGCACCAAAAAATACACGGTTCCCGGCGATTTCCCGTTCTGGGTCGATGGTCAGAAGAAGACTGTCTACGACCTCAGGAAAGGCAATTATGTGACTGCCGAAATCGTCCACACCAGCGTGGAGATGGTCACTGAAACGGAAGCCGTGGTCGCCGCCAGCGAACCCGCCAAACCGGCAGCTCCGGCGGCCCCCGCCGCACCCAGGGCGGCTGCGAAGACCGAGATGAGAGTGCTTCCAAAGACCGGCAGCTCGCTGCCGATCTTTGCCCTCGCGGGCGGACTGTTGTTGTTGATTGGGATCGGAATCGGGATCATCCGCCGTTTCTAGGCTCAATTTCTGCCTCCGGTCTTTGACCGGAGCCCGGGCCACCGCGGATGCGGTGGCTCTTTTTTTGTCCCTGGCCGAATCGCAGCGACGGCGACAGTGTCCAGCGGCAGCGACAGCGGCAGGGAACAGCGACAGGGAACAGCGATCAGTGTGCAGCGGTCAGGAGTCCAGGCGATTGATAGCCACCTCCGGGTCGTTCATTGGAAGGAACAGCCGTTGTGGTGTAGGCGTCTCGCCTGCACACCGTGCGGCCGAGACGGCCGCACCACAAAGGCCGGAGCCCCGAAGAAATGAGTGCTGTTCACTGTCCCGGCCGCTGATCGCTGACGCTGATGACTGAACACTGTCGCTGTCCCTGAAATCTGTCCGAGACGCTGGTTTGGACAATAGTGATTCGGCATCCAGCATCTTCGGTGGAGCTCAGAACTGATCGATCACCGTGATCCCGACCGCGGAGAATTCGCCCATTTCCTGAAGTGCCATCGGTGCCTGTTCGAGCGGGATGGTGTTGCCGATCAATTGCTGCGGCCGCAGTTGACCCGATGAAATCAAGTCCAGCATCTCCTCGTAGCGATGAGCTTGCATGCCGTGGCTGCCGAGAATCTCGAGCTCCCAGCCGATGACCCGTTCCATCGGCAATGGCGGGCGGTGGTCGTCGCCGGCAAGCAACCCGACCTGGACGTGCCGGCCGCGTTTGCGGAGGCTGAGGACCGAGTTGGCCGCGGTGGTTTTGCTGCCGAGGGCATCGATCGAGAGGTGCGCTCCGCGATCGGTGAGTTCGTGGATCCGGGCGGCCACGTCGTCGGTTTCGCGGCCGTTGATCGTGGCGACAGCCCCGATCCTTTCGGCGATGGTCAGGGCTTCTGGGTTGATATCCACCGCGATGACCCGGGCCCCCAAGCTCGAGGCGATCATCACAGCCGAAAGACCGACCCCGCCGCAGCCGTGCACGGCAACCCATTCTCCCGGTGCGACGCGGCCTTGGGCGACCACAGCCCGGTAGGAGGTGGCAAAGCGGCACCCGAGACTTGCGGCCGTCACGAAATCGAGGTCGTCGGGCAGCGCCACCAGGTTGGTGTCGGCGTGATCGATGGCCACGAATTCGGCAAAAGATCCCCAATGGGTGAAACCCGGCTGGGTCTGGTGATCACAGATCTGGTGGTTTCCACTCGCGCATTCCGGGCAGGTCCCACAGCCGCACACAAAGGGCACGGTGACCCGGTCGCCAATTTTCCATGTGCTGACCTCGCTGCCGGTCTCGGCGACTGTCCCGGCCAACTCGTGGCCGGGCACATGGGGAAAGCTCCGAATGTCGGGGTCGTGACCCATCCATCCGTGCCAGTCACTGCGGCAGATGCCGCTCGCCTCGACCTTGATCACCGCTCCATGGGCCTTCGGAGCCGGATTCTCGACCTCGTTGATCTGAATCGGTCCGGCAAACGCTTCAAAAAATGCCGCTCTCATGGCTTCTCCTCGGCTATGCTCGTCTGCGAACATTGTTGCACCGATGCTCGAGCATGTAGAGTATCGGTTTCAGGGACGGTTATTGATGGCTGAGACCCCACATATCGACATCTTGTACGAGGGCGTGGCGGCATGGAACGAATGGCGCCGGAAAAACCCCGCCGTGCGGCCGGAGCTTGCGGGTGAAGACCTCAGCGAGATGGATCTCACCGGGGTCAATCTCGGTGAAGCCGATCTCACCGAGGCGGAGCTCTTCCAGACGGAGCTCTGCGATGCCAACCTCAAAATGGCCGATCTGAGCAGGGCTGACCTCGCCGGAGCGGATCTCAGTCGCGCTGCGCTGTACAAAGCGCAACTCGCCGAGGCCTGTCTGATCGAGGCAGACCTCACCGGGGCCAGCCTGGGTGCCGCCGATCTACGCGGCGCAGATCTTCGTGGAACAAAACTGCTTGGAGTGGATTTCGACGAGGCCGATCTGTCGGGTGCGAACCTGGTGGAGGCCGATTTGACCGGATCCAATCTGACCCACGCCGATATCACCGGTGCGGATTTGCGCAAGGCAAACCTCGCCGCGACCAATCTGACCGGAATGAAGGACGGCAGTTTTGCCGACAAAAAGGGCCGCTATTACGCTATTCGGGGTCTCGATTCGTGCTTTGGTGACCCACTGTTTGTCCGTGATGCGAAAGACCAGGATTATCTCGATACCCTGGCCATCGCCATCGACGAGACGGAGTCGCCTGGTTGGAGACGCTGGAAGTCCTTCTGGTTTCGCGCCTGGAGTCTGATCGACTACGGACGAAGCCTGGGAAGACTGGCGCTCGGGGCCTTTCTGGTGACGATGTTCTTCGGTTTCATATTTCACCTCGATAGTATTTTCGGGCTGAACTTCTTCGAATTCCCGACCTCGGCGAACAGCCCCTTGACTCCCTATTATTTCTCGATTGTCACCTTTACCCGGCTCGGTTCGGGCGGTATCACCCCGCTTCACTGGGTCGGGGAAATCGTGCTGATCGGCGAACGAATTCTCGGTTATGTGACTCTTGGTCTGTTGCTTTCCATCTTGGCCAACAAAGTGGCGAGGAGAGGTTGAGGAGAGGGCGCAGTGCTGAAGAACACACCCATTCGAACCAAGTTGTTCTTGGCAGTACTCGGCTGTCGCGATCCCGGTCCTGATGTTGATGGCGGGGATGGCCTACTGGGGAGGGAAAAGCGCGGCAGTCAGGACGACCTTCGAACACCTGACTTCGGTCAGGGCGAGCAAGGCGCACGCGATCGAAGAATACTTCGAGCAGATCCGCAAGCAGGCGCGGACGCTGGCCAGGGATCGGATGATCATCGACACGATGGTCGATTTCGACGAGGCACACCAGGACCTCCAGGGGGTCGAGTTCGAGTCCGTCACAGTGGGAATCGCTTGAAACCTACTACAGGGAAGTTTTTGGACCGCGGTTGGATGCCGGTGTCGATTCCCGGATCGATCCGGACGCGTACCTGCCGTCGAACGAGGCCGGCGCATTTCTCCAGTACCATTACATCGTCGCCAACCCGAATGCGGAGCGGGAAAAGGCGCTCCTCGATGACGCCGGGGACGAGAGTGAATACACCGCGGTCCACCGATCGATTCATCCGATTCTCCGTGACTATGCGCGCGAGTTCGGGTTCCGCGACCTCTTTTTGATCAGTGGAAGTGGAACCGTCGTTTACACGGTCTCGAAGGAGGTCGACCTCGGTGCCAACCTGATCGACGGCCCGCTCCGGGACTCCAACCTGGGGACCGTGTTCCAAATGGCCCAGCGCGATTCGCTGAACGGATCGGTCGCGTTTGTCGATTTTGCCCCCTATGAACCGTCGTTCGGCGAACCGTCCTCTTTTATGGCGGCGCCGATTCTCGATGGAGCATGGTTGCTCGGCGTTCTGGTTTTCCAGATGTCGGTCGGTGAGATCGACGGGGTGATGACAAACAAACAGAATTGGCACATCGAGGGGCTGGGCGAAACCGGGGAGACCTTTCTCGTCGGGCCCGACTATCTGATGCGTTCGAACTCGCGTTTTGTCCTCGAGGACCCTGAGGGCTATGCCGCTGCCGCTGCGGCAGCCGGTGCATCGGATCTCGATGTCCGGCGAATCCGTGATTTTGGAACGACAATCTTGATTCAGGAGGTCCGGACGAGTGCAGTCGAGGACGCCTTGGCTGGCGATGCCGACACCACGATCTCGACCGACTATCTCGGAGTCGAGGTTCTCTCTTCACATGCGCCGCTGGATATCGAAGGTGTCGAGTGGGCAATCGTCTCGGAGATCGATTCGGATGAGGCCTTTTCCCAGATCCGGACCTTCACCCGGAACCTGGTGCTGTTGATGGCCTCGATGCTTGCCGTTCTGCTGGTGGTCGCCTGGATGCTCTCGCGCTTTGTGGTGGCCCCGATCGTAGGTCTCGAGAGCGCGGCGAAAAGATTTGCTGATGGCGAGATGGATGTCGAGGTCCCGACTTCTTCGAACGACGAGTTGGGTCGACTGGCTCTGACCTTCAACAGGATGGTTTCGGCCATCAGGCAAAAGACCTCGGACCTCAAAAAGACGGCGGAAGAACTCGAGGGCATCAGCAGCGTCATCCTCCGCTGGGACGACCAGGGCAGGATTACGTTCATCAATGACTACGGCCTCGATCTGTTTGGATTCAGCGCCGATGAACTGATCGGAAAGACCCTTGTGGGCTCCATCGTTCCCGCCTCCGTCGAGGTCGAGCAGAGCATCAGGCGGATGGTCGACGAGATCGTTCGCGACCCCGCCAAGTACGAGATCGACGAGACTGAAAACCAGCGCAAAAATGGTGACTGGGTCTGGATGGCGTGGCGGAATACCCCGATCCTGAACGAAGACGGCAGCTTGAACGAAATTCTCACGATCGGTATCGACATCAGCGAAAGGCGGCGGATCGAGCGCCAAGTCGCCGAGCAGAAGCTGATGCTCGAAAACACCCTCGAGTCACTGACCCATCCCTTTTACGTGATCGACGCGGAGGACTATTCCATCAAGATCGCCAACTCGGCGGCGCGCTCCCTTGGGCAGGCAGGGGCATCAACCTGCCACGCTCTCACCCACGGGAGCCCGACGCCGTGCAACACCAAAAAGCATATTTGCCCGATGGTCGAGGTCAAAAAGACAAAAAAACCGGTGATCGTGGAACACATCCACAACGATGCCGACGGCAATCCGAGATTCGTGGAGGTCAACGGCTACCCCATCTTTGATGAGGATGGCGAAGTCGTGCAGATGATCGAGTATTCCATCGATATCACGGAGCGTAAGGAAGCCGAAGAGAAGCTGAAGCAGAGCGAAAAGTTGATTCGCTCGATGGTCGAGAACATGCCGGGTGTGGTCTACAGGTGTCTGCCGAACGATCCTTGGACGATGCTCTTTCTCAGCGACGAAATCAAAAACCTCTCCGGCTACCCGGCTGCTGATTTTCTCGGCGACGAGCCAAAGAGAGCTTTCGGCATGATCATGCACGAGGCTGATCGTGAAACCGTTGCTGAAAACACAAAAAAAGCCCTTGAAGCCCACCTCCCCTATAGCCACGAGTACCGCGTGATCGATCGAGATGGTGCCATCCACTGGGTCTACGCCAAGGGCCAGGGGATATTCGACGATGCCGGCGAAGCAATGTATCTGGATGGCGCGATCTTCGACGTCTCCGAAAAAAAAGAGATGGAACTGCAACTCCAGGAGGCCAAGGAAATCGCCGAAAGCGCCAACCGCGCCAAGAGCACCTTCCTCGCCAACATGAGCCACGAGTTGCGGACACCCATGAACGCCATCATCGGCTATTCGGAGATGCTGGCCGAGGACGCCGAAGACGAAGGTCACGACGAAATGGTCCCGGATCTCGAAAAGATCAATGCCGCCGGCAAACATCTCCTGGCCCTGATCAACGACATCCTCGATCTGTCGAAGATCGAGGCGGGACGGATGGATCTCTATCTCGAGCGCATCGATCTCAAAAAGATGTTGGATGAAGCGGCGGCCACCGTCCAACCGCTGATCAGCAAGAACAAGAACCGATTGCAGACGGATTTCGCCGATGATCTGGGAACGGTGCGTGCCGATTTGACCAAGCTCCGCCAATCGCTCTTCAATCTCCTGTCGAACGCGGCCAAATTCACCGATGGCGGCACGATCACCCTTTCAGCAGCAAGACAAATGAGGGGTGAGGTCGAGTGGCTTCTGCTCGGCGTCACGGACACCGGGATCGGTATTCCCCAAGACAAGCTCGACACGGTATTCGAGGAGTTCTCCCAGGCCGACGACTCCACGACCCGTGACTATGGCGGGACCGGTCTCGGTCTGCCGATCAGCAGGCGTTTCTGCCAGATGATGGGAGGCGATATCACGGTCGCGAGCGAGACCGGCCGGGGAACGACATTCACCATCGAGCTTCCGGCCCAGGTCGATGCCCTCGAGGTTGCTCGAGCCGTATCCGAGATCGAAGAAGAGGCTGTACCGACCGGCCCGAGCGCCGGTGGAGATACGGTCCTGATTGTTGACGACGATCCGAACTCCCGGGACCTGTTGCAGCGGACCCTTCAGTCTGAAGGGTACACGGTTGCTACCGCATCAACGGGTGAGGAAGGTATCGAGCTGGCGCGGAGGCTGAAGCCTTCGCTGATGACTCTCGATGTTTTGATGCCCAGCATGGACGGCTGGTCGGTCCTGCAGGCGGTGAAGGCCGATCCCGAACTCGAGCACATTCCGGTGATGATGATTTCGATCGCCGGCGACAAAGAAATGGGATACACCCTCGGGGCTGTCGAATGTCTCACCAAACCCGTTGATCGGGACAGGCTGAGGCAGCTTGCCGCGCAGTACGCCCGGCCGAGCGGTGGTGGGCACGCGTTGATCGTTGACGATGACGAGGGGATTCGCTCGCTTTTTCGACGCGCCCTGACGGATGATGGCTGGACGGTGGACGAGGCTGAAGATGGTGCCGTGGCCCTCGACAGGGTGAACGCTCGCCGGCCTCAATTGATCCTCCTCGATTTGATGATGCCGGTGATGGACGGCTTCGAGTTCGTGATGCACTATCGCAAGCTGGATGGATGTCTGGCGACCCCGATCATCGTCGTGACGTCCAAGGACCTCTCCGCGGGCGAGCGCGAACAGCTTCTCGGAGGCGTGGAGCGGATCGTTGAGAAAGGTGCACTCACGAAGAACCAACTTCTGGATCAGGTTCGGGAGCTGGTTTCTGAGCGGTCGAGGCCTTCCGGGAGCCCGGAAAGCGTATGATTACGAAGAGTGAGGTGAACTGAATGGCGAGGATTCTGCTCGTAGAGGACAACGAAATGAACCGCGACATGCTGTCGCGTCGATTGAAGAAACGGGGACACGATGTCTCGATAGCGGTCGATGGACGCGAGGGCGTCGATATGGCAACGGCCGATCATCCCGAAATCATCCTTCTCGATATGAGTCTGCCGGTGATGGATGGGTGGGAGGCGTCTCGGTTGCTCAAAGCGGATGCCGGAACAAAGGGCATCCCAATCATCGCCCTCACAGCCCATGCGATGTCGGGCGATCGTGAGAAATGTCTCGAGGCTGGTGCTGACGACTACGACACCAAACCCGTGGATTTCAAACGGCTGCTGGGTAAGATCGAAGCGCTGCTCTAGGCCGGTCGCGAACCGAACACACCACAGAGACACAGAGATCGAGCAGAGGGCGGCAGCGTCAGAGGAATGCCCGCTGATCACGCAGATGGCGCAGATCCATCGCTATCGCTATCGCTATCGCTATCGACGGGAGACGGGACCGGATATCCCACAGATTACCCAGATCACCCAGATAGCGGACGTCGCAACCACCAAGACACAAAGACACGAAGGAGTCACACCAAGAAAACCACAGAGGCACGGAGACACAGAGAGATCACAGAGGAGAAGTGCAGCCGAGACGGCTGCACCACCATGGTGGTGCACGCGTCTCGCGTGCACATTGATGAACCGCAAAGAACGCAAAGAGCTGAATGGCGAGCTTGTGAGGTGTTGCCATCAGTGTCGGCAGATCGACAGACGATCTCCAATCGCCTGTCACCGGTGAGAAGCGGGGTGACCCCGATCGCCGGCGCTCGGAGTCACCCCGCTCCCCACCGGCCGGCACGCCTCCGGCATGCCGGATCTGCCTTGCATCGGAGACCCCCCTTTCTTGATTGAAGGACAGGGAAGGGAGGAGGCGATGCCTGCGCGGTCGCGCAGGCAGCTGGGTCAGGAAACCGCGACGAAAGCTGGTTTTCGGGGCGGTTTCCTGACCCAGCTGTACCTGGCCGCCCTTGGCGGCCAGAATCTCGCCGGGCGGAGGATTCTTCCGGGACGTCCTCTGCGTCTCTGCGCCTTTGCGTCTTTGCGTTAAGAACCCGAGAGGCGGACGTGGATTGTTTGCGGCGGTGGCTGATGTCTCTGCAATTGATCCGTCATCTGCGTCTATCCGCGTGATCTGCGGGCAAATCGTGCGGCCGTGCGATGGCTTCTGTGTTTTTCTGTGTGTTCTGTGGGCCTTCGCGCTGTTTTATTCTGTCTTCTTTGTGATGCCTTCGTGTCTTTGTGCCTTCGTGTTTGCGACGTGATGGCCCGGCCGTTCAGGTTCGGCTCTGTGCCTCTGTGGTCTACCCGCTGACTGGTCGAAAAGGGTGGCTCAATGACCGCCGGAGAACTGCAACTTCCAGGTGGCGACATTTTCGCGGACATAATCCGCGCAACGGACGGAATCTCTGAATGCGCGTTCCTGGCCGGCGCGGAGCTGGCTGACCGAGATCGCATCGACACAGATCAGTTCGCCGGAGACGTCATAAAAACTCAGATCGAAATTGGCGACCTGGTAGGCGCTTCCTGAACGGTTGACCACCACTCCCATCACATCAACCCATGTGCCATCGGCGCGTGAGTGTTTGACCTGACCTTTGAGCTCGAATTCGGGAGGGGTGCCCACCGGTTCGTTTGCTTGCGCGAGAACGGCTGTTGTCGCGACGGCCTCGGATGCCGCTGATTCAATGCTCTCCACGGGGACATCGGGTTCTTCGGCCGCCAAATCGGGCGCTGATTCGATGGCTTCGGCGACCGCCGCGGCCTTGGCTTCCTCGGCCTTCTGACAGTCATCCTCACTGCTGATCGCGAGGGCGGCATAGCCCTTTTTGATGACCTGCGCGTAGGCCGAAATTCCGTTGCCCGACCACTGGAGCTTTTTTTCGTCGCCCGCGCCGCGGACATTCGTATAGCCCGCCATCAGATCATCGATCTCGTCGAGGATGTCTTTGCCGTCGGTTTTCAAGAGCAGCAGCAGACCACCGTGGCGGCCGATCTCCGCACTTTCGAGGGAAAGCGGTGAATCGACCGGGAGTATTACCGAGGTGTCAACGGAGCCTTTACAGAGTGTGGCACCGAGAAACTCCGCTGCTACGCTTGGGATTGCCGCAAAGAGAACGATCATGATCGTGATGAAAAACGGACGCATGGTGGCTCCTCCGACGGGTACGCGATGATTGTAGCCGGAACCCAGTCAGATTTTCCGAGCGACCGGACTTGTCGTCTCGAATTTTGGGGCTTCCCTGTTCTTGAGGTAGGATTCGTGCACCATGACGGCCAAACCAAGCTTGTTCCAGTTGTATCGAAAGCAGCCGTACCGCAATATCTTCTTTGCACTCCTGGTGCTCATCCTGATTGATGCCCTGGCGCCGAACGAATATGCGCGCGGTCGTTTTGCGGACCTCATGGTCGCGGGGGTGTTGCTGGCGGCGCTGGTCGAAACCGTCTGGTCCAGACACAATGCCGTGTGGGCCTTGGTTTGGGGTGTGCCGGCCATCCTGGCTCGAGTCATCGCTGCCTTCCGGCCGGACACGACGGCGCAGAACACGACGGTTCTGGTTCTCACTGTGGTGTATTTCCTTTTCTTGATCTGGAATCTACTTCACGATCTCAACCAGGGCGGCCGTTCGACCAGCGAACGGGTTTTTGGAGCCCTGTGCGCATATGTTTTTGTCGGTATTCTTTTTGCGTTGATCTATGCCCACCTGGAGTATCGAGAGCCCGGCTCGTTCACGATCTCCAACCAACGGCTCGCCGACGAGGCAGCGGGTGAGTCGTCGCAGATCCCTCTTTTCAACTATTTCAGTTTCGTGACGATCACCACTCTCGGTTATGGGGATATCACGCCGGTTTCTGAGCACGCACGGACACTGGCTTGGTTAGAGGCTCTTTTCGGCCAGCTCTATCTTGCGGTGATGGTGGCGGCATTCGTGGCTCTTCACGTGTCCGAGGGATCGCGGCGGAAAGATCCGGCTGACCCGGACAGAGGACCTCCTTTGAACCGAGAACCCGGTCAATAAGAGGGCACGACCACATGCAGTTGGCATCAATCGACTGGATCGTTATCGCCGTGTGCCTGGGATCGGCATTTGCCCCGGCGCTTTTTCTCGCTCGCCGGGCCGGCAGCGGCACGGCCGAGTTTTTTGCATCGGGAAGATCGGCACCATGGTGGCTGATCGGCACCTCGATGGTGGCCACGACCTTTTCAACCGACACTCCGAATCTGGTCACCGATTTTGTCCGTACCGGGGGCGTTTCGCAGAACTGGGCGTGGTGGGCCTTCCTCCTGACCGGGATGATGACGGTCTTTTTCTACGCCCGAATGTGGCGGCGGTCGGGTGTGCTCACCGATCTCGAGTTCTACGAACTCCGCTACTCCGGTCGCTCGGCGGCCTTTGTTCGTGGCTTCCGGGCGGTCTATCTCGGTCTCTTCTTCAACTGCGCCATCATGGCTGCTGTGACCCTGGCCGCGGTCAAGGTTGCGAACGTGATGCTCGGGTGGAGCCGGCTTCAGACCGTGATCATCTGCGGCGTGATCTGTGTGGTTTTTTCAGCCATCGCCGGGCTCTGGGGGGTGATGGCGTCGGATCTCGTCCAGTTCGTCATCGCCATGGTTGGTGTGTTGGCTGCTGCATATGTGGCCCTGTCCCAACCCGAGGTCGGCGGGTTGTCCGGGATGGTGGCGAAGATCGATCCCGAAACCCTGCGGCTGTTGCCCGATTTTTCGAACTGGAGCCTGACCTTCTCCGTTCTGATCATCCCACTCACGATCCAGTGGTGGTCGGTGTGGTATCCCGGGTCGGAACCCGGAGGCGGGTCCTATATCGCGCAACGTATGCTGGCAGCAAAGGACGAGAAGAACGCGATGGCCGCGACCCTGTGGTTCAATATCGCCCACTATGCCCTGCGGCCGTGGCCGTGGATCATCGTCGCCCTGTGTTCGATGCTTGTCTTCCCGACCCTCGGTGATATCAAGACCGCACTGCCCCATGTTTCCGACGAGTTGATCGGTAACGATCTCGCGTATCCGGCCATGTTGACCCTGCTGCCGGCGGGTCTGCTGGGTTTGCTGGTGGCCTCACTGCTTTCGGCCTACGTCTCGACCATGTCCACGCACCTGAATTGGGGCTGCTCCTATCTGGTGCATGATCTTTATCGCCGCTTTCTCAACCCCGAGGCATCGGAGAGGCACCTCGTATGGCTGTCGCGGGTGATCACCGTCTTCCTGATGGTGCTCTCCGGCGCGACCGTCTTTCTGCTCTCAACGGCCGGGGAGGCTTTCCACCTCCTGTTGTCCATCGGCGCCGGCACCGGGTTGATCTATCTCCTGCGGTGGTTTTGGTGGCGCATCAACGCATGGTCTGAAATCGCCGCCATGGCTGCGTCTTTCACCATCGCGCTGTCCCTCTTTTTTGCCCGGAAGGCGGGGCTCGAATTGTCATCTCACGCGGCCCTCGTGTGGTCGGTGGCGCTGACAACCGTGGTGTGGGTCGTGGTGACCTTCGCGACCAAACCCACGGAAACCGAGACCCTGCGGCGATTCTACCGGAGAGTCCGCCCCGCCGGACGTGGTTGGGCAAAGGTCGTGGAACCCGAGGACCAGATCGGGCCGCGGGACAGTCTTTCTCTGGCTCTCGCCGGCTGGGTGCTCGGCTGCACTTTTGTCTACGCAAGCCTTTTCGGAACCGGGGCACTGCTTTACGGGCAGATGGCGCAGGGCATCGTCTGTTGGGTGGTCGCGGTCGCTTCGGGTCTCGGCTTGGCGTGGGTGGTCCCGAAAGTGTGGCAGGACGGCAGCTGAGAAAAGATCGACGAGGGCACGGATCGTGGTCTCTGAGCCTTGACTCGATATATGATGAAGTGGTGAGTCTTCGCGTCGAATTGAGTGGGAACCGCGATCCGAGCCTGGTCTTTGATCACAAAAGACCGGGTGATTCGTGGTCGGACATCGAAAGGACCGCTTGATGCAGCTGAAAAACCCTGATGCTGATGTCTTCGTGCCCGACGGCTCGTCAGTGGCGGAGGCTCTCACGAAAAC
Organism: Candidatus Sulfomarinibacteraceae bacterium; assembly: GCA_963796455.1. Lineage (GTDB taxonomy): Bacteria > Acidobacteriota > Thermoanaerobaculia > Thermoanaerobaculales > Sulfomarinibacteraceae > Sulfomarinibacter. The sequence continues at coordinate 38,427 of CAWCLO010000005.1, forward strand.
GACGCACATGGCTGTGGGTGCGCACCAGGACGATATCGAATTCATGGCACTCCACGGGATCCTCGAGTGTTTCAACCGGACCGATCGCTGGTTTACCGGTATCACGGTGACGGATGGGTCCGATGGTGTCAAAAGCGGCACCTACGCGCAGTACTCGGACGACGAGATGCGAAAGATCCGGATCGGTGAGCAGCGGAAGGCGGCCCTGGTCGGCAACTACGCCTGCCAGATCCAGCTTGGATTCCCGAGTGCGGTTGTCAGGGACCCGTCGAAGGACGAAGTGGTGGTCTATCTCAAAGCGATCTTCGAGGGCGCGAGACCGGATATCGTCTATCTCCACAATCCCGCCGACCGACACGACACCCATGTGGCCTGTTGCCTTCGTGCGATCAAAGCTCTGCGCCAGGTGCCCGAGAGCATTCGCCCGCAAAAGGTCTATGGCTGCGAAGTGTGGCAGGGTCTCGATTGGATGCTCGACGAGGACAAGGAAATTCTACCGGTCGACGGCCACGACAGCGTTGCCGACGCTCTGGCCGGGGTTTTTGACTCTCAAATATCGGGTGGCAAGCGCTATGACCTGGCGGTTCGTGGACGCCGTCATTCCAATGCGACCTTTCTCGCATCGAGAGAACCCGATACCCATCGATCGCTGACCCTCGCGGTGGATCTGACGCCGCTGATCGCAGACCCCACACTCAACGTCGGTGATCACATGCTGGCCAAGCTCCGCCGGACGAAGGACGACATCACCGACCGCATTATTCGGATGAGCGGTCCGCTCTGAGACCGGCATAGGGGACAGATTCTACTGCCTGGAGAGCCAGCGCTGGAAGAATGCGCTGGCGATGGCGTAGCGGTTTTCGCCATCCGCCCGAATGAGACCGAGATTGGTCAGGGTTGCTGCAGATTCGGCGATCACCTGGTCGGACTCGCCGAGTCGTTTCTGAATCGCGGCCAGCTTCGCATCGGGTTTCTCGGCCAGAAAGCGAAGCAATTCTCGATCCGTTGCGCCCAGCAGTTCGAAATCCACCGCAAAGAAAAATCCGACGGCACGATCGGCCGCCAGCCCTTCGATCGCCGGCTCCAACTCTCCGTGATCAAGATACCGGCGACACAGAAGTTGAATCACGTAGGGGTGGTTGCCGCACACCCGACGGATCGTTTCGATCCGGTCGTCCGAAAATGTCGGTCGGGCATTCTCCGCCAACTGGTTTTGTCGGATGACCGCCTCGGCCTCGTCGTCGCTCATGGGACCGATATACAGCGGCGGCGTGAATCCATCGAGAAACGGCGAGGTGTCTTCGCCCGGCGTGGCGAGCTCCCAGAGACGGCCGCTGGCCGCCAATACCGATCGGATTCCTTCGCGCGACTGGAGGGCGCGGCGGAGTTTGCGGAGGAGGGAAGGGTCTTTCTGATTCAGATTCAGGAGCTCTTCGACCTCGTCACACAAGAGCAGCAGACGAAGTTTGCGTGACAGGAGTTGTCGTCGAAGTCGACCCAGCGACTCGAAACAATCATCGGCACGGACATCATCAAGCCGAACACCGGCATCCGAGAGGCGTTCCTCGGCGTCGAGCAGCGCCTCGGTAAAATCGAGATGGAGGTCCTCGGGGGTATCGGCACCCTGGAGGTCCCAGAATACCGGGACAAACCCCAGGTCCGGCGTCGTCGAAGCGATGAACTCCAGTTGTTTGAGAACCGAGGTCTTGCCGATGCGCCTCGTGCCGAGGAGCCAGATCCAGTTCCGATTGCCGCGCAGGACCTCTTCGATCAAGGCGGAGCGCCCATAGAAGTTTTCACCGCGCACCCATTGGCCGACGACGAATGGAATGCTCGGGCCCGTGGTCCGGTGAGGCTCCGGTGGAGGGATTGACGTCGTCTGCTTTGTGCCGGGGCTTGCGCTGACCTCGGCGATTAAACGATAGCCGCGTTTCGAGATCGTCTCGATAAAGCGAGGCTGCCGGACATCGTCGCCAAAAGCCCGTCGCAGACCGGCGATCGACCGGGTGATGACCGATTCCGTGATGAAGACTTCGGGCCAGACCGCGTCGGTGATTTCTATTTTCGAAACCACTGAGCCCGCGTGCTCGGACAGAAAGACCAACACATCCATCAATTTCGGCTCGAGTTGCACGATCGTGTCGTCGAGGGTGAGCCGGTTGAGGCTGGGTTCGACGAGCCAGTCCCCGATTCTGAAATCGACGGCGCCAGCCTGGTTGTTTCTGTTCGAGCTATCCATCGAAAGGCATTCTATCGCGCGACGGTCGGAGCGAGGTCATATCGATCTCTTCGAAGAAGTTGTACCAGGGGCTCCCTTCCTGTTCCCACCGTTTGTCGATTTCGACCGCTGAAGCCACCATCACGAGATTCTCCGCCATGCTCATCATGAAGAGGCTCCGCACCTTCTGGTTGATTCGAGGGTCGAAGCCGTTGAGGGTGTCGATCTCGTTGACGAGCAGAGTCAGTCGAGCACGTTTCGGGCTGCGTGCGGCGAGCGCTTGAATGACGCGGCGAAAGTCCCGGGCGAGATCGCGGTGGTCGTAGTCCTTGCCGGGCCGTCGTGTGTCGGCCGGGGGTTCGGAACTGGGGATCGGCCCGAGTTGCGCCAGGACGGCGCGGCCGACCGTGGCGAAGAGCTGTTCCTCGGGCACGTCGTGAAGATCGATGTAAACGGGGTAGTAGTTGTGGACAGTGTCGTCATATGTTTTGAGGCGGTCTCTGAGATCGAGCAGCAGCGCGCATTTTCCAGTCCGTTTTTCGCCCCGGAGCAGCAGGCTGTTGTTGCTGATCGTACTGAGTATTCGGCTGAGCAAGCGCTCTCGGGTCGCGCCGTCGAGATGATCGTCTGTTCGACCGTCCACCGGGCCATCGCGGAGCCTGTGGTCCTGTTTGCACCAAAGATGGCGCCAGATCGAACGAAGAGACTGCATCAGTAGTTCCTTTGAGGGGTCGTGGCGACCTCCCACTCCAAGCTATGCCGATGCTGGATTGAGTACTTGAGGTTGATATGAGGCTCCGGTGAGGGTTTTCCTCGTGCTAAAGTCGCCGATGACCTCCCCGCCCGAAATGGGGGATCGGAATTGGCAATGAGGGCTCTTCGTCTTCTTCTTGTGGTGCTCGCCGTGGCCGGCATTCTGACCTCGACTTCAGATGCCCAGCAAACCCCTGCGACCTTCGAATTCAGTTTCTCGAACCCCGGTGCCCGGAGCCTCGGTCTCGGAGGGGCCTTTGCCGCCCTCGCCGACGACGCCACGGCAGCTTTTGCCAACCCGGCGGGGTTGGTGCAGTTGGTTTCTCCCGAAATTTCGGCTGAACTTCGCCACTGGAGCTATTCGACACCCTATATCGAAGGTGGTCGTTACGAGGGTGAACCAACTGGGATCGGTCTTGACACAACCGACTCTTTGCGGACCGCCGTTTCAAAAGAAGATCTCACCGGTCTGTCTTTCTTGTCATTTGTTTATCCGATGGGGAAGTGGTCTTTTGCGGTGTACCGCCACGAGCTGGCCAACTTCCGCGCCACCACCGCGACCGAGGGTCTGTTTCCTGGCGAGGACCTGCCCCGGGCGATCGATCGAAGATGGTCGACCGATCTCGATATCGTCAGTTTCGGGGCAGCCGGCGCCTACCGGATCAGCGACCGGCTCAGCCTCGGCCTTGGTGTCGTGTATTTCGGCGGCCGTCTCGATGCTCCATTCGAGTGGTCTCTGCCGGACGATATTCAAACGTTCGAAGGCTTTTTTGGTCCGACCTCCTATCTTCCAGAGCAGCAGCTTGCCAATGGAGAGATGGCGATCGATGATTCTGATTGGGGATTGAACGTGGGTCTGCTCTGGAGCTTCGCTGAGGGGTGGAGCCTCGGGTCCTTTTACCGTCAGGCGCCGGAGTTCAGTCTGACCTACACCATCCGTGCGGGTCCGTCAGCACCCTTGTTGAACCCGGACTACACGGATGGCGGAACCATCGTGAAGATTCGTACGCCGATGCAATTCCCGGATGTCTATGGTGCGGGCCTCTCGTATCGCTCGGCCGACGGAAAGCTCGCCGTCGGATTCGAGTGGGACCGGGTGGAGTACTCGTCGATCTTTGGCAGCTTCGATCCTGTCGCGATCGAAACGGTCGATGACGACCTCGACCTCGAGGTGGTGCTGGCCGCAGATGATGGGAACGAGTTTCGCCTGGGTGCCGAGTACGCCTTCCTCGATCTGCAGCCGGTTGTGGCCGTGAGGGCTGGTTTGTGGATTGACCCCGATCACCGTTTCCACAGCATCAGCGATGAACCCGAGCACCGCGCCTTGTTTCCGCCCGGGGAGGACGAACTCCACATAGCGCTGGGCCTCGGTCTCGCATTCTCTTCCTTCCAGATCGATCTCGCAGCCGATTTCTCCGATCTCGTCGACACCGTTTCGCTGTCGGCGATCTACAGTTTTTGACGGTCAAAGCACGGCCACGATCATCAGTACGATCAGCAGAATCAATGCGGTGATGACTGTGATCGGCACGTCGGAAGGCCGCGGTTCGCCCGTGCTCGAATATCGTGAGGTGGCTTGTCGTCGGGATCCCATGACCCTGCTCCTCTCCCTCAGCTCTTCATTTCTCGAATATGGGTCTTCTCGATAGCCGTCGCTTGATGGATTTCTGAGGTCAGCGTGAGGGTCTGGTGAGGCTCTGCCCCGTGTTAGGATCGGGCCCGAACCAGGGTCATTTATTGATGGTCGAGGAACTGTGGAGGAGCAGTTTGAGCTTCAAACACCGAATCCCGGCGATGATGGCTGTTTCGTGCCTGATTGCTGCCTTCACCGCCGCGCAGGAAGCACCGCCGGCGCTCGAGTTCAACTTCTCGAACCCGGGTGCCCGGAGCCTGGGGCTCGGTGGTGCATTTGCAGCCCTCGCCGATGACGCGACCGCCGCCTTTGCCAACCCCTCCGGCCTGGTCCAGTTGGCACTGCCGGAGATCTCGCTCGAACTGAGATCTCGCCGCTATCAGATTCCCTATACCACCGGAGGGCGGGTCGAGGGCCCCCCATCCGGTCAGGGCATCGATACCGTGGACGGCCTCCGAACCGGGGTCTCGAACGAAACCGTGTCCGGCCTGTCTTTTCTGTCTTTCGTCTACCCGGGCGAGCGGTGGTCGCTCGCCGTCTATCGCCACCAGCTTGCCGAGTACGCCATTCGGACCGAAATCGACGGTCTCTTCGGCGATGTGCCGGAAGGGGGCACCCGGCGCTATGACGACCAGCAACTGGTCACCCAGCTCGACATTGTCGGGACCGGCCTGTCGGGTGCTTTCAGAGTCAGCGACAACCTGAGCCTCGGGGTGGGTCTGAGCTATTTTACGGGTGATGTTCGGAATCAGGCGCATGTCTATCTGATCGACAGCTTCCCGGAGACATTTTGGCAGTCGAACTCGTTTTTTCCCGACCGCTTGTACACCATGAGCGACTTTGTCATCAAGGATTCGGATTGGGGTATCAACCTCGGTTTTCTGTGGAAGATCGCCGACAGCTGGCGTCTCGGTGGTGTGTTTCGCGAGGGCCCGCGTTTCGACTACGAGTTGCAGATTCTGGCCGGTCCGGCATCCCCGCTTCCGGAGGGCAGCGTCATCGATTCACTGAACGGTCGATCCCTGGCCTTCCCGGATGTCTTGGGCCTGGGTGTCGCCTATCGATCGCCGGACGGCCGGTGGACGGTCGGCTTCGAGTGGGACCGGGTTGAATATTCGGTCATCAAAGAAACGCTCGACTCGCCATTGGCGGACACCTCGCTCGTGGCGCTCGAAGATGGTGATGAACTGCACCTCGGGGTCGAGTACGCCTTTCTGAAAACTTCTCCGCTGATCGCGGTTCGCGGCGGTCTTTGGCGGGATCCCGATCATCGTTTTCGCTACACGGGATCGGACCCGTTTCAACAAGCGCTCTTTCCGGCGGGACAGGACGAACTGCACCTCGCACTGGGTGTCGGCATCGCCTTCAGTCGATTTCAGATCGATCTCGGAATCGATCTTTCGGAAGAGATCGACACCCTTGCGCTGTCGGCCATTTACAGCTTCTGATCGCGGGAATTCTCCGCAATGCGGTCGAGCGCTTGTTCGAGGTCGACGGCGCTGGCAATCCGATCCGCGGGATCTTTGGCAAGGCAGCGCAGGATCAGGGCCGCAAGCTCTCCCGGGATCTCCTCGGTCAGCGCCACCAGATCCGGCAGCGGGGCGTTGCGTTGCATCGCCAGGACCTCGGGGATGGAGTCGGCCTCGAAGGGGCGCCTGCCGGTCGCCATCTCGAAGATGACCAGACCCAGGGCATAAAGATCCGAACGTTCATCGAGCGGGTCGAGGGAAACCTGCTCCGGTGAGGCGTAGTGGGGGGTGCCGACAAAGAGCCCGTGTTGAGTGAGGCCGTGTTCGCCGATCAGTCTGGCGAGCCCGAAGTCGGCCAGAAAGGGTTCGCCTTTGGCGTCGAGAAGGATATTCGAAGGTTTGATGTCGCGATGGAGCACATTGCGCCGATGAGCCGAGGCCAGTGCCGAACACAGCTTGGCCGCGATCGAGATGACATCCGGCGCCGGCAAGGGCGCACTCTCGGAAATCAGATCGGCCAGGGTGCCACCTTCGATCCACTGCATTGTGAGATAGGTCCCGGCATCCGATGACCCCAGGTGGTAGACGCGGAGAATGTTGGGGTGGGCGATATCCCGCGACAACAGAATTTCCTGGCGGACGCGATCGAGAGCCTCCCGGTTGGCCACGTACTCGGGTCTGAGAAGCTTCAGGGCGACCCACGAATCGAGCAGCGTGTCGCGAGCCTTGTAGACGCTGCCGGTGGCCCCAACGCCGATCTCTTCCGAAAGCGTGTAGCGTTGATCCACCATCCGAACCGAGATGGTCGTGTCGCAGTCGCTCGCCTCGGGTGCGGGTGGCACTGGCGGTGGAGCGTATTCTTCGAGCCAGCGCCGAAGAAAAAACCCCGAGACGCAAAAACTGCGCTGTTCATCGCGGCTGATCTGACCCAGGTTTTCGAGCCGTTGCAGAGCGTCCTCGCGGTCGACGGTGGAGACCCTGAGTGCCTCGTGAATTGACTGATCGGAGGCCGATCCCTGTTCCGCAATCAGCCGGAGCACGGTTTGCTCGGTCGATGACAACAGCTCGAAATCCACCGAGAGGAAATAGCTGATCATTCGGTCACCGGAGACCTGTCGAACGGCTTCTTCAAGATCTCCGAGTTCGAGAAAGCGCTTGCAGACCAGTTGAATCAAGTAGGGGTGGTTGTCGCACCGGCTGCGGATTTCCTCGGCTTCGTCGACACCGATTCCTGCCCAGGCATCCTGAGTCAGGTGGTGCTGACGGATAAGCGATAGCGCTTCACGATCGGTGAGACCGGCGATGTAGAGAGGGGGGCTGAAACCGTGCAAGAAAGGCGATGTGTCGCCTCGTTGTTCCGCCAACGCGCAGAGCCGGACCGATGAGGTGAGTACCGATCGAAGTCCGTCGTGCGACTGCATCGCGCGGCGCAGTTTGCGCAGCAGAGCCGGGTTCTGACGATGGAGATTGAGGAGCTCCTCCACCTCATCGCAGAGCAGCAACAATGAACGCCCCAGGCCCCGGACCTTGCGGCGAAGCAAACCCATGGATGCAAAGAGGTCGTCGCCCTCGATTTCTGAGATTTCGATTCCCATGCTCTGAAGACGGTCTTCGGCATCGAGCAATGCGTCTGAAAAGGTGAGGTCGAGCTCGGCCGAGTCTTCCGCTCCCTGGAAGTCCCAGAAGATTGGAACAAAGCCGCTGTCCTCGGAATCGGTCAGGTGCTCGAGTTGCTTGAGGAGCGAGGTCTTGCCGATCCGGCGGGTGCCGAGCACCCACAAGGAATTGCGGGGCCCATTCAGGATCTCGTCGATCAGCGCTGCCCGTCCATAGAAGCGTTGGCCACGGACCCACTGTCCAACGACGAAGGGATTCACCTGCATTTTACGGATTCTGATCGCGTTCGACGGCCTCGACATCGGAGACGGTGATGGTACGGCGGCCCTCTTCGTGGAGGCGGTTGACGAGGCTGATACACAGCCTCTGAACACGGTAGGGTTTGTTGTCGGTGAGCTCGACGATTCGATCCGCGACGCCCTCTTCGATCTTGAAGACGCCGAGGATCGGTCGGGTGATCAAGGCCTCCGTATCCTCCGGGCCGATTGAGGTGATCTCGATCTCCTCGAAGAAGTTGTACCAGGGGCTGCCCTCTTTGTCCCACTGCTTCCGGATCTCGACCCCCGATACGACAGCCACCAGGTTTTCGGCGAAGCTCTTCATGAAGAGGCTTCGAAGCCGTTGGTTGATCCTCGGGTCATAGGCGTTCAGTTCATCGACTTCGTCGATGAGCAGTACGATCTTGACGTGTTTTGATGTTTGCTTTTTGAGCTGCTGCATGACCCGACGAAGATCTCGAACCAATTCGCGATAACCGTAGGCTGAGCCATCCTTGAGATCGGCCGGCGGTTTGACTTCGCCAAGCAGGGGGGCCAGTTCGTGAAACACATCCTCTGCGAGAGTTGCAAAAAAATGATCCTCGGGCGTGCCCTGAAGATCGATATAGACGGGGAAGAACTCGTACTGCGGGTCCTCGAGTTGCTGCAACCTCTTTCTCAAGTGATGCTGCAGTGAAGTTTTGCCGATTCGGCGCTCTCCGTAGAGGAGCAGGCTGTTGTTGTGAACGGTCTGTAGAATCCTCTCGACGAGCTGTTCGCGGCCAAAAAACATCTGGTTGTCGAGCACCGGAGCCCCGGCGATATAGGGGTTGAAACGTCTCTTCAAGAGCCGGCGGCGTCGCGTCGCGCGCCGGGCCCAGACAATGGCCAGGACCGCGATCGGGGTGACGGCGACGAAAAGCTGGAACCAGCCCGAACGATAGAAGGGAGCCGCGTATAAAACCGTGTACTCGGCGCTCGACGACAGACCTGCGCTGTCGGTTGCGAGCAGCTGATAGGTCGTCGGCCCGTCTTCGAGCTCGTCCGCGATGGAAAACTCGGTGATATAGATCTCGCCGACCGGCTGGCTCGAACTCGTGCCCTCGATCTCTTCGCCGGTCGACTTCTGGAAGCGCACCTCGACCGGCGAGTTGTCGATCACGACGCCGCTCAGGAAGAACCCGGGACGCGAAACCATCTGGACCCGCGAGCCGTCCTCACCGTCGACCCTCGAATCGGCAAACCTGACGGCCGGTGGGATGTTCTCGACCGTCCGTGAACCGAGGAGGCGGCGGCTGATTGCTCCGTAAGACTGGCGAATCTGCTCGAGCGCCGCGGCGTTGCCCGGGTCGAGGGCGAGGGCGCGGTTGGCGCCCGATATGGCCCCTTCGAAGCGACCGTTCGTGAAATCTCTTTGCGCCTGGTCCAGCACGTCGGCGAGCGATGTCCGAGCCAGCGACGCCCGCTGATCGTTGAGTGCGCGTTGCTGCAGGGCCAGGGCCTCGCGGTTTTCGGGGTCGGCCGCGAGCACCGGTTGCAGGCGATCGAGGGCCTCCTCGTATTGTCCTGCCCGTTGCAACTCGCCGGCCTGGGCAAGGCCGCGGGCAACGGCTTCCCTCTGTGCTTCGGCGTCCTGGTCGGCCTGGATCTCCGCCAGCAATCCGGCCCTCGCCCGTGCCAGAAGTTGCCCGGATTCGTCGCTCGGCCGGAGCGATTGTGCCTGCTGGAATACGCTTGCGGCCTCGCTGAAATCTCCTTCTTGGAGGTGCTTCCGACCGGTTGCAACCAAGGCCTCTGCTCGGATTCGATCGGATTCGGTCTGTTCTCTCCGAACGACCTCCGTCCTCAAGTCTTCCATTTTGGAGACGGCTTCGGCATTTTCCGGATCCACCGCGAGACCGGCCCCGAGGGCCTCCATGGCAGCTTTGAGGCGGCCCTGTCTTTCGAGGATCTCGGCCTCGCGGAGGCTCGAGCGGACAATCTCCGTTATTCGTTCGCCTTCGGCCGCAGCCGCGCCTTCGCGGGCTTCGATCGCCAGTCTCCGATAGCGCTCGAGGTCGGCCATGGCCTCTTCAGAGGCCTGGACCGCACCCAGTTGTTCCTCGGTCTGGAATGCCTGCAGGGCGGCGTCGAGCTGACCGAGGTTGTAATAGGCGATGCCGAGCTTGAGGTATGGAAAATAGGCGACGACCTTCATTCCATAGGACCGAACCCGAGCTCCGGAATCACCCTTGCGCTCCAAAGCTTGTTGCAACTCGCTGACTGCCACGGTCCACTCGCCGCGTTTGAGAGCGGTTTCGGCACGCGCGTAGTGTTCGTACCAATAGTCGGCCCAGGCAGGCGGGACGGCGGCCGTCAGCACACAGGCGAGGAGAATGCAGACGATGCCCGGTCGGACCGAAATGGAGGATCGCCAGATCGGATCTGCGCTGGCGGCCCGGCGGCGATGATGAGCTGTGGTCTTCAACGGTGCTCCACGCCGAGTGTAACCCGGGACCGGGCCGAGGAAGCGGGCTTGTGAGTCGAGTAGGATGGTCTCCATGACGAGTGAGAAGAGAATTCTGGACATCGACGGGGTGGAACTCGAACTGCGGTTGGTCCGGAAACGAGTCAAAAACGTCAATGCGCGGCTCTGCGGCGGCACGCTTTCGGTGAGTGCCCCATTCAGGATGTCGCGTCGCGAGCTCGACGAAACCATTGTTGATCTTGCCAGGTCTCTTCTGAGGCGGACGCGGGCCCTGCAGGTCAATGCCGACGGAAGGGCGGAAAAAGTCGCCCGCAAGATCGCGGCCCGGTTTGAATCACCACCAGCGGTCAACGAGGTGCTTTTTGTCACCAATCAGCGATCGCGTTGGGGAAGCTACAGTCCGCAGAAGGGTGTCGTTCGACTCAATGCCGCCCTCAAGCTCATGCCGCCGTGGGTGCTCGAGGCGGTTGTCGCACACGAGTTGGCGCACGCGTTTCACCTCGACCATTCCCCCGAGTTCTGGGAGCTGACGCGCTCCGTTTGCCGCCACACCGATCGGGCACGTGCATTTTTGGAAGGTGTGACCTGGCTCGCCTCATCCTGGGAGACCTTGCCGCCGGTCGAGAGGTCGCAGCTGGTAGGGGAGGAGCCGGTCCGTCCCGAAAGTGGCGATCTCCGGCGAAAGGGGGAAGGGGAGAAAGGGGGAAAGGGAGAGCCGTCACGAGTCCGTGGAAACAAAAATGAACAGCCCCCGGTTTTCTCTGCTCCCCGATTGCCCTTCGATTGAACCCAGGTGACCCAGACCGAGGGACGTCGCAAACACGAAGACACAAAGACACAAAGCAGCCACACCAAGAAAACCACAGAGGCACGGAGACACAGAGAGAGAGAGAACGCCCGCAGATCACGCAGATAGACGCAGATTGATCATCGCTATCGCTATCGCTATCGCTATCGACGGGAGACGAATCGGATATGCCCACAGATCACCCAGATGGCCCAGATCGATGGACGTCGCAACCACGAAGACACAAAGACACGAAGAACATCACAAAGCCGGGCCATCGGTTTTGCCCACAGAGCACACAGAAAAACACAGAAGCCATCGCAAAGGCATGACCGGAGTGCAGCCGGGACGGCTGCACCACAATTGTGGTGCACGCGTCTCGCGTGCACATGGTTGAACCGCAAAGAACGCAAAGAACGCAAAGAACGCAAAGTCGCAGAGACGCCAAGGCCTGGTTGGCGAGCTTTTGCGACGTAGCCATCAGTGTCGGCAGATCGACCGACGATCTCCGATCGTCAGTCGCCGGTGAGAAGCGGGGCGCCTCCGATCACCAGTGCTCGGAGCCACCCCGCTCCCCACCGGCCGGCACGCCTACGGCATGCCGGATCTGCCTTGCATCGGTGACATCCTCACTTGATTGAAGAAAAGGAGAGGCAGGAGGCGAGCCCTGCGCGGTCGCGCAGGCAGCTGGGTCAGGAAACCGCGACGAAAGCTGGTTTTCGGGGCGGTTTCCTGGCCCAGCTGTACCTGGCCGCCATTGGCGGCCGGGACCTCGCCGGACTGGGGGTTCTTTCGGGAAGTCCTCTGCGTCTCCGCGCCTCTGCGACTCTGCGTTTAAAAACCGAGAGGCCGCCGCTGCTCGTTTGCAGAGGTGGTCGATGTCCATTCAATCAATCTGTCCATTGCGACTCTGCGTTCAATACACTCTTGGCAATATCGTCCAGCAGTTCGGCTGCCGTTGCGTCTCCGCGCCTTTGCGCCTTTGCGTTGAAAAACCCCGACGCTGACGCCGTTCGATTGCGGAGATGGCTGATGCCTCTGCAATCAGGCTGTCATCTGCGTCTATCTGCGTGATCTGCGGGCATATTGCGCTGCTTCGCGACGTCTTTGTGTCTTCGTGTTTGCGACGTCGATGGGATTCGGCGTCAAGTAGAAGATCGAGCTTGCCACGGCCTAGCCAGAGGCGAAGCCGAGTGTCTCTGTACTTCGTCCCGGCTGGGAGTCAACCGGCGTCGATCTCCGGCAGCTTGTTCATCCCGGCTTCGCGAGCCGCGGCCGACATCACGTCGAGCAGGTCTCCCCTGACATCGTCACCGAGACGGCTCGGGGTGAAGTCGGCGATCAAACGGTCGACTTCAGATGCGACCCGTTGATCAAAATCCGGTGAGCCTTCCTCCAACCAGCGCGCCCGGCTGGTCCGGTCGATGGTGGGGCCGGGGAAGGAGATCTCCTGCCGCAGGTGGCGCCGGGTGTGGTCGGCGATCAGTAGATGTTTTTCGGCCAACAGTTCTTCGAAGAGTGGTCGCGAGGGGAAGTCTTCCCGCGGCTCGATGCCGGCTCCCAGACGACGGGTCATGCCACAGATCTCGTTGTCCAACACCAGCTTTTCGAGACTCTGGCAACTCTCGAAGTCGAGCATGCCGGGACCGGAGACGTTGTCGATGCCGCTGAGTACCGCCATCACCGCTCCCATGGAGGTCTCGAGACCTGCCTGGGCGTCGAGGGCCTTGGAATCCGAAAGCGCGATATAGCCCTGGGTCGGAAGCTCGAGGTGGCGTCCGATTTCGGCCGCGGCGCAGGTCAGCATGGTGGTTTCCATGGCACCCATGGGAGTGGTCTCATAGCGAAGGTCGAAAATCGCCGGTGAACCACCAAAAAGGATCGGTGTGCCGGGTTGAACAAGCTGGGAGATGACGATGCCGGAAAGAACCTCGGCGGTGTGTTGCACCAGCGTTCCAACGAGGGTGACCGGCGCCATGAAACCGGTCAGCGGCACTGGGATGATTTCAACCGGAATTCGGAGTCTGGCGCAGTCCATCAGATTGACCGAACCCTCCTGCGTCCAACGCAGGGGCGAGGTCGGGCAACAGGTCAAGATCGCGAGGGGACGGTCGGCAAGCTTTTGTTGGGAAGCGCGAACGGCCAGCAGCAGATCCCTGATAACGGAAAAGCCCTCTTCGGTGAAGGCCCCGGTAACGACCGGCTTTTCGCAGTGGAGCAGATTGAGGTAGAGACGATAGCTGTCGGAGATTGCCTCCGGGACATCCGAGGACACGAGCGCGGTGCTCTGCGCGTTCATGTTTTCCAGACCACTGACGACCTTTGCGAGACGGACCAGATCATCGGTCACGGCAGATCGGATTTCGCCGCTTGTGCGGTCGAGGATATTGATCGCCGCCGAACCCGGTGTGAAGTGGGTCGTGGTGCCGTCAAAGCGGTGGGTCTCGTTGTCGAAGACGTCATAGAGAGAGAATGAACGGGGAGTGCTTGCCAGGGCCGATTCAACCATATCGGCCGGGATCAAGACCCGGCCGTCGTCCCGGACCGCGGCCCCGGAATCGGTCAGCAGCTCTTGGGTCCCGGGGTCTCCGATATCGATGCCGACCTCATCGAGGATCGTCTTCGCCTCTTGCACGATGCGTACCCGGAGGTCGTCTTCAAGCATCCGAAAAGTAGGTTTCACCGGAACCTCCTCATTTCTCGACGGAGTCGATTTCAACGAGCTTCGACGCACTCTCGTACGGTGACCGCTGCGGCAAGGGCGGCCGCACCTGTTCGGCCGTCGACATAGGCGGTTTTCTCGCCGCGGCAGGCGCCGATAAAGGCTTCGAGCTCGGCTTTGAGAGGCTCGTCCTTTTCGACTTCCACCACCCTTGGTGCGATGGTCGCGCCTTCGGATCCCTTGATGAGCTGAACCGAGGCAACACTTTGCTCCGCATAGTCGATGGAGAAATACGAGTCCTGGGCGAAGAGACGAAGCTTTCGGATCCGTTCTGCAGAGACCCGGCTCGCGGTGAGGTTGGCCACCAGACCGCTTGGAAACTCAACCCAGGCGTGGCAGAGATCGACCTTGTCCGTGAGTACCGGCACACCCACCGCGCGAATCTCGGAGGGTTCCTCTCCAGCCACCGCGAGGGTGATCTGTAGATCGTGGATCATGAGATCGAGAATGACGTCGACATCGATCGAGCGTGCGGTAAAGGGCGACAAACGCTGGCTCTCGAGATAACGCACGTCCTCTGCCAGACCGAGAGCCGCCTGAACCGCGGGGTTGTGGTATTCCACATGCCCGACGGCCAGGATCCGATCCGCCTCATCGGCCAGCGTGATCAACTCTGTGGCTTGCTCGACAGTTGTCGTGATCGGTTTTTCCACCATGACGTTGCAACCCGCCTGCAGCATCTGAACCGCAACGTCGCGGTGTGCCACCGTCGGGGTGGCGATCACCACGGCATCAGCGGCTGATGCGGCTTCCATCGACGAGAGGGCCGGCACCTTATGTTCGCCGGTGATTTCGGCGAGACGCGCTGGATCGGTGTCGTAGGCGCCGAGAAAATCGACTCCCTCCATGGCGGCGAGAATTCGAACATGGTGGCGGCCGAGGTGCCCGCATCCGACGACAGCAGCGGAGATATTCGTGTTTGTCATGAAGCGCAGGATAATACCGCGGCGTCGGGAGTACAATTCTCGCACGGTCCGGAATCAGGGAAACCGTGGAAAGGCAGCGCCAAATGTTCGATGTGAAAAAACTTCTGATCGATGTCTTCGACCCGCAACCGGGTGAAGTTGTGACCTTTGCAGTCGACCTTCCGCACGGCGAAATTTCCGATCATGAAAGTTGGTCGGCTCGAAGGGCAATGGCCGAACGATGGCGTGCGGCGATGGCCGAAATCGGTGCCGAAAGAGAATTCAGCGTGCAGCCGATGCTTTCCTTTGAAGCCACCGGCGGCAACAACGCAGATCTTCCATCGAGGGCCCGCCGTGACGGCGAAGAGATCGATCTTCTCGAGGCACTCGAAGCATCGACGCTGGTGGTGGCGATGACCCAGTTTTCAGCCACGGCGCCGCTTGCCAATCTGGCTGAAGAAAACGATGATTTCCGTGCCGCGTCGATGCCGGGTGTCGAGGAGCGCATGGAGGGCACCGCGCTCGCTGCTGATTACTCGGTGGTGGCGGCCCACTGCAAGGCGATCTTCGACGCGATGCAGGGCGCGGAATTGTGCGACGTTCGTTTCTCGACCGGACACCGCTGCTTCTTCGATCTCCGCCACCGCACGCCGGAGATGGATGACGGGTTTCTGCCGCGCGGCAAGGACGGCGACCGCATCATCAACCTGCCCTCGGGAGAGACCTTCATCGTGCCCTATGAGGGTGAGTTCGAGGCGGTTCCGTCGTGGACCGCGGGCACCATCCCGGTGATGGAGGAGTCGGAGCTCGTGCTCTTTCACGTGGTTGCAAACTCGGTGGTGGTGATTGAAGGTGAAGGCCCGGTGGCGGACAGATATGCTGCCCTTTTCGACGCCGATCCGGCGCGGGCCAACATCGCCGAGGTCGCATTCGGGGTCAACGACCACGCCGAAGTCACGGGAATCGTCCTCGAGGACGAGAAGGCGGGATTCCATTGGGCCTTCGGACGTTCCGACCATCTCGGCGGCGTGGTGGGTGTGGAGGACTTCGACGAGCCTGAGAACGTGATCCACCAGGACATCGTCTATGCGAAGGGCAACCCGATCCAGGCGGAACGCGTCGTGCTCATCCACCCGGACGGCCGGCAGGTGGTTGTCATCGACGAGGCGGAATATAAAATCTAGAGTTCGGAGTTCGGAGTTCGGAGTTCGGAGTTCGGAGTTCGGATTTTGGATTTTGGGGGCGACTGTGTCGGGCAGTGAGCGGTTGCGGTATTCTGTGCGTTCGGTGAGGAGGAATGATGACTGAAGAAATCACCCTGAGTGAAGCGATTGATCAGCGTGGGCCATATGCGGTCTGGGAACTGATGAGTGACGAAGACAAAAAGACCGCGGCGATCGCCTTCTGGCAGGGGGCGGATCGTGAGAGTCGAGCCGCGCTCGAGATGGCGCTCGCCCAGGATCTCAAGTTTCGCCCGCAGTCGGTGCGCCAGCTGTCGGCCGAGAGGGTTTCCGGGCGTCTGGTCAGGATGGCCGACACGCTGCCCGATACCGTTCTGTTTCAGTACCTCTTCCATCTCCACATGGATGAACGGCGGCCGCTGATGGTCGAGTTCCTCGATGCAGTGGGTCTGCCGCACGACGACGGCGCCCTCGATCTGCCGGACGATTTTGATGGGCCCGATGCCGACAAGGTAACAGCATCCGCCCGCGATCTGGCTGCGTCCAAGGGAACCGAAGCGCTGGTCTATCTCGGGACGCTCTTGGTCGCCGACGGAGAGTTCTGGGAAGGCCTGGAGCCGGTGTTGGCTGAGTATGGGAGCGACGGCAAAGCGATCGCATAGTGTTGAGTTTTAAGTTTTAAGTTTTGAGTTTCCGCCCAATATCCCGGAAAACTCGAGCGGACGAGAAAAGGCGCCAACTCAAAACTCATAATTCAAAACTCAAACCTCATTCGCGGTAGGTCGCCGAGTTTCTTTCGGTCTCGTGGACGGTGATCGACTTCAGTTCGACGCCATCCGGGAGTTCGGGTGCAACTCGCTTGAAGAAAACACGGGCGAGGTTCTCTGCCGATGGGATGACGTTTGCGAGCCACTCCACTTCGATGTTCAGGTGGCGGTGGTCGACATGATCGAGGACTGTGCGATCGATGACCTTTTTGAGGTCTTTCATGTCGATGAGATAACCGGAATCCGGGTCGACCTCGCCGCTGACTGTAGCTTCGATCACATAGTTATGGCCGTGACCGTGGGGGTTGTTGCATTTGCCGAAGACGCGGCGGTTCCACTCATCCGATTGGTCGGGGTTGTGGAGACGATGCGCCGCCTCGAAATAGACTTTGACCGTGACTGAAATTGCCATTGTTCTCCCTTCAGCTTAGCGCATGAAGGCGCCGGGATATTCCGACTTGACCCGTCGCCGACACGATTGCCCACAGATTACCCAGATAACCCAGATAGCCGACGTCGCAACCACCAAGACACCAAGACACGAAGGTGCCACACCAAGAAAACCAGGGAGGCACGGAGACACAGGGAGAGAGAATGCCCGCAGATCACGCAGATAGACGCAGATCCATCGCGCTCGCTTTCGTCGCAAACACGAAGACACAAAGACACGAAGGCGTCACACCAAGAAAACCACGGAGGCACGGAGACACAGAGAGAGAACGCCCACAGATCACGCAGATGGAAGCAGATCCATCGCAAACGGTCTCGTTGCAACCACGATGGCCCACAGAACACACAGAAAAGCACAGAAGCCATCGCAAAGGCACGACCGGAGTGCAGCCGGGACGGCTGCACCACCATGGTGGTGCACGCGTCTCGCGTGCACATGGTTGAACCGCGAAGAACGCAAAGAACGCAAAGTACGCAAAGACCTGAATGGCGAGCTTGTGCGGTGTTGCCATCAGTGTCGGCAGATCGACAGACGATCTCCGATCGCCCGTCGCCGGTGAGAAGCGGGGCGCCTCCGATCGCCAGCGCTCGGAGTCACCCCGCTTCCCACCGTCCGGCACGCCTCCGGCATGCCGGATCTGCCTTGCATCGAAGACCCCCATTCTTGATTGAAGGAAAGGGGAGGGGATAGGCGAGACCTGCGCGGTCGCGCAGGCCGCTGGGTCAGGAAATCGAGACGAAAGCTGGTTTTTGGAGCGGTTTCCTGACCCAGCGGTACCTGGCCGCCCTTGGCGGCCAGGATCTCGCCGGTACTGGGGATGTTGCCGGGAAGTCCTCTGCGTCTTTTTTTTTCCGCGACTCTGCGTCTCTGCGTTCAATACACTTTTGGAAATATGGATCCAGCAGTTCGGTGGCCTTTGCGTTGATGAACCCGGACGCTGAAGCCGTTCGACTGCTGAGATGGCAGATGCGTTCGCAAGCAGGCTGTCATCTGCGTCCATCTGCGTGATCTGCGGGCATATTGCGCGGCTTCGCGATGTATTCGAATTTGCGCGCTGTTCAGCCCTCGTCCTCGAGCCGCCGGTAGAGTCCGGGTCGGCGGTCGTTCAGAAAGGTGAATCGTTCGCGGGCAGAGCGCACCACCTCGGGGTCGACTTCGCCGAGGACGACACCGGCTTCGTCGGCCATGGTTTCAACGACGGCCCCCCACGGGTCGAGCAGGGTCGTGTCACCGCGGTGGGGATGACCCTGGGCCTCGCCGACCCGGTTCACGCCGAGCACCCATGCCTGGTCGTCGATGGCGCGCGCCGCGAGGAGTGTTCGCCAGGCGTGGGCCCGGCGCTCGGGCCAGTTGGCAACCACCACGAAGAGATCCGTCGACTCCGCAGTGACACGGAAGAGTTCGGGGAATCTGAGGTCGTAGCAGATGAGCGGCGTGATCCGCACCCCCTCCACCTCGATGGTCGCCATCCGCTCTCCGGCCTCGAAATGTTCGGGTTCCCCGGCCAGGGTGAATGGGTGGATCTTGCGGTAGTGAAGGAGTTCATCTCCCTTTGGGGACAAGACCACGCAGGCATTGGCCGGCCGTTCTTCTCCCGGTTCTGCGAGACCGGCAACGACCCATACGGAATGCCGGGCGGCAAGATCGCGGAGGAAGGCGCGGATCACCGGCGAGTGGGCCGCCATCGCCTGCGAACGCATCGAAAAACCGGTGGCGAACATCTCCGGCAGCGCCAGCAGGCGAGCCCCCCCTGCGGCGGCTTCTGCGGCCAGCGGCTCGACGCGGCGGAAGTTTTCTGCCGGGTCCTCCCACGCGATGTCGAACTGGAGGCCGGCGACGATCATGGGCCGGTGACGATGGGTACCGGGACCCGACACTCATCGAGGCGGCCGGCGAGGAGGATGTTGAATATCAACTCCTGTCCGTCATCCCATCCATCCCTCCACGATCTCGATTCGTCCTTGGGCGCATTGTGATCGTAGCCCGAGAAGGAGGCCGTCAACAGGGACGAACAATCGGTGGGATAAAAGGAACTCATTTTCTCAGCGCCCGCCGCAAACCCGGCCAGGTAGTCGGCGTCGTCATCCAGGTCCTCGGCGATGTCGGTAGCCTTGGCGAGAGCCTTTGAGATGCCCGCCTGGACGGAGGCGTTGGTCTGCTCGGCCTTCCAGGCGGCGTAGAGTTCGAGCGTATGTTCGTAGTCGTCGGGCAGCTCCTCGAGCTCGCGTCCGTTCCAGTCATCTGATTCCCAGGCTGCTTCGAGGGAAGAAAAGAGCGTGATCCGCTGCTTGATCTGGGCCAGGATCGCCTCCATATCGCCGCTCTTCACCTGGTCCCTGGGGACGGGGAAGATCATCTGCACCTTGCAGACCCGGTCGTCGTAGAGTTCGAATGGGCCGTCCGTCCGTCTGGTCCGGATCCCGGTATTCAGGGTCAGCAACAGATCGACCCGCTGCCGTTTGACCTTGACGTTGTCGATCTTGACGATTTCACCGGCATTGAATCGATTCGGGGCCTTGCTGGCAACCCCTCCGGCAGAGACCGTGTTGTCGTTGTAGGACCCGCTGCAACTCGAATAAAGCTCCGTCTCGACGACGCCCCAGGCTCCCTTGAGTTCGCGGTTGAGGCGGTCACCGAGTTCGGATGCGACGAGCGTCGATGAGAGCGTGAGAGTGAAAAGGCTCAAAAACAACAGCTGGCGAGCGTGCATATCGGACCTCCGCTGGTTTCATCGAGGCTACCACGCACCCCGATCGGGTTCTGCCATAATGCTGGCGTCTCATGAATGGTGAAGAACCTCAAACCAACGATTGGGCGGCTCAACCTTCTCAGCCCCGACGCCGGCGGCCGCGGGCGCCGGCGGTGAAGGTCATCATCGGTTTGAACATCGCGGTCTTTCTCGCGTGGCAGGCGGCCGTATTGTCGCCGGCCCTCGAGTTGTTCATGTTCGAAAACTTCCTGGTCAGCAGCACCCACCTTGCCCACGGTCACGTGTGGACGCTCGTGACCGCCGCCTTTTCCCACAACGAAATCTGGCATCTCGCGATCAACATGTTTGTTTTATGGAGTTTCGGGGTTGTGTTGGAACATCTGTGGGGGACCCGAACCTTCGTCACTTTCTATCTCACCGCGGCGGTGGTGGCGTCGCTCTGCCACTGCGCCGTCTCTTCGTTCTTGATGGGCAGCCCCGACATACCGGCCCTCGGTGCATCGGGTGCGGTCAGTGGCTTGTTGCTTGCCTATGCGTTTCATTTTCCCCGCTCCAAGATCCTCCTCTTCGGCATCGTGCCGGTGCCGGCGCTGGTCGGTGTTCTCGGTTTTGTCGGCATCGATCTGTGGGGGCTCTTCGCACAGACCCGCGGGGGTGGTTTGCCGATCGGTCATGGGGCGCATCTCGGAGGGGCTCTTGCAGGCGCGCTGATGTTTTTCTTCTATCTGCGCGAAAGATATCGGATTCCAGCGCCCGCCCCGGCCACCACCGTGCGCGCCCTCGACCCTGATGAGGCACGCGAATTTGAACGGATTCGTTACAAGGTCGAGAGTCTGGGGCCGCAGTCATTGAACCCCAAGGAGCAGGCATTTCTCGATCAATTGCGGGCACGGGTGATGGGGGATCCCGGTCCTCCACAGGTGTGAGATTCCGGTTTGCTGAGTGATTGTCAGAATGGTTCATGTCGCGAGCTTCGGGAGGTATTGAATGGGTGGTGACGCGCGAAAGATCCGTATGCAGACCTTCGAGTCCTTCAGCGAAGTCTTTGCCAGCGCCCCGATACGGCTGATGAGCCGCACGGTCAGCGCCATGCGCGCCCTCGGCTACGAAGACCTGGCGTCGGCCATCGGCGATCTCGATTGGCGGACGGTGCCCGAGGATGATCCCGAAGACCCGAACCTCCACCACGATTGGCAAAGCCTGCTCGATGCGGCCTTTGCACACGTGGACGGCTGGCTGCCCGAGCTGAGCCCACACCCGTATGGTTACAACCTGGACTCGATTGGTTTTCCGGCGGTCACCCGTGCGTGGAGCGGTCTCTGGTCGACACAACTCGGTATCGATTTCAAAAACGAAACCCATTCGCCGGCCGAGATCATCGTGTTTCACGGCGGCAACCAGGCCCTCCAGGCTTCGCTTCTGGCCGTGGCGGAGGCGCGCCGAAATCGGGTCTGCAATGCCAGTCCCTCAACCGTTCTTGTGCCGATCCCGACCTTCTCCTGCCCGATGGACCAGATGGCCTTGCAGGGGATGAACGTGGTGCTCCTCCCGCCCGGCCGGGCGGACATGGATCCAAGCCCCGAGGATCTCGATCAGGTGCCCGAGGACGTGGACATCGACGGCGTCTATCTCATGCCGATCAACAATCCCACCGGTCGGACCCTGCCGCCGGATCAGATGCGGGCCTTTGTCGATGCGGTGCTCGATCGCTGGCCGCACGCCGGTGTGATTCTCGACTCGGTCTATGTGCGGCTCCATCCCCGCTATCGGGATCTTCTCTCCTGGTATGAGGAGGATCCCCGCTACGCGGATGCGGTGCTGTTCATCGATTCCCTGTCCAAGACCCACGGCGTCACGGGGCTTCGCGCCGGCGCCATCCTGACTCGCTCCGACAGACTCAGAAACGGCATTGTCCGCTACGCACAGAACATCATGGCCGGGCCGTCCAACGCGATGCAGGCGGTGATGATGTCCCTGTTGGCGCCATTCGCCCTCGGCGACGACGAAGTCGCCAGCCATCGCATCCAACTCAGCGTGAGGATCGGGAAACATCTGCAGCGCCGTCGCCGTTTGTTGACCGCTGCGGCCTTCGAACGATACGGCGAGCTCTTTGACGACGATCAACCCCTCCTTCCGGATCCGAATGGCTTCGATTGGGAAGGCTCCATGTACGCCGATCCCCAGTTGTCGCCGCGCTGCCGCGAAATCGCCGCCGACAACGACATCTCGCCGACGGTCGCCTTCTATCTCGAGACCGGGATCGGTGGTGTGCCCCTTGACGGATTCTGCCGCAACCCGAATCTCGAACGGCACGGGTTGGTGGTGAATGCCGGCTCAGAGCGACTCGCGGCTTTTCAAAAGGAAGCCAGCAAGTATGTGCGGCTGTCCTTTGGGATGACCCCACCACCACGGTGAGTTTTCGGGCGATAGGCTATGGGCTTCAGGCTGTGGCATTTGAGGGGTGAATCGGTCGCGATCGATTGCGGTCGGGTGACTCCTTCAGGTTGGAGGTTGCGTTTCGTTCGAAATGGCCGTGACGGACGAAATGCTTGCAGCCCACGCCAGGCCTTTTCGGGGACCGGCAGCAAGAGAACCCGTAGCCGAGCTTCCCTGAACCCCTGATCCCTATCCGTCAGCGTCCGCTGGGGTTGGAGCAATCGCCGAGACCGCCAATGCCGCAAATCCTGCCAGGAAAAACGCCGGGACCAGTTCGTAGAAGTTGGACAAACCCCACTGCTGGACGAGCCACCAACTCGCGACGGTGATCAAACAAGCCGCTGCGACCGCGGTGAAATCACCCCGAGAGAATGCGCGGGTCACCCGACCGAGGACGAAGATGGCCGCCGCGAGCAGGAGCGTGATCCACCAGGCCCGGGCGAAACCGTCGGGGTTTGACGCGATGTCGCGACCGAGCTTCCAGACGACGGTGACCCCGATGCCGGTGAGCATGGCTGCGAGGGCTCCGTGGCGATTGACCGATCGTTTGGTCAAGGCCAGCAGAACCAGCGGTGCAAAGGCCGCACCGAGGCCTGACCAGGCAAAGAGCACGAACCAGAAGACCAGACGAACCTCCGAGAGCGCGACCAGGATGCCGATCAACCCGACGATGGCCACCGTCCAACGCCCGAGGGTCAGGCTGCGACGATCGTCCCGTGCCTGGCCGAAGGTCTCTTCCACAAGATCGTAAGAAACCGCCGACGCCGCCACCAGAAGTTGCGAAGAAACGGTGGAGAGAATTGCCGAAATCACTGCGGCCAGCAACAACCCGGCGAGCACCGGGTGAACGAGTTTCAGGGCGATCGCCATCAATGCCTGTTCGCCGTCTGCAAGATCGGGAATCATCACCCGGCCGACGAGACCGACGACTCCCGCGCCGTAGAAAACCGCCACTCCCCAGAGCATGGCGATCACCTGGAGACGTTGGATTTCGCGATCGTCGCGCGCCGCCATATAGCGGGTGATGACGTGGGGCATCCCGGGGTAACCGAGACCGATCCCGAGGTTGCCGATGACAAATCCGAACAATACCGGTCCGATGCGATCGCCTCCGGCGGACAGGAGGTGTGGGCTGATCGATCCCAGGCCCTGGATGAGGGCATCGAGCCCACCGAGACGAGCGATGGCATAAACCGGGAGCGCGATCAGAGCGCCGGCGACCAACAGACCCTGAAAAAGATCGGTCCACGCGACGGCGCGAAATCCTCCGAGCGAGGTGACCAGGATGATGACTGCAGCGCCGATCACGACGCCCAGGATGTATCCCCCGCGCCCCTCGAGGCCGAATGACGAGGAGAAGGCCTTGCCCGCGGCGGTCATCTGCGCCGCAACGTATCCCATCATGCACAATAGGACGATCGAGGTGGCGGTCACCCGGAGGACGTTGCGGGGGTCGCCCCACCGACGGGTGATGATGTCGGTCATTGTGA
Organism: Candidatus Sulfomarinibacteraceae bacterium; assembly: GCA_963796455.1. Classification (GTDB taxonomy): domain Bacteria; phylum Acidobacteriota; class Thermoanaerobaculia; order Thermoanaerobaculales; family Sulfomarinibacteraceae; genus Sulfomarinibacter. Next base: position 62,290 of record CAWCLO010000005.1, read on the forward strand.
TCGAGCCCTGGGCCTCGGACAGGGGCCGCAGCCGAGGCGCGACGATATAGACGTTGACCATATAACCGAGCAGACAACCGGGTGCGTACCACAGACCGGAGATCCCGTGAGTAAAGGTCATCCCGACCGCGCCGAGGGTGACCCAGCCGGATTCGGAGCTTGCGGTGGACGACACCCCGGCCGCCCAGGCGCCGAGCGATCGGCCGGCCAGATGAAAGTCCTCGCCGCCGTGGGTACGTCGCGCCGCTCGCCAACCGATAAAGATCAGAATCCCGAGATACGCGAACATCACGACGGCGACGGTGGTGAGGGTGGAGCCCTCGAGCGGCGTCACTGCTTGCGCTCCTTGGAGCGGGAATCCAGGAGGCTCTCGCCGACCACAAAGATCGTCAGAACCAGAGGGAACACCCAACTCAGCAGATGGGCGCCGAGGGTCAGCGAGTAGTTCTCCATCACGGCCTCCTTGCCCGTGAAGTGTAACGCGGAAGAGGAGCAGAGGAGCAGAGGGGCAGAGGGGCAGAGGGCACCCGCCCCTCATCACGTAAAGAGCTTCCTGTACGGTTCTCCCTTTCCCCTTTCCCCCTTTCTCCCTTCTCCCTTTCCCCTTTCTCCCTTTCGGGAACGGGATCGGAACTGTCGTTCAAGATGTCATCCTGAGCGAAGCGCCTTCGGCGCGAAGTCGAAGGATCTGCGGTCACGGGTCTTTCCCTTGTGCGTCATAGATCCTTCGACTGCGCCCCTGTGGGGCTGCGCTCAGGATGACATCGGGAGGCGACATGCCCGTGCAGGAGGAATCAGCGCCGGGTGGTTCTCCCTTTCCCCCTTTCCCCCTTTCCCCCGTTCTCCCTTTCAGGATCGGTATCCACCGCAGCCGTTCGATAGCGATAGCGATTCCGATAGCGATAGCGAGGATGTCGAGCGATCCTCTGCTCCTCCGCCCCCGTGCCCCTCTGCCATGTGGACGCTTGTTCTCGCTTTCGGGATCGGGATCGAAACTGTCGTTCAAGATGTCATCCTGAGCGAAGCGCCTATGGCGCGAAGTCGAAGGATCTGCGGTCTGAGGCGGAGCCGTTCTATCTCATAGATCCTTCGACTGCGCCCCTGTGGGGCTGCGCTCAGGATGACATCGGGAGGCGACATACCCGTGCAGGAGGAATCAGCGCCGGGTGGTTCTCCCTTTCCCCCTTTCCCCCTTTCTCCCTTTCAGGAGCGGTATCCACCGCAGCCGTTCGATAGCGATAGCGATTCCGATAGCGATAGCGAGGATGTCGAGCGATCCTCTGCTCCTCCGCCCCCGTGCCCCTCTGCCATGTGGACGCTTGTTCTCGCTTTCGGGATCGGGATCGAAACTGTCGTTCAAGATGTCATCCTGAGCGAAGCGCCTATGGCGCGAAGTCGAAGGATCTGCGGTCTGAGGCGGAGCCGTTCTATCTCATAGATCCTTCGACTGCGCCCCTGTGGGGCTGCGCTCAGAATGACATCGGGAGGCGACATACCCGTGCAGGAGGAATCAGCGCCGGGTGGTTCTCCCTTTCTCCCTTTCAGGAGCGGTATCCACCGCAGCCGTTCGATACCGATAGCGAGCGCCTCCTCCGCCAACCTGGTTCGGGATCGAGCATCGAGCATCACTGCTGTCCAAAACAAATCGGCATGTGAGGTTGCGCACCAGGAAGCACGAGATTTGCGGGTCGGTTTTTGGAAATTTCCGTTCGCGGTTGCCCTTGTCCGCGTCCGTGTCCTTGCCCGAATTGCAGCGGCAGCGACAGTGTCCAGGGGCAGCGACAGGGATCAGCGATCAGAGGCAGAAATCAGGGGCAGCGACGGCGTGATCACCTCCGGGTCGTTCAATAAAAGGAACAGCCGTTGTGGTGTCGGCGTCTCGCCTGCCCACCGTGCGGCCGAGACGGCCGCACCACCAAGGGCGGAGTCCCGAAGAAACGAGTGCTGTTCACTGTCCCGGCCGCTGATCGCTGACGCTGATGACTGAACACTGCCGCTGGCGACTGTTTGCTGCCGCTGTCCCTGTGCGCTATCCGAGACTCTGTCTTGGACAAGAGTGATCGAGCATCGAGCATCGAGCATCCAGCACCGGGTGCGCTAAACTCCCCGCTACCCGCAGGAGGAGATATGAAAACACTTCAATTCACCATCGAATGTCTTCTGGTTCTGATCGTGGCGGCCGTGCCGGCGATGGCAGGAGAACCGATCCACGTCATGTTGGCCAACGACGACGGATTCGAGTCCGAAGGCCTGGCGGCCATCGCCGAGGTGCTGGCCGCGGATCCCGGGTATCGGGTGACGGTGGTCGCACCCAAACACCAGCAGAGCGTTTCCGGCCATGGGCTCGTCACCCGGCGCGAAATCGAGGTGCGGGAGATCGAGAAGATCGCCGGGTCTCCTTCGTGGTCGGTGGATGGGACCCCGGCAACGGTGGCCCGGGTCGGTCTGACAGCGCTCCTTCTCGAGGATCCGCCGGATCTCATCGTCTCCGGCATCAATCGCGGTGAGAACGATGGCCTCGGAGCCTGGACCTCCGGTACCGTCGCGGTCGCCCGTGAAGGCGCCCTGGCCGGGATTCCAGCGGTGGCGCTCTCGCTGCAGCTCGATTGGGAGAATCCCGATCCCGATTGGCGGGCGGCGGCCCTGTGGGCGAAACCGGTGATCGATGCGGTTCGGGTCGAGGGATTGCCCACCGGGGTGTACCTCAACGTCAACGTGCCGGTGGACACGAGGTCGATCAAAGGCTATCGGGTGGCGAGAATGGCGCTGGATCCTTCGGAGGAGGGCCGCTACGTGCTGGCTCGGGCGGATTCGGATGGGACGCGCTGGTACACCAGTCGATGGAAACCGCCGCTCGTGACCGAAGCAGGCGGCGACAGTCATTTGATGACTCTGGGTTGGGTGACGATCGTTCCACTCGGGCTCGATCAGACCGCCGAGGGAGCCTTCCCCCAGCTTCTTCAACTCGAGATCCCGCTGCCGGCTCAAGTGATGGCGCCATAGGTCGGGCGATTCTCAGCCTTGCGGAGGCGGGTGTTTGGTGATCCACGTTGACACCAACGGCCCGTCCGCCTAGAGTTGGGGGCCCCGTGCGCCGGGAGAGTTGAGTTGCGCTCGAGGGACACGGCAGAAAATGCTGTGGGAGGATGTGAATGGGACGTCGGATTACCCGCAAGCAATTGAAAAAAGACGACGAGTTCGTCTCGGCAGCTGAAATGATTTTTGGTTGGGTAGCGGAGAACTGGCGGGCGTTGGCCGCCGGCTTCGCTGCTGTGTGCCTGGTCGCCGTCCTGTGGTGGGGCGTGAGCCAGTGGACCGGGGCGCAGGCGGACGATGCCTCGCTCGCTCTCCACCGAGCGTCGCAGACCTTCGAGGGAGAAATCCCCTCGCCAAACGGAGTTCCCGGCGGAGACATGGATGCCGCCGAACAGGAGTTCCGTGCGGTGATCGAAGACCATGGGGGTTCCGATCAGGCGGACATGGCTCGCCTTTACCTCGCGAGGATTGCTCTGAGCCGGGGGCAGACCGACGAAGCGAAGGCGGAGTTGGTCGAAGTGAGCGAGCGCCAGGGCGACAGTCTGATCGGCCGGCTCGCCAATCTCGATCTGATCGACATGAGGATAGCCGCCGGTCAGAAATTGGAAGTCGTGGCTGAACTCGAAACAATGATCACAAATGGATCGACGGAACTGCCCCGCGACCTCGTTCTGTACAAGCTCGGCGAGCTGTATCACGCCGACGGCCAGCCGGATCTGGCTCGTGGTTACTTTGATCAGTTGCAGGAGGAGTTTCCGGACTCGCCTTATCTGGTCAACGTGCAACAACGATTCGCCGAGCTCGGTTAGGCGAGTCGTAGCGAGGCGGGCGAGGTGGGTTTCGTCGAAGCGATCGCCGCAAAGCGGGACGGCGGCACACTCACCCAGGACCAGATCGCCACCTTTGTTCGCGGCGCAAGCGATGGATCGCTGCCGCCGGAACAGTTGGCCGCGATGCTCATGGCAATCTGCTGCCGGGGTATGGAAACAACCGAGACTCGTTGGCTGACCGAGGAGATGTTGCAGTCGGGCCAGACCTGGGACATCGCCAAGGATGTGCCGGAGGCCGTCGACAAGCACTCCACGGGTGGCGTCGGCGACACGGTTTCTCTCATCCTGGCTCCGCTGCTGGCGGCGCTTGGCGTGCCGGTCGCAATGATGGCGGGGCGCGGGCTCGGGCATTCACAGGGGACACTCGACAAGCTCGACGCGGTGCCCGGCTGGAACTCGAAGCGGAACCGGCGCGAGACTCTGCAATTGATCGAAGACTGCGGTGCGGCGATCATCGCCCAGACCGACGAAGTCGCGCCGGCCGACCGTACCCTCTACGCCCTCCGGGATGTGACCGGTACGGTTCCATCTCTGCCCTTGATCGTAGGCTCCATCATGTCGAAGAAACTGGCCCTGGGAGCCGGAACCTTGATCCTCGATGTGAAGTGGGGGAGCGGTGCATTTCGAAAAACGCTCCCCGACGCCCGCGAACTCGCGGAGGCCCTCAAAACCGTTGCAGTCGAAACTGGCGTTCGTTGCGAAGCGCTTATCACCGACATGAATCAGCCGCTCGGCCCCGCGCTGGGAAACGCCTGCGAGGTTCGGGAGGCGATTTCGATTCTTTCCGGCGGCGGTGACGCGAGGTTGCGTGAGGCGACTCTTCGACTCTGTCGCGAAGCAATGGTCCTGCGGGGATGGGTAGCCGAAGAGGCGGATCGGGCCCTTGTTCGTGCGATCGACGATGGGTCAGGCATGGCTGCGTGGGAGCGCATGGTGGTCGCCCACGGAGGAGATCCGAATCCGGATCTCCTCGCCGAACCCGACAGAATTGTCGAGGTGGCGGCCGATCGTGGAGGATTCGTCAACAGTTGTGATGGTGAAGATCTCGGTCGGATCGCCGCCGAGGTCGGTGCCGGGCGCCGGACGGTGGATGAAGAATTGGCGCTTGGCGCCGGTCTCATGATCCATGCCCGCCTCGGTGACCGGGTCGAAGAGAAGCAACCCATCGCCAGCCTGCTCATCGGAGAACGCGTGGTGGACGAAGCGCGATGCGTGGAGCGGGTCCGCAATGCATTTGCGATCGGTGACGACCCGATCGATGTTCCTCCATTGATCGTCGGCACCGTCGACAACGTCGATATCGGTTGAACTCTCGAGTGAGCGAGTTCCGGAATTCATCGGGCTGTTCTCCATCTCAAAACCGCAGATAGCGCAGATGGGCGCAGATACGCGGCCAACATCTGGGTTCATCCGTGGAATCTGCAGTTTCTCCACGGTCGAGTGAGGGCTCTGCCGTTCACCCATTCTCCCCTTCCCTCGCCCTTCTATTCGAAAACGGGGGAGGGTCTATACTTGAGTTTCCTATTGGAGGTCTGATGTCTGCACGAAAACGCGCTCTGGTAACTGGTGGTGCGGGATTTCTCGGTTCGCATCTGTGTGGCAGGATTCTCGATGAAGGTCTCGAGGTCATCTGCATGGACAACCTCATCACCGGTTCGCTGGAAAACATCGAACAGTTTATCGGCCGCGACGGTTTTACCTTCGTCCACCACGATGTCACCAATTTCATCCATGTGCCGGGAGAACTCGACTACATTCTCCACTTTGCTTCGCCGGCATCTCCGATCGACTATCTCAAGCTGCCGATCCAGACCTTGAAGGTCGGTTCGCTGGGCACTCACAAGGCACTCGGTCTCGCTAAGTCGAAGGGGGCTCGTTTCCTGCTCGCCTCGACCTCCGAGACCTATGGTGATCCTTTGGTCCATCCCCAACCCGAGTCCTATTGGGGAAATGTGAATCCGGTGGGACCACGGGGAGTTTATGACGAGGCGAAACGCTTCGCGGAAGCCATGACCATGGGGTACCACCGCCACCACGGGCTCGAGACGCGGATCGTTCGTATCTTCAACACCTACGGCCCGAGGATGCGTGCGGGAGACGGGCGGGTCGTGCCGACCTTTATCTGTCAGGCTTTGGCCGGAAAACCGCTCACCGCCTTCGGTGACGGCCTCCAGACGCGTTCGTTCTGTTTTGTCGACGACCTCATCGAGGGGATCTGGCGGCTTCTGATGTCGGACTATGTCGAGCCGATGAATATCGGCAATCCGGCTGAGATGACGGTGCTCCAGTTTGCCCAGGAAATCATCAGGATCACCGGGTCATCTTCCGAGGTCGTATTCGAGCCCCTGCCTGAGGATGATCCAAAGGTGCGGCAGCCGGACATCACGCTGGCCCGGAAGACCCTGGGTTGGGAGCCGAAGGTATTGCTGGCCGACGGGCTCGCGACGACCATCAAGTTCTTTTCGAAGTAGTCGCGTCCAGGTCCCCCCGGGTCTGCAATTATTACCGCCCCATCGTCTCCTACCGAAGCGCCTGAGCCAGAATGTCGTCAACGGTCTTCGCAAACACCACGTTGAGTTTCTTGAGCGCGTGAGCCGGAAGATCAACCAGGTCGCGCTCGTTGTCGGCCGGCATCAGAATATCGGTGATGCCGGCGCGAAGAGCTGCGAGCAGCTTCTCCTTGATGCCGCCCACCGGAAGGACATCCCCGCGAAGCGTGATTTCTCCCGTCATCGCGAGATCGTGTCGGATCGGGCGAGCCGAGGCGGCCGACACGATGGCCGCCAGGATCGTCGCGCCGGCCGAGGGCCCGTCCTTTGGCACGCCACCGGCGGGCACGTGCACGTGGAGTTGGTTTTCCGAGAACCAGTTCTCTGCGATTCCCATCTCAGCCGATCGTGACCTGGCGAGCGAAAGGGCCGCGGCCGCGGATTCTTTCATGACCTCGCCGAGCGAACCGGTGAGTTCGAGCTTTGCTTTGCCGGCCAGCGAAATCGCTTCCACCAAAAGGACATCTCCGCCGACCGGGGTGTAGGCGAGGCCGGTGGCAACCCCGATTCGATCCGAATCGAGGGCCCGGTCGGCGACGAACTTCGGCGGGCCCAGAAGTCGTTCCGTCGTAACCGGTGTGATCCGGTGCGGAGCCTTCTTTTTTTCGGCAACCTGCACCGCCACCTTGCGGCACACCGAACCGATCTCGCGTTCCAGGTTTCGAAGACCGGCTTCCCGCGTGTAGCCCGCGATCAAAAGGCCGAGAGCGGCGGTGGTGAACTCGAGGCCATGCTCGGCGAGGCCGTTCTCACCGACCTGCCGCGGGATGAGGTGGCGGCGGGCGATTTCGAGCTTCTCCTCCTCGGTGTATCCCGGCAGGCGGATGACCTCCATGCGATCGAGAAAGGCCGGTTGGATACTGTGGGTAATATTGCCGGTCGCGATGAAAAGGACCTTTGACAGGTCATATACGACGCCGAGATAGTGGTCTCTGAAACTGTCGTTCTGCTCCGGGTCGAGGACCTCGAGGAGGGCGGAGGATGGGTCGCCACGGACATCCGCCCCCAACTTGTCGACCTCGTCGAGCATGAACACAGGGTTTGATGTGCCGGCCTGGGAGAGTCCCTGGATGATCCGACCGGGGAGGGCGCCGACGTAGGTCCTGCGGTGTCCGCGTATCTCTGCCTCGTCGCGCACGCCACCGAGAGATGATCGCACGAACTCGCGCCCGAGGGCGCGGGCGATGGAACGTCCCAGCGAGGTTTTACCGACACCTGGAGGGCCGACAAAACACAGGATGGGGCCCTTGCTGTCAGGTTGCAGCTGGCGCACCGCCAAAAACTCCAGAATCCGCTGTTTGACCTTTTCCAGGTTGAAGTGATCCTCGTCGAGGATCGTCCGCGCTGCGCCGATATCGAGATTGTCGGTGCTCAGCGTGTTCCACGGAAGGGTGGTCATCCAGTCGAGCCAGGTCCGGACGACTGAAGATTCGGCACTTTCGGGGTGCATTGTCGAGAGTCGGCGCAGCTGCCGGTCGACCGCATCCGATGCCTCGTCGCTGAGCCCGAGCTCTGCCGCTTTCTCGCGGTATTCGACCAGCTCCTTCTCGAGGTCGTCGCTCTCTCCGAGTTCACTCTGAATCGCCCGCAGCTGCTGGCGCAGGAAATACTCGCGCTGGTTGCGGTCGATCTCTCCGCGAACCTGAGATGAGAGCTTTTGCTGCATCTCGGCCATCGCGAGCTCCCTTTCGAGGAGCTCGTGAACGCGAACGAGTCGTGCCATCGGATCGATGGTTTCGAGCATTTCCTGGGCATCAGCCACATCGAGCCCGAGGTTCGAAGCCGCGAGATCGGCCAGACGCAGGGGGTCCTCCAGGCTCGATGTGATCAGGATGACCTCGGGCGAAATCTGTTTGCCGATGGTGCTGACCCTCTCCAGACCCTGTCGAATCGATCGCACAAAGACTTCCACCTCGGTCTTCGAGGGTCCGGGCGACGGTTCTTCGAGACGGGTGAAACGGGCCTCGAAGAATCCCTCGGTGCGGGTGAAGTAATCGACCCGTGCACGCGACAGCCCCTGGACGAGAACTCGCACGGTCCCGTCGGGAAGCTTGAGCATTCGCATCACCACGGCGACGCAACCGGTTTGAAAAAGTTCCTCAGGCGCAGGCGTTTCACTGGTCTGGTCGCGCTGGGTGAGCACCAGGATCAGACGGTCGGCAGCCAACGCTTCGTCGACGGCCTTGACCGAAATGTCGCGACCGACAGTGAGGGGAATGATGGCGTAGGGAAAGAGCACCGTATCGCGTAAGGCCATCACCGGCAACACATCGGGAATATTGATTGTCTCCAGCGGAGTTTCCGCCTGATCGAGGAAATCAGGAGCATCTACCATCTTTGGTCCTACCCCTTCAGCCTGAATGCTTCATGCGTGTTTGGCGCGGGCCACAGCCGACATCATGGCTATTCGTCATGCTTGATCAGCAGGGTCTTGAGTTCATCCATGAACTGGTTGACGTCTTCAAAGCGCCGGTAGACGCTGGCAAACCTCACGTAGGCCACCTGGTCGAGTCGCCGGAGCTCCTCGATCACCGCACTGCCGATTTCTTCCGTCGACATCTCCCGGACGTCTCGCGCCGCCAGCAGGCTCTCGACCGAGTCCACGATGGCCACAAGATCCCTGCGCGGGACCGGCCTTTTCTCGCACGCCCGGAGCAGCCCGTTGAGCAGCTTTTCCCGATCGAAGGACTCTCGCCGGCCATCTCTCTTGACGACCGTAGTGGGCACCTCGTCGACCCGCTCGTAGGTCGTGAATCTTCGGGTGCAGTCGGCGCACTCCCGGCGGCGACGGATTTCTGATCCATCGCGGACATCGCGGGAATCCACGACTCGATTGTCGGCATCGCCGCAGAAGGGACAGTTCATTCCTTTGTGTCCTCGGTCGAAATGGCTTCGACCTCACGCAAATTGACCCCCAACAGGGGCAGACACAGGAGACCGATGATCGTGATGGGCACGAAGCAGATCGCGTGGTAGGCGATGGCGATACCGGTGGCCTTGTTGAGGCCGATGCCGAAGAACATCGTCATTCCGACCTGTGTGGCCTTGTGAAAGCCCCCGACGCCGCCCGGCGTCGGCACCGCGAGACCCAGGACCGCCAGCGTGACGAGGAGATAAGACGCCCGCAATGGGAGATGCACGTCAAAGGCGAGGAGGGTCATCTGCACCTGCCAGCAGATGACATACCACATGGCGATGGAGGCTATTGTCGTGATCAAGAGGTCCCGGGGCCGCTGCAGTACCCGAAGCCCATCGAGAAAATGGACGAAGAAGTTTTCGGCCGGTTGCTGCCAGTCCTTTTTGATCCAGGCGATGGGTCGGGTGATCACGCTGATAAAGCGCTCCTGGTATTTGAAAAGACCGAGCAGAATGAGCGTGCCGATGACCAGGCCCACACCAACCACGTAACCGCTGATCGAGAGCACCTCGAGGCTGCGTTTTGCCTGGTCGTCGAGGTTTGGCATTGCGGGCGGCCAGACGATAAAGACCAGAAAGAAAAAAACCACCGTCCACATGTCGAAGACCCGTTCGGTGAGAATCGAGGCCAGACTGGCGGAAGTCGGTATCTTTTCTCGCCGTGCCAACAGGATCGGACGAATGAGGTCGCCCATTCGCGCCGGCAGCAAAGAGAGGGCGGCGTAGCCGACGGCGGTCGTCAATAGGACGCTCGTGTGCCGGACCTTGGCCACCGGAAGGAGGATGAACTGCCAGCGGAGAGCCCGCAGCCAATAGGCGATGAGGGCGATCACGGCCGCGGCTGCGAGGCGGGCCGGGTCGGCGTTGGCCATCGCACGACCTACCTCCGCAAAATCGACGTTCCATAGAAAGATCGCCAGGAGGGCGATCATCAATACCAGGGACACGGTCACTCGAACAGCCTTATTTGCCATGCGACATAGGGTAGCCGCTTGGCTCATGATGCACAACACGCACCTGGCGGCTCGCGAATCACTCTTCTCCAAGACAGAATCTCGGACGGCGTTCAGGGACAGCGCCAGCGACAAGGAACAGCAGACAGCGTTGGCGAACGGTAGTCAGCGGCAGCGGCAGTGTCCAGGACAGCGGCAGGTAGCAGGGACGGCGAACAGCGATCAGTGTTCAGCGGCAGCGGTCAGGATTTCAGACGGCGACGTGGCCACCTCCGGGTCGTTCAACGGAAGGGGTAGCCGGTAGGCGGCCGCCCGTGACGCGATGAACACCTTCGATCAAGTCGGTGCCATGACCCGGCGGCTGTTGAATCCAATGAAGTGAGTGTTATTCGCGGTGCGCTGGCGCTGATCACTGCCGCTGCCGCTGATTCCTGTTCCCTGACGCTGTCTACCGTTCTCTGTCCCTGTCCCTGCACGCTTTCCGAGATTCTGTTTTGGACAAGGGTGATCCGATTGGGACGATTCGATGATTATCCCAGTTCCTCGTTCCATATTCCTGATTCAAATCAGGTATTCGCTATCATCGAGGATGTGAATGCACAAATCCTCGAGCCGCTATTGAGTGTCCGTTCCCATCCCTGGTGTCTCGAACACCAACCGGGCCTCGGCCATCCGGAAGCGCCGGATCGGATCCAGGTGATCCTGGATGCCGTCAGTGCCAGGGTCGACGGCCGTTGGGTTGTCGATCGCGAAAGTCCCCTGCCCAGGGAAGAAGACATTGTCGGCGTTCTCAAGTGGATTCACGATGAGGACTATATCGACCGGGTGCGCGAGGCGGCGGAGAAAGGGTCAGGTTGGCTCGATTCGGAAGACTGCCGCGTCTCAGCCGGAACCTTTCGCTCGGCACTCGCGGCGGCGGGTCTGGCCCTGCAGGCGGCGATCGATCTACTCAACGAACGCATTGTCCGTTCCTTTGTCGTTGCGCGGCCGCCCTCTCACCACGCGCAACACGACCGTGCGTCCGGTTATTGTTTCTTCAATACGGCCGCCATCGCCGCTGAGGTCGTGGCCCGGGGTTGGGGCCAGGGGGTCGTGGTTGCCGATCTCGGCGCCCTCCACGGTGACGGGTTGCAGCAACATTTCTACGATCGGGAGGATGTGGGGTTTGTCTCGGTCCATCGTTATCCGGCCTTTCCGGGATCCGGTGGGGCTGACGAGACCGGCGACGGTCCCGGTGTCGGTTTGACCCGCAACGTGCCTCTCGCAGCCGGTTCGGATGACGAGATCGTGTGCGGCGCCTTTGAACATGCATTGTTTGACATTTGCGGTGCGATCAAGCCCGCGGCGATCATTCTGGCTACCGGTTTAGACGCCCATCGAGACGACCCTCTTGGCGGTATGCAAATGACTGAAATGGGACTTGGAAGACTCACAACAATTGCAGTTCGAGCGGCAGAATACTGGACTGGCGGGAGATTGTTGTCCATTCTCGAAGGCGGTTTCGAACTCGAAGCGTTGGCAAAATCCGCGCGCATTCACGTTGAGGAATTGGCGAAAACAGAAAGCGAAATTCCGGAACAGGAATAGCGCGTGGAAACGTGATCTGCGTCACGTGGAAGTCATTGTAGGTTCAAGAACCTACCGAGTTTCTTTTCAAAAAACGTGTCGTTTTTTATGTCTTTTCTTGACCCCTGAATGGCCCTGGTATATCATAATTACGTTCGTAAATTGTTCGTTGGACTTCGGTTCAGAGGAGGAAACGCAATGCGTTACAAGGGATTCGCTGCTGCGCTGATTCTGCTGTCTCTCCTGCTGCCGACCAGCGCCTATGCGGACACCATTTTCTGGCTTGATACGCCGGCTGATGGTGCCACGGTATTTGGCCTCGTCGAAGTCAACGGTTTTGTCGTTGATGACGGCCAGCAGTGCGGTCCGCAGTGGACATGGTTCTCATGTGAATGGGACTCCGCATTGGTGAGCGAGATCGACCTCTATGTCGACGACGTCTATGTTGCGTCGGCAGATCTCAACCAACCGCGCTATGACATTCTTCAGGCCTATCCGTGGTATGCGGGCACACCGTATTCCCGGCCGGGGTTTGTGACCTCCTTTGACTCGGAAGACTACACGGATGGTTGGCACACTGTCTTCCTCCGGGTGACATTCAGTGATGCAAGCATCGAAGACTTCGGTATTCGGTCGGTGTTCGTGAACAATGATCTCAATCAAGCGCCGATCGGCGAACTCGAGCTTCCTGGATTCAACCAACCGATGAACGGCGTTTTCCCGGTCACCGGGTGGGCGCTCGACGATGGCTCGATCGCCTATGTGGAAGTGATGGTTGACGGCCTGGCCATGGGCAATGCCGTGACCGGCGTCCGCCGTCCAGACATCGCGAATCGTTTTCCCGGGAATCCGGATGCTGAATTCGCGGGCTTTACCAGGATGTTGAACACCACGGTGCTCAACAACGGTATCCACGTGCTCGCCGTGCGGGTGGTTGACAACGAAGGCGCCTCGCGGGTGGTCGGCCGGCGATTCGTCCAGGTCTTCAATACCGGTGGTAATCTGCCGCCCTTTGGCAAAATCGATTGGCCGATTGCGGATCATGTGATGTTTGCCGACGGCTGTCAGGATGTCGGCGGCGTTATTCCGCCGTGGTCGGGTGACATTTTCGGCGATCCGAGCAATGTCGAGATGGTGATCGGTTGGGCCCTTGACGTGGGTTCGCGCACGGATTTCGGTGGTGTTTCATACGTTCAGCTGCTGATCGATGGCAATATCCTGGCCGACACCAACCAGGGCAGTTTCTACTACGATCCCGCCGAAATGGACTTCAACTATTACGGTCATGAGCGACTCGATGTGCACGAGCTCTATGCGGACGTACCGAACTCGAAACACTCCGGCTTCGCCTTCCTGTTGGATATCTCATGGCTGATTCAGGGTCGCGGCTATAGCGAAGGCCTGCACTATCTCAAGATTCGTGCCGGTGACATCGAGAACAATGTGATCGATATCGCCCAGTTGCCCGTCATCTTTGATTGCAACGACGATGCGGATGATCCGGCGATCGGCGACATTCTGTCTCCGAAGCATATGGAGAGAATCGCCGGGACCTTCGAGGTCACCGGATTCGCCTACGATCGCAACAGGGTCGATTTTGTCGAGATCTGGGTCGATGGCGTCTTCATCGGCTATGCCGAATACGGTCTCGATTCAACCGATATCGATTTCGAGGAACGTTATCCCTGGCTGCCGTCCACCGTGACTCGCAACAGGGGATACAGCTACGACCTCGATACCGTCGCCGCCAACCTGGCTGACGGCCAACACGTCCTGGTGGTGCGAACCCAGGATCGTTTCGACAACTTCAGCATCATCGGCGAACGGACCTTCGTGACCGACAATCAAAGCCGATAGTTCCCTTCGAGGGATCGATCACCCGTGGAACCGCGATTCCCCGCTTCGGCGGGGTTTCGCGTTTTTGCAGTTCACCACGTTCGTCGACGGGCGATCGTCGTGCTTTGCAGCGTTACAATGTTCTTCGCGGAGGACAGATGAAGGCCCTATTTTTTGCAGAGCACGGCGGGATTGACAAGATTCAATTCGGCGAACAACCGGTTCCCGAGCCCGGACCGGGAGAGGTGAGGGTCAAGCTCGCAACCGCGGCTCTCAATCATCTCGATCTCTTTGTTCTCGAAGGGATGCCCGGGATCCCCATCGGTCTGCCTCACATCGGTGGTGCGGATGGTGCGGGTCGGGTCGATGCGGTCGGACCCGGTGTTGCAGGAGTTGAAATCGGTTCCGAGGTCGTCTTTGATCCCGGGCTCTCGTGTGGAACCTGTGGTTATTGCCTCGCCGGCGAGCAGAGCCTGTGTGTTCGTTTTGGTGTTCTCGGAGAGCACAACAACGGGACCTTTGCCGAGTGCGTGGTGGTTGCAGCGGCCTCGTTGGCCCCGAGGCCGCCCCATCTGTCGTGGGAGGAATCGGCAGCCTTTGGCCTGACCTATTTGACCGCGTGGCGAATGCTGATCAACCGTGGACGATTGCAGGCGGGAGAAACCGTGCTCATCCACGGGATTGGCGGAGGAGTCTCTCTTGCCTGCCTGCAGTTGGCGAAGGTGGTTGGTGCGAGAGTCATTGCCACCTCGCGCGATCAGATAAAACTCGACCGGGCGACCGAGATGGGGGCGGATCACGTCCTCCAGTCTGATTCAACGGTGGCCAAGAGTGTTCGGGGTCTGACCGAAAAGCGTGGCGCCGATGTGGTCGTGGACTCGGTTGGTGAAGCGACGTGGATGCAGAGCCTCAAAGCTGCTGCCAAGGGCGGGCGCATCGTGACCTGTGGTGCCACATCCGGCCCCAATCCGGCCGAAGAGATTCGAATAATTTTCTGGAATCAACTGAGCATCATTGGATCCACCATGGGCTCCCGTGAGGATTGGCGACAATTGCTTGCCGCGGTCAACGCCCATCAGTTGCGGCCGGTGGTGGATCGGGTATTTGATCTCGAACAGGGGCGGGAGGCGTTCCAACGACTGGACCGGGCCGAGCAATTTGGTAAGATCGTGCTGTCCATGAATGGCTGAGTCTGCTCCGTGCGCCCGGTTCGCTTCGGCTGCGGGCCGGCCTGCTCGGCGAGCGGCCAATCTCTGACCAAATCGGAAATTGATGGACAGTGAGAAATCAACGCAGTTCAATTTGTTTTTGAAAGGTATCAACGACGCCATGGGTTTGCCGGCGGAAGACAGCTTGGGGCCCCGAGTCCTGACGCGGCCCGATCACCGTGTATCGCGACAGGATCTTTCGGCAGAGGCGCTCAAGGTCCTCTACCGCCTGCATCGCTCGGGATACTCGGCCTATCTGGTCGGTGGCAGCGTTCGCGATCTGCTCCTGGGAGGACGTCCCAAGGACTTTGATGTGGCCACCAACGCCAGACCGCAGGAAATCCGGCGCCTCTTCAAAAACTCACGCATCATCGGCCGGAGATTTCGATTGGTCCACGTGTTTTTTCGCGCCGGCACGATCGAAGTCGCCACCTTCCGGGCCAGCCCGGAGCCGCCGGAAAGCCCCGAAGACTGGGCTGAAGCCGAGGTCGAGGCCACCGAAGAGGAAACCAGCACCGATCGCTCCCTTCCCCAATCCGATGACCATATCTATGGAACGCCCGCAGAGGATGCGTGGCGCCGCGACTTTACGGTCAACGCACTGTTCTACAACATCGCCGATTATTCGGTGGTCGATCATGTGGGTGGGATTGAGGATCTCGAAAAGGGCCTGATCCGCACCATCGGCGATCCGGTGGCGCGTTTCGAGGAGGATCCGGTGCGCATGATGCGGGCTCTGGAGTATTCGGAGCGCCTCGGTTTCACCATCGATCCACGAACCGTGGAGGCCATCGACCGGCAGCAGGGGTTGATCTCGGGGGCCTCTTCCCCTCGGCTCACCTACGAACTGCTGGAGTGTATGCGTTCGGGCAAGGCAGCGGGCATCCATGCCGCCTGGCGCAGGGCGGGCGTATTCACCCGCGCATACCCGGATCTTCCGATCGACACCGACGAGACCGTTCGGGTGCTCGAGATGTTGGATGCGCATATCAACAACGGCAAGGAATACCCCGACTCGAGCCTCTTTGGTTCGCTCTTTCTTCCCCGCTTCCTGGCGATCGCGGAAGAAGAGACCGATGCCAAGAACCGGGTCGACAATGCCCAGGTGCTGGGCCGTTTGCGGGAGGTCCTGGATCCCGCGGCGGCGAGCATGCATCTGTCCAATCTGAATATCCACAAAGTGCACCAGGGATTGTTCGTATTGACCAAAATGCGGAAACCCCCGGAGCGAGGCCGACAGGTCCTCAAACTGGCCCGGCAGGACTATTTCAAGGTGGCTTGGGATCTTTACGAATTTGCCAATGCCCTGGGCTACATCACGCCGGAGGCATATCAGGGTTGGACGCGAGCGCTGCGGCGGGTGGGCAAGAAAGACAGTCCCGAGCAGATCCTCGAGCATCCGAGGCGGTCGCGGCGACCACGGCGCCGCAGACCCCGTAATCGACCGCGGTGAAGTGGTGAACGATCGAGGCCGCGATGGTTGCTGAGCGAGCCGGCGTAGCGGGCAGGGTGGAGGAGCTGCGGGCCCTGATCCGGTTCCACGACCACCGCTACTATGTTCTCGCCGATCCCGAAATTTCGGACTACGACTACGATCAGCTCTACGCCGAGCTCGAAGAGATCGAGAGGCTTCACCCGGAGCTTGCAAGCGAGGCCTCACCGACCCGCCGGGTTGCCGGTAAACCCCTCGCGGGGCTCGAGACCGTCGAGCACTCGCTGCCGATGTTGTCGCTCGACAACAGCTACTCTCGCGACGAGCTCAGAGCATGGTACGAACGGATGTGCCGCGATCTCGGCCACGAACCGGATGGTCTGGCTGCGGAGCTCAAGATCGATGGTGTGTCGATTTCGCTCGTCTACCTGGATGGGCGGCTCCACCGCGCAGTGACCCGTGGCGACGGCGCGGTTGGCGACGATGTGACTGCCAACGCGCGCACGATTCGCCAGCTCCCGTTGGTCGTCGAGGGGATGCCCCCTCTGGTGGAGGTGCGTGGCGAGGTCTACCTTGCACGGAGCGTCTTTGCCGAACTCAATCGGGAACGGCGTGCAGCCGGAGAGAAGGAGTTTGCCAATCCGCGCAACGCGGCGGCGGGTTCGATCCGCCTCCTGGATCCTCGGCAGGCATCGGATCGCCGCCTCTCGATCTGGTGCTATCAGGTGGCCCGCGCAGAGGGTCATGAGGATGACAGCCATGTGGGTGCCCTGGAGTGGATCGGGAGTTTTGGTTTCCCGATCAGCCCAGGCCTCGCGCGGTGTCCGGGTCTGATCGAGGCTGAGAATTTCATCGAGAGCTGGGAGGAGCGGCGGCACGAACTCGACTACGACACCGACGGTATCGTCGTCAAGATCGACCGATCCTCCGAACGTGCCATCCTCGGCAGCACGGCGCGGGCGGTGCGGTGGGCCGTCGCCTATAAGTTTCCTCCCGAAGGGCGAACCACGAGGGTCGAGGACATCATCATCCAGGTCGGCCGCACCGGGGTGCTGACACCTGTAGCGGTGCTCGAACCGGTGGCCGTTGGTGGATCGACCGTTTCTCGTGCCACCCTCCACAATTTCGACGAGGTGGACCGCCTCGGTCTCCGGATCGGCGACACGGTATGGGTGACCAAGGGGGGTGAGGTGATACCCAAGGTGGTTGGGGTCGTCACTTCAGAGCGGCCTCCTGGATCCGAAGTCTTTCACGCCCCGACCCTTTGTCCGGTTTGCGCGACGCCGGTCGAACGGGAGCTCGAAGAGGTAGCTCTCCGGTGCCCGAACCAGAAATGCCCCGCGGTCGTCGCTGCCCGGCTTCGACATTTTGTTGCGCGGGGAGCGATGGAAATCGAGGGTCTCGGCGGCCAGACCTTGGCTCAGTTGGTCGAGGCGGATCTGTTGAGCGACGAAGCTTCCATGTGGGATCTCGAGGCGGAGGCCTTGGCCGAGCTCCCCGGATGGGGCGAGCTCTCCGCTTCGAATTTACTCCGAGAGCTCGATACGGCCCGTTCCCGTCCCCTGCATCGCCTCATCTTCGCCCTCGGCCTGCCCCATGTCGGCGAGCGGGCGGCCAGGTTGCTGGCGAAGAAATTCGGCAGCCTCACTGCCCTGGCAGGAGCCGAGGCGGCGGAACTCGAGATGATCGACGGTGTCGGGTCGGTGATTGCGGCCTCGGTCACCGATTGGTTTGCCCAGCCCCGCAATCAGCGGACCATTTCACGTCTGGCTGAACGAGGGATCGATCCTGAAGAAGAGCTGACAAGTAGCGGTGATGCTCTGGCCGGAACCGTTATTGTCCTCACCGGCAGCCTGAGCCGCCCGCGCCGCGAGATCAAGAACGAGCTCGAGGCCCTGGGCGCCACCGTCACGAATTCGATTTCGAAGAAGACCACCTATCTCGTGGCCGGCGAAAAGGCAGGCAGCAAACTCGAAAAAGCGAGTACGCTCGGAGTCGAGGTGTTGGACGAGGCCGGGTTGGCTCGTCTGATCGAGTCATAGACCGGTTTTTTACGGAACAAAAAGACTCCCGGCGACGATACCGGGCGAGGAGTTGGAAATGTCGGCGGTCATATTTCTGGTGGACGATGACGACGGGTCGCGGGACGCCATGAAGCGCACCCTCGAAAGGGTTGGCTACACCCTGAGGGCCTTTCCATCTGCGGAGGAAGCGTTGGAACAGCTTGCGGCCGGTGCTCCAGTCGACGCAATCGTTTCGGATGTCAGAATGCCTGAAATGGACGGCTACGAATTCTTGCGAGCGGTGCGGGTCGAGCACCCGAATCTCCCGTTTCTTCTGGTGACCGCCTACGCGGAAGTCGAAGATGCGGTGGCCGCTCTTCAGGAAGGGGCCGACGACTATCTGACCAAACCGGTCAAGATGCAGGAACTCCGTCAACGGGTACAGCTTCAGCTCGAACGCCGAGTGCTTTCAGAAGAGAACCGGAGGCTGCACCAGCGGCTCGAGAAGACCTTTGGCTTCGAAGGCATCGTTGGACACTCGCCGGCAATGGAACAGTTGCTCGAGAGGCTCCGGGTCGCGGCGCCGACCCGGTCCACCGTGCTGATCGTCGGTGAATCCGGTACCGGCAAGGAGTTGGTCGCCAACGCGCTCCACCAGAATTCTCCACGATCCAAAGGCCCCTTTGTCGCCATCAACTGCGGCGCCATACCTGGTGAGATCCTCGAGTCCGAGCTCTTTGGTCACGAAAAAGGGGCCTTTACAGGCGCCCACCAAAAACGCATCGGGCTCATCGAGCGAGCTTCTGGGGGCACCCTCTTCCTCGACGAGATCTCCGAACTGTCACCGGATCTCCAGGTGAAACTGTTGCGGGTTCTGGAAGAGCGCCACATCATGAGGGTTGGTGGTGCGGTCCAGATTCCGGTGGATTTCCGTCTTGTCGCTGCGACCAATCGCGACCTCGCAAAGTGGGTGGATACGGGCCGTTTTCGCCAGGACCTCTTTTATCGCCTGAAGGTCGTGACCCTGGCGATCCCTCCACTGCGCGAGCGCAGGGAGGACATTGCGCTCTTTGTGCAGCACTTTCTCGAGTACTTCAATACCGAATTGGATCGGAGTGTCCACGGTGTCCACCCGGCGGTTTTATCGGCGCTCAAACGGCAACAGTGGCCCGGTAATGTCCGAGAGCTTCGGAATCTGATCGAGTCGATGGTGCTTTTCGCTGGCAGTGACGAAATCTCTATCGAAGACCTCCCGGCCGACTATCGGATGGCATCCGAAACGGGCCCGCAGATCGAAACGATTCAGTGGAGCCCACGGCCGATGGCCGAAATTGAACGGGAGGCAATCCTGAAGGCCATCGATTACACCGATGGACACCGGGCGCGAGCCGCCGATCTGCTCGAGATAGGTCTACGGACCCTGCAACGGAAGCTCAAGGAATACGGGGAGATCTCTCCGAAGGGGGATGGTGGAGAGTAGATTCGAGTTCGGAGTTCGGAGTTCGGAGTTCGGAGTTCGGAATTCGGAGTTCGGATTTCGGAATGAGGTTCGTTGTCCCCAAGCCCTCGATTCCCGCCGGTGATACCATAAATAGACGGGAAAGGAGCCCCCTATGGAAATCCCCGGTAAGGTCTCAATTTACTGTCCTCTGATCGACGCCAAGGGAACCGCCGCGACTCTGGTCTCCATTTCCCCTCAGGGTTATTATCACGTCGAGGTGCCCATCAAGGGCAGGACCCATGTGATGCTTCTCCCAGTGGCTCACACCGCCGTGTATTTCGCGGAGCCCGAACCGGAAGCGGAAGAAGGATTCGTGGTCGAGCGCTGAGTCCTCCGACAATCTGAGCCGAGGGCGGCGCCGGAAAATTTCTGAAATACACCAAAAACGCGAATAAAACCGGTTCACCCGACTGTTAGAAAGGTGTGGTAAGACATTCGCGAGAACCTCTGGACGGGTCGTGGAACGAAGTTCTCGACCAGCTTGGCGAGGCCGTCATTGTCCTGGACCATCAGCGCGTCCTTCAGCATGTCAATGACGCCGCGCGGCGTCTGCTCGGATATGAGAAGGGCCAGGCGATTGGCGGGCGGTGTCGGCTCACAACCCGTGGTGTCGATTGTGAGAATGCGTGCCCCCTGACCTTTGCTCTCGATTCCGGGCTCGACCGGGTCGAGGATTTCGCGACGGTCTACAAGACCCGGGACGGCAGGTCGATTCGTCTCCGAATCACCGTCATTCCGTTTACCGATGACGAGGGCTCTTTTCAAGGTGCGGTGGAGATCCTGAGACCCTCCGACCCTGAACCGGGGTTTTTTATGGCTGGCTGTTCCGAAGCGGCGGAAGCCATGAGAAATCGAGCATTCGAGTTGGCTCGCAGTCGTGCTCACGTGCTTGTGGTGGGAGAGATGCCGGCGTGCCGAGACGTTGCCCACACCCTTCATCGTTTTTCCGGTGCCCCTCCAGAGCTCTTTCAAAACTGGTCGGGATCCTGGGATGCGGTCCAGGTGTGGCCGCCGGGGACCGTTTACGCGGATGGTGATGATGCGCGGTCTCTCCTCGATTCTGACCTGCCTGAGGATTGGCGGGTCATCGTCGGTGCGCAGAGCCCGGAATTCAGCGGCAACGGCTTCGAGGTCTTCGAGTTGAGTTCGTTGTCCGATCTCGGTCCGGATCTCGGGCGGATGATCAGATCGTGGGCCGAGGAATTGGCGCCATCCACCCGTCTGACCGGGGAGGCCCTGGAACAACTGACTCGCCTGGCCTGCGATCGTGGCCTGGAAGAGGTCGAACAGGTCATCCGGGAGGCGGCGCGTACGGCGGGTGACTGTATCGATCGTGCCGATCTGCCGCTCGATGGGTATCAAACGGCGTTTATCGACGAGCTCCTCCAAACTGCGAATCCGCTGGCGGCCCTGGAGGAGCTTCTATTGCGCGAAGTCCTCGACCGCTGCGGTTGGCGGATGCAGGAGGCTGCTGAACGGGTCGGCGTCTCGCGTGTCACCCTGTGGCGCAAAATGAAGGATCTCGGCATCGAACGCCCCTGAGGCGAGCGAGGAGCTCGCCTCGGGTGCTTTGGATGCTGGACGCTGGATCCGTCCACTCCGCGATCCGCTCCCGCACCCTTTTCGAAAGGGAGAAAGGGAGAAAGGGAGAAAGGGGAGAAGGGAGACCGCTCAGTCGCTCGACGCTGGATCACTCTTGTCCAAGACAGTGTCTCAGACAGCGTCCAGCTGCAGCGGCAGAGTCCAGTGGCAGCGACAGCCGACAGGGTCAGCTAACAGAAGTCAGCGACAGCGAACAGCGCTCAACTCTTCGGATTCAATAGCCGCCAGGTCATGGCACGGACCTGATCGAAGGCTGTCATCGCTTTGCTGGCTCCATTTTGACTGATCGCCCCGGCGTGGGCGAGGAGCTCCAAGTGGCTGTCGACCTCTTTCGCCGAAGCGTAGGCGATTCTCCAGTGGTTCGATCGGTCTCTACCGAAACGGCCGTGGCCTTCTGCCAGGTTCGCAGGGACTGAACTCGCCGATCGGACTACCTGATCGGCTATGGATTTCAGCGGAGCGGGAACTCTCATCACGAGTTTGATCGTGATGCCTGCTGCTTCGAGTGCTTTCGAGTGGGCAATGAGGTTGGTGTTCGTGGCGGCTGAGGACATGGTCACCTCCGGGTCGTTCATGCCCACACCCACAAGCCGGTGTGGTGGCCGATGTCAAGGATGCCCTGCACCCTGCCTGTCCTTGACATCGGCCGCCCACCGGCTACCCCTTCCTTGGAACGACCCGGTGGTGGCCACGCCGTCACTGCACCTGATCGCTGGCCCTGAACACTGCCCGCTGCCCGCTGCCCGCTGCCCGCTGTCCCTGTTCGCTGTTGCCTGTCGCTGCCGCTGGAAACTGTCGCTGCCGCTGCAATTCGGGCACCCGCACGGGCACGGACTCGGGCGCGGGGCAACCGCGAACGGGAAACGCCAAAAACCAACCCGTAACCCTCGTGTTCTCAGGTGCGCAACCTCATGCCTATTTGTTTTGGACAGCAGTGATCCAGCATCCAGCGTCCTCGTAGCTTGTTGCTTGCAGCGAGCAAGGAATTGAGCGAGCTCTCTACTCCTCCGGTTCGGAGGTGAACCGGTAGCCGACTCCGCGGACCGTGTGGAAGTGGACGGGGTGGCGGGGGTCGTTCTCGAAGGTCTTTCTGAGACGGTGGACAAAGGTATCGAGGGTTCTCGTGGAGGTGTCGAAGGTGTAGCCCCACACTCTCTCCAGGAGCTCTCCGCGGGTCAGCACCCGCCCGTCGTTTTCCGAAAAGAACCGCACCAGCATGACCTCACGTTCGGTGAGCGCCACCGACCCGTCGCTGGTGGTGGCACGCATGGTGTTCAGATCGACTTCACAGCTGCCTATTTGAACCAGAGGACCGCTTCGGGCGGGAGTTTGAGCCCACTCGGCGCGGCGCAGAATGCCGCGCACCCTGAGGACCAGTTCTTCCACCAGAAAGGGTTTGGTCAGATAATCATCGGCGCCGAGCTGCAGACCGAGGATCCGGTCGGCGTCGCTCCCCCTGGCGGTGAGAAACAAAATCGGGATCAGATTGCCGGCGGTTCGTAGTTGTCGACAGACTTCGAAACCGTCAATTCCCGGCAACATGATGTCGAGGATGAGGAGCTCGTAGTCTGCCTCGGGGTTTGCCAGTGCCTCGAGGCCGGCCTCTCCGGTGGCAGTCCATTTGAAGGAAAAACCCTCGAGTTCGAGATTGCGGCACAGACCCTCGGCGAGCGGTCCGTCGTCTTCGACGACCAACAGACGGGTCGGTTGGTCCGCAAGTTGTGGATCGTTCACTACTTAATTGTAGCGTGAAACTGTTTTTACAAGGGGTGCTGGGCGCTAGATACTCGATTCCCGATGCTCGATACGACAAGATCATCTGTCGATTCTCACCCCTGTCGAGAGTTTCATTGGGTTCTTTTCTGGATTTGTCGATGGCAGCGGTTGGGGAGACAGGCTGAATCGAGGATCCAGTACCTGGCATCACTGCTGTCCAAAACAGGTCGTCACCTGAAGTTTCCCACCTGACAACACGTGGTTTACGGGTTGGATTTTGGCATATCCGGTTCGCGGTTGGCCCCTACCCGATCCCGATCCCGAATTGCAGCGGCAGCGACAGCGTCCAGCGTCAGCGACGGCAACAGCGAACAGGGACAGGGGGCAGTGTTCAGGAACAGCGAACAGGGACAGAGATCAGTGTTCAGCGACAGAGAGCTGCGGCAGCAGTCTGGAGTTCATGTGGCGAAGTGGCCACCACCGGGTCGTTCAACAGAAGGGGTAGCCGGTGGGCGGCCGATGTCAAGGACAGGCAGGGTGCAGGGCATCCTTGACATCGGCCGCCACACCGGCTTGTGGGTACGGGCATGAACGACCCGGAGGTGACCATGTCCAACGCCGCCACGAACTCAATCCTCGTTGCCCACTCAAAAGCCCTCGAAGCAGCAGGAATCGCGATCAAACTCGTGATGAGGGTTCCAGCTCCGCTGAAGTCCATAGCCGATCAGGTCATCCGGTCGGCAAGTTCGGTCCCCGCGAACCTGGCAGAAGGTCACGGCCGATTCGGTAGAGACCGATCGAACCACTGGAGAATCGCCTACGCCTCAGCCAAAGAGGTCGACAGCCACTTGAAGCTCCTCGTCCACGCTGGGGCGGTCAACCGGAATCGAGCCAGTGAAGCGATGAAGGCCTTCGATCAGGTCCGTGCCATGACCTGGAGGCTGTTGAACCCGACAGAGTGAGTGCTGTTGCCTGTCGCTGACGCTGTCTGCCGTTCCCTGTCTCTGTCTGTCTCTGTCTCTGTCGCTGTCCCTGATCGCTGTCGGAAACTCTGTCTTGGACACGAGTGATCCTGCATCCAGCATCCTGCATCCAGGAGCCAGCATCCAGAAAGCGGGCGGTTTGGAATGCCGGCTACGGAGAGGTCGAGTTGAGTCCGACGAATGTTCCGTCGTTACGCCGACAGAGGATCCGCATCAGGGTGGCAAAACGCACACCGGTATGTTCTCCGGCACCGGCCACCATGAAAACCGTCGGAAATCCGATGGCGTGAATCCGCACCTTCCGTTTGCCGTCGCGACCGGTGGTGTTGAGGTCGTCAACCGTTCGCACGACGCTGTCGATCGATGGGCCGGTGAACTCGTCGCCCAGGACGTAAATTGAAATACGGTGATTGGGATTGGCAAAGGTCCGGATGGCGCGGGTGATGCCTTCGACCGGACTGGAGTTGGAAAAGACGCTCCAAGAACGTAAGCGCGAGATCACCGCCTTGCGCCGGCCGGGGGTGTCTGGGATCCATTTTCCGGCATATTGCGAGTACATGTACTGCCCCATGTCGTTCATGATCTGCATGCCTTTGACCTTGGGGTACGTGTCCAGCACCTGCGTCATCTTCTCCACCACCGCAGGCCACGCATGGTGATACATCGAACCGGATGTGTCGATCACGAAAATGATGTACTCGCTGTCGACCGGGATACCCCCCACCGCAGCGTCCCGTTGTCGCCGCATCTGGCTCTGGTCGAGCAAGCGCCGCATCTCTTCGGTCAGATCCTGTTGTGCCGCCAGCATCCGGCCCTCGAGGATGTCCTGAACCTCGGAGAGCTGTGAGCTGGCGGCGTACTCACCACGAATTTCAGAGAGATCACCGCGGAGGCGGGCGATCCCCTCCTGTTCGATCGAAACCTGTTGCTGGCGGGTGCGGAGCCTGCGATCGAGAATTGCTGTTTCGCCACGAATCTCGAAAATTTCCTCTTCGAGCCGGGCGATCAAACTGTCGAGATCGATCCGAGCATCCTCGATCTTTTGCGGCTCACCGAGTTTGGTCAACACCAGCAGGAGCACGATGGCGCCGAAGCCGCAACACACGACATCCAGAAAGGACAGCGAGAAAACCTCGAATTCGCGGCGTCTTCTCATGGCCAGTCCCTGGCGATGCTCATGAAGGAACCCCGGCTGCGCATCGCGACCTTCCAGAACTCGCTGGCGGCCAGGGGATCTCCTTCCATCGGGAAGAGGATCACGTTGACCGGGACGCCGCTCGGTAGTTGTTCCAATGCGCGGCTGAAAAGCCGCAGACGTTGTTGAGGAGAAATGGTCGTCGAGCGGGCCGCTTTGTTGCCGACCGTCGGAAGACCATCGGTCAATACGATCACATTGTCGGGACGCGGGTTCATCTGAGAGGCGACGCCAAAGGCGTGGAAAAGGCTGGTTCCCTTCCCGGGAACGATCGCGCGAAGGTTGCGGACGGCGCCGTCCAGCACCTTGCGATCGCTGCCATCGAGCCAGGTGCCACCGGTGTCGGGGAGCACCGGGGCCGCCTCGGTATTGAAGCTGTAGATCTGGAACCGGCTGTCGCGCGGAATCTGGGTCGTCAGCCAGTCAACGGTCGCCAGATTCTGCTGCCACTTGGCCGCCCGTACCTTTTCGTTGTCGGGCAGGTTCCGGCGCCGGATCACGTTGACCAGGGTACTGCCGAGCATGGAAGCCGAGGCGTCCACCAGAAAGAGGATCCGTTTTCCGCCGACCTTGAGACCGGTCAGATATTGCCGGTCGCCATCGCCGACAAAGGTCCGCACCCTGTCTCCCGGAGTCTCTTGCGATGGCAGGGAAGCGGAGAGGCGGCGGGCCTCCTCCTCCAGGGAGCGGAGATCGGTTTGGAGCCGGTTGATGTGCTCCCGACGGGCCAGCGTTGAGGCATCGAATGTCGCGAGCTCGACCCGGATCTCCTCGAGAGCCTCGATCAAACGGCGGGCGAGACCCTGGGCCAGAGCCCGCTCCTCGTCGGTCTCTCGGACCGAGTTGCGCAGCTCCACCAGATTTCGATGACCCTCCAGAACCTCGCGCTCGAGGCGGTTGACCTCTCCCTGAAGATCAGAAGTGACCGTGGCCTCGTGGTCGCGAACCGCCCCGTTGATGATCATGAAGAGCAGAATGACCGCCCCCAGGCCGCAGGTCATCGCGTCCAGGAAGGAGAGCCCGATCGGGTTGACGCTTCGGGTCACCATCTCACTTCGCCAGCGTGACGAGCAGGATTTCGTTGGAACCGACTCGGAGGCGGTCCCCCGTCACCACCTCGGTGGGACCTCTGATCGCTTCGCCGTTGATGAAAACCTGGGCGTTGGGCGGAGCCTCGATGATGGCCCTGCCGCGATCGATGCGGACCCGGGGCAGGTGGCCGATTTCAGGGTCGGAACCGTCAGTCGGAGCAGTCTCGTTGCTCGCGGTGAGACCCAGCGCCTGGCTCGACAGTTGATGGGCGACACCGTTGATGACGACGTGGGTCGGCACATTTTCGTGCGCGGCATTCCCGCTCTGCCGATCCACAGCGACCGTCATAGGGGCCGGTTTCTTTGCATCGTATCCGGGAAGCCGGGTGATCAGCCGCAGCTTTGGACCTTCCGAGCAGATGATCTCGGCCCAGTTGAGCGCCGTGCTGCCGGCGGCAGCCGGATGGAGGGCGACGATTTCCATATCTTCGGATTCAGAAAGGTGGGCCGCCAGCCCCGGCAAAGCCGCCGCGCGATCACCGAGGAGCAGGGTGATGGGCCCTTCCTCGCGGTTTCGGCTGATCAGGTTGCGCACGATGTCGTACGGGTGGGATGCGGCTTCGACCAATTCGCGGCGCTCGATCTCGATGGAGTGGCGCCGGCCTCCCGATGAGATCGCCACTTCGGCCGACTGCCGGTCGGCGAGAGTCGCCAGGTGCGTATGGAGCTGGATATAGAGGATCTGTTCGGTGGCGGCCTGGTGGAGCGGGTCGAAACGGGTCGTGCGGACAAAATGCCGAGAAATGGCGCGGGCCCACAGGTCGTAAAGATTGACCAGGCCGACTTGGGACTCTTCGACAACGGACCGGCGCACGACCTCGTCGCCATGTTCGAGAACCGTCAGGACAGCACGGTGGAGATGAAAATCGAGGTGGAGGCAATGGCGCCGGGTTTCACGGTCGGCGCATGAAGCGACGGCCACATCCACGAGGCCCCGAGCGGGCATCGTGCAGGCCTGGGCGATTCCGAGAAGAAGACCGAGTTGTTCGCCGGAGAAGGTCCCGGGCACCGCCATGATGACCTCGTCCGCCGTGCGCCCGGTCGCGTCCCAGATCTGCGACAAATGAGCGTGAGCCAGGTCCGCGGTCCTGAGGTGACCAGGGTAGGGACGTCCGAGTTCCCGGGTGCTGAGTTGCTGCCAGAAGCGGCTGTGCAGACGGCGGGGTTTGAGCCGCGCGTTGCTTGCTGCATCGAGCCCGATCTCGAGCTGATCGCCATCGGAGATGGCGAGACCTGGGTTCGCCAGCGAGACCTTGCCGCGGCTGCTCACCGTGACGATCCCGGAATCCACCAACTCGAGGGCCAGCCGTTCCATTTGCTTAGATGCCCCCACGCAGATCTGCTGATGCGGCGCCGGCCTGGAGATGGCGAATCAGGTGGGTGTCGACATAGCTTTCGGTATCGAGCACCAGCCGCTCCTGCCGCAGCTGGAGCTGGTGGAGCAGAAACATCAGGACGATGGAGATCAGGAGGGCGATGAAGGTCGAGTTGAAGGCGATGCCGAGGTTGCGGGTGACACCGGTGATGTCTCCCTCGACGGCGCGGTGGGCCTGGCCGAGAGCGGTCCCGATGCCCCGCACCGTTCCGATGAACCCGATCGAAGGAATCGCCCACGCGATGTAGCGCACCATGGCGAGTTCTGAGTCGAGGCGTTCCGACTCGGTGTCGGCGGCGGCGCGAGCAGTGTCGGATGCGTCCTGGATGCTGCCGGTGGCACCGAAGCGGTGGAGGGCGGCGAGCAGCGCGCGCGGCAGCAGCAGGCGTTTTTTGCCCGTCGGCAGCGCCTCGATCTGGCGTGCGTATTCCCGAGAGTCTTCGGGCAGGATGCGCACTCCATCGGCGACCGGGACCAGTTCGTCTTCGAGGAGCTGGCTCTCCCGCGCGGTGGTGATGCCCTTTGAGGCCATGATCGCGATGGCCCACAGCATGAGGACAAAACAGGCCTCTTGTTCGAAATCGCGAACGATGACCCACACCGATCGTTCCTGGATGTACTCGGGATCGGCTGCCATCCGGGCCGATTGTTCGGCCATGAAGGTGTCCGCTTTGGGTCTCACAATCGTCACGTAGACCGCATGAACGATGATCAGGGCGACCACCAGCGAAGCGAGCTGAAAGACAAAATCGACGGAATCATTTCGACGCATGTTGGCCTCAGATATCAGTCGGAAACGCGACCGCGCTGTCCGCAGGTAGCTTTTCGGTTGGTTGAAAATCTGGCAGTGGGGTCGCTCCGGTTTCCGTGCCCTGGGGCTCGGCTGCCGGTGAAGCACCGGCGGCCACCAGCCAGCCCGAAGCCAGTATGAGGGCCGCGGCCAAAACTGTGAGAAGGACCCGGTATTTCGTGATGGCTCTCATTTTTCTCTCTCTTTCATTGCGCATTGCGTGCGATCCGAAAACCGACGTCCGGGCGCGCCGTGTCTCCGTAATCGCGATAGCTGAGCCGGAGTTCGGTCACCGCGGTGTCCATCCAGCTCGCGCCGCGGATCACGTGGTAGGCACCGGTGGTCGGACCTGATGGGTCCTTTTCGACGGTACCTGGAGCTGTCGGTGTGAGTGCGTAGAGATCCTGGACCCATTCGGAGACGTTGCCTCCTAGATTGAATACTCCGATGGCGTTGGCGCGAAAGCTGCCGACCGGGGCCGTGGCGGGATAACCGTCACGATAATCGGGGAGCGATCCACCGAGGGTGCCGGCCGCCGAGAGATCACCATAGTTTCCGCCTTCGAGCGGAATCGGCAGCGTGTTGCCCCAGCCGTATTTCTGGCCATCAGCGGTGGACGCCGAACGGGCGGCGAGGGCCCATTCCGCCTCAGTGGGCAGGCGATAGCCGTTCGGCATCGGCGTCCGCGCCACGAGGGTTCCCCCGCGTTCGATATAGACCGGCGGCAGACCCGCCTTCTGGCTCAACCAGTTGCAGTAGCGGGCGGCGTCCTGCCACGTTACGTTGACCACCGGGTGGTGATCGATCTCCAGATTGTTGCCGCCATAGGCCCCGGAGAGATGGGAGCTCTTCCATTCGCGAAATTGTCGATTCGAAACCTCGCTGACCGCCAGATAAAAGGCCCTGGTGATCTCGATCTCACGCAAGACCTCGTTGGCACGACGACCGGGCTCTCGACGAGAAGCACCCATCGTCATCCGACCCGGCCCGACCATGACCATCTCCACACCCTGGGGAGATTTCACTGTCTTGGGGAGACCGGCCGGTCCCTCGAGGCGAAGCTCGGCGCGCACGGACTGGGTGATCCCGACCTTTGGCGTGACCACGGTGCGAAACGGAACGAACCCGTCGAGCCGGATCACGATCTCGTGGGGCCGCGTGGCGAGCTCAAGTCTCTGCTCGGTCGTGCCCGAGGGCACACCATCGATCAATACTTCGGCCTGGGGTGGTTGGGAACTGATGACCACTTCGCCGGTCAAAACTTCGAGTGAGGCGCGAAGGTCGCTCAGCTGTCCGGGACCAACGCTGACCGTTTTTTGGAATGTTGAATGGCCCGCCAGCGAAACCTTGACCTCGTGTGGAGTGTCCGGTGTCACCGCGATCTGGAGCGGGGTCGTGCCGCGAAATTCACGATCGATGGTGACTGTGGCGCCTTCGGGTTCGGATCGGACGGCCAGCCGGCCATCCACCGGTACGAGCCGCAGTGTGCCGAGATCGACGGGTTCGCCGGTCGTGATCTGCACCCGCCGGCTGGTTGATTTGAAACCGTTCCGCCGGACTTCGATGACCCGAGGCCCGGATTCCACCTCGAAGGAACCAGGTGTCGTGCCGATCGATTGACCGTCCACCAGAACGTTGGCTCCGGGTGGGTTCGAGGCGATGATGACCGGCGCCCAGTTCGGTTCGAGATCGACCTCGAGCAAAATCGGGGCGGCGCCGGGTTCGACTGAGAGGTCGGTCGCGTGGGGGAGGTGTCGCAGGGCACGAAGCTCGATGCTGTGCGACCCGGCGCTGAGCGGATGGCTCTCGATGGGGGCCGTGCCGACTTCAATTCCGTCGATGATGACGACCGCGTCGGCCACCGGGCGAGACCGAATGCTCAGCATGCCTCCGAGCGGTTGCATCTCGAACTGCACGAGAGCCGGTGTTTCGGGGCCAACGACGAGCGCGGCCCTCAGATCGAGATGACCGGGGTGTTCGGCCCGCACCGTGTACGTACCGGGTCGGAGCAGGTATCTGCCGCCGATTTTGAGCGCCGGGCCACCTTCGATGCTGATGTTCTCGGCATTCGGGTTCGTTTCGATCCGGACCGCGTGGGCTGTCAGGACAAACCAGGCGCCGGCCGCCAGAACCGTGATCACGGCGAGTGCGGCGATCAAGCGTGGCCGGAGACGCAGACCTCGGCGCGGCGGTGGGAGCTGCCACCGGGGCTCGAAGGGGGTCGGCGTGATTTCCATCTCCCCGTGTTCGTTTGCCACCTGGGTTGATGATTTCAGCCGCGGTTCTTCAGTCGGTTTGGAAACGACGGTCAGCAAACAGTCGCCTTCGTTCAGGCGGAATTGGATCCGGGTCGATTCGACGGCCAGTTCATCACCATCGGTTATCCATCTCGACGTGGTGAGAGGGATCCCGTTGATCGATACGAGGGGGGCGGAACGGGAGGAGTCAGCGGCTTGCAGAAAGAGGTCGCCGTTCTCCTGGCCGACAAAGGCTACGGCCGAAGCCGACTGGATACTCGAGAGGACGACATTCGATCCCTCACCTCCGATGGACAGCGGGAGATCGTCGGCAACATAGGTTTTGCGCTGACCGTCGTGGACGACGGTGACAGTGTTCACAGGGCCTCCCGACACTGGACCACCACCGGTTTCTGGGACGAATTCGGGGTCACCTGAAGCTGAACGCGCACGTCCCGAAAGCCATCTCGGCTCCCGACAACGGTATAGGTTCCGGGTCTCAGATCCAACTCCCGGCGAACGAATGTGCCCTGCCGACCGACCTTGTAAATCACCACATCGGTCAGATTGTCACTTTCGATCACGACTCGAATCGGTCGTGAAGCGACATCAACGACTTCCTGCAGCCTTTTGATCTGAGCCTCGAGCCGGGGACCGGGCGGATTGACCGCACGGGCTTCATCGAGCAGATCGTTCACCTCTTCAAAAACCTTGGCCGAGGAGAGTCGAACGGGATTTCGCAGGTGGTATTCGAGTTTTTCGTCGAGTTTGGATCGGGTGCTCGAACGGTCGAAACCGGTGAGGGCCGAGGCGGCCGCGGGATCGATTGCCAGTATTTCGGTGTAGGTCTTTTCCGCTTCCTGCCACCGTTCTGCCTTTTCGAGATCCGCGGCCAATCGAATTCCTGCGGCGATTGCATCGCGCCGTTCTCCGGCGGCGACTCTTGCGAGGCCGTCCGCGACCTCAGGTGCATTCGGCCGCAGTCGGGAGGCGGTTTCAAACGCGGTGCCGGCCTCCTGCCACTGTCTCCGTTCGAGGGCCTCCAGGCCCTCGGACATTGCGCGGGCGTATGCCCGTTCGTCTTCAGACGGACCGCGTGTCGGCGCTGCGGGGCGATAAGAGGGGGGCGGGGTGTCGCGGACAACCGGTTGCTGCGGCGGTGTGGTGGGAATCGGTGGAACGTGCGCTGGACCGGCCGTAGGCTCCATCGGTGTCGGTGCCTGGAGTTCGATGTTGTCGGCTGCGCTGGATGTTGTCCGACCCTGCCATTTCGGAAGGAGAAGAAAGACGGCCGCGAGAACGGCAAAGAGAACGCCAAAAAGGGCGAAAGCGGCGGATCTTGAATAGAACCACGAACCTTGGCCTCCAGGGGATGGCCCATCCGGCGATCTTGGTTCACGGGCAGCAGGTATTCGCGGCGGAGGCTGCAGCCGCGGCGGCCGCTCACGGTCTCCCATGGCTTAGCGGGAATCCTGTTGCAGCCGGCCTGAGGTGGAGCCTTCGCTTTCAGATTCCACTGCAGCCGGTTGGTTGGGATCCTGCGGAAAACCGGTTTCGGTGGTCCAGATCTCCTGCAGGAGGCGCCGCCATTCCTGATACTGGGTTTCCGCCGTACCGGTCAGTCGCAGGGTCTGTCCCTCGACCTGGATCACAATCGGCTGCAGTTCGGTCTCCACCGAGCCGCCGAGTTCGCGCAGCGCTTCGGCGTGGATCTTTGCCTCTTTGGAAGTTCCGATGCCGGCGTGGATCGCCGCCATTCCGCCGACCACCGCGGCGTCGCGGACCACCGCAGCAGCCTGTGATCCGGGATCGGCCAGAATTGCTCCGAGGATGGCCAGACCGCCAAGGATCTTCTGTGTCATGGCCTTGCGTTTGAGTGCTCGATAGGCCTTTTCCTCCTCGAAGGTGTACTTGCGCCAACTGTCGTAGGGCCCAGCCATCTGCTCGAAATAGTTGGCGTAGTACTGATCGAGGGTGTCGACGAAGAGGTTTTCGCTGCCGCGAATGCCGTCGATGCGTCGCATCATCGGATCCTCGCGCGCCGGAAGCCGGGTTGTCGTGACGCGTCCCTTTTTGTTGGTCGTCAGATATTCCTGGAACGGAACCGGGGCGACATCGGCCGCGAACTGCATCCGGGACACCTGTCGTATGGCCGTCACGTGGTGGGTTTTGAGTTTCTGCCGCGCCTTGAGAAGGTCGTTGGAAATTTCGTTGTAAATCGACTGGAAGGGGTCGATCTTGCCTCCCTCAGAGCTCAAATAGACGAGTTCATCCGCTTCCGCCCGGTAGCGCTCCGTCGAGCCACTCGCGACCGGTGGCGTCGACGGCCCGGACGTCGAGAGCGAGCCGCATGCCGGTCGACAGGAGGATCGTCGCGGAGACCTTGAGATCCGTGAACCCCTGGTCTCCGGGCAGGACTCTCACCGCGCCCCACTGGCCGGTGGCCTGCATGGTGTTTTTGAGTTGGATGGCGAGAAACCGGGACTCCGCCTCGCGAAGCTCCGGAAAGACATCGTCGGGCACCGGTTGACCTGCCGGTGGCAATCCGGGATCGAAGACCTTGATCCCGACGTCGAGCAACTGGTCCTGCGGGATTTCACCGGTGGCCTGAATCGCCTGGATGGTCTGGGAGCCGGAGGTTGACGATCCTTGGGACGCACAGCCGGCGCCGATCAAAAGGATCGTGAATACTCCGAGAGCCCTTGAATATCGACCTGCCTTGATCGGAAACCCCGTCATTTCAGTTGCTCCCGGATGAGGAAACCGACGCCTTGTAGCGTCGGTATTCGTCCCAGAGTTTTTCGCGCAACTCGGGGTCCTGCTCCGTCATGGCGGCCTCGCGGAGTTGTCGGGCCACGATGTCATCGTCAGATCCATCGCCGACATCGGTCGGGACTTCAGAGGATCCGGTGCCTCCGGGGCCCGATCCGCCACCTACCGAACCGGCAGAATCGCCGCCCTGTTCTCCGCTGGTCCCCGATCCGCCTTCCGCGGCACTGTCGCTTTGGTCGGATGATGACCCGGGTCCCGATGCGGACGAAGATGAGCCACCGGGTGGGGGTCCTCCGACCCCTCCGCGGGCCGCTGCCTCGGCGGCGAGGCGCTGCAGCTCTTCACGCATTTTCTGGTCGAATTCAGCGGTCGAGGAACCGAGCTGGTCTTCGAGGGCCGAGGTTGCTTCGTCGCTGGAATCTGCGCCGCCGGGAGGTCTCTCGCCGCCGCTTTGACCACCCTGCATACCCGCCCCGCCCCCGGGCGAAGCCTCTTGACCCGATTCGCCGTCTCCGGCACCTTCAGATCCGCCGCCGGTCGATGCGGCTCCCTCGGCACCGGTTTCACCGCCGCCGCCCTCTCCGCCGCCGGTCTGACCGCCTCCGGCGGCGGAAGATCCCTGGCCGGCTGATTCAGCGCTTGCCCCGGGCATTTCTTCGGGTGTTTCGGGAGGTGCTTGCTGGTTGTTGGAACCACTCGAAGCGCACCCGAAAAGCAGGACTGCGATGAGGGTCATTCCGGCACCGAGCAGTATTTGTTCTATTGTCTTCATTGTTCGTACTCTCTCAATCACATCAACGTTCCCGGAAGGGAAAACGGAGTTGACACAGGAACGCATTCCGAACTCTAACATGCACATCCTGTGCCGAAGCCGGGTGGACATATTTTCGGAGTTGTGACTGATCAACGCGTGTTACAATTTGCAGCCGCTTTCCCCGCCGTCCGAGCGGGGCGAGATCGTGCCCGGAGGTTTGTATGAGGGGCTTTTCGCGGTTGTCTGCGTTTGTGGTCATGGTGCTGCTGGTAGCGCCGGCCGTGGCCGGCCAGGTGGGTTTTCTGGACGCCGAGCGGGCGGTCTTTTCGGTCGACGAAGGCAAACGGCAGCAGGCGGCGCTCGAAGAATGGGCAAAGACCCGGACGGAAGAGTTGCAGCGGATGCAGTCCGAAGTCGCGGAGCTCACGAATCAGCTCAACCGACAGCGTGCGGTGGCCGCACCCGACGCGCTTTCAGAACTCGAGAACCGGGCCCGGCAGGCCAACAGGGCTCTCGAGGATGCCGATCGGAATTTCAAACGCGAAGTCGAGAGCAAACAAAGAGAATTGCTCGCAGAGGTGGCCGCGAGAGTGCGCAGCGTGGCCGGCGAGTATGCCCTTGAAAACGACTTCGATGCGGTCTTCCTGATCGACGCCCAACCTCTCGTCTATATGAAGGAAACAGCCGACCTGACCGAAACGGTGATCCGGATCTATAACGAAAAATACCCGGTGAACTGACGCTATTGCTGCGTTTTCACGGGATATACTCACCCGACCCATGGTGAGATCATTTTCGGTCGTTGCAGCAGTTCTCGTGCTCGTCGCCGGTATTTCCATCGTCGACGCGGGCGAGAATGACCCGCACCATGACCTGACGGTGGTCGTCGAGAGCCCGCCTACCCGGCTCGATGCCGGTGACGTGGTCTCGGTGGTCCTCGAGATCACGAACGACGGCTCGTTGTCCTGGTCGACCGACGACGGGTTCGCCCTGGCCTATCATTGGCTCGATCTTCACGGCGAGCCGGTCGTGTGGGACGGTCGCCGGACAGCCTTGCCGAGAGTGATGGCCGCCGGTGATTCGGTCGAAATGGAGGCGATCCTCGAAGCGCCTCCCCAAGCCGGTGAGTATTTTCTGGTCTGGGACCTTGTACACGAGCGGGTGTTGTGGGTTTCAGAGGTCGATCCGACTCCGGTCACACCAATTCCAATCTCGGTCTCGGTCCAGACGAGCCACCGCTTTTCCCTCCAGAGCGCCGACCCGCCAAGGGTGATGGTGGCCGGGTCCCAGACCGCCATGGATATCCGGCTCCGCAACGACGGCACCCGGGTGTGGCCGGAGGATGGTACCGTCAACGCCTCGTATCAGTGGTTGTCGCTCGGTGGTGACCGAGTCCCCGGGGAAGGACACGGCGTCCTCCTGGAGGGACGGCGGACCAGGTTTCAAGACACCGTCAGCCAGGGCGAATCCGCCAGCATGAGGATCGTCATCGATTCCCCACCGAGAGGGGGGCTTTACCGCCTGCAGATCGACATGGTCGAGGAGGGGGTGTGCTGGTTTTCGGATCGCCAGCCCGACCCGCCACCGGCGCGAACGGTCCTGGTCATCGCCAATCCGCTGACATCGCCCGGCTGGTGGGCGTTTTTGAGCCTTCTTGGTGCTGCTGCCGCAGCGGCAACCTTGCATCGCGGCGGACCTCCCGCCCTGGTCGGGATCTTTGCCGCAGGGGATGTCATCTGGTTGGTGGGCTCGTTGGTGCTCAAACAGTCCTTTGTCCTGGCCGGTGCCGTGAATAGACCAGGCGTCGAAGGGTGGCTGCTCATGGTGGCCGGTGCGGCGGCGATCGCGCTGTTGACCCGTATCTTGCCCGTCCGATTTCGCGCCTGGGGCTGTTGGCTGGCCGCAGCGGCGGCGACCCTGGTTCTCTGGGGCGATGCGGTCTATCTTCGTTTTTTTGGAGATCTTCCGGGCCCCGCCGCCCTGTCCGCCGTCGGTCAGGTGGGCCAGATCGAAGCAAGTGTCCGGAGTCTCCTGATGGCTTCCGATCTGTGGCTGTGGCTGGATCTGCTGCCGGGCATCGTTGTGGTCTTGGTTGCGAGACGGCTGCAGCTTCGATCGGGCCGGTGGTTGCATCGCGGTGTGGTGCTGGTCCTGATTGTTTTGGTCTTGCCCGGAGTCGTGACGGCGAAACGGCTCGAGGTCGAACAGGGGAGGCGCCTGCGACAGGTCTTTCGAAGGGTTCGTGTGGCCAAGAATGTGGGCATCCTGAATCTCCA
The DNA here is from genome assembly GCA_963796455.1 of Candidatus Sulfomarinibacteraceae bacterium. Lineage (GTDB taxonomy): Bacteria > Acidobacteriota > Thermoanaerobaculia > Thermoanaerobaculales > Sulfomarinibacteraceae > Sulfomarinibacter. Next base: position 98,911 of record CAWCLO010000005.1, read on the forward strand.
CGGGATTGAAATCGGGCGACAGCTCGCTGGTGTGTTTTCGCGCGCGAAGCTGAGTCCCGAGGAAGAACGGGAAATCGTCGACTGGTTCCGTGAGCGCGCACCGTTGCGTGCGGGTGTCGGACCGTGGTTCGGTGCTGCGGATGGCTTCAATCTCATCATGCTGCAGGTAGAGAGCCTGCAGGGCTTTGTCGTGGGTCTGGAGATCGAAGGCCGGGAAGTCACCCCATTCCTCAATGAATTGCGGGACCGTGCTCTGTATTTTTCTAATTTCGGTGATCAGACCCTCGATGGCCGGTCGTCGGATTCCGAGTTCAGCACCCAGGTTTCGCTGCTGCCCTCGACCGGAGGCGCGGCCGCCTTCCTCCACGACGACAATGATTTCACCGGTTTGGCGGAGGTGCTCGCTGCCGAGGGCTACGAGACCCTTTCGGCGGTGCCCTTCGATGGGAGCTTTTGGAATCGGCGAACCACCCATCGCGCCTATGGTTATGGGAAGAGTCTGTTCACGGAGGATTTTCCTACCGGCGAAAAAGTGGGATGGGGTCTCAACGATCGCGATTTTCTGCGCTTGATGGCGAATCGTGTGGGCCGTGTCGAACAGCCGTTTGCCGCCTATCTGTTGACCCTCTCCCTGCATCATCCCTTTGATGGATTTCCGGTTCGTTTTCAGACCTTCGACGTCGGTCCGTGGGCGGGCACGCCCTTCGGGAATTTCCTTCATACGATGCATTTCTTCGATCAGGCCCTGGCCGGGTTTTTTGCCGAATTGGAGAGAGAAGGCCTTGCGGATAAGACCGTGGTTGCCCTCTGGGGAGATCATGATGCCGGTTTCAAGTGGCGCTCGGAGATCGCCGAAGTGACGGGATTCAGCCATGACAACATCGGCTGGTATCTGAGCCAGGAGGTTCCACTCTTCATCGTCGTTCCGGGTCGGGAAGGGGCCGGTGGCGAGCTCTTGCTTTCGACCGGCCACGTGGATGTCGCTCCGACGCTGATCGCACTGTTGGGTATTGATCCAGCCCCCTACGCTTTTGTCGGTCGAAACCTGCTCGGAGAACCCGGTGATCAACCGATTGTCGGGGAGTTCGATTGTTGGAGAGACTCCAGACACCTCTTCATCCGGGGCAGTGGAAATCTTGCAGACGGCAGCTGTATCGACGCCACGAATCTGAAGGTCCTTCCGGTCTCAGAGTGTGCTGCAGGCTTTGCCGTCGCCGAAAAAACGGTGGCGGTTTCAGCTGCGGTCCTGGAACACGATCTGCAACGCGAGATTCACCTCCGCTTGATTGGCGAAACGAGCCACTCAGAGTGAGTCCTGAGAGTGAGCCCTTCGCTCTCGATGCGCGAGCTCGGCCCCAACGGGGCGATCAGCGATCGGCAGGAACAATTATCAAAGTATCGTCTCGAGTGGCCGACCGGCCGGAGCGAATAATCGGTGAGAAAACCGGGTTACAGTGCATGTTAGGATGGGTCCGTCCCACCACGCTGCAACCGCAGTAAGGAGCATCATATGAATCAGAAGGCTGACAAAGTCAAAGCGCTGGAGACGGCAATCGGGCAGATCGAACGCCAGTTCGGCAAGGGCTCGGTGATGCGTCTCGGTGACAGTCCCAGAGTGCGTATCAACACCATCCCGACCGGCTCACTGACCCTCGATGCCGCCCTCGGGATCGGCGGCGTGCCGCGTGGCCGCGTGATCGAAATCTATGGGCCCGAATCATCGGGAAAAACCACTCTCGCTCTCCACATCATCGCCAATGCTCAGAAGACCGGTGGATTGGTGGCGTTCATCGATGCGGAACACGCTCTCGATCCGGAGTACGCGGAAAACCTCGGTGTCAATCTCGACGAGTTGCTGATCTCGCAGCCGGATTTCGGTGAGCAGGCGCTGGAGATCGCGGAAACCTTGATTCGTTCCGGGTCGGTGGATGCGATCGTCATCGATTCGGTGGCCGCCCTGGTGCCGCGGTCGGAGCTCGAAGGCGATATGGGTGACGCCCAGATGGGTTTGCAGGCCCGGTTGATGTCGCAGGCTCTTCGCAAACTTGCAGGCATCGTCTCCAAGTCGAACACGAGCCTGATCTTTATCAACCAGGTGCGCGAGAAGATCGGTGTCATGTTCGGCAACCCGGAGACCACGACCGGCGGGCGGGCCCTCAAATTCTACTCGTCGGTGCGGATCGATATCCGCCGGACCAGCGCCATCAAACAGGGCGACAAGGTGGTCGGAAATCGCACCAAGGCGAAGGTCGCGAAGAACAAGGTTGCCGCACCCTTCAAGGTGGCCGAATTCGATATTCTCTACGGTGAGGGCATCTCTCTGACCGGCGAACTGCTCGATCTCGGGGTCGAGTACCGGATGGTCCAGAAATCTGGTTCCTGGTACTCCTATGGCGAAACCCGGATCGGTCAGGGAAGGGAAGCGGCGCGCACCTTCCTCAAAGAAAATCCGGAAATCGCCGACGGAATCGAAATCAAGCTTCGCCAGGAACTGGGTCTTTTGCCCGGAGCCGAGGTTGAAGAGGTTGCCGAGGAATCGGCGGACGCCGCGGAGAAATCGGAATAGGCACCGGTCTTTTTCGGGTCGTTGCCTCTGACCGGCTGATACAATCTCAAGAGGAGAAATGAATGAGGATGAGACTCCGTCAAAAAACCGCCTGTGTTTTTGCACTGACGATGCTGCTGACCGTCGGCATTGGCGCCCAGGGTCAGACGCAAGTCGAGCCCGATGACACGACCTTGCGATGGGTGCAGCGCGCCGTTGCGTGGTATCCCGACTCGACCTTCGAATTGATCGAGAACAAACGTTTTCAGACCACCGCAGGCTCCTATCGCCTGGTGCGCATCGATCGAAAATGTGCCAGCCAAATGCTCAGCGGTCAGCCGTCGGCATTGGTGGACGAGGTCACCAACTCGGTGTGGCTGGGGTCGGTCGGCGAATTGCCCGTGGTGCGGGCGGGTGCGAGCACTGATGAGATCAAAACCTTTGTCGCGGGCTTTCTTCCGGAAGCTCTCAGCGCATCGATGGGTCTCAAGGCGAAGGTGGTCTGGGATGTCGGTCCGCGTCGTCCGGGAGCGTTGATTCCCATGGATTTGATGGTCCAGACCGGGTATGGAGAATACCGTCGCCCGGCCGCTGTGACCGCCGATGGAAAATACCTGGTGATGGCGACCGAGATGTCTCGCGACGAAGACCCGGTTGCGGCTCGCAAGCGCCGCTTCGCCAACAGCAAATACGTCATCTGGGATACCGAAAAGAAAGGCGATTCCAAGGTCGAAATCGTCGAGTTCTCGGACCTCGAGTGCCCGGCCTGCAAGAGCAAGTGGCCGCTGGTCGAGGAGGTTCTGGCCAAGAACTCCGCGACTGTTCGCCACGGCATGGTCAGTTTTCCGTTGACGATGATCCATCCGTGGGCGTTTCGCGCCGCCAGCGCCTCGTGGTGTGTCGCGCAGCAAAACCCCCAGTCGCTGATTCCATTCAAGGAGACCTTCTACTCGCTGCAGCGCGAGATGGAGGTTTCGCTGGTAACGGAAACCTCGGTCGATTTTGTGGCCGGTCAGGGTCTCGACGAAAGCGCTTTTCGCGGATGTTATCTGCGTGAAAGTTCCCTGGAGGCGGTTCACAAACAAATGGGTCTGGGTCAATTGATGGGTGTTCGCGCCACGCCGACATACTTTGTCAACGGCTGGCAGATCCAGGTCCCCGATGCGAGCTGGTTTCCGGCGTTTGTTGCCGACCTCGCAGCGGGCAAGGAGCCCAAGTAGGCAGGGTTTGGAATAAGGAATTAGGAAGTTCATCGCACTCGAAGCCATCACAAACCGCAGAACGCGCAGATGAGCGCGGATAGAAGACCGCTTTCGCTTTCTACCTAGCCTGCTGCAAGAACCGGATTTGCAGAGGGGTTGCCGGTCGCAAAATCCATGAGGCGGGATCACTCGTGCCCAAGTGCGAGTTTCGGACAGCGATCAGGGACGGCGGCAGCGATCAGCGTCAGAGACAGGGAACAGCGATTAGTGTTCAGCGTCAGCGTCAGCGAACAGCGGCCGGGACAGCGACAGCGAACAGCGCTCACTTCGTCGGGTTCAACAACCGCCAGGTCATGGCACGGACCTGATCGAAGGCCTTCATCGCTTCACCGGCTCCATTCCGGTTGACCGCCCCAGCGTGGGCGAGGAGCTTCAAGTGGCTGTCGACCTCTTTCGCCGAGGCGTAGGCGATTCTCCAGTGATTCGACCGGTCTCTACCGACTCGGCCGTGCCCTTCTGCCAGATTCGCAGGGACCGAACTTGCCGACCGGATCACCTGGTCGGCTATGGATTTCAGCGGAGCTGGAACCCTCATCACGAGTTTGATCGCGATTCCTGCTGCTTCGAGGGCTTTCGAGTGGGCAACGAGGTTGGTGTTCGTGGCGGCGTTGGACATGGTCACCTCCGGGTCGTTCATGCCCATTCCCACAAGCCGGTGTGGCGGCCGATGTCAAGGATGCCCTGCACCCTGCCTGTCCTTGACATCGGTCGCCCACCGGCTACCCCTTCTTTGGAACGACCCGGAGGTGGCCACTTCGCCACATGAACTCCAGACTGCTGCCGCTGCCGCTGCCGCTGATCACTGATCACTGATCACTGATCACTGATCACTGATCACTGACCGCTGTCCTCTGTCGCTGTTGCCTGTCGCTGACGCTGGACACTGTCGCTGCCGCTGCAATTCGGGATCGGGATCGGGCACGGGCAACCGCTAACCAGATATGCCGAAACCAACCCGTAACCAACGTGTTTTCACGTTGGAATCTTCACGTACCGATCTGTTTTGAACAGCAGTGATCCTGCATCCTGCGCCAGTATTCGCTCGAAACTGCAATCTACGTTACCTTTTCTGAAGCTCCGGCCAATGACTGGGCACTGGAGCTGGCCATGTCGAAGACCGATATTGCAGTGATGAAGCACATGAATACTGAACACGAGCACGCGACCTGGAAGAAGTGGCGCAAGCTGGCTCTCGGGCTGGTTGCGGTTGCGGTTGGGTTGTTTGCGGCGTGGCGTTTTGGTGTCTTCGATCTCCTGACGGTCGAGAACATCGATCGCCTCGACGGGTGGTTCGAGAGTCTCGGGTGGTGGGCGCCGCTCGCGTTCATCCTTCTCTGGATCGTGGCGGCGGTGTTCTTTCTGCCGGGATTGGTGATCACCATTGCGGGCGGCCTGATTTTCGGCGCGGTCTGGGGCACGGTGTGGACGACGATCGGCGCGAATCTCGGGGCCATCGCGGCCTTCCTGATCGGCCGCTACGCCGCGCGCGAGATGGTCGAGGCAATGGTGGAGAAAAACGCGACGCTCAAGAAGATCGATGAAGGCGTCGCGACCCATGGATGGCGGATGTTGTTGATCACCCGGTTGGTGCCGATCTTTCCTTTCAATATTCAGAATTATGTCTACGGTCTGACCGACATACCTTTGAAGACCTTTGTCCTTGTCACATTGCCTGCAATGCTGCCGGCCACCATTGCCTTCAATTTCGCGGCCGGTTCCGTTCGGACCGGCGATTTCGGAAAATCCCTGTGGTACCTCGGGATTGCGGCGGTGTCTTTTGTCCTGCTCTCGCTGATCCCGGGATGGGTGCGGCGGCGTTTCGGAAGCGGCGACCTTCCGGGCGAAGGTTGAGATCCTCTTTTGTTACCGATTCGTAACTGTGCTGTCGTGCTCAGAAGACGGTAGCGCGATCTCGTGGAACGATTGCGACCGGCAGGGGTGATCACCTTCGGTCGGATCTCCTGTGCTTTGGTGACTTCGCTCGGATCCCCACGGTGCAAACCAGGATTGGCAGTGGTTGATATCCGAGCAGTTCACTAGGGAATAAATATTGCGAATTTCGTGCCCGAATGGAGAGCGCTGAAGGCTTCCAGCGAATTCGATCGGGATGCGTTTTTGTGCGGTTCCCGCGAGCTCGGTGTGTTGATCGGCGCGGAATTTCGAAGCTTTCAAACATGTCCATTTGCGAGATTGTGCAACCATCACAATATGCAAAAATGGTTATATAATTCATTTTGAGGAGTGATATTGATGACTACTCTTATTTACGTCATCGCGTACCTCGGCATTGTTTTCTTTCTCATCGCTGTCGTCGCCCGATTCGTGATGTGGTCGAAGATGCCGATGCATCTCAGATGGGAGCTCTACCCCGTCGCTCATGAGGGTGGAGGGCGCGCGGCCTATGGCGGTTCCTATCTCGAGGAGAGCGATTGGTGGACCAAAAAGCGCGAGGTCTCCATGCTCGGAGAGCTCAAGGTCATGGTGCCGGAGATTCTCTTCCTGGTCGCCCTCCGAGAGCACAATTCCAAGCTCTGGAAATGGTCCTTCCCGTTCCATTTTGGGCTCTATCTGGTCGCCGCTGCCACGATCATGATGATCGTCGGAGGGATCGCGGGTGCGCTCCTTCCGGCTGCGGTCGCCGGCCCGACGAATACCATCTTTTCGGCAGTCGTTCCCTTCTTGGGCGGTGCCGGCCTGATCCTCGGCATCATCGGTGCAGTCGGTCTCTTTGCCCGTCGCCGCGGTCGTTCATTGAAGGACTATACGGCGCCTGCGGATCTCTTCAACCTGTTGTTTTTCATCGTGGCCTTTGGCATCGCGCTCATCCTCTTCATTGGATTTGATCGCGATTTTTCGATGGTCTCGGCCTTTGTCGCCAACCTGGTGGCATTCAAGTTCGCGCCCCTGGCCATCGGCGGCACCGGAGCGCTGTTGCTCCTGTTGTCGGTCGTGCTGCTATCGCTCCTGGTGGCGTATATCCCGACCACCCACATGTCGCACTTTGTAGGCAAGTACTTTGCCTATCACTCGATTCGTTGGAAGGATGACCCGAATCTCGCCGGTGGCGATGAAGAGGTCGTCATCGAAGAACTGCTCAATCGACCGATTTCGTGGTCTGCCCACCACATCGGCGGTGACGGAAAGAAGACCTGGCTCGAGGCAGCGACCGAAGAGCCGGAGGTGAAAACCAAATGAAACAGCCCGATAGCGTCAAGGACATTTCCAGAAACCCCGGTCAGCCGCTGGCTCATATCGATGCGCTCGAGCAGATCCCGCTGCCTCCTCCGTTTGACAAGATCGACGACGAGCCGGAATTTGCCCAGATTTCGGACGCGGCACGCGAAAAATTCGTGGTGCTCGACGACACCATCGCGGTCAATATCCCCAAACCGGAGACCAAAGAGGACGAGGCTCGCCTCGTTGACGGTTTCTTGAGGGGTCTCGAGCGGTGCATGAGCACTGAGGACAACTGGGCCTTTCTGCAGCCCTTCGAGATGTCGATGGAACACTGCGCACACTGTCAGACCTGTTCCGACGCGTGTCCTATCTATGAGGAGAGCGGCGAGAACGAGCTCTACCGGCCGATGTATCGCTCCGAAATTCTCCGCCGGATCTATTTCAAGTACGTCAAAAAGCAGTCGCCGAAGGTCCATGGCGACATCGATCTCAACTGGGAGACCGTCGCCAGGTTGATCGAGCTTTCTTATCGTTGCAACCTCTGCCGCCGTTGTGCGCAGACCTGTCCGATCGGCGTCGACAATGCCCTCCTGTCCCGCGAGATCCGCAAGATCGCGTCGATGGAGATGGGGATCGTGCCGAAAGAGCTTCACAAAGACGGTTCGGTGCTGCAGCTCGAAGTGGGTTCCTCCACCGGCATGACGCCCATGATCGTCAAAGACAATATCGAGTTCATCGACGAAGACACCGCCGAGCGCACGGGAATCGAAATCGAAACCCCCTGGGATGTTGAAGGCGCCGATATCCTCCTCATTCACAATGCGGGCGAGATCATGGCATGGCCCGAAAACCCGGGCGCCTTCGCTACCGTTTTCGAAGCTGCCGGGTTGTCGTGGACCATGTCATCGGAGGCCGTGGCCTACGACGGCATCAACTACGGCGTCTGGTACGACGACGTCCAGTTCGCCCGGGTCGCGGTCAAGCATGCGGCAGCCGCCAAAAAGCTCGGTGTGAAGAAGATCGTCCTTGGCGAGTGCGGCCACGCGCACAAGGCCCTGACCGTTATCGCGGACAAGATTCTCACCGGCGACCTGAACATCCCCCGTGAGAGCTCCATGGTGACCCTGCGCGATATCGTGCGCTCGGGCAAGCTCAAACTCGATCCGAGCCGCAATGATTTTCCGGTGACCCTGCACGATCCCTGCAACCTCGTCCGGTTGATGGGCGTGGTCTCGCCGCAACGCGAGATCCTCGAGGCCGTGCTGCCGCCGGGACGCTTCCGCGAAATGACGCCCCACGGTGTGGAGAATTATTGTTGTGGCGGCGGCTCCGGCTTCGCCATCATGTCGGGCCACAACTTCCAGGATTGGCGCCACCGCCTGACCGGACGCAAGAAGTTCCGCCAGATCCTCGACGCCTTCCAGGACGAGCCGATGGACAAGGAACACCCCAAGTACCTGTGTGCGCCGTGTTCCAACTGCAAAGGTCAGATCCGCGACATCATCAATTATTACGACGCCTGGGAAAAGGCCGGCATCTACTACGGTGGTCTGGTCGAACTCATCGTCAACGCCATGGTCGATGCGGAGCCTGGGTTCATCGATTGGGAGTGGCACTAATCTGGAATTAGGACTTAGGAATCAGGAATTTCCGTCCATGTAACGACGACAATTCAGAGAGCCGCCCGTGTTTGCGGGCGGCTCTCTTTTTCTTAGCGATGGTTGTCGGGATTCTTACTCGTTCGGCTTCCATTCCTTCCAGACGTTGCCGACGAGAGCTGGTCCGGGCTTGAGCACCGGGTCACCGGGCATCCATCCTGCGGGGGTCGCTTCGGCTCCGCCGCTGGCGCGGACCAACTGGTAGGCCTGTACCTGCCGGATGGATTCGGCGATGCGCCGGCCCACCGGAGGCGTCAACACCTCCATGGCCTGGATCACACCGTCCGGATCGATGATGAATCGGCCGCGCAACTCGATTCCCTGCGTTTCGTCATAAACACCGTAGGCTCTGCCGATGTTGCCGGCCTGGTCCGAGAGCATGTGGAAAGGAATTCCGCCCTCCACCATTTTCGAAAGTTCGTGGTCGTTCCACATTTTGTGGACGAAATGGCTGTCAACGCTGACCGAGAAATACTTCAACGCCGAGATCCTGCAGTTCCTGATACTTGTCGGCGACCGCCGACACTTCGGTGGCTCAAACGAAGGTGAAATCACCGGGGTAGAAGCAAAGAAGAATCCACTTGCCAAAATGGTCGGAGAGCTGAACGTTGGTGAAGCTGCCTTTGAAATAGGCAGGTGCGTTGAAGTCCGGTGCCTTCTGTCCGACTCGTGCCGTCATGAAATTCTCCTTGGTGGTTTCGTCGATTGTTGGGGTGTCCGGAACCTCGGGCGAGGGCTCGCCCATGACCGCTCCGGTGACTCGTGCGCATCCTTTGGGTTCTTCTGCCATTGGACCTCCTTGTGGTTCCCGATCTAACACCGTGATTCACGGATAGTCAAGCAAATAGGTTATGAATCAATCAGTTGCGCGTATGTTCACTTGAGAAAAAGCTTGGTCCGCCTCGGAAGCTGCGTCGTCAGTCGTAGCTTCTGCGCATTGCCTTCGTCGGTGAGGCTCGGCTGGAGCTTGCTCTGCCACTCCGGCCCGGTCCACGTCCCAAGGACTGCATGGGTGTCGAAGTATTTCTGTGGAATCGGGTGGGTCCCGAGCACGACCTCCATGCCGTATTTGGCTTCAATGAATGTGCTGAATTCATCGATGTAGGGGCACGGTGGATAACCGACCAGAAAGCCGGTGGCCAGGTGCACCACTTCGGCACCGTTTTTCTTCATTTCCTCCGGCGCGTATTCGATGTTGCCGCCAGGGCAGCCGTCGCATGTGGTGTATCCCACCAGTTCGACTTCCTCGTCTCGATAGCGACTGAAAGCTCCCTCGCGCTGCCTGAGGGCCCGTAGGCATTTGCCACCCGCACACGTGTGGTATCGATCACAGATGATGATTCCGATCTTTTTCATTTCGATATCTCCTTCATTTGCCATGCTGCCGGAGCCAGCGAATCGTTGGTCATCCCTCCACCCACCCCTGGAGGTTCGTCCCACACGCTGCGGATGTCGTCCGCGGCGTCGCCACCCAACTCGACCACGGCTCGACCCGCGACCTGGGCCTTCGTGACCGTGGTGTCGTAGCGAATGCGGCCGGCGATCACGGCGCCGTGGCGGAGCGCGTGGGATTCGATCTGCTCCGCGCCCTCCGGATTGAGGTCCCAACGGTTGACACACACGGCGACCGGTATGTGGAAGTGGGCGGCCAGTTCGAGGACCCGCTTCATGTCGTGTGCTCCGGACACAGTAGGCTCGGTCACGATGAGGACGCCGGTCGCTCCGGTGATGGCGGCGATGACCGGACAGCCAATACCGGGTGGGCCGTCGACCAGGATCAAAGCAGAATCGTTGCTCGCTGCGAGCTTCTTCGCTTCGCTGCGCACGGTGGAGACCAGCTTTCCCGAGTTCTCGGCCGCGATCCCCAGGCGCGCGTGGACCATGGGACCGGTCGGCGTCGTCGACACGAACCACTCGCCGCACCTGCGTTCGGGGAAGGCGATGGCCCGGTTGGGACAGACTTCGACGCACACCCCGCAACCCTCGCAGGCGAGGGGATCGATGACGGATACGGTTGAGTTGTTTTCGGCGATCACCGCACCGAACCGGCAGACCTCACGACAGGTGCCGGATCCGTTGCAGAGATCCTGGCGGATCACCGCATCGTGGCCGCTGGAAAATATGTGGCTTTCGAGAGTCTGTGGCCTTAAAACGAGGTGGAGATCGGCCGCGTCAACATCGCAATCGGCAATGACGGCATTCCGAGCGAGTACTGCGAAGGATGCCGCAACGCTGGTTTTGCCGGTTCCCCCCTTGCCGCTGATGATCACGAGTTCCGGGATAGGTGTGCGCGCCGCCCGGGAATCCCTTACCGGTAGTTTGGTCGGCAGGTGTTCAACGGCAGGCATGAGCATGACCCTCCTCGGCCCTTGAGTCGGATCCGCCGGCCGCGATGGTCTCGATGTGCTCGGCAAATAATCCGAAGAGTCGACGGACTTCGGGAAAACTGCCGACGAGTGTCCGGCCGCCGGCATACGCCTCTGCGATGCGGCGGTCGTCCGGAATCTCGAGCAGGATCGGCAGGCCTTCGGCGGCACAGTAGTCGTGAACCCGATTGTCGCCCGAACCTGCGCGGTTGATCACGACGCCGCATGGAATTTCGAGGGCTCGCACCGTCTCTACGGCGAGAGCGAGATCGTTGAGACCGAAAGGAGTCGGCTCGGTGACCAGGACCACGAAATCACTGCCGCGCACTGCGGCGATCATCGAGCACGAGGTGCCGGGCGGAGCATCGATGAGGACCACCCCGTCCTCATGGCACCGTGCCCTGACCTCGCGGATCAGGGGCGGAACCAGAGCCTCGCCCACGTTGAGGCGACCCTGCACGAGGTCGATACTGCCGGCCCTGCACTCTTCAACCACCCCGATGGGTCGCAAGACTTCGGTGATGGCCTCTTCCGGACAGAGCAGTGCGCATCCGCCACAGCCGTGGCACAGTTCGGGGAAGACCATGACGCCGGTCCCGAGGACCGCGATGGCGTTGTACTGACAGATCCGGCTGCACTCGCCGCATTGGTTGCAGCGGTCGGGATCGATCTCGGGAGCCGGGATGCCGACCACCTCCCGCCCCACCGGTTCGGCGTCCAGGAAGAGATGGACATTGGGCGCCTCGACGTCACAGTCGAGGATCTGGACTGCGCCGGAGAGGCTCAGACCGAGGTTCACAGCCACCGTCGTTTTTCCGGTGCCGCCCTTGCCTGAAGCGATCGCGACGATCACCCCCAGTGTCCTCCGACGTCGGGCTCTTCCGAGAGGTGGAGGGTGCCCGCCTTGAAGCCTTCGATCGCGTCGGCGATTGTGCCCGAAGCGCCGGTGTAGACCTTGATGCCGGCCGCCGTCAGGGTTCGGAAGGCCTTGGGCCCGCAGTGGCCGGTGAGCAAACACTCGGCGCCGAGTCGGGAGACGGTTTCCGCCGCTTGGATGCCGGCCCCCTGGGCGGCACTCGCGGCGCCGGAGTTATCGATACTCTTCGTCTCACCGGTCTCTGTGTCGACCAGCACGAACATGGCAGCGCGGCCGAATCGGGGGTCAACCTGCGAGTCCAGACTCCCACCTATCGACGATACGACGACTTTCATTTTCTACCTCCGGAACGCGTACTTTTTCGCGTCAAATCACCGCTCGGCCTTGAGTTCGCCGAGACGCGTCTTGATATTTTGTTGTTCGACCTCGAGCGCAGCAGCGCGCTTCTCGAGGATCTCCAGCTGGGTTTCAACCGTCGGTTCGGAGCCCGCGAAGGCCGGCGGGACCGCCGCCCCTCGCATCCTTCCGGGTGTTCCGGTCGCCCAGAATCGGTTGCGCCGGCCCCGGCCTCCTCCACCAACGCCGCGGCCGAAACCTCGGCCCTGTCCGCCGTTCCTGCCGCGCGCGAAAGGCGGTCCGCCCTGCTCGCCACACGGGCCACGGCCCCAACCGGTCATCGCCCCACGACCCATCGGTCCACTACCGTCTCCACCGGGCATTTCAACCCTCCGTTTCTTTTTGAGCCGCGTTGACTGCGGCGTTGGGTGATTTCTTGGTGATGGGCGGAACCCTCACGAATGAGGGCCACACCACAGTCCTCGCAGCGCTCTTTGAGGCATGGAACGCCTTGTTGGTGGGGGAAGCGGCGCCCGCACTTGGGGCAGAGGCATGATCCGCCGGCGCCCATGGCGCCGCCACCCTGACCACGACCGCCGCCACCACGCCCTCCTTGACCGCCCTGGCCGCCGGCCCCCTGGCCCCGTCCCTGTCCGCTCCCTCGTCCCTGGTTCTTCATCTCGACCTCCCAGCCGGGCGCCTCCGCCCGATCTCTCATTGGCCGTGGCCGTGACCGCCACATCCGCTTGATTCCTTGTGGTTTCCACAGTCGTGGAAGCCATGCTCGTGGCACAATTCACCGCTGAAGGTGAGCGTGCCGTCGAGGTAGGCGTGCACCATCGCCTCGGGATCCTCGCCGTCTGCTCCCAGCACCACATCGATGCCGTGCCCGGTGAAAATGTCCGACGCCCTCGGGCCCATGCCGCCGGCGAGGACCGTGGTCACTCCTTGCTTCCTGAGCCACATCGGGAACACGCCGCGGCCGTGCTCGGGTGGGGCGGCCTGACGTTGTTCGGTGATGTTTTTGGTCTCATCCACTGTGTAGAGCGCAAAGGCCTCGGCACCGCCGAAGTGGCTGGTGAATCTCCCCTCACGAATCGGAACTGCGATCATCATTTTCCCTGTCTCCTTCCTGTTCTCGGAGCATCGTCGCACCGGCAACCGCGGGTGCGTTTCCTGCCGGCACCGTGCACCGGGCACGGCAGCGGCTTACTTGGTCCCTCAACAACCGGGCCCTCGCCAATCAGCAGAAGTCGCTCTTCGACAAGGGCTCGGGCCACTACTGATCTCGCACGATCGAGGATTCGAGCGAAGGTGGGTCTCGAAACTCCCATCCGTTCGGCAGCGGCTTCCTGGTACAGGCCCTCGAGGTCGGCGAGGCGGAGAGCCTCGAGTTCGTCGGTGCGCAGGGTTTCAACTTCGAGCTCGGTTGCGGGGCGGCCGATGGGCTTGAAAGCACGCCCATGAGCCCCGCAGCTGACGTTCCTGAGCTTTTCCGGTCGTCCCATCGAACCTCCTAGTTACGAACATATGCTCAAAATGCTCATCGGTCAAGCCCTCGGGAAAAATATTCTGCTCACCAGGATAATTCCGTCGAGATGGAGGCGTGATTGAATGAGGAATGGAGGAAGCTGAGGAATGAATTTGTCGCTGCCGCTGGCGCGGCATCTCCGCCCCTGACACGGAAATGGCGATATTGAGCGCCGGCGAATTTATCATTATTTCGTATTGTATTTCGATACAGTTAATTAAGCTCGTACGAGCTCTACCCGGGAGGAAGAGATATGAACGTACCCATCGCCCTGATCATCGGTTTCGTTGCAGGCATTTTGATTACAGTCGTAGCCACGGTCATGACTATGCGATCGAAAATGGTGGTGCCGGAGCGAAGTTCCAAGTCCTTCGAGACAACCTGCGAAGCCATCGAAGAGGTCGTTCCTTCGAGCGAAGGTTGGAGCTTCCCGATGGAGAGCTTCGACATGTCGGCTAAAGCTCGCGGCCAAGAATGGGCTGCCGGAAAACGTCAAACGCATCCGCCTTTACTTCATGTGCAACCCAAAGGTCGCCAAAGTGGTTCTCGGCGCCGAGCCCAAGTTGTCGGCGATCATGCCGTGCTCGTGGTCGGTCTACGAACTCACCGACGATACGGTGTGGGTGTCGCACATGAACATGGATCTGATGGCAAAGATGATGGGCGGCGTTGTCGGCCGGGCCATGGGTGGAGTCGCGAGAGGCCGACAAGGGCATCCTGAAACACGTGCTTTAGGCCCTCGATTCGAGCCGTCACCTCGGGCGGCCGGAAATTCGGCCGGATCAGACGCCTGCCGACATCGCTTCCGGCTCGGCTGGGCGGGCTCCAGCGGCAGATTCATGACGATGGACTGCAGCTTGTTCATGGTCCCGATGTAGCGCTGAAAATAGTTGCGTGAAATCTGGGTCTGGATGCTATAACCCAGAACCAGATCTTGATCCATCAATTCCTTGAGAGTGGTTGATGAGATTTTCAGAAGACGCGATTCACGCGTGCACTGGGCATCGAGACTGTAGTCGATCAATTGGAAGCAAACGCACGAACCGAAAATGGCTCCCCCTGTCAGTTCGTCGATCTGGATGCTGACCCCGCGATGTCCCGGGAGCCGGAGCGAAACCTGGCCTTCGAGCACAATGTAGAAATGGTCTGCCGCGGCGCCTTTCTTGTAGATCGTTTCGCCCGCGTTATACGCAATGACCTCCGCCACATCGCTGATGGTCTTGACCTGGTCGGGCCGTAGAAATTGAAACACCTCATGCTTGTCGAGCCGATCGATGGCCATCGGAGCCTCCTTTCTGGGTTGTTGGTCTTCAGTGGAGGTTCTTTGCACGAGGTGTGCCAGATGAGGGGGAGGAGCGTGGTTTCGACCTGGGAGCGCTCGAGTGATCGGGCCGGCGATTTTCGAGCTGCATCCGAAAACTGCGATTAATCAGCAGTTTCAAAATGCGATCTCGTCGAGATTCCAGTCCGATATTTCGAGAATCAAAATGAGTCGAGGCCGGCGGGACCAATGTGGCCGGTTGCCCGTATGTCCGAGACGGAATCCGGGTGAACGGCGGCAGGCATTGGAATCGTGCAGATTCATGCATTTTGCAATTATATCAATGATTTGAAACTGGCAGAACGCAACGTTCCTTCGGGCCTGCCAATCATAAATTGAAGAAATCAAGCACCTTGTGCGAAGTTCCCTGTGTTCTCGGAGGCGGGCATGGGCGTTGCACCGGGAGCCGACCAACGCGAGGGAACTGGTCGCGCGTGGGCCTGGACGAAGGGAGCGCGCAATGATCGATCGCGGCAGATGGGACTGGGAAGTCGGGAAAAAGTCCGTCTGTGATCTTCGAGCGTTGCGAAGCGGTTCACCGAGGTTCACGAGTTCGTGGTGAGTCCGGACGGCGAGTGCATCGCCGCGCCGGTTCTGACGGCTCCAGAGATGTTTCGGCGTGTGCGTCAACGGTTCGTTGTGGGACGGCGAGTTCGAAAAGGCGTGGCACCCGATCTTCGCGCCCGACGGACGGTTGGATCCCTGGTCCGCATCGACGATGAGTGGACCCTTGCCGTCGATGGTGAGCCCTGGGAACAGCGTTGGGAGTTTGCCTGGAACCCGGTCTTCAGCCGCGACGGTTCGATTGTCGCGGTACAGATCAAGGACAACATGCAGTACACCGTGGCGGTCAACGGGGAGCGGTGGGAGAAGACCTTTCACTCCTCTCGAGGGCTCGCCATCAGTGACGACGGCAGCAAAGTCGGTTGCGGTGGTCCAGGTGGAGCCGTTGGCCGAGGCCGACACCGTCGGATTCATGGAGGGAACCTGGAGTCTCGCCGTCAATGGCGAAGCCTGGCAGCGCAAGTTCATCAATGTCTACGGGCCGGCGATCAGCGCGGACGGTGGCGGTGTGGCCGCCGAAGTGCGGCTGGACATCTGCGAATACACTCTGGCTGAAAACGCCGAGCCATGGGCGGGGCGTTTTGGGTGTGTCTGGGAGCCCAGCTATCGCAATGGAAGCCGGAACCTGCTGGCGCCCGTCCGGGTCAACGGTTCGTGGACGATCGCCGAAAACGGCAGCCCGATCTGGGACAGCCGATTCATGCAGTTGTGGAACCAGCGTCTGAGCCCTGATGGCGACACGTCGCGGCGGTGGCGGCACCCGGCTTCGGCAGTTGGACGGTTGTAGTAGACGATCGAGGCTGGGGAGTGTCATTCGATGATCTGGTGCTGCCGCCGGTGTTTTCACCGGATGGTCGGCGAGTCGCGGCTGGAGTGAGGGGCAACGGCTCGTGGGCCATGGCGGTGGACGGCAACCACTGGCCGGAGACCTTCGACATGGTGTGGGACCCGGTTTTCTCCTCTGGGCGATCGGGTAGTGGCCAAGGTGGAGAAAGACGGACGGTTTGCGATTGCGGTTGACGGCAGGTCTGGAGCCCGTGGTACGAAGCGCTGTGGGATCCGATTTTCAGTCCAGACGGCAGAGGCTGCTGATCCGCGCCGTGGAGAACGGAGTCTACCTCCGCTAGGTGGTGCCATTCGACGCCATTTTCCAAGGTTGAGGAGGGAGGGAGCATGTACGAATTCGTTCGCGGCCCCCTGGTCTGGATCGCCTTCATCGGTTTCTTCGGCGGGCTGGCCTACCAATTCATCACGATGGCGCTGTTGGCGCGTAAAGACAAGGTTATCTACCCGACCTTCGACGCCAAGTACGGGGCCCGTTCACTCCTCCATTGGGTCCTGCCGTTCGGCGGACGGAATATGCGTCTGCATCCGCTCTACACCCTGCTGTCCTACGCTTTCCACATCTGCGTTCTCGTGACTCCCCTGTTCCTCATGGGGCACGCGGTGCTGTGGCAGGAATCGTGGGGCATTCGCTGGTGGAGCCTGCCGGAAGGCGTTGCAGATGTCATGACCCTGGTGGTCATTGTTGCCTGCTTCTTCTTCATTGTCCGGCGGTTGGTTCGTCCCGAGGTTCGCAATGTCAGCTACCCGTCGGACTTCCTGCTCGCGCTCTTGGTGATGGCGCCGTTCGTGACGGGCTTCGTGGCCCACCAGCAGTGGCTGCCCTACGAGCCGATGATCGTGATCCACGGCCTCTCAGGGGCGTTGGCGCTGCTGGCGATTCCGTGGACACGGTTGGTCCACATGCTGTGGTTTGTTTTTACCCGGGCCTACATGGGCGCTGAATTCGGCGCCGTGCGCCACTCGAGGGACTGGTAAATGTTTGTAAATGAGAGGGTTGGCGCTATGAGGATGAGGCGACATGGCTGATCTTCAAGACATCCAGATCATCGACCCCGGTGTGGACGACAACATCGCGAAGCTCACACCGGAACAGATCGAGAAGACCATCAACAAGGTGCTGACCCAGGAGTGTGCGGCGCGTCTCGAGGTCTACCTCCAGACCTGCGTCCATTGCGGGCTGTGTGCCGAATCCTGCCAGAGCTATATCTCGCGCAACGGCGACCCGGACTATGCGCCTGTGGCCAAGGTCGAGAACACGCTGTGGGAGATGGTCAAGCAAAAGGGAAAGGTGGATCACGAATTCCTCCACAACGCAGCGCGCATCGCGTTCATTGACTGTGGAGCGTGCCGGCGCTGCAGCATGTACTGCCCATTCGGCATCGACATCTCCTATCTGATCATGACCGTGCGACGGATCTTGAACCTCCTCGGCGTCGTGCCCCAGTACCTCCAGGACACGACCAACAGCCACGCGGCGACCATGAACCAGATGTGGGTCCAGCAGGATGACTGGATCGACACCCTGATGTGGCAGGAGGAGGACGCCCAGGCCGAACTGGCCGGGACCCGCATTCCGCTCGACAAGATCGGCGCCGAGGTCATGTACTCGATCATCGGCCCCGAACCGAAGATCCTCGCCCAGCTGATCGCCAACATGGCGATCATCTTCAAGGTTGCGGGGACGGACTGGACCATGCCCTCGACCGACGGTTGGGACAACTCCAACATGGCGATGTATTCGGGCGATTTCGAGACCATGGGCCGGGTCGAGCGTTTGCATTGGGAACGGGCCATGCAACTCAAGGTCAAAAGGATCGTGATGGGTGAGTGCGGCCACGCCTACCGCGGCGCGGTCTACGACGGCCCGCGGTGGTTGGGTTGGACCAAGCCCCCGATCCCGATGGTGCACGCCGTCGAGTTCTACTACGAACTTCTGAAGAGCGGCCGGATCAAGATCGCGCGCAAGATCGAAGAGCCGGTCACTGTCCAGGATCCCTGCAACATCGTCCGCGGCCGCGGTCTGCACGAAAAACTGCGCTACGTGGTCAACGAAATCTGCGAGGACTTCCGCGACATGGACCCCCGCTACGAACACAACTACTGCTGCCAGGCCGGCGGTGGGCTCATCAATTGCGGTCCACCCTGGAAGCTCTCCCGGATGAAGAGCAACAAGGTCAAAGCGGAGCAGATCGGGGATACCGGTGCGCACACGGTGATCACCCCGTGCCACAACTGCCACTCGGGCATCGAGGACATCATCGGCCACTACAAACTCGGCTGCCACGTCTCGTTCATCAGCGAGATGCTGGTCAAGACGATGGAAATGCCGGAAGCGTGAGGGGAGGGACACAATGCATAAAAGAACACTGCCTTTCCTGACCTTCAGCCTGATCATGATGATTGCTGTTTTCGTGGGGACTTCAGGCGCCGATGACGAGGGGCCGAGAACGATCGCGCCGACGACTCTCACCATGGATTTCCCGGCCGCCTTTGGCGAAATGCAGCGGCCGGCCGTCGAATTCGATCATGGGGCCCACACCAAGGCCCTCGAAGAAAAGGGTTGTGAGACCTGCCATCGAATCGACGACAAGCTCGTACTGATTCCCACCATGAAGTCGGTTCTCGCCGCCGACAATCGCGACCAGGCGATCGACGGCTACCACGACGCCTGTGTGAATTGTCACCGCGATCGCGCCGCGGATTCTCTGACCGCGGGGCCGGTGACCTGCGGCGAGTGCCACGTTCGACGTCTTCCGGGAATCTCGTCTCGTGTGTCGATGGAATTCGATTACTCGCTGCACGCACGCCACGTGAAGGCGTCGGAGGACAAGTGCGAGAACTGCCACCACGTCTACGACGAGGTGGCTGAAGAACTGAAGTACGAAAAGGGCAAGGAAGAGGGATGCCGTGCCTGCCACGGAGCCGAAGACGAAGACCGCAAGCTGTCTCTGGCCAACGCTTCCCACCGTCAATGCGTCTCCTGTCACCTCGAGCGTACCGAAGCCGGGCTCGAAGCAGGCCCGGTTTTCTGCGTCGGCTGTCACGATCAGGAGCAACGCAACGCCATCCAGGTCCTGGCCGAAGTTCCGCGACTCCTGCGCGGCCAGGCGGACACCATCTGGGTCACCAGCGAGGAATCGAAGTCGCCGTCGGTGGCTTTCAACCACCTTGCGCACGAAGGGCAGACGACTTTTTGCTCCGACTGCCATCACCGCACTCTCCAGGCCTGCGACGACTGCCACACACTCACAGGGACGGTCGAGGGAGCGGGTGTGACTGTGGCTCAGTCATACCACCTCAAGACCTCGCAACACAGCTGTGTCGGATGCCATACGACGGTTGCGGCCGAGCATCCACAGTGTTCGGGTTGCCACAGCGTTCCGAATGCGGTTCCGGCCGATCGGGCGTGCGCCATCTGCCATAGCGGGCCCCTGGCCGGGAGCGCGGCGATCGAGAGGCCGCCGTTGGCGGAGGACCGTCTCCTCGGGCCGCTGCCCTCGTTCTCCGACGACTATCCGGAAACCGTGGTCATCGATTTCTTGGTCGATCGCTACGAGGCATCGACCCTTCCGCACGCCAAGATCGTCAGTGCGCTCGAAACCGGGACGAGGGAAAGCACGCTCGCTGCGGCGTTCCACGAAGAAACGACAACGCTGTGTTCGGGCTGCCACCACCACACGCCCATCGGGGTACGACCGCCCCCGTGCCGGTCCTGTCACGGCGAGAAAGCCGACGCAACCAGGGACCGGCCCGGCCTCAAGGTCGCCTATCACCGGCAGTGTGTCGGCTGCCACGTCCAGATGGGGGTCGCGAAACAGGGTTGCACCGACTGCCACGCCGCGAAGGAGGATCAATCATGACCGTTTCACGTCGGGGTTTCGTTGGAGGGGCGGTCGGAGCCATGCTCGGTGCGGGCGCGGCGGACGCCGGAACCGTCAAGCATTTCGACGGCTACCCGGGACGCTACGGCCTGCTTCATGACACGACACTCTGCGTCGGATGCAGATCGTGCGAGGTCGCCTGTGCGGAGGTCAATGAGCTTCCGAAACCGGCGATCCCGGTCGACGACCCGGTGGCTTTCGAGACCACCAGGAGGACATCGGATACCGCCCTCACGGTCGTCAACCGCTATGTCGATGGGACCGGCGACGAGCCGGACGTCTACCGCAAACTGCAGTGCATGCACTGCAACGAGCCGTGCTGCGCGACGGTGTGCCTGGTCCACGCCTTCGAGAAGACACCCGAGGGCCCGGTCCTCTACCATCCCGAACTCTGCATGGGTTGCCGCTACTGCATCACGGCGTGCCCTTACAACGCCCTGGCGTACGAGTACGACAACCCGCTGACACCAGAGGTCATGCGCTGCACCATGTGCTACCCGCGCATCAAGGAGGGGCTGGTGCCCGGCTGCGCAGAGGCCTGCCCAATGGGTGCGATCACCTTTGGAGAGCGGGAAGAACTGCTCGAGGTGGCGCGGGAGCGGATTCGAAAGTACCCCGACCGCTACATCAACCACATCTTCGGCGAACACGAATTCGGCGGCACCAGCTGGCTCGTGCTCGCAGGAGAGGCGTTCGGAAAGCTCGGTCTCGAAGAAGGCCTCACTTCGGAACCGCTGCCGGCGATTGCCACGAGCTACCTGGGGGTCGTTCCGCTGGTGCTGACGATCTATCCCGGGCTCCTGATGGGAATCCACGCCTTCACCAAGCGCCAGGAAGCGGTGGCGAAGCGAGAGAAAAACGAGGCGGTTGCCCAGACGCTGGAGGCCGCCGGTGAAGAGACGAAGAAGAAGCTCGCCGCAGCGGCGGAACGAGCCGCCAAGGACAAGGAACGAGCGGTCGCTGCCGCAGTCAAGAAGGCGCTCGCCGAGGCCGAGAAAGGGGCTGACTCATGATTGACGCAACCGTTGATGTCAGCCCGTCGCCTGCCGGGAAAGCGGGATACCTGACGCCGTTCAACATCATCACGAGCATCATCCTCGCCGGGGGTGCGGTGATTCTCGGCATCCGCTTCATCTACGGGCTGTCGGCCACGACAAACCTCGACCACAACTACCCGTGGGGCATTTGGATCGGGTTCGATGTGATGAGCGGAGTTGCCCTTGCCGCGGGCGGCTTTGTGACCTCGACGGCGGTCTACGTCTTCGGGATGAAGGAGTACAAGCCGGTTGTTCGCGCGGCAATCCTGACCGGCTTTCCTGGGGTACTTCCTGGTCGTCCTCGGTTTGCTCGCCGATCTCGGTCGGCCGTGGCGGTTGCCGTACGCGTTCATCAAATCGGCCGGGCCGACCTCCCCGCTCTTCGAGGTGTCCCTGTGCGTGGCGCTCTATCTGACCGTGTTGTTCATCGAGTCGACGCCGGCGGTGCTCGAGTGGCTCGGCCTCAAACGGTGGCGGAAAGTGGTGGGCAGCCTGACTCTCGGCCTCACCATCTTCGGGCTGATCCTCTCGACGATGCACCAGTCGACCCTGGGAGCGATGTTCATGTCGGTCCCGACGAAGCTCCACCCCCTGTGGTATTCAGCGCACATCCCGGTGCACTTCTTCGTCTCCGCGGTCGCGGCGGGGTTGTCGATGGTCATTGTCGAAGGGATGTTTTCCCATCGCGCGTACCACGACAAGGTCGACATCACCACTCAGCATTTCGAGAACATCAATTTCGGTCTGGCCAAGGCGGCGTCGGTCACCCTTGGAATCTACCTGGCAATCAAGATCGTTGCCCTGGCCCTCGAAGACGAGTGGCACCTCCTGGCAACCGGATGGGGCGCGTGGTATCTGGTCGAGGTGGTGGGTTTTGTTCTCCTGCCGTGTGTGCTCTTCGCTGTGGGCTATCGAGAGCGAAAGCTGGTGCTGGTGAGGACAGCGGCGGTCATAACCGTGTTGGGAATCGTCCTCAACAGGTTCAACACGACCTTCATCGTATTCAACTACAACTTGCCGGCCAGTCAGCGCTACGTCCCGTCGTGGATGGAAATCTGGGTGACGGTGGCATTCATCACCTTTGCGGTGGTGGTCTTCCGATGGATCGCGAACCGCATGCCGATCATGTACGAGCACCCCGACTGGCGTGGGCAGCACTAAGGAGCCGATGATGCACACACTTTTTGATTTCCTCACCCACACCAAAGCCATCGGCTACATCGTGGCCTTCGGCCTGTTGCTGGGGTTCATCCCGTTTTGGAAATTCTTGACAGAGCGCGAGCGAGAGGAATAATTCAATGAATGTTGTTTTCTCAGAAACGGAGGTCGCGATGAGTCACACTGTCCTGGTCGTGGACGACGAGGCCGATATCCGGAAGTTCATCACGGCGGTTCTCCAGAAGAGGGGTTACGAGACCCTGACGGCCGAGAACGGGCGCGAGGCTTTCGACGTGGTGGAAAGCGAACGGCCGGATCTCATCATTCTCGATCTGCAGATGCCCAACCAAACCGGGACCGATTTTTTCCGCCGTCTTTCCAAGGACAAGGACCTGTCGGCCATCCCGGTGATCGTCGTCAGCGGTCTCGCCGGCCGCCACCTGGCTGTGCGGGAGCCGTTTGCTGTTTTCGACAAGCCGATCGATCCGGATGAGTTCGGTGAGACCGTAGACCGCGCGTTGGGTCTGCATGAAGAATGACGAGATTGTCGTGGAGATTCCTTTGATTTCCAGTGGCAACGAGAAGAGGCAGGGGCCAGGCCCCATTCTCACTCCCGAGAAAGGAGTATGACCATGAACGTTCTAGAGAGAAACAAGAAGACCGGCGGGGTGGTGCAGAAAAAGGACCACTCGAATCCTCGAACGCGACTGACGGCGGTAGAGAAAATGGACGATCCGGAAGCTCTGATCGAAGTGGCGTGCACCGACGATTCACCACGGGTCCGCCTGACGGCGGTCTCCCGAATTCACGATGACATCAACTTGGAAAAGGTCGCGAAAGGGGCAGAGTTCCTCGATGTTCGCCTGGTGGCCGTTGAACGGATTTTTTCCCAGGGTGTCGTGGCTGGGCTTCTGAAGGCCCCGGAGAACCTCGAACTCATCGGGATGTGTTTCTCGAAGATCTCGGACCGCCGGATCATCGAGTCCATTGCTGAAGACCCGGACTACTCGGCAGCGGTGCGGCGGATGGCCGTCGAGTTCTTTGCCGACGAGTCGTATCTGTCCGAAATCACTGACAAGCAGGAGGAGCCCGAGCGCAAGAGCGACGAGGCTGTGCAGGCCTTTGTCGAGGTCTATGGCGGTGGTCTCCGCGGAGTCCGGGCCATCGGGCGCTTCCGACGCAGCGAAAAGGCCCTGCGCGCACTGGGCACGATCGCCCGCCAGGGCGGGGAAACCGGTGGGCTCGCGGTCGAGTATCTGTGCTCGGCGCTTGGCAGCGCGAATGTGAAACTCGTCGAGTGTGCTGCGTCGGAACTCCAGCAACTCAAGGAGCCCGAGTTGGTCGATTGTGTGATCTGTGCCCTCGACAATCCTGGTTTGAGGGAACCGATCCGCGAAGTTTTGCGGCGAATCGACACCCCCGAGGCGCGTGCCGCCCTCGGTGACTCGGCAACCCAGTAATATTACCGAGATCGGAGGAGCGCACCATGGCGAAGAAAGTTCTCATCATCGATGACGAAAAAGACATGCGAGTCTACCTCGAGGCGGTGTTCCGCAAAGCCGGTTACGAGACCGAAACCGCATCCAACGGTGAGGAGGGAGCGTGGCTGGCCGAGGCGCACCAGCCCGACCTGATCACTCTTGACGTTTTGATGCCGAAGAAGTCGGGTATCAAGGCCTACCGCGGTCTCCGCACCTCGGAGAAGACGAAGCATATCCCGATCGTGGTACTGACGGGTTTGACCCGGCTCGACGACTTCTTCGGCGATCTCGAGGAACTCCCTCAACCGGACGCTCTGGTTGAGAAACCGATTGAGCGGGACCTCTTCTTGGAAAAAGTGGAGGGAATTATCGGAGCTGCTTGACAGCTCCGGCGGCCGGGTGTTTCAGGCCTCGACGGCTTGCGATGGGTGAACCACCGGATCTGCAGGATGTTCGAGGTCGGCATTCGGGATTACGACGATGAATTTCGTCCCTTCTCCGGGGACGGATTCGAAAGTGACCTTTCCGCCGTGCTCTTCGGCCACCTTCTGGACCACGAGCAGGCCGATGCCCGTTCCCTCGGTTCCCTTGGACGAAAAGAAGTCCTGGAACACCTTGCTGTTGAGTTCCTCGGGAATGCCCGGTCCGTCGTCCTCGACCTCGAGGATTTGCGAGCCCTCTCCGTTCTGTCTGCAGCGGAGTGTCACGGTGTGGCGGCTCTTTGTCCGGGGAGGGATCGAAACGGCAGGCGTCGATCGCGTTGGCGACCAGATTGCAGAGCAGGCTGTGCAGGCCGTCCCTGTCGAAGGTCCCTCGACGCGGCGGGTTTCCGAACTCGGTGCGGATCTCGATGTTCTCGCCCTTCATCCGAGCGGCATAGAGATCGCACACTTCGGTCACGATCTCCTGCGGGTCGACATCCGGCTGGAAGTTGGGCTCGCGGTCCTTGGAGCAGTAGAGCAGGTCCTTGACGATGCCGGTGACCAGTCCGACATTTCGCTCCACCATCTCCCAACCCATGCCGATGGCCTCGCGATCGTCCTCCTCGAGACCGTCATTGACGATGAAGATGCCGCCCTCGAGCCCCATGAGGATGTTCTTGACCCGGTGTGCCATCCCGGCGACCGCGCGGCCGGTCAGGGCGAGTTGTCGCTGCAGGCGTTTGACCTCGGTGACATCGGTGAAGACTTCCATGACGGCTGAAATCTCGCCGTTGTCGTCATACACGGGTTGGGTGTGGACCACGACGTTGATCCGGCGCCCGTCGCGTGCGCACGAGCGTCTCCTCGCTGGAGTAGATCCCGCCGTCCGCAAAGGTCCGGTCGACCTGGCAGTCGAGGCACGGTTTGCTTCTCTTCTTGCAGATTTCGTAGCATAGAGAACGGTCTGTGACATCGAACTCCTTACGGTAGAGCGAGTTGGCCTCGATGACGTGGTGGTCCCGGTCGAGGACACAGATGAAGCACGGAACAGCGGCGAAGAGCTGGGCGCGGTCCCGTCTGGTCTGGAACAGTTCTCGGCGCAGATCGTCGATGGGCTCGACTGGCTCCTTGCTCCGACCCCGATTCCGGGCAACGATGCCTCCGACTGTGAGGATGGAGACCAGAGCCGCGCCGCCCACCGCCAGGGGCGGCAAGAACTGGGCTGCAAGGCCTACGGCCGCTGCCGTGGCGATGCTGCAAAAAAGAAAGATGAACGTCCGAGTCACGCCCGCGGCATTTGTTGCCGGCTGAGTGTTTTTGCTGGGTTGTGGCGGAACGGGCACCGCCTCGTGATCGCGGGTCTCGAGGCCGTTTGTTGATTCGGTGCGGATTTGAATTCCATTTGGTCAAAACGATGGTGCCTCGGCGGTAGTATGCCACAAATGTGGTTCTGCCGGAGTGTCCCGGTCGAACCGGAAGTGGGGTAAACTCCTTGATCCGAAGGGCATGTTATGAATTCGGACGAACCTGGAGTCGGTCAGATTATTCTCGACAATGTGGCCGACGGCGTGTTCACGGTCGATCACGAGTGGCGCATCAGCTACTTCAACCGGGCCGCCGAACGGATCACCGGTGTGAGTCGCGATTCGGCCGTCGGGCGCCGCTGCTGCGATGTCTTCCGGGCCAGCATCTGTGTCGACGGCTGTGCGCTCCGCCACACACTGGAGACGGGTGAACCGGTGGTCAACAGGGCTGCATTCATCATCGACGCCAGGGAGCGCAAGGTCCCAATTAGTATTTCGACCTCGGTCCTGCGGAACGATCGCGGACAGTTGGTTGGCGGTGTCGAGACCTTTCGCGACCTGAGCCAGGTGGAGGAGCTGCGGAAGGAGCTCGAGGGCCGGTTTTCTCTCGGTGACATCATCGGCCGAAGCCGAGCCATGCGCGATCTCTTCGGAGTCCTGCCGGCCATCGCCGCCAGCGAGAGCACGGTCGTTATCCACGGTGCGAGCGGAACCGGGAAGGAGCTCTTCGCTCGTGCCATTCACGATCTGTCGCCACGGAGCAAGAAGCGTTTCGTGGCCATCAATTGCGGCGCTCTCCCGGACACGCTTCTCGAGTCCGAGCTCTTTGGACACAAAGCGGGAGCCTTCACTGATGCCCGCAAAGACAAGCGGGGGAGGTTCGAGGTCGCAGAGGGGGGCACGATCTTTCTCGACGAGATCGGTGACATCTCGCCCGCAATGCAGGTCCGCCTGCTCAGGGTCCTGCAGGAACACGAGTTCGAGCCCCTAGGGAGTGTGGATCCGGTGGCCGCGGACGTTCGCGTTGTCGCGGCCACCCACCGGGACCTGGCCGACCTTGTCAGCAGGGGAGATTTTCGGGAAGATCTCTACTATCGCATCAACGTCATGCGACTCGAACTGCCATCGCTGGCTGGGCGTCGCGAGGACATCCCACTGTTGATTGACCATTTTGTCGATCGCTTCAATCGACTCCAGGAGAAGAGCATCGCCGGCGTCTCCGACGAGGTGCTCGGCCTGTTGATGAATTACGATTTCCCGGGCAACGCCCGTGAGCTCGAGAACATCATCGAACACGCATTTGTTTTGTGCAGCAGCAGCATGATTGAACTCCAGCACCTGCCGCCGGAATTGGCTCGGGGACGGGGAGAGGCCGAACTGGCCTCGGCTCCCGGAATGACGCTCCGCTCACTGGAACGACTCCACGTAGAAGATGCTTTGCGACGCCATCTCGGCAATCGGAAGGCTGCAGCCGAGGAGCTCGGCATCCACCCGAGCACGCTGTACCGAAAGATGCGGGACCTGGGCATCGAAGCCCCGGAAACGGATGGTCGAAGCCGACTTCCTGTGATTCACGAGAGCCGCTCGGCTGATCGACTGGCGACCACTGTCAGGGAATAAGCGCGAACCCTGTCACACGCTTCCGTTACGCATATGTAACACCGAGGGTGGTGACGCTGTTTCTCATCCCGCGGGATCCCACCGAAGTAACATCTCGTCAACGACTTGTGAAAAGCTGCACGAGATAGGTCACTGGCACATAGGTTGCACCGTTGACCAATGGTTCGGTGTCGATTGCGTGAAGAAAGGTACACGGTGCACAACGGCTTGAAAAAACTCCTGCAAATCGAGGGCTCCAGGGCGGTGTGCTTCGTTCAGTGTTTTTCGTGCATCGGGTCGTCGGCCCGCTGCGCTGATCGTTTGATCTTCGGTCTCAAGCCGATCAGGGCTTTCACCATCGGTGTGTCGGTGAATGTACCGTTCGGCTATTTCCTATCAACCGTGGTGTTCTCCAAGTTCTGGTCGAACATCAGTTCGCTGATGTGAGGTCGGTTCGTGGATTCACGACTCGCTTTGCCCCAGCAAGCAACAACAAATTAAGGAAAGGAGTGGCCATGACAGAAGAGAAGAAGTCATCGACGCCGCTAATTGACGAGCTCGAATCAGGCCCCTGGCCGAGCTTTGTCAAGGAGTTCAAGAAGGAGGCCCACAAACCGATGGTCCAGGACGCCATGAGCCAGCTTGAGCGCTCCTATGAGGAGCACCTCAGTCACTGG
Organism: Candidatus Sulfomarinibacteraceae bacterium; assembly: GCA_963796455.1. Classification (GTDB taxonomy): domain Bacteria; phylum Acidobacteriota; class Thermoanaerobaculia; order Thermoanaerobaculales; family Sulfomarinibacteraceae; genus Sulfomarinibacter. Next base: position 126,953 of record CAWCLO010000005.1, read on the forward strand.
AAGCATGGCGGGTTGGTCGGTGTGATGGGTTATGGCGGAGGCGTGATCGGGCGCTACTCGGATCTGGCCGACGAGTTCCCGAACGTTGCCGAGTTCCACACCCACCGCGTCAACCAGCCGTCAGGGTGGTTCTACACCACCGATGCCCTGCGCACCCTGTGCGACATCTGGGACAAACACGGTTCGGGTCTGACCAACATGCACGGCTCCACCGGCGACATCGTTTTCCTGGGCTCGACAACCGAGGCCATCGAACCCCTCTTCAAAGACCTCACCGAAAAGGGTTGGGATCTCGGCGGATCGGGCTCCAACATGCGGACGCCGAGCTGCTGTGTGGGTCCGGCGCGTTGTGAGTGGGCCTGCTACGACACCCTGGATGCTTGCTACAACATCACCCAGGAATGGCAGGACGAGCTCCACCGCCCGTTCTTCCCCTACAAGTACAAGTTCAAGTTTGCAGGCTGCCCGAACGACTGCGTGGCCTCGATCGCACGTTCGGATTGCTCGGTCATCGGCACCTGGAAGGACGACATTCAGGTCAACCAGGCCAAGGTCGTCGAGTATGCCACCAATGGCGTCGACATCCAGAGCGAAATCTGTGATCTCTGCCCGACCAAGTGCGTCGACTGGGATGGCAAGGCGCTGGATATCGACAATGAGAACTGCGTCCGCTGCATGCATTGCATCAACGTGATGCCGAAGGCCCTGAAACCCGGCAAGGAGCGCGGTGCGACGATCCTGATCGGCGGCAAGGCCCCGATCGTCGGTGGCGCCCTCTTGTGCTCGGTCTTCGTGCCCTTCCTCGAGATGGATCCGGAATCGGATTATGAAGATCTCAAGGAACTCACCGAGGCCATCTGGGATCTCTGGGGTGAGCACGGCAAGGCCCGCGAACGCACCGGTGAGTTCATCCAGCGAGTCGGTATGTCGAACTTCCTCGAGGAGATCGGGCTCGACCCGATTCCCGAGATGGTCATGGCACCGCGCTCGAATCCTTATATTTTCTTCGATGACGAAATCTTCGAAGACGCGGAATAGGAAGGGAGGAAGAAATGGCTGAAGAACGCATCACTGATATCGGACCCCCACATTACGAACAGTTCCTCCCGCCGGTCATCAAGGACAACTATGGCAAATGGGACCACCACGAGATTCTCCGCCCCGGCGTCATGGTTCACGTAGGTGAGACCGGCGACAAGCTGTTCACCGTACGTGCCGCCTCGCCGCGGCTGCTTGCGATCACATCGATCCGCGAGTTCTGCGACATCGCCGACAAATACTGCGATGGTTACCTGCGGTTCACGAGCCGCAACAACGTCGAGTTCCTTCTGAGCGACGAAGCGAATGTCGATCCGCTGGTCAAAGACATCGAAGCGCTTGGCTACCCGATCGGCGGCATGGGCAACGCCATCTCGAACCCCGTCCACACCCAGGGCTGGGTGCACTGCCACTCGTCGGCCTCCGATGCCTCGGGTGTCTGCAAAGCTCTCATGGACGAGCTCATCGGCCGCTTCACGAGCATGGAACTGCCGGGCAAACTCCGTCTGGCATACGCCTGCTGCCTCAACATGTGCGGCGCGGTCCACTGCTCGGACATCGCGGTCCTGGGTGTTCACACCCGTGCTCCGGTGATCGATCACGCCGACCTGCCGAAGATGTGCGAGCTCCCGACCCTCGTCGCTTCGTGCCCGACCGGCGCCATCCGTCCGGCCACCGTCGACGGCATCCAGTCGATCGAGATCGTCGAAGAGCAGTGCATGTACTGCGGCAACTGCTACACGGTCTGCCCGGCGGTGAAGATCAACAATGCCGAGACCGATGGCATCTCGATCTGGGTCGGCGGCAAGGTCTCCAACGCCCGCTCGACACCGAAATTCTCGAAACTCGCGATTCCCTTCATTCCCAATAATCCGCCGCGTTGGCCCGAAGTGGTCGAAGCGGTTACCAAGATCGTGAACGTCTACGCCGAAAATGCGCGCAAACACGAGCGCATGGGCGAGTGGATCGAGCGTATCGGTTGGCCGAAGTGGTTCGAACTCAATGATCTCGAGTTCACCAAGTACCACATCGACGACTTCAAACACGCCGGCGAGACCTTCACGAGGACGGCGCAGCTGCGCCACTAGGAGGACACCATGGCTGAGGTCACGATCGATCAGATCGCAGACGCCATGTTCGAACTGGTCAAATCGACCTATGGCAAGAAAAACCTGAAACCAATGGACGTTACCAAGGCGATGATTGAAGATTTCGGCGACGATGCGGTGGACAAGAAGATGTGCAAAAAGGCCTTGCGCCAGCTCATCGACTCCGGCCGCTGCACCTACAAGTATGCCGGCGGCAGCTACGTGACGCTTCCAGAAGACTGAGCGCTGATCACTCCCCCGGGCGCGAGCCCGGGGGAGTATTTTTCGCGCCGCTACGAACCACGGAGGACGAAAATGGGAGAGAAGAAACTTTCGGGCCCGGAACGGGCGAAGTTCGCAGTTGACGTACTGCGGCAGTGGCAGGGCATCGAACGAGATGCCATCGAGACGACCGCCCAGATCATGGAGAAGACCGACAACCTCCTGATCCGCCAGGTCATGGAGATCATTCGTAACGACTCGGTCCAGCATCACCGGGTGCAGCAGTTCCTCATCGACAGCATCACCAAGACGCCTGTCACTCTGAACCGCGATGAAATCGCCGAGGTGTGGGGACAGATCGAGGCGCACGATGAACTCGAGCGGCAGACGATCGCTCTCGCCAACCAACTCCTCGAGCAGACGACCGACCCGGTGCAGAAAGTCCTGCTCAACTACCTCCTTCACGATGAGGAAAAGCACGACGGGATTCTCGGGGAGCTCGACGAGTTGAAGAAATACATGGCCAAGATCTCCTGAGGCGGATTGAGCCGGGAATAGAGGAGTAGTAAATGGGTCTGCTGAAAAAGAAGGACAAGAAAAAGTCCAGCAAAATGACTGCACGCATGAGCGGATCGGGGGGCAGTTCAGCCCTTTCGTCGCTCCGGCCGAGGTACGTGGAAAGCCTTCCGCCGTGTTCGGGCAATTGCCCCAGCGGCAACGATATCCGCGGCTGGCTGACCGTCATCAGTCTGCGCGAAAAGTTGGGCCTGAGCCTCGACGAAGCGTGCGAGCAGGCGTGGCGCATCGAAATGGAGACAAACCCCTTCCCGTCGGTGATGGGGCGGGTATGTCCTCATCCCTGTGAGACAGGTTGCAACCGCGGTCAGAAAGACGGCCCGGTCGGAATCAACTCGGTGGAAAGGTTTATTGGCGACTACGCCATCGACCACGACCTCAAAGCAGAAGCCATCGAGGGTGAGGGTGCCAAGGACCAGAAGATCGCCGTGATCGGCGGCGGGCCCTCCGGACTCTCCTGCGCCTACCAGTTGGCCCGTCGCGGGTACAAGGTGACGGTCTTCGAAGGCCTGCCGAAGGCCGGCGGCATGCTCCGTTATGGAATCCCCGTCTATCGTCTGCCGCGGGAGATCCTCGATGCCGAGATTCAGCGTATCGTCGATCTCGGGGTCGAGCTCAAATGCGACACCAAAATCGGTAAGGACGTAAGCTTCGAGGATATCCGCAAAGAATACGCCGCAATCTATGTCGCGATCGGCGCCCACCAGGGCAAAAACCTCGGCATCCCTGGAGAAGACGGCCCCGGCATCTGGACCGGTACCGAGTTTCTCAATCACGCCAACTCCGGCAAAGAGGTCGATCTCGGCACCAAGGTGATCGTGATCGGTGGCGGCGACACCGCTGTCGATGCGGCCCGTGTTTCCAAGCGCCTCGGTTCGGATGCGGCCTCGATCGCGTCCAAAATGGGGGCCGAAGTCACCATCCTTTATCGCCGGACCCGGACCGAGATGCCGGCCATCGAGCGCGAAATCGAAGAGGCGATCGAGGAGGATATCCATATCGAGTTCCTCGCAGCGCCGCACGAGATTCTGCGCGACGACGACGGCAAAGTTCGCGCCATGGTGGTCCAGCGCATGGAGCTCGGCGAGCCCGATGATTCGGGTCGCCGGCGCCCGGTCGCCATTGAAGGCGACACCTATGAGATCGAGGTCGAGACCGTGATCACCGCGGTCAGCCAGAAACCCGATCTTGCGGCCGTCAAATCGACGGAATTGGGCGACGGTTGGCTCAATGGCGACGAGTGGGGCTTTACCGGCATCGACGGCATCTGGACCGGCGGTGACAACATCAATCTCGGTATCGCCACCACCTCGATCGGCCAGGCCAGCAAGGCGGCTGATGCGATCCACGCCCACCTGCAGGGCACGACGCCACAGGAGGTCCAAGAGGGCGAAATGATCCGTGCCGAAAAGCTCAAGCTTGATTGGTACCCACCGGCAGAACGCAAACAACGACAGGTCAAAGCGCCCGAAGATCGCTTGGCGAACCCCTTCGACGAGGTCGATCTGGGTTTGTTGGCCGAAGATGCGCTGGCCGAAATCGACCGCTGTTTCAGTTGCGGCAGGTGCTTCGGTTGTGAAAACTGCTGGATGTACTGCCAGAACAGCGTATTTAGCAAAACAAAAGTAGTCTCCCCCGGAAACTTCTTTGAAATCAAGAAGATGGAGATGTGCGACGGGTGCAAGAAGTGCTGGGAAGAGTGCCCGTGCGGTTACATCGTGGGTGAGTGAGGTCAACGGGCGGTTGAGCCGATGCGTGTCAAGGTTCCTCGATTAGTTGTCGCCGGGCTCTCCGGTGACAGCGGCAAGACCCTGGTCAGTCTGGGTCTTGCCAGGGCCTTGGCGGATCGTGGGCTCAAGGTGCGGCCTTTCAAAAAGGGGCCGGACTATATCGACACCGCGTGGCTCGGTGTTGCGGCTCGTTCAACCTGTCGGAATCTCGACACCTTCCTCATGAAGGATGAGGCCATGGCGGCTTCGCTCAGCCAAGCCGCGCAGGATGCGGACCTCATTCTCGTGGAGGGCAACCGCGGCCTCTTTGACGGTGTCGATGTTGAAGGAAGCCACTCGACGGCCATGTTGGCCCGTCGAATGGCCGCGCCGGTGGTGTTGGTCATCGACTGCACCAAAATGACGAGGACCGCTGCTGCGCTGGTCATGGGCTGCAGAGCCATGGATCCAGAGCTCGACCTCGCCGGCGTGATCTTGAATCGGGTCGGTTGCGGACGCCACGAAACAATCGTTCGTGAGTCGGTGGCCGGCATCGCAGGGACCCCGGTTCTGGGCGCCATCCGCCGAATCAGGGGTGACGATCCGCTGCCGGGGCGGCACCTCGGGCTGGTGACCGCTGCGGAGCACCCCGACCCCGAGGAGGCGGTGCAGCGCGCCGCCAAGGCGGTGGTCGACGGGGTCGATCTCGATCGACTGCTCGCTGCAGCCGAGTGGGCTCCCGAGTTGGAGCTCGTGCCTGCCGACAATCCTGTCGTGCAGGTTCCGGTCAGCATTGCGTATTTCGAAGGCGAAGCCTTCAGCTTCTATTACGCCGAAAACCTCGAGTTGCTGCGCGCTTCGGGCGTGCAGCTGGTGCCGGTGGACCCGGGCAGTGCCAGCGAGCTTCCCGAGGCCGACGGTCTCTATATCGGTGGTGGTTTCCCTGAAGTTCACGCAGCGCGTCTCGGAGCGAACTCCGCCTTTACCGAAAGCGTGCGTGCCCGTGTTGTAGCCGGTATGCCGGTTTACGCCGAGTGTGCCGGGCTCATGTATCTGGCTCGCGAATTGGTAGTCGACGGTGTGCCGCACCCGATGTCCGGCATTTTGGACCTCGTCGTCGAACAACGACCGACACCGCAAGGCCATGGTTACGAGGTCGCTGTGGTGGATCGGGACAATCCGTTCTTTCCTGCCGGGGCTCGACTGGTAGGTCACGAATTTCATTACTCGAGAATCATGAATGCCGGGGGCGGGGATCGGACCGTCCTTCGGCTGGAACGTGGCACCGGTATCGGCGATGACCGCGACGGCATCGTCGAGGGACGTGTCTGGGCTTCTTATCTTCATCTCCACGCCAGAGCGACGCCCGAATGGGCGGACGGCTTTCTCGCTCTCGCCGCGAAATTCGCGGCCGAGCGGGGTGATCCGACGGCCGTATGCGGGTGAAGGAGGAAGTGATGGAAATGCTCCGGCTTGGCGACTCGCAGGGTCTCGAACGGATGGTCGGGGAGAGACCTTCCAGCGTTCGTTTCCTCCAGGGTCGACTGTGGGACACAGATCCCTTGATTCGCGGCCGCGCGGCGGCAGCGATCGGCGCGGCGGCCTCGTCGCACCCGGATCTAGGGCTCGAGATCCTGCGGCGTGCCCTGTGGGCGCTCAACGACGAGTCGGCCACCAACGGTTCCTACATGTTGCCTGCAATCGGCGAAATCGGCCGACGGGCACCGGATCTGGTCGTTCCATTTGTCGGTCCGATGACGGGCTACCTGTGGGACGAAGGTCTGCGACCGGGCATTTTGAGAGCTCTCTGCCGCATCGCAGAGGTTGCGCCCGAGCTGGTCGAGGAAATCCGTGATCGGCTGCCGGATATCGACGGAATCAACGATCCCGGAGAGCGAGCGGATCTCGAGTACCTGCTCTCCGTGAACAGGGAGGGTGCGAATGAACAATGAAAGCCAGCGCAACCGTTTGGAGCGCTGTATGAGAGACGTGGAGGAGCATCCCGAACAGGCCTCCGCATATCACAACCTCGGCCTCGCCTACACCGTGTCGGGCCGAGTCAAAATGGCCGAGGAAGCCTATCAGAAGGCCCTCGAGTTGGACCCGTCGCTCTACCAGGCGTGGGTCAACCTCGGCGGCGTGAAATTGATGCGGTGGGAGTTCCAGGGATGCCTCGATGCAAACCAGGAAGCCGTAAAACTCCGGGATGATATCCCGATCATCCACTACAACATGGGTCAGGCCTATCTCTATCTCAACGATCCCGAAAACCTGGTGCAGTGCAATCTGCGGGTTCTCGAGTTGGACAGGAATCACGCCCTCGCCCACTACCACGCGGCGGTCGGCTACATGGCTCTGGAAAACATCGGCGCCGCCGAACGTCACCTCGGCCGTGCGATCGAACTCGGCCACCGTCCGACCCAGGACTTTGTCAAGGCCATGGAAAAGGCCACTCTTAAAAAGCAACGTGAGAAAAACGTCACCATGATCGAACTGAGCGGGGCTGAAACCCCGGAAAACACAAAGGAGGACTGAAATGGCACTTTTCGAGCAAGGGAATGTTTCAATCGAAGTCGACGAAGACGGTTTCATGCAGGAGCCGGAAAACTGGAACGAAGAGGTTGCGGCCGCGCTCGGCGAGACCGAGGGTGTTGACAGCCTGACCGACGATCACTGGAAGGTCGTCAACTATCTGCGCGACTATTACCTGCAGTTCGGTGTTGCGCCGATGATCCGCAAGCTCTGCAAGCAGACCGGATTCCAGCTCAAGGAGATCTACGAGCTGTTCCCGTCGGGCCCCGCGAAGGGCGCCTGTAAGGTCGCCGGCCTGCCCAAACCGACCGGCTGCGTCTGAGATCAATCCGCCGCCGCCCCCGTCGTTTTTGACGGGGGCGGTCATGCGGTATCACTCGAGATATTTGCGTGAAACACGCAGCACTCGCACGTCATCGACAAGCCATCGTCGATAGTTGGGTCGAGATGGTCATTTCCAGCTATCCGGAGAAAACCGGAGAGTTTCTCAGGGGACAGACCGACAGGTTCTCGAACCCGGTCGGAGCCGGTCTCCAGGAGGGGCTTGACGAGATCATCGACGGGCTCTCTCAGGGACGTCAGCCGGCGGAGCTCGAACCGGCATTGGATCTGGTGATCCGAATCCGAGCGGTCCAGGATCTGTCGCCGGCGGAGGCCGTGGGATTTGTTTTTGATCTCAGGCCCATCATCGAGAAGGTCCTCGGAGAAGATTCGGGGACCGGCGGGAAAGACGAAATCGACCTCGGGACGACGATCGATCGTCTCGCGCTCGCTTCATTCAACGTCTATATGAAATGTCGTGAGCAGATGTGGTCGATACGTGCCAAAGAGATTCGTAATCAGTCGCTCGGAATTATGGAGCGCATGCAGGCGTGGCGGGAACGCCGCGCCGAAGAATCGGAGAACACACCGCGATAAGACGGTGTGTCTCCTGGTCTGAAGGGACCGAGAGGAAGGAGGGATTGAACGCATGGGAGCGTTGATATCTCTAGTTGCGGTAGCCATTTTGGTTCTGCTTGCCGCGGTGGGGGCGAGCGCGGGCGGCAGCCTGCAGTTCTTCCTCGGGGTTGTTGTCCCCGGGGTGGCCTTCGCCGTTTTCCTCGGTGGGATCATCTATCGGGTGATTCATTGGGCAAAATCTCCTGTTCCGTTCCGGATTCCGACCACGAGTGGGCAAGCGAAGTCCCTCCCGTGGATCAGAAACAACGAGTTGGAGGCGCCGAGCGGCCTCCCGGGTGTCATCGGTCGGATGGCCCTCGAGGTCCTGTTCTTCCGTTCGTTGTTCCGCAACCACAGGGTCGAGCTCTTGCCGGCCAAGGAAAAGGTGAACTACATCTCCGACAAGTTGTTGTGGGCGGCGGCCATGGCATTTCACTGGGCCATGCTGATCGTCGTTCTGCGCCACTTCCGGTTCTTTGTCGAGCCGGTTCCTTACTGGGTGGAGCTCCTGCAGCAGTTTGACGGCTTCTTCCAGGTGGGTCTGCCGGTGTTCTACATCACCAGCTTCCTCCTCCTCGGTGGGCTCTTCGTACTGCTTCTCAGGCGTCTGTTCGATGCCAAGGTGAAGTACATCTCATTGCCTACGGATTATTTCGCCCTTTATCTCCTGCTCGGTATCGCCATCACCGGCATCATCATGCGCCATGTGGAAAAGGTCGATGTGGTCCAGGTCAAGGCGGCGATCGTCGGATGGGCCTCCCTCCAGCCCGTGGCTCCGGTGGGAGTTGGATTGTGGTACTTCGTACACGTCTTTTTGGTCAGCGCACTGCTGGTCTATTTCCCATTTTCAAAGCTGTTGCACGCGCCCGGCGTGTTCTTGAGCCCAACCCGCAATCTCGCCAACAGCAACCGTACCCACCGTCATATCAACCCGTGGAACCCCGACATCCAAGGCCACTCGTATGCCGAGTGGGAGGACGAGTTCCGCGACAAGTTGAAGGCGTCTGGCTACGCGCTGGAGAAGGAGTGAGCCATGGCGGAAAAAACGCCTCAAGAACTGATTCAAATCGACCTCACTCCGCCGACCCGCGACTGGATGAATCCTTCAGTTGATTTCGAGGCGCGGCGGGGCACGTGGTCCTATCCGACCGCGACGAAGAACCTCGAATACATGGGCATGCCCAACCCGCGCGAATGGTCCCCGACCGACGCCGATTGGAAGCTGCCGGAGAACTGGCAGCAGATCATCCACGACGGGTTCAAAGACCTGTTGAAGAAGTACCGGACCCTCGAGGTCTTCATGGACATCTGTGTGCGCTGCGGTGCGTGCGCCGACAAATGCCACTTCTTTATCGGTTCGGGTGATCCGAAGAACATGCCGGTCCTGCGCGCCGAGCTGCTGCGCTCGGTCTATCGCCAGGACTTCACCACCGCCGGCAAGATTCTCGGTCGTCTCGCCGGTGGGCGGGAGCTTACCGAAGAGGTGCTCAAGGAGTGGTACTACTACTTCTTCCAGTGCACCGAGTGCCGTCGATGCAGTGTCTATTGCCCCTATGGCATCGACACGGCTGAGATCACCATGATGGCGCGTGAACTCATGAATCTGGTCGGTCTCAACATCAACTGGATCATGGAACCCGTGGCCAATTGCCAACGCACCGGCAATCACCTCGGCATCCAGCCACACACCTACAAGGACAACGTGGAGTTCCTGGTTGACGAGCTCGAAGAAGTCACCGGCCTCAAGATCGATCCCCCGATCAACCGTAAGGGCGCCGAGGTCCTCTTCGTGATTCCGTCGGCGGACTACTTTGCCGATCCGGGCACCTACACCTTTGTCGGTTATCTGATGCTCTTCGAGCACATCGGCCTCGACTACACCCTGAGTTCCTATGCCTCTGATGGCGGGAATTTCGGCATGTTCAACTCCGCCGAAAACCTCAAACGGCTCAACTGGAAGATCTACCACGAGGCCAAGCGTCTCGGTGTCAAGTGGATCCTGGGTGGTGAGTGCGGCCACATGTGGCGGGTGATGCACCAGTACATGAACACCATGAACGGTCCTGCGGACTTTCTCGAGGTCCCCAAATCGCCGTTCACCGGGACCGTTTTTGACAATGCAGCCTCGACCAAGATGGTTCATATCTGCGAGTTCACCTCGGATCTGATCAAGAACAACAAACTCAAGTTGGACCCGAGCCGGAACGATCGTTTCCGGGTCACCTATCACGATTCGTGCAACCCTGCGCGTGCGATGGGTCTGCTAGAAGAACCGCGCTATGTGATCAAGAGCGTGTGCAACCACTTTGTCGACATGCCTGAAAACACGATTCGGGAGAATACCTTCTGCTGCGCAGGAGGTGCGGGTCTCGGTAACGACGAAAACATGGAGATGCGGATGCGAGGCGGTTTGCCGCGAGGCAACGCCGTGCGCTGGGTCAGGGACCACAACGACGTCAACCGTCTCGCGTGCGTTTGCGCAATCGACCGTGCCACGTTGCCGCCGCTGGTCGAGTACTGGTCGCCCGGTGTCGATGTCAGCGGGGTCCACGAATTGGTGGGCAACGCTCTGATCATGGAGGGCGAAAACGACCGGACTACCGACCTCCGTGGTGAGCCCCTGGTGGCAGAGGTGGAGGGACAGGACGATGTATGACGCCTATAAGATCGTCGCCGGCCTCGCCGTCTTCGTGATCCTCGCGACCTCGCCCCTGTGGTTCAACGCCTTGAGCGCTGCGCCGCCTGACAAACCGGAGCTGCAAGGGCCTCCAAATGGTTCGACCGAATGCGTCGAATCGGCGGAGTTCATGCGTGCGAATCACATGGATCTTCTCGATACCTGGCGTGACCAGGTGGTTCGCGAGGACCTTCGCGATTACACATCGACGGCCTCCGGCGAGACCTTTGATATGAGCCTCTCCAATACCTGTATGGACTGCCACTCCAACAAGAGTCAGTTCTGCGATTCCTGCCACACCTTTTCGGCGGTGACGCCCTATTGCTGGGACTGCCACGTGGCCCCTCAGGAGGCTTTGTGATGAAGAGCAGCAGAAGAGGATTCCTTAAGTTTGCCGGTCTTTCCGCGGTGGGTGTGGCGGGTTCGACCGCTGTGACCGCCCGGACCAAGGCCTCCCAGGAGCACGAACCGCCGGCAACCGTTGGCAAGCGGCTCGCCATGCTGGTCGATCTGCGGAAGTTTTCCAAGGACGACGCTATGCTCAAAAAAATTACCGACGCGTGCCACAAGGCGCACAATGTGCCGGATTTTGCCGACGACCCGAAAAATGAGGTCAAGTGGATCTGGAGCGACGAATTCGAGACGGCATTCCACGAGCAGGAGTTCCACTACATTCGCGAAGACCTCAAGGGCAAACCGACCCTGCTCTTGTGCAACCACTGCGATAACCCGCCGTGTACGCGGGTCTGCCCGACCCAGGCGACCTGGAAACGCGCGGCGGACGGGGTCGTGATGATGGACTGGCACCGTTGCATCGGTTGCCGCTATTGCGTGGTTGCGTGCCCCTACGGTTCGCGCAGCTTCAACTGGAAAGACCCGCGCAAGGCTCCGAACCTCCAAACGATCGAAAACACCTACCCGACCCGGATGCGCGGAGTCGTCGAGAAGTGCACCTTCTGCGACGAACGCCTGGCGCGAGGCGAACAACCGGCTTGCGTCGAGGTGTGTGAAAACGACGAACTGGTCTTTGGTGACCTCAACGATCCGCATTCAAGGATTCGCGAATTGCTGGCGGAGCACCTGACGATCCGCCGCAAACCGGGGCTCGGAACACAGCCCGAGGTCTACTACATCGTCGAGGACCCACGCACTCTGCAGGAGTTCGCTCCGGCTGTCGAGGTCTTTGAAGGGGAGGAGGGCGGCCATGCTTGAGAAGGCTCTTTCGGGCTCCAAGACGTACTGGGGCTGGATCTTCGCCCTTTTGGTGATCATCGGGGCCGGCGTGGGTTGCTGGTTCTGGCAGTTCCGCGAAGGTCTGACGATCACCGGTCTCAGCCGCGATGTCGTGTGGGGATTTTATATCGCCCAGTTCACCTTCCTGGTCGGCGTTGCGGCTTCGGCTGTGATGGTGGTCCTGCCCTACTACCTTCACAACCACAAGGCATTCGGCAAGATGACGATTCTCGGCGAGTTTCTCGCGATCCCGGCGGTCATCATGTGCATGCTCTTCATCTTTGTCGATATGGGCATGCCCAACCGGATCCTCAATGTGTTTCTCCACCCGACGCCGCACTCGATGATGTTCTGGGACACGGTGGCACTGAGTGGGTATCTCCTGCTCAACCTCGTGATCGGTTTCATCACCTTGTCGGCTGAACGGCGCGAGGAGCCGCCGCCGAAGTGGATCAAACCGGTCATCCTGCTGTCGATTCCCTGGGCGGTCTCGATCCACACGGTCACCGCGTTTTTGTATTCCGGTCTCGCGGCCCGGCCTTTCTGGATGACTGCGATCCTGGCCCCGCGATTCCTGGCCTCCGCATTTGCCGCAGGTCCGGCGATCCTGATCCTGCTCGCCTTCTTTGTTCGCAAGGTCTCCACCTTCGACGCCGGCGAGAAGGCAATCGATACCCTTTCCAAAATCGTCACCTATGCCATGACGATCAATGTCTTCTTCGTTTTGATGGAGGTCTTTACCGCCATCTACAGCGATATTCCGGAACATGTTCATCACTTCGAATTCCTCTTCACGGGCATCGAAGGCGAAAACACGTTGGTTCCGTGGATGTGGCTGTCGTCGATTCTGGCGATCGTGTCCCTGATCGTGCTGATGAATCCAAAGACAAGAACCAATCACAACTGGTTGCTCTTTGGCTGCGTGGCGGTGGTCTTCTCGCTCTGGATCGACAAGGGTCTGGGTATGGTGATCGCAGGCTTCGTGCCGAACCCGCTCGGCCAGGTCGTTCATTATGCGCCGTCGGTGCCGGAGTTGGTGATCAGCTTGGGGATCTACGCCATCGGGCTCCTGATCCTCACCGCGCTTTATAAGATCGCACTCGAGGTCCGGGGACAGATCAAAAAGGCAGAGTACTGAATTAGGAATTAGGAATTAGGAATGAGGAATTGGCCCCCGCCCACCCGGCATGTCGCCGGTGGCGGGGGTCGGTTTTTGCGTGAGGAGCGGTTCCAATGAGCAAGGATCCAAAACGGGTGGTGATTGTCGGGGCGTCGGCGGCGGGTCTGCGGTGTGCGTGCCGGTTGCGGCGGTTGCAGCCCGACTGGCCGATCACGGTTGTCGAGACCAACGAGATCTTCTCCTACGGCGCATGCGGTCTTCCCTACGTTCTTTCGGGGGACATTGAGGAGCTCGGCGTGTTGCGCCGGACTCCTTACGGGGTCGATCGGAATGCCGACTATTTTGAATCGGTCAAGGGTGTCGAAGTTCTTGCTCCGTATCGGGCGATGGATGTCGATGCGGCCGCCCGGACTCTGACTGTCGAAGGGCCGGATGGAGAAAGGGCCTTCGAATGGGACGAATTGGTGATCGCGACCGGCGCTTCCCCACGCAGGCTCCCGAATACTCCCGATCATCCGCGGGTCCACACCTTTCACGTCTGGGAGGATGTCAAACCGCTCAAGATCGGGCTCATGCGGGGCGAAATCGACCACGTTGCCGTGATTGGGGCCGGTCTCGTGGGATGTGAGTTGGCCGAGGCCTTCCATAGCCTGTGGGGTGCCGAGGTGACCCTGATCGAGGCCGCCTCGACCCCATTGCCGGAGATACTCGATCCCGAGCTGGGTGAAGTTGTCGCCCGTCATCTCGAGAAGAACGGCGTTCGGGTGCTCGCCTCTTCAGCGGTGGCCGAGATTTCGGCCGACGATGACGGGGTCACGATCGAGGCCGGTTCGGAGACCGTATGTGCCGATGCGGTCGTGATCGCGGTCGGAGTTTTACCCGAGACGGAGTTGGCGACTGCGGCGGGTGCCGAACTCGGGCCGACTCGCGCCATTCGGGTGGATGAACAGCTTGCGACTTCGGTGGCTCATGTATGGGCCGTGGGTGATTGTGTCGAGTGCCTCCATGCTGCCACCGGTGGTCCCGCCTATATCCCCCTGGGCTCACTCGCAAACCGGCAGGGACGAACCCTTGCCAATGTGCTCGCAGGGCTCGAGGATCGGTTCGGGCCGGTGGCGGGAGCGGCGGCCGTCAAAGTCTTCGATCTCAACGTGGCAGCGGTCGGGTGCACGGCGAACCGGTTTTCAGCCGACGGCCTGGGTGTACGATCGGTCTGGATCAGCGCAGAAGACCGCGCCCACTACTGGCCTGAAGCCAAACTGATTCTGCTCGGGATGGTCTACGATCCACTGACCCGCCGTGTGCTCGGTGTCCAGGGCGTCAGTGAAGAGGGTGAGGTGGCCAAGAGAATCGACGTCTCCGCGCAGCTCATCCTCAGATCGGCGACCACCGACGATTTCATTTCCGTCGAGCATGCCTATGCTCCGCCCTATGCGCCCGCCCTCGATCCGCTGATGGTTCTCGCGTGCGCGGCAGACAACCAGATGAACGGCGTCGAGATGGTCTCGCCGCTGTTCGATCTCCGCGGAGAGACGGTGCTCGATGTGCGCATGGAGGAAGAACGCTCGGAACGCCCGTTGACGGCCAAGAAGTTGGTCGAGATCGAAGTCTCCGATCTCCCTGACCGCGTTGACGATCTGCCCGAGGTGCCGTTGGTGGTTGTCTGCGCCCATGGAACACGCTCGGCGGAGGTGGTCCGTCGGCTCAACCAATTGGGCCGCACAGCGCGCTATATCGGCGGAGGCGTCAGTTGGCGTGTCCGCGCCCTCGCGCCTTGAGGCGCGGTTTTCAGATCACGTTCGGGAACAACACCGAAAACGCCAACCAGGCCACCGCCAGGGTCAGGATCAGATTGAACGACTGCCCGACGATATAAAGAAGGAGCGACTTGCCGCCTTCGAGCTGTTTTGCCATGTCCGCAAAATTCGACTCCAACCCGATCGAAACAAAAGCCAGACAGAAGAACCAGCCCCGCAGGGGATTGGTCATGGCCTTGAGCACGCTCGATTCCACCAGCTTGGTGCCGTCGCCGTTGAACAGGGAGGCGAACAGGGGCGCCAGCACGAAGGAGAACAATAGAGACGCGGCGACAAAGCCGACGATGAACTTCGGAAACCGAACCCAGATCTGCATGAGTCCCGGGCGCGGAGCATCCGGGTCCCGTTCGACCGAGGTGATCCAGAACAGGGCGACGAAGAAGCCGACGGCCCCGATCAGGATGTTCTGGATCATTTTGACCACTGCTGCCACGGCCTCGGCCCGTGGGCCGAGAAAAGCGCCGGCCGCCACGACGGCTCCTGTGGAGTCAATTGTGCCGCCCATCCACGCGCCGCCGAGTACCGGGTCCATATCGACCCAGGCGATGAACATGGGCATGAAGATCATCATGAGAACCGTGAAGATGAGCGTCATGCCGACTGCGAGGGTCAGTTCTTCCTTCTTTGCACGGGTGGCGGCAGCCACCGCGATGGCGGCCGAGACCCCGCAGACCGAGGTTGCGGCCGCGATGATCATCACCAGGGGTTTGCTGACGATTTTGAGGATTCTGGTTCCGTACAACCACATGAAGATGATCACGGTCGGTGTGACCAACCAGGCCACCATGAGCCCCGGAACGCCGATGCTGAGAATCTTGCCAAACAGAATCTCGGCCCCGAGGAGGACCAGGCCCGCCTTGATGTACATTTCGGTCCTCACCGCCGGTTTGAGCCAAGCCGGTGTGCCGACAGTGTTGGAGACCAGGAGGCCGAGGAGCAACGCCCAGGCGGCGTAGCTCAGGCCGTATGCGTTGATGGTGATCTGGTTGGCGATCACAAAGGAGAGAACGGCCAGGATGAAGACCGCCAGAAAAGCAAGAGCATAGGCGCCGGGGTTCTGACCCATGACCCGGACCCCGACCACGGTCAGGAGCATGAGGAGGATCATGGTGACGATCAGCGGGAGCACGATCGATCGTGCTCGTTGACTTGAAACGCTGAGCGTGCCGGCTCCGATTTCGACATCCGCCGACGGCAGGATCTGGGACGTATAGGCCGCCGCTCCCAGACCATCGCGGTCAGGATCGATCTTGTCGAAACGAAGCTCCTCCGCTCCCCCGGCGAGTTGTTCGCCAATGCTGATCGTCTGGCCGTCGCCGGATCTGGAGGTGGCGATTTGCAACCGGGTTCCTCCGTTTTCGGGAACAACATCGGCAATTGCGCCCGCTTGCGCCGAATTGATGGCGTCAGCCAACCCGGCGAGGGTCGTGCCCTCCTCGACCTCGATCCGGGTCGTTTTGGTCGCGTAGAAGGCGTCCATGGGATTGGATGCCCACTTCCCGATCTTTGGCACCTTCTTGGTCGGGATGGTGCCGGAAAGCGCCAGTGCTCCGAGCACGGTGGCGACGAGGAGAATCGCCAGGCCGAACCAGACCGTCCACCAGTCTTCCTCTACTAAAAGTGGGCTGCGCTTTGCATCACCTGTCATGAAAAAGGCCCTTTCACTTCCTCTCGCGAAATTACCCTCCCGCCGACGATTGGTGTGTCGGCGGCTGTGCGCGCTCCAAAGAGCGATTCTTGAATGATGGACAATCCTTGGCCAACACGGGGTCCATGAAGCGGTCGAATTCGCGGCAGATCCCCGCGTATCCGCGCGCCGAAGAATAGGCGGAACCGAAGGACGTCAGGCCGGGAATTTCAGCTTCGATCACGGCAGGGTCGTCGGCAAAATGAGCGCAGTGCTGGCAGGTTTGTTCGCTCATGCTCTCGATTCCAATCACGGATGGATCATCCGTTCGATTTATGTTTTCAAGGTACCACGATCTGCTGGCCAGGACAGCGCTCTCTCAGTGGCGGGGGCAACCGGTGAGCCGCAGTTCTCAGGAACAGAATTTGGAATGAGGAACTAGGAATGAGGAATGAGGAATTATCATCGCACCCTTCCCTGAATGATCTGGGGATGGGTACATTCCTAATTCCTCATTCCTAATTTGCGATATTCTTTTCCCTTGTTTCTTTGGCGTAACGCTGGAGTCGAAACGACCCGCGGTGTTACACTCCTGGAACTACGGCGCGAATGGCCGTGACAGTTATATTTTCGGGGCTTTTTTATGTATCCCGTAACGCTTGAAGTCAAAGACCGTCGCGTTTTGGTTGTGGGTGGTGGTGGCGTTGCTTTGCGCAAGGTCCAGGGCCTGGTCGAAGAGGGGGCACGGGTGACCGTCGTTTCCCCGGAAGTGGTGCAGCCACTTCAGATCATGGCCGACAAGGGTGCGATTCAACTCGAAGCTCGGCCCTACGCGGGTGACGCGACCGACGGCTGGATGCTTGTCATTGCGGCCACCGACGATCGCGAGACCAATGCCTGCGTTTTTCGAGATGCCGAAGAAGCGGGTCTGTGGTGCAATGTCGCCGATGATCCCGAGTTCTGTAGCTTCCACCTCCCTGGAAGGGTCCGCCGGGGTCCGTTACAGCTGACCATTGCGTCGGCCGGCAAAGCGCCCTTCGCGACCTCTCGCCTGCGCCGGCTCCTCGAGCGCCGCTTCGGAGAGGAGTGGGGTGAGTGGATGGCCGCGGCGTCCCGCTATCGTACGGCGGTTCAGGGTCTCGAGCTCGGTCCATCTGAGGCCAACGCCCTCTTCGATCGATTTTTCGAGGCAACCGTAGACGGCGATCGACTGGCAGCCCGGGTCCCCACCGAGAACGAAGAACGTGAATGGTTGCACGCGCCGGTCGATCATCGGGCGGCCGAAACAACCGCCGCGCCGCCTCAACCGCGTGGTTGCCGGGAGGCGGGATCGGGTTCGGGGCTGATTTCCCTGGTCGGTGCCGGGCCCGGTTGTCCTGGTTTGTTGACGGTCCGAGCGCGGCAGCGTTTGAGCGAGGCGGATGCCGTGGTCTACGATCGGCTGGCCGCTCCGGCTCTGCCCTGTGACCTGGCGGTTGACGTGGAGCTCCACGCAGTCGGCAAGGTGGCCGGAAATCATCCGATGCCGCAGGAGGAAATCAACGCGCTGCTCGTTCGGCTGGCACGAGAAGGGAAAAGGGTCGTCCGTTTGAAGGGTGGAGACCCCTATGTCTTCGGCCGCGGCAGTGAGGAGGCCGAAGTCCTCGAGGCGGAAGGTCTTCCCTTCGAGGTCGTTTCCGGGGTGACTTCAGGAGTGGCTGCACTGGCATGGGCCGGCATTCCGGCCACCCATCGCAACGAGTCGGTCCGGTTGACGCTGTTGACCGCCCACGAGGCCGTCAAGAACGACGGTCCTCAGGTGCGGTGGGATCTGTTGGCCAAAGACCGCCACGCCACACTGGTCGGTTATATGGGTGTCACGGCGCTGCCCCAGGTGGTGGAAAGATTGCTCGAGGCGGGGATGGACCCGACGACCCCGGCCGCCATGGTGGAGCAGGGGACTACCGCCGCCCAACGGCGGGTGATCTCAACGGTCGAAAATCTCCAACGGGACATCGAGCTTGCAGGCCTGAAACCACCGGCCTTGTTTGCCATCGGACCGACCGTTCGCCACGCTGACCGGCTCGATTGGTTTGACGCCTTGCCGCTGAGCGGTTTCAGGATCTTGATGGCCGGCTCGAGTTCGAAACTCGCCTCGGTTCTCGAAGACCGTGGTGCGGAAACGGTGGTGCTGCCGATGCCGGTGACACCGGCGGCTCGAGTGGTGATGGCGGCCCTGCCTTTGACCGGTTGTGTGGTGGGTGACCGGGTTGAAGTCGATTGGCTCGACGAGGAGCGAAACAACGGCGGCTGGCATTCCGACTCCATCGCCTGGTGCATCGGGCCCGAGACTGTGCAACGAGCCCACGATCGCGGATGGCAGAACATCGTCGATCTCGGTGACAACGTCGATTGCGACGAACTCGCCGGTCGCATCGCAGCGGGACGGTCGGATCGATGATCAAGCTCGGTCTCCGCGTCCGATTTTTTCTCTATTCCAACACCGTGATCGCGGTGACGATGACCCTCGTGACGGTCGTTGGAATGATGTACGAACGCCGCATTCGGTATGAGGGGATCGTCAACCACGGCCGCAGCATCGTCGAGGCGATGGCGATTCCCATCAGCGACTCGCTGCACCAGCGGAAAGAGGGCGGCTCTCGCGGCGTCGAACTCATCGAGAACTATATCTCGGAGATCATGGCGCGGAATTCCGGTTTTATGCGCTATATCGTTGTCACTGATGCCGCGGGAATCGTGACATATTCGAGCCGGACATCACTGGTCGGCAATCCGTTCAATCGCGTCCTGCCACCGCCGAGCGACATGCCGCCGCTGGTAGCGGAAAATCGGTCTGAAGGTGAAGAGGACCTGATCGAGGTCCGAACGGGGCTCAATCACTCCGGCGACTACGTCGGGGCGCTGGCAGTCGGTTTTTCCCTCGAACCCATCGAACGGCAGGTGAGAGAGGTTGCTTCACGAGCGGCATTGGTCGCGCTGGTGCTGATGCTCGGCAACTCGATCATGACGGCCTTGTATGTGGAGACCTTGATCCGGCCGATCCTCAACCTCAACCAGACGATGAAAAAAGCCGGAGAGGGAAATCTCACCGTCCGCGCCCCCTCCCGCAGCGGCGACGAGGTCGCCGAGTTGGCCGGGGTCTTCAACCAGATGATGGACGAACTCGTGGCGTCCCGTGAGCGCGAAGAATTACAGCGTGCGCAGCTTGCGCACACCGAAAAGATGGCTGCGGTCGGGACGCTTGCGGCCGGAGTCGCGCACGAAGTCAACAATCCCCTGGCGGGGGTTCTCGCGAGTATTGAAAACCTGCGCGACAACCCGGACGACGAGGAGATGCGCGACCGCTACCTCAAGCTGATCGCGGATGGTTTGCTGCGCATCGAACGAACGGTCGCCAATCTGCTCAACTTTGCCCGGCAGCGTGAGAGCAAGCTCGAACCGACTTCCATCAATCACAATATGAAGCACGTCATCGAGTTGGTGGAATATCAGTTGCGGGCGGCCGGTGTCGAGATCGATATGGATCTCGATCCGAGCCAGGCGGTTGTCGAAGCCGATCATTTCCAGATGGAACAGCTTTTTCTCAATCTGGTTCTCAACGCTCTCGAGGCGATGAGCGGAGGCGGCACCCTGCACCTTCGAACCCGGGTCCGCGGCGGCAAGGTCATTGCCGAGGTTCGCGACACCGGTCACGGAATACCGGTGGATGTTCGCAATCGCATCTTCGATCCGTTTTTCACCACTCGTGAAGTCGGTGAAGGAACAGGTCTCGGGCTGGCGGTGAGCGGGAGTATCGTCGCCGCCCACGGCGGCACCATCGAAGTCGAATCATCTGCCGGTCGCGGTACAACTTTCCGGGTCATCCTGGCGGCAATGCCTGGCAACTGGGAAAATGAGGGAGTGTGATGAAGATCTGCGGACATCGATTGCTGATCGTCGAGGACGAACCGCTGCTTCGAATCACCATGGCGGACGCTCTGCGCAAAGAGGGGTGGGCAGTGGACGTCGCTGAGGACGGCGTCAAGGGGGCAGCCCTCTTCGAGCAGCATCAACACGACCTCGTTCTCTCTGATCTGGTCATGCCCCGCCTCGGCGGTGTCGAGCTGCTGAAGCGGATCAAGGCGTTGAGCCCCGACACCACAGTGGTCATCATCACCGCACATGGAACTGTGGACCGCGCCGTGGAAGCGATGCGGGAAGGTGCGGCAGATTTTATCGCCAAGCCCTTCTCGATGGCCCAGCTGGTCGTCCGGCTGAGCAACGTCTGTTCGGTTCGAATTCTCCGCGAACAGAACGTCCGGCTGCAGGCCCAGCTCGAACAGCGCCACTCCTTCGCCAATATCATCGGCAAAAGCAGGGTCATGCAGGAAGTCTTCGAGCTCATCCGCCTGGTCGGCGATTCAGATGCCTCGGTGATCGTCCACGGCGAGAGCGGAACCGGCAAGGAAATGGTGGCGTCGGCCATCCACTTCAACTCGCCCCGGCGGGCCAAGCCCTATCTTCGAGTCAGCTGTGCGTCGCTGCCGGAGTCCCTCATCGAATCCGAGCTCTTCGGCTACGAAAAGGGCGCCTTTACCGGTGCCAGCGAGCGCCGCATCGGTCGATTCGAGGCAGCCAGCGGCGGCACGCTTTTCCTCGATGAGATCGGGGAGCTGCCAATGACTTTTCAGGTCAAACTCTTGCGCGTCTTGCAGGAACGGCAGATCGAGCGCCTCGGCTCCAACCGCCCGATCGATATCGACGTCAGGATCGTCTCGGCGTCGGTGCGCTCTTTGGAAGAGGAGATCCGCCAGGGCCGATTCCGTGAGGATCTTTATTTCAGGGTCAATACGGTGGCCATCGATCTTCCCCCTTTGCGCGAGCGCAGAGAGGACATTCCCCTTCTTGCCGACAGCTTTCTGCAGGAATTTGCCGCCGATCGGCGTCGCGAAATCGACGGTTTTACCGATGACGCGGTTGATCTCCTGGAGATGTATCCGTGGCCCGGAAACGTCCGCGAACTCCGCAACGTCATCGAGCGCGCGGTCCTCTTCTGCCGCGGACCGGTGGTAGGTGTCGAAGAGTTGCCGCCAAACGTCCGCGGTGGGACCAACGAAACAGCCACCACGGATTCCTCCCAGGTGGTGGTGATGCAAAAGGCGGTCGAGCAGGCTGAGGTCGACGCGATCCGCGCCGCACTGGCCGCGACCAACGGTAAGCGGGCAGATGCCGCCGAGCTTCTCGGTATCAGCCGCAAGACGCTGTGGGAGAAGATCAAAACCCTCGAGATCGTGGTTGATTGAGGTCGCCGCAGGAAGCGGTCTGCGCCGTGTGTCGCACGGCTTGTGAAATCATCCACAATGTCCGGTTATACTGTGCCGGTGATGGGACGGGGTGCTTCGATGAGGGATTTCAGCTGGTTTTCTTTGTTGCTCTGTTTCCTGTTGCTCGTGCCGCTGGTTTCAGCCGAGGAGCAGGTCGAAGAAGGGGACAAGAAGCTGCGCGTCCTCTACGACCGTGGCTTCCGGTTTGCCACCAAGGATGGGTCGTATTCTCTGCGAATCAACGGGCTGCTCCAAACGCGGTACTCGTACGTGGACTACGACCCGAATATCCGTTTCAATCAGCAGGACTACTCGAACTTTTTTGTCCGGCGCGCCAGGCTCTATTTCACCGGCAACGCCGGGAGCTCACGATTGACGTATTTCCTCCACGTCCAGCTCGAACCCACCCAGGCCATCAACGCCAACGATCTCTGGATCGAGTACGAGTTTTCGGACCTGCTGCGCCTCGGCGCGGGCCGCAACAAGATCAGCTACGGGCTCGAGTTCATGAACTCAGGATCCGCCCTCGGAATGGTGGAGCGTTCGCTGATGTACGGCGAGACCGATATCGACCTCGGTTCGGTCACCGTGCCCGGTCCCCGTTATCCCGGCGGCGGGAGCGAACGATTCGGCCTGAGCTGGTACGCATACAACGGTTTTGCCACCGGAGGAATGACGCTCTATCGTTCCCAGGGAATCCAGTTGCGCGGGCAGCGCGGATCCGAAACCGACCCGACCTTCGAGTACCAGGTCGGGGTTTGGCAGGGTCGAAGCACCACCAGTCTCTCCAACGGCGGCAACGGCCATCTGCTGGCTGCGCGGGTCGGCTATCACCCGTGGGGATTTGTCGACTGGAAAGTGGTCGGCGATGTCGAGCGCTCGCCGGAATTCAAGCTGGCGGTGATCGGCTCGGCCTACACCAACACCAACGAAGGCACCGATGGTTTCGATGAAGGTGGTTACAACATCGCCGCCATCGCGCACTACCGGGGGTGGTCGCTGGATGCCGAGTGGGGAACCGAGAACTACGATTTTGACGATTTCGAGGCTGATTTCAATCGTGAGGGTTGGCGGGTCGCGATGGGTTGGTACGTGGTGCCACGAAAGCTCGAATTGCGGATCCGCCGGGCCGCCATCACGCGCCTCGGGGACCCTTCCTTCGAAACCGCAAACCAATCGGGGCTCGGCACCGTCCAGATCAAGGACGGCGACGGCTGGAAGCCTGCCATCGAGGCAGAGATTTCCGAATTCTCGGCCGCGGCAAGCTATGCCCTCCCTGGCTGGCGCAACAAGGTGGCGCTGGATGTCTCACGCCTCGTGCGATCCTTTGCGGCAGACCCTGATGCGATCATCAACGGCGTGGCGTCGCCGATCGAAAAGGCCCCCGACCAGGTGGACCACCGGATCCGCTTGATGGTGCAACTCGTCTTCTAGTTTTGAGGTTTGAGTTTTAAGTTTTGAGTTCGGCCGACCTTCAATCACGAAGGGCAACTCAAAACTCATAACTCTTAACTCAAAACTAAGTACTGAGCCCCAGCCGTCCGCCGTCGTAGCTCTCGGCCATGACCGTCTCACACCAGGCTTCGTTTTCGAGGTACCAGCGCACCGTCTCGCGGAGCCCGCTGTCGAAATCGAAGGTAGGCACCCAACCGACCTCGGATATGAGACGGTCAGCATCGATCGCGTAGCGCAGGTCGTGGCCGGGTCGATCGGCGACGAATTCGATCAATTCGCTTCGATCGCGACCATCAGGACGCATCTCGTTCACTGTGTCGCAGATGGCGCGGACGACCTCGAGATTCGTGCGTTCGTTGTTTCCGCCGACGTTGTAGGTTCGGCCGGGACGGCCGCGACGGACGATGAGATCGAGGGCGCGACAGTGGTCCTCTACGTGGAGCCAGTCGCGAATATTGGCACCCTCGCCATAAACCGGGAGCGCGGCGCCGGCAACCGCGTTGCGAATCATCAGCGGAATCAGTTTCTCGGGAAACTGGAAGGGCCCGTAGTTGTTCGAGCAGTTGGAGAGAGTCATGGGCAAACCATAGGTCCGGTGCCACGCGCGCACCAGATGATCTGCCGCGGCTTTGGATGCCGAGTAGGGGCTCGACGGGTCATAGGGTGTTGTCTCGGTGAAGAGACCGTCGGCGCCGAGTGAGCCGAAGACCTCGTCGGTGCTGACGTGGTGGAAGCGGACGTCGCTGCGATCGTGCCACGCTCCCCGGGCGGCCTCGAGGAGATTGGCGGTTCCGCGGATATTGGTATCGATGAAGTCCAGCGGGCCGTCGATCGACCGGTCGACGTGGCTTTCGGCCGCGAGGTGAACGACCGTGTCGATATCGTGTTCTTCGAACAGGGATCGGAGGGTGGAGGCATCGCGGATATCGGCGTGGACAAAGAAATAACGATCACCGTTTCGTGCAGCCACGTCGTCGAGATTTGCTCGGTGACCGGCATAGGTCAGGGCGTCGATGTTCACCAGCCGGAGCTCGGGATCGTTGTCGAGGGCCAGGCGGATGAAGTTGCATCCAATGAAGCCTGCACCGCCCGTAACCAGCATCGAACGGGGACTGTGATCCTTCGTGCTCATTTCAGATACTCCGGGAGATCGTCCAGAACGGTTTCGGACAATGGGCTCCAGCTCTGGTCGCGTTCAGACAATATCGGATCGAGTCCGTCGAGCGGCCAATCGATGCCGATGTTCGGGTCGTTCCACGGCAGTCCACGTTCGTCATCAGCGTCATAAAAGGCGGAGCACTTGTACTGGAATTCAGCGGTCTCACTGAGAACCAGAAAACCATGCGCCAGGCCTTCCGGTGCCAGGAGCTGGAGTTGATTCGCTGCGGTCAGTTCGACCCCGAACCACTCGCCGAAGGTTGAACTGCCTCTGCGGATATCAGCTACGACATCAAAGACCCGGCCGTGAGTGACCCGGACCAATTTCGCCTGTGGCTGGCGGAGCTGATAGTGGAGACCGCGCAACACGCCGCGTTGCGATCGTGAGTGGTTGTCCTGGACAAACTCGTACTGCATGCCGAAATCGGCAAAACGGCGGCGGTTGTAGGACTCCATGAAGAAGCCGCGATTGTCTTCAAAGACTCTTGGCGTGATGACCAGAACTCCGGGAAGTCTTGTCTCAGTGACCTGCACGCGATCGCTCCGCGGCCTCGAGGACTTCGACGAGGTAGGCGCCGTAGGTGGATTTTCCGGCCGCCTCAGCCTCGGATCGAAATTCTTCGGTAGTGATCCACCCCTGGTTCCAGGCAATTTCCTGAAGGCACCCGACCTTGAGACCCTGCCGGTCCTCGATGGCCTGGATGAAGTTCGAGGCGTCGATCAGGCTCCGGTGGGTGCCGGCGTCGAGCCAGGCGTATCCTCGTTCGAGCACGCTCACAGTCAGTCTTCTCTGTTCGAGGTATTTGAGGTTGAGATCGGTGATCTCGAGTTCACCACGAGCACTCGGCGTCAGGCCTGCTGCCACATCACAGACATCCGGGCCGTAGAAATAGAGACCGGGAACCGCGAACGGGCTTTTGGGTTCTTCGGGTTTTTCTTCGATCGACCGGGCCAGACCATTATCGTCGAATTCAACCACTCCATAGCGTTTCGGATCGCGCACGCGGTAACCGAAAATCCTGGCGCCGTCCTCGAGTAGCGAACACTCCTTGAGCAGTGAGGCGAGGCCGGGCCCGTGCAGAATATTGTCGCCGAGCACCAGTCCCGCGGCCGAACCCGCCAGAAAATCGCGACCGAGGATGAAAGCCTGGGCGATCCCCTCCGGTTCTGGTTGTTCGCAATAGGTGAAGGTCATCCCGAATCTCGAACCGTCGCCGAGCAACTCACGAAATGCCGGTAGATCTCTTGGAGTCGAAATGATGAGAATTTCGCGGATGCCAGCGTGCATCAGCAGACTCAGCGGGTAGTAGACCATCGGTTTGTCATAGACGGGCAGAAGCTGCTTGCTGACGACCTGCGTCACAGGGTGTAGACGGGTACCGGAACCGCCTGCGAGAACGATGCCTTTCATGCGTTTGTCTCCATCGGCGCAACGATAACACAGGGAGGCTTGGGGCTCGGGGCCTGGGGCTTGAACTCACCCAGGCTTGGGGCTTGGGACCTGGGGCTTGACAACCCCCGCCACAAAACGGATATTCTTGAAGCCTCAAGCCTCAAGCCTCAAGCCTCAAGCCTCAAGCCTCAAGCCTCAAGCCTCAAGCCTCAAGCCTCAAGCCTCAAGCCTCAAGCCCACTTGACAATATTTCATCACTGACATAGTGTATTACATCAGTGACACAGTGATATGAGCATCCAGAACCTGCTTCACGTCGATCCCAAAGCGGCCGCGCCGATCTGGCGCCAGATCGAGGATGGCATGCGGCGGTTGGTGGTGTCCGGCAAACTCTCCGAGGGTGTCGCCGTGCCATCGGTCCGAGACCTCGCGAAGAAACTGCAGGTGAATCCCGCGACGGTGTCCAAGGCCTATCGTCGCTTGACCGATGCCGGTTTGTTGGTTGTGCGGCGTGGTGAGGGGACCTTTGTCGCCGAGATCTCCGGTCGTCGCCGCGAGGTCGACCGCCTGGGGCTCCTCGCGGATGGGGCTTCGAAATTTGTCCGGATCGCCGAGAGCATCGGCGCCGATCTCGAGGCTGCGCTGGAAGCGGTAGAAACAAGGTGGAACACCACTCTCTCCGAGGGCGGAGAAGGGTCCGATGATGAGTCCTGACGTTGTGGTTGACGTTGACGGGGTGACGATCCGTTATGGAAAGGTAAGAGCCGTCGAAGACCTTTCGTTTCAGGTCAAGCGAAAGAGTGTGTATGCCCTGCTGGGTCGAAATGGCTCGGGCAAGTCGTCGACGGTGGCTTGCGTCCTCGGGCAAAGGCGGGTGAGCGCGGGGGCCATCCGTCTTTTCGGTCTCGATGCGTGGGGCCGCCGCCGCCAGACCATGGAGCATGTGGGGGTCGTGCCGGAGAACCCGGACGTGCCGCCGGAGACCACCGCCGTCGAATTGGCGCGGTTTATCTCCAGGGTCACTCCGCGGTGGGGAAGCACGAAGTTCTTCGATTGGCTGGACGAATTCGGGGTGCCGCAGAAACAACGATTTGATCGGCTTTCAAAAGGCCAACAGCGGCAGCTCGCGCTGGCGATGGCCCTGGCCGGATCGCCGAAGCTCCTGATTCTCGATGACCCGACGCTCGGGCTCGATGCGGTGGCGCGCAGGGATTTGTATCAAGAACTCATCGGAGATCTCGCCGACCGCGGAACAACCGTTTTTCTCACGACCCATGATCTGGCGGGAATCGAGGGCATTGCCGACCGGATCGGGGTGATGCAGAAGGGCAAGCTCCTTGTCGATGACTCGATGGAGTCGCTCAAGGCTCGTTTTTGCCGCCTGATCTGGACGGGGGCCGAGGAGGTCCCGAGACAAAAGATCGAGGATGGTCTGAAACACCTGAATGTGGTCTCGATGGAACACCTTGGAGGCACCGGCGAAGCGGTTGTCGAAGGATTCTCGGAGGTCGGTTTCGGTCGTTTCCGGGAAGTGGCGGCCGTCAATGTCATGCGAGTTGATTCGCTTTCGCTGGAAGAGATCTTTGTGGTTCTGTGCGGCGACAACGGAGACCGGTCGTGACACCGATGGTGGCGGTCCTGAGGCGCGAGTTCGTTGCGAGACGGGCGCTTTTGTCCATAGCCCTGGCGGCGGCCGTCATTGCGTGGCTGATGCCCTTCGCGCCCGGGTTCGGGGACGACAACGCCGCTGAGGTTCGCAGCCTTGCATCCTTTACCCTGGCGTTGACCCTTGGTTGGGGCCTCGCGATCGGCCTTGGCGCCACGACCTTCGGCGGCGATCTGTCCGAGGGACGATTCGGGTTCTTTCTCGCCCGCCCGGTTTCGGCCAACTCCCTGTGGTTCGGTCGGATCCTCGCGGTGGTCCTGCTGTCGCTGGCTGCGGAGTTGATCGTCATCGTTCCGGCGCTTGTCGGCGATGGTGTCCAGGTGCCGATCTTTGGCAGCTTCCTCCAGTGGCAGAATCTCCTCCTGTTCCTCGCTGCGCCGATTCTGTTGGCGCTGTTGGCCCACACCCTCAGCATCATGCTCCGGGCGCGAACTGCATGGCTGTTTCTCGATCTGGTAGGTGCGGTGGTGACGGCCGTCGTCTTGTGGTGGGTGATCGCTTCGTTGGTTTTTTCCGTCGCCATGGACGCGTTGATGGTTGTGGTTGGAGGATTCCTCCTGGTTTTACTCGGGGCCCTCATGGTCGCGGGTCTCGCCGGGGTCGCGGTCGGGCGGTCAGATCTCCGACGGACCCACCGGGCGGTGTCGATCGTGTTGTGGATGTTCCTGGCCCTCGGTATGGTCGGGGTGTGGGCCGGGGTCAGGTGGTTGTGGGATTTCGGGCCGGACAAACTCGCGGCCCTCGAGGTCCATTCGGCGGCTGCAAACGGGGAGTGGATCGAGATCACCGGCACCGGTCAACGACGCTTGGACGTGAGGCGCCGGTTTCTCTATTCGACAAGAGACGGCAGGTTTGTGGCGCTGCCAACCGGGTGGTTTGATTTCCTGGGCGAATCGGTTTTCTCGCGCGACGGATCGCGAGCTCTGTGGCGTGGTTTTGATTTCCGCCGTGAACCCGGGCTCCTCGAATGGGTGGATCTGAGGGGGAAGGAACCGGAGCTCCAGCGCTCGACGATCGTCGTCTCCCCGGAGGCGATCGTGACCCTCTCGGCGGACGGGGGTCGGTGCGCGGTGCTCGAGGAGGGGCTGCTGTCGGTCTACGAGGTCGACGGCGATCGACTCTTGACCGCGACGCATCTTCCCGATCGGATCAGCCGGGCCACGGTGCTGTTCGAGTCGAACTCCAGCCTCCGCATCTTTGGTCGACCGGATATCGTGGCGGAGTCGGCGCTCACCATCGCGAGGATGGATCTGGAGACCGGAAAGATCGTGTTGACCGGCGGAGTTCCAGATCTCGAGAAAAGCCTCCTGATCGCGCTTGACGCCGAGATGCAGACCGCGGTGGTCTGGTCGAGGTCGGATGGCGAACCAAAGAGCGTGAAGTTCGTTGTTGACGCCGTCGACGGATCGCGCATCAGAGTGCTCGGCAACGGAGGTTTCCCGCGTTTTCTCGGCGACGGGCGACTGCTGACCATGGATGTCGGCGCAGAGGGGGTTCCGATCCTCATCATCGAGTCGGTTGATGGCGGCGAGCGGATCGAACACCAATTGCCCGCTGGCAGAGCGGAGCGCCTCATCGGCGAGGTCATGCCGGGCTTGGTGGCCGTCTCCAGACATGTCGATCCGATCGACCCAACCCGGGGAGTGGAAGTCGATCTCATCGATCTCCAGACCGGAGAGGTCCAACCCATGGCTTCGCCCCTCCGTGGACACGTCCGGTCGTCGCCCTGGCAGAACGGTCATGCAGGCGCCATCCTCTGGTATGCCGAACAACCCGAGGCCCACCGGTTGTTCATCGATCAGACGGGTGCCGTCGTCAGGTGGGAGCCGGGAAGCGGAGAACTGATCCATGTAGTTGGTGGTGGACGGTAGACCGGAACCCTGCAGAGGAGCAGAGGGGCAGAGGGGCAGAGGAGCAGAGGGGAAAGGGGGAAAGGGAGAAAGGGAGAACGCCCGCCCACGAAGGAAGAGCGAACTCCGCAGTTCACCGCAGATGAGGAGGAAATCGATGAGCAGAAACCGTTCATTGCGCTTGGCGAGTATCTTGTTGATTGGAGCGATTGGCGTCGTTTTCGCACTCAGTGCTGACGGTATCTTGGAAGCTGATTCGCAGCCTGAGTACAAGTTTGTGCGTCTAACCGATGATGGCGCGATGCCGGTCATCAGCGATGCGCTCAATCGTGAAGCAGAGCGTGGCTGGGAACTCGAGGAGATGGCCGTGGTGGCGGGTGAAACGGGAACGATCTATCTGGTGTTCAAGAAGTAGGACGAGAAATCTAGTTTGGTCCATGTCGGCGTGGGTAGACGGTGAGTCGGAACCGGATCTCCAGCTCATCTACCCTTTTCCTATCGGCCGGAAACAGCCGTTGTGGTGTAGGCGTCTCGCCTGCGCACCGTGCGGCCGAGACGGCCGCACCACAAAGACCGGAGCCCCGAAGAAATGGTTGCTGTTCACTGTCCCTGTGCGCTATCCGAGACTCTGTCTTGGACAAGAGCGCATCGAGCATCAAGCGAGCGATCTCCCTTTCTCCCTTTCTCCCCTTCTCCCTTTCTCCCTTTCCCCTACCGGGAGCATCCGTGCGGAGGGAACTAAATTCCTCACCCATGCGTAATGAAGAATGGAGGACGAGATGTGGACCTTTATTCTGTGGTTGATTCTGCTGGTGGTGTGTTGGCCGCTGGCCTTTCTGGCCCTGGTGCTCTATCCGATCGTGTGGCTTCTGACACTGCCGTTTCGCCTGATCGGGATCACGGTGGATGCGGTCTTCAAGCTGCTCCACTCGATTCTCACGCTGCCTGCACGGGTTCTTCGAGGACCAACCGCGGCAAGCGCCGGGTGAGTTCAAAAGTTTGGAGGGGAGGGGATTATCCCCTCCCTTGCATCTTTCAGCCCTCTTCTGCAGGCTCTGGAGTTTTGAGCAGAAACGCGGCCAGCTTCTGCAGGTCTTCCTCTGCGAGGTCGGGATAGCCGAGCATCGCTATCGGGTACTGTTCGACCATGTAAGACAGCCGTGGGTTGGATTCAACAAAAGCCTTGGGGTACTTGAGGTACTCGACCAGGGTGTCCTGCTGCCAGCGTTCGGCCAGGGTGTCGAGCGGTGGCCCGGAGCGCTGTCCTTCCCCCTCGGGGCCGTGACATTTCGCGCACCCGAGATCGATATACATGGCCTCCGGAGTGCCGGGTTCGGGCCCGGAAGCTCCGCATGCGGCGAGAGTCAGAATTGATGCGGCGGCGACGGCGAAGGACGCATAGACACAGCGGGTGGCGTTCATGATGACTCCTCGTACAGGCAAGATTTTCAGTCGCCCACCAGGTGGTCGACTTTTGCGGAGCAGATGAAGTCGTTCTTGGAGATCCCGCCGATGGAGTGGGTGCAGTATCGGATGGCACAGGAGTTGTAGCCCACCGTCATCTCCGGGTGATGGTCCTCGCGGTGTGAGATCCACGACACCGCGTTGACAAAGGCCATCGTTTGGTAGTGGTCCTCGAATTGAAAGGTCTTGGTGAGTTCTCCCTCGGCCACCTTCCAGCCCTCCGCGTGACTCAGCATGTGCTCGAGGTCATGACCGGTGAGGGGAGGCGTATCCGGCGACAGCGATTTGCACGCCATCATCAACAGTTCGTTGTCACACATATTGAATCCTCCGGCCGCATGATAACCGATTCCGGGGCTTGCGTTCTGAAAAAGTTTAGGCTAGCCTAACTTTATTGTGATGCAACTCGAAACCACCCGCCCGGACCTCTCAGAGTCGCAGGAAGACTATCTCAAACAGATCCTGTTGCTGGAGGAAAAAGAAGCCAAGGTGAGCACCAAGGCTCTGGCCGGTCGACTCAAGGTTCGGCCGGCTTCGGTGACCGAAATGGTGGGGCGTCTGGCGCAGCTCGGTCTGGTCGAGCACGCGCCGTATCGGGGGTCACGCCTCACCGAAGCCGGCCGAAAAGTGGCCTTGGAGTTGTTGCGGCACCACCGCCTGCTCGAAACCTATCTGGTGGAGTTCCTGGGCTATACCTGGGACCAGGTCCACGAGGAGGCGGAGCGGCTCGAACACGTGATCTCGGAACGATTTGAAAAGCGGATTGCAGCCGCGCTCGGCCACCCGACCCACGATCCCCACGGTGACCCCATACCGGATGAAGATCTTCAGATGCCTTCTTCAGGCCGCCCGATTCAATTGTCGGAGCTCGCGGTCGGCGCCGGTGGAACCCTCATCCGGGTGACGGCTCAAGACGGCGAGGCACTCGACCGCTTCGGGCGGCTCGGTCTGGGTCCGGGATCGAGGATCGAAGTGCTGGCATACGACGATTCCGAGCTGCGCCTCATTTGTGACGACAAGACAATGGTTTTGAGCCAGGAACTGGCTCGCAAACTGTGGATCGAGGGAGAGAACAAATGCGAATAAAAACACTGGCTGCGGCAATCGCAGCCGCGATTCTCATCGTTGGGTGCGGTGCCGGCGAAAAGCCAGGAGATCAGGATAGAAAGCTCAGAATTGTCGCGACCACGACGATTGTCGGAGATCTCGTAGGGGTGGTGGGCGGCGAAGATGTGGAAGTGGACGTTCTGATGGGACCGGGGATCGATCCCCACCTCTACAAGGCATCTGCCGGCGATGTCCGGCGGATGAGCGGCGCCAAGGCCATCATTTACAACGGTCTCCACCTGGAAGGCAAGATGAGCGAGATCCTCGCGGAGATCGGCGAGCGAGGAGTGACCACGTTGGCTGTCGCGGAGTGCCTTCCCGAAGAAGATCTTCTGGAACTCACTGGATTTCAAGACCTCCATGATCCACACGTCTGGTTTGATGTCGGTTTGTGGTCGGGTACGGTGGATTGTCTTGCGGAGGCTCTGATCGAACTCGATCCGGAGGCGGCCGCCGGCTACCGCGATCGCGCCGGCGCGTTCAAAGAGGAACTCGCTTCCCTTGACGCCTGGGTCGAACAGCGAACCGCAGGGCTCGAAGCCGAACGACGGGTGCTGGTGACCGCACACGATGCGTTTTCATACTTCGCCCGCGCCTATGGTTTCGAAGTCCGGGGTCTCCTGGGTGTCAGTACCGCCGCCGAGGCCGGAACCTCGGATGTGAAGGATCTGGCCGCCTATATCGTGGATCGGAAAATCCCAGCGATCTTTGTCGAGACTTCGGTCTCGCCCCGTTATGTCGAAGCCTTGCAGGAGGCGGTTGCCGCCCGCGGTTTTGATGTGGTCATCGGTGGGACCCTGTACTCCGACTCTCTCGGGGACCGCAATTCACCTGCGGGTTCCTACGCGGGGACTGTTCGTGCCAACGTCGAGACCATCATCGGAGCGCTCGAGGTGGTGGAGGGGACGGGGCAATGAAGGTTTCGAGATCTCTTGTTGTTGTCACGCTTGCGGTCTGGGTTTTAGTGACGGGCTGGACCCACGAGGTGACGGCCAAGGAGCCGTTGGTGACCGATCGGCCTGATTTCACCGAAAGCTCGAGTTCGGTCGGAGCGGGTGTGATTCAGCTTGAAGCAGGGACGACCTACTTCGAGACTTCGGGTGGTTCGGATGTGTGGACCCTTGGCGAAGGTCCTTGTCCGCTGGGGTGTCATTGAAAAGCTGGAACTGCGATTTGTGCTTCCGACCTATTCATGGGAACGCGGAGGCGGTGATTCGAGTTCGGGTTTCCTTGGTACTTCTGTCGGTTTCAAGTACGACCTCAAAGAGGGCACGGGCAGTGGTTTCATCGGCGGGATGGAGGCTGCCGTCATCGCCTCGACAACCGTTCCGACCGGAACCGCGGACTATTCGAGCTCGGCCTGGCAACCGTCTGCCGTGGCCTCGGCTTCCTGGGAACTGGGTCCATCGGTCGGTCTCGGAGCCAACCTCGGTCTCGGCAGGCCATCCAACGGTGAGGAACGATTCACCAGCCTCTGGTTGAGTGCCGCTCTGGGCGTCGGTATCACCGACACGACGTCGGTTTTCTTCGAGCTCTTCGGTTTTGATCGCGAAGAAGACAGGGGCCCGAACACTCTGACCTTTCAGACCGGCGTCGTCTATTTATTGAGCCCTGATCTCCAGCTCGATCTGCGGGCGGCGCGGCGGCTGAGCGGCGAGGGAGTCAATGTTCTGATTGGTGCCGGAGTCTCATGGAGACTTGGAGGATGATCATGTCCGAGCCCGAAAACCAGTGGGCGCTGGAGGTCGAAGATCTCACCGTGGCCTACGCCGAACAACCGGTTTTGTGGGATGTTGATCTCCAAGTTCCGGCCGGAATCAAGATGGCAATTGTCGGACCGAACGGAGCCGGGAAGAGCACGTTGGTCAAGGCCGCGATGGGCCTGGTGCAGCCGGTGGCTGGCGAAGTTCGGGTCTTTGGCCGGCCATTCGACAGGGCGCGCGGCGAGATCGCCTACGTGCCGCAACGATCGACTCTTTCATGGGACTTTCCGACCGACGTTCTCGATGTCGTCACCATGGGCACCTACGGCAGCCTGGGGTGGATTCGGAGAGTCGGTGCAGCACAGAAACGTGATGCAGAGTCCGCTCTCGAGAAGGTGGGCATGACCTCGTTCATGCGGCGGCCGATCGCCGAACTCTCCGGCGGCCAACAGCAACGGGTGTTGCTCGGAAGGGCTCTCGCTCAGGATGCGCCGATCTATATCCTCGACGAACCATTCCAGGGGGTCGATGCGCCGACGGAGCGAGCCATCATCGGTGTCCTCAACCAACTCGCGAAGGACGGCAAGACAATTCTCGTGGTCCACCATGATCTCCAGACGGTGCCGGAGTACTTCGACTGGGTGCTTTTGCTCAACGTCCGTGCTTTCGATTTCGGACCGGTGGAGGAGGTCTTCACCGAGGCGAATCTGCGCCTCACCTTTGGCGGACGGGTCGGTGTGCTCGCGGATCAAGAGGTGGGTAAAAGCTGATGGATCTCTTCGCGGACTATACCTTGCGACTGGTGGCAGTCGGGTCTGCTGTCCTTGGGGCGACCAGCGGTGTGCTCGGTTCCTTTGCTTATCTCCGCCGTCAGAGTCTGTTGGGAGATGCCGTCAGTCATGCGGCCTTGCCCGGGATCGCGCTGGCCTTCATGCTGACCGGCTCCAAGGCGCCGCTTGTTCTGATGCTCGGGGCGGCTCTTGCCGGTTGGTTGGGAACCCTCGTGATGCGCGGGATCGTCGCCCGGTCGCGGGTTCCATTCGATAGTGCTCTCGGTATCGTGCTCGCGGTGTTCTTCGGTCTCGGCCTCGTCCTGTTGACGGCGATTCAAAAACAACCGAATGCCGCCCAGGCCGGGCTCGACAGCTTTCTTTTCGGGCAGGCGGCCTCGTTGTTGCGACGCGATGTGATCACAATGAGCGTGCTCGGTTTTCTGGCCCTGCTTTTTGTGGCGGCATTGTGGAAAGAATTCAAGGTCCTCAGCTTCGATCCCGATTTTGCCGCCAGCATCGGCCTGCCGGTACGGAGGCTCGACGGTCTGTTAACCCTGTTGCTGGTCGTCGCCATCGTCATCGGTTTGCAGACGGTGGGGGTGGTTCTGATGAGCGCCATGATCGTCGCCCCGGCTGCGGCGGCGCGGCAATGGAGTCGCCGCCTCGCGCCGATGGCCTTGATCGCGGCCTCGATTGGAGTGTTCGCCGGGGTTGCGGGGTCGATCGCGAGCTCGGTGGTTCCTCGCCTGCCGACCGGACCGACCATCGTCCTCATTCTCAGTGCGGTGGTCCTGATTTCGCTTTTTTTGGCTCCGCAACGAGGCCTCTTGTGGCGGTGGGTGCGCCTCGGCCACCTCCGTCGTGCGCCCGACATCGACCCGGTTTTGATCCATCTCTATGCGCTTTCCCTGCACCACCTCGATGATCCCGAACACGGGCACTCGATCGCCGTCCTGCAGACCATGAGTCCGGTTGAGGTCGATGTCCGGTCGGCGCTCGACAGGCTGGCCAATCGAGGCCTGGTGCGACAGGCCGCCGATGGTTTGTGGGCGCCGACCGAAATCGGCCGTCATCACGCGGCGAAGATCGTCGATCAGGAATCGGGGGGGTTCTCATGAGCCCTGAATTCGAAATCGTCCTGATCGCGGTGGTGACCGCTGTCGCCGCTTCACTGCCGGGCACCTATCTGGTGCTGCGGAGAACGGCGCTTGTCTCTGATGCTATCTCGCACGCGATTCTTCCAGGAATCGTCGTTGCATTCCTGGTGACCCGTGACCTCAACTCGCCGTTTCTGCTGTTGGCGGCGGCGGCGACCGGGGTCCTGACCGTCTTTCTGATCGAGAGCCTGTTGAAATCGCGGCTGGTGCCGGAGGACGCATCCATCGGTCTCGTCTTTCCCGTTCTGTTTTCGATCGGGGTGATCCTGATTTCCCGCTGGGCGGGCGACGTCCATCTCGACACCGACGCGGTCCTGCTCGGTGAACTCGCCTTTGCTCCCTTTGATCGGATGATCATCGGCGGCGCTGACCTCGGTCCCAGGGCACTGTGGACAATGGGCGTGATCCTGATCCTCAATCTGATGCTCATCGGCCTCGCGTGGAAAGAGCTCAAGCTGGCGACGGTGGATCCCGGGTTGGCCGCACTGCTTGGGTTTTCTCCGGTTGTGGTGCACTACTCGTTGATGGCAGCGGTTTCAATGACCGCGGTCGGGGCCTTTGACGCGGTCGGTTCGATTCTGGTTGTGGCGCTGATGATCGCGCCCCCAGCGACCGCCTACCTGCTGGTGGATCGATTCAAACCCATGTTGTGGATCGGTGCCGGTGTGGCGGCGGCCAGTGCGGTGCTCGGCTTTGCCGCGGCCTTTGTCCTGGATGTGTCCATTGCCGGGTCCATGGCGGTGGCGAGCGGTTTGCTCTTTGGACTGGCTTTCGCTCTGGCACCGCGCCGCGGACTCCTGGCCCAGACGCGACGACGCAGTTCGCAACGCCTCGAACTCGGTCTCCGCATGTTGGTTGTCCACCTCATGCACCATCAGGAGACGGCTGCGGAAGCCGAAGAATGTCGGGTCCCCGGGCTCCACCGTCATCTTCGGTGGTCCGAGGCCCGAACCCGCCAGGTTGTCCGGGAGGCCCTGAACCGTTCTTTGGTGAGGCGATCCGGTGAGCTTTTGCGCGCGACCGGCGAAGGGCGTTTTCTAGCCGATGCAGCCGTGGTGGGTGAGACCGGCGACTCCTAGTGAGCGCATGCGGATGAGGCGGGGCGAGTGCCTCACCCGGTGGCCGAAAGTCACTCAATCGCGGTACAATAGCCTTTCTGGAGGGCCCATGAAGGTTCTTGAAGGACATCTCGACGCAGAGGGTCTGCACTTTGCCCTCGTGGTGAGTCGATTCAACGAGGCACTCACCTCACGTCTCGAGTCCGGGGCAGTGGATTGCCTCGTGCGGCACGGGGCCATGGAAGACGACATCACGATCGTCCGGGTGCCGGGTGCATGGGAGATCCCGATGGTCGCGGCACAGCTCGCCCGTGGCGGCAATTTTGAGGCCATTATCAGCGTTGGCGCGTTGGTGCGCGGAGGCACGGCTCACTTCGAGCTCATCGCTGCCGAGGTCGCCAAAGGTCTGGCGCAGGCCTCCATGAGCACCGGCGTGCCGATGACCTTTGGTGTCATCACCGCCGAGACGCTCGAGCAGGCCGTGGAGCGCGCCGGCACCAAAATGGGCAACAAGGGCTGGGAAGCGGCGCTGGCCGCCATCGAGATGGCTCGACTCAAAGTCGAGCTGGACAGGGGAAAATAGTGGATCAGTCGGTCGCTTCGTTATCCCTCGAAGAGAGGGAGCCATAGATGGGAACCCGACGGCGAGCTCGCGAGCTTGCGCTGCAGCTTCTTTATCAATCCGAGCTGACCGATTCTTCACCGGAAGAAATGCAGGCCGGTTTTGAAGAGTGGCGAAACTCAACCGAGATCGTGCAGGGATTTGCCGATGGGCTCCTCCGCGGAACCCTCGAATACCTCCCTGAAATCGATGAAGAACTCGTTCGCCAGACGACCCACTGGCGCCTCGAGAGGCTCGCGGCCGTCGATCGGAATATCCTTCGCCTCGCCATGTACGAGCTGATTTACGAAGAAGGGACCCCACACGCGGTGGTCATCGACGAGGCGATCGAGATTGCCAAAAAGTTCGGCGCCAAAGATTCGGGTCGTTTTGTCAACGGTGTGCTCGACGGATTCGTCAAGCGGAGAGCCAAGGCCGGATGAGATGCATCGCCTTCGCCGCGGGTCTGCTTCTCTCGGTTCTGTGCCTTGCCGAGGAGGCCGACTACATCGTGAGAGGCGGTGATCTCCCGGTGGCTGCGGCGAGCAACGGCTATCTCCAGGAAATTCGAACGCGGCCGGATGGTGGTCTGGACGTGCACGTCGCAACGTCCCTTGCTCCCATCGGTGCTCGAGCCACTTATGCGGATATCGTAGCTCGTGGAGAGGCGGTGGCGCCGCTGGGTTTCGAGCTTCCTCCGCGATTGACGGCTGGTCTTCGTCCCGAGATGAGCGCCTGGGAAGCCGCGACCGCGATCATGGCCTGGACTGCGAATCGGGTCGCGGTCGACGTTCAAGATCGCGGCCCCCAGGATGCGGTATCGGTCCTTTCGAGGAAACGCGGCCGATGCTCAGGACTGGCCAACGCCACGGTCGCCCTTCTCAACGCAGCGGGCTATGAGGCCCGCACGGTCAGCGGTTTACTGGTGGGGGACCGGGAGACGATCGCCCATCGATGGATCGAATGTCGGCTTCCCGGAGCTGGTTGGGTTGCCAGTGACCCGACCCTCGGTTTGTGGGCAATGACTCCGCGCCACCTGGTGTTCGGCGACACCGTGACATCCATGCCCCAGGTTCAGATCCAGAAAGCCGGAGTAGACGGTCTCGATCGTCTGCCGAGCTATGAGGGACGATTCCTCAGACCGAACAACGGTGCGGAACTTGTCTGCAACATTCGCTTGAATACGCCCGACCCGACGGCAGTGGCGGTTCTCAAAGGCGGCGGCAGCGAAGTGCGACGGGCACAATTCGACCCCGACGCCAGGTTCGCCGGTCTCCTGCCCGGTCTCTGGGTCTTGGAGGTCGTGGTCGGGGGTGTGGTGGTCGAACGGCGCGAGTTTGAACTCCGATCCGGAGATGTCAGGGTTTACACAGTCAAGGATCTGGGCGATCAGTCCGTCAGGGAATCGGAATCGTGAAAAGGGTTCTCTCCGGGAGTCTCGAGCACCTGTCGCCGACATCCTTGTTGCGGCTGGTCTCGGCCACCTCTCCGAGCGGGAAACTCGAGCTCGATACGGCCGACGGATCGTTGCGCCTCGAAGTCGATCGGGGTCGCGTGAGAATGCCCTCGAAGGCCGAGCTGGAGATTGCCGGACGAATCCTCGGGTGTCGCCGCGGTGAGTTTCGCTTCACACCGGGGGATGTCGCGTCCTTTGCCGGAGAGGCTCTCAGTTTGACGGCCTTTGCCGAAGCGGCCGGTGGGGCGGCTTCAGATGTGGAGCTCGATCGTCTTCTGGCCGAGGAGTTGTTGGAAGTGGCGGGCCCGGAGAACCGGCCCAAGATCCACGTGTTGCCGATCGCACCCCCGGTGAACCCCCTCGATGATCTGGTCTCGGGCCTCGATGTGGGGGCTCCTGTGGAATTGAGCCACGCAGAGATCGGGGTGATGGCGCAAGACCCGAGGTGGTGGCGGGGTACGCTGGAACACGAATGGCAGCAACGGGGCTGGACGATTCGCCAGCTCAGTTTTGATGATGCAATCGATCTCGCGGCGGTCGACGTGGTGGTGGTTCACCACCATGGATCCAGTGCCTGGGCCGGGCGAGAGGAGCAGTGGCTCGAAATGGTTGCTGCGGCAAACGAGTTGGAACCGCCGGTACCGGTGGTGTGGGTAACGCCAGTTGGTGATCCGGTCTGGGTACAACGGCTGATCAGGGCCGGAGTCGCGTTTCTGATTCCGGCACACCCGGCGGATTCCGGTGAGGCGGCAACTCAGTTCGCTGAGGTGGTGTCCCTGGTGGTCGAGCGGAATCTCCAGTCGCGAGCCGGTGCCGAGCACACAATTCTGCCGTCGGGCGTTTCCGAACTCGTTGGTGCGTTATTGTCGGAACACGATCCGGACCAGGGAATTGCCTCCTTGTTGCAGCTTGCGGCCGAACACTTCACCCGCGGTGCAGTCTTGATGGTCGAAGAATCGGCCTTCCGTTGCCGGGCGGGTTTTGAGTATCCTCTCGATCGGGACCGGACGACGTTGCCCCGTGGTATCGATCTGCTCGAGCGGGTGATCGGGGAAGGTGAAGCGGTTATGTCCGTCGAGCCGGATTCGGACGACGGGCAGCAGCTGGCGGCGGTCATGGGAGTCGACCGGTTGGTCCCCGAAACCGCACTGATTCCCCTGGGTCGAAGTGGCACGGTTGCGGGTGTGCTTGTGGCCGATCGACATGGGGAAGACCTCCCCGATCTTGCGGACCTGGTGCGTCTCGCGGGACGGCTTGGAGGCGCAGCGGTTTCCTGAGACTGTTGTCGCGTTGTTCCCAAAATGTGCTGAATTCCACTTCAAAACGTGCGAATCATCACCAAAAGTGGCGGTTTTTTCCCGATCGGGGTGTTGCGTCGTTTGACACTCACTGATCCCGGACCTAAGCTTTCTCGTGAGTCTGTCTGGCGAGTGTACCGGAGGGCAGCTCGATTGCGCCAAGATCGAACACCAGGTCTGCCTGGGTATTTTCGATTTCTGGTCGATCGGGTGGAGGGTGGCAGAGAGGCAATGTTCAAGTTGATGATCGAATCCGGTGGCAGCGCCGAGTTGAGCTATGAGCTCGACGCGGATGTGGTTGCTATCGGCGCAGCGAGCAGCAACGATGTTGTCGTGACGGCGCCCGGAGTGGCTCCGAATCACCTCGTCATTCGCCGTACCGGTCGCTCCTACACATTTGTCGGGCAACATCGGCAGATCGTGATCCTCAACGGTAAACGGAGATCTCGCGGAGTCCTCACCGAGGGGGACAGGATCCGTATCGGCACCGCGACCATTACAGTCACAGGCTCCGACGACCGCGAAGAAGCGACAACCGATATCGAGGTGGTGACACCCACAGCCCCTGAAACCGTCGAGATCCCGGTGATTCCGGAAGAAGAGCCCGAACGGCAACGTGCCGAGGTTGCTCTATTCAACGAGCCGGAGCGGCTGGCGAGGAGCCGCCGGAAATTGCTCGAGGTGTTCCAGACCGGAATTCAGATGGATATGGTTGCGGCCCTCGAGAGCTACCTCGATGGGGTTTTCCCCGGCCGGAAATCAATGTTGGCCTGGCTCGATCAAAAGGGCCACCTGCAGCCGATTGTCAGTAATTGGCAGGGATCCATACCGCAGCTTCCATTGCGGACCTTTGCCGAGCTTGCTGTCGGCGACAGGGTTGCCGTCCTTCGCGGAGCCAACCGTGAGTTGATCATCTATCCGGTGCCGCTCGGAGATGAGGCCAACGTCTATCTTTTTGCCGAAATCGACGGTGGTGATCTTGACGAGGATCGGATTCTCCTTGCGGAGCTTGCGGGGATGCTTGCCCTCCAGTGGGAGAGTGTTTCCAATTCCAGCTCATTTTTCGGGCGATGGGAGGCCGATGCCAGAGATCGTCTGGAAAAGCGTCTTCCCGGAACCTCGCAGGCGGTTCAGTTGCTTCGTGACCAGATGTTGTCGGCGGCTCGCGCCTCGGCACCGGTCATGTTCTACGGCCGTTCCGGGTCGGGAAGAGCCTATCTGGCGTCGTTGATCGCCGGTCTGTGTCCGACTGGCAAACCGTGGATCCGGGTCGTTCAGGTTCGGGACGAAGAAGCAGCGCTCCGCGCCGAGCTCTTTGGCACGGGAACCACACTGGGTGTGCGCGGGCTCGCCGAACGTGCAGGTGGGGGCGTTGTGGTCGTTCGTGATTTCCACCGCATGACGCCGCAACTGCAGCGTGAAACGGCGGCCGCCATCGAGCAGGATCTAGGCAGCGGCATCGGTCCGCAAGTCCGATGGGTATTGACGACAGACGAAGACTGCATGGATATGGTGGCGGATGGACGCCTCAATGCCCTTCTCGCCAACCTTGTTGAGGGACAGCTGATCCGGGTTCCACCGCTCGACGAGCGACGTGAAGACCTGCCGTTGGTGATCGTCAGAATGCTCGAAACCGTCGGTGTCGAACAGGGCAAGAAGATCCAAGGAATCGCGTTGGAGACCATCGACAGCCTGCTCAGTCATCCCTTTGATGGTCAGATGACCGAGCTTCTGCACGAGCTGAGGCGTCTGGTTTCTGCGACCCCGGATGGCGAGATCGTGCGCGGCTCGGTGAGTCGATCGACGATTCAGCTGGGTGGTTCGGCCGCCGATGTTGAGGACGCCGTCGATACGTCCCTGGTTCTGGGGCATGATGATCTCAAGGTAGTGATACCCGCAGTCGAGAAGTTGTTGATCGACCGTGTGCTGCGGCGCGCGCTCGGCAACCAGAGCAAGGCCGCCCGTGAACTCAATCTCTCGCGGGGCGCCCTGATCGCCAAGATCAAAGAATACGGCATCGAAGACTACCGGGCGCTCCGCCGTAGCAAATAGCTTCACCCGCAACAGTTCGTTCGAAACCACTCGTTTCCAAGACAGAGTCTCGGACAGCGTTCAGGGACAGCGGCAGCGAACGGGAGTCAGCGGCAACGACAGTGATCAGCGCCAGCCAACCGTAGTCAGCGATCAGCGCGCACTTCTTCTCGACCCTGGCTTTTGTGGTGCGGCCGTTCCGTTTGTTGAACGACCCGGAGGTGGCCAGGCCGTCACTGCACCTGATCGCCGCCGCTGATCGCTGTCCCTGTCGCCGGATACTGTCGCTGCCGCTGTAATTCGGGCACGGGCGCGGGGGGACCCGCGAACCGGAAATGCCAAAAACCAACCAGAGAGTCTCGTGCTGCCAAGTGGGCAACTTCATCGAAGATTTATTCTGGACCGCAGTGGTTCTTAGCCTGCCACATGCAGCGCTTCGAGCGCCGCACGCAGTTCAGCCGCGCTGGCGAAACGGTTGCCAGGCTCCTTTTCGAGGCAGCGCAAGATGATCCTCCCGAGCTCCGGATCGAGATCCGGAACCAGGTCGAGCGGAT
This sequence comes from Candidatus Sulfomarinibacteraceae bacterium, assembly GCA_963796455.1. Lineage (GTDB taxonomy): Bacteria > Acidobacteriota > Thermoanaerobaculia > Thermoanaerobaculales > Sulfomarinibacteraceae > Sulfomarinibacter. The sequence continues at coordinate 169,558 of CAWCLO010000005.1, forward strand.
CGGGGGGCTGGGCCTTGAGGTGAGAATCGATGACGTTGCCCTTGTGGAACGGCGGACGTCCCGTAGCGAGGTGAAATGCGGTGGCTCCGAAGGCGTAGATATCGGTGGCCGGGGTCGGTGGGAGACCGCGAATCTGTTCCGGAGCCATATAAAAGGGGGTGCCGCTGATCGAGGCCCGTTCGCCATCCTCATGGTCGAGCCGGGCAGCGATCCCGAAGTCGAGAATCTTCACATCGAGTTCGGGTGTCAGAAGAATATTCCCCGGTTTGAGATCGCGGTGGATGACGTGATGGCTGTGGGCGTATGTAACGGCCGCGGCGACCCTGGACAACAGGGGCGCGAGAATCGAGCGGATTCGGGTTGGGTCCTTTTTGAGCAGGACATCCAGGGCCTCGCCGGGGACGTATTCCATCGCGATGAAATAACCATCAAAACCGACTTCGAAGTCATGGATCGTGACGATCCCCGGGTGATTAAGGGTTGCGGCCGCTTTTGCCTCCTGGCTGAGACGGGCCGCCTCGGTCGAGGAGGTCGTTCGCAGAACCTTGATCGCAACATCCCGTTCGAGGCGGGTATCGCGGGCTTTGTAGACGACCCCCATGCCGCCGCGGCCGAGCTTGGTCAGAATTTCGTAGCGGTGTTGTGCGGTCGGCGTGTCCCCTGCTGTTGCCGGCCGGCTTCGAGTTCCGGCCACTGCGGCGTCCCGGGCCTCGGAGATCTCGGATCGCAGTTTTCGTGCCGGTTCGAAGGAGTAGTCGAAGGCGAGGATCCTCTCGAGTTGGACATTCGCCTGTTCATGTTCGCCGGCGAGATATAGCTCCCTTGCCAGGGCGACGGCGGGGTCTAGCCGCCCCGGTTGCAGGGCGACACCGATGACTGCCCTTTGCAAACAGGAAATGGCGACTTCGGTGGAGCGGTGCTCGCGCGCCCATTCGGCCATGTCGAGAACCACACGAGGAATATCGGGAATCGGCCCGGGGTGGTTTTGCAGCACATCGCAGGCTTCGGCCAGGAGCCCGGCACGGTGGAGCTCTGATAGAGCATCCTGCAGATAACCAAGCCTCGCCATACAATGGGCGGTTCCGTCGGCGATCCCGAGACCACGATAGAGCTGAAGCGCCCGTTCGTCCTCCCCGGCGAGCTCCGCGCATCGAGCGGCGGCCTCGATACTTCCGGCGAGCTCGTAGATGTCACTCGCCTCACCCCACCGGCTCAATCGTTCGAGGATCGGTGCGGCGAGATGCCACAATTGGGCGTTGATCGCCAGATCGGCGGCCTCCGCCTCCTCGTTCTGCTCGAGAAGCTTTGCGATCGATTCCTCGGCTCTTCCGGAGGCACCGATGACCTCCACCATCTCGCGACGCATGCCGAGGTCGGAGAGGACCGGAATCAACGCTTCCTCTTCGCGCTCGATCTGTTGGCTCAGTTCCACCACCTCGGCTCGTCCCGCCTCGCCGCGGGCCTGGGCCATCTCCAGGCGATCGCGCGATCGTTTGAGCTGTTGCAGGCGGATCGTTGCTGCCTCGTGTGGATGGCCTGCTGCCGATTCGGCGACAGCCGCGTCATGCATGTGGCCCGCCTTGCGGAAAATGTCGGCCGCGTGGGCGTGGTCTCCCGCCGATCTCCAGGCGTGGGCCGCGGCGTGCCAGTTGCCTTCGATCTCGTGCAGCCGTGCCAGTGCCCGATGGTCGCCGATGGTCTCGACGGCTCGGCGAGCCGCCGGCAGGGACGGGTGTGATGAACTGAAGCGTCCCTCTTCAAGAGCGACCCTCGCTGCACCGGCGGCCCGCTTTGGCTCGCCGGCGCGCATCCAGGCTTCGACCGCCTCTTCGTAGCGACCCCGGCTCGAGAGCCACTCGGCCAGATCCCTGTCACACTTCTGGGCGCCGCCGATGTCACCGGATCGCCGGTGGAGACGCGCCGCTTCAGCCAGGTGATGGCCACCGGCCCGCCGGAGGAGTTCCGCCGCCTCGTGATCGCGGCCGAGATCGACGGCGATCCGCGCGGCGTCGCTCCAGGCTCGGGCTTTCTTGTAGAGGGAGAGCGCGTTCTTGAGTTTGCCCTCGCGGGCCTGCATCTGGGCCGCACCGAGAAAATCGCCCCGGTTGACCAGAGTTCGGACCAGGCGTTGTTGCGGGCTCCCGCTGAGGAGAAGTTGCCACAGGCCACCGGCGATGAGCAGGCCAGCGGCCGCGTTGGCGATCACCAGCACGGTCGGATCGGTCAGGAGTTGGGGAATCAAAGCCTCGACCGAATCGGAGGGCACCAGGGTCTTTGCCAGCCATGGAAGATTGAAGACCGCGGCGAGGGTAAAACCGATAAACAACAGAATCACCGACCGTCGTGTGCTCGACGGGACTGCGGCGATCAGCAGCAGGGGCAGAACCGGTTCCAAACTCATTTCAGCATTTTATCTTGCCTTGCGCCCAAGCTGACATCGGGTCAGCTGGGATCCGCTTTCAAACAGGCGGTTGAAATATTATGTAAACTCGCTCATATTTCTGTTTGTCCATCGAATCGTGAGGCGGTCTTGAGCGACAAGCGCCGATCGTGATTGGACACCGCGAGATGCCTGGGAGGTATTGTGCCGTCAGATTTCTACACAACCCTTGGGGTTGAACGCAGCGCTTCGAAGGCCGAGATCAAAAAGGCCTATCGGAAGCTGGCGCGTAAGTTTCACCCCGATGTGAATCCCGAGAATCCGGAAGCCGAGAAGAGATTCAAAGAGATTCAGGAAGCTTACTCAGTGCTCTCCGACGAGAAGAAGCGCAAGCAGTACGATACTTTCGGTCATGTCGAGGGCGGTCCCGACGGTGGATTCGATCCATTTCGCCAGACAAGTTCCTCTTGGCGGGATGCCGGAGGATATCGATTCGATTTCGGAGATGCCGAGGGTCGCGGAGGTGGGGCTCCGGATCTCGGGGACCTCTTCAGTCAGTTTTTTGGTGGCCGGCAAGGTGCCCAGGCGCAGCCTCGTCCGCGCCGCGGAAGTGATCACGAGGTCGAGTTCGAGATCGCCTTCAAGGATGCGATCAATGGCACCAGCGTGACGATTCCGGTCCAGCGTCAGGTTTTCTGTTCCGAGTGCGGCGGCAGCGGAAACAGCAGTGGCCGTGTTTGCCCCAGTTGCCACGGTTCGGGCGTTTTGATCTCGACCGAACGGCTGCGGGTAAAAATCCCTGAAGGGATTGCAGACGGAAAACAGGTTCGCGTGCTTGGCAAGGGGGCCGAGGGACGTGATGGCGGTCAGCCGGGGAATCTCTATGTCCGGGTACGTGTGCGACCGGACAGCTTCTTCAAACGAGAAGGCGACAATATTTTGACCGCGATTCCGGTGACCTTTACCGAGGCCTATCGCGGCAGTGAAATCGAAGTCGGGACGATTCATGGACCGGTTCGCGCCAAGGTTCCGGCCGGCACCAACTCGGGTCGGACCTTCCGCCTCCGAGGCAAGGGTGCCCGCAATACCAAGACCCGGGCCTACGGTGACCATCTCTACACGGTGCAGATCGTGGTTCCGAAGGTCATGTCGCCGGCCGGGGAGGAAACCGCCCGCCACGTCGCCGATCTCTACCAGTCGGATCCGCGGGAGGACCTGCCCACAGGGCTCTGAGTTCGGAATTCGGAATTCGGAGTTTTCCACCTGAAAATAACGCCAACGGTTTTGGCGGAAGAGCTCACTCCGAATTCCGAACTCCGAACTCCGAACTCCGAACTCCGAACTCGGCAGCCTACGCAGTAGGTTGCCAGACGCCGAGCTTGCGCATCTTGGCGACCCGGCGAAGGAAGAGGCGCCGTTTCAAACCGCGCAGGTGGTGGATGAGCAGGACGCCATCGAGATGATCCATCTCGTGGCAGACAGCCTGGGCGAAAAGACCCTCGGCCTCAAACTCTCTCCAGGCGCCGTTCTGATCCTGTGCGCGCACCCGAAGCGAGGTCGGTCGATCGATGCTTGTAAAGAGCCCGGGGAAAGAAAGACAACCCTCTTCGAGGCTCGATCGTCCCTGGCTGTGGACGATCTCCGGATTGGCAAGGACGATCTGTGAATCGGGGTCCTTCCCGACCGAGAGATCGATGGTGGCAAGCTTGAAATTGACACCGATCTGGGGGGCCGCGAGCCCGAGGCCGGGAGCCTTCCACCCGGTTTCGAAGAGGTCGTCGATCAGCGATTGCAGATCCGCTCCAAAGTCCTCGACCGTTTGATTCGCGTTTTCGAGGCGGGGATCGCCGTAAACGAGGATCGGCCGGACCGTCATGCTTCGGTATCAGCCTCGTTGTCCGAATTGCCGAACTTGATCACCATTCTCTTGACCTGGGCCCCGTGTCCACGAATGCGGCCGATGACCGCTTCCACCGTGTCTTCTGCCCGCCGGTTGCAGAATTTTTCGAGCACGTCACGAACTTCTGGGTGGCCCTCGGCGATGCGGTCGACATCGGCGCGATCGAGTTCGATGGCTGTGACCTCGGTTCGCGCGGTGATGGTCGCGGTCCGGGGTTTGCCGGAGACGAGAGAGACCTCACCAAAAAAATCTCCGGGACCGAGTTCGGCAAGAGGAAGGTTTCCACCATCGGTTCCGCGGGTGAAAACCTTGACGGTGCCGCCCACGATCAGAAACAAACTCGAGCCGTGTTCTCCTTCGGTGACGATGATGTCGCCCTCGTCGTAGGACCGCAGCTCGGTGGAGGCGATGATTTCGATCAGGGTCTCCCTCTCGAAGGACGAAAAGAGGGTCGAGGCCTGGATCTCCTTGAGTTCCTGATCGACGGCAACCGCCTCTTCTTCGATGGAAGCCTTGATCTGCCGTTGTTTCTGATCGGCCTCCCGGCTCTGCTGATCCTCTTCGATCAACCGCGCCAGATCCGAGTGAATGTCCTGCTCGGGGTCGAGGCGGAGGATTTTTTTGTAGATGGCGATGGCCCGCGCGTAGAAACCATCACGGGCCTGTTGTTCCGCGATGTCACGATAGATGAAAATGGCCTTGGCCCGGTCGCCTTTGAGATCGATGATATCCGCCTGGCGGAGCCGTAGATTGAGTTGTTTGGGGTTTTTCCACAGCTCCTTTTTGATGGCTTCGAGTGCACTGTCGTAATCCTTGGCGGCCAGGTACTGATCCAGTTTGTCGATTCCGACGCCCGAGGGGCCGATTTTCATGACATCTCCTCCATCCTGCTCCGGGTCGCCGTCCAGGCTTCACCGACCCTTTCCCTCAATTGCACTGTATCGGTCGTGACGAGTTCATGGTCGACGACCACCGACGTTCCGTCAACCAGGACATGCCGGACCGCCGCGGCCGAGCTCCCATGGACGATCCGGGATGCCGGGTCGCCACCGGGAAGAGCGGACCACTCTTCGAGATCAACGATGACGATATCGGCCGCCTTTCCCACTTCCAGGGTGCCGATCTCGTTCGCCAGGTGCAGTGCGGCCGCGCCATCCCGGGTGGCCATGGCAAGAACCTGCCAGGCATCGACGGCGGTGGGCCCGTGGCGCAGGCCGTGGATCGTCGCCGCGAGGCTCATCTCGTGAAATATGGATAGCCGATTGTTGCACGGAGGGCCGTCGGCCCCGAGTGCGACCCGCACAGAGTGCTCGAGCAGCTTTGGGACATCGGCGATGCCCGAAGCCAGCTTCAGATTGGCGCCAGGGCAATGGCAGATCGTCGTGCCCGTTGCGTACAAGCGCGCGATCTCTTGATCGTCGAGGTGCACGCCGTGGGCCAGGATGACGTCCGGCCCGGTCAGGCCGTGTCGATCCAGAAAATCGATATTGCTGAGACCGCTCAGCCGCCGTACCTCCGCCACTTCCGCGAGGTTTTCCGAGGCATGGGTCTGCAGCAGCCAGCCGTGGCGGCGGGCCAACCGCGCCGTGCCGCGGAGAAGATCCTCAGAACAGGACAGTGCGAATCGCGGCGCCACCGCATAGAGCAGCCGTCCGTCGCACGCACCGTTCCAGCGCTTGCCGAGTTCCTCAGCATCGATGATGGAGCGATCCGGGTCTTCCAGAAGTGCCGAGGGCGTCGACTCTCCGATGTCCATGTGGGTCTTGCCCGAGACAAAGCGGATTCCGAGCCTTGCAGCGGCCTCGAAAACCCGTCCATGATCGTGGGTGGTGCCGAAGTCCAGGGCCGTGGTGGTGCCGCCGCACAACAGTTCCGCAATTCCGAGTTCGGCCGCTGCTTCGACGCCGTCGCCGTCGAGGGCAGCCTCGTAGGGCCAGGTCTTCCGTTGCAGCCAGTCGAGCAGTTCGAGTCCGTCGGCCTGATGTCTGAGCAGAGATTGTACGACGTGAACATGGGCCTGAACAAAGCCTGGTAAGACGGCAGCACCGCCGGCGTCGATCACCCGATCCGGGGTGCAGTGGATCGTCGATGAAGGGCCCATCTCAGCGATGCGGCCATCGCGAACCAGCAGATCGCCTGTCTGCCATTCCCGGTCCCGTACCATGGGGACGAGGGTCCCCCCATGAATCAAGATCTCGTTATTCACGATCACCCGCCGGGCTGACCGCCTCATCGTCTTGCCGTGTATCGAATTGTTGTTGCGCTTTCAGGATCTTTTTGACGGCCGTGTCGACATCATCGACCAGCGACGGCAGCAGGAGGTCCTCGGCACTGACATAACCATTTCCAAGGGCCTGTTGGGTCAACCAATCGTGGAGGCCGCGCCAATGGCTGCCATAGAGCAGAAAGGGTGTCGGAGGCATGTGTTTGGCCTGCAGCAGTTGCCAGACCATGATGGCTTCAAGGGTCGAGCCGATCCCTCCCGGCAGAACCACAAAGGCCGAAGAAAGACGAACAAAGTGATGCAGGCGGGAGAAAAAGGTGCGGTGACGATAGACCCGTTCAACAAATGGTTCGCTGCCACCATCGGTCACGGTTCGGACCGGCAGATCGCCGCCGGCGGGGTGTTTCAGGTTTCCGCTGGAAGCACCCTGGTCGACTGCCTGCATCAAGCCACCACCGCCACCGGTAACGATCTCACAGCCGGCTTCGGCCAGTCGGCGGCCGAGTTCCCGGGCCTGGGTGAACAAGGGGTCGGACTCCTCGATCCGAGCCGAACCGAAGACCGAGACCCGAAAGCGTTCGAGGTTTCGCGGCTGCAGCCGCTCCAGGGTTTCGATGGTTTCCCAGAGTTGGGCGACGGAACCGTCGATGACCTCGACAAGGTTTGCCGCCACATCTTCGATGTCTCCATGTGGCTTTTGCTCGAGTTCGTCGAGGCGATCATTCATGGATTGCTCTCTTCGTCCTCAAACAGTGGCAGGGTCGGTTCCAGCAGCGGGAGAAGCTTTTCGACGATCGTCGTACACCAGGCGTTGCGGTCGCTGCGGTCGAGTCGCAGGGGGCTCAAGCCTCGTGTGGCGATCATTCCCTCCAACAAGAGCTCCACCTGCTCCTGGAACCTGGGGTCGACGGCACGAACTCCGTCGTAGGAAGGCCGCTCGGTGATTGGCAGGTGAACCAGGACATCGTAGCTGGGCATCCAGTAGTCGAGGAAGTGCTCCCACCCCCGGACAGTGCCCGTCGCGTGGACCAGATAACAATAATTGTCGAGCACCGAACGATCACAGAGAACCACGTCGTGCTCCGCGTCGGCCTCGAGCTCCCATGCAATCTGGGTGTGGAGAATCCACTCCTGGGCCGCCACCGTTGTCTCCTGATTGATCGGAAGAGGACAACGGCGCGCGATTTCACGCACCATTTCGAGATCGGCGTTCCGTCGTTTCAGGGCTGCCGCAAGCTCAAAACAAAGCGTCGTCTTGCCGACACCATGGCTACCGATGAGAGCGATTTTCATAGGCGATACATTTTAGACGAGAAAGGGGCGAAGGGCCATAAGCTATGGGCTATGGGCTAGTAAGCTATGGGCTATAAGCTATGGGCTATAGGCCCTAAGCTCCAATTCTAATACCTATAGCCTATAGCGAATGGCGCATAGCCTATTGCCTACTCGGCCTTGCGCTCAGCGTTGGCCGATTGTGTGTCAGCGACCCGCGGGTGCTCCGGTCGGGCGCAAGGCCCCGGGCAGCGCTTTGGCGGCTTCGAGCATCGCCTCGTGGATCGCGTCGGCCGAGTCGGACTCCACCAGACGACCGAGACGGGACGGGCTGCGAACGATCCACGCAAGACGAGAGAGCCACCGCAGGTGGAGCGCGTCGTTGCGGAGTGCAAGGAGAAAGAAGATGTTGGTCTTGCCCATGTCGGGAGAACCGAAAACCACGCCTTCGGGCGACCGGCCCATGGCGATGAACTGCTGCGGGAATTTGTCGGCCGCACGGCGGCGGGCATGGAGGAAAGCAACGCCCTCCGGAACAGCTGTCGGCACCAGGCGCTCGCGGGCCGCAAGTGCAGCTTCCAACCATGATTGGTCCTCGACCAGACCGAGTCCGGTCACATGCTCTGCCATGGCGTGGATGACCTCGGGCCGACTGCCGGCCTTGAGATCCGGGATGATCTGGTCGACGGTGAAGATCTCTTCCATCGGGGCATCGATCACCTGATTCGGGGCCGTGCCCGAGGTCGCGACCGATTCCGAGGCGAGAGTATCCAGATACTCGTCGAGCAGGGCACGGCGGAATCGCCATTGGCCGCCGATCTTGACGCCCGGGATTTTGCCTTCGTGCGCGAGCCGAACGAGGGTCCTTTCGGCCAACTTGAGATACTCGGCGGCTTCCTTGGCTGTCAAATACGATTCCATCGCTTGCCTCCCCATTGCCGACCGAATGCGGCTGTATCTGGCTGAATACTCCTTTTTGGAGGGAATGTCAAGCAAAGACCGGGGCATCCGGGCTTTGAGATCTTTGGCGCACCTCAACGTCTCAGCTCCCCTTGCGTGCATTCACGCTGTGTGCTATCACGTATCTCCGTCCGGGAGTGAGGCCGACGCCGCAGATCACCCGGGAACGGTCGAGGAGGGTGTCCAGGAGCTGGCCGCCGACGCCGCGCTCGCAAAAAGGGTGTGGTGCCGGTCGCTTTGCTGTGAAACACTCTTTGAAATTGAAGACGACGAAAAGGGGACAATCATGGATGTAGAAGCGAAGGTCAAAGAAATCATTGTGCAACAGCTCGGTGTCGACGCCGGCAAGGTGACCGCCGACGCATCGTTTGTGGACGACCTGGGTGCGGACTCGCTCGACGTTGTCGAGCTCGTCATGGCATTCGAAGAAGAGTTCAGCGTCGAGATTCCGGATGAAGCCGCCGAGAAGATCGCGACCGTCAAGGACGCCAACGAGTTTCTGAAGGCGAACCTGAGCAGCTGATGGCTCGCCGCGTAGTCGTCACGGGTGTTGGGCTGCTCTCGCCCCTCGGGGTCGGGACGGAACCGACGTGGGACGGCCTCGTGGCCGGAAAGAGCGGCGTCTCGACCATCACCCGATTCGACACCACCGATTACCCGGTCCACATTGCCGCCGAGGTCGAGGGTTTCGAACCGACCGACTGGATCGAGCACAAAGAGGTCAAGAAGTTTGACCTCTTCGTCCACTATGCGCTGGCAGCGAGCCAGATGGCCCTGCAACAGTCGGGGCTCGAAATCACCGATGAGAACGCGCCGCGGGTCGGCGTCGTGGTCGGTTCGGGCATCGGTGGATTCCCATTGATCGAGAAGCAACACAGTGTCCTTCTCAATCGGGGGCCGCGAAAGGTGTCGCCCTTCTTCATTCCCGGCGCCATCATCAACATGTGTTCGGGGCTCATCAGCATCAAGACAGGGGCCAAGGGCCCGAACATGGCGACCTGTACCGCCTGCTCCACCTCGGCGCACGCGATCGGGGACGCCTTGCTCTATATCCGCCACGGTTATGCCGACGCCATCCTCGCCGGTGGTTCGGAGGCGGTGATCACACCGATGCCGGTGGCCGGTTTTTCTTCGATGCGTGCTCTTTCGACCCGTAATGACGAACCGGAGCGGGCCTCCCGACCCTGGGACAAGGACCGTGATGGATTTGTCATGGGTGAGGGAGCCGGAATCGTGATGCTCGAAGAGATGGAACACGCCAAACGGCGTGGCGCGCCGATCCTGGCCGAGGTGCTGGGCTTTGGCATGTCCTCGGACGCACATCATATTTCCGCTCCGTCAGAAGACGGCGATGGTGCGATTCGGGTGATTCGGTCGGCGCTCGAAGACGCCTCCTGCAACCCCGAGGATGTGGACTACATCAACGCGCACGGAACCTCGACGCCGGCTGGTGACATCGTCGAGACCATCGCGATGAAGGCCGTCTTTGGAGACCATGCCCGTAAGCTCATGGTGTCCTCCACCAAATCCATGTCCGGGCATCTTCTCGGTGCGGCGGGTGGATTCGAGTTCGGGGTCGTCGTGCAATCGTTGCTCAACGGTATCGTGCCGCCGACCATCAACCTCGACGAGCCGGATCCGGAAAATGACCTCGATTATGTGCCGCACACCGCCCGCGATGCCGATCTGAAGATCGCTCTGACCAACAGCTTTGGATTTGGCGGCACCAACGCATGCCTGGTGGTAGGTAAGATCGACTGACGATGAGCCAGCGATAAATCAGATAAAATGAATTCCGGAAACCCACTGGTCAAGGCCCTCGTTCGGTTCTCGGACCGCGTCGATTTTTACAATTTCGGGCGTTGGCTGGTGCTGGCCCTGTTGGTCGGGGTCGTTGCCGGTCTCGGGGGCACCCTGCTGACCTGGGGCGTCGACGGAATCAGTTCGGTCCTCCTTCACGGTGTGGTCGGTTTCGACGTACCGGGTCACGGTGCGACGGCTCACGATGGATGGAGCCAACCCGAACGACCGTGGTATCTCCTGCTGATCCTTCCCGTTGCCGGTCTGATCGTTGGTTGGATCGTGCGGACATTCGCGCCCGAGGCCGAGGGGCACGGAACCGATGCCGTGATCAATGCCTATCACAAGGGCCGGGCCGTGCTCCGCAAAAGAGTGATTCCGGTCAAATTGATCACCTCCATGTTGACCATCGGTTCGGGTGGATCGGCAGGTCGCGAGGGCCCGGTGGCTCAGATTGGTGCCGGATTCGGATCGTACCTGGCAGATCTCCTGCGACTCGGATACCACGATCGGCGGGTGCTTGTGATCTCGGGCATGGCGGCCGGTATCGGCGGCATGTTCAGGGCGCCGCTCGGGGCCGCGCTCTTTGCGGTCGAGGTCCTGTACTCGGATCCTGATTTTGAATCCGAGGCGCTGATCCCGGCGATTATTTCGTCCATCGTGTCCTACGTCGTGGTTGCTTCCCTCACCGGTTGGCACTCCATCTTCGACACCGTGGATATTCGTTTTGCCCGGCCCCACGAGCTCGTCGCCTACCTGGTGCTCGGGATGGTGGTGGCGATCGTCGGAGTTATCTACGTCAAGGTTTTCTACGGCATGCGTGACAATGTCTTTGCACGCTTGCCGATCCCGGGCTGGACCAAACCCGCGGTCGGCGGCCTCTTGCTGGCACTGCTCGCGCTGGCGGTGCCGCAGGTGCTGGGCGGCGGTTACGGTTGGCTCCAGTTGACCATCGACGGAGAGCTCCCGTTGAAGATACTTCTCCTCCTTCTGCCGGCGAAGATCCTGGCGACCTCGTTTACGATTTCCTCCGGTGGTTCGGGAGGTGTCTTTGCACCCTCCCTGGTGATCGGCGGCGTCACCGGTGCGATCTTTGCCGTCCTCGTCGAGCGGGTTGCGCCTCAGTTCGCGCCTCAGTCCGCAGCCTGCGTGCTGGTGGGCATGGGTGGTTTTTTTGCCGGCGTTGCCAAGGTGCCCATCGCTTCCCTCATCATGGTCGCCGAAATGAGCGGGTCTTATGGCCTGCTGGTGCCGATGATGTTGGTCTCCTCGGTCGCCTACATGCTGATGCGTGGCGTCAGCATCTACGAGGCGCAGGTTCCCGGACGGGTCGACTCGCCCGCCCACATCGGCGAATTCCAGGTCGACGTCCTCGAAAGGCTGACTGTGGCCGAGGTGATGGAGCCCGATCAGAGCGTGGTCTCGATCCACCCCGGAACCTCTTTCGAGCGCGTCCTCGAGATTGTCGGTGATGCCGATCAGGAGGCCTTTCCGGTTGTCGATGAACACGGCACGATCGAGGGCATGTTCAGCATCAACGACGTGCGCCGCGTGATGGCGACCCCCGAAGTGTGGCCGCTGCTGGTGGCTTCTGATCTCGGTGTGACCGCCCGCGGTATGGCCTATCTCGAACCCGATGACGATCTCCACTCGGCGCTGCAGCGCTTCACCGCCTTCAAACGTGAGATTCTCCCGGTGGTCGATGGACACCCTCCGGCGCCGGTGATCGGTATTCTCCGTCACCATCAGGTGATGGAGGCCTACGACCGCGAGATCAAGAAGCATCAGGAAGAGCACGGGGACTGACGACCCACCCGCCCGATTCTCGAGGCTCGATACTCGATTCGCCCACCAATTCTTCGTTTTTGTCTCTGAGGCCGGATTTCAGCGGTTGTGACAGTTGGCAGCGACAGTGTCCAGCGTCAGCGATCAGCGGCGCCGATCAGCGGCGGCGATCAGGTGCAGTGACGGCGTGGCCACCTCCGGGTCGTTCAAGAAAAGGAACAGCCATTGTGGTGCAGGCGTCTCGCCTGCACACCGTGCGGCCGAGACGGCCGCACCACAAAAGCCACGGTCCAGAAGAAGAGCGCGCTGTTCGCTGGCGGTGTCGCTGTCCCTGAACGCTATCCGAGACCATGTCCTGGACAACGGCCTCCAGCATCCACCATCGAGTGTCGAGTATGTGTGGGCGGCGAACGATCCGTTCGATAGCGAGACCGTTCCAGGCTACGCCAATGGCTCACGGCCCACCGGCGAACCGCCCATAGCCCATAGCTCATAGCTTATCGCCCATAGCCTGAGGCGCCGCGCAGTGCTAAACTACGCCCTGTGAATACCCATTCATTTTTCCCACAATTCAACGAAGGAGGCATGCCGTGAACTGTATCGTGTGCGTGGCCAGCGTTCCGGATACGGCGTCGGTCATCAAGGTTGGAGCGGACGGCAAGGGCATCGACTCGGCCGGAATCAAATGGATCGTCTCGCCCTATGACGAATACGCCCTCGAGGCAGCCCTGCTGCTCACCGAGGACAAGGGCGGCGAAGTCACCGTCGTTACCTATGGGCCGGATTCGGCCGAGGCGGCGCTGCGCGACTGCCTCGCTCGAGGTGCCCACCAGGCGGTGCATGTGCTCGGTGGCGAAGCGACTCTCGGCGACAGTCTCACCATCGCCAAGGTGCTCGCCGCGGTGATCAAGGATCGTGAATACGACCTGGTGCTGTGCGGCATCAAGGGCGTCGGCACCGACTGCGGTCAGGTTGGGCAGATGCTTGCGGAATTGCTCGATCTCCCGCATGTGGCTGTCATCACCGAGCTCGAGGTGGGCGACGGCACGCTCGTTGCGGTGCGCGAGGTCGAGGGCGGTAAAGAAAAGGTCGAAAGCCCGCTGCCGGCCCTGCTGACCTGCCAAAAAGGCCTCAACGAGCCCCGTTACGCTGCGCTCAAAGGGATCATGGCCGCCAAACGCAAACCGGTGGACAAGGTCGAAGTCTCCAGCCTCGGCATCGAGGAGGGGGCCGATCCGTTCTACATGGTCGAAACCTTCGAACTGCCGCCGGACAAGGCGGCGGGAACCATCATCCAGGGCGGGGACGACGCCGCAGCCGCGGCCGCCGAGCTCGTCAAACTGCTTCGCGAAGAAGCGAAGGCGATTTAGGGAGGCGATGATGGCTGGCATTCTCGTTTTTGTCGAACAACGTAATGGTGAAATCAGAAAGGCCTCCCTGCAGGCGGTGTCGGAAGCCAAGCGCCAGGGTGGCCCCGTGACCGCGGTTCTGCCGGGTTCGGGCATCACTGACGCGGCTGCCGGGATCGGCGCCTTTGGTGCGGACAAGGTCTTCGTGGCCGACGACCCAAATCTCGGCTCTCTACTCGTCGGAAGGATATGCCGAGGCGGTGGTCAAAGCCACTGAACTGAGCGAACCAATGGCGATCTTCTTTGCCGGTTCGGCCATGGGCAGCGATCTCGCGCCGCGGGTCGCGGCTCGGCTCGGTGTCGGTGGTTTGGCCGACGTCGTGGAGCTCAGCCTCGATGGTGATGCATTCAGCGCCAAGCGGCCGGTTTATTCGGGCAAGGCATTCTCGACCGTGACGACGGCCGGAAAGAGGCCCCAGGTCATCAGCCTTCGCCCCAACGTCTTTGCAGCAGAAGAAACGGGCGGTACGGCCGAGGTGGTGGCCCTCGATGGACTGTCGCTGTCGATCCGCGCCGTGGTCAAGGAGCTCATGTCGGCCGCCGGCGGTGAGCTCGACGTGGCCGAGGCGGACATCATCGTGTCGGGCGGACGCGGCATCAAGGGCCCGGAAAACTTCGCCCTCATCAAAGAGCTCGCCGATGCTCTCGGCGGCGCGGTCGGCGCATCGCGTGCGGCGGTGGACGCGGGTTGGATCGAACACTCACACCAGGTCGGCCAGACCGGCAAGGTCGTGAGCCCCTCGCTGTATATCGCGGCCGGGATCTCCGGTGCGATCCAGCATCTTGCGGGAATGAGCTCTTCAAAGGTCATCGTCGCCATCAACAAGGACCCCGATGCGCCCATCTTCAAGGTTGCCGACTATGGCGTTGTCGGTGATCTTTTCGATGTGATCCCACCCATGGTGGAGGCCATCAAGTCGCTGTAGCGCGGCCCCCATTTCAAACTTACAACGGCGGGCTTCGGCCCGCCGTTTTTTTCTCGAATCAGGTAGATCCTGTCCCTGAAGTGCCAGTATCAACTCGGCGGATGTCGGTGATACACTCCCGCCCTGATCATAATGGCTGAGGATTTCCTGCACAGCCGGACCGAAAAAGCGTTAGCGCTTCGCCGCAACGGACGGGTCCCACGTCAGTCCGGATGCGATGCTCGTCCTGCCGCTGGTCTATCCCGGCCCTGGAGTCCCCGTTGAGTTCCCAAATGGAAGGAGATTCCGCATGGACGTCGTAGTGCTCGCGCGGCTGCAGTTTGCCGTGACCACGGTCTACCACTTTTTCTTTGTGCCGCTGACCCTCGGGTTGTCGCTCCTCGTGGCAATCATGGAGACGCAGTACGTCCGTACCGGCGACGAGACCTACAAGAAGATGACCAAGTTCTGGGGCAAGCTCTTCCTCATCAATTTTGCGATGGGGGTTGTCACCGGACTCGTGCAGGAGTTTCAATTCGGAATGAACTGGTCCGAGTATTCGCGATTCATGGGAGACATTTTTGGTGCTCCTCTCGCGATCGAGGCGCTGCTCGCCTTCTATCTCGAGTCGGTCTTCCTCGGGGTCTGGATTTTCGGGTGGGACAAATTGTCGAAGAGGGCTCATGCCACCGTGATGTGGATTGTCGCGATCGGCTCCAACTTGTCTGCACTGTGGATACTGGTCGCCAACTCATTCATGCAACAACCCGTGGGCTACGTGCTGCGCAACGGCCGCGCCGAGATGGACGATTTCTTTGCTTTGCTCGGCAACGGTCATGTCTGGGTGCAATGGCCTCACGTTTTTGCTTCGGCTATGGCCACCGCAGGGTTTTTTGTTGTCGGTATCTCGGCCATTCACCTGCTTCGGGCAGACAACAACTCCGAGGTGTTCAAGCGCTCCTTCCGGCTCGGAATTCTCTATGCAACCATCGGTACGGTGCTCGTGATCATGGTGGGCCACAGCCAGGCCCAATACATGACCAAGGTGCAGCCGATGAAGATGGCGGCCGCCGAAGCGTTGTGGCAAACAGAGGACCCGGCGGCGATGTCGATCTTCACGATCGGGAACGAGAGCGAACGGCGGGACGTCTTTGCGATCCGTGTTCCGGGGCTCCTGAGCTTTCTGGCACACAATTCGTTCAGCGGTGAGGTGCGGGGCATCAACGACCTCCAGGAGGAGTACGTCGGCCGTTATGGGCCGGGGGACTATGTTCCGCCGGTGGCCATCTCCTACTGGACCTTCCGTGCGATGGCGGGAGCGGGATTCGTCATGTTGCTTTTGTGCGTCTACGGTCTGTGGAAGTCATCGGGCCAACGGGTGGTTGATTCACCACGGTACCTCCGGCTCATGATCTGGGCGATCGCGCTGCCGTACATCGCCAACTCCACCGGTTGGATATTTACCGAGATCGGTCGCCAGCCGTGGATCGTCTTCGGGTTGCAGAAGACCGCCGACGCCGTCTCGCCGACGGTCGGCGTCGCGGAGGTGCTTTTCTCGCTGATTGCCTTCACGTTGGTCTACGCATTGTTGATGGTTGCCGACGTGGTTCTGCTCAAGAAATATGCCCAAGCTGGTGTTATCGGTTCTTCCCCGGACGAGCCGAAGACCGCAGCGGCCGGGTGAGGAAAGGAGCACATCATGGATCTCAACATTCTCTGGTTCGGACTGATCGGCGTGCTCTTTGTAGGGTTCTTCTTCCTCGAGGGCTTTGACTACGGGGTCGGCATCCTGTTGCCCTTCCTGGGCAAAAGCGACATCGAGCGCCGGATGATCGTCAATACCATCGGACCGGTCTGGGATGGCAACGAAGTGTGGATGATCACGGCGGGCGGCGCGATCTTTGCCGCCTTCCCACACTGGTACGCGACTCTCTTTTCGGGCTTCTATATCGCCCTGGTGCTGATGCTCCTCGCACTGATCGTGCGGGGCGTCTCCTTCGAGTTTCGTTCGAAGATGGAGGACCCGCGCTGGCGACGATTGTGGGACACGTGCATTTTCTTCGGCAGCGCGATCCCGGCGTTGCTGTGGGGCGTGGCGATGGCCAATCTGGTGCGCGGGGTGCCGATCGATGCCGAGATGAACTATGTCGGTGGATTCTTCAATCTCCTCAACCCCTACGCACTGATTGCGGGTCTTGCCTCACTTACCGTTTTCATTTTGCACGGGGCCACATTCCTGACCCTCAAACTCGGTGGTGAGATGGCCGACCGGGCACGGCGGGCGGCCAGGGTCGCGTTTTATCCGGCGGCGCTCTTTCTCTTCCTTTTTGTAGTCGGCACCTACTGGATGACCGATGTTCACGAACGGATCGGACTCAACCCGGGTGTGGTGCCGGTGACGGCGGTGATCGCCCTGTTTGCGACTCGCTGGACGATCGCCAGCCGCCGCGACGGTTGGAGCTTCATTCTGACCGCCATCGCGGTGATATTCGCCACGGTGACGATCTTTATCGCTCTCTTCCCGCGGGTCATGGTCTCGAGTCTCGATCCGACGTGGAGCCTGACGATCTACAACGCCTCGTCGAGCCCCTACACCCTCAAGGTGATGAGCATCGTGGCGGTTCTCCTGGTGCCGGTGGTGTTGGTTTACCAGGCATGGACCTACTGGACCTTCCGGCAACGCATCACCCCGGAATCTCATCTGGAATACTGAGTTCCGGATATGCGCCGAATTCGACCGGGGAGGCGGGCCTCCCCGGTTTTTTTGATCCGAATCAGATCTCTGAATCCAACCGTCGTATGCTGATGTCGATGCAGCTTGACCGGCGGCTTTTTGAACTCGCCGCGAACCAGGGTGCACCGCTCGGTGGTGCAGTGGCCCTTGGCGGCCTCGGCGGAATCGTTATCGTGGCCCAGGCGTGGCTCCTGGCGCAGGTGATCGCGTCCGTTTTCATTGCCGGCGCGGATCGCGCGGACGTCACCTTGCCGTTGATCCTCTTGCTCGTGGCCGCGGGGCTGCGGGCGCTGCTGTCCTGGCTTGCAGACGGTTTTGGTGCCGAAGCGGCGGCCAGGGTCAAACATGAAATCCGCTCGAGGGCCTTTGCCCACCTCCTCGATCGAGGGCCCCTCGAAGCGGGCGGGGAACGAACCGGTGAGCTGGTCGCGACACTGACCGATGGGGTCGAGGCCCTTGATGCCTACGTCGCACGCTATCTGCCCCAACTCGCGCTGGCGGCGGTGATTCCGCTCACGGTGGCGGCGGTGGTGCTCAGCCGCGATCTGCTCTCCGGATTCATTTTGTTGCTGACCGCTCCCTTGATCCCAGTGTTTATGGTGCTCATCGGGCGACTCGCTGAAGGACGGGCCCAGCGGCAATGGGTTTTGATGGGCAGGTTGAGCGCGTTGTTCCTCGATACGATCCAGGGACTGGCGACGATCAAGATCTTCGGCCGGTCGCGGGAACAGCAAGAGGCCGTCCAGAAGGCCGGCGAGGCCTTTCGTGCCTCGTCGATGTCGGTGCTCCGCATCGCGTTCCTGTCGGCGCTCGTGCTCGAGCTTGTCGCCACCCTGAGCGTGGCGGTGGTTGCGGTGGAGGTCGGTCTCCGCCTGCTCCATGGGAGGCTCGCCTTCGAAGAGGCCTTTTTCGTATTGCTCCTCGCGCCCGAGTTCTATCTTCCACTCCGGCGCCTTGGCGGCGAGTTTCACGCCGGTCTGGCGGGAATCACGGCTGCCGACCGGCTCTTTGCCCTGATCGGCACTCCGGTCCGAAGCGCGACCCTGGGCGCCACTTCCCCGATGCCGCGGCAACCGTCGATCGTGCTCGAAGACCTTTCCTATGACTACCCCGGCGCCGAACCGGAGGGCGCAGACCGCTGCGGCCTGAAGAGGGTGGATCTTTCGATCGAATACGGCGAGAGGATTGCTGTTGTGGGGCCGTCGGGGGCCGGAAAGAGCACCTTGGCGGCGGTTCTTCTGCGCTTTGCCAAACCGACGGGAGGGCGCCTTCTGGCCGACGGAATCGAGAGCGAAACCATCGATCCGGAAGACTGGCGCCGTTCCTTTGCCTGGGTTCCACAGCGCCCCCATCTCTTCGCCGACACAATTGCCAACAATATTCGTTTTGCCAGGGCCGGGGCCTCCGATCAGGATCTTTTGGTAGCTGCCCGGCGGGCTCGGGCAGACGGATTCATCGATGACCTGCGCGAGGGTTATGACTCGCAAGTGGGGGAGGGCGGTGCCCGGCTCAGCGGAGGCCAGGCGCAACGCCTTGCTCTCGCCCGGGCCTTTGTCGCCGATGCGGAGATCCTGGTTCTCGACGAACCGTCTTCCGACCTCGATCCCCGCCTCCAGTTCGAGATCGACGAGACCCTGGATGCCTACCTGCCGGGGAGATCCGCAGTCATCATCGCCCACCGCATTCCGACCGTCCTCAAGGCCGACCGGGTGGTGGTGATAGACGGCGGCAGGGTGGTCGATGTCGGCCCGCACGACAAGCTCCTCCAACGCTGCGCCCTCTATCGTCGACTGGTGAGTTCCTACGGAGGTGGCGATTGAGACTGCTCGCCAGGCTTCTCCGCCTCATCCTCCCGGATGCGGGCAAAGTCGCGCTTGCCGCTTCTTTGGGGATCGCCACAGTCGCCAGTGGCGTCGGGCTGATGGGGACGGCCGCCTATCTCATCGCCAGTGCGGCCCTCCATCCGTCGATCGCCGAACTTCAGGTCGCCATCGTCGGAGTTCGCTTCTTCGGCCTCAGCCGAGGGGTCTTCCGCTACCTCGAGCGGCTGGCCTCCCACCGCCTGACTCTGGATCTCCTCGGCCGCTTCCGCGTGTGGTTCTATCAGGCACTGGAGCCGTTGGCGCCGGCCCAGACTCTCGAATTCGAGAGCTCGGATCTGCTCACTCGGGCCGTCAACGATGTGGAGACATTGCAGGGGCTCTATCTACGGGTCGTTGCGCCGCCGATAGTGGCGCTCGTCGTGGCTCTCGGGACGACGGGATTCATCGCCACCTATGCCCCGCTTCCGGCGGCGGGGTTCATCCTGGTTTACAGTTTCGCCTGCATTGGAATTCCGGTGGCGGTCAGCCGAATAGATCGACCGGTCGGTCTCCGTCTTGCTGTCGCCCGGGCCGGGCTTGCCGCCGCGGTCGTCGACGGCGTACAGGGTATGGCGGATCTGCTCGCGAACGGCAGGGCCGAAGCGCACAAGAAATCCCTGAACGCGCTCTCGCTCCGGCTCGTTCGGGATCGCGTCAGGGTCGCTCGCGTCGAGGCCTTTGCATCCGCGGCGACCACCTTTCTGACCCATCTCGCCGTCTTCGTGGTGCTGGTTGTCAGCATCCCTTTGGTCCGGCAAGGCCTCTTGGACGGGGTCGGATTGGCCGTCATCAGCCTGGTGGCCATGGCTGCTTTCGAGGCCGTCCACCCCTTGCCCATTGCTGTCGGTCACCTTGTCGAGCAGCTTGCTGCGGCGCGACGGGTCTTTGCGGTCATCGACTCGACCCCGGCCGTCGCCGAGGCTCGAAATACCGTTTGTTTTTCTGCGGTGTCCGATCGAGCCCTGCTCGAAGTCCGCGACTTGAGCTTCACCTATCCGGGCGCTTCACGGCCGGCCCTCGACGGGCTCGATCTGGAGCTCCCGGTGGGCGGACGACTGGCGGTAGTCGGTCCCTCGGGTGCCGGGAAGTCCACCCTCGCCATGCTGTTGTTGCGTTTCTGGGATCCGTCCTTCGGCAAGATTGTTCTCGCAGGCGAAGAGCTGCGACGATACGGCCTTGATGACCTGCGACAGCAGATTGCTGTTCTTTCGCAGACCACCGATCTGTTCACCGGGACCATTCGCGAAAATCTCTTGTTGGCGGCGCCGGACGCCAACCAGGAGGAACTGGAAGAAGTCGCTGAGGATGCCGAGATCCTCGAGTCCATTCGGGGATTCCCCGATGGTTGGAACACGTGGATCGGCGAGCACGGTCTTCGCCTTTCCGAAGGGCAAAGAAGGAGGGTGGCGATCGCTCGGGTGCTGCTTCGGGATCCCCGGTTGCTCGTGCTCGACGAACCCACGGCGGGCCTCGATCCGGTCACCGAGTCGCACCTGCTCCGATCACTTCGCCGCCTCACTTCCGGCCGGACGGCGATCCACATCACCCACCGTCTGATCGAAATGGAAGAGATGGATCAGATTCTCGTGCTCGATCGAGGGCGGGTCATCGAGCTGGGTCGGCATGAAGAACTTCTCGGTCGTGACGGTCTTTACCGGCAGCTCCACGATTCCCAGAATCTCACCCTCCGGACTGTCGTGTGATCACGAGAAGGGGGCTCTGGCAAGAAGAGCGTCCAAAATGGTTCAGATTTCCGAGACGTCGACCCGATCCGCGACGTTGATCGCCCCCGATTGATAATCGGTGCGGTAAGCAAAGACCTCGACACCGTTGCTGGCAGCCCGTCGCAGTTCCTCGGCATAGGCGGGATCGATGTCTGCGGCAGGGGCGAATGTTGAACCATCCGAGCGCTGGATGATGAAAAGCATCACGGCGCGGTCGCCCCGGAGCACCATTTGCTGGAGTTCTCGAAGGTGTTTGCGTCCGCGTTCGGTGACGGCGTCAGGGAAGGCATAACGTCCTTGATCGTCCACCAGGGTCACATTCTTGACCTCGACCCAACAGGGATTGTCCGTTCCTTCGAGCAGGATATCGATGCGGCTCGAGGATCCGTAGGACACCTCTCGACGAAGCGAGTCGTAACCGCACAGTTCGGGGATCGCGCCCCCTTCGATGGCCTCCACGGCGAGGATATTGGCGAGGTGGGTGTTGATGCCGATCCAGCAGCGGCCGTTGTGCACCATCTCCCAGGTCAGCGGGTATTTGCGTTTGGGGTTGCCGCTTTGACTCAGGAGAACCGGCCACCGATCGCCGAGACAACCGCGCATGGATCCCGTGTTTGGACAGTGCACGGTCACGGTTGATCCGTCCTCCAACTCCACATCCGCCAGAAACCGTTTGTAGCGGCGAAGCAGTACCCCGGGCAACAATTCGTGATCAAAATTCATGGCAAATGCAGCTCGCGTCCGCAAATATTACACCGGGGGGGGAGACGCGGTGTAACAGAATGTGGACCGAGACCGATGCGAGGAGGTCGAGCCACCATGTCGGCGGACGCCCTCTCGTCGTTTTGAAAGAGTGAGCCCGAGCGCAAGTGCCTGTTCGAGCCTGAAGAACGTCAGCGCTCGGGTGTTGAGTTGACCCTTGCGTTCAAAGAACCGAGTCATATTGAATCCAGCCGATTATGGGATCATGGTGCCCGTGAACTCACTGGTGGCCTTGTTCCGGCGTCGCGCCTGTTGGATCGTGTTTGCTGTTCTCGCTGTGTTGATCGTGGGAATACGCTGGAATTACCGTTTCGAGCCCCTGGAGCGCGACATCACGGCCTACGCAGTCATCGGTCAAGAGCTGCTGACCGGGCGGCCGCTCTATTCCGATTTGTGGGACCACAAGCCCCCCGGCGTTCATTTGATTTTTGCCGGGGCGACGGCGATTGTCGGTCCCGGGGTGCCTGCCGTTCTTCTGGTCAATGTGGTCCTGTCGCTCGCCCTCCTGGGAGCCCTGATGATGGCCGCCAGGGCGATTGGTGGCTCCCGTTGCGCAATCATCTGCGGAGTACTGTGGACATTTGTCGGTGGTGATCTCGGCCTCCAGGCGAACCAGCCGAACGTCGAGTTGGCCATCAACCTCTGTATCGCATTGGCGCTCTCGATTTCGTTGCTCCCGCAATCGCGAAAGACCGGCCGGGTGCCCGCAGTCACTGGTTTGTTGACCGCCGCCTCCATCCTCTTGAAACCAGTCGCCGTCGCACAATTCGGTGCGCTCGCTGCGGTCGAACTCAGCGATCGGTGGATGTCGGGCAACAGAAAGGAAACTGTGAGCTTTTTGGGCCGATGGCTCGGATGCGCTGTTGCCGGCGTGACCACGGTCATGACCTGGGCTGTTCTCCGCGGTGGTTTCGAGCCGGTATGGGATGCGGTTGTTCGCTACAACCTGGCCTACACTCGGGGGAATCTGTTCGGCAACCTCGTTGAAATGGCGCGGATCGGGACCCATCTTCCACTCGAGTCGGCGGTCATCATTGGACTTCTCGCACTGCCCGCGATCGAGGGTTGTCGGGTCATGGCGCCGCCTCAGCGTCATCGAATCCTGGCGGTTCTGGTGGGGTCGGCAATCGCCGTCGCGGCTCCCGGCAGGTTTTTTCCGCACTACTATCAGTTGCTTCTTCCACCCCTGGTTGTGGCGGCGGCGGCTGGCTTGTCCCACCTGCTCGACCTTGCCGGTGCCAAGAAAACCATGGCCTTCGCTGTGCTCTTGATGGTGACGATCATCGAGGTAGCTTCGTATAGATACTCTCCGGAACAATGGTCACGGCAGAAGTATGGTGAGGAATTCCTCAATGAAAGATCGCTCGCCACTCAGCTTCAGAGCCATCTTGATCCGGGTGAGGCTTTCTGGCAGCTTGGCACGTCGCCGGGTCTCTACCTCCTTACGAAGACCGTGCCTGCCAGCGGGGTGCTGTATGACAATCCGCTTCGCGAAGGCTCTCCGGTCAAAGATCGGCTCGGTGCCCGGGTCATCGCCGATCTGAGCCGTGCGGCGCCGAGGTGGGTGGTGGTCCGAAATGTTCACGATGACCGGGGCATCATGCAGTGGCTTCGTGAAAATTACCGCCGTGCTGAAGTGACCCTGTACGTCGAGCGCTTTTCGCTTTGGACCCGTCGGGAATCGACGACACCCGAATCGCCCTCTGGTGTGGTTTTTTCGGACGATTTCGAAGCTGGTAGGCACGCCGGCTGGATTAGCAGTCAGGTTGGCGGCAGATAACCACCGATCGCGTCGGTCGTTTTCAGAAAATCTCCCCGCAATCCCGCCGTCATGGTATATTTCCCGCTCGTGTGACATGCCCCGGAGGCACCGTGGACCTGCAGTCTCTGATTCTCAATCTCCAACATTACTGGGCGGATTCCGGATGCATCATCCAGCAGCCGTATGACGTCGAAGTCGGTGCGGGCACGATGCACCCGGAGACCTTTCTGCGAGTCCTGGGCCCGGAGCCCTACCGCGTCGCCTACGTGCAGCCATCGCGGCGTCCGGCGGATGCCCGATATGGAGAAAATCCCTTCCGCCTCGGTCGTCATCTGCAACTTCAGGTGATCCTCAAACCATCACCGGAAAACGTGCAAAAGCTTTATCTCGAGTCGCTTGGAGCGCTCGGTATCGATCCCGCGGTGCACGATATTCGTTTTGAAGAGGATAATTGGGAGTCACCCACCCTCGGGGCCTGGGGAGTCGGCTGGCAGGTGCTGCTGGATGGCATGGAGATCACCCAGTTCACCTACTTTCAGCAGGCTGGAGGCATCGAACTGACGCCGATCTCCGCCGAGCTGACCTATGGTCTCGAACGCATCGCCATGTTTCTGCAGCGCAAAGACTCGATTTACGACATCGAATGGGGTGGCGGCGTGCCCTACGGACAGGTTCGCCTCGAGGACGAGCGCGAATCGTCGGTTTATGGCTTTGAAGTCGCTGATGTGGAGATGTTGCGCCGCCATTTCGAGGATTGGGAGAACGAAGCCCGGCGCTGTCTCAAACACGAACCACCGCTGGTCATCCCCGCTCTCGAAGCAACGCTGAAGACCTCGCACCTTTTTAATCTGATGGATGCCCGCGGCGCTGTGTCGGTGACCGAACGGGTCGGACTGATCGCCCGGGTTCGCCGGAATGCGGTGGCGGCCGCGAAGGCTTCGCTCGCACAACGCGAGCGCCTCGGCTTTCCGCTTGGCGGTGGTCCCAGTCAAACCAACGGCGGGGAGGCATCGTCGTGACCACCTTCCTGCTCGAGATCCGCACCGAGGAGATACCGGCGGCGGCCCTTCCGGGCGCGCGGCGGCAGCTCGAGGACCTTTTCAAGAAGGGCTTGGCGACGGCCGATTTCACAGATGTTTCGATCACTGTCTATTCGACGTCGCTGCGCTTGGCGGTGGTGCTGGAAAACCTGCCCGAGCGTCAAGCCGATCGGCAAGAGGAGATGACGGGCCCGCCCCTCAGTGTCGCAGTCGGCGCTGACGGGAGCGCGACGCCGGCGGGTGAGGGATTCGCAAGGAAGGTCGGTCTGACATTCGATCAGCTGCGCCGGGTGGAGACCGAAAAGGGCGAGTACCTGCAGGCGACGGTTGTCTACAAGGGTCGCTCCAGCGCTGAGATTCTGAGCGAGTTGATACCTGCGACGGTGAACGCTTTGCGCTTCCCCAAGATGATGCGTTGGGGTGACGGCAGCCACCAATTCGTGCGCCCGGTGCACGGGGTGGTGGCCCTGCTCGACGACGAGGTCGTGCCTGTCGAGCTCTTCGGGATCACGAGCGGTCGCTCAACAGTAGGACACCGGGTCCACGCGCCGGCGGCATTTGACCTCGAACAGGCATCGGACTATGTGGGTGCTCTCGCCGAGCGCGGCGTTTCGGTGGATCAGAATGAGCGCCGGGATCAGATCGAGGCGCAGGCAAAGCGTTGTGCACAAGATGAAACCGCGCTTGTTCACCCTGATCCCGAGCTCATCGCCGAGCACGTGGAACTGGTTGAGTGGCCGGGACTGCTGGCGGGCTCCTTCTCGGCCCGTTATCTGGATCTGCCGCCCGAAGTCGTCGTGACGACCCTGCGCTATCACCAGAAGTGCCTGGTCCTCGAAGATGCCGACGGCAATCTCCGGCCAGGGTTTATCGCGGTGGCCGATCGTCGGGATGATCCCGAGGGTCTGGTCCGGCAGGGAAACGAGTGGGTCATCGGCGCCCGCCTGGCCGATGCCGAGTTCTTTTTCCTCGAGGACCGCAAACGATCCATGGCAGAGATCGCGTCTGGACTCGAACGGCTCGAGTTTCATCGTGTCCTTGGATCGATCAACGACAAGGCATTGAGGGTCGGGGAACTCGCCGAGGCAGTCGCCGATTCCGCGGAACTGCCTGTCGACCTTGCGATCGTGGCTGACACCGCACGGCTCGCCAAGACCGATCTTCTGACCAATATGGTCGGTGAGTTCCCGGAACTTCAAGGCATCATGGGCGGCCACTATCTCCGCCTCGAGGGCGCGAATGACGAGGTCTGGACGGCGGTTCGCGATCACTACCAACCGGTGGGTTTTGATGGCCCCGTACCAGAGTCCACAACTGGAAAACTGCTCGGTCTCGCAGATCGGCTGGACACGGTGGCAGGGCTCTTTGCGGTCGGCCAACGGCCGTCGGGCTCGAAGGACCCCTTTGGTCTGCGTCGGGCAGCGCAAGGTGCCGTCAAGATCGTGGTCGAGAGCGGCTGGAATCTCGACCTCGGTGCCGCGATCAGGGCCGCCGTAGAGCTTGTGGTAGAACACTCTGACGACGATGCGGAGCAGCTCGCCGAGGCGGTGACGGTTTTTGTTGCCGAGCGATTCCGACGCTGGCTGACCGACGTGGCCGGGGTGGCCGGCGACACCGCGGATGCGGTGATGGCGGCGGGCTGGTTCGATCTGCCGAATGCGGTGGCCCGGGCCGCAGCCCTGGAGCAGGCCCGAAAAGCGGCGACCTTCCGATCGTTGGCTCAGGCCTTCAAGCGGGTCCGCAACATCACCGAAGATCAACCGGATGCTGTCGTCGATGTGCAGCTCTTCGAGCAGGCGGAGGAGCGCGAACTGCACGAAGCAACGGCGGCCTTTCGGACGGCCCTCGAAACCCTGCTCCCCGACAACCGGGTGGACGAGGCCTTTGCGGCCATGGAACCGATTTCTGATGTGCTCGAGCGCTTCTTTGTCGAGGTGCTCGTGATGTGTGAGGATGACCGGGTGCGGTCCAACCGGATCGCGCTACTGAAAAATCTTGGGAAAAACTTTGCAGAACTTGCAGATCTCTCGAAGCTGCAGGTCGAAGGAGGCGAAAATTGAGTCAAGAGAAATATGTTTATTCGTTTGGCGGTGGCACCGCTGACGGTAAGGCGGAGATGAAGAACCTGCTCGGCGGCAAGGGCGCCAACCTGGCCGAGATGGCGAGCCTGGGGATTCCGGTCCCGGCCGGTTTCACGCTCACCACCGAGGTTTGCACCTACTACTACGATCACGACCAGACCTATCCCTCGACCATCGAGACTGAGGTCGATGCGGCAATGGCCATGGTCGAAGAGGTCATGGGCACGAAGTTCGGTGATCCGACCGATCCGCTGCTCGTGTCGGTCCGTTCGGGCGCGCGTTCTTCCATGCCCGGCATGATGGAAACAGTGCTCAACGTGGGTCTGTGCTCGGCCACCATCCCCGGTCTGATCAAAAAGACCGGCAACCCCCGGTTCGTTTATGACGCCTATCGCCGCCTCATCATGATGTACTCCGATGTCGTCATGGAGAAGGCCGCCGGCGTCGAGCCCAGTGAGGGCCAGGGAATCCGCCAACAGCTCGACCGGATGCTCGACGAGGTCAAGGAGTCGAAGGGCTACGCATCCGACGCCGACATCTCGGCCGAGGATCTCGAGGATCTCTGCAACCGCTTCAAGGCCAAGGTCAAGGAAGTGCTCGGCAAGGATTTCCCGGATGACCCCAAAGAGCAGCTCTGGGGCGGCATCGGCGCGGTATTCTCTTCCTGGAACGGAAAACGCGCCATCTCCTATCGCCGGATCGAGAGCATCCCGGACGAATGGGGCACCGCGGTCAACGTTCAGGCAATGGTCTTCGGCAATATGGGTGACGACTCGGCCACGGGCGTTGCCTTTACCCGCAACCCTGCTACCGGTGACAACAAGTTCTACGGCGAATGGCTCGTCAACGCCCAGGGCGAGGACGTGGTGGCGGGTACCCGCACCCCGAATCCTCTGAACGAGGACACCAAAAACGAGCAGAACGACCACCTTTCCTCGCTGCAGATCGCGATGCCGTCGGTCTACGAGCAGCTCTTCCTGATCCGCAACCAGCTCGAAAACCATTATCACGACATGCAGGACATCGAGTTCACCATCCAAGGCGGACGGTTGTGGATGCTCCAGACCCGGGTTGGCAAGCGGACAGGCACCGCGGCCCTCAACATGGCCATGGACATGCTCTCCGAGACCCTGATCGACAAACCGACCGCAGTGCTTCGGGTTCGCCCCGAACAGCTCGACGAGCTCCTTCACCCGATCGTCGACCCGGCCGCCGAGGCCAAGGCCGAGCTGATCGCCAAGGGTCTTCCTGCAGGTCCCGGTGGCGCTTTCGGCCAGATCGTCTTTTCGGCCGACGATGCGGTCGAGTGGGTCAAGGCCGGCAAGACCGTGCTCCTGGTTCGTGAAGAGACCAACCCCGAAGACGTCGAAGGAATGCGCGCAGCAGTCGGCATCCTCACCGGTCGCGGCGGCATGACCTCGCACGCGGCGCTGGTTGCCCGCGGCTGGGGCAAGTGCTGCATCGTCGGCGCCGGCGCTCTCAACATCGATGTGATGGCCAAGACCATCAAGGTCGACGGCAAGACCTTCGTTGAAGGTGATGTCCTGACCCTGAACGGCACCCGCGGAATGGTCTATGCCGGTCAGCTCGACATGATCGACGCCACCGAAAACCCACGCTTCGTGGACTTTATGGCACTGGCCGACGAGATCCGGGCGATGAAAGTTCGCACCAACGCCGAAACACCCGAGGATGCCTCGATCGCCATCGGCTTCGGGGCCGAAGGCATCGGCCTCTTCCGCACCGAGCACATGTTCTACGGCAAGGGCTCTGAAGAGCCACTCTTCATCCTGCGCAAGATGATCATGGCCGGTTCACAGGAAGAGCGTCGTGCGACCCTCGAAGAGCTCTACCCCTTTGTCAAAAAGGACATGAAGGCAACCCTCGAGATCATGGGTGAGCGGCCGGTGACCTTCCGTCTGCTCGATCCGCCCTTGCACGAGTTCGTGCCCCAGAACGAGGCCGAACGTGCAGAGCTCGCCACGGCCCTCGGGATCGATGCCGCCGAACTCAACCGTCGCGCCGACGAGCTCCACGAGCTCAACCCCATGATGGGTCACCGCGGCGTGCGTCTCGGCATCACCTTCCCCGAGATCTCCGAGATGCAGTTCCGCGCCATCCTCGAGTCGGCCGCCGAGCTGCGGCAGGATGGCAAAGAGTGCCACCCCGAGATCATGGTCCCCGTGACCTGCGCCAAGGAGGAGCTCGATGCACAGCTCGTATTGGCCAAACAGGTCCACGCTGAGGTCTGCGAGAAGTACGGAGTCGATGAGGTCGAGCACCTCTACGGCACGATGATCGAGATCCCGCGCGCGGCCCTGACCGCCGACGAGATCGCCAAATCGACCCAGTTCTTCAGCTTTGGCACCAACGACCTCACGCAGATGACCTTTGGGTTCTCGCGCGACGATATCGGCGGTTTCCTGCCCGACTACCTCGACCAGAAGATCCTGCCGGTCGATCCCTTCCAGGTCCTCGATCGCGACTCGGTTGGTGTTTTGGTCCAGACCGGCATCGAAAAGGGCCGCTCGACCCGCCCCGATCTCAAGGTCGGAATCTGCGGCGAACACGGTGGCGAGCCGAACTCCGTGGAGTTCTGCCATCTGGTCGGCATGAACTACGTCAGCTGCTCGCCGTACCGCGTGCCGATCGCACGGTTGGCCGCAGCCCAGGCGCAGATCAACCACCCGCGTAAGTAATCAAGCACTCAACTGAACGCAACAACCCGCGCTCTCCGGAGCGCGGGTTTTTCTTTCGGCCCGAACCCGACAAGGGGGCAGAGGGGCAGGGGAGAGAGGGAGAAGGGGAGAAAGGGAGAACCGCACAGTCGCACGATGCTGGATGCCCGAGCCTGTTGCCGTTACCGTTACCGTTACCGAACGGGGAAAAGAAAGAGAGGGAGCAAGGGAGAAGGGGAGAGCCGTCCGGTGTTGATCCCGCACACAGGCGAATGTCGCCTCCCGATGTCATCCTGAGCGGAGCGCCGTGGGCGCGGAGTCGAAGGATCTGCGGTCGAAGCAACTTAGGTTTCATCTCATAGATCCTTCGACTACGCCCCTTTGGGGGCTCCGCTCAGGATGACATCTTGAATGTATGCTGCCAGCTCAAAAACCCACGCGGCTGGATGTCACGAGGAGGGCGAGGAACTACTGAGAATGTCTTTTCGCCATCGAAGGACTGCAGCGGCGGTGTCCGTCGACAGGGACAGCGAGCAGCGATAGGAAACAGCGACAGAGAACAGCGTTCATGGTTCAGCGACAGCGATCAGGTGCAGTGACGGCGTGGTCACCTCCGGGTCGTTCAACGGAAGGCAGACACCGGACAACCG
Organism: Candidatus Sulfomarinibacteraceae bacterium; assembly: GCA_963796455.1. GTDB lineage: Bacteria > Acidobacteriota > Thermoanaerobaculia > Thermoanaerobaculales > Sulfomarinibacteraceae > Sulfomarinibacter. The sequence goes on from CAWCLO010000005.1 coordinate 199,486, forward strand.
AGAAAGCGCAGATGGATACGTGCCCGGTATCTGCGTTCATCTGCGTGATCTGCGGTTGCTCCGTTTCGGATCCTCTGATTTGTCGGTCGCAAACTGGACCGGAAACGAAAAAACCCGCACTCGAGGGAGCGCGGGTTGTCGTTTCCGTCTGATTGGTGAGTCCGATTGTTCTCGCTATCGGACTCGCTGAGCTCACGCGTTCGTTACAACGCGGTTCCTGTTTTGGATCCCAGTTAGAAAATCCAACCGAAATCGAGCAGGAACACGTCGAAACGCGGCGTGCCGTCGGCGCCCGAAAAGTCCATCCACTGGCTGGTGTAACCGAAGCGCAGGAAGGTGTTGTCGCTGTCGAAGGTGTAGCGGAGACCGAGCGTTGCCTGATAGGAGAAGGCGTCGGTCGTCCTGGTCGGGTAGGTCGTGTAGCAGACGTAACCCCACCAAGGGTCCCACCAGCAACCGGTCGAGGGCAGTCCGTTGGGGATGTTGGTGTCGATCCATGTCCAGCCGATACCGGCGCCGACGTAGGGTGTGAGCTGATTTTCGGTGAAGTTGTAGACCAGGTTGCCCGACAGGGTGAACGCATCATAGCTGCCCCTGATGTCGAACTCGCTGCCATCCTCGTCCATTCCGGTCGCGTCGTACCCGATTCCCGACCATTGCAGACCGAAAGTGGTGGCGAGATGTTCATTGAAGTTGTAGCCGGCTCCCAGCGCAAAACCGAAATCGTCATTGGTGTCTACGAATGTTCCCTCTTTGGTGTCGATTTCGGCGCCAAGTTGGTAGAAGGTCCCAAGGCTGAACTCCCAGCGACCTTCCCGGTACTGGGCGTCGGCCGCGGGGGCAACGGCAAGAAACCCGATGGTCAAAGCGGCGACGGCGAGAATCGTGCCGGTACGTGATGTTTTCGAATGTGTCATAAGTTCTCCATTTCCAAGTTGTTTTGTTGATAATGCATCTCTTTGACGATGCGGCCGGGGATCATAACATAAAGAGAAGAGGGCTCGCACCATGCCCTCAACTCCCTCTATCGGTATTGATTGTCTGCGGCGGAGATTTCTTCAGTGTCGAGGCGGCTAGAATTTCACCAAATACTTCTTCCCCTCGAGACATACGCTAAAAGCCTTCTTGAAGTTTTCGGTCTGCTCCGCCGTCGCCTGCTGGGCCTGCTGGTTCTGCTGCTCGACCTGCTGGCTGGCATCCTTCTTGACGCGCTTCGTCTTGCGGCGGGCGACGACCGCACCGGCGGCCGCGCCGTAGGCGGCGCCCCTGCCGGCATCGTCGCTGGCGATCTCTCCAATCAACGCACCCGCTGCGGCCCCACCCACGGCACCCTTCGCCCCGGCGCCCTGGCCGGCGGAGGCAATCTCCTGTTGCGCTTGCTGGGACTGCTGCTGCACCTGTTGGGCCTGTTTCTGCAAATCAAAGGGGTCGACGCCGGTGTTCTCGACCGCCCAGCTGTAACAGGTGGCCTCATCGACCGACTGTTGCTCGGGGGTCTGCCCCTCATTCGGAAAGACGTAGGTCTCGAGCGTTGCGGCGAGGGACTGCTGCGACGCCGGCTCGGTCTGTGCCACGGCGACTCCGGCGATCGCTGCGATCAAAGTAACTACAATCGTGATTCTGATGTTCATGTTGTGTATTCCCTTCACTTATCGCCAGGCTCGGTGGTTTGTGCGATCGGCGTGCAGGCGCCGAAGACCGCTACCGCAACCCCCTCGAACGCGACGGCAACCGTGACCTGACCGGTCTGCTCGTTGATCACCCAGCTGAATGCCCGGCCCATCTCGAAGCCTTGCAGGAAAATATCCCCATCCTCGCGGTTCACGTGCTTGATGGGGGTCACCCGGTTCTGGCCGCTCGCCTTGGTGGTGCTGAGTTGCTGCGCTTCGAGGTCGACCTCGACGAATGCCGGAACGTTGAGGTTGGCCGGCAGATCCACCAGGCATTCACCATCCTCGAAACAGATGGTGGCCTGAACAGAGGCGCACAGGAATCTATTCGAATCGCTGAGGTCGTCAGCCCACACTACCTGGCCCCCGAGAGCCAAAAGCACCGTCAGAACAAATCCACAAATCTTCTTCATTTTCTGTCTCCATTTCCAGCCGATCCGTAGACGAGCCTCAGAAACTGAAGGCCACAGCGAGCTGCGGCCCGGCGATCAGCATGTCGTAGCGGAAGAGGTCCCGCCCGCTCCCGTCCTCATAGTCCATGTCGATCGCGCGATAACCCAAGACAATTGAAACCACCTTCGAGGCGCGGAACCCGACATCGGCATAGGCCTGCCACGCCATCTCCGAACCGACGCCAAAGCCGCCGATGTCGCCACGGGCACCGAACCACCAACGCTGCGACAGCGGCGTCATGAGATGGACGCCGACAAAGGGGTCGATCCAACTCTTACCCGTGCTGACGTCTTCGTCGAGGATCTCGCCCGTGTACCGGATGCGATTTTCGAGGTCCACCCAGCGCGCGCCCGCAAGGAGGGTGAAGGCGGGCGAGATGCGGTAGCCTCCTGCGACCTCGAAGAGGGTCTGCTGGACGGCCACTGTGGCAGTGCCCAGAGCGATGTCGTTACTCCCCTCGAGGTCCACGTAGAACAGGTCAGACATCAGCGCCCAGTGATCGTTCCTCATATCGAAGTGGGCCATGAGGGCAAGGTCCAGATTGTCGATGATGTCGCTGAAGGGGACATCGACATCGGCCTCGATGCCCTTGACCGTAATCGAACCGTCCATCCCCGCCGCGACGAGGTACGGTGCAATCGAGAACTCCCAACCATCCGTCCCCGACTGGGCCTCCGCCTGCGGTACGGCCAGGGTCATGACGGTTGCGGCGAGGATCGCGAGCAGTATCTTATTCCTCATGTCCTGACCTCCATGCCGGCACGATATCCGGAATCCCCGGTTTTCGAAACTCGCAAAATTACGGGGTCAACGGCGGAGAATCACCACCTTCAGGTGCTGCGAGTCTCTCCCCCCTCCGCAATTCCAGGTCAGTCGAAGGCGACCGGATCCCACGAAGAGTCGGGGTTGTAGAGTTCCATGGCGCGAAACTGGTCAAGCGTGGCCTCTCCGAGATCCTGTTCGTAGACAACGCCGTTGTGGCTGACGATGAAGGTCTTGACGCCGGTCACACCGTAATCTACCGGGGCGGCGGCAAGCGCGAAACCACCGATCATGGCGCCCATGACGACAAAGTCCGTCTCACCCAGCGGCGCGTCCGGGCCCTGGCCCTTGAGGACCTTGAAGTAGTAGCCGTGGTAGGGCTCGAAGCGTTCGGTGTAGCCCTCGGCGATGACCAGGGCAATCTCTTCACCCAAGGGCCCCTCCCAGGTACCGTCCGGGGCCCGCCACGCCAGACCATTCTGTTTGCCGGGAGTGCTGATGATGTGCTGCGCGTACTGGTTCACGAGGACATCGTCGTGCTTGACCAGGGCGTACTGGCGCTGCGCGTCGACGTAGTTCAGGCAGACGTCGATGGCATCGAATTCGTTGCTCCCGACGCGGCGGTAGAGCAGTTCCTCACGGCCGGCCTCGGTGTCGAAGAACCAGCGCCCGCCCTCCTCGACGATCGGCATCGGCACCGGCCAGTCCTCGGCTCCCACCGACAAAATGGCGACATGGGGGTCCAGGGGGACCCGGTCGACCTCGGTCTTGATACGCGCCTGCGCTGCAAACGCCAGGCTCTGATTGCGGTCTTGGACCGGGTCGCCCGTTTCCATCAGGTCGGCGCCGTCCGGCCCCAGGATCCGGGTCAAGGCCTCTACGTCGTATGTTTCGGCCGCAACGATGAGGGCCTCGGCCGCATCTTCGGGGGTTGCGAAATCCATCTGGTTGACCGTCTGGGCCGCTCCGGAAGTCTCGCCGGAACCGGTCGCACACCCGGTGGCAAGCACGAGGGGCGTGGCCGCGATCACGAGACAGAGCCCGAGACGCGCGATGCGCGCGCGATGCTGCTGAACGAGATACTGGTTACCGTGTGTCAGGATCATCGCCTTACCTCCGCCGTCCGCCGCCGCCCCCGCCCCGGGATCCCATGCTGGAAGCGCCTCGCGAGCTTGCCGATCGGGCGCTCGATCCGCTGAAACCACTCGAACTGCCCCCGAAGCCGCTGGCACCCATTCCGCTGCTCGAGGGCATGCTGCGGTTTGCGGTGGCACCGGAGGACCCTCGGCTGGAAGCGCTCGGCGCTCGGTTGGCGGTTCCAGGGCTTGCCCCGCGGTTGGCGGTAGAGGGGCTTGCAGCCCTGTTTGAAGCTCCGGCGCTGCCCGCCCGATTGGAAGTCCCTGCGCTGGGTCCCCCCGCCCGATTCCCTGTTCCCCCTTGCTGGCGGGCGCTTGCCTGCCGGCTGCTCAACGAGTCACCGCGGGCCGATCCGCCGTACTTGTTCGCGGTCGCCTTGTCTGCATACGGGGTCCCACCACGGTGGTTGGCGTTGTGTTGCCAGTTTCCGCCGCCGGCGTTGATGTTGTTGTTCCTATTGAAATTGTTGTTGATGTTGATATTGACATTGTTGCTTCCCCAGCCACAGTGGCAACACGAACCGCCCCAGATTGCGGCGCCCCACATGACCCCGACACTGAACGCGACGAAGGCCCCGCCGGGTGGGTAGGGGGGGTAGTAGATCGGAGGGTACGGGTAGACGGGCGGGCCGTAGACCACAGTCGGGCTGTAGGACGGCACGTAGATCACTTCAGGCTCCGCGGCCTCGACGATGATCACGGTTTTTTCCTCTACGATCTGGGTTTCGACCACCTGCTGTTCGTTGGATTCGAGGGCGCCGTTGTCCTGCGCCTTCTTCCGCATCCGTTGCACGGCATCCATGACGTCCTGCTGCTGCGCGAGAAAGGCGTTGCCGAGTTCCGTGGCCCACTGGACGTCGTCGGCGAGACGCGTCACCACCTCGGGCACCGCCGCCATCGACTGGATGCTGGGATCCCAGGGCTGTTTCGCCACCGCCTCGGCCAGCGCGTCGCCCTCGAGCCCGGGGTTTTTATCGAGCCACTGTTGGAGCTGAATGATCTCGAGCGGGTAGGTCGAGGCGACCAGCACCTGCGCCAGTAGTGGGTCGGGATATAGAGCGATCGGGGCGACCAGCGAGTCGAGTTGATCGGCCGGGATGCCGACAGGGGCCGCATCAGCCGCGGCGGCCTCCTGCGCCCCCACGAACGAAGCACCGCTCATTTGAAGGATCACGGCCGCAATCGCGATCAATGCGACAGCCCTTCTTCTCGGTTGGGATGGAATGGTCGAAGCGCTCATGTTGCATGCCCCCAATTCGCGCCGCTTCCGTCGGTCGGCATTCCCCTGGGAAGCACGCGTCAGATCTTTTTGATTGCCAATCATACGGTAGCTGCCGCGCGCCATCCTGGGAACTCGGAAAAATACGGGGATGCTGCCCTCTCACCCAGCAATTTTCTCTCGAGGTCTCCTCGGGGGCAAGCCCGTAGTTTTCCGAGTTTACAGGCCATCGATTTCGAGCTACCGTCCAGGTTAAGATCAGTCGACCCGGGAACCTGAAACGCGGAGTCCGTCAGCAGGAGGCACTCATGATCCGTCAATTCCACACAAGGCCACAGCCATGAAATACGCCACCGACCATCGTCAGGGGTGGCTGCCCGCAACCGTTGCCTGCTGTCTCTTGGCCTGCGTCGGCTGCGCCAAAGAGGCACCGCCGACACCGGAGCCGACGGTGCGGGCGGTCAGGTTGTTCGAGGTCGGATCGCAGGATCTGTTGTCGCAGCGGGAGTACCCCGGCCACATTACGGCCGCCACCGAAGCCCAGGTCAGCTTCGAGGTCCGCGGTCGCATCCTCGAGCTGCCGGTCGGCCAGGGCCAGCGGGTTCGCGAGGGCGACCTCCTGGCCCGGATCGATCCGAGCGACTACCAGGCGCAACTCGATGCCTCCATCGCCCAACGCAACGCCGCGCTTGCCGACTACGAGCGATTCGAGGAGCTGCTGGCAAAGGACGCCGTTTCGCAGCGCGACTTCGAGACCCGCAAGCGGAACTGGGAGGTGGCCGAGGCAAACCTGCGGATCGAAGAAAAGAACTTCGCCGACACCACGCTCCGCGCTCCTTTTACCGGGCGGGTCGCACGGACGTACGTCGAGCGCTTCCAGAACGTCAAGGCGCAGGAGACCGTCCTGCTGCTGCAGGACGACCAGCACCTCGAGATCGATGTCTCGATCCCCGAGGCCGCGCTGATGCAAATCGGTCGGTCGATCAACTTGCGTGCTCTGAACAGTCTGTTGAAACCGGTCGTCGCGATTTCGTCGCTGCCACCAGACACCACTTTCCCGGCTCGAATCAAGGAGCTCGCCACCGCGGCCGACCCGACGACCCGCACCTTCGAGGCCACGTTCGCCTTCGACGCACCGTCCGAGGTCCTGATCCTCCCAGGGATGACGGCGCTGGTGAGGATGAGCGCCACCATTGACGAGCTCGGCGCCGGCATCGCCGTCCCGGCGAGTTCGAGCGTGATCGACGCCAACGGTGCCTCCTCGGTCTGGCGGGTGGACCGCGACACCATGCAGGTGCACCGTGTCGCCGTCGAACTCGGTGAGTTGTCCGGCGACTCGGTCGTGGTCGAGCGGGGGCTCGAGCCCGGCGATCTCATCGCCGCATCGGGAGCGAACCAGCTTCGCGAGGGCATGCAGGTCCGTTCGTCGGTGACGCCATGAGCCCCGCGTCGGACCCTCGTGACGGGAAAGGCGTGTTCGCACCATGAAGCTCGCCGATAGCGCCATCGACAACAAGGTCTTCACTCTCGTCCTCACGGTCGTGATCCTCGGCGCCGGCGTGATGGCCTTCCAGGGCATGAGCCGCCTCGAGGACCCGGAGTTCACGATCAAGGACGCCCTCGTGGTGACGCCATACCCCGGCGCGACCGCCTTCGAGGTCGAGGAAGAGGTCAGCGACTCGATCGAGATCGCGGTGCAGAAGCTCGGCCAGCTCGACGAGATCGAATCGCGGTCGGTCCCCGGGCTCTCGACCGTGACCGTGACCATCAAGGACAAGTACGACAAGAGCACCCTGCCGCAGGTCTGGGACGAACTCCGGCGCAAGGTCAACGACGCTCAGGGCGATCTTCCCCCCGGGGCCGGGCCGTCAATGGTGATCGACGACTTCGGCGACGTCTACGGCATCTTCTTCACGGTCTCGAGCGACGACTACTCGTACGCCGAGCTCAAGGAAGTGGTTGACCTGCTGCGGCGCGAACTGCTGCTCGTTGAGGACGTCGCCAAGGTCGAGACCTTCGGCGAGCGGGTGGAAGCCGTCTACGTCGAGCTCGACCGCGACCGCATGTCCCAGCTCGGAATCTCGCCGGACATCATTGTCAACGAGCTGCGCGAGAAGAACCTGGTCGCCGACGCCGGCCGCGTCCAGGTCGGCTCGGAGTTCATCGCCATCTATCCGACAGGTGAGTTCAACGACATCGCGGACTTCGAGGACATGTGGCTGAGCGGCGGCAGCGACCAGATCTACCTGCGCGACGTGGCGAAGGTCCGGCGCGCCTACCTCGAACCGCCGGCCAATCTCATCGTGCACGACGGCCGGCGATCGATCGGGGTCGGCATTTCGACCGCCTCGGGCGGCAACGTCGTGGTCATGGGCCAGGCCGTCGAGGAACGGATGCACGAGCTCTCTGGGCAGATACCGCTCGGCATCGAGATCGGCATCGTCTCCCTGCAGTCGGGCGCGGTGACCACGGCGATCGCCGGGTTCGTGACCAGCCTGTGGCAGGCGGTGTTGATCGTCATCGTGGTGCTGCTCTTCTTCATGGGCGTGCGCTCGGGGCTCCTGATCGGTTTCATCCTGGTGCTGACGATCATCGGCTCGTTCATCTTCCTGGCGCCGATGGGCGTGGCGCTCGAGCGCATTTCTCTCGGCGCCCTGATCATCGCCCTCGGGATGCTGGTCGACAACGCCATCGTGATCGTCGACGGCATGCTGGTCCGAATGCAGGCGGGCTCCAAACCTCGCGACGCCGCCACCGAGGTCGTCGCCCAGTCCGCGATGCCGCTGCTCGGTGCGACGCTCATCGCGATCCTGGCCTTCGCCGCCATCGGCACCTCCCAGGACGCTACCGGCGAGTTCTGCCGCTCGCTCTTCCAGGTGGTCATGGTGTCGCTGCTCTTCAGCTGGGTCACGGCTGTGACCGTCACCCCCCTGTTCGGAATCATGTTCCTCAAACCGCCCGCAGGCGACCCCGGGGCCGACCCCTATGAGACCCCGTTCTACAAGAGATTCAAGGGTCTCCTGAAAGGATGCATACGCTACCGTTGGGTCACGGTCGTGGTGGTCCTCGTGCTCTTCGCGGGGTCGATGTGGGGATTCAAATTCATCGACCGCAGCTTCTTTCCTTCCGCGACCCGGCCCCAGTTCACCGTCGACATGTGGTTGCCGTTGGGCACCGACATCAACGAGACCGGTGCCAGAGCCGCGGAGGCCGAAAGCCACATCCGGGGACTCGACGGCGTCACCCACGTGACCTCGCTGATCGGTCAGGGCGGGCTGCGCTTTCTCCTGACCTACACGCCGGAAAAGCAGAGTGACTCCTACGCCCAGCTTCTGGTGGATGTCGACGACCCGGGGAAAATCGACGGGCTGATCGAGGGAATCGAGACCTACCTCACCGAGACCTATCCGAACCTGTTGGCCTACGGCGCCAAGTTCCAGCTCGGGCCCGGCAGCACCGGCAAGATCCAGGCGCGTTTCAGCGGCCCCGATCCCGATGTCCTGCGCGAGCTCGCCAGCGAGACGGTGGCCATCTTCCAGGACCACCCCAACACCAAGGCAGTCAGGACCGACTGGCGAGAACGGACAAAGACCTTGCGACCGGTCCTGGCCGAACAGCGGGCAAACCTCGCCGGCGTCGGCCGAACGGATGTCGCGAATACCGTCCTGGAAGGATTCGAAGGCCGGACCGTCGGCCTCTACCGCGAAGGTGATCTTCTGCTGCCGGTCGTGCTGCGCGCCACGGAGGCCGAGCGGCAGAATGTCGAGAACATCAACCAGCTGCAGATCTGGAGCCCCAGCGCGCAACGCATGATTCCGCTGCGGCAGGTGGTCGAGAGTTTCGAGACTTCTTACGCCGACGAGATCGTGATTCGGCGAGACCGCAAACGCACGCTGACGGTGTACACCGATCCGATCACCGGCTCCTCCACGGCCCTGTTCGGCGAGCTGCGGCCGCAGATCGAGGCGCTCGAACTGCCGTCCGGCTACACCCTCGAGTGGGGAGGCGAGTACGAGGACTCTGCGAAAGCACAAGGTGCCCTCGTCGCCAGCCTGCCGATGTTCATCCTGATCATGGTGCTGGTGACCATCGCCCTGTTCAACTCGCTGCGCCAGTCGGCGGTCATCTGGCTCAACGTGCCGTTGGCGCTGATCGGAGTCACGGTCGGGTTGCTGGCCACCCACCAGCCGTTCGGATTCATGGCGCTGCTCGGTTTCCTGAGTCTCTCCGGCATGCTGATCAAGAACGGGGTGGTGCTGGTCGACGAGATCAACCTCCAGGGAAAGACCAAGGACACGTTCAGCGCCATCGTCGACTCGGCGGCTGGCCGCCTGCGGCCGGTCGCCATGGCGGCCTCGACCACCGCTCTCGGCATGATTCCCCTGCTCTTTGACGCCTTCTTCGTCTCGATGGCGATCACCATCATCGCCGGCCTCATATTCGGCACCGTCCTGACCATGTTCGTACTGCCGGTGCTCTACTCCATCTTCTACCGGGCCAAACCCACGGAGGTGTCGGGATGAGAAATTACAAGGCATCCATCCTCCTGGTGTCGCTGGCGGCGGCGTTCCTGCCGGGGTGCACCACGGTGGGGCCCGATTACGAGGCCCCAGTCTCCACCGTCCCCGACGTCTGGTTCGAGACCGCGGTGGCGGGTGTGGCCGAAGGCGACGCGTCCCTGCAGACCTGGTGGACCCAGCTCGACGACCCGATGCTGTCGTCGCTGATCGAACGGGCCGGGGCCTCGAACCTCGATCTGCGTGAGGCCGTCGCACGCATCAACGTTGCACGCGCCAATCTCGGCATTGTCTCGGGCGAGCGCCTGCCGCGGGTGGACGCCGCCGGTGACGCCTCGAGAAACCTCCTCAGCGACAACGGGGCCCTCGACCAGGTGGCACCCGCCGACGGCTTCGAGGCCCAGAATCTTTTCAACCTCGGCATCGACGCCAGTTGGGAGATCGATGTATTCGGGCGGATCCGCCGTTCCACCGAATCGGCCCAGGCTTCCTACGAGGCATCCCTTGAAGACTACCGCGACGTTCTGGTCACCCTGTTCGCCGAGGTGGCGAGAAGCTACATCGGCGTGCGCGAGACCCAGAAGCGGATCCAATTCGCCGAGACCAACGCCGCCGCCCAACGGTCCACCCTCCGGCTCACCCGGGATCGCCACGACGCGGGGGCAACCTCCGGCCTCGACGTGGTCCAGGCCGAATCGAATCTGCGCAACACCGAGGCCCAGATTCCCAGCCTGAAGATTCAGCTCAATATCTACCTCAACTCGTTGGCGGTCCTGCTCGGAGAGTACCCCGGCGCGCTCGACGAAGAGCTGGAGCCGGAAGCCCCAATGCCGCTGCCACCGGGCGAGCTCACCATTTCCATCCCTGCCGACCTGCTGCGCCAGAGGCCGGACATTCGCAGCCGCGAGCGGGCGCTGGCGGCCCAGACGGCGCGGATCGGCGTCGCCACGGCGGACCTCTACCCCCGCTTCTCACTCTCCGGGTTTTTCGCCGTCTCCGCCCGTGACGTCGGCGATCTGTTTGACGGTGACAGCGTGACCTGGGGCATCTCGTTGCCCATCCGCTGGCAGATCTTCGACCGCGGCCGCATCCGCAGCGCCATCGATCTCGAGCAGGCGCGCACCGACCAGGCGCTGGTCGCTTACGAACGCACTGTGCTGCAGGCCTTTGCTGAGGTCGAGAACTCGCTCGTCGCCTACTCGCTCGAACGCACCCGCAGGGACTCGCTCGCTGCGGCCACCACCGCCACCCAGCGCGCGGTCGAACTGGTCTCGATCCAGTACCAGGAAGGCCTCGCCGACTTCCAGAACGTCCTCGACATGGAGCGTTCCCTGTCGACGCAGCAGGACCAGCTCGCGGTCAGCGAGGGCCAGATCCTGCAGGACCTGATCGCCCTCTACAAGGCGCTCGGCGGCGGCTGGGACCCGAATCAGGAGCAGGCGCCCGTACCAGAGAGCTGACGGGAAACGCGGGATGTGAGGCTCGCGACGACACTCGTCGTCTGTCTGAGCGGCCTCGGCGTCATGTCGGCGGCGGCAGCGCAGAGTTTTGAGCTCACGCCGTTCGCGGGATGGCGGTTCGGTGGTGGGTTTCTCGGCCAGCGCCGCCGTCGGCCTGCTGTATCACGCCTCCGATCGGGTCGGCATCCGGCTCGAGGCCCGCGGGTGGTTTACTTTCACCGAAGCCGGAGGCACCGTCTTCTGCTCTGGCGGTTTCGTCATTGCATTCTCCGGCAGCGGACTTGGCCAGGGCGAGCTGACAGCCGGGCTGCAGCTGGGGATCTGATCCTCTTCGAGTCCGTTACGGTTCTCCGCTGCCAACGGCACCTCTCGTACCGAATCCTCGAACAGCCTCGTAGTTTTCCGAGTTTGCAGTCCTTCGAATTCCGACTAACCTGGATATCTCACCGGTTTTGCGCCCGACGTGGTGATGATAGCGGGTTAAGGTCGGGGTCGTAGGAGGTTATGGAGATCATGGAAACCAAGTACGCACCCGCCGAGCGGGCGCCCGAACTGGAAGTCATCAACCTGTTCGAGCTGCTTTCGGGTGTTCCGCTACTGGAAGAGATCCTGTGTTCGGTTCCTGATGTTCTGCTGTTTCTCAACGAACACCGGCAGATTGTCTTCGCCAATCGTGCGACCTTCTGTCTCCTGGGCATCGAACCGACGACCGACGTGCTCGGGAGTCGACCCGGTGAGGCCCTGGGTTGCCTCCATGCAACGGAGACGGAAGGAGGTTGCGGCACGACCGAGTCCTGTCAGACCTGTGGTGCGGTGCAAGCGATCCTTGCCGCCCAGAAAGGCAGCGCAGACGTCAAAGAATGCCGCATGGCGGTCAAAGACTCCTTCGATGCCGTGGACATGAAGGTCTCGACGATGCCCTTCGAGTATGACGGTGAGCTCTTCACCATCTGTGCGTTGCAGGACATCAGCCACGAAAAGAGGCGGCAGGCGCTGGAGCGTACCTTCTTCCACGACGTCCTCAACACCGCCGGCGGGCTTCGAGGTTATACGGAGCTGCTCCTGGAGTCGGAGCCCGACGAACTTCCCGAGGTTGCGGCGACGGTCAACGAAATTTCTCAGCGCCTCATCGACGAGATCCAAAACCAGCGGTCGCTGATGGCCGCGGAGGCCGGCGAGCTGTCGCCGGCGTTGACCTCGATCCGGACGAAGGAGCTCCTCGAAGAGCTGGCGGTGGCCTACCGGCACCACGAGGTGGGCGAGGGCAAGATCATCACGGTTGACGCAGATTCCGACGACCTGACGCTTTGGTCGGACCGCACATTGCTCCTTCGGGTGCTGGGCAACATGGTGAAGAACGCCCTCGAGGCGTCGTCCGAGGCCGAGACGGTCAGCCTGGGCTCCAAGGTCCAGAGCGACGAGGTGCAGTTCTGGGTGAACAACTCGGCGGTCATGCCGCGCGAGGTCCAGCTTCAGGTCTTCAAGCGCTCGTTCTCCACCAAGGGATCTGGGCGCGGCATCGGCACCTACAGCATCCGGCTCCTCGTCACGAGGTATCTCGGTGGTTCGGTAGATTTCGAGAGCTCGGAGGACGACGGCACGACCTTCCGGGTTCGCCTGCCGAGGGCAAACACAAGAAAAGGTGGTGCCGATTGAAGCTTGATTGGAGCGCGAATGGCCAGAGAGCTTCCATGACCGCGCGGACGACGTTCGTGACGACGATCGTCGGTTGCCTGCTCGCGGTGGGTGTCGCGTCGAGCGCCCAGGCGCAGAAATTCGAACTCACGCCGTTCGCCGGATATCGCTTCGGTGGCGGATTCTCGGAACTTGCCACCGGCGCGGATCTCGATATGGACGACGGGCTCAGTTACGGCCTGATTTTCGGGATTCCGTGGAATGCACAGCATAGGTCGCGTCTCGAACTCATCTGGAGTTGGCAGGACACGACCGTTGGCGCCACGAGCACCGGAGATCCCGGCTTCGATCTCGACGTGCACTACCTCCACCTCAACGGCATGGTGCCTTTTGCCACGTCGAGCCCGAAACTTGACGTGCTGCTCTCGATCGGCGCGGGCGCCACCTTCATGTTGCCCGGCATTGACGGGGCAGGATCGGAGGCGCGCTTCTCGGTCAGCGGCGCGGTCGGCCTGCTGTACCACGCCTCCGATCGGGTCGGCATCCGGCTCGAGGCCCGGGGTTGGTTCACCATCACCGAAGCAGGCGGCGCGGTTTTCTGCTCCGGTGGTTGCGTGGTCGCATTCTCCGGCAGTGGATTCGGCCAGGGCGAATTGACGGCGGGGTTGCAGGTTTCGTTCTAGCCCGCAACTGCCTATGGCAGTTCTTCGAGATCCGCGAGGTCTTTTGCCCGAGCTGCGGCTTGCTTGTTGCGTTTGAGGTGGCGGAGTCCGATCAGCTTTACCATGACCCCGTCGAGTTCGTCCTCGACCCGTTGCTGATACGCATCGTCGAACTCGACGCCGTCGATCGAGGTCATGATCTCGATGCGCATCGGTGGAAGGCCCATGCGGATGATCTGATCGGCCGCGAGAAACATCGCCTCGCTCAGCTTCTGCCCGCCAAAACCGAAATCTTCGAGTGCTGCCACGACTCGTCGAGCATTCTCCGGCGTCGAGGCGATCCATACGTCGATGTCCATCGTTGCTCTGGGGTAACCGTGATAACCGACCGCATACCCGCCGACGAGGAGGTACTCAACGTTGTGGCGATGGAACCACTGAAAGAACTCTTTGAAGTCGGGTGGTAGATGGATCGTACCCATAGATAACCTGCCTCATCAGCTCGAGGGCGGCGAGCCTGTCGGTGGGTGTTTGCATCAGCCAAAAGGCGCGTTCGTTCGATTGATCGTGAAGGCCTGCGACCACCACAACAGAGCGTTCAAACTTCGCTGATTCAACGAGATTCATGGCTCGATCATACAATAGAGTAGATCTGCGACCGTCAAGTGGTTGTCTGATTCTCATCGAGGGACCCACCCCGGTTCGCCGCGAACCCACGTCGGATCTTTCGTCTTCAGAGTTTCTCATCGCCGTTCCCCGTAGTTCTTCGAGGTTACAACCGTTCCGGCACCGGCTAACCTCAAGACTGGTTACAATCAAGCCTCACTCGTTGCACCCATATTGGAGGTACGTATGAAAAGGTTCGGGCTCTCAATCACTCTCACCGCTCTGCTCGCCCTTCCGGCCGCCGCGGCCGACAACGGCTTTTATCTCGGTGCAAGCGTCGGTGAATCGGGCATCAGGATCGATCAGGATTTCGAGGATATCGAATTCTCGGGAGGGGACACATCCTTCAAGGTGTTTGCCGGTTTCCGCTTCCTCACCTTCCTCGCCGTCGAGGGGAGCTACGTCGACCTCGGCGCGCCCAGCGAATTCGTCGAGGCCATCGATGGGACCATCGAGACCGACCTCACGGGATACGACGGGTTCGTGGTCGGGTACCTGCCCCTCGGCATCGCCGATATCTTCATCAAGGCCGGAGCCATTTCCTGGGACGCCAGGATTTCCGGGCAGATCGACGGCGTGCCCGAAAGCCAATCCGACAGCGGGACCGACCCGGCATACGGCATCGGTTTCCAGTTCAGAATCAAATCCTTCGCGATTCGCGGCGAGTTCGAGTACTTCGACATCGATGGTGCCAAATACGTGTACATGTACTCGATCGGCGGCAGCTACACCTTCTGAGACTGATCAACGACCCAGCGCAGCAACCAAAGGAGCCCACCATGACGAGGCAGGAAGAAGAAACCGGGGCGGTCTCCCGCCGCAATATGCTCAAACAGTCAGCCGCTTTCCTGGTGGGCGGTGCTGCAGGTGGCGCCGCGGTCGCGTACGCGGAAACTCCCGCCGTAAACGACGTGCCCCCGGCCGCACCCCCCTTGCCCTGGAAATGGGTGACTCTCGACCCCCTCGAAGTGGGCAGAAGGGCCTACCGCAACTACACAAAGGGCGGCTGCGGGTATGCGACCTATCAGGCCTTTCTCAGCATGCTGAAGGAGAAGGTCGGCTATCCCTACACGACGCTTCCGGACATGATGATGATTCACGCCGGGTCCGGTTACGCCGGCCAGGGGACCCTGTGCGGCGCCCTCGGCGGCACCGCCCTGATCATCAACCTCGTGGTCTACGACGGCAAGAGCAGTGTTTACAAGGAAATGATCGACCGCCTGTTCTGGTGGTACGCGGAACAGAATTTCCCGACCGATCGCTTTGACGATATCTCCACAATGCCCGGGCAGATCCAGGTCAAGACGATGTCGCCGCTATGCCACACCTCGGTGTCAAAGTGGACCCTGGCCGCCGGCGCCGAGGTGAGCTCCAAGGCGAAGGTCGAGCGCTGCTCCAAGGTGGCGGGCGAAGTCGCCTACATGGCGACCCTCGCGCTCAACGAGTACTTCGCCGGCAAGTGGACCCCGCCGGTGTGGAAACCGTCGGAGGAAATCAAGCACTGCATCAGCTGCCATGGCCCGGACAAAATGGAGCACACCGACGGCCCCAACAACCAACAGGGCCACATGGAGTGCCTGATGTGCCACGGCGATCACACACTTTGACCACGTCTCGACCCAAGGAAGATTCACTCGCGTACCTGTTTGGCCTCAGCTAGCCGATAACTGGTACTTCGACCCCCACCCGGGTTCTTCACAATGATGCCTCGTTCGAGCAGCGTCTGAATATCTCGAAGCGCAGTGTCGTTTGAGCACTCCGCAAGATTTGCGTACTTCGATGTCGTCAGGTGCCCCTTGAAGTCGTCGAGCATGCGGCTGATGACCTTTCGCTGGCGCTCGTTGAGCGGGTTCTGGTTGATCCGTTGCCAGAGGCTCGCCTTGTAGAGCACCGACGACAGCGCCTTGTCCGCGCCTTCGATGGTGCGGTCGAGACAGGCGAGGAACCACGCAAGCCATGCGGTGACATCGAGGGATCCGCGCTGAGCGGATTCGAGCTGGAGGTAATATTCCCTCCTCTCTGCCTCGATAACCGACGACATGCTGTAGAAGCGTTCCTTCGTGCCATCTGCCTGCGAGAGTGCCATTTCAGCGATGGCACGAGCGATGCGCCCGTTTCCATCCTCGAACGGGTGAAGGGTCACAAACCAGAGGTGTGCGACGCCGGCCTTGAGCACCGGGTCAAGCGACGGAGGCCTGTTGAACCACGTGAGGAAGGACTCCATTTCGCTCTCGAGGCGTTCTGCCGGAGGCGCCTCGAAATGAACTCTCTCCTTGCCGATAGGCCCGGAAACGACCTGCATCGGACCCGCTTCACCGGTTCGCCACGTACCAACCGTGATTCGCCCCATCCCGCTGCGGCCGGTAGGAAAGAGCGCGGCATGCCAATCAAAGAGGCGTTCCGCTGTGAGTGGCGCGTCGTAGTTCCTCGCCGCATCGAGCATCATCTCGACGATCCCGTCGACTTCCCGGCCCGGCTTGGGAAGGCCCGCAATATCGAGCCCGAGCTTGCGAGCGATTGATGAGCGAACCTCGTCAGGGTTGAGGCTCTGTCCCTCGATGGCGGAGGTAGTCACCACTTCGTCAGTGAGCGAGGTGAGACTCGCTTCGGTCCGGAAGTCGAACCCGAGAGCCTCCATCTTGCCGAGGTGCCTGCCCTGCTTGTGGCGCACCGCCGCCAGCGCCCCCGACAGGGCTTCACTGTCCCACTTGAAATCCGGCCATCCGGGCCGCTGGTAGATATAAGTCATAATCGACGCATTTCTTGCGGTGATTATATCTTCTAATCACCGCATCGGCAAGCTTTCGCTGCATTTCATACAGCAAATATCCCGCTCATCACCGCACGAAGGCGCTATGAACCCTATTGCTGCTTTGGCGGACAATGCAACAAGGAGGCACCCTCAAAAACCCTGCGCCGAGAACCTGATTCATTACATCCACAACAAGCGCACCAGAAGCATTCTGGTATTGCCTCGGGTTCCGTGCTTGTCAAGGCCGGCATCGCCGTCGGAGATCCCAATCTTCCACTGGGTCAATGCCCACCAATCGGCGCCGAAGTTCCACTTGCCCAGCACACCGCGGCTCTTGGCGGCCCGATTCAACATGCGCAATCAGTCACTCCGAAACCTCGCGGGGGGCGGCAGCAAACTTCGCAAACACCGGCGGCACTGCCAGAAGCCCGATGATGACGTGCAACGGAACCACCAGCAGAACCATGGTGAACATCCCCGCCGGCGGGTCCGTGATGCCGAAGAACGCCACGAACCCTGCCGAGATGTTGCGCGAACTCTGTCCGAGCGCCACGACGCTGCGCTGATTCTGTTGCAGGCCGAAGCCGATCAGATAGGGCACGACGGCCATCACGACCATGAAGATCACCCATGCTCCCGGGGCAAAGCTGCCCACCGTGTCGAGCATATCGTCGCCGTAGATCCACAGGCACGTGCCCAGGCAGAGCAGCAGGAAGATGCCGCCGGTCTTTTTGATCCATGGAAAGATCTTCTCGGCCACTTTCGGCTTGTACGCACGGATCGCAATTCCGATCAGCAACGGAATCAGCACCAGGATGATGAGCGGTTTTGCAAGCGGCCAGGTGCTCAAGGTCAGCCCCTTGATCAGCAGCGGCGCCATCACCGGCATCAACACGACCGTGACGACGGTGCCCAGCAGGATGTAGGCCCCCGTGAAGGTCATGTCGCCGCGGGCTTTCATCGCAGCCAGAGGGAGGAACGGTGCGATCGGCGCCAGACTTGTCAACATCAGCCCGGCGGCATGTCCCTCCGACAGTGGCAGCACGAGGATGATCAGCCATGCGAGAGCCGGTCCGGCCACCCAGCCCCAAAAGAGGCTCGGTACGAGGAGCTTGGCGCTCCGCAGCCACTTGAGCGCCTCTTTCAGATCGCACTCGAGGCCTCCGGCCATCAGATTTGCCACGGTGAATACCACCACCGTGATGTTGAACCACGTCATTATGTCCATGGTCTGGTCCCTTTTCTGCTTCTCAGCGATCTGTCCGCTCGCATAACACGATCCCCCCTCGACGGGTACCTCGACCGGCCATACGCTAGACCTCAGCCACCATGTTGCGTAGGCGCATCTCTTCCCACTCCGCCATGTTCGAGGGAGCGTGGAACCACTCCTTCAGGGCATCCGCCAGCCATTCGTAGATCTCGACGTCTTCCGTTGTCATTTCGTCCCGCCGGGTTCTTCGCCGGTACGGCCGAAGGCCTCGTCGATGATGGCCTGGAGGTGCTTGACCACGTCGTCGGAGGGCGTCTTGTAGTCTTCCAGCTCATACTTCACGCCCAGGCTCAGGTATTTGCCGAGGCCGAATCGGTGATACGGCAGGAGCTCGTAGTCGATGACGTTTTTGTGGGGCCGGATGAACTCGAGGACCGCCCGGATGTGCTCCTCGTCGGCGTTGATGCCGGGGATCAGTGGCGTGCGGGCGATGAAGTCGATGTCGGGGAAGGCCTCGTAGGCCTTCTTATAGTTCTCAAGGATGCGCTTGTTGCTGACGCCGGTCCACTTCTTGTGCCTTTCCGGGTCCATCAGCTTGAGGTCGTGCAGCATCGTGTCGACGTGCGGTAGCACCTGTTCGACGTACTTCCAGGGCACGTTGCACGCGGTTTCGATGGCGGTGTTGATGCCTCGTTCGTGCGCGCCCATGAGGAGAGCAGCGCTGAAGTCGGGCTTGAGCAGACACTCGCCGCCGCTCAGCGTGAGGCCGCCCCCGGTGGATCGGTAGAACGATTCATCCTTCTCCACCTCTTCGAGCACCTCGTCGACCGTCATTTCGTTGCCGAACATCTCCAGGGCGCCCTCGGGGCACAGTGAAGCCAGTGCCTCGTCGCAGTCTCCGGCAAGGTCCCAGTTGACGTGAACCGTGTCGTCAGCTGCGCCCTCCACGACATAGAAGGTGCCTTCGGGAAAGGGGGCCTTCAGACAGATGCCACACGCCTCCTTGCCGGTGCACTTTCTGGGGTCGTAGGAGAGCTCGGGTTTGAAGGCGATGCTCTCGGGGTTGCCGCACCACTTGCAGCGCAGCGAGCAGCCCTTGAGGAAGACGTTCGTCCGGGTGCCCGGGCCGTCGTGGGTGCAGTAGCGTTGGATGTTGAGGACGATGCCAGTGGGAGCGGATGGTTTGACAGTTTTTTGCTCATGAGCTCGCTCCCCAGGAAGATGCCGAGGGAGCGGGCGATTTTCACGAACCCGCCGTCTACGGGCACGGTTCTGATCTTGTTGATGGCTTCGGCCAACGGCACGAAATTCACGTTCGGTGGAATAAAAGCCACCATCGACCCGTAGTTGCCTTCCTTTACGGCTTGCATGGCCCCGACGCCATAGGCCATGGCCAGCTGCCGGTCGACGGCGGTCGGGGTGCCGCCCCGGACCCAGGGGCCCATGACCATCGGAAGGGTCTCCTGGGCAAGCTGGAGCTGCAGCCCTTCGGCCACGGCTTCGGCCGCTTTGCCCGAGCGCCGGATGACGTGGTCACTCGCATCACCCGTCGCCAGCGGCGACAGCGACGCCTTGAGGGACGAGGGCTTCTCCTCGGGCTTCCCGTCGTCGACGATCTGCTTCGCCCCTTCGGCCACCACCACCAGGCCGTAAGGCCTCGTGGCTGTCACCTTGTCCTGCAACCTCGACGCCACCGCCTGGAGGTCGCAGGGAATCTCCGGGATCAGCACCGCATCGGCGCCCACGGCAATCCCGGCCTGCAGGGCAATCCACCCGGCTTGCTCGCCCAGGACCTCGACCACGCCGATCTTGTGCGCAGCCTGGGCCGCCTGACGAACCCGGTCGAGTAACTCGATGGTCGTGCTCAGTGCGGTGTTGAAGCCGAAAGAGACCATGGTGCCGGCGATTTCGTTCTCGATCGAGCGCGGCACGCACACTACGTTGAGCCCCTTGCGGTGGAGCTTGTACATGATGGTCAGCCCGCGGCCACCGACGACGGCAATCAGTGCGTCGATATTTTCGGCCTGCAACTTGTTGATCAGTTCATCGGACATGTCGACTTCTTCGACCATGTCGTCCTCATTGACGGTACGCACGTTAAACGGGTCGACCCGGGCGCCTGTCCGAGC
>CAWCLO010000006.1:0-295267 GCA_963796455.1 Candidatus Sulfomarinibacteraceae bacterium
AATCCGGTGGTCCCGGGTTCGAGTCCCGGGCGGCCCACCAATTTTCGTGTCCGGCCTTCGGCCGACACGAAAATTGTCACAGGCGTAGCTCGGAGAGCGAAGCCGGACATCCGCGCTGACACCTGTAGCCGGTCAAGAAGGATCGCCGGGCAAGCCAACCTTCTCCAAGACGTTGTTGTGAACTCAACAATGCGGAACGTGGTACCCATGTTGGACAGCAGTGTCCTGAACTCATCAATGTCTCCCAGAACGGTGGGGCAGGCTGGGGCGTTCTACCACAGAGACTACAACTGGTTGACATACTGCTTAATTAGTAGCATAAGATACTAATGTTAGAATATCAGATTGAATCCCTGCATATCTGTCGTTGGCTTTTGCGGTCAACAGCAACAAAGGACGATATCGAGATAAAGATGGTGTTGATGGGTGCGCAGGAGATGACAACGACCATGGACTCCGTGGAGTTCAACGTGGAGATTCCGGAGGGGACCTTCGACCTGCCTGCGGAAATCCAGGAACTGCTCGCCGCGAGACAGCCGGCGGCGGGAGAGTGAGGGTCAACATGAGCCACGACTACGATCCCGGCCCTCTCCAGGCTCTCGGGTTCACGGAGACCGAGGCCCTCGTGTACGGCTATCTCGTCGAGAACTCGCCGGCGACGGGGTACCGGATCAGCCACGCCATAGGGAAGCAGCCGGCCAACACCTACAAGGCTCTCAGATCTCTCGAAGACAAGGGGGCGATCATCATCGAGTCGGGGAAGAGCAATCTGTGTCAGGCTGTCCCCCCCGAGGAATTCTCGACAACCTGGAGAGGCGGTTCCAGCGGCATCGCCTCGAGGCCAAGCGTGAACTGGAGGCCCTCCCCTCGCCTTCCGCGTATGGCGGCATCTTCCATCTGAAGAGCGTCGAACAGGTGATTCAGCGGGCCAGGGCCATGGTGGGCGAAGCGAAAGAGATCGTGCTCTGCGATCTATCTCCGGGCCCGTGCGAGCGGATGGCCGAGGTCCTGCGCCAGGCGGCCGCTTCGGGTGTGGTTGTCGCTTGCCACGTCTACGCCGAAGAGGAGATCGAGGGCGTGCACACCCTGAACATGACCAATCGTGATCTCGCTTCGGATCGATTGGCCCGGACAGCAGATCAGCGTCGTCGTCGACAGCCTGGAGCACTTGCTGGGACTGCTCGCGATGGACATGGAGACGGTTCACGAGGCGGTATGGAGCAGCAGCAACTTCCTGTCCTGCATGCAGCACAACAACCTAGTGGCCGAACTCATAGCCATCGGCCCCGTGTCCAGATACTCGGGACCGGCGGACGATGTCGCCGAGTTCCTGAACAGCATCACCCTGATGCGGTTCCGCCCGCCCGGCCTCGAGGCGCTCATCCGGCGCTATGGCTCCGGCGATGCTCCGGGCCAGGGGAGACGACACGCGCTAGGGGTCGAGAACGCGGTCAATCGACCGACAATGAAAGGAAGGACCAAACAATGAGAAAGCCCGAAGTGCATTCTCGGCCTGCTCATCATCGTCAACGCCTGCCTGTGGGGTTTCACGATAATCATGGTCTCCCACACCCTGAAGGGAACCGGCGCCTACCAGGAGATCCAGCACATCCTGGGTGCGCGGCTGGGATGTCGGTCGTGATCGTTGGTGGCGGCATGGCTGGATGATGACTGCGATGAAAGCGAAGGGGGGAGATCCGGACGCAAGGTGATGATTATGGATCAGGCCGTCCGTGGGGGTCCCAGATCAGAGTATCAGGCCCCCGCAACCAGTGACCCGCCCGAATCTCGTACCACCTGGAGGTTGAGAGTCGAGGTTCCTGTAGTGCCCGCCAAAACGGAGCATGTCCGACAGCTCCATGGGTTCGAAATACTCGCACCTATTCACACATCCGTATCTCGTGGAGCACGTCCACCCATGGCGAGGGCCACACACCGCTCCCTTCGGCGTGTTGACTCGCGGCCTACGGCCGCGGCTGGGGTTTGGCATCGAGGCGGTTGCGTAGCGTCCTTTTGGGCGTGATTCGAGGGTAGAACCGGCAGGCTGGTCAGTTGTTTAGCTTGTGATGTCTTGACAAAAAAGACGATTGATGATATCTAGTTATTACACTAGATACAGGAGGTCATCATGGGCTATCCAACCCGCGTCCAACTGATCAAGCGCAAGGCCAGCGAACAGTGGTACATCAACTTCCCCGCTGCGCTCGCACAAGCATGTGATTTCTCCAAAGGGGAAACCGTCGAGTGGGTCGTGCGCGACAAGTACTCCCTTGTCCTCGAACGGACCGAGGCTCGCAGCAGCCCTGAGAATGAGGGGGTAAAAAAAAACTCCGCAGATCTACTGAGCGAGTTCGACAACGTGTGGAACTCCACCACAAGCCCCTTCCGGCAGGCAAGAACCCGCGAGCGGGCATATCGGCTCGCTCTAGGGATGCTCGGGTGCCTTGGTCGACACACCATCACCGGAGTCCTCACAGCCACCGGGCGGCAGCATCTGGACTGGACGTCAGACTACAGGTTCTTCTCTCAAGCACGATGGAAACCCGAAGAGCCTTTCGCTCCAGTGCTGCGGTCGGTGCTTGAGCTCGTCGCAGATCAGTCACCGCTGGTAGTAGCGATCGACGACACCAACCTGAGAAAAACCGGGACCAAGATCCCGGGCGTGTCGTACCGCCGTAATTGCAATTTCTTCGCCTTTCCATCCCAATTTTGTCCGCGCGCAGCGCTTCTGTCAGGTATCTGCGATGGTGCCCGATCTGATTCTGAAGGGTGCTGCAAGAGCAGTCCCGATTCGCTTTCACCACGCACCGACTCCTCGCAAACCTTGGCGCACGGCCTCCGACGAGCGGAGACGGGAGTACCGACGTCTGTGCCGTCAGACCAGTCTCCCTCTACAGGCTGCTTGCCTCCTGAAAGGTGTGCGAGATGAACTCCCTTCTTCGCACGCCCGGCGGCAGCTCATCGCGCTCGTCGACGGATCATTCTGCAACGGGCCATTCCTCAAGAAATCGACCCGAAAGGACGACTGTGATCGGGCGCATCCGCAAGGATGCGAAACTGTACGCATTACCCCTGGAATCAGCCCGCAGTCGGTCGCAGAAGAGTCTATGGTGAGCGTCTGCCAACACCGCGGGAGATCCATCTCGATGGGGAGCAACCCCATGGACTCCTGTCAACGCCTTTGCCGCTCGTAGAATCCACACCTTCCACGCAAAACCGATCGGTTCCGTGTTGTAGGCACGGGCTCGGCGCTCACGCTTCTGCCTCCAGCTTGTCGCAATCAAACCTCTCCACTATCGAGCGCCTGGGAATGAACGTTTGTCGTATCGACACCCCGCATACCTGATCTGTACCGATCCGAATCTTCCTTTGCAGAAGGTCATCCAGTATTACCTCTGGCGGTGGGACATCGAGGTCAACCATCGCGACGAGAAACAGATCATCGGCGTCGGCCAGGCCCAGGTGCGTTCGCCCAAAGCTGTGGATCGTCCTCCCGGCCTTTGCGGTCGCTGTCTACGCGACTCTTCTGCTTGCCGGCATCCGAGCTCAGCGCAATGGTGGAAACGTCGATCCTCTCCCCCCACCAAAGTGGCAGCACTGCAAACCGCGCCCGAGGATCCCTACTCAGACCCTCCTACGTCACGTCCGCGGCTCAACTCTGGGGAGACGCGATTTACTCGAGGCCTCTGAGTTTCTCTAACTTCGCGTCGCAAACAAACCATAAAACGAAACTACAGAAACGCCACCTGCCCCTTGCATCGGCTCTTCAGTATGTCGTCAATTAAACCCTCACCGTGAATCCGGTCTGCCAACGCCACGCCTGAAAAGCGCCAAACCCCAGTCGCGGCCTTACGGCCGCGGCGTTGCGCCCCGTCGAGAGTTCTGAACCACGCCCTGGCATGCCGAGACGGTACGCTCCCATCGCCAAACAACTTTATGAATGGTTCCCCCTGGCACCGATACGGCTATCTCCGGTCGTTTAAGATGCACATGTGAGTGTCCTCAGTTCCATAGATTGTTGCCTATTCCGTCGTGGAGGCTCGATCTACGCGACAAAGCATGAAAAACGGCAGGGGACATCTTGATAAAAACAGCCCCGGCCAGGTTTGAGTTCATTCTTGAAGGGTGGGTTGTATGAACGGCGTCCAACGCAACAGGGGAAAAGGTCAGAAGAAGGTCGCCAGGCACCTGAATCAGACGGAGGCATGAGGGAGGTCACATGAGCACGGCTCTGGAAATGTTCGCTCCGGACGTCTGGGTGAAGAAGTATCCGATTCGTTACTCCGGCTGCACCTTCCTCGCCTATAATGACCGTGATACGTCTCAAGGCGGGCCGCCTGCTGATTCACTCGCCCTGCGAGATCGACTCACAAACGAAGGCAGAGATCGCCGACCTCGGCCCCACCGCCTTCATCGTGGCGCCGGGCACCTACCACTATCTGCACGTCATCTCATGTCAGAAGGCATTCCCGGACGCGAAGACGTTTCTCTGTCCCGGCATCGAGCGGAAGCGTCCCAAAATCCCCTTCGATGGGATTCTCGATGGCAACACACAACCCGAATGGGATGCTGAGCTCGATCAAGTCCTGGTGGAGGGCTCACGGTTCATCTGGGAAGTCGCGTTCCTACACCGGGCGAGCAGGACTTTGATCCTCGTTGACCTGATCGAGAACATCGGCGATTCGACGCCGGGCACCAACTCGGTATCGAGGTTCTTCTGGAAGGTCGTCTTCAGAATGTGGAACCGTCCCCGAAGGCTGGAAAGACAAGACAGCCGCCAGCCGGTCACTGTCACGTATTCTCTCGTGGGATTTCGAGCGAGTCCTCATCGCGCATGGAGAACCGATCGTCACCGATGCCAAAGAAACCCTGCGCAAGGCGTGGCAAGGTGTGTTGGATGGCTAAAAAAAGGTGCCGGGCACCAGGGTATTGACGTTCCGCATCGTTACACCCTTTTCCCCCTACTGCGGAGGTGCTCCCTCCTCTCAAATTAGCGATCGCCTCATCCTCCCGATTCAGCTTCTCCGAAAAGAGCGGGTCATTGAGCCGCCGAAGCCTTTTGGGAACGTCAATCCGTCTCCCAATGTTCTTCTTGGGATTCGGATCCCCCTACCCCTTCGACCCAGAAGAATCCTCCATCATCACATTGAAATGACATCGAGACTCCGCAATCTCGAGGATCTGAAAGGTGGCCTCTAGTGATGACCGAGAAAACCACTCTATTCTCTCCGAGGTGGTTTGCGAGACAACAAGGGCACCCTGCCGAATCGAAACCCGGGATGGCCACACTCCCCGGGCAACTGACCTGATCTGCCTGGACTCAGATTCTCTAGCCCCTCGATCTGTGTCGGGCGTCAATGTGAGGCAGGACGAGCACTGACAAAACATCAATACCCAGGTGCCTGGCACCTTTTTGGCACCTTTTGGCACTTTTTGGCAGGGCCTTCTCGACGATCGGACGGCGAAGCTCCAGGTGTCCCTCTCGCTCAGACTGTACGATCCTTCCACCGGGAGGGCGCCGACGCCGGACCGGGGATCCTTTCATCCCCAGGGTTGCCTGGGGATTGGGGGTGCGATACTCTGGCCTGAGCAAAATCCTTAAGATTAGAGGAGAGAGAACGATGGGATTACATTCTCTCTGGAAGACGGCGTCGATTGGCTGCCTCGGTCTATCTATGGTTCTGCTGCCTGGAGCAGCTTTGGCCCAGTGGGTTCAGGCGGGCGCTGACATCGACGGCGAGGCAAGCTTGGACGAATCGGGCTGGTCCGTGTCCCTCTCCGCAGACGGCTCTCGCGTGGCCATCGGGGCACCCAAGAACGATGGCAATGGCAGTGACTCCGGTCATGTCCGCGTCTATCAATGGATCGACCCGAACTGGGTACAGCTCGGCACCGACATCAATGGCGACGAGCCGGAGTTTTTCTGTGGCACCTCCGTGTCCATTTCCGCGGACGGTTCCCGCGTGGCCGTCGGGACGCCCGAAGCCGATGGCAACGGCAGTGACTCCGGTCATGTCCGCGTCTACGAGTGGTTCGACTGGACTTCAACCTGGCTGCTGGTGGGCTCTGACATCGAAGGCGAGGCAGAATGGGACAAATCGGGCTGGTCCGTGTCCCTTTCCGCAGACGGTTCACGCGTGGCCATCGGGGCGCCCTTAAACAATGGCAACGGCAGTGACTCCGGTCATGTCCGCGTCTATCAATGGGTCGAGCCGAACTGGGTACAGCTCGGCAACGACATCGATGGCGATGGTTCTTTCATTCGCAGTGGCTCCTCCGTGTCCATTTCCGCAGACGGCTCTCGCGTGGCCGTCGGGGCGCCAGACGCCGATGGCAACGGCATTGACTCCGGTCATGTCCGCGTCTACGAGTGGTTCGACTGGACTTCAACCTGGCTGACCGTGGGTTCTGAAATCGGTGGCGAAGGTGAGCACGACCTGTCCGGGTTTTCCGTGTCCCTTTCCGCAGACGGGTCACTCGTGGCCATCGGGTCGCCCGGAAGCAGTGCCGGCGGCCCCGCGGCGGGTCGAGTTCGTATCTTTGAGTACGACAGTCCGCATTGGTACCAGCGAGGTCCACACATCGTCGGCGAGACTTCGTTCGACAACTCCGGGAGGTCCGTGTCCCTTTCTGAAGACGGCTCATTCGTTGCCATCGGGGCGAACAACAACAATGGCGGCGGTAGCTTCAGGGGCCATGTTCGTGTTTTTGAGTGGGCCAACTCCGATTGGGTACAGTTCGGACAAGACATCGACGGTGAGGCAGATGCCGATTGGTCCGGGTGGTCTGTGTCCCTTTCTGCAGACGGTTCCCGCGTGGCCGTCGGGGCGCCCTACAACCATGACATCGGCAATCGGTCCGGTCATGTCCGTGTGTATTTCAGTATGCTGCTCTTTGCCGACGGATTCGAGTCGGGCGACACCACGGCGTGGTCAATGACGGTGCCATAGATCCCGGGACAGGTCAGCCTCCCTTGACACTTACATACGAAGCTGATTAACCATCGGGAGAGGGTCATCCATGGGACATCCATGGGACACTTGCCCTCAACTCCGTCCAACAAGCACCAACTATCCCCATCGAAGCTGCGGCACCCAACGTCCCTGTTTTGGGTTGGTTACCTTGTTGTGGGGTGTTGAGGATGACTGACGTATATTGTTGGAAATAGGCGTGTTACAGGACTTTTAATCCGGTGGTCCCGGGTTGCTTCGCCCTCCGGGATCGGCGTCCCGCCGAGATGAGCGGGTGGCCCTACCGGGCCCTGCTGCGGCTTTTCAGACGACGATGGGTCAGAGCTCCCTCGTCGCTTCGCTCCTCGGGACGCCGTTCGCCTCGCGCAGGGCACACCTGCTGGGCTCACGGCGCCTCTTCGACCGCCCTGGCGAGGGCCACTAGCCGCTCCCTTCGGCGTGGTCGAGTCCCGGGCGGCCCACCAGGCTTCGTTCGAAACTGCGTTTCGAACTACGCCCTGGCAAGCCGAACCACTGCATAGCCGATTTGGCAAAATCGTTAAATCGTTGGCCCTGGCACCCAACATGGAATTCGCTTTTTGGAACTGTCAGGCGACGGAGTGCAACCTCCCCCGTTGCCTCTCAGTCTCCCTCTGCGCCCTCGACCGTCTCAGCAATCGTCCGCCCGTGTTCCCGTGCGACCCGCAGAAGCCCAGCTCATCTCAGAGTCGGCGGGAGCGGTGCGGCCTACAAGCTCGCCAAGCACCTTGTTGAGGATTTCCACGCGCACACGGAGTCCAGCGACGGCGGGACCGGGCTCGCTCAGGCTATCCCTCAGCCTCCTCCACGATCTCCATTGCTGGAGGTGCTAGCGTGAAGCCGAGCTGCTGCATAATCGCCCCCTCGTTGTAGTACATCCATTCCTCGGAAAACCTGCCGTCAATAACATGGATGACGGATGCACCGCTGATCTGGATTGGCATTCCGGTGGGGGGCAGCTCGCCGACTGCGCCAGCGTCGGTGCCGGTCACCGTCCAGCGAAGCACGATCCTGTCGCCCGCCACGATGTACCTCGTCAAACCTCACGTGGAAATCGGGGAACTGGGTGCGGAATGCCATCACGGCCTCCCCGAATCCCACCGACCCGTACGATGTCCTCTGAGATGTCAACCACATGACGGACGTAGCCGGGGCCCACAAGGTCGTCGATCAGATCCAGATCCCCCTCGTTCCAGATCGTGCGGGCGCGTTCAGCGAGAGCGGTCATAGCCTCCGTGGCCGAAGAATCAACCGCCTGCTGCTGGCAGCAGCCCGACGCGAGGCCCAGCATCACTAGGACGAACGCCGGACCGGCAAACCTCAACACAACTCTCGATACTCTCATTCTTCCAATCCCCCTTTGTCTCCGCTCAGGCGAGAAACTCTTCCATCCGTTGTTCGATCCGCACCACAAATATTTCCAATACATACAACGTGTGGCCGGGCCTTCTGTCTGTCAACTCTTTCGCACGGATCGGTGAGCAATAGGAATTTCCTTTCGTTCGGCTCCAAGCTATAACGACGTTCGGGCGCGTTCGCGGGCGAGTTGTTCGGGGTCGGTGGACATGGGGCGAGGGTGGCAGGGGGCGCCTCAGCGGGGAGCTTCGCTCTGGGCGATTTTCGGCCTCCTTCTGTGCCGTTTTCCGGGGGAACGAAAAAGGGGCTTAACGCCCATTCCCTCCGATTACACCGAATCGGTGGTGGTCTTTCTTGCGTCCCGATCGCCTAACGGTCATCCACCGCTTCGCGGCTTGGATCGACGCCGTGCCTGTAAAGTGAGCAACCCTTACTCGGGAGAACCAGGACTCATGAACAGGTACGCGACACCCAAACCCAACAGCACGTAGATTCCAACAGCCGACCAACCGACTGCGCTCATCACACCTGATAGCGTTCCCTGCACCGAGACAATCACGCCGATGATGTTGGAGATCAACAACGCGAGAATGATCGCTCGCCGTGCTCTGCCATCCGTAACATCTCTGGCGAGCCAACACACCAAGCCAATCCCAATAAGTGCTGCCCCGAAATACCGTCCCATGAGTATTTCGCCCGGACCCTGTGTGACTCCGTAGATCGACAACACGAGCTGCGGGAAGAGTTCAAAGCAAATCCCGTAAGCTAGAGGGACGGTGGCGTGAATGATAAATATGGTTTTGAATTTCATGAGGTCACCCCTTGTGGACCAATTGATAGGATCTTCCGAATACGACGACATTCATTCGGTCAGCGAACCAATCTTAAGTACTCGATAGGCACCACCCCCTTTAGTTGGGCACACCTCAACCATCCCAACCATCGACAGGCTGACGTGCCACCGGCTAACGGCGGGATACCCGCCATCGTCATGTTGTTCTCCGTTGTCTCTACCTAGGTAAGGTGGTGCCTAAGCGGACGGAATGCAACAACTGAATCCAGATATCCTCGTCTGGTTTCAATTAATTAGGAACGATTATTACGCCCTGGCAAGCGGGTTTTTCGTGAGGTTGTGATACCTGGCACGGTTTCTCGGAGGGTGACATCCCGGAGATCTGGACCCATATTGTCTTTGAAGTCACTCAAACAATGGACGCGTCAGGCTGGCCACGCCGAGGTCTCGCCGGATTCGATTATCGATGTGGGCCGGTCCAAGATGAACCTATTTGAGGTGCACCAACAGGGCGCCACGGTAGCCTCGACTCTCAACTTCGATAAGGCACAGCTTTTCGGGCTTGGGTCAGGAACTTTCCGTCCCTATGGGGCGGGGTACAAATACAGGGGGCGGGCCAAGGGAGGATATCTGGAATGAATACGCAAAGCGTTTTCAGATTAGTGGCGGTTGGAGTGATGACCATGACTCCGATGAGTCTGGCAGCAGAGGATGGCTGGACTGAAAAGACCGACATGCCAACAGCGAGATTCGGTCTTGCCACCAGCGTTGTGGATGGCAGGGTTTACGCCATTGGCGGTGGAGTAGGTATGGGAGTCATGGTTCGCAACGTACAGGAATACGATCCGGCAACGGATAGCTGGGTGGAAAAGGCCAATATGCCTGCCGCCACATGTTGGCATTCCACCAGCGCAGTGGATGGCAGGATCTATGCCATCGGGGGCTGGGCGCCTGGTGGCGTCGGTATTGACACAGTGGTGGAATATGACCCAGCGACAGATACCTGGAGGGCAAGGGCTGAGATGCCGACACCAAGGAAATTCCTGTCCACCAGCGCAGTGAACGGCAAGATCTACGCTATCGGGGGGTCAGAACTCTAAATGCTCTTGGCACAGTCGAAGAGTACGACCCAACTACAAACACCTGGACAACGAAAACCGATATGCCGACGCCGAGAATACTCATGTCCACCAGCGTGGTCGACGGGATCATCTATGCCATCGGAGGCGCCCTAGAGCCGAATACACAGAGGACTCGACAGTGGAGGCTTACGATCCGGCGACGGACACCTGGACGACAAAGGCGCCGATGCCGACGGCAAGGGCCTTTTTCTCCACCAGTGTGGTGAACGGGAAGATCTACGCCATCGGAGGTTGCACAGGAAACTATGACGTTCTTACTTCCAACACCGTGGAGGTATTCGATCCGGTGACGAACACTTGGACGGTGACGGACGATATGCCAACCCCAAGAGCGGCATTGGCCACCAGCGCGGTCAACGGCAGAATCTACGCCATCGGGGGCGATCTACAGTTGCGCTTTTTTGGAACAATCCTTCTTCAATAGTGGAAGAACTGACCGTTGCCCCGCCCGAACTGCCCTTCGTCTACTGGCTGGAGGTGGCCGCCAATCTGCCGGGCAGCTACGGGAGCCAGTGGGTCACCGACCTGGTCCTGTTCAACGAGGCGGAGACGGCCGCCACCGTCTCCCTCGTTCTCCACGCTGAGGACGGCCAGCACACCGCGCCCGCGTCGGTCGTCGCCGGCGCCCAGGGGGTGTTCGAAAACGTCGTCGGCAGCCTCCAACACCAGGGGAAGGGCCCGCTCGAGGTACGCTCCAGCCTCTCGCTGCGGGCCGCCGCGCGGACCTACAACCTGGCGACCGAGGGCACATTCGGCCAGGGCTTCGCGCTCTACACCACGGATCAGGGCTTGGCCGCCGGCGACACGACGTGGTTGCTCGAACTGCGCCAGGAGCAGGACCGGTTCCGGACCAACATCGCCGTCGCCAACACAGGCGACGCCGACGCATCGGTGCGGATCCACCTCATGGCGACTGACGGAAGCGAAATCCACGCCTACACCCTCGACCTCGAGCCGGGCGAGCTGATTCAGGACCTCGAGCCCTTCGCGAGACGCGCCGGCCGTCCCGATCTGGGGTGGGGGCTGGCCCGGGCGGAGGTGATAACCGGTTCAGGGGTGCTGGTGTCCGCGTCGGTCATCGACTCGCGCACCAACGACGCGACCACTGTGCCGATGCAGCGGTAGTCATCGGAACTCTGATGCTGGTGCCAGGGGGCAGTGGGAGGAGCGCCTACCCGACCCTTCAAGAACCGGTCTCCGATTAGAGCAAGTATCTGGGTGTGACCCAGGCCCTGAAAGCTCTACCACCTGAAGGTTGAGAGTCGCGCCTTGTTCTCCGTGGTCTCCGCCTATCGTGGGGCACTGGTGGGACACTCGCGCTCAATCCCGCCCAACAAACGCCAATACACCCCATCAAAGCAGTGACACACAAGGTCCTCTTTTGGGGCCGTTTACCTTGTTGTGTAGTGTTGAAGGTGATTGACACATGTTGTTGATAATAAGCTATTTACAGGACTTTTAATCCGGTGGTCCCGGGTTTACGTCGTCCCCCTCCCTGCCACCCTCACGACGCGTCCCGCCGAGATGAGCGGGTGGCCCTACCGGGCCCTGCTGCGGCTTTGCAGACGACGATGGGTCAGAGCTCCCTCGTCGCTTCGCTCCTCGGGACGCCGTTCGCCTCGCGCAGGACACGCCTGCTGGGCTCACGGCGCCTCTTCGACCCCCATGGCGAGGGCCACACACCGCTCCCTTCGGCGTGTTGGCTCGCGGCTTTCGGCCGCGGCGTTGCACCGCCGTCAGCGAGTGGCCGATGGTCGGCTTCCCATCCCCCACCCGTCCAACCTCGGCCACACGTCGCTGCCGTCGGCGGAATCGAGTCCTAGGCGGCCCACCAGGCTTCGTTCAAAACTGCGTTTTGAACCACGCCCGGGCAAGCCCACCATAGCCTGGAACGCTGTTTTGAACGGAGCCTGCTCGTGAGGGCGTAGCGCGGAGCGCGAAGCCCCATCACGGCGTAGCGCAACGAAGCCGGACATCCTCCTCCACGCCACACAAGGCCTCGAACTACGCCCGGGTAAGCCAAGTCACGGCGTCTTGTGACGGCGTAGCCTCTGGGCGAAGCCGCAAGCCGGAGGCGACTTGTGCCGGCGAAGTCGAAGACGAAGCCGCAAGCCGGATTCCGAAGCCACCCGCCAACTAAGTCTCAGACTACGCCTGGGTAATGCCTGCTCTCAACATCCAAAATGGGCCACAAGATCACGAGTGTGTGTTTTGATCATTCAACGCCCAACTTCCTAAGGTTCTAATCCAGCGAAGCCGGAACCATAGTCACCGAGGGTGGTGAGCTACGATCGTCGACATGTCACAGCTAAAGGAACGGTATCGGCGGGTTGTTGTGGGAGAGGTGTCGTGTTTTGACCGGGTGGTCATCAACGGGACGCTGACGGAGATCTGCCACACGGCGGCGGTGGCACAGTACCTGATTTCTCGCAAGGAGCGATTACTGGACATGCCGCGGGTATTTGAGCGAATGAAGACCGAGATCGTGGCGAACGCGAAGGCAGTTGCCACCGCCCACGGGCTCAAGATCGAGTACATCCCTCGGAAGAGCTTTCGGAAGGAAGAACGGATTCGAGAGATCCTCGCTGAGCGTGGTGACGACCCTGGGTTGGTGCACATCTTTTCTGCGACCGAGCGATTGAACACCTTTCGAGCCGGGGCCCGCAAGGACACAGGCCGACCGTTCATCGCACCGCGACAGGGACAGTGCCTGCACTATTACTTCTACTTCATTGATCCAGATTTTGGGCTTTGTTACCTGCGGGTGCCGACATGGGCGCCTTTTCGTTTGCAGTTCTACTTCAACGGTCACAACTGGCTGGCTCGTCGGCTTTCAGAGGAAGGCATCGATTTCACACTGATCGACAACGCTTTCGTGAATATCGCAGATTTCGACAGAGCACAGGAGATCGCCGACGAATTCCCCGTAAGGGCCCTGCACACGAGGCTGGACGATCTGGCACGCCTGCTGTGCCCGGTAATCCGCTACTTTCACTCCGGCTACTACTGGAGCTTGATGCAGGTGGAGTATGCCACCGACCTGATCTTCACCTCGGCCGAGGCGCTGGCTCCGCTGTATGACCATTTGGTGCGTACCGCGGCGCATGCGGTCAAGGTAGATCAGATCGCGACCTTTCTTGGACGCCGTCTCGACGGGCGTTTCGCCGGCGAGATCGGCAACCGTTTTCACACGCGCATCCAAGGCACGAGCATCAGACACCATATGGGCCGTGCCTCAATCAAGATGTATGACAAGATTGGCCGGGTCTTGCGCATCGAGACCACCGTCAACGATGTCACCATTTTCAAGTACCACCGCATGGTGGAACACCGCGACGGGACGCAGTCTATGAAGACCGCACCCGTGAAGAAGAACATCTACAGCCTTGCGATCATGGCGAAGCTCATGGCGGCGGCCAACCGTCGCTATCTGGACTTCCTGGCCGCTCTCGACGACCCGTCCGATGGAGCCCGGAAGCTGCCGAAGGTCGCGGAGTCGGTGCGGAGGAAAGGACGCAGCCACCGCGGCTTCAACCTGTTTCAGGCAGAGGACCTCGCGGTCTTCCTCGCCATCGTCCGCGGTGAGTTTGCCATCACAGGCTTCCGTAACCTCGATCTTCGGCGCCATCTCGGAAAGAACAGCCGCCAGGTGTCCCGAATCCTCAAAAGGCTGCGGCTCCACGGCCTCATCAAGATCGTCGGGAAACGGTACAAGTACTACCTCACCCGCCTCGGTCGATCGGTCGTCTCCTGTGCGCTTCAACTCCGCGAAAACCTCGTCATCCCCACACTTGCCGCGCCGATCAGCTGACGCACCGCCAGGATTTGTCTCCATCTTGCGGACAATCTCACGGGTAAGGAGCTAAAGCCCGGCACCGAGACCTAAAGCCCGGCAGACCGAGACCGAGACTTTCGGCTGCTCCAGCTCACCCTTCGTATGAATCCACTGGTGCGAGCAGCCATCCTCGTGCAGGTCACCTGGTGTCGATGGATCCCACAACTGGTATTTGCCGATGTCGATACTGATTTGGCGACGGTCGTGATGGATGCGCTATCCGCTCGCCTCAGCTCGGGCCGTCGCGAGGAGTTCGGACAGGCCGAGACGGCGAGCCCACTCATCCAGATACAGTGCGTCGAGCCTGTCTTCTTGGGCTTTGAGGACTCCAAGCAGGTCTTTCCATTGGCGATCAGAGACGCCGCCGCCTTCTTTGAACCACTGAAGCTTGCGAAGGACGATGTCCTCGGCTGATTTGACCGCGGCCCACCTGGGAGGGTCGACGACGATCTGCTCTCTGATGCTGCGCTGCAACTCGACACGATCGAACTGCTGGTCTCCTGCGACGAAAAAGTCCACCTTGAAGCCGCTCGTCAGGTGGATGGCGTTGAAGCTGGTTTTTTGCGAAACCGCGTCTGCTACGACCGACTCGTCCACGTAGAAATCTCCGGCCAGAGAAGCAGCGAGTTGGCGTCCTGCCTCTGGCGACAGATCGACGACGATGTCCACGTCGCCGGTCTGGCGGGGCACGCCGTGGATGGTGCTGGCAAAGGACCCGCCGAGGTGGTATGGAATCGATAGGCCATCGAGGATGTCGATCACCTGGACCACGACGGCCAGCACCGAGGTCACGCTCATGACTTGAGGGGGCCGAAGGCGGCCGCAGCCAGGTCTTCTCCCAGGATCAGATCCATGAGAAGGCGTTCGATGGTCTCTCGACATGCGTCGGGGTTGCGGCTGCGCAGTCCGGCACGGGCCAGATCTCTGGCTGCGAGACAGGCATCATCGAGCAGCTCCAACCGACGCCAGGCAGGCATGTCGCGGAAGATCCCGAGCATCACGGCCTCCGCGTCTGCAGACGTGTCCCGTGAGAGAGTTCCCATGGTTTAAGGATACAAGAACGCTCTGCACGGTGCCACGGAAGTGTCTTCATCAATGGGTATGACGTTCATGATCGGCCTCAATGTGGAGAAGTCGATCATGACGGCGGGCTTCATGTCGCCTGGGCACATAATCAAGAGCAACAAGGGCGCCTTCTAATGGGTGGCACCCTTCCTGACCGGGCCTCGATTACCTTGACAAGGTATACCTTGATTAGGTATATTGATTTCGGATGGCAATCAAGAGCTTCGCCGGCCGGGCAATCGAGAGGTTCTTTTTCGAAGGAGTTGCTCCAAAACGTGCCGGTTGGGCCGGGGTCGTGAAAGCCGCCGCCAGAAAGCTGGACATGCTGGATTACGCGAATCAGCTGAAGGATCTGGCCTCTCCTCCGGGAAACCGGCTGGAGGCTCTGAAAGGAGACCTCTCGGGTTTTCACAGTATCCGGATAAACGATCAGTGGAGAGTGATCTTCAGGTGGACTGATTCGGGTCCGACCGATGTAGACATTCATGATTATCATTGAGGAAAGCATGAAGAGACGACGCGAACCAACGACACCGGGCGAAATTCTCCGCGATGAGTTTCTCGTGCCGCTGGGAATGACTCAGAAAGAACTGGCTGATCACATCGGATGCGATGTGAAGGTCATCAATCGAATTGTCAACGGACGAACCTCGGTGTCGGCCGAGATGGCCCTGAGGCTAGGTGCCACCTTCAGGACTTCACCCGAGTTCTGGCTGAATGCTCAGAAGGCCGTGGATCTGTTCCGCGCCGGACACCGGGTCCCCAACCTGCCGGCGCCCGTGCTCAAGGCGAGCTGATTGTAGAGCCAAGTCCCGCCGTCTAGTGACGGCGTAGCTGCGAAGCAGAAGAAGAGGGCATACGCCTCCACGGCGATACCTAACCTCGAACTACGCCCGGGCAAGCCTGTCACGGCGAAGCCCAGCGCCGGAACGCTCCCACAATGCGACAATACGGAACGTGTGACTTCTCATAGCGGCACGAAAACACAAAGCGGAGGTCGGTTCGTGCATCATCATCCACCCCCAAAGGCGTCTCCCACCGCCTTCTTCGTGCTGACCTTCGTCCTATCCGTGCCTTTCTACATTCTCAATGCACTCGCGTATCTCAATGTCCTTTTCGAGCCCAAAATGGGCGCCCTTTATGTTTCCCTCTTCACCCTCACGCCGATCACGTCCGCCTCGATCCTGGCATTCCGAAGGAACAGATGGGATGGCGTGAAAAGACTCCTCGGGAGAATCTTTGATTTCAGGAGGATCGGGAGCAAGAAATGGTACGTACCCATCCTTCTCTTGGTGCCTCTGGTCTTTCTGCTTTCCCTGGGGGTGATGGTCTTGTCGGGGGAGCCGATTCCTGCTGGGTTGATCCCGGTCGTGGCCCTGCCGGCGGTATTCCTCTTCTTCTTCATCCTGGCGGCCGGGGAAGAGGTCGGCTGGATGGGATACGCCTTCGGGCCAATGCAGGCGAAGGGCGGCGCCCTCAAGGCCTCCCTGGTGCTGGGTGTGATTTGGGCGGTCTGGCACGTTCCTTTTTTGTCTTCATGATGCCCGATCCGGTGATCCTCCTCGCGCAGCTCTTCACGCTGGTGGGGACCCGGGTCCTGATGGCCTGGATCTTCAACAACACGGGGCAGAGCGTTTTCGCGGCCATCTTGTTCCATGCCGCCGACAATGCAGCGCTCGTGACCATGCCTGAGATCCAGGCAATCTCCCCCTGGGGCGCCGTCGTGCACAGCACATTTATCCTGGTCGCCGCCGGCGTCGTTGCGCTGCTGTGGGGGCCCCGGACCTTGGCTCGATTCAGGTTCGGGGACTGAGTTTGTGCGATTCGATGGTTTCCACCCAGAACGACCTC
Organism: Candidatus Sulfomarinibacteraceae bacterium; assembly: GCA_963796455.1. Classification (GTDB taxonomy): domain Bacteria; phylum Acidobacteriota; class Thermoanaerobaculia; order Thermoanaerobaculales; family Sulfomarinibacteraceae; genus Sulfomarinibacter. The sequence continues at coordinate 17,032 of CAWCLO010000006.1, forward strand.
GGCAACACCTCCGAGAAGGGGCGGCATGACAGCAAGTGATGCCGCGGGACCCGGCGCCGGCCCCGAGCTGGTACGAGCTTCGAGGTATTGCGCTTTTTGACTGAGAGGAGTCGACATGACAGAAAAGGCCCAGTGCGCGCTTGCTGACGGCTTTCGTCTTTGGGAGAAGATCTACGCTCAGGGGTCGTTCATCGGGATGGGAATTTTCGCCGTTGTCGGCATCGCGCTCGTTGATTGGCGATGGGTTCTGCCCTATCTCGTGATTTACGCGTACGGCATCTTGGGAGTCGTCATGAGGCACCTCAATTGTCCGAGATGTCCGCATCTCCATGTTTACAACGACTGCCTGCAATTCCCCACACCAATCACGAAATGGCTGGTGAAAGAGCAAAAGACGACGCCATTCAGCACTATGGAGAAGCTCCTCTTCTTCTCGATCTTTCTTCTCATACCCACGTATCCCATCTACTGGCTGGTGGCAAGCCCATTCACGTTGGTCGGGTTCCTGTCGTTGGCCGCTGTATGGTACGGCGGGCAGTTCTTCTATTTCTGCAAGAGATGCCGAGTCGAGCAGTGTCCCGTCAATCGGGCTGTGTTCATTCACTGACGCATCAAGACCCTCAGCGGTGCCACCCTTCGCATTCACACACTGCCGGTGACCCAGGCCCTATTTTCTGTACCACCTGAAGGTTGAGAGTTTCACCTCCGGTGCCATCCTGGCGATGGGCCTCGACAGGTCTTTCCGGTATCGAGTTTTGTGGGACACTCTTGGGACACTTGCGCTCAACATCGGCCCAAAACCGACAACGAAAACCAACAGAAGGAGGTCTCCCGAAGCCCCCATGGCGCGCGTGGCGCGGGAGGTCGCGCGGGTCCCGGTAGAGAAACCGGCCCGCGCGGGCGAACCGGAATTCTCCCGTTGATCAGCGACCCGTGGAGCCGTCAGGCCCTACTCTGCGCGATCGTCGTAGGTCGGAAAGTCGGTGTAGCCTTTGGCGCCGTTGCCGCCCGAGTACCAGGTGCTCATATCGAAGTCTTCGTTGAGGGGCCAGCCGTTTGCGAAGCGGGCCGGAAGGTCGGGGTTGTTGATGAACGGTCGGCCGAAGGCAATCAGATCGGCAGCGCCTCGACCGACCGCCTCCTCGGCGGTCTCGACATCGTAACCGCAACTGCCGATAAGGGTTCCGTGGTAGACCTCGCGGGCGTGTTCGAGAGTGACCGGCTCACCGAGTTCATGGAACCCGAATGCCAGTCCGTCAACCAGATGGAGGTAGGCCAGGCCCATGGCCTGCAACTGTTTTGCCGTGTAGGTGAAGGTCTCGCGATAGTCCGGTGAGCCCATGTCGTTGAATGACCCGTTGGGGGAGAGGCGCACGCCCACCCGGTCCGACGACCAGGCTTTGCTCGCCGCTTCGAGGACCTCTCCGAGGAGCCGAAAACGCTTCTCGATACTGCCTCCATAGCGGTCGGTGCGCCGATTGGTCTTGGACTCGAGGAACTGGTTGAGCAGGTAGCCGTTGGCGGCGTGGACCTCGACGCCGTCGAAGCCTGCGGTTCGTGCGAGTTCTGTAGCTCGCGCGAAGTCGGCGACGATGGCGGGGATCTCATCGGGCTCCAGGGCCCTGGGTGTCTCGTAGGGCTTCGGGCCGTCGGGCGTGTGCACGTGATCTCCTTCGAGCTTGACCGCTGAGGGGGCCACCGCCGGCTGACCGCCGTGAAACGCGCTGTGCGACGCCCGGCCGCAGTGCCAGAGCTGCAGGAAAATCGGCGTGCCCGTCGCGTGAACGGCGTCGGTCACCAGCTTCCAGCCCTCGGCCTGGGCCTCGGTGTAGATCCCGGGGGAATCGACCCAACCGATTCCCTGCTCGGAGACGACCGTCGCCTCGGTGATCAGGAGTCCGGCCCCGGCGCGTTGGACGTAGTACTCCGCCATGAGTTCGCTGGGAACCCTGCCTTCCCCTGCCCTTGCGCGGGTCATCGGCGCGAGCACGATGCGATTCTTCAGGGTCAGGCCGCTCATTTCGAACGAGGTGAAGAGCTGCTTTTCGGTCATGTTGTCTCCAGGTCGTGTATTGACCGCGAGCAGCGACAGTTGCTGCTCATCGTGTGCGGGTCAGCCAGAGCAACAAACCATGGAGATGATGCTATTCCTCGCGAAAATCCCGGAGTGTTCGGGTTGTCTGGTCGTCGGCGGGGGCGCAGGCGCGACCACCCCCCGAAGCCAGGACGAGCAGATGGGCGAAGACTCCGTCGGTCGGTTTTGTCTGCCTTCTCGTCTTCCGGATTGGTTCAGGTATGCGTGTCATGCGGTTATCGGTGGTAACTCCACCATTTTCAAAGATGCTCACAAAGCGCATACCTGGCACCCGACTACGGCAAAAGGCCCGACCAGGCGCCGGTGTCACCGCTTTCGAATCCATCACTGAACAGGGGAAACCCGGCGCGGACCCAGATGCCTGCGATCCCACCGGCATAGCCGGTTGACTCCACAGCCAATGCGATGGCCTCGACGGTTTCCGCCGCCAGCTAGGGCGCCACGTTCCGCATTGGCCTTTTGGTTTGGTGGCCCCGGGTTTGCGTCGTAGCCCGTGGGACGAAGCCGGAAGCCGGACATCCCTTTCGAAGCCAGTACCTAATCGAGAACTACGCCCTGGCACGCCATCCTTCTGTTAACCCAGATTCGAGCGAAGCCTGCTTGTGACGGCGAAGGGCGCAACGCCACATCAATTTCATCTCTCCGCCAGTGCCACCCGCGCGATCTACCATGCCCTACTGCGACACCGCGCTCCACTGTGTGAGATCGCCCGACTCGTATCCGTCCGCGAAGATGCTGATGGGCACGCCCACGACAAATGAACCCTCGGCTGCCTCCCCGCCGTTGTAGGCACTGTCCACGGCCCGCAAGGTCCACGTGTAGAGACCGTCGGGCAGCCCGGCCAATCTCCACTCAGCGACAGCGCTCAAGCTACCGGGTTCCGGAAGCGTGCCCGCGGTCGAAATCGAGGAGCCGTCGCGATAGAGGCGGAGATCGTAGGTCAGCGCGTCTTCGGGCGTGAGGTCGTCGATCGCCGGGTTCCACCAGAACACGACAGTGCCGTCGTCTTCATCGACCTGGGCGTTCAGGAACGACGGGGCAGAGGGCGGATCGGTTTTGACCTTGGGCATCGTTCCGATAGAGGTGCATCTGCGCCTCCACGAGGCCGTTGCCGCCCGGCACGAAGTACTGCCCAGCGATAAAGTAGTCGAGGTCGCCGTCCCCGTCGATATCCAGCCAGGTGAACGAGCCCCCTCGAGAACCGGAGGCCCGAGGGGCGGGCAGTTGGTTGCCCGAGTCGGAAAACACGCCGTCATCGTTGGTGTAGATTTTGGCGCGACCCTCGATCTGGGACCCGGAGTTGTAGGTGCCGGCGAGCAGGATGTCCATGTCGCCGTCGGAGTCGTAGTCGGCCCAGGTGGCGGCGGTCAGGTCGAACCAGCCGTTGCAGGCGGGGCATTCGATCACCTCGAACGGTACGTAGGTATCGACGTCGTTCCTGTAGATCCGGAGGACTGTGTTGTACGATCCATCGATCTCCCGGATGTGGCCGGCCACCAGGATATCGAGGTCGCCGTCGGCGTCGTAGTCCCCCCACTGCGCTTCTCCGTGCTCGATGGTGAGGGTGCCGAGAATGTCCTCTCCGATGAAAACTCCACCCCCGTCGTTTCGGTAGCGGCGGATGAAGCCATCGTCGGTGAGCGGCGCGAGGTGGACCAGCAGCAGGTCTAGGTCCTGATCGAGGTCGTCATCGGCCCAGATGCTCTGGGCGTGGCGGGTCGACGCGAGGATCGCCGCGATCTCGGTGAAGGTCCACCCGCCGGTGCCGTTGGCACCGTCGTTTTGCATCAACGCGGTGCGGTACTCGAACGTGTCATCGTCCCAGACCGACGGCAACAAGAGATCGACATCACCGTCGTTGTCGTAGTCCACCCAGGTGATGGAACGCAAATCGAAATCGGCCTGGTCATTGTCCTCCCAGTACGCGGGCAACACGGTGTCGCTCTGCACCAACGTGCCGGCGTCGTTGCGGTAGATCACCGTCTGGCCGTTCGTACCGACCGCGAGGTCCTGGTCTCCGTCGCCGTCAACGTCTCCCCAGGCGAGGTCCGACGCCCCCGAACTCAGCGTTCCCAGCGACACGTCCACATAGGCGAATTCCCACTCCGCCGGGCCTGCCGGGCCGTCGTTCCGGAGCAGGACGAGGCGCTCGTCCACACTCGTGTTGTAAACGACGTAGTAGCCCAGGACCGCGATGTCGAGATCGCCGTCGCCGTCGTAGTCGGCGGGCGCGGTGGTGGTCACCCAGAAATCCTCGTCTTGAGGCGTCACGAAGAGCGGATCGAGCGGGGTCACCTCGGTGAATTCGCCAAAGGTGCCACCCGGTCCGGGCTGGACCACGACGAACTGGAGGGCGCCGCCGATGTCTCCATCGTCATCGGTCACGGTCAGGCGCACGTGGAACGTGCCGGCACCCTGGAAGACATGGGTGGGGTCCTGCTCGGTCGACGTCATGCCGTCGCCGAAGTCCCAGAGCCAACTGATGATGGTGCCGTCGGGATCGATGCTCGTGTCGGTGAAGGCCACCGCGAGCCCGGTGGTCAAAAAGTGGTATGACGCGACCGGCGGCTGATTCAACGGCGGTGGCGGCGGTCCCGCGAAGTGCTCGATGGAGCCCTGGAAGCCGGCCGTCCAAGCGTCCCCTTCCGGCGTGGCGGCGATGGCCGAGAAATTGCCGAAGCCCGTCGAGCCGATTTCCATAACAGCCCAATTCTGACCGCCCGTGGCCGAGTAGTAGGCCACCCCAGCGTTGGTGCTGACCCACAGTTCGTTGGGACCGAGCAGGTAGATGTCGGTGAGCTGGTCGCTACCGTTGGGAGTGGGCAGAACCTGCCAGGTCGCGCCCCCGTCGTCGCTGCGGACCGCGTAACCCCACCAACCTACGGCGTAGCCGATACTTGGGTCGAAGAAATCCATGTCCTGAATCTGGAGCGGAGAGCCGGGAAGGTCTCCCTGCGTCCACGTCGCGCCACCGTCAGTGCTGCGGTAGAAACGCCCGCTGACGTTTGCCGCCCAGCCACTCTGACCTTCGAAATCCACGGCGACGTAGGCCCCCGAAAATCCGGGGACGGACGTCCACGTGGTGCCGCCGTCCGTCGTGTGAAACACCGCGGCGCCGTTGAAACCGAAACCGGTCACCCACCCGTCGAGCAGGGTGGTGAAGTGAAGGTCCTCGGCTTCGAGACCCACCGGCGTCGCCACCGCCGCCGTCCACGTGGCGCCGCCATCGGCGCTACTGTACACGTGGGCGTTCTCGTCCACAGCGACAACTTCCTGCGGACCGATGACCTGTACCGCCTGGACGTGCGACGTCGAAAACGGCTGGTGAAGAGTCCACGGCATCGTACCCGTGCTTGTCAGGATGGTGCCGTTCTCGCCGACGGCGATCAGGTTGCCGTCACCGAAAATGTCCATGTCGTTGAGGGACTCGCCGGTACCGCTCGAGATCTGCGTCCAGCTCGCGCCACCGTCTACCGTCTTGATGACGAAACCGGCGCCGTAGCCAAAATAGCCCGTCAGCGGATCTGCGAAGGCGGGCGCGGTGCTGCCCAGAAAGCTGGGCTGGAAACCTCGCGAGGCGAAAGCCTGCACCCACGTCTGCCCCGCGTCCGGGGAGTGGTACATGTTGCCAGCACCGTCGGAGGCAACCACGGTCTGGGCGTCCGGCACAGCAAAGGCGAAAGGTGCGGCGAAGGCGCCCGGATCGATCACCTCGCCGAGATCGGTCCATGTCTGGCCAGCGTCCGAGGACCGGAAGATACGGTCGTCGTAGTCCGGGTAGGCGCCGGCCCGGCCCCACGCCAGAACGACGTCGGCCGAGACAACAACGAGACGGCTTCGACCTTCGGCCGAGGGTCCGGCGGACCAGGTGATGCCCCCGTCGGTCGAGCGCACGAATGCACCGTCCACGATGCCCACCGCGACAGACGCCGAGAGGAAGGCGACGGCGGCCGCGTCGCCGGCGTAGACCTGAGTCAACGTGGCGCCGCCGTCGACGGTGAGATACAGTCCGGTGTCCGACACGCCCAGCCCGATCACGTCATCCGCGAAGTCAAAGGCGAAGATGTTGTTCGGGGAAGGTTCCCACGCCAAACCGCCGTCGCGACTGATGAAGTGGTCGGGGTTGCTCGAGGCCAGGCCAAAGCTCGTCGTGTAGAACTCCATGAAATACGTCGAGCCAAGGAGGGGCAACTCGGTCCACGTGGTCCCACCGTCGGTCGTGCGGTAGTTGGCGTTGCCCCAGGTCCAACCGTTCTGGTCGTCGAGAAAGAAGATCCCATTCAGCGGAGAGCCCAGGCTGAAGGGGACATCTCGTTGGACCCAGGTGGCCCCGCCGTCGGTCGAATCGAAAAGAGCACCCCCGTCGTCGAACGAGTCATCGTCGGTGGCGATGAAGACTCGCTGAGCCGTCGGCGCACCGACGCCCCGGATGTCCAGGTAGGTCGGCAGGGGACTCTGCGTATCCCACTGCGCGGCGGCCGGAATCGCCAGCAGGAGCATGGGGACACACAAGACTCGCCCGAGTCGTTGCGCCGTGTGACGCTTCTCGCGTTTGACCTTGGGTTCTTTTCGAGCAGCATTCATACGTCAGATTCCTCTCTTTTGTTGAGCGGCCCTCGCATCGGTCCAAGCGTTCGATGAGTAGGCGACGAGTCGCAGCTTCCAGTCGGAGCCTCGTTCGCCTCGACCACAGCCGACGATGCAAGTAGTGCTGGAGTACTTGAGCAGGTCCATTACTTGACAGTGTGGTCAATCATGCAACCGAGACGGGTTTGCGCAAATTTCTCCGAATATTCTCAATCAGCGCTCGTGAATTCGTCGGCACCAAAAGGGGTCTCCCCCCAGTCGTGCCCATTTCCGACGACCTTCATGATCCTGTCCACTCATCACCTCCGGGATCTCTGTTGATCTGCTGGCTGCCGGGGAATCAAGCTGAAGCCCGGTTGTGTTAGATGAAACTGTGGTGCCGATTCGGCTCTGGGCGGCCCGGCGGCTGAGCCGATCGCCACGAAAGGACCCCATTGCAGGACAACCACTGGAGCGAATCGAGGGCGCTGGACCGGCGTCTGGTGAACGCGTGCCTCCGCGGCGACGAGGAGGCGTGGGTGGCGGTGTGGCAAAAATACGGGCCGCTCGTCAAATCTGTCTCTCGCCGCGTCGGTTGCGACTCCGAAGAGGCACGGGACGTGGTCCAGCGAGTGGCCCTGGTCGCCCTGCAGAATCTGGGCTCGCTGAAGAACCCGGAGAAGTTGGGTGGCTGGCTCGCCGGAGTGGCCCGCCTGCAGTCCCTCGAGGCGATCCGCAATCGCCGGCCCACCGCCAGCATCGATGGCCTCCAGCCGACGACCGAGACCCGGCTGGATGAGGAGCTGATCCGCGATCAGGAGCTGGCTCTTCTGCATCGTGCATTCGGTCGGCTCGAAGACCGATGCCGTCGGATCCTCCACCGTCTCGAACTCAAGGAACCCGCAGACACCTACCGCGACGTGGCGGCAGCAGAGGGGCTGTCGGAATCCTCCATCGGGCCGATCAGGCGCCGCTGCATGCAGCGACTGCGGAAAATCGTCGAACAACTGTCTCGAACGTCCCCCTCCGCGCACAGTTCAGACGAGAGGTCGCGATCATGAACCACTTGAGCGCATCACAGGTCATTGACCTGATCGGCGGTGAGGATATCGCGGGGGCCGCCGAACATCTGAAAAGCTGTCGGCGCTGTCTCAATCTCCACCGGACCTGGATCCGGCGAATGGAGGCACTCAGGGATCTGCACCGGGAGAACCTCGATGAGGCAGAGATCCACAGTCTTCGTGCGATGTACCGCCACCTCGGTCCGAAACCGTCGTTGGGGACTCGCTGGACAGCGACCCTTGTCCGTGCTTCGGACGGGCAACTGGCGGCGGTACGCGGCACCGCTTCCGGTACGATCCTCGAGTTCTCGGCCGGACCCTACGATGTTCTGTTCCGCGTCGGGACACCGGACCGCCGATCGACGGTTGCCGTGTACGGCCAGCTCACCGGAGGGGAAGGTGCCGGCGATCTGGCGGGGAGGGCGTCATTTACAGCCGGCGACGGAAGCACCTTCATCTGCGATGTGGATCGGTTTGGGGAGTTTTTCCTGCCCGACGGGACGGCGGGACGATACCGCGTCCAGCTCTGGATCAACGGGGGGATCGTGGAGATCGAAGAGCTCGAGATCGGAATCGATGAAAATCAGTGACCACGAGTCAGTCCTCCCCAAAGAGGTGCGTCGGTTGCTCGCTTCGGGAGACCAGGAGGCTGCCGGGGAGAAGATCCGTGAGCATGCTGAACGGACTTCCCGGACGTCTCCTGGACAGGGTCGCCGCTGGTCGCGGAGGATCGCTTCAGCTGATTTCGAACAAACCCTGTTCGGCGCCTACGTTGGTTGGGCGGTGGGAGCGGTCCACCACCTGACCGGTGATCCGATCCTGGCGGAACAGCAACTCGAGGGCGCCGCGAGGGCGATGGCACGGGCCGGTCGGCCGGACCTCGCCGATCGAGTCTCCTTGACGCTCTTGGACGTCTACGGGGAGCAGCTCAAGCTGCACCGCGCCCGGGCGACGGCGCGGCGCCTGGAGCGTCGATTCGTCGAGCGGGGCGATGACGAACGGGGCGCCGTCGCACTGGCGAATCTCGCCTGCGCCGAGGATGCCGCGGATCACGTTGACCGGGCGCGAGCACTGTGGAAAACGGCGCTGCGCCGGTTGACGCCGGGCGGCCTTCGTCATCTCCTCGCGCGTGCGAATCTGGCCAACTCCGCCGCATTGATGGGACGCTTCGACGAGGCCATTCGGGAGCATGGGGCGGTGGCGGATGCGGCGGGCGCCCTCGGCTTCGAGGCCCTGGCTCTGCAGGCCAATTTGAATCTCGCCGAAGCAGAGTTCGCGATCGGTCACGTCGAAACGGCTCTCAGCCGATGGCAGGATGTCCTCGCGACCGCCCGACGGATGGGTGACGGGTATACGGAATTGGTGGCCGGGGTGGATCTCGCGGCCGCGGAGGCCGATCTCGGCGATTTTGACAGCGCCGAACGGCGCCTGGAAGCGGCGGTACCGCGCGCCAGAAACGCAGGCCTGCGGCGCGAGGAGGTCCGTATCGTCCGTCAGCTGGCTGTGCTCCGTACCGCCCGCGGCAGACGGGGCGAACGGCGGCTGGCGCTGCGGCAGCTCCGCGGTTCCGGGCTTGGGGTGCAGCGCGATCTGCTGACGGTGGACCTGCTGCAGATCGACCCGGAATGCGACCCCGCGGAGGCGACCCGAGCGGCGCGGCGACTTCGTGCGGCCGGGATGCGTCACCGCGGCGCGGTGGGCCTCGCGTGGGTCGCCAAGAGATACCAGGAGCGAGGCGACCGATCCAGAGCCGCCCGGCTCGCCCGGGAGGCGCTTGCCAACGCGGCCGGCTCGGCCTGGGTGGGAATGGTGGCCCACCAGGTGCTCGGCAGGAACGGTGGCGCCGAGGCCACCCGGCACCTCTTCCGCGCGGTGCACCGAGCTGACCAGCTTTATGGCCGGTTGGCCGCGCCCGCAGATCGCACTGCGTTTCTCGAACTCCGCGGTGACGTGTACCTCGATCTGGTGTCGGCGCTGCTCGAGCGCAACCGACCACGGGATCGACGGCGAGCTCTCGACGTGTTGTCCCAGTTTCGATCGGGCTGGTTGGTGGAAGAACTGGCTCGGCGCGCCGATCGGGGGAACGACCCGGAGGTATTGAAGTGGCAGGAGCTGCGACGACGGCTCGCGGCCCTCCTGGACCAGGCGGAGGGTGAGGACGAGCCCCGGGTGCGACGGCTCAGGACGACAATCCATCGCGAGCTGCGGCAGGTGGAGGGGCAGCTCCGCGACAGCGAGCTGACCCTGGCCCGCCGCCGGCCCGGGTTACTGCCAGCAGCACCTGGGGAGTCGGTGGCGAAGCTGCTGATGGATCGTCTGCCGGATGGACATGTCTATGTCGAGTATTTCCTGGACTCGCGCGACCTGTTGACCTTCGTCGCGAGGCGGAACCGTCTGCGCGTCCACAGAACGCCGGTAGCGGCGGAGATCCGACAGCTGGTGGCATCGGTGCGGTTTCACATGGATACCAACACCTGGCGTAGCGGAGGATCATCGGCGGCGTCGGCCGAGGTCCTTCGCGAGCGCATCGGGATGCTCGGCGAGAGGCTGCTGGGATATCTTCCCACCGACAGCTGGCGGGCCCTGTGGGTGGCACCGCACGCCGAGATCTTCCACATTCCGTGGGCGGCGCTCGAATGGCCCGACGGGGAAGCACTGGTGGACCGAGGGTCGTTCTCGCTCGTCCCGGGTGCCGGAGTCGCCGCTTCGCTTCTCCGCGATGTTCCCCGCCGGCCGATGCGATTCGGCCTGTGTGGCGCCGGCGACGACGATCTGCCACTGGTGTCTCAGGAGCTGGACGCGATCTCCGGCATCGGTACGACGTCCTCGGTCGTCGAGACCGCAACGCGTTTGGATTTCCTCGACATGCTCGCGTCGCACGACATGGTCCACCTCGCCGGTCACGCAGCCTTTCTTGACGGGATTCCCTCGGCTTCCGGCCTTCGACTCGCAGATGGCTACGTCACGGTGCACGATCTCGCGGCGAGCAGGATCCAGGCGCAGCTGGTTAGCTTCGGAGTCTGTTCCGGCGCCCGAATGGCAGACCATGCCGACCTACAGTACGAGGGTTTCCTGAGGGCCCTGCTATCGGGGGGGGTGCGGACCGTGGTCGGGGCCATCTCTCCGGTGAGAGACGAGGTAGCGTTTGACTTCGACCTCGAGTTTTTCCGCAGGCTCAATGCGACGGACGCCCCGGGGGAGGCGTACCGCGGAGCAGTCGTGAAGCTGCGCCGCAGTGATCCCCACCCCGCAACCTGGGGGAACTTCCATCTCTACGGAGACCAGCGAACCTGGAGGACCGCATGATCAGACCACTGAATCGGGCCACCTTGGCAATTCTCGCGCTCATTCTGACGGCGACGGCGACGTCGGCCGATGCCGGAGAGGCGGCACGAGTGGCAGCGGACAAGAGTATTTCGGTGGTGGTGACCGGCCGGGTGAGCTGGGTCGAGCCCCCTCTGCGTCTCGGCCTCGACGGCGGCTGGACGGTGGAGCTGCCCGAAGCCGCATCCTGGGTCGACCAGGTGTCCGAGTTGGTGGCGGTCGGGGAGGCGCCCCTGCTGAAGGTGGTCGGGACACGCATCGCGGGCAATGAGCAACGTCTCATCCGCGCCGGAGGAGTCGCCGTTCTCTCCGAGCGGTCGCCTTCGTCGCGAGCTACGGCGGCCGGGATTCGCCATTCCGGTCACCGCACCGTATCCGGTCGCCGGCAGCTCGACACGAGAGAAGGCGCCAGCGATCCTCTGGGCATTTTCGATGGCGAATCCGAGGTCCGCGGCGTCATCGTGGAGTTCTCCGCGGCCGGTTTTCGGCTGGATGCGGAAGGCTCGACCTTTGACGTCGTGATCACCGAGGATACCGAGTTCGACGGATTTCTCGACCTGTCCGAGCTCGATGTGGGCGACCACGTCGAGGTTCGAGGTGAAATCCAGGGCTCGACCATCATCGCGACCCGGGTGAAGCTCCGATCCGACGACGAAGAAACCACCCTCCGGGGGTTCATTCTCGCTCTCGGCACGGACAGTTTTCAGCTCGATGTGGACGGCTCGACCTTCGACATCGTCGTCACTGCCGGCACCGAGTTTGACGGGTTCGGCGAGTTGTCGGAGCTGACGATCGGCCAGGAGGTCGAGGCGAGAGGGACCCTGGTGGGAACGGTGTTGACGGCAACGAGGGTCAAGCTCCGAGACGGGGGAAGCGGCGGCGTCGATTTCGAGTACGAGGGTCTGCTGACGGACCTCCTTCCTCCGGATCGGTTCCTGATGGACGACGGTCGGATCTACACCGTGGACCTGAACACGGTGTTCGATCCCCTGATCGGCGCGTACGGGGGTCTTGTCGCAGGTCAGTTCCTCGAGGTCGAAGCCCTTCGGGGCCCCTCGGGATCGAATCTGGTGGTGGAGATCAAGCTTGAAGGCGACGAGCAGAACGGTCAGGGCTATCGCGAACTGGAGGGCGTGATCCTGACGATCAGTCCCACCGAGATCGTGCTCGAGAGCGGGGTTGTCGTTGCCGTCAATCCAGGGACAGTGTTTGTCGGTGACGCCGATTCTCTTCAGGACGTATTGCCCGGATGGTGGGCTGAAATCCATGCGCTGCTCGACCTGGCGGGAGTGTTCAACGCCCTCGAGGTACGCACCGACGATCGTGAGCCTGCGACAACCGCTGATCAGGACTTCGAACCCCAACAGGCGCTGCTCGTGCCGACGCCCGGCGCCAACGCCGACGACATCGCCGCACGGTTTGGCGCTCAGGTCGTCGGTCGGGTGGGCGGTCTCGGAGCTCTGCTGTGGTTTTCCAACCCGCTGAGCGATGACCTACTGGCCGCCCTCAATGCCGATCCCGAGGTGGCGGCGGTCGAACCCAACTACCTGTTCCAGGACCCCGAGTCGGTGCGCCGACGGTACGTCACAATCGACCGCCACCCGACGACGGAGAAGCTCGTGGACCAGCTGGCTGGGGCCCAAATCAACCTGCACCAGGCCCATCAGCTCGCGACCGGAGAAGGAATGGTGGTTGCGGTGATCGACACCGGAGTGGACCCGCTCCACCCGGTGCTGCGGCGGCTGCTGTTGACCGGAGGCCTCGACCTCGTCGACGGAGACCTGTCGCCGTGGGAGGAGCGCGACCACGTGGATGGTGACGGGGACGGGGATGTCGACGAGGCAGCCGGACACGGGACCTTCGTGGCGTCGCTGGTGGCCGTCACGGCGCCCGGGGCGTCGATCCTCCCGTATCGGGTGCTCGACGACGAGGGAAGGGGCACCGCGTACAACCTCGCGTTGGCTCTCGCCGACGCCATCGAGCGCCGGGTCGACGTGATCAACCTCTCGCTGGTTTATCGAGAACGGTCCTCAGCGGTGGACCTTCTCCTCGAGCGGGCGGCAGCCCAGGGAATTGTGGTTATTGCCTCGGCGGGCAACGACGGCTCGACCACCGTCCCCTTCCCCGCCTCAGACAGCAACACTCTCGCAGTGGCCGCTCTCGACCAGAATGGCCTCGCCCTCGCGGCCTTCAGCAACCGGTCGCACCTGGTCGATTCGCGGCTCCCGGAGAGGAGGTCTTCGGGGCGCTGGACGAGCTGGCCTTCGGGACGTGGAGCGGGACCTCGATGGCGGCGCCCTTCGTGTCGGGAACGGTTGCCCTCCTGCTGAGCGCCGACCCTGGCCTCGACCCCCTGCTTGTGCGAAATGCCATCGAACAGGCCGGGGTTGTGTTGGAGGACGCCGGCTGGACCGGCAGAATGCTCGATGCGCTGGCGGCGGTGAGCCTGGTCAAGGACTCGCCGTAATTCGACGGGGGACAACAAAAATATTGTGCCTACCCAGAGGACTGCGAATACGATGAGAACGACAACATGCCGAATCAGGGTCGGAATCGTCTTTTGCGCGCTGCTCATCACCATGGCGGTGAGTGCTGACGCCCAGACTGCGGGTCGCGATCCTGTCCCTGGGGTGCCGCTGTCGGGTGGAACGCACCTACGTCGACGTCGATCACCCGGTGACCTCGAGCGGCGAGCTTCGGGTGTGGCGGGTGGCTTCGTCGCAAGGCGCCCGTGTGATGCTCAAGGTCTACCGCCCCGACGGTGACAGACTATTGCTGATTGGCACGTCCCCGTTGGAGACGGTTTCCGCCGGGACCGTGGCCGACATTCCAATGCAGGATTCCGGTGGCCCGCAACGACGTGATCGGTTGTTTCTGTCCGGACTCCAGCTGTGCCGACGCCCATTCGGACGGTCTGATTCTGGCGGCTGAGGGTGATCTGGGAACGAGTCCCGCGAGCGCCTTCACCAGCGGAACCGGCTCGCCTTCCATCTTTGCCTCGGGATTCCGACTGGCTGACGTGCCATCCAGCGCCAGTACCGATCTGGTGGTGCCAGTGGTGGGCCGGACAGCCGGCGTCGGCGGCACCGTCTGGAACACACGGCTCGAGCTCTTCAATACCGCTGACAGCGCCACCAGCGTCGCGTTCCACCTCAACCTGTCCGATCGCGACAACACCTCTCCGGCCGCCTCGGCTCAGGTGAGCGTCTCGCCGCGCGAGACACTGGTCATCGAGGATCTGATTTCGGAGACGTTTGGATTGGAGGTGGCGGTGGGCTCGGTGGACATCGTCGCCTCGGCGCCGGTGATCGCCCATGCCAGGATTGCCAACCTGGGCAGCGACACGGGCACGTACGGGCAGGCGGTTCCCGCGATCCCCGCGAGCTGGGCGGTGGGCGACGACGACCTCCCGGGTATCAATCCCAACGCCGATGTGGTGTACCTCTTCGAGGTCCAGGAAGACGCGGTGTTCCGGAGCAACCTTGGAATTTCGAGCATCGTCGCCACACCGTTGTCGCTGACCGTGGTCGCCAGGGTCGGCAACGACCCCATTGGATCGCCTCTCGATCTCGTGCTCGACCCCTTTTCGCACACCCAGGTCAACCGCGTGCTCGACGTGATGGGTGTTCCGGAAGGGACGGGTGGCGTGAGGCTGGAGGTGCAGGGCGCAGCCGGCACCGGGGGTCGGTTTTTCGCGTACCTTTCACGGGTCGACAACGACAGCGGGGACGCCGTTTTCCTGCTCGGCGCGCGCGAACAAGCCCTACCCTGAACTCGGATCCGGGCCGCGAAAAGGGGGACGGGAGGAAACTCCTCCCCACCACCCGAATCTGAGAAGCCCATATTTCGGCGGTTGCCTAGCCCGCATATCTCACCGGGTTTCGTAACGAGGGCGGCGAGGTGCCGTGCCCAGTGGGGTTTTCGACCCGAGGGGCGCGGAGGCGTACTCGACAGTACGTCGAGCACCTCGAGGCGAGAAAACGCCGTTGGGTGCGGTGCATCGCCGGCCGGGAGAAACCCGGTGAGATGGCTGACCCACGTCGCACTGATATTCGGTGGGCCCCGGTGATTTCGGAATTTTGAAACCCTGTCTCGATTTAAAGACTGCACACACTGTTGGGCGAGAGGTCTACCGTGCAGCACTGGGACAAAGTCGAAGATACGTCGCTCCCCGAGACCGCCGGCTGGCGGGCTCTGAGAGCTCGCGTGCGATGGATGCGCACGCCGGTCTTCGTATTCCTCGTGACCCGGCTCGGAATCATGGCGATCGCCTACATCTCGGTGTCCGTCATCCCGGATGCCCAGGAGACCATTTATCACCTGCGGGGAACCGAAAACCGGCTCCTCGACGTCTTCGGCAGCCGGTGGGACACCGGGTTTTACGTCAGCATCGCGGAGGAGGGGTACAGCTTCGAAGGGGTCGAGCTGCCCTCGGTCGCCTTCTTCCCGCTGCTGCCGATCCTGATGCGCCTGCTGATGCCGCTGGTCGGTGACGCGGTCGTGGCGGGCATATTGATCAGCAACCTCGCCCTCTTCGCAGCGACGATCGTGCTCTATCGACTGGTGCTCGATGAGTGGAACGGGGCGGTGGCGGAGCGGGCCATCTGGTACCTCTCCGTCTTTCCCGCGTCGATGTTCGGCTCCGCGATCTACACGGAGTCGCTCTTCCTGCTGACGGCCATAGGCGCCTCCCTGCTCGCCCGGCACGGCCGGTGGTTCGGCGCGGGGCTGGTGGGTGTGGCAGCCTCACTGACCAGGCTACACGGGATGCTCGTTGCCGTACTGCTGGCCGGCGAGTGGTGGAGACAGCGGCAGGGTACCGAAACCGAGAAGCCCTCGCTCGCCGCGCTCGCGGCCGCGGCGGTCACCCCTCTGGGCACCGTGGCATACATCCTTTACTGCTGGAGGGCGTTCGGAGACCCTTTCGCGTTCGCGACCGCCGCCTCGGCGTGGGGGCGGGTCCCGAAGCCTCCCTTCGCCACCATGGCGGGTGTTGTCCAGGCTCCACCCGGGGGGTGGATTTCCGGGCTCCTCGCGGGGACCATCCACGTCGACAACTGGATCGACCTGACCGCGGTGCTCGCGTTCCTGCTGCTCGGCTGCGCGCTGCTGGCAATCGGCCGATGGGGCGAGGGTCTGTTCGTCGTTCTGGGCGTCAGTCTTTCCTTCGGCTCGGGCCTGCTGATGAGTCAGCGACGCTATATGTGGGTCCTGTTCCCGGTGTTCATCCTGCTTGGCGTGTGGGGTGAGCGCCCCTGGCTCGATCGCACGGTCACGCTGCTGTCGGCGCTCGGGTTGGCGCTGTGCACGGCGCTGTTCGCCAACGGCTACTGGGTCGGCTGATGGCCAGGAAATCCAAGTCCACGATCCGACGCAAGAATGGCCCGCCGGCAAGCCGGTGGCGGAAGGACGGCTGGTGGGTCTCGACCTTCGCGTTCGCGGCGCCATTCGTCCTCTACCTGCGCACGATGGCGCCGACCATCTACAACCTGGACAGCGCCGAGCTGACGACGGCGGCTGCGACCGGGGGCCTGGTCCGCGCGACCGGGTATCCGCTCTACCTGGTCATCGGGCGGCTGTGGAGCCAGCTGCCGATGGGCGACGTTGGCTACCGGATGAACCTCCTCTCCGCGGTCTGCGGCGCCCTCACGGTCATGCTGGCGGAGAGAATCCTGCGGCGGCTCGGGGTCGGGGTCTGGGCGCGGCTGGCCGCCGTCGGCCTGCTCGCGGTGGCCCAGTTCTTCTGGGCCCTGTCCCTGATCGCGGAGGTCTACACGCTCCACACGGCCATCCTCGCCGGCGTCATCCTCGCTCTGGTCAGGTGGTCGGAGCAACCGACGCCGGCCAGGCTCGCGCTGGCGACCTTTCTGGTGGGCATCGGCTTCGGAAACCACGTCGCCACGGTGCTCGCAGCCCCCGGCTGCGTCTGGTTCGTGCTCAATGCCGAGCCGAGGAAGGCACTGGAGGCCCGTTCGCTCGCGCTGGCGGCGGCCGGACTCGCCGCAGGGCTCGCCATCTACCTCTACCTCCCCCTGGTCTACTGGACCCGACCCGAGTTCAACTACGTCGGCTGGTTCGACGCGGCCGGTCAGTTCGAACCGGTCAACCTCGCCACCTTCGAGGGTCTCTGGTGGCTGGTGTCGGGCAAGGTCTTCGCCGACGTGATGATGGCCTACACCACTCCCGAACTCATCCGTGAGATCGGCCACTTCGGCGCCGAGCTGGTGCGGGCGTTCATGATCATCGGTATCGGACCGGGACTCGTGGGGATCGTGGTCGCGTGGCGGCGGAGCCGTGCTCTCGGCGGCCTGCTGCTGCTCGTCTTCGCCATCAGCGCGGGCTTCTACATCAACTACCGCGTCATCGACAAAGACACCATGTTCCTCCCGGCCTACCTCGTCTGGGCCCTCTGGGTCGGACTCGGCTACCAGTGGCTGATTGACTGGGCGGGCCAGTCGTCGCCGGCCGTCCGCCGAGGTGCCGGGCGAGGCACGGTAGTTGCCCTCAAGGGGATCATGGCCGGGGCGGTGGTCTTCGCCGTCAGCTGGAACTGGCCGCTGGTCGATCTCTCCGACGACTGGAGCGCGCGGGTACGGGGGGAGAAAATTCTCGAACTCGCGCGTCCAAACGCCCTCGTCGTCGGGTGGTGGGGAACGGTGCCGGTGGTGGAGTACCTGCAGCAGGTCGATGGGCAACGACGGGACGTCCAGGCGATCAACCGCTTCTTGATTCGGCCCGACGACCTCCGCGAGTTGATCGAGCGCGAGGTGGACCGCCGTCCGGTCTACCTCGACGAGCCGTTGGAGGGGTTGTCCGATTCGGTGAAAGCGGTCCAGGTCGGTCCGCTCTTCAGACTCTATCGAGACACCCAAACGGTATCACCAGGACCCGACCAGCAGAATTTATCTGAATCGATC
Organism: Candidatus Sulfomarinibacteraceae bacterium; assembly: GCA_963796455.1. Classification (GTDB taxonomy): domain Bacteria; phylum Acidobacteriota; class Thermoanaerobaculia; order Thermoanaerobaculales; family Sulfomarinibacteraceae; genus Sulfomarinibacter. The sequence goes on from CAWCLO010000006.1 coordinate 34,995, forward strand.
CGCCCGCCGAGAGCATCCCATTGAGCCACTGTCTCGATTGGCTCGCCCGGCGCACTGTCATAACAGGAGTCACCGATGGCACGGCAAAACGCACCAAAAACCGTGGCCACCGAGAAAGGGATACATCATGAAAAGTCTCATCCGATTCGGCATCGCAGTAGGCATCTGCCTTTCGGGATGGGCGCTGGCACCGTTCGTCGATCTCCCCAGAGTCGCCTTCGGCTGGGAGCAGTACGCGGATGCCTACAGCCTCATCCATCGTTCGGTCATCCCGGCGGCTGCGGTCGCGACGGGCGCGGAGGGTGCCTTCTTCCAGACCGACGTCGACATCAACAACCTGGACTCGGGCGGTGAGGCGAGCTACGAGCTCTGGTGGCTGCCGCGCGGCCAGGACAACTTCTCGCCGAGACGCTCACAGATCTTCACCATTGCCGGCGGTCACGGCGTGCGCATCGAGAACGTGTTGACCGAGGTCTTCGGTCTCCAGCCCGACAGGGTCGGCTCGGTGGTGATCGCGTCTGACAGCGATCGCGTCATCGCCATGAGCCGGACCTACAACGTGTCGGATAACAAGGCGACCGGCACCTTCGGCCAGGCACTGCCTGCGGTGCCTGCCGACAAGCTGATCCAATCCGGGCAGTCCAGACGAATCATCTTCTTCAGCGAGGACCCCTCCACGCGCGCCAACCTGGGCTGCGTCAACGGCACCGACTCGAACATCGAGATCCTGGCCGATCTCTACGATTCCGGGGGCGCGTTCCTCGGGACGAGAACCATGGACCTCGGCCCGTGGGGCAATGACCAAATGAATCGTATTTTCCGGGGTTTCGAGCCGGTCAACGGCTACCTGGAGGTGCGCAGCGACACCCCCGGTGGCTCCTTCTACTGCTACGGCTCGGTGCTCGACAATGCGACCTCGGATCCGACCACGATCCTGCCGCAGAGTCCTTCCTCTGGAACGACATACTATATCCCTGCGGCCGCCCTGGCATCGGGTTCCTCCGGAGCGCTTCTTCCAGACCGACGTCGACATCAACAACGTCGGACCGGACTCGTCGTTCGTCTTCAAGTGGTTGCCTCGCGATCGGGACAACTCGGATCCGATGCAGTCGGTCTCGCTCAGCCTCGGTTCCGGAATGAGTATGCGCTTCGAGAACATACTTTCCCAGGTCTTCTTCCTGTCGCCGGACGCCGTGGGCGCCCTCGCCATCGAGTCTCCGAGCGACAACCTGCTGGCGATGAGTCGGACCTACAACGTATCCGGAAGCGGTGGGGCCGGGACCTTCGGGCAGGCGCTGTCCGGGCGTCCAGGAGGGCGACATGATTCGTGCCGGCGAGCGGCGGCGGATCATCTTCCTGTCCGAAAACGGAGAGTTCCGTTCCAACGTCGGCTGCGTCAACGGGACCGACGAGGACATCGACATCGATATCGACGTGTACGACGATGCCGGAAACCTCCGCAACAGGCTCGAGATGGAGCTGGACCCGTGGTCGAACGACCAGTTCAACCGCATCCTGCAACCGTTCGCGCCAACCAACGGCTATGTCGATGTCTCGTCCGACACAACCGGCGCCCGGTTCTTCTGTTACGGCTCGTTGCTCGACAACGAAACCTCTGATCCGACCAGCGTCTTTTCGCAGTAGCTCCACGCCAGGTTCGACTCGAAGGGCGGGGATTTCCCCCGCCCTTTTTTCATCTTGGCGGCACAGCATCTTCCAATCCTGCGCCACATCAGCCTGACAAGCGACGGTTCCGTGGATCCCGGTTCGGGTCAGCCTCGGTGGCACTGACTCGGGGAAGGGAGCGCGTCATGGCGGAACCCTTGTGTGACTCGTCACGTCGAGGCCCGACAGAGGGAGCCCTAACCCGCTTATGTCACCAGGGTCCTACTGCGGTGTGCGGAACGCAGACGAACGAAGGCGCCAACCGTCCTTGACATCGGTAAATCCCAGAACCATATTGATGGGGAACTCCAAAACACTCGGCAAGGCCCAACTCATTAGGGGAGGCATCCGCGGTAACCGCGCGGGCTTCGTGGTGGGCCGAATGTGGTGAAACCGGAGAAAGTGAGGACCGCATGTCTGCAAGATCGTCCGTCCGAGGGATAGGAGTTTCCTTTCGTTCAGCGCCAGCCTAGCACGGGGTTGAGGCGCTTATTCGGGGCCCAAGATGGGCTCGCATGCCCCGAGCGATCTCCGATACGGCAGAAACCGGCGTTTGGGAGAGCGCGTCCCGGTACAACGCGCTCCGAACCCCGGCTCCGCGACCGACCGCCGCCTCCATGAACACACTCTGCACGGGCGGCCGCGGCCGTGATGGAGTCAGGAGGTGGTGGGGAGGGTCGCCGCGCCCGGCGGGCCGCGAGGGGATCGCGCCCCCGCTTTCGCGAGATGCCTCAGGATCGCGTCGACCACGTCGTGCTCGGTGATGAACGCGATCACCTTCATCTCTGAACCGCAGGACGGGCACACCAGCGGGTCGACCTCGTAGATCCGCTTGATCAGCTGTGCCCAGCTTCGCCTGAGGGCGCGGGCGTTGCGGGCCTCGGCACGAGCCGCACGGGAGGCCGGGCCGGCGCCCGCACCCCCAACCTCCCCATTCTCAGCCTCAGCCTTCCGGCGCTTGCCCCTCGACACGTTGGAGTACCACCCGTAGTACCGCACCAGGTGCCGCCGCGGCTCGCGGGATGTGCATGATGACGCGGGCCAAGAACTCGGCCGGATCGAAGGCCTCGGCAGCATCGCCGGCCGGCAGGGTGCGACCGTCGTGGCCTCCTTTCGCCCGATAGTGCACCACACCCTCCCCACCCCACTGCACCCGCTCGAGGCTGATCGGCGGCCGCATGATGTAGCGGGCGAGACGCTCCACCGCCGGCTGATCCTCGGGCTCCACCCGAACCCGGTTGTGCACCGAAAACCCGGTGTGCCGCCACGACAGTAGGAGCTCGGTCCGCTCGTCTGAGAGCAACCCCTCATCCTGCAGCAGGCGCATCACCTTGTGCCGGTAGAGCAGCTCCGCTGAGTGCTCATCGACGAAGGCGACCGGGATCCACTCACCATCCTGCGTCCAGCCGCCGCGCGACACGATCGCGTGCACATGTGGGTGCCAATTGGCCAGGTCGCCCGCGGTCTGGACCACGGCGACCATCCCCGGCCGCATCCCCTCGTCGCCGGCCGCCGCACACATCAGCTCCAGCACCGTCTCCCAGGCCGCCTGCGCGAGCCCTCCGAGGAGCGCCCGGTGGTGCAGGAAGTACGGCCGCAGCATCTTCGGCATCACGAACACCCACTGAGCGTGCCCCACCTCCTCGAAGACCTCCTCCGCCAGCAACGCGGCCGTCGCCGCTGAACGCTTGGCCGCGCATGACGGGCACAGCTCCCGTGTCTTGCACGAGAATGCGAGCAGGTATTCCTCGGCGCAGTCGGGACACCGGATCCGGGCGAAGCCGTTCTCGAAAAGCCCGCAGTCCAGGTACCGCCGCACCTGCTCGTCGACGAAGCCGCGCCAGAACCCGCAGCGGCGCTCGAAGCGCTCCTCCCACTGCCCCCTCACCTCGTCGAAGTGGGTCTCGAAGAGCCGGTAGAGGGGCGTCGCACGCGGATTCCGGGCCCGGTAGCGGGCCGCGCAGCCTTGAGCCACAGTGACGCTCGACGTCTCCTGCAGCGTGGACGGGCTGCCTCAGCGTGACCCGAACGGCCCCTACAGTCAAGGCGACCGTCGTGCAAAGACACATTTTGTTTGTTTCAAATGTCATTTTCCGGGCAGAATTCGACGCGGCTGAACGGATCATCCTCGGGACCCGGCACGGTGAAACGGAAGGCGCCCGAAAAGAACTTCTCTTCCCCCTGACACAGATTCTTGAGAAATACAATTCTTGCAAAAGAAAACAAAAAATCTTATTTTGGAGAAGAAACGTAACAAGCAGAACAGGACGTTTCTTCTTTGATACGATGATTGTCATTACTTTATAGGAGAATCGTAACACTATGCGAGCGAGCGAGTACATACGGGAGTTGGCATCGAATGGGCGCTACCACTTCACAACGGCGGACGCTGTCAAGGCTGTCGAGGGAAATCCTCCGGCAGTGCGTGCCCAGTTGCTCCGACTGAAACAGCAGGGGCTGATCGCGCAGCCCGTGCGCAGCTTTCATGTCATCGTACCGCCCGAGTACAAACGCCTGGGTTGCCTGCCGGCGGAGCAATTCGTCGACCATCTGATGCAATTCTGGGATGAGCCCTATTACCTCTGTCTGTTGAGTGCGGCCGAAAGGCACGGCGCCGCGCATCAACGACCTCAGGCAACCCAGGTGATGGTACGCAAAAACCGGCAGGCCATCACCTGTGGGCAGGTGAGAGTCGAGTTCATCGCCCGTGGCGACATCGAAAAGATGCCGGTCACCAGGCTCAACACGCCGCGCGGGGTGCTGCGGTATTCGACCCCGGAAGGAACGGCGCTCGAGCTGGTCGGCTACCCCAATCGTGCTGGTGGCCTCGACAACGTCGCTACGGTCCTGTCCGAGCTCTCCGAGGAGATGGTGGCTGAAAGGCTGCTCGAAACCGCTCGTCTCTGTCCCGTGAGTTGGTCACAGCGTTTGGGATATCTCTTGGGGCTGGTCGGGCGAGAAGATATCGCTCAAATCCTCAGCGCCTTTCGTGCTGGAGAATGCCCGGAGCTATACCCCGCTGCGGCGCGCTGCGCCAATCGCCGGTGGAGTCAGGGACCCTCGCTGGAAGATCATCGTCAACGTCGAAGTGGAGCCGGACGAATGATCCCCAAAGACAACATCACCGCATGGAGAGCTCAAGCACCGTGGCTGCTCGACGCTCAGGTCGAGCAAGATCTGGTGATAAGCCGCGCGATCGTCAACCTCTTTTCCGATACCCGATTGGCGGATAGCCTGGCGTTTCGTGGCGGGACCGCTTTGTACAAGATCTACCTCACACCTCCGGCTCGATATTCCGAGGACATCGATCTGGTTCAGGTGAGGGCCGAGTCAATCGGCGAGACCCTCGATCGGGCGCGTGCCATCTTGGATCCATGGCTCGGGAAGCCCCGCCGCACTCTCAAAGAGGGCCGCGTCACCCTCGTGTATCGATTCGAGTCCGAGGATGTTCCACCGCTCACGCTTCGGCTGAAGATCGAGATCAACACCCGCGAACATTTCACCGGATCGGGCGTGAAAAAGGTGCCGTTCGAGGTGACGAACCCCTGGTTCAACGGTGTGGCAAACGTTGCGACCTACTCTATCAACGAGCTGCTTTGTACCAAGCTGCGGGCGCTGTACCAGAGGAGGAAGGGCCGAGACCTCTTCGATGTCTGGTACGCGCTGGACACTGCGCGCTGCGACCCAGCAACACTTCTCGCCTGCTTCGACCGGTACATGGCCGAAGACGGACACAGAGTCAGCCGAGCACAGTTCGAAGAAAATCTGGCCGGGAAACGTCAACACCCCGAATTCCGCGACGATGTGCGGGCCGCTCCTACGCCCCGGCTTGCCCTGGAATTGCGACGCAGCCATGGACGGAGTTCTCGAAAACCTGGTGGCACGATTGCCCGGCGAACCCTGGAAGGGTGGAGTAAAGCGGGACGGGGAAGAGTAAGTTCAACCTGTCTTTTGTTTTGCGAGCCACCGAAGGGCCTTTCCGACAGCCCAACGATCAACCCCCAACCGGCGCCCAATCTCTGACTGACTCAACCCAAGCTCATGGAGTTGGTTCGCCTTCACGGCAATTCGCTGATAGATCGGCGGCATCCTGGTCTCGAGAATCGGCACCTCGATGGGTATGAATGCGGTGGTTCGAATTCTTCGCGTTCGCGTCCACCAGAGGAAATCAAATTCGCCGCCCTTTGGGCGGCTTTTCTCGTCTCTGACTTCGCCGATGGGGATTAGACTACGGCCCATCGGCATTGGAAGAGCCATCACCCCGCAGAATCTCGGTCGAGCGATCTCCAGGCGAACTCGCTACAATCCCCTGATGAATCCGGTACCGGGGGAAATTCCATGGACAGTCTCGAGAGATTCGAAGCCGCGAGCATTGTGGTTTTTGCGCTGGTGCTCATGTCGATGATCTCGTGTACGGGCTCCGGTCTCAACCAACCCGCCTCGCTCGTCATCACCGACGCCCGGGTGTGGACCGGCGATGAGTCTCGACCCTGGGCCGAGGCTGTCGCCTGCCGCGGTGACGCCATCATCGCCGTGGGCAGCGGCCGAGCAGATCGACGGCGTTCATCGGCGCCGAGACCGAGGTGATTTCGCTTCCGGCAGCATGGTCGTGCCGGGATTCATCGACACCCATCGTGCACTTCATCGACGGCGGCTCGGTGCTGGCCTCGGTACAGCTCAGCGATGCCGCGACGCCAGAGGAGTTCACGCAGCGCATCGGCGAGTTCGCGCAGACCCTCGAGCCCGGCGAGTGGATCACCGGCGGAGCGTGGGACCACCAGAACTGGGGCGGCGAGCTTCCGCACCGCGATTGGATCGATGCCGTGACCCCGGAAAACCCGGTTTGGGTCTACCGCCTCGACGGGCACATGGCCCTCGCCAACTCGCTCGCCCTCGAACTCGCCGGTGTGAGCCGACACGATCCCCGAGGTGGATGGTGGCGAGGTCGTAAGCGCGATGATTCCGGCGAGGGCCACCGGTCTGCTCAAGGACAATGCCATGTGCGTACGTGGATCAGGCGGAGCCCGCGTCAAGCGAAAAACGCCTGGACCGCGAGGTGCAGGCAGCGATGCGCCATGTCGCTTCGAAGGGCGTGACCTCGGTCCACGACATGGCCGGCTTCGAGAGCCTGGCTGCTTACCGCCGCGCCAACAGCCGCGGCGAGATGACGACGCGGATCTACTCGGTGGTTCCGCTCGATCAGTGGCAGCGCCTGCGCGACGAAATCGCTGCCAACGGCACCGGCGACGAGTGGTTGCGGATCGGTGGGCTCAAAGGCTTCATGGACGGATCCTTGGGCTCCCATACGGCGGCCTTCCTCGAGCCCTTCACCGATGCCCCTGACGATCGTGGCTTCTGGTCAATGAACTGGACGACATGCGGGAATGGATCGCGGCCGCCGACACTGCGGAGCTGCAACTGATTGTGCACGCAATCGGCGACCGGGCCATCCGCGATCTGCTCGACATCTACCGAGCAGGTGGCTGCTGCAAACGGACCGCGTGACCGGCGCTTCCGCATCGAGCACGCCCAGCACATCCACCCGGACGACATTCCCGTTTTGCCTCCCAGGAGGTGATCGCGGCTATGCAGCCTTATCACGCCATCGACGACGGCCGCTGGGCGGAAAAAGTGATCGGGCCCGAACGAGCGAAAACCACCTACGCGTTCCACTCACTCATCGCCGGTGGCGCACACGTCGCATTCGGCAGCGACTGGTTCGTAGCCCCGCCCACCCCACTCGAAGGCATCTACGCCGCGGTGACCCGGCGCACGCTGGACGGCGAGCACCGGAAGGTTGGGTGCCCGAGCAAAAGATCACCGTCGAAGAAGCACTTCGCGCCTACACCTACGAAGCGGCCTACGCCTCCTTCGAAGAAGACATCAAAGGCACGCTCAAACCCGGCATGCTGGCCGATTTCGTCCTCATCGACCGCGACCTGACGGCGATACCGCCGCGCAGAGATCCGCGACGCCAAGATCCTCCGCACCATTGTCGGCGGCAGGATCGTGTTCACCGCAGACTGAACGATCACGCATCCACGAGGACAACGAAAAAACGTCGCGCTCGAACTGGCACCGTCAGATGCCGGCTGATCCCTGCCGTGACCTCTATCTGCTATTTTTTGGCCTTCTCGGCCTCGCTCTTCAAAAAAGCTTCGTGTTCTTTCTGAAGGTCTTTCCAGTTCTTCTTGAGATATTTCTCCTCTTCTTTGGTCATGATCCGGAAAGGCGCCTCGACAGTGCTACCGGAAAACTTGACGCTGAGCCAGTACTGCCCCGGTTCGATCGTCTTCCCCTCAGGGAGTTTGAAAAAGATCCGTCCGACGCACCCGCGTTGCCAAGTCACTTCGAACTCGTCGAAGGACATGGCCCCGTCCGAGTTGACCGGATCAGTGAAGAAGAGCATGGGACAGCCCTGCGCCGCCTGGTTCGGAAAGTAGTTGATGGAGTCGCGGACCGTGTCGGCCCGCCGGTTGAGCGCGCGCAGATAGCCGGCTTCTTGAAACTCCGACTGGGACGCCATCGGCACCATCGAACCATCCGGTAACTTGACCGAGAACGAGGCGCGAGTCAGCTTCTGGTTCGGTCTTCCCTTGAAAACCGTCACCCCTGCGTCGAGCAACATCCACTGATCGCCCTGAGAACCGTTGGCCGTGCGATAACCAAGAGTGACCCATCCCTCGTTGTTGTATGCGATCCTGGTGAACTGCCCCTTGATCGTGAAGATCTCCGGCACAGACGGCACCGGCGCCTGTGGGACGTCTTCCTGAGCCATGACCGCCGGAGCGGCAATCACGACAACCATGAGCATGGCTGGCACCAACAGATTTCTTTTTGTTTCCAAATTTTCCTCCCAATGTCTGTTCATTGTTTTCCTCCGACCGTTTGCGGCTCCGTCGAAAACTCCCCCGCCGGTATCGCGGGACGCATTTGACGCAGCGGCCTGCCAAAAAGATTCGTCTATACAGTACAGGAATCATTGGTCATGATGCTGGTGTCCGACGTAGGGGCCACTTGGCCGCGGACTCCGATCGTCAGTTCGGCGACCTTCCCTCGGACACCCTGTACCGCACCGAGTCCTTCGCCCGGTAATTGGACGAAACGCTCTCGGCATGAGCTAATTGCCAGGAAATCGAGGCGAAGCTGACCGTTTGTTTCAATCGGCTTCGCCGGATCGGGGAATCACCACCGATGCCGAACGCAACCACAATCACCAAAGAAGATAAATTCTGGAGGCTGTCGCGAACCACCACGATCGTTGTCATCGCGATGGCTCTTATCGTGTCGCTGGTCATCCTCAAACCGGCCGCCCCCGACAAGATCACGCTGCTCACCGGGCCTGAGGGAAGCGGTTACCAGGAGTTGGGGACACGACTCGCCGCATCTCTCACCGACCTGGGCCTCGATGTCGAGGTCATCGTCACCGACGGTGGTTTCGAAAACGTGAAACGTCTGGCCGCCGGCGCCGAGGACACGGTGGCCTTCGCCCCCTCGAATATCGAGGAGCTATTCGAAGACCCGGTTGACACGAGTCACCTCGTGAGCCTGGGCAGCATCGCCTACGAGCCGTTGTGGCTCTTCTACCGGTCGGAAATCGCCGTGCAGAGGATCCCCGATCTCGCCGGACTCAGAGTGGCTACGGGGGCACCAGGCACAGTGGTCGAATTTTTTGCGAGGTCTCTTTTCAAGCTCAACGGCATCAGTGATCAGGTCGTGATTCTTCCGTCGGAGGGACAGACTCCCGACACCATCGCAATGGCCCTGATCGAAGGCGAGATTGACGCCGCGTTCGCCGTCGGCTTGCCCGCCACACCGGCTATCCGAGAACTACTCCATCGTGAGGACATCAGCGTCCTTTCCTTCGAACGCGCCGACGCCTACCGGGCACTCGATCCCGGGACCACCAAGCTCGTGGCCCCACAGGGGCTCTTCGACCTCGCCAACAACAATCCACCCGAGGATCTGGTTCTTCTTTCGGCCACCACCAACCTTGTCAGCCTCGACAGCTTTTATCCCGGCGCTGTCCCTCTGTTGCTTCGGGCAGCAACGCATGCTCACGCCGAGAAGCGATTTAAGATCGATGGCGAGAAATTTCCGAACGCCAACAACGTTTCCCTCCCATTGAAGGCGGCCGCGAGCCGGTACTACGAACAGGGCGAAAAAGGGCTCGCAAGAATCCTCCCCTACAAGGTGATGCGCTGGCTCAACCATCTCAGCTTCGTTGTACTCCCACTACTGGCTCTAGGGGTGCTGTTGATCAAGATTGTTCCCGTGGCGGCAAAAACCTGGATTTCAATCAAGCTCATGGGCTTCTTCAAGCGCTTGGAAAAGGTGGAGAAGGCGTCCGCCGCCGGCGGAGATCGGTCGTCGCTCCTCGCCGAACTGGACGCCGTTGATCGCGAAAGTGCGACGATCTTCGTCCCGCGCACGAGCCTCCCGGACTACATCGATTTTCGCCAATTCCTTCACGACATGCGGGAGCGGGTGTCGGGCAGTTGATGTAAGGGCGCCGCGCGGCGCTTTGATCGATCACTTTCCCATCAGAGCCAGATTGAAGTGTATCTTCTCCCAATGCCGCAGCAACACCCGGCCATCCGGGCAGCTCTATCCCGTTGCAGACAATCTCAAGCCTCAGTCCTCAGGCCCCAAGCCCTAAAACCGCACCCTCACGAAGAGGCTGAAATCGTGAATGCTCATGCTGACGGCGCCCTTGTACAGCTCGTCGCCATCCCCGTTCTTGAGCCCCTTCCAATCCACATTGATGTCCGAGAGATTGAACGCGCCGCCAAAACCCCATCGTTTACCCAGCAGATACTCGACGCCGGCGCGCCCGATCCATTGGCCGCCCTGGATGTCGCCGACCTTGAGGTAGAAAAAACCGAGACCGGTGATCATTCGCCACTTCTTGGATAGGAGCCGGCGGTACTCGAAATAGACATACGGCAGAGGGCCCGTGCCCGCGGCTTCGGTTTTGCCTTGGTGTTCGATTCCACCGGCCGCCTCCCACTCCAGACTCGCAGCGATGTCCATCACCCGGAAGCCGAGGCCGAAACCGGCCGCCCAGCGTTCCTTGACCCACGGGTAGTACGTGTAGTCGACAAAGGTCTGGGTGATGTCGAAGCCCAGGTTGATATCGGCCTCGATGGGGATGATCTCGTCGCCCCACTGGATTTCGGTCAGCGCCTGCGACGAAGAGGCACGGTCGATATCCTGCCACCTGACACCCAGTTTGTGTTTGCGGGCGATTTGCCATTCAAATGCCAGAGTCGGGATGCTCTTTCCGCCGGCAAGATCGAGATCATCCTCGAAATTGAGCGTCGTCCCCTGGCCGAGGGTCTCCGAGTCGAGCCGGACTTCCGTGCCCAACTGAACCCAGCTGGCCTCGAACTTGAAGTTGAACTTGTCGAAAAGCGGCTCGTAGGCCCGTTGCGCCTCGACCGGCCCGGCCACGCTCAACGACACAATGGTCAGAGTTGTCACGAACAAAACGCGGCTCATTCGATGTGGTCTATTTGTCACCTGAGTTCCCCCATCAGGCCTGTCATGGCGGACAAATCCTAACATCCACGCCAGGAACAGCGGAGAAAACACGAATCCTCATTCCGAACTCCGAACTCCGAACTCCGAACTCCGAATTCCGAACTCCAAATTCCGAACTCCGAACTCCGAACTCCGAATTCCGAACTCCGAACTCCGAACTCCGAACTCACCTAGTTTCTCGCAAGGTATTCGCCAACTTCAACCTCGTCCACCTGCTCCGGCTGCAGATGCTGTTCGCCGTATTTCCGATAGACCCCCTCGCTGAGGAAGAGATCGAAGAGATCGGGGCAGATGTGGCCGTCATCGCGCATGGCGCTCATGATCTTGATCGCCTGGCTGATCTTTTTTGGCGGTTTATAGGGACGGTCGGAGGCGGTCAGCGCCTCGAAGATGTCGGCCAAGGCCATAATTCTCGCCTGCACCGACAGTTGGTCGGCCGAAAGGCGTCTTGGATAGCCCTCGCCATCGAGTTTTTCGTGGTGGTTGCCAGCCCACTCCGGTACCCGGCGGAGCTCCTTCGGGAAGGGCAAGTTACCGAGCATATTGATCGACTCGATGATGTGCTCGTTGATCTTGAAGCGTTCCTCGGTGGTCAGGGTGCCACGTGGCGTGCACAGATTGTAGATCTCGCCGTGATTGTAAAGGTGTTCAGGGACATCCATCCGGAAGCCGTAAGGGTTTTCTCCAAAGGGTGGTCCATCCCGAAAGATGATGTGTTCCGGTTTGTCCGCAAGCAAGGATTCTTCGACAGGGAGCTCGGCTGCCGCTCCGCGCTCGGCGCGATCAAGTTCATCGTGGGACAGGCCGATTCGATCATCGAGGTGGCGAAGCCAGGTCTGGGCGCCGATCTCTTGCACTCGCCGACAACGATCTTCTGACATGAAGGTCTCGCCCGAGTTGCACTCGGCGATGAATCGGAAGTTTCGCCGGATCTGGTCGAAACGCCGCTCCATGCGGTCTTTCGCCTCGTCGTTGTCAGGCCGTCCGGCAGCCAGGGTTTTCAGATAGTCGATCTCCGCATCCCGCCACAACACCTCGAACCGGGTCCGGACCTCGTGCAGCCGGTTGTGAATCGTCTCCAGACGGGTCGCCTTGTCGACAACGAACTCGGGAGTCGTCAGTTTCCCGCAATCGTGCAGCCAGCTCGCCACATCCAGTTCGTACCACTCGTCCTCCGACAGGGTGAAGTCCGAGTACGGTCCTTCCTCGCTGTCATTGGCCGCCAGTGCCAGGAGCCTGGCGATTTCCGGCACCCGCTGGCAGTGGCCGTGGGTGTAGGGAGATTTGGCATCGATTGCTCCCGCCACCATGTGGATGATGGCGTCCAACAGGTCTTTTTGTGCCTGCAGCATCCGCCGCAAATCGAGAGCGACCGCCGCGTCGGCCGACAGGGCTTCGACAAAGGGCACCACTTCCGGGTCGAAGTCGACCACTTCACCCGCAGCTGACCGGGCGTTAACCAGCTGCAGCACACCGACGATCTCGTCTTTCTGATCGGTCAGGGGGATGTTGAGCAACGAAGAGTTGGCCCCGTTTCCCACCCAGCCATATCGTTCGCAGATCGGAGCGGCTTCGAAACTCCGGTCAGACATCACATCCCGAACCCAGATCGTCGTTCCGAGGCGGGCCGCTTCGGCGTCGACACTGCCGGCATCGTCAAATCGTATGAGCTCGAATGAAGGCTCGGCGCCGCCGGTGCCACCGAAATAGGCGCCGGTGTGCTCATCCTCGGCCACCGCGACCTCGAGACCCGTATTATCCAGATTGGTCATCAGAATGGCGCCGCCATCAGCGTGGGCCACATTCCGGGCCTCGCGCAGGATCATCTCGAGCAACTTGCGATAGTCCTTCTCCGCCGACAAGGCATGAGAAATGGCGAAAAATCGCTGCAGCGAGCTTTTCATCACAGCCATGGTTCTCGCGAGCTGGTCGACCTCGGTGATCCGTGACCGCACCGAAAGCGGCCGCCCGAGCTTGAATCGTCTGATCTGCTCGGCTTCCCGGGCCAGTCCGCGGAGTGATGACGAAAGACCACGCGAGACCCAGAGGACAATTCCGGAAGCCACCGCCAGAAGGGCAAGGGCGATGAGAACACTCTGGTTTCGAACTCGATCCACATCCGCCAGGAGCTCGCTCCGCGGAATCATGGTTGCCAGAAAGACGTCTTCGCCACGTCTGGTGGGGACCGCCGATACCGAGGCAAGCCATCGTTCACCCTCAACCTCGATCGCGAAGCGCCCGGCCCATTCATTCTCTTTCAATTGAGCAGCCAGGGCCGAGTAGACAGGGTCATCAAGCGCCGCCAGGCGCGGCATGGTCACCTCGCCGGACGCGTCGGTCGCGTGGACCGGCACCCGCAGCTCTGGAGTCGAGAGAGCGACAACCCGTGCGGAAGAATCAAAGACCGCGATTTTGGTTGAGGATGTGACCCGTTGCCGAGCGAGCCCCGCCGACAGATCGGCGAGGGCGAGGTCGGCGCCGACGACACCGCCGCCACCGGCCATTCTCCGCGCAAAGGTCAGACCAACCTCTCCAGTTGTGAAAAAAACGTAGAAGTCCGAAGTGATTTGATCGTCGCTGCCCATCGCTTCGCGGTACCAATCTCGGAGGCGCGGATCGAAGTCGTCGGTTTCGAGGGGACGGGTATCGATCACGACCAGATCGTCGTCCAGAAAATGCAGCGATGCACCGACATTTCCGGTGCTGTCGCGGTCGATGCTTTGAACCGCAAAACGGCTGCCAGGTGGTGCGTCCAGAGACTGCACTGCGACCCGGCGGTTGCCGACAGATCTGACGAGAAAGAAATCGCCATCCTCGGCGCCGACAAAAATCGACGACATCTGGGGATTGAGTCGCAGGGACTCGGTGAGAGCCCCCAACGATCGGAGGCGTTCTTCCAGGGAATCTGCGGCGAGCGGTGCCGATCTCGACGCGATGTCAACCACGCCCTGTGCCGGTTGGTAGAGCCCGGCAATCGAAACCTCCATGTGATGTCCGATCCGCTCCATCAAATCGTTGGCGCCGAGTATCTCGATCCTCCGGCTTTCCGAGTGAAAGAAATAGATGAGCGCCAAACCGAAGACCACGAAGAGGGTCACGAAAACCGCGGCCAGGGTCAGATAGAGGGGGAAGCGGGTGAGGGCGCGCTCTCCCCCCGAAGCTTCGGATTCAGTTCTTTGCTGTGACATAGCTGTTGATTGTACCCGGACGCCCCGCCGCCGGAGAAACCGCAGATCACGCAGATGCACGCAGATCACACAGTTGAGTTTCGTTCTATCTGCGTCTATCCGCGTGATCTGCGGTTTGAGATGGGTGGCGAGCGGGTGGTTTGCCGACCTTTAGCTGAGACCGCGAAGAGCTCCGGTACCCGCATCCCTGAATGCTCTGCCGACGCCGCCCGGCCCGAGCTTGACGCCACCAAAGATCCTCGACACCACCAGAAGCCCCTCGAGATCGTGATGGCGAAGCAGTTCGAGGAGCTTCATTCCCGGCCGCCCGACCTCGCCGTCGTCCCGCGCCTGTTCGACGATCTTCCCGTTGTCGTCCCGCACCCGGCAAGCCCAGCAATGATGGCGAGCCTTGTGGTAGAGCTTTTTCCGTTTGTTGATCTCATTTTTGACCTCGACAAGCGAGGCAACCGGCACCGCCGCAGCATAGAAGCGGGAGCGTTGTTCAGTGAGGTCGAATTCCGAGAGCGTCACGATCAGCGGCATATCGAGCAGGATACTCGATACATCACCTATGAACTCGTCTCATCACATTACGGAGTAGCAGCAGATCACGCAGATAGAAAACGAGATCGCCGAACGCGAGGGCGCGTACGATTTCAGTTGTGCGCTGCAACGGCGCTCTCCACGTATTGTTCCGATGACCGGGTCAGAAAGCCTGTTTGCCCTCTGTGCATCTTCGCGTTTTCAACGATATGCCACTACGGAAGAAGCCAATTCATGGGGAGGTCTTTGCAAGTACGGGCCCGAAAATCTGCGCCCATCTGCGTGATCTGCGGTTGTGAGACGGAAACGGTAAAGGGTGCTTTGCCGCACCGGTTCGCGGTAGTATCGCTTGCATGGAGTGGCCAAGCGGAAGGCGGGAGACACGATCTCTCGGTGTGATTATGGCGGCGTTGGCCGCTGCATCGATTCTTCCCTCGGTTCTCGTGGCAGCCGAAATCGAAGGCCATCAATTTTCCGAGTACCTCGAAATCAATCAACGCCTCGCGAGCGGGTGGAATACCTGGAACACACGATCGGTTCTTTCGCACTCGCTCTTGCCGGAGGGATTCGGCTTCGATCTCGCCTTCAAACAGGTCAGGTGGCTCGACGAGCCCTATCTCCGCTCGGCGCTGATCGGGCGCTCCGACAACGGTCTGCAGATCCGACCCGGAGCCCACACCCTCGACGGCAGCTATACCCGGCTCGATCTGCAGTGGAAATCACTTTTCGCCCGTGTCGAGTCGGCCAAGGTCGGCGAAGATCTGGTGGTATTGGTCTCACCCCTGACGCGTCCGGAACTTCCGATCAAGATGATCGTCTCGACCGCGATGTTCTGGAACCGGCCCGGTTCGCTGTCCAAGGTCGGCGCACGCCGACTCAGGGCCGAATTTCCAAACAGGCTTGTCGATGTGTACTCGACCGCCGACCACCAGGAGGATTTCTACGTCCGGGTGGAAACGCCTTATCTGGTATTGGTTCTGGATGGTCCAGTGGGTCTCTCGACCGGCACCGAGCGCAGCGTCGGAGAGATCGAAAAGATCATTTCCGATCAACGAGATACGCTCGACCGACGGGCCGAGGCCTTTGGCGATCTCGCCGAGGCTCTGATCGCCGTCGAGTCCGGTCTCGCCTGGAATCTGGTTTATGAACCGCGACTCGATCGAGTGGTCAACACCGTGGGCCGGTTGTGGAACGAGGAATACGGTGGCTACTGCCTCTTTGGCTGGGATAACTTTTTTCTCGCCTACATGACCTCCCTGTTCAGCCGCGACCTGGCATTTGCGAATGTCATCGAGCATCTGCGCGGCGCCACCGACGAAGGCCAGGTTCCGAATGACAACCGTGGCAACGGCAGCAAGTCCTGGGATCGCTCGCAACCGCCGGTCGGGTCCGTCATGGTGCGCGAGATCTACAAGAAATACCCCGAACGCTGGTTTCTCGAGGCGACCTTCGACGATCTCCTCGAGTGGAACCGGTGGTGGGTCAAACGCAGATACAACGAGGGTCTTCTCAGCTACGGATCTCACCCGGCAAAAAACCCCTTCTTCGAACCCGACACCGGAAGCAGACGGACAGCCGGATATGAATCGGGAATGGACGACTCGCCGATGTACGAGGGGGTGCCGTTCAGCAAAAAGAAAAACACCCTCGAACTGCAGGATGTTGGGCTGACAAGCCTTGTCATAGCAGACTCGCTGGCCCTCGCCGAAATGGCCGATCTGCTCGGGCGGGAACTGGATGCCGGCGAACTGCGCGACCGTGCAGCATCCCTCGCGTCACACATGGAGCCTCTCTGGGATGAACAGGTCGGGCTCTACCTCAACCATCGGACGGACACCGACACCGCCTCTCGCAGGCTTTCACCCACCCTCTTCTACCCGCTGCTGGCCGGCATTCCCGACGAACGCAGAGCCGATAAGATGGTCACCGACCACCTCCTGAACCCTGACGAATTCTGGGGCAGATGGGTGATCCCCTCCATCGCACGCAACGATCCCTCCTTTCAAAAACAACGTTATTGGAAGGGCGCGATCTGGCCGCCGCTCAATTTCTTGACCTATCTCAGCCTGAGGCAAGCAGGCTTTCCTGATGTGGCCACCGAACTGGCGCAGAAATCGCGGCAGCTCCTGCTCTCCGAATGGCAACGCAAGGGATATGTGAGCGAAAACTACTCCTCGATCACCGGGACTGGCGACGACGAGAGGCTCTCATCGGATCGTTTCCATTCCTGGGGAGCGCTCCTCGGCATCATGAGTTTTGTCGAGACCGGCGAGATGCCCGCACCCGAATCATCCCTGACCGATTCCGAATACCACTACAGCTTCCGTTTGCGGCCGATCGGCCCATCGACGGTCATCGATGAAATCGCCCGAAAGGTGCCTGAACAGCCTCACCTACCCGTTGAATGAGATAACCTCGAAGGAAGAAAAGGACCGCGATTCATGCCTTCGAGTTGCCCAGAAACCGTCACCCATCACGAGAGCCACGGAGTCGCCAAGTGACCATCCGGCCGGCAAAGCTGTTCTCCGAGTATTTCGGCGATGCCACCGCGGCAGTGGTTGCAAGGGCACCGGGGCGCGTCAATCTGGTCGGCGACCACACCGAATACAACGAAGGGTTTGTTCTCCCCACCATCATCGACCGAAACGTCGAGGCGGTGGTCCGGCGGCGTCCGGACCGCAAGGTCCGTCTGGCGGCGGCGGACTTCGATGAAGTGATCGAGACCACTCCCGGCGAACCGATCGATTTCGACGGGCCCGGATGGGCGCCCTATGTCTTCGGTATTGTTCGCATGTTGGAGCAGCGCGGCAAACTGACCTCCGGCATCGACATCGTCATTCGCGGGACGGTGCCGAGAGGAGCCGGGCTGGGCTCTTCGGCCGCCCTCGAACTGGCGGTGGTCCTGGCTTTGGATGGTATTTTCAACCTTTGGCTCGAGCCCATCGAGATGGCGAAACTCTGCCACGAGGTCGAACACCGATTTGTCGGGATCAGGTCGAGCATCATGGATCAGCTTGTCTGCCGCCTCGGGAAACCGGGTTCGGCCCTGGCCATCGACTGCCGAACTCTCGACGCCCGCCACATTCCACTCCCGTTCGAAAACCACCGCCTCGTCATCGTCGACAGCGGTATCCGGTCGGAACCCGATGACTCCGATTTTGAAGAGCGGCACCGGGAGTGCCGGGAGGCGCTGAAGATCCTGCAGGCGATCGATCCATCGATCCACGCACTGCGCGACCTCTCGGCTCCGAAGCTCGCCGCCAATCACGAGCATCTTTCGCCACTGCTCTTTTCGCGATGCCGGCACGTCGTCGAGGAGAATCTGCGGGTCGCTGAGGCCTCCGAGATCCTGCCGACCGGCGATCTGTCCGGATTCGGCCGACTGATGACGATCTCGCATCAAAGTCTGCACAACGATTTTGATGCCAGTCACCCAGTTCTCGACCGTCTTGTTGCTTGCGCAAACAAAGTTGACGGCGTGCTCGGTTCAAGGCTCACCGGGAGCGGATTCGGAGGCTGCACGGTCCATCTCGTGACCGCGAAAGCGGTTCAAGATCTGGAGGATCGCCTGCAGCCGATTCTCGACGAGCTTCCGGATTCGAGTCTTTTCGTCGTCGGCGCACCATCCCAGGCCGGCGTTGTGGAGGTTGTTGCGTGATACCCATGATCGATACTGCTCAGATCGAAGACATCGCCCGCGAGCAATGGAATATCGAGGCCCGGGCCCAGGCCTTGGCGGGCGAAGAGGATCGGAATTTCGTGCTTGTCACGAAAACGGGCGACCGTTGTGTGCTCAAGTTGTCGCGACCGGGGATGCGCCGGGAGGCCATCGAATGCCAGGTCGCGGCCCTCAACCATCTCGCCGAAGGTTCGTTGGCGGAGATGATTCCAAGGGTGATCAATACGACCACGGGCGACGCGCTCTTCGAGGCTGACCTCGGCGACGGCCCGAGCTGGATTCGGCTGGTCACCTACCTCGACGGCTCGCCTCTGGTCAATCGCAGCGATCGCCCACCCCACTTTCTCGAAAACGTCGGAATGTCGCTGGCCCGGCTCGATCTCGCGCTGCGTGGTTTTGACCACCCGGGAACCCGTCGAGACATTCCGTGGGATATCGAGCGAACCTCCGAGCTCGCCACCCACGCAGAACACATCTCCGACATCTCGCGACGGAATTTGGTCGAAAAGCGCCTCGAGAACTTTGGCAGCTCCGTTCTGCCTTTGCTCGGCGGGTTTGACCGCGGTGTAATCCACAACGATGCCAACGACCACAATCTGCTGGTGCGCAACGGCAGCAACGGTCAAACGGAGCTGGTTGGTCTGATCGATTTCGGAGATATTCTCCACACCATCACGGTGGCCGAGCTGGCCATCGCCTGCGCCTACTTGATGCTGGATCGCGAGGACCCGCTGGCCGACGCGTCGAGGGTGATCGCGGGCTACGATCGGGTGCGTCCGTTGGCACCGGGTGAACAGGCCCTGATCTGCGACCTGATCGCCGCCCGTCTCTGTACCTCGGTGCTCATGTCCGCCTACCGCCGCCACCACGACCCCGACAACGAGTATCTCCAGATCTCGGCGCAACCGGTATGGCGGCTCCTGGAGCGGCTGGAAGCGATCGACCCGGGACGCGCCCGCGACCGGCTCGTGGAGGGCTGCAAAGCCACCCGGGCTCCGATCCGCACGAACGATGAGATCGTTGAACTGAGGCGCCGTCACGTCGGCCGCAACCTCAGCGTGGCATATTCGGAACCATTGAAAATCGTCCGAGGCGAAGGTCAATACCTTTATGACGAGCACGGGCGCCGCTATCTCGATCTGGTCAACAACGTCTGCCATGTCGGTCACTGCCAGCCGCAGGTGGTTGCGGCAGCCCAGCGCCAGATGGCCGAACTCAATACCAACACCCGCTATCTGCACGACAATCTGGCGGAATACGCACTTCGACTGACAGCCACCTTTCCCGAGCCCTTGAGCGTCTGCTTTTTTGTCTGCACCGGTACCGAAGCCAACGACCTCGCCCTCCGGCTCGCCAGGGCTCACACCGGATCGAAAGAGATCCTCGTCCTCGATCACGCGTATCACGGCCATTCGCCCTCATTGGTGGAGATCTCACCCTACAAATGCGAGGGGCCCGGTGGCGAAGGGCTTGCCGACCACGCCCACAAGCTCGCCATGCCGGATCCCTATCGGGGCCCCCACCGCGGCCCGGACGCCGGGGCCCTCTATGCAGGCGACGTACGAAAGACCATTGAGAGGTTCACGACTTCGGGTCGGGCCCCTGCTTCCTTGCTGGCCGAATCACTGATCGGTTGTGGCGGCCAGGTCATCCCCGCCAAAGGATTTCTGTCCGGCGCATCGGAGGCTGTCCGCGCCGCCGGCGGCATGTATATCGCGGACGAGGTCCAGGTCGGATTCGGTCGCGTCGGCACACATTTCTGGGCCTTCGAATCCCAGGGCGTGGTTCCCGACATCGTCACCCTCGGCAAACCCATCGGCAACGGCCACCCGATGGCTGCGGTCATCACGACGCCCGACATCGCAGATTCCTTTGCCACCGGGATGGAGTACTTCAACACCTTCGGCGGCAACCCGGTTTCCTGTGCCGTTGGTCTCGCAGTGCTCGATGTCATCGAGGCGGAAGGATTGCAGGATCACGCGCTCGAGGCCGGCACCGGGCTGCTCGAGGGAGCGCGTGAGCTCCAGACCCGCCACCGGCTGATCGGCGACGTCCGCGGCCTCGGCCTCTTCTCCGGCATCGAGTTGGTACGCGACCACGAGACCCTCGAAGCCGCCGCCAGCGAGGCCTCGCAGGTGATCGACGAGATGAAAGCACGCGGTTTCCTGCTCTCCACCGACGGACCGCTCCACAACGTGCTCAAGATCAAACCGCCGATGGTGATCACGAAGCAGGATGTGGACGAGACCCTCGAGGCTCTCGATGAGGTGTTGACCCTGGTCGAATGACTAGCTCGCGCCCTCGGCCTCCTTGTCGAGGGGAACCATCGAAAAACCGGTGAATCCGTAGATGATCGAGATGAGCGGGTTGAGGAGATTGAGGAAACAATACGGAACGTAGGCCCACGGAGTGAGGCCAAGAGTGGCGATCATGAAAGCTCCGCAGGTGTTCCATGGAATGAGAACAGACGTCAGGGTGGCGGAATCCTCCAGCGTCCGGGACAGGTTTTTGGGCGCGAGACCCTGCTTTTCGTATGCCTCCTTGTACATCCTCCCCGGCACCACGATCGCGAGATACTGATCCGAGGCGAGCACATTCATACCGATGCAGGTGCCCACGGTGGAGGTCACGAGACCACCGGTTCCATGGGCCAGCTTGAGAATGGAGCCAGCTATGGACTCCAACATGCGCGACCGCTCCATCACTCCACCGAATGCCAGGGCGCAGATGATCAGCGCGATCGTCGAGAACATGGATGCCAAACCGCCGCGCGAGAGCAGCCCATCCACCAGATCGCTCCCGGTGTCCGCAGTCACTCCGGAGTAGGAAGCACTGAGCACCTCTCCAGCGGAGAGACCCTGGACGGCCATCGCCACGAACGCCCCGACGATCGCACCACCGAGCAATGCGGGTAGTGCCGGGATGCGCAGGATGACCATCACGATCACGAAGACAGGCGCCAGCATCAACAGTGGATGGATCGAGTAGGTGCTTTCGATGGCGTTGCGGATTGTATCCACCTGGGCCGTATCGATTTCTCCACTCCGTCCGATCCCGAGAATCGAGAAGATCACCAATGAGATGATCAGACTCGGTCCGGTGGTCAGGGCCATGTGCCGGATGTGGTCGAAAAGATCGGCACCGGCCACCGCCGGCGCCAGGTTCGTGGTATCCGACAGAGGCGACATCTTGTCGCCGAAATAGGCGCCCGAGATGATGGCTCCAGCCACCATGGCTCGCGGAACCCCGAGACCCTCGCCCACACCGATCAACGCGATGCCGACCGTCGCGGCGGTGGACCAGGACGAACCGGTGGCCAAGGAAACGAGAGCACAAATCAGGCAGGCCGCGGCCAGAAAGACGCTCGGGGTCAACATGTCGAGCCCATAGGCCACCATGGCCGGGACGATGCCGGCCTGGATCCACGAGGCAACCAGCATCCCGATCACCAGGAGAATGAGAATCGCACCCATGGCCAGGGAGATTCCCTTCACCATTCCGCGCTCGATCTCTTTCCACGAGTAACCCCGTGCCATCGCGATTGCTGCCGCCACGACCGTCGACAAAACCAGCGGCACATGGGTGGTCAGTTCGAGATCGGCAAAATGAACCAGCGAGACCCACAGGGCACCCACCAGGAACACGACAGGCACCATTGCCACATACAAAGGTGGGACTGGTCGCGACCTTGTCTTTTCACTCATGCATCACACCTCACCTCATTTGCCGCCACCAGACCCTGCGCGGCGGCGCTTCGGTTGACCAACCTACAGTGATCCACTTCCCGGGGCAAAAAATTCTCGGATCCGAGCTCATTTTTCGGGCCGGGGCAATGATGAACCTCCGCAATGGTTGTCACGATCCGGTTGCGGTATCCGGTCTCTTTTGGTGGTGCCACCACAGGTAGGCCGGCACACCCGCACCGATCAACACCAGACCGATCAGTGACTCAATCGGTTTTTCGACGAGGGTGTTCACCAGCAACAGGACCGACGCCAGTATGAAGAGGAGAGGCACCCACGGGTATCCAATGACTTTGTAAGGCCGTTCCATATCCGGCAGTCTCCGACGCAGAACGATCACTGCCCCAGCGGTTGCGACGTGAAAGAGCAAACCACCAAAAACCACATAGGTGTAGATCTGTTCGTAGCTCCCCGACAGGGTAAGAACAATAGCCCACAGACTCTGAGCCCAGAGGCTCCGTCCAGGCGTGTGGTATCGGGGGTGGACCGCTCCCAGACCACGGAAGAACACACCATCGCGCGACATGGCGAGATAGATTCTCGGGCTGTAGAGGATGGTCGCCGCCAGACAGCCGAAGGTGGACACCAGAATGGCGAAGGACATGACTCTTCCCCCGCCGTCGCCGAAGAGTGCTGCGGCAGCCGTTTCTCCGATCCGTGGTGTTGCGGCGATCACGTCGAGCGGCAGGGCGACGAAGTACACGAGGTTGATCAGCGCGTAGAGGACCATCACGATGACCGTTCCCCAGACCAACCCGAACGGGAGGGTGCGTCGCGGATCTCGCATTTCGCCGGCCGAAAAGGTCGCCCCATACCAGCCGTCGTAGGTCCAGAGCGCGGCGATCATGCCGATTCCCACCGCTGCAAAAAGGTTGTTATCCGGCAAGGGCGCGATGATGGAAGCCGACACCGGCTTGTCGACAAAAAAGGCCAGAACCACAAAGGCGATGATGGATCCGATCCTGAACACCGTAAGAAAATTCTGCACCGCGGCGCCTTCGCGCAGACCGATGTAGTTGACCGCGGTGAGAATCAGGATCGCCAGCGCACCGGCGACCTGGCCGCCGGAGACCGACCAACTCCAGCCGCCGAGAGGAAGCGTCAACAAAATGTTACCGGTTGAGAACATGGGGATGAAACTCCCCAGGTACTCACCGAAAGCAACCGCCACTGCAGCGATGCCCCCCGACATGATGACCAGGAAACATGCCCAGCCAAAGAGGAACCCCCAGAACGTTCCGTAAGCCTCTTTGAGATAGTGGTACATACCGCCCGCACGGGGATAGAGCGCTCCCAGCTCGGCGTAGGTGAGGGCACCGGCCAGAGTCAGGAATCCGCCCAGCGTCCACACCAACAGGATCATCCCTTCGTGGGGCAGGACCCGCGCCATGTCGGCGGTCGTTATGAAGATCCCGGTGCCGATCACCGCACCGACGGTGAGGAGGGTGGCATCCCAACGACCGAGCCCCCGGACGAGGCCGTCCGAGCTCAGCGAGCCTTCAGGTGGCTGTTTCATAAACCGCTTTTTGGCCCTTCATCGTTTGCCACATATTCGTCGGACGATCTGATGCGGCTCATCGGTGTCCTCCTGCACAAGACGCGGCGCATGACTTCATTCGAGAGATTTGAGTTGATCCTCGCGGAAGAGAATACCAGCAGCAGCCATAGTCCCCTTTCCACCTTTTCAGAACACAAACCGTCACCCATACGTTCGACTTCTTGGGAGATGGCCTGATTCCACTTCGGAGAAAACGGATTGAAGCGATCGGGCCATTCTCGCCGCTTCGATCAGCCCATCAGGTTGATTTCGGCGCCGATACCCTTTTCCAGCGCTCGTTCGTAAACAAGCTGTGCCGAGGCGATGTCCTCGATTGCCAGACCGAGGGATCGGAAGATCGTGATTTCGGTTTCGGAGGTCCTTCCGGGGTGGTCGGCGTTCAGGACCTCGCCGATTTCCGGGACGACGAGACCAGCGGGAATGAGACCGGCCTCGATGGCCGCGATAAACTCGCCCGCTTCGTTGGCTAGGGATTCGCGCCGATCGGTGAAGAGAGTCACCAGAGGCACGACCCGCGGATCGATCTCCTGGTACGACGGAATCGATGCTCCGACCGCGTTGATGTGCATTCCGGGTTCCAGCATCTCGGCAAAAAAAATCGGTTCGCGGGCCGAGGTCGTCGTGCAGACGATATCCGCGCCGGCAACCGCCTCTGCTTTGTCGGTCACCACCTCGATCGGGATCCCATGATGTTTCGAAAGTTCACCGGCTGCCTCTGTCGTGCTTTCCGCGCTTCGGCCCCACATCCGGACCCGTTGAATCGGCCGCACCGTGAGCATGGCTTCGATATGCGACCGCGCTTGCGTCCCGGCTCCGAGAACGGCGAGAGAGGATGCGTCCGACCGGGCCAGGCGATCGGTGGCGATCGCCGAGACCGCCGCTGTGCGAACGGCTGTGATGGCACCGGCTTCGCACAGGGCCACGGGCGAGCCGTTGGCCGGATCGAAGATCAGGACTCCTCCTTGGTGGGAGTCGACTCCCAGTTCGCGTGGGTTTTCGACGACGCTGAGGACCTTGATACCAAACGGCCGACCCGATGCGAGCGAACCCGGCATCCAGGCAAGAACCCCACTACGGTCGGGTAGCAGCGCGCCATCCCGCAAGGGCTGCAAGCCCTCGCCCCAGCTCAGGGCGGCCAAAGCATCGGCGACGACTTTCATGCAATCCTCCATTGAGAGTAGGTTGCGGACCTGCGTGTGATTGAGGATCAACATGATTCGGCCTCCAATTCACAAGATACTCCTGCGCCGCAAAAACACCGAAGGATTCTCGACGACGGGCGACACCTACAAACTGCGATAGAATCCCGAATCCGGAGAGAGGCGGGGTCATGTGCGGTCTGGTCGGCATTCTGGGGTGCAGAGGTCCTGACGAAGAACGTCGGGAGCTGGTGCACGCGATGGCGGAGACCATGGTCCACCGCGGCCCCGACGGCGAGGGCTATGTCGCACCGGAGGATTGCGCACTCGGTTTTCGCCGCCTCGCCATCATCGATGTCGCGGCCGAGTCGCCGCCATTTCCCAACGAGGATCGATCCATCTGGTCGATCTGCAACGGCCAGATCTACAACGCCCCCGATCTCTTCCAGTTCCTCGAAAGCAAGGGCCACACCCTGCGTACGAAGACAGACACCGAGGCGATCCCCCACCTCTACGAGGAATACGGTGCCGATCTGGTCGGACACCTGAACGGAATGTTCGCCTTTGCCGTCTGGGACGAGAATCGTAAACGTCTGCTCCTGGCCCGCGACCGCGCGGGAGAGAAACCGCTCTTTTACTGGACCGATGGCGAGGAACTCGTATTTGCCTCGGATCTCCGCGCCTTTCTGGTCCATCCCCGGATCAAAAAGGCGCTCGACCCGATCGCCCTGCGCAGGTATTTGTCCCACGATTATTTTCCGGCCCCGCTGAGCCCGCTTGCGGGTGTGCGCAAGCTGCCCGCCGGCCACCTGTTGATAGCTGAGGACTGCAAGGTCACCGTCAAACAGTATTGGGACCTCGCGGATTATTTCGTGCAACCCGATCTCGCGCGCCGCCGCACCGATGATCTTGCCGAGGAGCTCGACCATTTGATGGCGCAGGCGGTCCGCCGCCGCAGCCGTTCCGATGTGCCCTTCGGGCTCTTCCTGTCCGGCGGTATCGACTCGTCGGCCGTCCTGTCCCACCTGGCCGAACAACAGGGCGATGGGGTGCCGGTCTTCTCGATCGGTCATACCGACAAGGGATTCGACGAGGCGAGCATGGCCGAAGTCACGGCGCGGTATTTCAAGGCCGACTTCAATCAGCTCATCCTCGACGAGAGCCATCTCGCCGACGGCCTGCGCCGGGTCGGCCCGGGCCTCGGTGAACCACTGGGCGATGCCTCCACGATCCCCAGCCATCTCCTCGCTCTCTTCGCCCGGAAAAAGGTCAAGGTGATTCTTTCCGGTGAGGGCGCCGATGAGCTCTTTGCCGGGTATCCGACCTATCTCGGGAATCGCGTCGCAGAAATCTACAACCGGGTGCCTCGACCGATTCGCAACGCCATGGTCAAAACAGCGCTCAAGCTGACTCCGGTCTCCATGGGTAACGTGGGGCTCGACTACCTTCTGAGTCGATTCGCCGCCGCCGCCGAAAAGGACCTGGTGGAGCGCCACCATACCTGGTTCGGCTCCTACTCACCGGGGCGACAACAACAGATCCTGGCACCAGCGGTCATTGCGGCGCTGGCGGACGATGATCCCTTCGGTTCGGCACG
Organism: Candidatus Sulfomarinibacteraceae bacterium; assembly: GCA_963796455.1. Classification (GTDB taxonomy): domain Bacteria; phylum Acidobacteriota; class Thermoanaerobaculia; order Thermoanaerobaculales; family Sulfomarinibacteraceae; genus Sulfomarinibacter. The sequence continues at coordinate 61,632 of CAWCLO010000006.1, forward strand.
AGCGCAGCTCGAGGGGCGTGATCTCCCCGACAGCCTGTCCAAACTCCTTTACATGGATTTCACCATGTATCTCCAGGACGACCTGCTGACCAAGGTCGATCGCGCCACCATGCTGGCCTCCCTGGAGGCGCGCGCGCCATTCCTCGATCACGATCTCACCCAATTCGCGGCCGGTTTGCCATCGAGCCTCAAACTCCGCGGCATGACCACCAAGGACATCCTGCGCCGGGCCGTCAAACATCGGCTGCCGGCGGATGTTTTGAAGCGCCGCAAGCGAGGTTTCAACATCCCCTTCTCGAAATGGTTGTTGCACGGGCTCGGCGACGAATTCAAACGGCGATTCTCCGCCGAGAAGGTGGAGGCGCGCGGTCTCTTCAACCCTGAAGGAGTGACTCACCTGATCGAAGATCACCTTTCCGGTCAGACCGATCACCGCAAACCGCTTTTCACCCTCCTCGCCTTTGATATGTGGTGCGATGCCACCTTTGGCGAAGGGGTCAAGATCCCCGTCGATTCCGGCAACGCAGGCGCCTTTGGCGCCGAAGAGGTGGTCCCATGAAGTGGTCGCGCATTGTCATCCTTGTGGCCGCCGTCCTCTTCGTTATCAATATCTGGGGCTACGATTTGTGGGCCCCGGACGAGCCGCAACACGCAGAGGGCGCACGGGAGATGTGGGTCGATGGGCACCCCTTCGTCACCCACCTCAACGGCGAGATCAACGACGACAAACCACCGCTGTTTTTCTGGCTGATCATTCTTTTTTCGATACCTTTCGGAGAGATCTCGGCGTTCACCACACGGTTGCCATCGGTGCTGGCGGCACTCGGGACTGTCTGGCTGACCCTGCGAATGGGGCGCCGAATGGCCTCCGAACGAACCGCCGTTCTGGCTGCCTTCATTCTTGCCACCTTGCTGATGTTCTGGGAACGGGCGCGGATGGCACAGATCGATATGGTGCTGTGTTTTTTGATCTGGGTCGCGCTGTCGGCCTTCGAGCAGTGGCGGGCCGGAGATGCCGACGGTCGCCGGGCGGGTCTGCTCTTCTGGGCCGCCCTCGGGCTCTCGGTCCTCGCCAAATGGCCGGTCGGGCTCGCCATCGCCATGGCCATCGTCTTCTTCACCCTGCTCTGGGACCGCCAGTTGCTGAAGGGCTTCGAATTCGCACCTTTCCTCGGAACTTTCGTGGTGATCGCCATATTCGGCGCCTGGGCTGTGGCTGCGACACTCTGGGGACCCGAGGGCTACTCGTTTCTGGAGGCCTTCTACCGCCATTTCTTCGAACGGGCGGTGGCGGGTTATCACCATCCGCAACCGTGGTGGTACTACGCCAAGGTCCTCCCACCCCAGCTCATCCCGTGGACCTTCGTGGTTCCCGGAGCGATGGTCCTGGCATTCCGGAGGCGCGACCGCGAGGACCGCTTTCTGCTGGTTGCCATTCTCTTCGTGCTGGTTCTCTTCACCCTGTCGACCGAAAAGCGGACCCTCTATGTCCTGCCCACCTTTCCGGCCTTTGCCTTGCTGACGGCCCGTTTTCTCGGCGCCGCATTCGGTTGGGAGGAAGCACCGGCGTTTTCGAAACGGTGGATCACGATCGGTCAGGCATTTTTTGGAGTGTTGTTGATCGTTCTCGGGCTGGCGATCCCATTTGCGTCCGACCGGGTCGAGATCGGCAATTTCCCCCTCTGGATGTTCTGGGGCCTCGGTCTTCTTCTGATGACCGGCGGCGTCGCCGCCCTGGCCGGAGTGCTGCGAAAAGATCTGAAGACGGCCGTCCTCGCTCCGGCCGTCACCATCGCTTTGGTCTATGTCTTCATCGCCACGGTCGTCAACCCGGCCGCCAACCATTTCAAATCGGGCAAGGCCATGGGTCTGGCCATCAAGGAGCACACCGCCGATTCACGGGCAGCGGGCCACGATGTCTATGCAGTGGGAATTCGAAATCTCTACATGCCCTTCAACTTCTACTCCGGTGGGGTCTACTTCGTTCGCATTGAAAAGGTGAAAGACCCTGAGATCGACGAACTCGGCGAGCTGGTCAAGCACTTCGATCAGGAGGCGCGGGTCTTTGCGGTGACGGACACCACGATTCTGGAGAGTCTCCCGAAAGACATGCGGCAGAGTGTGGAAGTGGTCTACACCCACCGCGGCAGCAGGAAAGATGTCGTGCTCGTGGCCAACCGACCCGATCTCGAATCTCCGTAGCCCTCGATGTGTCGCCCCTCCGGGGCTTGTTTGGTGTTTGGCCTCGGTACCCGGGGCTGATGCCCCGGGCGATATGTCTGCCGCCGCTCTACGGCTCCACCAGGCGCGAAATCGTACGCCGTCCAACTCGCTATCGCTATCGCTATCGGAATCGCTATCGAAAAGCCGAATCGGCGAGACAGTAGTTTTGGTCGGGAAACACCCACCCGAAATCGATCCGCCGAGCCAGCGCACCCGAATCCTGACCCTGGCCGTACCGATGGAAGCTCCGGAGCGGCGACAAAGATTAGCCTGGGGCGTGAACCCCAGGTTCGAGGGCCAAATAATCCGAGTCCCGGAAGGGCTGACACCTGACGGGCCAAATAACGCCAGTATTCAATCATGGCCGTCGATAGCGATAGCGGTTCCGATAGCGATAGCGATTTCCTTCCGAAGGTTAACCCGGGGTATAGAAAACACCATTTGGCCGGCGGCGCCGAGGATCGTGTAGAGCCCCGGAGGGGCGACAGACCTTCCGAACTCGGAATCACACCGCAGCTCGGATATCCGACGTCGCTTGCCCGATCAACCCCTTCTTCACCATCAGTTCTGCGTTCAGTATCGCCGCCCCAGCGGCACCTCGTATCGTATTGTTCACGAGCGCCACGAGCCGGACGTCGTGGATCGGGCAGCGCCGGATTCTGCCGACGGTGACCTGCATCCCATGGCCGTTGCCTGAGTGTGCCCTCGGACGCGGCACCTCGTCACCTGGGAGCACCAGGATCGGCCGATCGGGCGCCGACGGCAGATCGAGATCCTGGATCTCGCCCCGGAAGTTCGACAAAACATCCTCCACCTCGTGCGTCGTCGCGCTCCGGTGCAGACGGAGCGACATACAGAGGAGGTGTCCTTCCACCACCGGAACCCTGGTGGTCTGCGCACTGATCGTGATCGAGGCGTGAGAAACCCGGCCGCCGTGTCGCCGGCCGAGGATCTTCTGCGGCTCGGACTCAAGCTTTTCCTCCTCGCCGGGAATCAACGGAACAGCGTCACCGAGAATATCAAGCGCCGAGATCCCCGGATACCCCGCGCCCGACACGGCCTGCAGCGTTGTGACTTGAACCGCATCGACGCCAAAGGCATCGGCCAGTGGTTTGAGCACCATCACCAAACCGACGGTGGCGCAATTGGGGTTGGTCACCACCGGAGCCTTCTTTGCGTCAATGCATTCGAGGAGTCGAAGATGGTCCGGGTTGACCTCGGGCACGATCAACGGCACAGCCGGGTCCATCCGCAGGGCCGATGCGTTGGAAACCACCGGGATCCCGGCCGCCGCCAGCCTCGGTTCGACTTCAATCGCGATCGGAGCATCAAGAGCGGAAAAGGCAAGGTCGCAATCGAAGGCATCCCCCACTGATTGCACGATCATATCGGCGACCGGAGCGGGTGGAGCGCCCGGTTCCATCCAATGAACCGCCTCTCCATAGGAACGGCCAACCGACCGCGGAGAAGCCGCAACCGACGTCACCTCGAACCATGGATGTTCGCTGAGCAGGCGGACGATTTTCTGACCGACGGTTCCCGTCGCTCCGAGGACCGCAACCCTATGCCGCCGAGACATGTTGAACCTCCTTGTTTCCGGCCGAGGGCCTCGCCTTACGGACAAGAATGGGTTCACGGTCGAGCATCAGAGCGTCGTGAATGATGCACACCGCAGACTTCAGATCGTCCCGTTCCAGAAGCAGCGCCACCGTGTGAGAGCCTGCACCGGCGGCAAAACTCCGGACCACGATGCCGCGGCGGGCCAAAGCCTCGAGAGCACGTCCAGCAACCCACGGCTGAAGTGCGATGTCGTGTCCGACCAGGGTGACGATACCCGCGTGATAAAGAGGTCCCACCGATCCGACGACCGTTGCATCCGAATCCGAAGAAACCGCCACGAGGGTTGCCCCGTCGGCCGACGCGCGGCAGGACATGAGGACATCTTTCGCCGACACCGGGCTTTCTGAAGGAACCCGATACACGGTGACCTTTTCAAAGACAGACACGGCGACCACACGGCTCGCAGCCTCCGACCGGGCGGTGATCTCGGTCCCCCGCCGGGTCGGCGCCAAGGTATTTCGAACATGAATCGGAATTCCCCGCTCGGCCAAGGGCTGCACCGTTTTCGGGTGGAGCACCTTGGCACCAAAAAAGGACAGTTCCGATGCCTCCTCGTACGACAACCAGGGAATGGTCGACACGCTGGCGACCAGGCGCGGCGGAGCCGTCAGGACGCCATCCACATCGGTCCAGATCTCGACTCGTTCAGCCTCGAGCACGGCGCCCAGCACAGCGGCGCTCAGATCGGAGCCGCCGCGGCCGAGAGTCGTGGTTCGAGCCAATGCGTCCGCGCCGAGAAACCCCGTGACGACCGGTGTCGTGCGTGCCAATCCGTCGAGAAAACCGGCACAGCGCCGCCGTGAGGCTTCAAGATCCACGCGCGCCTCACCAAAGGTGCTGTCGGTAGCCACCAGTTCGGTGCCATCAACGGGCCGCGCCGGACAGCCGATCGAGGACAGTGTGGCGGCGACCAGTTGGATCGACAATCGCTCGCCGGCAGCAAGCACCCGGTCGACGACCTCGCTTCGGTTCCGGCTATTCCCGGCTAAATCTCCGAGGTCAGAACGAAGGTTTTTGATGACTCTCCGAATATCGTATTCGGCCGGTGGCCGATATTGCGCCGGGAGGCGCTCGAGGACCTCGAGGTGTTCGAGACCTATCGCATTCACCTCGGCGGCCCAGTCCGCAGCCGGATCGGCCGCGGAATCGACGAGCGCCAGCAGCCGACTGGTGACTCCGGCAGCGGCGGATGCCACCACGACCACCTGAGTGTCCCGCGACGTTTCGCACACCAGGCGCGCCGCCCGATCGATGCATTCACCATTGGCCAACGAGGTGCCGCCGAACTTGAGAATCCTCATCGGACGCCTCCGGCGCACAATTTCAGGACGCTGGTCGACTCGAAGGCCTCACGGAAGGAGCGAACCCTGGCCTCGATCTGGTCGGTCTCGATGAGAAAGGCGTCGTGTCCGTGTGGTGAATGAACGGTGAAAAATTCGGCATCTGGAATGAGCTCAGCCAGAAACTCCTGCTCGGACGGCGGATAGAGACCGTCGCTGTCGATCGAGACGACGAGCACGGGAAGCTGGATTGCCCGCAAACACGCCTCCACGCCGCCGCGCCCCCTGCCCACGTCGTGGCGATCCATGGCTCGCGTCAGACCGACATATGAATTGGCATCGAAGCGATCCACCAGGGCCTTGCCGTGATAACCGAGCCACGACGAGATCTCGAAATCCACTCCGTCGTCACCGCTGCGACCGAAGCGATTCTCGAGGCTGGTGGGCGTTCGGTAGGAACACATGGCCATCATCCGCGCCGCCGCCAGACCTGCCACGGGCCGGGAGCACCGATCGTAGCGGCCGGCGCACCAATTGGGATCGGCTGCAATCGCTGCGCGCTGGGCCTCGGATTGAGCGATACACCAGGCGCTGTGGCGTGCCGAACAGGCGATCACCACTGCAGCCCGCACACGGTCATCCTTCAGGACCCACTCGAGGGTCTGCATGCCCCCGAGCGACCCGCCGATGACCAGCCGAATCCGGTTGACGCCCAGCTCGTCGAGCAGCCGGCGTTGAATCTCCACCATGTCGCGAACCGTGATCTGCGGAAACTCGGCTCCCCAGGGCCGACCGGTTCCTGGCCGAGGCGAAGTGGGGCCGGTGGTGCCGTAGCAGCCACCGAGCACATTCGAGCAGATGATGAAGTCTCGCTCCGGATCGAGGGCGCAACCGGGCCCGATCAGATCTCCCCACCACAGATCAGCATCGGCGGACCCGGTCAGGGCGTGGCAGACGACGATCGCATTATCGCCGGCCGCCGACAGCCGCCCCCAGCTTCGATAACCGATCTCGACCTGACCCAGGGTGTCTCCGGACTCGAGTTCGATCTCACCCGGGAGAGTGAGGGTGTGAGGAACGCGCAGGCTCACGCGATCCGTGCACATGGCGTTGCCTCCCTCACGCGATCGAATGCCTGGCTGAAATCGGCCCTGATGTCGTCGATGTGTTCGAGGCCGACCGACACTCTGATGAGGTCCGAGCCGACACCCGAGGCCTCTCGCTCCGCCTGATTCAGTTGTTGGTGGGTGGTACTTGCAGGGTGGATGATGAGAGTCTTGGCATCCCCGACATTGGCGAGGTGACTGGCAAGTTCGACCCCATCGATGAGGAGCCGACCCGCCTCCACACCACCCCGGATACCGAAGGTCAGGACGCACCCGAAACCGTGGCGAAGATAACGCCGGGCCCGCTGGTGGGTGGGGTGATTCTCGAGCCCCGGATACGAAACCCAGCTCACGTCCGGATGGGTGTTCAACCACCGCGCCAACTCGAGCGTGTTGTCGGCCTGACGCTGGACCCTGAGCGAGAGCGTCTCGAGACCCTGGAGGAGGAGGAAGGCGTTGAAGGGGCTCTGGCACGGGCCGAAATCACGCAGACCCTCGACCCGCGCCCGGACGGCAAAGGCGATGTTTCCAAAGGGCCCGTCTGGGCCGAAAGTCTCGCCAAAGACCAGTCCGTGATAACCGGGCGACGGCTCGGAAAAGCACGGGAAGCGCCCGTTGCGCCAATCGAAGTTGCCCGAATCGACGATCACGCCGCCGATGGACGTGCCATGGCCGCCAATCCATTTGGTCGCCGATTGCACGACAATGTCGGCGCCGAAATCGATGGGTCGGCAGAGGTAACCGCAGCATCCAAAGGTGTTGTCAACGACCAGAGGAATACCGTGGGAGTGGGCCAGATCGGCCAGACCCTCGAGATCGGGAACGTTGAAACGCGGGTTGGAGATGGTTTCGACATAGAGGGCCTTGGTCCGCTCGGTGATGGCCGGGGCAAAGACAGCCGGGTCGTCGCCATCGACAAAGGAGACATCAACCCCGAGACGCGGGAAAGCCACCTTCAACTGGTTGTAGGTGCCGCCATAGAGGTTGGAGGCGGCAACGATGTGGTCGCCCGCTTCGCAGAGATTGTTGAGGGCGAGGAACTGGGCCGCCTGGCCGCTCGAAGTAGCGACCGCCGCGACCCCACCTTCGAGCGCGGCGACCCTTTGCTCGAAGACGTCGGTGGTGGGGTTCATGATCCGGGTGTAGATATTGCCGAATTCTTCGAGGGCAAAGAGGCTGGCGCCGTGTTCGGTGGAGTCAAAGGTATAGGAAGTGGTCTGGAAGATCGGGACCGCACGCGCGTTGGTGCCCGGGGAAGGCTCCTGGCCGGCGTGGATCTGAAGGGTCTCAAAGTGATGGTCGGTGTTCTCGATGGTCATATCGTCGTTCTCCATGGTGTTGCGGTCGGTGGTCGATGGGCTTCCGGTCCAACTGCTCGAGACGACGCATTCGCATTCGATCTGACATTTTTTCTCCTTTGTTCGCACACAACAAAAAACCCGCAGCCTGGGCTGCGGGTTGGGAGCGTTGTGTCTGTTGCTACTTAGTGGCCGACACCGCTCCTTCCCCGCAGCTGCGGCATGTGCATCGACATGACCATGGCGGAGACGGAGGGGCGAAGTGCCTTCATGACTCTCTATTCGTACCAGCAGGACAGTTCAGTGTCAACCATTTCATTCTGTGGGGGCGGGGCATGCCCCGCCAATACGGATTCCCGAGGTGTCACCATTCCGAATTCCGAATTCGGAATTCCGAATTCTCCAAACCTATCCCATTTTCTCGAGCATCCGGCGCAACTTCTCCTCCACCTTTTCGGCGATCGGCGCCACATCGGAATTGTCGACCAGGGAAAAACCCGCGGTGGGTTTGAAGGCGGAAACAATGGATCCCCCACCTTCGCGTTCCATCACCACCACATTGCACGGCAGCAGGACTCCGATGAACGGCTCGCCGGTTATGGCCTGATGGGCGAGGTGGGGGTTGCACGCCCCTAAAATCACATAACGTTTGAAGTCCACATCGATCTTTTTCTTGAGCGTCGCCTTGACGTCGATCTCGGTCAGCACGCCAAAACCCTCGTCCGCCAGCAACATCGTCGCCTGTTCGACCGCGGCGTCGTAATCCATATCCGGCAGCTCTTTGACCAATGCATAACGAATTTCCATCAGCGCCTCCAATACACGATCAACGGTCTCGGCACCAAAGGTAGCAGAACCGGATTTGAAGCCGAATCCAACCGGCTTCGGTAGGCTGGAAACAATGATTCGGTACATCGTGGTCCGAGCCCTCCTGATTCTGACGCTGGTCGAGTCTGCGGCCTTTGCCCAGCAGCCCTCGCCACTGGCCGGCCGGCCACTGGCGGATGTTCTTGCCGAGCTCCAGGCTGGCGGTCTGAGAATCGTCTACTCGACCGCGATCGTCCGGTCCTCCATGAAGGTGACTGCCGAACCCTCGAGCGACGACCCGCGGACGGTTCTCGACGAGATCCTGGCGCCGCACGACCTGCGCGCCGAAGCGGGGCCCGGTGGCACCATCATCATTCTTGATACCAAGCCTCGGCAGACCGGCCCGCCCACTGGTCGGATCGAGGGAATCGCAATCATCGCAGATCAGGCGCCTCTCGCCACGACGATCGAAATCACGATCGACGACACCGGATTCGGCGTGGCGACCGGCCCCGACGGCACCTTTCATTTTCCGAAGGTCCCCGAGGGCACATACATTCTCACGGCAAAAGCGGAAGGATTCGCACTCCAGAAAATCGAGGATGTCCAGGTCGAGGAAGGTTCGAGCGCGAGAGTGCGATTCGTGCTGGTGCCTCTGTCGGTCTTTCTGAGCGAAGTCATCGTGACCCCGAGTCATTTCAGATTGCTCCTCGAACAACCGGAGAATCGCCAGTTCCTCAACCGGGAGGAGGTCGCGCAGATGCCCCACGCGGCCAATGACCTCTACCGAGCCGTCAAACGACTGCCAGGCGGCGCCGGTGGCGACTACTCCGCCAATTTCAGCGTCCGCGGCGGCGTCCAGGACGAAATGCTGGTGATCCTCGATGGGCTCGAGCTCTACGAACCCTTTCACCTCAAGGATTTCCAGAACGTCTTCTCGACCATCGACTCGGAAGCGGTGGGCGGAGTCGATTTTCTCACCGGCGGATTCCCCGCCGAATACGGCGATCGAATGAGCGGAGTGATGGACATCTCGATCGCCACTCCAAGCGGTCCCACCACGACGGCCATCGAAGTAGGCACTCTCAACTCCAGGATCATGAGTCAGGGTTCTTTCGACCAGGGTGAAGGCGGTTGGTTCGTCTCGGCGCGGGCATGGTATCCGGCGGCAGTCGCAGGTCTCGTCACCGGTTCGGAAAACCAGGTCATCACGGACTATTACGACCTTATCGCCAAGCTCCAACACACGATCGGCGTCCGATCGACTCTCTCGGCCAATTTCCTGGTCGCCTTCGATGATCTCGCGTACGGGGAGCAGGACGCAGAGGAGATTCAGGAGGTCACGGCGGAATACGGCAGCTACGCCGCCTGGCTCAATCTGCAAACCCTGTGGCGGCCCGAACTGTGGTCGCAGACCGTGCTCTCGGCCTCCAGGCTGAGGCGGCAACGAATGGGCGGTCTCGACGAGTTGAACCAGGGCGTACTGGCGGTCGACGACCACCGCAACTTCAATGCCTTCAATCTCGGTCAGGACTGGGCCTTTGATCTCAGCGACCGACAGATCCTCAAATGGGGTTTCGATCTCACCCACTCCGACGCCGAATACCGTTATTTCAACCTGTCGACCTTTGACCCCGGGTCGGAAGTCTTTGTGCTCCTCGAACCCGAGGGCGATGCGTTCGCGGCCTACGCCTCGGATCGGCTGCGGCTGACCGATCATATGGTCATCGAACTCGGGCTGCGGTGGGACCGGCAGACGTGGATCGACGAGGGACATTTCAGCCCGCGCTTCAACCTCGCCTACCAACCCGGCCCACGGACCACGCTTCGGGCAGCATGGGGACAGTTCCGCCAGAGTCAACGCCTCAACGAGCTGCAGATAGAGGACGGCGTCGAGGAGTTCTATCCGGCACAACTGTCGGAGCATTGGCTGGTGAGCGCCGAACACGGCTTCAGCCGCGCCCTCGGCGTCAGGCTCGAGCTTTATTACAAGGACATCGTCGAGATCCGGCCGCGATATGAAAATCTTTTCGACCCGATCGTGCTCTTTCCAGAGGTTGAACCCGACCGCATTCTGGTGGATCCCGACCGCGGCCGGGCGCGCGGTTTCGAGATCGTTTTCAAGGGTTCATCGGGGGCCGCCACCACCTGGTGGGCCAGCTATTCGCTCTCCAACGCCGAAGATCTCATCGATGATCGCTGGCAGCCCCGGAGCTGGGACCAACAACACGCGGCCACCGCCGGGCTCAACCTCGCGCTGAATCACGGTTGGAACCTCAACATCGCCGGGACCTACCACAGCGGGTGGCCGACCACCGCGCTCACCGCCGAGTTCGTCGAGGATCCCGACGGCGAGCCCGAGATCCAGCCGATCCTCGGTCCCCGTAACGCCGAACGCCTCCCTTCTTATTACCGATTCGATGCGCGCGCGAGCAAGTTCTTTCCGAGCAACTCCGGCGACTTCACCCTGGTCCTCGAGGTCCTCAATCTCACCAATCGCAGAAACGTCTGTTGCATCGAGGATTTCGAGTACATTGTCTCCGACGACGGGACGGTCACCGTCCTGCCGCAAAACCGGTACTGGGCCCCGATCATCCCCTCGGTTTCGCTCCGGTGGCAGTTCTGATGGACCGCAGGGGAGCCGCGAAGGATTTCGGGCCATTTCCGACACCTACCTTTTGAAAGGAGACCGGCCACCGTGCGTGAGAACTATTCGGAGGACCGCAAACTGGTCAAACGGATGGCCCGTGGCGATGCCCGCGCCTTCGATGAGTTCGTCGACGAGTACTATCCCCGGGTCTTCCGATTTGCCTACCCCCGGGTCGGCAGAAACCCCGAAGCGACACAGGATGTGGTTCAAACGACTTTTGCGGCCGTGATCCGCAAGATTTCCGACTACCGGGGCGAAGCGGCGCTCTTCACCTGGCTGTGCTCGTTTTGCCGGTACGAGATCGCCGCCCATTGGAGGCGGCACGGGAAGACCCGACACGAAATCGAGTTGATCGAGGATTCCCGCGACATACGCGGCGCCCTTGAGAGCCTCGGTGCGGTTGCGGACGAGACGGTCGCTCGATTTGAACGGGAGGAAGTCGGCCGGATGGTCTGGGCGGTCCTCGACAACCTCCCGTTGCGATACGGAAACGCCCTGCAGTGGAAGTACATTCAGGGTCTGTCGGTCAGCGAGGTCGCAGACCACCTCGGTGTCAGCACAAAAGCTGCCGAGTCGGTCCTGACCCGGGCACGGCAGGCCTTTCGAGATGGTTTTGCGGCGGTTGCCGGAGGATGAGATGAAGGACAAAAAAATTACCGACGCACCCGCGACGTTTCCCGATCAAGAAGATGGCAAGGGCGGCCTCGTCGAGCGTTTGCTCGAGGCGGCCGGTCCCGGGCCGGAGATCCCCGAAGACGGCGCCGAGAGCGTCAAAAACGCCCTCCGCCCCGTGTGGCGATCACAGGTGGCTGAGCGCAAGAGACGCCGACGGAGCCTGTGGCTCGGCAGCGGTCTCGCCGCCGCGGCCGCCGTCGTGTTTTTTGCGGTGGTCCTGCCTTCGACGCGGCAGCCCGAGGTGGCGCCGGCACCGGCGCTCTTTGCGGTTTCTGAGATCCGTGGTTCGGTCGAGATCGTCACCGCCGATGGAACCCAGGCCACGGCGGAAGGCCCGCAGCAGGGGCTCTTGATCCCCGTCGGATCGATGATCCGAACCGGGACGGAGAGCCGGATCGCTCTCTCCACGGCGGAAATTCAATCGATCCGACTCGATCGGGAGACCTGGGTTCGGCTCGAATCCGCCTCGACAATCGAGCTCGACCGAGGCGGTGTGTATGTCGATTCCGGCCACACGAGCGAAAGCTCCATCGAGATCCGAACCACCATGGGTTCGGCCCGGGATGTCGGCACCCGGTTCGAGGTTCGACTGGAAGACGAGCACCTGACCGTGCGAGTTCGAGACGGTATGGTGGCGCTGGCTCTCCGCAGCGAATTCATCGAAATCGGGGACGGCGCCGCTGTTGATGTCGCCGCCGATGGTTCGCACGAAGCGACCCGTATCGAGGCCCACCACTCTTCGTGGGCATGGGTGGAAGAAATCGCTCCAGCCCTCGAAATCGAAGGCCGAACCGCCCTCGAATTCCTCCAGTGGTACTCCGCGGAGACGGGTCTTCAAATCGATTTTGCGGACGCCGAGATCGAGCAATTCGCCCGCTCCACGATCTTGCACGGAACCATCGAAGGGCTCAGCCCCTCCGATGCCCTCCTCACCGTCCTTCCCGGCAGCCGGTTGGTGGTGATTGAGCAAGCAGGAACGCTGCTCGTAGAGAGCGCCGACTGAATTTTTTCCGGCCGCGAAGGATTTGCGCCCCATGGTGACACCTACCTCCCATGGGAGCAAAAGCAATCAATGCAAGCGTCGCATCACCCCGGGATCGGGCATGGACACCGATCCGATGGCATCGCGAGTCGATCCTCCTGGCGGCCGGCGGAGCCGCACTGCTGCTTGCGGCAATACTGCGCGTGACGCTCGCCGTCAGTCTGCCCTTGGTGGAACCCACCGAAGCACGCTACGCACAGATCGCGGCCGAAATGTCCGCCAACGGCGACTGGTTGATCCCTCACGTGTGGATCCACGGCGCACGGACCGAGTTCCTCGGCAAACCGCCGCTCTTTGTCTGGACCACAGCATTCTGCGTTTCGGTGTTCGGCCCAACCGAGTTTGCAGTTCGGCTTCCATCCCTGATCGCAACCATTGCGCTCCTGTCGCTGATGGTCTGGATCATCCGCCGATGTCTGGGAGCCGGGACGGCCTGGAATGCGGCCCTGATCACGTCGACCTGTCTGCTGGTCTTCGGATCGTCGGCGACGGTCATCTACGATATGTATCTCGCTTTCTTCGTTTCCACCGCCCTGCTCGCCCAACTCGCCTTATCTACAGCCACGGATCCGGCCGCACTTCGCCGGTGGAGCCTCATGGTTTTTCTGCTACTCGCCGGCGGCTTCATGACCAAGGGCCCTGTGGCCATCGTCCTTTTCGGTATTCCGGTCGTCGCGTGGACAGCGCTCGCACGGAGCTGGCGTCTCATACGCCGCCACCACTGGACCATCGGTCTGCTCCTCTTTTTCGCCATCGTCACTCCCTGGTTCGTACTCGCGGAGATCCGCAGCTCGGGCTTTCTTCGATATTTCTTCGTCAATGAGAACATGCTCCGCTACCTGGTGGCGGACTATGGCGATCGGTATGGAGCGGGTCATCGTTTCCCGTACGGGACCGCGGTGCTCTTTTTCGTCGTCGGCTCTCTTCCATGGAGCCTCGTCGCCATCAGGATGGTGACCAAGAGGGGGATCAAAGCCGTTGTGGCGGACCCCGGTGATCGCGTCACCCTCTTTCTCTTTTTAGGCTTTGCCACACAGATCGGGTTCTGGATCTTCGCCCGCCAGTTGCTGGGTACCTATCTGCTTCCCGCCATTCCACTCTTCGGAGTCTGGCTGGCCCGCATGCTGAACCGTTCGGGTTGGTCGCCTGGCCGAATCACGGCGGTGGCAGGCTCTTCGGCGCTGATCTGGGCCGTCGTCCTGGTGGCCGCCGCACCAATCGCGGCCGCACACTCCGCGCGGCCAGCACTGGAACGAGCCCACGATCTCTCCCGGGGATCGGGGCTCGGCGGCAGCTTCGAGGTCGCAGGTCCCACCCCCTACTCGGCGTCCTTTTATCTCGACGACTCCGTCATCCATCATCCCCGGGAGCCCGCGGCTACGACCCTGATCACCGCCCTCGAATCGCCTGACCGGAGGCTGGTGATCCTTCGCCGTCGTGATGCCGAGCAAATGCCATCGCAGATTCGGCATCGCCTGCACCCATTGACGACGGACCATCGCTGGTACTTCGTTCTGACACATTCGGATCGGCATCCCCGCCGAAGGCGCTGATTTCCCGACGACCAACTACAAATCTCCGGAATCAATTGTGTTTCGTTGCAGTATTGGATGGTGTGGGAATCTTCAAACGCATTTTTTCGGGGTGGCGTAAACTGGATGACATGAGACACGAAATACAGGCTTCTGGCGGCCACATCCAGGAGAAATTTGTAACCATTTACCCTCTGCGGTGTCTAATAAATAGGGAGGACACCTACGATTCTCGGGAGCAGCGGAGTATGTCATTGGTTTCGACCACTCAGGGACGTCACGATGGATGAGGACAGACTGCGCCTCGAGACCATCGTCGAGCCCGGGGGGGGTGTGACCATCGCCGCGCACGGTTATCTGGACAAGACGGGTGGCGAACAGCTCGCCCGGGAATCACTCGATGCTCTGGCCGCCGGCCAGACCCACCTTCGCATCGATCTCGACGATGTGCCACTTTTCAACTGTTCCGGGGCGCGCCACCTGGTTGCCGCCATCGATAAACTCCACCAAAAAGGACGTGAAGTAGAGTTGATCGGGGCGAACTCACCTCTCCAGACTTTCCTCCACCTCAATCCGTAGATACCAGCGACGGCCCAGTATCGAATCGGGGCGCAAACCAACGATAGATGGCGGGGAGCACCAACAGGGTGAGCGCAGTTGCTGTCACCAGGCCACCGATCACGACCGTCGCCAGAGGCCGCTGCACCTCCGACCCGGTCCCGGTGGACAACAACAGGGGGAGGAGACCGAGAGCGGTGGTCGTGGCGGTCATCAACACCGGCCGCAAACGCATTACGGAGGCCCGAACGGAGGCCGTATCGACGTCGATTCCCTGCCGCACCATCTTATTGAGAGAGCTCACCAGCACCATGCCGTTTTCGAGGGCGATGCCAAAGAGGGCGATGAATCCGACCGAGGCGGGCACCGACATATTCTGACCGGAGATCCAGAGCGCCGCGATTCCACCCACCAGCGCCAGGGGAATGTTGAGCAGAATCAAGGCCGAGCTCGCCAGCGAGCCGAAACTGAAATACAACAGTAAAAAGATCAACAGCAGGGTCACGGGCACCACCAGGGCGAGCCGTTGGTTGGCCTTGCGCTGGAGCTCGAACTGACCACCCCAGGTCACCAGGTACCCGGCCGGGAATTCGACCGCCTCATCAATGGCGTGCCCGGCCTCCTCGACAAAACTCCCGATGTCGCGATCCACCACGTTGCACTGAACGGTGATGAACCGTTGTCCGTTTTCGCGCGTGATCTGACGCGGGCCGACGACATCTTTGATCTCGGCCAGTTGTGAGAGTGGCACGGTGGCCCCATTTGGAGCCGGCACCAGAATCGACGCGACAGCCTCCGCCGTGTCCCGGGCATGCTCGGGGTAACGCACGACGATCTCCACCCGGCGAACACCCTCGAAGACCTGTCCGGCGCCTTCACCACCCACCGCCGCTCGAATCACGCCCTGCACGTCTTCCACGTTGATGCCCCACCGCGCCACGGCCTCGCGATCGACCTGAATCAGAAGCTGCGGGGTGCCCGTGATCTGATCCGCCTGCACATCGGCCGCACCACGGATCTGTGTGACCACGCTCGAGACCTCGTCGGCCTTTTGCTTGAGGGTGTGGAGGTCCTCCCCGAATATTTTGATGGCGAGCTCGGCGCGGACCCCTTCGAGCAGCTCTTCGACCGACATCTGGATCGGCTGGGTAAAGCTCGTGAGGACTCCCGGGATATCACCCAGATGTTCTCTGATGGAGGACTCCAGTCCTTCCTGGGTAGAGACCCTCCACTCGTCTTTCGGCCGCAGCAGGAGAAACATCTCGGCACTATTGACCGGGTCCGTATGAGCACCCACCTCACCACGACCGATCCGGGTGACCACCGACGAGACTTCGGGCATCTCCATCAGACGTCGTTCAACGCGCAGCGCAGTGCGGGTGCTTTCGCTCAAGGCGATGGATGGCGCCATCGTCAATCGCAGAACGAGGGTTCCTTCCTCCAGTTTGGGGGTGAATTCAGATCCGAGCTGGGGCAGGATCACGACGCCGAGAACCATCAAAACGACTGCCAACGCGATGGCGACCCGGCGTCTCGCGACGAAGAAATGCAGCAATTTTCCGTACGGTATTTTGAGGGCGGCCATCATCCGGTCGCCGATCGTCGCACCGGCGGCCGGCGGTCGCCGCATGAGCAGCCAGGCCAACACCGGAGACACGAAAATCGCGTAAATCAGTGAACCAACCATGGCCATGGTCACCGTCGCCGCAAGCGGTCTGAAGGTCTTGCCCTCCACTCCCTGGAGCGAAAACAGCGGGAGAAAGACAACGACGATGATGATGATGGCAAAAAAGATGGGTCGCGCGACTTCGCCACAAGCGCCCGCCACCACGCCGATCCGCGAGGCGCCGGGATCCGATTTCCGCAACATGCGATCCACGTTTTCGACCATCACGATCGTCCCGTCGACCATCATCCCGATCCCGATCGCGAGCCCACCGAAGGACATCAGATTGGCCGAAATATCGAAAACACGCATGCCGATAAAGGCCGTCAACACCGAGAAGGGTATCGCGCCGGCGACAACCACGCTGGCGCGGGCGTTTCCCATAAAAAACGGCAGCACGAGCACCACAAGCCCGATTCCGATCAGAAGGGCCGAGGTCATGGTGCGGACCGCCGATTCGACCAGGCTTTTCTGCTGATAATAGGGCACGATCAACACGCCTTCCGGCAGGATTCGATTGATCTCGGCGAGCTTTTCTTCGACCGCGCCGATGACCGTCGACGAGTTGGCGCCAAAGAGCTTGATCACCTGTCCCGCAACCACCTCTCCAACTCCATTGCGAGTCTGAACACCGCGTCGGATGGCGCCACCGACCCGGACCTCCGCCAGATCGCGGAGAAACACCGGGGTCCCGTCAACTGTTTTGATCACCACCCGATCGAGATCCGGGATCCCGGTTGCCAGACCCATTGAACGAACCACCAACTCCTCGGAGTTGCGCTCGAGAAACTGGGCGCCGACGTTGAGATTGTTGGCGCGGATCGCATGGATCACATCGGCCAACGATACGTCGTAGCGGAGCAGGGACGACGGGTCGACGATCACCTGAAACTGTTTCTCCCAACCACCGATTCCCAATACCTCGGTGACACCCGGAACCGTCTGCAGCTGGTTTTTGACAACCCAGTCCTGGATCGTCCGAAGTTCCTCGAGAGAGAACTGTCCGGTGGTGTCCTCGATGTAATAGAAGAGGATCTGGCCCATGCCCGTCGAGATCGGTCCCATCTGCGGATCGCCAAAACCCTCCGGAATCTGCTCCCGAGCCTCCTGAAGTCTTTCACCCACCAATTGACGGGCAAAATAGATGTCCACCTGGTCCGCAAAGTAGATATTCACCACCGAGAGACCGAAGTTCGAGATCGAACGGATCTCCTCGACCCCGGGCAGACCGTTCATCGCCATCTCGAGCGGAAAGGTGACGTAGGTTTCGATCTCCTCAGGCGCCAGACCCTCGGTGAGAGTGAAGACCTGAACGAGATTTGGTGACACATCGGGAAACGCATCCACCGGGAGTTGTGTGTAGCTCAACCACCCGGCCGCCATGACGAGGACCGAGAGCACGATGATCAACAGGCGGTTCGACAGCACCCCGGAGATAATTCGTTCCAGCATCGTCACCTCCTCAGTGACCGTGGCCGTCGCCAAAGGACCCTTTTCCAAGCTCCGCCTTGAGGCTGAAACCGCCTTCCGCCACATAACGATTACCGCGAGCGATCCCCGAGACAATTTCGACCGTCGAGGCAGATCTGCGGCCCACCTCTACCGGCCGGAGCTCGAATCCATCGTCGGTCTCGACAAAGACCACCTCGTCGCCGTCCTCCATCCGGATCACGGCGGAGATCGGTACGACAACCCGAGCCGCGCTGACCGAGGTCGTCACCGACGCGTTGACGAAACAGCCGGGGTGCCATATTCCGTCAGTGTTGGCCGCGACGATCCGCGCCCGCGCGGTTCTGGTGTCCTCACCGACCAGCGGTTGGACGAAACCAATCTCGAGTTCGGCCTTTTCGCCGTGTTCAGTGACTACATCGACCTTCTGGCCCGCCCGCACCGAACCGATATCCCGTTGATAAACCGAAAGGTCGATCCAAACGGTCCCGAGATCGGCCACCGTGAGCACCGGCGATCCGGCGTCCAGGGTCTCTCCAATCGTGATGTGACGATCGATGATCGTTCCGTCAAAAGGGGCGGTCAAACGATAGACCGTGAAATCGGCATCGTGTTGTTCGGAGAGACCGTCGAGGTTCTGCTGCGAAAACCCGAGGGCATGGAGCTTCTGTTCGGCCGCTCGCCGCGCGATACGAGCCTCGGCGAGGCCCCGACGGGCGTCAAGATAATCCTGTTCGGAGGAAATCCGTTCGTTCCAGAGGCGCTCTTCGCGGCGGAAGGTGGCATCGGCCAGCTTGAGGCGTTCCGCGGAGGCGAGAAAAGAAGCCTTGGCATCCGCCAACTCCCTGCTCTCGAGCACCGCAAGAAGCTGCCCGGCACGGACAGTGTCGCCCAGACTGACGAGCACCTCGTTGACAACCCCCCCCACTCGTGGGGCCACATGGGCCATCCGATCTCCGTTGACGCGGACCTCACCGGGGAGATTCACCGTCACCGCAACTTCACCCGCCTGTGCAGTCTCGATACGGATGCCCAGTCCGTCGACGGCTCTCGGGTCGAGGTGCACGACCCGTGAGTCGGTATGCGTTTCCACCCGTTCATGAACGAGCTCATCCACAGATGGTGCGCCGCCACAACCCGAAACCGCAAAAACGAGGAGAACCGAGAGTCCGATGCATGGTCGCCAATCTGATCGTCTACCGTTCATCGCTCATCTCCGTCTTCCCTGTCCGATTCGGAATCGGAAGCCATCTCAATATCAAGCGACCGGCCCACCAACCTTTCGAGTTCAGCTCGCGCCAGAGCGTATTCCTCGAGACTGTCGAGCATGAGGCTGCTGGCTTCAAAAAATGCCCTCTGGGCCGCGATCACATCGATGAAAGCAAATTTGCCCTCGCGATAGCCGATCTCCACCGCCGACAAGGCTCCGGCCGCCGCCGGCACCACGTCCGAGCGGGTCGTGCGTGCCGCCTCGGCCGCGGCCAGGAGCTGCTCGCAGACAATTACCAGCTCCGCCTCCAGCGCCACTCGCGCGTTTTCCGCGTCAAATCGTGCCCGTTCGAAATCGAACTCGGCCGCCTTGCGGCCACCCTGGTTGCGATCAAAAATCGGGATGGACACGCTCAGACCGGCAACCCATGCCGAATCGCCGGTCTCCTGGAATCGACGTGGTCCCACGGAGAGGGCCAGATCGGGGATCCTCAAAGATTTTTCGAATGCGAGCGCCCGTTGGCCGCGTTCGATTTCGTCCTCGAGACGCCGGATCTCCGGGCTTGTCGCCATCATCTGCCGGAGCTCATCGATCGCAGGCGGGTTGATCGCTTCAGGGAGATCTCCAATCGCCCGGTCAAAGCTGACTGCCGTCGATCCCCAGCTAGCTGCCAGGCGAGTGTTTGCCGCCCGGAGCGCGCGATTGGAACGCGCCACCACGAGTCGAGCTTGCGACGCTTCGATCTGCGCCCTTGTCGCCTCCACAGGTGAGACCTTGCCCGCATCGACCCTGGCCTGGACGACCCTGCTGAAATCCTCGGACACCCGTAACAAACGGACCGACAGTTCCTGTCGTTGTTGCGCCGCGAGAACCGCGACAAAGGCCGCATTGGTGCCGGCGATGATGTCGAGGCGCACGCTTTCGAGATCTCGCCTGGCAAGTTGTGCGTCCGACTCGGCAACGCCACGACGACGCGACGGTTTGCCACCGAGTGGAAATGGTTGACTGAGGACGGCGGTGGATTCCGCCGACTCGAAGCCTGTCAATTCGTCGCCCCCGCCAAAATTTTCGACCTCGAGATCGATCTCCGGATTCGGCCAGAGACCGGCCTGGAGGGCTCGCGCATCAGCCGCCGAGACCCCTTGGGATGCACCCCGAAGCGCCGGATGGAGATCGAGCGCCCGTTGAATTGCACCATCGAGGGTGATTTCGTTGGCATCGATCGTCACGGAGATCACAAAAGTGGCAGCCGTGAACAGCCCAATACGTATCAATCGTTTCGTCATTTCCTCACCTCTTCGAATACACAAGGACCGGTTTCAGGCCCGGTCGTGGAGAATTCGGAATGGCGAGGTTTCTATGTCCGGAGAATGACCGAAGAAAGCGCGTCGGACAACCAGTCCAGCTTGTCCGCATCAACGCCGGTCAAAGCAAGATCTCGATCGTGAGTGACGACGCGGTCGATACGGCCCAAGGCGATCGAAGAGGCCATGGCGCAGGACTTTTTCGCGGCCCTCAAACTCTCGACACCGATCCCGAGATCGACACAATCGCGACATCCACCCGCAGATTCTTCGAAGCTCGGCACCGTGTTCCGGCCCGAGCTGAGATCGGCGGCCAAACAACATGTCGCGGTCGTGGTCTCGAGATCGACGTGGCCGTCATCCCCTACACACAGAACAGCCCCATCCACCGCCATACCCGCAAAGAGCATGAACAGTGTTAGCCACCACGTTGTGATGATCGATGTCCTGCGAAATCTCAAAATTCACGACCTTCGCCCGCTCACGGGGCTTCTTCGGGACCACGCGCATCCAATTCGAGGATACCTACCTTTCGAGAACGCGGAGGTATCGATCGTGTAAAAACCCCACAGGTGATCAACTCAGCGGATTGAATCGCGATCCACCGATTTTTTTCTCCGCCTCTTCCACTTCGGCACGCCGGTCATTCGAAACGCCCCACCGCGCGAAGAGTGCCGGCACAACGACCAGGTTGAGCACGGTCGAACTGAGCAGACCACCGAGGATCACCACCCCGATTCTTTGTTACACGACGACTGAGTATCTCAGGATCGGCGAAGCTCTCGCTCGAGCGGCCGCTCTTTGTCACCAGACTCCGACCTGTGCGAGAGGGTCACCTGGACACGATTTCCCCACACCGGGGCATGCCGCCGTAAGGGTTGCCGATCTCTTCATCGGGTTGGAGCCACGAGCGCTTGTGCATCGGGCAGTAGGCCACGGCCGGTCGGCCGCTTTCGGCAACGCCCTGGCGCCACCGCACCATCGGTTTTGTGAGGTCATAGAGGCCGTCGCGCGCCGCCTCGAGAGATCCTGCCGAGGCGATCGCGTCAGCGGCAGCAATCATCTCGTCGAGTTGTTCCTCGACCACCACGGCGGCCTCTCCGGAAGCTCCGGCACGCTCGGCGCTGAAATCGGCATCGAGCGCTCGGAGTTCGGTGGCGATCGCCTTGCCGTGCGCATTGACCCCCTCCAACGAATCTTCGAGCAACGCCAACCGAATTGGCTCGTAGTGCTCCATCACCGCATTGAATGTGCTGCCAGCTGCACTCCAACCGAGAGCACTCAACGCGACCAGAAATGTGCATATCAATACTGTTCTTTTCATTTCATTCTCCCTTTGATTCAGTGTGTGTTGTATCGAACAGGCCCGTCTTTTGCAGACCCACAGATTTCCAGATGAAAAAGATTGCGGGGTAGACCAGGAGTTCTCCGAAGAACGATGTCACGATGCCGCCGACCATGGGCGCGGCGATGCGGCGCATGACGTCGGCGCCGGTGCCGGTGGCCCAGAGGATGGGCAGCAGGGCGATGAAGGTGGTGGCCACGGTCATCGCCTTGGGACGGATTCGCTGCACCGCGCCGTAATCCACCGCCTCGGTGAGGTCCGCCCAGGTAGTCATCTGCCCCTTTGTCTTCCACCGCTCGTAGGCGATGTCGAGGTAGAGCAGCATCACGACCCCGGTCTCGGCGTCGAGGCCGGCAAGGGCGATCAACCCGACCCAAACGGCGATCGACCAGTTGTAGCCCAGGAAGTACATCAGCCAGATCGCTCCCACCGCCGAGAAGGGCACAGCCAACAGGACGATGGCGGTCTTGATGAAGGACCTGGTGTTGAGGTACAGGATCAGAAAGACCAGAAAGAGGGTGATCGGAACGATGATCAGCAGTCGCGCCTTGGCGCGCTCCATATACTCGTATTGTCCCGACCAGAAAATCGTGTAGCCAGGCGGCAGCTCGATCTTTTCTGCGACCTCTTTTCTGGCCCGTTCAACCCAGGTGCCGACGTCGATGCCGCGGAGATCCACATAAACCCACGCGTTGGGGCGGGCGTTCTCGGATTTGATGGCGGGCGGTCCCTGGTGAATGCGGATGGCGGCCACCTGCGACAGGGGCACCTGCGCCCCATTGGGCGCCGTGACCAGGGTATCCGCCAGTGCCTCGATATTGTCGCGAAGCTCGCGCGGATAACGCACGTTGATCGGATAGCGCTCGAGCCCCTCAACCGTCCAGCTCACGTTCATCCCACCGATCGCTGACATGATGACATCCTGAACATCGCCGACCGTGAGCCCGAATCGCGCGGCCGCTTCGCGATCGATTTCGAAGTCGAGGTACGAACCACCCATGACCCGTTCGGCATAGGCCGACAGGGTGCCATCGAGAGGTTTGACCACCGCCTCCACCTCCTTGCCGATACGTTCGAGCTCGCTCAGGTCGGGTCCTCCGATCTTGATGCCGACCGGAGTCTTGATCCCGGTGGAGAGCATGTCGATGCGGGTCTTGATCGGCATCGTCCAGGCATTGGTGAGACCTGGGAACTGGATCGCCCGGTCGAGCTCGTCGATCAGCTTCTCCTTGGTCATCCCCACCCGCCACTCGGATGGGTCCTTCAAGACGATCGTCGTCTCGATCATCGACAAGGGAGCCGGGTCGGTGGCGGTTTCGGCGCGTCCGATCTTGCCCAACACCGACTCCACCTCGGGAAAAGTGGCGATGATCTTGTCGGTCTGCTGCAAGAGCTCCTTTGCCTTGGTGATGGAGATCCCAGGGAAGGTCGTCGGCATGTAGAGCAGGTCGCCTTCCCACAACGGGGGCATGAACTCCGAACCGATGTGTTGCATTGGGAACCAGACGGAGGCCACTGTGACGATCGCCAGCACCACCACCAGCCAGCGCCATTTCAACGCCACGTTGAGTGCCGGCGTGTAGACAAAGCGAAGCAGCCGCGAAACCGGATGCTTTTTTTCCGACCGGATCCTGCCGCGAACAAACCAGAACATGAGTACCGGGATCACCGTGACCGCAACAACCGAAGCCATGGCGATCGAGTAGGTCTTGGTGAATGCGAGCGGTTTGAAGAGACGGCCCTCCTGCGCCTGGAGCGTGAACACCGGCATGAAGGAAACCGTGATCAAGAGCAGGCTGAAAAAGAGGGTCGGCCCGACTTCCTGCGCCGATCGGAGGATGATCTCGAAGTGGCTGCGCTCTCCCCGCCACTCTTCATAGTGTTTGTGGGCGTTCTCCACCATGATGACCGCCGCATCTACGAGAACGCCGATCGAAATTGCGATCCCCCCAAGCGACATGATGTTGGCTCCCAGGCCCTGCATCCGCATCACGATGAACGCGAGAAGGATGGAGACCGGGATCGAGATGATGGCGACAAAGGCCGAACGAAAATGGAAGAGGAAAACGATACATACAAGTGCGACAATGATTGACTCTTCGATGAGGGTGTCGGTCAGGGTCTCGATCGAGTCGTGGATCAGCTCGGTCCGGTCGTAGGCGATCGAGATCTCCACATCATCGGGTAATCCCGCCTCGAGTTCGGCCAACCGCTCTTTCACCCTGGCGATGGTGGAAAGGGTGTCGGCTCCCGAACGCACCACGACCACCCCGCCCACGGTCTCTCCCTCCCCGTTCCAATCGGCAACACCGCGGCGGATCTCCGGACCGATGGTGATATTCGCCACATCGGAGAGATACAAGGGCGTACCGCCGGCGCCGACACCGAGAGGGATCCGTTCGAGATCGCGAATTTCTTTGATGTAGCCGAGACCTCTGACCATGTACTCGCGTTCGCCCATCTCCACCAGGCGGCCACCGACGTCGTTGTTGGAGCGTTGGATCGCGGTCCTGATCTCAGCCAGCGACACATCGAATGCGCGGAGGCGCACCGGATCGACTTCGACCTGGTACTGGCGCACGAAGCCGCCGAGCGAGGCGACCTCGGAAACCCCCTCGACCGACATCAGGCCGTATTTGAGATACCAATCCTGGTAGGACCGCAGGTCGGCGAGTGACCGTTCCTGAGAATTGAGCACGTACATGAACGCCCAACCGACCCCGGTGGCATCGGGCCCGAGCTGTGGGGTGACCCCGTCGGGCAGTTGGCCGGAAAGACCGTTCAGATATTCGAGCACCCGGGACCGTGCCCAGTAGAGGTCGGTGCCATCCTCGAAAATCACATAGACAAAGGAAAAACCGAAGAACGAATAGCCCCGAACCACCTTGGCAAAGGGCACCGAGAGCATCTTCGAGGTCAACGGATACGTGATCTGATCTTCGACGACCTGTGGCGCCTGGCCCGGGAACTCGGTGTAGATGATGACCTGGACATCCGAAAGATCCGGAATGGCGTCGAGGCGGATGGTGGTCATGGCCCACCACCCCCCGAGGAGGGCGACGATCACCCCGATGACGACGACGAACTGATTCTTGAGGGACCATTCGATGACACGGTTCAGCATGATCCCTCCCTTCCGAGGGCGACATCAGCGGGAGGGGCATGCCCCGCCCCTACACGGCACAATAGGGTTGTAGGGGCGCCATATATGGCGTCCGGTGCCGGGCCCGTCATTCCGAATTCCGAATTCCGAATTCCGAATTCTCGCGGCATCACGACCCACCTCCCCGCCGCTCGGCCACCAGCTTGCTGATCGCCTCGCGGAGATTTGATTCGGAGTCGATGAGGAACTGAGCAGATATCACGACTTCGTCGCCGTCGGCGAGACCCTCGAGGATCTGGACGGAGCCGTCGCCACCCGGCCCGAGAACCACCTCGCGGGGTGCAAAACGCCCGCCGCCGAGCGCCATCACGACCACGTTGCGTTGACCGGTCCGAATCACCGCCTCGGCTGGCACCGTCAAGGCGTCGGCCGCCGCCACCGGCTCGAAGACCACCGTGGCGTACATCCCGACCCGAAGCCGGCCGTCACGGTTCGGCACATCAAGTGTCAACTGGATGCTCCGCGTCGTCTCCGAAACCTCGGGCTCGATGTAGCGCACGCGGCCCCGGTAGGTGACGCCGGGCAGATAGCTCAAACTGATGGTGGCAGTGCTGCCGACATCGATCCACGGCAATTGGTTGTCGAAGACCTCGACCGTCAACCACAGGTTCGACAGATCCGCGATATGAAGCAGTTCCATTCCGGGTTGGGTCGCCATGCCCTCGAGCCCCGGCATCCGCCGCATCACCACGCCGCTCGCCGGCGCCAGCACCTGCAGGGTTCGAAAAACCTCGCCGGTCTCCTCGAGACGACGGATCTGCTCGGAACTGATATCCCAGTATCCGAGCCGCTGACGGGCCGCCTCGAGCAGCGACTCGGCCCTGGCCCGTGCATCGGCAGGAGCGGCGGACAGACTCCGCACATAGCGCACGGCAGACACCAGCTCCTGCTCGGTTTGTACCAGCTCGGGCGCATAGATCTCGAACAAAGGCTCACCCTTCCTTACCGGTTGGCCGATGTGGTTGACATAGGTTTTCTCGATAAAGCCGGGGTATTTCGTCGTCACCGAAACCATCCGCTCCTGGTCGTAGTCGAGAGAGCCCAGCGTGCGAATCTCGTGGCTGATGTCACGTCGTTGGACCCGTTGTGTCACGACGTTCATCTTCTGTTGCACGCCCGGGTCGATCGTGACGACTGTTCCACCCGCCTCCTCCACCGTGACCGAATAGACCGGAACGTAGTCCATACCCATCTCGTCCTTGCGTGGCTCCGGCGAGGTCATGCCGGGGTCCATCGGGTTGCGGTAGAAGAGAATCTCGCCCGCTGCCGCTTCAGTGGACACTTCGACAAGATCCATCCCACAGATCGAACAACCACCCGGTTCTTCCTCAGAGATCAAGGGGTGCATGGGACAGATCCATTCGGTGTGCCCCTGCCCGTGCGCATGTCCGGTCTCAACCTCACCGTCCCTCAGGGGCACCAGATCCATCTGGCAGATCGGACAGATCCCGGGCTCTTCCTGAATCACTTCGGGATGCATCCCACAGGTCCAAAGTCCGCTCCCGTTGCCGTCGCCGTTCCCGACGGCCGCACTTTGCTCGAGTCCCAACCACTCATCCACCGGACTCACCCCAAACGGATCGACGACCAGGACCAGCGTCACCACCGCGCCGACCAGCAACCAGGCCATCGCCCGCAAGGTCGCATTACCGCTCTCGCCGGAACGCATGGCAGCACAGGTGCCGCCCCTACAGGACGGGTTCGAAACCGTACGGATTCCGTAGGGGCAGGACCTGTCCCGCCCTCCTCCGGTCCTCCGAGCAGACCGGCTGCCCGCGATGAAATTCCGAATTCCGAATTCCGAATTCCGAATTCGATCGACTCCCCTGCTCCTTTGCCACTTCATGACCTCACCTCCAGCGGCCCTGCGATCACCCCTTCGAGTCGAGCCCGGGCAATCGCGAGATCGGCGCGCACCCGCTCCGAAGCCGTTCGGATCTGGAGCAGAACGCGTTCGGCATCCAATAAATCGAGCGACCCGACCGTCCCCGCCGCATAGGCCGACTCCGCCGAGTGCAAGGACTGGCGGGCCTGGATCAGCAACACATCTTCGTAGAGCTGCAGCTGTTCTTCGAGCAAGGGAATCTTGTGCGAGAGATCACCAAGAGAGCCTTCGATCGCAGCGACGATTTCACGGTGACCCTCTTCGGCAGCGAGGCGCTTTTGAACTCCCTCCTCGACGCCGGCCTCCAAAGAGCTCTTCCACAACGGCACCGTCATGCCGCCGCTGATGCCGAATATGTCCTGGCCGTTTCCCTCGGGCGGGTTGAGACGGCCGGCCTCGTCGCTCCGCCGACTCACATAACCGTAGTTGAGCCCCACAACGAACTCGGGGCTATAGGCCCTTTTCGAACGTTCGACCCGCAACCCGGCCGCTTCAGCCGCGGCTCGCGCGGCGGCAACCTCGGGGCGGTTCGCCAGCGCCTGGCCCCGGAGATCGTTGCCACCTGGTATCGGTGCGTATCGAAAAACGGGCCGCGAGACCAATACAGGGGTGGCGGCGGGCCGGTCGCGGCGCGAGTTGAGCCGGGCGATCAGCGTGGCTCGACGACTTTGGATCTCGAGGAGACGGCTCTCGGTGCGGGTGATCTCGGCCTGGATTTTGATGACCGCCTGATCGATTCCCACCCCGGAGGCATAACGCGCCAACGCCAGCTCCGAATAGTGCTCGAGGGTCGTCCGGTCTTCTCGGACCAGATTCTCTTCGGCATCGAGAAACTGAAGTTCGTGAAAGTCGGCCCGAGCATCGGTCAGGACCTCGAGTCGAGCCGCCTCGAGCACGGCCCGGCTCGCGGCGGTGTCCCACAAGGCCGCCTGCTCTTCGAGCTTGAGGGTACCGAACCACGGCAGCCGTTGCGCAATGTTGATGGCTGTCCGCTGCGGACCCACCCGCGTCTGTGGGGTCAAAAGAAACCAGGTCAGCGACGCCGTCGGATTCGGCAGAGCTTTAACCTGCGGGGCGCGCTGCTCGACCGCTGTCGCCTCGGCCCGCAGCCGGGCAAGCTTCGGGTTGCGCTCGAGCACCTCCTCGAGCAGCAAACGAAGCTTGCCATCGTTGAGCGCCGCAACAATCTCATCGGCGGCGGAAGGTTCGACGAGAGCCTCACCCTCCGCATCCACCGGCAACGCGACCAAACCCGCACCGATCACGATGAGAACCAAGCAATATCCTGAAAAAGAATAACTTCCACGCATTTCTGACTCCTCTGGACGTGGGAAGAAGACACACTTCTCCCGATCCGCAATTCACGAGGTGAATTGCTCTAGGTCAGAAAGACGCAGGCGGCCAGGAAAATTGGCGGGGAGGGCGGCGGAGCAGGCGCTCGCACCGGAGAGCTCGATTCAGAGTTCCCATCGAGCATCGTCGCCACTGAGTCGGTCACGGGCTGATCGAGCGAATCCGAATAGGGCGCCGGCGCCGGATCGGCGGCCACGGCGGGCGGCACCGGTTGACCACAATCGCATGATGAAAGGCTCTTCGAGGGCCTCTCCGGCTCCGGATCGGCCGAATCATCACAACAACCGTGGACCTCGCGCGCGACCTCTTCCTGCGCCATCGTTGGGCAGGCCATGCCACGATCGCAGTATCCACACGGACCGGCAACCGGCGCAGCCAGCACCAGACCGGGCACCAGCAAGGCCACGATCATCACCATCAAGGAGGTCGATAACTTTCTCATCCGCACACTTAAACCGTATACCAAGTTCATTCATTCCGTCAATTACGGTCATCCTGATTGAACACCCGATGGATCTGGATGTTAGACTCTCTCCGCGCCCGTCAATTCGGATTTCGATCGTTTCGCGGAGGACTGCATGTTCCGAAAACCCTGGTTCTGGGCCGTTTTTATCCTGGTATCGCTGCTTTGCACCATCTGGGCCACGGCCAATTTCTCGCGTGCGTTCCCCCTCCTGAGCGTCGATGTGACCATGGATCGGACGGCTGCGCTCGAGACCGCTGAACAACTCGCCGCCGAGCGCGGCTGGGGGCCTGAGGATGCGAGCTCCGCCGTGATCTACTCCGCGAACGATCAGGTCCAGAGCTTTGTCGAACTCGAGGCAGGCGGCAAGGAAGCATACCGCCAGATGCTCAGCGGAGACTTCTACTCCCCCTATACCTGGGTGGTGCGGAGATTTCGCGAGGGTGAGACCAACGAGACCGTGATTCGATTTCGCCCCGACGGTTCGGCTTACGGATTCCGAGAAAAAATGCCGGAGGATGAACCCGGCGCGACGCTCACGACTGAAGAGGCTCGCATCCTCGCCGAAAACGAGGTCGCAATGGGTTGGGACGTGCAACTCGGCGAATTCGAACTCATCGAAGAATCGCAGGAGGTCCGTCCCGGCGGGCGTACCGATCACACGCTGGTCTATGAGCGGCCGGACCTGAAAATCGGCGAAGGACGCTATCGGCTTCGGCTCGGGGTGAGCGGCGACCGCTTCACCGAACTCACCCATTTCATCAAGATCCCGGAGGCCTTTTCGCGGCGTTACCAGGAGATGCGCTCGGCGAATGATGCGATCGCAACCGGATCTTCATTCGCAATCGCAATTCTGTATTTCGCCGGGGGGTGCGTCGCCGGTCTTTTCTTCCTCATGCGCGAGCGGTGGGTGATTTGGAAACCCGCCGTCAAATGGGCCGTGTTCATCGGCGCCCTCCAGGCGTTGGTCGTTCTCAACCAGTGGCCGTTGCTATGGATGGGCTATGACACCGCCATATCTCAAACGACCTTCGCGCTTCAGCAGGTCGGGACTGCGCTCGGACTGCTCCTGGGAATGGGGGCGGTTCTGGCCCTTTCGTTCATGGCGGCCGAGAGCCTCAGCCGCCGCGCCTTTCCCCACCACGTCCAGTTGTGGCGAACCTGGTCATCCGAGGTCGCACCGACCCGCGCGATCCTCGGCCAGACCATCGCCGGCTATCTCCTGATCGGCATTTTTTTCGCCTACGAAGTCGGGCTGTATATCTTTTCCGCAAAATATCTCGACTGGTGGACTCCTTCGGGCCAGCTGATCGATCCGAATGTCCTCGCCAACATCTTCCCGTGGCTCACCTCGGTCGCGATCTCGCTCCAGGCCGGATTCTGGGAAGAGTGCCTCTTCCGCGCCGTGCCGATTGCCGGTGCGGCATTGCTCGGAAAAAAATTCGGTAAGGCCTGGTTGTGGATCACGGCGGCCATGATCCTGCAGGCCGTGATCTTCGGCGCCGGGCACGCCAATTACCCAGCCCAACCGGCCTACGCGCGGCTGCTGGAGTTGATCATTCCGGCTCTCGGGTTCGGCGGCATCTTTCTGATCTTCGGTCTGCTCCCGGCAATCGTTTTCCACTTCGCCTTCGACGTGGTGTGGTTCGCGATGCCACTCTTCGCCGCCGATACGCCGGGCATCTGGGTCGATCGCGGCCTCGTCATCGTGCTGACCCTGGTTCCGCTTTGGGTCGTTCTCAGAGCCCGACGGAGCGCCTCAGCCTGGGGAGAAGTGGCCCCAGAAGACTACAATTCAGGATGGCAACCACCACCTGCGGTCGAAACGGAGGCGCCTGCTAAAACCGTTGTCACAGCTGGCCTGACCGTTCAGAATCGGAGGATATTGGCCGCAGTCGGAGTCGCGGGCCTTTTGCTCTGGGCGTTGACCATCGGATTCACGACCGAAGCTCCCAAGCTGGAAACCGGTGATCGGGAAGCTCGGGAGGCCGCGCGGCAGACGCTGGCGCACGCCGGGTTCGAGCCCGACGCGACCTGGCGGGAGTTGAGCACGGCGCAAGCGCCTCTCGGTCTCGCCGACCGATTCGTGTGGACCGAGGGCGGCCCCGAGGTCTATCGCGACCTCATGGGACGCTATCTCCCGACACCCCGTCGCATGGTGCGATACGCCCGTTTCGATGGCGACGTCGCAGAGCGTGCAGAGGAGTACGTGGTCTATGTGGCTCCCGACGGAAGCGTGCACCGATCGGTCCACAGGATCCCCGAGGCGAGGCCGGGTGCTGCTCTCGAAGAGAACGACGCCAGGACCATCGCCCTCGAAACCGTGGCCTCGATCTACGATCTGAGCGGCGCAGATATCGAGGAGGTTTCGGCCGACTCCTCGCAGCTTCCCGAGCGCAGAGATTGGTCCTTCGTTTTCAAAGACACGATGGACTTCCCGATGGCGACCGGCGAAGCACGAATCGAGGTTGAGATCGCGGGCGACGAGGTGGTCGCTTACGGACGGTTCATTCACATTCCCGAGGAGTGGGAACGAGCCCACCGCAAGCGCCAAAGCATCTCTCAGGTCGTGCAGATCGGATGCGTCGTTCTCCTGGTTCTGATCTACCTCGCCGGGGCTGTGATGGCGATCGTCCGGTGGAGCCGCCGGCAGTTTGCAACCGCCACCTTCGCAATTTTCTGCGGGCTGATGGCGATTGTCGGCGCCATTCAGATCGGTAACGGCTTTCGCTCGGGCTCGGCGCAATTCAACACCGCGATCTCCTTCGAGATCCAGACGATGACCGTCCTGATCGGCGGTGTGATCGCCACCACCGCCATTGCATCGGTGGTGGCACTCCTGATCGGCCTCGCGCACCGATGGTTGCCGCAGCAGGAGACCACCGACAATCGTTCGAGTCTTGCCGCCGGCTTCGGTGTCGGCGCCATTCTGGCCGCTGTCGGTGCCATCGGTCTCATGCTGACACCTGCGACGATGCCGACGTGGCCGAATTTCAACGGCGCATCGGCAACAGTTCCAATTATCGACGTGGCGTTCAGCGCCCTCAGTTCATGGATCACCAGCACGGCACTCTTTCTGTTCTTGATGGCCGCCGCCCATGTTCTCAGCGACGGCTGGAGGCGACGGAGGGGCCCGGTTTCGGCGGGGTTGATCCTGTTCGGATTGGTTTTGGCCGGGAGTGGCGGCGTCGATTCCATCGGTATGTGGCTGCTGGAGGGCTTTCTGACCGGTCTGGTCCTGTTGGCCATCTGGTGGTTCGTGGCGCGGTATCAGCCGGCCCTTGTTCCGCTCATCACCGCGTCCGGCGCCGTACTTGCCACCGTTCGGAACGCGGTTGTGGGGGCCTTTCCGGGCGCGGCCGCCGGTTCCATGATCGGCGGCGTCTTGGTGATATTCTGCGCCATCTGGTGGTTTCAGAGAATCGGTTCCGATACGAAAGTGACGACGGATACGAACGGGGAGGCAATCTGATCATGGGTCGTTCTTCGGTGGTTCTGCTTGTGGCGGGAGTGTTGGTTTTTCTTCTGTTCCTCACAGCCGATTCCCTCGGTATCGGGGAAGGCACCGGGATCGGCTGGAAGCAGATTACCGGCGCAGTCATCGGGGTGCTGATGGCTGCTGTCGGGATGTACCGGCTCAAACAGAACAGAGGATGAGACCGCCATTGACCGAATTAACGGTATATGCCAAAATAGCTATATGGAGAAATTAGTGACCACCTCAGAAAAAAACAAATGCGGACGGTGCGCGGCCCTCGAAAACGTCATCAGCGACGACGGGTCCATTCCGGCATGGGTCGTGGAGTGTTTGAGCCGGCTCTTCTCCTCCATATCCGATCACACCAGAATCCGAATCATCCACGCGCTGGTGGAAAACGAGCGCCTCAATGTCAGCGATCTGGCGGAGGCCTCGGGGCTGTCGATCTCCGCGATCTCTCACCAGCTGCGAATGCTCCGTGATCGCGGCATGGTCTCGGCAGAGCGAGAGGGCCGGATGGTCTTCTACAGCCTCGCCGATGATCACCTCCGATCGATCTTCTGCACCGGTGTTCAGCACGCCTACGAGGATTGCACCAACAATCTCCGCCGCGAGGCCGAACGCGAGAGCTGATCCTCCCGAGGTGGAAGGCGCCGACTCGCTTCAGCACCATAAAAACGCCACGCCGCAAAGACATTTCGAGACCAATCCAAGATTTTTTCTTTGCGGGCCAGGCTTCTATGAGTTTCCTACATTTCCGAGCTCAGCCTCATTCGAACAATTCCGCTACGACTCCAGCCTCTCGGCACAGGGAATCGAGTGCCGAACCCGCCTCATCCGTCGAGATTTCGTCCCGCGGGAGGTAGGCCACCAACCACGCACGCGTCGTATCGGGTGAGACCTTGACCCGGACACCACCGGTGATCGGGGTATCCACCGGGCCCAGATCATCGACAAGCAGGGGTTTGCCATCGAGGTTGAACGGCCCCCGCAAAGATTCGTAGCTCTCACCCGGCCGGCCCGAACGGAAGACGAACGACCTTCCGAGAGTACCTTCAGCCATCACGCAGCAGGGTGCCGCGAGTTCGGCGGACAAACAGTTGTTGACATCAACCAGCGGGTGGATGCCCGGAAGCTCCGAGCCCTTGACCAGTCGCCTCAATAGCGCTTCTGAAGCCGGTCGATAACGTGTGGGGTCGCATCCCGCCGCTCGGAAAAGTTTGCGCATCTCCGCCACAGGTGGGTGTGAAGCGATCGCCGCTGGATCTGCGAAGCGTTCGCGAACCTGAGCGGTCACTCGAATTCTCAAATCAGAAAGGTCATCATGCTCTTCGCGACATTCAACAAATGCCCAGAAGAGGCTCCAACCTTCGAGATCGACCGTCAGTTCGAATGGAATCCCCTGCATGGGAATACCCTACCCGATCAGTGCTCTCAAGGTCGAATCTTGACCGTGCGCAGCAACCGGGTTGAGACAATGAGTGCCGCCCCATAGGCAGTCAATGCAATCACCAATACGAGCGTGCGGCCCGAAGAGAGGTCGGTGGCGATCATCCGCAAACCGGTGGCGAGGAGGAAAGGATAGACCAGCCAGCCGGCCTCTGCGATCCCCCACCGAGTGCCCAGTAAAGCGAAAGAAACGGTGATTCCTGACAAAGCGACGGTCTCAGCGACCATCGCAATCTCGCCTGGCATGAGCGCACCGATGGCAAAGGAAATCGCTGAAGAAAGGACCATGCCCGACATCAACAACATTCCCGTCAGAGGCAAGCACTGCGCCCAACCGGAAGACCGCAGTCTCCTCCCGACCAGGACGACTACGGTCGTCACGACGGTCAGAAAGGCCACCAGAGTCGTTGCAAGCGGTAGCCCCCAACCCAACTCGCCTCCTCCTCCGAATCTGGCTGCCACCTGGTCGGCGAGACCGCTGACGACCCAGGCCGCAATGAGCAGGAGAAGAGCATGAACACGCAGAGTGACGCGATCCCACCGACTGCCCACGGCAGCGACCACGACCGCAACGATTGACCAGACCAGGGCGCTCGCGACACCGATGACACCCGGCAATCCAATCAGAACGAGACCGAGCCCCAGCGACGAGAGGTAGAGAAATGCCCGGTTTCTGCCCTGCCGTCGATCCACGACTCCAAAAGCACCGAAGTAGGCTGCAAGCCCAACACCGACAGCGACAACGGAAATCGCCCCGATCCCCCAGTTCTGGGCCTTGGCCAACTGCACGGCGCCGCCCCAACCGACCAGCCAGACCAGCGCGGTCTGCACGAAGTCGAAGATCGTCAGCGGCCGTTTCCCACGTAGTGCTTTGATCACCACCATTCCGACAAAGCCAACCGCGAGGGAAGCCTGCACTATCGCAACAAATGAGGGATGGAGCGGCCCAAAGGTCTCGGCTCGCGTGTTTGTCGCGGTTGCGATCGCGGTCAGGCGAAGCACCGCAAGGTCCGCCGCAAGAGCCGTCACGATCTTCAGAAAGCCCCAGCCGCGCTCTTCGGCCAACCAGAAAACCGCGAGACCGAGTAGGACAATGAATGCGGTCGCAAGCTCACCGGGGGGACGCATGGTCGCGAGAGCCGCTGAGGTCACCACCCCCCCGACAGAAAAGACCCACGCCGTCGACTGAAACCGCCAACGGGTTGCAACCAATAGCCCACAACCGGTCATTACGGCAAGAGTCACCAGACTCGTAGCCGGTGATATGACATCGAAGGTAGTTGAAGCTTCGAGCAGCAACGGACCGACGATCAACGCCGAACATACCGCATAGAATCCCGCACTGGCCCGCGCCCCCCTGCTCGCCGCCATCGCCGAGGCGATGACCCAGACGGCTGCATAAACCACACCGGCCGCCACACCGGCCATTGGCGCAAAGGTGCCGTTCTCGGTCAAGGCGCGAAGCAGAAAGGCGCCGGCAAGCACCAACATACTGCGGCCCACGAGGGCCAGCGAGCCCATGATCGCCGTCACCGGACCGTGGATATCCGAGGCCAGATTCACATCCGAACCGGTCTCCGGGCGCTCGAGCGGCAGTTCAGGATTGTCCGCCTCGGCGACCTCGAGATTCCCGATCCGGTCTTCCATCCGAGCGACGGTGGCTTCGATTGCCGCGACAGCCGACTCCAGGCTCTTCAGCCGCTCATCCATGGGCTCCTCCTGAGACAGAGTCTTTAGATCAATTATCCAAGTTGAAACTCTTCGCTCAGAAAGATACCATGATTGCGCTAATGATCAATTGTCCATACTTTCGATTGGTTGAATATGAACAGCACTGATCGTCATGCCGGTTGGCGCACGTTGTTCAGACGTCTGGTGACCGTTGCGAAGTGGCTCGTGCGAAGCGATGAACTGCCGACTCGAGAGCCGGTCTCGGGCTCCCACCGATCTCTCAGAGACACGACCCATTGGCTGAGCGCTTCGGATCAATTGCTTCGGCAACCCAGACCGAAGAAGGAGCGTTCGCAGTTCATTTCGTGGTTGATTTCGTCCGAACCATTGCCGAGTACCGGAGTAAGCAAGAGGACCGAACCGGGATCGATTCTCGCGTGGCTCGCAAAAACAGAAAAAATCCCCACGCTGGCAGACGAATCATCTATCAAGGAGGCGTCATTCGATGAAACCTGAGAGCCCCCTCATCCACGCCAAACACGTATTTCGTGCGGCAATTCTCCTCATGGCCGTGATCGTCACCCTGGTATTGAGCAGGTCGCTTTTTGTCCCCGACACCTGGGGCGAATACGGCTGGTATCGAGGTGCCGCAGTCGATGATCACCGGGCGAAAACAGTTCGGCACCTCGGCGATGAAACCTGCGCCATGTGTCACGACGTGGAGTCTGCGGAACATGCTGAGGGCGTCCATCAGGCGGTGAAGTGTGAACTCTGCCACGGCCCGGCGACCCTCCACGTCAATCTCGATGAGGGTGAAAAGATCGCGGAAATGCCGCTCCGCCGAACCCGCGAGTTGTGCGAACTCTGCCACCGCGAGCTTGCTGCCCGCCCGGAGGGATTCCCACAGATCGACGTTCGAGAACATTTGACTGAAAACGGCGGTGAACTCACAACCGATGCCTGTTTCGACTGCCACAATCCGCACTCGCCGTTTTGAGCGATAGGGAGAATCACATGGCCGAAAAAAGCTGACCGTATCCCTGATGGCCGCACGGAGCTCTCGCGTCGCGAGTTTTTGCATCGCTCAACAACTGCTGCGGCTGGAGCTTTTGCCATCGTGCTGATCCTCCCCGAGGGCTCCGCAGAAGGAGAAGATGGTGCCGACTACGACTGGAACCGGCACCGGTGGGTCTATCTCGTCGACACAACCAAGTGTATCGGCTGCGGCTCTTGCGTCCGCGCGTGCCGCGGCGGAGAACTCGGTGCCCGATGGCATGTACCGCACGTGGATCGAGCGCTACGAGATCCCGGCTGAGGGTGAGGCCGTTGTCGATTCGCCAAACGGCGGCGAGCACGGATTCGACCCAATACCGAGTGGCATGCACGTTCGCAAGGCGTTCTTCGTGCCCAAGATCTGCAACCACTGCCGCGCAACCCCGTGCACCCAGGTGTGTCCGGTCGGAGCGTCTTTCAGCACCCGCGACGGGGTCGTTCTCGTCGACAGCGAACACTGCATCGGTTGTGGCTATTGCGTCCAGGCCTGTCCCTACGGAAGCAGGTATATCAACCCCACCACCCACACCGCCGATAAATGCACTCTCTGTTACCACCGCATCACCAGGGGACACAAGACCGCCTGCGTGGAAATCTGTCCCGTCGGGGCTCGACAATTGGGAGACCGACTCGATCCCTACGACCCGGTCAACGAGATCCTGGCCACACGGCGCGTCCAGGTCCTGCAACCCGAGTTGCTCACCCGCCCGCAGTGCTACTACCTCGGCCTCGACATGGAGGTGCGCTGATGTTCCCCGAACTCACCGGCTTTCTTTTTCCCAATGACGTTCACATTCACTGGAGCCTGATGATCGTGATGTACCCCTACATCACCGGTCTGGTGGCCGGCGCCTTCCTCGTGTCGTCGCTTTACCACGTCTTCGGCCGCGAGGAATTCCGTCCACTCGGAAGATTCGCCCTCGCAACCGCGCTGTGTTTTCTCGCCGTCGCCGGCCTCCCCCTGCTCAATCATCTCGGCCATCCGGAGCGCGCCATCAACGTTGTCGTCACGCCCAACTTCACTTCGGCCATGGCGGGCTTCGGAATTCTCTACGCCTCATATTTCATCATCCTGCTCCTCGAAGTATGGTTTGTTTTTCGGGTCGACATCATCGAGACTGCGGCTCGCTCGCGAGGATTCAAACGATGGCTGTTCGCCACCCTGGCTCTCGGTGTCTACGACACCTCGCCCGAGGCCATTGCACTCGACAAGAGAATCACCCGAATCCTGGCTGCCATCGGCATTCCGATGGCCTGCCTCCTCCACGGATATGTCGGCTTCCTCTTTGGCGCCCTCAAGGCCAACCCCTGGTGGTCGACCCCACTCATGCCGGTCATCTTTCTGTTCTCGGCAATGGTCTCCGGAATCGCCCTCCTGATCGTGTTGTACCAGATCGCGATGAAGCTCAAGGGCACCTCCATCGATCAACAGGCGATCGCCGCCATGTCGCGATGGCTTTGGCTCTTCATGATCATGTCGCTGACTATGGAGCTACTCGAGATCATGATGCTTGCCTACGAACGGGCCGAGGAGTGGGAGGTCATCGGTCACCTGCTCACTCACCAACTCTCCTTTTCCTTTATCTCGCTGCAAATGGTCGGCGGCGGTCTGATTCCACTGATCCTGCTCGGGATCGTGGTTCTGATGGACCGCTACCTGGATGATCACATCCGCAATACGCTGTCAATGGTCGCGTCGTTGCTGCTTCTGCTCCAGGTGCTCTCAATGCGTTGGAACGTCGTCATCGGCGGCCAGATGTTTTCCAAGAGCATGAGGGGATTCCGCGAGACCTACGTACCCGGGATGTTCGAGAAGGAGGGCATCCTCGCGGCGGCTGCGATTCTCTTCATTCCGTTCGTTCTGCTGGTCATCTTCGAAAGAGTACTGCCGACCTTCCGCCACCTCGAAGAGGGCTAGCCACCCGGTGGCAGCGTTAACTTCGCCACCGACCCGCTACAATGAAACAGCGTATCGGAGGCCCAAATGAAAACTGACGAGATTAAGCGATTGTACGAGTGGATCCAGAGCCGGGTGAGCGTGGGCGACGGCAACCCGGTTGCCATCGTATTCGCCGAACCGACCGCTGCCGATTTCACCGATCAAGGTTTCGAAGGAGACGCCCTCCATCTGACCCTCAGGGCCGACTGGTGGCCTGAGATGGTAACCGACATCGTCGAGACACCTGAGTTCGCCGAACCCGGCGAAACCCCGGAGCAGATTCTCGAATACGCCCGGGATGTAGTGAAGGAGTACGTGGCGAAGAGGCTGTATACGTAGGCTTGGGGCTTGGGGCTTGAGGCTTGGGCCTTGATGTGACGAGAGTCGACGGAACCTGATATCCACAGGGCGCAGACCACAGCGCCCCGCAGCCACACTGCCTGCGTGGAGCCCCCCCTCAATCACAGACCGCAGATTACGAAGATGAACGCAGACGTTATTTCCTTATCTGCGTCTCTCTGCGTTATCTGCGATTTCTCCGCCCTGCGGAACCCCGTCACTTTCCAGCCGGCGTTCGGCGGCCCGTGCGTGGGCTTCGAGGCCTTCCATTCGTGCCAGACGCACGGCGTCTTCCACAACCGGCCGGGCGGCGGCGAGGTCATCGACCTCCATCCAGGTTCGAATTCGAAGAAAATCGAAGACCGACAATCCACCCTGATAGCGGGCGACGCCACCTGTGGGCAGGGTGTGGTTCGGACCGGCGCCATAGTCGCCCAGAACCTCAGCACTCCCCGTTCCGATGAAGAGTCCGCCCCAGTGCCGCAGCCGGGCAGCCACCTCTGAAGCGTCCTCGGTCATGACCTGAAGATGCTCGGGCGCCAAGCGGTCGCAAACATCGATGGCAGCCCGCAGATTGTCCGCCACCACCCGGAAGCCCCGAGCAAGGGCCGCCTCCGCGACTTCGCGAGTGGGCAATCCTTCGAGTTGAGCTTCGATCGCCTCCGCCACCTCGTCCGCCAGGCCTTTCGAGGTCGTCACCAGCACCGGCAACGCGTCGGGGTCATGTTCGGCCTGAGCCAGGAGATCGGCGGCAACCACCGACGCGTCGGCCGAGTCGTCGGCCAGGACCACCAGTTCCGAGGGACCGGCCAGCATATCGATCCCGACCCGGCCGGCCACCAGCTGTTTGGCAGCCGTGACCCAACGATTTCCAGGTCCGACCACCACTTCGCACCCACTCATCGAGCCGAGGCCGTAGGCCAGGGCAGCGATCGCGTGGGCACCCCCTACCGCCAGGACGCCGTCGGCCCCCGCGATCGCGGCCGCCGCAAGGGTCGTCGTTGTCGGGCGCGGTGAGGCAACCCAAACCTCCTCGACTCCGGCAACCCGGGCGGTGACCGCTGTCATCAGAACCGACGACGGCAAAGGGTAGCGACCACCCGGGGCGTAACACCCCGCCCGTTCCACCGCATCGACGCGGTGGCCCGCCGATCCGCCATCGATCTCGGTGTGCAAATCGGACAGACAGTCGCGCTGGGCCCGGGCAAAGGTCGATATCCGATCCGCGGTCCTCTGCAACAGCCGTCGGTCTTCAACCGTGACCCGGGTCAGCGCATTTTCCAGGCCGTCGCGCGTGATCAAAAGCTCGTCGCCCTCCCCGACCTCGGCAAAACGTACCGCCCACTCTCTGACAGCGGCCTCACCGCGACGGCGCACATCGTCGACGATCCGAGCCGCCTCGGTCAGGGTATCCGGGGCTACCGCCACACGTTGCAGCCGTCGAACATCGTTTGCGTCGAGGTGGGGCCAGATCATCCGTCGTCTCCGCCGGCAAAGGTAGTGCTGCCGTCCCGCCGCCGCGCCGCCAGACCGCGCCGATCGAGTTCCGCCATGACCTCCGCAAATCTGACGCCCTGGCTCGCCAGCGCCGCTGCGGTGAAATAGACAAGATCCGCCGCCTCCCACACCACTTCATCGTGGGTGGTCGCTTCGGCAAGCTCCGCCGCCTCCTCGCTCAGCTTGGCCGCCAACAGCTCGGGGTCTGCCGCCAAGCGGGCGGTAAACGAATCCTGGGGAGCTGCGGCGATCCGCTCTTCCAACCGGCGCTCGAGAGGCCCCAGCCCACGATCGGGGCCCCAACAGGTCGCCGTATCGTGATGGCAAAAACCCGCGCCATGTTGGCGCACCGTAAAACGGAGAGCATCACGATCACAATCAGCATCGACCCGCAGCAATTCTTGGATCGCACCCGATGTCTCACCCTTGACCCACAGGCCCCTCGATCTCGACTGATACACGCCGCGCCGCTGTTCGAAGGCCTCCCTCAGGCTGTCAGCACTCGAATAGGCGAGCCCCAAAGCGACACCCAGCTCATCGACCACGACCGTCGGCCAGAGACCGTCCTGCCGGTCGCTCACGAGCGGTGCTGCAAATGCATCGGCCAACCCGAGTTTTCCGGTATAGATGGCCATCCCCACCTGGGCGTCGGCGCCGAGACTGTCGAGGGCCGCGACGTCGTCGGCGGTGGTGACGCCACCGGCCACCGTGACCGGCACGCCGTCTGCCGCCTCCACAACCCGTTCCGCCGCGGCGAGATCAATCCCGCCGAGACGACCTTCTCGTTCGACAAAGGTCACAAGAAAGGAGCCGACGAACTCTCGCAACTCGGCCACGCGGTCGAGCACACTCGCACCGGTTCCGCGTTGCCATCCCTCCACCACCACCTCACCGTTGACGCCGTCGAGAGCAGCCATTACCCGCTCGCGGGGCAACTGCGAGAGGATCTCCGGCTGCGCCATGGTGCCGAGAATCACTCTTTGAGCGCCTCGATCGAGCCATTCGAGAGCCGTTTCGACGGACCGAATGCCCCCACCGACCCGGCAGGGGTAGCGCCTGACGATTTCGGTGATCACTTCCGTGTTCGATCCTCGTCCAAGGGCGGCATCGAGATCGATGACCGCCAGATCGCCGGCCAGCGAAAACCTCTCCGCCACCAAAAGGGGGTCGCCGGCCTCGAGCGCGCGCTCGCGCCCACCGATCAACTGCACCGCTTGACCGTCCATGATGTCGATTGACGGAATGATCACAACCGCACCCCCGAACCGAGAGAGGCCAACTGGTGTTTGAGCGCCCGAACCGTGGTGACACCATCGTGGAGAATGGATG
The DNA here is from genome assembly GCA_963796455.1 of Candidatus Sulfomarinibacteraceae bacterium. Classification (GTDB taxonomy): domain Bacteria; phylum Acidobacteriota; class Thermoanaerobaculia; order Thermoanaerobaculales; family Sulfomarinibacteraceae; genus Sulfomarinibacter. The sequence goes on from CAWCLO010000006.1 coordinate 103,016, forward strand.
CCGCCAGCACCGCATCGGCGCCCGCAAAAAGCGCCTGCGCCATGTGCTCGGCACCGTCCGCACCGCCGGAGGCGATCACAGGTACCGAGACCGCCCCGGTGACCGCTTTGAGCAGATCGAGATCGTAGCCGGCACCGGTGCCATCTCGATCCCAGCTGGTCAGAAGGATCTCTCCGGCACCGAGATCGACGGCCGTCGTCGCCCACTCGACCACATCGAGATCAAGTCGATCCCGCCCCGAGCGAACGACCACTCGCCAGCTCGATCCTTCTCTGGCCGCATCCAAGGCCAGAACCGTGCACTGGCTGCCGAATCTCTGCGCCATCTCGGCGAGGAGCTCCGGACGCTCCACCGCAGCCGTGTTGATGGCAACCTTGTCGGCTCCGGCTTCGAGAAGCTGTTGCGCATCCTGCAACCGACGAACCCCACCACCCACGGTGAGCGGGATCGGGAGCTTTCGTCGCACCAAACGAACCGTTTCGAGCGCGTGTCCGCGTGCTTCAGGAGTCGCACTGACATCGAGCAGGACCAATTCATCGGCCCCCTGCCGGGCGTAGAGGCCTGCCAACTCCGCCGGGTCGCCGGCATCCCGAAGCGCTTGGAACTGAACACCTTTGACCACTCGCCCCGCGTTGACATCGAGGCAGGGAATCACCCGTCGCATCAGCATGGGGCACCTCCGGCACAATCCAACCACCGGGTGAGAAGATCTGCACCCCACGAACCGGAGAGTTCAGGGTGAAATTGGCAACCCAGGACATTGCCCCGCTCGACCGCCGCCACAAAGGGCCCACCATGGTCACTCGTGGCGACGCCCCAGCCGGTGATCGCACCGGTCAAACGGTAGGAGTTGGCGAAGTAGGCCGCCCCGCCGGTCAGAAGTCTGCACGAAGAGTCCGCCTCGACGGCATTCCACCCGAGCTGCGGCACAACCACAGTTGGCGGAAATTTCGAAGCTCGTACCGGGAGCAACCCGAGACCTTCGACTCCCTCTCCTTCTTCACTTCCGAGCGCCAAAAATTGTAGACCGAGGCATATGGCCAGGGTCGGTCGGTCTTCCTCGACCCGACTTCGGATCGCATCCGCCATTCCGGTTTCCCGCAGCCCTCTGACAACCGGAGCGAAGGAACCGACCCCGGGGAGCACCACCCGCTTGGCGTGCCGAACCGCAAAAACATTGTCGGTCACAGCAATCGAGCACTCGAGGCGTTCGAAGGCAGCCACCACCGAGGCCAGATTGGCGGCACCGGTGCGGACGATGCTGACATCGGCACTCACGGGCCCTGCTCCGCTTCGAGGGTGCCTTTCGTGCTCGGCACCGATTGTCCGGTGACTGCCGTGGCTTCGCGCAGCGCGAGAGCCAGAGCCTTGAACGCCGCCTCCGCTCGATGATGATCGTTGGTGCCCCGAAGGACGTCGACGTGGACTGCGGCCCGCATGGTCATCGCCAGAGAGATCAACACATGCGCCACGTTTTCGCACGCCAGCCCGCCCAGCGCCTCGCGCTGGAGCCCGAGGTCGATCTGCGGCCACGGGCGACCCGAAAAATCCACCACCGCACGAGCCAACGCCTCGTCGAGCGGCGCATGGGCAGTCCCGAATCTTACGATACCGATCCTCGAGCCGAGGGCGGTATCGATGGCCGTGCCAAGGGCCAGGGCGCAGTCTTCGGCGCTGTGGTGGTCATCGATCTCGAGATCGCCGCGGCACTCCAGATCGAGATCCCACCCGGCATGGAAGGCGAGCGAGGTCAACAGGTGATCGAGAAATCCGATGCCGGTGGCGACGGATATCTTTTGCCGGCCATCGAGGTTGAGACGGCCCCGTATGTCGGTTTCACGGGTCACTCGTTCGATCGAAGCGATGCGGTCGGTCATGACAGCTCCTTTTCGAGGTCGGCTGGTTTGTCGAGCACACAGGCCGCTCCTGCAGCAGCGAGAATTTGCGCGGCCGCCAGGGGATCCTCCCCCGGTGCAGTGATGCCTACCGGCAGAACCCCCGCGGCGCGCGCCGCCTGCAGATCGTCGGGCGTGTCGCCCACCATCCAGGCAGTCTCTACACCGAGCCTCTCGAGGGCGAGCCGCACCGGTGCCGGATCCGGTTTCGATGGTGCGTCTTCCATGCAGATCACGGTCTGGAAGTACTCCGAAATACCGTGATCCACGAGAAAGCGCTCGGCGTCCGCCCGCGGCCGCCCCGTGACGACGCCGAGGGGGCGCAGACCCGACATTCTCGCCAGCGCTTCCGGGTCGAATCGAGGTGTCTCGAAGCGCCGTAAACCGGGCACCTCGTCGATCCCTTGGTAGTGGCTTTCAAATCGATCAGTGACCTCATCGAGAGCAACTTCAACACCGCGTTCCGCCAACAACCGTTGCGTGAGACGCCAGTCATTGTTGGCGTCACCCGAAGCCTTGGCAGCGGCGATGTCTCCAGCGCTGATCTCGACGCCCCATTCGGCGGCGGTCTCGATGATCGCCCTTCGATAGGACCCGGAGACATCGGCCAACACCCCGTCGAGATCGAAGAGGACCGCGTCGGGCCTCACAACTGTCCGCAGTCCGCGCTCGAGGCGTCGCCAGCTCTCGGTCTCGCCCGGCAACGTGATCCGGAGCCAACCGCCCACACCCGGACGACCAGGAAATTGTCGCACCGAGATACCGAGGCCACCGAGGCGGTTCCACACCCGGTCGGCATCACTGAAGCGGGCAAAAACAAAACTCGCCTGCGACGGCAGGACCTCGGCGGCGATCTCGCTGAGAAGCTCGGTCAGTTGTTCCCGTTGCTCCCGGATCAGGGCAATCCGCTGCAAATCGGGCCCGTCCTCAACCGCTGTCAGCGCCGCATCGATCGACAGGACCGAGACCGGAAAGGGCTGACCGACCCGGCGCAACCAGTCGATCACCCGGGGATCGCCGATTGCACAGCCGACGCGGAGCCCGGCACCGGCCCACGCCTTTGAAAAGGTGCGGACGATGACCACGTTGGGCGAAGCCAGTGCGATATCGGTGAGATCGAATTCCGGCTCCGTGAAATCGATGTAGGCCTGATCGAGCAGAATGAGGACCTTCGGCAGACGCTGCACCAGATCGCTGAACGCCTTTTTCGAAACCACCGCACCGGTAGGATTCGATGGGCTCACAACCGCCACCAGACCCGCCGAATCGGCGGCGCGCCGGCACACCTCATCGACCGGGAAATCCCCCGACCACCACTCCACCTCATCGACTTCGGCACCGTTTGTGCGAACAAAACGGCGGATCATTCCATAACTCGGCGTCGTCAGGACCGCCTTGCGATCAGGACCGGTCACAACGCGAATCGTGCGTTCGAGCGCATCGTCGGCACCGCAGGTCACGAGCACCGACTCCGGCCCGACCCTCAGGCGTGCCGCGATCGCAGATTCGAGGGCTTGCTTGTCCGGATAGCGGTTGACTGCCGGCACGAGCCCATCGAGGGCAGGCGGCGGCGCCAGGCTTTCGTTGAAATCGAGCACCAGATCGGGATCCACACCCGGCCGATTGATCACATATGGTGTGAGTTCGGCGATGACGGCATTCGGCTCCACGAGCAACGGAAGGTCTTCCATCCTCTGCCTCCTAGGCCACGATCTGGGCCAAGCGGGTCACCACGATATCCGACCCTCCGGCAGCCTTGATCCGGGGCACCACTTCGGCGAGCACCTTGCGCGGCACTGCTGCCTTGACGGCAAATCCCTCACCCCCCGCCAGGGGCGAGATGGTCGGCTGACGCATGCAGGGCAGCACATCGAGCAATGCAGGCAGTGCTTCTTCAGTCACGTTGACCTCGACCATGACTCTCTGGCGCGCTTCCAACACGCTTTCGACAAGGAGCACGAGGTCCTCGATGATCGCCCGGCGCTGCCGATCCTCCAGTGCTCTCGGACAGGCGTATAGCCGGGTCGATGAACTCATCAACTCATCGACAATCTGCAGATCGTTGGCGTCGAGAGTCGAGCCGGTGGCTGTGTTGTCGACGATGAGATCGGCATCCTCGGGTGGGAAGACCTCGGTCGCCCCGTACGAACGCACAAAGGTCGCATCGAGACCACGTTCATCGATCCAGGACCGGGTCAGCCGCTCGTACTCCGAGGCCACCACCAGAGCCCGGTCGGGCAAGGCTCCTTCCACCAGCATGGCGGTGGGGGCGGCCGCCACAACGCGCACCGGGTCGAGGCCGGTATCGACAAGTTCGACCAGGTCACCATCCAGTTCGGCCACCCAGTCGGCACCGGCAAAACCCACGTCCCGCGAGGCTGCGTGCAGCATCTTGACGATGTTCTGAGGTTTGAGGATCTTGACCTCGCAGCCCTCGAGGGTCACGTGGGGCCGGTAGGACCGTGCGGTCTGGCTGACCGATATGCCGGCATCAGCAAGCACGCCGACCACATTCTCGTACATCCTCCCTTTCGGGATCGCAAGCCGCAGCAAGTTCGCGCCTTTGATTTCAGCCATGTTTCCTTCCTCATGCCGGATGCGACGCCAAAAAAAAGACGCCGGCGGGGCCGGCGTCGTGGTTTCGGTTGTTAATTCCCTACACCATCACCGTGCCCCGTTGGGGATGTCGTCGTGGTGATGGTGGTGCAAAACGTTCATCGTGTACTCGAAGGGAAACCTAACGCCAAATGATTCTCGTGTCAACCGGAGGGATTGGGCTGCGGAATATGGGGCAATGGGGCTATGGAGCTATGGAGCTATGGGGCTATGGATTATGGGGTCAAGGTGCAACGGAGTTCGAGCATAGAAAAAACTCAATTCAGACCCTCATAGCCTCATGGCCTCACAGCCTCATCGCTCGCACCAGCGGTGCGGGCCTACATCGTCGCGTCGGCTTCTTCGACGACTTCCTGACCGGGGGGAGCTTCGACCCAGACCCAGCCACGCAGATCACCTTCGACAAAACCCACGGCCTGGTCATTCGGATAATCAACAGCAATCGCCGCCATGACACCTTCGTCGATTTCTTCAGCCGGACCGTGGCACATCTGGCACTCGGCCTTCATGATGATCGGCAGCAACACACCGAGCTCACCCTGCGGTCCAACCAGGTAGACCGGGGTGTCGATGCGATTGTCGACATACTCTGCCGACCACTCCGGTGCCACATTCGCCGGGTTGCGCAGCTGGTGCGACGTCCGGCCGAGCTGCAACCCATACTGTTCGGATACGCTGGCCACGACGTCCGGAGCTTTTTCTTTGCAGACGCCGATTGCCGAGCTGGTGTCGCCGGAATCGAGCGCCGCCATCAACTCGCCCATCATTTCCGAGAACATGGCGTTGGTCGCCCCAGCAACCAACTCCTGCTGTGCCCTCTGGGTCTCGGTCATCATCTCGAGCGAGGTTTCGAGCCACTCGACCTTCTCCGGCGCCGGTTGTTCGGCGATCTCGACGGGTTTTTCCGCGGGCTTTGCGCAGCCAACCAACACGAGACAACAAACAACACTTGCCAGCAGCAGATGTCTCATCACGACCTCCTTTGAAGGAACAAGACGCGGGGATACTCGGCTCGGGTCGATTCCGGCCGGAGACCGCTCCCGCGAGGTTGCGGAAGAGTCCCTCTTCCGCGAATAGTGAATTGGAGTCACACGGCCATGATCGAACTCCAAAGCTCACTTGTCAATGGCCGATGGTTGACGAAACGACTGATTATTATTATATTTCGCGAGATAACGAAATGAGAATCAGCAATCTGGAAGCCACCGTCGCGATCACCAGCGCCCTCGGCCACCCGGCTCGGTTGCGAGTCGTTGCGATGCTGCAGGGCGGTGAACTGTGCGCCTGCCAGATCACCGAAGTGCTCGGTCTCGCCTCTTCCACGGTGTCGGCGCACCTCAAAGAACTCAAACGGGCCAGGTTGCTCATCGAACGCAAGGACGGCCGCTGGGTGTACTACGGGCTCTCGAAAGATGCATTCGCGCGATCGTGGATCGAGACCTCGCTGGCATCGGTTGCAGACGATGCCCAGATGCTTGCCGACAGCAAGACGGTAGCGTTCATGCGGACCATGCCGGTGGCGGATCTCTGTCGTCTCGGCTATGAGGAGGCCAAGGCACGCATGGCAGCCGCCTCCGCAACGGAAGGCAGATCATGACCGGCCAAAAAAGCGTTTCCAAACGGCTCTCGCTCCTCGATCGCTATCTGACTTTGTGGATCTTCATCGCCATGGCGATCGGAGTCGGTTGGGGATACCTTGCGCCCGGTGTGGCGGATTTCTGGAATCGATTTTCTGTCGGCACCACCAACATACCGATCGCCATCGGCCTCATCCTCATGATGTACCCACCCCTGGCCAAGGTCCGTTACGAAGAGATGGGGAGGGTCTTTCGCGATTGGAAAGTCCTCGCGCTGTCGCTGATCCAGAACTGGGTGGTCGGCCCGGTGCTGATGTTTCTTCTCGCCATCGCCTTTCTGGCCGACAAACCCGAATACATGGTGGGTCTGATCTTGATCGGGCTCGCACGCTGTATCGCCATGGTGATCGTCTGGAACGAACTGGCGGCGGGAGACAGCGAGTATTGCGCCGGTCTGGTGGCCTTCAACTCGATTTTTCAGGTACTGTTTTTCTCCCTCTACGCGTGGTTCTTCATTACCGTGCTGCCGCCGCTCTTCGGGCTCGAAGGCTCAGAGGTCAGCGTCACCATCGCCCAGATCGCAAAAAGCGTGTTCATCTATCTCGGCATTCCCTTTCTGGCCGGCGTGATCACCCGGTTCTCGCTCATCGCACTCAAGGGCAAGCAGTGGTACCACGAGGTCTTTGTCCCGAGGATCAGTCCGATCACCCTCATCGCCCTCCTCTTCACGATTGTCGTCATGTTTTCGCTCAAGGGAGAAGTGATCGTCGAACTGCCCTTCGACGTGGTACGAATCGCCATTCCCCTACTGGTGTATTTCGTGGTGATGTTCGTGGTGTCGTTCTTCATGTCAAAACGGGTCGGCGCCGATTACAGCCGTTCGGCGACCCTGAGTTTCACCGCCGCTTCGAATAATTTCGAACTCGCGATCGCGGTCGCCATCGCCACCTTCGGCATCGACCACGGCGCCGCATTTGCCGCCGTTATCGGTCCCCTCGTCGAGGTCCCGGTCCTCATCGGCCTTGTGAATGTCGCGCTATTCTTTCGAACACGGTTTTTCGCCAAGCCACCCACCGAGAGTCTGGCGGACACCACCTGAAATTGTGAAACGGAATTGAGGCCGGGTCCTCAGATCAAGTAGAGGGTCGATCGCAGCGTTTCATAGACACCGACAACAATGAAAACCACCGCGGTGATCCGGCGGGCCCAGACCTCGAAAACCTGCACCCGATCGAGGGCTTTTCCCAACCATCCGGCCCCCGCCGCCAGCAATCCTGCAAAAATAATCACCGGCAACGCGGTGCCGACGCCGTAGACCAGGGGCAAAAACAAAGGCGAACTCCGTTCCACAGCCAGTGGCACCAGACCGCCGAAGAAGAGCCCTGCAGACACCGGGCAGAAGGCGAGGGCGAAGACGATACCCAGAATACCGGCGCCCCAGATGCCGGCGCGGTCGACCCTCTTCTGCATCTTGTCGCTGACACCCATCGAGGGGAAGCTGAACTCAAAGACCCCAAGCAGCAACAGTCCGAGGGCAATTAGAATCGGACCGAGTAGACGCGGGAAAGTCCCCTGCAGAAAGCTCGAGACCGATACCAACGACATCAGGGACCACACCGATACGGCGCCAAGTACCACGTAGACGAGGCTGCGCCCGGCGGTGTACAAGGCCCCGGACAGCAGTACCGCGCGGCTGCTTCCCAACCGCCGACCGACATACGACACCGCAGCGATGTTGGTAGAGAGTGGGCATGGGCTGATCGAGGTGAGGATGCCCAGCCACAAGGCTGAACCAACCGCCAGCCAACCTGCCCCCATCAACTCGCTCCGAGGAAATCGCGCGTCTCATCCTGGACATACTGGACAAAACCGTCCTTGGAACGCACCAGTTGCCAGACCTTGTCGAGGTTCTTCCAGCGGACAACCGTTTCGCCATCAAACTCGACCAATACGACCGACCGGGTCACGAGCTGAAAATCCTGGATGTAATGCTGGTTCTCTTTCTCGTCGATGTTGACCACGCGCCACTCGAGGGCACCGTTCTGCAGCGCTTCCGGAAAACCCTGGTGGACAGCCTCATCGGCATAGGCCTCGATCTTTTTGCACGTCGCGCAGCGGACATTTCCATGGAAATAGAAGGCCACGACACCGTCATCCACGGCTCCTTCCGGTGCCATCCGGCCCTCTTCATTCGCGCCAGACACCGCAACTGAAAACGAGATCACTCCAACAACCAAACATGCCAGCACCACAAACGGAGATCTTCTATTCATATGGCCTCCTCAGCCAACATGGCTTTGATGTCGTCGATCGAGGGCACCTTGCCCTGACTCTTCAGCTCACCATCGACCACGAGTCCGGGCGTCATCATGAGACCGAAGGTCATGAATTGTTTGATGTCGGTGAGCTTCTCCAACTCGTACTCAATACCAAGCTGGTCAGCAGCCTGTGCGGTCAGCTTGGCCAGGTTCTCACACCGCGGACATCCCGGGCCAAGGACAATAAGCTTTTTCAACACGCACCTCCTATGCGACAAATGTTCCGTAGATCAGGCCGGAGACGGTGGCCATCACCACCACAAGGCCGATGTACACGCTGGTTTTTCGCCATCCGATGACACTGGCAATGACGATCATGTTTGGCAGCGAAAGAGCCGGGCCGGCCAGCAGCAGAGCGAGGGAAGGCCCCGGCCCCATGCCCGCTCCAATCAAGCCCTGCAGGATCGGCACTTCGGTCAGTGTCGCGAAATACATGAACGCGCCGGCAACGGACGCGAACAGTGTGGCGGCGATCCCGTTACCACCAACCGCGCTCTCCACCCAACTGGAGGGAAGCAGCCCTTCGTGTCCCGGTCGACCCAGCAAAAGGCCTGCGAGCAACACGCCACCGAGCAGCAGGGGCAGAATCTGTTTGGCATAGCCCCAACTCGATGCGAACCACTGGCCCAACTCTCCCTGATCACGAGCGGTCACCACCGCCAGGCCGATCACTCCGGCGGTAAATGCGAGCTCTGGGCTTTCGGGACGAAAGAGGGCAAGGATGGTGGCGGCTGCACCGATCGCGACCACCTTCCACGCCGAAAGGGAGTACCAGCGAACGAGCGACAGGCCCAGCAGCACCGCTGCCGCCGATGTCAACCACCATTTGGCCCGCCAGATGGCAAACCATATCCCGGATGGATCGTCGGGCTTTGCCCAGTTTGCGAAGACGAGAATCGCAACCTGAGCGGCGAAGAAAACCACTGTCTGACCCAGTGGCTTCACTCCTTCGGGTTCAGGAAGGGCCATCGCCGCAGCCACGCGGTCCCGCTCCGACCGCCTGAAAATCGCGGCCATCAGGCAACCGACAACAAGCGCAAAGAGAACCGCCCCTACGGCCCTGGCCGCCCCGAGTTTGACGCCGAGTACGCTCGTCGTGAGAACAACAGCGAGCACATTGATCGCCGGGCCCGCGTACAGAAACGTAGTTGCCGGACCGAGGCCGGCGCCCATGGTGTGGATGCCTGCAAAGAGCGGCAGCACGGTGCAGGAGCACACGGCGAGGACGGTGCCGCTGACCGACGCGACGCCGTAGGCCACCACCTTCGGGGCCCTCGGGCCCAGGTATTTCATGACTGCGGCCTGGCTGACAAAGCTGGCAACGGCGCCGGCGATGAAGAACGCCGGCACCAGGCACAGCAGCACGTGTTCGCGTGCATACCATCTCGTGAGCGCCAAAGCTTCGGTAACCGCTCCGTCAAAGCGTGGCCAGCCCACCGGCAGCCAGAAGAAGACAGCAAATGCTGCCGCCATCCAGGCCAGGGCTTTCCACTCTTTCTGCCAGTCGATCAATTTCCTTCTCCTTCATCGATCCCCGAATACTTGGCGAAATTGCCAACAATTCGAGAAAAAACAAGGATCACGATTCGACCACCACATCAGACCTGCCAAGCTCATCGAGCACAGCTTCAACACAACCGAAGAAATTGAGGATGCAGGGAACCCGCAGCCGATAAAAGACCTGCTGGCCTCGCCTCTCATCGAGCACCACGCCGGCCCTCTTGAGCAGCGCCAGGTGTTTGGACACGGTGGAAACATCCGCGCCGATCATCTCGGTCAGGTCGCATACGCACCGCTCGCCGCGAGACAACTCATCGACGATAAAGAGTCGACTCGGGTGCGCCAACGCCTTCATCACCTTTGCCCTGTTTTCCATATGGGTTCTGACCTCACCATCGAGTCGCCGTTGGCCGTCCATATTTGGCAATATAACCAAATATATCGCCGTGTCAACTCAACTGTCGGGTTTTCAATTCATATTCACCTATCTCTACGCTGTCCACGGTTCGAGATGTGAGTCGGGGCGCGAAACCTGCATCCTGCTACCTGCATCCTGGATCACTGCTGTCCAAAACAGATTGTCACTTGACGTTACTCACCTGACAATAGGTGGTTTACGGGTCGGTTTTCGGCATTTCCGGTTGGCGGTTGGCACGTTCCCGATTTCGATCCCGAATTGCAGCGGCAGCGACAGTGTCCAGCGTCAGCGACGGGGAACAGCGATCGGTGTTCAGTGTTCAGCGGCAGCGGTCAGGAGTACTGGCGACGCAGTGGCCACCTCCGGATCGTTCAACAGAAGGAACAGCCGTTGTGGTGTAGGCGTCTCGCCTGCACACCGTGCGGCCGAGACGGCCGCACCACAAAGGCCGGAGCCCCGACGAAGTGAGTGCTGTTCGCTGACCCTGCCTCTGGTTGCTGTTCGCTGCCGCTGTCTGAGACCCTGTCTTGGACAGGAGTGATCCTGCATCCTGCATCCAGTATCTTGGTCTTCTGCGACGGTCGGTTTCGATAGCGATACGGATTGCGATAGCGATAGCAATGACCCGATGCAGCCGGAAGTTCAAGCCATCGGGAACAAGCTGCCGGTATGCTGCGTAGAGCAGTTCAAAAGGAGGCATCATGCCAAGCGGAAAACTTCATCGATCCACATCCAACCGAGTCCTTGCCGGCGTCTGCGGCGGAATCGCCAACTGGCTGGGGTGGAATCCGACCACGGTTCGCGTTCTCTATGTCGTCATCTCGATTCTTTCGGTCGCCTTTCCCGGGATCCTGGTTTACCTCGTCCTCTGGATCGCGATGCCGAAAGATTCGTAGTTCGCACAGCGAGCCACCTCACAAAGGAAAAACCGCAGATCACGCAGATGAACGCAGATACTCATTTCTAATCTGTGAAAGTCTGCGTCGACTGCGGTTTCTGATGTATGGCGAGTATGCACGCGCCTTCCTCAATTCCTCATCCCTGATTCCCAAATCCCAATTCCTCTGCGAACCTTTTGCTCCGCCATCCGTTGTGATGGATAGACACGGTCGTTAAGAAACACGGCGACCACCCGTCAACTGTCTGAGGACACGGAGGTATTTATGAAGCGCACAGTCATCACCCTGATAGCAATCGCACTACTGGCCTGGGCCCCGGCGGCTCTGGCGGACGAAGGAACGCGATGGGTCAACGTCCATGTGACCGAGAACTCGAGCAGCACAAACGTCGAGGTCCACCTGCCGCTGAACCTGGTGCTCACCGTGCTCCGCAACGTTGATGTGGAGAATTTTCACGGCGGCCATATCGATCTCGAGATCGATGAAGACATGGACATCAATTTTCCCGAGATCATCCAGGCGGTCAAAGACGCGCCGGACGGAAAATTCGTGACCGTCACCTCGGATGAAGCCGATGTCAACGTCCACAAGGAAAATGGCATCCTCTTTGTCACCGTCAACCAGAAGGAAGACGAAATGGCACAGGTCGAAGTCACCATGCCCATGACGCTGATGGACGCCCTGACCTTCGGTGAGAAAAACACCCTCAACATCGCGGCACTGCTCGAGAGCTTTGACGATTTGCCCGACGGTGAACTGGTGAAGGTCACCTCCAACGAGGCCAACGTCCGCGTCTGGATCGAGTAATGAAATCGCAACGCGGCGTCTCGACGCTGGGCGCGGTGCTCCTGGCCGGCACTGCCGGCCTGCTCACCGCGACCCTGCTCATGGACTGGATGGTCGTCGATGTTCACGTCGAAGAGGACACTCCGATCCACATCAAAGTGCCGTTTCCATTGATCATCGCCGATTTAGCTTCCCATTTCATCCCGGATGAGGCGATGCAGGAGGCACAGGTGCCGCCGGAGCTGAAAGCTCAGAAGGATCTGATTTTGGCGACGGTGAACGCGTTGCTCGAAAGCCCTGACACCCACTTCGTCAAGGTCGAGACCGAGGAGGCCAATGTCGATATCTTCAAAGACGGAGACAACCTCCGGATCGAAGTCGATGCCGACGACGCCGTGGTGAGCTGCATGATCCCGATCGATGGCGTCATCGACGCCCTCGAGGACTGGGATTGGGAGGTCTTCGATCCAAAGATGGTCCTCGACATCCTGCACGCCGCCGATACCGGCCACCTGGTCAACGTCGAAACAGAAGACGGCGTCAAGGTCGCGATCAAAATGTGGTGACATAGTTCGGAGTTCGGAGTTCGGAGTTCGGAGTTTCCCCCGCCAATCCGGCGGGGGTTTTACTCTTCTGGGTGAATGTTTCGAAATTCCGAATTCCGAATTCCGAATTCCGAACTTGATTCCGGAGGCGGTTCATACGCTTCCGGAACTTCCCACCCTCCGAGTTCGGCCACTCGTTTGGCGACGGCCTGCGCGGTGACCTGATCCGGAGGCATTGCGTCGCCGAAACGCACCGTGATCCGTGACCAGAAACGTCGAAAGGGCCGGCTCATGGCGGGCCCGCCCTTACGGCTGAAAAAGCTCCCCCAAAGACCGACCAGGGCCACTGGAAACACCGCGACCGGTGTGCGTGCGATGATCTTTTCGATTCCGGGGCGAAATGGAGACAAGGACCCGTCACACGTGATCCCACCCTCGGGGAATATGCACACCACCTCACCCTCGGCAAGCTCTTCGGCGATCCGGTCATAAGCTTGTTCGAGGACCTCGGGCTTTTCGCGTGCGGACGCGATCGGGATCACCTTGGCATCGCGAAAAAGAAAGCGGATCAGCGGCAGACGGGAATAGTCCTCCGCCATGACGAAACGCGGCGGTCTCGGCGACGCCGAGGCCATCAGCAGCCAGTCGACGAAGCTGGCGTGGTTGGCCGCGAGCACGCACGGGCCTTCTTTCGGGAGGTATTCAATTCCCTCGACCCGCAACCGATACAGGATATTGGCCAGACCCCAGGCCACGAAACGCAACAGAAACTCCGGAATGACTGTGTAGATCCAGATTGCCGCGCCGATATTCAGTAGTGCGAGGATCAGGAAAATCCCCGGGATCGAAACACCGGCAGCCATCAGGGTCACCAGAATCACCGACGACAGGACGATCAGCAAGGAGTTGAGGATATTGTTGCCCGCGATCACCCTCGACCGGACCTCTCCCGCGGATCGTTGTTGAATGAATGTCATCAGCGGTACGGTGTAAAAACCTGAAAAGACCGCAATCAGGAAGAGATCGACCAGGACGTGCAGGCCACCGGGCGAACCCAGAAACTGGGTCGCCGAAAGAAGCGAGCCGTCAGTCGGCCGAAGAAACCGCCAACCAGAAAAGGCCAAATCGATGGCAAAAACACTGATGCCGATCGAGCCCAGCGGCACCAAACCCAGTTCGAGCCGGTTTCTGGAAAAACGTTCGCACAACATCGATCCGATGCCGATGCCGACACAGAAGGTGCCCAGACAAAGGGTCACCACGGTCTCCCCTCCCCCGAGCACGTCCTTGGAAAAATTGGGCAACAACGACAGAAACGACGCCCCCATGAACCAGAACCACGAGATCGCGAGCACCGAAAGAAAAACCGTGTGGACCGATCGCGTCACCCGCAGGATCTTGATGGTCGGTGTCACAGGGTTGAGCTCGAACTGGAGATCGGGGTTGGCGGCGGGCGTTTTCTGGATAAAAAGGCTCACCAGCCATCCCAGAATCGCGACAAACACCACCATGATTCCAAGACGCGAAACCCACTCGTCTCCTCCGGCAACAATCAGTCCGCCGGTTATCGTGCCGAGCAGAATCGCCAAAAAAGTCGCCGACGCTACCAAGGCGTTTCCGCCCACGAGGTTTTTGTCGTCGAGCAACTCCGGCAGGATGGCGTACTTTGCCGGTCCGAAGAATGTCGATTGCATCCCCATGAAGAAAAGGACGAGCAGCAACAGCGCCAGGCTGTTGGTCGCAAAGCCGATCCCGGCGAGACACATCACTCCGATCTCCCAGATCTTGACCCAGCGAATCAGACGCCATTTCGCCAGCCGGTCGGCAAGTTGGCCCGCGGTGGCCGAAAAGAGAAAGAAGGGGAAAATGAAAATTCCCGCGCAGGCCACCACGATGGTGGCGGACGAAACACCGAGCAAGGTCATCGATCGATAGGCAACAAGGATCGCCAGTGCGTTTTTAAAAAGATTGTCGTTGAACGCGCCCAGGAACTGGGTCCAGAACAGGGGCCAGAATCGGCGCTCGGACAACAGATGCAGCTGGCTCAATCAGACCTCCCGGGTTGATTCGAGCCACGATAGTACATTGACGGCAGGTGCCAAGGGGAGAGGGAGAGGGCACCGTTGTTCGATACTCGATGCGAGATGCTGGATGCTGGATCCAAAAGTCGAACCTCTTTCGATCCCGAGCCCGATCCCGTTTCCGTTACCGTTACCGAAGGGGGAAGGGAGAACCGTACCGGAGGCGTTGCAGCCAAAAAACAGCGTGGCTCCCCTGCTCTTCAGTCTGTGTCGCCGTCGGCCTTCTTGAAGCGGTGGGAAAGCGCCCCGAGTATCCACAACCCGCCGGTCACGAGGTGAATCCAGATCCAGGTAGTTCGCCAGCCTTCGGAGACGGTCACTTGAATCAAATAGCCCGACACCACGACCGGTACGAACTGAACGGTTAACACGAGACCCGTGAGGCGACCCCTCTTCGACGAATTGGAGAGTTTCTCAAAAACATGACCCTTCCAGAACAGCGCCACGGCAAATACGAGCGCCGGTGCCACCAGGACATGGAGATGTTGAAAATCGGGCTGCCACGGGTGATTCACAACCGACCATTCGTCGACAGGATCCATCAGATACTTCATGATCCCGTAAACCACCCCGGTCCCTCCAACCAGGAGATTGGATATGTCGAACAACCACCGTTCGCTGCGGGTCATGGAAATTCCACCTCGGTTTCGAGCACCTGATGAATCGCCATCGCCCGCCGAATCGCATCCGTCGTGGCTCTCGCTGTCAGAGTGGCACCGGTGATCGCTCGGATGCCCCGTTTGAGCTCGAGTTCGTCGTCAAGAGAACGGTCCTCGAATTGTTGATACCACCGATCCGGGGGCAAATAGTCGAGAGGCTCCCTGAACGCCACAACCTCGACTCTTTTTAATGTGCCATCCGCAGCAATAGCGATCATCACGGTTTCCGGAAGCGTCCGGACACGATGGGTATCGAGATAGGCCCAACCGACTACTTCACCCTCGAGGACCGCGACATATCGCGTCACCAGGGCCCCGCCCGGTCGCTGACCCGCGAGCGTTTCGATCCGGTCCAGTTGCTCCCCGGTCAGAAAGACGGTCTGGCGTTCGGTTGACGATTTCGGATAAACCTGTCCGAGAGCTTCCTCCACAGTTACCAGAACCGTCCCGAAACTTGTCGAAACGAGCACGACCGCGGCGCAGAAGACCGCGCCCAAGCAACAAATCCAGGAACGTGGAGTCATCATTTACGTCAGAATATGTAGCCGAGGTTGAGGTTGATCCGGTCGACTCCGGTGCCGGCGCGGTTGTCGACATCCTGGTATTCGAATTTGACAATGAGTTGTTCGATGGGCTGATAGGCGATGCCAACGCCAAGGATCTCCTCGTCGGTCGCTGGATTCGACTCCCACCCTTCTGGGACCGTCTCCTGCGTATTGACCTGTTCCCATCGAATATAGGGAGTAAGCGACGATCGACCACTCCTCCTCGAGAAAAGGTCATACCCGGCCTCGAGGTAGTAGCCGACCATGCTTTCTCCCACTGATTTATCTCCCTCCAGACCCGAGGCCTGGTTGAGCTCCGCCACATCGCCGAGGTCGGATCTCGCATAGAGGGCACGCAGCTGCAGACCCCGGATCTTGTAGTCCACGTGTCCCTCCAGGATCGTCGTCGAAACATCAATTGCGGCGCCATCGGTTGAGGTGAGTCCCTGACCCGAGTCGCCGGTATACAAGGATGCGCCCAGAAGCAGTCCGGGCGTCCCCTGGTAGTCGACGCGGCCGACCCATGCAAAATCCTCAGCCTTGGCCTTGGAGCCCTTCTGCCGTCCGCCCCGTAGCCCGGCCGCCGAAAAACCCGATGCATCGAGGCCATTCACGACAAAAGTCCGGTAGGTAAAACCGCCAAAGTCCCCAAAGACGCCGACTCCGTTTTCCCGCCACGTGCTCGGAATGATCCGCCGTTCCGTCTCCGGTCGAAGAGCGCCCAAAAATGTCGTCGGCTCGTGCAATTCATTGATCAGACCCATCGGCACCAGAACCAGACCGGCGCGCACGTTGAAAGCATCCGAGTGGAGGTAGTCGACGTATGCAAATTCGACCGATACCGAACCATCCTGGGAGGTCGAAGCATGCTCGAATTCGATCTCTGAATTGAATACGAAAGAATCCGAAAACTTGTAGCCGAAATAGATGACGGCACGGAGAAAATCGAACTGATCCGTCTTGCCGGAGTCGGTACCGTCGTCCTTTTTTGAGTCGTAGGACTGCAGGAGCATCTCGCCATAGCCGCCAATCGACAGACCCGACTCCTTGCTGTAGACCTTGGCCGCCGCCGGGCCCAGTCCGGGCATGGCGTTCTCGCGGGAAGCGGTAACGACGGCATCACCGACCTTGAGATTCTCGACTTCTTCCGCCAGGATTCCGATTTGCCGCTCGATCTCGGTCAGCCTCTGATCGGCAGGCGCCTCCTCTTTGAGTTCCCCCAGAGCCGCCCGAAGCTCTGCGATCTCGCGCTCCAGACGTTCGATCTTTTCATCCGGGGTTTCCGCCGCCGCAGCGACGGGCACCACCAGCAACAGCAGGACAATCACCGTCCATCTATTCAGGATTCCACATCTCATCTCAAGCTCCTCAAACCGGTAATCCGGTTATTATTTGCTCACACTCAATTCGATTGTTCGAAGCTTTCTGACCGCTCTGGATCGACGCCATCGGCGGTTCGCAGCCAGTCAACCGATCGACCTCCAAGAGCCTGTAGCCTGTCCACCAGACCCGAGGTTGCCGAAATCCGGAGGTCACCGGCACGCCGTTCCACAAATACAGCCTGGATATCGGGATACCGAAGGATCCACTCGGCGCCCACTCGAGGGCCCATCACATATAGCGCCGTTGAAATACAATCCGCCGTCATTGGGTCGGAAGAGATCACCGTCACCGAACCCCAGTCAACAACGGGAACACCGGTTCTGGGATCGAGAATATGGCCAAGGCGCTCGCCATCGACAAGGATTCCGCGGAGGGAGTTTCCCGAGCTCGCGGCCGTCCCCTCTGCCAACTTGATTTCGGCGACCGGGACCTGACGATCTCTGGGATCCGCCACCGCAATTGAAACCGGCTGGCACTCTCCCCACAAAAAAACCTGACCTCCAAAATCCATGACTGCGCAGGATGCTGCGGCAAACCGGACGGCCTCGATCGTATCGACTAGGGCCGCTCCTTTTCCGAATCCACCTTCTTCGATTCGATAATCACTTCGTATACGACGTGTTCTTCGGCCTACAATCTCGATTCCGTCCGGCAACGATGCCGAGACGCCTATGCGAAGTTCATCAGGCGAGGGAACCCTCCCCTGTCCGCGGAGATCCCACATCTCGACCAGCATCGCGATACCCGGCCGGAAAGCACCGTCCGATCGTCGTTCCCAGCGGGCGGCCTCCGCGAGATCTCTCGCCAATGACGCGGACAGTTCTGCCCATTCCCCAGTTCGAAATTGATTCAATCCGGTCAACTCCGAGTCGTCGCGCCAGGTCGACAATCGCCGTTCAGCATCCTCGACCGTTCGCAGCACGGACTCCGACGCAGCGAGAGCGCCTGAACGGGTGGGAGCCTCGATGCGCAGATCGAGCCAGGTTCCCATCACGAAGTGACGGCGATGGACGGTCTCGGGATCGGCAGATTCTGCAAAATTCACCCCTAAGGTGGCGGTCAACATGGAAATGATCCAGATATTGAATCCACGTCTCGGATGTTCGACAAGGCCCTTGGAGGGCCGACAGTGAGCGTAGTCCATGGTTTTTCTCGGAGGTTCACGAATTTCACTTGTGTTCATTTGCACAAGTGAGAGAGAGACTAGCGACCTCTCGACATACTGTCAATATCGCCTCTCGAAATCGCCATCGGCATTACGAAAATCAATTCGTTTGAATTCTCAAGGCCCTTGGCTGGCGATAAATACACCAACAATTTTCCGGTGGAATGCAACCTCGGGCGTCAATACGCCAAACAAGAAGTAAAAGTCGAAGGAGCCGAAAGCTACTCGGGAGTCGCCTGACGCCGTTTCATGGCGTACATCCGTTCATCGGCCTCGGCCAACGCACGAGAGATATCGGCCGGCGCGGCACATGAAGAGACTCCCCAGTGCACACCCAGAGGCTCTTCATAGGGAAAAGCCTCAGTGCTCTCTTGGAGTTCGCCGATGAGAGTGGTGAAACGCCGTTGCGCCTGCTCGTGACCGGTGCCGCGGAGCACCACCACGAACTCGTCTCCACCCCACCGCACCACCAGGTCTCCCGGCCGAATCGAGGACGAGAGAACATTCGCAACCAATCGGAGCGCTTCGTCGCCCACCGCCTGACCGTGCCGGCTGTTGATTCGTTTGAGGCCGTCGACATCGATCAGGACCACCGACACCGGCTGGCCGCCTTCCCAGCGATCAAACCACGCCCGTAGGGCCTGGCGCGTGGGACAACCGGTCAGCGGGTCGGTTTCCGCCAGTCGCAGGAGATGCTCGTGCTCATCCTCGAGATCCGCCAACTGGGCCTTCATTGACGAGGCCTCCGATGCAACGGTTCGCGTCACGGTCGCGGTCGCGGTCAGAGCCAAGGCCGCGAAAAGGAGGACCGAGATCAGCGGGTCGTAGCTGAGCCCGATCGTAGGTCGAAGGACTCCGACCAGAAGTACCAACCCGGTTGCCACGAGGAACGCAGATGCAGCGGTGAATGCCGACCGGGGGGAACGTCCTCGAGATACGGCGGCCAGCCAGATCGCGATCCCGAGCAGCAGACACCCGTAGAGCGCTCGCCACAGTGGAACCGGCAGAAAGACCGCAGCAGCAAGCAACGGCAAGCCGGCCAGAGCCAGAGTCACGGCCCGCTGCCCTCCCTTTTCGTCATCAATCAGATCCAGAACACGTACCAGCACGAGGAGTCCGATCGCGATCAAGGCGCCGCCCATCCCGTGCGGAGTTCCCGACCACCGCAGACCGGCCGTGATGTCGAGGCCGGCGCCCCCTGCAATCAGCAGCCAGGCAATTGCCGGCACAAAGCCGTGCGGGTCCGGCAGCACCCGATTGAGATATCCGAAAATGAGGGCCGTTGTCAGACCCAGCCCGACCACGCCAGCGAGCGCCCACCACACCATGGTCGCGTTCAGCACGAGTTCCCCTCCAAATACCGGCACCAGAGACTCCACGGTGATTATGGCAGAGAATGCCGCGAAGGGGGAAAGGGAGATCGATCGCTCGATGCTCGATGCTGGATGGCGGATTCTGGATTCCGATCCAGGATGGCAGAGGGGCACGGGGGCGGAGGGGCAGAGGAGCGCTCGGCATCTTCGCTATCGCTATCGGGATCGCTATCGCTATCGAACGGCTGCGGTGGATACGGACCCCGAAATATGGAAAGGGAAAACCGCCCGGCACCGATTTCTCCTCGATGTGAATGTCGCCGCCCGATGTCATCCTGAGCGGAGCCCCCCTTGGGGCGCAGTCGAAGGATCTATGGCGCACCAGCGGAGACCCAAGGCCGCAGATCCTTCGACTCCGCGCCGAAGGCGCTTCGCTCAGGATGACATCTTGAACGACAGTGCCGATCCCGTTGCCGTCACCGTTTCCGAAGGGAGAAAGGGGGAAAGGGGGAACAAGCCTCCACATTGCAGAGGGGCACGGGGGCGGAGGGGCAGAGGAGCGCTCGGCATCTTCGCTATCGCTATCGGGATCGCTATCGCTATCGAACGGCTGCGGTGGATACCGATCCCGAAAGGGAGAAAGGGAGAAAGGGAGAGGGAGACCGTACCAGAAGCGATCCACGTGATAAGGAGCGGGTGTCCTCTGCTCCTCTGTCTCTGCCCCTCTGCCCCTCTGCCCCTCTGCTCCTCTGCTCCTCTGCTCCTCTGCTCCTCTGCTCCTCTGCTCCTCTGCTCCTCTGCTCCTCTGCTCCCTTTCGATTCGTCAGCTCACTTCAGCGAGGAACTCCAAGCACAACTCGACGACTCGTTCCGGCTGCTCGACGACGACGGCGTGGCCGGCGCCGGCAATGACCTCGAAACGGGCGCCGGAAATCGCATCGGCAAAACCGCGTACTCGATCGACTGATACGAAACCGTCGAGTTCGGCCGCCACGACCATGGCAGGACACTTGATGGCGGCCAGTTCGTCACCCAGGCGCACGGATTGAGCGGTATCGAGCAGACCGATCAGACCCCGGAACCACTCGTCGGGCAAGGAGGCGATCTGGGCCCGCCGCACCACCCGTTCAGTGGAGTGGGCGGCTACATACGCCGGCGAGTAGACCACCGGTTCCAAAATGTCGGACAGGTGGCCGCGGTCGTCTCCTTCGAGCGAATCGACGGCGGCCTGACGCCAACGCGCGACCTCGATTGCAAGCCCTTCATCAAAGCCTTCGGCCGATGCAATGGTGGCCAGCGAACGAACCCGGTCCGGGTGGCGGGAAGCGACCAGGGTCCCGACGACACCGCCAAAGGAGGTGCCGATAATGTGGACCGATTCGAGGCCGAGTTGATCCAGCAGCACGACCACATCGTCCGCGTGGTCAATGAGATCCGGGGGTGGGGTCGCGGGCATCATCAGCTGGCCCCTGAAGTCGCATCGAATGACCCTATAGCGCCGGGCGAGCGGCGCCACGATATGTTCCCAGGACGGCACGGTCATGGCGACGCCGTTGAGCAGAACCACGGGTTCCCCGTCGCCGTTGATGCGATGAAAGAGGACCGCGGCCGACTCGCTCACGCAGGTTCCTCCCCGGTCGGCATCTCGAAATCGATCGACCCGGCCTTCATGAAGGCCTTCAGGGCCGGGAAGAAAACATCGGGACGTTCGATGTAGACCACGTGGCCGCTTTCGGGCACCAGTTCGTAGCGGCTGTTAGGAAAGATCTCGGCCAGTTTTTCCTGCTGCCAGAGCGGGATCGCCCGGTCGTGGGCGCCGGCCATGATGAGAGTCGGAGCCGTGACCTTGCGGTATCCCTCGACCCGTTCTTCGATATTCGCAAAGAATGGATCCTGGGCCTCGGTGAGCCGGATCAGACAGTAGCGATAGTCGATGTATCGGTCATAGAATCGCTGCCGCATGGCCACCAACTGCTCATCGGGGATGTTTTTGACAAAGCGCTCGGAGAAGATCTTCTCGTACATATAGTGGGTATAAAGCTCGAACTCACCCTTGGTACCGCGATAAAACCGTAGAGAAATATCCTGGTACATCTGGAAGAGCTTTTCGCGGCTGGCCAGAATCCCCGACAAGACCAGCGTGTGGACCCGCTCCGGGTAAAGTCGCGCGAATTCAAGGGCGATAAAGCCACCATAGGATATCCCCATTGGGTGGACCTTCTCGATACCGAGCTCATCCATGATCAGCGCAAGGTACCGCGCGAGCCCGTCGATGAAGTACGGAACATCCTCCTTCGAGGACTCTCCCTGACCAAGGAAATCGTAGAGGATCACATCGTAGTCATCGACCAGCAGCGGCAGGAAGCCGTACCACGCCTTGGTGTGCATCGCGAGCCCGTTGAGCAGGCAAATCGCTTCGCGGTCGCCCGTGCCGTGGTACTCCCACCAGATCTTCTGACCGTCGACTTCCAGGTGACCGCTGCGGTCCGGGATGATTTCGGCTTTCATGGTTCCCCCAATTCGAGAGTTCGGAGTTAGGAGTTCGGAGATTCCAACCGCCCATCCAAGAAAAATCCGGGTCGGGAGCGAGAACTCAGAATTCCGAATTCAAAACTCCGAACTCAGTCGACGCGGTTCTCAGCACGGTGAGAAACTGAGCTTGCGCAGATCGGTCCACCGATATTGAAGGTCGCAGCCATCTTCGGGTCGGGGACCTGCAACTCGGCCGGCACCTTGCCCTGCAACTGCCAGGCCGCCCAGCCGATCATGGCCACACCCGTCGCACCGACCGGATGCCCCTTTGCAATCAGACCGCCCGAGGTGTTGATGCCGCATTCACCCTTGGCGTCGGCCTTGCCGTCGGCCCAGTAGCGCGCTCCCTCACCGTAACCGGCTTTGCCGATCACCTCGGCACCGATCGCGCCCATGACGGTGAAACAATCGTGGATCTCGGCCACATTGACATCCTCAGGGCCCGCCCCCGCCATCTCGTAGGCCGCATTCATCGCGGCAAAGGCTCCTGCCGGTTTCAGAATGTCGCGCCCTTCCTTGAGCAGGGGATCGGTCGCCTGACCCCAGCCGGCGATCTCCACACAATCGGCCTTGCTGATGCCGAGCTTGGCGAGACCCTCTTCGGTCGCCACGATCAGACCGGCATAGCCGTCACTGATCTGCGAACAATCGTAGGTCTTGAGCGGCAGACCTTCGACGATGTAACGGTTGCGGCCTTCCGGGGTCGCGGCCTCATCCACCGACACCTCGATCTTCTGCATCTGGGCGTAGGGGTTGTAGGTCGAGTTGGCATACTCCCGAGACGAGATTTCGGCGAAATCCCGTTCGGTGGCGCCGTGCGCCGCCATGTAGTCGCGCATGACCTCCGCAAAGAGGTGGGGGAAGATGTAGACCTTGCCCTCGCGCTCATCCGGGTGCGAAAAATACCCGAGCACTTCGCCGATCAGCGCGCCGTCCATCTTGCCCTCGTCGTTGCGCATTTTCTCGACGCCAACCGCCATGCCCACGTCACCCAGCCCCATCTGAAGCTTGCCGATCACGGAGAGCACAGCTTGACCACCGGTAGCGCAGGCATTTTCGACCGCTTCGATGGGTTTGGCCTCGAGACCGGGGACCATGGCGACAAGACCTGCCAGCAATCCCTGCTGATTCAAGGAAAAATTGCAGGTCGCGCCCACCGATGCGACGTCGATGGCGGCCGCTTCGGCACCGATCTCGGCGCAGGTTTCATTGACTGTCGCAGCAATGATCTCGGGCACCGACATGTCGAAGAGCTTGCCGAATTTGGATTGATGATACGCAGCGATATAGACTTTTTTCACACGACCTCCTGATGTCATCCGATCCCGTTCCCGTTCCCACTCCCGAAATCGGGGGCCGGGCGGGCATTCCTAATTCTTCTTTTCTTTCTCCCAGAGCTCCACCAGCTCCCCTTTGACTACTTTGCCGTAGGCCGTCCTGGGTAACTCATCCACCACCCGAAACTGTTTGGGAATCTTGTATCGTGCCAACCGCCCGGCCATGAACGAGCCGAGATCTTCGGCAGTCACCGCTTGCTCTGCAGCCGGTACGACGAAGGCGATTCCCACCTCGCCCCAGGTCTCGTGTGGCACCCCGACGACCGCGGCATCCGAGAGCGCCGGGTGTTGAAGCAGGCTGTTTTCGATCTCCGCCGGGTAGACGTTGACCCCACCGGAGATGAACATGTCCTTGGCGCGTCCGGCGATGTAATAAAAGCCGTCGCTATCCCGGCAGGCCATGTCGCCGGTATGGAACCAGCCGTTCTTGTCGCGGGCCTGGGCGGTCGCCTGCGGGTTGTTCCAGTACCCCGCGCTCACATGCGGACCGCGAAAACACAATTCACCGACGTCGTCCGGAGGCATTTCTTTTCCGTCGGGGTCCATCACCCTGGCTTCGGTGAACATCAACGGTTTTCCGATTGCCCCGGCCTTGACCCACGCCTCCTCGTCCGTCATGGAAAAACAATTCACCCCGACTTCGGTCAAACCGTAGCCCTGGCGCATGACGACACCCCGGTCGCGAAAAACGCCAACCAGGTGGCGCGGCAGCGGTGCGCCGCCGGAGATAAACCACCGCACATGACTGAGATCCGCGGTCGCGAACTCCGGCGCATCCGCCAGCATCTTCCAAATTGTGGGCACACCGAGCACGACCGTGCAACCTTCGTCCACGATCATCTTCCAGACCTCTGACGGGTCGAATTCGCGGTGCAGGATGATGGTGCCGCCGGCGAGAAAGATCGGTGACAGAAAAGCACCCAGACCCCCGGCGTGATAGAGCGGAGTGAAGATCGGGCTGACGTCGTTTTCTGAAAGTTGCCAGCAGGCAACCGTGTTATAGGCGTTCCAGGCCACCATTCGGTGGGGTGTGATGACTCCCTTTGGTTTGCCGGTTGTGCCCGAAGTGTAGAGCAGGCAGAGTGGGTCATCGGGGCAACAGACGCTCGGGACGAAGTCTCCGTCTCCAACCAAAGCCAGAAGATCCGACCACGACAGGGACTCGCTCAGCTCATCTCCGTCGAGGGAGACCAGACGGCCGGTATCCACCCTCTGATGGAGTTCGCCCACGGTCTCGGCGTGTTCCGCCCCATAGAGCAGGGCCGAGAGGCCGCAATCTTCGATGATGACCGCCAATTCCGCAGATGTCAGCCGCGTCCCGAGCGGTACCAGAATGACCCCCGATTTGGCCGCGGCAAAAAACGCATCAACATATTCCAGCCGATTGCTCGACAAGATCCCGATCCGGTCACCCCGCTTGAGCCCGAGCCCGTAGAGCCAGGCGCGGGCACAGGTCGCCGCCCGGTAATCAAGCTCCGAATAGCTCAGTCGCTGCCCGGTTGCGACCTCGACGATGGCGGTCTTGTTCGGCGACAAACGGCTGCGTTCACCTACAATGTCGGCACAGATCACGGCGAAAGCTCCTGCCTCCATGCCTCCTCAGGGGGAGTATCGAGAGCCGTCCGCAAAGCCTCGGCAAAGAGATCGGGGCATTCGCGATGCGGCACATGACCGCAGCCGGGAACCACGTGGAGCCGCGCCCTCGGCAGACCCTCGAGCAGTCGATCGGCATATTCCATCGTCATCAAACCGTCGGAGTCACCCCACACCAGTTCGACCGGTGCGACGACAGTGGTCAGACGATCATCGAGAAGATAGTTGTTGATCTTTCCACCCATGTTCGCGAGGCTTCCGGCGAACCGTCCGGCCGGCCCTTCCCGGGAATGGCGGACGACATCGTCGAGAACAAAATCCGGTACCGGCGGGGTCGACGGGCCCATCAAGGCCTTCATGGTCTCTCGGGCTTCCTCGCGGTTCGCCGGAAAGATATTGACCGTCGAATCATTCTGTCGGATGGCGCCGCCGTTGACCAGTACCAGCCGCAATACGCGATCGGGGTAATCCCTGGCATAGAGCATGGCCACCCACGCTCCCATCGAATTCCCGACGAGCACGGCCTGCTCGTCAGCGCACACCGTTTCCATCAACACGTCGACCGCCCCGCGCAAGGTTTCGATACCGAGCGGACCATCCTGGGGATCGCTCTTCCAGTGGCCGGGCAGATCGGGAATCACGACCCGGTAGTCATCGACGAAGGTGGGCACGGCTCGAGCCCAGGCGCCGGCCTGGTCTCCCGCTCCGTGCAAGAGGATCATGCACGGGCCCGATCCTGCCTCCCAGACGGTCATTCCGCCGGCGGGGGTCCTTACAGTCGTCTTGTCGAACCCGTGCCGGGTCAACGCCATCCGACTGAAGGACGCATCGATCTTGAGCGGCCGCTTCCATACCATCCACGAAGTCACGATGATGCCGATGACGATGAGGATTCCGAACCCAAGCAGGACTTTCAGAATTTTTTTACCCATCGACATCCCCCAAATCCAGGAAAGTGTTGAATATCGAGTTGCAAGATCTGAGTTGGGCCCTCTTCGTCACGCGCTTCACTGCGGTGGGCGGGATCTCGAAACTCAAAACTCAAAACTCAAATCTGATTCTGTCCTTCTTCGACACCAACCGATTTTTTTCAACGCATCCTGAACGCCGCTCCCGCTTGGTTATACCCTACTCCAGATCCGACGAGCACGAGCAAATCACCCGAAGAGATCTTGCCCTGCTCGATTGCGTCATCGAGCGCAATCGGCACACAGGCCGACCCGGTGTATCCCCACTTCTCCATCACCGTGTGGGTTTTCTCCATCGGCAGACCGAGATCCGACAGGACCAACTCGATGGATGGCTTGCGGACCTGGGTAAAGATCGTGAAGTCGATCTCCGAGAGTTCGAAGCCTCCATTGGCCGCCAGTGATCGCACGACCTTCGGCCAGCCCTCGTGGTTCACTTCAGGAGGATAGCGCTCGACCATGCGGACCGCCGTTCGACCGGCTCGCACAGCTTCTTCGGTGGCGGGCTCGAAAGTCGCACCCGCGTAGACCCCCCAGTGGGCGTGGTACGCCCCGTCGGCACGCATCGCCGAAGAGACAAAGCCTGGTTCGTCTGAGGGTTCGAAGACCGCCGCTCCGGATCCGTCACCATAAAAAAAGATCATCGGGTCATCGGGCGCAGCCAATTTCTGCATGTTGTAGACACCGACGACCAGCACGGTCTTCAATGCCGGGTTCGATGCGATGAGCCCCGAGGCGATCGCGGCACCGGTCGGGAACGAGGCGCAGGCGCAGCCCACGTCAAAGGTCCCTGCGTTGACGGCCCCCAGTTTGTGTTGCAGAACCACCGAGGTTGCCGGAGTCGTGTAATCGGGTGAGTCGGTACCGAGAATGACGAGGTCGACGTCCTCCGGCCGGCGCCCCGCCTTTTCCAGGGCCTGTCGCGCCGCCGGCAACGCGATATCCGACGCACACCAATCCTCCGGCGCCCACCAGCGAGTGCGAATCGACGACGACTCCTCCATCTTGTCGACAAAGTCGGGGATGTGGGCAAAGCGCTCGCGGAGTTGGTCGTTGGAAACTTCGTTTTCCGGGATATATCGGCCTGTAGCAACGATTGTTGCGTATCTCATGAAAATTCCTTTCCGATCCCATTCCCGATCCCGCTCCCGATCCCGGACCGAAGGATGATTTCGGGAACGGGAGCGGGAACGGGAGCGGGAAAGGAGGGACTAGGTCCCAATCACCAATCCACCATCAATCGAGAAGGTGGCGCCCGTGACCCACGTCGCCGCATCCGAGGCCAACCAGAGATAGGCGTTGGCGATGTCGGCGGTGTCGCCGATCCGCCCCATCGGGGTATGGGCGACCATGCCGTCGAGGACCTTTTGCGGCATCGCCTCGATGATCTCGGTCAACACGAAGCCCGGCGCCACGGCGTTGACCCGAATTCCAAAGCGGCCCAATTCGCGGGCCCAGGTCTTGGTCATCCCGATGACACCGGCCTTGGTGGCCACGTAGTTGGTCTGACCGAAATTCCCGTTGAGACAGGCAACCGACGATGCGTTGAGAACAACGCCGCCTCCGCGGGCGATCAAGTGGGGCGCGGCCGCACGGGTGCAGTGAAATACCCCCTTGAGATTGACGTTGAGAACGGCGTCCCACTGGTCGTCGGTCATCCGCGCCACCACCTCGCCATCCTTGAACTTGACGAGCTGTCCGTCTCGAACGATCCCTGCATTGTTGACCAACACATCGAGACCGCCCCATCGGTCCACCACATCCGCGATCGCCGTCTCCACCTGGCCGGCGTGAGCGACATCGACTTTTTGAAAAAAGCCTTCACCCCCGGCCGCATTCAGGGCCGCAACGACCTCGTCGGCCACCGCTTCGTTGACGTCCCACGCCGCCACCTTCGCGCCTTCCGCAGCAAAGGCCAGTGCCGTCGCCCGGCCGATGCCTGCAGCAGCGCCAGTGACGATCACGACCTTGTTTTTGAGTCCGGTTTCGATCATGTCTCCTCCTTCACACACCTGGGGCCCCGGATGATCTGGAGCCGGCAGACAGCAGGTGCCCGGTCGACGCGTCGACGCCGATCAGACGAAAAAAAACGGGGGCGCCTGTCCGGCGCCCCCGTTGGATTACATCAGAAGAAGCGCCACTCGAGGGTCGCCACAAATGTCTGCGGGGCTCCATACGATCCCTGGAGAATTCCGAGCGCCGGAATGTTGTATCCGTTGGTCAGGTACTCCTCGTCGAGGAGGTTCTTGCCGCTGATACCGAACCGCCACTTGGCGTTGCCCGACAGCCACGAAATCCAGGCGTCAACCAAACCGAAGGAAGGCTGAACGATCGGATCGACCCCCTCGTTGGTCAGAATCGACTCATCTCGATAGCTGTAGCCGACACTGGCGGTGATCAAACCGCCGAAGGCCGGGAAGTCGAAGTTGCCGCGGATGGCGCCGGTCAACTCCGGTGCGTTGGTGATCACCTGGGCATCGAGAACGCCGTCCTCGTTTTCGTCCAAGAAATCCGGGTCTGTATGCAGATACGCGAGGAAAGCCCGAAAGACCAAACCAGGATCTCGAGGCCCAGTTGTACTCAACCTCGACTCCACTGACGGTGGCGTCGCCAGCGTTGAGGAAGTTGCCGAAGAAGGCATCGTTCGTGCCGTCGCCATTCGAATCGTAATCGGTGAACGTGCTGACCTGGATGTCGGTGTAGTCGCCGTAGAAGACGGCGCTGTTGAGGACCAGCGACCGGTTCGCGAGTACCGTCTTGACCCCGACCTCTGCCACCGTCATGACTTCGTCGTCAAACGGCAGGCCGGACTCCGGAAAGACGGTTTCCTGGGCGCGGACGTTGTAACCACCGCTCTTGAAACCCCGATTGACCTTGAAGTAGCCCATCACGTCCGGGCTGAATTGGTAGTCCAGACCGAGCTTGGGTGCCCACGAGGTGAATGTCACCTCGTCGTCGAAGTCCGCGGTGACCAACCAGTAATCGGTGTAGGTGTTGTCGGTGTTGTAGACGTTGAAGGCCCGGCCGTGCTTGGTCTCCCGTGTCGGCCGCAGCCCCACGTTGAGAGTCAGACGATCGGTGAGCCTGAAGCTGCCGTCGGCGTACAGGGCGTAGGACTTGGTGTCGATATCTCCCTCAGTGGTTACAAAAGTGCTGCCGACAAAGGTGGCGTTCACCCTTCCACCCGCCGTGCCGTCGAAGTAGTAGAGGCCGAGAACGCCGCTCCATTTATCGGAACCGGTGAAGACAAGCTGAAACTCCTGCGTCGTCTGGTCGTCGAAGTAGACCGCCGGACCTGTGTCGACGATCGGCGCAGGTGTGGTGTCGAAGTCGATGTTGTTCTGGGCGTCATTCTCCCGGTGGGCGGTAATGGACTTGAACTGCAGCGCCGGGTTGATGTCCCAGGTCAGCGTCAACGAGTAACCCGTCGAGTCCGTGCTGTTGATCGGCGCGAGGCCGCTCTCGGTATCGAAGAGGTTGTCATATGGCGGACACGCTCCAATACCGAAAAGAGGACAGAGAGGGTTGGCCGCGAGGCGGGTCAGGCCGACCGGTTCCGCCCTATCTTCGGTATGATCGTAATCGGCCCGAATCGATACCTTGTCCGAGAGCAGCCACTGCAGGCCGAGACGGTAAGCGGTGGTGTCCTTGTCCGAGACGTCCCTGTTCTGGTAGGTATTTTCTCCGTAGCCGTCACGGGTGAGCTTCGCAAAAGAGGCTTTTCCCCGAAGCTTGCCAGCGACGATCGGCCCGGCAATCGTTCCCCGAAATTCCTGGGTGCCCCAGGTCCCGGGGTTCCACGTGATACGTCCTTCTGCGGTATCCGTCAGCGGCCTGGTCACGTATTTGATGGCGCCACCGATAGTGTTCTTGCCATAGAGGGTCCCCTGCGGGCCGCGCAGGACCTCCACTCGCTCGACATCATAGACATCGAGCAAGGCGCCCTGCGGGCGCGCAACGTAGACATCATCGATATAGAGGCCGACGCCGGGATCCACGCCCCACAACGGGTCCGCCTGGCCCACGCCGCGGATGAACGCCGTCAGCGTGGTCGATTGGTTGCGGCCCTGATAGATCGAGAGGTTGGGGACATAGCTCTCGAGCTCACTAATGGTCGTGGCGGCAATATCCTGGAGCTGAGGGCCACCAACCACCGAAACTGCAATCGGTATTTCCTGTAAGGCCTCTTCACGCCGTCGCGAGGTGACGGTGATCTCGCCGGCAAACGGCTGCCGATCGAGCGCTTCCTGAATAGCCTTTTCTTCTTCGGTCTGAACGGTCTCATCGGTCCCTTCTTCGGCTTCCTGAGCCAAAGCCGGAACGGCGAAACAGACCAACACGGCCAGTACCGCTACCAACAAAAACATCGGTTTCACGCGATCACTCATTGTTTCCTCCCCTTCTCGAAGTTGGCGCCCTCCGCTACTGTCGAATCCGGCGGATCAGCCGGATCTTTGAGCAGCCCGCGACGCAAAATGCGGATAAAACCATCAACAGCCTGACTGGCGTCCATCCCGAAGTGCATGGGTACGCCAAAACATTTCTCGACGGTATAAAAGTAAAAAAGCCAGCGCGTCGCGACCATCACAGCCACCATGGGGTCGGCGTCGGTCAGACGGCCCTGGCGCCGGAGTTCTTCGAAGCGCGGTCCATAGGCCGCTTTGAAACGATCCGCCATGGACTCGTAGAAATAGCGAATGTGCCGGCCCTGGAACTCGATCACATCGATGAAGACGAGCAGGATCGAGGCCTTGTTCTGCTCGACCGTGAACTCGATCGCGGCCGCCAGCTTTTCGAGATCATCCGGGAAGTCGGCTCCGACAAAAACCTTCTGCAATGGGTGCGCGGGATCGAGCAACCGCGCCCAGTAATCATCGATGAGCTGTTGGAAGATCTTTTCCTTGGAGCCGAAGTGGTGGTAGAGGTTTCCCACCGACTGGTCGCAGGCCTCTGCAATCTGCCGCATCGAGGTGGCGCCGTAACCCTGGGTCGAGAAGAGCTCGAGCGCCACCTCCAACACCTTGGTGGTGGCAACTTCCGACCTCGCGGCCTGGCGTCCGTTTGATCCTCTGGGCATATCCTTTAAAAACCGAACGTTCGTTAGGTAACCTATGCTCTGAGATCCAGATTGTCAAGCCGCACGGGAGGA
Organism: Candidatus Sulfomarinibacteraceae bacterium; assembly: GCA_963796455.1. Taxonomy (GTDB): domain Bacteria; phylum Acidobacteriota; class Thermoanaerobaculia; order Thermoanaerobaculales; family Sulfomarinibacteraceae; genus Sulfomarinibacter. The sequence goes on from CAWCLO010000006.1 coordinate 134,295, forward strand.
GACAAACCTCCGACGGCGGCGATCCGTGGCCGAGCCCGGGAAGGATGGGTAGGTGGAGGCCTACCGATCGGCCCGGACCAAAATATCCCCACTCAATCCACCGAAATCTCTGTGAGGCGCTTCTTGTCGATCTTGCCGGCGGCGGTCTTGGGCAATTCCTCCGCAATCACCACCGACTTCGGGATCTTGAATCGGGCCAATCGCTCGCTGCAAAAGGCGATCAGCTCGTCGGCGCGGAGTTCGCAGTTCGGCCTCACCACTACGAAGGCGCGGCCCACCTCGCCCCAGGTGTTGTCGGCAACCCCGATCAGCGCCGCCTGCGCCACCGCCGGATGCTCGTGTAGCACGCTCTCCACCTCGGCCGGATAGACGTTTTCGCCGCCGGATTTGATCATGTCCTTCTCACGCCCGACGATCCAGTGGCAGCCGTCGGCGTCCCGGCGCGCCAGGTCCCCGGTGCGCAGCCAGCCGTCAGGGCCGATGGCCGCCGCGCTCTCCTCCGTTTTTCTCCAGTAGCCGTCGCACACGTGGGGCCCCCGGATCAGGAGCTCTCCGACTTCGTCGGAACCGCACTCGCCGCCGGCGGCGCCCTCGATCCTAACGTCTACGTGGAACAACGGGTAGCCGACTGCTCCCGGCTTTCCTCGCCGCTCCTCCGGTGGCATCCAGAAGTTGTTGGGCCCGGCCTCGGTCAGGCCGTAGCCGGTGAAGAGCTCGACCCCGCGCTCTCTGAAACCGGTCGATCACCGGCTCCGGGCAGGATGCGCCGCCACTGCCACAGATCTTCATCCGGGAGAAGTCGGCCTCCTGCCAACGCGGGTGCTGCTGCATCATGATGTACATGGTCGGCACCCCGACCAGCAGGGACACCTCACGGTCCCGGATCAGGTCGAAAGTGTGATCCAGATCGAAGGTGCGGCAGACGATCGAGGTGCCGCCGACGTGGACAAGCGGTGCGGTGAATACGTTGAATCCGCCGGTGTGGAAAAGCGGCATCTGGAGAATCGCCACGTCGTCGCCGGTCAAACCCCAGCTGACCACCGTGTTGATCGAGTTGGCCGTGATCGACCGGTGCGTCAGGACCGCGCCCTTGGGGAAGCCCGTGGTGCCGCCGGTATAGCAGATGGCCCAAGCATCGTTCCAACCCAGGTCCGCTTCGGGCGGCTCACTGTCGGCACACTCTTCGCGGTCGATGAATTTCGTGTCGGAATCTGTCTGATGCTCGCCGAGAGCCACAAAGTGTTTGACACAGGCAACCTGTCCGCGCAGTTCATCTACCACTCCGGCAAAGTCAGGTCCATACACCAGCACGCGAGGGGTTGCGTCTGCCACCAGGGCTGCCAGCTCCCGCGGGGTCAAACGCCAGTTGAGCAACTGGATCACGGCTCCGATCTTGCCGCAGGCAAACCACAGATCCAGGTACTCGACGCAGTTCATTGCGAGCACCGCGACCCGGTCGCCACGCTCCACGTACAGACGCTGCCGAAGGAAATGAGCTGTGCGGTTGGTCTGGTGGTTCAACTCGCGGTAGGTGATCTGCCGGTCTCCGTCGTTGGTGTCGATCAACGCGGTTTTGTTCGGAGTCAGGGAGGCCCTACGGGTCAGCCAGCTGTTCACGTACATCCGCACCTCCTCCGGCGTTCTCGACGGCCCGTCAACCCCACCTCACCACCGACGCCGACCAGGCGTAGCCGACGCCCGCAGCCACCATTACCATCACCATCTCGTCGCGCAAGCGGCCCGACTCCAGTCCCAAAATTATCGAAAGCGGCTGGTCTTGCTGGCCGATATGTCCGTACTCGTTCAGGTGGGTCGCCTGCTCTTCGGTCAGACCGAGCTCTTGCAGGATGAATCGGTGGGCTGAAGGCTTGAGATGAAGCACGTTGAGGTAGCCGATGTCGGCCCTGCCGAGGCCACTCCTCTCGAGCGCGCGATCAACCACGTGCAGGAAGTTGTCCATGGAAACAGCGTCGAGCCGGCGCTTCATGGCGTCGGGATTGGGGCAGTCCAGTCGGTTGCGCCCCTCGGCGATGGCCTCGGCCGAGATCGGCTCTACCGTTCCGCCGACCGGGATGATGACGTCGCGGGAAAACGAACCGTCAACGACGACCTCCGACTCCAGCAGGCGGTTCCTCGGGTGGCCCTTCTGCAACAGAATCGCCCCACCGCCCGCCGCAAGACTGAAAAGGAAACGTGCCCGTTGGTTCGTGTAGTCGACCCAGTCGCCGTTGCGGTAGCCTCCCGCGATCAGCACCGTTTTCAGGTCTGGGTCGCCCAGCATCATCGCCTTCGCCATCTTGAGCACCGCCATCGTGGTCGCACATCGCATCTGAACGTCGATCGCCCAGGCCCGCCGCGCACCGAGGTCGTACGCAAGCTTGACTCCCGCCGTCCACAGCGGGAACTCCTTCCATTCCTCGGTGGTACACAGGACCAGGTCGATCTCCTCCGGGTCCAACCCGGCCCGTTTGACCGCGTCCTCGGCGGCCCACAGCCCCATGGCGTTGGTGTGGTCGCCGGGGCCCGCCACCGGCTTTCGGGTGATACCCATTTTGCGGATGACGACATCCTCTGGAACTCCCGATCGCTCGGCGATTTCCGCTGCCGTGATGAAGGTCTCGGGTATGTAGACCCCGGCCGACAGGATGCCGATCGGCGGCGCGGGATCAATCTCCGGCGCGCTCACCGTCCCGCACTCTCGCCGGGCGCGGTGAGGAAGTCCAGGACCGCCTGGTTGAATCGATCCCGCTGGTCGAAGGAGCACGCGTGCCCGGATTCCTCGAGGATCACCACCTTTGCATTTGGGATCAGTTCGCCCAGAATTCGGGCGTTGGCAGCCGGCGACACCCGGTCCGATTCCCCATGCACAATCAGGGTCGGAGAGGTGATCGTGGGCAGCCGATCCTCGCGGTGAAAGCCCTTGATCGCCCCCCGCTGCCTCTTGAAGGCGGATGGCGGTTGCGGGTGGGCAACCCGCCAGGCCACGTACTCCTCGACTTCGCCGGGGTTGTCCTCCATCCAACGATGGTGGGCAAAAATTGAAAACGCCCTGCGCGTATCTGTTGCCGGGTCGCCCGTCCTGCGCAGGCGAAACATCATCGGAATCAGTTTCCACACCGATGGTCGGACGCTCCTCGGGCCGTTGCTGGTGGTGCAGACCAGCACCAAACGGTCCACCATCTCAGCATGGGATAGCACCAACTCCTGGGCAACCAGCCCGCCCAGCGACGCCCCCACCACATGCGCCCTCTCAATCTCGAGGACTCTCATCAGACCCACTGTGTCGGCCACGAACATCGGAATCGAGTACGGCTCGTCCGGTTTGTCCGACTCACCGGACCCCCGGTTGTCAAACACCACCACCCGGAATCTCTCCGAAAACACCGGCACCTGCTTCGACCACAGATAGGTGTCGGCACCCAAACCACCGATCATCACCAGCGGCGGTCCGGATCCGTGCTCCTCGTAGTGGATCCCGATACCGTTGACATCGACTTTCGGCATGCAAGCCCCCGTTTCCCCAACCCGAATGATCCGACGATCATACGACCACCCTCCTGCCTTCGCCAGGCTCTCCGGATCTGAAAAGCACTGGTATTCCTCCTGGGCTTGCCACCACCAAACCTGCTTCCAGCCCCTAGAGCCCTGAAGGAGCGACAGGGAATAGCGTCGGGAGTCAGCTGACACCCCAGGCTATTCCCTGTGGCCGGTCCGCGGCACGCTCGACCCTCAGTCACCCAAACAGCGGCGACAGAGGCTCAACGCTTCAAAGCCTTCTTCCTGGGCCGTCCGGACTTGCGCGCGGCGCGGGTGTCAGGTTTGACGCCCACCGGGACCAGCTGCAGCTGCATGGCATCCAGATCGACCCGGGCGAGCAGCACCTCGATGGGATCGCCTAGACGCCACACCTTTTTCTTTTTCTCCCCCACCAGGCGGTGTCGCCGGTCGTCATAGACGTAATAGTCATCGTCGATCTCCGAGATGTGGATCATCCCGTCAACCGAGATTTCATCGAGCCGGACAAAGAGACCGAACTCGGTGACTCCCGAGATGTGTCCGTCAAAAATCTCGCCCTCCCGCTCGCGCAGATAGAGCACCGTCTTCCACTCGACCGCAGCCCGCTCCGCCGACTCGGCTCGCCTCTCGGCCGCCGAACACGATTCGCCGAGAATCTTGAGCTCGGCTTCAACCGCCTCACGTTCGGGTCCCGGCCGGAACGGACCATCCTCGAGAAGCTTTGCCAGCATCCGATGGACCACGAGATCCGGATAACGTCGGATCGGTGAGGTGAAGTGCAGATATTCCTCGGTGGTCAGGGCGTAGTGCCCCCGCGGGTCGGGGCTATAGAGGGCCCGCGCCAGAGTCCGCAGGACCAGCATGTCGATCAGCCGCTCCTCGGGTCTCCCGTCTGCAGCTTCGAGCAGATCCTGAAGCGCGGAGGGTTCGAGGGACGACGGATCACCCTTCAGCTTCAGACCGAGATCGGAGACTACCTGCATCAGTTGCTCGACCCGCTGAGCCTCCGGCTGATCGTGCACCCGATAGAGACCCGGCTGGTCCGCATCCATCAACATCTGGGCCACGCAACGATTCGCCGCAACCATCAACTCCTCGATCAAGCGGTGGGCGCGATTGCGCGCGGCAGGTTGGATCGCAACCACCCGTCCTTCGGGATCGAGGATGAGTTCGGGCTCGGCGAGGTCAAAATCGAGGCTGCCGCTTGCGCGACGAGCCTGACCCAGTCGTTTGGCGGCCTCGGCCAGGAGGTCGAGCGATCCAGCAAAGGGCTCGGTCTCCGCCGGCCATTGGCTGCGAGGAGATTCCAACCACCCGGCAACCTCGCCATAGGTGCAGCGGCGGCGCGAACTGATCACCGAGGCCCCCGCCGATCGTCGGATGATCTCACCGCCACGATCAACCGTGAACCAAACCGTCCAGGTCAGACGGTCCACTTTTTCGCGCAGGGAGCAGAGGTCGTTCGAGAGTTTCTCGGGCAACATCGGCACGCACCGACCGGGCAGATACACGCTGGTTCCGCGTTCCCGGGCCGACTCATCGAGGGCGGTGCCGGGCCGAACATAATGACTGACGTCGGCGATATGGACTCCGACCTCGATCGCCCCGTTTTTCCCCTTGCGGGCACTGACCGCATCGTCAAAATCGCGAGCGGTGCTGCCGTCGATGGTGATCGTAGGCTCGCCACGAAGATCCGACCGCCCCTTGATCTCGGCTTCGGAGATCTCGGACGGGAGATGATTCGCCTCGGCCATCACCGATTCCGAAAACCGCTCCACGATGCCGAACTGCCGAAGCACCACCTTTTCGACCACGCCCGGATCTGCGGCTTGACCAAGCCGTTCCAGAAGCACCCCGCGGGCGCGCTGTCCTTTCGGGTCAACTGTGTCCAGCGAAATGACGACCAGCTCCCCTTCGAGGGGCTCGCCCTCGACCCGGGACCCGGTCGGCGTGACCGTCAATCGGAGCCGCCGCTCGAGCGGCTTCACGTGGGGACGACCGCTGCCGACGATCCACCGCCCGACCACCTCCTGCCTCGCCCGCTCGAGAACACGCACCACCACGCCCTCGCGAACTCCGTCGGCACGGGCGCGCTTGCGCGGCTTTTCCAGCCGCACCAGTACCGTGTCACCGACCAGAGCCCCTCGCATCGCGTGCGGTGAGATGCGAATCGGCGCCCCGGATCGGTCGCCACCCGCGACCTCGATCTTTGCCCCGGCGACCCGCCGCAACTCGCCGGTCACCAGGTCGGAGGCCTCGGCCGAGAAGTACCGCTTGCCGCGGCCGAGCATCACCAGGCCGTCTTTTTGCAGCTGTTTGAGGATCGGCCGCAGGATATGGCGCGCCTCGGAACGGCCCATCGAATGTTCTGCAGCCATCTGATTGACCAGCTGCTGGATTGTCAGACCCTTGGGACCGCGACGCTGAATCGCGGACAAAAGATCTTCAGATTTCAGATTTTTATTGGAATTGCTTTCGGTCATTGCAACCTATTGAAACACACTTTGTCATTTCGAATTTCGAATTTCGGATTTCGGATTTCGGATTTTGGATTTCGGGTTGCGGATTTCGAATTTCGGATTTCGGATTTTGCAGGGTTACTCAGCCTTGGCGAGTTTGTTGTAGAGCCAGGCGAACAGCCAGCCACCGATGAAACCGTCGATGAAGCCCCAGATGGCACCGACAAACGCCCCCACGTAGCTGAAGCTGTATCCGAGATAGAAGTGGTCGAGGGTCCTGATCTGTTCACCCTCATATCCCCGAAGCAGCAACCAGACGGTCGCACCAAAGACCGCAAATCCCCACAAAATCCCACACGCCAGGCCAAAGGCCTTCGCATTCAGACGCATCTCAAACCTCCTCGTTTTTCGTTCCTGCATTGCTTGAAGGCAGGGTACCACCGCCTTCCGGATTCAAAACCCGCCGGCAGCGATTGGCGCAGCGAATCGCCTTGACAGTGAACCGGCCGGGATCTACCATGCACCTCCCGCTTATGTGCGAAAGTGGCGGAATTGGTAGACGCGCAAGATTCAGGTTCTTGTGCCCGCAAGGGTGTGGGGGTTCGAGTCCCCCCTTTCGCACCACAGCATCTTCCTCTTCAAATACGTAAAGAAACACCCTGTGCAAACGGATTATTGTCCCGTTGGGGAACTCGTCGCACGACCGACTGCGCGCGATTCATGGTGTCCTCCTTCAGATGACCCCTGAATCGCAAGGCGCGGTCGGCCGCGGGGTTTGAGTCCCCCCTTTCGCACCACAGCATCTTCCTCTTCAATCTCGTAGAGAAACCCCCTGTGCAAACGGATTATTGTCCCGTTGGGGAACTCGTCGCACGACCGACTGCGCGCGATTCATGGTGTCCTCCTTCAGATGACCCCTGAATCGCAAGGCGCGGTCGGCCGCGGGGTTTGAGTCCCCCCTTTCGCACCACAGCATCTTCCTCTTCAAATACGTAAAGAAACACCCTGTGCAAACGGATTATTGTCCCGTTGAGGAACTCATCGCACTCAGCCCATCCTTCGTGATCAGGCAGGTTGCTCCAGCAGCTTGTCGATCACGTCCGCGGCGGAGTAGGAGGTCTTGCCTTCGGGAATGAAACGGGCGATCTGGGCCAGGTCGTCGCCGGAGGTGAGCAAGGGTTTTTCGACCTCGCCGCCCTTCTGGATCTGGGGATGGCCGGCGTTTGCGACCAGTGAGTTGCAGATGCACTTGCGTCCGATCGTGTCGGCTTCCTGCCCACCCTTGGCGAGATAGTTCTCCACCGGTTCCGAAGCACAACGGTATCCCACCTTGCCGTCGTCCTTGCGGTACGCCTCACGCAGATAGCCGAGATCACAGACCCGGGTGCGTGAAAGGTAGACATCGCGCTCGGAGAGACTGCCCTCCAACTGGGCCACCTTGAACGGGAATCCGGTCGGCGAGGCAAGACGATCGGTGACAACCCGCGCCGTCCCCGCCACGGCTTCCTGCAGCAAAGCCTTTCGATATTCGTCTGCCAACCCGGAATCGTCGCAAAGCGCGAAGGCAGTGCCGACCTGTATTCCGTTACCGCCGGCAGCCAGGACCTCACGCAGTTTTTCGGCGGAGGCGGCCCCTCCGGCCACCCAGAACGGAAGCCCCATGTCGCGTATTTTGGCGAGATCGACGACATCCCGATCGCCATAGATCGGCTCGTTCTCGTCATTGACCTCCAACTGGCCGCGGGGCGGCGCATTGTGACCGCCGGCGGTCGGTCCTTCAATGACAAAACCATCGACCTGCCCGTTGGATCTCCTCAACATCGTTACGGCCAACACATTGGAAGCGATGATGGGGAAAAACTTCGGGCGAACAAGAGGAGGGGGATCGCCCTCGATGAAATCCTGCGGGTCAAAACGGGCGAGGTTGTCATCGCCGTTTTGTGAGCCAACGACATTCAACGGATAAGAAACTTTTTGATGCGTCGATAGGCCGTCGAGGACACCGGGAACCATGGTTGGGATCCCCGCACCCATGATCACGTAGGCCGCGCCGGCCAACATTGCGCCGTACATCGAGGGAAGGTGCGGCATCTGGATTTTCTCGAGATAATTGATGCCGATATCGCCGTCGTGGCCCTCGCGAGCGAGAAAGACCTCGATAAAGTTCCCCAGAATGCAAAGTTCGTGGAGTCGCTTCGCCCCAACCTTTTTGTGGAGCGGAATCGCCGCGTAGGGTTTGTCGGCCGGCTTGCCCTCCGGAACGTAGAACTTATCCAGAGCCCGTCTGGCCATGTCGGGGAAGGGAAAACTCTGAAGCGCCCGGCGGACGTGCCCGCCGGCGTCGCCATCCTGGAGCCGCCTGACCAATAAGATCTCGAGCGCGACACCGGACACTACGCCGAGCTGCCCCAACTTTGAAACGGTCCGGGCGAGGTGCCAATTCGAGATCGCGACGCCCATTCCACCTTGAATGATCTTCGGAAATTGAACTGCCATGAATCGCAGCGTAACAGTCGGAAATGACTCCCGAAAGTCCGCCTGCGGCAACGTGTGCCGCGTACGGTGACATGGCCTGATGAGTCCCGATCGTCGAGGCGGCGAGCAGAAGGCAGTCCTTCAGAGCCTTTGGCGCTCACCTCCAGGCGAGACAGAGCACGTGGTAGCTGGAGGTACCACACGTAGCATTGCTGATACTCATCCAGGAGCCACTGGTGCTCTGAGTGCTTCCATAGCGACCGCCGAACAGGGCCGATCCATGCGTCCAACCCGAACAGGTTGTCGTCGCCACCGAGCCGTCGTCGAGGCTCCCCGTATACCAGAAACCGGTGGCGGTCTGGGCGCCCGCCGCGTCCAGCGACTGATCAATGGACCCATCGAGAAGATCAGCCCAATCGTCGGCGATCACCTGCCAATTGGGTCCGGTGATCATGCGATCGGTCGGCACCCCGAAAGCGACTGGAAAATCTCGGATCTCGTCGTCGGCCGAAACGGAAATCAGCGCGCGAGTCTTCGCTGCGAGGGGTACTCCCGGCGTTGACTGCGCCGCCTGCCCGCACAATACATCGGCACCCGATCTTCCGCCGATGGCACCGGTCACACCACCGCCATCGAAGATGACCAGTCGATCGGGCAGGACCGGCGTCAGCATCGACCAACCCGTGCCATCCGCCGACTCGAAGCCATCACTATGGATATCGAGCGTCGCCGGCGGCGAGGACATGGTGATCTCGTCGAGATAGGAACTCAGGGCGTAATAGTTGTAGAAATTGAACCGGGTCAGCGTGGTCAGATTCGATGAACGAAACGGCACGTTGTACTGCCGCGGCACGCCATCGATGCTGGCGTCGACCGTCCGTCCCACCCAATCGAGGGTGAGGTCCACTCGATACCATTGTCCCGGGTTGTAGGGTGCAAGGGTGTAGGAATACACCGGCGTGGAAAGAGACCAGTAACCGCCGGCCGATGCGACGAACAACACTGCGCCGCCATCGACTGCGGCGTTTTCATCTCCCAGCACAACGTAGGCGTTGGTCACATTCGCGGTTTCGGTTCGTACCCAGAAGGTGACTCCGGTGGCCTGCCAACTCCCAAGATCGTAGTTGGCGCCTTGCGAATGACCACACGCACCGTCGATCTTGAGACTGCGTGCCGATCCGTTGGCGCCTGTTGCGGAACTGTTGACCGCGGTACAGGGCCCGGTGGGAGCCGTCCATCCAACGAGGTCACCATCTTCGAAGTCATCGATGAGCGCGATGGCTTTGGATTGAGCGATCTGTTGGGCGGCTGAAGGAGAGCTGACGGACAATATCACCATGGCGACACAGGCAAGCCCGAGCGAGAAAGGAAATCTCATATTGGGTACTCCTTCTGCGAGAATTCTCTCAACGGATAAACCCAATATAGGCCCGGAGGAACAGCTTTTCACCCGCCATCGAGGCGATGTGTGATGGCTGTCACCGGCTGGATTGTGTGGAGATTCTCGCCCGGTCAGGGAGCGACGAAGGCCTCCGCCAGAACGGCAGCGACCCGATCTCGCCCGTCGCCGTAAAACTCGAGGAAGCGGACTCCGATTCCGTTGACGCCTCCCCGCTCGGCGGTGGCATGTCGAACGATGGCCGCCTCTCCAGTCACCTTGTTTTCTTCGTCCCCTGCCAGGATCTCGAAAACGACGAGCTGGCCGGGTTCGAGAACGGTGGTGGTCTGAACCAGCATCCCGGTCAGCGACAGATTCGACGTTTCGCCCGCCGCCTCGATGGTTCCATCGTCGAGAACCGTTGACAGGCGAGCCGCAAAACGCATCGCGGCCCTCGGGGCGATGTCGAGGAGATCCGCCACATGCTGCTCGATCACCTCTTCGGCCGTTTCGATGGTGACGACGCGGTTGACGCCGCGGCCGATGAGTTGACGGGCGGCCGGCACGGCGTCGTCGGCTGCGATGACCAGGACCGAACTCGTGTGGCTGGCGGAGGCTTCATTTCGTAAACGGCTGACGATCTCGGCGAAGCTTTGCTGGTCAGGCTCTGCATCGAAAATGATCAGATCGAAGTGCTTCGCACAGGCCAGAGCCACGGCCTCTTCGAGGGAGGCCGCCGTTTCGATTTCGAGCTGACGACGATCGAGAACCGGTGCAATGGCATTGAACGGCCCCCGGCCGATTCCCGCCAGCAGCACGGTCGATAGATTGTCTGTCACGGGTCCTCCTTCGTCCGCCGGAGTCCGACTGTTCACATTTCATTCAGCACAATGTGACCACTATACCCGGACCGGATTCAAATCACCTTCTCAGGATGCTCCATCCGAATTCCCTCCACCGGGCAAACTGTTTTGAGCCCATTCCCGTACAATGGGTAGCCATCCGACGCAGACGAGCGGGTGTTGCACAGATATTTCATGATCTTGGAATAAAGATCATTTTCACAACGGTTTAACCTCAGCTGGGTAAAGTGTGGACCGAAGCGCCACCGCCCTTGGAGAGAGTCATGAAAACGGTAACGACAGAAAACCGCAAGCGGGTCTCGAAACTCGAGGCCGAGCTGGCGAATTTCCGCGAGATGATGGAGTACGTCAACTGGATCCCGGATGAGGTGAGCCTGACCAATATCGAGGTATTCGGGGAGACATTTCCTCTCAATGGGCTGCTCGGCGGTGACCACATCATCGTCGTCGATTTCAAAAAGCGCTACAACCTGGACGCTCGTATCACCGAAGCCCTGCAACAGGGCCGCGAAGACGTAGCGCAGAATCTCAAAGCCTGCAAGGATCGGGTCGGCATCCTCCTCGCCGACTCTTGCGGTCACGACATGACCGATTCGCTACTGACAGCGATGCTGCACCAGGCCTTTCTCACGGGTGTGCTGTACGAATTGGAGACCAACGGCCACGTCACATCAAAACTCTTCGAGATTCTCAACACCCGTTTCGCCCGTTCGTCCAGCATCAGCAAGTTCATCACCATGGTCTACGGAGAAATCGGCGAGGACGGGACCTTCCGTTTCATATCGGCCGGTCACCCGAAACCTCTCGTCTACTCGTCCGAATACGACAGGCTGGTGGATATCGACCCGGAGCGCACCAAGAACTTTCTCCCCGTCGGGCTCTTTCCGAGCCGCGGAGACATCGATGAGGGACCGGCGACGATTCCACTTCCTTCGAAGGAACGATATTCGGTCAACGAGGTCAGCCTCATGGGTGTCGGCGATATTCTCCTGCTGCAAACGGATGGTCTTTACGAGCACTCCCTCGGCGAACAATCCTATACCCCGGAAAAGCTCGAGCGCGCGATCCGGGAAACAAAGGATCTGCCGCCGCACGACATCGTTGCCGCCATCCGGGAGGATATGGTTCGTTTCGCGCCGCCGCAGGACGACACCAGCCTGGTTGTGATCAAAAAGACTGCGTGAGGTCTTCACCCCTGCGACGAGCGCTCGGGGACATACCGGTCCAACGTTTGAATGATCTGGAAAAGCTCGAGACTTCAGAAAAGCCGAGCATGTAGGTGATGTCGCTCAACGTCAGATCGTCATCGTCAATAAGACGCTGCGCCAGTTCGCGCCTTGTTTCTTCGAGAACCGCCTTGTATGTCGTCCCCTCCTCGCGCAACTTGCGCTGCAGGGAACGAGAGCTCATGTTCAACTCGGCCGCGATGACCCCGGCCGGAACCACCCCCGATGGCATGCCGTCGATCAAGCGAGCCTTGACGCGCATGACCGTCGGAGATCCGCTGAGTTGGGCCAGATAGTCTCGAATGACCTTTTCATTGGCGTATGCCAGTTCGGCGTTCGCCGACGACAGCGGGTGGCGCGCGTCCGCGAGATCAATTGTGACTGCAATCCTCTCGGCGCCGTAATAAATCGGCGACCGGAAAAACTCCTGCCGCCGCTGCCGGCAACCGCAACCATCGTGGGTGAGGGACACCGATTGCGGTCTGAATTCCGGCCCAAAGGTCATCCTCGCCATCTGGACGATGTTCGCGGTCACCGCATCCATCACCACCGGATTGGGATCGATACCTGATCCGTGCTGCGCGGCGATGACCATGGTCAAGGCTCCATCCTGATCGTCGATCCTGAAATCCGCCGCGGTGGATATGACCGCCGAGTAGCGAACCAGCCGGCGCAGGGCCTCTTCGATGGTTGCGCTCGCCAGCCAGGCAAATCCGAGGCCGTGCCAGGTTGTGGGGTGCCATTGTGCGGCAGCCGTCAACCCGAAACAGGGATCGCCGGCCCGCGCCTCGGCATATTCCCACAATCGAGCCATCGCTCGGGCCGGATAACGTTCATTCGGATCGTCGAGCAACTCGGGATCGAGCCCGGCATCTCGAAACACCTCATCCGGATCAATACCATAGGTTCTCAGCGCATCCCAGATCATCCGGGCCCACGAGGTGATCGTCGTAAACGGCATCGACAAATCCTACACGAGCACGAGTTTTGATGGACCCATTCAAAAAGTAGAATATCCAACTCAATACAGACGGAAGCTTCAAACACTTGAGATCAATAGATTTGGCGCGAAATGTCAAAAAAACGGCGCATCCAGACATGCACGGAAGACCGATTCGGGGCATATTGAATACGAGGATCAACGATGCGCCGTCTGGTCCGACTTCATCATCATTTATTCCTCTCATCGCCAGCGGCCGTCCGTTGGCATTTTTTTGGAGACCGCTATGGAATGGACGCCCGAAGACATCATCGAAGCGATTCTCAACCGCGGTCCATTCTCCAAAGATCTTGTCGAGAGCTGGCCCAAAGCCCTTCGGAAGGACTATTTCGAACTCATGGCCCTCGATCTCGAAGATCTCGGGGCGGAGGAGTTCGAACGTCAATCACGCTTCATCGGAGAGACCTATCTCTTGAGCCACAACAAACCGATTCGCAGCTCGAGCGTGCTCCTCAATGCGTGGTTGAAGTTGACCGACGGCGAGCCTCCGCCGGAGATGCTGGCATTTCAGGTCGAGTAGGCGCCGCCGCTTTCAATCCTCGGAGACGCAACAAGACGCTTCGGTCCGGCCGAGCGCCGAATTGATGACCGCGGCCGCACACCCGACACCGGCCGAGACGGAAATCGCATCGGACTCGCAGTTGAGGGCACAGGCTCCGCACTCCATGCACGCGTCGCGATCGCTGACCCTGGCGCCGACATCGTTCATCACAAATACCGCGTGCGGACAAACGAGCACACACACCCCACAACCGATACAACGCCCCTCATCGAGTTCAAGCGTCGTGACACCGCGCAGGTAGGTCAAACCGGTCATCAAAGACCCAGCCATTTCGACAGGATCACCAGGCCGACGCCGGCTGCCAGAGCGACGACCTCAATCGGTAACGCCAGGCGCATCTCCCGCTTGACGCCCGACGGCGACGTAAAGGTCGAGGCTCCGGTGAAATTCATGGCGACAAAGGCCGCCACGGCGGTTCCGACCATCAACCAACCGCTCGCCTCGAAAATCCAGTTGTCGCCCGCCGGTTCGGGCCAACGCGACCAGAGGACAGCTGCCACCAGCGGCAGGCCGACCAGCGCCCCTTTGAGCGCGAATGGCCGAGGGGGTATCCATGGTAAAAGGGCCGGCACCACCACCGCGCCCGCAACAACTGCGGCGAGCACCACCAGCACCCCGGTGATACCCTGCTCGAGCGCTCCGGCGACAAATCCTCCCTTGCCGGCGAGCCCACCGAACAACAAAAGAAACGCGATCACGGGGATCGCAATCTTGAGGGCCGCCACCAACTCGACCGGGATGACCGCCAAGCGGTCACGAAACCCGAACCGACGACGCCTCATGGACGGCGTCGCCTCCATGCCATTAGCCAGGAAGTCCGGCACGTCCTCGGCCAGGACGGGCCCCCAGACGACCTCGAATCCGCTTCGTGCGACCACTTCGTGCGCGGCGATGCCGGGCGCACCCAACTGCGGCACGATCAACCGGCGGTGAACCACCACCCGGCCGAGATCAGCACTCGCAACCCGGCGCACCAGCTCATCCGTGCCGAAGGTTCCCTTGCCCGCCGCGCACCATACATTGACGCCGGCGGTATCGAGGACGAGGATCCAGACATCGAGTCCTACCGCAGCACTCCTGAGGTGATCGAAGCTGAGTTTGTAATTGGCGGTCACCAGTATTGGAGACATGGGATCGGGAGCGCCCAAGGCGTAGAGACCGGGAGGAACTGTGTAGTCCATCCGGCCGACTCCCCAGCGGACTTTGGTCTTTCCCCACCGGTCAGCCGGACCGAGTTCGCCGCTGACGCGCGGCACAGCACCGGACGCGGTGCCCGTCCACCCCACCACGAAATCCTGGTGGAACGGGTTGTCGGCCTCACGGGCCGACGCTCCCGTTCCTCAAGACGGCGGCGGGGCAGGGTTGGCGGTCGACAGATCGGCATCACTCACGCAGTCGATTGTACCTGCGCTTATTCCGCGTTCGCGCACGTCGGAACTCAGGGAGGCCGGAAGTGAACCGGATGCTGCAGGACCGATCTCAACCGAGCGCGAGCACGAAAAAATCCGTACACTGCTCGCATGATCGAGATCCTCATCGCAGGAGCCGCATTTGGTCTCAGCGCCGGTCTCTCGCCCGGTCCGATGCTGGCGCTGGTGGTGTCGGAGGCCGCGGCCAAGGGCCGCGCCGCGGGCCTCGCCATCGCCGCCGCTCCCCTCCTCAGCGACGGTCCGATCATCGCCGCCTCGATTTATCTGCTGGGCCGAGTCGAGGATTCTCAGGCGGCGCTCGGCATCCTCTCCCTGGTCGGAGGGGGATTGCTTGCGTCCTACGGAATCTCGGGGCTTCGCATCAAGCCTTACAAAATCGATGAAGAGCCTCGTCGTCTGCAGATCTGGCAGTCACTCGGGAAGGGCGTGGCAGCCAACTTCCTCAATCCGAATCCATACCTCTTCTGGCTGACAATCGGCACCCCGTTACTGCTCCGCGCAGATGCTGCGAGTCGCCTTGTCGCGGCCCTGTTCCTGGTGCTTTTTTATATTGGACTGGTGGGGTCAAAAGCTGTACTGGCTGTCCTGGTGGCCCGTTCGAGATCGGTCATCACGGGCCCCGGCTATCTCTGGGTCAACCGGATTCTCGCCCTCGTCCTGCTGGTCTACGCGGCGCTTTTCATCCGCGACGGACTCAGTCGCCTCATGGGTGTATGACATTGAGATACCCTTGAGTAGGAACAAAGGGGATCATGATGAGCGATGAAAACACCTATGAGCTGATCTCGGCGCCCTATCCGGCCGAGCTTTCCGATGCGGTCAGCGTCCGGATCGAAGAGGGCTGGAAGGTTCTGGGCGGACCCTTCACAGACGGCGACAACTTTTATCAGGCTGTCGTACGAGCGCCTGACAAACGCCTTCGACGTGGAAGTTCCGACACCGAAAGCGCCTAGCCGGCATTTGTCACCGGTGGCTGCTGTGGGCTAAAACTCAAAGCTCACACCAAATGACGGAATGATCGGCAACCAGTACTCCTCTGGAAAACTCACGACAATATTTTCGAGACTGTCGCCGCGAAAATCCGGATCGGCGATGGCGATACCGCGGAGATTCTCCCGATTTGTCAGGTTCTGAACATCGATAAAGAAGGTCAGCAGACCCTTTCGACCCAACTTTGACGTCCGGCTGGCCCGGAAATCGATGCGGAAATAGTCCTCGAGCGTTTCCTGGTAGAAGGGACCGACATCGTAGGACAGGCTCAGACCACCGTCCGGATCCTGGACCAGATGGGCCTCCACCGCGGTCGCCGGCCACCCGGTGTGATAGTTGACCACGCCGGTCAGGCTCCACTTGGGGCCCGGGCGCCAGCTCAGCCCGCCGATCACCGAGTGGGGCTGATTCACATAGCGCGGAGTGTCGATGCCGTTCAGTTTGTCCTCGATGGAAGAGAATGCATAGCTGAACCACCAATCCAAGGACCCGCCCTTCCGGCTTGCCAGATAGACTTCGACTCCGTGAGCACTGACTGACTCGGGCACGATCAGAGCCAGATCGGTCGCGAACTCGGGAACCGGGCTGAAGGGATCGAAGATCGTCTCCCAGCGCCGGTGGGGCTCACTCACTTCTCTCACATAGGCATCGATCCTGAGTACGATCTCGGATCCGAGATCGGTCTCGAATCCAGCCGTCAGATGCTCAGCCGTTTGCGCATTCTGAAATTCGGTCTCCCCGAACTGCACCTGGAGTTCGTACGGCCGCTGGGATTGAGAATATCGACCCCACCCGAGACGCAGCATGGAAGACGAACCGAGGTTGTAGAGCAGGTTGAGACGGGGGCTGATCTGGTCGTCGTCCGTCAGGGTCTGTCTGTCGTAACGAAGCCCCGCTTCAACCGTGAATCGATTGCCAAAGCGCAGGCGATCGGAGACGTAGACCCCATATTGCTCGCCATCGTAGGTGTCGTGAAAACTGTCGACACGAACTCCGGGGTAGAAACGGGGGTCGTCGATCGGATCCTGGATCTGGGCGTTCAGTTCATAGTCGTAGCTGACCTCATAGTGGCGGAGGTCAAAGCCCCAGCGGAGGTAGTTGCGTTCGCCGATCTCGTGCTGCCAACCCTGCCGAAGACCGTAGAAGCGATCATCTCGAACATCGACCATGTCGAAAAACTCGTCGGGCTCGTCGATGGCCAGAAAATCGCGACCGATGGTGATATTGCCGAAATAGAGCGCCGTGTTCACAAAGGACTTTGACGCCGATAACCCCCTGGTGGCCCAGCCACAGGTATTTGCTGGTGTAGCCGGAATTCACATCCACGTACTCGTCTTCGTCGTCCTCCTCGAACAAGAGGTCGTCGTCCGCATAGAGGACCGCCAAGGAGAACGCATTTTTATTGTTCGGCGCATAGGCAAGCTTGCCGAAGGCATCCCAATAGCGCGGGTCCGGCGGGTCGCCATCTTCATCGTTGCCGCCGGTCGCTTTCAAGATGAAATCGAGGTAGCCCCGCCGCGCGGAGGCCAGCCAACTGCCCTTGCCACCCGCAAAGATGCCCCCGGTATTGACCCACGCGGTTGTCAGACTGATCCCGACTCCGGTTCGGGTCTTCTTCGGCTCGACGGTATCCATGTCGAGAACGGCCGTCATCCGGTCGCCGTATTCTGCGGTGAATCCGCCGGGTGTGAGCTCCATGCCGCCGATCATCTCCGGATCCAAAATGCTGAACACACCCTGGAAATCCTTGAGGTGAAAGGGCTCCATTACTTCCTGACCATCGAGGGTCACGAGCATCTCGTCGTAGAGCCCGCCGCGAACGACGAACCGGGCTGAGAAATCGGAACCCGATGTTCCCGGCAGGACTTGGACCGCACGGAAGAGATCGTCCCCGAAGTGGGGCAGCTCCCGGATCTGCTGACGATCGAGGGCCACCGCGGCTGCCGGCGCCTCGCGAAGGAGCGAAGCGCTGGCGGTCACAACGATTTCCTTGAGTGGGATCAGCATAGCCTGGAGTCGAAAATTGACCTCGGTGGTCTCCCCGCTCGAGACGACGACGTTTTCCAGGCCTTCGCCGATAAAACCAGTGGCCGTTGTTTCGAGCCGGTGGGAGCCGACCGGAACATCGGTAGAATCGAAATCCACCATTCGCGTCGGTGATCGCGGATTCACCTGTAGTGGTATCGGTCACCAGCGCGGACACCACCGGCCGCCCTGCCTCATCCACGACGCGGCCCTGAATTGCGCCAACGGCCGAATCGGCCTCCTGGCCCGCCGACACCGTTCCGATTGACAACATCACCAAAGCCACGGCGGCCAAGGTGCTGCGAACTGTCCGACGATCGTTCATCGTTCCCCCACCCCATCAAATTCCGCAATGCCGTTGTTCCGGCTACGCGGTCCTACTTCAATATGTTTCGCGGAAAACAGCCTCGCTTGATGCAATTGCGATGATGGCATGAGGGTTTGTTGAGGTTTGAGCCCGCAGAACCGTTGTTGGTTTTGAGCCTCTCCGGCCCGGGCCGCCGAAGACACCCATCGACAGTTGAGGGAATGAGCCGATATGCACGTCTTTTTTGATCGCATCATTTCGAGACAAGTGATTATTTTCGGGACACTCAAGCGATATTGCGCCAAAAAATCAGAGCGGTTTTTGGCACCTATTTTGCAGTCAGAATGAATTCGAATGGGGGAGAAATAATGAACCGTCTGCTACATTGCTCGCCTTGGCTGCATTTCTATCTGTGTCCTGACCGTGCTGACCTTTGGCCTCGGGATGGCTGAAGCGGCCACCTACCCCTTCGCTGACGATTTCGAAAGCGGTCTCGGCAACTGGACAGCGGAGGCGCCGTGGGGCGCAACCACGGCGTATTACTCGTCTCCGGTCTCCTCGGCCACCGACAGCCCCTCCACCTACTACGGGGCGTCGGTGGACGCCTCTCTGGTATTGGCCTCATCAATCGATCTCACATCGGCGACCCGGCCGGTCCTTCGTTTCTACCACCGGCACCAACTCGAGGACGGCTACGACTTCGGCCATGTGGAGATTTCGACCGACGGTGGCTCGACCTGGACCGCACCGGT
This sequence comes from Candidatus Sulfomarinibacteraceae bacterium, assembly GCA_963796455.1. Classification (GTDB taxonomy): domain Bacteria; phylum Acidobacteriota; class Thermoanaerobaculia; order Thermoanaerobaculales; family Sulfomarinibacteraceae; genus Sulfomarinibacter. The sequence continues at coordinate 153,278 of CAWCLO010000006.1, forward strand.
GGCGAGTTACACGGGGGCCTCTGCGACGTGGATCCGCGAGCAGATCGACCTCAGTTCGTACACTGCCTCCAACGACGTTCGCATCCGTTTCCGCCTGGTTTCGGACAACACGGTGTCTCAGGACGGCTGGTACGTCGACGACGTTGTCATCGCCGAAGGACCGGATTCAGTCACCCTCGATACGCCGGTGACGATCACCCCGAACTCGGTCGACCTCACCTGGGACGAGTCCCTGGAGGCCGATTTTTCGGTCTACCGGATCTACCGCGCATCCACCGCCACTTTCGACTGGCGCGATGCCGCACTTGTGGCGGAAATCGACGACCCGGCAGTTCTCGAACACACCGACATCACGGTCACCCCGAAGACCACCTTCTACTACCAGATCATGGTGCTGACCTCCAGCGACCTGCACAACTCGAGCAACGAGGTCGAGGCCACGACGCCGGCGGGCATGGACTACCCATTCCTCGATGACGGCGAGGGAACCGGTTCGGCGTGGTCGGCAGACCCGCCGTGGGCTCTGAACACCGAGGAGGCCTCCTCCGGGACCCATAGCTGGTCCGACTCGCCGGGCGGCGATTATGGCGACAGTATCCCGTCACAGAGCCTGACCCTGGTCAGCCCCATCGACCTGACCTCGGCGGCCACACCTGTGCTCAGCTTCGTCCACAATTGGACCTTTGCCGCGGGCGACTCGGGCAACGCCGAGATCTCCACCGACGACGGCAGCTCCTGGACCCCCCTCGCCATTTTCACCAACGGCACTTCGGACGGATGGGTCCGCGGACGATTCGATCTCTCCTCCTATACAACGTCGAACGACGTCCTCGTCCGCTTCCGCACCACAACCGATCCGTCGACCGGAGCCGACGGCTGGTACGTGGACGACATCTCGGTGGCAGAGAGCCCGACGGTGGTGGACCCGCCGATCCTCGACGAAATCACATCGCACTCCATGCGCCTCACCTGGGCGCGGTGCAACGACCTGCTCTTTTCGCACTACGCCATCCACCGCAGCGCGGCCTCCGATGTTGGAATCAACTCCACGATGATCGCCGAGATCTCGGACCAGGACACCACGACATTCACCGACACCGGTCTCGCCGTCGACACCGACTATTACTACCGGGTCTATGCTGTGAGCCCCTACGGCACCTATTCGCCCGGCAGCACCTCGGCAAGCACTGACCGGACCGGCGGCAACGCCTATCCCTTTGTCGAAGACTTCGAGGGCTCGCTCGAGAGCTGGAATTTCACCGGAGATTGGGACGCCACCGACACCGACCAGCACGGCGGCAGCAGTTCTCTGACCGATTCACCGGATACCACATCCACACCCTCCACCACGTGGGAAGCCAGGACAACCATCGACCTGACGGGCTCAGTCTGGCCGGTCTTGCGCTTCTGGGATCGTTTTGCTCTCGCCGACGACTGGGGCTATCTCGAGGTCTCAACCAACGGCACCTCCTGGTCCAGGGTCTACAGCGTCACCGGAGCCCGCGCCGCGTGGTCCGAGCAGTCGATCGACCTGTCGCCGTGGAAGACCTCCGACAACCTCAGAATTCGATTCACCGTGGGCACCGGCGGCTCCAATGTCGACGACGGCTGGTACATCGACGACCTCTCGGTGGCCGAGCACACGGGCAGTATCAGTCTGCCTTTCTTCGACGCCATGGAGGCCGGCACCGGCAACTGGCTTGTTGCAGCCTGGGCACCGTCCACCGACAACCCCCACGACGGAACGTGGTCGGCACAGTCCACCCCGCAAGGCGCGACTCTTGACCGCATGGAACACGTCATGGAGCTTGCCGGTGAACTCGACCTGTCAGCGGCCATCGACCCACAGCTCACCTACTGGGTACGCGGCGGCGTGAGCGACAACGGCAGCATCCGCGTCCGGATCTCCGTCAACGGCGGCGTCACATGGACCGACGTCCCGGGCACACCGCTCGGCGAGTACTGGAGCGGTGATTGGACCCGCATCCAGGCATCTCTGGCAGCCTACCTCCAGAGCGGCGTCAGAATCCGTTTCGTTGTCACCCAGGGCTCCTACGGCGGCGCCACCAATGTCTTCATCGATGACGTCTCCATCGAGGAAATGCCCGAAACCGTGTACCTCGGAATCCCGACTCCGCACCTCAAGTCGGTGGACCTGTCCTGGGACGAGAGCACCCTCGGCGACTTCGACCGCTACGAGGTCTATCGGTCCACGGCCGCCAACGTCACCACCGGCAGCACCCTCGTGGCCACCTTCGACACCGAAAGCGAAACCACGTTCACCGACACCGGTCTGTCCATCGGCGCCTCTTACTACTACCGCGTCTTCGTCTTCAATTCGCGCAATGTGGCCACCCCTTCCAACGAACGCTCCACCACGACCGTGCCCCTCACCTTCCCCTTCACCGACCCCATGGAAAACCTCGATAACTGGGATGCCACCGGTACATGGGGGCCCGACGGCGCCGACCCGTACGAGGGATCGTTCTCACTCAACGACTCCCCCGGAGACAACTCCGCTTACAGTGTCACCACCTACCTCCTCACCGCCATCGATCTCTCGGGCTCCACCTGGCCTGTCCTTCGCTTCCAGGACCGCCTTGGCCTCGCCAACGACTGGGGCTATCTCGAGGTCTCAACCAACGGCACCTCCTGGTCCAGGGTCTACAGCGTCACCGGGGCCCGCGCCGCGTGGTCCGAACAATCAATCGACCTGTCGCCCTGGAAGACATCCAACAACCTCAGAATTCGATTCGCCGTGGGCACCGGCGGCTCCATCGCCGGCGACGGCTGGTACATCGACGATCTCTCGGTGGCCGAGCACACCGGCGGTTTCAGCCTGCCATTCTTCGACGATCTCGAGGCCGGCACCGGCAACTGGCTTGCTGCAGCCTGGGCACCGTCCACCGACAACCCCCACGACGGAACGTGGTCGGCACAGTCCACACCGCAAGGCGCGACTCTTGACCGCATGGAACACGTCATGGAGCTTGCCGGTGAACTCGACCTGTCAGCGGCTATCGACCCACAGCTCACCTACTGGGTACGCGGCGGCGTGAGCGACAACGGCAGCATCCGCGTCCGGATCTCCGTCAACGGCGGCGTCACATGGACCGACGTCCCGGGCACACCGCTCGGCGAGTACTGGAGCGGTGATTGGACCCGCATCCAGGCATCTCTGGCAGCCTACCTCCAGAGCGGCGTCAGAATCCGTTTCGTTGTCACCCAGGGCTCCTACGGCGGCGCCACCAATGTCTTCATCGATGACGTCTCCATCGAGGAAATGCCCGAAACCGTGTACCTCGGAATCCCGACTCCGCACCTCAAGTCGGTGGACCTGTCCTGGGACGAGAGCACCCTCGGCGACTTCGACCGCTACGAGGTCTATCGGTCCACGGCCGCCAACGTCACCACCGGCAGCACCCTCGTGGCCACCTTCGACACCGAAAGCGAAACCACGTTCACCGACACCGGTCTGTCCATCGGCGCCTCTTACTACTACCGCGTCTTCGTCTTCAATTCGCGCAATGTGGCCACCCCTTCCAACGAACGCTCCACCACGACCGTGCCCCTCACCTTCCCCTTCACCGACCCCATGGAAAACCTCGATAACTGGGATGCCACCGGTACATGGGGGCCCGACGGCGCCGACCCGTACGAGGGATCGTTCTCACTCAACGACTCCCCCGGAGACAACTCCGCTTACAGTGTCACCACCTACCTCCTCACCGCCATCGATCTCTCGGGCTCCACCTGGCCTGTCCTTCGCTTCCAGGACCGCCTTGGCCTCGCCAACGACTGGGGCTATCTCGAGGTCTCAACCAACGGTACCTCCTGGTCCAGGGTCTACAGCGTCACCGGGGCCCGCGCCGCGTGGTCCGAACAATCAATCGACCTGTCGCCCTGGAAGACATCCAACAACCTCAGAATTCGATTCGCCGTGGGCACCGGCGGCTCCATCGCCGGCGACGGCTGGTACATCGACGATCTCTCGGTGGCCGAGCACACCGGCGGTTTCAGCCTGCCATTCTTCGACGATCTCGAGGCCGGCACCGGCAACTGGCTTGCTGCAGCCTGGGCACCGTCCACCGACAACCCCCACGACGGAACGTGGTCGGCACAGTCCACACCGCAAGGCGCGACTCTTGACCGCATGGAACACGTCATGGAGCTTGCCGGTGAACTCGACCTGTCAGCGGCTATCGACCCACAGCTCACCTACTGGGTACGCGGCGGCGTGAGCGACAACGGCAGCATCCGCGTCCGGATCTCCGTCAACGGCGGCGTCACATGGACCGACGTCCCGGGCACACCGCTCGGCGAGTACTGGAGCGGTGATTGGACCCGCATCCAGGCATCTCTGGCAGCCTACCTCCAGAGCGGCGTCAGAATCCGTTTCGTTGTCACCCAGGGCTCCTACGGCGGCGCCACCAATGTCTTCATCGATGACGTCTCCATCGAGGAAATGCCCGAAGTCGTGACCCTGGCCACCCCCGATCAGATCACTATCTCTTCCATGCGGCTACAATGGAACGACCTCAATGACCCCGACTTCAAGGCGTACGCGATCTACCGTTCGCCGACCTCAACCGTCGACACGAATTCCGAGCTCATTACCACTATTACCGAGCAGGCAACGACCGAGTTCGTCGACACCGGCCTCCAGGCCCGCACCTCCTATTACTATCGGGTCTACTTCGTCGACACAGCCGACGTCCACGCTCCCTCCAACAGCACTTCCGCCATGACCTTCGGTGTGACCGTGCCGTTTCACGACGATTTCGAATCCGACAGTGGGGTCTGGACCTTCACCGGCGAGTGGGGCCGCGTCACCGATGCCGGTGTCGGAAACTCCATGAGCCTCGGCGACTCGCCCGGTGATTTCACATCCAACGTGGACACCTGGGCCGTCACCGGAGTCGATCTTTCGGGCACAACGTGGCCCGTGGTGGCATTCGACGAACGTTTTGATTTTGCGGGTCACTGGGGCCGCTTCGAGGTCTCATCGAACGGCGGTGCCAACTGGACCGTTCTCCACGGCGCCACGACAAGCCATACCGGGTGGGTCCAACGACGGTTCGACCTCTCGCCGTGGCGCGGCCAGGCGCAGGTGTGGATCCGCTACTTCGTCGACGCCAACAGCGGCGTGCCAGCCGACGGCTGGCATATCGACAACCTCTATATCGGTGAGAACCTCATCGAAGGGTCATCGAGCTATCCCTTCTTCGACGGATTCGAAGACGGCGACGGGAACTGGCTCCAAGGCGGGTGGACGCTGATAGACGACAACCCGTACGAAGGCTCGACGAGCATCCTCGACACGCCTGCGAGCCGCCTCGGCAATTCCGAGCTGTGGCTGACCTACGGCAGCGAGCTCGACCTGTCATCGGCCACCGATCCCCTGCTGACCTTCCAGGTGCGGGGCAACCTCCCCTATCGAACCAACTTCCGGGTTGAGGTCTCCACCGACGGCGGCAAAGCATGGCAAGACCTCCCGTCACTGCAAATCAACTACTACTGGGGTCCGAGCCCCTGGGTGCGAATGCAGACATCGCTGGCCGGCTATCTGGTCACGAATCTGAGGCTGCGCTTCCGAGGGCTCGGCAGCTATGGTGGCGACGAAAATATTTTCCTCGACAACATCGCGGTGGGCGAACAGACGCCTGGCGCGCCTACCCTCAGTGCTCCAGCCTGGGGCGGAGACGAGCCCACCGTGAGGCCCACCCTGATCGTGAAAAACGCCATCGATTACCAGAGCGATCTCATGAACTACGAGTACCAGGTCTTTGATGACTCGGAGCTCACCAATATCGTCGCCGACGTGCCGGCGGTCGCGGGCGGCAGCGACACCACCTCCTGGCCTGTCGACGAAGACCTCCTCCCCGACACCCAGTACTGGTGGCGCTGCCGGGCCACCGACGATTCGGACCACACCGGTCCGTGGATGGAGACCGCCACCTTCTTCGTCCAACTCGAGGATCATCCACCGACAGTTCCGGTTCTGCTCGCTCCGGCCGATGGGGGTGAACTGGCGGATCTTACCGGCCGTTTGACCTGGCTCGAATCCACCGATCCGGACGAGGACAGCGGTGACTACGTCGCGAGCTATCGGGTCCAGATCGATGACGATCCCGCCTTCGGCTCGATCGACGTCGACGTGACCGGAATCACGGTCTCGACCAAGGCCACGGGCGCACTCAGCGTTGCGCTTTCCGACCTCACGGGCTCCGACAGCCTCGTCACCGGAACCCTCTACCACTGGCGGGTCAACGCCAAGGACAGCCACGGCGTGGCCTCGGATTGGTCGGCCGGTCCGACTCGCTTCATCTTCGGCTCCGACGAACAGGCGCCGACCTGTGCAATCAGCTCCCCAGCCGACGATGCCACCGTGACCGGAACCCCGATCACTATCACCGGCACCGCCAGCGACGATATCTCGGGACCGGACATCATCGAGATTTCAACCGACGGCGGCTCCACCTGGACCCAGGCGGTCGGCTCGGATTCGTGGACCCACCAGTGGTGGCCGGCTCTCAGCGGCGACTACGAACTGAGCTGCCGCGCCACCGACCTCGCCGAGAACGCGGGAACGACATCGACTCCCATCACGGTCCACGCCGATCTCGACCGGACGATGTCCTTCGGCGAGGGAAGCGCGGAGATCAACGAGGACGTCGGGAGCTACAATGTGACCGTCACCCTGAGCGCGGCCCGAGCGACCGAGGTCACCGCAGAGTTACTCGTCACCGGAAGCGCCTCCTCGGGGTCGGACTTCGACGAACCTCCCCAGACGATCCGCTTCTTTCCCGGCCAGACCACTCTCGTCTTTCCGGTGTCGATCACCGATGACGACGAATTCGAGGGCGACGAAACGATTCAGTTGACCCTCGGCAGCACCAATGTCCCCGACATCACGATCGGCGCGGTCGGGGTTGTCACCCTGACCATCCTCGACAACGATGTGGCCCCCGATCCGTTCATATTCAGCAACGGCTTCGAGGATGGAGACCTTGCGGCCTGGACCGCCCACGTCCCCTGATTCGTCATTCTCATTGAGATCGTCCGCCGCCCCGCGTCCTACTCGGACGCGGGGCTCTTTGTTGTTTTTGGAGACGGACGTGTATACAATACGACAGAGAAAGAATCTCAGTCTAACAATTTGTTTACGCGAACTCGGCAACGATTCCTTGGACGTTGCGGCCCACCACAGGATGAGCCTGGGTTCGGTGGCGCCTCGAATCATGAATGGAGATGAAAATGAACTTTGACGAACTTGCAGCCGGCCTCCGAGGTGAACTGGTCACACCAAACTCCCCTGACTATCACGATGTCCGGGCTGTTTACAACGCGATGATCGACAAGAAACCTGCGGCCATGGCCCGTTGTGTAGATGCGGCCGATGTCCAGACCTGCGTCAACTTTGCACGAGAAAACGGCATTCCATTGGCCATCCGCAGCGGCGGCCACAACGCGGGAGGCCTCGGCTCTGTGGATGACGGCCTGGTGATCGATCTATCACCCATGCGCGGCATCAGGGTCGATGCAAAAAACAAAACGGTACGTGTCCAGGGCGGCTGCCGGTGGGGGGATGTGGATCACGCCGCCCACCCCTACGGCCTTGCAGTTCCGGCCGGGATCATCTCGACCACCGGTTGCGGAGGGCTCACCCTCGGCGGCGGAGTCGGCCACCTGACGAGAAATTTCGGTCTGACCATCGACAACCTCCTCGAGGCCGATGTCGTCCTCGCCGATGGCTCGATGGTGGTTGCCAGCGCCGACGAGAACCCGGATCTCTTCTGGGCCTTGTGTGGCGGCGGCGGCAACTTCGGAGTCGTGACATCTTTCTTATTCCGCGGCAACCCGGTTAACACCATCTTCGGTGGACCGACACTGTGGAGCCTCGACCGCACCGAGGAGATCATGAAGTGGTACCGCGAATTCATCCTCTCCGCACCCGAGGAACTCACCGGATTCTTCGCATTTCTCACCGTTCCGCCCGGACCACCCTTTCCGGAACACCTCCACCTCAAAAAGATGTGCGGGGTCGTCTGGTGCTATTCAGGTGACATGGCCAAAGCGGAGGAGCTCTTTGCGCCAGTTCGTGCACTCGAACCGGATCTCTACGGCGTCCAGGAGATGCCCTTCCCGATGCTCAACTCGGCCTTCGACCCGATCTACCCGCCCGGCCACCAGTGGTATTGGCGGGCCGACTTTTTCACCGAGATCACCGACGAAGCAATCATCGAGCACGCCAAATGGGGAGCCGACATGCCGACCATGCAGAGCTCGATGCACCTCTACCCGATCGACGGTGCTGCCCATCGGGTCGGGGCCGAGGACACGGCCTGGAGCTATCGCGAGGCCAACTGGGCGGGGGTCATCGTCGGCGTCGATCCCGATCCGGCCAACAAAGACCTGATCCGCGACTGGGCGGTCGGATACTGGGATGCGATCCACCCTTCCTCCTCCGGCGGCGCCTACATCAATTTCATGATGGAAGAGGGCCAGGAGAGAGTGCGGGCGAGCTACCGGGGCAACTACGAACGCCTGGCCCAGGTCAAAGCAAAGTACGACCCGAACAACTTTTTCAAGGTCAACCAGAACATTCACCCGAAGGGTTAGGGACCTTCGCCTGCAGCGTCCAAAGAGGCACGGAGAATCAAGCAGTCCCGTGAAAGTGCCCACCTGACAACATGAGGTTTACAGGTTGGTTGTTGGCATATCCGGTTCGCGGTTTCCCCGTGTCCGCGTCCGCGTCCGTGCCCGAATTGCAGCGGCAGCGACAGTGTCCAGGGGCAGCGCCAGGGATCAGGGGCGGGGAACAGCGATCAGTATTCAGCAATCAGCGGCAGCGATCAGATCCGTGCGAGACCTGGCGATTGCTCCACCAGATTTCTTGAACTGAGCGTTTTGTGCCATCCGTACTGGGGAGGCTGTCGCTGAAGACGGCCGCTGATGACTGAACGCTGACGCTGAGTACTGTTCGCTGACGCTGTCTGCTGTTCGCCGTCGCTGTCCCTGATCGTTATCCGAGACGTTGTCTTGGACACGAGTGATCCTGCATCCTGCATCCTGCATCGAGTATCGGGCGAGTGGGTGGCTCTCCGGCGTTTCGACGCCTCGGAGTGGGCTCTACGCCGCTTCCGTCTCGTCGGTTTCCGGCTCGACCTCCAGCACCTCGATCGCCTCGACCGCCGTCGCAATCACCGCAACCATCTCGTCAAATTCGGACCGTTCGAATCCCTGCGACTGGAAGAGGATCGTGCCGTTCGGCCCGATGACCACGTTGCGCGGGATGAAGCGCGAGGCGTACTGGCTGTAGGCGATCATCTCGGGGTCGCCGGCGACCGGAAAACTGTAATCGTGCTGATCCATGAAGGGCTGCAGGACCGTCTTATCTTCTTCGCGCCCGATTACGACCAGGGCGAAACGATCTTTGTCGAATCGCTGCCAGATTTCTGCGTCGAGGTGGGGCAGTTCTTCGCGACACGGCGGACACCAGGTGGCAAAGAAATTGACCAGAACCACCTTGCCCCTGTGGGCTTCGAGATTGAAGGTCTCACCCTCCAGGGTCACCAGTTCGAAGGACGGCGCTGTTTGGCCGATGACCGTGATGGTGGTTTCTTCGGGTGTGAGCTCGGGTTCGCCCGCACAGGCAGATATTAGAAGAGCGACGAAGAGAATAGTGGCATTCTTGAGAATTTGCATTGGCCCCTCCACAGAGGCGGAGACCGAAGCCCCGGCCCGCTGCGAAGTTTAGCACCCACGCTATCGCTACCTTCGACCCAAGGGTTTTTGATCGGCTTGACGCAACCGCGATCGGGACTCATATTGAATGTCAGCTCAACCAATAACTCGGCGCAAGATTGCGGGTCCTCTCCGGGATCTTCGTGACTCCAGGAACCGGGGTAACGTGCCCGCGTTTTTCTGCCCAAACAGAAAGGAGAGCCTTGGGATCTATGACCACTGATCGCCGTCGACCTCGTCGAAAATCCCTTTCATCCACATCACTTGATCGTAATGCCCAAGAAAGAGAGGAAGGAATGAAGCATCGCTGTTCCGCACCCGACTTTCGACTCGGATCCGTTCTTTTGACTCTTTGTCTTTGCGCGCTGATCGCACCTCCGGTTTTCGGCCAGTCCATGGCATCGGAACCGACGACACCCTCGATCGACACCGATCTGATCGACAAGGCCGCCGGGAAGAGTGTCATGAGCCGGATCGACCCCGATTTCATCGGCCCCTATGACTTTTCAGCTCAGACCCGCCAGAAGGCGATTCACACCGGCCCCGGTTTCGAGGGCTTTGGATTTGACGACAACGCCATCGAGAACGGGGGCCCACTCTTCATTCCGCCCGATCCGATCGGCGCCGCCGGTAAGAGCCGGGTGATCGCGGTCGTCAACACCATGATCGAGGCACACACCAAGGGCGGCAAGCTCAAGTGGCGGGATTCTCTGGCCGGCTTCTTCAGCCCGCTCAACCCGCTGAGCTTCACCTTCGATCCCAAGATCGTCTACGACCAGTACGAGGATCGATTCGTCGTCGTGACCCTCGAGAGAGTGGCCAGCGGAAATCCGATCGACCCGGGGAACGTCTCGCGCATCCTCGTCGCGGTCTCCAAGAACGGCAACCCCAAAGGCCCCACCGCCGCCGATTGGCACTACACCGCTATCGACTCGAAGGTCCTCTTCGGGGGATTCGTCGAGCTGTGGGCGGACTACCCCGGTTTCGAGGTGGATGAGGAGGCGATCTATATCACGGTCAACCTCTTCGCCTTTCCTTTCTACGCAGGCTACGGCGGCATGAATCTGTGGATCATCGACAAGGGGACCGGGACCGGCGGGTTCTACGACGGCGGCGCCGCCTCGGCGGGACAATACGATCCTGTCTCCGCAACCGGGGGCTTCGGCTCGACGTTGATGCCGGCACAGGTCTACGGAGAGGGCGGTGTCGACGGCCCCGGCTCGACCCTCGGCACCTTTCTCGTTTCCTACTCCGGGCTCACCTTTGGCGGCCCCGGAGCGCCGGAGGCGCTTCAGGTCATCACCGTCGACGACCCGCTGGGAACCGCTGGCGGCCCTTACTTCAACCTGGAGTTCGTGACCGTCGGAGACATCGAGGACGTCGGAGGCATCTACGGGTTCCCGGACCTGCCCGACGCACCCCAGATGGGAACGGCGGCTCTGATCGAGGTCAACGACCGGCGGACGCTCGATGCCGTGTGGCGCGATGATTCCCTGTGGGTCACCACCACCATCATTCCGAACATCGGTGTCGACACCGGGGAAACAACCGCCCACTGGTTCCAGCTGGACACCTCAGCCGGACCCAACGCGATCGTCCTCACCGACGGCGGTGACATCGGCGGCGAGGATCTCGCGGTCGGCACCACCACCTTCTTCCCGTCGGTGGCCGTCAACCGCGACGGGGACGCCATGTTCGGTTTTGCGGCATCTGCCGACTCGATTTACGCCGGGGCCTATGTCACCGGGCGCGAGGCAGGCGATCCGCTGACCACCGTCCAGGAAACCGAGGTCGTCAAGGCCGGGGAGGACTGGTATATCCGAACCTTTGGTGGCGGCCGAAACCGCTGGGGAGACTACAGCGGTATCGCGCTCGATCCGACCAACGAAGATTTCGTTTGGGTATTCAACCAGTTTGCCGACCAACGCGGCACTCCCACGAGCGGAGGCGAGGACGGCCGCTGGGGGACCTATTGGATGCGAGCCAAGTTCAAGGGCCGCAGATAGTCTCTCGAAATACGCGGGCGCCTTCGGGCGCCCCTTTTTTTATCGACTGGCCGACCCTCCTCATCCCTTGACACCTCCCGACCGCCCCTTCACATTGAGGACGCATTGAATCGACCACGACATTTCGAGGAGGCCCCATGAAAGACACGAGCATCAGTTTTATGCGGTCTCTCTGCGCCGGAGAGATCGAAGAGAACGTGATCTTCCCCTTCCCCACTTTGAGCGACGACGAACGCGATCTGCTGCGTCCGGTCGTCGAGTCGGTCGACGACCTCCTATCGGGCCACACCGAGGATTTTCGCGCCTGGGACGTCGCCGGTGAAATGCCTGCAGAGTTCGTGCAGGAGCTGCGCGATTTCGGGCTCTTCGGGTTGATCGTTCCGGAGGCGGAAGGAGGCCTCGGTCTCGGCAATATGGCCTATTCTCGGACCGTCCAACAGGTCGCCCGCCACGACGCCTCGGTGGCGGTGACCATCGGCGCCCACTCATCGATCGGCATGCGAGGTCTCAAGCTCTACGGCACCGATGAGCAAAAGGCGAAGTACTACGAAAGACTCGCCACCGGCGAGCTGATCGCGGCCTTCTGTCTCACCGAGCCCGAAGCCGGCAGCGATGCGGCGTCGATCAAAACCCACGCCGACGAACACGACGATCACTTTCTGCTCAACGGATCCAAATTGTGGGTGACCAACGGCGGTATCGCCGATTTCTTCACCGTTTTTGCAAAAACTGGTGAAAAGGACTCCCGTTCTCGCCTCAGCGCGTTCATCGTTACTCGAGACATGCCCGGTGTTTCGGTTGGCGCCCACGAAGACAAAATGGGAATTCGTGCCAGCTCGACGTGTTCGGTCTACTTCGAGGACGTCAAGATACCCAAGGAAAATCTTCTCGGCCCACTCCACAGTGGTTTCAAGGTGGCGATGAACATCCTCAACAACGGCCGATCCGGACTCGCGGGCGGCTGCGTGGGTGGCATGAAGACCCTGATTGCACTCGCTGCAAAATACGCTATGGACCGCCACCAATTCGGCCAGCCGATCGGCAGCTTCGGCCTCATCAAGCAAAAGATCGGCCACATGGTGGTCGATTGTTATGCCACTGAAAGTGCCGTTCAAATGGTCGCCGCTCTGGCCGATCAGGAGTACGACGACTTTTCGGTCGAGGCTGCAATCACCAAGATCTTTGCCACCGAGTCTCTGTGGCGTTCAGCGGACGAGGCCCTCCAAACCGCCGGCGGCACCGGATACATGCGCGAATACCCCTATGAGCGCGTGGTCCGTGACAGCCGGATCAATCGACTCTACGAAGGAACAAACGATATCCTCCGTCTCTATGTCGCCCTGACCGCCCTCAACGATGTCGGCCAACGGCTCAAAGAAATGGCAGGTTCGCTGCGCGGCATTTTTGACGATCCCATCAAAGGGTTTGGCCTGCTCTATGAATACGCCAAGAATCGCGCCACCTGGGCGACAGGCCTCTCGGTGGCCGGCCCCGGTATGTCGAAGGCCCATGTCGAACTGAGGGCGGAGGCCGACGTCTTCGAAGACACCGCTCGAGACCTCGCGGCAATGGTCGATCGACTGTTGCGCAAGCACGGTAAGGACATCATCGGCAAACAGTTCGCCACTCGAAGGCTTGCCGATGTCATGATCGATCTTTTTGTCCTCGGATGCGTCATCAGCAGGGTGACGGCGGCGATCGAGGCAAATGGGCCCGATGAGGCGGCCGAGGAGATCGAGATCGCTCGGGTGTTCGCCGCCAAGGTCCGGGGACGAGCCCGCCGGAACTTCCGTAAGATCGACAACAACGATGACGAGCTCATCAAGAACCTCGCGGAGGCCGCCTACGAGCGCGGCGGTTATGGCTGGGACGTTCTGTGAAAAACCGCACCATCGCACTCGTCTTTTCGGTTTTCCTGGTTGGCGCCACGGCCGCTGAGGATCCCAAGCACACCGCGGCTGCAATCGACAGTTACAAAACCGCCTGGTCGGGTGCGATCGACATGGTGACCCCTGGCGGCTATCTCTATGAAGAACTGCGGCGCTGCGCCGGCTGCCACGAGACCGCCAAGGACGGCCAGGGCCGGTCCACACACCGCAACGCCATCGGCATCACCGGCGAGTCCGAAGCACCGGAAATAACCGGCAAGGGGTGGCTGAGCGGGGGTCACGGACGGAGCCAGGATCCCGAGATCGTCTCGAATACCCACTGCGCCTGGTGCCACGCACCGAGCCAACCCGGGGTCACCGCCGACATCGCGGCCGCCAAACCGATTGATGGCGGCCGGGTCGGGGTCAGCTGCATCGCCTGTCACGCCTCAGAGGCCGTCAATGACGAGTTCGGCTCCTACCAGGCAAACTTCCGACCGGGAGGCGACCGGGACAGCTTGGTGGATTTTGTTCCACGAAGCTCTGAGAGCGGGGTCGAGACCAACGGCCAGTGTCTCTTCTGTCATCTTCGGCAGCACGAGTTCACGGTAGAACACCACGGCGCCATGGTGGCCGGCGGCGACCTGCTGTGCATCGACTGCCACATGGCGGTCTACAACATCACCGATTCGGGACGCGCGGAGCGATACCACAACATGAGGGTGGCGGAAAACCGTGACGCCGCAACCTGTCGGCCGTGCCACCACTTCAAACCCGATGAAATGGCCGAGAAATGCAAACAGCTGGTGCCCGATCAGGCTTCGACCGTGCACGCCGTACCGGCCTTCGAGTAAGCACCGCGGGCGCAGCCGCCGGGAATGCAGAAAAACCCATCGCAGTTTGTATCTGTCAGAGCCCAGCAATCCGAGACCTGAAGACGCGCAAAGCCAAAGAACCTCTCCTTCTCGCGCGCTCGAAGTGTCTCTCGACATGCCCTTGGAGACCACATGAAGCTCTACTATCACCCGATTTCCGACAACTGCCGCCGGGTTTTGGCGACCATCTATGAACTCGATCGCGAAGACGTGGAACTCGAGGTCGTCGACCTCTTCAAAGGAGAGCACCAGACGCCCGAATTTCTGGCCCTCAATCCGAACGGCAAGGTTCCGGTTCTCGTCGACGGCGAGGTCTCGATGTGGGAGTCGATTGCCATCATGCAATACCTGTCTGGGGAAAGCAACCTTTGGCCTCAGAGCAAGTTACGCTACGACATCATCCGCTGGCAGGTCTGGTCGGTCGCCCATTTCGGATCAGCCATCGACAAGATCGTCTTCGAACGCTTGATCAAAAAGACCATGGGAATCGGTATGCCCAACGAGGGAACGGTCGAAGCGGCGGTCGCCGATTTCAAACGCTATGCCGCGGTTCTCAACGGCCACCTCGAAGGGCGCGATTGGTTGGTTGGCGACAACATCACCCTGGCTGATCTTTCGGTGGCAGCCAAGTTGACATACGCTCCCGCAGTGGCCGTTTCGATCGGCCCCTTCGACAACATCGATCGCTGGTACGGTGCGATCGAAGCGCGGGATTCGTGGCAGAAATCTGCGCCGCCCGACATGAGCTGAAAAAAATCGCCGCATCGATACTGTGACAATGGCTCCAGTGTCACACCACTCGAAGCGGGGAACGGGTAAACTCCTTCGTCGAAGGAGGGACCATGAAATCCAAATTGACCCTTATTGCGGCCTTGGTGCCGTTTGCACTGCTTGCCGGATGTCAACCACAGGCCACACCCACTGAACCGACGACGCCTGTCGAGGTCGACTATCAAGCAGAGGCGAATCGCCTCGCCCAGGAACTCCTGATCATCGACACTCATATCGATGTCCCCTACCGGTTGCACGACAACCCGGAAGATGTCTCCGTCAGAACCGAGGGCGGCCACTTCGATCTCGTGCGAGCAAGAGAGGGTGGACTGGACGCGGCCTTCATGTCGATTTACGTGCCGGCGGAACTCCAGAACAACGGTGGCGCCAAGGAGCTTGCCGACGAGCTCATCGACCTCGTCGAGGAGATGGAGGCCACCGCACCGGATGGCTTCGCCATCGCCCGGACAGTTGCTGAGATTCGGGAGAACTTTGACCGCAAGGTCTTCTCACTTCCCATGGGCATCGAGAACGGCGGAGCAATCGAAGATGACCTCTCAGCGCTGCAGCATTTCTACGACCGGGGAGTACGGTATGTGACCCTGACCCATTCCGAATCCAATCTGATCTGCGACTCGTCCTACGCCGAGGAACGCACATGGAACGGCCTCAGCCCCTTTGGTGAGGAAGTCGTCGCCGAAATGAACCGTCTTGGCATCATGGTCGACATCTCCCACGTGACGGATGAGACCTTCTACGACGTGATCGAAATGACCGACGTTCCGGTCATCGCATCCCATTCCTGCCTGCGGACTTTCACACCCGGCTTCGAACGCAATATGGACGACGAAATGGTCAAGGCCCTGGCCGCAAACGGCGGGGTCATCCAGATTGCCTTTGGTTCCGGCTTCCTCGCCGAAGAGGCCCAGAAACAGTCGATGGAACTGTGGGCAACCATGCGTCAATTCATGACCGAAAACGATGTCGCCATGGGCAGCGACGAGTTTCGCGCCCGGATCAAGCAATTCTACGAAGAAAACCCCAAGGCCACTGCGACCATCTCCGACCTCGCCGACCACATCGACCATGTGGTGAAGCTGGTTGGAATCGACCACGTCGGTCTCGGTTCGGATTATGACGGCGTTTCCGACCTGCCGGCCGGGCTCGAGGATGTTTCCGGCTTCCCGAATCTGCTCGAAGAACTGCTCCGACGCGGCTACACCGAAGAGGACCTGCGGAAAGTCTGCGGTGAGAATCTGCTGCGGGTCTGGTCCGAAGTCGAACAAGCCGCCGCCACCAGTTGATAGGAAGGGAAAAACAACCATGAAGACACAACAAGTACTTTCGATCGCCGCCGTTCTGGCGCTCGCCCTCGGTTGCGGGGGTGCGCCGACCGAAACTGCCGCCCCGCCCGAGACTGCAGCGGAGAATGTTCCGGCGCCCGAACCAGTGGTCGAGGCTCGAAACGACCAGGTCTTTGTCTGCAGCTGCGGTGAAGATTGTGACTGCAACACCATCGCCGTCGCCGAGGGCACATGTACCTGCGGCACCGAATTGGCCGCGGCCCACGTGGTCAAGGTCAAAGGAGATGATGCGCTGCTCTGCACCTGTGCTTCGGAATGCATCTGCGAGATCGACGCCGAAGACGAGAACAAATGCTCCTGTGGAGCAGATCTGCGCACAGTCAGCCTCGTCGGTACCGGACTGTATTTCTGCAGGTGCGGCGGCGAGTGCACGTGCAATTTCGTGTCGTCAGAACCCGGTACATGCACCTGTGGAATGGAGCTCATCACCAGCTCCTGAACATACCCGGCGAACCTGATTCCGCGCCAACCGACGGAGGTGGCTCATGAACCGCGTGCTTTTCGAAAGAACCGCGTGCTTGGCCCTGGTGTGTTGCAGCCTCTTGCTTTCTTTCGCTTGTACCGAGCAAAGCACTGAGATTGCCGACCTGATGATCACCAACGGCCGGGTCTACTCGCTCGCGTGGAGTGAGCCCGGGACCGATGGTTCGATCGCAGGTGATGCCCCGCACGACCAGAACGGATGGCACCCGGACGCCGAGGCGGTGGCCGTCAAAGACGGACGGATTCTGTTTGTCGGATCGGTGAAAGCGGCCGAACGCTATCTCGACTCCACCACCACGGTCCTCGATGTGGCCGGAGCGACCGTGATCCCCGGTTTTGTGGATTCGCACGCCCATATCCAGGAACTCGGTCGCGAGGAGGTTCAGGTGAACCTCGTTGGAGTGGCCGACGAGGAGGAGGCCATTGCACGGGTCGTCGCGGCTTCAGCCGAAACCCCGCCCGACGAGTGGATCATCGGTTGGGGTTGGGATGAGGGCGAGTGGGCAAATCATTATCCCACCGGCGACGCCTTGAGCCGGGCCTTCCCCGACAACCCCGTCGTGTTGAAGAGTCTTCACGGCTTCGCCGTCTGGGCCAATCATCAGGCCCTGGCCGCGGCCGGAATTCACCGCGGCACTCCCGACCGTGACGGCGGCCGGATCCTACGCGATGCCAAGGGCAACCCCACCGGAGTGCTCATCGACCGTGCCACGACCCTCCTGACCTCCGCGATCCCAGAGACAACCGACCACCAGATGAAGGCCTTTGTGCTCGCCGGCCTCCAGACAATGGCGCGAGACGGCTATGTCGCGGTGCACCAGGCAGGAGCTGACACCCAGGTCATGCGCGCCTTCGAAGAACTCGAGGCTGAAGGCTTACTGCCGGTCAGGGTCTATGCCATGTTGAGCCTCAGAGACGAGGCGCTCTGCCGCCGTTGGATCGAGATTGGGCCGACCACCGGCACGATGCTGACGACCCGTTCGGTCAAGGCCTACTACGACGCGGCCCTTGGGTCGCGCGGCGCACGAATGCTCGATGACTATTCCGATCGGTCCGGGCACCGGGGTGTCGCCGGATCGGATTACGGCTTTGATCAGAATCTCGCGGCTGAAATGATGCGGGCCGGTTTTCAGATCGGGATTCACGCCATCGGCGATGCCGGCAACCGTGAGACCCTCGATTTCCTCGAAATTGTGATCGCTGCCGACCCATCAACCCTTGACGCTCGACATCGCATCGAGCACGCCCAGGTGGTCCACCCCGACGATTTTGCACGTTTCAAAGCGGCAGGTCTTATCGCTGCCATGCAGCCTCCGCACTGCGTCGAGGACATGTCGTGGGCGGAAGACCGCCTCGGGCCCGATCGGGTCCGCGGCGCCTATGCCTGGCGAACCATGCGGCTCGCCGGTGTTCCGCTGACCTTTTCGGCCGACCTCGCGGGCTCCGACCACGACATCTTCTACGGTCTGCACGCAGCCGTGACCCGGCGCGACAAGAACCGGCAACCTCCCGAAGGGTGGTACCCGGAAGAGGCCATGACCCCTGAGGAAGCGCTTCGGGGTTACACCTCCTGGAGCGCTCTGGCTGCCGCGTGGGATGCGGAAACCGGCACTCTCGAAACGGGCCGGTGGGCGGATCTCACCGTGATCGACATCGACCCGCTGGCTGTCGGCGAAACGGATCCCGGAGGGCTTCTGGACGGCAGGGTCCTGGCCACAATCGTTGCCGGGGATCTCGTCCACAATACCTTCTGACTGGACCATTCTGGCGCAGTGTCCCGCGGCCCTGGGTTCATCGCTTCATTCCGTTACAAGGTGTTCGGCACAAACCTCAACCGAAGGTGGCACATTTATTGCGATTTGCTCCATCGATCGCGCAAGGTTTCGGGTTGCGCGGCCTGGAGGAACCCATCATGGCGGTTGAAATTCGACGCGATCGGAAAATCGAGTCCGCCGGCCACGGGCGTCGCATGACACATCTGTTTCTCGATTCGGCCCTCAGCCTCGCATTTGGAGTCGTGGTCTGGTTTTTCATTGCTTACGTCGCCGTGTCGGCCGGCTTTTCCAGCGATCCGATTCTGACGCAGGGATTTGTTCTTTTTCTGGTGACGTTCGGGCTGTACTTCTTAGTTTTCGAAAGCGTCTTCAACCGCACACCGGCCAAGTTCTTGACCGGGACCGTTGTCGTGACGGACGATTTTCAAAAACCTACCTTTTTACAGATTCTCGGTCGGACCCTCAGCCGCTTCGTCCCTGTTGATGCTTTGACCTTCATGGGCAGTGAAGCCTCGGGCTGGCATGATCGTTGGTCGGGGACCCGGGTCGTCATCAAATCGTCCCTCGATTCCGAAGCGGCGCTTGCTCCAGAAAATGGCCACGTATCGGCCATCGATCGCCAGACGAAAGCCATCGCCACCCAGGGCCTGCAGGAAAATGTCCTCGAGAGAGATTTTGTCGTAATCCTTGCCGACGGCTGCCAATCGAATTGGCTCGATCGGCAGACCCTCGAGGACTGGTTCGAGGCAGGGCGCGTCAAAGGCTCTACCTACGTCTATGCCCGGGAGATCGGCGACTGGCAGTTGCTGCGGGACCTGGCCGGTTTCTCCTGCAGAATCACCCAACAGGTGGCCGATGTTTTTGGCGAACCTTCCTCCACAGTCAGAGAGCCCGCGAATATCTATCAGACCGCGAAAATCGAAACCGGAGCCGATTCAACCGCAGAAGGACCCGGCGACGACCTTCCCCTCTCCGATCTCGTGAAGAACACAGGTTAGCCCCTTTTCGCCTCGATCCATGGCACTATGGGGCCTCGTCGAGAGGAGGCCCGCTTGAAGACCGCCGAAGATATCGTCAAAGAAAAAACCAGTGAGACCGTCACCGTCACCCGGACCCAGACAGCCCGCGAGGCGATCGATCTGATGAACGCCAACCGAATTGGCGCCATTCTCGTCAACGACGGCGATGAAATGATCGGGATCTGGACCGAACGGGATTTTCTCCGCAATGCCGGAGATTCCTCATTTAACGTCCAGACCTCTACGGTCGGTGAGTTCATGACCTCACCCCTTCACTTCGCGCCCCACGACGCCACGTTGACCCAGCTCGAGGAGATGTTCCTCGGTCTGTATGTCCGGCACCTGCCGGTTCAAAAGGGGGGACAGTTCATCGGTCTGGTGTCGATCGGCGATGTGATGCGCGCCACGTTGCTCGAAAAGGACGACCAGATCAAACAGCTCAACAAGCTGGCGAGTTGGCAGTTCTACGAAAATTGGGGCTGGGACCGGGAAAAGAAATAACAAAAAAGGGGTGGATCCGTTTGGATCCACCCGTCCCCATCGTCCGGGCGAGAACAAACCCGCCCTTCCTCAAAAATGTCTACTTGGCGACGTAGGCGGTCAAGGTTGAATCGATCACACCATCCGCTTTTTTGGCGGCGGCCCCCTCTTCGGACTCAAGGAACGCCATCATCGCCCCCATGTCGGCGACATCGACCAGGATGCCGACCTGTGTCGGGTTGTCGGGATTCTGGAAGGTCGTGACGCTCGGCACACCGGAAGCGGCAAACATTTCCTGTCGGCTGTTGCTGCTATGCCATGCATCAAGCCAATGATCCCCGTCCTCGACATCGTGGGTCATGAACATCAATTGACCAGCCGGCGCCGGCGGGTTGTCGCTGTTCCAGATGTCGTTGGTGATCAGCCATTTTCCGCCGATCTTCTTCCAGGTCTCGATGTACTTCCCGCTATCGACGACCGATCCGTCGGGCGCGTTGAGCGTGTAAACGCCGGCACGGTATCCGAGATCTCCGGACTCGAAGGCCTCGGTCGTGGGCAGCGAACCGGTCAGACCCGCCGCGATCATCGCACCGAAATCAGCCCGGACCGCGTCGCGCCCCATGGCGGCAGGCGCATTGGGCGGCATGACCCGGCAGTCCTCGGCATAGAGGGCGGCGATGGCTTCCACATCCCCAGAGTTCAGGGAAGCTTCCCATTGTTTGGCGAGGTCGGCGATCTCCGAGCTGTTCTGCGACCCCTGCGGCGCGCACGCTGCTAGAAACATCACCATCAAAAGCACTGCATACTCGATCTTTTTCATGAATTCCCCCGTTCGGTTCTTTGCCGTTCCGTAGACAGCCCGGCATCAATTGTCTTTTTATTTTGAGACTCGGTACAAAAAAGATAGTCGCCGATCGAGCGCTTGTCAAGTCAATGCAATGACCTTCTGAATCCCCCTGCCCCGATATCCGTACTACCTCTGGAGGGGGAACCGTGGAGAAGCTCAACCCGTCACGCATCATCACAACCATCGCCGTCGTCGTGCTGGTCGTTGGCGCAGCTCTTTTCTATTTCTTCCGAACGACCCTCACGTCGGAGGGGCTTTACAACGTTCAACAGGCGATCGGCATGAACCCGTCACCTCCCGAACGCCACATCGTGGCGGAAGGTTTCAACGGGTGGGCGGTGCTGCAATACGGTGTCGAGGGAGCACCCGAACTCGTGACCGCCGACAACGTGATCGTCATTGAGTACCCCCCGTCGGGCCGCCTTCAGACATCGACACCACCGGCCGATAACAATGGTCTCCTGCACAAGGGATACTATGAAAAACACGGGGATTCGGTGGTGCCGCTCGAGCGCCTCAGCTCCATCTGGGGCGAGTACACGTTGACGCGAATGATCGACGACGAGGGGGAAGTCCACGGCCGCTCAGTCGGATTCTTCGTCGGCAGCCTGTCGGAATTCAGAGACAACCCCCGCCCGGGCCGGAGGTCGAGGTCGAGGTCGAGGTCGAGGAGATTCAGTCCACGCCTGTGCCCGACGTGACTGCGGGTTCGACCTGATCGACGATCAGCCGAAGATTGTCTTCCGATCTCAAAAGCGCTTCGAGCAATCGGAGCTGCGCGCGGGTGCGGCGCAGATTGTGTTCCTTGTCTTCCACAGGGTAGTAGCGATCACCGTCGAGAAAATCCGCCAGAAAACGCAGCGCCTGCTCGTAGGTGATGACGATGGCTCCATCGACCAACTTCGATCGTTCATGAGCCGTCAACCACCCTGATGAACCATCTACATAGCCTGCGGCCAGCTCGCGAAAAACATCGTCGCGAACACCGATCCGCCCTAAATCGGCTTCATCCTCGGGGAGGCCGCTGACCGCCGAACGCACCAGATCGCCGAAATCGTGAGCCGCTCGACCCGGCATCACCGTGTCGAGATCGACCACGCACAGAGCCTCCCCCGTTTCTTCGTCCACCAACACATTGTCGAGCTTGGCATCGTTGTGGACCCAACGGATCAATCCGCCGTCAAGGGGCAGCCGGACGGCAAGTGAAGCAAGATCGAGTAACCGACGGCACTCGAACCGACACGATTCGAATCGCTCCCCCCTTGAAGCGGCCCTTTCCCGAAGAGCATCGAGACGGGCCGGTGTGTCGTGAAACCCAGGGAGAATCTCCCTCGGTTCACGCCCGACACCGTCGGCGACGAGACCCGGAAACCGCCCCAGAGCCCGCGCCGCGGAACGAATCTCTGCAGGCTTCGAGGCGTCGGGGGGCCGCGATTCCGGCACCTGAACCGACACCCGCCAGACCGCACCATCATCATCACGAAACCACGGTCTCTCATGCGGGCCCGCGAGATAGATCAGCCGGTGGCGCGGTTCGTCATCGCCGAGAAGGTGGAGGGCGCTGTCCACCCTTGAAGCGGCGGCCGCGGCATTTTCGGCCATCGCCTCGGGTTCGGGAAACACACGGGCATTCAACTGTTGAAGGAGCCGGCCCTGATCACCGATTTGGACCAACCAGCTGGAGTGAATCAGACCCGAACCGAAGGATTCAATTCTTCCAGCGAAGGCCTCGATGCCAAAGGCCTCGGCGGCCCGACGAAGTGCCCGGTAGTCCACAAATCACATTGTGACATCGCCGCCAAAAAAAGGGGCCGCCCGAAGGCGGCCCCACCCAAGGTGGTACCGATCACCTGTGCCTGTTGGTGATGGTTCAGAATTCGAACTTGAGGGTCAGGCGGAGCTCACGCGGCGCCTGATATGCATTGTCGAGGCCGTAGCGGACATCCAGAGCCTCCGGACCGAGCGACGCCAGAAGCGCTGCATAGCTGTAACCGCTATGCACATCGTCGGCGGTGATTGGAGCATCCTGGGTGGCAGTCTTGTTCGCAGTGTCGAAAGCACGGTGTCCTGGTCAAACAGGTTGAGCACGGTCAGACCGACGGTGAAGCCCATTCCGTCGCCAAAGGTGAAGGTGTAGAAGAGCGAGAGGTCGGTCTGGGTGAGCCATGCGGTGCCGGCCCAGATCGCCGCGCCCGTAGGGATAGAACTCGTTGCCGATGGGAACGGTTCCGTAGGTGGTGAGAGGGGTTCCACTGCCGATGTACTGGTTGACACCGACGTTGAAGCCGATCGGGAAGCTGTAGAGGAACTGCGCCCCGAGCTGATGGGTCCGGTCCGTCGGCAGCTCGCCGTAGACGTGCTTTCCATCCTCATCGTAATAACCGAAGACCGAGTCGTAGAGACGGCTGACGTTTGGCGAACGACGGGCTCCGGTCTCGGTTGTGAACCGGGGGCTGTAGACGCTGTTCATCTCGTCCGAGTTGGCGAGACCAGAGTAGTTGCCGTAGAGGCGGCTGAGGGTGTAATAGGCCCGCAGCGACCAGTTGTCGGCAAAACGCTTATCGAAGGTCAACTCGAGCGCGTCGTATTCACGCTGCGGTTTCGGGAAGTAGAGACCCTCGTCGGTCGGACCGGCGGTGATGCCCTCTCCCGGGTTGCCGATGACATAGACCTCACCGATGCCGGGATAGAGGAAACCGATGTCCTCGATCGAACGGGTGATCTCTTTGTGGACGATCCGGGCTCCGAGCTGAATGTCGGAGTTCAGCTGGTGGTCCACGCCGATTTGGTACTCGTAGTTCTCCATCGGTTTGATGTCGGGATCGACCAGCGGCACGCCGATGGCTTGCCACTCCGCCGGATCGGCGGCGTTGTGACGGCGGTCGACCGCCTCGACGAAGGTACCGGCGCCGCAATCGGGGCGATCGTTGATCGTGTTGTCACCTACGCGGCAACCGGTGGCGGTATTGAGCCCAGGATCAGCGATATCGAATGTATAGACAAAATCGACCCACTTGTTGCCACCAAACGAACCGCGCGGCATCTCGTACTTGGTCACATCGTAGTATTTGCCCAGCGAACCATAGAGCTTCCACTTGGCGTTGTTCTGGATGTCCCAGGCAAAACCGAGACGCGGGGCGATCTTCTCGCCGAAGTTGAACTCGATCGCCGGATCGGGGCCGGTGGCGCCGAAGTTCGGGATCGCCTCATGCTCGGAACGGATGCCGAGGTTGAGGGTCAGGTTGGGCAGCACACTCCATGCATCCTGGATGAAGAGCGCCTCGTTGTTGGTTTCGACATTTCCGAATTCCGAGATTCGATAGATCCGGAAATAGCCGTAATCCCCGCTCACGCTTTCGGAAGAGGTCGTGGTGTAAGAACGGTCCCAATAGTAACGAACGCGATCTGAGTTGTAGCCCGAGAGCACGTCGTTGGCGATCTTCTCATTCTGGTAACCGAACTTGAGCGAGTGGTCGCCCGCACCCTGGAAGTACGCCGTGGCGTCGAGCGCGACCGCGGTCCGCTCGTAGATGTCACGGATATCAACGCCGGTCTGCAGGTTATCGCTCAACCAGCCGGCTCCCTGTTGCCACTGTGCTGGAATCTCGGGATGACGGTCGACAAATCCCGAAATGCTGGTGGTGTCGTAGTTGTGGATGAGGTCGAACAGAGGGACGCCGGTGTCCTCGCTATTGGTCTTGTAGTAACCCACGCGGCCGCTAACGACGAAGTTGTCGCTCGCGATCCAGTCGGCGTTCAAATAATAGGTCTCACGTTCGCCTTTTTCGCCGAGCGGCGCATAGTTGTCCTGATCCGGTAGGTCCGCACGACCATCGGGGTTGGGGAGCAGGCCATCGGTCTCGTAGGGCGAGAGGTTGAGACCGCCCTTCAACAGCAGCGCGCTCGAGATATTGGCCGTCAGGTTGGCCGTCAAATAGTCGACCTGGAAGTCCGACTTGTAGGTCTGGGGGTCGAAGCTCACCCAGTCGACATAACGCTCGGTGGTGCGGATGCCGGGCATATAGGACGCAAAGAACCACAAGCGATCGCGAAGGATCGGGCCGCCGATCGAGAAGCCCGGGTCCCAGCGAGTTTCGTCGTCCTTCTTGTAGGTCTCGTGACCGGCCTGGGTCGGATCGTCGAGGTCGTACTCGATCTCCGGCCGCTGCGCGCCGTTCCACGAGTTGTCTTCGTAGTCGACGAAGAGCGAGCCGTGGAACTCGTTCGAGCCCGATCTGGTCACGGCGTTGACCACGCCGCCCATGGCGCCGCCGAACTCGGCCATATAACCCGCTGACTTGACCTGGACCTCTTCCATCATCTCGGCACGGATCGGCACCGAGCTTTCGCCGATCTGGGGGATCGGTGGTATCGAGGCCGTCGATGATGAAGCGGTTTTCGAGACCAGAGGCGCCATCGATCATGATGCCGCCGCCCTGGTCGTTCTGCGCCGCGCCGGCCGCAAAACTCACCACGTCGGTGAAGTCACGACCGCGTGGAAGGTGGTCGATCTCCCACTCGCGGACGCTGAGCTCGGTCTGGCTCTCGGTGAAGTCGATGGAAACCGTGTCGGCATAAACGTTGATCTCCTCCGAAAAGGCCTGTTGCAGTGAGAAGTTGACGGTGGTTGCCTGACCGAGCGCCACGTTGACCGCGGTTTCGGCGGGTTGGAAGCCCTCGAAGGTCGTGGCGACCGTGTACTGGCCCGGGGCCAGCCGCGGAAAGCGGTAACGCCCGTCATCGCCGGAGACGGTCGACACCGTTCCGACCCCTCCGGTTGCGTTGACGATGGCGCCGGCAATCGGCGAACCATACTCGTCTCCGACCAGGCCTTTGATTCCGCCGGTCGTCTCCTGCGCCGACAATCCTCCAGCGAAGATCACGGCCACCGCGACAATTATCCATAGCACCCGAGACACACTCGAATTTTTCATACCGCTACCTCCTTTTCCTTCCACGGGAGACGAAGGCCCGTTCTGTCCGACGCCTGACGACCCGATCGAGCCGAAACCGGTCGGACGACATTCGTTCCCTGGGAAGAACCGCACGAGTGGATGTAAAAACGCGCAGCCAGGGTCAGGAGGGTGGGGATGGGGCCACGGACACGGACGCTTTATGCGGAATCGGTCGCGTCAGAAACGACGCCGACTACCAGTTTGGCGACACGGCTTCGGTCGCCCAATCATCCGAAGCCTCAGCGTTCTCGGGTTGTTGGTCGAGGCGTCGACGAACCTTGTCGGCAATCACCTCGAACTCCGGGAGGCCGCGCAGGGGGTCGAGGCCGGTTTCTTTGAAGAAGTCATTGTGTGCAAAACCGAGATCGAGCGCCTGTTGGAGCCGGCGCAGGGCCTCTTTGGTCTCACCCTGGCGAGCGAGATTGCACGCGAAATTGTAAAGCGTGAATTCGAAATCCGGAAAATTCTCGATGATCTCGCTCTCCGCCGTCACCACCTCTTCGAACAGCTCGCGCGCCCCATCCAGATCGTCGGTGTGGAGTTTGACCGTTGCAGCGATATCCAGGGCGAGGTAGTAGGAACGATCTCTGGGGCCCCCGAGGTCTTTCAGGATGGCCACACCCTGCTCGACCAGGGGAAGCGCCTCTTCGCTCTCACCGAGCCAATCCAGCGTACGACGCGTAATTGACGAGGGTCCTGACCTTTGTATACGAATCCGGGCCGGAGAATCCTCCCCGCACCATCTCGGTTTGCTCGAGGAGCGTTTTCGCCAACTCGAGGTCCCCGCATGCCACCGCCAGCGCGCTGCATGCGGAGAGGGCGCTCTCGATGTCGGGGTTTCCCAAGCCGTTTCCATCCATCGTCACATGACCGACTCGTTCACTCATCTCCAGCGCTTGCTCGCGGTCTTCCGTCAGAAAGTAGGCGATGGCGAGTCGTTCGAGACTCATGATGATGTCTGGGTGGCCCGCCGGGAGCACCTCGTCTCGAATGGTAAGAGCCTCAACATGGGTGAGTAGGGCCCGCTCGTCCATCTCGAGATCGAAATACAGATCCCCGAGATGGGAAAGACTCGTTGCATAGTCCGGGTGGATGGGTCCGAGATGGCGGCGCCGAATCGCGGCCCGACTCCTCGAGCAGCTCTCGCGCCTGATCGAACTCGCCCAGGCCGCCGTAGGAGACACCGAGAGCCATCAGGACCCGGGCCCGAGCAAGCGGCTCATTGGCGAGCTTGATCCGGGGGTGCTGCAACCCGCGGTCGAGGATTTCACGCGGACTCGTGGTCTGCCCCAGCCGCGAGGCGGGCTCAGATCGATGATGGTGGTTTCGATGAACTCGGCGACAGGGGTCGAGGTCTCAGCTTCTCTTCGCGCCCGGTTCATCCCCAAGGTCGTGCCGAGGATCGCGGCCAACAGCGCCGCGACCACCAGGGTTCCGGCGGCAACCGCGAGGCGGTTCCTGCGGACGTACTTCCCCAGTCGATAGAGCACACTCGGCGGCCCCGCCGCCACCGGCCGGTGGCGTATATGTCGCGCGATGTCTTCGGGAAATTCCGCCGGTGATCCGTAGCGTCGCGAACGGTCCTTGTCGAGGACTTTGAGGACGATCCAGTCGAGGTCGCCCTGGAGCTGCTTCATGAGCGCTGCCGGTATCCATCGCCGTTCCGCGCAGCGCGCCGTGCGGCGCGACCCGCAGGCGGCTCACCCAGCGTCGCTCGGCGTGGGCGGCTCCACCTCGCGGATGATCCGCTGGATCTCGTCGAAGCCGGCCTCCCGGAGCGTCTCTTCGCGGTCGAACGGCGGTGCGCCGGTGAGCAGCTCGTAGAGGAGCACGCCCAGCGAGTAGACGTCGCGTGCGCGTATCGACGTCGACGCTCGCTCAGCTCGGCCTGCTCCGGGCTCATGTAGTCCGGGGTGCCGATCAGCTGGCCGAGCTCGGTGTAGAGCGTGCTGCTCCGTCAGCGGCGGTGCGATCGCCTTGGCGATGCCGAAGTCGATGACCTTCGGGACCGGCGTCGCCGTCCTGCAGCGTGACCAGGATGTTGCGAGGGTTTCAGGTCGCGGTGGATCACGCCCTTCTGGTGGGCGTGCTGGACCCCGCGCAGACTGCGAGAACAGACTCCAGCCGCTCGTGCAGACCGAAGCCGGTGGTCGTCGCAGTACTCGGTGATGCGGCAGCCCTCCACAAACTCCATCGCGAAGTATGGACGGCCATGCTCGGTCGCGCCGGCGTCGAAGACCATGGCGATGTTCGGGTGGTCCATCAGCGCCAGGGCCTGGCGTTCGATCTCGAAGCGGCGACAGCACCTGCCGGGTGTCCATCCCCCACTTGACGAGTTTGAGCGCCACCCTGCGTTGGACCGGCGACTCCTGCTGCTGCTTCCCAGACCTCGCCCATCCCGCCCTCGCCCAGGCGGCGCACGACACGAAAATCTCCGATCATCGTCGGGTTTGCTGCCGTCTGTTCGGCTCGTTCAGCTCATCGTCGAGAGTCAACAGGTATTCCACCTCGCGCCGAAGATCCGCGTCGGGATCGCAGGATTTTTCAAGAAACTCCGCCCGCTCGCTTCCCGCCAGTCCCTTGGCGCAGGAGAAGATCTTCTTCGCCCGTTGGTGGTTCTCGGTCGTCATTCTTCCGGCTCTCCCACCAGTTCCCGAAAGAGCCAGACTCGCGCATGGAGCCAATCGTTGTTGACCGTTCGTGGCGAGACCTCGAGGACATGGGCAATCTGCTCGATCGTCAGACCGCCGAAGAACCGCATGGTCACGACAGCGGCCTGCCGTTGGTCGAGTTCGGCCAGTTTGTCGACCGCTCGGTTGAGCGATAACAACTGGTCGTAATCGAAGAGTTCACGGCCGGGGCTGGTCAGCGCGGCCGTCAGCGCGACACGCTCCCAGGATCTCCCCCTCTTGACCGCCGCCCGGTCGCGGGCATGATTGATCAGGAGGCGTCGCATGACCCGTGCTCCCACGGCCAGGAAGTGGGTCCGCCCCTTCCGACGTGGCGCGGGTCTGATCCACCAGCTTGAGGTAAGCCTCGTGAACCAATGCAGTCGGCTGCAAGGTGTGGCCCGGATTCTCGCGGCTCATGAACTTGCCCGCGATCCTTCGCATCTCGTCGTAAACATAGGGAAAGAGATCTTCGGCCGACGGAGAATCGGTGCCGTCGGCCTCGGCGTAGCGTTCGACACAATCCGTAACGATCTTTCGCGTAGCGGCGTTCGTTTCAATTTCGAACGGCACCAGATTTTCGTCGTCGCGAGATGGTCCAGAGTCCGTCATGGTCTCACCAACAGACCGAATGGTATCAGGTTGCGCCATTTCCTGAAAAACGGGGCGAGCATAGACGAGGTCTCGGGTGCTCATGAGAACACACCCACCGGACCCCTGAAAATAGCACCTGAGTCGATCGTCGTGCCGTACGCACTGGAAGAAAAAAGGCATGGCGTAGGTCTCCCTTTCTTTGACGCACGAAAAGGAGGGGAAACACGCAACCTTCGCCGCCGGCGTCAACAGGGGATATGTGATGATCATGAATAACGATTTACCGAATATCATCCGTCAACTCTTCTCGCTGTTCGCCGTGTTCACGGCGATGCTCTGCTCTTTCATATCCTCCGCTTCCGAGATCCACGATCAGATCCCGGGCGAGAACCCCCAGGCGATCCGGTCGCTCCTCGCTGCCGACCCGGACCTCGTCAACCAACGCGATGAAAACGGCCGGACACCACTCCACATCGCCTGTCGAGGCGACCACCCGGAAACCGTCAAGCTCCTGGTCTCGGCGGGGGCCGATGTCAACGCCGCCGACGACTACCAGAGCAGACCGATTCACTTCCTCGCCTACCGGAATCTCGTTGCATCGATGCGGGTGTTGCTCGACAACAAGGCCGACATCAACGTGCAGAACCACGGCATGAATACACCCCTCCACTATGCGGCGTTGGCCGATCACGAGGCGGCGGCAGCTCTTCTGGTGGCTGCAGGTGCCGGTCTCGAGATCACCGACGACTATGGACGCACCCCATTGATTGTGTGCGCCAGGGAGGACGGTGGCGCCGGGACCGCCAAGATCCTGCTCGAAGCCGGCGCCGATGTCTCGGCGAAAGACATCCACGATGACGACGCGCTGATGCTCGCTGCCTGGCGGGGCAAAAAAGACGTGGTCGATCTCCTGCTCGACGCCGGGGGCGCCGTTCCCAAAAAGGGCCCCGATTCTCGGACCCTCTTCCGGTACGCAGCAGAAAACGGGCTGACGAGACTATTCAAAAACCTCGTGACGGCCGGGGGAGACCCGGTATTCATTCTTGACAGCGGCGGCACCCTGGCTCATCTGGCGGCCGCCGGCGGTTCGCTCGAAATCCTCAGGGGACTCGCCGCCCGTGGTTTGGACATCGACGCTCGGGACGACAACGGGTGGACCCCGCTCCACTATGCGGCCCGCGACGGACGGGTCGAGTGCGTACGGTGGTTGTGCGGGGAGAAAACCGAGATCGACGCCCGCACCCTTCAAGGCCAGACGGCCTACAACATCGCTCTCGAACGCGGGATGTCTCAGACTGTGGAGACCTTGAGAGCGGCCGGTGCCGATATGGGGCCCATGCAATTTCCAGAAATTCGGGGGCCTTATCTCGGTCTGAAACCGCCGGGCGGAACCCCCAGAGTATTTGCCCGGGGAATCGTTTCCTCGGTGTGGAGCCTGCACAGCTCAGTTGCATTTTCTCCCGACGGCCGCACCGCACTCTGGTCGCCCATGGAGGGTTGGCCGGGTGAGGTCTACTCGAGGAGCAATATCATGATGCTGCGCATGCAAGGCGACCGATGGGCTCCACCCGAGTGGGCGCCATTCACCAGTGAGGATCGCGGCGATGTGGCCTTTTTCGCGCCGGACGGTAGCCGCATCTATTTCCTTTCGCGCCGAACGCTCCCCGATGAGGAGCCGTCCCAACGGGAACGGATCTGGTTCGCCGATCGCGCCGGGGACACCTGGGGCCCGGCGCAACTGGTCGACCCGATCGTCAACGACTACCCGCAGCACTGGCAGTTTTCGGTGGATGCAGCTCATACCATCTATTTCACGGCGGATCTTCCTGAGGGCCGGGGAGGCGGCGATATCTACCGGGCGACCCATGTCGACGGCAACTGGCAGCAACCGGTGAACCTCGGTTCGAGTATCAACTCCGACAAGGATGAGTCCACTCCGTTCATTGCGCCCGACGGCAGCTATCTCCTGTTCCAACGCGAGGGAGATCTCTTATTGAGCTTCCGCGCCGAATCCGGCTCGTGGACCACGCCGCAGGGCCTCGGAGCGGAGATCAACTCGACTGATCGAGAGCTCTGTCCGCTGGCCCCGCCCGACGGGAAATACCTCTTCTTTCTCCGCTATCGCGGCGGACGGACACAGGCCTGGTGGGTCGCCGCCGATTTCATCACCGACCTGCGGCCGCAGCCTGCGGCCGCGCACGAGGAATAAAGCGAGAAACAACTCCATGAAGATCCGGCGCACCATCGAAAAAGAGCTCGGGCCCGGCGAGATCTTCGCGCTGATCAATACCCAGGGCCACGGGGACCACACATACGGCAACCAGGTGTTTCGAGATGTCCCGATCATCGCGCACTCGAGCGTTGTGGCGACCATCGTCGACGCCGAAGGGCGCCGGGCGCAGACTGCGGCGAAGCTCGAAATGGTCCTTGCCCGTCTGGAGGACCGCCTCGACGGGGTGGAGGCTGACAGCGCGGGTTCGGAGCAGCTGCAAGCGAAAATCAGGTATTACGAGGCGATGCACCTCGGTCTCACCGACGGATTCGTGCTGACCCCACCGACCCGGCCGACCTCTGCCGGCGGTTCTTACTCGCCGGCTTCGAGCCGCTTGAGGACCTGGATCGCGTTGTCGAAGGTCGGGTCGATCTCGAGCGCCTTGCGATAGGCCGCAATTCCCTTTTCGCGGTCCCCGTTGGAAAGGTAGGACTCACCCAGGCTGTCCCAGGTATTTGCATCATCGGGAAACCGTTGCGTATTGAGTTCGAAGACCGCAATGGCTGCCGCAACCTCGCCCTCACCCAAAAACTCATAGCCGAGCATGTTGAGGTCGCTGCTCGAGCGAAGTCGGTAGCCCTTTTCTTCGAGGAATCCCCCGATGTCGGCCGGAGCCGGATCGAGACCGCCACCCTTCAACGCTCCGTATACGGCCTGTCCGATGGGCTGTTGCGGCGGTTCATAGCTCTCACCGAAAACGATCGCCTCGATCGTTCGCGCGGGCCCCATGGCGGCACCGGTGTAATTGGAGAGCACGATGATTGTGACCTCGTCTTCAAGGAAGCGCAGAAACATGGCGCTGACGCCGGCGGTGCCACCGCCATGAAAAATGGCGCGGCGACCATTGCGCTCGCGGATCTGCCATGTGTAGCCATAGTTGTCGAGATTCGGGGTGTACATTTTTGCCTTCGACTCATTGCTGATGAGGGTCTCGCCACGAAGTGCGCGATCGAACTTGAGCAGATCCAGCACCGTCGTCTCGATACCGCCATCCGCACAGGCGGGTGGAGCCTGGCAAACGGCTGCGGTGAATTTCCCTGAAAGACCTTTTGTGTAGCCGGTGGCCCGATTCGGCACGACCTCGTCCCAGAAGTTGATTCCCGTGGAGGTCATTCCGGTTGGACCGAGAATATTTTTCTGCAGATACTCCTCATACTGCAGGCCGCTGACTTTTTCGATCACCAAACCGAGGACCACGACGCCGGAATTTGAGTACGCGAATTCAGACCCGGGCTCATCGAAACGCAGTTCCTGGTCATAGACCAGGGGCAGGAAATCATCGATTTCGCGGAGCCGCGCCATCTGCGTCCTGAATCCGGGGTGCGCCATGTAGTTCGAGAGTCCCGAGGT
The DNA here is from genome assembly GCA_963796455.1 of Candidatus Sulfomarinibacteraceae bacterium. Lineage (GTDB taxonomy): Bacteria > Acidobacteriota > Thermoanaerobaculia > Thermoanaerobaculales > Sulfomarinibacteraceae > Sulfomarinibacter. The sequence continues at coordinate 186,353 of CAWCLO010000006.1, forward strand.
GTGCGACAGGAGGTGGTGAATCGTGATCCCATCCCCATAAGGAAACTCCGGGAGGTACCGGGTGACCGGCGCCTCGAGTTCGACCTTGCCCGCCTCCACGAGCTGCATGATGGCCGTACCGGTCAGGGTCTTGCCGATGGATCCGATGTTGAAGCGGGTTTCCAGAATATTGGCGACACCATGATCTTTGTTGGCTTCCCCGAAGGCGGCGGCATAGATCACATCGCCCTGTCGTGCCACCAACACAGTGCCCGAGAACAGGTCGAGCTCCGCGTACTCGCCCATAACTCGATCGATCGACTCGACCACCTCCACAGCCTGTAAACATCCCGCGGCGAAGATCGAGACGACGACCAGAACGAAAGAAACCTGCAAACGTTTCATGACAATCCCCCACCATCGTTTGGCGATCATTGTGACTTCAGGTACGAGCCGCACGACGCAAAGGTTATCGCAGCGCACCGCACCGCTGTAGAATGGCGCCGCGTCGCATGAGCGACGCGGGGGGGAAAATGAAACGACAGCTTCTCTCGATAACCCTGTCCGGTCTCACGACGATCGCCCTACTGGGTTGCGGTTATGTCGAAGACACCTCGACCGCCATCGCCTATCCGCCAACCGAGCGCGGCGATGTTGTCGACACCTATTTCGGTGTGGAGGTTGCCGACCCCTATCGGTGGCTCGAGGATCTCGATGGCGAGTCGGTGGCTGCCTGGGTCAAGGCCCAGAACGACATCTCCTTCCCCTTCCTCGAGGCGATCCCACAACGCGAAGCGATCAAACAACGTCTGACCGAACTGTGGAATTACGAGCGCTATGGGATACCGAAGAAAGAGGGCGCCAGGTACTTCTTCGCCCGCAACGACGGCCTCCAGGATCAGAGCGTGCTCTATGTCTCCGAATCCCTCGAAGGTGAGCCCCGGGTCCTGATCGACCCCAATACCTTTTCCGATGATGCCACGATCGCCCTGTCTTCCTGGGTGCCGAGCCCCGATGGAAAGTGGATCGCCTATTCCACCTCCGACGGCGGAACCGATTGGAAGACCTGGCACATCCGCAACGTGGACACCGGAGAGGACCTTGCGGACTCGATCAACCGCTGCAAATTCACCGGCGTCTCGTGGTCAAAAAACAGCGGCGGCTTTTTCTACAGCCGCTACCCGGCCGGCGAGGATGGCAGGGGCGACGGTTCGAAAACCACCTCGGTCTATTTCCACACCAAGGGCACGTCACAGGAAGATGACGAGCACATCTACACCATTCCCGGCGGCACGAAAAAGAACCCCTACGCGACGGTCACCGACGATGGCAATTATCTGGTCGTGACCAATCGTTATGGCTATGACGCCAACGAAGTCTTTTATCTTCGCCTCGGCTCCGGCCAGACCGATCACACAGCCATTTTCGATCAATGGGACGCGCGCTACAACTTTGTCGGCAACGACGGAGAAACTTTTTTCTTCTGGACCAACAGGGATGCGCCACGGGGACGCGTGATCGCCGTTGATCTTGGAGCAGGAGCAGGCTCCCTCCGTGAGGTCGTGCCCGAGGCCGAGGAAACTCTGAGCTCGGTCTCCTTTGTCGGCCGACACCTCATCGGACAATACTTGCGGGACGCCCACAGCCTGATCCGGGTTTTTGCAGAGGATGGAGCCCTCGTCCGCGAGGCGGCGCTCCCGGGCATGGGCACTGCGCGCGGTTTTTCCGGCCGCGGCGACGACACCGAGACCTTCTTTTCCTACACCGATTTCACGACACCGACCGCGATCTTCCGATACACGGTGGACAGCGACGAGAGCAAGCTCTTCGCCCGCTCCCAGCCCCCGGTCGATCTCACCGGTTATGAGGCCAAACAGGTTTTCTTCGAATCGAAGGACGGCACCCGGGTGCCCATGTTCATCGTCCATCGCAAGGGACTGGCTCTCGACGGGCAGAATCCAACTCTGCTCTATGGATATGGCGGATTCAACAGCTCGCGAGACTCCGTCCTACCGCTCGACGCGGATGGTGTGGCTCGAGATGGGAGGCGTGCTGGTCATCGCCAACATCCGCGGCGGCGGCGAGTACGGCAAGGCTTGGCACGTAGCCGGCACCAAGCTGCAGAAACAGAACGTCTTCGATGACTTCATCGCGGCGGCCGAGTGGCTGATCGCCAACGGCTATACCTCGACCCCGAAACTGGCCGTCCAGGGGGGCAGCAATGGCGGCCTCCTGGTCGGCGCCGTCATCACCCAACGTCCTGATCTCTTTGGTGCGGCGCTGCCTGCCGTCGGGGTGCTCGACATGCTGCGCTACCACCTGCCCAGTGCCAATGCCCGACAGTGGTCGTCGGACTACGGTCTTTCGGAAAACGAGGACGAGTTCCGGGCACAGCTCGCCTACTCGCCCTATCACAACACGGTCGAGGGCACCTGTTACCCGCCTACACTGATCACCACCGCTGACCACGACGACCGGGTGGTTCCGTGGCACAGTTTCAAGTTCGGAGCGGCGCTGCAGAACGCCCAGGCATGCGACAACCCGATCCTGATCCGGGTCGAAACCCGGGCCGGTCACGGCTCCGGCAAACCCACCTGGATGCAGATCGAGGCGATCGCGGACCAGTGGGCGTTTCTGGCAAAGGCATTGCACCTTGAATAATTCAAAGATCGGCCGGCGATCATGACTGCGACCGGAAAAAACACCGTCGACTGCCCGCATCGCGTCCCGTGTGGCGCCTGCTCACTGCTGCGAAAGCCCTACCCGGAGCAGCTCAAACAAAAGCGACGGTGGCTCGGCGAAGCCCTCGACAAAGAACTCACCATTCAGACCGAGCAGGTGCTTCTGACCCTCGAGTCGCCTCTGATCGAGGGCTATCGAAACCGGGCCAAGATGGCGATCTCCACCGATCGCGACAGGCGATCCAGTCTCGGGTATTTCCAACGGCGCAGCCGGGAGGTGGTGGACGCACCCGATTGCGGCGTGCTGGTCCCGGAGTTGCTCCAGACCACCCGGAGTCTCCGCCGCTTGATGAATTCATCCACCCGATTTCCCTTCGTACTCCGGCATGTCGACCTCCGCTGCGGCAGCGATCCTCGACAACAGCACCTGACCCTCGTCATCAAGTCGGAGACCCTGCCAAAGATCCCTCTCGAGGCCATCGTGAATGCCTGCCCCAACGTGGCCGGGATCGCCGTCAACCTCAACCCCAAAGGAGGTCCCCAGGTCATCAAGGGCCGGATTGATCCCCTGTGGGGCGAACGCGAGGTCTGGGTCCGATCCGCAGGCCTCGAATTGAGAGTCTCCCCAGGTTCGTTTTTCCAGGTGAATCTGGGCCTTTTGGAGAAGATCCACTCGCGGATGGCGGAGTTTCTCGGAGAAGGCAAACTGCTCTTCGACCTGTACGCCGGTGTCGGAACCCATGCCCTTGCCCTGCGTCAACAGTTCCGGCGCATCCTCTGCGTCGAGGGCGTCCGCAGCGCAACGGCGGATGCCAAAGCGGCGGTCAAATTGGGCCGGGTGGAAAATGTCGAGATCCTGGCCAATCCGATCCGCCGCGCACTGCACCGGCTCCGTTCCGAAAAACCCGACGCCGTGATCCTCAACCCTTCCGCTGCCGGCGCCGAAGAATTGGCCCTTGAAATGATCGTCGAGTCAACGGCGACGCTCGGTGGCCTATCTCTCCTGCGACCCCGAGACCCTTGCCCGCGATCTCGCCATCCTCGTCAAGGGCGGTTTCAAACTGGTCACGGTCCAGGCCGTCGACATGATGCCGCAGACCCGGCAGGTGGAATCGCTGACACTCTTGCGTCGCTGACCACGGCGTCCGTCGGCAAAGCTCCCCGATGACGTTACCGGTAAAAGCCGCCATCGGTTGACCGTCACATGAGCCGACGAGAATCGCTGTCTATCTCGTGCTCCACGTCCCGCTGCACGAATAAGCCTCGCCCCAGGCGGTGGCCACGTTCTTGATTTCACCGCTGCCGGTGAGAGCGTTGCCGGAAGCCGATGGGTTGACGTGCCCCGTCATCACGATGGTGTCCATCGATGTGACCGAGATCTCGCCGGCGGCATTGACCGTTCCCTCCGCGATTCGGGTGAAATTATCGAAGTACAAAAGACCTTCGGCCTTGGGCACTTTGACGGTCAGGTCGAAATTCCCGGTCGTCGTCACTGCCCCGATCGGCTGGCATTTCCACTGGTAATCACCCTTCAAGGTGTACTCCCCGCTGCCCAAATGACCACTGCCGGTCGATGGTGAAGCCACGGTGCTCGGCGGTTGGTTCGGAACCACAGGCGGTGGTGGTGGCGGGGCGGTCGTCGGTGGTGACGGCTGCGATTGCGTTTGGCCCGCAGGTGGAGACACCGGCGCGTCGGTCCCACCGGGCTGTGGATCGCCGATCGTGGCCAACGCCGACTCCAGCTGTCGTCGCAGCTCCGGATCCTTGATCTGACTCATATCGATCTTGCCCACCATCGATCCCGATTCCTCCGGTTGCGGCGTCGGCACGGGAGTGGGAACGGCCCGGATGGTCGGCGTTGGTGTTGGTGGTGGCGGCGGCGGCTGATTCCTCGGCGGGTTTCCCGGAGGGTTCCCAGGAGGGTTCCCAGGAGGGTCCTTCCGGGAGGCAACACGAGAGGAGCCGGCGGCATGGCGCAGCGCAGTTGCCCCCTGTCGTTGGGCAAACACTGCATGCCGGCGCCACAGATGGCGGTTCCACAGCATTCCGCGGGCGGCACCGCACAGCGCGAGCCACCGGCGCAGTTCATGCAGACCATGCCAGCACCGCAGATCGCCGAACCACAGCACACTGCCGGACGAACTGCACAGCGTGAACCACCGGCGCAGTTCATACAGATCATGTTGTCGCCGCAAACGGCGTCGCCACAACACACCGCTGGCGGCACAGCGCACTCGGGGCCACGCGCACAAACGATGCATTGCATGTTCGGGCCGCAATCGTCGGAGCCCGGTCGACAGTCGTCTGCCCACAAGACCGTTGGTTGGATCAACGCGTAACCTGAAATGATCAACACACAGACCGCAAACCCGAGAGAGTACCGAGGCCTCGAGAACGTTTGTTCATTCATCTTCAACTCTCCCCGCCGGATCACGGCGCCGTTCGAAACATGGAGTATCCGCTGTGAGCAAACCAAGGGTCGCTCTTTTGGCTGCGATCGCAAGCCGCCACTCGCCAAATGTAGTAGATGTTCGCCACCAGCCCATTGGCCTGTGTCAGAGTGTAGTAATCACCCGGGGCCCAGTCGGCAACCATCGGCGTCCACTGCTGGGTGGCCGCATTCCACCACCAGATCTCGATCCAGAAAGCGAGCGGATCTCCGTCCGGGTCACCGTTGTTCTGCCACGAAAGCTGGATGGCCCCCTCATATCGCAACGGAAACGGAGATTCCCACCCTCCGGGAGAAACGGTAGGTGCATTCGGAGGTCGATTGACGGCTGGAGGTGCAACGGTCGGTTGCGGCGGCGGTGGCGAGACCTGGCCACCGCAGTCGGTGCAGGCGTAGACTCGTGCGTCCTTCCCGACAACAATCGGCTGTCCACCCTCGGATACCGACACCCGGGCCGCGCCCTGCGGTGGTCGGTGCCGCCGCCACTGGTTTCCGTCGTGGCTCCAGAGATTGCCGCCCGTGTCGGCCACCCACACGTGGCCGCGGCCGTCGATGTCGAGATCGCCGACTTTCGGCCCGCCGCTCACCTCCAGGTTCGTCCACTTGCCGTTGGTGATGCGGTGGGGCCCACCGCCGTTCCCGATGGCCGCCATGACACCGGCGGCGTTGCTCTCGATCCCCAGACCGTAGCCGATTTTGGCGTTCTTCCATCCCTGGCCGTCGAAGTAGTGAAAGTGCCTGCCACCCCCCAAGGAGGCCCACGGCCGGTTCTGGGCGTCCACCGAGATCCTCGAGGCAGTGGCGCCGGGGATCTCGTTCCAGCCCGAGCCGTTGCTCTTGTAAATTTTCCAGCCCGAGGGCCCCGCGACCACCGGTTTCTGATCCGGTCCGACATCGATGACCGTGGCCCCGGTCAATGGCGTTGCGTGCGGCTGCCAACCAGAGCTGGTGGCAAAATAGATCCGATTGTCCTCCCCCACGACCCATACCGTGGTCCCGGAGATGGATACGTCCTTGGCCTTGATACCGATGTCGTTCCACTGCTCGGCGCCGGACGGATCCGCAGACAGAATCAAAACCACGAATACAACGAGAAGAACCATAGGATGTAACCGTTTCATTGTCCTGTCCTCCTGCCGTTCATTTCTGTGCCTGTGGCGCAATTCTACACGACGCAAAATCGTTTGTGCGATTGAGAATCGATTTAAATCTAAGCAATCAATCTTGCAACAATGTCGAATCATCGTAGAATCGGCGCACACAAAGAGGAGGTCGCAATGGAAACGCTACCCGGCAATGGGGTCGATGCGCTACCCGGTCTTGGAGCCTTCTTCGGACTCAGCCTGCTCTGCGGATTGGTGCTCTACATCTACTTCTGCTTCATGCTGATGAAGATCGCCAACCGAACTCAAACTCCCGATGGGTGGATGGCGTGGATCCCGATTCTCAACTTCGTTCTGATGTGCCGGATCGCCGGCCGCCCGAGCTGGTGGGTGATTCTGATGCTCATTCCGTTCGTCAATCTGATCGCCTTCATCGTGATCTGGATGGGCATCGCCGTGGCCTGCGGCAAGGACAGTTGGATCGGGTTGCTCATCATCGTTCCAGTCGTCGGACTCTTGATGCCCGCCTACCTGGCGTTCTCGGGCGGCCTGGGAGTTGCGCCATCTGCCAGACCAAAGGCCCCCGTCGCTTCGCCTCCCGCACGCAGTGCCACCGGCTGTGCGGCTTGCGGCGCCGGCGTCGATCCCGGCGACTCCTTCTGTGGCAGCTGCGGCCAAGCGATACCGCAGACGGTCCCCGCCGCGCCCTCCACACCATCATCGGGGCCGAGGTTGGTCCTGGCTTTGGTCGCCGTGGCGGCGATTGTGGGCATGGCTGCCATCGGTTTTCTCGGCTACCGCATGCTGAGCAGAGCGGCCGCCAGCGCCGCCTCCGGGTTCGAGCTGGAGAATCCCACGGCCGATAACAAGTCTCGGATCCGGAGCCCTCCTCCCGCAACGAGGCGGACGGCGACGTCCACCACTACGGATCGCTCAACGAGGCCGTGCAGGCCGATGCCCAACCGACGGATCAGCGGATCACGAAACCTTCCAGGTCACCGAGGACGATTCCTACGAAGGCGCAGCGCCGCCCATTGGTGTGCAGAGTTCCACCGTCGATCTCGGCTCCGGGGTCGAGACCGGGCAAGGCGCCCCGCTGGTTTACCGAGAATCCAGTGGCGCATCGTTAGGCACCAATGACGAACTGATCGCTGCGGCCATCGAAGGTCCGGTCGATAGGGTCCTGGATCTGATCGGCCGCGGGGCCAACGTCAACGCCCGGACGAGACCGGACAGATTCCCCTGGTGATGGCCGTCCTCGGAGGTGACCCCGACATCGTCGGCACGCTCGCAGCCGCGGGCGCCGACCTCAACGCAACAGACTCCGAAGGGCGGACTGCTCTCCACTACGCCATTGACCCGTTCATCACCGATATCCTGCTGACCTCAGGGGCTGATGCCAACGCCCGGGACCGCAACGGCATCACCCCGCTGATGGAAGCGGCCGATGCAGGCGAGGCGGAGACGGTCGGGATGCTTCTGGATTACGGCGCAAATCCAGGCGCAAGGGATTCGTCGGGCAGATCCGCGATGTCGATCGCCCGCGAAAATGGTTTCGACGATATCGAGCAGCTTCTCGAGAACGCGGGTGGGATGTAGGGTCAGTCTTTTCGCGCGAAGATCCAGCTGAAACGGAACTCGTAATCGGTTCCCGTTTTCGGATCGTCGAGGGAACGTACGATATCCGCCGGGGAGTTGATAAAGCTTTCCCTCGGCGAGAAGAGTTGAACCTCCGAAAGCAACCCCGCCTCTCTTGATTTCAAGGTCAGAGAACGAAACCCTGACGGTTTCAAAGGGATGTCCGCCAGCATCGGGTCTGAAACAGGCATGAGCGCAACGCTCTTCACCGTCAGGTAGTACTCCCCGTCAAAGCGGCGGATGCTGAACTTCGCCGGCAAACCAGGAGAACGAATCAACTTACCAAGGGCCGGCGCAACCTCCTCGACACCCTTGATCAATTCGCCGCCCAACTCCTCCATGAATTTCTGGTCCTCTTGCGCCTCTCGTTTTTGGCTGCGCTCGTGATCGGTGGCCGTGGGCAAGCGACGGATTCTGGCCCTCTCCTGATCCACCTGCTCGTTATAGATGCTCCTGACCTGGACCATGCTTTTGGTGAGGTAGAGGCCGTGCGTCTCGCGGACGAAACCCGACCAGTCGCCGACAAAGGGATCGCGATTCGGGACCGGTGCCGGGTGACTTTCATTGCCGAACTCGTCGATAACGCTCACCGTGAAGACGTAGTCGTCGGTCGAAGGCATGCCGGGGTCGTAGTCGTAAGACTCCAGTCTCGTTCGATCGACCCGGCTGAACGCAGAGTTCGGCTGCCCCGCAAGCTTCCGAAAGACCTGATACTCGCGCCAGACCTCTGGATAATTTTTGAGGGCGACCTCGTCCCACTCGACCTGCCAGGTATTTGCGGGCGTTTGCCAGTACCGAACGTTTTCCGGGGGGACCAAAAGCCACCGCTGGACATTTACTCCGCGAACCGACTCCTCCAGTGAACGGTTGACCGCCACTACCGTGACGCAGTCGGGATGAGATTCTTGACCGACCTGGTCGATCACCAGGATCGGCAGTTTGTCCGGCGCCAGGGGGATCTTTTCCATCGGATCCGGGCGGCCGGGATAGGGTGCGAATCCGATGCATTCATCCTTCCCCATATACAGCGCCAGGTCCGGCGAGACAGGCTCGTTGCTTTCGAATCGAACCACCAGCTTCGCTTTTTGGGTTTCGGGAAACTCCCCCACGCTCATGTAGACAGCTTCAGCGGAAAGATGCGGCAGGTGGCGGCGCCCGTGTTTTTCTTCAACCCCGAACTCGTGTGACGCCCACGGATTGACAAAATGCCAGGAGGTACCGGGTAACCCGATTGAGACGTTGATGAACTTCTTATCGGTCAGAGAAAGCGCCTCCATCAGAACCGGCTGAAAGGCGCCAGTGTGGTATCCCGGGACCATACCTGGAGATCGCCCATGCCCCTTCCAGAACTCGTTGTGGAAAAAATCCAGTGCGAATTCCGTAAACAGATCGGCCAGACCCCGATTGCCACCCTTCAAAGTTTTTCTACCCGCCGCATCGAGATCCTCGAGCTCGACGAAATGACCCAACCAGCTTTCAGCCGCAGCCACGAGAAACTTCAACCCGGCTCGCGTGCCGAAGCCCTGGTCCAACCACCGCGGAAAAACGAAGTACGGGTCGATGACCAATCCACCCGCGTCCATCGGCCACTGAGGGATGACGCCACCTTTCACTACCGACGTCGGCAAAAGCCGTTTCAGTGGCCGTCCCTGATCCTCCCAGTAATGGAAGGCGACGTAGGCGGCCATGAGATCGATGAACCATCCCGAATAACGGGCCGTGAGCGCGCTGAAATGCTCGTCGAGCGCTACGTTTGTAAGTTCGCGCGCCGCGGCGTAGCGGATGATCTCGTCGGCTGGGACCCGCGCCCTCGCGGCGAGACTAATCAGCTCCGACGAGACGAACAACGGTCCGCCGAGTTGCGTGGCTCCAAACCAATGTCCGATGCCCTGAACGAATACGTCGTGCCGGATGATTTTGACCACCGGCACATCGAGACCCATCTTGTTGAAACCCGTCAGACAGTCCTCCAGCAGTTCTCCGAGATACCGCACGTAGAGTGGATGGCCGTCCGGGGTGTTTTTGCCACCAAACGTAACGCCGGCCTCACGAAAAGCCTTGTCGTCCGGGACGGCATGTTTCCCGGTCGTCACATAGTGGATCTTGAAGTTTCCTCTCGGTGTTTCGTACTCGAGTCCAGAGGTAACCCACCACGCCGCTGAGTAGACCTGTGCGCGACCCGTGCTGGTCCCCGCGACCGCTCCCACCGCCGCAAGACCGGCCACACCCACCGGCCACGCGACACTTGTACCAGCACCAGCAGCAGCAGCCAGGTTGAGCGTGCTGCCCGCAATCTGCGGGACCAGGGCAGGGGTTGGGATAGCCGCAATGGGGGCGGCGACGCTTGCATGCGGGAGTTCGGCGGTGATGGTTTTTTTCTCGCGATCGATCCGCGACGGGAACGCCACCCAGCGGCCGTTTTCCCAGCATGCGATAGCCGGCAGATCCCCATCGCTCAGCCCTTCATAGGGCAAGGTCAAGGTCACCGGTCGTTGAAAGGTGTAGTGCTCCCGGTCACCGATGCGGAGGTCCACCGCCGGTCCGGCGAATGGTGCCGCCATCTCGTCCGAGACCCTGAGCAACGGGGTCATCGATATCTCTGTGGCGATACCGATGGCGCCGGGTGGGACCTTGAGAGATGCAGTTTCTGAAAATGCCAACTCGGCGCCGCTCGCGGGCTCGTAGTGTGTCGCGACCCGGCCGAAATCGAAGTCGACCCGTTCACCCGGAGGTTGGGGCTCGGACCGCTCACCGGTCGTCGACTGCTCCTCGGCCCACCGCGCCCACGCTTCCGGATTGTCCACCAGCGTGATGTGCGGTTCGTACCGCGGCCCCCGCCAGAACGCCATCCGGTCGAACCATTTCGGATTGATCCACAGGACCAGTACGAGCTCCACCAGAAGTACGACTGTCAGGCAGAATGATCGAGAAGCAACCGAGGCAGCCGAGGTTCGATTGCTTGCCGTGGGGGCGTTCATGACAGCACCCCCTTCATGGTGAGCACAATGAGCACGAAAAGAGCAAAGTCGATGGCCAACCAGGTCTGGAGGCCGATTCAGGGCCACCCTCCGCGACCGACCCGGCCGCCGGCGTCAGCAATCCGCCGAGCCCCCATGTGCGCCTCGACAAAACCGACAACCCAGGGGATGACGAGCGGGCTGAAGACCAACAGCAGGAATCCAAGGAAAGGCTTTCCGTTGTATGACTGACCGGCCCCCGGAACCAGGATCCCCGAGAATAACGCCACCACCGGGCTGTGGCGGCGCGCTCCGGGTGCCAGTTCGACGACCGGTGGAGGAGCCTCTTTTCTTGGCGTCGGCGCGGCTTGTTTCTTCGGAGGCGGGGTCATCTTTGGTTTCGGCTTGGGGGGCTGTTTTGACTCGACACGGGCATCCGACGAAGAGGAACCGCAGGAACTGCAAAACCGGGCGTCCGAATCGAGCTTGGTTCCGCACGATCCACAGACCAGAGTCTGGATCGGCAACGGCCCGGCCTCGAGAATCCTCTCGGCTCCGCATTTGGAACAGAATCTCTTGCCCTTTGGAATCTCAGCGCCGCAATCGCTGCAGGTGGGCCTCGGTGACCTTGGGGCAGGCCTTTCCGAGAGCCCCCCCACACGTGGTGCAGAAACGCGTTTCCAGTCGGTTTCGGTGCCCACACTCGCCGCAGGTAGTACTCATCGACCTGCGCCTCCTTTGGCTGATTGAGCGAGATTGTACAGGCACCGGATCTTTTTTGGGAATACGTTGTCTCAATACGCTGAGTGATTATCAGGACGAGACGCAACAGGCGATCGTGATTCAGGGACCGGTGTTCCCGTCGTCCGTCACATCCACCGCCACCGCGTAGCAGAGTTCACGATCCGGATCCACGATCGCGGTCCACTCGAAAACTATGTAGCTTCCATCAGCAGCCAGGTGTCGATTTCGAAATCCCCGGGTCTGCTCGCCGGCCACCAGCTGTTCCATCACGTACATGGTCTCGAGGTGGTCTGCCGGATGTACGCGATCCAAAAACGAGCTCTCGAGAATTTCCTGCTCCGAGTAGCCGAGGGTGTCGCAGAGCTTTTGGTTGACCCGCAGAAATCTACCTTCGACCAGGTCCGCGATCACGAACATCACCAGCGTCTGGTCAAAAAAGCCCTCGATGATTTGTGCTGCCTCGGGCACAAGGGCTGCGTCCTCGACGCGAATGCCGAGTAGTTTTTCCAACTCGATCACCCGTGCTCGAAGAGCTCGGACATCATCAGTGAGGATGGGGTCGATAATCTGGGCCTTTCTCTCCTCGGGCCGAAGTTCGTTTACTTTACCCAATGTATGTTCTGAAATCCACTATTGGGAGTTGGATGCCAATCAACTTCAGTATTCGAGTCAAAACGAATCTGATGCCGGACTTTTCATAGGGTCCCAGGTGGAAACTTCGGGGGTGCTAGAATCTGAGTCACACTATCAGACTCATCGCGACTCACAGCAATAGCCGGGGGGGTTCCGGCAGAAGGAGCAAAGATGTCGAAACAACGATTTGTTATCGTTCTTGCCGTTCTTTCAATGATTGCCGCTGCACCCGGGCTCGGGGCCCAGGACCTGATCATCACCGGTGTGATCGACGGCCCGCTCAGCGGAGGAATTCCGAAGGCAGTCGAATTCTACGCCGTGAATGCCATTCCCGATCTCTCGATCTACGGCTTCGGTTCGGCCAACAACGGTGGCGCGGGTGGAGTCCAAGAGTTCACATTCCCTTCATTGAGTGTCAGTTCCGAGGCCTTCATCTATGTCGCAAGCGAAACGACTGGATTCACCACGTTTTTTGGATTTGGACCGGACTCCACGAGCAGCGCCGCAAACATCAACGGTGACGACGCCATTGAGCTTTTCCAGAACGGATCGGTGGTCGACGTTTTCGGAGAGGTCGGCGTCGACGGAACCGGACAACCCTGGGAGTACACGGACGGCTGGGCCTACAGGGTTGATGGAACGGGCCCCGATGGAACGACGTTTGTCCTTGGTAACTGGTCGTTCAGCGGGCCCAATGCACTCGATGGTGAGACCACCAACGACACGGCCGCAGTACCATTCCCGATCGGCACATATGTTGCCGGGTCTCCTCCCCCGCCCGCCGCACCGGATCTGCTCTTGACTGAACTCGTTGTCACCCCGACCGGTGGCGAGTTCATCGAGATCCACAATCCCACAGCACAGAACATCGATCTGTCGGATGTTTATCTGACCGACGCCACCTTTGCCGGCGGCAACACCTTCTACTACAACATCGTGACCGGCAGTAATGCCGGCGGCGGCGGATTCGGGGATTTCCACGCCCGCTTCCCCGATGGCTCCTCCATCGGCCCCGGTGCCTACCAGACTGTGTCGCTCGCCGGCTCTGATGACTTCTTCGCAGAGTTCAGCAGCAATCCCGACTACGAACTTTATGAGGACGGAACACCGGACGCCATTCCCGACATGCGTGAAGCCCTGCCAGGGTCGATCAACGGCCAGGGCGGTCTGACCAACAACGGCGAAGTGGTCATCCTCTATACCTGGGATGGACTGTCCGATCTGGTGGCCGATATCGACTATGCGGTATGGGGCGACAAGGCGGAAGCCGTCGACAAGACCGGAATCTCCATCGACGGGCCCGACGCCGATTCCGACACCTCGACCTATTTGGACGACACGGCCATCCCGTCGCAAGACGTTGTTGATGTGGGAGGTCATGCGATTGGAACATCCTTCCAGCGGGTCGATCTCGCCGAAGGTACCGAGACCCAGACCGGCGGCAACGGTCTCACCGGTTCCGACGAGACCTCTGAAAACCTCTCGGCAACCTGGTCCACGGACACGACTCCCACCCCGGGCGGTGCCTATGTCCCGCCGACCCCGCCGACCGTATGGATCATCAACGAGATCCACGCTGACCCGGCGGGCGATATCAGCGGCGACGCCAACAATGACGGCGAACGCGATGGCTCTGATGACGAGTTCGTCGAGATCATCAATGTCAGTGGTTCGGTGGCGGACATCTCCGGTTGGACCCTCGCCGACGGCTTCGGCGTCCGTCACGTCTTCCCGGCTGGAACGATCGTCGAGAACCAATGCGGCGTCGTGGTTTTTGGCGGCGGCGTCCCGACCGGACCCTTCGGCGGAGTCGTTGTGCAAACGGCATCGGGTGGATCATTGGGTTTCAATAACTCGGGCGACACCGTCACACTCAACAATGGATCGGCCGATGTCGCCGTCGCTTCCTACGGTGGCGAAGGCAGCGACAACCAATCCCTGACCCTCGACCCCGATCTCACCGGCGCACCCTGGACCAAGCACAGCATCGCCACCGGCTCCGGCGGCTCGCTCTTTTCGCCCGGAACCCTGGTTGACGGCTCACAATTCGGCGGCTGTCCCTTCGTGGGGGTCGAGTATCGCGAGATCTTCGAGATCCAGGGCAACGGTCTCGTTTCACCCTATGTGGGTCAGACGGTGTTGACCGAGGACAACGCGGTCACCGCCCTGGCCCCCGATGGTTTCTTCATGCAGACTCCGGCAGGCCGAAGCGATGGCGATGTGGACACCTCCGACGGCATTTTCGTTTTCACCGCCGGCGCGCCGACCGTGGCGGTCGGTGACCGGGTCGATGTCACCGGTGTGGTGGCCGAATTTTTCTTTTTCACCGAGCTCAACTCGCCGACGGTGACCATCGTGGGTGCCGGTTCGGTGCCCGGCGCGGTCGCATTCAATGCAGCTGTTCCGACACCCGATCCGGCCTTCCCATCGTGCGCCATCGAGTTCGAGTGCTACGAGGGCATGAAGATCGACGTGGCCAATGGGACGGTCACCGGCCCCAACCAGCGTTTTGGCACCGATCCCATCGCGGAAGCCCACATCGTCACCTACTCCGAACGCGCCTTCCGTGAGCCCGGCGTCGAGTTCCCGGGACTCGGGATGCCACCCATCCCGACCTGGGACAGCAACCCGGAGGTATTTGAACTCGATCCCGACAAACTGGGTCTGCCGAACCAGATCCTGCCGGGAGGTTCCACCTTCTCGGCCACCGGTGTGCTCGGCTACGAGTTCGGCGGCTATGAATTGTGGCCCACCGAACTCACAGTCGATCCGGTCACTCTGCCCCGGATGGTCTGGCCGCGCGAAATCGGAGAGTTCACGGTTGGAAGCCTCAATCTCTACCGGCTCTTTGACGACGTCGACGACCCCATCGACGATCAGGGACGAAATGATGCGGTGGTCTCCACCGCCGAGTACACGACCCGTTTGGTGAAGCTTTCGGCCCACATCCGCTTGGTGCTTGATGCACCGGATGTTTTGGCAGTTCAAGAAGCAGAAAAACTCGGCGTCCTCGAGGATCTGGCGGACCAGATCGCATTCGACGATCCGAGCATCTCCTACCGCGCCTATCTCGTTGAGGGCAATGACGTCGGGACGATCGACATCGGTTTCATGGTCCGTGATGGTGTCAACGTCGACACCATCACCCAACTCGGCAAGGACGAGATCTTTACCTTTGATGGATCGCTACTCCACGACCGTCCGCCCCTGCTCCTCGAGGGCAGCTGTCAGCTCGAATTCGGTACATCGCCGATCGCGGTACTCGGTGTTCACAATCGATCCCTGAGCGGGATCGACGATCCATCGGACGGCGAACGGGTCCGGCTGAAACGCTACACACAGGCGGAGTCCATCGCGATGATGGTGCAGGACCTCCAGATCACCGACCCCGACATTCCGTTGGCCGTGGTCGGAGATTTCAACGCCTTTGAGTTCACCGATGGTTATGTGGATTCGGTGGGTATCATCAAGGGTGACTTCGTGCCGGCTGAAAGCCTGATCTGCTCAACCGAACCGTGTGCGGATTTGGTGGATCCGGACCTCACAAACCAGGTGCTCAACCTGCTACCCGACGAACGCTACTCGTTCATATTCCAAGGCAGCGCCCAGGCCCTCGACCACGTGCTCACGAGCGAAGGCCTCGACCCCGAAGTCACCGCCCTCGCCTTCGGACGCGGCAACGCCGACGCAGCGGTCGAGTTGCGCAGCGACGACACCAGCGCCGCAACCCTACCGCTTCGCGCATCCGACCACGATGGCCTGGTGCTTTACCTGCTCAAGGACGAGGATGGAGATGGGGTGCCCGACGCAAGCGACTACTGCCCCGGGACGACCGTTCCCGAATCGGTGCCCACGGTACGCCTCGGCACGAACCGATGGGCGCTGGTGGATGACGATGGGTATTTCGACACCAAGACGCCCAACAGCAAACCACCGAAGCGGTGCTACTCGCTGCAGGACACGGCAGGCTGCTCGTGTGAGCAGATCATCGAAGCCCTTCACCTCGGCAAGGGACACGAGAAGTTCGGCTGCAGCAACGGCGTGATGGATCACTGGGTCGAAGTCGTCCAGCACTGATCGCCAAAAAACATTGCCGGCAACATTCCGGAGGCGCGCGATGATCGCGCGCCTCCTTTTTTTGCCCGATTCAGTCCTGCATCTTTTTCAATATTTCCACCGCGTTCATGTTGCCGGGGTCGCTCGGCATCGTGCAGCGCCTGCCAATCGACAGGATTGATCTCAAAGAGGGCCCAACGATCACCAAATGTCTGCCAGACGGATTCGAAGATCTCCTCCGGCGAAGCCTCGGTCGCTTCAACCGGGGGCAGAAAACCGGCAGGACCAAAATGACGAAGGCCGCACAATACAAAGCCACTCTCTGCTTTGAAGACTCCCCGGTTGTTCCCGAATACCATGGTTGAAATCCACGACCGCCAGGATCCCTGCAAACGGACTCGACATTTCGACGACACCCGTTGGATCAGTGTGATGTGGAATAATGTCCACACTCGATACAGATCGCGGCCGAAATCCGGTGACCGCGAAACAGCAGGGAGAAGTACCAGATGAGCGAGGACCCGAAAGACCCACCTTCAGGCGAAGAGCGGGTGGACACCGATCAGCAGGAAGAAGATCTCGACAGGACGCTCTCGCTGGCCGAGCCCACGGAGCCTTATAACGCAGCCACACTCGGCGATGAAGACGCCGCAGGTCGAGCAACCCAAACGGTCCAACCCGAATCGATCGCGGGCTACCGGATCATCGGCAAGCTGGGTCAGGGCGGAATGGGCGTCGTGTGGGAGGCAGAACAGGAGCGGCCCACACGGCGGGTCGCCCTCAAGGTCCTGCGCCAGGACCACCAGGTCGACGAATACCACGCCCGCATGTTTCAACGCGAAGTGGAGATCCTGGCACGCCTCAAACACCCCAACATCGGTGCCATCTATGAATCGGGCCACACCGATGACGGGCGCGACTACTTCGCCATGGAATTGGTCCGAGGCAAAACCCTTGCGGAGTGGCTCGACAGCCGCCCGCCGCTGGTCGATTCCGACGAACTCGGACTCAGGCTGCGTCTCTTTCTGACCATCAGCGATGCTGTCCACTACGCTCACCAGCGGGGAGTCATCCACCGCGACATCAAGCCCTCGAATATCGTTGTCAGCGATGAACAAAGCTCCGACAGCCACAGCGCAACCGGTTCCGGACACCCGATGGTCAAGATCCTCGACTTCGGGCTCGCCCGCCTGACGGATGTGGATGTCCAGGCAACCGCAGTCTCCGAAATCGGGCTGATCAAGGGAACGCTGCAATACATGAGCCCCGAGCAGGCCCGGGGCGATATGGACGCCATCGACATCCGAACCGATGTCTATGCTCTCGGCGTTATTCTTTACGAGATCCTCACCACCCGCCGGCCATACGACGTTTCTCCCGCAGCGGTCGCCGAGGCGGTTCGGGTGATCTGCCAGGACGCACCAAAACCCCTTCGCCAGAGTTGGAGCGGCGCCCGCAAGCTTGATGCGGACCTCGAGACCATCGTCGGCAAGGCCCTGGAAAAGGAGGCCGACCGGCGCTACGCCTCGGCCGCCGCCATGGCCGACGACATCGAACGCCACCTGGCCTCGCAACCGATCGAGGCCCGTCCCCCAAGTGCCCTCTATCAGCTTCGGAAATTTGCCGGACGTAATCAGGCGCTGGTCGCCTTTGCCGCCGCCGCGGTGCTGACCCTGATTGTTTTTGCCGTCACCATGACCGTTCAGGCCAAACGTATTCGCCAGGAGGCCCAACGGGCCAACCGCGAAGCGGCCGCAGCACGTGAGGTCTCGGAGTTCATGATCGGTCTTTTCGATCGCTCGGATCCGACCCTGACGCAAGGCAATGATCTGTCGGCCCGCGATGTGCTCGATACCGGAGCTGAACGCATCGAGAAGCTCAGACACCAACCCCAGACCCAGGCCGCGTTCATGGAGACCATGGGTCGTGTCTTCACCGTTCTCGGTGATTTTGAACGCGCCGAGCCCTTGCTCGACCGGGCGGTCGACATCCGGACCGAGTTCGCTGAAGACGATGAGATCGCACTCGCCGACAGCCTCCACCACCAGGCCAACGTGCTCGACCAGACCGGTCGCTACGATGAAGCGGAAGTCGCGATCCGACGGGCGGTGGAGATCCGCGAACGAAAGCTGGGCGACGACCCCAGCGTGGCTTCCTGTCTCAACGTTCTCGGCAACGTTCTCTGGCATCAGGGACGTCTGGACGAGGCCGAGGTGGTGCACCGGAAGGCCCTGGCCATCCGCGAACAGGCACTGCCGGCGGATGATCCGAAGATTGCCCAAAGCCTCCACAACCTCGGGGCGCTGCGCTACTTCGCTGCCGATTACGTCGAAGCCGAGCGTCTCTACCGCCGGTCGATCGAGATCGAAGAAGCAGCCTTCGGCCGCGACAACCACAACCTGGCAACCAGCCTCCACACCCTCGCCATCGTCTACCAGGACCAGGACCGTTTTGAAGAGGCCCTGGACCTCGAACGGCAATCGCTTGCAATCAGGGAAAAGGTGCTCGGTCCTGACCATCCACACGTTGCTCTGAGCTTGACCACCCTCGGAAATATCTACCGCGCCACCGGCCGGGCCGAGGAAGCCGAAACACTGATCCGTCGCGCCATCGTGATCTCCGATGCCTCCTATGGACCCGATCATGGCGAGACGTGGTGGATGCGGCGTAGTCTCGCTCGAACCTTGATCGCGCTCGAAAAATACGCGGCCACCGAAAGAGAGCTTGCGATCCTTACTGAACTCGTGAAATCTTCCGATGACCCGACGGAGGAGGCAGGGGTCCTCGAGATCTATGGCGAACTCTATCTGGCGCAGGGTCAGTACGAGATTTCCGAGGACCACTACCGCCGCGCCATCACGATCCTGGCCGCTGACTCACCGGGAAGTCCCTGGGTCGGATACACGATGGCCGGTCTGGCGAGGGTCTACCGCGAGGCCGACCGTATCGATGAAGCCGGGACCACCTTCAACCGAGCCATCGAACTCATGGGGGCGGGCTGGGGCACCGACGATCCCGACTATCGCCGGGCGACCGAAGAACTGGCTGAATTGGAGTCAAGATCCCGGTAAAACAGTCGCCGCTGTTTCAATTTCAAACATCAGTGGATCTGAAAACCTGTTCAAGCGGCTCAAATCCTGGCATCGACCTTGCTCTAGTCCTCTATGGAGGCGCAGATGCCCTATTGGATACATGAAAATGGCGAAACCACCGGTCCGATGCGGGCCATAGATGTCCTCCGACGCGCAACACCCGGAGTCCAGGTCAGTGACGGCCAGGTATGGTTCCGCCTCGATGATCCCGCCGACGACGGCAACCAGATTCCCCCCGATACCGACCACGGCGAGCCCAGATCGAATCAGGCCCACATGACGATTCGTTAGGTGAAACGCTGAACCCGGCCCTCTTTGCTGGTCAGAAACGAACACATCGCCGGCACAACAAAAAGTGTCAGCGCGGTTCCCACCAAAAGCCCGCCGATCACCGCAACACCCATGGGAATGCGGCTCTCTGCGCCCGCTCCGAGACCGAGCGCAATCGGCATGATACCGAGCACTGTCGAGAGGCTGGTCATCAGGACCGGTCGAAAGCGTGATGTCGCACCCTCGATGATGGACTCGGTCACCGAGCTTCCCGCCGCCTTACGCTGGTTCGCGAATTCGACGATCAGGATCCCGTTTTTGGTCACCAACCCAATCAACATGATCATTCCGATCTGGCTGAAGATGTTGATGGTCTGGTTGAAGTACCAGAGTGAGAACAGGGCGCCGGCGAGGGCCAGTGGAACCGTGAACATGATGATCAGCGGATCGCGAAAGCTCTCGAACTGGGCGGCCAGAACCAGGTAGACCAGCACCAGGGCCAGAACAAATACAAAAAGCAGACTGGTCGCGCTTTCGGCGAAATCTCGCGACTCGCCCGCGAGCGTGGATGAAAAACTGTCGTCCAGGACCCCATCCGCAATCCGCTCCATGGCGTCGATTCCATCGCCGATGGTTTTGCCCGGCGCCAATGCGGCCGATACGGTGGCAGATTCGTATCGATCGAAACGAAAGATCTGCGGCGGACTGCTGGTCTCGGTGACCCGCACCAATTTGTCGAGCAGGACCGGTGCCTGGCCTGGCGCGGTGACATAGAGATTGCGTAGATCGACGGTCTCGTCACGCGCGCCACGCATCACCTGGCCGATCACCTCGTACTGCTTGCCATCCATGACGAAATATCCCAGACGCTGTTCGCTCAAGGCGAACTGCAGGGTCTGGGCGATGCGCAGCGCCGAGACGCCCAGATCCTGCGCCCGTTCTCGATCGATCTCGACCCGGAGCTCCGGTTTGTCGAATTTGAGGTTGACATCGACGTAGGTGAAGGTCGGGTCAGATCGCGCGGCCGACAGGAACGGCGGAAGCACATCCTGCAGCCTCTCCATATTCGGCGCCTGGATCACGAATTGAACCGGCAGGCCCCGGCGCCGGCCAACGGCGATGGTTGGAGGCTGAGAGACGTAGGTTTGGGCATCGGTCAACCGGGCGACGTCGCGCGCCAGGGCATTGGCGATCTCAGCCTGGGTTCGTTGGCGCTGATCGGGCTCTACCAGCGTGATCCGGCCAAAGCCCGAGTTGACCGCTGAAGCCGCTCCGAAACCCGGCGCGGTGACCGTGATCGTGGTTTCCGATTCGGGCACATCCTCGGACATCAGGGTGTTGAGCCGATCCATGAACCGGTCCATATACGAAAACGTCGCACCTTCAGGGCCCCGAACCGTCAGGCTGATCTGACTCCGGTCCTCGAGTGGGGCCATCTCCCGAGGCAGCACATTGAGGAAGAGAGCCACCAGAGCAAAACACAGCAGGATGACCGGGACGGCCAACCAGCGCCGTTGAAGAAGACCCGTGAGACTTTCCTTATAGGAAGTTGCCAACGCTTTGAAAAACGGCTCGGTCGATCGGTAGAACCATGGTTGCCGCGCTCGTTTTTTCAACAACCGGGTCGCCAGCATAGGCGTCAGCGTCAGGGCGACGAATGAGGAGATGACCACCGCGCCCGCCAGAGTCACACCGAACTCCCTGAACAAGCGGCCGACGAGACCACCCAAAAACAGAATCGGCATGAAAACGGCCACCAGGGCCACGGTGGTCGCAATCACTGCAAAGAAGATCTCGCGGGTTCCTTCGACACCGGCCTCCTGGGGACTGAGACCAGCCTCGATCTTTGCGTAGATCACCTCGACAACCACGATGGCGTCGTCCACCACCAATCCGATCGCCAGCACCAGGGCCAGGAGCGTGAGCACATTGAGCGAGAATCCGGCCAGATACATGACGAAACACGAGCCGATCAGGGCCACCGGAATCACCACCACCGGGATCAAGGTGGTGCGCCAATCGCGGAGGAAGAGAAAGATCACCAGCATGACCAGACCAAATGCGATCAAAATCGTCTGACGTACCTCGGCCACCGATTTTCGGATGTATCGGCTGGAGTCGAATCCCCATCCCACTTCGATATCCGCCGGCAGGCCTCGCTGGATCACACCGACTCGGCGCTTGAATTCGTCCGCGATGGCGATGTAGTTGGCACCGGGCTGGGGCGTCACCACCACCAGAACCATCGGGATGCCGTCGCGCTTCAAAACCGTTCGCTCGTTGCGAGGACCGAGTTCCGCCATGCCTACATCCCGCAGCCGGATGATCCGGTCACCCTCGCTCTTCAGGATCAGATCGTTGAACTCCTCCGGAGTATCGAGCCGACTCATGGTCCGAACCGGGAGCTCGACCTCGGAGCCCTCGATCCGCCCGGAGGGCAACTCGACATTCTCTCTTGAAACAGCGTCGCGGACGTCGATCGGCGAGAGGCGGAAGGCGGCGAGCTTCTGGGGATCCAACCACAGTCTCATGGCGTAGGTCTTCTCGCCCCAGATCGCGACATTCGCGACATTGGGAATCGTCTGCAACCGTTCGACAAAGGTTTCTTGCGCGATCCTACTCAGCTCGAGCAGATTCCGGCTGTCGCTGCGCACCGTGATCGCAGCGATCGGCCGTGCATCCGCATCCGCCTTCGAGACGATCGGCGGTTCAACATCCGGGGGCAGGCTGCGCATCGCCTGGGAAACCTTGTCGCGAACATCGTTGGCGGCCCGCTCGAGATCAGTGCCAAGTCCGAACTCGGTCTGAATGGTGCTGCGACCGTCGCGGCTTGTCGAAGTCAGGGTCCGAATGCCTTCGACGCCGTTGACGGCCGCCTCGAGCGGCTCGGTGATCTGCGACTCGATCACGTCAGCGGAAGCTCCCCGATAGGAGGTAGAAACCGAGATATTGGGCGGATCGAGGGAAGGGAACTCCCTGACACCGAGGAATGAGAGTCCGAGCAATCCAAAGAGCACGATCACAACCGACATCACGATCGCCAGGACCGGGCGCCGGATGCTGAGGGTGTAAAGAGTCATGACGCCGATCCGGCCGCAGGCGGAATTTCCTCGACCTCGATTTCGAGGCCCGGCCGCATCTGCAGAATGCCGGACGTGATCACCAAATCGCCCACCGCGAGACCGCTGGTGATCTGGACCGCAGTCTCCGAACGAATACCGGTTTCGACCGAGCGCGGCTGGGCGGCACCCTTTTCATAGACAAACACCTTTTTCCCGCCGAGTTCCGGGATAACGGCGATCGATGGCACCGTCAACGCGTCCGGAATCGAACGCAGGACGAGGTCCACATTGGCAAAGGCCCCGGGGACCAGTATGCCGTCGGGATTCGGGCATCGGGCGCGCATCCGCAGCGAGCGGGTCTGAGCATCGACACTCGGCTCGATGGCATAGATCGTTCCTGGAAAGCTCTGTTCCGATCCCTCGACGGCGAAGGAAATCTCTTCACCCACCTGCAACAACGCAGAGTATTTCTCCGGTACGGAGAAATCCAGTTTGACCGGGTCCAGGTCGTTCAGCGAAGCAATCGTCGTCTGCGATGAGAGATAGCTCCCTGGGCTCACCCACCTCAGGCCGATGATCCCGCTGAAGGGTGCGCGGATCTCTGTTTTCAGGAGTTGCGCCTCGATCTGCTGCAGCTCGGCGCGAAGGACGTTGAGCTCGCCGAGCGCCACGTCGTAGTTTTCGCTCGAGATGACCCCGTCGGCAAGCAGCTGTTTCTGGCGGGCCTCGGCGCGCTCGGAGAGTTCGACCCGAAAGAGGGCCCGCTGCCGATCGGCCAGGAGCTCGGAATCGTCGATTTTCAAAAGCAGCGCTCCGGCACCGACCGGACTGCCTTCCTTGAAGTGGATCGAGGAGATCTTGCCCGAGATCTCGCTCACGATATCCACCTCCTCGTTGGCGCGAACGGTTCCGGTGGTGGCAAGCCGCTCGGTGAGGTGGATCGGGCTGACCTGATGCACACTGACCCGAAGTGGCTCCTGCAGAGGCCCGCCGGTCTCGGGAGCAGCAGTTCGGCGCATCTCCATCAACTTGGGTATCGCCAACAGGGCGAGAACAACCAGCACGACAGCAATGCCAACGCGCCTTCGTGGGATCACTCTCATCATTTCTCCGATCTTCGCGTCATGCCTCCGAACTCGAAGCGGCTCGAGGGGAGGTCTGTTTTATAGCACGGGGCAGGAATCCTCATGACAAGCTCGATCGCGATTCCAGCTGCTTCGGGGGCTTTCGAGTGGGCAATGAGGTTGGTGTTCGTGGCGGCGTTGGACATGGTCACCTCTGGGTCGTTCATGCCCATACCCACAAGCCGGTGTGGCGGCCGATGTCAAGGGTGCCCTGCACCCTGCCTGTCTTTGACATCGGCCGCCCACCGGCTACCCCCTTCTGTTGAACGACCCGGTGGTGGCCTCGCCGTTACGGCACCTGATTGCTGCCACTGAATTCTGTCGCTGATTGCTGATCGCTGTTCCCTGTCGCTGCTATCTGGCGCTGTCGCTGTTCGCTGGCGCCTGTTCGCTGCCGCTGCCGCTGGACACTGTCGCTGCAATTCGGACGCGGACACGGGCAAATGCGAACCGAATATTCCAACATCCGCCTCGTGATCGATCAGGACTCGACAACTGTCCTTCTGGCCAACAACCCGTTGTATCGCTTTCTCACTTCATCCGGGCCATAGATCCGCTCGAGACGTCGAACCGTGAAGTGTCCTCGCGCCATGTCCTGGAAGTGGTCCATAAAGAGAACATTGATCCCCGCACCCCCGAGGGCGCCGACAAGAGGCACACCCTGGACCATGATTTTTTCACCGACGACGGTGTTGAACCGGGCCGCGATCTGAGCCAGCAGACGAACGATGACCGGTGCGCCGTCTTCGATGACCGATCGCTGCGCGACGTATTTCGCGGCCTCGCTGACCGCCCGCGCAAGGGCCGCCCGGACAGCGAAATAACCCGATTCGGTGGCATCGTCTTCGTTCGACGAACCACCCATGGCAAAGACCTCGAGACACGCCAGGCGCGCCGCTGGGTCAGTGAGATCTTCACCCTCGCTGCGGGCGACATCGGCGATGGACCGCAGGATGATCGTCGTGGTGATCGGCAACTCGACGGCAAGCGCCGCCAAACCGAAGGCGCCGCCAACTCCACCGACCAGGCCTGCCGCCGCCGTGTGGCTTTTCAACCACGGTCGCCGCCGCTTTCCGCTACCCAGGGTCAACGCCGCCGTGTTGACCGCCGCGGTCAGGGATTTGTGGACGGTCTTGGTGATCTTGTCGCTGGTGTTGGTCGGCAACTTGTCCAGGACATACTCGATCGGCGTCCCGACAAGATCAGAGGCCCTGGCGATAAAGCCCGGGTTTTCCAACAACTCGATCGCCGATTCCAGATCTTCGAGGTCTTCGTATCGCCAGTCCATTCATAGATCCTACCTGTCCCGACCCGAATCGTGTCCCACCGGGTCACGAAAACGGCAGCCCTTGACAGACACGCCATCACGACTCATATTATGCAGAGTGTCGATATATCGAGAATCGATATATCGGATTTGAAACAGCACATCGAAACAATGGAACGTTT
Source organism: Candidatus Sulfomarinibacteraceae bacterium (assembly GCA_963796455.1). Taxonomy (GTDB): domain Bacteria; phylum Acidobacteriota; class Thermoanaerobaculia; order Thermoanaerobaculales; family Sulfomarinibacteraceae; genus Sulfomarinibacter. The sequence continues at coordinate 211,590 of CAWCLO010000006.1, forward strand.
GATGACACACGCCTTACTCGATCCGAAGAATCTGGCCCGAAGCTGCCACGAGGCGCTGATTCTAGCGACGCTGGCCGGTGGCCCGCGGCACGGCTATCAACTCGCGCTCGAGATCGAAGAGCACAGCGAGGGATCGTTTCGCTTCAACCACGGGACCCTTTATCCGATCCTCCACAAGATGGAGTCAAACGGTTTTCTCACCGGATCCTGGGCCGAACCCACCGGCAAACGCAAACGGCGCCAATACGAGCTGACCGCATCCGGTCGAGAGCGCCTCGAACAACTGCGCAAGGCATGGACGACCTATTTCGGCGCCCTTTTCAACGTCATCGGGAGGAGCCAATCGTGAGTCGATTCAATCAATTCCTGCACCACACCGGGGAGCGCCTCACGCTTCCGAAGGCCACAAGAAGTCTGATCCTGGTCGAGATCGCATCGGATCTCGAGGATCTTTTCCAACACTATCTTCGCCAGGGCTCGAGCGAAGAAGAGGCCGCGGCCAAGGCCGAGGAAAAAGTGGACATGTCCGACGAGGCCTTGGCCGAATTGGTCCGGATCCACTCCGAAAGGCGCGGCTGGTCTGATCGTATTTCTCGTCGAGTACAGACACTTTGGGAGCGTATCGCGCTGAGTTTGATTGTCCTCTTCTTCCTTTTTCTTGCGAGCACCGGCAACGAGGTGAATCCCCTTCGGAACGCCAATGCATTTGCATGGCCGATCGGCGTGACCCTGATCCTTCTCGTGATCGTCTTTATTTTCCAGATGGTGCGGTTCTCCGACAAGGTGAACCCACGCCGTCACCGCGAAGGCCTGGCGACGCTACTTTTTCTCGGCGCCGCAAGCTTGCTTATCGGGTTCCTCGGTGTGGGTATCGAATCTTACCGGACGCTGTTTCGAATGGCGGCCGACCCGGAAAAGGCAGGCGCGATGTTTTCCCGAGCAGTCATCGGAAATACCTCGACCCTGACGATCGCCCTTCTGGTCGCCCTGTGCGCCGGCGTCTGTTGGTTCGTTCTTGCCGGGAGGATCACCCGGCTCGAAGACAGAGCAACCAAAATGTACCTGGAGGTGAACTGATGTCACCGTTCATCCAGATCTTCATGCAGGGCGGGATTCTGATGTTTCCGCTGCTGCTCATCTCGTTGGTTCTCCTCGGAATCATCATTCGCGCCACATGGCACCTCCTGGTCGACGGCGGTACCGATACCGCCGCCGTTGAAAACTGTCTCGACGGGTTGCTTTTCTGGGGCAGTTTCGCAGTCATCATCGGGGTGCTCGGATCGGCCATCGGTTATCACCGGGCGATGTCCGCAATCACGGCCTATGGCGTCGTGAACCCGCGGGCAGTTTGGATCGGCACCGCCGAAGGGATGGTCTCCACCATCGCCGGGCTCCTCGTGGTGGTTATCGCCGGGATGGCATGGTTCTTACTGCGATGGCGATACCTCAGCCTCCGTCGGGTCGGAGTCTGAGATCCGGCCAAAAATCGACCGCAGATATCCCGAAATGGGCACCTTCTCTCCCGAGACCGGGAGGTGACGGCCTCTGAACTCGTCAAACATCCGGGCACGCAGGTTGCACTCCATCGACCTGAGACGAGATTGCCGTTGAAAGGACTTCGGTTGATGTACTTGTTCAAATGCTTGCTTTTTGTCATGGTCGTATTGGCTCTCACACCGTGCACAGCCTCCGCCGAGGCCGCACGATTCAGCGATGAAGTTCTGGCGGAGATCGCGGCAAAAATCAATCAGGCGCACGAGGCCGACGAGTTCTCCGGCGTCGTGCTGGTTGCGCAGGACGGTGAGGTGTTGCTGCAAATGGCAGTCGGTTTCGCTCGCCGCGAAACAAGGGTGCCGAACAACATCGAATTCCGCTACAACATCGGTTCCATCACCAAAGTATTCACACGGGTCCTGATCACCCAACTCGACTCGGAAGGCCGACTCGACCTCCACGACACGATCGCGCACCACCTCACCGATTATCCCGACCCCGAGATCGCCCAAAAGGTGACCATCCAGCACCTCCTCGACATGTCCTCCGGGCTCGGCGACATCTTTGGCGAACGTTACGACGCAACGCCCAAGGATGAAATCATGACCCTCACGGACTACCTCGCGCTTTTCGCCGGCATACCACTCGAATTCGAGCCCGGCACCTCGAAACGTTACTCCAACGCCGGATATATCGTGCTCGGTCTGATCATCGAGAAACTGACCGGGTTGCCCTACCATCAGGCGGTTGCAGAACGGGTCTACAAACCGGCAGGAATGAAGTCCTCGGCGAGCTTGGCCAGGAACGGGCTCCCGGAAGACGCGGCCTTCGGCTACACCCGCGAGGGATGGATGTCGGCCATGGAGGGTGGAGAAGCACCGACCGGTGAATGGAGGGTCAACACTGACACCCTCCCCGGCCGGGGCAGCTCCGCCGGCGGCACCTACTCCACGGCGCGCGATTTGATGGCCTTCAACTACGCGGTCGAAAAAGGCAAGCTCGGCGATGCAAGCTATTTTCGTAAGTGCGGCGGGATGCGGATTTGCCGGCGGCGCACAAGGAATCAACGCCACCCTCCTGTCCAACTGGGACACCGGCTGGACAGTCGTCACCCTTGCCAACCTCGATCCACCCTCGGCCATGACCCTCGCGCGCTCCATAAGCGAGATCCTCGAGCCGCCGGCCGATACCGAATCGGCGCAGTGAACATCCCACCGATCCCGGCAGCGCTTGAGTTCTCGACCAAAGGGTTGAGTTCCCGAACCTGAACCTGCAAACAGCTTCCGATTTCAGTTTCGATGAGGCCGATAACTGGCCGTCACACCTCGAAATCTCCTGATCGATTCTTTGTCTCATTTCACCTATTTCAAATGTTATACTTGCTATAAGTGACATAGACGTCGCTCAACCGCCACCACGCTTCCTTGGAGCACCATGACCGCAAAATCCCAGGATTCCGTCATCGTCGAGAGCACGCGCTACGACCTCTGTGGTGTGCACGGAGAAGGCCTTTTCGAGCCCCGCTATTACGACATCGAGACCGAGCCGCCGACCAGGGCCTGCTCGCGCGGCTATGCCTGCGGATACGCAATCAGGGAGAAGCAGCTCTTCCTCACCGAGCTCGAGATCTGGTCGGACCCCTCGCTCTGGAATCACTACCGGCGCCGAATCGCCGAGATTTTCGGCGCCTCCGTCGCCCTTGCCGGCGACCATCCATTGATCGACGTGCGACAACTCACTTTTCCGGTGCCATTCACCGGCGGTCTCTATCTCGGCAGGGGTTTCATGGAAGAGACCCACACTCACATCGGGACCCACCCGGCCCACACCTATCGCGAAGTCATCGAGCTCACCTTCGAGTCCGGGAATCTCCTGGCTTCCGCCAACAGATCCTTCGAGATGGCCGAGGTTCGCCTCCGCCAGAGCTTTGGCGAGGAGCACCGCAGAAGGCAACTTGCCAGATGGATCGACGATTCTTTTTGGACGACCTCCTGAGCCCATCCGTTGCAACCTGAAGCTACGGAACGAGGCCGCGGCCTGTTCAACCCCACCGTCAAGGCCTTCAGCTATCGAGCAAGAGGTGGCGTCGATCGAGGCGCTCGTCGATGGTGGGTCGCCTGCTCGTAAGCGTATGCCAGGGCGATGAGGCGGGCTTCCGACCAGGCATCGCCAAAGAACTGAAGACCAACCGGAAGCTCCCCACTCACCCATCCCATGGGCACCGTGATCGCAGGGAAGCCTGTACCGGGAGAGAGATCCTGGCTGTTGTCACCATGGGGCGTATTGAGGTCACCTATCAGCCGCGGGGGATTGCTCCACGTGGGATAGACCATGGCATCGAGACGATGCACTTCGAACTGATGACGGACGGCAGCGCGCAGCAATTCCCGATTCGCCAGAGATTGGATACAGCCGGGGTTGGTCTCCGGAGGCTCTGCGACCGCCTGGCCCCGCTCCATGCGTGGTCTGATTTGAGGATGGAATTTCCGCGAGGCGATAATTTCTTCCAGCGTTTGTATAGGGCGCCGCCGAACCGAGGCTGGCCAGATACTTATTGAGGTCCCATTTGAAACGTGAGCACCAGAGACCACTTTCTCTGAGGGCTTCCATTTCCGGAATCATCACCGGATCGACGATGATCGCGCCGGCGCTTCTCCAGATCAACGAGCGCCTCTTCGAAGCGTGCGATCACCTCGAGGTCGGCGCCGTCACGATTCGACCACTGCCGCATGACCCCGATACGTGCCCCCCGCAGGGCATCGGCATCGAGAAACTCCGCATAGTCTGCTGCACGGTGCGCGGTGGCCGCGGCCGTCACCGGGTCGGCGGGATCGTGACCGGCGATGACGTCGAAAACAGCCACCGCGTCGGCAACCGTCCGCGCCATCGGTCCACCGATGTCGTGGTCGAAGTACAGCGGCACGATACCGTCGCGGCTCGTGAGCCCCATGGTCGACCGGATCCCGACCAGGGCGGTATGTGAGGACGGACCGCGGATCGAATTGCCGGTGTCGGTCCCGAGCCCGACCGCTCCCAGACTGGCGGCGACGGAGGCCGCCGTACCGCCGCTTGAACCGGCGGGTACGCGATTGAGCGCATAAGGATTCCGGGTGTGTCCGGGCAGTACCGAACCAACAGTTTCATAGGGCGTGAATGCAAACTCCGCCATGTTGGATTTGGCGAGAACAATCGCACCAGCCTCACGCAGCCGTCGCACTTGGAAAGCATCATCCGGTGGTCTGGAACCGGCCAGGGAAAGAGACGCCGCGGTGGTCGGTAGATCGCCAGTGTCGTAGTTGTCTTTGACGATCACGGGAATTCCATGCAACGGCCCGATCATCCCCTTGGTTGCGAACACCTGGTCGAGTTCCTCCGCCCGGGCAAGAGCGTTGGGATTGATCGTGATGATGGCGTTGATCGAGGGCCCCTGCTTGTCGTAGGCCTCAATTCGGTCGAGGTAGAGCTGCACCAGCTCCTCTGCAGTCAGTTTCCCCGCCGACATGGCGTCATGGATATCCGAGATGGATGCCTCGACCACCTCGAAGCTCGGTCTCGCTCGTTGGCCCCCATCCGTGTCCGAGGTCTGTGCCTTCGCTTGATTCAAACCGCCGATGAACACCACGACACCCAAAAATGCAACCAGTGTTGGACGCATCAGCCGCTCCCCTCCAGTTTGGTGGAAGAAGGGTACCAGCATGCTTTCGTTCCACGATGAAACTAATTCGCAGGTTTTCGGCGTATGCATTTCTTCTTGCTCTCGCCGCGGGCGCCTCGACACCAAGCGATTTTGAGCAGGAACCCACCCATCGGCCTGGAAACGTTTCCAGGCCGGTTTTCTGAAAATCGTTCCCATGGAGAGCGAGCTCTCGTCTCGATCAACCGAATTCTCTCTTCACAGCTCGATTCCAGATCTGATATGATCCCGCCGTTACAAGAATAGACAGAAAAAGGGACGGCCGCCGTTGGTATGTTCTCAGCAAACGGGTATTTATCGGAGCCAATTCAAGGCTCGGCGAAAGCTGTGTTCACGAAGGGAGGTCCGGGCCGCTACCGGGCGGCGAAGGCAGCGCTTGAGTACGGAAAAAAGCTGTTGAGTTTCAATCATTTATTACTTTGAAGGAGGGTGAGATGAAGAAAGCAACCTTTGGCGTGATCATCGGACTGTTGATCGCCGGACTGTGGGCGCCGCCCGTGGTTGAGGCGGCCGACGAAGGAGGAATGAGAGACGTCATCATTCAAACCGACGGTTCATCCGAAAAGCTGTTGGAATATATCCGGTCGGTCGGCGGTGAGGTCACGATCCGCTACCGCAACGTGAACGCATTCGCGGCAAGGGTTCCGGTCGAGGCACTCGCCAAGGTCGCAACACTCGAGGGTGTCGACCGGGTCAGCAAAGACCGGATGATGTATATGACCGACACCGTTGCGGGTGGCAAGAATTCTTCCAACCCCGAGTCCTACGTCGTCGAAGACTCGGTCGGCCTCGTCATAGGCCCGGGCGATCTCGATTTCACCGAACCTTTTGTGGTTCCGGACGGCTATGCCAATTTCGTCCTCACCGGGGCGATGAAAATCTGGCCCGATACTTTCGCCGGTGAGGGTTCGATCGTGGCAGTGGTCGACTCCGGGGTCGCGCCCAATGCCTGCCTGCAACACGCCGTCGTCGGTGCACCCGGGTTTCCGGACGGCTACAACGCCACCGCTGATGGCGTGCCCGCAACCAGCCCAACCAATTTCTGGCACGGGACCCATGTTGCCGGCGTGATTTCATCGGCCTGCGCCCTGGACTATTCCGCAACCCCCGATGCCGAAATTTACAAGGCCCAGGAGCCCTTCCTCGGTTGGCCTGTGGATTTCGTTCCGATCTACGGCCAGGCGCCAGGCGCCCAGATCTATCCCGTCAAGGTTTTCCCGGAAAGTGGAGCCGGTTCTCCGACATCGGTCATCCTCGACGGTCTCGATCACATCCTCACTCTGAAGAAGTCCGGAGAGATGGACATCGACATCATCAACATGAGCCTCGGTGGTCCGACCGGGTGGGACGCCCGTGATCCCTACGACAGATTCATGAGTAAACTCAGACGTGCCGGCATGATCGTGATCACATCTTCGGGCAACTCCGGACCGGTTCCCAACACCGTCGGTTCGCCGGGTACCGCCTTGGCCACCCTCTCGGTGGCTGCACTGGACTACGCCGAGAGCTCACGGACATTTTATGAGTGGCTCGGGCTGGCACGCTGGCCCCTGGCCCCGGGGATGGGTCTGATCATGCGACCCACCGACGAAGTCAGGATTTCGAACTTCTCTTCCCGCGGGCCCCTGAGCGATGGCACTCTGGGAAGCGAAATCGCCGCGTTGGGAAGCTGGAATTTCCACGTCGGACCGCAAAACGAATTGCGGTGGGCAGGCGGCACATCTTTTGCCGCGCCGACGGTGGCGGGTGTCGCGGCACTTCTCAATGCTTGGTGGGAGGCTGAAGGCCACAAAACCGATCCCTGGACCATCGAAGACACCCTGTTGTTTTCCGCCAATCCGGATCTCGTGGGAGACCCGTGGAAGGACGTCAATGCCCAGGGATTCGGCGTGCTCGATGCGGTAGCGGCCTTCGAAATGCTGATTTCGGGAGAATGCATCTGGAAAGACTACCCCTACCCGGGCCCCCTGCACTCGAACGTTTTGGGCTGGGCGAACAAGGGCCAGACCCAGGTCTGGGAGAGCGACACCATCACCATCGGTCCGAACGAGCCTTTTGACGCGGTTTTTGACATCGGTATATACACCAGCAATGTCTTGATCGAAGTTTTCGACGTCGTGACTCCAGACAATTCCTCCTATGCCTACTGGGGCAATGCGCTCGAGATCCACGTCCAGAGCGCCAAACGAACCACCTATGAGCACGCGATCGACGGCATATTCTGGTACACCTCTATCTACGGAGATGCGTTCGACATCGTCATCGACGACGGGTCATGGACTTTCTGGGATATCCCGTGGGCCGAGCAGCCAATGGAGCCTGGGTTGATGAAACTCAGCATGATCGGCGACTCGTCGAACGAAGAGGCGGTCAGCTTCAAGGTGCGCATCACCAGGGAAAATGATCGTATGCCCTGGAAACGCGATCGCATCACCAGGCAGAAAATCAATCAGGACGACTCGATCCTCATTCCGGTCGAGATTCCGGACGGCGTGGCCAAAGCGACCTTCGATCTCGAGTGGAACCGAAACTGGAGCAGGTTCCCGACCAACGATCTCGACATGTACGTCTTTGATCCGGATGGAGCGTTGGTTTCCTTTGATGCCGCAACCGCCAATTCGCCCGAGCGCGAGGTCGTCGAAAACCCGATGGCCGGCATGTGGTACGTACAGGTCGACGGATACGAGGTCTTCAAAAAGGACAGATTCTCCGTGTATCTGACAACGGAGGAAATCGCCCCCTGAGCTGATTTGAGCAATAACCCAAGGGGAGAGCCTTTGGCTCTCCCCTTTTTTTTCTTTCTTCGGGGATCCCAATGAACGGCGAGAGTCGCCGTCGACCGATGCTCCTGAATCGGCTCTGGAAACCGACAGCATGTACTGACGTAACTCATGTGGTAGATACCTGGAAACAGACTTGTCTCAATCAGAGAAGGACTCTGTTCGACGGGAAACAGGACCTGGAGGCCGTATGAAGCCGCATACCGTGTCATTTGTCTTGACTCTTTTGCTCGCAACTGGTCCCGCCCTCTCTCAGGAACAGATGGAGCCGCCCTACCGTCTCACCCATCCAGCCGATCGCATCAGCTGCTTGAGCCCCGGTCTCGAGACCTCGCCGATCACGATCTGCGTCATCGAGACCAATAAGGGCCTGATCGTGGTCGACACGGGTCTCTCGCCCTCCATGGCCGTGCGCACCCGCGCCCGCATCAGCAGCGAGATCGGCCGCGACGACATCCACTGGGTGATCAACACCCACAGCCACTTCGATCACACCGGCGGCAACCAGGTCTTTTCAGACGCCACAATCATCGGCCATGAAAATGTGCCTGCAGCCATGCAGGCTTTCTACGACGGCCGCGAAGCGTGGATCGAGCGCCGCTATCAGTTTCTGGCACGGCACGAGGCCGGGTCCTCGGATGCACCGCCCGATTCCCAGCAGGCAAAATCACTCGAAGAACGCCTGTTCTTCAACCACGAACTCATCGAAGATCTTCGCGACGGATATCTCCCCACAACGCCCGCCATTACCTTTTCCGATCGACTGACTCTCAAAGCAGGAGACCTCGAACTCGTTCTGATCTGGATGGGCAGGGCCCACACCGACAGCGATATCCTTATCCACATTCCCACCCTTGGGGTTCTTTTCACCGGCGACCTCTTCCACGACAAGACGTTGGGCACGGCTTATTACACCAGTCCTCTCGACATCGATCGTTGGCTCAGTGCCCTCGATTCGGTCCTCGAGGATGGCGACATCGATGTGGTGATCGGAGGCCACGGTCTGATCTTCACACCCGAGTGGATTGCCGCTCAGAGGCGTTACCTCGGCGAGGTGTGGCAGGCGGTCCGCGAAGCCAAGGCTTCGGGCACCAGTTTCGCCAAACTCACCGAAGGACTGCCATTTGACGATCGCTTTGCCTACATCCAAGACGAACTCGGTGTTCCGGCCGAAGAACTCGCCGCCCGGCACGCCGAAATCCTGCAGGATTTCTGGCGAATCGGCCGCGTCACGCAATAAACCAGATTCTCGCCCCCCAGGTTCGTTGATTCTGGAGAGGTGGTGACGGGGTCGGCAGACCTCGTGAGAAACACCAAAAATCCCGTTCTGGGACACCAAACGCGCCCCTGGCCTCCCCCAGACCGTCCATAGATACGAACTCTGTCGCAATTTCAGCTTGAATCCTGGCATTCATCTTGCCATTTGAACAAAGGGACACAACAAAGAGGATCACTCCAAGGGGGGAATTCGCCATGACCAGTCGCTTTGTTCACGCTCTGATTGTTTTCGCCACAGCCTCGGTCGCGACTTCTTTCGTTGCCGCCCAGGAGAACCCGCAACGCGACATGCAGAAGGAGGGCGTGATCGTCGCCCAGCTCGAGGCGATTTCGCCGGAATCGGTCGCCGCCTTCGAAGCCGCGACCTCGGCCCTCGACGGCGATGATTTCGAGCGCGCCGCCATCGAATACCGATCGGTTCTCGAAACGGTTCCCGACTTCGACCCGGCGCTTCGGCGGCTCGGTGGCGCCTATGTCGAACTCGGCCACTACGACAAGGGCATTGCGCTGATCGAACGTGCCGTGGCGATCAACCGATCCCCCGAAAACATCATCACCCTGGCCTACCGTCTCGCGGTCCCGGGTGAAGGACGCGCAGAAGTGTCCAGGGAAGTTCTGACCCGCGCGCACTCCCTGGCGGTCGAGGCTGGACAGCTCGATCCGAAGGACCCCGAAACCCTCGCTCTCACCGCACAGCTTTCCCTTCAACTCGAGATGATGCCCGCGTTCGACGAGGCGGTGGACCGACTGCTCGCCAACCACCCCGAAAAAATGCCGACTCGATACTTCGCAGCCGTCCGGGCTGCACTCGACGAGGACTGGGTGGAAGCGGAGCACCAGATTCTCGAGGCGGGCCGCCTCGGCCTGCCCCGGGAGGCCGTCGACGAGTTTCTCGCGATGGGAGTCGGCAGCCGAGCCACGACCTGGCGCTGGGCTCGATACGCCGCCATCGCCACCGCGGCGTGGGCCGCCGGTCTGTTGCTGCTTTTTGTGGTCGGAAAGACCCTGTCCGCGATGACCCTGGCGTCGGTCGAGCGTGACGACCCGAACACCGAGGTTTCTGGGGCCACGAGAAAGCTCCGCTCATCCTATCGACGGGTCGTCACCGCCGCGGGGTTTTATTGGTACGTGTCTCTCCCGTTCGTGGCGCTCGTGGTGGTTGCTCTGACCGCTTCGCTCATCTACGGATTCCTGATGATCGGCCGGATCCCGATCAAGCTGGCAGCGATCGTCATCATCGGTGCGGTGGTCACCCTCTACGCCATCGTCCGCTCGCTCTTCATCCGAATCCGGGACGACGAGGATCCGGGCCGGGCCGTCACCGAGGCCGATGCTCCTGCACTGTGGGCCGTCGCCAGGGAGGTGGCTGCACGCGTCGGCACCCGACCGATCGACGAAATCTGGCTGACGCCGGGCACCGAGTTGGCGGTCTATGAGCGGGGCGGCATGCGCGCCAAGATGTCGGACACGGCCCGCCGGGCGCTGTTGCTCGGCGCCGGGGTGCTCGACGGCTTTGATCAGAATGCCTTCCAGGCGGTGTTGGCCCACGAATACGGCCACTTCTCCCACCGCGACACGGCCGGCGGCGAAGTGGCGATGCGGGTCCAGAACGGCATGTGGAAATTTGCCGGCGCGCTCGCCGATGCCGGTTATGCGGTGTGGTGGAACCTGGCCTTCCAGTTCCTCCGCCTCTACGACTTCCTTTTCCGGCGTATTTCACACGGGGCGAGCCGGCTGCAGGAGGTCCTTGCCGACCGGGTTGCGATCCAGCGCTACGGCCTTGACGCCTTCAAGGAAGGTCTGACCCACGTGATTCGTCGATCCGTGATCTTCGATCACGCCGTTGATGTGGAGATCAACGATGCGATCGAGCGGCAGCGCCCATTGGCGAACCTCTATTCGCTGGCGGAGCCCACCGACCGCGAGACAAACCAGACGATCGAGCAACGGGTGGCGTCTGCGCTTGAAGAGGAAACAACCGAGGACAATACCCATCCCTCACCAAAGGACCGCTTCCGGCTCGGAGAACGGATCGCTGCAATCGGCGCCGGATATTCGCGCGGCCTCGTCTGGAGTCTTTTTGAAGATCCCGAGGCGATCAAGGCGGAGCTGACAGCGGAAATCGCCGCCAGGATCACCGATGGCACCGGCGTCGATGTCAGGCAATCGCAGGCGTGAGGGCATCGACCGCGACTCGATGTGAATACCACCGGCGACAGCGCGTATCTCACACAAGAGGAAACGCCGAACACAAGACGAGTACGGAGGTCCCGATGTTGCGACGCAGTACTTTGATATCGAGAGTTGCCCTGACCCTTGGATTTTTGGCAGTGCCGGTCCTTGCCTCGGTTCCAATGAGTTCGATCCTGGGCGGTGGCGAGAACGAAAACGCCGCCTTCGAAATGATGAATCTCGATCACGAGGGGCTCGAAGCAAAGGCGGCCGAGTTGCGCCGCCTCATCGAGGCGGACCCCGGCGATGAGAAGCTCTACTACCAGCTGTTTCTCTGCGCGAGCATCCGGATTTCGAAAGAATTCGAGGACGAGTTGACGGCGGCCCAGCAATCCGGTCAGGTTCCTGATATTGCGGCGCTTCAGACCCGCTTCCTCGAATCGTCTCAAGCAGCCACCGCTCCGATTTTTGATCAATGGCAAAAAAACCTTCCGGAGAGCTGCCAGCCGCTGCTGATTCAGGCGCAGATGACTCAGGATACCGACGACAGACGCTCAATCCTGATCAGCGCGACGGAAAAGTGCCCCGACGATGCGCTCGTCTTCTCATCGTATGCCTCCATCCTTGTCCTTGAAGGAAACCTGGAAGGCGGCGGCGAGATGCTCGAAGAGTTCGTCGAATCTCACCCCGAGGACCCAAAAGGCTACGCGGCACTGGTCCAGCTGTTGCAATACAGCGGACGGCAGGCCGACGGGCTCGCAGTCATTTCAACCTGGCGCGACAATCTCCCGGATGATCTCAGCGCCATGCAGACCGAGTTGTACTACCGCGGCCAACAGATGAGTCGATCCGAAACGGCGGCGGCGGCCGCCCTCCTGCTCGACCGCGAACACACCGCGCCCGAACTCTTGCAGACCTGTCAGGTTCTGAATGAACTCGACCTCCCGCTGCAGACCGACGACTGCCTCCAAAGGGTGCTTCATCAGGCAACCGACGCGGACCGGCAGATCGCCCTCCAGGCGTTCTCGAATCTGATCGACAGCCTCAAATCCCAGAATGCCTGGGACAGGTTGCAGCGGCTCGCGGCCGATCTTCCCCCGGCGGTCGATTCCGACCAGACACGGCTCGGCATCGCGTACGCCCTCGTCGAAGCCGAGCGATGCGCATTCGCCAATGAACTGATCCGCGACATCGATTCCACAAACCCACCGGAGGACGTGAACCCGGCGCACTGGAAATCGGCGCTCGCCTCGATCGTCACGAAATGCGGTGACGAGGCGGCCGGCACCTCCGACATGCTCGAGGTCATCCGGACCGTGGAACTGGGAGAAATCCGAGACCTCCTCTACTCCACCGACCTCGATACCGCACAGGTCGAGGCCGTCCTGCTCCAGCGGATCGAGGACGGCGAAGAACCCGCCCCGGTTTACGAGGTATTGGCGAGAGTCGTGTCGAGCAACGAGGCGCCCGAGAAGCGGTTGGCCTATCTCGAAGCCTGGGTGTTCGAAGCTCCCGAAGACCCCGAACCATTGCGGGAACTGGCATCAGCGCTGCGACAAGCCGGTGCCCTGGAATCCGCCATCGAGGTCCAACGCGAGGCGTTGCGATTCTCTGCTGGCGGCGGGGAATTCAGCTACCTCACCGGAGCCCTGGTTGCAATGTTGATCGAGGCCGAAAAGTATGACGAGGCCACCGACGTCGCCAACGACCTCGTCGCCCATGAAATCCACGCCGCCGAAGGCTGGAGACTGCTCGCCGAAGTGGCCGCGGCGAGCGGGAGAACCGACGAAGCGATGGATCAGTGGGATCGATACCTCGCCGAGAATCCGGCCAATTGTTTCGAGGTCATGGACTACCTCGAGATGCTCCGCGATGGCGGTCAGATCACGAAGATCGATGCCATCCTCGAGGCTTGTTCGACGGCCGACGATGACAACCCGATTGCAGCTCAATGGTCCGACAGGCAGATGGCAATGCTCTATGCCCAACTCGATCTCTACGAGCAGGCCCTCGCTCCGCTCGAAAGGCTCCTGATCGAATACCCCGGTAATGTTTCGCTCTGGAACGAACAGGGCTCTGCCCTCCTGCATCTCGGCAGATGGAAGGAGGCGGAGGCAAGCTATCGCGAGGCAATCCGGATCGCGCCGCGCGACGAAAAAGCGTACGAGGCTCTCGCCGAGCTCTATCAAATGGATGAACGTTGGCCGGAGATCGTGGATCTGCTCACTCCGATGGTCTCAGAACACTCAGCCGTCGATGTCGATCTCGGTCGGCAACTGGCCCGCGCCCAGACCGCCACCGGCGATCTCGAATCGGCCTCGGTGGGGCTCGAGCGCATCGTGGTCGAGAGGCCAAAAGAATTCGACGCCTGGTTTGAGCTCGCAGAGGTCGCGGCCGGTCTCGAACAGACCGACCGGGCCGTCGCCGCCTATCAACGATTCCTGGAGCTCACACCCAGCTATGACTCCGAAGCGGGTGGAAGCTGCAGGTGCCGGTGCGACGTGGTCGACATGCGGCGCGAAGCCGAGGAGGCGCTCCAGGTGCTCGAGTCGACCTTCACAGCGGGCGATGACGGTGCTCCGAACCACACCGGATAGCAGACTTTTTCAACCGATTCTCGTTTCCCACCAAGGTCGCCCCGCACCCTACTGACAGGGCGGGTGTGCCGATGAAAAACCGCCTCCGATCTCGTCACCCTGTCCTTGGTGAGGCGGTTGGAATGCCGAGGCAGATTGGCGGGCGCACATCAAGACCGGAGAAGGGGTAGCATGGAGGTCGAGAATACAGCTTGGTTACTCGGCGGAGGCATTGATCGCAGCGTGCCGGCACCGAGAAAGGGGAGCCGGAAGTGGCCTTGTCCGGAAAGCTTGAAGATGTCCGGCCGGCGGAGATTCTGCTCTTCTTGGCGATGTCGGAGAAGACGGGCAAGCTGAACTTCACCACCGGCACGCAGGAAGGGATGATCGTTTTCCGCGGTGGAAAGATCATCTATGCCGCCTCGAGCTCGATCCGCGAAACTTTTGGCAGCATCGCGTTGAGTCTGCAGATCGTCAACCGCGAGCAGCTCGAAAAGGCCCTCTTCACCCAAAACCAGTCGCGGGAGGACAAGCGCCTCGGTGAGATTCTGGTGGAGATCGGAGCGATGACCCAGTTCGATTTGGAAAAGGTGTTGATCCACCAGGTCGGCCAGGTCGTACTCGAGATGTTTGAATGGGAATCCGGCTATTTCAGGTTCAGGAATCTGGCGATCGAAGAATTCGGCGATGTCCAGGTCGACGCCCGCGATTTCATCGTCGAGTCACCACTGGACACCCGGACCGTGGCCCTGGACGCGGCCCGTCTCCACGACGAGACACCTCGAGATCTCGTGGAGACCGTTGATGGGGACGGCGACGGCAGGTCTCCGGAAAAGGCCTCCGTGGCCCAGATGATGATCGATGTGGCGGCGCCGGCGTTGACCGCCGAGACGATTCGAGAGATTTTCGAGGTCGCTTCCAAGGTTTTCTCGCGCGGAGTGGTTTTTGCGGTTCACAGCCACAGCGTTCGCGGCCTGGCCCAGTTCGGCCTGATCGATACGGACATCCCGCCGAGCCAGAGGATCCGTCAGATCTGGCTGCCGAAAAGTGAGATCTCGGTCATCACGACGGTGGCCGGCGAGGGGAAGTTGCTTCGCGGCGCCCCCGAACACAACCACGGGAACCAGATCCTCTTCGAGGTCCTGGGAGGACTTTGGCCCGTTGAAGGGGTCACCATCCCGATGCTGATCAACGGCCAGGTCGCGTTGATCTTTTACGGCGACAACGAACCGGACAACCTGCCTGTCGGATCAACCTTTGCTCTCGAGGAAACCCTGAAATCCGTCGGCCGTCGGCTGGCCAAGGTCATCCAGTAACAGCACTCAACCGGAGTTCACGGCGAGAGGACCCGGTGCAGTCTGTTCAACGTTGATGATCGCTCGCGACGGGAACAGATATCGAGTCAGACCGCCGGGGGGGAAGAAAAAGACTCCGGGGCTCCAGATCGGGCGCAACATCTCGGCCTCTTCGGCCTTCGCCACAACCGGGATGTTGCCCACCCCACTTGGAGCGATCTCGTCACACCGCGACCTCATCTCGACCGACGGAACGGCGGGGGCATCCTTCATCGGTCGCATTTTTCGATGTCTCGCGGGCATTGCGGGATTGTCCGGAATTCGGCCCGGCCAGCCGGAGCTGACCGTCGATGCGGACCCGGAAACTGTCGCGCCAAAGGGGTCGTCGGCAGCCGCACTCTGCGGGACGAGCAACGCCGCTGCGACAAGCAACCCACCACAAACGACCGGTCCTTTCACGACATCCCCCTTCGGTTCACTCTGAACTGGAGCAAGGAGAGTGCCAGAAAATGGCCCGATTCTGCGCCTGCACTCGGCCACTCGGTGTACCTGTCAGGTGTCACACAGCTCGATTCAGGCTACACCCTACTCACTTGCGCAATCGTCGGCAGGGAGCTGGACTGTCGGCCCGCGGCAGATTCCGGATCCCAGCCCGCTCTACTTCGGTCCACCCTCGCCCAACCCCAACATCTCGACGACCTGCTCACGCAATGCGCGCCCGATGACCGGGTCGCGGAACGAACGGACCTCTATTTCTCCGGCGACGAAAAAGGTGAAAACACGGCCCTTCAGGTGGGGAAAACGTTTCTCCACCTCGGACACCCACTCCTCACGCTCGGTCTCGGGCCAGACGCCACCGGATCCTCGGGAGTAGATCAAGAACTTCGTCTGAGGATCGCCGAGCCCCACATAGCCGAGAAAGGCCTCCAGCTTGCTCAGCACGATCGCGTAGGCCCGCAGGAAGCGCGCATCTTCTTCCGGATCGTCGAACGGTGGGTAACGAATATCGAGCTCCGAGGCAGCAGAGTGGAAAAAAGCCGAGCGGTGGATCAGGATCAGGTCCGGACGCTGTTTGAGGAGCTGGTCCTCACGGTCCCAGGTGGAACCGAGGGTCTCCTTGAAAAGCACAACCGGAAGATCCCGCAGCAGATCATTGAGGTCATCGGCATTGGTCCCGCTGTCACGGAGGGTCTCGGGGTCGTACACCCCGTATGGGGCCGGGGTGTCCATCAGAAAGACCACCGGTTGTGGGCCGCGAGGGATCGCGACTTTGTCTGATTTTCCCTTCGACTGGACAATCCCGATGACCAGACCACCGCCCACGATCGCACCGGCCAATGCGGTTACGACCGCGACCAGCGGGCTCATTGTTTTTCGTCGTTTTTCCCGAATCAGAGGCGGTACCGTGCCAAACAGTTGGTCGCTCTCAGTCGCCGCGTCTTCGATATCGATCCTGGCATCGGTGATCGAGTGCAGCCTGCGATCCGGCGCCTTCTGTAAACATCGACGCAGGAGGTGTCGAATGGTCGGCGGCGTGGCCTCTGGAAGACGGGACCATTCCGGTTCCTTGGTGACGATACCGACCAGGACATCGGTGACGGTGTCTCCTTCGAAGGGCTTCTGCCCGGCGAGCATCTCGTAGAGCACGCAGCCAAAAGCCCAGATATCCGTCCGGTTGTCGACCTTTCGGGCCCGGGCCTGCTCCGGGCTCATGTAAGCGGCGGTCCCGAGAAGCACGCCTCCAGCCGTCATCTGCGCGGTCAGCGTTTCGGACTCGGCCGAGTCGGCATCACCGGCCTCGGTCTGCCAGGCCTTGCTGAGGCCGAAATCGAGCAGCTTCACCTTGCCCTCGGGCGTCAGCATCACGTTGGCTGGTTTGAGGTCACGGTGAACGATGCCTTCACCGTGGGCCTCTTCGAGCCCCTCGGCGATCTTGCGGGCGATCTCGAGGGCCTCATCCATTGCCAGGCCACTTTTTTTCAACCTGTCGGCCAGGGTCTCGCCCTCGGCCAGCTCCATGACCAGAAAGCGCAGGCCTTCGTGCTCATCGATGCCGTAGAGGGTGGCGATGTTCTGGTGGCTCAACGAGGCCAGGACCCGGGCCTCGCGCTCGAAGCGGGCGATCCGCTCGGGATCCTTCGCGACCGCCTCGAGCAAGACCTTGATCGCCACCTCCCGATCGAGCTCGATGTCCCTGGCGCGATAGACCTCGCCCATTCCACCCACGCCGAGGGTTGCCAGTATTTCGTACCGTCCGAGACGGTCGCCGACGGAAAGAGTTGTTCCGGCTTCCAGAATGGTCATGATAGCGCAGGCCGAAGCGAAAGAGCGTCTACCGCGTTTGTTCGAGATCGACGGCCAGGATCTTGGTGACTTCGAGGTCCGAGGGTTCGACCGCCGCCGTCCGCAGACCCATCCCGTTTGTTTCCCACCAGGCCCGGGCATCGGCCTGGCTCCAGCTCTCGATCTCCTGGCAAGCCGCCAGGCGCTGGTGTATCTCGCCTGCGCTCTGCGGCCTGTCGTCGGGGTTCTTGGCCAGGCATTGCATGACCAACGCCTCGAGTTCCACCGGTAGCTCCCGCCCGAGCCTCTCTGATGGCGGAACCGGTTCGGTGTGCAGGTGGTGGCCCAGAATCTCGATGATGCTGCCGGTGAAAACGTGTTCGCCGGTCAGCATGAAATAGCCCACCGCACCAAGGGCGTAAAGATCGATCCGGCAATCAACATTCTCCGGTTCGGTCAGTGCTTCCGGCGCCACATATTGTGGTGTCCCGGTCACCGCACCACCACCTGTCAGGACGTCCTCGACCCGCGCATTCACGACCTTGACCAGACCGAAATCAAGCACCTTCGCGATATCGAGATCACCACCCTGGCGGGAGAGAAAGATATTCGCCGGTTTGATGTCTCGGTGGATGAGACCGAGATCGTGGGCCTCGGCCAGCGCCCCTGCCACCATGTCCATCACCCGCAGCACCCGCCCCGGCGCCTGGGGCCCACCGCGTTCCACCACCACGTCGAGCGGCGCGCCGTCGAGCAACTCCATCGCGTAGTAGAACACCCGATCGGGCGTCCGCCCGTAGTCGTAGATGGTGATCGTATTGGGGTGGGTCAGTCGCGCCGTCTGTTGCACCTCGAGCTCGAATCGCGCCAGACAGTCCTCACCCGCCCGTTCGGGTTGCACGAGCTTGATCGCCGTCGGCCGCCGCATCATGGCGTGGCTGGCACGGTAGACCATGCCCATGCCGCCCTCACCGAGTTTTTCGTCGAGGGTGTACTGACCGAGATGCATCGCCTGCCGGATCTCGCGGCGCAGGTTGTGGATGATGCGCGAAATCGAAACGCATACGATCGTCACCAGGGTCCACCAAATGAAGACGTTGACCGCCAACGATGCCGTCTGGTAGGGCGCGATGGCCTCTCGCATCGAGCGATCAACGGCCAACGGCACCCAATCGAAGACGTAGAGGGCATTGAGCGGAATGATGGCAAGCACCGTGATCCAAACCGTCCGCCGCACCGAGCTCGGCACCAGCGCCGCCCGCAGTACATAGCCGAAGGCCAGACCCAACATCAGAGCAACGAGAATCTGCTCGAGTTGCACGCCCGCCAGCAAACCGAAAACATCGGGCTCGATCGAACTCAGATCGATCCCGATGGCCTCGGCTGTCAGATCCAGCGCCTGCGGAGCGATGTATCGCCCCATCAGGCAGACGGCCACGGTCGACCCCATCATCGAAGCGCTCTCGACGACCCTCCCGAATCGATGCGAATGGGCCCCGCGGCGGCAGATGAGCCAGACCGTGGCACAGATCAGCAGCGCGGACCAGGAGAGTGCGGTCCCGAGGGTGAAGTACTCGCGCCAGAATCCCGTCGCGACATAGATCGATGCCGACAGGGAATTGCCCACGAGCCACACGATCGTGAGCACCTTTCCCAGCACTCCGACCCGACGCTGATAAAACGACGGTCGCTCCGGTGTCCTGGCATCGGTGCTTTGCGAGACGGTCATCGAGGGAATCCTATCACCACGTCGAGAAAGCTCCGGTTCTTCCCGATACCGTGCTCGCAGCCCGCGCGGGGTTGTGGTCCAAAACGGCCGTCCACACGACCCAAAACGGTACGATCCACCCACATTCCACGACTCGAATCCGGAACGATTTCTGGCACCAAAATTGCTGAAATGATTGTCGGGGGTTGTTACGAGCACGACGAACACCCATCGTTCTCGGCCAATCACATACGCATCGATCCGGAGGAACTCATGAACACCAACGGTCTCACCCAGCGAAGCCGGCCAAGCCAATTTGGGTTCGTGCCCATCACCGACCGTGACCTCGATCGCGTCCGTGCATACGCCGAAGAGGTCTTCGAATGCGGTCAGTATTCGGTGCACGGTTTGACCCACTGGCGCCGGGTCGAAACCATGGCCCTCGATCTCGGCCGCGAAACCGGTGCCGACCGAACGGTGGTGCGCCTGTTTGCCCTGCTCCACGATTGTTGCCGCAAAAACGACGGTGCCGATCCGGACCACGGTCCGCGGGCAGCCGACATGTTAGCCAAATTGGTAGGCAATATTCTGTCAATCGATGCCGACCGGCTGTGCCTTCTCGAACAGGCCATCCGCTATCACACCGCGGGCCACACCTCCGACGACCCCACCATCGGAACATGCTGGGACGCCGACCGGCTCGATCTCGGCCGCGTCGGAAAGCGCCCGGATGAAAAATATATGAGCACCGAACCCGGCAAAAGGCGGGCGCGGCTGCGCTGAACCGTTGCCAAAACGGAATGAGAGGAGTTCCGCTCGGCGCAGCGGTGTCACCGGAACCTCCAGGCCTCCGATCGAAAGCACTACCGACAAACCCGCAGATCCTTCGACTCGGGAGCATGGCTCCCCCGCTCAGGATGACATCTTGAAGCATTTTCTTCACTTTGCTCGCGAGTTCCCGAATCACTCGTGTCCACGACAGAGTCTCGGACTGCGACCAGGGACAGAGACAGAGAACGGTCGACAGCGTCAGGGAACAGGAGTCAGGGGCAGCGAACAGCGGCCGGGGCAGCGGTCAGCGACAGCAAACAGCACTCACTTCTTCGGGTTCAACAACCGCCAGATCATGGCACGGACCTAATCGAAGGCGTTCATCGCTTCTCTGGCTCCATTTCGGCTGATCGCCCTGCACGCCGCCTGTCCTTGACATCGGCCACCCACCGGTTACCCCTTCTGTTGAACGACCCGGAGGTGGCCACGCCGTCACTGCACCTGATCGCTGCCACTGCCGCTGTTCCCTGTCGCTGCTAACTGTCGCTGCCAACTGTTGCTGCCCCTGAAATTCGGGCGCGGACACGGGCACGGGCAATCGCGAACCGGAAATGCTGAAAACGAAGCCGAAAGCAAGCAAAAACGCAGTCGAAGGATCTATGAGAAAGACCCGATCAAGGGATCCCGCTCTTGCGGCTTGATGCTCGGCACGATGCCAGCGAGCCTTTCCCTCGAGCGATCAAAGAGGCAACTCGGTTTTTCGCGAGGAAATCGGAAGGCCGAGTTCCGTGTTCCCCAAGAAGAGCAATTTATTTCCACTTTCTTTTTGGGGGGCCGAATTGAATATCCAGCCGAAGATTCGCCAGAATATCTGCCTGACCGCCCATCCCGACGGATGTCGCGAGCAGGTTCGGGAACAGATCGCCTACGTGCAGAGCCAACCGCCGATTGACGGACCGAAACGGGTTCTGGTCGTCGGCGCCTCCAACGGCTACGGATTGGCCGCGCGCATCGTGTCGGCGTTCTCCTGCTGGTGCTGCGACCGCCGGTGTGTTCCTCGAGCGCCCCGGCAACGAAAGGCGGACCGCGACTGTCGGCTGGTACAACAATGTCGCCTTCGAGGAAGAAGCCCGGGAGGCCGGCCTCGAAGCATTCAGCGTCAACGGCGATTCCTTTTCAACCGCGGTC
Source organism: Candidatus Sulfomarinibacteraceae bacterium (assembly GCA_963796455.1). GTDB lineage: Bacteria > Acidobacteriota > Thermoanaerobaculia > Thermoanaerobaculales > Sulfomarinibacteraceae > Sulfomarinibacter. The sequence continues at coordinate 232,829 of CAWCLO010000006.1, forward strand.
AAAAACGAAACCATCGATCGCATCGCCGAGGAAATGGGCCCGGTTGACTGCGTGCTCTACAGCATCGCTGCGCCGCGGCGGATCGATGCCGAAACCGGCCAGATCTATTCGTCGGTGGTGAAGCCCATCGGCGAGGCCTTTCGCGGCAAGACGGTTGATATCAAGACCGGAAGTCTGTCCGACATGGTTGCCGAGCCCGCCACCGAAGAGGAGATCGCCGAAACCGTCAAGGTGATGGGCGGTGAGGACTGGATGGATTGGATCTTCGCGTTGCACGAACGGCAATTGCTGGCCCACGGCGCGCGGACCCTGGCGCTCTCCTATGTGGGTCCGGATATCACGGCCCCGATCTACCGCGACGGCACCATGGGCCGGGCGAAGAAACATCTGGAGGCGACAGCCGAGAAGATCAACCGGTGTTTTGCCGATCGGGATGTCCGGGCGGCCATCTCCGTCAACAAGGCGCTGGTGACCCGGGCGAGCGCCGTGATCCCGACCGTGACGCTCTACATTTCACTTCTGTATTCGGTGATGAAGCGCAAGGGCATTCACGAAGGCTGCATCGAGCAGATGTATCGCCTCTATCGTGACTACCTCTATACGGACAGCCCGAAAGCTCTCGACTCCGCCGGGCGGATCCGCCTGGATGATTGGGAGATGCGTGAGGATGTCCAGCGGGAGGTCGCCGAACTGTGGCAGCAGCTGAAAGAGACTTCAGAAACTCAGGTTGCCGAAATCGACGAGTTTCGCAACGAGTTCCTCAAACACCACGGTTTTGACATGCCTGGTGTCGATTACAGCTTGGATGTGATCACGTTCTAGCCGCATCCGTGTAATCTGGCGGTGCTGAGGGGGAATCAATGCAAGCACCGCCTTTGGACGACCCGTTTGACGCTTTTTGCACCGACAGCAGCGCCTACCTGAAGGGCTCAGCGTCGGGAGAGCTCGCCGGGCTGAGCTTTGCGGCCAAGGACATTTTCGATGTGGCCGGCCACACCACCGGTGGCGGCAGCCCGGACTGGAAAGCCACCCATCGACCCGCCGAAGAGACCGCCTGGGCGGTGCAGGCTCTGGTCGACGCCGGCGCCACGATGGTCGGCAAGACGATCACCGACGAGCTGACCCGGGGCGTCCTCGGCGAGAATTTCCATGGCGGCACCCCGATCAACCCCCGCGCTCCGGGGCGGGTGCCGGGCGGCTCATCGAGCGGTTCAGCGGCCGCTGTGGCGGGTGGCCTGGTTGACTTCGCGCTCGGCAGCGATACCGGTGGTTCGGTGCGCGCACCCGCCTCCTTCTGCGGTCTCTACGGTCTGCGCCCCACCCATGGCCGGATCCCGTTGCACGGCGTCATGGGCAATGCGCGCAGTCTCGACACCGTGGGCTGGTTCGCCCGCGAAGCCGAACTCTTCGCCAAAGTTGGCAGCGTGTTGTTACGGACCGAGATACCCGAATCGAGGCTCCGCAAAATAGTTGTCGCCGACGACGCCTTCGAGATCGCCGATGCTCAAGTTCGTGAGGCATTGCAACCGGTCGTCGCGAAAATTTCGTCGTTGGTCGGCAGCTCGTCCCACGGACGGCTGGCACCCGTCCCTCTCGAGGATCTCCCCTATCCATTCGGGGTCTTGCAGGGCTCCGAGGCGTGGCAGACCTATGGCGACTGGATCGACACCGTCGACCCGAGACTCGGCTTCGAGGTGGCGGCGCGCTTTGCGGCCGGTCGCGGATTCACCGACGACGAACGCCGGCGGGCGCAGTCGGTGCGAGAACACGTTGTCCGGCACGTCGAGGAAGCGCTGGATTCAGGCGTCGTCATCTGCCTGCCGACGATGCCCTTCCCGGCTCCAGAGCGAGGTCTGAATCTGTCCGAACGGCGAGCGATTCACCAACGGATCGATGCCCTTGTCGACGTCGCCGGCTGGGCTGGTACGCCGCAGATGAGTTTGCCGCTGGCCGAGGTCGATGGGCTCCCGGTGGGTCTGTCCTTGATCGGTGCCAGGGGATCGGACGAGATGCTCCTCGCTTTTGGCCGCGAGATCGCGAGATCCCGAAGCCTTCACAGCTTGATCGCCGCGCCCCTGCGGTAAGATTGAGAGAGACGATTGATCTCGCCGCGAGGAGAAGATGCTCGAAAAACGACCCTTGGTGCTGGTGGCCGGAATCGGGCGGAGTTCTTTTGACGAGCTTGCCCCGGTTCTCGACCGCCACAAGCTCGAGGTGGTGCAGGTCACCTCGGCCGAAGATTCCACCAAGCTCGCCCATTCCGAGCAGATCGAACTCATCATCCTCGACGCTGAACCAAAGGAGATGAGCCTCGAGCAGGTGGTTCGAACGATCCGGGCGGAATCCTCGGCTTCCAACAAGGCCTCACTCCTCGTCCTGGCCAGAGCCGGCAGCGAGGACGAAGCTCGCCAACTCATCGGACATGGAGTCAATCGGGTCATGCTTGCGGTCGACCCGCCAAAACTCATCGCCCAACAGGTCGCCGAGCTGCTCGATATCGCGCCTCGAACAACGCTGCGCTTGTCCACCCGGCTCCTGGTCGAGGTGGCCGACGGCTCGGAGGAGACTCTCGGGGCCGTCGTCAACCTGTCGTCGACCGGTTTCCTGTTGGAGACGGATGCGGATTTCGAACCCGGCCAGCACATCATCCTCTCGATCGATATCGACAATCAAACCGACCCGCTGTCGGCCAAGGCCGAGGTCGTGCGCCGGACCGACCCGGACCGTGATGGCCTCGAGGGCATCGGTGTGAGATTTCTCAAATTCGCCGGTGATGGACGCAAACGACTCGACACCATCCTCGATGTCGCTTTCCACGACACTCCCACTATGACCCCGACCTGATCCCGGATTTCCTCAGGTCGGTGCGGGATATCGGAAAAAAAGGGGTGGGAAAACCCCACCCGATAGAGCGCTTGAAAATAGACGACGATTAGGGAATCGAGTAGCTGTTTTCGAATGAGCCTAAGGATCCCACGCCGGGGAAATCCGCCTCGGTCATCCAACTGCCTTTGCCTTTGATCCCATCAAAACGACCAAAGCCCCCGAAATAGCCAAAGACCCCACACAGTGCCGGACAGTCGGCGGTGGCTGCTTTTTCAACCTGCCACCAGTAAGAAAACCCGTGCCCGTCAGTGGTCTTGGCAAAACACGAACCGGAACCGGACGTCACCACCCCGTCGGCACCGATCCGTAGCTCTCCAAAACAATCGGCCAGCGTATTGTTCGAAGGGTGGTCTGGATCAGCGGTCAGCATCGCACTGGTGTAGTGAACCAACTGGACCATTGAACCATCCGCCATTTCAGTCATTTCCTGAACATTGAAATGGTTCGTAAAGTGCCCTTTTCCGGATCCGGAATCCCCCGCCACAGCGGTCAGTGATCCGGCAACGACAACAACGGCCAACGCAATCACAACTCTTTTCGACATATTTCCCCCTTTGGTTTCGGGCCGTCGGTGGCCGGCTCCATTGCATCACCTTTGTCCACCACGCCACCGCGCGATGATCAACCGCATTTGAATATTTAGAGACAGAGTCTTAGTATCGACTAAAACCCGCCATTGTCAAGCAATCGAACACTCATGAGGCTCGACATCCCGGTGCAGCGTTTCGGTCTGAATCAACCCCGGGGGAACGTTTTCACCGCCCCGCCGCCTCGATCACGAGGACCAACTCCGCGGTTTCGCCGTCTGTTGCTGAAACCACCAGTTTGACGGTAACCGGGTAGGAGGCGAGTACCAGCTTTTTCCCGTCCACCCTGGTTTCGAAGGACGGGTCGCCACCGTCTGCAATGCGCGCAGTGAGATCGATGGTTTTCTGCTGGATCTGGTTGCCACCGGCATCGACCGCCGTCATCACCACCCGTTCGACACCGGTCCCGGTGACGCCGCACGAGATCTTGAAGTCCTGGGCGAGGAAGGAGCCACCCCACCTGCTGCGGGTGATTGCGATCGCAAATTGTCCGGACGGGGCCTCCGCCCGGCGAAGCTCTACCGGAACATCGGCCGGCGCCTGTTCCGCCGCCGACGATCGATCCTCCGATGAAACGGCGGCGTCTTCGGCAGGTTTATCGTCGCGCGAGCCGCCGAGCAGATTGCCGAGAACGTTGTCGAGCTCACGTTCGATGGTGCGGCGCGCGACTCCCTCGGCGGCCGCTCCCCAATCGACGCTCGCACCGGTTCCGTCGAGCGGACCGCTCAAACCCAGCGGCAGAACCACCCGGCCGCTTGCAGCATCCCAGAAGAGCTCCGCTGCACGGCTGCTCTCCTCCTTCATCCAGCCGCTGACCTCGGGAGAAAACTGAAGCTGAAAAGCACCGTTCATTACGCTCGACAGCATGTCCACGGTTCCCGTACCGGTGAGGTCGAAGGACTCCGACTCGAGCAATACGCTCTCCAGGTTGAGGGTCCCGCCGCTGATCTGGAAGTTGCCGGCGAGCTGGCTGAATTCTGTCGCGCCGGTTGCCGATTCCGAAGCGAGATTGGCGAGGGTGCGCTGGCCCAGCACGCCCGCCACCTGACCTACCGAGCGCAAAACATCGAGTTTGCCCACCTGGCCATCGTTGATCCTCGCCGTGCCCTCTCCCTCGAGGGATCGAATCATGGATGTCGGATCGGCACCCGCACCGCTCCCGGCGATCCGGCCGGTAAAGCGCCCGAACAAGACCTCGTTCATCCCCATCTGATCGGCCACAAAGGGATTCATGTCAATATTTTCTGCCTCACCGGAGAACTCGAAAGATTGCGGCACCCTGGCCAGATCGCTCGCCAGGCGGCCGTTGAATCGGCCGTCGTAGAGTTCCATCGATACCGGTTCGAGGGTCGCAACCCCATTTTCCAATCGCACCCTGGCTTCGAGGTTGCGGAAACGAAGCGTGTCCCACGAGCCCTCGGCCACCTCGAGCGTGCCGTTGGCCACACCTCGCATCACAAAGCTGTCCGGATCGGGTGGGCTCTGGTTCGCTGTTTCGCCTGGCTCACCGCCGGCGACCAGACCGAGCAGTTCACCAAGATCGGCTCGTTGTGATTCGATGTTGAAATCGAGGGTCGGCCGCTCGGCCGCCGCAATTCGGAGGGTACCGGAAAAATCACTTCCGCCAACCTTGGCTCGCAGCCCTTCCAACGCGACCGTGGTGCCGCGCAGTGTTGCCACAGCGGCGAGATCGGTGATGTCCTGGGTCAGACTTTCCGATTTGAAGGTGAGCCCGTCAAGCGTGGCGCGACCGGTGATCTCGGGCAAACGACCCTCGCTCAACGCCCCGTGGACCCCTGCTTCGATTCCCACCGGGCGGCGACCGGAGAGCGACATACCGGTGTCTCCTGCGGCCTTTTCCAGCAGCGACGAGAGATCGGACACATCGATATCGGTCGGTTGCAGATCAATATCGATCTGGTGACCATCGGGTAACGCCTTCACCGTGCCCGAGAGGACCACCGCCGTCTTACCCACAACCAACTCGAAATGCTCGAGCTCCACGGTATCGCCCCCACCCCGGACCGCGAGATCGATCGTACCGACCTCCAGGTGGACTGGATCCGGGCCGAGAGCGGCATCGCCCACATCGATCATTCCACGCGCCACCGCAATGCGAACATCTTCGCCGCCAAAATCCGAAACCTCGAGGTCGAGATCAGTGAGCGCCACCTCGAGAGGTTGCGCTTGGGATCTGGATGCATCGGTGACGCTCAATCGGCCACCCCGAATCTGGATCGCATCGATCGTCACATCGGCGACCGGGCCGGCATCGGCTTCTTCGCCGCCTTCCGAGATATCGTCATCGCCCCCCCCGAGATCAAAATTCCAATTGCCGTTGGCATCACGGACGAGGTTGACGGCCGGTTCCACCAGCACGATCGAGGTAACTTCCAGGCGTTTCTGGAGCAACGGTTTGAGCCGGGCCCCGATGCGTAAACTGCGCATGCTGAGAAGATCGCCCTCACCTTCGCCGGGTCGCGCAGCCACAGCCACATCATCGACAGTCAGGCCAAAGACCGGGAGGAACGACAACCTGATCGAACCGAGGCGGACATCGCGGCCGAGCACCTCTTCGACCCTGGTCTCGATGTAACCGCCGAAGCTGTCGGCATCAACAACAAAAAACAAAATGGCAACGGCGAGAACGAAGACCGCCGCAAATGCAGCGACGGCGATCAAGATTTTCTTTTTCATTCAATTCTCCCGGGGAATTCTCTCCTACACCTTGACATGATTTCGGTGCCGGCAGTCACATACTGCAAAAGATCGAATTTTCTCTTGTATCTGCGATTGGTTTTGATTTCATTTACATATTCAACAATCAAAGACTGAAGAAGTCACCAGAAGCCTGCTTCGAGGTGCCTGCAAAGCATCTCGTTCAACCGCGATTTCAATTCGAATCGATCCCAAAGCGATCAACCGGGATCGCGGCGCACGTCGTTTCTCGACCGAGCATTGTGCCACCTGTTCAGCCAAATCGCCCGGGCTCCACGCCCTGTCATTTCGAAACCTGCGCGGCATTTGTCGCGTAACTCGTTCTGACTCGATCAGGAGATCTGTCTCCTCGAGGGCAGATGAATCTTTTGACATTTCGCAAAATACCGACAAGACCTTCGTACCCAGGTGTCGGCAGGGAGCATTCCATGATTCAAGACCATCACGTCCTCGGTCCTCGTTATTCAACGATCCTTTTGGTCCTGTGTGTATTGGTCACCGCCGGCGGTTCCGCAGCTCCCGGTCAGAAAAATGAACCGACCACTCAGAACACCGGCCAACCGCAACTCATCGAGAAGATTGTCTACGACTCGATCGCCTGGGCCCTGACCAAGGATCGCGCACGACTCGAAAGCATCATCGCCCACGACGACGACTACTTCTCCTTCCACCCCGACGGGTTGGACGGGGTGCACGGTTATGCCGAGTTCGAACAGGGTTTCGATCTGTGGATGGATCCGCGATTCGAAGCGACCACCACGGAGGTCCGACAGTTCCGCTGCCACCTCTCGCGATCGGGAAATGTCGCCTGGTTCTCCGCTATCCTCGATGACTGCTTCACCTGGGACGGGCGGCCAGGTTGCTGGAAGGACACGCGCTGGACCGGCGTGCTCGAGAAACGCGAGGGAAAGTGGTTGATCGTGCAGATGCACTTCTCCTTTGCGGCGGATCGCAACAACAACTCTCCCTCCGAGGACGAGACAATGGAGTAGGGTCGAAAGGGCACCGAAAGGACAGGACGATGAGAACCATCGGTTTGGTTGGCGGCATGACCCCCGAGTCCACCGGCATTTATTACAGACTGCTGATTCAGGGCGCCAGAAAACCGGCCGGCGATCCTCTCGAAAACCCCGAAGTGGTCATCTACAGCCTCAACCTCACCGAGGTTGTTCAATTGCAGCGCCTGGGCGATCGGCGGGAAGTTGCCGCCTACCTCGCTACCATTCTGGAACGGCTCAGGTCAGCCGGCGCCGAGGTCGGAGCCCTGACCGCCAACACGCCCCACGTCTACCTCGACGAGATCCGGGCAGAGACTGCCCTCCCCCTGGTCAGTATCGTCTCGGCCACCCGGGATGCCGCCCGCGATGGTGGTCTCAGACGAGCCCTCCTCCTGGGAACCAGGACGACCATGGAGGCGGAGATGTACCCTCACGAATTTGCCGAGGCGGGAATCGAAATCGTCCTCCCCGACCAAGAAGATCGCGAGTTCCTGGATCACACCATCTATGGCGAGCTGGCGCTCGGCAAGGTCAGACCCTTGGTTCGACAACGCACCCACGACATCTGCACCCGGCACATCGAAGAGGACGGTGTCGACTGCGTGATCCTCGGTTGCACCGAACTCCCGCTCGTGATCTCCCGCGACGATTTTTCGATCGAGGTGTTGGACACCACCGAGATCCACGTCAAGGCGATCCTCGCCGCGGCCTCCTGATCGCTTTCGTCCTCACATCGCCGGCGGATCGATGGCGTCCGGCACCTGATTCGAAACAGCCGGAATCGATTGCAGGTAAGCAAAGATCGCCTGGAGGTCTTCCTCCGTGGCCATCGCGAGATTGAACCACGGCATCGGCGGCAAAATGGGGCGTCCGATGCCCCGGTGCGTTCCGGTCCGCATCCCTGCAATGAATTCCTCCTCGGCCCAGTCACCGAGACCGGTGTCCTCATCCGGTGTGAGGTTGGCCGCGAAGCTGACGCCCCACGGTCCTACCGTCGCGGATAAATGTTCGTTGAACCGCACCCACTCTCCCGGACCCACATTGTCGAAGGTATAGTCCGGCAATTCGAGGTCCTCGGGGTGGCCTGAAAGCAACCTTCCCTGATCCAGACTCGCACCACCACCCGAAAAGACCTTGGGCGTGTGGCAGTCGTTGCATCCTCCAATCGTCACGAGGTACTGGCCGCGTTCGACCATCTCCGCCGCCGTCGGCGGAAGGGGGTCGCTCGGCAGGCAGGCTCCGAGCAGAATCGTCCCGCCGAGCATCAGCACTCCAGCTACCGAAAAAGAACGCGCGTACTTCATGGTTTCCTCCAGGCACGCTCGATGTGTTGTTCTGTTGATCAGGTTGAAATGTAGAGACTGAATCGCAGAATGTCAATGAAGTCTCCGCGGCACCCCATTGAATTCCACTGACGACAAGCTCATCCCTCACTCCAAAGGGCGCAACTCAACAACCAAACAATGTGAACCCTTTGTGCGTCGCTCCGATAGCATTCGGCTCCGCTTTGACACAATGGTGTTGGACCGCATCGACCGAACATGACGCCAAGGGAGGGGATCGCGGTGAAAGTTGCCGGCCACTGGTGGATTCTGATCGCAGCGGTAGCGGTCGCTTCTGCCAGCGGCTGCACGCACAGTGGCCCCGACCCGTTCATCTACGGGCCGGAAGATATGGGGCGCGAACGGGCATGGCCGCCCGATTGCTTCACGGCCCCACTCGCGGGCTGCGTCGACGACCCCACTCAACGCGACCCGATCGACCGCCTGGCGTCACCCTGGAGCGAGGTTTTCGGGCCCGATCTTGCCCATCGCATCTGTCGAGGTGATAGCGAAGCCCGACGGAGATGGCTGGATGGGGCGCGTCAGCTCGCCGAGAGCGACCCACGCGAGCCAATCTACCTTCAGTTCCTCGACCGCTGCTCCTCGTCAGACTTCTGCGACTGGGCGATCGAGATGGCCGGCAGCGATCTCGAAGCCCTTCCGGCTCGCAACCTTTTGTTCGAAAGTGCGCGTCGGTGGTGCCCCGAGGTTCTCGAACCCGACACCCTGGACCGGATCGGATCGAGTCTCGGTCGATCCGTTGCAAACGAGCCACCTTGGGTCACGAACAGCCAACAGATCCAATGTAAGGGCGTCTCGATACAAAAAGATCCCTGGCCGGACATGGTCGATCTCCACAAGGCTGGGTGCCTGGATCTCACTCAGTGGATCGAGCACCATCGCGACACGATCGATGAAACCGCGGCCGCCCTCGAGCGCTGCGTGCAGGGCAGCGAGATCCGCTACCAGGAAGCAAATTGTCTGCGCGAACTGGCCGGCCTCGACCGCGAACGAGCCGTCGCGTTGGTGCGTTCGGATGACCGCCGTGGGTGGGGAATCTCGTCGACGATCACGCGCTACGCCCGTGTCCTGTTGCGTTTCCCCGAAGCAGGTCAGCTCGAGGCCGAGCTGGCCCGACTCGGGCTCCTCCCCGTCCGGTCAATGCCAACGGCCGTCCCTGGACTGTCGCCGGTGCTTCCAGTCGAGGTGCTCGAGCAACGCGGCCGGCTTGCCAGATTCAACCCCGGTTGTTCGGCTCGTTACTGCGAACACTCGCCCTTGATCTACCAACTCATCGACCTCGTGTCACCCGTGCTCGATGAAGTCGTGATCGAAGAACGATGGCCGGCCCTCGAGGCAGCCGACCTCGGATCCGGACCGAAATCGGTCTCGACCTCGATCGGTGGGATTCCGGTCACGCTCGGAGTAGAAGATCACGAAGACCGCGGTTTCGACCGTGAGGACCACGATCGGTTACGGGCCGCCATCGAGAGCGCACGCGAACAGCCACACCTCCTGACCGCATACTCCGGCGGACACGCCTACCGGCTGCAGATTCGCAACCTGGGCGACTGGTACGACCTCGAAACCATACTGGGTGGACTGAACTCGATCCTCTCCGATCTCGGCAGCGATCTCCGGTATGCGACTCTGGACCCACATTGCATACCCTGTGCACAGGTCGTTGCTGGTCCGCAAAAAGGCCTGATCGACGCCGCCTTCAAAGGATTGATCGAAGTGACCGATCCGTTCAAGGAGCTGTGGACACAACGCGGTTTCGATTCCAACCGGGTCCTTCCTTGAGCCTGGATGCCGTCACAACGAGCGCCGCTACCACCGCCGTGCCCTGGGTCGACCTCATCGATCGAAGAATGGTGCAGCCCCAGTTATCCGGTCACGTTGGGATCGTCTGATCCGAGGCACCAGAAAAAACCCAATGTTCCGCACGGCGTAAAATAGGGCGATGATCCGTATTTTCAACCTTGGAATCAGCGACACACGATGGCCGATACGCCGCTGCGCTGTGTGGTGTTCCTCTCTGCTTCTCGTGTGTTCGAGCGCGCTGGCGGAAACCAAAGCCCCACCGATCTCGCCCGACGAACTCCTCACAGGTTCAGCACTCGGACTGGACTCTGAAACACCGGACACCATTGTCGGCAGCGACGAGGTGATGGCGCTGAGCGATGACATGCGGCGATTCCTCGACAAGCATGTCAGCGATCGGCTCGAAGAGTCTTATCGGCTCGAACGACTGGTTCGCGCAGTCCTCGGCAAGAACACCTTCGGCCTCGTGTACGACGACAACACACGGACCGCCGCTGAAACCTTCACGGCAAAACGCGGCAACTGCCTGTCCTTCACAATCATGTTTGTCGTGTTGGCCCGCGGGGTGGGGCTCAACGCCCGCTTCCAGGAGGTCGAGATTCCACCCGAATGGACCTTTGCCAACGACACCTACATCTTGAACCGGCACATCAACATCAATTTTGATCTCAAGGTCGTCGGCCAGCGCATGGTCGATTTCAACATCGAGGACTTCGACTCTGAATACGATATGCGCCTGGTTTCCGACCAGAGGGCGCTGGCCCACTTCTTCAACAACCTCGGCGCAGCACTCTTGCAGCAGGGTGACACCGAGGCTGCATTCCACGCCTTTCGCAAAGCCCTCAGCGAAAACGACCGGAGCTTCGCCCCCGCGTGGGACAATCTCGGCACCCTCTACAGCAGAAAGGGCCTCGGTTTCCATGCCGAAACTGCATATCTTCAGGCCCTCGAAATCGATCCCTTCGACCTCATCGCCATGAGCAACCTGACCACCGTTTATGACCGGCGTGGCGACCCGGAGCTGGCGGCGAGTTATCGAAACAAGGTCAACTCACATCGGAAGAAAAACCCCTACTACCGGTACCAACTGGCCCGGAAGGCCTTCTTCGCCGAGGACTACGACGAGGCAATCGACCACCTCAAGTTCGCGATGCGGCAGGACAAGACCGAGGACCGTTTTTGTTTTCTGCTCGGTCTCGTCGATCTGCAGATGGGCGACCAGGAAAAATCCCGGAAGTGGATGGCCCGGGCCGAAAAACTAGCCGGGGACGACCCCTTAACGGCGTCTACTCCGCCAAGATGGAAAGGCTCGAGAAGGCTTCGAGGTAGGCCTTTCCGTCTTCGTGATTCTGAGCGGAGCCCGGAGGGGGCGACACCATTTTCTGCCGCCCCTTCAGGGCTTCGATTTTTGGATGGCCCCGAAACCTGGGGCTCACGCCCCAGGCTAATATTTTGTCGCCGCTCCGCGGCTCAGGGGCTACCCTCCCTGCAAAATGTTTTCCCTGATGTACCTGAGTGGTCGTGGAGCAACCTGTCGCCGCCCCGCGGCCCGGATCGGCACTTGAGGATTGGTTAAGCCTGGTACCGCACTTTCGGATCGATCCCGCGCGTGCCTCCAGATCCTTCGACTACGCGCCGGAGGCGCTTCCGCTCAGGATGACATATTGAAGGATGACTGGCTCCAACCGGTAGTCCCGCGAGGAAGCGCTCTGCCTATGGGACAGGCTGCAATATGTCATCCTGAGCGGAGCCCCGCAGGGGGCGCAGTCGAAGGATCTGCGCTTTCGGGTCTTCCCATCGATCCCATTGGTTCTTCGACTCACTCCGCCTTCAGGATGATGGTCGGGTTGACCCGGGCGGCGCGCAGAGCGGGCACGAGACAGGCAATCGTGGCGACGAGCGCAAAACCCAGAGCTGTCGTCACGAAGGTCATCGCATCCGTCGCCTCGACGCCGAACAAAAGCCTCTCGACGAGATTGGTGGCCCAGTAGGACGCGATCAAACCGATGGCGACTCCGATCCCTACCAATGCCATCCCGCGGGTCAACACGAGCTTTGCCACCTGCCGCGCCGTTGCACCAAATGTCATGCGAACGCCGATCTCGTGGTGTCGTTGCGCCACGAAATATGCGAGCACTCCATAAAGACCCACCAGCGCCAGAAGAACCGCGATGAAGGAGAGCAGACCGAGCGCCGACGTGATCACCCGAAAGTCCGACAGCGCGTCGTCGATGATCGACTCCATGGTCTGAGGGTCGGCCAAGGGGACGTTCGTGGCCATGGATTTGACGATCCCACGGATCGGGCCGATCAGAGCGGTGGGTTCGGTGAGCGTCCGGACGGTGAGTTCCATCCGAGTACCGGCGTTTTGCGAATAGGACATGTACATTGCGTGGAAGGGATCGCTGGTGACTCTCCGCAGTCGCGCATTGCCGACCACTCCGACAATCTCATGCAGAGTCAGCTCACCCATATCAACGAGCAGTTTTTTTCCGAGAGGGTTTTCACCGGGGAAGAACAGCTCCGCCAGTGACTGCGTTATGACCATGACCCTGGGGGCGTCGGGGGAATCGGTCGCGGCGAGGTCCCGTCCCGCCAGCAACGGGATGCCCATCGTCTCGAGATAGCCGGGAGTTGCTACCCGAAAATCCGCCGAACGGGCCATGCTCGCCTGCCGGTCCTCCGGCGGCTGGTCTTCGGCGTAGAGGTAGATATTGCCGCCGCCATGAATCACCGGGAGCCGACTGACCAGACCCGCGGAGCCAACACCAGGCAGCGCACGAACCTCCTCGATCAGTGACTCGAAGAAACTGATGCGCTCTTCCGGAGAGGGATAGTCGCTTTCGGTAAGCCAGACACCGGCCGTCAATACATTTTCGGAGTCGAAACCGGGATCGATGTTCATCTGTTTCGCCAGAGAGCGGATCAAAAGCCCGGCGCCGATCAACAACAGGACCGAGATCGCGACCTGGGCCACGACGAATGCGTTGCGCAGCATCGATCCGCGCTGCGCCCAGGTGGCGCGAGTCCCGGTCTTGAGCTGTTGCGAAGGATCGACGATGGTGCCCTGGAGCGCCGGTACCAGACCAAAGAGGATGCCCGTCGCGCCGGAAACGACAAGCGCGAACAGAAGCACCGGCACGCTGACCGCCGGACGGGTGATCCCGAGATTACCGAGGGGCAGGAGGCGAATCAGAACCCCCTGGAACAACAAAGCCAGCACCACGCCGACCGCGCCCGCCATCAGGGACATGAGCGTGCTCTCGGTGAGGAGCTGTCGCACCAGCCGGCGGCGCGAAGCCCCCATGGCCGAGCGAACCGCGATCTCGGTGAGGCGGCCCTGCCCCCGCGCCAAAAGAAGCCCCGCAACATTACTGCATGCCAACAGCAGCACCAGCGAAACGGCACCCATCAGCAGCAACAGACTCGGGCGCACGTTTTCGACCAATGCTTTGTGTAAACCGGTCACATCGAGCGCCTTGTTTTCATTGCTCTCCGGATAGAGTTGCTGCAGACGAGCGGAAATGGTGCTCACCTCGGCCTGGGCCTGACCCACCGAGACACCCGGTAGGAGCCGCCCGACCAGAAGCAGATTGTGCCATCGACGGGCTCCGGCCCCGGGCCCGTTGCGAAAGGTCAACCGCCAGATATCCGCTTCGGTCATGAAGAAAAAACCGGCCGGGAGCACGCCAACCACCGTGGCCGGTGAACCATTCATGATGATCGAGCTGCCCACCGCATCCGCAGCTCCACCGAGGGTGCTCTGCCAGTAGGCGTGGCTCACCATGACCACGTTGGGGCCATCCTCAACACCCTCCGAAGCCGTGAAGAGCCGGCCGGCCGCGGGTCTGGTGCGCAGGGTCTGGAAGAGATCCCAGGTACAGAAAGCGCTGTCCACCAAAGATGCTTCAGCACCCGAACGGATGTTGACCCGACCGCCGTACATGAATGCAGACAGGTTTTCGAAAGATTTGCTCTGATCACGATAATCGTAATAGTCATAACCCGAGACCCACGGGTTGACGCGGCCGTTGAAGGTGGCCCTGCCCATGACCAGGCGATCGGGTTCGTCAAAGGGAAGGCTGCTCAGAAGCACCGCGTGAATCGTCCCGAACATGGCGGTCGTAGCGCCGATGCCGATGGCCAGAGTCACGATCACCGCGGCGGTGAAACCGGGCCTCTTCTTCATCATCCGGAGAGCAAACTTCAGATCGGCAGAAAGGTTGCGCGACATCAGATCTCCTCCTCTGGTCAAAGAGACGGGTATCCGTCAGCATAACGAACCCCTGAAATGACTGTCATCAATATGTGAGATACGGATTACAGGTAAATGGTTTCATGGTGGGTTTTGTGTGAACGGCAGTTGAGAAGACCCTGCTATTCTCTCCCACGTCCGGGAGAACCCGGTGAAATCGGGAGGCACATGGCAGCTGTAAAAATCGGAACTGTCGCCTTTGACAACGAACGTTACCTGGCCGAGCAGAGCGAAGCGATCCTCGAACGGATGCGGCAGGTGGGCGGCAAGCTCTACCTCGAGTTCGGCGGCAAGCTTCTTTTCGACTACCACGCCTCGCGTGTCCTGCCCGGTTTTGACCCCAACGTGAAAATGCGCCTTTTGCGGCGTCTCGCCAACCAGACCGAGATCATCCTCTGTGTGTACGCGGGGGACATCGATCGCCGCAAGGTTCGGGCGGACTTCGGCATCACCTACGATGCCGATACCTTCAAGCTGATCGACGATCTCCGCGACAACGAGCTCGAGGTGCGCGCGGTGGTCATCACCCGATACGAAGACCAGCCTGCCGCCGAGACCTTCGCCAACAAACTGCAGCGACGCGGCATCACGGTCCACACCCACCGACCGATTCCCGGTTACCCGGCCGATGTGTCCCGGGTGGTGAGCGATGAAGGATACGGCGCCAACGCGTATGTTGAAACCGACGCCCAGCTCGTGGTCGTCAACGCGCCGGGCCCGAACAGCGGCAAGATGGGCACCTGCCTTTCGCAGGTTTACCACGAGCACCAGCGGGGGGTGCGGGCCGGCTACGCCAAGTTCGAGACCTTCCCGATCTGGAACCTGCCGTTGCGCCACCCGGTCAACGCAGCCTACGAGGCCGCCACCGCCGAACTGCACGATGTCAACATGATCGATCCCTTCCATCTCGAGGCCCACGACGAGCGCTCGGTCAATTACAACCGCGACATCGAGGCCTTTCCCCTGCTCAAACGAATCCTCGAAAAGATCACCGGTGAATCCATGTACCAGTCGCCCACCGACATGGGGGTCAACCGGGCGGGCTTCGCCATCATCGACGACGAAGCCGCGCAGGCGGCGGGCAAGAGCGAGATCATTCGCCGCTACTTCCGCTATGCCTGCGACGAGGTCCTCGGTCTCGAAGACGGCGCTGCCGTTCGCCGGATCGAAGCCTTGATGGAGGAGTTTGATCTGAAGCCGGAAGACCGGTCGGTGGTGCGACCCGCCCGAAAGGCCGCAACCGACGCCGAAGACAAGGCCGACAAGGGCCACCACGGTGTATTCTCGGGTGCCGCCATTGAGCTGCCGGACGGAGAGATCGTCACCGGACACAACAGCCCGCTGATGCACGCCTCGGCAGCCCTGGTCTTGAACGCCATCAAGGTGATGGCCGGCATCCCCAAACACCTCGATCTGATCAGTCTGCCGGTGGTCGAATCCATCGGCACCCTGCGCAAGGATCTTCTCGGCCGGGGCTCCATCAGCCTCAACCTGGAGGAGACTCTGATCGCGCTCAGCATCAGTTCCACCACCAACCCCACCGCGCAGCAGGCGATGCGCCAGCTGCCGAGTATCAAAGGCTGTGATCTCCACCTCACCCATCTGCCGACACCTGGAGACGAACGTGGTCTGCGGCGCCTCGGCGTCAAGCTGACCTGTGATCCCAGCTTTGCGAGCAACAAGCTTTTTGTGTCGTAGCCCGCATTTTTCACCGGTTTTCGGAACCGCCGCATTTGTCTGCTTGGAATCGATTTCAACCACCGGTTTCGCCCCGACACCAGCCCGGGCACGTGTCCGCAATTAATCGGACAGGTGTTGCGTAGCGGACACTTCGGATAGCGCCAAAGCCCGCAGCCAGGTGATTCCGAGCGACCACGTCATTGGCACGACAATTGCGAATGACCATCTCGATGGTCATTCGAGACACCAACTCAATGGATCGACCGGTCACTCGCCGGCCCAGACCGCGACTGATCTGGATCGCAGCGGGTGCCGCCGCAATCATCGGAGCCATTCTGGCCTGGCCAACGGTCGAGAGATGGTTCTCGGCGGACCGCTCGGTAGCCCGCAACCGGTTGCGCTTTGGCATCGCTGAGATCGGCAATCTGGAACACACTGTTGCGGTTGAGGGAAGGGTCGTTGCGGCGTCACGCCCCACCCTTTACAGCCCCGCCGACGGTATCGCATCGGTGCGGGTGGCCGAGGGCCAGAAGGTCGCAGCCGGCAGCATCCTGGCAGAAATCGAGAGCCCCGGGCTCGAGAGCCGACTCCGCCAGGAGCGAGCGACTGCCGATGCGTATGCTTCGGAAGGCAGCCGTCTCACCCTCGAAGCTCGTCAAGGCGATCTCGAGAACGAACAATCGGTCGAGCTTGGCGAGGTCCGGCAGGCCGCTGCAGCGCGTCTCGTGAAACGAAATGAGCATCTTTTCGACCTCGGCCTGGTCAACCAGATCGATCTTGAAACCGCACGGGACAATCACAGAATCGCAACGCTCCAGTTGCAACAGGCGCGGCACCGGCTCGATCTCGAACGCGATATTCGGCGATTCGAAAAGAATGACGCGTCCCACCGGTTGGAGCGCCAGCTCCTGATCGTCACCGAGCTCGAGCGTCAGGTAAAAGACCTGACAATGGTCGCTCCGTTCGACGGGCTGGTAGCGACATTGTCGGTCGAGGACCGCGACGCGGTCGTTCGTGGCCGGGCGATGATCGGCGTAGTCGATCTGACCGACCTCGAGGTGGAGATCGGAATCCCGGAGAACGCTGCCGACCAGGTGGCCCCGGGGGTTCCGGCGGCGATGACGATCGACGGGGTCGTCCACGTCGGAGTGATCACCCGCGTTGCTCCGGAAGTGCGCAACGGACAGGTGGTGGGACGGGTGACCTTCTCCGGCGGTGTTCCGCGCGGGCTTCGGCAGAACCAACGCGTCACAACCCGCCTCCTGCTCGACCGGCGTGAAAACGTCATGAAGGTCCCGCGGGGCCCGTTCCTGGAAAGCGGCGGTGGCCGCTCGGTTTACGTGGTGGAGGACGGACTGGCGCGCCGACGTGACATCGAAGTCGGCGCGGTCAGTGTCGCAGAAGTTGAGGTTACCGCGGGTCTTCGTGAGGGCGACGAGATCGTGCTCTCTGACATGAGCCAGTTCGACGGCGCCGAAACCGTACTGATCAGGGATTGAGAGAGGAGAGGGCGAATGGCAATACTCGATATGCGGGAGGTCACCCGGGTCTACCGGACTGATCTCGTGGAGACAGTGGCTTTGAACAAGTTCACGGTGACGGTTGACGAGGGCGATTTTGTCTCGGTATCCGGCCCATCCGGCTCGGGTAAAACGACCTTCCTCAATGTGGCCGGTTTGCTCGACACCTTCGATTCGGGCACCTACCTCCTCGATGGCGAGGACGTCAGCCGCTTGTCGGACCGGCAGCAATCGCGGATTCGGAATCACAAGGTCGGTTTTATCTTCCAGACCTTCAATCTGATCCCAGACCTCAGCGCTTTTGACAACGTCGACGTCCCACTCCGGTACCAGGGGCTTCCGTCGCGCGAGCGCCGCATCCGGATCGAGTCGGCGCTGAACATGGTCGGGTTGTTCAACCGCAAGAGCCACCTGCCATCGCAGCTTTCCGGGGGTCAACAACAGCGCGTGGCGATCGCGCGCGCACTCGCCGGCCAGCCGCGAATAATTCTCGCCGACGAGCCAACCGGAAACCTCGACACCGCCACCGCCCGCGAAATCATGGAGCTCCTTGAATTGGTCAACCAGTCGGGCACAACCATCGTCATGGTGACCCACGATGCCGGTTGCGCCGCCTCCGCCAACCACCAAATCCACATTCTCGACGGGAGGCTCATCGACCTCAAAAAAGAATCCACGGCCGGTCTGGGAATGAGTCAACTGGCGGCCGTGCCATCGGCTGGATGAAGGAGATGGTATGAGCCTGTACACCCTGCAGTTGGCATGGCGCAGCCTGCGCACGACGCCGTGGTTGTCGCTGGTGGCGGTGGTCGGTCTGGCAATCGGTATCGCGGTGCCCACGACTTTGATCAGCATTCGCCACGTGTTTGCACGCAACCCGATTCCGCATAAGAGCGATGTATTGTTCAACGTCCGGGTCGACAACTGGGACCCGAATTCTCAGTTCTTCGATATCAAACCGGGCGACCCCCCAAAACACATCACCTATCGCGACATGACGGGGATGATGGAGAGCGATATTCCGGCAGGCGAAACCGGCATTGCCTCGGCGACCGTGTTTGTTTTCCCCGCTCGCTCGTCTGAGCGGCCATATCAGGCAAGGGTGAGGCTCTGTCATTCCGACTTCTTTCAGATGTTCGACGTCCCGTTTCGTCACGGTTCCGGCTGGTCGCGGCAAGACGATCGCTCACTTGCCCGCGTCGTGGTGCTGAGTAGCGACACCAACCAACGTCTTTTCGGAGGCGAAGACAGCGTCGGCCGCACGGTACGTCTGGGCGCGCACGATTTCACCGTGATCGGGGTGCTCGGGAAATTCAGACCGCTCCCCCAGTATTACGACGTCATCAACAATTCCATGGGCAACCCCCGAGACATCTTCGTGCCCTTCGACCTGGTTCTGGAGGAGGAGCTTGGCCTCAATCATTTCGGTGACACAGATTCCTGGGGAAACTCGGATTTTGGAAACCGTGTCGATTACGTCAAACAGGCTGAATTCACCTGGATTCAGTACTGGGTCGAGCTCGAGCCAGACAGCGTGGCTTCATACCGCGACTGGGTCGACGCCTACGTCATGGAACAAAAACAACTCGACCGCTTCCCCAAACCCCTCAACAACCGCGTCACGCCGGTGATGGAGTGGCTCAGGGTGCGCGAAATGGTGCCGCAACAGATCAATGGCATCGTCGGCATCGGGATCCTGTTTCTGGTGGTTTGTTGCCTCAATCTGGTTGGATTGCTTTTGGCCAAGTTCCTCGCCCGCTCGGGAGTGCTCGGTGTCCACCGCGCGCTCGGTGCGTCGCGGGCTGCGGTTTTCCTGCAACGGCTGGTCGAATGCGTCCTGATCGGCGTGATCGGTGGAGTATTCGGGGCCTTTCTTGCCTCGCTGTCGATGCGGCTCATCAGCGCGTCGATTCCAGCTCGTATCGTGGCCAAAAACGTGCTAGTGGTCGACGGCTACGCACTGGCGGTCGCCTTGTGTCTGGCGATCGTCGCGGCGATCGCGGCCGGCCTCTACCCAGCCTGGCGGGCATGCCGAGTCGCCCCGGCGATCCAACTCAAGATCAACTGAGAAAGGGAGTCCGACGATGGGTCCGATCATCCGTTCATTGCTTCGAAACCGGGTCCGTACGGGATTGCTGGTGGCCGAAATCGCCGTGACCCTGGCCATCGTTCTCAACTGCCTCGGGTTGTTGCTCGAGCAGCGGCGCGAGCTGACCCGACCCACCGGAATCGATGAGGTTAACTTGGTGGCGGTCGAGATGCGGCCGTGGGATCCCGCCTACCGGGACGACTCGACGCGCTCGGGAATAGCCCGCGCCGACCTTGCTGCGCTGCGAGCGCTGCCGGGGGTCGCAGATGCTTCTGCGATAGGACCCTTTCCTCTTCAGGGCGGCGGCAGCTCCACCCAGGTGAAGGCCCTGGGCGCCGGGGACGAACTCAAAGTGCGGGCCCCGGTGTACTACGCCGACGAACGGATCATCTCCACCCTTGGCCTCGAGCTGGTGGCGGGCCGTGACTTTACTCCGGATGACGTACCGGTCGAGAGCGGGCCCGCGATCGTCAACATTATCGTCACCCAAGCCCTCGCCGATGCCGTCTTTCCTGATGGAGACGCTCTTGGCGGGAGCTTCGATACTGGAAGCGAGGAGTGGCCCGACGTCGTTGTCGGGATCGTCAACCAGATGCACACACCCTACGGTGGAGGTCCCATGGAGGACCAAATCATGATCTACCCGACCGCTCGCCATAGCGCCAGCTTCATGTCCTACCTGGTGCGGGCCGAACCCGGACAGCTCGAAGGTTTGCTGCCGGTGATCGAGGACACCATTGTCGCCCAGGACGATCGTCGCGTCGTCACAGCCAAACCGCTGCTCGAGTACAAGGCGCGGGGCTCAGCCAT
This sequence comes from Candidatus Sulfomarinibacteraceae bacterium, assembly GCA_963796455.1. Lineage (GTDB taxonomy): Bacteria > Acidobacteriota > Thermoanaerobaculia > Thermoanaerobaculales > Sulfomarinibacteraceae > Sulfomarinibacter. The sequence goes on from CAWCLO010000006.1 coordinate 253,518, forward strand.
GAGCATATTCTTTGCACAAATACTCTCCGTGATCATCGCGCTGCTGCTCGGAGTGACTGCCCTCGGAATTTTCGGCATGACCTCGTTTGCCATAACTCAGCGAACCCGCGAGATCGGCACCCGCCGGGCGCTCGGCGCGAACCGGCAGGAGGTGATCATCCACTTTCTGACCGAAAACGCTATCGTCGTCATCGTGGGCACGGGTCTCGGTCTGATCGGCGCCGTCGCACTCAACGCAGTACTGATGTCGGCTATGGATGCGAGTGCGCTGAGCCCGGTTCTTGCCGCAGCAGGTGTCTTGTTGCTGTGGGTGGTCGGATTTGTTGCCACCATCGCGCCGGCCGTGAAGGCTTCGCGACTGCAACCGGTGCTGGCCACCCGTTCGGTTTAACGCGAGCGGTTGATGCATAGCCTCCGCAACAACGAACACCATCGACCGCAGACGAGGCGAAGAAAACCCGCTACCATCACAGAATGAGCGCACCACAACAAGTCCTGATCGTCGAGGATCAGCCCCAGGTCGCCCGAGCCCTCGAGCTCGCCCTCGAGATCGAAGGCTTCGGCTCGATTTTGGCGACGCGGCCCGAAGAGGCGCTGACCCTCCTCGACCGCGAAACCGATGTCGCGCTCGTGATCCAGGACATGAACTTTTCGCCAGGGCAGACCTCGGGGAAAGAGGGTGTGGAGCTGTTCCGGCGCATGCATCGGCTGCGGCCGGAGTTGCCGATCATACTGGTCACTGCTTGGGGCAGCCTCGAAGTGGCGGTGAGCCTGATGCAGGATGGCGCGGCGGACTATATCGAGAAACCGTGGAACGACGAGCGTCTGGCATCGAGCGTCCGGCGCCACCTCCGGCTGGCCGTGCTCAAGGCCGAGCGGGGCCGAACCGGCGACGGCGCGAAGTGGCTTCGCGACGAGCTCTCAGCAAGTGCAGACCTTTGCGGATTGGTGTACGCCAGCGAGGAGATGCACGAGGTGGTTTCGCTCGCGGTCAAGGTCGCCCGCGCCGATGTGCCGGTGTTGATCACTGGACCCAACGGCGCCGGCAAAGAGCGGGTCGCCGACCTCATCCAGGCGAACTCGAGCCGCAGCGCGCGGCCGTGGATCAAGGTCAACGCCGCCGCACTGCCCGCGGAGCTGATCGAAGCTGAGCTTTTCGGCGCCGAGGCGGGAGCCTACACCGGGGCCTCGCGGAGCCGCGTCGGGCGATTCGAGGCTGCCGACGGCGGCACCCTGCTGCTTGACGAAATCGCAGAGCTGCCGCCACCAGGCCAAACCAAGTTGCTGCGGGTCCTGCAATCCGGCGAACTCGCACGGCTCGGCAGCTCGACCACCCGGCAGGTCGATGTCAGGATCATCGCGGCCACCAACGCCGATCTGCAGCAGGCCCTCACTGAAGGCCGCATACGTGAGGACCTTCTTTATCGATTGAATGTGATCGAAATCGACATCCCCTCCCTCGCCGAACGGGAGGCTGATATCGAGCCGCTGGCCCGCCACTTCCTGGCTCGATACGGGATCGAAAGCGGGCGGCCGGAGCTCGAGTTCGGTGAGGAGGCGATGCGAGCCCTCGAGGTCTACTCGTGGCCCGGCAACGTGCGCGAGCTCGAGAACCGGATTCGTCGCGCCTGCCTCGTGGCGGCGGGGGACGAGATTGACTCCGTCGACTTCGGTTTTGGCGATGAAACCGCCGAAGGCGCACCGAAATCTTCCGGACGGAGCAGCGAGCACGAGCGCATCGAGGCGGCCCTACGCTCGAGCGACGGTGTGGTCAGCCACGCCGCGAAATTGCTCGGAATCAGCCGGCAAGCCCTGTATCGCCGTATGGACCGGCTTGGAATTGTCATCGAACGGCGGCCCGGCCCGGCACCCTCGGACGACCGGTGACCGTTGGCCGCAGAGGGCGCTGGAGTGTCAGCGGTTTGGCCATGCTTTCGGCTGGCGCCGGGGTCGCGATGGGAGCCGGCATCGCCCTGTTGGCGCGATACCTTGGCTCCTCACTGTGGCTCGCCGCCGGGCTCGCAATCCTGATCGGCCTGCCGCTGGCGATGCTGCTCACGGCGCGGTTGTTTGCGCCCGTGGGCAAGGTGCTGAGCGCCCTCGAGGACGGCGTCGATGGCCTCCGCGGCGGCGATTTCAGCCTTCGTCTCGCGATCAATCGGACTGACGAGATCGGAAATTTGGTCGAGGTATACAACTCTCTCGGTGAACTGATGGGACGCGAGCGCCGCGACCTCCGCCAACGTGAGCTCATGCTCGCGTCGGTGCTCGAGGCGACGCCGACCTCGGTTCTGCTGGTCAACCCGGTCGACCGGGTCCTGGTGGCCAACCGGGCGGCGAGAAACCTACTGGCCTCTGGCGGCCGGTTGGAAGGCCGGACCTTGGAGGAAGCCCTCGGTGACTGCCCACCGGATCTCCACCGCGAGCTTTCTGCGACGGGCGCCGGTGACGGCCTCGTAACGCTGCCCGCAGAGGACGGCCAGGAGACCCTGCAAGTGTCACGTCGTATCTATCAGCTCAATGCCCGCAACCACAGTCTGCTCATGGTGCGCCGGATGACGCCCGAATTGCGCCGGCACGAGGCTGCGGTGTGGAAGCGAGTGATCCGTGTCGTCGGTCACGAGATCAACAATTCGCTGGCGCCGATCCGGTCGCTGATCGCGAGCGGCCGCAAGCTCGTTAACGGCGGTGATCCAAGCGGGCGGCTGCCCGAGATTCTCGACACGATCGACGCTTCGGCCCAGCGTTTGCATCGATTTGTTGATGGCTATCGAAGAATGGCACGGCTACCTGCGGCGAGACCCGAGAGCATTGAGATCTGTTCCTTTCTCAAAGATCTGCAACGGCTGGTCGCCTTCGAAATCCTTCGCCCGGACGGACCCATCACGGCAAGGCTCGACCCGTCGCAGATCCAGCAGGTCGTGCTCAACCTGGTCCGCAACGGGCGTGAAGCAGGTTCCGAAACCATCGAGGTCGCGGCGTACACCGAAGGCGCGGAACTCGTCCTCGAGGTCCGCGATCGCGGCGCGGGGATGGATGCGGATACTCTGGCGCAGGCCTTGGTGCCGTTCTGGACCACAAAGGCCGACGGCTCCGGTCTCGGCCTCGCCCTGTGCCGGGAGATCCTGGAGATTCACGACGGCACCCTGAGACTGAGATCGCGGGATGGCGGAGGCCTGGTCGTCACGTGCCGTCTCCCACTCGATTCCGCACTATAGAAATTCGTCCGCGGGAAGCGCCAGGAAAAAGGCGTCGCGTGGCGGCCGTTCACAGCTGTTGCGCATCGGAGCGTCCGCAGTATCACACGCGAGGATTTTCGATTTGCAGTATTCCCGAGCAAACGATCGACCCGCTCCTTCGTATCTCTGTGTGACAATCTCCACAGGAGGGGCCCATGCGTGAACGAATCGTGATCACCCTTATCGTCTCGTTGCTGACCGTCACACCCGGTCTCCTGAGGGTTTCTTTTGCCAGCGACGACGCCGATCTCGCGGAGGATCTGCGCGCCACCGAGGAGGCCTTCGCCCAGACCATGGCGGACCGCGACCATGAAGCCTTCATCTCGTTCCTGGCGGAAGAAACCGTCTTCTTCGGGGGCAATGGAGAAATTCGCGGCAAAGCGGCCGTGGCAGCGGCGTGGAAACCATATTACGAGGGAAGCGTCGCGCCCTTCTCCTGGCAGCCGGAGAGCGCCACCGTCCTCGACTCGGGCAGCCTCGGGCTCACCTCGGGACCTGTCTTTGCACCCGACGGGACCCGAGTCGGCACCTTCAATTCCGTGTGGCGACGGGGTGGCGACGGCACCTGGAAGGTCGTCTTCGACCGCGGTTGCCCCGCCTGCGAGTGCCCGCCAACAAGCGCTTCTGCAAATTGACCGCCTCCCGGTAAAGCCGAGGGAACCGAATGAGTCGAAGACGCAGAACCTGCCCTGAGCGAGCAAAGCGAGTCGAACGGGTCCTTCGACTCCGCGCCATTGCGCTTCGCTCAGGATGACATCTTGAACCCAATCGAGCGGCACCGGATGGTTTGCACCAACTGGTAATCCCGCGAGGTGCGACCAACCGGGGCCGATCCGAGCCGCGGAGCGGCGACATGTTTCAATGTGCCATCCGGAGCAAGTCGAAGAATCTGGCTGCGCGCGCCAACCGACCTGGTTTGCCACGGCAAACCGGAACTTTACAGGAGGCCATTAAACTCCCCTGAGGCCACTGCCGCTTCAAAATGTCATCCTGAGCGGAGCCCCGCCTGGGGCGTAGTCGAAGGATCTATGTTTCGCCGCGAACTACCAGGGCGCTATGGATATCTGCCGGCGAACAACCCCGGCAAACCGCCCGTGTGCCAAAAAATGACCGGGTCGCCCTCACCAAAATGCCCAGTAGCATGAAGATCCAATAAACCCGCAAAGGCCTTTCCTGTGTACGTCGGATCAAGCAGAACGCCGTCTGACCGCGCCAGGCTCTCGATGGCGGCCGTGCCCTCGCTCGTAGGCACCGCGTAGCCCTGCCCGACGTAGGTGTTCTCGATCAGTGAAACGTCTCCCGGCCCGACATCTTCAGACAAGCCGATCAACTCGAGAGCTTCGTTGGCCAGTCGAGCCACCAACTCCGGATAATTCGTCCAGATCTTCGCCACATCGATACCAACGAGCCGCAACGAAGATCCGATGGCATGCAGACCGGCCAGCAGACCGGCGAGAGTGCCACCCGAACCGGTCGCCACCACGATCCACGCATCGGCCACGCCCGCGGCGTGCGCCTGCTCCTCGATCTCGAGCGCCGCCCGGACATACCCGACCGAACCGAGCCCGTTCGAACCGCCAAGGGGCACGTGATAGTGATCGCCGACTCGGGCGAATGCCTCTTCGCGAACATAGGCATCGAGTTCTTCGAAGGTGCAGCCATCCGACGCGATGGGCCCCGGCGGAATGAAATAGACCTCGGCACCAACGAGCCGATCAAGCAGAAGATTGCCACTGACTTTCTTAGGTTTTTTCCCAAACAGCAGAAGGTGCGGCTCGAGTCCGCATATTCGCGCCGCTGCGGCCGTCAACCTCGCATGATTCGACTGCGCCCCGCCCACGGTGACGACCTTCTTTGCACCCTGCTCGAGGGCCTCCGCCAGGAGGTACTCGAGCTTTCGGGTCTTGTTTCCGCCGGCAACCGGTCCCAGCGTGTCATCACGTTTGACAAAGACTCTGCGACCCAACTCACGGCTGATATTCTCGAGATAATCCAGCGGGGTCGGATAGGCACCGAGGCAACGCCGCGGCAGCCGCTCCAGTGCTCGGGCCAAGGCGAGATCTTGCATGGCAAACGACACTAGCAGATTCCGTCTCGTGAAGAACCAGGGTCAGGAAGTGTGCCACCCATGAAAATGGACTAAGATTCAAGGGTTCGCTAAAACGAAACCCCTGAATTTCCCGGGGGCGCGTCGAGAGAGGAGAGCCCAGAATGGCCCTGGTCGGAAAGCTGGAAGACATTCGGCCGGCGGAGATCATGGTGTATCTCGCCGATTCGATGAAGACCGGCAAACTGATCTTCACCACCGGTCGCCAAGAAGGCATGATCGTGTTCCGGGACGGGAAGATCATCTATGCCGCATCGAGCTCGGTCCGCGAGACCTTCGGCAGCATCGCACTGAACCTGGAGATCATCCGGCCTTTTCAACTCGAAGAGGCCGTCAGCCTGCAACACCGCTCCGGCGAAGACCGGCGCCTCGGAGACATCCTGGTGGCGATGGGCGCCATGAGGGACGACGACGTCCAAAGGGTTCTGATCCACCAGGTCGGTCAGGTCGTCAAGGAGATCTTCGAGTGGGGAACCGGTTTCTTCAGATTCAGAAACATGGAGATCGAGGCCCTGGGAGAGGTTGAGATCGGCGCCCGGGATTTCGTCGTCGGAACACCGCTGGACACCCGTAGCGTGGCGCTGGACGCAGCGCGGGAGCAGGACGAGAGCACCCGCGATACCGAACTCGCCCTCGAGGATGAGGACGAAACCGAAGAACCGACCGAACCCACGACCCTCGGCGAGATCATGGCCGCGGTGGCGGGGCCTGCCCTGACCGCCGAAATAATTCGAGAGATCTTCGTGCTCGCCGCCGCCACCCTCACTCGAGGGATGCTCCTGGCAGTTCGTGAACACAGTGTGCAGGGTCTGGCCTGCTACGGCCTGGATGACGGCGTCCTCCCGCCGGCAGAGAGGGTCCGTCAGCTGAGCATGCCCCTGGACGAGTACTCCTTCATTTCCTCGGTCGTACAAGAACGCCGAGTCTTTCGCCGCCAACCCGATTACGTCCGCGCCAACACCACTTTCTTCCAGGCGCTCGGCGGAGAGTGGCCTGATGAGGGGGTCGCCATCCCGATGATTCTCGGCGACCGGGTCGCGCTGGTCTTTTATGGCGACAACAAACCCAAAGACCTACCCGTCGGTTCCACCGACATTCTGGAAACGGGTCTGCAAGCCGTGTGCGCGCGGCTCGACGCGGCAAGTCAACCTGCGGGGGAGTGACCACGAGTTCACATCGAGGCATCGCCAGGTATGGCACTCGGGTTGGGGGTCGCAAAGCTTCCAGGTAGCGGCCAACCAGATGATGTAGTTTTGCGGGGAGGGAGAATGCCATGAAGAATTCCTCGATATTGCAATTTCTGGTTGCGGTGGCCCTGCTGGTATTCGGCGAAGCCGCAGTCGATGCGACCGAATATGACCTTTACTACCTGGGCGGCCAGTCCAATATGGATGGCTACGGAAAGGTGGCGGACCTTCCTGAGGCGCTGATAGGGCCGGTCGATGGAGTCATGATCTTTCACGGCAACTCCTCCGCAGACGGCAAACCGGTGGATGGCCGCGGCACCTGGGCAGAGCTTCGTCCGGGGCATGGCGCCGGCTATGGCTTCGACGGCGAGACCGCAAAATACTCCGATCGTTTCGGCGTCGAGCTGACCTTTGCCACCACTCTGAAAAAACTCGACCCAACCGCCAGGATCGCCATCATCAAGTACTCACGCGGCGGCACCTCCATCGATCGCGAAGCCGGCAACTACGCCGGAGCGTGGGACCCGGACTTTCCTGGAACCGACGGCATCGGCATCAACCAGTACGATCACTTCCTCGCGACAATCCGAAACGCCACGTCGGTGGCCGACATCGACGGTGACGGGGAAACGGACACTCTCGTACCGAAGGGCATCGTCTGGATGCAGGGCGAATCCGACGCCTATCTTTCCGAAGAAATTGCGACGCGATACGAGGCCCACCTCACCCGGCTCATGAATCTGATGCGGGCAGCCCTGCTGACCGACGACCTGCCGGTGGTGATCGGCCGCATCTCGGATTCGGGGCGCGACGAGGATGAAAAGGACGGCATGGTCTGGAACTACGGCAAAACGGTGCGCGCGGCGCAGGCCGCATTTGTCGACGCAGACGGGCACGCGGCGTTCGTCACCAGCACCGAAGGCTACGGCTACTCCGATCCGTATCACTACGACAGCGCCGGATACATCGATCTCGGCCGGGAGTTTGCAGCAGCGGTGCACGGTCTCCGGACGCAGACCTCGTCGCTTTCGGCCGACCCCGACCCCCTGCGCTTCCAAACGCAGATCGATGCCTTTTCCAATTCGGACAAGAAAGAGAGGCCTCCCGGGCACCCGTTGCTCTTCGTCGGCAGCTCGAGCATCCGTCGCTGGCCCACATCGACTTCGTTCCCGGACTGCGATTCCCTCAACCGCGGTTTCGGGGGCGCCCACATTTCGGACGTCCAGTACTTCTATGATCAAACGGTGCTCCGTTACCGGCCGAAAGCGATCGTCTTTTATGCCGGTGACAACGATGTCGCCTTTGGCAAGGGAGCGGATCAGGTCTTCGAAGATTTCAGATCCTTCGTCGAATCCGTGCGGCGCGATCTCCAGGGCACGCCGATCTATTTCATCGCCATCAAACCAAGCGGTAGCCGCTGGGAGCTTTGGGACACGATGCAGAAGGCCAATGCGCTCGTTCACACCTGGGCCGGATCACAACCCGATCTCCATTACATCGACGTCGCCACGCCGATGATCGGCATAGATGGCGCACCCAGAGAAGAGCTCTTCGTCGACGACCGGCTGCACCTCAACGACCAGGGTTACGATCTGTGGGACAGCATCGTCCGGCCGCACCTGGCATTTTATTGCGGCAAGGACTATATCCAGTAGGCACTCCCGTTACGATTTCAATCGGGCCGGCACTCGGTGATGTGGCCGGGCCGAGTCAGGCTTCTGAGTTGAGGGTGAACCCGGAGAGGTTGACAGACTCTCTGTCGATGGAGTGATTGAAGAACTTCAGTTTGCTGGTGGTCACCGCGTTGACCATTCCCTTTGCCCGCATCCCCGCGATGATGGCCTTGTCTGGCAAGATTCCCTCGATTGACTTCTTACCGGCATCACACGACATCGTGATGACGGTGTCGAAGTCGCAACACAGTCTTCTGATCTTTTTGCACAGACCTTCATTCAGAATGCACATCCAGACCAATGGATACTTTCCGACCCAGGAGCCCACGTCGAAACCGGTTCTGTACAACATGCCGGTGAGTCGTTCGACCTCCTCCTCCATCGCTACCGCTCTGTAGCCAGTCGGGGTCGGTTCGTAGGTCGCCGAAACCTCATCCGGTGTTTCGATGTGCAGACTCATGCTGGCGCATGCGGGACAGCCGACCACAAAAATTCTCCGCGCAGCGATCGCATCGCTCAGAATTTCGTCGTCAGACCGCAGTTCGGAAAAGATCATGCCGTCCTCCGTTTCCGCCGATAGATTCGAATCGTCGCAACTCCGAGAGATGCAACCCCGCTGCTATCGCATTGTTGATCGTGCTTTTTTGTCTTTCCCTTCAAAGATGGTGCCTGGCGACGGATATCGCAAGGGCTGCAGGCGCCGCCAGTGACCACATCCTCACATCGAGGCGTTGCGAGTCGCGTGACCCCTCGAAGGCGCGAATGTTTCACGGGCACCGGATGTTGGTACGAATAGGCCGGGGCGGTAACAGCCGCTCGGACCGGAAGGAGACAACACATCATGACCGAATTCAAGCTCACCTACTTCGATTTTGACGGTGGCAGGGCGGAACCGATCCGGCTCGCATTTCATATCGGCGGCATCGATTTCGAGGACATCCGGCTGAAGTTTCCTGAGTTCGGCGAAGCGCGGTCGTCCTTTCGGTTCCGCGCTCTGCCGGTGCTCGATCTCGACGGCCAGCAGATCACCCAGTCGAACTCCATGCTTCGCTACGTGGGCAAGCCGGCTGGTCTCTACCCCACCGACGACCTGCAGGCCCTCTATTGCGACGAGACGATGGACGCGGTCGAAGACCTGAGCCACGAGATCGGCAAAACATTCGGTCTGAAAGACGACGAACTGAAACAGGCCCGTGAAAAGTTTGTTGAGGGCAAACTCACGACCTACATCAAGGGCCTCGATGACCTTCTCACCCGCGGTGGCGGCCAGTTTTTTGCGGACGGAAAAATGACCGTCGCCGACCTCAAGGTCTTCGTCGAGACCCGGACTCTGGCCAAGGGCATCCTCGACCACGTCCCGACCGACATCGTCGAAAGTCTCGCACCGGCTCTGGTAGAGCACCGCGACCGCATCGCCAACGACCCGCGGGTGGTGGCCTACTACTCCCGCTAGTGTGTGGCAACACTGACGACAACCTCACGTTGAGGCAACGCAAGGCGTGCCTCCGATGAACTATCGGAGGTGTGGGTCCCCCCTGCGCGTCACCTACCTGGAGGTGCAAACCGCCACACGTCGTTGTCGACGTTGAGGTAGTTGAAAGGGTCGAAAAAATTGAAGGTCTCGCGGTCGCCGCCAAAGGTCAGAATCGACGGTCGCCAGCCTCGCCCCGCACCCCACACGACGAGGGCATCGAAGTCGTACTTGATGTCTTCGGGTCCGTCGGCGTTCCAGGGCGAATCGCTGACCTGTTCCCAGTGCCTGCCATTCCTGCTGACCCAGACGTCCATCGGATTGGATGGCTTGAAAGGATCGGTCGGATCCGAGCTCAGACCAAAACCGCCAAACAGTACGATCTGGTTCAGCACCACCACCGCCTGGTGGCCCGGCCGGGCGGGCCACGGCGCGGCATCCGTCACCTGCTGCCAATGAGCACCGTCCCGCGAACGCCAGACGTCGTTGAAGTACGGCGGGCAACGATCACCGGATTCGCAGGTGAAACCGTCCTCGCCTCCGATCATGTAGAGATAACCGTTCTTCGAAACTGCAATCCCCCCGGCACGCGGCGCCCATGGGGCTTGCTTGGTGACCTTGAACCAGCGGGCACCATCGTATGACTTCCAGACATCGTTGAAGTACTCACGCGCAGGCTGTCCATCGACGATGGATGAGTCGTCGTTGAAGGACCCGCCCATCACGTATATCGCGCCGCGATGGACGACCGCCGAGAGGCCGGCCCGCCCCGCCCAGGGAGCGTTGCCGGTCATCTTGCGCCAATGGACGCCGTCACGGCTCCGCCACACATCGTTGAAAAACTCTGACTTCGGCACCTGTGCAGGGCAATCCGGCACAAACGGAGGACACTCGTTATCGACGATGTTGAAATTCTGGCCGCCGAGGACATACATGTGACGCCCCTTCGTAACGGCTTGAAAATAGGCGCGCGCGGGCCAGTGGCTCTCATCGTCGGTGAACAGGATCGGGTCCCAGCTTTCGCCGAAATCGTCGCTCGCCCACACGTCACCCCAAATGATGCTCGCACCAGGGACAGGCACCTCGGCCGGGTCGAGCGGAGTGCGACCACCCATCACGTAGAGCCGCTTGCCCAGCTTCACCGCCTGAAGTCCGGCGCGGGGAGCCCATTGGGCGGCGGGATTCTGAATGTCCCACTCCCACGATTCAATGTTGGAGATCCCCCAACCTTTTTCCTCCTGGGCTACTGCCGTCGAAGTTGTAACGAGAATCAGAACAGCACCGAGAGTCAACAGAACTCGAAAACGCATGGATATCCCCCACTTTTGTTTGTGTCGTGGGGCTAATCGTTCAATCTCGGCGAAAATTCCAGGAAAATGCCGCCGATCACAACTCACAATGAGGCACAACGAAATTACGAAACCACGGGCCATCCAACGAATAAAGCGGCCTTACCATGTGTTGGATCAGCAAAAGGAGAAAACCATGTCCGTCTACTTGATCGCTGATGTCACGGTCACGAATGACGAGTGGATTCCCGCCTACGCGGAAAAGGTCCACGATATCGTTCACAAACATGGAGGCAAGTACCTTTCCCGCAGCGGAAACATCACGACCATCGAGGGCGAGGAACTCGGCTCGACGCTGATCGCGTTGTTGGAGTTTCCCTCGATGGATGCGGTGACCGCCTTTGCGGACGACCCGGCCTACGCGGAATACCGGCAAGCTCGTCAGGCCGGCACCATCAGCAGACTTCGTGTCATTGATGAGACCGATTTGGCCGGCACGATCCCTTACCTTGAAAAGGGTTAGTCCGGCCGAGTGACCATCCGAACCATTGAGACCTCTCGTCCCGGTGAGCCTCCGAGCAAAGCCGGGATGCGGTTCGTTACCCTGTCATCTCGACTTCAGTCCACAGCTTTGAGAATGTAAATCGCCCACGGAGCGACACTTCGTTCGCTGACCCACGGGATACCGTCGTCGGCAGTGCCCAACGGCAGTTCAATCCGTTCGGTTTCGAGCCCGGCCCCCCGATAGACGGCGCGGTAATTCTCGTCCGTCCACAAGATATCGTCCACCGGACGACCGTCGCTGTAGTCGGTGGTCACGATCCGCACCACGTCCCCGGGTCGTGCGTTTTTGTTTTCCGGATAGTCGCGAGTCGAAAACGTCACCCATTCGTGGGTGTAGATCTCCGGTGTGGAGACGATGTTGACCATCCGGCCGGTGGGCCGGAGCAGTCGCCTCAATCCCGTGAAAATCCGGACTCTGCGCTGGTGGTCCGGAATGTTGTCGAAGGTGAAGGCCGATTGAACGAGGTCATAGCCGAATTCCGGGAGCGACGAGAAATCTCCGTCTTCGATGACCTGGTAATCGCCTTCCGGGTCTCGATCAAGGGCTATGGCGACCATATCCGCGGAAATGTCCAGACCCAGCGTGTGGAAGCCGAGCTGCTTCAGAAAACGCGTCGATCTCCCGGTGCCGCACCCGAAATCCACCGCCAGATTTCCGGTCACGTGCTCACTCAGTAGACCGGGGAGATCGCGGAACACGAGATGGTAGGTACCCCCCAACGCGAGCTCGTCATACGCCGCCGCCCGGCGAGCGTCCTCATAGGTATTGCGAAAATCCATATTGGCCCTCCCCGACTTCTCGGCTTCCAAAATGAAGGATGCCATGCGGTTTTTCAAGAGTGCCACGCATCAAAAACACACAGTCGCGGCCATTGATCACAACCTCACAACGAGGCAATGCGACGTGTGACACCTCCCCAGGGTGCCACATTCACAATTCCACAATTGTCAGTCAGTGGACCGATTGACGTTTATAAACCAACAAATTTGAATGTGGCACCCATCCACCTTTCCCCAACAGTTGCCAGGTTCGGTTGTGTTGATGTTATGGATTTCTCACCGGTGGTGACGGTCTCTTCGTGTCGATACCCCGCACAGAGCATCCTGGTGTTCGTCGAATGATAGATAACCCGAGCAAAATCATCTATTTTGATGAGAAAATCCATTCGTTTGAACGATTGCATTAGCCCCGGTCGCGCCATATTGTGTTAAATGAGGGCGATTCGGTGGAATGGGGGGGCATCCTGTTCACCATCAAGTCCGGTTCTTTCCTTGTCACGATCGCTTTGGTGCTGAGTCGGTGTTTTTATGCTCTCATCCCAGAATTCGACCACATGGGAGGCGTTGTGAGTTCTTTCTACGGGAAACCGATACGTGGGTTGTTGACGGCCTCGGTCTTTGCTGTCCTTGCCTTTGCCTCGACACTCGGATTGCACGCTGGAGAGTTGAAGGCTGAGGCCGAAGACCCAAGTTGTGTGTGGTCCACCAACTTCACCGTGGGCGATCTCGACGGCGGAGTGTGGGACTCGGTCGTTTTTGACGACGGGAGCGGACCAGCCCTCTATGTGGGCGGCTCATTTCTTCGCGCGTCGGGGCTCGAAGTCAATCACGTTGCCCGATGGGACGGCGAATCCTGGTCAGCTCTGGCGGGATCGACCGACGTCGGAGTGAACGAGGAGGTGCGGGCCCTGGGGGTCTTCGATGACGGGTCCGGGCCGGCTCTCTATGTGGGTGGGGACTTCACCGAAGCAGGCGGCGCCGCAGCAGCCCACGTCGCACGATGGGACGGTTCTGCCTGGACGACGCTCACAGGGGCGTCGGGGTCGGGCACATCAGGGCCAGTGTGGTCGTTGACAACCTTTGACGATGGCGACGGCAACGGGTTGTACGTTGGTGGAGATTTCGATGACGCCGGTGGGATCGAGGTCAAGCACATCGGGCGGTGGAGTGGAACTGAATGGTCGGCCCTGACCGGGACTACCGGAACGGGCACAAACGACGTGGTTCACAAGATGATCACGTGGGACGATGGTTCCGGAACGTCGCTTTTTTTGGGCGGCCGATTCTCGTGGGCCGGGGGCACCCCGATGGCGAGGATCGCCGAGTGGGACGGCACCGATTGGATCGCGTTGACGGGTTCGTCCGGATCCGGCACCGGAAGTTGGGTGGAGGACCTCGCGGTCTACGACGACGGCACAGGCTCAGCGCTCTTCGCCGGCGGCCATTTCACCACCGCCGGGGGGGTGGCGGCGAACCACGTCGCCAAATGGGATGGAACCGAGTGGTCGGCTCTCGTTGGACCGGGTGGGAATGGCGCAGATAATACCGTCTGGTCTCTCGGAGTCTTCCAGGGCCGGCTGATCGCCGGGGGCCGCTTGGATACGGCCGGCGGTGTGACGGCGAGCGGTATCGCAAGCTGGGACGGCAGCTCGTGGGCCGGAATGAGTGGCCCCTCCGGAGTCGGGATCGAGGGCACAGTTGATGCACTGGTGGTCTACGACGACGGGTCAGGCGACGGCCTCTACGCGAGCGGGAGCCTGTTCCTTGCTGGCGGGAGATATGCAAACAACATCGCGCGATGGGACGGAGAGAAATGGTCTTCCCTGGGAGATCCTGCTGGCGATGCTGTCAACCGTTCCGTCAAGGCCCTCGTGACCTGGAACGATGGCGGCGGCGAGATCCTCGTGGCCGGCGGCCAATTCGGAGGGGCCGGCGACATCACTGCGAAAAACATCGCGGCGTGGAACGGCAGCCAATGGTCTGCCTTCTCGGGAGCCGCCGGAGAAGGAACGGACGGGATGGTCGAAGCCATTGCAGTGTACGATGACGGATCGGGATCCGCCCTCTACGTTGGCGGTTGGTTTGATCACGCCGGAGGCGTCGAGGTCAACGGAATCGCGAAATGGGACGGCAGCGAGTGGTCGGCGCTAACCGGACCCGGTGGTACCGGCGTTGATGGCAACTCGGTGCGGGCCCTCGCGGTCTTCGACGATGGGACCGGACCTGCGCTCTACGCGGGTGGGTCTTTCTCCACCGCGGGAGGCACGACAGTCAACAACATCGCGCGGTGGGACGGGGACGGGTGGGCTCGCCTCATTGGTCCCTCCGGCATCGGCACGACCAGCGCCGTCGAAGCGTTGGCGGTCTTCGATGATGGCGACGGGGCGTCGCTTTTCGCTGCCGGTCAGTTCACCACCGCAGGTGGAATCACCGTCAACTACGTCGCGAGCTGGGACGGGGAAGAATGGCACCCTGTAGGAAATCCAGCGGATCCCGGGTTCAGCTACTCGGTTGAGACTCTCGCTGTCTATGACGACGGTTCCGGTGCCTCGCTGTACGCGGGCGGTCAATTTGCCTGGGCGGGAAAGGACTCGACCAGTCCCGATGTGGTGAATCACATCGCCCGATGGGATGGCGGGCTGTGGACCGCGCTCGACGACGGGGTGGCCATCGGCACACCTGGAGCGGTCTACACACTTGCCGCCTATGACAACAACGGGAGCTCACTTTTGATTGTCGGGGCATCGACTTCCACCATCGGCAGCGTTCCCGCGAAAAACCTCGGGTCCTGGGACGGCACGTCATGGTCAACCCTCGATGGTCCCCATGGCGAGGGTGTGAATTACAGACCGGTCACCGCTACGTCATACGACGACGGTGACGGCAACGCCCTCTTCGTCGGGGGTGGCTTCAAGACCGCGGGAGGCGTCCCATCGCTCGCCATCGGACAGTGGATGTGCAGCAGTTCTCAACCCACGTTGATATTTGAAAGTGGTTTCGAGACGGGGCAACTGGACGATTGGTCGGCAGTTGTGCCCCCACCTGGGCCTTGAGCGCGTTTAAACCCCGCGTTTTCAATCGGGCAAATTCAGGTCACGATTTGTTTTGGACAGCACTCGGAACTCATGGTGAATCGAGGGAACCCGCTAGATAGCTGAACCCGCGCTACTCTGATTCCGTGGAGTACGGGTCATGAATCTCACGATCACCATTGACGAGGAGGTCCTTCGCCGGGCGCGGATCCGCGCCCTTCAGCAGGGCACATCGGTCAACGCTCTGCTTCGCGATTTCCTCGAAAGCTACGCCGGCTCGAACATCGAGGCGGAAGCGCGCCGTCTTCTCGCGAAAATGGCTCGTGAGTCGACTGCGTCGAGCGGCCCCGGCGGCAGAACATGGACCCGCAGCTGGTCACGCAGTCCATCGAAACCGCCCGCCGCTTCGACATCGCGATCTGGGACGCACTGATCATCGAGGCCGCGCGCGCGGCCGGCTGCACGACCGTGCTCAGCGAAGACCTCCAGGTGGGCCAGGATTTTGACCGCGTGACAGTCGCGAATCCATTTGCGTGAATAGGCCTGTCGCGCGCACCGGGTGACACGTATCACGCCAGGGTGCCGCGGAGAGATTCGCACCTTCGTTAGGGGTGATACCCGTTATGTGGCAACCATGATCTCTCATTCTCATTGGTGCTATCCTGAAGCGCGTATCCATTGCGAATCGACAGTGAATCGGGGCTGCATGGCGGCCCGCGCCCGGCAGCCAATTCTTGAAATCCCGGGGAAGACCCGGCCCTGCAAAGGAGGACTCCACCAATGTCTTTCAAGTCTCTGAACCGCTCGAGAAAACGCGCCTGGTCGACGACTCTCATTCTGGTGCCACTCCTGATGATCTGTCCAAACTTGGGCGCTGACGATCTTTCGTCAGAAATCAAAACGGTACTGAAGGCAGAGCTCGAAAAAGAATTCGGCCCGCTCGAAGCCCAGATCATGGCCGACGACCAACAAATGTGGGGCCGGGTGATCTCTATCGACTATGAGCTCCCGGAAGGCACGCGGCTGGACGACACCTGGGGTGACAAAGTCGTCGCGGCCGCAGCCCGGTTGGGGATCACCGCGGAGGTCGACGGAAACGAGGTGCGGGCCGACGGGCAGACAATAGCCGGCAATGAAGCCTCCAGTATGCAGTTCACAACCGCCCGAAATCTCGACGATCCGGACGCCATCGCTTTCACGGCGATGTTCACAGGGGGCGGTTGACTTTCCGAGCGGGTGGCACTGAACCCAGTCTCACGATGAGGCAATGCGAAGTGTGGCGCCCATCTGATCGTTCAGCTGATCCAAGCGAATTTGCAGAGTGATTCGTGGGGCCCAAACCCGTCCACGCTGCCTTGTCAGGAGGCGCTCGGACAACCGGTAGCGACCGCGAGGGCCCTGCACACCTCGTCCATGACATCTGCGCTGAGGTGGCCGATGAAACTGCACAACCGAGATCGATCGACGGTTTGAACGTGGTCCAGATTGACCGCAGAATCACGCTTCAACCCGTGCTCTATCCCGACCCGCACCTCGCTGGGAACCCCGTAAATCGCTGATGTGATCGGCGCCACCATCACCGTCCGCAGAAGCGGGATCACGCTCTGCCGGCTGATAACCAGCACCGGCCGCCTCTTGTCAGGTTTGGCGAAGTCGTAAATCCAGATGTCGCCGCGCTTCACTCTTCGGGCCACGAACCCTCCTCGCCCCAGCCGTCAAGTTCTTCACTGACTTGGAGGCTGTCGCCGTAGCCCTGTTTGTATTGGGCATCCATGCGCGCTTCACGCTGACTCTCGAGATAGGCCGAAACCAGCCCTCGCAGTACCTTCGAGCGGCCGATCCGTTGGACCTCCTCGTCCTCGTCCAGGCCTGCCAGCAGTTTCTCGTCGATTAAAATCTGTACATGTTTCATGTTGATAATATATGTTGATATTTATGATGAATCAAGGCAAACGGTTGGATAATTGATCCCGTGCTACACTGATTCCGTGGAGCACGGTCTATGAATCTCACCATCACCGTTGACGACGAGGTCCTTCGCCGAGCCCGGATCCGCGCCCTTCAGCAGGGCACATCGGTCAACGCTCTGCTTCGCGAGTTCCTCGAAAGCTACGCCGGCTCGAACATCGAGGCGGAAGCGCGGCGTCGCCTCGCGACATTGGCTCGTGAGTCAACCGCGTCGAGCGGCTCCGGCGGCAGAGCATGGACCCGCAACGACGTCTACAGCGACCGCTTCGATCACGATCAGTCGGTCCACGAATCAGAATGAGCTCTTTTGTCGACACCAATGTCGTGGTCTATGCCTTCGACCTTGCCGATCCGCCCAAACAGCGCGTTGCCATCGAGATCCTGGAAAAAGGCGACCGCCTCGTGCTCAGCACCCAGGTCCTGCTCGAAACATGGTGGGTGCTGACTCGTAGGCTCGCCAACCCACTTGAAGACTCCCAGGCATCGGAAGTTATCGATCGACTCAGTGAACTGCCGGTCGTTTCCACCGACCCGCAGCTGGTCACGCAGTCCATCGAAACCGCCCGCCGCTTCGATATCGCGATCTGGGACGCACTGATCATCGAGGCAGCCCGTGCGGCCGGTTGCACGACCGTGCTCAGCGAAGATCTCCAGGCGGGCCAGGATTTTGACGGCGTGACAGTGGCGAATCCATTCGTTTGAACCAGCCTGTCGCACGAACTGGATCACGTGCGCCACGCCAAGGTGCTCCTGATGATGCGAGCTCCTGCGTGGTACGCTTTTCGGTAGGACCAATCGATGAGAAGTACCCCCAGAGCTTCCGTGAATCCACTGTGTGGTTGCACGCCCGCCGCCTGGCGGGTGCGAGGGGCGATGGCGGCTGTGCTCGTTTTCGCTGTGGTGCTCCCCGTGACCGCTGCCGTTCAGCCAGAAGACCCGGTCGCAGTCGAACGGCTCCGCAGAACGGTTGGCGGAGGCTCGAGCGTCAGCCTTGATCGAGCCACCGGCACCGTGAGCTTCTTGAGAATCGAGACACCACTGAAGGTCGAGACGAAGACCGGGCAGATACCTCACGAGCAGACTATGGCTTTTCTCGAGACGCAAGCCGGTGCATTCGGTCTCGACGATCCCCGGAGCGAACTCGTTCTGCTCGGCACATCGATCGACCGTTTCGGCTTTTCGCACGCACGGTACCAGCAGTTTCATCGCGGGGTTCCGGTGTTCGCTTCCGACCTACGCAGCCACTTCGACCGCGACGGCGCGCTGGTGGCCATCAGCTCGACGATAGTTCCGATTGGAACCCTCGACCCGGTGGCCGGTATCCCAACCAAGCGCGCAGCAACAATCGCAGTGACCGCCGTCGAAGAACTGCTGGAATCTCGGCGCGTTGGATTAATCCTCAATGCTCTCGAACCACAGCTCATGATCTTCCGCACGGGCCTCCTGCAAGGCATCGCCGGGCACAACCATCTTGCCTACCGTATCGAGGTGGTCGACCGGGCCCGCGGGATTCGCGAGTTTCTCTTCGTCGACGCTCACTCCGGCACGGTCCTGGATCGGATCAGCGGCATCCACCACGACATCGATCGTGAGATCTTTTCGGGCGCCTTCGACCCCGCAAACCTGGTGTGGTCCGAGGGAGACACCCTGCCGTTCGTGGGCGACGAGGCCGCTGCCATCAACAACCTGATCGACTTCGCTGAGGACAGCTACAACTTCTTTCTCACCCTCAGCGGCGGCACCCACCCGTCCTTCGACGCCGCCGACGCCACCATGAAGAGCGTCTTCGACGACGAAGCGCTGGGCTGCTTGCTCGCGCCCAACGCTTCCTGGAATGGTGTCAACACCAGCTACTGCAGCGGCACCACAGCAGACGACGTGGTGGCTCACGAGTGGGCCCATGCCTACACCGAGTACAACCACGGGTTGATCTACCAGTGGCAGCCGGGCGCCCTCAACGAGTCCTACTCGGACATCTTCGGTGAGGTCATCGACTGGCTCAACGGCGCCGGATCGGACGCGCCGTTGACGGCCCGATCGAGCGACGGGACCGAGTGTTCGGCCTACGACCCCGTCAGCCCGGGTTCCGACGACAGCCTCCGCTGGCTCGAGGGCGAGGACGCCACGGCCTTCGGCGGCGCCATCCGCGATCTGTGGAGTCCGGAGTGCCACGATCATCCCGGGCGGGTGAGCTCCACCTCCTACAAGTGCTCGATCGAGGATGGCGGCGGCGTCCACAGCAACTCTGGGGTCCCGAACCACGCTTTCGCCCTGCTCGTCGACGGTGGCACGTACAACGGCCAGGCGATCTCGGGAATCGGGCACATCCGGGCAGCCCAGATCTACTGGTACGCCATGACCACCTATCAGGGGCCGGCCACCGATTTCGCCGACCACGCCGATGCGCTCGAGGCTTCGTGTACCGCACTCATCGGCGTCGATCTGCCGGCGCCGAGCACTGACACGGACACTCCCGAATCCTCGGGGCTCACGATCACCGCGGGCCACTGCGCGGAACTCGCCAAGGTCATCCTGGCGACGGAGCTGCGGTCGGAGCCGACACAGTGCGGTTTCGAACCCATCTTCGATCCCGATCCCCCAGCGCTGTGCGCAGGGCTCGGCGCCAAGCAGACCTTTTCCTTCACCGACTGGGAGACCGGGCTCGGCGGTTGGACCGTGAGCACCCGTGACGTGCTCAGCCCGTCAACCTTCGACACACCCGACTGGGCTGTCGTCGGCGATCTCCCGGACGCACGCGCCGGGATGGCGGCCTTCGTCGATGACATCCTGGGCGGCGACTGCGTCGATGATCTCGAGGCCGGCGTGCTGATCCTCGAAAGCCCCGATATCGAGATCCCGGCGGGCGCCCAGGTGCCTCGCATCGCCATCGACCAGTGGCTGGCGACCGAAGTGTTGCAGGACGGCGGCAACCTCAAGGTGAGCGTCAACGGCGGGCCCTTCGACCTGGTACCGATCTCCGCCTTCGACGTCGGCCCCTATAACGACACCCTGGCGGTCCTTGTCATCACTCCCGATTTCGATATCGGAGAGAGCGACAACCCGATGCGGGGCGAGGCCGCCTTCACCGGCACCGACGGTGGTGAGGTCAGCGGTAGTTGGGGCCAGTCCCACGTCTCGCTCTACGGCCCCGCCGCACCGGCGACACCATCAGGCTGCGATTCGAGTTCGGCATCGACGGCTGCAACGGCCTCACCGGCTGGTACGTGGACGAAGTCGAGTTCTACAGCTGCGCCGACGAGCTGCCGCCTTCTGATTGCGGCAACGGTTCCTACGACGAAGGCGAGATCTGCGACGACGGCAACGCGGTCAACAACGACGGGTGCTCCAACACCTGCCAGGTCGAACCAGGCTGGCAGTGCACCGAACCAATGGCTTCAGGAACCATCGAAGACCCGAGCTTCGAGGCCGGCTACCCAAGCACCGCTTGGACGGTCGAATCCGATGCCGGGCTCCCGGTCATCTGCAGCTACGGGACCTGCTTTGCCGACGTCGCCTACGACGGCGACTGGTACGCATGGTTCGGCGGCGTCTTCTTCGACCCCGAGGAGGCCAGCCTGAGCCAGGACATCACCATCAACGAAGACAACACAACGCTCGACTTCCACCTGATGATCGACGCCTGCGACAGCGCAGCCGACTATCTCGAGGTCCTGATCGACGGCGAGCAGGTTTGGAGCGTCACCGGCTCCAGCCCACTCTGCGGAAACACCTCGTGGAGCGCCCACTCCATCGACGTCACCGGCTCCAACGACGGCGAAAGCCACACCCTCACCTTCCACAGCCAGACCTTCGCCCAGAACCTGCTGTTCTCGAACTTCTACATCGACCAACTCAGCCTTCCCGGCCAGGCAAGCGTCTGCACCGCGGATCCGCCCCCCATTTTTACCGACGATTTCGAAACCGGAAGCCCTTCAGAGTGGACTTCTTCCGTGCCCTGAGCCATCCTCACAATTGCCATCCAACTGCTCAGGCCCAAAACGGTCTTAGGAATTTCTCGCATGGGTGCATGGGTGCCACTGATCACAACCTCACAATTGCCATTCACCTGCCAGGCCCAACGGTCTTTCGAATTTGCACAATCAATCGAGGAAACGCCAATTCGTTGGGCCTCAATCCTCTCAAAAAATTTTTGATCGAGCAGAATAGACGATCCTGAAAACCCCCGGTAAACACGGTTGCGTATATATCGCGTGATGAAGTATCGCGTGACGTAGTTTCTCTCCGCGCGCCAGCGATTGAGGGAACTCTTCAGAACCTGGAGGCCTGCGATGTTCAGCGCCAACCTGAAACGGGGCAGCATCGAACTGCTGATCCTCTCGACCTTGGAAAACCGGGTCCGACATGGCTATGAGATTGGGGAGCCGCCGGAGAAGCGCTCGTCGGGCCGGCTCGAGTTCCGGGTTTCCACTCTCTACACCGCGCTTTATCGGATGGAGGAGCGTGGCTGGATCAAAGGCCGATGGGTCGAGAAGGCCCGTGAGCGGAGACGTTGTTACTACACGCTGACGCCGGCCGGCAAAAAGATTCTGGCCAGCCAAGAGAAGGGAGTGGAACAACTTTCGTCCACGATCAACCAGGTGATCGGGCTGAGCCATGCCTGATCGAGCCCGCCACCGAGCCGTCCGAGAACTGGCCGATCACCTCGAAGACCTGTATCAAGAGGCGCTCGATCGGGGCGCCACCGATGACGAGGCCCAAGAGTATGTGGAAACAAAACTGGGCGAGACCGCCGACACCGCCGCCGACGTCCTGACGGCGGCTCGGGAAAAACTCGGAAGCCGCCTTGGCAACTGGGCCGAGGGGCGCGAGGACAGCCTTCTGGGCTCGAACGCCTCTTTCGCCGCGGCGGCTGACCGGCTGCGCGAGCTTCGGTTGGCGGTGCGCTCGTTGATGAGACGACCCGCTTCTTTCTCCTGGTGGCCATGGTCTCCCTGACCATCGGCATCGGGGCCAACACGGCCATTTTTTCGCTGGTGAACGCCGTTTTCATCCGCCAGTTTCCTTACGAGAATTCCGAACAGTCCGTGCGGGTCTATACCGTGGTTCCAGAACCGCACCGACTACGGAACAAGCTCGTTCCCGAACTACCTGGACATCCGCGACTTTGACGGTCCTTTCCAGGCCTCGGGGCGTTTAAGACGGTACTTTCGCGGGTGGAGCTCCAGGACGAGACCGTCCGCATCATGGGTGAGGCGGTCTCCCAGACTCTCTTTCCCATGCTGGGCGTGGACACCGCTATTGGTCGGTCATTCCTGCCAGAGGAGGAGAACCCGGCGCACACCCGGTGATGATGCTGGGGCACGGCTTCTGGCAGCGCACCTTCGCAGGCGACCCGGAGATCGTCGGCAAGACGATCCGTCTCGCGGGGAGGGAGCTTTACGGTTGTGGGTGTCACCCCGGAGGGCTTCCACGGGCTGACGGGCGCCGTGTTCCGCGGACTTCTTCGTCCCCCTGGTGATGTACCCAACGGTGTCCGGATCGTCGAACGACTCACACCTCGAGGACCGGCTCGACCGCAGGTACTTCGTGTTGGGCAGGGTCGCCGAGGGGGTGACGCTGGAGAGCATGCGGGCAGGTCTCGAGGTGCTCGCCAGCCGCATCCAAAAAGACAACCCCGACATCGATCAGGAGTGGATCTTCACGACCGTTCCCCTGGAGGACGTGGCTCTCGATCCGGAGTTCGACAGCGCCGTCAAGCCCTTTGCCATGCTCTTCATGGCCGCCGGTGGTCTGGTCCTGCTCCTGGCTTGCACGAATCTGTCGTCATTCCTCCTGGCCCGAGGTGCGGAGCGCGAGAAGGAGATCGCACTCCGGCTCGCCATCGGCGCGCAACGCGGCGCACTGGTACGGCAGCTGCTCACCGAGACGATGCTCTTGGCGTTGCTGGGTGGGGCCTCGGGGCTCGTGGCTTCCCAAGGGCTGTTGAGCCTGCTCGCCCGTTACCAGCCCCCACTTCCGGTTCCCATCACCCTCGACCTGGGGTTGGACATGACGGTTCTCCTCTTCACCTTCGGGATCTCGTGCCTGGCCGGTCTGCTCTTCGGCCTGGCACCGGCCCTGCGCAGCACCAGCCCCGATGTGCCTTCAGCCCTGAAGGAAGGCACGGCCGCGACTCGTCATCGACGTTTCGGTCTGCAGAACGGTCTCGTGGCTTTCCAGATGGAGCTGTCGGTCGTACTACTGATGGGAGGCGGCCTTTTCGTGCGCAGCCTGGCGGCAGCCGAAATGCGGACCTGGGTTTCTCCACCAGGAACGCGGAAATCGCCTGGTTGGATCTTTCGATCAGCGGCGTTCCGGCCGCCGAGCAGCTCGCCATGCGGGATGAGCTGACTCGCCGGGCTCGCGCCCTACCCGGCATCGACAAGGCGACCTCTGCGTCGCACATCCCCTTCCTGTTCCCCGCCAGCGGCGGGTTCTCTCCATCCCAGGTGCTGATCCGCCGCCCCGGGGGTCCGGCCACAACGTGCAACGGGAGGAGGTTGACCCGGAGTTTTTCGCGACGATGGGGATCCCGGTGCTGGAGGGACGATCCTCACCAACGACGATCGCCCGGACACCCGTGCTGTCGCCATGGTGAACGAGACCGCCGCCAAACGCTTCTGGCCCGGAGGAACCCCCGTGGGCAGGCAATTCTCCCTACCTCGAATCCGAAAGCACGGTGCGGATCGTTGGTGTCGTCAAGGACACCAAGGTCGAGCGGCTCCGGGAACCAGCCAAACCGCTCTTCTACTTCCCCATCGCACAGAGCCCGGACTCGGACATCGTGCTGGTGGCCCGCAGCCCCGCGGCACCCGAGGAGATCACCGTGATGCTCAAAAAGGAGTCGATCCGGGAAGTGAGCCCGAGCCTGATGATCATGGATGCGAAGACGATGGAGGAAAACGTCGGCGTGATCCTGCTCCCGGGCCGCATTGCCGCCTTTCTCCTGGGTGTCTTCGGCCTGCTCGCGCTGACCCTCGCCTCCATCGGACTTTATGGCGTGGTCAGCTTCTCGGCTACCCGGCGCACCCGTGAGATGGGCATCAGGATTTCCCTCGGGGCCGACGCACGGACACTGATCGCCATGATCCTGAGGAGCGCCATGGCCGTGGTGGGCATCGGGGGAATCGTCGGCCTCGCCACCGCTTTCGGCCTCGCCCAGCTCGTCCGGCACGTGCTGTACGGGGTGGGGCCTTTGGACCTCGCGACCATCCTCGGCGTGCCCTTTGTGCTCAGCTGCGTGGCTGCTGGAGCCGCTCTGATCCCTGCGCTCCGTGCGAGCCAGGTGGACCCGGTGAAGGCCCTGAAGTACGAGTAGGCGGAATAGCGTATTCGCGGCGATCTGAGGTTTGCTCACAGAGCATTCCACCAGGCCGTATCCGAAACCGCCGGTCGCCGGACCGTCTCGCTCAGAATGACAGGGTTCCGATCGGCACATTGACATGTGAAATAATCCGTCGATGCGAGTTTTGCGTGCCGTCGCCCTGATTGCCGTTCTGAGCGTTACGACATCGTGCGCCCGTGACCCGGACCCCATGGGTCTGACCGACCGGGCGCTCGACGATGCCATCGCTGGAATCGAAGCGGGACACAGAACCACACCCGTCGTCGTACAACCGGCCCCCGGCTCGGACGCAACGGTCACCTTCCTGGTCAAGAGCTCCAACGGTCCCGTACCCCGCATCGTCTCGGATGTCACTGGATGGGGCGAGAGCCCGGACGACAGCTTCTTCGACCAGTCCATCGGCACGATGACCCGATATCGCTTGACCGACTGGTACCGGCTCGAGACCCAAGTCGCCGCACGCTCCCGGATCGAGTACCTGGTCGTGCTCGGCGATACCGACTACCGGGTCGATCCAAACAACCCGCGACGGGCATGGTCGCGCGGCGGCCACGCCGTCTCCGAATTCGTGACCCCCGACCACGTGCCGCCGCCCGAGCTGACCGACCCTCCCGTGACACCTCACGGCAGAACGATCGAAGCGGCAATCGACAGCCGCGCACTCGGCGCGCCGCGCCGGTTGCTCGTCTGTCGCCTCCCGGTTACCGCGGCGACGGCGGCTACCCGGTCGCGGTGTTTCACGCCGGCCGGGGGGTGGCGCACGAAGGACAGGCAGCGCGCGTTCTCGATTGGATCATCGCCCACGGGGAAATCGAACCGATCGTAGGCCTGTTCCTGGATTCGTACCTTCCAGGCGATCCCGACAACCACGAGGGGCCGCCTCTCCGCACATTCCTGACCGAGGAGGCGCCGCGATGAGTTTGGCCCCGGGCTATGCCGTCTCAGCATCGGTGCGAGATGGGCTGTCCTCGCCATTTCCTACGCGCGAGAGGATGCCCTCCATGCCGCCCTCTCCCCCACCCGGGCATTCGGACGACTCGGGCTGCTGATTCCGGGGCGACGGTTGACCTCCTCGAACATCGAGGAGTTTTCGCTCCAGCATGGGCATCGCCTCCAGATCGCCATCGTCGCAGGCCGCTACGACCAGGCCAACCTCCCCACGGCTCGAAACGCACAACGGGCACTTGCAGACGCCGGCCACGCGTCGATTTCATCGAGATCCCAGAAGGCCACAACGCCACAACTTGGCGCAACCACCTTCGCGACGCGTTCGTCAGCCTCTTTGGTGGTCACGACACCTGATCAATAACCAAGGCGCACGATAGGCCGCGCGATACACAGTAACAATGGTGCAATGGTGAGGGTGGCACCCATCGAAAGGTGCCGCGCATCCGGCACCCATCCCGACCCTTTAATACTCTCCACTCAATAATGCACCCCGAAAACCGTATAGATAAAGAGACCTCGACGATAAACTGGTCTCTAGGAAGGACGCCTTTCTCAAGGCGGGGGATTTCTCATGACCAACGGAAACGAGACCGCCACTGGTTACCTCTCAGAGGCAAACAAAAAGAAATTCACGTTGACTGCCGGCGTCCTCGGAGCGGCATTCCTGA
Source organism: Candidatus Sulfomarinibacteraceae bacterium (assembly GCA_963796455.1). Taxonomy (GTDB): domain Bacteria; phylum Acidobacteriota; class Thermoanaerobaculia; order Thermoanaerobaculales; family Sulfomarinibacteraceae; genus Sulfomarinibacter. The sequence continues at coordinate 279,789 of CAWCLO010000006.1, forward strand.
TCGGCCAGTTCCTTCTGCCGATGCTCTTGATGTTCGGACTGATGGCCGGCGAGATCACCGGCTTTGGCACAGACGACACCCTGTACGCCTATCCGCAGCGATCGGCGGTCCTCGACGACACGCTCTACTACGTGGTTCGCCGAAGCTCGTTGGGCCCGGAGGGATTGCCCGCAGCCATAAAACAGCTTGATCTCGACCTCACCCAGCCGCCCGTCGAAACCATCCAGATGCCGGACACGGGAGTGTCGCTGATCGCCAGCGACGGCCGTCTATATGTCCATTCTCAAACCGAACCGCAGCCATCTGAAAGATAAAGAGCCCATCAAGGTGCGACCCCAGGGCACCCTCCAGGCGGCAATCAGGCAAAGGGTCTTCTACCAGGCGCTCCGCCGGTCCTGGAACGCTGGCCCACGTCACTTGTTCTCGCCACGCACTGGGACGAAGGCTGGCAACGCGGCCCCAGCCTCGAGTTGATCATGCCCGACCCGGATTGCCGATGCGGCTTTTCCTGGGTGCATGCCATTGCCGATGACAGCGGTCTGCACGTATTCCTCGAGCTCGGATCGACGCTCTACTACGGTCTTTGGGACCCGACTTCGGACATCGAAGTCAATTGGCAGCTCGTCGGGTCAGCCGGCCGGAGCTGGTGGCCTCTTTTCGACAACGGCCGACCAGTCGTTTTCACCCTCACCCCCAGAGATCAAGACGGCGAGTTCGTCGGTCTTCGGCAGCACGAGACAGGCTGGGAGGAGTTCTTCCGCGGGGGCTACGCGCCCGACTCCGACATCTCGGCCTACCCGTTGTCGGATCCGGGGAGCTTTCTGGTGCTCGCCGGTTCCGGCTACAACAGCAGTATCAAGGCCACGATCGTCCGCGGTGCGGATATCTCTGACGAATTGATCATCGACGAAGAGATCGAAGAAATCGGCGAAAAACCCGTCGACGATTTCGGCCGCACCATGTACCTCTTCATGGGCGTCCAGTACGGTGCGACGTTCCTGCTCCCGATGCTGCTGGCCATGATTCTCTCCATCTTGATGAAGCGTCATCGCATCGCCACCGTTCGCACTCAAGACGGCGAAGCATCTCATGCTTCCTGACCCGGCGCGCGATCGCCCAGTTCATCGACGCCCTCGTGATGGCCGCACCGGCGGTCCTCGGGATATGGTTTGCCTCAACGGACTTCTGGACCCCCATTGGTACCTGGCAGAGGGCTTCTGGGAAAGTGTGGGCTCGATTACCCCCATCCTCGGCGGCCTCACGGCTTCCTTCTTGATGTTCTTCGTATTCGCCTACACCGAGGGGAAACGCGGTGTGACCCGGGAAGTGGGCTACCAGAATTCGAGTTCTAGGCACCGACCTCCAACCGTGCGGATTCTCCCGCGCGCTGGTTCGCAACCTGCTGAAGGTGATCGACGGCTTTTTCAACTTCATGGTCGGAATCATGGTGGTCGCTCTCAGCGAAAACTGGCAGCGAGTCGGCGACATGGCCGCCCGGACGGTGGTTGTCAACTCGCCCTTGCCCACACCGAATCCAGTGGGAAACGAATAAGGCGCTGTCCTTCCCTTGCAGCCTGTGAATGTGGAGGTGGCACCTTTTCGTTGCCCCCGACAACTCACCGAACCGTGCCGTTTGCGACCGGCACCGCAGGGATAGCCCTCGCTATTTTCGCCTCCTACCTGTGGACCTGGCGTAGCTTTCATCCTTCACCAATGCCATCAAGGTGTGCAGGGATCTGTTCTGTGACTTCGTGATCTATTACTACCCCATGGGGGAGGCAATCTTCCGCACGGGGCTTCCAGTGGAGGGCTTCCTCTACTCCCCGTTCGTCGCCATCCTGCTGGCGGGTATCCGCCGTTGGGCATCACAGCGTCTACCGTTGATCTGGGGCATCCTGCAATCTATTGCCGTGATTCTGTACGTAGTATTGTTCCACCGGCTCGTTCCTGCCGGGCTTCCGATCCAGTTTCTGTTCGTCGCCCTGCTCCTTTCATCTTTTCCCCTCCCTGCTCAATCTCCTGGCCGGTCAGGTGGGGGTTTCTCATGGTGGTCGCCCTGTTGGGTTCATTCCGCGACTCGGGATGGGTGGTAGCCAACCCGCACTCGCAGTACTTCCCGCACTTCGTCCTTCGTCTGGCTGAATTGTCGGGACACGACGGCACGTCCACCTCCCGATTCTGTGTTGGGTCGCCATTGGCATCGCGGTCGCGGCACGCGGTTTGGGGTTGACTTCATTCTTTTGACCGTATCAATCGTCTTTTCGAATATCGTCTTCTTCAACATATTCGGGAGCTTTTACAACTACGGGTATCTCGGCTTCCTGTTCTGCGCCAACCTGTTGCTCATCATCTCGGCGTACGCAGAACTCCTCCCTCCCTCCTGGGGATCGATTCGAAACAACCGGAGCTAGCATCCCGAGACGTCCGTCCTCAAAGCGTCACGCGGCATCCATGAAAATTCAGCAATGCGGTATGTGGCACCAATGGCACCCATATACACCCATGTTTAACAACACATCAGGGCACCACCGACGACCACGCCGAGGTATCTCCGGTTTCGAAACCGTCGTGAAGGAGGACGAACGGAATGATGTCGTAGACAAAAGCCTCCCCACCGGGAGGATCGGCTCCAAATGGGAGCGGCCATGACCCATGACAGGTTGGATGCAGCCACCCCGTAGCTGTACATTGCATGCGCCTGGGGATCTGGAGGATCCAAGATGACCTCAAGATTCCATCCTCTATCCCCTCTTTCATACACGTGAACGGCGCCGGCATCCTCCGCCCAGAAGTCATCCTGGTACTTACCAACCAGCAGGGTTCCATCACTGATCGCCAATTTCCTTCCAAAGTTCTCCCAGTACACGAAATTCTGGGGGTGGAGATTCGCCGAGAGAACCCAGTCATCGTCTATGAACTCCCAGACATAAACCGACCCGAGGCCATAGCCGTCGTGCTCCTCGAGCGACGAGGCGGCGATCGTACGATTCTGGGAGATGCCGACCGCGAATCCCAGCCCGTTTGCATCCGCGATTGACTTCGAACCCCAGAACGACCACACGCTTTCGCTTCGGGTCAAAATCCCGATGTATCCGTCCATGCTGGGCGGGGCATCGAATTTCCCCGCCACGAGCACGTCTTCGGTCATGCTCAGCACATCACCGACCCTCGATCCGTCCCAGGACTCTGCCTCCCAGATCTGGGTGTGCGCCCACACCTCGCCGTTGAACCGATAAAAGGCAATCTCACCGTTGTCCCGAAACGGAAGCCCCACAGCCATCCAGATCCCCTTCAGGGCGACGGCAGCCCCAAAGTGATCGCTATGGGCGGTGCCATGTGGGTTCGAGATCTTCTGACTGAACTGCCATTGACCATCGATTCTCCGAAACACGAGGACCACCTGTTCCTGTGACGCACCGACCGCAATGTGGGGACCGTCGATCGACAGTGAACCGCCGGAATTGCAGAACCCCGAATATGCAGGGATACCTTCTGGTTCGAGCTCCTCCACGAACTCCCAGCCATCGAGGGTTCTTCCGTAGATATACAAAGCGCCCTGGGTGAGATCGTGCATATGACTCGGCGCACATGCAGCCAATGTGTTGCCTGAGATGGCAACGTTGTAACCGTAGCGGTCTCCCGAGACCCCATCTCCTGGTGCCAGAATAAGTGGGGGAGGAATCTCCTCTGCAGCCGTGGAGTTTGGACCAATAACAACCAACGCCACAAATACTGAAACCAGTCCAACGGTTTTTGGTGTCATTTTCATCAGTGTCTCCCTTGGTCTCGAGACAGCTCCCGTAATAGAACAGGCCGACATACGATGTCCAGCCCAGAAGGGTGACAATTCGAAGATATGGAATCTGGCACCCTCCAGAACCAATTGCGCTAGCTGCAATTTGGATGCCATAAACCCATGAGCGAATTGAGATCGCCTGGTGAGACAAGTCCATTTTTCGATCCAACCGAATCGCCATCTGTCCCAGTTTGAAGCGAAACGGTGCCGATCTCATCCTCACAATGAGGTAATGCACATCGTGGTGTGCATGCCCGAACGAATCCGGGACGACGCATTGGGAAAGGAGGCACCAATCAAACCACCCATTCGGTTCCCTTAATGCGGAAGTGCGGCACCCATCACAGCGATCTGGGCACCCCTCGCTCAAACACCTGGAGGACGACCCCGGATTGCGAAGGGTGGCGCCCATGGCATACAAGAGGCACCCATGACCTGGTAAACTCACGGTCAAAAGAACAGAAAAAGGAGTCGACGACCATGCGCGATTCACATCGCAGCGCTCTGTTGGCACTCGTCATGGTGGCAGTTGTTGCGGGCACGGGCCCCGCACACGCCAGCGAACCCACCGGGGATCCGGCCGCCGCCGCACGCGTCACGCTCAAAGGATTTGACGCTCAGGTCCGCCGGGCGATCGAAGACTTCAACGTACCGGGTCTGGCAATCGCGGTAGTGGCCGGCGGCGAGGTCGTGTACGCGGAAGGTTTCGGCTACCGCGACGTGGACAATGAACTGCCGATGACGTCAGATACGTTGTTCGCCATCGGCTCGACGACCAAGGCGATGACCGTCACGGTTTTGGGCATGTTGGTTGATGAGGGCAAGATCGACTGGGATACGCCGTTGCGCATCTATCTACCGGGATTCCGGCTCAGCGACCCTCTGACCACCGAACGCATTACGCCGCGGGACCTCGTAACCCACCGATCGGGGCTGCCGCGGCACGACCTCGTCTGGTACAACAACAACGAAGCGACCAGGGAAGACGTCGTGACCCGGCTCGCCTACCTCGAGCTGACCGAGGACCTGCGGGCAAAGTTTCAGTACAACAACCTGATGTTCATGACCGCCGGATATCTCACGGGCCAGCTCAGCGGCAAGAGTTGGGAAGAAGTGGTTCGCGAGCGCCTGTTCGAGCCCCTCGGCATGCAGCGATCGAATTTCTCGGTGGAGGACTCGAAGAAAGACGCCGACTACTCGCTGCCCTATCGCGAAAACGACGACGACGAGATTGAACTGATCCCATTTCGAAACATCGACCTCGTCGGCCCGGCCGGTTCGGTCAACTCCAGCGTTAACGAGATGGCGCGTTGGCTCATATTCAATTTGCGGGGCGGAAAGGTCGGCGACCGCCAGCTGATCAACCCCACCACCCTTGGCGACATCCATTCGCCCCAGATGACCACGGGAGCCACGCCGGATCGGCCGGACATTTCAGTCTCGACCTACGGGATGGGATGGAGCATCACCACCTACCGCGGTCATCGTCGTATCTCTCACGGGGGCGGCATCGATGGCTTCATCACCTCGGTCATGTTCTTCCCCGACGATGATCTCGGACTCGTGGTCTTCAACAACCGCGGGACGGGACTTCCGTCGTTGGTGGCCCAGCACGCCGCCGATCGCATGCTCGGTCTGGAGGAGATCGACTGGATCGGCGAGAGGCTGGAGGAGCGGAAGAAGGCAAAGGCTGAATCCGAGAAAGCCGAGGAGAAGAAGGAGGCGACCCGCATCGCAGACACCAGCCCATCGCACCCACTCGCTGACTACACCGGCGAATACACAAATCCGGGCTACGGCAGGTTACGAATATCGCTGTCTGGCGAAGCGCTCGAGGCACATTTCAACGGCATCACGGCGCTGCTCGATCACTGGCACTACGACGTCTGGAACGGGGCAGAGATCGATGGAGGCGACAAGACCTTCGAGGACGAGAAGTTCATCTTTCGCAGCAACGTGGACGGCTTGATCGCCGCTGTAGAATCGAATTTGGAGCCGCGAGGCGACCCGATCATTTTCAGGAAACAGACAAACCCGCGACTGTCCGATCCGAAATACCTGCAGGGCTTCGTTGGAATCTACGAGATGGCCGACGGCACCAAGCTCCACATCGACCTATCCGGCCAGGTCCTCACCCTCAATATTCCTGGCCAGCAGCTCTTGACCCTCGAGCCCAATCTCAGCGGTCGCTTCGTGATCAAGGAGATGCGCGTGATCAGCGTCGGCTTCGAGCATGATGACCAAGACCGTGCCGTCAAAGCGATTCTGTACCAGCCCGGCAGTGTCAACGAGGCGCCGCGTATCGAGTAGCCGACGATGCAGTGGCCCATGGTGTCACCCATGCACAAAGAATGAGTGATTGCGAAGGGTGGCACCCATGATACCCATAGCCGAGGTAATCCGCAGTGTGGCTCCCAGGGGGTGCCAGTGGGATTGCTACGGGCAGGTCGCGAATGCCGTTGTGTCGGTAATCGTATCTGCCGGATGACCTTCTTGGTTTGAATAGAGCCTTCTTGCACCGGTCTCGGTATCCGTCACAGTTACGTTGAACGCAACATTCGTGGTTGCCGCAAAAAAGACCCAATAGTTATTATTCATCGGGCATCCATTGAGGACCTTGAGCAAGAATTCCAGATTGTTCGGGTTGCTGTAGTAAAACATCCCCGCATCAGCCGTTCGAAGACTCGACACAAACGCCGGTTTGAATGCGGTTTCCCCGCTGCCGTGCCACTCGATCTTGACCTCGAATCGATCCCCTTCTCCCAAGCATATCTCCCGGTCGGTGTTGACGCAGCTGCCGCCACTTGGGGGCTGGGACGCACCGTAGTCATCCCAAATTGTTCGGCATTCTGCGTGGCGGAACTCAGAATAGTCGGCGAAGAGCAATGAAAGATCGAAATTCGCGGTCTTGCCGATTCTCAATGCGGAATTGCTTCCGTCGATGTGCACTCCGTCGATGAACGTAAAAAATGCATCGAGGATTTCGTTGTTTGCATCACTGACTGCACAGGCCACCCTTCCGAATTTCAGATCGGCGACACCGGTGTTTTTGACAACCCCGGACAAATCTACTTCCCCTTTATAGTCTTCGGAGGCCCAGGGCCCCTGCCACAGAACAAGGTTTGCATCAGGTGTCGCTGACGTGTAGGTCCTACTGTCAAAACTGTAGTAGACACCATCGGTATTGGTGGGAGTTTCGACATAGAAACTGAAAAACCCCGTCTCACCCGGTCGAAGGCAGGTGCCGGTCTCGATGTCCGACGATGTCATGGTCAGATTGGTACCGTATATGTAGGTGTAATCATTCTCAATGGCATTCCCCGAGGAGTCGCGAAGCTCTACCTCGAACTTGACGAACGAATACGTTCTTGATCCTACGTTCTTTACTCTTCCCATGTAGACAAACTTGTTGTCGTACGCATATCGGTAGAAGAGTTCATTTCCAACGAGTTCGAGAGATGTCGATTTCTCGGTTCCGGAGGGATGGCTCCCGTCGAATGGGATTTTTTCCCTGACCTTTTGGATGCGCTCGTTCCTCTTCAATAGTTCAACGTGTCTTTCAAGGTCGCTTCGGTCATCAAGGACTTTACTGGCTTTGACCTCTTTCAAGATGGCGACAGGATCAGAGGCCAGGAGGTTCCCGCAATAGCAAAAAACCACGGCGAGCATGACGAACGCTATCTTTTTCATGGTGTCTCCAAACTCGGTTAGTCCACGCAATCATTCGGAAAATCGTTTTTACTCAAAACCACCCTTGAGGCCTCTATGCCTTCCTGCCCTCTGTACGTTTTTCAAAGAATCTCTGCGGCAAGAAGACGTAAACCCGAACTCACCATTTCCCAAGAGCGCAACTTGCATGCCAGGGTTGAGACCAAGCAGCCACCGAGCGATTCGTTCCCGATGTCTCAAAACGCAGCAGATTAAGAAAACATGTCCCGTATTGGCTCGATGTGGGTAGTGATCGCATGGATTGAATTGCGATGGCTGGCACCCATAGGAGAATGTGCTGAGCATCCATGTCATCCTGAGCGAAGGCACCATCCGATGGCTCCGCAGTCGAACGATCCGGGCAAGCCCCCCAAACACCTGGACGAGGACTCCGTATACTCGGTCAGCCCGCTGAGGTAATTGAATCTGATTGAGTGAATCGACCAAGGAGGATTGGTGATGAAACTGAAAGCGATTGGGGGCCTGCTGTGCCTCCTTCTGGCGGCTGTTGGTGCGAATGCTGACGATGGAACCCGGCTTCTACGGTTTCCGGATATTCATGGAGACCAGGTGGTCTTCAGCTACGGCGGCGACCTGTGGTTGGCATCGACCGACGGTGGCCCGGCGCACCGGTTGACGGCCCACCCCGGCCAGGAGCTCTTTGCCAGGTTTTCGCCGGACGGTGAGCACGTGGCATTCACCGGCCAGTACGACGGCGACGAGCAGGTCTATGTGGTGCCGACAGCGGGTGGCGAACCCGTGCGTCTGACCTGGTACCCGGCAGTGGGCCCACTGCCGCCGCGCTGGGGCTACGACAACCAGGTCTACGGTTGGACCCCCGACGGCGAGGCCGTGCTCTTCCGCTCGCTTCGCGGAACCAGCGGCGGTGTCGAGACCGAGCTCTACACGGTCTCGAAGGACGGCGGGTTGCCGCAGAAGCTGCCCATGCCGAACTCCGGCGCGGGTGACTTCTCACCCGACGGCACGAAGATGGTCTACTCACCGCTCTTCCGCGACTTCCGCCACTGGAAGCGGTACGAAGGCGGCTGGGCGCAGGATCTCTTCATCTTCGACCTCTCGAGCTACGAGGTCGAGCCGGTCTCTCAGTCGGTCCGCACTGAGCGCGACCCCATGTGGATCGGCGACACGATCTACTTCGTTTCCGACCGCGACGATTGGCTCAATATCTACTCCTTCGATCCCGAAAGTGGATCGGTGGAACAGATCACCCACTCGGACAAGTGGGATGTTCGCTGGCCGAGCACCGACAACACAAGCCGCATCGTCTACGAACTGGACGGACGGCTCCACATCCTCGATCTGGCATCGGGCGCCGATACGGCCATCGCCATCACGGTACCCGACGACGGGTTGTGGAAGCGTGCCCGCCACATCTCGGTCGCCGACAGCATTTCGGGCTTCGACCTCTCGCCCAAGGGCGAACGGGCGGTCATGACGGCCCGCGGAGAGGTCTTCTCGGTACCGATCGAAAAGGGGCCGACCCGCAATCTCACCCGCAGCTCGGGTATCAATGAAACCTCGGTCGCCTGGTCGCCGGATGGCCAACACATCGCCTTCATCTCAGACGACAGCGGCGAAGAGGAGATCTGGATTACCGATCAAGCCGGTAAGGGCAAAGCCAAACAGATCAGTTCCGGCCACCAGGCGCAGCTTCGCAACCCGGTGTGGTCGCCGGACAGCAAAGCCATCGCCTTCTCCGACAAGGATGGCAAGCTCTTTGTGGTGAATGTGGCCGATGGCTCCGAGGTCCAGGTGGCGGATGACATCTGGGGCCAGCTCTTCGATTACCAGTGGTCGCCCGACAGCGCACACCTGGCCTTCAGCCTCAACAACGAGCCCGGCATGTCGCGCATCTTCATCTGGAGTGCTTCCGGCGGAGATCCGCGGCAGGTCACCGACGACCTCTTCGACTCGTACGCACCCGTGTGGGCACCCGAAGGAGACTATCTGTACTTCATTTCCGAACGCCACTACGTCCCGCAGATCTCCAACCTCGAGTGGAACTACGCCGGCAATGATCGCGACGGTATCTATGTCCTCGCCCTTCGCAAGGACGTCAAACCCCTGTTCCCGCCGGAGAGCGACGAGGTCAAGCTCGAAGAGGAGAAAGCGGACGAGGCAGACGAAAAGAAGAAAGACAAGAAGGACGACGACGCGGAGAAGAAGGACGAGAAGAAGCCGGTCGTCATCGATTTCGACGGCCTCGCCGACCGCATCATGCGGGTCCCGGTGGACCCGGGCAACATCACCGGTCTGGCGGCCGTCAAAGGCCACATCCTCTACAGCACCTCGGGTGCGAACTTCTACGGTCGATCGAACAGCGAGACCCGCATGCTCCATATCTTCGACCTCGAGAAACGCGAGACAACGCCGATCGTCAAGTCGAGCCTGCGCGGCTGGGCTGTTTCCGCAGACGGGAAAAAGGTGCTGGCCCAATCGTCCAATGGTTTCGCACTCTACGACGCCAAACCGAAACCGGGAGAACCCAAGAGCGTCTCCACCGGCGGGCTCGAGATGGATCTCGTGCCGACCGAGGAGTGGCAGGCGATCTTCGACCAGGCCTGGCGCCGCTTCCGCGATTTCTTCTACGTCGAAAACATGCACGGTTATGACTGGGAAGCCATCCGCGCGCAGTACCAGCCCCAGCTCGAGTATGTGGCCAACCGTTCCGACCTCAACTACGTGCTGAGCGAAATGGTCTCGGAGCTCAACGCGGGCCACACCTATGTTTCGGGCGGCGACTTCGAAATCCCCGACCGTGCGCCGGTTGGTCTGCCGGGCGCTCTTTTCGAACTGGACGAGGCCGCAAACCGTTACCGCATCGCTTCGATCTACCGCGGCCACAATGCGGAGACCAATTACCGCTCGCCGCTGACCGAGGTGGGTGTGGATGCCAAGGTCGGTGACTACGTGCTGGCGATCAACGGGATGGAGCTCGAGGGCAGCGACAACCCCTACCGCCTGCTGCAGCATGCGACGGATCCCGTCACCCTCACCCTCAACAGCACTCCCGACAAGACCGGAGCCCGTGAAACCACCTACGTGCCGGTGACGAGCGAAGCATCCCTTCGTTATCTCGGATGGGTGCTCGGCAACTACGACAAGGTCACCGAGATGACCGACGGCAAGGTCGGCTATCTCCACATCCCCGACATGGGGGCGCCAGGGATCGCCGAGTGGATCAAGTGGTTCTATCCCCAGATGCGCAAACAGGGGCTGGTTGTGGACGCCCGCGGAAACGGCGGCGGCAACGTCTCGCAGTGGATCATCGAGCGTCTCGACTCCAAGCTGATGGGCACCCGCTTCGGCCGCACCTACGATCCGCCGGGAACCTATCCGGGGACCGTCTTCCACGGCCACATGGCCTGCCTGCTGTCCGAGACCTCGGCCTCGGACGGCGACATCTTCCCGCACTACTTCCGGGAGTCGGGCCTCGGCCCCCTCATCGGCAAACGTTCATGGGGCGGAGTCGTCGGCAGCAGCTACACCCAGCTGATCGACGGCGGCAGCGTCTTCGTGCCGCGTTCCGCAACCAACGATGCCGAAGGCAACTACATCATCGAGGGCTACGGCGTCGAACCCGACATCGAAGTCGAGAACGATCCCAAATCAGTCATCGAAGGCCGCGACCAGCAGCTCGAACGTGCAGTCGCCGAAATCCTCAAAGCCATCGAAACCGACCCGAAGGTCTACCCGACCCGTCCTCCAGATCCAGTGAAGACACCTGGGAACTGAGGACCTTCTTCATTCAACCAAACGCCGGCGGGACAACCCGCCGGCTTTTTTGATTCCAGGTGGCCGGCACAAACCTCTCACGCGCCTTTCATCTGGGTGGCACCCATCCACGATTGGCCAGGTGCTCATTTGACATTAACGCAAACGAGTCCTGAGTCTTAAAAAAACAGAAACTACATCGAAGAAACGTGAAGGGGGATCGCATCGCCAACGCGTCGGTGGCGCCCGCAGATACGGCGCCTCCGGTCCATTTCGAATACTGCCGAAAAGGTGGATATATGGCTTTTGAGCGAATCGATCGACCGCCACTCGAACAACGAAGATATCTGCGGATTCGGCGATCGGTTGTGGCGCTCCTCATCCCGCTCTGCCTCGCAATGGCTCACACCGACCCAGTCGAAGCCTACGATGTCGATCATTACTTTCTGACGTACTACCTCTCCTTGAGCGTTGGTTTCACCGCCCGCCAGTCGTACCAGATCGCAAGCGGCGCCATGGCCCTTGATTACGATCCGGACACTGCCCCGCTGCCGACGACAAAAGCACAAAAGCTCGCCATTGCCCAGGGCACACCTCCCCCCCACATCGTCACCATCTGGCTCCGGTACCACGCATTCGACGACATCAATCTCCGTGATCTGGGGCGTGCCGAGGTCGAGCGGGCCAAGCAGGAGCAGAAAGACCGCCTTCGCGATCTCGGCGTCGCTCAAAAGAACCCGGGACCGCTGCTCCACTATGTCCAGGATTATTATCCGCACTTCGGCTGGGAGAGCATGCGGGGTCACGTCTTTGCGGGCCACCTACCAGACTTTCTCGACGACAGTCCTGAAATCGGCGCGGTGCGACCCTCGAATCCATCATGGAACTCACACGGTTTCGTACTGAAATGGGTGAACCTGCCCGGATCTATGACGTGAATCGGATCTTCGAAGTTCTCGAGGAGCTTTCAGCCGCCAATCCTATTCGGGACCACGTTCCCGCCAGCGCCGAAATTCGAGATCGATCGCCGGATGAACTCGAATACAGCGAGCATCTGGTCAAAGACCTCACCAATCTTCTGATCGACGCCGCCAAGACGGGGATCGGTTGGCACGACGTTTTCCTCTTTGCCGTGAAAGAATACGGGTATTACCCGGACCTCTTCAACATCGCTTTGGATCTGGCCAAATCGCCAATTTCATTCAATTCCCACACGGTCATCAACAGAGCGATTGATGAAGATGTCTACGCCGGCCGACTCCTGTGGCATCCGGAAAGAGACTGCGACTATCAGCTCCCAGTTGACTACATCGGCTACAACTACGACCGCGACGCGTGGGTCATCTCACCCGTATACCCGATCGAATCGGTTGCGTTCGAGTTCCTCGAACCGCGTGTGACATTCAGCGGTGCCCCCGGATCTTCTTCGGATGCACTGGTCGCCACGGTAGAGGCGCCGTACGAGCTTTCGGGCATTTTGCCGATACCAAACCTCGGGGGCCAGCTCTCAGTTCGCGAAACCTTCGAGATTACCAGGAATACCCAATACGGAGCACGACCGCCACCTCCGCGGAAACGGGTCTTTTTCGGCCCGGCGCCAGTACCGGAAAGCCCGTTCCGATTTCGAAGCCGGCATCAACGTTTCCGTCACCGTCCACGTGTGCGGATATTCTCCCCAGACGCAGGAGATTCTGGTTCAGGTGCCGCCGGAGGACGACCCGAGACTTGCCGAGAGCCAACCCTCCCCTACCACCACCGAAAACCCGCGCGGTTGGGATGACGCGGTCGCAGATGGGGAGCGGGAAACCGAATCTAACGCGAACGATCGTGGCTCATCCACCGCGGGGGCCGGATCTTCCGCTACGACCTCGCCCAGTGTCCCGATCGTACCGGAGGACAGTGTCGCAGACGCCGCTCGCCGAACCTCTGACCGTGTGCGGCAGGACCAGGAACGGGACCGCGAGGCAGCCGGTGATCTCGCCGATGCCCTCGGCGGTCTCAGCGACGCCCTTGGGGGTGGGTCACAACCTCCCGTTCGGGCCCCGGTCCAATCCGCCGGCGATCCGTTGCCCGGTGAAACGGGTATTCCTCAGGTGGCGGCACGCCTCAATCGGGCCAGCCGCGGCAACCAACCGGGAGTGGTGGCACCCAGCCACCGCCCACTGGATCACAGAATCAACCGCCGAGTGGAGGCAATGAGAGCGCCGGTTCGTGCGTCATCCAGGAGCTGCCGTTTGGAAAGGACGGGCATTTTCTCGTGCGCGCCGAAAGCGGATATTCGGGTGATGCAACGGCCTATCAGGTGTGGTCGGTCCCAGGCGAAAAAACCTTTGCCGACGGCTCGGGGTGCCGGAGCGAACGATCGTGCCTCGATTTCTACATGCGCCAGACGGGTACGACTCAGCTCCGCACGACGGTGATGGGCTATCACCAGTCCAAATCGTCGGCCCTCAAAGCCGCTCGCAAGGCATGCCCGAGCGCCCGATGAAACGAGATGCAACGCGAAGACCATCCCTACACCGGAAGGAACGATCATGAAGATTCGCTGCGCCATCGCCGCATGTGTCCTGTATCTCTTTTCCGCACCGCTCCCTTCGTTCGCGGACGAAGCCGACGCTATCCGCGACACTCTTCTGGGTCGAACCGCGATCTTCAAGATCGAAATGCCGGTCGTCAAAGGCTCCAACTGATGCCCGACGGCCGCCTCGACGAGAAAACCTATTACAAACGCCTCAAAAAACACCCATCGGCCTTTCAAGCCGGAGGGCGCGGTGAAATTACCGAGGTCAAGATCGAGAAGAAAACCCTCAAGATCTGCTTCAACGGATGCGGCATCGGATTTGTGGCGCCGGGTTCCCGGATTGTGGGAAATCTCAAAAAAAGGGATCGGCGCTGATCATCTCTTTTCCGGAGCAATCACCGCGGATCAACTCGACCCGGCAAAAATCCTCCCGGTGATGGCCGGCGTCGTCACGGTTGAAGGCGCGGTCGCCACCACGCGGGAATCATCGCCACAAATGGCTGAGGAAAACTCTGAGGCGGCGGTCAACCCATCGGTGGTGCTACTGAGTGTCACCGTCGAACCAGCCGAAGTATCGATCGGAGATGAGGTGCGGCTGGTGATCCAGTTCGAGGTCGAAGGCGCAGGTGCGGGTCTGCCGCTGACCGAAGAGCGCCAGATCTTCCGCGACGGCGTAGCCCTCCTTTCGACCCCGCGCAGCGCGACCGAAACCTGGAGGGACGGCCGCCAACGAACAGTCGTCGAATTCGAGGTCCCAGCAACGGCTGCGGCGGGCGCCTACACGTTTGAAGGTGTGCTCCGGGGTGCCGGAACCGAGCTTCGCGGCAGAGCGGTGTTTCTTGTAAATTGATGAAACCGATGTCGCCATCCCTCGAAAAATGAGGTACATGAGGAGGAGTTATGACGGGTAGTTTCTTTTTGCCGCTGTTTGCATTCGCTGCGGTGCTATTGATTGTTGCGCTGGGGATACGGCTAGGTGCGGCACTGGCCAAGATCACGGATCTCGGATTTGGAAAGTCCCTGGGTCTCGCCGCGATTCTCCTTGTGGTCGAGCTGGCCTGTTTTGCAGCAATGACCCTGGGCACCTCTGAGTTCAGAGGGCCGCTCTCAGCGATATTCGGTGTTGGCGGTCTGGTGCTCGGGATCATCATTCCACCGGTAGTGGTCAAACTACTGCTCAAGCAAAGTTGGGGAAAGACGATCCTCGTCTGGGCGGCGCACGCCGTCGCTGCCGTTGCCGGCTTCGCAGTTGCGGGCGCCTTCATGTCCACAGGAGTGATCGACGCGCAGGAAAAAGCCGCCCTCGCCCGAACCATATCGGACGTCAAAAACTCGGGTTTTGCGGTGGAAGAATGGATGGCCAATCCACAGGAAATGCCGGAGACGCCACTGCTGCCCCGGATCACGTGCCAATCAGCCTCCACGTCGATGTGCGGGACTTCACCGCGATTCCGAGTGCCGACCTGAGGGACCTTGATCCGGTGAGAGGGGCGCATCTCCCTCAATCGAGACCACCTGCCCGAAGTGGACGGCTGGGGCCATCACCTCGAGTACCTGATCGAACGCGACGACCACGACCGGGTGATTCAAGTATGCATCCGAAGCCCGGGCAGGGACGGAGATTTCGACGGTGACGTGTACGAACGGGGCGCATTGGCAAGGGATCCGGACTACGATCAGGATGTGGTCTGGACCAACAGCGAGCTGCTTCGCTGGCCT
>CAWCLO010000007.1:0-293858 GCA_963796455.1 Candidatus Sulfomarinibacteraceae bacterium
TTATATGTGGTCTACTGGTTCCGTTACGTATTGCTCGACGGCGGCAAAAACAAAGGTTGTCCCGCGGAAAAAAAGCGGCCCTCCCGGCAAGGGCCCGGTCAAAAAAGCTGGCAAGAAGGCGAGCCCCGTCAAGAAAAGCGAACCCGGGGCCGAACTCGTGACGGAGAAGTTAATTGCGACCGGAAGTCCGGCAGGTGACGACCAGGACCTCGAATTGACATCGACTCCTGTCACGGCCGACAGCCACATTCGCGTCGATGTCCGGGTGCTCGACAACCTGATGAATCTCGTCGGCGAACTGGTGCTGGCTCGAAACCAACTGGTTCAACACCTTTCCGGCTCGTCGGACACGCAGCTCGCCAACACGGCGCAGCGTCTCGATGGAGTCACCGGTGAGCTCCAGGACGCGGTGATGCGCACCCGGATGCAGCCGATCAGCTCGATCTGGAAAAAGCTCCCGCGTTTCGTCCGCGATCTCGCCCTCGAGTTTCGGCAAGGAAGTCGAAATCAAAATGGAGGGCGAAGACACCGACCTCGACAAATCGGTCATCGAGGCCATCAAGGGGTCGCTGCTCCACCTGGTCCGGAACGCCGTCGATCACGGGATCGAGGATCCCGGATGTTCGCGAAGCAAGCGGCAAGCCCGAGGGCCGGGACCTCACGTCTTCGCGCCCACCACGAAGGCGGCAACGTCATCATCGAAGTTCGGGACGACGGAGCAGGTCTCGACCACGAACGGATCATCGCCCGGGCGGTCAAAGCCGGGCTGGTAACTGAGGCCGGAGGCGGCCGAACTCGAGCTCCAGGAAATCGAGGGCTTCGTCTTTCAGGCCGGTTTCTCGACCGCCTCGAAGGTGACGAATGTCTCGGGCCGCGGCGTCGGTCTCGACGTGGTCCGGGCGAACGTCGAGAGCCTGGGAGGTTCGATCGACCTGCACAAGCGAACCAGGAGCATCGACCACGATCAGGGTCAAGATTCCCCTGACCCTGGCCATCGTCTCCGTCCTGCTCGTCGCGCCGGCGACAACCGGATCGCCATCCCCCAGGTGAGCGTGTGGAACTGGTCCGGCTCGAGGGCGACGGCGAGGACCTCGGGATCGAGGACGTCAACGGCGTCCCGGTGTGCCGTCTTCGCGGCAAGCTCCTGCCACTGGTCTATCTCAACCGTGAACTCGGGGTCGACGAACCATCGCGAGGCAGGTTCGGCGGCCTACATCGTCGTCCTGCAGGGTGACGACAGACAATTCGGCCTCGTCGTCGACACCATCGAGGATTCGCAGGAGATCGTGGTCAAACCTCTCGGCCGGCTGCTCTCCGGCCTGCCCTTTGCCGGCGCGACGATTCTCGGCGACGGGCAGATCGCCCTGATCCTCGACGTCTTCCGCCTCGGTCTGAAAGCCGGCGTGGTCTCCGAAACCCGCGCCCGCACGATCTCGGCCCAGATCAGCACCGCGGTCGAGGAGCGGAAACACCGCGCGCGCCTGGTGTGCCTCCGCGGCGAAGACGACGAACGGATGGCGGTCGAATTCGACCACGTCAGCCGCCTCGAGAGCTTTCCCGCGGTCGTCGATCGAAGTCGTCGGCGGCGCCAGGTCGTCCAATACGGCAACGAGATCCTGCCGCTGATCGACCTCCAGCAGTCGCTTCCCGAACGCGAGGGCGAAGTCACGAAACATCTCCGGCCGCTGTCGAACCAACACGGTTCCCGTCGTGGTGTGCACCATCAACGGCCGGCTCGTGGGTCTCGTCGTCAACCAGATCGCCGACATCGTCGAAGAAGGGGTGCAAGGCCCGACGCCCGGCAAGCCGCGAAGGGGTGAGGGCGTGCACCGTGATCGAGGACCGGGTGACGGAGATCCTCGACATCGAAACGGTGGTCCGCCTCGCCGATCCGGAGTTCTTCGACCGCGAGCGAGTCGAAATGGAGTCGATGATGGCTCCCCAATACTGCAGTTTTCATGTCGGCGACCTCTTACCTCGGCATCGAGGTGGAACGGGTCCAGGAGGTCCTCCACGACTCTCCAATCACGCCGGTCCCCACCGCACCGGCGGCGGTCAGCGGCCTCATCAACCTCCGCGGCCAGATCGTGACCGCGATCGATCTCAGAAAACGATTCGGGCTCGAAGAGGCGGATGACAGCCGTCACCCCGACCATGCTGGTCCTCGATGCCAAAGACGGTCTTCTGGCCCTCGTGGTGGACTCAGCGGGCGACGTCGAAGAGGTCGACGAGGGCCGCTTCGAGGAACCGCCGGCAACCCTCAAGGGCGAATCGCGGCGCCTCATTCGCGGCGCCTGCAAACTGCAGAAGAACTTGATGCTCGTCCTCGATGCGGACCACGTCTTCGATCTCGAACGAGAGTCGCGAAGGAACGGATCAGTGAGGCGGAATCCAACACCTCACCGTGAAAGGCCGATCCGATGCGTGCGCTGATCATCGACGATTCCCGTGCCATGCGCTCGATTCTTTCCGGCATCCTCGACCGAACTGGGCTGCACCGTCGAGCAGGCCGGGGATGCCGAATCGGCGGCGTCACTCCTCGAGCGGACCACGACTTCGACTTCGCCCTCGTCGACTGGAATCTGCCGGGAATGAACGGCCTCGAACTGGTGAAGATCATCCGCAAGAATCCCGAACTCGCCGCCATCCGGCTCATGATGGTGACAACCGAGACCCAGCTGGACCGCGTGCGCGAAGCTCTCGAGGCCGGGGCCGACGAGTACATCATGAAACCCTTCGACAAGGAGATGCTGTTGGAAAAACTCACCCTCCTCGGCATCGAGGCCTGAGGATGAAGCCAGATTCGTATCCTGGTGGTCGACGATGCGGTTGTGGCCCGCCGCGTCATCTCCGACATCCTTTCCGATGAAGCCGAGTTCGAGGTCATCGGCACCGCGCCCAACGGTCAGGTCGCGCTGTCCAAGATCAAACGCCTGCAGCCGGACATCGTGACCCTCGACATCGACATGCCGCGAGCTTGACGGCATGGAGACTCTGGCCGTCATCCGCTCCGAACACCCGGAAGTGCGGGTGATCATGGTCTCGAACCACACCATCCGCGGTGCATCGATCACGGTCGAGGCGCTCTTCCTCGGAGCGTCGGACTACGTCACCAAGGCGGCACGGAGCTCGTCCGCCGAAGAGGCGACGAAAATACCTCCGCGACCAACTCGTTCCGAAGATCCGGTCGCCTGTCCCATCTGTCCGCCCGCCCGTGCACCTCGAGTCGAGCGGAAACCCCGACAGGCCTCCGGCCGGCGCCGCCATCCGACCAGACGGTCAAGGCCGTCGTCATCGGTTCCTCCACCGGCGGCCCCAACGCCCTGACCGGAGGTTCTCGAGCTGCCTTCCGGCCGATTTCCCGGTGCCGGTGATGATCGTCCAGCACCTGCCTGAAAACTTCACGACCTTCCTCGCCCGCCGGCTCGACACTGCGGCCTGCTTTGCTCGTGTACGGAGGCGGCCGACCACACCGTGATCGCCCCCGGCCAGGTCTGGATCGCTCCCGGGAATCTCCACCTTGAAACCCGCTCCACCTCCCGCGGCATCGAATTGAGGACCTCGCAAAGGGGCCGATGGTCAATTCCTGTCGACCGGCGGCCGACATCCTCTTCCGGACTGCTGCCGACTGCTACGGTTCCGGCACGCTCGCGGTTGTCCTGACCGGGATGGGCCAGGACGGGCTTGCGGGTGCCGGGAGATTCGCCGCAGCCGGCGGACAGAGTCATTGTCCAGGACAAGGCAACCAGCGTCGTCTGGGGCATGCCGGGGCAGGTGGCTACCGCGGGCCTTGCCGACGCGGTGCTTCCGATTTCCGAAATCGGGGCCGAAGTGGTGCGCCGCGTGAAGGCGCTCCGGCCATGAACCACTCCAATCTCCCCGGATCCACAACTCGTGCGATCAGCCAGCTCGATTTCGACTTCATCCGCGCGCTGGTGCGCAGGAAATCGTCCATTAGCCCTCGATCGAGAGCAAGGCGTACCTCGTGGTTTCCCGCCTCGCCCCAATTGCGCGAGAACACGGTTTCGACTCGGTAGGGGCCCTCATCATCCCACCTCCAATCGAGCGGCCGGCGGAGAGCTCCACGACCCGGTCGTCGAGGCCATCGCCACGACCGAAACCTCCTTCTTCCGCGACCTCCACCCTTTCACCGCCCTCCGCGAGAGATCATCCCGGAGTTGATCCGGACGCCGGCAGAACACCGACCGCACCCTCAGCATCTGGTCGGCGGCCTGTTCCAGCGGCCAGGAGCCGCACAGCATGGCGATGCTGCTTCGCGACCGTTTTGCGGACCTTGCGGGGTGGAATCTGCAGTTGGTGGCGAGCGATCATCTCGGGAAGGATGGTCGACCGCGCCCGGGAAGGCATATACACTCAACTCGAGATCAACCGCGGTTTGCCCGCTCCCTATCTGATTCGGTTCTTCGACCAGAAGGAAGACCAGTGGAGCCTCAAGAACTGAAATTCGGCAGATGTTTCGCTTCTTCCAGCCAGAATCTCGCCGAGGAGTGGAGCGATCGTTGGCTCCGGTGGATCTCCTGGTGATGCGCAACGTTCTCATCTACTTCGACGTCGAGACCCGGCGCGACATGCTCCGCAGGGTCCGCAGCATTCTCAAGCCGGATGGATACCTGCTGTTGGGTTCGGCGGAAACAACCCTCCACCTCGACGAGAATTTCACCCGGGTGCGGGTTGATCGGGCCGTCTTCTACCAAGTCTCGAAAGGTGGCCGCAAATGAGCGTGGCTTCGGCCGACCTGAGCCGCATCGTTCAGAACCATCTGGTCGACCCAACTGGGCCTCCAGCTCGACGAGGCCGAAATCAAAATCATCGAAGCCGACTTGTCGAGGGACGGGACCGTCGATATCGAGGTCGATCTCAGTGGAGAATTCAACGGCAAGCTCAAGCAACGATGCTCCCGGCGGGTATCCATGGACGCCGCCGCTGCCGCCTTTTCAGTGACCGGAGATGATGTCTCGGCGGCTGACATCCGCGACACGCTGATCGAACTGGCCCACATGACAGCCGGAAATCTGAAGTCGATGCTTCACGAGTATTCGATCGTCGAAGTTCGCGACGACGTTGAAGCGTCGCTCGATGCGGGTGCTGAGATAGCGGGAGCAGGATTCAAACTGAAGGGGGAGCCCCTCCTGGTCACTCTGTATCGGATGATTCCCGGGGCTTGATGGACCGAATGGGACGGGTATCGACTTCGTTGTCGGACTCGCGGCCTTTCCTCGTTTTCGACGACTCTGGGTTGAGACCCAGGTGTTGCGGTCGATAGTCCCACGACACGCTGGCAAACATTCGTCCGACTGATGCCAGAAGCAATGATCTGTCAGTACGAGGTGAATAGTCCCAACTGATTCGATCGAGAAGGTTTGCGAGGCTGGATCCACGTTTCTTGGCGGTCATTGGCCCTGTCCCCCGTCTTCTTGTTGAAGAATCTCCTGCAAGAGCTCATGGTCGGCTGAACCCGGAATCGCTATCAGCATTTTTGTCAATCGATCTTCGGTGGCCACCGCGAATACACAGCGATGGCCCGGTTCACGCCCGCAGCGCACCTCCCGAGCGGCCAGGTGCCGACCGGCCAGATAGCACAGGGTCGCGGCGTGGAAGCCGGAAAGTATCGAGCACGCTCCGCCGGCGGTCGCGGAAAAGATCCCTGGAAATGGGCTCGAAGTGGTGGCGGATCACGATCAGTCCGGTGTCGCGATATCCGAGATCGGCCTCGAAGCTGCCCAGCCCGAATACTCCGACAGACGACGACAGCAATTCGAGCGCCATCTGCGATTCCATCTCGCGCAGGGTGATTTCATAGTCCCTCTGCACCATCTGTTCCAGGCGCATGGCGTGTCGGAGACCCCACTTCTTGCCGAAGCGTTGCAGGAGCTCGTGATGACGGTGGCGAAGGCTCTTGGCAGAACAATCCCTCGAAAGGCATGCAGAAAATCCTCGTTGGCAACCAACAGACGATCGGCTTTCCCATCCCGCAGCGCTCCGGTCAGAGGATCGCGCTCGATTTCCACCGTCAACGATCGCCGTTGGTCCCGCAACCGGTTGATCACAACGATAAATCCGTTTTTCGAGACGAGGCAAACAACCGCCACCCGAACCACATGTTCCTGGTGGCCCGCTCGGATCACCTCGCGGCCGACCGCAAGGCCCCCGCCCTCCTCGTCACTCGCCTGGCTCAGCAAGCGACCGGTGAGGCTCGCCAGACCACCGGGCAAAATTCCCGCGAGCGGACGACCGATCACGACCTTCGGATCGATCCGGCCGATGCGGGGCCCAAACGAAGAAAAGGACTCCACCCTGCCCTCGGGTTCGAGTACAAGACAACCTACCGGAACGGGTTTACCGGCCACTCCGTCGGCCTCGTGGCTCTCATCCTCGCGCTCTTCTTCGCCTTCTTGAATGCCGAGCGGTTCGAGGAAGCCGAATTCACTCAGGGCCTCACGCCAGGGGCCGAGAAGTTTTGCCAATCGCTGCGGCGTGAATCGCCACGTCAGGGCGGAATCGAGCTGTCTGAAGACCTCTGCGACGAGGGACCCGACCGCCGTCGCGATCTCCATTTCCTCAAATCCCATGATCGAGGATGCTTCGATGGTCACACTGCCTTCGTCACCGAAAACGAATGCCGCCAGGGCAGGAAATTCGTCGAGCAGCGTGTCACGTACCTGTTCGATCTTTTTTCTGACCAGACGCGGGTGAAGATGGTTGAGCGCATAGCCCGAAACAAGATTGAGAAAGACAAGAGCCTGGTCGAGGACCTCGGTCTCGACCAGATCCTGAACCGGAATCGGCATCGTCGACGCGCTCTCTTCGTCGAATCGCCGCATGGCTTCGAGCAGGAGAGCGGATGGCAGGGTTCGGAAATCCTCGGCGACATCGACGTCGCCGAAATTTGCCTCAAAGGTACCATCGGCCCACACCGCGATCGAGTAGACCGCTTCTTCGCTCTTGGAAAGGCCCTCGATTTCGGCACCGATCACGTACCCTTCGCTCATCCAGACCGTGCCCGTTTGTCCGTCATGTTTGAAAATCACGGTGCCGGATCGTCGGCTCGCTTCGGCCATTTGCAGCAAATCCGGAACAGACAACTGGCTCAATGAACCAAAAAGCAGCTGGTCCGAGCGATGCTTCTCGATCGCGAGCTTGGTGGTAAGGGCGACTTCTTCACTGTCGTAGGGAGGCAGCACCACGCTGAGCAGCCCCATCCGGAGAGCCTCACGCCTCTCTTCGCCCTGGTTGGCTGCCACCACTACCAACGGAATCTGTTCCATCAACGGATTGGACTGGTAGAGCGTGATAAGAATCGAGTCACCGCTCTGGAGATCACCGAGGGGGGTCAATATGGCATCCGGAATGTGGAATTGCCGATTCGAGGTGATCTCGCGGGCCTCGTCGACGCTCGACATGCTGACGACCTCGTATTGCGCCGCTTCCAGACCACCGCCCAACCGCGCCGCAATGGCGGGCTCGGGGTGCGCGACGTAAACGAGGTCCTTGCTCATCCGGCAATCTCCACGAGCGGCGAAGCCTGGGCGTTCACCCATCTGCCGGGACAGATCTCTCGCCTCACCATAGGAATACCTGCACGTCGAAGCCCTGCTCGCCGGCAATCACATTCGCGCAGATCGCCGCCGTTGGATTGCCGGCTCCTTCTTCATGGTTCGTGGAATACGGGGGTTCCGGCCTCAATCTGGAACCCATCGCTTCGAGGCGGGTACAGGCGTTCCCACCGATGATGTTGACGCACTCACAAACGGCGTCGATGGCGGTTTCGCTGTCGGCTTGAACCGGTATCCCGAGTAACCCTTCAGCGACACCCTGAGCGATTTCTGGGGGCAGATCCAGGACGATGTGGATCTCACGATCTCCGACCAGCTTCAAACCATATCGACGACGCCCTTCGAGCAGACGGCCGCCGTCGATCTCGATGGCGCCGAGCTTGATCGGAAGATTGGTCAGCCTGCCGAGATGAAAGACCGAAAGCTCGACGACTGTTCGAACCGTCTCGGGGTCCGAGCACTTTTCGAAATCAGCCGCCAGCTTCTGATCGGCCTCTTGTTGGACCTCATGAAACTCCTGGAGGCGGTCTTCAACTTCGTCTCTCTTGAGGTGTCCGCCGGCAACCAGGGCGGCGCCGATCCGAACCCAATCAGAGCGCTGAATCGTGAGGAGCTCATCGAGTTGTTCCTCGTCGAGATACTTTCGGCAGAGCTTTTCGATCGGCACATCCGAGGTCCGATAAAGGGTCAGGATGGAATCCTGTTGCCGACGATCGAGATAACCGCGGCGCACACCGATTTCGGTCAGGGAGAGGTTTGTCCGGCGCTGGAGCTCGATCGCATCGATCAGCGCCTCACGATTGATGACACCCTTTGAGAGCAGGTATTGGCCAAAAAACATTGAGCCCATCTGTTCACCTCACGCCGCGCTCGTCAGATCACGCATGAACTGAATAAAATCGTCACGGGTGAAGGGTTTCTGGAGGAAGCTCCGCGCCCCGGTGGTCAGGCATTCGTGGACCGCCTCCTCCGTTCCGAGCGACGACACGATGACGACGAATGCGTCAGGATCGATCGCCAGGATCCGGCTCAGGGTCTCGACCCCTGATTGGCCCGGCATGATCAGATCGAGAAGCACAATGTCGGGATCGACCTCGGCAAAACGCTCGACCGCCGCCCGGCCGTCGCGTTCCGAGGCGACCACATCGAACTCCGAGTCTTCTAGATAGGCCGCGATAATCGTCAGTATCGCGGCGGAGTCATCCACCGTCATGACCCGCCATTTGGTCATCGTCTGTCTCCTACACGACTCTCGAGTTCACCAGTCATTGCTCGCATCCTTGTCTCGACACTCTTCAACCTCTCTTTGAGGAGGTTCTTTTCTATCGCCAGGCCGGCCTCGATCATCAGCAGTTCCAATCCATGGATCGATGTGATGGGGTGTCCCCCTGGAAGGTTATCACCATAGAAAATGGCAAGGATCATTCCATCGACCACAATCGGAATCGCAACCACCGATGGCGGCACGTTTCCGCCCAGTTGCTCGATTAAATGGTTGTTCCAGGCACACTGCTTCAGAGGTCCGTGATAAGTGGTCATCCGTTCGATGACCTCGAAGAATACCGACGGTTCGTGTTTCGGTATCAAAATCTGACGAATTCGTTTTTCGGTGAGCCGCGAGTCGTCCTTTTCCTCACCGATCCCGAATTGACCGATGCCCGAAATGCCCTCGGGAGACACGCCGAAGAGAACCCCCCGGTTCACCACCCGGGTCGCGTAGCGCAGGATCATGAGCGCGATTTCGGCTGTGAAGGACGCCGGCCGAAGTTGAATTTCGGTCATCAATTTGCGGAGTTCGGCGAGGTCATCGGGCCATTCCGTCAACGATTCGTCCGGATCGAGCTTGTAGACGCCCGACCCCGGATCGACCATGTAGTCAATCAATTCTCGAACATTCTGTCCTGCCGATACACCCGACGAGGAATCCACCTTTGCTTTTGGCATCACCTCACTGGTACTACCGACCTGCTCCACCTTCGTCAAAAGCTCGAGCACGAACTGATCGGTATTGACTCCTTCAGCGAGTTCGGTCTCACCGTCATCCGATTCCTTTTCTGCCTTCCGCCATGTCGAAAGCGGTTTGAAGCTGAAGAAGCCAGAGTCCCAGTGGAGGAATTGTTCGGTAATTTCCTGCAACTGGGCTCGGACTACGTCTTCGAGTGTTTCGTGGGTCAAGGCGCCCATATCAACCAGCACCGCGCCAAGCTTGCTCCACTCGCTGCCGGTCTTTTGTACCGCCAGCGCCTGGTCGAGAGTCTCCTGGGTCACAAGGTCCTGTTCGAGCAGCACTTTTCCCAGGAATGGGCGCGAGGTCCCGTTGGAGGCGTGAAAAATTTTGCCATTTCTGAAAAGGAAAACGCCGGTCTCGTCGCCGTGGCTCAGTGTCAGCTTGCCGGATTTCTTGAACAACGAGAGCACGTGGAAAAGCTCCGTGAGCTGAAGATCTTCGAGACGGCCGACGAGAGCCATTCAGTACCTGCCTCGCGAGGCTGGCCGGAGCCGTGCTGTGCTTTGTCCCGCTGGTGCGAGTTTCATTTCCTGCCCCCCAGGACCGCCCACGTCGGCTGCGATCCCCACTCTGCAAGTTAGCAAGACCGGTGCCAGCTCTAAACGAGGCGCGACAGTCGCTGCCGCCAGAATTCAGTCCCGTTCTGAGACAACCAAGGGAAGCGTTTTGTATCACCGGATGGGAGAGGCAGGAGGCAGGATTACCGCTGACCAAAACAGATCGTCACCTGAAGTTTACCACCTGACAACACGTGGTTTACGGGTTGGTTTTTGGCATATCCGGTTCGCGGTGGTCTCGTACCCGTTCCCGATACCGAATTGCAGCGGCAGCGACAGTGTCCAGCGTCAGCGACAGGGAGCAGCGGCAGAGAACAGCGATCAGTGTTCAGCGGCAGCGGTCAGGATTCCGGTCGGCGGAATGGCCACCTCCGGGTCGTTCAACGGCAGGGGTAGCCGGTGGGCGGCCGATGTCAAGGACAGGCAGGGTGCAGGGCATCCTTGACATCGGCCACCAAACCGGCTTGTGGGTATGGGCATGAACGACCCGGAGGTGACCATGTCCAACGCCGCCACGAATACCAACCTCGTTGCCCACTCGAAAGCCCTCGAAGCAGCAGGAATCGCGATCAATCTCGTGATGAGGGTTCCGGCTCCGCTGAAGTCCATAGCCGATCAGGTGATCCGGTCGGCAAGTTCGGTCCCTGCAAACCTGGCTGAAGGTCACGGCCGTTTCGGTAGAGACCGGTTGAACCACTGGAGAATCGCGTACGCCTCGGCCAAAGAGGTCGACAGCCACTTGATGCTCCTCGCCCACGCCGGTGCGATCAGTCGGAATGGTGCCAGTGAAGCAATGAACGCCTTCGATCAAGTCCGTGCCATGACCTGGCGGCTGCTGAACCCGAAGAAGTGAGTGCAGTCGCTGCCCCGGCCGCTGATCACTGACGCTGATGACTGAACACTGCCGCTGGCGACTGTTCGCTGTCGACCGTTCTCTGCCGCTGTCTCTGCACGCTATCCGAGACTCTGTCTTGGACAAGAGTGATGCAGGATGCAGGATGCAGGATGCAGGATGCAGGAAAATTGTGGAAATACCGCACGGCTTGTCAAAGGCCGTGTCCGATGAAATTCCTAATTCCGAATTCTTATTTCTCGATCTCTAGCTCGTTCCATTTTTGCGGGCGCCGGACTTGAGCCGCTCCTCGATCTTTGCGAGTTTTTGCGTCAGCAGGTTCTTCTCGATGGCGAGACCCGCCTCGATCATCAATAACTCGAGACCGTGGGTCGAGGTGATCGGGTGTCCGCCGGGAAGGCTGTCGCCGTAGAAGAGGACCGCGACTCGGCCGTTGACGACGATCGGCGCGACGATCACCTCCGGAGGCACGACGCCGCCGATCTGATCGATCAGATAATTGTTCCACGGGCACTGGTCGAGACGACCGTGGTACGAGGACTTGCGTTTGATGACCTCGGCGAAAACCGAATTTTCACTGGTCGGGATCTGCAGGTGCCGGATCCGGTTGGTCACATCCGGCGAATCATCTCCCGCTCTGCCGATTCCAAATTGTCCGATACCGGTGATCTTGTCTTCCGAGACCCCGAAAAGAACCCCTCGATTGACAACACTGGTCGCATATCTGAGGGTCAGCAGCGCAATTTCCCCCGAGCTCGCAAAAGGCCGCAGGTGGATTTCGGTCATCATGGTGCGCAGATCGGCGAGATCGGATGGCCACTCGGTGACTTCATCGGTCGGATCGGTTTGGTAGATCGTCGCCGTGGGGTCGACCATATAGTTGAGGAGTTCCCGCGATGTTTCGACCACCGAGTCGCTTTCGGTGCGTCCACTCCGCAGACTGGGCACCGGTCGCACCGAGCCGCGGCCACCGACGTCTTCCACCTTGCTCAACAGATCGAGGATAAACGGATCGATGCTGACGACCTCGTTGAGCTTTGCCTCTTCGTCATCGATCTCGGTCTCGAATTCTTCATGGGGATCGATGAACTTGAAACTGAAGAAGCCGGAATCCCACTTCATGAACTCGGTGGCGATCTTTTGCAGTTGTTGGGTCAGCACATTGTGGAGGTCGTTTTCATCAACTGCCCCCATTTCAACCAGAATGGCTCCGAGTTTCTTGCGCTTGGGGGCCAGACGTTGGGTCGCCAATGCGGCATCCAGAGTCTCGCGTTCGATGAGGTTGTGGCTGAGCAGGAGTTCGCCGACTGACGGCGCCGAGTATCCATTGGCCGCGTGATACATTTTTCCGCTGTTGAGGAGGAAAACCCCCTTCTTCTCGCCCCGACTCAGGGTGAGCTCGCCCGACTTCCTGAACAGCGACAAGGTCTGCAGGATCTCGTCCAGGCGAAGGTTCTCGAGACGGCCAACAAAAGACATGACTCAGCTCCGACTCGAAGGTCCCCGAGGTCGGTGTTTTCTGCCGTTGGTGTGCATTTCAACCCTCCGTTTTCGTTCCAGGGCGGTGGAATTGCAACGTTCGGGTCTCTGCCGTGTTCGGGCTTGCGGCCCAGAACGCTCATCCGCCACTCAGGGTAATAGCAAGACGGATGCCAGATTGAGACCAACAGCGTAGGGGGCAATCAAGGAGAGTCATCCCGAATTGGGACAGATACTGCCGTGACACGGTTTCTTCGAGTTCGGAATTCGGAGTTCGGAGTTCGGAATTCCGGGCCCCGAAAACCGGTTCGCCACAGCGTCATCACGGCGTTCCGGAGAAAATACCTTCTAGAATTTAGGCGATCTGCGGTTTTTTCCCGACGACGGGACCGTCGTCAGTCGATAGTGGCCGATTTGGCCGCTACCAGCTCCATGGCGCGGTTGATGGGGATATGCGCGACGCCGTCGCCTTCGCTGATCCACCCATAACTATTGAGAAGCTCGAGCTGATCCGCGTCCAGCTGCTGCAGGGCCTGATAGGGCTGCGAGTAGACCTTGCGTTCGAGTTCGGCCCTTTCGGCCTGAAAAAACAGCGCCTGCAGGGCGACAATGATCACAAAAAGCAAGATCGCAGAAATGATTCCTACCACCGCGGAGGCCGCCACATTTGGATCGTCATAACGCATGGAAACACTCCGTTTGAGTTCGGAGTTCGGAGTTCGGAGTTCGGAATTCCCGACATCCCTCAGCGATCGCCTGGATCGGCGAGCATAACTCCGAATTCCGAATTCCGAATTCCGAATTCATATCAGGCGTTCTCGAACGCAATGGACTCTTCGAGCCGGGGGTCCTTTTCCGGGATGACCGAGTGCCGTTTCAATCGGAACAGAACGCCGGCCGACCAGATACCGTTGAGACCGAGAAAGCACAGGACATCAAGCAGCCCGAAGCGAGCCACGCCGGGGCTGAACTCGGGGATGACCAGCCAATAGATATTGATCCAACACATGATCAACACATAGCCGCCGGTGACGGCGAGAAGAGCCGGACGCCTTTTGATCGCACGAGAGACCAGAAGGAGGAAGGGCACCAGAAAGTGTCCGAAGATGAGGATCAAGCTGACATTGACCCAACCGCCGGTCTGGCGCTTGAGAAACCAGCCGGTCTCCTCCGGAAGATTCGCGTACCAGATGAGCATGTACTGCGAGAACGCGATGTACGCCCAGAAGACGATGAAACCAAAGAGCAGTTTGCCGAAATCGTGATAGTGCTCGACGGTGATCGCGTTGGGAAGGACCTTGCGAAATTGCAGACCGAAGATGACCTTTGGCATCACCGCTAGAAATGCCACCACCGACACCGCGAAGTAGTACACCCCGAAAATGGTCGAGAACCAGTGCGGATCCAACGACATCAGGAGGTCAAAGGAGGCGAAATTGATGCTGAGGGCGAAGAGCACCATCCCGGGTGCGCTGAATCGCTCCATGCGGAGGGTGAGCGCAGCGTCACCGCTCGCGTCCTGGGCGATTGAAGTTCTGTGGAGAAAGGTCGCCAGAACACCCCAGATGAGAAAGTATGCGATGAGACGCACGATAAAGAAGCTCGGGTTCAAAAAAGCGATCTTGCCGGACAGGAGAGGATCGTGTGCGGCCGCCGCGGTATCGGTCCAGCTGTAAAGGTGGTTCATTCCCCAGATCACAGGCACAGCGAGCAAGGCCATCAGCCAGACATTGGCGGCGATCGCCTCCGCGATCCTCCGGATGACCACGCTCCATCCCGCCCGCGTGCAATGCTGGAGCAGGACGAAGAACAGCCCCCCCAGCGTGATTGCGAGGAAAAACGCGAAGCTCACCAGATAGGTCTCGAGCAGGTATTCCATACCGTGATCGGTACGACCGGCCAGGACAAGCGAACCGCCGATGCCGATGACCGCCAACACGGCGCACATGATCATCGGGGGTCCCGCAACCCCATCAAGGTGTCGCTTTTCGGTCGTGATGTCCAGTTGATTGCCCTGCATTTGTCCCTCGCTATCGCAATTGCGCCCGAATTTCGACCGGGACGTCGTCGACCGCAGCATTCTGGCTCAGTTGCAGAGCCCGCACATACGCGATGATCGCCCAGCGATCCTCGACCGGAATCTGTGATCCGTAGGACGGCATGTTTCTGATGCCGTTGGTGATGGTGTTAAAAAGATGGCCATCGGCGCGGCCACGGATCAAATCGGAGTGGAACGAGGTCGGAGGCGTCCAGGTTCCCTCCTGAAGCTCATCCGCCCTTTTGGCAACCATGCCGTCACCGTAGCCCGAAAGTCCGTGGCACGGCGAGCAGAAGATCTCGTAGTTTCCTCGTCCGGTCTGCAACACCGAGGTGTCGAGTTTCAGCGGATTGACCTCGAGCCAATCCTCCCCCACCCGCCCGGATGCGATTGAGGGGTCGTCGAAAAGAGCTCCGCGGGCAATCGTTCCCGCCACCGGTTGGCGCATCGCGCGGCGGTCGGCAAAAAGCGGATTCCGGCTTTGGGTCTTGAATTTGGGCTGACTGTCCATGTCCGGCACGATGTGAATACGGGGCTTGGACGAGGTGGTGACCCGGGCTCGCATGATGAGCGCCAATGGGACCCATGAAAGGACGATCGCTATGAGGATCGAAAACAGCAGCCAGCGTGGCAACTTCATTGCACGTCCTCGACTTCCTCGATTTCTCTACCGGAGATCGATTCGAGCAAATTGCGCGTCTCATCACGATCAAAGAGAGGATCCGCGGCCTCGATTGAAATGAAAAAACGATCGTCGGTGACCCGTTTGAATGCCCTGCTTCGAAACAGCGGGTGATAGAGCTGCGGAAGCTTGTTCAGTGCGAGCATCCCGACCAGGGCGCTGATCGCGGCAAAGAGAATCGTCGTCTCAAACGCCACCGGAATATTTGCCGGAAGGCTGAAGAGCGGTTTGCCGCTGATCTGGAACGGATAGTCGATGGCGTTGGTCCACCACTGGAGGAGGATTCCTGCCGTCGTGCCGGTCAGACCGGCGAGAAATACGATGTAGGGGAGAATCGTTTTTTTGATGCCCATGGCGGCATCCAGACCGTGGATCACGAAGGGGGTGTGCGCATCCCAGCGCGTAAACCCTGCGTCGCGCACCTTCGCGGCACCAACCAGCAATTCGTCGACCTTGTCGAACTCGACGATGTAGCCGTACAGGACCGTGGTCTCGACGTCGCTTGCGTGGGTCGTGTCGTGGCTGCCCATCACACAACCTCCATTCCGGCGATGTCACCGTGATAATCGCCATGTCCGCGGTGGCCCGGGCGGTCGAGATGGGCCTGCGGCATGACTCCCTTGACCTCCGCCATGCCCACCATCGGCAGGAACCGGACGAAGAGCAGGAAGAGGGTGAAGAAGAGCCCGAAACTGCCGACAAAGGTCAGGACATCGATGATCGAAGGCCGGTAGTAGCCCCAGCTGGTCGGCAGGTAATCACGGCTCAACGAGCTGACGACGATCACGAACCGCTCGAACCACATACCGACGTTGATCAACACCGAGGCGATCCACAGCACCACCGTCTTATTTCGGAATCTGCTGAACCAGAAGATCTGCGGAACCACGACGTTGCACGTCACCATCGTCCAATAGGCCCAGGCATAAGGGCCGAAGGCCCGGTTGAGGAAGGTGAAGGCCTCGTATTGATTGCCGCTGTACCAGGCGACGAAAAACTCGGTTGAATAGGCCAGACCAACCATCATCCCGGTGGCGAGCATGATCTTGGCCATGTTCTCGAGGTGGCGGGCGGTGATGATCTCCTCGAGATGGAAGATCTTTCGCGTCGGGATGATCAGCGTCACCACCATCGCAAAACCGGAAAAAATCGCGCCGGCGACAAAGTACGGCGGGAAGATCGTTGTGTGCCAGCCCGGCATGATCGAGACCGCGAAGTCGAAGCTGACCACCGAGTGGACCGAAAGAACCAGGGGAGTGGCGAGCGCCGCCAGCAGCAGATAGGCAAATTCGAAGCGATGCCAGTGGCGGTTGGAGGATCTCCAACCAAGGCTGAGAATGCCATAGATATAAAAACGGAGTTTGGTCGTCGCGCGATCCCGGATTGAAGCCAGATCGGGGATCATGCCCATATACCAGAAGAGCAGGGACACGGTTGCATAGGTGCCGACCGCAAAGACATCCCACAACAGAGGCGATCTGAAGTTCGGCCACATCAGCATCTGATTTGGAATCGGGAACAACCAGTAGGCAAACCAGATGCGGCCGACGTGGATACCGGGAAAGATCCCCGCGCAAACGACCGCAAAGATCGTCATCGCCTCGGCAAAACGGTTGATGCTCGTCCGCCAGCGCTGACGAAGGAGAAAGAGAATCGCCGAGATCAACGTGCCCGCATGGCCGATTCCTACCCAGAATACGAAGTTGACGATGGCGTAACCCCAACCCACCGGAACCTGAAGCCCCCAGACGCCGATACCCGTTGTAATGAGGTATCCGATCATCGCAAAGAGCATCAGGGTGAGACTGGAGGAGATGGCGAAGGCCACCCACCAGGCTTTTGGCGTCTCGCGTCGTTCGACGATGCCGCAGACCTTCTCGGTGACCGAGTGGAAGTCGTTGTCGCCGACCACCAGCTTGGCGCGAACCCGTGGGTCGTCACCGGTGTTGTCGAGGTAGTTCGTGGTATTCACGCCGACTCCTCCCCGTGGTTGTCGTCGTCGTGGTGCGGTGGCGCGTGATCTGCGCTGTCGCCGCCGTCGATCGGGTTACTCAGTCTGGCGAGGTATCGGGTCCGTGGTCTGATATTGAGTTCGGCCAAGGTGGCGTAGGACCGGTGATCCGCATGCAGCCGCGACACTTCGCTGCCTTCGTCGTTGATGTTGCCAAAGGTGATCGCGTTGGTCGGACAGGTCTGGGCGCACGCGGGTTTGATCTCGCCGTCTCGAATCGGGCGATTGTCGTTCCGCGCTGGGATCCGAACAGCCTCGATGCGTTGGGTGCAGAAGGTGCACTTCTCCATCACACCGCGAGACCTGACCGTCACCTCCGGGTTGAATTGCATTTTGGAGGTTTCCGCCAGGCTCTTGTGATAGTTGAAGAAGTTGAAGCGGCGAACTTTGAAAGGACAGTTGTTGGAGCAATAGCGGGTGCCGACGCAGCGGTTGTAGACCATCGCGTTGAGCCCATCGGCCGTATGCTGGGTCGCAGCCACCGGACACACCTGCTCGCAAGGAGCATTCTCACACTGCACACAGGCCATCGGCTGAAAGACGACGTCGGCGTCTTCAACATCGATCGCCGCCACATCGGGTTCGGTCTTGAAGTAGCGATCGATCCGGATCCAATGCATTTCACGTTGATTGAGGACCTGCTCGCGACCCACGACGGGGATATTGTTCTCGGCCTGGCAGGCAACGACGCAGGCGTTGCAGCCGATGCAGGTGTTGAGATCGATCGTCATCCCCCACTGCTCGCCCTCGAAAACCTGGTCCTTCCACAAATTGATGTTCGGTGGGTGGTGGTCGTGCTCGTGAATCACGTTCGGGTTGGCCTTGAATGCATCAATGGTCGCCTCGCGGACCAGGGCGCCGACGCGCACATTGCGTTCGGCGAAACCGAGGGTGTCAATGGCGAAATGATCCTGGGTCGTAGCCAGGGAATAGCGCTGTCCGGTCTTCGAGATGCTGACGCCGCGAACCACCGATGGCGAGTTCAGGGTGCGCAGAGGATAGGTGTCGACCCCGACACCGGTACCGACCTGACCGGCGGCGGTGCGCCCGTAGCCCAGGCTGGTTGCCATCGAATGAAGGGCCACACCGGGAATCACACAGACCGGAAGTTCGAGCTCGACTCCGTTGGCTGCGACGGCGACCACATCTCCGTCGGCCACACCCTGCTCGCGAGCCGTCTGAGGCGAAAGCAGCAACGCGTTGTCCCAGGTGATCTTGGTGAGCGCATCGGGCAGCTCCTGAAGCCAACCATTGTTGGCGAATCGACCGTCATACACCTTCGAGTCCGGTTTGATCACGAGCTCGAGGCGATCGGCATTTGGCGGATCCACTTCGAGTTCGTTGCGAAGACCATCGACCGCGTTGGCGAGGGCGGATGGATCGGGTCGCGGCGCCACCGCGGGTTCCTTACTGCCTTCCACCAGACCGTCGTGGACGGCCCGACGCCAAAAGCTCTCGAAATCAGCCGTTGACGACATGGCACTCAAGGTTTCCCGAACCAGCTCGTAGCCGGTTTTTTTGCCACTCCCGGAAAGGAGGGACAAAACCTCGATGTCCGATCGTCCCTCATAGAGCGGTTCAATCATCGGTTGCCGCAGAGTCCGGGTTCCATCCCAAGCCGCACCGTCGCCCCAGGCCTCGAATGAGTGAGCTCCAGGTATGTGCCAGGTGCAGCGGCGCGAGGTCTCGTCATCGTAGAGGCTGAGGTGAACCGACAGCGGGACATCCGCCAGCAGATCCGCAAATCCGAGATCGGCTGGGGCGTCAAAGGCCGGATTGCCGCCGAGAATCAACAGCGTTTCTACCTGCTTCGAGCCAATCGCAGCCGCCAGATCAGCGATCGCTTCGAGGTGGCTCGGACGATCGGGGTCGGGATCGGAGGAATAGACAAGGGTCGAATCCGTCGCGCCCAGTGCGTGGTTGAGCACCGCCGCCAGGGCATGCACGGCGGGAGCCTGCCGCGGACCGACGACAATGACGCTCTGACCGTGATGGCTCATCAGATCGGCAGCCAGGGCCTCGACAAATTCTTGCGCTTTTTCGGACGCCGGTTCGGCCGAGCCTGCAAAGCGCGCGGCAGCGGCCGGAAGATCCAGCCCGTGTTCGGCAACCAGACGGTTGGCGACCCAGGCGAGAAGCAGAGGGATCTGCGACGCGGGAACCGCCACCCGATGATCCGCCCGAACACCGGTCAGAGAAAAATCGGACTCGGCAGCATAGAGGCGAGCGCCCATCCCCGACTCGGGATCTCTGGCACTGGCGAACTCCTTCGCCAGGCGCAAGGCCGACGGGTGTTCGAAGAGTGGATCGGCGTCAAAACAGGCCACGACCGCTGCGTGCTCCAGCTGAGGCTGAACCCGGAGCTTCGATCCAAAGGCCAAACTCGTTCCTTCGCGTTCGTTGTCCCACGATGCGGCTTCATATTCGTACCAGGAAACTTCCGGCCGGCTCTCGAGCATGGCCTGACGCATCCTGGCGCGGGTTGGGGAGGACGACGCAGGGACAAGAACTGCAAGACCCCGTCCGTCACCGCCGAATCGGTCAGCGGCAAGATTCTCAAAATCGGCCCACGCCTTGACGTACTCCTGGCCGCCTTGGCGCAGGATGAGGCGTCGACTGCGGTCAGGATCATAAAGTTGGAGAACCTCGGCCTGTGCGATGGCGCTCAGTGCCCCGAAACTGTCGGGATGGAGCGGGTTGCCCTCAGCCTTGATCGGGCGTCCGTCAAAGGATGTTCCCAGGATGCCAACCGCCGCACCGGCGAACTCCATCGATGTCGCATAGTGCTCCGGCACGCCCGGAATGCGGCCATCCGGCCGGTTCGCGAAGGGAACGATCTCCTCTTTGGGCCAGCGGCAGGCCGTCAACCCGGCCATCGCCATCGAGGCGCCCATGACCTTGAGAAATTGGCGACGGGTGGCCGGCGGCAGCCGGTCCCACTCATCGTTCGGGAACTCCCGCTGCACCGCCTCCTGAAACTCTGGGGTGCGCGCGAGTTCGTCGAGGCTTCGCCAATAGGTGATGCCGGTCTGATTCTTGGTATTCAACGGTGACATGTGTTGCAATCCTGGGGAGGGTTGATGTTGTTGGTTTCTCGCAAACGACGACCGAGGGCCAACTGATCTTCTTCCGGCACCCAGTCGAGAGTTGTCACAAACTCATTCGGCCGCAAATGCTGTTCGGGATTGCGGTGACACCGCAAGCACCAGCCCATCGACAGCGCCTCGACCTGGGTGACCACCTCCATG
The DNA here is from genome assembly GCA_963796455.1 of Candidatus Sulfomarinibacteraceae bacterium. Taxonomy (GTDB): domain Bacteria; phylum Acidobacteriota; class Thermoanaerobaculia; order Thermoanaerobaculales; family Sulfomarinibacteraceae; genus Sulfomarinibacter. Next base: position 20,451 of record CAWCLO010000007.1, read on the forward strand.
GTGTCGATTCTCCCGTGGCAGGAAACGCAGCCAACCCCTCGGCGCACGTGCGCACTGTGGTTGAAATACACGTAATCGGGGAGATCATGGACGCGAATCCACTCGACGGGGACACCGGTCGAATAGCTCTCGAATACCGGAATCAGCTTTTCTGAATTCGCCCGGATCTTCGAGTGGCAGTTCATGCAGGTCTGGGTCGGCGGTATCGCGGCGGCGGCCGCCTTTTCTACCGACGTGTGGCAATACCTGCAGTCAATCCCGAGCTGGCCGACGTGAACCGCGTGGCTGTACGGCACCGGTTGTACCGGTGCATAGCCGACGTCGGTCGCTTGCGGAGAGAAGCCGAAAGCGACCACAACCGTCGCATAGAGCAGCCCTCCAAGCGCGCCGAGTGCCACGGCAGGTCGCAAGACCCCCGTCCATCTTGGGAAAATGAAGATATCATTGGACTTGTCTTCATTCATGAGAACGAATCCTAACTTTGTGCACCAGAGAAGTCAAGTCGATGCGAACGGGTAGAATGGCCCAATGAACTTAGTCAATATCGACTTGCGATCCGACACCGTAACACATCCTACAAAGTCAATGCGAGAGGCCATGGCGAAGGCCGAGGTCGGGGACGATGTCTATGGCGAAGATCCCACGATCAACCGCCTCGAGGACAGCGCGGCGGAGCTGATGGGCAGGGAGGCTGCCGTCTTTGTCCCCACCGGAACGATGGGCAATCAGATCGCCATCCACCTGCATACGAGACCGGGTTCGGAGGTGGTGGCCGAAGCTGGATCGCACATCTTCAATTTTGAAATGGGCGCGATGGCGGCCCTGTCCGGTGCGCTGCCGAGGCCCATCGAAACCGAGCATGGACTGCTCGATCCACAACAGGTGGAAACCGCTATTCAACCGCCCGCTGGATACCGAACTCCGACATCGTTGGTCGTGCTGGAGAACAGCCACAACCTTGCGGGAGGCCGGGTCATGACGAGGGAGCTCATGTCGTCATTGATTGATGTGGCTCACGGTCATGGCCTGCCGGTTCATCTCGATGGAGCGCGGGTCCACAATGCGGCCGCCGCCCTTGGGGTGTCGGCCGCCGACCTCAGCGCCGGGTGCGACTCGGTGATGTTCTGCCTCTCGAAGGGACTTGGCGCCCCGGTCGGGTCGGTGCTGGTAGGCAGCAAGGATTTCATCGCCGACGCCCGAAGGGTACGGAAGATGTTTGGCGGCGGCATGCGTCAGGCGGGGATCATCGCCGCCGCCGGCCTGGTGGCCATCGAAGAAACCCTGCCGCTGCTCGGTGAAGACAACCGCCGGGCGCACCAGTTGGCGGTCGGTCTCGCCGCCATCCCCGGGGTGGTGCTCGACCCCGACACGGTGGAGACAAATATCGTCTTTTTCTCCCTGTCCGCTGATGCGGGCGGCGACGCCGCCGGTCTGGCCGCCCGCCTGGCCGAAAAGGGAGTATTGTGCCTCCCGCTGGGACACGACAGCATTCGGATGTTGACGCACTATCACATCAGTGACGAGGATATTGCGCGGGCGGTGGAGATCACGGCGAGAGCGATGGAGTGAGTTCGGAGTTCGGAGTTCGGAGTTCGGAATTTCATCGCACCGGTCCCAGCACAAACCGCAGATCACGCAGATGAACGCAGATAAAGGGTAATTGCCTCACGCACCCCAGCCTGAACAACGTGAGTCCGCGCCATCGCTGGAGCGAAGGGCTTCAATGCGACGGTCTCGAAAGGTCGTGAGATCGGGACCGTGAGCGCCGGAGGCGCGACAGAATATCAGCCTGGGGCGTGAGCCCCAGGTTAAGGGGCGTTCCTCAAATCACCAGCCCCGGAGGGGTGGCCGATGTCAAGGATGCCCTGCACCCTGCCTGTCCTTGACATCGGCCGCCCACCGGCTACCCATTCTGTTGAACGACCCGGAGGTGGCCATTTCGCCGACTGGACTCCTGACCGCTGACCGCTGTTCCCTGTCGCTGCTCCCTGTTCGCTGATCCCTGCCGCTGACGCTGCCTCCTGTCGCTGTCCCTGCACCCTGGACACTGTCGCTGCCGCTGCAATTCGGGCACGGACGCGGACGCGGGCACGGGGCAACCGTGATCCGAAAACGCCAAAAACCCACCGCAAAAACCTCGTGTTGTCAGGTAGGAAAAATAAAATGACGATCGTTTCGGACAGCAGTGAAACTCAGACCTCAAAACTCAAATCTGCCGGCCTAAGCAAGCTATCGTGACCGGCGGCGTTCGAGTTGATCTTGCAGTTCCGGGATGTCGAGATCGAGGGTCGAGGCAAAGCGCCAACCCGGCGTCTCCTTGCGCCATTCGAGATCGGCCGTACATGGATCGCTGAGGCTGCCGAGAACATAGCCCCTGTTTCCATCCGAACTGCCCCACAGAATAAAGCGAACGCTGATTTCCACTCGCTCCTCGCCGGCTTCCACCCCGGTGATGATGAGGTCGACATCGAGGTCTTCATAGGTCTCCATCGCCTCGTTGAGATAGCCTCCGAGGAGCTCGTAGTTCAAACCGAAGGGGTCAGAATACGACCGTGAGATTGACGACATGGTCCTCAGCAGGCCCTCCTCCTCGAAAGCCGCAACCATGGATGCCAACCCCCTCTTTGCCGCAGCCTCCGGAGACAGAAAGTGGCGGAGCCACAACCCCCCGCCGATGGCGGCGATCAAAATCACGATGAGAATTTTCTTTTGTGACATCCACTTCGGAGTCTACATGAGATTGAATGGGTCGACGTGCGGCGGGTCTATGTTCTCCGACACATTGGTTCAGGTCTGGATAACGGCACCGTATTCTTCAGGCCAATCGCGGCCTCGCCACAGTTCCAATATTTGAAACCCGTAATCCATCCGTTCTTTTCGTCAATGGAGGTACCATATATAAGGGGGCAGTTGATTCGCCTATCCCGAGCGAAGATTTATCTCAGAGCTTTTGGGGATCTGGAAAAAACGATGCTTTGTTGGACCGCTCTCCAATTCAGCATCGAGTCAAGGATTTTTGTCGTGAGGAACCTTTTTCCAACATGTCTTGCCGTTGTCACTCTGTTGACGCCGAGCAACCCATTGGCCGCAGCCGATCCGGGTTACAAGATCGTGGTCAACGAAGCCAACATCACCTCGTCCATGACAACCCAGCAGCTCTCCAGGCTCTTCATGAAGGAGGCCACCTCCTGGATCGACGGTTCGCCGGTCCTTCCGGTTGATCAGGTGTCGAGTTCTGAGATTCGGAAGAAGTTTTCGAAGGCGGTTCTCAAGCGTGACGTCAACGCGATCAAGAGTCACTGGCAACGTCTGATCTTTTCCGGTAAGGGCGTACCCCCGCCGGAAAAAAAATCCGATGCCGAAGTGCTCGATTTCGTACGGGCTAACCCGGGCGGTGTCGGATACGTAGCGTCTGCCGCCACACTCGGAACGGGCGTCAGGGAACTCGTGGTTTCGGGGAATTGACCGGCGAATCATATGATTCGGATGAACCCGGTATGGGAGAGTTCGCCGTGCTGAATCGACTCAATTTCACCCAGAAGATCTTTCTCATTCCGGCCCTCGCTGCGGCCAGCATCATCGTCATATTCGTGGTGGTGCAGATAAGCGCCGCCGCCACCGAAAAATTGGTCGCCGATATCGACGACGGTTACGTTCCAAAACTCGAGCTTTCTCGAGATCTTGTCGATACTCTGGCGCAGATTCAGCGCGGCCTCCAAGATGCAGCCATGGCTGCCGATCCTGCCATCCTTGTCGAAACCGATCAACTTCACACCGGCTTCGTCAACAGGCTGCGCGAAGAACGCAACAACCCGGTGATCGCTGTCACCGAGTCGAATATGTTGGAAAAGTCATTCGAGCAATACTACGACCTTGCACGCGATGCCACCTCACGCCTTATCGCCCAGGAGACGGGCGATGCCATCGTATCCGCTCTCCAAGAAATGCAGAATAATTACCTCGATTTAAAAGAAAACCTCGAAGAATTCGCAGAGAGCGCCCGGCGAGAGGTCGATATCGCCGTCGAGAAGGTTCGCCACAGCCAGCAGCGCGCCCGGAATCTCGTCTTCCTGGTATTGCTGCTGACCGCGGTGGGTCTTGGCGCGCTCTCGCTTACGGTCACTCGTGCGATCGTCCGGCCGCTCGCCGAAGTGGTGGAAGTTGCCAACAGGGTGGCCGATGGCGACCTTTCGCGAATCATTCAGATCCATGCCCGCGATGAGGTCGGTCGCACAAGTGAAGCGCTCAACCTGGCGTTCGGCAATATGAGCGATGCGGTCAGGACGATCGCTCAGAACTCGAGAGCGCTCTCCGATGCCTCCGAAGGCCTGACGGCAGTGAGCCAACAAATGGCCGCCAGCGCCGAGGAGACCTCGGCCCAGGCGTCCATGGTTTCAGCGTCGGCCGAACAGGTGAGCGCCAATGTGGAGATGGTAGCCAGTGGCATCGACGACATGACCGGCAGCATTCACGAAATCGCGCGAAGCGCCCAGGATGCAGCCTCGGTTGCAACGACCGCCGTCCAGGTTGCGGAAACAACCACCGATACCATCACAAAGCTCGACGAGAGCAGCGCCGCCATCAGCGATGTCACCAAGGCCATCACATCGATTTCAGAACAAACGAACCTTCTCGCCCTCAACGCGACGATCGAGGCTGCTCGGGCCGGAGACGCCGGCAAGGGATTCGCGGTAGTTGCCAACGAGGTTAAAGAGCTGGCACGGGCAACAGCATCGGCGACCGAAGAGATCGGGAGTCGTATCAATGCGATCCAAGGCGACGCGCAAAGTGCTGTTGCCGCCATCAACGAAATCGCGGTGATCATCGGCAAAATTCACGACCTGCAAAACACCATCGCGAGCGCGGTCGAAGAACAGACCGCGACAACCAACGAAATCGCGCGCAGTGTTTCCGAGGTCGCCTCCGGCAGTTCGGAGATCGCGCGAAACATCTCTGGTGTGGCGACCGCCACATCGGATACAGCATCCGGCGCAAGCTCCACGCAAATCGAGGCCGCAAAATTGGCGGCGATGGCCGTCGAACTGCAGAATCTCGTCAAAGGCTTCAGCTACAAATAGGGATTGTCCGGCGGTGTACGATCGAGAGGACCACCCATGGCACGAGTGGTCCGATTTGGAGGCTTGACGATCGTCATGTCGCAGCAATACAAGAGAGAAATCCTGGCGGAGCCCGATTTTCTGGGGACTTCTCGTCGTCTTGGTGGTGCTCGCGACCGAAATCTTCGTCCCTGACCGCTCTCTCCATAAAAAACCGCAAGCTGATGACACCTGCAAGGGTACGCGCCCAACTCGCCTCCATCACATCGCCCACCGGGACCGCGGGTTTGCACGACGAGTATGTCGACTGGGCCTATTGGTCGAAGTTGTTTGCACTGCATCCGTACCTCGGATACGTCTTCGACGACAACTTCGAGCGCGAGCCGCGTCTCGACGTCGGCGGGCCCGATGCCATCGACTATGGGTTTTCGCTGGCTGAAAAGGGCGTGTTCCACACCCCGGTCGAACGGACACTGGTCACGGTCATTACCGGTGGCTCGGTGGCCTTCAACGTCGGCCGCCGCTTTGGTGATCACATCAGCACGGTCGTCCAGACAGGTCTCAGTGACGAGTATGACCGGGTCATCGTGGTCAACGCCGCGATCCCCGGATTTCACCAACCGCAGCAGCTTCTCCTGCTGAACTATCTCTGGACTCTCGGCGCACACTTCGATGTCGTGATCAACCTCGACGGCTTCAACGAAATCGCCCTGGCTCCGGAGGAAAATCTGAGCACCGGCGTCGCCGGGTTCTTTCCCTATGCCTGGTACTTCAAGGTTGCGGACGCAGGCCCGGACACCCGCCTCGGATTCGCAGAGCTGGCACAATCCGAAAGACAGCGCCGCCGTCTGGCCGCATTCTTCCAGAAGAACCCGTGGAAGTATTCGAACACCGCTTCCGTGCTCTGGTCGTTTCTCAACGGTCGCCTTATCGACCAGATGATCGAGGTCGAGGCCGAGCTTGCCCGCCAGAGATCAACGGATTCACCCCGGTTGATGGTCAGCGGACCGCGCACTGAATATCGAGATCGCGCCGAAGTTCTCCAGCACATGGCCGAAATCTGGTGGCGGGCTTCAATTCAGCTGCACAACGCAAGCGAGACAGTGGGTGCGCGCTACTACCATTTTCTCCAACCGAACCAGTACGTTCCCGACTCGAAGCCCATGACCGAAGACGAACGCTCATCGACCGTCAACTGGGAGCTGGCCGTTTCCCCGTACGTTCTCGAAGGCTATCCCCTGCTCTTCGCCTACGGCCGCCAACTGCGCGAGGAGGGGATCCAATTCCACGACCTCAGTATGCTCTTCGAGAGCACCACCGAGCCGACCTACATCGACGACTGTTGTCACTACACCAGCAAGGGCGATCAGATGGTCGCCCAGGCCATCGGCGACGCCATCGTCGACGATTTTCGACGCAACCGATAAGAGGATCTGAAGATGAACGACGCCCCGCTGCCACCCGCATCAACCCGTCGAAAGGCGGCCTATGGGGTCATCCTCGTCGTCCTGGTGTTCGCTGCAATTGAAGCTATTTCGTTGCTCGGGCTGAGCGTCAAATACCGCCTTCTCGTCACGCCCGCCGTCCTGGAAGCGATGCGGTCCCCAGAAGCCGGCCAATCGACCGGACAGAAGCCGGCGCTGACTCCCGACGCATCTTTTTACCCACAGTTTGTCGTCCACCCATTTCTCGGCTATGTCCTGGACTCCGATTTCGACCGCGCCACCCGCCTCGACGCGGGCGGTGAAGACGCACTGAATTTTGGATTCCAACTCACCGAGCGGGGCATCTTTCATCCACCGGACGATCGCGCCCTGGTGGTCGCAGTGACGGGCGGCTCGGTGGCTTTTGGCCTCACCCTCCATTTCGCCGACGAGCTGAAGTCGCAGATTCTCAGCGGCATCGAGTCTCCGGTGGAAGACGTCGTGATCGTCAATCTCGCCTTGCCGGGCTACAAACAGCCGCAACAACTCCTCCTTTTGAACTACCTGCTGACCCTGGGCGCCCATTTTGACGTGGTCGTCAATCTCGACGGTTTCAATGAGATCGCGCTCGCTCCAACTGAGAACCTTCCCAGAAGTGTGGCGCCGATTTTTCCCCACGCCTGGTATTACCGAGTCGCCGACTTCGACCCCGAAACCCGCCTCGTCGTTGGCGAACTGATGCTCGAAAAGCGGCGAAGACACCGACTCGCGAAGCGCTTCGATAGGAAGCCCCTGGCCTGGAGTTCCACCGCCGGATTGGTGTGGACCCTCCTGGATCGACACGTGGCGCGGCGAATCGGCGACATCGAAGTGCGGCTCTCAAAATTGCAGTCATCCGCCGATCCGAGCTTCACGGTCACCGGCCCGAATCGACCCTACGACACTGAACGGCAGATGGTCCTCGATCTCGCCCGAAGCTGGGAGAGGGCTTCAATCCTCATGAACGGTCTCTGTCAGCGGTCCGGGGTGGAGTATCTGCACTTCCTGCAGCCCAACCAGTACCTCGCGGGTTCAAAGGAGATGGGTGAGCACGAACGGCTGAGCGCCATCAATTTTGAGTTGCAGTCGAGTGGATATGCGGAAATGGGATATCCCCTGCTCAAGGCTCTCGGCGAAAGACTCGGCGACGGCGGCGTGCATTTTGTCGATTTGACCATGCTTTTCGCCGCGACGGCCGAGCAGACTTACAGCGACGACTGTTGCCACTACACCGAAATCGGCGAACAGATGGTCGCGTCGGCAATCGCCCTGGAGATCACCAAGAGCCTCGGGGCCGACTCCTGATCGACGGTCAGCCGCTGCGCGGCACCCGACCGACCCGCCGATCCATGGCCCACTGGTACAGTTCGACGTAGCGGGCAGCGGAGTCCTGCCAGGAAAACCGTTCCTGCATCGCCCGGACCCGCATGGTTTCGATATCTTCGGGCCGGTTGTACCAGGTCCACAAGGCCCATCCGACGGTGTCGTACAAAGCCCGCGGTGTCAGCTTTGAGAACACAAAACCGGTCCCCTCACCCGTTTCCTGGTCATAGTTGACGACCGTGTCGGCAAGCCCCCCGGTTTTGCGCACAATGGGCAGCGTGCCGTAGCGGAGCGAATACATCTGATTGAGGCCGCACGGTTCATAGGCGCTCGGCATGAGGAAAAAATCAGAACCGGCCTCGATCAAATGTGCCAAACGGTTGTTGAACTCGAGAGCGACCGAGAGATTCGGAAGTTTGTCGGCCAGGATAGTCAATTCCTCTTCGCACCAGGCGTCACCCGTACCGAGGATCACGAATTGGAGGTCGAAGTCTTCGCAGATCGAAAAAAGAGAACCGTGGGCCGGACCGCAGAGTTGACCAAAACCCTTCTGATCGACCAGACGGCTGACCATGGCGAAAACCGGCAGCGACGGGTCGACATCGAGACCCATTTCTTCCTGCAGGAACTCCTTGTTGACCGCCTTCCCGTCGAGGTTCTCATGGGAAAAATTCGCCGGGATCTCGAGATCGTCTTCCGGGTTCCACAACGAGTAATCCATTCCGTTCAGAACGCCGAAGAGATCGGCCTCACGGTTCCGCAAAATGGGATCCAACCCACAACCGAATTCAGGAGTCTGAATCTCCTCGGCATAGGTGGGAGAAACCGTGGTCAGGATGTCGGCATTCAGGATCCCGGCCTGCAGCAGATTGAGACCCTGCGGGGATTCAAACCCCGCCGATCGGTAGAGCTCCGGATCAAACGGTAGATGGGCGAATTCCTCCACCGGAAACACACCCTGATGTCCGAGGTTGTGAATGGTCAGAACCGAGCCGGTCTCGGCAAACTCACCGTCCTGCTCGCGTGCGTTGAGACAGACTGGAACGACCGCCGCCGGCCAGTCGTGGACGTGCATCACATCGGGTATCCAGTCGATCGAGCGGCACAACTGGAATGCTCCGCGGCTGAGGAGCGCGAAGCGGCGCAGGTTGTCGCGAAAACCCGGCTCCGCGCGCGAACCGTAAATGCCGTCACGGCCGTAGAGGCCTTCGTGGTCGAGGAAATAGACCGGAACCTCCGCGTCCGGCAGCCGGCTCTGGTACACGCCGCACCACTCCTGTTCGAGACCCAGCGGCACTCCAAGGGGGTCGCCGACCCGCCGGAGCCGAGCGATGTCCACGGAGTAATAGCGCGGCAGGACCATGCGAACCTCGTGTCCCTGGCGCTGCAATTCGGCCGACAACGCCGAAACCATATCGCCGAGGCCGCCCGCCTTGGCAAAGGGAACCGCCTCTGAGGTGACCATGAGGATCTTCAAGCCTGCATCCGCCAATTCGACCTCCCGCCGAGATCTTCAGATCATAGCTGAGTGCTCATTTCGCCATCGATACCGATTCCGACAGCGAGGGTGATCTGATACCTGTATTCATCTCCGTGATCCGAGGTTTCTCCGGGCCCCTCGTCCTAAATAAGCGCGTCGTCTTGCCAGCCCAGACGAACAATGTCGATGCGATCAGGATCCGAAACACCGATCCCATACTGGGTGTCGGCGACCTGGATATGGTGCGGCGGCGGGCTCATCGGCCGGCCGTCGCCAAAAAAGATCTTGCGTTTGGCCTCGATGATGCGCGCGCCCGTCGCATCCACCGCGACCGGATCGATGCCGACGATGAGGCCGCCGTAGGTCCACACGTAGTCTTTCGAAAAACTGTGCGGTCCAACCGAGTGGAACTGGGGCGTCAACATCACCAGCACGTTGAGCCGCACCTTGCCATTGATCTCCGGCCGCAGCCAGATCGAACCGAGCGGAGCGCACGCATCTCCGTGATAGTCCGAATAACGCTCGGTAAAGGTGATGACGTTTTTGATGCAGGTTCCGAGGCCCGACCAATTGTGGGTGCGCATCGGTCGTGTGTTGATGAAGGCGGTGGCGCGCTGGAACACCGGGTTGCCCTTCACATTGCGATCATCCACTGCGACATCGCCAGGGGCCACACCGGCCATCAGCAGTTCGTGGCGGATCGCGTCTTCGAGCGCGGCTGGCGTCGGCAAAAATCTCCAGACATTGCTTTTGATTCCGACCACATCGCCGGCAGAGAAAAGCTTCTTCCAGGCAGCCGAGGAATCCGGAGCTTCGAGCAGGGTGGTCACGGCCTCGTTGAGCATGCGGTGGAGGACTTCGGGCTGGATCTCGCCGTCAGTTCCTATGACCTTCTGATCCCTCACCAATACGACCCTGGCCCGCTTCTTCGTCTCGCCGGCGGCCACGGACGCACCAACCGGAACCAGCCCGACCGCCGCAGCGCCGGACCCGGTGATCAGGAATTCTCGACGATTCAATTTCCGACCGCTCATCTGGAGCCTCCCTTGAGTTGTTCGATCAACGAGTCGGCAACGGCCGCGGGTTGTGGGGCGAGCACCGTCGCCATGCGGCGATTAGACTTCCAGATCGTGAGACCTGCCTCCGTCGCCCCGGCCGCGGCGCGGCTCGCCGTCGCGTCGTCGGGATAGTCGGCCAACAACAACCAGGCGTCGCCTCCCTCGAGATCGTAGTGTCCAAGCACGGCGGCGACATCCGGACCGAATTCCAATACATTGCCAAAACCCAAATAGACCACGGCATTCAGGATCTCCTGGGTGCGGAGAAACCGAATCGAGCGTTGATCGAGGCCCTCGGCCGGCAACTCGCTGACCAGTGCCGGAATCCGACCCTCATCGTGAATTGCCTGCGCCGCGTTTTCGGCCACGGCAACAAGAACCTCGTTGACCCGGTCGCCCTCGCCTTCGGCGTAGACCGACCCGTACCACCGGCCCTTCCAGAAGGACAACCAACCCGGATTCAGGAGGCCGCCTTGTCCGACCTCGACCACCTCACCATCACGATTGTGGGTAAAAACACCGAAGGCATCTGCATCAGAGGCGAGTTCAAAGAGATCCAGCACGATCGGAGCCTCGCCGGCGGGTCCTTCATATCGCCGTGACAGACAGCGCACCATCCCATAGGCCATATAGACCTCGGCGTGGCCGTCGATGTATTCGTAGATGGACTCGGTATCGAAGACCTGATCGCCGACCGCCTGCCATTCGCCGACCCGATCGGGAAGATCGAGGCTCTGGCCGGCTTCATCGCCTCCGGATGTTGATTCTTGCGAACAAGCCGCCATCAGAACGACGGCTCCCACCGCGACGACCAGGGTCCGGATTCGGTCCATTGCACCCTCCTGAACGCATCACGCAAACCCACCACACTCGAGGCACCGGACGGTGAGATTTGCGCTCTCTGATTCACCGCTCGATGATACCAGCCTGGGCATCGGAGGTACGGCGCCGCCGAACTTCCTCCGCATAGTCCCTGTTGTAACGAAGCGTCGTGGCAAGCAACGACGCTTCGGCCAGCCTCCAGTGGGAGGACATCACTTCACCGAGTGATCGAGTGACCTCTGAAGCGCCCAACTTTCGCGCCCGGAGCAACAGCCTCAGCACACGGTGGGCATTGGCCACGGTTTCGCGGGCAAGCCCGATCAAGGGGCTGGGATCGATCTCACGCAGCACCTGGGTGAACACCTGCGCTGCAAGCTGAATATCGGCACCTTGAGCGAGATGGCCGATACGGACCATGTGATCGATGAGAGCCGCCCGATGCCAGTACTCGGTCAAAGCCGTGGCGGCATCTTTGACCGCGAATATGTAGATGATCTTGCGCCAGATCCGGCGGAGGATGTACTTGATCACGGTAAATACAGCCACCACGCAACCTTGCAAGGAAAGCGGGCCGCTCAGGGATTTCACGAACTGCCGGCGCGCATCCGGCGCAATCGGAGCCTTCCGGTAGCGGGCAATCGATGACGGGATTCTCCGTCTGAAGACCCCCTCGAAAACCAGATCGACCAAAGGGATGGGAATCAGGACCGAGAGCCCGGCACAGGTGGCATCGGCATAAACATGCCAATCGAACTCCGGCTCCAGGTTTTCATTTGTCAAGTCCGCCACGACTCCTCCGTTGACCTGATTGACGTTAGCACGCACCGAGAGACAGGCAGCAGAAGCGGCTCAACGACGAGGTCATGAATCACAATCGCTCTCGTTGTTGGGTTCGGCAATCCGCGCCACTGCTGTCCAGAACAAATCACCAGGTTGAGTTCCCCTATAGAAAACACAGAGTCTACCGATCGGTAATTGGCATTCCCGGTTCGTGGTTGCCCCTTGCCCGAATTGCAGCGGCAGCGACAGTGCCCAGCGAAGCGACAGCGACAGTGCCCAGCGACAGCGAACAGTGAGCAGCGACAGGAAACGGCGACAGGAAACGGCGACAGGGACAGCGGTCAGGGACGGCGGTCAGTATCCAGCGACAGCGGTCAGGAGTACAGGCGACGAAGTGGCCACCTCCGGGTCGTTCCAAGGAAGGGGTAAGCCGGTGGGCGGCCGATGTCAAGGACAGGCAGGGTGCAGGGCATCCTTGACATCGGCCACCACACCGGCTTGAGGGTATGGGCATGAACGACCCGGAGGTGACCATGTCCAACGCCGCCACTAACCCCAACCTCGTTGCCCACTCGAAAGCTCTCGAAGCAGCCGGGATCGCGATCAAGCTTGTTATGAGGGTTCCTGCTCCGCTGAAGTCCATAGCCGATCAGGTGATCCGGTCGGCAAGTTCTGTCCCTGCTAACTTGGCGGAAGGGCACGGCCGAGTCGGTAAAAACCGGTCGAACCACTGGAGAATCGCCTACGCCTCGGCAAAAGAGGTCGACAGCCACTTGCTACTCCTCGCCCACGCCGGGGCAATCAGCCCGAACCGAGCCAGTGAAGCGATGATGGCCTTCGATCAGGTCCGTGCCATGACCTGGCGGCTGTTGAACCCGAAAGTGTGAGCGCTGTTCGCTGCCGCTGATGACTGAACGCTGCCCCTGACTACTGTTCGCTGTTGCTGTCGCTGTCCCTGAACGCTGTCAGAGATTCTGTCTTGGACTGGAGTGCATCTGGGTATCCGATACCGATAGCGATTGCGATAGCGATCGGAATTTGGGATTCAAAAAACTCTTCAGATTCGCCGCCTGTTACACTCGCTCCAACGTGTACGAAGCTGAATACCAGGCCGCCATCGATATCGTCGCAGAAGTCTGTGGCATGACCCGAAGCGCCCAGGAGCGGATTGTCAGCGCAGGAGAATCCATTGCGAAAGACGACCGTTCGCCGGTTACCGTGGCGGATCTCGCCGGTCAGGTCATCGTGAGCCACCGGCTCCGTGAGCTTTTTGCGGATGACCCACTATTGGCCGAGGAGAATTCCGACGCCCTCGCAGAATCGACCTTCATGGCGCAACGGGTCATCGCGCTTGCACAGATGGCCGTACCCGACCTGAACGTCATGAGCATGATCGACGCACTCGACCGGGGCAATCACCAGGGCGGCGGTACGGGCCGGTACTGGGTGCTCGATCCGATCGACGGCACCAAGGGCTTTTTACGCGGCGAACAATATGCCGTCGCGCTCGCACTGGTGGACGGCGGCGAGGTGGTCCTCGGAGTCCTCGGGTGCCCAAACCTGGAACCTCTGCCGAGCGACGGCAATGACGGCAGTGGCCGTCTGTTTGCAGCCCTTCGCTCCCACGGAGCCACGTCGCTGAGCTTGAACCGGGACAGACAGCAAGCGATCGCGGTGGACCGGATCACCGATCCTTCGCAGGCGGTCGTCTGCGAATCGGTGGTGGCCGCCCATGCTGCGCACTCGGTTCAGGGAAAAATCGCCGCGCGACTCGGAATCACCGCCGAACCATACCGAATCGACAGCCAATGCAAATATGCGGTTGTCGCCCGGGGGCAGGCATCGATCTACCTCCGCCTACCACGAGACACCAGCTATCGCGAAAAGGTATGGGACCACGCGGCGGGGTTGATCGTGGTCGAGGAGGCAGGCGGCCGAGTCAGCGATCTCCACGGAAAGCCGCTCGATTTCTCCCAGGGCCGCCATCTCGGCCACGGCAGCGGCATCGTCTGTACCAACGGAGTCCTCCACGATCAGGTCCTTGAAGCCTGCCGGGCCGAACTCGGCCTCGACTGACTCCCGACTGCCGCACGAATCCGCCCACGGATCACACAGAACGACCCACCGATTTTTTTTGATCTCTCAACAGAAGACCGGGGCCTTCCTGCCAACGTCGGTTGCCGTGGATTTTCAACGCAAAGGCGCAGAGGCGCAGAGATGCCTGAGACCATCTGGGTCCAGTTGATGCTTTCGTGACACGGGCCGGGCGACAGCGACAGAATTCAGCGGCAGCGGCAGGGAGCAGCAAACAGGGGAGAATCAGCAATCAGTGTGCAGCGGCAGCGATCAGGAGCACAGGCGACGAAGTAGCCACATCCGGGTCGTTCAACGGAAGGAATAGCCAGTGGGAGGCCGCTGATGACTGAACGCTGACGCTGCCCCTGAACACTGTCCGAGACACTGTCTTGGAAGAGGGTGTGAATAGATGAAGGTTGCGCTCCCGACGCGATAACACAACTGCAAGGCAGAATCGGTGTGCCGTAGGCGCACCGGTCGGTGGGAAGCGTGGCGGCGACGAGCGCTCGCGCTCGGAGACGGCACGCTTCTCACCGGCGACAGGCGATCGAACGATCGCCTGTTGTTCTGCCGCCAAGCATGTCAACACCGTAAAATCTCGCCAACCGCGCCTGTGCGACTTTGCGTTCTTGGCGTTCTTTGCGGTTCATTCTGTGTTCTTCTGTGTGTTCTGTGTGTCCGGCTTCGTCGCTCCGCGGCAAAGCCGTGAGGAGCCAGCTTTGCGTAGTGGCTTGGTGCTTTGGCGCCTTCGTGGTTGCGACGCCAATTTATCTGCGACGATCTGCGGTCGTGAGATGTCAGACGATCGGCGGCAGGACCGGGCCCGAATGCTCGAATTTGACGGCCCGTTTTCCGGTCGCGCAGGCCATGCAGGCAGGCTGAGACTTCAGTACGAGTTCGACAAAGACCTGTTCCGGCATGTAAAAAAGCGCATCAACCCCGAGCTCGACCCGAATCTCTTCCACATCTCCATTGAATCGGGCCCCGATGAGCTCGCTCTGTGTGGGGGTGTTGATGCCCTGGAAACACGAGTCGATGACCACCGGCCACAGGGTGCCGAAATAGATCTTCTTCGCCCCGGCCGCGCGCAAGGCGCGCACGATCCGGGTGGCGTTGGTGCCCCGGACGATGCTGTCGTCCACCAGAAAGATCGATCGCCCTTTGACCGAAATCGCATCGACCCGGAAATCGAGCATCGCCGCTTCGTCCCGTGCCTCCTGGGTTTCTTCCATGAAGATACGGCCGCCGTAGCGGTACTTCGAGACCGGTGTCGCATATTGCAGCGCCGATGAATCGAGTTCCTTTTCGAGCTTTTGAGCAAAAGCCTCGGCGCCCGGAATCGGCGAGTGCGGAATCGGCACCACCATATCGATCTCTCTGACCAGATCGGGAGCCGTTTCGAGCACATGCGTCGCCAGCGACCGTCCGGCACGCCAGCGATAACTGCGAATCTTGTCGCCCATCATCTTCGATTCCACATCGGCAAAGTAGATGAGCTCGAAGGCGCACGGAAGCTGGTCCCGTTGCAGCAGCACGCGTCGGTCGATTTCGAGATTGCGGTTGATGAAGAGGGCGGCTCCGTGCTCGACCTCATCTTCGACCTCGTATCCGTTCTGCTCCAGAGCGAGTGTTTCGGACGCGATCATGAGTGCTTCGCGGCCTGAGCGACTCCTTCGTCCGAGAACCATCGGGCGGAAACCGTGTGGATCGCGAAATGCAAACAAGCCTTCCGGAGTCGCAAGGACGGCGGAATAGGCGCCGGTTATCGCGTGCTGGGTCTCTTTGATCGCCCGGAAGACGATTTCTTTTTCTTCAGCCGTCGGGTCGAGACGGCGGTAGTGTTCAACCCAAAGAGCGAGCACTCGCAACAGAGCTTCCGCGTCACAGTCGGCTGCCAGCGCCTGGGATCGGTTCGCCAGCTCGCTTTCGATCTGCGGAACATTCGTGATGTGTCCGTTGTGGGCCAGGGCCAGAGAAGCGTGCGCGTCGAAGAAAGGCTGGGCGTTGTTGGTGCCGCCACCGCCATATGTTTTGTATCGGGTGTGGGCGATGCCCACGTCGCCCGACACCTCTCCCAGCTGTTTGAATATGTCGTCAGCCAGGCCTTCGCCTTTTTCCAATGAAAAGCCCCGGTGAACGGGGTCGAAAACAAAGAGACCGGCGTATGCCGGCCCGCGGTGCTGGAGGAAATGCGCCCCGTTTCCAAGGTCGCCGACCACCGAGCGTCCGTTTTTACTGATGACCCCGACGATGCCGCACATGCAACCTCCTCAGACGGGCACACTATAGCCCAGCTACCCGCCCGATGCTCGTTTCTTCATTCTGGATGGCCGATTGATGGTGTTGATGCATTTCCGACCCAAAAAACCCGAATTTGACATCTCGACGGCCTCCCAGCAAAACAACGAATCCTCACCTCATCGCCTTCTTCGGGAGGCCCCATGAATCGCGGTGATAACCTTGAAGTTGGTTCTCTCGCTAACGACCTGTCAACCAATAACAAAGGATTTGGTTATGAGACGTCCGCACGCCGCCTGCAATCGTTCAAACCTGAGTCCGGCGATTCCGTTGCTCGTCTGCGCGGTGATGACAATCACGCTCGGTGGTACCAACGAAGGCATTGCGAAGGACCCTCCAATTGTAATTCGAGGTTCGAGCACCCTGCAACCTCTGGCTGAGGTATGGGCCGACGCTATTCGACGCGATTCGCGGTCAATTCGCTTCGATATCAACGGCACCGGCACAAGCGAAGGTATCGGGGATCTGCTGGCGGGACAGGCGGACATCGCCATGGCGTCCCGGCCGCTGGAAGGCGCCGATTTCTCACGCGATAGAAATTGTGATCGAAAGATTGGACGCGACCTCGCCGCCGATCGTGAGGGTGGGAGCGGGGATCTACAGCAATTTCCGCGGCTCCCTGCGTTTCGGAGAAACCGCGGAATCAATGATCAAAGAAACTGGGTTCTACCCCGGTGTTCAGGTGGATGTCATCGACGACTGAATTTGTGAGATGCGGTGGTAGTCCGGTCAGTTACTGCCTTTCGATTTCGCCGGTCATCGGCACAAAGCGTACCGGGATCACGGACCGTTCTTCGAATCCATCCCCGGTGCGGGTGATGACCTTGAGTTCCTGGTAGAAATCGCCGACCGGAATCACCATTTTCGCGCCCTCAGCCAGTTGCTCGAGCAATGGATCTGGAATCCTCTCGGGAGCCGCAGTGACGATGATTCCGTCGAATGGTGCCTCGGTCGGCCACCCGCCATAACCGTCGCCACACCTCACTTCAACCGATCGGAAGCCGAGCGCGGCAAGCGTGTCCGCCGCTCGTTCACACAATCGCTGGCGGATTTCGATGGACCGTACCTCGACCCCCATTTGTGCAAGCACCGCTGCCTGGTAGCCTGATCCAGTACCGATTTCGAGAACCTTTTGTCCCGCCTCGACTTCCAGGAGTTCGGACATGAGGGCCACGATATAAGGTTGGGAGATCGTCTGCGAGTCGCCGATCGGCAAGGGAGAATCGTTGTAGGCACCCTCGCGGTAGTTTTCCGGGACAAATAAATGCCGCGGGACGCTTCGCAGACTCGAAAGAACCGACGGGTCCTTGACCCCTCGGGCCTCGATCTGTTGGCTGACCATCTCTTCGCGCTGCATCGTCCAGTCAGGCTCCGTCAATCCCGGTTGGGTTCCACCGTCCGAATTACAGCCGATGACGGCCAGAATCGCAATCGAGCCCGCGGCCGCGAAACGAAGCGGGATCACGCTGCCGCCGGGCTTCATCAGGATTCTCCACCTTTCGCCGCTGCAACCGGGGTCGATGGTTCATGCGGCTGCTTCGTTTCCGAGCTTCTCCGTTGATCACGACGGTCAACCGGCTCTGAGCCATCCACCTTTTCCACATGGTAGAACACCTGACCGAGATACTCCATCGCACCGCTGACCATGCAGTTTACATGCCGGTCCGGAGCCCAAGCTACGTTCCAATGCCTGGCTCTGCAAAATGTCTCCGCGCTGGTGGCAGATGGAGCTTTGGGCGTCCTCGATTTGGGACAAACGACCTGCAGTTCGGACAGTCTCCCGCGGTATGACCGCGGTTTCTCTCTGTTATGGGTGCAGAAGACCGAACTGAAGCGCTGGCACGGGCTTTGCTCTTCCCCTGGTTGACGACGGCATCAATCATCACCGTCGGGGAGGCATCCATGAGACACCAAAGAAAACTCGCGTATCTCGCAGCCGCAATCATCGTGATCGGCGCTGCCGCGGTCGTCGAGGCCGGCGGCCACTTCGGTCTCTACGTCGGTGGAGGGGGTTTTGGAGTCTCGGTGGGAGTCGGTGACTGGGGTGTTCACACCCGATCGTGGGCCGATCCCCACTGGTCGCTCAACTTCGAAGCCACCCTTTCCGGCTATGGCGAATGGGTTTGGGTCGGAGGCATCGGACGGGTGTGGCGTCCCTGGGTGGCCGCCGGTTGGCAGCCATATACCCACGGCCGCTGGGTCCACACCGTCCACGGATGGAACTGGGTCGCTTTCGAGCCCTGGGGATACGTCCCTCACCACTACGGAAACTGGGCCTATTCGTCCTTTGGCTGGGTCTGGGTCCCGGGTTATTCCTATGTCAGTGCCAACGTCGTCTGGGTCCGCGGTGGCGGCTACATCGGTTGGTATGCATGCCCTCCCCGCGGCTGGAGTCACGCCGCGCGAGGCTTCCACCACGGCTACCGGCATGGATTTCAGGACGGCTATGACACCGGCTACAGGGACGGTTGGCACGATGCTCGATACGCAAACTATGTGGATTGGCGCCACTTCGGATCGGACAACGTCTCGCACCACGTGGTGGACCACTCTCGCGCCTCGAGATCAAGGATCGAGAATCACGCGGCCGCTCCCTCGACGTCGGAAATCCACAGTCGAGGTGGCGCTCGGATGCGTGATGTTCCGGTGTCGCGGCGCACCGTCAGCATGGCCGGCAGAGAGATCACCATCGCCCGGCCCGAGGGTGTCGCAGCAAGCATCGAGCGCCACGCGCGAGACACGGTCAGTCGGACGTTGACACCCGACGCACTCGAGAGAAGACAACCGATGGTCCGCTCGCGCCCATCTGAAGCAACTGCCGCTGCATCCTCGCGCGGAGAATCTCTCAGAAAACCGCAACGACAGACCGAACCTCGTCCTGAAAGCGCCGATCGCGCGACAAGCTCGAGTCGGACAAGACAGCATTCGAGTTCGCTCGCCGAAGGCCGGCAACCAATTTCCGCCTCGAGATCGATCCAGTCACGACAGCGTCAGTCTGAACCCTCGGAGACAGGCGGCAGCAGCGAGACCGGGGTGTCGCGTTCCAACTCGTCCGTTGCGTCCGGTCGTCGACTCTCTGCCACAAGCAGAAGCACCTCGCGGACACCTTCGGAACGATCGCGAGCAATCGAACGAAGCACGACATCACAACGCGATCGAGCTAGTCGGTCGATTGACTCGCGACGGCAGAATTCCCCGTCCGCCAGATCCAAACCGGAGGGCACGAGATCCTCTGCGCGCCGGTCAGAGAAAAAGCCGGCCGCCGAAAACGCGACCACCGCTCGGGCACGAGGCTCGAAGCCACAGAGCAAAGAAAAACCAAAACCGGAGGCCAAACGTCGGCGTTGAGGCTCGAAGGGAAAGGGACAAAGACACAGATGCTCGATACTCGATGCTGGATGCTGGATGCTGGATGCTCTGGATCCATACGTCGATTCCATTTCGGATAGCGAACAGGGACAGCGAATGGGATGGAGGGGTCGAGAGGCGGAAATCAGCCATCAGCGTAGTGATTTCAGCGGCCATGGGACAGCGACCAGCATGTCACTTCTGGCGGAGCTCCGGCCTTTGTGGTGCGGCCGTCTCGGCCTGAACGGTGAAGCCGGAAGGGGCGCAGCCACAACGGCTGTTCCTATGAGATGAACCACCCGGAGGAGGCTACTTCAGGTCGCCAGGACTCCTGATCGCTGCCGCCGAGCAGCGCGAGTCGCTGAACCGGGTCGCTGCTCCACTGTCGCTGCCGAAGGACGCTGTCGCCGCAGGATGACAATTCTGGAAAGGGAGCGGAATCGGGTCAAAGAGCCAACCGCGGCAACAGGATCATGTCAGAGCGGTGCGATTCGAAAACCACGAGATGCAGTTGCAACTAACATCAGGTGACGATCTGTTATGGACTAGCAGTAATGCTGGAGATGAACAGTGGAATCCATACGTCGATTCCATTTCCGATCCCGATCCCGTTCCCGAATGGGCGGAGGGGCGAAAGGGAGAACCGCACCTGAAGCCGCGTTCGTAATAAGGAGCGGGTATTCCTAATTCCTAATTCCTAATTCCTCCCGCGTGTTAGCATTCATCCATGAGTGACGGCAACCATGACAGCTCCAAAAGCACGAGAGTACGCGTTGACAAAGCCCTGAAGCGTTGTCAGGAATGGAGCCGGCACGGTCAGCACCGACAGATCATCAATGAGGTCGAAAAGCTCCTGACCCTGGTGGAAGACCACGATCATTTACGGGCAGCTCTTCTGACCTGGATGGCGCAAGCCCACCTCGCGATGGGGAATGCTGAAGCTGCGTTGCCGTCAGCATCGCAGTCATGGGAACTCGAGCCTTCACCCCACGCCTGCCACCTCACCTCGAACGCCCTCGAAGCACTCGGTGATGTTGACGAATCGGAAAAACATCTCCGCTTGGGATGGCGGCTTTTCCCGCAAGCGATCCACCTCCCCATCCAGCTGGCGGTCGTGCTTTCTGATCAGGCCCGAATGCCCGAGGCCCTCGACATCCTCGATGAAATCGATATCGACGAAAAGGTACCGGATGACTTCCAGATCTTTTTGGCTGGAATGCGCGCCAATCTCCTCAGTGCGATGGGGCGTTGGGCAGAGGCCGAAGAAGTCCTTCGCGACGGTCTCGCCTTTTTTCCGAATTCGCGGCTTCTCAAAGATGCCCACGAGGGGCTCCGGCGGACGAGAAAACGTCTCCGTGCCGAGGATTCTCTCGCCACGTCCTGGCGTGATGGTCTCTCCGCACTCGACGGGGTTTCCGGCGAGGTCGACGATGCGATCGTTCGCTGCTGTGCGGTCAACGAATATTCGGATCTTGTCGGTCTCGCCGCGCGACGGCTGTGGCGAAGCTTTCTCGACAGCCGCGGCGTACGGCCCCAATCTCCCGACCCGTGGGGAGTGGCCCTTGTCCTGGCCACCCTCGAGATCGACGGCGCCGGACCATCCATCGCCGCCACCGCCCGTTCATTTGGAGCCAGTCCATCGAGCGTGCGATCGATTCTGAGCCGAATCCGTTCATTTCTCGAGTCTCTCGACCCGGAGTTCAGGGCTCGAGCATTTGCCGCTCACAGCAATCCACGGCTCGATGGCAAGGCGATACCATCCCACGGCATCGTCCGTTCGGCCAATGTCGTGCCGTTCCCCAGTACATGATTGGAGATTACCGATGATCTCGAAATCCCGTGTGACGCGATATGCGACGATCGCTGTGCTGTGCGTCTCGATGACCGTCTGGGCCGCCCAACGAGACCTCAACAAGACCGAGGTCTTTCCCTCCGAAGCCGGCAAGGTCCTCATGACGGACGTCGCAAATCTCGATCTTCGCGTCCAAAATTCTGACGTCGACCGGATCGAGGCCGATGTCGAGCTCCACATCGGCGGAACCGGAGAGGAAAAGGCGAAACGGTGGATCGAAAACCACACCCCTGAGTTCAGCGACAGTGAAGACAGCCTCAAGGTCACGGTGGAGCCGGCAAAGTCCGGTTTCCTCGGCTTTGGCCGCCTTTCGGCCAAGGCGCGGTTGGCGTTCAGGGTCCCGGGAGAGATCAATCCCGATCTCACGACGTCGACTGGAAACATCCAGGTACGGGGAGATTTCCCAAATGCTCAGCCCCTGAGGCTCCGTTCCCTTGCGGGCGACATCACACTGATCGGCGCCACCAGGTCTCTGCACATCAATGGTGGTGAAGGGGAAATTCAGATCGAGGTTTTTCGGCCGCTGGATGAATTTTTCGCACGCTCGTCATCCGGTTCCATCAACCTCACCGGAGGAGCCCGAGAAGCTCGGGCCGGCACCGGTTCGGGTGCGATTCGGCTCGAAAACATCAGCGGCAACGTCGAGGCCAGCACATCCAACGGAAGAGTCACGGTCATCTGGGATCGCATCGGCGAGGACGCGCAGGTCCGAATCCGATCGGCATCGGGCCGGGTCATCCTTCAGCTCCCCGGAAACACCCGCCCCCAGGGGCGGCTGAGTACCACGACCGGCAACGTTCGTAGTGAATTTCCAGGAACCGTGACCGCCGACGGCGGGACCCTGCAGTTGAGCGGTGACGGCCCGACCTTTGACGTCGAGACCGCATCCGGCGAAATCCAACTCACCATTCGCGAGGTTTGGAACTGACCCGGATTTTTGGTGCCGCGGCATCACACTGATCCGACGATCGGAACTTTTTCGACTGATTCTCGTTGTACCTTCAGTAAGGAGCAGGAGAATGCGAAAGACTGTCCTCGCCACCGTCATCATCCTGGTGATCGCCTTTGGAGCCGACGCCGGATCACGAACCATGACCCATACACGAGCGGCCGATGGAATCGACGCGGTGGTCCTCGACAGCGGCATCGGTGATGTCAAGATCACCGCCCGCCAGGGCCTCGATGAGGTGACGATAGAAGTCGTTCTGACGCCCAGGCGGGGCGGCATCTTCTCATCCAAACGCAAAGCCGAACTCGATGTGGAATCCGCTTCGCTCAAAGTGGATTCTGAGGGCTCGCGCCTCGTGCTCGGAATCAACCCTCCCGCCGACGATGAACGCCGTTTCGAAGAACGGTGGACGGTTCTGGTACCGGCCCGTCTCGAGGTCGCCCTCGATCACGGAGTGGGCGACATCCATATCCAGGGCGTGTTATCCGGGATCGAGGTCGATTCAGGGGTCGGTGATGTCCACGTCGAAACCACCGGAGGCGACGTCACTATCGATCTCGGGGTTGGTACCGCGGTGGTGAATGCCCCGGCGTCCTCCTACAAAACGGCCGAAGGCGCGGGCGGAATCGGCGACGTGCAATTGACCGTTCTCGGCGAGACAATCGAGAGCGGCGGATTCGTCAGTCACGCGGCGTCCTGGAAGGGCGACGGCAAGTACCGCATCGAGGTCGCCATCGGCGTCGGCGATGCGGTGATCACGCTCGAGTAGCTTCCCCCGCCTGTCCCGTTCCCGAAAGGGAGAAGAGGGAGAAAGGGAGAAAGGGGGAAAGGGGGAAAGGGAGAAAGGGAGAACCGTACTTGATGCATGGTTCGTGATAAGGAACGGGTCTCCTCTGCTCCTCTGCTCCTCTGCTCCTCTGCTCCTCTGCTCCTCTGCTCCTCTGCTCCTCTGCTCCTCTGCTCCTCTGCTCCTCTGCTCCTCTGCTCCTCTGCTCCTCTGCTCCTGATACACTCCCATCGTCCAAAAAGTCCACATGGGGGGGTACCGATGGAAGATACGGGCAAATCCAGCAAAATCCTGCCGGCGAACGCTTTTCGTGAGTTGGAACCGGGTGAGAGCTACACCCCGGTTGTTCCTGCCGACGACCCTCGCGCGGAGGTTTCTGCGCGGTCGCTGATCATCGGCGTCGTCATGGTGGTGATCTTCACCTTTGCGGCTGCCTATATCGGGTTGAAGACCGGCAATGTGATCGAAACCTCGATCCCGATCGCCATCCTGGCAGTCTTTTTGGGGACACTTTTCGCCGAACGCAACACCCTGCTGGAAAACGTCATCATCCAGTCCATCGGCCAGGCTGCGGGCGTCGTCGTCGCGGGCGCGATCTTCACCATCCCGGCGCTTTATATTCTCGATCTCAATCCATCCTTTCTGCAAATCTTTTTATCCTGTCTGGTGGGCGGATACCTCGGTGTCGTGCTTCTGATCCCACTGCGAAGGTATTTCGTCAAGGATCTGCACGGACAACTCCCCTTCCCCGAAGGCACAGCCATCGCCAACGTGCTCGCGACGGGAGAAAAATCAAAGGGTTCCGCCGGCAAGGTCCTGTTGATGGCCTTCGGCCTCGGCTTCTTCTATGACCTGATCGTCGAGTTCCTCCACCTGTGGAATCACCATCTCAACTCCAAGATCCTGTTCGGCGAGTTCGGCCAACGCATGGCCGACATGCGTTTCGAGATCAAGCTCAACGCGACCGCCGTGTACTTCGGGCTCGGCTACATCATCGGCGTGCGCTACGCCGGGGTCATTGCCGCCGGATCGGTTCTCTCAGTGATGGTGCTGGTGCCCTTGATCTTTTTTGCGGGCCACGGCCTGACGGTGCCGCTCTCACCGCCAGAAGTCGAGGCGCTGGTCTCCGAGATGGACGCCGCCCAGATCTTTGCGAATTACGTCCGACCAATGGGCATCGGCTGCATCGCGGTTGCCGGGATCATCGGCATCCTCAAGATGTGGAAGATCATCGTCTCGTCGCTCTCGTTGGCCTTCAAGGGCCTGGTCGGCGGCGGCGACAACACCGAGGTCGAGCGGACCGATCGCGACATGGCGCCGCGCAATACCTTCCTGATCCAACTCAGCGCAGTCGTCGGTATGTTCGTGCTTTTCTGGTTCATCAGCGGCAAGATTTCAACAGCCGCCGTCGGCACCGTCATCACCTTCATTCTCACTTTCCTCTTCACGCCGGTGGCGGCCCGGGCAATTGCCATCGTCGGCGTCAACCCGGTTTCCGGCATGACCATGTTGACCCTCATCATTGCCTGCCTCGCGTTGGTGGCAACCGGGCTCAGCGGCGACGCTCTCGGCATGTCGGTGGCCCTGGTCGTCGGGTGTGCGGTCTGCACGGCGCTTTCGACCTCGGGAGCCTTCATCACCGACCTTAAAGTCGGCTATTGGCTCGGTGCAAGCCCCTTCCAACAGGAACGTTGGAAATTCCTCGGTATCTTCGTCGCCTCGCTTTGTGTCGGTGCGGTGATCTGGGTGCTCGCGACGTCCTATGGTTTCATGATTGAAGATGCGAGCGGGCAGATGATCGTCAACCCCGATCTCCCGGCTCCCCAGGGCAATCTGATGGCGACGATCGTCTCATCGGTCATGGGCGGCGAACAACAGGCGGTGATTCTCTTCCTGCTCGGTGGAATCGTGGCTGTGATGCTCGAGATGGCCAGGGTTCCGGCACTCGCCTTCGGTCTCGGCATGTACCTCCCGATCGAGATCAATATGGCGGTGTTCTTTGGTGCCGCCGTCGGCCACTTCATCGGCAAGAGCGGCAAGACCGAAGAGGAACGGGAAGCGCGGAAGGAGCAGGGAACTCTCATCGCCTCCGGTCTGATGGCCGGTGCCGCGATCATCGGCACCATCGGAGCCATCCTCCTGTTACCGCAGGTCGGCGAACCAATGCTGATGATCGATATCCACCACGTCTCCGAGCAGGGCGCCGGCGCGTTCGCCGTGTGGTACGAGGGCTTCTGGGGCCAGATGGTCAGCGTTCTCGGTCTCGCGGCCCTGGTAGCGGGTTGTTTCATCCTGGCCAAGAAGGGCGCCAGGTGGCAGAAGGAGGAAGAGAGCGAGTAGCGGCCCGGGCTGCAAGGAAAAAGGGAGAATCACTCGGCACCGATTTCTCCTGTATGGGAATGTCGCCTCCCGATGTCATCCTGAGCGCAGCCCCGCAGGGGCGTAGTCGAAGGATCTATGGGATGGCCTGCTAAGACCTCGCGACCGCAGATCCTTCGACTTCGCGCCAAAGGCGCTTCGCTCAGGATGACATCTTGAAAAGGCCCACCTCTACAGTTCCGGATGGCGCTAAAGGAAGAACGCCCAACACAATACTCGATACTGGATGCTGGATTCCGAACCAGGATGGCAGATGGGACCGGGGGTGGAGGGGCAGAGCACTGCTCGACATCCTCGCTATCGCTATCGCTATCGCTATCGGGATCGCTATCGAACGGCTGCGGTAGATACGGATCCGGAACTGGCGACAGGGGGACGAGCAGAACCGTACCCGAAACGTCGTTCGTGATAAGGGCAGAGTCTCCTCTGCTCCTCTGCTCCTCTGCTCCTCTGCTCCTCTGCTCCTCTGCTCCTCTGCTCCTCTGCTCCTCTGCTCCTCTGCTCCTCTGCTCCTCTGCTCCTCTGCTCCTCTCTCTGCTCCTCTGCTCCTCTGCTCCTCTGCTCCTCTGCTCCTCTGCTCAGTCGGAAAGCGCCTCGCGCAATTCCATCAACAGTTCATCCGCCGTATCAAATACCCGGGGCATCGCGGTCGCCGTACCGGGTGGTGCCTCGAGGGACCAGCTTTTCCAGCACCACACCTCTCTGCCGGTCTTGAGCGCCAGACCGATTTCTGAGAGCGTTCCAGGTCCTCCACCGAGGGCAACGCACAAGGTGGCCGAAAGCACGTTGATGGCATTCCGGGCATTCGCCATGCCGGTGTAGATCGGGAGGATGATCCAAGGGTTCGGATAGCCGGCCGCCGGATCCGAGTTCGGCAGGACTCCGATGGTGAGCCCTCCGGCCTCCACCGCGCCCCGTGCCGCCGCAGCCATGACTCCGCTGCCTCCACCGGTCAAGACCACCCACCCGGCCCGGGCCGCAATCGCTCCCACACCTTCCGCCAAAGCCATTTCTTCCTTGGATGCGGCGGCTGGACCGAGAACCGCGAGAATCGGGCTCGAAGTCACAGCGGATCGGACGTTCATGTCGCCTCCTGCCGAAAAGGTGACTTGGAGTTTCCCGGAAGAAGCTCGAGAAGTAAAGGGTGCAGAGTGAAGGGTAGCTTCGGAATACCTGTGTGGCGTTCGTCGTCACTCTATTCACACAAAAAAACGCCCGGGCCGAGGCCCGGGCGTCGATTATTGTTGATTCAACAATTACTGCATTGCAACCAGGGTCACGCGACGGTTCTGTCCGCGGCCCTCTTTGGTCGAGTTGTCGGCGATGGGCTTGTACTCACCATAGGAGATGACGTTCATGCGGAACAGCGGAATGCCCTGCTCCATATTCAGATAACGCATCGCCTGCTCAGCACGCTGGTGGCCGAGCTTGAGGTTGTAGCTTTCGCTACCGATGTTGTCGGTGTGGCCCTGAACCTCGATGAACGCATGGCCCTCGACAGCCTTGACAACTTCAGCAAAGGCATCGAGCGAAGCCTTGGCCTCGTCCGACAGATTGTATTTGTCAAAACCGAAATTGACATCGTTGTCAGTGATGGTGACCTCGAGCAGGAAGCTGCCCATGGCAAGCACACCGGCCTCGTTGGCGCGATTGAGGGCGTCCTTGGCAGTCGCCGAAATCTTGGCCATGTCACTCTCGAGCTTGGCCTGTCCGGCCTCGAGATCAGAAATCTGCTTCTGGTTGACCTCGATATTGTCATCGAGCTCACTCATCCTTGTCGACGTCACCTGGCCGAATTCCGAGATCTGCTCGTCGACCCATTTTTTGGTCGCACAACCGGACAATCCGACTGTCACCACCAAAAGCATCACCAAAACCGGCGAAAACGTTCTCCTCATCATCCACCTCCTAGATATTTGACGTTTCATATTTATTCTCTCAAGAACACCGCGACACTATAACACACACACATAGCCGTTGAGATCAATAAAGTCTACCAGACAAGGCATTCCGGGGCCGTCGGGTCGACCTCTGCCGCACACTCGACGATTCCATCGCCGAGGCGAATCAGAACCGGTGTGGCGAAGAACCAATCGATGCCCGCCGGCAGTTCGGCCAAACGGCATTCAGCGCACGGAAAGGGCTGGATGTTTTCAGTCGGCCAACCGCTTCGTTCGGGAACGGCTATCGCGGTGGTCGGCCACTCCAGGGACTCGCTGAAGTACAGCGCGAGCAGTTCGTGGCAGTGCTCGCAATCCTTGCGGTACAGAATCACATATTGTTGACCTGCAGTGAGATCGCTTGGCAATCCACGGCTCCATGCCGCAACTTCGAGGTCCGCGAAAGGGCGCCCGATCCAACTCTCGTAGTCGGGCAGATAATAGCCATCCGACGGCAACGACCCGGCACCGGAGACGATCGATTCGGATCCTTCAGATTGTTCTGGAGAAGGTGATGCAGGGGACGGAAGACCGAAGGCGAGAGCGACGCTCAGCAGGCTCCATATTCCGGCCACAACCACCCTGCTGGTCGGAATCGTTGCACCCAGCGCAAGCCGCGGCTCCCGCCGTCCGCAAATCAACAGCAGGACGAAAAATGTGACGTCCATCACAAGCGTGATCCACGGATTGACCTGGATCGCACCAAAACAGCCGCAACTGGAGGCCCCCAAAACCAGATCGCCCACCAGAATCGGTATGAAGGAACCCAACACGATGATTCCGGTCCAACGGGCGAGCGGAGGCAAGAGAACCATCACCCCGACCACGACCAGCTCGGCGGCGATGCTGAAGCGCAGCACGAAATTCAGATCCATCCCGAGAGCGCCACACCACTGGATCAGAGCCGCCGGCAAGTGAGTCGGACTCAGATCGGCGAGTTTGAGCACCGCACCCAAAAAAAGCCACAGGGGAACCACCACCCGTGCCACGACGACGGCGACGGTGCCCGATGGGTTGGTCGAACCTGTATTGATATCACGATCTGTCATTCGAACTCCGTCTGATGAAATCGAGCTTCGGGCTGAAGTCTGCACCGTAGGATTCAAGAATCCCCGGACTCTTGTCCCTGATCCCTTCTCTCCGGGATCGCCTCGCTTATTTGTATCGCTGAAACGTCGGTTTCTGCCCCGAGCACCCTGCAGATTTTACAAATCGCTGACGTCTCCGCCGAGCCCACTCCAAACCGACGCCTCGACCTCGGCCGCTCGGGCTCGCGTCGCCGCGACGGCGCGATCCGCTCGAGCAAGGAGATCGATCGCATCGGCATCCGTTGGGATGTCCAGAAGATTGATCCGGACATTCATGGCGGCCCCGAGAACAGCGGCACTCGCCATACCGGCTCCGACCCCGGCGTCCGAGGCCGAGGCCTGCATCCCCAGATCGCGGGCACGGGCACAGAGCTCCACCACCTCGAGGCAGGCTTCAGCCACCCCGAGTGGCACCCGAGCCGCACCAAGAGTCGCTTCACGGACCGCAGCTTCGCGCCCGTCACCGGAGACCTTGTTCGCATCCATCAGCGCCTGGAACGACCAGGTGTCCGCATCGATCGCATCGAGAAACTTCTGTTTGAGTCCTTGCGCGCGAACCGCGACCTCTTCGAGTTCGTCCCGCACCTCGACAAAGTCAGCTTTCGGGTGCGGTAGATTGGCGACCATTGCGGCCAGAGCCGCAGCCAAAGCACCGGCCAACGCAGCGACCGAACCACCACCGGGAGCGGCGGAATCCCTTGAAGTCTCATCGGCGAATTCCTGCAAGGTCATCGAGGCCAGAGGCCGTTCGGGAGCCAGAATGTCCTCGATGATCTTTTCCCCCGGATCGAAGGTCGAGACCTCGGACAAACCCAGGGATCGGGAAGCCGCGTGCACGATGTCGGCCTCAGGTACTCCGGACGTCCGGTCCATCCGTTTGAGATAATGGAGGCCGGCATCGAGAATCGACTTTTTGGGGATCAAACCGACGAGTTCCGAACCGGTGACCCGGATGCCCCGTTGGCGGGCGCTCTCATCACAGGCGTCAAAGGCCGCATGAACCGGCGTCACATCAAGATCGATGAGGTTCATCGAAACCTGGGCGCACCCGTACTCCGGGATATACCATCCGACTCCCCGCACGGCCTTGAGCATTCCCGGTTGTTCGACTTGCTGTCCATCCGACCCGGTCACCATCCGACCCGTCTCGCGGACGTCGAAGGCGACTCGATTGGCCCACCTCTTGTCGCTGACATTGAGGTTGACGTTGTAGGCAACAAGAAACTTCCGTGCACCCGTGGTCATGACCCCGAACTCGGGAACAAATGTCGCGGGCCCGAAATCGGGTGCGAAATCAGGATCCTTCAACTTGCTCTGCAGGGCCTCGTATTCACCCTTTCGAATATCGGCCAATGAACGCCTTTCGGGTCGGGTGGCGGCAAACTCATACAAATAAACCGGTAGTCCGAGCTCTTCTCCGACCCGGGCGGCAAGCCGGTTGGCGAGTTCGACACACTCGTCCATTGTGATCTCGGCAACGGGCACGAAGGGACACACGTCGACCGCACCCTGCCGGGGGTGGGCGCCATGGTGGCCACGCATATCGATCAGCCGGCGTGCCGCAGCGACCAATTGAAATGCGGCCTCCAGGACCGCCTCCGGTTCTCCGACGAAGGTGATCACCGTCCGGTTGGTTTCCGCTCCGGGGTCCACATCGAGCAACTTGACACCTGGCACCAGAGTGACGGTCTGAGCGACTTCGTTATAGACCTCGGGCTGCCGGCCTTCAGAGATATTCGGTACGCATTCGACGATTTTCATCGGAGTCCTCCAAACCAAAATCCTGATACAACACTCGCGCGCTACCCGGTCAGTTTCTTCTCATGCTCTGCGGCCGCCGCATCTGCGCCCGGCACAAAAAACTGAAATCGATTTGAGGACTGACTCGGTCGCATCTCACGGATGACCGATATCCTCGACATCCGCATCAACCATCATCTTGACCAGTTCCTCGAATCCAACTTTGGGCTCCCAACCCAGTTGAGTGCGAACTTTGGTCGGATCTGCGAGCAACTCGTCCACCTCCGCCGGTCGGAAGTATCTGGGGTTGACCACAACCCGTTTCGCACCATTTGTCCGATCGCGGCCGACCTCATCGATCCCGGCACCGGACCACTCGAGATCGATCCCGACACGGGCAAAGGCAGACTCGCAGAATTCGCGCACCGAATGGTGTTCACCGGTTCCCACCACCCAATCATCCGGTTCATCGGCCTGCAGGATGCGCCACATGGAATCGACAAAATCTCCGGCAAATCCCCAATCGCGTTTCGCTTCGAGGTTTCCCAAGGAAAGGTAATCACGCAGACCCGCCGCAATCTCGGCTACCGCACGGGTGATCTTTCGGGTTACGAAGTTTTCTCCCCGGCGCGGCGACTCGTGGTTGAAGAGGATTCCGTTGGCGGCAAAGATACCGTGGGCCTCGCGAAAATTGATGGCCGTCCAGTATGCGAAAAGCTTGGCCACCGCGTAGGGTGAACGTGGGTGGAATGGGGTCCGCTCGTTTTGAGGAACCTCTTCGGCCTTGCCGAAGAGCTCCGACGAGGAAGCCTGGTAGAAGCGGGCATCGGGAGTGACCTGGCGCACCGCTTCGAGGAGACGGACAACACCGAGCCCCGACACATCGCCGGTATAGGTCGGCATGGTGAAAGAAATCCCGACGTGGGATTGGGCCGCGAGATTGTAGATCTCGTCCGGTCCCACTTCGACCAGAATCGTGGTCAAACTCTCGGTATCGCCGAGATCGCCGTAATGAAGATGAACGTGTTGTCTCCCAAGCGAGCTTTTTCGCAGATGATCGATCCGACCTCGGTTGAAGGTAGAGGACCGCCGAACGATGCCGTGAACCTCATAGCCCTTTTCAAGCAGGTGTTCCGCCAGATAGGAACCGTCCTGCCCGGTAATGCCGGTGATCAATGCTCTTTTCATGCGGGGGAGGATAGCAGAGGGCCTGATGGCTCTCAATTGTCAGTTGGGAGTTATCGGGTTTGAGGTTTGAGTTACCGGACAGCTCTCTCAACACGGCGCTGTTCTTGTTGACAACTCAAAATTCGAGAATCAAACCTAATCGACGCTGTAGTTCGGCGCTTCCTTTGTCACCACGATATCGTGGGCGTGGGATTCCTTGAGACCCGCACCCGTGACGCGGACAAAGCGTGAATCCGAATGCAGTTGGCCGATGTTCGAACACCCCGACAGGCCCATTCCAGCGCGCAGCCCACCAACCAGCTGGGTGAGCTGGTCGGCCAAGGGGCCTTTGAACGGAACCATGCCCTCGATTCCTTCCGGAACCAGCTTCGACTGTTGGCTCGGGCTCTGGAAATAACGATCTCCAGAACCTTCGGCACCCTTCATCGCGCCGATTGAACCCATACCCCGGTAGGCCTTGAAGGTCCGCCCCTGATACAAAATCTGTTCGCCCGGAGACTCCTCGACACCCGCAAAGAGCGAACCGATCATGACCACGTCAGCTCCTGCCGCCAGTGCCTTTGTGATGTCGCCCGAAAAACGGATCCCACCATCGGCAATCACGGGTATCCCATGCTCCGCAGCTGCCCGAGAGCACGCGAGGATCGCCGTGATCTGAGGCATTCCGGCACCGGTCACGACCCGGGTGGTACAGATGGACCCCGGGCCGATTCCAACCTTCAGCGCGTCGGCGCCGAGTTCGATCAGATCGCGAGCCGCCTTTTCGGTGGCAATGTTGCCGACGATCAGAGGCGTGTCCGGGAACCCTTTCTTGATCTGTCTGGTCGCATCCATGACGCCGCGGGAATGGGCATGGGAACTGTCGAGAAACAACAGATCGACGTGGCGCTCGATGAGGGCCGCACAGCGTTCGCTGACGTCGCCGGTGACACCTACCCCGGCGGCCACCCGCAACCGCCCCAGTTCGTCCTTGCACGCGGATGGATAGTCCTGAGCCTTTTTGATGTCCTTGACGGTGATCAACCCTTTCAGGTTGCCGTCACCATCAACCACCAACAATTTCTCGATCCGGTTTTTGTGGAGAAGGGTTTTCGCCTCTTCGAGGGTGGTGCCGATCGACGCAGTCACCAGGTTGTCTTTGGTCATGAAGTCGGTGATCGGACGATCGAACTCGGAGCAGAACCTCAGGTCGCGATTGGTGAGGATGCCCTTGAGCTGACCCTGCGCATCAACCACCGGCAATCCCGATATCCGGTACCTCGCCATCACGTCCAATGCCTGCCGTACCGACTGGTCCGGGTGCACGGTGACAGGATCCACGATCATTCCGGATTCCGACCTTTTGACCCTGTCCACCTCTTCAGCCTGCCGCTCGATCGACATGTTCTTGTGGATGACCCCGACACCACCGTACTGAGCCATGGCAATAGCCATATTGGCCTCGGTGACCGTGTCCATCGCTGCCGAAACGATCGGCAGATTGAGGGAAATACCGCTCTTGGTAAGGCGGGCTGTGACATCGATTTCATTCGGATGGACTTCGGATCGCCAGGGCACCAACAGAACATCATCAAAGGTCAGGCCGACGGGGATTTCCTGATTCATGAGCTACCCTTTCTCGGACCCCGGTGCGCCATGGCACCGTTTGTACTTCTTCCCCGAACCACAGGGACAGGGATCATTGCGCCCGACCTTGGGCTGATTCCGGCGCACCGTCGTCGGTCGCGCATCGGGGGTTGCAACCGGCGTATTGGCAGCTCGTTCTTGCTGGGCGTGGGACGCGGCGAGCCCCTCCGCTTCCGGATGCGACAGGGTGGTGTTCACACCGCGGCGTTTGAGCTCCATGTCCTCGACGGGCTCCGCATGGAAAAGGAACTTGACGACGTGGT
This sequence comes from Candidatus Sulfomarinibacteraceae bacterium, assembly GCA_963796455.1. Classification (GTDB taxonomy): domain Bacteria; phylum Acidobacteriota; class Thermoanaerobaculia; order Thermoanaerobaculales; family Sulfomarinibacteraceae; genus Sulfomarinibacter. The sequence continues at coordinate 53,968 of CAWCLO010000007.1, forward strand.
CCTCGATTCGCTCCCACATATCCTCGTAGAGTGCAAAAGACTCTCGCTTGTACTCGACGAGGGGGTTTCGCTGACCGTAGGCCCGGAGTCCGATCCCCTCTCGGAGGTGATCCAGAGCCAACAAGTGGTCCTTCCACTGCTTGTCCACGGTGTCCAGGAGCAAGAACTTTTCGAGCCGGGCGAAGCTCTCTTCGCCGAAATCGCCGATTCGATTGGAATAGTGGGCCGTGGCCCCCTCTGAGAGGGTCTTTTCGAGGTCCGGACGATTGATCGTCTCCCAGTCGATGCCGAGCTCGTCGACCTTCATTCCGAAGTACAACCGGTATTCTCTCTCGAGACCCGCGGAATCCCAATCTGCCGGATCCGCCTCTTCGGGGCAGAACTCGTCGATCAATGAGCCGACGATTTCATCGACGACCCTCAGGATATAACCCCTTCCTTCGGTTCCGTCGAGAATCTGGCGTCGCAACCGATAAACGGCCGCCCGCTGCTTGTTCATGACATCGTCATATTCGAGCAGATGTTTGCGGATCTCGAAGTTGCGGCCTTCAACCTGTTTTTGAGCCCGTTCGATGGATTTCGACACCATTTTGGATTCAATGGGAATGTCTTCTTCCATCCCGAGGCGATCCATCATCTTCCGCACCCAATCCGAGGCGAAGATGCGCATCAGATCGTCTTCAAGAGAAAGAAAAAATCGGGACGATCCGGCATCCCCTTGGCGACCGCAACGGCCTCGTAGCTGGTTGTCGATGCGGCGCGATTCATGGCGCTCGGTGCCCAGAATGTGCAGCCCTCCGGCGTCGAGGACTTTTTGTCTGTCCTCGGCGCATTTTACCTCGTGACGTTCGAGAGCGGTCTGGTAATCCTCCGGTTCGGTAGCGGGATTCGCCTCCATCGAGGCCAGACCCTCCGGGTTGCCGCCGAGCACGATATCGGTCCCGCGGCCCGCCATATTGGTGGCGATGGTGACCGCACTGAGGCGACCGGCCTGGGCGATGATGTCGGCCTCACGTTCGTGATACTTGGCGTTCAATACAACGTGTTTGATTTTGCGACGCTGCAGCAGCTTCGCCAGGCGCTCCGAGTTTTCGATCGAAACGGTCCCCACCAGCACGGGCTGTCCCTGGCTGTTGCACTCCTGGATCTCGTCGATAGCCGCTTTGAACTTTTCCTTTTCGGTTTTGTAGACGACATCGGCGTGATCCTTGCGCACCATCGGTTGATTGGTCGGGATCACCGAAACATCGAGCCCATAGATCTTCCCGAACTCCTCTTCCTCGGTCTCGGCGGTACCGGTCATACCCGCCAGCTTGTCGTACATTCGGAAGTAGTTCTGCAGAGTGATGGTGGCCAGGGTCTGGTTTTCCGATTGAATACGGACCTTTTCCTTGGCCTCGACAGCCTGATGGAGGCCGTCGGACCACCGTCTTCCCGACATCAACCGCCCGGTGAACTCATCGACGATCGTGACCTCTCCGTCCTTGACGATGTACTCCTTGTCCCGTCGGAACAAGGAGTGGGCGCGCAATGCCTGGTTGACGGCGTGCAGGGTGTCGATGTTCGAGGGATCGTAGAGATTGGGAACATTGAGCAGCTTTTCGGCCCGAGCCATACCTGGATCGGTCAGCGAGGCGGTTTGCGCCTTCTCGTCGACCAGATAGTCACCGGTGGTCTCTTTGTTGCCGTGCTTGTCTTCGATCTCCTCACCCTGGGTGAGTTTGGGAATGATGGCGTCGACCTTGTAGTAGAGATCCACCGAGACTTCAGACGGACCCGATATGATCAGCGGAGTCCGGGCCTCGTCGATCAAGATCGAGTCGACCTCATCGACGATCGCGTAGACATGGGGGCGTTGCACCATCCGCTCGAGCTCGAATTTCATATTGTCGCGCAGATAGTCGAAACCGAATTCGTTGTTGGTTCCGTAGGTGATGTCGGCCCCATAGGCCGCCTGTCGCTCGGCATCATTCATCTGATTCTGGATGCAGCCGACCGTCAGACCGACGAATCCGTAGATCTTTCCCATCCACTCGGCGTCGCGCCGAGCGAGGTAGTCGTTGACGGTCACCACATGAACGCCTCGACCTGTGAGAGCGTTCAAACATACCGGCAGGGTGGCCACAAGGGTCTTGCCCTCTCCGGTCCGCATCTCCGCGATACGACCCTCGTGCAAAACGATGCCGCCCATCAACTGGACATCAAAATGACGCATCCCCGTGGCTCGCACACTGGCCTCGCGGACCAGGGCGAAGACCTCCTCGAGCTCTGCATCGAGGATTCGTTGGACAAATACGCTGCGTTCCCTCGCGTCCTCGGACAAATCCTGTATCTGATCCTGAACCCGGGCGGTGATTTCTGCAAAACGCTCCCGAAGGCCGTCATCATCAAGACCCTGAAACTCCGCTTCACGGGCGTTGATGGCTGCCACCATCGGTTTCATGCGTTTGTAATCACGCTCGTGTTTCGTGCCGAAGATGAGCGCGATCAGTTTCTCGAAAATGTTCATCCGATCTACCTCGCCGGATCATAAAATGCCGGGGCGTCCCCCCGGCGCTTTCGATCGATCCTTGGACCGACCATAAGTGCGCCGGTTCCCGGCAGACTAGAGCATGCAAGCCGGGATTGCAACGTTCATAGTCACCGATACCACCCCATATACAGGCGGTGTTGACTTCGATGCTGGATGCTCGATTCTCGATGCTGGATGCTGGTCCGTCGAGCATGAAAACCGACGGGCCGGCCAATCTAGCATCGAGCATCGAGCATCCGGCCATCGCAACGAAAAACGCGCCCTCGCGGGCGCGTTCGAAAATGAATGAATCTTGCCGGCCTAAAATGCGTCCAGGATGTAATACAGCGGATTCTTGGCTACGCCCTCTTCGTGCACTTCGTAGTGGAGATGGGGGCCTGTGGAACGCCCGGAATTTCCGAGGAGACCAACTTCCTGACCGCGAATGATCTCGTCACCCGGCTCGACCGAGATCTTGTCGAGATGGCCGTAAACGGTGGTAAAACCAAAATCATGGGAGACGCGAACAGTCTTCCCCAAACCGCCATTGCGGCCCGCAAAGACCACGATGCCGTCGGCCGGAGCGTGGATCGGCGTTCCCCGCCGCGCCGAGATATCGAGCCCGCGATGGAAGGCGAGACGTCCGGTAAATGGATCCTTCCGCCGACCAAAACCGTCAGTGATCAATCCCAGAACCGGTGCCACGGTGGGAGTCGAGGCCAGAACCTCGCCCTGCTTGGCGATCTGCCCTTCGACAATATTGAGTTGATCCCGAATCCAGCGCCCCTGCATGAGAAGCGCATCCGGTGATTCCGGAAGCCGATCGTAGGGACCACCGCTGCCGACCCTCGTCGTGGAGGTGCCGCCGCCTGAGAATCCGACCGCTTCCGCTTCCATACCCGCGGCCAGTGCCAGACGGGCGGTACGTTCTTCAAACTCATCGAGCCGGCCCTGGACCTCGGCGATGGTTACTTCGAGTTGTTGATTGACGCCGGTCAGCTCTGTGTTCTCGGTTTTCAGCCGCTGCATTTCAACCCGACGGTTGACAGCGCTGCCAGTGAAAGCGATCGCTATGACGGATAGAACCAGTGCAATGGCGGCGGCGCTGGCCGCAACTGCGAAAGTTCTCGTCGAGAACGAGAACTTGAGAAAACGTGCCTTACTATGCGGCACGATGATGATCGTGTTCAGCCGTTTCGGCATGCCCCCCCCTCCTTGCATCGAGACCCGAGACAACCGCAGCTACGATGTCGCCCGCAGATTGTCCCATCACCAAATTGAGGTGTCAAACTCAAATTGGACATGCCTCCAAGAAAACGATATCACAAGGTGGGTCAAGAGTCGCTTGAATTCGCGAACTTATCTCAAGAAGATCTTTCCTTGTCATTCGTTCCTTTTCCCTTCGCAGCCTTTCTCATCAGGCTCACCATCTCCTCGAGGCGTTCTTGACAGGCCTCGTAGAGGGATCCCTTCGTCCATCCCCTGGAGGCACTCCATCTGCCGGCCGCCGTACCGGTGAGAAGCTCGATCCCGTCGTTAATCGAATCCACGGCCCAGACGTTGAAGTTTCCCTCCTCGACCACCTGCACGACCTCGTCGTCGAGGTGAAGATCACCGACGTTTGAAAGCGGAATCATGACACCCTGTTCACCGGTCAGACCCGCGCTCTTACAAACCTTGAAAAAACCCTCGATCTTGGCGTTGACTCCGCCGATCGCCTGCACGTTGCCGTATTGATCCACCGACCCTGTGACCGCGATGTCCTGTCGCAACGGGCGGCCCGACAGGCTGGAGAGAATGGCGTAGACCTCAGTGGAGGACGCCGAATCACCGTCAATCCCCCCATAGGATTGTTCGAAGGTCACCGAACAACCCATGGTCAGGGGCGAGGTATGGGCGAAGGTCCCGCGCAGGAAACCGGTCAGAATGCTCACCCCTTTGTCATAACTGGGCCCCGACAGACCCGCCTGCCGTTCGATGTTGATCACGCCTTCGCGCCCCAATCCGACCCGCGCGGTGATACGCGAAGGTTTTCCGAAACGGTGGTGTCCGAGGTCGTAGACCGCCAGACCGTTGACCTGGCCGACCACCGATCCACGGGTGTCGATGCGAACCACCCCTTCGCTGATCACCTCCTGCGAACGATCCTCACTCAAGGAGTGGCGCCGCCGCCTCGCATCCCTCGCCTCGGTCACATGCTCTTTGGTGATGAGTTTGTCGCCCTGCGTCTCGGCCTGGTAGGACGACTCTCTCAAAACGTCGGAGAGATCGGAGAATCGGCTGGAGAACTTCCGTCTCCACCCACCCATCCGCACCGCCTCCTCGAGCATGGCCGCCATTCCGCTGCGATCGAGGTCGAGCAGCCCCTCCTCCACCAACACCTTTTTCAGAACCGACAACACGTCTTTGGCATGGTCCTGGCTTTTCTTGAGTACGGTGTCGAAATCCGCCAGAACCTTGAAGATCTTGGAAAAGTCACGGTCGTGGCGAAACAAGAGGTCGTACACAGCCTTGCTGCCGATGATGACCACCTTGACATCGAGCGGCACCGGTTCCGGTTTGAGCAGGGCGGCGCCGTAAAACAGACTCTCCATCGACTGGATCTGGACGCGACGATATTTGAGAGCCCGTTTGAGCCCCGGCCAGACCCGGGGCTCCATCAACACGTCATCGGCGTTCAGAATCAGGAACCCGCCGTTGGCCCGCAGTAGTGACCCGGCCCGAATTCGCATGAAGGAAGTGGTCGATTCTCCGCCCTGGGTCAAGGTCCGTTCGACCGTACCGAAGAGGTTGGTGTAGCTGGGCTCTGTTTCCATGACCACCGGTCGGCCCCTGACATCGGTGTTGTCCACCACGAGATTCACCCGCCATCGCAGAAACTGATCCACATCGCCCGGGACCTCTTCCTCATTGATCATGAAGAGTCCCAGGTTTTCGCCGAGATCGTTCGCCACCTCGTCAAGGTATTTCCCGCCGCGCGGATCGCCGACACTCCTGCGAATCCGGTCGACCGCCTCGTCAAAAGCAGGCTGGAGCAGCCTCCTCCTGACATCCTCGACCCGCGTCTGAACTTCCCGTCGAATCTCGGAGACCTGTTCGAAAACGTCACGAAAGCGTTCGGTCAAACCGCCGTGGACCTCCCGCATCCGTTCGACCTCGGACAGAGCGACCGTTCCCGCCTCGACCAGTTCGCCGAGCTTTTCGAGCGGCGTCGGCTGTTCATCGACCACCGGAAGAATTTCCGGCCGGGTCACCATGCCGGCCTGGACCTGAACCAAAACAAAGCCGGCATCGGAGACCTCTTTTTCGAAGCCTTCGACGAGCTTCCGTTCCTGTTTTTGCAGCGGCTCCACCGCTCGCTCGATTCGTGACCGGAAGTCGCGATCGTTGAGTATCGCCGGAAGGTTGTGCGACAGCTCCTCGATCAGGTCCTCCATGCCGGTCCTGAGGCGTTGACCGGCACCGGCCTTGAGAAAGACCGCACAGGGCTCTTCAGGCTGTCTGAAATTGAAAACGAAACAGATATCGTCCGGGCTCTCGTCGGCTTCGGTGAGTTTCTTGACGAAGCTCTTGATCGTCGTCAAACGCCCGGTTCCCGACATTCCGGTGACGAACACGTTGAAACCGATGCCTCGCATCGCCAGCCCGAAGGCAATCGCATCGGCCGCCCTGTCCTGGGCCACGATGGTTGCGGCCGGTTTGACTGATTTGGAGCTCTTGCTCGGCAGCCAGCTCTTCGGACATCGCCATGAAAGGTCCTTTGCGCGGAGCGATCGAATCATGAGTCCTCCTTGAGAAACAGCAATGCGGGCAGCAACGTGATCCCGAGCAACGCCGTCGCGAGCGCACCCAGAATCGCTGCGGCGCCCACCGAACGCAAGCCCGGATAATGCGAGAGCACCAACGAACCAAATCCCACCATGGTCGTCAGCGCCGCCACGGCGATCGCCTTGGCGGTTTCGGTCACCTGGCCGACATCGCCCGCGGTCTCGTAGAAACGGTGAAGAAAGTGAATACCGTAATCCACACCGATGCCGACGATCATGGTCAAAACAAAAATGTTGAAGAAATTCAATCGAAGCCCGAGGAAGGCCATGCCTCCAAGCATCCAGACCATCCCGAGAAAAAGCGGCAGAAGCGCCAACAAGGCGCGGAGCGGGCCACCCAGATCCCACCACATGAGAATGAAAACAGCCACGATCCCGACCAGTGAGGCCTTGATGACGTCGCCCCACACGATCTTGCGTAACTCGGCAGAGATGACGTTCGGCCCGGCAAGAATCGCCCCCGGGTGGCGGGCCACCACTTCGTGCAGGGCTGGTGAGGCGCCTCGCCGCCATTCTCCGACCGGAGGGTAGAGATACATTGCGGCCGAAACCTCATCATCGGCCGCCGCCACATAGCGGTCGACGACCCTGGCCAGAGGGGTGCCGGCAAGATCATCGAGCGAAAGTGGGTTTCTGCGACCAAGGGCGGTCGTCAGATGCTGGATCCCCTCGCTGAATGCGGCCGGGTTGAGACCGCTCGAAACCAGAGCCTCGGCAAAACGATCCTCAAGCCCTTCGACCTCCGGTTCGGCCGCACGCAGGCGATCGATCAACTGTTGCTGCACATCGATTGGCGGGATGACTCCGGCAATGGTGTCGATCCCAACCAGATTCACACCATCGACCAGCTCTTCGAGTTCGGGCAGGATCGCGCGACACCGCGCCAACGCGTCGACCTCGTCGGAACCGTCGAGCCGCAGGACCATCGGCGTGAATCGCAATTCGAATGCATCCATGATTTCCTGGCGAAGCTGGATCGCTCTGTTGTCGCCTGACCTCATGTTGCGAAAATCGTCGTCCCACTCGAGCCCGCGAATGCCGTACGCAAAGACGAGGGTCACGACTGCCGCGAGAAAAACCGTGACCCGGGGCCGCCGCACGCTGGCCCTGCAGATCCCCTCGGCCCCGAATGAGTGGAGCCGGTGCGGCCTCACGTGGCCCTTCCAATTGGAGACGAAGGTCAACAGCGCGGGCAGCAGCACATAGACTGTGACGACGAGCAGGAGAATCCCGGTGCCGGTGAGCAATCCGAGTTCCCAGAGACCGGCAAAATCGGTCACCAGGAACGAAAAGAAAGTGGCCGAGGTCGTGACCGCGCCGAGCAGAACCCCAACACCGGTGTATCGCCCCATCGCGTCGACTGCGTCTTCATGAGACGCCCCGGACTGGCGTTCCTCGAGATAACGGGCATACAAAACGATGATGAAATCGATTCCGAGACCGATGACGAGACCACCGAATGCCGAGGTGAGCGAGTTGATCCGACCGAGGGTCACGGCGGCAAAACTGAAGGTCAACGCGATGCCAGTCACCAGCGGAAAAAATGCATAGATCAGCGCCGCTCGGCTCCTGAAAGCGAGCAGGAAGAGCAGCATCACCCCCGCCAACGACGAAACCAGCCCTACCACCATGTCCGAAGTGATCAACCTCGCGTCGTCGAGAGCTACGAGATAGCCACCGGTGAATTCGACTCGCGGCGCGGACCGCTCACCTGTCTCTTCGATCCACTCGGCCTGCAGTTCAGCCATTCGGATCAAGAGGCCAGCCGCCAACCGGCGGTCGAAGGCCAGATCCTGGGCCGGCCGTATGGGCTTGGCCATCATCAGCAGGAACTGACGGTTTTTGTCGATCAAACAACCGGTTTCGGGGTCGACCCGGACACCAACGCCGCCAAACCGGACCCTGGCCAGGATGCGCGGCAGCAGCCCCATCGGATCGAGTCGGATGAGATCTTTTGTCACCAGGCTCTGAGGAGTCATGATCTGAGCCCGCAGCTTTGCAGCCGTCTCCTGGAGACCTTCTTCGTCGAGCCCTGCGAGGATCTCTTCGAGTTCCGCCGGTTCCAGGAAGAGCGTGGCTCGATCGAGGAGCGGCACCGCCGCGTCGGCGGCGCTGTCGACCCGATACTCTACCCAGTCGATCATTTCCCAATCACGGAATGAGGAGGCGACCAGTTCGGCGAAATCGAGGGTGGTTTCGGTTGCGCGCTCCGGGTCGAGGTGGACAACGACCAGCAGGGTATCCACTGATCCAAAGCGCTCGACGGTCGTCCTGAATCCATCCACCACCGGGTTGTTTCGCGGCACCAGGGACAGGATGTCGGTTTCGATTTTGACCTGGAAGGCCAGGAGACCGGCCGCCAGCCAGGCAATTATGGCGGCAATCGCGGCGATCCGTGGGTGGAGGCGACCAAAACGAACCAGGAAGAGAGGCAGCCGCCGTGGCAGCAAGCCACGCCTCACTGCTCGTCCTCCAGTACAACGCTGCGGTTCTGCCAAAAATAAACAACCATCGAGGCGACGGTGAACATCACCGTCAGCCACAGGGCCAACAACCCGATCACATCCCACGTGTGGGAACTGAGCTTGAAGATGACGTCCGGATTCAAACTGTAGATCAGGATCGAAACCGTGATGATCTGGATCGTGGTCTTGGCCTTTCCGAGCCAGTTCGCGGAAATGGCGATTCCCTTCTCGAGGGCGATCATCCGCAGCGCCGTCACCGCGAACTCGCGACCAACCACCAGGGTGACCATCCACGCCGGCGCCTGGTCAAGCTCGACCAGGGAAATAAATGCGGCGCTCATCAACAGCTTGTCGGCAATCGGATCGAGCATTGCACCGGTGGTCGTGATGGTCTCGGTCCGGCGGGCTATAATTCCGTCAAGGGCATCGGTCAAGGCCGCCAACAAGAAAATGCCAAGACCCCAGTACTCCTTGTCAGGAACTTCGGTCAACAACACAACCACGAGGAGCGGCACGAGAAAGATGCGAAACAATGTCAGCAAATTTGGAATATTCCACATCTTCAACTCCCTCGGGGCCCGAATGACATCGGACGCCCTGCATCATACCGTTCGCCAGATAATTGTGGGCGCGATCTCGGGGTCCGATGATTCTAGCCGGGAAAGGGCCGGCCGTCACCTGGAGTCGAGAATCTCTCGATGAGGGTCACCTCCCACTGCATCAATCATCCCTCGAAGGATGCCTCCACCCGCTGCCGAAGCTGCGGCAAATGGTTGTGCGACCAGTGTTTCCAAAGGTTCGGGACCCGCGTCTACTGCGATCGAAAATGCCACGTCCGAGGTCTGCTTCACGACTCACTCGGGAAAGCTCTCGATATTGCTCGCGGACCGGTACACGCCGCCTGGGTGATCGCGGTTGTCGCTTCGGCCTCCGCCCTGCTCCTGACCGTCGTCGGGATCATGGTCGCCGACCTTGCCGAGGTTCGGGCCGGGCTCGGACGGATCGAGGCGGCCCGTACTCAGCTCGATCCCGAGCTCTCCGCATCCTTTCAGCAGGACGAAAACGGCGTCAGGGTCGACATCGGCGGGCGGGCCGAATCCCGGGTCCTCGTCTTGGTTGACGATCGCCCTCTCGAGGTGGTGAACGTCGACGACAGTGGTCGCGCCTCTTCGTCGGTACTCGACCCATCGACCCCGACCGAGTCCATTCGAATCGTGCAACTGGCAGGTGACGGTCTCGATCTCGGCCGCCCGCCACTGCCCTCTCCGACCTCGACGGCGACAGCCACGGCGACCGTGGTTCCGACCGCCACGCGGCGAGCCACGGCGGTGCGGCAGGCGCGCACCGAACCAACACCTGCAAGTGCACCGCCGGTCCTGCAGATCGTCGGGGACGCGGGAGCCAGAATCGCCATCACATTTGACGGAAACGCTTCGTCGAAGCGGACCGACGAACTCCTCGATATGCTCCAGGATCTCGATCTCCAGGTCACATTGTTCGTGACCGGGCAGTTTATCGAGAAGTACCCGGCTGTGATCCGGAGGACGGTGCTCGCCGGTCACGAGATCGGCAACCACACCTATTCGCATCCCCACCTGACGACCTATGCGGAAAACCGACGGCACGCTCTCAAACCAGGGATGACCCGGGAGAGGCTGCAACGGGAGCTCCGCAGAACCGAGGAAGCCTTCGAGGCCGTCACCGGCAGATCCATGGCGCCTCTCTGGCGATCACCCTATGGTGAGGAAAACCGGACCCTGCGGGGCTGGGCACTGGAAATGGGATACCTCCACGTCCGCTGGAGTTCACTCCAGGGCGCATCACTCGATACCCGGGACTGGGTCGACGACGAACACTCCTCTCTGTACCAGAATTCGAACTCCATCATGGAACGGCTGCTCAAGTTCCCCAAGCTCGAGGGCGGTCTGATCCTGATGCACCTGGCCACCGAACGGCAGGAGGCGCCATGGACCGAATTGCCGTCCTTCGTGAAGGCACTCAGGGATCGTGGTCTCGAACCGGTAGAGGTCACAACAATTCTCGAAGCCTCGCCCACCTGGCGATCATGGCTGCAACGCGCCCGGCAAAATCATGCCGCGAGGAACGGAGAATAGGCTTGGGACCTGGGGTTTGAGGCTTGAGGCTTGGATCACTCGTGTCCAAGACAGTGTCTCGGACAGGATTCAGGGACAGCGACGGGGACCGGCTGGCAGCGTCAGGGTTCAGGGACAGCGACAGCGAACGGTAGTCAGCGTCAGAGTTCAGTCGGCAGCGTCAGCAATCAGCGATCAGCGACCGGGACAGCGAACAGCACTCACATCTTCGGGGCTCCGGCCTTTGTGGTGCGGCCGTCTCGGCCGCACGGTGTGCGGGCGAGACGCCTACACCACAACGGCTGTTCCTTCCGCTGAATGACCCGGAGGTGGCCACTTCGCCGACTGGAATCCTGATCGCTGCCGCCGCCGCTGTCCTCTGTCGCTGTTCCCTGTCGCTGCCCCTGATCGCTGTTGCCTGTCGCTGACGCTGCAAATCGGGAGCGCGATCGGGTGTGGGCCGTTCGCGAACATCTCAAGCGGCAAGCCTCAAGCCTCAAGCCCCAAAAACTCGAGCGCTGCCTGCCGCCCCGCATCGACAAAGTCGTCAAAGTGCTGCCACTCGGCCCACCGGGCACCTCCGACGTCGGGCCGGATCACGTGGGTCGCAGATCTGAGTTGGCGCCGCCGCAGGAGCCGAGCCGTCATCATCTGGGTCCGCATCATGGTATCGAGGACGAGATCATCATCGCGGAGCGGTGCCACATCCATCGAGACATCGACCGCAATCACAGGCCATCCCTCGTCGCGCGCCGCCACCGCGGGAACTTCGGCCACGACTCCGCCGTCCACCAGCAGCCGCCCGTCGACCCTGGTCGGAGGCACCATTCCGGGAATCGCGCTGGACGCAGCCATTGCAGGCCGCAACGAACCTTGACGCAGCCTGACTTCCTCACCGCTCTCGAGATCGGTGGCGACCACCACAAAGGGTTTCGGAAGCTCCGAAAACTGGAGGTCCGGAATCAGGAAATCGAGGGCCTGCGCCAACGCCTGTTCGTCGAGCACGCTGCTGCGGTTCATCGCAAAGGAAACCACAACCCGGTTTCTGATCTTGCGAGCGACCTGAATCAAAGGATGCTCGGTGGACGCCGTATGGGGAAGCCTCCCGATCGGCCGCACGGTGGGGATCAGCTCCCTCTCGAGCGCCTCTTTCCACAAATCGATGGCACGGGCCGCAGATCGATGAGCCAGGAACATCCCGCCGGCGATAGCGCCCATACTGGTCCCGACAATGGCTCGCACATCGAGACCCACCTCTTCAAAGACCTGGAGGACCCCAAAATGGGCAAAGCCGCGCGCTCCGCCGCCGCCGAGCGCCAGCACAGGTGGCCGCAGGCGCCAGGATGCCCTTTTGATCGAATGCCTGAATTTGCTCACAGGTTTCCGATCTCGTCGATTCAGCTCGGGTCGGCCCGTTTCGGCTGAATCGGGCTCATTTCGCGGACTTCCGTTTCTTTGCCCCTTTCGCAGTCTTTGCAGCACTTTTGCGCTTTCGACTGCGCTGAGCATCTTCGGCCATCAACCCGAGCACCGCCTCCAACACACCCTCGGCCACCCGGCGTGACTTGTCCGAGATATGGTCGAGGTCATCGGTCCTGCCACGCGGATCCACATCGGCGATGCGGTCTCCCTTTTTCACCGGAACTCCGTCTCGGAGAAGGCCCCGAATGACTCCGGAGATCCGGGCCGTGACCGGGTAGGACGCATCAACCGGAACTCCCTCACGGAAATCCTCGACGCCATAGACCGAAACGACCGTACCTATGCGTTCACCGCGCTGAACTTCCTGGCCGATTGTGTTCTGGGTGAAGAAGATCCCGTCGCGCACCGCCTTGACGGCGCGTTCGTCGGCATATCCCATGATCTGAGCCGGAGGCTCGTCGGCGAGCCGCTCCCCGGTGTCTTCGAGCACCGCACCGACCTGCGGACCGCGGACTGTGTCGACCACAGCATCACAGTCCTTTCGGGCCACGTATCCCGGCCCGAGTGCGATGACCACGGGAGCAATGCCCCGCTTGAGACCCCAGTTCTTTCGCAGCATGGCGGCCTCGATAAAGATCTTTGGCTGCCAGTCGAGCAGCACGTCTTCGAGATCGAGAGCGGCAACTGCGATCGCTCCTGAAGCGTTTGCTTCTCTGATCTCGTCGACGTCACGGGCAAATTTCCCTTTGACGCCTTGGACCGTGGTCGTGCCGTCGAGGATCGCTTCCGAAAAACAAACCTGACGTCGCACAGCCTTCGGGTACCGTCGTTCGAGCATGAGAATGTTGACGAACCCCTGCGTGTAGAGATGGTACGCAGTTCCGGATGCAAGCTCGCCCGCACCCCGGATCAACACTCGGTATTCGCTCGGCTTCATCCATCCTCCGTCAGACTTCGGAAACGGACCCGCTAGATCACGAAGCGCGATGTTCGGACGAGCTGGCCTGCGTTGGCACATTCTAGCGTGGGGAAATCAACCTGTCACGTGAAGGATTGGAATACATGGTTTTTGATACATGATGCTCGATACTCGATACTCGATATTTGATGCGAAATTCAGGATTCAGCACTCATTTCGCCGGGTTCAACAGGCGCCAGATCGTGGCACGGTCCTGATCGAAGGTATTCATCGTGTCACGGGCGGCCGCCCACCGGCTACCCATTCTGTTGAACGACCCGGAGGCGGCCACTTCGTCGCCTCGACTCCTGACCGCTGCCGCTGGACGCTGCCGCTGTGGCTGCAATCCGGGCACGGGCATGGGGCAACCGCGAACCGGTATAGGCCAAAAGGTCAGGCCTCGTCGCCCTCTAATTCGAGCACATGAATATCCGGCAGGTTTCGGTAGACCTCGCCATAATCCAGTCCGTAGCCCACCACGAAGAGATCCTCGATTTCGGTTCCCAGGAAGGCAATATCGATTTCGACTTGACGCCGCGATGGTTTGGATAAAAGAGAAACCACCTGAATCGATTTCGGGTGGCGCGCCCCGATCAACTGGATAACGTCGGTCAAGGTGATCCCTGTATCGACGATGTCTTCAACCAGATACACATCCCGGTCGCGAACATCGACCGTAATGTCCTTGACCAATACCACCGAACCTGCCGAGGTCGTGCTCGCTCCATAGCTCGAAACCTGGATGAAATCCATTTCGATCGCGCGATTGATCTGCCGTGTGAGATCGGTGAAAAAAAAGACGCAGCCTTTCAACACGCCGATGAACACCGGTGACCGGCCCTCGAGATCGGTATTGATCTCAGCTGCCACCCTCGCAGTCATTGCCTCGATCTCCTGCTTGCTCACTACAATTCGTCCAAGCATTTTGCCTCCTGACCCTCAGAATAACCAGGCCCTCGATCCAATCGGCCTCGCATACGGGATTCGCGATCTCTGCCGACTCAATTGCTACACCAACGCTGGTCGGTGTATCCTCAAATATCATGGAATCTTCCAGCCAGACCACCATGAGCGTTCGGTATACCACAATGTCCGATCGCTTTCGATCTTTGTGGACCTTCTATCAATTCCTGGGCGGCGTTCTCAAACACCTCGGCGAAGGCCCGATGCCCTACAGCTACGATTTCCAGGGGCTCCATCGCAGAATGAAGGATCTGATCCACAAAATCGGCGTCGAGAACTCGGGCGACGCATCACCCGAATTGGATCAACTGGAACGCGAACTCGATCGAATATGGGTCGATCTCGCGCGGATCGAAAAAGAGTTCCCGCCGTCGACGATGCGGAAATTCTTCGACCACATCAAGCGCCAGGACGAAAAGGTACTGAGCGCCCTCCTCAAGTTCTATCTGCAATCGAGCCATTTCGAACAGGACACCCTCGACAAGCTGGACATCCTCTTCACCCGCCTCGCGGAGGTTCCCCTGGAGGACGGTCTGGTCGGCGCGAAGGATCCGAACGACATTCTCCCTACCTTCATACGTCTCTGCGAATTTACCGACATACCGGATCTACCTCCCGCTGAAGCGCAATCGCTGGTCCAGTCCGTGATCGCGATTCGCGATGAACTCGAGTCGATCGCGGACTACGGAACTCTGGTGGACTCGCGGGTATTCGACCGCTACCGCCGCCTGAAACAAAGGCTCGGAACCTCAGGGCTGCAACCTGCCATGCTGGTCGAGATCACTGCCACGAACATCGTTGCAAAAAATCGTTTCGAAGAGCTCTTTCGAGCCGAGGAGGCAAAGGTCGCGGAGAATACGAACCGGATCTACGACATCGAGCGCTATCTGGCCCGGCACCCCGAACTCGCCAGCAGCGATATCAAGCGACAGATCGAGGAGTTCCGGCACAGCCGCATTCGTTATGAATCGAGCCTGCGGCGGAATAATGTCAAACGCGACGACATCAACGACATGACCCAGGCCATGCACAGCGTCCTGGCACAATTCGACCCAGCATCAAAGCGTCAGGTGAATCCGGCCACCGAATCGGAGCAAGTTTTTCCAAAACAGACCGGCGGCACTCCCGAGGCCCGCGGAACCGGTTCAAAGGGCGCGGACGAGCCGGATCTTCTGGTCGAAGAACTGGATGACGAGGGCCGCCCGAAGGCTGCCACTTTGAACGATGTGCTCCCTCTCGATCCACTGCTCAACGAATCGCTCCACAAAATCATGTTTGCGCTCGAAATGGTGGTGTGGGATCGCCTCCCCACCCAGGTCACCGAAGCGCCGGAGATCAAAAACCTCGATCTCGAGGTCTGGGAAGTCGACACCTACCGCAAGCTGGCCGAGGGCAAAGTTGCTCGCGGCACCGCCGAATGGGAACTGGACAGCTTCTTTCTGACCAGCGCCGCACTCCGGGTCAAGATGGATGACGAGCGCAAGGAGATCACCCGTCTCGAGGACGGAGAAAACCCGGAACGGCTATTCGAAGTTCTGGAAAGGTCGGCGCAGAGTCTGGAGCGCGCACGTGACGCCGAACGTCGGTTTCAGTGGTTCGTCGACGACATGCTCTTTCGCAACGATACCAACCAACTGGAGCACATCTATCGTTCTCGTTTCCGGTTTCTACACGCCTACTCGGGTCTGTGGCTGACCCATCAACGCAGCGGCGGCCTGACACCGCTGTAGGAGCGGCCCCGGCATCAGCAGGATCCTCACCTCGACTGAAGCCCGGCCGCCGATGAAACGGAGAGATCAGCCAGAATGAGGAATCGACGACTCGATATCGAAGACGGATGGCGGCCGGTCGGTGCCTCGTGGCGACTGGCGGCGACCGTGATCGATATGGCCGTTTATTGCGGATTGTGCCTGGTGGTCGCGGTTCCGGTGAGCCAGTCCTTTGACTGGAGCGCCATCTGGGGAGGCATCGACGAGATGGCCCTGGCAGCGTCCGAACCCGCATGGCTCGGCCATGCGTCGTCAATTCTCGGTCTCTGGATCGCGATGTGGTTGTGCTACTTCGTCGTCGGTTGGGGACTGCTCGGAGCGACCCCCGGGAAGTGGGCGCTCGGTCTCAGAATCATGGACTACCGGCAACGCAGTCCGATCGGAGCCTCACGTTCCGTTCTTCGTTTGGCAGCCTACTGCGTCAGTTCGGTCACCTTCGAGTGGGGTCATCTCCTGATGCTGATTCGCAGCGACCGCCGAGCCCTGCACGACGTGCTCGCCGGCACCAGGGTGGTCCGTAAATCGCGCCGCCCGATTCCGGCAGTGTTCGAAGCAGAATCCGAGGCCGTACTCGAAGAAGAGGACGAAACCGAAGCCGACGAACCAACCGAAGTTATCGATCAGTTCTGAGGAGGCTTGGGGCTTGGGGCTTGGGGCTTGGGGCTTGGGGCTTGGGGCTTCTAGGAATTCACTGCTCTTCCGACACTGTCAAGCCTCAAGCCCAAGGTCCCAGGCCTCAAGCTTTTTGCGCTTCAGCGCAAAAACCCCGCAAGTGAGTGCTTCTTGTGCGATCGGCGGAGCTTGTTGAGCGCTCGGCTTTCGATCTGCCGCACCCGTTCCCTGGAGAGGTTCATGAATTCACCGATCTCGCGCAGGGTCTTGGGCTGATCGTCGATGAGACCAAATCGTAGCTTGAGTACGCGGCGCTCTCTTTCGGGTAGCTCGGCGAGGGCGTCTCGAAGGGCCCGGGCAAAGGATTCACGCAACAACAACTCGTCGGTGTCCGGCAGCCCGGTCTGTTCCAGAAGATCGCCAAGTTCCGAATCGCCCTCTGCATCGATCGGTTCGTTGAGTGACAGCGAGGAACGGGAGGCCCTGGTCAGCACACGAACATCCTCGACTGAAATCCCGAGTTCTTCCGACAATTCCTCATCTGTTGGGGAACGACCGAATCGTTCGCTGAGCAGCGATCGGATCCTTTCCAGCCGGTAAAGCGTGTTGGCCTGCTTCTGCGGCAATCGGAACGATCCTGCATGCTCGGCGAGGGCATGGAGAATTGCCTGGCGAACCCACCACACTGCATAGGTGATGAACTTGACGTCATGGCCCTCGTTTGACGGATCGTATTTTTTTGCCGCCTGGATGAGGCCGAGATTGCCCTCGTGAATCAGATCGAGGAAGGGGACGTTGGGGTTTCGATACTTCTTAGCGTAAGCAACTACGAAACGGAGGTTGGATTCGACCAGTTCGCGCACCGCATTCTCATCACCTTCGTGAACCCGGCGGGCAAGTTCGATCTCCTGATCGTGGTCGAGAGGGCGGTACCGGCCGATTTCTTTGAGGTAGCGGCGGAGTGTCGCCACTTCGGTGTCCGGCGAGGAACCGCCGCGACGTTTCATTCTTCGTCCACGACCTTGAGAGTCGTCGATTCGACCTTCACCAATGCGTGATATCTGGGGACCGCACCATGCTCTTGGATCGTCCGGCGGATCATCGCGGCCAGGGCCTCGTTATCCCGCTGTAGGCGACGTATCTGCTGTTTCAGGTTGAGAATGATATCAACGCCCGCCAGGTTGAC
Source organism: Candidatus Sulfomarinibacteraceae bacterium (assembly GCA_963796455.1). GTDB lineage: Bacteria > Acidobacteriota > Thermoanaerobaculia > Thermoanaerobaculales > Sulfomarinibacteraceae > Sulfomarinibacter. The sequence continues at coordinate 71,775 of CAWCLO010000007.1, forward strand.
GCCAAGATCGCGGGTCAAGGCGAGAATCACTTCGAGCCTTTCACAACTCTCTTCATCATAGAGCCTGGTATTGCCTCGAGATCGGGTGGGCTGCAGGAGACCTTCGCGTTCCCACAACCGAAGGGTCTGCGGGTGGACATCGTATTTCTCAGCCACCCACGAGATCATCCGATATTTCGGTTCTGGTTTCACGATCCCTCCTGACCAACGATGCCGGCATTCTCGAGCAGCGTCACTTGACACGACCGTGAGTCATCTCGACTCGTAGCGGCCCGTCTATCCGGCTGGTGATCTGGTGATTACTCTATCACCACCTGGATCTGCGGACTTTTGTGACGACACGCTCCCGCAGCTTATTGCGCCTGTGACCAAAAAACCGGGGGCGCCGCGACTGCGGCACCCCCGGCGGCTTCTTTCAGATTTCAGTTCTGCTCTTCAGCGTCGACGTCAACATATTCGGCATCGATCACGTCGTCGTCAGCAGCGGCCTCGCCACCACCAGGCGCAGGACCGCCGTCGGCGCCGGCAGCAGCCTCACCCTCGGCCGAAGCGCTCTGATAGAGCACCGCCGCCACCTTGTGGCTCGCCTGGGTCAGCTTCTCATGGGCCTGTTCCATAGCTCCCGCGTCGCCTTCCTCGAGCACCTTCTTGGCTTCGGTAATCGCCTCGTCGATGGCGCCCGCATCAGTCTCAGCGAGCTTTTCGCGATTGTCGTTGACCAGCTTCTCGGTTGCGTACACGAGTCCGTCGAGTTTGTTGCGGGTCTCGATCTCGTTCCGTCGATTCTCGTCATCCCCAGCGTGGGTCTTGGCCTCATCCACCATACGGTTGATCTCATCGCCGGACAAACCGGAAGAACTCGTGATCTCGATCTTCTGTTCTTGTCCGGTGCCGCGGTCCTTCGCCGCCACATGGAGGATGCCGTTGGCATCGATATCAAAGGTGACCTCGATCTGCGGTACACCGCGGGGCGCAGGCGGAATTCCAACCAGGTGGAATCGACCGAGCGGTCGGTTATCAGCCGCCATCGGCCGTTCACCCTGGAGCACGTGAATCTCGACCTGGTTCTGATTGTCGTCGGCAGTCGAATAGACCTTCGACTTGTTCACCGGAATCGTCGTATTGCGCTCGATCACGACATCGGTCACGCCGCCAAGAGTCTCGACTCCAAGGGACAAGGGGGTGACGTCGAGCAGCACCACGTCCTTGACGTCGCCCGCCAGTACGCCGGCCTGAACGGCGGCGCCGATCGCGACCACCTCGTCAGGATTGACGCCCTTGTTGGGCTCTTTGCCAAAGAAATCGGTCACCAATTTCTGAACCATCGGGATCCGGGTGGAGCCGCCCACCAGGACAACCTCGTCCACATCCTTGGCCTCGAGCCCCGCATCCTTGAGCGCCTGGCGCGAGGGAGCGAGGGTGCGTTGGATCAACGGCTCGATCATCTGCTCGAACTTCGACCGCGAGAGCCGAATATTGAGATGTTTGGGCCCCTCGGAGTCGGCGGTGATAAACGGCAGGTTGACGTCGGTCTCCATCGTCGAGGAGAGCTCCATTTTGGCCTTTTCCGCCGCTTCCTTGAGCCGCTGAACGGCCATGCGGTCCTTGGACAGATCAACACCCTGGTCCTTTTTGAACTCTTCTTCCATCCACTCGATGATCACCTGGTCGATATCGTCGCCACCGAGATGGGTGTCACCGTTTGTCGATTTGACCTCGACAACGCCTGCACCCACTTCGAGGATCGAAATATCAAAGGTGCCGCCACCGAAGTCGAAGACGGCGATCGTCTCGTCATCTTTGTTTTCGAGACCATAGGCCAGGGCCGCGGCGGTTGGTTCGTTTACCAAACGCAAGACCTCGAGGCCGGCAATCTGTCCGGCATCTTTGGTGGCCTGTCTCTGAGAATCGTTGAAATAGGCGGGAACGGTAATGACCGCCTGGGTCACCGGGGAACCGAGATAGTCCTCGGCCGCGGTCTTCAGTTTCTGCAGAATCATCGCCGAGATTTCCGGCGGTGAATGAACCTTGCCGTCAACCTCGATCCGCGCGGTGTCGTTTTCCCCTTTGACGACCTTGTAGGGGATCGTCTTTATCTCTTCACCGACCTCGTTGAACAACCGGCCCATGAATCGTTTGATCGATGAAACGGTGTTCTCCGGGTTGGTGACGGCCTGGCGTTTCGCCACCTGGCCCACCAGCCGTTCTCCATTTTTCGAAAAACCCACGACCGACGGGGTCGTGCGATTGCCCTCTTGATTTGGAATGACGACTGGTTTGCCGCCTTCCATTGCGGCGACAACCGAGTTGGTCGTGCCGAGATCAATTCCTATAACATGAGACATGATTCTATCCTCCTCAACTTTCGCATCCGGGCTTAAATATAAAACCTGAGCGTTCGTTTGTCAAGTCTTTTATATTGTTTCTCCAAATTGGAGTTTTGAATCACCGAAAAGCCTGCGAGGGAACACAACGGCGGCCTCGGAGTCCCGCCCCGCGATTGTTCAAGGCAGGAGCTGGACCCCCGGTCCGGTCGGCCTCTCGATCCTCTCGCCGGTGGCCTCCCAGGCGAGGTGGCGGCTGAGAATCAGGCTTTGAATCGGTTGGCCGTGGGCATCCGATCCGCTGACGAGCAACTTTTCCCCGCGCGTCACCAGGCGATAGGGCCGACCCCACGGATCCTCCGAAACCGGGCTCGAAATGCTGGCCGCAAGCTCGGGGATGTCTTGCGGATAGATTCCCGTCAGGTAAAACGCTGTTTCGGCCTGGTGGGAAACGCGATCCAGACTGATCCATGAGAGGCTCTGCAGAACATATCTGTTCCATACGCTCTCGCGAATCTGAAATCCAGGATTGAGCGGGTTTTTCGGCACGATCATCAACGAAAAACCGAGCAGAACAAGGAAAGGAATCGCCAACCACGGCAACGAACCAATACTGATTCGCTGAGTCCTCGCGGCCTCGATCCCACGCCGCATCTCGCGGGCGATCTCCTCCTGAGTTGCCTCACGAATGAGCCCTCTTTCGAGGAGCTCCGCAATCGCTTTGCATGTTTCGAACTCGATCAGGCTGCTCTCGAGGATGATCTCGCTGACCGAGTCCTTCCCGTTGATCAGCGGATAAACAGCCATCTGATCTTCCGAAACCTGGTTGTCGCGCATCGATCCGTTCTTGGCCGGTTCGTCACCATCAAAGCTGAATTCCAGGTCGCCTACGAACTCACCATTTGACTCGGCGACTTCGAGATGCAAGCTCGGATTGACCTTTCGAAAGACCGTATTTCGATCCGGAATCCGTTGATCGATAAACGGCCACTCGTCCGTCATCCTCGCGCCTTCCATGATGATGGAATCCGCCGCCATCGGCTGCAAGAGGTCGCGGTCGTAGTCGATATCGGTTTCCTGCGAGAAGTGGTAATCACCATCGGCCCAGCGAAAGACCCGGTAGACGATCTGCAGAATCTGTTGTTGCAGCGCCACCCGGACCGTCTCGATCGGCACGACATGATGATCAATCAGAATCCGACCGAGACGCTGCAAGGTCTCTTCCTGGCGGCGAAGCGCGCCGTCCAGTTCCTGCTGGCTCACCTCACCCCTTTTCAGAAGAATGAGGCCGATCATGTCCTCAGTATGCTGATTGAGGGTTGAAGCCCCGACGATACAACCGTCCTGGAACGACACCGTGACCAGGTTCTCCTCGGTTCTGAGGGTCAGGACTCCCGTTTTACGCTGCAACGAGATCAGCTGCAGGATATCGGCGAAGGAAAAGTCTCGGAGGGTGCCTTCGAGCGCCATCTTATCTCCGGTTCCAGCCGGCCACGCCCGACTTCAGCACGATCAGGCCGAAAAGAACGAAGCACGCGGGTCGAAAATAACTGATGAGAGCCAGCGGTTCGATCTGCTCGAGGTATAGAGGAATCCAGATCAGAGCGCCGGTCAAAAAGAACCAGGCAAAGAAGCCGGTGATGAGGCCGCGAACCACCTCGCCATCCAAAAGACTCGGACTGCCGGGAATGACAAAGGCGCCAACCCGTCGCACGAGCGAGGTCACGGTCTCCCAGTGCCGGATCTGTCTCAGTTTCGCGGTCTGTTGCTCAATCGAAACCACATCACGTTTTTGAAAGACCGAAACGCACTGAGAACAGTAGACGCTACTCTCTCCGAAGCCCTGGGCCATACGGTAGAGCTTGCCGCACTTTGTGCATTCGCGCGCGGGTGGATAAGTTCGGAGACGAACCAGGAGCACGATCAAACCGAGGATGGCGCCGACGATGAAAACCGCCGAAAGCTCCGTCCCGATCTTTTTGAAGGGGTCGAGTGAAAAGCTGGAGTGACCCATGCTGAGTCGCTGGTCAGGGTCGAGCTCATCGATCAAATGATCCACATCCCTGGACGTGAGCCAGGGATAACGAATCCTTGGATCCAGGCCACGGAGACCGTTTTCCGCCGAATCACGACCGGCGATCTCTCGAGCGCGGGCCCGCGCCTCATCGCCCTCTTGGAACCTCCGGGTCAGATCGAATGCCAGGGAAAGATTGTGATACGCAAACGAATTTCGTTCGTTGATTTCGAGTGCCTGGTTGAAGAGTTGAATGGCACGTTTGGTGTTGCCCTCTTCCAACTCGAGGTTGCCGACAAAAATCAAGGGCCGGGCCTGGCCCTCGTCGAGCAACGCCGCCTTTTGAAACTGCACCTTGGCCCGTGCGGGCTCACCATGCATGCGCAGGAGTTCGCCATAGATGAGATGGTAGAGCGCGATCTCATCGAGCTCAGTTGCCAATTGGTCGGTCTCTCGAAGGCTCGAGAAATCCAGCTGCCGCTCATCCAGCATGACCGCGACTCGGTCGCTCAAGGTCCTTGCCTGGAGTTTGTTCTCCTGAATCCACTCCAGTGTCGGTACGAACAGGGAGAGAGAAAGACACGCCACAAACGCCCAGATCCTGAGCCTCTGACCGAGATAGATCCAACTCAGGCTGAAGAGATAGACCAGAAGCCAGATGGGGCCGAGGCCGGCGAAAATAGGCAACAACAAGATGACGACCCCGAAAACCCACGCGTTGGCCGACCGGAACATCTTGCCGCCCAACTCCCGCGCATCGTGGAGGGAGGAGCGCAAATAACGAAAGGTCACCACGACAATCATTGCCAAAAAGGCCAGCGCCAAGGAGAAGATGCTCCAATATGCCAGCCAGGCCCCGACAATTCGACGGGTCGGCTCGAAGCGGATCAGACTGACCCAGCCGGATGCATAGCCTCGAATGGCTGCCACCGGTGTCCCTCGCTGCCAGGCCCAACGCGCCTCTAAAAAGTAACTGGTTGGATAGTCGGGATCGAGCCGCTGCGCAATGCGAACCGCCGTCTCTCCTGCAGTTCCCGGCCGTCCCTCAGCCCACCGCACCAGGGCCGTGGCAAAGGCCGTCATCCGCCGGACATCGAGCTCTCCCGCCCTCTCTTCCAGAACCTGCGCCGCCCGTTCGGCACCCGCCGCATTCCCCGATGCCAGATTCGCCTGAACCTCATGCCACGCGTCCATCAGGTTCGCCTGCACCGGAGTTGCTGCGGCGACCAACAATGAAAAAATGAAAAATAAGCGCCGAATCATCATTTATTGGTGTTCTGGATAAAAAGGGTACGAAGCTGGAATACGAGGTTTTCGAGTATTTGCCCCTCCTCCGGGGAGAGATTTCCAGCGGTCTTTTCCTCGAGGGCCCCAAGATAGTCGATGACCCGCTGCGCCTCTGCCGGTTGCGCGGGAAGATCCTCAGCTCCCACCATCAGGATTTCCGCCTGGTGGGCAAGCATCGCCACCAACTCCAGGAACTTAACGGAAGTCTCGGCATTCGCCGGACCGGGCTCGTCATTGCGAACATCCGTCCGCCCGGGCTGCTTCATTTCCGGCGGCGGTTCCTCGACCGGTTGCCTCGCTGGAACCGGCTCGGGAGCATCGACACCTCGATCGCGCGGATCACCCGCAGTAGTGAACTTCCTGCGGTCAACAACCTTGACCTTGCGCGGCGGTGTTTTGTTCTCGTCCACTCATGTCCTCCTGAAACGCAACTCTCCCGTTCCAAGGATACTACGTAGGCGGCCAACCGCGATCAAGCGGCAACATCCCGGTGGTCCAGCGAGGTCGATATCAGAACGATATCGGAAGCTCAGGAGCGAAAATCAGGCTTGCGTTTTTCAAGAAACGCCGCCGTCCCCTCGCGCATTTGATCGCTCGCCGCTCCGACCCCGAAGAGTGTCGCCTCCAACAGACAACCATCATCGAAAGGAAGATCGAGGCCGTGGTTGACCGCTTCGATACAGTGGCTGACTGCCAGTGGTCCATTACCGAGAATCCTTCGCAGCAATCCCTCGACACATTCGATCAGGTCCTCCTGTCCACAAACGAGGTTGACCAGCCCGATGCGCTCCGCTTCCTCGGCAGTGACGTTGTTCCCGGTCAGAATGATTTCGAGGGCGCGACCGCGACCGACCAATCTAGGAAGCCTCTGGGTACCGGCGTAGCCTGGAATCAAACCGAGCTTGACTTCCGGCTGACCAAATATGGCATTCGAGGAGGCCACACGGAGGTGGCACGCCATGGCCAACTCGCATCCTCCGCCCAGGGCGAAACCGTTGACCGCCGCGACAACCGGTTTGGAAGACCGCTCCAGGCGGTTGAAAATCGCCTGTCCGCGCAACGAGAACTCCTTTGCCTCGACCGGACCAAGGGAATTCAATTCGCTGATATCCGCTCCAGCCACGAATGCCTTTTCGCCCGAACCCGTGACGACAATCGCAAAAGCTTCGTCGTCCGCTTCGGCCGCCACGATCGCCGTCTCGAGTTCATCGAGAATCGATCGATTCAGCGCGTTCAGTTTGTCCGGGCGGTTGATCGTGATCCACAGAATACCGTCGCGATTCTCAGTGAGCAGATTTTCAAAAGCCATCTTCACCTCCGTGCGTTTCGCGGGTCAGTCTACAACGGCGGTGGGGCTATGGGGCATGTGAGGCTATGGGCCTGAGTCTTTGAACCTGTCTGAGGCAACAAAAAAACCCATTGCCTCATAGCCAGGCCTTGGCCGGTCATAGCCCCATAGCCTCATTCTGGAAAATCGAAAAATCTTCTGGTCTTGCGCGCAAGCCCCTGAAGGACTACTTGAAGTCCGACGGCGAGACAGCTCCACCCACGGTATAGTTGAGGACGTTGGTCTGATCGAAACACGGCACGCATTGGCGGCACGCACCATCAGAACGCTTGATCCCGTCAGCCCCGACCCGAGCGACCACTCCGGCACACATCCAGTGGAAAGCCGGTTTGCCCTCCTGCCAGGGGGCCGTCTCTCCGACGACCAGGTTCGCCGCCTCACCAAGCTGTTTGGGGGTCAACTCAACATCGCAGGAGTCGGCGCTGCGGACCTCGCCGGCCATCATCGGAGATCTGGCGACCACTTCGCCCTGCGCGCCGACGACCGCCACAAAGTACTCGACCGGTTCGAACTCGAGGCCGTTGATCCAACTCTCGAACTCTTCGTCACTCATCTGGGCCAGCCAGCTTCGGTCCTCGGTCTTGCCCACGCTGGCTCGTTCGCGGATGGTTTCGTCGTCGAGATCCTGATTGGGATTGCGGTGATCAGAGTCTTCCTTGTCGCGCCACCACGCAGCCTGGAGATAACGTTCTTCCTCGCGCCGCCGACTATCTTCGATCTCGTGGCGATCGAGCTTGCGTTTTTCAGCCTTTGGCATCACACCCCAGAATCGGCCTTCGCCTTCGGGGTACATATCAACGAAATACAGATCCTCCACGGTGTCGTGCAGCCGCCTGAAATACAGTTTGACCGAGGTCTCTGGCTGATTGTCTTCGACGGTCGCCCAGATGGCTCCGTTGCCGCCCACTGGAATACACTTCACCTGATCCGGCGCGACCGAAGTCGGCCCGGCCGCCCAACTCGTTGCCGCACCGCCCGCGGCGCCGGCAAACCCGGCGATGAAAGCGATTGATACGATCCATCGTCTGGATATGTCCAACATATCGACTCCTCAAAAGTGCGTCGGAGGGATGGAAACCACTTGGTGTCCTCATTCGAGTCTACGAAGCAGGCAAAATATTGTCAACCTATTGGATGACAAATAGATACAACTCTGTGGCGGGTCCAGGCAGCGACCGACAAAAGGGTCAGAAGAACCGTCTCTTCACAAAAACCACGTCACCCGCAAGGACGGCCGGATCGCCGAGACGACCCTTGCGAATATGCGCCAGGTCAAAGCTGGCGATCTCTTTCTCACCATCTACGAAGCGGTGGATCTCGATCTCTTGCGAGGCGAATTTTCCCACCCCACCGGCCTGGGATATGGCCTGCATCAGCGTCAGGCCGAGCGAAATCTCATATTGTCCGGGGCGGGCGACCTCTCCGGTGATGAAAAAGAGCTTTTTGGGAGAAACGAAGAGCACATCTCCGGAGCGAATCAGCACATCCGGACCGACCTCCCCAGTCAGCAGCTTGGCGGTTTGAAATGTCATCGGCGGCGGTGGGCCTTCGCCATCGACCGCCTCCGGAGCAGTGCGCCGAAGTTCAAGAACATCGCCCGCGGTCGGTTTCAGCCCGCCCGCGCGCGAGAGCAACTCGGTCAGGGTGGTCCGCCCCTGAAGATAGTAGGTCCCTGGCTTCTGGATTTCTCCGAGCAAGGTCACCGGTTGCGACACAAAGAGCTTGACGGCGACCTTGAGCTGCACATCAACGTAATAGTCCTTTTCGAGGAGCTCTTCGAGGGCAACCACGATTTCAGCCGCGGTTTTGCCCGCAACGGGCACCGAACCAAGCAGAGGGAACGTGATGGATCCGGTCGGTTCGACTGTGAAATCGCCCGATATCTCATCCTGGTCGAATGCCATGATCTCGATGACATCACCGACGCCGACGCGATAGTTCTCCTCCAGGGGTGGCTGGGTCTCCTGGGCAACCGCAAAAACCAGTGGAGCGCAGGCAAGCACAAACGATAAAACGCGAGACAAGCTCATCTTCGCACCCTAGCACACGGTTGGGCGATGAGTTCTAGAAGCCATAGGTCAGACCGATTGTAATGATATCGGTTGTGTAGGAAAACCTTTGCAGCGACTCGCGGTCTTCATAGACAAAAGAACCCCACAACGAAAAGCGTGGGGTGAACCTGTATCCGAGTCCGAGCCCGAGTGTGATGATGTCATCCGATCGGGGCAGTCCCGTGATCGGGTCCGGCAACTGATAATCATTGTTCTGGAACCTGCCGCTGGCCTGACCGAAGATCGAACCGCGATCGAGGCTGTAGAGAAGCCCTGCGCCGGTCGCCAGATAATTTGCGTTGAAGGCAAAATTCGAGGGATAGGGCATCCTCAGCGCGTCAACTCTTATGACCGAACCGTGGGCGAGATCCCAACTGAGAAATCCCTGCGTAATGAACCCGGAAAAGTCTTCGACCGGGGGATCACCGGGCTGGAGGTCATAGCTGATGACCCGATAGCCCACCCGAAGCTCCGTTCCGACGACCGGGCCAAGTTGACCCTGGATGCCCACGGTCACGTCGTTGGAGACCGAATCCCTGAAGTCATTACTCAGGAACTCGTTGTCGTGGGCGTCGAAATCCGCAACTCCGTAGCGGACATCCATCGTGAGCGATGAATTCAGGAGATGCATCCAACCGATGCCGCCCGAAACCACCGTGTAATCGTAGAAGAATCTCGGATCCGAGTGGTCGAGATCGGCCCAATCGAAGTCCACAAATATCCCGTCCCGGTGTGTCAACCAGTATTCGACGCCCACCCGTGCGGAATTCTTGACGAAACCCGGGTCCCCAAATACCAGCTCACCCCCCGGATCGACCAGCCGTGTCTGCAGATTTCCGAAGACGTAGTTGTAGGCGGCGTCAATAATCAGACCGGATGAAAAAACGAAACGCCCTCCGAGTTCGAAAAAGTGGGACCACTTGTCGCTCAGCTCATAGTTCTGATAGGAGGTGTATTGCGGCGAATACGAGAAGCGAATGTGTGACTGATTGATCGGCATGCGAAAAAGAAAGCGTGCACTCGCCTGGAGTACCTGGTCGCGGACAGGATTTTCCGCGGTAAAGAAGATATTGTCGCGATCCTGCCAGGTCAGCTGCACTGCGGGGCTGAATAGAAATGGACCGACGGGAATCGCATCATCGACGACACCGCCCGCCAGGGAAGTCGACTGAGCCGTCATTGGCGCCGTTTCCTGTGCCCAAAGCGGCGCCGAAACCGAGAGCATATAGGCGAGAATCGCGGTGAATAAACACCCATCCTTCAACCTACAAGCTCCCCGCATACAGGTCATTTTCTCATTGTCCAATTTCTTCAATTCAAAGGGTCAGCCAGCCGGCGCACAAAAAATCATCTAAACCACTGCTCCCAATGACTATACCATATTGGGAATCGATTCCAATTGATCCTCGTTCAGACTGCGAGGAGGGCCGGTTTTTAAATCACAATGAGCGGATCAAAGACTGTTGAATTTTTGATCTCTCGTTTTATTTTCCTTGAATCGTTCCTCGATACATTGACAGGAACGACGCGCAAAAGTCACGTCGGTTTCTGATTCTTTCGCCACGATCCGAAAACCGAGATCCAGGCATCTCTCAGAGTGAAATCCAAGCTGCCTGAGCCGACAACCAGGGCGATGGCGAAGGGCTGGATCACAACTCGATTGTAACCCATACACCCGTCTGATGCCGCATCTCGTCAACAATCGATACCGAGCGAATGAACGGGCCGTCGAAAAGGATGCAACCCCTTCTATTCCGTGACTTGGAATCTGCCAGACCACATCCAACTCGAAACCCGGACGCGGAAATCCTCAAAATCCTTGCCAACCTGCGGCGAAACGTGCAAAATGAATGAGTGTTCATTCACCACAGAGCATCACACGGTCCCCCGGCGCAACGCCGATGGACCCAAATCAAGGTTGGAGGTTGATCCATGGGCACTGAGATTCGCAGGGCCGCAGTTCTGGGGGCCGGGGTAATGGGTTCCGGCATTGCCGCCCACCTCGCCAACGCCGGTATTCCGGTTCTGCTCCTGGACATCGTGCCGCCGGAATTCGGCGATGACGACAAGAAAAAGGGGCTCACCGAGACCGACTCACGGTTCCGCAACAAGTTTTCGCTCGCCGGCCTCGAGGGCATCAAAAAGTCGAAACCGGCAGCCCTCTATTCGAAACGATATCTTCCGCTGATCGAAATCGGCAATTTCGAGGACGATTGGGGCAAGCTCGCCGAGTGTGACTGGATCGTCGAGGTGGTGGTCGAGCGCCTCGACATCAAACAGAAGATCTTCGCCCGGGTCGACGAGATCCGCAAACCGGGAAGCATCATCTCCTCGAACACCTCCGGTCTCTCCATCAAAGGCATGACCGAGGGACGCTCGGATGATTTTCGACAGCACTTCCTCGTCACCCACTTTTTTAATCCGGTGCGTTACATGCGCCTTCTGGAACTTGTGGCCGGCGAGGAGACAAAAGGCGAGATTCTCGACTTTTTCACCGACTTCGGTCGCTTCCGTCTCGGTAAGGGCATCGTGTTCGGCAAGGACACTCCGAACTTCATCGGCAACCGAATCGGAACCTACGGGATCGCCGCCACCTTCAAGGCCATGATGGAAATGGACTACCAGGTGGATGAGGTCGACGCCATCACCGGCCCGGCCATGGGTCACCCCGGCAGCGCCTCCTTCGGCACCATCGACCTCGTGGGGCTCGACGTACTCGCCCACGTGACCAACACCATTTACGAGGGTTGCGCCGATGACGAACAACGTGAAGTGTTCAAGGTGCCCGATTTCCTCACCAGGATGATCGACGCCGGTTCGCTCGGCCGCAAGACCAAAGCCAAAGGCGGCTTCTATCGGATCCAAAAAGAGGAAGACGGATCGAAAACCAAACTGGTTGTCGACTGGAAGACCGGAGAATACCGGCCCAAGGCACGACCGAAACTCGATTCCCTCAAAAAGGCCAAGGCGACCCACGATGTCAAGAAGCGCATTCACGACGTGGTCTATTCGGATGACCGCGCCGGTGCCTTCGCCTGGCGGCTGATGCGCGATACCCTCGCATACAGCTCGATCCGGTTCGGCGAGATTTCGGATTCCATCGTCGACATCGACAACGCCATGCGCTGGGGCTACAACTGGGATCTCGGCCCCTTCGAGACATGGGATGTCCTCGGTGTGGCAAAGGTCGTCGAGAAAATGCAGTCCGAAGGCATCGAGCCCGCACCTTGGGTCAACGAAATGTTGGCCGCGGGCAACGAGACCTTCTATATCGAGTCCGCAACCGGACGCGAGTACTACGACCCGGCGACAAAATCCTATCTCTCCGAGCCCAGACCCGAGACCTTCCTCTTCTTGCCCGAGATCAAGCGCGATGAGAAAAAGATCGTCTACGGCAACAAGAGCGCGTCCCTGGTGGATCTGGGCGACGGAATCGCCTGCGTCGAATTCCACTCGGCGCTGCAGCCGCGAATGAACCCCATCGACGACAAGATCATGGACGTCATGTACAAGGGCCTGGAGATCGCGGAACGAGACTTCCGGGGTCTGGTCATCCACCACCAGGGTGAGAACTTCTCGGCCGGTGCAAACCTCCTGATGGTCCTCGAAGGCATCCACGCCAACCAGTGGGGGGCGATCAGCGAGATGATCGAACACTTCCAGGGGATGACACGGAACCTGCTCAAGGCGCGAATCCCGGTCGTGACCGCACCCTTTGCCTATACCTTCGGCGGTGGCTGTGAAATCACCATGGGAGGAGACCGCGTCTGCGCCGCCGCCGAGACCTATATGGGTCTGGTGGAGGTCGGTGTCGGTCTGATCCCCGCGGGCGGCGGTTGCTGGGCCATGCTCGAGCGGGTGCTCGAGGGTGTCGACGAACCGGTTCTATCGAACCTCCCGTTTATCCGAACCGCCTTCGAGAACATCGGCATGGCCAAGGTGGCCACTTCCGGTGAAGAGGCCCGCGACCGCAAATTCCTGCGGCCATCGGACAAGGTGGAGATCAACCGCGACCAACAACTGTGGACCGCCAAACGAATGGCGATCGGTCTCGCAGAAGAGGGTTACACTCCGCCGCTGCCAAAGAAGCTCAACCTTCCCGGCAAAGAAGGACTGGCCACTCTGGAGATGATGCTCCACAACATGAAACTCACCCACTGGGTCTCGTCCCACGACGAAAAGATCGGACGGCACCTCGGAAGGATCTTGACCGGCGGCGACACCACCATCAACGATCCCGTCGATGAGCAGACGATCCTCGATCTCGAACGCGAGGCCTTCCTCTCGCTCTGCGGCGAACCAAAGACCCAGGACCGCATCTCATACATGCTGGTCAACAACAAGCCGCTGCGGAACTGAAAAGGAGCCAGGAAATGAGAGAAGCCGTCATTGTTTCCCGCGCCCGCACGGCCATCGGCCGCGCCAAGAAGGGCAGCCTGCGAGACACACGCCCCGAATATTTCGCCTCTGAATTGATCAAGGCGCTGGTCGAACGCACCCCCGGGATCGAGCCCGAAATGGTGTCCGATGTCTTCCTCGGGTGTGCCATGCCCGAGGGCGAACAGGGCATGAACATCGCCCGGATGATCACCCTCGCCGCCGGGTTTCCGACATCGGTCCCCGCCATCACGATCAACCGCTTCTGCAGTTCAGGATCGCAGACTATCGCGATGGCCGCCGACTCCATTCGGGCCGGTAACGCCGACATCGTCATAGCCGGCGGTGTGGAGTCGATGTCGATGGTCGCCATGGGTGGCAACAAACCGATCGCCTACCCCGGTCTGATGAAGACCATGCCCAACGCCTATGCCGCCATGGGAACTACCGCCGAAATGGTGGCGAAACGCTACGGCATCACCCGCTCCATGCAGGATGAGTTCGCCTATAACTCCCACAGGAAAGCGGTGGCCGCTCTCGAGAGCGGAAAATTCAATGAAGAGATCGTGCCCCTCGAGGTCAGGACCCGTGAAAACGGCTCCTGGCGCAACTTCACCTTCGACACCGACGAGGGCCCACGGGCCGACACGACGGTGGAGGGTCTGGCCAGGCTCAAGCCGGTTTTCGACCCCATGGGCACCGTCACCGCCGGCAACGCATCGCAGATCAACGACGGTGCTGCGGCGGTCGTCATCATGGGCTCGGACGTGGCCGAAACCCTCGGGCTGGAACCCATCGCCTACGTCCGCCACTGGGCGGTTGCCGGAGTCGATCCGGACGTCATGGGCATCGGGCCGGCCTTTGCGGTGCCCAAACTTCTCGACCGGGTCGGTAAAAAACTCGAGGACATCGACCTGATCGAAATCAACGAGGCCTTCGCGAGCCAATCGGTCTACTGCGTCAACGAACTCGGTCTCGATCCTGAAAAAACCAACGTCAACGGCGGCGCCATCGCCACCGGCCACCCACTCGGTGCCACCGGCGGCGTGCTCACCGTCAAGATTCTGGGTGAGCTCGAACGGACCGGCGGCAAACTCGGCATCGTCACCATGTGTATCGGTGGCGGAATGGGATTCGCCTACCTGCTCGAAATGGCGTAGCCACAGTCAACAGACCGCACAACCCCCGGACCCCGGTTCGGGGGTTTTTTTATGAGTTTTTGACCGGCGCCTCTAGCGTGCCCAGGCGCTTTTCAATATTGCGCAGGATCTGGAGCGAGATTGAACGATCGCCAAAGGTCCCCACCTTGATCCGGATCGAGGTGCTTTCGAAATCCACCGACTGCAGATTGATGCCCACCTTCTTGCCGACCGCCATCCGGGCCGTGATTCGGCCTTTGAGCTGGTCGACGTTGCTGTCGATGGCCACCAACTCGAGATCTTTGAGGGTCTCCGTCGTGGCATTGACCACGTCGGTCATTGAAGCGCCGAGAGTCGAACGAAGCAGACCTTCCGCCGTGCTGTAAGTCGCCTCGGTCCCCTCCGGCGTAACGACCGAAGATTTGCATCCGAGAAGGACCCCGAAACACACCGCGACAATCAATATTTTCTTCATATTGGGAACCCTACCCGCTTGACTCAGAAAAGTCGAGTGACCCGCACCACATGAACTTGTCGGGCGACCCGAACAGAGGTACTCTCACCGACGGAGGTGTCGGATGGCAGGGAAGGTCGGTGTGCGGCGCGAAACCAAGAGCACGTGGGAGCGGCGCACTGCTCTGACGCCCGAACTCGCGCGTAAACTCATTCTCCAGAATGACATCGAGGTTCATGTGCAACCATCCTCCCGACGCGTGTTCCGCGACAATGAATACGTCCGGGTGGGGGCCCGGATGACCGAAAACCTGTCCGACGTGCCGATTGTCCTCGGTGTCAAAGAGATTCCTTCTGAACTGCTGGAAAAAGAAACCGCCTATGTCTTTTTCTCACACGTCGTCAAGGGCCAGCCCTACAACATGCCGATGTTGCAGAAAATCCTCGACCTCCGCTGCACCTTGATCGACTATGAAAAGATCGCCGACGACTCCGGCCGCAGGTTGATTTTCTTTGGTCGCTTTGCCGGTCTCGCCGGGATGATCGACTCGTTGTGGGCCCTCGGTCGACGCCTCCAGGTCGAGAGAATTCGCACACCGCTGGCCGACCTCGAGCCGACCCACAGCTATCCGAGCCTGCACGACGCCAAACTCGCCATCCGGGCCGCCGGAGAACGCATCGCCTCCGAAGGCCTGCCCCCCGAACTGACCCCGTTCACCATCGGAATCGCCGGTTACGGCAACGTCGCCGCGGGAGTGCGCGAGATCCTGGCAGAACTGCCGACCCGGGAAGTGGCGCCCGAGGGTCTGGCCGATACCTTTGCGGATCCGAGCCCACACTGCATCTACCAGACCACCTTTCGCGAGGAACATCTCGTCGAGCCGATCGATGAGGACCGGCCCTTCGTTCTCCAGGACTACTACGATCACCCGGAAGGATATCGCTCGGTTTTCAGCGCCTATCTACCGCATCTGACCGTGCTCATGAACTGCAACTATTGGGATGAACGGTATCCGCGGCTGGTGACCAAAGAACATCTCAAAACCCTCTTCGCACCCGGTGCCGAGCACCGCCCCAAGATCATCGGCGACCTCGGTTGTGATGTTGAAGGTGCCATCGAATGCACCCTCAAATGCACCGAACCGGCCGATCCGATCTACGTCTATGATCCGGCCACGGGCACCATCGAGAGCGGAATCGATGGCAAGGGTCCGGTGATCCTCGCGGTGGATATTCTGCCTGCCGAGCTGCCGCGTGAAGCATCCGAGGAGTTCTCCAGCGCCCTGGCTAAATTTTTGCCCGCCCTGGCCCGGGCGGATTACAGCCTCCCCTTCAATGATCTCGACCTGCCCCCGGAAATCCACCGCGCGGTGATCGCCCATCGCGGCCGCCTGACCCCGGACTACACCTACCTCGAGGACCATCTGCAAAAAATTGGTTGATTTGCGCAACAGGACAGGTTAACGTCGTGACCGTTCCGCAGTGCCGGGCCTTCGGGTCCAACGCCACGGACATTCAATTCATTCGTCGAGAGCTCCGGCTCTCCGCGACAAAATCCATTTATCCCTGATCTCTCCGGGTCTCCCGACCCGGTTTTTTTGTGTCTGGCGCGCAGCGCCAGACACAAAAAAACCGGGGCTTGAGGCTTGGGACCTGGGGCTTGGGGATCGAACCCGCGTCCGAACCACCTCTGGTGCCCAGATTGTGGTGCAGGCGTCCCGCCTGCATTCTGTGCGGCCGGGACGGCCGCACCACCATGAGTTCCTCTCCCCTTCCCCCTTTCTCCCTTTCTCCTCTGCCCCTCTGCCCCTCTGCCTGATCCGGACGCGGGTGGATGCAACCGCGATGCCTGCTACGATCGGAGACGAGGGGGCTGCCATGCAGTTCATTGAGAGATTCTCCCGCTGGGAAGGCATCATCTTCGGCTTCGTCGTGGGAGTTGCAGCGACAATCGTCGGCTCCATGGCCTACAACGAGGTCAACGGTCTGCTCGCGGTGTCACAGTTCAAACGCAGCCTCCACAATCAGCAACTCGATCGTCTTTCGGTACTGATGGAAGCGGAACTCGCGACGGCGACCAACGCCATGATCGACGGCGTCCCCCTCGAACTCAGCCACTACCTCGCCACCCAGTACATGCCAAAGCTCTATGCCCACCACATGACCTACGCGATGACGCTCCTCAAAAACGAGGACGTGCTCAAGTTCAACGCCCTCCGCCGTAACTCGCCTTTCCTGACCTTCAATCTGGTGCAACGGGACTTCACCGGACTCGATCTTCAGGGGGCCGATTTCTCGGGCGCCGAATTGACCGGCACGAAATTCACCGAGTGTAATCTCGAGGACGCCTCGTTCTGGGTCGCCGAAATGCCACGGGCCAATCTCACCCGAGCCAACATCACCAACGCTAATTTCAGCAACGCGATTCTGTCCAGTGCGATCCTCAGCGGGATCCGTGGCGAGAACGCGAACTTCGAAGGCGCCGTACTCGTTGACGCCTCCATGGTCAATGTGGACGGTCTCAGAACCGCCAACTTCTCGGGTGCCGAACTGTCCCAGGCCAATCTTTTCGACTCGAGTTTTCCCGATGCACGTTTCGACGGTGCCGACTTCACTCTCGCTTCCGCCGTCGGTTCCGATTTCGAAAGGGTCCAGAGCATGAATGACGTCAACCTCACCGGCGCCAATCTCACCGGGGCACGGCTCGATCCGGAGCGGGTCGAACGTGCCTGGTTCGTGAACGCCGACGGCATTCAACCCAGCGTCGCCAACGGACTCCGACGCGCCGGCGGCGTCGCCCGTCCCGAAGAGGTCCTGCAACATGTCGACGACCGAATTATCGCCGGCTTCCGAGCCCAGATCGAGGAGGACGACTCGATTCGCCCGCAGGATCGAGAGGCGGTTTTGTTATTGATGCTCCAGGAGTATTACCTCCGCTGACCTGATCTGAGAACAAAGGCTCCTGATTTCATGCGCTACGAAGGCACCGTCTACAGACCACCGAGCGAAGCGGGCTCGCTGATCATCCAGGCCACGATCGGGTGCCCCCACAACCTTTGTGCTTTTTGTTCGATGTATTCGGACAAGGAGTTCCGCGCCAGGCCGACGGCGGAGGTGATCGAAGATCTCGACGAAGCCGTCAGAATCTGTGGTCAGGATGTTCGGACGATTTTCCTTGCCGACGGCAACACGGCAGCCCTTTCCACCAATCGGCTGGTGTCGATCGGCAAGGCCGCCTGCGAGAGATTTCCCGACCTGCAGCGGATCACCGTTTACGGCTCGGCCCGTTTCCTGGCAAAAAAGAGCCGCGAGGAATGGCAGCAGATCTCCGCAGCCGGCATCACCCGGATACACACCGGTCTCGAGTCGGGTGACCCGGTCACCCTCGAGGACATCCGGAAGGGTGTCACTCCGAAGCAGGCTGTGGCGGCCTTCAACCATGTCAGAGCAGCCGGTATCGAGCTTTCCGTGTACCTGATGATCGGCGTGGCCGGCACCGAGCGGTCAGAAGAACACGCACTGGGTTCGGCGACGGTCCTCAATCAGGCCTCGCCCGATTTCATTCGGCTGCGGACCTTCGTTCCGGCACTGGGAACCGAGTGGTGCGAGCGTTGGAAGCGCGGCGATCTGACCCTGCTCGACGCCTACCAGGCGCTGGCGGAGACCCGTCTACTCATTGAAAGCCTGCATGGACCAAGCTCGTTGCTATCCGATCACATCTCGAATTTTCTCGACGTCAAAGGTCTTGTTCCCGATGACAAAGCGGCGATGCTCGAGCACATCGACGAGGCCCTCACCTGGCCGCTCTCGGCGTTCCGGCCACCGACCGAAAGGCTGATTCGCCTGACTCTGTAGCTGGGTGCCGCACCGTGATACCTTCTACTATCGAGACTGTCGAGGGGGTTCCATGGCGCAGGTTTTCAAGACGAGAGTGACCGAAGATTTCGGCATCGATCATCCGATCATCCAGGGCGGGATGATGTGGGTTTCGCAGCCCGAACTCGTGGCTGCAGTCTCCGAAGCCGGTGGGCTCGGTATTCTGACCGCGCTCACCTTCGAAACGGCAGAGGGCGTGGCAGACGCCATCGCCAGAACCCGCGCCCTCACCGACAAACCTTTCGGAATCAATCTCACCTTTCTTCCGACCCTGGTCCCCAAAGATTACGGCAGCCTCATCGATGCCTTTGTCGATGCCGGAATCGAGATCGTGGAGACCGCCGGCCGCAACCCCGAGCCCTATCTGGAACGCATCAAAAAGGGCGGCGCCAAAGTCATCCACAAGTGCACCTCGGTTCGGTTTGCGCGCAAGGCGGAGGCTATTGGTTGCGACTACGTCAGCATCGATGGCTGCGAGTGCGCCGGACATCCAGGGGAAGAGGACATCACGTCCCTGGTGCTCATCCCCGTGACCGTCGATGCCATCAAGATCCCCGTCATCGCTTCGGGAGGATTTGCCGACGCCCGGGGTCTCGTCGCCGCCCTGGCCCTCGGTGCGGAGGCCATGAACATGGGCACCCGTTTTGTCGCGACTCAGGAAGCGCCGGCTCATGACAATGTCAAACAGTGGATCGTGGATGCCTCCGAAACCGACACCATGTATGTCATGCGTTCACTGCGAAATACCGAACGGGTGCTGCGCAACGAGATCTCTGAAAAGGTGGTCGAACTGGAAAGCCAGGGCGCCGGCATTCAGCAACTCGCACCACTGGTCACCGGCCAGAATGGTCTCCGGGTCCTCAAAGACGGGGAAACAGATGTCGGACTCATGGCCGCCGGCCAATCGGTTGGTCTGGTGCACGACGTCCCGACCGTTCAGGCATTGATCGACACCATTATCTCCGAGGCCCGGGAAATCGTCGGCGACCGTCTCGCTGGGATGACCCCCTGAGTCATGACCGACTCTATTCATAATCTGGGATCCCGAGTCCCCAAAGGTGGGGTCTCGGGTCCTGACCAGGTTTTCGATATCTTCCTCGATTGGGCGACGGAGGTTGGATTCGATCTTTACCCTGCCCAGGAAGAGGCGCTGCTCGAGCTGATGGCCGATCGCCACGTAGTGCTCGACACACCGACCGGGTCCGGAAAGTCGCTCGTCGCTCTCGGGCTGCAGTTCCGGGGTCTGTGTGAAGGCCGCAGGAGCTATTACACGACACCGATCAAGGCCCTCGCAAGCGAAAAGTTTTTTTCCCTCTGTTCGGAACTCGGGGCCGACAACGTGGGCATGTTGACCGGCGATGCCAGCATCAACCCCGATGCATCGGTCATCTGCTGCACCGCCGAGGTGCTGGCGAATCTGGCGCTCCGCAAGGGGGAAAGCCTCGACGCCCCCTACGTGATCATGGATGAGTTCCACTACTACGCGGATCGCGACCGCGGGTGGGCGTGGCAGGTACCGCTGATCAGCCTGCCAAAGACCCAGTTCCTCCTGATGTCGGCCACCCTCGGCGATATGAGCGTGATCATCGAAAAGATCGAGGAAAATACCGGCCGCGAGGCATCCCTCGTCCATTCCGACGTGCGACCCGTGCCGCTCGATTTTCTCTACCGGGAGACCCCGATTCACGAGACCATCGAGCATCTGATGGAGGTCGACAAGGCGCCGATTTATCTGGTCAATTTCACCCAGCGCGAGTGTGCCGAGACCGCCCAGAAGCTGACCAGCATGAAGCTCACGACCAAGGAGGAGAAAGCCGCCATTCGCGACGCCGTCGGCGACACCCGCTTCGACACTCCTTACGGCAAGGAGTTCAAACGATTCCTCGGTTTCGGCATCGGCGTTCACCACGCCGGGCTGCTGCCGAAATACCGCCTCCAGGTCGAACAGCTCGCCCAGAAGGGCATGCTCAAAGTGATCTCCGGCACCGACACGCTGGGCGTCGGCATCAACATCCCGCTCCGAACCGTGCTCTTCACGAAGCTCGCCAAGTACGACGGCCGCAAGGTGGGACGGCTCAAGGTTCGCGAGTTCAAACAGATCGCCGGCCGGGCCGGGCGCAAGGGCTTCGATGACGAGGGCAGCGTCGTGGTCCAGGCACCGGAAGAGACGATCGAGCGACTCAAGGAGCAACGCAAGGCCGCAGCTGATCCCAAAAGGAAACGTAAAAGTCCACGAAAACAGCCCAAAGCAGGCGAGGTCTCGTGGTCGGAAGACACCTTCAAGAAACTTGTCGCCGATCCTCCGGAGCGGCTCGTCTCACGATTTCGAATCACTCCCGGGATGTTGGTCGATCTGCTGCAGAAGGATGCCGCCACCAACGATCCCGAGGCCGGGAATTTTCACTCGGTTCGTGAGTTGATCAGGGGCTGCCACGATGACGAAGCCGGGAAAATGAGCCATCTCGAGCGCGCCGCCCAACTCGCCCGATCGCTCTACCGGGCCGACATCATCCGAATGGAACGCGATACCACCGGCCGCTACCTTTGGGTCACGGTGGATGAGGACCTCCAGGTCGACTTCTCTCTCTTTCACAATCTATCGCTCTTTCTGATCGGGGCCATCGAAGGGCTGGACCCCGAAAACCCGGAGCACTCCCTCGACCTGCTCAGCCTGGTGGAGTCGGTCCTCGAAGACCCGGTGATCATCCTCCGCCGCCAGGTCGACCGTTTGAAGACCGAGCTCATCAATCGCCTCAAGGCCGAGGGGGTGTCCTACGACGAGCGAATGAACCGGCTCGACGAGGTGACCCACCCGCAACCAATCGCCGATTACATCCACGCCGCCTTCGATCATTTCTGCCGCGACCACCCGTGGGTCGGCGGTGATCTGGTGCGGCCAAAGTCGGTGGCGCGCGAGATGGTGGAGGAATATCTCAGTTTTACCGACTACGTCCGCAAATACGGGCTCCAGCGTTCCGAAGGGGTCCTCCTCCGCTATCTGTCGCAGGTCTACAAGACCCTCGACCAGAACGTGCCGGATCAGATCAAGACCGAGGACGTCAACGACCTCATCGCCTTCCTGCGCGCCATGCTCGAACGGGTGGACACCAGTCTCATCGAGGAGTGGGAATCGCTACGCCACCCCGAACTCATCCTCGAAGGCGAAGGAGACGCCAAAACAGTTCATCGGCTACTTGCCGCCAGAGAGCTTCGATCGGACCCGCAGCGCCTGGCCTCGAGACTGCGGGCCGAGATGCACCTGCTGGTGGCCGCCCTCAGCCACCGCGATTGGGAGGAGGCTTCGGCCTGCGTTCGTAGGAGCGGCGACCATCCTTCAGCCCTGACCACGCCCGAAGATTTCGCCGAAGCGCTGGCTCCGTTTTATGAGGAATTTGATCAGCTGAGGTTTGATCACCAGGCCCGTTTGACCGAACACACTCAAATCAGTGAAACCGGCAACAACAGATGGAAGGTGGTTCAGATCCTGGTCGATCCCGAAGACGACAATCTGTGGCACATCGAGGGCGAGGTGGATCTTTCGGACGAGGCGAGCATCGAAGGGCCGCTTGTCGCGGTGAAGCGAATCGGGACATAGGGAGAGTTCGGAATTCGGAGTTCGGAGTTCGGAATTCGGAATTCGGAATTCGGAATTCGGAGTTCGGAGTTCGGAGTTCGGAGTTTGGGGCCGAGTTCAGTCCGTTTTCACAAACGCCAAGACTTTGCGGTCTTTTGTAACTCCCGGAAACTGCAACACCCGATTGTGCATCGCCACAAAGACCCCCCGGCCGACGAGCCGCGCGGCGAGGAGCGCTTCGATCACGTTCTGCTTGGCATCGGTGTCGCGAAATTCGTAGGGACGCATCGCGCCGGTCAGAACCACCGGGATTTCGAGATCGCCGCACTCTCGGCACAACAACTCCCCGGTGTCCTCGAGGGTGTCGGTTCCGTGCAGGATGACGATTGCGTCTGATTCGGGAGCGGCATCAAGCACTGCCTGAGCCACGATTTCTCGATCCTCTTCGGTCATATCGAGAGAGTCCTTGTGCATGACATCGACATGGCTGATCACGAGGTCGGGAAGCCGCAAACCGTCCAGGATCACATCCAGGACCGTGTGCTCGTTGCGCAAGCGCCCCTGGAATTCATCATAGGTTTTGTCGATTGTGCCACCGGTCGTCAGGATCGTCAGTCGCATATCTTCCTCACTGAAGCACTCCGAGTTCGGAGTTCGGAATTCCCGGTCACCAATTGGTGCGAGCCGGCAACCCAGAATCAAGAGACAATTCCGAACTCCGAACTCCGAACTCCGAACTCAAAATAGTCCAACCCCCCACAAATCGTGCACGTGAAGCACCCCTTTCACCGGGGCCTCGCCATCACAGACCATGAGGGAGGTGATGCGTTTTTCTTCGAGCAGCTTGAGGGCTGCCGTCGCCAACTCACCCGGAGGGATACACACCCCGCCGCGATGCATCACCTCACCGGCCGTCCGCGCCATCGGGTTCTCGTCACGCTCCATCAAGCGCCGGAGGTCACCATCCGTGACGATCCCGAGCAACCGCCCCTCGTCATCTTGGACCGTGGTCAGACCGAGACCCTTGCGGCTCATCTCGTAGATCACGTCCTTCATGGTGGTGCCTTCAGCTACGCGCGGAATATCGTCGCCTGAATGCATCAGGTCTGCGACCGTGAGGAATTTTTTCCCCAATTTGCCACCGGGATGCAGACGGGCAAAATCTTCTTCTTTGAAGCCCTTTGTGACCGATACCGCCATCGCCAACGCATCGCCGAGCGCGAGACTGGCGGTGGTGGAGGCGGTCGGCGCAAGATTCATCGGACATGCTTCGCGCCGCACCCCCACATCGAGGTGGAGATCGGCGGCGGTGGCCAGCGCGGAACCGGGGCTCGAGGTCACGGTGATGAGCGAGACTCCAATACGACGCAGAACGGCCAACAAATTGAGGATCTCCTCGGTGGTACCCGAGTTGGAAACCGCCACAACCAGATCTTCTTCGGTCACCATCCCGAGATCGCCGTGAATTGCCTCCGCCGGGTGCATGAAGAGCGCCGGGGTCCCGGTCGATCGCATCGTGGCCGCGATCTTGCGGCAGATGATCCCCGACTTGCCCATCCCGGTCCAGATGACGCGGCCCCGGCACTCGGTGATCATCTCCACCGCCCGGTCGAATTCTTCGCCCAGGCTCTCCATCAGGTTTCTGATGGCGTTGGCCTCGGTCTCGAGCACCTGGCGGGCGACATCCCGGTTCACCGGCACACCTCACGGACGGTGTAGGACACCGCCTCGAGCTGGCCGATCAATCGGTCGAATTCGGCGAAGGAGAGCTGGGTCGTGGCATCCGAAAAAGCGTTTGCAGGATCGGGGTGAACTTCGATGAAGAAGCCATCGACGCCGGCCCCGGCCGCCGCCCGCGCCAGATAGGGGTGGAACTCTCGGGCTCCGCCGGTGGCGTGGCCGAGGCCTCCCGGAAGTTGCAGCGAATGGGTTGCATCGAAGACCACGGGAGCAAATTGGCGCATGGTCGGCAACCCCCGCATGTCGACCACCAGATTGTGATAACCAAAGGTCGATCCGCGTTCGGTCAGGACGATTTTTTCATTGCCTGTGGCCGCCACCTTTTCAACCACATTGGCCATGTCCTCGGGTGCCAGGAACTGGCCCTTTTTGACGTTCACCGGAAGACCGGTCTCGCCGCAGGCATGGAGCAAATCGGTTTGCCGGCACAAGAACGCCGGCACCTGCAACATATCGACCACTTCCGCTGCCTGCGCTGCCTGCTGAGGATGGTGGACATCGGTGATCACCGGCATCCCGGTCACTCGTTTGACCTCGGCCAGTGCCTCGAGGCCAGCATCCACCCCGGGCCCGCGAAAGCTCGACTCCG
Source organism: Candidatus Sulfomarinibacteraceae bacterium (assembly GCA_963796455.1). GTDB lineage: Bacteria > Acidobacteriota > Thermoanaerobaculia > Thermoanaerobaculales > Sulfomarinibacteraceae > Sulfomarinibacter. Next base: position 96,547 of record CAWCLO010000007.1, read on the forward strand.
ACGACCGGTTCGCCTTGTCATAGGACGCCTTGAAGACAACCGGCACACCATGGCGCTGGGTGATTTCCTGAATCCGTCCAGCCACCTCGACAACAAAATCCCGCGACTCGACAACACATGGACCGGCGAGATAAACAGGCCGCGCACCGTTCCCAATCTCAATCCCCGGAGCGATCTCGAAGCTCTTGATTGTCATGGGAGGTAGTTTACCAGCAGGTGACCGGATCCTTGATCGTCGGTCACTGCTGTACAAAACAAATCGTCCTATGACGTTGGCCACTTGACGTCACGAGGTCTGCGGGTTGGATTCTGGCATTTCCGATTCGCCGTTGCCCCGAGTCCGAGTCCGTGTCCACGCCCGTATTACAGCGGCAGCGACGGCGTCCAGGGACAGCGACAGGCAGCAGCGACAGAAAACAGCGATCAGTGTTCAGCGGCAGCGGTCAGCGATCAGCTGCCGTGACGGCGTGGCCACCTCCGGGTCGTTCAACGGAAGGAACGGCCGTTGTGGTGTGAGCGTCTCGCCTGCACACCGTGCGGCCGAGACGGCCGCACCACAAAGGCCTGAGCCCCGAAGCAGTGAGCGCTGTTCGCTGTCGCTGTTCCCTGTCCCTGCCGCCGATCGCTGGCGCTGATGACTGAACGCCGCCGCTGTCCCTGAACGTTATCCGAGACACTGTCTTGGACAAGAGTGAGCAGTGATCCTGCATCCAGCATCCAGCATCCAGCATCCAGCATCCAGCATCGAGTATCGAGCATCGCCTCGCGGTGATTTCAGGCCTCAAGCGCCCCTTCTGCCACATTTTCGACCACCTCGGTCGGTTCATTCATCTCAACCGTCGCTTCGCTACCAACTTTGGAGGCAGCTTCCTCAGCTTCGGCCTCGGCCGCTTCCGCGAGCTTCCGGTTGCGGTGTTCGAGAGCGGCACCCATGAACGATTTGAAAATCGGGTGTGGGGCGTAGGGACGTGACTTGAACTCCGGGTGGAACTGGCAGGCCAGGAACCAGGGATGATCGTGATATTCGATCACCTCGACAAATATCCGATCCGGCGATTTACCGCTCACCACGAGGCCCTTTTCTTCGAACAGCGGCACATATTCCGGATTGACCTCGTAGCGGTGGCGATGCCGCTCCCAGACCTCGTCGCTTCCGTACATTTCCCACGCCTTTGTTGAAGGGGTCAGCCGGCACGGGTACTTTCCGAGGCGCATGGTGCCACCCATTTGATCAACGCCGACCAATTCGCGCATCTTGTAGATGACCTTGTAGGACGGTTGGTTGACGAACTCCGTCGAGTGCGCATTGGCCAACCCACAGACGTTGCGCGCGAATTCGATGATTGCGGTCTGCAGCCCGAGGCAGATTCCGAAGAAGGGAATCTTGTGGCCGCGCGCAAACTCGATGGCGCGGATCATTCCCTCGATGCCGCGTTTGCCGAATCCGCCGGGAACCAGGATCGAGTCCACCTCGAAAATTTCGCCCGGATAACCGGAGCCCTCGAGATCTTCGGAATCGATGAAGACCAGTTTGGTCTTGACGCCGTTTGCCAGCCCGCCGTGAATCAAGGCTTCATTGAGCGATTTGTAGGAGTCCGCGAGATCGACATATTTCCCGACGATGCCGACCGAAACTTCATCAGTGGCGGTGCGGGTGGCATCGACCACCTCCCGCCATCGGGTCAGATCGCGTTGGCCCTTGGGTAGATTGAGCATCTCGAGCACAATCTCGTCGAAGCCCTCTGCCGCGAGTTTCAGCGGCACGTCATAGATGGTGTCGGCATCCTGGGCCGGGATGACCGCCCGTGATTCGACGTTGCAGAAAAGCGCGATCTTGTCGCGTAGATCTTGGGGCAGCGCGCGCTCGCATCGACAGAGCAGAATGTCGGGCTGGATGCCGATCTGGAGCAGGCCCTTGACCGAATGCTGGGTGGGCTTGGTCTTGAGCTCGCCCGATCCCTTGATGTAAGGCACCAGCGTGAGATGAACATTGAGCACATTGCCACGGCCGGCTTCAGTACGAAACTGGCGGATGGCCTCGAGGAAGGGCAGCGACTCGATGTCACCCACCGTGCCTCCGATTTCGACCATGACGAAATCCACATCCCCACCGAGAGCCCGGATACCGTCCTTGATCTCATCGGTGATGTGCGGAATCACCTGCACCGTCTTACCCAAATAGTCGCCCCTGCGCTCCTTTTCGATCACCGTCTGGTAGATCTTGCCGGTGGTGAAATTGTTCTTCTTGCCCATGGACGCAGACGTGAATCGTTCGTAGTGGCCGAGATCGAGATCCGTTTCTGCCCCGTCGTCGGTGACAAAGACCTCACCGTGCTGGAATGGCGACATGGTGCCGGGATCGACATTGACATAGGGATCCACCTTGAGCATCGTCACCGAATATCCATGAGCCTCCATCAATGCCGCTAGCGACGATGCCGAAATTCCCTTGCCCAGCCCCGATACCACGCCACCCGTAAAAAACACGAACTTCGTCGCCATCTGACCTCCCAGTCAATTCCTTTGCAGTAATATTTCTTCGACCCTCTGTAGGTCTTCAGGCGTGTCGACCCCGATGGCCGCATGGGGCGCGTCAAGCACCAGAATCGGGATCCCGTTTTCGAGCGCCCTCAATTGTTCCAGTCCCTCCGCCTGTTCCAGCGGCGATGGGCCGAGAGCCACAAATCGATCCAGCACGTCCCGCCGAAATCCATAGATCCCGAGGTGGAGTCGCCACAACCCGGCGGCGATTCCGTCGTTTCTCGGATATGGAATCGGAGAACGCGAAAAATAAAGCGCGCGGCCGTCGCTTGTCGCGAATAACCTTGACAGCGTTCGGATCATCGACCTGATCTCGCCCTAAAGGCCGGCACAAGGTCGACATACCGATCTCTTCGTTGGCCAGCAAACCACTGACCAGAACGTCGATGTTCTCCCCAGAGAGCAGCGGTTCGTCGCCCTGCACGTTGATGACAATCTGAAACTCGGTCCGATCGGCCACCGCCTCAGCAACCCGGTCGGTGCCGGAAGAACATTCTCCGGTCATCACCGCCTCGGCACCCGCCGATTTCGCAACCGCGGCGATCCGATCGTCGTCGGTGGCAACGATCACATGGTTGACGGACGCCGCCTCGGTGACCCTGCGTACAACGTGGACGATCATCGCTTCGCCGGCAATTTTTGCCAGAATCTTGCCGGGAAAACGCGTCGATCCCCAACGTGCCGGGATGACGGCAACAACTGCTTCTTCGGTATTTCTCATCCTGTTCATCGATGCTATCGACCGTCGACGGTGGAGTCAAGGGGCAAAACCAATATTCATACAATCGTTTGTTAGTTTTTGCTAATTTATTCTTTTATAGCAATTTACATAACCAATATTCAATAAAACACTCGTCAAAAACCGACCCGGGCGTAAAAAAACCACGGGCCGCCTTCTCAGACCAGGAATAAGTTGAGACTGGTGCCTAAAAATGATACAAACAACTGTATGAATTTAACGACCCGCGAACGACTGATCGAGGCCGCGATGCGTCTTTTTGCCGACGGAGGGTATCGAGGAGCGTCGGTGCGCGATATCTGCAACCACGCAGGCGCAAACCCCGGTGCGATTTCTTATCACTTCGGCGGCAAGCGCCAGCTCTATCGGGCGGTTCTGCGGCGAGCAGCATCCGATCTTGCCGATACCGGACCCGTGGCCGCGGACGAAAACGGCGAAGCCGCGCCACTTCAGATCCGCGAAGTCCTCCGCCGGGTCTTTGTCCGGACCGGGGAAAACCAGATCGCCACCCGGCTCCTGCTGCGTGATCTTGCCGACGGAGGAGCGGTTGCCGTTGAATCACTGACCCCGCCGCTTCGCAACGCATTCAAAGAGATCGCCAATTCACTCGGGCACGGCGACAACCCCCGGGCGAGCTTGGAAAGCCGGCTGTTGTTTCTCGATCTCGCCGCTCCGATTTTTGTCTTGACCGCAGCCTGGCCCATCGTCGCGCAGGCCCTTGAACTCGATATCGATCAGCGCGAGGCATTGTTCGAGAGGATGGTGGGGCGCGCACTGGAATCGGGTGGAGAAGGCGAGGAGATAGAAGCTAGATGCTAGATGCTAGATGCTAGATGCTAGATGCTAGATGCTAGATGCTAGATGCTAGATGCTAGATGCTAGATGCTAGATGCTAGATGCTAGATGCTAGATGCTAGATGCTAGATGCGGCAAGATCGTCGACTATCCCCAACCGATGTCAAGAGCATTTCTGAAATCTTGTTGATCTGCCGATTGCAGAGGTTGATGAAAGAGGCTGAATCCTGCTTCCTGCATCACTCTTGTCCAAAACAGGTCGTCACCTGAAGTTTCCCACCTGACACCATGTGGTTTAAGGGTTGGTTTTTGGCATATCCGGTTCGCGGCTGCCCGTGCCCGTGTCCGCGTCCGCGTCCGAATTGCAGCGGCAGCGACAGTGTCCAGGGTGCAGGGACAGCGACAGGAGGCAGCGTCAGCGGCAGGGATCAGCGACGGAGATCAGCAATCAGTGTTCAGCGGCAGCGGTCAGGAGTCCAGTCGCCGAAGTGGCAACCTCCTGGTAGTTCAACCAAAGGAACGGCCGCTGTGGTGTAGGCGTCTCGCCTGCACACCGTGCGGCCGAGACGGCCGCACCACAAAGGCCGGAGCCCCGAAGAAGTGAGTGCTGTTCGCTGTCCCGGCCGTTGATCGCTGACGCCGATGACTGAACGCTGATGCTGACTACTGTCCCTGCTTGCCGTCCCTGTCGCTGTTCCTGAAATCTGTCCGAGACTCCGTCTTGGACAAGAGTGATCCAGCATCCAGTATCTTGCACCCAGCGCGCTCCCGCGCTACAGCACCTCTTCGGTGATGACGAATTCCACCCCGTGTCGTGCGAGGTACTGGAAAATGTAGTCGTAGCAAGCCGCATCGCGACCCACGATTTCTGGTGGTGACAGTCCTTTTTCCGAAAAGAGGCCGTCGGCAATCGCGTTGACCATCGCCGTACAGGTATAGCCGGTCGTGCGGGCCATCGAGGTGATCCCGGTTTCGTGATTGTAGCGGTCGAGGAGATCCCACCGCCGGATGACATATTCGCCGTCGACCACGCCCTCGACCTCGACCCGCATCACCGTCACATCCTCCTCCCCTTCTTCCAGTTGCCAGGCAGGAATCAAGAGTTTGGCGGTGAGATCGATCGGCCGAACCTCGGTGTCGCCGACGACCATCGGTTCTTCGTCGAAAAACCCGGTATCGCGAAGCATCGACATCTGTTCGCAATGCCCCGGGTAGCGCATCGTCTTTTCCTTCATATCCGGAACCTTGGAGGTCTTGAGCAGGGTCCGGAGACCATCGGTATTGAAAGCCTCGAGTGTGCCGACCCTGTCAAAGTCCAGCGCCTCGATCTCGGACAGCGCCGGTCTGGTCACGATCTCACCGGCCTCGACCAGTCGAGCCGGCCTCGTGTATTCGGCGATCACATCAATGGGCGAAAAGGGCGCCTTGTACTGAAAGGGCCAGTGGCGTGCGACAGGCACCCCACCGACATAGCACCGGAAGGCATCCACACGTTCCCAGGAAGCCTCCGCGCGACCGAGGATCAGATTCGAACAACCGGGCGCCACGCCGCAGTCCATGACGGCCGTGACTCCGCGATTCACGGCAACCAGATGGAGCGGCCACGGCTCTTCTTCGAAAAAGGAGATATCAACGACATTGACGCCGCCTTCGATGATTCTGCCCAGGGTCGAGAAACCCATCGGACCCGGCACGGCACCGACCACAAGATCACATCCGGCAATGACCCGGTCTATCTCGGTGGGAACCCCAAGATCGGCGCATTCGGTGCGCAGTCCCGAAACCCGACTCAAGCGACCAAGAGCCTGCTCCGATAAATCCGCAACCGTCAGGTCGAATCGACCCGCCGCCGCCAGATCCCGCGCCATCGCCTCTCCCACTCTTCCTGCTCCAAGAATGACAATCCTCATCAACACCTCCGGGTGGGAAAGATTACACCACCCTCCGTCCCTCACGATACCCATGTGGCGAACTTCTCCTGCCGGAGACCCGGCTGGACAGATATCCTGTTATTGAGTAAAAACACTCGCGCGAAGGAGTGCTCGAATGGCTGAAAGAAACAATCTCCAAACCCTCATGCTCATCCTCGAAGCGTTCAACAGCAACGACGTCGATGCAGCCTCCGAACACGTGGCCGAAGACGTCGTCTACACTGTTCGCGGTCGCGCCTCGGTCAGCGGCACCTTTCACGGTCGCGAAGAGGTCGCCGGAGTCTTGCGACGGATCAAAGAAATGACCGGCGGCACCATGATCGGCATCCCCGAGGTGGTGTTGTCGAACGGCAACCACGTCATGATGTATATGAATATCAGTGGACTGCGACCCGACGGCCGCCGGTACGACAACTACCAGGCTTATCTCTACCGTTTTCGCGACGGCCAACTCATCGAAGGCCAAACCATACCCGTGGATCAGCACGCCTTTGCGGAGTTTCTCGCGGATTAGTGGAGGCCTCACGGCCGCTGGATGCTGGATGCTGGATGCTAGAATGCTAGATGCTAGATGCTAGATGCTAGATGCTAGATGCTAGATGCTAGATGCTAGATGCTAGATGCTAGATGCTAGATGCTAGATGCGGCAAAACTGTCGATTATCCCCGACCAATGTCAAGAGCATTTCTGAAGTCTTGATGATCTGCCGATTGCAGGGTTTGAGGAAAGAGGCTGAATCCAGCATCCAGTATCACCGCTGTCCAAAATAGATCGTCACCTGAAGTTTCCCACATGACAACACGTGGTTTATGGGTTGGTTTTCGGCATATCCGGTTCGCGGTTGCCCGTGCCTGTGCCCGTGCCCGCGTCCGAATTGCAGCGGCAGCGACAGTTTCCAGCGACAGCGACAGGGAGCAGCGACCGGGTTCAGCGATCAGTGTTCAGCGGCAGCGATCAGGAGTCCAGGCGACGAAGTGGCCTCCTCCGGGTGGTTCAACAGAAGGAACAGCCGTTGTGGTGTAGGCGTCTCGCCTGCACACCGTGCGGCCGAGACGGCCGCACCACAAAGGCCGGAACCCGAAGAAGTGAATGCTGTTCGCTGTCCCGGCCGCTGATCACTGACGCTGATGACTGATTGCTGCCGCTGACTCCTGATCTCTGTCGCTGTCCCTGTTCGCTATCCGAGACTCTGTCTTGGACAAGAGTGATCCAATATCCAGCATCCAGTATCGAGCATCGAGCATCGAGCATCGAGTATCGGTATCGTGCATCCAGTATCAGCGACAGACAGGGAGCCATCATAAACCTCGAAAAACTCAAGAGCTATCTCACGGCAAAGCACGGTGCTTCCGAGGGCGCAGCTTTCGGACCCGAACATCTGACCTACAAGGTCATGGGCAAGCTCTTCACCGTCGTTTCCTGGAACGAAGAGCCCGTTCGGATGTCGCTCAAGTGTGATCCGGCCAAGGTCGACGTCTTGCGTAAGGTGTTTTCGGCTGTCCAACCGCCCCCCTATTTCAACAAGAAACATTGGAATCTGATCATTCTCGATGGCTCGGTGCCCGAGGCGGAATTCGCAGCCATGATCGACGAGTCCTATGACCTGGTAGCCAAAGGGCTGACACGACGACAGCAGGACGAACTGGATTCGACAATTCCTCAGCCCAGGGCCTCCCGCACATAAAACCGAAGCGCGGAATCCATCACTCGGCGCGTCGGTTGCCATAAGAAACACCAGATAGGACGGTGGCGGTATGGAAGTCAAGAAGCAGGTCTCCTTCAGAACTCTGGTTCGGGCCGAGCCGGCAAAGGTCTACGACGCATTTGCCACCAGCGAGGGACTCGACTCGTGGTTTACCACCGGTACCGAACTTGACCCCCGTCCCGGCGGCAGCATCACCCTTCGATGGAAGGACTGGGGACCCGAGAAGTACACCGGCGAACATTCGGGGCCGGTTCTCGAAGCTGATCGCCCTCGTCGATTCTCGTTCCGGTGGTTGGTGGATTCCGGCGGCTACGAGACCACGGTCGAGATCGACTTCAGTGCCTGTGACGAAGGCACCTCGGTCGAATTGATCGAGCATGGTTATCAAGAAGGCCCCGACTTCCAGCAGGACATGATCAACCGGGCATCCGGCTGGGCCCAGGCGTTGACTTTGATGAAGTTCTACGTCGAACACGGCGTCACCTACTGAGCACGGGGTCCCCGAAAACATGCACACCGTCGAGTACAAAATGCCCTCAGAAAAAAATTCCGAAAACGAGGACGACCGGGCGAAGGCAACCTGATCAGCGTTCCAGTTCCGCCGAAGTCACGGCTCCAAAACAATGTCGCGGACTGCAACGAAGGACCCGTCGCCCGGCCGCTGAAGAATCACGACACCATCGCCAGAACAACAGGGATTCTCGAGCAGCCGTGACACCCGATGTTTCGGCTCATGACAAACCCTCTTTCCGTGAATATCGTATTTCTTGAATAACCAACCGAAAGGGGCCATTGATGCTTCCGGAAAAACAGGACAGAACATTTGGTGATTTCTACAAATCGGCCCGTTACAACAAGATACTCGACGAGAAGACGACCCTGATGATCCACCTCGCGGCCGCCATGTCGGTGGCATGCTATCCGTGAATGCAGCACTATCTTGGCGTGGCCAAGAAAAAGGGCGTGAGCGATGAGGAGATCGGCGCGGTGCAGTCGATCGTGATGGCGGTGGAAGCCGGTCGGGTGCGGGCTCAGTTTCGCGAGGCGCGAGAACGCAACGCAGAAAGAGGGACGGGTCGGCCTTCGTAACCTGATGATAGCGATCGCTTTGATCAAGATACTCACGGCCGATGGAGTCGGCAACGACGCGGAATAGCCGGATGCGAGTTCTCGTAATGGATGGTAGCTTGAAAGAAGGACTTCTGATGAATTGCCCGTCCTGCACTACGCCGATGATCGAGGAAACCCACCACGGCGTCACGGTGGATCGCTGCCAAAGCTGCCAGGGTTTCTGGTTCGATATCGAGGAAATCCAGCGCTATCTCAATGCCCGAGGCACTCTTCCGGGCCAGCCGGTTCCGAAAGACCCGGATTTTGTACAGGCCGAAACCGGCCCCGCACGCGAGTGTCCGTGCTGTGATGAAAACGCCCTCCACGAGGGCAGGCTCCGAGGAATCGCGTTTTCGCGATGCTCGTGGTGCGGCGGGATCTTTCTTTCCGGTGACGACCTCAACAAAATTCAGCGCGATATCAGCGACGGAAAAATGGCGCCCATTCCCGGGTCCGGCCGCTCGTATGGGGAACGTTTCACCGGTCTCGATTTTGCCGAAATCGCCTTTGGGCTCATTTTCGGGCTATTCGGCGGATTCGACTGAACGGTCCCGTCTCACGGACAAATGCGCACAAAATGACCAACACCTTCGAGTTTTCGTCGTATCCTTCTGTTGAGGCGAATGATCGGCGGACCAACCCACCCGGCCCGCCCCTGCTCTGGAGCATCATGATCTGTCCCAACTGCAACGGAGAAATGAGCGAAGAAAGCCGCGGCGGAGTCAAACTGGATCTCTGTCAGGTCTGCTTCGGTGTGTGGTTCGATGGCGGCGAACTCGAGGAATACCAGGCAGGCGGCGGTTCGGTGCGCTTGAGCGGCATCCCGGAATCGAAGTCACACTTCGAACCTCTGGGTGAATCGACCCACGTCAAGTGCCCGCGCTGCGAGAGCGACATCCTCCGCCACGGCAAGATCTCACGTCACAGAGTCATGCGTTGCACCTCGTGCCGGGGGCTTTATCTGCCAAAGGCCAACTCGCGCTTCAAACATACTGAGGACAGCATTCTGGATTCTGCGATCGGCGCCTTCGAGGAGATCGTCAGCGCTCTCTTCTAGTTTTCTGAACGTCTGCCAGAAGTTTTCGCAGACTCTCGGCCTCGATGTGCTCCGGTTGTCGAAAACGCAGACAACTCCTACCGCAATCGGCGCCCGCGAACGCCTCGCGGTGCCTGTCCAAAACCTCGGGCATCACATACAGCGCGACATAGTGCTTCTGGGCCGCGAGGTTGGCCAGACCGGGATAGCCGAGCATGCCGTACTCGATGATCTCCTCGGCTTCGGGGACAACATCGAAGATCGCTCCCCGGATTGCCTCGAGCATGTCCCGCTGGGTCCCGGTGACCTCGTTACGGTAGGCCTCGGGTGAGTCGGCATCTCGTTTCATGGCTGTGGGCTCCTCTCCGAACCGGCGACCCGTCTCTGTGGTGAATGTATCTTGAACAACCGGCGATGTGCCATGATTATTCGCATTCGGGGTGCGAGGCCCTCGTCGATGTTGCTCGAGACGTCGATCTGGGGCCGAAAACATCACAAGGAATTTCGCACCACTGAAAGGAACTCTGTCATGAGGATCTGCTCGGAATTGCTTCGATTGACCATGATCTGCAGTGCAGTCATGTCCATCACCGGCAGCAGCCTCAGGATAGGAAAACCGTTCGGGAGTCCATCAACTCCATGACCGATCCTGCCGCCTGGAACCACCGGCCGAAACTCAAGGTATGTTGCATCGCCAGTGTCGATGAGGCGAAGCTGGCGATCAGCCTCGGAGCCTCGGCGATCGGGCTGGTGTCTTGGATGCCGAGCGGTCCGGGTGTCATCCCGGAAGAATTGATCGAAGAGATTGCGGCTTCCGTCCCATCCGGAATCTCTACTTTCCTGCTGACCAGCAGCGTCGAGATCGACCACATCATCCGCCAGCAACGGCGATTCAAAACCGACACCATCCAGTTGGTTGATAGATTGCCGGCGGCGGGCGTCGACGAGCTCAAGCTGGCGCTCCCTCTGGTGACGATCGTCCAGGTCATTCACGTGCTGAACGAAAACTCGATCGATGACGCGTTGACTGCTGCAGAGTCAGCGGACGTACTCCTCCTCGATTCGGGGAATCCCGGTCTCCCGGTCAAGGAACTCGGCGGCACGGGAAGGACCCACAACTGGGCATTCAGCCGCCGAATCTGTAAGAAAGTGGATATTCCGGTTTACCTCGCGGGCGGTCTTACACCCGACAACATCTCCGAGGCGGTGCAACAGGTCAATCCGTATGGTGTCGATGTGTGCTCGGGCGTGCGAACCGACGGCCGTCTCGACCCTGAAAAACTGAGTCGCTTCACAGGAGCTCTAGTTTCTCCGATACCATGAGCTGGCACGAGGGATTCCATGATGAGAAAAGCCGAACCGCAGATTGGATTTCACTGGCCGGTCGCCGCCAATCGCGTGATCGCTGCACCGTGCTCCGAAATCTGGAATGTCATCTCGAGCCCGGGGATGCTGGCGCTCTACCACCCGTTCTGCGAGCAAAACCCGGTTCGACACTGGCCGGGCACGGGATCGGTCGACGAGGTCCACTATTTCACCGGACGCGTGCTCCGGCGAACCATCACCGATTGGTTCGATGACGTGGGATTCAACCTCGATATCAGCCGGCCCGGTGGCAGAACCTCGCAGGTTTCATGGCGGATCGCGGAGCTCGAGGAGCGTAGAACGCGGATCAGCGTCACCATCTATCCCCACGCAGTCCAGCATCTTCCGTTGCTGATCCGATGGGTCCCCCACCTCCTGATCGTCCGCCGACAACTCGCCAGGTACCTCGACTCCGTACTTCAGGGCCTCGACTGGTTCGTGACCATGGGCGAACCGGTGACGCGAAACCAGTTCGGCTCCCACCCGTGGTTTTCTCCAGTTGATGACGCTGGCGAAGGCCCGAGCCTATGAATTCTCCGCGGTCCCGGACGGGCGCCCAACCGACGGGAATCCGGCTCGTCCTGGTCGCGCTGATGTTGATTCTGCTCGGGATGTTCATGCAGGCCTATTCACTGATTTACTGGGATCACGCAGTGGACCTCGGCCTTCAGAACGACCGTTTCAACGCCGATCCGGTCGAGAACGCGCGGGCGCGCGAAAGCTGGGGGGTTGCGGTGGCGGATATGGTGTGGCTGCTGCCTCTGACTCTCTTTGCCATCTGGGGAGTTGCGCGGAGGCGGCTCTCGGGCTTTGCCGCAGGATTCATGGTCTTTGCGATCGCGGTCTATTTTCCCCTTGTCTTTGCCTTCCAGCGATGGCAAAGCCACCCCGGCACGGTCGCCATTGCCTGTGCGCTGTGGGTCCTTCCGAGCCTCGCGGCAATAGCGGGTCTGTGGATCCATCGCGGGCACTTCGAAGACCGATGACCCCAGTCTACGAACCGACAACGTCCGGCGGCACATATATTCTGCTGGTTTCGCTCCCCGCTCGGGAGACGATATCTGTGGGCAGGTTTTCAGATATCCTGTTCGACCCCGGCCGCTACGCCTACGTCGGCAGCGCATTCGGACCGGGCGGGTTGGCGGCAAGATTGCGCAGATACGCTGTGGGACCTCGCAGGAATCGTTGGCATATCGATTTCCTGCTCGACCACGCCGAAGTGCTCGGAGCGCTCATCAGCACGGACGCCGCGCGTCTCGAGTGCCGGTGGGCAAACTGGTGTCAGGATCGAGGCTCCAACATCGTTGACGGATTCGGAGCATCCGATTGCCGCTGCCGAAGCCATCTCTTTTTTCTCGATTCCGGTCACAAGGCGGAACAGATGATCGGTGCGGCGGGTTGCGAACTACATGCAAAGTATCTCGGTCTCGACGAACTGATTGGAGGTCCATGATGACGTACGACGAAGACCTCGACGCGCGCGTCAGCGAAGTGGTGGGTGCGTGGAACGCGACAACAAAGAAGATGTTCGGTGGCACCTGCCATCTCCTGAACGGCAACATGCTTTGCGGAGTCAAAGAAGACAACCTCATCGTGCGTCTTGGCCACGAGGCAGGCGGCTCCGCACTCGATGAACCGCATACCCGGCCCATGGACGTCACCGGTCGACCTATGAAGGGATGGGTCATAGTCGAAGCGGAGGGCCATTCGGGCGAAAATCTTCGGGCTTGGCTGGAACGCGCCCACGCCTTCGTCTCGACCCTCCCGGCAAAATGACCGTCGAAGAGACCGACAAGGTCTTCTGCCGGAACCCCGATCCGGCGAAGGAGGGCACCAATGTCCCGCGCTGGAAATATGATGTGGTGCGCCGAGCGATTCTGGACACGCTCGGCGACGATCCCGGGGGTGTGACCTTCAGAGAACTCACCGCCGAGGTCCGTGGTCGCCTCAGTGCCGAGACCATCGAGCGCCTCGGTTCGGTGTCGTGGCACACGACCGTGGTCAAGCTCCACCTCGAGACCGTGTCGGAGATCGAGAGGATTCCGGATTCTCGACCCCATCGGCTGCGTCGTTGCAGCGCTCCGGAGTAGAATTCAACCAACTGGAGGCATCATGAATCTCCCGGTACTGGCCGCTGCAGTTCTCACGGTGCTCATCGGAATCGCCCACTCGGTTCTTGGAGAAAAGCTGCTGCTCGGGCCGCTCTTTGCCAAAGGCACCCTGACTCGGCTGCTCGGCAGCACCACCTTTGCCCGCAATGTCCTTCGATTTACCTGGCATCTGACGACCATCTTCGCTTTCGGTATCGGCGCCGTCATCGCCTACCTCGCGTGCTGGCCTCTCCACCCCCACGCGGTATGGATCCTCCGTGCCTTTTCGATCACATTCGGTGTATCGACCCTTTTGTCGCTGATTGGTGCCCGCGGTAGACATTTTTCGTGGTGGGTCTTTCTCATCATCACGGTGCTCCTGTGGGTGGGGAGCACACCCTGAAGGGAATCATGCAACCTGCAGCCATCAAAAGTGAAGTCAGCATCGAAGATCTTGAAAAGCTGGACATCCGGATTGGCACCATCGAAAAGGTGGAGGAGATTCCGTCCTCGAAGAAGCTCATGCGGCTCACTGTCAACCTCGGTGACCACACCCGCACGATCCTCGCCGGCATCAGACAGGAGCGGCAGAACCCGAGTGAGATCGCGGGTCTCCAGGCGCTTTTCGTGGTCAATCTGCCGCCGCGGAACATGGCCGGGGAGGTTTCCGAGGGCATGCTCTTCGATATCGGTTTTGCCGATGGTGTGACCCCGGTCCTGGCCACACCCGAAAAACCGGTCCCCGACGGCTCGCGAGCAGGTTAGTGCGCGAGAGCATCACGGTTGCCGACCTGGTGCTCCTGATTCACCTCGTTTTCATTCTCTTCGTCGCAGCGGGCGGCTTGGCGGTCCTGAAATGGCCCCGCATGGCCTGGCTCCACCTGCCCGCTGCGGCGTGGGGCGCATGGATCGAGCTCAGCGGAAGGATCTGCCCATTGACGCCCCTCGAAAACCGCCTTCGACTGGCAGCTGACCAACCCGTATATCAGGAAGGTTTTATCAACCACTATCTTTCTTTGATCGTCTATCCGCCCGGGTTGACCAGGGTGCACCAGATCCTGATGGGTGCGGCGGTGATCACCGTCAACCTGATCATCTACGCGTTCGCGATCAGGAAACTTGTCCGGAGATCAGAGTCCAACCCCTGATCACGCCCTGCTAGGATGCCAAACATGTTGTTGACCATTCTGAAAATCGTTGCTGGGCTGGCCGTCCTCGGAATCATCTCGATGGTGATGATCGCTGTCGTCTCAGGGCTTGTCAGCTCGGCCCGCTCGCTGGGAAACCGGGAGAATCGAGATGACAACCCAAGAGGTCATTGATCGCATTTTATCCGAAAAGACCCTCGCCATCGCTGGGGTCTCCCGAAGCGGCCGGGGTTTTGGAAACAAGGTGCTACGGGATCTGACCGGCAAAGGCTACGAGATCCTGCCCGTGCATCCGTCGGCTGACGAGGTGGGCGGTCTCAGCGCCTACTCATCGCTCGCCGAGCTGCCGGACAGGGTTGGGGGGTTGATTCTGGTGGTGCCTCCAATGCAGACAGAGATCCTCGTCAAAAAAGCGCACGCGAACGGCATCACCCGCATCTGGATGCAACCGGGCGCCGAGTCAACCGAATCGATCCAATTCTGCCGCGACAACGGCATCGAGGTCGTTGACGACCGTTGCATCATGGTGTTGTCAACGCCCTCGAGTTTCGGATCAGGAGGAAGCGATGACTGAGACCGCCATTCGAGGCTCTTGTCTCTGCGGAGGCGTCGAATTCGAGATGAGCCCGCCCTTCATCTTTTTTCACCACTGCCACTGCAGCCGTTGCCAGAAGAGCTCGGGCTCCGCATACGGCGCCAATATTCTGGTCAAGGCCGCCCAGTTTCGCTGGACCCGGGGCGAAGATCTGGTCAAACGTTGGGAACTCCCCGAGGCGGAGTACTACTGCACGGGCTGGTGCGCCACGTGCGGCTGCAAGCTCCCCTGGCAGTCGCGCAATAAAAAGGGCTATCTGGTGCCTGCAGGTCTGCTCGAAGACGACCCGGTCGACCGACCCGGCAAGAATATCTTCTGGGCCTCTCGACCCCCGTGGTACGCCAACCCGGCTGATCTCCCGACCTTCGAAGAAGACAAATGACGGAATAGCCTGCTCCCTCTGTCGTATGAAGAACAAAGGAGGCGGACGATGAATCGCGATCTCGAGCACATCAAGCTGCTGGCAATCTTCCACTATGTGGCGGCAGGCATGGCGGCCATGTTCGCCTGCATTCCATTCATTCACTTCTTCATGGGCCTCGCACTGGCCACCGGTGCCTTCCCCGACACCAATACCGAGGCACGAACCATGGGTCTGGTGATCATGTTGATGGCCGGTTTGATCATTCTTTTCGGGTGGGTCTTCGCCGCCCTGGTTGCCTTTGCAGGACGCAGCCTCCAGCAACGAAAACGCTACACCTTCTGTCTGGTGATGGCTGGCATCGAATGCATCTTCATGCCGGTCGGCACGGTCCTCGGGGTCTTCACCATCATCGTCCTGCTGAGAGACGGGGTGAAGGCGCTGTTCGGGGTTCAAACCGACGAAAATGTTGCATTGGCGCCAACCGGAGAGGACTGATGCCTTCGGAGCCGTCATCCACCCCCATCTGCCAACGGTGCGGCGGTGAGACGGAATACGGCTGTGCCATTGTCCGCAATCCTGGCCGCAGGTTGAGTTGGCTTATCAGGGGCTCGCACCCGCTCACCAAACTTCTATTTGCGCCGGACGGTGACCTCAACGCCACCGCAGAGTTGATGGCTCAGGAACGCGGTTGCGAAGCATTTCGATGCCTGAAATGTGGGGCCCTCAATCTGAGCAAGAGGAGATGGATCGGATGACCGGCCGATCACGTGAAATCTGTCATCGCTGCGGCGGCAAACTCGAAAGAGGTTCCGCCCATATCGGCGACCGCGCCCCGGGATTGATTTCATTTCTTCCTTGGCGGACGCAGTTGTATTTCCAACCGAAAGACCCAACACTCGAAGAAATCAGGTTCCTCGCCTGGCCGAAAAAACACACCGCCTTTCACTGCCTCGGATGCGGTGGTGTTGTTGTCACGAAACATCCCCACCACACAAATCATCCAAGCGATGCGACCGAGGTCGAACCATAAGCACGGACCGTAGCGCCGTGTCGTCCCAGGTGAACGAGGCCATTCGAATTGGATCTTCGCTCAGGATGACATCGGGAGGCGACCTACCCGGGCCAGCGAATTCATAGGCGGGCGTTTCCCCCTTTCCCCCTTTCTCCCCTGCCCCTCTGCCCCTCTGTTCCTCTGCTCCCATTCGGGTTCGGAATCCACAACTGCCGTTCGATAGCGATAGCGATAGCGATTCCGATAGCGATAGCGAGGATGCCGAGCGGTCCCCTGCACCCTTTCCCCCTTTCTCCCTTTCTCCTCTGCCCCTCTGCCCCTCTGCCCCTCTGCCAAGCTACACTTCCCCCATGTGGGACAAACGCTTCTCCGAACCCGGATACGCCTACGGCACCGAGCCGAACGACTTTCTTGTCTCGGTCGCTGACCGCATCCCGCGCGGGAGGGTGCTGAGCCTCGCCGAAGGTGAAGGACGCAACGCGGTCTATCTGGCGGGACTCGGTCACGAGGTCACGGCCGTGGACAGCTCGACAGTTGGTCTCGCGAAAGCCGAAGCCCTGGCTGCCGAACGCGGCGTTCAGATCAATACCATCGCCGCCGATCTCGCCGACTTCGATATCGAACCTGCCGCCTGGCAGGGCATTGTCTCGATCTACTTCCACACCGAACCATCGGTCCGAAGGAAGATCAACCGGCTTTGTGTGGAAGGTCTAGTGCCGGGAGGGGTCCTGGTGCTGGTGGGATTCACCCCCCGTCAGCTCGATCACGCCACGGGCGGGCCCAGGAACCCGATCCTGCTCATGGAGCCCGACGAGATCACAGCCGAGCTCGAAGGCCTCGACATCGAAATCTCCCGCGAGGTCGTCAAGCAGAACAAGGAGGGCCGGTTCCACGACGGCACCTCCGCGGTTCTCGAGATCCTCGGCGTCAAACCGAACCGGAGCGTTTGATGCGGAGAAACCGCAGATCTCGTAGATGAGCGCAGATTCGCGAGCCCGTCATTTGATCGACCCCGCGAATCGGTGAAACCACAAATTGCCGCACAACAATCAATCGGCCGCAGCGCGCCTTAGCTCGGGAGGACACCGGGAGGCGACAATCGCGTGGGTAGGAATTCAGTGCCAGGTGATTCTCCCTTTCTCCCTTTCCCCCTTTTTCCCTTTCTCCCCTGCCCCCCTTCTCCCTTTCGGGTTCGGAATCCATAGCTGCCGTTCGATAGCGAGAACAAGGATGCCGAGCAGTCCACTGCCCCACCACCCCTTTTCGACATTCAAGTTACGGTTGGGTAGCAGAAACTCTTCAGGCAGGGACACCGACGATCAGCTTGCGGATGACCTTGAGCAGGGTCTCCCGATCGACCGGCTTGCCGAGCACACCATCGGGACCACGTACGCCCTCGTGCGCACCGAGATAGGACTGGCAATCATCCTGAAGGAGTTGATCGTTGCCGGTCACGACCACCAGGGGCAGTTTCGCCCAGCGCTCGCTCCGACGCACCGTCACCAAAAACTCCAAACCGGATTTTCCGGGCAACAGCGCATCGATGAGCACCACATCGGGTTGGAAATCCTCGAGGGCCACAAGGGCTGCAGAACAGCGGTTCGCAGATGCGACCTGAAATCCCTCGTCTTCAAGGAAGGAAGAAAGATAGTCAACGATGTCCGGGTCGTCTTCGAGCACAAAGACGCGCCCCTCGTTCATTGAACGATCTCCTCCGACTGCATGCTCGGGTTCGCCACCAGCGGCAGCCGGACCTCGAATCGGGTACCCCGGCCGGGCTCGGACTCCACCCCGATCGATCCGCCGTGTTTGTCGACGATCTTGTTCGAAATAAAGAGACCGAGGCCGGTGCCCTTGATGCCCTTCGAGGAAAAGAAGAGCGAAAAAATCTTCTCCCGCGTCTCGCGATCCATGCCCATGCCGTTGTCTTCGACCTCGATCTTCATCCACTCCGCTTCGCGCTGGATCCCGAGACGGATTTCATGGGTGGGTTTGTCCTTGTCCATACGGCAGGCATCGAGAGAGTTCTCCATGAGATTCAGGAGCATGGCCCGGATCGCCTGCGGGTCACCCGGGAAGACCCCCAGATCATCTGAGATGGCGATATCGACCCCGGTGTTCGCGTCGCTTGCCTTTTTTTCGATACCGGCCCGGAACTCGGAAACGATGGCCGCGAGATCCACCTCCTCCACCACCAACTCACGGTCCTTGGCGTAGTAGAGGATGTCGAGCACCATGGAGCGAATCCGCTCCACGTTGCGCTGCACCATTTCCCATCCTTTGTCGACGCGCTCCGGTTTCTCCTTTTTGAAACCCGAGTTCACCATATAGATGCCGCCATCGAGCCCGGTCAACAGACCCTTGATACCGTGCGAGATCGAACCCACGAGCAGACCGATCGAAGCCAGCTGTGTCTGGAGTTCACGGATCTGGGTGATGTCGATGCACATTTCGATCACCGCTTCCACTTCGCCTTTCGAATTGCGCAGAGGTGCAGTGGTACACAGGGCATTGAGCTTTTCCCCGTCTTTTGTAAAAAGGACCTCTTCGTGTTCTCTGGTCTCCCCGGTGTCGAATGTCTGCTGCATCGGGCACACCAGGCACTGCTCGTCGCGATGTTTGTACATCGTGAAGCAGTTCTTTCCGATCGGATCGCCAAAGGTCTCGCGAAACTTTCGATTCGCGTGCTTGATGACCCGATCGGGACCCTGGACGGAAATAAAGCACGGTACTTCTTCAAAAAGCTGGGCGAGCCGCTCCTGAGACCGCTGGAGCTCGTTCTGGAGCTGTTTGACCTCGAGGATATCGGTATGCATCTCCATCACCGCCACGACCTCACCGGAATCATCCCGGATCGGAGTGGTGTGGACCATCACCGGCACCTGGCGGCCGTCACTGGTGGTCAGAAGCTGTTCGGACGGGTGGTTCATGCCGTCTGCAAAGGTCGCCTCGACCGGACAATCGGGACAGACATCGTCGCGGCCCTTGTAAACCTTGTAACAGTACTGACCGAGGCGCTCGCCGAAGTCCTCCCGAAATCGCCGGTTGCCATCGATGATCCGGAAATCCCGGTCGTGCACCGACAGGTAACAGGGCATTTCCTCCCAGTAACGTTGGTAGGGGCTGTCCGCAGCCGCCGATTTTTTGCCGGCGGTCATCTCCAGCAATGACATGGCTCTCCCTCGATATGTCAGGCGGGCCGGGCCCGCGTTTGTCAGTTCGCCTTTTCCTCCCGGTGCTCGATGATGTGGTGAGCATATGCCACGAGTTTGTCTTCGTCGACCGGCTTGCCGAGGTAGCCCTCCGGGGGAGCCACCGGACGGTCATAGATGACCTGCCGGAACTCGGGGTGTCCGGTGACGACGCAGACCGGGATTTCTTGTGTTTCAGGCGTATTGCGAAGTTCGACAAATGCCTCCACCCCGTCTTTGCCGGGCATCGAGAGGTCAAGGCTGATGAGATCGGGTTGGTGTTGCGTCGCCATGGCGATCGCTTCATCACCATCTTCCGCCGTAATGACCTCGGCCCCGGCGTCTTCAAAGACCGTCACCAGGAAGGTCCGCACATCTTCCTCATCGTCGACAACCAATATCTTGCGGCCGGCAAGGGGTTCGGGGGCCGCGACCTTGGTCACCGCGATATCGCCAGGCCCCGGCGCCGCCGCCGGTGCTTTGCTTTCATCGAGGACCAGCGCATTGGCAACCAGATTCACGAGCTGTTTGACCTCGCATCCCAGATCGTAGTGCTTGATCAGGTCGTTGAGACCATCGACACAGTTGTGACAGCTGGTGACCACCACCTTGGCTCCGGTGGCTCGAATCTGATCGGCCTTGATCTTGGCCGACTCGAGGCGTTTGGGTGTGTACTCCGACATCGACATGGCGCCACCGCCACCGGTGCAACAGAAGCCCTCGGCCCGATTCGGGTACATCTCCTGAAAGTCCATCGAGACCATGCTCAGGAGCTCTCTGGGCTCCTCGTAGAAACCGCAGCTGCGGGCGTTGTTGCAGGAGTCGTGGAAGGTCATCTTTTCGGGGTTCCTGGTCGGGTCGACCTTGATCTTCCCCTCCTTGATGTACTTGAGCATCGTCATGACCGAGCTTTCCATCGGAACCGGTTCGCTTTCACCCGCCCAGTTCACACCCTCACAACGGGTCGAGCGATAACCGTGGCCGCACTCGGAGATCACGATCTTTTCGACACCGAGCTCACGTGCCTTGTCGTACTCCCGTTTTGCCGATGCGCCCCCGAGGCCGTCGTCGCCGGAAAAGAGACCGAAGTTCGTGTTGTCCCAGCCTTCCTCCGGCATGGTCCAATCCTCACCCGCCGCCCAGAAGATCAGCGCCGCCTCTTTGATTGTCCGCGGGTCGTACTTCACCTCCCGCGGATTGATGCAGTACATGATCTTGGCGTCTTTCTTCTCGACCGGGATCGTGGCAGCGTCGTGGCCGAGGTCCTCTTCCAGCTCCTCCGACATCCACTCGATTGTGTCGAGATAGTCCTCCTTGAGGACGCCCATCTGGTTGCCGATCTCCCACTGGTCCTTGGAGACCACGCGCACGCCTTCGGGCATCACACCAACATGGGAGAGTAAACCACGCATGATCCGATTCAGGGTCGCGGTGTCGACCCCCATCGGACAACTCAGCGTGCAACGGCGACAGTTGGTGCAGGTGCCGAAGGAGATGTCCTTGAGGGTCTCGAGGTCGTCATCCGTCAGGGGGACCTTGTCGGCTCCGACCCACCAAGGAAAGACGCTTCCGGTCCAGTCGTGGTTGGCTTTGAAGAGTTTGCGCACCTGATCAGCCTTGTACGACGGAGTCATCTTGTGATCGTCAGGAAAAGCCAGAACGTAGTGACACGCCTGGTCGCACATGCCGCAGTGGACGCAGCCGACGAGGGAACCCACCACCTGGCGGTTGAGCTTTCTTGCCAGCTGCTCTTCCATCATTTTGATTTTGTGGGTCTTTGTTTGTTTTGCCATGAGAACTCCTAACCCCGAGAGATCGGGTAGCTGCCCCGATGTCCGAGGGCGCGGCCGATATAGGTCCGAGTGAACGGGTAATACAGATAGTGAGAGATCTTGGAAAATGGGACGTAGAGCAGGAAGAAGCTCGTGAGGTAGAGGTAGGCGACCAGCAGAGTCTCACTGGTCATCCCCCACATCCCGGCCAAATAGGCCTGGGTCAAAACACCAAGGCCGAACCAGGCTGTGAGCATGAAGAGCGAGAAGTAGTCATCCGGCGTGCTGATGAGGCGCATCAATGGCCGCATCATCCGTCGCAGAATGCGATAGAGGGAGACGCCGAAGGCACCGATCAAAAGCGCCATCATGGTCCACACGACGGCCGGAATCCTCAAGAAATCAGGAGCGATCGTGCTGATGAAAGCCAACGTGATGCCCGCCACCACGCCGAGATGGAAGATCACGAAGCTGATATAGAAAACAAAACCTTTTGGTGAACGGGTGCTCTCCATCGACCACGGCATGGCGACGTTGAACAGGGCATACCGTGCGCCGCGCTCTTTGGTCGATTGTTCGACGTTTCCCGGCGCAGACTTGTCCTTTGCGAGATTGAAGGAAAGAAACCAACGAATCTTGAGGGTGTAGACGATTGCCATCACAGCGAGAGCAATCCAGTGAACGATCTCTGCCGTGTGTAGAGCTGGGCTGATTTCGTGCATCTCAGGCTCCTTCCTCGATCTGGGCCTTGAAGGGGTTGAACTCACGCGGGTCCGGGACGGCGATGAGCACCTCTTCAACGGTGGCTCCATTGGCAAGATGGTTGGAGATGGTCTCCACCATCACCCGCGCACACAGATCCATCGGCACCTGATAAATGCCCGTGCCGATCGGGGGGAAGGCGAGTTTTTTGACGCCCTTTTCTTCCGCAGCTGCGAGCGCCGCCTTGACGGTCAGCCGCAGCTTGCCCTCCTCGTCCTCCTCGCGAAACTTGGGACCGTTGGCGTGGATGATCCAGTCGGCCTTGAGAATTCCAGCCTCGGTCACAACCGCCTCGCCGGTCGGGCAACCGCCAATTTCGTCGAGCTGCTTTTGAATCACGATCCCGCCCCGCTGCTGAATGGCGGCACCATAGCCGGAGCCAAGCTTGACATCCTCGGTGATGTCGAAGACAAACGCTTCGACATCCATCAGGGTGATGTCTTCTTGAACCAGCCGCAAAGCCTTGTCACCGATTTTCCGCTCCACCATTTTCTCGTCCTCCCGATTACCGGATTCGATTAAATTTCTCCACAGCCGACACCTTCCAGCTGCGTATAAAAGTCTTTGGCCGTCTCGCGCAACCATTGGGGATCTGCGAGATCTGCGAGACTGAACTCGTCGAGCACCTCACCGATACGACGGTTGATCATCGTGTAGACCACCCGGCACTCGCAGTACTCGGCACGCAGGCAGGCCTCCGGTTCGTCGATGCAATCGACGACGCAAACCGGTCCGATGGTCGCCTCGATGATCTGGCGGATGGAGATCTCTTTGGCTCCTTGAGCCAACTTGTAACCGCCGTGACGTCCGGCGACGCCGCGCACCAGACGGGCGCTGCGAAGGGCGATCGCCACCTGCTCGAGGTAACCGTGCGAGATCCCGGTTCGTTGCGAAACCGAGGCCAGGCTGACCGGTTTGTTCTCGCCGTTGTGGCGAGCAATATCGAGCATCATCCGAAGGGCGTAACGGCCACGGGTCGAGATCTTCATCGCCTGAAAAACATATTCCCTATATTCACACCTGTCAACTAGGAATTACAAAATACATAGTTGATCTCAATCTCAAATCTCATATTCGTTGCTGTGTTTGGTCAGGGGTGTTATTTTGTTCTAGGAAACAGGACCGTCAGGTCCCTTGGGAGGAAGAATGGAACCCAAGACCGCATTACTCATCGACGACGAGCCCGATATCACTACCTATTTCGGGACGTTGCTGAGCGACAACGGATGGAACGTACGGACGTCCAACGACCCGAATGAGGGAATCACAATGGCCCAGGAGGCACCGCCGGACATCGTGCTTCTGGATGTGATGATGCCCGAACGTGGCGGCCTGAGCACGCTCATCGCCCTTCGCAAGGATGAACGAACCGCTAAGATCCCGGTAGTTCTGGTCACGGGTATCCAGGAGTCGCTCAAATCCGATTTCGGTGATTTTCTCGAGCGTTTCAAGAAGTACCACCCCGATGCTTACCTCCAGAAGCCGGTCGACGAAGCGGAACTGCTTCAGACCCTGGCGGAGGTCGTGAGCCGAAGCGGCCACGAAGCAGCCTCACCGGCGTAGTCGACTCCGATTCGAGGCAGACGACGAACCTGATCGTCATCGAATCGAAAGCCGTCGTCGTGGATCCGAAGAGACGATGATGATGCGCACAGATCGATCGCGTCATCGGCGCGCGAGATTTCAAGCGCCTTGCAGAGCTTGCCGGGACCGTCAGTCAGCGATCCCCGGCTGACCTTCGGCCCGCGCCTGCACCGGGCGAGCTCTCGACCGGCAATCAGCTCGCCACCGCGGATCAGCACCGCTTCAGGATGACCGGGAGCAACGGTCACGACGTTGAAACAATTGTGCAGCCCGTAGATGAGATACACGTACGAGAACCCGGCTTGACCCCACATCGTCTCGGTGCGCCGGGTCCGGCGCCCGGCAAAGGTATGGCACGCTGGATCGCCCACCCCGAGGTAGGCCTCCACATCAGTCAGTCGCAGCGCCACTGAACCGGCCGGATGATCACGGATCACCACCTTGCCGAGGAGGTCCCTGGCGACCTCCTCGGTTGCGCGCTGATAGAATTCTCGTGCAAGAACTGGAGGATTCGTCATGTCGTCGACCATTTGTGTCACCGGGGGCGCTGGATTTATTGGCAGCCATGTGGCCAAGGCTCTGGTGTCCGCCGGCCAGCAGGTCTTGATTGTGGACGACCTGTCTTCAGGCCGCAAGGACAAGGTGCCCGATGGGGCCGAGCTTGCCGTGCTCGACATACGCTCGAAGGAAGCCGCCCAGCTGCTGGTCGACCGAAAGGTCGAGATCCTGGTCCACCATGCCGCGCAGATGGATGTCCGACGATCGGTCGAGGACCCCGCATTCGACGCTGACGTCAATTTGATCGGGTTGCTCAATCTCCTGGAGGGAGGGCGCCGGGGTGCGCTCCGGCAGGTGATCTTTGCCTCGACCGGGGGAGCGATCTATGGCGAACAGGACGTCTTTCCGGCTGATGAGAACCACCCTGTCCGACCGCTTTCACCCTATGGCGTCGCCAAACTCGCCTCTGAACGTTATCTCTACTTCTATCACTGCCAGTATGGGCTCGAAGCGACCTGCCTGCGCTATGCAAATGTCTACGGTCCGGGCCAGAATCCCCACGGTGAAGCCGGCGTCGTCGCCATATTCAGCCGTCGTCTTCTCGACGCCGAATCGGTCGTCATCAACGGCGATGGTCTGCAGACTCGCGACTACGTCTTCGTCGACGACGTCGTTCGTGCCAATCTCGCCGCTCTGGGTCGGCCCGGTTTTGCGATTTTCAATGTCGGTACGGGCATCGAGACCGATGTCAACACGCTTTTCAACCTGATCGCCGAATCTGCGGAATACGATGAGGCCCCCCAGCACGGGCCCGGGATGCCCGGTGAACAGCGTCGCTCCTGTATTTCGTCTGATCTTCTGCTCGAAGAGTTGAGCGTGGCGGTCGATACGCCTCTCACCGAGGGGATTCCGGCGACGGTGCAGTGGTTCATGCATCACTCTTGACAATGTCACGGTGGCGAGGCACAGTTCGCCGGTGACCGCGCCGGTCAGGCACCGGCCCCATTTGGAGGAGTCATGGCAATCGATCTCGATTTTTCGAAACTGAGCGGATCAGACACCCTGGATATGGCGATCGCAATTGAAGACGAAGCGCAGATCTACTACGAGCAACTCGCTGAGTGGGTCGGCCCTGACAAGACCGACGTCGCCGATTTCTTCAGCCGGATGGCGGTGCGCGAAAAGCGACACAAGGATCAGATCATGGTCCAGCGCGAGCGGCTTTACGGCGATTCGAAAAAGAGCCATGCCGACAAGGTCTCATGGGCCGTGGAGATGCCTGACATCTACAAGATGCCGGATGATGTGACTTTGGAAAAGGCCTTCCACATCGCGATGGACGCGGAGACCCGCGCCCACGATTTTTATGCCGGCGCCCTCGAGTATGTAACCGACGAAAAAACCAGTGAACTCTTTGAAGGCCTCCGCCAGGCCGAAGCCGAGCATCAACGGCTGCTCGAGGAAGAGATGCACCGCTTCCTCGACTGAGCAGCAGAAACTGACTCCGATTTCAGAACGTCATCGACCGACCGCGCAGAGCGGTCAGGGACCCATCGTCCAGTCTCCCGGTCCGCCGGACTCAAAACCCTCGTCCAGGATGTAGTCGTTTTCTGCCGCATAGAGCGGCACCAGATCCGGTCCGTTGACCACCCCGAGCGGCGAGTAGTCGCTATAGCCCGGAAAGACGATGCCGAGCCGGTTGTTGCCCATCCGCCGGATCAAGATCTCCGACAGGACCCGTCTGAAGTCGGTTGTCACCGCAAGATCGGCGCCGTCAAAGAGCTGTCCCTGAGCGAGACCCGGCCATGCGCCGTGGATCCCGCCGGTCCCGTTGCCGGACATGACCATCATCAGATTGCCATGCCCGTGATCCGATCCGCGATCCGCATTCTGAACGAGGCGGCGACCGAACTCGCTCTGCACCACCACCGTGAGCCGTTGCGTGTAGTTGTTCGGACCGGACCCGTCAAGATCGGTGTAGAGGGCCGCAAGACCTTGCGCGAGCGTCCCGAGCAGTCCCGCAAAATATCCCCCCGATCCGTCGCCCTGCCCGTTGTGGGTGTCCCACCCGCCAAGATCGAGCGCCGCCACCCGCAGCCCGAGGTCGAGTTTCTTCATCTGTGCCACGACTTCGAGGGCATCACCGAATGAATTGTTCGGGTACACAGCTCCATTTGCCGGGGTGTAGCTGCCAGAGGTATTGAGCTCGATGATATCCATGGCGTCAAGGGCCTGCAGACCCGACTGGTGCAACCAACTGTCGTCAGCCGTGTAGAACTGCCGCAGCGCGAGACGCTGAGCGTCCCGCCAATACGAGGGGCCCACATCGAGATTGAACCGATTGACTCCCGAGACGTTGATGGTATTTCGATCACCAAACAGGGAGGTGACCTGGGTCGATCCCACCGAAAGCGACGGCATGACGATGTTGTCCGGCAGGTTTGTGGCCGAGGCCAGGTGACGAGCCAGCCACCCGGTGGGAGTCGTTTTGATCCCCGGGGTCCCGCGTTCGATGAACTCCATGGCATCGAAATGGCTCCGGTTGGCCTCATCGAGCCCGGCCGCCACCACGAAACCGAACTTGCCGTCCTGATACAGCGGGTGAATCGGCGCCATGGCCGGGTGCAGACCGAGTTGGTTGTTGAGGTTGATGGCGCTGCCGGAACCGCTCACCGGCACCTTCAGATCGGGACGGGCCGACTCGTAGTAGCCACGATCCGAGCCGTCTCGAGGCATCACGACGTTGAGACCGTCCATGCCGCCGCGAAGAAAGACCACCACAAGGGTTTCCTGGTTGAATCCGCTTCCGGGCTCCGCGAAAGCGAGACTGGTGAATCGCGTGCCTGCGAGACCCGCAATGGCGGCCGAACATCCGGTAATAAATCCACGCCGAGTTGTTCCAGACATACTCACCTCCAGAGAAAGCTCGGCGACATGAAAATCAAGGCGACCATCGCGCGCAGCCGTTCCTGCGTTGCCCAATCGTTGTCTACCGGCAAATCAAAGTTCGGGTTGTGGCCCTGGGCCATGAAATTGACCAATTCCGTGCGATCAGCCGCCGGCATCGGCCGTACCAACACCCTGTTGATCCAATAATCGACCATCTCGTTGGCAGTTCGAATGTCTCCGGGAGTTCCTTCCAGAATCCCCAGAAGATGGACGTCGTTTCCGTCCTCCACATCGGCAAGCCAGTTGCACAGCCGCCACAGAAAGACCCTCGGCGTCGCGCTCTGCCAGTCTTCCTTGTAATCGGAGTATCCATTCGGGGCACGCCAATTGAAAAGCGGCTGCCCCCCCTGGTCGTAGTACCAGAGGAAATCGTTGGTACGGTTGTCGTCCAGCCTCCAGTTGAACTTGTCCGGGACACCACGCATCATGCCCACGGCAATCTCGAAGGGTCGCTTGATTTTTTCTCCCCAGGTATTCAGAAACTCGTCGGAGAGCAGAATCGTACGCACCACCTCCGCCAACTGATCGGAGTCGTTCTTTTTCGCCTCGAACACTACGGCGGCCGCGTCGATGACAGCCTGCGGTGGGTCGTCGGAGATCAACCGGCGGCAGAGTTTGCCGGCGATGTGGCGCGCGGTTCCCGGGTGTTCGGCGAGTCGCCGCAAAACCTCCTGGCCATCCGCCAGATCAGCCTGGTTGGCCGGGATCCAATCCCCGAGGACATACTTCTGCCACTTGTCGTGGTCTTCGCCGTCGTAATCGAAAAGCCCGGTATCAAAATCGAAGGACCAACCGGTAAAGCAACGGGTGATTTCAAAGACATCATCGTCGACATAACCTATCGGCCGTCCCGACCCATCTGTCTCCACGTCCCCCTGTCTCCGGACACCGAGGTAGTTCTCGGAGCCGAGAGTGTGCAACTCACACAGCTCGCGAGCCCAGTTCTCGTTCGGGCCCGCCGCCGTCGACGTGTAGTTGTCGAGGTAATAGAGCATGCATGGGCTGGCAGCGACGGCGTTGACCATCTCACCGAAGTTTCCGAGCATATTGCCGCGGATGACGTCGCGGTCCCAATGGGTGAAAAGCGGGCCAATCCAGGAATTCCAACCATAAACGTTGAAATGGTTGTGCCAGAAGTCCGCCAGCACTTCCACGAGTTGGCGCTTGCTGTGAATCGCCCGCAGAAAGGAGAGCCGTTCGATTTCGTAGACCGGCCTCATCCGTTCGCTCCAGCTGACATCCGCTTCGACATGGTCCTGCCAGAGCTGGGCCTGGGATTTTCCGAGGGAGGTGAATCCAGCCGCGGCAATCTTCGCATCACACGCCGAGTCGTCGATCGCCCCCGGATTGAGCTGCTGGGCGACATACGCGGCTTGTCGTTCCTGTTCCGTGGCGCCAAGTGTCCTGTAGGCCTCGACGTCGCCGTGACGCGGACCGAATGCCATACGGTTGAGCGCGATGATCCCGGCCTCCGGCGGCGGCTCCACCGCTTTGGGGCGGCCTGGGCTGCGGATGGCCCATGGCGTCCTCATCGCCGAAGCGCGCCCGATTATTTTTCTTGGGCGGCTTTCAGAAGAAATCTCATCGATCCCGGAATCGATGGGTTGGCGCGCCCTTTTCAAGAGTTCTCGACGGTTGATCGTGGACATGCCCTCGGTACGATTCATCTTTGCCACCTCCACCACACGCCCCTTGCCGCTCGCTCCCGGCGGCACGGTTCTGTTTGTGATCAGACCGCTTCAAGGTAGCGGAAACTCGTGATGCCCAAACGTGTGCTAGATCACATATACTGGTAATGATTCCTGATTTTAACGAAGCGTTAACACGGGGCTTGGGGCTTCAAGGGATCGATCTCACTTCTGAGCATGTCCAACCTCAGTTCTGAATCCAAAAGCCGGCATGAACGGGCCTCGGACATAACGGAGAAACCGCAGATCACGCAGATGAACGCAGATCAAATCGGGCCCGGCAATCGGCGTCTATCTGCGCTATCTACGGTTGCCAGCGCGGATGGGCGGGCAGGAAAAAACTTCAGGCCTCAAAACCGACTCTCCGTGGCGTCTGTGGCTTTTCCTCCCCCAAAAAACCGTTCTCCCCTGCGCCTTGCCGTGCCTCCAGATTCGGGTTCGGGATCGGGAACGGGAACGGGATCGGACGCTGCGCCTCGTGTAGACTGTGAAGCTAAGAAGATGGAACGATTTGGACGATACATACTGGTCGACAAGATCTCCTCCGGGGGCATGGCCGATGTCTACCGTGCAAAGGTCGTCGGAATTCGCGGCTTCACCAAAACAGTCGCCATCAAAAGGATTCACCCCCACCTCCTCGAGCGCACCCGCTTTCTGCGCATGTTCACCGATGAGGCCAAAATCGCATCGCGTCTGGTGCACCCGAATATCGTCCAGATTTTCGACCTCGGCGAGGATGACGGTTCTCCCTACATCGCGATGGAATATGTCGCCGGCCGGGATGTATTTCGAGTCCTTCAAAGGCTTGGTTCGCTGGACCGTAAATGCCCGTGGCGGCTTGCAACGAGGATCGTTCAGGATGTTTGTACGGGTCTGCAGTTTGCGCACGAGTTCCGCTCCCCGGACGGACAACCCCAGGAGATCGTCCACCGGGACGTGAGCCCACGCAATATCATCATCACCTACGACGGCCAAGTAAAACTCACCGATTTCGGAGTCGCTCGAGCCCGCGATCGCGAGGAACACACCGAACACGGGATCATCAAAGGAAAGGTTCGGTACCTCAGCCCGGAAGCTGCCCACGCCAAGGAGGTGGACAGGCGATCCGATCTCTTCTCGCTCGGAATCGTTTTTGCCGAAATGCTGATCATGGCGCCGCTGCGCACCGGCGACAACGAAATGGCGATGCTCCTGGACATTCGAAAAGGCGAGTTTGATCGCAAACGATTCGCCAAGGTTTCGAGACCCCTTCGAGCCGTGCTCGATAAGGCGCTCGAAACGGAGCCCGACCACCGATATGCCACCGCTTTCGACTTTGCCAACGACCTCGCGAACCGATACGACAAAAACAGCGAACCCATGAACCAGGCCGAGGTCGCGACCTTTATGCACTCGCTCTTTGCCGAAGATATCGAGCAAGAAGAGGAGCGCGACCAGGTGGTGGAACGCGAACTTCGGAACACGACATTCGAGCCTGAGGTTCCACAAAACACACAGCAGCAACTTCCCGGTGTGCCGAAAGAGCCGGAAGATCAGAACGGGAACCCTCTCAATATTTTCGCCGGCCGCGGTGCCGGTCCGGTCGCCGTGCCTGCCGTCGAGACCGAACAGCGGCACCGCGGACCGGCAACGATGGTTGGCACCCTCGAAGAGGTCTCGCTGTGCAGCCTTCTCTATCAGCTCAGCGAAAAGAAGGTCACCGGCGTCGTGGAATTTCACCGCGAACCGGTCAAGAAATCGATTGATCTCGTCGATGGGGATCCGGTCTTTGCCAACTCAAACGTCGAGAGCGAGCTCTTTGGCGAACACCTCGTGGCGCAGAAAATCCTCTCCAGAGAACAGCACGCCGAGACTCTTGATTTTGCGGCCCGCAAGGGCCTCCGTTTCAGCGAAGCGCTTTTGGCGCTTGATGCATGCACCCCCAACGTGCTTTTCCAACAACTCGGCGGCCAGGTCCGGAACCGCATACTCGACCTTTTCAGCTGGATCAACGGGTCTTTTGCCGTTTACGAGGGAGCGAAGATCCACGAGGCCGGTCTGCCGCTCAACCTGAGAAGCCACACCCTGATCCACGAGGGCGTACAGGAACGAATGCCACTCTTGGTTATTCGGAGGTTCATGGACGGTCGGGCCAGAAAAACAGTCCTCCGGCACCCCGGCGAGATCCCGGCAGATCTCCAACTCTCGGGTCGCCAGCAACGGATCCTTCGTTCGATCGAAAGTGAAATCATCACCGTCGAGGGTCTGATCCGCCTCGAACGGGACGAGGAGTGGCTGCTGCGTCTTTTGTACATGCTGCACGAGATCCAGCGCATCGTTTTCCGGGACTGAGCAACGACGCGATGATTGGATGGAAGGGGCCGCTCGCATGGATGGCGGCCGGCACCGCATTGTGGATCGCTGCCGGTCTTATCGATCGAAATACCGAGGTCGAGGTGTATTCGAATGGGAACCGCGTCCACCTGACGGTCGCGGATACCGATCTTTCTGCTTCGATCGTGGCCGGCCCGATCTCGCGGATCGAGATCATCGCCATGGATTCCGTCGACCCACCGGGCGGCCTCGGAATGACCATCGCGCCTTCCGGCGGAGCGGCGTATTCTGTGACGCTTCCGAAGAGATTTGCGTTTCCGATCGAAGGCACCGTCCCGGTCGGTGATTGGGAGCTCGATGAAGAGGCCGGCCACGGCGGCGTCTGGGGGTTGGATATCGACCTCGATTCGTCATGGACCCTCGAAGCGTCGTTTCGCGGACGCTCTCATCACGATCTGACCCTCACCTTCACAGGACAGCCGGGCTTCTCGGTCGCGGTCCGCCGGGGATTGATCAATAACGATTGTTTCATCCGTGATTCCACGGGTTCGACCCTGGCCGCCGCCAGCATCGATCCCACGCCGGTGGCGGATCTGGGAGCGATCGGCGCAATCGTATCGAGGGCCGCGGCGATCGCGCTCATCCTCATCGGTTTTTTTTCTTGGCTGCATGGATTCCCCTCACCGGAGCCGCAACAGGCCGGAACCCATCCGCGGGCAAGCAAAGCTCTGGTCGGAGTTCTTGCCCTCGCAGCAACCGCTCTCTCCGCCTGGGTTGCCGTGGACATCTTCGAAAAACTCCCGCATCTGCCGGATTCCGCAACCTATCTCCTGCAGGCGCAGTGGCTGCTCGATGGTCAACTCTGGCAGCCGGCCACTGAGATCCACCAGAGACTGTCGGTGCCCTACACATACGTAATCGGGGAACGGTGGCTCGCCCACTACCCTCCAATGTGGCCGGCAGTTCTGGCTCTCGGTTCAGCCATCGACGCCCCATGGATCGTGTCACCCCTCATCGGCGGTTTCTACATCGTGCTCCTCTTTCTCATCGGCCGCGAGATCGACGGCCCTGAAGTCGGTCTCGTCGCCGCGACCCTGGGCCTCATTTCACCGATGGCCCGTCTGATCTTCGGCAGCATGTTGTCTCACGCAGCCACGGCAACCGCACTGCTCGCCGCCTTGTGGTTGGTAATGCTCGCGCGCCGCAGGGCCAGTCA
Source organism: Candidatus Sulfomarinibacteraceae bacterium (assembly GCA_963796455.1). Taxonomy (GTDB): domain Bacteria; phylum Acidobacteriota; class Thermoanaerobaculia; order Thermoanaerobaculales; family Sulfomarinibacteraceae; genus Sulfomarinibacter. The sequence goes on from CAWCLO010000007.1 coordinate 128,951, forward strand.
TGCCCTGGCGCTTTGTGCCGGAATTGCATCCGGTTTCGCCTTCGGAATGCGGCCCCTTTCTGCGTTCGCAACGGCAATCCCCCTGGCCGGGTTTCTGCTGATTCACGCGGAGAAAAGGCGAGAGCTTCAGCCGCCGCCCGGGCTCGTGCTCGGTTTCATCGCCGGAGGCACTGCTGCTGCGGTTCCAGCACTGCTTGCCAATCGCCTCATCACGGGCTCGATCACAGCCTTTCCCTACGCGTTGCAACAAAAATCGATGTACACCATGGCCAATATCCCCTTCGGGATCCGCAATCTGGATGCCCAACTCGTCTCCACTGCCAACACCCTCTTTGGTTGGGGCTGGGACTGGGTGCACGGGGTGATCCCGGCGGCGCTGGCGCTGTCGTGTGCGATGGTCCCCTTCCTGTTGCGACGAAACAAAACGGGTGATTGGCTGCTGCTGGCGATGGTCCTGTCTCTTCTGGTGGCCAACCTCGGTCTGCGAGGCCACGGGCTGCATGGATTCGGGCCCCGGTATCACTTCGAGGCCTTTGCGCCTCTCTTTCTTCTGACCGCTCGAGGCCTTTTCGAGCTGGCACGCCCCCGGCCGTCCGCGATGATCCGCGAGCGACGGGTCCCGCTCATCGCCGCCATGGCCTTGTTCTTTTTGCTCTGCCTGCCGGCCGGAGCGATCCTCCCCCACCGTCTCGGGCTTTACCGTTCTTACAACGGAGTCGACTCATCGCTCGAAAGGCAGATCGAGGCCGCTGGAGTGGGGGAAGCTGTCATCCTCCTGCCAACCGGCAACTGGCGGGGTTGGGCCACGGCGGTACGGATGGGAGGCGCCGACCCCGAGGCTCCAATCCTCTTCCTGGAGGGAGATCCCGGCGACCCGCAGGTATTTTCGATCGCTGGAGGTCGTCCAGTTTTTGTCTGGGACGAGCCATTCTTACGACCCGTCCTGCCTGCGACCTCTTTGGAAAGGGAGCAAGGGGGAAAGGTGGAAAGGGAGTTCGCAGATACGCACCCAGGGTCCTGAACGCAGAGGGTCCCTTCTCACCACGACTCCGGAGTCTTGCGGGTTTCTGTCATGATGATTTGGCGATGACCGACGGATCACGACCCTGGAGGCCAAGCTATCACCGGATGGCGAGAAGCGGTGAGCTTGCCGAGCGGGCCCGGCAGCTCGACGAGATGTTGGTCGACTGCACGGTTTGTCCTCGAAAGTGCAGAGTCGACCGCCACAGCGATCTCGGGGATTGCGCCACCGGCGCGAAGGCTGTCGTCGCCTCGTGGAACCCTCACCATGGTGAGGAGCCGGTGCTCTCATGCCGCCGTGGATCGGGCACCGTCTTTCTTGCCAACTGCAACCTGAGCTGTGTCTTCTGTCAAAATCACGAAATTTCCCAGCTGCCTCGAGCATTCAGTGATCGCGCGAGTTCTGACGCGGAGCTGGCAGCGATCTTCCTCGATCTTCAGGATCGAGGCTGCCACAACATCAACTGGGTCTCGCCGACCCACCAGGTGCCACAACTCGTCAGGGCACTTACGATCGCGGTCCACAGAGGGCTCGACCTGCCGATCGTGTACAACAGCAACGGCTACGACGCACCAGAGACGCTGCGTCTGCTCGACGGCGTCATCGACATCTACATGCCGGACCTCAAATACGCGGACTCCGACACAGGCTGCCGACTCTCCGGTGTGGATGATTACCCGTTGCGAGCGCGTGCGGCCTTGAAGGAGATGCACCGCCAGGTTGCGGATACCTGGCAGATCGGACCGGAAGGTGAACTGCAACGAGGGATTCTTATACGAATGCTCGTGCTCCCGGGCGGGCTCGCCGGGATCGAGGAGAATATCGAATGGATCTCACACGAGCTCTCGCCCCGAGTGACGATCTCCCTCCTCGCCCAATACCACCCCTCACATAGGGTCCCGCGCAGCCCCGCCCTGCACGATCTCGACCGGACAGTCAACCGTGACGAATGGCGGCTCGCGGTGGGGGCCCTCCGCCAATACATGGAGGGTGACAGGCACTACGTTCAGGGAGTGAATATGTGAGGCAGTAGCTGCCGGACGAAGAGGTTTTATCCGATCCCGTTGCCGATCCCGTTTCGGCCGTTTGTTTGCCGGATAGGGATCGAGAACGGGATCGGGAACGGAGTCGGGCACGGGTACACTGTCCCTCATGAACGACAAGAAACGCAAAACGTTGTATCTGATCGATGGGCCGAATATGGCATTCCGCGCGTTCTTCGCGATCGGCGGAATGACGAACTCGCGGGGCCTCCCCACCAATGCACTCTTCGGTTTTACGAATATGCTGATCAAGCTGATCCGAGACGAAGAGCCCGATTTCCTCGCGATTACCTGGGACCCGAAGGGAGGGACCTTTCGTGACCGCCTTTTCCCGGATTACAAAGGCACCCGATCAGAGATGCCCGGCGCCCTCCGCGAACAGATGCCACATTTTTCCAGGATTGCCGAAGCCTTCGGCGTGCCCTTTCTGTGCATCGATGACTTCGAGGCCGACGATGTGATGGGCACACTCGCGCGTCGGTACGAGGACGAAATCGATGTCGTTCTGGTGACCTCGGACAAAGATCTGATGCAACTCGTTTCCGACCACATCACCCTGTTCGACTCGATGAAGGACCGCAAGATTTCATTTCCGGAGGTCGACGAAAAGTTCGGGTGCCCGCCGCATCTGGTACCGGATGCCCTTGGGATCTGGGGTGACTCGTCAGACAACATCCCTGGAGTCAAGGGGATCGGTGAAAAAGGCGCCAAGGCGCTCCTGGCGAAATGGCAAGGGCTCGAGGAGATTTACGCCAATATCGATGCTGTGACCCCCCCGGGCGCGAAAGCAAAGCTCGAAAACAACCGCGACAACGCGTTTCTCTCCCGAGACCTGGCCACCATTCGCGTCGACGCCCCGGTCGAGATCGATCTCGAGGATCTGAAGCTCCACTACCCGCCACCGGAAGATCGAGCTCAGGAGATCTTTGGCGATCTGGAGTTCCGAGGTCTGCTCAAACAATTCGGCGGCGAATTGGCGGGGGTCGACCGCAGCAACTATCGAATGGTGGTCACCGAGGAAGAGCTTCGCGCGATGCGCGCATCGCTCGAGGACAGCGGGCGTTTTGCCCTCGACACCGAAACCACATCCCTCGATGCCATGAGGGCGGAGCTGGTAGGCCTTTCGTTTTGTTGTGACGACAAGATCGCGTTTTATGTGCCGGTGGCCCACGCCACCCTGGACTATCAGCTCGACTGGAAGACCGTACGATCGGAGATGGCGGCACTGCTCGAGGACCCCTCTATCGGAAAAACCGGCCAACACCTCAAATACGATCTCAAGATCCTCGCCCGCCACGGGGTGGATCTCGATGGCATCGACGGCGACACCCTGCTCGCCGATTATCTACTGAGCCCCGACCGGCGTTCGCACAAGCTCGACGATCTCGCCCTGATCCATCTTTCCCACCGGATGATTCCCTACAAAGAGGTCGCCGGGGACAAGGAGAGCTTTGCCCAGGTGCCGCTCGACGAGGCCCGTGATTACGCTGCAGAGGATGCCCATATCACCTGGCTCCTCGACGCCAAACTCACACCGACCCTGAAGTCTGACGGGCTCGAGTCTCTCTACCGGGATCTCGAGATCCCATTGATCCGGGTCCTGGCCCGGATGGAAATGAACGGCATCGAGGTCGACCGGGAGGTTTTGAACGAGTTGTCGACCGAGCTTGCGGCAGGCATTGCCGAAGCGGAGGCACGCTGCTTCGAAGCAGCCGGTGAGGAATTCAAGATCGGTTCGGTCAAACAACTGCGCGAAATCCTCTTCGAAAAGCTCGAATTACCGGTGATCAAGAAGACCAAAACCGGACCATCCACCAACGAACAGGTGCTCTCTGAACTCGCCATTCAGCATCCTCTACCGCGCGCGATCCTCGACTATCGCTCACTGGTCAAGCTCAAAAACACCTACGTCGATCCCCTGCCCGAAATGATCAATCCGGATACCGGCCGGATCCACACTCACTATTCGCAGACCACCGCCGCGACCGGAAGGCTCTCTTCCACCGATCCCAACCTCCAGAACATCCCGGTTCGAACCGAGGAGGGTCGGCGCATCCGGACCGCGTTCGTCGCGCCAAAAGGCAGAGTGCTTCTGGCTGCTGACTATTCGCAGATCGAACTCCGAATCCTCGCCCACCTGTGCGGAGGGGTCGGCGGCTTTGCCGACGCTTTCGAACGTGGCGCCGATGTCCATCGCGAGACTGCAGCTGGGCTTTTCGACCTCGCACCGGAAGACGTGACCCGCGAAATGAGGACCATCGCCAAAGCGGTCAACTTCGGCATCATCTACGGCCAGAGTGCTTTTGGTCTGGCCCAGACCCAACGCATCTCGCGTGGTGAGGCTGCCGACTACATCAAGCGATACAAAGAGCGTTTTCCCGAGATCGAAGACTACCGCCAGCGTACTCTCGCGGCTGCCGCCGAAAACGGCTATGTGGAGACGCTGATGGGCCGGCGGCGACCGGTGCCGGATCTCGCCAGTGGAAATTTCATGGCCCGCGCCGCCGCCGAAAGGGTGGCGGTCAACACCCCGGTTCAGGGTTCGGCGGCCGATCTCATCAAAAAGGCAATGCTGACGGTGGATGCCCGCCTCCAATCGGAGTTCTCCGGCCAGCTTTTGTTGCTTCAGGTCCATGACGAGCTACTTCTGGAAGTGGACAAGGACCTGGTCGACGACGTCACTGAGATGGTTCGCCACGAGATGGTGTCCGCCATGAAGCTCTCGGTGCCGTTGGTGGTTGACGTGGGAATCGGGAAGAATTGGGATGAGGCGCATTGATGAATTTGGAGTTAGGAATTAGGAATCACTCTTGTCCAAGACAGTGTCTCGGACAATGATCAGGGACGGCGACAGTGATCAGCGTCAGCGACAGGCAACAGCGAACAGTGAGCAGCGACAGGGAACAGCGGTCAGCGATCGGCGGCAGCGGTCAAGACTCCAGGCGACGCAGTGGCCACCTTCGGGTCGTTCAACAGAAGGGGCCGCCACCCCGGCTTGTGGGTATGGGCATGAACGACCCGGAGGTGACCATGTCCCCAGCCGCCACGAACACCAACCTCGTTGCCCTCTCGAAAGCCCTCGAAGCAGCGGGAATCGCGATCAAGCTCGTGATGAGGGCTCCAGACCAGTCAAACGTGACGCTGACTACTGTTCGCTGACGCTGAAAACTGATCGCTGCTCACTGTCGCTGTCGCTGGACACTGTCGCTGCCGCTGCATTTCGGGATCGGGAACGGGCCTATCGCCAACGGATATGCCAACAACCAACCCGTACACCACGGGTTGTCAGGTGGGAAACTTCAAGTAACGATCTGTTTCGGACAGCAGTGATTGGGAATGAGGAAACGGGAGTTTCGGATTTCGGATTTCTGAACGACACCCTCACGAAAGGGAGTGATTTCGATTGCTCCGGGCCGGGGAAAGAGGCCCGGCGAAAACGGGCAACCGGTTGACCACGACCCACCGCGGGCGTAGTGTGAATTCAACAGAGCGACATCAGGGAAGTCCGGTGAAAATCCGGCGCGGCCCCCGCCACTGTGACCGGGTACGAATCGTTCACGAGAGACGCCATCGGAGTTCATCTCAGCCACTGGTCGGATTTCGACTGGGAAGGCGAACGGTTACGGCTGATCCGGGAGCCAGGAGACCGGCCGTTCTGAAAAACGAAACGGGAGGTTTCTGATGAGAAACAGAGTCCATTCGATCGGCCCTATCGTCGCATTTCCGGTGATGGCCATGTTGCTGGCGATTCCAGCGTCTGCACAATACCCACCGACCATTCCAGGCCAACCACAGCCAACCTTTTCTGACGAGGTGACGGTGACCGCGACCGGCGTCGAAACGGCGGTGGATGATGCCCCGACCGCGGTCACCGTCGTCACGCGGGACGAGATCGACGACCTGCAGTCAGGTTCGGTGGCCGACATGCTGAGACGTGTTCCAGGTCTTTCGGTCATCGCCTCGGGTGACGCTGGAAAGGTGACCTCGGTCTTTACCCGCGGCACCGCATCCAACCAGACGCTGGTGATGCTGGACGGCGTCCGCCTCAACTCGCCCTATTTCGGCGGCTACGATCTCAGCAACCTGAGCACCAACGGCTTGAGCCAGATCGAAGTTGCACGAGGGCCATACTCCGCCCTCTGGGGAGCCGACGCCGTCGGCGGCGTCATCAACCTGATTCCGGTTCGTGCCAAGGGTGGCTTCAACGGCCGTTTCTTTGGCGAGGGAGGCAACGATGGCTGGCAGCGTCTGGAGGCGGACATCGGTTGGGGCTCAAAATCATTCGACATTTATGCTTCGGGTTTCGATCGACGGAACGACGGTGAACTGGAGAACTCCGACTACAAAAATCGCCAGATCCTGCTGACCGCCGGTTACCGGTGGGGCATCAGGAACAGCCGGATCGGAGTGCTCGTACAGGACCTCGAGTCGGAGACAGGAATCCCCTATGCAACTCCCGGTTCACCGACACCAGATCGTCGCCAGGAGAGCAATCAACGCTTGATCGCGATGCCAATCGACTGGTGGTTGTCGGAAAAGTGGAATATCGATCTGACCCTGTCGAGGGTCAACGGAGAATTCCAGTTTTCTGATCCCGACGACCCACTCTTCCCCTATTCAGAGACCGAAACCACCTCGACCCAGGCGCGCTTTGCCAGCAACCACATGCTTGGAGGCCACACATTCAGCTGGGGCGGAGAATGGCGGGAAGAGGAGGTCACCGATTCCTCGATCTACGGGACCAATCTGGACCGCGAAAAGATCAAGATCACGAGTTTTCTCCTCCAGGACATGTGGAAGATCAGCCCTGATGTTCGGCTTCTGGTGGGCATGCGTTGGGATGAAGCCGAAGAATGGGGCTCCGAAGTCTCGCCGCGGGGCGATCTCGGCTGGCAGATCACACCGAATCTCGAATTCCGCGCCGGTTACGGAGAAGGCTTTCGCCCGCCGTCAGTCGGCGAGCTCTACTATCCCTTTGCGGGGAACCCCGAGCTCGAGGCCGAAACCTCTTCTTCGACCGACTTCGGTCTCGCCTATATCACCAAGGGCCGGCGCGCGAAATGGGCTGTCACCGCGTTTTCAACCAAACTGGACAACCTCATCGAGTACGATTTTGCATCCTCCACCAACATCAATATCGGAACCGCGAAGATCCGCGGCGCCGAATTGAGCTGGGACCACAGCCTCGGTCGCCGCGGCGCCTCTTTGATGCAGGCTACCTATCTCGACACCGAGAACGACCTGGGGGATCCATTGCTGCGACGGCCCGAATGGAGCGGATCGTGGACGATCCACGGGGCCTTTTCCTCCCACTTCACCGGTGATCTCGCGGTGATCTATGTCGGTGCGCGTTGGGACGTGGACCCGACAACTTTTGTCCGGAGCGAGAATTCGAGCTATACGACGGGCAATATCTCGCTGGCCTACAGCATCTGGGATGGCGTGGAAATCACAGGCAGAGTCCTGAATGTGATGGGCAAGGAGTACGAAGAAGTTCTCGGATACCCCGCCCAGGGCCGACGCTGGATGTTCGGGCTGCGCCTCGGGGTCGACACGCCCGAGCGTTGGCAACGGAATCCGTGATCTACCGGGGATGACCCGCCCTGGTTGAGTTGTAACCAATTTGTAAATTCCAGCAAAGAGCTGAAGAATGTGAAACCCGACCCCGAAAACCGCGTAGATGACCTGGTATAGTGTGATTGAGATCGCGAATCACTCTCCAAACTATGGGGAGACGAACCCGAAAGGAGCTCAGGAATGAAAAAGACGATGTTGGTGCTCGGTGTCATGGTGTGTGCAACTCTGTTGGTAAGTCCCGCCCTTGCCTGTGACGGCAAAGGAGAGGCGAAGCAGGCCAGCAATGACGGTTCCACCTGTGACAAATCCGAGGTGAAGAACGCAAGCAACGATGGCGCGTCCTGCGACAAGTCCGAAGTCAAGAACGCGAGCAACGATGGCGCGACCTGTGACAAGTCTGAGGTCAAGAACGCGAGCAACGATGGCGCAACCTGCTCCAAGTCTGCCGCCCAGGCCGCTTATGCCAAGACTCTCGAAGAGACCGGTTGCGAGAAGACCGCCAAGACCGCCTATGTGAATTCTCTCGCTGAGAATGTCTACGCCAAGACCTACAGCGAGAAGGGCTGCAGCAAGACCGCCCAGACCGCCGCCTACGATGCGGTCCTTTCGGAGACCAGCTGCACGAAGACCTCGTCCTCCGCCGCGACCCATGCGGTTGCCAAGGCTTCCTACGACGAGACCCTTGCCAAGACCGGCTGCTCGATGACCGCCCAGAAGGCGTACGACGAGACCGCCGAGACCGTCAAGCTCGCTTCCAAGTAAACACTCCGATACTCAACTCCAACACCCGGGCCAGACGGCCCGGGTGTTTTTTTGTGACCTGGGGCACAGACCCGCTTCCTCAAAGGTGCCATCTTGCTGGGAGGGGGGTGCTGTGCAGAAGGGACCTGATATGGCTCAGCCACGATCGCGCCGACTTCGTCTCCTCGAGAGCTTGCGCCGTACGATCAGTGAAATGTTGCACTCGCGGGTGCAACGCGCCGCGTCGGCCAGGGGCCACGGAGCTCCGCATAACACGAGCTCTATTTACGTCTCGGCCGAAGAGGAAGCGCCGGAGCTCCTCGAACAGCTTCTTTTCGTTCACCGCCGGGTCGCGGAAGAACGAGGAGAAGCGTCGGGAGCGGCCCCGCAGGATCAGCTTGCCGACACCGAACGCAAGGCAATGCTTTCGGCGGTTCGGGCCGCGGTCAACCGCTCGCGTGAGAGTCTCGAAACCTGATCCGTTTCGCAGCCGCTGCTACTTCAGCCCCGAATCGATCACCGCTCGAACTTCGTCCATCAATTTCTGACAGTCTTTTTTTTCCAGACCGTCGACCACAACCGGTGGGTGGAAGATCAGGCGGGCTGAACCGGGCATGAGGTCCGAGGTTCCGGCCGGTAGCACGTTACGGGTCCCGATCACCGTCACCGGCAAGACCGGCAGACCGAGATCTACCGCCATCCGGAATGCGCCCTTCTTGAAACCCTTGAGCTCGCCTGTCCGGCTCCTCGTTCCTTCCGGGAAGAAAATCACCGACGTTCCACCGACAATCTTCCTCTTCGCATCCTCCAGGGTCGCGACGGCCGCCGCGTGGTTCGAGCGGTCGATAAAAATGTGGCCCAGGCGGTGACAAGCGACCCCGATTCCCGGAACCGTTCGAAGTTCCTTCTTCATCACCCACTTGAAATCGACCCCAATCCAGCCATAAAGGACAAAAATATCGTACTGGCTCTGATGATTCGAAACCAGAACGTATGACTGGGACGGATCCAGATTTTCGCGACCCTCAACCGAGACCCGCATGGGAGTGATCCACGCCATCAATCGGGCCCATGGCACCCCGGTCCATCTGGCAACCGTTGGAGGTTTGGCAAAAAAAAGCATCGCAACAGCGACGGACGCAAAAAAGGCCGTCGACAACCCCAGCATCGGTACGACCACCAGATACTTGTAGGGTTGGTACAACCACCAAGAGAGATTGCGTCGCTTCATTGCTGGGAATCATACCGAAGTTGAGGCTGGAAGCCAGACACTGGATGCTGGATGCTGGATCACTCTTGGTTAAGACAGTGTGTCGAACATCGTTCAGGGACAGCGACGGGAGCCGGCGGACAGTGTCAGCGAACAGTTGTCAGCGGCGGCAACCAGCGGCCGGGGCAGCGACAGTACCAGCGAACTGCACTCACTTCGTCGGGTTCAACAGCCGCCAGGTCATCGCACGGACCTGCTCGAAGGCGTTCATCACTTCACTGACTCCGTTCCGGCTGATCGCCCCGGCGTGGGCGAGGAGCTGGAACCCTCATCACGAGCTTGATCGCGATACCTGCTGCTTCGAGGGCTTTCGAGTGGGCAACGAGGTTGGTGTTTGTGGCGGCGTTGGACATGGTCACCTCCGGGTCGTTCATGCCCTTACCCACAAGCCGGTGTGGTGGCCGATGTCAAGGATGCCCTGCACCCTGCCTGTCCTTGACATCGGCCGCCCACCGGCTACCCCTTCTTTTGAACGACCCGGAGGTGGCCACTTCGTCGCCTGGACTCCTGATCGCTGCCGCTGAACACTGATCTCTGTTCCCTGGCCCTGTCGCTGCTCCCTGTCACTGTTGCCTGTCGCTGCCGCTGCAATTCGGGATCGGGATCGGGATCGGGTACCTGCCAACCGCCAACCGGATATGCCAATAACCAACCCAAAAATCTCTTATCGTCACGTGGGGCAACTTCACATTGAGCCGTAGATGGTATCCTTTCTCACCGTGCGAAATCCGGAGGCCACGTGAGCGATCGCTTTTACATCACCACCCCGATCTACTATGTGAACGACATGCCCCACATCGGGCATATCTACACCACCGTAATGGCCGATATATTTGCCCGCTACCAGCGGCTGAACGGTCGTGAGGTGCGCTTTCTCACCGGCACCGACGAGCATGGCCAGAAAATCGAAAAGGCGGCCGCCAGCCAGGGCATCGAACCGCTTCAGCTCGCCGACCGGGTGGTTGCGCGCTACCACGGGCTGTGGAAGACCCTCGGCATCTCGCACGATGATTTCATCCGCACTTCGGAACCAAGACATCAGAAGGCGGTCGCCGAGATCATCCAGCGGATAACAGCCAACGGCGACATCTATGAGGGTGAATACGAAGGGTGGTACCTAGCCGCCGACGAGGCATTCATCCCCGATTCACAGGTCAAGGATGGGCACGATATCGAAAGCGGTCGGGCGGTCGAACGCCTGTCCGAACCGAGCTATTTCTTCAAGCTCTCCGCCTACCAAGACCGCCTGCTCGAATGGTACCGGGCCAACCCCGACTGCATCCATCCACGAACCCGTTACAACGAAGTCGTGAGCTTTGTCGAAGGGGGTCTCCGCGATCTCTCGATCTCGCGCACCTCGCTCAAATGGGGGGTCCCCTACCCCGGCGACGAAAGCCACGTCGTCTACGTTTGGCTCGATGCGCTCACCAATTACATCTCCGCTCTCGGTTTCGGATCGGAAGACGAGGGGCTCTACGAAAATTTCTGGCCCGCCTCCATGCATCTGGTTGGCAAGGACATCCTCCGTTTTCATTGCGTTTATTGGCCGGCGTTCCTCATGTCCGCCGGGCTTCCGCTTCCGGAGCAGATCTTCGGTCACGGTTGGTGGTTACGGGATGAAGCCAAGATGTCGAAGTCCATCGGAAACGTGGTGCGTCCGGACTACCTCATCGAGCGATTCGGGGCCGACTCCCTGCGCTATTTTCTGGCCCGGGAGATGGCCTTCGGGCAGGATGCATCCTACTCCGACGAGGCTTTCCTCGACAGGTACAATGCCGATCTTGCCAATGCACTCGGAAACACGGCCTCTCGCACACTGTCGATGACCGGACGTTACCTCGATGGCAAAGTGCCGGCCGTGCGCGACGAGGGCCCGGTTCCGGCCACGGCAAGGGAAGCCGTCGCCGCATACCGCAAGCACATGGATTCCGCCGAACCGAATCGGGCGCTCGAGGCGGTATGGAAGCTCCTTCGAACCATGGACGGTTATATTCAGGAACAGCAGCCGTGGGCGCGGGCGAAAGATGGCGATGCCGGTCGAGAGAGCCTCGAGACCACCCTTTATGTCTCACTCGAAGGCCTCCGGATCACGGCGCTGCTGATCGAGCCCTTCATGCCCGTCATCGCCGGGCAACTCCGGCGGCAGATGGGCATCGACGAGATGGCCCGCGACATGAACGGGGCAACCGAGTGGGGTGGGCTCCCCGAGGGCACTCTCATCGGCAAGACCGAGCCCCTTTTTCCTAGAATCGATAAAAAGGCCTATCTCAAGGAGCTGCAGATGGACGTACCGGACAACGAAACCGAGAAAAAACCCGAAGCACAGCCCGAAGACGACCTGCTTTCGATCGACCAGTTCTTCAAGACAAAACTCGTGGTCGGCACCATTCGCGAGGCAGAACAGGTTCCAAAGTCAAAAAAACTGGTGCGCATCCAGGTCGATCTCGGCGAGGAACAGTTGCGGCAATTGGTTGCCGGTATCGCCGAACGCTACCAGGCAGAGGATCTCGTTGGCCGGCAGATCGTCGTGGTGGCCAATCTCAAACCCGCCAAGCTGATGGGCGTCGAGTCGCAGGGAATGCTTTTGGCGGCAAATGTGGAGGGCGCCCCGTTCCTGCTCTCTCCCGACCACGAGGTGCCTCCAGGCACGGTCGTCAGCTGAAATCGACTTCATCGCGATCGCTGTCGATGAATCGTGTCGCAGTCCGGGCCAGCGCAAACCGCAGATCGCGCAGATCATCGCAGCATAGAAAAGAGGGCCGTCATCTGCGTCCATCTGCGTGATCTGCGGTTTCTCATGACACGGCGCTTCAATACTCTACCTGCATCGCATGAGAAGGCTCACCAGGCCGAAATCGGCTAGCTGGCGGAAGTGCGCGAGATTTTGTGTAGCCGATTTCGAGAAACCGGACCGTCGTGGCGCTCATGGATAGCGATAGCGATAGCGACGGACGGTTCGAGCGAGAAAATGGATTCAGATAGCTCGCTGGTACCGTAGAAAGCTGTAGGCAAACTCGTTCTTCTCGTCGGCCTCGTGGTGGTCTTCGGACACGAGCTCCCATTGGTTGGCATCGAGATCGGGAAAGTGGGTGTCACCTTCAACTTCGGCGTGGATGCGGGTCAGGTAGATCCGGTCGACCAACTTGCGGGCCAGAGCGATCCGGTAGATCTGTGAACCACCGCCGATGAATGGCTCGTCGTCGTCGCGAGCGATCTTCAGCGCGTCTTCCACCGAATGAACGACCGCCACACCATCGGCGGAAAAACTGCGACTCCGGGTCACCACCACCATGGTTCTGCCCGGCAGCGGCTTCCCCACCTCGATCCAGGTCCTTCGACCGATGATCAGGTGATGGCCCATGGTGGTGTTCTTGAAATGCCGGAGGTCCGCCGGTAGGTGCCACGGCAGATCACCATCACGACCGATGACCCCGTTGGATGACACAGCGACAATCATTGATGCCGTCATCGTCACACCGCAATCGGGGCTTTGATGTGGGGGTGGGGCTCGTAGGATTCGAGCCGGAAATCATCGAAGGTGAAATCGAAGATCGAAGTCACGGCCCGGTTGAGATGCATGGTCGGCAAGCCCCGTGGCTCACGGGCCAGTTGGGTCTTCGCCTGATTGACGTGATTCAGGTAGAGATGCGCGTCTCCAAAGGAGTGGATGAATTCTCTCGCCTCGAGATCGCAGACCTGGGCCACCATCATCGTGAGCAAGGCATAGGACGCGATATTGAATGGCACCCCGAGAAAAACGTCGGCGCTCCTTTGATAGAGCTGGCAGGACAGACCTCCATCCGCCACCCAGAACTGGAAGAGACAGTGGCATGGCGGCAGCGCCATCTCTTCGATTTCCGACACGTTCCAGGCTGAAACGATGTGGCGCCTCGAATCCGGATCTGTTTTGATCCTCTCGATGGCTGTTTCGATCTGATCGACACTTCCACCTTCCCGGGTCGGCCACGAACGCCACTGCGACCCGTAAATCGGACCCAGTTCACCATCTTGATCCGCCCACTCGTCCCAGATCGAGACCTTGTTTTCGTGGAGATAACGGAGATTCGTATCGCCCGACAAAAACCACAGCAACTCGTGGATGATCGACCGGAGGTGGAGCTTCTTTGTCGTCAGCGCCGGAAACCCGGCACACAGATCGAAGCGCAATTGATAACCGAAAAGGCTCAGGGTTCCGGTTCCCGTCCGGTCGTCCTTTTTGACTCCCGTCCGGAGGACATCATCGAGAAGGTCCAGATATTGTCTCACTCGCGCGGCGTCCCCTGGCCGACCCACTTGCCGACAACAGCCATCCATTTGGACTGGGTCTTGAGAATCAACTCACCGAACTCGCGCACCGCTCCATGGCCGCCGGGAGCACCACAAACCAGGTCGCAGACCGCCACCACCTCGGGCACAGCGTCCGCGGGGCAGGCGGTGAAAACGGCCCGCTCCAGAAGCGGGATGTCGGGAAGGTCGTCGCCCATAGCTGCCACCTCGAGATCGACAACATCCAGAAGCTTCTCGATTCGCTCGAGATCGGCCACTTTGTCTTTCGACCCGAGGGCGATCAGCTCGGACCGAATACCCAGTTCCCTGCAACGAAACGCCACGGCATCGCTCGTTCGACCCGAAATCACGGCGACCTGGATACCGGCGTCGAGCAGAAGTCGAATCCCGAGACCATCACGAACGGAAAAGGTTTTTTGGTCCTGTCCCCCACTGGAGTAACTCAGGCTGCCATCGGTCAGCACACCATCCACATCCAGGACCAGCAGGCGGACCGGCTCGAGGCGGTGACGAATCTCTGTAGGTACACGACTTGGCATGGCGTCATCCTAACATCACCCAACCGCACGGCCAGTTTCTGAATGCTGGATCACTGCTGTCCAAACCAGATCGTCACCTGAAGGTTTCCGGTTGCCTGTGCCCGTACCCGGGTCCGCGTCCGGATTTCAGCGGCAGCGACATTTATCAGCGACAGTGTTCAGCGGCAGCGACAGGCACCAGCGAACAGGGACAGCGGCAGCGATCAGGAGTCCATGCGGCGAAAGGGCACCTCCGGGTCGTTCAACAGAAGGGCACGGCCGAATCGGAAGAGACCGGTCGAACCACTGGAGAATCGCCTACGCCTCGGCGAAAGAGGTCGACAGCCACTTGCAGCTCCTCGCCCACGCCGGAGCGATCAGTCCGAACGGAGCCGGTGAAGCGATGAACGCCTTCGATCAAGTCCGTGCGATGACCTGGCGGCTCTTGAACCCGAAAATGTGAGCGCCGTTACCCGTCGCTGCTGTTGATAGCTGATCGCTGAGGCTGATGACTGAACGCTGACGCTGACTCCTGTTGGCTGCCGCTGACAACTGATCACTGTCGCTGTTCCCTGTCGCTGTCGCCGGACACCGTGGGGATCGGGAACGGGAACGGGAATGGAGAATACCGTTCTCAGCGTTCATCCGCGCGATCTGCGGTTTCTCCGTGCAAACAGACCTGGAACTACGGTTTCAGTTCAACCTTCACCACGATCGGGTCGTGGTCGCTGGCACGATGGGCGGCGGGGAAGTCTGCGTTGACGTGGACCGCATCGATCTCGGCCTGGTCGGCGATTGAGGGGCTCACCAGGATGTGGTCGAGGACCTGGGAGTTCCCGAGATAGACGTAGCTGTATCGCTGCTCCCCGGCCAGACGCAGCACCAGATCCTCGAGCCCCGCAGTTTCCAGAACATACAGCGGCTTCGATTTTTCAAAGTCGTTGAGGTCGCCGAGAACCACCACAGCGGCCTTTTCGTCCGCACGCATGAGTTCATCTACAAATGAAGCGACCACAGTTGCTTGCGATGTCCGGCGTCTCTCCGTGCCGGTGATCCTCGGCTGACGACGCCCGAAGATCGGGTCGTCGCCGCCCTTTGAGGCCAGGTGGAGATTGACGACAAAGAGTCTCCGGTCGTTGAAGAAGAACTCACCAGCCAAAGGTTTGCGGCTGCCGCCTCCCCCAGATTTTGCACCCGAAAACGCGTCATTGGACGGATCCAACAAACCAGGGCTGCAATTCAATCGAGGACCTTGCAGCACCTCAACAGAAGAGTCGATGCCACAGGCGCCTCGATCGACAAACTGAACTCTCTCGGGGTTGAAAAGGAAGGCGGTTCGGATATTGGCGCCGGGTTGCCCACCATCAGCCTTGTCGGTGGGATCCACCAGTCGCCACTCGTAGCGGACGCCGCCTGTCTTCGCGATCGTCTCAACCAGCCGTTGCAGTGTCTGCTCTGCTGTCACCACGCCGTTGTCTTCGGGCCCGGTATCATCCTGGACCTCCTGAACGGCGAGAATATCGGGATTCAGAAGCTCTCCGGCGACAATCTGCGCCAGTGCTTCGAACTTCGTCGCATCAGAACCGGCCCACAGGTTCTCGAGATTCATGGTCGCGATGGTGAGGTGCGTTTCGTCTCCCTGCAACTGCGTGCGGTCGCCCTGATCTTCGCTCGTTTCCACTGCCTGCACCGGCACCGTATTGAGGAGTTTGTAGCTGCCAAACGTGTAGTGCAGCACCCCGGTGACCGCTTCGCTCAATCGAGCCCCCACCGCGAGATCGGGCGGATTTTTGACCAAACGGTCATCGATCACCACACGCTGGGGGTGGACGTTGCAATGCGTTCTTCGAAGGCCCCCGCGAGCCGTCCACGGGGCGGAATCCCGACCGCCGTCAGGGACCACCACAATTTCGCCGTGCCTTGACGTGGGACCCACCACGACGGCGTCCTCGACCTGAACTCGCATGCCCTCGAGAGTTTCGAAGGCATCGGCCGCAAATCGTTCTGGGTTGAAGATTTCGAGCCGACGTGATGCGACCTCACCGCGGGGAATCGATCGTCCCCCTCGACCCAGAATCACCGGCTCAGGCAACTGGAGACCCCGGCCGACAATCTCGATATTCGATGTGACCAACCGGGTCACCGGCAACTCAAAACCCCACGAACGCTCTTCGACCCGGCCGTCAAGGACTACCAGATCGCCGACCTCCACCTCAGAAAGCTCGTCGAATGTCGTGACCAGAAGCCCATTGGATGTGGCCGGATCATCGTCAGCTTCGGGGTCCTGGACCCAGAAGGCCTGGCCGCCTCGTTGGCCGAGGATCGAAGTCACAACTCCTTCAACCCCGTAGACACAGCGGCCCACGAGCGGCGAAAAATGGCCGCCTCCCTGAATCTGGTGGATTCGGGCTCGGGGCAGCGTGGTCATCGGTGTCTGCACCCCGGAAAGGGCGAAGACGAGGACCTGGTTGCTCTGAACACTCGGCTGAAAATTATTGTCCGACACCATCACCAGTTGGCGGCGGCCATCGGGCAGCATCGGACCGAAGGCCATGCCCTCGAGATTGTCCGGGTCGATGCCAAGATCGTGCATATCCGCCAACAAGGTTTTCGTCACAGGCCGAGGCTTTGGCGCATAGGGATCGTCGAGGACGGGTATCTTGAGAATATTGTCTGCACCGTCGAGCTCAGCCAAAAAAAGCCGGACCCTATTTCCGACACCGGCCGAAAAGGAACGTTCGAGCACCAGCAAGCGGTGGTTGTCGATGACCAGTATTTCGGAGATTCCATTGGTCCGGAATGCATTCTGTGGGATCGGCGGATCCGGAACGGGCTCGATGACATAAAGAAATTCACCGACCGCTTCGCCGGTGCTGAGCTCAATCGCCAGAATCCGAGCCGGGCTCCCGATATTCAGATCGGCCGGCGGGCCATCCTGTAGGAGAGCATTTTCGACGGCCGCAAAAAGCAGCGATTCATCCGGTGAGAGTGCGATGCTTTCGAAGCCGTGGTTGTTACGCACCCCGCGGCTGCCGGTTCCGATCGCTCGATAGTGATCCGGGAGGTCGTAAGTACCAAGCAGCGATCCATCGAGCCGGAATCTCCCGATCATCGGCGGCACATTTTGATGGGGCACACCCTCCGTCGCCAGGAAGAGCCCACCTTCCGCCGAAAGCGCGATCGCCTCGGGATCAAAACCGCCGCCACGGCTGAATGGCGAACCATGTCCATCCCGGAGGATCGTTGCGCCGACCACATCCACCGAAACCTCGGCATCGTGCTCCATCACCCGGAGGGTGAAGAAACGAGGCACACCAAAATTTCCGCGGTCATCGGACAGAGCATAGTAGAGGCCGCATCCCGGATCGTATGCCAGGCCCGAGAGTCCTCCGACGAGCGTCTTGTCGACCTTCAGATCACCGGGAATGGTGGTCTCGGCCAGGAACTCGACGTCGAGATCGGCCGCCGTCGAAATCGCCACCGCGGCGACGACCGAGGCAAACCCGACCAGAGATTGTCGCAGACGACGGCGAATCAACCGAAGGTCCACTCCAGCTCGTCGAGCATCTTCTTTTCGGCAGCCGAAATCGAGGCGACCCCGAGAAACCCTCCGGCCGCTTCGGCGATCGCCCTGGCGCGGCCCATGGCTGATTTCTTCATGTGATCGCGGGTGCGATCGCCGAGCGTTGCGTTGAGTTCTTCGATATAGCTCTTCCACGTTTCGAGGAGCTTTGGATCCGGTTTGGTTTGCAGCCAGTTTCTGAGGAGGTGGCCCGTCGGACTGTCTTCCGTGACTCCTCGTTCGACCGCAGCCTTGATGATGGCATCGCGTTCCTTGGATTGGATCTCGCCATCAGCCCACGCCACCTCGACCAGAGGCACCAGGGTAAAGGCAACCAGCGTTTCCGGCTCGACGGCCAGCTCGATCAACGCATCGAGGACCTCTTCGTTTTCGATGTTGAGATACTCCGCAAACTCCTTCTTCTTTTCCCGCCGCGCGGAGGCCGCACGGAGATCCCGGAGAATTTTTTCATTCTCTTTGGCAAAGAAGCTGTCCTCGAGCGCCTTGGCCTTGGCCTTGAGTCCCGGTACCTTGTCGGTGTATTTCATGCGCGAAGTCTCCCCTTGAGGTCGGTGTCGGGGCGGCTCGTCTCGCCGCCGCAGCGATTATGCCACGGATGGCGCTGGAGCCGCAGTGAGTGAGGCTATGAGGCTATGAGGCTATGAGCTATGAGGCTATGGGCTATGGGCTATGGGCTATGGGCTATGGGCCGTAGGCTATTGGGCGAAAGCTTGGAGACCAGGAGCGATGGAGACCTGAGGCTCGGGCTTCAAGGACTCGACGAAGTACCTGAGCAATTCAAGCCTCAGGCCTCGGGCCACAAGCCCAAACCACGAGCTGTTTCATCGCGCTCGGCGCCGTCCCACTGGTATCGCCTGGTCAACCTGCGTAGAATACGCCGGGTCCACGTTGAAGATAGGCGTCGAGAGGAGATCATGGCCGAGCACAGCTATCAACCCGCAGTCATCGAGCCCAAATGGCAGGCCGTCTGGGCCGATCGAAAGACTTTTCGCACGCCGTCAGAACCCGAAGAACTCGCGGCGAAACCGAAATTTTATGTGCTCGACATGTTTCCCTATCCTTCCGGCGCGGGTCTTCACGTCGGCCATCCCGAGGGTTACACCGCCACCGACGTCGTCGCGCGCATGAAAAGGATGCAGGGATTCAATGTGCTCCACCCCATGGGCTGGGACGCCTTCGGCCTGCCGGCCGAACGCGCCGCGGTCCGCGAGGGTCTGCACCCCGCGGCCATTACCGAACGTAATGTCAATACCTTCCGGACCCAGATCCAGGGCCTCGGTTTCAGTTACGACTGGGATCGCGAAATCAACACGTCGAAGGTGCGACTACTACCGCTGGACCCAGTGGATCTTCCTCAAGCTTCACGAACAGGGTCTCGCCTACATGGCCGACGTCCCGGTCAACTGGTGCCCAGCACTCGGCACCGTCCTGGCCAATGAGGAGGTCAAGGACGGCCGCTATGTTGAAACCGGTGACCCGGTCGAGAAACGGTTGATGCGTCAGTGGATGCTCAAGATCACCCAGTACGCGGAACGACTGCTTGATGACCTCGATCTGGTGGACTGGCCCGAGAGCGTCAAAGAGATGCAACGCAACTGGATCGGCAAGAGCCACGGCGCCGATGTCCGCTTCACGATCGCCGGGAGCGACCTGGATTTCACGGTCTTCACGACCCGCCCCGATACGCTCTTCGGTGCCACGTACTGCGTTTTTTCCCCCGAGCATCCCCTGGTGGCCGAGATCACCAGCGACAAGCAACGAGCCGCGGTCGAGGCCTACGTCGCCGAAGCGGCGCAAAAATCAGAAATGGTTCGAACCGATCTTGCGAAAGAGAAAACCGGGGTCTTCACCGGCTCCTACGCCATCAACCCGGTCAACGACCAGGAGATCCCGATCTGGGTTGCCGACTATGTTCTGATGGGCTACGGAACCGGCGCCATCATGGCGGTTCCAGGCCAGGATCAACGCGACTGGGATTTTGCCCGGGTGTTTGACCTGCCCATTATCCGCACTGTGCAACCGCCGCCTGATTTTGACGGTGAGGCCTACCTCGGCGATGGACCGGCCATCAACAGCCGGTTCCTCGACGGTCTCGAGATCGATGATGCCAAGAACACGATCATCGATTGGCTCGAAAAAGAAGACCGTGGCAAGGCCAAGGTGCAATACAAGCTGCGCGACTGGCTGTTTTCCCGCCAACGCTACTGGGGAGAGCCCTTTCCGATCGTCCATACCGATGACGGCGATGTGGTTCCGCTGCCCGCCGACAGCCTGCCGGTGGAGCTTCCACCGATCGACGAGTACAAACCGACCGACGACGGGCGGCCTCCGCTGGCGCGCGCCGGCGACGACTGGCTGCGGGTGGAGTTGCCCGACGGCCGGATGGGCACCCGGGAGACCAACACCATGCCGCAGTGGGCGGGCAGTTGCTGGTACTACCTCCGTTTCCTCGATCCCCACAACAATGAGCAAGCGTGGTCGAAGGAGGCCGAGGACTATTGGATGCCGGTGGATCTCTATGTCGGTGGCGTCGAGCACGCCGTCCTCCACCTCCTGTACGCCCGCTTCTGGCACAAGGTCCTTTACGACTGCGGGCTGGTTCACACCCTCGAGCCATTCCACAAGCTTTTCAATCAGGGCATGATTCTCGCCTACTCCTATCGCGACAAAGGCGGCAAGTACTACCACCCTTCGGATGCGGAGGAACGTGACGGGGACTACTTCGTTACCGGAACCACGACCGCACTGGACGCACAGATCGAGAAGATGTCGAAATCCAAATTGAACGTGGTCAACCCGGAAGAAGTGATTGACGTATACGGTGCCGATGCCATGCGCCTCTACGAGCTGTTCATGGGCCCGCTCGAGGTCCAGAAACCATGGCAGATGAAGGATGTGGAAGGGGTCAACCGATTCCTGCAGCGGGTCTGGCGCCTGGTGATTGATGAACGGACGGGCGAGCTCTCGGACCGGCTCACGGATGCACCGGCCTCGTCGAACCCGGATCTCGAACGGAGCCTGCACAAAACGATCAAAAAGGTCGCGGGCGATACCGAGACGCTGCAGATGAACACCGCCATCGCCCAGATGATGATCTTTGTCAACGATGCCACATCGTCGCATTCGCTGCCGATCGATATCGTCCGGAGTTTTCTGCGCCTGCTCTCCCCCTACACGCCCCACATCTGTGAGGAACTGTGGCAACGGCTCGGTGCGCACGAACTCATTGCCCACGCCGAGTGGCCCATTTGGGACCCCGAATTGGCGACCGACGAGACGATCACCGTCGTCGTCCAGGTCAACGGAAAAAAACGCGATGAACTGCAGGTGGAGCGGGACACCCCGAAGGACGAATTGGAACGCCTCGCCCTATCGTCTGAGAACACCCAGCGATTCCTCGACGGCAAGGAACCGAAGAAGATCATCGTGGTGCCGGGCAGGCTGGTCAATATTGTCGTCTGAAATGGCGGCTTCAGAATTCAGGGTCTGGCGAAGAGGCAATGACCGGTCGCTTCGCTCCCTGGCAATGAGGCTATGAGTGTCAACTGCCTTTCGACAATTTTGTCCGGGTCCATTGCCCCATAGCCCCATAGCCCCATAGCCCCATAGCTTAATAGCCTCGAAACCTCCGCGATCGTTGTCAGATGGAAACCCGTTCCCGGTGTCCACCAGCGTGATCCGCGGTTTATCCGGCCTTCAGGTCGGAATCGTCGGGAGTTCGATGAGGACGTCGAGACCGCCATCGGGACGATTCTGGGCGACGATCGAGCCTTCGTGGATCTCCACCGCGCGGCGGGCGATGGCGAGACCGAGACCCGCACCACCGGAGGACCGATCTCGTGCCTCGGCAACCCGGGTGAAGGGCTCGAATAACGATCCGAGATATTCCTCCGGAACTCCATCGCCGTGGTCGCTCACCGAAGCCGAGATCACGCCGGTATCACGATTCAATCTCACCTCGACCCTGGTCCCTTCGGGTGTGTGGCGGATGGCGTTGCGAATCACATTATCGAAGGCGCTTCGCACCACATTCGGGTGGCCGCGCATCGGACACGACGCCGGTGCTTCGATACCGACCTGACGTCCAGCCGGTGCCGCCTCGAAAGATGCATCGTCCACCACCTCACGGACCAGCACCGCAAGATCGAAGTCGACCGGATCCAGATCCGGTTCTCCCGCTTCCAGACGTTCCAGGAGCAGAAGCTGTCCGATGAGCTCGTCAAGTCGGGTAGCCTCGCGTTCGATTCGATCGAGGGGTTTCTCTGCGTCCCCGCTGCAACGCGCCCGCGCCAACTCGAGCGCCACCCGTAGACGGGCCAGAGGCGACCGGAGCTCGTGGGAGACATCCCGCAGGAGCCTTCGCTGAGATTCGATCAGCGTCTCCACGTGCTCGGCCATGGCATCAAAATCACGCCCCAGGGCGCCAATCTCGTCGTGTCGCCGCGCCACCTTCGGCCCCACTCGAGCGCCAAAATCCCCGACACCGAGACGATGGGTCGTTTCGCGCAACGCCGCAACGGGTTGCGCCAGATAACGCGCCAAACCAAAGCTCACCAAGCCGACGATCAATGCCAGCCCGGCCAGCCGCGGCCACAACGCAGCCGGTTCGAGAAGATCGGTGAGCCCCGGCGGCCGGTGAATTGTGGATACGACCACGAGCTGCCGGCCCTCCGGATCGGTCACCATCCGGGCGACGAGATGGACTCCGCCCCGGCGTTCCGTCTGCTCGGACCCGGCGGCAGCCGTCCGCAGCGCGAGGTTGCGCGCCGCCCTCGAGGGTTCCTGGTGGCGGAGATCTTCTCCGTCTTTGGAGAACACATAGATGTTGGACCCGCCACCACCGCGGCCCCGCCGCGACCGGGCATCGATCGCGTTCACACCACCTTCGGAAATGATCGCGACCACACCATTGAGCCGCCGTTCGGCCCACTCCGCCCCGTCCCGTTGCCAGCGCTCGATCCGGGGTCGCGAGCGGGTGAAAAAGGGCGAAGTCACCACCAACATGACGGCCACGACCACCATGGCGACCCAGAACCAGAGGAAGATGCGGAGGAAGAGGCTTCTCATGCAAGCGTCCAGGTCGGGAATTCGGAGTTCGGAGTTCGGAGTTCGGAGTTCCACACGGTCACCCGTGGCGCAGCGGCATGCATGAAGCACTGGAATGAAAACAACTCAAAACTCATAACTTACAACTCAAAACTCCGCCGTCATGACGTGCCACCGCTCGGTTTGACGTAGAGGTAGCCGATGCCCCGCAGGGTCTTGATGCGGTCGCCGCCTTCCGGCATGGGCCCGAGCTTGCGCCGCACATTGGAAAGGTGGACATCGAGGCTTCGGTCAAAGGCACTGGCTCTGCGACCGAGCGCCTCCCGGGAAAGTTGGTCGCGGCTGACAACCGATCCGGCCGAACGGATCAGGGTCTCGAGGATCGAAAATTCGGCACCGGTGAGTTCCACATCTTCACCATTGCTCCGAACCCGTCTTGCACCGAGATCCATCTCCAGATCACCCACTCCAAGGAGGGTCGGTTCATCCGCAGCCCGGTCCGAGTCCGAGGCCCGGCGCAGGATTGCCCGAATTCGCGCTACCAGCTCGCGAGGATTGAAGGGCTTCGGGAGGTAGTCGTCGGCACCCATTTCGAGACCGACGATCCGGTCCACATCCTCACCCCGGGCGGTGAGCATGATCACCGGAACCCGCGAGGTCTCCCGGATGCGGGAGAGCACCGCAAAACCACCGAGGCCCGGCAACATGACATCGAGAATGACGAGCTCGGGCTCGCTCTCGAGGCACCGTTCAACCCCGCGAACACCGTCATAGACGGCATCCACTTCGAAGCCTTCTCCTTCGAGGTACTCGGTCACCAACTCACAGAGCTCGGCGTCGTCGTCAACAATCAATACAGCCATGACACCCCGATCCTACCAGTCTGAAGAGGCGATTGAGACTTCTTTAGAGTGTCCGTGGGTTTCCTTGCTCAAAAGGGTCAACAATAAAGACACCCTGTTCGTTTCATGCAAGACCGAACGAAATTGCCAGGGAGGCAAAAATGAAAGCACGAAACATCGTTCTCACAATCACGTTGGCGGTCCTTGTTGCGGCCCCGCTCGTCATCGTGGCACAGACCCCGCAGGGCAACGGTCCCGGCAGTGGTCAGGGTGGTCCACATCGGGGCGGCGGTCACTCTGGATCTTTCGGCGGCGGCCAGGGCCTCGGGTTCTTCGACCGCATGCTCCCCCGTGTGGCCGAACAAATCGGGCTGAGCGAAGAACAGGTCGAACAGATCCAGGGCGTCGTCGACGAGATCCGGCCGACCATGGAATCCTACCTCGAAGAGCTCCGGGCCGGACGCGAAGAATATCGCGCGCTGAACAACGACCCCACCGTTTTTGACGAAGGAGCATTTCGGGCACACGCCGACACGCAACACGAAATCCAGACGAATCTCAGGGTGGTTGTCGAAAAGACGAAGGCCGAGGTCTTCGGAATCCTGACCCCCGAGCAGCGCGAAGAGCTCGAAGAGATGCGCGCCGACATGGGCCAGCGCTTCAAACGGCGTTCCAGTGGCCGACGGGCCCAGTAGCCCCTTCTCTCCCCTCCTCCGCGGCGCCCGGATTAAATTCCGGCGCCGCGCCTTTTTACTTTACAGGAGGTCGTTGTGAGATACAGCGCACGGACAGCCCTCGTGATCCTGGTGGCGATCCTCGTGAGCGCCTTTCCAGCCTACGGAGCCAAACCGATCGAAAGCACCGCGATCGACTACGAGATCGACATCGATGGATCGTTTTCGGAGTGGGATGGTATGCCCGTGGTGTATCTCGATGAGTCGATCCGCCTTTTTGCAGTCGCCCACGACGACCAGGACATCTACCTGATGTTCCGCTTTTCCGATCGTCAACTGGCCCGGCAGATCATGCACCGGGGGGTGATGATCTGGTTCAACGGCGACGGCAAAACCAAGAACAAAAAGGAAGAATTCGCGGTGCGCTATCCGGGCTCTCCGGACATTGCCACCGAGCTCGCCTCCGAAGGCCAATCCGAAGGAGCCGAATCGGGCGGACAGGGCTCGGGACGGCCGGCAGGCGGCCCACCACCGGGTCAGGCCTTAATGCGACCGAACCCGGGAGAGCTGACCGTCGTTCGGAACGGCATCAAGGAAGAAGTCCTGGCGGACGCCGACTCTGGGATCGGGGCGGGGTCGGCCATCTTCGAGGAGGTCTTCACCTACGAACTCCGCATCCCCTTTTCCGAGATCGGCGGCAAGGTCGGCTCCTCCGATCCCTCTCAGAAGCGCAAGCTTGCCATCGGGATCCAGATCGGTGGGCTGACCAGGGCCGAGATGGAGATGCTGCAATCCGAGATGAAACAGAGAATGGGAGACATGGCCGGAATGGGCAGCATGGGTGGCAGCAGAGCAGGCGGCGGCATGGGCGGCATGGGCGGCGCAGGTGGAATGGGCGGCATGGGATCTCCCGGCAGCATGGGGGGAGCTGGGGGCGGCGGCATGGGCAATCCCGATGGCGGGGGTGGCCGTACGCCGCCCGACATGGACCCCGAGATCGACTGGCTGACGGTCACCCTCCCGGCATCGAAATAGGAACAAGCAACAATGAAATCCGATCATCTCGTGCAGAGCGGTCTTGAATTCCGGGCCCGCCTCCTGACGACGGCGACCGCAAACCGCGATTCCAAATATGATCTCTCACCAAGAATTCCGCCGATGATGAAATTTCTCGAGCCCACCGAAGGCTTCTCTTGGGGTGTGGCTAAATCGCCAAAGGGGCGTTGAGCCGTGAAGGTCAATCCAATCATCCGATTCGCGGTCGAGCGAAGAGTCACCATGGCCATGGCGGTCCTTGGCGTGATGGTGCTCGGTTGGCTGTCGCTCGATCGCCTCCCCCTCGAGTTCTTCCCGAGCTTTTCCTCGTCTCACATCTCGGTAGACGCGCCCTACCCTTCTTCGTCTCCGGCCGAAACCGAGCGCCTCATCGTTCGACCCCTCGAAGATTCCCTGAGTACCATCAACGGCGTCGAACAACTGACCGCCCGATCAACCTCGTCTTCCGGCAATGTCAGTCTTCGATTTGTCGACGGAACCGACATGGATCTCGCCGCGGTCGATGTCCGAGATCGGGTGGATCGGGTGCGCTACCGGCTGCCGGCCGATCTCGAGAGGGTCAGCATCCGGCGTTTCCAGAGCTCGAACCGTCCTGTCATGCGCTTCCATCTGAGCGCCGACTGGCCACGTGAGGAGCTCTATCGATTCACTGACGACGTGGTGGTCCGGCGCCTCCAGCGTCTCGACGGGGTGGCCGATGTTCAGGTGCGCGGCACCGAAACCCGCGAGGTCCAGATCAATCTGATTCCGGACCGTATGGCCGCCCTCGGCGTCAACGTCAGGGACGTATCTTCGGTGATCCGCGAAAACCACCAGGCGACGTCCGCCGGCACCGTCCGCGAACGATCAAAAAGCTTTCTCGTTCGCGTCGAAGGAAAACTCACCGATCTCGAGGAGATTCGTGCCCTGCCGCTTGGACGGGGGCTGAGGCTCAGTGATGTGGCGACGATCGAGATGGCCTATCCGGAACAGGATGAGTGGGATTTCCTCAACGGAGAGGAGGCGCTCAGCGTCCAACTCTACAAGGCCTCGACGGCCAATCTGTTGTCGATGATCGACGCGGCCAAGGCCGAAATCGCCGCCATCCGGGAGCTGCCCGAAACCGATGGTCTGCAGATCAACATCTACCGTGACGACTCGGAGGATGTACGCAACGGTCTTTCGGAGCTCCGCAATACCGGGTTACTCGGCGGTGCCCTTGCCGTGATCTTCATGTACATGTTTCTGCGGCGCTTCCGCAGTACCCTGCTGATCGCTATCGCGATCCCGGTCTCGGTGGTCGTGACCTTTGTCTTCATGTATCTTTCCCGCCAGGCGGGGTGGACCAACCTCACGCTCAACATCATGTCGCTGATGGGTCTGATGCTGTCCATCGGCATGTTGGTCGACAACTCCATCGTCGTCATCGAGTCGATCTTCCGCCACCACGAGGACCTCGGTGAAGATGCGTGGACGGCCACCCTCCACGGCGCTTCAGAGGTCGCACTGCCCATCGCCGCTTCCACCCTGACCACGGTCTGTGTTTTTCTCCCCATGGTCTTTCTCTCCTCGGGCGGACGCTTTGCCATCTTCATGACAAACATCGGGCTCACGGTGGTGGTCGTCATGGCAGCCTCGCTGGTGGTCTCGTTGACCGTCGTGCCGATGGTTGCCGCACGGCTGCTCTCGGGTGAGAGCGCCAAGGCGGGCAGGCTGTGGGACAGGATCTCGGGCCAGTACGCAAAGTCTCTCGCATTCATGCTCCGCCACCGACTGGCATTTGCGACCGCAGTGATCTTAGCCTTGGTCGGCTCGTGGTATCTCTACCAGAACATCGAGCGCTCGTTCTCCACCTCGTCGTTCGAGCGCAATCTGACCATCATGGTGGACGCTCCGAAAAGCTACTCGGTCGAGCAGAAACGGGCCCTTTACGACGAATTCTACGCCGTTCTCGATGCCAGACGGGACGAACTCGAGATCGCCAACATCACCCACACCTTTCGCCGCGGCAGCGGCCGGTCACGCCACTGGTCAAGCGACAACCGCTTCAACATCTATCTCGTCGATGAGGAGCAGAGCAAGATCGACACCGGCGAGATCCGCGATCGGATCGAGGCGCTGTTGCCCACCCATGCGGGGGTCAATTTCACCCTGACGCGTTCGATGCGCGGTCGCTCCGGGTCGGGTTCGAGCGTGGAGGTCCAGATCCGTGGAGACCGGCTCGAGATCCTCGAGATCTTCGCCAAGCGTGCGGTGGCCGGACTGCGGACGATGGCTGCCATCCGGGACGCAGACTCGTCGATGGAAAGCGGTGACGAAGAGGTCGTGGTTCGGCCCGATCGAGAAAGGGTGCTCGCATCGGGTCTCTCGTCGCAGGCCGTCGGGCAGAGCGTCTCATCGGCGCTCTCTTCAAGAGCGGTCACCTATTTCGAAGTCGGAGACCGGGAGATCGACGTCGTCGTACAACACCGTGAAGAGGACCGCCGGACCCTTGATCAGCTCAAGAAACTCCCGCTGGCCTTTGGTGATTCGAAGCTCACTATCGGCGCCGTCGCCGATTTCGAGACCAGCCCCGGGGCCCGTTCCATCGAGCGGATCGATCGCCAATCCACCCTGACGGTGACCGCCGATGTCGCCAGCGGAACCCCTTCCTTCGTGGCCCAGAAGATGGCGCAGCAGGCGGTAGAGTCTCTCGGGCTGCCGGCCGGTTATGAAGTGGTCGAGGGTGAGGACTGGATGCGCGGCGAGCAGGACGCCGGCGAGGCCCTCTTTCTTCTCGCGTTCGCACTGGTCCTGATCTACATGGTCATGGCCTCGCTTTTCGAGAGCTTCGCGCAACCGTTCACCATCATGTTCTCGGTTCCCTTTGCATTCATCGGTGTCGGGCTGATCATGACCTTCGCAGGACAGGCTCGGTCGTCGAGCTCGGACATGGGGCTCATCATTCTGGCCGGCATCGTGGTCAACAACGCCATCGTTCTGGTCGACCACATCAACCGCCTGCGCAAGCAGGGATTGCCGCGTGACGAGGCGATCGTCCTCGGCGGCCGCCATCGTCTGCGACCGATTCTGATGACCGCCATGACAACCGTTCTCGGGCTCTCTCCGATGGTCGCCGGTTACTTCCTGCCCAGCGTTTTCGGGGCGCCCGACGGCCGCGCGGCCTTTTGGGCGCCGATCGGTCTCGTCATCCTCGGCGGTCTCATCAGCTCGACCTTTCTGACCGTGATGATCATCCCAACGGTCTACTCATTGATCGACGACCTCAGCACCTTTGTCCGGCGCATCGCTTCGACAGTTGTCCACGGCCCGACGCAGGCCGTTCCAGTGCCCGTCCCCGTTCCTGTCCCCGAAGTTTCTCCCGACCCAGAAAATCCTACACATCGGAAAACACCATGAAGAAGTCCCTCTTTCCCACCCTTTTTCTCTTGCTCCTCACCCTTACGGCCTGCGGCGGTTCTTCAGACGAAAAGCAGGGAGGCGGCCGTAGCGGGGGCCCTCCGGGCTCCATGGGTGGAGCAATGGGGGGCGACCGGGCGTCGGCTTCGGTCCCTGTCCAGGTCAAGCCAGTGGCCCGGCGATCCATCTCACAGCACCTCGAGACCAACGGCACCCTCGAGGCCGAGAACGAGGTCGATATCGTCGCCAGGACATCGGGGCCCGTGACCCAGATTCTGACCGAAGAAGGCCAGTTCATTCGCGCCGGTCAATTGATCGCCAGAATCGACGATCGCGAGGCGAAGAATCAGGTCGCCATTGCCACCGTCGCACGCGACGAGGCGCAACTTTCCTTTGATCGGTCCAAAAAATCCTGGGACGATGGATTGGTCAGCCGTGAGTCCTACGACACCGCCTTGTCACAACTGAGCTCGACGACGGCGCAACTGGAATCCGCCGAAATCCAGCTCGCCTACACCGAAATCCGGGCTCCATTTGACGGTCTCGTGGTGACTCGCGACATCAAGCTCGCCCAGTATGTGACCTCGGGCACGACGCTTTTCCGAATCTCCGATTTCACTCCATTGCTGTGCCGGGTCGAGGTCCCCGAGAAAGATCTCCCGAGGATCAGCACAGGACAGACTGCACACATTCGCGTGGAGGCCTTCCCGCAAGAGAGGTTCTCCGCTTCGGTGGCCCGGATGCGGCCGACCGTAGATGCCGCCTCCGGGACTTTCACCGTGACCCTCGAGGTTGACGGGCAGGGCAAGCTGCGGCCCGGGATGTTCGCATCGGTCTTTCTCGAAACCGAAACCCGCAACGGCGTTCTGGTCATCCCCCGCGGCACGCTCGTCCTCGATTCGCTGGGTGACACCGTCTTTGTCAAATCGGGAGACGTGGCCGAACGCCGTGAGGTGGGTCTCGGTATTCGGGACGAAGAATCGGTGGAAATCGTCTCCGGGCTCAACGAGGGAGATCTGCTGATCGTGATCGGTCAGGACGGACTCGCGGACGGAACCCCCATCTCGGTCCTCGGCGAGGAAACTCCATCCAGGGCCGCCGACGCCTCAACTCAGCCGGATTCCGGACCCCCACCCGAAGCAATCGAGGCCATGAAGAAACGCATGAAGGACCGTGGAATGTCGGAAGAGCAGATCGCAGAGAGGCTGCAACAGA
The DNA here is from genome assembly GCA_963796455.1 of Candidatus Sulfomarinibacteraceae bacterium. Classification (GTDB taxonomy): domain Bacteria; phylum Acidobacteriota; class Thermoanaerobaculia; order Thermoanaerobaculales; family Sulfomarinibacteraceae; genus Sulfomarinibacter. The sequence continues at coordinate 159,202 of CAWCLO010000007.1, forward strand.
TGCAGGCTGGAGCCGGCCGACCCGGCAGAGGGGGTCCCGGTCAGGGTGGCGGCCCGCCAGGAGGCATGGGTGGAGGCGGTGGTGAATCGGGCATCCCTCCCGCCATGGAAGAACGAATCAAGAATGCGTCGGAAGAAGAACTCGAACAGATCAAGGAGCGGATGAAACAATTCGGCATGTCCGATGAACGGATCGAAGAGGTCGTCAAAAAGGTTCGAAGCGAGGGTGGAGCCGAAAATTGAACCACCAAGGCATCAAGTTCACCAAGATATTTTTCGGGGTAGAGGATTCGACCTCCCGCAGCACCTGCGCCGAAACACTGCCCGGACCAGGATGTTTCTCATGGCAGTCCCGGTGTCTTGGTGGTGAAATCTCCACGATCTACGATCGGTTGGCGTCATGAAGATCGTAGATATCGCGATTCGTCGACCGGTCACGATCTTCATATTCTCGGTGGCGGCTGTGGTTTTTGGCGTCGTCGCCTTCAAGAATCTCGCCGTCAACCTCCTCCCGGACATCACCTATCCATCGCTCACCGTCCGAACCACCTACGAAGGCACCGCTCCGGTGGAGATCGAGAGCCTGCTCACGCGACCGGTGGAGAACGCCGTCGGCGTGGTCAACAACGTGGTCCGCGTGACCTCTTCATCGAGGGCCGATGTCTCTGAAGTGACCCTCGAGTTCGCGTGGGACACCAATATGGATTTCGCCGCCCTCGATGTCCGCGATCGTCTCGATCGCGTCCGTTTGCCGATCGATGCCGAACTTCCGGTGCTGCTGCGCTACGACCCCTCCCTGGACCCCATCATGCGTGTCGGGCTCTCCGGATCGAACGAACTGACCAGGCTTCGATTCCTCGCCGAAGAAGACCTCAAACGGGCGATCGAACGCATCGAGGGGGTGGCCGCGGTCGTGGTCTCCGGGGGCCTCGAAGAAGAGATCCAGGTCGAACTCGATGAGCGCAAGATGGCCGCCCTGGGTCTCTCGGTGGGGCAGGTGGCGAGTCGACTGGCGGCTGAAAACGTCAATATCACCGGCGGCAGCCTGCGCGACGGCCACACCGAATACCTGGTCCGCACAATCAACGAGTTTGTCCGGGCAGCGGACATGCAGAACATCGTCGTTCATCGCAACGGCGATGCCATTGTCAGACTGTCGGATGTCGCACGGGTCTTTACGGGCCACAAAGAGCGCGAGATCATCACCCGGATCGATGGCGCCGAGTCGGTCGAATTGGCGATCTACAAGGAGGGCGGGACCAACACCGTCACTGTGTCCGACGCGGTTTCTCAGCGTCTCGAGGGTCTCCGGACCGAGCTCGGACGAATCGACCCCAATCTTCACGTGGATGTGATCACCGATCAGGCCCGGTACATTCGCCAGGCGGTCCGCGAGGTTCTTGAAACCGCACTTTACGGCGGTCTGCTGTCGGTGCTGGTTCTGTACTTCTTTCTCCGCTCGGTCAAAAAAACTCTGATCATCAGCATCTCGATCCCTGTCTCGGTTGTCGCCACCTTTTTCCTCATGTATGTGGCCGACATCTCACTCAACATCATGTCCCTGGGAGGCCTGACCCTCGGGGTCGGTTTGCTTGTCGACAATGCAATCGTCGTCCTCGAATCGGTGCAGCGAAAACGAGACGAGGGTCTTGGTGAGGTCGAAGCGGCCCGGGCCGGCACCTCCGAGGTGGGCAGGGCGATCACCGCATCGACCCTGACAACGATCTGCGTCTTCGTGCCGATCGTCTTCGTCGAGGGAGTGGCCGCGCAGCTCTTCCGCGACCAGGCTCTGACCGTCGCCTTTTCTCTCGTCGTCTCGCTCATCGTTGCGTTGACCCTGATCCCCATGCTGGCGTCGCGGGAATTCCATCCCACCGAGCCTGCGAGCAATGAGGAGCGGAAGAAAAACCCTGCTCCTCTGCGCTGGCTGGGATCCGCTGTTTTTGCGCTGACCACCACGATTCTGGGACTTATCCTCGGCGTTGCACACGTCGTCGGTCGTGTGTTTTCGGCGGTCGCTCGACCCTTCCTCAATCTGTTTGACCGCGGATTAAAGGCCGTTGCAACGGCCTACTCCGGAGCTATCGATCGCGTCCTGAAGCGGCCCCTGGTCGTTCTGACAGTGACCATCGCCCTCTTGATTCTGAGCCTGGGGCTTTTCCGTACCCTCGGTTCGGAACTCATCCCCGAACTCGTCCAGGGTGAGTTCTATGCCGACCTCGAGCTCCCACCCGGAACCCGCCTCGAGGTCACCGACCGGCGACTGGTGGAGTTGACCAAAGTCGCCCGCGAGATCGAAGACGCCCGCATGGTCTACACCATCGCCGGCACCTCCAACGAACAGGGGGGAACAGCCGGCGAACTGCGCGAATACCTGGGCCAGATGACCATCACTCTCGACCCGCCGGTTTCACGGGAGTCCGAAGATGCGGCCATGGAGCGCGTCCGTGAAGCCATCGATGCCGACAACATCATGCTCGGCGGCCCGAGAGAGACCTCATCCGGCGCCGAACGTCCACCGATCATGGCCCGCTTCGGCCGGCCCTCGTACTTCAGCTTCAAAACCGCGATCGAGATCGAGATCCGCGGATTCAACCTCGAGCTCATCAAACGGATCGCCGATGACGTGGTGAGCAGGATGCACAATATCGAAGGCCTGGCCGACATCAATTCTTCCACCGAGGGCGGCCACCCCGAGCTCCAGATCCACCTTAACCGCGATCGTTTGGCGGCCTACGATCTCGGAGTCTCCGATGTCGCCGCGGTGCTCCGTTCAATGGTTCAGGGCGATATCGCCACCGATATCTCGCGATCGGATCGAACGATCGACATTCGGATTCGGGCTGCCGAAGAGTTCCGGGCCTCGGGCGAGGCCCTCGAGAACCTGACGGTGACCCACGTCGGCACCACGACGATTCCCCTTTCAGCAGTGGCGGAAGTCGTCGAACTCGAAGGACCAGCTGAAATCCGGCGCGCCGACGGGACACGAATCGCACGCATCACCGCCAATCTCGCCGGCCGCGACCTGGGTTCGGCGACAACCGAAATCAGAACCATGCTCGAGGGCATGAGCTGGCCCTCAGGATACGACTGGCGTCTCGGCGGCCAGGAGGAAGAAATGGCCACCTCCTTCAGCTCGATGCGACTTGCTTTCGGCCTCGCCGTCTTCATGGTCTACCTGGTCATGGCGTCGCAATTCGAGAGCCTGCTGCACCCGTTTGTCATTCTCTTCTCGGTTCCTTTCGCAGCAATCGGAGTTTTGATCACCATGTGGCTCTTCGGTGTCACAGTCAGCGTCGTGTCCTTGATCGGCACGATCCTGTTGGCCGGAATCGTCGTCAATGCGGCGATCGTTCTTGTCGACTACGCCAACCAACTTCGAAAACAGGGCATGCCCAAGTTGGAAGCCCTTGCCGCGGCCGGCAGAATTCGCCTTCGTCCCATCCTGATGACCACCGCGACGACCGTCTGCGGTTTGTTGCCCATGGCCATCGGCATCGGCGAGGGCGCCGAATTGAGGACGCCGATGGCATTGACGGTCATTGGCGGGCTGCTGACCTCCACCCTGCTGACGCTGTTGGTCGTGCCTGCGGTGTATGCGTTGCTGGATCGTCGGAGCTAGCGCGAATTCTGAGTTCTGAGTTCGGAGTTCGTAGTTCGGAATTCCGGCCCGGTTCTCTACATTCTGCTCATTTGTACTCGCAACTCTCTTGTCCAGGCCAGAGTCCTGGAAAGCAAACAGGAACAGCGAACAGCACTCACCTCTTTGGGGCTCCGGCCTCAGTGGTGCTGCCGTCTCGGCCGCACGATGTGCAGGCGAGACGCCTGCACCACCACGACTGTTCCTTCTGTTAAAAGACCTGGAGCAAATCACATCTCCAATTGGACTCCTGATCGCTGCCGCTGACCTCTGTCGCCGTCGCTGTTCCCTGCCGCTGCTGCTGTTATTTGGACGCGGACTCAGTGCAACCACGAAGGCACAAAAAACAGAGAGCGATGTTTGATCTGTGCTCATCTGCGTTATCTGCGGTTTTTCCGTCTCACGCCCGCGGACCCCCTCCACCCCGCCCACCGCCCCTCAGCTCCTCTGCCCCCCGCCAGATACGGACGCGGGGCGGTTGACCCGTCAAATTGCATGTGGTATACGCATATGCGCATAGTGAAACCAATGCCCCGCGATCGATCCACCACCCGCCGTCTGCTCATCCGCCGATTCCTGTCGGAGCAGGAAATCTCCAGCCAGGGAGCGCTTGCCGATCTTCTCGAGCAATCGGGGCATCAGGTCACCCAGTCGACAATCTCTCGCGACCTCGCCGACCTCGGCGCCACAAAAACCGATGAAGGCACCGAACACGAAAGATACGTGCTCAGAAGCGAAGCTCTCCCTGTAGATGAGCACACGAGTCGTCTGCGCCGCGCTCTCGAGGATTATCTGCTCGGTGCGATCCCATCAGGAAACATGTTGGTACTGAAGGTGCGGGCCGCAACCGCCGGAGCTGTGGCGGCGGCGGTCGATGCGATACCACTCGACGGGGTGATTGGAACAATAGCCGGCGACGACACGGTGCTTTTGATAGCCGACAGCCCTCGCGGTGGCAGTGTCGTCGCCGAAAAGATCATGGAAATATTGGAGGCATGAAGTGAAGGTCGTACTCGCCTATTCCGGAGGTCTGGATACCTCGATCATTCTGCACTGGATCAAACAAAACTATGACGCCGAGGTCATCGCCTACACCGGCGACGTGGGACAGATCGATGAAGACATGGAGGAGATCAAAGCCGCGGCCTTCAAGACCGGGGCGTCGCACGCGGTCGTCGATGACCTCCGTGAAGCCCTCGTCTCGGAGTGCGTTTTTCCCGCCCTTCGGGCAAATGCCATCTACGAGGGATACTATCTGCTGGGAACAGCCCTGGCGCGACCGGTGATCGCCCGCGGACTGGTCGAGACCGCCGCAGAATACGGCGCAGATGCCATCGCCCACGGCGCCACCGGCAAGGGCAATGATCAAGTTCGCTTCGAGCTCTCGGCCTACGCCTTGCAACCCGAGATCAAGATCATCTCGCCGTGGCGGGAGTGGGACATGAAGGGCCGTTCCGATCTCCTGGCCTATGCCGAGAAACACGGGGTGCCGATCCCGGCGGCCCCGAAACCCGCTTATTCCATGGACGCCAATCTGATGCACGTGTCATACGAAGGCGGGGTCCTCGAGGACCCGTGGGCCAGCCCACCCGAGGGAATGTTCCGCATGACCACCGACCCCGGTGATGCTCCGGACACCCCCGAAATCATCACCATTCGTTTCGACCGCGGCGTTCCTACCCACGTCAATGGCGAGATCATGGGTCCCGTGACTTTGCTCGAGACCCTGAATTCGATCGGCGGCCGGCACGGTGTCGGTCGGATCGACATCGTCGAAAACCGTTTTCTCGGAATGAAGAGCCGGGGCGTCTACGAAACTCCGGGCGGCACGATCCTCCACCACGCCCACCGCGCAGTCGAATCGATCACCCTCGATCGTGAAGTGCAGCACCTCCGCGACGAACTGGTCCCGAGGTACGCTGAAATGGTGTACAACGGTCTCTGGTTCAGCCCTGAACGCGAAGCCCTGCAGAGCTTTATGGACACGGTGCAGGTCCGGGTGAACGGCGAGGCCCGGCTCAAGCTCTACAAAGGGAACATCATCATCGAAGGTCGCAAATCGGATACCCACACCCTTTACGACGAGGCGGTGGCCACATTCGAGGCCGACGATGTCTACGACCAGGCGGACGCCGCCGGATTCATCCGGCTCAATGCGCTGCGGCTGCGCACTCTGGGCGGCAAGAGGATTTCGGAGGGCGAATGAGCTTGCTACGAACTCTATTTGAAGGTGATGTCGACCTCTTGTTCGAACACTACGCATCGTCTCTGGAACAGGATATGTGGATCGCCGAACACGATCTCGATGGATCCATCGCCCATGTGACCATGCTCGGGGAGGTCGGCGTCCTCGACGCCGATACGGCGGCCAGGCTCGGCGAAGGCCTGCGGCAGATTCGCAATGAATTGCTGGCCGGCGAATGGGCCCCGGACGCTTCGCAAGAGGACATTCACATGGCCGTCGAAGCACGATTGACCGAAATCGTTGGCGAAGCCGGCGGCATGCTTCACACCGCCCGGTCGCGCAATGACCAGGTCGCCACAGATGTTCGCCTGTGGCTCAAGGACCACCTCACAATTCTTGCCGATGCCGTCCGCGAGCTGATCCTGGTCCTGGTGGATCGCACCGAAAAGGACGGTCAAACCCTGATTCCGGGCTACACCCACCTCCAGCGCGGCCAGCCGATCCTCCTCGGTCATCATGTACTCGCCCATGCCTGGGCACTGAGCCGGGACCGCGATCGCCTGCTCGATGCCGTCGCCAGAATCGATCACAATCCACTTGGAGCTGGAGCCATGGCCGGGTCTCCCTACCCGGTCGATCGTCACCGTACCGCCAAGTTGCTGGGTTTTCACGGGGTTATCGAAAACGCGATGGACGCGGTCGCGGCAAAGGACCACCTCCAGGAAGCGGTTTCCGCCTGTGCCATTTGTATGTCTCAGGTGTCGCGGATGGCCGAAGAACTCGTTCTGTGGTCGAGCTCGGAGTTCGCCCTCGTGCGTTTGTCCGACAGCCACACCACGAGCTCCAGCATCATGCCTCAGAAACGTAACCCCGACGGGGCCGAGTTGATTCGCGGCCAGGTGGGAACGGTTTTTGGCCATCTGCAGGCGCTTCTGGTCCTCACCAAGGCCCTGCCGCTCTCGTACAACCGGGATTTGCAACAGGAGAGGCGACCATTGGTCGAATCGGTCATCCAGACCACGGCTTCGGTCCGGTTGATGGCGGCCATGTGGCGCGAGCTCGATGTCTTGACCGACCGCTTCGAACGGGAGCTTTATGGTGATTTCTGTCTCGCCACCGAACTCGCCGATGCTCTGGTGGCCCAGGGAGTTCCGTTTCGCGAGGCCCACCACGCAGTCGGGCAGGCGGTCAGATGGTGCGAGGAACAGGGCGGAAACCTGACTTTGTTGGACGGTGGGACGGCAGCTCGGTTCCATCCGGGATTCCCGAATCGCCTCGACGAATGGCTCGATCCCCGGCGGGCGGTCGAACGGCGCACCTCCCACGGCGGAACCGCACCCGAAGAAGTCGAACGACAGGTGGCGTTGCTCCGCCAACGCCTGGGGACCCGGGGCGATAACGAATCTCCCGGATGACGGTCTTCTCAGACCACACGGAAGCAAAAGAACAAGAGTCTCAGAAAGAGAACTTCCGGAGCGACGATCCGTACTTCTCCCGATTGGACGACCGAAGGGCTCCGGGGGATCACCAATTGTTCAGACAATCCAACTTCAGCGTCTTCGCCACGCTCCTCTGTCTCGTCTTCCCGGCCTTTGCTCAGGAATCCACCAAACCCACCCCCGAGGCCATGGCACGACAGATTCCTCGGACTGACTCGTCGATCCAAATCGACGGGCGCCTGGACGAGCCTGCCTGGGAAAACGCGTGGTCGATGACCCTCGACTACGAGGTAAGCCCGGGAGAGAACACGCCGGCACTCGCTCAGACCGAAGTCTTCGTGATGTTCGACTCGAATCGACTCTACGTCGGTTTCAAGGCCCACGACCCCGACCCTTCCGCCATCCGGGCACACCTGACCGATCGCGACCAGGCTTGGTCCGATGACTGGGTCGGAGTTGTCCTCGACACCTTTAACGACGAGCGGCGCGACTATCTTTTCGTCGTCAATCCGCTCGGAGTCCAGATGGACGTCATCGAGGTCGAAGATTCCCACGGCACACCATGGGACGGTATCTGGAAGTCTGCCGCCACCATCACCGAGTGGGGATGGTCGACGGAATTCGAGATTCCGTTTTCGACCCTTCGCTTCCAGCGCAGCGAGGATTCACAGATCTGGGGATTCGACGCGATCAGACAGTACCCCAGAAATGTCACCCACCAAATGGGCACGTTTCCTCGCGACCGCAGCAACAACTGCTATCTGTGCCAGGCGATAAAAATCGAGGGCTTCGCGGGAGTCTCACCAGGCCGGAATGTGGAAATCGTTCCAACCCTCACCGCCGGCAGGACAGACATTCGCGACGATTTTCCTGACGGCCCTCTCGAGACTGGAGACTCCGATTTCGAGCTCGGGGTCACCGGACGCTGGGGCTTCACCCCGAATCTCACCCTGAGCGTCGCGATCAACCCCGATTTTTCGCAGGTCGAGGCCGATGCCAGACAGCTCCGTGTCAACCGGCCCTTTGCCATCTTTTTTCCAGAACTACGGCCGTTCTTCATGGAGGGCGCCGACTATTTCGACACCCTGGAGGATGTTGTCTACACGCGAGTGATGCGCGACCCTGCGTGGGGTCTCAAGCTGACCGGCAAGGAGGGGCCGCACACCATCGGCGCCTACGTGGTCGAAGATCAGATCACCAACCTCATCATCCCCGGCAGTCAGAACTCGGACTACGCCTCGCTCGATCGCAACAACCGGGCGACGGTCCTGCGCTACAAATACGACATCGGAAACAAAATCACCCTCGGTGGTTTGTTCACCAACCGGGACGGCGACGACTATCTCAACCGTGTTGCCGCTCTCGACGGAGACTTCCGCATCACTCCCAGAGACAGGGTTCTCGTCCAGATCCTCGGATCGACCACCGACTACCCGGAGGAGGTCGTCGAGGATTTCGACCAGCCTGAAGGGAGTTTCAGCGATTGGGCCGGGACCGTCTATTATTCCCACCAGACCCGGACCTGGGGTTGGTGGGCGGTCTACTCAGACTTTGGCACCGGTTTCCGTGCCGATCTGGGATTCATTCCCCAGGTCGACTACAAACACCGGGAGGCCGGTCTGAGCTACCAGTGGAACGCCACCGAAACCAGCTGGTACTCCCGCCTCGACATCAAGGCCAAGGTCGCCGACACCGTCGATCAGCGCGGCTTTCTGCTCTTTCACGAAGACGTCGTCCAATTCACTGTCGAAGGGCCGCTGCAATCACACTCGGTCATCCGACCGAGCGTCGTTCGCGAGGGCTACAACGGAGAACAATTCGACTTCAACCGCCTCCGGCTCCACCTTTGCGGAAACCCCAACGGCCACAGCCACGCCTACTTCAATCTTCATTTCGGCGGCCAGGTCGACTATGCCAACACCCGGCCGGGCGATTTCGTCAATCTCGACGCCGGTATCTCCTATCGCCTCGGACGCCACTTCTTTATCGAACCGAAATACACTCGCGAGCGGATGGAGGTGGACGAGGGTTGGCTCTACACCTCCACCATCGGCCAGATCCAGACCTCGTGGCAATTCAACGCACGGTGCTTTGTGCGACTCATCCTGCAGCACGTCGACAATCGCTTCAACACCGATCTCTACACCGACGACCGGCGTCCGAAATCCGAAGATCTGTTCGGCCAGTTCCTCTTCTCCTACAAGGTCAACCCACGCACCGTCCTGTTTGTCGGATACTCAGAAAATTCCGTCGGAACCGATGAGTACGCTCTGACGACGAAAGATCGCACCGTCTTTGCCAAGATAGGTTATGCGTGGGTGTTCTAAAGACCTCGAGGACCTGCGGGCCTGCCGGTCGCGTCGACCCTCGATCCCTCCCCAGGTCATCTAATCATCGAATTTCGACCACGAAATGCGGGGCTGATCGGTGAAGCGGATGGTGTTCTCCTCAGAATCGAGCAGAACATCCCGAATATGCCGGGTACCTGCCATGTCTTTGTAGTACACCGTGTGTTGGTTCAAATCACCGACCCGTTCGACGTCGCTTCCGATGACGTTGTTCTTCACGCTGTCGGTTCCGCCGGTTCCAAAGACGACGAAATTTCGCCGGAATTCGACATAAAATTCGGATTTTTCGGGGTCGTTACAGGTCCACAGGCCCACTAATTGGGGATGAATCTCCGCCAACTGAGGTTTTTCGTGCAGGACGAGGCGTCCGACAAACACCGCGATCAGGGCCGCCAGTGCAAGCGCTACCAGGATCCTCGGAGTGGTCAGAAATCCTTCAGATTCCTCTTTTTCCGGTTCGTCGAATTCGTCGAACTCATCCCAGTCGTCTCCGAACTGCATGATTCCCGCCCTTCGAAAGACCCTGCCGACCGAGATCCAGCAGCATCCCCCTACTTAATACGATACCGCGCCACGTCTGGATTGACGCCCGCCGCCTTGTATTTCTCCCACGAATAAAAACCTGATCCCGTCTTGGCACCCAACTGTCCCGACTCGACGAGGCGCTTGAGCAGGGGGCTCGGCTTGTAGAAACTCCCGAGTTCTTCCTCGATGACTTCGCAGATAAACAGCATTGTATCGAGACCGACATAATCCGCGGTCATCAAAGGCCCCATCTTGTGCCCCAAGCAATAGGTGCACTTGTCGACATCGTCGACGCTGGCGATCCCCTCTTCAACCACTCGAATGGCCTCGTTGACGAAGGGGACAAACATGCGGTTAATGGCGAATCCCGCCTTGTCCTCGGCCGGAATCTCGATCTTGCCAAGATCGTGAACCAAGGCGACAACCGTGTTGTAGGTCCCATCAGAGGTCGCCAATCCGCGGATGATTTCGACACCCTTCTGCATCGGCACGGGGTTCATGAAGTGCATACCCATGAATTTTTCGGGTTGACCGTAGGCCGCACCCAGACGGGTGATGCTGATTCCCGAGGTATTGGACACCAGGATCTTGTCGTATCCATTGCCGGCGAGTTCCTGGTTGATCTTCTCCTTGAGTTCCGGCCGCTCGGGCACCGCTTCGATGATCAGGTCACAGTCGAGAATACCCTCCACCGAAGCGGTCGTGCTGAGACGCCCCACCGCTTCCTGTTTTGCCTCGTCGGTGATCCCCTTTTCGCCACCGGATTTTTCAAAGGCCTTGACGAGACGGTCGAGGCTTCGGTTGATCGCATCCATTCCGCGTTCGAGTACGTCGGCATTGACATCCATCACCACGGTTTCGAAGCCGCTCTGCGCAACCACTTGCGAGATGCCATTGCCCATGGTCCCGATCCCGATGACGCCGATCTTTTTGAGTCCGCTTTCCGACATTGATTCCTCCTTCAACAGATCCCCGATATTTTACGCCTTTCTGGCTGGGCGCGCAGGAATCGTATTCAGAGGCTCGATACTCGATACTCGATTCATCTACCACGCGAGCACGGTCCAGTGGAAAAACCTGCCTTTTCACCGAATCGAGTCTCGAGAATCGAGAATCGAGAATCCAGGATCTGGTTGACCTCACACCTTGCGACCGGTATACACGTTTGGCCCCTGATGGGCCGGAGTGTCAGTGATTCTCGAAATCGATCCCGTCGAGCCGGAACCGTGGCTGTTGGTTCGCGCTGCAAAGGTGCTGCGCGAAGGGGGGATCGTTGTGTCGCCTACCGACACCGTCTACGGGTTGACCTGCGGCATCACCCACCACGATGCGATCCGCCGGATCTACAAGCTCAAGGACATGGACCCGAAAAAACCGCTGTCGATTCTCGTCGGCGATATGACGATGGTCGGGCGCTACGCAAAAGGGGTCTCGACCCCCGCCTTCCGGCTCCTCAAGCGCGTGCTGCCCGGACCCTACACCTTTATTTTTGAGGCGACATCCGAGGTTCCAAAAATCATGCTTCGCAAACGGCGCACCATTGGAATCCGCATGCCCGACAACCCGATCATTCTCGCTTTGCTCGAGGAGATGGGTGAGCCCCTCCTCTCGTCGTCGATCCTCGACCCCGAGAACGAGTTCGTCAATGATCCGGAAGAAATCGAACAATCCCTCGGACGCAATGTGGAGATGGTGATCGACGGCGGGATCCTGCTGCCACTGCCATCGACCGTGGTCGATCTTTCGGGCGACGGGCCGGTTCTCATTCGAGAGGGCAAAGGCGACGTCGAACTGCTCGAGTTGTTTTAGCTGCCCTGTCGCTACCAACTGTCGCTGCCGCTGTAATTCGGACGCGGACACGGGCACGGGACAACTGCCAACCGGAAATGCCAAAAACCAACGCGTAAACCCCTTGTTGTCAGTTAGGTAATTGCAAATGGCGATTTGGTTTGGACAGCAGTGTCGACTCATACAAAAAACATACTTTGCGCTCTTCGCGTCTTCGCGGTTTTCACGTTCCTCAAGTCGGTTGACGTTTTCCGGCACGCCATATCGTTGAAATATGCAAGAGGTAGCTCGGAGCCTAGAGTTCCGGACCCGACGCTCGAAAGCAGGCAGGCTCACACCATGGCGTTCGATAGCGATAGCGATTCCGATAGCGATAGCGATTCAGGCCGACAGCTCTCACCAAGAAGTTGAAGCCACAGCGTCGCGGACAACAGCTCGGATCTGCTCCGCGACCCGATCCGGGTGGTAGAAACGCTGCCACACCTCGCGGCCGCGTTCGGCGAGCCTCTGCGCCGCATCATCATCGGTCAAGAGCCGGGTGACGGCATCCACCCACTCGTCTGCATCTCTTCCTACCACCACCGCATTCCGGCCTTCAGCAACCAAGCCGTCGGCAGCCCACGGGTGAAGCACCGCCGGGACACCCGCGGCCATCGCCTCGAGCACCTTCATCGGCACTCCCGAACCCGAACTCATGGGTGCGATTGCCAACCTGGCGCACGCTAAAAACCGCGCGAGGTCGGGGACATCGGCGTGCACCTCGACCCCCGGTTGCCGTTCCAGCCGTCGGATGTCCGCCGCGGGCCGGGCGCCGCTGAGGATCCACTTCGCCGCGGGCACCACCGACCGAACGCGAGGCCACACTTCCCGGGCAAACCACATGGCGCCCCGGACTGTCGGTCGATATCCGAGATTTCCAGTGAGCACAACCACCTGGTCCCGACCGGACAGGGGAGGCGATACGACATCGCGACCGGCGACAGGAATGACCCGACCCCGACCATCTGTAACTGATATCCGGTCGAGATCACGGTCCGAGACCGCGACGCTCGCCGATGCGGCACCTGCGAGCTCACGTTCTCGCCGATCACAACGAACCGATTCAGACATGTACAGAGCGGCCAGGGGCTGCAGAGCATTCCGCGAGGCCCGATCAAAGTGCAGACCCATGGAGTCGATCGCGTCGAAAACAATCGGGGTCGATGGTCTTTCGGCCACAACCACATCAGCCGCCCAGCCGCACCGAAGCATTTGAACCACGACCACCTCGGGGTGCCAGTCGTGAAGCACCGACCTGACGGTGCGTCGGGCCCCTTTTGTTCGATAGAGGCCTTCCTGCAACGGTCGCCCGGTGAAAGCTGCGCACACGAGACCAAAACCCCTACCAACGGGACTCTGGCCGAAAAATGCCGTCTCGACGTCGATCGGCGCGGCCGCCCGCGATGCCGGGCCCGGGCAGCACAGCATGAGGTCGTGGTCTCCGAGAGCCGCCAACCACTCGACAGTCCGAACCTGGTTACCGCGCCATGCCGGCATTGGATAGCGGCTGGTGACCAGCAAAACCCGCATCAGGCGCTGTAGAACTCCGCGATCGCGGACACGACCTCCTCCAACTCGTCGCGCGCGAGCTCCGGAAAGACGGGGAGCGCGAGGACTTCGCGGCTGGCCTCTTCAGAAACAGGGAAATCGCCTTCGCCATATCCTAGATCCGAAAAACACGGCTGGAGATGCAGCGGCAGCGGATAATAAACCGCGGCGCCGATGCCGCTTTCATTCAAAAAGGCACGAAGTTCGTCTCTTCGCGGCGCTCGCACCACGAATTGATTGAAGGTGTGGCCGCGGCCGGTTACCGCTTCGGGCAGAACAATCGTAGAATCGAGACCGGCGGCACCCATAAGCACTCTGTACTGCTCGGCATTGGCTCGCCGGCCTTCGATCCATCGATCCACGTGCGGCAGTTTGACCCTGAGCACAGCAGCTTGCAGCGCATCGATGCGGAAATTTCCGCCGACGACCGGGTGCTGGTACGGGCCGGACTGGCCGTGGACCCGGAGTTCGCGAAGGTTGGCGGCCAGGTCTGCATCTCCCGTCGTGATCAACCCCGCGTCGCCGAAACAACCGATGTTCTTCGACGGGAAGAATGAGAACGCACCCATCAGGCCGATCGATCCAACTTTCCGCCCGTTGTAGTCCGCGCCCCAGGCCTGCGCACAATCCTCGATTACCGGCACATCTCCCGCCGCCTCGATCACCCCGTCCATGTCCGCCGCCTGGCCAAAGAGGTGGACGGGAATGACCGCTTTGGTGCGGTCATTCAGCCGCTCGGCGATCTGTTGCGGATTCACGCAGTAGTCGATCGGGTCGACATCGACGAAGACCGGGCGGGCACCGAGCCTGGTCACCACGCCTGCGGTCGCAAAGAAGGTAAAGGTCGGCAGGATCACCTCGTCGTCGGGGCCGACGCCAACTGCCATCAACGCCTCGAGCAAAGCATCGGTTCCAGAACTCACGCCGATCGAATGACCGACCCCGAGTGCTGACGAGGCCTCGCGTTCGAATTCCTCCACCTCCGGGCCGAGGATGAATCGTTGCGAATCACAAACCCGATCGAGCGCCGCACGAAACTCTTCTCGCAGCGGTTGGTATTGGCGGGTCAAATCCAAAAGCGGAACGGCCATGTCGAAATCCTCCTACATCGCAGGCGGACACAGGTTACATGGTGAATCAGGAATTAGGAATGAGGAATGAAGGAATTGGCGAGAAGGATGCAGGATGCAGGATGCAGGATCACTGCTGTCCAAAACAGAATGTCACGAAAAGTTACCCACCTGACAACACGTGGTTTACGGGTTAGTTTATGGCACATCCGGTTGGCGATTGCCCGTACCCGTTCCCGATCCCGAATTTCAGCGGCAGCGACAGTGTCCAGCGTCAGCGACAGGCAACAGCGAACAGGGACGGCGGTCAGTGTTCAGCGACGGCGAACAGCGGCAGCAGTCTGGAGTTCATGCGACGAAATGGCCACCTCCGGGTCGTTCAAAGAGAGGGGTAGCCGGTGGGCGGCCGATGTCAAGGACAGGCAGGGTGCAGGGCATCCTTGACATCGGCCGCCACACCGGCTTGTGGCAAAGGGCATGAACGACCCGGAGGTGACCATGTCCTCAGCCGCCACGAACACCAACCTCGTTGCCCACTCGAAGGCCCTCGAAGCGGCAGGAATCGCGATCAAGCTCGTGATGAGGGTTCCGGCTCCGCTGAAATCCATAGCCGATCAGGTGATCCGGTCGGCAAGTTCGGTCCCTGCGAATCTGGCAGAAGGGCACGGCCGTTTCGGTAGAGACCGGTTGAACCACTGGAGAATCGCCTACGCCTCGGCCAAAGAGGTCGACAGCCACTTGCAGCTCCTCGCCCACGCCGGGGCGATCAGTGCGACAGCCGCCCGCGACGCGATGAACGCCTTCGATCAAGTCCGTGCCATGACCTGGCGGTTGTTGAACCCGACGGAGTGATCGGTGTTGGCTGGCGCTGTCGCTGTCCCGGCCGCTGGTCGCTGCCGCTGACTCCTGTTTGCTGACGCTGTCTGCCGTTCCCCGTCGCTGTCCCTGATCGCTGTCTGAGATGCTGTCTTGGAAAAGAGTGATGCAGGATGCACCTGAATCGTAGTTTCCCCGCGCGGCGTGTCAAGGACCGTGTGCGATGAGTCAAGAATCCTGTGACCTGGATCCTGCATCCAGGCGGGCAGGTGCGATTAATTCCTGATTCCTCAATCCTCATTCCTCATTCTCCGTTTGCTAACATGGCTCTGCGACCATTGATCGCAGCAAAGGAGCGCTCATGCACATCTGTGTGGTTGGTACCGGGTATGTGGGTCTGGTGACCGGAGCCTGTCTTGCCGATTTCGGCAACAACGTCACCTGCGTCGACAAGGACGAGAACAAGATCTCCATGCTGCTCGATGGCCAGATCCCGATCTACGAACCCGGCCTCGACACCCTGGTCGAGAAGAACGCACGTGCCGGACGACTTCAGTTCTCGACCGATCTCACACCAGCCGTTGAAAATGCTCTGGCCATTTTTATTGCCGTCGGGACCCCGCCCAAGGAGGATGGCTCGGCCGATCTCTCCTACGTGGTCCAGGTCGCCGAATCAATCGCCGAAAACCTGAACGGCTACAAGGTTGTGATCACCAAATCGACGGTGCCCATTGGCACCGGACAGTTGATCGAGGAGATCATCAACAAGACCGCAAGCGGAGATCACCCGTTTTCGGTGGTCTCGAACCCGGAGTTTCTGCGCGAAGGATCGGCGATCGCCGACTTCATGCGACCAGATCGGGTGGTGATCGGCGCCCGGGACACCCAGGCGGTGGCGATCATGAAAGATATCTACTCACCGCTCTATCTTCGGGAAACCCCTTTCGTCATCACCAACGTCGAGTCATCCGAACTCATCAAATACGCATCCAACGCCTTTCTCGCAACCAAAATCACATTTATCAACGAGGTTGCAGAACTCTGTGACCGCCTCGGTGCGGATGTTCACCATGTGGCCAAGGGCATGGGTCTGGACAAACGCATCGGTCCCAAATTTCTCCATCCCGGGCCCGGCTACGGCGGGTCCTGTTTCCCGAAGGACACCCAGGCTCTGACCGAAATCGCCCGCAAGGCCGGCCGCCCGTTTGAAATCGTCGAGACCGTTGTCGAGGTCAATGAGCGAATAAAAACCAGCGGCATCGCGCGTGTCCGTGAGGCCCTCAACGACCAACTCGAAGGAAAGGTCGTTGCGGTGCTCGGTCTCAGCTTCAAGCCCGAAACCGACGATATGCGCGACTCAGCGGCAATTCCCCTGATCAACGCGCTGGTGGAAGGCGGGTCGAGGATCAAGGCTTTTGATCCGGTGGCGATGGACAACGCCCGGCAACTGCTACCCGAAGCCGTCGAGTACTGCGAAGACTCCTACGATGCAATTGCTGGCGCTGATGCTTTGGTGCTCGTGACGGAGTGGAACCAGTTCCGGTCCCTCGACATGGATCGGGTTCACGCGACGCTCCGCCACCCCCTCGTGATCGACCTGAGAAACGTTTACAAACCCCACAAAATGCGCGAGCAGGGCTTTGAGTACTTCAGCGTCGGCCGAGCGGCAACAGACCTTCCCATCGAGTGAGGAAAATCGACACGGGCGAAGGACCGCGCTTGACCCTTTGCGCCGAAATCGCCAAACTATCCCGATGACGACCGATGAAACGGTGCGCCTCGATATCTGGCTCGACGTGGCCTGCCTCTTCAAAACCCGTTCCCAGGCTCAGACCGCCTGTCGGCGAGGACAGGTCGAGGTCAATGGGGACCACGGTAAACCCCATCGTGCGGTCCGATCCGGCGACAAGATCGTCATCCGGAGGCGAGGCGGAGGAAAACGAATCATCGAGGTGCTCGAGCTCGAGTCGAACAATGTCAGCAAGGCTCGAGCGCGGGAGCTCTATCACGACCACACGCCGCCGCCGACCGCGGAGGAAATCGAGCTTCGACGGATGCAGCGGCTCTCGGCACCGCAACCGCGGTCCCGGGGAGCCGGCGCCCCAAAAAAGCGGGAACGTCGCGAACTCAGGCGTCTCAAAGAGGACCTGGAGTAGAATGTTCCGGCCCTTGTTTCAGCTAACTGAATATCACACTGGCCGCATCGGTGTTTTGGAGGATCGTTATGAGTATTGAAGCCAACTGGGACACGCTGGTGGTCGGTGGCACCGTCGTGACGATGGAAGCGGGTGCCGAGCCGATTCACAATGGCGCGATCGCGGTTGCCGACGGCCGGATCGCCGCAGTCGGACCAGCCGAAGAGCTGTTGGAGCTTGCCTCTACCGGCGACGTGCTCAACGCCGGAGACAGTCTGATCCTGCCTGGATTCGTCAATACACACGCCCACCTCGCAATGACCCTCCTGCGCGGAATAGCCGATGACATCCCCCTCAAGGACTGGCTCGAACTGCACATCTGGCCGGCCGAGAAGGACCACATGAACCGGGAAAGTGTGCGGCTCGGAACCGAGTTGGCGGCTGCCGAGCTCTTGCTGGCCGGTGTCACGACGACCGCCGACATGTACTTCTTCGGCGACGAAGTGAGCGCGGTTCTGGCGGAGGCGGGAATGCGCGGCGTGGTCGCAGAATCACTGATCGATGCCGCCACACCGCGCTGCAGCGGTCCCGAAGAAATGATCGCCAAACAGAGAGATCTTATCGACGCCTACAAGGACCATCCTCTCATCACGCCTTCAGTGGCCGCCCACGCCCCCTACTCCGTCAGCGCCGCGAATCTGGTCAAGGAAGCGGATCTGGCGGAAGAGTTCGAGGTGCCGATGCAGATCCACCTGTCCGAGACCTCCTGGGAAGTGGAGCAGTTCCTTGAAGAAAAGGGGCTTTCTCCGGTCGCCTACCTCGCAGACCTCGGTGTCCTCTCCGATCGCACCGTTGCCGCTCACTGCGTTCACGTCTCGGCCGAAGATATCGCCCTGCTCGCCGAATTCGAGACCGGGGTCTCGCACAACCCGGTCAGCAATCTCAAATTGGCCTCGGGAGTTGCCCCGGTTCCAGCTATGTTGGGCGCCGGAGTGAAGGTTGCTATCGGCACCGATGGTGCCGCGTCCAACAATACCCTTGATCTTTTGCGCGATATGCAGATAGCAGCGCTGCTTCACAAAGGCATCGTAGGTGATCCGACGGTCTTGCCGGCACGGAAGGCACTGGAGATGCTGACAGTCGACGGCGCCCGGGTCCTCGGGCTCGAAAGGGTCGGAACACTCGCCGAAGGTCAGGAGGCGGACATCGTCTGCCTTTCAATCAACAGACCGCACACCGCGCCGATGTACGACCCGATCTCTCAGCTCATATTCGCCGCTCGCTCCTCGGACGTTCGGCACGTCATGGTCCACGGCAAGGTCCTGGTCAGAAACCGTGAATTGCAGACCCTGGATCGCGAACGCATCGAGGCCCAGGCACGAGAGTTCTCAGAAACCGTTCGAGGCAACTGAAAGGACAAAAGATGACCGCAATCCCACAGGCCATCCTCGCGGCAACCGATTTTTCAAAAACCGCCGACCGGGCAACCGTTCTCGCAAGCGATATTGCCCATCGATTCAAGGCCCACCTGCATTTGCTTCACGCAGCGGTTCTTCTCGACGACCCCCACCTCGGACAGGAACGGCGGGATCAGATCGAGGAGTTGCTGACTTCGAACGATGCCGAGCGGCGCAAAGCCCTTGAGGAACGGTACGAGAAGGAACACGGCATCGATATCACCCCCCATATCATTCGCGGCATCGCACCAGGTGAAGTTATCGTCGAATCCGCACGCACCCTTGGCTGCGATCTGATCGTGATGGGAACCAATGGCCGCCGGGGACTGTCACATCTGTTTCTCGGATCGGTCGCGGAACGAGTGGTGAGGACCGCGACAACCCCAGTCCTCACCGTTCATGCGGACGCGGAGATCAACCCCAATGGCGTCTCCAGGATTCTGGTTCCACACGATTTTTCGGACGCGTCGATCTCCGCGCTCAAACAAGCCGCTGCATGGGGCAAGGCTCTGGGCGCCGATCTGACCCTGCTGCACGTGGTTGAACCGGTGGTCTATCCCGAATTCTATTCGGTCGACTATCTGACGGAGGACGTCATGGAGCGGGTGGTCGATCGCTCGGAGGAAGCTCTCAAAAAGGCTGCGGATGATCTCCCCGAGGTCAGCGGCTCAATCAGGGTCGAGGTCGGGCGTGCGGCGGACACGATCGTCGATTTCGCCGATCCTGAAACCTTCGATCTCGTTGTCATGGCGACTCGAGGGCTCTCCGGTTTTGAACACATCTTGTTGGGGTCGGTCGCGGAGTCCGTTCTTCGTCGGAGCCGGGTTCCGCTCCTCGCCATCCCAGGAGAGTAGACATCACATAATCTGAGGTTTGAGTTTTAAGTTTTGAGTTTTGAGTTGAGGACATTCCTTGGAAGCCCTCGCTTTCATTCGACAGTGCTCGGTCGAAGCGGTCCCGAAGACCACCCTGTGCCGGGAAACAACTCAGAATCGATAACTCAACACTCAGAACTCTTCCGGTGCTCGGTTGAAGCTGTTCATCGCCCTTTCGAAGCCGTCTGAAAGAATGCAGTCGACGGCATCCGCCGCTCGTTCGATCACTGCACCAACCATCTCACCCTCCGCTTCTTCGAATGAAGAGAGCACATAGTCGGCCAGAGAATCGACGGGCCCAGTCCCCCGTACGCCGACCCGAAGCCGGGCAAAGGCGTCGCCGACTTTGGTGCGGAGACTCCTGAGCCCGTTGTGGGTCCCAGGTCCGCCGTTGAGGCGCAGCCGAAGTGCGCCCAACGGCAGATCAATGTCGTCGACAACTACCAGCATACGGTCCACCGCGATATCCAGATCCTGTAGGAGTCGCAGGGCCACTTCACCAGAGCGGTTCATATAGCGCAACGGACGCGCAAGAACCACCAGGCGGCCCGGAGTGATCACCGAAAACTCGGCATCGGTTTGCAGCGTCCAGTCGGCCCGACCGCGGCGTCGCATCACCTCGGCAACAACATCGAAACCGATATTGTGACGAGTGCGGACGTACTCCGCCCCGGGATTTCCCAATCCCAGAATCAGATCGATGGCCATGGGCGATTGGACCCTCGGAGCGAAGATGGAATCGGAGCCTACTCGGCCCCTTCTTCCTCTTCTTCGCCCTTGCCCTTGCCGATAACCTCCGGCTCCGCCGACTCGGCGGTCTCCAGAAGCTCTTCATCGCCCTCTTCCGCGGTCTCTTCTTCGACCACACGCGGAATCTCGATGACGACCACGACCCGGCTCTCATCAACCAGGAACTTGGCGTTCTCAGGCAACTGATCCTGCAGATCCGCCACCTTGAGATGCTCACCGACTTCGAGATCCGAAATATCGAGGACAAACTTGTCGAACATCTCCCGCGGCAGGATCTCGACCTCGATGTCTCGCGATACGAAATCGACGCGGCCGCCTTGGCGAACACCGACACAGTCGCCGGTCAATTCGACAGGAATCTTGACGGTGAGCTTGTGACCGCGAGTAATCCTGATGAAGTCAATGTGGAGAAACCGGCCACTGACGGGATCGGTCTGCAATTCTTTGATCATTGCCAGGCGTTCTTCCGAAGTGCCTTTGAGCTTGAGCAAAAAAATGGTGTTCTCACCGGCGGCTCCCTTGAGCAACTCGCGAACCGAGTGTTCTTCGACCGCAATCGGCACCGGCGGTTTGTCTCCGCCGTAGACCACTGAGGGCACCATCCCGCGACGCCGCATGCGACCCGCCTCTGACGTACCGCGACTGTCGCGGCCTTCCACTGTGACAACAATTTCCGGACTTTCCAATACCATTTTCGAATCTCCCTTAGATCAGAACTGACTAAACGAAAAGGCTCGAAACCGAGGCTCCCTCGTGAATGCGCCGAATAGCCTCCCCAAGGAGAACCGCCAACGAAAGCTGTTCGACTTTGGGACTCGATTTCGCTTTTTCACTGAGAGCGAGTGTATCGGTCACGATGACCTTTTCGATAGATGATGAATTGAGGCGGTCGATGGCGGGCCCCGAGAACACGGGGTGTACGCCGGTTGCGTAGACCGAGCGAGCTCCGCGCTCGATCAAGGCCTCAGCGGAGTGAACCAGGGTGCCCGCGGTGTCAATGATGTCATCCACGATGACGCAATCGCATCCTTCGACATTTCCGATGACGTTCATGATTTCCGCACGATTTGCTTCGGGACGCCGTTTGTCCATGATGGCGAGGTCGAGTTTGAGACGTTTTGCAAACGCTCGAGCCCTTTCTACGCCACCTGCGTCCGGCGAAACCAACATCGGATTCTGGAGGTTTTTCCGCCGAATCGCTTCGATCAGCACGGGTGCGGCGTAGAGGTGATCCACCGGAATATCAAAGAAACCCTGGATCTGTGCTGCATGCAGATCGATCGTCAACATGCGGTCCGCCCCGGCGGTGGTGATCAGATTGGCGATGAGCTTCGCGGTAATCGGCACCCGCGGCGCGTCTTTTCGATCCTGCCGCGCGTATCCCATATAGGGCATCACGACACACACCCGTGCCGGCGAGGCACGCCGGAACGCATCGAGCATGATCAGCAGTTCCATCAAGCTCTCGTTTGCCGGAGATCCAGTCGGCTGAACGATAAAAACATCGGCGCCGCGCGCATTTTCCTCGATCTGACAATAGAGTTCGCCATCGGAGAAATTACCCAGGCGCACCTGCCCCATTTCGATCTGCAGATAACCGCAGATCGCCTCGGTCAGCGCCGGGTTGGCGCGACCCGAAAAGACCAACAGGGGATGTTCTCTGAGCATGTACCGCCTACCTCGTGGCTGGGGCGGCAGGATTCGAACCTGCGAATGCCGATTCCAAAGACCGGTGGCTTACCGCTTGCCGACGCCCCAAGCGCCGCAGAGTATACCCGATTTTGCACGGAAGCCGGTTTTGTATCCGCCGCGACTGCAATGCGGTCGTTTCGATCAACGCAATCTGCTACGAATATCAGCCTTTTTCGGCGTTGCTGCCCGGCACTTCGGAGACCCAGAATTCTTCGTCGAAGAGCTTCGTCGCCAGGCGATCCAAGGGCGACTGTTTCGTGTCCTTGCCGCCGGGCCCCTGCGCCCCACGCTCGCCGACAACTCGCGTGGCCAAGGCACTCTCGAACTCAGCCAGGACCTTGTCTTCGATCAACTGGCGGGTTTCGCTGTTCAGTGGGTGGGCGATATCCCGCATCTGGCCGTTGCGTGTCTTGCGCCCGGGCATGGTCACGAACACCTGGCCGTCGCGACCTTCGATCACTCGCAAATCATTGACAATAAAGCAGTCATCGAAAATCACGCTGGCAAAGGCACGGACCTTTCCACCCTTTGCCGGGCTGATTCGCACCTCAGTCACTTCCATGATCGAACTCCCTCTCCTCGTGCGGCCGGCCGCACCTTCATTCGGGCCTGATTTCGGCCCAGGGTAGAAACCACGTGGACCGTCCAGCTGTCGTCGAGCCCAGCTGCCACTTCGAGCGCGGCCTGACGATTCTCGAAAACCGCGAACGATGCTGAACCGGACCCGGTCATGGCGACATGGATCGCCGCAGAATCCCGGAGCGAAGCGAGCACCCGCCCGACCTCCGGCCACCTGGTAACGACTACCGCCTCCAGATCGTTCCGGTAATTATGCCATGAAGGCCCTCGATCTTTGCCGAAGATCGATGGTCCTGGGGCCCGATCCGGAGTGACGCCCGGATATTCGCTGCTCAAGCTCGGTGGAAGCGACGCAAAAACGGATGCTGTCGAAACAGCGATCTTCGGCACCACCACCACCACATGGCAACTTCTGAGATCAGGAAGCGGTCGGATATCGTCACCCCTCCCCCGGCCTTCCGCGAGACCGCCGTGGAGAAAAAACGGGACATCCGATCCAAGCGCCGCGGCCATCTGCATCAGATCGCGATTATCGAGCCCTAACCCCCATACCTTGTCGAGAAGCACCAGAGCCGCAGCCGCATCCGACGAACCACCGCCCAGACCCGCCCCGACCGGGATGTTCTTGTTGAGAAAAATATTCGCGCCGGCACGAGAGCCCGTGTTTCGCCGAAGCAGCTCAGCCGCTTTTATGATCAGGTTGTCTTCGTCCGGAGAAAGCCGTCCCTCGGGATCAATGTGGAGGGTCGTCACGCCGTTCTCGGACCGACTTGCCCGGAGGCGGTCCGCAAGATCAATACTGATGAAAAGCGTTCTCAGCTCGTGATACCCGTCGCTGCGTCTGCCGAGAACCTCGAGGTGCAGGTTGATCTTGGCGGGCGCTGACACCGCGTAAGAGGTCATTGCCGATCAGCTGCCCCGCACTCGGGAAGATCCGGCAAGGTCGGTAGGATGCGTCCGTCTCTCCACTCCAGGCGCACCAGTTCCAGTTCGACCCAGCGTTGACCCGGCTTTTTGATGCCGATTCTTCCCGGCACTGATTGCTCATGCTCTGAGAGTTCCAGACGCCACCCTTTTCCGGAAGCGGTCGATTCCGCCACCGAGAGCACCCGCCACGGGTCCGGACTGATCGTGAGCGTCGCTGCCCACCCCGCACCGTCGACTTGCAGACGACCATCATCCAGCCAACGAAGGTGGTCACCATCGAGCACCGGCAGGCGACCGCTGAGGAGCCGTATGGCCTGCGGCATCGGCATCGCCGCGACGCCGAGAACACGTGACAGGTCGGCAGACTCGATCCGGCACCCTTCCCGCATATCGAAGAATGTCGGACGCTCCGTCCCCGACCACGCGGTAAGTGAGATTGCGGATCCGAAGGATTCCGCGATGGTCATTCGACCCTCTTCACCGTTGGTCAGAACCGACAGTCGCAGACCACCCGCCGACGGCACACGCAAACGGTAGAGCGCCGCTGGATCTCCCTCATGCGGTTGTTTCAGCGCCTCGATCGCCACTACCTGATCCTGGACCGAAAGTGGCGGTGTCGAGGCGGATCGGCATGCCGTCAATGACGAGCAAGCCATCAAGCCGATGATCAATGGGGCGAGCAAGTGCCGCATGGTGGTCGGTCTTTCAGGGCTGGTCATCGTCTGTTCGTTCAAGCAACGAACGCACGTGGTCAGGATCGTCACAACCCATATCGAGACCAAGGAGGAGATATCGCCGCCCCTCGTCCTGATCGCCGGCGGCCAGGAGAACCTCGCCGAGATGGCAATAGATAGTGCCGTCACCGAGATTGTCTCCCAATTCGACCGCTCGCCTGAGCCACTGTTCGGCCTCATCGAGATCGCCGCGTCGAAAGTGAACCCAACCGAGACTGTCCAGGTAGGCCGAATTCTCGGGATCCAGTGCCACCGCACGAGCGATCAACTCGAGGGCCTCGTCGAGGTGCATTTCCCGATCCGCCAGCATATAGCCGAGATAGTTGGCCGCGTTGGCGTCGTCGGGCTGCTTCTCGACCAGTTGTCGAAAAATCACCGCCGACTCTTCGAATCGATCCAGTTGTTCAAGGGCGGCGGCGCGGATAAAGAGCAGATCCCGCGAGTCGGCAAACCGTTCGACGGCAAGACCACTCTCACGCTCGACGTCCTGCCACCGTTCGAGACCCTGGAGGACCTGGAGGCCGAGAAAGACACGCCCCGCCTGATTCGAATCGAGGAGCGGCCGCAGCCGACGCCATGCCCGCGGATCGTTCATCCGCAACAAAAACTCCGCCTCGATGGCCTCGGCTTCGATCTGGGCACGGCCCGCGAGGCTCGGCTGAATCCGGACCAGCGCCGACACTCCATCGCGCCATTGTTCCTGGCGGCGATAGGTCTCCGCCAGGATGCGCACGAAATCGGGTCCGACACCGGAGGGATCGGTCACTCGGTCGAGCCACTCCCGGGCAACGATCGGGTGATCGGCAACCAACTCCATCCGCGCCGCAGTGACCGCCGTTCGAATAGCCCGCCGGGAGCCGCTGTCGTCAGACACCAAAGCCCATGCCCGCTTGAGCCAAACGCGCCCCTTCTCGTGCTGACCGGAGCGGCTCAAAGACCACGCCATCGCGAGAATGAGATCCACATCCTTCGGGTTCTTTTTGGCCAACTTCTGCAAGCGGGAGACCGCCTCCTGATGCCGGCCCAATGATGAAAGAAGATGGGCTTCGAGGGTCTGGGCCCGGACCGAATCGGGAGCCCTTTCGAGAACACGTTGAACCGTCTCGAGGCTCTGTTCAAGCCGGCCGCCCTCCCACAAAAGACCCGCCGCACGCATCAGTCCATCGAGATCCGAATCGCTGAGCCACTCCAACATGGCCTCGCCAGCCTCACCCGGACGATCGATCTCGACCATGAGGTCGACAAAATCGTCGCGGCACTTTCGTGCCGTCGGACCGCCACCCACGCATTGTGAGTAGAGTTCCGCCGCCTCCTCGGATCTTCCTGTCGCACGCAACAGATCCGCATGGAAGACGACCAATCTCGGGTTCGTGGCCAATCCCATCCGAAGATGGGCGACGATCTCTTCGGCCTCTTCAAACTTCTCCTGCCGCGCCAGGACCTGAGCCAGTGAGAACAAGAGGTTCGCGTCGTTTTCTTCGGCATCGACTGCAGCACGCAGCGCGGCCTCGGCCTGCCCCGTCAACGAAGCATCTCTCGACGCTTCCTGCGCGAGGGCGAGCGCCCGGATGCGGAGCCCTTCGCTGCCGAGATCACCCGTGTCGTCGAGGACAGCTATGGCCTTTCCGGGCATCCCGACATCGACCAGAAAACTGGCATAGGAGAGGCGCACCTCGACCACTTCCGGCGCCTCTTCGACGGCCTGCGCATAGGCATCCATGGCCTCACGGAATCGGCCGTTGGCCTCGAGAATGCGAGCCTCGAGATAGGAAGCGAGACCGGAAGGCAAAACCACCGGGTCGCTCTCCGACGACGTCTGCGCCATCACCGGCGGCGCCGTCAGCAAAATCAAGGTCAATACCGAATTCAGAATTCTCTTCAAGGTCACTATCGCCATCCCTGGTGCGTGCTGCGAGGTGAGATCACCACGCCCTTCTTCTCTGCAACACGCACGAGTGTACCTCGTATTGCACACGTCCCACAGAATCCACAGGATTCGATCCACGAGCGACAGTCCGCCACCAAATTTCCCAAAACCGCACTGGATGGGCCGGGCAATTGGCCTCGTTCCGGGCACCTTTGAGCATCAGATGCTAGAATCTCCGCCGATGACTGAACCCAACGACTCCGACTCCCTGTTTACAGAACAGACTTTCAGCGAGTTTGATCTCCCCGAAGAGATCAACCGCGCAATCGATGATCTCGGTTTTACCCACCTGACGCGCGTTCAGGCCGAGGTCCTCCCGATTTCACTCATGGGGCGGGATGTGGTCGCCCAGGCACAAACCGGTTCCGGAAAGACGGCAGCCTACCTGCTGACCATTTTTTCGAGATTCCTGAAGAACCCACGGACCTCTCCTCCGGAATCTCCGCGGGCGCTGATCGTGGCTCCGACGCGCGAGCTCGCCGTCCAGATCGCGGGTGACGCCGAAGGTCTCGGCCATCACGCCGGGATTCGGACCCACGTGGTGTTTGGAGGGCTGGACTATCGCAAACAGCGAGAGATTCTCGAACAGGGAACCGATCTTCTCATCGGCACTCCCGGCCGGCTGATCGACTACCACAAGAAGCGCGCCTACTCACTCCGCCACACGGAGATGGTCGTAATCGACGAGTGTGACCGCCTTTTTGATATGGGTTTCGCGGAAGATCTGCGGTGGATCTTGCGCCAGATGCCCCACCCAAAGGATCGGCAGTCGATGATGTTCACGGCCACCCTTTCACAGAGAGTCATGACCCTCGGGTGGCGGCAGATGAACAACCCCGCCGAAGTCCTGGTCAGCGCCGCAAAGCTGACCCCCGACACGATTCATCAGGTGCTCTATCACGTATCGACCCGCGAGAAGCTCGCCCTGCTGCTGGGACTGCTGGAGCGCGAGGTCAGTTCGCGGACCATGGTCTTCGTCAACACACGTTTTCGCGCCAAACGACTGGTGGAAGATCTTCGCCGGCACGGCCATATCGCCCGCAGCCTGACCGGAGATGTGGTTCAAACCAAACGGCTCCGCGTGCTCGACGATTTCAGGGACGGCAAACTGCCGATTCTGGTTGCGACCGACGTCGCCAGCCGCGGGCTCCATATCGATGGCGTCAGCCACGTCGTCAATTACGATCTGCCGCAGGACGCGGAGGACTACGTCCACCGAATCGGCCGCACTGCGCGGGTCGGTGCGGAGGGGATGGCCATCACGCTCGCATGTGAGGACTACATCTACTCTCTGGACGCGATTCAGAAATACGTCGGTTACGATTTGCCCACCGACTTTGCCGGCGACGATCTCTACGCCAAGGTGATCCCTTATGAACGGAAGCCCAGGCAACGAGACCCGAGGGGCCACCGCAAACCCGGCGGTCACGGCGATTCCAGCTCGAACCGAAACAGGAATCGGAGACCGCGCCGAAAACCGGATTGAGCCGCCTCGTTCAGATTCTCAACGTTTTGCCCCGAAATCCATCTCCGGCGGTTTTTCGTTCGACCATTGTGGCAAGGACGGGCCCTCCGTCGATGGATCGCACCAGACGACATCACGCGGCGAATCGCCGATTTCAGCAGTGGAAATGATCTCTCGTTTGTCGATGTCAAAAACTTCGAGCGTCTGAGACTCCGATCCCACCGCTACGTGACGACCGTCAGGAGAAGGCACCAGTCGCACCGGCCGTCCCGCCAGCGGAAGGGTCCAGTTTTTTGCCAACTCGAGCGTGTTTTCCTTGTTCGCTTTGATCTTCCAAATCTTGAGCTCGCCACCGCCGTCGTCCCGGGCCACCGCCACCACGAGCATGGAGCCACCGAGGGCGAAGCTGAGGTCCATCGGGCGACTCTCGACCTTGAAGCTGGCGATCGGCGCCAAAGTGGCCGGCTCCACCACAAGTACCTGTCTGTTTTCGGCATCGGCCAACGCGAGGACCCCGAGGTTTTCCGACAAGGCGAACTGGCGGACATCCCCGCCCAGGGCCTGGCGATAGACAACCCTGCCTTCGTCGAGCTTGACCGCGGTCATCCAGACATCACCGCCGCCTTCAGGACGCCGCTCAAGAACCAACGCGATCGTATTCCCGGCGAGGATCTGGACCTGCCATGGATGGGTGAATGAGGCTTCGACCCGGCCCATGACGGCGCGCTCCGGATAGCTCATCACCAGCATCTGGCGACTGACCACCAGATACCGATCGATCAAATCCCCAAAGTGAGGCATCGTGACGCCATCCAGCGTGTCCTGGACCGTCTGAGTTCGGAGATTGATCACCGTCGTCGCCCCGTTCATGAGATCCGGGGCATAGAGGATTCCACCCGGCGCAGGGAAAAGCCACGCTACAGGTCCGGTGGGAAACGCCTTCGTGAGACCCGTCGACGGATCGGCCACCACCACGTTGTCTCCGGCCGAGACGGCGAGTAAACCCATGGGGTGTTCTTCTTTGGCCGCGGCGACAAAGCCGATTGCGATCACCGCCAGAAAAACCAATCCATTTGCCAGTGTCTTGATCATGTATTTACTTTAGCCCACCCATTGCTCTATCGATCCCGAAAGGGGAAAGGGAGAAAGGGAGATAGGGGGAAAGGGGGAAGGGAGATAGGGGGAAAGGGGGAAAGGGAGAACCATCCGCACTGACTTCGAAATCGAGAGAATGTCGCCTCCCGATGTCATCCTGAGCGGAGCCCCCACAGGGGCGTAGTCGAAGGATCTATGAGACGGACCGCAATTCCCGCGAGCCGCAGATCCTTCGACTGCGCGCCAAAGGCGCTTCGCTCAGGATGACATCTTGAACGACAGTTCCCTTCCCCATTGCCGAATGGGCCGACGCTACCCAAGATGGCAGGGGGTGGAGGACCGCTCGGCATCCTCGCTCTCGCTATCGGGATCGCTATCGCTATCGAACAGCTGCGGTGGATACCGATCCCGAAAGGGGAAACGGAGAACCCTACCGGAAGCTCTGTACGTGATAAGGAGAAGGTGTCCTCTGCTCCTCTGCTCCTCTGCTCCTCTGCTCCTCTGCTCCTCTGCTCCTCTCTCCTCTCTGCTCCTCTGCTCCTCTGCTCCTACTCCACCTTCAGCGGTCGTCCGACGGCCTTCCAATTCAGGATCCCGCCCTTGAGGTTGAAAACCTCTTTGAAACCGAGACCGAGAAGAAAATGCATGGCCCTGACCGAACGCCGGCCCGATCGGCACAAGAGGTAGATCGGCCGGTCGCGGGGTAGATCCTCCGAATTCTCTAGGAGAGTGCGAAGGGGCAGCAGACGGGCGGTGGGGATGTGGCCCTTCGCATACTCCTCCGGTTCACGGACATCGATGAGCAGCCCCTTCTTTTCGGCGATAGCATCCTCGAGCTCACTCACCGCAAGGTGGTTGAGAGGGTATTTGATGCGACCGGTAAAGGTCGGCAGACGAACATCGTATGGATGCTTTTCGAGCGGTTGGCATTCAGCAAAGACCCTGAGTTCGCACTCGTAGCAGCAGACGGCAGGGTCGAGGACCTCGTTGAAGAGCCACTCGATCGCCTCCTCCTGAGCCAGGAAATGGTCTTCGCCGAGCAGTGTGTCAAAACCCGATTGGCGCATGAACTCACGCACCGTGGGGCGCACCTGCAAGAGATACAGGTCGCCCCCGGCACCACGATACAAACGGAGAATACCTTCAAGGACATCGATGCCAGAAAGATCACATTGGTAGACGCCGTGCATGCGAAGCAACAAGCGGTTCTGGCCCGGGTTTTTTTCGTAATTTGAAAGCAGCGCATCCTCGACATGGCTGGCAGCGCCGAAAAAGAGCGCACCGCGAATATTGATCACGCCGAGCTGGGGACAGGCCGGGGCTTGCGGATCCTCGATGAAATGGCGAAAGGTCCCGTCGGGCACCACCGGCTCGACGACCGGCATGCTCGATTGATAGATGTATATGGTCAGGGAGAGGATGATCCCGGCCAGAACTGCGAACTCGAGGGGAAAAACAAGGGTGGAGAGAAAGGTCGTGATCATGATACCGGTCTCGCTGCGCGAGGTCCGCACGACTCGTCGCACCCCTGCCCAATCGACCATTCGATAGGCGATCAACATAATCAACCCGGCCAGGCTCGCGCGCGGCAGAAAGGCCGCCATCGGCCCCAGGACGAGAACTCCGGCGAGAACAAATAACCCGCAAAAGAGGCTCGACATCTGGGTCCTCGCACCCGACTGGTGGTTGATGGCCGAACGGGTAAAGGAACCCGAACAGGCGTAACCGCTGAACAGGCCGGAAGCAATATTCGCCATTCCCTGTCCGACGAGCTCCTGATTCACGTCGATGCGTTCGCCGGTTTGTCGCCCGATCTCGCGTGCAATCGAGACCGCCTCCACAAGACCCAGCGCAGCGACCGCCATCGATCCGGTCACCACGCCGCCGATGATGTTCTCTTCGAACATCCACGTGAAGGAGAACGGAGTCAGCTGCGGAACAGCCCCGGTCACCGCGCCAACCACCTCGACTCCCAGACGATCGACACCCACGAGGGCCACAAACAGCCCGGTCCCGGTCAGGGCGATGAGCCCCGCCGGCAACCTCAACGACACCCGGTGAATGAGCACCATCGCGACTACGGTTGTGACTCCGAGACCGAGGCTGACAAGGTGGGTCTGATCGAGACTGTCGACAACTCCCATGACGGTCCGCCACAGATGGGGGCTTCTCGGCACCTCGACGCGCAGCATGTTCTTGAGCTGACCGACCGCAATCAGGACCCCGGCTCCGGCGGTAAAACCCAGCAGAACCGCGCGCGACGCAAAATTGACCAGCATCCCGAGACCGGCAAAACCGAAAACGATGCAATAGACCCCGACCATCACCGCCATCACACTGGCAGCCGCCAAATACTCGGGAGCGCCGACCGCGGCCAAAGGTGCGAGGATCGACATCACGAGGATCGAGATGGCATTCGTCGGACCGGTCGAAAGATAACGGGAGGAACCCCAGAGGGCGCCAACCACCGAGGCCACAGCCGCCGTGAAGAGACCAAAGGTCGCGGGCAACCCGGCGATCGAGGCGTAGGCGATGCTCTGAGGAATGGCCACGACGGCAACGGTGAGCCCGGCGAGAAGATCGGGTCTGAGATTCCGACGGCGGTAGCCGCGAAAAACCCGCAACGGCCGGGTCAGGGTTGCAGCATCCCGCATCAACATGTCTTTCGCCCGCATTTCGAAGCTCATGGCCACAGCATAACTGAAGCGGCCGCGCTAATCTTCTGAGATGACGCAACTGACCGAGCAACTCATACGACGCGGCCTCGACGAAGGATTCGATCTCGTCGGGGTTGCACGATCTGGCGAAGCTCGTGGGTCTGAGGCCCTTGACCGCTGGATCGACGCCGGGATGCACGGTGAAATGGAGTACATGAAGAAAACCCGCCAGGTCCGCGAGGACCCCGGCCATCTTCTTCCAGGATGCAGATCGGTCGTCGCAGTGGCGATGAGCTATCACACCAGACAACCCGAATCGACATCCTTTACGGCTACTGACGGCCGCGTCTGGGTGTCGCGTTACGCCTGGGGCCGCGACTACCACCGAATCCTCAAAAAACGACTGATCCGGCTCGGTCGATGGCTCGCAACAGAGCGTCCCGGCAGCAATTGGCGGGCCTGTGTGGACACCGCGCCGGTTTTGGAACGGGAGTGGGCGGCGCGCGCCGGTCTCGGCTGGATCGGAAAAAACACGATGCTGATGAATCGCGAATTTGGTTCTGAGCTGTTTCTCGGGATCTTGCTCACCGATATCGAACTCGAAGCGGATTCGATCCGGCCAGAACACTGCGGAACCTGTACCGCCTGCCTCGATGCCTGTCCGACCGAGGCATTCCCGTCTGAACGGGTGCTCGACGCAACCCGGTGCATCGGCTATCTCACGATCGAGCACCGGTCAGAGATTGCAGAGGATCTGGCGCCGGAGGTCGGGGCCATGGTCGCCGGCTGCGATATCTGCCAGGAGGTCTGTCCCTGGACTCGGCGGGCCCCCACCGACCTCCACCATGAATTCACACCGGCACCGCACCGATACCGTCCCCGCCTCGACGACCTGGAGGGCATGGACGAGGCGGAATTCAGGAAATGGCGGGAGGGCTCCGCCCTCAACCGTATTTCCTACCGACAGTTCAAACGGAATATCGCGGTCTCACGAAACAACCTCGATCGCGTGCGAGAGTAACGCGGGTCCGCTATTTTTTCAGCGGACGCATGACCATCGTCAGATCGCGACCCTCGAGTCGATTCGGCATCTGATCGACCTTGGCGACATCCTGAAGGTCCTCGGCGACGCGACGGAGAAGCTCGAAGCCGTTTTCCGGCCGCCGCATTTCACGCATGCGAAACATGATCGTCACTTTGACGTGCTTGCCTTGCCCGAGGAACTTGCGCGCCCTCCGGGTTTTGGTTTCAAAGTCATGAATATTGATATTGGGTCGGTATTTGACTTCTTTGACGTCGACCTGATGCTGTTGCTTTCTCGCCTCACGGGCTTTCTTTTCCTGCTCGTAACGGAATCGTCCGTAGTCCATGATCTTGCAAACGATCGGTCGTGAGTTTGCCGCCACCTCGACCAGGTCGAGGCCCTTTTCTTTCGCCATGGCGAGAGCCTCGTCGACGGGCACCACTCCGATCTGACTGCCGTCATCATCGACGAGGCGCACCGGTGAGAGTCTAATTCGTTCATTGATGCGCACTTGCGGCGCATCTGGATCGTCTCGAAACGCGTACTTTCTGATGGTCGTCCTCCCTCAGGTTGGATTGATATAAGTATTGCCCGAAACCGCCCACGGCGGCTGGGGATACCGTCCGGGAGTATATCACCCAAGACGCATGAACAAACCGTTTTCGAGTATTTTTGTTGATTGATTCAGCCGCGACCGAGATTCGCCACGATCCGGCCGACAAAGCGCACATGAGGAACCGCAGATCACGCAGATAAGCGCAGATAAACACCGCTATTGGAATCGACATCGGAAATCGAGATCTCCGCCGGCCCGTCAATAGCGAGAGCGATGGGGACTCAGCCCCTCTGCCATCGGTCGACGCACCAAAAACTGAAATCCAAAATCGATCTCCCTTTCTCCCTTTCTCCCTTTCTCCCTTTCGGGATCGGGATCGGGACCGGAACCGTCGTTCAAGATGTCATCCTGAGCGAAGCGCCTCGGGCGCGAAGTCGAAGGATCTGCGGTCTTGGGTCTCTCCCGTGCGCGCCATAGATCCTTCGACTGCGCCCCTTTGGGGCTCCGCTCAGGATGACACCGGGATGCGGCATTCGCATGCGTGCGAAACCGGTGCCGAAAGGTTCTCCTTTTCCCCTCTGCCCCCTTTCCCCTCCGCCCCTCTGCCATGTGGCGGTTCGAGCATCGAGCATCAAGCGACTGTACGGTTCTCCCTTTCCCCTTTCCCCCTTTCTCCCCTTCTCCCTTTTCCTGCTTCCCCCTTCCCCGGTCGGCCGGGGTGATAATCCGATACCATGGCCCGGTGCCGATCATCGACGACGAAGCCCTTGTCCTGGACCACCACAGATTTCGCGACCGCGATCTCGTCCTCGCGGTGATCTGTCGGCATCACGGCGTGCAGCGAGGCATTCTCCGCCGGGCGCGTTCCGGCAAGGCACCGGCCGCCGCTGCGGCCCAGATCCTGTCCCACGTCCATGTGAGCCTCTTTCAGAAACCGACCGCCGAACTGGCCACCTACCGGCACATCGAATTGATCAGGTCTTCCTTCGGTCTGACCACCCAGTTGGAACGGTCGGCGGCCGCCGCGGTGGTGGCCGAGCTTCTCCTGACCTATTTCCCTCCTTCAGAGTCGTCCGAGCGGGCGTTCCGCCTCGGGTTGAAATCCCTCGAGGCCCTGCTCGAAAACACTGCAAGCGACACCGTGGTCGCCTACGCGCAATACTGGACCCTGGCCCTCGGTGGTGTCCTCGGTCCACCCGAGGCCGGGTCATCGCCGCTCGATCACGCCAGCCTCGAGTTCCTCTCCCAATGCCGGCAGCGCGGGGTTGCCGAAATCGAGGACCCGGTGCCGGCAGCGGCGGCTCGCTGGCTCGACCAACGCGCTCGCGAAGAGGCTGAGAGGCCTCTCCGCGCCCTGACCTTTTATCGGCGTGAGTGCGGTTGATGGAGATGCGGTTGGCCAGGCATCAAACCATCGCACTCTTCCAACATCGAGGGGTCCAGCACATAAGGTTCCTGCAACCGGTGCTCGACCTGGCGATGCTCGACGAAATCTCGACCGCCCTCGAGTCTCTTGCATTTCCCGGTTCATTACCGTTGCTTCTGGTTTCCAGACACCCGTCGGTTTTTCTGGCCGGCGCCAACCTGGCGGAGATCGAGCAACTCGATGCCGCCAGGTGTATTGAATACGCCGGAAGGGGACGACGGGTCGCTCGTCTGATCTCGCAGCACCCGGCACCCACGGTCGCCGCCGTTCATGGGTCCTGCTCCGGTGGCGGCGTGGATCTGGTCCTCTCATGCGACGCTCTGATCTCGAGACCGGACGCCACATTTCAGCACCCCGGTATTCGACGAGGTCTGGTGACCGGGTGGTCCGGAACCGCACGACTCCCGCACGGGCTCGGGCGGTCAAATGTGCGACGAATGCTCCTCGAGGGGGCGTCGCTCAACGGCCGAGCCATGGTGGACCTTGGGCTGGTCCAGTCGGTCTCGGACGAACCAGGCGCCGAGGCCATCGATACGGCGATCTCGCTGGCCGCCCTGGATTCCGAACGGCTGCGCCTGTGGCGGGCTCTCAGAAAGCCCGGTTTCATTGACAGATTCCGCGCCACCGTGGTACATAAATTACGATAGACGAAGACTTTTCACGATTCAAGAATTGGCGGGAAACGGACATATGAAGGCAGCGATTTACCGCAGTAACGTGGTTCGGAGAGGGAGCGAGGGGATGTCATGAGTCGCACGATTTTGCTTGCCGATGACAGCCTGACAATTCAAAAAGTCGTCGAACTCACATTTGCCGACACCGATTACGAGGTGGTGGCCGTCTCGAGTGGTGATGAGCTTTTGCAGAAGCTTCCCGGAAGCAATGCTGATCTGGTCATCTGCGACGTGATCATGCCGGGGCGCGACGGTTACGACGTGTGCCATGAAATCAAATCGAACCCGGATTCGCTGCATCTCCCGGTTATTCTCTTGACCGGCACCTTTGAGCCCTTCGATCGGGATCGGGCGCTGGCGGTGGGATGTTCGGAGATCATCACAAAACCATTCGAGGCCCGAAAACTGGTTGATGCCGTCAACCGGCTGGCGACCGAAGATGGCGGTGCACCTCTGGCAGCACCCGCAACGAAGAACGAAGGACAGCTGGAGAATGAAGGGCAAGTCACGCCGCCCGTTCCCATGATGGTCCCCGAGAATCTCTCGAGTTTCGAGGACGAACTCCAAGACACCGCCGTGAGCGCTGAGTTCGGCCCCGGCCCGGAAGAAGAAATCGAGACGAACGATTTGTTTGACAGTGGGCCCGCCGTTCCGCAAGCAGATGAACCGAGCCGTGACACTGTCGATTTCGCCGCCCCCGCAGAAGATGTTGAATTCGATCTCGTTGAGAACGCACAAACGACGGAGATCGAAGTACCCGCGGATCCGCCGAACGCGGTGCCAATAGGCCCATCTGAAGCCGAGATCATCCACGATGCGGCCGACACCGTGTCTGACCGGAACATCGCGGAGATAATGGACGAAACCGAGAACGAGGTCTTCGCCGAGCAACCGGTCGCGATGGACGATGATGTCTTCCCATCGGATACCAGTCACGAAGAGCCGTTCCAGACCGAGGAACCTGAATTGCCGACACCGCCGGTATCTCAGTTCGAAACCGACCATTCCAAAACAACTCCGATCAATGTCAGTTCGGTGATGGCCGAGGTTCCTGTCCACGATGAGATTTCTGAGTTTGAATTCGATGCCGCAACGGACGAGGTTGCGGGCGCGACGACCCAGGAAATCGATGACATATCCGACGCTGACACCCAGGACTTTGACGAAACGCCCTGCACCGAAGACATCTCCAACGACGAAATGTCCAACGCGGCGACCCAGGACATCACCGAGGTCGAGGAGACCCCGGCGGTCGCGGTTCCAGCCGGCGACTCCGCATCCAGTCTCAGCGACGAAGATGTTGATCGGATCGCGCGACGAGTGGTCGAGTTGTCCCGCGACAGAATCGAACACATCGCGTGGAGCGTCATCCCAGACATGGCTGAGATCGTGGTTCGCGAAAGGGTTCGTGAGATCGAAGAAAAGGCTGGAGGAGAGCCCGGCTGATTCCTTCGCGTCGCATCGATTCGCCACCCAGACTCCCAGGAGAAATTTGTGAATGAACGATTGAACTCGTTGCAGCGAGCTCTTGCTCAGCACGCCGAAAATATCGTATTGCTTGACGTGACAAGCTCGACCCACGCCATGGCGCGGCGCCTGATCTCCGAGATGGATGAAGAATCCCAGGAACTCGGACCGACCCTGATCCTCGCCGACCGGCAGGAGCACGGTGAGGGTCGAGGCGAGCATCGCTGGCAACAGTCTGAACAAGGACTCTACCTGAATTGGTTACGAACCGGGATCGGGCAGGAAACGCTGGGCATGCTGCCCATGTTGGCCGCCGCTGCAACCAGGCAGTCCATCGCCGCGGTTGGTGTCGCAGACACCCGCATCAAATGGCCGAACGACATCCTGGTCAAAGGCGAGAAAATTGCTGGGTTGCTGGTGTTTGCCCGCCATGGCGAAAAGATCTGGTTTACCGTGGGTCTCGGCGTCAATCTTGCCTCGGCCCCGGCCATCACCGAGAGCGATTCACCACCGGCGACAGCGATTGCTGATCACGTCGATGGCGGAGATTTCGACAGGTGGCGTCACGACATCGCCTGTTCCTTCATCGAGACCCTGGTTCTCTCCCTGGGAAACCCCGGATCCGGTCTCGAAGACTGGCGCCGCCACCTGGTTCAACGAGCCGGCGACGACATCAGCGTCCGCCTCGCTTCCGGCGAGGTCCTTGCGGGGTCGATCACAGAGATCACCAAGGAAGGGTTTTTGCGGATTCAGGGGAGCGACGGCGAACGCCTGGTAACCGGAGGAGATGTCGTCGAGAGCTGAGCGCGAACCCGAGAAAGGGCGAAAGGGTGAAAGGGCGAAGGGGAGATCGTCCAGTTGCCCGATGCGAGAGTTTCGATTCGATGCTCTTCGCCCTCTAGAAACCCTCGGGGCCGTAGCGATCGCTCAAGATGAGCAACCGTAGATTTCGAGTTCCGATGCCTGTACCCATTGCGATGTCTTATCGCCGTTCATCTGCGTGATCTGCGGTTACTCATGAGAGCATTGCCGAAAATCCGAAATCCGAAATCCGAAATTCCAAATGCTCCCCTGCTCCCGTGCTCCCTTTCCCTACTCGACTTCCCTACTCGACGGCCTTCAGTCTCTCGAGAAATCTCTCAGGTGGCTCGAAGCCGGTGATCCGAAAAACTTCCTCACCCCCAGAAAAAACGATCACAGTCGGAACTCCCATGACACCGTAGTCCCTGGTCAAGGCCTGGTTCTCTTCCGTCGCGCGGGTCAGATCCACCTTGAAGCGCGAGTAATCCTCGAGCACAGCGCGGACTTCCGGTGCGGAAAAGGTCTTCTCGTCCAATTCACGGCACGGTGCACACCAGTCGGCGTAGAAATCGACAATCACAGGGCGATCACCTGCGCGCGCCGAGGAGACCGCGGCAACGTCAAAGGCCTTCCACTCGAAGTGGCCACCCGCCTCGCCGGTCTCCGACGCGCCGTGCCGGATGGCCGGAGCCATCAGCACTCCGATGACGATCATTGCTGCCGAGAGCAGACGCATGACGCGATCGATGGTCGGTTGTTCGTTTCCCGTCCGATCAATCACCAACAGATAGAAGCCGCCGATCACCAACACCGCCGACATCAACCATCCACCGGATTCTCCCGGCATCAGGGGTGCCGCAAAATATGCAGCCATCGCAATCAAGATCACACCAAAGACTCTCCTGACCCCAACCATCCACATTCCGGACGCCGGCAATTTGTTCACCGCGCCGGTAAATGTTCCGAGGATCAGATAGGGCAGGCCGAGACCCAGGGCGAGGGTGAAGAAAAGGGTGAAACCGAGGACCGGGTCACCGCGTTGACCCACATAGGTCAGCAGTCCGACCACAAAGGGGCCGATGCACGGGGCGGCGACAAATCCCATGACAAAACCCATGATCAAGGCACCGAAAACACCGGTCCTGCCACCGGAGGCCCTTTGCGCCCAACCCGGCACCCGGAGCTCCCATAGACCGAACATCGATGCCGCCAGGGCCAGCAAGACCACCACGATCAAACCAACCACCCAAGGACTCTGGAGCGCACTCCCGAAAATCGCTCCGCTCAGCGCTGCGAGTACGCCGAGAATCGAATAGGTCACCGCGATCCCGATCACATAGGCCAGCGCCAGAGGAAAGGTGCTGCCCTCGCGATTTTTGGTCTGTTGGGTGAAATAGCCGATGGTGATCGGGATGAGGGGAAAAACGCAGGGCGTCAAATTGAGGGCGAGACCGGCAAAAAAGACACCAATCAAAAGCAAAGGCAACGATTTCGAACCGAAATCCGAAGCATCGGAAGGCGTCTCACCGGTGGTCGAAGGGCCCGCAACCCCGGAAAAAAACTTTTGGTTGGTCGATTTCGAGGCGGTCCCGTTGGCCGCAATCATCACATCGACTCCGGCGCTCACGTCTTCGGGTGGCAGACACTGAGTGTTATTGCATGCCTGCGCAGTGACCGTTACCCGCAAGCGATGATCACCGGTTGCCGATTCGGGCACCACGAGATTCGCGAGGATCACGATTTCGTGTTCCCAGACCTGGATCGGAGTATCGGAGAATTCGAACTCGATGGTTTCCGCGGGAGGAAAGCTGATGATCGGATCGAGCCACCCCTCCGGCAGCCCGAATTCCACCTCGGTCGGCAGCGAAAAATCGTCTCCCGGGCTGTTGGAGTTGATGTGCCAACCGGTCTCGATTTCGACCACAACCGCCAGGCGAAGCTCCTCGCCGGCTATGACCGGTTCACGATCGGGCAGAATCTGAACCGTGAAAACCGGTTCCGCCTCGAATCCCTGTGCGGCGCCTGAAATCGCCCCCGCCAAACTCAGAATTAACGCAAAAAACAGCCTTCGTTTCATAGTCATCCTCTTGATCACGCTCAACTATTCTTGATTGTTCCCGGGATCGAGGGCCGGGTCGAAACGCCGCACGATTTCACGGATCTCGTCCGTGTAGCGCTCCCAGTTCTCTTTGACGAGGTCCGGGCGTCTGGTTACCGACTGCTCGACGGCCCGTTCCAGCCGCCATCGCCGGATCACCTCGTGATTGCCGGAGGTTAGCACTTCCGGCACCCTTCGACCCTCGAATTCCGGCGGTCTGGTGTAACACGGGTGATCCAGGATTCCGTTGGAAAAGCTGTCATCCGCCACCGAATCAGGGTCACCGACCACACCCGGGATCAGCCGTGCCACGGCCTCGACAACCGCCATCGCAGCCACTTCACCACCACCTAGAACATAATCTCCGATCGAGATCTCCTCCAGATCGAGGATTTCGAAAATCCGCTCGTCAAAACCCTCGTACCGTCCGCAGACCAATAACAACCGATCCTCCGCCGCCAATTCCCGTGCCAGCTCCTGGTCGAGCACGCGCCCTCTCGGCCCGAGCGCTATCACTCGAGCGGTCGGTTGGCTCGCAGCCAGTTGACGGATGGCGTTGACCACGGGCGGCGCCTGCAAGACCATTCCCGCGCCGCCACCGTAGGGCTCATCGTCAACCTGATTCCAACGATTGTCCGCCCATTGCCGGAGATCGTGGGCTTCGAGTTGGACGACTCCCCGTGTGACGGCCTTGCCGAGCACGCCCACCGCCCGAAATGATTCGAAGAGCTCAGGGAAGATCGTCAGAATGTCGAATTGCATTGCGGTCTCCGGATGGGAAGGGTCAGGGTCGAGGGGTCAAAGGTAAAGGGTTCGCAGATTCAGATTGCCCGGGGTGGCAGCCATGTCGGGAAGGGCGACTGTCGAAGCCATCGGCGACTTCGGTCAGCGTGCCTCGATGGCGTCATCGTCAAGCAGCCCGGCGGGTGCATCGATGATCACGAATCCACCGTCGAGATCGACCTCGGACACGATCTCCGGAACATACGGCACCAACCACTCGCGATCGAGGTTTCGAACCACCAACCTGGATTGTCCGTCGCCGAGGTCCATTCCACTGACCTGCCCCAACACGTCACCTTCAGGGGACCTGCATTCGAGCCCTACAAGGTGGTGCTCGTAATAGTAGCCTTCTGGGAGTTCATCCAGGCTTTGTTCGGGCAAAAAGAGAAACTCACCGGTCCAACCCTCGATGACGGTGCGATCACGGATGCCACGCACCGAGAGCAACCACCGCCCCTTGTGATACCGCACCCGGTGGGCGTGATGAAATTCCCGCGGTCCCGAATCGTCGCCGACACCGAACTCGATGCCATCAATCAACCGTTCCGGAAAATCGGTAATGATCTCCACCAGAATGTCGCCATGGATACCGTGCGGTTTGCCCGCCCGGCCGACGATCAACCACTCGCGCGGCTTCGATTCGGTGCCAGAGTCGGGCACTGCTACTCGAGGATTTCGAGCACGAAACGTTTCTGAACCTTCATGCCCGCCGCAGCGAGCAATGTGCGAATCGCTCGTGCGGTTCGCCCCTGGCGGCCGATCACCTTACCAAGATCTTCAGTGCGGACGCGCAGTTCGAGAACCGTGGTCTGTTCACCCTCGACCTCTGTCACCGACACATCCTCAGGATTGTCAACCAGCGCTTTCGCGATCTCTTCCAGCAGGTCTTTCATCGCGCTCATTGGAGCTCCTTTCGTGAAGGGTCCGCTGGCTCGGAGCTCGATCGCCCCGAGCGTCGGTCACTGCTGTGTTTCGGCTTTACGGATCAGAGATCGGACTGTTTCAGAAACTCCCGCACCTTTGCCTCGCCACTCCTGGATCTTCTCGAGATCGAGACGGATCTCCGGGGGCTCGATGGTCGGGTTATAAAAACCCACCTGTTCAAGATAGTCGGCCTGCGTATCCTTACGCGAGTCCGACACCACCACACGGTAGACGGGGCTGTGCTTCGCACCACCTCGCCGAAGTCTGATCATCAACACAAATCCTCCTCGAACAACCCCTGAGGTCGCTCTTTCTTTCAGCCGATTCCTAGTTGTCGTTTCAACGTTCGAGAGTCGGCTTTCCCCAAACGCTTCATGAGCTTACGCATCTGTCCGTATTGGCGCAAGAGGCGATTAATTTCCTCGACGCTCGTTCCGGAGCCTTTTGCGATCCTTTTCTTCCGCGAACCGTTCAAAAGCTGCGGGTGGCGACGCTCTTTCGGCGTCATCGAATCAATACACGCTTCCATCCGCTTGAGTTGTCTTTCTTGTCCTTCGCCGATGCCGCCTTCCGGAAGCATCTTTCCCATTCCGGGAACCATTTCCATCACCGATTGCAGGGGACCCATCTTTTTCAGGCTGCTGAGCTGATCTCGGAGATCTTCGAGGTCGAACTTGTTTTTTCTGAGCTTTGCCTCGAGTCGCCGCGCTTTCTTCTCGTCGATGGCATCCTGTGCCTTCTCAACAAGGGTGAGCACATCACCCATTCCCAGGATCCGGCCGGCCATACGATCGGGGTGAAATTGCTCCAGGTTTTCAATCTGTTCGCCGATTCCCGCAAAGACAATCGGTTTTCCGACGACCTCGCGAACCGAAAGGGCGGCCCCGCCACGGGCGTCACCGTCGAGCTTTGTGAGAATCACCCCCGTGATCTCGAGTTGCTCATGGAACGCGCGAGCCGAACGCACCGCGTCCTGACCGGTCATCGAGTCGGCAACAAAGAGAATCTGTTTCGGGTTGAGGATCTTTTTGAGGCGCTGCAACTGATCCATCAACTGATCGTCGATGTGAAGCCGGCCGGCAGTGTCGAATATGAGGACCTGGTAGCCCTTGATCGAAGCCTCTCGAAGTGCGCGTTTTGCGATCTCCTCCGGATCGTCCATATCGCGTGAGTCGATGGTCGGGATCTGGGCCTTCTCCCCCAGGACAAGAAGCTGCTCGCGCGCAGCAGGCCTCGAAGTATCGGCCGGGACCAACAGCGGAAAGAGATTCTTCTTGTCTTTGATCCAGCGTGCCATCTTGGCCGCGGTCGTCGTTTTTCCCGAGCCCTGCAAACCGACCAACATGATCACGGCCGGCCGGCCTTTGAACTGCAGTTCGGTGGTTTCGCCACCGAGAAGAGCAACCAGCTCCTCATGAACGATCTTGGTCACCATCTGGGCCGGTGTGACCGAGTCGAGAACCTCTTTGCCGACGGCACGTTCCCGGACCCTGTCGACAAACCCTGAAACGACCTCGACACTGACATCGGCTTCAAGCAGAGCGAGTCGGATCTCGCGCAGCGCCGTGTCGATGTGGTACTCGGTCAGATGCCCCTCTCCACGGAGGGTCTTCGTGACTCGAGCCATACGTTCTTGCAGGCCTT
This sequence comes from Candidatus Sulfomarinibacteraceae bacterium, assembly GCA_963796455.1. Lineage (GTDB taxonomy): Bacteria > Acidobacteriota > Thermoanaerobaculia > Thermoanaerobaculales > Sulfomarinibacteraceae > Sulfomarinibacter. The sequence continues at coordinate 202,289 of CAWCLO010000007.1, forward strand.
CCAACATAAGAGCGGCAGTCTAAGACAGTGCCCTGGTGAGGTCAAGTGTCGAGTCTCAAAGCGTTAACGAAAGAGATAAGAGGTTTCACTCATATACAATTGAGTCGAGATGGGCGCCGATCTTTCAGTGGTTCTCGATGCCCGTTGTCCGGAAGCAGACGATCCCGCGGTGAACGATTTTCTCCACCTCGCTGGAATGCTCTGTGACGCACAATGGGTCAAGCTCACCCTGACTCCGGTCGGGGTGGGTGGATGGCGAAGTTATGTTCGCGGCAACCAGACGGAAAAAACAGCGGTTCATACGCTCGACGCGGGTAACGAGTTCACGGCGTCAATCGAGACAGAATCCAAGAAACCGCCCTCGAGGGCGGCCGTTTCCGCCCTCGAAGCAAGTCTCCAACAAATTCTTCAAAATCAAAGACTTCGGATCGAGTCGGCTCTATTCCGAGGAGTGATCAATACCTCATCGAGCGCGGCCCTTGTCTTTGGCGGTGAAGGAGAAATCATTTTCGCCAATCCCCCGGCCGATCGGCTGTTGTCCTTGCAGACCGAGGACGAACTCATGGCCGAGACCAAGGGTGAGCCCACACAACCTCTTTTTACTCTGCTGTGTTGTCTCGTCGACCGGGTCCGCGATCCGTCGAACGAAGATACGGTCTGGAACGGAACCCTGTATCTGGCCGACGGGCGATTCATGAATTGTGAGGTTTCGAAGATCCACCTTCCCACCGACTTCGGCACAGGTGCGGTCCTGGTGATCGTTCGATCCGTGGGCTCAGGGTCGAAAGCCCGGGTCGAGAGTTTTGCAAACCGCCACGACCTGAGCCCGCGGCAACGTGAGGTCGTACAACTTTTGGTCGAGGGACTGACGACGGTTGCGATGGCCGACGCCCTCGGCATCAGCACCCACACGGTCAGAGATCACCTGAAACACCTGTACCGTAAGACAGGGAGCAACTCGCGGGGCGAGCTGCTCGGTCTGGTTTCCCGCACGGCACCGGCGAAGGCGAGCGTCGGCTGACGCCAGGTACCGACCAGATGAATTCTCAATCTATGGAACTCAAAAGTTTGAATCCGGATTTTGGAATCTCCCGATTGCCCCTTCGGTATAATGGATGGAGATCGTTCGCTGGAGGTCATAACCATGTCTAAATTTCGCATTTTCGGCCTGGTAGCTGTTGCGCTACTGGTCGTAGTCATGATGGCCAGCGCCGAGGGATACGTGGTGATCCTCAAAAGCGGGCACAAGATCCGCTGCAAAGAACCAATGAGAATCGAAGGCGACAGAGCGATTCTCACCATGAGCACCGGCACCGTGACAAGCTATCCACTCCAGTACATCAACGTGGTTGAAACGGAGCGATACAACCAGCTGGGGCTCGGCGACGCGGTGATGATCGACGAACTCTCGGTCAACAGGGAGGCACTGCCGACACCAACACCACGAGCGGCACTCGGCTCGATCACGGAAATCGACGCCGGTCATGCCGGCCCAGCACCCCAGCTCTCGAACACCACACCGCCAACCCCTACTCCAACACCGGGTATCGAACTGCAACAGGCGAAGTACCACGACGAACGGGTCGACGATGCCTTTTCCAAGATCTTCGATGACAAAGAGCTCCTGATCTACAAGACCAGCCAGGGAACGAAACCGGAGTATTTCTTCGTGCAGACGACAACCGATTCGGAGAAAGAGGTCTTCAAAGCTCTCGAAATCGTCTCCCAGGCCTACGTGATGATTGAAGAACTTCACAAGGACATTTCCCCCGAGGCGGTGGAAATCAAGATGCTTCAGACCTCCGGCAAACCGGCCGGCACCTTCCGGCTGACGCCGGACCTCGCTCGCGAACTGGTGACGGGTGACACGCCGACCCAGAGCTTCTACATCAAGAACGTGATCTTCTGAGATTTCGCGCGGTTTTGGTCTCGCATCGTGGATATTCGACAACCCCGAATCTCAGGGGATCGACCGCACAACGAGGATGGAGAATTGCCGCTGCACCAGATCGTATTGAATCATGGTTGATGTCGCCATCGTCGGCGCAGGCCTCACGGGTCTGACCACTGCGCTTCGGCTGACCGGGGCCGGATACAGCGTCAGAGTCTTCGAGCGTTATCCACGCCCCGGAGGACTCGCCCGGGTTCTCGAAATCGGCGGCGAAGAGATCGAGGCCTTCTACCACCATCTCTTCACCAGCGACACAGCCTATATCGACCTGGCCAAGGAACTCGGGGTTGATCACCTGATTGAATGGCTGCCGTCGAAGATGGGCATCTGGACCGAGAATCGTTTGTGGGACTTCGGTACCCCGATCTCTTTGCTGCGCTTCAGGCCTCTCCGATTGTTTGACAAATTCCGCTTCGCTCTCTCGACCCTTCTTCTGCAGCGGACAAAAGACTATTCGCCCTTCGAAGACATCACTGCCAAGGATTGGATTCGAAAACATCAGGGCGAGCGGGTCTGGCGGTCGGTGTGGGGCCCTCTGCTCGACCAGAAGTTTGCGGAGGACGCCGACAAGGTTGCCATGGTCTGGCTATGGGGCAAACTCTGCCTGCGCGGGACATCACGCTCCGAGTCCGGGTTGGGCGAACGCCTGGGCTACATGCGGGGGTCCTTCGCCGCCTTTGTCCGGGCCCTCGAAGGGCGGCTCGCCGAGCGTGGTGTCACCCTCCACCTGAGCGACGCGGTGAAGAAGATCGAAAAAGACGGCGACGGCTTTCGGCTCAGTTCGCGTGACGGCTCGTGGACGGCGAAACGGGTGGTCGTGGCGGCATCGGTGCCCGACTTTCTCGAAACTGCGGGGGATCTGCTGACCGATTCAGAACGGGGCAACCTCTCGCAGCTCCGGGCTACCGGCGCCATTTGCACGATCCTCGAGCTCGAACACTCGCTGACACCCTATTACTGGCTCAACATCGCAGATTCCGAGATGCCATTCGGTGGTCTCATCGAACACACCAACTACATACCTCGCGACAGATATGACGGCCGCCATATCGTGTATGTGTCCAACTATCTGTTCCCGGACCACCCGCTCTACCGGGCTCCGAAAAAACAGGTGATCGAGACCTACCTGCCGGCGTTGACTCGCATCAACCCCTCCTTCGAGCGGTCCTGGATCAAGGCCTCCCACCATTTCCGGGCCGACTACGCTCAACCGGTCGTAACGGTCGGTTACAGCGGCAAGATCCCATCGTTCAGATCGTCGGTCCCTGGTCTCTACCAATGTTCGATGGCGCAGATTTTTCCCGAGGACCGCGGCCAGAATTATGCCGTCGCCTACGCCGAAAAGGTCGCCCGAGTGGTGATCGAGGATCTTCGTGCAGCAGGGTCTGGCAAGGACACCTGACCGGCGTCGTGCAACCAGCGAGCCGCTTCGAATGACGGGGCTCGCCAATGGTGTAGTATTGAGCCGCCCGCTTGAGCGGCCGGGCAAGAACGGCCGAGGGCAGAGCACGAGCATGGAGGCACGACTCGATGGCAGCTAATGCAGTGGAAATCACAGACGCGAATTTTGATGAAATGGTCCTCAACGCCGGCAAACCGGTCCTGGTGGATTTCTGGGCGGTGTGGTGCGGCCCGTGCCGCGTCATCGGTCCGATAGTTGAAGAGATCGCCGAGGAATACGGCGACAAAGTGATTGTCGGCAAGCTCGATGTCGATTCGAATCGGGAAACCGCCGTCAAATTCGGTATTCAGGCGATTCCAACCGTTCTACTCGTCAACAACGGTGAAGTCGCCGATCGGATCGTCGGCGTCACCGACAAGGCCAGTCTGGCGGCGAAGCTGGATAGCTTGCTGTAGCACGTGTGACGCGGTCACGAGCAATTGATTGGGAATCTCTGCCCGCGGCGATGCTGCGGGCCGTGGTGATGTCGCGTGGCTGCCTCCGCCTGGGGATGAGATGATTCGCACTGTCGGTATTGTCGGCGCCGGTCAAATGGGAGCCGGAATCGCCCTCGTGGCGGCTCGGTCCGGCTGTGAAGTCGTGCTCACGGACATCGACGAATCGATATTGGGAAACGGGCTCGAAACCATCGCCAACCATCTCGACAGGCAGATCAGCAAGGGCCTGATCGATTCCGCGGACAAGACGCAGACCCTCGAAAGAATTTCCACCAGCGCTCATGTCGATCGCCACAGCGGCGCCGATCTGGTCATCGAGTCGGCAGTGGAATCCCTCGACATCAAAGCGGAGATTTTTCGCCAGCTCGATCGTCTGTGCCCGGCGCAGGCCATTCTTGCCTCCAACACCTCTTCGATTTCGATCACCCGGCTTGCGGCGGTCACCGGTCGTCCCGGTCAGGTCATCGGGATGCATTTCATGAATCCGGTACAGGTCATGCGCCTGGTGGAGGTTGTCAGAGGCCTCGAGACCTCTGATCAGACGGTGGCGACGATTCGCGACCTCGCCGAACGAATGGGAAAGGTCCCCGTCGAATGCAACGACCAGCCCGGTTTCATCTCCAACCGGTTGCTGATGCCGATGATCAACGAGGCCGTTTTCGCCGTCGCCGAACAGATAGCTACCGCAGAAGCCATCGACCAGATCATGACCCTTGGCATGAACCATCCCATGGGACCGCTGCGAACCGCCGATCTCCTTGGCCTCGATAACTGTCTGAGTGTGATGCGCATCCTCCATCAAGAGCTCGGAGAGGACAAATTCCGTCCCTGCCCGCTGTTGGTCAAGATGGTCGACGCCGGGCGGCTCGGACAAAAGTCAGGGCGGGGTTTCTTCATCTACGGCGAGGACTGACGATGCTGTGTCAGTACTGCGGCACGGCCAATCGCAACGAACATGAGTTCTGCCACCGCTGCGGAAACAAGCTGCTGGTGGTTTCCGGAAGCAGCGAAGTCCAGACTGAGATCTCGGATGAGTTTTTCATCGAAGCTCAGGAGCAACTCGAAGAACACATCCTGGAAAGAATCACCGGGCTGGAGGAAGGCGTGCGCAGACTGTCGCAGGCTGTGGCGTCAACCGGCCAGCATCTCGCCCAGGTCGAACACAACCTCACCGTGGCGTTCGCGGGAGTGCAATCGCTGGGCGGTCTTTTGGAGACTCAGGGCATCGTGACCCGGACCGAGGTGGTCGACGGTTGGGAGCGCCTCGCCGATCAGGAACTCATGTCCCGGGACCTGTCTCGACGATTCCGCGCCTATGGAACCCGGATCCTTTCCCAGGCAAACCACACCGGAAAGGCGAGCGATGAGTTTCGACGCAAGCTCCGGGCGCTCGAATTCGCCCTTCTGGGACCGGATACCGAGGCGGTACGTGGGCTCCTCACCGATTTGGTGAGGATGGCGCCCGAAAGCGACGAACTCTGGTCCTTCATCGGCGAAATTGCATTCCAAACGGGAGAGCTTGAAACGGCACGCATCGCCTTTCGCAAAGTGCTCGAGCTGCGCGGGCCTCATTTCGAGACGCTGGTTTATCTCGGCGCCACAACCTCCGATCTCGGGCTCTGGCCTGAAGCCGAGGAGGCCCTGATCGAGGCGCGGGAAATGGCGCCGGAGGCTTTTCTCCCCCACTTCACCCTTGGCGCCCTCAAGGTTCTGTCCGGCGATCACGCCTCCGCCACCAAACACCTCGAACAGAGTCTCACCATAGAGAACGCCTCCCAGAGCTGGTATCTCCTCGGAATCTGCCGGCTCGAGTCGGGAAACCACGGACGCGCCATCGACGCCCTACGGCACGCCGTCGAGATCGAACCCGGGTTCGAAGACGCCCTCTACCACCTGGGGATCGCCTATCTCCGTCGTGGTTGGACACGCAAGGCTCTCGAGGCCTTTCAACAGGTCCTCAAACTCGATCCGCAACGTCTGCAATACCAGGAGTCGGTGAGGCTTTTGAGTTCATCACCGCCACTGGATCTTCCGCCGCAAACAGCACAGAAGGTGGAAAAGGCTGAATCAGCGCTCGAGGCCGGCCGGCCGGAGAAGGCGCTGGAATTGTACTCGGATGCGCTCGGGACGGCCCCGGATCAAACGGAACTGCAAGCAACCGCGGCCCTCCTCGCCTCGGCCCTCGGTCGAACCCGTCAGGCCATCGCTTATTCCCACGCGATTCTGGCCCAGCGCCCCGACGGCGCACCCTATCTGGCCGCCGCTGTCGTCGCGCTGTTGGAGTCCCTGCGCCACGCAGGCAGGTTGCGCGCCGCCCGTCGATTCGCTACGAAGTTCTACCACGAGGAAGATATCGACCCGTTGGTTCGCAGCATGGCAGCCTATGAGCTTTCTGTGATCGAATCCGAGCTCGGCGGCGATCTCGAAATTGCCCGCAATCTGGCCCGAGAAGCGCTCGAGATCACTCCCAGGGAGCTTCGCCACTATCCGCTTGCCGCTCTTGGAAGCATCGCGCTCAAGGCGGGCCGTTTCCGCGAAGCGGTTCAGTATCTCGAGCAGGCATCAACCGAGGGTTCGGAACCTCCATTGATGCGCCAACTGGCTCTCGCCAAGCTTGGCGACGGCGACGCGGAGGGCGCCGAGGAAGCTCTCCGCGAAGCCGAAAACAATCTCAAGGGCGGCATCGATCACGAATTGCTCGACCACGTTCGCCGGCTCGCCGGACTGGTCGACGATCTCACCAGAAACCACCGCCCTCAGCGGTCCGGCGCGGGCCGGTAAATATGGAGTAAGACATGCGCTGGAGTCAGAATTTCATCCACACACTTCGCCAGGACCCGTCCGATGCCGAGGTTGTCTCGCACCGGTTGATGACCCGTGCCGGAATGATCTCCAAGGTGGCAGCCGGCATCTACAACTATCTCCCCCTCGGGTGGCGATCGCTGCGCAAGCTTGAAGCCATCATTCGAGACGAAATGGAGGGGGCGGGTTCGGCCGAGCTCGTGATGCCGGCTATTCAACCGGCGGAACTGTGGCAGGAATCCGGCCGTTGGTACCAGTACGGGCCCGAACTCCTGCGGATGAACGATCGGCATGAACGCGAGTTCTGTTTCGGCCCGACCCACGAAGAGGTGATCACCGACCTCATCCGGCGGACAATCACATCCTACCGTCAACTCCCGGTCAACCTCTACCAGATTCAGACCAAGTTTCGGGATGAGATTCGACCGCGCTTCGGACTCATGAGAGGCCGCGAATTCATCATGAAAGACGCCTACACCTTCCACGCCGACGCCGAGGACCTCGACCTCGCCTATCGCGCGATGGAGGCCGCCTACCGCGGAGTCTTCGAGCGTTGCGGGCTCGGCTACACCCAGGTGGAGGCAGACACCGGCAACATCGGCGGTTCCGAGAGCCACGAGTTCATGGTTCTGGCCGACACCGGCGAAGACGCCATCCTCGCCTGTACGAATTGTGACTATGGCGCCAACGTCGAGAAAGCGGAGGCGGGACCCGTCGCAGCAGCTCCCGATTGGCCCCGCGAGCGCAGCGACAAACCGGAGGAAATCCATACGCCGGAAATGCGAAGCGTCGAAGAGGTGGCCGAATTTCTCGGTATCTCACCCGCTCATCTGATCAAGACCCTGATCTTCGAGACCGACGAAGGATACGTGGCGGTCCTCATTCGAGGTGATCTCGGGGTCAACGAGGTCAAACTCAAGAACGAGCTCGGGTGCACCCACCTCCAGCTCGCCAGCGAGGCCAAGATCGAGGAGATCACCGGCGGACCGCAGGGCTTTTCGGGGCCCGTCGGCCTCGACGGTGTCCGTCTCGTTGCCGATCCCACCGTCATGGATCTCGAACTCGCCGCCACCGGAGCCAACAAAGGGGACACCCACCTCGTGAGCGTTGTTCCGGGCCGCGACTTCCAAACAGAGACGATCGTCGATCTGCGCCTCGCCCAGGCCGGCGATGCCTGTCCCTCATGCGGCACCGCAATGGTTGAAAAGCGCGGCATCGAAGTGGGCCACATCTTCAAGCTCGGCATCAAATACTCCAAGGCGATGGACTGCCGGTTTCAGGACGCCGAGGGTGAAGAACTCCCCATGATCATGGGTTGCTACGGACTCGGCGTCAGCCGAACCCTGGCAGCCGCAGTGGAGCAGAACCACGATGACAACGGCATTATCTGGCCGCTGCCGCTGGCCCCCTACGAGGTCGCTCTCGTGGTCTTGAATGCCGACAAACCCGACATCGTCGAGGCAGCTGCCGGGCTTTACGATCAGCTTCGTGAGGCCGGAATCGACGTGCTTTTCGACGATCGTCCCGAACGTCCCGGGGTCAAGTTCAAAGACATGGATCTGATCGGCTTTCCGGTACGCGCCGTGCTCGGGAAAAGGGGTCTGGACAACGGCGAGATCGAGCTCAGTCTGCGCCGCGATGGGGAAAAGCGATTGACGCCCATCGCCGACCTCGTCCCGGCGGTCCAGGCGATGCTCGAGGAGCTACGGCGATAGATATCAGTTTTGAGGTTTGAGTTCTGAGTTTTGAGTTGGCACTCTGGCATCAATATGGCGACGGGTGCGGGTGAGGTGCTCGGTAACGACCCTTGGCTGAGAAACCGCAGATCACGCAGATGAACGCAGAGAGGAGAGACGTCTGACCCGGCTGATCAACGCGACCCTGCATCCAGCTTTCGTTGATACGGTCGGGACATGTCCGGCCCGTTCCGAGGACCTCGTTGTTCGCTCGAAATCTGCGATTGTTGTAAGAGGCTGAACTCAAAACTCAAAACTCAGAACTCAAAACTCAAAACTGTTTCAGCGACCGGGATCAATGTGCCCTTTGCTTGCACAAGGACCTTCAGATCCGAACCCATGCCCTCGGGGTCGAGGAGGCGCTTGACCTCCTGTCGAGCAACGACGGTATCGGCGTTCATTTCGGCTTCCATGCCGAAACCGCGTTCTTCGAGTTCGACCGCGATGCCCGCGCGCACCAGGAACTCCGCCAACGGCCACAAACCGATTTCCTGCCAACCCTCGGATACGGCTGCGCTTCGCAGATCGCCCCAGTTGACGTGCGCGGTCAGATCCACCTTGCCCGGCGAAACCAGAGGGTCGCGACCAACTTGATGGTCGCTGAAGGTCGATATCGAACCAAAGCGCCGGCCGCGCGGATCATAGAGCCTCGCCGCCTCGTATCCGTAATCGAGCACGAATGAAACTGCATCGGAGGCTGCAGAGCGAAGCACATGGCGGTGGGTCCCGGCTGCCGCGAGATTCGCTTCGGCGAACTGGCCCTCGGTCAGTTCCACGCCGTGGCCCGCGAAATAGTCCGCGACCGGGGCTCGAGCCGACCGCTCTTCCCAAGCCAGTTCTGCACCGCTCGCAGCGACCCACAACTCGCGCAAACCGGCTGCTCTGGCGACGACTCGAACCACGGGCAACGCGTCGTAGAGTTCGGAGGCATGCAGCACCGTCGGATTGCCGCCCAGAACTCCCGGTTCCAGCTCTTCAACCGTGGTCACGGGAATTGCCGTGTCAGCGAATCGCTCGTGAGTGACCGCTCTCATCGCATCGGACCGCTCGACCAGCACAACCTCCTCGATCAATTCTCGGGCCCGGGTTCCCAGTGCATCCAGGACTCCGGCAAGGAACGATCCGTCACCCGCGGCCAGATCAACCAGCTCCACCCCACCCGCGGAGGACGCGATCGCCGCGATCACCCTGCTGAAAACCCGCGGATACCACTCCGACGCAGTGGGGGCGGTCAAAAAATCACCGGCCCGGCCATAACGCGCTGTGCCACCCGAGTAATAACCGTGAACCGGGTGATAGAGGGCGAGTTCCATGAACTCGTCAAATGGAATGGCTCCCCCACGCGCCTCGATTTCGGAGTGAATCCATTTCATTGGAGCATTCTAGTCGCTCGAGGCTCGATGCTCGATGCTCGATGCTGGATCCAGGATTCAGGATCACTCTTGTCCAAGACAGAGTCTCGGATAGCGAACAGGGACAGCGACAGAGATCAGGAGTCAGCGGCAGCAATCAGTCATCAGCGTCAGTGATCAGCGGCCGGGACAGCGAACAGCATTCACTTCTTCGGGCTCCGGCCTTTGTGGTGCGGCCGTCTCGGCCGCACGGTGTGCAGGCGAGACGCCTACACCACAACCGCTGTTCCTTCTGTAAAACCACCCGGAGGAGGCCACTTCGTCGCTTGGACTCCTGATCGCTGCTGCTGAACACTGATCGCTGAACCCGGTCGCTGCTCCCTGTCCCTGCCGCTGGACACTGTCGCTGCCGCTGCAATTCGGGATCGGGATCGGGTACGTGCCAACCGCGAACCGGAAATGCCAAAAACCAACCCGTAAACCACGTGTTGTCAGGTGGGTAACATCATGACAATCTGTTTTGGACAGCAGTGATTCAGGATGCAGGATTACTCTTGTCCAGGACAGAGTATTCAGACCGTGACCGGGGACAGTGTCAGTGAACAGGAGTCAGCGTCAGAGTTCAGTCGGCAGCGTCAGCGATCAGCGATCAGCGACCGGGACAGCGAACAGCACTCACATCTTCGGGTTCAACAGCCGCCAGGTCATCGCACGGCCCTGATCGAAGGCATTCATCGCTTCACCGGCTCCGTTCGGGCTGATCGCCCCGGCGGGGGCGAGGAGCTCCAAGTGGCCGACCACCGGCTACCCCTGCTGGTGAACGACCCGGAGGTGGCCACGCCGTCGCGGAACCTGATCGCTGATCGCTGACGCTGCCAACTGTCGCTGCCGCTGTTCGCTGTTCCCTGACGCTGGACACTGTCGCTGCCGCTGCAATTCGGGATCGGGATCGGAATCGGGCCCTGCGAATGCGCTCGAACCGACATTCAACACTTCTCGTCACTATTTTTCAGTCCGAAACCCTTGTTGCAACGTTGGGCAACCGACAAAGATCCTGCCCGCAAATCGAGTATGGGTTATCCAGTATCGAGGACCGGGAAGATTCCTGCACTCCGCCGAAAACGGCCTTGTCTCCTTGCGTTTGACCATCCCTTGTGCTATAAAACGCGCTGCTGCTTTCGCGAGGGAAGTGGGCCCGAGGCCCACTTTTTTTTCTGCAGCAAGGAGCTATATGAAGCTGGAAACGACAGTGCAGGATGGGCTCGCCGCGATGGTCGCGGACGAGGGTCTCGAGTTGCTTGCGGCCGAAGTCGCGGGCTCGGGATCGAAGACCGTCGTGCGCCTGATCGTCGATGGTCCGGATGGCGTCAATCTCGACCAGTGCGCATCGATTTCGAGACAGGCTTCGGCGATTCTCGACGTCGAGGACCCGATCGACCATCGCTACACCCTCGAGGTGTCGTCGCCGGGCCTCGACCGCAAGCTCTATCGAATGGAAGATTTTGAACGATTTGTCGGCCACCGGGTCAAGATCAGGATGGCGCCGTCATTTCGTGACCACCGTACCGCGATCGGAGAGCTTCTCGGCGCGAGTGGTGAGGTCGTGCGCGTCCTCGTCGAATCCGGTGACGAACTGCAACTTCCAGCCGACGAGATATTCGAGGCGAGGCTCGAAGTCGACTGGGAATCGATCATGAAGGAAGGGAAATCCCGTCCATGAAACTCGACATCAATATGCTCGTCAGCCAGATGGCTGCAGAACGCGACATCGAGGCCGAAACACTCGTCGACGCTGTCGCGGAGGCCATTTCTTCGGCTGCACGCAAGCATTACAAAGAACGCAACGTTTTCACGAACATCGATGTCGAAACCGGCGAGGTGGAATCGTGGACAGCCCGTGACGTGGTCGAAGAGGTCGAGGATCCCGAGATCGAAGTGACCCTCGAAGAAGCGCACGCCATCGATCCGACTGCGGTGGTCGGCGGGATCGTCAAACTGGAGGCCCTCGACACCTCGGTGCTCGGACGTATCGCCGCCCAGAGCGCTCGCCAGGTCCTTTTTCAGAGAGTCCGCGAAGCCGAAAGAGCCGTGGTTTTCAAGAATTACTCGACGCGGGTCGGGGACATGATCAATGGCATCGTCAAAAGGATGGACCGGGGCGCACTGATCGTGGAACTCGGCGACACCGAGGGCATCATCCCTCGCGGCCACCAGGTCCGCCACGAACGATATAGCCAGGGAGATCGGGTCCGGGCCGTGGTGGTCGACGTCACGATGGACGCGAACCGACCCCAGGTCGTCCTGTCCCGAACCTCTCCGATGCTTCTCGAGAAGCTCCTCGAGATGGAAGTTCCGGAAATCTACGACGGCACGGTCATCATCCGCATCTGTGTTCGTGAGCCCGGCGAGCGGGCCAAGGTGGCCGTCTTTTCGAAGGACAGCGACGTCGATCCGGTCGGGGCTTGCGTCGGCCTCAAGGGGTCTCGTGTCCAGGCCATCACCCGCGAGCTCAAGGGCGAGAAGATCGACATCATTCCATTCAACAGCGACCTCGTGACCTTTGCTCAGAACGCGCTCTCGCCGGCCAAGATCAACCGGGTTGCGGTGCGCGAAGAGCCGATCAAAATCATCGTTCGCGATGAGGAGGGTCAGCCCGTTTACGATGAGAACGGCGAAACCGTGACCGAAGACGGCACCGAGGTCGTGCTCGACGTCATTGTCGGCACCGAACAGCTCTCACTGGCCATCGGCAAACGGGGACAGAATGTGCGGCTTGCTTCGAAGCTCCTCGACTGCCGAATCGAGATCAAGAGCCAGGAAGCGGTCAAGGACGAGCTGGCTTCCGCGCTGGCCACGATGCTCCGGGAGATGGAAGGTGTTTCCGCCGACGAGGAGATTCCGGAGCTCGAGGCCGTAACCATGGGAGTCTCGTACGACGAAATCATCCCACTCGAAGAGATGGAGATGCTCACCGAGCGCCTCCGCGAACGACTGGGAGGCCACAGTATTCACACCGTCCAGGATCTTTTGGCAAAGACGGCGGACGACCTTTCTACGATTCCAGGGATCGGACCGGTGACCGCACAGAAGCTCCTGGACATGGCCAACCAGACCCTCAAGGAGACCCTGGCCGAAGCAGCCGAGGCATCCATGATCGGGGAGGAGTAAGAGAGCATGCAGCAGCTTCGAGTCGTCGACCTGGCCCACACGATGGGCATCACTCCACGAGAGCTGATTTTCAAGCTGCGCTCGATCGGAGTCACCGTCACATCGGAAGAGGACACCCTCGATCTGTCGACGGTCCGTTCGATCATTACGGGCGAAACCCTGCAACGACGCCCTCGCGAGGTCATCGTCCGCAGGGAAAAGGCTGAAGAAGAATCAACGACGGTTTCCGCCAAGGACCGCCTCGCGCGTCGTCGTCGGCGTCAGGTGGTAGATACCGACAAAGAGATCAAAGAGGTCGTTACCGAGGACAAGCCGTCCGAAGCAGCGGCCGAAATGGCCGCCGATGCCCTCGATGAGGCCGAAGTCACCGAAGCGACCGAGATGGTCGAATCGGGCGAAGTGGTCGAGGCGACCGAGGCGCTGGAGGGTGCCGAAGTCGAGGAGATCGTCGAGGCTGCCGCGGAGGCCGATGAATCGTTCGAGGCTGCTGAGGATGACGCAGTCGAAGCGGTCGAAGCGGTCGAAACCGAGGTGGAACTCGAAGAGGGCGTGGTGCTCAAACCGGCGCCCGAGATCACCGAAGAAGAGATCACGGCCGAACGCAAGATATCGGAAGATGCCGAAACGCCCCAGCGCGTGCGCCCGACGCGTGCGAAAACACCTCTCGAGCAGAGCCTCCGAGAGCTTTCTCCGGACGAGATTCGGCAACGTCTGGCCGATCAGAAAGCCGTCGAAAAGGCCCGCAAAGAAGAAAAAGCGGCCGGCAGAGTGGCCGGACGCAAAGCAAAGGCGGCCGCGGATGCCAAAGAGATCCGGGATCTCCTCAACAAGTTCGAAGAACAGAAGCTCAAGGGTCAAAAGGAATCCGCCGGCCCGTCCCGCGCAGCGCCGCGCCCGCCCGGGGGAGGCCGTCCTTCCAAAAAGGCCCGCCGCCGTCGGCAGGACGACGAACGCCGGACCGCGCCACCGCGCCCGGCTCGCACTGTTCAGTTCAGAGATGACGTCAAACCAGGTGGACCGATCATTCTTTCGGAGATGGTCACCGCCCGCGAGCTCGCCGAGAAACTCAACGTCACTGCCAAGGACCTCCTTGGACTGCTGATTCAAAAGGGAATGATGGTGACGACAAACCAGTCTCTTCCCCATGAACTGGCGGAGGAAGTCTGTGCGGACCTCGGTATCGAGGCGATGGTCGCCACTGCCGAAGAGGTCATCGAGTACGAACGCGAGGAGAGTTCCGAGGACGCCGGACCGCTCGAGCCGCGGCCGCCCGTCGTGACCGTGATGGGCCATGTCGACCACGGAAAGACCTCGCTCCTGGATGCCATTCGTTCGAGCCGGGTCGCCGAGCAGGAAGCAGGCGGTATCACCCAGCATATCGGCGCCTCTCGGATCGAGGCATCCGACGGACGAGCGGTGGTCTTTGTCGACACTCCAGGCCACGAAGCATTCACTCAGATGCGAGCCCGTGGCGCCCAGGTGACCGATATCGTCGTCCTGGTTGTCGCTGCCGATGATGGCGTGATGCCACAGACGAAAGAGGCCATCAACCACGCCCGTGCGGCAAATGTGCCGCTGATCGTGGCCATCAACAAGATCGACAAAGGCAACGCCAACCCGGACAGGGTCAAACAACAATTGGCCGAGAACGACGTCTTGGTCGAATCCTGGGGTGGTGAAATCCCGTCCATCGATGTCTCGGCAAAGAAGAACCAGGGTCTCGACGACCTGCTCGACATGATCCTTTTGGTCGCCGAGATGAAGGAGCTCAAAGCGGTTGCCGAGGGTTCTGCACGCGGCGTCGTTCTCGAGGCGCGCAAAGAAAAAGGCCGCGGAATCGTGGCCACGGTCCTTCTTCAACAGGGCAGCCTCTCGGTCGGAGACTACTTCTTCTGCGGCTCGACCTGGGGTCGAGTCCGCGCGATCGCCGACGACACGGGCAAACGGATCGAAGGCGGCGGACCATCCGATCCGATCGAAGTCACCGGATTCGACGATGTCCCGGCCGCCGGCGATGTCCTTCAGGGCACCGAGAGCGAAGACAAGGCGGTCGAGGTTGCCAGCTACCGAAGCCTGCGCGACCGTGAGGAAGGCCTTATGGGCACCCGCAAGGTTTCGCTCGAAAACCTCTTCGATCAGATCGCAGAATCGGAGATTCGAGAACTGAACGTAGTCATCAAGGCCGACGTGCAGGGCTCGGTCGAAGTGTTGCGAGAGACCCTCATCAGTCTCGGCACCGAAAAGGTCAAGATCAACGTGCTCCAGGGTTCGGTAGGTGCGATCACAACCAACGATGTCATGCTGGCCTCGGCGTCGAACGCCATCATCATCGGGTTTTCCGTGCGGCCCGAGCGCACCGCCAAAGAACTGGCCGAAACGGAGCAGGTGGACGTCCGGCTCTACACGGTGATCTACGATCTCGTCGATGACGTGAAAAAAGCGATGGTCGGTCTTCTCGATCCCGAATTTGAAGAAGAAGAACTCGGGCGCGCCGAGGTTCGCGAAGTGTTCAAGGTTCCGAAGGTGGGCGCGATCGCCGGCAGCCACGTTATTGATGGCGTCGTTACCCGCAACGCCAAGGTTCGACTGTTGCGGGATCACGTCGTGATATTCGAAGGCGAACTGGCGTCTTTGAGGAGATTCAAGGACGATGCGTCCGAGGTGCGTCAGGGATTTGACTGCGGAATCGGTCTCGAGCGCTATCACGACATCAAGGTCGGTGACATTGTCGAGGCCTACCGGATGATCGAGATCGCCCCTGAGCTCTGATTCGAAGCGATAGGCAGACCAAAGAGTTGTGAGCGGAGAAACCTACATTGGAATCGCCCACCTGGAATTGCACGTTCCGGAAGCGCGAAGCCTCAAGGCAAAACGCGGCCCGGTTCGAAGCCTGGTGGAAAAAATCAGAAACCGTCACCAGGTGCTCGTGGTCGAGTCCGGGCACCAGGACCTTTACCAGCGTTCACGAATCACATTTTGCGCCTTGTCTACCGATCCGGTTGATGCGGAAGCGCGGCTCCGGCGAGTCGAGCGGACCATCGATCAAAACTGGAGCGGTAACGTGCTGGCCTGGGAGGTCGAAATTGTCCAGGTCTGACGCTATGAGAAACGAAACCCGGAGGTGAGCCGTGCAGAACCCAAGCTATGACCGTAATGCACGCCTCGAGGGCGAGATCCGAGCTGTGTTGTCCGATCTCCTCCGGATCGACGTCAACGACCCAAGACTGACCGACGTCACGCTTTCGTCGATCAAGCTCTCCGCAGACCGTTCCAAGGCCCGCGTCTACTTCTCGGTCATCGGCGATGAAGAACGTGAACGCGAAGCAAGCGATGGATTCGCCGCAGCAGCACCCTTCATGCGCCGACGACTCGGACAGAAGATGCGGATGCGGGTGCTGCCGTCGTTGGAGTTCTTCAGAGATACATCATTCGAGTACGGCGACCGCATGGAGCGTGTGTTCGACCGCCTGTCTGCCGAAGGTCGGTTGCCCGACCCGGAAGTCGACTCGAACAGCCCGGAGGACGAATCGTGACTCGTATCAGCTCCGATCCGACCGACGCCGCCAAGGCCTTCAAAGAGGCGTACAGGGTCCTTCTCACCTGCCACCGGAATCCGGATGGCGATGCCATCGGCTCAGAGCTCGCGTTGGCTGAACTCGCACAGAAGCTGGGGGTCAAAAGCGCGATCGTCAACCGCGATCCGACTCCCGCCAATCTCCAGCATCTACCCGGTACCGAGCAAATATCCGTCGGTGAAGTCCTTCCGGAGGACTTCCCGGACGCCTACGATCTGGTGATCACCGTGGAATGCCCCGAGCTGGTGCGTTCCGGTTTTGAAGGTCTGACAAAGGTGCCGATCCTGAACATCGATCATCACCCGGCCAACCCGGCCTACGGGGTCGTGAACTTCCTCGACGACCAGTCCCCGGCGGTCGGCGAAATGGTGCTGCGTCTTTATAGCGAGCTCAACGTCACGCCATCCCCGACGGCAGCCACCAATCTCTTTGCGGCTCTGTCCACCGACACCGGGGATTTTCGTTATTCCAACGCCACCAGCCGGGCCTTCCGGGCGGCGGCCGAGATGGTCGATGCGGGAGCCGAACCCGCTTCGGTCGCAAACTGGGTCCACAACCACCGCAGCCTGGCGTCGGTCCGCCTCCTCGGTGAGGCGCTCAAGACCCTGCGCATCGAAGCGGACGGCAAACTGGCCCTGATCACCGCCGATCTCGGAGCCTTCGCCCGCGCCGGAGCGGGGCCGGAAGATACGGAAGAGATCATCAATATCCCGCGTTCCATATCCGGGGTCCAGGCCATCGCCTATTTCAAACAGTGGGAAACGGGAACAGTCAAAGTGAGTCTGCGATCTCGTGGAGAAATCGATGTTCGCGCCATCGCGGCGACTTTTGGCGGAGGCGGCCACACCAACGCCGCCGGTTGCGCGATTCAGGGAGAGCTCGCCGATGTGGAGCGCCGGGTTGCCGCTGCCATGGTGGACGCCCTCGAGGCCGCACGATGAGTCGGCGGCGCCCCTCCCTTTTTCACGGTCTGCTGCCGGTCTACAAACGACCCGGCCCGACCTCGCACGATGTCGTCGACATGGCCCGCAAGGCCCTGGGCGAGCGCAGGATCGGGCACACCGGAACTCTCGATCCGATGGCGGAGGGCCTGCTCCTCCTGTGCGTCGGACAGGCCACCCGCCTGCAGCAGTTCCTGCTCAAATGGGACAAGGTTTATCGGGGAGAAATAAAGCTCGGGAGTGCGACAACGACCTATGACGGCGAGGGTGAGCCGCAGGAACCTCAGGGCACACCACCCGATCTCGACCGCGAGCTCCTGGCTCGGCTCGAGACGGCGTTCTGCGGCATAATCCAGCAGGTTCCTCCCCCCTACTCTGCCAAAAAGGTCGGGGGCAAAAAGCTCTACGAACTGGCGCGCCGTGGCGAAGACGTCAAACCCGAACCAAAAACGGTGACCGTCCACGAGCTGACGCTTCAAAACACTGAACCCGATCTGATCAACCTGGTCGCGCGGACGTCGACGGGCTTCTACGTCCGTTCTCTGGCCCATGATATCGGCTCGGAAATCGGTTGTGGCGGTTATCTCCACCACCTGCACCGGGTATCGATCGGGCCCTACGAGGCTGCAGAGGCCCTCGATCAAGAGGATCTCGAGAAGGCCGCCAGCCCGGATGACATCATCGGCGGCCCGAAGTGGATACCGCTCGAGAAGATCGCGCTGCCCTTTCCCGACGTCGACCTCAACTCAACCGCCGCCGATCGCTTCATCCATGGCCAGGAGGTCGTGGTCTTCCGATCTGGCACCGATGAACTGAAGACAGATTCCAACGTCGTTATTCGGGGTGCCGAAAATCGGCTTCTCGGAATCGGCTCCGTACGAGCCGTACTCGCCCGAGGGCGCACCCTGAACATCGCTCCTTCAATGGTGATCGACAAAACGACCAGTGCCGCGCCGCGACGGAGAACGTGAAAATTTGCGCTCCGAGTCGCTTCCTGTTAACGTATCGAAGCCTCCTCGCCACCGGAGGATTGTGGAGAAGACATGAGTCACTTTGACGCCCAGAAGAACAACATCATCGACGAGTTTCGCACCCATCCGAACGACACCGGGTCACCGGAGGTGCAAATCGCCCTGCTGACACGCCGTATTCAGTACCTGACGGAGCATTTCAAAGTCTACAAAAAGGACTATCACTCCCGTCGCGGCCTGCTGCGTTTGGTCGGCCGGCGCCGCCGGCTGCTCGAGTACCTCAAGGCGAAAGACATCAGCCGCTATCGCCAGTTGGTGGAACAGCTCGGTCTCAGAGGCTGAAACTCTGATTAACCCAGGAAGATGCGTATCGGGCCCTCTCACTGCTGCAAAGGCGGCAGAATAGAGGGTCTGATGACGTGCGCCTGAAGAATGGAAAAAACATGAACGTCATTACGAAGACCGTCGAAATCGACGGCAAGACCCTGAGTTTCGAAACCGGGAAGATCGCCAAACAGGCCGACGGCTCCACCGTCGTCCGCATGGGCGACACCATGGTTTTGGTAACCGCCTGCTCGGAAGCCAGCCAGCGCCAGGGGGTGGATTTCCTTCCCCTCACGGTGGACTACCGGGAAAACACATATGCCAGCGGCCGTATCCCCGGCGGATTCTTCAAACGCGAAGGACGACCGACCGAGCGCGAGATTCTCACCTGCCGGGTGATCGATCGCGGTCTGAGGCCACTCTTCCCGAGCGGTTATTACCGCGAAACCCAGGTCATCGCCTGGGTTCTGTCCGCCGACAACAACTTCAACTCTGACATCTATGGCATTTCGGGCGCATCGCTCGCCCTGCTGATGTCGCCGCAGATTCCCTTCTACGAAGCCATCGCCGGTGTCCGAATCGGTCGCATTGATGGTCGGTTGATCGTCTTCCCCACCTTCGACGAGCTCGAGGAGAGCGAACTCGATCTGGTGGTCGCCGGCACCGAGGACGCTTTGGCGATGGTGGAGTGCGGTGCCACCGAGCTTTCCGAAGAGATCATTCTCGATGCGCTCGATCTTGCCCACAGTGAAATCAAGAGGATCATCGCGCTGCAACACGAGGTCGTTGCGGAGCTCGGCATCGTCAAGGACGAGTTCGTTTCCGATCCCAACCCCTGGCCCGATGATTTTGCCGAGGCCCTCCAGAACCGCTGGAGCGATGAACTGCGCGGGGCGCTCCAGGTTCGAGGAAAATTCGAACAGAAGGATGCCATCAACGCAGTCCGCGACAAGGTGCTGGCCGAACTCGGAGAGGACGAGGCCGACGAAAAGACCCCGTGGGTCAAAAAGGTCTTCGGATCGATGGTCAAGGCCATCACCCGTGAAACGATCCTCGCCCAGCGCGAACGCCTCGACGGCCGCGCCTTTGACGAGATTCGTCCCGTTTCGTGTGAGGCCGGGGTCCTTCCTCGAACTCACGGGTCCGCTCTCTTCACCCGTGGCGAGACCCAGGCGATCGTCACCTGCACCCTTGGCACCTCAGACGACACCCAGCTCATCGAAAGTGTCGAGGGCGACCACCGCGAATCGTTCATGCTTCACTACAACTTCCCGCCCTTCTCGGTCGGCGAAGCCCGATTCCTGCGCGGCCCCGGTCGTCGCGAAATCGGACACGGAGCCCTCGCTCGAAGGGCCCTGGTGCCCGTGCTTCCGAGCGGGGACGACTTTCCTTACACAATGCGGGTGGTTTCCGACATCCTTGAGTCCAACGGCTCGTCGTCGATGGCGTCGGTTTGCGGCGGTTCGATGTCGATGATGGATGCCGGCGCGCCGCTCAAGGGCGCAGTCGCGGGAATCGCCATGGGCCTCGTATCCGATGGTGATCGTTACGCGGTTCTCACCGATATTGCTGGTCAGGAAGACCACTACGGCGACATGGATTTCAAAGTTGCCGGAACAGCCAAAGGCATCACGGCGCTGCAGATGGACATCAAGGTCGAAGGCCTCAGCCGGCAGATCCTTGAAGAAGCCATGGAACAGGCTCGCCTCGGCCGCCTGCAACTGCTCGACAGCATGGCCAAAGCCATCGATCAGGGCCGTGAGGACATCTCACCCTATGCGCCACGGATCATCCAGATCAAGATCGACGTCGACAAGATCCGCAACGTGATCGGCCCCGGCGGCAAGATGATTCGCCACATCGTCGAAACCACCGGCGCAAAGATCAACGTCGAGGACGACGGCACGGTGCAGATCGCGACCTCGGACGGCGAGGCGGGTCAAAAAGCCATCGACATGGTCATGGGTCTGACCCGGGTGCCGGAGATCGGCGAGGAGTTCGACGGAATCGTCCGCCGAATCGAGCCCTACGGTGCATTTGTGGAGATTCTTCCCAATCACGACGGTCTGGTCCACATCTCCGAGCTCTCGCTCGAGCGAATCCCCGACATTCGCGACGTTTTGACCGAGGGTGACGAACTCAAAGTCCGCATCATCGATATCGATGCCAACGACCGCATCAAGCTGTCGCGCCGTGTCATCCTCGAGGATGAGGCGCGAGAGCGCGGCGAGGATATTCCCGAACGCGACACTCGTCCCCCACGTGACAATCGCCGCGGCGGAAGGCCGGGCGGCGGTCGTGGCGGCGGTCGCGACCGCGGGCCGCGTCGTAACTGACGCACAAGCCAACTGAAAACCTCAAAACCGGCCGCAAGGCCGGTTTTTGTTGTGAAAGGGGGAAAGGGTGCAGGGCAGAAAGGGAGAACGGCCTTCGCAAACGCCTTGTGAATAGACGCAAAACTCCCCTGCTCCCCTGCTCCCCCGCTCCCTTTCACCTCATGCCGCACCTTGACGAGAATTTCTTGCATTCTTGCCGCAGTTCGGAGAGAATGAATGAGTGTTCATTCATAATCTGATGACTGAGAGTGTCACTCAAGGAGGCCGGCCGTGGATTACAAAGTAGATAAGCGCGATGTCAAGTTCCAGCTCTTTGAATGGCTGGGTCTCGGCAAGATGCTCGAGGCAGAGAAATTCGCTGATTGGGACGAAGAAAACGTGCAGATGGTCCTCGATGAGGCCCTCAAGATCGCCAAGGAACAGTTGGGACCGTGCAACGAGGACGGAGACCGCATCGGCGCCCAATATGCCGATGGCAAGGTCACCCTGCCGGAATCCTTCAAACCCGTCTACCAGACCATCTGCGAAGGAGGTTGGCTCGGGCTCCTGGCAAGCCCCGAATATGGGGGCATGGGTCTTCCCGACACCGTCGGTACGGCGGTCAACGAGTTTTTCAACGGTTCGAACGTGGCTTTCACCCTGACGCTCATGTTGACCCGTGGTGCGGGCGCCATGATCGAAGGATTCGGCACCGATGAGCAGAAGGCCACCTTTGTCGAAAAGCTCTACTCCGGTGAGTGGAGTGGCACCATGTGTCTGACCGAGGCACAGGCCGGATCCGATGTCGGCGCCTCCACCACCAAGGCGGTTAAAAACGACGATGGCAGCTATGCCATCAGCGGTGAGAAGATCTTCATCACCGGCGGCGACCACGACCTGCCCCAGAACATCATCCACCTGGTCCTCGCACGCACCCCGGATGCTCCCAGCGGAACAAAGGGTCTTTCCCTGTTCATCGTTCCCAAGATCCGGATCAATGACGACGGTTCCCTCGGAGAAGCAAACGACGTATTCGTCAACAATATCGAGGAGAAGATGGGCATCCACGGTTCGCCCACCTGCACCCTCGTCTTCGGCCAGAACGACGGTTGCCAGGGCTTCATCCTGGGCGAAGAGCTTCAAGGCATGAAGCTCATGTTCCATCTCATGAACGCTGCCCGGATCGATGTTGGTCTGCAGGGCCAGGCTGCCGCCGGGGCCGCTCACCAACAGGCCCTGTCCTACGCCAAAGAGAGGTTGCAGAGCCGTCACTGGAAAGAGCTCAGAAATCCCGACGCGCCGCAGGTGGCGATCATCGAGCATCCGGACGTCCGGCGCATGTTGCTCTCATCGAAGGCCTACACCGAGGCCATGCGGGCACTGCTCCTGCAAACCTCCTATTACCTCGATATGTCCCACCTCACCGAGGGGGAAGAGGCCGAGCGATATCACAGCTATGTCGAGATGCTCACGCCGATCTGCAAGGCGTGGTGCTCGGAATGGGGCGTCCAGGTCACCCACTGGTGCCTGCAGGTCCACGGTGGTTATGGCTATACCTCGGACTATCCCGCAGAACAATTCATGCGTGACGCAGAAATCGCCTGCATCTACGAGGGCACCAATGGGATCCAGGCACTTGATTTCGTTGCCCGCAAGCTGCCGATGAACAACGGCCAGACGATCCGCGAACTGCTCGGCGAGGCCGAGGCGACCTTCAAAAAGCTCCGCAGCGATTCGGAGATGATGGAACCGGCGTGGATGCTGGCCGCCGCCCTCAAACAGATCGAGACCATCTCCAAGGAAATCACGAAACGGCCCGATGCGATCCAGTTGGTGCTCCTCAACGCACCCCCGCTGCTCGACATGGTCGGTACGGTACTTGGTGCCCACTTACCTGTTGGATCAGGCCATTCTCGCAAAGAAAAAACTGACCGAAATCCTCCAAGAACAGGGGATCGACAGCGACGACAAAAAGGCCTACAAGGAATTCCTGAAGGGCCACGAAGACGCCGCCTTCTACCACAACAAGGTCCAGACCGCGATCCACTTCGCCTACCGCGCGCTGCCCACCGTGGCCGCCAAAGGCGCCGCAATCCGGTCAGGAGAAAAAAGCCCCTTCTACGCGATCATGTGATCGCGATCGTTCCCTCCTCTTTTCTGGTTGCCCCCGCCGAGCGGGGGCATTTTTTTGGCCCTAGGGGCTTGGGGATCGCAAATTTCCATCGAACCACATTGCTGTCCAAAACAGATCGTCATGAAGTTTCCCACCTGACAACACGTGGTTTTCGGGTTGGTTCTTGGCATATCCAGTTCGCGGTTGCCCGCGTCCGCGTCCGTGCCCGTGCCCGAATTGCAGCGGCAGCGACAGGCAACAGCGATCAGGGGCAGCGACAGGGAACAGCGACAGAGGGCAGCGACAGAGGACAGCGGAGGCGGCAGCGATCAGGAGTCCAGTCGGCGAAATGGCCACCTCCGGGTCGTTCAACAGAAGGAGTAGCCGGTGGGCGGCCGATGTCAAGGACAGGCAGGGTGCAGGGCATCCTTGACATCGGCCACCACACCGGCTTGTGGGGTAGGGGCATGAACGACCCGGAGGTGACCATGTCTTCAGCCGCCACGAACACCAACCTCGTTGCCCACTCCAAAGCCCTCGAAGCAGCAGGCATCTCGATAAAACTCGTGATGAGGGTTCCAGCTCCGCTGAAGTCCATAGCCAATCAGGTAATCCGTTCGGCAAGTTCAGTCCCTGCGAATCTGGCAGAAGGGCACGGCCGCGTCGGTAGAGACCGGTCGAATCACTGGAGAATCGCCTACGCCTCGGCCAAAGAGGTCGACAGCCACTTGCAGCTCCTCGCCCACACCGGGGCGATCAGCCCGAACAGAGCCAGTGAAGCGATGAACGCCTTCGATCAGGTGCGTGCCATGACTTGGAGATTGATCAACCCAAAGTCTTGATTTCAGGGCTCCATGCCAGTCAAACGTGAGGCTGACTGCTGTTCGCTGACCATGAACACTGGACACTGGTTCCTGACTCTGATCGCTGTCGCCGTCCCTGAACGCTATCCGAGACTCTGTTTTGGACAACATCGATCGAACGACAGCATTACAGGCCCATTCCGTCGAAGGAGATTCCGGCTACGACAAGGAAAGCAAAGCCGCGAGCCAGGTGCTCGCGGCTTGTTGTAGGCGAAAATTTTTTGGACTCGAACGCGGGATCAGGCGATTGTCACCTCATCGCAGAGATACACGTCCTGGATTGCGTTGAGCAGCGTTACACCATCGGTCATCGGTTTCTGGAACGCTTTGCGCCCGGAAATCAGACCCATGCCACCGGCGCGTTTGTTGATGACGGCGGTTGTCACCGCCTGCGCGAGATCATTGTCACCCGAGGCGCCGCCGGAGTTGATGAGCCCGGCGCGACCCATGTAGCAGTTGACCACCTGCCAACGGGTCAACTCGATCGGATTGTTCGGGACCAGCGAGTCATAGACGAGCGGGTGGGTCTTGCCAAAACCAATGGCGGTGTAACCGCCGTTGTTGGTGGCCTGCTTTTGCTTGATGATGTCGGCTTCAATGGTCACACCGAGATGATTCGCCTGACCCGTGAGATCGGCCGAGGCATGATAGTCGGTGCCGTCTTTTTTGAAGGCCGAGTTCCGCAGATAGCACCACAACACCGTGCACATCCCGAGTTCGTGGGCGTGCTGGAACGCTTCTGAAATCTCCATGATCTGACGCCTGCAATTGTCGGAGCCGTAATAGATGGTTGCACCGATGGCAGCCGCCCCGAGATTCCACGCCTGTTCGACCGAGGCCCACAGCGTTTGATCGTAGTCATTCGGATAGGTCAACATCTCGTTGTGGTTGATTTTGACCAGGAACGGGATTTTGTGGGCGTAGGTCCTGGAGACCGAACCGAGGACACCGAGAGTCGAGGCCACCGCATTGCAGCCGCCCTCGAGAGCGAGCTCCACGATGTTCGCAGGATCAAAGTAGATCGGGTTGGGAGCAAAGGACGCCGCCCCGGAGTGTTCGATCCCCTGATCAACCGGAAGAATCGATATGAAACCGGTGCCCGCCATCCTGCCGGTGTTGAATATCCGCTGCATGGAAGCCATCACCTGCGGCGATCGATCGGTCTTCGAAACCACCCGGTCGATGAAATCCGGACCCGGCAGATGGAGTTGGTATGACGAAACTCCGGTGCATTGATAGTTGAGTAACGATGCCTGGTCTCCGAGATGCTTGCTGATGGTATCGATCATGATTTCCTCCCGTGTGCAGCGACATTGTAGAACATTCCAGGAACAAGCGTCACCGCTCGAAAAACAGCGGCGAGATCACCGGGCCGTTTGAAAAAGAAACAACCGGGCTAGGCACGGTAGAGGGGGAACGGGAGAAAGGGAGAAAGGGAGAAAGGGAGAAAGGGAGAAAGGGAGAACCGTACCGGAAACGTCGTTCGTAATAAGGGCCGTGTCTCCCCTGCTCCCCTGCTCCCCTTCCCAAAATCACCCTCGGCCGTAGCGGTGGGCAAACATTCCCGCCAGTATCGCTCCCTTGGCGACCGTGGTCGAAGCGATGGCCAGCCACACCGCTTCCACCCCCCACCCTTCGGCGACCAACCACGCGGCCATCGGTACCCGCACCGCCGTCAGGACGATCACGGTTGCAGCCGGGACGGCGGTCCACTGAGCGCCGGCAAAGGCGCCGATCATCACAACTTCGGCAGCCATGAAGAGTTGGGTCATACCAATCAGCAGGACGTAGGTCACTCCCGCCGAGATCACCCCTGGGTCCTGCGAGAAAATTCGGATCGCTGTTTCGGGCAGAGCCACCAGAAAGAGCGTCACCAATCCCACCGGCAGACAGGTCAGAAAGAGGGTTCGCCACGCACAGCGAACGGCACGGCCGGTATCTCCAGCGCCGAGATTCTGACCGACCAGAGTTGTCGCTGCGGCCCCCATTCCGGCGCAGACGAAGTAGTTCAGGACCTCGAGTTTGTGGCAAACACCGAGAGCAGCCACGGCGGGGGTGCCAAAATCGGTGATGACCCGGGTCAGGAGAATATAAATCAGGGAGAAAAGTGCGCCCTCGATTCCCAACGGCAGCCCAACCTTGAGCGCCTGCCAGGATTCGCGAACCGGGGGGCTGAACAACTCTGCGAATTTCGGTCGAATGCCGAGCCGACCGAGCAGTACCCAACCACGAAGGGAGGCGACGATCCACGAGACCACGGTTGCCGTGGCGGCACCGCCGACCCCGCAGACCGGCACCGGGCCAAACCCGAAAATCAGGATCGGATCGAGAATCAGGTTGACTCCGCCGGCAATGGCCAACAACCTCAATGGGGTCCGGGCGTCGCCGACTGCGCGGAACGCCGCGGACAACCAGACAAAGATGAAATAGGCCGGCATTCCGGCGAAAATTACCCACATGTAGCGGAGGCCTTCGGTCGTCACCGCCGCATCCGTACCCATAAAGGCAAAGGTCGCGGAACTCAGCAACAGACCGGCAGCCGAAACCGCTGCAGATCCCCAGACACTCAGGGCCTGACCGGCAGCGGCAGCCTTTTTCGCACCATCCGGATCGTCGGCACCAATCGCCCGCGCCAGAACCGAACCCGAACCCGCTGAGACACCATCACCAAGGGTCTGGGCGAGCCACATCGTGAATCCTGCGGTCGAAGCAGCAGCCAAGGCCACTGCACCGACCCGACCGAGCCAAAAAGTATCGACAACAAGGAAACCGGCCTGGAGCAGGGCCGCGGCAGCGGCCGGAGCCCCGAGGTGGAGAATCGCCCGGTCGATGGAACCGGAGATCATCAGATCGCGGTAACGAAGAGCGTCACTCACGCCAGGCACCTTTTGGGTGCGAATGAGGAATGAGGAATGAGGAAATCCCACCGAACCCAACGAAATGACATCTCCGAAGGGTGGTGTGCCCCATTCCCAATTCCTAATTCCTGATTCTCAATTCAGACGGTCTTCACCTCTTCACTGAACTGGATGCCAAGCCGCTCGAGCTCTTCGAGTGCCGGTGCGTAGAATTCCTTCATCACCGGTACGATCACACCTGGTTGGGTGAAGCGGCCCTCGAGGATGAAACGAACACCAACCGCCGCCGGCAGGCCAACCGTGCGATTCATCGATGAATCACCACCCGGGATGCCGAAATCGATCATGCTCGAGGTGATGTGCTCGGTACGATCCGGGAACTCAGCCACGAAGGTGTGCTGGAGCACAAGCATGTCGCGCTCGCCGTCACCATAAGACATTTTCTCGAGCATTCGGTGGGTCAGGATGTCTACCGGCGCCGTCGGCTCCGGCAACAAATCGGTTCCGAGAAGTCCCAGCCATTCCATGCCCGCGAGCTCAGGACCGGCAGCATCGATTTCGAGCTGGGCCGCGAGCTTCGCCTTGAGGTCATCGGTCCCGTCAACCCCGGCCAGAAGGGCTGTCAGATCAGCGTACGTCTTCCCCTCGAGGCCGTCGATACCATCGGTGCGCAACCAACCCAGGCGAGCTGCCTGTTTCTGGATCGGGCACCAGGCCGGAAAACGCAGGGTTCCGCGGAACATGACGTCGCGCGGGTCGATGCCGTAGGTCTCGGTGTAGGGCATGGAGTCGCG
This sequence comes from Candidatus Sulfomarinibacteraceae bacterium, assembly GCA_963796455.1. Lineage (GTDB taxonomy): Bacteria > Acidobacteriota > Thermoanaerobaculia > Thermoanaerobaculales > Sulfomarinibacteraceae > Sulfomarinibacter. The sequence continues at coordinate 229,951 of CAWCLO010000007.1, forward strand.
ATTGGGGTAGCCCTGAAGATCGGTCGGCACACCGTCGATCGCCACCTGCACCGGCCAGACATGGTCGAAAAGCTCCGGTCCTGCGACGTCGACGACCTTTCCATCCCGGCGGTAGCGCGCGGTGTTGAGCCCGGCCAACAGCACGCCCCGCGGGCTCCACGAGAACTTGTAGCCATAAGGGTTGTCGTTGGCCTCAGGGGCCGGCAACCCGCCGCAATAGGACTGGAATGTCGTGATTTTACCGCCCTCGGCGTGGACCCTGTCGATCACCTGCATCGCCGTCATGTGGTCGATGCCGGGGTCGACACCGAGCTCGTTGATGAGAATGACGCCCTTTTCCTTGGCCTCCGCGTCGAGTGCCTGCATCTCTTCCTTGACATAGGAAGTGGTGACCATGTGGCGACCCTGGTTGATGCATGCGCGCGCGACCTGCGGGTGGAACTGCCAGGGCAGCAGGCTGACCGCAACATCGTGCTCGGCAATGATCTCTTCGAGACGATCGGGCTCGACGGTGATGTCGTAGGCCATCGGTGTTCCCTTGGGGTGACCGTCGAGGATTTCCTCGGCCTTGCTCACCGTCCGGCTGGCGACGGTGACTTCAAATCCCTGATCCAACAAATAGCGAACGTGGGCCCTCACGACCAGGCCCGCGCCAAAAACAACGACTTTCTTCATGATTGCTCCTTCGCAGCCGCGCAGCAGCGCGGAATTTCAGTTCTCAGGCTCCAAGAGTCGCCACCATCACCGCTTTGATGGTGTGGAGGCGATTTTCGGCCTGGTCAAAAACGCGGGATTGTTTGCCTTCGAAGACTGCATCCTCGACCTCTTGAATCAACGGGTATTTCTTTGACACCTCGGTGAGCAAATTGTGGAACGCGGGCAGACAATGCAGGAATATGGTGCCCGGCTTCCCGCTCAGAGCCATCATGGCTTCGGTGATCTTGTAGGGACCGAGCACACGAATGCGTTCCGCAATCATGTCTTCCTCGCCCATCGACGCCCAGACGTCGGCATAGATGGCGTCGGCGCCGTTGACTCCCTCCTCGATGGAGTCCGTCACGATCAACGAGCCGCCGGTCGAGCTGGCAATCTCGTTGACCGCCGCCACCAGATCAGCATCCGGCTGCAACGATTCAGGCGAAACGACTCGACAGTTCATTCCGAGCTTGGCGCAGCCGACCATCGTCGAGTTGGCCACGTTGTTCCGCCCATCACCGACATAGGCCAGGGTCCGTCCCTCGAGGTCGCCAAACTCCTCGTCGATCGTCAGGACATCGGCGAGAAACTGGGTCGGGTGCCAATCATCGGTGAGGCCGTTCCACACCGGCACACCTGCGTACTCGGCAAGTGTCTCCACCGTTTGGTGTTGGAACCCACGAAATTCGATACCATCGAACATCCGGCCGAGCACCCGGGCGGTGTCGGCAACCGTTTCTTTCTTGCCAAACTGAATGTCACCCTTGCCGAGGTACTCGGGGTGGGCGCCCTCATCGATGCACGCGACGGTGAACGCGCAGCGGGTCCGGGTGGAAGGCTTTTCGAAGAGCAGCGCGATATTCAGACCGTCAAGGGCCCGCTCGCGAATGCCGGCCTTTTTCTTGGCCTTGAGTTCGGCCGAAAGACGCAATAATTCGCGGATCTCGTTGGGAGAAAAGTCGAGCAGTTTGAGGAATGAACGACCCTGTAAGTCGACTGCCATCGAGGCCTCCAATTCGGAAGTCACGCCGGTGGCAAAGATGTCACCACCGGCGCGGCTGCATGGTACTCCGAGTAACCATATTTGCCAAGGGCTGGCTCAGCCAGGAACGGAAGGAGGCCGAGGCCAAGGATCTCTACCGGCCCGAGTCTGGTTTTTCCGGCATTTCGCTCGACCGTCCGACAAATTTATAAAAATGGAGGACGGGCGCAAAAGCTTTGTTCGGATTGTCCGGCAGGGATCGTCTCGAAGTAGAGCGCCCGGTCCGGGAATCGACCGGCGAGGCGCAGCCAATTGTGGGGCATCGCGTTCACCACGACCACATCCCTATGCTTCCCCTCAACCCACTGGAAATACCAAATGAGGCTCGAATTCTCCCAGGTCGAAAAAACCACAGCATCGCTTTCGATGTTTGTCAGAAGTCTTTCAGTCTCGAGGACGTAGATCTCGGTCCCATGCTTGTCGAGCGAAACGAAATGTGTCACGAGCTGGCCCAGCGCTACAGCAGAAAGCAACACCACGACGAGTACGCGGCCTCTGAAAGACCGCGTGATTCGCGCCAGAACGAATGCCATGCCGAGCGCCAACACGAGGTAGAGGTGGATCAGGAAAACCGGTTCGAAAAACTTGGTATAGGTCGCGAAATACAGAATATTCATCAGCGCCGTCGCTGCGACAAACACAAAAAACGGTCTCTGCTCCGATTTCGACTTCCAACCCGCGCCGCAGCTGATCACGCCTGCGGCACCAATCACCAACAGAGCGGGGTTTTCGGTCCAGGCGGTTCGAAGGACGTGGGCTATGCCCGACAGCCATTTCAGTGACAACAGGCTGTCGCCGATCCCGGAAACCGCACCGTATTGCTGAGCCAAAACAATCCACAGCACCCGGGAGAGCGGGTCGGAAAAACGTGGATCGGAGATTTCGACCGCGTATTGGTTGATGTAATTGATCGCGTTCGGGCGATCAAAAAAGAACAACAACCCGATCACGCCCGCACCCGCAGCATAGCTCGAAATGATCGACACAACTGACAGAAGGGGCCGGCGGGGGGCCGAGGATCGGATCGTCATGACGGTCCAGACCACAAGTCCCGGGACCATGAGAATTGAAGTCATGTGGTTACCGAGGGCAACTCCTGCCAGCGCCCAGACAAGACAGAGCCGGAACATGGACGGCCGCTCCGGGAAACCAACCAGCAGCCACATGATCGCAACCAGCATCAGTCCATGCAGCGTGTAGACCTCGGCAAATGTCGAATAGTTCCAGATCGAAGGCGTCAGCCCCACCAGGACGAGGACCGCCGCCGAGATCAGCGCGGACACTCGCAGTTTCCTCGAGATCACCGCCAGCAATGCCAGGGACGCCAGACAGCAGGCGGCGCTGAAAAGATTGAGGGTGGTGGCCGCGGGAACAAAGAAAAACAACCACGACATCAGCTTGCCAATGACGATGTACAGAGGATATCCGGTGGGATGAGCGAGGCCGAGGCTCACGGAGGCACTGACGAACTCGGCAGAATCGCCGGGGATCACCATCGGTGCTCGCGTCAGCCAGTAGACGATGGCGAGAACACCCAGGGCGACCGCCGGCGGCTTGAGGCTGTGCCAGCCACTATCTCCCTGGATGACCTCCATATCGCGATTCTTTGCCGCTGAGGTCATGGCGGCGTCAGCCCCGCCGCCGCTGGTCTGTTCGTCAGCTTCCATCCGCTTTCAGTCTACTGCACGTGGGAATCGACTCCCCTCTCGCAGCGCAACTCGGGACGCAAGAGAAATCTGTTACGGATCGGTCCGATTCGGCGACCCGATGACGCGGGGGAGTCTCAGGCTTTCGTCGTGAACCAGATGGTCGGCCGACCCTGGACGCCGGCTGCCATCATGACTTCCGTAAGCCGGGGGTTGTTCATAAAGGCCTTGGCCGCACCCATGCTTTCAAAATGATGATAGAGGGTCACATTGTTCGGGCTGTCCTCGGTCTGATAGACCCCGTGCCCGGTCACTCCCATCGTTGATCTCTCGTCATCAAAATCGTCGTAGGCCCGTTTCCACGTCGCAAAATCCGCCACATCGTGCCGTACAAACAGCGTTGCCATCAGCTGACCTCCCTTTGGTCGTACTCGTCAATCTGCCGGTTCTTATCGATTCACAATAGGCTTGGAGATTTCCAGAGTCAAGAAAGGGTCTCAGACTCTGTATAATACGAATACTCGACAGCCCAGACAATAAGGAGGATCGGACATGCGCCTCCAATCATTCGTGACTCTGTTGATCGTGGCCATGACAGCAGTTTTGCCGGCCCATGCTCAGGAGATCGGTCAATGCCTGACGGCCGACGAAGTCGAACTGGGCGCTCTGATCAACCAGTACCGCGAGGACAACGCTCTCCTCCCGGTGCCGGTTTCGATATCGCTCACCACCGTCGCACAGTGGCACGTGTGGGATCTTGTGAACAACAACCCGGTCGGCGGTGACTGCAACCTGCACAGTTGGTCCGATTATGGAACGCTGTGGAATGCCCTTTGCTACACCTCCGATCATGCCCAGGCCTCCGGTATGTGGAGCAAGCCATCGGAGATCACGGGCGGTCTGTACTCGGCCAACGGATACGAGATCGCGGCGTCTTCGGGCGGTATCATCACACCATTGGGCGCTCTTAACGCCTGGAAGAACAGCCCCGGGCACAATGACGTCATCCTCAACCAGGGGATTTGGGCATCGCGAAACCCGTGGCCGGCCATGGGAATCGGCATGCTCGACGGATACGCAGTTGTCTGGTTCGGTGATTCGGCAGATCCCGCCGGCACCATTGCCGAGTGCGCCGCCGCATTTTTCAGCGACGGATTTGAAAACGGCGACACCGAGAGTTGGTCGGCCACAGTTTCCGATTGACCGACAGTCAGATTTCGTGCCACGCGCGGCAGAAGTTTGACCGTACCTCCTACTCGGAGAGTCGTGCCGTGACCAGCCCGCAGGAGGTGGTCTCGCGGCCTCGGACGCGGACGCGGGCGCGGGAATCGAGTAGAATCGCGGGTCGATGTATGGAGGCCCGTGATGTCCCTTGAATCAATCAAGAATCGCGCCGCCGAGGCGCTCGCTGCGGCGCTCGAGGCCGAGTTCGGCCATCGCCCGGATGGGGTGGCGCTCGAGGTGCCGCCGCGGCGTGAGCTTGGCGATCTCGCCTGGCCCGGGGCGCTCCCTCTGGCCCGAGTGCTCAAAACCAATCCCCGCCAGATTGCTGAAAAGGTGGCGGAAAAGGCCGAGTGGCCAGAGGATATCGAAAGGGTCGAGATCGCGGGACCGGGTTTCCTCAATCTCTATCTGGTGCGCAACCGTTTGCTCATGGATCTTCTGAAACACGATCACGATGAACAACAATCGTCATCGATCAAGACAATCGTCGAACACACAGCCATCAACCCCAACAAGGCGGCCCACATCGGCCATCTCCGCAACTGCGTTCTGGGGGACATCCTGGGGCGGAGTCTCCGCAGCCTCGGTTCCGAGGTCGAGATCCAGAACTACATCGACGACACCGGTGTACAGGTTGCGGACGTCGTGGTTGGCGTGCTGTACCTGCCGGAAACCGAGCTTGCGGGTTGCCTGGGGATCGAGCCGTGCCGCCGCGACGAGCTCATCGAAAATGTTGTCGAACGGCTGCCGGGTCATGTGATTCCTCCCCCATCCACCACCGATTTCGACGATCTCTGTTGGGAGATCTACCCCCGTGTCACCGCCAGATACCCGGAGGACGAGGCATTGGCGGAGCGACGCGCCGAGGTCCTCCACCACATTGAAGCTGGGTCCGAAGGTCTCGAACTCGATCAGGCCCTCCAGTTGCTGCACGGATCGGTGGTCGCCGGAGACGAATTCAACGGACGTGCTGTCGCACGTCTCGCCGAGGCAGTGGCCGACGGCAATGTGCGCTGTCACCAGGCCACTACCGCCCGGCTCGGCATCGCCTATGACCTGCTGACCCACGAATCGGACATTCTCCACCTGGGGTTCTGGCAGCGGGCCTTCGAGATCCTGCGCGACGCCGAGGCCATCCGACTCGAAGACGCCGGCAAGAACTCCGGTTGCTGGGTGATGTCCCTCGCCTCAAGCCCCGAGTTCGCCGACATGGACGACCCCGACAAAATTCTGGTGCGCTCGAACGGCACCGTGACCTACACCGGCAAGGACATCGCCTACCAGCTGTGGAAGCTCGGGCTCCTGGTCGAGGCCGACGGCACGAAACACGATTTTGGCTACCGGACATTCGCCGATTGGGGCCAACCGGGTCCGGCCGCGCCGGTTGAGTACGGAGCCGGCACCAATGATCTTGTCCGAACCACCTCCGATTCTTCCGAGATCGTCCCGGGCCATGCCTTTGGCAGCGGCAACAGGGTCTACAACGTCATCGATGTTCGCCAGTCCTATCCGCAGAAGGTGGTCAAGGAGGCGGTGCGGGTCCTCGGCCATCCCGACGCCGCGGACAACTCAATCCACTTTTCCTACGAGATGGTGGCATTGACTCCGGCCGCCGTCCGGGTCATCGAGGAACGCACCGGGTCCTCCTTCGGTCTCAGCGACGACGAGATGAAAAAATCCTATATCGAGATGTCCGGCCGCCGCGGAATCGGCGTCAAGGCCGACGAGTTCCTCGATGTCCTGACCGACGCCGCCGAAGACGCCATCGTGCAACGGATGGACGGCACTGGAGCTCCGGCTGACGTCGCAGACCGGTCGCGGACCATCGCCGTCGGCGCGTTGCGCTATCTCATGGCCCGCCAGTCACGCAACCGGGTCCTCGCCTTCGACTTTGACGAGGCGCTCGCCTTCGAGGGCGATACCGGGCCCTATCTCCAATACTCGGCGGTGCGGGCGAAGAAAGTCTTTCAAAAGTTGCAGGATCGCCGTGGTGAGGGGCGGCTTCTACCCGAGGAGGTCGAGGGGCTTTCGGGGGCCGGGATCGCCGACGATCTCTGGGGTCTCGTGCTGCAGTGCGCCCAGCGGCGTGAGGTGGTGGCCCAGGCGGTTTCGAATCTCGAGTTCTCGATACTCGCGCAGCACGTCCACGATCTCGCGCAACTCTTCCACCGCCTCTACCACGCCCATCCGGTGGTGCCCGAGGACGACGAAGATGTTCGCCGCATGCGCCGCGCGGTATTCACCCTCTTCAACGACGAGATGGGAATCTTGCTGGAAGATCTTCTGGGAATACCGATTCCCGAAGAAATGTAGACGAGGAATGAGGAATTGAGAGTTCGAAGTTCGGAGTTCGGAGTGCGACGAGCCTGCATTTTTTTGGGGAATTTATGACTGACGAAAAACGAACGGCCAGATATCAGCGCATCGCCGACCAGCTTGGTGAGCTGATCGCCAAGACGGATGACCGGACGGCTCATTGCGCCACCGCCGCCGCCCTGCTCCACCACAAGATCCCCGGGGTCTCGTGGACCGGCTTTTATTTCATCAAGGACGGCGAGTTGGTGGTCGATGCCTACCAGGGCCCGGTGGCATGTCTGGTTTTGAATCGTCACGAGGGTGTGTGTTGGGCCGCCATCGACAGCAACGTCACCCAACTTGTCGCCGATGTACACGCCGTCGAGAGCCACATCGCGTGCGACGCCAATACCCGCTCCGAGGTCGTTGTGCCGATCCACGACAAGGACGGATCGCCGATCGGGGTCCTCGACATCGACTCGCACAATACAGCCCATTTTTCGGAGACTGATGCCGCCGGTTACGAGGTGATCGTGAATCTCCTCGAAAACCGATGGAATACTCCGTCGCCGGGCGCGTAAGGGAGGGCGTGAGCATTGCCATGACGAATCCGCAAGGCCTCCCACCAGCGGCGGCGATCCCAGCGCCCACCGAGGCGCAAACTGTGGTCCTCGCGCAAAAGGGCGAGACCGCGGCCCTGGATGAACTTGCACGAAGCTGTCGCAAGCAAGCCTATGTCTTTGCATTGCAGCTGATCGGCAACCCCGATGAGGCCCTCGACGTCGCTCAGGACGCAATGGTCCGCTTCTTCCGCTCACTCGATCGTTTCGACGCCACGCGGCCGGTGCGCCCGTGGTTACTCAGGATCGTGCGGAATCTGGTCCGCGACCGCGCGCGCAGGATGCGGGTCCGACGGACCGAGTCATTGGAACCTGCCAGTGACGATGCGATTCGTTTCGACCCACGAGATTCCGGTCCGGATCCGGAGATCATGGCCGCACGCCACCAGTTACAGGCAGCGGTGTGGCGATACGTGCAAGAACTACCGCCGCGATATCGCGAGGTTCTGGTTCTCCGCGACTACCAGGATCTCAGCTACGCTGAGATCGCGACGACTTTGAGAATTCCACGAGGAACGGTGATGTCTCGGTTGCACAGGGCGCGGCGTCTTCTCCGCGAGGCGCTGCAGGGACACGAGTTATTCACCGGGGAGGTCAGAGATGACTGACCGATGCCCCAAAGAGTTCGACGAGACCCTGATTTCAGGGCACATCGACGGCGAGCTCACGCAGGCCACGGAGCAGAAGGTCCGCATCCACATCGATGATTGTGACCACTGCCGCGGGCTCTTCGATGAGCTCTCGACCATGAGGGAGGCCACGATGTCTACCGCTTTCAGGATTCCGGACGACAGCCAGTGGGATGAGCGCCCGAGGAGCGGAGCGAGCTTTGCTGCCCGAAACCTGGGCTGGGCTATCGGGATCCTCTGGGCGGTTTTCTTTTCGGGCTTTGCTCTGTGGCAGATTTGGCACGGGTCTGAGAACCTGGTCGAACGATTGCTCGTTTTCGGCGGGCTCAGTGCCTTTGTTTTGCTTTTTGTCTCGGTCCTTCTCGATAGGATCCAAGTGGCGAAGACAGATCCCTACCGGGAGGTTGAGAAATGATTGTCGTTTCCGACAACAGCATCGCCGGCAAAAAGGTGGTTCGGACCCTCGGGTTGGTGCGAGGCAACACGATTCGCGCCCGTCACCTCGGCAAAGACATACTGGCGGTCATGCGCAATATCGTCGGCGGTGAGGTCTCGGAGTACACCAAGATGATGGCCGAAGCCCGCGAACAGGCCCTTGATCGGATGGTGGAAGAGGCCGAGGAACTGGGAGCCAACGCGGTCATCGGCACCCGTTTCATGACCTCGATGCTCATGCAGGGAGCAGCCGAACTCCTGGCCTACGGCACCGCCGTCATCATCGAAGACGAGTGACTCTGCGAACTCTCCGGACTCAACGACAAACGTCTTTCGTTTAGAAAGTCCAGACGACCCCGGCGTTCGCGCCAAAGCCCCCGAGATCCATATTGCCGATTATCCGGTCCCCACCCGAGGCGTAGACCACATCGGCCGTGCCATAGCGGTAGATCGCTTCAACAAAAAAACTGGTTCTTTTCTGGCCGAAACTGATACCAAAAAGTCCGTACGCCCCAAATTCTTTGGAGATGCTGGCATCGTTGAGATTTGCCCAGAAATAGGTGATGCCGGCGCCAACGTACGGTTTCACCTTGCCTGTAGTGTTGAACAGGTAGCGTGCGCCGAGGTCCGTCGGGATGACCTGGAGGTCATCCACGAAGCCGCCAATCGTATTGACATCGCCGGACGTGGGATACCACGTCCAGGTGAGATCACCGACCCAGTGCTCACCCCCGATGGTGAGGCGCATGCCGATACCCGGCTCGTTCGCATCGTCACTCAACTGGGCGTATGACCCGAAAAGACTGTAACCGCCACCGGCCCAAACCGGGGTCGCCAGAATGCAGATTCCGAGCACCAGAAGAACCTTGCGCATGTATACCTCCGCCTACGCAACAAAAAATTAGATCGCAACTTTCGCGCTCTCTCTTAAATATTGTATTACATAAGCTTTTCGGCGGCTGGTCGGAGTGGGGTTCCACGACCGGCAACGACCGTTTTGACGCTCGAGGCTCTAGTCCTCGACCTTCGTCCAGGTCACCGCCCGATAGAGGTTGCTGCTTTCAATGGTCCGGACTTTTTCAAGCTCGGCCCAGATCTCCTGCCATTCCTCGGCAGTATTGATCTCGCCGGCCAACTCACCCATCCGGCCCAGAGCCTTTTCGTAGCCCGCGAGAGTTTCGACGGACCACCACACCACGACGTCTCCGTCTCCGGCCTTTCCGGTTGTTTTCATCATGACGCCGTAATCGAGGATCAGACCCTCCGCCTTGACCGCTTCGAGCAAGACGACATAGCCCTTTCCGAGGTAGTCGAGGAAGGTCGCGTCCCCGTAGGTAGCCAGTTCAAAGACATCGACATTGACCCAGGGTCCGTCGTCGGCTTCGAATTCGGCAGCAACGGCAAAGGGGGCGATCGCAAGCGTGCACAGCAGAATGGCGACTCGAAGAACTGGCTTCATGGGGTTCCTCCTCGGTATTTTTCCTGGTGATTCCACTATGCAGAGCAGTGTTGAGGAAGTCAAGGATGCGTTCGTCTTCGGAGATGCAGATACAGAATGCAGGATGCCGGATTCTGGATGTGGGTTCACTCTTGTCCAAGACAGTGTCTCGGACAGCGTTCAGGAACGGCCCTGAAGGTGGGCCAAGGCCCACCTTCAGAGTTGTGTCCCGCTGGCTGGATCACCCAGCCCAGGCGGGAAGTATCGGACAGCGATCAGGGGCAGCGGCAGCGAACAGTCGCCAGCGGCAGTGTTCAGTCATCAGCGTCAGCGATCAGCGGCCGGGACAGTGAACAGCACTCATTTCTTCGAGGATCCGGCCTTGGTGGTGCGGCCGTCTCGGCCGCACGGTGGGCAGGCAAGACGCCGACACCACAGCGGCTGTTCCTTCTGTTGAACGACCCGGAGGTGGCCACGCCGTCACTGCACCTGATTGCTGCCGCTGAACTCTGATCACTGTTCGCTGAACCTGGACACTGTCGCTGCCGCTGCAATTCGGGAGCGGGATCGGGTACGTGCCAATCGCGAACCGATAATGCCTAAAACCAACCCGAAGACCTTCTATTGTCCTGGATGCGATTTCACGTGAAGATTTGTTTTCGACAGCAGCAAAACTGGATGCTGGATTCAAAAACCCCACGGGAGTGTCCCCGTGTAACCCGAGCGGGTGTCCACGGTATAGCCCTCGACCTTGACCTCGATGGTCCGCCATTTATCGGTCCCCACGCCTGAGGCCTCAAAGGTGAGGATGTATCGAGAGGACAGTTCTCTGACCAACTCGTCGACGATCTCCGGCATAACCTCCGCCTTTGGGATGCGCCGGTAATGGCCTCCGGAAGCCTCTGCGATCATCGTCAGGATCTCCTCGTACGAAGGCCCATCGGATTCCATGGAAGGAGGTGGCGGTTCCACACCGAGCACATAGATCGGTGTTTCGAGACGCCGGACCACATCCATTGCCTGTTCAGGGCTCATCTGCGAGGCATTGTCGACACCATCCGTGAGGAGGATGGCGGCACGTCGGTGATGGCGAGCCTTCTCGAGCATCTCGGGCACCCGACGCGCCATATCGTAGATTGCCGTGGTGCTCCACGGTTTGAGCGTCTCGAGAACCCGCGGCAGCAGATACCAACCCATACCAAAGGGGAATTTTTCGAGCACACGGTCGTCACCAAAGGTCCACAGAGCCAACTGATCTTCGGGCCGGCGGCGCTCCAGGAATGCAGAGATCAACTGTTTGCTTCCCGACAGCTTGCGACCCGACATTGAACCAGAGGTATCGAGGATAAAGCCGAGACTGATCGGCAGATCTGTTTCAAGATTCAAATCCTGGATCCGGACCTTGAGCCCATCGACATAGAGTTCGAATTTTTGCCGGGAGATACCGGTGACCACACGACCCTTGGCGTTTCGGACCGTCACCGGAACAACCACGGCATTGATGTCGACCTGACCCTGGTATTGAGCCTCGACGCCGCTCGCGACGCCGACGACGGCGATCGCGCAAAAAAGAAGGGCCCGCCGCATCAATTCTCGGGTTCGCCCGACTCGAGGAGGTCGGCACGGACATCGCGCCCGGTTGCCCTGCGGATTCGGTCGCCGATGCCTTCGATCGCCGGACCGCTTTCATCGAGGTCAATCCTCAGGACGCGGTGGATGGGAACAAAGAAGGTCGTCGGAGCGATCATCGCTTCCGAAGCAGTGCGAAGCTGGCGCAACCAGTCGTCGACCGCACCGAGCTCGAGGCCGCGCAGGACCAGCCCCACGGCGTCAAGCCGGACCACGACCCCCCACATTTTTTCCTTGGGGCTGCCGCAGTGAAGAATCACCAGGGAACCGTCACCTATGCCGTCCACCATTCGAGCCTACTACACCGAGATCTCGCCACCATCCGCCGGTTGCGAGAGCTCGAGCAAAACCCCGCCGGTCGACTTGGGATGGACAAAACAGACCAGGCAGTCGTGGGCTCCACGCTGCGGTTCTTCGGACAATAGGCGATAGCCGCGCGCCGTCAACTCCGCCATCGCAGCCCGGATATCAGGAACCCGGAGGCAAACATGATGCAACCCGGGGCCTCTCCGTTCAAGGTGGCGCGCAATCGGTGAGGAAGCATCGATCGGCTCGAGCAACTCGATACGGCTGTCGCCGACCGGGAGGAAGGCCACCCGGACGCCCTGTTCGATGACTTCCTCGGTCCCCTCGACCTCGAGGCCGAGAGCCTCGTAGATGCCAAGTCGCTCCTCGATGGAATCGACGGCGATCCCGAGATGATCCAAAACCGTCATGGTGAGGACTCGAGGGCCTTGAGAAGCTCGCGAGCAATGACCATCCGCTGGATCTCCGAGGTCCCCTCGCCGATCGTGCACAGCTTGGCATCCCGCCACGCCCGTTCGACCGGGTAGTCCTTGGTGTAGCCATAGCCGCCGTGAATCTGGATCGCTTCTTCGGCGACGGCGACGGCAACCTCGGAGGCGAAGACCTTGGCCATCGCTGACTCACGGGTGACTCTCAAACCAGCGTCCTTCATGGCAGCAGAACGTTGAGTCAGCAAACGCGCAGCATCGACGGAGGTCGCCATATCGGCGAGTTTTGCCTGGATCAGCTGGAAAGCGCTGATCGGCTTGCCGAACTGCTCCCTGGTGGATGCGTAACCGAGCGCCGCATCGAGAGCGCCGCGGGCAATGCCAAGAGACAAGGCGGCGATCGAGATTCGCCCACCATCGAGGACCTTCATCGCCTGGGTGAAGCCTTCCCCCTCGTTACCGAGCAGGAAACCAGCCGGAATCCGACAGTCCTCGAGCATCAGCGAGGAAGTATCCGACGCCCGCATGCCGAGCTTGTTCTCCTTCTTTCCGGCTTCAACACCCTTTCGATCAAAAGGAACAAAAAAGGCGGAGATTCCATGGTGAGCGCCCTCTTTCGAAGTCCGCGCCACCAGAACCGCCGCATCTCCGACACTGGCGTGTGTGATAAATGTCTTGGAACCGTTCAAGACCCATTCGTCTCCGTCACGGACGGCGGTGGTCCGGGTCCCTCCGGCGTCCGAGCCCGCCTGCGATTCGGTCAGTCCCCAGGCGCCGATCCACTCGCCCGAAGCCAGTTTCGGGAGGTAAGTGTTTCTGAGTTCATCCGACCCGAATAGATAAAGATGATTCGTACACAGGGAGTTGTGTGCGGCAACCGAGAGACCGATCCCACCATCGGCGGCCCCGATCTCCTCGAGAATGGCCGCATACTCCACGTAGCCCAGTCCGGCACCGCCGAATTCCTCCGGAATCACGACTCCGAGAAGGCCGAGCTCGCCGAGCTGGCTGAAGAGCTGGCGCGGAAAATGTTGGTTTTCGTCCCATTCGAGGGCGTGGGGAGCGATCTCTTTTTGCGCGAAATCGCGCACCATGTCCCGAATCGCGATCTGGTCATCTGACAGCTGAAAATCCACTCATCCACCCCCTTGTCGATCAACACACCCAATCAGTCGAGCACCGATTCACCTGCCGACTGCGCTTCCAGGCCAGCGCACAACCTGAATGCCCGAATAATAGTGTTTGAGAATCCTCTCGAAATCCATCCCGACGCGCGCGAGACCGTAGGCACCGTGCTGGCACAAACCCACACCGTGCCCCCATCCGCGGCCCAGAAAATGAACCCGGCGTTCGCCGTCGGCCCCGGTTCTCAGGTGCATCGCGAAGAAAGTCTCCGGAAGTTCGAGCGCTTGTCGGACCTCGAAACCCGACCATTCGCGGGTTGTTCCATCCCGGGCGACCGCAGCCAACCCGATGACTCTTCCGGATGGTGAGCGCCGGGTCACGGTCAGTCGTTCGAGGGCCGTCATTCCAAGCACCTCTTCGATCTCCGACCAGCTCTTGTCGCGAACCCACTCGCGCCACGCCGATCGCCGGTCGGCTTCGCCGCCACCCTCGGATCGAACGATGGCCAAGGCCGACACTCGTTCTCCCAGCCGAATTCGCTCGAGAACGGTTCCTGGAGACACCTCGGCGCTTCGCACACTCCGATACGCTCCAGCCCACCTTTCCCACAACGGAAGCATAGACGGCAGCGGCATCGAGTGTTTGGCGCGCCTGGGGAATATCCCAACACCGTCCGGTCGAGGCACCGCCTCACCCGTGTCGCGCACTACATCGCCGCGCAGTTCGAGAACCGTGAGCGCCGCCGCGGCCGCCCAATCCGAGCTCAGACCGGCAGACGGCGGGTCGAGGGGCGCGAGAAAAAGATCGGCCAGAAAGAGCAGTCTTTCGAGACCATTCGAAGACGGGGCGATACCGGACGGAGGATCGATGCCGGCAGCCTTCAGGAGCGCAGCAGAAAAGGTTTCGCCGTCGAGCGAGGTCGGCGTCCCAATGCTTGCTCCGAAACGAGACTGGAGTCGGGCCAGAATCTCTCCGGGACCGGAATTCGGTGCGAGAGCGAGAATCTGGAACGCAACCGCAGCCGAATAAGCCGTTTGATCGATCCAACCCGTTTCCGCCGACGCGCCGGCCATTTTCATCGGCCGATCCCAAGCGCACGACACGCCCCTCAAGTAGGGTCGGACGCGGCCCGGAAAGAGCACCTCCACATCCTCCGTATGCCCGCCACAGGTCGAGGTGTACATGGCATCGATGGGCTCACCTTCATAAACCGCCACCAGACCGGCACTCTCGCGGATGGCGCGGTTTGAAAGGGAGTGTTCGACATCAAAACCTTTATAGACCTGGCAGGTCGGGGTATCGCAGAGATCCCAGCCTTCATCGGCGTGATCGCCGAGATGGGCCACTGCGTAGGTTCTCGCGGCAACCGTCTGAGCCTTGAGGGCATTGAGTTCAGGAAACTGCGACGGGCCCATCTCGGCCGGAACCACACCCTTCAGATAGCTTTCGAGATTGAGTTCGTTGATGACCAATGCCTCGCCACCCATCGCCCGGGCCAGCAATCGTCCGCGGTATCGACGGGAACCGACGGCAACCGGCCAATCGCCCGCAGGGTCCATCAGGATCTCACCGGCGCTGGTCACCGCTGCGCCGTTTGCGCCGGCGATCCGCACTTCGCCACTGCGTGGGATCGGTCGGACGGCGTCGAAGCCGAGGGCCTCGAGCTCTCGTTCGGGATCAGAGGGCTCGCTGCCGAGCCATCCCACCAGAAGCCTGGTCAGACCATCCCGAATGGTCTCCTCTCGGATCTCGACAGACGATCCGAATTTTCGCTGCAGCCGCTGCCGCGCGGCGGCGACATTTGCCGGATCGCCCCACGCACCGAGTTGCCACCAGCGCGAACCGGCGGTATCCACCGTCACAGTGATCGGTCCCCATAACCAGGCGGCACGACCATCAAAACTGAGGCGATACGCCCTTCCGGGTTGAGGCAGGCGAATCTGGGAGGATGAACGCTGGAGCAGGACGCGAATCAATGGCGGCTCAACGTCCTGAATCCGCAGAATAGCCGGCGGCGGTACCGTTGGCACCGCGGTCGGCACGGGGGTCGCAGTCGGCACCGGCGTCGGCGTCCCCACGACTTCAGCCGTCGGGGCCGGAGTGGCGCTCGGTGGCCGCTGAATCGTCTGTGGCGCGCTGGCACAGCCCGCGGCCACCGCCAGGATACCGACGAGCACCACCCTCACAAGCGAATTCCCCCTTCGCGAGACGCGAGCCGCTGGGCGCGGTAGTCGAGTCCCCGGAGTTCGAGGCGCCGGCACATTTCATAGAGCCTCGATCGGATCCTCTGCGATACCCGGTCGGTCAACGACTCCTCGGCCGAAGCTTTGGGAAAATCCGAAAAATTGGTCGTGTAGATCGTCAGTTTGCCCTCGAGATAGCGCGTGTTGACCAGATAGTAGAGAAGATCCATGACCCACGGCGTCGACTTTCCCGCTCCGAGTTCGTCGAGCACGAGGAGATCCGCGTCGATCAGTGGTCGCAGGATCTTGCGGCTCGACCCCGAGCCGTCAAAGGTCATCTGGATCTCGAGGATCAATGAGGTGAAATCGGCAAATCGTCCCCGGATCGCCGGGGTCTTTTCGCGCATTATCTGTTGCATCGCCGCCACCGCGAGGTGGGTCTTGCCCGTACCGACCGGCCCCATGAGGAGGAGGCCCTTGTCGGTGGCTGGAAAGAGATCGACGAATTCCTGAACCGAACGAACCGCCTTTGCGAGGGTCGGATCATCCGGGTTCCAAAGTTCGAAGTCCGCAAGCGTGCAATGTTGGTAGCGGGCTGGAATCTCGGCCTGTTGGAGATAACGTTCCCGCAATGCCCCGGCGGCGCACCCGCATCTCTTGACCAACTCGACGCCGTTTTCCTCCACCAGAATCCACCCGGTGCCGCCGCACTTCGAACAGGTCTCGGTCGTCTCAGCGCTCTCGGAGGTTTTTCCAGTTTCGGCCATCGGCACAGTATAGCCGCACCCTGTGTCCATCTCTTGGTTCGATTCGCTATCGCTATCGGGATCGCTATCGCTATCGATGGGCCTCTTTGGATCCAGCCTTTCGTTTTTCGACGGTTGATGCCAGATGCATCTCTTGGGGCAGTCAGTTCTCAATCTTTAACGCAGAGACGCCAAGGCGCAGAGTCGCAGAGACATCGCATGACAAAAAGTGGTTTACGGGTTGGTTTTTGGCATATCCGGCTCGCGGTTGTCCGTGCCCGTGCCCGTGCCCGTGCCCGCGCCCGCGTCCGCGTCCGCGTCCGCGTCCGAATTGCAGCGGCAGCGACAGTGTCCAGCGTCAGCGACAGGCAACGGCGAACAGGGACAGCGGTCAGTGTTCAGCGACGGAGAGCAGCGGCAGCAGTCTGGAGTTCATGCGGCGCAGTGGCCACCACCGGGTCGTTCCAAGGAAGGGGTAGCCGGTGGGCGGCCGATGTCAAGGACAGGCAGGGTGCAGGGCATCCTTGACATCGGCCACCACACCGGCTTGTGGGAATGGGCATGAACGACCCGGAGGTGACCATGTCCAACGCCGCCACGAATACCAACCTTGTTGCCCACTCGAAAGCCCTCGAAGCAGCAGGCATCGCGATCAAGCTTGTAATGACGGTTCCATCGCCGCTGAAGTCCATAGCCGATCAGGTGATCCGGTCGGCAAGTTCAGTCCCCGCGAACCTGGCAGAAGGTCATGGCCGCTTCGGTAGAGACCGGTTGAACCACTGGAGAATCGCCTACGCCTCGGCCAAAGAGGTCGACAGCCACCTGAAACTCCTCGCCCACGCCGGGGCGATCAGCCCGAACGGAGCCGGTGAAGCGATGAAGGCCTTCGATCAGGTTCGTGCGATGACCTGGCGGCTCTTGAATCCGACCAAGTAAGGGCTGTTCGCTGCCGCTGATGACTGAACGCTGCCGCTGGCTACTGTTCGCCGTCGCTGTCCCTGATCGCTATCCAAGACCCTGTCTTGGACAAGAGTCATCCAGCATCCGGGATCCAGCATCCTGCATGCCTCGCCCTGCATCGAGTATCGTGTAATTGACAAACAACCGACCCGAGGTGATGTATGGAAGCCGTCAAGGATGAATTGCTGGAATTCTGGTTCGGAAATGACCCCGACGACGCGGTGGTGGCCGAGCAAAAGGCTGGACTTTGGTGGGGCCACCAACCCGGTACCGATGAGGAGATTCAGCGTCGTTTCGGCACCGCCGCCGCGGCTGCCGCGGTCGATTATCTCGATCACTGGAGTGGTTCGCCACGCGGCAGACTTGCCTTGATTCTGCTTCTCGACCAGGTCCCGCGCTCGATCCACCGCGGAATGCCGGAAGCTTTCGCCACCGATTTCAAGGCTCGGGAGGTTGCCGTGCAGGGCCTCCAGAGCGGCGCCGACAAGTTGTTGCGGCCGATCGAACGACTCTTCTTCTATCTGCCGTTTGAACACTCGGAAGAACTGGCCGACCAGGAACGAAGTATGGAGCTTTTTCGCCAGCTTGCCACCGAGGTTCCGGAGCAACATCGGGTCACCTTTGCCGCCTTTGTCGATTATGCGGTGAGGCACCACGCTGTCATCGCTCGTTTTGACCGCTTCCCCCACCGCAATATGGTTCTCGGCCGCGAGTCGACGCCCGAAGAGTTGGAATTTTTGGAGCAACCGGGGTCGTCGTTCTGAGAAAGGGAGAAGGGCAGGACCGCACGGTTGCTCGATACTCGATACTCGATACTCGATACTCGATGCTGGATGCTGGATCACTCTTGTCCAAGACAGGGTCTCAGACAGCGACCAGGGACGGGGAACGGCGGACAGCGTCAGGAAACAGTAGTCAGCTGTCAGCGGCAGCGGCAGAAACCAGCGCCAGCGACAGTGGTCAGCGGCAGCGAATAGCACTTACATTTTCAAGTTCTAAAGCCGCCACGTCATGGCACGGACCTGATCGAAGGCGTTCATCGCTTCACTGGCTCCGTTGGGGCTGATCGCCCCCGCATGGGCGAGGAGCTGCAAGTGGCTGTCGACCTCTTTCGCCGAGGCGTAGGCGATTCTCCAATGGTTCAACCGGTCTCTACCGAAACAGCCGTGGCCTTCAGCCAGGTTCGCAGGGACTGAACTCGACGATCGGATCACCTGATCGGCTATGGACTTCAGCGGAGCTGGAACCCTCATCACAAGCTTGATCGCTATTCCTGCTGCTTCGAGGGCTTTCGAGTGGGCAACGAGGTTGGTGTTCGTGGCGGCTTTGGACATGGTCACCTCCGGGTCGTTCATGCCCATTCCCACAAGCCGGTGTGGTGGCCGATGTCAAGGATGCCCTGCACCCTGCCTGTCCTTGACATCGGCCGCCCACCGGCTACCCCTTCTGTTGAACGACCCGGAGGTGGCCACGTCGTCGCCTGTACTCCTGACCGCTGCCGCTGGACACTGATTGCTGATCTCTGTCGCTGACGCCGCCTCCTGTCGCTGTCCCTGCACCCTGGACACTGTCGCTGACGCTGGGCACTGTCGCTGCCGCTGCAATTCGGGATCGGGATCGGGATCGGGAAAACAGTGCGGTCAGCTCTATTCGCGATAATGAGCGCCGAATTTCTCATTCCTAGTTCATAATTCTGAAGATGCGAGTCCTTCACGTCCTCTCCCAGCGGCCGTCCCTGACCGGCAGCGGCATCACCCTCGATGCGCTCGTCCGGCATGCCGCCGCGAAAGGCTGGGATCAACGGGTCGTGGTAGGCACACCGGCCGGTGATCCAAGGCCGCCAGTCGGCGGACTTGAGGGTCCCTTCATCGATCCTCTTGTGTTCGGTTCGCCGCCACTGGATTTCGAGCTACCCGGGATGAGCGATGTCATGCCCTATCCGAGCTCCCGGTTTTCAGAACTCCGGCCGACCCAGATCGACGCTTACCGAGAAGCGTGGACCAAACATCTCGAGCATGTGGTCGAAGACTTCGAGCCCGACATCATCCACAGCCATCACATCTGGCTGATGTCCGCTCTGGTCAAGGACGTCGCCACCGGTATCCCGGTCCTCACCCACTGCCACGCCACCGGTTTACGGCAAATGGAGCTTTGTCCTCATCTAGCCGACGATGTGCGCCGGGGGTGTTCGCGCAACGAGGCTTTCGCCGTTCTCCACCGCGGCCACGCGTCGGAACTCGAGACCCGACTCGGAATTCCCGGCCATAAAATTCATCGGGTTGGTGCCGGCTATCGCGACGATCTCTTTCACACCCACGATCGAGCACAGGAAGAGAATCCGGCGCTCCTGTTTATCGGGAAATTCAGCCGGTCAAAGGGCCTTCCCGAACTCCTGGACGCCTTCGATCGAGTTCGGACGCACCGACCGGAGCTTCGGCTCCACGTCGCCGGAGGGGGCTCCGGCAACGAAGCGGACGAGTTGCGAGCGAGAATGGAGCGGATGGCTCCATCGGTTGAAATGCACGGCCGGTTGCCGCAATCGGCAGTCGCGGATCTGGCCCGGCGAGCAACGGTGTGCGTCCTCCCATCCTTTTACGAAGGACTTCCTCTCGTTCTGGTTGAGGCGCTGGCCTGCGGATGTCATCTCGTGGCGACCAATTTGCAGGGCATCCGCGAGGAGCTGGCGCCCCGGCTCGGCGATGCCCTGACTCTGGTTCCGTCGCCACGAATGATTTCTATCGACCGACCCGACCCCGGCTCCCTGCCGGTCTTTGTCGATGATCTCGCGACTGCAATCGATCAAAGCCTCGACAAGGCACCGATCGGCGACCCGAAAGCCTCTCTTCCAGAAGCCCTCGAGACCTTCTCCTGGACCGCTGTTTTCGAGCGGGTGGAACGGATCTGGCAGGGCCTTCTCTGATCTCAGACCAGTTCGAGCACCCGTTCCGTGGGCCGCCCGAGGACCGCCCGTTTCCCCGTAATGGCGATCGGCCGCTCGATCAGCCGTGGGTGCTCCACCAT
The DNA here is from genome assembly GCA_963796455.1 of Candidatus Sulfomarinibacteraceae bacterium. GTDB lineage: Bacteria > Acidobacteriota > Thermoanaerobaculia > Thermoanaerobaculales > Sulfomarinibacteraceae > Sulfomarinibacter. The sequence continues at coordinate 250,374 of CAWCLO010000007.1, forward strand.
CGCCCGAATCAGTTCGTCGCGATCGAGCGTGGTGTCGGCGAGACCGAGTTCCGTGTATTCCTTCTCGCGCTTGCGCATGAGTTCGCGAGGTTCCATTCCGAGCATTTTCAAGACGCCCTCGAGTTCCCCAGCCGTCGGGGGTTGCTTGAGATACTCGACGATTTCGAAGTCGATTCCTTTGTCACGAAGCAGGCTGACCGCCTGCCTGGATTTGCTTCAACGGGGGTTGTGCCAGATGACCAGTGGCATGGATATTCCTCCTTGGCAGCGATCATAGCCCGGACGGATGCTGGATGCTCGATGCTGGATACTTGACGCTGGATCACTGCTGTCCAAAACAGATCGTCACCTGAAGTTACCCACCTGACAACACGTGGTTTACGGGTTGGTTTTTGGCATATCCGGTTCGCGGTTGGCACGTACCCGTTCCCGATCCCGAATTGCAGCGGCAGCGACAGTGTCCAGCGTCAGCGACAGACAACAGCGAACAGGGACAGCGGTCAGTGTTCAGCGCCAGAGAGCAGCGGCAGCGGTCAGGAGTACAGGCGACGAAGTGGCCACCATCGGGTCGTTCAACAGAAGAGGTAGCCGGTGGGCGGCCGATGTCAAGGACAGGCAGGGTGCAGGGCATCCTTGACATCGGCCACCACACCGGCTTGTGGGTATGGGCATGAACGACCCGGAGGTGACCATGTCCTCAGCCGCCACGAACACCAAACTCGTTGCCCACTCGAAAGCACTCGAAGCCGCAGGAATCGCGATCAAGCTCGTGATGAGGGTTCCAGCTCCTCTGAAGTCGATAGCCGATCAGGTGATCCGGTCGGCAAGTTCGGTCCCTGCGAACCTGGCAGAAGGGCACGGCCGGTTTGGTAGAGACCGGTCGAACCACTGGAGGATCGCCTACGCCTCGGCCAAAGAGGTCGACAGCCACTTGCAGCTTCTCGCTCACGCCGGGGCGATCAGCCCGAACAGAGCCAGTGAAGCGATGAAGGCCTTTGATCAGGTGCGTGCAATGACTTGGAGATTGCTCAACCCGAAGTCTTGATTTCAGGGCCCCATGCCAGTCAAACGTGACGCTGACTCCTGTTCGCTGACGCTGAACACTGATTGCTGTTCCCTGTCCCTGACGCTGATCGCTGTCGCCGTCCCTGAACGCCAGCCGAGACTCTGTCTTGGACAAGAGTGACGCTGGATGCTGGAACCTCCGCGGCGTAGCCGGAGGGAAAAGCCTGAGAAACCGCAGATCACGCAGATCAACGCAGATTGACCCTCGCAATGGCCGTCGTGGCAAACACCATTGCCCACAGAACACACAGAAAAGCATGGAATAAGGCGCAAAGAACGCAAAGATGCCATGAACCTGAAGAAAAGAACCTCGACCGTCGCAAAAGTAAAACTTAGCGTCGCCTTTGCGCTTTTTGCGTTCTTAGCGTTTTTAGCGTTGCAAAACGGCGCCTTTACAGCAACCGCCATTCCTCAGGTGCCGCCGGCCCGGACGCGGCTCAGACCGGCGGATCCAGTATCCAGAATCACAGCTGTCCAAAACAAATCGTCATTTGAAGTTTTCCACCTGACAGCACCTGGTTTACGGGTTGGTTTTTACCGTATCCGGTTCGCGGTTGGCCCGTACCCGATTCCGATCCCGAGCCCGAATTGCAGCGGCAGCGACAGTGTCCAGCGACAGGGACAGGGAGCAGCGACCGGGTTCAGCGATCAGTGTTCAGCGGCAGCGATCAGGAGTCCAAGCGACGAAGTGGCCTCCTCCGGGTGGTTTTACAGAAGGAACAGCGGTTGTGGTGTAGGCGTCTCGCCTGCACACCGCGCGGCCGAGACGGCCGCACCACAAAGGCCGGAGCCCGAAGAAGTGAATGCTGTTCGCTGTCCCGGCCGCTGATCACTGACGCTGATGACTGATTGCTGCCGCTGACTCCTGATCTCTGTCGCTGTCCCTGTTCGCTATCCGAGAACCTGTCTTGGACAAGAGTGATCCAGAATCTAGTATCCAGCATCAAAAAACGCCCCCGCTCAAATGAGCGGCGGCGTTCCTGGTTCCAAATTCAGACGTCCTTCAGCGTTTCCAATCTTCGACGAAGTCGGCTGGATTCCGGTTTTCGCCGTCGTCTCGGACCTCGAAGTGAAGGTGCGGGCCGGTGCTTTTGCCGGTCGATCCCACCGTGGCAATGACCTCCCTTTGCGAAACCCGTTGCCCGGCATCTACCGCCAGTGATCCGAGATGGGAGTACATGGTCGTGAGACCCTGGCCGTGGTCGATAATGATCACCGTCCCCGCCGCCGGCGATTCTTCATAGGCTTCGGTGGCCACCCTGATCACGCCGCCGGCCGGCGCCACCACCGGTGTACCGGTCTTTGCACCGATATCGATGCCGCGGTGAAAAACACCCTCCTTGCCTGTGAATGGATCACGCTTCCCCGGACCAAAGGTCTGGGTTACCCGTCCATCGGGCAACGGATTGATCATTGTCATCTGATTCTTCAACTGCGCCGGGCTCGATGTCTGCATCCCCTGCTCGCCATCATCCGGTGCGACCGTCGCACCACCTTGACCCAGTGGCAACAAAAAGACTCCCAAAACGAAGGCTCCCAGTACTGCCGCAACAACCCGCGGCCGGCCGCCTTCGCGATCGAGGATTTTTTGAATTCGCACTCCGATTCTCCTTTTCTTGGCACTCATGGTTGGGGCTCCCGCTCCCTGCAGGTCGAGCCGAAGCACGTTGAGGAGGCCTCCGACATAGTCGCGGGCAGCAAGGCGCCCGGCGGCCACCGCCGTCGCATCCGCCAGCTGCTCGCGTTCTTCGCTGAGTCTCGCTCCGCTGATCCAGACCAGCGGATGGAAAAAGTAGACCGAATGGATCAGGTGTTGCAGACCGAGCCACAGTGCGTCCAGCCTCGCAACATGAGCCATCTCGTGGGCGATCACCGGTTCCAGGCAACTCGAATCGGCCAGAACGGATTGTGGCAGGAAGATCACGGGTCGAATCACGCCGGTTGTAAAGGGACTGGTTCGAGCGTTGGAGGAAAGGACTCTCACCCTTCGCCGGATCCGCAAGCGATCCCGCCACGAAGCGGCCAGCGCATCGATTTCTGGATCCTTCACCTCGACGGCGGCTCGGAGAATCGTGGAGAAGGCGGTTTTGCGCCTGCGATAGACGGAGAAGGTGGTCAACGCACCAACCACCCACACGATAAAAATGCCCACCGCCCTGTTCTGAGAGGCCCCCGAAGGCCCGATCAGAAAAGCCTCGCCGCCGCCTGTGGCTGCCAATGCCCCGTTGGGAGGAGCCTCGACCTGATGCGCACCGACGGAAAAATTCGATACTGAAACCGCGCCCAGGAGGCGACCGGCGCTTAACGGATGATTCAGCCCCGGCGGCAACAGCAGCCGGAGAAAGATCAACGACCACATCGCCACGTGAAAGGCCGGTCCGATCCGCCGGCCGCAGCGCGCCATGATCACCACGAAGACAAAGACCGGGATCACCAGGAGACTGTCCCGGACCAGCAGATCGGCCCAGGCGGATGCAAGATCGAGAAACATCGAGCTCACGATTCCGCCCCTTCGCCCGTCGATTCGCCGAGCAACTGCCGAAGCTCTTCGATTTCTTCGGCGCTCAGGTTGCCGCTCTCGGCAAAGAGAGACACCACCGGGACATGAGAGCTTTCCAAGACCTGGTGGGCAAAATCGCGAACCAACCGGGCCAGACCGGATGCTCGGGATACCGAGGGCCGATACACATGAAGCCCGTGATACGAGCTCTTGCCGACCAGACCCTTGCGGACCATTCTGTCAATGGTTGTTCTGGTGGTGGAATAGGCCCAGTCCTGGCTCTCTCCCACATGCTGGTGCACCTCGCGAGCACTCAATCCGTCGGCGTCCCACAATACCTTCATGACCTCGAGTTCGGCCGGGGTGAGTTGGGGAAGGTCTGGGGTTGTGGCGCTCATCGGTCCTCCCGATTCATGATGCTACATCTGTAGCATATTCGCTACACTATAGCGAGAAATCAGGATTGTCAAGGCTTGAGGCTATGGGGCTATGGGGCTGTGAGGCTATGAGGCTTGAGGCTATGAGGCTCCAAAGGACCGGATGTTTATCTGAGGATGTCACGGCCTGAGGCATGGGATCGGTGAGTAATCACGAACTCATAACTCCGAACTCCGAACTCCGAATTCTTTCAGAGCCCCAACTCATCAAAGGCGACATAGCCGGCCGTCACCTCGGCGCGGGCATCGGCGAGAGCAGTCCCCGCTCCCTCGAGTGTTTCTTCAGAAAGACCGTCGCTCAGGATGACATCAACAACCCCGGAACCGAGATCGAAGGCAAATATTTTGGATGAAAAGGCGCCATCGCGCACTTCACGGGCCACCCGCACCATCGCCTCGGCCACATCAATCTCGACGGCCGCAACAATCAGATCGGGATTGGAGGACATCAACCCGCGATCGGTCGCCACCAGTTTCAGCCCGGCGCTGCGAGCGGCGGCAAGAATCTCGGGGTCGGCAAAGTCGGTCGCGTAGAGCGCGACCTCGACCCCGGCCGCCGCAAGGCTCGCTGCGCCATCCACTCCGTGCACGGTGATGACCTCGGTTCGATTCCGGTGGGCGTGGAACCCGGCTGCAAAACCTTCTTCGAGCGCTTCGAGCCAGGCCTGGCCTTCACCCCTCAACACACCCGCGCGTTTGCCGGACGCCACAACTCCGGCCACCGCACCCGCCAGATACCCGGCCTCCTCAGGAAGAAACTGGATACCGGCCAGGTTGCCGCCCCGGACCCGGCCGGGCAGCAGCACGAAGATAGTCCCCGGGAAGGCCGCCGCCTCGGTGTAGAGGCTTTTTTCGAAAAGGGATCCGGTACAAAAAACGAGATCCGCCGGTTCCCGGCCGACCGCGAGCAAACGGGCTCGAGCGTCATTCGAATCAATCACCCGAAAGGCCTCGACATCTGCTCCGAGTTCCTCCCCGATACGGACGAGTCCCATTTGTGCAGCCCGATCCCAGCGACCTGCTAAGTCTTCACTGCTGATCGTCCGCACCGTGAAGCCGTTTATCGCGGTCTGCTCTCTCCGATCACAGGTTGCCATCAGGAGAGCCAATAACAAGGCGACGAGAACAACGGTGATCCCCGGTTTTCGCATAGCTCCGTTCATCATACGCTAATATCATCCAATGGATCTCCTCCAACTGGTTGCAGAGCTCGACGATCTCCTCGATTCGGAAGGCACGGCCGATTATTGCCCCAACGGTCTGCAGGTCGAAGGAGCGCCAACGATCCGCCGAATCGTGACCGCGGTGTCAGCTTCAAGGGAGCTTTTTCACCACGCCATCGAGGAAGACGCGGATGCGATCATCGTCCACCACGGCGTTCTCTGGAACGGATCAGAAGCACCCCGCATCATTGGTTCGTTTCGCGAACGGCTCCGGCTACTGCTCGAAAACCGAATCTCGCTCATCGCCTATCACCTGCCCCTCGATCGCCATCTTGAACTCGGCAATGCGGCCCAGCTCGCGCGGAGGATCGGCCTCTCGGAGCTCGAGCCATTCGGGATTCACAACGGCGCGCCGACCGGAGTCTGCGGCGTTTTCCCGGAACCGATCGAGGCGGAGGAATTCGTGGCTGCGATCGGTGAAGCTTGCGTGCGCGATCCACAGTATTTCCCTGGCGGTGAGCGAACGGTTTCGTCGGTGGGGATCGTGACCGGTGGCGCTCAGAAAGAGTTCCACCAGGCGGTCGCTGCAGGCCTCGATGCCTATGTGACCGGGGAAGCGACCGAGTGGGTCATGCACCAGGCAGCAGAGGACGGCGTTCACTATGTAGCCGCCGGCCATTATGCCACCGAGACCTTTGGTGTCAGGGCCCTCGGCCGTTGGATCGCCGAACGCCACGGCCTCGATGTCGACTTTGTCGACCTCCCGAATCCCGTTTGACGAATTCGCAGTTCGGAAATCGGATTTCCCAGCCATTCAACATGAACAGACCAGACTCGGTCGGCTCGACGACCGTCTGAATTCAGAACTCCGAACTCAGAACTCCGAATTCGTTACACTCCAGGCATGACTGAAACCGAAATCGCTCCCACTCCAAGGAATTCCTACTCCTTTTCTCGTATCAAGAGCTTTCGCCAGTGCCCGGCGAGATATCGTTTTCGCTATTTGCAGGGCCTCAAGGAGGCATTCCGCTCGATCGAGTCCTATCTCGGCAACTCGGTCCACGACGTGCTCGAATGGCTCTACGGAGAACGTATGAAGGGGTCGAGCCCCGATCTGGAATCGACACTCCAGAAATTTGCACAGCAATGGTCAGAAGAGATGGATGACAGCATCGTCATCATCCGGGTCGACGAAACCGAGCAGACCTATGTCCAGCTCGGCCGCTCCATGCTCGAACAGTTTCACCGCGAGACCTTTGCCCGCGACCGCAGTCGGACCGTCTCTTTGGAGCAACGTGTCAGCGTCAAAATCGCAGACGACATCGTCTTCAGCGGTTTTGCAGATCGCGTCGGACGAACTGAAAAGGGCCGACTGTTCGTCATCGACTACAAAACTTCTCGCAGCGAGGGCGACAGCTCCGAGTTCTCCGAGGGCCTGCAGGCCCCTCTTTACGCCGCCAGCGTTCTCCGGCACCACGGTGAGGACGAAGCACTGGCGGGCTATCACTATCTGCGTCACGGGACCACCCGGTGGCAACATGTGGACCCCGACCGAGCGCAGTTTCTCCTCGATCGTTTCGAACAGCTGGTGCGTGAAACGGAGGCCGCCACCGAATTTCCCGCCCGGCCTGGGATCCTTTGTGCATGGTGTGGATTCAACGCCGAATGCCGTGACGCCGAGGTGTCGCCCCGTTTCGCGGGCGGCCTGGAATTTGCGGAGAAATCGGGCCGAAGGCTCCTCTGAGCGTTGCACGATTCTCATTTCAGACTCGATACAAACAGGACGCAATCTCGATAACAATCACCTCCATCGAAATTCGTTATATGATGGTCAAAACCTCGGACTTGGAGGACGATATGGCATTCGAGCTGCCGAATCTTCCGTATGGCGATGATGCTCTGACGCCCCACCTTTCGTCGGAGACCCTCGCCTACCACCACGGCAAACATCACCGAGCTTATGTCGACAACCTCAACAAGCTCGTGGAGGGCACGCCTCGGGCCGACATGTCCCTGGAGGAGATCATCCGCGAGGCGGATGGGGCCGTCTTCAATAACGCGGCACAGGTCTGGAATCACAGCTTCTATTGGTCCTGTATGGGCCCGGAGGCGGGCGGTGAGCCCTCGGCGCCCCTGGCGCCGAGAATCAACTACGCTTTTGGAGATTTCGACAGCTTTAAGAAAAAATTTACCGAATCCGCGCTCGGCCATTTCGGTTCAGGCTGGGCGTGGTTGGTCTCCGAACCATCCGGTCGGCTCACCATTCTGACCACCGCCAACGCCGACAACCCCATCCGTCTCGGAAGCACTCCTCTGCTGACCTGCGATGTTTGGGAGCATGCCTATTACATCGACTACCGCAACTCACGACCGCAATATCTCGAACATTTCTGGGAACTGGTGAATTGGGGATTCGTCGCGTCGAATCTATGATCCGCTGACCCACTCGCGGTAGGCTCGATGGCCAGCGGCCATGATCTCCGGCGCCCGGTGAAAATCGAGCCAGGCAAACGACCCCACATCGGGCTGAATCGCCGACCCGGCGCCCTCGGCAGAGACCGAGAGGTTGTACTGCATCATGTGCATCGACCTCATCAGCACATTGAGCCGATTTGGAAATTGTCGTCTGCGCCGCCACCAGGCCTTTCCGCGACGCGGGATGATTCCATCGACTCCTGCCAGAATCGGAGCGGGGGCGGTCGCCTCGATAAGCCGCGCAACGACCCGACTTCCCTGTCCGGCCTTGGGCGGTTGCAGGACATTGACCGAAAGTACCGGTTCATCGGCAAGGCGGCCTGCAACCTTCGAGGGAACCGGAGTCACCATCGCACCATCGACGAGGGTCCGACCTTCAATCACCACAGGCGGCAGGATTCCCGGGATAGCGGATGACGCACGAACTGCTTCAGCTAACGGCCCCTGCCGCACGACCACCTCAGAACCGCTCTCAAGATCGCAGCAGACGGCGGCATAAGGCAGATCGAGGTCTTCGATCGACTCGCTGCCCAGGGTTTCAGTCAGCAGATCGGAAAAGGCCCCGCCGTTGACCGATCGCAGCATGATTCGGGCCAGACTCGACCACTCGACTGCGGTGAAAAATGCTTCCATCTCCACCGCCTTCATGCCGCGGGCAAAAAGCGCCCCCACGATCGACCCCATCGATGTGCCGGCAATCGCTGCGACCTCGATGCCGTCTTCCTCGAGACCGCGCAAGACGCCGACATGGGCCAGGCCTTTGGCGGCACCACCTCCGAGAGCGAGGGAGACTCGCGATTCGATCATTGGCGAAGTGTAGCGCAGGGCTCGCCCGGAACGGGGAATGGAGGCAGGGGAGAAAGGGAGATCGGTCAGTCGCTCGAAGCTCGATGCTGGATGCTCGATACTCGATACTCGATGCTGGATGCTGGATGCTGGATTCAGGATGCTGGATCACTCTTGTCCAAGACAGGTTCTCGGATAACGAACAGGGACAGCGACAGAGATCAGGAGTCAGCGGCAGCAATCAGTCATCAGCGTCAGTGATCAGCGGCCGGGACAGCGAACAGCATTCACTTCTTCGGGCTCCGGCCTTTGTGGTGCGGCCGTCTCGGCCGCACGGTGTGCAGGCGAGACGCCTACACCACAACGGCTGTTCCTTCTGTTGAACCACCCGGAGGAGGCCACTTCGTCGCCAGGACTCCTGATCGCTGCCGCTGCAATTCGGGATCGGGATCGGAATCGGGTACGGGCCAACCGCGAACCGGATATGCCAAAAACCAACCCGTAAACCACGTGTTTCAGTTGGCTAACTTCAGGTGGCGATCTGTTTTGGACAGCAGTGATGGAGGATGCTGGATGCTCTATCCCGATCCAGGGCCCGTTGCCGTTTCCTTTACCGCTACCGAACGGGCGAAAGCGAAAACTACTCGCTACTGCTTTCGCACGTATCCGAATGTCGCCTCCCGATGTCATCCTGAGCGCAGCCCCTTCGGCGCGCAGTCGAAGGATCTGCGTCTCGGGATCTTTGTTTCCCATCTCATAGATCCTTCGACTTCGCCCCTGTTGGGGCTCCGCTCAGGAAGACATATTGAAAGCCAGTTCCGATCCCGTTTCCGTTTCCGAAAGCGAGAACGAGCCTTTACATGGCAGAGGGGCGAAGCAACGTTCGCTATCGCTATCGGAATCGCTATCGCTATCGAACGGCTGTTGTGGATACGAATCCGGAACTGGCGACAGGGGGGCGGGCAGAACCGTACCGGAAGCGTCGTTCGTGATAAGGGCAGCAGTCTCCTCTGCTCCTCTCTCCTCTGCTCCTCTGCTCCTCTGCTCCTCTGCTCCTCTGCTCCTCTGCTCCTCTGCTCCTCTGCTCCTCTGCTCCTCTGCTCCTCTGCTCCTCTGCTCCTCTGCTCCTCTGCTCCTCTGCTCAATGTCAAAAAAAGCCCCGGGGGACAACCCCCGGGGCACCGAATTCCGTTGCTGATGAGAATAATCCGGCTTAATTGTTCTCGACCGTGATCTTGACCGAGCGGGGCTTCGACTCCTCTTTCTTCGGCAGAGTGAGGGTCATCTCGCCATTTTTGAATCGTGCCTCGATCTTTTCGATGTCGACGGTGTTTGACAGCGAGAAGCTGCGTTCGAATGCGCCATAGACGCGCTCCACTCGATGATAGGTCTCACCTTCGGCAGCCTCTTCGAGTTTGCGTTCGCCGCGAATGGTCAGCGTTCCCTCTTCAACCGTGACCTCCACGTCCTCGGCGCTCAAACCGGGCAGATCGGCGGCAATGATCATCGCGTCCTCTTTCTCGAGAACATTGATGGCGGGGACCCAGGCTCCCCGCAGGGGCCGATCTTCCGTCGTGTTCCTCATGCCGCGTCCCAGGAACTCGTCAAACAAGCGCTCCATCCTTTGGTTGAGGGTCGCATTTTCAATACCGGGATTCCATCGTGTCAACATAACCATTTTGAACCTCCATTGCGCTCGTACGCGCTCATCGTTCGATGAACAATATAGAATCTTAGTTACTAATTGTCAAGTATTGGCGAGAAGAATTTCATTTAAATTAGTGAAACTCACTAAGATTTATTACAAGACACTCAAAAAAAATGACTTTCCCCTACTCTTAACCATCATTGAATTCTCCAGGAAGACGGTGGCGTAACCATTTTCCGGGTGATTTTCGCCCTGATTCGGGTTAGACTTCCGACTCCGTTGTTTCAAATGGCATTGTTGAGGTCCTTCATCACCGTCTACACCTCAGCCTTCGCGGGTATCCCGCGTGAGGTGTGGCTGCTTTCGGGCGCCCTGCTCGTCAACCGCGCCGGGACGATGGTCCTCCCCTTTCTGAGTCTGTATCTGACCGCTGACATCGGTCTCACCGCGGTGCGCGCCGGCCAGATCATCGGCTGCTTCGGTCTCGGATCGATGCTCGGCTCCTACGCCGGCGGGTGGTTGTCGGATCGCTTCAGCCCGCTCAGGATTCAACAGCACTCGCTCCTCGTCAGCGGCTGCGGATTCCTGCTTTTTATCCGTCTCGACAGTTTCGTTGAGCTCGCGGCCGGCATCTTCATACTCGCGGCGGTCTCCGACGCCTTCAGACCGGCTCTCATGGTGTCGGTCGCCCACTTCAGTCCGGCCGGGGTCAACAAACGCGCCTTCGCGTTGATCCGTTTGGCTGCCAATGTCGGGATGGCCACCGGGCCGGCAATCGCGGGTCTCCTCGCCCACTACGGCTATGCCTGGTTGTTCGTCGGTGACGCCATCACCTGCTGGCTGGCGGCACTGATGCTGTGGCTGACCCTCGGGGCGACTGATGGTCCGCATCAGACCAGATCGGATGCAGGAGGCCACGCCGGCACCTCGCCCTGGAGGGACGGGCCGTATCTGTTCTTCCTCTTGCTGATCGTGATCCTGGGAATGGCCTTTTTTCAGGTCTGGACAACCATGCCCCTGTATCTGCGTTCCTTCTACGGCGCATCCGAGCGAGCCATCGGCATATTGCTGTCGATCAACGCATTGGTCATCGTGCTCGCCGAAATGTTGGTGATCCGAGCCGTCGAGAGATTCGACGCCATGCGAACAATTGCGGCAGGCGCGTTCCTCGTGGGGGCGGGGCTGTCACTGCTGCCGTTTGGGCCTCCCTACCTGGTGGCCGTCCTCGCCATCGTCGTGCTGACGTTTGGTGAAATGCTCGCCCTGCCGATCACAAATGCCATCGTCGCCGACCGGGCCGGTCGCGCCCAGATGGGGCAATATATGGGTCTGTTCACCCTGGCGTTTTCCACGGCATTCGTGATCGGGCCGATCGTTGGAACCGCGGTCTACCAGCACCTCGGACCGGAAACCCTGTGGTACGGCCTCGGCTGCACCGGAATCGGGCTCGCCATCGGTTTTGTTGTCCTGCGGCGATTCCTGCAAATCCCCAGTCAAGGATCTTCACCTTAAGTCTTTCGATCTCAACCACAACGCGCGTCGAGAGGCCGGCGGTGAAAGACCGGCGGACCACGCTCCGGAGAGTCGAGGCCCCGCGCTCCGGCATCTCGACCTTTTCCCTGCTATATTGATGGGCTATGACGTCGGATTCCTCCCCCGGCCGGAAGAAAAACTCCCGGTCGAATCTCTTCGAGATCCACACCGGCGAAGTCCTCGGGAAATTGCCGCGGGGTATCGCTGAGCGCGGCTATCATCTGTACCAGGATCGACGGGTGGCAAAAATCACCTGGACCGGTGCCGATCTCGAATCCGAGCTGGTGTCCCCGGCGTGCGTGGTTCAGATCTCCGATGTCGGCTGCAACGTTTTTCCCTCGAGTTCCTGCTCGGTGTGCGGCGATCAGGACATTCCCTGCCACCACGCGACGGCGACCATGCTGCAGTGGCTCGATATCCGATCGACGATGCAGCGCCTCGGGCCCGGAGCGATGTGGCGGGCGAACTCTCGCCACCCCTTCATCTCCCCTGGCCGGTCGGCCGCGGAACGAGTCGATCTCAGCCATCTGACGGGCAATGACCTGAGGTCGGCCCTCGAGCTGCAACTCTCCTTGCAGAAAACCGGCACCGCCCACGCGAGCATCGAGGCCAACGAAGTCGAAATCCGTATCGCTCTTCCTTCGGGTGATACCAGACTCGTATTCTTCACCGCATCAAACCTCCCGGGCGCGCTACCCATGCTGCGATCGCTGCCGACCATCAAACTCGAGGGCGAGCTTGCCGAACTCGAACTTTCGGAGGCTCGTCTCCACCCGGTCCTGCTGTCCACCTGGAATGACCAGGGCATCATCCTCGAACCCGGCTACCGTCTCGGCAGCGGCCAGGTATTCACCGCCGAAAGCCTGGAGGGCAAAATCCACGGGCGTTGGGCACGCATCGGCAGCCACCTGTGCCGGCTCCTCGACCCCGCGACGCCTCTGGTTCCTTTTCACCGCCAGGGTCACCGAGTACTCAAGGGCAAAGAGGCCCTTCGATTCCTCAATCTCGACCACCCGCAGCTCCGGCAACACCCCTGGTACCACCCGCAGGATCATCTGGCGACCTTCCGCCAGCCCCAGATACCGACTCCCATCTCCTTCGAGGCGGAACTGACACCCAACGAGAAGGTGCGCCTGCGGCCCAGGTACACGGTCGAAGAGACCAAAATCAGTTGGCCGGAGGCGCTCGCCCTGCTCGAGAGCGGGTTTACCCGAATCGGCGAGACCATCGTCCGCGCCCCCGAAATCAAACCGCTCGAGGACCTCGGTTTCAAGATGCCCCGTCGCCGTCGTGATCTCGGCGTCCTCGGTTCAAGGGTCGCCTTCATTCGCCTCGTAGCCGAGACCGGATTGCCGGTCACCGGCCCGAACAAGGACCTCGCAGAACTGGCGGCAGTCCTGCAGGGTCGCTCCGGCCAGGATGTGGTCCGTCCTCCCGGCCTGCGCTCCCAGCTGCGGCCGTATCAGGCGGACGGGGTGGCGTGGTTGTGGAGTCGTTATCTGGTAGGTGTCGGAGCCCTTCTTGCGGATGACATGGGTCTCGGCAAGACCCACCAGGTGATGGGGCTTCTTTGTCTTCTTGCCGACCGCGATCCCAAAGCGCAAACATTGGTTGTCTGTCCACGTGGAGTGCTCGAACACTGGTACACCCTCCTCGGACGCTTCGCTCCGGGGCTCCCAGTACGCCTTTTCCACGGTCCCTCGCGTTCTCTTGAAGGTTTTGACAAAGGGGGTCTGGTTCTCACCACCTACGACATTCTTTTCAGATCAACCGAGGAGCTGATGGAACGGGAATGGGCGATCACCGTCTTCGACGAGGCCCAGCGGATCAAAAACCCCCGCACCAAGGCCGCTCGGGCGGCCCGTAAGATCCCGGCTTCCTTCCGCCTCGCACTCACCGGAACGCCCCTCGAAAACCGGCTCCTCGAACTCTGGTCGGTGGTCGATCTGATCGTTCCGGGATACCTCGGGTCGGAGCGTGAGTTCCGCGCCAATCACCGCGATCCCTCCCATCATCAACTTCACCTTCTCAGGCAGCGGCTCGGGGTGCTCACCCTCCGCCGCGTCAAAGATCAGGTACTGGAGGATCTCCCCGAGAAGGTCGAAGACATTCGTTATTGCCATCTCCTGCCCGCTCAACGCACCCTCTACCGCCGCATTCACGCCCACCAGTCGCAGGAGATCGTTCGCATGCTCAAAGAAGAAGCGGATGAGATCCCCTACATGCACATCTTCGCCCTCCTCACAAAGCTCAAACAGATCTGCGACCACCCGGATCTGGTCAAGGATGGAGGGGCCACCGGCGGAGACTCGGCAAAAATCGAGGTCTTCGACGAGATCCTCGACGAGGCCCTCGACGGCGGTCTTCAGGTCGTGGTCTTCTCTCAGTATGTGAAGATGATCGATATCCTCACCCAGCACCTGGAGAAGCGCAAAATCAAACACCTGGTCCTGACCGGCGAGACCCGCGATCGCGGCCGAATCGTTCGCAGATTCAACTCCGAGCAACACGAAAAGGTGCTGCTCGCAAGCCTGCTCGCAGGGGGTGTGGGGATCGATCTCACCGGAGCATCGGTCGTCCTCCACTACGATCGATGGTGGAACCCGGCCAAAGAAAACCAGGCCACCGACCGTGTCCACCGGATCGGTCAGCGGCGTTTTGTCCAGGTCTTCAAACTCATCACCCGGAATACGATCGAAGAACGGATCGATGAGTTGATTCGGCAAAAAATCGATTTAATGGAACGAGTGGTCGCACCGACGGAAGATGTCATCGGCACCCTCAACCGTTCTGAAATCGTCGATCTCTTGGGTCTCGATCTGCCGAAGAAAAAATAGCATCTGCTGCAAACACGCTTCTGGATGCTAGATGCTAGATGCGGCAAGCTCGTCGATTCGTCCCCAAGCCTGTACAGAGTTACACCGGAACTGATGGTGATTTGCGCTTGAGGGGATTTTTCAGAAGACGGACTAAATCGGGCATCGAGCATCCTGTCTCCAGCATCACTGTTGTCCAAAACAGATCGTCATGAAGTTTCCCACCTGACAACACGTGGTTTACGGGTTGGTTTTTGGCATCTCCAGTTCGCGGTTGCCCCGTGCCCGCGTCCGCGTCCGCGTCCGTGCCCGAATTGCAGCGGCAGCGACAGTGTCCAGGGGCAGCGACAGGGATCAGCGATCAGAGGCAGAGATCAGGGGCAGCAATCAGGTGCAGTGATGGCGTGATCACCTCCGGGTCGTTCAACAGAAGGAACAGCCGTTGTCGTGTCGGCGTCTCGCCTGCCCACCGTGCGGCCGAGACGGCCGCACCACCAAGGCCGGAGCCCAAAAGAATGAGTGCCGTTCACTGTCCCGGCCGCTGATCGCTGACGCGGATGACTGAACACTGCCGCTGACTCCTGTTGGCTGTCGCTGTCCCTGATCGCTGCGCAACACTTCCTACCTGGGCCGAGTGATCCAGTATCCAGCATCCTGCATCCATCCGCATCCTGCATCGAATATCTTGGTCCCCGCGTGACAAGCGGGCGAGTTCTCGCGACAATGGTTGCCGATCATGGAGGTCCGATATGAGCGAACCAGATTTTGTCATCTGCCTCGAGTGTGAGAGCCCGGCCTACGTCTTCGTGTGGGACGGCCAGAAGATCACTGAAGCCACGTGCACGACCTGCGGCAACGAAAAAGCCTCTCTCTTCACCACCGACGAAGCCTACGGAGAAGACATGGCCTCGGACAATCGTAATTACGGGTCCGAGTAGCGGCATCCATGGCGACAATTTCATTTCTCTGGCACCTCCACCAACCCTCCTACCGAACGGCCGACGGTGTTTCCCATGCTCCCTGGGCCATGCTCCACGCAGGCGGGGCCTATACAACGCTTGCCAAGGCCGTGGAGAGCACCGGCGGTGCCGGACACGTCATCAACATCGTCCCGACCCTGCTCGAACAACTCGTCGCATATGCAGCCGGCACGGTGTCTGACCCGGTCATCAACGCGATCACAACCCCGGTCGGCGAACTCACACCCGATCAGCGAAACACGCTGGCATCGTGGGCCTTTCACGTCAATCCCCGCCAGTTCGCCCGCTACCCACGCTTGGCCGAGCTCGAAAAGATGCGATCCTTCAAGCAGGACGCCCCTCCGACGAAGGCGAAATTTTCCAACGCCGAACTGCGCGATCTCCAGGTCCTCTTCGTGCTCGCCCAAGCCGGTGAACAGGCATGGACAGACGATCGTCTGGCACCGCTCCACGCCAAGGCCCGCGAATTCAACCAGGGCGACCACGACATCCTTGCCACCTGGTTGTCGAGTCAAGCAACGGAACTGATCGAACTGTGGCTCCGCATCGCTGATTTTTCGGACGTCGAAATCGCAACCAGCCCCTTTGCGCACCCGATCATGCCTCTCCTCATCGACAGCAACATCGTCGCCGAGAGCTGGGCCCCTCATCCAGCGCCCCGGGTGCCTCGATTTCGCCATCCTGAAGACGCCAGTTGGCAGCTCGAGACCGGCATCGAATTCATGGCGGAGCAGGGATTTGAAACCTTCGGGTGCTGGCCGCCCGAAGGTTCGGTCTCGGACGCCGCCGTCGAGCTCTACGGCAAGGCCGGCGTTCGCTGGCTGGTGACCGATGAGGGAATTCTCGAACGCAGTCTCGACAAACCGCTCCGCGAAGGTGAGAACACGGCACCAGAGCTCTATCGACCGTGGAAACTCGCTTCCAGCCAACCCACGCTCTTCTTTCGCGACCGCCACGTCTCGGATGCCATCGGCTTCCAATACGGACGATGGGAGGACGAAAGCCAGGCCGCCGAGGATCTGGTTCGCAAACTTGATCATATCGCCAGCGATCTCCCCGACGAGGCCACCATCACCATCGCCCTCGACGGTGAGAACCCGTGGCTCTACTATCCGCAGGGCGGCGGCAAATTTCTCCGCGAACTGATGCATCGAATCAACGACGGCGGCAGCCGGCTACGGCCCTCCACCCTCGCCCGCGCCGCCGAAACCAGCCGCCCCGAAACCCTGGATCGCCTGCACCCAGGTTCCTGGATCAACTCGATCTTTGCGACCTGGATCGGGCACCCTGAAAAGACCGCCGCATGGGAGATGCTCACAACCGTCCGGGAGGCACTCTCCGCGGGCGAAACCGAGCACCCGAGCTCGCTGCTCCTCGCCGAAGCGTCAGACTGGTTCTGGTGGCTCGGAGACGACAACCCGACCGAGCTCGCGCCCCTCTACGACGAGATCTTTCGGCGGCACCTGGCGGACGCATGTGCCCAGGCCAAAATTCCAGCGCCAGTGGATCTCGATCGCCCGCTCAAGACCGGTTCCGAGGTGAAGCGACCCGATGCTCAGCCTTCAGAGCTTCGTCACTGCGCCGTCAAGCAGACATGGACCATCATCGCACCCGGTCGAAAACAAAGAAACGGTGTCCCGCATCCCTCGGGTTCCCGCGTCGAGGTTGCCCCGGAAGACGACCCTTTTGCCCCCGGCAACGAACACCTCACAGCAGCCGAAATACTGCGGCTACCATCGAGTTCCGGAGATGTGCCATGGAAGGTTCGGGTCTTTGCCAATGCTTTCCCAGCCCTCCGGGTCGAGGGAGAGGTCGAACGCCAGGCGGTCGGGCTCAACGATACGGTCAGCGGGGTCGGCGCCCACGAAGTGATCGTCGAAACGCCTTCATCCGATCTTGAACTCGCCGATCTCGAGATCGACGATATCGCCCTTGTCTTCTCTGCATTCAAGGCGAGACTCGAGGATCTTCGCCGCGATCCCCGGTTGCGATATGTCTTGATCTTCAAGAACAAGGGAAAACGAGCCGGATCGTCGGTCGCCCACGCCCATTCCCAACTCATCGCCACCCCGAACATACCGACCGCGGTGATCAGCGAGTTGAGTTCGTGTCGCGAGCATTTCAGCCGCCACGAACGTTGCCTCTTCTGCGACCTGATCCGCCAGGAGACCCGACTCGAAGAGCGCATCTGCATCGAGAACGACCACTTTCTGGCGATGGCGCCCTTTGCCGCCGCATCACCCTTTGAGACGTGGATCCTGCCAAAGAAACACTGCCACGATTTTTCTCGCACCACGTCAAACGATTTCATCCAGTTGGCCGAGATCACCCGCGATCTTCTGCGCCGAGTGAATTTGATGCTCGACGATCCGCCCTACAATCTGGTGCTCCACACCGCCCCCAACCCCCACCCTCGACCCGGGCGGCCGGACTATTGGTCGACCATCGAGCACGACTACCACTGGCACATCGAGTTCGCCCCTCGCAGCAATCGGATGGCCGGTTTCGAATGGGGATCGGGTTACAGCATCAATCCCGTTCCGCCGGAGGAATCCGCGAGGCTGATCAGGGAGGCAGACGGCGCAACGAAGCAGGTTTGAGTTTTGAGTTATGAGTTTTGAGGTCGGCCTCTTGCAGCAATCGCAGATTACCAGCGAAAAAGGAGGTCCTGGAAGCTGGCGGGACATCAACGCCCTTGCGAACGACGGAGGGCTGCCGGGTCGCGTTGATCTGTCAGGTCCGGGCACTCAAGCTGTCGCCCCTTCAGGGCTGGATATTGGGAGAGGCCCGGTATGGGGCGGTTCGCGTGTCTGCTCTCTTATCTGCGCTCATCTGCGTGATCTGCGGTTTCTCCGACTTGCGTTGTCACCGAGCACCCAACTCGTGCCCGTCGCCGTATTCATGCCCTGAGCTCCAACTCAAACCTCAAAACTCAACTCTCAAAACTTATTGGCTTGAGCACCGCGCGGACCGGGGCGGCTTCGGCGCCCTCGAGCAGAATGGGCAGGGCGATCATCTCGTAGAATCCCGCTTCTGCACCCCCGAGCCACAGCCCCTCGATCCAGGTCATACCGAGTTCGAGCAGCGCATGATGGGCCGGCAGATCTTCGGAGTCGTAGACATCGACTGAGGGGGTATCGATTCCGACGGTTTCCACACCCCGATCGGCCAACCAGTGCACCAACTCCGCAGATAAACCGGTAAACCCCTCCTCCATCGACCCGTCAATTGGATAACTGTCGGTGCGAACCAGGACCCTTGGAGCGGCCGGAACCCAGTTCTTCGGCAACGCGGCAGGGTTCAGTGCCGCGATCCCGATCGACACCCGCACGACTTCGGCGCGACCGACGCAGTGATTGATCGGGACACCATCGACTCCCGATGCCGCTTGATCAAGGTGGAGCGGCGCATCGAGGTGGGTGCCGACGTGGCAGGTTGTGGTGATGGAACTCAAGACAAAACCGGATTCACGTCGTTGGCGAAGCTCAAAATCCTGATCGCCTGGCCACACCGGAATTCCGGGATGGAGCGGTCGGCTGGCCTCGATCCAGTTGTTTCCCGACTCCGCAAATGAATCGTCAGCCCTCGTCATCATCCCCGCGTTTCCGCGCCTCGAGTTCGGTCTCGACCAATGCCGCGGCTCTGATGTGTCTCTGGACAAGGGAGACCAACGCCTGCTGATCGACGATCGGCTTGGCCACGTAGTCGTTGGCGCTCGAGGAAAACAACAGACGTTCGCGATCGCCCTTCATGGCGTGCGCGGTGAGGAGAATCACCGGAAGGTTGAGGCCCCTCGGAAGATCTCGTATCCGGCGGGTGAGCTCGACACCGTCGACGCGCTCGTCGGCAACTCGGGTGTGGCCGAGCGAGACGTCCATCAAGACCGCGGCGACGGGTTCGTCAC
The DNA here is from genome assembly GCA_963796455.1 of Candidatus Sulfomarinibacteraceae bacterium. Taxonomy (GTDB): domain Bacteria; phylum Acidobacteriota; class Thermoanaerobaculia; order Thermoanaerobaculales; family Sulfomarinibacteraceae; genus Sulfomarinibacter. Next base: position 269,681 of record CAWCLO010000007.1, read on the forward strand.
GTACGACCCGCATGACCTCGTCACCGTCATCGGTCGCAATCACCCGGTAACCCCCAACGGTACTGAGAATCGCGTCAACCAGGACCGCGTTTGCGGGGTCGTCTTCCACCACGAGGATCAATTCAGCCACGAAGTCTCCTGTAACGAGGGTATCCCGAACGGGGTTGGAGGTCTATAGGCTATAGGCTATGAGGCTATGGGCTATGGGCTATGAGCTTTGGAAAATACGTGGTGAGGGTTTTTTTGTTCCACTCACCATTTTAGACCTGTGAACCGGCGGTTCATCCATCAATCGTCTTTCGCATCCGCGTCAATCTGCGTGATCTGCGGGCAGTCGTCCGATCCACATCCATACCCGAAGTCTGAAGCATCACTGGCTGTTCGGTTTTCGCCCTCTGCTACAGGCCGAAGCCTATAGCCTATAGCCCATAGCTTATTGCTCCCTGCGTAGAAACTCTTCGATGTCCCCACAATTTACGAGATCAGCGGCGGTGGCGCCTGCCTTGCGTGCCATTTCAAGACCCCATTTCACGTCGTCGAGACCGTCGATCGAATGGGCATCCGGGTTGACCACCAGTTTGATACCGAGTTCGAGGGCCCGCCGCGCCCACCGCCAATCGAGATCGAGCCGATAGGGGCTGGCGTTGATCTCAACCGCCACACCTGTCTCCGCACAGGCCTCCAGAATTGACTCGAGATCGACGTCGAAGGACGGTCGGGCCAGCAGCAAGCGGCCGGTTGGATGACCAAGCACCCGACATGAAGGATGCCGCACCGCCGTCGCGATTCTCTTGGTCTGGTCTTCACGGGTCAAACGAAAACCCGAGTGGACCGAAGCCACCACATATTCGAGACCGGCTTCGCAGCCCTCCGGGATGTCGAGTGCGCCATCCAAAAGGATGTCCGCCTCGATGCCCTTGATGATCCGGACTGCGGAGTTTCGCTGGTTGAAATCATCGATTCGCCGCCATTGGTCGCGGAGCCTTTCAGCGTCCAGTCCGTTGGCGTAGGTGGCAACCGGCGAATGATCCGCCACACCGAAATAGGCCCATCCTCTTTCACCGGCCGCCGCCGCCATGTCGACAACCGAAGCAGAACCGTCGGAATCGATGCTGTGATTGTGGAGCGCTCCGATAAAGTCGGCCTCCGACACGATCTCCGGCAGCGCATTCCGAGCCGCCCTTTCGACGTCGTCTGCGAGTTCCCGCATCGAGGGTGGGATCCAGCTACAGCCGAAAGCCTCGAAGAGCTGTTCTTCGGTTGCGAGTTCGAGCCGTGCGCCGTCGCGCCACAGACCATCTTTCTGGAGATCAAGTCCGTGCGTACGGGCACGACCCTTGAGTGCCGCAAGATGTTCGTCGGACCCGGTGGTCCACAACAATGTGGAAGCGGCCATGGATGGAGGCACCACAAAGATCGAGACATCGATCCCGTCATCCGTTGTGGCGCCCCATTCACCAGAATCGACCCGATGGCTATTTGCGATCCGTGATTCAATGGCGTTCCCGGCCGTCGCCTCATCTGATGACACGACCACGAGATCGAGACCTCCGACGGTCTCACAGCTGCGGCGAATCTCACCGGAAAAAATGACTCGATCAATGGAGGGTTCACCAGATATCGCAGCCTCGACCGCTACCGCCATCGCCTGGGCCTCGTTGATGAGTCGCCGCTCCATTGACCGTCTTTGAAACCGGATGGCATCGAGCAGTCTGCTCTGGGTCTTTTCGCCAAAACCAGGCAGTTCGACGAGCCGGTTTTCGCGGCACGCGTACTCCAGCTCTCCGAGGCTCTGCAAGCCGAGATCTTTCCAGACCGCCTGAACCTTTTTTGGTCCCAGCCCGGAGACACTCAGCATGTCGCGGACTCCAGCAGGTATTTCCTGTTCCAACTCGGAAACGACCTCCGGGATCCGATCAGATGCCAGATCTGCCAGGACACCGGCCGTGCCTTTCCCGATTCCCTTGAGTTGGAGGATCTCACCGTTTGCAATCATCTCTTCGAGATCGCCTTCGATCCTCTCCACAACCCGTGAGGCATTGGTGAAAGCCCGGACCCGGTGGATGTTGTCGCCCCGGACCTCCAGGAGGCCGGCGATCCGACGAAGGGTGCGCGCGGCGGTTTTGCGATTGAGCGTCATTTTCTTCCCCAAACTACATTATTGCGCGAGATATGGGTCCCGATCACCGCGTTTTCGACCCCGTCATGATATATTTTTCCAAGTCCTATGGGCTTTGCAGCACGATTCCGATCCAGCCTGACCTACCCCATCGCAGCAACCCTGGTCCTCGTGACCGTGGTGCCGATGGTGCTGGTCGGACTGTTGCTGACAAGCTACAACCGCACCCACCTCGAGACCGTCGAAAAAAGATACCTCGGCCGCCAGGCTGTCAGCCTGGCCAACGAGATTTCGCTCTTCATGGATGGACACCGGACCCAGTTGGAGAGTACCGCACGTGCTCTCGGCACAGGACGGAGCATCAATTTCGATTCATCCGAAGCGCTGCTGCAGGGTATCGGCAGCCAACCGGGGTCGGCATTCGTCTATTTGCAGATCCTACCCTTCGCCGCAACCGGGGCCCAGGCGAAATCTCCGCAACTCAGTCCTGCCTCCTTCGAAATCGTCGATGCGGAGGTTCGTAGCGCGCACGATAAAGCTCTCAAGGGCGAACGCACCGAAAGCCTGGTCCTCGATCTTCCCGACGGCGACGCGGCCAAAGCTGTTTTCGCCTTTCCTTTGCGCTCACGCAGTCAGGAAATCTGGGGTTCGCTGATCGGAGTTGTGGATACGCTGGCGCTGCGGCAGAAGATCTCGTCAAATGTCTATGCGGGACTGTTGGTGAGCGTGATTGACGAACGCGGGCGGGTGTTGATTTCGTCGGAAGAATCTTTTCGCCGAACAACGCTCAGCGGCTCGCCGCTGGTGCAGGGCTTTCTGAACAGCCCGCAGCGGATCACTCTGGCTTATGACCACCCGATCGATCCAGATCACGAAGAGGTCCTCGGGTCGGTGGCGCCGGTACGGGGTTTCGACTGGGGCGTGGTGATTGAACGGCCAACCTCCGCCGCCTACGCTCCGGTTCGAGTTCAACGCAGGCGGACCCTGGGTCTGAGTGCCCTGGCCGCGATGGCCGCTCTCGGAATCGGCTATGTGCTTAGCCGGCGCCTCACCATTCCGATCAAGAACCTCGCCACGACATCCTCGGAAATCGCCCAGGGCAACCTCGCCGTCCGCGCCACGATACGGGGCGAGGACGAGGTGGCCCAACTCGGCAGCAATTTCAACAACATGGCCGGGAACATCGAGGCCCTGGTTCGACGGCTGAAGCAGGCGCTGCGGCAGAATCAGGAACTCTTCCTCGAGACCATCAAAACCCTTGCCGCTGCGATTGACGCCAAGGACCCGTACACCCGCGGCCACTCGGAACGGGTGAGTTCGTTTTCGATGGCGATCTCCCGCCACCTGAACATGAATCAGGAGGAGGTCTTCCGGGTCCACATCGCCGCCATCCTTCACGATGTCGGCAAACTCGGAATTCGCGACGGAATCCTCAACAAACCAGGCGGTCTCTCTGACGACGAATTCGAAGTCATGCGCCAACATCCATCCATCGGCGCACAGATCATGAGCCCGATTCGTATGCTCAAGGACATCATCCCCGGAATTCGGAACCACCACGAAACCTGGGATGGCACCGGCTACCCGGACAAGCTCAAGGGTGAGGAAATTCCCATGGTCGCCCGCATCATCGGTGTCGCCGACACCTTTGACGCGATGACCACCACCCGTCCTTACCAGAAGGCCATGACCCTCGACTATGTTCTTGCCAAGATGCGTTCGATGTCGGGATCACGATTTGATCCCACGGTGATCGAGGCCTTCGTGGCAGCGGTCGAGGCGGGCGACATCAGCCCGTCATCACAAGAAACAGAGACAGTTTCGTCGGAGGTCTCATGAAACGGCTGATTGTTCTGCTCGTGGGTTTGTTCATTGCATTCGGCCCGGCGCTGGCCACCGCAGGTGGTGAAGCCGCGACAACGGCCGGCAAGAAGAAAAAGAAACAAAAACAGGAAGAAACCATTACCGATCCTCTCTATGCTCTGACTCTGATGCGACAGGGATCGGTCATGATTCAGCAGGATCGCGTCGAGGAGGCATTGCAACAGTTTCTCGAGGCCGACAAACTCGCCCCCGGCAACGCCACCGTCTACAACATGATCGGGCTCTGTCACATGCGATTGGGAGATTTCGACAAGGCGTTGACCGCCTTCGATCAGGCCATCCGTCTCATCCCCGGTTTCACCAACGCACGAAATAACCGCGGCGCCATCTATCTGGAGATGAAGCAGTACCACATGGCCGAGGTGGATTTTGTCGCGGTACTCGGCGATTCGACCTATCCCTATCGCAAACAGGTCTTCTATAACCTCGGCATGACCTACCTGGAACGCGACCAGTTCGGTGCGGCGGCGGAGAATTTCCGCCGTGCGATCATCCTGCCGGACCCGGTATTCGAGGCCTACCTGAGATTGTCGGAAATTGCCCAGCGACACGGAGAACTGGACTCATCACTGGATTTGCTCGAGGAAGCGCGATTCAATTTCCCCGACCGCCTCGAAGTTTCTCTCGAACTCGGGAAACTCCTCTTGATCATGGATCGGGAAGACGAAGCGCGTCCCTTTCTCGAACAGGTGGTCACAGACGCACCGGGATCCGATTCTGCCGCCACCGCGAGGTCGCTTCTCGGCATCAGCTGATTTGCTCCGTCGGATTTGGAGTGTAGTATCGGGGCGGGGTGCACTGAATGCCGTTCAACTATCTGTTGACCAATCTTCTGGTTGATGTTCCGGCTGCCGTCGGTGCGATATTCGTGGACCCCGAAGGCGAGGCGGTGGACTGGGTCACCCGCCACTCGGACCCTTTTGATCTCAAGGTGGAAGGCGCATACCACAGCATTTTCATGCGCCAACTCGCCACTCTGACCGAGAATGTCGAGGTCGGCCCGATCGACAGCTACATCCTCGAAGGCAGCGAATTGACCACGTTGACGCACGCCCTCCCCGACGGCTACTATGTGGTGCTTGTCGTCGATCGGAGCGGCTCATATGGTCAAGCACTGCATCGCCTCCGCCATACCGCCGAGGTGATCGCGCGGGAGATCGTCTGAACGACTCCACCACAGCGAGCCGATTTGATGTGTCGAGGCTGAGTTGATGGGGGTGTGATGGCTCGATCGTTCCTTGGAAAACTTAAACGCGGTCTCTTCATGACCCACACCGAATTTCTGGAAAAGACCGGTGAAGCGCTGCGTCGCACCGGTCCCATCGAACCGGCGGTTCTCGACCGCCTTGAAGACGCGCTCATCGCCTCGGACGCCGGGGTCGAACTCTCGCTACGGCTGGTGGATTCGCTGCGAGCCGATGTTCGGGCCAACCGGATCACCACCAGCGACGAACTCCGCCCGGCAATCCGTACCCAACTCCTGGAGGTTCTCAATCGAGCAGAAGAGAACACAGCGGCACCTCTTGTGACCGACCGGCCGATGGTCACGCTGCTTGTAGGAGTCAACGGCACCGGGAAAACAACCACCGCCGCAAAGCTCGCCAAGCGCAAACTCGAGGAAGACACCTCGGTCATCCTCGCGGCAGCCGACACCTTTCGCGCTGCGGCCGTCGAACAGCTTCAGGTCTGGGCCGACCGGGTTGGAGTTCCGGTGGTGCACCAGCAACAGGGCGCCGACCCGGCGGCGGTGGTTTTTGACGCGATCTCCGCCGCACGATCGCGAAATATCGATCTGGTCCTCGTCGACACCGCCGGCCGCCTCCACACCCACGCAAATTTGATGAACGAATTGGAGAAGGTCAAAAAAGTGGCGGGCCGTGAGGTGCCGGGAGCGCCCCACGAAGTCCTCCTGGTGCTCGACGCCACCACCGGTTCCAACGGCATCGAGCAGGCGCAAAGGTTCGGAGCGGTCGCCGGCGTCACCGGTGTGGTGCTGACCAAGCTCGACGGGACCGCCAAGGGCGGTGTGATCCTCGCCATTGCAGATTCGCTCAAGCTCCCTGTACGATGGGTGGGTGTCGGTGAAGATGCCGACGATCTCCTGCCCTTCGTTGCGGAGGACTTCGTCGATTCGTTGCTCGAACTCGATACCGAGGATGGCGAAGGGGATTCTGTATAGGCTATGTACAACGAGCGGGTGAACTGAATGAGAAGACCAGGACCGGGTGCACCACAACAGGGAGATTCCGTTGATCAGGTCTCTGCACGTGCAGGCGCCGACCGCCACGGCGATCGTCTTCGTGGATCGTCGATGGACGGCCGGTGGATGGCCAGGGCGCTCGAACTCGCGGCGCTGGGCCGTTTCGGAACTTCTCCCAACCCCATGGTCGGTGCGGTCGTGCTCGATGCCGACGGATCGAGCGCCGGCGAGGGCTTTCACGCCAAATTTGGTGGGCCACACGCTGAAATTGCCGCCCTTGCGAATGCCGGAGCCAGGGCACACGGCGGAACCCTCTATGTAACGCTCGAGCCCTGCTCCCACCACGGCAAGACACCCCCATGCGTCGACGCGATCCTGGCCGCAGGCATCAGCAGGGTGGTCGTTGCGCTCCCCGACCCGACGCCAACCGCCGGCGGCGGAAGCGATCGTCTCCGCGCCGAGGGGGTCGAAGTCAATGAGGGCATCGGAGCGGAACAATCACGCAGCCTCAACCGGCGCTGGTTGCACTGGGCGCGTTTTCATCGGCCCTGGGTGACCCTCAAAGCGGCGGTGTCTTTGGATGGGAAAGTCGCGACCCGCGAGGGCGATTCCATGTGGATCACCGGCAAAGAAGCTCGCACCCGGGGGCTCGAGCTCCGCGAGGAACACGACGCCATCCTGGTCGGGGTCGAAACGATTCTTGCCGACAATCCGAGGCTCACCCGTAGACTCGGCCTCAACCCCGCCCAGGGTTGGCGTCGAATCATCCTCGACTCAAAGCTCCGAACACCTTCCGAGACGATCATCGTGCAGACCGAACCCGAAACCACCCTGATCGCACACACCGTCGAGGCCCCCGTCGAAGACCGGCGACGGCTCCGCGAAGCGGGTGTCGGAATGGTCGAAATCCGAGCCGGAGATGACGGCCGGGTGGATATCGAGGCCCTGCTCGACGAGCTCGGCAGACGCGAAGTGGCGGCTCTCCTGGTCGAAGGCGGCCCGACGGTCCATGGCTCATTCAACGATGCCGAACTGGTCGACGAGGTCGCACTCTTCATTGCCCCCATCATCATAGGGGGCCCCGCCCCTTCGGCGGTGGCAGGACGGGGAATCGCCGCCCTCGAATCGAGCCAGAAACTGCACTTCGAAGCCGTCGAACGCCATGGCAACGATTTTGAACTTCGAGCGGTTCGACGTGAGGAGACGGATGTTCACGGGTCTGATTGAAACGGTCGGTACCGTAGCCGCGCTGCACCGCAGCGGCGCCGGCGGTCAACTGCGGATCGAGGTCCGCTGGCCTGATGACGAGACTCCAAAAAACGGCGACAGCATCGCGATCAATGGCGTCTGCCTCACGGCCATCGATCCAACCGCCACGGCATTCGCAGCCGATCTCTCACCCGAGACCCTTGATCGCACCCTGCTCGGAGCATTGGGAGCCGGCAGCCCGGTCAACCTCGAGCGGGCACTCAAGCTCGGTGACCGGCTCGGTGGCCATATCGTTCAGGGCCACGTGGACACGGTGATCCGGCTGATGAACATCCGGCCCGAAGGAGGTTTTCAACGGTGGCGCATGGAGCTCCCTCGAGCCCACGCCGGAGAGGTGGCGAACAAAGGAAGCATCACCCTCAATGGTGTTTCCCTGACCGTGGCGGCACTTGATACCGATTGGTTCGAGGTCGCACTGATCCCGGCGACTCTTGACGCGACGGTCCTCGGCGGCATGAGCTCAGGCTCGCGTCTTCACCTTGAAACCGATGTCCTGGCCAAATACGTGGCGCGCCAGACCGGGTCCAAAACCGCCTCGTCCATCGAGGAGATCTTCGGTGGTGGTGGTGCGTAGAATCGAACCTGCCTACCCGGACCTCTTCCCCGTGACCCATGTCCTGCGACCTGGATATCTTCCCGGACAGCGGGTCGCCCTCGACCCGATCAAACTGGGGGTCGTGTGGGAGGACGCTCCGGCAAGAATACTCCCGGCTGAGGGCTCGGTGCCGCGCGATCCGGTCCGGGCCATCATCTTCGCCAGGGTCGCCGCAGAACGAAAAGACATATTTCATCGCCTGCTCGAGCGCGGCAGTTACGCGATGGTGGTGCTGGACGATCCCGAAATCACCCCGTCTGATCTCGGTCTCGATGCCTTTGCGGGCCACCCGAGTGTCACCATGTTGCTGCCGATTCTGCCCTACCCATTGAGCGACGGCCTGCAACTCCCCGAAGCCTGGAGTGAGGCCGCCTGGGGTGCGGTGCTCGGTCTCTTCCCATTTCCCGGGGCCGGACCCGAGGTCGAGCGCCGGATCGAACAACTCAAAATGGCCGGCGCTCGTTTCGCCGTCACAGCGCCGCTGTTGTTGACCCCGAAGGACCGCCACCGCATCCTCGACGGCTGCGAGGGCACCGGCGTCGAGGAAGAACTCGAAAACTCGCTCTTCCACGCCGACGTCAGTCGCGGCCTGCACGCCCTCGAGCGCACCGCGGGCGTGACCCTGCACTCGGTGGGCATGGATCCCTTCGTGCCCTGTCTGGTCCCCGCGGGACAGGACGCCAATGCCGTTCGGACCGCCGCCGTTCTGCGCCTCTGGGCACGACGCCTCGACCAGTGCCACGAAGAAAGCTCCTGGGGATGGCGACTGCGCCGTGCCGCCACCGCTCTCGACCGTCTGAGCAATGACCCCGCCACCCTGGCCATGGAGGACAATCTGCGGATCATCCCCGGTTTCGATCCCTGGGTCGAGAGCTTCACCCGCGCCGTCTGGTATGGCGGCGAGCCCCTCGATTCTGCCTGGCACCTGTGGTCCGGTGTCGACGGCCAACCGAAGAAGAAGAGGCGGAAAACGGATTCTTAGGATCCGGAGTACTCGTTGCCGCCATCATGCATCAGAAGCCAGATCCTCTCATCGATCTCAAGCCTCAAGCCCCAGGCCCCATGTCCATTCGGGAACAGACGCCGTCTTCAGATGGTTGCAATCCGAAAGGAGAATTTTCCATGTCAGACAAGGTGTTCAAAAAGATCTCGGTGACCGGGTGTTCAACCGATAGTTTCGAGAGAGCCTGCGAGGTCGCTCTCGAAAAGGCATCCGAAAGCCTGCGCGGCGTGTCGTGGTTCGAAGTCAAAGAATTCCGCGGCGGCATGGGCGCCGACGGCAAAGTCGAGTGGCAGGCCACCATCGAGGTCGCGTTCAAGGTTGATTAGTTTCCGCATCCGAGTCCGGAACGACCAGCGGTCTCTTCGAAGCTGAATGCACCACGGGCGGCCCTATCGGACACGGAAGGGAACGCGGGTTCGACTTGCTAGACCCCGCTTTTCAAGGTATCATCCGCCGCGCGTGGGGCCGTAGCTCAGTTGGGAGAGCGCAGCGTTCGCAATGCTGAGGTCGTGGGTTCGATCCCCATCGGCTCCACCAGGCTTCGTTCTCGGCCCTTGGACGAGAACGAAGCCTGTCACGGCGCAGCTCCGAGCGAAGCCGGACCGTCCCGGATCCAACCTGCAGGCCGAAAACTACGCCCTGGCAAGCCAACCTTCCGCCTCGGCCCTTGGACGAGAATGAAGCCTGTCACGGCGCAGCTCCGAGCGAAGCCGGACCGTCCCGGATCCAACCTGCAGGCCGAAAACTACGCCCTGGCAAGCCAACCTTCCGCCTCGGCCCTTGGACGAGAACGAAGCCTGTCACGGCGCAGCTCCGAGCGAAGCCGGACCGTCCCGGATCCAACCTGCAGGCCGAAAACTACGCCCTGGCAAGCCAACCTTCCGCCTCGGCGCGACGTTCGGTTTCGACCAATGCCTTGGCCAATGCCTGGCTACCGCGACCTTCACCGATGAAATCGACGAAGTTGGCCTGCCGCCGCTCCTCTGCCTCAGCCTCGGTCTCCTTGAGCCGAGTCGTCTCCGGAACATGAGCGTAGAGCTTGTGCACTTCCTCCTCAACCCGCTCGAGGACGTAGTTGATTTGCTCGGCCGATGAGATCTGCTCCTGCACAGCCTCGGTAATGACCTTCTCGACCAGGCGCCGCCGAACGAGGGATAGGAGTTTCCTTTCGTTCAGCGCCAGCCTGGCTCGGGGTTGAGGCGCTTATTCGGGGCCCAAGATGGACTCGCATGTTCCGAGCGGTTTCCTGAAACGGCAGAAACCGGCGGTCGGGAGAGCGCGTCCCGGGGCAACGCGCTTCGAACCTCGGCCCCCCGTCCGACCGCCGCCTCGATGACCACACTCTGCACGGGCGGCCGCGGCCGTGATGGAGTCAGGAGGTGGTGGGGAGGGTCGCCGCGCCCGGCGGGCCGCGAGGGGATCGCGCCCCCGCTTTCGCGAGATGCCTCAGGATCGCGTCGACCACGTCGTGCTCGGTGATGAACGCGATCACCTTCATCTCTGAACCGCAGGACGGGCACACCAGCGGGTCGACCTCGTAGATCCGCTTGATCAGCTGTGCCCAGCTTCGCCTGAGGGCGCGGGCGGCGCGGGCCTCGGCACGAGCCGCACGGGAGGCCGGGCCGGCGCCGCGCACACAACTTCCCCATTCTCAGCCTCAGCCTTCCGGCGCTTGCCCCGCGACACGTTGGAGTACGAGAGGGTGCGGGGGGTGCATGATGACGCGAGAAACTCGGCCGGATCGAGGCCTCGGCAGCGGCGGAGGGGCGAGTCGTGGTCGGAAGGCACACACTCCCACCATGCACGCGCTCGAGGCTGACGGGGCTGCAGATTGCGTCAGACGAATCACCGCCGGCTGATCCTCGGGCTCCACCCGAACCCGGTTGTGCACCGAAAACCCGGTGTGTCGCCACGACAGTAGGAGCTCGTTCCGCTCGTCTGAGAGCAACCCCTCATCCTGCAGCAAGCGCATCACCTTGTGCCGGTAGAGCAGCTCCGCTGAGTGCTCATCGACGACGAAGGCGACCGGGATCCATTTACCATCCTGCATCCAGCCGCCGCGCGACACGATCGCGTGCACATGTGGGTGCCAATTGGCCAGGTCGCCAGCGGTCTGGACGACCGCGACCATCCCCGGCCGCATCCCCTCGTCGCCGGTCGCCACACACATCAGCTCCATCACCGTCTCCCAGGCCGCCTGCGCGAGTCCTCCGAGGAGCGCCCGGTGGTGCAGGAAGTACGGCCGCAGCATCTTCGGCATCACGAAGACCCACTGCGCATGCCCCACCCTCTCGAGGACCTCCTCCGCCAGCAGCGCCGCCGTCGCCGCTGAACGCTTGGCCGCGCATGACGGGCACAGCTCTCGGGTCTTGCACGAGAATGCGAGCAGGTACTCCTCGGCGCAGTCGGGGCACCGGATCCGAGCGAAGCCGTTCTCTAAAAGCCCGCAGTCCAGGTACCGCCGCACTTGCTCGTCGACGAAGCCGCGCCAGAATCCGCACCGCCGCTCGAAGCGCTCCTCCCACTGCCCCCTCACCTCGTCGAAGTGGGTCTCGAAGAGCCGGTAGAGGGGAGTCGCACGCGGATTCCGGGCCCGGTAGCGGGCCGCGCAGCTTTGAGCCACAGTGACGCTCGACGTCTCCTGCAGCGTGGACGGGCTGCCTCAGCGTGACCCGAACGGCCCCTACAGTCAAGGCGACCGTCGTGCAAAGATACATTTTGTTTGTTTCAAATGTCATTTCTCGGGCAGAATTCGACGCGGCTTAACGGATCATCCTCGGGACCCGGTACGGTGAGACGGAAGGCGCCCGAAAGTCGCGGTGTACGAGGTTATCCCTGGCTTGTTGTCGGTCGGGAGGTGAGGGTAGACTTCCCGTTCCGCACCGATGTGAGCCGCGTTGTAGCGAACCATGAGGATGTCGATCGGGGTATCGGACATGGCCGCCACTTTGCCGTGAGTCTTGCGGTTGTGTCCCGACATGGCGAGGAAGCGAACCTTGCCCTGCTCCTTGAGCCTGGTGGCAGCATCGAGCACCCGACGTCCCGGGTAGCGGTTGAACCAGCCGAGGATGAGCACATCGGCGTGGTCCATACCGAGCTTGTTCAGACCCCGCTCGTGAGCCTTTTCGATGAAGAGTCCGCTGTGGTCGTAAGTCTGCATGACGATGATCATCTCGTCACGGTGATTCGGTGCCAGCGAGCGTATCGCCTCGGTCATTCCCCCTCGCCGAGAAAGGCTCCAGTAAAGGTAGTTGATGCCGTACTCGTGGAAGGCCTTTTCAACCGCAGCCGCAGGCACGCCGTAACCGGAGCCGATCCCAAGCCTGCTGACCTCGAGGCCGGTGCGGCCGAGGATTGTTCGATCGCGAAACGTCTGGTTGCTCAATGCTCGCCTCCAGCCTCCGTGGCCTCTCCGCCCTGCCAACGAAAAAACAGCTCCTCACGCAGGCTCTCCTGGGATGTGGAGTCTGGCAAAATCGCTATGCGGAAACCACGTTCCACATTGTGACATAGCAAGGTTTCCACTGATTACCACCAAGAAACCACACCCACCACGCTGGTTCAAAAATGATGAATTTGTCAGTGGCATTCTTGTAAGAAACGGCCTACGAAATCGACCTCTCCGTCAGGGCAGCGGAAGACCCGGCACCCCCACGCCGATCTTCATCACTGAAGGACCTGCCCCTCCATTCTGGAGAAAGGCGAAATTGGTGAAGTAGATGCTCTTGCGGTTGCCTTTGCCAGTGCCGAACGCGAGGCTTGCCGGCTCGTCGAGGCCGTCGGCAGCGGTCGCCAAGACATCAATGCTGTCTCCGTCGAAAGAGATGCGAATGAGCATGTCGGAACTTGTGACGGCGTAGATGTCGCCATGGACGTCCAGAGCGATCCCGTCTGTCGGATAGAGGATGGGGTCTTCGACGACCACCTCCAGTGCCCCGGCAGTGCCATCTCTGAGCACCGGGATGCGAACGATTCGCGCCCCCTCCGTATTCGCAACCAGAACCTCCCCCTGTCGGTAGACGATTCCGTTCGCTCCGAGCGGGAGGCCCAGACCAAGCGACCCGTCGCCTTGCAGCAGGGCATCCTGAACCCAGACCTCCGCCATCCCGTGCGGCGGTATCCGCCAGACCGCCCCCATAATCAGATCGGTGACGTAAAGGTTGCCCACTTTGTCGAAGGCAAGGGCATTCGGGAATAGGATCTGATCGGTACCTGGTAACCGGTTCTGCGTAATAGCCGTCCCGGCTGATGCGCCATACGCCATGGGTTCCGGGATTGCCCGACATCAGACACGCATAGACATTACCCGGAGCGTCAACCGCGAGGCCTATGGCGCCGACCGCCGGAGGAATGATGACCGGATCCAGCGTAGCGAATACCGACTCGCTCCCGTCGGGCGCGATCTTCCGAATCTGCCCGAGGGGTGCCAGGGTGACGAAGAGGTTCCCGACCTTGTCTACGGCTATGCCCTCGGGTAACTCTCCGATCGCAGGATCGTACAGCACCACAGTCTCCAACTGCCCGAAGGGCAGAGGCTTGGCCGTGGCCACGTCGGAGCCAAGTGAGAACAAGAGAGAAATACACAGCCCGATGAGGGGCCAGGCGGTTCGATTATTGACGACTGACATCATGATTCTCCTCTTTGGTTATCTCAAACCCGGATACGGTGTCCAGACAAACGTGACATCTCCTCCTTCCTCGCGGCCCACAATTCTCGTTCGGCAAACGAGGCCAACAAATGATGTGCTAGGTACAGTAGTTTCAACATGGGTCCGACATGAATGGGTGTCAAGAGGGCATGTTTGTTATGGGTGCCATATGGGTGCACACTGCGCATGAACTCATTCTGAAACGCCGCGGCCTTGCCTTTCGAAGCTGAAGCAATCTGCTCTCGAGGGCCTTGCGGCTGAAAACCAGGAGGCGAGGCCTTGAAATCGCGCCGCAGGCCCTCGAGCTTTTCATGGGTGCAAAAAAAAGATTTCGGGCTCTCGTTTGAAGCGGAAAACCAAAAGGAACTTACGTGAGGCCCAAGTTCCTTTAGCGGACATTCGGGGACATGGAACTTATATTCGCTAAAGGACATGCCAATCCGGAGAGCCCTTTAAGCGCTCGCCAAGAGCGATATGAATCGGGGACAGGATGTTGTCAAGACTGAAATCGTTGTTCAACCGAGGGCGCCGGCATTCCGAGTTTGGGTCGCCTCTGTTCGACGACGAGATACTGAAATGCCTTCAATCGCCGGAGGATCCACACGACGTCGAGGCTTGGGATCGATACTCCGTCACACAAGCACAGTTCGGTTTTGCTCCTGGGCTATACGACATGATGATTGACGATCGTGACCTGGTTCGCGTGATGAATGAAGAAGGCATGTGCAACGTACTCTGCGCAGGGTGTGGAGTGTCCAGAGAGCCTCGAGTTCTGGCGGAAGCTGGCTTTCAAGTTGGCGCTCTGGATATCTCGCCTCGAGCAATTGACATCACCCGGGCACTCGATTTCTCGTCGGAGGTCTTCGAGGAGTTTTGTGAAACGGATATGCGGCAGGAAGGTGGTCGAATCGAGCACGTGGTCGGCGACATCTTCGACGAAGAGATCTGCCCTAGTCCCTTCGATGTCATCGTTGAACGTCGAACGGCGCAACTCTTTTCAGGTGAAGAACTTCAACGCGTCATGAGGGCGCTTACAAGTCGTCTTTCCACAAGCGGGATCTTCGTCAGTCACTGTCATGACGGCGGTTGGAGACCGCCGGAGATGCCCAGGCACTTCACGCAAACGTGGTTTGAAGAGAACGGGTGGACCATCTGGTTCGGCGCACCCCGTAAAAAAGCCTTGGAGCGGGTAGCGTGGTTGTTTATCACCACCGGGTGACTCCACATGAGTGCCACGTTCATATCTGCTAATCTGTCGCCCGGACCTAATCTGGGTACAAATGTATAAATGTGAATGTGGCACCCTACACCGGCGTGAGAGATTGGAGATATCTCGTCCCCGTCGTCCGCTCACGGGTGCATTCATTCCAGCCCTAACCTTGGCCGTACCCTGCACGACTGGCGGCCAAGAAATTTTCAGCGACGGTTTTGAATCCGGCGACACAACGCGGTGGTCAATTCAAATTCCGATTCCCGACCCCGTGGACGGCACCTACCAGCTCGCCGTGTATGACAGTTTTGCCTTCGCCTCGGGCGGGAATCTCGTAATTGCTAGTGGCAAGGTCATCGCCGTCAACGGTACCTACTTCAACTTCGAAAAGGTCGATGCCGGCGGTGCACCACAATGCGCAGTTTTTTTCCTGTGGGGGGGTGGGCTCGACCCGACCAACGTGAAAGACTTAGGGATAGGAGTTTCCTTTCGTTCAGCGCCAGCCTGGCACGGGGTTGAGGCGCTTATTCGGGGCCCAAGATGGGCTCGCATGCCCCGAGCGGTCTCCGATACGGCAGAAACCGGCGTTTGGGAGAGCGCGTCCCGGCACAACGCGCTCCGAACCCCTGCTCCGCGACCGACCGCCGCCTCGATGACCACACTCTGCACGGGCGGCCGCGGCCGTGATGGAGTCAGGAGGTGGTGGGGAGGGTCGCCGCGCCCGGCGGGCCGCGAGGGGATCGCGCCCCCGCTTTCGCGAGATGCCTCAGGATCGCGTCGACCACGTCGTGCTCGGTGATGAACGCGATCACCTTCATCTCTGAACCGCAGGACGGGCACACCAGCGGGTCGACCTCGTAGATCCGCTTGATCAGCTGTGCCCAGCTTCGCCTGAGCGCGCGGGCGTTGCGGGCCTCGGCACGAGCCGCACGGGAGGCCGGGCCGGCGCCCGCACCCCCAACCTCCCCATTCTCAGCCTCAGCCTTCCGGCGCTTGCCCCGCGACACGTTGGAGTACCACCCGTAGTACCGCACCAGGTGCCGCCGCGGCTGCGGGATGTGCATGATGACGCGGGCCAAAAACTCGGCCGGATCGAAGGCCTCGGCAGCATCGCCGGCCGGCAGGGTGCGACCGTCGTGGCCTCCTTTCGCCCGATAGTGCACCACACCCTCCCCACCCCACTGCACCCGCTCGAGGCTGATCGGCGGCCGCATGATGTAGCGGGCGAGACGCTCCACCGCCGGCTGATCCTCGGGCTCCACCCGAACCCGGTTGTGCACCGAAAACCCGGTGTGTCGCCACGACAGTAGGAGCTCGGTCCGCTCGTCTGAGAGCAACCCCTCATCCTGCAGCAAGCGCATCACCTTGTGCCGGTAGAGCAGCTCCGCTGAGTGCTCATCGACGAAGGCGACCGGGATCCACTCACCATCCTGCATCCAGCCGCCGCGCGACACGATCGCGTGCACATGTGGGTGCCAATTGGCCAGGTCGCCCGCGGTCTGGACCACGGCGACCATCCCCGGCCGCATCCCCTCGTCGCCGGCCGCCGCACACATCAGCTCCAGCACCGTCTCCCAGGCCGCCTGCGCGAGCCCTCCGAGGAGCGCCCGGTGGTGCAGGAAGTACGGCCGCAACATCTTCGGCATCACGAACACCCACTGCGCATGCCCCACCCCCTCGAAGACCTCCTCCGCCAGCAACGCGGCCGTCGCCGCTGAACGCTTGGCCGCGCATGACGGGCACAGCTCCCGTGTCTTGCACGAGAACGCGAGCAGGTACTCCTCGGCGCAGTCGGGACACCGGATCCGAGCGAAGCCGTTCTCGAAAAGCCCACAGTCCAGGTACCGCCGCACCTGCTCATCGACGAAGCCCCGCCAGAATCCGCACCGCCGCTCGAAGCGCTCCTCCCACTGCCCCCTCACCTCATCGAAGTGGGTCTCGAAGAGCCGGTAGAGGGGAGTCGCACGCGGATTCCGGGCCCGGTAGCGGGCCGCGCAGCTTTGAGCCACAGTGACGCTCGACGTCTCCTGCAGCGTGGACAGGCTGCCTCAGCGTGACCCGAACGGCCCCTACAGTCAAGGCGACCGTCGTGCAAAGACACATTTTGTTTGTTTCAAATGTCATTTTCCGGGCAAAATTCGACGCGGCTGAACGGATCATCCTCGGGACCCGGCACGGTGAAACGGAAGGCGCCCGAAAAGAACCTCCTTCCCCTGAACAGACTCTTTAGAAATACAATTCTTGCAAAACATCGCAAAAACTCTTATTTTGGAGAAGAAACGTAACAAGCGAGCAGGACGTTTCCTGCTCGGCACCCTGCCGGTGCCGGAGCATTTTCTACCGGCTGGAGGTGAGGCGAAGGGCGTGTCCGACAACCTCGGTTTCGAAAGCCTCGCGCTCTCTCCGGGTGGAAGCGTGCTCTTTACCGCCACCGAAAATGCCCTCCTCCAGGACGGTCCGACCGCCGATCTCGACACGGGAAGCCCTTCGCGGTTGCTCGTCTTCGATCTCGAACGCGGCGCTCCGATGGCCGAGTACCTGTATGTCGTCGAATCCGTTCCCGACGAACCGCAACCCGACGGCGCCTTCCGGATGAACGGTATCTCCGAGATTCTGGCGCTCGACGACCACCGTTTGCTGGTGCTCGAACGCTCGTTCTCGGCCGGTGTGGGCAACCGCGGCCGGCTGTATCTCGTGGACCTGCAAGGCGCAACCGATATCCACGAAGTCGACTCTCTCCGAGACCACGAAGGAACAGCCCCTCGAGCGTTGACGAAAAGACTGGTCGCAGATCTCGCCGATCTCGGGGTCGACCCCGACAACCTGGAGGCGATGGCTTTCGGGCCGGTCCTTCCTGACGGCCGCCGGTTGCTGGTCATGATGGCGGACAACAACTTCCAGCCGTCGGTTCAGGACAACCAGGTGCTGGCGTTCGCGATATCGGGTGCGCCGCCGGCGAAGGTGGATGTGCCGAGCCCGACAATTGGTGAGATCCAGGGGGCGGGTCATTTTTCGCCCTACGTCGGCCGGTGCGTTGCGGGCGTCGAGGGTGTTGTCACGGCGATCCTCGGCCAGAAGAATGGGCAGGCGTTCTGGATGCAGAATATGGCGGGCGATGGGGACCCCGCGACCTCAGATGGTGTGCTGGTGACCGCGCTCGCCGGGACCGCCGAGGTCGCCGTCGGTGATGTGACTGCCGTCGACGGTCGGGTCGAGGAGCGCTCGTGGGGCCTCGAGCTCCCCGTGACCAGAATTTTCGCCTCCCGCCTCGAGATCGCCGGCTCCGATCATCCTCTGCCCGACGCCGTCGTGATCGGTGAGGGTGGCCGATGGATTCCACGTGGCGAAGTGGCGTCGCGGCGTTTGGCCGAGTTCGATCCGTCTCGCTTTGCCGCAGACGCCTTTGAATCCCTCGAGGGGATGCGGGTGCGGGTCCGGGACCCGGTGGTCGTCGGCCCGACCACTCGGCACGGCGAGATTGTCGTGGTCGGTGATGGAGGCAAAGGCTCGGCCCCCTGGACGGCGGCGGGCGGTCTCAGGCTGACCCACTGCAATGTCCATCCGGAGAGGGTCGTGATCGACGACGCAATGGTGCGAAACCCGCCTCCGGTGGTCGCTGGGGACCATCTCGAGCGGCCGGTCGAGGGGATCCTCCACTACACCTACGGCAGCTACAAGCTGCTCAACACTCGGCCTCTTCCGAAGGTCGTTCGAGGAGGGGGCGAGGATCGGCCGACCGAGCTGACGGGTGATGAGACTCGCCTCACGATGGCGACGTTCAACCTGGAGAATCTTTGGGCGGGCTCGCCAAGCGAGAAATTCGATCGCCTCGCGAAGGTGGTTGTCGAAGGTCTTTTCAGCCCCGACGTCCTCGCCGTCCAGGAAGTGCAGGACGACACCGGGCCCACCAACGACGGTACGGTTTCGGCGGATCTGACCCTGGGGCGCCTGGTGGATGCGATCGCAAAGGCGGGCGGCGTTCAATACCAGTGGCGGTCCGTCGACCCGGTCGACAACGCGGACGGGGGCCAACCCGGCGCCAACATCCGAACGGCCCTGTTGTTCAACCCCGTTCGGGTCGAGTTCACCGATCGTGCCGAGTGCGGTCCCGGGTCGGCCGCCGTCGCCGGCGTGGTCGTGACCTGCAGCCCCGGCCTGGTGGATCCGACGAACCAGTCCTTTGCCGCCGGCAGCAGTGGCGGCGGGGGCAGCCGCAAACCGCTGGTAGCGGAGTTTGCATTCAACGGGAGGCGTGTGGTCGTGATCAACCTGCACCTCTCTTCCAAGGGTGGCGACGACCCGATCTTCGGTCGTCGTCAACCGCCGCAGACCGGGTCGACCGCGCACCGCACCGCCCAGGCCGAGACGGTCGCGGCCTTTGTCCGACAGATTCTCGACGCCGATCCGGAGGCCGGGGTGGTCGTGCTCGGCGACTTCAACGATTTTGAAAACACGCAACCGCTCTGGGCCCTCGAGGCGGCGGGTCTCGTCGATCTGGTCCGGAACGCTCCGGCAGAAGAGCGTTACACCTTCGTGTATCTTGGAAACTCACAGGTCCTCGATCAAGTAATGGTCAGCCATTCGCTGGCTGAGGCTGCCGAGATCGACATCGTCCACGTCAACGCCGACTTCCCGGCAGCCGAACGTGCCAGCGACCACGATCCCATCGTTGTGCGCCTGGCGTTTGAAAAAGCCTCTTCGCCGTAGGTTGACTTTCCTCACGCGCTTCCTGAGAGGAGCCCAGACACCTTTACGCAGCACCCATGAAGCCTCCCTCACAAATCGACAAGTGCGAAAGTGATAGAAATATCACTTGACAATGAGACTTCATTTCAGCATCCTATGAATACTAGGTTTTCCAATAACAAAAATGTGTGAGAGAAAGTGGCGTTTCCAGCCTCTGACTGACGCCTGTTGGACGCGGATCTTGAACCTCCACGGAGTGACTGCCTGGGGCTTTCACTCAGGAGAGAGTTGGAAACAATGCACTTTGGTCCCATTTCACCATTCCGAATCCTGTCGGTCCTCGGTGTGACGGCTATTTTGGGTTTCAGCGCTCAAATCGGCCAACTCAAACCTGGGCGAATTCCTATGACGGCAGCGGGACTTGCGGTCGCTATGGAGGCACCCAGAATATCTTGCAGACTGGCGACGGCGGATTCATTTCTTGGGGAGTCATCGGCGACGCCGGGTATCCGTGTTATTCGTTCGACTATCGCCTGATCAAGGTTGATGCGTCCGGAGTTGTGGAATGGAGCAAGCTCTACCTCAAGTCCTCGTCGAGTGACGCTAAGGCAGGCGGCATGTTGGAGACGAGCGACGGCGGATACCTGCTCTCCGGCACCGTTGATTCTGCCGGGACCGGAGACGGCGCCTGTTCCTCCAACAACGTTGGCCTGATCAAGGTCGACGCGAATGGCACCGTGCAGTGGCAGCGCAGTTACGGTCTTGGAGCGATTCTAAACCCATCCTGCAAGGACAATTTGGAGTACGGGGGCGGGCTCGCGGAGGCTGGCGACGGTGGCTATTTGGTGCTCGGTCAGCGTGAAACCAAACCGCTTGCCAACCCCCCGGTGGGCCAGGAGTCGCAGAGCTCAGATCTTTGGCTGGTCAAGGTCGATTCAGTTGGCGACGTGCTGTGGCAGAAGAGCTATGGCGGGGCCGCGCGCGAATGGCTTCCATACCCGAACCTAATCGATGTATTCGATGGCGGAGACATCGTGATTGCCGGCCAGACGGATTCTTTCGGGCCCAATCTGGGAGCAGCACCAACGGGACCAACAGCAGCGCCGAGTTCTTCACCATCGATCTGGACAACGGCGAATACACCATGATCTGTGACGACCCAGATGCGATTCCCGAGTGCATGCACAGTCTGCAGCTCGCTTTCGGCTCGGATGGCACGCTTTACGCGCACAGCGCCGGTACCGGCGTGTTCTACGAAGTTGACCTGTCGACCGGATCTGGAACTCCACTGGGCACGGTCACCGGATCGGCCAGAGGATTATTCACGGACCTCGCGTCCGGTGAGCTCTGCATCCTCCGGACCGAAACCGCCTGGGGCGACGGGACAGAATTCCCGGGCAATAGCTGGGCGACGTGGTTCGAGTGCGACAACTGCGACGACTGAGCCCGAGACCGAACGACGATTAACGAAGGGGCGGCTTCAGCCGCCCCTTTTTTTCATCATGGGTGCCCATTAGAAGGCGCGTGTCAAGTAGGTAGTGCTTTCCCGGAGCCGGGTCCGTTGGTTTGGCACAAGCCCATGGGTGCCACATGGGTGCCACGTGAGCCTCTTGCAAAATTCATGAGGGAACAGGGAAGCGGTGCCAGGAAAAGTGCGCGAAGAAGGGTCGAACGGCTCGGTTGACGAAGCGTCTATTCGAATATGGTGGCGATCGCGGGAGACACCTGCAGCCGCCTGCGCGAGAAGGTCAAGTGATTGGAGTCAGATTGGTGGTCGGCTAGTTTGCGAGGGCCAGTATTCGGTCGGCGGTGAGCGCCAGAACTCCGAACATCAGATGAGCCATGACCCGCGTCGATCCCCTCACTCTCACGGATCGAGCTCCGAAGCTCTCTTTGAGACGACCGAAACCCTGTTCGGCAAGGGTGCGGATTCTGAGGCGTTCTGTGCGATACACCGGATGGTCTGGGCGAGAGTCGAAATCACCTCTTCGCACCATTTCGATAATTGGAACGTGGCCAAGAGATTCGGAGTGTTCTTTGATCTGTCGAGAGTCGTAGGCGGAGTCCATCAGGTCATAAAGGCTCTGGACTCGCTGCGATGTCAGGCTCGCCAAGGGCACAGCTACTTGGCTGTCGTGGAGCGAGGCCGAGGTGATCAGGCACGTGATCGGAATACCGCAGTCAGACCAGTCGACGTGAAGCTTGTATCCGGGCCAGAAGTACTTGTGGCCTCTTGAGTTAATCTTGCATCCCCAGGTGCTTTTCTTGGGCAACTCTGCGACCATTTCTTCTACGGCTATGCCACTGAGCTGGCGGGAAATCCGTTTACTGGGTTTCTTGCGCTTGCGCTTCTCGCCCTTCTTTCGAGCGGGAGGCCTCTCAGGCGCTTCGACTGCCGTCGAATCACGGCAGACGTGGCCAACGAGGCGCTCGTCAAAGATCTCCTTCACCAACGACTCATGAATCCGCTGACCCAGATCAGCGTCGGCAAACTCGCCAAAGGCGCGCGAGAAAGTGGACTCTCCAGGAACATCATGAAGATGAGACCAACCACAGATTCTCCTGAGCATCGGACTACCAGCCAACGCCTGCAGGAGGCTCCTGGTCGACGTCAAGCCAAGTACCGACTTGGCTACGAACGCCCGGGCGATAGGACGTCGATCATCGAGCGGCCTCCCAACAAGGCCAGCATGACGCACACTCACCAACCGCTCGATTTGGACAACCTCCAGGATCGCCACCAGCCTTTTCTCAGCAGGGGTCAGCCTGCCCAGAATCACCTCGAGAGCCGGGAAAAGGTCCATTTGGATATGACGGAGGTAATGAGATAATGATCGCACTGGGCCAGGCTCCTTTCATGCGCTTCGCAACCACATGATAACAAGGAGTTTCGGCCCTTTTAAATTGCCTCAAAACGTAGTCAATGCGATGCTCACGCGCCAGCATTCACATTGGCAGACATGAATTTTGCAAGAGGCTCACGTATCACTTTTTGACTTGACGACTCGGATCCGAATGGGTGCCACCCATTAGAAGGCATGTGTCAAGTAGGCAGGGCGATCCCGAGCGGGGGCCGCAGCTACCCGATCAAGTCTCGTTCTATTTGATTTCATCTGACGACCTTTCCACGCGGCCGGACTCTCGTTGATTGAAGTGTCGGTCTGAGACCGCACCAGCCACCCATCAGGATCAAGGCGATGAGGATCTCGGTGTGAGTTCCTCTGCCCCTGGCGCCATCCGGCGCCCCAGAAAGTCCTCGAGCTCAGCCGACCGAGTCCAAAAAGAAGGGATGTCACTGTCTTTGGGCTGTCGTAAGGGACGCCATCACCTCTTGGCTCACGGCCGACGCGCAGTCTGATCTCCAGATGATGTGCGCCGGGGCAGGTCCACTCACACTTTTATGGTTTCTCCAGCACCTGATCGGGCTCCTACCCCGGCGCATCTGATTATCCGAATGCCTTTTCCGGATCGAATGGGACCTGGTCCTTCATCACGTAGTAGGCCGCTCTTGCGAGCTTGTGTGCCACCGTCCTGATGGCGACGATGCCATTGGTCTTCGACATCTTCCGCTGAAAGCACTTCTTGGCTTCTGGGTGGTAACGCACCGCGAAATGGGCCGCTTCTGAAAACGCCCACGACAGATAGGGGTTTCCGTTTCGTGGGTTGCCGGATCCCTTGCGCTTGCCGGCGCTGAGTCTGGTTGATTTGACCAGCCGGCAGTACGAAGCGAAGTTTCCCAACTTTCCGAAAACGAGCGATTTCACCGACCTCGTACATCACCGTGAGACCGAGGATCTTTCCGATTCCCCATACCGTCAGCAAAGGAGCAAACTGGTCTCTCAGCCTCGCTTGTCTTAGCGCTTCTTTCTCGAGGATCCGGATCTGGTCATTCACGGCGTTCATCGGCTCGAGCAAACAGGTGATTCCCAAGGCTTCGATCTCGTCATCCAGATATGATTTGATCTCCTCGGCCGTCCACTGCCTGATCTCGTTCGAGGTGGTTCGCCTCCCGGTGCGGCACTCAAAGGCTCCGCGCATCGCCAGCAGAAACGATGTCCGTTTTCTCACCAGGAAGGCGCGTCTCCTCAGCAGATCCCGCACCGATCTTTCCTGCTTTGGACAGATCCAGCCTTCAGGCAGGATCCCGAGCGATAGCAAATGCGCTAACCACCGCGCATCGTGCCGGTCATCGGTGTACTTCAATCCCTCCCACTGTTTGACCGCCCAGGTGTTGACCAGGTGCATCTTGTACCCGGCTTCACTCAGCCCGTCCACCAGCCAGTACCAGTTGTAGGTCGACTCGACGGCGATCCCTTCCAGGTCCTCACGATATGGTTCGAGGACCTGGAGCAGGGTTGGCAAATCGTTGCCCACCTTCGACTCGTGGACGACCTTCAGCCCTTCGTCCAGGATTGCTAGCCAGCAGTCCCTTGAGTGGAGATCGATCCCGCAGTACAGTGCCATTGGCTCCTCCTTCTCCCGCTGCTATACACAGCGAGGTGTTTCCCAACGACGAGCTTAACGGCTCGTCGAAGGGGGAGCCTTCTAGAGGATTCTCACCCT
>CAWCLO010000008.1:0-153360 GCA_963796455.1 Candidatus Sulfomarinibacteraceae bacterium
ATACGAATCCTGCCCCCGGTTTGAACAAATCACAAAAACGCCGCCCGTGAGGGCGGCGATTGTGATTTGGTTGCGGGGGCGGGATTTGACATCGTGAGGCCATTGGGCCGTTCGTGCCGACGGCACAGCGCGATGCAGATCCTGCCCCCGGTACGAAACGGCTTCGACCGTTTCGTACGAACAACCAGTACGAAAAAACGCGGCGCCGAAGGGTCGAGTGTTGTGTCCTGCTTGTGGGGGCGGGATTTGACATCGTGAGGCCATCAGGCTGTTCGTGCCGAAGGCGCAGCGCGATGCAGATCCTGCCCCCGGTACGAAACGGCTTCGACCGTTTCGTACGAACAACCAGTACGAAAAAACGCGGCGCCGAAGCGCCGCGAATTGTGTACTGGTTGCGGGGGCAGGATTTGAACCTGCGACCTTTGGGTTATGAGCCCAACGAGCTACCGGACTGCTCCACCCCGCGTCATTAAGGGAGGGCGAGTATAGGAGTCGGGGTGGGGCCTGTCAAGACGCCTGCTCTCGGCGGTGGGGTAGGTGTTGCCAGCAAGATGACGGTGTCGCCGGGGCGCACCCACCCGAGCTCGCGGCGAGCCAGCGATTCGACGGCCGCGGGATCGGTGCGGAGTGCCTCCAGCGTCTCTTCGAGTTCGTCGATATTCTCTGAGAGTTCGTCCGTTCGCTGTTGCAACCGGTCCCGCTCCTCCTCGGCCTCGTTCATTTCGTCAAAGCCGTGGGTGACGATCGAAGACAACAGTCCCAGAACCACCAGCGCCCCGAGGGCGAGCAGAATATAAGAAGCCCGTCTCATCCTCTCCCACGCGCGAGCGCTCCGATCCCGCGATAGCGGGCGATGTCTTCGAGCTCCTCTTCGATCCGGAGGAGGCGATTGTACTTGGCGATCCGGTCGGTCCGGCAGGCCGAACCGGTCTTGATTTGACCCGTGTTGAGGGCCACCGCGAGATCGGCGATGGTGGTGTCTTCGGTCTCACCCGAACGGTGCGAGATGACCGCGGTCCAGCCCGCCTTGTGGGCCATCTCCACCGCGTCCAGGGTCTCCGACAGGGTGCCGATCTGATTCAGTTTGATCAGCACCGAGTTGGCGACGCCCTTTTCAATTCCTTCGCGAATGATCTCGGGGTTGGTGACGAAGATGTCGTCGCCCACCAGTTGGATTCGGTCGCCGAGGCGGGCTGCGAGCTTGGCCCAGCCGTCCCAATCGCTTTCGGCGAGGGCGTCTTCGATGGAGACGATGGGGAAGTCGTCGACCAGGGAGGCATAGACATCGATCATCTCTTCCGAGGAAAGGCCCTCACGACCCTCTCCGGTGAGGTTGTAGGTACCATCTGCAAAAAATTCGGAGGCGGCGGGGTCCATCGCCAGTGCAACCTGGTCACCGGGCGAATAGCCCGCGGCGTCGATGGCCTCCATGATCAGTTCGCAGGCCGCGCGGTTGGATTCGAGGTTGGGTGCGAAACCGCCCTCGTCGCCGACCGAGGTGGCCAGACCTCGTTTTCCGAGCACCTTCTTCAGGGTGTGGAATATCTCGACGCCTGCTCGCAGACCTTCGGAAAATGTTTTGAAGCCCACCGGCATCACCATGAACTCCTGAAAGTCCACCGAGTTGTCGGCGTGGGCGCCGCCGTTCAAGATGTTCATCATCGGCACCGGCAACTCGCGTGCACCGCAGCCGCCGAGATATTGATAGAGCGGCAGACCGCTTGCCTCGGAAGCCGCGTGGGCCACCGCCAGCGACACCGCGAGCATGGCATTGGCGCCCATGACCGATTTGTTCGCGGTCCCATCGATATCCAGGAGCGACTGGTCGACCCCCAGTTGATCGCGAGCGTCGAGATCTTCGACGGCTTCTGCGAGCGGTCCGTTGACGTGTTCGACCGCGCGCAGGACGCCCTTGCCCCCGTAGCGCTCGAGATCCCCGTCCCGCATTTCGAGTGCTTCGCGCGTCCCGGTCGAGGCGCCCGATGGCACGATGGCGCGGCCGACGGCGCCTCCCGAGAGAACGACCTCGGCTTCCACGGTTGGATTTCCACGAGAATCGAGGACCTCTCGGCCGGCGACGAATTCGATATCAAACATGATTACAACCTCCGTTGGGAAAAAATCTGTCGTACCAGATGCATGAGGTGGCGGCGTTCTTCGGCAGATCGCCCCTCAGCATAGAGTCGAATTTTCGGTTCGGTATCGGCCAGCCGAATCAGTATCCAGCTGCCGCCTTCAAAGACCAGCTTGAGACCATCGCGACGATCAACTTTCTCGACCTTGAAACCGTTGATCTCGTCCCAGTCCTGGGCGAGGCGGCGTTCGTAGATCTTGCGGGTCCGGTCGGAAAGCGGAATCTGAGTTCGTCTGAAGCTGAAGGTGCCGACTCTGGCTGCAAGGTCGTTACCGAGCTCGGTCATGCCCTTGCCTTCAACCGCCACCATTTCGGCCGCCAGCAGGCATGCGAGCACGCCATCGCGCTCCGGCAGGTGTTTTGACCAGGCCAGCCCGGCGCTTTCTTCGCCGGCGTACTCGAGAGTTCCGTCCACCAGGAGCGGGCCGAAATTCTTGAAACCTACCGAGGTTTCGACGAGCTCGAGACCGTGCGAGGTGGCGACGGCGTTGATCAGACCCGAGGTGGCGATGGTGTAGCCGACTCCGCCCTTCAGACCGCGGCGACGGGCCAGGTAGTCCAGGATGAGGGCGAGGGTCTTCGACGAATCACACAAACGGGCGCCGTGGTCGAGGATTCCGAAACGATCGCCGTCACCATCGGTCGAAAGACCGAGATCGGCGCCGTTTCGCCGCATCACATCGCGTAAGCGAGAGAGGTTTTCGGAGGTGCAGTCCGGTGCGTAGCCGCCGAAGTAAGGATCCCGTGTGTTGTGGATGACGTCGACCGCGACCTCATTTTCTAACAGGATGTGATCGAGATACTCGCGGGCACTGCCAAAGAGTGGATCGACCACCATCTTGATGCCGGAGGATCGGATCGCTTCCCAGTCGATCAGATCCTGCAGACGCGCGAGGTAGGTCGGTTTCGGGTCGTGATTCGAAATGAGCTCCGCTCGGGGCAGGATCGTGTCGTCGTAATTCTCCTCGAGTCTGTCGAAGATCCGTTCCACTCGATCGGTGAAGTCCTTGGATGCCAGGGTGCCGTCCTTGGTGTAGATCTTGAGGCCGTTGTATTCGGGTGGGTTGTGGCTGCCGGTGAAGGTGATGCCGGCCGCGGCCTTGCGTTCGAGGACCATCGACGAGATGACGGGAGACGGTACGTCCCGTGGCACCAGCTCGGCGGCGATGCCACGCGATGCGATCAACTCGGCCGCGGTCTTGGCGAATTTTTCCGACAAGAGCCGGGTGTCGAAGCCGATGACGATTCGATCGACGGGTTCGTCGCCCTCGAGCAGGGTGTCGATCGTTGCCTGCACCACCATCCGAACTCGACGGAAGGTCAGCTCGCGGCCGATGATGCCGCGCCATCCAGAGGTTCCGAAATGCACCATAGGGGAAGATTATCACGCAGACGCAAATTCAGATTTTGGATTTTGGATTTCGAAATTTTTGCCGCCCTGCCCTTTGGCTCGGGGTGGGTGTTTGAGAATCCCAAATCCGAATTTCGAAATCCGAATTCTTCCCGGTGTAGAATCTGTCGATGTTTTTGTACCGCGAGGGCGACCCTACAGGCACCTACCTCATCTCGCAGAATTCGCACGCCTGGTTGGCGTGGCAGATCGCCGAGCACTGGGGCAACCGGTCCTTTGCCCGGCCGGCGCCCCAGGCCGAGGCGCTGGCGGCCGTTCTGTTGCACGATTGCGGGTGGACTGAATTTGACGAAAAGCCGACCGTTGACGAAAATGGCCGGCCGCGCGCCTTTAACAGGATGCCGATCTCCGAGCATCTGGAAATCTGGAGATCGAGCGTTCATCGCACGGCGCAATTCAGTCGATACGCCGGTCTTCTGGTGGCCTCACATTTTGCGTCAATGGCCGAACGCAAGCTCAGCGATGCCCTCGATCGCGACGATACCGCCGCCGCCCGGCTCAGCAAGTCATTTGGTGCCGAGATGGAAAGATTGGAGGCCACCTGGCAGGAGAAGCTCGGGGCCGACAGCCGTTATCAGGCGTATCTCTCGGGTTCCGGTCGTTTGGTCAACGCCAAGCTTCTCGATGCATGCGACCGGATCTCGGTCTATCTGTGTGCGACCCTGCCGGCGCCTTTTACGGTCGGAGCACAGAGTGCCACTGGTGAAACCGAGACCGTTACCTTCGAGACCGTCAACCCAACGACATGGAGAGTCCATCCGTGGCCGCTGCAGGGAGATCGTCTTCGAATCCACTGTGAAGGAAAACGTTTGGCCCAGTCTTCGTTTGCGAATGCCGCTGAGTTCCAGGAGACATTTCGCCGCGCCCCGACGGTACGCCTGGTCTTCAACTTGTTGAGATCTTCGGCCGTCGGTTGACTTTCGCTCGCCCATCTCTACAATATGCGTTTGCCACTGATGTTCCGCAGTAGCTCAATGGTAGAGCGGGTGGCTGTTAACCACTAGGTTGGGGGTTCAAGTCCCTCCTGCGGAGCCAGCAATTTCTCGCCGGGGTTTTTCCCCGGCTTTTTCTTTCCCGCGCCCGCGCCTGAATTTGGCAGAGGAGTGGAGGGGCAGGGGGCAGAGGGGCAGGGGGGAAAGGGAGAAAGGGGGAAAGGGTGGCCGCCTCCGAGCGCGCCCACCACCATCTCACGACCGCTCACAACGGATAGAGCCGCAGATTGTCTGGCCCGATCTGATTTGCGTCCATCTGCGTGATCTGCGGTTTCTCCGTCTCTTAGGCTCCGGCCCACCCACTTTCCCGCGTCTGCGCCCAAGGCTGAATCTCGTAGAGGAGCAGAGGGGCAGAGGGGCAGGGGGGAAAGGGAGCGAAGCGATGCCGGGCAGTGTGTCCCCCGTTCCCCCTTTCTCCCCTTCATGTCTCCACGCTCCAACATTGCAGAAAACGGCGCGTGGTGGCGCTGCCTGCTTCGCCCTGTTTTCCGGGCAATCAGGACCGTGTATTCTGGCATTTGCCTGGATCTGACAGGCTCTTGTGAAAAATAGTGCAAAAAGGTGTTGACGTACCCTGTTCCGAGGCGTATAAAACGCGCGCGACTGCGCGTCGGCGCGTGAGGAGGCGATGATGGCAACCGAGTTCAACGCATTCGAGATGGCACAACGACAATTCGACGCAGTGGCCGACAAGCTACAGCTCGATGAAGGCATCCGGGATCTTTTGCGCTGGCCGCAGCGCGAGTTTCATTTCACCGTGCCGGTGAGGATGGATGATGGTTCGTTCCGGGTCTTCAAGGGCTTTCGTGTCCAGCACAACGACGCCAGAGGTCCGGCCAAAGGTGGTATCCGCTTCCACCCACAGGAAACGGTCGACACGGTGCGCGCACTGGCCACCTGGATGACCTGGAAATGTGCGGTCGTCGACATTCCGCTTGGCGGCGGCAAGGGTGGCGTGATCTGCGATCCTCACGACCTCTCACCGCGCGAACAAGAAACGGTGTGCCGTACGTGGGTGCGCCAGGTTTCTCGCAACGTCGGCCCGGTCCAGGATGTGCCGGCACCGGATGTGATGACCAACCCCCAGCACATGGTCTGGATGATGGACGAGTACGAAAAGCTCGCGGGTGGTCATTATCCGGGGTTCATCACCGGCAAACCTGTGGAGGTTGGTGGATCCCTGGGACGCACCGAGGCAACCGGCTTTGGCGTGATCTACACGGTTCGCGAGGCCTTGAAGCGTTTCAAGATCCCGGTCCAGGGAGTTCGGGCCTCGATCCAGGGCTTTGGCAACGTGGCCCAGTTCGCCGCGAAGAAATTGATCGAACTCGGCGGCCAGGTGGTGGCGGTGTCCTGTTGGGACAATGATGACCACTGTGCCTACACCTTTGCCAAACCGGACGGGATCGACACCGAGTTCCTGCTCTCGATCACCGATCGTTTTGGCACAATTCACAAGGAGAAGGCTGAGGAAGCCGGTTACGAAGGTTCTCGAGGGCGACGCCTGGCTCGATCAGGAAGCAGAGATTCTCATTCCGGCGGCGCTCGAGAACCAGATCACCGGTGACAACGTCGGTCGTATCAACGCCAAGGCCCGGATCGTCGCCGAGGGCGCAAATGGTCCGACGACTCCGGAGGCCGATGCGGTGCTCAAGGAACGGGGAATCTTCGTCATTCCGGATTTCCTCGCCAACGCCGGCGGCGTCACCTGCTCCTATTTCGAACAGGTGCAGTGCAATACGAACTTCTTCTGGCCCAAGGAAGAGGTGCTCGACCGGCTCGACCAGAAGATGACCAGAGCATTTGATGCAGTCGCCGATCTCGCGGAAGAGACCGGCGAATTCATGCGTGACGCCGCCTATATGATCGCCATTCAGCGGGTGGCGACGGCGTGTCATCTGCGCGGTTGGGCGTAGCAGGAGAGTTGAGGTTTGAGTTATGAGTTTTGAGTTCCCTTCCCGGGATCCAGCGGTTCCGGGAGTGGGTGGTGGACAACTCAAAACTCAAAACTTAAAACTCAAAACTGAATATTCAATTTTTTCGGCTGTTGACCGTCAGTAGTCGGTTGCTATAATGCGCGTTCCTGTTGGGGTGTCGTCCAACGGCAGGACATGCGGCTCTGGACCGTAGTATCGGGGTTCGAATCCCTGCACCCCAGCCACTCAAGTTTCTCAGCCCGGCTCTCGCCGGGCTGATTCTTTTATAGAGGGGCAGGGAAGTAGAGGAGCAGGAGGGCACGGGAAAAAGGGAGAAAGGGAGAAAGTGGGAAAGGGCGAATCTCGGTCAGGATGACAAGGTGGGCACGAGGTTTCGATAGACCACGACCGAGCCCCTTTCGGCACGAATGTGGACGGTTTTCTCGGTCGCCTCGTTCGAGACGGATGGTTTGCTAGCGGCATCGATCGGGGCATTCTCCAGCGGCCACCTGACCCCGGTGATGGTGACCCTGACGTCCGGATCATAGGTCCAGAACGACCAGGTCTCGCCAACCTCCGCCGGCAGAAATGCCTCGTCTCGGACCGCCAGTGCGACGCAGTCATCGCCCTCGAAAACCAGGTTTTCTCCCATCCCCAGTCGAGCCAGAAGACCCAGATTACCGAGATCGTGATCGGTGCGGCTGCCGAGTGCTGCAAGGACCCCGATACGGTCGATGCCGAGGTCGTCGAAGGCGTATTCGAGGGCCTTGTCGAGGTCGGTGCGATTCTGATCCGGGCGGAGAACCATCCGTTCTTCACCGATCCATCTGCGGGTCGGGTCATTGATGGAGTCGAGATCACCGATCACCGCCATCGGTTTGAGGCCGAGCCCGGCCAGGTGATTCGCCCCGCCGTCGGCGGCCAGAAGGACCGCGGCATCGCGAGCCATTGCCGCCGTCTTTTCGCTCCATTCAAAGGGTGAACCGGCCACCAGGAGTGCTCGTCCGCCTGTCATGGACACATGGTACAGGAGGTCATCGATTCGCCACTGAGGCAAAACAAAACAACTCTTCAGGTGATAAACTAAGCACCGATGAACGACCCTATTGAAAACCTATCCGGCACGGTATATATCCCCGACACTTCAGCCCTTATTGAAAACCCCGACGCCTTGGACCGTCTCCTCACGGGCGGCAACATCGTGGTGTTGCTCCACCAGGTGATCGAGGAATTGGGGCGACTGCAGGCATCGCGGTCGAAATCGGAGGGCGTCCGCCACGCCGCCCGATTGGTGATGCGGAAGATGCTCGAGTATCGCCGGCATCAGCTCATCCACCACAGTATCGATCGGCTCTTTTCGCACCAGGAGGATCCGGAGACCTTTCGCCGGACGTCGGCAGGCGGAATTCTGGCCTGGGAGACGGAAGGCACGACGATCGAGCCATACAGCGACGAATCCGGAGACAACCATATTCTGGCAAGTGCACGTCGCATCGCCGATGTCGCGAGGTCGAACGGCCACCCCGGTTACGAAGTCGTGGTGATCTCGGAGGATTCCAATCTCCTCCTCAAGTGTGATGCCATGTCGATCACAGCCGAGAATCTCCGGTACGGCAAGGTCAGCCTCGAAAGCGTCGACCAGATCTATCGTGGTGTCGTGGCGGGCGATCTTTCCGAGGATGCGATGCAACGATTCCTCGACAGCGGGGCGCCGGGTGAGCGCAGCCTCGACTTTCACGATGTGGAGCTTCGCGAAGAGGCCGATCTCGTGTGGAACATCGGGGTTGTCCTCCACTGCGGGGAAGAGAGGCTCCTGACTCGCGCCAACCCGGAGACACAACGTTTCGAAGACCTGCGCTTCGCCCAATACTGGGATCGCAAGCGGATGACCTACAAACCGCGGCCCATTCTCGGATTCACCCCACGTGATCCGCAGCAGATTCTGGCCATGGAATTCCTCCTCGACCCCGAGGTGCAGTTGGTGGTTCTCGATGGCCCGGCGGGATCCGGCAAGACCCGGATGATGGTGGCCGCCGGTCTCTACATGGGTGTCGGTCAGCCGACGACCTGGCGGGTGGCGCCGCAGTCGCAGCCCTTGACCCCGGACTACGGCTACGATCACGGACTGCTCCTGCTCCGGCCCGAGCACGCCTCCAGCCAATACGACCTCGGATACCTGCCCGGCGACTACGAAAGCAAGCTGTCACCATGGTTGGAGCCCTTTTTCCAGGCCATCAGATCGCTGTCGTTATCGAACGATCACGATTTCATGGAAGAGCTTCGTTCAACCGACCGGTTGAACATGATCTCGACCTCGATGCTGCGAGGGCTCGATATCGAGCGTTCGATCGTGCTCGTTGACGAAATGCAGAACGGAGACCGCCACCTCGCCAAGACCCTGATGAGCCGCTTTTGTGCCACCTCCAAGGTCGCCCTCGCAGGGTGTCTCGATCCGGTGCAGATCGACAACCCTTATGTCGATTGGCGGTCCAACGCGCTGACCAGGATCAAAGAGAACTACAAGGGCTTTGGCCCGCAGGTGGCGCAGGTCCGCCTCGTCCACAACTACCGTGGACCGATTTCGACCAAGGCGGACGAACTCTAGAAATTTCGGATTTCGGATTTCGAAATCACTGATGTCCTCGAGTGAGTCTCGGACAACGATCGGGGACAGCGGCGGGGAACGGTAGACAGCGTCAGCGAACAGCGATCGGTGATCAGCGGCAGAATTCAGCTGTCAGCGACAGCGATCAGCGCTCACGTTTTTGGGTTCAACAGCCGCCAGGTCATCGCACGGACCTGATCGAAGGCGTTCATTGCTTCACTGGCACCATTCCGGCTGATCGCACCGGCGTGGGCGAGGAGCATTAAGTGGCTGTCGACCTCTTTGGCCGAGGCGTAGGCGATTCTCCAGTGGTTCAACCGGTCTCTACCGAATCGGCCGTGCCCTTCTGCCAGATTCGCTGGGACTGAACTTGCCGACCGGATCACCTGATCGGCTATGGACTTCAGAGGAGCTGGAACCCTCATCACGAGCTTGATCGCGATTCCTGCTGCTTCGAGTGCTTTCGAGTGGGCAACGAGGTTGGTGGTCGTGGCTGCGTTGGACATGGTCACCTCCGGGTCGTTCATGCCCATATCCACAAGCCGGTGTGGTGGCCGATGTCAAGGATGCCCTGCACCCTGCCTGTCCTTGACATCGGCCGCCCACCGGCTACCCCTTCTGATGAACGACCCGGAGGTGGCCACGCCGTCGCCTGGACTCCTGATCGCTGCCGCTGGACACTGAACGCTGTCCCTGATCGCCGATCGCTGTCCCTGTCCGCTGTTACCTGTCGCTGTCGCTGGAAACTGTCGCTGCCGCTGCAACGCGGACGCGGACACGGGCACGTGCCAACCGCCAATCGGATATGCCAAAAACCAGCCCATGACCCTTGTGTCTTCACGTGGGCAAGGTCGGCCGTGGATTTGTAATGGGCAGGAGTATTTCCGGTCTCTGGATGCCATCCACCGGTACGAATAATCCAGGGGACAGCGTCCGATCTCCGAACTCAGGTTGCGGCCACCGTTTCAACTTCGAAGTTCGGTGGGTTCTCGAGGGTTTTTTTGACCTTGCATTGCGACGCGACCCGGATCAGCGCGCTGTGATACTTCTCCGGAAAATCGGTCGGGACCTCGATGGTGATCTTGACGTCGGTGAGGGTTTTCTTTTCTCCCTCCATGGTCCAGCTCTGGGTGATCCGGATTCCCTCATGCGGGATCTGCCGCTTCTGGCAGAAGCCGAGAACGTAGATCCCAGAGCAGGTTGCGAGCGAGGCGAGAAAAAGGGCGAATGGTTCGGGTGCTGATCCGTCGCCACCGGACTCCGGATCCTGGTCGGTTTCGATCGTGAAACCGTCGTAAATGGCGTTGACCTTTTTGCCGCCGGGAAAGCTCACAGTCATCGAATTGTTGCTCATCGGTCCTCCTTCGTCGGGAGGGATTCTAGCCGATATTTGCTTTGAGGCGATGGGGCAATGAGGTGGTGGGCTATAGGCCATTAGCTGCAGGCAATAAGCTATAGGCTATAAGCTATAGGCTATAAGCTATGGGCTATGGGCTATGGGCTATGGGCTATGCGCTATGGGGGATGGGCTATAAGCTATTGGCCGTGAGGAAAAAGCAACGTCTCGACGTTATTCTCTCTGAGCGCGGTCTTGCACCGTCACGGGCGCGAGCACAGTCACTGATACTGACGGCGAAAGTTCGGGTCGACGGCAATATCGAAACCAAGGCCGGCACTCAAATCGATCCGGCGGCCAATATCGAGATAACCATCCCGGACCACCCCTATGTTTCCCGCGGCGCTCTCAAGCTCGTCGCCGCTCTCGACGAATTCGCGATCTCTCCGGAAGGTCTCGATTGTCTGGACATCGGCGCCTCGACGGGCGGCTTCACCGACGTCATGTTGCAGCGCGGCGCGCGACGGGTCATCGCCCTTGACGTGGGACGTGGCCAACTCGACTGGCGACTCCGCACCGATGACCGTGTGGTGGTGATGGAAGGAGTCAATGCGCGCCACCTCGAGACCGATGAACTGCCGTTTGCTGTAGCGCTCGCCACCATCGATGTTTCGTTCATTTCGCTGACCCTCGTGGTGCCCTCGATCATTCCCCACCTGCTCCCCGGGGCGTGGTTGGTGTGCCTGGTGAAACCCCAGTTTGAAGCCGGGCGGGACCAGGTCGGAAAAGGAGGTATCGTTCGCGACGAAACGATCCGCCGCACCACCATCGATCGAACTGTTCAGAGCATTTCGGAGCTTGGTCTGGACTTTTCCGGAACCATCGAGTCGCCGATTCGAGGCCAGAAAGGCAATCTCGAAGAACTCGCCGTCTTCAAGAAACCAATACCAGCTTGAATCTCATAGCCCCATAGCCCCATAGCTCATAGCCCCATAGCCCATAGCCCATAGCCCATAGCTTATAGCCTATAGCTTATAGCCTATAGCTTTTAGCCCCAGCCCGCAGCCTCACTGCCTGTGTGCTCACTCGTCGAGTTCGATCCTGACCAGGCGATGCTCCCACGTCAGTGAGCCGAGGATGTTGCCGTCCGGCAGCAGGGTGATGGCGGTCAGCCCGGGGAGATCCCTTTGCAAGAGCTCGGGCGGATCCGATCCCGTCGGGTCGATGGACCACAGCTCGCCTGTTTTCGGGGCGCTGGCGGCGAGCCGACCCGATGGGAGCAGCGCCAGATAGCCCTCCTGTTGGGTGCGCCCACTCCAAGCGGGAACTTCGAGCCTGCGCACGATCCGACCGTCGGCCAAATCCACCAAAACGATGCCACCGTCGGCTGGAAGTGCCGCTGCGATCAGCCCGCCGACCTGGGTGATCCCAACCACCGGTGCCGGGAGGTCGGCAATGAGGTCCTGCTGCTGCCAGTCGGGAGGCGTATAGCGGTAGAGCTTTCGGTTTCCGGTGTCGGCGGCCACCAGGGATCCATCACCCAACCACAAGAGACCCCTTGGTCCGAAGAGGGAGCGGCCGATCGTTTCGATCTTCCCGGACGGATCCATGATCTGAATGCGGCCGTTCCAGGTGTCGGCGATCGCGAGCACACCGTCTCGACTGAGTGCGAGCCCGGAAGGCTCGTGAAAATTGCCGTCCGCCGATCCTTCAGAGCCGAAATCATCGAGGCAAAGGCCGTTCTCGCTATACCAGCGGATTCGGTGGTTGAGGGTGTCGGTGACGACGAACCAACCGTCTCTCGAAACCGCGATGCCGCGAGGTTCCTTCAGGCCCCCTGAATCCTCCGAAGACTCGGCGGCCGACCATGGAGGGGGGCACGAAGCAAGTGGCCACTCGATGATGAGACCGTCCGGTCGGACGATCCACAACGAGTCCGGTCCACCGGCCAGTTCGAGCACAGCCTCGTCGCTTGCAAGAACCCGCCGCCACGGGAGCACGGCGCCGCCACTGCGGTGGAGACCCGAGGCGTCGGCTGCCCAGAGATTCGACCCCTGCCAGGCGATCTCCTTGATTCCGTCGAGGCGACCGTTGACCGTTCTGGGGTTGAGGCCGCCTCGGCCGACCCAGACGTTCAACCCGTTGCTCCAGGCGAGCCATGGGCCGTTGGCGGCTGCCGCCACGATCGATTCTGTGGAAACCGGGCGCCAGGCTCGGTTGTCGTACCGCCAGATCCCGCCGTGGCCCCAGGCCCAGAGCGCGTCATCAGCAGTCAGAAAGCTGGCGCCCTGTATTCGAGTCGTCTGTGACCATTGTTGATCGCGCAACTGCATGACGGCGCCATCGCTGCAGATGGCCCACAACTGATTTTCGTGACGCACGGCCGATCGCGTCTCACAACCCGGGTGTGGATGGCTGACCGTCAGCGTGGCCTCGGAGTCGAGCTCGGCCACTTCGCCGTTGGACATCACGACCACAGCTCCAGTGCTGTTCCGGATCAGAGAGG
Source organism: Candidatus Sulfomarinibacteraceae bacterium (assembly GCA_963796455.1). GTDB lineage: Bacteria > Acidobacteriota > Thermoanaerobaculia > Thermoanaerobaculales > Sulfomarinibacteraceae > Sulfomarinibacter. The sequence continues at coordinate 12,901 of CAWCLO010000008.1, forward strand.
AAAGAGCCGGACGGTCGATTCTCGGAAGTTCGCCCAGGAAATGGGCACCCGGCGGTAATTCGACAACAGGCTCGATGGTTCCGGTGGCCATGTTGTCGGCGGGCATCACTCGATAGATAGCAGCCTCGCCCTGCTCGGCGATCTTGACCAATCCCGGGATCCCCCGCAGCGGGTCACCGCTTGCGAGACCATAACGTTTGCGCTCGAGGTCTCCGACCACGACCCAGCCCACATCGTAGCGATCGAGCACGGCCCGGCGCGCCCGTGCGTCGCGTCCTGCGTAGAGAGTCTGAAGATCGGTGAACCTTGCTGCGATTTCGATCGGGTCCTGGCCCCGTTGTTTGAGGTGCCACTCCCAGCCGACGACGGTCGGTTGGCCGGTGTGCATGGTGATCCGCGTGTGCTGGCTGTAATAGGGCCCGGCGGCCTCGGCGACCGCCTCTTCCGGGCGGGCCGCACCCTGGAGAGCGTGTGCCAAAAACCAGGTCTCGGGATAACGGAACCTGAGAAAGGCCTGGCCGTCGAGGGTCGGCCTCGGAGAAACGACCCGCGGCTGCAACCAGCCCTGAGCGACGCCCAGTGGGAGATTCACCATCGCCACGATCTGCAGCGGAACCCAGGCCCCGATCACCAGGATCCGGCGTCTGCCACGGGTTCGTAGAAGCACCAGGGTGAGGGCGGCCGCGAGGAGCAGCCACACCCCGTTGTAAACCTTGAACACGGTGTTCATGCGGTCGATCAGGGTCCATCGCTCACAGGCGGCCACCGCAAGCACGGCAAAGGCCCCCAGCGACCAACCGAAGCGGGTCATCCGGTCGCGGGTTGTGACCATGACGGTTGCGAAGAGCGCCGCGGTCGCGAGGGCGAATGCCGCAGCCGAAGAGTTCATCCAGAGGCCGGCGATGATGCCTGCGCCGGCGGTGGGAACGACCATCCACGATCGTCTGCCGAGCGCCAACACCGCGGCCATCGCGAGCGGGATCAGGAAGAGGCCGAAATGACGCAGGACCGCCCACGCCGGTGCAAAATCATGCCGGGTCAGAAACAGACCGCGTTCGCCCGCCCCCGCGCTCAGGCTGGCGAGCAGTTCGACCACGAAGGGTGCGGCGGCAATCAGGCTGACTGCTGCTGCAACGACAAGATGTTGGATGCCCGGCAAACGGCGCCTGGCTGCGACAAGGGTGCCGACGCCCAGGGTGCCGCTGAATACGAAGAGGTCCCACGGATTGGTGGCCACGAGGGCCGCGGTACAGATCCCGCAGAGAATCGCGGCGATGACCCACGTTCCGTCGCGTTTTTCGACACAGACCCAACCCCAGATGAGTCCGGCTATCAGAACAGGGAGGGCGATGAAATGTCCATGGAGGTCTGCAAAGAGCGTTGTCCAGAGCGGGTATTCATCGATCACCGGGCTTGGAAGCACCCTCGAGGTGGCCCACCACAGATCGAACCACTTTCCGTGGCGCAGATGTCCGACGAGCCACGGCCAGGCGAGGTTGCCGGACAAGAGGACCAGAACCGGGAGGAGGATTGCGGCGCGCCATCTCCAGCGCCGCGCGAAAAGCAGCCCGAGACCTGCGAGGGCGGCGGCGGAGAGAGCCGGAATGGTGGCCGACATGAGGTTGTAGCCGACCGCCGCGCTGCACCCGGTGACGAGGATCGGAAAAGCTGCCAGAACCTCACCAAAGTAGTAGTAGTGCAGAGGCATCCCCGCCATCCACGGTTCACCTGTCGGCCAACTGGAGGCCCGCAAAAATGAGTTGAGAAACGAAAAGTCCATCGGTTTCTCGCCCCAGAAAATCGCCGGGTTGGAGGCGCGGACAAGAAGGAAGAGCAGACCGACGGACAACGCCACCGAGACCACCATCATGATGTTGCGGCGGCGGCGGACAAGGATGGAGACCGCCTCTTCCCATCGTGCGGTCAGGGCGAGGGAGCCGGCCGAGAGAACGAGGATGAAAGTCCAGCTTGCCGTGGAGGGACCGGTCGGCCACATGCCGAGTTCGTTCCCGAACCACATCAACCAGGATGGGACGATCCAGCCGGTGGCGATGGAGAGCCCGACCCCGGCATCAGGCCACTTCCCGACCACCGGCAAGAGGAGGAACCATGAGGAGGCCGCGAGACCGGCGAAAACAAACAGCCACAGCCCCAGGTCGATCACCTGGCGGAGCCCGGTGGGCACCGGCGGTATGGCGGGAACTTCTTCGACGACGCGCCGCTCGAAATCGAGAGCATCGAGCATCCCGAGATTGGGCAGCGGTCTCTCGACCCTCTCGGCGAGCAGTTCCGGATCGATCTGTGTGGTGCGGCGGAAGATCAGAACCTGCGGAAAATCGTAGTTGACAAAGCTCTCGTCGGCACGCTGGACTGGCCATCTGAGACCAAAAAGACGGGGACCTCGGCGTGCCCGCGTCAGAAGCTCGAACCCGGCTTCGCCGGCGAACAGGAGGCGATAGAGGCGCCCGGTCTTTGGGAATCGTTCGGGGTTGGCGAAAATCGTCCGGGTCACCCGATTCGATGTCAGAACAACCCAGTCTGCCCGGGCAAGGTCCTCACACCATCGGAGAACCTTTTCATCGTCGTCCGGCAGGTCATAAGAAGGAAGGCTGTATGTCGTCACGGAGCCTTCCCTGAGGTGCAGTCCGATCGTCTCGTCCCAGCTTTCGAAAGCAACCGTCTGGCCTGATTCGAGCATCGGTTGCAGCCACTTCGTGGCCGTACCGTGCGGGTGAGGCTCGACAAACGCCCACATGAATGCGAGACCCCATACGATCGTGCCGGCGGCAACGGTCAGAACGGCCCTTCGGCGGTAGCCACCGGGCAGACGGGAGAGCCACCACGCAGCAAGCAGGGCCGCCGGAACCACCAGCGGTTCCCAATATCGAAGGTATTTGACGTAGAGGGTCGACAGGCGGACCGACATCGGAACCAGCCAGGCCAGAACGATCAGCAGGAGGATGGTCGAGTTGTTCCAGCGACCGGAGATCCAGCGTCGCCACCTCGACCCGAGGACCCGCAGACCCGCGGCTGCAGCAACGAGAACGGTGAGCAGCAACAGCGGCCCCCAACCCCAGAGGGCGAGTTCACGCAAGGGGTAGAGCACCGGCAAGGTGTTGACAAAGACCCGTACGTACGGCAGATCCGCCTCACCCATCACCATGCGCACCTGTTCGCCGACGCCCGCGAGATAGGCCGGGTTGAGCCCGCCGCCCACCAGCGTCGTTGCGATGAATCGACCGGGTGCGGTGCCGCTACCGAAACCAGTCAGCGCGGCCACCTGGAACAGGACGAAAACCGCGGCCAGAAAAGCGAACCCGATCAGGAGACGGCGCTGTTTTCCCGGTCGTGTCGCCGAGAGGTGCAGCAACACGGCGCCAAGTGCGGCAGCAAGCATCGGCGCAAGTGGCGGACGAGCGCCCGTGAATGCCCATGGCTGACACAACCAAAAGGCAAATCCGCCGACTGCCACAGCCACCGCGCCCAAGCGCGTTGCGTCGACCAAACCACGTCTGCGGGCCACCAACAGGAGAGCCATGGCCAGAGGTAAGCCGAGCGCCAGGGACGCCACCTTGACTGCAAGTGAGGCGCCGACGGCAGCGCCGGCTCCCGCCGCCGCGGCTGCACGACCACCGCTGGCCAACCAATAGCAGGCCGCCAGGGCGAGCATGATCCAGGCCGTGTGGTGTGCTTCGACCGTTGCAAAGTGCGACTGTTGGAGATCGAGGGGAACCCAGGCGACCAGAATCAGAAACAGTTCGCCGGTGCGGCGGCCCCACGCACGATGGGCCAGAATCCAGCCGAGGATGAGAGCGAGCATCGACGACAACAACGAAAGGACGCGGCCGGAAACCACCAACCCACGCAGGTGTTCGCCCTTGGCGAGAACCATGGTGGTGGCGTGCACGGCCTGGAAATGGAGCGACCCATAAGCAAAGAACTCGGGGTTGGAGAACCACCCGTCAAGCCGTTCGGTGACAAAGCCGACCTGACGCTCGTCGGGGTGGACCGTCGTGGACACGACTCCGGCGTCCCACCCCTGGAGGAGCAGGCGGAGGCCGAGTGCAATCAGTAGGAGAAACCAGGTGCGCTTACGCAGCATCGATATCTACGTTAACGGAAGATGCGTCGAATCGTCCACCGGCGGGGGATCGGGGAGAGTGAATTTTTTGTTGAAGTTGGGTCGACTGGGGTGAGGAGCAGAGTATCTGGAGCTGACGAAAGGAAGTGGCAAACAGGGACAGGGACAGCGTCCAGCGGCAGCGACAGGGACAGCGACCGGGATCAGCGATCAGTGTCAACAGCGAACAGCGAACAGCGATCAGTGGTCAGCGGTCAGCGCATTGAACCATCCTGTCTGGAGAATCTGTCGCTGAAGACTGCCGCTGATTACTGTTCGCTGTCGCGGCCCCAGTCGCTGTCCCTGAACGTTGTCCGAGACACACTCTTGGAAAAGGGTGCCGCGAAAAAAGGATGTACCTGGTCTGTACCGGGCTTCAAGAATTCGAAAGCGTTCCTGGGCGAGTCAAGCCCCAAGCCCCAAGTCCCAAGCCTCAGACCCTACGAACTCCGGCGGCAGACGAACTCTGCCAGGGCCGCCAGCTCACCATCGGGGCCCTCGATCGTCCGGGCGCCGGCAACCATCCGTTCTTCCACTTCGTGCAGCCGGAGGCGTGCCGATTCGAGCCCATAGAGGGTCACATAGGTGAGTTTTCCGGCTGCCTCATCCTTGCCGGGCGACTTGCCGAGGTCCTCGGCGGTCGAGGTGGTATCGAGAATATCGTCGGCGATCTGGAAGGCGAGACCGAGATCTTCGCCGAAATCGACAAAGGCCTGCCGGCCGGTGGGATCCACTCCTGCGAGGATTGCGCCCATCTCCACGGATGCCCGCAATAGACACCCGGTCTTGTGGCGGTGGATGAGTTCGAGTCGTTCCTCGTTGGGAGCACAGCTTGAGCCCGAGACCTGCCCGGTCGCCTCGAGGTCCTCTATCTGACCGCCGACCATGCCGCGCGCCGAGATCGCTTCGGCCACCGTAGCGACCGCCTCGGCCCGCAGGGGTGCCCAGTTATCACCTTCGGGGTGCCGGGCGATGACCAGCAGCCCTTCGGTGAGGAGGGCGTCTCCGACCAGGATCGCAGTCGCCTCGTCGTACTCCACGTGTACCGTGGGCTTGCCGCGTCTGAGGGCGTCGTCATCGAGGGCCGGCAGATCATCGTGAACCAGCGAATAGGTATGGATGAGTTCCAAGCCGCAAGCGGCTTCGGTGATGTCGTCAGGATCGCCACCGGCCGCGCGGTGCGCTATGCGCGCAAGCACCGGGCGAATCCTCTTGCCACCGGCGAAGACGGCGTGCGCCATAGCCCGGTGGAGCCGTTCCGGCCAGACCCCTTCTGATGGCAGCAGCGTCTGAAGCGCCGACTCGACCCGCAGTTTTTCTTCGCTGAGCAACGTCGAGACCTTCACCTCAACTCACCTCGTCTTCGTCTTCATCCTCGTCTTCGAGGAGTTGGGTCACCCTCGTTTCGACTTCCTCGAGCCGATGGCGGCAGCGGCGGGCCAGGTCCATTCCATTTTCGAACAGACCCAGGGCCTCCTCGAGACCGACCGACTCGTCCTCGAGCCGAGCCACGATCTCTTCGAGCTTGCCGAGTTGGTCCTCGAATCGTTCTTCCTTTTTGTCTTTGTCGCTCATCTTCTGCTCCGTCATTTCTCGCTTGCACTTTCTCCAGGTGGGTCCTCAAAAAGGGACGGCTGGGGTCCGGGATCTTTTTTCTGGGTCGTTGTTTTGGCGCTTGTCGAGCTCACAAGGGATCGCAGCTCGCCGTGGGCGAGCCGGGTGATCAGGGTCTGGCCGCCGTGGACAAGTGCCGCGTCCTTGAGAGGAGCCGATCGACCGTCCAGGGTGGTGATCGAATAGCCCCTCTCGAGGACCTTGGTCGGGCCGAGGTGTCCGAGGGCACGTTGACCCGCGTCGATCCGGGCACGGATCAGGTCGATCCTCGCGTCCATGAGTTGCGCCAGTTGTTGACGCCTGCTGAGCAGGAGCCGCCGGTGGCCGCCGGCCGCGATCCTCGCAGGCAATGACCTGAGGTTTCGGGCCGCAAAGTCGAGCCGGTTTTTTGCGGTCTCGACGACCCGGAGCAAAGCGGGAGCGAGCCGGACCGCCCGGTCGAGACGCTCACGATAGCGGCGAATGCGCTGCGGCACACGATCCAGCCCGGAGGACCCTGCCAGGCCCAGGAGCCTGGCTCGTGCGAGTTCGATTCGGCGAAGGATGTCCCGATTGAGAAGATTCTCGGCGTCGTCGAGCTGACGGACCACTTCTTCGAGCCGTGCCACGATTATTTCGGCAGCCTGGGTCGGGGTGGCCGCCCGCTGATCGGCGACAAAATCAGCGATGGTGAAATCGACTTCGTGACCAACGGCCGAGATCACCGGCAGCGAAGATGCGGCGATCGCGCGTGCCACTTTTTCTTCGTTGAAGGCCCAAAGATCTTCGAGGCTGCCGCCGCCCCGGCCGACGATCAACACATCAACTTTTCCGGATCGGTCGAGTCGGCGGATGGCCGCCGCTATCTCCGCTGCCGCGCCGTCGCCCTGGACCATGGCCGGCGCGACAACGATTTCGTGGTGAGGAAAGCGGCGAAAGACTTTGAGCATGTCCTGGAGCGCGGCGCCGCTGGCGGATGTCACGATCCCGATCCTGTTTGGAAGCGCTGGGAGGGGCCGTTTTCTTTCGGCGGCGAAGAGTCCCTCTGCCTCGAGCTTTTTCTTGAGTTGCTCGAATGCCAGTTGCAGGGCGCCCATTCCCTGCGGTTGGAGGTCGTCGACCACAAACTGAAAACGTCCCCGTTGGGGATAGATGGTCAATGAACCGAGCGCGAGCACCGCGAGCCCGTCTTCGAGGCGGAACTTGAGGCGTCCGGCTTTGCCCGCCCACATCACACAGTCGAGAGCGGCGTTGTCATCCTTCAGGGTGAAGTAACAATGCCCCCGGCCGGAGGTCGTGGCGTTTGTGATTTCTCCTTCCACCCGTATGGAAGAAAATCCTTGTCCGAGGAGTTTGTTGACCTCGGCGATCAGGTCCGCAACTGAAAAAACTCGGTCCTTCATGTCGATTTCACCTGCGAAAACTCGGGTCGTGCTCGGTAGAGCCTCGACGCAGCAACCGGGCACCGGGCGAGCGCAGCATCGGGTCGATTCAGCCCGAAATCTCCTCGCGTGTCAGCGCATCGTCGACGAGCATCACCGGGATGCCCGAGACAACGGGGTAAACCCTGCCCGCAGCGGAAGCAAGGCCGATCTCGACGACGGGTTCCTCGCCTTTGAACTGGTCGCGGTATTTGTCAACCAGCCGACGGCGGACCTCTTCGGGAAGGTCGATGACCTCGAGCGGTGTCTTGTCGACCGGGCAGACCAGGATCTCGAGCAATTTTGGATCGACGGCCATCGCGGACTCCTTTGGCGGTCAGTCTACACGAAGTCACGTGGCTCCCGGATGCGAATGCGTCCGGGAGCCGCGTCAAGGAGTCACGGGTTGAGGCTGATGCCCACCCGTTCCCTCATGAGGTCCCCAATTCTCGTTTTTGAACCTCTATGTTTTTGCTTTGTCGTCACCGTCCGACGGATCAGTTTCCTTTTGTTGTGCGACAGATCCAGCGTCCGTGGTCTCCCCGTTGCGTCGGCGCATTCTCTCGATCCGTTTGTCGATGACCCGCTGCGTCTCTTTGCGAGCCTCCTCGAGATGACCGGGATGCTCGTGCTCATACATTTCCTCCGGCATCTGGCCGGTGAGCCAACTCGGGTTCATCGGATAGACGTGGGGGTGGAAGATCACGGAGTAAAAGTGCCAGACGAAGATCGCCAGTGATGCCAGCCATGCCTCCCAGAAATGGATGACCAGGGCCACATCGAGCACGCCCTTGGGAAGAAACTGGATGAACCAGTTGTCGAACCACAGCATGAGACCGGTGATGACCATGACGACGGTGCCCCACACCAGGGCCCAGTATTCGGCCTTTTCAACGTAGTTGAATCGTTGGATGCACTCCATGCGCGGTCTGAGACCGAGGTTGTAGAGCATCCGCCGGAGGAAGAAGCGGAAGTCGCGTGGGATCGGCATCATGTCCTTGATGAACAAACGGCCGCGCCGTGAGAAGAGGAAGAGCGTGTGCCACAGGATTGTCCCCATAAAGCCGACTGCGGCCGCCCTGTGCAGGATTCCGCGGACCTCGAAGCCGCCTTCCCAACCGAAGAAGAGGCGCGAAATGAACCCCTGGTCGTAGCGTAGGGCAAACCCAGAGACGACCAACGTGATGAAGGTGATGGCGAGGAGCGCGTGCTGGACGACCTCGTCAATGTGCATGCGCAGGATCTGCGGTCGTTGTTTGGTCATGTTGACGAGATGGCGCATGAGATCGATGACCCAGTGCAGGATCATCAGACCGATGATGATCGCGATAGCGACGATGTAGATCTTTTCGACCACATCGGCCGCGGGAGTGCGCAGACCCTGGCCGCCGATGCCGTGGATCGGTGTGTTGGCGATCTTCTCGGAGATATTCGGGTGGCACTCACCACAGGTGGCCCGCAGATTGTTGGGGTTGACGGTCGAAGTCGGGTCGGAGCTCGCCAGGATACGGTGCACCCCGTGGCAGGAGGCGCAATTGGCGACGTGGGTGTCGCCGGACTTCGATTTGAGACCGTGGTAGGAATCGATGAAGGTGGTCAGACGGCCGGTTTTGATGTCGTACTTTTCGTTGAGCACCGCCGACTCGTGACACGGCGAACAGGTCATTTCGGCGACCTTGGAACCGGAAACCGGAGAAAGCGGATCGTCGGGCGACAGGATCCCGTGCTCGCCGTGGCAGTCGGTGCACACCGGCGCATCGGTTTCTCCGCGGGCCACCAACTGACCGTGGATGCCCTCCCAAAAATCTCCCTCAACGCCCTTGTGGCACTGGCCGCAGGTTTTTGGGATGTTGAAGTGATTGATGCTCGACTCCTGTGATCCCGGCGACAGGATCTTGTGCGATGTGCCTCCGGTGGAGTGGCAATCGTTGCAGCTTGCAGCGACGTAGACCCCGCCGCGCGACGCCTGACCGTGAACCGAGCGCGCGTAGATCTGGATGGGATGGTCGATCAATATGTCGTACTTGGCGGTGAGATCGAGGTCTTCGTGGCATTTGCCGCAGGTCTGCGGCAGGTTGGTCGGGTGGGTCATCGATCGTTTGACGGTCGGCGGCAGGATGTCGTGCGATCCGTGACAATCCGAGCAGTGCGGCATGTCCTCGCATTCGCCGAGGCGGGCGCGACCGTGCGCCTGGTACTCCTCGGCAGCATCCTCATGACAGCTTCGGCACGCGCTGCAGCCGACGTTGAAATCCTCGGCAGGTGGCCGGTGGGGAACGGTGTCGCGGTCAGTATGACAGCTGAGACACTCGAGACCGTCGTGGGCCGAGTGGGAGACCTCGTCGGCAAATGCGGAGCCGCGGGGGCTGGCCTCGTGACAGTCGGCACACGCCGAACTGTCGATGGGCTCGTACTCATCCTCCTGAGCCGAGATCGGGGCTGCCGGCATCAGGATGACTGCGATGATCATGATCGGGAGCATCAGGAGAAAAAGACGATCCTTGGTGGAGCTCATGGCGCGGCCCTCCACTCCCCATTGTGGATTGCTAACCGAAGATGTCAAGCTCAAAAGTCTTTTGTTTTCTAATGGTTGCATTATTGACCATATGGCCAATTCTCTAAGTTACCGTAGCGAAAACTCTTCCGAACAAGATGCGCTGGAGACTGCGTATCGGTCGCCCAGTTTGCCGTCCTTGGTCGTCATCGTTTCAGAAGAAATCGACAGAGGCTGTCCTTCTTCGTGGGCCGTCAAGTTCGACAAAGAAGATGCCCTGCCAGGTCCCGAGGCGGAGGCGGCCGTCAGCAACGGGCACGGTCACCGAGCTGCCGAGAAGGGTCGCCATGAGGTGGGCGTCGGAGTTGCCCTCGGCGTGGGCAAACGGGATGTCGGGCACCATCGCCTGGTAGGCTTTGACCAGATCGCGGGCGACATCCGGATCGGCGTGCTCGTTGATCACGATCGCGGCTGTGGTGTGCGGTACGAAGACGTGACACAGACCCGCCTCGACTCCTTCGATCGTTGCTGCGACCTTTCGTGTGATGTCGATCATCTCGTGGCGGGAACCGGTACGTATCTCGATGGTCTTCATGATGGATGCCTCCAGTGTTCTTGGTGGACCAGACGATAGGCTTCGGCAAGATAGGTCACCCGCCGCACGTAATTGTAGGTCTCCGGCACCGGAATCTCCTCGGTGAAGCGCTGCCGATCAGGCCATATTTTTATCCATTTTCTCACCCGGGTCATACCGCCGTTGTAGGCCGCGAGTGCCGGTTCGACGGCCCCGAAACGGCGCAGCAAAAACGCCAGTTCCCTCGCACCGAGACGGATGTTGAGCTCGGGGTCCAGAAGATCGGGTGGTGACGGAAGACCGAGGGACCGGGCGTGGCCGCGGGCGGTGCTCGGCAGGAGTTGCAGCACACCAACCGCGCCCCGTGGGGACCTTGCATGGGCAGTGAATCCACTCTCTTGCCTGCCGATAGCGGCGATCAGCCACGGGTCGACGCCGAATTCTCGAGCGGCCTCGACCAGGGCATCGCTCCATCTCAGCGGCAGGTACTCGATGACCACATTCTTGGGAACACCTTCCATTGCGACCGTGCCGAGTTTGGGGTATCCAGCCCGCAACCAACGGATGTGGTCGGTTGCAAAGCCCTGGTCCTGGGCGAGTTCGGCCGCGGCGATGGCCTCACCGGGAGTCGTGCTGCGATCAAATCGGATTCGACGCCATTCGCGAACCGCATCCCCTTCCAGGCCTGCTGTAATCAACCGCTGCACCGATTCCGGTGCTGTCCCTGCCGTTACGGTCACGGGCAGATCAACAGCGTCGGGAGCATCGAGATCCAGAATCTCTCGCGCCCAGATCCCATAGAGGTCGGCAAAACCGGCGTTTGAAAGATGCTCCAGTCCCGTCAGGTCGGTCATCGCCCGCCTCGCGGACCAGAAGCTCAAACACCTCTGTTGCGATGGCATCGTTCGGGCCAGCTCTGCAATTGTCTGCGCGGAGGCTCCGTTGCGGACAAGATTGATGCCGAGGCGGCGGCCAAGCCATTCGCGTTTTGAATCACTCCAACCGAGGGCCTCGAGACGCCACCAGCTTTCGAGTGCGGAATCCAGGTTGCCCGTTTCGGTGCCGCACTCGAGCAAAAGGGTCAGAGCCATCACCCGCAGTTCGTCATCTCCGCCGGCAGCCAGAGAGCTGCCCGCTGCGGACCGGCAATCATTGAAAACACTTTTTTCTCCGCGCCCCGGGAACAGGTGCCACGCGCGGTTGCGGTATGCCTGGGCCCTCAAGACAAGGTCTTCCGCGGTCGCTGCCTTTCCCGAAGGCAGAGCCTTCAATGCTCGCAATGGCGCACCCGATTGCAGCTCTGCTCTGGCAAGTTCGCGCCTCCGCTCGAGATCAACCTCGCCCGTGAAGCGTTGTGACCGCATTTCTGCGGCGGCCCGCTTCGGCGAGCCCTGGAGTCTCCAGGCACGGGCCCGTTCCACTCTCGAAGCCGGCGGCAGGCCTGCAAGGAGCTTTTGATCGAGTGCCTGGTCGTGGGATCGGAGGCGGCGAGGAGATGTCACAACGAGTCGTTGTGCCGCATCGAGCCGCACTTCGAGATTATTGCTGTCGAGCAAAAGGGCGTCCGCCCTTGGTTGAAGATTGGCGGCCAGCAAGGCGCGTTCGCCGAGGATTGCATCAAAGGCCCCGTCACGGTGAAGGGCGGTTATCAACGCCAGACGCGCGCGGTCGGCAAGATCGGCCGGTGGGTGGTCTGCGAGGTATACCCGCCACTCTTCGCCGCCGACCTCGGCCCGTTTGAGGCAATCGGCCCACACGATAAACCGGACCCGCTCGAGGCCGGGCCCCGAACCTGCCTCGGCAAAGAGCGAAGCTGCTAAGAGGGGGTCGGTCGACGCCGCGGCAAAGGCCTGGTCCAGCAATTCCTCGCGCGCGTCATCACGGATCTCGGTCGTCGGAACGGCACACGCACTCAAGACGACAAGCGCAAGCGCGAGCCCATACCCGTGCCGATGCCGCGGTTTCAGGTTATGAGACCTGCGGCGAGACGAACGCACCCTCACATGAGGAGCGCTTCGGCGTCGCCGTCTGCGAGGATGCGAACCAGTTCGTCCTGGAAATAGTCGTGATCCTGACGGATCTCCGGTGAGATTCTCTTCTCGTACATCTCCCGGCTGCGATCGATGTCTTCCTTGAGACGTTTTCCAAGATCTTTGGCGGCACGGCCCCGATCGACCTCTTCCTCGTTGTAGAGCTTGATCTCCGACACCAGGAGCCGGGCAAACCGCCGCGCCTCTTCCAACCTGGCTTCATCTTCGGGAGAGCGACCAAAATCGATCTGCCCTTCCTCCGACGGGGGCTCCTCGACCGGTGGTTCGACCGGGCGGACCGGCGGCGGGGCATCGAATTCGCTCGCAACCGGCGGTGCTTCCACCTCCGCGGCGACCTCGGCCGGCGGCGCTTCGGGTTCCGGCTCTTCTTCGCCGCCGAAATCGGGCGTCATCAAGTCTTGACCCACCTCGACCCGCACAGTTGCCGAAGGATCAAAACCGGCATCGGCGGTCACGTCTTCGGCTGGAGAAGGCTCGAAATCATAGTCCATTTCCATGGCTTCGACGGGTTCAGCCTGGACCGGATCCTGAACGGCCTCCGGTATTTCTTCCACCGCAACCGGTTCAAAATCTATCGCATCTGCAACGACGGGTTCCGGTTCGGGTTCCGGCACGGGCTCGGGTTCGGGTTCGGATACAGGTTCTGGTTCAGGTAAAGGTTCAGGATCCGGTATCGCGACGACCTCCGCCGCGACCGGCGCTGCTTCGATCGGTTCTGGTGATACCGGTTCATCCTCGAAGGTAATTTCCGGAACTTCCTCCAAGGCTTCCAGTTCCGGAGCGGCCTCAAAGGCATCGACCGAAGCCGCCTCGGGCGGCGGCGCCACAACCTCGATCTCGGCCAACATCGGTGATGGGACCGTCGTTCGATGTTGCAGGGTGTCGATCAACCAGCACGCGACGGCATTGAGCGCCTGGGCCGAATCCACATCCCAACTCTGGTCACCGTCATGGTCGATATAGATCATCCCCATGAGTTTGCCGCGGAGGCTGATCGGCAACAGAACCGCCTCCTCGGGGATGTTCGTTCCGGCCAACCAGCTGGAAATCAGCGGATCGGTTCGCGGCGCGAAACAAAGTGGTTTGGCGGTTTCAACCAGGCGTTGAAAATCAGGCGATGCTGCGACCCCGCCATGCCAACCGCGCAGGGCTTCGGAATCGTCAAAGCCGAGCCCGCTCCACGCGGTGACGATCCCGTCACGAATAACCAGCACAACGGCACGACCGACATGATCAGCCATCATCGGCAGAAGCGATCGGAGCAGCTCGGACTGGCTGCGAGCCCCTTCGAGGACCCGGAGGTTATCGAGGGTGACGCCGCCGCTCGCCGTCGGCTGGGAGCGCAGTTCGGCGATCATCGCTTCGACCTCGGCGACCGGAAGAAGGTCCTCGGCCTCCGCAGTCTGAGCGCTCTGAACAGTCGACTTGGCGGTGTGAATCAACTCCTCGAGGCTGGCAACGACGGTGTCCAGCCGATTTGCAACTGAGTCGCGTCCACGAGCCTGCGCCTGTTTGAGATGCTCGAGAATGGCATCGAAGCGGTCCATAGTGCCTCCAATTTTCGCCCTTAGATCATTATCGCCAGCTAGGCGACATTTCGTCAAGCGATTGATTTTACTCGCGATCCGAGTCGGTAACGGGGATCACAGAGCTTCGGGGCCTGGGAGAAGTGGCCGCGGGACTGGATGCCGGGGAGTTGCAAAAGGCGTTGTCAGGTGGCCGGGATTCTGTTAGCGTGCGCAGCGAAGGGAGGAGCAATGAAGAGAAACACAATCCTGCCCCTCGGCATCGCCTTGTTGGTTGTATTCTCCGTTGTCACCGGTTGTTCGCGAGGCCCGAGCGAAGAGGAGCTCAAACTCGCCGCCCTCGAGGATCAGTTGGCAACCCTACAGCAGCAGTATCAGGTCCTGCAGGAGGCGCGAACGGAACTCGCTACGGCGACCGCCACATTAGCTGAGATCAGTGCCCTGAAGGAGCGCGATCTCAGTGAAGAACAGGTTGCTCAACTGGCTGAGCTCCCGACCCAGATCGACGCCCTGACCTCAACCCGGGATGAGGCCTTTGATCCTGTCCAGGCAACGTTGGCTGATTTCCTCAATGTTGCCCTCAATGAATTCCCCGAGAATCCCGCGACGGTAAAGGGCCTGGATATTTATTCGGATGAGGCGATCTTGATCGCCGAAGAAACGGTGGTCAAATCAGGGGACTACAAGAAGGCCATCACCCAGCTTGACGCCGCCTTGAGTTATTACGAATCACTCGATCTTCCGCCGAACCCAAACCTCACCGCCAAGCTCGCCAACCTCGACGAGATGCGGTTCATTACCCAAGAGCGCTTCGACCTCGTGACCAAGGGAATGACCAAAGAAGAGGTCAACGAGGTTGCCGGGGTGGCCTACTATCAGAATATCCAGATCGATGAAAAACGCGGCGTCGAAACGTGGCTTTATCGCAAGCGCGACGGAGGCGGTGCGGCTGTTTACTTCAAAACGAAAGATAACAAGGTCTACAACAAGAACTTCGAAGCGATCACGACCAAGGTCGTCGAGTAGCCCTTTTATAGCGCTTCGTCTGCCGCGGCGTTCCCTTTTTCGAGGCGAGCGCCGCGATTGACGCTCTGGGGCATGGGTGCTATTCTTCGGATCCGTTATGCGTGCGTCCCGGCATTGATACGGGAGCAATCGGCAACGAGAGGGGGTGAGTCTTTATGCCAACAGGAGTCACAGTTCGTGACAACGAGTCCTTCGAACAGGCACTGCGCCGCTTCAAGCGGAAGTGTGAGAAGGCTGGCGTCCTCTCAGAAGTCAAACGTCGCCGTTTCTATGAAAAGCCCTCCGAGCGTAGAAAACGGGAGATGATCCAAGCGCGCAAAAAGATGCTGCGCAAGATGGCTAAGCAACGCCGAGCAGGCCTGCTCTAGTTTTTCCGTCAGTGGATCGTTCATACGCTCGAGAGCTCGAGTTCGACAAAATTATCGAATTGGTTGCGGCCCACGCTCGAACAGGCGTGGGCCGCACTGTTTTATCGGCTCTCAGCGGCCCGCTCGGGACGGTGTCCGAGGCGAGGCAAGCGGCGCAACTCTGTCGCGCCGTTCAATTGATGATCGAAGAGGATGAAGCGCTGGCCCTGGCCGGGATCGATGAGGCAGTTCCCTGGCTCGACCCTTCGGCTCCGCCACCAACCGAGCCGCGAGAGTTGCTGGCCCTTTTGACTCTCGCCCGTCGTGTGGCAAGTGTACGGCAGCGTCTCGCTGCAACCGACGATGTACTGCTCGAATCGATTGCCCGGGACCTTCCCGATACCGCTGATCTGGTCAGATCGGTGGCACCCCGCCTCGGCCGCGACGGCAAGATCTCGGACACCGCCTCACCCGAGATCACTCGATTGCGGCGGGAAATGGCTCGCGTGCGTTCCGAGGTGCTGGGGGCTCTCGAGGGAATTCGTCGAGCCCACCGGGATACCGTCACCGACGCTCCGCCGACCCTACGCCGCGATCGATACTGTCTACCGGTCAGGTCCTCGGCCCGATCGCAACTTCAGGGATTGTTGTTGGATGTTTCGGCGCGTGGTGCGACGTCCTTTGTCGAGCCCTTTGCGATCGTCGAACTCAACAATCGGTTGATCGCCGCCAGCGCCGGGGAGCGTGCGGAAATTCAGCGGATCTTGCGCGAGATCGCCGGTTTGTTCGCCGACAACCGAGAGGATCTCTTGCGCGCCGTCGACATCCTCGGAGAGCTCGATGCGGTGCAGGCAAAGGTCCTGTTCGGCCGAGCGATCGCCGGAAGGGTGATCGAGCCTGGAGACGGTTCCGATCTCGTGCTGCTTGGTGCAAGACATCCTTTGCTCGACGAGCGCCTCTCCAGCCTTCGAAATCAGGTCTTCGGAGCCGAACGGCGCGACCCCGGCCACATCGCCGTACCGCTCGATTTTCGGCTGCCGGAAGGCGTGGCGACCATGGTCATCTCCGGGCCGAACGCCGGAGGCAAAACCATTGTCCTGAAAACCCTGGGCCTCATGGTCTTGATGGCGTTCCGGGGGATTCCAATCCCCATCAGCGAGGGCAGTTCGATTCCCCACCTCACCGGTTTGTGGTGCCACATCGGTGATGAACAGGATGTGGCAGCGGATCTGTCGACCTTCTCCGGCGCTATGGCTGCCACGGCTCGTTTGCTCGAGGATGCCTCACCGGAGACTCTGGTTCTCTTCGACGAACTCGGTGCGGGCACGGATCCGATGGAGGGGGCGGCCCTGGGTTGCGCCCTCCTCGAAGAGCTGACGGCTCGAGGATGTATCACTGTTGTCTCGACCCACCTCGCAGCGATAGCTCTTGCTGCGAATTCGAATGACGCGATGGACAACGCGGCCATGGATTACGACGAAGCCACCGAGCGCCCGACCTACACCCTGACTGTCGGTCGACCGGGTCGTTCGAGGGCGCTCGAGATCGCCGATCGGATGGGTGTGATGTCTTCGGTCCTGGATCGTGCGCGCGAGCTGCTTGGTGGCGATCACCTCGAACTCGACAAGTGGTTGCGCCGCCTGGAAATCCTCGAAAACGAGCTCGAAGCGGAAAGGCTTCTGCTTCGCCAACAGATGGCCGAGGCGGATGGGGTGCGCCGCGACGCGCGGCTCGAACTCGAACGTCTGGAAGCTGAGCGTCGCGAGCTTCCGGAAAAATTGCTGGCTGAAAGGGACGCGCTGCGGCGGCGCGCCAAAGAAAAGCTCGACAAGGCGATCGCCAGACTCAAAAAGGCTACCGAAGAACACGAAGCCCTCGGCAGGCGCCGCTTGGCCTCGCTCCGGGAGGAGGCGTTGCGACTCGATCTGCCCGGGAACGAGAGAGTGTCGCCACCGGATAAAGGCCTCGAACCGGGCGTTGCAGTCAAGCTCGAGATGGGCGGCCGTGGTGTGCTCCGCGAGGTGCGAGGCAGCAGGGCTCAGGTCGAGGTGTCGGGCAAGCGTCTGTGGGTGCCCTCGCAGGAACTGACCCTGATCGGGACCGCGCCGAAAACAACACCATCCAAGGTGAGGGTGGTCGCGGCCGAGACCACTGCCAGAGAGCTCAAACTCATAGGACTCGACAGCGAACGTGCCCGCGAAGACCTGGAACGCTTTCTCGATCAGGCGCACACTTCGGGGCTTGCCGCGGTGCGGATCGTCCATGGCCACGGCACAGGCACCCTGAGGCGGATGGTCGCAGATGTCTGCCGCACTCACCCCGCGGTTCGCTCCTTTCGCCATCCACCGCAGAATCTCGGCGGAACAGGCGCTACCGAAGTCGAGCTGGACAATGGGGCATGAAAGGATGGTCGATCGTTAACAGGGGCCTGGCTGGAACGCTATGGAGCTATGAGCTATGAGCTATTGGGCTATGAGATCGCAAGTGAGGCTTTGTCTGAATTGGCCCACCGCCTCATAGCCAGGTCGCGCCGGCGGCCGATCATAGCCTCATAGCCTTTTCTCTCCGCTGCCTCGTGACAGGCTGTTGAAATGACGCTGTGCGAAAATAGCCTCCTATGGTCGACATCGATCTCAGTCGTGACTCGATAGCTCGCGTGCGCGAAGCCGCCGATGTGGTCGAAGTCGTGGGCGACCACGTCCGGCTGAAAAAGCGCGGTCGCACCTGGGAAGGCTTGTGTCCCTTCCACGAGGAGAAGACCCCGTCGTTTTCGGTCGATGCCGAGAAGGGGCTCTACTACTGTTTTGGCTGCCACCAGGGCGGCGACATCTTCAAGTTCATCATGCAGCTCGAGCACCTCGAGTTTCCCGAAGCTGTGGAACGTCTTGCCCGGCGATTTGGAGTGCAACTTCCCCCCCGGAGCCCGGAGGCGGGGCGCCGTCGCCAGGAGGGTGACCGGCTCCGGAACCTGCTCGAGGAGGCGCAGCACTTTTTTTCCTCACGGCTCGAAGATGGGGAAGGATCGGCTGCCCGGTCCGAACTCGATCGTCGTGGATTCGCCAGAGAATCGTGGAGGAATTTTGGATTCGGCTTCGCGCCCGACGACTGGCGAAAGCTGCTCGAACACATGACGCGCCGCCACCCGGAAAGCCTTCTGATCGAAGCCGGGCTCGCCATCCGGCCGGAGAGCGGAACGGCGCCCTATGACCGTTTTCGGAATCGGCTTACCTTCCCCATCCGATCCGGGGACGGCAGACTGATCGCCTTTGGCGGCCGAATACTTGGAGATGGTGAACCCAAATATCTCAATAGTCCCGAGAGTGCGATCTTCCACAAACGCTCGACGCTATTCTGCCTCGATCTGGCGCGTCGGCCCATCGCTGATTCTGCGAGGGTCCTGGTGGTTGAAGGTTACTTCGACTGCCTCTCCCTGCATCGGGTAGGAATCGAGAATGCGGTGGCGACCCTCGGCACGGCGCTGACAACCGACCACGCGCGCTTGCTCAAACGGCGCCTCGGCCCGGAGGGTGTCGCCATCCTCTGCTACGACGCTGATTCGGCGGGACGCAGGGCGGCGGCCACCGGTGCGGGAGTGCTTCTCGAGGCCGGTGTGGAGGTGGCCGTGCTGGTGCTGCCGCCGGGCAAGGACCCGGATGACGTCATTCGGGAACAGGGAGTCGCGGCCTTCAAAGAGCTGCTTGTTCAGCCGACGCCGTTGCTCGAATTCCTGCTCGCGGATCTTCCCCTCGACCCGGCGGGTCGAAGGCGGGCCGGTTTGTTACTTGCGCCGTTGGTTTGTGCGGCATCAGATCCCGCGATCCGGCAGAATCTGGTCGAAGAACTGGCCCGGCAAATCTATCTGACGCCGCGCGAGGTCGAAGAGCAGGGTCAACGAGGACGCCGCGTGGCGCCGACCCCGCAGATCACCGCAAAAAAACCCCTCCCGCCCGGGGAACGTGAGCTTGCCCGGATCCTCCTCGAGTGCACCCCGGCCTGGCGGCAGAAGATCCTCGACCTCGTCCAGCTTGACTACATCGTCGATCCGCGTGTGCGGCGGCTCATGCAGGACGCCTCTGCGCTTTCGGATGGCGGCGAAGGGAGTGTCTTCGTCAGCAATCTGCTCGACAACTGCACAGACCCCGAGCTTGCGTCAATGGTTGCGGAGCTCAGCAACTCGCCGATGCCAGAGGTGACTGATGAATCGATACGGATTCAGCTGAAAACCTCTCTCGATCGCCAGGCGCGGGAAGGTGCGAGGCGTCTCGAGCCCCTTATCTCCGAGGCCGAAAAGCGGGGGGATCAGGAAGAAGTTGACCGATTATTGGCGGAAAAGACACGGCTGCGGCTGGATTCGGCAAAATTTTGATATTTTTTGTCCGGTAGGGGTTGCCAAAATCGATTGAGCGACCCATATTCCTCTGGATGGCAATGTGGCCTGTCAGAAAGGCCGTTGCAGTGGCATTGAGCCCACACCGACATTATCTCGATGGAATACACCTTTGATGATTGACCCGTTGCGGGAATGGAAAGCCTGCGCAATGTGCTTTCCTCAAGGTGGTGCGCACGAC
Source organism: Candidatus Sulfomarinibacteraceae bacterium (assembly GCA_963796455.1). Taxonomy (GTDB): domain Bacteria; phylum Acidobacteriota; class Thermoanaerobaculia; order Thermoanaerobaculales; family Sulfomarinibacteraceae; genus Sulfomarinibacter. The sequence continues at coordinate 32,621 of CAWCLO010000008.1, forward strand.
AGGCGAGAGTGTTGACTATCGACTCTGGGTTTTCGGTGGACGTTCTTCAGTGCGGCATAGGAGGCGGCTAGTGGTGAAAGAGACCGGTGTGCAAATCGAAGAAAAGTACCCCGAGCTTGGCAAACTCATTCAAACAGGCAAAGAACGCGGCTTCATCATGTATGAGGAGCTATACGAGAATTTGCCTGAAGAGGTGACCGGTATTGCCGAAGAGCTCGATGACATTTACATGCGATTGTCCGAACTCGATATTGATGTCATGGATGCCGAGTCGGCTGATGGCGAAAAGGGCGAAGGGGCGGCGGCTCCGAAGAAACCGGCGGCGAAAAAACCGGCTGCAAAAGCGGAGACCAAAACAGCCACCGAACAGCTCGAAAAGACCAACGATCCGGTGCGCATGTATTTGCGCGAGATGGGCACGGTCAAGCTCCTCGACCGCGAGGGCGAGGTGGACATTGCCGAGCGGATCGAGGCCGGCGAGGCCAAGGTCTTTGTCGCGCTTTCCAAGGAGCCGGATCTTCTCGAGCTCTTTCTTCGTACCAATGAACAGGCGCGGCGGGAGCGCCGCGGCGTTCGTGAGCTGCTGCAAGCGCACGCGGTGGAATTGGATGACAAGGCCAAAGAACGGGTGCGCGAAGGTCTTCGTCTGTTCAAGACGATTTCCAAACGAGACCATGAATCGAGAGAGCTTCGCCGACGGTTGCGGCGCTGCAAAAAGGCCGGAAAGCGCTACCAGGAGATTTCGGACAAGATCGACGCCAATACCGCGGAGACTGCCATCCTGGTTCGACGGGCCGACTTCACAACGACGACGCGAAACCGCCTTTTGACCTTCTTTGGAGAGGTCGAACGCCAGTTCGCAATTCCGATTCAGACCATCAACCGCGACAAAAAGAAACTCCAGCAGGAGCGCAACAAGGAGCGGCGTCAGTTTTATTCGTCCCGGATCGAACGATACGAGGAGGAGTTGGAGCGGCTCGAAGAACGATTCGAAATCCCATATGATCGGCTCAAAGTCCTTTTGACCGAAGTGCGTCGCGGCGAGGCCGAGACCGATCGCGCCAAACAGGAGTTGATCGTCGCCAACCTTCGTCTGGTGGTGTCGATCGCCAAGAAGTACACCAACCGCGGCTTGCAGTTCCTTGATCTTATCCAGGAAGGCAACATCGGTCTGATGAAGGCGGTCGACAAGTTCGAACATCGGCGGGGCTACAAGTTCTCGACCTATGCTACATGGTGGATCCGGCAGGCGATCACCCGTGCAATCGCTGATCAGGCGCGCACCATTCGAATTCCGGTCCACATGATCGAGACCATCAACAAGCTGACCCGTACAACCAGAATGCTGGTCCAGGAACTCGGCCGCGAGCCATCGGTCGAGGAGATTGCATCAAGGATGGAAATGCCGGTTTCGAAGATCCGCAAAATCCACAAGATTTCACAGGAGCCTATTTCGCTCGAGACGCCGATCGGTGAAGAAGAAGATTCTCACCTCGGAGATTTCATCGAGGACACGAATTCGGTGTCACCGATCGAAGCGGTGATCATGCGGACGTTGAAAGACCATACGGAAAATGTGCTCAAGTCTTTGACTCCGCGTGAGGAGCAGGTTCTCAAGTTGCGTTTCGGTATCGGTGATGGGACGGAACACACGCTCGAGGAGGTGGGCCGGACCTTCAATGTGACCCGCGAGCGCATCCGCCAGATCGAATACAAGGCATTGCGCAAGCTGAGGCATCCGACGCGCGCTCATCTGCTGAAGCCGTTCTCCGACGGCAGCAGCTGATTCAACCAGAAGGCTGTGCCAGGCCGCCTAGCGGCCTGGCTATGAGGCTTGAGGCCTGAGACCTGGGGCTTGCACGTTCAGAAGCGAGATCGATCCTTTGAAGCCCCAAGCCCCAAGCCCCAAGCCCCAAGCCCCAAGCCCCAAGCCCCATGGCCCAAGCCCCGATCGTTGCTCTCAAAAACAAATCGTCATTCGAAGTTGCCCCGCGTCCGCGTCCGTGCCCGTATTGCAGCGTCAGCGACAGTGATCGGCGACAGGAAACAGCGACAGTGTCCAGCGTCAGAGATCAGGCCCAGTGATCAGGTGCCGTGACGACGTGGCCACCTCCGGGTCGCTCAACGGATCGGAGTAGCCGGTGGGCGGCCGCTGATCGCTGCTGCAGACAGCTGTTCCCCGTCGCTGTCCCTGAACCCTGCCGAGACTCTGTTTTTGGACAAAAGTTGCCCCAAGCCCCACGCCTCTTTTTGTCCTCCTTCTTGCTGTACGGACCCCGTCGCGCTACCATACGCCGGGGCCCATAGCTCAGCGGTCAGAGCCGCCGGCTCATAACCGGTCGGTCCCAGGTTCGAATCCTGGTGGGCCCATGGCTTGCGGTCCGCCGCGCAGGATGTTCTGAAGGAGTGACATGAGCAGCGTACAAAATGACCTCACCTCGCTGATTCGTCTCCAGAAAATCTATGATTCGATTTCGGAGGCGATCGCCGAACGCAACGCACCTCCTGAGGAGATTCGAGAGCTGCAAGAGGCCAACCGCTTGCGGCAAGAAGAGCTCGAAGAACTCGAAACGCAGATGGCGTCGCACGAAGAAGAGATCAAAGAGGTTCGTCGAAAAGAAGCCGAGTGGGAGCTCGAACTGGAACACTTCCAGAAACAAAAGAGCATCGTCACAAACGAACGGGAGTTCACTGCTGTGATCTCAGAGATCGACTATGCGACCAAGGCGATCGAGGAAAGCGCCAGTCGCCGAGAAGAACTCGAAGCATCGATTGCTCAGATCAGCGAAGAACTCGAAACTCGACGTAATTCCCGGCCCGAAGAGGAGACGGCTCACCGCGAGGTCATCGACAATTGGGAAACGAGGAAGACAGAACTTCTGCAACAGGTCCACGCTCTTTCGACGCAGGCCAAGGAGCTTGAAGAAGAGATCCAGCCGAAGGCCAGAGCGCGTTTTCTCAGGCTGCTGAAAAGCAAATCAGGGACGGCCATGTCGGAAGTGGTCGATGGTTCCTGTTCATTGTGCCACTTCGCGCTGAGACCTCACCTGCAGCAGCGGGTCCGCCGTTGTGAGGAGATCATCGACTGCGAGCATTGCCACCGGATCTTGTATGCGAGCCTGAGCCTCATCCCGGACGAAGTCGACACTGTCGACGGTTGAACCGTGAGCAGCGGAATTGGCGAGCGCCTGGCAACGGTGAAGGAGCGGATTGCCGCGGCCGCGAGGGTCGCGGACCGTGATCCCGAATCCGTCACCCTGATTTCGGTTGGCAAGAAATTTCCGGCCGATGTCATCCGCTCGGCCGTGGCGGCAGGCGCGACCGATTTCGGTGAGAACCGCGTCCAGGAAGCCGTGGCCAAGAGACCCGAGGTCGAGAGCGGGCGATGGCACCTCATTGGTCCGCTGCAGCGGAACAAGGCTCGAGCGGCGCTCGAGGTCTTCGACATCATCCACACCATCGACCGTTCGGACATTGCCGATCGCCTCCAGTTTCTGCTCGAACGAGACTGGCCGGATCGCCGGCTGGATGTCCTACTCGAGATCAACGTCGGTGCGGAATCACAAAAAGCAGGGGCGACACCTGGTGAGGCGGCCGCGCTCCTCGAGCACGTGCGTGGGTGTGACCGGTTGTGCGTCAAGGGCTTGATGGCGATCCCGCCGTGGGGGACGGAAGCTGAGGCCTCGCGGCCGTATTTCCGTGCCCTACGAGAGCTCCGGGACGACCTCGAACAGAAGAGCGGATCATTGCTTCCCGCGCTTTCCATGGGGATGAGCCAGGATTTCGAGATCGCCATCTCCGAAGGCGCGACCATGGTGCGGGTCGGTACGGCGATCTTCGGGCCACGGGGGCGGTAGGCGTCGAGCCGTTCGTTTCGAGCCAGATACTGGATACTAGATGCTGGATCACTGCTGTCCAAAACAAATCGGCATGTGAGGTTGCGCACCAGGAAACACGAGATTTGCGGGTCGGTTTTTGGAAATTTCCGTTCGCGGTTGCCCTTGTCCGCGTCCGTGTCCTTGCCCGAATTGCAGCGGCAGCGACAGTGTCCAGGGGCAGCGACAGGGATCAGCGATCAGAGGCAGAAATCAGGTGCAGCGACGGCGTGGTCACCGCCGGGTCGTTCAATAAAAGGAACAGCCGTTGTGGTGTCGGCGTCTCGCTTGCCCACCGTGCGGCCGAGACGGCCGCACCACCAAGGGCGGAGTCCCGAAGAAACGAGTGCTGTTCACTGTCCCGGCCGCTGATCGCTGACGCTGATGACTGAACACTGCCGCTGGCGACTGTTTGCTGCCGCTGCCCCTGAACGCTATCCGAGACTCTGTCTTGGACAAGAGTAATGCTGGATACTGGATACTCGATTCAGCCTGTCTCTTGAAAAGTCCCCTCAAACGCAAATCACCATCAGTTCCGGTGTAGCCCTTGACAATGCTTTGGGGTGAATCGACGATCTTGCCGCATCTAGCATCTAGCATCTAGCATCTAGCATCTAGCATCTAGCATCTAGCATCTAGCATCTAGCATCTAGCATCTAGCATCTAGCATCTAGCATCTAGCATCTAGCATCTAGCATCCAGTCTGCCGTTCGGTAAAACTTCCCCGAAATCTCAAAACCCGTGACATTTCCCTTGCTGATATGAATACTTTGTGAAAAAATTCTCATCCACTGGGCTGGGGGAATCAATGGACCGGAATGACGCTACAAATCTGGAGATCGAACGCGAGGTCAAGAGGCTGGCCGCCGACGCCAAACCTCGGTGTGTCGAGTTCCTCCACGACCTCGTCACGCTCCCTTCCCCGAGTCGCGGAGAACGTCTCGCATGTGAACGGGTCGTGCGCGAGATGGAGACCCTCGGGTATCGCGATGTCCATCTTGATGAGATGGGCAATGTCCTAGGGAGAATCGGATCGGGCCCCCGGGTCCTCGCCTTTGATGCTCATATCGATACGGTCGGCATTTCGAACCCGACCCGATGGCGCTACGATCCGTTTCGGGGGATCGTCACCGGTGGCACCCTTTACGGTCGCGGCGCCTCGGATCAGAAGGGCGGGCTGGCGGCAATCGTTCATGGTGCGGCGGTGGCTGATCAGGTTGGCCTGGCCAACGACGTGACGGTATGGGTCACGGCCACCGTCAATGGTGAAGACTGTGTCGGGCTTGCCTGGCAGTACATCCTCAATGAAACAGAAATCCGTCCGGAAACCGTTGTGGTGGCGATGCCATCCCATCTGGGTGTTTGTTATGGCCAACGCGGACGCATGGAGGTTGAGATCGTGACCCCGGGTGTTTCCACCCACGGTTCGCAGCCGGATCGCGGGAAAAACGCGATCTCCGCCATGATGCCGGTCCTCGAAGGCCTGAATCGTTTGCATCGCGAAATGAAAATCGAACACGAAATGTTGGGAAAAGGCTCATTGGCGGTGACCGGCATTTCGTCCCGGTCTCCGTCCTTGACCGCCATCCCGGACGAGTGCACGATCCATATCGACCGCCGGTTGACCATCGGTGAAAAACCCGAAGATGCGATAGATCAGATCCAGGCCGTCGTCGACACTGCGGCGCCGGATGCCGAGGTCCGAACACTCCATTATGATCTCGCCTCATGGCGGGGCTTCACCTACCCGACCGACAAGGTCTTCCCGGCCTGGGAGACTTCGGCCGAGAGTGCGGCCGTGCGATCGGCGCTCACGACCGCAGAGCAGGTCCTCGGACGGTCGCCGCGAATTCATCGATCGGCTTTTTCCTCCCATGGTTGCGCCATCGCCGGCATCTTCGGGATTCCGACGATCGGTTTCGGGCCGGCGGACGAGCTCCACTCCCACACCGTCAACGACCAGATTCCTCTCGCCCAACTCGAGCCCTCGATCGCCTTCTTTGCGATGTATCCCGAGGCGTTTTTGCGCTCGAGCAGCTGAGGGGCTTCCAGTAGGCTCCGAGCTACCGGTTCACCGCTGCCCAGCGCCGATCTTCCTCTCCGATCCCGATCCCGATCCCGTTCCCGACGAGATACTGGATACTCGATGCTCGATTCACACACCGATCGGAATCAGAGTTCCTGGGGTAGGCAACGGATCGAGTGTCGCTGTTGTCCAAGATACGGGCGACAGGGACAACGACAGGAACAGCGACAGCGGCAGGGAACAGCGACCGGGAACAGGGATCCGTGTTCAGCGGCAGCGATCAGGAATCCAGGCCGCGAAGCGATAAAGGCATTCGATGCCTTGAGGTATTCCCTGGGTGAACGACCAAGTTCGAGCGCCTCCGGTTACCATGATCCATGCCCGAACTCCCAGATCTCACGATCTATCTCGAGAGCTTACGCCGACTGGCCGTTGGTCGTGCTCTGGAGGAGCTCCGGGTGCTCAACCCGTTCGTCTTGAGGACCGTGAGTCCGGCTGCCGAGGATTTCAGGGGGCGGAAGCTTCACACCGTTTCCCGCCTTGGTAAGCGGATCGTGCTGGAATTCGATGGCGAGTTTTTTGTCGTCATCCATTTGATGATCGCCGGCAGGCTTCGTTGGCTCGAACGAAAGGCCACTGTGGCGAAGAGAGGCCCTTTGGCGGTTTTCGTTCTCACCGACGGTCAACTCGTCCTGACTGAGGCGGGGTCCAAGAGACGGGCTTCGATCCACCTCGTGAGCGGGCGGGAAGCAGTTGACGAACATGATCCCGGTGGTCTCGAGGTGCTCGATGCCGACCTCCCAACCTTCCGGGCTGTGGTGGCCCGCGAGCGCCACACCCTGAAAAGAACGCTCACCGATCCGCGGATCCTGAGCGGCATCGGCAACGCCTACTCCGATGAAATCCTGCATCGGGCGCGGCTGTCGCCCTTCAAGCTCAGCGACTCGTTGAGCGATGATGAATCGGAGCGTTTGTATCGCTCGACCATTGCGGTGCTTGGTGAATGGACCGAGCGGCTTCGGTCGGAGATCGGTGATGGTTTTCTTGACAAGGTCACCGCGTTTCGTCCGGAAATGGCGGTACATGGCCGTTTCAACCAACCATGCCCGGATTGCGGCGCCTCGGTGCAGCGGATCCGCTATGCGGCCAACGAGGCAAACTACTGCGCCGGGTGCCAGACCGGTGGCCGGATCTTTGCCGATCGCTCGCTCTCCCGCCTCCTGAAGGCCGACTGGCCGAAGACCCTCGATGATCTGGAGAAGAAACCGCACTGAAAACCACGAGGTATCGAGGCGCGGAAAGAAAGCCCGCAGATCAAGCAGGGAGACGCTGATCCCTCGCGCTCGCTGTCGTCGCAAACACGAAGACACGAAGGCACGAAGGAGTCACACCAAGAAAACCACAGAGGCCCAGAGACACAGAGAGAACGCCCGCAGATCACGCAGATAGACGCAGATCCATGGCAAACGGTCTCGTTGCAGAAACGATTGCCCACAGATCACCCCGATGGACCCAGATACAGCCAAGAACGTCGCAACCACAGAGGCCCAGAGACACAGAGAGATCACAGAGGAGAAGTGCAGCCGAGACGGCTGCACCACCATGGTGGTGCACGCGTCTCGCGTGCACATTGATGAACCACGAAGAACGCAAAGAACGCAAAGGCTCGGTTGGCGAGCTTGTGAGGTGTTGCCATCAGTGTCGGCAGATCGACAGACGATTTCCAATCGCCTGTCACCGGTGAGAAGCGGGGTGACCCCGATCGCCAGCGCTCGGAGTCACCCCGCTCCCCACCGACCGGCACGCCTACGGCATGCCGGATCTGCCTTGCATCGGAGACCCCCTTCCTTGATTGAAGGATGGGAGAGGACGGAGGCGAGGCCTGCGCGGTCGCGCAGGCAGCTGAGTCAGGAAACCGCGACGAAAGCTGGTTTTCGGGGCGGTTTCCTGACCCAGCTGTACCCGGCCGCCGGATGGCGGCCGGGTCCTCGCCGGGCGGAGGAGCCCTCCGGGAAGTCCTCTGCGTCTCCGCGACTCTGCGCCTCTGCGTTCAATACACTTTTGGCAATATCGTTCCAGCAGTTCGGCTGCCATTGCGCCTTCGCGTCTTTCCGCCTTTGCGTTGATCAACCCCGACGCTGACGCCGTTCGACTGCGGAGATGGCTGATGCCCTCGCAATCAAGCTGGCATCTGCGTCAATCTGCGTGATCTGCGGGCATATTGCGCTGCTTTTTGGTGCCGTGGTGGTTGCGACGGGCGGGATGGTTCGAAGTTTCGGCGTCGCCGTGCTTCAACCGGCCGGTTCGAGCAACCGGGGCAGATCGGAGACGGTGGAGATCGCCACCGACGGGAGGCCGAGCTTGGCGTGGCTGTCGCGCTCGGGCACCCCGACCCGCTCGAATCCAAGGGCCGCGGCCTCGCGGACCCGGTCGGCCGCGCGGCTCACCGCCCGAACTTCGCCGAGCAGTCCGATTTCACCAAAGACCGCCAACCCGCGCGCCAGGGGACGGTCGGCGGCGGAGGACAGGAGCGCGGCCGCTACCGCCAGATCGAGGGCCGGTTCGCGCAGCGAGAGACCGCCGACGAGATTGACAAAAACATCGCGATCACCAAAGGCAATGCCGGCATGGCGTTCAAGAACGGCCAGGAGCAGCGAAAGGCGGGAGGAATCGAGGCCCTGGGCGACCCTTCTCGGGGTCCCGAGAGCCGATGGTGCAACCAGCGCCTGGACCTCGACCAGGAGCGGAACCGTCCCCTCGAGGGCCACGGCGACCGCCGAACCCGGCGCACCGCTGCGGCGGTCCTCGAGCAGCCACGCCGAGGCGTTCTGGACTGCTTCGAGTCCCTTGCCGGTCATCGAATAGAGGGCGAGGTCGGAAATCGCTCCAAAACGATTCTTTCCCGCCCGAAGCGCGCGCAGGTCATGGCCCGGTTCGCCCTCGAGGGACATCACCACGTCCACCAGGTGTTCGAGCAGTTTGGGCCCGGCAATCGATCCGTCTTTGGTCACGTGTCCGACCAGAATGACCGGAACGCCCCGTGTCTTGGCCAGGTGCTGGAAACGGGCAGCCACCTGGCGAACCTGACTCACCGATCCGGCAACGGCCTCGACGCTGTCGAGGACCGCGGTCTGCACCGAGTCGACGATCACCAGGCTCGGCTCGAGGTTGTCCAACTGGCCGATCACGGTTTCACAGGATGTCTCGGGCAACAGGAGGAGTTGCTCGTGGAGACCGTCGATCCTGGTTGCTCGCAACGCGACCTGTTCCGCAGATTCTTCTCCCGTGACATAGACGACCAGATTCTTTTCGCGGGCAAGGGCTGCCGCGACCTGCAGCAGCAGGGTCGATTTGCCGATTCCGGGTTCACCCGCAAGCAGCACCAGGGATCCCGGAACGAGACCGCCGCCGAGGACCCGGTCGAGGCCCTCGAGCCCGGTCGTGATGCGATCGGTCCGGGAGGTCGCGGCCTCGGTCACAGGGACCATTTTGGCTCCGCGGGGCGGACTGGCGGCATGTTTTTTCTTTTTCTTCGGGACCGCCCGGTGTTCGGTGTAACTATTCCAATCCCCACAACCCGGACACTGGCCGAGCCACTTGCCGCTTTCGTGGCCGCACGAGGAACAGAAGAAGATCGTCTCGGCCACGGTGGAACTCAGTTGAGGGCGCTGCCGGCAAGACCGAGGCTGTATTTCACGTCGTCGTCGTTCCAGGTGATACCACCACCGAAGAGGATCGACGATTTTTCGGACACCAGGGGATCGTCCCAGCCCGCGGTCAGAAAGATATGGGGTGAAACAAAGTATCGCCCTTCGAACTTCAGGTGCGCCGACTCGTCAAACGGCCGGCCGAAATCATAGGCCTCGAGAACGAAGACCAGAGGTCTCTTGCCGAGCTTGATGGCATGGTCGATCCCGATCCCCCCGGTCGATTCGATGAGACCCGCGCGGACGATGGTCTCGGGGAAGATCTGATAACCGACCTGAGCGTTGACCCCCATCGCATCGGAGGTTCTGATGCGTTCCTGGAGGTAAGTTTCCTGGGTCCCATCGTCGAAGGTCAAAGTCACCCACTGGGCATCGGTTCGGACCTTGCCGTATGGCATGTCGACACCCTCAATACGGAAAAACCTCTTGTTGGTCGTCCACAGATCGAAGCCGAATTCCATTCGGCTTTCGCTGGTCGAGGCAAGGGACACCGCCCGCAGACCGATCTCCAGGCGGTAATTCTTGTAGCGACCGATGGATTCGTTGAGCGTGCCGATGCCGCCTTCGATCGAGTCGAGGGTTTCGTTGAGGTTGTTGACGGTGGTCTCGTCGTTGACCAGCTTGCCGATCGATCCTTCACCGGAAGCGATCTTGTTGGTAATCGCGTTGAGGTTTTCGGCCGAGACCTGCAGGTTTTCCGACAGTTCCCGGATATTGCCGATCGAGGCCTGGAGATCCTGGCGATTCTCAACCACCACCTCGTTGAGTTCGTCCGTCAGTCGGTTCATGTTGTCGGCGATTCGCGGCAACTCATCGCGCAGGGTGGCGGAAAAGTCCCGGAAATTGGCCGTCGTTTGATTGACGTTGGCCTGATTCTCGGCGATCAGCACCGTGAGCGATGCCGTGAGCTCACGGATGTTGGCGACGATCTCGGCGAGCGCCTCTTCGCCCTGGGTCCCGCCGATGGAGCCGCGGAGGGCCTCGGTCACCTCCTTGACGTCAGCGCCGATCTCGGTTGCGACCCGCATGACGTCATCGAATGAAGGCGCGGTGGCCCCCCCGAGTTCTGAGCCGTTCGGCAGGAGCGGTAGCGTCGGATCGCCGGGCAGGATCTCAATGTACTTGTCGCCGAGCATCCCGAGGCTGGTCACCTGGGCGGTGGCCCCCTGGTGGAGGCGGACCGAGGAATCGAGGGACAAGGTCAGAAGCGCCTCGGAACCATCGAGGCCGATCGATTCCACCTTGCCGATCCGAACGCCGGCAACCCGGACCGCCGCCTTGCGGTCGAGCCCGGCCGCCGATGCGAAACGGGCGGTCACGATCATGCGATCGCCGCGGTCGCCAACCGGGATGTCCTCGATCTTGATGATAAAAATACCGAGAATGATCATCCCCATGAGCATGAAGACGCCGATTCGTGCGGCCGGGGTCATGGCTGATCCTCCAGTTCTTCGGGCAGCTCGCCTTCGAGAAAACCGCGAATGAAGCGTTCATTCGATTGGGCAAATTGATCCGGGGTGTCGACGGCGAGGATCTGACCGCGGCGCATCATGGCGATGCGGTCACCGATACGGTCGGCGAGACTCATGTCGTGAGTGATGGTCACCACCGTCACACGGAGCTCTTCGCGGAGTTGATTGATGACACGGCCGATTGCTGCGGTGTTGATCGGGTCGAGCCCGGTGGTCGGCTCATCAAATAGAAGGATTTCGGGCTCCAATGCGATGGCACGGGCGAAGCCTACCCGGCGCCGCATGCCTCCCGACAACGAGGCCGGCAATTTGTCTTCGATTCCCTTGAGGCGAACCAGTTCGAGGCACTCGCGCACCCTGCGCGCGACCTCTGCCGGCGATTTCGTCGTGTGGCGCCGGATCGGAAACGCGATATTGTCGAAGACCGTCATCGAATCGAAAAGGGCGCCCTCCTGAAAACTCATCCCGAATTTTTTTCGTAGATTCAGCACGATCTCGGAGGAGGCGATGGTGAGATCGACCCCGTCGACAACGACGTGGCCTTCGTCGGGTTGCAGGAGCCCGATGATATGTTTGATCAAGACCGATTTGCCGGCTCCGGAGCCGCCCACGATGACCATCGACTCGCCGCGGCTGATTTCGAGGTTGACGCCCGAAAGGACCTTTTTTTCGCCAAAGCTCTTGTACAGACCGATCACGCTGATCATCGGGTCCGCGATGAGCTGGGGAGCGGCGTTGGCGGAATTCATCAGAAGAGGACCTTTGTCAGAAAAAAGTCGGACAACAGGATGTACAGGCTCGCCGTGACAACCGCCGAGGTGGTGGATCGTCCGACACCCTCCGCACCACCGGCGGTATAAAAGCCCTTGGTACATCCAGTGACGGAGAGGATGAGTCCGAAGAACGCGGCCTTGATGAGCCCTGAGGTCACGTCGTCGACCTCGAGGAATTGGAAGGTGCGCTCCATATAAAGATAAGAATTGGCGCCGAAGAGACCCACAGAAACCAACCACCCGCCGATAATTCCGACGGCTCCGCCCATCACCGTAAGGACCGGCAACATCAGGACCGAGGCGTTGACACGAGGAACCACCAGAAAGTGGATCGGATCGGTTGCCATAGCGTAAAGCGCATCGATCTGTTCGGTGACGCGCATGGTGCCAAGCTCGGCGGCCATGGCCGACCCGGCGCGGCCGGCCACCATCAGACCGGTCAGTACCGGTGCCAGTTCCCGGGTCAGCGACAATGCCACGACCGAGCCGACAAATCCTTCGGCGTGAAAACGCTCGAAACCGCGGAAGGTCTGCAGCGCGAGCACCATCCCGGTGAAAAAACAGGTGAGAAAGACCACCGGGATCGAATCCCACCCGACCCGTACCATTTGACGCAACAACTCGGTGCTGTCGAACGGCCGGCGGAAGGTCCAGAGGACAGACTGGGACATGATGTAGAAAAAACGGCCGAGCTCTTCGAAGGCGCCAAGCACGGCGTTGCCCAGGCTATCGAACCACCCCATAACGCCCGCGGTGCGAGCGGTCCCCTCTACCACGGTGCGTCGCCATCCTGGTGGCTGAAATCAGCATTTTCGAAGCGCGTGAACTCGTGCTGAAAGACCAGATCGATTTCGCCGATCGGGCCGTTGCGCTGCTTGGCGATCATCAGTTCCGCACGGCGCGGATCTTCGGCTTCCCGGTCATAAACGGAGGGTCGGACGATGAACATGACCACATCGGCGTCCTGCTCGATGGATCCGCTCTCGCGGAGATCGGAGAGCTGCGGACGATGGTCGCCGCCGCGGCGTTCCGGTTGGCGGGACAGCTGCGACAACACGAGCATCGGCACATCGAGTTCTTTTGCGACCGCTTTCAAACTCCGTGAAATTGCGGAGACCTCTTCGTTGCGGCTCGAGAATCGCGCCCCGCCGGACATCAACTGCATGTAGTCGACCATGATCAGGTCGAGGCCCTGCTCCTGTTTGAGACGGCGGGACTTGGCCGAAAGCTCGAGCGCCGTGATGCCCGGTGTGTCGTCGATCCAGAGGTGGACCTCGCGAAGGGCCTGCGCCGCCATCTCGAGCTTGGGCCAATCGGACTTGGCAAGATAGCCCCCCGAAATTCGTTTCTGGTCGACCCGGGCCTCGGCCGAAAGAAGACGCCGTACCAGTTGTTCGGCGGCCATTTCGAGGGAAAAAACGGCGACTTTCTTGCCGCCCCGCAGTGCCGCGTGGGCGCAGATATTGATTCCCAGGGAGGTCTTGCCCATCGACGGCCGAGCGGCCAGGATGACCAGATCCTTGCGTTGGAGACCGGATGTCAGTTCATTCAGACGGATAAAGCCGGTATCGAGTCCGGTCAAAGTGGATCGCGTCTCGCGGGCAGCCTCGATGTTCTCGAGTTCTGAGTCGGTGAGCTTTTTGATCGGCACCAGACCGCCCGCAAGGGTGTCCTCGGCGATCTGATAGACGTCTTTCTGGGCCGATTCAACGGCCTCCCGGGCCTCGCCGTGATCGAGCGAACAGGTCGAGAGGATCTTCTGAGCAGCACTCATCAGACGACGTTTGACGGACTTGTCGTGAACGATCTCCGCGTAGTGGATGACATTTGCGACATCGGGCAGCGCATCCACCAGGGAAGAGAGATACGAGGCACCGCCGACCTGCTCCAGACGACCCTGCTCGGAGAGGTGGTTGCGAACGGTGACCAGATCGGCCGCATCGGCCTTTTCGTGCAGCTCCAGGCATGTCTGGTAGATCAATCGGTGGCTTTCGAGATAAAACTCGTCCTGGCGGAGTTTCTCGATGATGTGGAGCATGGCTCCCGGATCGAGGAGCACGGCGCCGAGAACGGCGCGTTCGGCTTCCGGGTCGTGCGGCATCCGATCGGCGGTGGAGCCGGGGCCACTGATGACATTGCCTGGGCTTCTGCTGCTCATGGGTCTCTCATCCTACCTCAAAACGGCTTCAGAATCTCGCAATCTACCGAGACCGTTTCTGACCAAATACCAAGGGGCGGAGGGCAGGGGGGCGGAGGGGAAAGGGGGAAGGGGAGAAAAGGGGAAAGGGAGACCGTCCAGTCTCTCGATACTCGATGCTGGATTCCGAACCAGGACGGCGGAGGCGCATGGGGGCGGAGCGGCAGAAGAGAAATGGGGAAACGGAGAAAGGGTGGAACCACCCGCCACCGACTACCCACTCATGCGAGTGTCGCCTCCCGATGTCATCCTGAGCGGAGCCCGCCCTGGGGCGTAGTCGAAGGATCTATGAGACGGACCGCAAAAACCTCGAACCGCAGATCCTTCGACTTCGCGCCGAAGGCGCTTCGCTCAGGATGACATATTGAACGACAGTTCCGATCCCGATCCCGTTCAGGAGAAGGGAAGAAGGGGAGTGCGGGAGGCCGAGGTTGATTGAAGGGTCGGAATCCAGTATTCGTGTTTCCGCTCACCCTTCTTTTTGCAGCTCCCGGAAAACCTCGATCACCTCGTCGGTATCAACCCTTTGATCGAGGATCACGCCATCGTCGGTGGGGAGGACCCACCGAACTCCATGGTCGTCCTTCTTTTTGTCGTATCCGATGAGGGCGCGAATCGAATCGGCGTCGATAGCCGAGATCTCGGGCAGGTCGCCGAGCGTATCGATGGCGGCCGACAGGCGTGCTTCTGCCGCGACGCTCAAAACCGAGTGGCGGCGGCCGAGGCGGGCGGCCGCCTTGAGGCCCCACGCCACCGCTTCTCCGTGCAGAAGGTGGTGATACCCGGTGGCCGCCTCGAGAGCGTGAGCCAGGGTGTGGCCGAGATTCAGGGCCGCGCGCTGGCCCCCCTCCCTCTCGTCCGCGCTCACGACTCGAGCTTTGACCGCCAGACAGCGCATCACGAGGTCTTGCCATGTTTCGGGGGGCAGCGATTCATAGCCGGCCAACCCTCGGTCTTCGAATATGTCGAGAAGTTGGTGGTCGCCGATCCAGGCCGTCTTCACCATTTCGGCGGCACCAGCCCGGAGCTCGCGGGGGGGAAGCGTGGACAGCGTGGCGACATCGATGACCACAAGACGCGGCGGCCAGAAGGCGCCGACCAGGTTCTTTCCCTGGTCCAGGTTGACACCGGTCTTGCCACCAACCGCGGCGTCCACCATTGCCAACAAGGTGGTGGGAACAGCCGTCCATTCGATACCCCGTAGAAAGACCGCGGCGGCAAAGCCGACAGTGTCGGTGAGCACGCCACCGCCAAGGGCGATGACCGAATCACCACGATGAACACCCTTCGAGAGCCAAAGACCGAGGAGCTCCTCGATGGCGCTCCACCGCTTGTGCTCCTCGCCGTCCATGAGTTCGATCAAGGGCACGCCGACATCGAGTGACGCGGCCTTTGCCCACAGAGGGCCGACAGTTGTGTTGCTCACCAACGAACAGGGTCGGGTGGGAAAAACACCATCCAGAAATTCACCAAGGCGTTTCAGCGCACCGAATTCGGCAAGGATTTCGTATGGGCCGCGTTCGCTCTCGACGCTCAGTCTTTGCATCGGTCTATCCTACCCCGGAACAATGGAGTGCCCGATACTCTCGTCGCTATCGCTATCGCTATCGCTATCGCTATCGCTATCGCTATCGCTATCGCTATCGCTATCGAGAGCAACCCAGGATTCCCGCAGAGCCCTCAGTTTCCCGGGCTCATTCCCGCGACGGTGTCCGACACCGGCAGTTCCAACTCGGCGGCCATGTCGCGGCCGATCCTCCAGTTGCCGTCCACCGCCGGTTCCCAGGGTCGGTGTGCTTCGAGGTACTCGGCGATGAGATCGGCCATCTCATCCGATGAGCGCCACACGACTTCGGCCTCATCGAGATGGGGAAAGAGCCCTCCGCCCGCGCTGCGATAGGAGTTGCAGGCGACGACAAACTCCTGCTCGGGATCGATCGCCAGCCCCTCAAATCGAAGATCACGGATCCGCGATCCCTCCGGTTGCGAGGGGTCGATGCGATAAGAGACGCCGGCCATGTTGTCCACGTTGTAGTGGGGGATGGCAGGGTCTGTGAGGATCGTGCAGCCGCCCTCGGGGGGGCAGCGAATACCGTCGTAGAAGCGGGCCGTGTGCTCGAGTACATCGTGGATCTTTGCGCCGGTCAGCTTCACCGCCACCAGGGTGTTGGGATAAACATAAAATGCCTGGATCCAACGCCAGCTGACGGGCCCCGCCGCCAGCTCGGGAACCCTGGTACTGAGCAACGCGGCCAGCGAAAGCTCCGCGCCCGTCGCATCCATTTGGACCTCGTGCAGAAGGTCGATGGCGGCGCAGTCTTCGAGACGGCAGCGATCGACCGAAACCGGACTCGTGACTTCGCCTGTTGGACCGTCGAGGGTCGTGGCGAGGCGTTGGTGGGTGAGGGTGAATTGGCGCGTCATCTCCTGGTCCGGCTCGGCTTCGCTGGAGGCCAGGTTTTCGCCGGTCCATTCCTGGATCTCCCATCCCTCGTCGCCCTTCACGAGCTTCATATCGATCCGTGTCACGAATTGGGCTCGTGCTCGCGGTTGCGACACGATGGTTCCGTTGAGGTCTCGTGGCGGGATATTGCGGTGGGCGTGACCGGTCAGGAGAACATCGACTCCGGGCATTTCGCTGAGGCGCCAGCCGAAGTCCTCGTGTTGGGTACCGGTCGCTTCCCCGGTCTCGAGGTCACGTTCGAATCCGGTGTGGGCGATCACGATGACGAGGTCGCACTTCTCTCTGTTGCGCAGGATCGGCACCCAGTGCCGGGCAGCCACATCCATCGGCTGAAATTCGAGACCGGCGTAGTTCTCTGCCTTTTCCCAACCCGGAACGTTCGATGTGGTCAGACCGAGCACGCCAATCCTCAGGGGGCCTTCCTCGAAGACCACGTAGGGGCGAAAAGCAGGTTGACCGGTTGCCCTCGTGATCGTATTGGCCGAGAGGAAGGGAAAATCAGCCAGATCCCGGGCGCGTTCGAGCACTTCGAGACCATAGTTGAATTCGTGGTTGCCGACCGCCATCGCCTGGTAGCCGATGCGATTCATGGCGCTGATGGTCGGGCTCGGCTCTCCCCAACGCACGTGGGCGAACTGTTCGAGCGGCGAACCCTGAATAGTGTCCCCGGAATCGAGAAGCACCACCGGATGGTCGGTTGCGCCCCGGATCTCCTTGACGATGGTGGCCACCTGGGCAAGGGATCCGCGGGTAGACGGCTGGTTGGCGTAGTCGTCAAAGGGCATGACCGAACCGTGCAGATCCGAGGTGTGGAGCACGGTGAGGTTGGCGGTGGCGGGTTCTTCGGCCCCGATCGCCGAAGGGATGAGGATCAGGGCGACAACCACGACTCCGGGCACAAGCGAAATTCTGGGGTGTTTCATCAGGCGGCGATCTTATCAAGGACCAGCGACGCCTGTGCTCGACCCGTCTTGGAATCCCGTCTCATTCCGCGTATCCTCGTTTGATGACTGCATCCGATCTTCAAGTCGACAGATACCGGTGCCTCGAGGGGGCCTTATGAGACGATTGCGTCTGCTCACCGGCGGAGAAAGCCACGGCCCCGGTCTGACCGCCATCCTCGAAGGATTGCCGGCCGGTCTCGAGGTCGATCGACAGCAGATCGACGACTGGCTTCGTCGTCGCCAGCATGGATTCGGCCGCGGCGGCCGGCAACGTATCGAAAAGGACGAGGTCGAGGTCAGCGGCGGTCTCCGCGACGGCCGGACTCTGGGCTCGCCGCTGGTTCTCGGGGTGCGCAACCTCGACTGGAAGAACTGGTCGGCAACCATGGATCCCTGGCAGGTGGATGCCGAGCAGGCCGCCAAGAGAGCGGTGACGCGGCCGCGTCCGGGCCATGCCGACTACTCCGGAGGTGCGGCCACCGATCAACTGGCGGACATGCGCAACGTGCTCGAGAGATCCTCCGCCCGAGAAACCGCGGCGCGGGTGGCGGCCGGCGCGGTCTGCGCCCAATTGCTGGCGCGCTACGGTGTTCGCATGCGCTCCGCGGTGCTGCGGGTCGGGCCGCACGAGGTTTCGGCCGGCCCACCCTCGTGGGAAGATCTCGCGGGTGTGCGCCACGACTCACCCCTGGTCACGCCGCGCCCGAATGACGAAGAGCAGTTGGTCGAGGCGGTTCGTCAGGCGAGGACCGATGGCGAAACCATGGGTGGTGTGGTGCGGTGCCGTCGTTCGCGGTCTGCCTCCCGGGCTCGGTTCCTATATGCACTGGGACCGAAAACTCGATGGCCGAATCGTCCAGGCACTGGTCTCGATCCCATCGGTCAAGGCCGCATCCATTGGTGCCGGTATGGAAGTGGCGGCGGTGCACGGATCGGAGGCCCACGACGCCATCGTGCTCGATGACGGGCAGCTGAGCCGTACCACCAACCGGGCCGGCGGGCTCGAGGGTGGTGTGACCGAGGGTGTGGATCTGGTGGCGAGGGCCTTTTTCAAACCCATTTCGACCCTTCGCAAGGGGCTGCCGTCGGTTGATCTCGCAACCGGCAAACCGGGAGTCACCGAGTGGGAACGGTCGGATGTCACGGCCATCGGTGCGGCACCGGTGATCGTGGAGGCGATGCTGGCGCTGGTGCTTGGCGACGCACTGCTCGAAAAACTCGGCGGTGATGCGATCGTCGACACCGACCGCGCATGGTCGGCTCTCACCGAACGTCTCGCACCCTGGTGGCGTCCGGACAACACCTAGGTTCGGAGGCGATCGTGCGCGTCAAGCGAGCCTCCAAATACGGTTTCTGTGCGGGTGTGAGGGTCGCCGATACCACCCTTCGACGTTTTGCCTCCGGTGGGTCACGGGCTTCCATCCTCGGTGCGCTGGTCCACAACGAGAGGGTCGTGGCTGAGATGGAGACCCTCGGAATGCAAACGGTCGACGATCTGGCAGAGGTCACCAATCCGACCGTTGTTTTTTCGGCCCACGGCGTACCACCCTCCTGCCACGACCGCGCCCGTGAAATGGGTCTGGAGGTGCTCGATACCACCTGTGCCTTTGTCAAAGACATTCACGATGAAATCGAGGACGCGCTCGCCGGTGGCTTCCATCTCGTGGTGATCGGAGAGCCGGAGCACCGCGAGGTTGTCGGTTACACCGGCGATCTCGATGCAGCCGATTTTCACGTGATCACTGATCTCGATGATGTGGAGGCGGTGGGTTGGGGAGGGTTTACGAAGATCAAGGTAATTTTTCAAACGACGCTCAATGCCGGTGACTTCGAGCCGGTGGTGCGCGCGATCGAACAAAGCAATCCGAGAACTTTTCGCGCCGACACCATCTGTTATGCCACCAGGGAGAATCAGGACGCAGCCCAAGAGCTTGGCGATGATCCCACCGTGGATGTGATCGTCGTCGTTGGGGGTCGGAATTCTGCCAACACCGAGCATCTGTGGGAGATCTGCAAGCGCCGAAAACCGTCGTACTGGATTCAGGGTGTCGAAGACATTCGTGAGGAGTGGTTCGAGGAAATGTCCTGCGTCGGCCTCACCGCCGGTGCCTCTACCCCGGACAGCATCATCGACGAAGTCGAGAAGTTCCTTCTGACATTGGCGAGTTGAGGTATCGGCTCGAGCAGAGGAGCAGAGGAGCAGAGGAGCAGAGGAGACCCTGCCCCTTTTCACCAACGACGTTTCCGGTACGGTCTCTCCCTTTCTCCCTTTCTCCCTTCCTCCCTTTCGGGAACGGGAACGGAACTCTCGTTCAATATGTCATCCTGAGCGAAGCGCCTACGGCGCGAAGTCGAAGGATCTGCGGTTCGAGGTTTTTGCGGTTCGTCTCATAGATCCTTCGACTACGCCCCAGGGCGGGCTCCGCTCAGGATGACATCGGGAGGCGACATTCGCTTGAGTTCGAAGTCAGTGCGGGTGATTCCCCCTTTCCCCCTTTCACCCCTGCCCCCTTTCCCCTCGCCCTTCCGCCGCGCGGATCCAGTAAGCTCGGGGCATGAGTGATCAAGAAGCTCGGATCGCCGTGGTCTCGGGGGCCTCGAGCGGGATCGGTGCCGCCACGGCTCGGTTGCTGGCCGCCAATGGTTGGCAGGTGGTGCTGGTTGCCCGGCGCGAGAACCGGCTCGAGGAGATCGCCGAAGAGATTGCGGCCGCCGGCGGAACTGCCAGATCCGAGGCCCTCGATGCCGCCGATGGCGATGCGGTCCTCGATATGCAGGAACGGGTCCGGAACGAACTGGGTGTGCCTTCGCTGATCATCAACGGCGCCGGCGCGGGTGTCTGGCGGTTTATCGAAGAGACCTCTCCCGAAGAGATCCGACAGATGATGGGGGCGCCCTATCTGGCAGCGGCGAATCTGAGTCATGCTTTCATGGCGGACATGTTGGCCGCCGGACGCGGCCATCTCGTGCACGTTGGTTCTCCCGCATCGGTCATGCCGTGGCCGGGGGCGACGGCCTATACCTGCTCACGATGGGCCCTGCGTGGTTTGCACGAGGCGCTGTGCATGGATCTGGTTGGCACTGGCCTGCAAAGCTCGTTGGTCTATTTCGGTGAGGTGTCGAGCGAGTACTTCGATGCCAACCCGGGCTCGCACGAACACATGCCCTCACTCGCTTCGTGGGTCCCGATCTCCACCTCGGAAGAATGCGCTGAGGTCATTCTCGGGGTCCTTCAGCGACCGCGAAGGGTCACCTTCTATCCATTTGCCCTGCGCATCATGGCGTGGCTGGCGGCACTCTCACCCGCGCCGACCCGCTGGCTGATCGCGCGGACAGGGCGAAAGCACTGAGGCCGTGGTGTAGTGAGGCCATGAGGTCGTGAGGGGCCCCACCCGCATCGCCTCGACGCCAGGTCGCGCCGGCGGCCGGTAACTCCCTCGCTGCCTTAATGTATCGAGGTCAGACGGTACTCTGCCAGAAGCCTTGCGTCGATCAGATCCGACTCGCTCCCCTCGATGCGGAAGTAGTGGCGGCCGATGGTATAGGCTCGCTCGATCCGTCGTTGAACCTCGGATGGGTCGTAGAGCAGGCGATAGACGTGCCCGACCTGAACATAGTCGATCATCCGAAGATCGTCATCGCTGTCAAAGTCTCCGTCCCGTCCCGCAGAAATGATCTTGAGTCGAATCCACCTGCCGTGCTCGAGATCGGGGATGTCCTGGGTGAAAAAGGTAGCCTGCAGCCCCGCTTCGAGATCTGATTGAACCTGGGGGTCGTCGAACGCAGCGGCTCCGGGAACGACCGGCTGAAAAGAGACACGGTAGGGCCGTCCCCATCCGTCGGCGGCGCGAATCTCGTACATTTCGCGCACCGACGGCGGTGCCATCCCGGTGTCTGCGCCAAAGAAAACCAAGGGGATCCAGCCCCGGATGCGTGCGGTCGACGAGGGAGCCAGCACCTCCGCCCAGTCACCCTCGAAGGGAGGCACTTCTTCCTCACGAACCGAGAATCGGGATGCTGCCGATCCAATCTCGTGCATGCGGTGAATCGTCTCCAACTCGGAGGAACGGCCTTCGTCACCAAAGGCCATCCAAACGATGGTCGTGCGCAGATCCGGGCCGGGACCGGTGGTGCGGAGTCGTATGAAACCGATGATCGGAAGCACCAGAATCAGACCGTAGACCACGACCCTCCAGCCGCCGGCTCGAATCTGAGACATCAATGATGGCTTCTCCGGGCGGGCCAGACTGGCGCTGAAATCCCAGCCGCAGTGAGCACAGATTGTCGCTCCCGCGGGGAGCTCCTTGCCACATCCATCGCAGATGATTGCATCACTCATGGGGACAGCGTAGCACCATCCGGGTGGGTGGCAGCGAGTGAATCAACTATGCTCGATACATGGCGGATGCTGCGAAATGGGACGCGATCGAACTACTGGTTCGCAAGGCCCAGGGTCGTGACCAGAATGCCTTTCGGATCCTTCTCGGTGAACACCGGGGGGCGGTGGTGTCGACCCTCTTCGCCTGTGGCGTCCGGTGTGAAGAAACGGCGCGCGATCTGGCTCAGGATGTGGCCCTGCGGGCCTGGCAGAAAATGGACTCGCTCGCGGATCCGCGCGCCTTCCCCGCCTGGTTGCGCCGAATCGCCGCCAACGCCGCCCGCGATCATTTGAGACGAACCGCGGTTCGGCGCGAGGACGAACTGGATGAGGCGCTCCATCTCGAAGGTGGAGACGATCCCCATGATCGAGCCGAGCGGGTTGCGGAGGTTCGGCTGATGCTCGCGGCATTGGCCGACGAGGATGCGGAGGTCGTGCAGCTTCTCGTGGCGCGCGCCGAGGGCGTATCGGTTGAACGGCTGGCTGCTGCAATGGAAATCAGCCCGGATGCGCTCAAAATGCGGGTGATGCGGGCCCGAAAGAGACTCCGGGCGCGGCTCGAGGAGATTCGCACCGGGGGAGTCGGTTGATTCCCCTCGGATTGACCGTTACCCTGCGGCCGTGACAGCGTCCTTATAAGCGGAGAGTTGACGACAATGACCATATGTACCCACCACGGCGATCTGATGCGTGATCTTGCACGGGGGCTGCTCGACGATGAGCCGGCCTTCGAGGCAGAGATCCTGCGCCAGGATTGCGAGCACTGTTCGGCGTGGTGGGAAAGTTCATTTGCCAACGCAGACATCGAGCCTGTCGATTCGGCGGTTCTCGAGGTCTTTGCGGCCTTTGCCCCACCGAAGAGCCGTCAAAGGTACGGCTGGTTGGCCGCTGCTGCTGCGGTTGTCCTTGCCATAGGTATCTCGTCGATGTCATGGATCGGGGGGGGCTCGGGGACAGCAGTGATGACCTCCCTCCCGGAGCCTCCGGCTGAAACCACGCTGGTGAGTCTTGATTTCGAGGACGGCACCCTCCACGGAGTTGGTGTCGTCATCCAAGGTGCCGAAGCTCAGCAAGAGGTGCCTGAAAAGGCCCTCTTCATCGCTGATCTCGAATCGGGCGATCTCTCGACCTGGACCACCAACGGCTGAGTTTCCTCAGCCCGGCTTGGCCGGGCCAAGCCCTCTCCTGAACATCCTCCTCGATAATGTCGTGGACCGGGTGCATCCCGCACAATCCTTGTCCAAGACCGTGCCTCGGGCAGCGATCAGGGACAGCGAACAGGAGTCAGCGGCAGTGACCGCGAACAGCACTCCACTTCTTCGGGACGCCGGCTTTGGTGGTGCGGCCGTCTCGGCCGCACGGTGTGCAGGCGAGACGCCTGCACCACAACGACTGTTCCTTCTGTTGAACGACCCGGAGGTGGCCATTTCGCCGACTGGACTGCTGATCGCTGCCGCTGAACACTGACCGCTGTCCCTGTTCGCTGTTGCCTGTCGTTGTCGCTGCTTACTGTCGCTGCCGCTGCAATTCGGACGCGGACGCGGACGCGGACGCGGACGCGGGCACGGGCACAGGCGCGGGCAGCCGCGAACCGGATATGCCCGAAAACCAACCCGTAAACCAACGTGTTGTCATTTGGGCAACTTCAGGTGACGATCTATTTTGGACAGCAGTGATCCTGCATCCTGCATCCGCCAGGTATGCGGTACCATTCATGACGCTCGGATTGCCGAGCCGGGAGGCAAGATGACCCAGGGTAGGATTTTCGTGCTTGTTCTGATTCTGATGGCAGGTGTGGCCGGCGCGCAACAACACGCTTTCAACGTCCACGACCTGGTGGCCATGCAGCGGGTGGCCGATCCGCAACCGTCGCCCGACGGCAGCGTAGCCGCCTTCGTGGTCACCACCATCGATCTCGCGGCCAACAAGGGTCGGCGGGATATCTGGTTGGCTGCCACCGATGGTTCGGGTGAGCGGCAACTTACCGATGATCCGGCCAACGATTGGAGCCCGCGCTGGAACGGTGACGGCAGCTTCTACTTTCTTTCGTCTCGATCCGGATCGGCCCAGGTCTTTCGTTACGACATGAAGACCGGGGCCCAGACCCAGATCACCGATCTCCCCCTCGGAGTCGACGCGCTCAAGGTGGGGCCCGGCGGCAAGGCGCTGTACGTGGGACTTGCGGTCTTCCCCGATTGCGGGCCTTCCGTCGCCTGTACCCAGTCGAAGCTCGAGGCGCGGAAAGCGCAGAAGACAACCGGTCTGGTTTTTGACAAGGTCTTTGTTCGTCACTGGGACACCTGGAAGGATGGCCGCCGCAACCACGTCTTTCGAATTCCGATCCTCGGCAACGGTACCGCAGGTGAGGCGGTGGATCTGATGGCAGGTGTCGATGGCGATTGTCCGACAATTCCGTGGGGTGGAGACGGAGACTTCGACATTTCACCCGATGACGCCTGGTTGGTTTACTCCGCCAAGGTCGTTGCTGGGTCGGAGGAGGTGTGGTCCACGGATTGGGATCTGTGGAAGGTCCCGACCGACGGGTCGCAGGCGCCGCGCTGCCTGACCGAAGACAACCAGGCGTGGGATGCGGCCCCGGCCTTTTCCCCCGACGGATCCAGCCTCGCCTACCTCGCCATGGCTCGACCCGGATTCGAGGCCGACCGCTACCGGGTTCGTATCATGAACTGGAACGATGGATCGGTTCGTCCGGTTGCTGATAACTGGGACCGGTCGCCGGGTTCGCTGGTATGGTCGCCCGATGGGTCGAAGATTTTCACCTCGGCCAACAACATCGGCAATCACACGATTTTCAGCATCGATCCGGCCGACGAAATGGTCTCGGCGGCCATCACCCTCAACACCAACTCGAACCCGCGACCGTTGCCGGACGGCCGTCTGCTCTTCACCCGCGACAGCCTCACCTCTCCGGTGGAGCTCTATGTGCTCCCGAAAGGCGGAGGAACACCGGCGCCGATCACTCACCGAAACGACCGGCGCCTGGCCTCGATCGAGTTTGGAAGGTACGAGCAGTTTTCTTTCACCGGCGCCCACAACGACGAGGTCTTCGGCTATCTGGTCTATCCCGTCGGTTTTGATCCTCAACAGACCTATCCCCTGGCTTTCATCGTCCACGGGGGGCCCCAGGGCAGCTCTGACGACCACTGGCACTACCGCTGGAATCCGCAGATCTATGCGGGCCACGGTTATGTCACCGTGATGATCGATTTCCACGGTTCCACCGGTTATGGTCAGGACTTCACCGATGCCATCCGGGGCGACTGGGGTGGAGCACCCTATGAGGACCTGATGACCGGGCTCGACTATGTGCTCGCCACCTATCGTTTCGTCGATTCCGAACGCATGGCTGCGGCCGGGGCGAGCTTTGGCGGATACATGATCAACTGGATCCAGGGCCAGACCGATCGTTTCAAGGCCCTCGTCTGCCACGACGGGAACCTCGACGAACTGATGGCCTACTACGACACTGAAGAACTGTGGTTCCCGGAGTGGGAACACGGCGGCACACCCTGGGAGAACCCCGAGGGCTATCGCAAACACTCACCGGTGAACCACGTGCAGAACTGGAAGACCCCTGAACTGGTGGTCCACGGCGCGCTCGACTATCGGGTTGTGGACACCCAGGGCCTCGCCACTTTCAACGCCCTGCAACGCCTTGGGGTGCCCTCGCGTCTGCTCTATTATCCGGACGAAAATCACTGGGTGCTCAAACCGCTGAACTCCATTCAATGGCATGAGGAGGTGTTGGGATGGATGGATCGGTGGACGGGGGTGGGAGAAGAGTAGGGAGAGAGGGAGAAAGGGAGAGAGGGAGAGGAGAGGGAAAGGGGGGAGAAAGGGAGAGAGGGAGAAAGGGAGAGAGGGAGAAGGGGAGAAAGGGAGAAGGGGCGATCGTTCGTTCTTCGTGCTCCTGTTCACCCTGAGCCCTGTCACCCATTTCGCGTGAAGAGACTCGTCGATCGATAATTGTTCGAGTGACTGGAATCATCGCAGACGTTTGAACAATGCTGATATTATTGATGAGTTCGGAATTGGAGGGAATCAGGTGATCATCGCCTGCCCGCAGTGCGACACAAAGTACCGCTACGACGAGGCGCGTTTTGGCGGAGCTGAGATCAAACAGGTGAAATGCACCAGCTGCAGCCACTCGTTCGAGGTCCGCAATCCCCTTGACGAACCTTCCAATGCGACCTCTATTGGAAAAATGTTCACCGACACACCGTCCGAGGTCTTGAACGTCGACTCCGATCATGAGCCCGAGGCCCCCGAACTCCCGGAGCTGGCCCCCTTGCCAAAAGACCAGCGCTTTTCGTTGGCGGTGATAGCCGGAAGCCAGGCGGGAAGCGTCTTCCCGATCACCAAACCGCGGGTCTATCTGGGTCGTGGCTCGGCGGTGGACGTTCAGGTCAAGGATTCCGAGGTTTCCCGTAGACACGCCATGATCGAGGTGCGAAGCGGCAAGGTCGTACTCGTCGACCTCGGGGCGACCAATGGGACGTGGGTCGGCGGTGAGCGCGCGGACGAGTCCGAAATCGTCAATCAGGGCGAGTTCACCCTCGGCTCCACCACCCTGATGTTGATCGTCACCGGCGGTCCTTCGGCCTGATCTCTTTGCTGCTGCCAATCTGACGTATCCTACCGATCAGATTCGGGACTTGAATTTGGTTTGTTTCTTGCTTAGCCTTTGCGCGAGGCCCTCTCAATCGAGACGGCTGATCAACAGAGAGTCGGGTCCTTTATTGGAGGAGCGTTGAATGATCGAAGTTGAAAACCTCGGCAAGACTTACGTCGACAAGCCCGTAGTTCGGGACCTGAGCTTTTTTGTCCCTGAAGGACAGGTGCTCGGTTTTCTCGGACCCAACGGTGCCGGAAAAACCACGGTGATGCGGATGCTGACCGCGTTTCTGCCGCCGACCACCGGGCGGGTCGTTGTCGCCGGCATCGATCTCGACAAAGACTCCGTCGGACTCAGGAAGAACGTCGGTTACCTGCCCGAAAACGTGCCCTTGTATCCCGAGATGCGGGTCGATGAATATCTGCGGTTTCGGGCCTTGGTGGAGGGCGTGGTGAGTGCCGATATCCGCAGCCGGATCGACGACGTGCTCGATCGATGCCTGATCGGTGATGTTCGTCGCCAGGTCATCGGCACCCTTTCAAAAGGATATCGGCAGCGGGTCGGTCTGGCTGGGGCGCTGATCCACCAACCTCCCGTCCTGATCCTGGACGAACCCACCGTCGGACTCGATCCCAACCAGATCATCAAGGTCCGCGAGCTGATTCAGGAGCTTGGTCGTGACCACACGGTTCTGCTTTCGACCCACATCCTCCCCGAGGTCGAGCAGGTTTGCGAGCGGGTCTTTATCATCGACCGCGGCCGCATCGTCGCCGATGGCACGCCGGACGCCCTCCGGGCCAAGCTGCTTGGCAACCCGGTATTGGAGCTGGTGCTCAAAGACGAGCCGGTCGACGCCGCAGATGCCATGCTCGGCGTACCGGGGGTGGTCGCGGCGGCACGAGAGGAGAACGGACGCTACGTGCTCGAGTACGCAGCCGATTCCGATCCGCGCGAGGAGGTCTTCAAGCTCGCGGTTGCCAGGGGCTGGGTCCTTTTGGAGCTGACGCCGCAACAAGCGACCCTCGAAGATGTATTTGTCCGATTGACCACCCGCGAGGACGACATCGTGCCGGCGGCTGAGTTGGAGGTTGCCAATGTCTAAGACCTGGGCCATCGTCCGGCGCGAGTTGATCGCCTACTTCTCCTCGCCACTCGCCTACATCGTCATGACGGCCTTTCTTCTGATGCAGGGCTATATTTTCTATCTCCTCGTTTCTTTTCTCAACAACCCACAGACTCCTGCCATGACACCGCTCCGGCTCTTTTTTGGCGGCACGATCTTCTTCTGGCTGTTTCTGCTCTTCGTCGTGCCGGTGATCACCATGCGCTTGATTGCCGAAGAGCGTCGGTCGGGGACCATCGAGGTTCTTCTGACGTCACCTGTGACCGAGGCCCAGGTGATCATCGGGAAGTTTGCCGCCGCAATGCTCTTCTATATCGCGCTGTGGCTCCCGACGATCCTCTATGTGGTGGTGCTCAAACGCCATTCAGAAATCGATATCGGGCCCGTCCTGGCGGGATATCTCGGGGTCTTGTTGCTCGGTTTCCTCTTCCTGTCGGTTGGCACGCTGGCTTCGACCCTGACCAACAACCAGCTCATCGCGGCCATCATCGCTTTTGCCGCGATGGTCATCCTGTTTTCGATCGGTCTGGTCGAACAGTTGATGATGTCCTCGTCGGTACTCAAATCGACCCTCGCACAGATGAATCTGTGGACCCAGATGGATGACTTCGCCAAGGGCATCGTCGACACGCGGCACGTTGTGTATCAGCTGTCGGTAGGATCCCTCTTTTTGTTTCTCGCCGCCAAGAGCCTCGAAATCAAGAAGTGGAGGTGAGCGGTATGAGACGGCAAACCCTTCGCTATACGGTTTCGGGCCTCGTGGCAGTTGTTCTCGTGGTGGCTCTGACGGTGATGGTCAACTGGCTCGCCGGTCGTCGCTGGATCCGTGCGGATTGGACCACCACCAAGGTCTACACCCTGTCGGAAAAGACCGAGAATATTCTCGCCGGAATATCGGAGAAGGTCGACATCCTCGTCTTCATGACGCCTTCGACCTCGATGTTCGATCAGGTCCAGGAACTGCTCGAGCGCTACAAGGCTGCCTCGAGCAACATCACGGTTGCCTATATCGACCCGGACCGGGAACCGCTCAAGACCCAGGAATTGGCCGAGCAATACGGTGTTCAAGTGGCTGACACGGTGGTCTTCTCGGTTGCAGACCGCACAAAATACGTGACATCTGACCAGCTCTCAGAGATGGATTATTCGGGAGCACAATACGGCCAGCCCCCGACCATGAAATCCTTCAAGGGCGAAGAGGCATTCACCTCTGCGATCCTTTCGTTGGTGGCTCCGGATGTGCCGACGATCTACTTCGTGACCGGGCACGGCGAGGCGACGCTGGCGCCGGGCCAGGGCGGTCTTTCAGAGCGCAACATTTCCGTCCTCGGAGAGACGCTCGCCCGCGACAACATGTCCACCGAGGAGGTTTCGCTGCTTTCAGGGGAGATCCCCGACGACGCCGACGTCCTGGCGATCATCGGTCCCACACGCGCCTTCACGGAGGCGGAGATCGAGGCCCTCGACGCCTATCTGGGCGGCGGTGGAAGATTGTTGGTTGCCCTCGATCCGTTAATCGAGCCCAACGGCACGATGCGTGCGACCCGGCTCGAGGTCCTTCTCGCGAGGCACGGTGTCGAAGTGCGCGACGATCTCGTTGTTGACCCGTCCCGACGACTTCCGTTCTATGACCTTTCGGCGGTCTATCTGGCGGACTTTTCAAACCATCCGATCACCCAGGGTCTCGAGGGCTTCGCTGTGCTCTTTACGGTCGCGCGCTCGGTCGCGGGCAACGAAGAGTCGGCCTCCACCCTCGTTCAGACATCGGATGCTGGCTGGGGTGAATCCAACCTCGCGATGTTGCTTCGAGGAGATCCGGTTGCCTTCGATGGCGAAGACACCCCGGGACCGGCAGCCGTCGGCCTCGCGATCGAGAAGATGGTCGCCGCCGACGGTGAGGCGCTCGAGGAAGATGCCGACCGGACCTCCCGGCTGGTGGTGTTTGGTGACTCCGACTTCATGACGGATATCGATATCGCCAACGCCGGCAACGCGGTGCTTGCCGGAAATGCCTTCAACTGGTTGGCCGCGCGCGACGAGCAGGTCGGCATTCCCCCGCGTGACGTGGAACAGGTGAGTCTTTTTTTGAGCAAACAGCAGATGCGGAATCTGTTGTTGGTGGTCCTGGTCATGATGCCGGGAATGGCCATCGTCGCCGGGATCATGGTGTGGCGGAGGCGACGGCATTGAGAATTCGGAATTCGGAATTCGGAATTCGGAGTTGTCACCATCAACTGGGAAACACTCAGGATGGCTGTGGGGTCGGTAGGGAATTCCGAACTCCGAACTCCGAACTCCGAACTTCAACCTGAGGGTCGTCACAATGAAATCCAAGAATCTCGTTTTGCTGGTTGCCGTCGTGATCGTGGTGTTCGCATACATCATGTTGGTTGAGCGCCACCGTCCGACCACCGATGAGGTGACTCAGACCAAGGGGCGGGTCTTGCGTGGATTCGATCGAGATGCCGTCGTGGAGATCAACATTCAAGGTGAGGCGGGAGCGGTCCGGTTGGTCAAGAACGGTGACCTGTGGCAGCTTGTCGAACCGATCGACTATCCCGCCGATTCGTCGGTCGTGAGCTCCACCTTGGGATCACTCGCCAACCTCGAGGCCGACCGACGCCTGACCCTTTCCGAGATCGATATCGCCGACTACGGCCTTGATGAACCGGTTGCCGAGGTCTCGATGCAAATGAGTGACGGAGCTGAGATCGTTCTCTCGGTGGGCGGTGAGATGCCTCTTGGAAGCAACCGTGCCTTGCGTCTTTCGGGTAGCGACGAGGTGCTGGTGGCGGCGGGTTGGTTTGTTTCCGACCTGGAAAGAACGACGGATGAATGGCGTTCTCGCGATGTGGTGGAAATCGGGCCGGAAGATGTGGCATCGATCGAGATCTTCACCGACGACGACAGGATCCGGGCGGTGCGGATGGATGATCGTTGGCAGCTCGAGGAACCGCTTCAGGACGTTGCTGATCGTGAGCACCTTCGCAACCTCGTTTCCGAATTGAATTCGCTTCGTATCGAGGAGTTCCTCGACGACGATGTCGACCTCTCCGAACTCGGACTCGTTACCCCGGAGTATGAAATCACCGTGGTTCGGGCCGATGGCGCCGGGCCCCTGCGCCTGCTTCTGGGTGCGACCCGCGATGGGGCCAACGGGCTCGAAGTGGCATGCCGGCGCGGCGACGACCTCTATTTCTGGGCTGCCGACAGGGTCCGAACACGACTCGCCAAAGCGCCGGTCCTCTGGCGTTCAGCCGAGGTCGCGCCATTTGAGACCTGGGAGGCGACCGGGCTGCGGCTCGAGCGTGGTGAGGAGACGATCAATCTTTCGGGGGGTGATGTTCCCTGGCAGTTTGCCGACGGGGTCGAGGCCAATCTGACGGCAGTCCAGGATCGACTCACCAGATTGGCCGATCTCGAAGCGACGGACTTCGATCTGATGGCGCCCTTGACCGCCGAAATGGGCAAGGCCGAGATCGTCTTTGAGAGTGATGACGACACCGTCGCGGAAGAGGTTTTGACTTTCACGTTCTTCCACCCCCTGGCGGAGGGGGGGCGTGTGATGGTCCGGGTCAGCAACCGCTCCAACCTGATGGCGGTCGATGCTGCAGACGTTGACGCAATTCTCGGTGATCTCGCTCTGCTGCGGCCCATTCTCGACAGCGAAGTCGACGGGTAAGGGATACAATCGTCGGCCATGGTTGATTGGCGGGAGCAATTCGAGGATCTGCGGCACAGGAGGCCCGGAATGGCCGGGCGTGTCTGTCGGAGGCTGTTGCGGGATCTGCAAAAAAAAGGCCTTGTGGACCTCGTAGCTCTCGACGAGCTTGCGGCCGCACTCCGCCAGGGTGGAAACAAGGCCCACGATCCCAACCGGCCGAAACCCCAACTCGACAACAATTCCCGGCAGGAGCTCTATGACCTCGCCCTCGAGTATGCCGAACGTCATCTCGAGCCCGAGGAGATCACCGCGACCATCCTGCTGGTCGAAAAAAGGACCCTCGTCCAGGATGGCGCACGGCTCGCCGAAGACCCCGACACTCCTTTCGAGGTCCTCCGCGACAAGATCCACGAGTTCCTCAACTTCGCACCCGGCGAGGCGGTCGCGCCTCCCGAGGACGTCATCGGGACCCGCGCCGCGCTGGTTCGCCGTTTTCTCACCGATCAACTCGATTTCATCTCGGTGGCCAAGCGCTATATCCGGGTGCTCGACTTCGGAGAGGTCCTGGACCATATCCTCCCAACCGACGGGCGCTATGGCCGCCTCGGCGGCAAGGCGGCGGGTCTGATCCTGGCCAATTCGATCTTGCAGGAGGCCAGGCGGAAGGGCCGGCTCAAGGTCGACCACAAGATTCCGATCTCGTATTTCCTGCCGTCAAACGGCATCCTCGAGTTCATCGAGCACAACGAGCTCGACGAGGTCATCAACGTGAAATACAAGACCCCGGAGGAGGTGCGCGAGGAGTACCCCCTGGTGGAGCGTCTGTTCAAGAGCGGCTCCTTTCCGCCGACGATCCACAAGGGGCTCGAAGAGATGCTCTACCAGATCGGCGAAGTGCCGCTGGTGGTGCGCTCGTCGAGTCTGCTCGAAGACCGCATCGGACACGCCTTTTCGGGTAAGTACAAGAGTCTCTTCATACCCAACCGGGGCCCTCTGGAGATGCGACTAGCGGCGCTGGAGGATGCGATCGCCGAGGTCTATGCCTCGATCTTTCACCCGGATCCCATCGAGTATCGGCGCGAACGTGGATTGATCGACTTCCAGGAGCAGATGGGGGTGCTCATCCAGCAGGTTGTCGGACGTGAGATCGGCGACCTGCTGTGTCCGGTCTTTGCGGGCGTCGCCTTTTCGCGCTGTGAGATGAGGTGGTCGCCGCGGATTCGCCACACCGATGGAATGGCGCGCCTGGTCCTCGGTCTCGGAACCCGCGCCGTGGATCGAACCGTCACGGACTATCCGGTGCTGGTGGCCCTCGAGCAACCGATGTTGCGGGCGGTTCAGCAGCCGGACGAGGTCTATCGCTACTCGCAGCATGACGTTGATGTTGTCGATCTGCGCGAGTCGCAGTTCGAGTCCATGCCGCTGGCGGATTTCATGCGTCGGGTCGGCCGCAAACTGCCGAATATGAACCGTGTGTTTTCGCTCTATCGTGACCGGCAGATACTGCCGATGGTCGGTCTGATGGCACAGATGCAGCCCGACGAGTTGGTGGTCACCTTCGACGGTTTACTGCGTTCGAGTTTTCCGAGGGATCTCAAGCTGATGCTCGATCTCCTCGAGGAGGGGCTCGGCGAAGGAGTCGATGTTGAATTCGCCCACGACGGCGAGACGCTCTTCATGCTCCAGTGCCGGGCCCTCAGTCGAGGCAACGCCGCCCAACATGTGGAGATACCGGTTGTTGCGGCTGATCAGAAGATCTTCTCTGCCGATCGCTACGTCCAGATGGGTCAGGCCAGGGATGTGGAATACGTCGTGCTGGTTGATCCGAGAGATTACGAAACACTCGAAACCAGGGAACAGATGCTCCGTGTCGCGCGCGCGGTCGGCGCAGTCAACAAGGTTTTGCCGGAGAAAAAATTCATTTTGATGGGGCCGGGGCGATGGGGGAGTCGGGGCGACATTCGACTCGGGGTTCCGGTGACCTACGCCGACATCTGTCACACCTCAGTACTGGTCGAGATCGCGCGGCAGAAGGGCTCCTATCTTCCGGATGTCAGCTTTGGCACTCACTTCTTCAATGACCTCGTGGAGTCCGGGATCCAATACCTCCCGCTCTACCCCGACGACGAGGGCGTGTTGTGGAACGACGACTTCCTCATGGCCTCAAAGAACTGCCTGGCCGAGGTTGTCCCCGAATACGCCGACATGGAGGGTGTGGTGCGGGTGATCCGGGTTGCCGACGCGGCCGACGGCATGGTGCTGCAGTTGATCATGGACGCCGAGGCGGACAATGCCCTGGCCTTCCTCGCTGCAAGCCCGGACTAGCTAAAAATCAGGAATGCCGCGCGTGCCTTCCGGTTGAGAGTGAGCATGCGATATCTTCGGCGAACTCCGAACTCCGAACTCCGAACTCCGAACTCCGAACTTGAAAATCTACGCTTCACGCACCCAGCGAATGAGATCCTTGATCTTCGGTTTCGAGCCGTGCATCAGAATTCCGACCCGGTAGATCTTGGCCACCACCCACGTACAGGCAAGAATTGCGGCCAGCATCAGAACCACCGAGGCCGCAATCTGGATCGGAGGAACCGGCGACAGGGTCATCCGCAGGAACATGAGGATGGGTGTGAAGAAGGGGACGAGCGAGAGCGCCACCGATGCCGGGCTATTCGGTTGGTTGATGACGAGCCACATCAACATCAGCGGGATGATCAGGGGGAGAATGACCACGAACTGGAAGTTCTGGGCTTCCTGTTCGGTGTCGAATGCCGCCCCGATCCCCGCGTACAGGGTGCCGTAGAGAAGAAAGCCGAGCACGAAGTAGACGACGAAAAAGATCAGGAGTTGAGCGGGTAATTCGGGCAGGTTGATATTTCCCATGCCGGCCGCCGAAGCCATGCCGGGCGCTGAAATCGCCGCCATCGCGATCGACCACAGCAGGAATTGGGTGAGACCCACCGCTCCGATGCCGAGGATCTTGCCGAGCATGAGCTCGAAGGGTTTGACGGTGGAGATCACCACCTCGACGACGTGCGAGCTCTTCTCCTCGAGGACCCCGCGCATGACATACATGCCGTACATCAATACCGTCATGTAAATGATCATCACGAAGACGTAGGCCAACAGAAAGGTCTGGCCGTCGTCCCGGGTTTCTTCGCCACCCTTGCCCAGTTTGAGTTTTCTGAGGCCGACGCGGCGGGTGAGCTCACTCACCGCCTCCGGATCGAGGCCGGCGCCGGTGAGGCGATCGGCCACCATCACGTTGTTGACCGATCGTTCGAGCACTTCGATCAGTCTGAAGGCAGCCACGTTTGGCGCCACATACTCCGGACGGCCTTCATCCGGAAGGGTCGCCGGCAATACGAGCATACCGTCATAATCGTCTTTGCCGATCTGTGACTTGACCAGTTCCCTTGACGCTTCGACGTCGGCGCCGGCTTCAACTTCGACCAAAGTGATGCCGAGGGGTTCGTCCTCGCCCGACAGGAATCGTTGCACCTCGGCCTCGACGGGATCGAAAAAGCGTCCCGAGAGATCGAGAACGGCAATGGAGAATTCGCCTGCGCCCCGCGTCGCGAGCCACGCGGGAATGATCATCAGGGCGGCCATGACGGCGGGCACGATCAGTGTCGCGATCCAGAAGGCCTTGGTTCGAATCCGTTCGAGATACTCGCGGCGGATGACGGCGAAAATGCGGTCAATCATGGATTCGGTCCTCCTCCACGGCGCGGATGAAGATATTTTCGAGATCGGGGATGAAGCGGGTGAAAGATTCGACCTCACCGTGGTCGACGAGCGCCCGCAGGAGATCCCTGGGTTCGTGCCCATCGCCGAGCTCGACCAACACCTCGTCGCCGAGCGGTTTGACCGCGACCACCCCGGGCAGCCGCGCGAGCTCGGTATTCGCGAGCACCGATTTCACCCGCCAGGTATTGCCTCCATAGTCGGCACGAATACCGTCGAGATCGCCATAGAGAATCGGCCGGGCGCGGTTGATCAGACAGATGTCGGAGCACAGCTCGTCAGCCTGTGGCAGGACGTGGGTTGATAAAACGATGGTCACGCCCTCTTCGGCCATCTGCAGCATCAGGTTTTTGAGTTCGCGGGTGTTGATGGGATCGAGCCCGGAGAACGGCTCGTCGAGAATCAGGAGCGGCGGCCGGTGGAGGATGGTGCCGATGAACTGGATCTTCTGTTGCATCCCCTTCGAGAGATCTTCGACCTTGTGGGTCGCCCACTCGCCGAGTGAGAATCGGTCGAGCCAGGCCAGGGAACGTTTGCGGGCCTCACGGGGCCGCAAACCGCGGATGGTCCCGAGATACACCAGGTGCTCGATGACCTTCATCTTTTTGTACAGACCGCGCTCTTCGGGGAGATAACCGATGATCCGCCGCGTGTCGTCGTCCACCGGCTGTCCGTCGAGTAAAACCGTGCCCGAGTCCGAGGCAATGATCCGCATCACCATCCGGATGGTGGTGGTCTTGCCGGCCCCATTCGGTCCCAATAGTCCAAAGACCGATCCCCGCGGGACCGACAAACTGAGATTGTCGACCGCCACGTGATCGCCATAACGTTTGCAGAGATTCTGCAGATCGAGAATCGATTCCACGGTTCCCCCTTGGCTGGACACCGAAGAATACTACGCGCCATCCAGGTGCGTGTTCCATTTCTTGCTTTTCCGCCGTCCATGTCGAGGCCACCGATCGAGGAAAATGCAGCCGGCGTCTTGAATCCAGAAGCACCCTGTGGCACAATACGCATCCCTTGGCTGCGCCGATAGCTCAATTGGATAGAGCATCTGGCTACGGACCAGAAGGTTAGGGGTTCGAGTCCCTTCTCGGCGCGCCACTTCTTTTTCAATCTGCGATTGAAGAAGAAGTGTCACGGTGTAGCCCTTAGGGCGAAGCCGGACGCCCCTCCCCACCCTCTCAACCCCGGGACCGTTTTGAAAGCCTCGTCCCTATGGCGCGATGTGGAGGACCAGGAATATCGCTCGTGAGATATCATGAGGATCACGAGATAGCTGGAAAGGTGGCCGCCATGCAATGTCCGCGATGCCAGTGTCGAATTCGGAACGAAAACCCTTGGTGAACTCGAGATCGAGGAGTGCCCTCACGATGCAGCGGCAGCCTGGCTCGAGGAAGAAGAGCTCCGCAAGGCGAAAGACGAGGCGGATCCCGATCTGGTGTGGATGGATTTCGAGATCTGGAAACACTCGGATCGATTCAAGGTGACCATGAAACCGCTCAGCTGTCCGAGGTGTGAGATCGAGATGGCCGCGGTCGAATACGATACGACCGAGATCGAGATCGACTACTGCATCCGCTGCCAGGGGGTGTGGCTCGACGCCGGGGAACTGGAAAAGATCGTGGAGTCCCTCGAAGAAGAGCTGGTCAACAAAGATCTTCCGGAATACATCGCTGCCAGTCTTCGCGAGGCCAAACAGGTCCTTGCAGGGCCCGAGACCCTGCTCTCGGAGTGGAAGGACTTTCGCACCGTCCTGCGCATGCTCGAATACCGGGTATTGGCAAAGAACCCGACCGTTGCCCGGGCCCTCGCGGCCATTCAAATCGGCGATCCGTTTCGATAGCGGCGAACGAGAGCCCGAACCCGGTGAAGATCGAGTGGCCGAAATGCCGTCAATCGATCAGCTTGCCGTGTCCTTCGACGTCGGTGTAGACGTGCAGAGCGTCGTCCCACTTCTTCACATCGACTGTCCATCCTCCGGGAAAGTACAGCGATCCGCCCACCGAGACCTTCATGAAGAAACCTGTTGTCATGCCGACAAAAAAGCGCTGGTAACCGGATTGTTCGCTCCAGATCGAGGTGCGGCCGGAAATTCCCGCGGCTGTGTCGAGCCAGGTCACCGGCAGACCCATGGGGTCGTCGACCGCCTGCACCATGGCCACACTGGTTGGGAGAACGGCCGCAAGTCCATATGAAAGACCGGATATGGGCTCTCTCACCCGTGCGTCGACCGACCGAACCCCTTTCGATCCGATGGCCGATTTTGAGTGCAGGGTCATCTCGAAATTTCCCTTGTAGGCGATCGTTGCATTGCCACCCCCGTAGACCGCGTTCAACCGGTCAACCGCCTCCGTGTTCCCAGTGACCCACATCAGGATGAGGTAGCGATGATCTTCTGGGTCGGTGAGGCTGACCGCGGTCGTGCCGAGATAAAACGAATCTCCTGGGCCGCAGGTCGCCTCGGGGTCGATCTCCGGGAGATAGCCCAGCCCCGGGTATTGTTCGCGGCAGGAAAAATCCCAGAAAACCTGAACCTTGGCCCGTCTCGCGTCCATGTAATGCAGATTGACCGAGGCCCAACCGGCCTGCTTCAGCATGGCATCGAGCTGTTGTTTATCGACCCACAGGGAATACATCAATTGGGTTGACCGGAAACGTATGACGTCGGGAGGTCGGAGCAAAGCGGTTGTTGGGAAGCGATTGGTGATCGAACTATAGGTCGGCAGAGGATCACGATCCGCTGCAGGGGCGGGCGCCCCGGCAGCTCCACAGACCAGGATGGTTGTGGTGAGCAGGGCTGTCGACACTCTCGAACAATGACACGAGGTCATACGCCACCTCCAATCGAAGGCGACATCACCTCGACGATCGTCCGGACCACATCGGTTGAGACGTGCCGCCAAGTTGCGTGAGCTGGGCGTAACCCGACCTCCGGCCCGCCGGCCGACAGCTACATCGGGAACGAACAGCCCTTCATGAGTTTTTCTTCGGATACTCTGATGAAGAATGTGGTTCCGTTTCGAGCTCGTCGCAACAACCGTATGCAAGTATCGAAAAACACTCATTCCCCCAAATGAGGTGTTCACCGAAGGTGGTGTTCTAGGGTTGCCATCTACGCGGCCGTCGCGAATCGGGTTCGACGGTCTACCGGGTCGGTTCGTGATCCCTCAACGGGATTGGCCGGCACCCTGGCACAAAGCAGGCAGAGGCCAGGCGCCCTTGAAACCCGCGTTCCTGAGTTTTGTGGCCGACCATTTTGCGGTCTTCTTGTCGTTGATGGGCCCGACGCGGATCTTGTAAAACGGCAGGTCGCTCTCGTCGCGCACGGTGATGACCGCCTGGTGGTAGGAGGGAAAGCCGATCTCGTCGAGTTGACCGCTGATCTCCTCGATCACGTCCTGATCGGTCACTCGCATCACCTCCACCCACCATTCGACGCATTCCGACCGGGCCGCCTGTTCTTCGGTGAGGTCGGTCTCCGCTGGATCCTCCTTCTCGAGGATACCGACCCGGTTGTTCACGAAATCGGCCATCACCGTGGTGGCCTCGCCTGCCTCGACGTCGACCCTGGTGCTGAGAACCACTCCATATCTTTCGAAAAAGATCTTATGGTTCCCGACCGGGACCTCGCGGATGGTTTTGGTCGGTTTGTCCTTCAGCATCCGTTCACCGGCGAACTGGACGAGACAGTTCTCGGGCTCCGAGGTCACCACGATTCGGCCCACTGCCTGGGTGACCCCAGCGGCAGCCTCCGTGTCCCCCGACGGATCCTCTTCGATGCGGACCTCGGCTCGAATCGGACCGGCAACCACTGAAAAGTCTCGTGGCGGGTGGCCCGCCTTTTCGGCCCGGATGGTGTGGATCCCGGCATCGAGCCCGGCAAGCAGGAGGCCTTCTTCTTCCTCGGTGGTGACGCCGGCGAATTCGCCATCGACAAAGATCCTGAACCCGGGGGGGCCGCTCACGACCACATCGCCGGTGGCCGCCTGAGCGGCTGCTCCAAGGTACAGAATGAGAGAGAGAACGTAGATAACCCGCATCCGACCATGCCTCCCTGAGAGCTTCAAAGGATCTCGCATCCGCTTGATATTAGCCTGTCCGTAGGAGATCGGCCCGCATGTCTCGACGCGTCAACGCAACATCCGCGCGATGATTTCTTTGAGAAATTTGGCCGCGGTCAGGGCAGTGATGTCGTTGTTGTCGCGGTCGGGATTGAGCTCGACGATGTCGGCGCCGACCGGGGCACAGGGCAGCGATTGGATGATGTCGATGACCTCTCTGCTCGACAATCCTCCCGGTTCCGGGTGGGACAACCCGGGTGCAAAGGCCGGATCGAGAACATCGAGATCGATGGAAAGATAGAGCGGTGCCTGGAGCGAAGCGACGGCCTCCCGCCAGTCCGCCCCGGCCGCGATGGTCTCGACCCCGAAGCGCTCCGCTTGTTTGATCTGATGAGGGTTCGGCCCGCGAATCCCCACCGAAACCAGGCGGGTCGCCAATTCCTCCTCCATGATGCGTGCAAAGGGGCAGGCGTGAGAGGTTTTGCTGTCTTTGAACTCGTCGTAGAGGTCGGGGTGAGCGTCAAGGTGGAGGATGGTCAGACCGAGGTGCATGGCGGCGTGGGCGCGGACCAGGGGCCAGGTGATGGAGTGGTCCCCACCCAGCGCCAGAATCTGGTTCCCGACCGCCATCAAACCACCCATCCGGCTCTCGATCTCTTTGAAAGTGGGTTGATCATCGGTAGATCCTACGTCGCCTCGATCACGCCACCGATCGTCCATCCCGAGATCGAGACCGTCTTCGGCACAGAGATTGGTCGATTCACAAAGAAGCGCGTCGCGAATTTTCTCGGGAGCTTTCGAGGCACCTCGGAGATAGGACGAGTTGAGATCGAGCGGCACCCCGAGGACGGCGATTGATCGATCTTCTGGCATGAACTCCATTGTATCGAGGTGGCGAGGGCTCGGCCATGGTGATTCGTCACATCGTGCGGATTTCGCGGCGAAGGAATGCCATCGCCGACCATATTGAGACAAGATATCTTTTCTGCGATACAATGCGGCCGCGGATTCAGGGTGAACAATAGATTGAGGAGTCGGAATGATCGGGCAGACCCTTTCTCACTACAAGATCATCGGCAAGCTGGGCGAGGGCGGCATGGGCGTGGTTTATCGCGCCGAGGACATCGATCTCGGTCGGCAGGTATCGCTCAAGTTGCTCCCTGAAGAAATGGCGGCCGATGAGGATCGACTCGAAAGATTCCGGCGCGAGGCAAAAGCGGTGGCGGCACTCAATCACCCGAATATCGTCACGATCCACAGCATCGAGGAATCGGAGGGATGCCATTTCCTCACGATGGAGTTGGTCGAAGGTGACAGCCTCGACCACCTGATCCCCCCGGGCGGTTTTCCGCTGGCCAAGGTCTTTGATATCGCCATCCCGCTGGCCGACGCCTTTGCCGCGGCCCATGAGCGCGGAATCATCCACCGTGATCTCAAGCCGGCGAATGTCATGCTCGGTGATGACGGACGCATCAAGGTGCTCGATTTCGGTCTTGTGAAACTGGTCGAGAACGACACCGGCGGCGAACCCGAAGAGGTCACGGCTCTGCCGACCCGAGCTACCGGTCTCACGGCAGAGGGTATGGTCATGGGTACTGCCCCCTACATGTCACCCGAACAGGTCGAGGGAAAAAGAGTCGACCATCGGACTGATATTTTTTCGCTCGGTATCGTCTTGTACGAAATCGCGACCGGAAGCCGACCTTTCGAGGGCGACACCTCCGCCGCCCTGGTGTCGAGCATTCTCCGCGACACACCACCGACGGTTTCAGAGATCAACGAAAACCTGCCCCGCCATTTTGGGCGCATCGTCCAACACTGTCTTGAAAAAGACCCGGAGGCGAGATACCAATCGGCCAAAGATGTGCGCAACGTGCTCGCAGGTTTGCGCAAGGAAGTCGATTCCGGTTCGGTGGCCTTGAGCAGCGGACCCTTGTCGATCACCTCGGGATCGATGGAGGTGTCAACGAAGAAACGAACCGGACTCTGGGCATTGACCGCCGTCGCGGCGGTGCTCGTGCTGGGCGCCGGTCTGTGGATCGGTCGCAACCTGAAAACCGATGCGGCTGGTTCGGGTCGTTCAGTTAATGAAGGGTCCGCGGTGCCGGCCGCCGCCGAGGCGGAGCGTGTCCCCTCCGTCGCGGTGCTGCCCTTTGCCAACCTCAGTGCCGATCCGGACAACGAATATTTCACCGACGGTTTGACCGAAGAGCTGATAACCGCCCTGATGAAGGTGGAAGGCCTGAGAATACCGGCCCGTAGCTCCGTCTACGCGCTCAAAGAAACCAAACTCGATGTCCAGGAGATCGGCGAACGGCTCGGAGTCGACAACATCATCGAGGGCAGCGTGCGCAAGGTCGGCAATCAGTTACGCATCAGCGCCCAGCTGATCAACGTGGACGATGGTTTCAACATCTGGTCCGAGACCTACGACCGCGAGCTTGAAGACGTCTTCGTGATCCAGGACGAAATCTCGCAAAATATTGTCGACGCGTTGCAGCTGACACTGAGCCCCGTCGAGAAACAGGCCCTTCGATCCGAACGCACCACCGATTTTCAAGCCTACGAAAACTATCTGCGCGGGCGGGGCTACTACCGGCGCCGCACCCGGACGGATTTTCAATCGGCGAGTGAGATGTTTCAGAAGGCCATCGAGATCGATCCGGGTTATGCGTTGGCCCATGCCGGTTTGGCCGATACGTATACCGAGTTCTGGCGCAACTACGAGAGCACCGAGGAAAACCTGGTCAAGGCGGAGGCGGCGAGCCGGAAGGCTGTAGAGCTCGATCCGAATCTGGCGGAAGCACACGCGTCGCGGGGCTTCGCCCTCGGCCAGAGGGGAGAGTACGAGATGGCAGAGGCCGAGTTCCGGCAGGCCATTTCACTCGACCCGAGGCTCTTCGAGGCCTACTACTATTTTGGTACCGTGGCATTTACGGAAGGCCACCTGGAAATCGCGGCGGAGATGTTCGAAAAAGCGAGCGAAGCGGCTCCGGACGAGATCCGCGCTCTGCAATTGTTGCCGCAGGTCTATACGAGCCTCGGACGATCGTCGGCGGCCCAGTCGGCGAACCAACGACGGGTCGAGATCGTCGAGCGCCGGCTCGAGTTCGACCCGGATGACGTTCCGATGCTGCTTGACGGGGCGAGCGCCTTGGCCGCCCTCGGCGAGCGGCAACGAAGTCTCGAGTGGGCGGGTCGGATTCTGGACCGGGCGGGCGACGATGCGCTGGTGCTCTATAACCTGGCCTGTCTCTACTCGCTGGCCGGCGAGCTCAGTTCGTCCCTCGATGCGCTCGAACGATCGTACAAGGCGGGTCTCGCCGATCCTGACTGGATGCAACAGGATTCGGATCTGGACAATATCCGCGACCATCCCCGCTACAAGCAGCTGGTCAAACAGATGGAGACGTCCGGGTAGGTTGACGGGGGCGTCAAACGTTAAAGACGAACTCCACCACGTCGCCGTCGTCGATCTCGTGGTCGCGGCCGACTGTTCGAATGTGCCCGAGGTTCTGGATCTCATGCAGGTGGCCGACCTCGATGAGCTCGTCCGCCGATAGGATCTTGGCGCGGATGAAGCCCTGCTCCATGTCCGAATGGATCTTTCCTGCCGCCGCCGCGGCCGGGGTGTCGCGTGGGATCTCCCAAGCCTGGAGTTTGTTCTTCACAACGGTGTAGAAGGAGATCAGACCGAGCAAATCAAAGGCCTCGCGCGCCAGGAGGTCGAGACCGGACTCATTCATCTCGAGTTCCCGCATGAATTCGCTGCGCTCCTCGAGGTCGAGCTCCATGAGCTCCAACTCGAGTTCCGCGTCGAGCCTCACCATGGGCGTTTCTGGAGAGTTCTTGCGCAGGGTTTGCAACAGGTCTGAGTTGCTGGAGTTCGCGTTGGCCACAAGCAGTTGCGGTTTGCCGGTCAACAGCCCTGCCGTCTTGAGATCGCGTCGGTCGTTGTCGTCGAGATCCAGTGACCTGAGGACCCGGCCGCTTTCCAGACATTCCTTCCAGGCCGTCATTCGCCGTTGCTCGGCGGCGTGTTCGACCGGTTTGGTGCGCCAGTCGTTGCGGCGCTTGGCAATCGCTCGATCGAGCACTTCGAGATCCGCGAGGATGAGTTCGGTGTCGATCACCTCGAGATCACGCACCGGATCGACGGATTCGAGAACGTGGCTGATGTCCTCCGACGCAAAGCACCGCACGAGGTGGGCGATGGCGTCCACCTGTCGGATCTCGCCGAGGAACTGGTTGCCCAGACCCTCGCCCAGGCTCGCCCCCTTGACGAGGCCGGCGATGTCGATGAACCGGATGGCGCACGGTGTGGTTTTTGAAGGAGACAGGACCTTCCGGAGCGCTTCGAGGCGCGGATCAGGCACGGGGACCACCCCGACATTGCTCTCGATGGTGGTGAAGGGGTAGTTGGAGACCTCGGCACCGCCCTTCGTGAGGGCATTGAACAGCGTTGATTTGCCGATGTTCGGAAGCCCGACGATGCCGACTGAGAGCATGGTTGGAGAATATCAGGTTGACGAGGATACTGTGGACCTTCGCCGTCGGTCGTCGTACCCTTATCAAAAGCAGGAAGCGATGAGCAGCCCAAAGAAGATCGCCCATTTCGAAATCCTGAAACGGATCGGGGCCGGGGGGATGGGTGAAGTCTTTCTCGCCCGGGATGAGGTCCTGGATCGAGAAATCGCCCTCAAGCTCATTCGCCGTGACGTGGCCGGAGACACCGAGATCCGGCATCGTTTTCTCCGTGAGGCCCGGCTTGCGGCCGCCATCAACCACTCCGGGGTTGCGACCCTCTACGAAGCCGGAGAGACCGAACCCGGATCGGACGGCGAGCAGACCCAACTCTATCTCGCTTCGGAGTTGGTCGACGGCAGCAGCCTCGAAGAGATTCTCAGGGATGGAGTGCTGCCGCTCGATCGGGTGGTCGATCTCGGCATTCAGTTGGCCGAAGCTCTCGGCGCCGCCCACGATCTGGGAATCGTGCATCGCGACATCAAACCATCGAACGTGATGGTGACCCGCGACGGCAGCTTGAAAGTCCTGGATTTCGGTATCGCCAAGCGGGTCGGGTGGGTCGATGTCGAGGGCGACAGCGCAGCCACTCTGACCTACACCTCCCGCGGAGCGGTGGTGGGAACTCCCGCTTACATGGCGCCGGAACAGGTAGCGGGTGGTCCCGCTGATGCCCGAACCGATATCCACGGAACAGGCTGTGTGCTCTATCAGATGTTGACGGGTCATGCACCCTTTGGCAGCGGCTCACCGAGTGAGATCATGCGGCGGGTCATCGTCACTCCTCCCAAACCACTCCGAAATCTGCGTTCGGAGGTGCCGCGAGGGTTGGCGGCTGTGGTGGAAAAGGCGCTCGCAAAAGAACCGGAAAAACGTTATCAATCGGCGGCTGAGCTCGCCGATGCGTTGCGCGATGCCGGTGACGCAACCGGGATCGGTTCTTCGATGGAGATCATCCGACGCGGTGTCGCGTCGCGAAAGTTCGTTGCGGCGGTGCTGATCGTATTGGCGGTCCTCGCGCTTGTTGTCGGGAAGAAACTCCTGGGGCCACGGTTGCCCTTTGACGAGCGCGATTGG
This sequence comes from Candidatus Sulfomarinibacteraceae bacterium, assembly GCA_963796455.1. Taxonomy (GTDB): domain Bacteria; phylum Acidobacteriota; class Thermoanaerobaculia; order Thermoanaerobaculales; family Sulfomarinibacteraceae; genus Sulfomarinibacter. The sequence continues at coordinate 77,289 of CAWCLO010000008.1, forward strand.
TTGTTGGTGTCGGATGTTGTCAATGCGACAGGGGACGAGGGATTCACTCTGGCGTTGAAGAGCGCCCTGGAGACTGATCTTCGGCAGTCTCGACACGTCAACATTTACGATGCCGGGAGGGCTCGCAATACGCTGCAGATGATGCGTCGGGATCCAGCGATACCCATCGATCTCGAAACCGGGATCGAGGTCTGTCGCTTTGGCGGCGTTCGCGCCCTGTTGATTCCGAGGATCGACGTGGTGGACGAGGTCTATATCCTGCAGGCGAGTCTGGTGGAGCCGGCGACGGGCCGCACGGTCGACCGGATCCGGTTGACCGCCAAAGGGCGCGATCAGGTGCTGCTGGAGACCATCGATGAGCTGACCCGGACGGTGCGGCGACATTTGGGAGAGAGTCTTCAGTCGATCGCCGAAACCGACCCCCCGTTGGTGCAGTACACCACTTCGTCGTGGGAAGCTCAGAGGCTACTCGCCATGGGGTCTGCGGCCTGGGCCGGAGGCCGCCACCTGGAAGCGGAGCGCAGCTTCCGAATGGCCATCGAGGAGGATCCTCAATTTGCGACCGCGCGAGGATCGCTGGGGCTCCTCTACATCCAGTTTCTCGGGCGGGTTGAAGAGGGCCGGCAGCTTCTCAGCCGGGCCTTCGAGGATGCCGACGAGGTCTCGCGGCGTGAGTACCTTGTGCTGCGCGCGATCCACAGCCAGTTCGTCGACGGTGATCTCGAAGCGGCCCTGGCCGACTACGCCCTGGTCAACCAGCTTTATCCGGACGTGGTGCAACCGCTCAACAACAGCGGCAGAATCCTCTCAGAGCTCGGCCGCCACGAGGAGGCGGTGCAGATGTACGAGCGGGCGCGTGAGATCGACGCAGCCTCTGCGCCACCCCTGTGGAATCTGTGGACGATGTACATGATGAAGCTCCGGCGGCCTGAAGCGGGCGAAGAGGTTGCGAGAGAACTCGTCCGGCTGCAACCCGAATCGTCCTGGGCCCATCACTCGCTCGGCTGGACGCTGGTGGCCCTGCGGCGTTTTGACGAGGCGGAGGTCGAGATGCTGAGGGTTCTCGAACTCGATCCGGCGCACCCGTTTGCCGAAGCCAATCTCTCCCATTTGTTATTCCGGCGAGGAGCGTTTGCGGAGGCCGAGACCCTGTATCGAAAGAGATACGCAGCATCCCGTGTCGAAGGCGCTGACGGGACCAACGTGTACGACGGTCTGAGTCTTGCCGCCACCCTCCAGAATCTTGATCGGTGGGACGAGGCACGGGTCGTGATCGAGGAAGGGTTGGCGGAGATCGAGGCACTCGAAGCCGAACGCGTTCTGACTCCCGACGAGGAGGCTCTGAAAGCCTGCGTTCTGGCCGCTCTCGCCAGGGTGGGCGATGCGACAGGTCCGATCGAAGGGTTGGCGGCGGCTGCAGACTCTACTGCGAGCGTTTTCATGAACCTCGCCCGAGCGCTGACCCTTGCCGGTGATCCGGATCGGGCTGACGAGTTGTTGGTCCGGGCCTTCGAGGCGGGATATGACGATCCGTATTTCCTTCTCGTGGACCCGCTGCTGAACGGCCTCCAGGGACGAGCGATCGTGGACGAGCTGGCACCGGTGTCATAGGGCGGCAAAAACTCCGGCCGGGGACTTGGAACCACTCTTGTCCAAGACCGAGTTTCGGACAGCGATCAGGGACAGTGTTCAGCGACAGCGGCAGTGAACAGGAATCAGCCTCAGCGTTCAGTCGCCAGTTGCAGGGACAGCAACAGCGACAGCGCCCGGTCTCGCGGGCGTGGAGGACTGAAATCATAATTTTGGGTTGAGGAAGCGCCAGGTCAATGGCATGAACCCGATCGCGCTGCCTGCTGCCGCTGAACACTGATCGCTGCTCCCTGTCGCTGTCGCCGAAGACTGTCCCTGCCGCTGCAATACCTTTGCAAGCTCCAATCCCTAAGCCCCAAGCCCCAAAAAACCCCCTCCGTTTCGGAGGGGGTTCTATCAATCGTGGATTTTTTCTACCAGCCGCCGCCGCCACCGCCACCGCGATAGCCGCCGCCACCTCCGCCGCCTCCGCCACTGCGCCGGTCATGGGCGATGTCGACCCGGATCGGCCGACCGTCAAGTTCAAAACCATTCATCTCTGCAACCGCCTTGTCGGCGGCTTCGTCATCATTGAAGGTAACGAATCCGAATCCGCGCGAACGCCCGGAGTCCCGGTCGCAGATCACCTTTGCTTCGGCAATTTCGCCGAACTGCGCAAAAGCTTCTTGCAGCCCCTCGTCGGTTGTATCCCAGCTCAGACTTCCTACGAAAAGTTTCTTACTCATCGCTCCCATTTTCCTTCCGGGTCGCTCGTGCCTTGAAAGAGCCGGCTCCCCTGTCCCATTCCCGGCGGACCTTGCGATCCACCCATATGCCGGCCACCACGGTGGCGGCCACACAGGCTCCTCAATATACATGCTTTGAGGGTTGCTGCAAATTCAACAGGATGGAAGTGGGTGATAAGCAAACAGTTATCAGTAATCAGTGCTAAGAGGATGAACCACAGATCCCGGAGTTAATCGGTGTTCACCGAGACCCGGCAAATTATCAGAGATCGAGCTTCGGGAAGTAACCGCAGCTAGCCGCAAAAACCGTCGCCACCTCGAGCCTCGCCCGCAGCTCTTCGGGGTCATCGTCGAGCTTGGGATTTCTTGGCGCCCAGGTGATGTCCATTCGGTCGGCGCGAACACTGATTGACTGGAAGTTCTCGCCGGCCGACGAGGAGATGCATGGTCTCCCGAACTTTTTCAATAGAGAAGACCGACTGGAGGTCGCCTTCGCTGTCGGTGGAAAATCGGAAATGCTCATCGAGCTCTTGATCGCCGACTTCGAAATCCTTGGCGAGACCGACCCTGATCAACATCCTCGATCCGGCGTTGAGCTGTTCTGCCGACCATCGTTGCGGCGAATACAGCCCCAGCCTCAATACGGCTCCTCCGCGGTCGTACTGAGATTGGTGTTGAATGAGATAGCGGCAATTGTAGCCGCGGTAGACCCCGACGACTCCGTTCGAGAGAGGCGCCGCGCGACGGGCGGTGCCGAGTTCGAAGGCGGGGCCGAGCGTCTCCAGCCGCCGTTGCGCTTTGCGCCGGAGCACAGTCGCAATCACCGCCAGGACAACCATTCCGGTCAGGGCGAAGACGATCGCGGGGAAAAACTCACTATTCATTGTCGTCAATCAGTGTAACGGCTTCCGGCGGTTGCGTTTACAATGCTCGGCAATGAATGACTTGGAAAAACTGCGGGCAAAGCTCGACCGGTTGGATCGAAAGCTGCTGGAGGATCTCAGCAATCGGCTCGAGACGGTGGCTGATATCGCTCGAGTCAAAGCGGAGGGCCTGTCTTTTCTCCGTGATCATGAGCGGGAGTCCGAGCTCCTCGATCGGGTGGAGGGCTGGGCGCGAGAGCTCGGCCTCGATGGATTCCGTACCCATGAGATCTTTCGCGAGATCATCGCCATGTCGCTCAAGGCGCAGGAGGAGGCGCTGCTGCATCGCGAGCAGGTGCACCGGTCGCGGCAAAGCGCCAACCGGGTTGCGTTTCAAGGTATCGAAGGCTCGTACAGTCAGCTCGCGGCCCGCAAGTACTTTGCGGCGCGATCTTCGGAAATGGACTTCGTCGGTCAGCGGTCCTTTCGTGATGCCCTTTCATTGGCAGAGAGTGGTGATGTCGGCTACGCATTCTTGCCGATCGAGAACACCACCGCGGGTTCGATCAATCAGACCTATGACCTGCTCCGGCAGACCGATCTGAGGGTTGTCGGAGAGGAGATCCTGCACGTACGTCATTGCCTTCTTTCGATTGATGGCTCGACCGAGGGAGGTCTCCGAAGAATCCTGTCCCACCCGCAGGCTCTGGCCCAGTGCTCACGCTTTCTGGGGTCGCTCGAGGAGGTGGAAATGGTTGCCTTCGAGGACACGGCTGCGTCTGCAAGGGAGGTGGCGGCCGCGGGTGATCCCCGGCAAGCTGCCATCGCCAGCGCCGAAGCCGGTGAAATCTACGGGCTGAGTGTGCTCCGGGAGGAGATCGCAGACCAGCAGGAAAACTGGACGCGATTCGTGGTCATTTCCGGCCTCGAGATCGAACTCGATTCGAGGATCCCGGCGAAGACATCTCTTGTTTTCACGACCCGCCACCATCAGGGGGCGTTGGTGCAGTGTCTGGAACTGCTCGCGGAACACGGTTTGAATCTCACCAAGTTGGAGTCTCGACCGGTTCCACAGCGACCCTGGGAGTATCTGTTCTACGTCGACATCGAGGGTCGGGTCGACACCGAGCCGGCAGCGCTGGCGATTGCCGGGCTCCGGCGTGAATGCCCCTACCTCCGGGTATTCGGGAGTTATCCGGCTCGTACGACTTCTGCCGGAGCGGTGGACCGATACGCCGGAAGCGACGGCTGATCGTGGTCGTCGTCAGTGGCCTCTGGTTTTATCCGATCAAGTCCTGCGGCGGAATTGAAGTCGAGGAAGCCATCGTCGGGACCACCGGCTTCGAGCACGACCGGCGGTGGATGGTGGTCGGCGACGACGGCCGTTTTCTGAGCCAGCGCCGACACCCGGGTCTGGCAACTGTCGCCGTCCGGCTGCGCGAGAGAGCTCTCCTGCTCGAAACACCGAATCGATCGCGGCTCGAGGTTCCCCTCGACGAACCGACGGGACCGGGGATCCGGGTCACGGTGTGGAAGGACGAGTGTGCGGCCATCGATGAGGGCCGGGAGGCCGCCGAGTTTTTCTCCAAGCACCTCGAGGTCGGTGCCCGTCTGGTCAGGCTCGCCGACGATCACGCCCGGCCCCTCGGCACCTCAGCCGCTCAACCCGGCGACAGAGTTTCATTTGCCGATGCTTATCCCTTCCTCCTCGTGTCTGAGGCCTCTCTTGCCGGGCTCAACCGCCGCCTTTCTCTGCCCATACCGATGGATCGTTTTCGTCCCAATATCGTCGTCAGTGGATGTACCGCTCACGCAGAAGACAGCTGGCAGGATGCTCGAATCGGAGAGGTCGATTTTCGAGTCGTCAAACCCTGCGCAAGGTGCGTGGTGACCACAACAAATCAGGAAACCGGTGATCGCGGGCCCGAGCCTCTCAAAACCCTGACCACCTATCGTCTCTTTGATGGTGAGGTGCATTTCGGGCAGAACCTGATTCATGTCGGGCGCGGGGTCATAAGGGTCGGCGACCAGGTGATCGTATTGGCGGTGCAGCAGTGAGGGGAACAAGAGTGGACTTCGTGACGATTGGTAGAATGACAGAGTGACAGAGCGTACGACGGTTTCGAAGGTGCGGCGGGTCGGTTGGGTCGGTCTGATCTGCAACCTCCTGTTGGCGGGCATCAAGGTGGTTGCGGGGGTGGTCGGTAATTCGCAGGCGGTTCTCGCCGATGCCTTTCACAGCCTGACCGATGTGCTGACCGATATCGCTGTCATTCTCGGCGTCCGCTACTGGTCGGCGCCTGCGGACGAGAATCATCCTCACGGACACGGCCGGATCGAAACGCTGGTGGCAGTCGTGATCGGTCTCTCGGTCGGCGGCGTAGCGATCGGGATGGGTTTCAACGCGATCCGCGACCTGGGTGTCGTTCGCTCCCACGGCCCGGCCGGCGTCGCCCTCGGGGCTGCGCTTTTATCCATCGTCGTCAAGGAGATTCTCTACCGGTGGACCGAACGGGTCGGTCGTGAATGCGATTCTCCCGCCCTCGCTGCCAATGCCTGGCATCACCGTTCCGATGCCATGTCGTCAATTCCGGTGGCAGTGGCCGTCGCAGTCGCCTTGATCGACCCCGGGTTGGCGGTGGTGGACAGCATCGGCGCGTTCGTGGTGAGTGTATTCATTCTTCGGGCGGCCTGGCAGATCCTTCGTCCGGCTGTGGATCAATTGATCGATGCGAGCGCGCCCCCGTCGGTGCGCCATCGGATCGAGGCTCTCGCGGTCGAGGTGGACGGCGTCGAGGCGGCACACGCGGTCCGGACCAGATACGTGGGTTCGAAAATCGCCGCTGATCTCCACGTCGAGGTCGATGGCGGGATGAGTGTGGGCGAAGGGCATCAGATCGCGGTCGAAGTTCGGGAAAAACTCGTCGAGGAGATAAAGGAAGTGACCGATGTTCTGGTCCAGGTCGAACCCCATGTCCTCGACGGCCCCGAATAGATATTCAAATCGTTACAGAGCCTACAGCGACAGAGTTCAGCGGCTGCGACAGTGTCCAGCGACAGCGACAGCGACAGCGGGCAGCGAACAGCGACAGCCAACAGCGATCAGTGTTCTGCGGCAGCGATCAGGGTCGTGCAATGAACTGGCGGCTGTTGAACCAGACGAAGTGATTGCTGTTCACTGTCGGTGTCCCTGAACGCTGTCCGAGACACAGCCTTGAACAAGAGTGATCAGAAATCCGAAATCCGAAATCCGAAATCCGAAATCCGAAATTCCTAATTCCTAATTCCTAATTCTGATTCAGCCTTCGTCCGCCTCTTCCTCGAAGCTGTGCAGCTTGTGGAGACGTGCGTAGACCCCATCCGCCTCCAGGAGCTCCTCATGGGAACCGACCTCCGCCACCCGGCCTTCGTCGAGCACCACGATCCGGGTTGCCCGCCGAATCGTCGACAACCGGTGGGCCACCACCAGGGTGGTGCGGTCTTGCATCAGATTGTCCAAGGCCTTTTGAACCATCTGTTCACTCTCGACGTCCAGCGCCGAGGTGGCCTCGTCAAGCACCAGGATAGGGGCATTCTTGAGCAGCGCCCTGGCAATGGCGATCCGCTGCCTTTGGCCGCCGGACAGCCGGACTCCGGCTTCACCGACGACGGTCTCATAACCTTCCGGAAGGGCCCGAATGAATTTGTCGGCAAAGGCGGTCTGTGCTGCAGCGACCACGTCATCGTGTGCCAAATCGGGTCGGCCGTACGCGATGTTGTTGTGGATCGTGTCGTTGAACAGGAAGACCTCCTGGGTCACCAGACCGATCTGGGAACGCAAGGATTTCTGGGTGACGTCTCGGATGTCGTGGCCGTCGATGGTGATTCGGCCGGAGGTGACATCGTAAAAACGCAGCAGGAGATGGGTCATCGTGCTCTTGCCGCCGCCGGAGGGCCCGACCAGAGCCACCACGTCACCGCGGTTGATGCCGATCTCCACATCGCGCAGCACCGGTTCGCCGGGGTTGTATTCGAAACCGACATGATCGAACTCGATCGCGGTTTCAAAACCGTCGAGCTCGATGGCATCCGGTCGATCCTCGATCTGGTATGGCAGATCCATCACGCCGAATACCCGCTCCGCGGCCGCCAGCGCCTGCTGCAGGGCGAGATTGGCCTTGTTGAGCCTCTTGATGGGAGCGTAGATGAGGGCCATGCCGGCTACAAATGAAACATAGGTCGAGAGCGCGGCACGACCCGCCGCGATTTCGTATTGGGCGTAGACAAAGATGCCGATCATTCCAGTGCCGGCGACGGTCTCCATGATCGGGTTGTTGGCGGCCTGGATCCAGGCTTCGCGGAGCATTGTTTTGTAGTAGCCGATGTTTTTGACCGAGAACCTCCGGCTCTCGACCTCTTCGCCGCCGAAACCCTTGACGATGCGATGACCGCGGATCGACTCCTGCAGCGTTTCGGTGAGTTCGGAGACCCGCTCCTGGCTGGCAAAGGCGATGTTCTTGAGCCGCCGGGCCATTTTGAGCACCGGGATCAGCACGGCCGGGCCGATCAGAAAGACAAAGACCGCGAGCTTGGGGTTGAGGGTGAAGATATAAACGAGGAGAACCAGAACGATCAGTGTGTCCTGGACCAGCGAGCCCATCTGTTTTCCGATCGAGATCTGGATCCTCTCGACATCGGTGATCAGATGGCTCGTGAGTTGGCCCGTCGTATGGTCGGTGAAAAATCGGATGGACCGGTTGAGGACCGAGTCGTAGAGAGACTGTCGAAGCTCGCGGACGGCCCGCAACCCCACCCAGTTGACCGAGATCTGAGCCAGGATCTGAGCGATGTTCTTGATCAGAATGGTCAACCCGAGCAGCAGTGGTATGGCCAAACCGGCCATGGGCAGCGAGGCCTGGATCGCATCAACCGCAGCCACCCGCCACTCTTCGAGATCTTTGGCGAAACCGCTCGCGCCGGTCGATCCTATCGCCATGCCCGGTACCGAGGTGGTGGTGTTGTCGGCTGCCGCCAAGGAATCGAACATCGCGCCCACCAGCGATGTCATCGCCGCATTGCCGGCCGCCACGACCAACATGGCGAAAAGCGAAAAGACGAGGATCGGCCAGTGTTTGAGGAACAGACCCAGGAGACGGCGAAGATTGCTCATTCAGTATCCGATGCTCATTCTCGCATGCGCACTCACCGTCGAGGCCCATCAGGGAAGTATCTGCCGCGGAAAAAACACTGTTCCATCGGCAGCCACTCGGGAACCTGGTAAAAGCGATCCCTGATCGGTGCCAGCACCCGGTCGCGGAAGGCATCGAAATCGAGGCGATCACCGAGGAGGAGATAAAAGATCTGACCCTCGACCTCGATGGTCTCGACCCGCATCTGATCGAAGAGCCCTTCGTACCGCTCCATCTCGGGCGGTTCCCGATGGAAAATCATCACATCGCGGCCGGCCCAGTCGCGCCAGTCGGTGATCACATCGTCCTGCCGGCCGTGGATGGTTCCGCGCGCGAAGTGGGAGAAGAATCCGGGGTTGTAAAAGGAGAGCAGGCAAGCCAACCCATAACCTTCGGCGCCCAGCATTCGATCTTCGGTGAAAGGCGCCATGGCGGCCGCCAGTTCACGATGGTGTTTCGACATGACGATCGAAGCGTAGTTCGAGGAGCCCTGGAGAACTCGGATCGGGATCAGCAAGACGACCACGATCAGAATGACGTGAACCATCGAAAAACGAATGGTGAACCGGATGGCCCGGGACATCTCGTGGCGGTGGATGACCGCCCAGCTGATCAGAAAGCTCAGGGCGCAGAAGGAGAGCAGCCAGTGGAGCCCGATCTTTTTTGCCACACTGAGGAGGGCAAAAACCGACATGGGCACGAGATAGAGAACGGCGAAGACTGCGGCATCGTGTTCCTGCAACCGGAGAAGAAACTCTTTTCGCGCCCGCCACCACAGGATCACACCGGCGGGCAGGAGAAGATAGAGAACGGTGGCCAGGAAAACAAGCGGCGTGACGATATTGGGGCCGTCGCCGGCATTGCGGTAGAAAAGATTGGAGTTGATCTGCAACCAGGAGTGGTGGTAATTCCAGTAGATATCGAGCAATCCGGCCGGGAGGACCGCAAGATAGAGCAGGCCAATGCCCAGCACTCGGCGGGTGTTCTTGGGAGCGACGATGAAATGCACCAGATAAGCAAAACCGAGCAGGACCGCAAAGTACTTGGAGAGGAAAGCAAAACTCAGAAGCAGCCCCGCCGCCGCGTACCACCCGAGGCGACCGCTTCGGTAGGCACGGTAGTAGGCGAACATCGACCAGAAGCTGAAGAAGATCAGGGGCGTGTCCGTGGTGATGATGACGTAGAGCAGGTTGAGCGGCGACAGGAGGTAGAGGATGGCGGTCAAGGCCGCCCGCTCACGATCACGATCTTCGAGCAGCCGGAAGATCCCCCACCCGATGATCACGGTGGCAAAGACCGCGGGCAAACGGACCAGGAACCTGGTCTTGCCGATGGCGAGGATCGGCCACAAGATCCAGCCGATCATCGGCGGGTGTTCTGAATAGCCGAGGGCGGGGAACTCACCCCACATGGTGAAGTAGGCCTCGTCCTGAGTCAGCGGCAGCACCGCGGCCAGCACGAGCTTGAACAGCAGGCTCAGACCGAGCACCCACCAGAAGGCACGGATCGGGTCCCGCCGGATGGTTTCGACGACCTTCATCAGTCGACAGGCCTCGGCATGGAGGGGAGACGGAAGTCGGCCGCGGTCCTTTTTATCGACGATTTTTGTCCGTGATCGGAGAGAATCTCATGGGCCGCTTCGAGGCCGGAGTACAGGGCGGTGCCGGTGGTGACGGTCGAAGGGAAGGTGCGGTAGTTTCCGGCGAAGTAGACATTGTTCCAGCCGGTGCTGCGGATCGGTGGGTTCTGGTAGTCCGGAACCAGCACCGGGGAGTACATCGGGATCTTAGTCATATTGGTCCAGAACGGTTCCACTCGGAAGCCGAAGACCTCTTCGAAGTCGTTGTAATAACCCTGCCAAAGCTTTTCGTCGCTCTGTTTGAAGAAGTCGTCGTGACGGCTCGGCACGTGGGTCATGAAGTTGAGGCACGAATCTCCCGGCTGACCGATGGACGGATTGAGCGAGCTCAGATGAAAGAAACCGGAAGCGCTCTGCTGCAAGGACATCATATTCAGCCAGTAGAAATCGGGAGCGATCTTCTGCTTGGTCGCACAGATGGCCGAAACGATCGCCGTATAGCGGATCTTGTCGAGATAGGGGGTGGCGTCTCCGTCCACCATCCGGCAGTAGACCTCGGTCGGCACGGTGCTGATGAAAATGTCGGCGGCCAATCGCTCGCCGTCTGAAAGCTCGAGCTCCTCGATGCGGCCGTTTTTTCCGCGCAAGGCCCGGCCCGAGGTTTCGAGCCGCACAGCGACACCTGCGTCCTCCACCATATTGGTGAGTCCGTCGCACAGAACCTTGGTCCAGTTGTGATCCGGCATGTAGCCGAGGGGCGAGGACCCTTCGCGGAAGTGGAGTCTGGCGCCCAACCAGGCGGCGCTCACCTCGGCGCACGGACGGCCGAACTTGAGCCGGCTCAGGCGCTCGAAGAGCGCCTCTCTGACGCCCGCCCCGGCCCAGCTGTCGATCAACTCCTGCGCGTTGCGGCCGTTCCAATCGCTCCAGTCCGATTTGCGGAAGCAGCGCATCATGAGACCGACAAAGCGAATCTTGTCGGTCAAGCTCATCGGATACGCGGCAAAGTCCGCCGGGCGGGTGAGATCAAAAAGCCGGTCGTCGAGATGAAAGAGCATCCGGATCTTACGCCACCGGACATCGGAAAGTGCGCCGATCTGATCGAGGAAATAATGCAGCGGACGATCGCGGTGGAGGATGTGGTGGTAGCCCAGGGGGTAGAAGTGATCTGCCCGTTCGAAGGAACCTGCGAGACCACCGAGCTCGGGGCCGCGCTCGACGATGGTGACCTTTTTCCACCCCGATCGCGCCAGCGAAGCCGCCGCCGCAACCCCGGCGAGCCCGCCTCCAAGAACCACCGCCGACGGCATCAGCCGGCCTCGACTCCACGGTTTTCCAGATCGGGGCCGTTCCAACCCTGGTTCCATTGGGGTCCGTAGACCGGGTGCGATCGGGCGATCCGCCAGGCCGCCTTGGCCTCGAGAGCGGTCCAGATCCGGTAGTAGTTCTTGGCCCCGAAAAGACAGACATCAAAGATCGGGGTGTTGAAGAACAGTCGTTTGAAAACCGATTTTCGGAGCAGATTCTCGACCCGCGAGACGGCGTTGTGCTTGGGCCGGAGGAAGGGCATCGAATCGACCGCCGGGTCCACTCCCCGGATCTCGATCTTCTCCGGATCGCAGGTGCCGATACCGCGTTCCGAGCAGGTGGTGAGGTGTTTCACCTCTGAGGGATCGATCTGCATCAGCATCGCCTGAACGGTGTCCAGCGCGACAGGATCTCTCGAGCACAGGATGAGGTCGGCGACTTTCGGGCGGCCGCTCTTTGGTCCGTTGCCTTCGAGACCGATGGTGCCGTCCATTACGGCGAGGGCCGGTCGCATGACACTGTTGAGGTCGGCCAGGGCGTCATCGAGCACCAGGTGGTATTCGTGGCGCATCTTGGAAAGACATCCCCATTGGTTTTTGAGCGCACCCGTGATGACCGTTTTGGCGTGGGTTTTCATCGCCGGGACCGTCACGAGGTAACTTTCCCGCAGCACTTCGGGCACATCGATCCGCGTCAGGACCTTGTTGTCGGGACAATCCACCGCCACCGTCGGCGCCCGGCTCATATTGACCCACGGGACACCGGTTCGCCGGCAGACATCAGCCATACCGCAGTCGGTGAACGCCTTCTCCACGTCCTCGAGCACCTGGTCGGACTCGACCATCACGATCTCGCCGCAATGATCGCGCATCTCGTGGATCAGCAACTCGGCCATCAGTGGTGAAGTGATCGAACCCGGGATGAAAAGATCCCAACCGAGGTTGACCTTGAGCGCCACCTTGGCGCCGGCGGGTATGGCCTCCTTCCAGTCAGCTCTCTCGAGGGCGCGCCGGATGGCCGATCGCACGTCGGATCCGACCTTTTCTACTGCGACAACAGCCTGTTTTTCCAAATCATCTCCTCGCTCGGTTGGGTTCGACGAAAACCTTTTGATCGGGTTCTTCGGCGCGATCATGCCGTGAAGTCGGGATGCAGGTCAAGGAAAACACCGCAGGATCAGAGGATAGTCCGGCAGCGGCGGGGAGGCAACGGCGCGAATCTGCGGGACGTGAGACACTGCTGGAAATCGGGGGTAAGGGATGAAAAGCACGGGGGTTCAAAGATGAAGAGATGGCAACTGGCGTGGATCGCGGTGGTTGTTGTCGGTCTTTTCATCAATCTCGGAGGATATGGACTGATCGAGCCCGACGAGGGCCGCAACGCCGAGGTCGCCCGAGAGATGGCCGCGACCAACGACTACGTTCTGCCCCATCTCAACGGTCTGCCCTACCTCGACAAGCCGATTGTTTTTTTTGCAGCGGCGGCGGCCTCGATCGAGGTCTTCGGCGCCAACGAATGGGCGGTGCGGCTGGTGCCGTTTTTCTTTGCGCTGGCGACGGCCTTTCTGGTCGGCTTTTTTGCCCTCCGGGTATTTGGTCCCGATGAGGCGTTTGTAGCCTTTGTGGCAACCGCCACAGCTCCATTGGCTCTGGCGCTGTCACGGATCGTCATCATGGATTCCACCCTGAGCTTTTTTGTGGTGCTCAGTCTTGTCTCCTTCTACCCAGCAATCGAAGGCCGTCGTCGGGCACTCCGGGAGAGGCTTCCGGCTCGCACCTGGATCGGCTGGACGCTTCTGGCATGGGCGGCGATGGCGGTCGGCGTGCTGACCAAGGGACCGGTGGCGCTGGCCGTGCCGTTGTTGGCGGCCGCTCCATATGCCGTCTGGCGCCGCGCTTCGCTGGCCGTGTGGCAGCCTCTGGGAGCGGTCCTCCTGGCGCTGATCGTGGCGCCGTGGGTCTGGGCCGTCTCCCTCGAGATTCCGAATTTCCTGGAATACGTGGTCCTCACCGAGACGGTTGCCCGAATGACCACCGATGAGCTCCGGAGATCGAATCCCTTCTGGTACTTCGTGCCGGTCCTCTTGGCGGGGACGTTCCCGTGGTCGCTGCTCGCGATCTCGAGTTTGCGGCGGAAGTCTGAGTCGCGGAAGAGCGACGCCGATCACCGGCGAGTGTACCTCTGGCTGTGGTTGCTGGTGCCCTTTGTTCTCTTCTCCATCTCGAGCGGCAAACAGGCGCAGTACGTGCTGCCGTTGGTGCCGGCGGTGGCGCTGCTGGCGGCTACCGGGAATTTGCCACGCACCATGGGGGCCCGAACGGCTGCCGTCGGGTGGGGGGCGCTCGGTCTGGTTTTCGTCATTGCCGCTGGTCTGGGCCTGCCCGGGGTCGATGCCGGGCCCGGTGAAATGGCAGTCGCCTCCCGAACTGCGCTCGCGATCGGATTCATCGCGATCCTCGCGGGAGCCTTTGCCTGGTTCTTCAGCCCTCGCCGGGCGGCCGCGGTGGCGGCCCTGAGTGTGCCTCTTGTGCTTTTTCCGTTGGTCACGGCCCCTGCGATGGATCTGGTGGCGGGACAGCGTTCGGTCGAAGCCCTGGCCGACTCGATCGCAGGATCCTCGAGCAGGGCACCGAGGTCGTTGCGGTTGAGGCCTTTGCCGGAGGGCTCGCCTTCTACCTCGAACGGGAGATTCCGCTTCTGAGCGCCGACGGCGACGAACTGCGGAGCAACTACGTGGTGCGCAACGCCGAGCGCTGGCTCGGACCGGATGGGACGCTTCGGCCGGTGGAGAGCGCGATCTCAACCCTCGCTGATTGTGATCGACCCCGGGTCGTCGTGTTCAAGAAAACCAATACCGATTTCTTGACGACCGTCGAGGAGACCGGTCACCCTCTACTCGGCGAGAGCCGCAAACTGCTCGCATTCGGCCCGGCCTGCGGGCCGGAATGAGAAGACGATAGGACTCCCTGTTCCGAGAATCTTGAGATGATGTGTTCGGATTCCTGATCTCAAACTCCCCCAAGGGGGCGCCGTGGTTACGGATTCCCTCCTGCAGTGGAACTCCAGCGCCACAGGCTGCCCGGTCCGGCAGGGTTGAACCACTCGAAGTCGTCGCAGATATAACGCAGTGCTCGATGTCGCGACTGATGACGAATGGATGGTTGGTATTGGCGGGGTGCGGGACGCCGTCCCAGGTCAGGCTCCGCCAGTCGACGGCCAGCCGTCCGTACCATCCGTGGGCTCCGGGAAACTGTTGGTTGTTGTCGTTGTCCCAGGTGTTGTACTGAACCTGCGGGTCATCGATCCCGTCGCCGTCGTGATCAAACGCGTTCGGTCCGGTCACGACCCGCGCTTCGATACTCACACCCAGGTCGTCACCGCTCGCCACATCGCTGCCCCAGACCACGAGGAAACCCACGGGCCCGAGGTCGGCGATGCGCGGATGGGACTGGGTATCATCCGTCACCGTGTTGATCCGAAAATCGGGTCCGAGAGGCACGAGGTCGGCATCGAAGAGCCGGCCCCGGACCTCAGTGCCGGTTCCGGCGTCGTCTCCGCTATCTGCCCACACCACGAGCACGTTCCCGTTCCAGCCGATTGCCGCGTCGACTTCGGACACCTGGGCCGTTAACAACGTACTGATCTGAAAGTCGTTGGCGAGCGCTGCGCCGCCGGCATTGAAACGGCGGCCCCACACGTCGCCATAGTCCTGCCACGTCGCCAGGAATCCGCCGTCCTGAAGCTCGGTCACCGAAGGGTAGCTCTGGCTGGTGCCGGTGTTCGAGTTGACCTGGAACTGGGCGCCGGGGATGCCTGCGGCATTCACCAGACAGCCCTCGATGCTCCAATTGGTATCGCTGCCCGATGCCTGGTTGCTTTTCCACACCACCGCGAAACCACCGCCGCTGCCGTCAGGAGTTCGCAGCGCGGCCACATCGGCAAATGCGTTCGATGCTTCAAGTGTCGAGAGCGTGCTCAGGAGTTGCTCGGCGCCCACCGGATTGCCATCGGCGCCGAACGCCTGACTCCGGATCCTGATCCGATTGACCCCGGGGGGGACCTGCTCCCAACTTTGGTAGATCACCAGGAAGGAGCCATCGGCCGACACCGCGACTCTGGCGAGTTGTTGTTGGGCTGCGGTTGTCGTATTGACCATCGCCGGATCTCCGAGGGGATTGCCTTCTGAATCCCACCGCCGCATGAACACCTCGGTGCTCACGAGCCCTGTACCGGCTGCGGACCAGACATGGATGCGCCGACCCATGTTGTCGACCGCCACGTCGGGGTACACCGGACTGCCAGGCCAAACAGCATCGGGTCCGTCGATCCAGAGCTCGGGCCCAACGATATCGGGGAACGCGAGTTGAGCCTCTCCCTCCCGCAGGCCGAAAGCCCAGGTCAGACTCAATGGCCACGAATAGAACGCAGAGCACGAATGATCTCTTCATCTCGACTCTTCCCTTCTGTCGTCCCTCCCTGGACCTTGCCAGAAGAGGTTTCGGGACTTAGTGAATTGTGATAGTAGAAAGTGTTTGTGCGATCACTATAACACCATCGAGACAAATCTCATGTTGATGTTCCTCAGAAGTGCCTCTGTAAGACGTCAAGGGTGATTATCTCGTCGTCGAGGCGAAGAGTTTGTCAAAGGTTCCCGGCGCTGCTTTGCAGAACTGCGAACTTCATGGTTCCTCATTTGCGACGAGATCGAGAGCTTTGGCATAAGAACTCTCTGCTCCCGGTCCCTGACCCCTCGACCTCCGCCCCACTTCGGGCTGTTCCTCCTATAATCCCTCCATGCCAAACGTCGCTGCTTTTGCCGGTGTCGCCCGTGCTCCATTCCTGCTGTTGCCGCCGACCCTTGTGGCATCGGGTGCCGCTGCCGCGGCCTGGGACGGGAGCTTTTCGTGGGCTCGGACCCTGCTTGCCCTGGTCGGTCTGGTGACGCTGCACATGGCGGTCAACATCCTCAACGAGTGGAGCGACCTCCGGACCGGAATCGATTTCAACACGGAGCGAACACCCTTTTCCGGTGGCAGCGGCACGCTGCCCGCGGGTGGGATGAGCAGTCGTGCGGCCTTGATCTTCGGTCTTCTCTGTTCGGCCATCGGGCTCGCAATCGGAATCTGGTTCCTCGCCCAGGTGGGTTGGGTCCTGTTGCCGATCATTCTGGCGGGTGCGGTCTCGGTGCTTGCCTACACCGATCTTCTGGCCCGGATCGGCGTTGGTGAGGTGGCCGCCGGTTTCGGTCTCGGTGCCGGTCCCGTGATCGGCACCGCCCTGGTGCAAAATGGTAGCTGGAGCACCGCCGCGGCCTGGGCCGCGGTTCCGGCATTCTTGATGACCTTCAATCTTCTCCTGCTCAACGAGTTTCCGGACGAAACCGCGGATCGCGAGGGTGGGCGGCGAAATCTCGTCATTCTGCTCGGTCGTCGAAATGCTTCGAGGGTCTACGCGCTGGCAGCTCTGTTGACCCCGACCTCCATCGTCGCTGCGGTGGTCCTTGGCGCCTTTCCCATCTTCTGCCTTATTGCAGCGCTGCCTTCGCTTTTGTTGTTGCAACCGCTGAAATGGGTCTTCGATGACGCCGCGCAGCCGGTCCCGATCCCTGCGCTGGGGTCAAATGTTGCGTGGAATCTGGCGACCAATACGGCGCTCGCAGCAAGCCTGCTGGCGGCCGTTCTGATGCTCTAGGACCGGCGTTCATTTTCGTGGTTGCCCCGCCTCCGCGCCCGGATTGCAGCGACAGCGACGGCGTCCAGCGTCAGCGACAGGCAACAGCGAACAGGGACAGCGGTCAGTATTCAGCGACGGAGAGCAGCGGCAGCTGTCCGGAGTTCATGCGGCGAAGTGGCCTCCTCCGGGTCGTTCAACAAAAGGGGTAGCCGTTGTGGTGCAGGCGTCTCGCCTGAACACCGTGCGGCCGAGACGGCCGCACCACCAAAGGCGGGGTCCCGAAGAAGTGGAGTACTGTCCCCCGTCGCTGTCCCTGAACGCTTTCCGAGACTCTTTCTTGGACCAGAATGGTCCCGAGTCGATTTTTCGGATCGATGCCTCAGAACAGAAGCCGATATATCAACGATACGTCCCTGCCCGGCAGCGGCGCCTGGAATTTCAGAAACGATACGTGGTTGTAGGCTGCCTCGTCATTCAGGTTGCGGCCGCGCAGAATGAGTTCGTGCACGGTTGCTCCGGCAAAGATTTTGTAACCGAAGGCGGCGTTGAGCATGAAATAGCCCGGGGTCTGCGTTTCGTAATCGGCAACCTTCGTCTGTTCGTCCACCCACCATCCTTCGATTCGGGCGTCCCACCGTTGGTCGAGGTAGATCAGCGCCAGGCGTCCACGTCGCGGCGGAATCCGCGGCAGATATTCACCCGTGTCTTTGAAGTCGGCTTCGACCTGGTCGTAGGAAAAACCGAGGTGAAGGTGTCGGTCGGCGCCGTGTAGGATCTCGAAATGGCCGTGGACTTCGAAGCCCTTGAACTGGGCATCCTCTTGAGAAAACTGCAGGATTTCGAGACCATCGACCACCTCGCCGGTCTGGTCGAGATAGATGAAGTCGCGGAAGGTGGTGGCGAAGGCCGAAAGGGTTGCCTCGAAACGGTCATAGGTCGCCCGCAGTGAGAACTCGAGACCGGTGCCGACTTCCGGATCGAGGGTGGGATCGCCGATTTCGTAGGCGAAGGTGGCGAGGTGGGGGCCGTCGGAATAGAGCTCTTCGGGCGTCGGCGCCCGTTCGGGCCGGTTGACGGTGGCGCCGAGACTCCAGACCTGAGAAATATCCCACACCATACCGACCGAGGCCGTCCAGGTTTGAAAATCGCGATCGGGCAGGAGTGGATCGGCCGACCGGGTGTCCTGGTTGTCCCAACGCAGACCGAACTGGAAGCCCACCGGATCGACATCGGTCTCCTGGAAGATATAGGCGCCCAGCTTGTCGGTGTCGGTGGGCTGGACAAAGGCCTCATCGCCGAATGCGGCGAATTCGCGGTTTGCATATTGCAGACCGAGAGTGCCCTCGAAACCGAGAAACGTTTGGTTGACGAAATCCAGACGGGCCTCGGTCCACTCGTTTTGAAAAACCGTTCCGATCTGCTCACCCTCGATCTCCGAATGTTGGTAGTCGCGCCATCCGGCCTTGAATCGAAGCTCCGTAAAACCAGCAAAGGGATTGTCGAGGCGGCTGTGCAGGTCAACGCGCTTTTGCTCGAGTTCAGAGTGAACCCCCGTTTCCCCGTCGTCGTGGTCCGAGGCTTTTTCTTCGTGGTGGTGATGTCCGGGGATTCCAAAATCGGTGTCGTAGCCGCCGACTGCGATGCCGATGTAACCCCTTTCAGCGACGTAGGAGACACCGACGGTCGAACCCTGAGCCCTGGTCCAAGAATTCTCGACTGTGCCGGTCTCGAGTTCTTCCTCGTGCCCGTCATGCTGTTCTTCTTCGTTCTGGCTTTCGAGGCGGGGCGCCGGACTCGAGTAGTCGTCCTGATCGCGAGCATAGAGATCGAGATGAAAGGCCCAGTTTCCGAAGCCGCCATCGAGCTTCGCGGCGCCGGCCGTCTTGTCGGAATTGGATCCGTATTCGAGCTGGATCGCGCCGGTAATCGGAGCGGTGACGGGGCGATCCGGGACACGACCGTCGAGCACGTTGACGACGCCACCAATAGCATTGGCACCCCACAAAACCGTCGCGGGCCCTCGTACCACCTCCACCTGTTCGGCGGCGAGTGGATCGGTGGCCACCGCATGGTCGGGTCCAACGGAGGCAACGTCACCGGTGTCGAGGCCGTTCTCGAGGATGCGGATGCGGTCCTCGCCGAGACCGCGGATCACGGGCCGGCTCGATCCCTGACCATAGGTTGTGGCGGTAACACCTGGTTGCTGGGCCAGGGTCTCACCGAGGGTCGATTGTTTGCGCAATTCGAGTTCCATACCGGTCAACACATCGACCGGGTTGACCACTTCATCGAGACCGCGCGCGACGCCTGAGGCGGTTACCGAAATGCGCCCGGCGTGAACCATCTGATCGAGAATGATCTCGTGGACCTCGATCGATCCCGCGATGACCTTGAATCGTCGCACGGCGCCGCCGAATCGTTGTGAAGCGACGTGGACCAGATATTCTCCCGGAACCATATCCTTGAATAGAAAGCGGCCGTCATCGTCGCTGACGGTATCCCGCCGGATTTCGGGCAGGCTCACCGTGGCGCCGGCCACCGGATCGCCGCCGGCCGAAAGTACCGTGCCGGCGAACTGTGTCCTCTCGTCGGCGGTTGCAAGCAATGGTGCGACCATCAATATGGCCGCCCAAACGAGGCTTTTGAAATTGTTCACGATCTCCTCCGCGATAGGCGCTCACCGTCCGATATGAACGGCGGTCCGACAGTGGTCTGGGTGCTTCCTGCTGTCAGGTGGTCGCTGGAGGGCCGCGGAAGGGATGGTGCCAACGGTGAGGGATGGCATCGATGATTTCGGTTGTGGAGGCGGTTTGTCTGGAACCTTCGGCCACGACGATCTTGGCCCCCGCCACTTCAATTGAAAAGGCCAAACCGTGACTGGCACACGCAAGACATGGGGCGTGCGCTCCGAGTTCCTCATCGCTCTTGATGTGTGAACAGGACGGCGCGGAGCAATCGTGGCTGTCGCATTGATCGAGAGAGACACTCACCGTGGCGTGATCGTGGGGTAGCACGAGCAGCACGCCCTCGAGGGCCACTGCGGCGATCAGCAGTGTCAGGAGTATGCAGTGAATGCTTCGTTTCGTCATCTGTGGGCTTAACCTACCAGCTCCGTGGTTTCATTTCCAGGCTGGAACTCTATGGCACCGTGCCACGCCAGGAAACCTGATACTGATCGGTGGGTGAATCGAGCATCCAGTATCACTCTTGTCCCAGACAGAGTCTCAGACAGCGACCGGGGACAGGGACGGGGAACGGCGGACAACGTCAGGGAACAGGAGCCTGCGGCGGCGTTCAGTCATCAGCGACAGCCATCAGCGGCAGGGACTGTGACCGCGAATGGCACGCCACTTCTTCGGGACCCCGGCTTTTGTGGTGTGGCCGTCTCGGCCGCACGGCGTGCAGGCGAGACGCCTGCACCACAACGGCTACCCCTTCTGTTGAACGACCCGGAGGTGGCCACGCCGTCGCCTGGACTCCTGATCGCAGCCGCTGGAAACTGAACGCTGCCCCTGATCGCCGACCGCTGATCCCTGACGCTGCTAACTGTCGCTGCCGCTGCAATTCGGGATCGGGATCGGACGCGGGGCAGTCACAAACCGGAAATGCCGAAAATCAACCCTCTCCGTGGTCACCTTCTGCTCGACTTCTTCGAATCACCGACTGCCACGAGACGGTTCCGACCGGAATTCTTGGCTCGATATAAAGCGCGGTCTGCGGCCCGAAGGACGCTTTCAGCAGTCGGGCGGCGCGAATCGGGCCCCGCCAGCCCGATGCTCACCGAGACGCTGATCAACCGCGGAGGGCGGCTCTTCAGTTTTGCCTGCGTGGGTTTTTTTCGCGGTCGGTCGGGCGCACGGATGGCGAACTTCCGGTCGGCGATCGATGACCTGACCTTTTCCAACGGCTCTCGGGCCTCAGCGGGCGGCGTTGTGGGGAAGACGACAGCGAATTCCTCGCCGCCGTAGCGATACGAACGTCCGCCGCCGCTGACCTTTTGCAGCTCTGCGGCAACCATGCGCAGGGCCTGGTCGCCGGCGCTGTGACCGTGGCGATCGTTGAACTTCTTGAAGTGATCAACATCGACCATGGCGAGGGCATAGCTTCCGTTCAAGGTGCTCAGGACTTCGTCGAGGGCCCGCCGGCCGGGAAGACCGGTGAGCTCGTCATGGTAGGCGAGACGATAAGAATCCTCGACCAGGCCGAGCAAAAGCACTAATTGAGCTGCTGTGAACGCGAGGGTTGCGGCGTGGACGCCGTGACCACCGAGGAGGGCCAGTGCGGTGGCCGCCAGCACCCACAGGAGGGAGCCTTCGAAGACGCCCCTGCGGGCCGCAAAGGCCAGTGCGATGAATGCTCCGGCAATGAGAAAAGTGAGTCGAGCGACATCGGGGGTGGCGAACAGTGCGCCGATTCCCCGCAAGGGTCCGCCATCCGCGACGACCGCGGGCGTGGCACCGAGCGCATGTGCAAAGATGGCAAGCAGCATCACGATAACGATGGATGACAGGATCATCACGTGGGTGATCGGGCGTTCTGGAAGCAGGGCCAACACGGCCAGACAGACCGGCACCAAAAAAGCGAGAGCGACAACACCTGGGCCGGGCGGGTTGAAGGCCAGAGGTCCTCGTATCAGGAAATTTGCCAGCGCCAGCAGCAGGGCCGCCACTGCCAGCCGGCCGCGTCGGAATCGCCATGCGAGTACGAGAAGAAGCAGCGCCAGGAACTCGGCCAATACATCGGTGACGGCGTGGTAGGCATCTGAAAAACCGTACAGACCGAGCACCCAGGCCGCCAGTACCGGCACCCCACCGGCGACTACTGTGATCGTACCGGCACCCCTCACAGTCTCATTGTAGTGGAGGCACGGAGAAAGCGGGAAAGGGAGAAGAGGGGAAAGGGGGAAAGGGAGAAGGGGAGAAAGGGAGAAAGGGAGATCGCCCCCCGGCCGATCCCAGATACTCGATGCTGGATGCTCGATCACTCTTGCCCAAGACAGCGTCGGCGAATTGGGGGCAGGGACAGGCAACAGCAAACTGGGACAGCGTCAGCGAACAGGAGTCAGCGGCAGGGACAGCGACAGCGAGCAGCACTCACCTCTTCGGGTGCAAGAGCCGCCAGGTCATCGCACGGACTTGATCGCGATCCCTGCTGCTTCGAGGGCCTTCGAGTGGGCAACGAGGTTTGAGTTCGTGGCGGCGTTGGACATGGTCACCTCCGGGTCGTTCATGCCCATACCCACAAGCCGGTGTGGTGGCTGATGTCAAGGATGCCCTGCACCCTGCCTGTCCTTGACATCGGCCGCCCACCGGCTATACCCCTTCCTTTGAACGACCCGGAGGTGCCACTGCGTCGCCTGAACTCCAGACTGCTGCCGCTGCGCTCCGTCGCTGAACACTGACCGCTGTCCCTGTTCGCTGTTGCCTGTCGCTGACGCTGACGCTGACGCTGACGCTGGACACCGCCGCTGTCGATGTCGCTGTAATTCGGATTCGGACTCGGACACGGGCAACCACTAACCGGATATGCCAAAAACCAACCCGTAAACCACGTGTTGTCGGGTGGGAAACTTTAGGTGACGATCTTTTTCGACAGCAGTGATCCTGGATGCTCGATCACTCTTGTCCAAGACAGCGTCTCGGATAGCTATCAGGGGCAGCGGCAGCGGTCAGGAGTCCTTGCGGCGGAGTGATGAAGATCTTCGATCGGAACTCCGAGCTCCGAACTCTGAATCTTTCAAGAGCGGCCTGCGGTTTGTCGGTCCTTTGCTAACGTCGCCAGCGGATGCTTGGAATTTTCCCTTTGTCGGTCTCCAGCATCCACACCATATTGTCGTCATCGGAAAACTCGAGTTCGTAGTTCATGACCCGGTCGCGCACCGTCACTTCGAGTCGGGTGTTTTTGCGCAGGACATAGGAGCCCCACTCCTGGCCATCGTAGGAAATGATTCCTTCGGCGAAGTGATAGGGCTGACTCTCCTTGAAGTTCATTTCAACCTGGTACCAGTCGCCCGAGATGCGAAGGTTGTTGTTGGAAAGGAGCGCGATGTGATCCCGATTGGTCCACAGATACCATGCACCTGCAGCGAGAATGCCCAACATCGTGAGACGAATAAGAAACGATTTCATGATGCCTCCCCGGCCTTGTTCGGCGGCGCCACGATTCGGTTGTAGATGATGAGTCCGATGGCGGTCGTTACGGCCAGCACCGCAAAAAATACCCACATCGTGCCGGGCTTGTCGATACCGTGCGGGCCGAAATATTGATAGGTGATGCCCGACAGGAGGCCGCCAAATAGATTGCCGAGGGCAACACACCAGTAGAAGTAGCCCATGTACATGCCGACCTTTTCAGGCGGTGCGATGCGGCCTGCGTACTCCTTGGACCTCGGACTCGCCAGCATCTCTCCAACTGAAAACACGAGCACCGCCGCGACCACGACCCAGCCGGAGGCGCCGGCAAGATAGATCAGGAAGCTCATGACGGTGACCGAGACACCGAGAATGATGCTGGTCAACGGGGAGGTCTTGCGGACCAGGTACGAGATCACGACCTGGAAGCAGATGATGCCGAAGGCGTTGAGATTGATGATGTACTCGGGTTTGATCTGGCCGTTTTCGAGCAGGGCCCGGCTCCACGACGAAATGTCCGTGCCGACAAGGCCCGCCACGGCGGTCAGAGATGCCAGGAGATCTGTGGTGTCCACATAATCCCGGATGTACTCCGGCAGGGTCATGAAGATCTGGTTGAAAGAGGTCCAGAACCCGGCCATCAACAGGAGGAATACGAGATAGCGGCCTTCGCCGACACACATCGGCTGCAGCGGCCACGGTGCCGACTGGTCTTTGTGAGTGGCGCGGAGAACGAAATCGAGCAAAAAGTTGAGACCGAGCCAGACGCCGGCAACGATGGCGACCTTGCCGAAGCTCCACCACTTTGAACCCATCACCAACATCACCAACAGACCAGCGACGACGATGAAGAAGCGGGGGTTGCCGACCACCTCGATCATCCCGCCGAACACATCGGCAAGACTGCGGCGGCTCTCGGCTTCGGCGTCGCGTGGTGGTTCGCGATAGAGCAGGAGGCAGGTGATGCCCATGACCACGATCCAACCGGCAGAGGCCCAGAAAACATATTTCCAGTCCCATCCGCGGACCACACCAGCCACGATCGGCCCGAGAAAGCCGCCGATATTGACCATCATGTAAAAGATCCCGAATCCCATTGATCCGGTTTCTTCATTGGTGGTCTTGGCGACGGTGGAGATCACCACCGGTTTGAACATTCCGTGGCCGACGGCAACCAGGAAATAGACCCCGAGAAATCCCCAGAAGGTCCTCGGGGCGGCCAGCAGGATATATGCCGGCGCCATGACAACCGTTGATGCGAGGAACATCCTGCGATAGCCGTAACGATCGGCCAGAGCACCAAAGACCGCCGGGAAGAGATACAGGAAGAAAGTGGCAAGACCCTGGATCACGCCGCGATCGGCGGAGCTGAAGCCGAGACCGCCATCGGTCACCGCGTTGGTCAGATAGAGCGTCGAAACCGCATAGAAGCCATACCACCCCATGCGTTCGAAGATCTCCATTGCATTGGCGACCCAAAACGATCGCGGAAACTGACGGATCAAGGACCCCTGTGTCGTCATTGCGCTCCTCTTCAGCTGAATCAGAACCCGATTTGTCGGGTGGTAGGTAGATCATACGAGATCTGGTGGCGCTGGGTGGGTTTTTTCGTTCCGTTCTTCGCCCCCCGAGACCAAGAAAAACGTGCGAGCAACCCGAGAGGGGAGGTGACCGTAGAATAGACGTGGTGGCGAAAGCGGTTCTCATGATCTGATGGTTTCCTTTGTCTCGCTCTTTCTGTGGTTGATGACTGATATCCACCCGGTCAAGGTGGCGGTGGGCGACAATGTCGCGACAGTTGAGATCTTTCTCGATAGCGAGCCGATAGGCGTCGCCACGGGTCCCGATTGGGAGATTCCGTGTGATTTCGGCCAAAAAATCCGTCCGCATGAACTCACGGCCGTGGCGAAAGACGACATGGGAGCAGAGATCGGCCGTGCCCGGCAGCTGGTCAATCTCCCGCGCGCCGATGCCGAAGTGGAGATCGTCCTCGAGGCGGCGGAATCCGAAACACCGGGGAAAGTCCGGATCATCTCGGTCGATCGTTCGAAATCGTCGCCGCTGGCGATCTTCGTGACTTTCGACGGGCTTTCCCTGTCCCGTCACCCGGATGGCGGTTTCGTTCTTCCGGACTACGATCCGAGATTGGTCCACATCGTCAGCGCCGAGGCCCATTACCCGGAAAACCTCGTCGCGCGTGCTGATGTGACCTTTGGCGGTACCTATGGCGGCAGGGTTACGACCGAGTTGACGGCTGTTCCGCTTGTGGCCGAGGGCCGGCGCCAGCTCCAGGTGGGCGACCTTCAGGGTCTGATGACCGTTCGCGGCAAGCCTCTCCTGGTTGCGGCCGTTGAGCGAACTCCCGCACAGGTATTTGTCGTCCGGGATCATTCGGCGTGGCCGGCGCTGACTCAAACCGGGGTTGCTGTCGACAGGCGGCACAACCGGATGCGGTCGGCGGGATTCCGTATGGCACCGCTACTGAACATCGACAACCTGAGCGACGTCGGCAGCGATGTAGATCGCTTTTTTCTTGTCGTTGCGAATGCTTCGGAATCCCGTGGCATCGCGCTCTATCCGATCGTCAAACCCTTTGATATAGACCACTTCGGTTTGCCTTGGCTCGTCACTCATGTCTCCAGCCCCACCGCATCGATCGTCGGCCAGCGGGTGGCCGAGGCGGTGGCGGTGGCGGGAGTGCGCGCCGCGGCCGGCGCCAGCCCTCGCGCTGTTGTGGTGATTCTCTCTGAAGGTTCCAAGGATGTCAGTTACTACCGGCCGACAGCAGTGCGCGAGTACCTCCGGGCTCTCCGAGTGCCGCTCCACGTGTGGTCGACCGAGGGTGGGAAGCCCGACACCGAGTGGGGAAGGGCGGAAGATGTCGATGATGAAAGGACGCTTCAGGCGGCCTCAAAAAGGCTGTTGAAGAACCTCCGCCGGCAGTGGATCGTTTGGGTCGAGGGGCGGTACCTGCCGAGCGATATCGAACTCGCGGACAGTGCCGAAGGATTCAAACTGGCTGGAGAGGATCTGGAGAATTAGGAATTAGGAATTAGGAATTAGGAATTAGGAATGGCGACCCTGATCTTGATTCCAAAATATCCTCTCATCCGCGTGATCAGCGGTTTCTCCGACTCGGGTGCTTTTGCAGGTCTGAATTTCGATTTCAGACCTGCGCTGACCGGCCACTGCCGGCGGGGTGAAGCAGGACGGCTGTCAAGGTCTGGCGGAAGGCCCGGGCTGGGTCGATGCGGAGCCTCGAGAGGCCCTCGTTTTCGAACACGTGGGAAATCGTCGCAGCGGCGGCCGAGACCTGGGAGAAGCCGGTCAGGATGGGGTCGAGCAAGACCAGGAAATCAAATGCCTGGTCGGTTGTCAGACCGGCTGTTTTTCCTGCGATCAGTTTTGACGTGACGCTGATACGATCTTGCCGCCGGTTCTGGAAGGCCGTCGCAGTCTTGACGTCGATGTTGGTTTCAAGAATCGGGTGGAGCAGGGTATACAGGCGAAGGAAGTGCTCTTGCCCGATCAGCGACCGGGTGATGATGCGGGCGGCCTCGGCGGCATCGATCTGATTGTCGGTGGCTCGAAATGCCCTGTCGATTTCGTGATGCCAGCTGGTCTGGAGACTTTCGAAGACTCCGAGGAAGAGCGACTCTTTGGAACTGAAGTAGACATAGAGGGTGCCCTTGGAGACCCCTGCCTGGGCGGCAACTCGAGCCATGGTGATTTCGTCATAGGACCATCGATCCATCAATACCGCTGCAGCATTCAGAATCAGACTGCGCCGGTTGGTTTTTTCGACTGGGGTTGTGGCTCGATACCTACCCACTATAATTGACCATGATTCAATTATAACTGAACACTGGTCATTTAAAAATCAGAGAGTTTGCATGATGGAGATCGGGACATGCCGCTTGACAGGGGAGGTGGGAGAGGCCGAAGATGAATGAGCATTCATTCATCCGGAGGTGTCATGCCGGAAAGCGAGAAGTCCCGTGAGTTGTCGTCTCGTGAAATCAAACGCCAGCGGATTCTCCGTGCCGCAATCGAGGTCTTTGCCAACAAGGGCTACTTTGCCGCACGGATGACCGATGTGGCGGAGTCGGCCCGAGTGGCGGATGGGACCCTCTATTTATATTTCGAGGGCAAGGAGCACCTCCTGATGTCGATTTTCGACGACGTTCTGGGGCGCTTCATCGATCGCCTCGATGAGGAGATCGCCCTGGTCGAGGACCCGGCCGAACGGCTCAGTCTGATGATTCGGCTTCACCTCGAAACCCTGGGTCGGGACCACGCTCTGGCCCATGTCCTGCAGATCGAAACACGCCATACGCGGCGATTCATGAGCCTCTTTACCCGTGGTAAACTCGGCGAGTATTTGAACCGGGTTCGCGACATTATCGTAGAGGGCCAGAAGGTGGGCGCCTTCCGTGACGACATCGGTCCGGGTCTGGCCACGAACATGGTCTTCGGTGCGGTTGACGAATTGGTGACGAGCTGGCTCCTGGCCGAAAACCCGGGTGACCTGCTCCGTCACCACCGCCCGTTGGTGAGGATGCTCACCGATGGCATCGCGCCATGTCGCAGCCACGGGGGAGGGTCAACGTGAGCGACAATACTGTCCTCGATCTGTACCGCCACGAACTCGAATCCCAACGTGACCAACACTACTTCCACTACAACCTGGATGGTCACACCACCCTGAGCACCGCTGAGTTCTTCAAACGAACAGCCGGGCTTGCCGGGGGGCTCGAAAAACTCGGTGTTCGCCGCGGCGACCGGGTGATGCTCCTAACCGACAACCGTCCGGAGTGGCACATGGTCGATCTCGCGACCATCGACGTGGGTGCGGCGGATGTCCCGATTTACGGCACCCTGACGGCCGATCAGATCGGCTACCAGGTCAAAGACTCCGGTGCGAAAGTGGCTGTCGTCGAAAACCCCGAGCAGATGGCGAAGTTCCTCGAGGTTTTTGGTGACTGCGCTGATCTCGAGCACTTGATTCAGATCGAAGGGGCGTGTGGTGATGGAGTGCTCTCGCTTGACGAGGTCATCGAGTCCGGGAGCTCTGGCGACGCTGAGGACCTCTTCTGGCAGCGTGCAGACAAGGTGGCCGCTGAGGATCTTCTGACCCTGATCTACACTTCGGGTACGACAGGGAATCCCAAAGGCGTCACGCTCACCCACGAGAACCTGGTCCAGAACGTGATCCCTTCGGCGGAACGCGCTCCGGTCGGGCGCGACGATTTCTGTCTCGAGTTCCTGCCTCTGTGCCACGTGTTCGAGCGGATGCTTGGGTATCTCTATATGTACCGTGGTGTGACCAAGGCCTACTGTTCGGTCTACCACGTCGGAGATCTGTTGGCATCGATCCGCCCGACCGTCTTTGCCAGCGTGCCGCGGATTTATGAAAAGGTCTACGACAAGGTCATGGACAAGGTGAACTCAGCCCCGGCAGTTCGTCGGGCGCTCTTCAACTGGGCCCTCGGAACCGGTCGCAAATTCTACCCGGAACAACTCGCTGGAGCGGCATCGGGAGGGCTGGCTCACACGCTGGCGGACAAGATCGTCTTGTCGAAGGTGCGTGAGGCGCTCGGCGGCCGGCTCCGGTTTTGCGTTTCCGGCGGCGCGCCGCTGCCGCTCTTCATCAATGAGTTTTTCCACTCCATCGGCGTTCGGATCCTCGAGGGTTATGGGCTCACCGAAACTTCACCGGTGATCGCCGTCAACGGTTTTGGCGGTGGTCTGACCCGGCTCGGGACCGTTGGTCAGCCGATATCGAATGTCGAAGCCAAGATCGCCGATGACGGCGAATTGTGCGTCAAAGGCCCTTCGGTTATGAAGGGGTATTGGAACCTGCCGGAGAAGACCTCCGAGGTCTTCGATGGCGACGGGTATTTTCTCACCGGTGATATTGCCGAAATCGACAGCGATGGTTTTATCCGAATTACCGACCGCAAAAAAGACATCATCGTCAACGCGGGTGGCAAGAACATCGCACCGCAACCGATCGAGGCCGAACTCAAAAAATCGCCGTTGGTCGACAACGCCGTGATCATCGGCGATCGTCGTCCCTTCCTGGTCGTCCTGTTGTCCCCCAATTCTGAGGAGCTCGAGAAGTGGGCCGGAAATCAGGGCATTTCGTTCGCATCGGTGGAGGATCTCACCCGCCACCCGCAAGTGGTCGAGGCGTATCAAAAGGTGATCGAGACGACAAATTCCGGACTGGCACGTTACGAACAGATCAAAAAGCACGCTGTTCTGCCGCTCATGTTGTCGATTGATGATGGGACTCTGACTCCGACCCTCAAGGTCAAACGACGGGTGGTCGAAGGTCAGTACGAGGATCTTATCGAGGGCATGTACGAGGGGTAGGGTCGACGCCCCACTGTCTTTGGGTTGCATATCGCGATCGCTATCGGTATCGCAATCGCTATCGACCGGCCAGGCCCATCGCACATCATTCGATAGCGATCCCGATAGCGATAGCGAGAGCGGATCCCTGCCGGATTGAGAGCAGACTCTTGGCGGGAACCGCCTCTACTCTTTAAGCCGCTCGACGACGAGCAGCGTCGCGTCGTCCTGCATCGGCGCGCCGTTGGTGAATTCCTCGACGGCGGCCAGGATGCTCTCGCAGACGCTGTCTGCGGTGGGGTTGGAGAGCTTGGAAATCAAATCGGCAACCCGCTCGACGCCGAACTCTTCCTCATCGGCGTCCTCAGCTTCGGTGATTCCATCGGTGAAGAGAACCATCAAATCACCCGGCTCGAGTTTTGCGCTATCGTCGCGGTAGGTCGCGATCGCCATGATGCCGAGGGGCAGGCCGCTGCTCACGATCTCCTCGATGCTGCCATCGTTGCGCCTTAGGAGGACCGGCAAATGGCCTGCATTGACTGCGTGGAGCTCGCCATCGGGTCGAATGCTCGCCATCGCAAAGGTCGCAAAGCGATTGTCTGCTGTTGCGCCGGAAAGATATCGGTTGATGGTGGCGGCCAGTTCGGAAAGATCGCCTGTTCCGTCGGCCATCAATCGCACGCCGGCGTGCACGCCCGAGGCGATCATGCCGGCACCGACACCTTTGCCAGAAACGTCGGAGACGGTTGCAATCAAGACGCCGTTCCGGAGCAGGACGTCATAGGTGTCGCCTGCAACCTGAAGGCTGGACGAGGACCGCGCCGCAAGTCGAAAACCTGGAAACTCGGGATAGTCCTGCGGGTGGAGGTGGGACTGGATGACCGCCGCCACTTCCATCTCACGTCGAAGGCGTTCTCGCTCGAGGGATTCCTGGGTGAGACGCACGTATTCAAGGGCAACCGTGACCTGAACCGCAAAAAGCTCGAGGAGCCGAACATCGTTGGGTGCAAAGGGCTCGGTTCCGGAACGGGCCTCTTTTTCGGCCGCGGCGATCACGCCGAGAGGACCCGAGTCGGACTGTAAGGGCACCGCAACAAGTTCGTCGGTGTAGATCCCCTGAGTCCATGCCAGAGGCAGATCTTTCATTTCGAGCCGTGATGGGCCAAAGCCACCGACACTCGACGCGGATTCCGGTGCGTCTCCGAGATAGATGTGGGCGCTTCGGACACCGAGCAGCCCGACCAGGTGGCTGATCAGCTCCTCGGCCAACTTCGAAGTGTCGAGAATGCCACCGATTCCGGTGGCGATCGATCGGATCGCCTCCAGCTCCCAGAGGTGAAAGCGTTCGTCGAACTTGGTGCGCTTGAGCTCTTCGCGGAGTTGCCAGGCGCTCAGACCGAGGCGGGTCGCATTGAGCGCCGACTCATCCAAACGATCGAGGTGGAGCAATCGGATACACCAGCCGCCGTCGATCCCGCTGAAGGGAAGCTCGCTCCAACCGTCGGTTGCCTCTTCGACCTGTTCGGAAACGGTTCGCGGCCACCGGGCGACCGCGCGGTCGCCGCGGCGCAGGATCCCCGCCCGTGAACCGGTTTCTTCAACGACCGCTCGGAGAACTTCCTCGGGGAGGTCCGGCCCGGCGTGGCCGCTGAGGGCGAGATCCGCCAGGCGGAGGAGGTCAGACAGCGGCATCCACGTCGATCGCGGCCTGCGCGGCAACGCGGTCCGGGTAGACCGCCGCATACTGCACCAAACCCATTATTTCGAAGGTCTTGGCGATTGTCGGTGTCAGGTTGCAGAAGGCCAGCTTGCCCTTTTCATCCATCAACTTTTCGAGGATCTCGAGCAGGATCGAGACCCCGATCGAGTTGATGATCCGCGTCCCATCGAGGTCGATGAGCAGGGTCTTGGCCCCCTGGTCCATCAACTCGGTCGCCGCATCAGCGATGGCCTGTCCGCCCTCATTGTTGATGTATCCAGTCGCTGCGATCAGACCGACGTTGTCGTTCAAAAGGTCACGAGAAATCGTGATGCGATCTTCGTTCATTATGCACTCTCCACATACTTCCGCATGGATACCAGCGTCATGCCCGGGGTCGACTCGATGTGCACCTCGTCCATCAGCTCTCGTATCAGGGTCAGGCCCCAGCCGCGCTTGGAGGCGCTGCCGAGAACCCTCGTCGAGCTGTTTTTTGGTGCCGTTGCCGGATCGAAGCCATGACCGTGGTCTTCTACCTCGATGACCAAACACGGTTTTGCGTCGTGGTTCTCACTTCGCAGGCGGACCGTGACCGGACCCCCCCCGTGCTCCATGGCATTGAGACAAGCCTCGACCATGGCTACGCTTGCGGCTTCCACGTGGGTCTGCTGCATACCTAAGGCCCCGCCGACGGTTTCTACAGCCTTGGCCGCCACCAGCTCCACGTTTGACACCACCGGAAGGTGCAGCACCACCTCCATGATGAGCCTATAACTGTAACAGAACCTGGGTCAGCGTCCACGCCAATTGGAGTTGTTCCAAGGGGAATTCAATGCTGAGGTTCAGTACTTGGGCCGCGGTTGCGGCCAGTGTTGAGAGTGCTGCGGTCGTGGAATACCGCTTCAGCGCCTGTGACCTCATCAAACAACCTCCGCCAGGGCAGATCGCAAGATGTATGCCAGCAAAACATTCGGTAATTGAACCAAGGAAATGTTGTGTTTTGCAACACGGTGAGAGTCGAACGAATCAAAGTTGACTTAAAGTATTGTAAAGGTTTGTTTTATATTAATTGATGCTTTTTGCATCGTATGTTGCAAAACGCTGCATTTTGCGATAGAGGGTTGTACGATCGATGCCCAGAATCCGAGCCGCCTCCTGGCGGTTGCCATCGACCGCTTCGAGAACACCCTCGATGTGGCGACGTTCA
Organism: Candidatus Sulfomarinibacteraceae bacterium; assembly: GCA_963796455.1. Classification (GTDB taxonomy): domain Bacteria; phylum Acidobacteriota; class Thermoanaerobaculia; order Thermoanaerobaculales; family Sulfomarinibacteraceae; genus Sulfomarinibacter. The sequence goes on from CAWCLO010000008.1 coordinate 109,589, forward strand.
ATCTCGTTCAGGCTCAGCATCCCGGTGGAGCTTGGCTGGGGGCTGCCTTCGGCCCCGAGTCGAAGGTCTTCGATCGAAATCGTTTCTTCAGGCGAGAGCGCGATCGCCGCCTGGATGGCATTTTCCAACTCCCGGACATTGCCCGGGAAGGGGTGGCTCATGAGGGCGGCCAGGGCCTCGCGGGACAAGGAGAGCCCCGGTCGACCGAATCGTTCTCCATAGAGTTCGAGAAAATGGCGGGCCAGCAGCGGGATATCGGTTCGACGTTCTCGCAATGGCGGTACATCAACGACGACCACCCGGAGACGGTAGTACAGATCTCGCCGGAACTCACCCAGTTCGACCATGGCTTCGAGATCACGGTTGGTTGCGGTCACCAGGTGGAGATCGACCGGGATTCTCTCGCGGCCGCCAAGGCGTTCGAGTTCCCGCTCCTGTACAACCCGGAGCAATTTGGCCTGGAGAGCCAGCGAAAGATCCCCGACCTCGTCGAGGAAGAGAGTGCCTCCGTGAGCCAACTCGATCTTTCCGTGGCGACGCTGCACACCTGTGGCCACGCCTTCTTCGATGCCAAAGAGCTCGGACTCCAGAAGAGACTCGGGTAGGGCGGCGCAGTTGAGTGGAACAAACGGACCCGAGGCGCGATCTGAAAAGGAATGCAACAGTCCGGCGATCCGCTCCTTGCCGACTCCGGATTCGCCGCGGATCATCACGTTGACCCCGGTGGGTGCGGCCCTTCGGACCAGTTCCAGCATCTCTGCAATACCCGGTGCCTCGCCGATGAATCCTTCCCTCCGAGCGACATCCCGGAGGGCGCGGTTCTCATCCGCAAGCCGTTGTCTTTCTCGTTCGATGGCCGCCACACGCCGAGCCGTCGCCACCGCGGTTGCCACCATACTCGCCATCGACATCAAGAATCGTGCGTCGTTTTCAGAAAATGGTATCCGACCCTGCCGGGTTTCCTTGTCGCCAAGCACCACCATGCCGACTGTCCGTTGTTGCCACAGCATGGGTGCCGCCATGAGTTCGAAGGGCGGTTCTTCAGTATTGCGCTGTGCACGAACCACCTGGCCCGCCGCAAGGTCCTCGAGCAGGTGGGCATCGAAGAAAGAACGAACAGTCTCGGTATTCTGCGGCAGGCCTTCCGAGCGGACGACTGCCTCCTGGCCACCGGGGTGAAGCGTACTGACGAGCCCGGAACCTGCATCGAGGGTGCCGACTGCACGTTGCAGGAGCTCCTCGACCAACTCCTCTTCGGACAGAACACCACCAATGGTCAGTGACAGATCGACCAGGGTTTCGAGCTGCAGCCCGCGCCAGTTGCGATCAAAGGAGTCCATCTCGTCTCAGTGTAGCGTGGACGATCTCTCTGCTGCTCGATTGCTGAGTGGTGATCGCAGTTCTCAGCCTTCGGGCGAGTGTCCGATGAGCGCCTTCGGGGGTGGTGTTTGTTCCCCGGGCTCGGGCGCAGTCGAGGCCGCCATGGCGATGAAGAGCCCCACCACGTACAAAATGATGACAAGTCGGGCAAGGCTGAATCCCGGTTTCGACAGTGCGGCCTCGGCAGCACAGTCGGGAATCTCCTCCGGGGAGGCGGTGTTCAGAGTTGGTGTCTCCATTCTCGCTCCGGGGGAGATTGTCGCAAGACTGATGCCAGGATCGACAAAGGCCCCTCGGGAATGGTGCTGTCCGGTGTGTTTCAAGTCGGAACAGTTCCCTGTTGTGGCTGCTGTACAATGCGCGGCCGAAGAACGTTGTTCGTGGAGTCGGATGTTGAAGAATTCAAATTTCCTGATGCTCGCAATAATCAGTTTCCTGGCCGCGGCGGCCATTGTTCCGGGTGCGCGCTGTGAAGCGGCCGAGCAACGTCCGTCGATTGTGGTGATCACTGTCGACGCATTGCGGGCCGATCGACTCGGCTGCTACGGTTACGAACGATCGACGTCGCCGAATATCGATCGTCTGGTGGCCCGGGGAGTCCGATTCGAACGCGCGTGGACCCCTGAACCCTTGACCGGACCCGCCATGTGCTCGATGGTGACCGGGCTCTTGCCGCACCAACACGCCGCTTCGAGGAACGGTCTCCGCATGAAGGCGGGCCTCGATTCTTTTCCGCTCGCGCTGGCGGAGCAGGGCTGGAACACGGCGGCCTTCGTCGGAACCTGGACTCTCAAGGACAAATTGACGCGGCTCGGGGAGCACTTCGACGACTATGGTGAACGCCTCAAGCGCAAGCGATGGTTCGGGGTCCTCAACAGCGAAGCGACCGCGGAAGACGTCACCGATGACGCGCTCGACTGGGTCAAAAATATCAACAAAACCGACCCGGACTCGCCTTTTCTTCTCTGGACCCATTACATCGAACCTCACGCGCCCTACAGGTTTCACGATGAGTACGCCGAGCGCCTGGATGTCAACAACGACAAACTGACCAAGTCAGACCGATACGACACCGAAATCGCCGCGGTGGACGAAAGCATCGGTCTTCTACTCGATGGAATCAGGAGATACGTCCATGAACGTGACCTGATCGTTGTCTTCACCGCCGACCATGGAGAGAGCCTCGGGGAGCATCACTACTGGGGTCACGGCCGCTACCTCTATGAGCCGTCGCTCAGGGTGCCGCTGGCGATCGTCTGGGAAGGGCGGATCGAGGCAGGCAGCGTGACCGAACAGGCCAATCTGATCGATCTCGCTCCGACCTTGCTCGGGCTCGCAGGCCTCGAAGCGCCGGATGATCTCCCGGGCCTGGACTGGTCGGATTCAATCCTCGCGAATGCTCCCGTTTCCGAGCAGGCTCGTTGCTTTCAGGCTCACAAGGGCGCGGTCCACGGTGGCCGCGACTCCGAACGGGCCCGATCCAAGGGTCTTTTGTGGGTTGGAGTGATCGACGGGGATCACAAGGAGATCTTCAAACCTGGTCGCCAGATCCTCCAGATATATGACCTCGGCGCCGATCCCGGTGAGCTCGAGACCCTCGCGACAGTGGAGACACGTCCGTCGGAAGAGCTGATTGCCTGTCTGGCCGAGGTGTCCGACGGACTTGGAAGTCTCGATCGCCTGGCGACTCAGAAGCTCGACGACGAAACCATCGAACAGCTCAAAGCTCTCGGTTATCTCGAGTAGATGAGCTCCTCGAGGGCTGCCCTGAGGTGGTCCATCTGCCCGAACCCGAGACGCTGACCGATCTGGCTGGCGAAATAGAGGCAACCGCCAAGGATGGCGATCAGCGGGATCGCGATGAGGGCCCAGGGGGTCTTTTCGGTGGCCCACTGAGCATAACCCCAGGTGGTGCCGACGAGCAGCGAGAAACCGAGACCAAAGGCGAGAAAGAGATAGAAGGTCCAAACGCTCGGGTGGGGCGAAAAGCGGCCACGAATCACCGTTCCGTCGCCGCCTTCGTCGGCCGTGACGCTGAGCCATGGCGACCACACCCTCCGTTCGTTTTCCGGGACGAAGAGCTCAGCATGGCGGCCGATCGAAACACCGGTGCAATGTGGACATGAAGGAAGCCGTTCGCGAAGTTGCTCCATGAGACTGTCGGGGTCTGTGCCAACTTCGAGTTCGAAACGAGGTCGGACTCTCGGTGCCGCCATTGTTGCTCCCCTGTCCTTCAAAAATGATTCTTGATCGCAAGTCTACCTCAGCCATCGGTGCAAAAACCTCGGTATACGGTTTGGTCGCCGGGACCGGGGTTGACGGAGGCTGCCTGGGGATAGACCATATTCTGGTGAGACACGAGGATTCGGAGGTTGAGCCACTATGATCAGACGACGAAAAATCGCTGGTTCTTCAATCGTCAAGGTGAGCTTTGTTCTGGCGGGAGATGACTCTCGCCTTCCGGCATCGCTGGTGGGTGAATTCAACGATTGGGATCCGGCGGCGGATCCATTCCGTCGCCGTTCCAACGGGACCGTCAGCGCCGTCGTGTCGCTCCAGCAGGGGGAATCATGTCGTTTCCGATATCGCAGCCATGATGGTTCGTGGTTTGACGAAGAAAATGCCGATGGTTACGATGCGAATTCGTACGGTACGAACGATTGTGTGGTGACGGTCTGAGTTTCTACCGGATCTGGGTCTGTTCCCCGAGTTCGAAGGGAATCCGGGCCGTGCTCTCTTCGAGATCGATCATCAGCACCCATCTTCCAGCCTGGACTCCCACCATTGGAGTGAAGACGAGCGGTCCGCTGCACCACTGATCCGTCTGCAGACGGATGGAGGACCGATCTGCAAAAGTTCCGGCCGGGGCCAAAAACCACACTTCGCAGGCCCGGCCGAGCCCTTCGAGGCGGCGCGCCGGCGGCCCCCAGGCATCCATTGATTCGAGAGCGATTCGGATTTTGGGAGCAACGCGCTGGAATTCTTTTCTTTCCATCAGAGGCAGTTCGCGCCCGTCATTCGTGCGAACCCTGATGTTCTTGGCGTCGACCGTCGGAGACCCACCAGGGGCGGCGGTGAGCGAAATTTTGAGAACCAGCCACTCGTGGCCGAGGTGGTCGCTCGCCCAACGATAGATCAGCTCGGCCTTGATTTCAGGCCCGTCGTAGAGGGCGACATAGCGGGAACTCTGGGTGACTCCAGGGGTATCGGTGGGATAAGAAGTCGAGCACGCGGCCAGGATCGTGAGGATCGGAAAGAGAAGGAGCCGATGTGTCCGCATGAGACCTCCGGGCAAAAGTATACGAAGACCCGCAGGCGACGGGTTTGGTTTTTTGCATATCCGGTTCGCCGTGGCCCCGAGTTCGAGTCCGAGTTCGCGTCCGTGCCCGAGGATTGCAGCGGCAGCGACAGTGTCCAGGGGCAGCGTCAGTGAACAGCGACAGCGACAGTGAACAGTGTTCAGCGGAACGGCCTCGGCTGCTGCGAGGTAGAGAGGCCCCTCACGAAAAGAAAAAGCCGCCCGTTTGGGCGGCTATGAACTGAAGTGGCGGGGCCGACGAGACTCGACACCGCCGGCGGCTGCGGATGTCGGAGCGCGCAATCGGCAGGGCGGAGTGGGCTGCGACGACCCGCAGGCGACGGTGCTGCGAGGTAGAGAGGCCCCTCACGAAAAGAAAAAGCCGCCCGTTTGGGCGGCTATGAACTGAAGTGGCGGGGCCGACGAGACTCGACACCGCCGGCGGCTGCGGATGTCGGAGCGCGCAATCGGCAGGGCGGAGTGGGCTGCGACGACCCGCAGGCGACGGTGCTGCGAGGTAGAGAGGCCCCCTCACGAAAAGAAAAAGCCGCCCGTTTGGGCGGCTATGAACTGAAGTGGCGGGGCCGACGAGACTCGACACCGCCGGCGGCTGCGGATGTCGGAGCGCGCAATCGGCAGGGCGGAGTGGGCTGCGACGACCCGCAGGCGACGGTGCTGCGAGGTAGAGAGGCCCCTCACGAAAAGAAAAAGCCGCCCGTTTGGGCGGCTATGAACTGAAGTGGCGGGGCCGACGAGACTCGAACTCGCGACCTCAGGCGTGACAGGCCTGCGTTCTAACCAGCTGAACTACGACCCCGCACAAACTCTTTCGGGTCTTTGGTGGGAGGTGGGGGATTTGAACCCACGACTCCCTGCGTGTAAGGCAGGTGCTCTGACCCCTGAGCTAACCTCCCGACGGCGAACCGTTGGGAGCGACATGGTAGAGGCCAACGCGATGCATGTCAACCCTGAAGGGTCGATTTGAACTTCACCGAGGAAGCGGTGGCCGGGGAGAGCGGATCTGCTTTACAACGCCCGTCGTGATGCAATAACCTGGGTCCATGAGCGACCCTCACGAAATATGGCAATTCGGCCAGTGGATCGCGCGCCGGGAGAGCGGCGCGGCGCGCCTCGGATGGTCGAACGGCGAGTTGATCCTGCGCCTCCACAACGGACGAATTCGATTCGTCGAGGGTGTTGATCATCTTGAACTCGCGCGCCGGTTGAGTTGTGAACCAATCGGCAATGTCGATCTCCTCGAAGAAGCGCGTGCATTGGCCAGGGATCGGCAGATCGCCGAGACCTTTGCCATGGGCGCAGCCAAGGAGCTTTTGCAGGCCAAACTTCGAGAGTGGTTCCTCGATCCGGAGAGGGAACTCGAAGTCGTCGAGGGTGACCCCGACGAGGTTGCCGGCGCGACGATCTCGATCACTCACACCCTGGTCGAACTCGTTCTGTCCGACACCACCGGCAAAACGGCAGCGGCGATCTTGCCCGATCTCGACGTTCTGTTGAGCCGGTCGCCCGATTTTCTCGATCTCTATGCTCCCCTGCGTCTGTCGGAGGAGGCGGATCTCATCGTCTCCAAGATCACCGGCGAGCGCACCGCCGGCGAGGTGGCCGGTCGATCCGATCACGGACTCGACGAGGTCCATCGTTTGTTGGCTGCACTGGTTGTTACCGGGATCCTCGAGCCCGAACCGAGCCTCGTTGTGGACGGTGATGTCGATCTCCTGCCGATTGACGACCTCGATTCAAGTCCACAGCGGCGAATTCCTGTTATGTGGATCGTAGGAGCGGCCGTTGTGCTGGTGTTGGCTTTGGCAGTCATCGCCTGGATGACGAGGAAATCAGACCAAACAGCGCCGACGACATCGGCTGAGTCGGTGGAATCGGTTGGACCCGGATGGGCACTGGTCATCGATATGGGTTGCGAACCTCAGGATTTGCAACGAATTTCGGAGAAGGCCAACGAGGATCCGAAATTGAAACCGGTTGCCGCGGACTCGGGAAACGATGATCCTTGTTGGCGATTGGTGTGGGGTCGCTATCCAACACGGAAGGATGCAGCGGCGGCTGTCAGCGAGATTCCGGCCAAGTTCCTCCGGGAGGGATTTGATCCCCGACCCTTAGAAATCACCGAAGAGGATTTGGATTCACCGTATCCAGCCGGCGGCTGACCATCATGCCCGAGCCCAAACGTCAACCGCTGCCATCACTGCTGGCTGAACTTGCGTCGCGCAAATCGACCGGTTCACTGGTGGCTCATTCAGATGGAGAGACTCGGGAGATCCTGCTGACCAATGGCGAGGTCAGGGCATCCCGCTCGCACGTGGAAAGCGAAAAACTGGGAATGTGGTTGGTGTCCCAGGGCAGAATCAGTGAGGATGACCGCGCGCTGATTCTCCTGGCCCAGGGCGGCGGTGACTCGCCCCCTCTCGGCCACATCCTGGTGACAAGAGGCTATCTTTCCCGTGAGGAACTCGAACAGGAACTTGAGGACCTGGCCTTGACGATCATCAAACGGGCGTCTTCCTCACGACGCACGAAATGCGAGTTTGTTGATGGTGGGGGAAAGTCTCAACTCGACACCCTACCCAATGTCGTGACCTCGGAGATCATCCTCATCGCCGCCCGCGCGTGTGCTGACGATGAAGCGATTCGGACCGTCATCGGCTCACCGAATCAGCCGGTTCGTTTGTCCAGTGCTCTCAGCGACATGCTCGAAGACGTCCAGTTGACACCGACCGAAGGCTTTCTCTTGAGTCGGATCGACAGCGCCAGCGACGTCGCAGGTCTGATTCAACTTTCGGGTTTGCCGGAGAGCGAAACTTTTACCACGCTCTATACATTGATGATGTCGGGAACGGTGGAAATCAGTGGCGTTGAACCGGTTACGATCGACCACAAGGTGGTGGGGGACGAGGAGTCGCCACCCGTGCGCGGTGGCGACGATCCGGAGGCCGCGGCGGTTGATCAGATCGAGTTCTCGGATCGCCAGCTCGAAGAACGACGCCATATCCGCAGACTCGCCGACGACATCACCAAGGTCGATCACTACCGGGCGCTCGGGCTCAGACGAGAGGCCAAACCGAACGAGATCAAAGACGCGTGGGACAAGATCCAGGGCCGTTATTCCCCCGAGATGAGCGGGCCGCATCTGCTTGACATGATTCCCCATCTCGAGAGGATCGTCGAACGCGGCAGGGTCGCCTACGATCTTTTGTCTTCCTTCAAAGATCGACAACGCTACGACAAAATCCTCGATACGATGGAAGACGAACGGACGGCAGTCGAACAGACCCGAAAGGGCGACGTCGACCCGGCGGCGCGCAAGGCTCTGGTCGAAGCCAACCTCAAACGCGCCAACGAGCTGATCAAGCAGGACGAACTCTATCTGGCGATCCAACTTCTCGAACAGGCCTGTGCTCTCGACCCCCGGCCCGAAGAGCTGCTCAAGCTCGCCAAGCTTCTGCAACGCAACCCCCTCTGGGTCAACCGCTCCCTGGCTTGCATGAGGCGGGCGATCGAGGCGAATCCACGGTATGTGGAGGCGTGGCTCGAGCTCGCCTCATTCTGGCGCCGGCGAAACCACTCGGAACGCCAGCGTAAATCGCTCGAACGCGCTTTGGCGATCGATCCCGATAATGTCCTCGCCAACCAGATGTACAAGGAGCTTGTCGGGGCCCGCGAACTGCAGCGTCTGCTGCGCCGCGCCCGGCAGATGCATTGAGCCCTTCGATATGCCGGTTGTGATCGACGGCAACAATCTCCTCCACGCCACAGTCGGCGCCCGCGACCGGGGAGACGTCCGCCGCCAGGCACTTGAATCGGTCCGCAACGAGGGGATGGATCTGACCGTCGTTTTCGATGGTCCCCCACCATCCGGTTCGCCCGTCCTCGAGCACCTTGGCCGCGTCACCGTGCACTATGCGGGAGGCCGGTCCGCCGATGAGGTCATCCTCCAGATCATACCCAACGGCCCGCGCGCCACGGAATGGGTGGTCGTGACCGACGATCGGGAGCTGCGTGATCGAGCGCGTGGTCGGGGTGCCCGGATCCGGTCTCTTTCTGAGTGGCGTCGCCGTCGGGTGAGGCGTCCGGTTCGAGCGACCCACGAAGCCAAGCTGTCTCCGCACGATGTGGCCGACTGGGAGGCATTCTTTGCCCGCAATGAAGATGAAGACTGAAGCTGGGCTTTTGTAGGCTTGCCACTTGGCATCATGGGGAGTGGCTAGTACACTCCCGCCGCAACGAACAGTCGAGGGAGGATCCGAATCATGAACGATACCCTGAATGACCTCAAGAAATCATTTGCAGACCTCGGAATCGATATCGAGTTTGGAATCGAAAAATCGAATATCGGCGCCTGTACGGGCGATTGGATCGTCGCCGACGATATGCACGAGGTGGTCACGCTCAATCCAACCGACGGCGAGCCCATCGCATCGGTGATCCAGGCCGATGAGGGCGCGTACAAAAACGTGGTTGCGGCTGCCAAAGAGAGTTTCAAGACCTGGCGGATGATGCCGGCTCCGATGCGCGGCGAAGTCGTGCGCGAACTCGGCAACGAACTGCGGCGCGCCAAAGATCCGCTCGGCCGTCTGGTATCGCTCGAGATGGGCAAGATTCTCTCGGAAGGGCTCGGAGAGGTCCAGGAGATGATCGACATGTGTGATTTTGCGGTCGGTCTCTCGAGGCAGCTCTACGGCCCGAACATGATGTCCGAGCGCCCCCGTCACCGGATGTACGAACAGTGGCATCCGCTGGGAGTCGTGGGCATCATCACCGCCTTCAACTTTCCGGTTGCGGTGTGGGCATGGAATGCGGCGCTCGCGGCGGTGTGCGGCAACACGATGATCTGGAAACCCTCCTCCGATACGCCTCTGACCGCGGTTGCCGTGCAACACATCTGCAATCGGGTGATGGCGCGCCACGGTCTGCACGGCGTTTTCAATCTCGCCATCGGCCCCGGCAGAGTGGTCGGCGAGACGATGATCAACGATTCGGACGTTCCTCTGATCTCCTTTACCGGTTCCACCAAGATGGGCCGCCACGTCAACGAGACCACTGCCCGCAGATTCGGACGCAACATCCTCGAGCTTGGCGGGAACAATGCAATCATCGCCGCCGAGGACGCCGATATCGAACTCGTGGTTCGCGCCGTGCTCTTTGCGGCGGTCGGCACGGCCGGTCAGCGCTGCACCAGCCTTCGCCGTTTGTTCCTGCAGAAATCCATCGCCAAAGAGGTCATCGACCGGCTGCTCAAGGCCTATCCGTCGATCACCATCGGCGACCCCCTCGCCGACGGAGTCCTCATGGGTCCCCTGGTGAATCAGCGCGCCGTCGAGGATCACTTCGCGGCCCTTGACGCAATCCGCGAGCAGGGTGGCGAGATTCTGTGCGGCGGCGGGAAGCCGGATCGCAGCGGTTTCTTTGTCGAGCCGACGATCGTCAAGGCCAACGCACAGATGGAGATCACGCGCCAGGAGACCTTTGCACCGATTCTCTATGTCTTCGAGTATGGTGATTTCGACGAGGCGATGGCCCTGCACAACTCGGTTGATCAGGGGCTGTCATCCGCCGTCTTCACTGAGAGCGTCCGGACTTCGGAGCGCTTTTTGTCCCATGAAGGCTCGGATTGTGGAATCGCCAACGTCAATATCGGCACCTCGGGCGCCGAGATCGGTGGCGCCTTCGGTGGCGAGAAAGAAACCGGTGGTGGCCGCGAGGCGGGCTCCGACGCATGGAAGGGCTATATGCGGCGCCAGACCTGCACCATCAACTGGGGCGGCGAGCTTCCCCTGGCGCAGGGCGTGGAGTTTGACGTCGAGTAGGCGAGTCGACGGGGCAGGTTTCGAGACAACACGGCCGGTCCTCGAAGCTGGGGGCCGGTTCGGGCTCTATTCGATCAGATAGAGGTGCTCGGTGATCCCCTCGATTGAAGCGGTTCCGGCCGTCGGCACGATCCGCACGCGGGCGATGGTGAAATCGAGTTCGAGATCCGGGCCCTCGATGTTGTCGATTGAAAACCGGCTTTCGATGTTCGTCAGCGGCACCGCAGCTTCGAGGGAATAGTGGATTCTGATTGATTCGCCGACCGTCAAGCGGTCGGTTCGCACGTATTCCTGCCGTCGTCCGACGATGAGATCGTGGTGGAATCTGATGGATCCTTGCTCCCCCGTCAGTCTGGCCTCGATCTCGAAGTCGGCGCGGGTGCCGGCGTCAATGGTCAGAAACTGACCGCCGAACACGAATTGTTCGTCGGCGTCGGCCCAAACCGGCATCGGCCCGACCGGAGTCAATTGCAGCTCTCGGGCCGCAGATTTCAGCACCTGACTGTTGAGGCTCTTGACCACACCTTCGGTCAGCCATCCGAGACGGGCCGGGTCCGTTGGTTGCAGATCGATGCCGGGAGCAAACAGGGTCTGAGAGAGATCAGAGGCGACACAGGCTTGCAGGTCTTCTGAACAGACCGCGATCCTTTGATCCCGCGAGAGCCCGGCGACGATGTGCAGGTGGGTGTTGCCCCACAAGATTTGTCGCGGCTCCCGGTAGCTGCGAAAAACCGAGCGGCCGCCAAAACCGAGCGATGGATCTGCCAGGCCGAGAGCGTCCAGAATCGAGATCGGCAGGTCGAGTTGCATTGCCGGATGGTCGAAAATCCGGGGCGAAGCGCCTGGATGGAGAACCACCAGAAAGCCCCAGGCCTGGAGAAAGGAATTGGCGATGTCGCTGTCCCCGGGGACGAGCTCTCTCGATTCGTCGCTGGTCAGAATGATGAGGGTGTCGTCAGGCACTCCCATCTCTTCGAGGCTGTCGAAGAACTCGCCGAGTGCTTGATCGAGATACTCCATCGCCCACCCGGGACTGTGCTGCGCGTAGGATCCCTTGAATTCAGGAGGTGGGTTGAAGGGATGGTGGGTGCCAACCGTCAACAGGGTGAGAAACCACGGTTGCTCGCTACGCTGCAGCTCTTCGATCTTCTCGACACTCTGCTCGAGGAACGCGCGGTCGTCGATGCCCCAATGATTGCGGTGATAGTAGCGATCGAAAGACGTATCGCCGGCCGCTTTCGAGAAGCCGGCCTGGGGCATGAATTGATCTTTCAACATGAAGGCCATCGGTGCGGCCTGGAGATATGTGGTGGAATGCCCACCCGCTCGCAACGCCGCCGGCAGACAATCGAGGGCCGCCGAGCCGGCGAGTTCGGTCATTTTGGGTTCGGATGTGACGAGCTTCGGGTAGTCGCCGCAGAGCAGGGCGTACTCGCCTCGATTTGTCTGACGCTGGTGAGCGACGAAACTCGACCACGCCATCCCGCGTCGGGCCAGTCGGTCGAGTTCGGGCATTTCGATGGTCGTGTTCGCACCATGACGATCGCGGAGGGTCGGAATATAGGCTCCCGACACTCCCTCCAGAATCACCAGCAGCACGTTGGTTGTATGAGGCAGTTGCTCGATGACGAGCTCACCGTCGAGATCCGCCTCGACGGTACGATCGATGGTGGCGGGTTGTTTCCCGGGCGGGGAGGCGCTGCCGAACAAATTGCTTGTCTGGGCGAGGACGAAGTTGGTCTGCCGCCACGATGCAACGGTCTGTTCTCGGGGCCAGATCAGACTGAGTGCGATCAGCGGCAGAGCGGCCAGCAGTAGGTATCGCACCGGGAACTGCCGTCGATTCCTCGTGATCCACCACAACGTGAACCATGCTCCAATGACGACGGCGACCAACAACAAAGGACGGGCCGGGGCCATGACCGAGGCGCGAAAGAAAGTCGGGTCGGCCAGGTAGCCGGAGTGGGCGAGGGCGACCATCGATCCGAGCTCCCGGATGTGTTCGTAGTTGGCAAAGCTGAGGAGGATCCAGATGGTGCCGAGCACGAGGGCCGCCCAACGCCCGTGCTTCGAGGCACTGATCAGGGCGCCGAGGCCGGCTGCGATCACCAACGACACCGCGAGATCGGCCGTCAGACCGAAAAGATCATTTCGGCCGAGCCCCAGCTGAAGGTCGACCAGAAGCGCCATTCTGACGATCAGAGGGGGCAGTAGCGCCACGAGGACCAGGAGCGCCAGCGGTCGGCGGGGAGATCCGTCGCGGCCTGTCAACTACCACACCGTGTCGAGCATCGCGTCCCACTTCAGGGTGTGCGCGACCATCGGGCCGCCGGTCACCGTCAGCTCGATCTCGTGATCGGTGCTGCTCCGGTAGACGCGGAGGAGTTGGTGCTCGGGTTCCACTTCGGCTGTTTCGTCGTCGATGAGCTCGTTGCCGATACGTCGCCGCAGCACATAAGTCTGGGTGGACTGCGTCGGGTTCACCACTGCCAGCAGAAGTCCGCTGACCCCCAATCCGCTGCCGCGGGTCAGCAGGCGGCCGTAGCTATGGCGGTTGATCGAGATTTTCTGTTCCGCGCCTTCTCGAAAACGCCGCCGCATTTCGATCACAGCGTTTTCTCCGCCATCGATCCGTAGCCACCCCTGCCCGGAACCGCCGGTGGCAAAAGCGGTGAGATCGAAGACTCTGTTCTCACCTGCTGCAACTACGATTTCCTCGACCGCGACGAGTTGGCCCGACGAATCGATAGCGCTGAGAGCAGTTGAGGTCTCGTTGGATTCGGGATTGTTGATGTCGAGGAACTGTTGAAGCCCATCCATCGCCCACGGTACGAAGGCAACCGCTCTATGGTCGAGAGCGCGCAACCCGTCAGTTTGTTCGAGCCAGGCAGATGTGTCCGGCTCCTTCTGGGCATCGGATGGAGCGAGCCAGTCGGTATAGATCCCGAAAACTCCCACCCGGCGCAAGGCTTCCATCGTCAGCCGGTCGTTGATCGTGTGGACATAGACCGGTGTCCCGGAAGACGCGAGGCGTGCCGCGAGATCTCCACTCCTGGCCCGGCCGGGGGGCATTGTCACCGCCCACAATCCTGCAGACTCGGCGAAGGAGACGATCTCGGAATCGGGCAGCTCGGTCATATAAAGGGTAAAAATGATGCGTTCGAAACCGAGGGCCTCGACGCGGTCCATTTCCTCCGGATGATAGATCTGGGGCACGAATCGATGGCGGAGTTTGGGGTATCGATCCACTATGCGCGTCAGCCCCTCGAGGTTGCGCTCTTTGATATCGGTCACGAGAGCGACTCCGGGATTGCCGCGGAGAAAAGGCTCGAGATCGTCGAGGCTCAGTTGGGTGATGCCCCACGGTGATTCGGCGGCGAGAAAATCCGTCCGCGAGAGTTGTCCGGGCTCTCGATCGAAGATCCGCACGAATTCGCGGTCCCAATCGTGAACCAGAACAAGATGATCGTCGCTGGTCCAGGAAAGATCGATTTCGATCAGGGTGTGGCCCGCGGCGACGCTGTGGTCGAGGGCCTCGAGGCTGTTTGTATAAACGCGGTGGTTGCCGATACCGCCGGCATGGGCGATCAAGGTCGGCGGGGTTTCGCGGACCGGCGGCCTGTCGCTGCACGCCGGCGCCACAGCCAGGAGAATTGTGGCAGTCAGGATGTGCAGGGTTGTCATGACGCGAAGTCGAGTATCGGTTCGGGAGGTATTCACTGATCCATTCTACCGGCGTTACCGGAACCTGGTGCTACCATGAATTCATGGAAGGTCGCGTACTGATCATCGATGACGATCCCGGAGTGCGGAAGGTCCTGCGGCGGATTCTCTCGTCTGCCGACTACGATGTGGACGAGTCCGAGGATGCGTTTCACGCCCTCGATTCCTTGGATGCGAATCCTCCCGATGCGGCCCTGCTCGACATCAAAATGCCGGGCATGGATGGTCTGTCGCTGCTGGACAATCTGCAGCAACGGGGCCTCGATATTCCGGTGGTGATCCTGACCGGCCACGGAGATGAGTTCACTTCATCCCGGTGTCTGGATGCCGGCGCCGCTGGATATCTCACAAAACCTCCCGACCGGGCCGATCTTTTGCTGGCGGTCCGCGGCGCGGTGGCTCAGGGTCGGGTGGCTCGCGAATTGGACGACGTTGGAGAACCGCCTCCGATTCTCGGCGACAGCCCGTCGATACGCCAGCTGAGAGAAGAGATCTCGAGGGTTGCGCCGTCCCACGCGACGGTCATGATCCAGGGCGAGTCGGGCACGGGAAAAGAACTTGTGGCGAGACGGCTGCACCACCTCTCGGGCCGGGCACGGCGCCCATTTATCCGGGTGAATTCGGCCGCGATTCCCGAAGAGTTGATCGAATCGGAGCTCTTCGGACACGAGAAGGGCTCCTTCACCGGGGCGCACCGGCGCCAGGTCGGAAAGTTCGTTCAGGCGGACGGAGGAACGATCCTCCTCGATGAGGTCGGGGACATGAGCCTCAAGACCCAGGCCAAGGTTCTGCGGGTCCTGCAGGACGGTGAGGTCGAACCGGTTGGCGCGGGCAGTGCGTTTCGGGTCGATGTGCGGGTCATTGCCGCGACCAACAAGAACCTGGTGGCCGAAGTCCAGGCAGGTACCTTTCGTGAAGACCTGTACTACCGGTTGGCCGTCGTGGTGCTCAATACACCGCCGTTGCGTGAACACCCCGATGATGTCCCGCCTCTGGTGGCCCACCTGTCCGATCATTTTTGTACCGAATACAACCGTCGCCCCAAGACCTGGAGCGACCACGCGCTGCAGCAGCTCATGCGGCACCCCTGGCCGGGCAACGTCCGGGAGCTCAAAAATGTCGTCGAACGGGCGGTCATCATGGAACTCGATGACACCGTTTCCGAGGTCGACCTCCCGGAACAACCTGCCGGCGGCGCCATTGATGCGTTGCTCGACCTCGCATCCTTGCAGGAGTTCCAGCGCCAGGCTGAAATCGCCTACATCCTCCATCATCTCGAACGAAACGGTTGGAATGTGGCGGCGACCGCACGCATTATCGGCACCCCGCGGTCCAACCTCTACAAAAAGATGCGTGCCTACGGAATTGAAAGGGAGCAGTCGTGAGCTCAAACCTCAATCTCGGCGTCCTCACGGCCTGCGGCGCCCACCAGCAGGGTCATTTTCTCCTGTCGTCGGGCCTCCATTCGGGGGACTACCTCCAGTGTGCGCTGTTTCTGGCCAATCCGCGCCGGGCCGGGCGGGCCGGCGAGTTGCTCGCCGAAGAAATCAAGGGAGCGGGTCTTGACCCGAAGATCATCGTTGCTCCGGCCATGGGCGGGTTGATCATCGGGCACGAAACCGCCCGTGCGATGGATCTACCCTTTCTTTTCACCGAGCGGTCGGATGGAGAGATGATGCTGCGGCGCGGTTTCGCCATCACGCCCGGCCAGGAAGTCGTGATCATCGAGGATGTGGTGACCACCGGGCGATCGACCCGCGAGGTGATCGCGATTCTCGAAGCAATGGGCGCCGTCGTCCTCGGTGTGGGCTCCCTGGTCAACAGGTCGGGGGATCCGCGGCCCTTCGAACCACTGCCGAGCAGGCATCTGTTGACCGCGGATTTTCCCACCTGGACCGCCGAAGAGTGTCCCTTGTGCCGCGAGGGCGTGCCGATCGCCAAGCCGGGTTCTCGACCGATCAGCTAGATAGGTTTGAGTGTTGAGTTTTAAGTTTTGAGTTGACTCGAACTGTTCGCAAGCGTGTGTTCAGAGCTCCACGCAACTCAAACTCATGGCTCTATGCCTATAACTCAAACCTCATAACTCAAAACTCAACACTTCAATGATGCCGTGCGGGTCTTGTTCGCGCGCCTTGGCCAACAATTCTTCGATCGTGTGGCCGAGCAGTTGGTGGCGCCAACCGGGGGCGATCTCGGCGGCCGGTTCGAGGGCGAAACGCCTTTCGTGAAACCGCGGGTGGGGGAGCTCGAGCTCCGGCCCCACGCAGACGATCCGCTCGGCGACGAGCAGATCCAGATCGAGGACCCGCGGCCCCCATCGCTGTTCGGTCTCTCGATTCCGCCCGGCGTCGATCTCGAGTTGCCGGCACCGTGCGAGCAGGGCCCCTGGTCCCGCCGGCCAATTGATCACCGCGGCGGCATTTGAAAAATCGGGTTGCTCGGGCCCCACGGGCCGGGTTTTCCAGATCCGCGAAACAGCACTCACTTGCCCCGCATCGTCGAGTTCGGAGAGCGCAGCCGCAATGGCCGCCGCCGGATCTCCGAGATTGCCGCCGAGTCCGAGAAGTACCTTCAACATCGAAGCCGATCATAGATGACCCCGGTCACAGAGTGTTGAGAGGCGTTTTCCTAATCTGGAATGAGCGGCCTGTTACCGCGCCACGGTAACGATGGGGGGCACGAAATGGCTTTGAATGGAAAGGGCGCCCGGATTGCGATCGTCGTTGCGGCGATCGCATTTCTTTATTCTTGCATCAGCTGAAGCAAAGATGCCGGCCACGGAGGCGGTCGTTCCTGTACTCGAGTTCGTGGCGGAGGGAGATGTCCGGATCGCATCCGACGGTCTCCTCGAGGAGCGGCTGATCGTACCGAAATCGATCAGCTCCGCGCTGGCAAATACGCTCGAAGGCGAGGCCGTCACAGTTTCCGGTTGGCCCGTGGGTGTGGCCGACCGCCGCACCGTCCATATGAAACGGGTGGCAATTTATGCTCCCGGAGCCAGGATCTTCGAGGTCTCCGCGGGCGGGATACGGCAGCTTTCGCGTTCCCGACACATTCATTTCGTCGGCACGATCGAAGGCGAAAGCGAGAGCGGAGTCTTGATCATTGTCGACCCGGAGAGCGGCGGCACGAGCGGGCTGTCGATGACAAACGGCGAGAGCTACGACCTGGTGCCGGTTGTGGGTGGGGTGTCCGGCGATGTTCGGGTGGTGGCGACTCACGAAGGCCACGCCGAACAGGACCACTTCTTTGACTGTGGTGGTGACAGCCTCGATTTTCCTGCGTCCTCGCTTTTGGCAAAAACAATCAGTCGGTGGCGCGGCAAGCGCCAAGTCCTCGGGGCCCTTGGAGGCTGTTCTCGCAATCGACACCGACACCGAGCTCCTGAGTCAGAAGTTCTCGAACAACACAACTGCAGCAGCGAACTATGTAGCGGATCTGATCGCCGCGATGAATGTCATGTACTCGCGGGACCTCGATGTCACCCTCCTCCAGGGAACCACCTATCTCAGAACCGGTTCCGACCCCTACAGCCAGAACAGCGGCGGCGGTGCGTCGTCCTCGGAGCTCAGCGAGTTCGGCAATTACTGGAAGAGCAACTACTCCTCGGTGGACCGGGCCCTGGCGGCCATGCTCTCCGGCAAATCGCCGTCGAGCAACTCGGCGTCGGGCATCGCGTGGGTCGGCGGGCTGTGCTCGACCAACTACGGCTACAGCTTCTCGAAGGTGTTCAAATCAAATTATCTATCGGGGGACGCCAAGCTTGTGGGACACGAACTCGGTCACAACTTCGGATCGCCTCACACTCACTGTTATAACCCGCCGATCGACCAGTGCTACAACCAGAGCGGCTGCTACTCTGGGGCGACATCCTGTCCGTCCGGCGGCGCGGGTACGGTCATGAGTTATTGCCACATCACCGGATGCGGAAGCACCCTCGATTTCCATCCCTCGGCCGTCAATCTGATCCTCACGAATCACGTCAACCCGGCGACCGGGGTGTGCATTTTCGAGGCATCCGGTGGTGGCAACCAGATCTTCTCCGATGGTTTCAGTAGCGGTGGATTCGATGCCTGGAGTGAGTCTTCCTAATGACAAAGTTTTGTTAACAGAGGGGCCCTGTCTCAGTCTCTGTTGATATTCTGGAAGAGGTCGAGAAGTCCGCGGGGGGCGGGCGAATCCCTTTCTGGAGCATCAAAATGTGGTTGTTGAATGAGCGTTTCCGCAGCGCCCTCGTGTTCTTGGTGTGGATGGTGGCGGCCGGATCGGGTATTTCCAGTGCAATTGCAGCGGAGATCAGGCCTTCGGTGGACGAAGCCTCCGTTCGTGGTGAGACGCCGCGGTGCTCTTTGCCGAAATCGATGGTGTCGCATCTCGATCCATCGAGAAACGCACCCACGAGTCGTTGCTCGTAGCACCGGCCTTTGTCGCAGACTTTGCGGCGGTTGCATCAAAGGGATCGGTGATCGTGGAAAATTGGCCGGTGGCTCCGGGCGACCGACACCGAGTGCGCTTCGAAAGAGTCGATGTCTACGCCCCGGGCGCCATGGTGTGGGTTGACGACGGCCGTTTGATCCGAGAAATCCCGAGGTCGAAACGAATCCGGCTCGTTGGGCGGTCCCTCGACAACTCATCAATTGAGGTTTTTGTCTCCATTCACCCCGGCCGCCGGACCATCCGTGGACTGTCGACCCATCCAGGCAGAGAGAGTTACACCATTGACGAGCCGTCCAAAGAAAACATGACCCTCCATTCTCTTTCGAAAGAGCGTGAGACGGCGCCCGGATCCGGAGAGCCCTTGCGCTACGGTTGTGGATTCGATGAGCTTCCCTGGCGGGAAGAGATCGATGACGAACTTTTCCAGGCAGCGCCTGGTCGGGCGGCGAACAAGACGTCGAGCCTTCGGCAAATCGTGGTCGCCGTGGATACCGACAACGAATTCAACCACAAGAAATTCGGCAACAACACCTCGGAAGCCGAGGACTGGATTGTTGATCTTTTTGCTCTCATGACCGCCCTCTACGAACGAGATCTGTCGCTGCGAATTCTGAAAGGGGACACGATCTACCGGCTCGACACCGATGCATCACCAACCTATGACGATGATCCCTACTCGCTGACGGGCTCACCGGTCTCGAGTGCCCAATTGGGCGAGTTTGGTTCTTACTGGTCGGCCAATATGAGTGGTGTCGATCGTGCGTTCGCCATGTTGCTTTCGGGTAAGTCGGCCTACGACAGCTCGTCCTCCGGTCGTGCCTGGTTGGACGGATATTGTGAGAAACAGAGCACGGGAGGCGGATACAGCGTGAGCCAGGTCTTTCTGGCGAGCTGGGTCTCCATCACGAATGACCTGAGAGTGATCGCCCATGAACTCGGGCACGAATCTGGGTTCGCCGCACACCCACTGTTACAGCCCTCCGTGGATAACTGTTACGCCTGCGAAAGCGGCTGTTTCAGCGGCACCGTTTCCTGTCCAGGTGGTGGCACCGGCACACTGATGTCGTACTGCCATTTCGCCACCAACCCGGCCTCATGCGGTGCCAACTGCGGCGGGAATCAAGCCGCCCTGCATTCGACGGTTGGGTCGTTGATGGATGGATACGTTACGTCCCACACACCTTCGTGTGTGGAGTTGGTTTACCAGAACGCCTTTTTCACCGACAGCTTCGAGGTCGGCAACAGTTCGAACTGGACCGGTACCGTGCCCTGATCGGGCGCTGCCACAGAATTGCCACAAGCACGCCATCGAGTGATGCGGAAACTTTTGCTACAGTTGCAGCGTGGTTATCAAGGGTATTCGCATCCGTAAAAAAGGCGCGGCCAAAAAAGGGTCCTCCAAGACGAGATCCGGGACGCCGCTCATTGTCGTTCTCTTTGTCGTTGCAATCGCCGGATCGGTGGCAGGTGCGCTTGGCGGCTGGATCATCGCGCAATCTCTCCACGTGCCGCAGGTCGATCTGTTGGCCACCTTCGAACCGGCATCGACGACCCGGATCTATGGTTCCGATGGGGAGCAGGTTGCTTCGTATGCCCTCGAACAACGCGTGGTGCTTGGCCCCAACGAGATCCCAGACCACTTCAAGCAGGCTGTGGTCGCGATCGAGGATGCGGATTTCTATTCCCATGGCGGGGTCGATCCACAGGCCATCATGCGGGCTGCCTGGTACAGCCTGCTCGATCGAAAGATCGGTTCACGGGGTGGGGCATCGACCCTGACCCAACAGCTCGCCCTCAATCTGTTTTTGAAACGTGAACGGACGATCGGCCGCAAGATCAAAGAGGCTCTGTTGGCGCTCGATATCGAGAAGAGGTACAGCAAAGATCAGATCCTCACGATGTACGCCAACCAGGTCTTTCTCGGACACGGAGCCTATGGGGTCGAAGCGGCATCCAATCTCTATTTCCAGAAGCCTGCCAATGAGCTCAATCTTTCCGAGGCAGCATTGCTTGCCGGCATGATTCCGAGCGCCAACAACAAGTTCGATCCCATCAAACGACCCGAGAATGCCCGAATCCGGCGCGACAAAGTGCTCGCCCGAATGCTCGAACTCGGTCGTATCGACAGCGCAGCCTATGAAGAGGCCGTTGCCCAGGAGTTGGGCGCGGAACTGCACCGGGAGCAGGTGCACAGCGGCGCCTATTTTCTCGAAATGACCCGCAAAGAGATCGAACAGCGATACGGTACTGACGCGCTGTACACGAGCGGTCTCCAGGTTCATCTGACGATGGATCCCTGGATGCAGCGCACCGCAGAGCGGGCGCTGCGCGATGGTTTGGTCAGCCTCGAGATGAACTATCTCGGCTTCCGTCGTCCACCGAATGTTCTCGCCGACGAGCTGGTCGAGGCCGTTGCAGACTTCCAACACCCCTCGTGGCAGCAACTCGAGCTGATGCCGGGAGCGATGGTCAAGGCGGTAGTCGTTGCATCGGACACGAAATCGGCCGAGGTCCGGATTGGAGAGAACCGGGCCCGTATCGATCGCGAGGCCGTCAAGTGGACCGGGTCCTCTTCGGTCAAAAGGGTCCTCAAGGCGGGTGATGTCGTGCTTGTGCGGCTGCCGGATCCTCTGAGTTGGAACGAGGAGATGGTCCTCGATGTCGACCTGATCCAGGAACCGGAGATCGAAGGCGCCATGATCGTCATGGACAATCGTTCCGGAGCGATCCTGGCCCTGATCGGGGGATTCGATTTCGAACGATCCGAGTTCAACCGCGCGGTGCAGTCCACCCTGCAGTGCGGGTCGACCTTCAAACCTTTTGTCTACCTCACCGCCTTCGAGCAGGGCTTCACACCGGCGGACACGCTCTTCGATTCGCCCTTCCTGCTGCCGGATGCCGAAGGCGAACTCACCTATTGTCCGAAGAACTACTACGAAAAGTACTACGGGATCACGACCCTGCGGCGGGCCCTCGAATTGAGCTACAACGCGAGTGCGGTCAAACTGCAGCAGTTGGCGGGCAGCCGGGCGGTGGTGGACACCGCAAAACGATTCGGGATCAGCACCGAGCTCCACCCCTATGCCTCCTTGGCCCTCGGGTCGCTCGGCGTACGGCTGATCGACCTCGTGCGGGCCTATTCCGGCATCGCGAATCTCGGCGTCATCCCGGAGCCTTACTTCATCAAGGAAGTCTACGACCGTGACGGGCGGCTTCAGGAGCGCTTTTTCCCGCACTCGGAGCGGGTCATGCCCGAGGCCGTGACCTATCTCGGATTGTCGGTGCTCGAGGGCGTCATCGAAAACGGGACCGGGATGTCGGCGAAGTGGCTCCCGGGACACCTGGCCGGCAAGACCGGGACCACCGACTCGTACTCCGATGCCTGGTTTGTCGGGTTCTCTCCGCGGATCACGGTGGGGGTGTGGGTCGGCCGCGATCGCAAAGCACCGATCGCCAGGAAAATGACCGGCGCCAAGGCTGCGCAACCGATATGGAATTCGTTCATGGCCGCCTACCTCGAAACGCTCAGCCCCGAGGAGCGCGAACAGGACTTTCCGGTTCCGGCCGGAATTGTGTTCACCCCCGTGGATGAGATCACGGGAGAACGCGCCGTGCCCCCGTGCAGCTATCAATCAAAAGTGATCCTCGAGGCATTTCTGGACGGCACCGAGCCCATCGATCCCTGTAGTGAAAAGATGGGCGAAGTCGTCGAGTTGATCTGGCCCTTCCAGATGCCTTTTTACGTGCCAAAGCCCGGGGAGCCGATGCCTACGGTGGAATCGATCGAAGTGGCCGACGAACGGCTCAAACCGACGCCGACCCCCGAGGAACAAAGGGTCCTGGATCGGGAAGCCGCCGCAGAGACCTCAGCGGCAGCGGCACAGAGCCGCTAGGAATTTGGAATTCCGCATTCCGAACTCAGAATTCCGAACTCGAGTTAGAGATAGCTTTCGACGCGCTCCATGAAGCCTGCGGGTGGGAAATAGCCGGTGATCCGTCCGATCTCGCGACCGTCCGCATCGAGCATGACCACCGTCGGGAGATCGCGGACGCCGTATTCGTTCGAAATCTCGAGGCCCTCCTTCTCCACATTCAAGTTGACGGCAACCACCCTGTTGCTCAGCATGGTTGCGACCGAAGCGTCCTGAAGTGTGGTTGACTCCATCCGTTTGCACCAGACGCACCAGTCGGCATAGAAGTTGACCAACACCGTCTTGTTTTCTGCTCGGGCACGTTCGAGGGCCGCCGTGAGATCACCCTCCCACCGCACCTGAACGGTGCCGTGGTTGGAGATCGGTGCCACCGTATCCGGGGTCGCGGTCGCCTCCGGCTGCGATCGGTTGCAGCCCACGGAAACAAAGGTCGTCGCAACCAGTACGAACATGAATAGAATGGTCAATCGAGTACGGATCACGGTTCCTCCTTGGAAGGACTGCGTCGAGGCCTCGCGCAGTCTATCACCTTTCGGCTATACAGTTCTTTGGCTGATTCGAGACCTCGGTTACCGGGAACAACCGCGGCTTGGTGAAGGCGATGACACCGTTTCTTGCACCTTGGTTCTTTGCATGGCATGATCCGCCCATGCCGAGAACCGATCTTTCACTCTTTCGCCGAATCGAGCGTGCGCTTGAAACCATTGCCCTGGGACCGGACGCGCTCGAAACGATTCACAACACAGCTGATTTTCTGGCTGAGAATTTTGCTGAGGATCTGGGGATCCAGGGTGGTCGGATCTACTCCCAGGACGACGGAAGTTTCGAGCTGGTTGAGACCTTTGGAAGTGCGTCGCGCAACCCCATCGGTTTTCGCGTGTGGAAGACCTATCCGCCATTCGAGCAGTTGCTGGACGTCGGTTCGGTGGTGATGCGACGCGACGATCCCCGCCTCGATCAGCGGATCGAGGCCGATCTCGGAACTCAGGAATGGTTTGCTGCGATCGCGGTTGCCGATTCGAAATATGTGCTCTCCTTTGACGTGGAGTCGACTGGAGACGATAACGAATATCTGGTTTCCACCCTCAACATCATGCGTCTCGCGATCAACCAGAAGCTGCGTGAAGAGCGGGTGATGGGGATCATCGAGGAAGCGCGCCAGATCCAGAACTCGATCCTTCCTCGACACCTGCCCCAACCCGGTGATTTCGAGATTGCCGCGAGGTCGGTTGCAGCCGAGATCGTGGGTGGAGATTTTTACGATGTCATCACGCTCGATGAACGGAACTTCGACGTGGTGGTGGCGGACGCCACAGGCCACGGACTCCCGGCCGCTCTCCAGGTGCGGGACGTCTTCACCGGTCTGCGGATGGGTCTTTCTCGCGAGTTCAAACTGGGGCGGACGGTCCAGCGTCTGAACCGGATCATTCACCGCAGTCGATTGGCGACCAAGTTCGTGACCCTGTTTCTCGGTGAGATCGACCTCGATGGAACGGTTTTCTACTGTAATGCCGGACATCCTGCAGCGTTGCTGATCCGGGCCGACGGTTCAGTTGAATATCTCAGATCAGGCGGCATGATCCTCGGTCCAAACCCGGATGCGTCGTACACCGTCGGTGTCGAACACATCGAACCGGGTGATCTCCTGGCCCTGTATACGGATGGCATCACCGAGGCAGAGGATGGACACGACGAAGAATACGGCCGTGATCGTCTTGTTCGCACCCTGCGCAACGCCCGCCACCTCGACCCCCTCGCGATCGTCGACCGGATTTTTTCCGATGTCGACGACTTCGCCGCAAGATCGCATCCGGCAGACGACCAGACGCTGTTGGTCGTCAAGAGAAGGCCTTCCGACCCCGAGGAGATTCCAGCATGATCGATTTCCGGCCCGCGGCATTTTTTGATCTCGAGGGATTTACTCATCGTGGAGTTTTTGACGAGTCGGCCCCGGTCTGGGAATGCCTCGGCAAGCGGCTCGCCGGTTACCTCGAATCGAGGGACGAGTGGGAAATCGAAATCGATCTTCATCCCAGTGTGCATCTGCTGGGAGAGAGGATCGCCATCGGTCCCGGATGCACGATCGAGCCCGGGGCCGTGATCATCGGGCCCGCCGTTCTCGAATCCGGCGTGACGATTCGAACCGGCGCCTATGTCCGGCAGAACGTGGTCTTGGCGGAAGGCAGCCTGGTCGGCGCCCACAGCGAGGTCAAGGGATCGCTTCTCCTTCCCGGTGCAAAGGCACCCCACCAGGCCTATGTCGGTGATTCGGTGCTCGGCCGGGACGTCAATCTCGGCGCGGGAACGATCTGTTCGAACGTCAAAAACGTCGGCCGTGAAGTGAGCTTTTCAGCCGGTGGAAAGATCGTGCATACGGGTCTGCGTAAATTTGGTGCGGTGCTCGGAGATCGCTGCAAAACCGGCTGCAACACCGTACTCAACCCCGGAGTTCTGATGGGGCCCGATTCGGTGACCTACACCAATGCCAGCATCCGGGGCGGCTACTTCCCGGCCGGGACCTTGATCAAGGTCCGGCAGACCCAACAGATCACCGAGATGCGGAAGCTGAAGCGAGGTTGAAATTTCGGATTTCGAATTTCGGATTTCGAATTTTCTCTCACAAAGTCGAGTTTTTCTGCATGTGGCCGGCGATCAAATCCGAATTCCGAATTCCGAATTCCGAAATCTGTCCTTTCTGGCACGCTCGTTGCACTCTTCAGCGATGACCGGGAGGTGGACCATGAAGAAGGTCCTGATTGTTACAGTTTTCATCGTATTGGCCGGCGGCACAGTGGCCTCTGGCGAGGACGAGATGACCTCGTTGAGCTACATATCGTATCTCGAACGATACGCTACCGTTTCGCCCGCAAGTCAGGACGAGAATCTCGAGGCGGTGATCAATATGCCGCTGGTCGCCGGCGATCGGGTCGACACGGCCCGTGAGGCCCGGATGGAGGTCGTCCTCGCCGATGGCAACACCATGTGGCTGGATGAATACACCACCCTGAGTCTGGATACCGTTGCATTCAGCCGCGATGGTGAGTCGGAACGCACGGTGATTTTCCTGGCCGATGGTTCCATCATCATCGAGGTGACGGAGTTTGCCCTCACGGACAAACCGATGAGAATCGATAGCCGCGGGGCAACGGTCTACCTCGATGAACGCGGTATCTATCGGCTTCAGACGCTGCCCTCAGGCGGTCTGCGTGTCGAGGTGATGGCCGGTCTGGCCGAGGCCTCGACCTCGGCAGGCGGTGTTTTGGTGCGCCCGGAGACTGCGGCCGAGGTCGGTGGTGGCGAAGTGCAACGGTCGGAACCGAATGTGACCTGGAACGACGATTTTGCCGCCTGGGTGCAAATGCGGCGGCAAACGATCGCTGGCGAGAGCGAACAACACGTGGATCTTCGCCACTCTCGGCAAGCGGCGCAACTCGACAGTTACGGCACCTGGGTCTACGAAGATTCTCTGAACGCCTGGGCGTGGCAACCCGCGGTCGATGCCTCATGGCAGCCGTATCGTGCCGGCCGTTGGTACTGGACCCCTTCCGGGTGGTCGTGGATCTCCTACGAACCATGGGGTTGGCTGCCCTATCACTATGGATCCTGGCACCTTTCGGTTGGTTTTGGTTGGGTGTGGTCCTGGGGCGGCGTGTGGGGCCCCGCCTGGGTGAACTGGGTTCGTTGGCCCGGTTATGTGGGCTGGTGCCCGGCCGGGTTCTATGGCAACTGGTGGTATGGCCACGGAGGCTGGGGACACCCCGGCTATGGCGGCCATCCCGGCGGCGGGCGTCCTCCCTACCCGGGTGGCGGCGGAGGTCATGCTCAGCCGGATCGGCGCAATGTGGTACCCCCAACTCGACAGGCGGACGGCAGACTGGCTCCGGAAGGATCCCAGCTTCCGACTGCCCAGACTCGAGAGGGTTCGCAGACCCTCACATCGCAGACCCGAAGGCCGTCTGAACAGGCCCTCGACATCAACGGCCGCGTGCGGATGGCCGATATCGATCGTCGCGGATGGACGGCAGTGGCCGACAGTGATTTTGCCAGCCCGAACCTGCCCCGCCTGGTTCGCGGCGGTGATCAGGTGATGCCGAGAGATGGTGATCAAACCGGAGTGGTGATGAGTGGGCCGCTGTCGACCCGTTCACCCTCGGTCGCCAACACCCGTACCGAGATCGACAGTGTATTTCGCGGTGTCGAGGCGCGTTCCAGAACGGATGTGTCGCGACTCATGGCGCGAGACAACAGCCTCAGCACTGACGCCCTGCAGACATTGGCCAAACCGACGTCTGCAGCCGCCTTGAGCCGGCGGGGCGCATCGTCATCATCGCCGGTCAACCGGCAATCGAACTCGGCTCTGTTGTCGACCGGAACCAGTTCGCCCTTCTCGACCTCGGGGACTTCCCGCTTGGCACAACCGAACCTGTATCGTCCGACGATGTACAACAATCCGGGAACCGCTTCGGGGTCTCTGGATGGCTACACCGGGTCGGGAACTCGACCTTCGGTGGCGCCGAGGACGGGTTCCGGTTCGGCCGGATCGCGGCCGGTGGTGGTGCCGCCGACCAGTTCGTCATCCGTGGGGCGGAGCCCCGCAGGCACGTCGCGGTCGGTCTCGCCACGCGTTCGGCCGCCGAGCTCGCTTCGGACAAGCCCGAGCAGCAGGCCTACAACCCGATCGACCACCATGGGGACCCGTCCACGTTCATCGTCACCTTCGGCCAGCAGCCGGTCGCGCTCGTCCGGCGGCAGTGTGCGCTCGTCGCCAAGCCGCTCGAAACCTTCCTCCGCCAGGTCTTCGCGGTCCTCGGGAGGCAGCAGCCGATCCTCTGGCGGAACTTCGTCGAGTGGATCATCCGGCGGCGCGAGAAAGCGCTGACCTGAATTCGGGTTATTATTGCTCCATGTCTGAGCGCGAAAACACAAGCACCGATCGCCTCATCGCCGCGGCTGACGCGGCCCGCGGCCGGGCCCGGGCGCCCTACTCGAATTTTGCCGTGGGTGCGGCGGTAATCGATGACGAGGGCAGGATCCACGTCGGGTGCAACGTGGAGAACGCGTCCTATGGCCTCAGCGTCTGCGCGGAACGGCATGCGATTGCAGCAGCGGTGGTCGCCGGTGCCGAATCCATCAAGGCTCTGGCGGTTGTCACCGGAACCAGTCCGCCGGTTTCGCCCTGTGGGGCGTGCCGGCAGGTTCTGGCGGAGTTCGGTGATTTCCCGGTCGTGCTGGCGAATTCATCGGGCGAGCGCTTGACCACCCGGGTGAGCGAGTTGCTCCCTCTGGCCTTTGTCCCGGAGTCGCTCGATCCCTCCAACCGAGAGTGATTTATCTCATCGACGAGGGCGGTTTGTCCGGCGAATTCGAGTCCCGTGATCCAGGCGTTTTTTGATTTGCGGTCGGGCTTTGAATTGGATGGTCGATAGCTATAAGCTATTTATTTAAAGCATTTACCGCAATTTTGGTGAAAGTTTTACCTGTTTTATGCCCTTGACACTTGAGTTTTCAAAACCCATATTGAAGGTGTCATCCGGAGACCGTGGGTGTTGGACGGACCTCACAGCCACGTTAACCTCTGAAAAGGTCCGGGCGGGCATACCCGCCGAGACGAAATCCCGCATGCGCGGGGTTTCGTTATGTCTGGGCCGGTAGTTATATCGGTCCCGTGACATTTGGATCCTGTAGGCTCTATGTGTGCAGGCAATCGAATGAGGGGTCGTGGGGATGAGGTCGTGAGGGATTTGAACGAGGTTTCCTCTTGCGGGGGGAGATCGTAATTCTGAGACCCGCAACTCAGTTGGACTTCTCGACCCCTCATTCGATCGCCCGCATGTGGTTTGCGGTTTGAGACCTGAGGCTTGACATACTCCAAAGCCTGCTCGATCGTTCAAAGCCCCAAGCCCCAAGCCCCAAGCCCCCAAGCCCCAAGCCCCAAGCCCTCCTCATTGACGTCATCTCCGATCCCGACGACACTTCCTTCCGGGAGAGCCGCGTGACCGACCTCAAACACCAACTCGCCATGGAGCGCCGCCTCGAGAGGCAACGACGCCGTCGAGAGGAGTACCGGCAGGGTTTGCGCTCCTTCGCCATTGCGGCGTGGAACACGACCAAGGAACACAATGTCGGTTCTTTGGTCCGCAGCGCCCACGCGGCAGCCGCCTCGGAGCTCTTGTTGATCGGTGAGCGCGAATGGAATGTGGAGGCTGCGCGGACTTCGGAGTTGTACACCACCGTCACCCACCTCCCGGATGCTCGTGCCCTGCTGGATCACGTAGCTGAAAGGGGCTGGCAACTGGTTGCCGTGGAACTCGACAGTCGATCGGTTGGAATGTTCGAGGCCGAGTATCCGGAAAATCCTTGTTTTCTGCTCGGGGCCGAGATCGGTGGTGTGCCCGAAGAACTGTTGGATGCGGCGGAATTGGTCGTCCAGATACCCCAGTGGGGGCTCGTCCCGTCTCTCAATCTCGCGGTGGCGGGATCGATCGTCGTTTACGACTACCTGGCGAAGCTCCATCAACGCGGTGCTCTCCGGCGCCCGGACGGTGGTCTTCTCGATCCTGATTCCTCGCCCTTTGATGACAGAGATCACACCGGGAGCTCTTGAAGCGTCGAGCTCGATTGTTGCCGGTTGTTGACGACCATTCATCCTGCTAGAGTGATTGCGTACAGCCAACACGCGAGTTGTCCCAAGGAGGCAAATATGCGCAGCCCGACGCGACTTACGATAGTCCTTGTGATGGTTTTCCTGGCACTCTCCATTGGCGCGTGCAAAAGCAGTGGCCCCAAGATGCAGGCGCCGCCGCCGGAGCCCACCAAGGCACCGGCTCCGGAGACCACGGACGAGGTCACCGAAGAGGTGATCTCCGAACCCGAAACCGGGACCATCGTCTCTCATGAGGTGACCGAAGAGCTTCCGCAGGACCTCGCCGAGCTCAATGCCCGAGGCTATCTCCAGGATGCCTTTTTTGATACCGATCGCTATGACCTCACCCCGGCCTCAAGGGATATGTTGACGGCCAACTCAGCCTGGTTGCAGCGACAGCCCACGATCTCGATTCTGATCGAGGGCCATTGCGACGAACGCAACACCCGCGAGTACAATCTTGCCCTCGGTGAACGGCGGGCGAGCGCCGTCCGCGACTACCTCGTCTTTCTCGGCATTGCGTCGCAGCGAATCCAGATCATTTCATACGGCGAGGAACGTCCCTTTGCGCTCGGCAGCGATGAGAGCGCTTGGATGCTCAACCGCCGTGCCCACTTTGTCATCGTCGCACGCTAGGAGCTTCATACATGCGCCAACTCAGTGTTATTGCCGCGGTCGTCTTTCTGGTCGGGTCTTTTACCGCCTGCAGCTCGTCGCAGGACATGGCGCTGCTGCACCGTGAGATCACCGACGTCCAACGGTCGGTGGATCAACTCGAGACCAACGTTCTCGACAAGTCGGACCTGGACGAAATGGAACAGTCGATGCAGAACCTGACGGACAAGAACATGCGTTCCAACGCGGATCTTGCTCAGAAGGTTTCCGAGCTCCAGGAGCAGATCGAGGCCCTCCACGCGAGCCTCGATCTGACGACCCGCAAATTGCAGCAGATCTCTCAGGAACTGGCTGCGGTCGCCGCGGTCGGCGCCGCCGGCGCCCTGTTGCCGCCTGTCACGGTTGCGCCACCGGCCGAGGGTTCGACCGGCACGGAGCCGGGGACCGCAGGGGCGGCAGCGGCGGCCGGAGCCGCAGCAGCCGGCGGCGGGATGAGCCCCGACACGCTTTACCGCTCGGCCTACGAAGATTACATGCGCGGCAACTACGATCTCGCGGCCGACGGCTTCGGCGACTACTATCGTCGCTATCCGAATACCGAGCTCGCGGACAACGCGCTGTACTGGATCGGCGAGTGTTTTGACGCCCAGGAGAAACCCCAAGAGGCCCTCGAGACCTTCAGCAGGGTGCTCGAGGACTACCCGACCTCGGACAAGGCGGCCGCCGCCCAGCTCAAAAAAGGTCTGATCTATCTCAAGGAGGGCGATCAGGGCCAGGGTGTGGTGAACCTCCAATACGTGGTCTACGAGCACCCGGGCACCCGCGAGGCCGACCTGGCGCGCGAACAGTTGAAGTCGCTCGGTCTCACCATCCGCTGATCGCAGGGCCTTGAGGCTATGACCGGCCGCTGGGCGGCCTGGCGATGAGGCTATGGAGCCCGTCGCAGAGAACTATCGCGAGCCCCCGGTCGATGGTTGGCACCCACGGCCTCATAGCCTCACAGCCCCAAAGCCCCGACAGCACTAGCCTAATTTCGAGGTTTCCGCTATCATGTCCGACCCAGTGCCGTGCACAACGCGGTACGCAGTGAAGGAGTGAGTTGATGGCAACGATCAAGGGTACGAAAAAACAAGCGCGCAAGCGCCACCGCCAGTCGCTCGAGCGCCGAATGCGCAATCGTTCGGTGAGGACCAGGGTGCGCCGGCAGATGCGCCTGATGCGTGCCGCGATGGCCGATGGCGACGCGGACACGGTCAAGAAGCTTCTTCCGGACACCCTGTCGGTGATCGACATCGGTTGGCGTAAGGGCGTGATCCACCGCAACGCAGCGGCACGCTACAAGTCGCGGATGGCGAAGCAGGCCCAAGCGGTCATCTCCGGTAAGGAAGCCTGAGGCGATGACGCGGGCTCTGCTCACCACCGAGATTCCCTCGGGAAACCTGGTGAGTCGGGGCAAGGTTCGTGACATTTTCGAAGTCGACGACGCACTGATCCTGGTCGCCACCGATCGCATCAGCGCCTTCGACAGCGTCCTGTCTCCAGGAATCCCAGGTCGCGGCGAGATCCTGACCAGGCTCTCGACCTTCTGGTTTCGGCATTTCGAAGATCGAGTGCCCAACCACCTCGTGGCAACCGAGCTTGCCCAGTTCCCCAAACCATTTGCAGATCACCCCGAGCTCGCCGGCCGCAGCGTGCTGGCTCAGAAGCTCGAGCCGATTCCGGTCGAATGCGTGGCCCGCGGCTATCTCGTGGGCTCAGGCTGGAAGGAGTACCAGGCGGACGGTACCGTCTGCGGTATCAAGCTCCCCGAGGGTCTGATCCAGGCATCAAAGCTTCCCGAGCCGATCTTCACGCCCGCCACCAAGGCCACCGATGGGCATGACGAAAACATCAGTTTCGAACGAATGGTCTCCATCGTCGGCGAAGAGACCGCGACAAGGCTTCGAGACCTGACGCTGGATCTCTACACGTCGGCCGCTGATTATGCCCGCGAACGAGGCATCATCATCGCCGATACCAAGTTCGAGTTCGGGTTTGATGGTGATCGACAGATCGTTTGGATGGACGAAGCACTGACGCCCGATTCGTCGCGGTTTTGGCCTGCAGACGAGTACGAACCCGGACGATCGCCCGCTTCATACGACAAACAATATGTGCGTGACTGGCTTGAAGCCAGCGGGTGGGACAAAGAACCACCTGCGCCGACGTTGCCCCAAGAGGTGGTAGACGGAACACTGTCACGCTATCAGGAGGCATACCGGTTGCTGACCGGTTCGGACCTCATCCCGGCCGCAGCAAGCGACTGAGAACTCAAATCCACCCCGAGGAGCGGAGGACCCTTCCATGACCGTGTACCAAACCGAGAACATCCGCAATGTTGCTGTGGTCGGCCACCCCGATACCGGCAAGACGTCGTTGGTTTCGGCAATGCTCTACGACAGTGGGGCCGTCAATCGTCTGACCAAGGTGGATGATTCCAATACCACCACCGATTTCGACGAGGACGAGCACGACCGGAAGATCACCATCAACACGGCGGTCGCCCATTTCGAGCGTCGAGGCGTCAAGGTGAATCTGATCGACACACCGGGATACGGGATTTTCTCGACCGACGCGATGCAGGGCCTGCGGGTGGCCGATTCAGCGTTGATGATGGTCTCCGCGGTCGCCGGCGTCGAGGTCCAGACCGAAAAAATGTGGAAGGCCGCCGGTGGGTTCGAGTTGCCGGTGCTCTTCGCGGTCAATCTCATGGATCGTGATCGCGCCTCGTTTTCGCGCGTGGTCGAGATTCTGCAAAAGAAGTTCGGTCGTGCGGTGACCCCGTTGCAACTGCCGATCGGTGAAGAGTCCGCTTTTTCCGGCGTCGTCGATCTGGTCAGCGGCAAGGCCTTCACCTGGGAAAATGACGAGAGTTCGAATGTCACCGAGGCCGAGATCCCGGGCGACATGGCCGACGCTGTGGCATCGGCCCGTGAGGCCTTGATGGAGATGGTCGCCGAGCAGGACGAAGACCTGATGGAAAAGTATCTCGAAGAGGGCGAACTTGACGTATCGACCCTTTCGACCGGCCTCAAGAAGGCAATCACAGCACGGGAGCTTCTGCCTGTCTTTGCGGTGGCGGGTGGCAAGAACATCGGTGTTCAGCCTCTGATGGATGCCCTCGTCGATTTCGCACCCGCACCCGACTGGCGCCCGATCCGGGCAACCGTGGATGGCGAAGAGCAGGAATTGGACACCTCTTCGGACGCTCCCTTTTCCGCCTATATTTTCAAGTCGATCTCCGACCCCTTTGCCGGCCACATCACTTTGATGCGGGTTTTCTCGGGCGGCGTCGCAACCGATGCCAACGTTTCCAACTCCACCCGTGATTCCGCGGAACGTCTGAGCGCGCTGTCGATCGCCCAGGGCAAGGATCTCGAGCACGTCACCGAGCTTGCCGCCGGCGATATCGGCGCTCTTCCAAAACTCAAAGCCACCCACACCGGCGACACCCTGTGTGAGGCCAAAAAGGACATCAAGCTGACTGCAGTGGCGATTCCCGAGCCGGCCATCAGTTTCGCCCTCGAGGCAGAGTCCAAGGGTGACGAGAACAAGTTGGCAACTGCGCTGGTCAAGATCCGCGACGAAGATCCGACGATCTCGGTCGGCCGTGACCCGCAGACGAAGGAAATGTTGATCTCGGGAACCGGTCAGTTGCACGTCGAGGTCGTGATCGGCCGGCTCAAGAAACGCTACAACGTCAACGTCGTGCTGCACCAGCCGAAGGTGCCCTATCGCGAAACCATCAAATCGTCGGCCGAGGTCACGACCCGGCACAAAAAGCAGACCGGTGGTTCGGGCCAGTTCGCCCAGTGCTCGGTGATCATGGAGCCCAACTTCGGCAAGGGCTACGAATTCGTCGACAAGATCTTCGGGGGTTCGATCTCCCAGACCTACCGCCCGGCGGTTGACAAGGGCATCCAGGAAGCCGCCGAGCGCGGCGTGGTTGCCGGCTATCCGATGGTCGATTTCAAGATCACCCTCGTCGATGGCAAAGAGCACGCTGTGGATTCTTCGGAAATGGCATTCAAAATGGCCGGTCGCAAGGCCTTCAGGGAAGCTGCCGCCAAGTGCAAGGCCACCCTGCTCGAGCCCATCATGCAGATCGAGGTCTATGTCCCCGAGGACAACCTCGGCGATGTCATGGGCGACCTCAATTCGCGCCGCGGCCGCGTCCAGGGCATGGACTCCGAGGCCGGAACCACCACCGTGAAGGCGGCGGTCCCGTTGGCCGAGATGCTGACCTACGCGCCGACTCTTCGTTCGATCACCCAGGGACGGGGTGACTTCCACATGGAGTTCGCCCAGTACTCCGAGGTTCCCAAACAGCTGCAGGAGAAAATCATCGCTGCGGCCTCCACCGACGAAGAGGACGAAGACGAATAGAATCAGGAATCAGGAATTAGGAATTCAAAACCGCCTCCCATGAAAACGGGAGGCGGTTTTTTGTCGCCATGGCGGGCACCTTTGTGGTGCGGGCGTCCCGCCCGCACAAATCCACTGGCTTCGAAGAGGTGTGGTCGAGGTCCGGTTTTGCCCTTCGGTCTGTTCCATGACAGGACAGGCCGCGCCACAATTTGGGCGGCATTCCTAATTCCTCATTCCTCATTCCTAATTCAAAGTTGCGTGTCGTCGTCCCAATCCTCGATCTTCGCCACGTACTCCGGATCTTCGTATCGCGCGGGATGGAATGCACCGGCATACTCGGGCAGCTTGTCCCCGGCCACGTGCGCTGCGACCAATTCGGCGGTAGCGCATGATGCCATCAGCCCGAAACCCGACAGCGCGCCGTGCACGAACGCCCCCTCCACCGGAAGCGGCCCGGCCAGGGGCCGGTTTTCCTTTGTCTTGGTGTAGTAACCGCCGTCGATGTGCGGCTTCGGCATTCGTTCCACATAGGCACCGAGCCCCGGGATCATGGTGGCGATCCCGCGTATGCAGATCTCCGCATAATGGTCGGGTATGGGCAGAGGAAAGTTCTCTGCTACCGGGTTGAGATGATACGGCCACAGGATGAGCAGGTGGCCGCTCTCTCCACCACCCTCGATACGGGTGTGGACACCGGCCGGCATCTCGCCGAGCAGCAACTTCCCATCCTCCGTTTCAGCCAGGAACTCGCGCTCGTCCTCGGTCCAACCCAGATGCTGAGAGTCCTCCCAGATCATGAATGGCGCATCGCGAGGCACGACCCCAAGGTGGTCTTCGATCGAGACCTTGAGGTGGAGTTCAGAAAAGACCGGCAGCTCGAGGCCCAACTGGATGCCGACGTCGTGGAGCAGGGGACCGGCGGCGTTCACGAATCGTGGAGTACTGATCGTGACCACCTCACCCGTGGTGCCCACCTGAACCGCCGACACGCGGCCTCCCGGTGTCTCGATCCACTCCACGCGCCCCTCGATGACCTCGACCCCGGCGTCCCTGGCTTGCTCGAGTTGAAGCATGCCCAGCTGCTGGCCCGAAAACCATCCACAACGTCGGGCGTGGAGCACAGCGACGGTATCTTCCGAAAGGAACGGAAACTCGCGCCGGATCAGCTCGGGATCGGTGATCAGATCCGCACCATTCGGTTGATCTTTCCAGCCGTCACTCGGAGCCGGCCGGTAGTCGGTGCTATCGCCTTCGGGGTGGATCCGCACCGGCCCGGCGCCGTAGCTCGAGGCCAGGACCGCTGAAGCCCGCATCCCTTCGATCCGGTCCGGATCAGCAGTCGCAAAGAGATAACCCCGCCGGTTCAAAAGAAAGCGGTTGTCACTCGCCTCGGCCAGTTCCTCCAGCAGATCGATGGATCGATTCATGAGCTGCACCATGGCGTCGTCGGGCCCAGGCCACCAGTTTCGATACGCCTCGGTGGACTTGTCCGAGGTCAATGTCATCGGAGCCCTCTCGTCCACCAGCACCACATTCTTCATGCCGTGGACAACGGCTAACTGCCGGGCCACCGAGATCCCCGCGATCCCGGCACCACAGATCACAATTTCGGCCGTCCGTTGAGTCACGACGTTGCGACCTCTTCGAGCGCTTCAGCCAGGGTGACCACGCGTACTCGCCCGACGACACTCCCAAAAAGATGACCAAAATGTCTCCGATCGCCGGTGACCAGCAGGTCGGCTCCGGCAGCTGCAGCCGAAGCGAGGATGGGAGCGTCGTTTTCGGGAAGCCCAAGCTGCGTGGCCCAGGCGACCAGGACGGGGCCGGCTTCCGGAACGAGGCGAACAACCTTCAGGACATGATCGAACCTGTCCGTGCTCGAAGGTGATTTCACCATCAAGTTCCGCTCGACCTCAAAAACGGCGTGCTGCGATGAAATGATTTCGCAGTGCCCGGACTCGGATAATCTGAAGAGTTCATGCGCCCCGCCGCGGGACGAATGCGCGGCTGAGAAGAGGACGTTTGCGTCGAGAAAGAGCCGCACTCACGACTCCTCGAGTTTCTTTCTGATCTTCTCCCGCAGTTCGTCGCTGATCTGATCCTCCTCCATGAACTCGGCGACCCGCGCGTCGCTATAGAGCTCGATGGGATAGACCCCCGCAGGCCGAAGCAGAATCGACCCGTCGGCAGTGGCCTCGACCAGCAGAATGGTCTCTGCCTCAATTCCCAGCTGCTCGAGCACCGCCTTGGGTATCGAGACTTGTCCCCGTTTGCCTAATTTCGCAGTTTCCATAAAATCAAGATAAATGATTTCATGATTTTCTGCAATTCGAATGATCAATCGACGACTCGACCGTTCAAATTGCGTTCAGTGCCGCCGCAACGGATGGCGCCACCGGAGGTCGGGGAACCGGTCGAAGTCTGAATCGGTGGTGATCAGTGTGCAGCCGTGCTCAATCGCGACCGCGGCATGTTGTGCGTCCGCTGCCAACTTGCCAGCGGCTCCAGACCTGCGGCAGAGGTCTTTGAAGATCTCCAGGTGGAGGGCACCCGGATGGATCATCCTTGCATTCGGGCGGCCGGTGAGTTCGTCGATGAAGGAGAACACCTCGTCGAGGGTCGACGGCCGTTGAAAAATTTTCGGATTGGTGACGATCCGGACCAGGCCGGAAAGAGCGAGTGAAGAAATAGCGAAGGGCTCGAAGCCGGTAGCCACATCCGTGAGCCATCTGGCATACGCGGCGTGGTCGTCGCAGGAATCACTTCGATGGGCGTAGATCAGCACATTGACGTCGGGCACGAACATCAGTCGTACCGCTCCTCGTCCTCGGCGACCATCAATTCTCGTGGCCGGTCGAGATCGATCTCCGGATACGGCCCGCCACCGCCGACCGTTACCAGACGAAACGGTTTCTCCTCCTCCGGCCGAAGTTCGCGTTTCATCGCGTCATCGAGCACGGCCGCGATCAACCCACTGACACTGCGACCCTCGGCGGCCGCCCGCCGTTTCACCGCCTCGAAGATCCGGTCATCGAGAGAAATCGTGGTCCTCATGCATAACATCATAACATTAGTATGAATATGATGCAAATCAAAAAGGCCGGGTTTGTTTCGTGTTGGTTTCCACAGCTCCCCAAAAATCCAAGGTCCAGGGGTGGTTGCGCGAAATTCCGAATTCCGAATTCCGAACTCCGAATTCCAGCTATGATGGCTGTGTCTCCTGCCGGAGTGGCGGAATGGCAGACGCTGGGGACTTAAAATCCCTTGGGAGTAATCCCGTGTGGGTTCGACCCCCACCTCCGGCATTTCCACGCCAGGGTTACTGCGGCCTTTCGCCGCCGTGACTCGTCGGAACCAGCGGACGGCTCTGAGCCGCCTCCACCCATCCGCCCAGCGGCCAGAACCATGAACCGCTGCTTCTCGCCGTGAACGAACTCACCCTCAGCGGCGTGAACTCGGAGGCGCTGTCGGATTCGAGTCCGGCACGGCGTGTTGACCTACCCGAGGTCGTCCTCCATAAACGGACGGATCTCGGTGTTTTCGCGTGCGCCCTGATTCCCGATTGGTGTGACGGAAGAACGATGACTTCCGGATGGAGTACGATCGTCTCGACAGCTGAGTTGCGGCGAAGCGTGATCAGCGAGCGCACCATTCCGGACTCCGGGTCAGAGAGTTTTATTGGTGAACGGATCCCGGATTGGATGGTGTCAGGAGGTTCAAACAATTTCAGGGTGCTGCACGCGATGAATTCGGCACGAGCGGTATTGATAGGGGGGACCTGCTGCCTGTGGGCGGTATTGTCTGCCGCGCAGGGCTGACGCCGCGCCTTACTGGCCGGCGCCAAGGGGCGTCAACGTCGCGGTCATCGGCTACGTGCATGCCGAGGGGGACGTGCTTTTTGACCCGACGGTTCCCCTGTACGGAGTGGACTCGAAGGTCGACATCGCAGTTCTCGGCTACCTGCGGACCTTGAATCTCTGGGGGCGCGGCAAACCTCGTGGTCGAACTGCCCTACGAGTGGTCAACGACCAAAGGCGTCCTCGTCGACACCCCGGCCGAAGGGAGCGTCTCCGGCTTTCGCGATTTCAACGCGACTCTGTCGGTCAACCTTCTCGGCGCGCCGACCATGACGCCTCAGGAATTCCAGGCGTTTCAAGCCGACCCGAAGCCGATCCTCGGCGTAAGCCTTGAGATCGTGGCCCCGACCGGCAAATACGACAGCAGCAGGATTCTCAACGCGGGCGGCAACCGGTGGGCGGTCAAAGCGGAGCTGGGTTCCATCGTTCGCCTGAGTCCTAAATTGCTGCTCGAGATGGACGCCGGTGCGTGGTTGCTCGGCGACGACGACGAGTTCATCGCCGGCCCGAGAGAACAGGAGCCCATCCTTGCCTTCCAGGTCCACCTCGTGCGGAGGTTCAAACCTGGTTTTTGGGCATCACTCGACGCCAACTATTTCTACGGCGGGCGGCAGACCATCGACGGCAGGCAGCTCATTGACGTGCAGCGGAATGCGAGGATCGGGGGCACGGTGGTGGTGCCGTTCAAGGGCCGCCACGCGGTCAAGATCGGCTACGCCATGGGCCTCTTCGCCGAGTTCGGCACCGACTTCGATCAGTTCCTGATGAGCTACCAGATGCTTTTTTTGATCGGGCGGGGGAGTACCAGGAATCGGTCGCGTCGGCACCCATAGGTTTCGACTAGACTCCGAGGTGGACAAACTGAATTTCGTGACTTTCAGAGCAGAGAATTCGTTTTGAAGAGGGAGGACCCAATGAAGAAAAGTGCGTTCCGGGTGTTGCTGGTGGCCCTGGCCGTATCGTTGATCATTTCGGGATGCGGCGCTGGTGGTGGGTCTGTTGCGGTCACTCCCGAGGAAGCACAGTTATCGCCAAGGAGGCCTATATCTACGGTTTCCCCATGGTGATGAACTACAAGAAAACGCTCTACAACTACGTGATCGACACCTCGAACCCCGAGTACCCGGGGCCGTTCAACG
The DNA here is from genome assembly GCA_963796455.1 of Candidatus Sulfomarinibacteraceae bacterium. GTDB lineage: Bacteria > Acidobacteriota > Thermoanaerobaculia > Thermoanaerobaculales > Sulfomarinibacteraceae > Sulfomarinibacter. The sequence continues at coordinate 148,857 of CAWCLO010000008.1, forward strand.
AGGTTTCCTGTGAGGCCCGTCTGTTCACACCGGAGGACAAGGCGGTGGTGACTCCCAACGCCGACAAGCCGTACTGCATGTTCTGGATGGATCTTCGGTCGGAACCGCTGGTGCTGACCGTGCCCGAAACGGAACCGGAATGGTTTGCCAGTTTGGGCGCGTCGATCTCTACACCCACAACTTTGCCTATGTGGGGACCCTCACGACCGGAAACGGAGCGGGCAATTTCTCCTGGTTGGCCCCGGCTGGGAGGGAGAGCTTCCCGAGGATATTTCCGATGTGATCCGCAGCGAAACGGAGTTCATCTTCAGCGTCACCAGGACCCAACTCTTCGGACCCGAAGACCTGGTGAGAGTGGAGGAGATTCGTGACGCCTATGCTCTGCAGCATCTCAGCGCGTATCTCGGGACGGATGCTCCGCCTCAGGCGGCGACGCCCGATTTCCCGGAGTGGGTCGAGGGTTCCCAGTTCGACGAGCGTTTCTTCGGTTATCTCGACTTCAAATCGGTGCCAGATGGGATGAGTAGGCCGGCCCCCTTTTACGAAGTAGCACAATGCTCTCCAAGTCTAAACGGGCTCGAGGCCCAAGACTAAGGAGACCGGCATGGAATATTGTGGCATTGACGTACACCAAAAGTACAGTGAGATTTGCATCTTGGCCGAGGACGGCGAGGTGATGGAGACCTCGAGGGTCCAGACCATCGCGAAATGCCCTCGAACGGTTTTTCTCCAAAAAGAACCGATGAAGGTCGTCCTTGAGGCTGGTGGCTCATCACCCTGGGTATCGCGGCTTATCGAGGTCTCGCGGACACGAAATGGTCGTGTGTTCCCCGCGTCGGGTCCGACTGATCGCGGAAAGCACGCTCAAAAACGACACATCGATGCCGAGGTCCTGGCGCGTCTGGTGCGGCTCGACCCTGGGTTTCTCGGCCGATCCAGCACCGTAGCGAGGAAGCTCAGCTGCTGCGATCCAACCTGAAGGTTCGTTAAGCGCATCGTCGAGGCTCGCACCAAGTGGATCAACACCATGCGTGGAATTTTGAGAAGCTTTCGGATACGGGTGTTCCGGGTAGTGCTCCCAAGACATTCCACACTAGCGTCGACACAGATGTGAACTGCCCCCGGACTTGAGAGCTGTGATCGAGCCGCTGCTCGACAGCTAGAGCTCTGAATCGTGAAATCACCCGTCGGGTGAGCACCTTGAGGAGACGCTCAAGGACTACCGGAGGTCCAGCATCTGCGTCAGATCCCCGGTGTCGGGCTGGTCGTCGCGACGTACTTCGTGCTGACCATTGATGACCCTATCGTTTCAGGCACAGTCGTGACGTCGCTTCATTTTTCGGACTCCGGCCATCCATGCGTGCGTCCGCCTCGGAGTCACACTTCGGTCGAATCACCAAAGAGGGTGACCCGGAGATGCGGCGACTACTGGTCCAGGCGGCGCATGGATGCTTCGGACCCGGGCAGATTCCGACCTCAGGACTGGGCTCTTGCACTCGCGGCGCGAAGAGGCAAGGCAAGGCGGTCGTGGCACTTGCTCGGAAGCTGGCGGTCCTGATGCACCACCTGTGGGTCACCGGAGAGGTCTATCAGGCGTTCCCGAATAAAGAAGTTGCTCAGGCGGCTTGATGACAAAACGCTCCAGAAAGGTGAAATGATCTTTGTTGATCACCAACGACGTTAGATTTGGGCGACTTCGGTAAAGCCTCGGAAGAGCTATCGGACGATAACCACCGCCGGCAGTCCGCGTGCCAGATGAAGCGCCCATCCTCGTCGGAACCCCCATGCACCGGTCGAACGCTCATCGGCCATCAGAGTGCGGATAGAAGCGAGACGGGAAGATCATCCAAACACGACTGACACCAAAGGGGGTTTGTGACCGATCTAGATTCTGATTGACTATAATCGGCCTACTCATAGAAGGCTTTAGAACCTTAGAAAGTTGAGGTAGGCTGTTGTCGGAGGAATTCGGCAATGGCAAGACGGCCGAGAATCGTGGTCGAAGGTGGCCTGTACCACGTGTACAACCGGGTCTCGAGCGGAGAGCACATTTTCGCTGATCCTGAAGAGGCGATAGAGTTCATCGAAATCGTTCGGGATATCAAGAAGCGAGATGGCTGGACGATTTTCGCCTGGTGTGTGATGTCCAACCATATCCACGTGGTTTTGCGAACATCTACCGTTCCGCTTTGGCGCGGGATGCATGGGATCCAGAACCGATTCAGTCGCGGGTTCAACCGGCGGCACGGACGAACAGGTAGCCTTTGGCAAGGGCGATACAAGACGAAGTACGTTGAGGATCAGAGCTATCTGGATCGGCTCGTTTTGTACGTTCACCTCAACCCGGTGAAGGGGGGCCTGGTGGACGACCCGGAGGAGTACCCATTTGCAGGGCACCGGGAGGTGAAGCGGCGGTTCCGATCGCCGTTGGTGGACGTCGAAGACATGCTGCTGTGCTTCGGCGAGACACAGAAGGCGGCTCGGCGTAGCTATCTGCAGGCCATGAGAATCGGTGTCGATCCGGACGCTCCTGAGCTGAAATCCACATGGCACCCGTTTGGGAGAACGGAAGATGCACCACTCCGGGTGAACGCGGATGCGATCCATGTCGATCTCCAGGGCCGGACGACGGATCTCGAGCGACCGAGACTGGAAGCGAACGAGTTCATCCGTCGCGTTTGCGAGCTCGCGGGGTTCGATCCCGATCAGCTTGCTTCAAGGGCGAGAGACCGCGATACCGCCAATGCCCGGAAAGTGGTCGCAACGCTTGGCGTCGAACGTTGGGGTCAAAGGAGAACCGCTTTGGCCGCCGTGTTGAACAAGAATCCGGATGTCGTGAGTTTTTGGGCGGGGGAAGGAGCGCGCAGACGACAGGAAGACCCGGACTACGCGGCGAAGCTCGATGAGCTCGATAGACGCCTCTCGGCATCTCTCACCCGCAGGGGTTGAAAATGCAACTTCCTAAGGTTCTAAAGCCTGGCACCAATAGAATTTGTCACAACGGGGTGGACGACGCGTTGTACTGTGTGTGGCGCAGAGTTTACGAAGGAACGACTGACCGACGGGCAATTGCTGAAGTGTCCGTCTCCGGATTGTCTAGCAGAGGCCTACGTTATTATCCGGTAGGATGAACGCTCACCCCTAGGTTTTCGGATTAGAAAAAGGTTGCTAGGCATCGATTAATTTCCTCCGAGGACACCACTACGGTGAAGTTCTCGGTGCTCGGTGAGGTTACTCCCCCGACAATCATGCCAATTACTTTTCCCATGGCCATTTAGCACGGGGCCACCACTGTTCCCTGTGCCTGTATTCTGGGTGATTGCAAACCACGAAAACGGCTTTTCTCCATCAGAGAATAGCTCCTCAACCTTTGATGAGTATCGATCCACTTTGCCGATAACGATGCCTTCTTTTTCCAAGACGAGGAATCTCCGGTCCCCTTTGCCGCCAAGATCCAGCATCGTTCCCCTGGTTCAACCTTATTTGCGAGGTTGAGTGCAAGCGGGTTCGGTACCTTTAGGGCTCTCCTTGACACAGCCACAACGGAAAGGTCACGTTGTTTGGGTAGGTACTCTCGACCTTTTGATACAGGGTTTCAGCCAATTTTTTGTTTCTGTGGATGGTAACTTCTCCCCCTTAGTAACATGGGAAGCAGTCGCGAGATATTCGAAATTCGTCCACTTTGATTACAAACCCTGTACCCGCCTCCTGAATATCCAGATATGAGGAGGCATAGAACAATTTGCAGGCATGGGCTGATTCCGAAAAAATCCGGAAGATCGATCGATTCTCAATGGAGTTTCTACGCGAGAAAAACGGGGGGGGCTCAGGTTTTCAATTGGTGAACCTGTCTCAGAGTTCTGATTCAGTTGAATCTGAGTAGCACCTGTCCAGATCCACTACTTCCGGGTGCAGGCGGCCCACTAGTTTTCTGTTCCCGTGTACTGTCGAGAAAAGTGGCAAGACGGGACAATGACCGTTGAGACCAGGTGGAGTGCTGATCCTCCTTTCCTTTCTCAAGATTCTGTATCGCGATTAATATGACTGCCAATGCTACAAAGATGAGCCCTAGAACGATACGCCCGAGGCAACCACGTAGAAAGCAGCCACTCGGCTGGTTTTTGACTTCCGAGCCATACCCATACAATATCTCACCTGCACAGCCGCAGCGATAGTCTTCGAAAACAGCTCGATCGCGAAAGCGAGAGTACAGACCTGACGAGTCGCGATTGGTTATGCCATGTGTACTGAGAGGGGGCAGATCCTCGTCGGATGGCCCTTTTTGATTCACTAGGTTGATGGTGCATTCTCGGTGCAAATGAATCCAAAATCCCGCATTCTTCACCAACAATCGACAACAGATTCTATAGGCGTTTTCTCTCGGCAACATATTGATTATATTATCGTTACGTAATGTCTGAAGTTGTGGTTTGTTGCCGGGATATTGGCCCTGGTGAGACTTAAAATCCTCTCGCCGTATGGCGGTCCGGGTTCGAATCCCGGC
>CAWCLO010000009.1:0-28528 GCA_963796455.1 Candidatus Sulfomarinibacteraceae bacterium
GATGAGATCTGAAAAGTCGCCATCTCCCCCTCGGATCCGTCTTTTTCGATATTGGCCAGGATTCCGCGGACAGCATCGATCATTGCCAAGAGATCGGTGGTGATCTCTGGGTTGAGATCGAGGGTGCCGTCGCGCAATCTGGTCAGCAGCGATTCGCCAACGTGGGTGACCGATTCGAGCTTGCCGAAGGCGAGGAAGCCACAGGTTCCTTTGATGGTGTGAATGGTTCGGAAATAGGTGCAAATATCTCCCGATCTGAGGGGTTTTTTTCCAGGGTCACCAGGTCCTGGTCGAGTTGATCCAGATTCTCGACGCTTTCAGCAAGAAATTCGGCAACGATGGCGTCCATTCCACCCATGAAATGCTCCAAAATACGAATCGAGGCGGCCTGAAGGGACCATTCGCCACCGGCGTGAAAAACCGAGACGATCGTCGCTGAATCCCCTTCGGGCCTTCTTTTCGCCCTCATTCAAGAATACCTCACTATCGCCAGCCGCCTGCACGATGGCTTCCGGATCCGGTTATGAACTGTGCCGTGGGCGCATAACCGCCGGCGTACACGGCTGACCTATGTCTTGTGCGGTACACTTGATGTCGATGTATCGATGGGATAGGGGCGCTGGATTGGCATCATTTCCGTTTTGAGGGGTTGGACATGACCGATTCTCGGCTTCGCAATCTCACCATTCATCGAAAGTTCTGGTTTCTCGGCGGGGGCGCCATTGCGCTCGCGCTGCTGATCCTCGGCTCGATAACCGTGAGCCGGGACGCGACGAAGACCTGCGACAAGATCGTTGCCGAGGTTCACCAGGTCCTCGATGTGAAGGCGCGCGAGATCGAGCGCTTTTTCGGAGAGCGGGCGAGGACGGTCGAGACCTTCTTGTCAACCCGATGTTGCACGACTTTTTTGCCGCCTACAGAACCAACCGGGCACCTGTTCTCGATGAACCGGAGTATCGCGCCGTAATCGACTATCTCGACACACTGGCCGGACGGGACGGTGAGGTCAAGGGCGTCTTTTTTGCAGACGAGGACTCCCAGGACTATTTTTCCAACCGGATTCCCGAGATACCCGAGGGTCGGGTGCAGGAGGAAGGCTATCTGATCAAGAACCGACCCTGGTGGCATGAGGCAGTGGCCGAAGACCGGCTCTATCTGGCGTCACCGACAACCGATCTCGTCACCGGCGAGGTTGCTGTCGTCCTTCAAACCACGGTTTACAACGAGGGCGGATCGCTTCTTGGCGTTGGTGGAATGGACGTGCTCCTTACGACTGTCGGCGAACTGGTTCGCAACGTTGTCTATCAGGGCCAGGGCTCGGCGTTTTTGGTTGATCATCAGGGAGAGATCATCTATTTCACCGGTGCCGATCTCGAAGTCGAGGCAAAGCTTGAGGACCTCGACCTCCTCTCCGAAGAGGCCTCCGGGTTCTCAAATCTGAGTGCGAGGATTCGGGAGGGTGATACTTCCAATGGCGAGGTCAGGTGGCAGGGAAATAACCAGTTTGTCGTCCTGGCCCCGGTGAAGTCGGAATCGCCATACATCAACTGGACCCTGGGCGTGATATTGCCGGACAAGGTCATCTCGGGGCCGGTTCGGGCAAATATCGTGAAAACGGTTCTCGCGATTCTCCTGACCATCGCCCTGGTCGGCATCCTCACGGCGCTGGTCACCAGATACATCTGGATCCGGCCGGTGAGACAGCTCCTCGAGAGGTTCCAGGCCATCTCCGGCGGGCAGGCCGATCTCACCCAACGGGTCGAGGTGACCTCCGGCGACGAGCTCGGCCGGCTGGGTGAAAGCTTCAATCTGTTCGTCTCCCGGGTCCAGGAAGATGTCCGGATGCTCGGCGAACAGACATCGATCCTCGGCGGCTCATCCGATGAGATGCGTAATTTGTCGCAGCAGATTGCCAGCGCCAACGAGGAGACATCGACTCAGGCAAGTATGGTCTCGGCTGCTGCCGAGCAGGTCAGCGCCAATGTCCAATCGGTGGCAACGGCGACCGAAGAACTCAACGCCAATACGCGGGAGATCGCTGCCAACGCCTCGGAGGCCGCTCAGGTGGCCACCCGTGCGGTCGAGATCGCCGGCGAGACCAGGCGACTTTCAACAGCTGGATCAGAGCGGGAACACCATCGGCAACGTCGTCAGGGTGATCTACGCGATCGCCGAACAGACGAATCTGCTGGCCCTCAACGCGACCATCGAGGCTGCACGGGCGGGCGAGGCCGGAAAGGGCTTTGCGGTCGTTGCTGACGAGGTCAAGAAACTGGCCAAACAGACCGCTCAGGCGACCGAGGAAATCAGCTCCACCGCGGATGACATCAGCCGTCAGACCAAGGTTGCCGGAGAGGCGATCACAGAGATCAGCGAAATCATCCACCATTCACGAGATTCAGACCACCATCGCCAGCGGGGTCGAGGAGCAGACCGCAACCACCGCGGAGATTGCGCACAGCGTGACCGAGGCGGCGACTGGATCAGGCGAGATCGCGGAACGGATCGCAGGCATCGCGGCGGCTGTCCAACAGACCTCGATCGCCTCCACATCCTCGCACGAGCGGGCGGACGAACTCGCCGCTCTGGCCGAGGAACTCGGCCGGATCGTGAAGCGGTTTACCTACTGGAATTAGAAAATAGGAATGGGAATCTCCTGCTCACGAATCCTTTTTCATTATCGGGATTATTTCACCGGTCCTTATTTCACGGTGCGAGTGATCGAGACCAAGAGGCTCACCAGTTCATTCGCACGTTCCAAAAACCTCGTCAAGTCGGTGTTGGGCATCAGCTTCGAAGCATCGAGCAATCTGAGCCAATAGTGAGCCTCACGGGCTTCCTTGTGGGCGATGCTCATCTTATGAAGGAAATCTCGCCTGCTCTCTGCTCCGATGGTTTCTTCGACGAGAGCTCCGATCGCGGTGCCACTCCTCATCAGCTGTTTCGATATGACGTATTCGTGTTGCATTGTGAGGACCTCGTGCAGTTCAATTATTTCGAGAGCAAAGGCAAAACTCTTGTCCCGCACCGGGTTTGTCTGGGCCTCGGTTACCCTCGATCCATCAGTCGCGGGAAAAAGGTACACGCTGTTACCTTCGTTCGGCGCGTCGTTCATTCCTAATTCCTAATTCCTCATTCATGCCTCAGCGCTTCAATCGGATCCAGTGCCGCGGCCTTTGCAGCCGGGTAGGTTCCGAAGAAGACTCCCACCAACGCGGCGAATCCGAAGGCCAGGGCGATCGACCAGAGCGGAACGTGGGCGGGCGGAAAGCCGGGGATGGCGTTGGCGCCGATGATTCCCAGCCCCCAACCGGCGAGGACCCCGATAAAACCGCCGACCAATGAGATGGTGACGGCCTCGATGAGGAATTGGATCAGGATGTCCGATTTGCGCGCTCCCACCGCCTTGCGCACGCCGATCTCACGGGTTCGTTCGGTGACCGACACCAGCATGATGTTCATGATGCCGATGCCGCCAACCAGGAGAGCGATGCTGACGATGCCTCCGACCACCGAAGTGATCGTGCCCAGAATCGCACTGGTTGTCTCGAGCAACTCCTCCTGGAGCAGGACTCGAAAGTCATCCTTGGTCCCTTCAGAGATCCGGTGGCGCTTTCTCAACACCTCCTTGATCTGGTCCTCGGCCAAATCGACGGTCTCCGGAGAAACGGCCTGGAAGTCCAACCGCAGCTGGCGTGACGACTCTTCACCATAGATATCGCGGGCGGTGGTGATGGGAATGAGCACCAAATCATCGTTGCTCTGACCGAACATTTCGCCCAGGTGCTCCATGATGCCGACGATGGTGAAGGTCGAGTCCCCGACGATAAGATCGGTGCCGAGAATCCTGTCTTCGAGCTCGAGTTCCTCGATCACCTTGTCACCGAGCACACAGACCCTGGCAGCGCGTTGGATGTCGAGGTCGGAAAAGAACCGCCCGCGATCTACCCAGTGGTTGTTGACTTCCTGGTGGAACGGTCCGACCCCCAGGACCGTGGAAGCGTGACGCCGGCTCCCCGAACGAATCTGCTCGCCGCGGAAGAAGACCGGGTTGAAGAGATTCAGCCCCGTGGCCCGGTCCATGATCGCCAGGCCGTCCTCATACGTTAGCCTGACCTCTCTCCCGGCGAGATCGGGATCCTGGGGATCCTGCCGCGGCACGACGACGATGTAGGTCACTCCAACACCCTCGAATTGCGCCGAGATGACATGGTCGAGACCCTGGACGATGGACACCACCGCAATGACCGCCGCAACCCCGATTATGATCCCGAGCATGGTCAGGAGCGACCGCATCTTGTTGGCTCGGATCGCCTGCAACGCGATGAGAAGGTTGTCCCAGATCATGATCCGGTCCCCGATGAGCCGATCCGTTCGTCGACCACGACCTTGCCGTCGAGCAGACGCACGGTGCGTCGCGCGTGGGCGGCGATATCTTCTTCGTGAGTCACCACGATCAGCGTGTTGCCGCCGGCATTGAGTTCGTTGAAGAGATCCATGATCTCGGCCGAGGTCCTGGAGTCGAGATTGCCGGTGGGTTCGTCGGCGAGCAGGATCGACGGGTTATTAACCAGTGCTCGTGCGACGGCGACTCGTTGCCTCTGACCCCCCGACAACTCGTTTGGCTGGTGCTTGAAACGATCGCCCAATCCGACTTTTTCCAGCGCTTCACGCGCTCGCCGGTGACGTTCCCTGGCTGAGATCCTGGCATAGATGAGCGGCAGCTCCACATTGGCAAGCGCCGTCGCCCGCGACAACAGGTTGAAGGTCTGGAACACGAATCCGATTTCGTGGTTCCGGATCGTTGCGAGTTCACTGTCGTCGAGATCCGATACCCGTTGTTTGTTGAGGATGTATTCGCCGGAAGTAGGGGTGTCGAGGCAACCGATGAGATTCATCAAGGTCGACTTGCCCGAGCCCGATGGCCCCATGATGGCCAGGTATTCGCCCGCGCCGACTTCGAGATCGACGCCGTCGAGTGCCCGCACCTCCGCATCTCCCATGCGGTAGATCTTGTACAGGGCCTTGATCGTGATCAACATCAGTCGACGCGCACTTCGACGCCGCCCGATTCGTCGTCATCGGTCGATTCGTCGTCGTCCTCATCGGCTTCCTTGGAGAACACCGGGTCTCCCGATACAAGCCCCTTGAGGGTCCGATAGGGGCCCGTGACCACTTCTTCTCCGATGGCCAATCCATCGAAGATCTCAACATAGAGCTCGTCGGAGATTCCAGTCGTGACCGCCCTCGATACCGCTTTCCCGTCGTCAATCACGTAGACGACATCAATAGCCTCGATCCCTTTTGCGGCAGAGCCCGTAATCTCCTCACCGTTTTCGTCGAATTTTCTTTTCACAACGGCCTGAATAGGGACAGCGACGGTGTTGTTGGTGGTGGCGGTGAGGACATCGACCTTAGCCGTCATCGCCGGTCGGAGTGAAGGATCCGGGTTTTCGAGCGCGACCTTGACCGCAAAGCGGATCGTACCCTGGGTCGGGTCTCTACGACCGGAGGTCGCGATCTCTACGACATGACCCTTCTGCGGCTCGGCACCCAGGGCATCGACCTTGATCTCGGCATCCTGGCCGAGCGCGACCGAGACCACATCGACCTCGCTGACTTCGACCTCGGCCAGCAGCACCGACATATCGGCAACGGTCATGATCACCGACCCCGGAAGATTTGTGGAACCGGGGACGACCGTTTCGCCCTGTTCGGCATTGAGTTGGATGATGGTTCCCGTCATCGGTGATCGGATCGTCGTCCTGGCAAGATCGTCCTCGGCCCTTTGTAGGGCCGAGCGGTACTGGTCGACGATGTGTTGTTGCGCTTCCAGGTCGACCTCGGCGGTGTCCAGAGCCAACCGAGCCGTGTCCATCGCCTCCTGAGAGACCAGACCATCCAAAATCAATTTTTCGGTGCGTTTCAGATTCCGTTGTGCGTCCACCAGCTGAACCTGTTGCCGCCGAACCGAGACCTCGGTCTGACGGAGTGCGGCCCGAGACTGGTTGCGCGCCGCCTCGTAGAGATCGCTTTCGATCTCGATCAGCAGTTGTCCGGCCTCGACGTCCTGGCCCTCGATCACCGGCAAGCTGATGATTTCGCCGACCACCTTGGCCGAAATGTCGACCCGTTTCTCCGGCGTGATTTCTCCGGTGCCCTTGACCTTCGACGAAATCGTCCGTGTCAGGGCCTCCTGGACCTCGACCTCTTCGCCGCGAGGGCCGGCGTCGCGCAGACTCGCCCAGACAACCAGAGCGAGAGCAATGACGATGACGGCGACAATCAGAGCTTTCTTCATACTCACCTTCTATTCAGCGGGCCGCGATGCCCGTCTACCCCGCGATGGGAATCTGGGCCCGATCTAGGATGTCAACGCTGCAAAGCCACCCTTTGCGATGAGGTACAAAACCCAGGGGACGAGCGTCACAATCGCTGCCTTGGCGCGGGAGATCTTGCCGACGGCTGCAAAACCGATGACAAGTAAGACGATCGTCCAGATATTGAAAACGCTGATCGTTCCGGCGATCGAGGTGAGCCAGACGGGAGCGTCGGGCGACAGAAAAGCCCCGAGACTGGATTTGACGACGTTTGCGAGCTCGTTCTGCGGTACTTCGCCAACCCGTTGCAGCAACACCGCCATCAGCGCCGATTGAACCAGACTCGCCGGCCAATAACCGTGAAGGATCGTCGAGAGAGTCGTGACATAGTCCGCGTCTGAACCGACCACCTTGAGCATGATGAAGAAGAATGCGGCCATGATCGCCCATGCGATCGGCCCGATGATCAGACTGAAAATCGGGCTGAATTTGCCGATCTTCTCGGCCTGTTGGACCATGTTCTCGATCTGAGCCTCGGTGAGATCATCCGCCCGGTCACCCAGACTCGCCAGCAGCGTCGCCTCGGTATCGACGTGAGGCAGGGCGATCACGTTGACCAGGGTGGCCAGGACCACGAAAAGCAACATGATGAGGATCCACGTCGGTTTGATGCCGATGTCGGTAAAGACCTTGCCGGGCGAAGCAAACATCATCCACAGGCGCTGGACCGCACTGAATTGGGCGGTGGGAGATGCGATCGGTGGTTCGGTGAGTTCGGGCTCGTAGCCGGGACGCTCGTTAATGTCATCCATGTCGTACCCCCTCGGATTTCTTCGATATTTACTTTGCAGTCGGGATTATATTCCGGTTGATTCCGGGCCGGGAAACTTTTCTGGGGATTGGAGCCAACGATCGGCTCAAAAAAGCTCCCGGAGCAACAGGCTCGTAGAGGATAAAACTCAAAACTCAAAACTCAAAACTCAAAACTTCGACCGAATTCTTTGGTACCCTGCGTCGCGGATGAACGTCGGGGGAGTCATTTTGCGCCTCGTTGTGGGCTTTTTCGTTCTGGTCTCGGCTGCTGGAACCGCGTATGCCGAAGATCAGGAGAGCCTTGCGGAATTGGTGACGCGGGTTGGACGGGCTCGCTGGACCCACGACAACGCAATCGAATTGTTGGCGGATCCGAATCGTGCCTGGGAGGCGAGGGTGGAGCTTGTCGAGCAGAGCCGCCACCATCTTTTCATCAGCACCTTTTCGTGGCACAACGACACCTTTGGCAAAGAGTTCCGGCACATTGTGCTCGACGCCCTCGATGACAGGCTGGAATCGGGTCTGGATTATTCGGTTCATGTGCTGGCCGATGCTTCGGCGCTCGCCGCGTGGAGCATTGCGTTCAGGGGCCTCGAGAGGCGGGGCGCGGATGTCCGGGGCTTCAACCGTTCGTCGTGGGGGCTGACACCTCTGTACGAAGGCCGGATGCACGACAAGATCCTGATCTCGGACGGCCGCTCCGCCATCGTCGGCGGCCGCAACTATGCCGACGATTATTTCGATCCCGACAAATGGTGGCTCGATCTCGGTGTCAAGCTCGAGGGGAGCGCGGTCGACGATCTGCAGATGATCTTCCTCAAAAGTTGGGAGTTCACCGAGTTCAATCGTAAGACCGGTCGCTTTTTGATGCCGCAGGAACTGTTGCTTGACCGGCTCCGGGTCTTCTGGGAAACGGGTCGCTATCCGAACGGCAATAGTCCGCTCGAGCCATTCGTCAATCGAGAGTATTTTCCCGTCAGAAATGAAGCGCCGGGCACGACCTCGGTGGCGATCCTCTACGACAACCCCCTCCTCAAGCGCCCTGCCGCATCATCCGAGTTGTTGGCTGCCCTCGTACGAAGGGCGGAACACAGAGTCGAGCTGATGACGCCTTTTCCGAATCTTTTCGAAGATCTGACCGCCGCCCTTGAAGAGGCGGTGGCGCGCGGCGTCACTGTCCGAATCCTGGTCAACGATCATGAAGCGGCAATTCGAGGTGGGCCGTTTTTGTGGGCGGCCTACCCGACGCTGATCCGGCTCGTCGAGGTCGGAGCCGAGGTCTGGGCGTGGCACGGAAACGGTGACCTGCGGAAGGCCCTTGAAAATGGCGCCTGCCGCCCGGTCTACATGCCGCCCGTCGCTCTCCACGGCAAGATGCTGTTGATCGATGAAGAAATCTCCATCATCCACTCGTCAAATTTCAATATCCGATCCACCTACTACAACACCGAAGCCGGAGTCGCGGTGCTCGATCCGCAATTCAACCGTCAGCTCGGGGATCTTGTTGACGGGCTTATCGGGCTTCGGGATGCGGAAGTGGCCTGCGTCGACTCGGATCAAACACTCAGAGTTCCAGCGATCCTCCGCCTATTTGGCCCCGAGGATGTCCCGCGGATGAAAAAGGAACTCGGGCGCAAACAACCTTTCCTCGATGCGTGGAGTGTCGCGTGGTGACGCGTTTCGCAGCGGTTCTGGCGTTCGTCGTGTTGACGGTTGTGCCCCTCGCCGCCACCGCGGGTGACGATATCGATGTCGATGCCTGGCATCGGGAGTTTAATGCAGCCATCGGAGCCGATCCCGATCCCGAGATCCCGAAACGGCCGTCACTCGGGCTTTACCCGACGCTTGGCGGGATTCTCGGGCCGCCGAACTGGTACTCGTGGTCGGGCGCCGCCTATCTTTCGATCAGTGACGGCAAAACCTTCAGCCTCTATGCCGGTTATGGCATCGAACGGGGACCGAGGGCGGATGCGGAGATCTATACGATCGGTTGGGGTGGTGTGCGTTCCATACCCGTGGCAACGAAGCAGACAGGGTTCCACGGTAAATTTCTTCGTTATCGCCGGTGGGATGACGAAGACCACGGTATCCACCACGGTTTGTCTATCGGCACCGAGCACGGTGTCGGCTTTGCCGGTTTGTCCTTTGAGCTCGGTGCTGCGCGTTCGGCACAGAACCACTGGCTGATCGTCGCCCAGGTTTCCCTCAAGCTCGCTCTCCCGGTACGCATCCCCCTGACCAAGGAATCCGCCCAAGCACCCCCAAATAACAACCCGAAATAATCCAGCCTGCGAAATACTGGCTGAATTCAAAACTCAAAACTCAAAATTCCGAATTCCGAATTCCGAACTCAGGCTTCTGTACACTGCAACCATGTTCCTCCGCCTGCTTTTTCTCTTCACCGTCGTTCCGTTGATCGAGCTGTTTCTCCTGGTCAAGATCGGGACCGTCGTCGGAGTTTGGCCGACCGTTGCCCTGGTTGTCCTGACCGGCGCCCTGGGTGCGGCTCTTGCGCGGCAACAGGGCCTCGGGGTGCTTAAAAGACTCAATGCCGATCTTGCCACCGGCAAACTCCCTACGAATGCCTTGATCGATGGTGCGCTGATCCTCGTAGCCGGGGCGGTCCTGCTGACACCGGGTCTCCTGACCGACGCTTTCGGGTTTTTTCTCCTCATACCGCAGGGGCGGGCGATGGTTCGGAAGATCGCTGCCACCCGATTTGCAGGTCGCGTCGAAACCGGTGATCCGAATGTCATTGACGCCGAGTGGCGCCGCGACGAGTGACCACCCTCTTTGGTGAAGCAAGTCCTGCTTCGTACGGGCATCGGATCGGGTGTACAATCGACCGCCATGAGACTGATTTCGGCTGTTCTGTGACGCTCGGAAACCCGAATACCGAGGCCTACGAAATCATGGCCGACATCGTGGTCACGGTGCGGCGTATCGTTTACCGTGGGCTCGTCAAGGTGTCGGGCGATACCTGGTATCTGGACGGTTTGGCGCCGGGTCTTTTTGAAACACTGGTTGCGCGAAAAGAGACCGAGATCGCGATCGATCGTTTTGACGACGAGTATCAGGAACTGATCAGCTACGCAACGCTCGACGATCTTGCAGAAACCATCGAATATAACGAGGATCTCGCGGCCCTCCTGGCGTGGTTGGGTTCCGACGAGAAGTCGATTGTCGAGCGGCTCCGCGAGGTCGAGTCTCTTCGTCTCAAGCTTGCCGCTTTCGTGCCATTCACCGACGACGACCTCGAAGCGGTGATTGATTTCCACCAGGAACTCGGGCGGATGCTCAAAAAACGCAAGGACCCGGCTCCAGAGCCCGAAGAAGTCGAGCCCTCCGAGACGGTTGAGGTCAAGGAGGAGTCCACGAAAGAGATCTTCGGGGAGGATGACGGGGGCGATCCCGAGAGCGATGCCGAAGCTGATGCTGAAGACGCAGACGACGACGCTGACGAGAGTGAAGAGGATATGGAGGAGATTTTCGAGGAACCGGGTGGAGACGATCCGGAGGACGACGCCGAAGATGATCCCGAAGACGATCCGAGGGACGACGTCGAAAACGATCCGGAGGGAGACACCGACGAGGATTCCGAAGAAGAACCCGACGATGAGGAATCTGAGGAAATCGAAGAGGAAGTCAAGATCGAGGAGCCCGTCGTCGACCTTTCGACACAATTTGCTGCAATCGACCAGCTCACCAAGAGCGACGTCATCGAACCGGAAGATTTTGCCACCATCGCCACCGAACTCGGAACGCCTGACGCTTTACAGAATGCGGCGGGCAATGATTCCGAGGATGCCCTCGCCGTCGAGCGTGCGATGGCCAGCGACGACGATCGAGAGGTCCTGGAGATTTTGCGGCGGGAGGTCATGTCGGTCGCGGAATCCCTGTTGCGAAACGACCCCGAAGAGCAGCACCCGGTGTGGGAGACCCTTCGCTCCAGCGGGTGGTATCTGATCAAACGGAGGCCCCTTGAAATCGGACCGATCGAACAGTTCTACGTGGTTGCAGACGGCGTGCTCGAAAAGCGGATTGCCGGTCATAGCTCCGACGAAGTGAAGGATTTCCTCGAGGAGAGTGAGTTCTCGCGATTGCTGCTGTCCCTGCGCGAGATGTTCCTGAAGCACGATCTTTAGAGAATTCGGTATTCGGAATTGCCGACCGTCAATCCGGTGGGGTTGACGAGGCCGGCATCGATCATTCCGAACTCCGAACTCAGAATTCCGAATTCGAGTCGATGAACACTGCCCCCGGAGAGATTACCTTGCCGTCGGGGAGATACTCGAGGCAGTGGGCCATCCAACCGGTCTGGATCGCGAGGCAGAAGGGAATCGGGAAGGCGCTCGCCGGAAGCCCGATGGGGTGATAGATCAGACCGGTGATGCTGTCCACGTTGGCAAAGATCCCCTTGCCGGAGAGCCCCGCTTCAATCGTTTCCCTGAGTGCCAGATAGGTGAGCCACAAATCTCGGCGCCCCGTTTCCTCGAGCAGTCTCCGGGCATGGCCTTCGAGGGTGCGAACTCGCGGATCCGGGCATTTGTAGACCCTGTGTCCGAAGCCCGGAAAGCGTTCTTTGCGGGCAAGGGCCTCAATCGCCCATTGCCGTGCTTCACCGGGTCCATCGAGGCTCTCAATGAGCTCGAAGGCCAGTTGGTTGGCGCCGCCATGGCGCGCGCCGGACAGCGCGCCCATCCCCGCCAGAACCGCCGACCCGAGATCGGCGCCGGTGGAGATCACGGTCAGTGCGGCAAAGGCCGCGGCGTGGAGCCCGTGTTCGGCCTGCACGACCAGGCTCGCTTCGAATGCGCCGGTTTCGGACGGGGTGGGGGAGCGACCCAGTGTCTGATACAGGAAGTTGGCTGCATATCCGAGATCATCGCGTGGGGGAATCGGTTCCAGACCTTGAAGATGCCGGATGGCACACGATGCAAGAGCTGCCGTCCAACTCAATATGCGCGCCGGTCGGCGCCATTGTGCGTCGAGATCGGTATTGTCCGGTTCGGGGACGTGACAGGCGGCAATCGACAACATGGTCCTGTACTGGGCGAGGGGGTGGGCGCGTCTCGGAACCCTTTCGAGGGCCTGGATCGCGCTCTTCGGTGGGTGACGCCATCGAATGAGCTCCGCCGACCAATCTCTGAGCCGATCCTCGCTCGGCAGCTCGCCGAAGAGCACCAGATGACTGACCTCTTCGAAGGACGCTCGTCCCACCAGCGCCTCGATCGAGTGGCCGCGGTAGATCAGCCGGCCATGTGCCCCGTCGACCTCGCTAATCGCCGTATCGCCGACCACAAGGCCCTCGAGGCCGCGGCCGTAGGTCTGAACGGGGGTGATGGGACCGTTCCCGATCACGGCCGATCCTCCGGTGACGATCCGCGCGGGCCCACATAGCGGCTCAGGGGCCGATAGAGACGAATGGTGTCGAGGGCCTCCCGGACAAGCGCTGTCGTCCCCGCCATGCGGCCCACAGCCATCAGGCAGGGCAACAAGGGGCCGTCGGCGCCGAGCAGGTGGAAGAGCAGGGCTCCATAGAAGTTGATATTGATAAACACGCCGCGTGGTGCCAGCGCCCGGGTGGCGGCGTTTTCGATGGCGCGTGCCGTCTCGAAGAGATCACCCCGGCCCCTCCGGCGGGCCATCGCCGCCACCTCTTTCCGCAGGATGACGACTCGTGGATCGGGCATGTGGTAACTACGGTGGCCGAAGCCTGCGATGACGCCGCCCGACGCCATGGTCTCCGTGACCCAGGCATCCGCATTCGATGCCGAACCGACCGCGAAGATCTGCTCGAGCACGGCCTCGGAAGCCCCGCCAGTTTTCGGCCCACGGAGCGCGGAGAGGCCGGCCACGATGTTGTAGTAGGGGTCGGCGAGGCAGGAGGCCACGATCATCGACGTGAAGGTTGGGGCATCCAGGCCATGCGCCGCGTACAAGACCCACAGGAGATCGAGGGCCCGGATCTCGTCGTCTTCGGGTGGCCGCCCATTAAGGGCTGCCAATACACCTTCGGCGAGGCTGCAACCCGGTTGCGGTGCCTGGTAGTCGAGACCGGCGCGGTGGCGGCAGATATCGGCCACCACCTCGGTAACCTGGCCGACCACCCGGAGTTCACGCCATTGGCGTTCACCGGAGAGATCGTCGTCGGCCGAAAGTTCGTGGCAGCCGATGGCCGAGACCCCGGCGCGAAGCACCCGGGTCGGGTGGGTCTTTGGATCGAGGGATCGCATCAAAGCGATGACGTCGGGTGGGATGACCCGGCTCGATCGGACCTGTTCGCGGAACCGGGCCAGGTCCTGCGGATCCTCCTCGGCCGTTCGCCCGGTGATCAGCAGGTGGGCGGTTTCTTCAAAATCGACCAGCCCCGCAAGATGTTCGATCGGCACGCCCCGGTAGGCCAGCTGCCCCGATGACGGGTCGAGCCACATCACGCGGGTCTCGGCTGCGACGACACCGGACAGACCGGGACCGACATCGGTGGTCACCGGCCAGTCGATCGCATCCGCCCGCCAGTCGAAGGCTGAGCCAAGGGTGTCGAGTTTTGTCACCGGGGAAGGATACCTGCTCGAGTTCGAAATTCGGAATTTGGAATTCGGAATTCGGAATTCCACCCACCCTCCATGCCGGTGGGACCTGGGGCCTGTGGCCTGGGGCTTGAGAATCAAGAGTCATTCAGAGCAGATCAAACCCTCAAGCCCCGGGCCCCAAGCCTCAAGCCCACCAAGAAAGCCCCGCTCGGATGAGCGGGGCTTGCAAGGATCGGGTCGTTCCGCTAGTCGAACAGCGGGAACGGCCGCGGCAAGAAGGGATCGTAGAACGGTGCCATGGCGAAATAACTGGGATCGAAGACCGGGTAGATGAAGCCGTCGAACCAGAGGTTTCCATTCGCTCCTACCGGGAACATGCTCTCGATCCGCACCGGACCGTTTTCACCCATTTCCACCACCTGTGCGTAGGTCGACCGGCTCGAGAAGGGAATCGAGTGAATTTGGGCAAAGGCTGGATCCAGGAGGTTCGCGAGCAACGGGAGACCGAACCAGATCACGCCGCGTTCTGCGCCGTAGGGCCCGAGTCCCATTTCAGCCATCACGTTGTCGAGCGCGAGCACGACGATCTCGTTCGGAGTGGTCGGTTTACCCGATGCAAGTTTATCCTGGAACCAGTTGTAGTAGACAGGCAGTGCGGCATCACCGCCGGCAAGGGCCCGAAGCAACACGTTGAAAAGCATGTGAGTCTTTTCATGGGTGTAGTCCATGCCCGCTGCGGCGTATTCGTCCTCGAAGGTAAGTCGGATGACCTCTTTGATCCAAGCATCCTGCAGGACCCAGGCATCGGCGCGGTCTGGCCCGAAGCGCCAGGCAGCGGGTCCACCCGCCACAAAGTGACCGTCCCAGGCATCGAGCATCGCGATGGCCGCATCGCGATCGGGTGAGGAGTTGGCGTCCACCGCCGCTTTGAAAGCATCGTCGACGAATGACCAGGTGTTGCCGCCTCCTCCGAAGCTGTCGGTCGTGGCGATGTTGAGGGCCAGATCGCGAACCTCCTCAAAGGTCAAATTTTCGTGAGTTGAAAGGTAGTCCTCTACGACATGGGCCCGGTGGAACGGACCATAATAGGCGCTGTTCGGGGCATTCAGGTAATCGAAGGATGCCTTGTTGTTCCAGCCGCCGTAAAAGCCCCTACCGCAATTCGAGTCAGATGCGCGGGCACGGTATTCGCCCGTCCACTCCTGGGTTCCGTCTCCGATTTGCGGGAAACGCGGGTCGGCTCCTGGTGCCCGAATGGGGTCGAAGCCCGTCATCGCGTAGGCTATGTTGCCGTCGCGGTCGACATAGGTCGTGTGCTGGCTGACGCCGATGAGCTCGACCGCAGCGAAGAAATCGTCCAGGCTTTCCGCTCGTGCGGCAGCGAGCAATGCGTCCACCGCATCCGCCTCATGACCCCAATTTGCATAGGCCCAGGAAACCACGTACGGAGGTTCTTCGGCAGGGTTGAAGGGCATGGGACTGATCACCGGTCCGTGCCAGGTGCGGAAGACCGGAATGGTCACCGGGTCGCTGTTCAAAACGTTGATGGTTTCGAAGCGATGGAAGACCGCGCTGGCCGGCGAATCCAAGAAGTAGTCGGTGGTGTGGGCGTGGCCGACCTGGGCGGACCAGGCGTGGTGCGGTGTCCGTCCAACCGCTATCCCTGGGAGCCCGGGCACGTGCAGACCGGAGACCTCGAGCCCGCCCCCTCGGATCGAGCCCTCGGATGCGATGGACGGCATTTCGAAGCCCATCTGCGGGCCCGAGTAGAGCATCGGGTTGCCGGTACTGGTCCGTTCTCCCGAAATGGCCCAGGCGTAGCTTCCCATTTTGATCCTGGCGCCGATCTCATCCATCTGCCGGTGGTAGGTGTCGATTCGATCACGGATCTCGTTCGCCGCTCCGTGCATTTTCGGGAAGGCGTCGGCCTTGACCTTCGGCAGCGAAGAAAGGTGATTCACTTTTGCGCCCGCTGGCGCAGGGATCATGGTCTGAGCCGACGGGTCGTTGAGCCAACGGACATCCGAGAACATGTAGAGATATTCATCCGGGAAGGCGGCGGCCCAGGTTTGGAAGCACACCATGTTGTCGAGTTGCATGGTGTCGAGGGCCTCCGGATCGAATCCCCGGAAAAACAATGCCGTATATGCCAGGGCATCGTTGACCGTCCACGGTGTGGGGAGGAAGCTCATGCTCAAGCCGTCGACAAAGACGTAGTTGAAGCTGGCGATCCAGTATTCGTAGGGCATGATGTAGAAGTTGGCGTACATCTCCCCGACGCGCTGGTTGATCCCATCCACGTAACCCTGAACAGCGGCCTGGCCGTCTTCGGTGAGACCGTTGAATTCCTCGGTGAGTTCGTCATCCGAGTAGCCGATGGTGCGAAGGAAGACATCGGTTCCAAGGTAGGACTCACCGAGAACCTCGGAGAGCTTGCCGCGTGCCTGGCGGCGATAGAGTTCCAGCTGGAACATCCGGTCCGACGCGACCGCGTAGCCCATCGCCTTGTAGACGTCATAGACGGTGTCTCCACCCTCGATGAACCAGACGCCCTGGGCGTCTCGGGTCGTTGTTACCGGATCGGTTTCCTGTGCATTGGCCTGACCTGAGCCCACAATGGCCACCGCCAGCACCAGAATCGAGATCTTGAGGATGGACGCCCGCATACCCTGCTCCTTTCAAATAAAAAAAGCCTCGGCGCGAGCCTCACTGCGAGATTCGCAGCCGCAGCTCTCAAAAGAGAAGTTGCTTGCCGAATATAGCTCCGCATTGAGATCTTGTAAATAAACCGGATCGAAAAGGCGTCGAAAATGGAAATCGCGATCAGGCTTCGGGATGTGTGTTCTCAGGGGATAGGCCAGAGGTGATGAAAAAAGCCCCGCTCGGATGAGCGGGGCTCGGAAGGATTAGAATGTTCCGTTAATCAAACAGCGGAAAGATCCGCGGCAAGAATGGATCGTAATTCGGCGCCAACGCAAAATAGAGCGGATCGAAGACCGGGTTGATGAAGCCGTCGAACCAAAGGTTGTTGTTGGCTCCCACCGGGAACATGCTCTCGATGCGGACCGGACCGTCTTCGCCCATCTCCACGACATGGGCATAGGTCGACCGGTTCGCGTAGGGGATCGAATGGATCTGGGCGAAGGCCGGATCAAGAAGGTCTGCGAGCAACGGGAGACCGAACCAGATTACGCCGCGAGGCGCACCGTAGGGTCCGAGTCCCACCGTGTCGATCACGTTGTCCAGCGCTCGAATGATGATCGCCTCAGCGCCCACCGGCTTGTCGCCTGTGCCGGCCGCGTCCTGGAACCAGTCGTAAAAGGTCTGCCCGGCCAGGGCGCGCAGCAGCACGAGGTAGAGGATGTTGTTGGGCTGATCTTCCCAACTCATCCCGGCGAGCCTGAATTCGTCCTCGAAGGTGATCCTGAGGACCTCGCCGATCCAAGCGTCCTGCAGGACCCAGGCGTCGGCTCGATCGGGTCCAAAGCGCCAGGCTGCCGGACCGCCGGCGACGAAGTGTCCGTCCCAGGCGTCGAGCATGTCGATCGCCGCATCGCGATCGGGTGAGGAGTTGGCCGCTACGGCTGCCGAGAAGTCGTCGGCGACAAAGGCCCACTGATTGCCGCCCCGGTGATTGGGGGTCGCAGCAAATCCATCGGTGGTGGCAATGCTGAGAGCGAGATCACGTACTTCTTCAAAGGTCACCGTGGGGTGTGTTGAGAAGAAATCCTCGATCAGGTGGGCACGATGGTATGACCCAAAATGGTAGTTGGTGTTGTTGTGGGCATTGTTGTAATCGATGGACGCCTTGTTGTTCCAGCCGCCGTAGTAGCCCTGTTCGGTGTTCATGTCGTGCGCGAGTGGGCGGTATTCGCCTGTCCACTCCTGGGTGCCGTCTCCAATCTGCGGGAAACGGGGGTCGACTCCGGCGCGCGGATCGGGTCGAAGCCTGACATCCAATAGGCGATGTTGCCGTCGCGATCGGCGTAGGTGAGATGCATGACTGACGCCGGCGATCTCGACGGCGGCGTTAAACTCCTCGACGCTCTGCGCTCTTGCGCCGCCCAGGAAGGTGTCAATCACATCCGCTTCGTGTCCCCAGTTGGCGTAGGCCCAGGAGACGACAGCCTCCGGCGGTTCAGCGGGATTGAAGGGTAGGGGATTGATGATCGGTCCGTGCCAGGTGCGGAAGACCGGGATCGTCACCGGATCCGCGTTGTAGACATTGATGGTTTCGAAGCGATGGAAGACCGCGCTCAGCGGCGAATCCAGGAAGTAATCGGTGGTGTGGGCGTGGCCGACCTGGGCCGACCAGGCGTGGTGCGGTGTGCGCCCGACGGCAATCCCAGGCATCCCGGGAACGTGCAGACCGGAGACCTCGAGGCCGCCTCCACGGATTGAACCCTCGGAGGCGATGGACGGCATCTCGAAGCCCATCTGCGGTCCCGAGTAGAGCATCGGGTTGCCGGTGTCGGTACGGTCGCCCGAGATAGCCCATGCATAGCTCCCCATCTTGATCCTGGCACCGATCTCGTCCATCTGCCGGTGGTAGGTTTCGATTCGATCGCGGATATCTTTTGCCGCGTTTCCGATGTCCGGGAAGGAACCGGCCTTGACATCCGGTAGCCGGGTTTTGACTCGCGCTTTGGCACCGGCAGGGGCCGGAATCATCGTCTGAGCCGAGGGGTCGTTCAGCCAGCGCAGGTCTGAGAACATGGCGAGATACTCAGCCGGGTAGACCGCTGCCAAGGTTTGGACAAGCGCGTAGTTGTCGAGCTGCCCGGTATTGAGCGCCTCCGGATCGAAGCCTCTCAAGAACAGCGCCGTATAGGCGATGGCGTCGTTGACCGTCCAGGGTGTGGGGAGCCAATTCATGCTCAGTTGGTCGACAACGACGAACTGGAAGCTGGCGATCCAGTATTCATAGGGCATGATGTAGAAATTGGCGTACATCTCCCCGACGCGCTGGTTGATGCCGTCCACATATCCCTGAACGGCGGCTTGGCCGTCCTCGGATAGGCCGTTGAATTGCTCTGTCAGCTCGTCGTCCGAGTAGCCGATGGTGCGAAGAAAGACATCGGTTCCAAGTAGGGATTCGCCGAGAACCTCGGAGAGTTTGCCCCGTGCCTGACGGCGATAGAGCTCCAGCTGGAACATCCGATCGGACGCAACTGCATAGCCCATCGCCTTGTAGACGTCGTAGACGGTGTCTCCACCCTCGATGAACCAGACGCCCTGGGCGTCACGGGTGGTTGTTACCGGAGTAGATTCTTGCGCAGTGGCCTGACCTGAGCCCGCGATAGCCAGAGTCAGCATCAGAATGGAAATTTTGAAAATAGACACTTTCATACTCTCCTCCTTTCGGATCAGACACTTCAAACCACAGTTCCCAACCTTGAGGTTCGTGGTCGCAACCTCTCTGTTCTTACGATGCTGCGCACGACTATAACCGTGCTGATCTTCAGTGGCAACGGGAGGAGAGGTGAAGTTTTGAGTTTTGAGTTGTGAGTTTTGAGTTTTTTCTCACTCCGGTGAGACGAACCCAAAACTGCATGTGAGCCCGCCGGGCTCACGAATCAGTGGGCTCAAGAAAAGCCGCAGGAGTGGGGGGAGGGGGCTGCCGGCGCCGAGGCTTCCGACGAAGAAGACGAGGATGCAAAGCTCGAGAGCTTTCGTTCGACCTTGTCGCTCTTGCAGTGGGGGCAGCAGACGCCTTCGAGTGTGGCTCCGACGCGCTGTAGTTTTGAAAAGCCTTCGTTGCAGTCGGCGCACTGGTATTCGTAAATGGGCATCGTTCGCTCCGTTGGTTCACCGCGCTGGGTGAGCGCGGCCGCGATCAGACCTTGCCGGCCTCGATCTCTTCCATCTGGATCCGTCCGTCTTTGATCGCCTGGTGCTCACGATCGACGCGAAGCTCCAATGAATCGCAGACATTGCGGCAAATCGTAAAAACGCCTTCGTCGATGATTCGGTAGTAGACATTGAGACCGGAACGGCGACAATCCACCAGCCCTGCACGCTTCAGCACCGAGAGATGCTTGGAGACGTTCGCCTGGCTTCCTCCAACGACCTCGAGGATGTCTGAGACGCACCTTTCGCCGTTATGCAGGCAGTGCAGGATTTTCAGCCGGGTCGGGTCGGCCATCGCTTTGAGAACGTCTGCGATCCTGTTCAGGAGTTCGTCTGAAGCGATCATGGTGCACCCCTTTATAGGCCCATCGGTCATTGGTAATATATTCCTGTTTTCAAGCGCAGTCAAACTCATCGCAGAAAAGAACTTGTTATTTTTTTTGCCACCGGGGAGTCAACCGCAAAATGGTAGGCTACCGTTGGCCCATCGGGAGGTGAACATGCCGACAATTTTCGAACACATCGTCAACGGTGAAATCCCGTGCCACAAGGTCTGGGAGGACGAGAACCACCTTGCCTTTCTCGATATCAACCCTCGGGTGGAAGGGCATACCCTGGTCATACCCAAACACCCCTGGTCCGAGGTCTTTGCCATGGAGGGCGACCAGTACATGGCCCTATGGGCCGCCGCGAGGAAGGTGGCAACGATTCTTAAGGAACGAACCGGGTGCGAACGAGTCGTCGTGGTTGTTCTGGGCTACGAAGTGAATCACGTCCACATTCACCTGATGCCAACCAATCAACTCGAAGATTTCCCCTTCCCGCCGGTGGATCAGGAAGCCCTGGCGAAGATCGAGGAGACGGCTCGAATTCTTGGGGCTTGACCTGCAGCGCCTGACGGCGCGAGAATACCCCCTGGGCCGGAGTGGCGGAATGGTAGACGCAGAGGACTCAAAATCCTCCGCTCGCAAGGGTGTGGGGGTTCGAATCCCCCCTCCGGCACCAGGCTTCGTTCTCGGCCTCGACGAGAACGAAGCCTGTCACGGCGTAGCTCCGAGCGAAGCCGGACTCCTATTCCACCTGGTCCACACCGAGAACTACGCCCTGGCAAGCCAGCCTTCGTTCCTGACCAAAGAGAGAACGAAGCCTGTCACGGCGTAGCTCCGAGCGAAGCCGGACTCCTATTCCACCTGGTCCACACCGAGAACTACGCCCTGGCAAGCCAGCCTTCGTTCCTGACCAAAGAGAGAACGAAGCCTGTCACGGCGTAGCTCCGAGCGAAGCCGGACTCCAATTCCACCTGGTCCACACCGAGAACTACGCCCTGGCAAGCCAGCCTTCGTTCCTGACCAAAGAGAGAACGAAGCCTGTCACGGCGTAGCTCCGAGCGAAGCCGGACTCCTATTCCACCTGGTCCACACCGAGAACTACGCCCTGGCAAGCCAGCCTTCGTTCCTGACCAAAGAGAGAACGAAGCCTGTCACGGCGTAGCTCCGAGCGAAGCCGGACACCTATTCCACCTGGTCCACACCGAGAACTACGCCCTGGCAAGCCAGCCTTCCTACGAAGCTGTGTCTCGAACGAAGCCGGACCCCCGGGCTGCGTACTTTACGACGGTTGACTATTGGCTCGACCGGACATAAATTCTTACTCAGAGATCAATACATACATATTAGTCGCCGGCGAACTCTGAAGCGGCGAAACTGATTTCGGTGGAGTCTCTCCTCCGCCGCGAACTCGACCGGTTTTTTCATCGGTCCGCCTCGACGTGGTCGGTGGCGTTGCCCGGTGTTCCAATCGCTGCAGGGAGAACGGATGGTCAAATGCCGCCAGTGCCGAAACGTTTTTCGAGTTATCGGAGATGCGCTCAATCTCCGTCTCGACACAGGTGTGTTGCTGGAGATGGCTGCGCGCTCTTTGGCCGACGAATTCAAGCTCAAAGGCTGCCATTTTCGACTGCTGAGCCGCGATCAACGCACCCTCGATCACGTGGCGTCACACGGCCTCAGCGAGCGGTTTCTTGCCAAGGGTCCGGTTGACGCCGAAAAGAGTGTCGCAGAGGCTCTCGATGGCCAGGTCGTCGTGGTTCCCGACTGTTCGTGTGACGATCGCGTTCAGTATCCCGATGCCTTTGTTGCCGAGGGCATCGTGTCGATGCTGACGATCCCGCTCGAGGCCCGCGGACAGGTGATCGGTGTCATGCGTCTCTTCACGGACGTCGAACGCGATTTCAAAGAAGAAGAAA
The DNA here is from genome assembly GCA_963796455.1 of Candidatus Sulfomarinibacteraceae bacterium. Taxonomy (GTDB): domain Bacteria; phylum Acidobacteriota; class Thermoanaerobaculia; order Thermoanaerobaculales; family Sulfomarinibacteraceae; genus Sulfomarinibacter. Next base: position 21,762 of record CAWCLO010000009.1, read on the forward strand.
TCGAGTTTTTCAAGGTCGCCTCGTTGTTCTGCAGCAGCGCGATCATCGACTCCATGTTTCACCGGATTCTCGGCCACGTGACCGAAACGATTCAGTCGTCGCTCGAGCTCTCGGTAGTGCTCGACAATATCGTTCGGGTCGTCTGCGAAGACCTGCGCGCCAAAGGATGCGCGATCTCCCTGATCGATAGGGAAAAGTCCGCTCTCGAAACCAGGGCTTCAAATGGACTCGACGAGGGTTTTGTTGAGCGGCTCTCCGACGTCGTTTCTCAGGACACCCGCGACGAAGTCATCGCAGGCTCGACGGTGGTGATTCTCGACGGCCGTCGCGACCACCGGATCCTCCACCCGGAGGTGGTGGCGGACGCGAAGATTTCATCGATATTGTTGGTGCCGCTGATGACCCGCAGCCAGATCATAGGTGTTCTCAGCCTCTTCACCCACAAGCCCTACCTGTTCTCCGCAGACGAAAAGCAACTCCTGGTTTCGATCGGCGAGCATTGTGCGTTGGCAATCGACAATGCCCTGATGTTTGATGCCTTGAAGCAACGATACGAAACCCTCGTTGATGACTTCCAACTCTGGTTCCAGCATTCTGGGGGCATGCCGCAGAGAGGCCCCAGCGGTCGGGTCGGAGCCGATCCCGAGCAAGAGGAAGTTGACCTCCCACCCCTCTTGTGACACCTTCGATATTGCGAGCGGATCATCTCGAGTGGAGGCTCCTTTGGATCACGTGGCGCTGGTTGAAGCTCTCTCCGATCCAACCTTTTATCCGCACCCGGTCGAAGAGGTGCACTATCTCCAGACCCATATCTCGTCGGTTTTTCTGACCGGCGACACAGTCTACAAACTCAAGAAGCCGGTTAATTTCGGTTTTCTCGACTTCTCCACCATCGAGCTTCGTAAGCTCTATTGCCGAGCCGAGGTGGAACTCAACAGCCGTCTCGCTCCCGCGCTCTATCTGCGGGCGGCCCCGATCACCCTTGACGGCGATCACCTGGCTCTGGAGGGAGAAGGTGAAATCGTCGACTGGGTCGTGGTGATGCGCCAGCTCGATGAAGGCCTGCTCGGCAGTCAGGTGCAGGCCAGGGGCGAGCTCTCCGAGGCCCACATGGACGCCCTCGTGGATGTCCTGGTGCCCTTCTACCGAGACGCGGCGACAGGTGAGGGGGTCGATCAGTACGGCACCGTCGAGGCCGTCAAGTTCAACACCGACGAGAATTTCAGCCAGACCAAGGCCTACGCCGGAAAGCTCCTGTCAACCGAACGCTACAAGCACATTCGTCGTTGGACGAACTCTTTCTACGAAGAAAATGGCGAGCTTTTTGCCCGCCGAATCAACGAAGGACGGATCCGCGAGTGCCACGGCGATCTCCACCTTCGGAACATCTTTCTCGACGATCCGCCGGTCATCTTCGACTGCATCGAGTTCAACGAACGGCTTCGCTGCGGCGACATCGCGGTGGATCTGGCCTTCATGGCGATGGACCTCGATTACGTCGGACAACCCGAACTCGGGAGCCGTTTCATCAACCGATACGTCGAGGCTTCGGGCGACACCGAACTTCTCGATCTGCTCGATTTCTACAAGTGTTATCGCGCTTATGTACGCGGCAAGATCGCCTGTTTCACCTCCTCCGATCCCGGTCTCGACGGCCCCGCAAAACGTGTTCAGCGCAACCTCGCTCGACGCTACTTCGGGCAGGCCTATCGTTATGCGGGTGGCGCCGAACAGCCGTCTTTAGTGGTCCTCTACGGACTGATGGGATCCGGGAAAACCAACGTCGCCAGGTATTTGCGCGAACAGTACGGTTGGCATCTTCTGTCGACGGATGCGATTCGCAAACAAATATCCGGGGTTGGGGAGAACACCCGTGTCTACGTGCCCTACAACGAAGGGCTGTACTCGCCGGATATGAACAAGAAGACCTACGCCGAGGTCTGCCGACGGGCAGAAAACCTGTTGTTGGGTGGCTTCCCGGTTGTCATCGACGGCGCCTTCAAATACCAGGACGAGCGGCTGCCGGTGATCGAGGCGGCCCGCAGAACCGAGGCTCGACTGGTCTTTCTCGAGACCATCTGTGGTCCGGACGAACAACGCCGGCGTCTCGAGAGACGGCAGGAACACGACACCCGTTCCGACGGGCGGGTCGAGCTCATGGAACATCAGAGGGCGGATTTCGAAGGGGCGAACCCCGAGCATCAGGAGCTTTTCCACACCGTCTCGACCGAAGGCCCCAAACCGGAGACCCGCGCCATGGTCGAGGGGCTGCTCCGCACCGAGGGGCTGCTGCCCGATCGCCGGGGCGATGAGGAATCGATCGGATTGACGCCCTGAACCGGAGAACGCTGCGAGGCCTGGGCGGGGACCTTCATGAGTGACCCCTACCGGAGAATCGCGCGCTTCTACGACCCGATCGTCGAGCCCTTCAACGCAGCCCTCCGGAGGTATGTCCTCAGAGTGGCAAAACCGGAAGCGGCCATGACAGTACTCGAGGTCGGTTGCGGCACAGGTGCCAACCTCGATCTCTTTGCCAGAGCGGGGTGTCGCGTGTCTGGGGTGGATCTGTCACCGGCGATGCTCGATGTCGCAAAGGAAAAGCTTGGCGACGATGCGGACCTACGTCTCGGAGACGCCTCGGCCATGCCCTTCAACGATGGTTCTTTCGATCTCGTCCTGGCATTCCTCACCCTCCACGAAATGCCGACTCAAGTGCGGCAAGGAGTGGTTTCGGAGATGGCGAGGGTGGTGGACGGCAACGGCCGGTTGCTGCTGGTGGACTTTCACCCGGGCCCCTACCGATTTCCCAAGGGCTGGCTCTATCGAGCCGTGATCGTGCCCATCGAAATTGCCGCCGGTCGCGAGCACTTCAAGAACCACCGCGACTTCCTCGCCCGGGACGGCCTACCGGCCCTCACCGCCAAATACGGATTGATTCAGGAGAAAATGAAATACGTGGGCGGCGGCAACATCCTGATCTCCACCGTCCGCAAAGCGACCGACCAGTCTTGAAATCGTAGCCGCCGTTGGCGCACACCGCCGCGTACAATTCAACCGTCTGCCAGGAAGGGCGGGCGGTGCGTCAGTCCTCGCGTCTCCCTTTCAAACACAGTCGTCGACCTTCACGGCGGGCACTGAGCAAACCGCCGCAGCCGGCCATTTTATCGAGTCGGTGAACATCGGTTGTTGTCCCCTTGGAGGCCCCTTCCTATCTGCGAACGGCCGATTTCACCCGATTTTTCTCCTGATGCCGAATTGCTGTGATTCGGGTCACGGGGAGGGCCATTGCGTTATTGCGCAGCGAGCCTGATAGTTGACTAAGGTAAGTAAATGGTAATGAGAAGATATATCAATACAAGTCCTCGAAGAAGAAACAGCTGCCACCCGAGAAGGTGCCGACCCGTGGTCGACGCGTCAAATTCGACATCGATTGCAGACTGCCGCGAAAGGTGTCGGAGGGGTCTGAGGTTGATGGATCGGAGTTCGAAAAGGAGCCGCGCATGAGAAATATCGATCGACGATCGTTTCTGAAGTACTGCATCACCTCGGCTACGGTCCTGGGGCTCGACGCCTCGGTAGTGGCCAGGCTCGAGGCTGCGCTCGCCAAGAATGGCGAAGGGTTGCCGACGGTGATCTGGCTCGCCTGCGCGAACTGCACCGGGTGTACGGTATCGCTCGCCAACCTTATCGGTGGCGGCGCTCCGACCGACGTGGGCGACTTGCTGCTCAACACGATCGGGCTCGAGTACCACCCGAATCTCATGGGCGCCGCCGGCGATCTGGCGGTGTCGACCCTCAACAGCGCTGCAGCGGTGACTACGTCCTGGCGGTGGAGGGTGGGATTCCGACCGCCTTCGGGGGCAACACCTGCATGCTGTGGACCGATGCTGCCGGTCACGACGTGACCGCGATGGAGGCGGTGTCGTGGCTGGCCCCGAACGCCCTGGCCGTCCTGTCTATCGGCACGTGCGCATCGTTCGGCGGAATCCCGAAGGGCGACCCGAATCCGACCGGGATCGTCAGCGTTGGTGATTTCACAGGTCTCCCGGTCATCAACATCCCGGGTTGTCCGACCCATCCCGACTGGATCGTGTGGACCGTCGCCCAGTTCCTCGCCGGCGCGCCGATCGAGCTCGATACCCAGCGGCGGCCGCGGCAGTTCTTCTCGAAGAAGATCCACAAGAAGTGCCCGTACAAGGAACGTCAAGAGGCCCACACTTTCGGCCTGCACAACAGTGCCTCCAGGAACTCGGCTGCAAGGGCCAGGACACCAGGTCGGATTGTTATCAGCGCAAATGGAACGGCGGCACCAGCTGGTGCATGGAGGCGGGGTCGATCTGCATCGGGTGCACGGAGAACAGGTTCCCGGACGGGTTCTCGCCGTTCTACGAGAAGAAGAGGATGACTGATGACCGTGTGAATCGCTCGGGGCATACCGGTGTGCGGTGCTGCGATCGAGCAACTGAGAGGGAGAACATAATGGCGACAATCACAGTGATGGACCCGGTGACCAGGATCGAGGGCCACCTCAAGGTCGAGGTCACCATCGACAGAGTTGGTGGCGACGACCAGATCGTCGATGCCCGCTGCACGGGCACGCTTTTTCGGGGATTCGAGACGATTCTCGAGGGTCGGGCGCCGACCGATGCCCCGATCCTCACCCAGAGGATCTGCGGCGTGTGCCCGGTGTCGCACGGGATGGCCTCGGTCATGGCTCTCGAAGCGGCGGCCGGCTTCCAGCCTCCGGCGAACGCCCGCGTCCTCCGCAACCTGGTGCTCGGCGCGAACTTCCTGCAGTCGCACATCCTCCACTTCTATCTCTTTCGCTGGTGGACTTCGTCCAGGGCCCGCAGGCTCCGCCGTGGGCGCCGGCATGGAATATCGACCTCAGATCCGACTCGAGGCTCGACGACCACGTCGCCCACATGGTGATGTCGCTGGAGGCTCGCCGCCGGGCCCACGAGATGGGCGCCATCTTCGGCGGCCGGGTGCCGTCGCCGCACACCTTCCACGCCGGCGGCTTCACCGCCGTTCCGACCGCCAAACGGGTGCGCGACTTCCGCAACCAACTCGAGTACGTGAACACCTTTATCGAGCGGGTCTACCTGCCGGACGTCGAGGCCCTCGCGGAGGTCTACGACGACTACCGGCAGATCGGCGCCGGCCACCGCAATCTGCTCGCCTACGGGGTCTTCGATCTCGACGCCCAGGGCCGACAAGCTCCTCGCTCCCGGCCGGGTGACCGTGGTTCGAGCAACGTGCAGCCGGTCGCGCCGGCAGGACATCACCGAAAGGGTGCTCAACTCGTGGTACGAAGACGCCACCGACGATCTCAACCCCTCCGGTGGGGAGACCACCCCGGTCTACCCCAAGACCAACGGCTACTCGTGGCTCAAGGCGCCGCGGTACCGCGACGAGCCCTTCGAGGCGGGGCCGCTGGCGCGGATGTGGGTCAACGGTGACTACCGGGATGGGATCTCGGTCATGGATCGCCACCTGGCGCGCGCCTACGAGGCCCTCAAGGTGGCCAAGGCGATGGGGGAGTGGCTCCACGAGCTCGACGCGGGTGCGCCGGTCATTCGCAACTACGGCGACCCGAGCAGTGGGACCGGCGTCGGACTGACCGAGGCGCCGCGCGGCGCCCTCGGCCACTGGGCGAGCATCGACAACGGCGCTGCTGATCCACTACCAGGTGATCACGCCGACCTGCTGGAACGCCTCGCCCAACGACGGCGTCAGCTTTTCCGGGCCGATGGAGCAGGCGCTGATCGGCACCCCGGTCATCGACCCGGACCGGCCGGTCGAGGCGCTGCGCGTGATCCACTCCTTCGACCCGTGCCTGTCGTGTGCGGTCCACGTCATGCGGCCGTCCGGAAAGCCACCGTGATTCGCACCGGCATGGCGAAGTAAGAGGCAATCCGATGAAGAAACTGATCCTTGGTCTCGGCAATCTTTTGCTGGCCGACGAAGGCGTCGGAGTGCATGTGGCGCAGCACTACTGGCCGGTGAGAGCATCGACGACCTGGTTGTCCTGGATGTCGGCAACGCGCTCCTCGACGCGATGCCGGCGATCGCCGCGGCCGACAGAGTGATCGTGGTGGATGCCATGAAGGGCGGCGGAACACCCGGCACCGTCTACCGGGTGGCGATCGACGACTGCGACAATTCCGGTCCCATCGGGTCGGTGCACGGGTTCGACCTGAAGTCGGTGCTGCACTTGGTGGGTCGCGCGGAGCCGCCGGAGGTTGTCGTCATCGGCATCGAGCCCGAGGCTATCGGTTGGTCGATGGAGCTCTCCGCAGCGGTGGTCGGAAAGGCTCTGCCGGATGTGATCACCGCGGTGCAGGGGGAGCTGCTGTCATGACTATCAGAACAACCCAAATCCCACCCGCCCTTCGTTCGAAGGAGAAGGGACGTGCCATGAGCACACTCAGCAGTTTTCAATCTGCCGGGGCGCCGGCGCGGGTGTGCGGCCATTCGGTTGCTGTTCGTGGGGCTGTGTCACGTCTGCCGAACGGCCCACTGGAAACCCGACCACCGCCCCGGAGGCTGGCAGCAGGAAAGGCTGTTGCGGTCGAGGTCGTCGACCTCGATCTTCGATCGCTGCCGCACGTCGCCGTCGCAGAGGTCGCCAAGTCTTCCATCGAGCCGCGACCGCAAGGCGATGGCGCCGCCGTCAAGGCCGGGGACGAACCGCACGATTTTCCGTATCCGCTCGTCGCCGACCAGCAGCGCGCCGCAACGAAGGCGGTGAGCGGCCTCACGGT
>CAWCLO010000010.1:0-142500 GCA_963796455.1 Candidatus Sulfomarinibacteraceae bacterium
CAAAGAGGAGGACCGCAAGCAACGCATCAGTGACCCCGCTGCGGCGCAACATGACGACGAGGCTGAACCCGATGTTGATCAGGAGGCCGCAGGCCGCCAGCCACCAGATCGTTGCCGTCATGACCGATCCCCGAGACCGGTGAAGAGCCCGGCAACCCGCTCTTCAAGGCGTCGCAGGTCGGCCATGGGATCGTCGTTGATATCGATGGCGTGAACGTCGATACAGTCGCCATCGATCCCGGCGGACAGGGTCCCCGGAAGCAGGCTGATCGTGCTCAACATGAGGTGACGTGCGGGTCCGGGGGACGAGGTTCGATACGCCACGTGGCCCGGCGCGATTCGCATCTCGGGCGCGAGCACGCGGCGGGCCACGTCCCAACCGCCGACAACGGATTCGCGCAGAAAGTGAAAGGCGAAGGGAAATAGGCCCGACCACCGGAGGCCGTGCGGCAAAGAGGCCGGGAAGCGAGTCGCCGTCCACGCCGCGACAAGGACCGCCGGGGCGCCGACATACCACGACTCGAGAGAGGGGCCGCAGAGTCCCAGCCAGATCACCGCGAGGACCGCCGCCGATCCGAGGAAACGAACGAGGCGGGGCCGCCAGGTCCCCCGACTCGAGCCTAAAACGCCGGCTGAACTCGGTCGTGCTGGCGTGGGTTCCATCTCTCAGTCCACTCCGGCTGCAGCGGCCGTCCCGCGAACCGCCGGTCTCAGCCGCCGAGGACGCCGGGAATCGCTGCCGTCAAGGTCGCTGTTGGATTGCTGGTGGGCCACGGTCTTCCTTCCGTCAACAGTATCTCAAAATGGCGACGAAGACGCACCATTCCAACTAAGGCCGACTGCCCGTCCCGCCGCAGGCCGTCAACCGGCACCACAAAGGTGCCAGATGGGATGAGTAAACCGGTCTCCTGGAGGGATGGATGGGTACGATGGGTACGATGGCTACCACATACACACTTCCACACTTGTTGATTTGGAAGGGACGACTCGCAAGGGCGCAGCTCTCGACCAGGTACTGACGCGGAGGAGGATGCCCGGCTTCCGGCTTCGCCTAAAGGCTACGCCGTGACAAGTCGCTAGGAGCTTGCGGCTTCGCTCAGGAAGCTACGCCGTCACGAGACGCCGTGATTTGGCTTGCCAGGGCGTTAGTTTGAGACGCGGTACCGACGCGGAGGAGGATGCCCGGCTTCGCTAGGAGCTTCGCCGTGGCAGGCTTCTTTCTCTCCCTGCGTCGAGAACGAAGCCTGGTGAGCCGTGCTGGATTCGATTCCGCCGGCGTTCCATAACGAGTTGCTGACCTGCGACCACTCCTGGCCGTTCTTGCTGACCCACACGTCCATCGGATTGGAGCGTTTAGAGGGGTTGGTGGGGTCGGTGCTTAGCCCAAATCCAACGAACAGCACGATCCGGTTTTGAACCACCATCGCCTGCAGGCCGGCACGGGGGCCCATTGTGCAGCGGCGTTCTGAACGTTCCATTCCCATGTTCCCAGGTCGGTGAAGCCCCGCCGTTTCGCATCCTGGGCAACGGCCGTTGCGGTTGTTGCGATGGTCAGAGCGACCACGAAAGTCAGTAGAAACCGAAAGCACATAGAATTTCTTCCGCTGTGTCAATCGTGTGGTTGATCGTTTGGTTTGGCGGAAATTTCCAGGCGACCCGGAAAAACCGCCCACCAATTTGACGTGTGGACCTTCACGAACCCCTCCCGCCCCGGGAGAGGGGGCGGGAGGGCGGAAACAAAATATCCAAACCTGAAAAATGAGCCCGTGTGCCAATCCGATCGGTACGGCCCAACGACCAGCAAGTCGATATTGTCCACCCGTTCCAAAGTGAGGGTGGTCCGCTTGACACTGAAACGCCACTATTCGGACGAGGCTCGAGCTGCGGGCCGTGAGCGGCGGTCTTTGCGATCGCCCTCCAGTGTTGGTACAGTTTCATTCGATCTGAAAACCGTGAGAGAAGAACTCAGTGCTGTGCCGGTTCAGGTGATCGGGGTCGTAACAGTCGATCCCCCTGCTTTCGCGCCCACCCTGCCCGCATCCGAGCCTCACCTTCAACCCTTGCGAATCAACGGATGGTTGGAGTTGTGTGACCCGGTGGGTGCCTCGTGACGACCGAACTCATCCTGGTCGGGGGCGGTCTCGCAAATAGCCTGATCGTTCACCGCATCCTCCACGAACGCCCGGATTTCCCGATGCTCGTCATCGACCGCCAGAATTCACTCGGCGGCGACCATACCTGGTCCTTTCACGACTCCGACCTCACCGTTCCTCAAAGGCATTGGGTCCAACCGTTGATCGCCCACCAATGGTCGAGCCAAGAGCTTCGCTTTCCCGGCCGGCGCCGCGTCATGAACGACGGCTACAACTCGGTGACTTCGGAGCATCTCCACAAGACGATCGCCCCGGCCCTGAGAAACCGCCTGATGCTCGGAACGGAGGTGGCAGAAATCGGCCCGGGCGGTGTCACCCTGACAAGCGGTGAGCGAATCGGGGCGAGGGCCGTGATCGACGGCCGAGGCGATCCGGGCGGCCGCCACCTGGATATCGGATATCAGAAGTTCCTCGGCCTCTTTCTTCGCCTGGCCGAACCGCACGGGCTGAGTGGGCCGATTCTGATGGACGCCACGGTGGACCAGATCGATGGCTACCGTTTCGTCTATACCCTCCCATTCTCCGACACCGAGGTACTCATCGAGGACACCTACTACGCCGACGAGCCCGACCTCGATCTCGATGAACTGCGCAGCGGGATCACGAGCTACGCCGAGAGCCAGGGCTGGATCACTGCCGAAATCACCGGACAGGAAAAGGGCGTCTTGCCCATCACTCTCGGCGGCGACATCGACGCCTTCTGGTCCGTCGGGCCCAATGGAGTTGCCCGTAGCGGGATGCGGGGCGCATTCTTCCACCCCACCACCGGGTACTCTTTGCCCGAGGCGGTCCGGCTGGCGGACGAGGTCGCGGCGATCCCCGATCTCGAGAGCACATCGCTTTTTGAGCTGACCCGGCGCCGTTCCAAAGACCTGTGGCGCCGCACCGCCTACTATCGGTTGCTCAATCGCATGCTCTTTCGAGCCGCCGTGCCCGAACATCGATACCGTATCTTCGAACGGTTCTATGGTCTCTCCGAGGGCCTCATCCGCAGGTTCTACTCCGGTCAATTGAAATGGACCGACAAGGTCCGGCTGTTGGTCGGGAAACCGCCGGTGCCGGTTCACCGGGCGCTGGGATGTATTTTTGACACGCACGACCGAAATCAGACACTCTCATCATCGAGCGGAGGCACCGAGTGAAACAAAAACGCGCAGCGGTCATCGGCAGCGGGTTCGGCGGTCTGACGCTGGCGGTTCGCCTGCAGGCGGCGGGGATCGCGACCACGGTCATCGAGAAACGCGACAAGCCCGGCGGGCGCGCCTATGTCTACGAAGACAAAGGCTACACCTTCGACGGCGGCCCGACCATCGTCACCGCACCTCCCAGCCTCGAGGAGGTCTTTGCGGCCGCCGGACGAGAAATGTCGGATTACATCACCCTGTTGCCGGTGATGCCCTTTTACCGGCTCTATTGGGAGGACGGCTACAGCTTCGACTACTCCAACGACCTCGAGGCGACCACCCAACAGATCGCCGACAAGAATCCCCGCGATGTCGATGGCTACATGAAGTTTCTCGACTACGCCGAGGAAGTCTTTCACGAGGGCTACACCAAGCTGGCGGCGACGCCGTTTCTCAACTTCTGGAACATGATCCAGGTCTCGCCGCAGCTGATTCGCCTGCAGAGCTTCCGAAGCGTCTATTCGATCATCTCCAAGTTCATCAAAGACGATCACCTGCGCCAGGTCTTCAGTTTTCACCCGCTTCTGGTCGGCGGCAACCCCTACACCTCGTCATCCATCTACACGCTGATCCACTATCTCGAGCGCAACTGGGGCGTCTTCTTTGTCAAGGGCGGAACCGGAGCGTTGATCACGGCGCTCGTCAAGCTCTTCGAGGAACTCGGCGGCGAAATCCGACTCGACTCGCCGGTGGAGCGGATCCACACCTCCAACGGCAGGGTCACCGGCGTGACCACCGCCGACGGGTGGCACGGCGATTTCGACGCCGTCGCCTCGAATGCCGATGTGGTCCACACCTATGACAAGCTGCTCAGCGACAACGGCAATGCCCAGCGAGAGGCCGCGCGGCTGAAGAAACGGCGGTTCAGCATGTCGCTCTTCGTCGCCTACTTCGGGGTCAAGCGCCGCCATACCCAGATCGCCCACCACGACATCCTTTTTGGTCCACGTTACAAACCGCACCTCGAAGAAATCTTCAACGGCCCGGGGGTCTCCGACGACTTCTCCCTCTACCTCCACGCCCCGACCCTGACCGATCCTTCGGTGGCGCCGGATGGCTGCGAAGCCTTCTATGTCCTGTCGCCGGTTCCCCACCTCGGCAACGCGCAGGTCGACTGGAGCGAAGAAGGCCCGCGGTATCGGGACAAGATCTTCGACTACCTCGAGAAGCGCTATCTGCCCAATCTCCAGGCCGACATCGAAACCGTTCGGATCATCACTCCGGATCACTTCAAAAACACCCTCAATTCGCACCTCGGCTCGGCCTTTTCGCTCGAACCGATCCTGACCCAGAGCGCGTGGTTCAGGGTCCACAACCGGGACAAGAAGATCGGCGGTCTCTACTTCGCCGGCGCCGGCACCCACCCGGGGGCCGGGGTTCCCGGTGTGGTCAATTCGGCCAAAGCGACGGCGGGGTTGATGATCAGCGATCTGCTTGGCGAGAGCGGCTGAGGACAGTCGGATGGATCACGTCGTCGACCACGGCCAGGCGGTCATCGAAAAGGGCTCCTCGAGTTTTGCCGCTGCCTCGAAACTCTTTGACCCCACAACCCGCGGCCGCTCCCATATGCTCTACGCCTGGTGCCGCCACTGTGACGATCAGACCGATGATCAGGAACTCGGTTTCGACGGCTCCGAGCTTCCCCAGGAAGAAGGCAGGGCGCGGGTCGATCGGCTTCGCCGAGAGACGCAGCTCGCGCTTTCGGGTGAGTCCACGGACGATCCGATCTACGCAGGTCTTCAGCGGGTTGTTGCGGGCTGCGACATGCCGCACCGATATCCCATGGAGCACCTCGACGGCTTCGTCATGGATGTGGAGGGCCGCGAGTACCGGACCCTCGATGACACGGTGGAGTACTGCTACCACGTTGCCGGGGTGGTCGGTGTGATGATGGCCTACGTCATGGGTGTCCGGGACGAACCGACCCTCGACCGAGCCACCGATCTCGGCCTCGCCTTTCAGCTGACCAACATCTGCCGGGATGTGGTGGAGGACGCCGAGGTCGGACGAGTCTACCTGCCGCTGGATTGGCTCGTTGAGCGTGGGGTGCCGGCCGACCAGGTCGCGGCGCAAGCGCATCGCGACAGCGTCTTCGAAGTGGTTCGGAGGATTCTCACCGTGGCCGACCGCTACTATCAATCAGCCTGGCTCGGGATCTCCCAACTCCCTCCCCGGTCGGCCTGGGCAGTGGCGGCAGCCAACGCGGTTTACAGCGACATCGGCCGGCTGATCCTCCAACGCGGCCCTCGTGCCTGGGACACAAGGACGTCAACCACCAAGGCTCGCAAGATCTCATTGGTTCTCGGAGCCGGACCGAAATCGTGGACGGCGAGGATGTGGGGCAAGGGACCGGGCGACGAACCGCGCGAAGGATTGTGGACGCGATCCAGAATCCAGGCAGTCGAAGATGAGTAGTCCGGGCACGACGGGCCGCCATGTCGTGACCGAACGCGCCCTTCTGGTACGCGACGTGGTCAAGCGATTCGGACAAACCACGGCGCTCGACCATGCCGGCCTCGAACTGCGCCGCGGCGAGCGTCTGGCCCTCCTCGGCCCCAATGGCGCCGGCAAGACCACCCTGGTCCGGTGTATCTGCGGCCGAGCGCTCCCCGACTCGGGCGAGATCGAGATGCTGGGCCGGCCGCTACCCCCGAGCGGCGGGCGGCACGAGCTCGGATTTGTTCCGCAGGATATCGCGTTGTACCCCGATCTCACCGCGCGAGAGAACCTCGAGGCCTTCGGCCGGTTCCACACGCTCACGGGCGGCGACCTTCGACAGGCAGTCGACTGGGCACTCGAGTGGACCGGGCTCGCAGACCGGGCGGGTGAGTTGACAAAGACCTATTCGAGCGGCATGAAACGGCGGGTCAACATCGCCTGCGGTGTCCTCCACCGGCCGTTGGTCCTTCTGCTCGACGAACCGACGGTGGGGGTGGACCCACAGAGCCGCGAACGGATCTTCGCCATGCTCGACGAGCTGTGGCAGCGGGGCACCTCGATCCTTTTGACCACCCACCAACTGGAAGAGGCGGAGCACCAATGTGATCGAATCGTCATTATTGATCACGGGCATGCCATCGCCGAAGGCACTCTCGATGAGCTCATCGTGCGCACGGTGGGTTCGAACCGAAAGGTGATCTTCAAGCTCGTCCAGGCGTGCCCCGAACTCGATTGGACGATGATCAACGGTAACCCGCGAGAGCTCGTCGCCGAAGTTGAAGACGTGTCCCTCGAACTCCCCGAACTGCTGATTCAGATTCGCGAGCGCGGCGGTGTGGTCGCGGACCTCGAGGTCCACCCACCGTCGCTCCACTCAGTATTTCTCCACCTCACCGGCCGGGAGCTGCGCGAATGATCTGGACGGTGGTACGCGTGGGGCTCTTGCGAATGTGGCACGGCCGCACGGAGATCCTCCTGACGTTTGTCGTGCCGATCGCGTTCTTCACGATCTTCGCTTTCATCTTCGATGAGCAGATCGGGCTGGGCAAGTCGCCGAAAGTCAATCTGGCGTTGGTGGACGAGGACGACACCGAGCTCAGCCGGGAGTTGGTCTCGGCACTGGCCGAATGGGAAACCCTGCGCATCTACGCTCCGGTCGGAGAAGGCGAAGGGCTCTTCGTCTTTCCGTCGAGAAAGCCTGCTCGGGACCTCGTGCTCGCCGGCGCCCTCCCTCTGGCGGTGGTGGTCCCTGACGGCTGGGAGGCGTCCCTCACGGACCGTGGAAGCGAACCCGAGACCCTGCAGCTGCTGGCGGACACCTCGGACCCCGTGGCGACTCAGGTGGTCACTGCGCTCATTCGACAGACCGCGGGTCAGATCAAGGGCGAGCGCGCCCGCCACCAGATCCAGACCTTCCTCGCCCTTTCACCAAAACAGTTTGACGAGTCACCGATCTCCCAACTGGCAACCCCGGTCACCGTCGATGTGGTCGATCTCCTGGCCGCCGACAAAGCCAACCCCGTGGTCTCCATGTACGCCGCCGGCATAGCGGTGATGTTCCTGCTCTTCGGCGCGGTGGGCAACTCGGGAACCCTGCTCGAGGAGGAGGAGAACCAGACCCTCGAGCGGCTCATGTGTTCGTCACTCAGCATGTCCGAACTCCTGGCGGGAAAATGGCTGCTGATGACGATCGTCGGCGTTGTCCAGGTGACCATCATGTTCGTCTGGGCCCAGCTTGCCTTCGGTGTCGACCTGGTGGGCCATCTCCCCGGGTTCTCGGTCATGACGGTGGTCACCGCGGCGGCGGCGAGCAGCTTCGCTCTTGTCTTGGCCGCCCTTTGCAAGAACCGCGCTCAATTGAACGCCGTCTCGGTCATTCTGATCCTCTGCATGTCCGCCCTCGGCGGCAGCATGGTCCCCCGCTATGTCATGAGCGAGAGCATGCAACAGATCGGCAAGATCACCTTCAACGCGTGGGCTCTCGATGGCTACATCAAGGTCTTCTGGCGGGATCTTCCGCTTGGCGAACTCGCTCCGGAGGTCGCGGTACTGACCGCCGTCGCCATCGCCCTCTTCGGCATCGCACGTTTTCTGGCCCGTCGATGGGAGAGCGCATGATCAGCCCCCCGAGGATCCTCCGCGGACGACGGCGGTCGCTGAAGGGCTACAATGACCCGATGCTCAACAGTCAGAGGATATTTTTCACCCTCCTTGTTGTGGTGCTTGCGGCCTGCGCTTCGGCGCCGCCTGAGCCCCCTGAAGCTCGACCCGAAGGCCAGGGTCGGGTTGAAGTCACCATGACGGGGTTCAAGAATCAGGAGGGAACCGCGCAGGTGGCCCTCTTCATTGATTCCACCGGGTGGCCCGACGGCGAAATTTCGGTCTTCGCAACCGCAGTGGCCGCCATCAACGATGGCGAGGCCGTGGCCCTTTTTGAGGACGTGCCCGCCGGACCCTTTGCGGTCTCGGCCTACCACGACGAGGACGGCAACGGAGAGCTCAACTCCGCAGCGCTCGGGATTCCATCGGAACCCTATGGGTTCTCGGCCGGCGCCAGCAACCTGTTCGGACCGCCGAGTTTTGAAAAAGCAACGATCGAGCTCGCCGCAGGCGAGACCCAACGAATCACGATCAAGATCAAATAGGTGGTGTGATGGAAATAACTCTGCCAAGGCACGGTACACACCGGAAGGTTCAAACGCCACAGACGGCGGTGATCGCCGGCGGCGGTCTTGCGGGAGTTGCGGCGGCGGTCGCCTTCGCCGAGCGCGGTGTCTCGGTCGTGCTGGCCGAACGTGAGTCCTTTCTCGGCGGCCGCGCCGGGGCATGGACCGACCGCCTGGCCACCGGCGAATCCTTCGAAATGGAACGGGGCTTTCACGCCTTCTTCCGCCAGTACTACAACCTGCAATCCCTGCTTCGCCGGATCGACGACCGGCTGTCCTTCCTCGAACCGCTCGAGGACTACCCGATTCTCGGCCCCGGTGGCCAGGTCGAATCGTTTTCCGGGCTCCCCAACAAACCCCCGTGGAATGTGATCGCCCTGACCAAGCGGACACCGACCCTCGGTCTGCGGGACTTGATGGGCGTCAACGGGTTGGCGGCGCTGTCCATGCTCCGGTATGAGCGCGGATGGACCTACGGCCGCTACGACGAGATGACCGCCGGTGAGTATCTGGACTCGCTCAAATTCCCACCCGATGCGCGCCGAATGCTCTTCGATGTCTTCGCCCATTCCTTCTTCAACCCCGAGAACGACATGTCGGCGGGCGAGTTGCTGATGATGTTCCACTTCTACTTCTCGGGCAATCCCGAGGGCCTCATCTTCGACGTCTCGAAGCAACCCTTCTCCACATCCATCTGGGGTCCCCTCCACGACTACATGACGGGACTGGGAGTCGATGTGCGTCTCGACTGCCCCGTGTCGAGGGTCGCAAAGGGCGCCGAAAAGAAGTGGAGCGTCGATCTCAACGGAGAGATGATCGAGGCCGATCATGTGGTCCTCGCCCTGACTGTCCCTGCCCTCCAGGCCGTGGTCGACCAATCTCCCGATCTCGACGACGCCGGCTTCCGGAACTCAATTGAGGAACTCGCACTCACCCACCCTTTCGCGGTCTGGCGGTTGTGGTTCGACCGCCCGGCCAACCCCGGCAGACCGCCGTTCGCCGGGACCACCGGGGTCGGCTGCATCGACAACATCTCGATCTACGATCTCTTCGAAGACGAGAGTCGAAGCTGGGCTGAGCGAACCGGAGGTTCGGTGGTGGAACTGCACGCCTACGCCGTCGATCCCGGAATGGACGAACCCGAGGTCCGCCAAGACCTTCTCAATGGTCTCCACACCTTCTACCCCGAGTACATTGGCGCCGAGGTCATCGAGGAGCGTTTCCTGATCCGCCGCGATTGCCCCGCCTTCGCCCCGGGATCCCACGCCAACCGGCCGGGGGTGGTGACACCACACGAGGGGATCGCACTGGCAGGGGATTTTGTCCGCCTGCCCATACCCAGCGCATTGATGGAGCGCGCGGTGGCATCGGGCTTTCTCGCCGCCAACCACCTCCTGGCGCCCCAGGACATCACACCCGAGCCTCTGCGCTCGATCCCGGTCTGCGGCCTCTTCAGCCGCCACCCGAAAGAGACGGAAGCGAGTCGTATGCGATGAGCAAACTCATAAAGTTCGGTCCCAAGCTCCCAAACGTCGAGATCCCCGAGTCTTCGCTCGCTCCAGACTGGCAACAGGCCCGGCCCCGCGCCATCAAGCGAGCCCTCGAGAGGGCGCTCGGGAGACCTCACGGCAACTGGTATGTGGTCGGAGAGTCACCTGCCTTCGGCGAGAAACCGCGGCATCTTCGAGTGGCGGGAGAGAACCTGGTTGCCTGGCGAGCCGATGGTGAGCTGCTGATTGCCCCGGACGACTGCCCACACATGGGGGCGTCGCTTTCGGACTGCAGCGTCCAGGACAGTAAGCTGATCTGCCCGTGGCACGCGCTGGCTCTGGGCAAGGAGGGGCACGGCAACTGGAAGACTCTTGCGGTCCACGAAGACGGCGTACTCAGTTGGGTGCGGATCGGTTCTGAAGATCCCGACACCCCGCTTCCCGTACTCGCTCCGCGGCCAGACGTCTATCTCGAGGGCGTGGTCCAGCTCGAGGTGCGGTGCGACCCCGAGGACATCATCGCCAACCGTCTCGACCCGTGGCACGGCGTGCACTTCCACCCCTACGCCTTCGCCTCGCTGACCGTGCTCGACATGAACGACGATATTCTCAAGGTGAGGGTGGCCAAAAGGCTGGTAGGGCGCCTCGTCGCGGAGACCGATGCCACGTTCCACAGCCCGGAGCCGCGGTCCATCGTCATGACCATCCTCGAGGGTGAGGGCAAGGGGTCAATCGTCGAAACCCATGCCACCCCGATCGAACCGGGCCGCACCGCGGTTGTCGAGGCAACGTTGGCGACCTCGGACCGGCCCGGATTTCAACACGCCAGAAAACTGCAACGATTCATCCGGCCCTTTATCGAGCGGTCCGCCCGAAGGCTCTGGGTCGACGACGCGGCTTACGCCGAACAGCTCTACACGCTCCGAAGCCGATCGCGGGCGTAGGGCTCAGAGCGCGACGGTACGATCGATGGTCGTCCGGGAGTAGGCCCGGGCAAGGTTCGCCAACTGGTGGCCCGATGGACCCAATGGCGCAAGGGCGGATGCGGCTGACTCGATGTAGCGGTGCACTTCCTGCCGGGTTCCGTCGGCACCCAGGCGCGAAGCGAGAGTCGATTTCTCATCATCCTGGTGGATGTCTTTGCCGATATCTTCGCAGGTACCGAAGGTGTCGAGGAGATCGTCGAGAAGCTGGAAAGCGAGCCCGAGGTTGACCCCGTACTCCCTGACCGCCTTGACCCACACATCATCCACACCCGCAACACGCGCACCCGCTTCGAGCGCGGCAACAAAGAGCGCCCCGGTCTTCTGACCGTACATTTCGGTCAACCCGGCCACGTCATCGCCGTGCCCGTGTCGTATTCGAAGATCACAGAACTGACCGGCAATGATCCCGTTGCTCCCCACCGATTCGGACAGCAAGCGGGTCAGATCGATACGTGTTTGAGCCGGCAGGTGTTCACACTCGGCAATGACACCGAAGGCGCGATTCAAGAGCGCGGTGGCGGCAAGAATAGCGGTGTCCTCGCCGAAGACCAGGTGGTTGGCTTTTCGGCCGCGACGCAGTTGCGCATCGTCCATACACGGGAGGTCATCCAGGATCAGCGAGGCGGCGTGGACCATCTCGACCGCACACGCCGCATCGAGAACCGCCTCCTCGCTCGCACCGAGATCGGTGGCGACCTGAATTGTAAGCACCGGCCGAATCCTTTTTCCGCCCGCCAGAAGGGTGTATCGCATGGATTCGTGGAGTGGACGTGGATCAGTCTTCTCGTCTGGCATCAACTCGGCCAGGCGATCGTCAACCATGCGACGCCAGCGACGATTGGCTTCCCGTTGAGTGTCGTTCCGTGGGGCCAACAAAAGCCGGCCATCAGAATCCAATCCCTCGATGCTGATGCTCATGATCTCAATCGCTCCATTTCCTCAATGTTCGCAAACCGTCGGTCTTCAGAAGTGTTTGGTGAGATTCCGTCAACCACAACCATGTTGAAACTCTTGGTTATTCCGTTATTTACGAAATATTGCGACGAGTTCTGGAAAACCCAGGCCTGATGAGCCTTTCTGAACTCGAATCACGGCGAGAAGCAGCGGCCTATGGCTCTTGCCGCGGGGCGGATGATTGGAGGCGGCTTAGAGCCATCCGCTGGTTGCTCGTGTGCCCGGCACACGAGCAACCAGAGACCACCGGATTAAAAGTTCACTGTGAATGCAACGGTGACAGTGCTTTTCAGCACCCCCCTCGCCCGATCCTAGCCCGCTCAAGCCCGACCTGAAATCCCATGTCGTCACAATTCAACAATGCGGAACGCACTAGAAGCTTGGCTCACGACGCCTTATCGAAGTGGCTGGCAATAAGCATCTTGATCAGCGATTGACGCGGCACCCCGATGCGAGACGCTTCGCGGTCGAGTGACTCGATCATCCATACCGGAAAATCGACGTTGACCCGTTTCTGTTCGTGGCCGGGTCGTTTTGCTTTCGTCAGATCGAGGTACTTCGTAACGTCCTCACCCGCGTCGAACTTCTTGTCGAAATCCTTAGCTTTCATATATCTCAATCTCCTCGCCCCGAGAACGACGAACCGAAATGATCCGAATTCGGTTTTCCCGGTAGGTCATCACGCCGGACCAGTGGGTCTCGCCAATCCTTCCGACGACCAGATACCGCGGCTCGTCGGAAGTTCGGGCCGGAACCACAATCAGGTCCAGGTCGTCCCACAGTGCCTGCGCCTCGTTGAAGTCGATCCCGTGCTTCTTTTTGTTCGAACGGCTCTTGCGCGGATCGAATTCGAACTCCATGGTATAAAATATATACCTTTTATATACAGGCGTCAAGATCGCACACGATTGCGATGGCCATGGGAGCCATAAAGCGCGTTGTGATTTGAGATGAGGTCGGCCTGCCCGGGTGGAGTTCAAGGCCAAGTACTGGCGTGGAGGGGAAGGTCCGGCTTCCGGCTTCGCCTCAAGGCTACGCCGTGACAGGTCGCTAGAAGCTACGCCGTGACAAATAATGCCCTCAGCCGGCAGCTGAGGGCATTATTTGGTGAGCCGTGCTGGATTCGAACCAGCGACCACCGGATTAAAAGTCCGATGCTCTACCAACTGAGCTAACGGCCCACCCTGGAAAGATCAAAATAAAGCCTCATCGGCTGAAAAACAAGGCCCGGAGGGTGGTTATTTCCCGATAATCGAGCGCAGGCGGCCTGCAAGCTCGGAGTTGCCGCGAACGAGGGTTTCCTCCCGTCGCGGGCCGGTTGAAACGATCACCGCCGGAGCGCCGATCTTCTCCTCGAGAAATGCGAGATAGTCCATTGCTTCGGGCGGCAAATTGTCCTCGTCGATGACGCCCTCGGTCGGAGCGCTCCAACCGGGCAGTTCTTCGTAGATCGGCTCGAGCAACTCGGCGATCTCGGCGTCGGCCGGGAACGTGTCGAGGGTGGAGCCGTCGGGCAAGCGATAGGAAGTGGCGACCTTGAGCGTTTCAAAACCATCAAGAATATCGAGCTTGGTGACGGCCACCGCATCGATGCCCGCCACTTCGACCGCGTACCGGGCGGCCACTGCATCAAACCAACCACAGCGACGGGGCCGGCCGGTCGTGGTGCCGAACTCGGCACCGCGATCACGCATCTTTTCGCCGGTGGCGTCCTCGAGTTCGGTGGGAAAGGGACCGCTGCCGACCCGCGTGGCATAGGCCTTCATGACACCGATCACCGGGCCCAGCAGTTTCGGCCCGATCCCGCAGGAGGCGGCGGCGAAACCCGGCAGGCAGGACGACGAGGTGACAAAGGGGTAGGTTCCCCAGGCCAGATCGAGCAGAACACCCTGTGCGCCCTCAAAGAGCACACCCTCCCCTTCCGACTGATGGCGACGAAGGCCGGTCCAACTTCATCGATCAAGGGTGCCAGACGCTTGGCCGCGGCCTCGAGTTCGGCAACGGCGAGCTTCGAGATCGACCGGATCCGCGCCAAAGAGGATCTCCAGTTCACGGTTGTGCTGCTCCATGAGACCCAATGCGCGTTCGCGCAGGCGGTCAGGGTCGGCCAGGACGTGAGCGCGGAGACCGCGCCGTTGGGCACGATCCTGATAGGCCGGTCCGATGCCGCGGCCTGTTGTGCCGATCTTGCCGGCACCGAGGTTCCCCTCACGGGCGCCGTCGAGCGCCTTGTGAGTCGGCAGGATCAGGGTCGCTCTGGGGGAAAGCTTGATTCGGCCGGAAGTCTCCACGCCCTCCTCGGAGAGGGTGTCAATCTCGGCCACCAGGCCGGATGGATCGACCACCATTCCCGACCCGAGGTAGCAGGTCACGCCTTCATGGATGATCCCTGATGGTACGAGATGCAGGGCGAACTTGCGCTCGGCAAATCGCACCGTGTGCCCGGCGTTGTTGCCGCCGTTGTAGCGCGCCACGGCGGTGAAGTCGGAGGACAGCAGGTCGACCACCTTGCCCTTGCCCTCGTCGCCCCATTGACCGCCTATGATCATCAACGACTGTGTGCTCATCAGACCTCCGGCCGCACATGATAACCCGTGACACCAGAGACACCAAGCTTCGAAATCCGAGGCGCCCACTTCGCGCTACAATGGACCCCCATGATTGATCCCGATCCAACTGACGAAAGCGGCTTTTTTCGCAGAGTCGCCGACGCTGCGCGGCTGAGTGAAAACCGGCGCGGAATCGGCCGATGGTTCCGAACCCGACTCCTGGTCGGATTCATGGTGGCATTCCCTCTCGTCGTGACGATTTTTTTCGCGCGCTTTATCTTCGGTCTGCTCGACAAGTGGTTTCGACCGATCTCGGAGCGCCTTTTCGGCGAACAATTGGTGGGTGTCGGGCTCCTTGTTTCGATCATCATCCTCCTGTTGCTCGGGGTGGCCGCCACCAACGTGATCGGCGCCCGGCTCTTCTCGTTCTTCGAGAGGAGGATCACCGGTCTGCCGCTGCTGAGCCCGATCTACCAGGGCGCACGACAGATTACCGAGGCCATCCAGCTTCACGACACGGCGGAATTTCAACGAGTCGTGCTCCTCCCATTCCCGAACCAGAATGTTCGGTCGATCGGGTTTGTTACCCGAGACATGCGCGGAGCGAATGCATTTGGTGACGAGGCCACGGCCATGGTCTTTGTCCCCACCACGCCCAACCCGACGTCGGGCTATCTGGTGGTGGTCAAACAGGTCGATCTCACGGTGATGGACATGACGGTTGAAGAGGGGGTCAAATTGGTGATCTCCGGCGGTCTCTTGACACCGACCCACCTGTTGGCGGCTCGCCAATCCACCCGTGGATCGGCACGCCGGACGTCTGATCACATGCGGCGGTGGTTCTGATAGACTTCGCCGACAACATCGACCAGAGAAGCGAGAGGAGTCAACGCATGTTCCCCAGATCCAGTTTCTTGAGGCGGTCCGCCCTGTTCGGATTCGTACTCGCCGCAGCGTGGATGGCTGCGGCACCGATTGGCGCCGCAAAAAAGACTCACACGATTGCCCCCGGAACATTTCTCGGCGCCAACCTGGTGACCGAGGATGCTGAGGGTTCCGTGAAGTTCTATACCACTCTCTTTGGATGGGATGCGGAAAAGGTCAAAGACGGCTACGCCCTCCACCATAAGGGTCGTCTGGTGGCAAGCGTTAGCCAGATCGACGGGTCGACGCCGAACGTCACAGAGTCATTCTGGCTTGTAGCGCTCGTGGTGAACAACGTCGATTTGACACTGACCTCTGCGCGCGAGAACGGGGCGACGATTTACCGGCCGGTCACCAAGGTCCAGGGTGGAAACGGCCGATACATTATCGTCGCTGACACCGAAAAGGCGCCGGTCATGTTCATCGAGCCCCGCGATACACCCATTGGTAATACCACGGGACCGGGTTCATGGGTCTGGGCCGAGCTGTGGACCGACGATATCGATGAGGCAACCCGTTTTTACGCAGACGTCGTCGGACTCGGGCACGACCAGGTCGACCGCAGCGGCCAGCCGTACCACGTATTCACGTCACAGGGAAAGCGCCGTGCCGGGATCATCAAGATCCCGGTCGAGTTCGAAAAGGTCGAACCGGGGTGGGCCCCCTTTGTGGCAGTGGCTGATCTGGCCGCGACAACGACAAAGGTCGAAGAACTCGGGGGGAAGGTGGTTTTCAGTAGCCTCGAACACCCCGCGGACGCCGTCATTGCGTTGATCCTGGACCCCTCGGGGGCGGCACTGTTTTTGTACCAGATCGGCAGTCGCGAGGAGGCCGCGAAATGAAAAGTTCCACCCGTTTGATCGTCGTGTTGCTCGTTCTAATCGCGACCGTGACGTGGACCGCTTGTAGTTCGGACGGCTACACAGGAACATCAACCGTCTACGTAGGCACCAGCTACGGCGGATATGGGCCCGGTTGGGGCTATGGCTGGGGCGGCTACGGCGGATATCGCCCACCGCCAGTGGGTATCGGTCCTCCAGTAGGGGTGCCGTACTAGGGCTTGAGGCTTGAGGCTTGAGGCTTGAGGCTTGAGGCTTGAGGCTTGAGGCTTGAGGCTTGAGGCTTCAAGTGGTCCGCTTCGTGGCAGGGGTTGTCAAGCCCCAGGTCCCAAGCCCCAAGCCTTCATGGAGTCAGCACGACCTTACCGAAGTTCTTGCGGTCCTGGATGTACTGATGGGCGGCTGAGGCCTTTTCAAACGGGAAGCTTCGGTCGACCACGGGTTTGAAGGTGCCGTCTGCGAAGAGGTCCGTGATTTCGCCGAGCATCGCGACCATCTCATCACCCCGGTCCCACAGGTGGCCCAGGTTGACGCCGAAAACCCCCTTGTTGGCGCTCATCAACTGCATCGGTTTGAATGAGCCCATCTTTGCCAGTCCTGTCAGAGCCGAGAACATGTTCCGTTTCTTGCCGGGCGCGAGGCTCGAGGCGCCAAAAACAAAGAGACGACCGAGGCTCGAGAGGCTTCGGTAGCTCTTGCCGAAGGAGGCGCCGCCGACTGCGTCCAGTGCGATGTCGACGCCGCGGCCATCGGTGATTCTCCGGACCTCCTGGAGAAAATCCTGGGTCCGGTAGTCGATGCACTCTTTGACACCCATTTCACGCAGACGTTCGTGTTTGCCGGCCGACGCGGTGCCGATCACGTCAGCCCCGAAATGACGGCAGATCTGAACCGCCGCCAGTCCGACTCCTCCCGCGCAGGCGTGGACCAACACGGTCTCGCCCGCGCGGACGTTTCCAAGTCGTACCAACATCAACCAGGCGGTCAGATAGTTGACCGGAATCGAAGCGGCATCCTCGTCACTCAAACCCTCGGGGGTCTTGCCCGCCGTTTGCTGCGGGACGCAGATAACATCGGAATAACCCCCGAATCGTGTCATGCACACCACCCGATCGCCGACCCGATGATCCTCGACTCCATCGCCCACCGCATCGATGGTCCCGGCTACCTCGTAGCCGACCACCGCCGGAAGCTTGGGCGAATCGGGATAAAGCCCCATTCGCGCCAGGATGTCGGCGAAGTTGATCCCGGAGGCGCCGACCCGCACCCGAATTTGCCCGGTCTTCGGCTCGGGATCCGGCGCCTCACGCAGCTCGAGTACATCGGGCTCACCGATACGTGGAATCCAAACTTGTTTCATCTTTGCTCCATCTCCGATTTGGGCCGTCACGTTGTGGTCATGGGTGCGATCCTGGATGGTACCCCATCCACTGACGCACGATTGCTTCGACCGACGTGACGGCCCAAATCGGAAGCGGCGCGCGATGCGCGCCGAGCACAAAAATAGCGCCGGCAGGGGGAAGGAGGGTCCCTGTCCGGCGCGTAATAGGAGCTCCAGCTACGAGGTTCAGTTCGCTGCAGCACCCGTGTCGAAAAATTCACTCACGTCAATTCTGCCGTCGCGGAGCTTCTCCGGCGGGACGTTGACGTAGTTGTATCTGGTACCAAAGCTCAGCAGGGCCTTTTCCAACATCCGGCGGCCTCGATAGAGCCGCGACATCACTGTGCCCACCGGAACCGCGAGAATCTCCGCGATCTCTTTGTAGGCGAATCCCTCGAGATCGGCGAGGAGCACGACCATCTTGTAATCGTGCGGCAGGCCCAGGAGTGACTCACGGATCTCGTGATCCATCTCGACGGACATCAGCCAGGACTCGGGATCGGCCAACGACGCCTGGGCCTTGATCGCGAGGGTCTCTTCGAGACCTTCCTGGATCTCGTCAAAATCCACTTTCGGAGGCTGCAGTTTCTTCTTGCGGTACGAATTGATGAAGGTGTTCTTCATGATTTTGAAGAGCCACGCCTTGAAGTTCGTGCCCTCGGAAAACCGAGCGTAGTACTTATAGGCCTTGAGATAGGTTTCCTGGATGAGGTCTTCGGCATCTTCCACCGATCGGGTCATCCGCAGCGCGCTTTTGTAAAGCTGCTCGCGGTACGGCAGGTTTCCGGTCGTGAAGTCCCACATCCTTGGTTCGGCTGCTTGTGTCACTTTCGACCTCCAGTGCGTGAATGCTACAAGAATGAAACATTCATGTCAAGTGCCGATGTAACGCCGATGTAAAAGCCTTTTTGTTTCATTTGAGAAACAAGCGACATGATCAGAACACAAAAAAAGGGACCCCGGAGGGTCCCCTTTTCGAGTTTTTACGAAGCAGTCAGGCGTTGAGAATCAGGAACGCGATGATCAGCGCGTAGATCACCAGCGACTCGATGAGCGCGAGACCGATGATCATCGTGATCCGGATCGGGCCAACCGCACCGGGATTGCGACCGATGGCTTCGACTGCCGCCGCAAGACCGCGACCCTGGCCGATCGAACCGAATGCCGCCGCAATGCCGATCGCGAGGGCTGCCGCGAGGAATTGCCACTCATTGCCTCCGCCGGCTTCGGCGGCGTGTTCCTGGGCCAGCGCCGGCGATGCCACCGCCAGGGCGATCGTAATGACTGCGAGAACTACCAGACGTCGATTCATGTATTCACCTCCTCAAGGAATTTTGAGCCGTTATCAACTAATGTTCTTCGGACGGGACTGCACCATTGAGATAGGCCATCGTCAACATGATGAAGATGAAGGCCTGTAAAACTGCGCCGAAAATACCGAGGCCCATCATCGGCCACGGCAGAATGAGCGGAAACATCACAAAAAAGATCCCGGTTGCCGTGTGCTCGCCGAAGATATTGCCAAAGAGACGGAGGGCGAGGGACAGGATCCGCGCGAGGTGGGAAATAATCTCGATCGGGATCATCAGTGGGGCCAACAAGGGCAGCGGGCCGGCAAAGTGTTTGAGGTACTTGAAAAGGCCGTTGTCCTTGATGCCGACGAGGTTGTAGAAGAGAAAAGCCGTTATCGAAAGGGCGAAGGTCGTGTTCGGGTTGGCCGTCGGGGGCTGCACGAAGTAGAAGAGCCCAAAAATATTACCGACAAAAATAAAGATCGCCAGACCGAGGATGAACGGCAAAAACCGCTTACCGAAGCCGTGACCGACCACATCTTCGATCAGATCTTCGAGGCCGGTGATGAGAATCTCAAAGACCTGTTGGATCTTTCCGGGAGATTCTACGGACAGCTTGCGGCTGGTTGGAATCGCAACAAGGGCGACCAAAGTCACCACCAGCATGGACATCACGACGTGATCCGGAAGCCAGTAGCCCGCTTCGTGGAGACCCATCAACTCCTGGTATCGGTGGCTCGACTCGCCGAAAAGCGAAACCAGGAGCCTGTTGATCGGGTGGTAGAGAAATGATACCGGATGATGCAAATCAACCTCCTCCAACTCGCGTCTGGCGAAGACCCTCGATGATGATCGCCACGACCAGCGTCGAGAACCCGAGCGCAACCGCTACCGCGTCGAATCGCGGCACCAATACGATTGCCGCGAGTATGCCGGCCAAGAGGATCATGCGCCCGATAAATCGCATCGCAGTCCAGCGGTCGATCCGTGGTCTGCCGGGTTGAACGACCCGATGCACGATCACCTCCAGCCAACGGAAATTGATCATAGCCACGAGTCCCGCCGCGGTCAAGCTCAAAGCGCCAATCCATGTGCGAAAAAGCACAAGTTCTGTCGCAGCACCCAAAAACACCAAAAATCCGGCAATCCGGAGGACCCGTTGAGACGAAAAATCATCATTCTCACCGGCCATCGGTCGAATCGTCCGTGGAGCTGTTTTCGGCGTCCTCCAGGGCATCCAACTGACGCTCTGCCTCACCCGCCTGGGCGGTGATCCGGAAGAGGTTGACAAAACCCGCAACGATGCCAAAAAGCGAAAAAACAGCCATCAACCAGGGATCGGTGCCGAATTGTCGATCGAGCCAACGACCGAAGAAAAATCCAAGCGCGATGGCAACCGGAAACTGGATGCCGATGACCGAAACATCGAGCCAGAGGCGCGCCCTCCGAAGTTGCTTCTTGCGCCCAGCCACCAGCTCCATCCTTCCTGCGGCCGTCTCAGGCGAGACGGCGTCGATTCACATCCCCAAGGCGCCGATCGCCCCCTTCGCCCAACCGACCAGCATGGTCGGATAGATGCCGACAACCAGAGTGACGATGACACAGACTGCAATCACGGCCTCGGTCCAGCGATCACTGAGAAGCTCGGCAGGCTCTGCGCCCTCCTCGCTTCCGTCCCGCAGATACATCTGGACCACGATCCGGAAGTAGTAGTAGAGACTCACCGCCGACATCACCACCGCGATCAGAGTCAGGATCACATAGCCCGCCTCGACGGCAGCGGCAAAGAGATAGAGTTTGCCCATGAAACCGGCCGTCGGCGGGATCCCTGCCAGAGCCAACATGAAGATCAGCATTCCGAGCGCGGCCCGCGGGTGCCTTCGCGAAAGACCCGCGTAGTCGTTGATCTCCTCGCCGGCGTAGCTCTTGGATTCGAGGAGGATCACGAAACCGAATGCTCCGAGGTTCATGAAGGCGTAGATCACCATATATACCAACAGCGCCCAGGCACCCATCGCATTGGCGGCCACGATCCCCATCAGGGCATATCCACCGTGCCCGATCGAAGAGTATGCAAGCATTCGTTTGACGTTGTTCTGAGTCAAAGCGGCCACGTTTCCATAGATCATCGTCGCCGCCGCGGCCACCCACATGATCACCCGCCAGTACTCCACCTCCGGCGCGAACGCACCGAGGAAGAGACGCATGAACATCGCAAAGGCCGCGGCCTTCGGGGCCACCGAGATAAACGCTGTGACCGGCGTCGGAGCTCCCTCATAGGCATCGGGCGACCAGACATGGAAGGGAACTGCCGCCACCTTGAAAAGCATGCCGAAACCGACCAGGATGACTCCCAGCACCAGCATCGGGTTGGACGACGGCATGGCAGATCGAATGGCTTCGAGATCCAAAGTGCCGAGGCTGCCGTAAATCAATGAGATTCCATACAGCAGAATCGCCGACGACGCGGCGCCGAGCACGAAGTACTTGACCGCAGCCTCGTTCGATTTCAGCTCGAGCTTGAAGTAGCCGACCAATACATAGACCGAGAGGGCCATCAACTCGAGACCGACATAGAGACTGACGAGGTTGGCGCCTGAAGCCATGATCATCATGCCGACGACGGCAAAAAGAACCAACGACACGAACTCCCCGCCGCCATAGTTCGAGCGCTCGAGGAAACCCGCCGCCATGAGGATTGCCAATGCCGACGCGATCAGAATCAGGAGCTTGAAGAAGACGGCCATATTGTCGATCACCAGCATGTCGCCGAGAATCGACAAGGGCCCGTCAACCGGGCGCCCTACCTGCCACACCAACGCGGCCGTGACGACCAGTGATGAGACCCCCACCAGGGAGACGGTGCGAACACCCGTCCTCCCGAGCCGGACTCCCAACAAAAGAACCAGGAATCCCGCGCCGGCGAGGAAGATCTCCGGCAAAAACGGTATGAACTGCTCGAGGGTCATGGTCATGACCTACTCCCCATGCTCTCCCGAATGCTCTTCTTCCGGCACAGCCGCGATCTCGGCAACGTGACCGGCCGCCGTCTGTGCATCCGCCGGCAACGCGTGCTCGATGCGGTCCATCAGTTTGTCGACGGTCGGCGCCATGCGATCGAAGAAGGGCTTCGGATAGAGTCCGATCCAGAAGGCCACGATGACCAGTGGGATCAGGGTCCACTGTTCGCGGCGATTGAGATCAGGGAGATCCTTGTTCTTTTCATTCGACAACTCACCAAAGAAGACTCTCTGGTAGAGCCACAACATATAGGCGGCGCCGAGGACGATGCCCGAGGCCGCAAAGAGCGCCCACACCCAACTGTGGTTGTAGGCACCGATCAAAATGGTGAACTCGCCGATGAAACCGTTTAAAGTCGGCAATCCGATCGACGACATGGTGATGATGAGGAAGAAGGTCGCGTAGAGCGGCATCACCTTGGCCAGACCGCCATACTCGGCGATCATCCGATTGTGCCGCCGTTCGTAGACGATGCCGACGAGCAGGAAGAGTGCGCCGGTGGACACGCCGTGGTTGAGCATCTGCAGGATCGAGCCCCGAAGACCGGCCTCATTGAGGGCGAACATACCCAGCATCACGAAGCCCATGTGGCTCACCGACGAGTAGGCGACCAACTTCTTCATGTCCTTCTGGGCCATCGCCACCAACGCGCCGTAGATGATGGCGATGATCGCCAACACCCCGACCCAACCGACGGCCGCAACCGTTGCGTCGGGCAGGATCGGCAGGGAGAAACGGATGAAGCCATAGGTCCCCATTTTCAGGAGGACGGCGGCCAGGATCACCGATCCGGCGGTGGGCGCCTCGACGTGGGCGTCGGGCAGCCAGGTGTGGAAGGGGAACATGGGCACCTTGATGGCAAAACCGACAAAGAACGCCAGGAAGACCCAGAACTGGACCCCCGCGGGAATCATCGGGGCAATCGTGTACAGATGCGGAATCGCGAAAGTTGCCGGATTTCCGAGCCCTTCAAGCCCGATGGCGGCCAAACCGGTCGAGTTGTAGAAGTAGAGGGTCAGGATGCCGACGAGCATCAGAACCGAACCCACCAGGGTGTAGAGGAAGAACTTGATCGCGGCATAGAGCCGGCGCGGTCCACCCCAGACGCCGATCAGGAAGTACATGGGGACGAGCATGACTTCCCAGAAGACGTAGAAGAGTACGAAGTCCAGCGAGCAGAAGACCCCGAGCATTCCGGTCTGCAGCAGCAGCAGAAAGATGTAGTACTCCTTCTGGCGCTCGCTGATCGCGGTGAACGACGAGTAGATCGCGATCAGCCCGAGCAGGGTAGTGAGCAGGATCAAGAGCACGGCAAAGCCGTCAACTCCGAACAGATACTGCACCCCTATCGAGGGGATCCAATCGAACTGGGTCGCGAACTGGAATTCCTCACCGCCGGGCTTGTAGAGGAACCACAGCGGGATCGAGACCACGAAATCGACCGCCGCCACCGCCGTCGCCCAGAACTTCAAGGACTTGGAATCGTCCTTGTTGACAAAGGCCATCATGAGCAGCGCTCCTGCCAGCGGCAGGTAAACGATCAGGTTGAGAAGCCATCCGTATTGAAAGTCCATCATCGTCCCCTAATTCATTTTCAAGACGTAGTAGATGCCGAGCAGCACCGCCGCTCCAAAGACCATCACCATCGCGTAGCCCTGAGCGAACCCGACCTGCAGGCGACGGAACCAACGACTTGCAACGTCGTAGCTCCGGGCCACCAGGTTGACCGCGCCGTCCACCACCTTGAGATCGAAGATCCCCGAAACGAAGGACCAACCGACCGTCGACAGCGCCGTGCCGTTGACCGCGCCGTCGACCACCCGGGCATCGAACTCCCACAGGAAGCGCGAGAGTTTGACGGTGCCCTTGATGATCGTTGCGTCATAGATTTCATCGACCCAGTATTTGTTGAGCAGCAATTTGTAGGCGAAGGGAAAACGTTCGGCCAGGGCGCGGGCCTTGACGAACTCCGCATCCACCTTGTACATGCGGTAGGCAATCCAGATACCCAGGGAGGCCACCGCAACCGAAAGCGCCACCAGACCCCACTCGAGACCCAGACTGACCGCATGGCCGTGCTCACCGTGGCTCAGGATCACCGGTTCGAGGAAACGATCGATAAAGCTCCAGCCCTCGAGGTGGAAGAGTTGACCCGGGAATCCGATCAGGAGCCCGCCGAAGATCGAGAGGACAGCCAGCACCTGCAACGGCAGGGTCATCGTCCACGGCGACTCGTGGAGGTGGTGTTCGGCTTCTTCACCACCACGGAATTTTCCGAAGAAGGTCATGAAGACCAGGCGGAACATATAAAAAGCGGTCATACCGGCGCCGGCAAGGGCCAGGAACCAGAGCACGAAGTAGATCCCACCAAAACCGTTGAGGTCGGTGTAACCGGCTTCGAAGGCCTTCGCCAGGATCGCATCCTTGGAGACAAAACCGGCCAGGGGCGGGATCCCTGCAATCGCAATCGTCGCCACCAGGAAAGTCCAATAGGTTTTGGGCATGTACTTCTTGAGCCCACCCATTTTGCGCATGTCCTGCTCGCCGCCGCAGGCGTGGATCACCGATCCTGAACCGAGGAAGAGGCAGGCCTTGAAAAACGCATGGGTCACGACGTGGAAGATGGCGGCCACGTAGGCGCCGACTCCCGCGGCCAGGAACATATATCCGAGCTGCGAGACCGTCGAGTAGGCGAGGACCTTTTTGATGTCGTTCTGCACCAATCCGATGGTGGCCGCAAACACTGCGGTGAAACCGCCGACCACCGCCACCACCAACATGGCGTCCGGACTGACGGTGTAGAAGTAGTTGCAGCGGGCCACCATATAAACACCCGCGGTCACCATGGTCGCGGCGTGGATCAGGGCGGAGACGGGCGTCGGGCCCGCCATCGCATCCGGCAACCAGACGAAGAGCGGAATCTGGGCCGACTTACCGACCGCACCGATAAAGAGCAGGATCCCGATGACCAAAGCCGCGGCGGTGTAGTGACCGTGGTGGTCGGCCTGCATCGCCGACAGGAGGCCGGAGAACTCGAGTGTCCCGAAGGCCATGAAGGTGGCAAAGATCGCGAGGATGAAACCGAAGTCACCGATCCGGTTGACGATAAACGCCTTTTTGCCGGCCGACGCACACCAGTCCTTTTCGAAATAGAAACCGATCAGGAGGTAGGAGCAGAGACCCACGCCTTCCCAACCGACAAAGAGCACCAACAGATTCGACCCGGTAACGAGGGTCAGCATGGCGAACATGAAGAGGTTGAGATAGGAGAAGTAGCGGGCGTAGGCTCGGTCGGGCTCGCCGTGCATGTAGCCGACCGAGTAGAGGTGAATCAGAAAACCGACGAAGGTGACGAAACCGAGCATCACCGCCGAAAGGGGATCCACCTGAAAGGAGGCCGATATATCCACCGCCACTTCGCGGCCGCCGGCAATGGTGAGGTTGCCGCCCGTGATCCAGGTAAAAGCCTTGACCACATAGGGATGGTGGCGATCTTCGGTGAAATACCACTGGATGACGGCGCCCCAGCCCCAGAGCCAGGCCGCTCCCGAGGCGAGCAACGCCACCGTGTGGGTTGTCTTCTTCGGCAACCCGAGACGGTTCGAAACGAGCCCGTTGAACACCGCTCCCAGCAGTGGGAAGAGGGGCACGAGCCAGATGAAGTCGTAAAGTTTCATCCCTTAACTCCGCATCAGGTCGGCCTCGTCCAGGGCCACCGTGTCCTTCAGTCGAACCAGGGCGATGATCAAACCGAGCCCGATGGCGGCCTCGGCGGCGGCGACGGTGATGACGAAGATCGCCAACACCTGACCGGTGAGATCGCCGAGCTGGAACGAAAAGGCGATCAGATTGATGTTGACGGCGTTGAACATCAGTTCCAGCGACATCAGCACCGTGATGAAGTTGCGACGAACCATGACTCCGATGAGACCGAGACCGAAGAGGATCAGCGAAAGCACGACATAGTGGGTGGCTCCGATCACGACTCCACCCCCTTCCCACCGTCTGCAAGGGCGGCGTCGCGACGACCAAAGACGATGGCGCCGATCATGGCGACCAGCAGGACCACCGAAACCACCTCGAAGGGCACCAGGTATTTGGTGTAGAGCATCCAGCCCACGGCCTCGGTGTTGCCGACCGATTCATCATTGACCATCTGCAGGGCCGCCGAGTCACCGCCTCCGGCAGCCATCGAACCCAGCAGGATGCCGATCGCGAGGAGCGCGCCGAGCAGCACACCGCCGAGAATCGCCAACGGAGCGATACCCGAGAGGAAGACATCTTCCGGCCGCAGTTCCTTGACCCGCACCAGCATGATCACGAAGAGGTAGAGCACCATGATGCCGCCGGCGTAGACGAGCACCTGCACGGCGGCCAGGAACTCGGCGTGCTCGAGGACAAAGAGAACCGCCACCATGACAAAGGTCCCGAGCAGGGCGAGCGCCGAGTGCACGGGGCTCTTGAAGGCGATCACCCCGATGCCTCCAGCCACAGTCAGCGCTGCGACCACATAGAAGATGATCGCGCTGAAATTTTCAATCAGGAATTCCATCAACCAGCTCCTTCTCAGGACGGCGTTTCGTCGCCGGCCGCCGGCTCGACTTCGAGCTTCTTCATCGGTGAGGATGGGTCCTGGCCGTCAATGGGTCGGACTACTCCCGGGAAGGCATTCATGCCCTCCCAGTTGGCGAGCCGCTCCTTGTCGTAGTACAGGGCCTCGTTGCGCTCATAGACAGTGGCCTCGTAGCTCAGGGTGGTCAACCAGATCGCCTTGGGCTCGGTCGGGCACGCCTCTTCGCACAGACCACAGAACATGCAACGTTTCACATCGATGTCGTAACGGTCGATGATTTTCTTCTTCTTTTTCTTTTCGCCGACCATCTCGACCTCGGTGTGATCGGTGATGAAGATGATGTCGATGGGGCAGGCCTTGGCGCAGAGGTGGCAGTCGATGCAGCGCTCGAGGTCGTAGCCGAACATGCCGCGAAAACGGTCCTTTGGCTGCAACTTCTTTTCGGGATACTGAACCGTCTCATTCTTGCCAAAGAGATTTCTGCCCGTCACCCCCATCCCGGCGAAGAGGTCGGTCGGGATCAGTTTGCGAACGAATTCAGCAACACTCATAGGCTCAACCCTTCAGGAGCAACACGCCCAGCGCCACCAACACGACGTTGGCCAGCGACAGGGGCAGAAGCCATTTCCAACCGATGTGCATCAGCTGGTCGAAGCGATAACGCGGGAAGGTCCCACGGAACCAGATGTAGACGAAGATAAAGGACAGCATCTTGCCGTAGAACCAGAGGACCGGCGGGATCAGATCGAGGAAGGCCAGGAATTCCACATTCGGGAAGGGCCGCAGCCAACCACCAAAGAAGAAGATCACCGCCAGCGAGGAAACGATCATCATGTTGATGTACTCGGCAAGATAAAAAAGCGCGAACTTCATCCCGGAATACTCGGTGTGGAAGCCGGCAACAAGCTCGGCCTCGGCCTCGGGCAGATCGAAGGGGTTGCGGTTGGTTTCGGCCACACCGCAGATGAAATAGATGCCGAAGGCGAGAATGCCGGGAAAGATGAACCAGAGGTGAGCCGCGCGCTGGGCCTCGACGATGCCCACCAGGGACAGGGTTCCGGCCATCAGGATCACCGACACGATGGCGAAGCCCATCGGGACCTCATAGGAGACCATCTGCGCCGCCGAGCGAAGACCACCCATCAGCGAAAATTTGTTGTTCGAGGCCCAGCCACCGAGGATGAGTCCATAAACCCCGACCGATGACACCCCGAGGATGAAGAGCACGGCAATGTTGATATCGGTGAGAAACGGCGTCATTTCGATACCGAAGAGGGTGAAATTCTCACCCCACGGGATTACCGCCCAGATGAGGACGGCGGGGGCAAAGATCAGGATCGGCGCGAGCACGAAGACGAATCTTTCGGCGCGGCCGGGAATCAGATCTTCTTTGACAAAGAGCTTCAGACCATCGGCAATGGGCTGCAGCCAGCCCTTGGGTCCTACCCGGTTGGGACCGAGCCGAACCTGCATATAGGCCAGGATCTTGCGCTCGGCATAGGTGAGATAGGCCATCGTCAGCATCACCACACCAAGGATGACGACACCCTTGATAAGGGGAATGCCGATATAGAACATGAAATCGTTCATCGATCAATCTCCCCGAGGACGATGTCGAGTGTGCCGATCACAGCAATCAGGTCGGCAACCAGTGAACCTTCGACCATCGCCGGAAGCATCTGCAGGTTGACGAAGGACGGCGGCCGCACGTGGCAGCGATAGGGCGCGGTGCCCTTCGGAGTGGCGACGATGAAGTAGCCGAGCTCACCCTTCGGTGCTTCGACCGCACCGTAGACCATGCCCGATTCCTTGGTGCGCAGGATCTTCGGCACCCGCGCCATGTAAGGTCCATCCGGCATGCGATCGAGGCATTGACGGATGATCCGCACCGACTGCCGCATCTCCTCCATCCGCACCAGGTAACGATCGTAGGTATCGCCTTTTTTGCCGATCGGAATATCAAAATCGATCTCGTCGTAGCGATCGTAGGGAAAGACCTTGCGGATATCCCACTGGACACCGGATCCCCGAAGAGGCGGCCCGGTAAGACCCCATTCGATGGCGTCTTCGGGCGACACGATGGCGACATCGATGGTCCGCTTCTTCCAGATGCGGTTCTCGGTCAGCAGATTTTCGTATTCGTCGATATGGGCGTTGAAACCGTCCGCCAGCTCCGAGCAGCGTTCCAGCCAACCATCAGGCAGCTCAAAGGGCACGCCGCCGATCTTCATGGTGTTGAGGGTCAAGCGCGCGCCACAGTACTCCTCGAAGAGATCGAGAATGGCATCGCGTTCGCGGAAGGTATAGAAAAACGGTGTGATGGCGCCGATGTCGACCGCGTGGGTAGCCAACCACACCAGATGTGAAGCCAGACGCTGCAATTCGGCCAGGATCATCCGGATATAGGCGGCGCGCGGCGGGATGGTGATTCCGAGCAGCTTCTCCATGGTGATGCAGAAGCCCTGGTTGTTGGTCGCCGCTGCGACATAGTCCATCCGGTCGGTGTGCGGGATGCACTGTGGGAAATCCATCGTCTCGAAGAGCTTTTCGGTGCCGCGGTGGAGGTAGCCGATGACCGGTTTGGCCTCCATGATCTTTTCGCCGTCGAGCTTCAATTTGACCCGCAGCACGCCGTGGGTCGCGGGATGCTGGGGACCGAAGTTGATCTCCATCTCCTCGACATCGAAAAGCGACTGATCGGGAGAAGTCATGACGCTCCTCCTTCCCCGGTCTCGGGCTCGGCCTCTTCCACCTGCGGACCACCACCCGGCGGATAGACGTCGGGATAGATGGCAGCGCCGGTGTCGATGCCCTCGAGCGGAAAGTCTTTCCGCAGCGGGTGGCCGTTGAAGCCTTCCCAGGTCAGAATCCGCTCGAGACCCGGGTGGCCGTCGAAGATGATTCCAAACATGTCGTAGACCTCACGCTCCATCCAGTCGGCGGTTTTCCACACCCCGGTGACGCTGGCGATGGTTTCGCCGTCGACCGCAGCGGTGAGTCGGAGCCGTTTGGAATCGTCGTGACGGTGGAGCAAGTAGATCACGTCGAAGCGGCCCTCTTCGCGATCAAGCCAGTCGATGGCCGTGAGATCGACGAGAAACTTGTAGTCACAATCGTGTTTGAGGAACCGGCACACCTCGACAATACGATCGGCGGGCACGGTCAGGGTGACCTCACCGGCGTAACGATCGGCGGCGAGCACGACGCCCGGCATCTCTTTTTCGAGGGTCTGGGCATAGAGGTCATCGGCCGCATCTTCGTGGGCGGGCGGCACGGGCTTTTCTTCCCACGGGTCCTTTGGCTCGGCCTCTGCGGCCGCCTTCTTGGCCGCCGCCTTGGCCTTGGCCGCGGCGATCTTGGCCGCCTTTTCTTCGTCGCTGAGCTGTTGTTTCTCGGGCTTGGCTTCCCCTTCGGCAGCGGCCGTATGCTCCGGCGCCTTCTCGTCGGGAGTCGCTGGGGTCTCTTCAGGCGGAGTGGTGGGCTTTTCGTCGCTCATTCTTCCACCTCACGAAGCCCGCGTGCGGGCGATGGTTTCGCGGTCGATTTTGCGCTGCAGCTGCATCAGGCCATAAAGCAGAGCCTCCGGTCGCGGCGGGCAACCGGGGATGTAGACGTCTACCGGGATGATGCGATCCACTCCCTGGGTGACGGCATAGGTCTTGTAGGGGCCGCCGCACATGGCGCAGGAGCCCATGGCGAGCACCCACTTGGGCTCCGCCATCTGCTGGTAGAGGCGTTTGACTACCGGCGCCATCTTTTCGGTCACCGTGCCCGAGACGATCATCATGTCCGCCTGGCGCGGCGAACCGCGGAAGACCTCGGCGCCGAATCGCGCCATGTCGTAGCGCGAATCGAGGGTCGCCATCATCTCGATGGCGCAACAGGCAAGACCGAACTGCATGGGCCACAGCGACGAACGACGCGCCCAGTTGAAGACCGTGTCGTAGGTCGTGGTGATGATGTTCTTGGAGAAGCGGTCCTCGATCAGGCCCATTCGAGCGCCCCCTTTCTCCATGCATAGAGATATCCCACGAGCAAAATGGCGAGAAAGACCATCATCTCGATGAAGCCGAAGAGCGCCAACTCCTCGAACATCACCGCCCAGGGAAAGAGGAAGATCGTCTCCACGTCAAAGACCACGAACAAAACCGCGATCAGGTAGTACCGGATGGAGAATCGAGAATCGAGTGCAAAGGTCGTGGCCTTGTTTCCGCACTCGTATGGTTCGGCCTTCACCGGATCGTAGGAACCGAAGCGAATCACCTTTGCCAACAACAAGATGATGATCGGAACGGTAACTGCGACGAGGGTGAAGATCAGAATCGGGACGTAGTGTTCCATGCCCCTACCTCCAATCAAACGCGATCATTCTAACGGTGTATCACCGCTTGTCAATCTTTTCACAAGCTCCTGATTTCAAGTCTCAGACCGGGTTTGAAAGCTCCTTCGGAACTTTGCCCCCGTTGCGGGCTCCAACTGAGCAGGGAGGCCCCAATGACACGCGGCGACATCCATCCTCGTGCAACATCATACGAGCATCTCTTCGAGAACGACAGGGGTGTTCGGACCGGGTTCCGGATCGGGATCCTGGCCGCCACCGCCATTCACCTGACGATCTTCGCCATCACCTGGCCGACCGTTGCGCAGAACGTGCCGGAGGACGGCCCACGCACGAGACACATTTACCGGCTGAAGCCGGTCGTTTTTGAACGACCACAACCGGAGATCGTGCTGCCGCAGGCGCCACAACGCCGGGGGATGAGCACTTTGCCGCACCCCGTTGCACCTGCCTTTGTCCCAAGAGGCCGGGAGGATTGGCCGGAGTGCGATATTCATCCGAAGATTATTGACCCACCGGAAACCATCCTCCCTCCCCCACCACCCGCCCAATCGGGCCCGATGACGGTTCGAGTCGGTCATGAGATCGAAGCGCCCCGATTGATCCACCGTGTCCGTCCCCGCTATCCGGCCGCTGCCAAGAAGCTCCACCTCACCGGCCCCGTCATCGTCGAGATGCTGATCGACACCGACGGAAGGGTGGTCGAAGTGAGCGTTCTCCGCGGCCTCCCATTCGGGCTCACCGAGAGCGCCGTCGAGGCGGCCCGCCAATGGCGCTTCGAACCCAGCACCTTCGAGGGCCGCCCGGTGAGTGTTCGCTACACCCTGACCATTCGCTTCCAGCTGGAGTCGCGCATGTAAAACGTTGAAATTCTAAACGACCGGACCACCCCCGGTGGTCACCAACTCAACACACGAAGGAGGCATCACCATGAAGTCCGTGCAAGCTGTGTCCCGATCTCGTTCTCTGGTCATCGCGTTGTTCATCGTTGTTACCGTTCTGAGCTCGCCGGCAGCCGCCCACGAAATCACAGGCGGCGCCATGCGATATACCGATCCGGGAAGCGGCGAGGTCACTGAATTTCCTCTGCAACACACCTCGATCCTGGCAGTGGTCTCCGGCACCGTGGTCGAGGTGACGGTCACTCAGAAATTCGTGAATCCGTTACAGCAAAGGCTCGAGGCCGTCTATGTCTTCCCGCTGCCCGACAGGGCCGCAGTGGACGATATGTCGATCAAGACCGGTGACCGGATCATCAAGGGCGAAATCCATCGCCGGGAGAAGGCGATGGAAATCTACCGGGAAGCAGTGGCGGCCGGACATCTCACCGGTCTGCTCGACCAGGAAAGGCCGAATATCTTCACCCAGAAGCTGGCCAACCTCCTGCCCGGCGAGATGGTCGAGGTCGAGATCCACTATGTGGAAACACTCCATTACACGCACGGCGACTGGCGGCTCGTCATTCCGACGGTGGTCGGTCCACGCTACATCCCCGGATCACCGGTCGGCCAAAAGGGCTCCGGGTGGTCCCCTGATACCGACCAGGTGCCCGATGCCTCGCGCATCACGCCAAGGACCCTGACTCCCGGCACGGTGAGCGGCCACCACATCGACATCAAGGTGGAGCTCGAGCCCGGTTTTCCGATTGCCGATCTTTCGAGCCCCTCACACGAGGTTTTGATCAAACGGTCCGGCAGAAAACGGGCCGCGGTCCGGCTGTCACCGCTCGACACCATTCCCAACAAGGATTTCGAGCTCGTCTGGCGAACCGCGGGGCCCGCGATCACCACGGCGACCGTCGCGCACAAGGTAGGCGACTCGGCTATCTGACCCTCATCCTGCAACCGCCGATCGAGCCTCGCGCGGATCAGATCGTTCCACGCGAAGTGGTTTTCGTATTGGACACCTCCGGTTCGATGTCCGGTGAGCCCGTCGCAGCCTGCAAACAGCTCA
Source organism: Candidatus Sulfomarinibacteraceae bacterium (assembly GCA_963796455.1). Classification (GTDB taxonomy): domain Bacteria; phylum Acidobacteriota; class Thermoanaerobaculia; order Thermoanaerobaculales; family Sulfomarinibacteraceae; genus Sulfomarinibacter. Next base: position 32,744 of record CAWCLO010000010.1, read on the forward strand.
CCCGCAAGGCCTTGAAAAAGCTCCGCGAGGGCGACACCTTCCGGCTCATTCATTTTTCGAACAGCGCATCGATGTTCAGCCGGGACGCGCTTCCGGCGACACCCCAGAACATCGAGCGTGCCCTTTCATATCTCGACGGGTTGAGCGGTGGCGGCGGAACCGAAATGCTCGAGGGTGTTCGCGCCGCCCTCGATGCGCCGAAAGACCCCAACCGATTGCGGATGGTCCTCTTTCTGACCGACGGCTATATCGGCAACGAGGCACAGATTGTCGGCCGGGCGTCCTCGAGTCTCGGCGATGCCCGGATCTTTGCTCTCGGGATCGGCAAATCGGTCAATCGTTTCCTGCTCGACCGCCTGGCCGAAGCGGGCCGTGGGGTGGCCGAGTACCTCCGGCCCGGCGAATCGCCGGACAGCCTCGTCGATCGCTTTTATGAGCGCATCGCCGACCCCGTGTTCACCCAGGTCGAACTCGATTGGGGTGACCTTGATGTGGTCGACGTGGAACCGAGACAGCTCCGCGATCTGTTTGCGTCGCAACCGCTCCTGGTTCACGCGCGCTATCGATCCGGAGGACGCGGAATCGTCACCCTGTCGGGGTTCGCCGGAAGCAAACGACGCGAGATCGAGGTCGAGATCCGCCTGCCGAAAATGGAAACGAAGAACCAGGCGCAGGCAAATCTGTGGGCGCGGGCCCGGATCGCCCGCCTCGAAATGGACAAGATGAGGACCGGAAACCAGAAAGTCCTCATCGAAGAGATCACCGAACTCGCCCTCGAGCACCGGCTGATGACGGCCTATACCTCTTTTGTTGCCGTGCTTCAGTCCGAAATCCGCGACGACGGTAAGCTGGTGACCCTCGATCAACCGGTACCGATGCCCGAAGGCGTTTCCTTCGAGCGGGTCTTCGGTGATCGAGATCAGGCGTCGAGGCAAACCCCTGGAGCCGCCTCCTTGAATTCGGTCTCCCGCATGGCCAGCCCCAGGACCTCGAAGGCGCCGGCGGCAGCAGGATCTCCAAAATCGATGGTCGACTATGGCAGATCTGTAGCAGACGAAAACATGGTGCTCTCGGTGCCTGATCCCCTTCCACTTCGGATCCCTGGAGGTCCGGCGGATGGCGTCGCGAACTGGGAGCATAAAACCGAGGCCGTCGAGGTCACCCGACCCCGGGATTCGAATCAGAACGCCGTCTCCCAGGTCGAGATCAATCCGTCGGAGCCCGCCGAAATACCCGCACCATTCCCCGTCCAGGCGACTGATCGACCGGCGGGGGTCGTTCCCCCGGTCGCTATCTCGAGCGATCGTGATTCCGGGCCCAACAGAGCTGTGACATCGACTGCGCAGCCCAACACGCGAGGGTGGTCCGTTGAAATCGACCTGCCACTCCTCGCCGCCAGCATGTTCCTTTTGTTGCTCACCGCCTGCGCCTGGTACATGCGCCGGGTGACGATCGTTTGATGACCGACTCGGCCCCGGGGGCCACCCCCCCGGGGCCTTTGCCCCGGTTATTCCCGTCCACTCTTCCACTCGCCGACCGCTTTGGGGCGCACCGCCGGCTCCCGGTCGAGGCTTCGATAAGCAATCGCCTCGGCGAGGTGTGATGAGGCAATCGATTCGGTCTCCGCAAGATCGGCAATGGTCCGCGCCACCCTCAGGATGCGGTGGTAGGCGCGAGCCGAAAGCCCGAGGCTGCGGCTCGCGTGATCGAGCAGACGGCGCCCGTCGTCATCCGGGCTCGCCCAACGGCGTATTGCATCCGGGCCCATCTCGCCGTTCGCACTCAAGCCCGATCCCTGATAACGATCAACCTGCAACCGCCGCGCCGCACTGACCCGCTCGGCCACCACCTCCGAAGTCTCCCCCCGTCGATCCGCCGAAAGCGCGCGCCAAGGTACCGCCGGCACGGTCACCTGCAGATCGAGACGATCGAGCAACGGGCCCGAGAGCCGCGCCCGGTAACGTTGGATGACCACCGGGGTGCAGGTGCAATCGCGCCGCTCATCCCCGAGAAAGCCGCAAGGACAGGGGTTGGCCGCGGCAATCAGTTGGAAACTCGCCGGAAAGGACAGTGTCGCCTGAGCCCGCGCAACGGTCACATGCCGATCCTCGAGCGGTTGCCGGAGCGCCTCGAGCACATCACGGCGGAATTCGGTCAGTTCGTCGAGAAAAAGCACACCATGGTGCGCCAGGGAAACCTCGCCCGGCTGGGGGCTGGCGCCGCCTCCGATCAGCGCCGCCGACGAGGTCGTATGGTGAGGAGCGCGAAAGGGCCTTCGGTCCAGCAACCCGAGCGGTCTCGGCACCCGGGTGGAGACCGAATATACGCAAGTGGTTTCCAGGGATTCCTCATCACTCATCGGCGGTAAAACCCCGGGCAGACGACGCGCCAACATCGATTTGCCACTTCCTGGAGGCCCCATGAAGAGCAGATGGTGGCCGCCGGCAGCCGCCACCTCGAGCGCCCGTCGCGCCTGTTCCTGCCCGATCACATCGGAGAGATTGAAACACCCGGCGGCTACCGACCTGGGGTCGCGAGGGCCCCCCGCGGGCACCGGCGGATGTTCTCCATCGCGGATATACCGGACGACCTCCGCCAGTGTCGAGGCTCCGACAACCCGAATTCCACCGACCACCGAGCCTTCGCGGTAGTTGGCGGCCGGGATCACCACCTCGGCAACACCGCGATCCCGAGCGGCGAGCACCATCGGCAGGACCCCTCGAACAGGTTGGAGCCGGCCTTCCAGGGACAACTCACCGACCAGGATTCTCCCTTCGAGCCCCTCGATGGGGAGGTCGCCGGTGGTGGCCAACAGGGCCGCCGCCATCGGCAGATCGAGGGCCGCGCCCTCTTTGCGCTCGTCGGCAGGCGCCAGATTGATGACGATATTGGCCCCTTCGGGGCGCCGGCCGAGATGGCGGATCGCCGCAAAGACCCGTTCGCGGGCTTCACGGACCGCGGTATCTGGCAGACCGACAACCACCACCGAGGGGTATTGGGAACGGATACGGTCGACCTCGACCGTTACGAACAACGCGTCCACACCGCGCGGCGTGGCAGAATACGCCTTCGCCAGCATAGTTTTCTCCCAAATTGTGAGCGTGGACAGGCACCACGATGACAGGGGAGCAGGGTGTCGTCAAGCCCCTTCGATGTCAGGGAAGGGGGAAAGGGAGAAAGGGAGAAAGGGAGAAGGGGAAAGGGAGAACGCATCACACGATGCTCGATACTCGATGCTGGATGCTCGATCCCGTTGCCGTTGCCGAGAAGGGAGAACCGCCGGCACTGGACTCGCATACATGCGAATACCGCCTCCCGATGTCATCCTGAGCGGAGCTACGCCGGGACAAGTCGCTCAGGATGACATCTTGCAGGATCGTTCCTTTCCCGGAAAAGGCGAACAGTACCCAAGATGGCAGAGGGCCAGAGGACCGTTCGGCTTCCTCGCTATCGCTATCGAACGGCTGCTGTGGATACTGTTAATGGTAGGGAGAAGGGGGAAAGGGAGAATCGCCCGGCACTGGACTCGCATACATGCGAATGTCGCCTCCCGATGTCATCCTGAGCGGAGCCCCACAGCGGGCGTAGTCGAAGGATCTATGAGATGAACGGAACAACCTCAGTCCGCAGATCCTTCGACTGCGCGCCAATGGCGCTTCGCTCAGGATGACATCTTGCGGGATCGTTCCGTTCCCGGATGAGGCGAACAGTACCCAAGATGGCAGAGGGGCAGAGGGGCGGAGGACCGCTCGACGTTCTCGCTATCGCTATCGCTGTCGAACGGCTGCTGTGGATACCGTTCCCGCTCCTGCATGGAAGAACGGGAGCACCGTACCGGAAACGTTGTTCTTTATAGGGGTCCCCTGTCCCATGTCCCCGAAATCGGGAATAGAAAGCCCTCGACACTCGTATACAAGATCAAGGAACAAAACACCTCGTGGTGTTAATATGTCTCCTTACAGCTTGAAATCTGGGGGCGTCCAGGTTTTGACGGGGAACGGTTCCGGTTGTCGGCAGCGTGTCGAGGGTCATCCGCTCGTTAATCGGGTGAAGGCAACTACAACTGCCGATAATAACTACGCTCTGGCTGCGTAAGTAGCCACGTCGCTCTCGAGGCTCGGCCCGTCGGTCTGAGAGGGACGAAGTTAGATGGGCTGGACCGCCGTAGCGCCCGAATACGGAGGTCGAGATTTTTCGGGCTGGCCGCGAGGAAGGTTGCCAGCTAACTGACCACGCGGTGAGATAAACTAGCCGGCTGCACACGGAGAAACCGGCGACCGGAGTTCCTCGGACGTGGGTTCGATTCCCACCGCCTCCACCAGGCTTCGTTGTCAACCACTGGTTGGCAACGAAGCCTGCCACGGCGAAGCTGCAAGCGAAGCCGGGCACCTTCTCAGGCGTCAGCACCTGGTTGACAACTACGCCCTGGCAAGCCAACACACCGAAAACCAACAAGCGACCTGTCACGGCGTAGTCAAAGACGAAGCCGGAAGCCGGGCACCCTCTCAGGCGTCAGCACCTGGTTGACAACTACGCCCTGGCAAGCCAACACACCGAAAACCAACAAGCGACCTGTCACGGCGTAGTCAAAGACGAAGCCGGAAGCCGGGCACCCTCTCAGGCGTCAGCACCTGGTTGACAACTACGCCCTGGCAAGCCAACACACCGAAAACCAACAAGCGACCTGTCACGGCGTAGTCAAAGACGAAGCCGGAAGCCCGACAAGCCCTCCACCCTTCGCTGCGTTTCGAGCTACGCCCCGGTCAACCTTTCCACGCCCAACCAGGCCTCGAACCACCCCTCTGGCAGACTTACCGCCGCTCGGCGTACAATAGGGCCGCATTGAGGGGGATCCGGGAGTGGGTTGGAATACTCCAAGACCGGATCCATTATGTTTTATGACAATACTGGGGCATGCGCCCCGGGCAGAAGCCCGGCCACGCGGCAGGGCCGCCGGATAGGGGTCCTCGGGATTCGATGCGAAAAGCTCAAATCTTTCTTCTCATCGCGCTGACGATTGTTGTCGGCACGTCGTCCGCCCAGGAGTACAACCGCTCCGTCGAATTTCGTTTCGACGAACACGCGATCGTCGTGCCTCGATTCGGGGCCCGGGTTGAAACGGTGCCGATCCTCGAGTTGATCGGGGCCGAGGTCAAGTACTCGCTGTCGGCCGGTACCTATGGTGTGATCTACGGCGAGCACGTGGTCCAGTTCGCGGTAGATCACAAGGTGCTGCTGGTTGACGGCACGCTGCAGGAAGCGCGCGAAACACCGGTCGCGTCTCCGCAGGGCGTGGCGGTCAGTCTCGGTTACCTCGAGCGCCATATCCTGAGCCCACTCGGTTTTCACCTCGAGGCGGAAGACCGCGCCTATCGCATCCAACGCGGCGCCCGCTTTGCCGAACCGATCAACGTACGCCCGGCGGTGGCGGATTTCGGCACCACAACGACCCTTGTCCTGACCATGAATCGATTGGCGGATGTCTCGGTGGAGGAGACCTCTCCGGGCCTCATCGCCATTCGCTTCGCAGATGCCAGCCCGCAACTCGACACCGGCGTGCCGTTTCGATCGAGCCGTGTGCGCTCGTTGGCGGGCCGTGAGCAGATGATCGAAGTCAAGCTCGCCAACAACATCGGACTGCTTGCCTGGCATACCCTCGAAAGCCCACCGCGAGTGACCATCGAACTCGGACCCTCGCGGGCCACACCGACTCCGGCCCCCGTCCGCGCCCCCGTGGTGACCAGGTCCGGGCCGCGACCGATCGTGATCGACCCCGGTCACGGCGGCGAGGATCTCGGCGCTCGATCACCCAACGGGGTTTATGAAAAAGATGTGGTGCTGGCGATCGGGAGAAGGCTGGCGCGCGTCCTCGAGAGCCGGGGCCGCTCGGTTCGGCTGACCCGCGACGGCGACCAGAGCCGCGCCCTCACCGACCGCACCGCGCTCGCAAACCGCCTCGAGGCTCCGATTTTCATCTCGCTCCACGCCAACGCTTCGACCCATTCTTCCGTGATCGGGGCCGAGACCTACTACATGAACCTCGATGGCGCCAGCGACGAAGCGGCGGCGGCGACCGCGGACCTCGAAAACCGGGCCGGCGCTGCCAGCGGCGAACGGAGCGCCCTCGATCTCATCCTGTGGGATCTGGCGCAGGCGGAGGTGCTCAACGAGAGTGCCGCCCTGGCATTGGCGGTCCAGGTTCGCCTCAACGCGCAGCTCGGCACCCGGGACCGGGGCGTCAAACAGGCGCCTTTTGTCGTGCTGACCGGCGCCACGATGCCGGCGATCCTGGTGGAGGTCGGTTTTCTTTCCAACTCGTCCGAGGCCGGTAAACTCTCCGAGCCCGATTACCAGCAGAAACTCGCCGAAGCCCTGGCCGCCGGTATCGAGGACTTCGTGAGGCGCTGATGAATCGGCGGATCATCCTGATCGCGATCGCGGTGGTGGCAGTGGTGGCGCTGTTGATCTGGCTGCTCACCGGAAAACCGCCGCAGCCGGTGGCGGAGCAGGTGTTGCCTGAACTGGTGCTGCCGACTCCTACACCCGCCCCGGAGCAAAGAATCATCCTGCTATTCGGCGGGTCCGATGGACTGCTCCACCCCGAGCTCCGATCGGTCCCCCTCCCCGAAGAGGTCCATGAGCGCATCAAGATCGTGATGCACGAACTCCTTGCCGGCCCGACGAATACCAACAGACTGACCGCGGTCGTACCCTACGACGCGGTTCTCAAGGCGGTCTTTGTCGATCAAGGGGGCACGGCCTATGTCGATATCACCCCACCACCGGTGCCCCTCACCGGATCGAGTACCGAACTCATGCTGACTTACGGAGTGGTAGATTCGATCATCCTCAACTGCCCGGAAGTTACCGCAGTCCAGATCCTCTTCGGCGGCCACGAGGTCAAGACGCTGACCGGTCACCTCGATCTTTCGCGGCCCCTGGTCCTCAACAAGAGGTTTATCGGCCAATCATGAGCTCCGGGAAAAGACCGATCGGGATCTTCGACTCGGGGGTCGGAGGCCTCACGGTTCTCACGGCCATGCGAGAGCACATGCCGGCCGAAGATTATCTGTATCTCGGCGACACCGCTCGGCTGCCCTACGGAACCAAGACCGCCGCCACGGTCCGTCGCTACGCCCTGACCGCTGCCGAACACCTGATCAAACAGGACGTGAAGCTGCTGATCGTGGCCTGCAATACTGCATCCTCCTACGCCCTTGAGGCGCTTGCCGAGGCCTCGCCGGTCCCGGTCGTCGGAGTTGTTGAACCCGGTGCGAAAACGGCAATGCAAACCGGGGCCCGACGCGTCGGGGTGATCGGCACCGAGGGGACCATCCGCTCGGCCGCTTATCAGCAGGCCCTGTCCCGTCTCGACCCGGGGGTTTTGGTGGAGGCGGTCGCCTGCCCACTCCTGGTGCCGCTGGCGGAGGAGGGATGGGGAGACCACCCCGTGACCGACGAGGTCGCCCGCCTGTATTTGCGGCCGCTGCAAGAATGGGGGGCTGAAATCCTGATCCTTGGATGCACCCACTACCCCCTCCTCCGTCCATCCCTACAACGGGTCGTCGGTCCCGAGGTCATGCTGATCGATTCCGCCCAGGCTGTGGCTGCTGCGGTCATCGGCAATCACAAGGACATCGTCGATGCATCCGGCCGCGCCTCAGCGAAGGTCCACATCCAACTCACCGACGCATCGGAACGATTTCTTCGAATCACCCGGACAATTCTCGGCCGTGATCCCGAGGATCTCGAGGTCATCGATATCTGAATCGGTGTCGCACAGATGATGCGGGCCGACCCGGTTCGTGCGATCATCGTCAGCACAATGAGAATCTCCCAGAAAAAATCCGCTATTGCTCTGCTGGTCTTGCTCGTGGCGCTGCCGCTGGGTGCACAGTCGGACAGCTCTCAGCCCGACGTCAGCCTTCGCCAGATTCGCGAGCTCCGTGCCCAGGTCACAAACAACGCGTCGCATGCAGAGGATTTCAGAGCTCGCGTGATCGAACTCTGCGATGTCGCAACAGGAGCTCTCGAGAGTGCACAGCGCAATCATTCCGCCGCACAGGCCTCGAATAGCGAGCGGAGCGGCATTGGGCGCGAAATGGAGGCGATCCAGCAGAGGCTGCGTCAACCCGAGCGAGTGGCAGGAATCGATCTCCCGAGCGAGGCCACGATCTACCAGGCCGAGGATGCGCTGGCTCGTGAACGATCGAGGCTGGCGGCCCACCGGACCGCGGTCACCGAACTGCAACGGAGAAGAGAAGACCGCGCGGCGGCTCGAAACGACGCCTCACAACGTCACGGTCTGCTCGATCAGGAAATTGAATTGCTCAACGCAGAGCTTCGGTTGCAGGCCCAGAGCGACGCCCATCCTGACCTCAAGAAAGCTGTTCGTCTCAACCTGCTCGCGCGAAGAGAAGCGGCCCAAAGCGAAATCGAAAAGCTTGGTGCCCTGCTCGATCTGCTCGAAGAACGCGGAGCGCTGCTGCCCCTCGAGATCGACCTCGCTCAGCGGCGGGTCGCGACTTCCGAAGAGTCGGTTCATCTCCTCGAACAAGCCGCCCAGACGATTCGGCTGGAAGCGGCCGCGGCAGAGCTTGGACGTGTTCGCACACTGAGTGACTCGATCACGAAGGCGGCACCAGAATTCGCCGGAATTGCGGCCGAGACGGTGAAGATCGCTGAAGTCCTCCTTGGTGCGGATGGGGTCACGGCGAGATCCGAAAAAACCTCGAGAGACATTGCCACCCTGCAGAAGAACCTTGTCGAACTCAACCGGATCGCGGAGCTGACGCAGCGCAAATTCGAGGCCTTCGGAAATCGCGGCAGCATCGGACGATGGTGGCCGACCTTCCCCCCCGACTTTCCAGAACCGGGTTCAGTGGCCAAAAAGATCACTTACCTCGATGGCGAAATCCCGGAGGTCGAACACCAACTCATTTCATACGAACAGCAGCGCTCTGAGTCGCGAACCCTCGCGCGCGCGTCCCTGCTGAAGTTGCAAACCACCTACGGCGACGAACTCGACCCGAAACTCATAGCTATGGTCCGCGAGTTGTTTCAAGTTCGACAAGACCTGCTCGACGACATGATTCGATTTGGTGCCAGATACTCGACCCAACTTTCTGAACAACGGACCCTTGCCGCCACTTTTCACCGACGACTCGAGCGGGCCGAAAAGTTTCTCTATGCACACGTTCTGTGGTCACGCAGTGTTCCAAAACCGATCGTCCCGCGTCTGAAAGATATTGCCGACAGCATCCGATGGCTGGCGTCCACCGACCACCTCAGATCGCTGAATGTGGTTGGCGCCAAACTCAAGGGCCGCGGCCTCGTGATGATGCTCATTCTGGTGTTGATCATTTTGCTTCGCCGACCGATCAAACGTCGCCTGAGCGACCTTGCAGACCAAACAATGGAACCGGAACAGGATTCGCTTCGACTCACCATCGAAACCCTTTTCTTCACCGTGGTTTTGGCCGTGCCGCTCCCTCTGGCAATTAATGGCGCAGCCGATTTCGCGCAGCGCTTTGGTGATTCGACATTCTGGATATCGGCAGCGGAAGCTCTGCCCATCATCGCAATGACTGCCGCATTCCTCGAATTGACACGACAACTCTTTGCGCCGCGGGGTCTGGCCGAAGCTCATTTCGGGTGGCCGACTCTGGCCACACAGACACTCCATCGCGGGCTGCGATGGACCGAAGCAATCGGCCTGCCCCTGCTCTTTGTTGCCGTTCTCCTGGTCTTTGCCGGAGTGCGATTCGATAGTACGCCCGACCTCCAGGTCTACAACAACTCACTTGGTCGGTTGGCCTTCATCGCGGCGATGACAGTCCTGGGCTTGTCCATTCTTGCCATCCTCCGTCCGGTGAGAAGAAGCGAACGGGGCAAGCGGGACGTCAGGGTTCCGTGGCCTCGGCGGTTTTCGGAATACGCCTTTCCGACGGCCTTTCTCGGCGCCTATCCGATGGTCGTCATCGCCACTCTCGTACCGGCGATGCTGGCGGTCTTCGGTTTCTACATCTCCGCTGTACTCCTCGCCTATCAGATGCTGCGAACCCTTTGGCTGGTGTTGGTCCTGTTGATCGCCGGCGGGCTGATTTATCGCTGGCGGGTGGTGAATCGGCAACGGACCCTGACCGAACTGGAAGAAGGCGACGAAGTTGCGAAGCGAATGAAAACCGTTGAAGAGTCGGAACGGCAGGTCGGACAACTCTTTCGCTTCACAGTCATCGCCGTTGTGACCTTTGGCCTTTTCTCGATCTGGAGTGACGCCCTTCCGATGCTTCAGATCTTCAAGCGTGTACAAATTCTTCCGCACATCGAATTGCTCGCGGCAACGGAAGAGCCGGCATCTGTATTTGACACCGCCGATCAGGAGACTGCAAAAGCCGATCCGCCATCCGCGGTCATCACCGACCCGGCTACACCCGCGACCCAAGCTCAACCGCCATTGACCCTTTGGAATCTCTTCAAGGCGCTCATAGCCGCCGCCTTCACATTCGCGTTGGTCAAGAACCTTCCGGCGGTGATCGAGATTATCCTCCGGCGCAGGACGAATCTCGATGGCGGCGCGAGGTTCGCCTTCAGCACCCTTGTTCGTTACACCATTACGATCGTCGGTTTGATACTGGTCTTCGGTCTGCTCGGAATCACCTGGGGCCGAGTTCAATGGCTGGCCGCCGCTTTGACATTCGGTCTGGGCTTCGGCTTACAGGAAATCGTCGCCAACTTTGTCTCCGGTCTCATCCTGTTGATCGAGCGACCGATCCGGGTCGGCGATGTGGTCACAATCGGCAACCTGATGGGGAAGGTGTCCGAGATTCAGATCCGCGCGACCACCATCACCCTGTGGGACCGCAGCGAAATGATCGTGCCCAACAAGGAATTCATCACCACCAAACTGGTCAACTGGACCCTTTCGGACTCCAAACGCCGGATCGAGATTCCCGTCCGGATCGCCTACGGCGCCGATATCGAACAGGTCAAGACGATCCTCGTCAAGGCCGCCAACGAGCACCCATCGGTGCTCCCTGAACCCGCGCCGCATGCCCTGCTGCTTGCATTCGGTGAGGACGCGATGAAGATCGAGCTTCGTTTTGTCGTCGATTTTGGTCAGGGACTCGCGACCAAGGACGAGGTCCAGATGGTGATCGAACAAGAATTCGGAAAACAGGGCATCAAATTTGCCCTGCCGCAGCGCCAGGTTCGGGTGGTTTCAGAAGGTGGCAGCGATGGTCAACCAGCCGCCGGTTTCGGACATGGAGAACCAGAACGTACCGAGTCGTGAGGCAGGATGCTGGATGCAGGATCACTGCTGTCCAAAACAGATCGTCATGAAGTTTCCCACCTGACAAAACGTGGATTACGGTTCGGTTCTTGGCATATCCAGTTCGCGGTTGCCTCGTGCCCGCGTCCGCGTCCGAATTACAGCGGCAGCGGCAGAGACAGTGTCCAGGGGGCAGGGGACAGCGAAAGGGACAGTGGTCAGTTTTCAGCGACGGGGAGCAGTGGCAGCAGTCTGGAGTTCATGCGGCGAAATGGCCACCTCCGGGTCGTTCAAAGGAAGGGGTAGCCGGTGGGCGGCCGATGTCAAGGACAGGCAGGGTGCAGGGCATCCTTGACATCGGCCACCACACCGGCTTGTGGCAAAGGGCATGAACGACCCGGAGGTGACCATGTCCAACGCCGCCACGAACACCAACCTCGTTGCCCACTCGAAGGCCCTCGAAGCAGCAGGAATCGCGATCAAGCTCGTGATGAGGGTTCCTGCTCCTCTGAAGTCGATTGCCGATCAGGTGATCCGATCGGCAAGTTCAGTTCCTGCGAACCTGGCAGAAGGGCACGGCCGAGTCGGAAGGGACCGGTCGTACCACTGGAGAATCGCTTATGCCTCGGCCAAAGAGGTCGACAGCCACTTGCAGCTTCTCGCACATGCCGGGGCGATCAGCCGAACAGCAGCCCGTGACGCGATGAAGGTCTTCGATCAGGTCCGTGCCATGACCTGGCGGCTGTTGAACCCGACGAAGTGAGCGCGGTTCGCTAACGCTGCCCCGGCCGCTGGTCGCTGCCGCTGGCTACTGAACGCTGCCGCCGTTCACTGTTCCCTGCCGCTGTCACTGCACGCTATCCGAGACTCTGTCTTGGACAAGAGTGATGCAGGATGCAGCGAGATCATCGGTCCCCCTCACGGGTTGTCAAGAACCGTGTGCGATGAATCCTGGATCCTGTGACCTGAATCCTGTATCGAGCCTATGGCGTCAGCAGTCAGAGTCTGAACTCGCCGAGATCCGGCGGATCGCAGTGATGAACACCAACCCATCGTAGTCGGCGGCGAATCCGTCGCCCCGTTCTGAGGAAAGCCGGCCTTCGATCTCAATGAATATCGGTTCGTAGGGTTCCGCGGTCAGGGATATGGAGAGATCGCGCAGCTCCTCGAGGATCACAGGCTCCGCGCGAATCCAGTACACACGGTCATCTCCGCAAACCTGAAACGTCCGGACTTCGTGGCCGAGGACGGCGTGTCCCGAGAAAACTTCGGTCGGCAAATTTTCCCTGGCCTCGTTGACATCAGGAACTGTCGGCTGTTGCCGTACGGCCGGTTGATGGTCGCTGCAGGCGAAGCAGAACAGGGTAAAGGCGAGGCCGACGGACAATGGCCTCATTCAGAACTTCACCATGTAGTCCTTCGCTTCGAGGCAGACCGAAAATGCCTTTTTGAAGTTCTCGATCTGTTCGGCAGTCGCCTGTTGGGCCTGCTGGTTCTGCTGCTCGACCTGCTGACTCGCCTCTTCCTTGGCGTGATGGGTCCGTCGGCGCGCCGCGATACCTCCGATGGCAGCACCCCAGGCCGCCCCTTTGCCCGGATCGTTGCTTGCGATCTCGCCGATCAGGGCCCCGGCCGCGGCACCACCAACAGCGCCTCTGGCACCGGCGCCCTGGCCCGACTGGGCGATCTGTTGCTGGGTCTGGTCGGCCTGCTGTTGTTGCTGTTGCGCCTCCTTGCCCAGCGCAAAGGGATCGTTGCCGGTGTTCTGGACCGCCCAGTTGTAGCACTCTGCTTCTTCCTTGGATTGTTGATCTGCAGCCTGCCCTTCGGTCGGAAAGACGTAGACCTCCATGGTTGCCGCCAGGGTCTTAGGCGCCGCCGAAGTCGTCGTCTGAGCAGAAGCCACGGACACCAGGGCCAACGCGATACACGGAGCCACCAAAGCTTTGCTGATACTCATTTCGATTCCTCCCGTTCACTCGCCCGCTGACATCGGCGTACACGCCGCAAAGACTGAAATCGTCAATTCATCGGCTGCGATGGCGATGGACGCGACGCCGCTCACCTCATCGACAACAAAGCTGAATGCTCTCCCGTTTTCAACTCCCTGCAGAAAGATCTGTCCGTCCGCTCGTTGCAGCGTCAAGATCGGGGTCTCCCGCAACCGCGGAGCACCGGGCGTGGTCCGCAGGATCTTTTCGTCGAGGTGGATCTCGAGGAACTCGGGCATGTTCCAACTCCATGGATGGCCGAATTCGCATTCTCCGGAGGTATCGCAAACAATCGCCTCGACACCCGCGCAGAGGATCTTCTCGGCGCCGGTCACGTCTTCGGCCTGTGCCGCGCCGCACACCGCTACCAGAATGGTCGTTACAACAAAAAATGTCTTAGGTAACATGAAGATCCTCCGCTGAGCCAAAGTCTGCCCGAAATCCTGGCGGTCTGCCCGCGAACGTTCAAATCAGGGTTTACCAAACCAACTGTAATTGTAAGAGATACCGACCGAACCAAAGTCACCGCCGATCCGGGTGATCGCGCCCCTGCTGGCTGCAAATCGAAGCGCATGGTGGGCCCCCAGGCGCATTGACACCGTCGCGCCGACTCGGGAGTTGCTCTGCAGATCGTCGTTGGTCGTTCCGTTCACCGTCGTCTGCCCGCCGCGCCAGAAATTTGTGTCTAAGGAGGCCCACAAGCCGGGCTTGAAGAGGTATCTGACGTGGAATTCGGTGGACAGAAACGGTTTCTGCTCTTTGGTGGCTCCACCAAAGAAATCCGAATTGTCGCTAAAAAACCACCCTCCAAGATAGGCATCAACGGCCCATTTGTTCATCACATGTACCAGCCCGACCTCCGGTTTGAAGGCCCAGCGGTTGGCGCCGAGGTTGATGAGCTTGTCCGGGTTGTATTGACCAGTTGGCGCCCGGACAACGATGCTCGCTCCGATCATCGTGCCCGGTTTGAAGGATCTGAACTCCTTCGGGCTCATGGCCGGCGCCCCGAGAAGGTTGACGGAAAAACGGAGCGCGAGATCGCCGAGGCCCGATCGGTGTGCAGATGCCGGTTCACCGAGGTAGAGGCCTTTGAGGTCGCCGATTACCTGGGGCAAGATGATCCCGGCGTTCGCCGACCGACCCGCAAAACTGAAGGTTCGGGCGTATCCGAGGCTCACGAATCCGATCTGCGCATTCACATCCGAGATCGGCGCCGCCGGATCAAAAGAGATATCTCCGTTATTGTGGGTGGCCGCAACGGAGAGCAGGTTGACGCCGTAGGGCGCCGGCGTGTAGGCGGCCGGCACCAGCTCCTGCGCGAATGTCGAGGTGGTCAACCCGCAACACAACAAAAACCCGCCTACGGCCGTCTTCCAAAAACCCGCACACATGGGGCGAATGCCGTTGCTCTTGATCATCGAGATACAAGATACAGGATGCAGGGTGGGAGACGCGAGATCCGCGGCCCACGGAATCCTGGAGCATCGGTAGAAGATTCCCAGATCCGAAATCCGAAATCCGAAATCCGAAATCCGAAATCCGAAATCCGAAATCGACAAGGGTCTATACTCATCCTCCGAAAAGGAGACGCTCATGCGCCCAGACGGCCGCCAAACTCACGAAATCCGACCCATCACCGTTGAACCCGACTTCATCCGCTATCCCGAGGGCAGTGTGCTCTACCGCGCAGGCGACACGGTGGTTTTGTGCAATGCCAGCGTTCTCGATCGCACGGCGCCCTTTCTCCGTGGTTCGGGTGAGGGCTGGGTGACGGCTGAGTACGCCATGCTGCCGCGGGCCACCGACACCCGGTCGGAGCGCGAGGTCAAAAAGGGCAAACCGAGCGGTCGTTCGCAGGAAATCCAACGCCTCATCGGGCGCTCGCTGCGCGCTGCGGTCAACCGCGGAGAAATCGGCGAGCGAACCATCGCCATCGACTGCGACGTGCTTCAGGCCGACGGTTCGACCCGAACCGCCTCGATCTCGGGCGGTTGGATCGCCCTCGTGTTTTCTCTATGCCGGATGCAGGAACAGGGCATGCTCCGCCAATGGCCGCTGACTCATCAGATTGCCTCTGTCGCGGTGGGACTCCTGGCGGGCGAACCAAGAGCGGATCTCGACTATTGCGAGGATTTCGATTGCGATGTGGATCTCAATCTCGTCTTCACCGGCGACGGCAATCTGATCGAGGTCCAGGGCACCGCCGAAGGGGAATCTTTTTCGCGCGAACAGCTCGGCATTCTCCTCGAGGTGGGTTGGCAGGGAGCCCAGCAGGTGATGGAGAAACAAAGGGAACTCGTCGGTCCCCGATTGGATGCCCTGGGTCTGAAATTACCCTAGTCGGTTTTGGAAATTCGGAGTTCGGAGTTCTTCCAGTCGCGTTGACCCGATATATGTAAATGGGAGGAAATTCAGAATTCCGAACTCAAAATTCCGAATTCGCGGCCCCTGGGCCGCGTGCGCCATTGACACCTGAGCCGCGCGAAACCTATACTCGCTCTCCGCCTCAGGGCGGTTGTTCTTTGCAAAGTGTGAGTGGACTCCCAGTCGGGGTGTAGCGCAGCCTGGTAGCGCACCTGCCTTGGGCGCAGGGGGTCGGAGGTTCAAATCCTCTCGCCCCGACCAATTACTCCATGACCCCGCGCTGGAAACCTCCGCCTGTAGCTCAGCTGGATAGAGCAACGGACTTCTAATCCGTAGGTCAGAGGTTCGAGTCCTCTCAGGCGGGCCATTTCGATTCGTTTCGTGGTGGGCGTAGCTCAGTTGGTAGAGCACAGGATTGTGGCTCCTGTGGTCGTGGGTTCGATCCCCATCGCTCACCCCAAAAATTTTATGTGCGCCCGTAGCTCAGCTGGATAGAGCGATAGCCTCCGGAGCTATAGGTCGCTGGTTCGAATCCAGTCGGGCGTACCATTTTTAGAGCCTCCCAATTCGGGAGGTTTTTTTGAGTTCGACACCAGCAGAGGGTCGCGGTCTGAGCGAGAGGGAAATCGATCACAACTCGAGATCGTCGAAGCCAATGCCTGGTCGGCCGGTCGGGTAGAGATAGCCATTGCGACACGACACCGCGCGCTTGGCCGGATCGTTGATCAGAGCGAGGTGCCCGTCAAGATCGGCAAAGACAACATTTGGCCGTGCCAAGGCGAAGTGGAGACCGGCGGCAATCGCGAGAGCCGATTCGTCCATACAGCCGACCATGACCTCGAGCCCGGCCGAACGCGCCACCGAATTGACGTGGAGCGCTTCGGCGATTCCTCCCACCTTCATCAACTTGATATTCACCATGTCGACGAGGTTTCGCCGTGCCAAACGGAAAGCGTCGCGGAGACTCATCAGGCTCTCGTCGGCCATCACCGGGATCGACGCCTCCGCGGTGACGCGGCCGAGCAGATCGGGCTCGCCCCTGGCGGTCGGTTGTTCGATCAGTTCGAGACGAGCCGAGGCGGTGCGTTGGACGAAGTCAAGAGACTCTTCCACTGAGTAACCCTGGTTGGCGTCGAAACGCAACCCGATTTTCTCGCCCACCGCCCGCCGCACCTCGAGCACCCGTTCGACATCGCACTCGACATCCGCGCCGCCCTTGATCTTGAGGCAGGAGAATCCGTCTCCGACCCACCTCCGCGCCTCGAACAAGGTCTCCTCGACCGGCAGGATGCCGATGGTGACGCTGGTCCGAATGCGGTCCCGGTAGCCGCCGAGGAGCTTCCACAAGGGCAGCTTCGCCCGTTTCCCGAGGATGTCGTACAACGCCATGTCGATCGCGGCTCGAGCTGAAGGCTGCTTTGCCAGCGGCTTGCGCAGCCGCTCCATCAGCATCGCCGGACGCAGCGGGTCCGAGCCCCGGAGGCTCGGCTCGACAATCTCTTTGATCGCCGCGACGACCGAGGCGGCGCTCTCTCCGGTGACCTCGTCATCCGGCGCCGCGCACCCGAAACCGACCAGATCGCCGTCGGTCTCCATCCTGACAAAGACGTTGTGGGCCGTGTCGATCGTCTCGTAGGCGATGGTGTAGGGATTGGACAAACGCAGTTTGACGTCGCCGACAGCGATCGACCGGATCTTCATCAGTACCGCCTCTCGTGAATTTCGTCGAGCGTCAGGCCCTTGAGTTCCTCCACGAGTTCGACCAGGTTGGCAACCATGATCTCCCACATCAACCGACCCTTTTCGGCGCTCGCGAGCGTCGGGTCTCCGAGGACTCCGGTCGGCGAGATCTTCGAGGTCTGGGCATACCACTCGATACTGCGACGCGCGCTGAAGTTGAGGTAACGGCTGGAAAACTCGGGCACGAAGGCCTCGGCCCGGTCCATTTTCACGAGATCGGGCCGGATGGCGAGACTGGTCGAGGTCTCGAACTCTCCCGCGTGGACGTCGCTCTCGGTCTCGCAGAGCTCGGCCATGTCCACATCCGAAGTCTCGCCGGTATCGACCGCGACAAAGATCTGGGCATCACGGTTGATCATCTGCGCCGCGTACTGAAGCGTCGGGCCGTTGCCACCGTGGCCGTTGACGATGACCAGCTTGTTGATCCCGTTGCCAGCGCAGGCCATCCCGATGTCATAGACCATTTTCGACAGCGAGTCGTTGCTGACGCTGATGGTCCCCTTGAAGTCGTCGTGGTGATAGGAAACGCCATACGGCAGCAAGGGCAGGACCAGCGGTTTGGGGTCCGGGCAGGCCTCGGCGACCCGGCGCGCGAGATATTCGGCATCGAAGGCGTCGGTGTCGAGCGGCAAATGGGGCCCGTGTTGCTCGATGGCACCGACCGGCAACAAGGCGAGATCGACCTCGGACAGCCGACTCTCGGCCTCGGGCCAGGTCAACTCTCCCAGCAGGTGTGACCGCCCCGTACCGCCGGCATATTCCTCCCCGGACTCCGCCGCCTCGAAGCTGAAAGGCTTGAAAAACTCCGGGTCGTCGAGTGGGTGGGCCTCGATCCACACACGGCCGGTGCGTCTGATGGCGCCATCCGCATACTCGAGAAAGATCCGGTAAAGACCGCGCCGGAGGTCGACCGGGACGGCATCGATCGGCGATCGCTCGCCGTCGATGCGGATCTTCATGATCTCGGTCCGCGGTTTCTTCATCCGAACGCCCTTCGGCGGCAGCCCGACCGCGCCCCTCTCGACCAGCATGTGCATCAACTGATCGATGGCCGGGGCCTCCTGGTGGGGCGGGGCCTTCTCGAGCGCCCGCAGACAGGTTTCGATCTGGTCGGCGGAATAGCCGCACCGGGTGGGGTCGGCATCGAGCGCGACCAACATGCCGACCACACGACGGCATTTTTCGCACCGCCCGCAGGGCCGCACTCGTTCGCCTTCGGTATGGGTAGCGTGACACGAGGTCTGGAAACGTTGGAGATCAGGATAGCGCAGGGCGAGGATCTTCTCCACCAACATCTCTGAGAGTGGGCGCAGGATCGAGAACTGGCTGAGGGCCCATTTTTTGCGCAGAAAATACCGGCTCATCGCGGTGTCGAAGAAGCGACTCTGATCGAAAAGCCCGCTGTAGTGCGGGATGCCGTGCAGCGACGAACGCTGGGTGGTGTCGAACTCGTCGCCAATCACCAGACGCCCGATTCCTCGCGCCCTTACCAGAGGAAGCACGCCAAAGGAGAACACCGCAACCGTCCAGAGCCTGATCGGGTACTCGTCAGACCGGACATCTGCAAAGTCCTCACGGATGAAGGGCAGGTGCCTCAGCATCCGCGAGAAAACACGATCGGAGTTGGTCCACACCCTCGCCGTACGCGGCACATCGGTGGAAAAGTGGCGGTAGGCGTTGAGAGCGGTAAACCAGTGTCTGCCGGACTCGTTGACGAAAATCGGGTGAGTTTCACATCCGAGCTCGTCGAGCAGCCCGTGGCTCAAGAGACTCTCTTTGCCGCCCGACGAGAGCACGACACAGCGGGTGCGATCCGTTTCCCAGGGCCTGGTTCGCGACGGCTCGGCATCGGGATACACGAGCTCGGCCTTGAGATAGCTTTTCCGTTTTTCGGGCGTCTGGGACGCCGCTTCTCCGATCAAAAAGGGGTTGGGCTCGAGGAACTTCTTGACGTAGATTTCGCGGGCCGTATTGGCCGCCATCTCCGCCAGCAACCGACGATCGTAGAGGTCGAAGGGGCCGTGGAAGACGATCTCTCGACAGAACAAACCGTAGTTCAGGGCGATCTGGGCGGCGATCACCGAAGCGAGGTTCAGCGCCCCCTGGTCATTCGGGTCGAAGACATTCTCCTCGTAGCGGTAGATGAGATCGATCGAATCCCGTTCTTTGCCGCGGTGTACCGTGTACGGCGCGATCAGCCGCCCGGGTTCGAGCCGCACCGGCCCCACTTCGAGCCGGTCGATCACACACAGGGCCTCGAGGCCGCTCATTGCCCGCCAACCCTGGCTGCCGCCGAGGTCACGACGGATGCGAGACCCTCGGCTCCATCGCGCAGCACATCGAAAACCGGCAAACCCGTTTCGGCCGCGATCTTCGTGATGGCGTCATCGATCCCCTCGTCATCGAGTTCTTCGTGGTTGAGGGTGATGGCGACCACGGGACGCTCCGAGATCAGCTCGAGGGCTTCGATCTGACGCTCGAGGGGATGCATGGCGTGACCCGGAAATCCGTCGTATTCGACCCGGGCAGGAGCGTGTTGCAGCACGATGAGATCGGGCCGTGCGGCGGCGAGGATCTCGAAGCCGCCCGGATAGGCGGGGTTGAGCAGAGAGCCCTGGCCCTCCACGATGATGACCTCGGGGCGTTCTGCGGTCCAGGCGCTCCACACCGCGTGTTCGATTTCACCGGCGACGAAGTCGTTGATCAGACTGTCGAGCACGATGCTGTAGCGCGCCCCCTGCAACCACGCTGTCTGCCCGGTCCCGACCATGAGGCTTTTGCGATCCGAGGCGATCAGGGCGTCGTTGAGAAGCCACGCCGTGGTCCGTTTACCGACCGCCGAGTCGGTGCCGAGGAGCGCCACCTTGAGCGCCTCCACTTCGGAGATCTTACTTTCGAAGAAGTGCATCTCGGATCTCGGAGGTGGTTTGCGGATGTCCCGCAATCTGACCCCGTTTGCGGCCGCCAACTCGACCAACTCGGGATCTTCGCTGAGAAAATCGTGCAGACCGGAATCGACGTGGAGCCCCAACCCGATCGCCCTCGCGACATCCGACCGCGCACCTGCATCGAGACGGCCGCCGTCCGGCGCCAGCCCGACCACCAGGTACGTCGGGGACCGGCCTTCTGCGACCGCGCGCCGGTGGGCAGACTCGAGATCCCCCTCGATGGGGATTCCCGCCGGTCGACCATCGATCACCGTCCCGGCATCCTTTCCGGCGTGCCTCGAGTCCACCACCGAGAGCACCCGATAGCGTTCCGAGCGCCGCACCAGACCATGCGCGGTCTTTCCGTTGGTGGTAGCAAAAGCGCCCTGGCAGTAAACGATCGCATTCCCCTCGGGGAACTCTTCCTTCTTCATCAACGCCTCCCGGTGAGAATCACAACATAACGATCATTCGCGAGACCCTCCCGCCGACCCTCGTCGAGCAGTGCGATGAGCCCGGCGGTGGATGCCGGCAGCACACTCAGCCCTTCGCTCGAAGAAATCAATCGGGAGAACTTCGACATCGAGCGGTCGCTGGCGTAGGAGGCCCAACCCGAGGTGGAGCGAACCGCCTCCAGCGCCAGATCTCCGTCAATTGAATGCCAATTGATCAGAGGCTCGTTGACGGCCGTTTCACGTATCTTGGTCGGGTCGAGGTCCTGGCATGCCTCGGCATCGTTGAGGAACGACTGCACGATCGGGTTTTTGCGATAGGAGGAACCCGCGATGATCCGCGGCATGTGCGAGATCTTGCCCCGGCGGTAGAGGCTTTGAAAGCCCTTATGGATACCCGCCAGAGTGGTGCCGTTGGACACCGGCACCGCAACCGCTGCGGGAGCGTCGCGGAGTTCGTCGTAGATCTCGTACGAGATCTCGCCGTAGGCGCGGAGTTGGATCGTGGTGTTGGCGCCCCCCGGGTTCGCGTCGTACAGTTCGCGAGATTCGGCCTCCTCGCGCGATCGGACCACCGCCGCCTCGTAGTCGCCGGGCACCGTGATGATCTTGGCGCCATGACGCTCGATTTCCGGCGCTCGCCGCACCTGGTAACCGGAGGGTACGAAGACCTCGCAGCGCAGACCCCCAAAGGAAGCCGCCAACGCGAGGGCCGCTCCGTAGTTGCCGCAGGTCGCCGCCGTCACGGTGTCGAAACCGCGCCGCATGGCATCCATCGCCTGCGCGAAGGCAATCCGGTCCTTCTGCGTGCCGGTCGGATTGCCTCCGTCGAACTTCAGATAGAGTTGACGCAGACCGGTCTCGCGTTCGATGTTTCGCGCCCGTGCCAAACGGGTGTCGCCGACCTCTGACTCGAATACGTTTTCAAAAGCCTCCAGCCGTTCATCCATCGAACGACTTCCATCGGAAGCAATCGAGACCTCGGCATCGAGTTCGGGCGGGAGCTGGATAGGCCGCGCGCCGGCCCCATCCAGAATCGGCAGAACCACGCTCGACTCGTGCTCGGTTTCCTCGATTTTTCCGGAAACTTCCCGTCCATCGACCATAGCCGACTCCTCTCCTCGACACTCCGCCCGGCACCTCGAATGTCGCCCATAACAGCTCATTATACGGCCAGAATCAGAATTGCAAACAAAATTCTAAATCACGACCCAACAACACTTTAGGGCACCAGGTCACGACCTCGGAGAAAACTCTTAGGGAGGGCAGCCAGACCCTCACGACCCCGTTCCCAGATCAAACCGATCAGTGTTTCGATGGTCACCCGAATGTCGATGCCGCTCATTTCCCCCCCACATCCTCGTCGCGACGATTTCTCTCGTGTTTTCCTGGGCGTCGAAAGGCGGTTTTCTCGCGATATGCCGGACGTCCCACCGCCCGCCATCCGGAGAATCAAAGGGCAGTCCACCTTTTTCGTTGCAACGCAATCGAAAATGCGTCACTATCACCGCCAGAAAAGGCGGGCGACCGTATGTCGAGACCAGTGTCCGCGAACTCACGGGAAGAGAATTGATCAACGAAGTCAACCTCCTCAGCGTTGTCGATATCCTAGTCCTCCACTCCGATGGTCTCAGTGAGCACACACGAGAAGACGGAGGGTGATGCGAGATGGAGTGGATGACTTCGATTCCGGTCTGGATGTTGTGCATCCTGATCTTCGTGCTCCGAATCTGTGATGTGACCCTCGGCACCGTTCGAACGGTGGCTATCGTCAAGGGCTACATCAACGTGGCGGTCGTCCTTGGTTTCTTTGAAGTGCTGATCTGGGTCTTGGCCGTCAGCCAGGTCATCTCCCGTATCAACGAAAGCATCTTTCTCGCGCTCGCCTTCGCCGGTGGATTCGCCGCCGGCAACGCCGTCGGAATCCTGGTCGAGCGCAGGCTGGCGATGGGGACTTCCGTTGTCCGGATCCTATCCAACTCCCACGGTGTCGAGATTGCCGAGGCAATTCGCGGCGACGGCCACGACGTCACATTCTTCCAAGGCGAGGGCTCCGACGGGCCGGTGACGCTTGTCTACGCGCTGACACCGCGCCGACAGGCGCGGCGAATGCTCGACTGTGCGCGATCCATCGACCCGGAGTTGCTCTACGTCAGCGAGCCCGCCCACGAAAGTTTTCGCGGCGCCGCGCCGCGGCTGCGCCCGATCGCCCACGCCACCGGCTGGCGGGCGGCTTTCAAGAAAAAGTAGCCACGACGACGCTTCCCTGCGTCGCCACACGACCCGCTCCAGAAAACGCCGATCTGCTTCCCAACGAAGACATCAAGGTGAAGAGCCCGTGGCAGAAAGTCCGGTTAGACTTGATCTGATCAAGGGAGTCGATCCAGGCGCATGCCATACATCCTCAGCTGGATCCGGGAAAACCAGAGCCTCTTCGAGTGGCTGGGGATCTTTTCGCTCCTCATGTTTGTCGGGACCCTGGTGGTTTTTCCTTTGGTCATCGTCTATCTGCCAAAGGACTACTTTGTCCGATATGACCGGGAGCCGGCGCATCAAAAGCGGCGCCACCCGTTTGTCTGGTTGGTCATCACGATTTTCAAGAACCTTCTCGGCGCGTCGCTCATCGTGGCCGGGATCGCCATGCTGGTCCTCCCGGGGCAGGGGCTGCTCACACTTGTTGATCGGCGCCACGCTGACCAACTTCCCGGGCAAGTACACAGTCGAACGATGGCTCGTCAGCCAGCCGGCCGTCGCTAGGACTCTCAACCGGATCCGCGACAAGGCAGGTCGTCCGCGTCTCGAATTACCCGAGGGCGGGGAGTGAAAACGAGATCCCTGCTCGCCCGCATAGCACTCGGGGTTTTTTCCTCTGCCCTCCTGCTGATGGTTGCCGAGGGGGCGCTCCGGCTCGTGTGGTCGAATCCCTATGTTCTCGAACTCGACCCCAAACCCTATTTCCGTCTCCACCGACCGGCGATCAGCGCCGCAGTCTCGGCCGAGGGCCTCTACGAAAGGGGCGCGGCTTTGCGCTTTGCAACGGATGCCGATCGCGCGATCCGAGGCGGTAGCACCAAAGCCCGCAGCACGTCTATTGCCCTCGGCGGCAGCAGCACCGAATCAGCGCTGGTGCCGGAAGGACAACGGTGGACCGATCTCCTACCGGGAGGCACCCGCAACTTCGGTGTTTCGGCCAATAGCCTGGTCGAATCCTATTGGAACCTCCGTTTTCTGATTGGCGAAGAGGGCCTTCAGCCCGAACGGGTCTTCGTCATGCACTCCGTCAACGATCTGCGGGCGCTGCTGATCGCCGGCGCCGAGAGCTTCTCCGTCGATCGATGGCGGCAAGCCCCGGTGGATCTCTTCTCGATCGACAACCCCGCTCAGACGGTTGCCTTCGGGATTTCTATTCGACAGTCGTCACTCTTGTCGTTCATCAGATTTCGACAGGGTGAGCTTGGAGGGCGCGTCATTCTTCCAACTTCTCTTCACAACCGGGACGCTCAGATGCGGCTCCCCACTCTCGGGGACGATGCTTTCGTGCGTTTTCGCGAGGCCCTCGAACAGGACTTTTTGCCGATGCGCACCACGGTATTTCTGAAAATCGCTGCATTCGCCCAGGCGAAAGAGCTACGAATCGCCATCCTCAGCCAGCCCAATGCCTACCGCGTCGACTACCGCCCTTTTGACCACGATCTCCGTCTCTACCCGCTTGTCGACGGCAAAAAAATGACCCTCGATCAGGCGGCCGAAACCATGACGATCATCAACCGGCACAGCCTTCTGGTCGCGCAACACCACGGGTGGGATGCGGCAGATGTCGCAGGCTGTTTTTCAAGGCACGATCCCAGCAACCTCTTCTACGACTCGGTACACCTCACCCCGGAAGGCTGCCGGGCCCTGGCGGACTGCGTTGCCGATGAGCTGGATCGTTGATCAGTCCCGCGAGAGGAAGATCCTCAGCACATACCAGAACATGAGCGCCACTGACGCGAAGAGTTGAAGAGCCGCTCCCACGTAACGATCCTCGGGAAAATGCCGGAGAATGTTCGAGGTGTCGTAGAGGATGGCGGCACCGGCCAGCCCGACCATCCCGACCGAAAACCAGGTGCCGAGGTTGAATCCGAAAAGCACCCCGCCGACGATCGCCACCAGGGCCAGCACCCCACCCCACTTCAACAATCCTCCGAGAAAGGAAAAATCCTTGCGGCTGAGGAAGGCGACCGCAGTGAGGCCGGTAAAGCCGATCATGGTGATGGTGGCAGCACTGGAGATGGACCCCGGCGCGTAATAAAAGGCCATGAAAAGCAGGGGGACAAAGATCAGCGCTTCAGCGACAACGAAGGCAGCAAGCGCCGCATACTGGGCACCGAGGGACTTGGCGGTGTTGGCGGCGCGGCTGGCGATCCAGCTGACGACCACAAAGCCGCCGAGAACCAGCAGCCAGCTGACGCTCATCATCGCTTGCGCGATGGGCCGAGCGAGGCCGCTCTGGAACAAAAACACCTCGATCACCACGAAGGCGATGATGGCCCCAAAAAGATGGAGATAGGTGCGGGTGATGAAGGTGGCGCGGGTGCTCTCACCGATCCGAACATCCGGTGAATCGGCGAGACGGGTATCGGTAGGTTCATAGCTCATGGCTCAATCCTTTCATTGGTCCGAAATCCGAGGCGCACGAACAAGACGACAGCACCCGATCTCCGACACAGGGAAGATCTGGAATACCCTACCAGCATAGTCGACCATAGCTATCCAAGACATATCGTCATGCAAAGTCGCCCGATTGACAACATGTGGTTTACAGGTTGGTTTTCGGCACAATCAGTTCGCGGTCGTCCCGTTCCCGCGCCCGAGTCCGAGTCCGTGCCGGTATTGCAGCGGCAGCGACAGTGTTCGGCGACAGGGACAGGGATCAGCCATCAGTGTTCAGCGGCAGCGTTCAGGAGTCCAGTCGGCGATGCGGCCAACGCCGGGTCATTCAACTGAAGGCGAAGTTTATGCCGGGGGGCGACCTCGTCTCGGGCCCGGTGTGGTGCGCTTGAGGGTCTGCAAAAGGACCCGACCCGGTCCCGAGAGACGGGTCATGAACAGCCCCTCGCCGCCAAAGGCCATCCGGCGGCAGCCGGCCACTCCCTGGATGTCGTAGTCGACCGAATCGGCAAAGGCTGCCAGGCTGCCGGTCGAGACCAACACCGCCTCACTCTCCGCCAACTCACGCTCGATGAAATCTCCCGAGCCGTGGACCAGCACCGTGCCGGAGCCCGAGATGTGCTGCAGGAAAAACCCCGCACCACCAAAAAACGCGGCACCGGCCCGTTTGGCGACCCGGACATCGATCACGACCCTTGGGCCGAAAGCGGCGACAAAGGAACCGCGGGTAGTGATCACCGGCGAGTCATCCAGAGACCACGCAATGATCTTGCCCGGTTGATTGGCGGCCAGCGTCGCTCGCTGGCCATCGGCCGAGGCCTCGAGAAAGGTGAGTGCAAGGCCCTCACCGGACATCATCCGCCGTGCCGCTCCACCGGCGCCGCCCGGCACTTTGAGATGCCAGCCCAGCCCCGGATCGAGAGCCACCAACGAACCCTTGCTCGCCCAACAGGACTCGTTCTTGTCCAGGGTCAGATTCGCGACCTGCGCCAACTCGCCATCAATGGTGTACTGCATCGCTCCTCCTCGAGACCTCGTGAATATCCTCCACAGTTATACTCGACACCATCGAAGGGAATTCCACACGTGGACGACAGCCATCTCCTGGATCGATATGTGTCCATGCTCGAGGTCGAACCGGGACAGCCGTCCATCGATCACCTCCGGCAGTTGGTGCGTGCCCAACTGCAGCGCGTGCCCTTCGAAAATATCTCCAAGCTGTGGCGGTACAAAAAAACCGGCCTCGAATCAATGGTCAGCCTCGAGGAACACCTCAACGGCATTGAAAACCACCGCTTCGGCGGAACCTGCTACGCCAACAACTGGTACTTCGGACGGCTTCTTGCCCATCAAGGCTTCGGCGTGGCTTTCTGCGGCGCCGATATGTCGAAACCGGATGTCCATACCGTATTGATCGTCTCCCTGGAAGATCAGGAATACCTGGTCGATGTGGGTTATGCCGCGCCGTTTTTTGAGCCCATTCGGCGGGATCTCGAACAGCCAATCAAAATCCCATGGGGAGACAGTCACTATGTCTTTCATCCGACAGATCGGCTGGGAAGGACGCGCCTGGAATTGTACCGGGCAGACAAGCAGATCCACGGCTACCTCGCCAGGGCCCTGCCGCGATCGCTCGATCATTTCAGGGACATCATCGCCGACTCCTTCCGTCCCGACGCCAATTTCATGACGGCGCTGGTGGCGGAGAGGTTCTTTGACATTGGATCGGTCCGAATCCACAATTTCAGCCTCACGGAGGCTTCGCCCGGGGGGCATGAGACGACGGTGTTCAGTGACCGTGAACAGGTGATTCAGACGGTCGAGGATCACATCGGCATCAAAGCCGACATCGTTCGCGAGGCCATCGCAGACATTCCGCTCAAGGCCGATATCTACAGTTGACCGCCCCCGGTCACATCACTTTGCTCTTGAAATCCTTGATTTCGTTCATGAGCTCGTCGATCTTGTCCTTGAGCTCTGCGTCCTGAGTATTTTTCTTGAGTTTCTGGAGGTCGCTCTCGATGCCTTCGAGTGAGGCCGCGGCGGCACCGGCTGCCGCAGTGGTGTCCATGCCGCTCAGACCGGCTGAACGCCCGGCCTGGCGAAACTCCTGAGCGGCACGGTGAAACTCGCCTTTGAGACGGTTGAGCTCTGATTCCTCCTCGCTCATCGACGATGGCATGAGCGAGAACTCTCCAGACTGAAAATAGTTGTAGGCGACCAGGCCGACAACGACGACGACGGCGATTGTGATGAGATTTTTCATTTCCCCCCCATTGGTGGGTTTGTGGCCTTGGCAGGCCGATTGTTCGGATCTCTCTTCCCATTGTGTCACGGAGACCAGCCGCGACGAGCAAAATGATGATCGGTTATGGTTTGGGCGACAATGGGGTCTGCGGGCTGAACGCCCGGCAGACCAACATGGAGGTCCGTCGATGAACGGAAAGGGACAGCCACTGATCCGGGTGGTGACAGCAGGCCTTGCACTCACCATCGCATTGAGCTCGATCGTCACAGCACAGGAAGACCGAAGGACCGAGCCCACTTCGCGGGTTGTGACCCTACGAGGAGAGCTGACCGCAGCGGAACGCAGCCTGACCCGTCTCTTTGAAGAGGCCTCACCGGCGGTCGCCTACATCACATCCCTCGCCCTCCGGCGCGACTTTTTTCGTTTCAACGTGATGGAGATCCCGCAGGGCACCGGTTCAGGATTCGTGTGGGACGAGCGCGGCAATATCGTCACCAATTTCCACGTCATCCGCGGCGCCCATCGGGCCGAGGTCACCCTCGCCGACGGCAGCACGTGGGAAGCCAGTCTGGTGGGCTACGCACAGGAGAAAGACCTGGCGGTGCTCCACATCGAGGCCCCTCGGAGCCAACTCCACCCGATTCGCATCGGCACCTCGAACGACCTCAGGGTCGGGCAATCGGTGCTCGCCATCGGCAACCCGTTCGGCTACGACCAGACCCTCACCACCGGCATCGTGTCGGCGCTCGGGCGGGAAATCGAAACGGCCGACGGGATCCCGATTCGGGACGTGATCCAGACCGACGCCGCCATCAACCCGGGCAACTCGGGCGGACCACTGCTCGACAGCGCCGGGCGACTGATCGGCGTCAATACCGCCATCGTTTCGCCTTCGGGTGGTTATGCGGGTGTCGGTTTCGCCATACCCGTCGACACGGTCAACTGGGTGGTGCCGCAGTTGATCGCCTACGGCAAGGTGCGCCGACCGACTCTGGGGGTGGAATTGGCCTCGGACCACATCGTCCGTCGCGCCGGGATCGAGGGTGCAGTTGTGATCGGAGTCGATGAGGGCGGCGGCGCCGATCGGGCCGGTATCCGGCCCGCCTATCGCGACCGGAGGGGCCGGGTGATGGTCGGAGATGTGATCACCGCAATCGGCGACGAGGCGATCCGAACGGGAGGCGAACTCGGTCTGGCCCTCGAACGATATCGCGAAGGCGATACGGTGGAGGTCACCATCGACCGGGAAGGACAGGCGAAGACTCTGAACGTAAAACTGGGGACATCGCAGTAGGGCGCGCGCACTCAACGTCCGGTGCCGGACGGCACTGCAACAGCGACGTCATCCCGGCGAAAAACGCGAAGACACGAAGACGCAGAGAGAGCGCGAAGTATCGTCAAACACGGATTCCAGGATTCCTTTGCGGCATTTGCGACTTCTCGGTTCAACCGTATTTGCGGGCACCGACCGTGCCACATCGACTACCGTTCAACGACTGAGGAAATCCGTAACCACCGTTGCAATGCGCTCGGGGTGAGTGAGGTGCACGTGGTGGCCGCCCTCGACCTCGGTGGTTTCGAGATCGGGTATCACCGAAAGCCGGTGGTTGACGATCTTTTCCGGAAAGGGCCAACCCTGCAGCGCTCGAACCGCCAGGACCGGGCAGTCGATGGCCGCCAGAAAGGCGACAGCGTGGTCCTCGGTGAAGCGGAGTCGCGATCGGGTTTTGAGCCGCGGATCATGGGTGAAGCGAAGCCCGCCGTCAACCGTCTCGGTGCCGCGCTCCACCAACAATCGGGTCGACTCATCATCAAGCTCGGTGTCGCGGGCTCGGGCACGAATGGCACGCTCGATATCAGGAAAAATCCGCGGTGAAATTTGGGCTGCCCGTTTTTCATCCGCCAGGGCAAGAACGAGCTGTTCAGGTGCCCGTTCCGCCTCGGCCGCCATGGGGCCCACACCTTCGAGGAGAACCACCCTCCGGACCCTGCCCGGGAAGGCCGCCGGAATCAACGACGAGATCCCCGCCCCCATCGAGTGACCCAGAAGGCTGAATTCGGACCAACCGAGAGCATCGGCCGCCGCCGTGACTTCGACCGGCCAATCGACAAAGTGGTGCACGACTCCAGGGGGCCGGTGTTGCGAGCGGCCGTGACCGGGGAGGTCGAGCGCCACGACGTGCAGACCCTGAAGCATCGGGGCCAATCGTTGAAATGAAGCCGCGTTGTCGAGCCAGCCATGGAGCGCGAGCACGTGCCGACCATCGTCAGGGCCCCACTCGAGGGCAGCGAGCCGCAGATGGGGCAGCTCGATCGATATCTCGCGCCCCGTCATCGATGGTCCCGATAGAGGCGCAGGACAAAGGCACCGGCCGCTGTGCTCCGGAATTCCTCGACGATCTCCAACAACTCGCTCGGGATTTCATCGAGAGTCGGCAACGGCGAACCGTAGTTTTCGGGCAGCACCGCCGGCGCCGCAAGGGAGGCAAAGGTCAGATCGGCGGCCGTGAGCTCATCACCCACCAGAAACTCTCGATCGTCGGCCAACAGTTCACCGACCTCGGCAAAAATCGCCCGGACATATCCGAGTGATCGTTCGGCAGAAGCCTCGGTGATTTTCATCCCCTTTCGCATCAGAAACGTCACGAGCGGCGACACCAGGGGATACACGAGTTTGCTGCCACCACCAACACCAGCCAGGACCGACCGCAAAAAAAGATCCCGGTGCTGTAGCAGGTAGTAGTAGGCCAGCCGGCGAGTGTGGGGACCGAGCTTGGTGTCGAAATCTTCTTCAAGTTCTTCTGCGGTTTTCCTCAACTCGGGATTTTCGGGGTACGGCCGCCATCCTTCACCCTCGATTCCCTGGAGGTATCGCAGGATAACGGTCGAATCCGGATAGACGCCGTCATCCGTGACCAGCACCGGTGTCGACCCCGGCCCGCCCGCCCTCCTTGCCGGCCGACGATGAAAGATCGGAGGATGACCCTCTTCAAGGTAGGGGATGCTCATTTTTTCGAGCGCCCACCGAGCTTTTTCACAGTAGTGACTCGGCGGAATCGTGATCAGGCGAGCGTTTGAAGTCATGCCGCAGACTATCCCGAACACGCGGAGTTCTCAATGCTGGATGCGACCAATCCAGTGATCATCACCAGATGATTCAAGTGGCGGGGAGGTCGGGGTGCAGGAGACGGAGAAACCGCAGATCACGCAGATGAGAAGATCCATTTGTGATTCGCTGCAAGATCTGTGGGAAGAATGGGCTGGGTGTGCGGAACTCAGAACTCCGAATTCCGAACTCCCTTTTTTCCTTGCGCGAGACGCCGCGCAGGGAAAAAAAGCCCCCTCCCGCCGGGAGGTGGATGGCGGGAGGGGTCGCGGAGGCCACCGGGCATCAGCCCGGTCACCGTGAAGCCTGAGTCGTCCGGTCAGTCCATTTGTTTCCGCAATATGGCCGGAATCTCGTAATCGTCGGTCTGGTTGATGCCGTACTCGGAATTCGGGCCGCCCGGAACCAGAAAACGGCTGGCGCGGGTCGGCGTCGATTCTTCGGTCTGGCCCTCGGGTTGGATTCTCACCTTCATCGCGGGCAGGAAGGCTTCGTCCGGAGAGACATTGAATCCGGTCGCGATCACCGTCACCTGAACGGCGTCACCCAGATCCGGATCAACCACGGCACCAAAGAGGATCTGAGCCTCCGGATCGGCACCTTCGGTGATGATCTCGGCGGCCTCGTTGATCTCGTTGAGGGTCACTTCTTCGCCACCCGTGATGTTGATCAGCAGACCGCGCGCCCCTTCGATGGATGTTTCTTCGAGCAACGGCGAGGCGATCGCCTGTTGCGCGGCCTCGACGGCGCGGTGTTCGCCAGTGGAGGAGCCGACGCCCATGATGGCGTGGCCCATGCCCTTCATCACCGTCCTCACATCGGCAAAGTCACGATTGATGAGCCCCGGCACCGTGATGATATCGGCGATCCCCTGGACTGCCTGACGGAGGACATCGTCGGCGATGCTCATTGCCTGTGTGAAGTTCGTATTGCGTTCGACGAACTTCAGCAAGCGATCGTTTGGAATCGTTATCAGGGTATCGACGTGCTCGCCGAGCTGTGTGATTCCCTCATCGGCGACGTTGCGGCGTCGCGAGCCCTCGAATGAGAAGGGCTTGGTCACGACGGCAACCGTCAGCGCGCCCACGTCCTGCGCCATCTGGGCGATGATCGGCGCCGCACCGGTCCCGGTACCGCCGCCCATTCCGCAGGAAATGAAGACCATGTCGGACCCGTCGAGGAGATCGAAGATCTTCTTGTCTGCCTCGAGTGCCGAATTCCGGCCCACTTCCGGGTTGGCGCCCGCACCGAGGCCACGGGTCAATTCCATACCGAGCTGGAGCTTGACCGGGGCGCGGCAATTCGACAGTGCCTGGGCGTCCGTGTTGGCGGCGATGAACTCCACGCCCTGGAGCCCGGCTTCGATCATCCTGTTGACCGAATTGCAGCCCCCACCACCAACACCGATCACTTTGATTCGAGCCGGCGCCGGTGTCTCATCGAGGAGAATTCCCGGTTCCGGACCAACCAGATGCAGATCCCGGTTCTCCGGTTCACGTTCATTTTCAGTCGCTTCACCCGTCGTTCCGTCATCAAACTCAATCATGTCCACCTCCCAGTTCGAAAAAATCTCCGAGGGCATTCCGAAGCCATGCCACGAGGCTGCCCCGCGCTGCTCTCGCCGTCACCATCTGATTCCGCCGGTTGTGCTGCAGGCGAATCAACCCGCAGGCCACGGCCCATTCGGGACCGGATACCGGTTCCACAAGACCGGCCAACGCGCGTGGCGTTCCCGGTCGTACACGATGTCCAAAAATTGTTTCCGCCACCTCTTCGAGCCCCTCGAGTCGTGAAGCTCCTCCGGTCAGCACCACACCGGCCCTCGGCACCCGATCCAGGCCCTGGCCCACCAGCACCTTGTGGACACCGATGAAAAGATCACGCGCCCGTTCGTGCAGGATCTCGGCTGCGAAGGAAGCCATGTGAACCTGGTTGCCATCACCACCAAGGGCGGGGACCTCGACCGCGTCGGAATCGAGGCCCTCGCGATCGACGGCCGCGCCGACCTTGCGCTTGGTGCGTTCGGCGGCTGCGGTGGTGGTCTTGAGCACTGCGGCCAGATCGGCCGTGAAGTGACGCCCGGCCACCGGCACGGCTCCACTCGAAGCCACGACGCCATCGGCAAAGAGGACCCACTCAGTGGTGGCATAGCCGATATCGAGAACCAGGCACCCAAGCTCTTTTTCGTCCCGGGTCAAAACCGCCTCGGCTGCAGCCAGGGGCTCGTAGACCAATTGCCTGATGGCAATGGCTGCGTGGTTGACCGCCTGTTCGACGGTTTCGGCGTGAGTCCGGTTTGCATAAAGGACATAGGCGGAAGCATCCAGCCGGGTCCCGGGCATTCCGACCGGATAGTCCATACCGGGTTGCCCGTCGAGGGCGAAACCGCATGGAATGATGTCGAGCACCCGGAAATCTTCGGGAATCGAAACCTGAGCACATGCCGCGAGCGCGCGCTGGAGGTCGTCCGACGTGACCGTGTGATCGCGCCCGGTCACCGGAACCGAAGCCGTTGAAGGAACGCCCTGGATCGGGGTGCCGCCGATTCCGACCAGCGCGAGCTCCACCGGGATTTCCGCCATCGCCTCGGCCTCCTCAGAGGCCATCCGCACCGCCCGGGTTATTTCGTCAAGACTCGCGATCACGCCTTTGCGGGCACCGTCATGGCTCGCATAGCCGCAGCCGCGAACCACAAGCCGCTCGTCCTCCATCTCGCCGACGACCACCGAGACCGCGGAGGATCCCAGGTCGATACCGATGAGGGGTTGAATCTCGTTCACTGTCCGCCCCCGATGACCATACGATCCGCCCACCGCAAATCCGCCCATGCCTGGGGCACCCTGCCCCGCGTCAGCGCCGCGCACCAAGCGCTCTCGGCAAGACTCCCCCGCGGATGCACGTGGACGACCTTTTCTTCTTCGGCCCCCGCCGGCAGCATTGTCACGCGGTAATCCGCCGGGGTGATTCGACGAATCGAAAGCACCCTCGCCTGGCTGGCCTCTTCCATTCTTTGAGCAACGATCAACGCCCGGCGCCGATCTAGATCCCCGGCAAAAGCCTCCAGCACCGGCGGCACCGCGATATCGACGGTACCCGCCAGATCCCCGTCGCGGCCGACGCCGTGCCAACTTCGACCGACACGAACACTGCCTCGAACCGGTGCGGCCTCAGCCCGAACGACCAGGGTTCCGGGCAACTCCAATTCCACCTGAACGTCGCCCACACCCGGCCACACCTCGACCCGGTCGCGAACCGCCTCGAGATCGAGGTCCAGGGTCGGTTGACCCACCAGTTCGTGTAGCGATCGCACCGTCGATGCGGGCAGTTTGGGGCAACCGTCGACCTGGACGTCGCTGATTCGCCATTGCGGCAGAGCCAGCAGCATGACCGGCACCACCGAAAGCATCATCAAACCACGACGTGATCTGCGCCTCGTGGCCTGTGGCCGCAGCCGATCCGGTAGAAAGCGGGGAGTGTCGGTGCTCATGCTCCACCTTCCAGCCACGCCGTCGCCAGGCGATCGACATCGCCCGCGCCGACCGTCAACATCACATCGCCCCGTTGAAGAAGCTCTTCGAGCAACTGCGAGGCCTCGGCAACCGGGGGTCCCTCGGTGACATTCGGGTGGCCGAGCTCCGCGGCCAGATCGACGACCAGCCGCGAGCTGACGCCATCGATCGGCTGCTCCCGTGCCGGGTAGATCGGTAAAACAACCGCTACGTCCGCCGCCATCAGTGCCGACGCAAAATCGCCGGCGAAATCGCGAGTGCGGCTAAAGAGATGGGGTTGGAAGACCGCCACCATGCGCCGGTCGGGCATGGCCTGTCTCGCCGCCTCGAGCAGCGCACGGATCTCGGTCGGGTGATGAGCATAGTCGTCGACAACGGTCACTCCGTCACGTTCGCCCTTGACTTCGAATCTGCGGGCAACCCCATGAAAATCCGCGCAGGCTTCAGCAATGACGGAGAAGTCGATTTCGAGTTCCAGAGCCACCGCAATCGCGGCCATGGCGTTGAGCGCGTTGAATCGTCCGGGCAGGGAGAGAAAGACCTCGCCGAGAGCCACCCCGTCCCGGATGACCTCGAAGCCGGTCCCACGGGAGTCGGTGTTTCTGATCTCCATCCGGAGATTCGCTTCGGAAGATGCGCCATAACCGATGACCTCACGACGAATCCTGTGACGGCAATCCCAGATGCCCGCGTTGTCCGCGCACAGAATCACCGTTCCGAAGGCTGATGTGTGGTTGGCAAAGGACACAAACGCCGCTTCGAGACCCGCCACGTCACCATAACAATCGAGATGCTCGGGCTCGAGATTCGTGATCACCGCCAGATCGGGGTTGAGCTCGAGGAACGATCGGTCGAATTCATCCGCCTCGCAGACGAACCAGCTGCCGGCGCCTACTTTGGCGTGAGAACCCATGAAATGGGCTCGGCCGCCGACAATGATCGTGGGATCGACACCGGCCGCAGTCAGAAGATGGCCGATGAGCGCAGTGGTCGTGGTTTTGCCATGGGTCCCGGCAACAGCAACGCCCCGCCTGCGGCGCATCAACTCGGCCAGAAGCTCGGCCCGACGCACGACCGGCAGACCGCGATCAACGGCAGCACGAAGCTCCGGTTCAGCCGCCGCAACCGCACCGGTCATGACGACGGCATCGGCATGCTCGATGTGGTCCGGATCGTGACCCAGGGAGATGTGGGCTCCAAGCCTCTGCAGTCTTTCGGTGCGTTCGCTGAAAGCCAGATCGCAGCCACTGACCACCGCTCCCTCGCTGATGAGGAGCTCGGCGAGCCCGCACATGCCGACCCCACCGACGCCCATGAAGTGAAGGTGCCGGCCGTTCACACCACACCCCCGATGGCGAGCAGGCGATCAGCGATCCTCGACGCCGCACCGGGCAAGGCCACGGCCCGCGCACACTCACCCATCCGCTGCAGCCTCGCCCCATCCCGCAGTAGCTCGCCAAGCACCGAGGCCACCCGTTGTGGTGCCGCCTCGGCTTCGGTCAGCACCAGGGCACCACCGGCCCGCTCCAGACTTCGCGCGTTGAAATCTTGATGGTTGCCCGCCGCAGCACCAAAGGGGACCAGCAAGGCGCCGCGACCGGCCGCAGCCAACTCTGACACGGTCAGCGCGCCCGAACGCGCCACGACCAGATCGGCGTCGGCGAACTCCTGCCAGGGTTGCGCGAGAAATGCCGAGACCGACGCTTCCAGCTTGAGGTCCTGGTATGCGGTCTGCACGACTTCGGACCAACGAACACCGGCCTGATGGCGAATTCGGATATCGAGACCCTGGTCCCTGAGGGAGGACAGAGCCCTGGGCAGAGTGCGATTGAGGAAAAGCGAGCCCTGGCTGCCGCCCAATATCAGGAGACGGGGTGGCTCGCCGATTTCGATATCCGAGACATCGAAAAAATCACTGCGAACAGGATTCCCGGTCCACTCCGCCGGCATTGATGGGAAAGACCTCACCGCGTCCTCGAAACCACAACAAATGAGGTCCGCAAATGGGGCCAAAAATTTATTGGTCCACCCGGGAATCGAATTCTGCTCCTGGAGAACGGTCGGCACGCCAAGCAGACCGGCCGCTCCGAGACCGGCGGTGGAGGCATAACCACCAACGCCCAAAACAACCAGCGGTTTGATCCGCAGCAGCGTGCGAACCGCCGTGATGATCGCAGGCGGCAACATCGCCATTGCGCGCGCCGCCGCCACCGGGCCGCGTGCGTGAGCGCCTTCGAGATCGACCAAGGTGATTGGAATTCCACGTTCCGCCACCAGCTCCGCCTCGAGACCACGGCGCGCTCCCAGCCAGTGCGCCTCGACCTCCCTGTTTTTGAGCTCGCGCGCCACCGCCAGACCGGGAAAAATGTGCCCGCCGGTGCCGCCGCCCGCGATGACGACCCGCCGATTCATGCCTGCACCTCGCGCGACAGGTTGAGGAGAATACCCACCGACATCAGCGTGATGACCATCTCGGTCTTTCCGTAACTCACCAGGGGCAGAGGAATGCCTTTTGGAGGCAACATGTCCAGGCAGACCATCATGTGGACCAGCCCCTGAACCGCAAAGGCGACGGTCAGACCGAAGGCGAGGAGCGCACGACGTTTGTCCTCCAGACGGGCCGAGATCACAAAACCCCGCCAGGACACGATCGCGGTCAAGGCAATGAGGATCAGCAAACCAACCAGCCCGAGTTCCTCGCCGGTGATGGCGAAAATGAAATCGGTGTGTGGTTCGGGCAGAAAAAAGAGTTTTTGCAGTCCGGACCCATATCCGCGACCGAAGAAACCTCCGCTGCCGATGGCTACGAGGCTTTGGTGGCTCTGCCAACTGGCTGCCGCCGCCCCGTCCGCATCGAGGAATGCCCGGACCCGAGCCAACCGGTACGGCGATGCCATCACCGCGATGACCAGAGCCATCGCACCGCACAGTGCAGGAGCAGCAAGCAGGCGCAGCGGAAGACCCGAGACAAAGGCCATCGAACCCAACACCACCAGCAGCAGCGCGGCCGAACCGAGGTCCGGTTGGGCGACGATCACCGCCGTCGTGGCAACGCTGACGGCGGCGATCACTGCCAGACGTTTCCGCGGCCACCCTTCTCGCCGAGCCTCTTCGAGCAGAATCGCGAGCAGCATGATGAGGGTCAGCCGCACCAGGACGGAAGGTTGTAGAGAGAGCCCTGCGACGCTGACCCAACGATGGGTCGCTGCCACAGGCGCCTGGGCATACGCGGCGAGCATCAACAGCCACCCACCGGCGAGCCCGGCGATCACCAACCTCCGGTCGGTCAACAAGGAGCTGCGAAGATGCATGCAGATCACCAAGACCCCGAGCCCGATCATGGCGGTGGCCGCCTGCCAGGTGAAAAAGTAGGAACCCGGCCGACCGTATCGTTCGGTCGCGATCAACCACGAGGCCGAAGCGAGAATCGCGAGACCGATCGCCGTCAACATGATGGAGGCGCCGAGAAGCAAACGATCGAAACGCTGCTTTATGGGCATGAGGCCACCTCCCGCCGAGCCAGCTCGGCAAAGACGTCGCCCCGCTCGTCGTAACCGGAGAACTGATCGAAGGACGCGCAGCCCGGCGCCAACAAAACCCACTGGCCGGATTCCGCGTGGGTCCTGGCACGCTCGACCGCCTCGGTGAGGGTGCCGCAGATTTCCAGCGGGGCAGAGCCTTCGAGAGCCTCTCCGATCATCTGGCCATCCTCACCGATGAGGTAGATCCGTGACACCGCGCGTTGGATCTCGGTCGCCAACGGTGCGAAGTCCTGGCCCTTGGACAAACCCCCGAGGATCAAATGAACGGAATCATCGCCGTATCCGCCCAGCGCCGCCAGAGTCGCACCAACGTTCGTGGCCTTGGAGTCGTCCACCCAGCGCACACCACCGCACTCGTGGACCGTTCGATGGCGATGAGCAAGACCATCGAAGCTCGTCAGAGCCTGAACAATCGCGTCCTTCGAGACGTCGAGGGCCGAGGCCGCGAGCGCGGCGGCCAAAGCGTTGGCCACATTGTGGAGCCCACTCAGCCGCATTTCGGACCTCGTGATAATGCGCTCGCCACCGACGACCAGATCGATCCCGGCGAGATAAGCGTCCGCAGGATGCGATATCGAGAAAGTGCGCTTGGGGGCCACCGTTGGAGTCGACGCCACAGCTTCGTCGTCAGCGTTGAGAACCGCAACATCGTGCAGCCCTTGAAAAGCAAAGACCTTGCGTTTCGCAGCGAGGTAGGTATCGAGGTCAGGGTGACGCTCGAGATGGTCCTGGCTGAGGTTGAGGAAGACTGCAACCCGGGGCTGCATTTCGGTGAGGAGCTCGGCCTGGAAACTCGAGATCTCGAGCACCCAGCTTTCCCACCCGCCCTCGTGAACCAATTGCGAGGCGGCGGTGCCGAGGTTTCCTCCGGCGACGGTCGCCCGGCCCGAGGCGTTCAACATCATCGCCACCAACTCGGTGACGGTGCTCTTGCCGTTCGACCCGGTCACCGCAACCAACGGTGCGGCCGGTCGGTGACGCCAGGCAAACTCGACTTCCGTCATCACACGGATTCCACCGTCGCGCGCCGCTTCGAGCAGGGGCGCGTTGGCTGGGACTCCGGGTGACACGATGACCAGCCCGACTCCCTCGAGACAGCCCTCGGGGTGCCCGTCGAAAAACAGGCGCTCCTCGCCGGAAAGCTTGGCGAGTTCGTCGCCGAACTCGGTTCTGGCCCGGAGGTCGGTGATCCAGACCTCAGAACCGTCGGTGATGGCGAGACGCGCCGCAGCGACGCCCGAACGACCGAGGCCGACAATCAGAACACGGGATGAAGCCTGGTACGTCATGTCACCTCAGCTTCAGGGTCGACAGCCCGGCGAGGGCAAAGACGACGGCAATGATCCAAAAACGGACCACGACCTGGGTCTCGGTCCATCCCAGCAATTCGAAGTGATGATGGAGCGGCGCCATCCGAAAGACCCGTTTCCCACGCAGTTTGAATGAGGCAACCTGGATGATGACCGAAAGCTCCTCGAGCACGAACAAGCCACCGACGATCACCAGCAACAACTCCTGTTTGGCGACCACCGCCACGATGCCGATCCCGCCGCCGAGAGCGAGGGAGCCCACGTCACCCATGAAGACCTGAGCCGGGTGGCAGTTGAACCACAGGAACCCTACCGCGGCACCAACGATGGCGCCGGTGAAAATCGCCACCTCGCCGGCTCCAGAGACCGGCACGATGCGCAGGTACTCCGCGATCCGGACGTGGCCGGCCACATAGACAAAAAGCGTATAGGTCGCGGCGGCAATCGCGACCGTACCGACGGCGAGACCATCAAGACCATCCGTGAGATTGACGGCGTTCGAGGTCCCGATGAGGACCACCGCCACAAACGGCAGGTAGAAAATCCCCAGGGGCACGAGAACATCCTTGAGGAACGGCACGGCAAGGGCACCCGCGTGCGGCGCCGGCATCGCCGCGGCCTTGGCCATGAGACCGGCGGCGACGGAAACCAGAATCTGCAGAGCGAGCTTCTGGCGG
Source organism: Candidatus Sulfomarinibacteraceae bacterium (assembly GCA_963796455.1). Taxonomy (GTDB): domain Bacteria; phylum Acidobacteriota; class Thermoanaerobaculia; order Thermoanaerobaculales; family Sulfomarinibacteraceae; genus Sulfomarinibacter. The sequence goes on from CAWCLO010000010.1 coordinate 72,532, forward strand.
ACGGTGAGACCGAGGTTGCGCTGCCGGCGCACCTTGAGCAAATCGTCGGCGAGGCCTATCGCTCCAAAACCCAACATCACCAGCAGAACCGTCCAGATGTATGGGTTTTCCAGGTCAGCCCACAACAGGGTCGTCAGCACGACGCTGGAGACGATGAGCAGGCCACCCATGGTCGGCGTTCCGGCCTTGACCTGGTGGTGTTCCGGCCCTTCTTTACGGATTGCCTGCCGCACCTGAAGCTCACGCAACCGGCCGATCAGCCAAGGTCCCGCGATCAGGCTGATGAAGAACGCGGTCGCGATGGCCAGCCCCGTTCGGAAGGTCAGGTATCGGAAGACGTTGAACCCGATAAAGGTGTCGCTCAAGGGGAGGAGCAGCCAATACAGCATCAGGCAGCCTCCCCATTCGTCAAGGCCGCCACGGTTCGATCCAGACCGACCCCTCGCGAACCCTTGACCAGGATCACGTCCCCCGGGCTCAAAAGGCCGCGCAAGAATTCCACCGCCCGCTCCGCATCATCGACGAGGTGAGAGGTGGATTCCGCCAGCCCCGCTCGGCGGGCGCTGTCGACGATCCGCCGCGCATGCTCTCCGCCGACCGCCACCAGCACGTCGCAAGCCGCTGCCGCTTCACACCCGACCTGTTGGTGGGCCGCGGCAGCCTGGTCGCCCAGTTCGTACATCTCGCCGAGCACGGCCACCCTCCGCCCCGGCGCACGGGAGAGGAGATCGAGCAATCGAGCTACGGCGACCGGCGAAGCATTGTAGGAATCGTCCACCAGGGTGATCCGATCACCGAGTTCGAAGATCCTGCCGCGATGTTCCGGCGCCTGAAGCCGCGGTGCGATCGCAGCCACCTGGTCCGCCGTCACATCCAAGGCCGACGCGGCGGTGGCCGCCGCCAGCAGATTCTCCGCCTGGTGACGACCGGCAATGGAAAGGTGAATCTCCGCTGAGCCATCGGGGAGGACGAGGCGAAACCGGGAACCCAGAAGGCCGCGGTCCTCGAAGTCTTCGATCCAGGCATCGCGGTCAGCCGACCCGTAGAGCAGGACCGATGCCTCGGTCATCGCCGGGAATTTCTCCTGGTTTGGATCGTCGGCGTTGATCACCAGGGTGCCATCGGAATCGAGCCACGGCAAGAGCTCCGCCTTGGCCCGGACGACGCCTTCGAGACCATCGAAGGACTCGATATGGGCAGGTGCGATACGGGTATAGAGCAGAACATCCGGGCGCAGGATTCCACCCAGGATATCGAGCTCTCCAGGGGTGCTCATCCCGGCCTCGGCGACAAATACCTCGATGTCCGGTTCTTGCGAAAGCACCTCGGCCGGCAGACCGAGGGTGTTGTTGCGGTTACCGGTCGAAGCTCCTGTCATCCGGTGCGATGCCAGTATTTCAGCCAGGAAGTCCTTGGTGGTGGTCTTGCCGACCGATCCGGTCACCGCGGCGACCCTCCACCCTTTGTTTCGGCGTTCAACACGTGCGAGCTCATGATAGGCCGCGAGTGGATCGTTGACGCGAATCAGTGCGCGGCCTTCCGGAGGCGAAACGAGCTCGACGTCGTCACGGACCAAAGCAGCTCCCGCCACATCCATCGCGGCAGCCACGAACTCGTGACCATCTCGTCGTTCCCCGGGGAGCGCCACATAGAGGTCGCCGGTCTCCAAACGCCGCGAATCGACCTCGACACCCGTCAGGGACACGGATTCACTGCCCTCGACCCGGCCGTCGATGACGCGAGCGATCTCGAGAGCCGTCATTTGCACCGCACCCTCCGGGCCTCGGAGCGCACCACCTTCTGATCGGAGAAAGAAACTGTGGAGTCGGCCAGTGCCTGGGAGGCCTCGTGACCCTTCCCCGCCACCAGAACCAGGGATCGTTCGTCTGCCCGCTCCAGGGCAGTGGCGATGGCCGCACGCCGGTCGAGCTCGATGATGGGTTCGGCACCGGCGGCGCGGACGCCCTCGGCCACCGCTTCGGCAATTGCCGATGGATCCTCGGATCGCGGGTTGTCAGAAGTGACGATCGGAAGATCGGCGAGCTCACCGACGGCGTATCCCATCGGCCCGCGTTTGCCCTGATCACGGTCGCCGCCGGCTCCGAAAACGACGATCAACCGGCGGTCGGTCACACGCTCGAGGGCCTGGAGGACGGCACGCAGACCCTCGGGGGTGTGGGCAAAGTCGATGAAGATCGGGAAGGGAAGCTTTGTCTTGATTCGTTCGAGCCGGCCGCTGAGCGGGCGTGCGCGTTTGAGCCCGCGGCGGATGGCCTTCGCCCCAACACCGAGCGCGTGTGCCGCAGCTGCCGCCGCGAGGGCGTTGCGCAGATTGTGGACCCCGACCAGGGGCAACCGAACCTTGGTTTCGACATCCGGCAGGCGGAGATCAAAACGACTGCCATTGAGATCGCTTTCAACCATGCGTGCGCAAACCGCCCCGCGAGTGAGCCCCCAGGAAAGATCAAAATCCTGCACTTCGTCGAGCAGACGAGCTCCCCAGGGGTCGTCCACCGGCAGCACCCGCCAGCCCTCATGTTCGAGGTGATGGGTGAAAAGTTGACGCTTGGCCGCGAAATACGAGTCCATATCGTGGTGATAGTCGAGGTGGTCACGGGTCAGATTCGTCCACACCGCCACCTCGAACTCGAGGCCAGCCACCCGCTGCTGGCTGAGAGCGTGCGAGGAGACCTCCATGACGACCGCTTCGGCGCCCGCCTTGACCGCTCGCCGCAATATCGGTGCGAGATCGGTTGCCTCGGGAGTGGTGCGATCACCCGGGATCTCGGTTCCATCCGGCAGCAGGGTACCGAGGGTCCCGACGAAAGCCGTCGGCAGATCGGCCGAATTCAGAATCAGGCTGATGAGGTGGGCGGTGGTGCTCTTGCCGTTGGTGCCGGTGACGGCGATCAGCCGGAGCTTTTTCTGCGGGTTTCCAGCCAGGATCCATGCAGCTTTGGCCATCGCCTGGCGCGGTTTTTTGACCCGGATCCACGGCAGATCAAGACGCTTGGGGCGTCCGCGGTCGCTGAGGACGGCGGCGGCTCCCGCCTCGATCGCCTGATCGACGTATTTGACGCCGTGCACATTCTCACCCGGCACCGCCGCAAAAAGATTGCCCGGCACGACCTGCCGCGAATCGTGGGTCATGCCCTTGACGCGGACATCGCCGTCACCGACGAGCGAGCCGTCGCGAAGGCGGTGGATCAGCGTGTCCACCTTCACGCGTCATCCTCCTCTTGGTCCAGCTTGTTCGAAGCGAGAAGGGGTTCCGGGGGCTCGATCTTCTCGGTCGGTGCGAGATCAAAGAGACAGGCCGAGGCTTCGGCGATCTCGGCAAAGACCGGCGCCGCCACCGTCGAGGCCCAGAAGTCGGTCTCGGCAGGATCTTCGATGGCCACAACGATGACGATGCTGGGATCGGGCATCGGGAAGAACCCGGCAAACCATGCAATGTGGTGCTGATCGTCAAATGTCCCGTTGACGGCACGTTGGGCGGTACCCGTCTTGCCGGCGGTCCGAAAACCGGCGACTCGAGCGTATTCTCCGGTCCCGTCGCGAACCACACCCTCGAGCATGACGCGAATCCGTTCGGCCAGAGCTTCGTCGAGGACCCGGACCTTCGGTTCCGAATACGCTGCCACGTTCTGAGCTTCCCGCGGCATCACCAGCCTCGGCTGCGGCAGCCAACCACCGTTGGCGATCGCTGCGTAGGCCATCGTCATCTGCAAGGGGCTCACGGTCATCTCCTGGCCGAGAGCGAAACCCGAACTGCTCATGCGCGACCAGGTACTGGTCTCGGGGAGCAACCCACGGGCCTCGGCGGGAAATTGGAGCCCGGTTTTACGCCCGAAACCAAAGGCGGAAAAGGCCCGCCAGAGATGGTCGTCGGGAACTCTCGCCGCGGCCTGGATGATCCCCACATTGGCCGAGTAGACAACGACCTCGTCGAGGGTGTAGAGACCGGGGCTGGCGTGATCCCGCACCCAGTGGCCAGCCACCCGGGTGCCTTTGTTGAGGCAGTCGAACTTCTCACCGGGTCGCACGACGCCTTCCGCAAGGGCCGCCGCGGCCACCATCGGTTTGACCGTCGAGCCAGGCTCCATGGCGTCCTGAACGGCCCGCAAGCGCCAGTTTTCCACCGGTGACGCGCCCGGGTCGGAAGGGTCGAAGGAAGGCAGCGAAACGATCGCCAGGATGTGGCCGCTTTGAGCATCGGCGACAACTGCAGATCCCGCCCGCGCACTATGCTTGGTGATGGCCTTCTGGAGGGCCGATTCGGCGCGTGCCTGGAGCCGGCCGTTGAGGGTCAGCTCGAGATCGTATCCGGCCCGGCCGCGATGCAGGCGCTGCAGCCGCACTCTGCGCTGGATGGCGTCGTTGACCGAAAGATACTGCTCGGGTTCGCCTGCGAGGTAGTTGTTGAGAGAATGTTCGAATCCCGACCGGCCGACGGTCAAAAGCTCTTCGCGACCGGTGAACCCAACCACCGGCGCCGCCAGGGTGGCCTGGGGATAGATCCGCGCCGAATCGGGCACCAGCACGACAGCCTGCGGTGCGAGACTTCGCACCTCCTCGGCAACGGGACGAGTGACCCGTTGCGCAAGCCACACCGACCTCGGGCCGCGCTCGATGCGTTTTTTGAGTTTTTCTTTCGTTGTCTCGAGCAGGGGCGCCGCCGCCTGGACAAAGATCTCGGGGAATTCAAGGCGTTTGGTGTCGACCTGAATTGCCATTCTTCCAACCGAGGTTGCGAGCACATAACCGTCTGATGTGCGGATCGAGCCCCGCGGACCTGGAACCTCGATCACATGTTGATGCTGTTTGAGAGCGAGTTCGCGCCACTCGGCATGTTCGACAACCGCCACCTGGATGGAGCGCGCCGTCACCGAAGCGACACCGAGGGCGAGCACGAAAACAACCGCGAGAAGACGTCTGCGGTTCACTGAGCTGCCTCTTCAGACCTTGTTGCGGTCGCAGGAGCAGCAACACCGATCGGCGCCGAGGGCTCGAGCCCGATCTCGCGCGCTCGTTCGGCCAGGCGGTCGGGACTGCGCTCGTGTTCGAGTTCGAGCACAAGGAGTCGCTCGCGGTGTTCAAGCTGTGCAACCTGGGCGCGCAGACGGATCAGCTCGTAGTGAATCGAGGTACTGCGCAAGCGCGGCCAACCAACCAATCCGAGTGCAAGCACGACCATCACCGAGACGATCAACAACGCACTCAGCACATGCGGCCAACGCCGGTCCCGTTGCGGGATCAGGAAACGATTGCTCGGGCCGAGGCCGTGGAGATCCATCCTCAGCCTTCCTCGACGCGCTCGGCGACCCGCATCCGTGAGGACCTGGAGCGCGGATTGGCATCGACCTCGGCATCGTCCGGGCGAATCGGAGACCCGGTCAAGACTTTGACCACCCGTTGCGGGTTGCAGCGACAAACCGGCAGATCCGGGGGGCAGGTGCACCTTCCGGTTAACCGGCGAAGGGTGTGCTTGACAATCCTGTCCTCGAGCGAATGAAAGGAGATCAACGCCAGGCGACCACCCGGCGCGAGGGATCTCGCCGCCGGTTCGACAAATCGTTCGAGCTGGCCGAGTTCGTCGTTGACGGCGATCCTGAGGGCCTGGAATGTCCTGGTCGCAGGGTGGATCCGACCGACCCGTTCTCTGACCACCCTGCGGACAAGGGCGCTGAGCTGTGCTGTGGTGCGCAAGGGAGTTTCCGCGCGTTGTTTGACGATCGCCCGGGCCACCGCCCGCGCCCTGCGTTCCTCGCCGTAATCGCGGAGGATCCTCACCAGATCCTCCCACTCCAGGCGCTCGAGAAGATCGGCCGCGGTCTCGCCGGAGTCGCCCATTCGCATATCGAGAGGTCCGTCTGACGAGAACGAAAATCCGCGATCGGGATCATCCAACTGGAGCGACGAACACCCGAGATCGGCCAGGATCGCGACCGGTGCTTCGAGCTCGAGTCGCTCCAGCACCGCGGGGAGCTGATCAAAGGGTCCTTCGACCAGGCGTACCCGGTCTCCAAAACCCCGCAGCCGTTCGGCGGCGCGGGCGAGAGCCTGGGGATCACGATCGAGCCCGAGCAGCCGAAAACCACGCTCCGCCCGAAGCAGCGCTTCGGCGTGTCCTCCGAGCCCGACAGTGGCATCCACCAGCAGGCCCGGTGCGGCCGGCGCGAGCAGCTCCACGATCTGGTCGCAGAGCACGGGAACGTGCAAGGAGGCCACTTCCCTCCTCCATCACAGCTCCAGCTGGGCGAGCTCTTCCAGCTCCTCGTCGCTCAGCGAAGCCTCTTCGAGGAATGATGCGGCGCGCGAACGATTGGTCACGGCCAGGTGGTTGATACGACCCGAAACCACGACCTCGCCCTCGACGCTGACCATCTCGCGTAACAGCGCCGGGACGAGGATGCGCCCCTGGTCATCGACCTCGAGCAACTGACCGTAGTTGACCCGTTCCACCAGCTTGAGAACCGCCGGTTTCATGGCGGGTTTGTTCAGGAGCTGTTCTTCGACCCCCTGCCACACCGCAAGGGGGTATACTCTGAGCTCATGGGGAAAGAAGGAACACACGTAGACTTCGCGGCCAAAACCGGCCTCGAGCTGCTCGCGCAGACGTGCCGGCAGCTTGAAACGCCCTTTGGCGTCAATCGTCGCCGGAAATCCACCTCGAAATCGCTCCACGATGCCCCCTCGAAGACCGAAGTTGCGCACACAGGGTCGTGATTTTCCACTTCGGACCTTATTGGACCACTTCTGACCACTCCATGATGATCTGCTGTGGGCGGCATGTCAAGGGTTTGGCTCACAAATAGATACGTGTTTATTGAGATGAAATCTCTCAGCTCTCCAGACCCCTCCAAGGACACCACAACATCTTGTGGTGCAGACAAAACTGACCACCACATCTGGTAGACGACCGCAATTCCTCCACGCCTCTCGTGAATCGTCCCAAGTTGCAGACTCTTGCGAGCCAGCGAAGGCCCGTTCTCATTGATCGGTGGGAGAAATGAACCCCGGTCCCTGATCCCGACCGGATGAAAAAAAATACCCCTTGGAACCCGGGCTTCGCGCAAGGTTTCGTGATCGCCGGTACGGGTTAGAATGGGCGGCGATGGAGAAATCCGCTATTCAACGGATCGGGGTCGTTCTCAAGACCACCAGCAGGGAGGCCGAGGCGCTCGGCCGCGAGCTTCTGGCGGAGATCAAACGACTCGGTCTGGTACCGGTCATCGATCGTGAGTCGGCGGCGGTTCTCGGCAGCGAGGATCAGATCGAACGCGTCGACCTGCCCGGCAAGGTTGATCTCGTAGTCGTCCTCGGCGGTGACGGGACCCTGCTGTCGGTCACCCGCGGCGAACTCAATGGCACTCCGATTCTCGGGATCAACATGGGCACCCTCGGTTTTCTCACCGAGCACCCACCGGAAGCCCTTTTTTCGACCCTCAGGGCCGCCCTCGAAGGCGAGACGACCGTCGTCCGGCGCGAGCGGCTGATGGTCACCGTTGAAACTCCGGATCGTGAACCGGTGACCCGTTGCGTGCTCAATGACGCGGTGATCAACAAATCGGCGCTGGCCCGCATGTTGACCATGTCGGTCCACGTTGACGGCGAGTTCGTGAGTCGATTCAGGGCGGATGGAATGATCGTCGCGACGCCGACCGGATCCACCGCCTACAACCTGTCGGCCGGTGGCCCGATCCTCTATCCAAACCTCGAAGTCATCGTGGTGACCCCGATCTGTCCCCACGCGCTCACCAACCGCCCCCTCGTCCTGGGCCTCGATTCGCTGGTCGAGATCCGCCTCGAGTCCGTCTCCGAGGAGGTCTATCTCACCCTCGATGGCCAACAGGGCTTTCCTCTCAGCACGACGGATCTGGTCCGGATCGAATGTTGCCCCGATCCGGTCCACCTGATAGCCGATCGGAAACGATCGTATTTCCAGGTTCTGCACCATAAGCTGAAGTGGGGGGAGCGAGGCGGGTGAGATACCGCCACCTGAAACGCACGGTGATTGCCGTGCTGGCCACTGTAGCCTTCTTCCTGATCTTCGGTCTGATCGTACGAACGGTTCTGGAAGCGGGGCCGACCCGGCGCGCCACCATTCGTTGGTTGGAAAACACCGCTGCCGACAACGGCGCGGACCTCAAAGTCGGAGATCTTCACTGGGGCATCCTGCCGCCGACCATTCTCCTCAGCGATGTGCAACTCGATGCCGCGGGATTCAAGGCCGAGATCTCAAATCTGCACGTCGATCTCGTCAGGCTTCGACTGACCACTCGGACCGTGGAACTCGGTACTGTCGCCGCGCGGAACGTGAAAGTCTCTCTCGATGGTTTGCCTCCCAGGTCGGAATCCCCCGGCCGCGGTTTCAAAATTCGTATCCGACACCTCGAATTGGATGGGCTCGAATTCGAGGGGGTCGATCTTCCCGGCGGCCTGGCGCTTGATCTGGACGGACTCCGCGGCGGCTGGTCATCCGAAGACGGCAGACCCAAGGGATTTGTCGAAATCGCAAAGGCCCATGTCGCGCTCGGCACGATGACGCCTTTCGATACCGCCCTCACGACCCGTTTCGAGTTGCCCGGGGACGGTCTCGTCATCTCCAAATATCGTCTCGACGGCGACGGATTCAATCTTCAGGGCCAAGGCCGAGTCACTTCGACCGGGCAGCGCCTGGAAGCAAACGGTACGGTCGATGTGGAGTGGCTCGATCGTTTTCTCAAGACCAAGGGGCTGCTCGCCGGGAGCACCGAGGTGGCCGCCGTTTTCGACTCCTCAGAACGAGACTTGGTTCGTGTCGAAATCAGGGCCGGTTCCCTCCGGGCCAGCAATTTTCCGCTTCAAGACGTGGCAGGAACGCTTTTCTTTGACGGCCGTCAACTGCGCGGCGTTCTCGATCGCGCCCGGTTCCACGGCGGGCGGATCTCGGGTGACTATCTGCTCGAAGAATTCGGGGGATCTTTCCCCCACCGGGTCACGCTTCGTGGATCGGGGGTCTCCGCCAGCGGTTTCCTGGCGGACATCAATGTCGACACAGCAGGTCTGGCAGCCACCATGGACCTCGACGGCGGGGTGCGCTGGAACGGCAAACAGTTTCCCATAGGCCACGGTGAGGCGATGGTCGTTTTTCACGGTGCCCAACCCGGGCTACCGGTCGAAGGACCGTTGCAGATCCGGCTCACCGGTGAGCGCCTCCTGCGCTTCGATGCCACGGAGCTTTCGATCGGAAATTCAAAGGCGCGCTGGCAGGGCGCGCTGACCGTCGGCACATGGGAGCCGGCGTGGGCAATCGACGTCAAGCCTGCGGTCCTCGAAGAAATCACCCCGCTGGTGAACGCCTGGGTCAAATCGACCATTCTTCCCGAAAAGTTGAGCGGTATCGGACATCTAATTGTCAATCTCAGCGGTCCTTTCTCCGATCTCCTGGTCAACGCGCGGGTCGATGCCGAACCTCTGATCTTCGACCCGATCGTTCTCGACCGGCTGGTTACCGAAGTTACGATCGGTTCATCGATCCTTCGACTCGGTTCGACCCGTTTCCAGATCGGGGACGGTTTCGGAGAGGTTGAGGGCGGGCTTTCATGGGGTGAGGCGGCGGGTGAACAACAACTCGATCTCGAGATCCGGGGACGCCGCATCCCCATGAAGTCGGTCGCTTCATGGATCGATCTCGATCAGCTTGTCGACACCGGCTTGATCTCCTTCAGCGGACTTCTCGAAGGCCCCATCGCCATGCCCCGAGGCAGCTGGCGATTCGATATCGACGAACCATCCCTCGCCGGTCTCGCCCTCGGCCAGACCTCGACGACAGTCGATCTCGCCGACGCCCGATTCACATGCAATGAGCTCTCGAGCAGCAACGGCATGAATGGCGAGATCTGGTGGGATGTCAGCGGGGCGGTCACCGGCGGCTCACTCTCGTGGCCCGATATGCCGTTGGCGACCTTCGGCGAAGCCTTCACGACCTTGATCGGAGCCAGTGCCGACACCACCCTTGATTTTGCCCTCCCCGGGGACAACCCTCCGACCGGACGCCTGGTGGCAAAGGCAAAAAACGGCCACTTCACCGTCGATGTCGGTCCTGAGACCGTACACGTGACCGCCGCCATGGAAGGGGCCGCCGAGGCCGAGGCGACGCTGGTCCGCGCGGCAGACGGCGCTCTCGTGGGACACGGATCCCTGGACCTCGGTTCGGCAAGTGGGATGCTCGCCTACCTGGCCCCCGAAGCCGGGGTCCCGCTCGACGGCAACGGTCGGGCGAGCTTCGATATCGACTGGTCGGACTCCGACCTGCCCCGGCTCGAAGGTGTGATCGAGGCGCTCGAGCTCGATCTCGACACCCAGCCCGTGCAGCTTCTGGAACCCGCACGTTTCACCCTTTCCGAGAACGGATTCACCGTGCCCGGTCTGCGTTTACGGGCTCGCGACGAAGAGCTCTTCATCCGCTGGAACATCGCCGGGGACGGTCAACTCAGCGGCAATCTCTCCGGCACGATGGACACGTTGTTGCTGCGCTTTCTGCTGCCCGATTGGGAGCCCGCCGGAACGGCCACAGGAATCGTCGAATTCCTGGGAACCATCGACAACCCGCTCTTCGAAGGAATCGCCGAGATCGATAAGGGCTCCTTTCGTTTGCCGGGCTCACGCACGATCCTGTCGCAGGTCAACGGAACGGTTCTCCTGGCCTCGGGCGAGGTCCAGCTCGAAGGAATGGACTTCCGGTTGATGGGCGGCAGGGGGCGCACTACCGGTCGCATCCGCAACCTCGACGACACCATCATGCTGTCGCTGACCGGCACCGCCACCGGTGTTCGCTTCGAGGTGCTGCCCGATCTCGAAGCCCGTCTTTCGGGCAGCTGGCGGCTCAATGGACCGGTCGAAGATCTCACTCTTTCCGGCGATCTCGATGTGGATCGGATGAACCTGAACACCAAGGAGGATCTCGCTTCGCTTCTCCTGCGTTGGTTCGGTCAACCCGGAGGCTCGAGCTCCGAGGGTGGGCTCAACCTCGCACTGCATATCGAAGCGGATGAGAGCATCGATCTCCGCAGCCCGTTTCTGCGCGTCAAGGGCTCGGCATCGGTGGATGTTTCGGGAACATCCAACCGACCCGGCCTCATCGGCCAGGTCGAAGCCCTCGAGGGCGGCGACGCGACCCTGCTCGGCAACCGCTACGAGATCGATCGCCTCAGCCTCAATTTCTCGAACCCCGATGACATCGAGGCATTCCTCGATCTGCAGGCTACGACCTTTGTTCAAGAGTATGGAGTCACCGTCCAGCTCTCCGGAACCACCGACCGATTCGTATCGACCGCCGTCTCGACGCCGCCCTTGAGCGCACCGGATATCTACTCCCTCCTCGGGGTCGGTTATCGGGGCAGCAACCTCGGCTCGAGCGCCATGGGCCTCGGTCTCGCCTCTTCGATTCTTTCGAGTGAGCTGACCTCGGTCTTCAAGCGGCGCGGCCAGATGGTGCTGCCCGTGGATCAGGTCCGGGTCGACCCCTTTGCCGCCGACACCACCGGCAACCCCACCGCGCGGGTCTCGGTCATCAAACAGCTCACCCCGTCGTGGACCGTCATCGTTCAATCGAATCTGGCCGGAGTCCGCGAGCAGTTGATCATCAGCCGATGGTATCTGGCGCCCGGGCTCTTCATCGAAGCAGCTCAGCACGAGGATGGGTCCTATTCACTCGACCTCAAGCTGCGGCGCCCCTACTGAGGATCTGGGTGAAGATGCACCTGCCCCCCATATCTCACCAGCTTCCTGCTGGGGGTGTTGACGCGCCGCGCCTCACCTTCTTCGGTGTGGTGCTGCTGATCCTGGTGCTGGCCTGCACACCCGCCGCGGCCCAGACCGGTGAACCGCTGATCAAAAGTGTCCAGGTCATCGGCAAGGGCGAGATCGACGAGGCCGAGATCGCCGAGATTCTCGAACTCGAGGTCGGATCAATCATCGATCGCGGCCGTCTGCGCGAGGTCATCACCACACTTTACGCCGGTGGCCAGGTGGAGTGGTTGAAGGTTGAATCGACGGAGGTCGACGGCGGTCTCGACGTTGTGGTGCGCATCAGCCTGCAGTCGACAATCTCTCAAATCAAGGTATTCACGAAGAAACCGCTGCTAAGGGTCAAGGTTCACCGGTGGCTCCAGATGGAGCCCGGCGATCCGGTGACCACAGCGACCATCGAAAACGCGAGAAGGCGCGTCGAACGGCGGCTGCAGGAACGCGGCCACGCCGACGCTCTCGTCGAAGCATTCATCAATTACGACCGGGGAACGAATACGGTTGTGGTGGAAATCCATGCCACTCCCGGATCACCGCAGGTGGTCGGCTCGGTGGTTGTGGAAGGAGCCGAAAACGAGGAGATAGAGACCGTCGCCGAGCCCAAACACAAGGTTGGCAAACGACTCACCCTTCGCCTCGAAGAACGACTCCGGTACCGCACCGAATCCAATCTCCGCGAAATGGGTTTCTGGGAGGCGGAGGTGCTCGAAGTCGAACGGCGCGCTGAGGGCGCGGACGTCGAGCTCGCCATGCGGGTCGACACGGGGCCCCGCTATCGGCTCGAGCTCGAAGCGCCCGCCGAAAAGGAAAAGCTCGCTCAGAAGGCCTTTCCGGATCCCTCCGAGGAAGAGTTGCACCCTGCACAAACCGAAGCCCTTGCGGAGCAGGTCCAGGAACATCTCCAGGAAGCGGGGTATCTGCTCGCCAGGGTTTCCGCCGAACTGACAACCGACGGTGATGAACGGGTCCTCCTTCTTCGCGTCGATCCCGGTCTCAAGCTCAAGATCCAGGCGGTGGAGTTTCCGGGTGCGGAGCACGTTGCCAATGGGAAGCTCCAGCAAGCGGTGGCCGTCAAACAGGGTGGGGCCGGTGGACGATTCCAACAGATGGTGAGCAGCGCCACCATCGAGGACGACCGCCGCCAGATCGAGCAGCTCTATCACGGTGAGGGCTTCCCCTTTGTCGTCGTCGCCACGGGCAAGATCGTGGCCACCGAAGAACCTCAGGCCGTCCGCGTCGTCTTCGCCATCGACGAAGGCACCCGCTGGCTCATCTCCGAAGTTCGGATCGAAGGCCTACCGGTGGAGGCCGCTGCGGATCTGGATACCAACCCCATGCATCTGGTTGCCGGATCGCCGTGGAGCCCCAGTGCCGTCGATCGCGCCCAACAGCGGCTCGAAAATGCATTGGCGGACACCGGTTATCCCGAGGGGCGGGTCGAAGCGGATGTCGACACAACGCAAGAAGGCAAGGCGTTGGTCACCTTCCGGATCGAGCCGGGCCCATTCGTCCGCGTCGGAGAGGTGATCATCGCCGGATTGCGCCACACTCGCGAAAGCATCGTGGCAGGAGTTGTCAGACGGGCAGGCGTCCGTACCGGTGAGCCCCTGTCGCGGGCGAAAATGCTCGAGGCGCAACGCGGTCTCTTCGAGCTCGGTCTTTTTCGCCGCGCCGAGCTGGTTCCAATGCCCGGTCAGGAACGCCGTGAGGACCGCAACATCGTCGTCCGTATCGACGAAGGCGAGCAGAAATCCTATCTCTTCGGTCTCGGCTACTCGGACCGCGACGCCGCCCGTCTGATCCTCGGTTGGTCCCACCTCAACCTGCTCGGTCGTGCCTACGCATTCGCGGCCGAGGTATCACTCTCGAACCGTCAACAACGGTACTCGCTGTCGCTGAGAAAACAGCGCGCATTCGGTCTTCCGGTGCCGGCCCACCTGGCAATCTACCGGACGAACGAAGTGCTCGCCGACCGAGATCTGCTGCGACGGGGTCTGTGGCTCGATTTTGGCGACCGGCTCAATCGACCGCTGCGCCCCTGGCTTCGATACGAATACGAAATCATCGAACATCAAAACGTGCCGGAGGATCTGCCGCCGATCATCGATGATGAGTTCGCCGAATCCAAGGTCGCATCGCTCACGCCAAGCGTCGAGTGGGACACCCGCGACAATCTCCTCTCACCCACCAGAGGCATCTACGCAACCGTTTCCCTCCAGTACGCCTTTCCAGCCTTCCAGGCCGACAATCATTTCCTCAAATTTCGGGTCGGGGGGACGCTCTACAAACCCCTCGGTGGAGGATTTGCAGCCGTCGGTTTGAAGCTCGGAGCCATTAAACCTCTCTATGGAGACGACGGTTTGCCCGAAAACCTCCAGATCCCATTTGCCTATCGTTTCTTTGCCGGCGGCCGAACAACTCACCGCGCCTTCGCCATCGATGCGCTCGGTATCCCGGGCCAGACCATCATCGACGGCAACCCGATCGGCGGCAACGCCCTTGTCCTCCTCAACCTCGAATACCGCTACAGCATCGCCGGCCAGCTCTTCGCCGCGATCTTCCTCGACGCCGGAAATATCTGGGCATCTCCCAACGACGTCAACCTCGGTGAGATCCGCTGGGGCCCGGGGCTCGGCATTCAGTACTGGACTCCAGCCGGACCACTGCGAGCCGAGTACGGGTGGAAGCTCGATCCCGCTCCCGGTGAAGCCAGCGGCCAGTTCTATGTCAGTTTCGGCGTTCCGTTCTAGCGCCGCTCTCGGGCCGAGAACTCGGTTCCGATGATTGCAGTGATAGGATTCACGGCGTGGTGACTCTCGAAACCCTCCTCCCCTGGATCTATCTCGCCGGCGGCATTCTCGGTCTCGGCCTGGGAGGGTCATGGCTGGTGGACGGAGCCTCGCGCCTCGCACTCAGGCTTGGCATCTCACCGATGATGGTCGGCCTGACGGTGGTCGGTTTCGGCACCTCGATGCCTGAGTTCTCGGTTTCGCTGATGGCGGCTCTCAGGGGCAGCGGCGGTTTGAGCCTCGGCAACGCCGTCGGTTCGAACATCATGAATCTGCTGCTGGTGCTCGGGGTGGCGTCGGTTCTGGTGCCGATCCACGTGGTCGGCAGCCGCAAACTCATGTACCGCGATCTGCTCTTCGGGCTGGTGCCGGCCGTGGTGCTCATCGTTTTTGCTCACAATGGCCACATCAGCCGGCTCACCGCATTGCTGCTTCTGGCGATCTTCTTCATCTTCATCGTGACCGCACTCCTGGCCGCGCGCGGAGAGAGCTCCGAACCAGCGGTGGTCGCCGGATCCACAGGAAAACACCTCGCCTGGACTGCATTCGGAATCCTGGTCCTTGTCGGCGGATCCGAGTTGCTGGTATTGGGCGGAGTCGAGATCGCGCACCGCTTCGGCGTGTCCGAGGCCCTCATCGGATTGACCGTGGTCGCCTTTGGCACCTCGTTGCCGGAGCTCGCCACATCGGTCGTCGCGGTCCTCAAGGGCCAGTGCGATATCGGGGTCGGCAACGTCCTCGGCTCGAATGTCTTCAACCTCGGCCTCGTGGTCGGCACGGCCTTTACCATCCGCCCCGCCGCGGTCCCGGTCAACGTGATTCTGTGGGACATCCCCATATTGATTGCCGCCACTGCGATCGTCGGTCTCTTCGTGCTTCGCGACGGCCGCATCAACCGCTGGGAGGGCGCTCTCATGCTCTCCCTCTTTGTGGCCTATCTGGGTTTCATCGCGGTGAGGATCGCGTAGCGATCCGAATTCGGAGTTCGGAGTTCGGGATTCGGGGTTTCGCGCACCCGACCAAAATAATCCCAACGATCCGGGATGGAAACTCCACACTCAGAATTCCGAACTCCGAACTCAAAACCGTCAGGTTTTGTAGATCTGCTGCCTTCTGAGATCCTTGAGCCGGTCGCGGAGCCGTGCCGCCTCCTCGAACTCGAGGGCCTTGGCCGCCGAACGCATCCGTTTTTCGAGTTCGGTGATGAGCTTGTTGAGCGATACGGCATCATCCGGGAGATCCCCATCGTCACCGGCGACCCGCAAATTGGGACCACCGGGCCCGTAATAGTCGAGCCCACTCATCGCCAGCAGCGGGCTGGCGACATCCTTGATGATCGTCTTGGGCTCGATCCCGTGTTCGGTGTTGTAGGCGGCCTGCTTCTCGCGCCGCCGCCTGGTTTCTGAAAGGGCCCGCTGCATCGAACCTGTCTCCTTGTCGGCAAAGAGGATGGCCTTGCCCTCGATATTGCGCGCGGCGCGGCCGATGGTCTGGATGAGTGAGGTGTCCGAACGGAGAAAACCCTCCTGGTCCGCATCGAGGATCGCGACCAAAGAGACCTCCGGCAGATCGAGTCCTTCGCGCAGGAGGTTGATCCCAACCAGAACGTCGAACTCGCCCTTACGGAGATCAGCCAGGATCGCCGATCGTTCGAGGGTTTTGACTTCCGAATGGAGATAACGAACCCTGACATCGACCTCGGCCAGATAGCTCGAGAGATCTTCTGCCATTCGTTTGGTGAGGGTCGTCACGAGCACCCTCTCGCCGCGAGCCACCACCATCCGGATCTCGGCCAGCAGCTCATCCACCTGGTGGGTAGCAGGGCGGACCTCGACCACCGGATCAAGCAGCCCGGTCGGCCGGATCAGCTGCTCCACGACTTCGCCTTCGCTGTGTTCGAGCTCGTAGGAGCGGGGTGTCGCGGAGACGAACACCACCTGGTGGATGCGCTCCTCGAACTCCTCGAAGGTCAGGGGCCGGTTGTCGAGAGCCGACGGCAGCCGGAAACCGTAGTCGACCAACGTTTGTTTACGCGAGCGATCGCCGTGGAACATACCGCCGACCTGGGGCACGGTGACGTGGCTTTCGTCGATGATGCACAAAAAGTCGTGCGGAAAATAATCGAGCAGAGTCGGCGGCGGCTCTCCCTGGAGACGACCGGTGAGGTGGCGGGAGTAGTTCTCGATACCGTTGCAGTATCCGAGCTCGGTCAGCATCTCGAGGTCGAAGTTCGCCCGCTGCGCCAGCCGTTGCGCCTCGAGGAGTTTGTCCTGTTCGTTGAGTTCTAGCAGCCGCCCATCGAGTTCGGTGCGAATCCCGTCGATCGCCTTCAGGAGCTGCGACCGCGGCGTCACATAGTGGGTCCGCGGATAGATCGGCAGCCGGTCGAGTTCCTCGAGCGCCACGCCTCGAACCGGATCGATGCGTTCGATGGTCTCCACGCGGTCGCCCCAGAACGAAATCCGGACCGCAGTGTCGTCGTAAGGCGGATAGATCTCGAGGATGTCGCCGCGGAGGCGGAAGGACCCCGGCGCGAGATCGAGGTGGGTGCGTTCGTACTGCATCTTGGCGAGCTGTCTGAGGATGTCATCGAGCGGTTCTTCGACATCTTTTTCGAAGAGCTGGAGCATCCCGAAATACGCCTCGGGCGAACCGAGACCGTAAATGCAGCTCACCGAAGCGACGATCAAAACGTCGCGGCGCTCGAAAAGAGAGCGCGTTGCCGACAAACGCATCCGGTCGATCTCTTCGTTGATCGAGGTCTCTTTCTCGATGAAGGTATCCGACGAAGCCACATAGGCTTCGGGCTGGTAGTAGTCGTAATACGAAACGAAGTATTCGACCGCGTTGTCCGGGAAGAAGGCCCTGAATTCCTGGTAGAGCTGTGCAGCCAATGTCTTGTTGTGGCTCAGGACCAGGGTCGGCCGGTTGGTGGCCTCGATGACCTTGGCCATGGTGAAGGTCTTGCCCGATCCGGTGACCCCGAGCAGGGTCTGGAAGGCGACGCCGCCATCGACGCCCTCGACCAGGCGCTCGATAGCCTGAACCTGGTCGCCGGCGGGTTCGAAATCCGTGTTCAGGATGAAGCGACTCATATGAGTTCGGAGTTTGGAGTTCGGAGTTCGGAGTTATTGCACTCTTGGCGACCGTCGGTGTGAGCCGAGGCTCGGTAATTCCTCATTCCGAATTTCGAATTCCGAATTCGCGCATCCAACTGGATTGGTGGGATCCCGGATTCCTCGATCCATTTTTCGAGGATCAAGTTGAGCAGCTCGAGTTCTTCATCTTCGATCCGACCGTCGGTAAAGATCTCGCGGACCCGGGTGACGAATTCTCCCATCATCGGATAAGGATCGTCGACCCGTTCGAGCATGGCGCGAAAGTGATCGAGGTTCTTCCGGGTTCGATTCGCCTCTTGCTGAGGGAGGCCCCTCGGGAGGCCGTTGATGACGGCGCTGCGCGAGCGTTCGAAATTCACCCACACCGTGCTCTTCATCATCGATGTCCCGGCGATGAGGACCCCGATCAAGAGCAACAACCCGATACCACAGCCATAGAGGGGAACCCTGCCGCCGCAACCGGGGTTACCGCGCCACGCCTCCTTGCCCGTTGCCGCAGGGGCAAAGACCGGGCCATCCGCCGGTGGTTTCGGCCGGGCCTCTTCGTCGGTTGGTTTTTCTTCAACCACCTCGTCATCGATTGGCTGGTCGCTCATCCGAACATT
Organism: Candidatus Sulfomarinibacteraceae bacterium; assembly: GCA_963796455.1. Classification (GTDB taxonomy): domain Bacteria; phylum Acidobacteriota; class Thermoanaerobaculia; order Thermoanaerobaculales; family Sulfomarinibacteraceae; genus Sulfomarinibacter. Next base: position 90,838 of record CAWCLO010000010.1, read on the forward strand.
GTACCCGGCCCCACCACCCACGCGGATGCTGGATGCTGGTCCCTGAATCACATTGTCCAAGATACGGACTCGGACAGCGTTCAGGGACAGCGACAGGGCACGGCGGACAGGGTCAGCGACTGTAACCAGCGGCAGCCACCAGCGACAGCAATCGGCGCTCACTTCTTCGGATTCAACAGCCGCCAGGTCATGGCACGGACCCGATCGAAGGCGTTCATTGCGTCACGAGCGGTTGTCCGATTGATCGCCCCGGCGTGGACAAGGAGCTTCAAGTGGCTGTCGACCTCTTTCGCCGAGGCGTAGGCGATTCTCCAGTGGTACGACCGGTCTCTCCCGGATCGGCCGTGCCCTTCAGCAAGGTTTGCAGGGACTGAACTTGCCGACCGGATCACCTGATCGGCTATGGACTTCAGCGGAGCTGGAACCCTCATCACAAGATTGATCGCGATTCCTGCTGCTTCGAGGCCTTTCGAGTGGGCAACGAGGTTTGAGTTCGTGGCGGCGTTGGACATGGTCACCTCCGGGTCGTTCATGCCCATCCCCAAAAGCCGGTGTGGCGGCCGATGTCAAGGATGCCCTGCACCCTGCCTGTCCTTGACATCGGCCGCCCACCGGCTACCCCTTCCGTTGAACGACCCGGAGGTGGCCATTTCGCCGACTGGACTCCTGATCGCTGCCGCCGCCGCTGTCCTCTGTCTCTGTTGCCTGTCGCTGACGCTGGACACTGTCGCTGCCGCTGGCGCTGATCACTGTCCCTGTTTGCCACAGCGGAACCGCGGTCGCAGGATCTATGCGAAAAGGCCTCTGGCCTCCCAACGAATTACAATTGAATGGAGCGTCTACAATGCCTTGGATCGGAGGATCGATATGAGTGGGTTACTCGAACGCGACCGCGCAGCGCTTTTGGTCATCGACGTCCAGGACCGCATCAATGCCGTCATGGCCGACCAGAGCCACCTCCCCCGCCTCGAGGTACTGGTGGAGGCCTGCCGCGGGCTCGAAGTCCCGGTCATCGGCAGCGAACAATACCCCCAGGGCCTCGGCCCCACCGTTCCTTCTCTGTCAGATCTCCTCGGACAGGAGTGGCTTGGCAAGCTGACCTTCTCCTGCGCACGCGATGAAGGACTGCGCGATGCCGTCAAGGCGAGCGGCCGCGCCCAGATCATCGTCACCGGAATAGAAACCCACGTCTGCGTCCTCCAGACCGTGATCGATCTTCTTTCCGACGGCTATGAAATCTATGTCCCCCACGACGCCGTCAACTCCCGCCGCCCCGCTGACAAGGAGTGGGCCCTCAACCGCATGGCAGCAGCCGGCGCCGTCATCACCTCCACCGAATCCACCCTCTTCGAGATGCTCGAGCGCTGCGACACCGCCGACTTCAAAACGGTGGCCAAGCTGATCAAAAAGATCCCCGTCTGAAGAAACCCTTACCGTTGTGTTATCGGAGCGGCACTTTTTCCTGAGGATTTCCTGAGTGCAATAACCCAAACTGTTCCTTATGGTTCTGAGACTGCGTCTACCACACATAAGCTCATTTTGGTTGAACGACTTGCCTTCTCACCACAATTCCCCCATACTTTTCTCAATTATTCGGCGACACAGGATGGAGGAGAGCTTTTGCGGAAGGCGTTTTTCCTCGGTGAGTGGACGGTCGAACCGACCCTCGATCGCATCACGCGGGACGGTCAGACCGTCCGGCTGCGTCCCCGGGCAATGGACGTGCTCACCGCCCTCGCGGTGGCCTCAGGTGAACTGGTTTCGAAGCGAGACCTCATCGACACCGTCTGGCAGACCGAGTTCGTTTCAGAACACGCCCTCACCCAGGTCATCGCCGAGCTCCGGGCGGCGTTCGGCGACAATGCCCGCAACCCGAGCTACATCGAAAATATCCCGCGGCGGGGTTATCGATTGATGGCCGCAGTGAACCAGGTCGCCGAAGCGAAGGAATCGCCCCGCGAGGCCTCGTTGCCTTTCAAGCTCGCGGGCGACGACGGCGACCACCCACTGATTCAGGGGCCCAACATCATCGGCCGCACCACCGACGCCGACATCTGCGTCGACAGCACCGAAGTCTCCCGCTGCCACGCCAGGGTCACCGTCCAGGGCACCACCGCCACCATCGAGGATCTCGGCAGTAAAAACGGCACCTACCTCAACGGCGAACGCCTCGAGCGCCCGGCGCTGCTGACCAACGGCGACGAGATCTGGATCGGCCGCAGCATCGCCCGAATGCGCTTCTTCATCGAGGGCGAACCAACTGTCACCGAGCACACCGTGTCATGACCTCGCACCGCGGCCCTCCGGACGGACCGCGGCGAGTTTCAACTGTGCAGCCGGGACGCCTGGACCACAAAGGCCTCGAGACAATAATGGCGCGGGCGTCTCGCCCCCACATCCACACAAAACTTCCCAGCCTCGGCGTGTCATCGCGAAGCCGCGAAGCGGCGACAGACATTAGCCTGGGGCGTCAGCCCCAGGTTCCGGGACCAATAAAAGAAACAAGCCCCGGAGGGGCGACAGATTCCAGCCCCTGGGTCCCGGCATGACTGACCGCCTCCCGCCGACCGTCACCGAAGCCGAGAGCGAGACCCTTGATATGCGCGGCGAACGGAAAACATTCCTGGCCGGGGAGATCGTCGGTGATCGATACCAGATCCTCGCTCTGCTGGGCCGTGGCGGCATGGGTGAGGTGTGGCAGGCCTTCGACCTCAAGCTCCGAGTCGATGTGGCCCTCAAGGCCCTGAGATCAGACATCTTCAAGAACGAGCGTAGGCGCGAGTCGCTCAGGCAGGAAGTTCGCTCGGCTCGAGATGTCGTCTCCCCCAATGTCTGCCGTCTCTACGATCTCCACGAAATGGAGGGCCTCGAGCTGGTGTCCATGGAGTTCGTGGACGGACAAACCCTTCTCGATGTGATGTGGGAACGGGCGCCATTGGATCTCCAGGAAGCCCAGGACATCGCCTCGCAATTCCTCGCGGGGCTTGAGGCCATTCACCATATCGGGCTCGTTCACAGAGACATCAAACCCGAAAACATCATGCTGACCCGGGCGGGTCGGGTGGTCGTCATGGACTTTGGCATCGCCCGAGAGGAGGCGGAAGGCTCGGGTACCGTCTCAGGAACTGCGGCTTACATGGCCCCAGAGCAAGCGGCCGGTCAGGCAGTCGACGCGCGCGCCGACATTTACTCAGCGGGCGTCGTGTTGGCCGAAATGGTCAACCCGGAGGGCCTCAAGAACCGCGAAAGCCGCGAGAGTGTCTGGGAGGCTGTCCGAGCCGAACCGGCCAAGATCCCTGATTCGCCCTGGGCCACCGTCATCACCAAGGCGGTGGCCAAGGACCGTGATCACCGATTCGACTCTGCTGCCGACCTGACTCGCGCCCTCGAAGACGTCACGCTCCGCGTCATCGGAGCCGACAACCTCCACCCCTACCCTGGCCTCGCCGCCTTCACCGAGGACGACGCCGAGTACTTCTTCGGCCGCGAGGCTGAGGTGGAGCAGATGTGGCGCAAGCTCGAGGGGCCGCCGCGGATGCTCGGGCTCGTCGGGCCGTCCGGGGCAGGAAAGTCCTCGTTCATCGCGGCGGGCCTTGCCGCACATGCCCCAACCGCTTGGGAGATCATCCGATCAACTCCCGGAAACGCAGCGATTTCCTCGCTCGGCGCCGCGGTCGCCCGCGAGACGGCCGGCGACCCCAACGCGGTCGAACTCCTTCCCCGCTTCGGCAAGGCCGACGTGGCGGTCGATCTCATCTCTCGCTGGGCCGGGAGGAGCTCGCACTCGTTGTTGATCGTCGATCAGTTCGAGGAGCTGTTCACCCAGAACTCCGTGGATGAACAAATCCGTTTTACCGAAATGCTAAAGCGGTTCGTGCTCGAAGCCGACGTCCACGTGTTGCTGTCGATGCGAGACGATTTTGCAGTCTCCTGCAATAACCACGAGCCCCTTCGGCCAATCTTCCACGAACTGACCGTGCTCAACTCTCCGGCCGGGGCCAACCTACGTCGCGCATTGGTCAAACCCGCGCTGGCCTGCAGCTATCGCTTCGAGGACGACGAGTTGGTAGATGAAATGTTGATCGAGGTGGAGGGTGAACGTGGAGCGCTGCCGTTACTGGCCTTCGCCGCGGCACGGCTCTGGGATATGCGGGACCGAAAAACCGGACTCCTCACCCGCCAGACCTACCAGGACATCGGTGGCGTCGGCGGCGCACTCGCACAACATGCCGAGGCAACAATCGATCGCATCGGCATCGAACGCATTCCGATCGTCCGCGAGCTCTTCCGTAACCTCGTCACCGCCGAGGGCACCCGTGCCCTCCGCGAGTGGGACGAGCTGTTGTCGGTGTTCGAAGAAGCTCAACGCGAGCCAGCTGCTGAAGTCTTGCGCAAGCTTGTCCAGGCTCGCCTTCTGACTTCGTACGAGGTTCGAGAAGACGAGCACGAACCGCGCCGTCGAGTCGAAATCATTCACGAATCGTTGCTCGCCACCTGGCCTCGCCTGGTCCGCTGGCAAACTCAGGACGCGGATAGCGTTCAACTGAGGGAACAACTCCGCCAAGCCGCCAAAACATGGAATGAGCAAGGTCGCAGCGACGATACTCTGTGGACCGGTTCGGCCTACCGGGAGTTCGAATCTTGGCGAGAACGATTCACGGGTGGTCTATCCAAAGCTGAGGAGGCATTTGCGGCAGCCATGAGAGCGCTGGCCGCGCGCCGACGGAACCGAAGACGATTTGCGGTCGCGACGATCATCGTCGTTCTGCTTGCAGTCCTGTCGGTGGTCGGTATCTCACGCCAGAAAGCGATTGCTGAAGCCCGCCGAGCCGAGGCATCGAAACTCGTGATGCTCGGAAATTCGGTGCTTGAGGAGGGCCGTACTCAGGCTCTCGCTTACTCGATTGCCGCCCTTGAACACAATGACTCGAAACCTGCGCGTCACCTGGCCACTAAATCCCTCTGGGCGGGACCACCCGCGACGTTCTTGCCATTTGAACAGGGGGCATGGTCCATCGATTTCGACACGAACGGGGACCGCATGGCCGTGGGGCATTCGACCGGGTTACTGAGAGTCTATCCCCGCGACGGGGGGCCGGTGATCACGCTCGATGACTTTGAAGGCCAACATGGTTTGCTGCTCCCAGGATTCTCTGCAGACGGACAACTTTTTGTCAGCGGGGCCTCTCGGGCGAATGGCGAGATTCGCATTTGGAATACGGACAGCTGGAAGGTAAATAGGATTCTGCAAACTTCTGACCTCGTCGAGGTGGGCCAAAACGGATCCCTTGCAGCGTTTGGATTGTTTGAGCCCGGTGGCACCTCCCTGCTGTCCATTTCGGCCACGAGATGGACCGCAAACACCACAATTCCAGAACGCAATTTTGTCGTGCACCGCTGGCCGCTCAAAGGTAGCGACCCGCAATGGATCGGTTCAGTCGACGTCACCGGGTCCTTGTTTGCCGCTACTCGCGGTCGAGATGCGTTTGTATCGGCGCACAGTGCGAATCTGTTCTTTCATCACGTTGGTCAAACCGGTCTCGGAACTCCAAGGCTGATCTTCAGTCATCCGGACTCCCTCGATATGGTCCGAAGGCCTGGATTCGATCCGTCGGGTGAACGGTTTGCATTGTGTGATCGTGAGGGCCGGCTGTTTGTTTGGGATATTGGGGAAACCAACCGCCCTCGCGTTTTTCACGCACCCAGGGGTGATCCCATGAAAACCTCGTTCAGCCCCGATGGCTCGCGGCTCGCGGTCGCCATCGATCCGGTTGGTGGGGCGCTCTGGGATCTCGCAGGCCCGGCTGGCGCCCTACCTCTGACCTTCGACGGGCATGCCAGGTATGGGTTGGAATTCTCACCCGACGGCCAGTGGCTCATGACCGCCATGGGCCCTCGTTGGCAATTGGCAATGTGGCCGGTGACAAACCAGTACTGGAGAATCCTCGACGGGCACGAGGGCGCAATCTCCGCCATCGAATTTTCGAATGATGGTTCGGTCCTCTATTCCCAGGGGGCTTCAGATGGGAAGGTGCTAGCGTGGCCCCTTTCAGGAATGGATTTGGAATCTCCCGAGGTCGTGTATCAGGCTGGGCCACATTTCGGAACCGGCCTTGCCATCGATCCCAAGGGGCGTTTCATAATCGTATCGACCGACGAGGTCGTGCTCAAGGTGTCTCTGGAAGGCGGATCGATCACAGAATACGACGCCGCGTGGAAGACCGCGCTCGACAACACTGGCAGGTATATTGCTGCCCAACTCAAGGTCTCGCCGACAATCGTCGTAACCGACTTAGAGTCTGAAGAACGATGGGAACTCTCAGGCCCGGGAGAGGGCCACGCTTCAGAACCATACTTTGATCAGGAGGGAAGGCTCTTGATAACCAGGGGCGGAGTTCTGAGCCGGTGGAATCCGATCGACGAAAGCACAGAGGTTCTCTTGGAGGACGTGCCATGGGGATTCCCATATCCGGACGGCCGAATAGTAATCCCCGGTGAAGGAAAACGGTGGCTGATTGATTTGGAAACGGGAAAACGGACGGAGTTTCCTCTCAAAGGTACGGCGGGTGCCTGGAACGTGAACCCCTCGGGGTCCATCGTCGCCAGGGGCGGCAGAGACGGAACGGTATCGGTTTGGTCTTTTGACGATCAAATTCTGCACGTGCTTCTTGGCCACAACGGCCCTGTCCGCGAACCGCGAATCTCTCCCGATGGGAAATGGATCGCGACTCACGGCGCCGACCACACAATCCGCCTCTGGCCGATGCCCGATCTTTCAAATCGGCCGTTTCATGATCTCCCGATTGACGACCTCCTCTCCAGACTGAAGGCACTGACAAATCTCCGCGCCGTGCCAGACGACGAAGCTGATTTCGGATACACCATCAGTGCCGACTTCGGCACATATAGCGGCTGGGCGGAGGTACCTGAGTGGTAGATCGCACTCATCTTCCGACCACCCTCACCGAGGCGGAGAGCGAGACCCTCGATCTCCACGACCAGTGGCGGACCTTCACCGCAGGGGAGATTGTCGGTGAGCGATACCAGATTCTCGCTCTACTCGGTCGTGGTGGCATGGGTGAGGTTTGGCATGCCTTCGATTTGAAGCTGCGGGTCGATGTGGCGCTGAAGGCTCTTCGCTCAGACATCTTCAAAACCGAGCGTCGACGCGAATCGCTTCGTCAGGAAGTTCGGGCTGCTCGCGAAGTCGTCTCGCCAAATGTATGTCGCGTGTTTGACCTCCACGAGATGGAAGGCCTCGAGCTGGTCTCCATGGAGTTCGTCGACGGCCAGACCCTGCTTGATGCGATGCGGGACGGAGCGCCATTCGATCTCCAGGAAGCCCAGGACATCGCATCCCAGTTCCTCGCCGGGCTCGATGCGATTCACCAGATCGGCCTCGTCCACCGCGACATCAAGCCTGAGAACATCATGCTCACCCGCTCAGGGCGGGTGGTGGTCATGGACTTCGGCATCGCCAGAGAAGAGGCCGAGGGCTCAGGAACCGTCTCGGGCACCGCCGCCTACATGGCCCCCGAGCAGGCAGCCGGCCAGGCTGTGGACGCCCGCGCGGACATCTATTCGGCCGGCGTAGTCCTCGCCGAAGTCGTGAATCCAGACGGCCTCAAGAACCGGGAGAGCCGAGAGAGCGTCTGGGAGGCCGTCCGGGCCGAACCAGCAAGGATTCCGGACACGCCGTGGTCCGCAGTCATTACTAAAGCCGTGGCAACGGACCGCGACCATCGATTCGACTCGGCGGCCGATCTCACCCGCGCCCTCGAGGAGGTCACCCTCCGCGTCGCCGGCGCCGACAACCTCCACCCCTACCCTGGCCTCGCCGCCTTCACCGAGGACGACGCCGAGTACTTCTTCGGTCGCGAGGCCGAGGTCGAACAGATGTGGCGAAAGCTCGAGGGACCGGCACGCATGCTCGGAATCATGGGGCCCTCGGGGGCCGGGAAATCCTCGTTCATCGCGGCGGGACTCATCTCACATGCGCCAAACACATGGGAGATTCTTCCAGCAACTCCCGGAAACGCAGTTCTTGCCTCGTTCGCCTCGGTGGTCGCACGCGAAATGGCTGGAGACCCTGACGCCGTCGAGCTTCTCCTTCGCATCGACGAGCCCGATGTGGCGGTCGAGCTCATCTCCCGGTGGGCGGGAAGGAGCCCTCGCTCGCTGATCGTGGTCGACCAATTCGAGGAGCTCTTCACTCAGAACTCGAGTGAAGATCAACGGCGGTTTGCGGACCTGCTTCGCCGGTTTGTCATCGAAGCCGATGTCCACGTTCTGCTGTCGATGCGCGACGATTTCGCCGCGGCCTGCAACATTCACGAATCGCTGCGTCCAATCTTCCAGGACCTCACTGTCCTCGACCCACCAACCGGGCCGAATCTTCGCCGCGCAATCGTCTGGCCGGCGCAGAAGTGCGGCTACCGCTTTGAAGACGACGCATTGGTGGAGGAGGTTCTGGCCGAGGTGGAGGAAGAGCGGGGGGCCCTGCCATTGATGGCATTCGCCGCGGCCCGTGCCTGGGAGAAACGGGATCGAGAAACGGGCCTGCTGACTCGCGAGGCTTACCAAGCCATCGGTGGCGTCGGCGGCGCATTGGCCCAACATGCCGAGGCGACTGTGGACCGCATCGGCACCCAACACATCGCCGTCGTCCGCGAACTCTTCCGAAACCTCGTCACCGCCGAGGGCACCCGCGCCGTTCGCGAGTGGAACGAGTTGTTGTCGGTGTTCGTCGATTCGCAAGACGAATCGCCCGAGGAGGTCCTTCGCGCGCTCATCGACGCTCGCCTTCTGACCTCATACGAAGTGCGCGAGGACGAGCACGAACCCACTCGCCGCGTGGAGATCATACACGAGAGCCTGCTTGCCAACTGGCCGCGCCTCGTTCGGTGGCAAACCCAGGATCAGGAAGGCGCACAAATCCGCGACGAACTCCGGCAAAGCGCACGGTCGTGGGACGAGCACGGTCGCCACGACGACCGTCTCTGGACCGGCACCGCCTTCCGGGAGTTCGAGCTTTGGAGGGAGCGATATCCAGGAGGGTTGACCGAAACTGAAGAATCCTTCGCGAGGGCCACCACCTCCTTCTCGGCCCGCCGTCGTCGGCGCCGCCGAATTCTCGGCGCGGCGGGGGTCGCGATTTTGCTTGCGGTGCTCGCGATCGTCACTGGTTTTTGGCGGAAAAGCGAAAGACAAACACGAATTGCTGAAGCCCAGAGGCTGCTCGCCCTCGGCCAACTCGAAATGGAGAGATTCCCCACAGCGGCCCTGGCCTGGGCCAAGGCGAGCCTCAATATCGCCGACACGAAGGAGGGTCGGCTCTTCGCGCTCGAAGCGATCTCAAGGGGTCCACTGGCGAGAATCAGACAGTTCGATGTGAACAACGAGGGGGTGGCCCACCACGGGGTTTTCAGCCCGAATGGCGAGTGGATTGCGTATATGGGGTACGACCTCCTCAAGGTGGATCATCGGTCAGGGGGCGCGATACGAGTCATCGATTCGTTCCCGAACGATCCGAACGCAGCTTTCAGGGATTTCTATCCGGTGTTTGATCGGGAGTCGTTACGGCTCTCCGTCTGGCGGTACCAATCCGAAAGCCGGTCCGCGGTCGTTCGCACCTTTGGGGTTCCTGACTTTGAGAAGGTCGTTCAGATCGAGAGACCGCTGGGCAAGGGCTTCTTCGAATACTGGCCGACATCCGCCGGTGTCTATCACCTGAATCGAAATCAAGGTGGGGTCGAAGTCTGGCACCTCCCCCACGGTGGCGAATGGCGGCTATTCGACACGGTCGACGGTTTTGACCGCTGGTTTTTTGATCACCTCGGGGAGTGGGCGGTCTTCCGGCGAGGTCAAGAATTCTTTCTCCAATCTTTGGTCAGCTCTGGCGTTGAGCCACGTGTCATCGCCCGATTTGCCACCGAGGACTGGCGTATCAGGGTGGATCCCAATTGCAAATGGATTGCCACCGCTCAACCCCAACAGGAACAGGTGTCGGTTTGGCCTGCTGGGTTGGATGTTTCCGAACCAGTCCGTCGTATCGACACAGATGGCCTGCCCATTTCATCCGCCCTCAATTTCCAGATCGATCAGCAGGGACGGCGCATTGCGGTTGCAGGAAACGTTGAAGGCGTCCGGATGGCAAAGATATGGGACTTATCGCAACCGGACGGGGCCGAACCTCTGGTTCTCCGCAATCCCGATGCCGAGTACATGAATGGGGTGAGCTTCGAACCGTCGGGTCGGTGGGCGGTAACAGGCAATACAGTCTGGGCTTCATTCTGGCCGATACCGGAGAATCCCCCGTTGGTCTTCTCGGGTGCCAGTTCCCGACTTCTGAACCTGGCTTTCACGGTCGACGGCGCTTCGGTGTTCGTGCCTCTTTTTGATGGCGGTCCGCACTTGTTACACCTGACCCGTGGTAGCGACAATATTGAGCGCCTTGACCTGCCTGTTGTTTCCCTTGGAGGCATCGCCATGGATCCCGCGGGTCAATTCGTTCTCGCTGCCAAGAACCCCACCGGCGTACTTCTGCTCCCGTTCGATGGATCCGAGCACCGGGTCCTCGAAGGATTCGATGATGTGTGGGCAACGGCTCTCGCGTATGACGCCGACAGAGCCCTGGTTGCTGCTGCACCCTACCGTGGATCGAAGGACCAGAAGATCATTCGGGTAGTCAACCTCGATGGCGGGTCTTTAACAACTCTGGGACCGGCCGAAGATGCAGGGGATGGGTTCATTGGTGGCTTCAGCGAGCTCGAGTTTCTTCCGGACGGCAGGCTGCTTTCGGGCGGGAAGGGAGGAATCCGCCGTTGGAACCTGGAGAACGGCGAATGCGAGCTCTTGTACCCCGGCATGATCTTCCGGATGGACGTGAGTCCTGATGGGAGATTCGCCGTCGCCGCGCTGTTTGAGGATATGGGCGGGTTCGGGCCGGCCTTGCGGGTTGACCTGGCGACCGGCCAAACCCGAATCATGCCCGAATACGGGCACCAGAACAGATCCTGCGCAATCGGCCCGGACTCCGACGTGGTTGCCATGTCCGACAATGACGGGAGGATTCGGATCGGGAGGTTGTCCGGCGGCGAGCCCCACACGCTTTTTGGTCACTCGAATAGCCCCGAAGGACTGTCGTTCTCGCCTGATGGTCGTTTATTGGCTTCCGGTGATGTGGGCGGCGCCGTGCGCATCTGGTCGGTGCCCGATGTTACAGGTCCGCCCCCGCAAGAGATGTCCCTGGGAGAGTTCCGAGCCAAGCTCGAATCATTCACCAATCTGCGGGTCGTGCCCAATGAAACTTCATCGACCGGCTGGCTGTTGGAGGTCGGCCCCTTCCAGGGTTGGGCGAATGTACCGGAGTGGTGAAGGCTGGTCGCACTGGTCTTCTTCAGGAGTTCACAAAACCCGTCCATAAGAGTATCGAACATATCCCTGACCGTTCCCAGATGACTTCGGTCACAACCGCATCGATCTTGTTGAATAGATCTTTCACTTCGTGTGGGTGATAAGGAAACGGAGTCGCAATATTTGTTGCTTATTTGCCTTTCAGGTCTCATATTGAGAAACAAGAAAACCTAGCAAAACGAATCGGCGCGCTCTTCTATCGGGGGGGTCATGAGATATGCGGTCGTGCTGTTGGTCGTGTCGCTGGTGATAGTGTCTTCTCTTGCCGCCCAGGAAACAACCGGTGGCTTGCAGGGGGCGGTCGCAGACAAAGTCGGAAACCCGATCACGGGGGCGGTTGTCGAGGCAAAAGGGCCTTTCGGCACGGTCTCGACGAAATCGAACACCGAAGGCGAATATCGATTTCCCAGGTTGGCGCCGGGCAACTATTTGGTTTCAGCATCCTTCGAGGGCTATCCGACGGTGGAATCCGATCCAACCCGGATTGTTCTCGGTGAATCGGCGACCGTCGACTTCACACTCCGGCGAGAGTCCTTTTCAGAAGAGATTTTCGTCTACTCCGACACGGTGACCATCGACTTCACCGAAAACCAGACGGCCACGAACATTCACCAGTATGAGATCGACTACCTGCCTCGGGGCCGCGACTATACCGACGTGGTCACCTTTGCCCCCGGCACGGTCCTCAATCACCAGGGCGGCGGAATAATGATCGACGGGGCCTCGGGCCTCGAAAACCGCTACATCATCGACGGCCTCGACACGACTGACCCCGTACAGGGTGACCCGGGCGTTCCCTTGCGTGCCGAATTCATAGAGGAGGTGCAGGTCAAATCGGCGGGCTACATGGCCGAGTTTGGGGGTTCCACCGGAGGGGTGATTAATGTGGTCTCGCGCACAGGGAGCAATGAGTTTCACGGCTCGCTCTTTGTGGACATCGAGGAAAACTCATGGAACGGTGCAGCGCGACAGGAGATCGAGTTCCATCTCAACGATCCCGGTGCCAGCCTGGTGACCTACGACAAGGATGACGAGGTTCGCTACGATCCCGGGTTTTCGCTGGGCGGCCCGATTCTACGCGGCCGGTTTTGGTTCTTCGCATCGTATCTGCCCGGTCTTCGGACCACAAAAAGGACGATTAACTGGGTAGACCATCCCCCCGATGTCTATCGCCAAAACTATCGTTTCGATTATGGCAGTTTCAATCTCACGGCCAACGTATCGAGTGCTCTGCTGATCAAGGCCGGGCTCAACGTATCACCGAATACCCGCGAGGGATCGCTGCCCAATCGAGACGGTCGTTCCGGTCTCCCGGGCCAGGAAAACTGGGCGCCGATTGGATCGAAATACGATCGAGAGACCTACCATCTCTCGGCCGACTGGGTCGTGAATAACGACCTCGTTCTGAGCGGTCGAGGGGGTCTTTACCACACCAACTACGAAACCACCGGCATCGAGTCCTACGATGTCATCCATCAGTACTCTATCTACAGCGTCGCGGGTTTTTGTGATCGCCACCCTGTGGTGCCCTCCGGAGCCTGCAACAACCCGGGCTGGTACAGCGACCCACTGCGCACGAAATGGTACCGCGACATCTACGAGCGGAAAGGTGCGGCGCTGGATGGCACCTGGTTCTTCCGTGGCGGCGGCCAGCACTCGCTCAAGGCCGGATATCAGACAGAGGAGATCTCCAACGACAAAAGGGCCGCGTGGAACGCCGAACGCGTCCTGTATTACTGGGACCGCGCCTATACAACCACGACCGGTGACAGCGTCCGCGGAGAGTTCGGTGTTTTTCTCCTCAACAATCCGTCGACCCTGGGAGACGTGGCCAGCCGGAATCAGGCGGCTTTCGTCCAGGATGCCTGGCAGGTGCGATCGAATGTCACACTCAACATCGGGGTTCGAATCGAAAAGGAGGAAATCCCAAACTACGGCGCCACCGGACCCGACCCTGCGATCAGCTTCAATTGGGGGGACAAGGTAGCACCGCGTCTGGGATTAGCCTGGGACATCAGAAACGACGCGAAATGGAAGCTCTACGGCAGTTGGGGCAAGTATTACGATGTGACGAAGTACGCGGTCTCAGGTCTGCTCGGATCCGGGAGGAATGTCGGGTATTACTACACCTTTGATCATCCTGAAATCTTTCTCAACGAGACTCCGAGCTGCCGGACCGGCAACAACACGATTTTCGAGCGGCCCGACTGCCCCGCGGGCACCTTTATCGAAGCGATTAACTGGTTGCCAAACTCCGCGGATCCGGAGGTGTGGGAGGAACTCGGATTTCCCCTCATCGAACCCAATCTCAAACCGATGGAGACCTGGGAAGCTCAAATCGGGGTCGACCACCAACTGACGATGAACATCCAGATCGGGGCCCGCTTCGTACACAAAGAGATCGTGCGGACGATCGAGGACGTCGGGATTCTCCTGCCCGGTATCGGCGAGATCTATGTCATCGGAAACCCCGGCGAAGGAATCACGATCGACGTCAGCGACCTGCCCTATGCCAAACCCGTGCGGGAATATGACGCCCTCGAACTCGTTCTGGACAAGCGTTTTTCCGACAATTGGTCTTTGCGCGCTTATTTCACTTTGAGCCGGTTGTGGGGCAACTACTCGGGCCTCGCCAACTCGGACGAGGTCAACGTTGTCGGAAACCCTTTGAACCCCATCGGTTCAGGAGGAAGAAGATCACCCAACGTCAGTCGTCTTTATGATCTTCCCGGTTCAATGTACGACCAAAACGGTGATTTCGTCTACGGACGTTTGGCGACCGACCGCACCCACCAATTAGGGGCCCAGTTCCTCTACAGCATCCCTTTCGGGCTCAACGTCGGCGTCAACCAGTACATCGGCAGCGGCACCCTCATTTCCACCAAAGGATCCATCCTCGGCGGCGATTTCTACCCCTACGGTCGCGGGGACCTGGGTGAAACGCCGTGGATAACTCAGACCGATCTCTCGCTCTTCTACACCCTGACTCTTGGACGGGGGCTGAACTTCACCGTCGGACTGACGGTTCTGAATCTGTTCGATGAGGACACGCCAACAAGGAAGTGGCCGCACGTGCAAACACAAAATCTTGGAGTCACGAACGAAGACTTTCTCACCGGGTTCAATTACGCCGAGGAGTTGGCGGCGCTTGGCCCGGCGGCCCTCGACTCGCGCTTCGGCATGTGGGATACCTTTCAACTCCCGCGGGAACTCCGCCTGACACTCAAGTTCGAGTTTTAGGAAGTGGAGGCAGCAATCGAGAAACCGGACCCGAATCGCCGGCGGCATTCCGATGAATGACTGACCCCGACCTCCCCCCAACCCGCACTGAAGCAGAGAGCGAGACGCTCGATCTGAGGGACGAGCGGAGGACATTCAACGCAGGCCAGGTCGTCGGTGACCGCTACCAGATCATCGCCCTGCTGGGGCGCGGTGGGATGGGTGAGGTGTGGCACGCCTTCGATCTCAAGCTTCGCGTCGACGTGGCGCTCAAGGCCCTGCGTTCTGACATCTTCAAGTCGGAGAAGCGTCGCGAATCGCTTCGGCAGGAAGTACGCGCTGCCCGCGAGGTCGTTTCGCCAAATGTCTGCCGGGTCTTTGATCTTCACGAACTCGAAGGCCTTGAACTGGTCTCCATGGAATTCGTGGACGGCCAGACCCTGCTCGAGGTTCTTCGCGAGCACGGTCCCCTCGACCTCCAGGAAGCCCAGGATCTGGCCTCGCAGATTCTGGCTGGGCTTGATGCCATCCACCAGATCGGTCTTGTCCACCGCGACATCAAACCCGAGAACATCATGCTTACTCGAGCAGGGCGCGTCGTGGTCATGGACTTCGGCATCGCCCGCGAAGAACACGAAGGATCGGGCACCGTATCCGGCACCGCCGCCTACATGGCTCCCGAGCAGGCCGCCGGCCAGGCCGTGGACGCCCGTGCCGACATCTACTCCGCCGGAATCGTCCTAGCCGAGATGGTCAACCCCACTGGCCTCAAGGACCGGGAAAGTCGTGAAAGCGTCTGGGAAGCCGTGCGCGCCGAACCAATCACAATCCCCGACTCGCCCTGGACCGCGGTCATCACCAAAGCGGTCGCCAAGGATCGCGACCTACGGTTCGACTCGGCCAACGAACTCAGCCGTGCTCTCGAAGAGGTGACCCTCCGCGTCGTCGGCGCCGACGATCTCCACCCCTACCCCGGTCTCGCCTCCTTCACCGAAAAAGACGCCGAGTACTTCTTCGGCCGTGAGGCCGAGGTCGAACAGATGTGGCGGACGCTGGAGGGACCACCTCGTTTGCTTGGATTGGTTGGTCCCTCCGGCGCCGGAAAGACCTCCTTCCTGAGGGCGGGCCTTCTTCCAAGCGCTACCTCGACATGGGTCGTGGTCCGCTGCAAACCCGGAACCTCTCCCTTTGTGTCCCTGGGCCAGGCGCTGGCGCCCGAGATCGCCAGCGACGCTGAAGCCATGCTCCTTTTGCCCAGGGTTCAAGAGCCCGGCACTGCTGTCCAGCTTGTCAATCGATGGTCGCGATCAGCGCCCAACTCGGTACTGATCGTCGATCAGTTCGAAGAGCTCTTCACTCTCAACGCTGAGGAGGTGCAGGACCGTTTTTCGGGTTTCCTCTCGCGTTTACCTCTCGAGGCAAACGTTTTCGTGCTGCTATCGATGCGTGATGACTTTTTGATGCTGTGCCACCAGATTGAACGGCTTCGTCCCATCGTGCATGGTCTTACCCTTCTGGACCCGCCAGCTGGAGCAAATCTCCGTCGAGCCCTCGTCCACCCTGCGAACAAATGCGGCTATCGATTCGAGTGTGACGAACTCGTGGAGGACATGTTGGCTGAGGTCGAGGGCGAACGCGGCGCTCTTCCGCTTCTGGCCTTTGCGGCTGCCCGCCTTTGGGAAAAACGAGATCGTGAAACGGGTCTCCTTACACGCGTCGCATACAACGATATCGGCGGGGTCGCCGGCGCCCTGGCCCGCCACGCTGAGGCGACTATCGATCGCATCGGCACCAGCCACATCACCATTGTCCGCGAGATATTCCGAAATCTCGTCACCGCCGGGGGAACTCGCGCGGTCCGCGAATGGGATGAACTCCTCTCCATATTCAGCAATTCGCACGGCGAATCACCCGAGGAGGTGCTTCGTCAGCTGATCGACGCACGCCTGCTGACGTCCTACGAAATCCGTGAAGAGGACAAGGCATCGACGAGGATGGTTGAGATTATCCACGAGTCCCTCCTGGCCAATTGGCCCCGGCTCGTTCGTTGGAAAACACAGGACCAGGACGGCGCGCAGATCCGCGATGAGCTTCGCCAGGCGGCGCGCTCATGGGACGAACACGACCGGCAAAATGATCGACTCTGGACCGGCACTGCATTTCGGGAGTACCAGCTCTGGCGCGAGCGATACCCCGGTGGGCTAACCGAGTTGGAGGAGGAGTTTGCCCGAGCCATGACCGCCCACGCCAGACGACGTAGTCGACGAAGGCGAACCGCGGTGGCCGCGCTCATTGTCTTGCTCCTCGGCGGTCTGGCGGTTGTCGGGTCGTTCTGGCGCCAAGCCGAGCACGCTGCGCGCCGCGCGGAGGCAGCTGAGCTGGTCGCCCTCGGCCAGCTGGAGCTCGAAGGGCACCCGACAGCCTCAGTGGCCCATGCCATCGCCAGCCTCGAGCTTTCGGACTCTCCGGCCGCGAGAATGTTGGCCCTCGAGGCGTTGTGGCAGGGCCCGACCGCGATCATCATCAACGACGAATGGACTCTTCAAACAGTGTTCACGTCGGACGGAAACTGGTTGATTCAGTCGCGTTCGGCTACTGGAACCACTCCGCTGCGTGTAATCGGTGCCGATGGCTCGAGCACGGTGCTGGAGCACACTCAAGGAGGCCACGCCGCCGTTGAAGAGGCGGGGGTTGAAAGCGGATACTTCGGGCTGCTGGGGTGGGACAAAAACAATACTCAGGATGTTCGATCCCTATGGTCTGCACCAGAGAAGATGCTGCTCGCAGAGGCACGGTACGACGGGAGGGGGTTGCTGGGAGGCGTCTCGATTCGGTCGGACGATCGCCGAATGCTGATGGTCGTCCACGGGGAAGACGGCCGCCTTGCTGTCGATTCCCTCGGCTTCGACGGTGATCACACGCGTCTCGGGACCATCGATCTCGACCTCGATCCCGATGAGGACACATGGCTGGTCAGAATGAACAACACAGGCCGGCAGATCGCGGTGGCGACCGGCCAGAAAATTTATACGGTCGAGATCGGTGATCACGGGCCGTCCGAACCCCGGTTCCTGGGTCGGCAAGAGACTCCACTCATAAAAATTGACATGGATGAGCGGGGCCGCTTTGTCGCGACTGCCGACGAAAACTGCAGGATACGGCTCTGGTACCTCGATGGTTCTACGGCGCCGGTTGTGATCCAGGGTCCTGCGGAAGGGTGTTCTCTCCACACTCCGTCGGACGCAGGGGATTATCTGGTGTCATCCGGCCGTATGAATTCCACCAGTGACCGTGAGTACTGGGTCTGGTCGCTTGAATCCAGGCAACCGCGGCTGTTGCGACGCTTCGATGTTGGTGGGAGAGGAATAACTGGATACTGGCTGAGCGAGAATTTCTGGGTCAGGAGCGGGCCGGAGCAGCAGGTCCGTCTATGGCCGATCACGGCGCCGCCGGATGCAGAACCGATCTCTTTGCGCCGAGGCGAGGTTGGCCGATTTGGATATGCGAGGTTCCATCCCAACGAAAAATGGCTGGTCGTACCGGACGAATCCGGGCTTTCCGTCTGGCCCTTGGCTCGAACCTACCCGACAGTTTTTCGGGCCCACACAGGTCACGTGAATGGGCTTGTGTTCGGGCCCGAGGGACATTGGCTGGCATCGTCATCAAACGATGGCACGGTCAGGATCTGGCCGCTCGAAGGCGAGCCCCCTCCACGGGGGTGGACCGTCCTCGATTCTCCTGACCAGCGGGAAATGATGCTCGGGCTGGCGAGATCACCTGACGGCAAGCTACTTTTCGTCGGGAACAGTCGAGATGGCGGCCACCTGCTGAATCTCGGTGACGAGATTTCCACCACTCTTGTTGACGCTCCAGCCAACCAGATGGGAGGCGAAACCCGTCCCTACGGAGAAACAGCCTTTAGCATCGACGGGCGATTTGTGGCTGCGGCATCGGAAGACCTCGAGGATGCCCTTCGAAAGATAGGCGTATGGGACGTCGCTACGGGTGAGCAGATCAATGTGCTGGCGGAGGGCGAGGTAAATGGCTGGGGCACCCCCCGGTTTACCGAGGACGGTCGTCTCATGGCTTTGGGCCGTTCGGGGTTGCGCTGGTGGGATGTGAAAACCGGCGAAACCGAAATGGTGTTCGGCGGGGTCTTCCAAAGGTACGCGACGAGCCAGGATCGGCGCCGTCTGCTCCTCCTCGAGGCGTCCACTCACGTTGACCCTGGGCGCGCCATCTTTCTTGATCTCGATACCGGAGTCGTGACGCCTCTCGAAACTCATGGCAATCGCATCCAATCCGTAGCATTGAATCCGTCCGGTTCTCTTGCGGTCACCGGCGACAGGGACGGTATCGTTAGGGTTGGACCTGTGACAGGCGAAGAGCCTCGAATTCTTCTCGGTCACGAAAACAGTGTCGATCAGATCACTGTGGATCCAATGGGCAGGTTGATCGCCTCTGCGGGAAAGGACCATTCAGTCCGCCTCTGGCCCATGCCCGATCTCACCAAGCCCCCGCTTCACACCCTGCCGCGCGAGGAACTGATCGCCAAGCTCAAGACCCTCACAAATCTCCGGGCGGCTCGTGACCCCGAATCTGCCACAGGCTGGACCCTGACCCACGCCCCCTTCCCCGGCTGGGAGACGGTGCCGACATGGTAACGGCCGTTCTTTACCAACGGTAATGTGCAGGCGGGACGCCTGCACCACAAAGACACGGGCTCAAGTGTGGTGCGGGCGTCTCTCCTGCATTTTGAGCGTTCCGTGGAACGACGTATTTCAGGAGTCCTGTGGACCCTCACCATCGTGCACTCTGTCGGGTGTGATCGGCAGGAAAGGGTTTATCTCCTGGACCGAACCGTAGCGCCGGCCGTGGTTGAGGTCCTCGGTGTAGAGGATGGTGGCGCCGAGGCGTTTGGTGGCTGCGAGGCTCGAAGATCAGACGAGCGTTTGAAGGAAGTTGAGCGCCGGGGTCAAACGGAGTCCGTCTGGTGTGACGACGTCCTTCGTCCCGGACAACGCGAGCTGCCAGGCCGGGCAATCTGGAAAGCGTCGTTTGAGGTATCTCAGGCTGCGATCCGCCTTCGAGTCCGCAAGCTTGCATTCGACCATGAGGATCGGCAGATTCCTCTCGACAACCACAAAGTCGACCTCGCGGTCCTCCGAATCACGGAAGTACCTCAGTTCGAGATCGCGGCCTTGGGTGTTGTTCCGGAAATGGACCCACTTGAGCAGGTGTGAGGCAACCAGATTCTCGAATCGCGCGGCCGGGTCGGGCACCAGGCTCCAGTCGAAGTGATAGTGCTTGCGGGCCTTCTTGACCGCGCGGATGCCAGGGGCGCCGAACGGTGGCAGGCGAAATACGGCGTACAGGCGTTCCAGAATGCAAATCCAATTCTCGACGGTCTTGTGGCTCAGCTGAAGATCCTCGCGCAGCGCGTTGACCGAAAGCGGCGCGCCGACGAGATCGGGGAGCCTGAGGACGAGCAGCTCCAGATTGCCGAGGTCCTGGACCCGCTCGAGGCTGGTGAGTTCCTCTCGAATGAGGAGGTTCCGGTACTCCCTCGACCACCGTCTCGCTTCGACCTCCGATCCCTCGAAGAACGGTTCGGGAAAGCCCCCGAGGGTCAGGAGCTGCTGAAGATCATCGGCCGATACGAGACCGAGTTCGGCGACCGAGAGAGGGTGGAGCTGGAGCATGTGGTACCGGCCCTGGAGGGAATCGCCGGAAAAACGATAGAGATCGAGGCGGGCGCTCCCTGTTACGAGAATCTGCTGCCCTTTCGGCGGCCGTCGTAAATCCCCTTCAGGTAGTTTCGCCAGGAACGGTACTTGTGGATCTCGTCGAATATCCAGATCGGGCTCACCGGGAGCTCTCTCTTGAGGATCTGCTCGCGGTCCTCGGCCACGTCCCAGTTGAGATATCCGCCGACCGTGCCCGGCAGGCTCATTGCCAGGGTGGTCTTCCCGACCTGGCGCGGTCCAGCGACGAAGACCATCTTGCGCTTCAGGTCGCGTACCACCTGCGGCTTCAGATACCGATCAAACTGCATTCAAAGATATTATCTGAATTTTCTACCGTGGTCAAAAAAAACTATAGAATTTTTCGACTGTTGGCGAAATTTAGAGGAACTCCAAAATTTCAAATCCAGACAGCACTCAATACCGCAACATCGCGGCGATCCCGCCCGGTTCAGCCAGGGCCTTTTTGGCGTCGCCATCGACTACTTCGACCTTGCCGCTCATTTCGAGGACGGACTGGCTGAGGCGGTCGATGCAGTGGGGCAGCGGGTGGACGTCCTCGCCGCAGTAGACGCAGGGGCCCTCGGCATGGGGTGAGTAGGCACTACAGGATCCGCACTCGCCTCCTTTTGCGGTGAAGCCCTTGCCGTAGAGGAGGGTCCAGACCCGGCCCTGGTTGACGGCATCGAGGACGGGGGCGAAACCGGCCACGGCCTTGCCGCGGTAGTGGAGTTCGGCGAGCACGCCCTCGACCAGCACCTTTTCGCGGTCGCGTTCCATTTTGAGCTGGACCTTGAGGATCTTTTTGAGGACTTCCTTCTGCGTGGCTCCGACCTGCATGCTGACGGTGTCCACCAGCTTGCCGCGCATCCGCTTGGGCAGCAGGCGGGTGAGCTGGCCGGCGGCCCTGGGCGTACCGCCGACGATCAGGCGATCATAGGGCCCGCGCAGGGCGAGATCGTGGAGGGCGTCGATCACCTTTTTGGCGTGCGAGGTCATTTCGTCATCGCGGCGTTGATCGCGGCGTTTCTGCGAACGCATCTGGTCGGCTCCGAGCGAGCGGCTTCGGGCGGTCGTATCGGAGATGAGATCGTCGTGTTCGGTGATCTCGCCCATGTGGACAGTGAAGATCCGGGCTTTTTTGTTGTCGGTGAGAGCGACTGCATAACGCTCGTGCTCATCCATGGCTTCGACGACCGGGCGGAGAAAGGCGCCACGCCGCCAGTGGATGGACGCGGCGAAGGCAAGCTCGATCTGGTGGGACTCGCAGAGCTTGGTCTCGGGGTGGACGACGATCAGCGCCGCCTTCCCCTTGGGTCTCATGTCACGTATGAGTTTGAGGGCCTGCTTGCAGGCGGTGTCGAGGCGATCGCTCTTTTTCTGCCCTGCCTTGAGTTCCTTGACCAGAGCCTCGGCCTGCACGATAAAACCGCGTTTGCGGTTGGCCTGCTTGTTCTGGTCGATATCCAGGTAGATCGTGAGCGTATAGGCTCGTTGCTGAGTCAACGTATAGAGTCGGCTCAAGACACCACGTCCAAGCATGGTCACCTCCCTTTTGTCGCACCCATATTCATCATGAGGTTCCCTTTCATCATACTCCTCCCGGGTGGGGCAAGGGAATCTCCACCGTCAGGCGAATTCCGTTAGGATAGGCACCGAGGTGCGCCCATGAAGAAGATCGATGTTCGCAAACTTGCCTGTCCCGGTCCGGTGCTCGAGCTCCGGGACCTTTTTGACGCCGGGGAGCGCGAAATCGCGATGCATGTTGCCGACGAACTGTGCCGCTCGAACGTCACCCGTTTTGCCAGCACACGAGGCGCTACGGTAGACGTGGACGAGCGAGGGGATGGAAGCTTTGTCGTCTCGATCACCGCCGGTGACGATGCCGCCACCAGCAGACCTGGAGAGGCCGAGCTGCTCACCGCCGAAGGACCGGTTCGCTCCGGCGGCAAGCTGATCGTTCAGATCACGGCCTCGACCATGGGCACCGGTGATGACGAACTCGGTGCTCTCCTGATGCGGTCTTTCCTGAAGACCCAGGCCCAGCTCGATCGCCGACCGGACGCGATCATCTTTTATAACGACGGCGTCAAGCTCTGCTGCGAGAGCTCGGTGCTGCTCGAAGATCTGGAGAATCTGGCGGAGACCGGGGTGGAGCTCATCGCCTGCGGGACCTGCCTCAATTATTTCGAACTGGCCGACCAACTCCGGATCGGACGGGTCACCGACATGCTCGAGATCGCCTCGCTGCTTGCAGAGGCCGGGGCCGTCGTCCGGCCGTGACCATCTATTTCGATCACGGCGCGACGTCTTTCCCCAAGGCACCGGGAACGGCCGAAGCGATGCACCGGTTCCTCGACGAAGCCTCGGGGAACCCCGGCCGAGGCGGCCATCGTTTGACGCTGGCGGCGTCGAGGGCGGTGGAGGGGGCGCGCGAAACAATCGCTACGCTGCTCGGCGGCGATCCCGAACGAACCTTGCTCGGTCCAGGCACCACCTTCTGGCTCAACACCGTGATGCGTTCGTGCCTCGATGGCGGCGGCCGCGTCGTCACCTCAGCACTCGAACACAACGCCGTGATGCGACCGCTGCGGTGGTTGGAAAAGAATCGAGGGGTCGAGGTCGTCGTGGTGCAAGGCGGCGATCGAACGGGCGTGCCGACCGCGGAAGAATTCGCTGCCCGGGTCTCCGAGGCACCCACAGCCCTGGTCGTATGCACTCACGCAAGCAATATCACCGGAGCCATCCTTCCGGTAGCCGAAATCGCGCAAGCCGTGGCACCGGTGCCGGTGCTGGTGGACGCAGCGCAGACCGCGGGTTCGATTCCCTTCGATTTTTCCCGGCTCGGAGTTGCTGCCCTCGCCTGCTCCGGCCACAAGGGTCTGCTCGGACCGCCGGGCATCGGAGTGTTGATGCTGGCCGAGGATTTCAGCGTCGAAGCTCTGATCCAGGGAGGAACTGGCTCGCACTCTGAAAGCGAGGAGATGCCGGAGCATCTGCCTGATCTACTCGAGGCGGGAACGGCCAATGGAGTGGGCGCGGTCGGGCTCGGTGCGGCCTGCTCGTGGCTGAGCGAGCAGACGATTGCCGCAATCCAAGAACGCGAACAGGATCTTTTGCGCCGCCTGGTTGCGGGGCTGTCAGACATTCCGGGTCTGACCATCCATGGACGATCCGATGACTCGAATCACATTGGAGTCCTTTCGTTCACGATCCGGGGCGTCGACAACGGTGAGCTTGCCGCCCGCCTCGACCGCGAGCGCGGCATCTGCGTCCGCGCCGGTCTTCACTGCGCACCGGCGGCGCATCGCCGGATCGGGACCTTTCCGGACGGTACGATTCGAATCGGCGTGGGGCCGTTCAATACAGAGAGCCATATCGATGCCCTTGTCGATGCGATGAGAATATCCACGGCATCATGAGTGTTGAGTTTTGAGTTATGAGTTTTGATTTGCACCCACCCTCATGCAAGGCTGGAAGCGCCCAATGGCCGATACCGAACTCCGAATTCCGAATTCCGAATTCGGTTCAGGTACGGCGATGACCGGCCGGGACCTCCTTTTGGTCTTCGGCACCGTGCAGCGGGTGATGCGCGCCGAGAAGGCTGCGCGCGAGGTGGGACTCGATGTGGACGCCGTGCCGGCGCCGCGTTCGGTGAGTTCGCAATGTGGGGTGGTTCTCGAGGCGCGCTCCTCGGAAACTTCGGGGTTGAATACGGTCCTCGATGACCTCGGATTGCAACCGAAGACGGTCTATCGCGACGGTGGCACCGGTTGGACACCGAGCGCCCTCGACGCGGTGGTCGCCAAAGACCTCGTCAAATTGACCGCGGGCAGCGCCTATGGTGGGTGTGGCGCCAAACTTTCCAAGGGTTTGCTCGAAAAGATCCTCTGTGGTCTGCCACGCCTCGTTTCCGACGATCTCCTGGTCGGTATCGAGTACGCCGATGACGCCGGGGTGGTCCGGGTCTCGGACGAGATCGCCATCATCCACACCACCGATTTCTTTCCGCCGATGGTGGACGACCCGTACGCCTTCGGCCGCATCGCGGCGGTCAACGCCCTGTCCGATGTGTGGGCGATGGGTGGGACGGTCCTCGCCGCCATGAATCTGGTCAGCTTTCCCCTCTCGCAATACGATGGTGACACCCTGAAGGAGATTCTGCGCGGCGGTCTGTCGGCGCTCGAGGAAGCGGGCGGAGTGCTCGCTGGAGGCCATACGGTCGAGGGACAGGAGCTACTTTTTGGGCTCGCCGTCACCGGCACCGTGCACCCGGATCGGATCTGGCGCAACGCCGGTGCGCTGGCGGGCGATGTCCTGATCCTCACCAAGCCGCTCGGCACCGGAGTCATTACGACGGCGGCCAAGGCCGAGATGGTGGACGCCGCCCACCTGTCGACGGCCCTTCGATGGATGTCGACTCTCAACCGCGAGGCGGCCGAGGCGCTGCAGGATGCGGAACCGCATGCGGTCACCGATGTGACCGGTTTCGGTCTTGCCGGCCACGGCGCGGAGATGGCGGAGGCATCGGGTCTGGCCATCGAGATCGATCTCGGCGCGCTGCCTCTCCTGCCTGGTGCGTTGGAGGCCGCGGCGACAGGATTGGTTCCGGCCGGGGCCGGGAAGAACCGGACCAGCGTCGAGACGGTCCTCGAGATCGCCGAAGGTACCGACGAGCTCGGGTGGATCTTTGCTTCGACCCCCAGACTTCGGGTGGTCTGCTGGCGGCGGTGGCCCCCGAACACGCGGAGGCCGTCGTGCGGCGCCTCCCCGGAGCGGCCATCGTCGGCCGAGTGGTCAAGGGTGAGCCAGGGGCCATCAGGCTCGGATAACCACAGCCCATCGGCCCGCGATTTTGAGCACCGAGCCTCGCCACTAGCGACCACGAGTAAGGCAGTGGCGAGTCGGAACTTGCTGGCAACGATGAGGTTTCAGGAGGCCACCGGAATGCACCCGGGGCCACTGTGTCAATTGAAAATCCCCGGTGTTCGACTCCGTGTCTCGGTGCCCTCTCGTGGCTTTGGCTATTTTCGGCACCGGTTCCTGGGCTCGCGCGCCAGGCATAAACTGCCGCCCCCTCCGAGCTGAAGGCGTTTGATCGTCATCCCGAGCGAGTGCAGCATGGAGGATGTGCAGGCGAGACGCCTGCACCAAAAGACGCTTCGAGGCATTTCTGGTGCGGCCGTCTCGGCCGCACATTTTCTGTCCTCCCCGGTGCGGTCAAAAACCCTTCAAGCTGCGAAGGTGCTGCAGCAGGATCCCGGTGGCGACGGCGACGTTCAGGGACTCGATCTCGCGGCTCATCGGAATGGTCACGGTGCCATCGGCAAGATCGATTGCTTCGGACGAGAGCCCGGGGCCTTCCGCCCCCAGGAGAATCAAACAGGGTTCGGTCGTTCGCCAACCATCGAGCGGACGGCCGCCCGCACCGGATGCCCAGACCTCGCCGCCCACCGTTCGCAGCCGTTCGACCGCTCCATCGGCCGAGACGCCCCGCTCCACAGGCAGGCGAAAGACCGAGCCGGCCGATCCTCGCACCGCGGCCGGACCAAAGGGGTCGGCGCAGTCGGGGGACAGCATCACCGTGGCTGCGCCAAGTCCGGCAGCCGCACGGACGATGGCGCCGAGGTTGCCGGGTTCCTGGACCCGTTCGAGCCACAGCCCGATCCCCCCGGAGGCATTCCAACGCGGCAATTTCGGTTCCTGCGCCACCGCCAGAACGCCCTGTGGACTTCGGGTCGGAGCGATGTCCTTGAGGACGGAGCTTTCGACTTCGTAGACCTCGGCCGCGCGCTCGGCCCAGCCCACGATCTCGGCCTCATTCAGGAGATCCGTAGTGAGGTACAGCTCGCGAATCGGGATGCCCCAGCGAATCAGATCTGCCACCAGCCGGCGGCCATCCACCACGACTTCACCATCGCGGCGCTGTTTGACCCGTTTTCTGAGATCCTTGACCCGGGAGCCGTGGCGTCCAATTGATTCAATCACTTTGTTGTGGCCTTGTCTGTGTTCATGCCGACATCATACGTCCATCAAGCAATCGATGCTCGGCCAAGAGAAGCAACTGCCGACGCCTGATGCTCGATACTCGATCGCCCACCTACCCGCAGCGCTTCGGATCAGCCGACTCTCTCCTGAAATCCATCGAGAAACGAGTATCCAGCATCGAGTATCGGATGGGCAGGTTGGCGTTAGTGGATTTTTTCACAATCATTTGAGATAATTCCTACCCCGTCGCAAAACGCGACGGCAGAAGGGAAGTGGCAGATATGAGCCTCTCCTTGATCGCCAAATCCATTGGCGAATCGGCAACCCTCAAACTCAACGAAGTGGCTGCTGTCCTACGAGCAAAAGGTGATCCGGTGATCCACCTTGGCGGCGGCGAACCAAAAGGCAAGGCCCCACTCGATGCGATCCTCGCGGCGACCTCGCTGCTGACCTCGGGTGAGGTTCGTTACACGCCACCGGATGGCATCCCGGCGCTCAAAAAGGCGATCATCCGCTATACCGAAGATTTCTACGGTTGGCGGCCGGCCCCTGAGAACGTGATGGCCGCCGGCGGCGCCAAACAGGCGATCATGTCGGCTCTACACGCCATCCTCGATCCCCAGGAGGAGGTCATCTTCCCGGCTCCCTATTGGGTTTCCTACCCGGAGATGGTCAAGCTGGTCGGAGCGGTGCCGGTGCCGGTGCTCCCCGAAGACGGGTCCTTCATTCCCCGCATTCAGGACATCGAGCAGGTGATCGGTTCGTACACCAAGGCCATCGTGCTCAACAGCCCGAACAACCCGAGCGGGGCCGTCTATCCAGCGGATTTCGTCAAGGATGTGGTGGAGCTGTGCGAGAAACGCGGTCTGTATCTGATCATGGACGATATCTACCACCGCCTGATCTACGACGGACGCACCCCGGTCAACGCCTACGAATTCGCCAAAGACCACACCGACAACTCGAAGTTGATCATCATCAACGGGGTCTCGAAACAGTACGCAATGACCGGTTTCCGGATCGGCTGGGCGGTCGCCAACACCAACCTGATCAAGGTCATGACCAACATCCAGGGTCACGAGACTTCGGGTCCGTCGGCGGTCCTGCAGCATGCGGCGGTCGGCGCCATCAACGGCATCCAATCGTCGGTGGACAGCCTTCGCACCACGCTCGAGAACAATCGCAATGTGCTTGTCCAGGAACTCAACGCTTTTGAAGGTGTTCGCCTGGAAGAGCCCGGCGGCACCTTCTACTCCTTCCCGGACTTCAGCCACTACGACAAGGACTCGGTCCGTCTTTCGAAGTTCCTGCTCGATAAAGTCCAGGTCGTTACCGTGCCCGGTGCGGAATTCGGCATGGAAGGCCACCTCCGCCTGAGCTTCTGCGGCTCCATCAAAGACATCACAAAAGGCATCGAGCGCATCAAGTGGGCCCTCGATCCGAACTCCCCCAATGAGCTTTACATCGGTGAGCGCAAGCTGGTGAGGGACTGGTCATGAGCAAGTATCTGAAATTCAAAACACCCGCCACCGACCAGGCCGGTGACCTCAAGAGCCGCTACGGGCTCGAAAACCACGGCCTCGTCCACCTCGATCGTGTCTATTGGAATCTGCCCGAGCCCGCCCTGTACGAGGAGGCCTCGTTCCGCCAGGAAGGGCGAATGGCCCACGGTGGTCCTCTGGTGGTCAACACCGGCAAGTGGTCGGCTCGAGCCGCGCAGGACAAATACGTCGTCCGCGAGCCATCGACCGAGGACACGATCTGGTGGGGCGAATACAACCGTCCCTATGCCGCCGAGAACTTCTCGTCGCTGGTGTCGCGCGTGCAGGCTTTTCTGCAGGACGAAGAGCTCTTTGTCCAGGACGCCTACGTGGGCGCCGACCCCGATTACCGGATGCCGATCCGGGTAATTACAGAATACGCCTGGCACTCCCTGTTCGCCCGCAATATGTTCATTCTCCCCAAGACCCAGGAGGAGTACCAGAACCACGTGCCCGAGTTCACGGTGATCGCCGCTCCGTCATTCAAGGTCGACCCGCGGATCGACGGCACCCGTTCGGACACGGCCATCATCCTCAGCTTTGCCGACCGCCTCGCGCTGATCTGCAACTCGCAGTACGGCGGCGAGATCAAGAAGAGCATGTTCACCGTCATGAACTACCTGCTGCCGAAGCAGGATGTTCTTTCGATGCACTGTTCGGCCAACGTCGGTGACGACGGCGACGTGGCGCTCTTCTTCGGTCTCTCAGGAACCGGAAAAACGACGCTCTCGGCGGATCCGAAAAGGCAGTTGATCGGTGATGACGAGCACGGCTGGTCGGACGACGGTGTCTTCAACTTCGAGGGCGGCTGTTACGCCAAGGTCATCCGGCTGTCGGCCGACAACGAGCCCGAGATCTACGACACCACCCGCCGTTTCGGAACCATCCTTGAGAACGTGGTCCAGGACCCGACCTCGCGACGACTCGATCTCGACGACGATCGTTTCACCGAAAACACCCGCGCCGCGTACCCGCTCGAATTCATCCCCAACGTGGTGCCCGAGGGATCGGTCAAGTCGCACCCGAAGAACATCATTCTGCTGACCTGCGACGCCCAGGGGGTGTTGCCGCCGATCGCCAGGCTCGACCCCGAGCACGCGGTATACCACTTTATCTCCGGCTATACCTCGAAGATCGCCGGCACCGAGATCGGCCTCGGTATCGAGCCCGAGATCGCGTTTTCGGCATGTTTTGGCGCGCCGTTCATGGTCCACCACCCCTTCACCTATGCCGACCTGCTGCGCGCCAAGATGGAGAGACACGGCGCCACCTGCTGGCTGGTCAACACCGGTTGGGTCGGTGGCGGCTGGGGCGTTGGCAAGCGGATTTCGATCCGCCACACACGCAATCTGTTGAACGCCGCCCTCGAGGGGATACTCGACAAGGTCGAGTTCCGCCAGGACAATATCTTCGGCTTCGAGGTTCCGCTGTCCTGTCCCGATGTGCCGGAGGAGGTGCTCGATCCCTCCACATCGTGGGGCAACAAGGATGAGTACTGGAAGCGCTATGACGCGCTGGCGGCTCGTTATGTGGAGAATTTCAAGCTCTATGCTGACGGTTGTCCGGCGGAGGTCGCAGCAGCCGGTCCGAAGCGCTTGAAGACCGTGGGGTAGAGATCGGAATTCGGAGTTCGGAATCGGAATTCGGAGTTGTCATCGCAGGGCTCTTTCTGATTTCATATCGCAATACTGCCCTTGACTTCGGGTGCCCAGGTCAGTGCTGTCCAAAACAAATCGTGATCTGAAGTTGCCCGGTTGACAACACGAAATTTACGTGTTGGATTTCGGCATTTCCGCTTCGTGGTTGCCCCGTGCCCGGGTCCGAATTGCAGCGGCACCGACAGTGTTCAGCGTCAGCGACAGAGGACAGCGGCGGCGGCAGCGATCAGGAGTCCAGTCGGCGAAATGGCCACCTCCGGGTCGTTCAAAGGAAGGGGTAGCCGGTGGGCGGCCGATGTCAAGGACAGGCAGGGTGCAGGGCATCCTTGACATCGGCCACCACACCGGCTTGTGGGTAGGGGCATGAACGACCCGGAGGTGACCATGTCCAACGCCGCCACGAACACCAACCTCGTTGCCCACTCGAAAGCACTCGAAGCCGCAGGAATCGCGATCAATCTCGTGATGAGGGTTCCAGCTCCTCTGAAGTCGATAGCCGATCAGGTGATCCGTTCGGCAAGTTCAGTCCCTGCGAACCTGGCAGAAGGCCACGGCCGTTTCGGTAGAGACCGGTTGAACCACTGGAGAATCGCGTACGCCTCGGCGAAGGAGGTCGACAGCCACTTGGAGCTCCTCGCCCACGCCGGGGCGATCAGCCAGAATGGAGCCGGTGAAGCAATGAAGGCCTTCGATCAGGTCCGTGCGATGACATGGCGTTTACTCAACCCAAAGTCTTGATTTCAGGGCTCCATGCCAGTCAAACGTGACGCTGACTCCTGTTCGCTGACGCTGAACACTGGTCGCCGTTCCCTGTCGCTGACGCTGATCGCGGCCACCGTCCCTGATCGCTGTCTGAGACTCTATCTTGGACAAGAGTGTGCTCAGGTCCAGGATTCGATTCTGTCGCCCCTCCGGGGCTCGATATTGATTTTTTCATCTAATTCCTGGGGCTGACGCCCCAGGCTACTCTCTGTCGCCGCTTCGCGGCTCACAATCTCCATTTTTCTCTGTGCCTCTGTCTCTGAGGTTGTTTCGAAACGCCCCAGATCGAAATCGCCGGTCGAGGTCTATTTCTGGATCGGGAGGCGCTCGGTCGAGTAAGTCGGCTTCTCCTCGCGCGGTTTGGCGGCGCGATTGGCGGCGCGGGCCTGCATTTTGCGGACCCATTCCTCCGGCGGTTCCTGCGGCGCGAAAGAAACAAAGAGCGCGACCCAGCAAAAGGCCGCCGCGAGCCACCCAACGACGATACCGAGCACCGCCCACGGCATATCGAGCGCCACTGGCAGGACCACAAGAACCAGGGCCGGTAGCATCCACACCAAAAGGGGCAGCATCGAGCTCAGGGGATTTCGCAGGACGGCCCAGAGCCCCCTCGCCCAGGCGACCAGAGCCGATCTCCGACCCGATTCGCCCACCAACCACGCCGCGCGGAGGGTGGAGAGCCAACCCAGAAGCACGATCATGCCCATGCCGAACAGGCCGAGCGCCAACACGATGAGCTCCGATCGCGCGGAGTCGACGATCATCCGCAATTCCCTTACAGCGAGCCAGATCGAGAAAGCTCCAGCAATCGTCACCACATTGCCGACCGTCCACAACCGGGCGTATCGCCACCACCAGACGACGCCGTGGCCGAGGATTTCGGAGAGCCGTACCTTGGCGGCGCCCGCGCCCAGCCACCAGCGCACGATTCCTCCGTGCCACAGGACCGACCACGCGAAGAGCAACAGGACCGCAAGCACAAGCGCGACGGCGATTGGTACTGCCACCGGGCGCAGCAGTTCGAAGAAAATCAACAGGGAGTCTCCGTCAGGGAGATCGTGGGAAGGGAAGTTGGACCGGGCCGGATTGGCGGCCGCGTGAATGATGACCTGCGCCGGTATCAGGGCCGCGATCGACACCATCCAGACAGCGAAGACCACCTTGCGCAACCTGAACGCTAGACGCAGTCCGTCGACCGGGGAAGGGCGACCCGCCATCTCAGCTAAACCTTAAGAAGAGCCTGCCCAGGAGGCCGCCGATCTCGCGCATCCACCACAGTGGATGGTCGACGGCCCCAGGTTCAGCCCGCCAGTAATTGTCTGCTCGCTTGGTTTCAAGGGCCCACACACCGTCCGGATCCACCACCACCTGCAGCAATCGTTGCGGGCTTTCGAGCTGAAGACTCGCCCAACGATCCGCACCATCCCAAACCCTTCGTTCGGTCGATCCGTCGGCCCAGGTCAGTTCGAAAACCACCGGGCCGACAAAGTCGCCGCGGCGAACAAATCGCAGATCGATGGACCAATCGTCACCGTCGTCCCCGTCTCCGGTGGCCACATCCCAGGCCGATCCGTTCCAGTAGAATCCATCCACCAAAGGGGATCGGAAATGATCGACCGACATCACACCCCAATCCGGGGTGGAATCGGCAAAGACCGCCTGATCGAAGAACCAGCTCAGATCCTGACCGGCCGCCTCGCTCAGGACCGCTTGCAGATCCCGTCCCGTCGGGTGCTGAAAACGAAAGGTCGAAAAATAGTCTCGCATTCCGCGGGCCATCGCCTGCGGCCCGATCAGACCCTCGATCGTGCGCATCGCCACCGCCATCTTGCCGTAAGAAGCCAGGAAGTAGACCCACCGGTTTCGGTAGGACCACGACGAGCGGGCAATCGTGACGGGGATGTCGGGGATGGCCGGCGCGACCCGCATGGACGCCCAGACCGAATGAGGTCTGATCTCAGGCGCCAACCCATCATTCATGATGTCGCGGATGCACGAATTCTCGGCATAGGTCGTGACGCCCTCGTCCAACCAGCCCCGTTCGAATTCATTGGACGCCACCATCCCCTGGAAATACTGGTGGCCGAATTCGTGAGCGGTGACGCTTTCGATGTCAGGCGACCAGGAATAGGGTGGAAAGGCATCCAAACGATCGGCCCCGGTGGTGATAAAGGTCGGGTACTCCATGCCGCCCGCCTCTTCGGCGCCGTCGGGCGGCGACACGATGGTCAGCTGCGGATAGGGAAACGGTCCATAGTGGAGACCGAACCACGCCACCGAGAGCCTGGCCGCCCGAACCATTCTCGGCACCAATGCGCTCTGCGAACGCGGCACCAGGAAGCGCAGCCGCAGGGGCCGCAATTCGAGATCCGCGGAACTGACACCGAGCAACCTGCGAGCCCGTTCCAACCACACCATCGGCACATCCCGGCTCGGTTCGAAGTCCGTGACGAAGACCTCCATCAGATCGGGTGGTGCGGTGGACCACGCAAAGTCATGGACTCGATCAGCGCGGTAGCTGACAGTCCGGCTGCCATCGCCCGCGACTCTGTTGCCGACCTCGATTCCGGTCGCACCGACGACCCAGTCCTCCGGGATGGTCATCTCCACCCTGTAGCTTCCGAAGTCGGCAAAAAACTCCGACGAGGCGTGAAACTGGTGACAGTTCCAACCGGCTTCACCCTCGAAGACGGCGAGCTTGGGAAACCATTGCCCAACCAGATGGAACTCTCCGACGAACCCGGTGCGGGCGATGATCCACGGCAGTTGCGCCTCGAACTCGATTTCCAGTTCAACCACCCCACCCGCACGAACGGCTTCGGGAAGCTGCACCCTCGCGACGGAGAAATCATCCGGATTGTCGTCATCCGGCCGCACGAACTCGAGGCCGGCGAGCAGATCAGTACCATCGGCGAGCCGGAGCGTGTCGATACGGGTCCAACCCCAACCATCTCCTCCCTGGCTGCGACCTCTCAAGGACCGCCAACCGAGTTCGCGCATGAAAGTGGTCCGCGAGCCCGCAAAAGCATTGAGATAGAGGTGGAAATAGAGTTCATCCGTCGCGACTCCGGAGGTATTGGTCCAGCGGATCCGCTCCACCCCGAGGATGCGGTGATTGACTTCATCGAGCACGACCTCGATGTCGTAGTTGGCTACTTCGAGTTCCACCGCCCGCATCGGGGCCGAAGTCGCAAGGATCGTGAGCAAGGCGACGATCGATGCAACGCGAAGCCGGTTGATCCGTAGAACCATCATGAAAGTGTACCGGAATGGCGAAAGCTGGCATTTCTGGAGCAGAGCGTTTACATTGAGATCCGGACGGATCATGCGACGACTTCTCATCCTCCTGTTGGTGTTGTCGGCCTCTATGGCGGCCGTCGCTGCAGATATCGACTTCCGGATCGGTATCGAGGATCTCTCCCTCGCCCCTCGGCCCGATGCACGCACCGAGGCGCGGCTGGCGCAGTGGAATGACCCCATGGGGCGGTTGATGTACCAATTCAATGCGCAGCAGTCGTGGCTGATGCGCGGCGGGATGCCCGGCACCGATCGCGCAACGGGAGCGGTGGTCCGAGTCAAGGCCCAGAGTGGGGTCCCCATCCACCTCGTGGCGGCAAACGTCCAGGCCGGGATCGACATCTCCAGCGATGAGATCGAGGTCATCGACTGGCCCTGGAAAGAGGAAGAGAGCCCGGCCGTGATGTCCTTGGAGAAGCAACTCTCGGTCCTCCTCGGTCAGCGGCTCAAGGCCGACTGAGCCCCCCGCCTAGCAACTGAGGAGCCGCAGATCACGCAGGTGAACACAGATTCAGGACACGGAAACTCTGTGTTTTTTTGATCTCAGACGAGTTTGCACGAATGGGTCGTCCCGAACAATGAGTCCTGTATCAGAGCAGTCGGACGGGCAAGCCACGGCGCGGCCTGAATGGCGAAGCCAACGCGTGAAAATTCGAAATCCGAAACCCGAAATTGCCCCATGGAATCGTTCTAGAGGCCTTCCTTGAGGTTTTTCGAGACTTTGAAGCGGACGCTCTTCGATGCGGCGATGGTGATGGTCTCACCGGTGGCTGGATTGCGGCCCGTACGGGCCGGTCGTTCCGAAACCTGAAAGGTCCCAAAGTTCGGCACCGTGACCTTGTCATTCGCTGCCAGCGCTTCTTCTATGATCTCGAAGAGAAGGTCGTAGGTCATCGCGACCTGTGTCTTCGGGTATCCGGTGAGTTCGGCCACTCGGTCCACGAGATCAGCCTTGCCTGCCATGTTGCCTCCCAGGAGCTCGCTCGCCCGGACTATACACGAGGTTCCTGCCCGGATTCGCGAACGGCCTTCAATCGACCCTATCGCCGACGACGAAGGGGGTCAAGACTCTCACGAGGCCAGGAATAGGAATCCACCGGACACCGTTGTCCCGGGTACCGGCACAAGCCGTGGATCACAAACCGCTTCGGTCCCGTTGCGCAACTGATTCCACAGCCGCCACCGCTGCAAATGAAGGAGACGATATGCTGAACATCGGAGACCCCTTTGTCGAATTCGAGCTACCGGCTCACGACGGATCCACCGTCAACAGTGCCGATCTTGCCGACCGGCCTTTTCTATTGTTCTTTTATCCCAAGGCCGACACCCCCGGTTGAACGATCCAAGCAAAACAGCTGCGTGACAGCTGGGATGATCTCGAGAAACTGGGAGTCGCAGTCTTCGGCGTATCCTACGACACACCTGAAAGAAACCGGGCATTCGCTGCAAAAAACAACCTGCCCTTCCCGCTGCTGTCGGATCAGAACCACGATCTGGCAAAGGCGGTCGGCGCGGCTCGCACGTTGATTCCTCTACCAAAACGCATCTCCTACCTCGTGGGCGCCGACGGCAAGGTCCTCAAGAGCTATCCGAAGGTCGATCCGAAGAAACACGCCTCAGAGGTCCTGGCTGACTTTCTGGCGACAATAGCTGCCCAGTAGTCGCCCGGAGGATCGGGAACGGGAGCTGGGGAGAAAGGGAGAAAGGGAATCTTCCACCGAAGGATTGGCGAGCTCCCTTTCTCCCTTTCAAACGAAAAAACGGGGCCCGAAGGCCCCGTTGATTCTGCGCTGTTGCGGGGGTGCTAGCTCGCCACTTCGTGGAGATGCACGTCCCGCTGCGGATAAGGGATCGAGCAACCGGCCGCCTCGAGACCTTCTTTGAGCTGACGGTTGAGATCGAATTTGAGGTTCCAGTAATCCTGGGCCATGCACCACGGCCGGACAACGATATCGACCGAGGAATCACCGAGATTCGAGACCGCGATCACGACCTCGGGATCGGCCAGCACCCGGTCATCGGCCGCCACGATTCCCTGGATCGTGTCGATCGCGGTGCCGACGTTGTCGTCATAGGAGATGCCCATGACCATATCGAGACGCCGGTTCTCGTAGCCGTTGTAGTTGCTGATCGTCGCCCCGTAAACCTGGGAATTCGGTACCGTGATCTTGATGTTGTCTGGCGATCTGAGCGTGGTGCTGAAGATTCCGATCTCCATGACCACCCCCTTGGTACCGCCCGCCTCGACATAGTCGCCGAGATCAAAGGGGCGAAAGACCAGAAGCATCACTCCTGAGGCGAAATTGGAGAGAGTGCCCTGCAGTGCCAGACCGACCGCGAGACCGGCCGCACCGAAGATAGCGACCACCGAGGTGGTGGCAACTCCGAGGCGGTTGAGGGCGGCGATCAATACCACGGCCAGAACCCCGTAATAGACGAGCTTGGCGACAAAGGGCACCAGAGTGGGATCGATTTCGCCACGCTCGAGACCCTTTCGGGTCAGGCGGCGCGCCCAACCGGCGACCATCCGGCCGACGACGAGGATGATGATCGCTGCGACCACCGGCTTGTAATTGTTGGACACAAAGGACCAGGTCGAATCGAGTAGCTGTTGAATCTCCATAATCTCTTCTTTTCAGGCCCGATCAGCCCGCCGCGAGCTCCGATGTACAGTTCGGGCACCGAGTGGCCTTGATGGCAATCTCGGTGCAACAGAAGTCGCAGTCCTTGGTCGTGGGCTCGGCCGGCGCTTCCTCTTCCTTCTTCTTCAAATTGTTGATCGCCTTGATGACCAGAAAGACCGCAAAGGCGACGATCAGAAAGCTGATCACGGTGTTGACGAAGAGACCCCAGTTGATGGTGACCGCGCCGGCAGCCTGGGCATCGGCGAGGGCCGCATAGGGACCTGCGGGATCGCCCATCTTGACCACCGCGAAGAGATTCGAAAAATCGACCCCGCCCATCAGCATCCCGATCGGCGGCATCAGCATATCGCTGACAAAGCTTTTGACGATGGTGCCGAATGCGGCACCGATGACGATGCCGACCGCCATGTCGACCACATTTCCGCGCATTGCAAATTCTTTGAATTCCTTGAGCATTCCATCCCCCTTCGATCGACTCTTCAAGAGTCGACCATCTTGTTCCCCGTTAATTAAACAGCGTGCTTCGTCGCACGCGGACCTCAGAAGTTGAAGACCACCGATGCGGTCGAGGTCGTGTCCGTGCTCTTGGCATCACCGATCGGCTCGTTGCGATAACGCACGTCGAAACCAAAACGGAGGGCCAACCACGAGTTGACCGCCGCTTCGATGGCGGTCATCGATGACAGCCGCCAATCCGATGTTGTATCGAAATTCGGGAGGAAGACGAGGCGTTCGGTGAGCTTCGCACTCTCGCTGATCTTCCATTCCCAACCGAGGCCAAAGAGACCACCGATGAAGTTCATGTCTTCCGCCGGCGGGATACGATCTTCCCAGGTATAGGCAAGACCCATGTCAAAGGTCAGAAGGTGGCGATCACTCTGCACCGCGAGGTAGGTTGCACCGGCCGAGACCACGGTCTGAGAATCAAAGCCCGCAAAGGTGTCCTTTGCCCATGCCAGACCGCCAAAGGCTTCCCAGCGGTCATTGAGCTTGCGCACCGCTCGGCCGCTGAGCAGGTAGTTCTCGGCTGTGAGGTTGCCCGAGTCTTCGGCCCGGTTGCCTCGCGCGAGGAAGGACAGACCCCACGGATCCGGCACCCGATCGAGACCAAAATCAAGTCCAAAAGAACTTGTGTCGGTATTACCGGAGGTCGCCACCCACGAAAGCCCCAAGGAGCCCGCCCAAATCGGCACTACTTCTTCTTCGGTTTCTTGGGCCAACACCGGCACCGTGCCCATCATCAGAATCAAGACCACACTCAGCGCACCGATCGAACGTCGCATCGCTTAACTTCCTCCGTCTATTTTTTTTCGTACATCTGATTGACCACACACTACCTTAAAAGTCACTTTTGAGCGAAAAAATTGCGTGCAGATCCTTTGATCGGCAACCGGCAGTCAAGCATCATAATTCCCGAGCGGTATACTTTTGACGTGCCCATCAATTTCACCCCACGCCTGATCCACCAGAATCTTGCGCCGGCCGGCGGTTTCTGATGAAAACCGGCCGCGTCTTTGTCGCTACCGAGACCGCGGGGCCGCGCTCGCGTTTGGTGGCGATGATCGGAGCGGTCGCAGCCGGTCTCGGCGTCGCCGTCCTGCAAAACGTTTTGCAGTGGCAAGGGGACCGGATCGAGTTCTTGATTCTGGCGGGATTCAATGCCTTCCTGGCCTCTCTCGCAACATGGTTTTTTCATATCAGGTGGCAGGTGCTGGGTGACGTCTTCGACCGCCAGGTCAAAAACGTCTTTCTCCCGATAGCCTGCCATTTTTTGCTGCTGCTGGCGCTCGAGGCTCTGGTGCCTTCGCAGACTGTGCGCGATACCTTCGGTCTCATCTCATGGGTCATCTCGCAAACTCTGGCTGCCGCGATCCTGTTGTTCACGTTCCGCGGTGGCAGGGACTACGGATCCGGCAAGAGGGTTCTGCGTACCACCGGCGCGGTCGGTATCGCGGTGGCCGTTTGGGGCATCTTCCACCTGCTCCATGACGCCGGTCTGGTTCGCGGCATCGCCCCCATAGAAGCCGGTCTCGCCACCGTCTTTCTCCTGGCGGCCGTCGTGCCGATGCTGGGGGGCGGCGACCAACGCCAACCGCGAGAGGTGTGGCTGGGGGCGGCCTTCCTTCTCACAGCGATCGCCCATATGAACCTGTCGTGGTCGAGTACGGTTTACGACAGTCCCTTCATGTGGGCCCATGTCCTGCTCGGGCTCAGCCTCGCAACACCAACCATTGGCGCGGTTTTCGAAAACGTCACGCTCCTGGAGTCCCAGACCGCGCTCTCCGATCGGCTCAAACGCCTCCGCAGCAGGATGGAGATCCTGCTCGATACGCTGCCGGTGTTGGTCCTTTCGGTGGATCGCGACCGCAATATCCGCTACGCCAACCGGGCTGCGAGCCAGCTCTTCTCCATCCCCCACGGGGCCGGGGACACGGATCACGGATCGGAATGGCTGGACCGGATCCATGCCAATCACCGGCCGCAGATCTACTCCGCCATCCCGTCCGTGCTCGAGGGCGGGAGGGGAATCTGGGAAGAGATGATTCGGGTCGAAGACGCCGAGGGCACGGTGCACTGGCTCAACACCCAGATGCAGCCGGTCGCCGATCCGGTGGTCAACGAAACACTGATCCAGGTCGTCGCCGTCGACGTGACGGATCTTCATCTCGCCAGACGGGCGGCCGAGGGCCGCCAGTCGCGACTGGCGTTTCTTTCCAACCTCGCCCAGAGCCTTTCGGGAGAGCTCGAAGAACAAAAAATCCTCGATCTTTTCCTCGAACTCGGGCAAGAAATCCTGCCGCTGCAGTCGCTTCTTTTGTACCGTCCGGTGGCGACCAGCGACGGGCTCAGGTTGGAGGCCGGCACCGGCCCTGGCATCGAAGCATTCGAGGGCGATCGCTTCCGCCACCTCACCGATGTTGACCACCCATGTGTGAAGACCTTTCACGAGGGCGTGCCACAGGGAGCACCTACGGCGGGCAACGTGCCCGACGAGCTTGCCGAGTGGCTCGCCGCGGAGCACCAGATCCAATACTTGAACTATCTGCCACTGACCGCCGCAGGCCGGACCGCGGGGGTTCTTTTGGCGACCTCCGGAACGCCCCTCAATCTGGCCGTCGAAGATATCGATCTGCTTTCACAGATCGGATTCCTGGTGGGTGGCGCGATTTCCCTCTCGCAGTTGGTGCGCGAACTCGATGAACAACGGGCGGTGGCCTTCGAGGCTTCGCGGTTGAAATCGGAGTTTCTCGCCAATACTTCGCACGAACTCCGGACACCATTGACGGCGATCCTCGGTTTTCTCCGTCTCATCATCGACGGCGCGGTGAAAGACCCGGAAAAACAGCGGGAATTCCTGACCATAGCCCACGAATCGGCCGAGAGTCTGCTCAATATCATCAACGACGTCCTCGACCTCGCCAAGATCGAGGCCGGCCGCCTCGAGGTCCATTTTGCGCCGGTCCCGGTGCGGACCGTGCTCAAGGACATTCAGACCCTTTTCCGGCATCAGATGAAGAGCAAGGGTCTGCGATTCGAGACCGAAGGATCGGATAGCAAGCTGGTACTGTGGGCGGATTCCGACCGGACATCGCAGATCCTCACCAATCTGATATCGAACGCGATGAAGTTCACCAATCGGGGGGACTCAATCGTCGTCAGGTGCCGGGCCCGCGACACCAAGATCCTCTTCGAAGTCGTGGACTCGGGTATCGGGATCGCACCCGACGAATTGGAAAAGATCTTCTCGTCCTTTTACCAGGTCGATGGCTCCACCACCCGGCAACGGGGGGGACCGGTCTCGGGCTTGCCATCTCACGCCGTCTGGCCGAGCTGATGGGCGGCACGCTCGAGCTCGACAGCGAGGGCGTCAATCGCGGTGCGACGGCGCGGCTCGTCCTCGGAGAGTTCACCACCGACCACGAGGCGACAAATCCCGAGCTTCGCGCACCCTAAAAAGCGGTGGAGCCGATGTCGGCGCTGATTGAACCACAGAGGCACCCTGACGTTTCGTCACAACCACCAAGACGCCAAAGGCACCAAGTCATCACAATGACGCCGGCGGAGCCGGGAATTTCTTTTCCTGCGGGTCCTTCTCCTGAGATCGCCCACAGAACACACAGAAACCATCGCAGCCACGAAGACGGACAGAACGCAGAGGCGCAACGACATCGATGTGAAACTGGGAGCGTCGAGCAATCCTTTCGCGAATAGGTAGAGGAAGAAGGAGGCGAGGCCTGCGCTTGAGCGCAGGCCGGTATCTCGCCAGATTGAGGCAGGTGATCCCCCGGCATCTTTGCGATCTTCGCGGCCTTTGCGGTTTTTGCGATGGCTTCTATGTTTTTCTGTGTGTTCTGTGGGCGACAACGGGTCTCTTCAGGGATTCTGCGGTTCGACAGGGATGAACGATGCGACCTGAACGAGAATCCTTTGCCCCAGAAAATTCGATTGCTGCTCAAACACGCAATAACTCAATACTCTTCCAATCATTTAAATTTAGATTACGATGACAGGCACCAAATCGTCGCTGCATGAAGCGAGCGGAATCGGGGTCCAGATGCGGTGCAATCTTCGCAACAATCCCTCTCCCTTGACAATCCAAAGTGTTTCTGTATATTCCTAAATGGTTATGAAGTGATCTCTTGCGGAGGCATGATGGGTGCAAAGCTTCTCACCGTCTCGATATTGATCTCGGCAGTCAGCGGTCTTGGGGCCCAGGAGTTGACGCTCGATGACGCCGTGCAAACCGCGCTCGCCAATAATCCCGAAGTGGTATCCGCCCGGGAACGGGCAGCAGCGGCGGGCGAACGATCCGAACAGGCCAAGGGTCATCGATTGCCGGAGCTCAACCTCAGCGAGTCCTTCATCTACAGCAACAACCCCGCGGAAGTCTTCGCCCTGACCCTGAACCAGGGCCGATTCGATATGGAAAAATTTTTCATGTCGGACCCCAACAACCCGGATCCCCTGTCGACCTGGGTGACCAGTGCCGAGCTCGTGGTTCCAGTTTATACAGGCGGCAAGTTGTCGGCGCGGGTCCATCAGGCAGCTGCCATGGCGACCGCTGGTGAGCTCGAGTATCTCCACACCCGCGAAAAAGTGGTCTTCGAGACCATGACCGCCTATATCAATCTTGCCAAGGCCCGTGAGCACGTGGCCCTGCTCGAGAAGGCGCGGGCGACCACGGCCGAAAACGTCAGAATCGCCGAGCAGTACTCGGCGCAAGGAATCATCCTCGAAGCCGACGTCTTGCAGTCAAGGGTCTTTCTCTCCGAAATGGATGACCTGGTGGCGACCGCCCGCAATGGCGAACGACTCGCCCAGGCAGCCCTCAACTATCAGATGGGCGTCAGTCAATCGCTCCCCCGGCTCCAGGCCGAGATGCCGCCGCCGCCACCTGTCATCAATGATCTCGAGAGCCTGGTCGGTGGTGCGCTGGCCGATCGTCGCGACCTCAACGCCGCTCGTCGCCGTCTGGATGCCGGTCGTCTCGAGGAAAAAGCAAACAAACCGGGCTATCTGCCCGAGATCGCGGTACGCGGCAACTACGACCTCTACGACGACCAGATCTTTGGTTCCAACGGACACTCGGGGTCGATCATGGCATTCGCCAAGATCAACGTCTTTTCAGGTGGTTCCAACTCCTCGGCACGCGCTGCGGCCAGACACCAGACCGCCTCCTACGAAGCCGACATCCGTCGTTTCGAAGAGGGCGTCCGGCTCGAGGTGCAGCAGGCCTGGCTGGATCTCCAGACCGCCGGTACGCGACACCTCACCGCCAAATCCGCGGTGACCGCCGCCACGGAAGCACTCCGGGTGCGCGAAAGCAGGTTCCGCCAGGGCCTCGACAAGATGCTCGATCTCCTGGCTGCACAGACCGCTCTTCGCGAGACCGAGATGCGCGAAATGATCGCCCGTTATGACCTTGCTCTCAACACCCACCGTCTCAGGTTCGTGTCGGGCGCATCGCTGACCGATGGTACGGAGGAAAGTCGATGAAAAACCTGAAAACCCTGATTCCAGTCATCGCTCTGGTGTTTTCGCTCGGATGCGGACACGAGCAACCGCAACAGGCCGAAACCGTCCTCGCACCCATATCGGTGGACGTAGCGGAGGTCGAGCTGATCCAGGAAGAAAAACCGATCGAGGTTCGGGGAGTCGTGCAAGCTGCCCGCCAGGCCGTGGTATCGAGCCGTGTCATGGGCCCGGTGGTCGCCCTCAGGGTACGAGCCGGTGCAGTGGTCGGCAAAAATCACGTGCTTCTCGAGATCCAACCCGAAGCCGCCGACGGCCAGTTGGCCCAGGCCAGCGGCGCACTCGCGCAGGCACAGGCGGCGCTCTCGCTCGCCGAACGGAACTTTTCGAGATACAAAGCTCTGGCCAAGGAGAACGCGGCCTCGGATCTCGAACTCGATATGGCGCGGATGCAGTTCGAACAGGCGCAGGGCGCGGTCGAGCAGGCCGAGGGCGCGGTCCAGGCGGCATCCTCGGTGGCCGGGGAGTCCGCCGTCCGATCGCCATTTGCCGCGCGGGTCGTCGAAACTCTGGTCGAGGTCGGAGACCTCGCGGCCCCCGGCAGGCCATTGGTCAAGCTCGAGTCGATCGGAGGCCAGCAGATCTGGTTGACGGTGCGCGAAGGAGAC
The DNA here is from genome assembly GCA_963796455.1 of Candidatus Sulfomarinibacteraceae bacterium. Taxonomy (GTDB): domain Bacteria; phylum Acidobacteriota; class Thermoanaerobaculia; order Thermoanaerobaculales; family Sulfomarinibacteraceae; genus Sulfomarinibacter. The sequence goes on from CAWCLO010000010.1 coordinate 133,748, forward strand.
CTTCGGCGGGTGGCTCTCGGCGACACAATCGGCGTTCGATTCGATGCTCGTCCTGATCTGGAGGTGGTTGACGGCTCGATCGTGGAGATCGTCCCATCCGCCGATTCGGCGACCCACACATTCACCATCAAGGTCGACCTCGGTGGGCTCGAGATTCCCTCTGGTTTTTCCGGCCGAGCCGAGATATCCGGTGATTCGACCGGCCGTCTGGTTGTCGGTCGGGAAGCGGTCCACCAACGAGGCGGCCTGGAACTGGTTGTCGTCCGCTCCGAAGATGGAACCGCCCGCACTCGCGCGGTCACCACCGGCGCTTCGACCACCGACAACCGAATCGAGATTCTTTCCGGTCTCGACCAGGGTGAATCGGTGGTCATGAACATCGCCGGCCCGGTGGCCGACGGCACCCCGCTGGAGCTGCAGCGATGACCGGCGATAACAACGATCAAAAAAAGGCCGGCGGCGCAAAGCCGCAACCCGGCGAGATCGAGCAGGCACACCGCGACGCGTTGCGCCTCAAGATGACCCGGCGCAAGCTCGGCACTGCCGGACGAATCGGCCAGATGTTTCTCGAGTCGAAGCTGACGCCCTTGATCGTCGTCGCATCCCTGCTTCTCGGGCTTTTCGCCATCATCGTGACGCCTTCGGAGGAGGAGCCCCAGATCAAGGTCCCGATGATCGACGTCATGGTGGGCTTTCCGGGCGCGACCGCCGAGGAACTGGAACACACCGTCATCACGCCTCTGGAGAAACTCCTCTACGAGATCGAAAACGTCGAATACATCTACTCGATCTCGAACCCCTCCGGCGGATTGATCGTGGTCCGGTTCCTGGTCGGAACCGATCCCGACCAGGCTGCCGTGCGCGTCCACACCAAGATCCAATCGGCGGTCGACACCATGCCCGCGGGGGTCATGCCACCGGTCGTCAAACCGCGAACCATCGATGACGTTCCGGTCGTCGCCTACACCCTGTGGAGCCAACAGGCATCGCCGGCTGAATTGCGGCAGGTGGCCGACGAGATCAAGGTCGAGCTCACCCGCCACCCTCGGGTGGCGCAGGTATCGATCATCGGTGGACAACGCCGGGTCCTGCGGGTGGATTTTGATCGCGAGGCGCTGGCTTCTCGAAATGTCTCCATTCTCCAGGCCTACGGCGCACTGCAAAGCCTGAACTGGCGTCTCCCGGCCGGATCCACCTCGGTTGCCAATTCGGAAGTGGTCGTCGATGTCGGACAGTTTCTGACGAGCGCCGACGAGGTGGGCGATGTGGTGCTGTCTTCGTCCGGTGGCCGGCCGGTCTATTTGAAGGACGTGGCCAGGGTTTTTGAAGGGCCCGAAGAACCAGCATCCTACGTATGGCTGGGAACCGGGCCGGCAGCTCCGGAGAAGGGTCTCGAGTCCGCCGGCATGGATCTGCCGGCTGTGACGATCGCGGTAGCCAAAAAACCGGGCACGAACGCCGTCGACATGGTCGAAGATCTCGATCGCATGCTCGATGGCCTCGCCGGAAAAATGATCCCCTCCAACGTCGAGATCCTCAAGACCCGCGACTACGGCGCGACGGCCGATGAAAAGGCCGACGAGCTGCTCAAACACCTGTACTCGGCCACCATCGCCGTGATCCTCCTGATGTGGATCACGCTGTCGTGGAGGGAAGCCACGGTGGTAGCCGTCGTCATTCCGGTGACTCTGGCTTTGACCCTCGCCGCCTCCTATTTCTTCGGCTATACACTCAACCGGGTCAGCCTTTTCGCTCTGGTCTTTTCGATCGGAATCCTGGTCGATGACGCGATCGTGGTGGTGGAAAACATCCACCGCCACATCAAGCTCAAATGGGCGGGGGCAAAACAGACCACCGTTTACGCCGTCGACGAGGTCGGCAACCCGACCATTCTCGCCACCTTCGCCATCATCTCCGCGCTGCTGCCGCTGGCCTTCGTCCGCGGACTGATGGGCCCCTATATGCGGCCGATCCCGATCAACGCCTCGGCGGCGATGCTCTTCTCCTTGATGGTGGCTTTCACCATCTCGCCGTGGATGGCCTACCGACTCTTCCGTAAGGAATCGAAGGGGGAAGACGACTCCAAGGGTGTTCCTCTCGAAGATAGCGGTCTGCCCGAGGAGGGCAGAATTTCAAAGCTCTACTCCTGGGTGATGGATCCGATGATCAAGCGCTCGGTCCTCCGATACGCCTTTCTGGCCGCCGTCGCCACCCTGTTGGTCTTCGCTATGGGGACTGTGGCCATCGGTTTCACCACCGTCAAGATGCTGCCTCACGACAACAAATCGGAGCTGCAGGTGGTGATCGATGCGCCCGAAGGATTCACCCTCGAGCAAACCAACGCCGCCGCCCGTGAGCTCGCGTATCAGTTCCGTACCATGCCCGAAGTGACCGACTTTCAGATCTACGTCGGGACCTCGGCACCCTTCAATTTCAACGGTCTCGTCCGTCACTATTTCCTGCGGACCGGCAGCAATGTTGCCGACATTCAGCTCAACGTCGTCCACAAACACAAAAGGGCCGACAAAAGCCACGCTCTCGCCAACGAGGTCCGGCAGATGCTGCTGCCGACGGCCGACCGGCTCGGCGTCGACATCAAGGTGGCCGAGATTCCGCCCGGCCCGCCGGTGCTCTCCACCCTGGTGGCGGAGGTCTATGGACCGACCTTTGACGGTCGCCTCGAGGTGGCGCGACAGGTCAAAGATGTCTTTGCCGGCACCGACGGCGTCGTCGATGTGGATTGGGAGGTCGAGGCCGCCGGCCCGCGAATCGAGGTCCGCGTCGATCGCGAAAAGGCGATCGCCGCCGGCATCACCGCCGAACAGGTTGTGCGGACCCTCCGTGTGGCCCTCGACGGCGCCGATGCCGGTCTCGTCCACGATCCAACGACCCGTGATCCGGTGCCCATCGTGCTCCGGCTCGATCGCGCACAGCGTGCCCATGTGGACGATCTTCTGCAGCTGACCGTGCACGGCAGCAGCGGCCGCATGGTTCCTTTGTCGGAGATCACGACGGTGATCGACGGCGAGCGCGAACAAAGCCGCTACCACAAGAATCTGCAGCCGGTGACCTATGTCTATGGTGAGGTCGCCGGTCGTTTCGAGGCACCCGTCTACGCAATCCTCGAAATGAAGGACCAACTGGCCGAGATCATCACGCCTCTCGGCAAAGAACTCGAGATCATCACCACGACCCTGCCGGAGGACAGCAGCCGCTACATCATGAAATGGGACGGTGAGTGGCACATCACCTACGAGGTCTTCCGCGATATGGGAATCGCCTTTGCGGTCGTGATGGTGCTGATTTATGTGCTGATGGTCGGCTGGTTCAAATCCTTCATCACACCGATCATCATCATGGTGCCGATTCCACTGACGCTGGTTGGCATTCTGCCGGCACACGGGTTCTTCGGGGTCTTTTTCACCGCCACCTCGATGATCGGATTTATCGCCCTGGCAGGCATCATCGTCAGAAACTCGATTCTGTTGGTGGATTTCATCAACCTCGAACTCAAGGCGGGTGAGCCCCTCGAGCAAGCGGTGGTCAAGGCCGGAGCGGTGCGGTTGGTACCGATTTTCCTGACCCAGCTCTCGACCATCGTCGGTGCCTCGTTCATGCTCTCCGATCCGATCTTCCAGGGTCTGGCCCTGGCCATGATCTCCGGCATCATCGTCTCGACCGCGCTCACCCTGGGTGTGATCCCGGTGTTGTATTACATGTATTTGAAATTGGTCGGACCCGAAAACGTTGTGGAAATAGACTGAAGAAATAGGAATTAGGAATGAGGAATTACCGCCAACCCGGCCGTGGTCGCGTCGCAAGTGGTGGTCGCCGGAAATCCGAAATCCGAAATCCGAAATCCGAAATTCGAAATCGAACCCTGGAGGATATTATGACCGTGAACGAAGCCCTACGCGCCATGGCCGGAATCGTGATTCTGCTCACCCTCGCCCTCGGATACTGGGTCAACCCCTATTGGTATTTTTTTACGGCCTTTGTCGGCCTCAACCTCCTGCAGTCGGCCTTCACCAAATGGTGTCCGGCGATGACGATCTTCCGCAAGCTCGGTTTGCGGGAAAGCTGAGAAATCGAGGGGAGGAGTCAAAATGAAGCTCTTGATGATCATCGTCGACTCCGAATGCCGTGAAGAGGTCGAGATATTGTTCCAGCGCAACGGAGTCACCGGCTACTCGGAGCTCCCCGGCGCCCACGGTGTTGGCACGACAGGCGTTCGCATGGGCTCCGGCGCCTTTCCCAAGACCTCATCGATTTTCTTCACGGTGGTCGAGCCGGACCAGGTCGTGCCGCTCAAAGAAGCACTGTGTTCCCACTGCGACGCCAGCGAACGCAAAATGCGGATGATTCAATGGGCCGTCGAAGAGGTCGTTTGATGAGTGATTTTGCCTATCTGGTGGTGTTCGTCATCGCATGGCTGCTGCTGCAGCGGGTTATCCTCCCGAAGTTCGGGGTGCCCACCTGAGCCGTCCCCAACCCCGGGCCGGGAGCCCGGGAATGTGCCGCTCCGACCGTGGATGGCGACAAAAAAACGCCGTCATCTGAAGATGACGGCGCGAACAAAACTGAATAAAGGTTTCGTATTCAGCGCTGTGATTCGTGTTGAATCAGGAAGTTCTTGATCTCCGTGAACTCCTGATCGAATTCCACTTCAAACGGGACGGTCTGCCCCGCACCCAGATTCTCGACACTGAAGTCCTTTTCGACGACCACCCCTCCGGCGCCGTCATAGAGAGCGATGTGGAAGGACGTCGTCGCAAAGGTCTCCTCGGTGTTGTTGGTCACTTCGCCGAGGGCCACGATTTTCTGTCCCTCGGCCTGGCGAACCGATACGTTGCCATAGACAAAGGGGTTCTCGTCGGTGATGGTGATGTCGACGGCGCGCTCGACATCGACGTCCGCACCGCGTTCGGAGATCTTGAACTCGAGGGAGTAGTCTCCTGGTTCGGGCAGCCCGGAGAGCGGGACCGAATTGCCATACATGTAGAGTTCACCGATGATCTGCGAGGTCTCGAGCGGCATCGTGAATGGCCGGCCAAGCGATTTGCCGTCTTTTCTGACCCTGATCCGCGCCCTGAGGTCGATGGCACCTTCCTCATCGCGAACCGGTCGGACGATATAGCCGAAATATGTGATCTCGTTGTCACGGGTCACGGCCGGGCCCGACATCGGCACCATGTGCCAGCCGCCGAATGTGAAAGGCGCACCGAGAGGGGCTTCCTTTTCCGGAGTCGCTGCCAAGCCCACCCACATCGGCGACATCCAGGTCCCCTCAATTGGGACCGTTTCAATTTCGGCTTCGATCTTCTGAGTGAGCTGTACGTTTTCGCCCGAAGCTCCGGCGAGCTCAATCGTGTGGGAGCCTTCCTCGAGGGCGAAGGCGAGGTGATAGGCCGATCCGTACTGACCCGCGACCACCTTGGCCGCGATCTCGAAGTTGCTTTCCATCTCGCCTTCGGAATCTATCACGCGACCGACCAACAGATCGAGTTTCGGCGCCTCTGCTGGGAGTTCGAGGTGGACCCAGAAGGGGCGGCTGACGGCGTTGCCGACGCCCAACTCAGAGATCACATACATCTCGTCGTTAAATGGCGCATCACTTTCGCCGAGCCATGCAAGGTGAGCCTCTGAGGCCGAGGCGGCACCGTTGATCGAGACCGGCGTCGGAACCTGCATGAGTTCCGGGTGGAGGAGATAGACCTCGGCCGCATTCCCGAGAGCACGAAGGGCAATCGAGGAGTGGCGGGCATCTCGGTCGAGCGCAAAGTCGTTGGATTCGAACTGGCGCTCGTGGAAATCAAAAATGAGTTCACCCCCCTTGATCTCGAAATCGGAAGGGAGATTCGCCGGATCGTAGAGCCACCGTGACATGCTTCCGACTACCTGGGATCCGGTTGAATTGTTGGGTGGCTCCGAGTTGCTCACCTGGACCCGTCGCGGCGCACCCATGAGAATCAGGACCCTTCCGCGATCACTCAATGCGCCACGAAGATTCTTCCCTGCAAAGTTTTCATCGGCATAGGCGACTCGAGCGTCGAATTCCGCCTTGAAGGTGTTGAAGGGGGTCTTGGGATTCTGATTGCGGCGAGCCCAGAAGAGCTCGACAAATTGCTCGGCCTGCTCGTCGGTCTTGATCTTCGACCATTCTTTCTTTTCCTTCTTGGTGAGAAGGAACTTCTCCGGACCGTCGTCCCAGGTCGCATATTCGCTGCTGAGCTGGGCCTCCGCCAAGGGAACAAGAATGAGTGACAAGGTTAATACGATCAGAATCGTGGTTTTTGTTTGACGCATGGGTGCATCCTCCCTCCCCGGAACGGGGGCTATATTCTACTCCTGCCTTTTTGTTCCGTCATCCCTTTTCCCCGGGAATTCGCACCAGTGTGCACGCCGCTGTCCGTGCCCACGTCCGACGGATATGAAGGGGGAAAAGGAGACCGACGATTCAGGATCATGGGGAACTCATCGTTCCCACTTCCCCCGATCTTTTTTCGCTGTGTCTGAGATTTGGTTTTGATGGGTTTTGACCCTCGAGACGGATAATGCGGAGGGTGGCTCGTATTGCTCAGAGTTTTCGGACACGGACGCGGGTAGTATCCGGCTTCGTCCTGCAGACTACGCCGTGATTGTCTGTCCACACCACCAGCGTGGACAGACAAAAAGAAACGCCCCGCAAATGCGGGGCGATTCACAAAACTTCCCGGCGGCGACCTACTCTCCCACACCTCAAGGGTGCAGTACCATCGGCCCTGAGGGGCTTAGCTGCCGAGTTCGGAATGGGATCGGGCGTTTCCCCCACGGTATGGCCACCGGAAAAAAATTCACAACCTCAATCAAGTCTTATATCGCAAACGATTATGCAAACAACAAAGTTAAATAAATGTGTGGTCAAGCCGCACGACCGATTAGTACGGGTAAGCTCCACGTGTCGCCACGCTTCCACATCCCGCCTATCAACCAGGTAGTCTACCTGGGGTCTTAAGGGGCTTACGCCCGGGAGACCTAATCTTGGAGTGGGCTTCCCGCTTAGATGCTTTCAGCGGTTATCCTTTCCGAGCATAGCTACCCAGCGATGCCGTTGGCACGACAACTGGTGCACCAGAGGCTCGTCCATCCCGGTCCTCTCGTACTAGGGACAGATCTCCTCAAGTCTCCTGCGCCCACGGTAGATAGGGACCGAACTGTCTCGCGACGTTCTAAACCCAGCTCACGTACCGCTTTAATCGGCGAACAGCCGAACCCTTGGGACCTGCTTCAGCCCCAGGATGCGATGAGCCGACATCGAGGTGCCAAACCCTGCCGTCGATGTGAACTCTTGGGCAGGATCAGCCTGTTATCCCCGGAGTACCTTTTATCCGTTGAGCGACGGCCCTTCCACTCGGAACCGCCGGATCACTAAGTCCTACTTTCGTACCTGCTCGACTTGTAAGTCTCGCAGTCAAGCACCCTTACACCTTTGCGCTCTACGGCTGGTTTCCAATCAGCCTGAGGGTACCTTTGAGCGCCTCCGTTACACTTTGGGAGGCGACCGCCCCAGTCAAACTACCCACCAGACACTGTCCCCGACCCGGATAACGGGCCTGGGTTAGACTTTCAATGTAGCAAGGGTGGTATCTCACTGGTGGCTCCACCGACGCTGACGCGCCGACTTCAAAGCCTCCCACCTATACTGCACATACAACATCAAAAACCAGTGCCAAGCTGTAGTAAAGGTTCACGGGGTCTTTCCGTCTTACCGCGGGTAACCGGCATCTTCACCGGTACTACAGTTTCGCTGAGCCCCTTGTGGAGACAGTGCCCAGATCGTTGCGCCATTCGTGCAGGTCGGAACTTACCCGACAAGGAATTTCGCTACCTTAGGACCGTTATAGTTACGGCCGCCGTTTACCGGGGCTTCAATTCAGAGCTTCGTCCGAAGACTAACCCCTCCTTTTAACCTTCCGGCACCGGGCAGGCGTCAGACCCTATACGTCCGCTTGAAACGTTTGCAGAGTCCTGTGTTTTTAGTAAACAGTCGCCTGGGCCTTTTCACTGCAGCCTCCTTCCGCTCCAGCCGCGAGGGCCTTCACGTAACGGAGGCGCACCTTCTCCCGAAGTTACGGTGCTATTTTGCCGAGTTCCTTCACAAGGGTTCACTCAAGCGCCTGTGGATACTCACCTCGCCCACGTGTGTCCGTTTACGGTACGGTCACCCAAAGCTCTCCTTAGAGGTTTTTCTTGGCAGCGTGGGATCAGCCACTTCGTCCAAAAGAGGACTCGAGATCACACCTCAGGGTTGAATGGTCCAGCGGATTTACCTACCGGACCCCCCTACGTGCTTCGACCTGCACCTCCAGTCGCAGGATGGCCTACCCTTCTGCGTCACCCCATCGTACAAACGAACTTTGAGTGGTACAGGAATATTAACCTGTTTCCCATCGACTACGCCTTTCGGCCTCGCCTTAGGGACCGACTCACCCTAGGTGGATTGCCCTTGCCTAGGAAACCTTGGGCTTTCGGCGAACGGAGTTCTCATCCGTTTTATCGCTACTCGTGCCGGCAGAGTCTCTTCTGTGCGCCGTCAGCAGTCCTTACGGTCTACCTTGTATCTCGCACAGAACGCTCCCCTACCATCGTGCCCTCCTAAGAGAACACAATCCGCAGCTTCGGTAGATAGCTTAAGCCCCGTTGAATTGTCGGCACAGGGTCGCTCGACCAGTGAGCTATTACGCTTTCTTTAAAGGATGGCTGCTTCTAAGCCA
>CAWCLO010000010.1:147500-795368 GCA_963796455.1 Candidatus Sulfomarinibacteraceae bacterium
GTGGGCAGGATGTTCACCCGGGTCCTCGATGCGAACTCAGGCCGATTGCGCCGCACGACCCAACGACCCACCGCAGCGCCAATCAATGCGCCGGCAACCACATCCGATGCCCAGTGGGCGTCAAGCACCATTCGCTCGAGACCGATGAGACCGGCCACCCCCCAGGCGCCGGCGTCGATCCACCAGCGATTGGAATGGGCGGCAACCACTGATGCCATGGCAAAGACCATTGTGGTTTCACCCGACGGAAAGGAATGGCCGTCACCAGCGAACGCGGAGGGGTCGGAAGTGTTTCTCGGCCTCTCCCTCCCGCTCAGGGATTTGAGCAGTGGGGTGATCACGCCCGCTGAAAAAAGCACCGCTTCAAGACCGTCCTCGGCCATGGCCGTTATTTCGGGTCTCTCCAGAGAACGACCGGCCAGCCACGTGGCGCCCATCAACAACAATCCGCCCTCGGTCCCGATGGGGCGGATTGCCTCTGCGGATCTGACGGCAGCGTCGGTGCGACGCAGATCGAGCGAGGCGTTGATCTGATCGTCGAGCAGTGCCACGGCACCGACGACAGCAATCCCCAGACCGAGCCGTCCCCAATCGCCACCGTCCCAGGTCAATGGTGCCTTGACGAGACCCACAAAATCTCCCTTGATCCGAACCGGGAAGGGCTTTGGCATCTCCACTGCCGGGACAAGGGACGGCCTCGAGGTCGCTTCTCTCCGGCTCGGGGGCCGTCGCCGATCGTCGATCTCGTTGCGGTCCACGTCAAAGACCCGATCGACCTCGGGGAGGGCGTCGTCGAGATCGAGTGCGAACTCAGCGGAGCTTTCCGCCCCCTCGAGACCGAGATCAAAGGTCTGAGCCGGAGCCTCTCCGGCCGCGAACACGCCAATCAGTAGCAACGCCGCTCCGGCCACCCGAATCCGAACTGTTGTCGCGAGTCGTTCCAACCTTGCCTCCCGTCATCACGTCTTCGAGAGGTAGGTGGGAGAATTCGGGTCGAATCCTTCGTCATATAATTCGGGGGAGCGCTCCAGAAGAGCGCTCCCCCGAATTATGAGTGGTGCCCAGGCGCGGAATTGAACCACGGACACGCGGATTTTCCTCTCCGCGCCGTGGAGCCTCGGAGGCTCCACTCCGCTTCGAGCCGTCCACTGCCCGTAACTGTGAGGGGCATACCCCTCACACTCCCTGTAGAGCAGCAGACTGAAAACCCGCGTGCCGTAATCCCTGAACCGATCCGCATACAAAGAATTTGCGCCGAGGCTCTCGCAAGAACCTCGGCGCAAATTGTGGTGCCCAGGCGCGGAATTGAACCACGGACACGCGGATTTTCAGTCCGCTGCTCTACCGACTGAGCTACCTGGGCACACCAGGTTTGAGGTTTATAGCGCAGGGTGGGGTGGCTGTCAATTCGCGAGCTCTGGGTTTGTGGTGCGCTGGATCACGATTGGGCGAGGCTATCGTGCGAAGAGTTCGCAAAATCGCATACAATGCCGGCCGTGGAGATCTTTAAATTTTTTCTGCAAACCGGTTGGGTGGCGAAGATCGTCCTCGTCATCCTCATCATATTTTCCCTTGCTTCGTGGTCGGTCATTCTCGGGAAATGGCGTGAACTCGCCGCCGCCCGGCGTGCCTCGAACCGTTTCCTCAAGGTCTTTCGCGAGGCCTCACGACTCAACGAAGCGGCGGCCTCGGCCCCCAAATACCGCTCCTCGCCCCTGGCCGGGATGTTCCAGTCCGGCTACACCGAACTCGAGGCGCAGATTCGGGCCGTGCGTCGCGAAGCGGACCCCGGCAGTTCGCTCAAGCTCAAGAGCATCACCGGGATCCAACGATCCCTCGAGCGAGCCAAAGGGGCCGAGTTGGAGCGTCTCCAGCGTGCCCTCCCAATGCTCGCAACGACGGCCAGCGCGACACCGTTCATCGGCCTCTTCGGTACAGTCTGGGGCATCATGAACACCTTCCACGCCATCGGCGCAACCGGATCGACGTCCATCGTCACCGTCGCCCCCGGCATCGCCGAGGCGCTGGTGAATACCGCCGCAGGTCTGCTCGCGGCCATCCCGGCGGTCGTGGCCTACAACCACCTCCTGGCCAAGGTTCGGATCATGAGCCGGATGATGGACGACTTCGAGCTCGAGTTCTTGAACCTCGTCGAGCGGAACTTCACATGATGAATTTCGGATTGCGGATTGCGGATTGCGGATTTTTCCGCCTCCCCCCCGGGGAAACCCAATCGGGTGGGTGGTCGGGCAAATTCGAAATTCGAAATTCGAAATCCGAAACCGGGCGAGGGTAAAGGTCGATGGCGGGCAAGGTCACCAACGATCTCGACTCCATGGCGGAGATCAACGTCACGCCCCTGGTGGACGTCATGCTGGTCCTGCTCATCATCTTCATCATCACCGCCCCGATGCTGGTACAGGGCCTGAAGGTCAACCTGCCGAAGCAGGATGCTCCAGGCCTCACATCGAAGACCGAAGAACCGATCATCCTGACGCTGACCTCGGACCAGATCATCCTCCTCGGTGACGAACCGGTCCATCTCAAATTGCTCCCCGATCAACTCGGGGTCGTGCTCGCAGGGTCTCCCCGGCCGGTCTATCTCAAAGCTGACGAGAGCCTCCCCTATGGCTTCGTGATCAGGGTTCTGGCTGTGCTCGATCAGGTCGGGGTCGAACAGGTCGGTATGGTGACGCATCCGGAAGGCGGCTAGGGCACCGTGGATCCCGTCAATCGGATCCTGGTGGAACGCGAACGTGCACGGCCAAAGCTCCTGCCTTGGATCATTCTCGCGGTGCTCCTGCACACTGGTGTGGCCGCGGCCACGTTTCTCGTCGGGCGCAGGGCGGCCTCACGAAGAGTGCAGCTACCGGTGGTCGCGGTCAAACTGATTCGACCGCAGGCTCCGCAACGACGAGCTCCGCCATCGACCCGCCCGCCGAGTCGATCGACGCCGGCACCGGTAGCCACCAAAGCTCCGGCCACCGCAGTGCCGAAACCGACCGCCGCGGCGACCGCGCCACCCCTGGTGGACGAGGCGCCTCAGGCCAGCGCCGACGCGATGCGTTCTGAAGACTCTGATGTGACCCCGGTACCGACGCCACCACCGGTCGAGGCCGGCGGGGGAGGGGGCTCTGCCATCGGTGGCAGCGGGCTCTCGGTCGGTCCGAGCGGCGGTGGCGGCAACACCGGTATCCCAGCGGATTTCCATTTCACCTACTACATCGAACGCATGTTGGCACTGATCGAGAGCCGCTGGTACAAACCCGCTGTCAGCCCGGGGACGAGCGCCAGGGTCGGCTTTGTGATCATGAAGAACGGCCGCATCGAGGATATCCGCCTCGAGGAAAGCTCCGGACTGGCGACATTTGATCGTGCGGCGCTCCGCGCCATGTATGCTGCCAACCCTCTGCCGCCGCTGCCGCCGGCGTATGGCAAACAAAGTCTGACGGTCCATCTTAATTTTACGGAGTGAAACCATGACCGGAATCAACAAAATGACCCTCGTCGGCCTCGCGGTGATTTTTCTCTGCGTCGGCGCCGCGAGCGCCCAGGACGAGCTCTACCTCGAAATCACCCAGCCCGGGCTGCGACGGGTCGCGGTGGCGACGCCGCCGCTGATGGTGCTTCCTGGAACCCCAACCGAGTCGGCACGAGAGTTTCAGGAAACCCTGGACAACGACCTTGCTGCAGCGGCTCCGGTCGCAATCGTCGATCCTCGTCTTTATTCGCTGATCGAGGACGACCCCCGTCCCGAGGTTCTGAATCAGCGCTGGCGGGCCATCGGCGCCCAGTTTCTGCTCAGCGGGACCGTGGTTCGCGCCGGAGGCCAACTGGTCGTCGAAGCGCGCCTGGTGGATCTGGTCTCGGGCGAGTTTGCATTTGCAAAAAGATACCGCTCGGGCATCGACGCTTCGGCTGTTGTTGCGCACACTCTCGCCAACGACATCGTCCAGGTCTTTACCGGGCGTCCAGGGCCTTTCCTGTCGCGCCTCGGTTTCATCTCCGACCGTGTGGGCGAGTCCGAACTCTGGGTCATGGACTGGGACGGCGCGAACCCGAAACAGCTCACCAAACACAACACCATCGCGCTCGCACCGGCGTGGTCCCCCGACGGACGCCAGATCGTTTTCACCTCCTTCCTGCGCGGCACTCCCGCCCTCTTCGTTCTGACCCCCCACGAGGGCTATCTTCGGATGATCTGGGACAAGGGCGGCGTCAATTCGTCGGCCAGTTTTTCGCCAGATGGTTCAAGGATCGCCTTCGCGTCGTCGGTCGACGGAAACACCGACATCTACGTGATGCCGCTTGAGGGTGGCACCGCGCGGAGGCTGACGAACGCCAGGGGCATCGACACCCAACCGGCGTGGGCTCCAAACGGCCGCCAGATCGCATTCACCTCGACCCGTTCGGGCACACCGCAGATCTATCTGATGGACGCCGACGGTTCGAATGTCCGGCGGCTCAGTTTTGAAGGTGGTTTTCACGACGAGGCGACCTGGGCCCCCGACGGGACCCGTGTTGCCTGCACAACCAAGGTCGGCAGCAAGTTCCAGATCGCCACCATCGATACGATCACCGGCGACAAGACCGTCATCCCCGGCCCTGGTAACAACGAATCACCGTGCTTTTCTCCCGACGGTTCGATGCTTGCTTTCGCTTCAGACCGTACCGGTTCTCCACAGATTTTCATCACCGACGCCGATGGGGTTCCGCACCAATTGACCAGCGAAGGCAAGAACCACTCACCGACGTGGACGGCGGCGTCGAAGTAGAGAGCCTCCATACTCGATGCTCGATGCTCGATGCTGGATCACTCTTGTCCAAGACAGAGTCTCGATAGCGTACAGGGACAGCGAGCAGGAGTCAGCGGCAGCGTTCAGTCACCAGCGTCAGCAATCAGCGACCGGGGCGGCGACAGCGCCAGTGAAAAGCTCTCACTTCGTCGGGTTCAACAGTCGCCAGGTCATCGCACGGACTTGATCGAAGGCCTTCAGCGCATCACGTGCGGCTGTCTGATTGATAGCCCCGCGGTGTGGGCGAGGAGCTTCAAGTAGCTGTCGACCTCTTTCGCCGAGGCGTATGCGATTCTCCAGTGGTTCCACCGGTCTCTACCGAGTCGGCCGTGACCTTCTGCCAGGTTCGCAGGGACTGAACTTGCCGACCGGATCACCTGATCGGCTATGGATTTCAGCGGAGCTGGAACCCTCATCACGAGCTTGATCGCAATTCCTGCTGCCTCGAGGGTTTTCGAGTGGGCAACGAGGTTGGTGTTCGTGGCGGCGTTGGACCTGGTCACCTCCGGGTCGTTCATGCCCATACCCACAAGCCGGTGAGGCGGCCGATGTCAAGGATGCCCTGCACCCTGCCTGTCCTTGACATCGGCTGCCCACCGGCTACCCGTTTTGTTGAACGACCCGGAGGTGGCCATTTCGCCGACTGGACTGCTGATCGCTGCCGCTGATCACTGATCGCTGATCACTGATCGCTGTTCCCTGTTCGCTGTCCCTGTTCGCTGTTGCCTGTCGCTGCCGCTGCAATTCGGGCACGGACACGGACGCGGACTCGGGCACGGGACACCGCAAACTCGATATACCAAAAACCAACCTGTAAGCCTCGTTGTGTCAGGTGGGTGACTTCAAATGACGATTTGTTTTGGATCGCAGGGCTGCTGGATGCGCAAATTTCCGGAATCTTCCGTATGCTATGTACATGCCGGGTGGATGGGTGGATCCAGCATCTAGGATCCAGCATCGGGCAAAATCATAGACCGATCTTCGGCAGCTCACCTCGATTCAGCAGGGAGACTCACCATGAGTGACCGCAAATACAGCCATCGTGGCTATCAGGATGACGATCGGGATCGCGAGCCGCAAAAGAAACGCGAACGCCCGAAGACAGACGGCGTCCGCCGCTATGACAGCGCACCGCGTGGGCGGGGCCTGGGGGCGCCGACCAAGGTTTCCTTCAAGTGTGCACGCTGCGGTCACGAATTGGCGGACCCGAAGATCACCACCGACACGATGTGCTCATCCTGCGGCTCCGCCCTCCACTCGTGCTCCAATTGCACCTTCTTCAATACGGGATCGCGTTTCGAGTGCCAAAAGCCGATCGCCAAACGGGTCGAGAGCAAGACCAAGGTCAATCCGTGCAAATTCTTCAAACCCAAAGCGGTTCGCGATCTCAAGGTCGAGACACCCGGAGTCTCGTCGCACGATCCGCGCGCGGCCTTTGACGCCTTGTTCAAGAAGTAGCTTGTGAGGCCATGATCGGTCGCTCCGCTCCCTGGCTATGAGGCGACGAGGAGTTTTCGCTGCACCAGGTTGTCTCAGAGCCTCATCGCTCCATAGCCTCACTCGCCCTATAACCCCAAACCTACTCCTTCGATGACCCTGCTGTGATGGTCTCCAACCCATGCGCGTTCGGTCCGGTTTCTTCCTTCCGCAACATGACGGCGAAGAAGAGGGCGAAGAAACCGAGAATACTGAACGCCCACATTCCCGGGATATGGCCGGCGGGGTTCTCCCCACTCGCCTGGTAGTGGTCATTCAAGAAACCGATGAGCAGCGGCATGCCCATGACGCCGAGTTGCTGGATCAGGGTCATGAGGGCATAGGCGGTTCCGAGCCGTTTCTCATCGACGATGTAGGCCACCGAGGGCCACATCACCGCGGGAATCAGCGAAAAGGCGATCCCCATCATCGCCACGGGGACCGCAAGGGGCGTGATCTGGTAGGCCATCATCAAAAAGACCGGCATCATCAAGAATGAACCGAAGACCATGAAGAGCGAACGTTTACCCACCTTGTCCACCAACAGCCCGAAGAGGGGGGTCGCGATCATGGCCGCCAGCGGCAGCACGCTGTTGTACTGACCCGCCACACCACGGGTCAGCTCCCAGGCCTCCATGAAGAACTTGATGGAGAATCCCCGGAAGGGGAAGATGGCCGAGTAGAACGTCACGCACAACGCCACCACGAACCAGTACGACTTGGTGAAACGGAAGAGATCCGAGAGCACCAGCTTATCGGTCTCACCGGCATCACCGAGACCATGGCGGCGGCTTGCGCGCACCTCGAGGAGGCCGTAGACGATCGCAGAAACCACGACCAGGATTCCGATCGCTGCAGCGATGATCAGCGGGCTGCGCCAGCCCGTGAAGGCCGACGGGACCCAGGTCGGCATCAGGTCGGCCGAAAACGAACCCAGACGGGCGATGGTCAGATTGATTCCAAAGGCGAATCCGAGCTCCCGCCCTTTGAACCACTTGGCCAGTGCGCAGGTGATCGCCACGATCAGGGGCTCGGAACCAAGGCCCAGGAGGAAGCGGGCGCCCACCATGACCCAGAAATCGGAGGTCACAGCCATCAGGATCCCGGCAAAGGTACAGATACCGCCAAAAACGATGGTTGACTTGACGGTGCCGTATTTGTCGATGATCACGCCGCCGAGCAACAGGACGATGACCGCCGCAAGACTGTAGACCGAGAACAGCATGCCGTAGTTCGCGTCGCTGAAACCGAGTTCCGACTTCAACAGATCGGCGATAGGTGCGATGGAATCGTAGACATAATAATTGGCGAACATGGCCAAACTGATCACAATCAGTACGACCCACCGATACATGGGCGAAGGCTGGGAGGCCATGTCCTGGGAATTCACGTTGTTTTCGTTCATCGAGCGCTCCTTTTGACTCAACGTTGACACAGCATAGTCGAGCCGCCGGAAGTTTAGATCGCTACTTGGTGTTATACTGGTTCGACCTACCCGTGGCGCCAAGGCGACCGCGGTCGCCGGAGGATCCCCCAATTTGCTGACCCGAAGACGTTTCTTGAAGAGTGCCTCTCTGACTGCAGCCAGTTCGCTCGGTTTCGCCGGCTACGGATTTTCGAATGCGCTCGACATGCCCGGTGTGCGCCGCCAACGCCTCGACCTGCCGAACCTTCCCCAGGATTGGGACGGTCTGCGAATCGTGCAGATCTCCGATGTCCACGCGGGCCCGTATATGGATTCCGAACGGATGTCACGACTGCGGGACATGGCTCACAACCTGAAGCCCGACCTCATCGTCTTCACCGGCGATCAGATGGATCGCCGGCCGTCGGACGCCGAGCTCTTCGTGCGCGGTTTCGAAGGCATCACGGCACCGATGGGTGTGTGGGGCATCCTCGGAAACCACGATCATTTCTTCGATCCGAAAAAGAGTGAATGGGCGCTCGAGGCGGCAGGAATCAAACCACTGATCAACGAAGGCGTTGTATTCGAGCGCAACGGCGCGGAGCTGGCTATTGTGGGCGTCGAAGATCTCCACGCGAGTGCGGGTCGCGAGCCCGACTTTTCGGTCCTCAATCGATACCCGACCGCTTTCCGGGTCTGCCTCTGTCATCAGCCGAACGGCTGGCATCGGGCCGCCGAAGCAGGCGCCCATCTGACCCTGGCCGGCCACACCCATGGCGGTCAGATCGCACTCACCGGCCGCAATATCAACGTGGCGCGTTTCAACACCCGCTACATCGCCGGACCCTACCGTCGTGAAGAGGCATTTCTCTACGTGTCGCGAGGAGTCGGTGTTGGTGCTGTCCCTGTCAGAGTCGGCGCGCCGCCGGAGATCGATGTGCTGACTCTCAGAAGCCCGGCGGCGAGCGCAACGGCCGTCGCGTAGATCTTCCAAAAAGCACAACTCGTTGCCGGGCCCCATTACCGCGAGCAGCCACCACATGCCGCCTGGACTACTGACCGCCGCCGCTGAACACTGATCGCTGTTCTCTGTCGCTGCCGCTGTTCACTGACTCCTGTTCGCTGACGCTGCCCCTGAAAGCTGCCCGAGACCCTGTCTTGAACAAGAGTGTTCCTCATTCCTCATTCGTTTGCCTGCTAAGCTCGGTCCGTGGACCCAAAGACTGAAATACTCACCAAGGGCATCCTCAGCCTGATTGCACTGGCAGTCATCGCCTGGCGCCACCGGCCTGCGAACAAACTCGCACCCGAACGCGCCGGCCAACTACTCGGTCTGATGGCCGTGATCGCGGTCCTGGCCTACACCAATTTCGGGCAATTCCACGGTCGGTCCGGGATCCACCACTGGGAGCAGTTCCACTATTTTCTGGGCTCGAAATATTTTCCCGAGCTCCGCTATGACGGCCTTTACGTCGCCTCCCTCGCGGCGGAACGGGATATCGATCGAGGCCGTGAGCCCCAACGTTACATGCGGGACCTCCGGACCAACGAGGTTGTTCGAACAGCCCTCTTGACTGGTCACGAACGCGAGGTCCGCGACCGATTCAGCGCCGACCGCTGGCAGGCTTTCGTTACCGACGTCGGGTATTTCCTCGAATCCAACGACTCCAACTACATCAGTCGAATCCGGAAGGACCACGGTTACAACCCCACCCCGACATGGACCTTCACGGCGCGGCTTTTTTCGCGATGGCTCGTGGCTGGTGACACATCACTCAGCGCCCTGGCGTGGCTCGATCCGCTGCTGCTCGCGCTGCTCTTCGCCACGATCTTCCGCACCTATGGAGCCCGGGTGGGATGTCTTTCATTGATTGTATTCGGGCTCGGATACCCATGGAGATTCGACTGGATCGGTGGCGCCTTTCTGCGTCAGGATTGGTTGGCGGCGGTTGCCGTCGCGATCTGCCTTCTGCATCAGAAACGACACGCCCCGGCGGGTGCATTATTGGCCTACGCAGCCATGGTCCGGGTCTTTCCCGCCACCTTCCTGATCGGCGCAACGGTGCTCGGTTTGGCCGCCCTTGCCAAACGACAAACGCTCAGCAAATTCAGGCACATCGCGGCAGGCTTTGCCGGAGGCATCGTGATCTGCCTGCTGGCAGGCTCCATGATCGGCGCCGGGCCGTCCGCCTGGGGCGAATTTCGGACCAATCTCGAAAAACACCATGGCACCTGGTTGACCAACAACGTCGGTCTGAAGAACACCATGCTCTATGACGGCGCCACCATGCGTCGGGACGATGTGGATTTCCGACTGCCCGAGCCCTGGCTCCACTGGCAAGAGAAAATGAACCGACTCGAGCGCGAGCGCCGGCCTCTGATCGCTGCGGTCTCCGCCCTGATGCTGGCGCTGGTGGTTCTCGCAGCCCGCCGCCAACGACTCGACCAGGCCTCGATCCTCGGAATTGTGGTGACCTTTTCTCTGGTGGTCCTGACCTCCTATTACTGGGTCATGCTGCTGCTGTTGCCGCTCGGGCGAGGGCGTTGGATGCCCACTACCGGGTGGTTGGCGATCAACACCGGGCTCTTCGGGCTCCACCTGGCGACGCCGTCCTTCGAGATGATCTACGGCACCTTGTCCTGGGCGCTGACGATCTTTTTCATCGTCTGGCTCGCACCGGATGCGGTTGCGAGCGTCAGGGAACTGACCGACCGCACCGCCACATCGAAGCCCTCTGCAAACCTGAAAGGGTGAAAGGGCGCAAGGCGGATAAGGGAGCTTGAGTATTCGAGAGAATGGGAGGGTGAGCGGGTCTCCCCATCTCCCCATCTCCCCTTCTCCCTTTCTCCCTTTCTCCCTTTCTTTCTCGGGAACCAGCTACATCGGATACAGCCCGCTGTCCGCGTCGGCGGGGCGCCGGCAAAACCGCCGCCTCCCGCGTCTCCCATCTCTGCTTCGATCGCATCGCCGAGCTCTTCCTCGACCTTCTCCGGATCCTCGCCGGCTTCGAGCCGCCGGATCATCTCCTCCATCGCCGGTGTGACCTCTTCACCCGCGATATCGGTCATCCGCCGCACCGCAGCCGCCATCGCCTTGGGATCGTTTTCGTCCATATTCTCGAGCTCTGAGGCAAAGCGCATCATCTCCCGTTCCATCCGAGGGTCGTCCATCCCGGCGTCGTCGTCCATCGAGCCTTTGCCGGAAACCGCAACCCCAAAAGACGAGGGCACCCGACCGAGATCAGAAGCGCCGCATTTCGGACAAACCGGCGTTTTTTCGGTTGCCACCTTGAAGGAGTGAAAACTGTAGATCTTGTTACAGGCTCGACACAGAAATTCATAGATCGGCACGAGTGCCTCCGTCGTCGCCGTTTTCGCCCCATCGATCGACCTGGTAGGGAACGAGCCCGGCCTTCTGCAGGGATTTCGAATCAACCCTCATCGCCAGTTCCAGCGTCTCCTCATCGAATCGTCGCGCCACCTGATGCGGTAGGCCAACCGCCCGCCGCACCATCTCGGCCTCCTCCAGCGGAACCCGAAGAATGGCGACATCAGGATTCGAGAGCACCCGCCGGCGAATGACCGCCTTGAGATCATTGACGCCTTTTCCGGTCACCGCGGAGACCGAAACGGTCCCCCCGAAGCCAAGACCCGCGATCCGGTGGACCCCACCCACGAGATCGATCTTGTTGCGGACCACCAGGACCCGATCGCGTTCGACATCGAGCCCATCGAGGACCTCATGGCCGATTCGAAGATGCTCTTCCCATGCGGGATGAGACGCGTCCACCACATGCAGCACGAGATCGGCCACCACCGCCTCCTCGAGAGTCGATCGAAAAGGCGCCACGAGATCGTGTGGAAGCTTGCGTATGAAACCCACCGTGTCGGTGAGCACGGCCGTGATCTCCTCGCCGAGGGCCACCCGCCGTGCCCGTGGGTCGAGGGTCGCAAAGAGCCGATCTTCCACCAGCACATCGGCCCTGGTCAGACGGCGAAAAAGAGACGACTTACCGGCATTGGTATAACCGACGATGGCAACCGAAGAGATATCGTCACGCCGTTCGCGCCGCAACCGCCGGTCTCTCTCGATGACCTCCAACTTGCCACGCAGTTGCGCCATGCGTTTGGAGATCAACCGCCGGTCGATCTCGAGCTGTGTTTCGCCGACACCCCGGGTTCCGATGCCCCCGTTTTGACGAGAGAGGTGGCTCCAACGCCGGGTGAGCCGGGGCATGAGATAGCCGAGCTGGGCAAGCTCGACCTGGGTCTGCGACTCGCGGCTGCGGGCGTGCTGGGCGAATATGTCGAGGATCACCGCCGCGCGGTCGAGAACCTTGACCGTCTTCGGCACCTCGCCCTCGATATTGCGAACCTGCGACCCGGTGAGATCTTCGTCAAATACCAACGAATCGATCTCTTCATCCTCGCAGCGGTCGGCGAGGCGATGAAGAAAGCCCTTCCCGACCAGCGTCGCAGGGCTGGGCTGCCGGCGCTCCTGGATTTCCCGGCCGATCACCTCGCCACCGGCGGTTTCGACCAGCCGTTCGAGCTCGTCGAGATGCTCCTCGACCACGTGGCGTGGCAGGCCGGGCAAAGCCAAACCGACCAGAAGCGTCCGTTCGCGCCGGTCTCTTTCGGGTTCGTATGCCGGTTTCGGAGTCATGGACTAGGGGAGATCCTCCTGGTGCATCTTGAGGAGGACCTTTTCGCATGCGGCAAGCGTTTCGTCAATATCCTTGGCACCGTGGGTGCTCGAAAGAAAACCGGCCCGTCCCTGTTCTCTGGGAAACAAGATGCCGTCGTTCCGCAACGCACCGACCAGTCGACGATAGGCCGCTTTGTCGGCACCTTCGAGGCTTTTGCGGTCGACCACCGGCTTATCAGAGAAATAGAGGGCGAAGACCGAACCGATCTGATTGATGGTCATCGGTCTTTCAAAACGACCACCGAGTGCAAGGAGCCCCTGAACCAGTTGATCCGTTCGTTTTTCGAGGTGCTCGTAGACCGAGTCGTTCTTCAGAATCGACAGAACCGCCTCGGCGGCTGCCAGCGAAACCGGGTGGGGCGTAGGTAACGGATCGAAGTCGTTGAGGGCCTCCTGTTCATCTTTGAAGGCCACCACACCAATCGGGAAACCACCGCCGAGGGCGGCCCCGTAAACCGCCACGTCCGGGACGATCCCAGCCCGTTCGGCAAATCCCCCACGATGAACCCGAAAACCGGAGACCCGCTCGTCGAGAACCAGGAGCACACCGTTGTCGCGGCAGGCCTCGACGATTTCGTCAAGGGCTCCCGGTGGAGGGGGAACCACCCCGAATCGCCCCATCAACGGGTCGAGGATCAAACCGGCCAGTTTGGGCCCGCCGCTTGTGATCGCGGCGATGATTTTCGCCACGTCCCAACCGGCAACTTCGCGAATCGGGTTGGATGGATCGATGGAGAGTTTTGCCGGCGCGCCGACCCGCAAGGGCGCCCCGCCATCAAGGACCAGGAATTTCTTATTGCCCGTGACCTGACGCAGCCAGTCCAGAACCTGTCGAAAGGCCTCATCCTGGCTTCTGCAGAACCACCAACTTTTGACCCACGGGACAAAACGCCCGAGGTTGGTGGCGAAATCGACCTCCTGGGGCACATGGAATCCCTCTGGAATCCCGCCAACAAGAACCCGACGTACCGCGTCTAAAACAAACTGGTTGGCAAAACCGACGATGGCCGAGCCACCGGCGCCCATAAAGTCGATGTAGCCAACATTGTCAACGTCGAAAACACGGGCGCCCTCCGCCTTCTGGGCCACCAAAACCTGGTCAGCTCCTGAACGCAATACTGGTACGGTGGCTGCCTTTTGAATGAGTTCGTCGTGTCGTCGACCCATTTTGGTCAGTAATCCCTCTCGTCCTGTTCGCCGTCTCCCCAGAAAAAGAAGCCTCGACAGCGGGCGGAACAGAAGCTCCGACCAAAGTCCTGCACCGCACAGTACTGGCAGTAGACGCTATGACAGATCGTACAGGACTGCAACTCACTCTCGGGCACCTTGAGTACGCAGACCGGACAGGTTTTCAGTTCTTCCTCAGGGGTCTCGAACGCCATTGATTCGAGTATAACGTGAATGGCCGGAGGAGAGACCACCGGCAGCTGCCGACAACAGGCTAGACGAAGAAAGTATCTGCGGGTATAGTTCTCGGTCGGGCGGTGTAGCTCAGGGGTAGAGCAGGGGTCTCATAAGCCCTGTGCCGGTGGTTCAAGTCCACCCACCGCCACCAGTTCAGGCCATCGATCTCAACCGGGATCGATGGCCTGAATTGGGTATGATGCCCCATGGCCCTGACCGGTTTTGCAGATCATTTCCGTGCCGCCTTTCCGGACCTCCTCGGAAACAAGGTGCTGGTCGCTCTTTCTGGAGGGCCCGACTCGGTCGCGCTGTTGCATCTTCTCGCTGAGGAAGATCTCCACCTCGAAATCGAGGCGGCACACGTGCACCACGGAGTCCGCGGCATCGAGGCCGACAACGACGCAGCCTTCTGCGAGACTTTGTGTCTCGAACGCGGAGTTCCTTTTCATACATCCAGGATCCAAGCCACCGGCCCCCTCGAGGACGGTCGCGAAGGAACCTGGAGAAAACTCCGCTACGACGCGCTGCTCGATCTCAAGAAGTCCCTCGCTGCGGTCGCAGTCGCTACAGGACACCATCGCGACGATGTCGCCGAGGGAGTGCTCGTGCAGCTGCTGCGAGGCGGCGGGCCGCGCGCCCTCGCCGGCATCGCACAACAGACATCACGGGGCGTAGCGCGCCCATTGTTGCCGTGGTCCCGACGGGAGATCGTCGATTACCTCACCGAGCGAAGAATCGCGTGGCGCGAGGACAGCTCCAATTCCGATCTCGATTTCCTCCGCAATCGAGTCCGCCACAAGGCATTGCCAGAGCTCGAAAAGATGAGCCCATCGTTACGGGACCACCTCGTGCACCTTGCCAACGCCCTGGCTTCGAGCGAGGCCTACCTTGCCACTGAAGTGGCCGCAAGGGCCGGATGGATAGATCCCTGGGAACCCGAGGGTGGCGTCGCGGTTGAAACGATCAGCGGTCTCGCACCGCCTCTTCGTGCGCGATGGTTGCACGCTCAGGCACGCCGCGTCGGGCTCGCACGGGTGACAAGGGCCCAACTCGCCCTTTTCGAAGGCTTGATCCGGGATGGAGAGCCCCGTGCCGTGACGCTCGGCGGCCGATGGGCGATCCGACAGGCCCGGGGCCGGCTCTGGCTCGAACCGCCGCTGCTGCCAGAGGAATACGCCATCAACCTCAGCAGAGGAGAAACGATCGATCTTCCGCTCAAAGGATGGAGCGTCGGAATCAGGGACGGTGGTGCGCCTGAAGAAACCGTTCGCTGGTCGCTGACGGTGAGCCGGGGATCGGTGGTGACCGTCCGATCGCCAAGAACCGATGATCAGATTTCGGTGTCGGGCGGGACGATCACTCTCAGTAACATTTTGGCGCAAAAACTGCCGCGCCATCTCCGCCGATCATGGCCCGTATGCTGCGAAGATGATAAAATTTATTGGATTCCAGGAGTCTGGCGGGACCCGGTGCGTTTATACTCCGAGGGCCCTGTATTGGAGGTGATGCGTCGTGAGCGACCTGCGAGTAATCTACAGCGCTGAGCAGATCAGCGAGCGCGTCAAAAAGGTCGCCGAAGCCATCGCCGCAGACTACGCAGATCGTGAGCTGGTTTTGGTGGGCATGCTCAAGGGAGCGGCCTTCTTCCTCGCCGATCTGGCACGGGAGATGCCCCGTCCCATCGATTACGAATTTGTCGCGGTCACGTCGTCCATCGGCGCTCACGGTGAGGTGGTCAGCCTGACCTTTGCCACTCGGGTCGACGTCACCGACCGTCATGTCCTCGTTCTGAAAGACGTCTTTCATTCCGGAATCACCGAGAATTATCTCATCACACACCTCAGCCAACAGAACCCGGCCTCGATCGAGGTCGTCGCGCTGGTCGACAAACCACAGCTGC
Organism: Candidatus Sulfomarinibacteraceae bacterium; assembly: GCA_963796455.1. Taxonomy (GTDB): domain Bacteria; phylum Acidobacteriota; class Thermoanaerobaculia; order Thermoanaerobaculales; family Sulfomarinibacteraceae; genus Sulfomarinibacter. Next base: position 163,190 of record CAWCLO010000010.1, read on the forward strand.
GGAGTGTCAACCTGAACGCGCGGTACTCAGTCTTTGACGATGCACCGGACGGCTTTCTCGTCGGCTATGGTCTCGGGCCCGGACACGGCGAACACACGAACCGACCGGATCTCTGCGTCATCGAAGAAGATTGAAAGACCGGGGCAAAGAGGGAACAATCCCGGTGGTCGGCGGGTTCTCCCAAGCGCCCGACACAGATCGAAGGGCGCCGGAGGGTAGCGAAGAGTGAATCAAACTGTACGAACCGTTCTGATGTGGATCGTCATCCTTGTCGGCGTCCTGCTGATTCTGCAGGTGCTGAGGGGCTACAACACCACCAGTCGTGATATCTCCTTTTCTGAATTCTTGGATCGGGTCGCCGACGACGAAGTCCAGCGCGTCCTGATCAAGGGCGATGAGATATTCATCCGTTCCAATGCCGCTCTCGAGGAGTCCGCGGCGAGCCCGCGCTATGACCTGCAGACCTACAACCCCGGCTACGACGACCTGATTTCCGAGCTTCGGGCACAGGAAGTCGAGATCAAGGTCGAAAAGCCGGCGGACGGCCGCATGCTGACGGCCCTACTGTCGTGGGCACCCCTCCTGATTCTGGTTGGTCTGTGGTTTGTCTTCTTCCGGCAGATGCAGTCCGGTGGGACCAAGGCCATGTCCTTTGGCAAATCGAAGGCGAGGCTTCTGACCCCCGACCAGAAGACCGTCACCTTTGCCGACGTTGCCGGGGTCAACGAGGCCAAGGAAGAACTCGAGGAGATCATCGATTTCCTCAAGGATCCGAAAAAGTTCACCCGGCTCGGGGGCAAAATTCCGAAGGGAGTGCTTCTGATGGGCTCTCCCGGAACCGGAAAAACCCTGCTTGCAAAAGCTGTTGCCGGTGAGGCCGGTGTGCCGTTCTTCTCGATCTCCGGATCCGATTTCGTGGAGATGTTTGTCGGCGTCGGTGCCTCGAGAGTCCGTGACCTTTTCGAGCAGGGCAAAAAGAACGCACCGTGCATCATCTTCATCGATGAGATCGACGCGGTCGGACGCCACCGAGGCGCCGGTCTCGGCGGCGGTCACGACGAGCGCGAACAGACACTCAATCAACTCCTGGTGGAAATGGACGGTTTTGAAAGCAACGAGGGCGTGATCCTCATCTCCGCCACCAACCGTCCCGATGTGCTCGACCCGGCGCTGCTGCGGCCGGGCCGCTTTGATCGGCGGATCGTGGTCAACCCCCCGGACGTCAAGGGCCGGGAGGGGATCCTCAAGGTCCACACCACCGAAATCCCGCTCGCATCCGATGTCGACATGGTGGTGATCGCCCGCTCGACACCCGGTTTCTCGGGGGCCGACATTGCCAACCTGGTCAATGAGGCGGCCCTCCGTGCGGCGCGATTCAACAAGATGAAGGTGGACATGGCGGATTTCGAGTTCGCCAAAGACAAGGTCATGATGGGGTCGGAACGACGATCGCTGGTCATGTCCGAAGAGGAAAAGCGTCTTACTGCCTATCACGAGGCGGGCCATGCGCTGGTGGCCGTCCTGGTGCCCGAGGCCGACCCGCTGCACAAAGTGACCATCATCCCGCGCGGTATGGCTCTCGGTCTGACCCAACAGCTACCGCTCGAAGACCGCTACACCTACGCCAGGAGCTATCTCGAGGCCAACCTCCAGGTCCTGATGGGCGGCAGGCTGGCCGAGGAATTGATCTTTGGTCCCAACCAGATGACGACCGGAGCCGGCAACGATCTCGAACGAGCCACCGAACTGGCACGAAAGATGGTCTGCGAGTGGGGCATGTCGAAGACGATGGGGCCGCTCACATACGGTAAACGAGAAGAGTCCATCTTTCTCGGCAAAGAATTCTCTCGTCACCAGGATTATTCGGATGCGACCGCGGTTCAAATCGATGACGAGATCCGGAGCTTCATCACCACGGCCTATGAGAATGCAAACAGGATCATCAAAGGCCATGTCGCGGCCCTTGAGGCGATCGCCTCCGCCCTCCTCGAGCACGAGGTCCTCGATGGTGGCGAAATCTACGATCTTCTCGGAAAGAATTCCGATGTCGATGTCGAGGCCATCAAGCGCAACAAGGAACGAGCCGAAACGGAGGTGACGGGATCGGCGTGATCGTAGGGAAACCCGGGCGCCAGCTGCGCCTCGATCGGCTCTGGCCGCGAATGCGACCGGCTGTCATGGGCATCCTCAATTGCACCCCTGATTCTTTCTCTGATGGTGGTCTTCACCAGTCCTTTGAAGACGCAGTCGACCACGCCGCCTCTCTGATCGGGTTCGGCGCATCGATCATCGATGTCGGCGGCGAGAGCACCCGTCCCGGCGCTCAGCCGGTAACCGCCCGAGAGGAGCGTGACCGCGTCATTCCGGTCATCCGGGAACTTCGGTCTCGATGGCCCGAGGTCGTTCTTTCGGTCGACACATCGAAGCCCGAGGTCGCTCGAGGGGCGCTTGCCCAGGGCGCCGATCTGGTCAACGACGTGACCGCGGCCGCAGACCACGCCATGCTCGAGCTCGTTGCGGCAGAAGGCGCCGGAATCGTTCTCATGCACATGCGTGGCGAACCGCGCACCATGCAAACAGACACCACCTACGACCACGTCGTGGCCGAAGTCCACGAATTCCTGAGGAGTCGCGCCGCAGCAGCGGTGGCGGCCGGCATCCCCGCACGACACGTCTGGCTCGATCCCGGCATAGGCTTCGGCAAGGACGACGATGCGAATCTCGCCCTGCTGGCGGCCCTGCCCGATCTCGCGGCCCTCGGACACCCGGTGCTCTCAGGTCCTTCAAACAAGAGTTTCATCGGTCGACTGACCGGCGCCGAGACCCATGATCGCCTTGCCGGGACTCTTGCCGCACTCATCCCGGTGCTAGGTATCCGGAGGTCGGTCGTGCGGGTTCACGACGCCGCAGCAGCGGTCCAGTTCCTCGAGGTCGCGAGCCGAATCAACGAGGCCCACCCATGAATTGGCTGCTCGGGATGTTGCGCGAGTTGACCGACCTCCAGGTGTCGATCGCCGATCTGGCCGATATTCTGACGGTCGCACTGCTGATCTATGCGTTGCTCGTCCTGCTCAGGGGCACGCGCGCGATGCAGATGCTGTGGGGGCTCGTGATCATCGTCGCGCTCTGGCTGGCCGCCTCGACCCTCAAATTGATTACCCTCACGACGATTCTCACCAATCTTTTGACCTTTTTGCCGTTTGCAATCATCGTGCTCTTCCAACAGGAGATCCGCCGCATGTTGACCGCATTCGGATCCACCGCGATCTTCCGCTGGGGCCGTCGCCCTGAGGAAGGCCCCGTGATGCTCAACGAGCTCGCCCTCGCCGTCCAGGCGTTGGCCTCGCGGCGGATCGGAGCGCTGATCGTCATCGAACGCCGCGACTCCCTCAACTCATGGGCGGACACCGGAATCCCGCTCGAAGCAAGATTCTCCTACGATCTGCTCCTCAACATCTTCATCCCCGGGACACCACTGCACGATGGTGCCGTCATCATCCGGGGAAGCCAGATCGTGGCCGCATCGTGCTTTCTCCCCCTGACCACGAGTCACGAGCTGTCGACCGAGCTCGGAACCCGCCACCGCGCCGCCCTCGGTATGACCGAGGAGACCGACGGCCTGGTGGTCGTCGTTTCCGAGGAAACGGGCACCATCTCTCTGGCGGTTGAAGAGCAGTTGCTGAGGCCCCTCGACGAAACCACTCTCCGCAACGCTCTTGCGGAACACCTCTTTCAAACCCACAGATTTGAACAGGCGGCCGACTGATGCTGCGCCCACGCTATCCTCTGCAATTCCTGGTCGCACTGATTGCTGCGTTCCTCCTCTGGTACGCCCTCGCCGCTCAGAGAAGCGAAAATATCTCGGTTCGCGGCGTCAAGGCGCGGCTGACTCTGGTCAATATCCCGCGCGATCTCGTCCTCACCTCGAGCGTGCCGGATACTGTGTCGCTGCAACTTCGAGGCCCGCTCACCAGAACTCTTGATTCGAGCAACCCCCCGGAGGTCCTGCTCGATCTGGCCGACGCCAGACCGGGCCTCAACTCCTACCCGATCAACGAGAGCGACATCCCGCTTCCGGCGGAGGTCGACGTGGTGAGCGTCGATCCGTCGGCGATCACTCTCGAGCTGGAACGACAGGAATCGCGACTGGTGCTGGTGCGCCCGGTCATCGACGGTGTCCCGGCGGCAGGATTTGTCCTCGGCGAAATTCTCATCGTCCCGACTCACTACACGATCCAGGGCCCCGAATCCAGGCTCCTGGCCTTGGAGTATGTCGAGACCAATCAGATATCCATCGAGGGAGCCACCGCGCCGGTCGACGTCGTGGTCCAACCGCTCATCCCCGACCCCTTGTTGCGCGCCCTCGGCATCGGTCAGATCCAGATCACCATCGACATCGTGCCCGAGACGCCACCCGAGGACGAGACCGCCGCCGAGGACGAGAGCTGAGTGGTGGTGTCGATCAAGGGGATTTCCCCAACATTCGTGCCGAACACTCCGGTGTCTCATGGATAAACTCTTTGGCACGGATGGTATCCGCGGGAGGGCCTATGAGGCGCCACTCGACGAAGCAACCGTTTGTCGTCTCGGGGTGGCTCTGGCCAGGGATCTTTCCGCCGAAAAAGAAGCACCCTGCATTTTGCTCGCCGGAGATACCCGCGCATCCACGACCGAAATCGCCCAGTGGCTTGCATCCGGATATCAGGCGGCCGGCGGGCGAGTCACCTGGGCCGGGGTTCTCCCCACGCCCGCAGTTTCACAATTCCTATGCGACAGCGGATGTTCGGCCGGGGTCGTGATTTCGGCATCTCACAACCCTGCCCACGACAACGGCATCAAGATCCTCGGCCCCGGAGGCGAAAAGCTCGCCGATGATCGCGAACAACACCTCGAGGATCGTCTCGACGAGACTGAAGTCCTGGTCGGGCCGGGTCTGCCCGAAATCGATGACTCTTTCCGCTCGCGCTACCTCGATCTTCTGGTCGCGACCCACGACACGGAGCACCCACTCGATGGTCTTCACGTGGTTGTCGATGCCGCAAACGGCGCCGCCTCAGGCTTGGCACAGGAGTATCTGGAGCGACTCGGCGCACGCGTTTCGAGTGTGGCTTCCGAGCCCGATGGTCTGAACATCAATGCCGAATGTGGTGCAACCGCGCCACATCTGCTCGCCGACAAGGTGCGCGAACTTGGTGCCGACGGCGGGATCGCACTCGACGGCGACGCCGATCGTGCGGTCCTGGTGGACGAAAAGGCGACGATTCTCGACGGTGACGACATTCTCCTCGCCTGGGCGCGTGATCTCAAAAGCAACGATCAGCTTCCCGACGGACGGGTCGTCGCCACCGTCATGAGCAACTTCGGTCTCGAACGCACCCTGGGTGAAGAGGGCATGGAAATGATCCGATGTCCGGTCGGCGACCGGGCAGTTTGGATGACAATGAAGGCGAATGGCTCCGCCCTCGGTGGAGAACAGTCGGGGCACATCATCTGTTCGCGCTACGGCGTGTCAGGAGACGGCCTGTTGACCGGGAGCCACCTGCTGGCCATCGCCGCCAAACGCGGCATTCCGGTCTCGGCTCTGTCAAACCTCGAGCGTCTGCCGCAGATTCTGCTCAACGTGCAGGTCGCAAAGAAACTGCCCTTCGACGATCTCCCGACGGTCACCCACCATCTGGCCGAGACCAATCATCGCCTCTATCATCGGGGAAGGGTTCTCCTCCGGTACTCGGGAACCGAACCGCTCGCCCGGGTCATGATCGAGGGCGAGGATGCGGACGAGATCCAGGATCTGGCCGAGATTCTCGCCGCCGCGATCGAGTCCGAGCTCGGTTGAGTTCGGGAGTTCTGAAAGAAAGGGTGATTCGCCCGGCCGCTCGATACTCGATGCTGGATACTCGATGCAGGATCACTGCTGTCCAAAATAGATCGTCACCTGAAGTTTCCCACCTGACATCGCGTGGTTTACGGGTGGGTTTTTGGCATATCCGGTTCGCGGTTGCCCGTGTCCGTGCCCGCGTCCGCGTCCGAATTCCAGCGGCAGCGACAGTGTCCAGGGGCAGCGACAGGGATCAACGATCAGAGGCAGAGATCAGGGGCAGCGACGGCGTGATCACCTCCGGGTCGTTCAATAGAAGGAACAGCCGTTGTCGTGTCGGCGTCTCGCCTGCACACCGTGCGGCCGAGACGGCCGCACCACCAAGGGCGGAGTCCCGAAGAAATAAGTGCTCTTCACTGTCCCGGCCGCTGATCGCTGACGCTGATGACTGAACACTGCCGCTGGCGACTGTTCGCTGCCGCTGCCCCTGAACGCTATCCGAGACTCTGTCTTGGACAAGAGTGATGCTGGATGCTGGATCCAGACGTCGAGGTCTATTTCGAACCCGAGCCCGTTGCCGTTGCCGTTGCCGTTGCCGAAGGGGCAAGCGAAAAAGTTGAACCACCCCACTGATTTCGAACTCAAGCGAATGTCGCCTCCCGATGTCATCCTGAGCGGAGCGCCTTCGGCGCGAAGTCGAAGGACCCGTTCGACTCGCGCTGCTCGCTCAGGGCAGGTTCTGCGGTTTGATGTCTTTTCGTTTCATCTCATAGATCCTTCGACTACGCCCCTGTGGGGGCTTCGCTCAGGATGACATCTTGAACGACAGTGCCGATCCGGATCCCGATCCCGTTCCCGAATGCGAAAACGAGCCGCCACATGGAGGGGGGCAGATGGGCTGAAAAGCGAGTGCCCATGTGATAAGGGTCGGGTCTCCTCTGCTCCTCTCTTGCTCCTCGTCTGCTCCTCTGCTCCTTTCCTCTGCTCCTCTGCTCCTCTGCTCCTCTGCTCCTCTGCTCCTCTGCTCCTCTGCTCCTCTGCTCCTCTGCTCCTCTGCTCCTCTGCTCCTCTGCTCCTCTGCTCCTCTGCTCCTCTGCTCCTCTGCTCCTCTGCTCTCCCGGAAGGCGTTACAATCCCAAACCGAAACAGGGAGGAACGATGCCCGAAGCGATCAACGGTGAGGTCACGATTCACTATCTCGACGAGGGCACCGGCGAAACAGTGCTTCTGATCCACGGTCACACCCAGGACCGACGGATCTTTGATCCGATGATGGGATCACTCATCGGTGAGGGGCTGAGGGTCATCCGACCCGACCTCAGAGGCCACGGCAAAAGCACCCGCCCTGACTCCGGCTATCACCACTCCCATCACGCCTCCGATATGTTGGCGGTTCTCGACGCGGCCGACGTCCATCGCGCTTCGGTCCTTGGTTATTCGGTAGGCGGCGCGATTGCGCTCGAGATGGCCATCACCCATCCCGATCGGGTCGCCGGTCTCGTGCTCGCCTCAACGGTGATGCCGGATCGCCCATTCGAGCCCGAATTCATGGACTGCCTTCGGCAAGTCGCCCGGGTGGCGCGCACCGAGGGAATCGCCGCCGCCATGGAAGGAGCCTGGGGTGAGTGTCCGCTCTTCACGCATTCCTTCACCAAAGCGGAGGTCCGCGAAGCAGCGGAGGCGATCACCCGGGACTTTCCTGGAGCTGAGTATCTCGCGACCGCGCGGGATCACGTCGAACGTTCGTGGACGGTTCCCGATAGGCTCTCCGAAATTGACGTCCCCACCATCGTGTTGGCGGGCGACAGCGAGACACCGGGGTTCATCAAATTTGCCGAAGAAGCTGCGGCCGGCATCCCCGGTTCCCGGCTCGAACTCCTGGTCGACTGCGGTCACCTCCTGCCTCTCGAGGCACCCGACCGGCTCGCCCAGGCGATTCTCGATGCCACGCAAACCGACGATCCCAACGCGACACAACCAATTTCTCAACGGCTTTAAGCCTTACGCAACCCGCATTTTCCAGGCCGAAAAAACAATCGGGAACGGGATCGGGTACGGATTGGTTACACTCTTCGCTCGTTGAACGGAATGCAGGAGGACCCATGGCGCTCACACAACAGTTGATTCTTGAAAAACTCCACAATATCCCGGCTCCCAACGGTGCTGGATCTCTGGTCGAGGCCGGAGCGGTGCGCGGCATCGAAATCGACGGAGACTCGGTCAAGGTGACCCTTGCCGTCGAGGCCCCGCAGCCCAACGTTGCAGGCGAAGTGAAAAAGATCGTCGAAGAGCTGCTTGCGACGATGGATGAGGTCGGCAGTGCCGAGGTCACCGTCCACCCCTTGCTCGCCACGGTTCAGGCGCGACCCGCAGCCGAGCCGGAACCGCCACCAACCTGGGAGGACAAGATTCCCGGGATCAAACACGTCATCGCGGTCGCTTCGGGCAAGGGAGGCGTCGGAAAATCCACAGTCTCCGCGAACCTCGCGCTGGCCCTGACTTCGCTCGGCCACTCGGTCGGCCTCCTCGATGCGGACATTTACGGACCATCACAACAGATGATGATGGGCACCATGATCGAACCGACAGGCGATCCCGAAGGCAAGATCCAGCCGGCGACCGCCGACGGCGGCGTCAAGGTCATGTCCTTCGGTTTTTTGGTCGATCCCGACCAACCGGTCATATGGCGTGGTCCGATGCTGCAGAAGGCGCTCGAACAATTTGTTGGAGATGTGGCCTGGGGAGAACTCGACTTCCTTGTGGTCGATCTTCCGCCCGGCACCGGCGACGTGGCGCTGACTCTGTGCCAGAACGTGCCGATGGCCGGGACAGTGATCGTCACGACCCCGCAGGATGTGGCCCTGATCGACGCCCGCAAGGGCCTTCACATGTTTCGCAAGCTCGAGATCCCGGTCCTCGGCATCATCGAGAACATGGCCTCCTTCGCGTGTCCCGAGTGCGGACACCTGGAGCACATCTTTGGCGAGGGCGGCGGGAGCCGCACCGCCAAGGAGCTGGAAGTGCCGTTCCTGGGTTCCATCCCGCTCGATCCAGCGGTGGTTGTCGGCGGTGACGAGGGCAAACCGGTGGTCACGTCGCGTCCGGACTCGCCGACCGCGCAGGCCTTTATCCAGCTCGCGAAAACGCTGGTGGAACAGATCGGATAACGATCGCTTCAGCGGCATGTCCGGACAACCACAGAGGCACAGAGACACAGAGGACTTCCCGGCGACATCCCCGGTCCGGCGAGATCCTGGCCGCCCAGGGCGGCCAGGTACCGCTGGGGCAGGAAACCGCTCCGAAAACCAGCTCTCGTCGCGGTTTCCTGCCCCAGCGGCCTGCGCAATCGCGCAGGTCTCGCCTCCTTCCTCCTCTTTCCTTCAATCAAGAGAGGATGTCACCGAAGCTAGGCAGAACCGGCATGCCGTAGGCGTGCCGGACGGTGGGAAGCGGGGTGACTCCGAGCGCTGGCGATCGGCAGTCACCCCGCTTCTCACCCGGCGACTGGCGATCGGAGATCGTCTGGCGATCTGCCGACACTGATGGCACCCTCGCACAAGTTCGCCAACCAGGCCTTGGCGTCGCTGCGACTTTGCGTTCTTTGCGGTTCAACCATGTGCACGCGAGACGCGTGCACCACCATGGTGGTGCAGCCGTCCCGGCTGCACTCCGGTCGTGCCTTTGCGCCAGCCCTCTGTGTTCCCTCTCTGTGTCTCCGTGCCTCTGTGGTTTTCTTGGTGTGACTCCTTCGTGTCTTTGTGTCTTCGTGTTTGCGACGGCCCTCGATCTGGTTCATCTGGGTGATCTGTGGGCAAAGCCGGTCCGTCTCCCGTCGATCGCGACGGTCAATCTGCGTGATCGGCGTGATCTGCGGGAGTTCTCTCTCCGCGCCTCCGTGGTTCAGCCCTGATCGCGTCAATTCCCTGAGTAGTTGATCACCACCTGCGTTGGTCCACCATCCTCTGAATTGACGATGGCAACAACGTTCCGGCCACCCTCACCGTTGTTTCCATTGACCATTCCACCCACGGTGTCGTCCTGGCTGTAGGTGTTGACCGCGACGTCATAACCTTCGGCTTCGAGGGCCGCCTTGTAAAAATCGAGCACCTCGGCCACGCTCATGGTTGTTTTGATCTCGAATCCCCCGCTGGATTGGTCGCCGCTCTTCATCATGTGGCGATTTTGCGGCTCGGAGCCTTCCGGCAAAGGCACCCAACCCGGAACTTCTTCGGAGACCTGACCCGCGGAGTACACGAGCTCGCCCTCCCCGTCGGTGACCTTGAGATTGCCTTCCTCGAGATCGCTGGCGTCGATGTTGACCTCGCGGTCGCCGGTTTTGAAGCTGAACTGCCCATTCTCGATATCATCAAAATTGACCGTGATCTCCTCACCGGTCTTCTTGTTGCGGACGGTCATGGTCCCGGCCGCGGGATCGCTCGAGACCTCTTCAAGTTCGGGGTTGAGTTTGACGATCATTTTAGCCGTCGCCATGGCCGGGTCGTCTTCGAAGTCGGCCACCATGTCTTTTGCTTTGTTTGCCAGCAGGAAGCCGCCCACCGTCATGGCAATCATGACAAAGACGACAATCGCGCCGCAGCCGATGCCAACCCACGCCCATACCGGAAGACCTGTTTTTGCCGAAGTCTGTGCGCCGTTGCTCATCACAACCTCCTCGTGCGGTTCGCCACCGCATGGTTTTCTGCTGAGGCTTCGAGGATATCACCGCTCGATGCTCGATACTCGATACTCGATCCCGATCCCGATCACGAGCCCGTTGCCGTTACCGCTACCGACAGGGAGAAATGGGGAAAGGGGGAAAGGGAGAAGCAGCCCCCACCTGGCAGAGGGGCATGGGGGCAGAGGACCGCTCGGCTTCCTCGCTATCGCTATCGGAATCGCTATCGCTATCGTTGGGCTGCTGTAGATACCGATCCTGAAAGGGAGAAAGGGGAACCAACCGGCACTGGTTTCGCCCACGTACCCATGTCGCTACCCGATGTCATCCTGAGCGAAGCGCCTTTGGCGCGAAGTCGAAGGATCTGCGGACTGAGGATGTTCCATTCATCTCATAGATCCTTCGACTCCGCCCCTGTGGGGGCTCCGCTCAGGATGACATCTTGAAGGACCGTTCCTTTTCCGTTCCTATTGAGACGAAAGGAAAACCCATCGCGGGTCGATAAGCGTGATAAGGAGCGGGTCTCCTCTGCTCCTCTGCCCCTCTGCTCCTCTGCCCCTCTGCCCCTCTGCCCCTCTGCCCCTCTGCCCCTCTGCTCTGCCCCTCTGCCCCTCTGCCCCTCTGCCCCTCTGCCCCTCTGCTGCCCTTCTGCCCCTCTGCCCCTCTGCTCCTCTGCTCCTCTGCTCCCTTTCTCGGTCATCCGTGTGGATCTCCATCTCCAATCCAGATAGGATGTAGGGTAGTGGATGACCCAGGAAGACCCCGATGAACGCCGAGATCGTTGCGGTCGCCTTGTGTCTGCTCGGCTCCGGCTTCTTCTCCGGGTCGGAGACCGCACTCACCTCCCTGCCCGTCACCCGCCTCGAGGCCCTGCGGCAACGTTCCGGTCGTTTGACCCGCGCCGGTCTCGACCGCTGGGCGAAGGCGCCTCAGGAATTGTTGATCACGATCCTGGTCGGCAACAATCTGGTCAACGTCCTCGCTTCGGCCCTGGCCACCAGCATCGCCTACCGGGTTTCTTCTGATGGCAGTCTGGCGGCGGTGGTCGGTGTGATGACCCTGGGAATTCTGATCTTTGGCGAAATCACCCCAAAAACTCTAGCGCAACAGCACTCCGAGTGGATCGCCGCACGGGTGGCACCGATCCTCTACGTGCTCGATGTCGTCCTGCGCCCGATCAACTGGGTGCTCGGTCTGCTCTCACGATTTCTTTCACGGGGTCAAACGCCCGAGTTGGCGGTCACCGAAGAAGACCTGGTCTTCATGTTGCGCCTGGCCCACCGTCATGCCCATTTGCCGCGCGATTCGAGGATCATGATCGAATCGGTGCTTCGATTTCAGAATGCCGTTGCGCGCGAGGTCATGATCCCGCGACCGATGGTCGCAACCATCGACAAATCCCTGTCGCTGAAAGACCTGCAACTTTTTTTGGCCACCACTCCACACAGCCGCTTTCCCGTGGTCGACGGCTCACCCGACGACATCGTCGGTGCCCTTCATACCAAACACCTCCTGCGCCTCGACGACGGTGAGCCCTGGAACGATCTGGTCGTCCCGGCTCTCTTCATACCGGAGACCAGGTTGCTACCCGATTTGTTGCAGGATTTCCGAAGATCGGGCCAGCATCTGGCCTTGGTGCTCGACGAATTCGGCGGTCTTTCCGGAGTGGTCACCCTCGAAGACTTGCTCGAATTGGTGGTCGGGGAGATCGAGGACGAATTCGACCTCGGCCACGAAGCGGCGGTCAAGGCGGAGGGGGACGCCTGGAGGGTCGCCGGCTATCTCTCGCTCCGGCGCCTGGAGTCCATCTTCCATCGCGCCATCGAGGAGCCCGAGGACATCGAATCCGTCGGCGGGCTGATCACCCATCTAGTGGAGGACGAGGTCCTGCCCGGAACCTCGGTTCACTGGGACGGCCTCGACCTCAAAGTCGAGACGATCGAAGACGGTCGCCCCGCCCTCGTCCTGGTTTCGAAAGTCCCGTCAAGGAACCGCGGCTGACCAACCCAGGGTATCCGCTGATTCGAAGCTGTCCGCGAAGAGCACCGGGGTGGGCGGCAGATCCCGCATCGAGCCGTAGACCCCATCAGTCCCGGAATCCTGGCCCTGACTCGACCAGACGACCCAAAAGTTTCCGGCTTCGGAACATGCGACATCCACCTGGTATTGGGCCCCAGCGTAGTAGTTGTTGAACGGAAGCTCGTCCGATGCAAAGGAACCGTCATCATCGAGCAAGCGCCCGAAGACTCCCGCTCCCGAACTATCCTGGCCATAGCTCTCCCAGACCACGGCCACGTGTCCGTTTGCTTCGCCGTCTACCGCCGGGTTGCGTTGGTTGCCGTCGGTGAAATCGTTGATCCGAAATTCACTGCCTGCCGCAACGCCGTCGCCATCGAACCAGCGACCGCGCACGCTGTAACCCGATCCATCCTGACCGGTGGCGTCCTGCCACGCGACCAGGAATGCGCCGCCGCCCACCACCGCGGCCACCGGCCTCGACTGGTCGCCTGTGATGACGGTGTTGACCAGGAACTCTCCGGCAATGGGCACACCCGCGCCGGTCCAGCCGGCGGCCGACCACAGATTCTGAGATTCCGTCGTCCTGCCCCCAACTCTCCCACACCACCACGAAACCTCCGTCGGGCGAAGCTCCAACGCTGGGATTGTCCTGGTTTCCGGTGGTGGTGGTGTTGACCGCGAACTCATCACCCACCGGCGTGCCGTCGAGGCCGAAGACCCGTGCAAATACGCCAGGACCCCCACCGGAGTCATTGTCCTGCCAGACAATCATCACCTGGTTGCCACCGTCGATCGCGATCTGTGGAACTGTTTGAGTATTCGAACCGGAGGACCCGACCGCGTATTCGCCGCCAAGGGCAGCGCCGGCGGCATCATAGCGCCGTGCCAGGATCTCGGTTCCACCTTCAGTGGCGGCCTGCCAAACGACGGTGAAGGAACCGTCAGACGCAACCGCAACTCCAGGGTTTTGTTGATCCTCGTCAGTCGACTGGTTGATCTGAAACTCCTCTCCAACCGGATCGCCATTGCCGTCAAATCGTTGTCCGAATACGCCCCAGCCCCACCCGTCCTGGTTCCAGCTTTCCCACACCACCGTGGAGTTCCCAGTGGCATTGACACTCACCGCCGGCTTGTCTTGGATGTTCGGTATTGAGGAGTTGATTCGGTTTTCAAGAGCCTCGTCATCGGTGAGGGCGACGACTGACGTGCCCGGGGCACCGATCTCGATGTCGCCGACCGGATTGGAGAGCGTCACCTGGAAGTTCTCGCCTCCCTCGACATCGTTGTCGTCGATGAGAGCAATCGTGATCGTCTTGTCGTCGCCGTTTCCGGCCGCCCAATCGAGGGTCCCGGAGCCAGCCACGTAGTCCGATCCCGATGAGGCGGTACCATCCGCCGTCGCCCATTCGATCGATGCCGCGCCGTCGGTGTTTCCGGTGCGGGTGACGATGAGATCCACGCTGGCGTCGGTTTCGGCCACTCCGTAGGACGGCGGACTCGAATTGAAGTCTCGGCCCATCTTCGTCGATGATCGTCACGGTGAAGACCGAAGGCGAACCGAGTACCGTGCCTGCGGTCGGATTGCTGAGCGTGACCTGGAAGTTCTCGTCAGTTTCTCGGACCTCATCATCGGTAAGGGAAACCGAGATGGTCTTGGGGACCTGGTCGCCCGGCCCCCATTGCAGCGTTCCGGAAGTCGATGTGTAGTCCGATCCAGCGGTCGCGGTTCCACCCTCGGTCGCGTAGCTCACAGATACCGTCCCAAGCGCCGGTCCGGAGCGGGAAACATAGGCGGAGACGGTTCCGCCGTCCTCTCCAACCTCCGTGGAACCGGAGCCGAAGCGCAGCACATCGACGTCGTCGTCGACGATGGTCAGCAGCGCTCGATTGAGGACACTGAGGGTCGTCGGGCCCGTTGGGGTGTGGAGTTTGAGAATCAGTTGTTCCTGTCCTTCGATGTCACCGTCGTTCTGGATCGGGACCTGGACAGTTTTGTCCGTGGTGTCGCCATCGTTCCAGGTGACGGTCTGATTGATTTCGGTGTAATCAGAACCGGCAACCGCGCTGCCATCCTCGGAAGTGATCGTCACTCCCACAGCCCCTTCACCGTTCCCGTTCCGACGGAGGGTCACCGTCGCCGCGCCGGCCTGCTCGTCGACCGAGTAGGAGTTCGCGGAAAATTGCAGAGACGTGGACTGCTCGTAGGGTTCCAGGAGTTTCAATGCCGTCAGCACTCCGTCCATGCTCGCGAGGTAGAGCCGGCCCTCGCTCCACGCCAGATCTCCTCGTACGGCGGTCTCATCCACCGCGTCGGGTGGATAATCGTAGGACCAGACACTCTCGTGGGTGGTGAGATCGATGGCGTGGATCGCAGATCCCTCGTCGCTGTGGTTCCGCCAATCAACGTCGACGACGGTAACGATCACATGGGAGTCGGTGACGATCATGGTGCCTTCAGCCTCGAAAGGGGCCTGTGGCGACCACGACCACAACAGAGTGCCGTCGTCCTGATCCCGGGCCTCGACGTTGCCGTGGTTGATGGCATAGATGACGCCCTTGGCAACCGACACCTGGCCGGCCAAGGCGTTGCGCCGGTTCCCACCGAAACCATCGTTCACAAAGTATCCAACCTCTTCGTTCACGAAATCGAAGGAAAGGAGTCGACCGTTGTGAATCACGAATGCGTCATTTCGACCACCCAGCGCCGGCGCGAGATCCATCGACTGGAGGTGCCATTCCGTTGTCGTGTCGACGATGGTGACCTCCTTGGTTCCATTTGCGCAAGATATGGCATACATGGTCCCGCCGACATAGTTGTAGGCGCGGATTCCATCCACCGCCGGGGTCCACAGGGGGTACTCCTTCAATCTGGCGTACCATCGGAATGGGGGGTCGTCGTAGAAATCGAAAGCGACAAGACCGATGTACCTGCCGCCGCCAATGTACGCGACATTGTCGACGATGGTCGGCGCATAGTAGGCGTAGTACCAGGCTTCGTGGACACCGGTGTCGATGACGGAGCCACTCTCGGCATTGAAGGTGTAAAGAGCGCTTTGTTCAAAGTTGACGACCTGGAGATATACCTTGCCGTTGTCATAGGCAGGAGGATTGACGGATTTGACGCTGCCGAAATCCTTGGACCACAGGATGGATCCATCCTCAGCGTCGAGGGTGTAATAGTCATCCTCTCCGACTGTGTAGTCCACCTGTTCGGTGGAGACATAAACCCGGCCGTCGACGGCCGTCACCGGAAAGAGGCCGTCATTGTGGTCGGGAGCCAAAACCACTTCCCAGTCGAGAGCAAAATCATTCGGGTCGAAAGACACTGGGACGTAACCCGTATGGGCGGGATTCCCCTGGAACATGGGCCAGCTCACCTGGGCATCGAGCCCCCCCGGAACAAACATCACCACCAAGGTCGAGGCGGTGACCAGAGTGAGCCCTATCGAAAACCGAACTCCTGAGAAGTGCTTTCCACCAGTTGGCCGCATGAGACGGTCCTCCACCTTTCTATTTTAAATGAGAGCAATTCCGTAACTGGCTGGTTTGAGTCGATTTATGAGACATTGTCTCGGGTTTCGTGTCAAACATTTGCAAATTTGACAAAATCAAGACTCCATATGGGTATATTTGCCACAAGGTATCCGAGCCCCCGACGATCTCCGCTCTGCGCGCGACGGCTCTTCTGCGCTGACGCCCTCGTGCCGAAACGCCGGTCAAACCGTAACGATCAGTATCACGTTCAGGGACCTGAAGCCGTCCAGACCGTGACGTCACCCGACTCAAAACCGTCCCGAAGGATGATCGGACCCGCATGGAGTTGCTTGACGGAGCCAAAGACACCCTCGGTCGCCTGGTCCTGTGCCGCGCTCGCCCAGACCGACAGAAACGCCCCCGAGGCCGAACAGGCAACGCTCGGCCGGTACTGGGCGCCCTCGGTATAGGAGTTGAACGGGATCTCTCCCGAGGCCATGGTCCCGTCGTCTTCGAGCAGACGTCCGTAGATCCCGGAACCCGAACCGTCCTGGCCATAGCTCTCCCACAGGACCGCGGCACGTCCGTAGTAGCTCCGCACCTGCTGTGGGATTACGTTGGTTGCCATCGGTGAATGAATTGACGGTGAATTCGGAGCCCGTTGCTGCCCCGGAGCCGTTAAACCATCGGCCGCGCACGCTGTAACCCGAACCGTCCTGCCCGGTGGCGTCCTCCCAGACGACCAGGAAACCACCCCCACCGACCACCGCCACCGATGGTTTTTTCTGATCACCGACGATCACACTGTTGACGATGAGCTCTCCGCCGAGAGGCGCGCCTTGACTCGAATATCTGCGCACGATGACCGATTCAGAGTAACCGTCGTCCTGGCTGTAGCTCTCCCACACCACCACGAAGCCCCCGTCGGGCGAGCCATCGACATGGGGTGTGTCCTGGCTCTGCGGAGTCGTCGTGTTGACCGCGAATTCGTCACCCTCCGGTATTCCACCGGTATCGATCAAACGCGCGAAGACACCGGAACCCGAAACGTCGCTGCCCTGCCAAACGACCATGAATCGGCTGCTGGAATCGACCGCGATCTTTGGCGCGGACTGGCTTCCAGATAGTGAGGAGTTGACCACGAACTCATCGGTCAAGGGCAAACCGGCAGCATCGAAGCGGCGGGCCATGATCTCGGTCCCGCCGGTGGCGGCAGCCTGCCACACCACCACAAAGGACCCATCGAAGGCCACCGCAACCGAAGCCTTTTGTTGATCTTCATCGGTGGTCTGGTTGACCTGGAACTCGCCGCCCTGAAACGCGCCGATCCGTCGATTCGACGGCCATAGACTCCCAGACCCCAACCGTCCTGACCCTGACTCTCCCACACCACGACGCCGTGACCATTTGAGTTCTTCGCCGAACGGGGAAAGGTCTGAGTACTCGCGGAGGTGGTGTTGATCTGGGTTTCCTGCCCTTCGTCGTCGTTGATTTTCAGGTGGCGCCGGATGGATCGCCCATCGACACGTTTCCGGTGGCGTTTGAAAGGCTGAGCAGCACGGTTTCGTTGCCCTCGACAAGGGAGTCGTCGAGAAGTGTAATGGTCACGATCTTATTCTCGCTTTCGCCATCCCCCCAGCTGAGGGTCTCCGATCTCTCCTCATAGTCTTCGCCCGGGGTGGCGCTACCCATAGCCGTGTTGTAATCGACCGACACCACGCCAGTGTCCCCAATCACCCGCATGACGGTAATTTCTGCGACTCCTTGATCTTCAACTTCCGAGAATTCGGCGTTGGAGTATCGGATCTGCGATGCGTCGTTGTCCGAAATGCTGAGCACCGCCGCATCTGGCGCCGTCAACGCCGCCGGCCCGGTGGGGTTGGAGAGCGTGATGTTGACGGTTTCGGTGATCTCCACATCCTGATCATCGGTGATGGTGATCGAAAAGCTCTTGGGCTGAGTGTCTCCATCGCCCCAATCGAGGGTCCCCACCATGGTGTTGTAGTCCTGGCCTGCAACGGCTGTCCCGTTGCTGGTTTGGTAGTCCACCGACACCGCGCCCACCGAGGAGAGGGTGCGGTTGACGGGTGATAGTCGCGACGCCGTCCCGTCATTGACCATATAGCTCATGCTTGACAATGAAAGGTTGGCAATATCGTCGTCGGCGATGGTAACGGTGGCGGAGCTCGGGCTGCCGAGAATGGCAGCCGGCCCGGGGTTGGAGAGCTCGACGGCGAACGACTCGAAACCCTCGGTGAGATCGTCGTCCGCTATCGGAATTACAATGCTCTTCGGCGCCAGTGTCGCCGGTGGTCCAGCTTCGAGAGTGACATTCGACACGGAGGTGAAGTCAAGGCCACCAACGGCAGTATCGTCCACCGTCGAATATTCAACCAACACCGGAAAATCGGATCCACCTGAGCGGGTCACCGTCAGCTGTACCTGGGCGGCATCCTCATCGACACTGACGAAGGCTGAAGCAAAACGGAGATACGAGACATCGTCGTCGATGATGGTCACAGTTGCCGCTGAAGGGCTTCCGATGATGCCCCCGGATACACCGGAGAGAACGAAGCTGAACTCCTCGTCACCCTCCATGTTCTAGTCGTTGGTAATTGGAATCTCGACAATTTGATCTAAACTGAAACCGCTGCTCCAACTGAGGACATCGGCCACGCCGACATAGTCAACTCCCTCAGCGGACTACCGCCTGAAGTTGAGGATCTTCAACCATTTCTCCTTCGCTCGATCCAGTCCGCTGAACCGTCATTGACAAAGTCCCTGCATCTTCATCCACGGTTGCGGCGGAAACCGCCAGCCGCGTAATTGGAGGATCTCGACCCCACCGAACCTGAATGCACTGTGGTCCGATCCAACCAGCATTCCGACACGCTCGTAACCGACGATCGGCCAGCTTATAGAGACCATTTTCGATCCCAACCGTCTCGCCAAGCGGTTGGCTCTGCCGAGAATCATTCCTTCCTGATCAAAGTCAAATCCACGCAAAACATGATCGCTGCCGAAGACGATGATCGGATCGTTATTGAGATCAAAATAGCTGGATACGCTTTCGATCTCCTCGTCACTAACCGTAAATCTGTCGACTACCTTCCACGCTCCAGCGCCCTGGTCGATGATGACCAGCTCTCCCTGTCGTTTCCAACCACAATCTGCCGAGGACCAGTGCCGCCGAGATTGACGACATCCACCGCTGTTACCTCACCGGGTGTGGTCAGCCAGTGATCGTGGGTGATTCCATCGAATACATGCAGACTCTGATTCACCGCGACGATCTCAAGCGCTGGGTCGCTGTAGAGCTGGGCCGTCAGCACTTCGTCGATCCGGATGAAGGCCGTATCAAGTCATTATTGTCCCACTCAAGGACACCAGGAAGCCCCGTCCAAAACACACAAAAAGCCACCGCCAAGTGCGACGATTTCGGTATTGGCATCGTTGTCGATGTCATCGACCGACAACGACCTCACGAGTCCGTTACCGGTGACGTAGAGATACGACGCCTCCAGCTGATGGCTGGTCCCATTCGAAACATGTGAACGTCCCTCCCAAACGCAATGATTATTTCGGTGCTGTTGTCATCATCAACGTCGGCGAATTCGATATCACTAGATCCTTGAGTAGACAGCACTAGGAAAGGTCTCAGCGTCAGATTTCCATTCGAGTTGATGAAACCTCGCATCAAAAACAAACACGATGCCCATGTAGTCGTACCCACTGTAGAGAGAAGCGAACGCAACCTCGAAATCCCCATCGTCGTCGGCGTCGCCATATTCCATCCCTGTGAATCAACCAACATATGTCCCGCTTCTCCATTCGAGTAGCGGATCAGATACCTCGTGTATGAACAATACGTGAGGGCCCGTCGATGTCGCTCCGGAACCCCAAAAGACCTCCAGCCGGCCATCTAGATCAAGATCGAAGACTCCAACATCGGTTGTTCCATGCTCCGGGTTGTCGATGGACCATAGGGCCGCCTGAGTCTGGGCGTCGTAGCAGTAAATGTCGCCCCATTGATTGTTGCCCGCGATGATTTCCGGCACACCATCACCGGTCACATCCGTAACCATCATCGAGTCCAGGGCATCGTCATCAATATTCCAATTGGCGCTTTCCACTCCAGTAGTCGAACGCAAACACCCCGGAATAACCTCCAATGAAAATCTCCATAGCAGGGTCAGCATCCACGTTTCCGAGATCCACCAAAAAGCCGGGGAACCTCCCAATCTGGTCCACAGGAGGTCTGCAGTGTCTTGGCTGACAAATCGAATTACCCGGCCATCAAGTAGACGATCTCGTTTCCGCTTAGTTGATCCACGTTCCCAACCTCGGCATCCGAGGCACCGAATTGAAGCGTGTTTTCGAGCTGGCGACTTCGATCGCTCAACCAGTTGAGTCACCGTTTCCCCAACCACGACGATCTCCGGGTGGTTGTCGTTGTCAGCGTCTGAAAGAAGAATCCGTGTGATGTGGTTGTCCCCAGCCGTTTCAGACTCTCGATCAATTGAAGGGACTCGCCGTCGTACACACGGACTCCCCCACCTTGCAAAACACGACCATGACTTCCCAAACCTCGTCACCGTCAGAGTCGAAGGCCGCTAGTGTTTCAAATCCGTCCGCTATGAATTCGCTGACATCGGAGATGAAATAATCTTGGCTGCTCGGCCGATTCTCCAGCACGACAAAAACTCTGTTGTCACCTCCGGAATAGTTCGGTGTGTTGCCAACCACGAGTTCTGGAGTTCCGTCGTCAATGTCACCGTAGGCAAAACCGGAACGGCCGATCTGGTTCGTGAACGAACCAAAGCCCACCTATTGTCTACCGGGGGAACCGGAGCAGCCTTTTCTGCAATGACCACTCGGGGAACCAGGTCCATATGATCTTGAAGAAGAGGCTGGTTCCATTGCCTTCTACACTTAAAGCACCTAGGCCCAAAACAAGAGCTAAACCGAGGAACAAGCATCGAGGCATGACAGGGTCCTCCACCCTTCTATTTTAGATGAGATAGATGCTGTATCCGCTTGTTTTTTCATGTTTTATGAGACATCGTCTCAGAGATTTGTGTTAAATCTTTGCAAATTTGACAAATATCTTAATTTGCCTTGTCATATTTGCACCCAAGATCCCGAGCGCCGGCTCCTCTGCCCCTCCGCCTATTCAAAGGCCGGCGGTTTGGCTCC
Source organism: Candidatus Sulfomarinibacteraceae bacterium (assembly GCA_963796455.1). Taxonomy (GTDB): domain Bacteria; phylum Acidobacteriota; class Thermoanaerobaculia; order Thermoanaerobaculales; family Sulfomarinibacteraceae; genus Sulfomarinibacter. The sequence continues at coordinate 184,372 of CAWCLO010000010.1, forward strand.
CGCGACGGGGCGAATCGAGGTGATCGTGTCCCCGACCCGGAGTTGGGTCAGCACAGACCGTCCCTCCACCACCTCGCCGATGTTGGTGTAGTGGCCGGTCAGGTGATCGGCCGGCAGCAGGGTGAAGAAGAGCTGGCAGCCGCCGGTCTGGGGACCGGAGGTGGCGATGCCCACCCGCCACGAGTCAAAGGGCTTGAGCGACGCTTCATCGGGCAGGGCGAAACCGGGGCCGCCCCAGCCGTCGCCGCGCGGGTCGCCGCCCTGGACGACAAAGTTCGGGACCACGCGGTGGAAATCGAGCCCGTCGTAAAAGCCATCCTCGGCGAGATCGGAGATCTCTCGACTTGTGAGCGGTGCCGCGGCCAGATCGAGTTTGATTCTGAAATTCCCGCGGTCGGTTGCAACATCGAGCCAACGCGGCTCGTTCATCCACTCGACCAGTTCCTCGTACCAACGACTGCCGTGGCGGGCTTCACGGGCCGGCAGGGCGACCTCGATATCCAAACCGCGAGCCCCATTGACGAACAGGGCCACAGCCGCAGGATCGGAGTCACTCATGCCGATCATCTGTAGTTGGACACGGCGACCTTCCTCATCCTCGGTCGCCAAAGCGGTCACGAGAGCCTCGACTCGAGCATCCGGCATCAGATCCTTTTTCCAGTGAGGTGTGAAGCTCGATCAGCCTTTCGGTGCCCGGGGCCGCATCTGCAGCCCGGAGGAGGCTGAGGATCTGTGCGCGAACAGCCGAATCCGGGATCCACCGAAAGCAAGTCGAGGAGCTGCTTTGTGCGTTGGGACGTTTTTTCTTCATCGAGTGCGCCCAGCCAAGCCAGGCGAACACCGGCGTCTGCGGCCGAGGCCGCCGCTTTTTCGAACTCGGCGCCAAGATCGGCCGCTGCCCGGGCCACCGCCCGTTGCCGCCAGATTTGATCCGACGCGGACCACTCCGCAGCGAGCTTTTTGGCGGTCTCGCGATTACGGACTGCAAGCACCGCAAGGGCCTCAGCGGCCAACCAGGGATCATCTCCATTGACCACGGCCTGGACATCGCTGAGCTTTCCGATCTTCTGATGCTTTTTCGCCGCCGCCAGCGCAGCAGCTGCCACGTGGGGTTCTTTTGCTGAGAAATCGGCAACGATATTCCCTCCGGCTGCGGACGACAACTCGACGTCTTCGTGGGCCGCCAGAGCGCCGTAGGCCGCCGCACGAACCCGCCAGTCGGCATCGTCGATGGCCTTGGTGAGAACCGTCATATCCGAGGCCGTGAGCGATCCACGTGCCAGGCCGCGTAAAACGGTGGCGCGAATCACGGGTTCTGCATCCCCCGCCATGGTCCTCTGAGACGCCCGTGCCGCCGGCGCGCCGCTTCTTGACAGCGAGTACGCGGCAGCCCGTCGGAGATAGGCATCCTTGTGTTCGGCGTAGGGAGTCACCAATGGGATCCAGGCGGCATCCTCGAGGCGCCACAAATTGGCGAGCAGCGTCTCGAGCACCGCAACATCGCGTTCCTTCGAAATGGCCTGCGACAGAGCTTTGAATGCGTCGGGCCCGCCGTGGCACAGGGCCCACACCGCCGCCTGGCGGACAAAGGTCGAGCGATCGGTAACTCCCTGCAGCGCGACGTTGAGCCCGGCCGGTCCGAGCCGCCCAGCCGCAAGCATGGCCCTGTGGCGAACCCTTTCGTCGCTGTCTGAAGCATAGAGTTGGATCAGCCGCAATTTCTCCGGATCCGGGTTCGACGCCAGGACTCCCGCCGCCTGCATCCGCACATTTGGATAGGGGTCTTTGAGCATGGCGACAGCGATCGAAAGATCGAGCGACCAGGTGTCAAGAGCCCGGAAGAGATAGACCTTCCTGGTGTCGATGCCACCCGGAGTCTGGGCACCGAGGGCAATGGAGAGGAAGATCAAAATCACCGATGTCGACGCAATCCGTTTCATGATCACGCTCCATAAAGCAGACGGTCACCGAGTACCGGGGGCAACCCAACACTCAAGATGCGGCGCCGGGCCACCGAGGCTCGGTAGGAAACCCGGTAGAGATAGAGCCGCCGTTGGTCGGTATCGAGGATCGCGTAGGAGGACCGGGGATCCCGGTCGCGGGGTTGACCGACCGAGCCGGGATTGATCAGGTAGCGGTGTTGGGGCTCGAGGTCGAGCACCAATCTCCGACCCGACAACAATCGAACTTTGAGGGTTTGTGTGCCGTTTTCTTCGCGCAGCATGAAGAGCGACGGGACGTGGGTATGGCCGAAAAAGATGATGTGGTGCGGAAGGCCGGCAAAGGCCGTCTGGGCGTCATAGGCCGAAAAGACATAGGCGTCTTCATCAACACTCGAACCGTGGCAGATTGCGACCCCTTCGGTCAGATCGGCGGGCCCTTCGGGGAAGGACTTGAGATACTCGAGGTTGCGATCTTCCAGGTGCTCGAGGGTCCACTCGGCTGCCTGACGCGCATAGCGGTTGAAGTAGTCGGCGCTGTCGATGCCCGAACAGACTCGATCGTGATTGCCCCGAACGTGCACCAGATCCTTGCCGAGAGAACGCATCCAGTCCAGGACCCGATTTGGCGAAGCGCCGTAACCGACCGCATCACCGAGAAAGGCGACACGGTCGAATCTCTTTCTCCGAACATGGGCCCTGACCGCCTGAAGCGCCTCCCAGTTGGAGTGAATATCGCTCAGGATCAGATAGCGCACGGCGCCTCCTGAACGGCTTCCACGACGGATTCGACCACCGCATCCAGTGCTTCCCCACCGTGAAGCGACACTCGAATCGAGGCCTGTCGATAACTCGGCAACCTCGATTCGAACAGCTCTTTTGCCTGGTCGGCACTGATGAATAGCGGTCGTTCTTCACTCTCGCGCAGCAGGCGTTCGTGGAGAGTTTTCCACGGCAGGTCGAGGTAGACCGAGACGCCGCCCGCCGAACGGATGATCTCGCGATTATGCTCGCTGCAGAATGCTCCACCGCCGGTTGCAACCACGACGTCTTCGAGGCCGGCAATACACGCTAGTTCTTTACTCTCGGCGGTACGAAACTCGGTCTCTCCCTGTTGTTGAAAGACCTCTGCGATCGTTGATCCAAAGCCGTCGCAGAGGCGTTGGTCGAGATCGATAAAGCCACGGCCGAGACGGTTCGCCAACTCCCGGCCAACCGAGCTCTTACCCGCTCCCATGAATCCAACCAGGAAGATACCGCGCATCGTAAACAATTGTATCACCGAGGATTTGGGTGCTTCATGGTGCGAAGCACCCTTTTTCCTGTCTCGGGTTTTCGTCCCCCGACCGTGCCGTTCTATTGAGTGCTTTTCGCGAAAACCCGAGACAGAAAAAATGAACCGAGATCGACGCTACGCCAGAAAACGTTCCATGAAATGGGTATCGACACGCCCCGACTGAAATTCCTCGTTGTCGAGGATGCGCAGGTGGAGTGCCGCCGAGGTCTTGACGCCCTCGATCTGCATCATCTCCAGGGCACGGCGACCACGCACCATCGCCTCGTCCCGGTCACGGCCGTGCACCAGGAGCTTGGCGATCAGGCTGTCGTAATATGGCGGCACCATATAGCCCGCATAGATATGGGTATCGAGTCGCACCCCTGGCCCACCCGGAAGCACGAGTTTTGTGATCCGTCCAGGCGAGGGGGCAAAGGTCTCAGGGTCTTCCGCATTGATCCGAAACTCGATGGCATGGCCGTCTGGGCGAATTTTTTTCCTCTTCGGGATCGTCATCTGTTCACCGGCGGCGATCCGCAACTGCTCCTTGACGATGTCGACGCCGGTGACGAGTTCGGTCACCGGATGCTCGACCTGCACGCGGGTATTCATCTCCATGAAGGTGAAGCTGCCGTCCTCTGCAAGCAGAAACTCGATCGTACCGGCGTTCTGATATTTCGCGGCACGGGTGGCCGCAATCGCCGCCTTGCCCATCTCGGCTCGAAGATCGTCGTCGATCGCGACGGATGGTGATTCCTCGATGATCTTCTGGTGTCGGCGTTGGATCGAGCACTCACGCTCGCCGAGATGAATGATCCGACCGTGCGAATCTGCCAGGACCTGAAACTCGATGTGGCGGGGATTGACGAGATACTTTTCGAGATACAGCGTGGGGTCACCAAAGGCCCTTTCGGCCTCGTGCCAGGCCGTGTCATAGGCATTCTGAAGCTCGTCCCGGTTCCAAGCCAGACGCATGCCTCGCCCGCCGCCGCCGGCCGAGGCCTTGAGGATGACCGGATAACCAATACTTTTCTGCCAGCTCGAGCGCTTCGCCGCTCGCTTTGAGGGGGCCATCCGACCCCGGAAGGATCGGGACCTCTGCTGCCGCCATGGTCTCGCGGGCCTTAGATTTATTGCCCATGAGGCGAATAGCCTCGGGAGAAGGACCGATGAATGTCAGACCGCATTCACCGACGATTTGGGCGAAATGGGCATTTTCGGCCAAGAACCCATATCCCGGGTGAATTGCTTCCACGCGAGTGATCCGGGCAGCGGACATGACCGAAGTGACGTTGAGATAGGAACCGGCGGAATCGGAAGGACCGATACAGACGGCCTCGTCCGCCAATTGAACGTGCAGACACTCGCGGTCGGCTTCCGAATGGATAGCGACCGTTCCAACTCCGAGTTCGCGGCAGGCGGCGATGATCCGCACCGCGATTTCCCCGCGGTTGGCGATCAGGATCTTGGAGAACATTTCAGCGCAGTCCTCTTGCCTGGATCACGGGCGAACCAGGAACAACTGTTCGCCAAACTCCACCGGTTGCGCATTTTCGGGCAGGACCTTGACGACGGTCCCGGAAATATCGCTCTCGATTTCGTTCATCAATTTCATCGCCTCGACGATACAGAGCGTTTGGCCCTTCTCCACATAGTCGCCGACTTTGGCATATGGATCGGCATCTGGGTTTGGAGCGCGATAGAAGGTTCCTACGATCGGCGAAGTGATGGCGTGAAGGTCGTCCTCCTCCGGGGCTGCGGTTGCCGCCGGCGAATCTGCATCCACTGCTGCGACCAGGGCGGACTCCGCCGGCGCCGCGGCGCTGGCCGGAATCGGCGCAGCGACCGCCTGCGCAACCACCATTTGCGATTTGCCTTCGATACGAACCCGCGAGCCCGCGTGTTCGACCTCGACACTCGCGACACCGCTCGAACCGATCAATTCGATCAGCTGACAAATTTCCTCGAACTTGAACATCAAGGTTTCACCTCAGATAAATTCGGAGTAGAGGCGCGTGCGGGTGAGTCGGCTCAAAAAACGGCCCTTTCCTGTCAGCCCGTCCCGCGCCAACACCAGGACCAGAAAATACCCGGCAGCAATGGTGGTCAGAATAATGACCGCATCTTCTGCAAACACCGAGCATTGTTCCAGACGCCCGTGCCGGAATTCTCTCGACGCCTCAACAAGATCGCGAAGGATCGCGGCCAATTCCGCGCCGATGGTTTCCAGCGAACCATCGCGCGGTGTCACCACCACCGGAATGCCGTCGGGGTCGACGATGGCAGCGCCGCGAGCCCCCGGACAATTCTCGATGAGGTTGTGCATCGACTCGTCGAAATTCACGATTCCAGCTTCTCCGCGGCCAGTCTAACCGCCTCGAGCCAGCGCTGCAACGCTCGGGTCCTCTCGTCGGCGCCGGCCGGGTCGTCTCCAGAGCCCGTATCGGCTCCGTTTCGGGCGGCAAAGGTGTCGAGTAATGCCATGGCCTCCGCCTGGCCGGGGTCACGCTCGAGCACAGCTCGTGCTGTCCTCTCGGCCAGGGCAAAATCGCCCTGCTCCATCGCGAGCCGCGCGAGGGTCAGGGTCGGCATGGGCACATCGTCTGCTATTTCGGCCCTGTTTTCGCCGACTGGGGCTTGCATCGCGTCCTCGTCTTCGACTGCGGCCTGCGCCTCGAGCTCGAAGACCGGCACGGGTTCGACTTCGAGAAGGGTTCGATTCGAGCACGGTTCATCCAGAATCTCGGGCTCCGGAATCACTTCTTGAACCGCCGGAGGGGGCACATCACCCGCAGTTTCTTGCAGGATTTCGACCTCTGAAGGCTCACTTTGTAGCTCCTCGACCTCCATCGAACCGGTGTCGAATGACCGCGTCTTCAGAAGAATCGTCGGAGACGATTTCAAAATCCGTCTCTTCGCTCAGAATGAGCGGTTCTTCACCCTCCGCCTCGATTTCATCCACAGATTCCGGGGTTTCGGCGAAAACCTCGGGCTCCTCAATCACGACCTCGTCTGCGGCAGAACCCGGTTCATCCCATGTCGTTTCGAAAACATCATTTGCGTTCTCTTCCGGGCCAGCGCCACCGGCTTCATCGACGACAAAGATTTCTTCGGCCTCGGGGTCCTCGGCCGGAACATGAGCGGGCGTCGCCTCAACCGAAGTGTCGGGTGCTTTGACCTCGAGCATCCCGAGTTCGTCCAGCCGCTCTTCGACAAATACAATTCGTTCATCGAGGGCATCGTCCTGCGGCATGATCCCTCGCGCTCGCTTGAGGTTCTTCACCGCCTCGATCCAATCGCCGTTGGCGATCGCCGCCTCGCCGGCAGACCTCGCTGCGACTCCGTTTTCCGGGTCGAGCTCGAGAGCCTTGGAAAAGGCCACCACAGCGTCCGCTGCATCACCCTTGTCATGCAGCGCCCGCCCCAGGCTGACCCAGGCAGCAACGTAGCGGGGATGCTGGCTCAGGCCATTGCGGAGAACCTCGATGGCCTCGTCGATCTCACCCTCACGGCGGAGATGCTCACCGAGCTTGAAGAAGATCCGGGAGGTTGGGTCCTCCCGGAGTTCGAATCGCAGCTGCTCGAGACGATAGTCCACGGTTTTAAAAAAAGCCGCCACCCGTTACAGGTGGCGGCTATTCATTACGGGGTTGCCGTTCCAGCGAGGGCAACGACCTCAAGCTTGGAGGAGCCTCCGCTGTCATAGGTGATCGAGAGTTGTCCGGACTTGACGCCCGCCGAGGCGGGGCTGAAGCGCATGGTGTAGTTGCAGCCATCGTTGTAAGTCGAGGACCGGCGCACATCCATTGTTCACCTCGACGAAGGAGGCATCACCACTTTGGGTGATTGTCAGGTTCGTGGCGCTCTCTCCGCCGAGATTGAAGACCAGTAGATCCTGGTTTGCCGAATCGTTGCCGGCCTGCGTGTCGGGGAAGTTCCAGGTTCCCTGAGGATTGGTCACAACATTCGCCGGCGTCGGTTCGCACGACGTTGATGTCGGCTCGATCACCATCGCGCCCACCAGGGTGTTGCTGCAGTCGCCCGGGAAGTTCCGAACGGTGACGTTGACCGGTGTCGACGTCAGCTGTTCACCCGGGATATCCGGCGGGATGATGCACGTCGATGTCGAGAAACGACTCCGAGATCGTCCATGCTCGGCAGATTGAAGATCTCGATGGAGGTGTCGCTGAGGACATCGACATCTCCGCTCGGCACGACATAGGAACCGACCGATACCAGGAGATTTTCGGCAAAGTACTGACCGTTGATCGCCAACTCATCCGGAATGACGTTGCGGTCGACAATATTGTCGATCGGTGAAGATCACCGGATCGACCGAAAGGACGCAGCGGCGAGTTGCCGAGGAGCGTGAAGATCGCCACCTACGACCTCGAGGTTGCTCTCGAGGAGGACCACTCTGAATTTGCCGGCCGTGTCCGAACACTGGACCGCAGATTTCGTCAGGGATCCGAACCACGAACTCGGTACCGGAAACGCTGACGACCTCGAGTTGATCCGCGCTGCCCTCCGGGAAGAAATACCTGCAGCGGATCTTCGAAACCCGATCCGTAGATGATGACCAGCTCGCCCACCCTGGGCCTCCGACGGCGTATTGCCCGAGATATAGAGGGCGTCGCCATAGGTAAAGCCACTCGCAGCGGTGGATTCCTTACCGGAGGTCATGTTGACGACCTTCACGTCGACGGTGACAGGGGGTGTCTCTTCCTGTTGGCTGTAATCCGGCGCCACACAGGTTATCCGGTCATTGTTCGCCGGTGTCGTGTCGTTGAATACGTTCACATCGGTGGCTGTCAGGTCACCGAAGAACACCTGCATCGGAACCTGGAACCCTTTACCGAAGATCGTCACCAAAGTGCCGCCGTCGAGCGGACCCGATGTCGGCGAGAGACTCGTGATTTCCGGCTCCGGATTGTCGGCAAGAACCAGGAAGCCGTCCTCGAGTCTGGTCTGACCATCCAGGGTCGAAATATTGACGTCCTGGGGCAGAATCCTGTTCGAGCGGGATCGTGCTGAACAGCGGAGTCTCGATTTGAATCTGCGAACCATCGGGAGCCACCGCCAACACCGGTGCCAGACGGACGACGCCACTTTCGTCGGTAAAGCTGACGATGATGTCCGAGGCCACGGTGCCAAAGCCCTGACCGAGTACGTTGACGGTTTCACCACCTGAGGAGCTGCCCGAACTCGGCGACAGACCGAAGACGATGGGGCCGCCACCAGGCAGCAGAACGAATGCTTGCCCAAGGGTGTCCGACTCCTGCGATCCGGTGCCGGCGTTGGCGATGACGCGCACATCCGCCGCCTGCTGGATGGAGGAGTTCTCACCTGTGAATGCCGGCGTGATGACCGTCACCGATCCGTCCTCGCTTGGCGGATCACTTTCGACGACCGCAGCCACGATGGCCTGAAAGGACTGGCCGTTGAGATCAAAGAAGACATCGACCGGAGACAGAATACCCTTACCGGTTATGACCGCTTCTTCGCCGCCGCCGTAGGAGCCGCGCCGCGGAGAAATGCCATACAGCTGAAGCTCGTCGCTGGTGGCTCGATCCTCGTATTCGACGGTGATCTGGCGGGATGCGCCTTTTGACCTGCGCCTGGATGACGTAGGTGTCCGCTTCGGTGGCCACATAGGCGACCGATGCCTTGCCGTTTTCCGTCAAGACGGCAGCCTCGAACGTGCCACTGGCGAAGGCCCCACCCGAGGCGACAAATTTCACCGAGGTGTCATCTGGCGCCGGTGAACCATTTTGCGTCACCGTCGCCTCGATGAGGATCACGGTGTTGACGAATGGTCCGGTGCTGCTCGCTGTGAGCGAGGTAATGCTCCACGCGTCCGGGACCACGGTCGGCACCTGAACCGGGCGGGGGCTGTCCCCGGAGCATCCGACGAGAGCGACCACCGTCAGGAGCGCGAGATACGGAATCAACCTTTTCATGGTTTCAGACCCCCACTCTTACTGGCCATTGCAGAAGAAGTTGTACTGGATTGGGATTTTTTGAGTAGCTACCTGTTTTCCGGACACGGTGTTGCCAAATATCTGCAGCTCAAATGCCTGGCGAATATTTGTATTGCCCGTTTCGGGATCGAACCCACCGTTTTCGGGATGCAGGTACGCGAGCGGCACTTCGGTCAGATACTCTTTCGGGTAGACCCGCCAGTTGTTGAGAGTGGCTGTGCCATCGGCCGGCACGTAGACCCCCTGGTCGGTGATCCATTGCTCGGAGGCCGTCGTCCCGCCATCCGTGCGGTAAGGCGTCACGACCCAACGATTCAGCGTCACATCCTGATTGGCTGAGAGTGATCCATCGGGGTCTTTCGACCTCGATTCGATCGTCATGTTGGAGACGGCGATATCCGTGAGCGACAGGCAGACATCGATGTCCGGATTGTATTCCGAGATATCGATCGTCAGGACAACCACCGACTCGGTGTTGTCCAACGCGCTGTTGCCGCCACACGATGCCACGATCGCCGTTAAGGCAAGCACGAAACTGGCTTTCAGGATGCGGTTCATCTGACCCTCCATCTAATACTTGACGATCCGGGGGGTAATGAAGATCAGCAACTCGTCGTGGCGCTTGAATACCCCCTTGTTTTTGAACAACCACCCGAATACGGGGATCTTGTGGAGCCCTGGAATCCGGTTTTCGTTGTTCTGGTCGTTGATCTGGTAGATACCGGCGATCACGGTCGTGCCGCCGTCTCGAACCAATAGCTGGGTCTCCGCATCACGGGTAAAGATCGGCGCATTGTTGCCGCCCGTTACTCCGACACCAATGACCGGCTCTTGTTTCTTGATGTTGATATCGAGGTTGACCGTGCCTTCGGCGGTGATCTGCGGTGTGACCTCCAATTTGAGGGTCGCATCCACGTACTGAACCGTGACCGTGTTGTTGGCCACCGTCTGGACTGGAATCTGAAGACCCGAACGAATCGAGGCCGACATCAGGTTCTGTGTCGTGACACGCGGCGTGGACACGATTCTCACCAAGCCGTCGGTCTCAGATGCCGACAACAGGAAGTCGAGGTTGAAGGTGTTCAGGATGTCGCCAAAGGTCATCGCGAGCACACCCGCATCTCCGCGTCGCAGATCGACCAGACCGTCTGCCGTGATCGAGTTCGGGAAGCGAAGACCGGTGTCGTTTCCGTGTTCGGCATCCATGACGCCGGAGAAACCCCAGGTCACACCGAGCTCACGGGAGAAGTCGCGTGTTGTCTCGACGATCCGGCCCTCGATCACGACCTGAGGCGTCGGAAGATCCAGGGAGTCGATCAGTCGGAGAATGCCCTCGACCCGATCCACCACGTCACGAATGATGAGGGTGTTGGTGCGGGCGTCCACGGTGACCGATCCACGGGCCGAGAGGAGATAACTATCGCTCGAAAGCAGGGCTTTGATGTCATCCGCCTTCGAATACGATATGGGTTTCAGCACGGTCCGCAGCGGTTTTGCCTTCTCCTGCTCGAGTTCGAACGCGGCCTTTTGGGATTTTTCCTGCGCCAGGCGCGAGATCGGCGCGACCCGCAGCACGTTGTTCTCGAGCACATAGTCGAGATTGTTGATCCTCAAGATGAGGTCGAGAGCCTGATCCCAGGGAACATCCCGAAGCTCGACCGTGACGGATCCGGAAACACCAGGATCGAGCACGATGTTGAGGTCGGTCAGAACCGAGAAGGTCTTGAGAACGTCTTTGATGTCGGCGTCCTTGAGCGTCAGCGTGATCGGCTCGCCGGTGAATTGCTGTTCCTGCGTGGCGACTTCGGTCACCGCAAAGCCCTCAGCGGCGGTGGTCGGTGCATCGAGCACCGTCACGGCCTCGGCCTGTTCGATGAGCTGGGAGTCATTCGCCACCCACGGGCTGCGCTCGGGCTCCACATTGTCGGGAACAGCGGCTTCTGCACGCACGTTTTCCGACGGGATATCGAAGAGATCCGAAACCACCTCGTTGGCCGGCTCGGGCTCAGGCTTCGCTTGCGGCTCGGAGCGGGTGATCTCGATGCTTCCCGCATCCGCAACCTGCACCGATTCGACGATCCCGGTGGCCGGCATCTCGCCGCCACCGATATAGATTTTTGCTCCGTTCGCGGTTTCAGCAACCGTGTAGGCCGTCTCCTCACGAAGATCGACCACGACCCGGGTGATCGGTTCGGGGCTGGCCTGGAATTGGGCCACCCGAACCTGGCTGACCAACGGTGAGTTCACAGGCATCAATCGCCCGTCAACGCGGTTGATCACACCATTGAGATCGAGGACCAGGCGGCGTGGCTCGGGAAGCATGAATGCCTGAACATCAAGACCGCGGTCGCTCTTGAGTTCAACCACGATGCCGTCACCGGTGCGAAGCGGGACGACCTCGTACAGACTGGCCAATCCCGTCAACGGCTGCGCGGGCCGCGTCTCGGTCTCCACCTTCGGTGGCACAATGACCTCTTCGCGGGTGACCGCGACCGGGGGAATTGTCGTCGCCCGATCGCCGAACACGGCGAACTCGAGATCGAGGCCCCCATTTGCCGAGGTCAGCGTCAGTTGAGCAGGCTCCGTGAGCCAAACCGTGAGGCGGGAGACCTTTTTCCCAAACTCCTCCACATGGCTCAGCTCCGCTCGGTCGATTCCGAGCTCGGGCCCGACAAAGAGCTCGGTGCCCTGGTCCCAATTTGCTTCGGGTAGCTCAACCACCCACACACCCGGCTGCGGTGAGTAGTGGACTGTCTCCAGCTCCCCTACCGCACTGAGGTGGAGCACAGGTCCCGCAGGCCCTGCCTCCGCACCCATTCCTTGTATCGTCGGAATGGCCTCCTCTGCGAGGAGCGGCCCACCGGCAGCCAGCAGTATGCAAGCTGCCGCCGCCACCAGGATGCGGACGTTTTTCATCAACATGCCGGCCCCCATTTTCCTCTCATATCAACGGCTAGTCCGTCAATTCTCTTACGATTTCGTCGTATTCTTTGATGCGCCCTGGATCACTCACTTGTTGCCTGAAAACCACTTTATTTTGGTGGATCTCTGCCACTTCTCCATTAAAGAGCTGGGTCCCAGGCCGAATGATGTACGACACGTTGTCGCGACCGAGCACGAAAGCGAGGATCCCACTCGGCGTTTCGATGATCCCCTCGACCTTGAGCTCTTCCACCAGCATCCCGGGGAGTCCGGGAGGACGGGCTTTTGCCGGTCCTTCTTCCTCGTTCTCCTCGAAACCTCGTAACAACGATCGGAACGGATCTCGTCGACCCGCGGGGTCGTAGGAGAAGATCCGGCCTTCCATGACTTCTTCTTCACCGCGCAGAATCTGCTCGATGCCCGAGACGTCGACGTCGTCACCAACCAGATCAAGCGCCGAGGTTTCCGCCGGCTGTTCGTCGGGAACAGGCTCCGCGTCCTGGGCCTCGACCGCTCCGACTGAAAACATGACGAAGGTCAGTGCAAACGCAAGAAGGAGTTTCCGGTTCATTCCTCGGCCTCCGGAGTCTCTTCCTTATATATAAAGGTCCTCTGAACAAAATCGGCGTGGATCGTGTGGCGGGAGCTGTCCGCTCCGCGTCCCCGAACCGGTGTGATGGTGAGATCGTTGACGTTGATGATCCGCGAGAAATTGCTCAACCGGTCGAAGAACTTCCCGAGCTCGTGATAGGTCCCATCAAGTCCGACCCGGATCGGCCACTCCTGATAGAAGCCACGGTCTTCGAAGACCCCCGGTGTGAATTGGGTGAGCCTGAATCCTCCACTCTCAGTCAACTGTTTGGCGCGCTTGATCAGATTGTCCGTCTCGCGCTTCGTGGGAAGAATGCGGCGCAGCCGTTCGAGCTCCACCTCGTAGTTGCGGATGTCTTCTTCGAGCCGCGGCAGATCCGCCTTGGCCGCTCGTCCCTTTTCAATCTCACGCTGGAGATCGTTGATTTTTTCGTCCAAGCGTTCGATGTCGACACGGATGTCCTTGAAGACATACATGTGCATCACCGCGAACAGCGCACCACCCAGCAGAAGACCGACGATCACGGCCACGTACCAGGGCTTGGCGTTGAGATCAATAGCCATAGCTGCCGCCCTCCCCCGTCATTGCCCAGGACCAGCGGCCGGGCCGCCATCTTCAGTGCCTGCGATCTCGGGCGGTTCAACGATGAATGTGCAATCGAGGCTGAAGGTGAAGGTGTCACCCTGGGATCGAGCCATGTTCTTCAGCCTCGGTTCATCGAAGAACGGAGAGGCGTCGATGTTTGAAATAAAGTTGGCGACCGCATTTTCGTCCATCGCGGTACCTGCGATCTGGACCGATTCAACCTTGAGGGTGAGCCTCGAAAGCCAGACCAGTTCGGGCAACGCCCGCGAAACCTCATCCATGATTCGGACGGGTCCGCGCTGGTTCTTTTTGAGTTCGTTGATCACACCGATTTTGTGGCGGAGCGCTTCGCGGCGGGCCTCGAGTTGTTCGACCTTCTTGATATAGACCAGCAACTCATCGCGCTCACGCCGTTTCTGACGTTCCACCTCCTGCATATTCGAGCGTTTGCTCGTCAGCAGGTACCACTGAGTGCCGACCACGATGGCGGCAATCGCGAGAACGATCAGGAGAATGATATCGCCTTGCTTGGCCCCCAGCGAAAACGAAGGCCGTTCCGCCTGCGATGCCGCTGCTGCCGGGGTCTCAGCAATCAGGTTGATCTTTATCATGGCGTCACTCTCCGACCCTACGCACCGCAAGACCCACCGCGACCGACATCGCCGATGCGTGTCGGTTGATCCATTCCGGATCGAAGTCGGACTCACTGTAACGAATGTTCCGGAAGGGGTTCATGACTTCGACTGCCACCTGAAAGCGCTCGCGAATGACCTCATCGAGATTGAGGATTCCGGCGCTTCCACCAGCAAGTACGACCCGATCGATATGGTCCACCGAAGAGGTGGCGACAAAGAAGTCGACGGTCTTCTGCAGTTCAGCCGTCAGATCCTCGGAGACACTGTTGAGCACACTCAATACCTGCTGCAGAGTGTTTTCGCCGACCCGCTCGCCGAGTTTCAGCCGTTCGGCATCATCGCGCGACAGGCTGAGTTCTCTTTGAATAGCCTCGGTGTACTGATTTCCGCCAAAGGCCACATCGCGCCAGAAGATCGATGTCCCGTGATAGAGAACGTTGATGTTCATCACCGAGGCGCCGACGTTGACCAGCGCAATGGTCTCGGGGTCGACATCGTAATTGGTCTCGAAAGCATTCTGTACGGCAAAGACATCGACATCCACCAGAACCGGGTCTTTGCCGGCCTGGACAATCACCGACGTATAGTCCGCGATGCGGTCCTTTTTCACCGCCACCAACAACACGTCCATGGTGTCGCCGGCATCCGAGTCCAAAACGACGTAATCCAGGTTGACGTCGTTGATGTCGAATGGAATGTACTGCTCGGCTTCCCATTGAATCGATTCGGCGAGCTCAGCGTCCGTCATCGACGGCAACTGAATCTTTTTGATGATCACCGAATGGCCCGACAAAGAGCCGCCGAAACTTGAATTCTTGATGTTATTTTCGGCGATCAAACGGGACAATGCCTCGACCACAAGTGACGAGTCCATTATCGCGCCGTCGACAATCGCCTCCGGAGAGAGGTCCGCGATTGCCGCGTGGAGAAGTTGAAATTCGCCGCTTTTCAACGGCTTCAACTCGACCATCTTGATCGCAGACGATCCGATATCACAACCAACGACTTGTTTTTTAGGCTTACCAAACACGGCTTACACCTTGACCACAGAAGTTTCGCTGGACAGGATCATAAACCCCTCTACTTTCGAGGCTACCAAAGGCTTCCTCATAGGTCAAGAACATGGATCACAAATAAAAGCGCAAAAGTAACCGACATAACCTGCGCGACTCCGGTGAAAAATTGATGACTTCTCATTGAAACTCCGCGACGAAAAAATTTCTTGCTCCGTCGCACTTACAATTTCGTCCTACAATTCTCTCACAAAGAGAAAAATAATTCGCGAAGGACCGCACAGCTTTCGAAAAAGAAATCTTCCCTTTCAATGTAATGCTTGATTGACGGCGTATTGATTGGGATACGAAAAAAACAGGCACAACATGATGGCCCTCGCTTGCAAAACGAGGCTTCCTGTGGTATTTAATTCCACCCTTGTAAAGGGGATCCCGAGGAGGAACACGACGATGGCGCAGCGATGTGAAATCTGCGGCAAGGGCCCGATGACCGGTAGCAATATCTCCCACGCTCACAACGTGAGCAAAAGACGTTGGCTGCCGAATCTGCAGCGCGTCCGCGCAATGGTGGACGGACGTCCGAAGTATGTTCGGGTCTGCACCAGGTGCATCCGTTCCGGCAAGGTCACCAAGGCACCCCGCATTTAGCGACGACAACCCAATCATTGGCCGGCTCCAACTCTGCCGCGCCGTTCAACCCGCATCATCCCCTTGAGCCCTTCGAGCCGGGAGAGGATGCGGGCGAGTTGTGCGGCATCGTGAACAAGAATCGTCATCGCGGCCATGCCGGTGTCGTTCTGCTCCGTGCGCAGTCGGCAACTGAGAATATCGGAGCCTTCGGTGGAGATCGCGTGAGAAATCGACGCCAGCATCCCTGAGCTATCGGTGAACGACATGTCCACATCGACCTGCGATTTGGGTGATTTGGTCGCCGCCGCGCTCGCTCCCCACTGCACATCGATCTCCCTCTCCGGGTGATACAGGAGATTCCGAACATTTGGACAGGTTCGGGAATGGACCGCAACACCCTTCCCGCGGGTCACAAAACCGACGATCTCCTCGCCGGGCAATGGCTTGCAGCATTTGGCGATATAGACCAGGAAATCGGCGTCACCGGTGACCTCGAGGGCTTGTCCGTTCTTCGCCGCCGTGGCCGTTGTCGTCGGTGCGGCCGGCGACGGCGCGGCTTCGGCTTCGTTCTCTTCGCGAAAGGCGTTGGAGATGGAACTGACCGGAAGTTTTCCGAAACCGACGGCTGCCAGAAGATCCTCTTCTCGGCCAAGACCGCTGGCAGAAGCAACATCTTTGATTTCCTGACTGCCGCTGACTTTGCGCAGTGAGGTCCCGATTTTGCGCAGCTCCCGGTCGACCAACTTGCGGCCGACCTCGATGGCGCGCTCCTTCTCTTCCTTTTTGAGCCACGCACGAATTCTCGACCGGGCGCGGTTGGTGGCGACAAGAGCCAACCAGTCGTGATGCGGGCGCTGCCGGTTGGAGGTTGTGATCTCGACGATGTCGCCATTTTTGATATTCGTCTTCAGCGGCACCCAGCGGCCGTTGAGGCGGCCCCCGACACAGGTGTGGCCGACCTGGGAGTGGACCCGATAGGCGAAATCGAGAATCGTCGCGCCGCGGGGAAAGGAAAAAACATCGCCACGGGGCGTGAAACAGTAGACCTCGTCAGGATAGAGATCGACCTTGAGGGAGTCGAGGAACTCGCGCGGCGATGAGCCCTCGGAGTTGTCGAGTAAGGCGCGTAGCCACGCGACCCGCGAATCCTCAGCCGGTGCGTGGGACCCCTTCTCCTTGTAACTCCAGTGTGCGGCGATGCCGTACTCGGCGATCTTGTGCATATCGTCGGTGCGGATCTGAATCTCGAAAGGATGCCCCTCGGGACCGATGACCGTGGTGTGCAGCGATTGGTAGGCATTCGGTTTCGGGATCGCAATATGGTCCTTGAGTCGGCCGGGGACCGGCGACCACTGCTGGTGGATCAATCCCAGGGTCGCATAACAGTCGGCGACCGAAGCGACGACAATTCGAAATGCCAGGTAATCGAAGACGTTGGCGACATCCACACCCTGCCTCTTGAGCTTTTCGAAGATCGAATAGAGGTGCTTGATGCGGCCCTGAATCGACCCTTCGATGCCGTTCTCCTCGAGAAGCCCCTCGAGCACACCCTGGATCTCGGCAAACCACCGTGCCGCGGCGTCCTTTCGCTCTTCGATCTCGGATGAGAGCTTCTCCGCTTCCTTAGGATGCAGATAGCGGAAGCAGAGGTCTTCCATTTCGGTCTTGATGCTGCCGATTCCGAGCCGGTTGGCGATGGGCGCAAAGATCTCGAGGGTCTCGCGGGCGATCGCGATCTGGCGTTCGCGGCGGAGGTGTTCGAGGGTGCGCATATTGTGAAGCCGGTCCGCGAGTTTCACGAGGATGACCCGCACATCGTCCATCGAGGCGAGAAGCAGGCGTCTGAAGTTCTCCGCTTCGGTCGCCTCGCGACTCGAGTAACTCGACTCGAAATCGGCCATCTTGGTCAATGCGACCACCAGACGCGCGACCTCGGGCCCGAACTCGAGCTCGAGTTCCTCGGCGGTGGTCTCGGTGTCCTCGAGCAGATCGTGGAGCAACCCGGCCGCCACCGTCTCCTCGTCGAGCTCCATTTCGGCCAGGATCCACGCCACCGTCAGGGGATGCGTGAAATATGGCTCTCCGGAGCGCCGTATCTGGCCCTGGTGGCGATTCGCGGCGAAGACATAGGCATGGCGCAGCAGATCCTCGTCGAGGTCAGGGCGGTACCGTTCCATCCGGTTAAGGATGTTCTCGATCCGGATCTTGGAGCTCCGCGGCATCATCACCAGACGCCTCTCTCACCGCTGCAGGCGGGGATGGAGTCAGCTCCGTTGACGAGCCGCATCGAGGGAGGCAAAAATGCCATCCATCTATTCTATCTGCCGGGTCAAGGAATCTCCGAATTTTGGCTCGGAGGGCCCTCTCACACCGGTTGGATTGTGATGATTGTTACAACGCGCAGCCAACACCGGTCAGCATTCCTGTCCAAGACAGCTTCTTGTAAAGCTTTCAGGGACAGCGTCAGCAAACAGCGGTCAGCGTCAGTTTTCAGCCATCAGCGACAGCGAACAGCACTCATTTCTTCGGGTTCAACAGCCGCCAGGTCATGGCACGGACCTGATCGAAGGCCAGCATCGCTTCACTGGCTCGATCCCGGCTGATCGCACCGGCGTGAGCGAGAAGCTTTAAGTGGTCGCCCACCGGCTACCCCTTCTGTTGAACGACCCGGAGGTGGCCACATCATCGCCTGTACTCCTGATCGCTGCCGCTGCTCTCCGTCGCTGAACACTGACCGCTGTCCCTGTTCGCTGTTGTCTGTCGCTGACCGCCGACCCTGATCGCTGTCACTACCGCTGCAATTCGGGCACGGGCGCGGTGTGTGATGGATATTAAAACCTGCTCCAGCTCGTGATACTCGATCCTGGATGTTCGCTGCTTCCTCCACGCACACACATTTGCCCGCAGATCACGCAGATTGACACAGATAAGAAGAAGGAATCCATCTGCGTCTATCTGCGTGATCTGCGGGCGTTTTTTTGCCGCGCCGTGAAAATGAAGTCAGCAATTCAGACCAGACCGCACCCGAATCGAATCGAAGATCCTCAAAAAAACGCCCCGCCAAAGTGGCGGGGCGTTGAGTTCATGAGATCAGAGCGTTCTATCTTTTCCCCTTGCGCCGTTTGCGGTTACGGCGGGCCACCAGGAGCTTGTTGACGCCAAGAGCAACCGGCGAAGCCACAAAGATCGAAGAATAGGTACCGACGAGGATGCCGATCAAGAGCACAAAGGCAAATGTATTGATGACATCACCACCGAAGATATACAGGCTCAATACGACAACCAGGGTGGTACCGGAGGTGATGAAGGTTCTCGACAGCGTCTGGTTGATCGAAACATCCATCAATTTTTCGAGATCGTCACCTCGCCGGAGCCGTAAATTCTCGCGCACCCGGTCGAAGACAACCACGGTGTCATTCACCGAGTAACCGACCAGGGTCAGGAGTGCCGCGACCGTCGGAAGATTGATCTCGCGGTGGGTGACGGCGAGGGCGGTCAGGGTGATCAAGACGTCGTGGAAGAGCGCCGCCACCGCGCCGACCGCATAGGGCAGCTGGAACCGAATCCAGATATAGACCAACATTCCGACCAGCGAGAAGGCGATCGCCAGCAGGGCCTTCTTTTGCAGATCGGCGCCCACCGCCGGACCGACGCTCTCCGTCCCCAGAAGGGAATAGGCACCGACCATTGCGTTGCCCTTGAGGTAGTTCTTGGTGGCGGCAGTGATGTTGTCGATCCCGTCAACCTGGTCGATCGAGGCGAAGATCCCGTTTTCTTTTCGGAACTGGAGGACCGCCTCCGCCATGGGTTCGTAGTAGAGGCTCCGGGCCTCTTCGTCACCGCCCATGCCGTCGGGGTCCATGGCGACCAGACGGTTGGTCAGCTCGATCGTCCCTCTGGTATTGAGGTCGAAGCCATCACCGATATCGGAGTTGAACTCGGTGTTGAGGAGATCGAGAATCGGGCTCGCAAAGTCACCCTCCTCACCCATCGGGTTCTCGACCCGGATCAGGACCTCGTTCTTCTCGGGCTCGTCGAAGCGCTGAATCGTCGGGGTTCCGGCCGTCAGCCTGTCGACCGCGTCTCGCAATGCACCGAGATCCGGCTGCTCGCGAAACTTGAGCGTGACCTGCGTTCCGCCGGTGAAATCAATGCCGAGATTGAGGCCCGGACCAAGCAACTCGTAGGCCAGACCCGCAACGATGATCAGCAGCGAGATCGTGAGCGCGATCCGCCGGTAGGACAAAAAAGGAATGCTGGTGTCGCCGATGATACGCATGGTTGAATCCAATCAAATACTCAGCGTCTCGACCCGTTCGCGCCCCGCGAGCACGATCATGAAGATCGTGCGCGACACGAAAACGGCCGTGAAGACGCTCGCCAAAATGCCGATTGTCAGGGTCACCGCAAATCCCTTGACCGGCCCGGTGCCGAAGTTGAACAGGAAGAGGGCGGCGATCAAGGTGGTCAGATTGGCATCGAGGATGGTGCCGAAGGCGCGGGCAAAACCGGTATCGATTGCGGCACGCACCGTCTTACCGACCCGCAATTCTTCGCGGATACGCTCAAAAATGAGCACATTGGCATCCACTGCCATTCCGATGGTCAGGATCACGCCGGCAATTCCGGGCAAGGTCAGGGTGGCGCCGAAATAGGCCATGGCGCCGAGCAGGATGATGATGTTGAGGACCAGTGCAACGTTCGCGTTGAGGCCCGACAACCGGTAATACACCAGCATGAAGAGCATCACCACGAGCAGACCGGAAACAGCAGCTCTCACACCACGTACGACCGAGTCACGTCCCAGGGACGGCCCGACGGTCCGTTCCTCGAGATACGTGATTGTTGCAGGGAGCGCACCTGCACGGAGCTTGAGCGCGAGGTCTTCAGCGTCCTCGATCGTGAAGTTGCCGGTGATCCGGCCTTCTCCGGGAATCCTTGATTCGATGACCGGCGCCGAGATGACACGGTTGTCGAGGACGATCGCCATCCGGGTGCCGATGTGAGATCCGGTGTACTGACCGAACTTGTCGGCGGCATGCGGCTGGGTCGCGAAGCTCACCACCGATTGACCGTACTCGTCCTGGCTTCGGCGAGCCGACCGAAGTTCCTGGCCCGAAATGATCGCCGCCTTTTTGAGCAGATAATAATCGGTGCCGATCACCGCACCGGTAATGTCCGTTCGATCACCGGGGATGATCTCGGAATCAACCGGAACGATGCCTCCGATCGAGGTCAGCAGGCTCTGTCGATCCGGGGCCGGTGGGCCCGAAACTTCTTGAAACTCCAGAAAAGCGGTGGATGAGATGAGATCCTTGACACGGGCCGGGTCGTCCACGCCGGGCAACTGCACGAGAATCCGATCGCTCTCGAGGCCCTGACGCTGGATCACGGGCTCGGCGACCCCGAATTGATCGACACGGTTCCAGATCGTCTCGAGTGACGAACGAACTGCCATGTCGCGGACCGTCCGGTCCATATTCGGCGGCAGCTGGAATGTCCAGGAACCGACCCCCGGGGTTGCCTTGTATCCCGGCACCCAGGCGTTCGCCAATTCGCGAAGCGCAACGGTATCCGTTGCAGCCGGCACACCCACGGTGAAGCTCAAATCGGCAGGGCTCGCTTCAACAGTGCCCAACTCGACTCCATCTTCTTGTGCCCGACTGATCAGCCGTTGCGCGGCGTCGTCGAGCTCCGCCTTGATGGCATCGTCGGTTTGAACCTGGAGCACCAGATGAATGCCCCCTGACAGGTCGAGACCGTAATTGATCTTCTCGCCCGGTGGATACAGCGACCACAAACACACGGCCGCGACCGCCAGGATAACCAGTACTCGCCACAGAACCTTCGATTCCACATTCGCCTCCGCTTCTAATAAATCCGGAAGAGGACCTCAGTCCGGATCAACTGTCGCTTGCAATGCCATCCGCCCCGATGGGGCCGCCGATTGCGCCCTTTGAGATCCGGATCTTCGTGTTCTCCGAGATCTTGAGCAGAATCGAATGGTCTTCAACCGCAGCAACAGTGCCGTAGATACCGCCCGTGGTGACGACCTTGTCACCTTTTTTGAGGGCGGAGATCATGGCTTCTTTTTTCTTTTGTTGTTTCTTTGCCGGCATGATCACGAGAAAATAAAACACCCCGAAAATCAGGGCGAACATGACCATCATCGACAGGGGTCCACCCCCAGCACCTGCTTCCATGAATCACCTCACGTCGTCGTTGAACTCTGACCGACTTCGCGCTCACACTCCACCCGCTCGCGAAACCGCTTGTAGCGGCCCGCCATGATAGCTTCCCGAGCGCCGCGCATCAAGCTCAAGAAGTACCAGAGATTGTGCATCGTCAACAAAACCACCGAAGTGACCTCGTTGCTGACAAAAAGATGGCGCAACGCGGCGCGGGAGTAAGCGGCGCAGGTGGGGCAGGAACAGTCTGCATCGAGTGGTCTCAGATCATCGGCAAAGCGCGCATTTTTGATCGGAAAATCACCACTCGAGGTGAAGACCTTGCCAGTTCTGGCCGAGCGGGTCGGCAATACACAGTCAAAAAGATCGACCCCACAGGCCATTGCGTGGAGCAGATCCTCCGGATAACCGACCCCCATCAGGTAGCGTGGTCTCTCGGAAGGCAACAAGGGTGCCGCCATCGCAACGCCGTCGTGCAATTCGGCCGTCGACTCCCCCACCGCCAGCCCGCCGATGGCATAACCATCAAACTCCGCGGCAGCCAACTCGTCGCTGCACCGGGTCCGCAGTTTTTGATCGAGGGATCCCTGCTGGATCGCAAACACCCCCCCGCCCCAACCCGAACCCTGCTCGCGTACGGTTTGCGCCCGGGCGAGCCCACGCAGGGCCCACTCGACGCTGGTGGCGGTGGAACGATCGGCCCGCTCACGATCAACCGGGTAGGGAAGGCACTCATCGAGGACCATGGCGACATCGACTCCGATGCCGATCTGGGTTTCGATCACATTCTCGGGGGTCAGACGGTGCTTGGCACCGTCGATGTGGGAGGCAAAAGTGACACCCTCAGCATCCATCGCTCGACGACCGGCCAGTGAAAAGACCTGAAAGCCCCCGGAATCGGTCAGGATCGGTCCATCCCATGCCATCAGCTTGTGCAAACCGCCGAGACGGATGATTCGCTCGACTCCGGGCCGCAGCAGCAGATGGTAGGTGTTGCCGAGGATCATCTGCGGGCCGAGACGCTTCAGATCCCAGGCTGCGATGCCCTTCACCGTCCCGGCGGTGCCGACCGGCATGAAGGCCGGCGTTTCGACGACCCCGTGGGGCGTCTCCAACACCGCGGCCCGCGCCGGCCCGTCGGGGCCCTCGGCAGTTATCGAAAACGGCAGCATTGGATCAATCGTCCGGTGGCCGGAGGAGGCCGTCTCAGCCGACGCCGGAAGAGGCGTCGATGAATTCCAGGTTCACATCTTCACCGAGCTCGAGACGAAAACGATCTTCGTCGAGATCCGGGTTGATCGTCAGGTTCTTGAACTCGTACCGAGTGCTGTCTCCGTCGGCCTCGTTGTATTTGATCACCACCGGCAGGTAGAGCGAACGGTCGATTTCGATCTCTACCGAATGCAGTTTCTTTTTCAACAGATTGCCGATCGGCTTCAGGGTGAGCAGGTAGTGAGCGTTGCCGCCGGGGTCGGCAAGCCGCAGCGAGAAGTGTTCCCTGAGATCGTCGAGGGGCTGGGTTCCCGCCAGCACCCGCACGAATCGGCGCTGTTTTTTCGAGACCTTGATTCGCTCCGCGCGGTCCTGTGCCGGATGAAAGGTCGTGACCGTGTCGTCGGCGAAAAGCACGACCATCGCATCGGGTGCCAGATAATCCCACCGAACCTTGTCGGGAGCCTTAAAAAGGAATTCGCCGGTGGACTCCACCGGATCGAGCAACATCGCGCTTGATTTGTACTGGACGAACTCCGCCCGCAGCGTCCGGATCGCGTTCTGGCTCTCCACCACCCGGGCGATCAGCGCATCGAGCTTGGCGCTTCCATCGAGGGCATCGATCGGGTCCGCCGGCGACGTCGCAGCAGCAACGGCGGCCAACAGCCCGAGCAATAGCGCCAACAAAGATCTTTTCAGTTCTCGCACGGGGCGAACTCTAACACAAAGTGGGCTCGAAACACGGCACGTTCCTTCGTCATTCGGTGATCCGCTGGCTCAAAAGCTCCCGGGGCACTCTTTCAAAAACCGATGGCTCGCTGCCGTCAACGCCAAACCCGGACCGCAGGGAAGACATGGCGGCGATATCGGCTTCACTCACATCCTTTCCCGAGTCGGCCACGAGAACGCGGCGGAGACCGCGGTCCAGCGCGAGTTCAAGCAACACCCGGGTCCCCGCGACGGTTCGTCGCCGCCGCCGTGAAGACCTCAGATATCTGACCGACAGTCATGCCCTTGCCGAGAAATGTGCCATGACCGGCAGAGTACAATGAGCACCGGTTTGATTGATCAAAAATCGGAGGAACCATGAGCGACAAGAAGGCGCGAAACCCGAAAGGCCCCCGTCTGACGATCGACGCCGAGGTCGGGATCGGGCAGTACTCGAACTTCGTCAGTATCGCCCACAACTTCTCCGAGGTCCTTCTCGATTTTGGCCGAGCCCTCCCTGGGCGCGAGGACATTCCGGTGGTGTCGCGGATCATCATGCACCCATTCCACGCCAAACAGTTGTTGCGGGCCTTGACCCACAACGTGCAGCTCTATGAGAAGAACTTCGGGCCGATCAGCGATCCACCACAGGGAGCGGACATCACGCCGACCGGCGGCACCAACTAGATCGAGAGCGGGCAAAAAAAGGGCGCGCCCGGCGGCGCGCCCTTTGACTGTCTTGAACGAACGATCAGTCTTCGAGTTGGAGGATCACAAAGCGAGAGAGATCCGCCCGCGGCACGTACACATACAGGCGCAGATATCCTCCGCTTTCGATTTCTTTGATGGCATCCCGTAGATCGGATGGGCTGTCGATGGGTTCGCCATTGGCTTCGGTGATCACAAAGCCTTGTTGCATACCCGCTTCAGAAGCCGGCGAGAGTGGCCGCACCTCGGTGACAACCACACCTTCGACGTCCGGTTCGATCCGGTAGTTCTGACGCGACAGTTCGTTGAGCCCGGTGACGGTGACACCGACCCGCTCGAAGACGTCTCCCTCTTCTCCCGGTCCCTCGGCGGGCTCGGCATCCGAATCGGCCGCTTCCCGTTCTTCGAGGGTGACCTCGATGGTCATCTTTTTACCGTTGCGGATCACTCCGAGATCGACCTTGGTCCCCGGAGGCATCGCCGAAACGGTATCGATGAGCTCTCGGGTGTCTTCAATCGATTCTCCCGAAACAGAAACGATCACATCTCCGTGGCGCACACCCGCTTTGGCGGCGGCATGTCCTTCGACAACCGCCTCGACCAGGGCTCCATCCGAACTCTTCAGACCAAAGGCCTCGACCTCGTCTTTGCTGAGGTTGTTGATTGAAACACCGAGATAACCACGGATGACCCTGCCGTTTTCACGCAACTGCGGCAGAATTCTACGCGCCACATCGATCGGAATCGCAAAGCCGATGTTCTGGCCGGCGGCATTGATCGCGGTGTTGATGCCGATGACGTTGCCGTAGAGATCCACCAGGGGACCTCCGGAGTTTCCGAAATTGATCGCCGCGTCGGTCTGAATGAAGTTTTCAAAGGACGTCGATTCGGCGGACAGGCCGAGCGCCCGGCCCTTTGCCGAAACCACCCCGACGGTGACCGTGTGCTCCATGTTGAGGGGATTGCCGGTCGCCATCACCCACTGCCCGACCCGGACTTTGTCGGAGTCACCGAGGGCGAGATAGTCGAATTCGCGGTCCGGTTCGATCACCCTGAGAAGCGCGATGTCGGTGGCTGGGTCGATGCCGACCACCTCGGCCTCATATTCGTCATCATTGGCAAGCCGAACCCGGATCTGGTCCGCGCCATCGATGACGTGATGGTTGGTGACGATTTCACCGCTGGATGAAATAAAGAAACCCGAGCCCGATGAGCGCTGCACCCGCGGCCGATTCCCTTGCTCGCCCTGATCACGGGGGCCGAAGAAGAAATGGAAAGGATCATTCGGCATCCCTTCACGGCGTTCCGATGGATCCTGAACATCAGCCGAAAAGACCGAAACAACCGAGGGCACCACGTGCTCGGCCAACTCGGCAAAATCCGGAAGCGGCATTCCGTTGTTGGTGGCGGCCGGAACCGGGCCCGGCGCCGGCGGATCGGCTTCACTCCGACGGGTGAAATCCAGGCCTCCCGACAGAATCATTCCGAACAAAATGGCTGCGACGACAACTGCCGCCAGAGAGAAGACCTTTTGCGATTCACTTTTCATGAAATACCTCCGAGATATCGGCGAACCTCGTTCGCCAGCAGATCGTGCAACAGCAAGAAGCCTGCCAACGTTCCCGAAACAGCCATATTGCAGGTCTTCTGCGGAAATTCGGCGCTTTTTTTACAATTTCGCAACCTTATCCCCTGGATACGGCTGTTTGGCCGATGAGTTTCCAGCCCGGACATCAAGTACCCCTGCCATTTTGGCGCGGTTAGGCCACCGGCACCAGGCTCCCCTCACGACGAAAAACCCATCGAGTCCAAGACAGAGTCTCGGATAACGTTCAGGGACAGCGACGGCGAACAATGGCCAGCGGCAGCGAACAGCGGCCGGGGCAGCGACAGCGTCAGCGAACAGCCCTTACTTGGTCGGGTTCAAGAGCCGCCAGGTCATCGCGCGGACTTGATCGAAGACGTTCATCGTTTCACGGGCTCCGTTCGGGCTGATCGCCCCGGCGTCGGCGAGGAGCTGCAAGTGGCTGTCGACCTCTTTCGCCGAGGCGTAGGCGATCCTCCAGTGGTTCGATCGGTCTCTACCGAAGCGGCCGTGCCCTTCAGCCAGGTTCGCGGGGACTGAACTTGCCGACCGGATCACCTGATCGGCAATAGGCTTCAGCGGAGCGGGAACCCTCATCACGAGCTTGATCGCAATCCTGCTGCCTCGAGGGCCTTCGAGTGGGCAACGAGGTTGGTGTTCGTGGCGGCGTTGGACATGGTCACCTCCGGGTCGTTCATGCCCATACCCACAAGCCGGTGAGGCGGCCGATGTCAAGGATGCCCTGCACCCTGCCTGTCCTTGACATCGGCCGCCCACCGGCTACCCCTTCCTTGGAACGACCCGGAGGTGGCCATTTCGCCGACTGGACTGCTGATCGCTGCCGCTGATCACTGAACACTGATCGCTGTTCCCGGTCGCTGCTCCCCGTCGCTGGCGCTGGACGCTGTCGCTGTCCCTGGACACAGTGGCTGCCGCTGCAATTCGGGCACGGATGCGGACGCGGTCTAGGAAACGGGCAGGGAAAGGGATTAGTCCGCGATACGGATCTGATTCTTGCCATCTTCCTTGCCGCGGTACATGGCCAGATCGGCGGCGCGCAACAGGAGGTTCTTTTTGAGGTCCGTGGTTCCCTGCCGAGGGAGGTGGTGCGGGTAGACGGCAACGCCGATCGAGCTGGTCAGCGGCTGACGCCAGTAGACCGGACCTTCGGCCCACGAGAAGGATCCCTGGAGAAACCTCGTATCGGCCAATTGGCGCTGAATCGAGGTTGCCACCTCGCAGGCCATCTCGAGATCGTGGTCGGGGAGAATCACGACGAACTCGTCCCCGCCATAACGGGCGAGCGTCGCGTTCTCGTCCTCCACCGCCTTGGTCAAGAGATAGCCGAATTCTTTGAGCACCTGCGACCCGGCAAGGTGGCCGTGGGTGTCATTGACGCTTTTGAAATTGTCGATATCGAGAAAGAGCAAAGCCACCGTCGAACGGGTCACGTCCGAACGAATCAACTCTTCGCTGAGCCGGTGGTGAAAAAACCGATCGTTGTACAGACCGGTCAGATCGTCGCGACGGGCCATTTCATTGGCCCGCTGGGCATCCAGCAGGTTTTCGATCGAGATCGAGGTATAGCGCGCAAAGATCTCGAGCATGTCCATGTTGCGCTCGGTGTAGTGCTTGTTGTCCGATCGGTTGAGAAGTTCGAGCACACCACACACCGCGCGCTCGATCCGCACCGGCACGGCCACCACGCCGGTTGTGTGAAACTGGTTGTCCTCGTCGATCTTGGAATAGAATTTTGGATCGTTTTGAGGATCCGCCATCAGATACGGTTCGCCGGTTCGGTAGACGTGCCCGACCACACCCTGGTCGGCAGGTACCGAGTTGCCGATCAGACCGGCGCCGGTTGGACCGAATGCCGCCACGAAGTAGAGCATGGTTTCCGAGGGCTTCTCGTGCTTGTCAACCGGCCGGTCCATGAGGATCGATCCCGCCATCGACGGGACGAAATCGTTGGCCTTGCGGAGGATCTCACCGAGAAACGACGGCAGCTGCAGCTGTGACATCGCAAACGCGGAATAACGTTTGCGGTCGAGGAAGGGCTCAAGATCGCCCAACGGAAGGCTGTAGACCTCGGGTGGGCCCATCTATCGATCGTATCACGCACGCCGCATCAGACCCCGGAGACGCTCTTCAAGATCAACCACGGTCTCGGTGTGATCGGCTCGCCCAGGAGCAAAACGAATCGCCTCGAGCTCACGGCGAAGCCGGTTCATCTCTTCCTCCAAGGGGCGTCCCTTGGGACGATCCCTGGCGTCGAGCCACCACCGCTCGAGGGCGATATGGAGCTCGCGCGCCCGTTCGGCGGGACTCTCCCCCGATCGTCTCGGTGGCAAGCCCGAACGGCGGCGGCGCGAGATGATCAGTGGTACGACGCCGCCGGCCAAACCACCGAGCAACAAAGCGCCGGCGATCCAGACCCAGGTCGGAGTTCCGCCTACGGCTACGCCCGGTGCATCTTCGGAGACGGCTTCTTGTTCTTCCGCCGCTTCAGGCGTTTGGTCCGCGCTCGCGACCGGGGCCGGTGTGGGCTCCGGTGCAACCACCTCGAGGTGCAGAGGACCGATGGTCTGTTTCTGATAGGTACCCGCTGAGGGGTCGAAGACCGCCAACTGCACCGGCTTGAGTTCGAGGGCTCCCGGGATCCGCGGTACAAGAGTCATGCTCCAGGTCCGTGATCCGTGGATTCCCTGTGCGTCGACCTTGAAATTGCTGTCTTCTTCTGGTGGGTAGGTCTCACAATCGGTGCAATTCGGCCACAGCGCCGGCGCCTCGACCATCGGCAGGTTGCCGTTGCCGCGTAGTCTGATCGTGACGACCGCCGACTCACCGAATTTGATGGTCTTCGGCTCGACGCTCGCGGTGTAACGCAGGTCGCCCACCGCGCCGGCAAAGCCGTCGGTCATCGGTGGTCTGGAGGAGACCTCGATCACGCGTTCCCGCGACGACCGTTCCACCACCTGTTGCGGCCCGAAGACACTGGCATTGCGGAAACCGATTCGTGCCGACACCGAGGGCACGCTGACACTGCCGGTCTTGAGCGGGACCAACACGTTGCGGGCGACTACGAATCGATTGAAACGCACACCGTCCACCTCGACGACCTCGCCCGCGATCCGCTCCGGGGGCTCGACGCGTTGTGCCCACCAGCCCGGAAAAGCGGGCGGCGTCACCCATTCGAATCCATCGGGCGCGCCGGCGGTTGTGTCGAGCACGATGGTGGCGATGACGGTCTCACCGAGCGCCACCTCTTGGTGAGTCACGAGTTGGCGAAGCGCGACCCGAACCGAGCGCGCGGGTTGTCGCCGTCCAAAGAGATCTTCGAAAGGATCCGAGCCAAAGGGCGATCGACCGCGGCTGCGGCGCTGGGGCACCACGCTTCCGGGTACGACCTCGGCGGCTACCCGTTCGGCGGTCAACACCTGTTCCCCGAGCGTCACCGTCACCGGACCGAGCGAAGCCTTGCCCACCGATTTGCCCTGCAGCACATAATTGAAGCTGACCGACCGGGTCGACGCACCGTTGACCCACGAAAACTCGGTATTGGTGGACGGACCAGAGACGATCTCGAGGTTGTTCAAATCCCCGAGATCCACTTCCGGGTTGCCGCTCGGCTCGGTGATGCGGACCGTCAACCGAGCCACATCCTCGATTCCGAATTCGCGCGGATCGAGGCGCACTTCCAGACTCGACTCGACGGCACCGAGACCCGCAGCGAGTAGCACCGCGGCGGCGGCAAACCCGAGCACCATCCCGGGTCGAGGTCCCATCACCAGTCCTTCTCGACCTTGCCGGGTTTCGGCGTCGGAGACCGCATGGCGTCGCGTGCCTCGGCCTCGGCCCGATCGAGAGCCGCATAGAGCGGTTGGTTGGGATCCGGAGTCGGGGTCGGCGCCGCTCCCTGGCCCTGTGATGGAGTCGGCGTCGGAGACGGTTCCTGGTCTTCTCCCTGTTGTTGCTCCTGATCCTGTTGCTGCTCCTGGTCCTGATCCTGCTCTTGCTGCTGTTGTTGTTCCTGTTCTTCGCGCAGCTTGAGAGCGAGTTCGTAGTTGTGCTTGGCCTGCAAATCGTTCGGATCGGCCAACATCGCACGCTGCAACCAGTGCAGGGCCTGATCGAGCTGTTGTCCCGAGAGCGCGGCGGTCCCCGAGTTGTAGGAAGCGCCGGCCACTCCTCCCTGATCGGCCGATGAGAGCAGCGGCGCAGCCCGCTCCAGATCGCCGGAAGCCGCAAGGGTGGTCCCGAGATCATAGAGACGTTCGGGGTTCTCAGGCTCGAGTTCAGCGGCGCCGGCAAAGGCCTTTGTTGCGGACTCGAGATCACGGGCCTGATACTGCTGGCTGCCTCGCCTCGCCAACCGCCGGCCTCCACCCGGAATGAGTCGTTGCCACCACGAGGCCGGTGGCAATGGGGCCGGCTCGGCGCGCTCGCCGGGGGGCGCTCCCTGCACTCTCGGTGGGGAAACTGCCGATGCATCCTGTTGTGCCGAGGCACCACCGGCCCAAAGCACACAGATCAGTCCCGCGGCGGCAAAACGACGCCACGGCGACAGGGCAAAACCGACGAAAAGGAAGAGGGCCGCAAACCCCAGGAAGATCGGGAAGCGCTCGACGCGTCGAATCGAATTGCTCTCTTCCACCTCCCTGGTCTGGAGATGGGAGATCGCGGCCGCGATCTGCGACACAACATCGGTCTCGTTCAAACTCACCACCTCGCCATCCACCTCGTCGGCGATCTCGCGCAAAACCTCAGGGTGAGCGCGGGTCACAACCGGTTGACCACCGCTGTCGCGTTTGTAGTGAACCCCTCCCTTACCGTCCGACTCCGGGATGGGTCCACCGCGTTCGGTCCCCGCCACGATACCGAGCAGACCGACGCTGGCATCAAGCAATGAGGAAATTGCCGTTTCGACGTCACCCTGGAGATTCTCGCCATCGGTGAAGAGCATGAGGACCCGTCCGTCGCCCTCTTCAGGAAGCAGTTCGATGGAGCCCGCCACCGCCCGCTCCAGATTGGAGCCCGGCAGGGCGACCATCCCTGGTTGCACGCCCTCCAAAAAAACGGCGATTGCGCCGAGGTCCCTTGTCAGCGGCACCAATGGATAGGATTCGCCGGCGAAGATGACGACCGCCATGCGATTGCCCTCAAGAAGCGGCAACAGCCGCTGTAGCGTCTCGATGCTGCGGGCAAGACGCGACGGCCTCACGTCTTCACACAACATGGAATCGGAAAGATCCAGCGCCACCACGAGGTCACGAGTTCGAACCGTCTCGACGGCCGGAAGCTCACCCCATTGCGGTCTCGCCAAGGCGACAACCAACAGGACCGCCGCCCCACACCAGGCCAGCAGCCGCAACAAACCCGTCGATGGAATGCCACCGAGGAGTCGTAGCCACACCCCGGGCGCAGCCAGGCGCCGCTGTTGTTCGATCCGCCGGCGGTGCCGCAGCAACGACAGCAGGATCGCCACAACCGGGATCGCCAGCAGTGTGAGCCGAAACGGTTCCGCAAAACTCACCACGGCATCCTCCCCATGACACCCTCGAGGAGAGCTCCGGCGAGCACCAGAGCCAGAGCGGCAAAGGCCCACGGTTCAAAACGCTCCCGGTAGCGCACCAGGCGAGTCGAGGTGAAGACGGTCTTTTCCATGATGTCGATCTGGGCAAAGACCTCCTCCAGCGCCTCCGGATCGCGAGCACGAAAGGAAGCACCACCAGTTCCGCGCGCGATTTCCGCCAGGAGTTCGGGATTGACCTCGACCTCGACATTTCGGATCTGGGAAATTTCGCGGCCGCTGCGTGGATCGCGCATCCTGACCGGGATCGGGACGGTACCGCCGCGTCCGACCAGAACCGTGTGGACTGTGATCTTCTCGTCCCGCGCCAGTTCCGCCGCCGTGCGGGGGTCGAGTTGGCCGGCGTTGTTCGAACCATCGGTCACCAGGATGATGACCTTGGAGTCCGCGTCCGAGTTGCGCAGACGATTGACCGCCGTGCCGATTCCGAGACCGATCGCGGTGCCATCGGGAAGTGTCCGCAGCTTGACCTGTTGCAGCAAGTGGCGGGCGACATCGTGATCGAGGGTGAGCGGACAGATGGTGACGGCCGCACCGGCAAAGACCACCAGACCGATCCGATCATCCGGTCTCTGATCGAGGAAACCAGCGATGGTTTCCTTGGCCACACCGAGGCGGTCGCTGGGTTGGAAATCAAGCGCAGCCATCGATCCCGAGATATCGAGGGCAATCACCATGTCGACGCCCTCGGCGTGTTCGAGTTGCCTCGAAAGGACCTCCTGGGGCCTGGCGAGGGAAACCGCGAGCGGCGCGAAGGCCAGGGCTGCAAGAACGCCCGCCACCACCGTCAAACCGAAAAACCCCCGTCGGCTCTTTTCGGTACGGGCGGTCAGCGGAAATGGATAGCGCTGCCATCGGCGACGGAGAATCCACACCGCCATCGCCGCCAAGGCGACAGCCATGAGGACGAGCCACCACGGTTCAGCGAGCCGCATCATCCGGCCACCTCCTCTGCCGCCGCTTCCTGCTCGGGCGAAAGCAGCGCGTCGATAGCTCGAGCGGCCTCGGCCGAGGTCCCGAGAATGGTCCGCATCTCCGATTCATCAGATGGAATCCGTCCGAAGCGCACCCGGTCGACCGTCGTCATGACGCCGTGAATGCCGCGCTGGATGCCCTCCGGCCAGCCCAAACGACGGACCAGCAACCGGAGCTCGAAGGAGGTCATATCTTCGGCCGGCTCGCCGCACTGTCGCTGCAGATAGTGGCGAAGGCCCGAAGCAAGGCGATCACACACGCCTTCGGAGGGCTCACGACCAATTCGGTCCCCCAGCCGCGACAACAAGTCTTCGAATTCATCGAGCGGGGACACCACCGGCCGACCCGAAACAGCCTGTCCGAGGAGCCGCCGGCTGACACCGAACACCATCCACGCAACACCGACCAGCGGCACGAGAAGCAGGGCCACCAGAGGCAGAACCCACTCCCACGGAAACCCGGTGACGCCGACAGGATCACGCAAGGGTTGGGGCTCCGCATCGCCCTCTTCGGGGAGTACCGAAACCACGGTCACGGCCGGGAGCTTCGCGGCGGAGACCTCAGAGGTCGTGCCGTCGTCTGATCGAACCACCGCCAACGGCGACGGCAATTCCAGTTCGCCGAGTTCAAGGGGGGCCACCACAGCCTCCCATGCCGGCGGGCGGGCTTCGGGTATCTCCCGTGGTCCCTCCACCAATGCCCACCGACCCTCGGCATCGGCGGCGAGCTGCAATTCTCCCCACAAAAGGTTTTCACCACCCCGGGCCACCACTCGGATCGCAACCCGGTCGCCGACCCGAAAGGTGTCACCCGAGACCATCACATCGAGCGTCGGTTCCTCGGCCGCAACGCCACAGGTCACCGCGAGCAGAACGAGCAAAATGGAAATTTCAGTGCGCACGCCGTCGCTCCCGACGTTCGAGCATCGATCGCACCGCCGGCAGGTAGTCCTCTCCGGTGTTGAGATCGATCACATCGATGCCCGGAGGGGGCACTTCGCGCGCAATCCTGCCGGGACCACGGATCACTCCGCGATCGCCGGTTTCGGGATCGATCGCAGGCAACGCCATGGCGCCGGCACCGTTTTCGAGCAGGGCATCACCAAGACGGACCACCACAACCTCGTGTCGACCGGACAGAGCGATCAGCTCGCGCCGAGGCAGAGGGCAAACCTGGTCGGCAAGGATGATGACCACACCACGACGACGTAGCATCCGTCCGGCCGCACCAATCGCCTCGTCGAGAGCGGTTGCATCGCCCCGGGGCTCGGCAGCGAGGATTTCGCGCACGACCCGCAGACCGTGGCGCCATCCGAGTCTTGGTGGAATGACTTTCCGGACTCCATCATCAAAAAGGATGGCTCCGACTCGGTCGCGCCGGGCCGCCGCGAGAGCAAAAAGCCCTGCGACCTCGGCGATGAGGTCGTGCACGGTCATCACCCCGGAACCAAAACGGGTCGAGGCGGAGAGATCAACCAGCAGGAGCACGTTGAGGTCTCGCTCCTCACGATAGCGTTTAACGTGCAGAAAACCGCTGCGCGCGGTCACGTTCCAGTCGATGGTGCGGACATCGTCGCCCGCCCGGTATTCGCGCACCTCCTCGAACTCGAGGCCGAGACCGCGAAAAGCGCTCTGATAGTCCCCGGACAGCCCCGATTCCATCGCCTGGCGGGCCCTGATCTCGAGGCGTCGAACCTGGGCGCGCAGCTCGGCCCCGGCCTCTCTGACCGGCGCCACCGGCTTCGGCCGCCCGAGGTACTTGGAAAACTTAAACCGAAACACGACCCGGCCTCTTCAGGCGCCCACGATTCCTGGGCATCCGATCGTTGCTTGAATACCAGATCCGGCGCTGCTCACGGCACCTCCACAGCGAGCAGGATCCGGTCCACGATTTCTTCCACTGTCGCCCCCTCAGCCTCCGCCTCGTAGGTAAGTACCAGGCGATGACGGAGGACCGAAGGCGCGAGCTCCTTGACGTCTTCAGGAGTCACAAAGGAACGCCCACGCACCAGCGCCAACGCGCGGGAGCCGATCGCCAGGGCGATCGATGCTCGCGGCGAGGCCCCAAAAGACAGCAGTGGCACCAGATCGCCGAGACCCACATCCGCCGGGGTCCGGGTGGCGGCCACCAGATTGACGATGTATGAACGAATCCGGTCGTCGAGATAAACCTCGCGAACGATTTTTTCGAGCTCCATGAGCTCCTCGACCGAACTGATCTGCCGGGGCGTCGGAAAAGTCTCACCGAGGTGGTATTCGAGAACCCGGCGCTCCTCTTCGGGCGCGGGGTAGCCGACAAATACCTTGAAGAGAAAACGATCCAACTGGGCCTCGGGCAAGGGATAGGTGCCCTCCTGCTCGATCGGATTCTGGGTTGCCAGCACGACAAAGGGCTCGGGCAGATCGTGGGTGGTGTCGCCGATGGTCACCTGACGCTCCTCCATGGCCTCGAGGAGGGCCGATTGAACCTTGGCCGGGGCGCGGTTGATTTCATCGGCAAGCACCAGGTTGCAGAACACCGGTCCGCGATGCGGCACGAACTGGGAAGTCCTGGGATCAAAAATCTGGGTTCCGGTGACATCCGCTGGAAGAAGATCCGGAGTGAACTGGAGGCGTTGGAAACTGCCGCCGATGACACCGGCCAGGGTCCGCACCGTCAAGGTCTTGGCAAGACCGGGAACTCCTTCGAGCAGAACATGACCGCGACACAGCATCGCGACCAGCAGGGACTCGATGAGACGGTCCTGTCCGACGACGACCTCTGCCACCGCACGTTGGATCTCACCGAGGCGAGCAGCCGCCCGATCGATGTTTCTGTTTTCCGCAGGTGTATCCATAACTCCTCCATGAGCCAACGGGCCCGCGTCGTTCAGACGCAAAGATCATGCCCGCACCAGACCTCTTTCACCGGACTCGAACGGCGTCGATTCGACCCGCCGACGCCAGATCGGCAGATTGAACCGCCCAAACCTCCCGCAAGTGTCGCAAAAACCCAACATCAAGTAGAGGCATGGCGGCCGGTCAGTTTACAATGATCTTCATGTCTCCGACCCATATCGGACGCTATGAGATCCAGTCGACTCTCGGCCGCGGTGCCATGGGAGTGGTGTATCTGGCGCTTGATCCGATTATCGATCGCAAGGTGGCGCTCAAAACAATGCGAGTTGACCTCGATGCCGAACACGCCGGAGAATTCCGCGAACGATTCGTTCGGGAAGCCCGGGCGGCGGGCCGGCTCAACCACCCCGGCATCGTGACGGTTCACGATGTTGGTGAGGACCCCGAATCCGGGCTGATGTACATCGCGATGGAGTATGTCGAAGGCCAGGACCTCAAATCGATCGCTTCCGAACATCGATTCCGACCCTCGGAGGCTGCACGAATCGCATCCGATGTCGCGACGGCCCTCGATTATGCCCACGGTCTGGGGGTCATCCACCGGGACATCAAACCCGCCAATATCATCCTCACACCTGACGGTTCCGCCAAGATCACGGATTTCGGCATTGCCCGCTTCGAAACCTCGAATCTGACGGTCGACGGGCAATTCATCGGCACTCCCAACTTCATGTCGCCGGAACAGATCACGGGCAGACAGGTCGATGGGCGTTCCGATCTCTTCTCCCTCGGTGTGGTCCTCTTCAGCCTTCTCACCGGACGCCGCCCATTTGTCGGTGACACCATGCACGAGGTCACCCTCCGAATCGTTCAAGAACCAAGCCCGATACCGTCCACCCTCAGCGACGAGATTCCGGCCGCGCTGAATCCCATTGTTCTCAAGTGTCTCGAAAAAAACCCTGACAAACGCTTTCAAACCGGTCGCGAGTTGGCCCGTGTTCTGGCCGCCGTTGCCGGTTCGTTGGTCGATCGAGAACCCGACGACAAAGGAAGCACGGGTGTGTTCCAGCCCGACCTTGAAACCCGTATCCACGGTGAATCGCCAACCGCGGAGTCGGGGCCAGGGAGGGCGCGGAGCCCGGCCTCGGTTTTTTCGTTGTGGAAGCGCATTCCAATGCCGGAGTGGCTGCAATGGGAGATCGATCTGCGCTGGTTCCTGGCCCTCTCGGCGGCCATGGTGCTGATCCTGGTCCTTACCCTGACCATCCTCCGTTCAACCATCGATCGCGGGCCCTTTGCGGCCCCGTCGCTCGCCTCGACAAAGAACCTCAATGGGGTGGTGGCGGCAATGGATCGCGCCCGCAGCCAACTGGCCGCCGGTCAACTCGATGCCGCTGAGGCCTCGGCGATGGCAGCAGTCGATCAGGCCCCGACCTCGCCAAAGGCCCGTGAGTTGGCGCAAAGAATTCACCGGGCGGTGGAGGAGCAGCGAACCAGCGCCGCCAACCAGCTGTTGGTCGCCGAGCTGATCGAGGAGGGCCGCAGGCTCTATCGCCGTGAGGATTATCCCGAAGCGGCGGCGCAACTCAGAGAGGCCCTCGAACTCGACCCCAAGAACGAGGTCGCCGCCTCCTACCTCGATCTTTCGCTCGAACGGATGCGCGCCAGGTCGAGCAGCCGATCAAATCCTTCGAGCACCCGCGGCGCGACCGGTGCGGTTCCGACGACGGAAGCGCCACCTCTCGCAACGCCCACCGCCGGCATCGCCAGACTCACGCTGTCGTTCGATTCGCCGGTGAGCTCCGGAACGATTCTGATCACCCTCGACGGCGAGTCGTTGTCAGAGATTCCCTTCGATTTTTCGGCCAAGGCATTTCTCGGGTTCCGCCGCAAGGGAACCGGAACCATCAAACGCGTCGTTCTCACCCCGTCGGGCCGCCACCAGATCGGCGTTCAACTCATGCGGCCGCAACAGGGTCTGCTTGGATCGAAAGAATTTGGCGTCGAGCTTGCTCCCGACAGCCTATGGTCACTCCGAATCGACATGCCTTCCGCAACGGCCGCACCGAATTTCTTTCTCGTGCAATCGGCCCGGTGATGCATCCCGACCGCCCAACCCGGGGCGATTGATTTATGCCCACCGATCTTCACCGCATCCAACTCGACACCTCATGGGGACCCCTTCACCTGGTCGGTGGTTCGCGCGCCGGGGACGGCACCCTGATCCTCCTGCCTCAACTTCACCTCGCGCTCGATGCCGGACGGGCTCACCGGGCGCTGCCATCGATGACGACGGTCTGCATCAGCCACGGTCACATGGATCATCTCGGCGGCATCGGCTACTGGGCAAGTCAGCGCCAGCTCCAGAATATGGGACATGCCGCCGTCCTCGCACCGGGAGCGATCGCTCCGGACATCGAACAACTCCTCGCGACCCACGCCAGGCTCGAAGGCGGGACGGGTTATGACATTGAGGTCATTCCGGTTGCCGACGGCGGCGCTCAACGGTTGCGAAACGACATGGATCTGCACTTCTTCACCACCGACCACTGGGTCCCAACTCTGGGATCACGCTTGTCGTGGCGCCGCCGTTGTCTGCTGCCGGAGTTTGCCGGTCTCACCGGGGAAGAGATCGCTACGAGGAGACGGTCCGGTCGGCGGGTCACCGAAGATATCGAAACCAATCTCCTCGCCTATTGCGCCGATTCGGGGCCGCGCATATTTGCCGGCGGGGCGGAAATCCTGTCGTCCGAGATCGTTCTCATCGAATGTTCGTTTTTTCGCCCCGGCGACCGCGACCGGGCGAAACGATTCGGCCACATGCACATCGAGGATCTGCTCGCCGCCATCGAGTTGTTCCATTGTCGTCATCTTGTGCTGCTGCACGCCTCGCGCCGCCACCGCCTGCGCGAGGTGGAAACCGTGATCAACGAACGTTTGCGGCCGGAATTCGACTGCCAGCTCCACCATCTGATGGTCGACTGGGACTGAGAAGGGGAAAGGGAGAAAGGGCGCAGGGGAGAAGGGGAGAGGCTCGTTCTGAGCTTTCACCAACCACCAGCTCTCGATAACAAAGCCGACCACAACTCTCTCAAAACCAGATCGCAGGAAACGGAGAGAGACACGGGTCAAATTATCCGTTATCTGCGTTCATCTGCGTGATCTGCGGTTTCTCCGATGGCTGTGCACTCCAGCAACCGATGGTCGACCGGGACGAAAGAGAGTTCGGATTTCGGATTTCGGAATTGTCGGGCACTTTTCCAGAAAGAGAGGAGGTTGCGGAGAGGTGAGTGGTCTCCCTTTCTCCCTTTCTCCCCTGCTCCCTTTCTCCCTCTCCCTCTCCCTTTCTCCCTTTCCCGAGATTACTCTCCAAAATCTCCGGCAGCGGTCAGTACCAACTGGTCGGGGTGCAGGTGCTCTTTGATTGCCGCCATGACCTCGTCACGGCTGACCTCGAGCAACTGTTCGGGAAAACGATCGAGCCTTTCCACACCTTCGGATGAGGTCAACGCGGTCACGAGCTCACGTGCGACCCCCGAATTCGTGGCCAGCCCGACTCGATAGGCCCCCGAGAGAGCGGTGCGCTCATCCTCGAGCTCCGGCTCCGAGGGGCCATTTTTGACGTAATCCGATATGACGTCCCGGCTCGCCGAAACGGCCTTGTCGAGGTTTTCGGCGGAAACTCCCAGGGAGGTGGCCCACAACCCGGGCACGTGGAGCGTGCCAAAAAAACGGCTATAGATGCCGTAGGTGAGCCCCTGGCGATCACGAACCTCCACGCCCAGTCTCGAGGTCAGCGTCGATTGACCGAGGCACGAGTTGGCGAGAATCGCGGCAGCATAGCCGTCTGCACCGCGGAGCAAGTGACCACGGTGGCCGAGAAAGACGTCGAGGTTGGGGCGATCCTTGATCTGAATCCGTTGCTCGGAGGGAGGAGGAGGATCCCCACCCGGCAATTCGAGCTCCGGCTCATTGCCGCCCCCCCAACCTTCCATTGACTCGGCAAACACCGAAGTAACGAAGGAGGCGTCCACATCGCCGACCACCGCCATCACCACGGTTGCCGGACCATATATTGAATGGTGAAAGGAGCTGAGATCCTCACTCGAAAGTGATGCCACCTCCTGCTCACGGACCTCGATCGTCCGGCGCTGAAGCGGGTGCCCATTTGGATAGAGTCTCCGGCTGAGGGCAGCGTAGGCGCGGGCATGGGTTTCCTGGCGCTCCCTCACCAGTGACCCGAGCACCTGCTCGCGGAGTTTCTCGAACTCCGCGGGCGGGAAGGTCGGCCGCCGCAGGATTTCAAACAGGAACTCGGCCATCCGCGGCAGTTCTTCCGCCAGACCCTGGGCAGAAAACGAGACGATGGTGGGCGTCGAGGATGAGGCTCGAACCATGATTTGCAGCCCGCGGTCCTCGAGTTCGCGGGCGAGCTCGAGGCGATCGTAGTTTCCGGTTCCACGATCGAGCATTGCGGCGGTGATTCCCGGAATAGAAAAACGATCCTCCGGCGCAAAAGCCGGACCGGCGCGGAGGGTGCCGGCAATGGTCACGGTTGGCGCATGCGGATTTGCCAACACCGCCAGACTCGCACCGTTTGCATAACTGTGCACGCTGACGCGGTCAGCAAATGCCTTTCTACTCTTCATGGTTTACCACCGCATTTCCCTCGGGCACAAATCGACCGACGGTGAGGTTGTTGTCGCGCAGGTAGGTCTCGGCCACTCGCAGCAGATCGGCGGCCGAAACCGCCTTGATCAGATCGAGGTCGCGGACAAAGCGGCGCCAGTCTCCCATCGCAACCGCCTCGGTGAGACCGGTCATGATCTGGCCCGGAGACTCACGGTGAAAGGCGAGATCGGTACGAGTCTGCGCCAGCGCCCTGGAAACCTCCTCGTCGGTGGGCGGAGCAAGAGACAAGGCCGCGACCTGGGATCGGATGACACTTTCGACCTCGCCCGGATCGACTCCGGGCGCCACCGTTGCAAAGATCTGGAAAACTCCCGGGTCGTGAAGCTCCATCGCGAATGCGTGAACACCGAGACACATATTTGTTTCCACCAGCCGTTGATGGAGCCTCGAGGTCACCCCGTCGCCGAGAATCTGGGTCAGGACCGAAAGCGGTGCCATATCGGGATGCAGACCCTCGGCGATGTGCCACGTCAACGCGAGAGAAGCGAGTTCGCCGGCGCGGTGTATTTCAAAGCGCCGTTCGCCGCGTTGTTCGCTTTCCCTGATATCGAGGACCGGGCGTTCGACTTCACCCGGTGGAATCGAACCAAAGGCCGACTCCACCTGATCGAGGGCCTCGTCTTCGTCGATATCGCCAACGATGATCACGCTGGCATTGTCGGGATGGTAGAAAGTGTCGTAGAAACCGCGGAGCGTCTGCCCGCTCATGGTCTCCACATCTCCTTTCCAGCCGATGGTCGGGTGGCGGTAGGGGTGTTCGAGATAGGCCATGGCAAAAGAGGACTTCATCAACAAGTCGAAGGGGTCATTTTCTCCCGAATCAAGCTCGTTGAGGACCACGTTGCGCTCGCTCTCGAGATCCGAGTCGCGCACCAGGGAACCCCGCATACGATCGGATTCGATCTCCACTCCAAGCCCCAGGTGTTCGCGCGGCAGCACTTCATAATAATTCGTTCGATCGAGCCAGGTTGTGGCGTTGAAGCCCGCACCGACCCGATGCAGTTGCCGCGCGATCTCGGTGCCGAGGTCGCGGTTGAACTTTTTTGTGCCCTTGAACATCAGATGTTCGAGGATATGGGTCGCCCCGGTGTGGCCGGTCTTTTCATTTCGTGAACCGACCCGATAGACGATCCCGAAACCCACCACCGGAGCGACCGGTGTCGGCATGGTCAAAACTCGAAGACCATTGCCACGATGGCGCCATTCGCCGACTCCGGTTTCACGCTCGACCAGTTCAAACTGAGTTGCCATCTCACCCCCGAAGGACAGAGTACCGCAACGCAGAGCGAGGGAGCAGAAGTTCCGGAAAAGGGGGCTGGTGAGAATGGGGGCTGGGCAGCCGGGAGGACCGAAGGAGGCTCTTCTCCCTTCTCTCCCTTTCTCCCTTTCTCCCTTTCTCTCAGATTGTCATCGACTGAGTTGGGGTGGGGGTCATTCCATGGGGGTTGGTGTCGGTGCTCCCGGGCGGTAGCTCGACGCAAGCTGCAGGGTCACCCGATCCACCCGATCCACCGGGACCGGCGGTCTCTGGGCTCTGGCGATTCGCATGGTCTCACCCTGGTGCGCATCGACCCGGCCCGCGATCAGCAGTATCTGATCCACTCCGAGCGATTGGTACGCGACCTCCAATTGCACGTCCCCGTGACAGCCCTCAGGCTCGGCACAGGTCAACAGACAGGCCCAATCGATGTAATCGGGGTGGACGGTGCCGCGGATGCCGATCAGATCGACCGCGAGATCCGGAGAATCGACGGCGACCCGGTCAACCTCGAAATCCGACGGCTCCGAATTGAATTCCACCGGCGCCGGACCGCAACCGCGAAACGCCAGAACCAGCGCCACGGCGACGATGACCGCAGCGGCAAAAACCAGCCACAGAACGCGGCCGGTCAGCACCACTATTCGATTGGCGTCGGCCGCGCCACAACCTCGGCCCCGCTGACGCCACCGTGTTCGAGCGGCAAGTTGCTCGGGTGCGGCACGCCACCCGCCTTGGTGTAGTCGGGCTCGCGGCGCGTCTGTTCCTGCATCCAGATGACGCTGGCGCGGACATCAGGTTGTGTCTTGTTGGTCGGGATCTCGGCTGAGAAGGAGTGCGAGAAGAGCCCCTTTTCGTTGGGCTGCAGCACGCTCGCCACTGAAACCTCGCCCGTCCACGGCTCAGCGCCGGAGGTGGAGGCTTGAAGTTGTACGCGGACGTTTGTGACAGGATCGGGAAGTCGATTGATGATCTCCCCTTCCACGTTCCAGCTGCCCTCGCCGGCCGCAGAAACCCGCATATTGTTGAGGACGACGCCGCCCCCTTGCTGGAAACCGTCGGGGACCCCACCGGCTGCGGCCGAACCATCGCCCTCTTCACCTTCACCGACACCGCTGCCCCGAACATGGCGGACATCGCGGTCGGTGATGGTGAGCTTGCCGGTCTCCTCACCGCCCACATCGGCGGCGTTCTTCAGAGATCGACCACCGGTCAGGGAGTCGCCACTCTCCGGCGCCGGTGCCTGAGGGTTGGCTGCAGCAGCATCTGCTGCCGCGGTTGCTTCTGCTGCACGAAGAGCATCGAGGTCGACATCGGCTGAGTCATATGCAACCTGTGAGCCGTTCGGCATGGTGATCATGATGTAGGACCCGGTCAGCCGATAGCTCTCGGCGGTGATAACCGATCCGTCGCGCATCGGCACGTCTACGGCAGCAACCACACCGGTGATCAAAAACGCTGCACACACGCACAAAATGATTTGCTTCATTCCTCAGTCCTGTCGCCAGTTGGTGACGATATGCCCCGCCACATTCGGGAACTCCTCGGTTTCTCCGGGAGTGACGTGGCTGTCGGTGAATGACACATAGGTCGTTCCATCGATATTGTATTCCTCACTCCCAGTATAGAAGTCATTGCTCTCGGTGTAATCACCGAGACCACACTGGAACCACAGTTTATAGGTTCGGCCGAGCCCGGATGCCTTACAGATTAGCGGATCGCCGGAACCGCCGGGGTCCGGGGTCGGGGTGGGGCTGGGACCGGATCCTCCACACTGGTCGGGCACATTGTGGCTCGCCGTTGCTCCTTCGGTCGGATCAAAGGTGGGGAAGAGGACGTATCCATTGACGACATTGGCGCGGTACATCACCTTTTCGTTGGGTCGCAGGCTGAGATACCAACCGTAAAACCCGTCGTTGGGTCGGAGGGCGCTGTCGGTGCAATCGTAGGACCCATCGAGTTGGTCGTAACTCTCTCCCACGAGATCACCTGCATCACGCAGGACGTCATCGCCGACGTCGAGCAGGAAGAAGAAATGATCCACGTTGCCGACTTCGGTATCGAGATCGGCGCGGTCACCGGAGCCGAGGGCCAGGCCCCAGGTGTAGTCGGAACCATCAAAGATCGCCGGGACCGTGATGGGACGGAAAAAGAACTCCTGACGATGGGGGAAATCGAGTTTGAAATCAAAAATTGGGGTCAGCGTACCGGCGTCACCACCGGTGGCCAGCGGATCTTTGGGCCCCGGGAAACTGAGCCGGTGGACTCCACCATTCGAATCTGCAAAGTAGATTCGATCGTGGAAACCATCGATGTCGGAATCCAGCGCTGTCGGGCCCGCCGGAACCGCGTAACCGATGTTGGCGGTATAGACGACGGCACCGGTTTCGATATCGACGCCGTAGATGTGCCGCCCCGTAAGATCGTTCTGTGTCTCGTCGTAACCACCGCCAAAGAAGGCGATGAAGACGTCGTCGGGTTCTTCGGGCGTCGCCCCGTTGTACACGGCGATCCGTGCGATGGCAGGTCGGGACCAGGTCCACCCGAGATCCCAGAACTGCGGGCAATCGGCCACAGGGGTACCGATCGGACACTGGGAATCCCGGTCCGTTTCGTCTTTGAATTCCCAGAGAACCTTCGGATATTCGCTGTCACAACCGGCAGTGCTGCCGTTCAGACAACCGGGGAAAACGGGCGAACCGGAAGAGATCGACGGAATGTAGGCCGGCGCCGAGCCCAGGGGATCGGGCTGAGTCACATCCAAAGCGGTCATCCCGCGACCGCCCCGACGCATGGTCGCGATGGCGATGGTCCGCCACTCACGATCGCCGTCACCATCGTGGTCGATGTAGACATCACTTGATTCGATGAACCCATCCACCATGTATCTCGGTTCCTCTTGATAGGTCAGGGCCTTGAGCCGGTACATGACCGCGTCGGGAACAAATGCAAAGAGTTCACTGCCATCGCCGAGATCGTGTGCGAGGTCGTAGGTTTCGTCCGAGGTCACCCGGTCGCGATCCCAGATGCCGGCATCAAAGGCGTGCAGCATCCCGTCATTGGCTCCGGCAAAGACCACTCTGCGACGCTTGGCGTGCTTGTCCATGAACAATGGGTAGTCATGGGCCCCGACCTCGGTCGAGCCGCCGTAACCATAGTCAAAGAAGAACATCGAACGATTGGGCGGATTCACCACCACCGGTTGTGAG
This sequence comes from Candidatus Sulfomarinibacteraceae bacterium, assembly GCA_963796455.1. Taxonomy (GTDB): domain Bacteria; phylum Acidobacteriota; class Thermoanaerobaculia; order Thermoanaerobaculales; family Sulfomarinibacteraceae; genus Sulfomarinibacter. The sequence goes on from CAWCLO010000010.1 coordinate 228,908, forward strand.
TGGTAGATGTCGCCCAGAACCGATGTGCCGACCGGGCGCGGATTGGGCCGCGGGTTCGGCGTCACGGCCGTATCATCGTCCATCCAGATATCGCGGACAAAATTCACAACCTCCTGGACCTCGAGGCTGCCCTCGGTCCCGGTGAATTTCAACCGCGCCAACAGATCGGTCTGCAGATCCGTACTGGTTGCGACATCGGCAAGATTGTAGCGTTCGAGATCGCCGGAGTAATCGCTGGCCATGAAAACGTAGCGCTTGGGATTGCCTTCGGTATGGGCCGCAATCTGTGCCTCGAGGCGCTGGTTGGAGTTCCAGGCGTTGCCGCTCACCTGCTCGATGATGATCTGACTGACATCGATCTCGCAGTCGGGTGTGCTCGGCAGAGTCGGCTGGCTGGCGTCGAACTTGAAGCCATAGAGGTTGCCTCGCCACAGCGAGTTGCTTGGCTGCGGTTGGAAGAAGGGATAAACCGAAAGAAAGTGCTGTTGTTCGGCCGGAGCGCCTTCCTGCGGTGGCGGCGGCGATACCTTGAACGGGATGAAAGACCGGTTGTCCGTCTGCAGCGAGTTGATGACTTCGTGCAGGGCAGTCGCGAGTTCGGAGGCGTTCCGCGCCCCAAAATACTGCCCGCCCGTGGTATCCGAGATACAGGTCAACTGCGGCGGCGCATCGGCCACCGTCTCCGAGAAACCGATGGTAAAGACCTGCATCGGCTCGATACCATTTTCCGGAGCCGCGAACTTCGACGCCGACTGTCCTGGATCGCACGAGAACTCACCAGGCCCGGCGCAACTTTCCGCACCGTCGGTGATCAATACGACGTACCACTTCCGACAGTCGACAAGGGGATCGTCGGCCCAGTCTCCGTTGGTCACCTGCTCGATATACCAATCGTATGCGTCGAGCAAGGAGTTGTTGATGGGCGTCGCGCCGTCGGCGACCATCGGAACCGGATTATAGGTCGGGGACGCGGGGTCGTTGTCGAAGTCGTCCTGCCACGAGAAACCGCCGGCTCCGTCGCTGAGATAGTCGACCGCCGAGGACATGGGCTCGAGGAAGGAGCGGATCGAGGCAAAGTCCGTGCCGTCGCCCGGCACCGGCAGATCCGTCAGCAGATTCCAGCCGTTGCAGTAATTGGTTGTCGTCGTGTTGTTGGGTGACGTGACCGCGGGCGGCGAGGTGTTGACATCGATCTTGCGCCCCGCCACCTGGCGACCGGCCGAGTAGTCCACCAACCCGCCTTCGTAGAGAAGTTTGAAGGGTATTTCCTCAGAATCCACTTCCGTCCAGGCGCTCCACGGGTCGCAGACCAGACCGCAAGTGTCTCCCCAGGCTCCGACTCTGAAGTTGTCGAAGAGGGTCGTATTTTGACCGGCCCCGGAAGTGCTGTAGCGCCCACCCTGATAAAAGCCGGCGGCGCCCGGGGTCAGAGGGGCCGCTGATTCCGTCCACTCCATGAGAGTGCACCAGCATCTCTCGGGATCGGTGCCTCCCTGGCTCGAACAACAACCAAAGAACTGCAGATCGATGCCCTGGTGTTGCAGACGTTGGATCTGCACCCGCAGGTTGCTGCAATACCACTCGAGACGCAGACGGTAGGCGTGATACGGGATGAGATACTGGGTATAGGGGTCACTGGTCGGAAGACTGATGCTGCCGCTGCCGAGGACCGACCACGAACCTTCAGCAACAAAACGGAGCAGGACCCAGGACGCCCGGTATCCTGCAGCGGCTTGGACTGCGGTGGGGAAGTTTCTGACACCAAAGAGATAACCTTGGTCGGGATTGTTGTCGCCATCGGGGTCCTGCATGCCCCACACCAAGCCGGGTTTTCCGCCTTGGGAGATTCCGATATCGAGCTCCATTCGGATGTTCGTCCAATCGGCCGGAACATAACCGGGATTCGTGGGCTGTGACTGCTTCGCGATGAGATATCCCCACCAGCCGCTCCTGACCAGGGTTTCCTCGATGCAACGGGAACCCCAGACTCCACCGCCAACCTCGGGGGGAATGAGGGGGAGGGTCGTGCGGTACGTGAAGTCCATCGAACCACCGTTGACCAGCCACTCATCCCAGATCGCCCCGGTCCCATCGAGAGGATCGTCCGGTGGCCGCGGCGAGGTTGTGGTCTCGAAGTCGTCATAAAAAACCAGCGCCGGCGCCGCGGCGGGGAAGACCCCACCCCAGGCGACAGGAGCGCTTGCCATCACGAGCAGAACACCGCACAACAGTGCGCGGGCTCCGGATGGGAGCGTTGTTTCGGATCGCAGTTGACTATTCATGGCTGCCTCCTGCCCCCATCACTCGATCTCGGTCGGTGTCGGCGGCGGCACGGTCGGTGTCCGCGTCGGCGTCGGCGGCGGTGTGTTGGTCCGGGTCGCAGTGGCTGCGACGGTCGGCGTCAGCGTCCGGGTCGGTGTCGACACGGCTGTGGTCGGCGTCAGCGTCCGGGTTGGCGTCGCCACGGCTGTGGTCGGCGTCAGTGTCCGGGTCGGGGTCGACACGGCCGTGGTCGGCGTCAATGTCCGGGTCGGTGTCGACGCCGCTGTGGTCGGGGTCTGAGTCCGGGTCGAGGTGCCCCACGGAGTCGGTGTCAGCGTCCGCGTCGGGGTCGACCAAGGCGTCAGCGTCTGCGTCGGGGTCCGCGTCGAGGTGCCCCACGGAGTCGGCGTCAGCGTCCGGGTCGGGGTCGACCACGGCGTCAAGGTCATTGTCGGGGTCCGCGTCCGCGTCGCCGTGCCAAACACCGTCGGGGTCCTGGTCGGCGTCGGTGTGATCCACCACGGAGTCTGGGTCGGGCTCGGCGTAATGGAAGCCGAGGTGGGTGTTCGCGTCCGGGTCGGGGTCGCAGACAAGCTGCCGTAGTCGTCACAGATGTCGTTGCAGCTGACACCCATGGTCAGCACGTCGAAGTCGAGGCAGAGCTCGTGATAGGCCGTGTGTGTGAAGTTGTTGTCGATGTCCGCATACCAGTTCCGGCTCGAGGTCGCCGGAATGCGGGCCAGTGACGGCACGGTCGTCGTCTGGATGCTCGGGGTGTTGTAGTCGGTTGAGGGCGATCCATCACCCCAGTAGTGGGTGTTGGTGGAGTGCGAGTAACCACCCGAGAAAACGCCGAACCAGTCCAAACGGTAACTCGGCGAGAGCGGCTGCCAATCGACCACCGTGCGGGTGATCTCGATCTGGAACGAGGTCTGGTTGTTGATGACCGCGCGCAGGATCCCGCTCTGGGGTGAGGCCATGGTGACGGTGATATCGCTGCAGTCGATCATCGGTGTCGGCGTCGGAGTGATCGTCCGGGTCGGCGTCTGGGTACTGGTGGCGGTTCCAGTCGGAGTGAAGGTCGGCACAACCGGAACCGAGCAGGTTCGGCTCTGCTGCTCCTCCACCGCTTCGATATAGAGCATCCAGTCGTTGGACTCGTCGCCGTCGAAATCCGGGTCATCGGTTGAAGCATCCAGGTCATAATTGTCGACGCCCGGATCGGCCACCAGTTCGTTACCGACCAGAGAGCCTGCACCGTTGACAGCAAGTGGGTGGTTTGCGTTACCCGAAGTATTGACCGCCGGAATCCGGAGCTGCACCCGCCGTCGATACTGGGTGACATCGCTTCCGGAAACTGTTTCCCACTCCGCACTGCACCCGTCATCCGGGTTGCTCGCGTCGGGAGCCCTGTTGGGCACACAATCCGGGAAACCGTTGGTGGTCGGATCGCCGTAGTACCACTCGTCAGGGATCATCTTCCCGAGACCATCGCGCTCGCCGGAGGCGTAAAATGGAAAGACGTTGTCTTTGCAGATGGTCTCGTCGTCACTCGGGTCGTCGGTTTCTTTGCTGTCGACAAAACAGTTGCCGAAGTAAACCGGCATCAAATCATAGGGGAGGCGCGTCGTGGAGTCGCCCGGGACGTCCTCGAGCCCGGTGTCCCAACCGGTGACCGGGCCAAAACGATCAGTGACCACCGAAGCGTCGGGGTCGAAGTACGGGCTGTACCCGATAAGCTCGTTTTTCAATATGTCAGCTGGATTGTCGACCAGGGCACCGGCAAAGGTCTCGTTGTAGCCGATGCGATAGGCATAGTTGGCCTCGATGAGGCTGAATCGATCGGCCGCGCGGGACTCATATATCCAATGCTTCTGGGGGATCGGGTTGGATCCATCGGTGGGTTGGGCTTGAGCGTAGCCCGCGAGCGCATAGTTGGCGTCAGAAACTTCTTCGAGGAAATCGGCGAGCACCGTCTTGGCGATACCCATCCGCGAGTAGGGATCGTCGCCACCACCCGGCACCATTCCGTAACCCACACGGGCGCCCTCGACCTTGCCCGGCGCTTCCGGGCTACCCACCATCGACTTGGAAGTGTCGAGGATGAATATCAGATTGGGTGGAGCGGCCGTCTCGCGAAGGAAATCCCGATCTTCGGCGTCGAGAGCTCCGGCCAGACCGACCGCCAGGGCCAGTGCGAGCCACGTTGTCCATCGTCTCTGTCTCATGACAGCCCCCTCGGCGCGCATCAGTAACACAGCTGAACCGGCGTGAATTGCTCCTCCAGGAATGGGAAGGAGGTCACGTCCACCTCGACCGTCGCACGGCTCACGCCCGCGAGGCCGCCGATGGTCCTCTGGGCGTCACTGCGCATGTGAAAGTGACGTGTTTGGTACTCGGGAAACGAGGACGGAACCCCGCCTGCAAAAACCGGCGTCACCGGTTGGGTTTCGCAGAAATCGCTGACTGTGACCGTGAACTGGCCTTTGAGAAGTCCCTGAATATTTGGATCGTCTTCGAGAATGAATGTGCCGGGAGCACCAACGGCGCCGAGTTGGATCATCTCGATCTGCATCATCGCCCCCGCGTCGGCTGCGTACATCGCCTTGGCCACCCATCGATCCGTGCCCGAAGCCTGCAGACCAAGAGAGGTCTGCAACAGGAGCCCCATCCCGAGAAAGACCAGCACCAGGGACACCAGGAGGGCCATGATCAGAGCTGCACCTTTCTCGCCGGAATCGGCTCGAGCCGGGCACTCAGGAGTCACTCGGTGCTTCATCGCGCCTCCATCAGAAAAGAAAATTGCGGAGCGCGGCCGCAACCTCGATGCGCCGCCACTTGGCGCCGCGGTCATAATCATCGATGTCCGCATCCTCGATCTGGAAAGTTGATTCCGGTTCGTTCCACCCTGAAACCTGCCAGGGGGTCCGTCCGAGCACCGTGATCCGGATACCGATGTTGCGGCTGTCCACAGCGTCAGCTGCCGTCGGGGACTGCTCCCACTCGTTTTGATCCACCAACCCGTTGTTGTTGGCGTCGATCCCGAGGGCGATCTGAAGACCGCCGATATTCGTCGCCACCGGTAGATCGGAGGCGCCAAATCTGTCGGCACGCATCCGTCTCAGCTCGAGGGCCGGGTTGACGTAATAAACATAGGACTCGAAAACGCCGATACGGTAGACGTCGAAGTTGGGCGGCATCGCGGCACCCGAGGGGTTGAGACCCCAGAACCACGCGGCCGTCGAACCCTGAGCTTTGATGGGGATGGTCAGCGTCCGGTTGGGATTGACCCCCGCCAACACCGATCCGGAAGCGATCTGGCCGACCACGTACCGCGACTGGTCGAGGTTGCCCATCATGACCACTCCGCGGCCCTCGAGGCCGGCAACATCCACGTCCCCGATCAGATTCATGATGGTATTGCCGCCATCGATCGATGTTGTCTCACGGACCACGACCTGCAGCGAGCCGGTCGAAAAATCCGATCTGTCGACAAAAAATGGAGGGATTTCGAAAAAGCCCCGCATCATCAGCACGTCGGAGCCCTCTTTGACTGCCACCGAAGTGCCGAAGGGGGTGGTAAAAGAACCCGACACATCGTTGGCGACACCACCCGCGATCCAGGTCGGCGTCCCTGCCACATTGACGGCAAGCAACATCGTGGCACCGCCCATCATGCGCGCTGTGCGCATCATGTGATAGGCGGCAAAACGCACGTTTTCCTGGGTGTCGGCAAGTGCGGTTTCGATTCGCGACACCTTGGCCGACGAGTCGAGGAGGTTGAGGATTCCAATCATGAAGATTGCAAAGACGGCCATTGCCACCATGACCTCAACCAGGGTATAACCCGCACGACCGCGTAAACCGATTTTCATGACCTTATCCCGGAACCTTGAGGCTGGTCACTGTAAGCACTCGGCGGCCTTCGAGAATCTGATTGGTCGAAGCGACGGTCATCGAAATCCGCTTGAGGTTCGCGTCAGCAGCCGTCGCGGCTTCCGTCCATGCCGCGGAGGCCTCGGTCCAGTTCTGCACCCGAAAGTCTTCGACCGTGTAGTTGATCGTGAAATTCGGACTCTGAGGATCCAATGTTGCCGGGGTGCCGGCAGTGTCGACCAAGGCGGCATCATCAAATGCCAGCGCCTGCAATCCTTCGAGAGCAAATCGAGCCTCGGCCGCCAACAGGGCATAATCGTGTCCCGAGGCGTTGGTCACCATCGCGTGCGAAAACAGACCGGCAATGCCCAGCGCGACAAAGCTCAATATCATCAAGGCCACCAGGACCTCAACGAGGGTAAAGCCGTCATGCCCACCACGGTTCTGATCAAAACCGCCCATCAGTACCTCCAGTGCCTCAGCTCGGGAACCCAACCGTTGGCTTCTTCCGCATCCCACATCCGTTCTTCCACGGTTCCCGAGGCACGAACCTGAATCATGATTCGGTTGTTGTATCGATCCGACAGCACGAATGCGCCGATGCCCGCACCCACATCGTTGGCGTGGACGATGGCGCTGCCGTCGGGAAGAAAGACCACGCCCCGGGTCGTCCCCGACATCGGATGCAGCGACCAGTTCGTCTCGGTCGGTTCCGGTCCGATAAAAGTATTTGGTCCCATGGGCCAGCGGCCGACCACCTCATCGCCCGGATCCGGCGCCTCATCAGAGGTCTCATCGACCCAGGCCACCACCGTATGATTGGGTTGCACCGAGTCTTCAGGCGTCAGTAAGACCGCCACGCGGCGGCTGTTCTTGATCGCGTTGATTCGCGCCACCGCCAGCGCCTGGCGGGTCATCTTGACCTCGTCCATGAGATCCGCCCGCACCATGGCTCGGCGCAGATTCGGAATGGCGATGCCGACGATCAAACCGATGATGGCCAACACCACGAGCAGCTCGATCAGAGTGTAACCGCGCTGCGAATCTTCGCGGCGGTAGTCGGCAAACGATTCGGGCCCTTGACACTTCATCAATTCAAGCATGCGTTGCCTCCCCGTGGGCCGTCAAGACCTCGGCCCCTACCTTAAAAAACCTTTGACAATAGTAATTTGCGAACATTTGGTCGAAATGCCTGCGAATCTGATGATTAGGTGATAAATGACTATGCGGCCGGGTCATCAAATCCTCCGATCGACGGTTTGAGCCCGCCACATCATCCACCGCTACATCATCGGCGTCGGCATCATTTCGACCGGCACGATCTCTCCTTCGACCACCACGGTCAACCGATCGATCCGGCCGATCTCGATGGGGGGTCGCTGAACCCTGCCGATCCGCATCCTTTCGCCATCATCAGCGTCAAACCGGCCCGCAATATTGATTTTTCGTTCTTCCCTACCTGAACGGTAGAGGATTTCCAGGCGCACATCCACGTGGCAGCCGTCCTTCTCACGACAGACGAAAAAGCAGGACCACTCGGTGTACTCAGGTTTGACGAGGGCCTTGAGATCAACGAGGTCGACCGCGATATCGGGAGACTCCAGGGAGATTCCATCCACACTGAAGCCATCCCCACCCGGAGAAGCAGACGACCCGGAAGGGCCCCATGCCCGCCAAGCGACCAATGCGATCGCCACCACTGCGACCGAAGCCAAGGCAACAATCCAGGTTGTTCGATTCGACATCATTCCTACTGAATCGGGGTCGGTTGGGAGGGCGGTCCCGTACCGACTCGTCGCGCGGGTGCCTGACCGAGATCCTCGGGCGAACCCGAATCCGCCGGTCGTTCCCTTTCCATCCAGATAACGGTTGCACGGACATCGGGATGGTTCTTGTCAACCGGTTTCGCGGCCGAAAACACCTGCTCGAAGACCGCCTTTTCACCGGGTTCGAGATAGGTGGCAACCTGAACTTGCGAACGCCAGATTTCCTCACCGGGTCCGGGCTGGCTTTCCAGACGAACGGAAATATTGTTGGCGGGAAAACGATTGCGATTGACGATCTCGCCCGAAATCTGCCACTCGTCTTCACCGACCGAGATCACCCGAACTCTGTTGACGAGCACGTTCCCACCCTGTCGATAACCCTCAGGCATTTCCCCGGAGGCCTCGACCTCAGGTTCCTCCGCAAGCTCGTCATCGCCCAGCACACCGCTGCCGCGAACATGCCGCACCTCGCGATCGGTGATGGCGAAACCAGAAGCCGGTTCCCCACCGACGTTCTGGGGGCTCTTGAGCGTTCTTCCCGAGGTCAGTCGTTCAACGCTGTCGTTGCTTGGATCTTCGGCATCCGCCGATCCGTCGTCAGCCTGGAGGAGGGCCTCCACATCCACATCGACGACGTCGTAGGCAACCCGTCGGCCATCCGCCAGTTCGAGCATCACGTAGGACCCGGTAATCCGAACCGAAGAGGCCTCGAGCACCGTGCCGTCACGCAGTCGGACCTCGACCGCCGCCACGGCGCCGGCCAACAATAGCGCGCAGCTCAGAGCCCAAAGGACACGTCTCACATGATTACTCTTGTCGCCAGTTGGTAACGCTGTGCTCCCTGATCAACGGGAATTCCTCGGTCTCTCCGGGACCATCAGTGGTCCCCGTGAAAGTGACGTAGGTATCGCCGCCGATCGAGTAGTCCTCACTGCCGGTAATAATATCATTGTGTTCGGTGTACTCGCCGATCCCGCACTCGTACCACAATTTGTAGGTTCGACCGATGCCCGTGGCGCGACACACGACGTCGACCTCGGTTGTCGAACCGGTTCCGGAACCGCACTGGTTCGGAGCATTCGTCGCGGTGTCGGTGGACGGGTCAAAAGTCGGGAAGAGCACGTAGCCGTCGATCACAGTGGAGTCGAAAACGACTTTCTCCGTGTCGCGCAAGGTGAGATACCAACCATAGTCACCGCCCGTGGGATTCAGCACACTCCCGTCCGGACAAACAAAATCAAGGCTGTCGTCGAGATCAGCATCGCTGAAAACCAGGCTGCTGTAGTCCATCTCGACCAGGTCCGCCTCCCCGCGTGTGGTCGTGTCACCTACATCCATCACAAAGAAGAAATGGTCGATTCCGGAATCATCGCGGGCCAGATCGGCGCGGTCACCCGATCCCATCGCCAGGGCCCACGTGTAACCGGTGCCGTCAAAGACCACTGGGACCAGGGTCGGCTTGGTGAAGAACTCCTGCCGGTCAACAAAGTCCGTCTGGAAGTTGAAGATATCGGTCAAGGTTCCAGCGGTCGCACCGGTCTGGCCCACATCCGTGGGCGAAAGATACTGGAGCCTGAAAATGCGGCCATGGGAGTCGCCGAAATAGATCCGATCGTGGAAGCCGTCGATATCCGAGTCGAGGGCCGTCACTCCACCGGGGACATCGACACCGATCGCCTCCTTGACCAGGACGGTCCCGGTCTCGAGATCCACGCCGTAGAAGAAGGTCCCCGTGGCATCGGAGTCGGTCTCGTCCCAACCGCCACCGAAGAAGGCCACGAAGACATCGTCGGGATCGCTGGGATCGGAGGAGTTGTACACGGCGATCCGCGCGATGGCCGGCTTCGACCAGGTCCACCCGAGATCCCACCACGGCGCACAATCATCCCCTGAGAGACCACCGAGACAATTGGTGTCTTGATCCAACTCGTCTTTGAATTCCCACATCAGACGCGGCCACTCGCCGTCACAACCCGAAATGGATCCTACCCGGCAACCGGCAAACTCTGAAACCTCGGGAAGATAATCCGGTGAGGCACCGATCGGGTCGGGTTGGGTGATATCGAAAGCCGCCATGCCCCGGCCGCCGCGCCGCATGGTCGTGATGGCAACCGTCCGCCACTCGCGGTCGCCGTCGCCATCCGAGTCGATGAAAGCATCGGACTTGGTGATCGGACCGTCCACCATGTACTGGGGCTCGATGTGGTCGAGGCCCCCACCCGAGGTCAGATCATAGAGCCGGTGCATGATCGCCTGGGGCACCCAGGCTGCCAGCTCAGTTCCGGTCCCGAGATCGTGCACCAGGTGATAGTCCTCTGTGGTATCGACACGATCGCGGTCCCAGACACCACCATCGAAGAAGTGGAGCATGCCATCGTTGCCGCCCACCAGGATCATGCGCCGCCGTTTGGCCTGTTTCGTCATGAAGTCAACATAGCTGCTGGCGCCATAACCATAGTCGTAATAATAGGTTGGTGTATTTGGCGGATTCACGATCAAGGGTTGGGAATGATAGAACTCGCCATAGACCGGATAACCCGTCGGTCGCGGCTCGGCCGGCGGCCCGGCGTTCCCCGCGGTGAAGTCGTTGTCCATATAGATATTCCGGACAAAGTTGGCGATCTGCTGCGACAGCACATCGTCTTGGGCTCCAGGCCGATTGAGATGATCCCAGAACTCGGAACGAAGGGTCGCGTTGTCCGGCAGCGTCGCCAGATCGTGGCGCGCCCATTCACCGGTGCTGTCCGAGCCCATATAGACGAATCGTTTCGGGTTGCCCTCGGTGTGGGCGGCGAGCTGTTCGGCCAGTCTTTCGCTTGCGTCCCACACCAGTTCGTCGGTGTCGAGTTCACAGTCACCGGTGGTGGGCAGGGTCGGCTGGGCTTCGTTCAAAGCAAAGCCGTAGAGCGAACCGCCCCACAAGGTAAAGCCCTCTTGCGGTTGGAAGAGCGGGAAGATCGCCAGCGAATCGAGCGAGGGCTCGCCGCCGGTCGAGGGCGGCGGTGGGGCGACCTTGAAGGGAACGAAGGACCGCGTGCCGGCCTCCAGGCGATAGAAGACCTGGTACAAGGCCTCGGAGAGCTGGCCGGCGTCTTCGGCGGTCAGGAAGAGGCCACCGGTCTGTTCGGCAATACAACTCAAGGGTGAGTCTTCGGCGACCGATTCCGAAAAACCGATGGTATAGACCGGCAGTGGCGGCACTCCCGGGATCCCCGGATCGGCGAACTTGGAGGCCGCCTCGCCCGGATCGCACACCTTGTCCGGATCCGGTTTGAAACCATTGGCCGGGCAATCGCCGACACCTGCCGGGGCGCAGGCCTCGAACTCGCATCCTTCTTCGCCATCGGTGATCAGCACCACCCACCAGTTGCGACAGTCCTCGTAGGAGTCGGTGGCCCAGGCCCCGGTGGTCTTCTGATCCACATACCAGTCGAAGGCCTCGAGCAACGAGCCGTTGATGGGCGTGGTGCCGTCCGCGATCATCGGCACCGGGTCGTAATCCGGGCTCGCCGGGTCGTTGTCAAAGCTGTCGACCCACGAAAAACCGGAGTTCGATTCGTACTGAACCGCCGATGTCATGGGTTCGAGGAAGGTCCGAATGGCGCTCAAATTGGTCGAATCGGTGGGCCCGGGAAGGTCCTCGAGCAGATTCCATCCGTTGCAATAGGGGTTCGAGTCGATCGAACCGTTGTAGGAGCTGTCGAAGACGGGCGCTTCGGTGTTGACATCGATCTTGCCGAGTTCGGGCGCCGGTTGGATGTGGCGGCCGGCCGAGTAGTCGAACAGCGCGCCCTCGTAGAGATACTTGAAGGGAACGATATCGGTACGCTCGTGGGCCCATCCCTGCCACGGGTCGCAGACCAGACTGCCACCTGGGCCCAGATCTGAGATTCTGAGGTTGTCGTGCTTGTATTCCCAGCTGGGGCTGAGGAAGGTCCACAGCTGGCTGCGATAAAAGCCGACCATCCCCGGGGTCGTGATGGGAGAGGGGTCGATCGAGTCGACCGGGCCCTGGAGGATTTCACACCAACAGTCGTCGATGTTGGCGTCGGTGCAGATCCCGGTCGGCGCGGCGGCCGAGGCGCAACCGTAGTAGAGGGTGTCGACACCCGGAGTATCGCCCCATGGCATCAGGTACTGAACCCGGAAGCTCGGGTACATCCAATCGAGGCGGAAACGAAACGCTCGACCCGTCCTCAGGCATTGCAGTGAGGTCGTCGACAGGGTGGCCGCGGTCTCGGTCCCCGGCATCTTCGCGACCACGGGACCATTGGCGAGCTCGACCCAGTCCTGCTGGCCGGAGATGTTGCCGAGTCGATCCCAGCCCTTGACCCGTGCAAGGTGCCAGGTGGATTGGTAGGCCGGGAGCACGCAGTTGGCGCTGCTGCCAGTGAAGCCGTTCGAACTGCCGGGGGTGATGTAGAAGATGTAGCCGTCGGCCGGTTTGCGGTCGGCCGGACCGAAGTTGGTATCGACGGTCGACGAGAGATTCCAGACCAACCCGGGCAAACCGAGCTGATGCCAGGCGATGTCGACCTCGTAGCGGATATTGGTCCACTGGGCGGGGTCGTAGTTCCCCGGATAGGGGTTCTCCGCGCCGTCATCAGGATCGCTCGGCGGGATCGAGTCGCGGATCACGTGGAAAACGCTGTTGGTCGGCGAACCGTAGAGGGCGAGTGCGTGCTGCTGGCCCCACATGAAATAGGGGTCGTTGTCAGCCCACGAGGGCTTGATGGCATAGACAAAGAACTTGGCCTTCCAGGACGAGCCGCTCTCCCACTGTTGCCACTGCCACCAATTCTGGCGTCGGAGTCCCAGGGGATGCTCTGCGAGGTACTGTAGCTCTCGAAGTCCTCGAAGAAGACCTCGGTCGCGGCGGCGGGAAAGACCTGGGCCTCGACCGCCGGCGCTAAGATCAGCGCCGCCAGTGCCAGGGCACCAAGCGCCAATGAGGCAAAACGACCGGTTTTTATTCGCCACCCGACGGGGGCCGATGTATTTGCGATGAGTCGTGGATAGTAATCCATGGCTTTCTCCCGTTCTCGTCAGGTGGTCGGCGTCGACGTCTTGGTAGCCGTCGATGTCGGGGTCGGCGGACGCGGCGTGGCGGTCGCCACCGGCGTCGGAGTCGAAGTGGCCAGGGGCACCGGGGTATTTGTCGGACCCGGGTCGGGGTGTTGGTTACACTCCCGTTGTCGGCGTCCTGGTCGCTGTTGACGCAGAAGTCGGCCACGGCGTGTTGGTCGCCGGGACGGATGTGTTCGTCGGCGTCCTGGTCGGCGTCGGCGTGCCGTAGCTGCCCTCGTAGGTCACGGCACAGACGTCGTCGCAGTACAGATCGCTCCCATCACCCGCACCGCCGGCGATCTTGAAATCGAAGCACACCGTGTAGATGCCGTCCCAGATGATATAGGGCGCGCTGTCCCTGAGATAGGCCCACCAATGGGTGGTGACCCCTGCGCCGATATTTTCCGTACCCGCGTATCCCCCGGTGGCCGGGAGGGTCGTCAGTTCAACCGGGCGCACATATCTGCCCGGTATAGGGCACAACGCTGTAGCTGCCGGTGCTTTCGTCCCAGATCTCTTCCGAGGTGGAACCACATTAGTTGGTGGCACCGTCGGTGCAGATCCGCATCCAATCGTGGTAGGCCCACTTGCGCATGTTCTGGCCCCAGTCAAAATAGAGGCGTTCGATGGTGGCGGTCTGTGGGTGGCCGTTGTAGAGCGTGGCCCCCATTTGACCGGCATAGCCCGAACTCGAGCCCTTCCGCATGTTGGTGACCGAGACCCGGCAGGTCGGGGTCTGGGTCGGGGTCGGGGTGAAGGTCTCCGTCGGCGTCGGGGTGATCGTGAAGGTCGGGGTCCAGGTCGGTAGAGTCCCGGCCGGCACACACACCTGCGTATCGCGCTCCTCGACCGAATTGACATAAAGCATCCAGTCGGAGGTGTCGTCACCGTCGTAGTCACCTTCATTGACGCTGTCGAGGTCGTAGTCCTCGGGTTGGCCGGTCTCCGCCACAGCCTCGTTGCCGACTGGGCTCCCGCCGCTGTCGACTGCAAGAAAGTGGTTGGGGTTCCCGCCGACCGTGGTTGGGATCTCGAGCCGAATCCGCCTTTTGTACTTGATGAGATTCGGGCCGACCATCTCTTCCCACGCATTCTCGCAGGCGCCGGCGACCGGGCTGCCGGTGCCGTCGTCCCAGATCGGATCGTTGGGGTCGCAGCCGGGATAGTCCTCATCGGCCGGGTCGAGTTGGCCGTAATACCACTCCTCGGGGATGATCTGCCCGGTTCCGCCATCGCGGATTCCGGAGTCGTAGAAGGGAAAGACATTGTCCTTGCAAAGGGTCACGTCGTCGGTATCGTCTGCCGGAGTCTGCATGTTGTCTACAAAGCAGTTACCGAAGTAGATCGGCATCAAATCGTACGGCGGGGGCACATCGACCTGGGTCACCGGCGGTCCAGGGTCGGTGTAGGTGTAGTCGATCCAACCCGTGTCGTAGGCGTTCACCGGACCAAAGCGGTCGGTGGTCGCGGTCGTGGCGGGGTCGAAGTAGAGCTTGTAACCGATCAAGCGGTTTTTGATGATATCCGCCGGAACATCGAGAATGATGCCCGAGTGGTTTTCCGAATAACCCATCCGGTAGGCGTAGGTGGCCTCGATCATGTGGAAACGATCCTGGGCGCGCGCCTCGTAGACCCAGTGTTTCTGCGGAATCGGGTTCGAGGCATCGGTGGGTTGGGCCTGGGCATATCCGGCCAGCGCGAAGTTCGCCTGGCCGACCGTGTCCAGGAAATCATCCAGAACCTTTTTGGCGATACCCATCCTCGAGTAAGGATCGTCGCCCGCGCCGGGCACCATGGCGGCGTTGACCTTGGCGCCGTCAAGGATTCCGGGCACCTCGGGGCTGGCCACCATCGAACTCGATGAATCGAGGATGAAAATGATATTCGGAGGCGCCGCCACCTCGCGCAAAAAATCGCGATCATCGGCGAGGGCAACCCCGCACAGACCGACAGCGGCCACCAGCACCAACCATCTCGTGAGTCGACTATGTCTCATGACTGCTCCCTCGATCGGCACATCAGTAACACTCCCCTACGGCTTCGAACGCCTCTTCGTGAAATGGGCTGGCAACCACATCGGCCTGTACCGCCGCACGGGTCGTGCCCGCGAGACCGCCGATGCTTCGGGTCGCTTCGCTGCGAAGATAAAAATGGCGTTCGAGATAACCTTCTTGAAAACCCACCATCGGTTGCGCGGGTTCGGTTTCGCAAAACTGGTCCACGGTGACGCTGAACTGTCCTTTGAGGAGACCCGGCAGATTGCCGTCATCCTCCAGAATGAAGGTCCCGGGTGCGCCCACAACCCCCATTTGAATCATTTCAATCTGCATCATCGCACCGGCATCGGCGGCATAGAGCGCCTTGGTCACCCAACGATCGGTTCCGGAGGCCTGGAGCCCGAGCGAGGTCTGCAACAGCAGACCCATGCCCAGAAAGACCAGCACCAGCGAGACCAGAAGCGCCATGATCAAGGCCGCACCGCGCTCGGATTCCCGATTTGCGTGGCGGGTCAGCGGCTGGGGAATGTTTTGGTTCAGCATCATGCCCCCTTAGATCATGAAGTTCCGGAGAGTGGCCCTGAGCTGGATGCGACGCCATTTGGCGGAGCGATCCACATCACTGGCTTCCATGTCCTCGATATTTTCGAAAGTTTCGGCCGGTTCCTGCCACTCGGGAACCGGAAATGGCGTGCGGCCCAGAACGGTGATCCGCATCCCGATCACCTGGTCGCCGGTGAGATCGCCGGGACCGGTCGGGGCGTTTTCCCACTCGCCGGCCTCGACCACACCGTTGCCGTTCGTATCGACCCCGAGCGCGATCTGCAGGCTGCCGATGTTGACCGCCACCGGCTCCGGACCGCTGGAAGAATCAGAAGTCCGAAAACGCATCAGGGTGTTGTCGTTGCGGACATAAAAAGTGTAGGACTCGAGGATTCCGACCCGGTAGACCCTGAAGGTCGGGGGGTAGGACGCCAGTGCAGAATTCATCTCCGGCCAGAAGGTTCCGTCGCCGGCCTGGTGTTGAAGCACCAACTGCTGGTCGGGGGAGCTTCCCGAAAGGATCGAACCGGAGGCTATCTCACCGACACAGTAGAGACCCTCACCCATGAAGATGATTCCCCGACCGGCAAGACCGCTGACCGTTAGCGCATTGAAATTGTTGACCGCAGTTCCGGCAGGGTTTTTCTGGTTGATATCGAAGGTCCCGGAGCCACTGGCGTTGTATCCATTGGCATCGACAAAAAAGGGAGCCACCTCGAAGAAACCCCGAAGCGTGATCACATCACTACCCTCGGCCACCTGGACGTTCGGGACATAGCCCGGGATAGTGACCGAACCGCTTTGGTTCGAGGCAAGCTGGCCACTGACCCAATAGTCGGTCCCGCCGTTTCGGGTGGCAAATGGCATGTCGCCGCCGCCGACCATCCGCGCGGTGCGCATGATGTGATATGCCGAAAAACGGACATTCTCCTGGGTATCGGAGAGGGCCTTTTCGAGCTCGGAAACCTTGGTCGAGGTATCGAGGAGGTTGAGGATTCCAACCATGAAGATCACAAAGACCACCGTGGCGACCAGCATCTCGATGAGCGTGTAACCCGCGCTGGACCGGGATCCTGCGCGAAAGACACGCACAGCGATCGCCCGCTCGCATCGCCGCTCGGTGTGTTCTGAATCACAAAGTTGACCTGGATGGTTCATGAATTGGACAAACCTCCATATTCAGAATGAGTAAACGAGCGACAGAATGCAAGGGCTCTCAGCCAACGTTGAAAGTTCTTTAACAGTCGTGTCACCTGATGATTAGCACCCATTTCCGTCAACCTGGCCGATCCGAAGACTCACGGTGGGCTCTCCGCTTGGATGAGGGAGAGTCGTCGAATCCCGGAGAATCCCACTGTTCACGTCCTATTCAGGTGATGGAGAGGCGGCGTCTGCGATCGCGGTGGCGTCGCCAAAGGCCCACACCCTTGATTCCAGATCGGCAACGAAGAGCTCCTTGCCGTCGTCGGTCAGCCCGGTCGGTACGATTCCGGCTTCTGCCAGATCGATCTTCGTCACCTCGCCCGATTCAACGAGCCAGATCGATTGCGACGGGACATCGGTCACCAACCAGCGGCCCCGGCGGTCGATCGCGAGCTGAGGCCGCGAATAAAAATCGCTCCACGCCCCGGGGAGATCAACAATCTCGAGGGCGCGACCCTGGCGATCGAGAACCTGGAGTCTTCGATTGCCGGTGTCCGCCACCAAGAGTCTCCGGTTGTCGATCCATGCCAAACCGACCGGTTCGACGAATTCCCCGGGACCGGAACCCTCGCGGCCGATGGTCACGACACGGGGGGTCCCGCCGACCACGGTCATCATGACGATCCTTTTGTGACCGGTGTCGGTGACCGCCACCGAACCGTCCGCGGCGACCGCGACCCCGCGCGGACCAAACCATCCGTCGACGGGCAAGGGCATGGGACGGACGGCGCCGGTGGCAGGATTGAAGATCAGGACCCGATGGTTCCAGGTGTCGGCGATCACCAGCAGACCGTCGGGGGTCCATGCCACCGACTCCGGCTGATTGAGAGAGTCCGGAACCCGAATCTCGGCCAGGATCCCATCGGGGTTGAAGAAAAGAACATCGTTGGCAGCGCTGTCGGCCACTGCCAACAGACCATCCTCATTGACCGATATGCCCCTGGGCTCCACCAGCCATCCTTCTCCGATGACTCGTGATGAATCCCCACCGAGCGTCCCGGCAATCGAACCCGGGGTCTCGACCGTTCTGGCTCCCTCATCGACCTCACCCGTGTAGCGAAGAACGACGGTGTCGGTGGATCCGATGATGCCCCAGGGCCTGCGGGTGAAGAGGTATCGGATGAGCTCGGCGACCGTCGGACGTTGATCCGCCATCACCCACCAACCACGCAAGGGAATTCGTTCCGAACTGTAGCCGGGACCCAGACGGCGCCGCACCTCGGGCTCTTGCGAGGGATCGCAGAAAACCAGGGGCTGGCGTTGGCCTGGGTTCGGATCCGCCCACCAAACCGGAGTGGTTCGCCAATACCAGGTGGCCGGCCATGCCACTTCGCCGCCGGCGGCGGCGGCGGGGTCGTGGCCTTCGGCGGCCAACACCACCCCTTCTGCCAATGGCTGCAACAGTTCCGGACAGGTCTGGACATAGACCAGAGCCTCGACCCGATCGAGGTTGGGACTGATTTCATCGAGCACGAAATTGGCCGTCACGGTGGTCACCAGGGTCGCAGCCAGGCCGATGCCTGCCAGAGTCCGGCTCCACCAGACACCGCGCGGCCCAAAGGTTCGCGCCATCTGCAGACCGGCCAACGGGAGAAAGGCCCACACCTGGTGAACACCCAACCACGGAACTTTCTCCCCGAGGTAACTGTACATCGCGATCGAGGCGAGACCGAAGACGAGCAATGACCACTCGACGAGACGCATCCGACGCCCTCGTCTCACGGCCCACGACAATGCAGCCACTATCGGAAGAAACTCGTAAATAGCGAGACGCGGCAGGTGGTACCACGGAGGGCCGGCAACCCGTTCGATAGTGTGCTGCCCCCACCAGTAGGAGATGGCCTTGTAGGGGAAGAACCAATCCCGGAGATGGGTGAATCCGACGGTGAACATGGGAACGGTGACAAGCACCGCTGCGGCAACCGAAGCGATCAAACCCCAACGATGACGGGAGATCCAATCGACGGTGTTTGGAACCATCGAGCGGGGGCCCGCACGGATGAGGAGCACGAGGGCAACCACCCCGACCAGGGCCGAGGACACAAAGGCATTCTCTTTGGTGGCGAAGGCGAGTCCCACCCAGACGCCGAACCACATCCATGCCTTCCAACTGCCGTTGACGGCGCGCCACGCCGCGACTGCCGCCGCGGACGCGACAAAGACCTCCAGGATGTCCATTCGAAGGAAGCGGCCGTAATACAGCCATATAGGTGAAATCGTCGCCAGCAGCCCGGTCCACCAGGCGGCGCGCGGACCCAGGGGCCGACGGGCGGCAAATGCCACTCCGATCAGCGCCACCCCGGCGAGGGCGATCGAAAGCCTGGCGGTGAAATCCGAATCGCCGAACACCGCCAGAAAAATAGCTGTGAGGTAGTAAAGCAAAGGCCCGTGGTAGGTCGGGTCGTAACGATATGTCCCTTCCTGCAACAGCACCCACGATGCGTGGGCATGGATCGACTCGTCGTGATGGTAGGACCTCTCTCCAAGACCCCACAGATGCAGCGTCAGCGAGAAGAGCACGAGCAGCAACCACGGCAGATACCGGCGAGCTGTCGATCTCCAGTTTTCGGCCAAAAATGCCACGATGGAAGCTTATCAGAGGCTGGGGGCTGGGGGCTTGGGGCTTGGGGCCTGAGGACAGGCGGAGGAGAAAGGGAGAAAGGGAGAAGGGGAGAGCGGGAGACGGGGAACGGGGAACGGCAGACAGGATCGGCGTACAGAAGTCAGAGGCAGAGGCAGCGAACAGCA
This sequence comes from Candidatus Sulfomarinibacteraceae bacterium, assembly GCA_963796455.1. Classification (GTDB taxonomy): domain Bacteria; phylum Acidobacteriota; class Thermoanaerobaculia; order Thermoanaerobaculales; family Sulfomarinibacteraceae; genus Sulfomarinibacter. The sequence continues at coordinate 248,370 of CAWCLO010000010.1, forward strand.
CTCACTTCTTCGGGGCCCTGGCTTTTGTGGTGCGGCCGTATCGGCCGCACGGTGTGCAGGCGAGACGCCTGCACCACAACGGGCTGTTCCTTCTGTTGAACGACTCGGAGGCGGCCACGCCGTCGCTGCATCTGATCGCTACCGCTGACCGCTGTGCCCTGTCGCCGTATCCGGTCCCTGCTCCCTGCCGCTGTAGCTGTCGCTGTCGCTGCCGCTGCAATTCGGGTACTGGGACGGAATCGAAGACCTCAAGACGCCGCGATCACGCCCAGATTGCGGAGAGCCTCGAGAACTGCGGCGGGGCTCGACTCGCTCTGAATCCGTACGACGCCCGAGCCCCAGGAATCGGTGCCGGTGCTCTCACTCTCCGAGATCACCACCACCGGCACGTGGTAAGCGCGCAACCACGCAGCAAGGCCCTCTTCGGCCGGATCTCCGGAAACGACAACGACGCTGGGCGCCCACCGGTCCAGGAGTTCACCTGCAACCGCGATGGTGGGAGCGTGACGCACCTCCAGCGATTCATCCGCCAGACCCTCGATGATGTGGGCGGCGGCTCGACCGTCGGGCTCGAACAAAAGCACCCCGGCCCTTGATTCCGAAGCGCCACGGCCCTCGAGGGTCTCGATCTTCGAAACATCTCCGAGGGGGAAGCGGACGATGAAACGGGCCCCATGGCCTGCCGTCGATCGCACATCCACCTCACCGTCGTGGGCCGTCACGATGCCGTAGACAACCGCCAAACCAAGTCCCGCGCCCCGACCTTGCCGCCGGAGCGTGAAAAAAGGCTCGAAGAGGTGCTGGCGAACCTCGGGCGGAATGCCGGGACCGTCGTCAGCAACCTCGAGCACCGCGCGTCCGGCGGTGTGTTCGACCCGGACAGTGATTGTTCCGCCACTCTCGGTGACTGCATCCCGAGCATTGAGCACCAGATTCAGAAGCAGACGGCGGAGACCGACCACGTCAGCGACCACCGGCACCGGTTCGTCGTCAAGCTCGAGGTGCAGCTCCGCCGCCTCGGCAACCACATGCTGGAGAACCCCCTCCTGCTGCTGCACCAGATCCACCAGATCGACGGTACTCGGCGGCGAACTTTCGCGGCGGGCGAAGAGCAGGAGTTCGCGCACGACTTCGGTTCCCTGCTCGGCGAGATCTCCAATGGCAGCTGCCGCATCCGCCATCGATTCCGGCTGTCGCTCGACCAATCGAATGTGCAGCAGGATGGCGGCCAGGAGATTGTTGAAATCATGTGCCACGCCGCTGGCCAGGGTGCCGACCGCCTGCATCTTTTCTGCGTTCCGAAGTCGCCCCTCGGCATCGACGGCTTCGGTCACGTCCCGGACCACCAGCACGGCGTGCTGCATGCCTTCGGGGCAATTCAGCGAACAATCGAGCAATCGACCCACGTTCTCGGCCCGCCAGGACAGGGGAGATTTGCCCTGGAGACGTTGCTCGAGATTCTCCGAGACCGCTTCCGCGTGGGCTTCGAGGGCCTGGTTGGCAAGCGCGATGCGGCCCTGCCGGTCAACCAACGCCACTCCATCCACCATCGCATCAAAGGTCCGGCGCCACCGTTCACCCATCCTCCGGACACGATCGGTCACATCGTGGATCGCCAGCAGATATCCCTTGGTCTCGTCCTCACCGGCCGCCACCAGGCGCAGCTCGACCTCGGCAAGCTCATCCTCGCCGATCCGCCAATCGGCCTCCAGCACAACCTCGGGATCAGAGTCGGTCGACCGCAGAGCGGTCAACACCTCGGCGAGCGTCGGCCTCGCGAGGAAACCGGCAAGAGACGAACCGACGGATCTCGAGGCGTCACCGCCAAGGTACGGCTCGGCTGCCGGGTTTGCGCCACGGAGACAGAGATCCTGATCGAGCCGCAACAGTGGTGATGGCGATGCGGTGAAGAGCTCCCTGAATCGTTGTTCAGAAGCTACCAGCGACCTTCGCTGTGCCGCCAGACGCTGCGCCATATCTTCAAACGCCACAGCGAGATCACCGACCTCGGCCGTCGTTCCACTGTCATCGGGAAGATCGATAGGTTGTTCGGGGTCGAAATTACGCACCCATGAGGCCAGATCCTGCAGTGGCCGGACCACTCGACCGATCAATGCGAGACCTGCCACCAGGGCGAGCGTGAGGGCGATTCCGAGCCCAGCCAGCAGACGCATCGCGGCCATCGCGAGATGAGACCGCATCCTGGCGCGCGAAACGATCAGCAGAACTTCAACCGAGTCGCCTTCGCCAAGCGGACCGGGACTCACCACCACCCGTTGCCGGACGCGGAGAAAACCGGTGTCCAGCGCTTCGATCTCAGCGGCAGAGGGCCCGAACTGCCACAGCAGTTGGCCGTTTTCCGAACGCACTTCTCCCGCACGCAAATCAGTCATCGAGATGATCGCGAGATATTCCGCGGATCCGCCGTCGGCAGCGGCAAAGGCGAGCATGTGGGCCAATAGATCGGCCCGGGCCCGAAGCTCGTCCTCGAGGATTTGTTCTTCGTGCCAGAGAACCAGGGCACTGACCACCACCATGGTCACCACCAGCACCCCGAGCAGCCACAACAAGAAGGTGCGCCCGAGCGTCAGCCGGCGGGTCTCAACCCGCATATCTCACCGTCCTTTGCAGAGGGCCAGAGATCGAGTGATTCCCGGTGCACGGTGTGGCTTCGAGGGGGGTGATTGTGTCACGACCCTTCAACCGAAAAGCAACGGTCAAAAATCGAAGAAATCACCCTCGAAGACGTCCGACAGCTGCCTCATGATCCCCGCCGAAAGACCAGCCGTGATCCCGGCCATGATCGATGCGCCCTTGGCGCGGCCAATCAAATAACCGACCAGACCGACGCTGGCGACCGAACCAAAGGGATGACGTCTGACCGTGTCCCGCCAGTCGATCGAATGCGGGACCAGTGAGTCGAGAATCGTATCGGCGTCCAGGCGCCGCGCAGAGTCCGCATCACCGGTCATATCGTCGAGGGGCGTATCTTCGACGTCGTCAACCATGGTGTCATCCATCATAGCCTCCGAGCGGTCAGTCACGAGGCCGTGTTGCGTAGCCGACGACAAAACCGACCGCCAACGCGATCAGAACAGCCTTGCCGGGGTTCTCGCGCACATATTCGACAACCTCGTCACCCTTTTGTTTGAAATCGACCTCAGCCACCCGGGTCCGCGCCTTGGCGTAGAAGTCTTTCGTTTTTTCCGAAAGCCCTTCGTACTGTTCCTTAGCGTTGGCGTAGAGGACCTCAGCCTGATCACGACTCTTGGTCGCCAGTGAACCCATCTTTTCGCGCGCTTCGGCGAGGTATTTCTTGGCGTCGTCGAGATAGACCTTTGCATGATCCGCACCGACGGAGGCCTTGTCCCTGGCCTTGCCGTAGGCATCCTGCATCGCGCTCTTTGCGCTTTCCATCGACTGCTGGGCTTTGGCCAGCGAGTCTTTGACGCCGCTCAATCCACCCGATGCGTCGGCCGCCACTTCTTCAATGGCTTCGTCGACACTTTTCTTCTTTTCTGCCATCTTCGACCTCCTGTAAAGAACGCGACCATTCTACGGGGAAGCTCTGCAGACGTCTACCCATTATTGTTAGGTGTGTGTTTTCAGTGAAAAGGCGCCCGCCAGCTCGATACTCGATGCACGATGCACGATGCACGATGCTGGATGCCGGATCACTCTTGTCCAAGACAGAGTCTCAGACAGCGACCGAGGACAGCCTCAGTGACCAGGAGTCGGCGGCAGCGACAGCGGACAGGGTCAGCTAACAGTCGACAGCGAACAGCGGCCGGGACAGCGAACAGCACTCACTTCTTCGGGGCTCCGGCCTTTGTGGTGCGGCCGTCTCGGCCGCACGGTGTGCAGGCGAGACGCCAACACCACCACTGCTGTTCCTTCTGTTGAACGACCTGGAGGTGGCCACTTCGTCGCCTGTACTCCTGACCGCTGCTGCCGAACACTGATCGCTGTTCACTGTCGCTGCTCCCTGTTCGCTGTTGGCTGACGCTGGACACTGTCGCTGCCGCTGCAATTCGGGATCGGGATCGGGATCGAAAAAACGGATGCGCTACGATCGCCCGCGGAGGTTCAATGAAGATCACAGTGCTCGGCGCGGGTCGTTGCGTCACCGGCTCGAAGTACCTGATGTCGTGGAAAAACTTCAATGCGCTGCTCGATTGTGGACTTTTCCAGGGGCCCGCGGAGAAACGCCGCCTCAACTGGGAGCCTCTCCCGCACCCGGCACACGACATCGGCGCCGTGGTTCTGACCCACGCTCACATCGATCACTCGGGGTTCCTGCCGCGCCTCAGTCGTCAGGGCTTCACCGGCAAGATCTACTGCACCCCTCCCACCAAGGCGCTGCTCGGCGTCTTGCTCCCCGACGCCGCCCACATCAACGAGGAGGAGGCACGCTACGCCAACAAACAGGGCTATTCAAAACACGAACCCGCGTTGCCCCTGTTCCGTCAAGCGGATGCCCGTGCGGCCCTCAAACTGATTGAAAAGGTACCCTTCGATCACTGGCAGGAGCTGCACCCGGGGGTGCGTTTTCGTTATCACCGCCAGGGCCACATCCTCGGCGCCGCTGCCGTCGAACTCGAGACAAAGGTGGCGGGCGGAAAACGCAAGACGGTCTATTTCTCGGGCGACGTGGGGCGTTATGGAGTGCCCATCCTCCGTGAGCCGGTTTCTTATCCGGGTTCTGACGTGCTGTTTGTCGAGTCGACTTACGGAGACCGGCTTCACCAAAATCTGAATCCTCGGGTTGCACTCGCTGACGAAGTTCGAGCCGGGATCGATCGCGGCGGCGTCATCATCATTCCGGCCTTCGCCATCGATCGCACGCAGGAACTGCTCTATATGTTGCACGAGTTGATGGTCGACGGCGATCTGCCGCCCATTCCGATTTATCTCGACTCGCCGATGGGCATCGAGGCCACCGCCCTCTACACCCGCTTCATCAACGAGCACGACACGGAGATGCAACATTTCTTCGCCGATCAGGAAAACCCGATCTTTCCTCCCAACCTGCAGGTGACGAAGACTTCAAGGGAGTCTCGCAAAATCAACTCGATGGGCGGACCGATCATCATCATTTCGGCCTCCGGAATGGCCACCGGAGGACGAATCCTCCACCACCTCAAGCTCCGCCTGCCCGATGCAAAGAACAGCGTGATCTTTGTCGGATACCAGGCCCAGGGGACCAAGGGACGACGGCTGGTGGAGGGTGAAGAACAGATCAAGATCCACGGCGAGTGGATTCCCGTCAGAGCCCACATAGCATCGGTTTCGGGGCTCTCGGCCCACGCCGATGCCAGCGAGCTCATGGTCTGGCTCAGCCGCCGGGAGCGCGAACCCGAACAGGTCGTTCTGATTCACGGCGAGTACCCAGCTCAAGAGGCCCTCGCCGAGCGCTTGCGCGATGAGTTCGGATGGAAGAGTTCAATTCCTGAACTCGGAGAGGTCTTCACTGTCTGATGCCATTGGGCCGATGCTTGAGCTCTTTCGCATACAATTGAGAGGTCCGTCCACGATTGAGGAGGGTCCGGTGCAGAAGAAGAAACAAACTATTCTCCGTCTGATAATCGCTAGCTTTCTGTTCGTCGGGATCGGTTGTGGAAATCCGCCAACGACGACTTCGGACGGGCAACGTGTCCCGCCACGTGATTCGCCGGTTCCAACGCCCACCCGAAGTATCGTGTCCGGTTCTTTGAGCGATGATGAGATGGCTGAAATGCTGCCCGACTACTCCTTGACCCGCGCCGGTGGGAACTGGATCCAGCTGCAACATCGCGTCAACCAAGAAATCACCATCGTGGTCGGGGTCGAAATGGGTCTATCCGGAGCAGACCTCGATTCACAAATCGAAGACCACAGAGAATCGATTCACTACCCACCGCGAAATCAGCACCGCGGTTCCGGGCACACCGAACTGCCATTTCTCGGCAACGCCACCTGGTCGTGGGGGAGCCTCGATATCGGCGAAGACCCGATCGACGAAATCGCCCTTTTCGCCTTTCATCCGGTTTTCGAAGCGCTGTTGATCGCACGCTACGAGGGCCCTTCAGAAAACGACGAAGTGCAACCAGAGCTCGACGAACTCCTGAGAGTCGCTGATATCGTCGCACAGGGTCTCTAGAAATCGGCTCGTCGGTATTGGAGGAGAACGTGAACGATCGTTTGAACTTTGTCGCCATCGTGTTCATCTTTGCTGCCCTGACCGGCTGCGGAAGCAACGAGGAACCACCGGTTCAGGTCCAGGCGCCAGCCCCCGCGGCGGAAAGCACGGAACAACAATATCGTCACCAACCGGCAGGCCCGATGGGATATCACTTCGAGGGACTTCCCGACGGATGGTCCGTGCAATCACAAGAGGGTGATCGGACGATGCTGGTCAGCAATCGCCCGGTGGACACTTGGATCGTGGCTTTTGTCGAACCCACGATCCTCGGCGACGAGCTTCAGAAAGGGGTCGAGATGCACCGCCGTGATACCGAGAGATCGGAAGGTGGGCGGCACCTGGACAGCGGAGCGATCGACACGACCCTCGGTCCCGCAATGTGGTCCCTGGCCAGGTTTGACGAGGACGAAGAAATACACGATGAGCTCATCGTTTATGCAGGCCACCCCAGCGAGTACGCTGCCGTCTCTTTGAGATATGTCTACCCAAGTTCCGAGAGCATCGATCCATCGGCCCGTCTTGTCGAATTGGTCGAGATCCTACAGACGATGAAGCCCGGAATCTGACCAAAAAAAAGACGCCGCAGAAACCTGCGGCGTCGGTGATCATATTTCAGGAAGGAAATCAGTCCTTCTTTTCTTCAGTCTCTTCAGCCGCCTCAGCATCCCCGGCAGGCTCGTCATCAACCGCATCCGCGCTCGATGAGTCCTCGGGCTCCTCAGCCTCCGCAGCAGGCTCAGCCTCGACATTCTCTGGAGAGGCATCTTCGGCCGGTTCCGCTTCCGCAGCTTTCTCCGCGACGGTTTCTTCAGCTTCCTGAGAGTCTGACTCCGCCTTGGCGCCGCCTCCGAACATTCCCTTGGCGCGATCCATCAACGACGATTTGCTCGCCGACGAAGAGCCGTCGTCCTCATGATCGGCGAGATCGTAATCGACAAACTCGATGATCGCCAATTCGGCACCATCGCCGCGCCGGCGACCGAGCCGCATGATGCGGGTGTAACCGCCAGGCCGGTCGGTGAATCTCGGCGCGATCTCATTAAAGAGACGTCTCACGATGTCCTTGTCAGAAACCATCGTCAGAACCTTACGCCGGGCCGGCAGGGTGCCGGTGCCCGCGAGGGTCACCATTCTCTCTGCCAACGGACGAAGCTCTTTTGCCTTGGCGAGCGTCGTCACGATCCGTTCGTGGGTGAACAGAGCGGTCAACTGATTGCGAAACATCGCTTTTCGGTGGGCTGTGGTACGGCCCAGCTTGCGGCCTTGAACTCGGTGTCGCATCGCGGTCTCCCGGTCCCTAAAGGTCGAGGTTCATACCGAAACCGAGGCCCATGACCTCGAGCTTCGAGCGGACCTCTTTGAGGGATTTTTCACCGAAATTGCGGATCTCCACCATCTCCTTCTCGGAGCGGCTGACGAGATCGCGCAGGGTTCGGATATTTGCGTTTTTCAAACAATTCATCGAACGAATCGAAAGCTCGAGGGTTTCGATCGAGGCGTCGAGGATGCTGTCTTCCTCTACGGGTTCCTCTTCTGCAGCGGGGATGACCGCCACTTCTTCGACCTCGGCAAGCGATGTGTAGATGTCCATGTGCCCTTGCACGAGCTGGGCTGCCTGGCTGAGTGCTTCTTCGGGTGTGATGGTCCCATTGGTCCACACCTCGACCACCAGCCGCTCGTAGTTGGTCATCCGACCGAGCCGCGCCATCTCGACGCGGAAATTCGCCTTACGAACCGGCGAATGCGCCGAATCCACCGGGATGAAACCGACATCGAGATCCTCAGTCTGGTTTTCCTCGGCCGGCACATAGCCGCGACCGGGAGCGACCCTGACGGTCATCTGCAACTTGCCATCGGCCGAAAGGGTCGCGACGTGCACGTCGGGGTCGATGACTTCGACCTGGGTCGAGCCAGCAAACTGGCCGGCTGTGACCTCACCCGGGCCCTTGGCTTCGAGTGTCAGAAATGTCGGTTCCTGGCCATGGATCTTGAGTGGGATCTTCTTGAGGTTGAGGATGATATCAGTCACATCCTCGACCACGCCCGGCACTGCCGAGAACTCGTGGTCGGCGCCCTCGATCTTGACGGCGGTGATCGCCGCGGATGGAATCGAGGACAAGAGTGCCCTTCTCAGGGCGTTGCCCAGGGTCGTTCCCCATCCTCGCTCGAACGGTTGTGCGAGAAATCGGGAAAACTGGGGTGTGTGTGTATCTTCTTCCGGCTGCGCCTGCGCCGGACGTTGGAAATCCTGCCAGATCATGCGCCCTCCACCTTATCGAGAGTAGAGCTCGACAATGAGCTGCTCCTGGATCGGGAAACGAATATCTTCGCGGACCGGGTTTTCTAAGACCTTGCCCATGAAATTTGCGGAATCAACCTCGAGCCACGACGGAATTCCACGGCCTTGAGCAAACTCCACGGCTTCGCCGATCTGAGTATTCTCTTGGCTCTTCTTTTTGACGCCTACTTCCATCCCCGGTCGAACGCGGAAGGAAGGGATATCCACCCGCCGCCCGTCGACCTGGATATGACCGTGACGGACCAGCTGCCGAGCCTGAGTCCGTGAGGTCGCAAACCCGAGCGAGAACACGACGTTGTCGAGCCTCAACTCAAGCAACTGGAGGAGGTTTTCACCCGTCACACCTTTGCGACGGTTGGCCTCCGAAAATGTGCGGTGGAACTGGCCCTCGAGCACACCATAGATGCGCCGCAGCTTCTGCTTTTCGCGAAGCTGAAGACCGTAAGCCCGAACCTTGCGGCGGCGACCCATCCCATGCTGACCGGGAGGGGCGTTGCGACGCTCGATCGCACACTTTTCCTTGTAACAGCGCTCGCCCTTGAGGAACAACTTCATTCCCTCACGACGGCACAAACGACAGACAGGACCTCTGTACCTTGCCATCTCGTCTCCTATACCCTGCGCCGCTTGCGCGGACGGCACCCGTTGTGCGGAATCGGGGTCACGTCCCGTATGCTCTTGATGTCGAGGCCCGCGGCTGCCACGGCTCGAATCGCAGACTCGCGACCCGGTCCGGGGCCGGTGACCCGAACGTCAACTGACCGGACACCGTGGTCCTGGGCCTGTTCGGCGGCACTCTTGGCGGCCAACTGGGCCGCATAGGGTGTTCCTTTGCGCGAACCCTTGTAGCCGATACGGCCACCGGAGGACCAGCACAGGGTCCCACCGCTCGGATCCGAAAAGGACACGATCGTATTGTTGAAGGTGGCGTGGATATTGGTCACCGCGTGGGGAACGTTCTTCTTTTCCCGACGGGCCTTGCGACCACCTTTTTTCTCGTTGGCCATTCTGCTTCTCCTGCTCGCTGGTTACCGTACCTCGAGGGTACTCATTACTTCTTGGCGACTTGTTTCTTACCGGCCACCGCTTGCCGACGGGGTCCTTTACGGCCCCGGGCATTGGTGTGGGTTCTCTGACCCCGCACCGGTAGTCCGCGACGGTGGCGCATTCCGCGATAGCTGCCAATTTCGATCAGTCGCTTGATGTTCATCGCGACTTCTCGGCGGAGATCACCCTCGACGCCGCCCTCGTTCTGGATCACCTGCGAGATCCTGAGAACTTCGTCCTCGGAAAGATCTTTGACTTTGATGCCTTCATCGACCTTGGCGGTCGCGAGGATCGTTTTTGCTCGGGTACGGCCGATACCGTAGATATAGGTCAACCCAATCTCAACCCGTTTGCCCGAAGGCAGATCAACACCTGCGATACGTGCCACCCCTTACCTCCTCGTTCAGCCCTGGCGCTGCTTGTGCTTCGGGTTCTCGCAGATCACCCGGACCACGCCCTTACGACGGACGATTTTGCATTTCGCACACATTCTCTTGACCGATGGACGAACTTTCATCGTCGCCCTCCTACTTGTAGCGGTACACGATGCGACCCCTCTTCAAATCGTATGGAGAGAGTTCGACCAGCACCTTGTCGCCCGGAAGAATGCGAATGAAATGTTTCCGCATTTTTCCGGATATGTGAGCTAATACCCCATGCCCGTTTTCCAACTCGACGCGAAACATTGCGTTGGGCAGGGGTTCTACGACCGTGGCCACCACTTCGATGGCCTCTTCCTTAGGCATTCAATGACTCCTCGGAACCGAGCACACGTGGACCGTCAGCGGTGACCGCCACCGAGCACTCAAAATGGGCTGCGAGTCTACCGTCTTCCGTCCTTGCTGTCCAGCCATCATCGTCAATTCGCACCCGCCAACTCCCTCCGGTGATCATCGGTTCGATTGCAATCACCAGACCGGGTTTGAGGCGTTGACCATGACCGGCCTTGCCATAGTTCGGAACCTGCGGCTCCTCGTGCAGCGCTCGTCCAATACCGTGACCGACAAACTCCCGGACCACACCGAATCCGGCGCCTTCGGCCCGCCGCTGGACCGCGGCACCTACGTCTCCGAGCCTGGCGTCAGGGGCCACAACGGCCACCGCATCTTCGAGGCACTGGCGAGTGACATCCATCAACCGCCGCGCCTCCGCGCTGACTTCGCCGATTCCGAAGCTGATCGCGGCATCACCATAGAAGCCGTCGAGCAGGACCCCGCAATCAACACTGACCAGATCTCCAATTTTGAAAACAGCTGCGGCGCTCGGGATTCCGTGGACGATGACATCGTTGATCGAAGTGCATAGAGTGGCTGGAAAACCGCGGTAGCCCTTGAATGCCGGTACGCCGCCATCCGCCCGAATCATCTCTTCGGCGATCTCGTCGAGATCCTTGGTCGACACACCCGGCGCCGCCACCTGTTCGACAGCTCTCAGGACCCGGTGCACCAGGCGATTGGCCCGGTCCATGGTCTCGAGCTCACGGTCCGACTTCAGGCAGATCATACGCTCACCGGTGCCGCGATCGCTTCGAAGATCTCATTGTTGACGTCGTCGATGCTGCGATCACCATGAATCACAACCAGCTGTTCGCGATCGCGATAGGCCTCGATCAGCGGCCCGCTCTCCGAGCGATAGGTCGTGAGACGCTGCCGAATCGTCTCCGGCGAGTCGTTCTTCCGACCGCCGACGCGGCTCACCACCACCTCGTCCGGCACATCCAGAAGCACGACCCTCTCGATGCCACGACCAAGCTCCGCGAGCACTCCGTCGAGGAGCGCTGCCTGTTCGAGATTCAGCGGAAATCCGTCGAGAACAAACCCACGTGCGCAATCTTCGGCATCCAAGCGTTGCAGCACCCGGGCGGCGACCAGCCGGTCGTTGACGGCTTCGCCACGGGAGAATTCCACTTCAGCCTCTCGACCCATGGTCGTTCCCCGCTCGATCTCGTCCCGCAGCATGTCTCCGGTCGAGATATGCGGCACCTGGTAGCGCTCACTCAGAAGCGCTGCCTGGGTCCCTTTTCCCGAGCCCGGAGGGCCGATCAGGACGATATTGAGGCTTGAGAACGGAGGACTCACCCGCGCCTCCCGCGCACCCGTCCGCGGCGCATGAAACCGTCATAGTGCCGCATCACGAGCTGCGATTCGATCTGGTTGACGGTATCCATCGCCACACCGACCACGATCAGCAGCGAGGTGCCGCCGAAGAAGAACTTGACGCCGAGGCCCTGCGTGAACCACGCCGGCAAGAACGCATCGAGAGTCGGTCCGATCATCGGGATCGTCGCCACCTTGAAACCGGCGATCAGAATATTCGGCAGGATCGCCACCACCGCGAGGTAGATCGCGCCGACCAGAGTCATTCGAGTCAGGATTTTGTCGATGAATTCGGCGGTCCGTTTGCCGGGTCGAATCCCGGGGATGAATCCACCGTACTTGCGCATGTTCTCCGCTGTGTCTTCCGGGTTGAAAATAATCGACGTGTAGAAGTAACAGAAGAAAACGATGGCCAGGAAGTAGACCAGGTTGTACATCGGCTCGCCCCAGGCAAGGGCCTCGGTGATCTTCTGCAACCAGCGGTTGTCGATCATCTGGCCGAGGGTCTGAGGAAAGGACATGATCGACGCGGCGAAGATGACCGGGATCACACCGCCGGTGTTGAGCCGCAACGGGAGATAGGTGCTCTGGCCGCCATAGACCTTTCGTCCGACAACCCGTTTCGCGTACTGGATCGGTATGCGTCGTTGGGCGCGTTCCATATACACGATTGCAGCCACGACCAGGATCATGAATACGATCAGGATGACTACCGTGATGATATTCAGAGTACCGGTCTGAACATCGGTGATGGTGTTGAATATCGCTCCCGGCAAACCAACCACGATGCCGGCAAAGATGATCAGCGAGATGCCGTTGCCGATGCCGCGCTCAGAGATTTGTTCGCCAAGCCACATCACGAAAGCCGTACCGGTCGTCAGAGTCAACACGGTTACAAAACGGAAGCCCCAGCCCTGGAGGTTTTCCGGGACCAAAAGGGCCCCTCCCGGCGCCGAAGTGCGCTCGAGGAAGAACGAGATTCCCATGCCCTGAATGACCGACAGCACGATGGTGCCGTAGCGGGTGTACTGGGTGATCTTACGCCGACCCAACTCTCCTTCTTTGGAGAGTTTCTCGAGATAGGGCCAGACCACCGTCAGGAGCTGCAGGATAATCGATGCCGAAATGTAGGGCATGATCCCCAGAGCAAAGACCGTCATCCGACCCAGCGCACCACCCGAGAACAGGTTCAGGAATCCCAGGACCGTTCCCTCGGCGGCTTTCGTAAACTCGGCGATAGCCACCGGGTCGATGCCCGGAATCGGGATGAAGGAACCCAGCCGATACACCGCCAGCAGCGCAAAGGTGAATGCCAGGCGATTGCGGAGATCCGGTATCGCGAAGATATTGCGAAAACTGTCGATCACGACGTCACCATCTGGCAGCTACCACCGGCCTTTTCGATCCCCGACCGTGCGCCCGCGGAAAACTTGTGCGCCTGGACTTCGAGTTTCTTTTTCAGATCGCCGTCGCCGAGCACTTTGATCGGCAGTTTGCCGTTGCGAACCAACCCCTTCGCCACCAGGGTCTCGGGAGAAACCGTGTCGCCGTTGGCGAACACCCGCTCGAGATCGCGGAGGTTCACAACCTGGAACTCGACCCGGAAGATATTTGTGAAACCGCGTTTGGGGATCCGGCGAACGAGCGGCATCTGGCCACCCTCGAAACCGTAACGCCGCGAATAACCGCTGCGCGATTTCTGGCCCTTGTGTCCCTTGCCGGCGGTCTTGCCGTTGCCCGATCCCGGGCCGCGACCGACCCGCTTGCGGGCCTTCGTGGCACCTTTTGCCGGGTGCAGATCATGAAGTTCCATGACTCAGTCCTCCAGTTCCTCGACCGAGACCAGATGCGTGACCTTGGCGATCATGCCGCGAATCGGCGGATCGTCGTGGCGGGTCACGGAGCGGCCGATTCGGCCGAGCCCGAGCCCCTGAAGCACGAGCGTCTGTTTCCGTGCATACCCGATCTGGCTTCGCACCTGAGTGATTTTGAGTGTTGCTTTCTTTTTCGCCGCCGCTTTTTTCTTCTTCGGCGCTGCGACTTCCGTTTTTTCGGCAGCCGCCTTCGGTGCGGCCTTCGGTGCGGACTTCTTCTCCAAAACGGCCGTTTCTGCCGCCGGTTTTGCAGCAGCCTTTTTCTTCGGGGCCGCCTTCTTGGTTGCCGGCTTCTTCGCAGCAGGCTTCTTCGCGGCAGCTTCTTTCTTCGGAGCCGCCTTTTTCGCCGCTGCCGGCTTTTTCTCGGCCTTTGCCGCCGTGGCCGCCTTCTTCGGGGCCGCTTTCTTGGCCGCCGGTTTCTTTGCCGCCGCCTTCTTGGTCTCCTTTTTCTCGGTGACCTCGGTTTCTTTCTTTTCTGCGGTCATCAGCTCTTACCTTCCTCGACGGCAGCCTCGGCTGCTTCGACCACCGGGGCTGCTTCGACCACCGGGGCCGCTTCAACCTCGACCTCGACGGCCGGCTCGGGGGCGGCTTCAGCTTCAGCTTCCGCCTCGCCCCCGACTTCCACTCCACGAAGTCGCTGCACCTGTTTGCTGGTCATCAGACGATCGATCGCGTCAAAGGTGGCGCGCACGACGTTGAATGGATTTCTGCTGCCGACGATTTTCGTCAGGACATCCGCAACACCGGCCGACTCCATAACGGCGCGAACGCCGCCGCCGGCGATAACGCCGGTACCGGGCGAAGCGGGTCGAAGGAGTACTCTGGTCGCACCCCAACGCCCCCACACCAGATGCGGGACCGTACCACCAACCATTGGGATACTGATCATTTCTTTCCGCGCCTGCTCACTGGCCTTTTGGATCGCGGGCGGCACTTCACGTGCTTTCCCCGTACCGTAGCCAACCTTGCCGGATCCGTCCCCGGCAACGACCACGGCGGAAAAGGAAAAGTTCTTACCGCCTTTGACGACCTTGGCAACTCGGTTGATGTGAACGACTGTTTCAGCGAATTCGCTCTCTCGGTTCATCATGATCTGCAACCCCTAGAACTTCAGGCCCGCTTCGCGGGCCCCGTCCGCAATCGCGCGAATTACGCCGTGGTAGCGGAATCCGCCACGGTCGAAGACGACTGCTTCGACACCTTTTTCTTTGGCCCGCTCGGCAACCAACTTGCCGAGAGCCTTCCCGGCCTCGCAATTGCCGGTGCTGCCGGAAGCAGCCTGCTCAAGGGTCGAGGCCGAAACGACCGTCACACCCTGCTCATCGTCAATCACCTGGGCATAGACATGCCGCAGACTTCTGAACACGGACAACCGAGGACGGTCGGCGGTGCCAAGAACACCTGCGCGGAACCGACGCCTGATCTTCGTCCGACGCTGTTTACGATCTTGAACCCGGCTCATGCTGTCGCTCCCTGCTTCCCGGCCTTGGTCCGGACTCTCTCGTCTGAATAACGGATGCCCTTGCCCTTGTAGGGCTCGGGGGGCCTGAGGCGGCGAATTTCGGCCGCGATCTGACCGACCTGTTGCCGGTCGATACCCTTCACGGTCACGATGTTCGCCTTGCCGTCGACTTCGATTTCGATCCCGTCCGGAACCTTGAAATCAATTGGATGCGAGTATCCGAGATTGAAGATGACGTTCTTGCCCTGGCTCTCGGCACGGTAGCCGATGCCAACGATCTCGAGCGACTTCGACCATCCCTCCGACACACCGGCCGTGGCGTTGGCTAGAAGTGCCCTCACCAGCCCGTGGAAGGAGCGGGTCGCAGCCTCTTCGTCGGCACGATTCACCGTCAGAACACCATCGTCCATTGCAGCCGTGACACCGGGCAGGAGACCAACCTGAAGCTGGCCCTTCGGTCCCTTGACCGTGACCACCTCGTCGGCGATCGAAACATCGACGCCTTTCGGCATCGGGATCGGCATTTTTCCTATACGTGACATATCGCCCCCTACCAGACCTCACACAGGACTTCGCCACCCACGCGCAGGCCTCGAGCCTGCTCGTCTGTGAGAACGCCCCGGTTCGTCGAGATCACTGCCACACCGAGGCCGTTTCGGACCTTGGGCAGCGCGTCCACTCCGCGGTATATCCTGCAACCAGGACGTGAGACACGCTGCAGCCCGTGAATCACCGGCTCGCCGTCTTCGGAGTACTTGAGATAGATACGGATCGTTCCCTGGGGACCTTCTTCGATCACCTTGAAGGTGCGAATATAGCCCTCCTGTTTGAGAATCTTGGCGACCTCGAGCTTCATCTTCGAAGCCGGCACATCGGTGCGATCGTGCCGCACCGTGGTCGCGTTGCGGATCCGTGTCAAAAGATCGGAAATCGGGTCAGTCATACTCATGATCGACTCCTCACCAGCTCGCCTTGGTGACTCCGGGGAGAAAGCCCTCGAGAGCCAACTTCCGGAAGCACACCCTGCACAGCTGGAATTTGCGCATGAAACCACGTGGTCGGCCACAGACCCGACAACGGTTGCGCTGGCGAACCTTAAACTTCGGCTTTTTCAAGCTTTTTGCGATCATTGCCTTGCGTGCCACGATGCCTCCTAACGGCTCTTGAACGGCATGCCCATGCCGGCCAGAAGCGTGCGCGCCTGGTCATCGGTGGGAGCCGTCGTGGTGATGGTGATATTCATGCCCATGGTGCCTTCCACCTTCTGGTAATCGACCTCGGGGAAGACCAGAATGTCGCGGATACCAAGCGTGTAGTTTCCGCGGCCATCAAAAGCGTTGGGCGAGATACCGCGAAAGTCACGCACACGCGGCAGGCCGATGGAGATCAAACGGTCGAGGAACTCGTACATTCTCTCCCGCCGCAGGGTCACCCTGGCCCCGACCGGCATCCCCTCACGCAGCTTGAACGCAGCGATTGATTTGCGTGCTTTACGCATCTCGGGCAGCTGGCCGGTGATATTGGCAAGTTGCTCCATCGCCGTGTCGAGCAGTTTGGCGTTGCGGCTTGCTTCACCGACGCCGATGTTGCAGGTGATCTTCGTGATCTTCGGAACCTGCATTGGATTGGTCAGCCCAAAGTCCTTCTGGAGCTGCGGGAAGACCTCCTTACGATACGTTTCTATCAAGCGCGCCATCGTCCCTCCTAACGGTCGAGAATCGCGCCGTCGACCTTGGCAACGCGGACCTTTCGTCCGTCGTCCAGCACCTGCATACCGATCCGGGAGCGCTGACCGCTGTCCGGAGAAATAACCATCACATTCGAGACATGAACGGCTGCCTCGCGCTCCACGACCCCACCCTTGACGTTTTTCTGCGGGTTGGGCCGGGTGTGGCGCTTGATCATGTTCACGCCCTCGATAACCAAGCGCTCCCGATTGCGGTCTATCACGAGCACCCGACCCCTTTTACCGGCGTCCTTGCCCGAGATGACCTCGACGTTGTCACCTTTTTTGATCTTCATCATCCGCTCCTACAGGACCTCTGGGGCCAACGAGACAATCTTCATGAATCGTTTTTCGCGCAGCTCACGGGCCACCGGGCCAAAGACCCGGGTACCGATCGGCTCGCGCTCGGTGTTGATCAACACCGCCGCATTTTCGTCAAAACGAATGTAGGAACCATCGCGCCGACGGGCACGATTGCGGGTCCTCACGATCACCGCTTTGACGACGGTGCCTTTTTTGATTTCCGATTCCGGCGCCGCCTCTTTGACCGTGCACACGATGAGGTCACCGAGACCGGCGGTTCGGGGGGCGGCGGAGCCGCCGACCTGGCGGATCGCCTCCAGCCTGCGTGCGCCGGAATTGTCTGCCACCAAGAGCGAAGTTCCCATCTGGATCATTGCTCGACCTCCCGACTACTGAGCCCGCTCGATGACTTTGCAGATCCGCCACCGTTTGCGCTTGGAAAGGGGACGGCACTCCTCGATGAGTACCCGGTCACCGTTGTTGCACGTGTTTTCTTCGTCGTGCGCCATGAACTTCGAGGTCGTTCGCACGAACTTCGAGTACAGGGGGTGCATGATGAGGTTCTCGACCTTGACCACAACCGACTTGTCCGCCGAGTTCGAGGTCACGACTCCGACCTTGGTGGTCTTACGGGAAGCTGTTTCGGGGCTGCTCATCACACACCTCCCTCGGCACGGCGCTCGTTGATCACCGTCAGCACACGGGCGATGTCCTTGCGGACCTCGCGGATCTTGATCGGGTTTTCAATCTGCCCCGTGGATTTCTGGAAGCGGAGCTTAAAAAGCTGCTCCTCGAGATCTCCCAGCGATTTGCGGAGCTCGTCATCCGAACGTTCACGAAATTCTTTGGCGTTCATAACTGGTCTTTCCTGGATACAAAACGGGTCTTGAGTGGCAACTTGTGGGCTGCAAGCCGCATTGCCTCACGCGCGATGTCCTCGCTGACCCCTTCCATTTCATAGAGAATGCGGGCCGGCTTGATCACCGCCACCCACTCCTCGGGGTTGCCCTTGCCCTTACCCATACGGGTTTCGAGCGGTTTCTTGGTCACTGGCTTGTCGGGAAAGATCCGGATCCAGATCTTTCCACCACGTTTGACGTGTCGGGTCATGGCGATACGGGCGGCCTCGATCTGACGGGCGGTAAGCCAACCACGTTCGATCGCCTGGAGCGCGTAGTCCCCAAAGCTGACCTTCGAACCGCGTCGTGCCAGCCCGCGGTTCTTACCGCGTTGCTGCTTTCTGTACTTGACCTTTTTCGGCATCAACATGATGACTCCTTAGACGCGGGGCCGGTTGGCGCGCGCGCGATGACGTTCGCCCCGGTAGACCCAGACCTTGATCCCGATCACCCCGTAGGTGGTGTAGGCGGTCTTGAATCCATAGTCGATATCAGCTTTGAGGGTGTGAAGGGGGAGGCGCCCCTGCTGGTACCACTCGGCGCGTGCGATTTCCGCTCCATTGAGACGACCGGCGCAACGGATCTTGATTCCTTGCGCACCGAATCGAAGCGCATTCTCGATCGCCCGCCGCATGGCGCGACGAAATGCGATCCGCCGCTCCAACTGACGCGCGACGTTGGCCGCAATCAGGTGGGCGTCGATCTCCGGGCGCTGGATCTCCTGAATATTGATGTGGATATCCTGGCCGTAGCGACGCATGAGGTCGTCGCGCAGCTTGTCCACCTCGGCGCCCTTGCGGCCGATGATGATTCCCGGCCGCCCGGAGAGCACATTGACGCGCAACTTCGAGGCCGTTCGTTCGATATCAATCGCACTGACCGCTGCGTTCTCCAGCCGCTCCATCAGCTCCTGCCGAAGCTGCAGATCCTCGTGCAGGAGATTCGCATAGTTCTTGCCGTCGGCGTACCAACGCGATCGCCAGGTGTTGTTGTAACCGAGGCGAAAACCGTAGGGGTGCGTTTTCTGTCCCATTGCGTCTCCTATTCCTTGACCGAAAGCTCGACCGTGACGTGGCACATCCGTTTGAGGATGCGATGCATCCGGACCCACTTGGAGGCCGGACGGCCACGCTTCAGGCTGGGCCCGCCGTCGACGGTGATCTTGCTGATGAAGACCCGATCGACGTCAACGCCGGGTTGGGCCTGTTCGAGGTTAGCCAGCGCCGAGCGAACCAGCTTGGCGACATCCTTTGCCGCGTACTTGGGGCTCAGCTGCAACGTTGTGAGGGCCGGCTCGATCGCCTGACCGCGCACCATATCCACCACCAGCCGCACCTTTCGCGGCGAAGAGCGATAGTACCGAAGTTGAGCTCGCGAATCCATAGTGCCCTCCTATACGCCCTTCTCGCGGCGACCGGAGTGACCGCGGAAGGTCCTCGTCGGCGCGAACTCGCCGAGCTTGTGGCCCACCATGTTTTCGGTGATGAAGACCGGAACGAACTTGTGGCCGTTGTGAACTGCGATCGTCATTCCCACCATCAGCGGAGTCACCGTTGATCGACGCGACCAGGTCTTGATGACTCTGCGGTCGTCAGCCGAGGTGACGCCCTCGATTTTCTTGGCGAGGTGCTCGTCCACGAACGGACCCTTCTTGATTGACCGTGCCATCTGCTCCCCCTACTTCTTCTTACGACGCGAGACGATGAGCCGATCCGAAGCATTTTTCTTGCTACGGGTCTTGGCGCCCTTGGTCGGCCAGCCCCACGGCGAAACCGGATGTCGGCCCTTGTTGCGGCCCTCACCGCCACCATGCGGGTGGTCGACGGGGTTCATGGCTGTGCCGCGAGTCTGCGGTCTGACACCGAGCCACCGCGAACGACCCGCTTTGCCGAGGGAGATGTTGCTGTGATCCGTGTTGCCGACCTGGCCGATCGTTGCCATGCAGGTTGACAGCACCATGCGCATCTCACCCGACGGCATGCGGAGCGTGGTGTATTTGCCCTCTTTGGCCATGATCTGAGCCGATGTCCCGGCCGAACGGACCATCTGGCCGCCCTTACCGGGTTTGAGCTCCACATTGTGGACCAGGGTGCCGAGAGGGATATTGCCGATGGGCATCGCATTGGCGGGCCTCACATCAACCTTGTTACCGGCCACAACCCGATCGCCCACGGTCAACCCGACCGGAGCCAGGATGTATCTCTTCTCGCCGTCCGCATAGTGCAGGAGAGCGATATTGGCCGAGCGGTTGGGATCGTACTCGACGGTGGCGACACGCGCCGGAACATCGAGCTTGTTGCGCCGGAAATCGATGATCCGATAGCGCCGCTTGTGGCCTCTTCCGCGGTGGCGGGAGGTGATGTGGCCCTCCGCATTGCGTCCGGATGATCGCTTCTTGCCCTCGGTAAGTTTCTTGTGCGGACGATCGGTCGTCAGCTCCTGAAACTCCGAAGTCGTGACGAAGCGGCGCCCCGGAGAGGTCGGTTTGTATGACTTGATTGCCATGACAGACTCCTCAGATTCCTTCGAAGAACTCGAGCGTCTTCGAGCCTTGAGCCAGGGTCACATAGGCCTTGCGGCTTGACGAACGGTGATTGACCGTACGTCCGTAGCGCAGAACCGGCTTGCCCTTGCGATTGACAATGTGGACCCCCGTCACCTGGACGTCGAAGAGCTCCTCGACCGCCTTGCGAACCTGAATCTTGTTCGCTCTCTTGTCGACCTCGAAGCACACGGTGTTCTCGCGCTCCTGCATCAGGGTCGTTTTCTCAGTGATGAGAGGCCGCAGAATAATCTCGCGCGCCTTCATGACAGCACCTCCGCGAGTGAACGAAGCGCCGGTTCCGACGCGAGGATCCAACGGTGGTTCAGCACCTCGTAGGTGTTCAAGGAACCGGCGTCGATCATCTTGATCTCGGGCCGGTTGCGACTCGCCAGATGGAGGTTGAGATTCTCCAACCCATCCACCAACAAAACCTTCTCACCGGCAACACCAAGCTTCTCCAAGCGTGCGAGAAATTCCTTGGTCTTGGGTGCGTCGATTTCGAGCGAGCCCATCACCACCAGACGGCCTTCGGCAAGACGCTGCGACAGCACACCTCTGAGCGCTGCCCGGCGGGCCTTTTTGTTGACCTTTTGGGCATACGACCGGGGCCGCGGTCCGTGGACCGTACCACCCGAGCGCCACAGCGGAGACTGGCGAGAACCAGCGCGTGCGCGACCGGTGCTCTTCTGCTTCCAGGGCTTCGACCGGGTGCCCTTGACATCCGAACGCTCCTTGGTCTTGTGCGTGCCGCGGCGGCGGCTCGCCAGATAGGCTCGAACCACTTCCCACACCAGGTGCTGGTTGACCTGATGGGCAAAGACCTCATCCGGGAGGTCGACATTGCCGACCACCTCGTTGTCCCAGTTTTTGACGTCAACCTTCATGACTTTACCCATCCCCTCATGAGGCCTTGACGATCCGGATGTAGCTGTTACGCGCACCCGGAACCCCGCCTTTGAGGAAAATCAGATTGCGCTCGGCATCGACTTTGACAACGCGAGCGTTTTTGATTGTGGCTCTCTTGTTGCCCAGCTGTCCGGGCATCTTCTGCCCCGGGAAAACCCGCGACGGCCACGCCGATCGACCAATCGAGCCCGGCGCACGGTGAAACATGGAACCGTGGGTCGCCTTGCCGCCGCCGAAACCGTGGCGCTTGATCACGCCCTGGAATCCGCGGCCCTTGGAGCGACCGACCACATGGACCGCGTCATCCGCATCGAAGATGTCCGCCAGTACCGAGTCGCCGGGCTTGGATTCATCACCCGAGTCAACCGGAACTTCAGCCACAAAACGTGTCGGCGGGACGCCGGCCGCTTTGAAATGCCCGGTTGTCGCCTTCGCCGCATTCTTGCGAGGCGTGCGTTCGACGAGGCCGATCTGAACCGCCTCGTAGCCGTCGACACCAGTCGATTTCTTCTGCACAACGATGCATGGCCCGGCTTCGACAACAGTCACCGGGACCACTCGTCCCTCGTCATCGAAGATCTGGGTCATGCCGACCTTTTTTCCGAGTATGCCGCGTACCATTGGATCACCTCGCTCCGTAGGCCTTGATCTCGACGTCGACGCCCGCGGGCAGCTCGAGCTTCATCAAGGCATCAATGGTCTGTTGGGTCGGTTCGAGGATATCCAGCAGCCTCTTGTGGGTGCGGATTTCGAACTGCTCACGCGACTTCTTGTCCACGTGAGGTGAACGAAGCACGGTGAAGCGTTGGATATGGGTCGGCAGCGGAATCGGGCCCGCGATGCGGGCGCCGGTGCGCTGCGCGGTGTCGACGATCTCGGTCGCCGACTGATCCAACAGACGGTAGTCGTACGCTTTCAGACGGATGCGGATCTTGTCGCTCGCCATCGTCTACTCCACAATCTCGGTGATCGAACCGGCGCCTACGGTGCGGCCGCCTTCGCGAATCGCGAAACGGAGGCCTTTCTCCATCGCGATCGGCTGGATCAGCTCCACTTCCAGGTTCGTGTTGTCGCCGGGAATCACCATCTCGACACCTTCGTCGAGGTTGACCGATCCCGTGATGTCCGTCGTCCGGAAAAAGAACTGCGGGCGATAGCCCCGGAAGAACGGCGTGTGCCGGCCTCCCTCTTCCTTCGTCAACACATACACCTCGGCGCGAAACTTCTTGTGCGGGGTGATCGATCCCGGCTTGGCCACCACCTGGCCGCGCTCGACGTCCTTGCGCTCCGTACCGCGGATCAGCAGCCCGACATTGTCGCCGGCCTCGCCGCTGTCCAGGAGCTTGCGGAACATCTCCACTCCGGTCACGACCTTCTTCATCGTGTCCCGGATGCCGATGATCTCCATCTCCTCACCGACGTTCACCTTGCCGCGCTCGATTCGACCCGTCACCACCGTGCCGCGACCAGAAATCGTGAACACGTCCTCGATCGGCATCAAGAACGGTTTGTCCACGTCACGCTCCGGTTGCGGAATGTAGCTGTCCATCGCTTCGACAAGCTCCCAGATCGACTTGCAGTCGTCTGAATCCGGATCGTCGTTCTCTCCGGCCTTCAGTGCCGATCCGCGGATCACCGGAATGTCGTCCCCGGGGAACTCGTACTCCGACAACAGCTCGCGAACCTCCAGCTCGACGAGATCCAAAAGCTCCTCGTCGTCCACCTGGTCCACTTTGTTCATATACACGATGATGAACGGCACGCCCACCTGACGCGCAAGCAGGATGTGCTCGCGGGTCTGCGGCATCGGGCCGTCAGCCGCCGACACCACCAACACCGCTCCATCCATCTGCGCCGCGCCCGTGATCATGTTCTTCACATAGTCAGCGTGGCCCGGGCAATCGACGTGCGCATAGTGGCGGTTCTCCGACTGGTATTCCACGTGCGCCGTGTTGATTGTGATCCCACGCGCCTTCTCTTCAGGCGCCTTGTCGATCGCATCAAACGGGGTGAAATCAGCCAGACCCTTTGCTGCCAGCGTCTTCGTGATCGCCGCCGTCAACGTCGTCTTGCCATGATCCACGTGACCAATGGTGCCGATATTGACGTGCGGCTTTGTCCGCTCGAACTTCTCTTTGGCCATCGCTGCTGCCTCCTTAGGCCGTCATGCCCGTAACACGGGCGACGATCTCGTCCGCCTTGGCTTGCGGAACCTCGTCGTAGTGGTCGAACTGCATGCTGTATGTGGCCCGCCCCTGGGTCTGCGATCGCAGATCGGTGGCGTAACCGAACATTTCGGAAAGTGGTACGTGAACTGTCGCGACCTGGAACCCGGCGCGCGATTCCATTCCGAGCACCCGCCCACGGCGGCGATTGAGATCGCCGATGACATCTCCGAGGTATTGCTCGGGGGTCACCGCTTCGACTTCCATCACCGGCTCCATCAACACCGCGTGTGCTTTCTTTGCGGCGTTCTGCAGGGCCATCGACCCGGCGACCTTGAAGGCAAGCTCGGACGAGTCGACATCGTGAAAAGAACCATCAAACAGGGCCGCCCCGACACCCATGAGCTGATAGCCGGCGAGGACACCACGGTCCATTGCCTCGCGGACGCCAATCTCGACGGGACGGATGAACTCCTTGGGGATCACGCCGCCGGTGATCTCGTTGACAAACTCGAACTCGGAACCATCTCTCAAAGGCCAGATACGAAGCTTGACATGACCATACTGGCCGCGGCCCCCGGACTGACGCACGAAGAGCCCCTCAGCCTCGGATTCCCGGGTGATGGCCTCACGATAAGCGACCTGGGGACGACCAACCTTGGCGCCGATCTTGAACTCACGGGTGAGACGGTCGGAAATGATCTCGAGGTGGAGCTCGCCCATGCCCGAGATGATGGTCTGCCCCGTCTCCTCGTCGATCTTGACTCGGAAGGTCGGATCTTCTTGAGTGAGCTTGTCGAGAGCCGCGCCGAGCTGATCCTGGTCGGCTTTGGTGCGCGGTTCGATGGCCACCGAAATAACCGGTTCGGGGAACTGCATCGCTTCGAGGACGATCGGGTTCTTGCGGTCACAGATGGTGTCGCCGGTACCGGCATTGCGAAGACCGACCACCGCACAGATATCGCCGGCGAAGACCTCGGAGAGTTCCTCGCGTTTGTTGGCGTGCATCTTCAGCAGGCGCCCGATGCGCTCTGATTTTCCGGTGGCCGCATTGCTCACCGAGGTCCCGGTCGCCACCTTGCCGGAGTAGATCCGAATAAAGGACAACTGACCGACAAAAGAGTCGTTCATGATCTTGAAGACAAGGGCCGCAAATGGTTCGTTGTCATCCGCCGGTCGGGTGTCGATCTTCTTGCCGTCCGGGCTCAAGCCCTCGATCGGCGGAATATCCTCGGGCGACGGCAGGAAGTCCACCACCGCATCGAGCAGCGGTTGCACGCCGCGGTTTTTGAAGGCCGAACCGCACAGAACAGGAACCAGCGCGCCGGCAATGGTTCCCAGGCGCAGACCTTTGAGGATCTGCTCCTCGTCAAGGCTTCCGTCTGCCAGATATTTTTCGAGCAAATCTTCGGATGTTTCGGCAATCGCCTCAAAGAGGCGCTCGCGATACTCCTCGACCTCACCACGATAGCTCTCCGGGATCTCTTCCTCGTGGTACTCGGCGCCCAGTGTTTCTTCGTGATAGTGGTAGGCCTTGAGCCTGACAATGTCGATCACGCCCGCAAAGTTCTCCTCGCTGCCGAGGGGAATCTGAACCGGAACCGGATTGGCCTTGAGCTTGCTCTGAATCTGATCGATCACACCGGCAAAGTTGGCGCCGGTGCGGTCCATTTTGTTGATAAAGGCCACTCGCGGCACCTGGTAACGATCAGCCTGGCGCCAGACGGTTTCGGACTGGGGCTCGACTCCGCCGACCGCACAGAAAACCGCCACCGCGCCGTCGAGCACACGAAGGCTGCGCTCGACCTCGGCCGTGAAGTCGACATGTCCGGGGGTATCGATGATGTTGATTCGGTGATCGCGCCAGAAACAGGTTGTCGCAGCGGAAGTGATCGTGATGCCCCGCTCCTGTTCCTGAGGCATCCAGTCCATGGTGGCGGTGCCGTCATGGACCTCACCGATCTTGTAATTGATGCCCGTGTAATACAGCACACGCTCGGTAGTCGTCGTCTTACCGGCATCAATGTGGGCCATGATGCCGATATTCCGGACCTGAGCAAGTGGGATAATACGGGGCATTTTTTCAAAGATCTCCTGCGCAACCCTGTCGTTTGTTCTGAACTGTTCTCCGCTACCAGCGATAGTGGGCAAAGGCTTTGTTCGCCTCGGCCATGCGATGGGTGTCATCGCGCTTTTTGATCGTTCCACCCCGATTCGAAGCCGCATCGAGGAACTCGCTCGCGAACTTCTGAGTCATCGTCTGTTCATGGCGCGACTTGGCAAAACCGATCAGCCACCGGATGGCCAGAGCCTGCTGCCGATCCGAGCGCACCTCCATCGGAACCTGGTAAGTGGAGCCACCGACGCGGCGAGATTTGACCTCGACCTGCGGCTTGGCGTTTTCCACTGCGCGCTTGAAGACCTTGAGCGGGTCGTCGCCGGTCCGCTCTTCAATGAGGCTGAGCGCCCCGTAGAAAATCCGTTCCGCCACGGTCTTCTTGCCCTGAATCGTCACGTTGTTGATGAACTTCGTGACCAGGCGCGAATTGTAGACCGGGTCCGGAAGGACTCTTCGCTTGTCAATAGTTGCTCGCCGAGGCATGCGTTGCTCCCCCCGCCCTAGTTCTTCGGCCGCTTGGCGCCGTACTTCGAGCGGCGCTGGCGGCGACCCTCGACACCCTGGCTATCCATGGTGCCGCGGATGATGTGGTAGCGAACGCCCGGCAGATCCTTGACGCGGCCGCCGCGGATCATCACCTGCGAGTGCTCCTGCAGATTGTGGCCCTCACCCGGAATGTAGGCGGTGACCTCGATACCGTTGGTCAAGCGAACACGGGCCACCTTGCGGAGGGCCGAGTTCGGTTTTTTGGGCGTCGTCGTAAAGACACGCGTACAAACGCCTCGTCGCTGCGGACATGACTGCAGCGCCGGACTCTTGGTCTTTTCGGTTGCCACCTTGCGGCCCTGACGGACCAATTGCGAGATCGTCGGCATGTTCGCTCCCTGTGTAATTCCATAAATCCAAGCGGATAGGCCACTTGGCTGTTTCCAGTGTGTACGAGCCCTGACCGTGAGTCAGAGCCGCGGAAGAATACCCAAGATGCCGCGTTCTGTCAAGCGGTTCTAGGGCGTTTTCGGCACATCAGAACGTTTTTTCGCCACCGGAGGGTCTCGAAACTCGCTCCTCGATGCTCGATCACTGCTGTCCAAAACAAATCGTCAGGTCGAGTTGCCCGCTTGACAACAAGAGGTTTACGGGTCGGTTTTTGGCATTTCCGGTTCGCGGTTTGCCCGTACCGGTACCCGATCCAGAAATACAGCGGCAGCGACAGCTTCCAGCGACAGGGAGCAGCGATCAGTCTTTGTTAGTCTTCAGTGTTCAGTGTTCAGTGTTCAGTGTTCAGCGGCAGCGGCAGCGGCAGCGGCAGCGATCAGGAGTCCAGTCGGCGAAATGGCCACCTCCGGGTCGTTCAACAGAAGGGGTAGCCGGTGGGCGGCCGATGTCAAGGACAGGCAGGGTGCAGGGCATCCTTGACATCGGCCACCACACCGGCTTGTGGGAAAGGGCATGAACGACCCGGAGGTGACCATGTCCTCAGCCGCCACGAACACCAACCTCGTTGCCCACTCGAAAGCCCTCGAAGCAGCAGGAATTGCGATCAAGCTCGTCATGAGGGTTCCAGCTCCGCTGAAGTCCATAGCCGATCAGGTGATCCGGTCGGCAAGTTCGGTCCCTGCGAATCTGGCGGAAGGGCACGGCCGAGTCGGTAGAGACCGGTCGAACCACTGGAGAATCGCCTACGCCTCGGCCAAAGAGGTCGACAGCCACTTGGAGCTCCTCGCCCATACCGGTGCGATCAGTCGGGATCGCGCCATTGAAGCGATGAACGCCTTCGATCAGGTCCGAGCGATGACCTGGCGGCTCTTGAACCCGACCAAGTAAGGGCTGTTCGCCGACGCTGCCCCAGCCGCTGGTTGCTGACGCTGATGACTGAACACTGCCGCTGGCGACTGTTCGCTGCCGCTGCCCCGGGGCGCTGCCGCCGTCGCTGTCCCTGAACGCTGCCAGAGACTCTGTCTTGGACACGAAAAATCGGGTTTGGGCATCCAGCATCAGAAAAAAAGGGCCGCCCCGAAGGGCGGCCGGGATTGATTTCGAGCGACGTCTACTTCTCAGCTACCGGGTTGTCACCCTTGGCTTCGATCAGCGCCGTCGCCGCCTCGGTCATCTCACGATAAAGGCTGTCCGGCTCCTCGCGGGGCTCCATTTCCTCTTCGGGCACCGCATCGATAATGGTGCGGCGATACCGCGGCGAACCCGTGCCCGCGGGGATGAGTCGACCGACGATCACGTTCTCCTTGAGCCCGTGGAGATTGTCCACCTTGCCGGAGACGGCTGCTTCGGTCAGAACGCGAGTGGTCTCCTGGAAGGAGGCCGCCGAGATGAAGGACTCGGTCGCCAGTGAGGCCTTGGTGATCCCGAGCAGGAGAGAGGTGGCGGTCGCCGGTTCGCCGCCGGCCACGATGACCCTGTCGTTTTCGCGCTGGAAGAGATAGCGCGGAACCTGCTGCTCGAGCAGGAAGTCGGTGTCGCCGGGATCGACAACTTTCACGAAGCGCATCATCTGCCGAACGATGACCTCGATGTGCTTGTCGTTGATGGCCACGCCCTGTGAGCGATAAACCTCCTGGATCTTGTCCACGAGGTGCCGTTGCATCTCCTTTTCGCCGAGAATCGACAGGATGTCGTGCGGATTCACCGCGCCCTCGGTGATCGGGTCACCGGCCTGGATGAATTCGCTCTCCTGGACCGAAACATGTGCGTAGCGAGGGATCGAATACTCACGCTGTTCGTCGCCCTCGCCTTCCACCATGATGCGGCGTTGTCCGCGCACCGGCTCGGTGATCCGAATCATTCCGTCGATTTCCGAAACGACCGCCGGATCTTTTGGTTTGCGGGCTTCGAAGAGTTCCACGACTCGCGGCAGACCACCCGTGATGTCCTTGGTTTTCGACATCTCGCGCGGGATCTTTGCGAGCACGTCACCCGAGGCCAGATCGTCTTTCTCGTTGACCGCCAGGTGGGAGCCGATCGGAAGCTGATAGCGTCTGGTTTCTTTGTTCTTTCCGCGACCCTTGCCGACCACCTCGATGGTCGGAATTCTCTTGCCGGACCCCAGCGGCTCGATCACGATCTTGTGCGCGTGACCGGTCAGCTTGTCGATCTCCTCGCGGACATTCTCGCCCTCGATCAGATCGTGGAATTTCACCTTGCCTGCGATCGCGGTCAGAATCGACGAGGTGAATGCATCCCACTCCACAAGCGGCGTTCCGGGCTCGACCTCCTGGCCATCGACGACCAGCAGATGGGAGCCGTAAGCCACCGAGTAGCGTTCCTTCTCGCGCTGGCGCTCGTCGAGGATGACCAGCTTTCCGGTTCTTGAAATCGCAATGGTGTCGCCGTCCTTGTTCTGAACCGCAGCGACGTTGAGGAATTTGATTTTTCCAATGTGGTTCGCGACGTGACGAGAGCTTTCGGTGCCACGGGTTGCCGTTCCGCCGTAGTGGAAGGTCCGCATCGTGAGCTGGGTGCCGGGCTCACCAATCGACTGAGCGGCGATGATTCCGACCGCCTCGCCGATCTCGACCAGCCGTCCGCTGGCGAGCATGCGCCCATAACACAACTGACACACACCACGTTCCGTCTCGCAGGTCAGGGCCGACCGAATTCGAACCCGTTCGATACCGGCTTCCTGAATCTGGCTGGCCAGGGCCTCGGTGACCTCGGTGTTGACCGGACAGATCTGGTTCCCCTCGATGGGGTCATAGACGTCCTCGGCAACAACCCGGCCGACAACGCGGTCACGCAACTGCTCGAGGATCTCGCCGCCTTCGGTGATGGCCGAGACCTCGATGCCGTTTTCGGTGCCACAGTCGTGCTCGACGACGATCACGTCCTGCGAAACATCGACAAGGCGCCGCGTCAGATAGCCCGAGTCGGCGGTCTTGAGCGCTGTGTCCGCGAGACCCTTGCGCGCACCGTGGGTCGAGATGAAGTACTGCAGGACCGACAACCCTTCCCGGAAGTTGGCGGTAATGGGCGTTTCCATGATCTCACCCGATGGTTTGGCCATCAGACCACGCATCCCCGCGAGCTGACGCACCTGCTCGCGCGAGCCGCGCGCTCCGGAATCGGCCATCATGAAGATCGGGTTGAATTCTCCCGATTCTTCATTGAGCGACGACATCTGGGTGAACATGTCCTTGGCCACGTCCTCGGTGACCCGATGCCAGATATCGATGATTTTGTTGTGGCGCTCACCGGCGGTGATCAAACCCTTGCGGCGCTGCTGTTCGACTTCATCGACCTCTGCGTAGGCGGAGTCGAGCTGCGCCTGCTTCGATTCCGGGATCAACATGTCGTCCGAAGAAAGCGAAAGCCCCGACTTGGTCGCGTACTCGAAACCGATCTCCTTGAGATCGTCGAGGAGCTCCACGGTGGGCTCGTGGCCCATCTTCATGAACGAAAAGGCGACAACGTTTTGCAGGCCCTTCTTGCGGAGCTGACCGTTAATGAAAGGCATGTCCTTGGGCAGGCGCATGTTGAACAAAACCCGCCCGACAGTGGTCTCGAGCAGCATGTTCTCGACCTCGATCATGTCCGCATGGAGGAGATCCTGACTGCCTCCCTGGGCCACGAGATCGATCAGGCTGCCCGAAAACCGAAGTTGGATCGGCGCCTGAGAACCGACGACGTCGGCGTTATAGGCGAGAAAGACGTCATCGGCCGAAGCAAAGGTCTTACCGCCGCCCTTGGCCATGTAATTCTCGGTGGTCAGGTAATAGACCCCGATGACCATGTCCTGGGAGGGCACCGCCAGGGGGCGGCCGCTCGCCGGCGACAGGATGTTCCGGGCCGACATCATCAGAATGTGGGCTTCCAGTTGGGCCTTTGGCGACAGCGGCACGTGAACCGCCATCTGGTCGCCGTCGAAGTCGGCGTTGTATGCAGAACACACCAAGGGGTGGATCTTGATCGCCTTGCCCTCGACGAGCACCGGCTCGAAGGCCTGAATGCCGAGACGGTGAAGAGTTGGAGCGCGGTTGAGAAGCACCGGATGCTCCTTGATGACCGTTTCGAGCGCATCCCACACATCGGGCGTCTGCAGCTCGACAAGCTCCTTGGCCATTTTGATCGTGGTCGCGAGCTCTCTGTTTTCGAGCTCCTGATAGACGAATGGCTTGAAGAGCTCGAGCGCCATCTTTTTCGGCAGACCGCACTGATGCAACTTGAGGTCGGGGCCGACCACGATGACCGAACGTCCGGAGTAGTCGACCCGCTTGCCGAGCAGGTTCTGACGGAAGCGACCCTGTTTGCCCTTGAGGTTGTCCGACAACGATTTGAGCGGCCGGTTGTTCGAGCCCTTGATGACCCGTCCGCGGCGACCATTGTCGAAGAGAGCGTCGACCGCCTCCTGCAGCATCCGCTTCTCGTTGCGGACGATGACCTCGGGGGCACGCAGATCGAGCAGCTTTTTCAAGCGGTTGTTGCGGTTGATCACGCGGCGATAGAGATCGTTGAGATCGGAGGTCGCAAAACGACCGCCGTCAAGGGGAACCAGCGGTCGGAGCTCGGGCGGCAGCACCGGAATCACCTCGAGGATCATCCATTCCGGACGATTGCCAGACCGCCGCAGAGCCTCCACCAGCTTGAGCCGTTTGGCGGCCTTCTGGCGCCGCATGATGGCCGTCTCGGTGCGCATGATCATGCGCAGCTCGGCCGCCATATCGTCGAGATCGAGGCGCTCGAGGTGGTTACGAACCGCCTCGGCACCCATCTGAGCGACAAAGGCCTCGCCATAGTCTTCCTTGGCCTGGCGGTACTCTTCCTCGGTCAGGACCTGCTGGTCTTCGAGCTCGGTGTCGCCCGGGTCGACCACGACATAGGCCTCGAAATAGAGCACCCGCTCGAGCTCTCGCATCGTCATATCGAGCAGGAGACCGATCCGCGACGGCAGCCCTTTGAAGAACCACACGTGGGACACCGGAGCGGCGAGCTCGATGTGACCCATCCGTTCGCGCCGGACCTTGGACTTGGTAACTTCGACGCCGCATTTGTCACAGACCACGCCGCGATATTTCATTCGCTTGTACTTGCCGCACAAGCACTCCCAGTCGGTCACCGGGCCGAAGATCTTGGCGCAGAACAGACCATCCCGTTCGGGCTTGAACGTCCGGTAGTTGATGGTCTCGGGTTTGATGACCTCACCGTGCGACCACGAGCGGATCTTCTCCGGACTCGCAAGACCGAGACGGATCGCGTTGAAATCATTGAGGGGCTTGGGCTTCTCGAAGAAGCTGCGGACTTCGCTGAGGCTAGATCGCTCCATGTGCAACCCCTTCCTACTCGTCATCTTGCTGCAGCAGCTCGACATCGAGACCGAGCGCCTGCAATTCACGAACCAAAACGTTGAAGGATTCCGGCAATCCCGGTTCCTCTGGCACCTGCCCCTTGACGATGGCCTCGTAGACCTTGGCGCGGCCTTCGACATCATCCGACTTGACCGTCAGCAACTCCTGCAGGGTGTGCGCGGCGCCAAAGGCCTCCAGCGCCCAGACCTCCATCTCACCCAGGCGCTGGCCACCGAATTGGGCCTTACCACCGAGCGGCTGCTGCGTGATCAGCGAGTAGGGCCCGATCGACCGGGCGTGAATCTTGTCGTCGACCAGATGGCTGAGCTTGAGCATATAGATATAGCCCACGGTCACTCTCTGTTCGAACTCCTCGCCCGTGATTCCGTCATAGAGCAGGCTCTTCCCATCAACTGGGAGACCCGCCTTTTCCAGCATTTCACGAATTTCTTCCTCGTTGGCGCCCTCGAAGACCGGAGTCGCGAAGGTCATACCGAGCTCGTGCCCGGCCCAACCCAGATGGGTCTCGAGGATTTGACCGACGTTCATACGGGACGGCACGCCGAGTGGGTTGAGAATGATCTCGACCGGGGTGCCATCCGGCAGAAACGGCAGATCCTCTTCGGCCAGGGTTTGCGAGATCACACCCTTGTTCCCGTGGCGTCCGGCCATCTTGTCACCGACCTGAAGCTTACGTTTCATGGCGATGAAGACCTTGACCTGCTTGATGACTCCTGGGGGCAGATCATCGCCGCGGCGCAAGAGCTCGATCCGCTCCTGGTTGATCTGATCGAGGACTTCGACCTGGGACTCGGCCTGGCGAATGATGAGCCGGGCTTTGTCGATGAGGGTGGTCTTCTTCAGCGGCAGATTCTTGATCTGTCCAATCTTGAGCCGCCCGAGGGCTTCCGCCGTCAGCTTCTTGCCCTTGGCCGCGAGCACGTCACCGCCCTTGCGGACGGCCACTTCTTCGGTGACCACAGCACCGGTCAGGAGCTTTTCGATCTTTGAATCGCGCACTTCGAGAATGATCCGTTTCTCATCCTCGGAGTTGGTGCGAATCCGCTCGATCTCTTCGTTTTCGATCGCGAGCTGCCGCGAATCCTTGTCAACGCCCTTACGGGCGAAGATCTGGACCCCGACCACAACGCCCTCAATGCCCGGCGGGCAACGAAGCGATGCATCGCGAACATCGCCGGCTTTCTCACCGAAGATCGCCCGCAGGAGTTTTTCTTCCGGCGTCAGCTGGGTCTCGCCCTTGGGTGTGACCTTGCCGACCAGAATCGAACCCTGACGAATCTGGGCTCCGACGTGAATGATGCCTGCCTCGTCGAGGTGGGCGAGCGCCGATTCCGAGACGTTGGGGATGTCGCGGGTGATCTCCTCGGGTCCGAGCTTGGTATCTCGGGCGGAGGTCTCGAACTCTTCGATGTGGATCGAGGTGTATTTGTCGTCCTTGACCAGAGCCTGCGAAACGACGATCGCGTCCTCAAAGTTGTATCCACGCCACGGCATGAAGGCAACCAGGACGTTGTGCCCGAGGGCGAGTTCGCCCTTGTCGGTGTTGGGACCATCGGCCAGAACCTGGCCCTTGACGACCTGCTGCCCCTCTTCGACAAGAGGTTTCTGGTTGATCGATGTGTTCTGGTTGGAGCGCCGGAACTTGGTCAACTGATAGATATCGGCGCCAAACTCACCTTCGGTCTCCTGTTCGTCTTCGACCCGGACGATGATCCGTTGGCAGTCGACCTTGTCAACCACTCCGGCGCGGCGGCAGACAACCACCGCTCCCGAGTCGCCGGCCACGACCGACTCCATCCCGGTTCCGACCACGGGTGCTTCGGGACGCACCAGAGGCACCGCCTGACGCTGCATGTTCGATCCCATGAGGGCTCGGTTGGCATCGTCGTGCTCGAGGAATGGAATCAGCGACGCTGCCACCGACACCACCTGGCGTGGCGACACGTCGATGTAATCGATCTGATCACGGTCAATGACCAGAAATTCTCCGCCGGAGCGCGCAATCACCTTGTCGTCGACAAGATTGCCCTTGTCGTCGACCCGCGCGTTGGCCTGGGCGATATTGAGGTTCTCTTCCTCCCACGCCGCCAGATAGAAGGCGTACGGTTCGGACCAGGATTCCAGCGTCTTGGTCTTCGATCTCTTGACCGAGGTATTGGCTTTATTGAAAGCCTCGATCTGGGCCGGCTGACCGAGTTCGAAGTCGGTATCGCCGACCTGGGTGATCTTGACGTGGCGGAGCACCCGGCCCTTTTCGACCTTTTTGTAGGGCGACTCGATATAACCCATCGGGTTGAGTCGCGCATAGCACGACAGCGACGAGATGAGACCGATGTTCGGGCCCTCGGGAGTTTCAATGGGACAGATCCGTCCATAGTGCGTCGAGTGCACGTCACGAACCTCGAAACCGGCGCGCTCACGAGACAGGCCGCCCGGCCCGAGAGCCGAGAGCCGACGCTTGTGCGTGACCTCGGAGAGCGGGTTGGTCTGATCCATGAACTGCGACAACTGCGACGACCCGAAGAACTCGTCCACCGATGCCATGACCGGCTTCGAGTTGACCAGGTCACGCGGCATGGCGGAATCGATGTCCGGGTGGATCGACATCTTTTCCTTGATCGCCCGCTCCATCCTCACCAAACCGATGCGGAACTGGTTCTCCATCAACTCGCCCACCGTCCGGACCCGGCGATTTGCCAGGGAGTCGATGTCATCGACCCGGCCGAGATCGCGGTGCAGACAGAGGAGATAGGACACCAGGCGCATGAAATCGTCCACATCGAGCGTGCGCTGGTCGGGATCCTTGTCGAGGCCGAGCTTGGCGTTGAATTTGAAACGCCCGACCTTTGACAGATCGTATTTGCGTTCGTCGAAGAAGAGACCATTGAAGAGCGTCGTTGCAGACTCCTCAGTCGGAGGATCACCCGGACGCTGCCGCCGGTAGATCTCCATCCGGGCACCCATCTGCGAGGTCGCGGTGTCCTTCTCCAGGGTTTGATGAAGAATTTCACCAACCG
Source organism: Candidatus Sulfomarinibacteraceae bacterium (assembly GCA_963796455.1). GTDB lineage: Bacteria > Acidobacteriota > Thermoanaerobaculia > Thermoanaerobaculales > Sulfomarinibacteraceae > Sulfomarinibacter. The sequence continues at coordinate 283,326 of CAWCLO010000010.1, forward strand.
GATCCCAGTCAGGAAAGGCGAGACTGATGGTCTTGATTCCAGCCTCTTCGGCCTGCGCCAGGACGTCGTCGGTGACCCGCGAGTTGGCGGCGACCACCACCTCACCGGTTTCATCGTCGACGAGGTCGTCGACCACGATCGCACCGATCAGTTCCTCGCGCGCCACGGCGACCTTTGCCGGTTTGGCGACGGTCGTCTTGTCGAGGCGTTTGCGCATGTTCTTGTCGAGGGTCAGACCGGCAAAGAGTGTCGGTTCGGCGACCTTGCGGAAGCGCAACGCCTTCTGGCGCTCGTTTTCGGCATCGAGGATGCGCGAATCGAGCAACAGGGTCGCGGAGGCTTTCTTGGCGACGAGTTGAACATCGAAGACCGTGTGAAAACCACGCAGGATCTGCGAATTGGTTTCCAGCTCCGGGCTCAGAGCGCGCAAAAAGACGGTGCCCGGCAAGCGGCGTTTGCGATCGATCCGGACCCAGAGGATCTGTTTGTTGTCGTATTCAAACTCGATCCAGGAACCGCGATAGGGCACCACCTTGGCGAGGTAGTCATTGGGCCCCTCGAGGGTGAAGAAAACACCTGGTGACCGGTGGAGCTGGGACACGATGACCCGCTCGGTGCCGTTGATGATGAAGGTCCCCGTGTCGGTCATCAGAGGCAGCTCTCCGAAGTAGAGTTCTTCCTCTTTGACGTCACGTACCTGGCGGGGTCCCTCTTCCTCGGTATCGAAGGTCACCAATCGGAAGGTCAGGCGGACCGGCACGGCGTAGGTCATGCCGCGTTCGCGACACTCCTCCGCCGAGAACGGCAGCCTCAGACCGACCGAAGTGCCGCAGACGCCGCAAACCTCGATTCGATTCTTGTTGGCCTTACCGCACGACGGACATACCACCAGCTCTTCGTGCGGATCGCCCGCCTTGAAGCTCGCTCCGCAGTGCTCGCAAGAGAGCCGCAGATGGTGCAGCCCTTCGAGCCGACTACAACGGCACGTCCAGTTCCCGATTTCATAACGAACAAACTGCAACTCGCAGGTTTCGCGGAAATCGGTGAACGGAAAAATTGACGACAGCACAGCCTGCAGGCCGCCGAACGCCCGTTCTTCGGGCAACAGATCCATTTGCAGGAACTCCTCGTACGAAGTTCGCTGGACTTGAATCATGTTCGGCAGCGGAATTGTCGACAGATGCTTGGAGAAGCTTAGCCGCCCATTGGGGCTCGTGGTCATGGACCTTCCCTTTCAACCAATAACGACACGGGGAGACAGAGCCTCCCCGCATCATCAGGTGATGCTCTCAGAAACCAGGGACCGAATAGCGAAAGGCGCGTTACTTGATCTCCACCTGGGCGCCGGCCTCTTCGAACTTCTTCTTGACCTCTTCAGCCTCTTCTTTATTCACGGCTTCTTTGATCTTGGCGGGAGCGCTCTCGACCAACTCCTTGGCCTCTTTGAGACCCAGCGCGGTGACTTCGCGCACCGCTTTGATGACGTTGATCTTTTTGTCACCGATCGAGTTCAGGACGACGTCGAACTCGGTCTGCTCTTCGGCTGCTTCGGCAGCGGCACCAGGCATCGCACCCGCCATCATCATGGGGGCTGCAGCCGCTGCGGAGACACCGAATTCTTCCTCGATAGCCTTCACGAGCTCGTTGAGCTCGAGAACGGTCATCCCTTTGATCTCTTCCAACATTTTCTCAGTCGTAGCCATCGTCACATCCTCCTTAGGATTCTTGTGTTTCTTCGGTTTCGTTCTTTTCAGCGATCTGTCCGAGCACGGTGGCGAACTGTTGCAGCGGTGCATTCAGGGCCACCGCCAGGCGGCGCATCGGCGACTGCAGAAGCTGCAGCAGCTTGGCCACCAGTTCGTCGTGCGAAGGCAGATCGGCGATCTTTTCCGCGTCCTTGCCCTCGAGGATCTGTCCCTCGAGGAAAGCCTGCTCAAAAGAGAGTTCCGGGTGGGTCTTGATAAAGCCCTTGAGGACCTTGGCAAGAGCCACACCGTCACCTGCGGTCCAGGCCAGCACTTTCGGGCCGCTCAGGAAGGGTGTGATGCCCTCCATATCGGTGCCCTCGACCGCAAGCCGGACCACTGTGTTCTTTACAACCTTGTACGTCGCGTCTGTCTTCCGAACCTCCGAACGAAGGATGTTGACATCGTTGACGTTGAGTCCCCGGTTTTCGAGGAGAAAGAGCGTCGAGACATCCGACAACCTGTCGCGAAGCTCGAGCGACTGCTCGTGTTTCTGCTCCTTGGTCAGCATCTTCCTCCTCCTATTTCATATCGAGGGTGCCGACATCCACTTGGATGCCCGGACCCATGGTCGAACACAGAAAAACGGTATGAACGTAACGCCCCTTTGCGGTCGCCGGTTTGGCCTTTTGGACCGCGGAAATCAGGCTGCGAGCGTTCTCGATCAGATTCTCGGCCGAGAAACTGACTTTGCCAACCGGGGCGTGAATGATCGCCGTACGGTCGACTCGAAACTCGACCTTACCGGCCTTGATGTCATTGACAGCAGCCGCGATCTCGGGCGTAACGGTTCCCGACTTGGGGTTTGGCATCAAACCCCGTGGACCGAGGACACGACCGACTTTCGAGAGATTCCTCATCATATCCGGGGTCGCCACGATGGCATCGATCTCGAGCCAACCACCCTGGATTTTTTCGATCGCCTCGTCGCCGGACATCACATGATCCGCTCCGGCGTCTTCGGCCTCTTTCTGCGCCGGGCCCTCACACACCGCTAGAACCCGGAGGCTCTTACCGGTGCCGTGAGGGAGAACAACCGTGCCGCGGACCATCTGGTCAGCATGGCGCGGATTGACCCCGAGCCTCATCGCCATCTCGACCGTCTCGTCGAAACCGGCAAAAGCGGTTTCCCGAACGAGACCGATCGCTTCTTCGAGCGGATACGGTCTGCGTTCGACTTTGGCGGCCGACTCACGAAACTTTTTACCCCTGCGGGCCATTGGCCACCTCCAGGTCTTCGCTATCACCGTCCGCCGCAGGCTCCTCGATCTCGATCACTCCGGCGGTCAGGCCGACATCGATGCCCATCGACCGGGCGGTCCCGAGGATGATCTTGACTGCAGCCTCCAGCGTTTCGGCGTTGAGATCGACCATCTTGGTCTTTGCGATCTCTTCGACGTTGCTCTGGGTCACTGTTCCAACCTTGATCTTGTTTGGTTCACCCGAGCCCTTTTCGAGCCCGGCGGCCCGACGCAGCAGGAATGATGCCGGCGGAGTTTTGGTAATGAACGAGTACGTGCGGTCTGCGTAGACCGTGATTACAGCGGGAATAATGATTCCCTGTTCCTTCTGCGTGCGGGCGTTGAACGCCTTGCAGAAGTCCATGATGTTGAGTCCGTGTTGCCCCAGCGCAGGACCGACCGGCGGCGCTGGCGTCGCCTGCCCACCCGGCAGCTGGAGCTTGATTTCTCCGATGACTTTCTTAGCCATGGTTTCTCCTCAATTGAGTTTCTGCACCTGGCGAAACTCCATCTCGACCGGAGTCTCACGACCAAAGATCGTGACCATCACTTTGAGGGTCGAGCGATCGTAATTAACCTCTTCAACGACACCGTTGAATGAAGCGAAGGGGCCGTCAGTGATGCGAATGCTCTCGCCCTTTTCGTACATCTCCGTGGGTCGCGGTTTTTCCTGGGTCGCCACCGACTGATGGAGGATCTGATTGACCTCTTCTTCAGTCAGGGGTGTAGGTTTTTTCCCGGCGCCGACAAATCCCGTGACCTTGGGGGTGTTCCGAACAAGGTGCCACGCATCGTCGGTCATCTCCATTTCGACCAGCACGTAACCGGGGAAGAACTTGCGGCGCACCTCGCGCTTCTTACCGTTCTTCATCTCGACCACGGTCTCGGTCGGAACCTGAACTTCGCCGAAGAACTCTTCCATACCCAAGGCCTCGACGCGCTGTTCGAGGGTCTTTTGAACCCGATCCTCGAAACCTGAGTACGTGTGGATGATGTACCACTGCTTGGCCATGAATGAGCTCCTACGAAAAGACGTCGAAAACTTCGAACAATTGGTTTCTCAGCAATAAAAAGACGAGATCGCACAAATACAGATACACGCCGAAGATAAAGGAGGCGATCACGACCACTGTGGTCGTGTTGATGACCTCCTGTTTCGACGGCCAAGTAACCTTTTTGGTCTCGACCACGACTTCAGAAAGAAATGTCTTGAGACGTGTCCACCACTGCATGCCGACGACTCCAGTCGAACGAATATGGCAGGCCAGGAGGGACTCGAACCCCCAACAACCGGTTTTGGAGACCGGGACTCTGCCAATTGAGCTACTGGCCTGCGCGTGAAAATTTCACGCACCTCACCCGGATCGGCGCCAATGAGGCGCTTGACGGAACGAGGCGCTGCAAACCGCGCATATTCGTTTCTTATTCCAAGATGTCCGTAATGGAACCAGCGCCGACGGTACGGCCGCCTTCGCGAATCGCGAAACGGAGGCCTTTCTCCATCGCGATCGGCTGGATCAGCTCCACTTCCAGGTTTGTGTTGTCGCCGGGAATCACCATCTCGACACCTTCGTCGAGGTTGACCGATCCCGTGATGTCCGTCGTCCGGAAGAAGAACTGCGGGCGATAGCCCCGGAAGAACGGCGTGTGCCGGCCTCCCTCTTCCTTCGTCAACACATACACCTCGGCGCGAAACTTCTTGTGCGGGGTGATCGATCCCGGCTTGGCCACCACCTGGCCGCGCTCGACGTCCTTGCGCTCCGTACCGCGGATCAGCAGCCCGACATTGTCGCCGGCCTCGCCGCTGTCCAGGAGCTTGCGGAACATCTCCACTCCGGTCACGACCTTCTTCATCGTGTCCCGGATGCCGATGATCTCCATCTCCTCACCGACGTTCACCTTGCCGCGCTCGATTCGACCCGTCACCACCGTGCCGCGACCAGAAATCGTGAACACGTCCTCGATCGGCATCAAGAACGGTTTGTCCACGTCACGCTCCGGTTGCGGAATGTAGCTGTCCATCGCTTCGACAAGCTCCCAGATCGACTTGCAGTCGTCTGAATCCGGATCGTCGTTCTCTCCGGCCTTCAGTGCCGATCCGCGGATCACCGGAATATCGTCCCCGGGGAACTCGTACTCCGACAACAGCTCGCGAACCTCCAGCTCGACGAGATCCAAAAGCTCCTCGTCGTCCACCTGGTCCACTTTGTTCATATACACGATGATGAACGGCACGCCCACCTGACGCGCAAGCAGGATGTGCTCGCGGGTCTGCGGCATCGGGCCGTCAGCCGCCGACACCACCAACACCGCTCCATCCATCTGCGCCGCGCCCGTGATCATGTTCTTCACATAGTCAGCGTGGCCCGGGCAATCGACGTGCGCATAGTGGCGGTTCTCCGACTGGTATTCCACGTGCGCCGTGTTGATTGTGATCCCACGCGCCTTCTCTTCAGGCGCCTTGTCGATCGCATCAAACGGGGTGAAATCAGCCAGACCCTTTGCTGCCAGCGTCTTCGTGATCGCCGCCGTCAACGTCGTCTTGCCATGATCCACGTGACCAATGGTGCCGATATTGACGTGCGGCTTTGTCCGCTCGAACTTCTCTTTGGCCATATCCTTGAGCCTCCCTCTCTGGTTTCGGGTGTTTTGAACTCGCGAGGTGACGAGTTCGCCCTGTTATCAATCGCTCACTTTATGGAGCCCACGACCAGACTTGAACTGGTGACCCCGTCCTTACCAAGGACGTGCTCTACCACTGAGCTACGTGGGCACACTGTCCCTTTTCTGGAGCGGGAGACGGGACTCGAACCCGCGACCAACGGCTTGGAAGGCCGAGACTCTACCACTGAGTTACTCCCGCGCTCTCGCTATCGTCATGACTATGGTGCAGGCGGATGGGTTCGAACCACCGTAGGCATAATGCCGGCAGATTTACAGTCTGCTGCCTTTAACCACTCGGCCACGCCTGCAAAAACAGCTCTCATGGAGCTGGCGATGGGAATCGAACCCGCAACCTGCTGATTACAAATCAGCTGCTCTACCATTGAGCTACGCCAGCAGCCTTTCGACTCCCCGTTTCCCTGAAATTGCAAAGAACACACCTCTGCCGTCGAGGCAGTGGGAACGGGACGATAGCACAGGAAGTCAATGGATGCAAGCAAATAGCTTGCCGGAATTGGGGTTTTGGCCATGGTCAGATGCTGGATGCTCGATGCTGGATGCTGGATCTACCCACCCACCCCGTTCGAACCGGCAATTTGAGGTCGATGAGAGTTCTACATCCAGCATCTGGTATCCAGTATCACTGCTGTCTAAAACAGATTGTCACATGAAGTTACCCACCTGACAACACGTGGTTTACGGGTTGGTTTTTGGCATATCCAGTTCGCGGTTGCCCCGTGCCCGTGTCCGCGTCCGCGTCCGTGCCCGAATTACAGCGGCAGCGACAGTGTCCAGCGTCAGCGACAGGCAACAGCGGTCAGCGATCAGTGTTCAGTGTTCAGTGTTCAGTGTTCAGCGGCAGCGGTCAGGTGCCGTGACGGCGTGGCCACCTCCGGGTCGTTCAAGAGAAAGGGGTAGCCGGTGGGCGGCCGATGTCAAGGACAGGCAGGGTGCAGGGCATCCTTGACATCGGCCGCCACACCGGCTTGTGGGAACGGGCATGAACGACCCGGAGGTGACCATGTCCAACGCCGCCACGAACACCAACCTCATTGCCCACTCGAAAGCCCTCGAAGCTGCAGGCATCGCGATCAAACTCGTGATGAGAGTTCCAGCTCCGCTGAAGTCCATAGCCGATCAGGTGATCCGGTCGGCAAGTTCAGTCCCTGCGAATCTGGCAGAAGGGCACGGCCGAGTCGGTAGAGACCGGTCGTACCATTGGAGAATCGCTTACGCCTCGGCAAAAGAGGTCGATAGCCACTTCAAGCTCCTCGCCCACACCGGGGCGATCAACCGGTATGGAGCCAGTGACGCAATGAACGCCTTCGATCAGGTTCGTGCCATGACCTGGCGGCTGTTGAACCCGACGAATTGAGTGCTGATAGCTGAACGCTGACCCTGGCAACCGTTCGCTGTCGCTGTCCGCCGCTCCCCGTCCCTGTCCCCGGTCGCTACCTGAGACTTTGTCCTGGACAAGAGTGATCCGGCATCTCTATCCCTCAGCCGATCTGGGACTTACACAGCTCCCAGAGAAGTATGCCCGCTGAGACAGAGAGATTGAGCGACTCGACACCCTCAGCCATCGGAATCGAGATGAATTCGTCGACCTGTGATCGGGTCTTTGCCCGAAGCCCCGCCGCCTCGGCCCCGACAACGAGAATCCAACGCTCGGTTCCTTTGACCGAGTGCAGGGACGGGCCGTCGGCGTCGGCGCCAAAGGCCCAGTATCCATGGGGTCGCAGCGTCGCCAGGACGTCCGCGGCAACCCGTTCGCGGATCAGTGGGACCCTGCCGACAAGACCGGCGGCGGCCTTGAAGACAACCCCGCCGAGCGGTGGCGCCGAGGGGCCGGCAATGACCAGACCATCGATATCGAAGGCAGCGGCGGTGCGGATGACCGCCCCGAGGTTTTGCGGATCGTTGATATCGTCGACCATCAGCAACCGGCCTGTCTCGGTTTTCGGTCGGATCACGTCCTGCAGAGGGGTGAAACCGATCGGCGCCGTGCGGACCGCAAAACCGTTGTGGGCCGCACCATCAGCGACACCCTCGATCCTCGCGCGGGGGACCATGTCATAACGCAGGCCGCGACGGTGGGTCGCGGTGCTGATCGAACGCATGCGCTGGTCATGTCGGTCCTTTTGAATCCAGACAGCATCAACAGGTTGCTCGCTCTCGAGCACGGCAAGAACCGCGTGGAATCCTACGACCCAGAGTGTCTCAGCCACTTTCGGCCCCCTTTTGAATCAGAACCACGGCCATGGCCGCAAGCCCCTCGTTGCGACCGGTGAATCCAAGTCCCTCGGTTGTGGTGGCCTTGACCGATACCGCCGTCTTGTCGACGGCGAGCAACCCGGCCAGCGAAGCACGCATTTGCGGGCGGTGCGGGGCAATCCGCGGCCGTTCGCAGATCAGCGTGAGATCGCAGTTGCCGACAACGAAACCTTCACGATGCACCAGGTCCAGGGCCTTTCGGAGAATGACCGCCGAATCAACGCCGTACCATTTCGGATCGGTGTCCGGAAAATGATCGCCAAGATCACCAAGAGCCGCCGCGCCGAGCAGCGCATCGGAAACTGCGTGCAATGCGACGTCCGCATCCGAGTGACCCTCGAGGCCACGTTCGTTTTCGATCACGCACCCACACAGGGTGAGCGGTCCCGCGGCACCAAACCGGTGGACATCAAAGCCCTGGCCGATGCGAACAACCATCACGAGAGTGTTCCCTTGAGGGCGCGCAAAAATTGGAGATCGGTTGTCCCTGTCAATTTCGGATTGGGAAACTGCGCGACGACACTTCGAACCGGGATGCCAACCAATTCCAGGAGCATCGATTCGTCGGTCCACACCTGGTCTTCTGCAACCTGCCCCCAGGCTCGCTCGAGCGCTTCGACTTTGAAAACCTGCGGTGTGAGAGCGAGGCGGAGATCGTCGCGAGAAACCGTGTCGACAATCATCCCGTCGTTGTCGATGTGCTTGACGGTATCGATAACCGGGGCTGAGAGAATCGCAGCCGGGGCGTCACCGATGGCCCACACAACGCCTTTGACATCCTGCGGATCCACCAGCGGTCGTGCGGCGTCGTGAATTGCAACGACCTCAGCACCCAGGGCGGCCGCCGAGCGAACTCCATTTTGGACCGAGTCCTGCCGCCGGGGACCACCCGCCACAACCTGGCATTCGGAATAGTTCTCAGCCAATCGCTCGATCCAATTTTCTTTTCTTTCCGGCGGCACCACCACCACCAACGGCGCTTTTGGAAACGCCCGCCGGAGGGCCTCGAGTGAGGTTTCGAGCACGGTCCTCGACCCCAGCTTCTCTGCCAACTTGTCGCCGCCGAATCGCGCCCCACGTCCCGCCGCAACAACTACCATCGCCAGATTCACAGTGACTCCTTCGTGTGGTCGATTCAGTTTACCGAGTGCGCCAAATAGGTTCTCGATCAGGGGGTCTCTGCCAGACCGCGGATCAGCCCGGCCAGAAGGGACCAGCGTTCTTCGGCGGTGAGATCGCCATGGGCGCCAATCACGAAACGACCCGTGGCGACCGCGGTCCCTTGACCAAGCGCTGGGTCCGAGTACTCGAAACCGGCACTGCCGACTGGTGGTTTGCCATCGCCGATCTCGCCCCACCGGGCCTGGTGGTTCTGTAATTGTTGCAGCGCCCCGGTGGCGGCGGCACCAGATCCGAGGTCACTGAAGAATACCTGCCCCTCGCGTTCCCCCGCCCGGTAGACTGCAATGACACCTCCCGGCAGAAAAGAGTGCCCCAGCAGATCCCTGGCGAGATAACGCGGACTCTGCACGACCAATCCATCGCGTGGCAAGACCGCCAGGATCGACGGCTGATCGGTCGTACCGGGAATCTTCCGACTGACCTCCGAAATCAGCCAATCCACAGCCTCGATCAAGGCAGTGTCTTCCTGATCGGCCTCGACGTGGACAAAGACCCGCCCCTTCCAGAAGGCCCCTACGATATCTGAGCGATAACTCTCGGCGCCCCGCGCAGCCGTCACAGCCCCGGGCGGCCGCATCGATGAGAAGAGGCCGAAAGCACCGAGATCCGAGCCCATATCAAAAATGTCGAGCGTGACACCCGAGTCCGGATCATCTCGCATCTGGTAGCGGGCGTGGACCAATTCCTGAAATCCGTAACTTTCATAAAGGGGGGCACCGCCGTTGAGGTACTCCCACAGTGTCCCGGGTCGGTATCCGACCGGTTTTTCCGCCAGCTCCCAGCCATCGAGTTGCGCCGGATCCGGCAACAGATCGATGAGTTGGTCCGTCGCTTCTGAGGGCCCGGGGTCTGCTGCACAGGCGCACAACACCAGGATCACGAGAAGATGGAGGACTCGGCACGCCGGGAAAATGGATCGATTCATGTCGCGCATCACGCCTCCTCTCAGGTCGCAATTATCCACCAAGCACGGACTGAGGATCGGAAAAAAACGCCCGCCGGATCGGCGGGCGTCTGAAATATCTCACCACCCGAAAGATCAGATTTCCATGATCTCTTCCTCTTTTTTCTTGAGGATGGAGTTGACCTTTTCGACATAGGTGTTGGTCAGATTCTGGATCTTCTCCTGACCATCGTGCATCTGGTCCTCTGAAATCTCCTTGGCTTTTTCCATGGCCTTGATCTGATCGTTGCCGTCACGCCGGATCTGACGCAAGGTGTTGCGCGATCCTTCGGCGACATTCTGCGCGACCTTGGCCAGCTCTTTGCGACGGTCTTCAGTCAGCGCCGGGATGTTGAGACGCACCACCTTGCCGTCGCTGTTGGGCGTCAGACCGAGATTCGACTTGAGCAGGGCCTTTTCGATGTCGGCCAAAACCTTTGGTTCCCACGGCGCAATCGTTATGGTGGACGGATCGGGCAGCGAGAGCGATGCAACCTGATTGAGCGGTGTCTGCGATCCATAGTAGTCGACGGTGATGCCATCAACCACTGCAAGGGAAGCACGCCCGGTTCGAAGCTTGGCGAGCTCACCCTGAAAAGCCTCGACAGCATTGACCATCCGGCGTTCAATTTCTACAAAGATCTCGTTCATGCGACCTCCTCAGGGCCAACCCACGATCCAACGTCCTGGCCCATCACAACCTGCTTCATGATACCCGGGGTTCGAATGTTGAATATCTGTATCGGTATCTCGTTCTCCATGCACAGCGAAATGGCCGCCGCGTCCATCACCCTCAAGCCCCGTTTCAGCACCTCTTGATAGCTGAGGCGGGGAATCAACTCGGCGGTCCGATCGGCCACCGGATCGCTTGTGTAGACACCATCGACCTTCGTGGCCTTCATCAGCACTTCGGCGTCGATTTCGTTGGCGCGCAGGGCGGCCGCCGAATCGGTGGTGAAAAAGGGGTTGCCGGTGCCTCCGGCAAAGAGGACGACTCTCCCTTTTTCCATATGGCGGATCGCCCTTCGTCTGATAAAGGGCTCTGCGACTTCGTTCATCTCGATCGCCGTTTGCACACGGGTCGGAATCTCGAGTTGTTCGATCGCCGACGAGAGGGCGAGGGCATTGATCACCGTCGCCAACATCCCCATCGAGTCACCGGTGATGCGATCGATGCCCTGTTCGTGAGCAGAGACACCGCGGATGATGTTGCCGCCGCCGACCACCACCGCAATCTGGGTGCCGAGGGCATGAACATCGGCGAGCTCGGCAGCGATCGTACGCACCACCGCAGGTTCGATCCCAAAAGACTGAGATCCCATCAAGGCCTCGCCCGAGAGCTTGACCATGATTCGGTGGTAGCGCGGCTGTGCCGGCTTCATACCTATTCCTGGCTCCCCTCACCGAGTTTGTAACGAACAAACCGTACCACGGTCGCGTCAGCGCCCGAGCTATCCTTGAGGAACTGCTGCACCGACTTGTCGGGGTCCTTGGCAAAGGGCTGCTCGAGCAACACTTCCTGGACGAAGAACTTCTCCATCTTGCCCGCGACGATCTTTTTTGCGATCTCTTCCGGCTTGCCCGATTCGATCGCCTGGTTGAGCGCAATCTGACGCTCGTTGGCGAGCAGGTCCTCGGTCACCTGATCACGGTTGACAAAGCGGCTTTCGGTCGCGGCAATATGCAAGGCGACATCGTGCAGAGCTTCCTCCGTGGCGCCTCCGGAGCCCTCCACAACCACGCCGATCTTGCCGCCCATGTGGATGTAGGACGCGAGGGAATTGCCTTCGGCGGCCGCAACAACCGTCCCCTGTTTGGGAACGATGTTTTCGCCGATCACGGCAACCTTGAGCGAAACCGCCTCCTCGACGGTGTGCTCCGGATCGGCGGCAAAAGGCTGAGCCTTCAACTCATCCACGGAATGTGCATCGGTCGCGAGAATCTGTTCGACCAGTTCCTGACCGAAGCCCCGAAAATCCTCGAGCTTCGAAACCGGCTCGGTCTCACAGTTGAGCTCGAGGATCGCCATTTTCTTGTCGTCACCAACGACCGTGACCATGCCTTCGTTCGCAGCTCGACCCGCCTTCTTGGCGGCTGCTGCGAGGCCCTTTGTCCGCAGATAGGTGATCGCCTCTTCGAGGTTTCCATCGGTCTCGACGAGCGCCTTTTTGCAGTCCATCATGCCTGCGCCGGTACGATCTCTGAGCTCCTTGACTGCCTGTGCTGTGATTGCCATTCTTTCCACCTCTTCGGCCCGGTGACTGTCCCAGGCTCTAAAATATGAGGCCAGGTGCACTGTTGCTCCTGGCCCCTAAAAATCATCACTGGTGCGACTCAGTCCTTGGCCGGGGCAACCTCTTTGGTTTCGTCGGTGACGTCAGCCTTTTCGGCAGGTGCCTCGACAACCTCTTCAGCTGCCTCTTCCGCCTTGGCGACCGGCGCCTCTTCGACAGCAGCCGGCTCTTCAGCCTCGACCGCAGTCACGGTCTCCACGGGAGCAGCCTCTTCAGCAGGCGCTGCTTCTTCCGTCGGCGCCTCGTCCACCGCAGGTGCGGCGTCTTCGGCAACTCCAGTCGCAGCCTCGTCGTCGGACGGTGCAGTCGCGATGTCCTTCTCTTCGTCGCCCACGAAACGTTCATCCGCCAGGTTGAGGCCCTCGAGGATATTGTCGGCGATTCGTGACGTGAACAGGCGAATGGCCCGAATCGCGTCGTCGTTGCCGGGGATCGGGAAGTCGACTTCTTCGGGGTCCGAGTTGGTATCGACCACAGCAACCACCGGGATTCCGAGACGATTGGCCTCCTTGATGGCAATGTGCTCGTGCACCGTATCGACCACGAAGAGTGCATCAGGGAGATCTTCCATGTCCCTGATACCGCCAAAGGCGCGATCCATCTTGCGCCGCTGGCGCTCGAGCTGGATCCGCTCTTTCTTGGTCAGGTGGGACTCCTCGTTGCCGAGGACTCCTTCGATCTCTTTGAATCGCACGATCGATTTCCGGATTGTCCGGAAATTGGTCATGGTGCCGCCAAGCCAGCGGTGGTTCATATAGAACATCCCGCAGCGCTCGGCCTCCTCGCGGATCGCGTCCTGCGCCTGGCGCTTGGTGCCCACAAAGAGCACGTTGCGGCCGTTGGCGGCGAGATCGCGAATAAACTCGGCAGCATCTTCGAAGTGATGGAGTGTCTTCTGAAGATCGACAATGTGAATGCCATTGCGCTTGCCAAAGATGAACGGTTTCATCTTCGGGTTCCAGCGCTGCGTTTGATGCCCGAAGTGAACTCCGGCTTCGAGCAACTCCTTCATCTGGATGTTCGCCACGAATCTCTCCCTTATCTCTTGGAGAACTGGAAGCGTTTGCGGGCCTTCGGTTGGCCGTACTTCTTCCGCTCCACCTTTCGTGCATCACGGGTCAGGAAGCCCGCTGATTTCAACCTCGGACGGAGCTCGGCGTTGTACTCGAGCAGAGCGCGGGAGATACCGTGTCGGATCGCCCCGGCTTGACCGTTGGGTCCGCCGCCGTCAACATTCACCAGGATGTCGAATTTATCGGCGGTCTCGGTCAGCAACAAGGGCTGCCTGATCACCATCTTCAACACCCGGTTCGGGAAGTAGTCGTCAAAATCGCGTCGATTGACTTTGATACTGCCGCTTCCCGGCCGCAAATACACTCGGGCCACCGCTGTTTTGCGCCGCCCGGTGCCGTAATACTGAATCTCTGACACGAACTCCCCCTCTCACATCACACAGCGTGAATCTTGGGTTGCTGCGCTTCGTGCGGATGCTCAGGACCTGCATAGATCTTGAGCTTCCGAAGCAGCTTGCGACCAAGACGGTTCTTGGGCAACATGCCCCACACTGCGGCCTGGATCACCCGTTCGGGATACTTGTCGAGACGCACGCGCGCCGTTTCCGACTTCAGCGATCCCGGGCGACCGGAGTGCCGATAGTAGACCTTGTCGTCCATCTTGGCTCCAGTCAACCGCACCTTCTCGGCATTGACGACAACGACGAAGTCGCCGGTGTCGAGGTACGGGGTGAAATCCGGCTTGTGTTTTCCGCGCAAGAGACGCGCCACTTCAGTGGCGAACCGGCCGAGCACCTGGTCGGCGGCGTCCATCACCACCCACTCGCGCGTGATCTCACTTTCTTTCGGTACATAGCTTCCCATGATCGATTCCTTACGTAGTTCGCACGACCCTGCGGGCACAGGGGAACAAGACTCTACCCAAGCAAATCCCGGCTGTCAAGGCGTTTCCCAGCCAAATTCGCCCCCTCTTCCCGCGCCCGTCTTCGTTTCCGTTTCAGTGCCCGACGAATGGACCTGAGTTCAGACTCCCGATGTCTCTTCTTGGTGGGCCCGTCGTCTTGGCTGGACATCCGAATCAACGCTCGCCGGAAGGGCCCTCGGGCCGCGAGCCGGCAGCTCCTCGAGGTTGCCCGGACCAAACCACAAGGACAAGCTTCGTGAGGTCCCCTGAACCGTCAGGATCCGCAAATGAAGTTCGTTCGAAAGCCAGCGCCGAAGATCGACCACCACGATGCCTTGTCCTTTGAAAACTTTGACACGCGGGTTGTCGAGGGCGAGAAACCCGAGTTCCACGGCCTTTCTGGGAACCGGAAAACCGCCGACGGCCCGCACTCTGCGCATTCGAAACCCGAGGTGGCGATGGCGCATCCGAATCTCGGCGAGATCGAGGCTGACTCGGGCGGGTATGCCTTTCCACCTGACGGTGAGCTCGGCGGCGAGCGCGTCCCCTTTGCCGGTCAAACGGAGATCGCGAAGCCGCTCGCTGGCGGCGAGGGCGTCGTTGAGATGTCGCTCCACCCGGGCCAGGTCGAGTACCACGTGGAGTCCGTCCCAACGCGCGAGAGGAGTCGCAAGATCGTTCACCGGGACAGTATATGCGAGCCGTGTGTTACGAATTCGGAGTTCGGAATTCGGAGTTCGGAATTGCCACTCACCCGCCCTCGTCTCACCGCCGCAGATGACGCAGATATGCGCAGATGATGAACCGGCGATTGAACGGTCTTGCCGAAATCAATGTTGGTATCTGCGTTTATCTGCGTGATCTGCGGTTTCTCCGTCCGGGAACTCGATCATGCTGCCGGGCGGCGCCGAGGGGCTCGATCTACGAAGTCATGCGACGATCAGATACACTGCTCCCACCATGACCGACACCGCTCAACTGCTTGCCCTGATCGACCGATTCGCCAACTCAAAAGTCGCGCTCTACGGCGATCTGGTGCTCGATCGCTTCATCCTCGGCACGCCCAAGCGGATCTCCCGGGAGGCCCCGGTGATCATCCTGCGTCACGAGGAACAACAAGACATACCCGGCGGTGGAGCCAATGCGCTCGCCAACCTTGCAGCCCTCGGAGTCCAGGTCTCGGTGGCCGCCGCGATCGGCAACGATGAACCGGGCCGCGCGCTGACCGAGGCCCTGGTTGCCCGCGGCGTCGATACCAGCCGGGTCGTGAAGGTGGACGGCTATCGCACACCCACCAAGGTGCGAATCCTCGGTGGCGGCCCCACTTCTCTCAAACACCAGGTCGCCCGATACGACATCGAAGACGTGCTTCCCAAGGACGGGGATTGGCTCGGGCCGCTGCATCAGCACCTCGAGGAGCTGGTGCAAACGTCGGGCGCCATCGCGATCTCCGACTACGGGTATGGCTGTGTGATTCCAGAGGCGCTGCAGAAGATATCCGACTCGAAACCGTGGCTCTGTCTCGACTCAAGATACCGGATCGGTCGCTTTGTCGGCGTCGACGGCGCGACCCCCAATCTCGAAGAGCTCGAAGCACATTGCGGGCGGCGGCTTTTATTCGATGCCGCGGTCGCCACGGCAGCCGACGAACTTCGTTGCGAACTCGGTGCCCGTTTTGTATTGGCCACCCGAGGCAACCACGGCATGACCCTGGTGGAGGCCGATCACGAGCCCCGCCACATCCCGGTCTTCGGAACCGATCAGGTCGCCGACGTGACCGGTGCCGGCGATACCGTCCTGGCGGTTCTGACCGCCGCGTTGGCTTCCGGCGCGGATCCATTTCACGCCGCCACGCTCGCAAATATCGCGGCCGGACTGGTGGTCATGAAGCTCGGCACGGCAACAATATCCGCAGCTGAACTTCGTGCCGCGGTTGTCGAATCGGAGGTTTCACGTGACTGATCCGCAGAGCAAGATCCGCGACATCGACGAAATTGCGGCAGAATGTCGCCGCTGGCGAAGCGAGGGCCTGACGGTTGTCCTGGTCAATGGCGCATTCGACGTGCTCCACGTCGGACACATTCGTTATCTCGCAGCGGCCCGGGCACTGGGTGACCGTTTGGTTGCCGCGGTCAATACCGATCTGTCGGTTCGGACCAGCAAGGGGGATCTGCGTCCGATCATCCCCGAAGCCGAACGGGTCGAAATTCTCTCGCACCTGTGGATGATCGACCGGATCTGTCTTTTTGACAGTCGGACCGTGGCGCCGGTTCTCGAAACGTTGCAACCGGAGATCCACGCCAAAGGCACTGACTACACGGTTGAAACCGTTCCGGAACGAGCGGTGGTCGAGGCCTATGGAGGTCGAACTGCGATCTGCGGCGATCCGAAAGGACCACGCCACAACCGATCTCATCGGCATCATTCTCGAGCGCTTTGGAGACCAACGGTGACCTCCCACCACGACGCGAAGAGCCGTTTCAGTTCGGAGTTCGGAGTTCGGAGTTCTGAATGTCGTTCAATCTCCAAGCTCTACAAAAAATCGAGAAGTTGGATTGAAATTCGGAATTCCGAATTCCGAATTCCGAATTTGGGAAGTGGCCGGCGGTGAGAATCGTCCTGGTTCGCCTCTCCGCCCTCGGCGATATCGTGCACACCTGGCCGTTGGCCGAAGCTCTCCGAGCCGCCGATCCATCCATTCATCTCACATGGGTCATTGAAAGGGTTCTTCGGCCTCTCGTCGAAGGGCACCCGGCGATCGACTCGGTGATCCCGACCGAAACGGCTCGCTGGAGGAAACACCCCTTCGATGCCACAACTCGCGCTGAGATCGCAGGCCTCAAAACCCGGTTTCACGAATTGCAACCGGATCTGACCATCGACCCCCAGGGCACCTTCAAATCGGCAATCGTGACCCGTTGGACGGGCGCCGGGCAGAGGGTCGGTCTGTCCCGGCCCTGGCGGCGAGAGTTGATTGCGGGACTCGCCTATTCAAAAACCATCGCCGGCGCACCGGCGGGGGCCCATGTGGTCGACACCAACCTGGCCATGACTCGGGCAATCGGCGCGTTGCCTCCCGTCGGCCGGCTTCCTGATGGGTCGTGGCTCGCCGCACGTCTGGCTGACCGCGAAATTACCGGCGGCTGGAAAAAGCCCTATGCGGTGGTCCTACCGGGAGTCGGCGGAGGCCACAAGAAAATCCCCACTCAAACTCTCGCGGAAGTCAGCGACGGCGTGGCGGATCACGGGCTCGAGGTCGTGGCGCTCTGGGGGCCCGGCGAACGGAATCGCGCCGCCGAGGTCATCGCCGCCGCCGGATCGCGGGTCCGCCTCGCGCCCGCCACCGATATCGAAGAAATGGCGGCCATCTTGAGTACAGCATCTCTTGTCATCGGCGGCGACACCGGTCCGGTTCACCTCGCGGCCAGTTTCGGGATCCCCACCGTTGGGGTGTTCCTCGCCAGCGATTGGCACCGAAACGGTCCGCTTGGAGCCAGAGCAATTGCCGTATCAGGTGCGGAGGAGGCCCAGAGACGGCCCTCGGGCACCGCGCGTGTTCGGCCGAAGAGGGCCGTCGCGGCGCGGGAGATTCTGGATGCGGCCCGGTCAATCCTCGTTGTTTGATTTTTTTTCGCGAAATTTGTGACCAATGGTCCATCAAAAACGTCCCTCTTTGTTAACATAGATAGGGTCTGTATTTGCATCGAAACCACCGACGTAAATCTCCACGCGAGTCGGATGCTACAATTTTATTGAATATGTCTGTCGAAATGGACTGAATGCATGGCTCTGAAAATCGGCGAACTCCTCATCAAAGCGAAACTGATCAACGAACACCAATTGGCAAAGGCACTTGAAGAGCAACGAGCCAATGGCGGACGTATCGGTGAGCACCTGGTGTCCCTGGAGTACGTCACCGAAGAAGACATCCTCGATTGTCTTTCGCAGCAATATGGCGTGCCCTCTATCAATCTCAGACATTTCGATATCGATGAAGGCATCATTCGACTGATCCCGGCAGACGTTGCACGCAAGTACCAGTTCATACCGGTGTCCAAGACTGGCGCCACCTTGACCGTCGCCATGACCGATCCATCCAACGTCTTTGCGATGGATGACATCACCTTTATCACCGGGTACCGTGTCGAACCGGTCGTCGCTTCCGAAGAGGCGCTACGCGAAGCGATCGACAACTATTACGGGACCACCCACTCCATCGAGCTCAAAAAGGTGATGGAGGATCTGTCCACCGTCGAAGAGGCGGCCCTGGAAGTCCTGGACGACGAAGAAGAACTCGACATCCAGGACCTGGCGGAAAGCGCCGACGAAGCGCCGGTCGTTCGCCTGGTAAATCTGATCCTGACCGATGCGCTCAAGCGCTCCGCATCCGACATTCACATCGAGCCCTATGAAAAGTCCTACCGCGTCCGCTTCCGGATCGACGGGGTGCTCTACGAGATCATGAACCCGCCGATCAAATTCAAAGACGCGATCTGTTCCCGCATCAAAATCCTCGCCAAGCTCGACATCGCTGAGAAACGGCTGCCGCAGGATGGACGCATCAAACTCAAAATGAAATACCAGGGCAAGGTCAAGGAACTCGATTTCCGAGTTTCGACCCTGCCCACCCTGCATGGCGAAAAGATCGTCATGCGGCTGCTCGACAAAGATTCTCTGATGCTCGACATGACCAAGCTCGGCTTCGAAAAATCGAGTTTGAAGCATTTCGAGGAAGCGATCTTCCAGCCCTACGGCATGGTGCTGGTGACCGGACCTACCGGTTCGGGCAAGACCAATACTCTGTATTCGGCGATCTCGCGGATCAACACGCCAGAAGTCAACATCATGACGGCGGAGGACCCGGTCGAGTTCCAGATGGTGGGCGTCAACCAGGTGCAGATGAAGGAGTCCATCGGACTCAACTTCGCGGCTGCGCTGCGCTCCTTTTTGCGCCAGGACCCGAATATCGTGCTGGTCGGAGAGATCCGAGACTTCGAGACTGCCGAGATCGCAATCAAGGCGGCACTTACCGGCCACCTGGTCCTTTCAACGCTCCACACCAACGACGCGCCCTCATCGATCAACCGCCTCATGAACATGGGCATCGAGCCTTTCCTCGTCGCGACCTCGGTCAATCTCGTTGTCGCCCAGCGGCTGGTCCGGAAGATCTGTGAGAAGTGCCGGCAGCCGGAAGAGGTGCCGATCCAGGCGCTCCTCAACGTCGGATTCTCCGAGGCCGAGGCGCCAAATATCGAGCTCTTTCGCGGTCGCGGCTGCGACGAATGCAACCAGCGCGGTTATCGGGGCCGGATCGGTATCTACGAGGTTATGGTCGTCTCGGAAGACATTCGTGAACTCATTCTCTCCGGAGCGTCGGCGGTTGAACTGCGCCGCAAGTCGATGGAGGAGGGTATGATCGGATTGAGGCAATCGGGACTGCAGAAGATCCGCGACGGCATAACCACCATCGATGAAGTGGTTCGCGAATCGATCCTGTAAGGCGGAGAGGAAGGCCAATGACAGTCAGCCTGCACCAGCTTCTCAAGACCATGGTGGAGAAGGGCGGCACCGACCTCCACGTCACCACCAACTCGCCGCCCCTGATCCGGGTTGACGGCACTCTGGTCACCCTGTCGCATCCACCGATGACGGCGGTGGACACCAAGAAGCTCGCTTATTCGGTCCTGACCGACGCGCAGAAACACCGCTTCGAGGAGACCCTCGAGCTCGATATCTCTTTCGGCGTCAAGGGGCTGGCCCGTTTCAGGGCCAATATCTATATGCAACGAGGCGCGGTCGCCGGCGCTTTCCGGCGAATTCCCTACGAGATCCTCGGTTTCCGGGAGCTCGGTCTGCCTCAGTCCGTGGAGGCTCTGTGCAACAAACCCCGCGGATTGGTGTTGGTCACCGGTCCCACGGGTTCCGGAAAATCCACCACCCTGGCAGCGATGATCGACAAGATCAACCGTGAAAACGCGCTCCATATCCTGACAATCGAGGATCCCGTCGAGTACCTCCACTCGCACAAGAAATGTATGGTCAACCAGCGCGAGCTGCACGCGGACACGCACAGCTTCCCCGCCGCACTGCGATCGGTCCTCCGTGAAGATCCCGACGTGGTGCTGATCGGAGAGATGCGTGACCTCGAGACAATCGAGTCGGCGCTGCGGATCGCCGAAACCGGCCACCTTACTTTCGCCACCCTGCACACAAACTCCGCACCCCAGACGATCAACCGCATCGTCGACGTCTTTCCCGAACATCAGCAGTCACAGATCCGTGCCCAGCTCAGCTTCGTGCTCGAGGGCATCATCTGTCAGTCACTACTGCGACGCGCCTCCGGCAAGGGGCGCGCTTTGTGTTGCGAAGTTCTGATTCCGAGTTCGGCGATCCGTAACCTGATTCGCGAGGACAAGATCCACCAGGTCTACTCGATGATGCAGGCGGGTCAGACAAAACACGGTATGCAGACCTTCAACCAGGGTCTGGCAACGCTATACCACCGACGCTTGATCTCGCTGCAGACGGCGCTTGCCTACAGTTCGTACCCGGATGAGCTGCAGGACATGATCAACAGGGGCGTGGGCGTAGCAAACACCCAGAACCCTGACGCGCAGCGAGCAAGGAGGAGCTGAGATGCCCAGTTACGAATGGAAGGGCCGCGACCGAAACGGCATGGCGCAGACCGGCGTGCTCATCGGCGACAGCAAAGACGCTGTCATCGCCGCTCTTCGTCGTCAGCAAATCGTTGTCACGACAGTCAAAGAAAAGGGCAAAGAGATCGCTTTGCCCAAATTCGGCAGTGGAATCAAGTCCAAGGACATCGCGGTCTTCACGCGCCAGTTCTCGGTGATGATCGACGCCGGCCTGCCATTGGTGCAGTGTCTCGACATCCTTGGGCAACAGCAGGACAACAAGGCTTTTCAGAAGATCATCCTCCAGGTTCGACAGGATGTCGAAGGCGGCTCGGCGCTCGCCGAAGCGATGCGCAAACACCCCCAGGCCTTCGACGATCTCTACGTCAACATGGTGGCGGCCGGTGAGGCCGGCGGTATCCTCGACACCATTCTGCAGCGCCTTGCCACCTACATCGAAAAGTCGGTCAAGCTCAAGAGCCAGGTCCGGTCGGCAATGGTGTATCCGGTTTCGGTCGTCACGATCGCAGTGGTCGTCGTCTACATCATTTTGTGGAAGGTCATTCCGGTATTCGCCTCCCTCTTCGAAGGTCTTGGCGGCAGGCTGCCCTTCCTGACCCAGGTGATCGTCAATATTTCCAGTTTCATCGGCAACTTCTGGTGGCTGATATTCATGGTCGTCTTCGGCGCCATTTTTGCTTTGCGACAGTACTACGCCACCGATGCGGGGCGATACCAGATCGACAAGATCATGCTCAAGATGCCGGCCATCGGCATTTTGTTGCGGAAGATCGCGGTGGCGCGATTCTGCCGTACCCTCGGAACCCTGCTTTCTTCGGGTGTGGCGATTCTCGAGTCCTTGGAAATCACGGCACGCACTGCCGGTAACGCGGTCATCGAAGAAGCTCTTCTGAAAGTCCGCAAAGAGGTGGAAGAGGGCAAAACGATCGCCGAACCATTGACTCGCTCCGAACAATTTCCGCCAATGGTCTGCCAGATGATCGGAGTCGGCGAACAGACCGGAGCCATGGACACCATGCTCTCCAAGATCGCGGATTTCTATGAGGACGAAGTGGATGCCGCGGTCGATGGCATGATGGCCTTGATCGAACCGGTCATCATTGCCTTCCTCGGTGTTGTGATCGGCACCATCGTGGTCGCCATGTACCTGCCGATGTTCGCATTGATCAGCCAGATCGGATGATGGAAAAGCGGTCGACAACGACCGCATTGACGGCGGCCGAGATGGCGGTTCCAGCGGCGCCCCATCCATCGCAGAAGAGTCTGCGCTGGCTCATCGGTTTGCGCCTGGTGGTCATCTCGACCCTGTTTCTGGGCATCGTGCTGATTCAGATCAACAGCCAGAGAATCCTCCCTCTGCGGAACTTCTACGGTCTAATCCTCTTCACTTTCGGTCTGTCGCTCTTTTATCTCGTTCTCTACGTGCGCCAGACCTCACCGCGAATTCAGTCCTGGGTGCAACTGTTGGGCGATATCGCGGTGGTGACCGGTTTCGTCTATTTCACCGGCGGTCTGTACTCGCCATTTTCCTTTCTGTATCTGACCGTCATCGCTGTCGCCGCCATGCTGATGCGGGGCGGTGGTTTGATATTTGCCGGGCTCTCCGCCGTCGTCTACGGCCTGCTCGTCGATCTGATGGTCTTCGAGGTGCTGCCGGTTCCTGAAAACCTCACCGGGATACAGGTCGCCATGCCGACCTCGCGCATCCTGATCCAACTGTTGACCAATGTGGTCGGTTTTCTGCTCGTTGCGGTGTTGGTCTCCTATCTCGGCGAATCACTTCGCAGTGCTCACAGCCAGCTCAGGGAAGAGACCCAACGGACCCGCCAATTCGTGGCGCTCACCGATCACGTGGTCCGTTCAGTGGGTGCCGGCATCGTCGCTCTCGATCTCAACGGAAGGGTCCTGCACCTCAACCCGGCCGGCGCTCGAATGCTGGGTATGCCCGATAACGAAGCCGCCACCGGGGCCAACCTCGACGAGGTCATCCCCCTTGAAGACCAGAACTGGGGGCTTTTGAAAACCCGTGCCCGTGACCGCAAGGTGGTCCGACTCGAGGGGACGATCGCCACATCGGGGGCCCGACTCGGACTGACCATCGGCCCTTTGACCGATGAGAGCGAAAAGGTCGTCGGCTTCATCGTCACATTTCAAGATCTTTCGGAAATCAGGGTGGAGGCTGAACGGCAGAGACTTCAGGAGCGGATGGCGGCGGTTGGTGAAATGGCAGCGCGGATGGCGCACGAGATCAAGAATCCGCTGGCTTCGATTTCGGGTTCGGCTCAGGTCCTCGAGTCTGCCGGAACGCTCGACGACAAAGGCCAACGCCTGCTCCGAATTCTGGTGGACGAATCGCGACGCCTGTCCGGAATTCTCGATGGTTTTCTCGAATACGCTCGACCCCACCAGGCCGCATTCGGTCCGTGTGACGTCGGCGGCATGCTCCGCGACTGCGTCGATCTGCTGCGGAGATCGGAAGAACATCGTGAGACCCATCAGGTGGTTCTCGCGGCACCCGACAAACTCGTGCTTCGCGGCGAAGAACATCTCTTGCGCCAGATCTTCTGGAACCTCTCCCGCAATGCCCTCCAGGCGATGCCCGACGGAGGCGAACTCACGGTCTCCGCGGAGCGCCGCGACGGACACATCGTGATGCGATGGCGCGACGCAGGGATCGGAATGACCGAGGACGTTCGTCGCCAGGCCTTCGAGCCCTTCGTGACGACCCGCCCGGGCGGCACGGGTCTCGGTCTCGCGGTGGTGTACGCTGCGGTTGCAGAACACGGCGGCACCATTGCAATCGACAGTGCGCCGGGTCGCGGAACCGTCGTCACCGTCGAGTTGCCAGTGCATCGGGAGGCCGCATGAGCCGAGGCCATATTCTGGTCATCGACGACGAGAAATCGTTGCGCGAGTTCCTCACCATCCTGCTCGAGCAGGAGGATTACGAGGTGACCACGGCCGACAGCGTCGCCACCGGCATCGAAAAGGTCGTCCGCGGCTCCTTCGATCTGGTCATGTGTGACCTCAAACTTCCCGACGGCTCCGGTCTCGAGGTGCTTGGCGAGGCGCGAAAATGCCAGGTCAAGAGCCCGTTCATCATCATCACAGCTCACACGACGCCCCAGGTCGCCATCGAATCTCTTCGGGCCGGGGCCGCCGAATATCTCTCGAAACCGTTCAACGTCGACGACCTCAAACTGATCCTGAACAAACTCCTCGACGCCGCGGAGGAGGCTGGAGAACCCCGCGAAGTACCGAACTTCATCGGTTCGAGCCCCGCGATCCGCCGTATCTTGGACATGGTGCCGCGCCTTGCCGCAACCCCTTCGACGGTCTTTATTACCGGTGAGAGCGGAACCGGCAAGGAGCTTCTCGCACAGGCCATTCACGCCTTTTCCGCCAACGCAAACGGTCCTTTTCTTTCGGTGAACTGCGGTGCCCTTCCCGAAGGCCTTCTCGAGTCCGAGCTCTTTGGCCACGTCAGAGGATCGTTCACCGGAGCTGTCAAGGACCACAAGGGGATGTTTGTCGACGCAGAAAACGGCACCCTCCTCCTCGACGAGGTCGGTGAGCTGACACCATTGATGCAGGTCAAACTGCTGCGCGTGTTGCAGGAACGTCGTGTTCGTCCAGTTGGCGCAAGTCGTGAAATCGACGTCAATGTTCGGGTACTCGCGGCAACCAATCGAGACCTCGAAAAAGGCGTCAAGGACGGCGATTTCCGGGAAGATCTCTACTACCGCCTCAACGTGCTCCACGTTCACCTGCCTCCGCTGCGGCAGCGCGGTGAAGACCTGCCTGAGTTGGCCAGGCACTTTGTCGAGAGGACCTGCATCAATTTCGGGCTGCCGCCAAAAAGACTGACACCCGATGCTCTGCGGGTATTGCAGGCATACAACTGGCCGGGAAACGTCCGCGAACTCGAAAATGTCGTGGAACGCACGGTCGCTTTGGAATCCAGCGAGCTCATCTCCTCAGGCAGCCTGCCCGAGCACCTGCGGGGTGGCCCGACAGATACCCGGAACGAGCAGATGGGTTTGCCCGAGGAGGGCCTTGATCTCGACGCACACCTTGATAACATGCGTCGCTCGATGATGCGACAGGCGCTGAATCAAACCGGAGGCCACCAGAAAAAGGCCTCCGAACTGCTGCGAATGTCCTATCGCGCATTTCGCTACCACGCCGAAAAGCTCGGTCTCGTTCATGATGACTGATCGAGCGGCCACAGGGAGCACGGAAAAGCAATGACCTTTCAGGACCTCAACCCACGAACAATCATCCAAGGTGCGCTCCGCCATCCATTTCTTTTCGTCTCATTGTTGGCGGTGGCGGCTTGCACGCAACCAGCGCAGGAAACCGATTTGCTGGCATCAACGTCACCTCCCCAGCACACTGTCGAATCTCCCACCGGAACACTCCCGGACGGCTCGGAGATCACGCTCGAGCTCGCCATCACACCCGAAGAGCTTGCCACCGGTTTGATGTACCGGCCCTCATTGGCGGCTGATCGCGGTATGCTTCTGCTCTTCGAGATCGAACGTTCTCCTTCGATCTGGATGAAAAACACCCTCATCAACCTCGATCTGATCTACCTCGACGATTCCGGAACCATCGTCCACCTGGTGGCCGATGTTCCACCGTGCGCCACCGATCCGTGTCCGACCTATTCATCCGAGAAAGATGCACGGGCGGTTCTCGAAATGATCACCGGCAGCATCGAGACCCACGGTCTCTCGATCGGCGACACGCTCGCATTCGCGCGCGTGCCGGGGTATCCGGTGATCGAAGCGGCAGCAGAAACCGAAGCGGATACCGTCGAGGAGAATTAGAGGCCACCGGGTTTCAGTTTTTTGGGTCAGCCTTTTTGCTGGGTGTTTCTTTCTTGGTTTCTTTCGGCTTCGGTGGAGGACTGGGGGTGTCCTCGGGTTTGGCGAGTGCGGTGGAACGGCCGCCGTTGCCCTTGCCGTAGTCGGTGATGTAAAACCCGCTTCCCTTGAACTGGAGGGCCGGAACACCGAGCAGTCTTCTCACCCGTCCACCACATTTCGTGCAGTCAACCTCTGACGCATTGGCAACGGTGCGGATCTTTTCGAAACGGTGGCCGCACAAAAAACACTCGTATTCGTAGAGAGGCATGATCTCAGCCCCGCACCTGAATCAGGATCTTTCCGCTCGAGGAAGGATCGATGGTCACCATTCGCAGCTCTGAAAGAGCATAGAGAACTCGGGCGTTGGCCCCGGCACTCAAGGGCCCCGCCTCGCACAATTCAAAGAGGGTGCGCTTCCCGTCGACCATCTCCAGCAGTTCACGCTCGGCCGATTCGAGACGGAAACGCTCGAGATGCGGAGGGCGCGGCAGTCGCTTGAGGATGGCACCCCGGCCACCCATCCGGGCGGTAATCGTCTTGGGATCTTCGATTCGCCGGCAGCCGGCAAGAATGGCGCGGGCGGTGGGGATCTGGATCTTGAAGGTTTCTTCGGCCTTGGATTGGCCGACCTCGAAGCTCACCTGACCCTCGGACCAATTAAACAGGCTCCACACAATCGCCTGCACCTGTTTGCGTACCTGAATCCCCAGCTGGTCGCGCTCCAAAAGATCCATCTTGACCAGAATCTCGCCGTGGCGCACACCCGGAGACCGCTCGAGCTCTGCCACCGAATCTGCGAGTTCCTCTTTGGATATGACCTCGTTGGCTACCAGGAATTCTCCCAGAGACTCGCTGCGATCACTGGAGGTGGCAAAGATGATGTCGCCATCGAGCAGAAAGATCCTTTTGGTCACATCATCATGACTGACTTCGAGCACACCCGGTACGCCGTACCGATTGACGGTGGCGAGAATTTCGGGCAGCGGCTTCTTGTGAAGCTCGCTTCGGTAGACGAATTCGTCGCTCAAATCGATGATCCTCTTGCGCTACAAATCGCTGGGTGCACATCCGCACATCGAGGGTACGATGGCGGAAGCGCAAGGGAATCGAACCCTCCGACCGACCCTATTGAGACCGGCCCAACGGATTTGAAGTCCGCGGAAGCCACCAGGCCCCATGCGCTTCCCTGCAAAGGCCATTCTATACCAGCCCACCTGACGAGTCAGGACCTAATTGCGTCAACGGGTCCATCAGCATTCACATTCCCAAGCCGCAACCGCAGTCATTTGCTGGCAAAAGTCGCCCATCAAAGCTCACCATGCGGCGCCGGCTTTTGCGCCGGTCATTGACACATGCCCCTACCCTTTGCTAAAACAGCTCTCCCTGTGGGGCCGTAGCTCAATTGGGAGAGCGCTTGAATGGCATTCAAGAGGTCGTCGGTTCGATCCCGATCGGCTCCACCAGCTACAACAACCGCCGCCTTCCAGGCGGCGTTTTTGCTGGTGACGCCTCCTTTGGACCTCACCTTCGGTTGCTCGCGCGCAGGGCGCGCGGGATCCCTAGGCTCTCACCTTCGCTTGCTCACAGCATTCGGCCGCGGCGTCTCGGCGGACCTGGCCGCCCACATAAGATCTCGCCACGTAAGGCGACGTCATGGACGAAAGCAACGCCCCGTAGTTGAGGTCGAACTCCACCTCGTCACCGACTTTCAGATCCGACTCCCTGGCATCAATCAGGATGTGATCACTACTCGCGCCGAGGATCTCGACATCCTGACAGGGTGTGAGGCCTGCGACGAGCACGTCCTGTATACCGACACCCAGTATGACTCTTCTCATCGGTCCCCGATTCGAGAACTCGGGCACGTTCCCAAAGGCGTCCTGACAGGTTTCACCATAGGGCTTGGATGGTTTCGCCTTCGATTCAATGACCTCAGCAAAGAGTCTGAATGCATCGGTGAACAGACCATTAATTGGCTTGCGTTGGAGGGTCTCACACCCCAAAAAGATCGATTCCCCCAATCTCAGGTTGTTGATCTTCCCCACGTCCGTTGCGGACATCAACCAGTCATGGTTGGCTGAGTTCCCGCCAGAGACATACTGCAATGTGATGCCGAACTTTGCTTCGATATCTCCGGCGAGCGAAGAAAGATGATCGAGGTTCTCCTCGTCCGGCTTGATCCCTCCAAAACACGCCAAGTTGGTGCCTATACCGGCCAAAACGATTCCTCGCTGGCCGAGAACCCGCTCAACGGTCTCTTCCAGATCCACAGGAAGAATGCCTTCCCTCAGATCACCCATTTCGACCATGAGGATGATCTTGTGCGTGATGTCTGCTTCGATCGCAAACCTGGACAGCCTCTCGATCACTGACAATTCCGTGTTCAGGCTGATATCGGCGTTATTCACCGCAGATTCGGCCTGACTCGGCGCCGGTGTCCTCAAGAGTACAAACTGCGCCTGAATTCCAGCCTCACGCATCCGGGTGATGTTCTGCAGTCTCGAGTCGGCGAGGGTGTCGATCCCTGTTTTTACGAGAGCTTCGGCAACCATTGGATCTCCACAGACGACCTTTGTCACACCGATGATGCCGATGCCTTTCGATGCGTAGGTCTCCCGGAGGCTCGTTGCGTTGTGCGAGATCTTCCCGAGATCGATCTCGATCCTCGGTGTTGTCATCACGCCGCTGCGCTTTTGCCCAATTGGAGTTCCGGGAAGACCTCGAAAAGCCTTCTCACGATCTTTTCGCAGCCGTGCTTCAAAACGTCCATTGTCGGCAGCCCGTAGGTTCTTTCATATTCCACAACGGTGTCTTCGATCTCTTTGTCCGTCATGTCTTCATGGTTCAAGGTCAGCGCAATGACCTTGGCTCCAGATACGATCTCGATCAATTGAATTTCACTCTCGAGAGTGGGCATGGGAATGCCGGGGAAGTCACATCGATCTTTTCTCTTTGGTGGGTGTTGCAGGATGATCGCTTGCGGCCTCGCTCCCCTGATGATCGCGGTCGAGGATGTGAACGCCGGGTGGCTCAGTGCACCCTGGCCTTCGACGACGATGATGTCCGGGTGTTCCGCCTCATCAGCCTTCACGATCTCGTGCTCAACCTCACCGGTCTGAAAACCCGAGCTCAAGACATCAACTGCAACACCGTACCTGGCGCCCTGAAGCAGACCGGTCTGACCCGTTGCAATGAACGCGGTCGTCAGTTCTTGCCTCCGAAGTGTTTCAGCGAGAAGAACCGCGGAGGTCCGTTTGCCAACCGCGCAATCTGTCCCCAACACGGTGATGATCGGAGTCGTGACCCGGAAGATCGATCCCGTAAAGATGTGCTGATCCTTTCTCGGTGGTGGTTTCCGGATATCGTGGATCTGCACACCATGCGCCCGTGCCTTCTCCACGAACTCTTCATCTTCGGTGAAGAACTCAGGGAGACCGTTGATGATGTCCATGCCCTTTTCCATGGCCGCCAACACCACCTCTCTCTGCTGCCTCGTGATGTACGACGCGAGTGGTGCAATGCCATAGATGAAGTACTTCGGAACAAAACCGAGCTTCTCGATGGCATCTTCGATGTCCCGGAACACGGGGATCCCGCTTCTCACTCCGTCAAGGTATTCACCGGCATCCATCCCGGTCTTGGTGCTGTCGGTCACGCCGCTGATCTGGTATTTTTCAGAATGGCGCACCAGTCCGTTGGTCACCTTGCCATCGAGCTTTCCCAACTGACCCTCGCCGTATACAAGTGCCCGCTCTCTTATCGGGAGCACTTCAATTGCTTCTCTATACATCGTTGCCTCTCCTTGGTTTTCTCTCCTGTTTTCGCTTCCTCAAGTCACCCACAATTGACCTGCGCCCTTTTGAATAGAGCAAGATCCGAGCCACGACCGAGACGCGCCGTCTTTTTTTGATCGATTCTGTATGTTGCTGAATTTAGGCAACATACGCGACCACTACTGGAGCAGCGTCAATAGAGAAAGATCAGAATGAAGTGTTATCAATCAATTTGATGGAGTCACGGCCGAAGTTGGCAGGCAACATTGCTGCGGAAAGGTTATGGTGACAGGTTGATCGTGGAGCCGGACGAACGCTGCGTTGCGATCAGTCAGGAGAAGTATGATTTCGGAAAGGACCAGAGTGTCGCCATGAGGGTTGAAGAGTACTGCGAAATGGTCGAACACCAACATCGTCTGCAGAATCAGCGCTTGCCGACCGTGGCGATCCGGGACGATGGTTCTCCATTGATCAGTCTCGTGGACTCCGGGTTTGATTTGGTATTCGAACCATCAATCATGAAGGACTACAAATATCTCGTCAGAGCAGCCGTCCACGCCAAGATAGGCAGAATCAGCAAGCTGCTAAATGATATGGATAAGACGCTTATCATCCGTTCTGTATGGAGGTCTTTTGACCATCAACAGCTCCTGTGGGACAGGAATCTCGAAGTCGCTCGAAAACAGAATCCAGGGAAGAGCTCTGATGAGCTCGAGCGAATCACCATGGAATTCACTGCTCCAAGAGAAAAATCCATGCACGCCACTGGCGGGGCAGTGGATGCCTTGATCTATGATCCAGAAAACGACCGCGTTTTGGACTTTGGAACCAACAGCGGATTCAAGATGGATCTCAACACGAAGTGTTATCCGCTGCATCCGGGTGTTTCGTCTGAAGCGAAGAAGAACCGAAAGCTCCTGATGGATCTCTTCGAAAACGAAGGTTTTGTGTGTGATTTGACGGAATACTGGCACTTCAATTATGGCAATGCGGTGTGGGCCCTGCAAAAGGGCAGAGCATCCGCGAAATATGGCGTCGTCACAGGCCAGCGCTGATCTCCCCGGTTCCTCTGGATTTCACCGTGAAGGTTCAGCCGGCCGGGCCAGGTGCGCCATGGTCCTGTTCGCCGACGTCGACGAGCAGGATCTCGCATTTTTCATGTGCGGTGAGCGACAGCGAGCGTTCGTTCGTCACACCCACAGCGTCGCCTTGGGTCAGGATGATGTCGTGGGATGCCGCCTCGCCGCAGATGACGTGAAGCCAGGCGTTTCGTCCCGGCAGCAACTCGTGGATGAGGTGATGCCCCGGATCGATCAGGCTCGAGTAAATCAGGGCATCCTGATGTGTGTGCAGCGATCCCTGACGCCCGTCCGGGGACGTGACGATGCGCAACACATTGTGGCGCTGCGCTGAAGCGACGCGCATCTGCTCGCGGGCACCATTGGACCCGACCTCCAAAGGGCGTAGGGAGATCCGGAAGATTTGCGCCCACTGGGTCCGTGACGCGTTCGTCTCCTTGGGGCGGATGCCATGGCCGATGGCCATGCGCTGGAACTCCCCAGCGCGGACCACACCCGAGGACCCAGTCGAGTTCTCCTGAGCAATGGCTCCTTGACATAGGTAGGTGACGGTTTCCGCGTCCCGACTTGGACGAGCCGCAGAGACCCCGGCCGGCGGCAGACGGTTCTCGGTAAGGCTCTCCAGGGCCCCGAAACCACCGGAGTGCGGCTTCCCCGGCTCGGATGGGTTGAAGCTGTGCCAGAGTTCCTGCCTGAGGCGTCGGTCGAGGTGGCGTTCGTCGGCCCTGCGCAGCGTGATCATGGGCCAGTTTCCTGTTCCTGCCAAACTGTTTATCTGGGGCTGAACCCGTATGTTGAACCAAATCCACCGGGTTCACAGTCTCCGCAGTTCTTCATGAACGTGATTGTTTTCTTCGCTGTTGTTGTGTTGTGCTTGTCCTCGAGAGGACGTGTTGGTCCAATGAATTCGGGCTCGGTGCCCGGCACCTTCTCGGTTTTAATTTCTTTTCGATCACCCATTGTCTGAAGCCTCCTGAGCTCGTCGGCGCGTGTTCGCGCCTGTGTTCGCGCCTGTGGTTCGCTCCGCTGCTGGCATCAATCGGAATTCATTGACGGCGGATTGTCTACTGATGTCGTTCGCATCTATCGTGCCATCGGCGAGGGCTCTTTGTTTTCAGTTGGTTGCGGAACATGTTGGCCGACGACCGCCAGCTGATTCGATCAAAATGAAGGTATGGTACCTTCAATATGAAGGAGGCGACCGATGCGGGTCGAGGATCTCCATCACGACGAACTCCTGGAGCTGGACCCCGAGGGAGGCGTGATCCGTTTTGCGGGGCAGCGCGCGCTCCTGCTCGACGCCGTGGCTATGGGGCTCCTGCGGCAGTATCTGGTCGAGAATTTCGGCCTGACCGCTGCCCGTGCAGTGCTCACCCAGTTCGGCTTCGCCCACGGATGGCGCATGGCGGCGGCCATGCAGATGGAGTTCGAGTGGGCGAGCGATGAAGAATGGCGGCGCGCCGGTCCCAAAATCTACACGCTTGAGGGGCTTTTCCGCACCCAGGCGGGCAGTGAAGATCCTCTTTCCAAGCAGGGGGCAATGCTGCTGGCTTCCTACGAGGCGGAGCAGCATCTGCTGCACTTCGGCCGCTCAGACGCGGCGGTGTGCTGGACCATCTGCGGCCTCATGAGCGGCTACGTCAGCCACACCACCGGCAGGGAAATCTACGTCCTGGAAGATCGCTGCCTCGGCGAAGGCCACGTGGCGTGCCATCTCCTTGGTCGGACCCGCGAGGAGTGGGGTGACGAGCGCGCCGAAGAGCTCGCGTTCTTCAACCAGGGGCGCCTCAAGGAGTGCCTGGATGTCTCGCTCAGCAGGGTCACGGAGACATTGAAGACTGCGGAGGAGAAGCTTCACGCGCACCGTCAAGCGGTGGTCCGCGTGGCGCGTGACGTGGAAGAGCCACTGGGGATTGTCGCCAAAAGCACAAAGATGCAGCAGGTGGTGGACCTGGCACGACGCGTGGCCAGAGTCGATGCAACAGTGCTTATCACCGGTGAGAGCGGTGTGGGAAAGGAGAGAATCGCGCGCCTTGTCCACGACGAATCAACGCGGGCCGCTGGTCCGTTCGTCGCGGTCAACTGCGGTGCCATCACCGAGACTCTCCTCGAGAGTGAGCTTTTCGGGCACGCGCGCGGCGCGTTCACGGGTGCGTCTTCAGACCGGCCCGGCCTGTTCGAAGCGGCCAACCACGGGACACTGCTGTTGGACGAGATCGGTGAGATCTCTTCAGGTATGCAGGTCAAGCTCCTGCGGGTGCTGCAGGAACGGGAGGTCCGTCGGGTTGGAGAGAATAAGAGCCGGCCGGTGGATGTTCGCGTTCTGGCCACCACCAACCGCGATCTTGCCCACGGGGTCGAAGACGGTGGCTTTCGGCAGGACCTCTACTACCGGCTCAAGGTCGTCGAACTGGACGTTCCGCCGCTCCGAGATCGCAGGGAAGACGTCTTACCGCTTGCACGGGTGTTGCTCGCAGACGCAGGCGGTCGAATGGGACGCAAGATCTCCGGCATAGTCCCCCAGGCCGCCGATCAGCTCCTGCGCTACGACTGGCCCGGCAACGTGCGCGAGTTGGAAAACGCCATGGAGCGGGCCGTTGCGCTCGCCCGTGGAGGGCGTGTCAACCTCGACGACCTGCCCGAGGAGGTCCGGCGAGCGTTTCCCAGGCCGGTGGTGAACGGGGACACGGTGCAGTCGCTCAGCGAAATCGAAAAAGATTACATTCTCGCGGTTCTGAAACTCAACGGTGGCAACCAGACGCACACTGCCGCGCAGCTCCGGATCGGCTCGGCGACGCTCTACCGAAAGCTCAAGAGCTATGGTTTGATCCGTGGCAGGCGCACGAAGCCGCGTCAGTAGGGGTGCTCCGCAATCGGGTCACCCCTCGTTACACATCCTTCTTCCTGCCGCCGATCAGCATCCGAGTCTTCGACATGGTGGAACACAGTCCCATTCAATCGAAGCTCGTTCACCGCAATCGATCAACTTTTCCGGCTTCAGGAAATTTCTGCGCCAATCACGACCACCACTCCACGGGTCTTAGGCAAGACCTGCCTGCAACCGAGTTAAGATAACGCGCCGACATCAAGCGACCTGAGCACCCGAGACCGAGGCCGTTGTGGTCGTCAGCAAATCGGCGAAGGAGCGTCATGGGTTTGTTTCGAAAAAAGACTCCGCCAAAAAGCACCCATCCCGATCAGATCGGTCGCCGCCTCCACGTCGGCTGCGGCACCGAGGCGATTTCGGGTTGGTGCAATATCGATATCCAGGATCTGCCCGGAGTCGACATCGTCATGGATGTCACCCAGGATTTTTCGTTTTCGGATATCGAGTTCATCTATTGCGAGCACTTCATCGAGCACCTCCGATTCGATCACGGCTACCGCTTTCTCAGCGGTTGCTTCGATGCGCTGACCGATGGTGGGGTGATGCGGCTTTCTACGCCGAATCTGGATTGGGTCTATCTCACACACTACGCCGTCGAGTCCGCGGACCCGAAACAAAAGATCAGCAACACCTTCATGCTGAATCGCGCCTTCTATGCCTGGGGCCACCAGTTTCTCTACAGTCGTGAAGTCCTGATCGAGGTCCTGGCTTCGATCGGTTTCGATACGATCACCGAGCATGAATATGGCCAGAGTGAGATCCCCGAACTTCGTGGTCTGGAGCGACACGAACGTTACGGCGCCACCCCAGAACTTCCCGATGTGCTCGTCGTTGAAGCCACGAAGCACGGGGCTGATCGACGCGCGAGTTCCTCGCGAGACGAGATTCTCCAACAGGCTCGCGAGGAGTTTCTCAACATGATCGACTGGAATATCGAATGAGAACCCAGCCACCGGTCGGGAGAAATTTCTGGAATGCTCGCGCCGATTTCGACGGCCTTGTCCGCCGCACGGTAGATGAAGAACTTCACTAGGAGTCAAAGCTTCCGACCCGGCGTCGCCCTGGCGGTCGCTGTGATGTTGCTCGTCATCCCGGTTGTGCGCGGGCTCAAATCGCCCGGCGGCACCACGTTGGAAATTCCTCAGACGCCGTCGGACCGGTCACCGGGCAACGCCGGCACCTGGTGGCGGTTCCTCGACCAGGCCCGGGACCATCTCCCCGAAGGCGCCCCCTACACCATTCGGGCCGACGACCGAATTGCGGAGATGAGACTGCTCACGATAGCCCTCGGTCTTCTCCCCCACCATGACATTCGCCCCGCATCGTACTTCGGTCAACCGACACAGGATGGTGGGAGGAGTGCGGACTTCGTCCTCGTTTTCGGCCCCCACTCAATGGAGGGCGATCTCGCGCTGGTGGCGAAGGTCGATGGCGGCGCCGTCTATCGAAGAACGTCGGACTCGCAATGAACGGGTTGGTTTTCACGCTCGCCTACCTCGGAATCTGCCTCTTCGGTCTTCCCGCAGCCTTTCACCCCCTGTTCAGGCAGCACCGGTTGCTGGCACGTTTGGCGGCCTCCTTTCTCCTTGGAGCGGTTCTTCTCACTCTCACCGCTTTGATCTGGTCCCTTCTGGGGGTGCCCTGGACGGTATGGACCCTGGGTGTCCCACTCTTCGGCCTCTCGGTCGCCGGTGCCGCTGTCCTGGCACGAAGGGAATCAACCGGCGATTATGAAGGTGAGTCGGTTCGTTCGCCAACGCCGTTGCACCAAGCAGCCTTGGCTCTCACCTTCGCGGCTCTTGCATTTCTTGCCTGGCAGCTCATCACGACCCGTGCGACCTCGCCGGACTTTTTGTTCTTCTGGGGGGTCAAGGGCCTGCGCTTTGCCGAGGCGGGGGGGATCGATCCGCTTCTTTTGAAGTGGCCTTTTTTCACCCACGCCCACATCAACTACCCTCCGCTCCTGCCGACAACATTTGCCTGGGGAGCGCTCGTTGCCGGTGGCATTCCGTGGATCTGGACGCCGACCCTCAGCTGGATTTGGATCGCCTCCACGGCGGCGGTGCTTGGACCGATTCTGCAGCCGCTGCTGGGATCGACGCGAAGCGCCGTTCTGACCGCCGTCTGGTCGGTCACCCTGTCGGCATCAATGATCGTCTCGATCTCCGGTGGCAACGCCGAAGCTCCATTGGTGGCTTTTCTGACGGTAGCCTGCGCGATCCTCCTGGCCCGGACGGACGGGGGACCATCGTCTCAATGGACCATTGTCGCGCTGGCGTTTGTCGGGGCGGTTCTGACCAAGAACGAGGGCCCGGTGTCGGTCGCACTTCTGGGCGGTGGCGCCCTCCTTCGAGCTGGAATCGAACGCGACCGCCGGAGCGCTCTCCGCATCGTGGGCGCCGGTGCGGCCGCAATTGGCGCCATCGGTCTGTGGGCCCTGTTTTTGGCCACCAACGCACTCCCTCTCACCGATCCGATCCGTCAGCGCGCCGGCAACATCAATTTCGACCACATCGGTGAGATCCTGGCCGCCGCTCCGGCCGGTCTCGATGTGGGTACCGCCACACTGTCATGGTGGGTGCTCGCGATCGCCGTCTTGGCCTCGAAGGGTCGCCGGTTGACGGTCTACCTCCCAGCCGCTGCTTTGTGTTTTGGTTTGCTCGGTTTCGCGTTCGTTTATTACCTCCACTCCGAAAACGATCCGACCATCCTCATCGGGTGGACCCTCGCCCGACTCTGCCAACCTGCGCTCTCGGCCCTTGTCCTGTGGGCGGGGTTGACGTGGATGGTCGACGACCAGCAATCCAACTGAAGCACGAATCTCCCGTTTTTTTGACCCGCAGTCGAAACCGGTCATTCCGAATGGCGGAATGAGTCGCGATTTCACGTAGGTTAGAATGATTGTCAAACCAAATTGGAGAATCAAATGGCAAAGTACGACAGCATTCTCGGTGCGGTCGGCCACACCCCTGTGGTCCGAATCAACAAAATGGCGCCTGAGGGAATCAATCTCTATGTCAAGATCGAGGCCTTCAACCCCATGGGCTCGGTCAAAGACCGGCTCGCGCTCGGCGTCATCGAAGACGCCGAAAAACGCGGCGCTCTCAAACCCGGCCAGACCGTGATCGAAGCCACGAGCGGCAACACCGGTATCGGGTTGGCAATGGTCTGCGCCCAGAAAGATTATCCCCTGGTGGTGACCATGGCCGAGAATTTTTCGATCGAAAGACGCAAGATGATGCGCTTCCTTGGCGCCAAGGTCGTTCTGACACCGGCGTCAGAGAAGGGCACCGGGATGCTCCGCAAAGCCGAGGAACTCGCCGAGGCCCATGGCTGGTTTCTGTGCCGCCAGTTCGAAAACGAGGCCAACGCGAATGTGCATTCGTCAACCACCGCCCTGGAGATCCTCGAGGATTTTTCGGGTGACAGGCTCGACTATTGGGTTACAGGATTCGGCACCGGCGGCACGATGAAGGGTGTTTCCCGGGTCCTGAAGAAGGAGCGACCAGAGACAACGATCGTTGTTTGTGAGCCTGACAACTCACCCATCCTGGGCTCTGGCATCCCTCAGGCACGCTACGACGACGGATCCATCAAAGAAAGCCACCCGTCTTTTCGCACCCACCTCATGCAGGGCTGGACGCCCGATTTCATTCCCAAACTGGCCGAGGATGCACAGGCGTCTGAGTTGCTCGATGTCTTCGTGCCCATCAAGGGGGCCGACGGACTCAAGTGCTCTCAGGACCTGGCTCAGAAGGAGGGCATCTTTGTCGGGATCTCCGCCGGCGCGACCCTGGCGGGGGCGCTGCAGATCGCACAGGACGCACCCGCCGGCAGCACGATCCTGGCCATGCTGCCCGACACCGGCGAGCGCTACATGTCGACTCCACTCTTCTACGACGTCTCGGAGGACATGACAGCAGACGAGATCGAAATCTCGAAATCAACCCCGAGCTTTCGTTTTGATGCCAAGCCTCCCGCGGCCAAGGAAACCGAGACCGAGGAGCCCGTCGTGACCCCTGCAGCAACGGCATTCCTCGACCAGCTCATCAACGATGCCGAACAACCGGTCGTGATGTTTGCCTTCGAGTGGTGCGAGTTCTGTTGGTCTGTCCGCAAACTCTTCGCCGAGTGCGGAATCCCATACCGCTCCATCGACATCGACTCGGCCGAGTACCAGGAAAACGACTGGGGCGGTGAGGTGCGGGCGGCGCTCAACGCGCGCTTCGATGTCAAAACCATCCCGCAGGTCTTTGTTGGTGGAAAACACATCGGAGGTGCAACCGAGACCTTCGACGCATTCAATGAGGGCCAGTTGCAGAAGCTCCTCGGTCAGAGTGGAGTCGCATACAACCAGGCCGTATCGGTTGACCCCTACTCGCTGTTGCCGACCTGGCTCCATCCACGATAGGCAACTCGACCCGGCGAACTCGTCCGGTTGTGATATTGTGTCTCAAGAAACTCAATACACAGCAGGTGATGCGCCCGCGGTATTGCCGCCGGTTCAACGGATCCGTTCCGAGGACCGGATCTACCAACAGGGGAAAAACAAGAAGGAGTTGATGATGAAAAGAACATGGACAACGATGATGATGTGCGCGCTGGTCCTCGGATCACTCGCGACCCCGGCCTGGTCGGGCGAAGAGACCGCCAATGGAACCGTGACCTACGCCCCGGCCGCGCTCGAGACCGTGAAGACAGCGGACGGCGGCATGATGCAACGCTCTCACATCATGGGTATCGTGCTCTGCGATGACCCGTCGGCATCGATCCACCTCGCGAGCCAGGACTGCTTCGGTACCACCGTGGTCTCGGCTGACGGCACCGCTGTAGCCAACGGCTACTGTGACGCGGTCGACGCCGAAGGTGACCGCTGGTGGATCTGGTGGCACAACAGCCCGAAGGGCAATAAATGGGGCTTCATGGGCGGCACCGGCAAGTACGAAGGCATCAAGGGCGGCGGCACCACCACCAATCTGGTCCAGATGGAGGACGGTCGCTCGGTCGTCAACTGGGAAGGCCACTGGACGATGAAATAGGGCCCGCAAAAATACCGAACTCATCCGCACCGGTTGGCGCTTCAATCGCCGGTGCGGATCTTTTTTTCTCCACCGACTTCGCGGAACACGATGACTCCGGGAACTGACTTCCGGACCATCCGGATCAACCCGTCAAGATCCTCTGCCGGTTCGAAATAAGCCGGTGGGGCGTCCGCAGCCGGGAGATGCATGGCGACGACCGTCGATGCACCGAATCATCTCCACCCAATTCGCCAACGATCGCCACATTCAAGCTCTCTCCAGTGAATTTCTCGAAGCGCATTCGTCAACACCGCCTCGATCACGAGATGGTCGGTCGCCACACCATCAACATCACGCACCCAATCGACCACGATGAAGTGCTTTTCACGGTTCACCGGTTCAACCGCGGTCCACTTGGACTCCGGGAGCTTGTTTCGATTGACCGGATTTTTTGTCGTGGCCGTCACAGCGAATCATTCTCCGATCCGGTCGTTCGGTAGGCGCTGATCCTGATGATATCGAGCTGGAACGGGCCTTCCTGGCCGCTGATGATCAAACCGAAGGTTGTCATCCGAGCGGGATCGAGCGGCGGATGCTCGGGGACCCGACGACCCCGGTATACCGCTTCGAAATCGTTGAAGGGAATCCTCAGATCGACCCATCGCGAAACCGGTGGCGTGATCTGAGCCTGATAGCTGATTCCGTCGAATGCGGCATCGGTCCGGATCCGAAAACCGTATCGGCTGCCATCGCCGCGGACCCGAAGCTGTACGCCATCAAAGGCTGCACAATCAATCGGCCGGGGGCTTGATCGCACGGAGGCGAAACCGCCGTTGTTTGCGAAGGAAACATCACCGCGGAAGACCGCGACGCCGCCGTCAATCACCATCTCGCTCCGCGAGACTCCTCCCATCACGACATCGTCGATGCTCTTCCACGCCCTCGATCCGGCCGAAAAGTCGAAGATCTGCATTTGTTGTGAACCGGGAGCTCCGACACCTTCGAGCGTGACCAGGCCGATAAACAGCATCGCGAGAACCCGGCCGATCATACCCGGCCCGCTTCAGAAAATCGAGGTTTGAGCAGGGTGTGTGAGACATACCACTCCATCCCGTGCCGGTAGCCGAAGAGTTCGGAGCAGGCCATGAAAAACATTCTCCAGCGCGCGAACCAACGTTCAGCCTGATCGCCATAGGTGTCTCGAAATAGCGGTATCAACCGTTGACGGTTTGCATCCATCGCCCGAAGCCAAGCTTCGAGGGTCCGGCTGTAGTGGAGGCCATCGACGCGCCACTGATCGATCACTTCGAGGTGCCGGCCAAAACGACGGGGGAAGTCCTCCGACGGCATGATCCCGCCGCTGAAAAAGTGCCGCGCCATCCAGTCGCTGGAGCCGGAATCGACAAAACGGTACGCATAGCGCCGGTTGCAGAAGACGTGGAGAAAAAACCTTCCCGCAGGTTCGAGCCAGTTCGAGACTCTGGAAAAGAGGCGATCCCAGTTCTGCATGTGTTCGAACATCTCCACCGAGACGATACGGTCAAAACGCCTCGCGCTCGAGAATTCGTTCATGTCAGCGGTCAGGACTTCAACCCGGTCAATTCCTCGTTCGGTACAGCGGCGGCGAATGAACTCCGCCTGGGTGCGCGAGTTCGAAACCGCGACGACCCTGGCTCGTGGGAATTTCGCGGCAATCCAGAGCGCCATCGAGCCCCAGCCGCACCCGAGATCGAGGACCTCCATGCCATCCATGATGCCGGCGCGATCGACGCACAGCGCGAGCATCTCCTCCTCGGCCTCAGCCAGGTCTGTGACGCCTTCGGGCCAGAGACACGACGAGTACTTGAGATGCGGGCCGAGGACGGTCTCAAAAAACTCGGCCGGCAACTCGTAGTGCTGCCGATTGGCGTCGTCGGTCGCGATCGCGATCGGCCCCGAACTCAGCTCATCGGTGAATTGCTGCAGCCTGAGACGTGTACGCTCCATATCCGGCGCCTTTTCCGATTGCAGGCGCTGACCGATCACCATTCGCATGAAGGCACGGACGACAGGATCAGGAATCACCCTTCGCTCTGCGAGGTCAATCGCCCACTTCACGGTCGGCCAAACCCTCGCCGTACGGATTCCGAAGACGAACCGGCGCCGGCTTCTCCGGCTCGACTGAGCTGAAGCTGGAGGTTTCCGATGTGGTGGTGATCAAAAGCGGCCTCACAGGTTGCGAGGTAGAAATCCCAGAGCCTGATAAAACGCTCGTCGAAACCAAGCTCACGTACCCGATCGATTTGGAGCCAGAAACGGCGTCGCCAAAGGCGGAGGGTGGTCGCGTAGTGTTCCCCGATATTCTCCAGCCGATCCACCACCAACCCACTTCGCCGACTCAGCGAACCCTGAATGGCGCCGAGCGACGGCAGATGGCCACCCGGAAAAATATATTTGCGAATCCAATCGGTGCCGCGGCGATATGCATCGTAGTTCTGATCGGGGATCGTGATGGTCTGCAACGCGATCTTGCCGCCGGGACGCAACACACGATCGCAGACCGAGAAGAATCCATCCAGATAGCCGTGTCCCACCGCCTCGAGCATTTCGATCGAAACGATCGCGTCGAATGAACCCTCGATGTCTCGGTAGTCCAAAAGACGGATTTCGACCAGATGGTCGAGAGCATTGTCCCGCATACGCCGGCGCGCGAAATGAGCCTGCTCCTCGGAGAGGGTCACCGCGGTGACGCGGCACCCGAGGGTTCCAGCGGCGTATTCGGCAAAGCCACCCCACCCGCATCCGATCTCCAGGACATGGTCACCGGGTCGAAGAGCGGCCCATTGAGCGAGACGGCGATATTTGGAGGTCTGAGCCTGTTCGAGACCCGACTCAGAATCTTCGAACAGCGCCGCCGAGTAGGTCATCGAGGGGTCGAGAAAGAGTGAGTAAAAATCGTTCGAGAGATCGTAGTGAGCGTGGATGTTGCGACGCGCCTGGCCGCGGGTGTTGCTGCGAGTCAGGTGCAGCAGCCGGTCCTTTGCCCGACCCAGGAGACCAACCAGCCGCGGCGGCGCGAGCGCTTCCTCGTTGGCCAGAAAGAGCCGGGTCAGCGCAACCAGATCCGGTGTGCTCCAGTCGCCATCGACATAGGATTCTCCTGCGCCGATGTCGGCACCGCGCAGGAGGCGGAGGAAAAACCGCCACCGGTGAACCACCAGCTCGGCCCGCGGGGAATCGCTCGCGCCGAATACCCGGCTCCTCCCGTCGGGCAGACGTACGGACAGCGTGCCGTCGCGCAGCTTGCCGAGGCCGGCCAGCACGAGTCGGGCGGCAAACGGAGTCCTGCCCTCGGCGTCGCGTGTTTCTTTGTTGGTCGGGCGCCCACCACCGGCGGCATGGGCATCACGTTCAATGCGGTCCCCGGGTTGGACGATACGGAAGGTGGATTCAGCCATTGCGGGTCCTCCAGGCGCCCACCGGGGGCTCCGGTTTTGCGTAAAAGGGGGCGCGTTTGAGCCATAGGCGCAGGGCCTGGTAGTGGATGAGCGCCAGCGTGCGGAGCCCGGTGTGCGGGTGGCGCGCCACGGTCGCGACAAGGGATGAACCGGTCAGGGGCCGCCTCGTGGTCTTCAGGGTCGTGTCGAAAACGCGTTCGCCATCCCGCAAAACATCGATATGGGCCGTCAACCGGGGCCCGGGCGGCGTGACCCGGAACCTGTAGCGACCATCGACCGGCTGGAATGGCGAGACGTGAAAAACCTTGTCCTCCTCGTGGTGGACCACTCCGCCATCGGCAGCCAGGAGATAGCAGTAGGCCTCTCCGAATGTGTTGTTGACCTCGGCTACCACGTGGCGCAGCGAGCCGTCTTCATCCCGACAGAAAAAGAACGACACCGGGTTGAAGACGTGACCGAGCAGGCGAAGGTGGGTCAACAACGAGACCCCTGCAAAGCCCGAGGTCACACCCCGGGTGTGCAGCCAGCGTTCGAG
This sequence comes from Candidatus Sulfomarinibacteraceae bacterium, assembly GCA_963796455.1. Classification (GTDB taxonomy): domain Bacteria; phylum Acidobacteriota; class Thermoanaerobaculia; order Thermoanaerobaculales; family Sulfomarinibacteraceae; genus Sulfomarinibacter. The sequence continues at coordinate 325,845 of CAWCLO010000010.1, forward strand.
TTTCACCCGCACGGGCTCGCGGCTGGGACCCATGTGGTCGCGATCGTCAAAACCGACCAGGTTGAAGCGATTGTGCGAGAAGGCCCGAATTCGCGCTGCGACCTGCGGCAATTCGTCGAGATCGATCAGGGCGTGCCATACCCGGTAGGTGAACTCGTGCTGCGGCGCGCCCATGCGGCGGTGCCGGACCGTCCCGACGTACAGAGCCGAAGAAGCCATCAGAAGGTCACGCCGAGATCGTCAGCCACCGCGATCGCCGAGTTGAGTCCGTCCTCGTGAAAGCCGTTGCCAAAGTAGGCGCCGCAGAAATGGGTCCGGTTGGCACCGTTGATACGCCGGAGATCCGGCTGGGTCGCCACGCTCTCCGCCGTGTAGACGGGATGCCGGTACTTCATGCGTCGGATCACCGATTTCTCTGTAGGCTCTGTTTCCGGGTTGAGGGTGACCAAAAAGTGGCGATCCTCATCGAGTCCCTGCAAACGGTTCAGGTAGTAACTCAACGACGCTCGGTTCTGCGGCGACGTTCCATCCTGCATCATGTAGTTCCAGGAGGCCCACGCCGCCCTTCGGCGGGGCATCAAGGCGGTGTCGCTATGAAGCCAGGTGTCGTTGACAGAGTATTGCCACTGGCTCAGAAGGTCTTTTTCCTTGGCTGACGGATCGGACAACATCGCGAGGGCCTGATCGGCATGGGACGCAATCACGACGTGGTCGAAGCGTTCCCTGATTCCGCCCTCGAAAGACAGCATCACCCCACCCGAATCGCGATCGACGCGCTCGACCCCGCATCCCAGGTGGACGCGATCGGCGAAGCTCCTGGTCATCGGAGCGATATAGGAGGAGCTCCCCCCCACCACTGTCCTCCAATCCGGTTGGCCCGTGATCTGGAGCAAACCGTGGTTGTCGAGGAAACGCAGCAATGGGTCCCGTGGGTAGGCCGATGCCAGATCGGTCCCCGATGACCAGATGGCGGACGTCATCGGAAGCAGATAGTAACGGGCAAAAGCCTCGGAGAAGCGGCCGTCGTCGAGAAATGTCGCGATGGTTGCTTCTGGATCCCCGGCGCCTTTGAGCACCCTCTTGCCAAGCCGACCGAATCGGATCACATCCACCAACATCCGGAGAAATGTGCCGGACACGATGAGCGAGTGCCGGGCAAAGAGGCCCCTCAGGCTGTGGGAGGCGTATTCGATGTCCGGATTCCGGCAACTGACCGAAAACGACATCTCGCTGCCCATGGTCTCCACCTCGAGTTGGTCAAAAACCCGTGTCAGATTGGGATAGGTCACCTCATTGTACACGATGAATCCGGTATCGAGCGGGAGGGCACGGCCGTTTGAACTGTGGATCACGGTGTGGGTGTGGCCCCCAAGACGCGACCTTTTCTCGAAAAGATGAACATCGTGTCGTCGATCAAGCAACCAGGCCGAAGCCAGACCCGATATTCCGCTGCCGACAACCGCGATCTTCATCGACCGGGACCTTCATCCGAAAACCGGACGGGACCGCTACGACGCACGACATGAGCGGGTGATTCCTGAAATACACGCATGCCCTCAACGCAACTGGACGTTGCCACGGGAAAATTCCAGATTTCTTGACAGCCGCCACGCCTTCTCGTCAGCAATGGGCGCCTCAGATGGACAAAAACAATAACGTGCATACCGGCTTTTCGGCCGGCGAAGCATCGAATGGAATAAACCAGGAAATATCCAGCTTCCTGCAGACGCAAGTTGATACGAGGATATCGGGGGAATCTTGACCAATACGCCGACCCATGCAAACCAGACGCGGACCCGGCGATCCGATCGTCGGAACACTCACGCTGCGATCAATCGATGAACAGAGACACGGTCGTTTTTGTCGCGGGCTCGATTGTCGCGAGCATACTGCTGTTGGCGAGCGACCGGTTTTTCGCGGCGGGACTTGTTGCCTCCATCGCGGTCTTTTCAGCACTCTGGCTGGTCAGCCTGGTTCTTCGAGACGCCAGCATCGTCGATATTTTCTGGGGACCCGGATTTGCCGGAATCGGCGCCTTCTACGCACTGAATCTACCCGGAGGGCCGACGCTTCGGGGTCTTGTGGTGCTTGCCCTGGTGACGATCTGGGGCATTCGCCTCGGACTCTATATCGGAACCCGCAACGCCGGGTCCGGTGAGGACTCCCGGTATCGGCAATGGCGAGAGGAAGCCGGCCCCGATTTCTGGTGGATCTCGTATTTCAAGGTCTTCCTCCTCCAGGCGGTCATTTTGTGGATTGTCTCGTCACCGCTGTTGCTGGCGCACGGTGGCGACGCCGGGCGGTCTCTCGGTGTATTCGAACTTCTCGGTACCGGCCTCTGGCTCGTGGGTTTCCTTTTTGAGTCCATCGCCGACCACCAGCTTCTTCTCTTCAAGCGCAATCCGGCCAACCGTGGGCAGGTCATGCGGAAGGGTCTCTGGGGATTTTCACGACACCCAAACTACTTCGGTGAAACCGTTCTGTGGTGGGGCATCGGACTCATCGCCTTTCCCGCAGGTGGCTGGCTCTCGTTCCTCGGACCGCTTTTGATCACCTTCTTGTTGCTCAGAATCTCGGGAGTGACCCTGCTGGAAAAAGCCCTGGTGGAAAGCCGCCCAGGATACGCCGAGTATGTCCGTTCGACGCCAGCTTTCTTCCCCTGGCCGCGAAAATCGGCCAACATTCCGCCTCCTTCTCACGACGAGTGACGAGCGCGACCGACACCCCACAAACGGGGATGGCTCGAGTTTCGCCATCCGTGAAGATGGCTCGAACGTCCGGCTTTTTGATCGACTGACCCTCGGCCTCATTCCCTGCCGATCGCAGGCAACCGCGAGAAATTTAGAATTTTTCTATATTTTTTAGAAAAAACCTTGACAAACAATAGATAAAACCCTATCTTTGTTCTCAGGAGGTCGATATGAGTCACGACAACAACACCACAGCATGGGATTTCACCTCGGGAACGCTGCCGTACCACGATCAGCTTTACAAGACCGCTCTGAGGATGACGCGTTCGGTGCCGGACACTGAAGACCTGCTCCAGGAAACCTATCTCAAGGCCTATCGGTACTACTCGGGCTTCGAGGAGGGCACCAACCTCAAGGCATGGCTGTTTCGAATCATGAAGAACAACTTCATCAACGGCTATCGCAAACGCAAGGTACAACCCCAGCATGTCGAACTCGACGAGCTTAGAGACGCTGCCGACGAAACCTGGGAACACCAGCTATCGTCCGCCAATTCGCTCGACGAGCCGTCGCAGATGCATGGCGAGCTCGACGAGAACCTCGCGCGCGCCATCAACACCTTGTCGCACGATTACAAGATGGCGTTGCTCCTCATCGATATTCAGGGCCACACCTACCAAGAGGTTGCCGACCTCCTGGCGGTTCCCGTGGGCACCGTCATGTCGCGCCTGTACCGGGGCCGCAAAAAGATCGAAAAGGCGCTGCTCACCTACGGCGCCAAATACAACTATCTCCGGCAGGCGCCGCGCAAGAGCCGCGACACCGACATCGACCACGGGGGTTTCTTCGAAGCAAAGGCCGCTCTTTCCGCCGGCTGATTTCCATCCCGTTTGAAAGGGCCACCCTGCCGGGTGGCCTTTTTCTTTATCTGGTTCCGGGAAAGAGCCTCAGGAACGAGATCCGCAACGCGACGCCGCCCTGACCCGGTCCGGCAAGGGCGTAGCCGACATCGAAGTTCATGATGAGTTGCCATGGCAAGGTCAACGTTCCGTTGACACCGATGCCGGCCAGCAGTTCGTGGTCGAGACCGGTGGAAGCATTGGTGGCCCATACCGCATCGCCCTGGACCTGGAAGCGGATCTTGTCGAAATAGTTGAGCCCATAGGAGAGGTGGGCACCTTCGGCTCTCTCGGCGCGAACCAGACCGCTCGGGTAGCCGGCCACGGACGAATCACCAAATATGCCGAAATCGTATCCCGAAAATCGATCGAGACGTTCACCATCGAGGTGTTCGAGGGTGAGGCCGATCGATCGGAAATTGGCCAACCACCAGGTCTTGGTAAAAAACGCCTGCCAACGAAGATAATCCTGCTGATCGGGATCGTATTCGTCATTTCCCGGCAAGCCCCAATAGGCCCACGTCGAACGGTGGTTGGCAGCGGCCGAGAGACCCAGGCGGTAGCCTCGCCGGTTGTACTGCACTTCACCTTTGAAGACGTGGGTCGATGTGTCGGGGGGCACAACAAAATCTTCCGCCGTATCGTCGGCACGATCGTAGTCGTTGTAGCGCAAACGATAGGTCGCTTCGAAAGAGAGAAACTTTCCGAGCGGCCGTCCTACATAGACCGATGCATAGGCCTGTCTGCTCTTCACATTCTCTTCCGGCACGACCGACCCATCGCGGTAGAGCTCGTCGGTGGCCTTGAAAAAGAGGCCGCCGAAGGTCGCTCCACCATTCCAGCGGCTGCCGAAGAGCCGGGGGTCGGCGATGCTCCCGTTGACAACGGCTCCGGCGAAGAAGAGGTTGAACTGGGCGCCGGTGTCCCGGACATCGAGATCGAGGTAATTGACACCGAGGAGGGGAATCGGAAAATCCACCGATTCGTCCCAGAACACGCCGCCGAGCAGAAAGAGCCGGTCGCTGTCGAGTTTGTTCTCGACGTAGCGCTCGCCGCTTTTGTCGGTGCGTAAAAAACGCAGACCTTCGTCGGTCTCGCGCAGCATCGTGGCCTCGGAGGCAAGGGCCGCCTCACGATTTTGATCGAAATTCCCGCCGTTGATCCGCACGTCGGTGAGCACAGTCTCGATCTCCACCGGCAGGGTGCTACTGAGGATCGAGAATGTCTGTTGACCTGAAATCACCAGGGGTAGAATGAACGCATCCCGCGACCACGCCGTCGGACGTCCGTCGGCATCCAACGGCGTGAAAGTGAATATCTCCTCGTTCGAAAGGACGGCGCCTTCGAGACCGATCTGGGTCGCCCGGGTCCGCACCCTGGCGTAGATTTCCCGATCGACCCAGACGGTCCCGCGATAGAGGTTCCGTCCCGGAGCGGCGTCGATCGGTCGGAAGTCGATCACCCAGCAATCACGACCCTCGACAATGTCGGTGCCGCGAAGCCGGTAGCGGTAGTCCTTGGTGAGGCGGATCTCGGCCGGGAGGGAGGCGACTTTCTCCGGTTGGATCAACGGGACCTCGGGCATCCGTTTCGATCGCCACTTGACACCGCTGACAAAAAAATCCTGCCAGACCCAATCGAAGCCGCTGCCTCGCCGGAAGAAGAAGTCACCGGCGTAACCGACCTCGATGGCGCCCTGCACGGCCTGCAGTCGGAAATGAATGGTCCGACGCGCCTGGTAGTGGTCGAGGCGACGGGCCTGGTCGTCCTCGACCGCCTGGAGTCGTCGAAGGATCTCCTCCACCGGCATCTGCCGGTCTCCCTCGATATCGATCTCGCCACCGAAGAAATCCTCATCAATGGCCGCCCGTCGTTCTAGACGGAGCAATACGACGTCATCGGGTTCGTCGATCGTGACCTTGATTCTTCGGGCGGTGCGCTGAACGTCGTACAAGGGGTCCACATCTCCGGATCGAAGATCGACCCGGTCCGGGGCCCCGAGTTGGAGATCGTCAAAACCGAGTTCGAGGGATTTCTGGCCCGGCCCGGGAAACGCGATGACGCGAAGGTCGAGATTCTCGAGCACAAAGGCCCAGACCCGGGCTGTCCCCTGGGGAGCCGAAGCGGAATCCAACACAGGCTGACCTCGAAGCTCGCGGGCCATGACCTTGAGCGCAGTCAGATCGAGCGGCCGGGAATCATCGGCGTCGAAAAGCACCACGGCACAACCGACCGCCGCACCCTCCGCGACACGCGCCACGGACAGCATCGGTTCACTCGGCCACTCGACTGAATCCAGGACGACCGGTTTTCCCGGATCAAGATCCGCGAGCACGGAAATGGCGGCGCCCACTCCGGCCTCCGGCTTCAGAGCCACCAGATCGAGGTAAGCCGCGACTTCTTCGCCGTACACATCCTGGAGGTAACGCGGATCCGCGCCGAATGGCCCGCCGACAAATTGTGCATCCGGCGCCGCACCCGTTGTTGCCACGGCAGCCTTTTTGAGGAGAAAGGCGTGATCCTTCGCGGTCGGTGTACCGCCCGTGGGTTCCCATACGCCCTGGACGAAGGCACCCGATCCAGCCGCCCTGGCCAACGCGGCGAGCTCGCGCAACTCGGATTCGAGTTCGGAGATATGTTCCTCGAGAGGCGCGGGAGAACGAAACTCGGCGCGGAGCCACGGCGTGGCCCCTGACTCACGAACAACCTGGATGACCGAGGTCTCGGCCGAACCGTCGAGCGCAACCTGCCACGCCACAAAAAATGTGTCCTCAACATCCAACTGCGGCTCGGACCTCAGTTGCGCAATGATCCGACTCGGATCGTCGATGACGACACCCGCTGCAACCGAAGTCTTGAGTTCACCGGCATGGGCCGCGGCCACACTCATGAAAAGAGCCATAAGACCCGCGATCACCGCTGGGATTCTCAAAAACACCCTCCGTCTGCGAAACAGAACGCGATCACTCGATTCATTCTTCCAATCGGGCACACAAAAACGGCCCCCCGCGGAGCGGGAGGCCGTAGATCATACCGTATGGGCCTTTGCCGCTTTTACTTTTTCTGTGCAGCTGCAGCTGCCTTGGCCTTGGCGGCTTCCTGCTTGAGAAAGTCCTCGTGCTGCTTTTTGATGTCCTTCCAGTTCTTTTTGAAGTACTGTTCCTCTTCTTTTGTCAGGATCCGGAACGGGACCCGAACCATGCTGTTTTCGAATTTGACGTTGAGGTAGTACTGGCCCGTCGTGATACCGCCCGGAATCTGAAAAAAGATCCGCCCGAGGCACCCACGCTGGAAGTTCAGTTCGTACTCGTCAAAGGAGACCATCCCGTTCGCCTGGGTCACGTCGGCAAAAAAACCGATGCGACAGGCCTGGTTCGCCTCCGCCGGGAAATAGTTGATCGAGTCGCGAACCGTGTCCGCCCGTTGATTCAAGGCCCGCAAGGACCCGGCCTTCGAGAATTCCGGCTGGGTGGCCATGGCGACGGTCGATTCGTCGGGCAGGGTCAGCGAGAAGGCTCCGCGTTCGAGCTTCTGGCCGGGGGTCGGTTTGCGGATGGTCGTTCCGACCTCGAGCAACATCCAATCATCCCCCTGCGAACTATTGGCCGTCCGATAGCCGAGTGTGACCCACCCCTCGTTGTTATAGGCGATCCGCACAAACTGGCCGGTAAGAGTGAAGACTTCGGGAACACTCGGCTGCGGGACTTCGACCTCCTGCCCACCGGCTTTGATGACTTCTTTTTGTTGGGCATCTCCCGATGCAGCAAAACCGAATAACGCCACCAGGGCACATCCGACGAGTACCATTCCTTTGAATTTCATGACAAAGCTCCTTTGTTCCTGTTCGTGCCATCTGCCGCATGCAGACGTCAACCGATCATCGTGTGTTGACTGATGAACGCTCATATCATCGCAGATCCACCGGAGGAGCGCCAATGAGCGACCGTCATGATACTCTCCAAGAACGAATGATCAGGGAGGCCATGATGTTTCAAGATTTTGCCAATATTCGTTCCACGGTCCTTATCGCCGTTGCGTTCGTGTTCGCGATCGCAGCCCTCGCCCTGCCGGCCTCCGCCCAGGAGCCGACCCCCGTTCCGGAGCAGGAAACCGCCCCGGCTGCCGCAGCAGAACCCGCACCTGAAGCCGCCGCAACCGCTCCACAACCGGTCTCGAACTCGGCCAAAATCGCAACTGTCTATCGCAACGGATACAAGGTCACTATCAGTGGCAAATCGCAGGCCACCGGCACCTTTACCATTGCCTTCAAGGCCAACCAGGAAGATCCGATCACCTCCACAGTCAACGTCGTCAAGGGGATGCAGGCCAAGAAGATCGCTCAGGACCTGGCCAAGGAACTGACCATCGCTGCCGGGAGCCGCTACAAGGTCAAACAGAACGGCACCAAAGTGACGGTCAAGAAGGCCAACAAAAAGTCTCCCGCGTTGGCGATTCAGATCACCGAGCAAAAGCTGACCGGTGTCGCCCTGTTGATCAGCGGGCTCTAGGTTCCGGACACCCGGACCCACCGGCGGGTATTGGATCGGCATGAGGTTCCGCCCGCTTCGGGGCGAATCGAACAGGATCGACAGACCCTGCGGCGTCGCATTCGCCACACCCCGATCCACAGAATGAGTTGCGCCCGGAGTATTTTCCGGTTAGGCTCGTAGTTGGTTCCCGTGGATAACGCCCGCCCCCTGATCTGAGGCGTCGGCGCCCGGGTTTCACGCTCCGGATGAACGAGATCGTAATCAGTGCGTGTTTCGTCCGGATTGCTCGAGAAGGCAATGGCCTGCAATTTCTGTGACCGGTGTTTGTCGAGGTCACTGTGAGCGGGCACGATGTGTTCCCGACGAGAGGATTTGGATGAGCGATAACAAAGATCAGCAGCAACCACAACAGCGCAAGTCCGGATCGCGGCGTCGCCGGCGGCGTCCGCGGCGCCGTCAGGGCCCGCAGGGCCCGCCGATACAGGTGGAGGGCTACCTGTGGGTGCGTGACAACGGCGGCCCATTGCTGGTCACATCGAAGCGCAATTTCGTCGCTGACCGGTCGGATCCGACGGTACCGGTTGAACTCATTCGACCTCTGCACCTCGAAAGCGGTCTTCATCTCTCCGGCCAGGCATTTTCCGGAGACCGGCCGCGTATGAGCTCCATTGAAAAGATCGAAGGCCTGGAGCCGGAGGTCTACCGCAACAAGGCCATACCCTTCACCGAATTGATCAGTATCGATCCGTTGGAGCGTTTCGAACTCGAGACCGATTCGGAGCTTGTCGAACCAAGGGTGGCCCAGCTCATCGCCCCGCTCGGCATGGGTCAACGTTGCCTGATCGTCTCTCCCCCAAAAGCGGGAAAGACCACGCTCCTGCAGCAGATGGCCCACGCGATCGCAGTCAACCACGCCGATACCACGATCTTTGTCCTCCTTGTGGACGAACGACCGGAAGAAGTCACTGATTGGAAGCGGAGCATCGCCCGCGGCGAAGTCTTTGCATCCTCGACCGATCAATCGCTCGAGTCCCATATCCAGGTGTCGGAGATGGTCTTCGAGCGCGCTCGGCGACTGGTCGAGATGGGTGAGAATGTCGTCGTCTTCATGGACTCGCTGACAAGAATGTCACGCGCTTTCAATAATTTACAAAAAGGATCGGGGAGGATTCTCTCCGGCGGAATTGATGCGCGAACGATGGAGAAACCGCGCCGCTTCTTTGGATCGGCCCGCAACGTCGAGGACGGCGGCAGCCTGACCGTGGTCGCGACCTGCCTGGTCGACACGGGGTCGCGGATGGACGAGGTCATTTTCCAGGAGTTCAAAGGCACCGGCAATATGGAGCTGGTTCTCGACCGCAAGCTCTTCGAGAAGAGGATCTTTCCGACCATCAACATCCCACAATCGGGAACAAGGAAAGAGGAGAAGCTCTACCCGAAAGACCAGGTCGAAAAGCTTTATCTGATGCGCCGCGCCCTCTCGTCCCTGTCGCCGGAGGCTGCGATGGAACTCTTGTTGCAAAAGGTCCGCGAGTTTTCGACCAACGAGAAGTTCCTGGCATCTCTGCAGCTCAAATAGGGGCCTCGGAAAGAGTTTGTATCGAGATCCTATCTCAAGCATAATGTCGGCAATGAACATGAACCCCGCCAAACTCAGGCTTCGTGATCGCTCGCTCGAACCGGTGGCCGAAAAGGTCCTCGCAGGGTCGCGACTGGATCGTGATGATGGTTTGTTGTTGGCAACCACCGATGATCTCCTCGGTGTCGGCCGTCTGGCAAACCTCGTACGCGAGGGTCTTCACGGCGATACCACCTACTACAACATCAACCGTCATCTGAACCCGACCAATGTCTGTGTGGCTTCGTGCAAGCTGTGCGCGTTCTATGTACCGTGGCGTGATCGTGACGGAGGATGGACCTACAGCGTTGAACAAGCTGTTGAAATCGCCGCCCGCGACGTGGACGAATCGGTCTCGGAGCTTCACATCGTCGGCGGTCTCCACCCCAAGTTGCTGGCCGAATATTATGAGGATCTGTTTCGCGCCCTCAAGACCAGGTTCCCGTGGATCCACCTCAAGGCCTTGACGATGGTCGAACTCGATTTCATTGCCAAAGCTTCGAGAATGAGCCTCGACGACCTGATCGATCGACTGCATGCGGCCGGACTCGACTCCTGTCCGGGCGGCGGCGCGGAGATCTTTGCCGAACGGGTGCGCTCTCAGATCTGCGACCACAAGACCGATGGCGGACGGTGGCTCGAGATCGCCGGCACCGTACATCGCGCCGGCATTCCTTCGAACTGCACCATGTTGTACGGACACGTCGAGACCGCAGCGGAAAGGGTGGACCATCTCCTGGCTCTGCGCGAACTGCAGGACGAGACCGGCGGTTTCCAGTGTCTGATCCCGCTCGCGTTCCACCCCGAAAACACCGAACTCGACCACCTGCCTCCAACCGGGGGCCGTCTCGATCTTCAGACCATCGCGGTGTCTCGCCTGCTGTTGGACAATGTCCCCCACCTGAAGGCGTATTGGATCATGCTCGGCGAGAAGGTCGCCCAGGTTGCCCAGCAATTCGGAGCCAACGACCTCGATGGAACGATCTTCGACGAGCGTATTACCCGCGCCGCCGGCGGCGAGGCCGGGGCCGGTATGGCGATTGATCGCCTGCAGCGTCTGATCACCGAGGCGGGAAGGGTCCCGGTGCTGAGGGACACACTGTACCGTCCGATCGAGCCGGCCACAGTCGTCGCCTGAGATCCCGATAAGGTTTGATTTCTGAGTTTCCGCGCACGCATCCAACGATCCTGTTGTCGTTCGGGAGCGATATGACTCAAAACTTTTCTACTGCTCCCAGGAGCGACTCCGAGGCCCACAAAAGGTATTGAGCGACCACCGATTCGTGGCAGAGACGGGCGAGTTCGGGTGAGAACTGGATCGCGACGATCACCAAAAGCCCGAGCAGGAGGGCGGCAATCCCGGCCGCAAGACCGGCGCCGAGAAGACGGTTCATCCATCCGAGGTGGAGCGCTTTGAGCGTGTGTTCGATGCCCCAACCCGCCAGCAGAGCCAGCCCGACACACAAGAGCACCAGCCCGAGACGCGCCAGAACCGCGGACAACCATGGCACGCCGACCACTCCATCGAGAAAGGCCTGGGCGTCGTCACCGGCGACTACCGCCAGCCAGAGGCCGGCAATCAACCCGCCACCACCAAAGATGATGCGTACCGCCCCTTTCCAGAACCCCCCCAACGCGAGGCCGAGCCACACGACAATCAGGACCCAGTCGAGCACGCTCATGGGAGGAGGCTGACGGTCAGCCGAAGGAAATCGGCTTCGGTCACGATGCCAAGCAACCTGTTCTCGGAATCAACCACCGGCAAACAGCCGTATTTGTTCTCGAGCAGAATCCGGGCTGCCTGCGAGACTCCGAGATCCGGAGGCACCGAAACCACATCCCTGTGCATGATCTCAACCACCCGGACGGTCGAGAAGATCCGTCGCTGCTCGTTCGCTTCGACCTCGGCAAAGACCGAAAAGGACGCCGCCAAAAGATCGCGATGGGTGACGAGACCCACCAGTTTCTGATCGCGAACGACCGGGAGGTGGCGGATTCGACCCTGAGCCATGCACCGTTGCGCATGGGCAAGGTTTTCATCCTCGGTCAGGGTGACCACCTCGGTGGTCATGAGATCGCAGACTTCCATCTTGGCCGACATGATGAACCCCTGCGCTCAGTTTAACCCGAAAGAGGAGATTTGAGTTTTGAGAATTGAGTTTTTGAGCTCCCGACGAAGGACCGGCAGCATCCTCCACGCGCGGCTCGAACAACTCAAAAAATGATCCCCAAACCTCAAAACTCGGTCTAGATATACAACCCACCCGAGATGTTCAACACCACGCCGGTGATGTAGGAGGCATCGGGCCCGGCGAGGAAGGAGACCGCCGCGGCCACATCGCCCGGGGTCCCGAGTCGCGGAATGGCGACACTCTTCATCAGAGCAGCGCGTTGGTCGTCGGTGAGCTTGTCGGTCATCGGTGTTTGAATGTACCCCGGCGCGACCGCGTTGACCGTCACGTTCCGCGGACCGAGCTCTCGTGCCAGGCTCTTGGTGAATCCGATCAGCCCCGCCTTGGAGGCCGAGTAGTTGGCCTGTCCGGCGTTGCCCATCAACCCGACAACCGAGGCCACGTTGACGATGCGACCGCTTTTCGCACGCATCATCAGCTTCGCCACCGGCTGGGTCACCTTGAAGGCTCCATCGAGGTTGATTCCGAGAACCAGATCCCAGTCCTCGGGCTTCATGCGAACGAGCAACTGGTCACGGGTGATGCCGGCGTTGTTGACCAGGATGTCCAGTCGTCCATGCGTCTCGTGGATGGCCTTGACGCAATCGGCGGCCCCTTCGGCATCGGTGACATCGAGATGACGTCCTTCGGCCGAGCCCCCGGCCGTGGTGATCTCGTCCACGATCTCATCGGTGTCGAGAACATCGGCGCAAACGACCGTTGCCCCGCCCCGAGCAAGCCGGCGTGCAATCTCCGCCCCGATTCCGCGCGCTCCCCCTGTTACCACCGCGACCTGTCCGTCAAAATCCCTCATCGCGTGATCTCCTATTCATGTGCTCGTGCGTTGAATGACGTATTGAACCACAAAGACACCAGGGACACCAGATCACCACCACGACGAGGCGTCTGCGATTTGATCGAGGTCGATCATCGGCACCATCGATCTCAATTCAAAGAGAATCTTGGTGACCTCGGCATCGTGGTGGTGAGATTCAGCCGACGAGCTCGGCGATGGCCTTTTCAACACCTTCAACGGTGCCCGCCTGGAAACACACCGCCTCGCGATCGATGCGCTTCACCAATCCGGATAGCACCTTGCCGGTGCCAATCTCGACAAAGGTGTCGAATCCATCGCTGCGCATTCGTCTGATTGTTTCCGACCACAGGACGGGCGAATCCACCTGACGAATCAGACCACTCCGAACATCGTCGGGCAGGGTCACCGGCGCAGCATCGATGTTGCGATACAAGGGCACACTGAGTTCTTGGAAGTCGAGATCCATCAGCGACGGCTGCAGACCTTCCCGGGCCGGCACCATCAGTGGCGAGTGAAAGGGGGCCGAGACCGGCAGGGGCAGCGCCCGTTTGGCACCGCGCTCCTTGCAACGTTCGCAGGCGCCCGCCACCGCGGCTGCTCCACCGGCGATGACAACCTGGCCGGGAGAGTTGAAATTGACGGCGGCGACAGTTCCTCCGCCTCCGGCCTCCTCGTCGCGGCAAACAGATACGACCACATCGTCATCGAGCCCGATGATCGCCGCCATCGCACCTTCACCGACCGGAACCGCCTCCTGCATGAGCCGACCGCGAAGCTTCACCGTTCGTGCCGCATCGGCGAGATCGAGGCCACCCGCCGCCACCACCGCCGAGTACTCGCCAAGGCTGTGGCCGGCAACCGCTGCCGCGGAAAAGCCCGCAGCCACCAATACCGACCACGCCGCAATCGAGTGGGTGAGCAGCGCCGGTTGAGTGTTCTCGGTGAGGCGCAGATCTTCCTCAGGGCCATCCCAACACAGTTCGGACAAGGACATGGAGAGACCGCCATCCACGGTCGAAAATACCTCGGCCGCCGACGGCCAGCGTTCGGCAAGATCTCGGCCCATACCGACCGCCTGGGATCCCTGGCCGGGAAACAGAGCAGCAATTTTCGTCATTTTCGGCTGTCCTCTCGTCTCGACGACGTCGCAAGAACCTCGAGAATCTTGTCGCCTATCTGTTCGATCACTCCGCACACGGCATAGGAATCGGCGAATCGTACGGCGTTGCGCACCGCCTTGGCCGAAGATCTCCCGTGACCGATCAGACAGGCTCCGTTGACACCGAGCAGAGGGGCGCCTCCATACTCCGCATAATCGACCTTGTTGCGCAGATTTCTGAACGCGCCCTTGGCCATCAACAGACCGGCGCCGTACATGGGAGACTGACGGACCTCATCCATCAGCATGCCGATCACCATCTCGCCAAAACCCTCGGCTACCTTGAGCACGATGTTGCCGGTAAATCCGTCGCATACGATGACATCGACATCAGCGGAGAAAACATCGCCGCCCTCGATATTGCCGACGAAATTGATCCCCGCGGCTTTGAGAACCAGATTGCGCTCACGGGCCCTGGGGCCGCCCTTGTTCTCTTCCTCGCCAACCGACATCAAACCGACCCTTGGTGCGGTGACGCCAAGGACCGCCTCAGCGTAAAACGAACCCATGACCGCAAACTGAACCAACTGGTGAGGCTTGCACTCCATATTGGCGCCGACATCGAGCACCAGCGTGCGGCCGTCGTTCTTTGGCACCACCGCTGCGAGCGCCGGGCGGTCGACCCCATCAATCATCCCGAAGATCGACTTGGCAGCGATCCACGCGGCACCCGTATTGCCTGCGGTGACCATCGCCGTCGCACGACCATCCTTCACCAACTCGGCGCACACATTCAGTGATGATCGCCTTTTCCCACGAAGCACACTGATGGGCGGGTCCTGCATTTCGACGACATCGGGGGCATCGACGAGCTCGAGACCTGAGGGCAGGACGCGAAAACGCCCCATCTCTCTGCGGAGCTTTTTCTGGGGACCGACCAGGAGAACCGGAATATCGTTCTCGGTCACCGCTTCGACAGCTCCGCGGATCACCGTTTGGGGCGCTCCATCGCCGCCCATGGCGTCAACCGCGATCGGACCCTTGGCCCGCATGTCTCACAAACTCGTTTCCGCGGCCGTCATTTTGCCGCCGACAGGAGACCGGGGATCATCAATCTCAGTCGAGCTCTTCGACCCGGATAACCTCACGACCCTTGTAGCTGCCGCAGTGCGGACACACCTGATGCGGCGGCTTGGGTTCAAAACACGACGTGCACAGGCTCTTGCCCGGGGTTGCCAGGGCGTGATGCGAACGACGTTTGTCGCGGCGCGTTCTCGATATTTTATGTTTCGGATTGGCCATTGTCAGACTCCATAATTCTTCGATCAACTCTCGCGGCGGTCGCCAGCAAGATCGGCGAGGGCGCCCCATCTCGGGTCGACCTCCGGTTCGCAGGCGCAGGCACCCGCTCGATTGAGGTTGGCGCCGCACCGCGCGCACAACCCGGCACAATTCGGATCACACAGACAGCGCATCGGCAGGGCAAGGATGGCCTGCTCGGCTGCGAGTTCTCCAAGGTCGAGTTCTCCTTCGTTAAAAAACGCGACGTCGAGATCATCCTCTTCGAGACCGATTTCATCTTCAAGCGACCCCGACGACGGGCGACGGTAGCGGACGGTGAAGTCCTCGCTCTCTTGCCACGGCACCACTTCCAAACACCGTGCACAGGCCAGCGACCCCTCGCTCGAGCTGCTTCCGACGATCGTGAACGACTCGTCATGGGGATGCACCTCACCTTTGAGCCGAACGCTCAACGGCGCCGTCACCAGTTCGGAATCAATCCGATCGGGTCCCACCGCAACCGTTTCGTCGAAACGGAGCGGCCCCTCGAGTTTGAATAGATCGATCTTCACGCACACCTCTCCCCGCAGGGATTGCGAAGTATAGCACCTGTCTCGTTTTGACTCCAACTCATCCGTGGTGTTGACGAACCGACTCCCGATCACCACCGCGGAGAAGGGTCAAACTGCGGCGCGGGCAGAGTCCGTTGAGATGCCGGCCACCGCAATCGCGGCGCCGAGCGCGGTCAGCGAGATGACCGTCCACAGGTTCTCGCCGACAACGGGGGTGAACCTCAGAGCGAGCAGAATCAAGAGACCGACAAAGACCTCGAGACTGATCGGCATCGGGTGATGAAACCACCGTTCGAGCACCGCGCCACCGAGCCAGCACCCGAGCACCGTGAGGCCCACCGCCTTGGCGGCAAAGAAAATGATCATCAGACTCGCAACCAGTGGAACCCCGAGGGCCGGACCAAAACCGAGCGCCGCCACCACCGAGGCCACAACCGTCAACCCGAGCAAAAGACCGAGAGCCAGGATTTTGAATCCAAAGGTCGGAACAGCCCACGCTCCGAATCGAATTCTCACCGGAAACAAAAAGGCCAGCCCGGTGGTCACCAACAACCACCCGCCGGCCGTCAAGAGGCGCATCGAAAAGTCGACCTGCCGAGGATCGCCTGAAACCGGGGAAGCGCCGCCAAGACTCGCGAGCGATGAGTAGCCGAGTACCCGCCCACCCACGGTCGCGTCTCTGGAAACCTCCACGTGACCTAAAACAGCCACTACATGTCCATCGACCTCGACATCCCGAGAGACGATGACGTCGCCGCCGATCGCGACCGCGTCGCCCTCGATCCGAGTACCGGGTTCGAGATAAAGGTCGGCGCCGAAAACGACCACGTCGCCTTCAACCGGATGACCGATGTGAAGATCCTTGAGGACAGCCGCCTGACCTGCTCCAGCATTATTGACGAAGGAAATGCCGAGGAGGAAAAGGAGCGCTGAGATTCGGATCAGTGATCGTTGCGCCACGGTGACGCCTTCCGCCAGCGCAACGCAGCCACCGCAACTGCGGCCAAACCGATCAAACCCAGCAAGCCGGCAGCAACAAGAACGGCTGGATCGAGCGTAGCGGCCGCACCACGGGCGCCGGTCGCAACCGCTGTTGTCCAATCGGCTGCGCTGGCCAAGAATGCCGTCCATCCCTGCGCCGACCACCGTGGCAGGAAGGACACGATGCCGCCACCCGGGACGCCACCGACCATGATGGCGCCGAGCAATGCCACGAAAAGTGAAGCGGCGACAGGTAAAAAGGCGACGATCCGGCGGCGCACACGAACCGGCCGAAGAGCGGCCATGACGTTCTTTTCGACAGATGGGTCCGCCGGCGGGATGGCTCTTTTGAACAGAAAGCCTATGGCCTTTTCGCTTGCGGCAACTTCGCGGCACTCTGGGCACGCGTCAAGATGCCGCCGCGCAGCCTCTTCGAGGCGCTCGACTGAGCCACCATATTCGGTGAGCATCTCTTGAATTGCCTGGCAATGAGTTGACACTGTGCCTCCCGTCGCATCTTATCAGCCGCTATAAGAATTCGGCCAATGCTTTACGTAATACGGAGTGTGCTCGAAAAAGTTTGTTTTTTACGGTACCGAGCGGCATTTCTTTGAATTCGGCGATCTCCTGGTAGCTCAGACCCGCAAAATGGCGGAGCAGCACCAATTCCCGGTATTCCGGCCGGAGCCCCTCGATCACCTCACGCAGTTCCGATGAAAGTGCGGTGTTTTCGAGATGGCCGAGCGGGTCCTTTTCGGCATCGGGCAACACCATTTCAACTTCATCGCCTTCGGCATCTTTCCGGTAAATCGACACCGTCTTGAGCTTGCGTCGACGGAGTTGATCGATGCCGAGGTTGTGGGCAATGCGAAACAACCAGGTCGAAAAACGGTATTGCGGGTTGAATCGTTCCAGTGCCGACCACGCCCGAATAAAGGCCTCCTGCGACAACTCCCTGGCCAATTCGATATCGCCCACGAGTTGGCTGAGGAATGCGGTCAGCCGACGCTGATACCGGCGTACAAGGATGCCGAAAGCGCCCTCATCGCCATCCAACGCCAACTCCACCAGCCGTTCGTCGGGTAGTTTTGTTTCTGCTTGATCAGCCACAACGCAGCATCATACTCCTTCACCTCAGCATTGGTTTCACCACTACAAGGAGTCTCAAGGTGATTTTTGATACACTCCGGGCGGAGGTGCGTGCGTGCGAAACTCTTTCTTGCTCTGGATCCTTGCCGCCATCATTGTCGTTCCGGGTTTTTCCCAGACCGCAGATGAAGAAAATACCCTCGAGCGGAGGAGCGACCCGATTGGAGGTCTCACCTTTGTCGATGAAGTCGAGGTCTCGATCGCCAATGTCGTCGTCTATGTGACCGACAAGAAGGGCCTCGCCGTCACCGATCTGACGGCCGACGATTTCATCGTCCGCCAGGACGGTGACCTCAAGCAGATCAGCAACTTCAAACTTTATACCGACGACATCATCCGCGAGCAGTACGTGGACGAAACACCCGGTCTGCTGGAGGGACCCCCGCAACCGACTCCGGTTCCCGATGCCGACGACGCGGCAGGACCGATTCCGGTTCACTTCGTCATCTACATCGACAACCAGAATCTGACACCGCTCGACCGCAATCGGGTCCTTTCCCAAACGCGCGAATTCATTCGTTCGAGCCTCCACCCACCGGCCAAGATGATGGTCGTCGCATACCAGAGGTCCTTCGAAGTACTGCAGCCGTTTACCGACAACCCGACTGAGGTGCTCGACGCCATGCGGAGCGTACGGCGCTACACCGGCGGTCGCAGCGAGCGCATCACCGCCGAGCGGGAAATCCTCGACGACATCAAGCGTCTCGACGACAACAATCGATCCGGGGGGGGCGGTCAGGGCCACAGCCAGGGGCTTCAGGACATCTACCGGAAAATCGACCTGTTTGCCGAAGAGACATCAAACGATCTCCAATTCACGCTTGACAGTTTGCGTCAGATCATCACCAGCCTTTCCGGGCTCCCCGGAAAGAAGGGTGTTGTCTACGTCTCCAACGGGCTGCCGATGATTCCGGGAATGGCGCTGTACTACGAGCTCAGCCGAATGGCCAACAACTCGACCGCCCTGACCCAGATGTTCGAGCATGACAAGACGCGCTTCTATCAGAATCTCGCCAGCATCGCCAACTCCCAGGATGTCACCCTCTACATGGTTGATGCTTCCGGTTTGAGTCTGGGCAACACCAGCTCGGCGGAGTTCTCCAAGGCGCAGGATGGCCTTTCGGCCTCCGTTGGACAACACAACCTCACCGACAGCCTCCAGTTCCTTGCCGACGAGACAGGCGGGATCGCCATCATCAACACCAACGATGTGTCGCTGAAGCTCGAGCTCGTCAAGCAGGACATGTTCACCTACTATTCGATCGGCTATCCTCTGCAGGTCTCCGGTGGTGACAAGGTCCACAAGGTCTCAATCAAGCTGCAAGACAACCCCGAATTCAAGGACTACACTCTTCGGTACCGGTCTCGCTTTGTCGAGAAGTCCCTCGAAACCAGGGTCCAGGACACCGTGGTCTCGAGCCTGGTTTTTGAGGTTGAGGACAATCCGATGGGAATCGAGTTCACCTCGGGAACCCCCTCCGCCGCGAGTGAGAAAAGATGGCTGGTCCCGGCCCAGATCTCCTTTCCACTGAAAAATGTCGCCCTGTTGCCGGTCGGTGAGGACTATGTGGCGCGGGTGGTCATGTTCGTCGCGGTGCGTGATTCCGACGGCAAACAGTCCGACCTCGTCCGTCAGGAGCACGAGGTGAAGGTGCCGGCCTCGGTCTACGAGCAGGCCCAGAACCAGATGTGGACGCTCGACACCCAACTTCTCATGGAATCCGGTCGATACAAAATGTCGGTGGCGATCCTCGACCCGATCACCCGCCAGGATTCCTACAAAACAATTTCGAAGGCGGTCTTTCCCGACAAATAGCCAGGTCGGCGGAGCGCGACACCCCTTTGTGCCTGTCGCGCTCAGTTCAATTTGGATTCCAGCGGCTCCAGGATCAACCGACGGTTGCGATAGTCAAAGAACGATCGGAAGCGGCTGAGCAACCCGTTGCCCACAATTCCGTTGAGATCGGGGATATTTCGAACCGCCGGCACCCGGAAAGGCTCGATAAAACTCGTCTCGACCGAATTGACCTGCACCAACCCCATCTCCAGTCGATGGATCGAGGCCACATTCACCTCGATCGCGCCCGAGACTCCAAAACTGCCGCTCCGGGAGAGATTTCCCGAAGGCTTGAGGCGGCGCTTGGAACCGGTGACCAGGGTCAGGTAGCGAGCCGAGCCGGAGTCGATCATCAACCGGACATCCACCGGTTTCTTGCCCTCCTCGATCGTCACGATCGCGTTGATGATCGGCCGCTGGTCGACGATCTCGATCGGCAGGACCACCCCATCGCCCCGATACGAGAATTCCCCGGGTTCATGCAGCACCACCACCCGTCGGAGCGGGTCGATCTCGACGACAAAACGATCAAAGAGCTCGGAACCGAGAAAGCCATCGATGTGGCGGCCAAAGACATCGAAAAGACGGGCGCCGATATCGTGCGTTGCCAGCGAAACATCGAGCACCGGAACACCCTGGCTGGAGATCGCGACCTCTTCGGTGATCAAGACCTGGGTTGCTCCCGATCCGAGACCACGGGCGAGACCCGACTCGCGGACCTCGAGTTCAAGCGCCGTTGCCAGCAGGGGGTCGGTGATCGCGCTCATGGTCGCGCCGGAGTCGACGATGAAATTCAAGGTCGCGGACCCTGCAACTGTTGCCGGCACCAGAATGACTCCGGCAAAGGGCTCAAAATTCAGTTCAATAACACACCTAGCGGCATCTTCGTGAGGATCTTCCTCCGACCCGAAGCCGGACGAAAACGGGAGAAGTGCAAGGACGACGATCATCCCCGCCCGCAACAGGTTTTCCGGTGAGGATCTCACAATGACCGAGTGTAGCGGACTTTTCTCCAGGGCCGAAAGTTATTCGAGTTCGATCAGAAGCTCGCCACCATCGACTGTCGCTCCTTCGATGACATGGACCTCAACGACGCGCCCCGCCTGCTCGGCCGCCAGTTCGTTCTCCATCTTCATGGCTTCGAGCACCACCAGCGGTTGCCCGGGCACCACCTCATCACCCGGAGCGACCTTGACCGCCACGACTTTTCCGGGAATCGGCGCCGTCAAACGGCTGGGTCCGCCGTCCCGAGCTCCCATCACATCTTCAGAGGCTGCGCCCGGTGTGAGTACCGAAAAATCGAATTCCCGCTCTCCGACTCCGACACACCAGCTTCCTTTCGATCCCTGCTGGTAGGTGATCTGGAAGCTTCGCCCATCAGAAGGAAAACGCATGGATGCGATCGCGCCGTCAAGACGCACAAGCTCGACCGGAACGCTGCGACCATCGAACTCGAGCAAAAAGGCCCCGCCCTGCCGCTCAACCTTGATCTCTCGATTCTCTTCGCCACCGCGGACGACCCATTTCATCGCGGAAACCTCCCATGCAGGACCCTCGCCCCTTCGATCCACCAGTTGCTGTCCGTGCCGTATTCAAAGAGGTCGTCGGGCAGGCCGTCGGTCGACAGGGTGGCGAGACACGCCGCCGCCAGGATCGCAGCCTCCTCGACCTCGGGGTCCTGTCCTCCAATCCCGTCGAGACCACCGGACTCCAGGAGTTCGTCAAGAAACTTGGTATGGAAATCGAACTCGTGGAAAGCCTTCATGCCCACCAGCGCCCGGAACAGCGTCAAGGTGGTGGCAACGCCGCGAATTTGAAACTCCTCGAGGGCGCGATCCAAACGCCTGACAGCCGCCTCGCGATCGGGAGCCCAGATCACGAGCTTGGCGAGCATGGGGTCATAGTCCAGGGGCACCACACTCTCGGTCACGACGCCCGAGTCAAGACGCACACCCGGGCCAGATGGTTGGAGAAAGAGGCTGATTCGACCCGGCGATGGCGCAAAATTTCGCAACGGGTCCTCGGCGTAAACGCGACACTCGATGGCATGTCCACGAGGAACCAGATCCTCTTGAATGAGGGAGAGAGATTCGCCGAGTGCAATGTTGATCTGTTCTTGGACGAGGTCGACTCCGAAAACCTCCTCGGTCACCGGGTGTTCGACCTGCAGGCGGGTGTTCATCTCGAGAAAGAAGAAGTTTCCATCGGGATCGAGCAGAAACTCCACGGTGCCGACCGAGTGATAACCCGAGGCCCTGACCAGTGCCAATGCCGCCTCGCCGAGGGATCGGCGCAGGTCTTCTTCAACAACCGGTGAAGGACACTCCTCCACCACCTTCTGGTGCCGTCTCTGAATCGAGCACTCTCGTTCACCGACATAGGCTGCATTACCTTTGCGATCGGCGACGATCTGCACCTCGATATGGCGGGCTCGATCCACCAGCCGTTCAACAAAGACACGGGAATCACCGAAATAAGCCAGGCCTTCGGAGCACGCTCGTTCGTATGAGGACTCGAGGTCGGCGCGGTCGTTGACTGCGCGCATGCCTTTGCCTCCGCCACCTGCCACCGCTTTCAGCAACACCGGCAGCCCGTGTTCGTCGACAAATGCATGGAGTTCCTGGATGTCCTCGATGGGTTTCATGAGGCCGGGAATCAACGGCACGTCGCATTCGACCGCGAGGTTTCGGGAGGCGGTCTTGGAACCCATCAGCCGCATCGCATCAGGGGGCGGACCGACCCAGGTGACGCCAGCCGCCTCGACCCGTTCCGCGAAGTCGGCGTTTTCGGCCAGAAAACCATAACCCGGGTGGAGCAGATCCGCGCCCGAGATCCTACAGGTTTCGAGCAAACGATCCATATCGAGATAACTCTCAGCCGCCGGCGCCGGGCCGATGGGAAAGCTCTGGTCGGCCATCAAAACATGGGGGGCGAGCCGGTCGACCTCCGAGTAGACCGACACCGTTTCGATCCCCATCTCACGGCAGCCTCGAATGATCCGGACAGCGATCTCACCTCGATTGGCGACCAGGAGTTTCATGCAGGTCCTCCACGGCGGTGCGCCGCAAAAATTTCCAGATTTCGGATTTCAAGTTTCGGAATCGTCGACAGTCGAGGGGTGTCGGTTGTCTGATCGGATGGAGTGGTCTGCATTCCTGATTCCTAATTCCTAATTCCTACAAGGGTATGTTCCCGTGTTTCTTGGCCGGCATGGTGTCTTTTTTGGTCTGCAGCACGGCAAATGCCGAAGCCAATTTGCGCCGCAACAGGCGGGGCATGATGACCTCGTCGATATAACCCCTCTCGGCAGCAACAAATGGGTTGGCGAAGAGCTTCTGGTACTCCTCGACGCGGGTGGCCCTCTCGGCCTCGGGATCATCGGCGGAAGCTATCTCGTTGCGGTAGAGAATGTTGACTGCGCCCTGCGGCCCCATGACAGCGATTTCGGCGGTGGGGAAGGCAAAGTTGAAATCGGTGCGAATGTGTTTCGAACCCATCACGCAGTAGGCTCCGCCATAGGCCTTGCGGGTGATGACCGTGACCTTTGGAACCGTCGCCTCGGCAAGGGCAAAGAGGAGTTTGGCGCCGTGGCGGATAATGCCACCCCACTCTTGTTCGGTTCCGGGCAGGAAGCCGGGAACGTCCTCGACAATCCACAGGGGGATGTTGAAGGCATCACAGAATCTGACGAATCGAGCTCCCTTGACCGAAGCGTTGATATCGAGCACACCGGCGAGGTGGGCCGGTTGGTTGGCGATGACGCCGATCGGACGTCCACCGAGCCGCATGAAACCGACGACGATGTTTTTTGCATAGTGCTGGTGGACCTCGAGGAAATCGTCCTCGTCAGCCGCCCATCGGATCAACTTGGTGATGTCGTAGGGCTTGTTGGAATCGGTGGGAACAAAGTCGTCGAGTTCGGGAATTTCCCGATCGAGCGGGTCGTCGCTCTTTTTCACCGGCGGCCGCTCCGCATTGTTGGAGGGGAGGAAAGAAAGCAGCCGTCGAATCATCGCCAGACATTCGGTGTCGCCACCGGACGCAAAATGCGCGACCCCGGAGACCGCATTGTGGCTCATGGCCCCACCGAGTTTTTCCTTGGTCACTTCCTCGTGGGTCACGGTCTTGATGACATCGGGCCCGGTGACGAACATATACGAGCTGTCCTCGACCATGAAGACAAAATCTGTGATGGCCGGAGAATAGACCGCACCTCCGGCGCAGGGGCCCATGATGGCGGATATCTGGGGCACAACGCCAGAGGCCAGGGTGTTGCGAAGAAAAATATCAGCATAGCCAGCGAGCGAGGCCACACCTTCCTGGATCCTCGCACCGCCCGAATCATTGAGTCCCACCACGGGCGCGCCAACCTTCATCGCCAGATCCATGATTTTGCAGATCTTGGCCGCATTGGCCTCTGACAGGGAGCCCCCGAAAACCGTGAAATCCTGGGCAAAGATGTAGACCGGTCGACCATCCACTCGTCCGTGACCGCCGACAACGCCGTCACCGGCGACCTTCTTTTTCTCCATCCCGAAGTCGGTGCAACCGTGCTCGACCAGGGCATCGGTCTCTTCGAAACTGCCCTCGTCGAGGAAAACCTCGACTCGTTCGCGGGCGGTCAGCTTGCCCTGTTGGTGCTGACGGTCGATTTTGTCCTGGCCGCCTCCGGCCCGGTTCGCAGCCAGGCGCTCCTCCAATCGCGTCAAGACCTCACGGCTCATGGAGTCCTCCTTCGCTTGCAGGCATTCTACTCTGCCTCATTCGAGGCACGCTGTCGCAAAAAATCCTCCGACCGATCGAGACGAGGTCTCGGACCGCCGTCCCCGCCGCCATATCCAGAGGCCGGCACAGGTACCATGAATGAATGCAACGGCCGTCCCACCCCGAAGCACCCGTTGATCCACGCTGGCTGCAACAGCTCAGCGAGGGCTGCGGCGATCTTCGCGGCGGTGGCGAGCGCTTCGAGGACCTGTACCTGGAGCAACGACTCGAGCTCCGAGCGGTCACATCCGCGGGTGAAACACACATCGAAGAATGCCGTACCGAAGGCGCCGCCGTTCGTTGGCGCGCTATTTCGAGGGCGGTCCTCAACGCCCGCACCGGTCTTTCCGGTCGTGCCATTGCCGAGTTGCTCGCTGATCACAGCGACCACCCCATCACCCCGCAGGGCCGGCCGCTGCCTCCGCCCGATATGGATCCTCCGCGAGCATGGTTGGATTGGGCTCGGCAAGCCGCCGACCTCATGGCCCCCAACCCGTCGGTCATTCGCTACATCAGACGCCGGGCTGCGGTGGTTCGGCCGGGAGCGTGGGCCCCGATCTCGACGCCGTCCTGGGTGCGGGTCGAGCTCGGAGGCGAACACCCATCGGCTCTGCTCGCGGTTTGGCAGCACCCTTCACTCGGTGATTGGATGCGGCAACTCGTCGAAGCCCCTCCCCTCAAGGGATGGCGGCCGGAACCGGGGACCCAGCTGCCGGTCTGCCTGACGGAAGGCACCGCCGGCATCCTGGTCCACGAACTGATCGGCCACCTTGCCGAATCGGATGTGGTCGAGAATTCGTCGCCCCTGGCGGACCTGGATGGGGCGAATATCACCACACCGGCCATGGAAGTGGTGGATGATCCTCTCCGTTTCGATCTTGCCGGCGCATTTGATTGTGATGACGAAGGGACCGCTGCCGCAGCACTCTCGATTGTCAGAGATGGTCGCTTCGAGCGTTTTCTCTGCGATCGGGCCGGCGGGCGACGACTCGGCACCGAAGCCGGCAGGGGGCGACGTGCGACCTGGAGCCAACCCCCGGTTTCCCGCCTGTCGAATCTCATCGTCAAACCCGGGACGACCACGCCCGAGAAGCTGGAGGCGGCTCTGGATCACGGTCTGGTGGTGACCCGGCTCGGCGGAGCCACGATGGACCCGATTTCCTGCCGGACTGTCTTAAGGGTCGAGCGGGGTTGGGAGATTCGACGGGGCAGGAGACGACGCCCACTGCTCCCATTCGAACTGACAGGAAACGTGATGGAGGTCCTGGCAAACATCGACCCAACGCTGGGCGACGACGCGACCACGGATTGGCGTCTCGGTTGGTGTGTCAAGGACGGTCTGCCGATCGCCACGGGGTCCGAAGCACCAAGCCTCGTGGTCCATCGGCTCGAGGTGTTGTGATGGTGGCTCCCGATTATGCGGATCGTCTTCACGAGGCGGCAGCAGCCGCTCGAACAGAATTGGAAAACACACCGGTCGATCGCTGGGAGTTCTTTGCCAAGGCCTCGTTCACTCGTGAAGTCGAGGTTGCACCGGGTGGGCCCCTGGGAGTCATCCGGGTCGATGAGACCGGCGTCTCGGTGCGAAGTTGGCGCAACGGCCACGCCGGCTTTGCCGCCGCATCGGGTCTCGGCACCCAGGCCTCGAGGATCGCGGTCGAGGGGGCCCTTGCCGCCGAACACCCGCTCAGCGTCAATCCACTTCCTCCTCCACGGTTGCTTGGAACCAACGAAACGCCGCCGCCGAGGGCGATGCCTGCCACCGGTTGGGCAACCCACTTCGGGAACGAACTGGCGCAGACCGTCAGCAACGTCGCCGGGAGTCATCTCAAACTGCGGCGCGCGATCATTTCGGAGGGCGCCTTCGCCTGGATTCTGGCGACCGACGACGGCTGGGTGGCCCGCCACGAGGACACCAGCACCGCGATTCTGGTGGAAATCGATGTCGCCGGCGACCGTTTCGGAGTGTGGCGCGAGTGGTTGCATATTCCCGATCCCGCCGATGTCGACGTGCAAGCGATCGCAGACCAGATATCCAACCGGGCGATGCTCACCAGATCCAGGGTCACAACCGACTCGGGTCTGCGCGATTTGATCTTCCACCCCGAGGTCAGCGCGCAACTTCTGGCCGCCATCTCACCTCTCTTCCTCGCCGGAGAGGCCAGCGATCGCGCGTTGCCGGCTTTGCTCGACAAACACGGGCAACTCGCGGCCCCGGCTCTGACAATCGTCGACGATCGAAGCGACCCGAGTGCTCCGATCACCGGCCCATGTGATGGTGAGGGGCTGCCTTCCAGTCGCACGCTGCTGCTCGACCAGGGGGTGCCGAGGCACCGATTGGCATCGTTTCGGGACGCCACCCGAAATGGAGATGTTCCGCGCGGTGGTGCCCTGAGGCTTTCATATCGAGATTATCCGGCAACCGGCATCGCCAATTTGATGGTTGACACCAGTGCCGGAATGCCGGCCGGCAAATTGCTCACTTCGGCCCGAAGAGCTCTCTATCTGCTGCGGCCGCTGGCCTCCTTTTCGTGCGACCCTGCGAGCGATAGCTACCGCATCATCGCTTCCGGAGTCTGGCTCGATGGGAGCGCCGTTCGTGGATGGCATCCAGTGGTGGAATTGCGCGGCAGCCTCGGCCGATTGCTGCGACGGATCGAGGCGGTCGGAACCGATCTTCGCTGGTTTCAGACCGAACACGGATGTGTCGGAGCGCCATCGCTCCTGGTTCGGCGTCAACCGGTCGTCGGGTAGCCGGGCGTTCGAAACACTCTTGTCCAAGATTGAGTGTCGGACAGCGATCAGGGACAGCAGACAGCGTCAGCGACAGTGTCCAGCGGCAGCGGCAGCGGCAGGGATCAGGGATCAGGGATCAGGGATCAGGGATCAGTATTCAGCGATCGGCGGCAGCGATCAGGTACCGCGACGGCGTGGCCACCTCCGGGTCGTTCAAAAGAAGGGGTAGCCGGTGGGCGGCCGATGTCAAGGACAGGCAGGGTGCAGGGCATCCTTGACATCGGCCACCACACCGGCTTGTGGGTATGGGCATGAACGACCCGGAGGTGACCATGTCCTCAGCCGCCACGAACACCAACCTCGTTGCCCACTCGAAAGCACTTGAAGCAGCAGGAATCGCGATCAAACTCGTGATGAGAGTTCCCGCTCCGCTGAAATCGATAGCCGATCAGGTAGTCCGATCGGCGAGTTCAGTCCCTGCGAACCTGGCAGAAGGGCACGGCCGCTTCGGTAGAGACCGATCGAACCACTGGAGGATCGCCTACGCCTCGGCCAAAGAGGTCGACAGCCACTTGCAGCTCCTCGCCCACGCCGGGGCGATCAGCCCGAACGGAGCCGGTGAAGCGATGAACGCCTTCGATCAAGTCCGTGCGATGACCTGGCGACTGTTGAACCCGAAAACCTAAGTGCTGTTCGCTGACGCTGGACACTGTCGCTGCCGCCGCCTTTCGGGATCGGGATCGGGATCGGGATCGGGCCACCGCGAACTGGATAGGCCAAAAACCAACCCGTAAATCTCGTGCTGCCAATCGGGCGACCTAAAAAGACCATTTATATTGGACAACTGTGAGTTCAAATTTCAATCCGGGATTGCAGCCATGCTCCTCGGGTCAGGATCAAAATGACATTTTGTGTTAATTTGTGCTCTTGTTGGCGAAATAACGCGCCACAGGAGGTCTGATGGAAGTCGGAATCTTGGGTTTGGCGGCGAGCGGCAAATCCACCCTTTTCACGCTGCTCACCGGTCAAAAACCAGCCGCAACTGCACGTCGCGATGCGGTTCAAATCGGTGTCGCCAGGGTGCCCGACCCCCGTCTCGAGGCCCTGGCAAAACTCTACAACCCTGAAAAAAACACCCCGGCGACCGTCCGCTACGTCGATGTGCCGGGTATCCCGGAGGAGCACCGCCGGGACTCGAGTTTCAACCTCCCCGAACTTCGGAACACCGATGCCCTGATGGTCGTTCTGCGTGCCTTTGACGACGGGTCGGTTCCCCACCCGATGGGCAACATCGATGCATTGCGCGATCTCAAACACATCGAGGACGAGTTCATTCTCCAGGACCAGATGGTGATCGAGCGCCGCCTCGAACGATTGGAGCGTGATCTCCGGACGCGCAAGGTCCCCGATTTGCTGCGCGAAAAAGAACTGCTCGAACGTTGTCTCGCGATCGTCGAAGACGAGCGCCCGCTCCGCGCTGAAAGCTTCAGTGATGATGAACAGAAAATTCTGCGGGGATTCACCTTCCTATCGCGAAAGCCGATGCTGGTCGTGCTCAACGTGAGCGAGGATCGCCTCGCAGAGGATCCCTTTACCCAAGACGGCTGGGCGATGTGGAACGATCGCGGCGAAACAGCCTTCACCCGGGTCTGCGCCACCCTCGAGCACGAACTGGCCGAACTCGAAGACCAGGACGCAGAGGAATTGATGCAAGAATTCGGCATCAAGGATCGAGCCCTCGATCGTGTCATTCGCGAGTCCTATCGCCTGCTTGGTTCGATCTCGTTCTTCACTGTCGGCGAAGACGAGTGCCGGGCATGGTCTGTTCGCACCGACACCCCGGCGGTGGAAGCGGGCGGGGTCATCCATTCGGACATCCAACGTGGTTTCATTCGTGCCGAGGTGGTGCCCTTCGACGACCTCATCGAGGCCGGTTCACTGGCTGTCTGTCGGCAACAGGGGACCCTTCGCCTCGAGGGCAAGACCTATCCGGTTCAGGACGGAGAGGTCGTTCACTTCAGATTCAACGTCTGAGGATGGTCAAACGAGGGCCTCGACAAGCCAACGACTGATCAACCCGCCTGGCGCGAGACTGGCTTCATTCGAGACACTGCCGACCGGTGGCGCCGCCTGGGGCACATTTTGATCTTGTTGGTCCGTCACCGGCGGCAGCGCCGTTCCGTACGGCGTCGTCGACCGGGTCGGTGCGCGACGGGCGGGAATCGAACGCGGTGGAGCCTTCGGCACCGGAGTCGGGGCCGGAACCGAATCGGCCGTTGTCATTTCTTCCGCCTGATTGATCGTCGAGGACACCGGCTCTTGCTCGAGCGGGGTGGACTGAGGTATGTCAGGAGGCGCCGGCGGTTCGTACTTTTGTTCGATCTGGCCGACCTTCTCCGGCTCCAGGTACTCGATTGGCAGCGCATCCACGAAGCTGCGCTGATCATATGAATAGAGATTAGCACCGAGGATCAGTCGGGAATTCAGAACCTCGGGGTTGACCATTGGATCGGCCAACTCCGGCGCCGACTCGAGTGCACGCTCGTAGTAAAGCATTGCGTTGGAACCGTGTCCCATCTGCTCCTCGAGCAGACCCAGGTAGAAGTTGCACCATCCGTGACCCACCTGTTGTTTGAGGCACCGGCGGTAGGCTTGGCGGGCATTGTCGAGCTCTCCCTGGCTGTGTTCCACCAGACCGATCCGGAACCACGCCTCGAAAAGATTGCTGTCGAGCTTGAGCGCCCGCCGGTACATTTTCACAGCATCCTTGGGCCAGCCGCGATAAAAGAGCATGGTCCCGAGATCCACCAACTCCGGTGCGGCAAGTTCACTGTTCTCGGCACGCTCCCAGTACTCCCGAATCGTTTCGTCTCCCGGGTCGTCCGGAACCAGCCATCGGACAAAGATCGGATCATCACCGGCTGCGGTGGGAGTTCCGACGGCTCCAATCAACAAAACCACGATCAACAATGAGCCCCGGCGGGCCGAACCCGATTCAAAAACCATTCGCTGGCTACTTCCTTTTCTTGTTCTTGCGCGCAACGACCCTGACATTACCATCCTCGACCCGCACCTCGAATCGAACGGACTGTCCGAGACGCTCTTCGATTCGTAGCTTTTGCAGAGCGATCTGTTCCTCAAAGGTGCTGCGATCAACCCCAACAGTCAGACCCTGTTCGGCCTTGGCAGCGGTGTAGCGGTCAAAGAGCGCGTCGCTCTTATCAGAGTCTACGGACGGTGGCGAAGGGACGTTTGCAATCTCTTGCGCCCGGAGCTCTGGATTGGTGTGGCCCTGAGCCGTCCGGCCTTCTTCACGCAAACGCAACATGCGTTCCCAGTTCATCGAATAGGTCATGAAACGGTGCTGCAACTGTTCGATTCGAAACTGCTCGGCCCGACGGTGCACGGTCTGTTCGGACAACTGCCGGATCCGGCGGCTGATGCGTTCGCGCTCGATCTGTGGCGGCACCTTTTCCACCCCCGAAAAGAATCGCTCCCATTTGCGGATGTGCTGCTGCAAGGTCGTTTCGAGCACCGCAATTTTTTCAGCCAGCTCCATGGAACACTCCCGAAATACCTGTTCTGATTCCGCCTTCATCCCGATTATCTCACCGGGAACGGATCTCCGACACCCCTTCCGACGGATAACGCCGCTCATACCAGGTTAGAATACCCGCCGTGGAAACTGATCTGAGACGTATCCCGGCGATTCATCGCCTCCTCGATCTGCCTGCACTCCAGGCAGCGATCGAAGAACACGGCCACGACCCTGTCATGGAGGCGTGCCGCAGCATCGTTGATCGACTGCGTCACCGCGCCGGGACAGGCGAATTGACGGGATCCGATTTTGTCGCCGCCATCGACGCACTCGAGGGTGAAATACTCGCAGCAGTCAGCAGTGACGGCGGATCGCCGTATCCGGCAGTGATCAACGCCACCGGGGTGCTCCTGCACACCAATCTCGGCCGCGCACCGCTCGGTGGGCTCTCACCAGACTCCCTGAGATCATATCTCGCTCTGGAGTACGACATCGCTTCCGGAGGGCGCGGGCAACGATTGGCGCCGATCGCCGACCGTATCGCCCGGGTCTGCGGCGCTCCCGCGGCCGTCATGGTCAACAACAACGCCGCAGCTCTGTTCCTGATATTGAAAGCCCATACCGACGACCGTGAGGTCGTGGTGTCCCGCGGTCAGTTGATCGAGATCGGGGGGTCCTTCCGTCTACCCGATGTCATCGCATCGGCCGGCACCCGATTGATCGAGGTCGGTTGTACGAATCGGACCCATCTCCGTGACTACGCTTCGGCCATCGGTGAGCGGACGGCCGCCTTGCTCCTCGCCCATCAATCGAATTTCCGCGTGGTTGGTTTTACGACCGAACCATCCGTGGGCGAACTCGCCGAATTGGCGCACTCCCACGATCTTCCGCTGATCGTCGACCAGGGCTCCGGTGCGATGCACGATCTTCGCCGCTGGGGCCTGCCGCCCGAGGAGACCGTCACCGAATTGCTCGAGGCCGGCGCGGACATCGTCTGTTTTTCCGGAGACAAGCTCCTCGGCGGGCCGCAGGCGGGACTCATCGTCGGCAGCGAGGAGTGGGTTGCGCCGCTCGCTCGACACCCCCTGTATCGCGCCCTCCGGCCGGACAAGACGGCCCTGGTGATGATGGACGAAGTGCTTCGTGCACACCGCAGCGGCAGGCTCGAGAAGATCCCACTTTATGCGCTGCTCGAGATCCCGGTCGAGGCGCTCAAAGACCGTGCGAAACGCTTGGCGGCAGGACTGGAATCCGAAGGCGTGCCGGCTCGTGGCCGAGCCACCCGCGCCGCTCTCGGCGGCGGCACCACACCGGAAGAGACTCTGGCGAGCTACGGGTTGGCAGTCGCCGGTGGCCAGGGTCTCGCCGATCGCCTGCGATCGACACAGCCGCCGGTGATCGCCCGAATCGAGGACGATGAGGTGGTGCTCGACCTCCGAACGGTCCCGTCCGAGGACGATCGGGCTCTCGAGGCTGCTGTGATTGAAGCCTACAAAGGACTTGCGGCAAGCCAGGACTCCGGAGCATAGAGCCACAAGAGCACGGCCACGGCAAGAAAGGTCCCAAAGGGCAGGGCGGTCTTGCCCGAGCCACGGCCGGAGATGATCAGACCGACGCCCACCAGGGCCCCGAGAGTCGCCGCCACTACCAACACGCCGACACAGCCCCGGAGACCGACCACCGCACCGATCGCGGCCAGGTATTTGACATCACCCCAGCCCATGCCCTCGATCCCCCGCCACATTTTGTAGATGACGATGACCAGGGTCGGAAGGAGCGCCCCGACCGCCGCACCGATGAGGGAGTCCAACCACCAGGTATAGCCGCCGAAGTAAGAACAGACGAATCCGAATACGATGGATGGGTAGGTCATGGAGTTGGGCAGAATCTGGAAGTCGAAGTCGATCAGACCGAGGGCCAGGGAGACCCACGCGAAAACCACAACCTCGAAGGCCGTCAGCGTCAAACCCCAGCGCAGCACCGCCAGCACGGCCAATCCGGCGGACGCGGCCTCCACCAGCGGATAACGGATCGAAATCGGGTGCCGGCAGCGTCGGCAGCGGCCGCGCAGGGCGAGCCACGAGAGGACCGGCACATTGTCATACCAGCGGATCGGCGTATCGCAGGATGGGCAGGCCGATCCGGGGTGAACCAGTGATTTTTCGCGCGGTACGCGATAGATGACAACGTTGAGGAACGAACCCACCACCGCTCCCAGGATTGCGGCAAAGATCAAGACAAACGGTTCTGTTGACCAATCCATCCGTAGAGCTCCTCCTCTCGGCGCACCATGAGATCACGATCGAATTCTTCGAGGCCCATCGTCGCCGAGTTCACCAGTCGATCGCGCAGCACAGGATCCTCGAGCACGGCACAAATACCATCCGTCAAAGCGGCCACATCGCCGGCCGGCGCGAGGAAACCGTTGACCCCCGATCGGAGGACCTCGACGGTCCCGTCAACGGCCGTGGCCACCACCGGCACCCCGGCAGCCAGAGATTCCACCACCGAGCATGGCAGACCCTCGTGGCGGGAGGTCAGAACCGAAACCGTGGTGGCCGCCAGGACATCCGGAATGTCGTCCCGCCAGCCGCTGAAAACCAGGCGATCGCCGATGTCGAGCGACCGCGCCAGCTCTTTGGCCGAATCAAGTAACGGGCCGTCACCAACCATCAGAAACCAGGACTCGGGAAACCGTTTGCCGACCGCCGCCGCGGCCCTCACGAAATCGAGCGGCGCCTTCTGTGCCTTGAAATTGCCGATCTGTGTGATCAGCGGTACATCCGGTGGCACACCGAGAAGACGACGCACCGATTTTCCGTCGCCGCTGCCGGTGAATCGTCCGATATCGATTCCGGCCCGGATCACCGTCGATCGATCGCGCGGCACCATGCCCATTTCCGCGGCCCGTCGCCGGTCCGATTCGGAGACCATCACGAAGTGATCGGTGACCCGGGCCAGCATTTTCTCAGCGTTTTTGAAAACGAAACGTACCGGCGGCTTCTGTAGTGGCGTAAATCCAAAACCGTGAACGGTATGGACGATCGCCGGCACAGCCTCGATTCGGGCCGCCATCCGGCCGAGAATCCCGGCCTTCGACGAGTGGGTGTGAACGACATCCGGAGAAAATCGCCGAATCGTCTTTCGCAGCGACGCCATTGCCTTGAGATCATCTATCGGTGCGATCCGGCGGAGCAACGACGCGATCGGAAAGAGCTCGAGGTCGTCGATTGACTCGGCTTCTTCGTCGAGAAGCTCTCCGGGGCCCCAGGCGAGACCCACCTCGAAGCGCTCGCGGTCAAGGGCTCTGGCGGTGTGAAGAACCACCCGCTGTGCGCCGCCGAGTTCAAGGCGGGTGATCACCAACAGGACCCGGATTCGACGGCTCAGATTCCACCGGGCTCCCTCACGCCTCGGTCGGGCCGGAACCGCTCAGGGTGCGTGCCGCACGCATACCGTCGAGGACCGCGTCCTCCATGGCCGAGTACTTCCACTCCGCCCAACGCCCGGCCAGGACGACGTCGTGACGCCTGAGCCATGATCGCAGCAGCGCCACCGCTTTTCGCCGCGGGTGATCGAATACCACATAGGCGGGATCGAGGACGGTGATTCGCCGCACCCGCACAGACTCGCCTGCACCAGTCCGATCTCTTGCAGAGCACTCTCGGCAGCTTCGGCCAAGGCTTCGACCTCGCCTCCCCCGGGATCGAGACTGAGCTCGACCGAGACCGTATGGTGGCCGTCGGGCGCCAGCTTGCCGTGATTCGAAGGAAAACCGACCCGATAAAACGGCAGCCTGGGATCCGGAAAATAGAGCCAGTGCTCCGGGCTGGGTGCGTCACCCTCGACTCCCAGGGCCAGATTGAGCACCCGAACCCACCGCAAAACGTCACGCGCCTGTCGCACATCATCTGGAAGCTCGTCGGCCAGGCTGTCGAGGAATGCCGGCAGCGAGGTGGTGGCCAGCAGCCGGCTCCAGCTCCGGCGACCACCATTTGCCAGCTCGAGCCACTTTTCCTCGAGATGAACACGCACCACCGAGGATCCAAGCTCGAGCCCGGGGACCCGGGCGGCCACCGCGTCCGGCAACAGTCGGATGCCGCCACGCTCGGGATAACGAAAGGTCGCGTTATAACCGACCTCGGCGTCGTGCAACCCGAGGGCACCGTCGATGACCTCTTCGATCTTTGGTTTGGGGACATAGCGGCCAACCCAGTCAAGGCTCAGCTCTTCCGGTTCGGCTCGATACAGCTTGGAGTTATAGGGAAAGAAGAAGTGTCGCGCAAATCCTTCACCGAATCGTTCGAGCACCCAGTCGCGAAAATCTCTCGGATCCTCCTCCATCGGAGCCGCCCAGGCCTTCACAAAGCCGAGCAGACAGTCACGCCGAACTTCGGGAGACAGACCGTGGGTGTTGATCTGGACCGGGTACGGCGTTGTGTGGCCGTCGATCACGATCGCAGCCCGCCGCCGATGAACCGCCAATTTTTGCCAGGCACCGAGTTCCTGCAGATAGGCCTCGGTCTCGGGTCGCGCCACGTGCAAGAGATGGCCCGTATAGTCGAAGGTGAAGCCTTCGGCGCTGACGCTTCGGCAGGCGCCACCCGCTTCCATTTCGCGTTCGAAAACAGGCACCGAAATCCCGGCGCGCTCCAGTTGTTCGCCTGCCACCAACCCCGTCAATCCTCCACCGACAATGACAATCGACATCAGGCCTCCATTGGAACGGTCGCAAGCCATCCCAGCAGAGCGATCACCACCGCCGCCACGACCCCGGTGAGAATCATCGTCGACAGCGGGTCGAGATAAAGCACCACCAGTCCGAGGGAGCCAAAGACAACAGCAACCGCATAGCTGACCACGACGGTTCCGGCGGTCCAACCATCGAGCCGGCGCCTGACCCGCAAGGGAAAATGATCGGGGCTGCCGTAGTAGACCTTGCGGCCCGCCCGAATCCTGAGAACGATGACGTAGAGCGTATCGATGATCGGCACCGCGAGAATATAAAGCGGAGCCAACCACCCGAGCGGATTGTGGGTGGTGTAGTCCATCACCATCGCCAGGGCGCCGAGAGTCAGCCCGATAAAGAGGCTGCCGCAGTCGCCGAGATAGATCTTGGCCGGATAAAAATTTGAACGCAAAAAGCCGAGCAGCGCTCCGATCAGAGCGACCGTGAACGCAGCCACCATAAAACGACCGTTGAGCAATGCGACCACCAGGAGAAAGGTCGCAGCAATGACGCCGAGGCCGCTGGCGAGCCCATCCATGATATCGACCAGGTTGAAAGCATTCGAGAGACCGACCAACCACACGATGGTGACCGCCAGGCGCAGCCACCAGGGCATGAAGGCGATCTGGACCATGATCCCCGCCTTGAGGAGCACGAAGACCGCAACAACCTGCCCGATCGCTTTGGGCTTTGGCGTCAAGGCGCCAAAGTCATCCACCAGGCCCACCGTGGTGACGATGGTGGAGGCGAGCAACAAAGCCAGGAGATCGGCATCGAACTCGAAAGTCATCCCGATCGACAACAGGAAGGCGGAAAAGACCGCCAGGCCCCCGAGGTAGGCAACCGGCTCGCGGTGGTTCTTGAGGTTGCCATCCGGTCGGTCGACAACGCCAAAACGAAGCGCAGCATCGCGAGCCATCGGCGTACCCACGATGGCCAGAAAATAGGCAAGGAAGAAACCGAGAATGAGTCGAATCGTCATAGCAGCTCGTGCAACCTCCGACGGCTATATCGGCGCCGTTGTTTCCATTCACGCACCACCATCGGCCAGCGCCGACGCAGATGCCCGATCAGGGCCGGTCGTTGCAGCCCTCCAAGAGCGACCAGCGCCGAATCCCAACCCAAGAGTAGGGGGAGCCGCGGTGCCAGATCAAGGGTGTGGAGGTGCCGCAGCAAAGTCATCCAGCGATTGCTGAGGATACACGCTTCCAATTCGGGCGGCCGCCGCCAGCGCAACGGCCCCGAACCTTCGATTGCTCCGGCACCACGCCCGTGGGTGGCAACTGCGTCAGGAAAAGCATGGATTTCCCAGCCACGATTGACCAGCCGCCAGCCGATCTCGAGGTCCTCCCAGAAACAGAAAAAGTGCTGCGCCCAGGGCCCGTGATCATCCGCGACCTCTTCGAGGGCGGTTTGGCGGAAAACCGCAAGTGCGCCGCAGGGGGCAAGGACTCGTTGTCCGGTCATCAATTCCGGCGACAGCTCCGCACCATATCCGCGGTCTTTGACCTCGAGCGTCAGCCCATTGAGGACCTGGCCGACGCTATCGACCGTCAGACCATCGGATCGCATGAGTCTCGGTGCGAGCCCGGCGAGCCGCTCGTCCGATCGAATCTCCCCGGCACATTTCGAGAGACCGGTGGGCGACACCTCCACATCCGGATTGAGAAATGCCAGTACGTCGTGGCGATCTCCAAGTTCCCGAAAGCCTCGATTGCACCCTCCGGCAAAACCGGTGTTGATCTCTTCTGCAACCAACTTGATCCGCGGGTCCTTGAGTCCGAGCACCACATCTCTTGATCCGTCGCTGGAGGCGTTGTCAACCACCACCACGGAGTCGATGTCGTCGGCTCCGGTCAGTGCGCCGAGACACGCGCCGAGATCGTCGGCTGAGTTGTGGCTGACCACAACAACCCCAATACCGGCTGCTCCGCTCATGCTATTCGCGGCGCGCTCGCGGTGCGCGGAGTCTCGACTCGGAGAGAAGGTGGCTGCGATCGGACATCTATTGATTATACGGCCAGCATCCGGGCGCCTGGCACGAACCGGGCGGAAGCACCATTCGAGCAATACTGCGACAATGGTATTGATGAACGACGGCGCCCGAAGAATTTCATCCTTTGTCGGCACACGACCCTGGCTTCAGATCGGTCTTCTCCTGATGCTGATCGCTCTCGTGTTGTCGCCGATTCTGAAAGCCGAGTTCCTGTGGGACGATTTTGTCCAGATCGTGGAATCGCAGACGATCGATGACCTCTCGTTGATCCCCTTTTATTTCACCCACAACGTCGTGGAATCGGCGGGCCGCGCCGGGGTCAACGCACCGGGGGTCGATCTCTACCGCCCCTTCTTCATGGTTGCTCTGGCCCTCATCCACACGATCAACGGTCCCGATCCGTTCTGGTTTCACCTCGCCCTCGTGGCGGTGCATCTCGGGGTCTGCCTGTTGCTCTGGATCATCGCCTCGAGGTGGTTGCCTTCACGCTGGGCGGCCGCTGCCGCGGTGCTTTTCTTTGCCTGTCATCCGGTGACTGCCGAGGCCTATCTCTGGCCCTCGGCAATCTCTGAACCGATGGCCGCCGCCGGTTTTCTGGCTGCGATCGCGGTGCTCGATCGCCATTGCCGGGGCAGACAAAAATCGACAGCCAACATATCGGCATCGATTTTCGCGGCTGCCCTGTTCTTCTTCGGAATCATGTCGAAGGAGGCGGTGTTGATGGCGCTGCCTGCCGCTACGGCTTATCTGATGATCATCCGGAGGGTCCCCCTGAGGGCGGTCGCGCCCACCTGGTTCGCAGGGTTCGTATTTCTTGCCATGAGGTATTCGGCTCTCGGCGGTCTTCAGGCCACCGGACAGGATGTGGCGCAACGGTTGACAGCGCTCAAAATCTATCCGGTGCTGTTCCTGGACGCGTTTCGTGCGATGTTGACCATGCAGCCGATCGGGGTCCGACACCTGTCTTGGGAGTACGCAAATATCAGTTGGAGCCAAAGTGCCTTGGCCCTGCTTGGTTGCGGAGCAGTCCTCGCCGGCGCCGTCGCTCTGATTCGCATCGCACCCCTCACGCTGACCGCCGTTGTGACCACCAGCATGATGATCGCTCCAATTGCCTTGGTGGCTTCGGTCCCAGGATGGGGCGGCTTCGGACGGTATCTCTACGTTCCGCTCGCAATGAGTGTTCTCGCTCTTGCCGAACTCGGTATCGTCATTCACGCATGGTTGATCGACCGTCAACCTCGTCTCGGGTGGGCGGTCCCGGCAGTGGTCGTAGCAGCGCTTGTGGTCGGCCAGATCGGTCTGCGCCACGCCTTGTGGGTCTACTCCAACCAGGAAAACCTCGCCCGTGCCGCGATCGAGATTTATCCCGATGGGCCCGATGCCTGGGAGTGGCTCGGCAACGTCTACATGGAACGCGGCGATCTGCGGCAGGCGCTGGAATATTATCGCGGCGCCACCGAACGCGGGCCCGATCTCTTCCGACCTCGCCACAATCTGGCGGCAGCCTCACTCTACACCGGAGATCCCCAGGGAGCACTCGACGAGCTCGCTCTCCTCGAGTCACGCCATCCCCCGACCGCCATGGGGAGCCGGATCAAGGTCACCGCCCTGATCGAGCTCGGGAGGTGGGACGAGGCTGCGGCAAAATTGATCGAAGGATTCGATAACGATCCCGAATCCCCCGATCTCGCCGCCGTCGCCAAACGACTGCTCGACGACCACCCCGAACCGGCGCGGTTGCAGGATTGGCTGGAAATCGAACTCGCAAAACCCGAGCACGCCGGCGCTGCCCGTTCGATCAGAGCCCTCCGTCAGCTCTGAATCGAAGCAACCCTTTCGAAGATTGTCTCCATTTTGCCGACATGATCCGCAACCGAGAATCGGTTC
Organism: Candidatus Sulfomarinibacteraceae bacterium; assembly: GCA_963796455.1. GTDB lineage: Bacteria > Acidobacteriota > Thermoanaerobaculia > Thermoanaerobaculales > Sulfomarinibacteraceae > Sulfomarinibacter. The sequence goes on from CAWCLO010000010.1 coordinate 365,102, forward strand.
AGTGCGCGCCTGCTACCGGCCGCGCCAAAAGCCTCCAGCAACTCGCGATCATCGGCCAATCGGATGATTCCATCGGCCAGGCCTTCGGTATCGCCGGTGTTGACGATGAACCCATTCTCACCATTGATCAGCATTTCCGGAACCCCGCCGCCGTCGTAGGCCACCACCGGCTTGGCCGCCGCCATCGCTTCCATGATCACCCGCGGCAGCGGATCGGGCCACAAAGTGGTGAGAGCCACGAGGTCAACCGCCGAAAGCAGCGACCAGATATCCGGCTGGGGCGGTACCCGATGGACCCTCCCTGCGGCCGGACTGCGGCCAATCTCCAGATCGAGCCTCGATAAAAAATCCGGCGGGCCGTGACCGGCTATCAGGAAATGCATATCGGGTAAACGGCGGCCGGCAATCGCCGCCGCACGGACGAAATCAAGGGCACCCTTGTGCTCGACGACCTGGCTGAAGATCCCGACCACGCAGGCTTCCGGCGGCAGCCCCAGGGCCATTCGTGCCGCATTTCGATCGGGCAGCGTTGCCGGGGGTGAGACACCGTTGTGCACCACCTCCACGAGGTCACTCAGTCCTTCCTCCCGCACCCAATCCGCAACAGCCTCACTCACCGCGACGATGCGGGTCGCATCGCGCCGCAGTCGATCGGCAAACCAGCGCCGACGAGGACCAGGAGGCAGGATCTCCCGCAGGTGCCAGACCACCGGCAGCCCGCATGCCCTGGCCGCACCGGCACCCCGAAGATGGGGCAGACAATTGACATGGACCAGATCCGGCCGCTCCCGGACGAGCCATTTGCGCAGATCGCCGGATCCCGGATCCGGAAGGACATAGCGCACGGATCGGGCCGCCTGTCGCCATAGGGGTTGGTGTCCGTATTGGACCAACCAGCACATGCGCACCGGAATGGAATCGACGCTGACTCCGGCGGCGGTGAGATCCTCGGCAAGCGCCCATTCTCCGGGCGCGGTCACAGCCACCGAGTGCCCTCGCCCGTGCAGACCACGGGCCAACAACGCAAGGCTGTGTTCGGCACCGGTCGGTGCGACAGGCGATGCTTCGTGGGAAAGCAGCGCGATCTTCAACGCACTTCGCCCGTTTCAAGCCACCGGGACAGCACGACCAGCGCCCACAACTGCTTACCGTGGTCATGCCGACCCTCGAGATGCTGCTCGACCATCTCAGCGACAACCTCCGGTCGCAAAACACCGGCACGTTGGAGTTTTTCCGGTGCCAGCAAATCCGACATCGCCGGCCGCAGCGCACCACGCAACCAGGCGCCGATCGGCACTTCGAAGCCCCGTTTGCGTCGATGAGTGGCCTCTTGCGGAAGCAGACCCTCGGACGACGCGCGAAGCAGCATCTTGTCCTTGAACAGGCTCTGCTTGAGCCCTCCAGAGAGCCCGAGCATCAGATCCACAACCCCGTTGTCGAGGTATGGCACCCGGACCTCGAGCGAGTGCGCCATCGACATCCGATCAACTTTCGGCAGCAGATCGCCGGGCAGAAAAACTTCTCGATCCGTCATCAACCTGCCGTTGACGGGATCGGAGTCTGCCAACTGAAGCCACCGTTCGGCGAGCTCGGAATAGCTCCGCCACATCTCCTCGTCCCGACCCGTTGGCATGGCCACCCGATCGATTTGTTCGGCGGAAAAGAGCCGGCCCCAGTCGAGCTGGCGCTTCAGACCAGGTTGCATCCGGAGTCGCTTCTGGAGACGGGTGGAAGGCGCGCGACCCGCCATCCTCATCACCAAGGGGAGCACACGCCTCCCGAGCCCGCCCATCCGATCGAGGGCGACGTCGTAGCGCTGGCGTGCGTAACCACCAAAGATCTCATCCGCCCCCTCACCGGAGAGCGCGACGGTGGCCTCCTCCCGTGCCAGGCGGCACATGTACCAGGTTGGTATGGCCGTGGGATCAGCCAACGGCGCGTCAAGCCCGTCGACGATGGCCCCGAGATCACGGGCGACGTCCTCGGCGCACATCATGTGCTCGTGATGATCACTGCCGAGATACTCGGCGACCTCGCGGGCATAGGGAAGTTCATTGACCGCGTCGGGTCCTTCGAAGCCGATTGAAAAGGTCCGCAGAGGGCCCGTCACGGCCTTGTGTGCGAGCGCGCACAGAGTGCTCGAGTCGAGCCCCCCGGAGAGAAATACACCCACCGGAACATCCGCCACCAGTTGGTCCTCCACCGATCGCTGCAATGCAGCGCGAAGGGCCTCGGTCACATTCTCTCCGGACAAGGCGGTTGCATCGGGTTTGGGGGGAACCCAGTATTGATCGAGCCGCTCGACGCCACCGCTCTCCACCGCGAGCATCGTTGCCGGAGGCAGCGATCTGACACCAATCAGGGGGGCGGCCTCGGGCGCCAGAAACCCGAAGCTGAGGTAGTGGTGAAGTTGCACGGGGTCGAGTTCCACCGATGATGGGAAAGCTCCCGCTCGCAACGCTCTGATTTCCGAAGCGAATGCGAGTTCGCCCCGATCACGGCACAGGTAGAGCGGTTTGATTCCAAAACGATCGCGCGCCAGATACAAGGTGGCGCACTGAGCATCCCACATCGCCAGCGCAAACATCCCATTGAGTCGCGCGACGCAGCGCGGGCCTTCCTCAGACCACAATCGCAGCACCACCTCCACATCTCCCGTGGTGCGAAAACGATGCCCTTTGGCCTGCAGCTCCTTGCGCAACTGTCGGAAATTGTAGATTTCTCCGTTGAGTACGATGGCGAGCTTTCGCTCGTGATCGACGATCGGTTGTTGCCCGGTTTCGAGATCGATCACCGCCAGACGCCGAAAACCCAGCGTCACCTTGTCGTCGTCGAAGTAGCCGTCGTCGTCCGGGCCGCGATGGATCAGGGCGCCGGTCATCTCCTCCACCCGTGATCTGCGCCGCGGGACATCGGGCCCACCGAGAATTCCGGCTATGCCGCACATTGATCGATTATCGCAATCCGCCGGAACGTTGCTCCGGCTCCCGCCGCCACTTTTCGACATTCTCGAGCAAATCCACAAGGCGCGGAGTGAGGACTTCGAGTGAATATTTATCGAGCGCTGTCTGCCGGCCTGCCGCGGCAAAACGAAGGCGAAGCTCTTTGCTGCCCAACAGTTGATCGAGACAATCGAACCACTGCTCGGGGGTCGATGCGAGCCAGCCGTTGACACCGTCGTCGACGACCTCGCTGTTCATTCCGACCGGCGAGGCCACCGATGGTATTCCGAGGGCCATGTATTGCAGCAACTTGAATGAACACTTGGCGCGGGTCCACGGCGTGTCGTCGAGCGGCATCACCCCCACCGACATACCGTTGAAACAGGCGACTTCGGTCGCCAAGGTCCAGGGACGAAAGTCCACCTCCACCCCGTCGATTTTCGGTGGCCGGTCGGCAACCACCAGGAGCCGAAGACCGGGGTGGCGGTGCGCGAGTTCGGCAAAAGGCTCCGCTAGCGATTCAAGGTACGGAAGATTGTCCGAATATCCAACCCAACCGATCACCGGACCGGTCGCCGGCTCGATGGCCGACGGTGAGAACCGCCGGCAGTCGATGGCGGTCGGGAGGATTTTCGTTCGTTCGTGAGGGACCTGCCGAGCGATCTCGGCGTTGCCGCAGATCACGAGATCCGCCGCCGCCGCGGTCGCGTCGAAGTTGCGCCGATAGGATCTGCGCTTCGCCGCGCTCTCAGCTGCCGACGGCGGCGGGAGATAGAGCGCATCGTCGAGATCGAATACCACCGGAAGCTCGAAAGACCGGAGTCGGCGCGCAAATGGGGGAGGATAGGTCCGACGATGGATCAACAGGAGATCGGCATCCGGGGCCGCGATCGTATCCCTCACAAGCTCGGCGAGCCGCGAAGGCCATCGAAACCCGGCATCACCGACCGCAGTTTGCATCTGCAGATCCACATCGAAACCTGAAGCCCGCAGCGCCTCGAGGTGCGCCAGAACTCGAAAGCGGGTGCTCGCCACCTGCTCATCGCCCACCACCCTGACCTGAATCCGCCGATGGTTCGAGCTGCCGCCCTGCTCCCCCGGCGAAGTCCCATGGTCAGTTGCCGTGGCTGTCACAAATCCTTCTTCGGCCGCGATAGCACCCCCCGTATGGTCCCCGTGCCATTGTATAGGCTGAGGATGAGTGGTGAGAAAGCGATGATAGAATCAAGCTGGTGAATCTCAGTCGATCTCTTTTGTTTCGAGTGGTTAGAGCAAGTTCAGGCGATCCCGGCTGATGCTCGACCTCACCATCATCATCCCGAATTGGAACGGTGACGAGGTCATTGTCGAATGCCTCGAATCGATTCTCGCCGAAACCCGGGGGGTTTCATTCGAGCTCATCGTCGTCGACAACGGTTCGACCGACTCGAGCCCGCAGCGAATCCAGGAAATCGCCGACAGGGACCCCCGGATTCGGGCTCGATTCAACGAGGAGAATCTGCTCTTTGCCAAGGCCTGCAACCAGGGATATGAAGTCAGCAGCGGCAGATACGTTCTGATCGCCAACAACGACATTCTTTTGCGCGACGACGCGATCACCTCCCTGGTCCAATATGCCGATGCGCACCCCGAGGTCGGCGCTGTCTCACCGCGGTTCTTCGACCGGGACGGCCGACCCCAGGAGTTCGTCCGACGCCTGCCGAATGCGCTGCACGTGATCGGACACTACCACCCACTCGGTCGTGCGGTGGATCGCGTGCTCCTGCGCCGCAGTCTGCACAACTCCTATTTCTATCGCGATCGAAGCTTCGAGGCCGTCGAAGAAATCGACCAGGCAGGAGCTTCATTCAGCCTCTTCCGACGCGAAGTGATCGACCGGGCCGGTGGCCTCTTCGACGAAAGATTTCCGTTGTTGTTCAACGATGTCGATCTCTACCGACGGATCAAAGAATCAGGTTTTGTCAGCCATGTCGTACCGGACATTCACGTCGTGCACCTCGAGGGAGTTTCCTCGCGCAAGTTCGACGCCGATGAGTATCAACGCCTCCAGTTCAGCGGTATGTTCGAGTACTTCAGAAAGCACCACCCTCTGCAGTACCCGCTGCTGATACTCGCCTGGCCGGGGCGGTGGTTCGGCGTAGGCCAACCGGACGACGCCGTGGCAACATGGTGAGGTGATCATCGACACGCCCCTCCGAGTCGCCGTGTGGCACAACCTCCCCAGCGGTGGGGGTCGCCGCGCCTTGCACGCCCACATCAAGGGTCTGTTGGAACGCGGACATCAGGTCGAAATCTGGTGCCCCGAACGCCTCGATGATCATTTTCTTCCCCTCAGCGACCTCGCAGAAGAACACGTCGTACCGATACCGCCCAGCAAACGAAGAAGCGCGATTGGGGAGGCCGTCGAAGTCCTTCGAGGGGTGCGCTCAGATATGCTGGCGATGGACCTCCACTGTCGCCAATGCGCCGAGCAGATCGCTGCCGGAAACTTCGACGTTCTCTTCTCCAACACAAGCCGGGACTTTGCCGTGACCGCGATCGGCCGCTTCACCGACCTGCCCCGCGTGCTCTACCTCCAGGAACCACTCAGGGAGTTGTATGAGGCCTCTCCCGAGATTCCGTGGAGTACCCCGGCTGCGACAATCGTCCCGGATCACACATCGGAGCAGCGATCCGGTGTCCTCAGGCACATCTTGCGAATTCGCAAGCTCGGCATTCTCGTGCGCGAGGAACAGAACAACGCGCGGGCCTTCGACCGAATGCTCGTCAACTCGTTCTTCAGCAGAGAAAGCGTGGTCCGCGCATACGGCTTGGATGCCTCGGTCTGTTATTTGGGCGTCGACACCGAGAAATTCGTGAACCTCGACTTCAAGCGGGAACATCGGGTCATCGGCGTCGGAGCGGTCGTGCCGGCAAAGGCGATCGAAAAATCCATCGACGCCGTCGCCATGATTTCAGAGAAGCGACCGGTCCTCGACTGGATCGGCAACGCTTGCGATGCGGACTATCGGCATCGTCTCGAGCAGCGGGCTCGCGAAAAGGGTGTCGAATTCAAGTGTGCGATCGGTATTTCGGATGCCGAGTTGGTCGACCGCCTCAACCGAGCGTCCGTGATGATCTATACCCCGCGCCTCGAACCCTTCGGCTATACCCCTTTGGAGGCCGCCGCTTGCGAGATCCCGGTAGTCGGTGTCCGTGAAGGTGGGCTCCGTGAAACAGTTCTCGACGGGAAGACCGGGTTTCTCACCGAGAATGATCCGCGCTCATTGGCAGCGGCCCTCGAGAACATACTCTCCGATCCCGATCTCGGTCGCAGCCTTGGCTCCAATGGGCGCCAATGGGTCCTGGAGAAGTGGACCACAGAGCACATGATCGACCGTCTCGAGCAGCAACTCTTGACGACGATCCAACGATCAGGTCAGGAGCCCGATCGGTGAGGAGATCAACCGAAAACGACCCGCCCGGGCCACCCGATCCCTCCGCTGACAGCGATATTTCGGATGGGATCGAAATCGTCACCCGGTGCCCGTTATGCGGTTCATCGCGATTGCACGTGCTCTTCCGCGCATCCGACACCCTGCACGAGATGCCTGGCGAATGGGGCGTCCACCGATGCCGAGACTGCGGTCTGATGCTCACTTCGCCCCGGCCCGATCGAGCGACGATCGCGCGGTATTATCCATCGGACTACCAGCCGTTCGGAGCACCACACGCGCCGCCGGAGAGGCCGCGGAGATGGTCGGCCCTGAAAAAGTTGGGGCGGCGTTTACTCGACCCCAAGGAGCATGTACTGCCACCTGGAATCAACCCCGGCCGAGCTCTCGAGGTCGGCTGCGGGTCCGGTCGCTACCTGGCACAGCTGGCGGCCTCCGGATGGCATGTCCACGGGCTCGAACCATCCGCCGAAACAGCCGACCATCTCCATGAGGCCACCGGTCTGCCCGTCACCGTCGGCTCGATCCAGGAGGCGTGCTTTGATCCCGGTAGTTTCGATCTGGTCGTCGCGGTGATGGTTCTCGAACACCTCCACGCCCCAATCGAGGACATCAACAGAATCCACGCCTGGCTGCGACCCGGTGGCTTTCTGGCAGGCTCGGTTCCAAATGGCGGGAGCTGGGAGTTCAGTTTTTTCGGACCCTCCTGGTATGCGCTCCAGGTTCCGACTCATTTGCATCATTTCACCCCAACCACCCTGACCATGCTCCTTGAAAAAGGCGGTTTCAAAAACATCAGAATCTCCCACCAACGCAACGTCAACAACCTGATGATTCACCTCGGGAGATCTCTCGATCGACACCATATCCCCGGCGCGCAGACCTGCCTGGCTTTCCCGGAACGCGGACCGACGGCGCTGCGTTATGCCGTCAGACCCATCGCATCCATGCTCGCCTGGCTCCACCAGGCCGGGAGGATTTCGTTCACCGCCGAAAAAACGTGACGTCGGAGGCACATTGACTGCTTCAGAAATAACGATCTGCAGCGTCTTCCACGACGCTTTTACCCGAAGTTGCCTGATGATGAATGTTGCCGCAACCGCCCAACTCAACCATGGTCAGAACATCCCCTGGGTGGTCACGGACAATTCGCCCGAGGGACTTCCGGAGCAGAGTCTTCCCGACCACGTCACCCGTGTGGCCGGAAAAACCCCGGACCCTTCGATCCCCGCATCGGTGCGCGGCAGCTACCATCACGGGACGGCCATCAATCAGAGCATCGAACCGGTGACCACACGATGGGCGCTCATCCTGGACGTCGATTTCTTCGTGATCCGGGACGGGTGGGTAACTCAGATCACCAGCCACACTGAGAACGCCGGAATCGCATTCTTCGGCACACCCTGGCATCCGAGATGGTTCAACAAATTTCGCGGCTTTCCCTGCGTCCACTGCCTTCTCATCGATCTCGAGCGGGTCGACATCAATGACCTCGACTTCCGCCCCGATCTCATGGATCAACTCGCCGTTTCAGATGGCAATTCATCGACCGGGCCGGCCTCCGACCAGGGTTCGCGGGTGTCGACCATCGCCACAAACCTGACGGAGTTGCTCCTCCTGAGGGATCGGCGCGTCATCGGATCTTCACACGATACGGGGTATCGGCTATATGAGCGATTTGCCGGAGACCCCGTATTGAGGACCGAGTGTCTGCAACCGGTCTATCGACCCGATCAGCAATTTGAAGGCCCGCGACATGCGCGCGGGAGTTTCAACCGCTGGGTGGAACGATTGCTGCCCGAGCGCCTGTGTTATTTCCCGAAACGGGCCGATGCCTCGAGTATCAAAGGCTTCCAGGACTTCGGAGCCTACGACGCGATCGGACACGGTTGGGAGGAATTTTTGTGGCAGGATCGGCCCTTTGGATTTCATTTCCGCGGCTACCAAAATCGAGAGGACGATTCCCAGGCCCTTTTGGATCTGCACCGGGCCCTCGCGACCTTCGACTGTTCTGTGGATCAATCGAGCTGAGACACCCGGTGGGAATTCCGGCTAGATCCTGGCTTCGAGGAAACGGTGGAGGCCGTCCCTCCAGTGCGGCATGACGTTGATCCCGATTTCCTTCAGACGGCCGTTTTCGAGCACCGAATAACCCGGTCGTGGAACCTTTGCCGGAAACTCATCGGGGCCAGCCTCATGCAGACACACCGTGCTGCCGTTGAAGCGAAAGATCTCTGCCGCAAAATCATGCCAGGAACACTCGCCCTCGGCCGTCGCATGGTAGAGACCCGGCGGCAGGTCATGCTCCAATAATGTGGCAATCTGTCGCGCGACGTCCTCGGTGTTGGTCGGGGTGAGAATCTCGTCGGTGACGACTCGCACCTCGTCGCGCTCGGCAGCCAACTTCAACATTAAATCGACAAAACTCATACCCTTGGCGCGACAGGGGTTTCGGCCATAGAGTCCCGATGTCCGAAGAACTATATTGCGGTCACCGGTGCAGAGAACGAAGTGTTCTCCGGCAAGTTTGCTGGTGCCATACACATTGAGCGGCCACGGCAGATCTGATTCGAGATAGGGCTTCTTCTTGGCGCCATCGAAGACATAATCGGTACTGATGTGGAGCAACCTCGACCCATTGTCGAGACACTCGGCGGCGAGATTCCTCGGACCCAGACTGTTGGCCGCAAATGCACCGGTCGGGTCTTCTTCGCACTGCTCGACGTTGTGCATCGCAGCAGTGTTGATCACAACATCGATCTGGAGTCCGGCGAGAACTGCGCGTACCGTCTCCCGACGGCTGACATCAAAGGTCTCGTCGTGATTGATCTCCGTCAGGGAATGACCTGCGGACTTCAAGGTCACGCACAGGTCGCAACCCAACTGACCATTGGCGCCGATGACCGCGATCTTCACGCCTTTGACGCCCCTTTCGGTCGAAGGCGCTTGTAGGTCTCGATGTTGTAGTAGAGCGGATTGTCATAGTCTTCAAAATCCCGACGTCGTTCCACCAACTCTTCAACGATCGCGACCACGTCCTGGGACGGATGGAAGCTCAGCACCGTCCGCGCACGGGCGGTCTCAACCTTGTAGTTGCGAAAGTCTTCGAGGTGTTTGATCTCGAGATCGACATCGAGTTCGAGATGCTTTTTCAGACCCGCACGAACCAGGTCGCCGATCTCCCCAACCGTATAGTTACCGGAGGCGATATTGAAAATTCCCGAGATCGCCTGGTTGGCCTCGATCGCACGCACATAACCCGTCACCGCGTCACGGATTCCCAGGATCGGACGCCAGATCGCCGGATTGTTGATCGTGATCCGGCCTTCGGTCATCGCACATTTGAACATCGTGTTGATGGCGAGATCCAAGCGCATTCTGGGACTGTAGCCACAGACAGTGCCCTGTCGGAGAGCGATCACCGAAAAATTCTCATCCTGCATCTGCAGCACTGCCTGCTCACCCTGCAATTTCGAGATCCCATAGGGGTAGTTGGAGACAGCCGGAGACTCTTCATCATAGAGTTCATTGACCGTGTAGCCATATACCGAGCACGACCCGGCGTAAACGAATCGCCGCACACCGGCCCGTTTTGCCATGTACCCGAGGTAGGCCGGCGCCGCCGCATTGGAGATAAAATTCTCGGCCGGCGAATACTCCGCCATCGGGTCGTTGGACAGACCCGCGAGAAACACGATCTGTTCGTAGCCTGCGATATCGTCCTCGGTCAGATCGAAGATGTCTTTTTCGACGATCGTAACCTCATCCGGCAAGTTGTTGCCAAACCAAAAGAGATCGAGCACACCGACTTCGTATCCGCGATCAAGGAGTCTGGGGACGAGCGCACTTCCGATATAGCCGGCGCCACCTGCAATCAGTACCTTCATCGACGTCGCGCCTCCTTTCGGCCCCTCATGTGGCTGAGGCGCCTTCAACGAACTCGCCTCGCGACGGGCTCATTCATAGCTGAAATATTCCGACTCGGGTCGCGAAAGCCACTCGTCGAGAGTCTGTGCGGTGGCGTCTTTGGCGGACAGAATCGGGGGATCCTCCGGCCAGTCGATACCGATCGCCGGATCATTCCACAAGATCCCGGACTCGGCCTTCGAACTGTATATTCCGGTGCATTTGTATTGAATCTCGGCATAGTCCGAAAGCACGCAGAATCCACGTGCGAATCCGGCAGGGGCCCAAACCTGGAGCCGGTTCTCCGCCGAAACCTCGAGCGAGAAATATTCGACCCAGGGTCGGGATCCAGGGCGAATATCGACCGCCACCAGAAATGCAGAACCCCGCGTCACGCGCATCAGTTTTCCCATCGGCGGATCCCACTGAAAGTGGAGGCCGCGGAGCACCCCACGGACCGAACCGGAGTGGTTGTCCTGAACAAAGCGACCCGGCAAACCAACGGCAGCGAATTGATCCTCTCGAAAAACCTCGAGAAAAAATCCACGCTCGTCGCTGTAAACCTCGGGTTCGAGCACCACCACACCATCAAGATGTCGGGACCGGACCTCGACACGCATCGGTCGGCCTCCTTGACCCGGCCACCGGCCGACCGCTGAGGATCGCGCGGAAGCCCACGCCTCTTACTAGGATATACTGTCGTTGGGGTTGGTCGGAACCGGCCCGTCGGCCTTGGGTCGCGCTTTGCGGGTTCAGAACGGCCGCCGCCACCCGCTCCACCCACACCATCGTCGATAGGAGGATCAGGTTCGTGGACGACCTGTCTGCCCACGCTCGCGCAACCCGTCAGCCCCACCGAAGAACCCGAAGAGAGAGGCTGAGTCATGCCCGGCAACGACCTCGAAGGAGGCCCTCTGGTACTCGATTTTTGCTCCTCCACTGGCGCGGGTCCTCTACATTTTTCGCCTGATCTGGATCTTTGGTCCGGTGGTCGCGATTCGCCTCGTGACGAGATACTTCAGCTGCGCCCTCAGGGGGTCCTTCTACACCGTACGACTGAAGAAGGCGGTGGAGGAACTGGCCATGCCCGGACAGACGGTTCCCGGCTCGTCGCTCCAGCCGCATCATCTCTATCACGACCTCATCATCCCCGACCGATTCGGTTTCGACTCGCACCGCAAACGGAGCCTTCAGCGGGCCCAATGTCTGTCGAGAATGGTCGATTTTCGGGACCGGCGAGTCCTTGATATCGGCTGCTCGGTTGGCTCCATGACCCTGGCCGCGGGTCTGTTCGGAGCGTCCCGCGCCATCGGTATCGACCACGATCTCCGCTCCGTCCGGGTGGCCCGGGCCCAACGCGACAAATACCGAATTCACAACGTCGATTTCCGCCACCGGGCCATCGGCCCCGACAACCTCGATCTTCCCGAGTCGGATCTCCTGATCTGGTTGTCGAACTGGATGTGGATGGTCAAGGTTTCGGGCCTCGACGCCGGTCTCGCCCTCCTCTTCGACATCCCGAAGACGACCCGGGTGTCGGCCATGGTCTTCGAGAGCGCGGCCGACGACGGCAAGGCCGCCATCGCGGGGACGACGCAATCCGACATCGAAGACTTTCTCGTCAACAACTCTCCGTTCACCCGCATCGTCAACACCGGTCCCTTCCAGGATGGCTGGCGTAAGCCCGGTCTCGAACGCATGGTCTTCGTGTGTACCGAGCCGTGGTACGAGATTCGCAGCAAGAGCGCCACCGTCGAGCGCATGAGCCCGACCACAGTCCGAAAAACCTATCGGCCCCTTTCCCTCAGCGCCATGCGAATCGAAATCGACTGTCTTCGTCGCCTCGAGGATCTGCCCTACTTTCCGTCGCTTCTCGAGCACGGGGATGACTGGATAGAAATGTCCTACGGAGGCGAAGCGGTCGGCGAGACCTCCCACCTGGCCGAGTTGCTCGATGCGGTGGAGGCGATGAACTCGCGCGGAATCCAACACCGCGATATCTGCCCGGAGAACCTCCTTTACGGCCGCGGTGGGCTGAAGGTGATCGACTTCGAGTGGGCGGTCATTGATGGTCGAAAGCCGGAACTGGAGCCCATGGAGGGACTTGGCCGAGGATTTTACGATCCATCGGACACGGACGACCGGCAAGCCGCACGACGTGTTCTCGAGCACTTCCAGAGTCAGTGATCGCCCAACCGAACCCGGTCGCCTCGAAAATCACCCGGACGACGGATCGTGGCGGCCGGTCCAACTCAAAAGCGGGCGCATGACGCCCGCGAAGGGCCGCATCACATCCCCCCTCACCGCGGCTCCATCTTCGACCGAGAAAGCCAGCGCCTCGAACTCGCGGAAGTGCAGACGGGACGGCGAGTGGAGGGTCTTCGCCTGGACGGTGACCCGGTGCAGACCGGGAGCGAGGAGATTGGCCGGCACCGTGCACACGGACCGGAAGCTGCCTTTGGGACGAGTTTTCCCGTGCCACTCGGAATCCACGATGTCATGGGAGGAGAAAAGCATGATGCCATCCTCATTGACAAAGGTCAGACCGATGTTGAAGGCGACTTCACCACTCAACGTTTCAAACTCGACTTGGATCTGAAACTCGCGATCGGACATGACCACATCACCGGTTTGCCCGTCATCCGCGAGAAGCGACACCCGTCGCAACCTGACGACATCATTTCCAGGCGCCGAGGTGAGCAGCTTCCACTCTCGCACGCCGCAGGTTTGGGTCTCCGTTCCGAGGTAACGTCTCACCACCTCGGCGGCCGGGCCGTCCGCTGCCAGACGCCCGTCCTCGATCATCAGCACCCTCGAACACAGTTGTTGGATCGCGATCATGTTGTGGGAAACGAAAACGACCGTCCGGCCCCGACCACCGATATCGCGCATCTTGGACAGGCACTTCTTTTGAAAAGCCGCATCACCGACTGCCAGAACCTCGTCGATCAGCAACACATCCGGTTGCAGGTGGGCGGCAACCGCAAAGGCCAAGCGAAGATACATCCCACTGGAGTAGCGCTTGACCGGAGTGTCGATGAATTTTTCGATTTCTGCGAAGGCAACAATGTCGTCGAATGAACGTACGACATCGGATCGGGACATCCCGAGAATCGCTCCGTTGAGATAGATGTTCTCGCGTCCGGTGAGTTCGGGATGGAAACCGGTGCCAACCTCGAGCAGGGATCCGACGCGGCCGCGGATGTAGACATCGCCTTCCGTCGGGTAGGTAATCCTCGACAACAATTTGAGAAGGGTAGACTTGCCGGCTCCATTGCGTCCGACAATGCCGACAACCTCTCCGGTCTCAACGGTGAATGAGACTTCCTGCAACGCCCAGAAGAGTTCTTGATCGTGATCCGCCCGGGATTGTTTTCCACCAATGAGGCGGGCCACATTGCGGCCTGCGCCGCGCGCCCAACCAACGATCGCATCACGAATCGTTGGAAACCGTTCGACGCGCTTGCCCAGTCGGTACTGTTTGCCAAGCCCTTCAACACGAATGGATTCCTGAACCATGGCCTAGACGATATCCGCGAAGGATCGTTCCATACGTTGGAAAAAGAAAACCCCGCCGACCAGAACCACCAGCGCCACCGCCGCAGAGACCCAGATTTCGGGGCCGATTCGGTGTTCACCGCCAAGTAGACACCACCTGAAACCATCGATGACTCCGGCCATCGGATTGAGCCCGTAGATCATTCGCCAGCGATCATCCAACAGGCTCGCGGGGTAGGCCACAGGGGAAGCAAACAACCAGATCTGGGTCAGGAAGGGCACCGCATGACGAACATCCCGATAGCGGACGTTCAAGGCCGACAACCACAGACCGACACCAAAAGTCACCACAAAGGCCAGACCCAGAAAGCCCAGAGACAGAAAAGCCCGAGCGGTGATCGCCACGCCGTAAAACCACATCATGCCGACCAACACGACGCTGGCGATCAGGAAATCGAAAAGACCCGCAAGCACGCTCGCCAACGGAATCACCACCCTCGGAAAATAGACCTTCGACACGAGATTGGCGCTGGCGACGACGCTGCCCGAAGATTGCACCAGACCGTTTGAAAAAAACGTCCACGGCAGCAGGGCGGCAAAGGTGAAGATCGGATAGGGAAGTCCGTCGGATGGAACCCCTACCAGGCGGCCGAGGAATATGCTGAAGACGACCATCGTGAGCACCGGCTGAATGATGGCCCAAAGGGCCCCGATCGCGGTCTGTTTGTAGCGCACCTTGACGTCTCGCCACACCAGAAAAAAGAGGAGCTCGCGGAAGGACCACAGCTCCGCGGTGTCGATCGGGATCCATCCTTTCGGAGCTTGGATGTGGGTGATTTCCGGAGTGCTCACGTAATCCAGTGTGCCACATCAACCAGCTGCAGTGACGTTATCGCCGGCCGGGACGCCTTCAGATTCTCCGCACAACGGATTCTTTCCGCAGCGAGAAACAGACGGCTGATATCCTTGAATGATGGAGGCCCTGCCATGACACGCGCCCTCACCATCAACCAAAGAAGGATCGACGACTCGACCGAGTGCTATGTGATCGCGGAAATCGGCCACAACCACCAGGGAGACCTCGGCAAGGCCCGGGATCTCATCAAGACCGCGGCCGACTGCGGCGTCGACGCCGTCAAGTTCCAAAAAAGGGACAATCGCAGGCTATTCACCAAGGCCCAGTACGACAAACCCTATGAGAACGAAAACAGCTTTGGCGCAACCTATGGTGAACACCGCGATTTTCTCGAGTTTGGCGAATCAGAGTTCCTGGAACTCAAGGCTTTCGCAGAGGAGGTCGGCGTGGCCTTTTTTGCGACCCCCTTCGAGCGCTGGAGTGCAGACTTCCTAGCGGAGCTCGGTGTCCCGGCATTCAAGATCGCGTCTGGTGATCTGAAAAACACACCCTTGCTCAAACACGTCGCGGCCTTCGGCAAACCGATGATCGTCAGCACGGGAGGTGGGACCCTCGACGACGTTCGCCGCGCTGCAGAGACGATCCTTCCGATCAATACCCAGCTCGCCCTGCTCCAGTGCACCGCCACCTATCCAACAGAGCCCGAAGACCTTCACCTGCGGTGCATCGAAACCTTTCGCGAAGAATTCCCGCAACAGGTAATCGGTCTGTCCGATCATTTCAACGGCATCGCGATGTCGATCGTTGCCTATGTGCTCGGCGGTCGAATCGTCGAGAAACACTTCACCCTCAACCATACGTGGCGGGGCACCGACCACGCCCTTTCGCTCGAACCGATCGGTATGCGCAAGATGGTTCGGGACCTTCAACGAGCCAGGGTCGCCCTCGGCAACAACACCAAGACCACCCTCGAGATTGAAGAACCCGCCCTCGCGAAGATGGGAAAGAGCCTCTTCGCGGCGCGCCATCTCGATGCCGGGTCGGCGCTGACGGCCGAAGACATCACCATCAAGTCTCCCGGCGGAGGGCTGCCGCCATTCGAATTCGACAGGGTCGTCGGACGCACGCTGCGCACTGCTATCGAAGAGGACCAGTCGATCGAGGTCGATCACTTCGAGCCGTGACACGACCGGCAGGCTTCGTTTCAACGAGTTCTCGCAGTTCCACTGTTGAATCGACAAACCACTGTCTTGCAACGACATTGTGAGCCCGCTAATGTGGAGATGAAGATGCACACCGACGCGCCAACAAGCCAGCAACTCACAACGCCGACGACGTCACCCTTGGTGCTCGCGGCCCTGCGCGCCGTGCGATTGATAGCCTTCGATTTTGATGGCGTCTTTACCGACAACACGGTGGTGGTCGACGAAAACGGCGTCGAGTCGGTGCGGTGCTGGCGGGGGGATGGGATTGGATTATCCGCGTTGCGAAAGCTCGGGCTCGAGATGGTGGTGATCTCGACCGAGACCAACCCGGTGGTCAGCACGCGGTGCAAAAAACTGCAGATCGATTGCCACCAGGGATGTGAGGACAAGATCGGCACCCTCAAGGAGATCGCCAGAGCGACCGGTTGCCCGCTCGAGGAGGCGGCATTTGTCGGCAACGACGTCAACGACTCCGCATGCCTCCAGGCGGTCGGTCTTGCGATCGTGGTTGCCGATTCGCACCCGGATGTTCTGCCGCTCGCCACCTATGTCACGCGCGAGAAGGGGGGCCGCGGGGCGGTCCGTGAAGTGTGCGATCTCATCCGGGCGTCGCGGGAGGGTCACGAAAATGACAGCTAACGAAAAGAAACCAATGTTCGATCTGCGAGGCCGGGTCGCGGTCGTTACGGGTGGGCTCGGCCAACTCGGCCGCGAGTTTTCAGGCGCACTCATCAGCCACGGCGCCAGGGTCGCCATCATCGATACCGCCGAAGCTGTGGATCTGCCTACCGCCTGGGGGGAACGGGCGGCCGTGTTTGCCGCGGATGTCACTGACATCGATTCGCTCGCGGAAGCGAACTCGGCCATCAGCGAAAGATGGGAGACTCCCCAGATCCTCGTCAACGCCGCCGCACTCGATTCGCCGCCCGATGCGCCACACGGAGAAAACGGCCCATTCGAGTCCTATCCCGGCGCATCCTTCGACCGGGTAATGGAGGTGAACGTCAAAGGAGTCGCGCTCTGTTGTCAGATCTTCGGTGGTGCGATGGCCGAGGCCGGTCGCGGTTCGGTGATCAACATCTCTTCCATCTACGGAGCGGTCTCTCCGGATCAGCGGATCTACGAATACCGGCGACGGGACGGTGAGGAGTTTTACAAACCCGTGGCGTACTCGGCCTCCAAGAGCGCACTGATGAATCTCACTCGATATCTCGCCACCTATTGGGCACCCCGCAACGTCCGGGTGAACACCTTGACGATGGGTGGTGTGTTCAATGGTCAGGATGCCGAATTCCTCGACGGTTATTGCGCCCGCGTCCCGCTCGGGAGGATGGCGGGCAGCGATGACTACAACGGTGCAATCGTCTTTCTTTCGTCCGACGCCTCAAGATATATGACCGGCTCGAATCTCGTGATCGACGGCGGATGGACAGCATGGTGACGCAATACCCCGTTCCGGAGGTCATTCCCAACCACATCGACGGCGCCGACTGCGCGGCGCTCGACAACGGGACCTTCGACAAGATCAACCCGCACGATGGCAGCCGTCTATGGCGGGGAGTTCGTTCGGGGAGCGCCGAGGTGAAGACCGCGGTCCTGGCAGCCGCACGATCCCAAGCTGCGTGGGCGGCGACCCCGGCGGTACAACGGGGAATGATCCTCCATCGCCTGGTGCTGGCAATGCAGGCACACCGGGACGCGATCGCCGAAATCGTTGCCCGCGAGACCGGAAAGTCACCCAAGGAGGCCCGCGGCGAGACCGATGCCGCCATCGCTCTCGGACTCTTTTATGCAAGCGAAGGGCAGCGTCTCTACGGCCGAACCACCACCAGCGGAACACCTCACAAAACCGCGATGACGGTCCGCCGCCCGGTCGGGGTGGCCGGTCTCATCATCGCTGCCAACACGCCGGTCGCCAACGTCTGCTGGAAGATCTTTCCGGCCCTGGTTTGCGGCAACGCCGCGATCCTGAAGGCCGCCGAGGACACTCCGGCAACGGCCTGGATCGTGGGTGCCCTCGCAAAGGAGAGTGGGATCCCAGCCGGAGTCCTCAATATCATCCAGGGTCTCGGTGAAGAAGCCGGCGCAGCGCTCGTGGAGCATCCCGGCGTCGATCTCATCAGCTTTACGGGCTCGACCGCTGTCGGGAGAATCATCCAGCAGGTGGCGGGTCAGCGTCTGGCCCGCGTCTCGCTGGAACTGGGTGGAAAAAATCCCCTGGTCGTGTGCGACGATGCCGACTTGGACAAAGCGGTCCACTGGGCCGCTTTGTCGGCGTTCAGCAACGCAGGCCAACGATGCGCTTCGGGCAGCCGACTGTTGGTCTTTGATGCCGTCTATGACGAATTTCGTGATCGACTCGTGCAGCATACGCAGACCTTGAGTCTGGGACCGACCGATGAAGATGATCTGGGGCCGGTAATCAACCAACGCCAACTCGACCAGATGATCGGCCATGTTGAACGGGCACGCGCGGATGGTGCGGCGGTGCTCACGGGAGGCGGACGGATGTCCGACGCCGAACATTCGATGGGATACTACATGGCGCCCACGATCCTAGAGAATGTAGCTCCCGACGCCGAGATCTCCTGCGTCGAACTCTTCGGACCGGTTACTGCTCTCTATCGGGTCTCCGACTTCAACCACGCCGTTGCCGCTGCAAACGATTCGCCCTACGGTCTGACCGCGAGCATCCACACCAAGTCCATCGATCGCGCCCAGATTTTTTGCGAGCGCGTGCGAAGCGGAGTCGTGGTGGTCAACGCCGGCACCTACGGCAGCGAGCCACACATGCCCTTTGGGGGCTTGCGGCAATCGGGCAGCGGGTGGAGGGAACCGGGCACCGAGGCGATCGAGGTCTACACCGAACTCCAGGATATCTATTTCTGCGCCGACCCGGATCGAATCTGAGGACCGAGAACATGGCTCCCACACATCCATCGATCATCGCGTTGATACCCGCCCGTTCAGGGTCGAAAAGAGTACCCGACAAAAATATCCGCAGGCTCGGGGAACACCCTCTGCTGGCCTACTCGATCGCAGCGGCGCGGGCGAGCGGCGTCTTCTCGCGAATCGTGGTCTCTACCGACTCACCGGAATACGCCGAGATCGCAGTTCATTACGGTGCTGAGGTTCCGTTTCTCAGATCTGCGGAGATCGCCGGCGACACCTCGCCGGATATCGAATGGGTCCGCGATCTCTTGCAGCACCTGTCAGACGGCGGAGAGGCCTTCGATTGCTTCAGCATTCTCAGGCCGACAAGCCCGTTTCGCACCGACGACACGATTTCGAGGGCGTGGTCTGAATTCCGCGCCGAAATCGGTATCGACAGCCTTCGCGCCATCGAGAAATGCAGCCAACACCCTGGCAAGATGTGGGTCGTCCGGAACCGCCGAATGACGCCATTGCTTCCTATGGGACCCGAAGATCAGCCCTGGCACAGCAGCCAGTACCCCACCCTTCCCGAGGTCTGGGTCCAGAATGCAAGCCTCGAGATCGCCTGGACCCGTGTCGTCTTCGACACCGGAACCATCGCAGGTGCGACTTTCCTCCCCTTTGTGACCCGGGACATGGAGGGCTTCGATGTCAACAACGAAGACGACTGGCTGCTGGCCGAGGCGCGGATTCGCCAGGACCAGTCGATCCTCCCAGCGGTCGACCGACCGCCATTTGAAAGGCAGAGCTGAAAACAAATATGACACCGCAGATCATTCCACACGACGAGATCGTTCGCGCCCGTGAAGCATCACAGGACCACCCCGCACTGCAACTGGAGATCCTTGCCGACATCTGTCGGGCCAACGCGTTGGCGGCGATCAAAATGGCGGGTTCGGGTCACATGGGCTCCAGCCTGAGTGCGCTCGATATCGTCATCATTCTCCACTACCGGATCATGAACACCATCGCTCTCGGTCACGAGGACCCGGACCGTGACGTGTTCTTTTCCTCCAAGGGACACGATGTTCCCGGTCTCTATTCGGTTCTCCACTCGGCGGGCGTCATCCCGGACGACCTGTTGTGCAAACTACGCCGACACGGAGGCCTCGACGGCCACCCCGACATCAAGACATTCGGCATCGAGGCCAACTCGGGCTCCCTCGGGATGGGCATTTCCAAGGCCAAGGGCATCGCGTGGGCCAAGAGCCATCTGGGCCGGGGTGGCGAGGTCTTTGTCCTGACCGGCGACGGCGAACTGCAAGAAGGACAGAACTACGAGGCCTTGCAGTCCGCCGCCCATCTCGGCGTCGGCAATCTCAACGTGATCGTCGATCACAACAAGGTCCAGTCCGACAAAGCGGTGGACGAAATCATCGATCTCGGACGACTCGAGGAAAAGCTCGAGGCCTTTGGCTGGCGTGTCGCACGATGCGACGGCCACGATTTCCGGGCTCTGGGCGAGGTGTTCGCGGCGTTTCGCGGCGACACCAAGCGCCCGAAGATACTCATCGCCGACACGATTAAGGGCCGCGGCGTGTCCTTTATGGAACACCCTCAAGCACTTCGAGAATCAGGCGGCGTGTATGCATGGCACTCCGGTGCCCCCGACGACTCGGCCTATGCGTCAGCCTGGGACGAGGTAATCGAACGCCTCAACCGGCGTCTTGCCGAGGCCGGAACAGACCCGATCTCGCCCACCGGGAACGGCTCGGCATCGTCCGGAGACGGCCCGGTTGGAACCCAGATCGCGGTCGGTGAACCACCGAGGAGGGGCACTCCAGCCCAAGCCAAGGATCTGCGCCGGGTGAACGGTCGCCGAAGCATTTGGCGCCGAACTGCGACCATCGCCGCGAGGCGGCCCGATGTGGTGGTCCTCGATGGTGATCTCGCCGCCGACTGTCAGGTGCGCGAGTTCGAACAACTTCTGCCCGAGCGGTTTATCGAAAACGGAATCGCCGAACAGGACATGGTTTCCACCGCAGGCGGTCTCGCACGGCACGGATTGCTTCCGGTGGTGAATTCCTTTGCCAGTTTCCTCGTCTCGCGTGCCAACGAGCAGATCTACAACAACGCGACCGAAGAAGTCGAAGATCATCTATGCCGTCATTTTGCCGGGCTGACACCGGCGGCGCCGGGCAAGTCGCACCAGAGCGTCCGCGACATCTCCCTCCTCGGTGCGATCCCAACCTCGTCGTGGTGCAACCGAGCACACCGGATCAGAGCCGGGCCCTTCTGAAATATTGCGTCGACGACGCCCAGCAAGCTGCGCCATTCGATTCACATCGGACCTCCGCCGGCCCGATCGAGCACCCCGGCGGCGATCAGATCTCTTTCGGTTGCGGCACCCGACTCACTGACGGTTCTGATGCCCTGCTTTTTGCCTACGGACCGACGATGATCTACTCCAGGCGTCTTGCTGCGGCCGAAATCCTCGCCCATCGGGGCATCGCCCTCGGAGTCATCGACCTCCCATGGCTTAACAGGGTCGATGAGAGGTGGCTTCAAGAGACCGTCGGTCAGATACCGCTGGTTTCGGTGGTCGAGGACCATTCGCCAGTCGGCGGTCTCGGAGACCATGTCCTTCGTATACTCGCCTCAACCGAATGGATGCGCATCGGGCGCTTCGAGGTCTTCGGTGTCGATGACTATCCGGTGTTTGGCACACCGGCCGAAGCCCTCGCCGCGCATCGTCTCGACGCACGCCGCTCTCCGCCCGCATCGAGAAACGCCTGTGATCGGGTCCGCCCTCTTCGAGAGGATCCGCCGGCGCTTTTCCGATCCCCGAGTACCCCCAATGGGGCCCCATCCTCAAACGTGAAAACCACCGGTGGCAGACGCGGTCCAAGCGGCCGCCCACGGACCCCGCGTATTGATCGCCACGAGTTTGGCGCGACAACTTCCATGTACCCACCTCGAAACAACGTTGGCGGTGGCGTTGACCCTTCGGGGCGCGCGCGTCCACACCCTGCTCTGCGATCGCTTTCTTCCCGCCTGTCAGCAGGCCGAAATCGGCCTCTTCCAGGATCTTCGCTCCTTCACCGAAGACGGTCCTCAGAAAACCTCTGCGCGAGCGTCGTCACGACCCGTCGGTCGAGGTATTTCGGAGCCTCGGGCTGCCCCTGCACACCTACAGTGAACTCGTCACCCCCGAAGAATCGGCCCAGGCTCGTCAAATCGCCACCGAGGTGCCCTACGCCGAAATCAGGTCACTGCGTCGCGACGGCCTGGCAGTCGGTGAACACGCGCTTGCTGGAGCGTTGCGGTTTTTCGCCCGTGGAGACATCAGCGGCGTGGAGGGCGCTGAAGCGGTGGTCAGACGATACCTCGAGGCTGCACTTCTGACCGTCGACGCCCTTCGCCGCCTGCTGCGCGATCAAAAAATCGAAGCCGCCTGCTTCAACCATGGCATCTATGTGCCGCAGGGCCTCATCGGCGAGGTGGCACGTTCAGAGGGCGTTCGCGTCATCAACTGGAACCCCGCATATCGCAAGGGGTGTTTCATTTTCAGCCACGGTGACACCTATCACCACACGTTGCTGGCCGAACCCGTCGAGGCGTGGGAGGACATTCCCTGGACGGATGCGATGGAGCACGAGGCGCTTGAATACCTCGACAGCCGGAGGACCGGTGACCAGGACTGGATCTGGTTCCACGAGGACCCCGAGGAGCGTCTCGACGCCATCCAGCGGACCCTCGATCTAGATCTCTCACGACGACGATCGGTCTTCTGACCAACGTCATTTGGGACGCTCAGTTGCACTACCGCGCCAACGCCTTCGAGTCGATGATGGATTGGGTCCTCGAATCGATCCGTTACTTCGCTCAATGACCGGATCTGCAGTTGGTGATCAGGGTCCATCCGGCCGAAGATTCGAGGAACAGTGCCGTCCCGGCAGCGCGTCGTCGATGAGATCGACCGTCTCTACGGACCGGTTCCGAAAAACTCACGGTCATCCCACCGGAAAGCAAGGTCAGTACCTATGCCGGTGACGGACCACTGCAGCACGGTCTTGATCTACGGCACCAAAACCGGTGTCGAGCTCAGCGCCCAGGGAACCCCGGTGATCGTCGGGGGCGAAGCGTGGATCCGCAACAAGGGCTTGACCATGGACGCCTCGAGCCCCAACGATACCGCACCCTTCTCGATCGACTGCGGCTCCCGGGCGGGCTGACGAGGAAACGACGACACCAGCGCGAAAAAACGCCGTACCACTCTTTCTCCGACCGATGATCCTGGTCCGGGCCATGCGACCCACCGGCGCGTGGCCGCCCTACCGTCTCGATCTGAGCTCGTTGGCGAGCTTGGCGAAGGATCCGATCAAGGACTCGACGTCATCTGCGACGGAATCCTCCGGGAATTACCCTTTTTGTACCCAAGCGAAGAAGAGAGGTCCTGAGTTCGGGCCGGTATGACCACTCACCGGGCCTGGAGGCAACTCATCAGGATTTCGACATCCGGTTCCGACAGTTCCGGATAACATCCGCAATAAAAACCGGCCTCGTGAATCATGTCGGTGCCCGGCAGTTCGAATTTCTCCTCCACATACTTCGGGTAAAAGGGTTGATTCTGGATATTCCCCGCGATCATCGGCCGGATCTCGACCCCGGCACCCGCAAACTGGGCGAGGTATTTTTCCCGATCTTCGGCCCGCTTGCAAAGGACCGGAAAAGCAAAGGCGGAGATCGTTTCAAGATGGCTGTGCTCGAGGGGCACGAAATCCGGGTTTTCCAACAAAACGGCCTCGAGGCGGAAAAAAGTCTCCTGTCGCATCCGGATGTTTTCGGGAAGGTATTTGAGCTGTTCGAGACCGATAAAACCAGTGATCTCGGTCGGTCGGAAGTTGAAACCCAGATCATAAAAGGTGTATTTGGCGTCGAATTCACTCCCGATGCTGTGGTTCTTCCTCCACTTGCGCTGCTCCGAGGCTCTGAGGTTGCGATCCCACCCGTTCGCTCGAACGATTCTCAGCATCTCGGCGAGTTCGCCATCGTCGGTACAGACCATCCCACCCTCGATGGTCGACATTTGGTGGGCCACAAAAAACGAAAAGGTCGACGCGATTGAGAAGTTTCCGGCCCGGCCGGTCTTCAATTCGGTCCCCAACGCCTCGCAATTGTCTTCCAGGACGATGATGTCTTTTTGCCGGCACATTTCCTGGATGACATCCAGATCACCGGTCAAACCCAGTGCATTCGTGATGAAGAGGCACCGCAGATCAGTCGATGCGATTCGTTCTTCGAGTGTTCCGGAGGTCACATTGAGGTGCGTCGTGCTGCAGTCGACCGGCACCGGGACCATTCCCATTTGAATAATCGGCATCACGTTGGTCGACCACGTGAGCGCCGAGAACCCGACCCTGTCGCCATCCTTCAGAATCCCCATGTTCTTGAGCGATTGCAGGAGGGCCAGATTCGCGCTCCCGCCGCTGTTGAACAACACGGGATATCGCCGCCCCTGGACTTCAGAAAAGGCCCGCTCGAATTCCAGGCATTTGACGTCCATACTCAGCCGTCCTGCCGTCACGATAAATTCTGCGAGCGCACGTTTTGTCGCGTGCTCGTGAAGGAATGCGCTCTTCATCAAGGGGATCATTGTTCTATCTCTTCTGCCACGATTGGGCGGTTAGTCGGCACTTTTTAATGCGCGATAGTCTGCGATCATGTTTTCGATTCCGGTCTCGAGCGGGATCATCGGTTCGAAACCGAGGGCCTCGATGCGGGAAACATCGAGACACTTTCGCGGCATGCCATCCGGTTTGGACGAGTCCCAGGTGATGTTGCCCGAATGCCCGACTTTGTGTGCGATGAGGGCTGCCAGCTCCTTGATCGAGATGTCCTTGCCGGCACCGACGTTGAGGATTTCGGGGGAATCCCACACCTCCATCAGAAAAAGAACTGCCCGTGCGAGATCATCGACGTGAAGGAATTCCCTGCGCGCCGACCCCGTCCCCCACAGTGAAACCTCCCCACCGCCGTCATCAGTTGCATCCACGAATTTCCGAACCAGCGCGCCGAGGACGTGGGAGTGGAGCGGATCAAAGCTGTCGTTTGGACCATAGAGATTGCACGGCATCGGACAAATGCAGTTCATGCCGTGCTGCTCGTGGTAGTACTGGGCCATTCTGAGACCCGCAACCTTGGCCAGCGCATAGGCTTCGTTGGTGGGTTCCAACGGCCCAGTCAGGAGGTACTCCTCCTTCATAGGTTGTGGACAATCGCGCGGATAGACACAGGAGCTGCCAAGAAAAAGCAGTTTTTCCACGCCGCTCAGATGCGCCTGGTGGATCACGTTGGTCTGAATCATCAGATTGTCATAGATGAAGTCGGCTGGAAACTGACGATTGGCCTGAATCCCACCCACCTTCGCCGCCGCTAAGAATGACGTGGCTCGGGTGTTCTGCCTCGAAGAAGCGCCGGACCGCTGCCGGATCTCGAAGATCGGCATCCTCCCTGGTGGCGGTGACAATTCCGTCGAAGGAGTGTTCGCTCAGTGCCCGCGTGATGGCCGAACCAACCATGCCGGCGTGGCCCGCAACAAAAATTCGATCATCTTTCTTCAATATTCCACCCAGAAATCGGCATCCCCACATTTTACCTTTTTCTACTGTGGAGTGCCCAATCGTCCGTTGCGAACCCGCAAGGAACCTGCGAGCCCGAGGACGACGACGATCACGATTGAAAACACCGTGACCCATCGCGCCCACACCAGAGCGGAAAACGGACGCCATTGCCAATGTGCCCGGTGCCTGCCGGCCGGTTGGAAACTGGTCAACAATCCGGTCGTAGGATCGGTCGAGACCGCGACCGGTAGGCCGTCTACCGTCACAGTCATGCCGGGAAAGGCCACGGCCCGCCACACAAGAGTGCCCCCCGAAGGCGAGTCGATTTCAAGTTCTCGATCGACCTGGCCCCAAGTGAGTACGCGAAGCTCTGCGCCCGGATCTTCGCGGACGACCGCCGATCGCTGTCTGATGACGTCGAATTCGGCCGGCTCCGCACCCGAGAGCTCGGCCAAAAGCGACGGGCTCTGATCCTTCGGAAGCAACCAGGGTTCGGCAAGCTTTTCGTGCCGCCAGTACCAACCGCCGCTGCCGGCCTGCCACGCCGCAAAAGGGTCGGGAAAAACTGTTCCCGCCGCAGTTTGCGCCGGACGGGGAGGAATGAAGGCCGATGCCGGAACAGTGCGACCCCAACTCGAAAATGGTGCGGCAACAAGCACCGTCAAGGCCACCAGCACCCATGCCCGGCGGGCCTCGAGACGAGCCACGAGCACGGCAAGCAACAGCGTGATCACCGCGGAGACGCGCCACGGGAACTGCAGTTTGGAGAGCACGGGGAGCACATCCCAGATCGGACCCATCGGACTGGAGGTGACAACGACCCCGACCACCGCTCCGAGAGCCGCCAACGAGGCACCTCGATCCCGGCGACCGCTCCTCCCCAGGGCGCCGTATGCTACGACCGCGAGCAAACCGGTCAGAACGAGCGCCAGCGAAAACACGGTGTTCAGATTCCACACCCCGAAGCCACCGGAAAAAAGAGTATTGGCAGATGCCCGGAAGTTGCCGGCCGCAGCGCCGTAGTAGCGGTCGGTATTGAGATAGGTCGAGGAGAGCGCCTGCGGTAGCAGCGCGAAGGCCGCAACCGCAAAGCCGAGCCCGACGCCCGAGAGAATTGCCGGCCGCCTCCCGACGAGTTTTCTGGAAGAGAGAAACCAGAAACCGAGCGCGATGCCAAAAAGCGCCGCCATCGGGATATTGGTCAGCACGAGCGCCGCGACGAGAATCGCGGTCAAGGCTACCTGGAGCTTCCGGTCGAGTCGGTGCGAAGACGCCACCCACAAAATCAAAGGAGGCCAGACAAAGGCCCAGTGCTCGGACAGAGCCGATCGAAGATAAAGATCGACGAATCGGTAGGGCGCCACCATATAGACCACGGACGCGGGAAGAGCCGATTTTTCGAACCCGGCGGAACGCAGCCATCCATGCATCGCAACACCCGACAAGAGATGCGCGAACAAGGCCAACACCCACACACCGATGACGACCGGAACACCGAGGAGAATCGGAACGGCATCGAGATAGCTCGTCAGCGGTGGGTAGAAGATCAGCGCCGGCGAGCCATATCCGGCGTTGAACCCACCGCCCCAGGCCGGGAAGAACAGGCCTTCCGCGAAGTTTGCCGCGGTCTGCTGGGCGTTGATCAAATAGGTCACAATGTCCTGACCGGCCAGCACACGACCGCTAAGCAGTGGCAGACCGACCAGCAATGCAGCCAGGACAAGCACCGCAAGTTGCGTTTTGCGCTCCGGCGCCACCGATCCCGACTTCATCCACTTCACTCAGTGCCCCTTCTCAACGGAGACACGAGTTTCCTGCCGCCAACTCAGCGAGATCAACAAAACCAAGCAAACAACCGCAGCACAACTGATACCGGATGCTGTCGTCATCCCGGGCGGGCGGTAACGCCCCTCGAGACGATGCCGTCCGGCTGGAACCGCGACGAACTGGACGATACCCGGTCCCTGTTCGAGCACCACCGTGCGACCATCCAGGAACCACTCCCATCCCCTGATCGGAGCCAGCGACACCCACAGCCATCCCTCCTCGACCATCAACACATCCGCGTGACATCTGTTGCCCTGCAACATGAGATCGCTGACCGATCCCGCCGCACGAGGTCTTTGGTCGGGGCCCGGTGGTCGAGCGGCTGCAAATACTTCGGACCGGGCCTCGAGATTTCGCAGCAGCCGCATGCCGCCCTTGCGTTGAATTTCTTCCATCCCCGAGGGGAGGCCGTCACCGGCGGGAAGCACTACCCAGCGGGCACTCAGCTGATCGAGCCACCACCTGCTCTCAGGCCCTCGATCTGTGATCGCGAGATGGGTTGCGAGACGGTGATGAATGACCGGCGAATCACTTCGGGTCATCACCAGACCTTGGTCGAGGTTGAGATAACCGACGGGCCACAGGCGCCTCGCTTCGATCCCCGATGCGAGCCACTGCATATCGCTCTCTGAAGGAGTCGGCGAATAGAGCCGCCCGCCATCCATGGCTTCCGGCCAGACGGGTTCCCGAACGGCGATTTCCGAGGTCGATTGAAAACCCAACAGGGGCCATCCGGCGACCAGAGTCGCGGCCACCCCGAGAGCCAGGGCAGCCGGACGCAGAAGTTGCCGCGACGGAGCGGCCGCGGAAGCGATCAATACCAGAGCGGGAATGCCGGCCACCAGCCATCGCCGCGGATCGTCGCCGACACTACATGCACCCAGAGCCAAAAGGCCGAGGGACAGGGCCAGCCCATTGCCTCGACCCCGTAACCAGTCTTTTCCGCCGATGCCGATCAGCGGCAGCAAGACGACGACGGCGACCAGGGCAAACCGGGAGGGGTACCGAACCAGGCCCTGGGTCAACGCGAGATACAGGCTGCCTGCTCCCACTCCAGGCAGGGTCGCGAGAACCGCGAGTATCGCAGAGACAGCCAGAACCCATTTCCTCCGCCACCCCCCGAGGAGGGCGCAACAGAGCAGTGGAGCACCGATGAACAGGCTCTCGACATAGACCATCCCTCCGCCGAAGGCCGGCCAACCCGGAGCCAGGAGGCCCAACCAATCCATCGGTGCGACCGCGCCTCGCAGAGCCAGGTCCGCCACCTCCGGACCACGGTCTCCCTCGATCACCCAGAAAACGAAAGGAATCATCTGCACCGCGACGAGCGCAACGCCAAGAGCCAGTCCGAGGAACGCCTTGGTTCTATCGATCGAAAACAAAACGACCAGAACCACCCCGATAGCCCACAGCTGCGGCTCACCCCCGAGCCAGGCCAGGGCCGTCGCCACGGCAAGCATCGGCGCCGCCAGCCGACTCCGAAGATTGCCGGCCCACAGCATCCACGGGAGCCACGTCAGGGTTTCGAGATTATTGAGGACCCCGACCGTCATCAACACCGGACCGATGGACCACGCCGAGACCTCCGCCAGAATCTGTGTCTTCCGATCGCAACCCAACTGACGGGCCACGAGACCGACCGCAAGCGAGAAGAAGGCGAGGTGCAATGCAACTTCGAAGGCCAGTCCCCAGGCGGTCGGCAGCAACAGGTGGACCCACGCTGGGGGATACAAGACAGCGGTCTCGGGGTTGGCAAACCAGGCCTCGCCGCAACCGTTTGCCAGATTGAGCCACGGTGCCAACCCGGCCCCGAGCACCGCGGCGGTTGCGCCCCGCATCGGAGCAAAAAAGTCGACCAGATCCCGGTGAGCCGGCACCCACCCCGCCACCGGTGCGAGACCGATGAGCAGAGGAGCCCACCACAGCCCAAAGCGCTCGAGACTTCTCAACGAAGCGCCTCAGCAAGTTCTTGAAACTGCCACGCCGGGGCGCCGACAAGTTCCCGTTCATATCGATTCAGACCCTGGCGGCCACTGAGAGCCGAGGATTCATTCGCTCGTTCCAGCGCGCGCCGCGAATTCGTGACATCACCCCGATCGAGTTCGATTCGGGCTAATAGGAGCCACGCCCTGACCGTATTGGGCTCTGCTTCGGTGGCCCGGAGGGCAAGGACCAACGCTCGTTCGATCTCGCCCAGACCCCTTTCGAAACGGGCCCATTCCAACCAGTGCCACGGTTGGTGTGGTTCGAGTTCTGTGGCTCTCGCGAATGCCGTGCGCGCTCCTTCCACACTGTCGGGCCATGGTCCGAAATCGACCACGATCCTCGAATGAACCATGGCCAGGCCACCCCAGGACGAGGCCGATCCCGGCTCCACCGTCACCGAACGTTCAGCGTGAGCAAGCGCTTCCGCGGCCTCGTTCCAGGTCCATTTTGTCGCGGCCAGAAGCCGGCGCACACGCCATTCCGATGGCGCCGGGAACCAGGGTTCAGCTCGAATCGCCTGCTCGACCCGGGCGGGATCATGCTCGGAGGTCGCCCATTTCCACCGCGCCCAGGAAGGCTGGACCAGCCCAAAGAGGACGACGAAGGCGGTGACCAGCCCAGCTACCAGATAGGATCGTCGCCCAGGACCGGTCTGAACCCTGGTCCCCTCGCCGCCACCTGCAGCCACCTCACACAAGCCAAAAGCGACTGCCCACCACCACAGGACGACACCAACCGTGATCAGATCATGAAACGCGAACATCATCCCCGCGGCCGCCAGCAGACCGCGAAGCGGAGCAAACGAGAACAGACCAGATTTCCTCATCCTGCCAAAACACAGAAAAGCCAGGACCAGGACCAGCAGAAATCCGACAATGCCGGTCTGCACGAGGACCGCGAGCGGCGTCGACTCGGCATAATTGATCAAAAACTGTCGCTGGCCGATGTGCTCGGGATGCAGGATGCGAACCGGGCCCGCGGCATCCACCAAACCGCCCGCGCCGACCCCGGCGATGGGATGCTGCATCCACAAATCCAGGACCGCCCACCAGATTGCCGGTCGAAACCACGCCAGGAGATCCGGTTGACTGAAGAGCCTGATCGCGAGCACCCCAAGTGCGCCCGCCCCACCCACCAGCAAAACTATCAACCGCTGTCGTCCTCGCGGCCACATGACGGCAAGAGCCGCCAGCACGGCCAGCAGCCCGGCCCGCGACCCGGTGAGCACGACGCCGAGCACCACGAACCCAGCCACAACCAGTCGTATTTCGCGGCGCGAGATCACTCCCGGAACGAAGACCATCGGCAGGCTCACCACCAGCAGCGACGCGGCCACATTTGGATTCTCCAGAAAGCCACCGACCCGGAGCTGACCTAAACCATAAGCCTCGGCCACAATTCCAAGGGCCACCACTACCGCACCGGCAACCAGCAGGCCGATCACTATTCGAAGGAATTCAATATTCGTCCGCCGGGCGCCGAGCCATACGATCCACACGACGACCCATGTCGTCACGACTTCTCGAGCGGCCAGAGGATTGTTGCCGATCATCATCGCGGCCACCGCCGCCCAGACCAGAAACGCGAGACCGAAACCTTCTTCAGGGATCAGTCGCCCTTGAAAGGTCGCGGCAATAGCGAAGCCCGCAACGGCCAAAACGAGGCCTACGATGATCCTCGGACCCGGGTAGAACGCGCCACCGAGAATTGCGGCGGCCACGACCGCAAAGACCGCCGTCAGCACGGCGGAGTCAGCGATCTTCATCGACGCCCCCCCCATCGAGTCGCAGTACGAGATCAACGTAAAAGGCCTGTGCCTCTTCATTCGACGGCCGCGCATGGCGCGAAACCCACGCCTCGGAAACCGCGGTCGGCGCCATGCCCGACGCCAGCGCCAATCGCGCCCAGAGCCCGGCAAGCGCAGACGATCGAGGGCGCAGGAAACGCCCGTTCTCGAGCTCGGATGCCGCAATTCGGAGCACATCAGGATCACCCGATTCGATGGCGCTCCCCGCAATCAAGGCTAGAGGATCGACCCTCCACGGCGCGAGCCGACGTGCTTCGAGACCGCCCTCGAATCGCTCCAGCGTCGTGTCCGCCACGGCCGCAGATTCTGCCACCTTGATGGAGGTTGCATGGAGCATCGTCCCGGCAACAGCCAGGGTCGCAGCGACCACCGCCACGATCCGTCCCGGAACCGCCGCGGCAGCGGTGGAGTCGCGGCGCCGGGAGGCCATCGCCCAACCCACCAGAATCGCCCAAGGCAAGGCCACTCCGGTCGTATAGAGCGAAAAATCGACCAGATTGTGAATCGGTATCACCATCACCGCAACCGACAGCTCCGGGTGTTCGCTCCAGAGATCTCGGGCCAACCGAAGGAGAAAAATCAGGACAAATCCTGCCGCCAGCAACCCGAGAGTGCCGAGCTCCGAGAACCACTCGAAAGGCAGAGAATGGGCGTGTCGCGGCCGATTTCCGACCGAAAACGGAACCGCCTGGGCCGCCTGGGCGAATCCACCGACCCCCACTCCCGCAATCGGTGCCGTCGACCACACCCAGGTTGCGGTCCGCCAATTGTCGAGTCTGAGCCGGAAGGGCTCCAACTCCATCACATCACTGCGGCCGACGACGGCGGAGACCAGAAGCACAAGCAAGAGCGGGACGGCCCACCACAACTTCCTTCGTCCGCGCGATGCCGCAAGCAAAAGACACGCAGCAAGGGCCAGTGCGATTCCGATTGGCGAGCGACTCAATATGAGGCCGACAACACAGAGCAGAGATCCCAGAACCCATGGCCACGACCGGAGCCGGAGATGAATCCGCGCGAGGAGCAGTGGCAGCGCCGTCGCCAAGAGGACCGCAAGGTGGGAGGGGAGCGTGAGCGATGCAAAGGCCCGCCCACTGGCCAGTCGTTCGGCCGCCGCCGCACGGATATGATCAGGAAGCTGGGCGAGAATCGCCGCGGCACGCTCCGGTCCGGCGAGAACCTGCTGCAGTCCCCACAGGGCGAGAGCGGAAATTACCAGCGCAAGCACCGCCGGCCAGCAGTCCGGAGGTCTTCTCCTGGAAGCCAACCATATGAGGGCGAGAACAGCCGCCAGGAGAGCCAGTTCGCCGACGGCCGATGCGGGGTCCCATCCCGAGAACCCCGAAGCGCAGAGGACCAAAAAGAGAGACCCGAGCGCCAGCCACCTTTCGAGAGGGACTTTCCTCGTGCGCCGCCAGCCCCAGATCGTCAGTGAAAAAACGAGGACCGCAACAAGAACGGCGGAGAATGGAAAGGACTCCACCGGCCGCCAGGCAATCCAACCGGCAAGGCCGAGAAGAACGAAGGCGGCTGCTGACGGGCGGCCCCGAGAGGATTCCGGCCGATCTTCGAGATTGTGAGTCGCGCCGTTTGCGTTCTCCGGCACCATCATCTCATCGGTCCTGCGGGGATTCGAGAGCTCTTTGTCACCACCTCATCTTACCGTGAGGTTGCAGCCGCCGCGCCGAGCGGGCCCGGTTTCCCATGTTTGAAACAAAACCGCTCTTTTCCCGGAGTGAGTCTCGGAAAACGCACCTGGACAGCGACCGCGGTCGGGGTCAGCGAACAGTAGTCAGCGTCAGGGTTCAGTCATCAGCGGCTGTCTTCAGCGACGGCCTCTCCAGTACAGATGGCACAAAACGCTCAATTCAGGAAATTGGGTTCAGCAATCGCCAGGTCAATGGCACGGACCTGATCTCTGCCGCTGATTGCTGAATACTGATCGCAGTTCCCCGTCCCTGATCCCTGTCGCTGCCGCTGGCGCTGGCGCTGGCGCTGGCGCTGCAATTCGGGCACGGACACGGACGTGGGGCAACCGCGAACGGGATATGCCATGAACCAACCCGTTCACTACGTGCTGTCAACCGGGCAACTTGACATGATGATTTGTTTTGGACAAATGTGAAGCACACCGCTGAATACAAACCAGCGTCGATCAATCGGCAAACACCTCAAACACCTTTGGGACAAAAAAGAAGGGGGCACCGAAGTGCCCCCAACTGAACAGTAGTAGATCCGATCAGTCGGTTTGGATACCTTCCGGATAGGACACAAAGCTGCCATTCGAGTACACAATGTCGCAATCCATGACGGAGGTGACACGACCGTTGAAGGTCGAGCTGTCGAGGGCCGCCTCAGTTGCCTTGTCGCGGGTTGCCGACAAGATCGTGTAGAAACGGGATTCGGACTTGGCGTAGAACGTCGTCCGCCAGCCATCCTGCCTCGGCACTGTCTTCACATAGGTCGGCTCCAGATGCTTCTGGAAGGCCGCACCAATCGCTGCCTCGGTCTGGGTCGGGTAGAAAGCCATATCCACGGCGTAGGCTTCCACTGAGGTACCAATGGTCCTCATGTCGGCCATCGACCTCTTCTGGCGACCACGGTTAATGGCGTTCAGCAGGTTGGGGATGGCGATTGCGGCAATAATGCCGATGATCGCCACCACGATCAGCAGCTCGATCAAAGTAAAACCACGATTCTTTCTCATTTCTGTTGCCTCCTTTCACGGCAATCCTCGGTACTGCAAGCGCCATGCCAGGTTTCTGCCGGGCTTCGGAGTACAAAAAGTGACGCTGAACGTCAATCCAAGGATGGGAGGTCGCGCGCGGCGTCACTATTCACGGAATTCAATGGTTTTCTGCGGATCTGCCGGCCTCGAACGGTCATTCATCCCACTGCGGACCGGATGACTCCCACGACAGGGGCGGTACCCAGACCCCCGGCCAGTCCTCCGCCGAGGTCACCCGCACCCGCACCGCCTCACACCAGTAGTCGTATGCAAGCCCATCCGCCGCATGAACCGCCACGTCCACCAGATAGTCTCCCGCTGCCAGCTGCAGCGAATCGTAAACACACGAGACCTCACCGTCTTTGGCCAGGCGTTTCGGCTTCAGGCCACCGAGTTCGGTGTTGTGTCCGCAAACAAGGGTCCCATCAGCGCGATGCCACGCAATACCGAAGACAAAATCCTCCACCGGCTGATGCACCTTGTAGCGGATCACCAGGCGGCATCCGCTGCCACTCGGTATCAGTCGTTGAGGATTCTCACCGACCACCGCCTCAGCGGCGAGGATCTCGACGTCACCGTTGCCCCATCTGCGCGATTTTGCTTCTCTGGATTCCGTCGTCTCGGTCGTGGGCTGACTTCCGTCCGGCCCTGCCGCATCGCTGCGGTACCTGGCAACAACGGCGTCACTCGGCCCCTGTGCCGCCACCCGACCGCGATCCAGATAAAGAGCCCGGTCCGCGAAGCCGGTCACCAGATCGAGATCGTGGGACACCAACACCATCGTCACTTTCTTCTGCCGCATCCGTGCCAGGCGGTCGAGACACCGGCGGGTAAATGCCTCGTCCCCCACAGCGAGGACCTCGTCGATCAGCAACACATCCGGCTCGGCTGCCACGGCCACCGCAAAACCAAGCCGAACATACATACCCGAAGAATAGATCTTGACGGGTTGGTCGATAAACGAACCGATATCGGCGAAATCAACGATTTCGTCCATCCGGTCCTCGACCTCGCGCCGCGAAAGACCGAGCAGCATGCCGTTGATGAGGACATTTTCACGACCGGAGATCTCTGGATGAAACCCGGCCCCGAGTTCGATCAGGGCCGTCACCCTGCCACCCACCGAGACCGTACCGGAGGTGGGCTTCAAGATCCCACCCGCAAGTTTGAGGAAAGTCGACTTGCCGGACCCGTTCGGTCCGATCAAGGCAACCGCTTCACCCGGTGAAACCTCAAGATCGACACCATCGAGAGCCACGTGTTCCTGGTCGCCCCTGGCCTTGAAACTGCGGTGGAAGAGCGCCCCCTTGAGCGTTTCGTGCCGACCCCTCGGCCCCCGCCACCGGTAGACCTTGCGAACCCCCCGAAAAGAGATCTCGCCCCTCACACCGCCTCCACCAGGGTTTCCCGATATCGACCGAAGATCAGAGTGCCCAACCACCACGAAACGAGACCGACGACATAGGCCGTCAACCACACCCTCGGCGGCGACACGACACCGCTGAATACCGTGTCCCGGTAAATGGTGACCAGACTCGCCAGCGGGTTCAGCAAAAGTATGCGATGCAGCAGGGCCGGCACCTGCAAGCCTTCGAGGCTGTAGATGATCGGCGACGAAAAGAACAAGAGATTGAGAAGATGGCTCAGAAGATCGCGCAGATCCCGATAGTGCACCGAGAGCACGGAGATCGCCATCACCGCGCCACCGGTCGTGAGAACCCAGGGCAGCAAGGCCAGCGGCAGCGCGCCAAAGGTCCATGGAAACGGGTGCAGCCCGAAAGCGGCACTGACCACCATTGCCAACAAAAGGACCGGGAGAGCCAGCAGGTGGTGCACCAGGTGCGACACGATCGTCACCGCCGGGAAAATCTCTGGGGGACACATGACCTTTGCCATGAGCGGTCCGTTGTCGACCAACGTGATCGAGCCATCGAGGACGGCGCCGGAGAAAAACAGCCACGGCAACAGGCCACTGAAAAGGAAAAGGGGGTATGGATCCGCCCCCGGAAAACGGGGGCTGAAAATGTATGTGAAGACCACGGCATACACCGCTAACAGCAACAGGGGGTTCAGCAGCGACCAGAAAAAACCGAGGGCCGAGGCACGATATCGGGCGTCGAGATCACGCCGTACGAGAATCGCCACCAATGAACGGTGCCGCCACAACAATCGAAGCGTTGTCACTACTCTCCGGACTTCATCAGTTCCTGGACCTGATTGATAATCCGGCGCCGCTCGGTGTCGAGATAGCGCTGATAGCTCAGGACCTGACCATCATTGACAATGAACATCTTCGGATAGTGCTTGACGTCGCCATGGTCGTCGAAGAGGATCGGACCGGTCACACCCATCTGTTCGGTCACACCGAAGTTGAGGGCCTTGAGAATCTCGGTCGTCGCCGGCGGTTGGGCGATGGTCATCACCTGAATGGCGATTCGCATCGCATCGTAACCGTGCGCGGCAAAAACATCGGGGGCACGCTGATAGGTGTCCATGTACCGGTTGACAAAACTGACAACCGGCTCCTTGTCCGTCGTGCGATCAAAGGGCGGCAAGGGAAAGAGCAGACCCTCGGCAGCAGCTCCCGCATCTCGGATTACCTGGCCGCTGTAAACCGCGGAGGTTGTGATGATCCTGCCGGGAAAACCGGATTCGCTCAGAAACTGCAAAACCTCGAGGATCTCGCCTGCATATCCGACGACGTAGGCCGCCTCAACGCCGTTGCCGTCGAGATATCCATCGGCTGTGGACCGCCAACCATCCTTTGTGACATCGACTTCCGCTG
Source organism: Candidatus Sulfomarinibacteraceae bacterium (assembly GCA_963796455.1). Classification (GTDB taxonomy): domain Bacteria; phylum Acidobacteriota; class Thermoanaerobaculia; order Thermoanaerobaculales; family Sulfomarinibacteraceae; genus Sulfomarinibacter. The sequence continues at coordinate 401,573 of CAWCLO010000010.1, forward strand.
CGACCTGACCGCCCAGAGACTCCTCGTACTGTTTGAGGAACTCCGGCAGGATGCCCCGCGTGTATTCGGTGTCGCCCGTAAAGAGAAGCACCCGATCCTGGCCGAGCTTGGCGTTGATGAAATTGGCCGCGGTGTGACCCTCGAGTTCGTCGGACGGGTAGATCCTGAAGAACATGCGGGACATTTGCGCCAACCCCGGCGCCGACGCCGAGGGGGAGAGGGTCACGACATCGAGATCGTCGAGCAGTGGAATGATGGCCATGGCCTCGGCACTGGTGGCCCCACCGATGATCATCCTCGCCCCGTTTTCCTCGACCATTCGGCGCAGCACCAAGGCCGCTTTCGCCGGGTCACTCTCCGTGTCCCCCCAGACGACTTCGAAACCGGTCGGGAGCTCCGCGTGATCTCGGGCATCGGCCAGGGCGAGTCGAATTCCGCTCTCGATCGATTCACCATAGGAGGAGGCGGCCCCGGTCGATGGCAGCATCACCCCAACGATGGGCTTCCCGCTGCAACCACTCAAAAACCCGGCCACGAGCAACACTACAGAAGCAACCACGCCCTTGTGCCGTAACATGCATCCACCTCCAGGATTGCGGTCAGGTTAGCACAGCGAATGGTCTTCCGATCGGACTCCGGAGGTCGCCACACGCCCCTTTCGAGACCACTTCTCAGCTTGCTTGGTGACGGCTCAGCGGCCGCTCAACAAATCGAAGATCTGGCGCTTTTTCAGACCGAGAATCTGGGCGGCCCGTCGCATCGCATCCGGTCGGGTCAGGCCGTCGGAGATGGCCCGATCATATTCAGCCTGTGCGACCTCAGGGCTGACAATCACCTGCTCGACCTCGATTTTGCTCGGTCCCACCACGATGACGTATTCGCCCCGCGGGTTGGAAACCTCGTCGCTTTCGGAGATCTCGGCCAGAGAGCCCAACAGCGAACGCTCGTGTCGTTTGCTGATTTCGGCGAGCAATGTGGCCTCCCGATCAGGCCCGAGGATCTCGGCCATATCGGCCAATTCGCGCTTGATGCGGTGAGGCGACAGCAATACCACCAGCGTCCACCGGACCTCGGCGAGCTCGGTGATGCGGCGGCGGCGCGGACCCGCACGCGGCGGTAGGAATCCGCACAGGGTCGATGGCAGGGGCGGCTGACCCGAGGCGGCCAGGGCAGCCGTAAACGACGAGGGGCCGGGAACGCTGCACAACGGAAGACCGGCTTGGCGGACCGCCCGAACCAGGGCAAATCCCGGGTCGGACAAAACCGGCGTGCCGGCATCGCTGGTCAAGGCCACCGAGTTGCCGGCCATCAGCATCTCGACCAGTTTCGCCACCTGTTGGTCCTCGTTGTGCTCGTGAAGACTCTTCAGCCGACCGCGGGTCGGGAGACCATGATGGCTGAGAAGGGTCCGTGCGCGCCGCGTGTCCTCCGCGAGAACCAGGTCGACCCGTCCCAGAATCTCCTGCGCCCGTTCCGAGAGATCGGCAAGAGTTCCGATCGGTGTCGCGACGATCCACAGTGTTCCGGGGCCAGTTTGGGGTGCAGACACGCTGCTATGATATCAGGGTGAAACGGGTCCTCTTCATGCTCATCCTCCTGGCTTTCAGTCATTTCGCCGGCGCTATCGAGGACGAGTGGCAGACCGTGGAAGAGGTGCTCGGGGTCGTCGGCAATACGCCGGTTCTTTATAGCGATATCGAATTGGCGAGAATCCTGCGGTTGATTGATCGTGGCGACGAAGAAACCGAACAGGATTTCAGATCGCGGCTTCTCGATGCCAGGATTCAGCTCGAAATCGAGTTTCGGGAACTCGAGGACAGCGGCATCCTCTATCGCCTGGAGCTCGAATCCGACCAGGTTCGCAGCAATCTGATCGCTCGCGCCGGTGGCGAAGAAACCCTGGGCGTCGCCCTTCACGAAGCCGGTCTCGTGTGGCCGGATGTCGATGAGTTGGTGCTGCGGCTTGCGGTGGTCGATGCCTTTGTCGAACAGCGGCTGCGACCGCGGGTCACCGTGACAATCGAGGAGATCGAGGCGGAATACCAGGAACTGCTGGTCAATCAGATCGCGGCCTCGGACGAATCGGTTCCCCCTCTGGCGACGGTTCGAGAACACCTCCACCAGATCCTTGTCGGGCGAAAACTCAACGAGGAGATCGCGTTGTGGCTCGAACGCGCAACGGCTCGGCAGGAGGTTCTTCGCTTCGGATATTGATCTTCGCGGCCTTCTTCGCTTCAGGAACACTGTAGAGGTCCGCATAGCGCGAGGACGCGCTCAATACCTGGGCGGTGTAGACACGGGTCACTCCAAAGGAAATGTTGAAGAGATACAACGCGTCGCTACACCCTGCACCACATTGTTCGAGCCAGAGCCTGGCCTGTGTTTCGCCGGCGTTATAAGCCGCGATCGCAGGTGCGCGACGGCCACCGAAGACCTCGATCAATCGCGCCAATTCGGATGCCCCGAGGGTCAAGTTGATGGGCGCCTCGAAAAGGTCTTCCGCGGTCGGTTCCGGTTCCCCGATCCTCCTGGCGACCGCAACGGCGGTCGCCGGCATGAGCTGCACCAGCCCGCGGGCACCGACCGCCGAGACCGCTCGTGCGTCCCATCGCGATTCTTCCCGCGCGACAGCGGCCAGGAGAGGCCAGTCGACGCCTCCCTTCGAAGCAGCCAGACGAACCTGGTCAGGATTCGGAAGGGGATAGAGCGTTTTTTGAAAAGCAGTCGGGAGCGCGCTGTCCGGAACCTCGGATCCGGCCTGACGCCACGCTCCATCGGCGACCCGCGTGGATCGACCGGGATAGCCGAAATCAAAGAACTTCGAGGCGCTCCAGGCCGACTCCCGAGCATCGGCTCTCGGAAAACCCGAAGGATCCCAACGTGCGGCCTCCCGGTCCAGACCGAGTCGCCACAGATCGGCCGCCAGACCCGGAGGAAACCGAGGATGCTGTGCTTCTTCCTCTTTGACGAATTCGTCTTCGATTCGACGCCGCAGACTTTCTCGCACCAGAGGGTCGGGCTCGAGCGCCGCCCACCTTCCGAGAGCGAGCCACAGGGAGCGGCCCGTAGCTTCCGCCACATCCTTCGTGCGGAGTCCACGCCATTGGGCAACAGCTTCGTCCGGCAGCTGGCCCATGACCTGTCGCGCCTGATCCTCCCAATAGCCCTCCATCGACCGAACGGCCCGGTCCAGCAATTGCAGCGCGACATCGACCTCACCGTCACCCGAGGCCAGACTTGCGGCAACGACCGATGCGGGCCCGGTCCAGGGTCTTCCCCGTACTTTGAGCAAGCGGCTCTGAGCGGCCGATCCGTCACCCCGCCGCAACTCGTCGATTGCGAGCATGACCTGTCCGCGAGATTTCTTCGTTCGGGACCGCAGGCGGTTGATGCCCTGTTCAGCCAGATCCGGTTCCCCGCGCCGCAACCGGAGGCGAGCAAGAAAGAGCCGGCGGTCATCATTGGTCTTCAACCTGAGGGCTCGGATCGCCGCTTCGACTGCGGCATCGAGATCGCCGTCAAGTTCAAATGAACGGCCGAGGTGAACCTCAAAATCGGCTCGCCGATCAACTTGCCGAGCAAGACCGATCGCCCGTTGATACCAGGAGATGGCCTCCGCCCAGCGATCGTGCCGAAAGGCGCATCGGCCTCGAAGAAAGGCCACCTCATCTCGTGGGATCGAGCTGTGGCCCACTTCGGCAAGGCCCTCGAGGAGAGGGGCAGCACGATCGTACATGGCGTGGCGATACCAGGTCGAAGCAATCCGCCACTCCTCGACGGCCGTCAATGGAGAAAACTCAGCCAGCCTCTCGGCCGCACGCAACGCCGTCAGATCCCTGGTCGAGGAGGCCAACAGACGTTCGAGACCGGAACGCTCGCTCTCTTGATCAGAGAGTGCCAGGGCAAGCTCGAGTCGCCGGCGAAGGCTCTTTGACAATTTCCGCGCAACGGTTTCGAGCGAAGCTCGCCCGTCTGATTGAACGCCACTTGCCAGCGCAGCAACCGCGACGTCCGTCGCCGCCTCTCGGATCGGCCACGGCATGCCGCGTGCCATACCGGGCAGCGCCAGCGCCACCGCCCTGTCGGCTTCGTCCCCGCCCAACAACAGCGCCAGCTGGATTTCGGCCAGGATTCCAAGGTCGGTCCCGGGTTTGATGGAGTTCGTCAAAAAGAGCTTCTCCGCCTCGGAGTCCCTGAGTTCGCGGGCAGCGTGGGCCGCGATCATCGCCTCTTCGGGCGACAGCGGCAACTGGTCGCCGCGTCGGGCCGCGATCTCGAGAACCCGCTGCCAATCCCCTTCTCGAGCAAGCTCTTCGAGACCGGCCCACGCAGGAACGACGAGGAACCCGAGCGCAACAAATGCGGAAAACCGAAGCGTTTTGAACATCTTCTCTTGCAACACCAAACTGTCCGAATGTCATCCAATGAAACCGCTAAGAGGAAACGAAGCATCGGCGTTCCCTCCGGGTACTCTCTCTATTGATAGTAGTATTCTCCACGGAGGCTTGCTTCATGACAGGGACGATCGACCCGGCCGCCGACACCAGGAACACGCGTCTGTGGCGGCGCAGTCGCCTCTTCGGTCTCGCGGCCGTGGCCGTGCCGGCCTTGGTTTTCATCATCGTCATCACGGAAGGCTACGACGGCCGTCCGTACCTGCGCGGGGATTCCCAGTACTACTACTACGCGGCGCTCTCGCTCTCGCAAGACCTCGATCTCGATCTTTCGAACCAACTCCCTCTGCCGCTGGAACGCCACAATCTGGATGTCTCTCTCGACCAAGGGGGCCGCCTGGTCCCCAAACACCCGATCTGGATGGCCGTCGCGGCCCTGCCCCTGATTCTCCTGATGGGAGCACCCGGTGCCTTGCTGTTCAATCTGATACAGCTCCTGCTGTTGCTCCTTCTCAGCTATATATTTGTCCACCGATACGCCTCCGCCGAGGCCTCGTCCCTGGCCGTCGCGCTCACCGGCACGGCGTCGTTTTTGCCCCATTACGTCTGGGGTTTTTCGGCGGATGTCTTTGTGACGACGTGTCTCATGGCGGGGCTCGTGGCCTTACCCTCGGGAAGGTCTGAAAAACTCGGGCGTCATTTCGCGGCCGGGCTCTTTTTGGGTCTGGCTGTGATCTCGAAGTACTCCTTCATTCTCGCCGTTCCCGGCATCATCCTTTTGTGCGGTCGACCGGTTCGCAAGACCGTTCCCGTCTTTGCATCCGGCTTCGCCGTCCCGGTTCTGATGTGGGCGCTATTGAACGCCCACCTCTTCGGGTCGCCGCTGGTGACACCATATGACCGCATGACAACCATCGACCACGAGCGCCGGGAGATTCAGACCCAACGATCGGATTTCGACTTTCCGCTCGTCAAAGGGATGAGCAAACAGCTGACCGATGGCAAACGCGGACTGATACCCACGACACCGATCACGATTTTTTCTCTCTTCGGTCTCTATGCACTCGCCCGCCGTGATCGTTTGACCGCCCTCTACATCGGTTCCACATCGATCGCATTCTTCCTCTTTTTCTCCAAATACAAATGGTGGAGCGCCTCACACCATGGCAACCGCTTTCTGATCCCTGTCGTGATTCTCAGCGCGGTTCCGCTGGCGGCGCTGATGGATCAGATCGCCATCTGGTTCAGAAAACGACGAGACCGCGCTCGAAAAGCAGCCTCAGCCGACCCACCACCAATTGGCGAATAAGGCCATGAAGAAACCGGCGGCTGTCGCACCGACAAGACCGTAGACGGTGGGCAAACACCGCCGCCCTTCAGCCCAGGCCATGCCGATCAACATGAAAAACGGAAAGAGTGTCAACGCGAGACGCGAGAAGGACCACAGTGACGATCCCAAAGCCAGGGTCATGCCGGCAGCCGTGTAGAGGGTGTAAGAAGGTCGGAGTCTTCGGGCCATGAAAAAGAGCATGACCAGACACATCACGGCAACAATCAACTCGACGGTGGATCCATGCGCTCCGTGCGCAGTTGGGCCCGTTTCCCACCATCTGACAAAAGCCCGCCAAGGACCGGAGAGCCCACCCCGCCAACGCTCCTGACGTCGGAATATCGCCAACGGATCGCCGAAAACACGACCGCAGTACAACAGATAGGCACCGAGTGCAGCCGGAATCAGCCCCACCGGGGCGATATCCCAGATGGAGGGACGCCTGCTGCCGACCGCCGCAGGCCCCTGTCGCCAGCGGCTCCACCACTCCCACACAAAGGGAATCACCAGGAGTATCCCAAAGGGGCGGGTCAGGGCGGCGAGTCCGCCAATAACTCCCGCCGCTGCAAACCGACCATCTCGAAGAGCCGAGAAAACGGCGAGTGACAGGAGCAGAAAGAGCGACTCCGAGTACACGGCCGAGAGAAAAAGACTGGTGGGAAAGACCAACAGGGCCGCGCACGCAGCGGTGCCCGCAGATTCTCCTCGCTCACCGCCCACTTCGAGGCGGACCAACCGCTCGAGCAACAACAAACTGAGCAATAGGCAGACATTCGAGATCAATACCCCGGCGGCCACCGGACCGACGACAGCTCCGATGGCGCGAATCAGCATCGGATAGAGGGGAAGAAACCCGGCAGCCGCGCTCGGCTCGTAGGCCACCCCGAGCCCGGTGATCCGATCGGCGACGTCGTAACCCTCCGCGGCAATCAGCAAAAACCACTCGGAGTCCCACCGCGCCCACATCTCGAGCGCGCGCGGAGCCGGTTGGTGGGCAACAAGGTTTCCACCCTGATATGCGAGCCCCGATGGCAGGAGAAAGGTCGACAGAAAACCAACGCAAAATAGTGCAAGTCGGCTCGCGAGGAACAGGCAGGCGACCCGCGCCCACGGCGAACGGAAAGAAGAAGAGAGATCCACGACAGAACCAGTATAATGACCGACCGCGCCAATGCCTGCATGGGCGGCGGATCACGACTGTTTTGCCGGATCGACCAGGCCCGCCACGAAAAACATGCGGCCGATCGATCGGCTTGAAACGAAGACGCGTTGACAGGAGACATTCATGAGCGAAGAACACACACCCATCCTCATCATCGGTTCCGGTCCCGCGGGCTTGACCGCAGCGATCTATGCCGCCCGTGCCGAGCTCAAACCATTGGTCATCGAAGGGATGCAGCCGGGCGGTCAGCTCACCATCACCACCGAGGTCGAGAACTATCCGGGATTTCCCGACGGAATCATGGGGCCGGATCTCATGCAGGTCACAAAGGCGCAGGCGGAACGATTCGGAACCCGCTTTATTTTCGATCAGGTCAACAAGGTCGAACTCGACGCGAAACCCATCAGGGCTCACACCGACAGCCACGGCACAATTACCTGCGATGCTCTGGTGATTGCCAGCGGAGCCTCGGCGAAGCTGCTCGGCATCCCCTCGGAAACAGAGCTCATGGGTCACGGGGTCTCGGCCTGCGCCACCTGTGACGGCTTTTTCTTCCGTGACAAGGAATTGGTCATTGTCGGGGGCGGTGACACCGCCATGGAAGAGGCCATCTTTTTGACCAAATTCGCGACCAAGGTCACCGTGGCACATCGCCGCGACGAACTTCGAGCCTCCAAGATCATGCAGCAACGAGCCTTCGACAACCCGAAAATCCACTTTGCGTGGAACTCGGTGGTCACCGAGGTTCTGGGTTCCGTCGATGGCGGTGTGACAGGCGTTCTCCTCGAAGACACCCAGACCGGCGAAGTCAAAGAGTTTGCGACCGACGGAGTGTTCATCGCCATCGGTCATCAACCGAACACGGCCATTTTCACGGGTCAACTCGACATGGACGATGTCGGCTACATCCAAACGGTGCCCGGCACGACCCGGACATCGGTTGCAGGCGTGTGGGCCTGTGGTGACGCCCAGGATTCGGTCTATCGCCAGGCGGTCACCGCTGCTGGAACCGGGTGCATGGCGGCGATCGAGGCCGAGCGCTGGCTCGCCGAACAAGAAATTGACTGATTTCGGAATCGAAAAACACCCAGTAGAGGTTATGATGCTTGGCCGCGGTACGACCGCGGAAAACAGGGAGGCACAATGATCTCATTTTCAGAACGAGCCGTGGCAAAAGTCAGCGAGTTTGCAGCCCAGATGCCGGAGGCCGAGGGCAAGGAACTGCGCATCTTCATCCAGGGTGTCGGCTGTTCCGGTTTTTCTTATGGCTTCACATTTGATGAAAAGCGGGACGGGGACACTGTGGTCGAGGATGGCGACCTGAAGGTGCTCGTCGATCCCAATTCGGCACCGCACCTCACGGGTTCGACGGTTGATTTTGTCGACGACGCCCGCGGATCCGGATTTACAGTCGAGAATCCCAACTCGCCCGAGCCCTCAAGCGACTGTTCGAGCGGTGGTTGCTCCGGTTGTGGCTGAGGCGATGACCGAAGAGGCGCAACTTCTCGAGGTGGTTCGCCTCGGACACCCCGTTCTGCGCCAGATTGCGGAACCGGTGCCCGAGGAGTGGTTCTCCAGCGGACGGCTGGTGGATTTCGGACGAGACCTCGTGCGCACGATGATCGAGGAGCACGGGGTGGGCCTTGCCGCACCCCAGGTCGCAGAGGGGCTGCGTCTTTTCTCCTATTGGGTGCCCGCCACCGATGAGGAAGAAGAGATTTCGCCAACGATCATCGCAAACCCCGAGATCCGGCCGGTGGGTGAAGACCTTGAAGAAGGATGGGAAGGCTGCCTCTCGATCCCCGAGCTCCGGGGCCTCGTGCCACGTTTTCGCCGCATCAAGCTCAAAGGCCGTGCGCTCGACGGCGAGTGGGTTTCGCTCACCGCTGATGGTTTTCATGCCCGGGTCATCCAGCACGAGTACGACCATCTCGACGGCGTCGTCTTTCTTGACCGGATGACCGATACCCGGTCCCTGGCCTATGAATCCGAGTGGGAGCGCTTCACCCTCGACGATCCGCCCGAAGACGACTGACCCGGTTCGAGATACAAACTCAAGCACTTCGAACACCAGGTCCGACTATGATCCTAAGGAGGAGGCGGGCCACCTTGACGATCACGAAGGACAAAAGGTCTCGAATTCCCTGGTCGATGGTATTGATCGCCATCGTCGCCGGCGCGCTCATCGGGACTTTCCAGATCGCCAACACATCGGTCGGCTGGCACCAGGCAAGTGGCCGCTGGGTGATAACAAACGGCACGGTCCCACGACACGACCCCTTCTCCTTCACATCCAACGACGCGGAGTGGGTAGACCACGAATGGCTCTTCCAGACCGGCGTGGCCGTCATCGCCGACCTCGGCGGCGCCAGGGCCCTCAGCCTCGCGCGGTCTCTCGCCGTCGCAGCACTTACCGTCCTCCTTCTCGTTTTCGGAATTCGTAGCGGGCTGTCGCCACCGATGGCACTTCTGCTTGCGGTGGCCTGCGTCGCGGGCTCCAGACCGCGCTTTTTTCTCAGACCGGAACTGGTGACCCTGCTGGTGGTTCCTTTGGCGGTCTGGATCTTTCAACACCGAGACAACTACATTTCGAAACTGTGGCTGGGCCTCCTGGCTGGCCTCATGGTTCTCGGCGCGAACGCCCATGGAGGGGCCCTGGTCGTGCCAATCCTCCTGACCGGAATCCTGGTCGCCGAGATGGGTGAAATGACGATCCTGGGTCATTTCAGCCCGCAAGCGGTGAAGAGTGGAATTCTCGGCATCGTGACGGCAACCGGCGCACTTCTGGTCAACCCCTATGGGTGGCGGCTCTTTGTCGTGCCCTTTCGGTTGACCGAACTGGTTGATCAACCACATATTCCAAACCCGGAGTGGATCCCCCCGACCGTTCAGAGTACCCCGGCGCTCTTTGTCGTCATCGTCGCCGCCACGCTGATTCTCGGGTTTCATGAACGACGTGCCTGCCGCTGGAGTCTGTTCATCATGGCGGTCGGGTTGGCCATGCGCCACATAAGGAACATGGGCCTTTTTTATGTGCTGCTCCCACTGGCGGTCGCACCCTCGCTGGCGAGATGGCGATTTTTTGCCGTCGAATCCGAGGCCTCGACCTTCAGGCGCGGGGGCCGCGCCCTCGCAGCACTGGCGGCCCTGGTCCTGGCGGCGTCAGTCGCGGCCTCTTCGTGGCCCGTATTCGGCCTGGGTTATGCCGCCGGCTACTATCCTTCGAAGGCCTGTGATTTCCTGGATGCGGAGAATCTGCCACACGACCAGCTCTACAACGACGTCCGTTTCGGTGGATATCTGATCAACCGCTACGGCCCCGACCGGGGCGTCTTTCAAGACGACCGGAACGAGATCCACGATGCTCTGTTGCGTGATATCTGGGAGATTTTTGGCCGGTCGGATGTCGCCTCCTGGTCGGCCCTCCTCGAGCACCACGGAGCGGATACGGCCCTGGTCAAATACCACCCCGCGATCATGGTCACCACACCCGATGGCAAAGCTCTCGGAGAACGCGGATTTTCGGCACTTTGGTTTCCCTCGACCGAGTGGGCCCTGGTTTATTGGGACGACATCGCCATGGTTTTTGTACGACGGGCGACCGCCAGTAAAGATCTTCTTGCGGCCCACGAATACCCGGTCATCCGTCCCGATGATCTGGAATACCTGCTCCAGCGGATCGGACCGGATCCCGAATTGAAGGCGCGGGTTGCGCTCGAGGTCGAACGAGCTTTGAATGAGAACCCGGGCAACGGTCTCGCTCGCAGGCTCGCGCGGAGCATCTCTCGGATTACTGATCCCTGATGACTTTGTATGAGACCAATTGGCAGCTTTCCGGATCGATGCCATAGGCATTCTGCGAAAAATCGAGCGGAACCTGCTGGATCAATCCGGCTCGGATGAGACCTCCCCAGCCATCGCTGCAGGAACCGTTGCGCGAGACCAAGGTGTCGATCAAGGGCTGAATCTGCTGTCGGTCCCGGGTGAGGACCGCATCATAGAGCTTGCTCAGACACATCCTGCGATCATAGTCGTCCTCCGCCTCCACGGCGGCGGCGCGCCAATATTCGATCGAATCCTCGACCGACCACTTTCTTTCCTTATCGCGCCAGACACCGACCATTCTCTTGATCCGCCCGGGGGCGTCCGCGATCCGGGCGGCCATCTCGGCATATTCCAGGGCCGCCTCTCGATCGCGATAGCGCATGTACATGTCCCACGCGGCGAACTCGGCAAGCTCCCAGCTCTCTGGAATATTCGTAAGGCCCTTGTCAAGGAGGTTCTGGGCCGTCCGTTGGAGTCGGCCTTGATCACCGCCGGTCTGCATGCCCATGATCAGTGCACCGATCCGATAGGCGTCGAAATATTTGGGGTCGAGGTCCGTGATGAGGTTGAAGATGGTCTCCAAATGCAGGAATCTCTCGTGCGGCTGGAAGTACGAGTAGTACTGGATCGACCAGAGATAGAGAAGATCGGCCGCAAGTCCGGGATTCCCGAGACTCATGATCTTCAGTGCTTCATGTGACGGAAGATAGAGCAGTTCGCGGCCGAGGGGATCTGTTCGTTCGATTGCACCCAGACGCAGTTCAGCCACGACGGCAATGCTGAGCAAAACGGCGACGACTGCGAGGCTCGCGATTGTCTTTTTCACTTCAGGTCCTTGGAGCTGAAACGAAGATTTGCAAGAAAGAGAACCACGGCCACGAATGCGAAGGCATAGATGAAGGCCCAGCCCACCGCGACATTGGAGATCGGCAACCCGTGCACCACCTCGGTCCTGAAATTGAAGCGCTCGAGATTGGGGACCAGATAATAAACGATGGCAATCAGTGCCTGGGCCATTTTACCCGGCAGCTGCCGGGTGAGCATCCACAGATCCGCGGACATATGACCGACCACAAAAACGCCGAGGGTCATCAGTGAACCGAGGATCGGCCGTGTCAGAACAGCAAAGAAGGTGGCAAAGGCTGCGAGCACCAACATCTCGAGCATGGTCATACAGGCTGCGAAAACCAGCATCAGATCAAACTCTTTGGTGTAGATCAACACCGTGGTCAGCAGCACGGTTGTAAGGAACAGGAGATTCGCACAAACGATGGCCACCAGACCGAAGTACTTACCAAGGACGAACTGCCACCTCGAAACGGGCTTGGAGAGAATGTTGAACACAGTGCGGCTGTCGACCTCGCGGCTGATCAACAACATACTCATCATCACGGCGATCAACATCGAGAAAAACTGCATGGCCGCGAGTCCGATGTCCTTGACGATCTTCGCTTCGTCGCCAACCGTCAGCATTCCGAAAATTTTGGTGCTGACCATCATCACTACAGCAAAACCGACAAAGAGATAAAGAATGCGATCACGGATCGCTTCACGGAAGGTATTGATTGCGATGGCACGGATCGCTCTCATGAGCCTGCTCCTTCGTAGAGACTCATCAGGATGTCCTCGAGGGTCGCACCCACCGGATTGAGACTGACGATCCGTCCACCCCGATCAGCAAGCTCTCCGATCAAACGATCACGGTTGTCGGAACTCACCCGAACCCAGGCCTCGCCGCTGCCCTGGTGATGCCCGAGCAGAGGCGTTGTCAATTCCTCGGGGCTGGCACCGGTAAATGTCGCTTCGTATCGTTCCGCCTCCCGCGCCACCAATTCTCTCACCGGCCCGACCCTGGCAACCTGTCCGTCCACCACGATAGCCACCCGGTCGCACAAGGCTTCCACATCCGGGATGATGTGGGAGGAGAAGAACACGGTGACCCCGGCGGAGGCCTGCGCGAGGATGATGTCGCGGACATCACGCCGACCGACCGGATCGAGGCCGCTCATCGGCTCATCGAGGATCAACAACTCCGGTTCGCCGAGCAGGGCCTGTGCGAGATTGATCCGCTGCAACATCCCTTTGGAATAACCACCCATCGTTCGATCGCCCCGGCTCTCCATTCCCACCTCTTTGAGAACCCGGGTTATCCGTTGTTCCGTAACCTTCCGGTCGAGCCCGATCAATTCGCCGCAGAATCTGAGGAACTCGCGCCCGGACAGGTGGCGGTAGACATAGGGGCTTTCGGTCATGAAACCGAGCCTCTGTTTTGCTTCAAATGAGGTATGAGGGAGGCCGCAGACCGTAATGCTTCCGGAATCGAGATAAATCAGATCGGTTATTGCCTTGATCGTGGTCGTCTTTCCTGCACCGTTTGGACCCAGGAACCCAAAGATCTCGCCCCGTTCGACCGTCAGGCTGAGACCCTTCAGAACCTCCACATCGGCCTCGAACAGACCTGGATGGAACGTCTTTCGCAGATCCTCGACGATTAATTGTGTGTCACCCATCAAGATTCCCCCTGCGATCAGCACTGACAATTATAGCGAGAGTTTGGAGCGTGCGAAAAAAGCTGGCTCGACTCCCGACAGGCCAAATCAATTCGGAAATTCGGCCAGCATGCGATAATGGTTGATTGGAAGGGAGAAGAGCCATGTCCGACTTCACTCCGATGGACATTCTCGGAAAGAAGTTTTCCAAGAAACTCCACGGCTATGCCGAGATGGAAGTTCACGAATACCTCACGGATCTCGCGCGTGCCATGGAGACCTTGATTCGTGAACGAGGCGAGCTCAAACAAACAACCCACCACCTGGAGCAGGAGTTGAGCGCTTTTCGCGAGCGCGAAACCGCACTCAAAGAGGCGCTCGTGGCCGCGCAGCGTTCGGCGGAGACCACGATCGAGGTGGCCCGGGTCGAAGGTCAACGCATCGTCAACGATGGACACGGTCTGGCCGAGAGGCTCGTTACGGAAGCAAACGAACGCGCTCAGAACATCGAGCGCGTCATGTCGGACATGCGCAACAGACGGCGGGAAATCCGCTCCGAGCTCATGCGGATGGTCGAGTTGCTTCAGGGTCTGGTCGACGATGATCAGCGTCGCGAGCGCGAAGAACGCTCCGTTCCGCAACTGGCGACCTTCTCTCGGCGAGGAACGGACTCTCAAGAGAACCAGGGATGAGCCTACTCGTCCGGGGAGCCCACCAAATCGTCTCACCCTCCGGATGCGCTGCGCGCCGCCGGGGCGAGTTCGCGGCTCTCCATATCATCCCGAACGCAGTCGTGCGTTGCGAATCGGGGCGCATCGTCTTCGTCGGAGATGAGGCCGAACACCGGCAGCGCTTCAGCCCGAGCGACCAGGAGCTGGACGTCGAAGGGGGCTGCATCCTCCCGGGCTTTGTCGACCCCCACACCCACCCGGTCTGGGCCGGTTCCAGGGAAGATGAATTCGACCGACGCCTGCGCGGCGAGAGCTATATGGACATCGCCCGTTCGGGCGGCGGCATCAATTCGACGGTGAAGGCCACTCGAGCGGCTTCATCCGACGAACTGCTGGGCTCTACCCTCCATCGTCTCGACAATTTTTTGAGTCACGGCACCACCACCATCGAAGCCAAGTCCGGATATGGTCTCGATCTTCCGACCGAGATTCGCATGCTCGAGGTCATCCGCCAGGCCGACTCCCGCCACCCTGTCGACCTCCACCCCACCTGTCTCGCGGCCCACGAAATTCCACCCGAACACCGAAATGATCCCGAACAATGGGTCACCGAACTCAGCACCGAAATTCACCCTGAGATCGCCCGCCGCGGTCTCGCCGAAGCGGTCGATGTTTTTTGCGAGGAAGGGGTCTTCGATCTCGACCAGACCCGTCGATTGCTATCCGATGCGGCTGATCTGGGTTGGCGGATTCACCTCCATGCCGATGAGCTCACCCCACTCGGCGGAGCCGAGTTGGCGGTCGAGATGAACGCCCTTTCCGCGGATCACCTGATGTGCGTGACTCCCGGTGGAATCGATGCGCTGGCATCATCTGAAACCATTGCCGTTCTGCTGCCCGGCACATCCTTCTTTCTACGCTCGGACTATGCACCGGCGCGACAACTGATCGACGCCGGCTGCGCGGTGGCCCTGGCAACGGACTGCAACCCCGGCTCCTCGCCCACCGAGTCGATGCCGGCGATCCTTGCTCTCGCCTGTCTCGGTATGGGGATGGGGCTCGCCGAGGCGATTACCGCAGTGACCCTGAATGCCGCTGCAGCCATCGACCGTGCCGACGAACTGGGGTCCATCGAAATCGGCAAGCAGGCCGACCTCGTTGTCCTCCATGCGCCCACCTATCACCACCTCGTCTATCACTATGGGATCAACCCCATCCGGCACGTGATCAAGAACGGCGAGGTGGTCATCCGCGACGGCGTGCGGGTTCCGGCCGAGACAATGGATCGCTGATGACCCGGCCGGCTCACACAGGTTGCACTCAAATCAAGCAGCCATCGTTTCGGTGTCTGTGGTGAAGCTTTCATGCTGAAACGACGCTTTGTCCGCGTCTGGATATTCTGGGCGGTGGTCTATTCGGTCCTGGCGGCCGTCGGACCGAACGGTCTCGTGCCGAACCCGGTCTGGCCGGTCATTTCTCAACACATCATGCAGGCCCGCGCATGGCTTGGCGACGACATCGAGATCCTGGACGATGAGGGCTTCTTCGATCGGGAACTCGAGATCAACCCGAGGCTCGATGTGACCCCCTACTACCAATACCGGGTCATCAACGATCCCCGCGAATCCATCCTGATCGCCAACCTGGCGGTGGCGATCGGTGGTCCATCGGGCAACCTGGTCCCGATTCAGCAGGCCTGGACCGGATCCTCAGACCTCCTCTTCAATGAGGGCATGGTCTGCCATGTCGGATTTCCACCAGGCCCTTCATTTTTTCTCTACCCGTTGCTGTTCCTGCTCGGGGGAGCGCTCGCCACCCAATGGGTGAGCGCCTTTCTCGGAGGTCTCGCCGTCGCCGCCATGGAGAGCCTGCTGGCGGCCTGGCTGTTGTTGATGCGGGGCCGCGAGGCTCCGATGCTCCCGGCCAACTTGATCACAGCCTTGGTTGGAGCCGGCACATTGTGGCTGTGGGTCGTCCCCGACGGAGGGACGTTTTTGTTCGCCCAGGTGGTTGGTACGACCGCGTTGACCCTGGCTCTCTTTGCGGCCTGGAAAAAACACCCATGGCTCGCGGGTCTCGCCTACGGTTTTGCGATCAGCAGCCGGCCGGCCATGCTCTTTGCCTTTCCGCTCGTGATCGCTTGTGCGGTCATCAACCACGAGGACCGCGATCCGTCCGAGACTGAGACCTCGGCAAAATGGCCCGGCGCCGGTCGTTGGATCCGCAATGCTCCGCTGCTTGTGGGCCCCCTGATTTTCGGCACATTGACCCTGGGCCTCAATCTTCTTCGCTTCGGTGCGTTGGGTGATTTCGGATATCGATTCATGATCGTGCCGCCCTTTCTTCGAGAACGCCTGCTCGAGAACGGTCAACTCTCGCTTGCCCACCTCGGCCGCAATCTCGCCGCGGTCTTTTTGCAGCCACCGATGATGATTCGCGACGAGATCGGGAGTTTCGTGTTTCCGTTTTTTGCCAGTGATCCGAAGGGCATGGCCCTCCTGTTCGTGACGCCGGCCTTTGTGGCCGTTCTACTGGCGGTCACGATTTCGGGGCGGGAACGCAAGCTGCTGCTGGCCATCACCTGGGCCACCCTCATTTTGACCTGCCTTCCCGGGTTGCTCTACTACAACACCGGATGGGTCCAATGGGGCGGTCGGTTTCTCGTCGACGCCTGGCCGATGTGGCTTCTTCTCGCGGTCATCGGTCTCCACCGGATGCCAAAAAGGCTGGCGTGGGCGCTGATCACGCTTTCGATCATTTCAAACGGATGGGGCGCCCTCCTGGTGGCGATCCGGTCTTGGCCGGGCTGCTGCTTTTAGCCTGCTCCGGCTGGTGGCGAAGGTCACTCCAGGGAAACGATCAGGGGACGTCGACCCGCAGCCGTTTGATGGCGAGGGCTTTGCCTGTTTCTTCGTCGGCATCGACCAACGCACCCCGGAGCTGGACCCCGCGCTTTGCCGGTTCGAACGGACGCGGCGTGTTGTAGAGAAACCTCTGCAACACCTTCTCCGGTTTCATGCCGATGATCGACTCGTAGGGGCCGGTCATCCCGACATCGGTCTGGAGCGCGGTGCCCTGGGGGAGAATGCGCTCATCGGCTGTCGGAACGTGGGTGTGCGTTCCCAGGACGGCCGTTACCCGGCCGTCGAGGTACCAACCGATGGCCTGTTTCTCTGATGTGGCCTCGGCGTGCATATCCACCAGGATCACCCGCAGCTCCGGGTGTTCGGCATGGATCTCGTCGAGCACTTCGTCCGCCCGTCGAAAGGGATTGTCGATCGGCGGCATCATGGCCTGTCCCTGGAGATTGATCACCGCCACCGGAACGCCCGTGGCCGTTTCTTCAACGCACCAACCACGCCCCGGATTTCCATCCGGGTAGTTGGCGGGGCGGAGCAGGGTCGGGTGGGCGTCGAGGAGGGGCACACCCTCCTTTTTGTCCCACACGTGGTTGCCGGTGGTCCACACTTGAACCGGGAGCTGATCGAGCTCTTCGAGCACCTTGGCGGTGATTCCAAAGCCGCCCGCGACGTTTTCCACATTGACGACGACAAAGTCGACCTTTTCACGATCGACGATGCCATCGAGATGGTTGAGCACCGCGCGCCGCCCGGGCGAACCCATGACGTCACCGACAAAGAGAAGTCGGATCAACGCGCGTACTCCACCGCCCGTGTCTCGCGAATCACGGTCACCTTGATCTGGCCGGGATAGGTCAGCTCGGCCTCGACCTTCTTGGCGAGATCCCGGGCCAGCCAGATCGCATCTTCATCGGACAAACGGCCCGATTCGACCACGATCCGCAACTCGCGTCCGGCCTGGATCGCAAAGGCTTTTTCGACTCCCTTGAAGTCGGTGGCCATGCTCTCCAGTTTTTCGAGCCGTTTGATGTAGTTCTCGAGAATCTCGCGCCGTGCCCCGGGGCGGGCCGCCGACAGGGCATCGGCCGCCGTCACCAGCACTGCCTCCACCGAGTGCGGATCATAGTCGCCGTGGTGACACTCCATGGCGTGGATCACCTCGTCGGTCTCGCCGTGTTTGCGAAGCATTTCACGACCGAGCTCGAGGTGGGTTCCATCCATTTCGCGGTCCACGGCTTTGCCGATGTCGTGCACCAGCCCGGCCCGTTTTGCGACCTGCGCATTCGCACCCAACTCGGCGGCCATGTGGTTGCTGAGCCATGCCACTTCCATCGAGTGTTTGAGCGCATTCTGGCCATAGGACGAACGGAATTGCAGACGTCCCACGAGCTTGAGGAGTTCGGGATGGAGATCGGGTATCCCGACCTCGAGCGCCGCCGCCTCACCGTCGGCGAGAAGCTTTTCTTCCATCTCGCCCTTGACCTTGGCGACCAGCTCTTCGATGCGCCCCGGATGAATCCGGCCATCCTGGATGAGGCTCGAGAGGGCCAAGCGGGCGATCTCTCGTCGAACCGGTTCGAAACAGGACAGGATCACCGCCTCCGGTGTGTCGTCGACAATCAGGTCAACCCCGGTGGCCTGCTCGAAGGCACGGATGTTGCGGCCTTCACGACCGATGATCCGGCCCTTCATTTCGTCTGATGGCAGGTCCACAACCGAAACCGTGCTCTCGACGACATGCTCCGAGGCGATCCGTTGAATCGCCATCGAGATCACCCGGCGGGCTTTTTCTTTGGCCTTCTCGGAGGTTTCCTCCTCGATGCGCTTGAGGGTATTGGCGGCTTCCATCCGAGCCTCGTTCTCCATCGAGTGCAGGAGCTCCGCCTTTGCCTGGTCGACCGTCAGACCCGCAATCTGTTCGAGCCGCGCCCTTTGTTCAGATATCGCCGACTCGAGCTCTTCCTCGCGATCGACGAGTTTTTCCTGCCGACCCCGAACATCTGCTTCCACGCCCTCGATCGCTTGCTCCCGCCCCTGCAGGTCGGCCATGCGTTCATCGATCTCGTGACGCAGTCCCTCGATTTCTCTTCCGGCGGCCGTCAGTTCCATTCGGAGGTCGCGGGTCTCGCGTTCAAACTCGGTCCGGGCAGCCAGCAGGCGTTCCCGGGCGATGATTTCGACGTCCTTCTGTATCCGTTGGCCTTCGATTTCGCCTCGCGCCACAATCTTTCGGACCTCTTCTTCGGCGTTTGTTATCATCCGCGCGGCAGCACCGCGCGAGCGGCGCCAGAGGCCCCATACGACAATCATGGTGGCGAGGGCGAGCAGCAGTAAGACTGCAGCTGCTACAACTAGTTCCACGATGCACCCCCATGTCAAGGAGCGATCAGTGCAACCGGCGTCAGGTTGGATTCGACCTGTGTCTCAAGAGGAATAAGTGGAGGTCCCCGCTGTGGCCGTGTGAGCGAGCCTATTTGAACCTGCGTTACCACAGGTGGGTGCCTGTCCCCCGCCCATCTCCCGCCTCGCGGCAGGCATCAGAGCGAAAAAACCCGGCAACCCTTCAAATAGGTGTTGGTTCAACGATAGTTCACTCATCACCAACCGAGTAGGGACCTCCGATTTCTCTGGTTTTACCCGGATGCGCCGGGCTCTATGGCCTCTTCAATCTTTGTTACGAGACGTTTGGCCTGATTCTCCAATCTCTTGTTCCGGGTGTCCTGATCTGTTTCACGTTCCTGAAAAAGTTCGTCGGCTATGTTCAAGGCGGTCAAGACCGCAATCTTCACCGTGTCTACACTCGAGCTTCGGTCAGCTACTTCTCGCATCCGGAAGTCGACAAAACGGGCGATTTCCTGGATCCGCGCTTCGTCACCATCCGCACGCAAACCGAGCCGCTGGCCGAATACTTCGACTGTGGCCCGGACTGTAGCCATTGGAAAGTTCCTCCCACCAAGAGTATACAGCATCGCAAAATGAAATCTTTTCCATTTTGAGAGGTGTTAAAAGCGCCCTTCTCGGAAGCCCTGCGGCCATGAAGCGCGGCCGCCTGATGGGGCTACCCCTGGCCCCGGCCGCTGTCTTTTCCAACGAGAGGACCGATCATCCAGCGGGAGGGGCGAAATTCTTACTGATCGGAGACTTTCGCGAGGGTTCCGTCGACCATGGCGAGGACTTTTTCCAGACGCGTGGTCAATTCTTCCCGTTGTTTTTCGAGCCCGGCCACTTTTTCGCCGAGATCGGTCCCCGACGCAACCTGGCCCTCGAGTTCTTCGACCCTTGCCGCAAGGTCATTTGCGCGTTTTTTATTTTCGCCATAGGCTTCGATCAATTCTTCGATTCTCGATTCGAGCTGTTTGAGCACTGAATCCATTGCCATTCTTCCTCCTCTTGATGTCACTGCCCGGGAGCTCGGCCTCAGGCGAATGTGACTCCCAGTTTCTCGCCGAGATGTCGGCGAAGCGTTTCCTGCTCGGTATTGACCTCGTCCTGGGTCAATGATCGTTCGTCGTGACGGTAGACCAGCCGCAGAGTGGTCCGCACAATCGACGGATTCTTCGGTGGGAAGAACCTGGCCACGCTGCGCAGATCTTCAACCCAATCCGAGGCGAGACCGAGGGTCGACTCCTCGAGGTCGGCGTAGGCCAGATCCCGTGCGTGCTCGACCGTCATATCCACAACCACCGCCGGATGCCGGGCCAGTTGCCGAAATTGGGGCAATGGCGGCTCGGCAGAATCATCGAGATCGAGCTCGGCGATCATCGGGGTCGCGCGAAGGTCCCAGCGTCGCCGGTATTCGTCGGACAAAAGTCCGGCCAGACCGATCACCCGGTCTTCGTCAGTGACCAACTCGGCACCGGCTGCGGCATGCAACCACGGGGCACCACCGGGTCTCCAGCTCACCGCAGGCAGACCGACCCGCTTCATGATGTCGTTGACAATTCCCTTGAGCCGAACAAAGGACTCCTCACGGTCATCCGACGGCATCGAGAGCACGATGCCCAATCGCTCATGCTCGCGCGGCTCATCATCCGACAGATTGAAGACCCGGCCCTGTTCGAAGATCGACAACGCCATCTCGCCCTGGTTGAAATTCGTCGCGGCGGCCGCCAGCAATCCGGGCAGGAGCGAGCGCCGCATCACTGCCTGGGTCTGGGCAAGCGGATTGTCGAGTTCCAGCGACTGACCCGGACAGAGATTCTGAGTCGCCACCAACTCATCGTCTCCGGGGTCGACAAAGCTCCATGTCATGACCTCGGCGAGCCCTGCCCCGATGGCCGCGTTCCGCGCCCGGTCCACCAAGACCCAGTTCGGATGGCGACGACCCGGGGTTGCCGGAAGAATCGGCAAGGCCGAAGGAATGGCCGAATAGCCCACGTGCCGGATGACTTCTTCATAAAGATCGGGCACCCGTTCGATGTCGATCCTGAACGAGGGCACCGTCACCGTGACCGTATCGCCGTCCAAGCGCGGATCAAATTCCAGACCAGCAAAGATCTCGACCACCCGCGCCGGCGTGATGGTGAGCCCGGCAAAGGCGGACAGGGCCTCGATTGACAGACTCATCTGCCGTTCGGCCGTTGCTTCGGGATGGACGTCAATCCGTCCACGACACACCTTGCCGCCGGCGAGCTCGGCCATCATGGCCGCCGCGAGATCCACCGCCACGGGGGGCAACTCAGGGTCGGCACCGCGCTCGAATCGGTGCGACGCCTCAGTGTGCATCCCGAGTCTCCGGGCCGCGCGCCTGATCGTCAGCGCGTCGAAATGAGCGGCTTCCAAGAGCAC
This sequence comes from Candidatus Sulfomarinibacteraceae bacterium, assembly GCA_963796455.1. GTDB lineage: Bacteria > Acidobacteriota > Thermoanaerobaculia > Thermoanaerobaculales > Sulfomarinibacteraceae > Sulfomarinibacter. The sequence continues at coordinate 423,093 of CAWCLO010000010.1, forward strand.
GTCGACGGTTTCGTCGGAAATCTCCGAGTTGGCGCCACCCATGATGCCCGCGAGACCCACCACTCCATCGCGATCAGCAATCACCGCCATCGATTGATCGAGCTTGCGGTCTTCCCCATCGAGAGTCGTCAAGAGCTCGCCATCTTCTGCACGCCGCGCGACCAATCTGTTGCCGCGCACTTTTGCGAGATCATAGGCGTGCAGCGGTTGACCGAGTTCGAGGAGCACATAATTCGTGACATCCACCACCGCGTTGATCGGACGCACCCCGCAATTCGACAAACGGCGCTGCAACCAATCCGGCGACGGTACCTGCTTGACGCCGCGCACGATACGGGCCGCAAAACGCGTGCACACAACCGGGTCGTCGATCTCGATCGTTGCTTGGTCCGCAGTCGACTCGTCGATCTCGTGCAGTTCAGATTGCAGGGAACGAAGGGACGTCCCGGTGGCCACCGCCGCTTCCCGCGCGAGCCCGCGGTGATTCATGGCATCCGGCCGGTTCGTCGTCACCTCAACATCCCAGATTTCCGCTCCATCTCCGGGTTCGCGAAGCTCCACAAGACAGCCGCAATTCGTCAACGCGTCGGCCACGATGTCCTGCTTCGGAGGCTCTTCGAGGAGCGACAACAGCCATTCGGAATCAAAGTTCATGCGAACTGCCTCGTGAGTCGTTGATCTCCAGCAAAGAGCTGGCGCAGATCGGGGATCCCGTAGACCAGCATGGCGATCCGGTCGAGCCCGAGACCAAAGGCAAAGCCGGTATAACGATCGGAGTCCACACCCACCGCTTCGAAGACCCGCGGGTCCACCATGCCCGAACCGAGGATCTCGATCCAACCCGAACCCGAACACACCCCGCAGCCCTTCTGGGCGCAGAAGATGCACGAGATGTCGACCTCCGCCGATGGCTCGGTGAAGGGAAAGTACCCGGGACGCAGGCGAACCTCGACGTTGTCGGAGAAGAGCTCGTGGAGGAAGGTCTCCAAGGTGCCCTTCAGATGACCGACCGTGATGCCCTCATCGACCACCAGTCCTTCGATCTGGTGGAACATGGGCGAGTGGCGAAGATCGGAGTCACGCCGGTAGACCCTTCCCGGGACCACGATCCGGATCGGTGGTTTGCGTTGCTCCATCACCCGAGCCTGAACCGGCGAGGTATGGGTCCGCAACAGATAGCCCCGGGGGAGGTAGAAAGTGTCCTGATCGTCACGTGCCGGATGATCGGGCGGGATGTTGAGGGCTTCGAAGTTGTGCCAATCATCTTCGACTTCGGGGCCCGCCTCCACGTCATAGCCCATCCGCAGAAAAATCTCTTCGATCCGGTGACGAACGATGTGGACCGGGTGCTGGGCGCCGCGGACTACTGGCGAGCCGGGAAGGGTCACGTCAATCGGTCCGTCGACCGTCAGGGAAGCGCTCTTCGTCCGAGTCTTCGCCTTGATTTTGGTCGAAAGGGGTTCGGCTTTGGCCGCCTGCTTGGCCGCTGCGAGCTTGGACTCGATCTCCTTCTTGAGCGCGTTGAGAGCCTGCCCATAGTCCCGCTTCTCGTCGTTCGGGAGCTCACGGAGGATTGCTGTCAGTTCATTCAGCAGCCCTGACTTCTTTCCCGCGTAGCTGATCCGGACCTCTTCAACCAGAGCGGCATCACCGCCGGCATGATCGAGGTCGGTAAGAAACGCCGCACGAACTTCTTCAAGCCGAGCGCTGCTCACGCCGGCCTCAGCTCTCGACCTTTGCAAGTTCGACGAGCTGAGTAAAAGTCTGCGGATCACGCACCGCGAGATCGGCCAGAACCTTACGATCAAGGTCGCAACCGACGTTTTTCAACCCGGCGATCAGGGCCGAGTAGGTGGTGCCGTTCTGCCTGGCCGCCGCGTTGATGCGAGCGATCCACAACGAACGGAACTGCCGTTTGCGCTGCTTGCGATCACGATAAGCGTATTGCAGGGACTTCTCGACCTGGATCTTGGCCGTGCGGTGCAACCGCGACTTGGCTCCCCAATAGCCCTCGGCGAGTTTGAGAATCTTTTTCCGGCGATCTTTGCGATTGGTCGATCTTTTGACGCGCATACTGCCTCCCTACTTCTGTGCCGCGAGCATCTTCGTGAGAACCTTGGCATCACCCGGTTTCACGATGGCCGACGAACGCAGCTTGCGCTTCCGCTTGGTCGACTTCTTCGTCAAGATATGTGAGTGGTAGGCGTGGTGGCGTTTGAACTTACCGCTGCCGGTTCGTTTGATTCGCTTGGCCGCGCCGCGATGGGTCTTCAACTTCGGCATAACAAGCTCCTTTTTTCTACAGTTCCAAAGAACGGGTATTCACAGCATTGAAAATTCGTTCCATAACGTCGGCCGTCGCCTTGACGCCCTCGTCACGGCGGTGCCGCAGGCGCAGGGAGACCGTCCCGTCATCGGCCTCTCGCTGCCCCACCACCAGCAGGTAGGGCACCTTCATTTTTTCTCCGTCGCGGATCTTGTATCCGAGCTTCTCCGACCGCCGATCGACATCGGCCCTCAGACCGCGGGCGCACAGGGCCGCTGCGACCTCCTCGGCGTAGTCGTTCTGGGAATCGGTGATCGGCAGGACCCGCGCCTGCTCCGGAGCCAGCCAAGGTGGAAGATCACCCCCGAAATGCTCGAGCATGACACCGTAAAAACGCTCCAGCGATCCAAAGATTGCACGGTGGATCATCACCGGTCGCTTGTCGGAACCATCGGAGTCGACATAGCTCAGGTCGAATCGTTCGGGCATCTGGAAGTCGAGCTGGATGGTGGCCAGCTGCCACGATCGGCCGAGCGCATCCTGGACATCGAAATCGATTTTGGGGCCATAGAACGCGCCGTCGCCTTCCTTCACGGTGTGCTCGACATCGTCGCGGTTTTCGAGACACTCCGTCAGCACCGCTTCCGCATGCTCCCAGACCTTTGGGTCACCCATCGCCTTTTCGGGTTTAGTCGACAGGAAGACCTTGACGTCTGAAAATCCGAAGAGGTCGTAGATCTCGAAGATGAAATCGAAAAGATCGGTGATCTCCTTGGAGATCTGTTCCGGCGTGCAAAAGATGTGGGCATCGTCCTGGCTGAAGGTACGAACTCTGGTCAGCCCCGTCACGACCCCCGATCGCTCGTATCGGTGGAGTCGCCCGAAATCGGCGATCCGTCGCGGCAGATCGCGGTAGGAGTGGCTCGAGCCACCATAGAGCAGGCAGTGCGAGGGACAGTTCATCGGTTTGACGCTCGAGGTCCGCTCTTCGACCTCTTCAAAAGCATCGGCAAAGAACATATCGTCGCGATAGTTGTCGTAGTGGCCGGACTGTTTCCACAACGAGACATCGAAGATCTGCGGAGTGATGACCTCGTCATACCCGTACTCGCGGTATTTCGCCCGCATGAGATCGATCAACCCGTTGTAGACGATCGCACCGCGGGGGTGGAAAAAGGGGCTTGCCGGCGCTTCGGCGTGAAACGAAAAGAGATCGAGCTCCCGTCCGAGCCGGCGATGGTCGCGGCGCTTGAGTTCCTCGAGACGCTCGAAATATTTGTTGAGTTCCTTTTTGGTGGCGAAAGCCGTTCCGTAGATCCGTTGCAGCATCTCGTTGCGCTCGTCGCCCTTGAAGTAGGCGCCGGAGGCTTCGAGCAATCGAACCGCACCGATCTGCGAGGTCCGCTGGACATGAGGGCCGCGGCAAAGATCGAGAAACGGACCGTGCGAATAGAGAGTGATGGTCTCGCCCTCGGGAATGTCCTCGAGGCGGATGATCTTGATGTCCTCGCCACGCTCGGTCATCACCCGAGCCACCTCTTCGCGATCGACTTCGTTGCGTTCGAACTCGAGGTCCTCGGCGAGAATGCGCGCCATTTCTTCTTCGATCTTTTCGAAGTCCTCGGGTTTGAAGGCTCGCGGGAAGCGGAAGTCGTACTGATATTTCTCGGAGTGGTCCTGGCGACCGGCATCGATCGGGGTGCCCGGCCACAGCCTCTTCACCGCATCAGCGAGCACATGCTCGGCCGAGTGGCGGATCACATCTCCCGCGGCCGGGTCCTTGGTGGTCACGATCTTCAGATCGACATCGTTCATGAGCGCAGTTCGCAGGTCCACCAACTCGCCGTCGACAAAACCGGCGACGGTGTCGCGGGCCAACCTCGGACCGATGGCCTCGGCTACCTGGAGGACGGTGGTGCCCGCGGCAAATTCCCGCGCGCTTCCGTCCGGCAAGCTCACCTGAACTGTTTGACTCATGTCGCACTCCCGTGGAGCCGGTTCCGGGCCCCAAAAAACAAAAATCCCGACCACAGGGTCGGGCGTCGGATCGGCATTGGTAGGCGCGCGCGGACTCGAACCGCGGACTTCATCCGTGTGAGGGATGCGCTCTAACCAACTGAGCTACGCGCCTCTGCTGATCCGAATAAATGGTAGGCGCGAGCGGACTCGAACCGCTGACCCCTACCGTGTCAAGGTAGTACTCTAACCAGCTGAGCTACGCGCCTATGTAACTGAAATGGCCTCCAGCGGCACGCGGCCGATGGGGCTTCTCTCAGTGACTGATGACGGGTGGTCCCGTGGACGCTTCCGACCCGCCTTCGTCTCTTAACACATCAAAGAACGACCCTTAAAACAAGGGGCTGGGATCATAACAACGGGTATCGAGACTGTCAATACAACCGTATACTTACAAGCACCATGAACGACGAACTGGTCGTAGTTTTCACCGCTCAAGGCGAGGTCGAGGAAACCCAGGTGCGGTCTTTCCTCGCCGCACACGGGATTCCATCCATGACCCATGGCGAAGCGCTCCGCAAGACCCACGCCTTCACCCTCGATGGGCTTGGGGCCGCCCAGATCATGGTGGCCAAAGAAAACGAGGCGGAAGCCCTGCGTCTGCTTCATGATGCCGAGCAGGGAGCCTTCAACCTCGAGGATCTGTCCGAGATCTGACGAATCTTCCGCCAAACCGTGATCCCAACACCGCGGTCACCACGAGCGAGAGCAACACCAGGACCGACAACAAGCCGCCCCACATCACCGAGCGTGGCGCAAAGAGCACCCGCAACACATGACGTCCTGGCGAAATCGGGGCCCCGACAAAGGCATAGTTCACCTGCTCGGCGGGAACCAACCGGCCGTCGATCTCGACCACGATGTCGGGGTGCCACGGGATGGCTGTGACCACGAAGCCGAGCGCAGGAGCATCAACCGTTCCCTGCCACAACTCGGTCCTCGGTCGCAGGGGCCCCAGGGTCCCGCCGGCGATTTCCGAGAGCGGGGCGTCCATCTCGCGCAAGACCTCCACCGAAGGGTCGAAGGATTGCGAAACCAGGCCCCGCAGAGCCTCGGATTCAGATGACACCATCCGTTGCGACGCCAGCCATCGCACCATAGCCGGGCCGTCAACCGAATAAAATCTGTAGACGACACCGTCGGCAAGCTCGTCAGCAGCAACCTCGGTCAGTCCCTCGATCTCCGGGCGATCCGGTGTCATCACCAAACTCGCTCCGGCGATTCGGAGGAGCGCCACCCGATCGTTCCACGGGGCCGCCATGGCCGTCCGAGCGAGCGCGGCCATTCGGCGTCCGGCGATCACCTCGGCATCGGAGTGAAAGACCATCGGCACACCCCAGTTGGCCGCCAACGAACCATCGAGAACCAGTTGCCACCAATCGGCAGCCGCCCAAGCCCGATCTGCCGCCAGGGGCACCACAAAAGATTCCGGATCGCGGTCGCGAAAAAACCTGCCGTGACCGATCTCTCGATTGATCGTCTGCAGGATCGGGGGCGGATTCGAAACCGTCTCCCGGGGCGCAAGAGGGAGCGCCGCCGCACCGGCGCCAACGAGATCGACGGCCACAAGCAGCACCAGAACGGCCGACCGGGTGGCCATCCTGAGACGGGAACCGGCCAGCAGGACCAGCAGCACCCCCGCGACGACGATGGCCGATCGGGCACAGGGCAGAATAAGACCCCGCTCAGCGAGTCGGGCATGATCGGTAAACAAAAGGTCGAGAACCGGACGGGCGAGGCCTGACGCAATGGCGATCACGCCGGTGACGAACAAACAGACCGACCCGCCGGCCACCACGACCAGTCGGCGCTGCATGGACCCCTTGGCATTGATGGTGACATCGACTCCCCGTCCCGCCAGCAGGGCCACCGGCAGACCCGTCAACAGCAGGGCCTTGACCGGAAAACGGAGGAGGTCGAGCCCCGGAATCGACGGCAGGAACTCCCCAACCAGCGGAAGATAACGCCCAAAAGCAACCGCACCGAGAGCCGCGAGCCCCAAAAGACTCCACCGCCAACGGCGCCACTGGGGATGGTGGGCGGATCCGGCGAATCCAAAGAGCGCCAGGAGCAGGGTGGCCGCCCCGAAGTAGAGGCTCAGAAGGTAGGGAAAACCGAAGTCAACGAGTCTGGCACCCCAGTACTGCGAGCTCGGATCGGCCACGTCCACCGGACCGAGGAAACCCGGAACCACGAACTCGAAGACCCTCAATGGATGCATCGACCACGTGAGCGACATTTCGGCCGGCGTCCCGAGGCCCCGCTCCGATCGAAATACCATTTCGGCCGACGGGAGGACCTGAATCGCCGCCAGGGCGACCCCGGCAATGACGGCGATGAGTGCCAGTGTGATGATCGATCCACGGCCGCGGCGCCCGTCACCCGAAGCCAGGGACCACACGAGGACCAGGGCCCCGCCCATCGCGGCCAACTCCGCGGCACCGGTCAACCATTGCAGCGCCAGACACACCGGCAGCATGAGACCGAGACGGTGCGGCCCGGGCTTGCCGCGATGGAAGGCGAGGTGGGTGGCGAGCACGATCCACGGCAGCCAGTGATAGGCCAGCAAGCGACCAAGGTGGTTCGTCAACGAGATCGACAGACCGCCAAGGGCGTAGGAGACGCCCGCCACCCCGGTCGCCGCCCCGCTGAGGCCGAGACGCCGGGCCAGGACGATGGTGCCGCTTCCACCCAGTACGAGGTGCAGCGTGATCTCCCAATTGAGCGCTGTCGCCGGGGACAGGATCAGATACAGGAGGCGGGAGGGATAGAGCAGAAAACGATTCGGATTGGCAAGCAACGGTTGACTGCCGTTGAGCAGGGGGTCCCACAACAGACCGAAGGGAAAATTTCCCGAGGCGAGAAGGCGCGCTGTGCCGAAGTGCTGACGATAGAGATCACGATAAAAAAGGTTTTGATCGCCTACGAGGACCTGCCAGAGCAGGAGAAACACGGCCCCCAACAAAGCCGCCAGAGGAAGCACCCACCACCGATTCCCGGTGAGATCGAGCGCCGGTTTTTCAGAATCGAGATCCGCCATAAGAATCAAGTCTACTCAAGTGCTCTTGCAGCACAACGCTCGATTATATTTTTTCCGCGACCAGCGCTCCCGGCAGACGATTACTCGGATCCTTCGGTCTTCAATCCGAGATCGGCCAGTTGTTTGTCATCGACCGCCGATGGCGCCTTGGTCATGAGGCAGGACATCGAGGTCGTTTTGGGGAAAGCAATGACGTCGCGGATGGACTCGCACCCTGCCATCAACATCACCAACCGATCGAGCCCGAGCGCGAGGCCGCCGTGCGGCGGGACACCGTATCTGAAGGCCTCGAGCAAAAACCCGAAGCGGGCCGTCGCCTCGTCCTCGTCGATCCCGAGAGCGGCCAGCATCTGCCGCTGGACCCCCGGATCGTGGATCCGGATCGACCCACCTCCGAGCTCCACCCCATCCATGACGACATCGTAGGCGCGGGCCCGGACCTTGGCGGGGTCTGACTCCATGAGTTCGAAATCATCCTCCCGCGGCGAAGTGAAGGGGTGGTGCATGGCAAAAAACCGTTGCTCGTCGACATCCCACTCGAGCAATGGGAAGTCCGTCACCCAGAGAAAGTCGTGTCGTCCTTCAGGTACCAGCGCATGCTCCCGGGCGAGATACAACCTGAGCGCGCCGAGGGCGGCAAATACAATCTTCTGCTCGCCCCCAACCGCCAGCAGGAGATCCTCCGGTCCGGCGCCGGCGTGTTCCAGAAAACGCAGCACGCCATCCTCACCGAGCGCCTTCTTGGCCGGCGAGGCAACGCCTTCGGCGGTCTTTTTGAACCACAGAACTCCAGCCGCTCCGTGGGGCTTGACGATTTCCGACAAAGCATCGAGCTGTTTGCGGGACAGACTCGCCCCTCCGGGCAGCACCAGGGCCTTGACCCTTCCGGTGGCGGCCGCATTCTCGAGGATCTGGAAGCCGCAGCCCTCGCAGACTTCGGCGAGCTCGATGAGCTCGAGGCCAAAACGTGTGTCCGGCCGATCCGAGCCGAATCGCTCCATCGCATCTGAATAGCTGAGGCGCACAAAGGGCGTCGGCGCCTCGATACCGACGATCGGAAAGATGCGCTCGAAGAGGCCTTCGATCAAAGAGTAGATGTCTTCTTCGTTGATAAACGAGGCCTCGACATCGATCTGCGTGAATTCGGGCTGGCGGTCGGCGCGGAGATCCTCGTCACGAAAACAGCGGCTCACCTGCATGTATCGACCGAGACCGGCAACCTGCAAAAGCTGTTTGAAGAGCTGCGGCGACTGCGGCAGGGCATAGAAGGAACGTTTGTGAATCCGCGAAGGCACGAGAAAGTCGCGGGCCCCCTCCGGAGTCGATCGCGTGAGAATCGGTGTTTCGACCTCGAGGAAATCCCGCTCATCGAAATAGCGCCGGATTTCCGCCACAACCCGATGACGGAGCACCAGATTCGCGGTCATCTCGGGTCGCCGCAAATCCAGATAACGATGGGTGAGGCGCAACTCCTCTGATGCGTTGGCACGGTCCTCGACCACAAAGGGCGGCGTCTCGGCGTGATTCAATACCTCGAGTTCTTCCACCAGTACCTCGATCGCGCCGCTTGAAAGATCGGGGTTGGCCTGTCCTTCGGCACGCTCACGCACCACCCCTGCGACCCGGATCACATCCTCCGAAGAGAGCTTTTCACCGTCTTCGACCATCGACTCCTCGAAGACCAGCTGCAGCAGGCCGCTGCGATCCCGGAGATCGACAAAGACCAGTCCACCGAGGTCGCGCCTCCTCCTGACCCAGCCCACAACCTCGACGCGATCGCCGACCCTCTCGAGGTCGATTGAAGCGCACCACGGTCTTTCCCACGCACTTTGTGACATGTTTTTCTCCGAAGGGGCCCTCGAATCAGCCCCTCAACCGATCTCATTTACTGGCAAGGATACTCGCGACGTGCTCGGGCACGGTTCCCAGTTCGACCGTCTCCTGGGTGCTCGCTGCGAGATCGCGTACCACCGCCGAATTTACCGCCAGTTCACTCTCCCCAAGAATCACCACGACTCGCGCGCCGATCTTGCCGGCCCACTTGAGGCCCGCTTTCAGAGATCGACCGTTGACCTCGGTCGGTGCGGCGATGCCCATGTTCGCCAACGCCCGGGTCAGCTCCAGGCCGCGGGCCGCGGTCGGATCACCGATCGGCAGCACGGCAACCACCGGTCTTTCGAGGACCCGCCGGCGAAAAGACTCGGGCAGAACCTCGATCAATCGGTCTTCGCCGATCGCAAATCCGGTGCCGGCAACCGCGGCGCCGCCGAGATCGGAAATCAGGCGATCGTAACGGCCGCCACCACAGATCACCGTGTCTTTGCCGAGATCGGGCGAGACGACTTCAAAGACGGTCCGCAGATAATAATCGAGCCCGCGAACCAGACGTGGCGCCCTTTCGACGGGAATCCCGATGGCGGAGAGACCGGCTTCGACCTTTTCCACGTGGACCCGAGCATCATCGGACACCGTCTCCGCGATGGGAGTAGTGGCCGCAACCAGTTCGCGGCACCGCGGCACCTTGCAGTCGAGGATCCGGAGGGGGTTGGTATCCCAACGACGTTGACAATCGCCGCACAACTCCTCACGATCCGGTGTCAACTCAGCCTTCAACCCGTCGATAAACCGGGCCCGGTCCTCGGGGTCGCCCAGGTTGTTCAGCATGATGACGAGGTCGTCAAAACCGAGTTCGGTGAGGAATGTGTGGAGTGCCACCAGGATCTCGATATCGGCCTGCGGCGTCGCGGTTCCGAGCAACTCGATTCCGATCTGGGCAAACTGGCGATAGCGGCCGCGCTGCATTTTTTCGTAGCGGAACATCGGCCCCAGGTAGCTCAAGCGAAGCGGCTGGGGGAGTTGACCGAGACCGTTTTCGATAAAGGCCCTGGCGACGCTGGCGGTGCCCTCGGGACGAAGGGTCAGGGAGCGACCCTTTCGGTCAGCGAAGGTATACATCTCCTTGGAGACGATATCGCTGTCCTCACCAACCGATCGCACGAAAAGCTCGGTGGGTTCCATGATGGGCAGTCGAATCTCGTCATACCCGAAGCCGCCGAACACACGGTGTGCAATCGCCTCGACCTCGGTCCATAGACGCGAATCCGGTGGCAGAATGTCCCGGGTTCCCTTGACCTTTCGAATCATCGACCTTGACTCCTCAGCGCTCTGAAATTGCATGACTCGGAGAAATTCTGGCGCTGCCCGCAAAGGCGCCTGACCGCGCTCGCCGAAACGTTCTCGATTCTACCCCTCAGACCTGAGATCTGTGCTGAAAAACCGGGAAAATGAACGCTACCACACGCCCTCTTGGGCAGCAACAAATTTCGCCGACCCTGAAGCCACAAGCGATTGAAAAACAGTGGGTTGTGGACCGACGCCAAAAAGACGCTTTCGGCAACGACCTCAAAATGAACGACATCCAAGGAAGTGACTGAATAATAACAACTTAGGGAACAAGCTCCTCAACAGGGGGAGAGAAGCGAAGTGTTTGGTTTTACATTGCGTTAACGAGATTTCCACAGGCTTTTCCACAGACTCCGGCGGCCTGAGCGTCCAAACGCGGCGAATCGATGCACGAGACCCCTAAAACTGAGGAAAAGGAACTTCCCACTGCAGCGCCCCGGGTCGGAGAATTCGCGCTTCGTCACCGCTCAGATCGACCAGGGTGCTCGCCGTGCCACCCGCGGTTTGACCGGCGTCGAGCACCAGGTCCGGAGCCCCTGCCAACGACCGCAAAGCCTCATCGACCGTCGTGCACCCCTTCGAGCCGTGAAGATTGGCAGATGTGCCGGTGATCGGTCCGATTCGATAGAGCAGCGCACGCAGTGCGGGATGATCAGGGATCCGCACCGCCAGGGTCTCTGATCGCGAAGCGGGAAACTCTTCTTTCGCGCGAAGAACAACCGTCAACGCCGTCGGCCACGTCTGCGACAAACTGGCCCGGAACCGATCGGGGACCTCTACCAGGCCTTCAAGTTGCTGCCAATCCGCGCACAAGACCGGCATGCCGAGCGCCGCTGGTCGCTCCTTGATGGCGCAGATCTTCGTGATGCCGTCCTGACTCGAAGGATCGGCCCCGAGTCCATAAAAGCTTTCGCTCGGAACCATCAGGACGCCGCCTGAAGACACCACATCCATCGCCGCCGGAATCGCGGCGATCACCTCATGGTCTTCGCAAAAAGCCAATCGTTTCAAGTCGTCTCCAGGAGCACCCGTGCGTGGGTGCGTGCCGACTCGGTGAGCTCGTCCCCAGCCAGCATTCGGGCGATCTCAGTTTCTCGTTCATCGGTGCCGAGCACCTGAACCCGCGTCACGGCACGGCCGTCGGAGACCTTTTTTTCGATTCGGAAATGGCCACCGGCTCGGGCAGCGACCTGCGGCAAATGCGTCACCACCAAAACCTGGTCGACGGTGGCAAGATCGGCCAGGAGTTCGGCCAGGGCGGCGGCAGTGGATCCCCCGAGACCGGAATCGACTTCGTCAAAGAGGAGCGTCAGCTGGCCTTCAGGCCGTGCACTGCGGAGAACCGTCCGCAGTGCCAGGTGGATGCGCGACAGTTCACCGCCGGAGGCAATCCTCGCCATCGGTCGCAACTCCTCACCGGGATTTGCGGCGATGACCAGTACACACTCCTCGACTCCATGTTCGTCAAAGGCCACCGCTGTTCCATCCCGTTGCAGCGGGCTCTGTTGGTCGGGGCGTGGCTGCCATCTGAATTCGAGCCGGGTCCCGCCCATGGCTAGGCGATTCAGAACTTCAGCCACCGAAGCCGCGAGACGGTCACCCGCCTTGCGTCTGGCACCATCGAGCTTCCTGGCGTTGCGGTCATAGACCGCCAGCGCTTTCTCGGCGCCTTGTTCAGCTTCAGCGAGGCGATCTTCCACCGACTCAAGTTCACGGCGCTCCGTCTCGAGACGATCACGGTGTTCGAGGACCTGTTCCAGTGTTGATCCATACTTGAGCATCAGCTGCTCGAGCGCATGGAGCCTGGATTCGACCTCGTCGAGGTCACCGGGATCAGCCGTCGACTGATCCACCAGACCCTGTACTTCGCGCACCACCTCTTCGACGAACAAACGCGCCTCTCCCAGACGGTCGACTCCGCCGGCCAGAGGGAGCCCGCACTCTCCGATTTCTGCGATCTCTCGCTCGGCCTTCGCAAGGTTGTCCACCACGGCCTGTTCGCCGTCACTGAGGCGTTCGATCAGCGAAGCCGAGAGTTCGGCGAGACGAGCCGAGTGACGGAGGACGAGGCGCCGATTGCGGAGCTCGTCGTCCTCCCTCGCGCGTGGACCGAGGCCGTCGATCTCAGCCACCTGAAAGGTGATGGTATCCATTCGATCCCGGCGCGACCGTTGCGCAGACCGGAGCCGCTCCACCTCGATCGCAGCATCACTCCAGTCCCCATAGGCGGCAGTCGTGCGCTGCAACAAACTGGCATGGTTTCCATAATCATCCACCAGTTGGCGCTGAACCGCAGCATCCGCGAGGCCATATTGTTCGTGCTGTCCGTGGATCGCGAGCAGGTGGGGCGCGACCCGCTGCAGGGCGCCGGCGGTCGAGATCGTGTCATTGATCCAGCACCGACTCCTGCCGTTCTGGCTGACCTCACGACGCAGCACCAGTTCGTCCGCCGCATCAATCCCCATTTCGTCCAGAAGATCTTTGATCAAAGAGCCTTCGGGCGGGCTGAAGACTCCCTCGCAAAGGAGGCGGGTCTCCCCGGTTCGCACCAGATCGGACTGTGCGCGTTGCCCCGCGAGAAGTTTGAGGCTTTCCACGAGCAGCGACTTTCCGGCGCCGGTCTCCCCGGTCAGCGCGGCAAAGCCCTCCCCGAACTCGAGCTCCACTGCGTCGATGATGGCCAGGCCGCGGACCGAAAGGCGTTCGAGCATTGCGGATCATCCTAGTGCACCGCGCCCGAAATACCTACACCTCCTGAGGCCTCCCGTCAGTGTTGACGCTGCCTCACTCCTGTCCAAGACAAAACCTCGGAAAGCGAACAAGGGCAGCGACAGCAGACTACGCTCACACCTTCGGGTTCAACAGTCGCCAGGTGATGGCACGGACCTGATCGAGCTCGAGCGCGATTCCTGCTGCTTCGAGGACCTTCGAATAGGCAACGAGGAGGGTGTTCGCGGCGGCGTTGGACATGGTTACCTCCGGGTCGTTCATGTCCTGACCCACCGGCTGCCCCTTCCTGTTGAACGACCCGGAGGTGGCTATTTCGCCGCATGCACTCCAGACTGCTGCAGCTGCTCTCCGTCGCTGAACACGGACCGCTGTCCCTGTTCGCTGTTGCCTGTCCCTGACGCTGTACCCTGTCGCTGCCCCGCTAACTGTTGCTGACGATGCCTGAAAAAAGGACCATCCGACTTTGGACTGCTGACGTTCTTCCCTGTTTTTGCGCCCGGAGGCGCCCGCTGCCCGGGGTACAATCGCGCTGAACCAATCTCGGAGGCAGTCATGAGCCATGCACCGGTCGCCGTCGTCCGCGGTCAGAACACTATCGAGGCCATCAAGGTACCGCGTTGTCGAGGCGCATCGATGCAGGTCCTGTTGGGCGAAGAAAGCGGCGTGCCGAACTTCATCACGAGGCTTTTCACTCTCGAGGCGGGGGGGCGAATTCCCTGCCATCGCCACGACAGCATCGAACATGAGCAACTGGTCATTGCGGGCACCATGATCATTGGTCTCGGCGGCAAGGAGACGGAGGTCACTGTCGGAGACAGCGTCTTCATCCCGGCCGGTGTCGAACACTGGTACGAGAATCGATCCACCGATGCCGTCCAGTTCGTCTGTGTCGTCCCCCGCACCGAGGATTACCAGACCGAATGGCTCGAAGGAAAGGCCGGATGAGCACTGGTTCATCAGGCACGGCTGAAACGCCGGGATCATCCAAGGAAACCGTGACCCTCGGCCCCTGTGTCGTCGGCCTGACCGGCGGTCTGGCTTCCGGAAAATCGACGGTTGCAGCGATCCTCGGCGACCGGGATGTGCCGATTTTCGATGCCGATCGAGCGGTCCACCATCTGTACCGACCCCAGGGCGCGGGATCGGCCGCCGTGGCGGAGCTCTTCGGCTCCCATGTCCTGACCAAAGAGGGGGGCGTCGACCGCGATGCCCTGGCCGCCCTCGCCCTCGGTGGGGCTTCCGAACGCCGTCGACTCGAGGAGGCGATTCACCCCCTCGTCCGCAAGGCGGTGGCAGACTGGATTACCGCCCTGGATCCGCAACCGGTGGCCGTGGTGGAGGCGGCCTTGCTGATCGAGACCGGTTCCTATCGGGAATATGACGTGCTGCTCGTGGTCTGGTGCCATCTCCACCAACAGTTGCAGCGCGCCATCGCCCGCGGCGTACCGGCCGAACGTGCGCGCAAGCTGATTCACGCCCAGATGCCCCTCGACGACAAACGGGACCTGGCCGACGTGGTCATCGACAACAGCGGGGACGAGGCGCGCCTGGAGATCGAAGTCAAGCGGGCATGGTCGGAGATTCGCACCAAATGCGGCCGCAACCCGAAGGCGAATGAGTCCAAGGGCGAATCCAGGGAACCAGATTCCCGCACCACGAGGCACGAGCGCCGCCGTTCACGTTGAGGGGCATCCGGTACCCCGCCTCACTGCTGTCCAAAACAAATCGTCATGTGGGTTTGCCCGCCTGACAACACGTGGTTTGCGGATCGGTGTTTGGCATATCCGGTTCGCGGTTGCCCGCGTCCGCGTCCGAATTACAGCGGCAGCGACAGTGTCCAGCGTCAGGGACAGGCAACAGCGAACAGGGACAGCGGTCCGTGTTCAGCGACAGGGAACAGCGATCAGGAGTCCAGGCGACGACATGGCCACCTCCGGGTCGTTCAACAAAAGGGGTAGCCGGTGGGCGGCCGAGTCGGTAGCGACCGGTCGAACCACTGGAGAATCGCCTACGCCTCGGCCAAAGAGGTCGACAGCCACTTGGAGCTCCTCGCCCACACGGGGGCGATCAGCCGGAATGGAGCCAGTGAAGCGATGATGGCCGTCGATCAGGTTCGTGCCATGACATGGCGGCTTCTGAACCCTAAAATGTGAGCGCTGTTTGCTGTCGCTGATCGCTGTTCCTGATGACTGAACGCTGCCGCTGACTCCTGCTCGCTGTCGCTGTCCGCCGTGCCCGTCGCTGTCCCTGACAGCTGTCAGAGACCCTGTCGTGGACATGAGTGATCCCGCCTCATGGGCGTTACGACCGGCAACCCCCCGCAAATCCCGTTCTTGCAGGAGGCGAGGTAGAAAGCGACAGCTGTTTTCTATCTGCGCTCATCTGCGTGATCTGCGGTTTGTGATGACTTCGAGTGCGATGCAATTCCTAAATCCTCATTCCTAACGAGCCCTACAAGCCCCGCCGCAACCTCGCCGCCTTGACCGTGTTGGCCATCAACATGGCGATGGTCAGCGGACCGACCCCACCAGGGACCGGGGTGATCCGACCCGCTTTCGGCGCCACCTGCGTGAAGTCCACATCACCGGCAAGCACCGCGCCACGACGCTCGAAGGCCGCGAGTTTTTTCTCGTTGCCCGGCCAGAGCTCCTCGACGGTTTCGAGATCCGTGACCCGGTGCATCCCCACATCAACCACCACCGCTCCCTCGGCCACGTGCTCGGGACCGATCAGAGATCGCACCCCGACCGCCGCGATCAGAATCTCCGCCTGGCGGGTGACTGCGGGAAGATCATGGGTCCGGGAGTGACAGAGGGTCACTGTCGCATGCGAGTGCAAAAGCAACAACGCCATCGGTTTTCCTACGATATCGGAGCGGCCGACAACAACCGCCCGCCGGCCTTTGACGGGGATACTTTCCCTGTTGAACATCTCCATGATGCCGGCTGGAGTACACGGCGCGAATCTCGGGCGTCCCTGTTGCAGGAGACCGACATTCTCCGGGTGAAAACCGTCAACATCTTTTGCCGGATCGATACGATCGAGGATGGCCGCGGTGCTGATGCCCGAGGGCAGGGGCAGCTGGATCAGAATTCCGTCCACCTCGGGGTCCCGGTTGAGACGGTCGACCAGATTTTCGAGTTCATTCTGGTCGGTTTCGTCCGGCAACATGTGGGTCTCGGATTTCATACCAAGCTTGGCAAGGGTCTTCGCCTTGGATCCCACATAGACCCTGGACGCCGGGTCGTCCCCCACGAGCACCGCATCGAGTCGGGGAACAACACCCCGTCGCGAAAGCCCCGTGACCTCAGATGCGACCTCTTCACGGATCTCCGAGGCGATGCGCGAGCCGTCGAGCAGTTTATCTCGCATCGACCTCGCCCCCTTTTGTCATTTTGCCATCATTCATACGGACACCCTCGTATAAGGACGCTACACCCCCGGTCAACGGCCGGACACAGACCTGACCGAGACCCGCAGCCTCGAGTTTACGGCACATCACGACACCATCCGGAAAGGTGCTGACCGACGCCGGCAGATAGGAGTAGGCCTCGGCGTCGCCGGACAAGAGACGTCCGACCCGAGGCGGTACGTTTCGCACCCACCATCCGAGAAGCGGCGCCAGTTTTCCGCGGGGTTGAGAGAATTCGAGAACAAGGAGCAAACCACCGGGGCGCAGGACCCGCACCAGTTCAGACAGCCCCGCCGGCAAATCGGCAAAATTACGAACACCAAATGCAACCGTGACCACATCAACAGACTGCGATGCGATGGGCAGCGCGAGGGCATCGGCATTGATCAGCGGGAGAACGCGCCGATCGGCTGCGGCCTTGGCTCGCGCCAACTCGAGCATCGGCAGACAAAAGTCGGCACCGATGACGCGACCACTCGTGATCGCGAGGGCGACATCGCCGGTGCCGGTACAGAGATCGAGCACCAGAGAGGGTCGGGCGGCCGCGACCCGTTTCGAGATGATGCGCCGCCACCTGATGTCGTTGCCAAGAGAAAGGACACGATTGAGCAGATCGTAGCGATGGGCGATGCGGGCAAACATCCCCTGGATCTCGCCGGTCTCTTTGCTGAGTAGCTCCTGCCGCATGGCGCGCAGGGTAACACGGGGTTGAAGGACCGGCGACGGAAACTACTGACAGGCGTTCCCATCCTTCGCCCAATAATTCGATAGGCAGTTTTGAGTTATGAGTTTTGAGTTTTGAGGTCGGAACTGCGACACCATATATCAAGACGAAGGAGGTCAACTCAACTCTCAAACCTCAAAACTCAAACCTGAACCGGATAGTCCGCCGCTCCAAGAGATCAGCCGCCGGTAAGGGCTTTTCGGAGCGCGGTGAAGGCCCGGTGGCGATGGGAAATCCGATTCTTTTCATCCTCATCCATCTCACCATAGGTGAGCCCGCCATGACCCGAAGGGGCGAAGGTGCTGTCCCAGCCGAAACCTCCATCACCGCGCGGCCGGCCGACGATCTCTCCCTCGACGACCCCTTCACCGAACACCTTGGATTCACCATCGCTCGCGCAAACCAGACAACGTGCAGTGGCTCGCGGATCGCCGAAAGCGTGGACGATTCTACACAGACCCTCCGCGCCCACACTGATCAGGAGCCAACGGACGAGCGGGCCCGGAAAACCACCCAGCGCGGCAAACTCCAGCGCAGTGTCTTCAACGATGACCGGCCGCCCCAACACCGCCCTTGCCGCCTCCACCTTGGAGAGAACCACCTCGCTCAGATCGAGTGATTGAATTTCGGGAAGATCGAGGCCGTGATGATCCAGGGAACGACCGAGAACTGCTTCCGCCTCGCGCAGCTTGCCCTGATTCGAGGTGACGAAAACCAGGTCGTCAAAATCCATCAGGCCTTTGCCTCGGGATCTCCGACCGCTCCGGAAACCACCCGGTGAATACTGATCTTGCGGCTCAGACCCTTGAGCTGGACCGATCCCAGTGGTTCCGTCGCAATCGAATCACCAACCTGCTCCTTGGTGGTTTCGCCAAGGACGATGGTGCCCGGTTTGGCGACGTGCTCTTCGAGCCGTGCGGTCACGTTAACGGTGTTGCCGAGAACGGTGTAGTCAACCCTTGTGGCCGATCCGATGTCGCCCACAACAACCGGCCCGGAGTTGACTGCAATGCGGACCTCGATCCGGTCAAGCCCTTCCGATTCTCGTTTGGTGTTCCACTCGTCGAGAGCCGCTACCAACTCCACCGCTGACCGAACGGCGCGGAGGGCATGGTCCTCTTGCGGCAGCGGAGCTCCAAAGAAGGCCATGACCGCATCACCGATGAATTTATCGAGAGTTCCACCGTGTTTGAAAATGATATCGGCTGCGAGCGAGAAGAACTGGTTGAGAAACGCGGCCACCTCCTCCGGGGGAAGGACCTCGCACCGGGCGGTAAAACCGACGATGTCGGCGAATAGAATCGATGTCTCGCGCACCGTCACCGAAGCCTGATCTTCGCCGGATTCCGACAGGACGGCCTCGATCACCGCTGGAGAGTGATAGCGTTCGAGGCGGTCGCGAGCCTGTCGTTCGCGACGAATCCTCTCGTTCAGCCGAGCCCGTTCGATGGCCACCGCCGCATAATTCGACAGCGCCGTCAGGAGATCGAGATCGGAAGCAGAAAACGAACCCACATGGAGCGGTGAATCGACGTAGATGACACCGATGACCCGTTCACGGTGCCACAAAGGAGCGCACATGGCCGAGCGGATCTGATGGATTCGCACCGAGCGGCCGGCCTCGAAGCGCTGATCTGCCTGCGCATCATGGGTCAGGATCGCCACCTGTTGTTGCGTGACCATATCGAGGATCGTGCGTGAAATCGGGACCTCGTCGTCGCCAGTCCCGCCCGATTCGCGGAAGCGCTTCAACTCCAATTGTGGCTCACCATCGTCATCAAAGAGCACGATAAAGCCGCGATCCACCATGAGTTGGTCGAAAACCAGATCCATCACCTTCTCGAGCACCGGTTGGAGGTCCTCGACCTGAATCAGGACCTTGGCCACCTGGGCGAGGATCTCGAAAACCCGCTCGCGGGCCCCGACTTCTTTGGAGATCTCCTGCGGCCTGCCTTCGAGACCGTAGTCCTGATTGAACTCCGACAAAGGCCTCATGTAGGTCGCAGAGGTCAGCCCGGAGGCCTCCGTGTCCGCGCCTTCGACCAACAACTCGAAACTGCCAACCCCAAGCTGGTCGCCGGCGCCAAAACCGCCCGAGGGTACGAAGTCTTCGTTAATCCGAACCCCGTTGGTGGAATCGAGATCCACCACCCGGAAGCCGCCATCGGATTCCTCGACCCGTGCATGATGGCGCGAAACCGAAAAATCACGCAGCACGACATCGTTGTCTGAGGAGCGACCGATGGTCAGACCATCCCGAACCGGAATCCGGTGGGTCACGCCGCCTTCTTCGAATAGAAGCTCCAACATTTGCGTTCATTGTACCGCTGTTGCCGCCCGCCGCAGCGAATACCGACCGAGGATTTCCTGATGTGGTTATTCGGAATTCGGTTGCGGCGCGGGGCCGAACCACGCCAGGAGTCGTGACCGCTGGTCCTTTGATTCTTTGTCTTCATCTTTCAAAGACGAGAACTCGACCCATGGGCCACCACACGAATACAACTGGCGAGAGGCCAGCATCACCCACCTTGCAGTCCCGCCTCGAAGCACCTTGAGCCAGATTTCGCACCCCTCCGGCGCCAAAGGATCGACGCCGGTCAATCCCATCATGGTGATGTTTCTTCGCAGGACCGCCTCACCCTCTACCGCACAACCTTCACCCCGCCAGGATTGAAGAGAATGTTCGAATGAAGCCTGCGCGTCCTCGAAGACGTGCGGCCCCCAGGCTTTCCGAATGCCGCTCAGTTGGACAATGAAGCGACTCAAAGACAGGCCCTCGATCAATCGCAACAAGCTGATTCGGGTGTGCGTGTCGGCCGACAGCTCATAGGCCTCCACCAACAAACCGAGATCACGGACATCGGCCGCCTGCTCCACAGCCCGCAGACACATCGCCTTTGAACGATTGAACTTCACCTGCCCCCAACCAGGCATTTCCAGACCCTCGTGGGCCAGGATCGACTGCAGCCAGACTTCGATCAGGGGACGCCGGCGGAGAACCTCGGCAAGGAAATCCATCTCTTCGGCAAGGGCGCGCGCTGCGGTCAAATCGACTCCACCGGAAATATTCGGCCGACCATCAAAAAGAAGCCTGCGATAACCGTAGACTGCCGCCTGGCGAAGACGGGGCGCCTCCGACTCCACCGCCTCACGGTAGGCCGGTAGGAGCAGTGGATCGTGGAACGCGGCACCACCGACAAGCAGCGCCACCCTTTGCTCTTCGGAGAGTTCGGCCGTATTCCAGATTTCGAGTAGGCGCGTCGGACCGGGCCAACTCGCCATGACCCGACTCTCGAGGCGATCTCGCACAACGCTCTCGTAGTAGTCCCCTGGAAAATACTTCATCGTATCGATCGACAACATCGAGGTCGTCATCCCACAAACCAGGAGCAGCGCGGTGATCGGCATGAATCCTCACCTTTCCATGCGAGGATAAACGGGATGAGCCAGCGATTAAAGCTCGTTATCGCCTACTTCGGCCGCGGTTTCCACGGTTGGCAACGACAACCCAAGCAACGCACGGTGCAGGGCGAACTGGAACGCGCCCTGCGGAAATTCTCCGGTGAGTGCACCCCTGTGGTTGCCGGAGCGGGCCGCACGGACACGGGGGTTCACGCCGCCGGCCAGGTTGCGCATGTTGATCTCATATCACCCATCCCGGCCGATGCCATCACGCGAGGACTCAATGCAAGGCTGCCCCCGGAAATCCGCGTTCGATCCGCTGTCGCGGTCGGGCCGACATTCGACGCCCGAAAAAGCGCCCTCGGCAAACTCTATGTCTATCGCGCTCGTTGGCGGCCAACTGAGCTGCCCTGGCACGACCTCCGCGCCGCCTCAATCCACGAGATCAAAGATCCCGACGCCCTTCTTGCCGCCGCGCGCCTCTATGTCGGTCGCCACGACTGGGCATCGTTCACCGTGCCAAATCCGGAACGGGTGCAGACCCAACGAAAGATATATCGGGTCGACCTTCGGTGGGGACGGAGAGGAATCGACGTTTATTGTGTCGGCGAAGGCTTTCTCAGATACCAGGTCCGGCGAATGGTTGGATTGCTCCTCGAAATCGGCAGTGGCAGGCGGGATCCGGACGAGGTGTCCGCCCTCCTCGATGACCCCCACCCCGGGGCGCCAATCAAAACCGCTCCAGCAGCCGGCCTGTGTCTCGAGCGCGTCTATTATCGCCGGGCCCCGGCCCTCACACCAAGCATGGAGGAGGGCCCGAAATGACCGGCTGTGGTAGACTTCCTGGCCCTGGTAGATAGTGATGCAATCGCTTGATGAGATCGCCCAACCCGGCACCCGAGAACGCGAGATTTTGGAGCGCATCGACCCAGAAAAGCTCCCCCGTCACGTCGCCATCATCATGGACGGCAACGGTCGCTGGGCCATGGCGCGCAAGAAGCCTCGCGTCGAAGGGCATCGCGCGGGTATTCGTTCGGTCCGCGAGACCGTCGAGGCCTCCGCTCGACTCGGTCTCGAGGTGATCACTCTCTACGCTTTTTCCACCGAAAACTGGAAACGGCCGCGCCACGAAGTGCTCACCTTGATGGGTCTGCTCAAGGAGTACATCAACCGCGAGTTGGAAAACCTCCGCAACAACAACATCCGATTTCGTCCCATCGGGAGAATCGATCTGCTTGACCCGTCGGTTCAGAAGGCGCTGCGACGCGCCATCGATGGAACCAGTCAATGCGATGGCACCCTGCTCCAGATCGCCTTGAACTACTCCGGCCGCCAGGAGTTGACCGATGTGGTTCGTACGGCGGTTTCCCAATCAAGAGCAGACGGTCTCGAAATCGAGACCATCAACGAAGCCTGGGTCGCCGACCATCTCACAACGGCTGGAAATCCCGATCCCGATCTCCTGATCCGGACATCGGGTGAACAGCGTATTTCAAACTTTCTCCTGTGGCAGGCGGCTTATGCCGAAATCTACTTCTGTCCGGTTCTGTGGCCGGATTTTTCGACCGCTGACCTGCTCTCGGCAATTCTGGCTTTTCAGCAGCGCGACCGACGTTTTGGCGGCCTGCCTCCGGACGACGGTGTGTTCAATCCGCCGGGCTCCTGAGGCGGCGGACGATGCATTCTCAACGCATTGCGGTCGCAATCGTCGCGATCCCTCTTCTCGCCGCGACGATTGTCTGGCTCCCCGTATGGGCGTTTCTGATCGTTTTGGGCGCCGCAACGATCCTCGCCTGTGACGAATTCCTCGGTATGGCCAGGGAGGCGGGTATCGACAACGGTCGGTGGCTTCCGTTGTTGCTCACGGCCGCGCTGTTGGCAGCCTCGTGGTCACATGGAGCCGCAGGACTCGCCACAGCGACCATCTCGACCCTGCTGATCCTCTCAGGGGCCCGGCTGAGCCACCAACGAGCGCCTCAAGGTGCCTTGGCGGCTATTGCTGCCGAGTCCTTTGCCGTACTCTTTGTCGGATCAACCGCCGCCTGTCTGGGTTGGCTTCGACTCTTGCCGGCAGATGGTGACGGGATCCGTCTGATCATCCTTTTTCTGGTCAGCATCTGGGTCGGCGACTCCGGCGCCTACTACGTCGGCCGCCAGTTCGGTCGCCACAAGATGTCGCCTCGAATCAGCCCCAACAAGACCATCGAGGGGCTGTTGGGTGGAATCGCCGCCACAATTGCGGTGGTGTTTATTGGAGTCCACCTGCTGGAGCTCCCTTTCAGCCCCATTCATACCGCAGCGATCGCGACCATTCTTGCCATCGCGGCACCATTGGGTGACCTTGTGGAGTCTCAATTCAAACGGGACAGCGGTGTCAAAGACTCTTCGACCCTGCTTCCGGGGCATGGCGGTTTCCTCGATAGAACCGACAGTCTCTTCTACGCGGCGCCTCCGGTGCTCGGTTATCTTCTTCTGGCCGGCCTCATCGGATGAAAAAACTGGCCGTGCTCGGATCCACGGGCTCCGTGGGATCGTCAACTCTGGATATCGTCGAGTCCTTTCCAGACCGATTCGAGATCGTCGCACTGGCTGCCGGTCATCGTCTGGATGTCCTTCGACCTCAGATCGAAGCCCATCGTCCGGCCCTCGTTGCAGTGGCCGAAATCGATGATGCCAAAAGCCTTGCGGCGGAGTATTCCGGCATCCGATTCGTCGCCGGCATGGAGGGCTTGATCGAAGTGGCCTGCCATCCGGAGTCCGCTCTCGTCGTATCCGCCCTGGTCGGCTCGATCGGGCTCGAACCGACGGTGATGGCGATTCGCGCCGGCAAGGACATCGCCCTCGCGAACAAAGAAACCCTGGTCGTGGCGGGCGAACTGGTCATGGATGAGATCCGTCGGACCGGTGTCGAACTGCTGCCGATCGACAGCGAACACAACGCAATCCATCAGGCACTGCAGGTCGGACCGGATGATTCGGTCAAGAGGCTCATTCTCACCGCCTCGGGAGGCCCCTTCCGCACCTGGACCGCTGAGGAAATGGCCTGTGCCACCGTCAGCGAGACCCTCCATCACCCCACCTGGCAGATGGGCCCGAAGATCTCCGTCGACTCGGCAACGATGATGAACAAGGGCCTGGAGATCATCGAAGCCCATCACCTCTTCGGTCTCTCCGAAGATCGTATCGGAGTCGTCATTCATCCCCAGAGTCTGATCCACTCCTTTGTCGAATACGTCGACGGGTCCATCATCGCCCAGATGTCGGTCAACGATATGCGTTTGCCGATTCTCTATGCCCTTTCGTGGCCGGAACGTCTTCCCAATAAAGTCCCTGCCCTCGACCTGGTCTCGGCCTCTCCCCTGACCTTTGAGCAACCCGATTCCGACCGTTTTCCAGCGCTCGGATTAGCTCGTCAAGCCGCACAGAGCGGTGGCGAGATGCCGGCGGTCCTCAACGCAGCCAACGAGATGGCGGTCGAGGCATTTCTCGAGGGCCGGTGTCCGCTGACCGCGATCTCGGCTACCGTTGAGGAGGCGCTCAGTCACTGGGCAGGTCGTAATCGACCGCTGACCAGCATCGAACAGGCGATCACCATTGACGCCGAGATTCGCGAGATTGTCGGCACAACATGGAAATATGCGGTGGCCCTCGCGGGTTCGGAGAATCGATGTTGACGCTTGCTGCTTTCATTTTCGTTATCGGGGTCTTGATCACTATCCACGAGGCCGGGCACTTCGCGGTCGCGCGATTGCTCGGAGCCCCAGTTGAAGTCTTTTCGATCGGATTCGGCAAACGGCTGTGGGGCTTTGAACGGGGCGGCACGGACTATCGGATTTCGCTCATTCCTCTCGGCGGCTATGTCCGGATCATCGGCCTCGGTCCGGATGAGTCGGATGTGATCGGCGAAAGCGAGGCGGAGCCAGAACTGCTGAGCCGCTGGAAACGCGCCCTGATCCTGCTCGCGGGTCCGGTGACAAATATCCTCGCTGCGGTCGTGTTTGTTGCCCTCGCTTTTGCCATCGGTGTCGAAGTCCCGGCCTATCGTGAAGAGGCCCCGGTGATCGGTTGGATCGCCCCAGGGTCACCCGCCGAGGATGCCGGTGTTCGAGAGGGCGATGTGGTTCGAGCGGTCGATGGAAACGAAATGACCACCTGGGGTGATCTCGAGATATCTCTCCTGACCGCAGGTGGCGGTGAAATCGTGCTCGATGTGGAGCGAGATCACGAGCTCCAGAAGATTCCCGTCGTGCTCGATCGGGACGAGATCTATGGTTTCGGAATCTCCGGAATCGAACCGAGGATCGAAGCCGTCATTCAGCCAACCTCCGGACAACCCGCGGCCACCGCCGGCATTCAAACCGGAGATCGCATCCTCAGCATCAACGGTGAAGAGGTCCGACAGTATTACGATCTTCCGCGTTTGGTCGAGCCCCTCGCCGGACAAATGGTCACCATCGAGGTCGATCGGGACGGCCGCAAGATGCTCTTCGAGTTCGAGACCCGTAAAGAAGGGGACAAGGGCAAGATCGGGGTCGGACCCCTGTTGCCGACAATGGTCCAGAAACTCGCTCCAGTGGCAGCTATTCGAGCCGCCGCGGTCGAGTGTCAACGCATGACCTATCAAACCTTTCGCGTCATCGGCCAACTCTTCACCGGCAAAACCTCCATCCGGCAGATGTCCGGTCCGGTCGGTATCGCTCAGATCTCCGGCGACGCGGCACGGAGCGGTTTCCAGGCGCTCATCTTGTTCATGGGTGTGATTTCTCTGCAACTCGGCATCTTCAACCTTTTGCCGATTCCGATCCTCGACGGCGGACACCTCACGATCATTGCCTTTGAGAGCATCATCCGCAAAGACCTCCCGATGAAGGTCAAAGAACGCATCCTCGAGGTCGGTTTCTATCTTTTGATCCTGTTGATGGTGGTGGTGACCTTCAACGACATTGTCGTCCGCTTCCCGAGGGGGTCCGCAACTTCTTTTTCCGGGGTTAATGGCTGGCAGTTCATCATGCTAAGGTTTGGGCCAATGGCTCGTCGTCTCCTTGTCGTGCTCGTCTTCGGCGTCTGTGCGGGGATCGTCTTCTGGTTCGCGCTGGTCCAGACGGTTCACCGGGGAACGCTCGCCGTACCGGATCTCGGTGAGGCCAAGCTCGAACAGGCTCGGCGCCAACTCCACGACCTCGGTCTCGAGCTCTTGGTCGAGGATCCAGGCGTGTTCTCGACCTCGGTCAAACCGGGCGCCATCGTGATTCAGGACCCACCACCCGGTTTCCATGTCAAAGCGGGGTCGACGGTGACGGTTCGCACCAGTCTCGGTGGCGAAACCATCATCGTGCCCGATGTTCGCGAGTCCTCTCTGCAAACAGCCGAGCGTGAGGTCGAACGGGCGGGTCTGACACCCGGCGTACGCGCCAGGGTCGAAGGGAGGGGAGCCGGCGACCGCGTCATCGCCACCGGTCCCCCCGCCGGACAAAAGGTGGCGCCAATGCTGCCGGTGGATTTGCTGGTCAACACGGTGCCTCACCGCCAACTGTGGGTCATGCCCGCCTTGGTCTCGTTGCCCTTCGATCGGGTGGAGAGGTTTTGCCGATCCAATCGCCTCCGCCTCGGGCGTGCACGCGAAGTGGAATATCCCGGCATTCCTGCCGGGATCGTGCTTCGCCAGTATCCGCCTGCAGGTTCGCCGGTGGCACCCTCTGAAATCATCACGGTCTGGGTGAGCAGATGAGCGTCCGGATTTCTCCGTCCCTGCTTTCGGCCGATTTTTCAAATCTCGCGAGCGAAATCGCCGACGTCGAACGGGCCGGTGCCGACCTCCTCCATCTCGATATCATGGACGGCCATTTCGTCCCCAACCTCACCTTCGGACCACCGGTGGTGGCTGCCCTCGCACGAAACAGCACCGTGCCGCTGGACGCACACCTGATGGTCACCGATCCGGACGCGCTCATCGACGATCTCGCTGCCGCTTCGGTGGCGCGCATCGCGGTTCACGTCGAGGCCTGTGTCCATCTTCAGCGCACCCTGCAACGAATCCGTGATGCTGGTATCGAAGCCGGAGTCGCGATCAACCCGGCAACTGCTTTACCGGCACTCGAGGAAGCCTTGAATTGGGCTGATTTCGTGTTGATCATGTCGGTCAACCCGGGCTTCGGCGGGCAAGCCTTCATTCCCGAGAGCCTCGACAAGATCCGGCGACTGCGCCTGTTGGCCGGAGAGCGCTCGTTGGACATCGCGGTGGACGGCGGCGTCTGCGCGGACAACGCAGCTTCGCTCGTCGACGCGGGCGCTACAACATTAATTGCCGGCTCAGCCGTTTTTGGCGCCGATGACCGCAGGCTCGCGGTCGAAAATCTGCGGCGGGCCGGGTCACAAGGGAGCACACGATGAAGGGTTTTCAGCGGCTCACGCCGCTTGTAATCTTGCCGCTCGTCCTAATGATGATCGGTTGTTCGAGCAAAAGCGGTCAAGAGCGACCAGGTCCTCGATCAATTGGCCAACCTCGACAAAGAGACGATCTTCGAACAGGCTGAAGAACTGTACGAAGCAAAGGACTACGCCAAGGCCCGCGACCTCTTCGCATTTGTATATGACAGTTTTCCAAACGACCCGCTCGGCCACAAAGCGGCCCTCCGCGTCGCCGATACGTTTGCGGCCAAGAACGATGTGACGAATCTCACAGAAGCACGGCTTCGTTATCGCGATTTTGCGAACCGTTACCCAAACGATCCAGACCGCGATTATGCCCTTCTCATGGTGGGTCACACCTACAGCGCTCGCAAGCTCCGGGCGGACCGAGATCTCAGCGATATTCAGGAATCCCTGGCCGCATATGAACAGCTGATGAATCTCTATCCGAATTCTCCTCACGCAGCAGAGGCAGCGTCTAGGATCTACGATCTAACGGAGTTACTGGCAGATCATGAGTGGTTAGTCGCACAGTTTTACACACGAAATAAACGATACGTTGGAGCATTGTGGCGCCTCGAATATATTCGTGAAAACTACGCAAATTACTCCGAAATCGACGCGGTGAACGCCAAAATTTCTGATCTGGAAACTCTTCTGACACAACGAGAAGAAGACTGGAAAAAGCAACTGGAAGAATTAAAAAAAGAGGGCGAGGATTGACGGATAGGCGGGCCATAGGTTAACCTCAAGTAGTGGTTTCTTTACCCGGGAGAGGGCTTATGAGCGCCATGATTCGGTTCGCTATCATCGCCGTTTTTCTGCCCATAGCGGTCGCGGCGCAGGGTGTTGCACCGCCGCCGCAGCCACTGCATTTTGTCAACGATCACTGGACACCTTATGATCCACCAACCGAGTTTCCAGAAGGCGCCATGGTGCACACCATCGTCAAGGGAGACACTTTGTGGGATCTCGCGGCTCATTATCTCGGGGATCCATTCCTCTGGCCGCAAATCTGGGAACGTAACCCCTACATCAAGGATTCGCACTGGATCTACCCTGGAGATCCGCTGCTGATCGATCTCGCGGTCGAGGACGCCTACATGCCGGAAGAGGAAGTGCCGGCCGACGAGATGGTGACCTCGGACTATTCGGGCGACCTTGACGACCTCGATATGGAGATGCCGCATCCGCTCGGATCTTCGGCCGATGTCTACTGTTTCGTCGAGCTCGTTCAGGATGACAGCGGCTACCCCTTCGCCATCCACTCCGCCGAGCGGATATTGACCCAGGACCAGTTCTCAGAAGGAGATATTCTCTATCTCGACGGCGGCGCCGCTCAGGGCGTTCAAGCCGGCGATCGCTTCTTTGTTCTGCACGAAGGCCGCAATCTGCACCATCCGGTGTCCAACTCGCACCTCGGCAAGCTCTACCACCAGGTTGGTCAGTTGAGGGTTCTGTGCGCACAGGAAAACACTTCGATCGCGGAAGTGACCTATGCATGCGATCCGATCGTCATCGGTGACAGGCTCAAAGCCTTTGCTCCGGTACCCGTGCCGCTGGTCATCGATCCCGATCGAACCGATCGTTGCGATGTGCCGAATGGCAAACCAATCGGCAACATCACCTATAACCGCGATGATCAAATCGATATCGGGACCCATTGGTTGGTCCTCATCGATCTCGGCGCTGCCGACGGACTCTATGCCGGAGATTTTGCCACGGTCTACATCGACAACCCGGTTGCGGGCATGCCGCGCCTGGTGATGGGCGAACTCGGCCTGCTGCGCGTCGAGGAGAACTACTCGACCGCCCTGGTGACCTATTCCTGGCAGCCCCTGTCGGTTGGCCAGCGGGTCGAAATCAAATAATTCCCTCCTTTCACGGATCGAAAAGGGGACTCCCGCGGGAGTCCCCATTTTTTGCTGCTATGCTGCCCGAATGCTCCCCGAATGGGTTTTTGACGGCGACGATCTCACATTCATGACCGAGGCGATCGCCGAGGCCGAGGCCGCCGGTGCACGCGGAGAAGTGCCGGTTGGAGCGGTGGTCGTACGAGACGGTGAAATCATCGCCCGCGCCGGCAATCGCCGCCGCGAACGGGCGGATCCATCCGGCCACGCCGAGCTCCTCGCGCTCCGCGAAGCCGGAGCGTTGATCGGCGATTGGCGTCTCGAAACCTGCTCCCTCTATGTGACCCTCGAGCCGTGCCCCATGTGTGCTTCCGCCTGTCGTCAGGCCCGGCTCCAGATGCTCGTCTGGGGAGCCGAAGACCCCACCCTCGGTGCCTGCGGAACCGTCCTCGATCTCGCCGGCGACCCGCGGCTCGGTCGAGGGCTCACCCAACGAGGGGGCCTCGCGGCAGATGCCTGTGGCGCCCTTCTCAAAAGCTTCTTTGCCAAACAACGCCAATCATCGTAGAATACGAAGCCCGATCGCGGAGAGGTGCCGGAGTGGTCGATCGGGGCGGTCTCGAAAACCGTTGACCTTTCACGAGGTCCAAGGGTTCGAATCCCTTCCTCTCCGCCATATTCTTTGACATCGTTATGTTGTGGAGAGGTGTCCGAGTGGCCGAAGGAGCACGCTTGGAAAGCGTGTGTGGGGGTAACTCCACCGCGGGTTCGAATCCCGCCCTCTCCGCCACTCCAACCGCAGCGACCGAGCCCGGCATGGAGCTCGGGCCCTGTGCATCGTCGTCCTTCGAACCGTGTCAGACCCGGAAGGGAGCAGCACTAAGGGGGAACACGGCGAGTGCCGCAGGTTGCCTGGGCTCCATGGCGGGCTTGTTATGCAATTTCGGCCGGTGGATCCGAGCTCTGTGGTGGGTCTTTCCTCTCGATCGCCACCTGGACTCCAGACCGCTGCCGCTGAAGACTGATCGCCGACCGCTGTTCTCTGTCGCTGGACACCGTCGTCGATCCTCAATACCGGGGGCTGCAGCCGCAAGTTGGAAACTGGTACGCGGCAACTGCAAACCGGAGTGCTTCAAGAAAAAACCGTCGGGAACCCCTCGAGGATTGCTGCTGCGGCCATCTCCGCGCCGCTCGGTGACGACCGGGCGGTCAGTCGCTCGGCTGCCAGATCATCTATTTGTGCAAGCCACGATCCATCCAGCAACGCCTGTTCGCTGATGCACCTGGCCGTCATGTTCTCCTCGACCCAGTTGGCGAGCACCGGCGATTCCGGGAACTGCGGCCGTTCGACATAGGCAATCGCCGAACCGGCAATCGAGGTCTCTGCGACCGTGCTGTAGCCGAGTTTGCCCACGACCACGTCTGCGGCCGCCACCAGATCCGGATGATGGAAGGAGGAATGGAATGGGAGCAATAACAGACGGCCGCGCCGCTCCGGTTGCTCCCGGGCTCCACCCGGAACCACGACCCACGAATCCGAGAACTCTTCAACGGACCTGAAACCGCTGTAATCCCAAGGTATCCCGCCCATGCTGACCAGGACCATGCGGCCATCAATCGGGACCCCGAGGCGCTGCCGGACCGTGCTTGCGTCAAGGGTCGGTGTCCGAGCCACAGGAGGAACCTGGATGGCTGTGGCGAGCCGATTGCATACGGGCTCGGTCTGTATTCTCAGATCTGCGGAGACAAAGATCTCGGCGAGTCTCTGGCTGTGAGACCGCAACCCCGCCGGTGGGTCCGGGTAGTTGAGATAGATCCAGTCCCAGGTGAAATTTTCGATCAAGACCGCCGGCAGGCCCGCCGAGGTCGCGGCAGCCAGCCCGAGCGGCGAGATATCATTGATGACGATGGATGACCCGAGCGAAGCCAGGGTCTCGGCCACCCGAGCAACCCGCGTCGGGTCGGACCAGACTTCGTCGAGGCGGGAAACCGTTGCCTCGAGATCCTCCTTCAGGGGTGATAGCTGGACCAGGCCGATATCGCTCTCGAGACGGTGATAGGTGAATTCGCCCGCCAGAGATTCCGCGAAAAACCACTCCGGAACCTCGGTCAATACATCGATCTGAATATCGGGTCGTTGCCGAACGATCTCGGTCATCACCGCGCAGGCCCTCGCGGCATGCCCGAATCCGTGCGGGGAAACGAAGTAGGCCACTCGTTTCATGGCCGCCGAGTGTACTACGCCGTTCCGGCTCTCCGATTCTCTCCGCCGAGGTTGGTCAACAGGCTCGAGACCCGCGAAACACAGCGCTGGCAACCATTGACGGCGGATTGAGAAAACCACAGGGCCAAAGCCATACGTGGTACGATGACCCTGTGAAACAGACCAAGATTGTTTTCCTTATCGTGTTGATGTCGGTGTCGCTTGCCTCGGCCCAGAGTGCATCCAGCCGGGCATGGCAACAACGTCTCGAGGTCGAGATTCCCCTGCCGGTACCGGTGGTTGAGCTGAAATCAATCAACCCCTTCGCGGTCGCCGTCGACGAACCGCCGGTTCTCAACGAGTCGGTACCGCCGCGAAAGGTCGATATCAGTGGAACGGCGACCGTGGCAGCTTTTGTCGACGCCAAAGGGGAGAGCCTTGGGGCCGTGCCGCTGGCGCTGCCCTTCCCCGGTCTGACCGGGTCCCTGGTTTCCTCCTTGACCGGCAGCCGTTTTGATCCGGCCATGTCCGGGAACGCGCCGCAACCCTCATGGGTCGTTTTGGATATCGTCCTTGCCGGCAGAGTCAAGGTGGCCGAGGTCGTTGAATTCAACTTCGAACTTCCAAACCCTGAAGCACCGCCGACCCCCCGGCAACCGGTGGAGATGTCGCCGCCGGGTTCCCTCCGTAATCTGAAGGCGACTCCACACTCACAACTCAGTTCGCTGGCGACTCCCCGAAGGGTCAAGGTGAACGCCGGCGGACGAGACGACGAGATCCAGGTCAGGGCGCTGGTCCATGTCACCGAGACCGGAAAATGTGACCGTTATGTCCCGCTCGAGCTCGATGAGGGCCTCAATCGTTGGGTCTCCGCGTTCCTCGCGACCTGGAAATTGAAGCCGGCCACCCTCGGTGGCGAAGCGGTAGCCTCGTGGGTCGTCTATACAGCGAGAATCAACATGGAGCTTTCGGGTCTCGATTCCCAGTCGTCCAGGGTTGTTTCCGACCGCGAATACGTCCCACGATAAGCTGCGACTCGGCGACCAACCCGTTTTCCCAAACTCCAGGGCCGTGTCTTCAGCTCTTCTTACGCAGGATTCGGCGGCGATTGCCCTGTCGTACGGTCACGCGCTCGGAATCCAGCCATTCAAGGGCCGGAATCGCCAGTTTTCGGGTGAGACCGAAACGTTCCTTGAAATCACCCACGGCAAAGTCCTCGGCCTCCCAGGCTCGAACTCCGTTTGCAACCTCGTCGAGCACCGCGCGGTGAATCAAAAACTTGCCATCCAGACGCACCAGACGGTGGCGCTGGGTCAGAAAGCGACAGATTCCTTCGACGGTTGCTGGTTTGGCCTGCAATGTGTCCGCAGCTTCGGGGGGCGACGGCGCCGCGAATCCAGCCTGGCGGTATAGCGCTTCGACCCGTCGACTCAACTCTTCGCCGGCTGCCGTCATGTGGCTTTCTTTGCCCGGTGGAACCACCCGCCCTTCGGTGAGTTCAATCACTCCACGGCCGCGCAACTCTTCGAGATAGATATCGGAAAGATCCGTCGCCTGTCGCGGCAACAGACTCCCGGCAAAATCGCGCGCCGGAATGCCTGCCGACACCTCTTCACCGGCAAGCCGTCGATCAAGCTCCGCGGCTGCGGTCTCGGCGAGACGATCGAGGGCCTCGGTTGAAACAAAAACGGGTGGTTGGACGGGCAATGTGCGGATTGAGCCCGCCTCGAGAAGACGCCCGAGAGGTGCCTGTACCAGCTCCTCGAGGACCCCCAACCGTCCGCTGATCGCCGGCAAAGAAAGACCGCTCAGACCCTTCCCTTCGATCCAACTTCCGATCAACTGCGGCCAGTCCGTTTGTCGCGTGTCCGGCACCTTCTCCAGCTCGGCGCTGTCGCGGCGCCGACACCGGTTCAGATGGGCGTCGAGCACCTTGCCGCCGGCAAACGTATTGACCGGCGACGGTCTCCGGAGAATGACGCGGTCACCCGGAAACAACAACATCGGCTCGTGCAGCTTGATCTGCGCGTTGGCCCGATCGCCGGGAACCAAGGGCCTGGAGGACAACCGTTCGATCCGCGCCGGCACCCTTGCGGCGAGGGCGTGGACCTCCACGTCGTCACCCTCGTCGAGAGCACCCGGCGCCGCGGCGAGGAGCTCGAGATTGACGGTGACGATCCGGGTCGGTTTCCAGGGCCCCGGTGACATGACCTGGTCCCCCCGCTTGAGGTCGGCCCGTGAAAGACCGGCGATATTGATCGCCACCCGCTCTCCAGCCTCGACCGATTGCCGCTCCTGAGAGTGCACGTGGAGGCGCCGGACACGCGCGGTCACCTGTTGGGGGAAAATACTGACTCCCGATCCGACCTCGAGCGTGCCCCACAACGAAGTCCCGGTCACGACGGTTCCGGCACCGGTCAACGAGAAGACCCGGTCGACCGGCTCCCTGAAGGGACGACCATCGAGCTGTCGCGGCGGCACATCCCGCGCCTGGTCGATCAGTATCTGACGGAGTTCGTCGAGACCGGCCCCGGTCTGGGCCGAAACAGGCACCACCGGCACGCCTGCAAATGCGGTTGGTGCCAGCAATTCTTTCACCTCTTCCGCAACCAGCTCCGCCAACTCCTCATCCACAAGATCCGATTTGGTCAGAGCGACCGCGCCACCGGGGACGCCCATCAGTCGAATCACCTCGAGATGCTCCCGGGTCTGCGGCATGACCCCTTCGTCGGCAGCGATCACGAGCAGGGCGAGGTCGATTCCCGCGGCACCGGCGATCATCGTGTGGACCAGCCGTTCGTGTCCCGGAACATCCACAAAATGCAGCTGAAGATCATCGTCGGTCAGCTGGGCAAAACCGAGATCGATGGTGATGCCCCGCGCCTTCTCTTCCGGAAGACGGTCGCAGTCGACCCCGGTCAGCCCTTTGACCAGGGTCGTCTTTCCGTGATCGATATGACCGGCAGTGCCCCACACGACATGTCGCATCGGCTCATGGTACATGGTCGCCGCCGCCTTCGATTGAAAGCGGAAACCTTTCGCAGAGATTCGTGGCACCGCGGACCACGAATCGTTATGCTCTCCTGGTGAATGGTCGACCACTGGAAACCGAACTCAAGATCCCCGTCGAGGATCTCGCATCGGTCCGAGACGGGCTCTCGTCTTTGGGTGCGCGGCAGCAGCATCCGGCAGAGAGAGAGATCAACACACTCTTTGACACCGACGATCGACAGCTTCTCGAGTCTGCCAGCGTCTTGCGTCTGCGTCGGCATGGGTCGCGCAAGCTCCTGACATTCAAGGGACCACCCGCCTATCGCGGCGCCATCAAGGAGCGGGTCGAGCTCGAGCTCGAAATCACTGATGGAGAAACCATGCGGCTCATCCTTGAACAACTCGGGTTGCAGCTCGTGGCGCGCTACGAAAAAGACCGGGAGTCCTGGACCGTTGGCGATGTGCAAATCGAACTCGATCACACTCCGATGGGTGATTTCGTCGAAATCGAAGGCCCACCGGAAAAACTCGAGACCGTCGCCCGAGGGATCGGTCTCGATCCGGATCAGGCGGTACGAGGCTCCTATCTCGGTCTGTGGCACGACCATCGCTGCAAGAATCCCGATGACGATCTACCGATCGATATGGTGTTCGAGGGATGAAAGCTCCGGTCGCCATGGTTCTCGCCGCCGGGCGCGGTGAACGCATTCGGCCGCTTTCCGATGTGCTTCCAAAACCAGCCCTGCCACTTCCCAACGGACCCTTGATTGCCTCCGCGCTGAAGCTGGCCGCCGCTTCGGCCGAGCGCGTCGTCGTCAATACCTGGCACCTTGGCGACCGCATGAAAGAGACCATTGATCACGTTGCTTCCGAAGATCACGAACTCCAACTCCGGATATCGCCAGAGTCATGTTTGATGGGCACCGCGGGAGGTCTGGCGCTGGCTTCACGCCGCGGTCTCCTGGGCAGCACCGGTCCGGTTCTGGTCATCAACAGCGACGGAGTGTTCGATCTCGATCTCGGGCCCCTGTTCGACCGCCACCTGGCGGCACATGACGAAATCACTCTCGCGCTCATCCCTCATCGCGACCCCTTTCGGTGGTCACGGGTCCTTCTCGGCGGCGACGGTTTGATCCATGCCATCAGGGCGCCGGGTGAACCCGATCCGTCGGAGGTCTGCTTTCTCTACCCGGGGGTGATGCTCGTGGCGCGCGAAGCCATCGATCGGCTCCCTCCAGTACCTGCAGAGACCCCCGCCAGTCTGTGGTGGCCCGCCCAGGCCCGGGATCGACTCGGCGGCGTCGTCACACCCGGTACCTGGCGCGAGGCGGGAACTCCGAGCGATTACCTGTCGGTGGTGCAGGCCGGTCTCGACGGCCGGTCGACGATCCATGCCACCGCAACGATCAGTGACACAGCCGTCATCACATCGAGCCTTGTCGGGCGCGGGTCTTCAATCCGCGCGGATTCGGTGGTCGAAGAATCGGTGGTTGCAGAAGGCGCAATCATCGGGAAGGACGCAGTCATCCGACGCTCCGTTGTCCTCGGAAAAGTAGAGATCGCCCAGGGCGAAGAAGTCACCGACGAGTTCCGTGCCCGCCGCCACGGAGAAACCGCAGATCACGCAGATGACCGCACATAAGGAATGGGCATCGGAGGCCGACTGAAAGACCTGTCGTCCGGATCCCTCTGGTCGAGGCCGTCTCCCTTTCTCCCTTTCCCCCCTGCTCCCTTTCTCCCTTCCCCCCTGCTCCCTTTCTCCCTTTCCCGGTTCCTCCCTACATCCCAGCCCTTCGCCACTCGCTCCAGCCCGAGCGCCACACCAGCGCCATCACGCGACCGGTTCCACCATAGACCCTGAGCACTCTCATCCGCGAGTGGTGGTCGGTGAAATAGACCGAACAGGGGGTGGCCGTGCCTCTCGGAGTAAAAGTGATGATGTCGCCGCGACCGGCGCGGACAGGGTCGTCGATGTTGCCCCGCAATCGGCCGCGACCGGACGGGTCCGGCACGTACTCACCACGGAGGATGCCGAGTCCCGCCCCCGAGGCTTCGAAACGAAGCACCTCACCGACGATCGGATCGGTCATCGAACGGATATCCGCTCGGAGGATTCCGTCGCCATCCCCATCCGTAGCAATAAAACTCCGCCAGGAACCGTCATCTCTTCGTTCAAAAACCACCGCATGGGCGTGGCCGTTCATCACGGCGTAGGCGCGGCAGCGAAAAAAGAGGCCGTGCATTCGTGCCGCTGCGCCGCTCAGGGCCGCCGCGCGGCTCGCCTCCGAAAGCGCCGGAAGCGTGATGGTCAGGATGAGCGCAATCACACCGAGGACCACGACCACCTCCACCAGAGACATTCCATAGTTCAACCCGCTATTGAAACTCTTGTGCACTCCGAAACCCCCGTTTCTACCTTCCTTCGTCTCTTAGGAGAGACACATCCATACTCGAGACCATGTTCTTTTCCTTTTCTGGTCACGAAGGCCAAAAAAACGCGGCCCCGAAGGGCCGCATCCCGTCCACGCTTTGTTTCAAGCCACCCGCGGTTGTTGGGGCCGACAGACCCCTTCCTGGGTGGCGGTTGATCATCAGTCGGCAGCGTTCGCGCCGCCGGGCGAACGAGGCGATTCCACCTTTTCGGAAAGGGTGGTCGCGCCGCTGGTCACGATGTATGGTTCGAGCCTCTTGAACGAGCTGTCACCGATGCCCTTGACGGCGATGATCTCGTCGACCGAGCGAAACGGTCCGCTGGTCTCTCTGAACTCGATGATCCTCGTCGCCAGCGCCGGCCCGACTCGCGGCAGCAGCTGAAGCTGGTCCGCAGTTGCAGTGTTGATATTGACAACACCGGCGGTCGAAGCCGCGGTAGCTGCGGCAACCATCGTCGCCAGCAGCAGAACCGCCAGAATTCTCAGATCCGATCTTTTCATTGTGGCTCCTTTCATTCGTGGTTGATATTCAAACCTGGGCCCGGTCAGTCGCCGTTCATGGGTGCCCCCTTTCGTACGACACCGCTAACGGCAAGCTCCGTGCCACCTTGGGGAATTCTTAGAAACTCTTTGTTTTCAGTATTTTGTGGTTCTTGGTTCGAATTGATCCCGAGATGGATCTGGAAAAACATTTTGTCAGTCCAGGCCGAAAGCCAGGCGCTATATGGTGTGAAGATTTTTTGTCAGTGTCCGGCTGTTATACTCCCCCGATGGACGAGCTCATGAGGAAAACAGCAAGGCCCGAGGGCGACGAAACAGGCACCGAGCTGGTATTGGTGGTTTCTGGAGCATCCGGCAGTGTTCTCGCCACCACCTTCGCGGCTACCGCTCTGAAAAACCCCCTGGTTCGTTCCCTTCACCTCGTCATCACCGGCGCGGCCGCAAAGGTCCTGAAGCACGAACTCGGGCCGGAATGGGCGAGCGCCAAGGGCTTTCGCGAATCGCTCCCGGTCAGCGACGCGGAACGAAGTCGGCTACATACCTACCCCGACACCGAACTCACGGCGGCCATCGCTTCCGGATCGAAGGTCATCGGCGGCGTGGTTGTACTGCCTTGTTCGGCTGGCATGGTGGGAGCTCTGGCCAACGGCATATCGCGCGGCCTCGCACAAAGAGTTGCCGACGTCGCTGTCAAACAACGATGGCCGCTGATCATCGGTATTCGCGAAACACCGATGTCGCCGATCCTTCTCGAAAACCTGCTCCGGCTGGCCCGCATTGGCGCCCACATCGTGCCGCCACTGCCCGCCTTTTACCTCAGTCCCGACGAGACCACTGCGCAGCGGGTGTTTCTCAATCACTACTGTATGCGGCTCCTCGATCTCCTCGGTCTGCCGTCGGACGACCAGGGTCTGCGATGGAAGGGGTGAGGGAGACCGCGGCAACGATTGCCGCAAATATTAGCGAAACAGCCGAGATGGTCGCGTTCAAACACACCGTTTTTGCTCTCCCTTTCGCAATCATCGCGCTCATTACAGCCACCGCGCCGGGTTGGCCCTCTCTATCGACCTGGCTCTGGGTGGGTGTGGCGATGGTGGCGGCCCGAACTGCAGCCATGTCCTTCAATCGACTGGTCGACCAGGGCATCGATGCGAAAAACCCCCGCACCAAAAATCGATCGCTTCCCGCTGGTCGCCTCAGCCGCAGGTTCGCGTGGACCACCACCGTGGTTTCGGCGCTCGTTTTTGTCATCGCCGCGGCGGAACTCAACCGGCTCTGCCTGGTGCTCAGCCTGCCGACTTTGGCCGTCCTCCTGGGTTACTCCTACAGCAAACGGTTCACCGCGGCGTCCCATCTCTGGCTCGGGATCGCCCTCGGCTTGGCGCCGGTTGGAGCATGGATTGCGGCCACCGGCCACCTCGGCTGGCCGGCCGTGGTGTTGGCGCTTGCGGTATGTTTCTGGGTCGCCGGCTTTGATGTCATCTACTCCCTCCAGGATGAGGTCTTTGATTCGAGGGCGGGTCTCCGGTCGATACCGGCGCGCCTCGGTGGACGACGCGCGCTCGTGCTCGCACGGTGCTTTCACGCTCTGGCATTGGCCGGCTTTTTCGCCTTCGCAATGGCCGCCGGCGGAGGGCCCATACGCCTGGCCGCGGTCGCCGCGGCAGCGGCCCTCCTGGCCTGGCAACACCGGCAGATCTCGGCCGAAGACCTCAGCGCGGTGGATGCGGCGTTCTTCACCGCCAACGGCACACTGGCGGTCGTGATGTGTGCGGCCTTTGTGATCGCCCGAATTTTCGGCGGATGACGAGAGCCATGCTCCGCTGGGCCTGCTAAGATCGGCGAAGCCTGATGAGCGGACGCAAGATTCCATTCCGACACATCGCCGTCGAGGGCCCGATCGGGGTCGGCAAGACCTCGCTCGTCCAGCTTCTCGCCGATCGATTCGAGGGGGTGATGGTACTCGAGGACATCACCAATCCCTTTTTGCCGTCGTTCTACGAGGGTCGCGAGGGCGCCGCCTTTCAGGTTCAGATCTACTTCCTGCTGTCGCGTTTTCAACAACAACGCGAGATCGCTCAGATGAATCTCTTCCAACGCCTTGTCCTGGCCGACTACAGCTTTCCAAAGGACCGCATCTTTGCCTATCTGAACCTCGACGACACCGATCTCAGAGTCTACGAAAAGCTCTACCCGGTGCTCGATGTCGAGGTCCCGAAACCGGACCTCGTGATCTATATGCAGGCTTCGGTGCCGGTCCTCCTCGAGCGGATCAACAAACGGGCCCGCGATTTCGAGAGCACCATCGACCCGGAGTATCTGGAGCGTCTGAGCGAAGCCTATTCTTATTACTTTTTTCACTACCGGGAGACGCCGCTGCTGGTGGTCAACACGGACGAGATCGATTTCGTCAACAACAGCGCCGATTTTGAGGCCTTCGTCGAACAGATCACCCGCAGCCACCGCGGCACGCAGGTGTACGTCCCGGTAGGGTCACAGCGCCCATAGACTCTGCCGCGGACGCGGACACGGACAGGGGTTGAGACCGAGGCTGCCGGGGAGATCCAGCCATGCGGCAACGTCGGAGTGACGTGGTGGCGGTTGGAAACGCAAAGACGCGAAGACGCGAAGAATACGCTAAGTTTTCCACAAACCCATCAGACAATACCTTCGCGTCCTTCGCGTCCTTCGCGTCTTCGCGTTTTCAACGAGTATCAAGCGAGGTCGAATTGGTAAGAGAAGGTTTCACGGCTCAAATCGCCCAGACACGTTGACGGGTCCTGTTCCTGCCCGATGGCGCGCGACCTGCCCCTATGACCGATCGGCAGGTTGCTCTCCCTTTCCCCCGTTCCCCGTTTCTCCCTTTCTCCCTTTCTCCCTTTCTCATCCAGACTGCTATAGTGCCCCGCTGAGGAGAAAACATGCTCGCCCGAGACCTTTTTCGCAGCCACCCCGACCGTGTTCGCTTGATGCTCGACCAACGGCACACCGAAGCGCCCCTCGATCATCTGCTCGAAATCGATGGCGAGTGGAGAACGGTGCTAGTCGATGTCGAAGAAAAGAAAGCCCGCCGTAACGTCGGTTCGAAGGAGATCGGCGGTCTCTATCGCGACGGCCGGCAGGATGAGGCGGAAGCAAAGAAACTCGAGATGTCCGCCCTGG
This sequence comes from Candidatus Sulfomarinibacteraceae bacterium, assembly GCA_963796455.1. GTDB lineage: Bacteria > Acidobacteriota > Thermoanaerobaculia > Thermoanaerobaculales > Sulfomarinibacteraceae > Sulfomarinibacter. The sequence continues at coordinate 463,416 of CAWCLO010000010.1, forward strand.
GTGAGGAAATCAAGGCGCTCGAGGACCGTGCCCGAGAACTCGAAGGGACCCTCGGCGGGCTCGAGCTCACGATTCCAAACATCTTCGATCCAAGCGTGCCTCTCGGCAAGGATGAAGAATCAAATCGTGTCGAACGCGCGTGGGGCGACCGGCCGGTCTTCGATTTTGAACCCCAGGCCCATTGGGATCTCGGCCCCGATCTCGGTATCGTCGATTTCGAGCGCGCAGCCAAGATCGCTTCGAGCCGATTCGCTGTGCTCCGCGGAGCAGGGGCCGCTCTCGAAAGGGCTCTGATCGCCTACATGCTCGATCTCCACATCCACGAACACGGCTATGCCGAAGTGATTCCGCCATACCTGGTGAATTCCACATCCCTTTACGGCACCGGACAATTGCCGAAATTTGCGGACGATCTCTTCCACGTCGAGGGCGCCGATCTCTATATGGTGCCAACCGCCGAGGTGCCCCTCACCAACCTGCACCGCGACGAGACCATCTCCGAGGCAGATCTGCCGATCAGATACTGCGCCGCGACGCCTTGCTTCCGAGCCGAGGCGGGCTCCCATGGCCGCGATGTCCGCGGCCTCATCCGCCAGCATCAGTTTCACAAGGTCGAGTTGGTCGATTTCGCCCACCCGGAGACTTCGTGGGATCTGCTCGAAGAAATCACATCCCATGCCGAAAAGACCCTGCAGGGCCTCGGTCTCCCCTATCGGGTGGTGAGTCTGTCCAGCGGTGATCTCGGGTTTTCGGCGGCCAAAACCTATGATCTCGAGGTTTGGCTGCCGGCGATGGACTGTTACCGCGAGATCTCCTCCTGTTCCAACTTCACCGATTTCCAGGCACGCCGCGCCCACCTCCGCTACCGTCCGGCGGATGGCGGCAAGACCCGCCTCCTCCACACCTTGAATGGCTCGGCCCTGGCCGCCGGAAGAACCATGGTTGCGGTGCTCGAGAACTACCAGCGGGCCGATGGTTCGGTGGTCGTGCCCGAGGTACTCCGCCCCTACATGCACGGTCTCGAACTCATCGAACCACAGTAGAGCCTTTCGTTAGATCGAAGACCGACAACCGGGAAATCATTACAAGCAGCTACGTCGGTGTGACGTGGTGGTGGTTGGAAACGCCAAGCCGCAAAGAGCGCCAAGAAAGCGCGAAGCTCTGAACAAAACCATCAAAAAATTTCTTTGCGGTCTTTGCGTCTTCGCGTTTTTTACGCAGATCAAGCTGTTGTTAACCTGTACTGGACGTGAAGGCGGCTCAAATCGCCCGCACTCGTTTCCGAATCCGTCTCCCTACCCGATGGTTCACGACCAAGCCCTCATCCCACGCAGGAAACGGGCGGCTGACGAAACCTAGGACACCGGCGGCAATTCCAATTGGTCGGCGATGGTGGCCATGGCATTGCGCACGAACTCGATGTGCTCACCAAGCTCGACACCAAGATCCTCGGCTCCGTTGCGGACATCATCCCGGTTGACACCGCGGGCAAAGGCCTTGTCCTTGAGCTTTTTTTTGACCGACTTGGTCTTGACCTCGGCGATCGCCTTGTCCGGCCGCACCAGGGCGCAGGCGGTCAAAAACCCGGAAAGTTCATCCACCGCAAAAAGCGTCTTGGCGACCAGGGTGTCTCGCGAAAGACCCATATAGTCAGCATGGGAGGCGATCGTCTGAACCCATTCCTCGGGCCAGCCGCGTTCGCGAAGGATGGCGCAACCGACGTGGAGGTGGGTTTCTTCGGTCGGGTTCTGTTGATAGTCAAAATCGTGCACCAGACCGATGATGCCCCACACCTCTTCGTCTTCGCCCGAGGACTTCGCATAGGCGCGCATGGCGGCCTCAACACCGAGGGCGTGCTTGATCAGGCTCGGGTTGTCGGTGTACTCGTTCAACAACGCCCAGGCATCTTCACGGGTCGGTGTGTCGCTCATTGCCCCTCCGTCGGGAGAGTATAGCCTCCTCCCGAGTCCGCGTCCGCGCCCGTGTCCCTGTCCGTACCCCCGAATTCAGGTGTTCGCCGCTTCCCCTCGGGTCCGTTTGCCTTTCCAGGAACGAATCCTGGTGAAAATCAAGACTGGGCTCAGAAATTTACTCATTTTGCGTAATTTGTCTTGACTTTGTTAGAATTTAGCCGCAAAATTTACCAAACGATACTCCAGGAGGCTTCAAATTGCCAAATTCGCCCAATGACATCCTCGGTCTGGCCAAAGAACAAAAAGTTCATTTCATGCGCCTCCAGTTCACCGACATCGACGGCATCATCAAAAACGTCGAGGTCCCGGAAAGCCAGTTTCAAAAGGCCCTCGACGGCCAGATCATGTTTGACGGTTCGTCCATCGAGGGTTTTACCCGCATCGAAGAGTCGGACATGTTATTGGTGCCGGATCTCGACACCTTTCAGGTCTTTCCGTGGGAGACCGGTCAGGGCAAGGTCTGCCGTCTGATCTGTGATATCGCCACCCCGGATGGTGAGCCCTTTGCCGGTTGTCCCCGTGGTGCTCTCAAGCGTGTTGTCGCCAAGGCGAAATCCATGGGCTACGAGTTGATGGCCGGACCGGAAGCCGAGTTCTTCCTGTTCCAACGCGATGCCAACGGTTCCGCGATCCCATCCACCCACGACACCGGGGGATATTTCGATCTCAGCCCGCGAGACCTCGGTGAAGAAGCCCGACGGGACATCACCCTCGTGCTCGAGGCGATGGGCCTCGAGGTCGAGGCGGCCCACCACGAGGTCGCCCCCGGGCAACACGAGATCGACTTCAAGTACGGAGAAGCCGTTGCCACCGCCGACGCGGTCGTGACCTTTCGTTTCGTGGTCAAGAAGGTCGCGCTCATGCACGGTCTGCACGCGACCTTCATGCCGAAGCCCCTGGCCGGTGTCAACGGTTCAGGCATGCACGTCCACCAGTCGCTCTTCACCTCCGATGGGGAGAACGCCTTTTATGATGCCGACGGCCCGTGGGAGATCTCTCAGGTCGGCCAATCCTATATCGGCGGACTGCTTGAACACGCCCGCGCATTTGTCGCCCTGACCAACCCGTTGGTGAACTCCTACAAACGTCTGGTGCCCGGATACGAAGCGCCGGTCAACGTGGCCTGGTCGGAGAAGAACCGGTCACCGATGATTCGCGTTCCCGCCCGCCGCGGTGTCGGCACGCGTTGCGAAGTCCGGATCCCCGACCCCGCATGCAACCCCTATCTGGCCTTTGCCGCCATGCTCGCTTCGGGTCTCGACGGTGTCGAGCGCGGGCTCGAGTGCGGCGAGCCGGTCAACCGCAATATCTGGGACATGAGTCAGCGTGAAAAGAAACGCCTCAAGATCCACGAACTTCCCGCCAGCCTCGACGAGGCCCTCGATTTCCTCGAGAAGGACAAACTCTTGCGCGAAGCGCTCGGCGATCACATCTTCGACCATTTCATCTTCAACAAACGGACCGAATGGTCGGATTACATCAAGGAAATCCACCAGTGGGAGCTCGACCGATATCTCGATCGTTACTGATTACAGCGCTCATCGAGAGCAGGCCCCGCCAACCCGGCGGGGTTTTTTCGGTCTGGTGTTACATCCCTGTAACGCAACACGGCCACCACCGGTTCTCTGAAGAGATCCTTCCCTGATATTCAAACGGTTTGCTTACAATATTTTAGGGCTCGAGATCCACGGCGAAGCCGTGGCACATATATTGCGAGCTTTTCAGTCGGCCCCGGTGCCGCGGACGACCCGCTCCCGAAACAGGGTGGGGTCATCCCTCCGACACGAGGCGTGATTGGTGCTATCAAATAAACTCCGCGCCCCATCTGCGAGGCTGCATCGCGTTCCCGGCGCGACACGGGTATCGAGCGCCAACAACCCTGTTCTCGAGCCGAGCGCGAATCCTTCCTTCACGGCCAGGGCGTACACTGGTCCGACAACCGGTCTCGGACCGGAGAGTTTGCAGCGGGGGTGACGAGTACATGTCCATCATTACCATCTCACGAGGATCCTTTTCTGGAGGCGCCCAACTCGCGGAGGAGCTGCACGAACGGCTTGGCTGGAAAAACCTGAGCCAGGAGGATGTCTCCGCAGCCGGCGCCCAGGCCTACCGGATCACCGAGCAGGAGCTCTTTCGCGGCCTCTATCTCCCGGCCAACTTCTTCGAACGCTTTACCCACCGAAAGACCCGCTATCTCCTGGCCACACAGGCCATCGTCACCGAACTGCTGCCGGACGGTGACGGCATCTACCACGGTCTCGCGGGTCAGTTTCTTTTTGCCGATCTCTGCAACGCCTTCAAAGTCAGGATCGTCGCACCGATGGATTTCAGAATCCAGACTGCGATGCGTCGCCTCAGCCTCACTCGGGACGAGGCGGTGCGCCACATCCGAGACGCCGACGAACACCGTCTGCGGTGGAGTCGACAGATCTTTGACGCCGACATCAAAGACCCCGCCCTGTACGACCTGGTCGTCAGTCTCGAGTCGGTCAATATCGAGACAGCCGCCGACATGATCGCCGAGATCATGGAGAGCGACGACCACCGCCCGACACCGCAGTGTGTGCAGGACTACCGGGACTTCGCCCTCGAACGAAGGGTCCGGGCTGAGTTGTTTTTCAATTCACCATTCACACCGGACATCACCGAGATCACGGTCAAGGACGGCGAGGTCTCTCTGACCGGTGACAAAGCCTTCCGGACAGCCCGGGAGCCCCTCGTGGAGTTCGTCGGCAAGATCCGTGGCGTCGAGACCATCCGGACCGATCTGGGAACGACTGACGCGATTGAGTTCTCGGTCGACGATGATTTCGCCCTGTCCTCCAAAGACGCGACGGCGCGCGATGTCATGCTACCGCCTGAACAGTATCCTCACTGCCATACAAACTGCACCATGCGTGAGTCGATCGTGGCACTCAGCGCATCGGCCGTCAAACTCGAGGACGGCCACATCATGCTGCCCCGATATGTTTTGGTTCTCGACGACGACGATCAACTGGTCGGCGTGGTCAGCCGCCGCGAGCTGCTCAAGGGTTTGATTCCACATCTCATCGAGGACCGCGAGACCGCGGCCCACATCAAGGAGTTGGTGCCCTTTGGCGGCCAGATGCCGAGTGAGGTCTTCATCCGCTGGACCTCTCTCTTTTCGCGGGCCGCCATCGAGGCCTCGAAGGAATCCATCAAATCGGTCATGGTGCCGATCAAGGGAACCGTTCAGGTTGATGATTCACTGTCAACCGTCATTACCACGATGCTCCACTACGGCATCGATCTGGTGGCCGTCCTGGATGGAAAAAAGGTCGCGGGTGTGGTTCTGATGACCAATATCTTCGATATCGTCGCGCAGTTTGTCATGGAGCACGGCTCGAAGCCGACACTGTCCTCATCGGAGGTCCCGACCGATGGCTGATACCTCGACTTTGCCAGCAGGCTCGAAAACCCGCGCTCGTTGGGCCTACAAGTTTTTCAAAAAGCCCAAGGCACCGGTTGACTGGAAGCGTCTGTTCTTCATCTGCCTCGGGCTGACACTGTTTTTCGGAGTCTACCTGTCCCCGCCATGGCCGGCGGCCATCGATCCCATGGGGGAGGCCTTCGAACTCAACAGCCAGGGCAAGGCGGCGCTCGGACTGTTCCTGCTGGCCGCCGTCTGGTGGGTCTTCGAAGTCATCCCCATCGGCGTCACCAGCGTCACCATCGCCGTCATCCAGGCCCTTTTTCTGATTCGGCCTGACGTCATGCTGGTCGGTGGCAAGGACTCGGTCGGTGGCGCCGAGTTGGCCTTCAAGGAGTTCATGCACCCCTCGGTCTGGTTCATCTTCGGTTCGATCATCATCGGCATGGTCTTCACCAAGACCGGACTCACCAAGCGGCTCGCATACAAGATGCTCGTGTTGGTCGGTGAGAAGACCAGCCGCATCTATCTCGGTTGCTTTGTCATGACCGCCACACTGACCCTCGTCATGGCACACACCGCGGTGGCCGCCACCATTTTCCCGCTGCTGGTGGCGATCTACCGGCTCTACGACGAGGGTGACGAACCCACCAACTTCGGTAAGGGCCTCTTCATGGGTATGGCGTATGTGGCGGGTGCCGGCAGCATCATCACCCTCCTCGGCGCCGCCCGCGGTGCGGTGGCGCTTGGCTTCTACAAAGAGATCACCGGTAAGGACGTCAGTTTCTTCGGGTTGACGTGGTACATGTTCCCCATCGGGTGGGTCATGGTCTTCGTTCTGTGGGCCTTCTTCATGGTGTACTACAAACCGGAGCGAGCCTCGATCCCCGGTCTCAGGGAACGCGCCCGGGATCTTTACGCCAATCTCGGACCGATCACCGCCAAGGAAATCCAGGCCGCAACCATCGTGCTCGCGGCGGTCTCGGTCATGAGCCTGCGCTCCTTCATTCCAGCCTTGAAGAGCGTCGACAAGAGTGGCGTCATCCTCACCGCAACCGTGCTCTTCTTCGTCCTCAAGATCCTCGATATCGGAGATCTCGAGAACGTGCCCTGGAACATCATCCTGCTCTTTGGCGGCGCCATGAGCCTGGGTTATTGCCTGGTCCTGACCGGTGCCGCCGATTGGCTGGCCATCAACACCGTGTCGATGCTCAAAACGGCACCGCCCCTGGTCTTCATCGTCGGAATGGCGACCTTTGTCATGATCATGACCAACCTGATCATGAACGTCGCGGCCATCGCCATCTGTCTCCCGGTGGCCCTCAAGGTCGCGCCGTACCTCGGTGTGGGCGGTGAAGTGATTCTCTTCAGCGCCCTGGTTGTCGCCGGCATGCCCTTCCTACTCCTGGTCGGTGCCGCCCCCAACGCCATCGCCTATGAGAGCAAACAGTTCACTTCAGGTGAGTTTTTCAAGGCCGGCATCCCGGCGAGCATTCTGCTGATCATCGTCACCGCGATCTTTGTCATCTTTATCTGGCCGATCATGGGGATGGAGGTGACCATACCCACACCCTGATCGATCGCAGCGGACACAGCCTCGAGGAGGACCGAGTTGCCTACCGAAAAAATGATCGACGGTTACCGCCAATTCAGAGAGAAATTCGAATCCGAGCACGAGGTCTTCGAGCGTCTCGCCGAGGAAGGGCAGAATCCCAAGGTGTTGTGGATCGGCTGCTGTGATTCAAGGGTCGTACCCGAATTGATCACCGGGTCCGACCCCGGCGAACTCTTCGATCTCCGCAACATCGCCAACATCGTGCCGCCGCCGGCCTCCGCTGCGTGCGCCGCGGGCGCAGCCATCGAATACGCGGTCATACACCTCGAGGTGACGCACATCGTGGTCTGCGGACATACCGATTGCGGTGGGATCGCAGCTCTGGAGGCACCACCCTCGGCAGAGGACGAACCTCACATCGCCTCCTGGCTCGAGCTCGCGATGCCGGCCAGGACAGACGTGCTGTCGCGGGGAATCGAATCGCAGGACATCTATCTCGAGACCATCAAAACCAACGTCCTGATGCAGTGTGAAAACCTGAGAACCTACCCTTGCGTTGCCGAAAGAATCGGCGCCGGGAAGCTCTCGGTCCACCCCTGGCTCTACGATCTCCACACCGGTGAGATTCTCGAGTGGAACGAATCCTGGGGGGCCGTCGCCCAATTCTCCTGACCGCGGGCGCCTATCGGGACGCCATTGCTACGATATCCTCGTCGGCGTGAGCAAGCACAATCCGGCATCGACGTTCCACGCCCGACCGAGCCGACGAAAGGTCATCGTGTCTTTCGCGTCAGTCGGTGCTTGATGCACCGATCTCAATCGGTCTCCAATGGAGCCTTCGCCGAGGCCTTGTTCACCCTGGCCGATTCCGAAGCACCGGGTGATCGGCGACTCGCTTTTCTGCGCGCTGGATATCAAGCATTCGACGCTATCGGCGAGGCGCCACGTGCGATCTTCCAGGAGCTTCCCCACTGGCTTCAGCCGCTGGTCAAACAGCTCGCCGAGTGCCAAAGCGAAGACGCCCTTGCCGCGGCTGTCCAGCGGCTGCAGGGCAGCCAGGCGCCGCAGCGACGGAACTCCCGCAGCGGGTACTTGAGCCGGGCCGAGGTCACCGAGACCCTCCGCACCGGCGATCCCGATCTCCACCCGGACCGTATGCGAGGCGCCTTTCATTGGCACACCCGCGATTCCGACGGCAAGGCCACTCTCGACGCGATGGCTCGGGCATGTTTCCGCGGCGGTTCGGCCTGGGCGATGGTGACCGATCATTCGCGGGGACTCGAAGTGGCCTCGGGTCTCGACTGCGAGGGTCTCCGGCTGCAGCGCAAACGAATCAACCGGTGGAACTCCGCCAACGGCGATGATCTTTTCGTTTTTCAGGGTCTCGAAGTCGAGGTCCTCGGTGACGGAACCCTCGATGTGCCGCGCGGCGAACGGCTCGAGGTCGAATGCGTGGTGGCGGCGGTCCACAGCCAGTTCGACCCCGATCGGGATCAGACCGATCGTCTCCTGCGGGCCGTATCCACCCCAGGGGTCCACGTTCTGGCCCACCCCCGAGGCCGCCATTTCCATCATCGGCCCGGCCTCAAGGCACGCTGGGAAAAAGTATTTTCGGCCTGCGCCGACGAAGGTGTGGCGGTGGAGATCAACGGTTTTCCGCGGCGCCAGGACCTCGATCCCGATCTCGTTCGGCTGGCGGTTGCCGCCGGTTGCGAGATCATTCTCGCCTCGGACGCCCACGCCGTGCCCCACCTCGAATTCGACACCTATGCTTCAGCCATCGCCATGCGCGCTGAAGTGCCGCGGGCACGTGTCATCAACATCCTGCACGCCGATGAGATTCAGGCGTGGTTGAAGGAACGTGCCACAGATTAAGCGTTCAGAGCGAGAGCCGGCTCAATGACCACCCTTTATGAGAATGGTCTGTACCCAGAACTCGTCACTCTTTACCCCTTGAGGCCGGCCGGTCGCTCGGCAATCACGGAACGACAGCTGAGAGCTCACCGCTGATTACGACGCCGACGTCGTTGAGGGTTGTCTCTTCGAGGCGGGCACGCAGCAGGGTGTTGGCCTCGACGACGATTCTTCCGATGATGCAGGTTTCGCCATCACAAATCGCCGCACTGAGAAGACATCGGCTTGGGCTCGAAGGGCCCCTCGATGGCCTCGAACACTTCGAGGAGAGTGACGGTCTCAGGGTCGCGAGTGAGAAGAAACCCGCCCTTCGGCCCTCGGATCGACCGCACAAGGTCGACCCGGATCAAGCGCTGCAGGACCTTGGACGAGGTGCGCCTCCGAGATTTCAAATCTGGCTGCAATCTGCCTCGCGGTCACTGGAGCATCATTACGAACGGCGAGATAACCCAAGCGCATGAATGGCCAGAGAGGCCGCTTCAGAGATCTTCAACGCACACGGCATCTATTTTTCCTCGTTTCAACGAAAGCACTGGAAGGGACGCTCCGAGAGGACCGTCCTTGACCTCGGTCAAGGATACACATACCGTATTCAGGCTATTAAGTAATCAAATACCGACTATTCCGGTAACAAATCGACCCAGACCGGAAGGAATGGTCGGAGGGAATGGCTCGATCGACACCTGCTGATCGCGGCGACGGTTGCGGAGCTCTCGTTGGTGAGCGACAACGCCATCGGTCAGCCCGCGTTTTGCGGCACGATTCAATGATCTGCCTTGGTACCGCTCAAACGTTCCCTGCATGGAAGCCTGTCCGGTCCACACCGATTCGGGCCGCTATGTCCAGCTGATCGCCGAGCAACGCTTCGCCGAAGCTTTCATGGTCGCCCGTTCACCCAATCCGCTGGCCTCGGTCTGCGGCCGGGTCTGTTCCGCACCCTGCGAGGACGCATGCCGGCGGGCCTGGGTCGACGAAGCGATCACCATTCGCCCCCTCAAGCGATTCGTGACTGAAAAGTACGGTGCCGAGTCCTCGCAGCCGGATTTCTTCAAACTCCTGATGTCCGGTCCGGACGGAGACATCGAAGCCAATCCCGGAGCGCAACGACTCGTGGCACATCGAACGTCTCAGCAGATGAGGCCTCCGCTGCGGCCCACCGCGGTCACCGGGTGGCGGTTGTCGGCAGCGGTCCGGCCGGTCTGGGGTGCGCCCACGATCTGGCGCTCATGGGCTATGACGTGACTGTCTTCGAGGCTCTGCCCGAACTCGGAGGGATGCTCCGCTACGGGATACCCGAATACCGCCTGCCACGAGGTGTCATCGACCGCGAAATTTCGGCGATCGAAAAGCTCGGGGTCACATTTCACAGAAACCGTCCGATTACCAACGACTTCGGTCTCAAACAGCTCCGTGAAGATGGATTCGAAGCCATCTTCCTGTCCGTCGGCGCCATGCGCGGACGGGACCTCTCGATCGACGGCTCCGACAAGGACGGCGTCATCAAGGCGGTCGACTATCTGCTCAACCTCAATCGCGGTTACCGCGTCGAGCTCGGTGAAAAGGTCGTGGTCATCGGCGGCGGATCGGTGGCCCTGGATGCCGCCCGGACAGCGGTCCGGGAGTTCTACAAACCCATGGAAGAGATCGAGCTCACCGCCGAGGCGGTGGCCAACCAACCGGCCATGGATGCTGCGCGCGGCGCGCTTCGCGGGGGCGCCAGCCAGGTCCACGTCATTTCGCTCGAGTCACTCGATGAGATGCCGGCTTCGAAAACCATCCAGGGCAAGGATGAACTCGACGAAGCCTTGGAAGAGGGCATCACCCTCCATCCCGGGTGGGGACCGCGAAGGATCCTGGGCAGCAATGGGGTCGAGTCGATCGAGTTCGTCGGGGTCGAAAGCGTCTTTGACGACCAGGGGCGCTTCAACCCCACGTTTGACGAGGACCGCACCCTGGTCCTCGACGCAGACTCGGTGATCCTCGCCATCGGACAACAACCCGATTTCAGTTTTCTCTGCGCTGAGGACGGGGTCGAACTGGACACCGACCGGGACCGTCAAGATCGACCCCGAGACCCTGGCGACCAGCGCCGCCGGCATCTATGCCGGCGGCGACGCGGCCTTTGGTCCGAGGATCGCCATCGAGGCGGTGGCCAACGGCAAACGTGCGGCGCGCTCGATCTCCGAATACCTGATCGGGTCAGAAAACCGAACTCCGGCTCCGGGTCGATATCGAAAAGGTGGCGATCGAGGAGTACTCGATGCCACGCCGGCGTACGAAAAGCGTGGTGCGACGCTCCGCGCCGACCGTCGATGCGGGCCGGCGGACAGGGATCACCGAAGTCGAAGAGGTGATGACGCCGCGAACAGGCAGGATCAGGCCGAACGATGTCTCGCCTGCCACATCGACACCATCTACGACCCGCTCCTTTGTGTATCTGTGCAACCGCTGCGCCGACATCTGCCCGGAAAAATGCCTAACCTTTGTTCCTCTCGAACAGGTCGAGATGCCGCCGGAGCAACTCGAAACCGCGGTCGCGGCCTATGGACACGCCACCGATCAACCGATGACCGTGCTGCTGAAAGACGACACCGTGTGCATCCGCTGTGGTCTTTGTGCCGAACGTTGTCCGACCGAGGCGATGACCATGGAACGGTTCAACTTCACCGAATCGACGGAGTAAGTTTAGTGGCATCATCAGATTCAATCAACGCCGTATCGCAAACCAGCCCCGAACCGGGCGGAGCAGACGCGCCGCGGATTCCTGGACAAAACTGACAGCCGCGGTCGCTGGGCTCGGGGCGGCCTGATCATGAGTTGGCCGCTACTGCGATCACTGGTTCCAAACGTGCTCTACGAGCCACCCGAAGAAAGTTTCGAGTCGGCAGTCCCGAGAGTTTCCAAGAGGGCGTCACCTTTCTCGAGGAACACCGGATCTTTCTTTTCCGGGAGAGTTCGAACTTTCCACGCTGTGTCCGGAATCTGCACCCATCTCGGATGTACGGTGAAATTCTCACCCTATCCGCTGCCGCAGGAAGAAACCGTTCGCGAGACTTCACCTTCCGGTCCGTCGGAGAATTCCATTGTCCCTGCCACGGATCCCGATTCCGGGGAGAAGGGACCAACTTCGCCGGCCCGCGCCCCCCGGCCCCCTCAAGTGCTTCCGCCTCGAAGTTTCACGGGCTACCGGTGAGTTGGTGGTGGATGTCGCGACCGAGGTTCCGCGCGAATTCAGACTGGTGGTCATAGATGATCCTCTCAAAGATCGCGCGGCATCTGGCAGAAGACTGGTCTGGCCGTGGCGACCGGAATCGAACCGCGAGGCCGGCAGCGGAATCGTCGCCAATTTCCTGCTCCACTGGTTTCCGAACCGGATCTCTCTCCGCAGCCTGGCCTTCTCGGCGTCGCTCTATCTCGGTACGATCACCTTCGTCGTGTTTCTGGTCTGACGGTGACCGGGGTGGTGCTGATGTTTCTCTACGTGCCATCGGTCGAACGGGCGTACTGGAGCATCAAAGACCTCGATCACGCGGTGAGCTTCGGGTGGTTCCTGCAGACGGCTGCATCGGATCTCCGCCCACCTCATGGTGGCGCTGGTCTTCCTCCACATGTTCAGGGTCTTTCTCACCGGGTCCTACAAGGCCGGCGAAGTCGTGAAATCGGCGCGCCCATACAACTGGGTGCTCGGGGTCACGTTGCTGGTGCTGACGCTGCTCCTGAGCTTCACCGGTTATCTCCTGCCGTGGGACCAGCTCGCCTTCTGGGCGATCACGGTGGGGACCAATATCGCCGCCGCCGTTCCACTCGTGGGCGAGAGCGATTCGACAGTTCCTGCTCGGTGGAACGATCATCGGCCAGCCGACGCTGATCCGGTTCTACGTCCTTCACTGCGCCCTCCTGCCGCTGGTTCTCTTCGGCGGTGGCGGCGTGGCACATGTGGCGGATCCGCAAGGACGGCGGCCTCGCGATCGTCGAACAGGACCGCAAGGAGGCGCTCGCTCACGGCGAGCCCGCGGCGCCCAAAAAGAGCAAAACCTACAGCGTCCTCGGGATCGCCAGCGGGACCACGGTCCAGGTCAACGATCCGACCACCCTCAACGAGGACAATTCGGTGCCGTCGACGCCGTTTCTCACCGTCCGTATCCTCCTGGTCACCCTCCTGACCCTCGCCGTCTCGATCGGTCTGTCGCTCGATCGTTCACGCCCCCTGGAAGCGGCGGCAAACCCCGAGGTCACACCCAATCCGGCCAAGGCGCCCTGGTACTTTCTCGGGCTTCAGGAAATGGTCGGATATTCCGCCCTCATGGGCGGGGTCATCGTTCCGACTATCGTCATCCTCGGTCTGATGTTGATCCCATTCCTCGATCGCGAGCAGAAGGGGATCGGCTACTGGTTCACCGACGGCCCCGGACAGGAAATGGGGCGTCTTCGGTTTCCTCTACGGGCTGGTGACAACCTGCGGCTGTCTGGCGATCGCGCTCCTCGCCCCGATGCGGAGCATCTTTCCCGACGATCGAAAGCCAGTTCTTCTTCGATCTGGTCAACCCTGCGACATTCCTCCTCGCTGCTCTTTGCGGGCATGTACTTCGTGGTTCTGAAGAAGACCTCGTCGACGCGCTATGCGGCGATCGCCACCTTCTGCGCGTTCATCATCGCTTTTGTCATCCTGACCTACACGGGGACGGCCCTGCGTGGGCCCAACTGGGACTTCTACTGGCCCTGGCAGGCGTGGCCGACCCACCCGACGGCGCTGTGAGGTAACCGATGATCAAAAAGATTTCTCAGCGCGAAATCCTGTTGGTGCTCATCGCCGCGGTTGGCAATCCTCGTCGTCGGCGTGGCGGCCATCGTCTTCGACACCGCACCGGAGTGGAAGTACTACCAGTCGGAGTTTGGCGCGATCATCACCGAGACCTTCGCTGACGTCGACCCGGCGACCCTGCCGTCAGGTGTCCAACAGATCTGGATCGAAAAGCTCGACCGCGTCGACCGCTGCACCACCTGTCATCTGGGGGTCGGGTGGCAAGGGTCTCGAGGAAGTCGAACAGCCCTGGACGACCCACCCGATGCCCGAGATCTTCGACAACCACCCGATCGAGGACTTCGGCTGCACCGTGTGTCACGGCGGCCAGGGCTTCGCGCTCTCAGAATACGACGCCCATGGTTTTGTCGAAGCACTGGGAGGAGCCGCTCCTTTCGGACATCGCCGGCTCCGAATACGACCCGCAGGAACCCGCCGCCGCTGTACGAGATCCAGTGCAATTTCTGCCACCGTTACGAGCGGTCGACCGAGGGCATGCCCTACATCAACAAGGCCAAGGGTTTCGTGCGAACCAAAGGCTGCAAGATCTGCCATGTGATCAACGGCTGACGGCGGCATAGCTGGGACCCGGATCTGACACGCGTGGGCGATAAGCACGCCGAGGGCTTCGATTTCTCGAATCTGGTCTCCGAACAGATGACGGTCTTCAACTGGCACATCAAACACTTCCAGTCGCCACCGACCATCGTGCCCGGACTCGATCATGCCCGAGATGAATTTCCAGTCGCAGCGAAGCACAGGCCCTCGCCATGTTGGTCATGAGCTGGCGCGACGACGAGGACCTGCCCCGGGCCTATCTTGCCGGGGTGGACCTCAAGGACGAGATGACGCCGGAGGAGGTCGAAAGGGATCTTCGAATGCGCGAAGGTGACGGAGCCTTTTTTGTCGAGCACAACTGCTTTGTGTGCCACAGCGTCAAGGCCTACGACATCAAATCGCCGACCGACAAGGGACCCGATCTGTCGCTGGCGCCGGACGACGTCCGGGCGCGATTGAACAAGACGGTCGAGGAGTTCCTCTTCGAACCGACCGGCACCATGAAGATCATTCTCGAAAGCCAGATCGTTCTATCCGACGAAGAAAAGTGGCAGGCCGTCGAAAAGATCATGAAGGCTTACGACATCGTCAAAAACCGAGCTGCGGAGGCCGAAGCCGCAGCGAGCGACGGTCGTAGATCCGTACAACAAGGAGGAGGCAGCAGATGAACAGGAAGACTATCTTTCGATTGACGCTCGCGTTGCTCGTCATCGGGCTCTTCGTCGGGCTTGCAGCATGCGGTAAAAAGCCGCCCAGCGGCGTGGCGCACGCGCCGGTGGTGGTGGAACATCAGATCTGGCGAGCGCGGCATTGGCAACCTATGTGGCACCCGGGCGATCTCGACGAGTACTACCTCTTTTACTCGGGCGGGCACAGTGGGCAGATCTTTGTCGTCCGGCATCCCTTCGATGCGCCACATCGCGACCATCCCGGTCTTCACACCCTACCCGGGCACAGGGTTATGGATTTGACGATGAGTCCAAGGAAATGCTCGGTGACTACACGTGGGGCGATTCCCACCATCCGGGCTTCTCGGAGACCGACGGCGAATATGACGGACGCTGGCTCTTTATCAACGACAACGCCAAGGGCCGTATCGCCCGGATCGATCTGAAAGGACTTCAAAACCAAACAGATCATGAGCATTCCGAACATCTCGGCCAACCACGGCAGTTCCTTTGTCACCCAGAACTCGGAGTACGTGACGATGGCGACCCGGATGTCGGTGCCGTTCCCGGAGGGGACCTATGCCGATATCACCGAGTACGCGACCAAGTACAAGGGGATCGTCGCCGGGCATCAAGATCGATCCCGAACGACGGCAACCTGACCCTGGGTTGGGAGGTCCTGGTCCCGCCCTTCAACTACGACCTCGGGGATGCCGGAAAGGGCCCCTCGGACGGATTCCTCTTCTGGACCTGCTACAACTCCGAACGTGAGTTCATCGAGGGCGGAAAACTGAGGTGACCGCGTCCCAGAAGGACAAGGACTACATCCTGATGGTGGACTACCGCGAGGCCGACAAAGCCATCGCCGCCGGCAGTTTCAAAACCGTCAAGGGCGCACCGGTGATCTTCCCGAGAAGAGACCTCGGGCGTGGCCTACTTCATCCCCCTCGCCAAATCGCCCCACGGCGTCGACGTCTCTCCGAGCGGTCGCTGGATCATCGGTTCGGGCAAACTGTCACCCACGACCACGGTCTACGACATGGAAAAGATCAAGACCGCAATCGCCAACAAGGACTTCGAGGAGACCATCGACGGGATCCCGGTGCTCAACTACAACTCGGTGCGCGAGGCAGAGATCCCGGTCGGGCTCGGACCACTCCACACTCAGTTCGACGACAAGGGCTTTGCCTACACCTCCTCTTTGTCGAAAGCGCAGTCGCCAAATGGAAGCTGCCGCCCTATGAGGCCGGAGCCGACATGAACCAGTACGTGGTCGACAAGCTGCCGGTGGCCTACAACATCGGCCATCTGGTTTCCGCCGAGGGCGACTCGATGAACCCCGATGGTAACTACTCGTGGCTCTCAACAAGCTCTCCAAAGGACGCCACCTTTCGGTCGGTCCGTCGATTCCGGAGTCCGCCCAGTTGATCGACATCTCGGGTGACAAGATGAAGTTGCTCTATGACGCCTTCACCGAACCCGAACCGCACTACGCGGTGATCATCAAGGCCGACAAGCTCGATCCCGATCGAGGTCTATAAAAAGGACGACCCCGAGTGGCCGTCCATACCCGATCGCGATCTGGGCCGCCGACGACGCCAGGATCGAACGCCGCGGCAACACGGTCGAAGTGTGGATGCTGGCGGTGCGGTCCTTCTTCGCGCCTGATGTCATTCGGGTCAACCGCGGTGACAATGTGATCATCCACGTGACCAATATCGAGCAGACCCGGGACGAGCTCCACGGTTTTGCCATCAATGACTACAACATCAACCTGGTGATCGACCCCGGCGAGACCAAGACAGTGAGCTTCACCGCCGACGAGTCCGGAGTCTTCGCCTTCTATTGCACCAATTTCTGTAGCGCACTGCACCAGGAGATGCAGGGCTACTTCCTCGTGAAATAGAACGATGCCAGGGCCCCGGCGCACCGATCGCGGTCGCCGGGGCCCAGTTTTCGAGGTCCACATGTCAGGATTTCTTCAAACGGCTTTCCGCTGCGCTCGATCGACCTCTGGTCGGCTCGCAGCAGGTTGGCGGTTCTGGCCGCCGCTCTGGTCCTGATTCCGACCTTCTTCGTTCCTTTGTGGCACATGACATTTGTCGCGCAGCAATACCCGGAGGGTCTGAATCTCTACGTCTATTCCCACAACCTGGTGGGCGGAGATGATGGCAATGATCTGACCGAGATCAACGTGCTCAACCACTACATCGGGATGGCAGAGCTCAAACCCGCAGATTTCAACGAACTCAAGTGGATTCCTCTGGTCATCGGTCTGATCTGCATCCTGACCCTCAGAGCCGCCGCCATCGGAAATCTCGCGGTCCCTGGTCGACGTCATCATGATCGCCGCCTATTTCGGCGCATTCTCGATATGGAGCTTCTGGTACAAGCTCAACTATTACGGCGCGAATCTCGACCCAAAGGCCTCCGTTCAAGTGGAGCCATTCATGCCGCCGATGTTCGGATACAAACTCGTCGGCCAGTTCGATGTGTGGTCGTACCCGTCCCTGGGTACCTACTTTTTCCTGATCTTTGGTCTTCTTCTGCTCGATGGGTTTCTGGTGGACCTGGCGTGACGTCGAGCCCTCGCAGTGAGCCCCTTTTGTGAAAATTTGGAGGAAATGATGAAAAAGCTCATGTTGTTTGCCCTGGCTTCGGGACTCCTACTCGGTTGCGGCGGTGGCACGAGATGAGACGATGTACGAGGCAGAAGAAAGCCGAAGCGCCGAGGTCGTCTTGCTCGAGGTCGAAGCGCCGCCGGCGCTCGAGGTTCCCGAACCCCGCGAGGTGATGGCTGAGGACGACTGGGAAGCCCGGGCCCACAACAAGAACATCGAGGTTCTGGGGGTCATCAACATCATCAATCCGGTTGCTGCCTATATCGTCGAAGGCTTCAAACAATATGGCGACAGTTTCAGCCCCACCCTGCACGAAGAGTGGGAGGACACCCAGGTTCAGCTGACCACAGCCACCACATTGTATGAGAGTTGCAACGAACGGATGGCTGCCGGAAAGTACGACAAACAGCTCTTCCTCGACCTCGAACAGGTGTGGCAGACACTGGTCAAGAACGGGCGTTGCCGGTGTTCGGACAAAAAGTATGGTTGACAGCGAGCTGGCACGACTCAAAGGCTGATTCTCGGCTGAAGCGGCAGTCTGATCTGCGGCCGGCCCGAAGCTGGGCGGTGGGCGATGGGTGTGTGCTATATCTGACTCCTTTTTGTGAATTGGAAGGTATGCGAGCGGTGAAACCATTTTGCTGGTTGCTGGCCGTCATGTCGACCGCGACGGCTGTTGCGACGGTTCGCGAGGTCCCGAGCGGGGGATCCATTGCGGCAGTTCTCATTCAGGCCGAGCCCGGTGACACGGTTCACCTGGCCGACGGGATCTACCGCGAGAACATCCTCATCGAGGTTCCAGTGCTCCTCACCGGGGGGCCGGGACGCCGAGATTCGGGGTGGCTACGCAGAGCAACGTGGTCCACATCACCGCCCCCGGAACCGT
The DNA here is from genome assembly GCA_963796455.1 of Candidatus Sulfomarinibacteraceae bacterium. Taxonomy (GTDB): domain Bacteria; phylum Acidobacteriota; class Thermoanaerobaculia; order Thermoanaerobaculales; family Sulfomarinibacteraceae; genus Sulfomarinibacter. Next base: position 481,783 of record CAWCLO010000010.1, read on the forward strand.
TGATGGAGGGGCTGCACATCGCCGAGGCCGGCCCCCATCTGACAAAGGACATGGCCTGTATCTTGATCGAGGCCGATGACGTGACGATCCGCAACACGAAAGTCTCGGAATCGCTGCACGGAATCTATGTCAAGGCCGGCCACCGGAGTACGGATCATCGGCAATACCATCGAGGGGCGGCTCGACCTCATCGAATCCGATCGTGGCAACGGGATTCATCTCTGGAACTCGACCGACAACCAGGATCCTGGACAACGAGATCTTCAACGTGCGCGATGGGATCTATTTCTCCTTCGCCCACCAAACGGAGATCCATCGCAACCACATCCACCACGTTCGATACGGCCTCCACTACATGTACTCGAACCAGAACAGCTTCTACGACAACCTCTTCGAAGAGAATGTCGCCGGGGCAGCCCTGATGTACTCGGAAGACATCATCTTCGCGCGCAACACCTTTGCCCGATGTCGCGGCTTCCGCGCCTATGGAATCCTCTTTCAGTCCATGAGCCGGGTCCGCGCGACCTCCAACCTCGTGATCGACAACAGCCGCGGTCTCTTCATGAACAACGCCGACTCGTGTGCCATCGAAAACAACGACATCATCGACAACGACCTGGCGATCCAACTCAACGGCGGCTGCGAGGGGAAACTCCTTTGTCCGCAACAACTTCATCAACAATCTCTCGGGAGCTTCTCCTCGATGTCAGCGACCGGGAGACCCATTGGTCGGATGAGGAGGGTGGAAACCACTGGAGCGCATACCATGGTTACGATCTGGACCGCGATGGTCTCGGCGACGTTCCCTTCTCGATTCAGAATGTTTTTCAGGTTCTGGAAACCAAGGTCCCGGAGGTTCGCTTCTACCTTCTGAGCCCTGCGGCCGAGGTCCTCAAAGCGGCCGAGAACGCGTTGCCGATTCTCCGCCTCGGGGACGCAGAGGATCCTCTCCCCCGGCTGTATCCGGTGACCAATGACGCGGTGCCGTGGGATGAGGTCAGTGGCTCCCGCGAGGATGGATAACTTCGTCGCGGCCGGGTTCTTTCTCCTCGGAACGACCATTCCCATGGCCGGTCTGTGGCTGTTTCGGCGGCCGCGAAGAAGACCAAAACCGGATGGTTCGGTTTCATGAGCGCTCCAACAAAAGCCATGGTCCGTCTCGAGTCCTTTTCGAAGTCCTATGGGTGTGGTAACCGCGGTCGATGACCTGAGCCTCGAGATCGCACCCGGAGAGTCCTTCGCTTTTCTCGGTCCGAACGGAGGCGGAAAGACTTCCGTCCTGAGGGCTCTCGCGGGTCTCCACTCCCCGAAGCAGGGGCCGGGTTCTGATTCGCGGAATCGACATCCAGAAAGACCTCAACCGCATCCGGCCGTGGCTCGCCTATGTTCCACAGCGGGTCACCGTGCCCGATGTCCTGACCGCGAGAGAGGTCCTCGACCTCTTCGCGGGTCTGCGGGATGTGGCGCCGACCCGCGTGGCGGAGGTTCTCGAGCTCTTCGAACTCTCCGACCGACGCCGACCGAAGGGTCGGCGAGTTCTCGGGAGGAATGCTCCAAAGGCTCGGTCTCGCCTCGGCGCTGCTCGAGGAGGTGCCGCTCCTGATCCTGGACGAACCGACCCTCAATCTCGACCCCCAGGGCATCGACAGCCTGCACCGGGCACTCGCCGATCTCAAAGAGAGAGGATCGACGATCGTTTTCTCCTCGCACAGTATCCATACCGCCGTCCGGCTTGCCGACCGGGTGGGCGTTCTGGTCGCCGGGGATCTCGTCACCGTCGATACCGGTGGCTGCCTTTCAGGCCGAGGTCACCCGCCAGACCACCGTCAAGGTCGTGCTCGATCAACTCGACGACGGCATGCTCCGGGCGGCCCGAACGGCGGGTGCTGAAATCCGCGACCACACCGCAACCCATATCTTCTTTCGCGCATTGCCCGAGGACCGTCTCGCGGTCATCCGCGCGATCGAGGGCGCCGGTGGGACCGTCATGGAATTCCACACCGAGGCGCCGGGGTGGGAGGCGTTGATCCACTCCCGTTTCAACGGCCAAGGAGATCCCCCGTGCTGACGCTCGACAAAGCCCCGAAGAAAAGCCTCGCACTGAGCCTGATGGTATCGCTGTGTGCAGGGATCATGGGATGTTCTGGTGAGGTCACACCGGAGATCATCGCCCGTGTTGATGGATGCCGGGAGTGCGGAATGGTGATCGATCGCGTCGACGAGGCCTGCGGATGGGTTCACGACGGGGAGTTCGTGACCTTCTGCTCGCCCGGCTGCCTCCTCGAGCAACATGATGGGCTCCGGGCCACCGGCAAAGAACTCCCTGTATCGATCTCCTTTGCCGACTATAACGGGAGTGGATTCTCCGTCGCCGAAAACACCGCCTTTCTTCTCACCGACCACGTGCCGACGGTGATGAACGCCCGCGTGATCACTTTTGCATCGACCGAAGCCGCCTCGGCCATGCGTCAGCACGAAGACGAAATCATCACCGATTGGATCGGATACCGCGTATACCGGGGCCGGCCGGATGTCGTCGTCGAGACGGTATTCACGAATGAAGGGATGGAGCCGGAATCGGTGGGCGTTGCCAAGGGTGAGATCGTTTTGTGGCGGGCCACCGGGCGTGGGCTCGAGGAGGACTTGAACTTCAGCATCGGAGGTTATCCTGAGGTCGGACCTGCAACACTCGCAGCGGGCGACGGGATGACGGAGATTCGTTTTCTCGCAACCCGTCCCGGGGCCGGATTCCCGATCGAGAGGACGGACGATGGCAGGGCCATCGGAATGCTCAAGGTCAGTGGCGCCCACACCGCCGACGAGGCCGCGCAGTGAAGATCCTCCAGATCGCCAATCAAGAGTTCACCCTCCACACCCGTAACCGGTGGGTGATCTCCTTTTCGGCTCTTTTCGCCGGCCTCGGTTTGGCGGTCGCCTATTTCGGCATGATCACCTCGGGCTACAGCGGTTTCCAGGACTTTGTCCGGACCTCCGCCAGTCTGATCAACCTCGGTGGCTTTTTGTTGCCGCTCTTTGCCCTGCTGCTCGGTGTCTTCAGTTTTCTCACCCATCGCGAGTATCTCGAACTCCTCGCAACCCAACCCGTTTCACGCCGCCAGATTCTGCTCGGCAAATACCTCGGTCTCCTGCTGTCGGTGCTGGCCGCCGCGGCCCTCGGTTTTGGCCTGCCCGGCGCCGTCATCGCGGTATCGATCGGTAGCGAGGGCGCCGGCACCTACGTCCTGGTCATTCTTTTTCTCGGTTTGTTGGCTGCCGTCTTCACCGGTCTGTCGATGCTGATCGCCCTTGTCTCCGGGCGCCGCCCGGTCGCCCTCGGCATCGCCATCGGAGTCTGGGTTTTCTTCGAATTGGTTTATGGCCTGCTGATGCTGGCGACCACTCTCTATCTTCCCGCAAAGATCGTCAGTAACGTGCTCCTGGCCGGTCTTGCCGGAAACCCCATCGATATCGTGAGGGTGTTGTGCCTGCTTCAAGTCGGTGGCCCGGCCCTCTTCGGTCCGGCCGGCGCAACCCTGATCAAGATCACCGGATCGGCCACCGTTGCGACTGCCATCGGTCTCGCGATTGTCGCCCTCTGGATCGTCGTGCCCCTCGTCATCGCGATGTGGGTGTTCAAACGACAGGATCTGTAGCACCGTTATCCGTCCGATACTGGATGCTAGATGCTAGATGCTAGATGCTAGATGCTAGATGCTAGATGCTAGATGCTAGATGCTAGATGCTAGATGCTAGATGCTAGATGCTAGATGCGGCAAGATCGTCGATTGGCCCCCGGACCTTTTCAAGGGCTACACCGAAACTGACGGCAATCTGCGATTGAGGGGACTTTTCAGGAGAAAGGCTGAATCGAGTATCCAGTATCGAGTATCACTGTTGTCCAAGAGAGAGTCTCGGACAGCGATCGGGGACAACGGCAGGGAACAGCACTCACTTCTTCGGGGCTCCGGCCTTTGTGGTGCGGCCGTCTCGGCCGCAGGGTATGCAGGCGAGACGCCTACACCACAACGGCTGTTCCTTCTGTTGAACGACCCGGAGGTGGCCACTTCACCGACTGGACTCCTGACCGCTGTTCCCTGTCGCTGATAACTGTCCCGGATAACTGTCGCTGCCATCTGTCGCTGTCGCTGCCGCTGTCGCTGCCGCTACATTTCGGGCACGGGCAAGGATCAGTACAGCGGAAACTTTGCAGTGAGGGCGTGGACCTCAGCCTTGACCGCTTCCGTTTCGGCGTGGAAGGCGGCGAGCTTGGCCTCGTCCTCCTTGTCCTCATCCGCCCGCAGCACCCGATCGATGAGTCCGGCGATGATCTTCATCTCCTCGGGTCCCATCCCGCGGGTGGTCACAGCAGGTGTGCCGATCCTCAGACCGGAGGCGATGTAGGGCTTGCGGGTGTCGAAGGGCACGGTGTTCTTGTTGAGCGTGATATCGGCCAGACCGAGCCACCGCTCGGCCTTTTTGCCGGAAATGAAGTCGCTCCCGAGATCAACCAGGAAGAGGTGGTTGTCGGTTCCGCCCGAGACGATCTTCCAACCGAGGTCCTTGACCGCCTGGCACAGGACCGCTGAGTTTTCGACAACCCGCTTCTGGTATTCGTTCCACTCGGGTCGCATGGCCTCGAAAAAGGCCACCGCCTTGGCGGCGATCGTGTGCATGAGCGGTCCGCCCTGAACCCCGGGAAAGACCGCCTTGTCGATGGCCTCGGCCCACTCGGAGGTACAGAGGATGATGCCGCCGCGAGGACCACGGAGGGTCTTGTGGGTCGTCGAGGTCACGAACTGGCAATGGGGCACCGGCGAGGGGTGGAGACCGGCAACGACCAACCCGGCGATGTGGGCAATGTCCGCCATCAGAAGTGAATCGGCTTCGTCGGCGATCGCCCGCAAGCGTTCGAAATCGATGATCCGCGGATAGGCCGAGGCACCACAGACGATGAGCTTCGGGCGGTGTTCGAGGGCCAGCTCGCGCAGACGCTCGTAGTCGATGGTTTCGGTTTCTTTGTCGACGCCATAGGCCACGACATCGAATTCCTTGCCCGAATAATTCAGCGGGTGGCCGTGGGTGAGGTGTCCGCCGTGGGTCAGGTCCATCCCGAGGAGGGTGTCGCCCGGTTGCATCACCGCCAGATAGACCCCCATGTTGGCCTGGGCCCCTGAATGGGGTTGCACGTTCGCGTGGTCGGCACCAAAGAGCTCTTTGGCACGCTCGCGCGCGAGATCCTCGGCCACGTCGACAAACTGGCAACCGCCGTAATAACGTTTTTTGGGGTAGCCCTCGGCGTACTTGTTGGTCATCACCGAACCCATCGCCGCCATCACCGCCGGCGAGACGAAGTTCTCCGAGGCGATCAACTCGAGGCCTTCGTTCTGACGCTCGCGTTCGTCTTCAAGGGCCTTTGCGACCTCGGGGTCGGCGGCGGATACCAGCTGGTTGTGAACCGAAAAGAATTCGCTTTTGAGGTCGCTCATCACTCCTCCTGCTTGGCCGGTTTTTTACCGGCTCTTGATTTCGATCAGATCCACCCGTCGTTGGTGGCGGTCGCCCTCGAAGGCGGTGGCGAGAAAAATCCCGACCATCTGCAAGGCGACGCCCGCACCGATGACCCGCGCCCCCAAACAGAGAACATTTGCATCGTTGTGTAGCCGGGCCATTTCGGCAGTGAAGGCGTCGTGACACAAGGCCGCCCGCACACCCGGGTGGCGGTTGGCTGCCAGGCTCATGCCGATTCCGGTCCCACAGATCAGGACGCCCATCCGCGCTTCCCCCGCCTCGATGATTCGGGCAAGGGCGTGGGCGAAATCGGGGTAGTCGACCGAGGTCGTGTCCTGCGGGCCGAGGTCACGGAGCTCGTGCCCCTGGGAGCGTATGAACTCTGAAACTTCGGCCTTGAGCTCCACACCGGCGTGGTCGGAGGCGATGACAATCATGGAGATCCTCCTCAGATATCCCGATCCGGACTCGGCAGTTCGAGCGCCTGGAACTCCTCGAGGGCAAAACGATCGCTCATCCCTGCAAGGTGATCGACGATCAATCGGGCGAAGCCCGGACAGGCATGGTACCGATCGGCCACCGCTGCCGCAACACGCTTGAGCGGAAGTTCCCGAAGATAGGGTAAATCATGTTCTTCTGCGGCCCGCATCAGGATGTAGTCCGGCAGCACCGAGGGCTCGTCCCAATAGGCCCGGAAAAGGGCGTTCAGCACCCTTCGAGCGCGCCAGTCCTGGCGGCTCACAGGTCCACGGTTGATGACCCGGGCGTAGATAAAGGTCTTGAGTTCGGCGAAGAGTTTCTCGACTTCGGCGGAGAACCAGATCGTGGTCTGCGAGACCTCACGGGCCCGTTCCCTCCAGCCGTCGTGGTCGCTCACTCCATGACGGGTACAAAAGTGGTCGATCCTTGCTGCTGATGTGTGGACAACGTCGAGCACAAAGAGCCGAATGAGGTGGCGGATAAGCGTGTTCTGCCGGTCCCACGGACGCTCATCGATGTACCCGGTACCAACATCTTGAATCACCCTCGTTGCGATCTCGAGCTGCTCGACCTCTTCAAGGGCGACGGCGCCGGCCCGCAACCCGTCTTCGAGATCGTGAGTCTGTTGCGCGATCTCGTCCGCAACCGCCACGGCCTGACCCTCGAGGTGGCAGGGTTGATCGAGGGCGAGGCCCCCCTTGTCGGGGAGCGGAAAATGGTAATCCACCTTCCACGAGGTGTGTTTGAGGATGGCCTCCCGGACCTGGTCCGTCAGATTGATCCCCGGGTCGACGTAACGGCGCTCGAAGAGATCGACCACCCGCAGGCTTTGGTAGTTGTGTTTGAATCGTCCCGCTCCCTTGACGACGTCCGGCGGCAGCACGAGTTCGGGATTCTGACCACAAAGGGTTGCATCGAGGACACTTTCCCCGGTGTGACCGAAGGCCGTGTGCCCGAGATCATGGCCGAGGGCAGCGGCCTCCGCGAGATCTTCGTTCAGCCCCAGGGCCCGAGCTAGTGTTCTCGCCAACTGACTGACCTCGAGGGTGTGGGTGAGTCGGGTTCGGGGGTGGTCGCCGACGTGGGGAACAAAGACCTGCGTTTTGTGTTTCAGCCGCCGGAAGGCCCTCGCATGCAAAATGCGATCGCGATCCCGTTGAAAGGCGAGCCGGATATCCCGCGGATCTTCGATCTCGTGCCGACGCCGGGTCGCTTCCGACGAAAGGGTCGCGACCGGTGACAGGCGTTTCTCTTCTTCAAGAGTCAGCAGCAATCGGTCACGCACCCGATCGATGGTCATGAATCACCGCCTTCATGTGCCAGCAGCCCGCCAACCAGTCGAATACTGCCCACCGCCAACACCGGGTCGGCGAGAAGATGCACGCAGGCCAGGGGATCGCCGGCGATCACCGCAGCGGGGAAGGCGGCCAGCAGCCGGTCGATCGGCATCGCCCGTTCGTCCTCGAGTTGACAGATCGCGACCTGATCGACCCGCGGTCGCAACAGGGCCGCCATCTCCTCCACCGGTTTGTCATCAAGGCAGGAGAAAACCAGGTTGTATCGTTTTCCGGTTTCGTCGAGGTGGCGCACCAAGGCTTCGGCAGCCTCGAGATTGTGCGCGCAATCCATCAGAATCTGACGACCCGCGATATCGTGGGTGCTGAGTCTCCCCGGCCACCGCAGGTATTGCATCGCCTGTGCCACCAAGGTTGGATCGAGATCCGGCATCCAGCCCTCAGCAACCACCTCGATCGAAAGGGCCACGGCGAGTTGTAGATTGTCTCGTTGAAAATCCCCCGCCAGGGGAATCTCCAGCTCGAGGGTCGCGCGATCGAAGGCCAAACCGACAAGCCCGCCACCGAGATCCTCACAACTGATCAGAGAATCTGCGGCGACCGCGGCCGGGACATCGATGGCCTGCAGATCTCCGGCATCGACGCCGCGGCCCAGAACGGCCCGCCGGGCCGCCTGGAGAGCGCGGCCTTTGTCGTGGGCCCGATCCGCCCGATTGGCGCCCAGCCACTTCGAGTGATCGCTACCGATGTTGGTGAGGCCGGCTATCGCACTGTCGGCGAGCCGGGTCGCATCAAAGGACCCACCCATCCCGGCCTCCAGGACCGCGATCTCGACACCGGCATCGGCGAAGACTGAAAAAGCGGCCGCCGTCAGCATCTCGAAAAAGGTCAGATCCTCATGGCGGTCGAGCATCGAAAGCACTCGACCGAGCTCGGTTTCCGAAACCGCCACGCCGTCGACCCGGATCCGTTCTTCGACGCGCAGGAGGTGCGGCGATGTATAGAGCCCAGACAACACCCCGTGCGCCCGCAAAATGGCATCCAACATGGCGGAGGTCGACCCCTTGCCGTTGCTGCCGACGATCAGGACCGAAGGGAATCGATGCTGCGGATTTCCGATTTCCTCCAAGACACAACGGAGGCGATCGAGCTGGGGCCGAATCCGGCCGGCGGGCCGGCTGCGGAGCATCAGGTCAGGAGCGACAGGCATCTTCCGATGGTGGGCTTGAGCTCGGATCGCGAAACCACCATGTCGAGCATCCCGTGCTCGAGAAGGAACTCGGAGCGCTGGAAACCCTCCGGGAGCGTTTGACGAATCGTCTGTTCAATGACCCGTGGGCCGGCAAATCCGATCAGGGCACCGGGTTCGGCGATGTTGAGATCACCGAGCATTGCGTAGCTCGCCGTCACTCCGCCCGTGGTCGGGTCGGTCAGGACCGAAATGAAGGGAAGCCCCTTGGCGCGCATGCGAGCCAAACCCGCGGCGACCTTTCCGAGCTGCATCAGCGAGAGAATGCCTTCCTGCATTCGCGCACCGCCCGAACACGAAATGATGATCAGCGGCAGTTTGCGAACCAGGCAGCGCTCGATCGCGCGAATCAGTTTTTCTCCCACCGCCGACCCCATCGATCCGCCCATGAAGCCATACTCCATTGCGGCAACCACTGTCGGGGTTTTCAAGATCTCGCCCTGCGCCACGACGACCGCATCGCTGCCGCCGAATTTTTTGTTATAGACCTTCAGGCGGTCGGCATAGGGTTTGGAATCGACAAATGCCAGGGCGTCAGCCGACCGGATCCTGGTAAAAAATTTCTTGTACCGCCCGTTGTCGAAGAGCATTTTCAACCGCAGCTCAGCGGCTATCCTGAAGTGGTATCCGCAGCGCGGACACACGTGGTAGTTTCCTGAGACCTCTCGGTGATAGAGGATCTCCGAACAACCGCTGCATTTGATCCACAGGCCCTTCGATGATTTTTTCTCACTGGCCATCGACCACTCCAACTCGTCCGGTCACAAACTACCCTCCGTGTGCGATGTCCGGAAGAGGAGATTCATACGTCCGAATTGTTCCACCCTCCAGGGACTCAGAACCCCGGTCAAACCGGGGACTCGACTCGTGATTGTACCCGGATCAGCTTCCAGAGTCTTCTCCCTCGAGGTCATTTGGAATACCAAGGCGCTGGCACGCGGCGTCGTACATCTGTCGCGCCGCCTTCTGGGCACTCTGGAGATCAGCGATTTTTTCCTTCACCTTGCCAAGCTCGACCTGGATCAAACCCTCGAGATCCTGAACTTCCTTTTTGGTCTGCTGAAGCGCGTCTTCGTAAAACTTCTTCTGAGCATCCGTCAGCCCGGCCATATGTGCCCTCCCTACCTTGTGCCTTGGAACGGTACTCGGATCGCAACCCACACCCGTACTTTGACACCGTTCTTGGTCGCCGGCTTGTAGCGCCACTTCATGATCGCAGTCTCAGTCGCGTCTTCAAATCCGACGCCCTTGCGCGAAACACTGATTATACGCACCTCTTCGACCGCGCCGTCGATTCCGACCAGTGCCTTGGCCTCGACCACGCCCCCGACCTTCATTCTCGATGCAACGGCGGGGTATTCCGGTGCCTCCCGTTGCACGATGACCGGCGGGCTCACACCAGGACCGGCCGCGACGATGTCTCCCTCGCGTACCGAGGGTGTTGCGGTCGGTCGGATCGGCGTCATCGTTGGCGGCATCGGGGTCCGGGTCGGCGGCACCGGGGTGGAGGTGGGGGTCGGCTCGGGAGTCGCGGTCTCGGTGGGCGTCGGGGTCGGAGGTATGGGGGTCGGGGTCGGGAACTCCGCTTCGAGCCGTTGCCGAAGATCCTCTTCCTGGCGATCGATCTCCGCCGCCGCGACCTGTCGCGCCCGCTCCAACATTTCATCCTCTGACATCAGTCCGACTGTTGGCACCGGAGTCGGCGTTTCGGTCGCCGCAACCGCGGCCGGTTCAAGCAGTACGTTTTCCGGGGGCGCTGCCTTGCGCCCAGTCATGTACCACCATCCCGCGACCGCAAGCGCGGCGATCAGGACGACGGCCAGAACCAGCCACAATATCCTCTTTGGCCCGGAGCCGCCGCTGCCGGAGCTCAAGTGCCCAGGATCGGTGCTGTCGAAATCGATGGCGGCGACCCCCGCAGGAGTTTCGCCGCTGTCGGTCAGCGCGCGTTCGAGATCGGGATCGGCCGCCTCTTCCGGACTGAAATCAGGCACCGGAGTTTCTTCTTTTGGCGGCGCTCCCGAAATCCGATCGGAGGGACCAGCGGTTGCGGCCCTGGCGGGCGGCAGCGGTGCTGCCGGTTTCGGGACAGGGCGCGACTCGACTTCCTCTTCGCCGGCAAGCAGCCGCAAGAATCGGGCAACCGTTTCGCGATCCGGCGACCAGCCCTTGCTGCGCAATACCCGCTCGAGATCTCTCTGCAGATCCTGAGCGGATTGATACCGCTGCTCGCGGTCTGCGTTCAAGGCAAGGAAAACGATCCGATCGATATCCGCGTCCACTTCCGGGTTCTTCATTGACGGTGCGGAGATGATCGGGTCGCGAACCTGCTCGAGGACGGAGAGCTCCGAGGTGCCCTCAAATACCTTTTCACAGACCAGCATTTCATAGAGGACCAGACCAAGGGAAAAGATGTCTGAGCGATGGTCGATGTCTTTGCCCCACGCCTGCTCGGGCGACATGTACTGGAGCTTGCCTTTGAGGGCTCCGGCCCGGGTCTGGGAAGCTTTGGATGCCGCTTTCGCGATTCCGAAGTCACAGAGTTTGACATTGCCATCGAATGAAATCAGAACATTTTGCGGCGAGACGTCCCGATGAACCAGACCGAGGTCGCGATTCTCGAAATCCTGTTTTTTATGGGCGTAGTCAAGGGCCGATGCCAGAAGCGTCGTGACATAGAGCGCGAGCTCGATCGGCATGTTCAATTTTTTTTCGCTACTATCCCGCAGAATCGTCCGGAGATCTCGGCCCTCGATGAACTCCATCGCAATGTAGTGCGATCGGTCGACCTTGCCGAGATCGTAGATGTGAATGATGTTGTCGTGATTCAGCTGGGCGGCGAGCTTCGCCTCGTCGATGAACATGCGAACGAACTCTTCACTATCGGTGAGGTTGGAGAGAATTCGTTTGATGGCTACGGTCTTCTGGAATCCTTCCATCCCCATCATCCGCGCCTTGTAAACGTCCGCCATGCCTCCAGTGGCGATGTGATCCTCGATCACGTATTGCCCGAACTGGCTTCCCATGGGCGCTGGGATCTCGGTCTCCGGAGTGAAGCTCTTGACCTGGGGCGGTGGCGATTCCGCTGCGATCTTCTTTTCTTCAGGAGGTGTCACCTCAGGGGCGACCCTCTTCGGTTTTGGCGGCGCAACTTCGGCCGGGCGGCCGACCTTTTTCGCGACCGGCGGCACCACCTCACGCACCGGTTTGACGGGTTCGACCGGCGGCGGATCGGGAGGCGGGGGGAGTTCGGCCGGCGGCGGTTGCTGAGCCGGAGGAGCGGCGACCTTCTTGGCCGCGGGTGGGGCGGCCGGCTTCTCGGCTTTCGGCGACGGATGAATATCGAGACCGGCGAGGGTGTCCTCGAGCAGCTTGTCGACGTCCCGTTCGGGAGCTCTTTTCTTCGGTGCCGATGCCGCTTTCGAACTCTCCAGGATATTGGCAAGCACATCGTCCACCGCGGACTGTTTTGTTGCTCCATCGGTCTTTTTCGGTTTCGGCGGATGCACCGGCGTGGGTGTCCGGAGCGGCTTGTCCTCGGGCGACGCCGTTGCCGGAGCCGCCGGTTTCTCTTTTTCTTTTGCGGGAGCTGATGGCGCCTTCGAGAACCGTGGCGGGGTCTCGTGCTCGAAAGGTTCGTCTACAGGCTTCGAAACAGGTGCTTCCTCACCACCTTCGACATCGGAGAGAATATCGCCGAACAGGTCATCCGAGGTGACCGAGCCGCCCTCGCCATCGAGACCCGCACTACGCCGCAATGCTTCGAGCATTTCCTGCGGGATGGCCTGGGTGGCGGCCGGACTCGGTGCGTTCAGAACCAGCTTCTCGACCGTTTCGCGCAGGGCGTCGGCGCCAAAGGGACGCGGCAGGATGTCCTGTGCGCCATAACGCTCGGCATCGCCCGCCGGATCGTCGCCGGTGTAACCGGACATGAGGATCAAAAACGGTGTCTGGCGCAAACCGGCGCGGGCGCGCAGTTGGGTGATGGCATCTTCGATCTTGAGGTTCGGCAGAACTGAGGTGATGATCGTGATCGTCGGTTCGAAGGTGGCACAACGATTGACTGCATCGTCGAGGTTCCCAGCGATTTCGAGCCGGAAACCGGCGTCAGCCAGCGCCGTACGCACGTGTTCCACGTATCGCGGCTCGTATTCGACCACCAGGATATTCGCGCTCATGAAACCGCCCTCGGTTGCTTTATTGGCTCAATGGCTCGACCTCAGTCAATTATGTGCGACGGGTGTTCAAAGTCAACCAAAGCGCCTTTGATTTCACCACCCAGGTTATCCCTTCCGCCTCGGAGATCGGTATACTGCCGCCGCGTCCCCGTTGGCGGTCCGTCGTGATCTGGGAGGAATGCGAGAATTCCGCCGGAATTCGTGGCGAAGGTCGTGGGGCGTCGGCAAGCTCGGAGACGACGCACCTCATCGCCCGACGGCGACCGGAGGTCGGCCGTTTCGCGGCGGCGGAGAACCGCGGTGACGGCCTGCGCGGGCAGAACCGGGGCATCGGGCAAGGGGAGACATCATGTCGGGCCACAATAAATGGAGCACGATCAAACACAAGAAGGGGCGCGCGGACGCCAAACGCGGCAAGATCTTCACCAAGCTCATTCGCGAGATCACAGTCGGCGCGCGCGAGGGCGGCGGAGATCCGGAAGGAAACCCGCGGCTTCGGGCGGCGGTGGCCGCTGCCAAGGCCGCCAACATGCCGGCTGACAATATCAAAAGAGCCATTCAGCGCGGCACCGGCGAACTCCCCGGAGTGACCTATGAGGAGGTCAGTTTCGAAGGTTATGGGCCGGGCGGCGTGGCGGTCATGCTGGAGCTGTTGACCGACAACCGGAATCGAACCACTCCCGAGATTCGGCATCTTTTTTCGCGTTTTGGCGGCAACCTCGGTGAGAACGGGTGCGTGGCGTGGCTCTTTACCAAAAAGGGGCTGATTCTGGTCCCCCGTTCGTCCGACGCCGACGAGGACGTGGTGCTCGAACTCGCTCTCGAGGCCGGCGCCGAGGATTTGAACACCGAGGATGAAGACTATTTCCGAATCACGACCTCGCCCGATGAGCTCCACCAGGTCAAGGAAGGGCTCGAGTCGGGTGGGCTGACCGTGGAGGCGGCGCAAATGGAAATGGAACCATCGAGCACGACCCGGCTCGAAGGCAAGAAGGCGCAACAAATGATCCGTCTGATGGATGCATTCGATGATCACGATGATGTCCAGAATGTATGGGCGAATTTCGACATCGATGACGATCTGCTCAACGCGGACTGAAAAAGTCTTCCGGTCATGACGACCCGTATCCTCGGCATCGACCCGGGGTCTCGCGCGACCGGTTGGGCCCTGGTGATTCGCGACGGCAATCGTTACCGACTCGAATCTTCTGGAGTGATCCGACCGAGCGCCAAAAAGGGTCGCAGTTTTCTGCTCGCCGACCTCCATCACAAGCTGTCCGTGCTATTGGAAGAGCTCGCTCCGGACTGTGCCGCGGTGGAATCATCCTTTTCGGGGCGCAACCCGAAAACCGGGATCGCCCTGGCCGAGAGCCGGGGAGCGATTCTGGCCGGCCTGGGCCATCGGGACATCGAGGTCCACTCCTACTCTCCCGCCCAGGTCAAATCCGCCGTTGTCGGTCATGGAAGGGCCGAAAAACAACAGATCATCTATATGGTGGTCAGGCTTTTGAGCCTGTCGGAATCGCCGCCATCGGATGCCGCCGACGCGATGGCTGTGGCGATCACTCACCTCCACCTCTGCGGGCCGCAAAAACCTCGTTGACGACCCAAATGCCACATGCTACGATGCCCTGCCTTCATTCCCGACTGAGGTAATGTAAGGGTCGATTGGTCGGCGGGGGTCGAATTCCTCAGCCAGCCATGCGATAAACGACAAAGGAAAACCGGATGGGTGTGGAACTCACCCCCGCCAGAGGACTCTAAATACGAGGAGGCAATGCCGTGACTGGACAAGTAGCAGATTATTTTCGCCAGGGTGGGATGTTCATGTGGCCGCTACTCTTTTTCTCGGTGCTGGCTGCCACCGTGGCCATCGAAAGATTTATCGTTTTTTCAAAAGCGAAGATCAACGTCGGTGATTTTCTGACCAAGATCCGCAAGGCGTTGCTTGTCAATCGCAACGTCAAGGAAGCGATCAAGGTCTGCGAGCAGAACAAGAGCCCCGTCGCCTCGGTGATGAAGGCCGGACTTCTGCGCTACGGTCACTCCCGCGAGGACATCGAGAAGACCATCGAAAACGCCGCTCTTTATGAGTTGGATCGCCTCGAGAAACGCCTCGGCGTTCTCGCGACGACCGCCAACGTCGCACCGATGCTCGGGTTCCTCGGTACGGTTGCCGGAATGATCAAATCATTCGCAACCCTCGCCGAGCAGGGTCTCACCAATCCCGCCGCGGTTGCGGTTGGTATTTCCGAGGCGCTGATTACAACCGCTGCCGGTCTTATCATCGCGATTCCCGCACAGCTGATCTACAACTGGTATTCCACCAAGATCACCCGCTTCGTGCGCGACATCGAGACTGCCTCCAACATGCTGGTCGAAACCTTCACTGAGATGGACAGCCAGCGTTACGGTCAGGGAGGCGAAGGCCAACAGGCTTAGAAGGGAGTCCGCAAATGGCGATCTTCCGCGATAGAGACCGCAAAGGCGGGGCGGCGATCTTCACGGCCTCAATGGCGGACATCGTGTTCCTGCTCATTGTGTTCTTCGTGCTGACCTACAAGGTCGAGGTCGACAAGACCAAGATGGATCTCCCGGACACCTGGATTCGGGTCAAGGTGCCCGAAAAGGCGGCCGTGATCTCGATCTCGCCGCCCGACGCCAACCCACCGTTGACCATTCGTGTGTCAACCGGTGAGGAGATGTCCCTGCCGGTCAGCACCGACGAGGAGATTGTGACCTTCGCTTCCACCGAGGTGGCGCGGAACCCGAACAAGGAATTCATCGTCAAGGCGGACGATCAGGTTCCTTATGAACGGGTTGACGCCGTGCTCGACGCTCTGAAGCAATCGAAGGTCAAGTACATCTTTCTATTGTCCGAACAGATGACCCGAGACGAGTAACGGGAGCCACTATGAAGATCAAAAAGAAAGACATCCAGAGCGAGATCTTCACCGGCTCGATGGCGGATATCTCATTTCTGCTCATTATCTACTTCATGATCACCTCGGCGTTCTCGGCCACGCGAGGGCTCGATTTCTCTCTTCCCGAGGACACCCAGACGCCGGAGATCAAACAAGAGGACTCGATCGACGTCCACGTTCTCGCCGGAGGTGCGATCGAAGTTGATGGCAACGGGGTGGCTCTTGAGGGGCTGCTGCCGTATGTCGCTGCCAAACTCAAACAGAACGACGAGAAACCGGTCATCCTGCGCACCGATCCAGAGGCAACCTATGGCGATATGATTCGGGTCTTTGACGAGCTTCGTCAGGCGCCCGACAAGATTGATATGGAAATCAAGACGATTTCGATACCGACCCGACGAGAGATTGAAAATCTGTGGTCAATGCTCGGAATACAGTGAAGGGGGGAGCTATGAGCGATTCTCCGAAAACCCCAGACAAGAAAACGGATCCGAAGAAGGATCAGATTCCGATGACCACCGCCGAGATGCTGGCTGCGGAGGCCGGCCAGGACACCAAGGTGACCCGGTGGGCGATGGGAATCGCGGTCATCTTCCACATCGTGATCTTTGCCATGCAATGGCCGTCCTTTGCCGGTGGCCTGTCTGACGCCAAAGAAAAGAAAACCAAGATCTATGTCGTCAAGCAGGTGAAGTTCAAACAGCCGCCGCCACCGCAGCAGCAGCAGATCGTCAAACCGAAGACGCAGAAGGTCCCGATCCCCGATCCGACGCCCGATGAGCCCGAGCCGATCCGTGACGAGGAACCGGATGAGGACATCGACTTCGTGCCGGATGAGAATCTGGTCCTGGGCGTTCCTGATGCTCCGCCGCCGCCCGAACCTGAAGGGCCGGTGCGTTTCGTCATCGGCGGTAACATCACCGAACCCGTCAAGGTCAGCGGCCCGAATCCGGTCTATCCCGAAGCCGCACGTCGAGCCCGTATCCAGGGTGTCGTCGTGCTCGAGTGCACGATCGGCAAGGATGGGCGGGTCCAGAACGTCAAGGTCCTGCGCGGTCTACCTCTCGGTCTGACTGAAACGGCAGTCGACGCGGTCAACAAGTGGCAGTTCCAACCGTCAACTCTGAACGGGAAACCGGTGGAGGTCCTTTATATTCTGACCGTGCGGTTCAACCTGCAGTAGTTACGCCGCTATGGCCCTGCAAGGATCCTTGAGCGAGCTACCTCTGCCGGACGTGATCCAGCTGGTCAGCGTATCGGGCAAGACTGGTGCCTTCGATATTCAGGGAGAAATCCAAAAGGGTAAGATCTTCCTCCGTGACGGCCAGATCGTCGACGCGTCGGTTGGTCGTTTGCGAGGCGACAGCGCAGTGTACGAAATGGCCATCTGGTCGGAAGGCACCTTCAGCTTCAACGCCGGCGAAGAGACCGACAAAGTCACGGTTCACCTATCGAATGCCTCGTTGATGATGGAGGCCGCACGGCGACTCGATGAGTGGCGGGTGCTCAGCCGCAAGATCCCCTCGCTCGACCTCGTGCCCTACTTCACGCCTCACGATCATGGAGCAGACCAGGTCACGCTCAGTCCCCAGGAGTGGATCCTCGTGACTCGCGTCGACGGACGGCTGTCGATCGAGGACATTGCACGCGAACTCAAGTGGGCACCATTCGATGTCTCCAAGCTGCTCTTCGGAATGATCACCACCGGATTGGTGGCCCTCGGCAAACCGGGTGAGAAGGAGCGAGAGGCAACTCGGTGGCAAGCCGGCCCGAGCCCGGTGACCCTGCTCGCGCTCGCTGAGAAAATTCGCTCGGTCGCCCTCAATGTTGTCGGCTCGGGGGGTGAACGAACGATCGAAAAACAGTACACTTCAGCGCGGACCCTCATCGAGAAGGGTGAGGGCTTCCACGTTTTGAGAGATATGGTGCAACAACACACCAAGGCCATTTCGCTGCTCAAGGGCTCTGATACTGCCGCCATGTTTGACGAACAGGTCCGCCCGCTACTCGGCGAAGTGCAACAAAGTGAATGAGAATTGCGTTATCACTAATGGAGGCAAGAAAATGAAACCGAGGGTCAACCGAGGGACAATCGCCGTTGCGGCCATCATGCTGATCTTGGCGGCGGCGACACTACACGCTGAGTGGAACAAGGGTCTCGAGGCCTACAAGGCTAAAGACTGGACAACCGCGGTCACCGAGTTTGAGGAGGTCACCAAGACCAATCCGGACTACGCCGGCGGTTATTACATGCTCGGTGTGTCGCAGCGAGCCCTCGGTCAGCTGAGTCCGGCCATTTCCAGCCTGCGCAAGGCCGTCGAACTCGATGGCGCCCAGGCTTCGTACAAAATCGCTCTTGCCCAGGCGTTGTTACAGGCAAAACAGTACCAAAATGCGTACCAGGTGTTGAAGCCGCTCGATCTGGCCTCGGTGGAAGCGTCGCACCGCACGAATTACGCTCTGCTTTTCGCACAATCCGCCACCAAGACCAACCGCGCTGGCGAAGCAGTCACCGTCCTGACGGCACAGGTACGTGCCGACGGCCAGAACGCTCGCCTGCAACAGGCACTCGGTGGCGCCTACAACGAACTGAACGACGAGCCAAAGGCATTTGCCGCCTATAAAAAGGCCTTCGAACTCAACCCCAAAGACGCGACCAGCGGCCGCAACGCCGTCCGCGCGGGGATCTCGGTTGCCCGTCGCGCGTCGTCGGATCAACAAAAGGGGAGCTTCTACTCCCAGTCAGCTGCGGTTGCCGAAAAACTCGCCGCAAACTCTCCTACCTTTGATCATTATCTCCTCGCCGGTGAAGCTTGGCTCGGCGCGAAACAGTATGACAAGGCGCTCCAGTGGTTTGACAAAGCCCGCGGCAAGCAACCCAATAACGCTCTCGTCTACTACTACAGCGCCCAGAGCAAGACCTCATTGAACCAACTCAATCCGGCAATCGCCGACCTGCAACAGGCGCTCAAGATCGGTGCTTCGGGCAAGCTCCGGCAGCAGATTTACAATCAGGGCGGCTATATCTACGACAAGAAGAAGGACTACGCCAACGCCATCCAGTGGTACCAGGAGGCCGGCAACTCGGGCAAGGTCGCCGAAATGGGCCGCAAGGGGGACGCTGCCGAGCAAAACGCCCAGGTCGGCAAAGAGTGTGCCGAATTCAAACGCAAGATCGACGCGTTGCAAATGCAGGTTTCAGAGCTCGAGAAGCTCGGCGACCTCGACAACGCCAAGCTCCTGCAAGAGCAACTGCCCGGTCTCGAGAAGTTTTATAACGAAAACTGTCGCTGAAGATCTCCTGCTCACATATTCAGCGCGGCCTTCGGGCCGCGCTTTTCTTTGTCCGAAATCTCAAAATTTCGGCGCGCTCCAATTGTGGTCGGCTCCGTCGATGAGAACGCGTCAGCCGTCGAGGGCATCCGAGGCGTGGCGGGCAAGAGTCAGCAAGGCGGACCCGACCGGCAGCACCAGCGCCGCCACCACCTGCAGCACGAGCATCGACGGACTCATGTCGATGGCGGCCAGACCGAGGGCCTCGGTCATCCGCGACAAGGACACCACGGTGGCAAGGGACGCGACGACCGAAAGCACCCCGGCAACCAGACCCGGAATCGCCACTGCGAAAAGGAAGGGCCCGCGAATCGTCCGTTCCGTCGCCCCGACGAGGCGCATGATCGTGATCTCAGCTGAGTGCCGATAGAGTTCGAGGTGAACCCATACTGCTGCCAACAAAACAGCCCCTGCCAGCAACATGCCGCTGAGGATTGCGGCCACCAATGCCAGGCGACGTGCCACACGACCGAGGATCTGATCGATTGAGGTCAAGGGCCCGACGGCCAGGACCTCGCGACGGCCATTCAGTACCGCCACGCCTTCGGGTTCGGCGGTCACGATCTCGATCAACGGCGGCACCGAGGTGTCGCCCGAAATTACCAACTCTTCGAGGTAAGGAAACCATTGGGTGAGGCGTTGGGCGAGATCGTTCGGCGACACTTCGACAATATCCCATTCGGGATGTGCCGCAGCCTGGTCGCGAATCCAACCGGCTCGTTGGCCCGGATCGAGCTGTGGGTGGAGAAGGACCGCCACGGTGCTTGTCCGGTTCGAGAGTCCAGCCATCGGGGTCAACCACCTATAGACGCTCAGTCCCAAACCGGCCAGAGAAATCGGCACCGCCAGCGCGAGGGCGAGAATCAGGCTCACCCCGGCGCGCTGCCGCAACAACAACGAGCCCTCGGCAAGGGCGTGTGGGATCATGGCGGCCACATCCCGTCAAAGTGGATCTGGCCCTGATGAAGAACCAGGGTGCGAGCCGGAATGGACTCGAGGATCGCGTGATCGTGGGTCGCGACCATGACTGTCGCTCCTTGATAGTTGATGTCACATAACAGGCTCAGGAGCTCTGACGCGAGATCAGCATCGAGATTCCCCGTCGGTTCATCGGCCAGGATCAGGCGGGGTTGATATGCCAGGGCTCGCGCGATCGCGACCCGCTGTTGTTCACCGCCCGAAAGAGCATCCGGCAGTGCCGCCTTGCGGTGTTGCAGACCGAGTCGTTTCAGGACCTGGAGGGCCCGGTGTTGGGCCTCACGCGCCGCGATGCCGTGGATACGAAGGACAAAGGTGATGTTTTCCAACACCGATTTTCTTTTCAGGAGCTTAAAATCCTGAAAGATGACCCCGATCTTCCGGCGCAGGAGCGGCAACCGTGCCCGCGACAGTTCGTCGACCCGTCGTCCGGCAACCCAGACCTCACCATCGGTCGGCATTTCCGCGGCATAGAGGAGGCGGAGCAGGGTCGTCTTGCCGGCGCCCGACGGTCCGGTGAGAAAAACGAACTCACCCGCTTCGACCTGGAGATCGAGACCGCGCAGAATCTTGCGGCCATCGTAGTTCTTGGAGACGGAGCGTAGGCGAATCACGGGCTCAAGCGGCCGGAGACACAATCTTTTCGATAACCGGTTTGTCTCTCACAGCACCCCCGAGGCTCGAATTGTATCATTGGGTAGAATGCCATTTCGATGATGCAAGAAAAGAAGACCTCGTGGCGCAAGGACATGATCGGCCGGCAAACCGTGCTGATGACGGACGCCCCGAGGAGCAGGATGGTTTTCGGAATCGGCCCGCCATCGAAGCAAGATACTCCGGAGCATCGTATGCAGGGCGTTCTTGCAGCTCTCCTTCCGGCGATCACAGCCCTCAGATGGGGCCAGCAGATCCACGGTCGATTGGTGGCCTCGATCGCGGCCGAGCCCGGATCTCCTCTTGAAGGGGTCGCGTGTGTCGGTCGCTGCGACGCGCTGATCACCGCCGATGAGGGCATTGGCCTGGCCGTATGGACCGCCGACTGCGTTCCCCTTTTGATGGCGGGCGACGGCGTCGTGGCGGCCGTACACTCGGGCTGGCGGGGCACCGCATCCGACATCGCCGGCGCGGTCGTCCAGCGCTTTCGAAACGAATACGGAGTACCGCCATCCGATCTTCGGGTGGCGATCGGGCCGTCCATCTCGGGGCCGCGCTATGAGGTCGGGACGGAGGTCATCGAGGCCCTGCAACAGCACGGCATCGACGAGTCCTTGTGGCGCGATCAGCAAACGGTTGATCTCCGCTCCTTCTTGGTGGAACGGTTGCGGGCCCTCGGCATCGAAGCCTCCGCGATCGACCTGGTCGGGGGCTGTACCGCGGAGACGCCGGAGTTGGCGTCGTTTCGTCGCGATGGTGAGGCCGCCGGACGCCAATGGTCGCTGATCTACAACCCGGCTTCGGAAGTCTGACGGGCCCGGAGCTGCCCACACGCCGCGGCGACATCACTGCCGCGGGACCAGCGAACCGTTACCGTGATGCCTTCGTCCCGAAGGGCCTCGCCAAAACGGTTGATGGTTTCATCGTCCGGGCGACGAAGCTCTGGAAAGTGCTCGGGGTCTTCGTTGAGCGGGATGACATTGATCTTTGAGGGGATGCGCCGCATCAGCTTGGCGACGGTTCGGGCGTCGTCTATGCTGTCGTTGAATCCAGCGATCACGACGTACTCGAAGGTAATGCGACGTCCGCGCTCGAGCGGGAACGACCGCAACAGAGCAAAGAGCTCATCGAGAGGGTACTTGCGGCTGATCGGCATGATTTGTTGCCGTCGTTCCTGGTCGGGTGCATTGAGAGAGAGCGCGAGCTTTGGTCTTTTGTCGAGCCCCGCGAGCCACCGAATCCCGGGGGAGATGCCAGCCGTCGACACCGTGATCCGCTTCAAGCTCACCCTCTCGGACAAAACATCGAGAGCGTGACCGAGGTGCGTGGTGTTGAGCAGAGGCTCGCCCATGCCCATGAACACGAGGTTGACCCGTTCCACATCGGAGTCGAGATCGCGCAGCATGATCCGGTACTGGCCGACGATTTCGTGTGGTCTCAGGTTCCGACCGGCACCAAAGGCCCCGGTCACGCAGAAGGTGCAGCCGACGGCGCAGCCCGCCTGGGACGAAAGGCAGAAGGTGGCCTTCAATCCTTCACGCATGGCGACCCCCTCTACCGTTGCCTTTCCGTCGAGGCCGAAGAGGTATTTTCGCGAACCGTCGGAGCTCTTGTCGACGTGCAAAACGGCCGGCTCGGTGAGGCGGAAGCCTTTCTCCAAACTCGATCGCAACTCGAGTGAGAGATCGGTCATCTCCGAAAAGGTCGATGCGTTGCGGTCGATCACCCAGCGCGCGATCTGTCGTCCACGGTATGCCCTGTCCACATGTCCGGCGACCATTTCGACAATTTCGGTCGTTGTCCTACCGACGAGATTGGTGGCTTCGCCGGGCGTCACGGCGGTCACAGGCGTTCATTTTCGCCGTCTCTCTCGAGCTGGCGTCGGGGCGTTTTATGACCATTTGAACGGTGGCGCCCCGGCGAGATCCCGAGCGACGCGAGGTATTGTGCGTCGGCCACATCCATACGATATTCCGGATCCATCACATCGCTGCTGACATGCAGCCGCAGGGTTCCGCGGTCGACCTCCATCGAGCCATCTTCGCCGCAGGCGAGAGAGGCTTCGAGCATCATGACCGCCTGCCAGCCGTCCTCGTGCAGCTCTTCGAGGCACGAACGCACATCATCCGACCGGATGACCGACGCGTGGACGGCCTTGCCCAGCTTGCGGAGGAGCTCTTGAAGTCTCTCGGTGCGTTCTTCGTCCATCATTCTCCACTCAATAACCACAAAAAAGCGGTCGCTCTTCCCATCCTACCGGAGTTTGAGGTCACGATGTCTTCGATTGATCCGCCGGTGCACCTTTGTTACCGTGAATGCGCAGATGGAACAGATACCCAAACCATGGATTCGGCGCCGCCAACTGGCCGGCGATGCCTCCTCCAGGTCGTATTTCAGGCTCTGGGACGGGGAGGGCCACACGGCGGTTCTCGTGTGTTACCCGGAAGCGGACCGTTGGCAACTCGAGCGGGACCTCTTGGTCAGGGCATGGTGCATGGCTCACGGTCTGCGCGTTCCGGCCCTCGTGACCAGCGAAACTGATCACGGTTGGGCGGTGTACGAAGACCTCGGGCCGATCGATGCCGAGCAATGCCTCCATCAGTCCGATCCGGCCACCAGACTCGATCTCGCGCGGCGGGCCGTTCAACCACTGGTGACCCTGGCCGAACTCACGACAAATGACCTGCCGGCGTGGAATCGCCCGCTCGATGAAACCCGGCTTCGCTGGGAACTCGCCGGTTTCGAACTGTGGTACATCCATCATGATCGCGCCGCCACCGTGACCTCGGAGGTGGGACAGTGGCTCGATGACTTGGCCCGGGCAGTCGGTACCCACCCTCAGCGAATCTGCCATCGAGACTATCACCTCAACAATTTGTTCTTCGACCAGAACAACGAGGTCGTCGTGATCGACTACCAGGACATCCTGGTCGGGCCGGACACCTACGACGCCGTTTCGTTGATCTGCGAACGCGGACTTCCTCGCGAACTGTCGGAAAGTGAATGCGCTGAGTTGCGCCACGACTGGGCCCGGATCACTGCTGCGGCCCCGGGGTGGAGCGATCGTTTTCGGCAGGTGCGGATCCAACGTGGTCTCAAGGTCCTCGGGACATTCGCCCGTTTGTCGATCTCCGGCGCAGATGGTTATCGGAAATGGATGGTGGATCTTCGTCGAGCCCTCGTTGTCGAGTTGGAAGAAGTTGCGGCACCTGTTGGTGTGATCGACCTTCTGTTAGACTAGGGCCGCGTAGCGCGAGCGGCTGAAAAACTTCGCTCCGCTTTTCGTGGGGGCCCGGTTCCAAAACCGGGTCAGGAGGTCCCGATGTTCGGAAGTCTCGGTCTTCCCGAATTGTTGATTTTGCTCGCGATCGTCGTGCTCATCTTTGGTGTCAACAAGCTCCCTCGGCTTGGCAAGGGCCTCGGTGAGGGCATTCGTAATTTCAAAGACTCGGTGCGATCAGACAAGGGTACCGAGGGAGATGATGGCGAAGAACCCAAAGCCGAGTAGGCCACAACTCTCGGTAGATTTGTCCGGCGCCCGGTGAATATGGTCCGTCAAGACCTTTTTCCCCCTTGGTGTGGAATATGCGGACCCGCTGCACCCTGATATCCTGAAATATATGACCGCTGCCGACCCACCCTCGGTAGATACCGTTCGCTGCATCGCCAGCAACAAGCTGGCGCATTTTCTGCAGCGCGACGCCCGATCGTCGGCCGCCGAGGGGCTCGATCTCAGGCTCATCTTCCGAAGGCTCCTCGAAAGAGCCAACGACTTTCTGCCCTCGGAAGCCGGCACCATCTACCTCGATGACCCGCTCGACCGCGGTGATCAACCCGGCAGCGAGTCGTTGGTGGTGATTGCGAGCTTCGGCCCTAAAACCGAGGATCTCGTGGAGGAGCGCTTCAGCAGCCGTTCCGGCATCATCGGGGAGGTCTATCGATCCGGTTCGTCCTACGCCGTCAGCAATCCCCTCGAGGACCCGGTCTTTCTCAGCGCCCCCGGTCTGCGGATCGGATTCAACGTCGATTCCGTGATCTGTGCGCCGCTCGAAGTCGATGGTCAACCGATCGGAGTCATCGAACTTCTCAACCATCGTGGCGGCAGCGGTTACTCACCGACCGATATTTCGCTGCTGGGTATTTTTGCCCAGACCATCTCTCTCTCCATCGTCAATGCCATCGACGCACACCAATCCAAAGAAATCGCCAAACGGGATGATCTTACTGATCTCTACAACGACCGCTATCTCCACAGCCGACTTTCGGAGATCATCGATACCGCCATCAAAAACGGATTCGACTGCGGGGTCATTTTTCTCGACCTCGATCACTTCAAGGAGGTCAACGACGCTCACGGCCACATGGTCGGGAGCCGCTTGTTGCGCGAAGTCGGAGCGACTCTCAAACAGATCATCCCGGGCAATGGGTTGACGGCGCGGTATGGCGGCGACGAGTTTGTCATCGCCCTCCCGGGTGCCGGCCGCCAGGAGACATACTGGGTTGCCGAAACAATCCGCCAGAACATCGCCGACGCCGTGTTCAGAATCGAATCCGACCCGGAGACCTCAAGTATGGTGGAGACCTTGAGCATCTCGGGCGTCGTGACCTGCTCCATCGGTCTCGCGACCCTCCAGGCGGATGTTCTGGCAGAGATCGGCGACTCATCCGCCAATACCGACGGAGCCAAGGATATCCTGCTCAGAAAAGCCGACACCTGCATGTACGCCGCCAAGGAACTCGGCCGCAACCGCACCATCCCCTATTGGGAACTCAAACGCCGGATGTCGCCCGAAGGTGGGGAGTAGGAACAAGTCGGGACCTTCGACGGTTCTCCCGATCGAGAAGAGCGGAGGACCCATGGACCCATCACTTCGAAGCCTTTCGATCGAGCGTGCCCTCGTGGATCAACTCGATGCGACCCATGTCGAGATTCAAGACGACAGTGCCCACCACGCCGGCCATCCCGGGGCCGAGGCCGGAGGCGGTCACTTTCGAGTCGTCGTCGTATCTGAACGATTTCAAGATCTCTCCATGGTGGCTGCGCAACGGCTCGTCTACGAGGCTCTTGGAGAACTCATGACCACGGACATCCACGCCCTTCAGATGCGCACCCTGACCCCCAAACAGTGGGAGGCGGCTCGAAAGTAACCCTCAGGTGGAGACGGCGACCGCGGTTTTGTCGGTTCGAGTGCGGCCGTACTCGGCCACATCGGCAACCGCATCGATGGCCCTTTCCACATCTTCATCGGTGGTGAAGACGCCTGGTGAGAAGCGAACGGTGCCGTGGTCGTCGAAGGTCCCGATGCCCTCGTGGACCTGCGGCGCACAGTGAAGGCCGGTTCGGGTGATCACATTGTGTTCGACATCGAGGAAGGTCCCCGCCTGGTCGGCCGGCAAACCATCGATATTGAAGACGAAGACCGGCAGATGGTCGTGCTTCATGTCGGCGCAGTAGAGCCTGACTCCGTCGATCTCGGCCAGGCCATCACGGAGTCGGGTCGCGTGACGCATCTCGTGCTGGTAGACCGCCTCCACACCGCCGCGTTCGGCGATCCAGTGCTGCGCGGCCAGCAGACCGGACACTCCCATGAGGTTGAGCGTGCCGAACTCCATCCTCCATGGGTACTCTTTGGGCTGCAACTTGAGCGCACTCATCACACCCGTCCCTCCGGCCCGGCAGGGATGGATCTCGACGTGTTCGGAAATGTACATCCCACCGGTTCCAGACGGCCCGAAGAGCGACTTGTGTCCGGTAAAGCACACCACATCGATGGACATCGACTGGACGTCGATCGGGATCAGGCCTGCTGTCTGGGCCGCGTCGATGGCAAAGAGAACACCGCGTTCGCGGCAGATTTTGCCGACCTCGGCTACCGGCTGAATCGTGCCGATGACGTTGGATCCGTGATTCATCACCACCAGTTTGGTGTTTGGCCGAATCCGATCCGCGATGGCCTGGGGATCCACATAGCCGCGCTCGTCAAAAGGCACGAAGTCGACTTCGACGCCGTTTTCCCGATGCATATACATCGGACGCAGAACCGAATTGTGTTCGAGACAGGTCGTGATGGCGTGGTCGCCGGGTGCGAGCACACTCGAAATCAGCAGGTTGAGCGCATCGGTGACGTTGTATGAAAAAACGAGACGGTTACGATCCGTTCCGCCAAAGAAATCGGTCAACGCCTGGCGGGACTCGGTCAAGGTCTCCTCCGCCTCGAGGGCAAGATCAAAACCGGTCCGCCCCGGGTTGACTCCACGGGTGCTGTAAAAATCGCACATGGACTGGATGACCTCGGGCGGTTTGGGGAAGGTTGTGGCGGCATTGTCGAGGTAGACATATTCGGACATTTCTCACCTCACTCCAGTGGTAAATCGATACGGTCGTTGATGAGAGCCCGCAGAATCCGGTCGCGGGACGTTTGAATCTGTTGACGTACACAGACAATGGCGTTGTCGGGGTTCTCCTGCTCGAGAATCCGGATGAGTTCCTCGTGCTCGGACCGCATCTCGCCGGCAAAATCTCCGAGATCGAGCCCGAGAAAGAAGAACCGTTGCATCCCGCCGAGGAGATCCCGCAACGTCGATACGAGGCGTTCGTTGCGCGACAACGATGCCAACTGAATGTGAAATTCGAAGTTGCGGTCGAGGAAATCGGCGTAAGACTCCCAATCGTCATAGGTGTATTCGGTTCGCGCAAGATCACGGAGCCTCTGCAAGTCGTCGGCAGTGGCCCGTCTGACCGCAAGCCCCATGGCGTAGGTCTCCAGCACCAGACGGAGGTCGAAGCAATCGCCGATGTCCTTGAGAGAGATCTGGTTGACCGAGTAACCCTTGTAGGGCTGGCTGGAGAGCAGACCTTCCTGCTGCAGTCGGCTACACGCTTCACGTACTGGAACCCGGCTCGAGCCATAGAGCGTTGCCAGTTCGTGCTCGGTCAGCGATGCGCCGGGCATGTGTTTGAGGGTGATGATGTCGCGTTTGAGCGAACGGTAGACATCCTCGGCAACCGTTCGACGTTCGTTGGGTGAGATCGTGGCGACATTCTTCACGACCCAAATTGTATACAAAGGGTATACGATCGTCAAGAAGCGAGGTTTTTTCCCGAATCGAACTCATTGGGCCGGCTTCAAGCCGCTTCGGGCCCGCTCGCAGGTTCCTTCAGAACTCGCCGCACCATGTACCAGACCGTCGCCAATCCGGCCACCAGGAGCACTGCAAAGAGCACGAAGTTGCCCCACTGCGGCAGCACCACAAAGTCGACCCCGGTCATGGTTGGGGCGAGATACAAGGCCCTGATCTGGTGGCGGGTGATGCTCATGATGGCGACCACCAGGGTCATGGTGGCCAGGGTGCCCGTGACGAGCGATGGGTTCTCGAGCGGGTTGCTGACCCGCGACATCATCATGAGAAGACCGATGCCGAGGAGAATCGCCAGGGTCAAGGGAGCCAGCATGACAACACCACCCGTCATCAAGGACTTGAGCACGGGATTCGGCAGCACCATGAGCAGCACAAACCCATCGACGACCTGAAGGATCGTCGTCCACAGGGCCCAGCGCCATGACCAACGCGCGATGGCGGTGTTGGTTTCCACATCGATTCCTTCTCCGGCGCGCCGCACCGCCCACCAGGCCGTCATCAGAGCTGAGAAACCGATGCCGGCAAATACAAAATGGAGCAAGCGGGGCCAATAGCTCGGGTCCGCTAACACCGTCCACGTCCCATCGGCGAGACCGCCCCACATCTCAGGTTGCACGTGGACCAGATGGACCGCTACATGAATCATGGCGATGAGGAGGAACATCACCGCAGAGACGGTCAGCCAGAGTCCGCCGCCTGAGCCACGAGCCGGAGCGCCACGGAACTTGTAGAGATAGGCCGCGTAATAGCCGGCCGTCAGGAGCACCAGCATGCCGAGCCAAACGGGCGCCAGCAAGATCGTCGCCGTGTAGAAGGATTGGTGATAGATGACCTGAATGAACAACAGAGGCGCGACCCCGGTGGTGATCGTGAGCGAGATCCCATAATTGTTGATCGCCATCAGTCGACCGGAAAGCACGCCGCGAAAGTCGTCGCGCCGACCACCGCTTTTGTGATGCGCAAATAAAGCGAGGAGCGTGCCGCCCAGGGTGAGATTCATGAAAAGAAGATGGAGAAAAAAGGTGAAGACCAGCAGCACATGAAACAACCACGGAGGACCAGGAATGCCCGCGGCATCAAGGGCGGGTAGCAGATTCGGGTTCATTGAACACCTCCATGACTGGCCATAGCCGTTGGTGTTTCCTGGCCCCGGGCGAGAGTGGAGAGGTACCCCACCAGCAGGTCGAGCTCTTCGTCGGTTCCGACGAAGGGCGGCATGTAGGGAAAGTACATTTCCTGGGTGTCGATCATTTCTCCCCTTGGGGCTTCGCTATAGGCCACCCCCATCTCCTGGAGGAGGGCGACTGCGGCATAGATCATGCCGTCGTTCAAATCATGCATCATGTCCGGATCGGCAGCGATCTCGTCGATCGATGGGAGCATCTCCAGCATTTCGGCGGAGCTCAGATCACGATGGCAGGCCGCGCACTCGGATCGGTAGACAAGCTCGCGCGCATCCGGCGAGGCTGCTTTTTGCAGCGCGAGGTGATCTTCGAGCGTCGGCAGGGCTCTGCGAATGCTCTGATAACCGTCAACAGTGTGGCAACTCCCGCATTGGGTTCGGAAAATGCGTTGCCCGATCGCTCGGGGATCGTCATCGCCTCGCAGAGCCCAACCCGAACGGGCGAGCACGCCGCTTTCGTTGATCGCCTCGATGTCATCCACCAAAAGACCGTTGGAAAACATGTGGCTGTGAATCAGGAAGGGCTTGCGGACGCCTTCCCGCAGACGTTCGTAACCACCAAAAAAGCTGAATGCAAGCAGCGCCAGAAGCGCCGCCGTGAACCCGCGCGCGAGTCCTGGAGCGGCGAGCAGGATGACCACTGCGAAGACAATCCCGAGCGCCAGGGCCCATAGAGTGAAGCTGCGGGTCGAAGCGAGGCTTTCAAGCGAAGGCGAAGCGCCCCGGAAGAGGCTGCGCGCGGACTCCGGCAGGGCAGCCTCCCACCAGCGATAGCCGGCATAACTCAGAAGTCCACCGCCGACAAACCACCATCCGAGATAGCGCAGCAGATCCGCGCGCCGGCTCTCTTTTGCCCGCAACGCCATAAAAACGATAAAGACCGTCGCCATCAGGATCACGATGCCGGTGCGCAGAACGATCGCCGGCCAATAGGTCGGGTTGAAGAAACCGTCCCAAAACGCGTGGGTCTCGAGCCACCGGCCGGGGGTCAACATGAAGGTGATGATGCCGTTGATGATGACCAGCGACATATATGCACCGATAAAATAGAGCCACCCGACCATCAGGTGGGCGCCCTTTGAAATCTTGTCCCAGGTCGTGTAGTAGATCAAGGCGGCCACGATCTCCAGGATGAAGAACACCCACTCCATGGCCCAACCCCACACATAGGTGTGAATCAACGATGAGATGGCAGCCGGCGAGATGAGGCCCGCCACGACCCAGATGCCGACACCGGATATTGCGCCAAAGACCGTTGACACAAGAATCAGCATGAGTGATGAGCGGCGCGCGAGTTCGCGCAACTCCATATCATCCCTTGTGACCGCCAGCGTCTCGGTGACCGCAATCAGCAAGCCTCCACCGACCGCGAAGTGGGAAACAATCACATGCGGAATGGCAACGATCGCCATCAACCAGCTTCCGCCTATCGCCAGATCCCAGATCGGATAGTCCACCCCGACCTCCTTTATTCAACCGCTTGACCGCTTCGAAGGGACCGCCGATCGAAGCATCAAGCGACAAGGTATCATCCTCGGTTCTTGCGGACAAGTTCCTTGTTTTCAACAGTGTACACTTGTTCAACTGTCACCATGCGCGGCGGGTGACCAGACCAGAAGCCCGGTGACCCGGTCTCAAAAACGGACACGGCGAGACAGGGAGTTCTTCAAAAAAGGCCAACAAAGAGCCTCTTGACACGAGGTCGCATCAACGTTACCTTGGACTGAGACACTGATAATGAGACTGGATTAAATGTATGAGCAGTAAACTTGCACAACGGGCACAGAAGCTGTTTATCCAATATCTGAGGGAAAACAACCTCAAAGTGACCCAGGAGCGACTCGCCCTGCTGGACGAGATCTTCGCGACGGACGAGCACCTCGATGCCGATGATTTGCTCGCCCGGATGAAGACCAAGCAACGCAAGGTGTCGCGGGCAACGGTCTATCGGACCCTTGACCTCCTGGTGCAGTGCGGGCTGGTTCGTAAGAGCCGCCTCGGCCGCGAGCACTACTTCTACGAGAAGATGGAGCCCGGCGGTGGCCACCACCACATGGTCTGCACCGCAACCGGGAAAATCATCGAATTCTGGGACTCCGATCTCGATGAGCGTCTCCGCCGTTTGTGCCAGGAGCACAAATTCAGACCGACCTTTATCTCGATTCAGATTCAGGGCTTGAGCGCTGAAGGTCAAAAGGTCGAACAGGACACCTCCTTCTTCTGAGTTTTTGACGATCGACCACCCTGCGCCCCACTGGAAACGGTGGGGCGTTTTTTAGGCTTGGGGCTTGGGGCTTGGGGCTTGGGGCTTGGGGCTTGGGGCTTGGCTGGGGCTTGGGGCTTGGGGCTTGGGGCTTGGGGCTTGGGGCTTGGGGCTTGGGGCTTGGGGCTTCAAATGATCGATCTCGCTTCTGAGCACGTCAAGCCCCAGGCCTCAGGTCTCAAGCCTTCTTGAAGCTCACCTTGGCAAAACGACGTTTCCCGACCTGGAGGAGAATCGGCTCCGAACCCGTGGTATCGAGCTCAGATTTGATGTCCTTGATCTGTACACCATCGACCCGGACCCCACCCTGTTGAACCAGACGGCGGGCTTCGGAGTTGGAGCTTGCCAGATCGCCTTCAACCAGAATTTTTGCGAGCAACATGGTCGGCCCAGCGGCTGCAATCTCGAGTTCGGGAATCTCGGCCGGGAGATGGCCTGATGAAAAAACCCGCTCGAATTCCTGTCGCGCGGCGGCGGCATCTTCGGCCGAGTGGAACTCGGTCACGATGGTGGATGCGAGGTCCTTCTTTGCTTCCATCGGATGCCTGGCGCCGGCGGCAACCCGCTGTCGCTCGGCATCGATCTCCCGCTCGCCAAGGTCGGTGAGAAGCAACCAGTACTTCCACATCAAATCATCGGATACGGACATCACCTTGCCGAACATTTCAACGGCATCATCTTCCACGGCCACGTAGTTGCCGAGAGACTTCGACATCTTCTCGACTCCGTCCAAGCCCTCGAGAAGCGGCAAGGTCATCACCACCTGGGGCTCCATATCGTGTTCGCGCATCAGATGACGCCCGACCAGGAGATTGAAGAGCTGATCGGTGCCGCCGAGCTCCACATCCACTTCGAGCGCAACCGAATCATAGGCCTGGGCGAGGGGATAAAGAAATTCGTGCAGCGCGATGGGCTGCTGCTTTTCGTAGCGGTTTCGAAAATCGTCTCGCTCGAGCATCTGCGCCACGGTGACCTTGGCCGCAAGCCGGATCCAATCCGCCGAACTGAGGGCGCCGAGCCAACGCGAATTGAAGTCGATGACCGTTGTATCCGGGTCGAGAAGCTTGAAAATCTGCCGCCGGTAGGTGGCCGCATTGGCCTGGATCTCCGCCTCGGTCAATTGAGGACGCGTCGTCTTTTTTCCAGTGGGATCGCCGATCAATCCCGTAAAATCACCAATCAGAAAAACAACCTTGTGTCCCAGTTGTTGAAAGTGGCGCATCTTGCGGATGACCACCGTGTGGCCGAGGTGAAGATCCGGTGCGGAGGGGTCGAATCCGACCTTGATGACCAACGGTTTTCCGGTTTTCTGCGATCGCCGGACCTTTTCCGCCAGTTGCTCCGCGGGAACGACATCAACGCAGCCCTTGGTGAGATAGCCTATTTGTTCATCGATGTCGCGCGGCACTTGCTTTCCCTTCACGTTCACCTACTTTTTTTCAATCTCGACGATTGGAAGGAGCCCCGCACCGGTATTGTCCAGCGCTCGCCAGTCGCCAAGATACTGCAGAATATTATTCACGATCTCGCTTGAAACCGACAGCGTTGCCATTTCGAGTTCGGAGGCCGTCCGCCACGGCACCACTCCGGCCGCAACCGCCGCACCTCGGCGCGCTCGACCGGTCGAACCACTCCACTCGGCGGCGCTCCTGGCTGCAACCAACCGGCGGACACCACCAAGCTCGTCATCCGTAGCCGGTCGGATAAGAGACTTCCAACTGTCGTCCAGCTGACCCTCCAGATCGTCCAGCATCGTGTCCGCTGTCGCCACCAACAACAGGACCTTGTGTCCGGGAACAAAGGGGTGCAGGACCTCGATCGAGCCTTCCGGAAGGAGGTCTTCGGCACGTTGTCGGAGGAGTTCGCCGAAAACCGCCTCGACAACTTCGTCGTGTGCAATGGCCAGATTCAGCGCAACAACCAGAACCGAGCCCCTGCCCGGCGCAGCTTCTCGCGTCTTTGGCACCGGGTCGACGGATCGAACCGTCGCCCCTGAACCGGAGGATGTGCTGAATGCCCAGAACTTCCGCAACGCCTCGGCTGCGGATTCGCCATCAGTCGCGACGATCCCGAGCGCGATATTCGGGCCCTCGAGCAACGAGGCTGGTGACAGCGCCGTCCCTTCCGCGACACCGAGCAAACCCGCCATCATACGAATCGCACGCCGCCGTGCATCGCCACCTTCGGACAGAACCGGGGTCGTATCTCGAGCGACGGTCGCCAGGGTCGACTGGAGGACTTCGCCGAGTTCGGCGAATCCGTCCGCGGGCAACGCAAGCTCGAGCTGCGGCGGGTTGGCGCCGACCCGCACCCAACCCGGTCTGTTGTCGGCATCCCGGAGCTCCCGGGCGATTCGCGACAGAACCGCAGCAGCCATTTCGTTATCGAGGTCCGGCACGACCACCGGCCGCATGCACATCGTCGCCAATTGGGTTCCTGGTCTCTCGAGCACCGCGGCCGTCAACCCGTTCTCGAGTTGCATGATCTGTGGCGGGGAGGCAAAACGAGGGTTGAAGGTCCGAGGGGGCAGGGTGAGGACAACATTTCCCGGGTGCCGGGGAAGCCAGGTCATCGCCGCGTTGCGAACCGCTGCCAGGGTGACGCCTTCGGCGGCAAAGAGGAACTCACGTAAGGCGGCATCTCCCCCCGAGAGCCAAAGATCGAGAACCCGGTGAGCTGCCTCAGGGTGGCTTTCCAGCAACGCCGCCCGACGCACCTCCAACCTTCTCACCGAGGCATGGACAGCGTCGGCACGAATGTTCGGCGACTCGGCGATCCGGGCCAGACCGAGGCGCAACCCGCTGACTGCCATTTCTGCCACCTCAGCATTGGAACGGGCTTCCAACAAGGCGCGATCATCATCGATCCTGCTTCGAAGACCCTCGAGATCACCGCCCAGGAGGTCCGGAACGAGATCCCAAAGCACCTCCGCAGCACTTCTCTCGAGATCATCAGGCGCCGGTAACGCGATCTCGAGACGGATTGTGGCATCGCTGCCGGGCGAGCCAAGACGTCGCTCGAGCCGGCCCTCCACAGCGGGAGGTTTGTTGGTGGATCGGACGGGGGCCGGGGCCCGTTGATCAAAGAGGCGATCCAACGCCGCCTTCAGATCCGAGACCGCCGCGCCGCCGACGGCCACGACAATCGCTGGAGCGGACTCATCAGCCTCACCGCCGAGCGCCGCATCGAGATCCGCCACCAGAGTGAGGCTGCCACTGGTGATCGAGCCGAAATCGTCACCTCCGTCGGTGGCAGGCCACGCCACCGTCGTGGCGTCGGCGAGGGGTTGCGCGACGAGGATGAACTCGGAGCCGTTGGCGAGCGTCGCGATATGAAGCCCCTGCGCGGAAACAGAAGAAAGAAATGTGAAACCGGTCATCAACAGACCGAGAAGATACTGGATACAAGTGTTTTGCAGCTTCATGGCGGCCGTCATGGTAGCATGAAGGGCTATGCGCACTGAAGCAAGGGTCACGGCCCCGTCGATCCTCGGCCTGTCTTGGCTGGCGGCAATCGGGGCCTTCCCCTTCGCCCTGATCACGGCCGCGACCGGCCAGGGGCTCGGAGCACTGCTCGGCGGCTGCCATTGGATCGGCTTGAGTCTGCCAATCGACCGCCAGGTCTGGGCGCTGGTCAACCAACCGGCGCTCAATTTCTCCTCCTTGCCGAGTGCGGGCGGTTATTGGCTGGGTTCGCTGGTGCTTCCGTTGTTGATCGCGGTGGCGGCCATTCCGCTCCTCCCTCGTGGACATTCGATGGTCATCGAATTGCTCATGATCCAGTGGGCGTGGGGCAGCGCCGTCATCGCTGTCGCCTGGCTGCCTCTGCTCGAACCCGGGGACGGCCATCTCAGTCGCTGGCTCGCCCTCCATCACATGTCCACACATCTTTTGTGGATTGCTCCCGGAATGGCCGCCGCGGCCGGCGTTGTGCCAACGATCCGGCTGCTGCAACTCGCGCGCCGGAGACCAGGGGAGATCTCACGAGTTTATCGGTTGGCGGTCGTCGTCCTCCACCTCGGTGCTCCGGCAGTCGTCTGGGCAGCAATGACGTCGTTAATCAGTGGCCAGGTGCCGGTTGCCGCCGCCGTCGGTCTCCTGGTCCCGGTTGCCGCATCGATAGTGCTCGGGTGGTTTCGTTACCCCGACGCCGACGTGCGGCCACTGGGAAAGCCCACCGTCTCCGCTTCGATCGGGCTCGCCGTGGCAGCAATCATCGCCGTATCTGTGCTGTGGTATTCCGGCATGCCCGTCGCGGACGAAAAGCGGGCTGGACGCCTGTGGTCACAACCCCAGGCCTTCAACAACATCAGATCGTGGATCGCGGTGCTTCCCGCTCTTCCGACATCAATCGACCCACTTTCTCCGGTCAACGGCGCGGAAGTTGAATAGTCTCACCAAGGCTCGCGTTATACTAACCAACGGTTCCGCGAAAACAGCGGTCAACCCCTAGATTCATCACACGGAGGCACGATCATGAAACCGAAGGTCGAGCAGGCGCTCAACGAGCAGATTCACGCAGAGTTTTTCTCTTTTTATCTCTATTTGTCAGTTTCTTCCTATTTTACGGCCCAGCATCTTGATGGCTTTGCACATTGGATGCGGATCCAAGCGCAGGAGGAACTCAGTCACGCCATGAAGCTCTTCGATTATGTCAACGAACGCGGCGGGAAAGTGCAGTTGTTGGCCATGGACGCACCCCAGGTCGAGTGGGCGTCGCCGTCGACGGCGGTCGAAGCCGTGCTTGAGCACGAAAAGCACATCAGTGCACGTATCAACAAGATCGTCGATCTCTCCTCCACCGAAAACGACCATGCGACAACCGTCATAATGCACTGGTTCGTCAACGAGCAGGTCGAGGAAGAAGCAACGGCCGACACACTTTTCCACCAGGTCAAAATGGTGGAATCAAACCCGCACGGATTGCTGATGATCGATCGCGAGCTCGCCGGCCGGCCGGCGCCGGCTCCGGTCGGCGCCTCGAGCGAAGCCTGACCCTCGGAACACGGGGCGCCAAGATACGTGGGCGGGTCCACGAATCTCAGCGGGGTCTGATCGCGTCCTTGATCAGCGCGCTGGCCACATCGACCCCGGTCGCTTCCTCGAGACGGAGAAAGCCCGGGGTCGGGTTGACCTCGATCACCACTGCTCCACCATCGGTGGGGACGATATCGACACCACACTGACCGAGACCCAGCGCCGCGGCCGCTTCGAGGGC
This sequence comes from Candidatus Sulfomarinibacteraceae bacterium, assembly GCA_963796455.1. Taxonomy (GTDB): domain Bacteria; phylum Acidobacteriota; class Thermoanaerobaculia; order Thermoanaerobaculales; family Sulfomarinibacteraceae; genus Sulfomarinibacter. The sequence goes on from CAWCLO010000010.1 coordinate 518,185, forward strand.
GAGCCCTGTCTCTGAAACATCCGGTTCGAAAGCATCGAAGGATCCGCCGCGCGCGGCATTCGAGCGCCACTCACCTTCCGCTGCGTGGAACCGTGCAGCCGCCACCAGACGGCCTCCGGCCACGAGCAGCCGGTGGCTCGTCGCGCCACGTTCGAGCCATCGCTGGACGATGACCTCGTCGCCTATTCTCCACAGGGAGTCCAGAACCGCCTCGAGATGGTCTCGGCTGCGGCAGAGAATCACCCCGACGCCCATCCGCGACCGGCGTTGTTTGACCACCACGGGCAAGCCCAACTCTCGGATAGCGGCGTCGGCCATCACCTCGGGTTCCAAACCGGCGATCGTCTCGGGAACCGGAAGCCCGGCGGCAGCCAGGACCCGTACGGTCTGCCAGTGGTCTCTGCCACACCGAATGGCGGCCGGAGGATTTGGAGTTGCCACACCACTGCTCAGCAGCGACTCCAGGATCGCCAACATACTCTCGGGGCGCCAGTTTCCGATTCTGGCCAGGACCACGTCGGCACCGTCCGCGACTCCCCCGGGTCGGCACCGATCTGTATCGAGGATTGCGGTACAGGAGGTCGCATCAACGAGCTCGGCGTCAACATCGAGGGCAGAAGCCGCCTCGACGAGGCGCTTGTTGGCGGCCACGGACGGACGGGCGGTCAAAATCAGCACACGCATCACGTTATGGTACCGCAAAGAGCGCGGGGTGATCCCTCAGCTCGCCTCTTGCGGCAAGGACAGGACAACTTCCGTGCCCTCCCCGAGGGTGCTGTCGATGGCGATCGAACCGCCATGGTTCTCGACCACACGCTGGGCGATTGCGAGACCGAGGCCGATGCCGTAGCGCTTGCCGGCATCCGTGTCGTCCCCCTGCCAGAACGCCTGAAAGACGTTCTCGAGATCAGCCTCTGCGATGCCCGATCCGGTGTCGCTGACCCGCAGCTGCAACCAGGGCTCTTTTCCGCGCACCACCCGCCGCACCTCGAGTTTCACCTCGCCGTCCTGACGGTTGAATTCGATGCCGTTTTTTATCACCGCCCGAAGGGCGGCCTCGGTGCTCTCGGGTTCGCAGAAGACCGAATCGAGCCCGCTCGGGATGAGAATTTGAAGCCGGACCTTCCGGGAATTCGCCAGATCACGGATCGGGGCCAGGGTCTTGCGGATGAGGTCCTGGATCGGAACCTGCTGCCGTTCGATCTTCCCCGCTTCTGCGGTGAGCACTTTGGCCTGAAATACGCTCTGAATCATTTCGAGGAGCTTTTCGGCCTCATCGTGCATTACCGTGACAAGCCGGGTCTTTTTGTCATCGGGTGCGTCCTTCTCACGATCGAGAATCTTGGCCGCCGTGAACAAAGAGGTGACCGGCGTGCGAAATTCCAAAGAGAGTCGATTGATGAGCTCGTTTTTTACTTTGTCGAGCGCTTCGAGACCGCGATAGGCATTCTCCAGCAGTTCCTTTTTCTCGGCCAGGTCCTTGGCCAACCCGCGGCTCTCGGCAAGTGTCCTGCGAAGCTCGTTCGTGCGTTCTTCGACCTGCGCCTCGAGGCCGCGGCTGAAGTCCTCCATCTGGCGCCAGGCAATGGCGTTGGCATAACCCATGGCGGCTGTGGATCCGAGGACCGTCGCAAGTTGGAGATCGTCCTCATCCAAACTCGCGCGATCGGCATCACCATAGGCACTCAAGAGCCCAACCACTTTTTCCTGGGTCATGAGCGGGATCACGAGCGCCGAGCTGTATCCGGCACCCTCCACCGCCGCCAGAAGCTCGGAATCGCGCTCTTCGCCGATCTCTCTGGCAAGAAGCCGCGGCTGCCGGCCATCCAGAAGGGTCCCGGCCAGGGTCCCCTCCTCACCATCCGCCGTCTCCAGGAATGGGTCCTTTTTGAAACCGTGAACCACCGCCTCGCGCAGCTCGCCCGAACCCGGAATGATGAGCACCGAGGCACCCTGAACCTGGAGCAGACGAATAGCATCGGTGATCAAACGGCGCAGGACCTTCGCCGGGTCGCGTTCGTTGCTGACTGCTCGACCGAACTCCGAGATGCTGTCCATGATCCGGACCTTGCGGTCGAGTTGCCGGCTGAGGTTATCGAGCCGGGTATTGAGGTCGGTCATCGCCATGTTGGCCCGAACCGCCTCAGAGACCAGGGTCTCCTCGCTCAAGGCCTTGTCAGCGGCAATTGTCTGCTCGGAAACCGTCACCTCGACATCGTCGGGTTCGCGCCGGTTTTCGTCATCCCCCATAAAGGGCCGCATCGCATGACGCATCTGTTGTTGCAGGCGCTCGATGGCCTGCGGATTGGTACCGACTCCCAGCTTGTCGGCCACCGACGCCAGGGTCCGTTCGCCAATCTTGGCAAAGGCATCAAGGACCCCCTCGCCGGTGATCGCCACGGTCGGAAAGGAGGGGTACTTTTCGATATTGAGGGCGGATTCCATATCGACTATGGGCATGATCGGGTCGAGATCGCGTTTGTTGTACTGCAGCACCAGCGGCACCGCGCGTCGGTCAAGACCGTTGGCCGACATGTTCTCCCACAGATTCGCCAGGGCGTCCCTGTTTGCCTGCTCCTGGTCGGTCTGTGAGTCCGCAACAAAAACGATACCGTCCGCACCCGCGAGAACGGTTCGTCGGGTGGCGTTGTACTGAACCTGACCGGGCACCGTATACAACTGGAGCGCCAGGCGATAACCCCGAATCCGACCGAGATTGAGCGACAGGAGATCGAAAAAGAGGGTGCGATCGGCGGCGGTGTTCAACGAATAGAGCTTTGTCCGCCGTTGCGGGTCGGTCACCTTGTGGATATGTTGCAGACAGGTGGTCTTACCGCCGACGGCGGGACCATAATAGACAACTTTGATTTTTATCTGTCGATACTGATTGTCAAACTGGACCATGGGCCTCCCCAGCCTGGACAACCATTATGAATCGACTGCTGGTTTAAAACCAGTGGGAAAAAGAAACCGCCTCAAGAGCCGGTTGACGAAGCCTGCCGGCTCCGCCGCGAATTCCGGCCCGTCAGCGGGGGAGCCCCGCTCCGGGTGGCACCCGCGGCGCGAACTTGACCGGCGAACCCCTTTTGGGGGTCGAGGGTCGATCAGCAGACGACGGGCCCTCCTTCTTGGTCGCAGCGCCTACAGTCGATGCCTCGGCAAAGAAAAAGCTCGCGTCGCCGGTCGCCTCATCAATCACCGTTGCATAGGGGAAGATGAGAACATCATCCGGGCCATCCTCAACATAAAACACCAGGCTCCCTCCGGTCATCTCGGGATCAAGGCTTCGCTGGGTGTGACCAAAGGGCGGCACATCAAAGGTCTCGGAAGCGATGATGGAGCCATCGCTGTCTTGGATGTCGAGGTGAACGACGGTCCAATCGACCGTCCACGAGGCGACACCGACGTTGCAGCGAAAAAATTGGCCATCGTTGAGGATTCCAGCGGCATAACTGAGTGTCGACCAGTCACCGGCGCGCTCGACCACCGTACCCGGCACCGCGAGACCGAACTCTCCCCCACCTTCGCCCGGCGCCAGGGTATAGGTCCGGGAAGTGACCAGAAAGTGACACTCCTCGATGGGGTCGCAACGCAGCGACGGGTCCGCATAGGCGAGGATGGCGGCGGTTTCCTCGAGATCGAATCCATCTGGGCCGAGGACGTCCCACAGATTGAAGGTTTCCCAGGCTGCGAGGGTGATCGTCATGGTTGGGACTTCGTGGTTGACAGCATCGGATGGGAGCGCCTGAACCACGACCGGGAGTTCAAAATCGTGGGGGTTGTGGAGCGACAGGTCCGTCCGCCAAAACGTGCCCCGCTGACCGGCATTGTGAGCGGCTGCAGGAATCATCCAGTCGGTGGTCAGCTGGGCCCAAAGCGAAACCGGCGTCAGTGCGGCCGCCATAACCACCAGACCACCAAGTATGCTCGAACACTTCATCGAAACCTCCACAGTCATTGATTCCGCAACATCCGTGCCACGATTACCGCCGTGTCCGACGCTCAGGACGATCCGTCGACCCCGAAAGCGTCCCCTGGAGAGGACACAGACAGTTGGTAAGGACGCGCTGGAGTCTCGAGACGACGGGAAGCCCTCTATACTCGAAAATGGGGTTTTGTGAGGCTTTCGGGCGGTTTCCTTCTGTTGTCGCTGATCGCGGTGGGTTTCGTGCTCTATCTCGTCAAGCTCGACATCGACTCGAGCTTGAACGCGGTGACCGTGGTTGCCTCAGATCTCCGCGAGGAAGGTGTGACCGGCGCTGTTTTCGAAGTGGACACGGCCCGCCAGATGATCTTTGCGATGGAGGGGCTGGTGGATGATCCCGCCGGAATAACCGACCACACCGAAGATCTCCAGACATTTTCGGCCACAGCCGCCTCGTGGGCTTCGATCGCACCGGTTGCGAGCCCCGAGTTGCACGCCGCAGTCATGCTTCGCCGTGCCGCCGGCGCCCTTCGATCCTACGCAATGGCTCCCTCGGAGCGGCATCTCGTGACAGCAAATCGTTGCCTCGCGGCCGCCACCACGACCCTCAACGGCCAAGCTTCGTCATCAGCGGGGGGTTCTGCTTCGGGCCCCGGTCTCGCAGTCGGGGCGATCCGGGACCAGATCGAAAACCTCGAACAGGCCCATCAGGAACGCATCCAAGAGGTTGACGAGGAACTCAAAGAGAAAGATTGACACCATCGATCACATCGGCAGCGAGGTTGGTCCTGGTGACACGGCCACAACCAGCCGACTGGGCGGCTCTCGCCAGGATCGCGAGCCACCGCTGCACCGCAGGCGTGCGCTCCGTCGGTGCCAGCCGCCACAGTCTCAGGGTGGTTTCCTCGCGGCTTTTGGAGATGACAGCGACCGGGTGAAGTGGTCGAGAGTGCTCCACGACCACCCCCTCTGCAAGAAGCGCCAATCCGTCCGAGCGGAACCACATTTCTTCGGTTTTAAGCACCGCCACACCCCAACGATGGGCGTCCCTCGGTACGGTTGCCACCAGTACTTCGAAGTCGGCCTCCCCCTCGAGAATCAGATGCGGCATCAGGCTTCGCCTCCCGTGCTGCCAACAAAGGAGAACACCACCCTTCGTTGTCGTGCATTGAGGTCGCATTCCACCAGGACGATTTGTTGCCAGGTTCCCAGAACACACGATCCCGCCGCTACCGGCACCGTCAAGGATGGTCCCATCAAGGCCGCACGGAGGTGTGAGAAGCCGTTGCCGTCTCCCCATCGCAGATCGTGGTGATACTCGCGATCGCTTGGGGCGATTCGTTCCAGCGCCAAACCGAGGTCACGAACAGCCCCCGGCTCGAACTCGATCGTGGTGACAGCTGCGGTCGAACCAGGAACAAACACCGTCAGTTGACCGTCTTCAGCACCAATGGACTGCAACCATTGGATCGAAAGGGGGCTGAGATCGATGACATGGCCATGGCCATCACTGTGAATCACTGTTTCGTGCCGAAGCGCCCTCATGCCTGCAGTATAGCTCGCACGGAAGTCCGAATTCGGTTCCATATTCCCCCCCGGCTCATCCTCTGCTACCATACCCGCCGTGCGAACGGAGGGCGTGTTAGCCGCTGCGATTGAAGCGCTGGTGCCGAGCCTTTGTCCACATTGCGATCAACCACTGCAAGGCGGAGATCGCGGTCTGTGCGGAGGCTGCTGGTCGGTGGTCATTCCCCGTGCCGGCGATGCTTGCCCCCGCTGCGGTCTCGAGGCCGCGGATCCTGGAGAGGGCTGCGTGGACTGCCTGAGAAAAAGCCCACCGCAATGCGCAACCGTGATCTGGGGCGAACACGACGGGGTCCTGCGAACCGCCGTTCTCGCCCTCAAACACGGGGCAAGAGACGAATTGGCGGAGCCTCTGGGCGCCCGTCTGGCTGCCGTCGTGGCGGCTGAAGAGTGGGCCTCGGAAATCGACGTGGTCTGCCACGTGCCGTCGCACCCCTTGCGGCGTTTTCGACGACCCTGGCCGGCGGCAGAGCTCATCGCTTCGAGCGTGGCTCGGCGACTCGATCGCCCCAGGCGACCGATAATGCGGCGCCATGGTCTCAACCGCCAAACCGGAAAGACGAGCGCCCTCCGCAGAAAGCTGGACCGCGGCAGCTTTTCAGCCCGAGCCGCCGCCGGTAACCATCGGATCCTGGTGATCGACGACGTCACCACGACCGGAACCACCATCCGGCTTGCAGCCGAGGCGCTGACCCGCGCCGGAGCCAAAGCCGTCTTTTGCGCCGTGCTCGCCCAGACACCCGATGCGAGGAGAATGCCATGAGCCTTTTTGATGCTCTCGTGAAGTACGGGATGCCATTTGTACCGAAGCCGATCGTCGGCAAAGTGGCCAGCCGTTATGTGGCTGGGGAAACGATCGATTCTGCGATCGACACGCTTCGCAGCATGAATGCCGAGGGTGCGATGGGCACGGTGGACGTTTTGGGCGAGGAAGTCCACGAAAAAGCGAAAACTGAAAAGGCGGTTACTCAGTATCTCGATTTGCTCGAACGAATCGAGGCCGAAAAGATCGACGCCAACGTGTCGATCAAACCGACCATGTTGGGTCTCAAAATTGATCCGGATCTTGCCGCCGACAACGTCTCGAGGATCGTAGAGCGTGCCAGCAGCTTTTCCAATTTCGTCCGTATCGACATGGAGGACCACACCTGCACCGATGAAACCCTCGCGCTGTACCGGCGAGTGGTCGCAGATTTTCCTTCCTCGGTCGGGGTCGTCCTCCAGGCATATCTCCACCGGACCACTTCCGATATCGAGAGCCTCCTGGAACTCAAACCGAATATTCGCATCTGCAAGGGCATCTACCGCGAGCCTCGAGCGATCGCGTGGAAGCAGTACGAGACGGTGCGTGAAAACTTCATCGACCACCTGGAGAAACTGCTCGCTGGAGGGGCCTACGTCGGAATTGCCACCCATGATCCTTATCTGGTGCGGGCCGGCATGAACGCTGTCGACCGGCTCGGCCTCAAACCCGAAGAGTACGAATTTCAGATGCTGCTCGGGGTCGATCCCGAACTTCGGAAGATCATTCTTTCAAATGGACACCGGCTCCGGGTCTACGTGCCCTACGGACAGGACTGGTATCCATATTCGATTCGACGCCTGCGCGAAAACCCCTCGGTCGCACACCATGTCATTCGAGCCATGTTGACCCGGGGACGTTGACCTTTCGTGACCGAGGGACGGAATACACCGCGTTCTCATCCGTAGTGTCTGATGGATGGAGCGTGCCTTGGATGACGCTCAAGCGTTGAGGACGCATCAAAAACCGGGTATGCTCTGAGCGCGTGCAACTGCACAACGGAGGCAAACATGAAGAATCCGTACTTGAAGAAAGCCCTCATCCTATTCACCGTATTGACGATTTCCGGTCTTGCCCAGGCCGGTATGCAGGCGAGAATCGGCGGCCAGGTCAGGGACATGCAGGGCAACCCGATTCCCGACGCCGTGATCACGATCACGACCGGTGACATGGCCTACGAGAAGGTGATCAACACCGACAAAAAAGGCAAATGGAAAGCGGCCATCATCGATGCGACCAAGAACTACAAGCTGCTGGTCGAAGCCAATGGTTACCAGCCCCAGCAGCGGCCGTTCAAGGTCATGGTGGGCTCGTCGGACAATGTCTTCGATTTTGAACTCATGACCGCAGCCGAGGCCGAGGCGGCGACCCAGAAAGACTATCTCCAGCAACCGGGATACAAAGAATTTGCAGAAGCCCGGGAGGCCTATAAAAAGGGTGACATGGACGGGGCCAAGGCGTTGCTCGAAAAAGCCTTGGATGAAATACCAGATCTGGTCCAGGCTGCCGCGATGCTCGGAGAGCTCCACTACAAAGACGGCGATATGGAGAAGGCGCTCGAAGTGGCCGAGGAATGCCTCGAGGAAGACGAAGAGTACATTGAGTGTGTTGCCATCGCAGCAAATGCCAGCCGTGCGCTCGGTGACGATGCGGGCCATGCAGAATACATGGCGCTTTACCAGGATCTGAACCCCGACGACCCGTCGATTCTCTACAACGAAGCAGCAGTCCACCTCAACAAGCTCGATGACGACGGAGCTCGCCCGTTGCTCGAAAAGTGCCTCGAGGTCGACCCCGATTATTCTGCGTGCCACTTTGAATACGGCATGCTGCTGTTGCGCACGGGCGATATGGAAGGGGCCAAGAGCCACCTCGAAAAGTATCTCGAGGTTTCCCCCGACGGTCGCGATGCAAGCACCGCACAGGAGACCCTCAAATACCTCTGACAAGCTCCCTATACGGAGTCAGTCGAGGGCCGGTATGAAAACCCTGTGTATTGGCGTGGCCGGCGGAACCGGGTCGGGCAAAACGACGGTTGCGGATGAGATCGTCCGAAGAGTCGGGCGCGAACGTATCGTCACCGTCAACCAGGACCGCTACTACCACAATCTCGCCCACCTCGATGAGCCGCAACGGATCCATCACAACTTCGATCACCCTGCAGCCATTGAGGAAGGACTTCTGGTTGACCACGTGCGCTCACTCAAGGCGGGCCAACAGGCGCGGCTCCCAGTCTATGATTTTGCGCGTCACGTGCGGTGCGAAGAAACGGAAGACCTCGAAGCCCGACCGGTGATTCTCATCGAGGGAATCCTGATACTCGCGATTCCGGCGCTCCGCGATCTGCTCGACGTCAAAATCTTTGTCGACACCGACGCCGATATCCGCTTTATCCGGCGTCTCGAACGCGACATGCGCGAACGTGCTCGCACGGTCGAGAGCGTGGTCACCCAATATGTCGCCACGGTGCGGCCGATGCACCTCGAATTTGTCGAGCCGTCGAAGAGGTGGGCGGATGTGATCATTCCGGAGGGCGGTTTCAATACCGTCGCACTGGATCTCGTCATCAGCCGGGTGCTTCAGATGCTGCGCGACGACGACTGAGCAGCGGACTACGACCACGACGCTCCATCCCCACCGGGGGGGGGTCCACGGCCGGAGGCAGGTCAAAGCTTCGAAATCAGCGCGCCGGCGGTGGCCGACGGCGGCGACGGGACCGAAGCTCCTCCTCTTTGAACATGAATTTGACAGAATGTTTGAAAAGCAGCAGATTCGGAGCATCAACCCGATTCAACTTGATGCAGGTCTTGTCGTACCACTCGATCCAGCCCTTGAGCTCCGTACCATCGGTCAGCACCACCACCATGGCGGTACGGTTTTGCATCTGTTTGAGATAATAAAAGCCCTCTGCGTTTGTCTGTTCGGCGGGCACCTGTTTGCGGCGGCCGGTGGTTCGGGTAGGGAATTTTTCCATCATTTCATTCATCGAGGGTCGGATCAGTTTACGATCGGACATGAAGATCTCCTCACGCCCCATGCTGTGCGGCCGCAAAATTCCGGAAGCATGAAGTCGGCTGGTTCTCGCTAAAGGTTATCAGATCCACAGTGGAGTGTCTTGCCGTGGAAATAGGCGCGAAACCGGGTTTTCTCGCTGCCAAGAGCGGCGTGCCGCCTGGCTGCTATCTTCACCGGCTAGTTGCGCCTTCGCCCCTTGTCGGGATAGAAATCGACTTCGTGAGCGAGGCAGCACATGAGGCGGCCGCACAGACCCGAGATCTTGGCAGGATTCAGGCTGAGGTTTTGCCGTTTGGCCATGCGGACGGTCACCGAGTGGAAACGATCCATGAAGGTCGTACAACACAGGCTGCGGCCGCAGGGCCCGAGACCGCCACACAGGCGGGCGCCGTCACGCACTCCGAGGGAACGCATCTCGATTTTTCGCCGGTAGCGGCGACCCAGATCCCGCTGAAGGGGGCGATAGTCGACTCGTTTTTCGGCCGAGAAGAAGATCACCGCGGTGCGGCCCGAGAGCGGGAGACGGACCTTGAATGGGTGGAGGTCGAGTTCGAGTTCGCGCGTCTTGCGCCGCACGTATGTTTCGATCTCGCGTTCGAGATGGGCGGTGTCCTCGTGCCGCTTCTCATCATCCGGGGTCGACCGGCGAAGTACCCGGGCGGCCGACCGGCGGGGCTTTTTGAAGCTCGGAGGAGAGTAGGCCGTAACCCTGCCGACAAACTTGCCATCCGGGGTCTCGACGACAATCGACTCGCCGTGGACAAGCTCGAATCGACCGGCGCGGCAAGGCAAGGGGGGGAGATCGGGATCAACCGACACCTTCACCCAATCTTCAACAACCGGCAACATCTTACACTCGATGAGATCAGGCATGCTCATCACCTGTCGAGGCGAGCTCTGCCGCGATTTCTTCGTCGCCCGCCGCAACTTTCTCGGCACCTTCCCGCCGCAACTTTTCGAGAGCAGTGCGGACCTCTGGTTTCGCGCCCGCAACAATCTGCGCCGCAAAAAACGCTGCGTTTTTGGCGCCCGCGGGTCCGACGGCAAAGGTCGCGACCGGGATGCCCGACGGCATCTGAACCGTTGACAACAGGGCATCGACGCCATCGAGAACTCCACCGGGGAGAGGCACTCCCAACACCGGCCTGTTGGTGTGAGCCGCAACCACGCCGGCGAGATGAGCGGCCATGCCGGCCGCGCAGATAAAGGCCTGACACCCTTCAGCATCCGCCCGACGCACCAATTCGACGGTCCGTTCAGGCGTTCGATGGGCTGAGGACACATGGACGTCAAAGGAGACCCCGAGCTGCGTCAGCACATCGGTCGCTCCCCGGAGGTGCTTCCAGTCACTGGTTGAACCCATCAGAATGAGAACCTCAGCCACCGGCTGTCCCCAGCGTACGGAGGGTGTCCTGCCCGATATCCGAGCGATACCACATCCCCTCAAAGGAGATCTTTTCAACCCCGCCGTAGGCGACCGTCAGCGCCTCATCAAGGGTCGGACCGCGGCCGCATACCGAGAGCACCCGGCCTCCCGAGGTCACGAGGTGCCCACGGTCGCGCTTGGTGCCGGCGTGGTAGACCGTCACACCGGGCAGGGCCATCGCCTCGTTGGTACCGGTGATCTCGCTGCCCTTGAGCGGATTGCCGGGATAACCGTCGGCAGCCACCACGACGCACGCAACCGCTTCCTTGCGCCACCGCATCGTCGGCACTCCGAGAACACCACCGGCGGCATCGAGAGCCACGCGCGCAAAGTTGTCGTCGAGGCGGAGAAAGATCGCCTGGGTCTCGGGATCACCAAAACGGCAATTGAATTCCAGGACTCTCGGCCCGTCTTTGGTCAGCATCAGACCGGCGTACAGCACGCCTCGATATTCTCGTCCCTCGGCAGCCATGCCGGCGACGACCGGCCGCACTACCGTATCGAGGATCAAGCGGCTGGTTCCCGGCGGAATCACGAGCGCCGGTGAGTGCGCCCCCATGCCGCCGGTGTTGGGGCCTTCGTCGTTGTCATGTGCCCGTTTGTAGTCGTGTGAGGTGGCGATGGGCACGACGCGAGTGCCGTCGCAGATCGCCATGTATGAAACCTCTTCTCCGACCAGACACTCTTCGACCAACACTTTGTCGCCAGCGTCGCCAAATCGACGCTGTTCGTAGAAAATATCGAGCGCTTCTGCCAATTCATCTTTGTTGTTGATGATGAGCACGCCCTTGCCGGCGGCGAGGCCGTCGGCCTTGAAAACGACCGGAAACCCGAATTCGCGGGCCGCGGCCCGCGCTTCATCGCGACTGCGCACGACCTTGGCCGCGGCGGTGGGAATATCGTGCCGCCAACAAAACTCTTTGGCGAAAACTTTGCTCGACTCGAGTTCGGCCGCCGCCTGCCGTGGTCCGAAGAGGCGGAGATTCCGGCGCTCGAACTCATCGGCGATACCCATCGCCAAAGGTACTTCCGGGCCGACTATGGTCAGATCAACCCGAAGATCCGCCGCGGCTTCAGCAAGAGTCAGCAAATCGTTGGGGGAAACCGGCAAGAGATCTGCGGCTTGCGCGATTCCCGGATTGCCTGGGGCCGCAAAGATCTCCGTCACCCCCTGGGAGCGCCGCAGAGCGTGGACAATGGCATGTTCGCGAGCTCCCGAGCCGATAACGAGAACGCGCATATCGATCTACCCCTTTGCCTGGAGGAGGCTCAATAAACTGGTTTGAACGATATCGGCGGCCGAGCAACCGCGAGAAAGATCATTCGCGGGTTTGGCCAGACCCTGCATCAGGGGACCGAGCGCGCGGGCACCACCGAGCCGTTCGGCTGCTTTGTACGTGATGTTGCCGGAATTGAGATCCGGAAAGACCAGCACGTTGGCTTTTCCTGCCACCTCCGACCCCGGCGCTTTGCTGGCGCCGATTCTGGGAACCAGAGCCGCATCGAACTGCATCTCACCATCAAATCTGAAGTCGAGTTCCCGCCCCTCGAGATCGGCCCGCGCATCGGCGACCTTGGTCACCAGCGGATGCGTGGCGGAGCCTTTGGTCGAGAAGGAGAGCAGCGCAACCCGGGGTTCGCCACCGACGATCGAGCGGAAGGTCGCAGCCGCCGAAATCGCGATTTCCGCCAGCTGTTTCGAATCCGGGTCCGGCAGCACGGCGCAGTCGGAGAACACCATGACGCCTTCATCACCAAAGGCCGGGTCGGGATGGACCATGACAAATGCCGAGGACACCGTTTTCAGCCCTTCTCCAGGTCCGATACAGTGCAGGGCGGCGCGGACCGTGTCCGCAGTCGTTCGGACGGCACCACCCACCGACGCATCGGCCGCCCCGGTGGCAACCAACAGGGAGGTGAAGTACAGCGGGTCCTCGACGGCGGTCATGGCATCCGTTTCCGTGAGTCCCTTGTGCGCTCGGCGTTGGAGAAGGTAAGCAGCCAGCTCCTCCCGCCGGGGATCTTTTCCTGGATCAGCAATATCGACGCCGAGTTTTTCGAGTTTTTCGTGCTCCGGACCACGGTCAGCGCCCGGACATACCATCGTCACCGAAAATGGGCCCCGTGCAGCAAGATCGGCTGCTGCCTCGATGACTCTCGCATCGTGTCCTTCAGCGAGCGCCACCCGGCCACCGGCTTTGGCCGCACGGGCCTCCAGCTTGTCGAGGAAATCCACAACCGCCTCCCGAAAAGACATTGTACCGCAGCGATCTCGGTGACCGGAACACTCTGCGGAACAAAGCTGTTGTAGCTGAGAAGGAAGCTCAAGGAGAACCCATGCGAATCGCATCGGACATGACCCGCCTGATGGGCAATACGCCCCTGGTGCGCCTGAATCGTATGGCGGCCGCGGTCGATGCCACCGTGGTTGCCAAACTCGAGTTCTTCAACCCTGCCCACTCCGTCAAAGATCGCCTTGGAGTGGCCATGATTGAAACACTGGAGCGCGACGGCGTACTTGAGCCCGGGGTCTCGACAATCATCGAGGCGACTTCGGGCAATACCGGCATCGCGCTCGCAATGGTGGCCGCCGCCCGCGGTTACCGGTGCGTGCTCACGATGCCTGAGTCCATGTCTCTGGAACGGCGAAAAATCCTCAATCTCCTGGGTGCAGAGATTGTTCTGACACCTGCCGCGGAGGGCATGAAGGGCGCGGCCGCCAAGGCCGAGGCCCTGCTCGAGGATATCTCCAACGCGGTGATCCCGGACCAGTTCTCGAACCCGGCCAACCCCGAGATCCACGCCACGACCACTGCGCTGGAATTGTGGCGCGATTGCGACGGGCAGATGGATGCCTTTGTCGCCGGCGTCGGCACCGGCGGTACCATTTCCGGAGTCGGGCGGGTGTGGAAGAAGCGCCGACCGCAAACCCGGATCATCGCCGTTGAGCCTGCCGACTCACCGGTGCTTTCAGGCGGCGAAGCAGGACCTCACAAGATCCAAGGCATCGGCGCGGGCTTCATCCCACCAAACGTTGATATTTCGGTGATCGACGAGACTGTGACTGTGACAAACGACGAGGCGTTCTCAGCCGCCCGACGACTCGCCCGGGAAGAAGGGATTCTGGCCGGGATCTCCTCCGGCGCGGCCTGCGCTGCCGCCCTCAAAGTGGCGGAGAGAAAAGAAATGGCGGGCAAGTTGATCGTATTCGTCGTGCCCTCGACGGCGGAGCGGTATATCTCCACCGATCTCTTTGCCTCCGACTGAAAGGGGGGCACCCGTCGGGGACCTTCGGGATCGGCCTTCAACGGCGCACGGGGAGACGCACCATCAACGACAGGGGATCGATCCCGATCTCCACCGGCAGCACACCCACGACATCGCCGTCGATCTGGTAGGGGACCTGTTCACCCTCCGAGGCCGGTTCAAGCCGGACCGACTGAACGATTTCTCGAGAAACGTCATCCCTCGAAACGTGGCGGCCGCTTGGAATGCCGAAAAGAAACGAGGCCGCGGCCCGCCGGCCCGCCGTCTTCTGCGCTACCACCTCGAGGTCGGCACGAAAGGGGTCCGCTCCCGGCGTCGCGCAGTGATTCCCCGCATAACATTGCGAGTTCCCGATGATGACCCAACCGGCTTCATCGACCTGCCCATTGCTCACGATCCGCATCACCGGCAGCGCGTTGGCTGAAAAGACTTCGACCACCGCCTGCAAGGCCACGCCAACCCTTCCACCAAGTCTTTTAAACGATGGCCGCAGCCGTTCCAGGACGAAGGAATCCGGACCCGCCGAGAGCATCAACAATACGAGGTCCCCGCGATCGGTTCGTCCGACCCGCATGACCCGGTCCTCGCCCTCGAGCAGATCCAGGACTGCCCTGTGGGCCGGTCTGGGAACACCGAATTCATAGGCCAGAACCGAGGTCGTGCCACCCGGCAGAACCCCCATGGCCGTCGTGCTTCCAAGCAAACCGCGCGCCACTGCGTTATAGGTGCCATCGCCACCAAAAACCAGCACCAGCGGCACTTTCTTCGATGCCGCCTCGGCCGCCAGATCCGTTGTGTGTTCGCCGCTGCGGGTAAGAAGAAATTCGATTTCGGCTCCGGCGGCAGCAGCCACGTCTTGCAGCCTTTTCTGGTGCCGGAGCAGCCGCCCACCACCGGCGGTCGGGTTGAGGATCACCGGAACCTGATTCACCGATGATTCCCCTGGTCGAAGAGATCCTTCGCGCCGGGCGGTCGGTCGAGTCCGAGATGTTTGAAGGCCGCCGCGGTCACCGTCCGGCCGCGGGGGGTCCGCTGGAGGAGACCGATCTGCAGAAGGTAGGGCTCGTGAATGTCCTCGAGGGTGCCGCGGTCTTCACCGATCGATGCCGCCAAGGCCTTGAGTCCCACCGGACCGCCGTTGTAGACATCGATGATGGTGGTCAAAAGTTGTCGATCGAGATGATCGAGGCCGAAGCCATCTACCTCCATCTGTTCCAGCCCCCAGCGGGTTGCTTCCAGAGTCACCACCTCCGAACCGAGGTGGTGCGCAAAGTCGCGAACCCGACGCAGCAAACGATTGGCGATCCGCGGGGTGCCGCGAGCACGACGGGCAATCTCGTCAGCGGCATCGGAATCCACCTCGATGCCGAGGATTCCCGCCGATCGACCGACGATCACTGCAAGATCATCCGCGGGGTAGAACTCGAGGCGATGGACGATTCCGAAGCGGTCACGCAACGGTGCCGTCAACAACCCGGTCCGGGTGGTCGCGCCAACCAGGGTGAAGCGCGGCAACGACAATCGCACGCTGCGTGCCGCCGGGCCCTGGCCGATCACCAGATCGAGTTCGAAGTCCTCCATCGCGGGGTAGAGAACTTCTTCCACCGCCGGCGGCATGCGATGGATTTCGTCGATGAAGAGCACATCGCCGGTCTCGAGATTGGTGAGCATGGCCGCCAGATCTCCGGCTCGCTCCAATACCGGACCCGAGGTGAAGTGGATCTGGGCACCCATTTCGTGGCCGATGATGCATGCGAGTGTGGTTTTGCCAAGTCCCGGGGGGCCAAAGAACAGCGCGTGATCGAGGGCCTCGCCTCGGTGCCTCGCGGCATCGATAAAAACCCGGAGATTGGTGACCAAACGCTCCTGGCCGACAAACTCCTCGAGCCGACGCGGCCGCAGCGTTTCTTCGTACGGGCCTTCATCTTTTTGCGGCTCGGTGTTGAGAATTTCGTCGCTCATACCCCGACTCTACCCTATCGACAAATCAGAGGGAACGGCGGAGTGGATGCTGGATGCTAGATCACTCTTGTCCAAGACAGAGTCTCGGCTGGCGTTCAGGGACGGCGACAGCGATCAGCGTCAGGGACAGGGAACAGCAATCAGTGTTCAGCGTCAGCGAACAGGAGTCAGCGTCACGTTTGACTGGCATGGGGCCCTGAAATCAAGACTTCGGGTTGAGCAATCTCCAAGTCATTGCACGCACCTGATCGAAGGCCATCATCGCTTTACTGGCTCCATTTCGACTGATCGCCCCGGCGTGGGCGAGGAGCTCCAAGTGGCTGTCGACCTCTTTCGCGGAAGCGTAGGCGATTCTCCAATGGTTCGACCGGTCTCTACCGACTCGGCCGTGCCCTTCTGCCAGATTCGCAGGGACCGAACTCGCCGACCGGATCACCTGATCGGCTATGGACTTCAGCGGAGCTGGAACCCTCATCACGATCTTGATCGCGATTCCTGCTGCTTCGAGGGCTTTCGAGTGGGCGACGAGGTTGGTGTTCGTGGCGGCTGAGGACATGGTCACGTCCGGGTCGTTCATGCCCATTCCCACAAGCCGGTGTGGTGGCCGATGTCAAGGATGCCCTGCACCCTGCCTGTCCTTGACATCGGCCGCCCACCGGCTACCCCTTCTGTTGAACGACCCGGTGGTGACCACTTCGTCGCCTGTACTCCTGACCGCTGCTGCTGCTCTCGGCGCTCGCTGACGGTGTCCCTGTTCGCTGTTGCCTGTCGCTGACGCTGGACACTGTCGCTGCCGCTGCAATTCGGGATCGGGAACGGGTACGTGCCAACCGCGAACCGGATATGCCAAAAACCAACCCGTAAACCACGTGTTGTCAGGTGGGTAACTTCAGGTGACGATCTGTTTTGGACAGCAGTGATGCTAGATGCTAGATGCTAGATGCTAGATGCTAGATGCTAGATGCTAGATGCTAGATGCGACAAGATCGTCGATTCACCCCAAAGCATTGTGAAGGGCTACACCGGAACTGATGGTGATTTGCGCTTGAGGGGACTTTTCAGGAGACAGATTCAATCGAGGATCGAGCATCCTGCGTCCAGCATCCAGTATCGAGCCTGGGTTGGTGGGCTCAGCGCGTGAGCTTCTTCAGCGCCAGGCGGAGGACCTCGCCGAGATCCTCGCCACCGGCATCGGGCCACACCGCGTCGATGGTCTTGGCCGCATCCCGTTCCGAGTAGCCGAGATTCACCAGCGCGGACACCGCATCCGGTCGTCGGTGGTCGAGAGCTTTGGAGGTGGCCGTCAAGCGGTCCTTGAGTTCGAGGATGATCCGTTCGGCCGTTTTGCGGCCGACCCCGGGACTGCGCTGCAGACGTGCGCGATCGCCCGCCTCGATGGTCTGCGCGAGCTCATCGGCGGAGAGGGCCGAAAGCACCCCGAGTGCCGTCCGCGGCCCGACACCCGCAACTCCGATGAGCTGCTGAAAGGCTTCGAGATCCTCGCGCTCGGGGAATCCATACAACACGATGGCGTCGGCGCGAACCTGGGTGGAAATCCAGAGCACAGCCTGCTCCCGGCCGGCAAGCTCGGAATAGGCCCGCAAGGTGGTCGACACCAGATAGCCGACGCCTCCGACGTCGATCAGAACCGTCCCGGGGTCGACGCCGTGAAGGCGACCCTCGAGGCGCCCGATCATGAACGGGAGGGGCTGAATCGCTGCATGATGTCGTTGTCGATCGTCACCTGGGTGTCACGCCGTCGTTCGTTGAGGATCGAGCGCAAGAACATGTTGGCGCGCTCCGCGGTCAACCTGGCACGAACCCCTTCGAGTTGGCCCTCGAGCTCAAAGGTCTCCACCAACTGGAGCTCGCGCACCCGTACGACAAACACACCATCATCACCGGCGTTCACCGGGTCCAGGATTTCGCCCGCAGCCGCGCGGAAAACCCCGGCGTCGACAGCTGCCACTGCTCCGACACCCGCGATCACCGCCCCGCGGCGGTGTCCCGGCACATCGGTGAGGGTCGAGCCGGCACCCTCGGCAAGCTCCGCCCCGTCGCTTCCCTGGCGCCATTGTTCTGCCAACTCCCGGCCTTCTACCATGGCCAGTTCGAGTGCCCTTTCCTGCCGCAACGCCTGCTCCACGGCGACGCGAACATCCTCGAAGGGTGGAACGCCCGCGGGCCGGATCTCCGCCAACTGCCAGACGATGTAGCCCCGTCGCGCGGGAATCGGACCTACGATATCGCCAACTTCGCCGACAAACACCTCGTTGGCCAGGGTTCCATCTTCAGAGGCTCCGGGAATCGTTTCTCCAAGCGAAAACGGCAGGCTCACGTTGACGGCCACCGCATCATCCTCGGCTGCAATCACTTCCCACGCCTCAACGGTGTCGGGTCGCTCCGACTGCAATCGCCGGGCCAGCGCCGTCGCTCGTGATTCGGCCTCGGCAGAGGCGCGGCCTTCAACGACTCGCGAACGGACGGTCTCGATAACCTCTTCAAGAGGCTGTTGGTGTTCCGGCCGAAACGCCTCGACCTTGATGATATGGAAGCCGAATTCACTCCGGACGGGGCCGATGATCTCACCCGGTTTGGCCGAGAACACCGCATTGTCGAACTCAGCAACCATCCGGCCGCGTCCAAACCAGCCGAGATCACCACCGTTGTCCTTGGATCCGGGGTCTTCAGAGTGTTTCGCTGCGATCTCGCCAAAATCGGCCCCGGATCGTGCGATGGCAGCCACGCCACCGGCAAGGGCCTCGGCGTCAGTTCGTTTTTCTGGTGTTGCGTCAGGGGTGAGACGGATCAAAATGTGGCGGGCATTCGCCTGTTCGCCTTGCAGAAAATCTTCCTGGTGTTCCTGGTAGTAGGCCTCGAGTTCGGAATCCTCCACGGGCAGAGATCGACGCAGTTTGTCGGTCTCGACCACGAGGTATCGAATCACTCGCTGTTCTTCACGGATGTAGTCGTCCGCCGTTGCCGCAAAGGCCGCGCGGGCGTCCTCTTCAGAAATCGAAACACCTGTGAGGTAGTCCGCATAGTTCAAGCGAATCACATCGAGGTCCGCGGTCTCACGGGTGCGGCGGAACTCCGATTCGGCCTCGTCATCGCTCACCCAGACGGATCTGTGCGCCAGCGTGTTGAGTTTACCGATCATGAGATCTTCGCGGAGGCGCGCTTCGAACTCCGACGGCACCATCCTGAAGTTTGCGGTGACGATCCGCTCGTAGGTTTCCGTGCCGACAAAAGCCCCATTGGCATCCTGGAAGCTGGGAATCTCGAGAATCGCTTCCTGGAGTTCGTCAGGAGTCACCGTGATGCCGATATCACGTGCCTCGGCGAGCTGGAGCTCGCGATCGACAAAATACTGTGTTGTTTGCCCGGCGAGATCGATCTGGTCCCGGATCTGGTTCCACTGCTCACCATAGATTCTCGAAAACTGTTGGTCGATCCGGCGCATTTCAACCATGAATTCCGCCTCGGAAATCGAGCGGTTTCCGATCGTCATCGCAGCTCCGCCGCCGCCGGGCCCGCCCGGACGTCCTGCTCCCCAGTCGACAAAGACCAGGAGCACGAAGACGATGACGACGCCCCAGAGAATAAACTTCAGATGCCGCAGGTTGTCTCGCAACCATTTGAGTGCCATGGGTTCCTCCGCCCGAGGAAAATCGGGACAGCGAAGTGTACCGAAACGATTGGGGCTTCGCAAGAGATCCCGCTCGGATTGCGCCGGCGAAAGCGGCCCACATGCACCCTGTTTACACCCGTTCATCTCGGCTCTCCCGGGCTCGATCTGACATTTTTCGGTACAATTAACCGGCACCGAAGGGCGCCACCAACCATCGCAATTCGCGGACCTCGCACAACGAAGGTCATCGATAGCTTGCCGCTTGATAACGCGCATGTTACGGTGTTTTTTGGAGGTTTATCGACTGTGTCCAGGGGTCTGGAGCTTGATTGGGTTGTGATCCGAGTGCAGCCGCTGCGGAAGATCGTGGCCGTTGCTGTCGTCGGATTGGTCGCAGCCGCATTGGTATTTTTTGCCTACAAGAGCCTCAACCTCTCTCCGGAGGCCCGCGCTCGGCAGTCGATCGAACGGGCCACCGCCGCCCAGAGTTACGCCGAAACCCAGCCCATCCCGGATCGTTGGCGGCCGGAACTCGAGGAAGCCTCCGACCAGCTCAACATGGCCCGCTCCGCCTACGCAGAGAGTAAATGGGACGAAGCCGATTCAATGGCAGACAGTGCACGCCGGAGATTCGAGGCCCTTGCCGGCGCCGGGGGCGAGGAGATGGTCGGAGTCGGCCAGTTCTTCAGCCTCGAAGGGAGGGTCGAACTGCAAAGGGCGGGGCAGACACAGTGGCAAAACGCCCACCAGGAACTCCCCGTATTCAACGGTGACTTCGTTCGCACCGGCCGGGACGGCAACGCCGAAATCATGTTCGCCGACGGCAGCCTGTATCGCATCTCCCCGAACTCGCTCCTCGAAATCCACCATGAGACATCCCAGGAGAGCCCTGGAGCCGTCAAGATGGTCGTCGGCCGAATCAACGTCTACACCTCCGGAGCGCCGTCCACGGTCACCACCGACACCGTAAAAACCGAGATCGATCGTGATAGTCGGGTCGCTGTCAATGTGGGGGCCGACGACAAGAAAACAACCGTCTCCGCCTTCCAGGGAACTGCGCGGGTTCAGAACAATCGTGGGCAGGAAGTCGTCTTGACGAATCGAGAGGCGATCGCCACCTCCGCGCAAGGAGTCCTCTCCGAAAAACAGGAGATCCCGCCGCCACCATACCCCTTCGATCCTCAGAACAACGCCGGTTTTGACGTCGGTCGGCAAGGGGTGATCGAACTGGCATGGCGCGGTCGGCCGCAAAAGGGCACGGTGCACCTGCAGGTCAGCCGGACAAAGAGCTTCGATGCTTCGCAGCTCGATGTCGATGCGGCAAACCTGGCCAAGGACACCGCACGCCTCAAACTCGTGGCCCCGGGAACCTATTTTTGGCGGGTCGCATCATCAATCGGCGGTGACAGCCAATCGGAGTGGAGCGCGGTTCGCCGCTTCCGGGTCGTGTCCTCTTCGACCGAAAGGCTTCTCAAAGACACGACGCCACCGCCGTTGGCGGTCGACACGCCGCAACAACTCGGCCATATGTTCATTATCGAAGGATCGACGGAAGCCAGCGCCACGATCACTATCAACGGTGAAAAGGTCGAACTCGACGCCGACGGGCGCTTCCGTAAAACGGTCGAAATCTACAAAGAGGGATGGAACAGTATTTTGATCATCGCCGTTGATCCCTCGGGCAACACTACAGAACATCGCGAACCTGTTTTCGTGGAGGATTTTTGATGCATCTCTCCAGCCTCCTGGGGCTGTTCTCTTCTGATCTCGCTATCGACCTCGGTACAGCCAACACTTTGGTCTATGTCCGCGGTCGCGGCATCGCAGTCGTTGAACCCTCGATCGTCGCCGTCAATAGAATCACCAACAGAGTCGAAGCCGTCGGCGCCAAAGCAAAAGAGATGCTCGGTAAAACCCCGAGCAATATCCAGGCGATCCGACCGATGAAAGATGGCGTCATCGCGGACTTCGAGGTCACCGAAAAGATGCTCGAACACTTTATTCGCAAGGCTCACGGGCGATCTTTCCTGGTGCGGCCGCGGATCATCATTTCTGTTCCGTCAGAAATCACCCAGGTGGAGAAACGAGCGGTCAAGGACACAGCGCTCAAGGCCGGCGCAAGCGAGGTCTACCTGATCGAACAGGCAACCGCGGCGGCGATCGGCGCCGGACTTCCGATCACCGAACCATCCGGCAATATGATCGTCGACATCGGTGGCGGCACATCCGATGTGGCCGTGATCTCGCTCGCCGGAGTCGTCTATTCGCGATCGGTCCGGGTTGCCGGCAACGAAATGGATGAGGCGATCATTCACTATCTGAAAAAGAAGTACAACCTGCTCCTCGGTGAGCGAACAGCCGAGCAGATCAAGATCGAAATCGGATCCGCCTATCCCCTCGATGAACCTTTGACGATGGATGTCAAGGGCCGCGATCTCGTCGAGGGGGTTCCCAAGAATCTCAACGTGACGGATGAAGAGATCCGCGAGGCCCTGACCGAGATTGTGTCGACGATCGTCGACGCTGTTCGCAATGCATTGGAACAGACCCCACCGGAGCTTTCGGCAGATATCATCGACAAGGGGATCATCCTCGCTGGTGGAGGATCGCTGCTGAAGAATCTCGACAAGCGGCTCCGCGAAGAAACCGGTCTCCCGGTTGCCCATTGCGAGGAGCCGGGGTCTGCGGTCGTTCGGGGTACGGGCATGATGCTGACCAATATCGATCTACTCCGCAAGATCGCCATCGCTTGACGGTTCCTGCTGCGAGCCCGGATCTCTTTGTGCTGTGGTTGACAACCTCGAGGGGGCCCCGTGGTGATATGGCCTTTCGGCGTTCTGGACCAATCGGGTTGGAGAACCCGGCGGGGTGCGCCGGTCAAATGAATCACGGGATTCTTTCGCGCCGCTGGGATCGAGTGTGATCTCCTCGCGCCCACTTCTGCTCCGTACGATCCTGTTGTGGTCAGCCCTCGAATTACTCGCCGCTTGGCAGGTGCGTGCCGATGACGGGTCCCGCGTGCTCATCAGCTGGTTTCGTACCGCCGCCCATCCCGTGTCCGCTGCCGGCAACGGTCTGGTGAATCTTGTTTCGGCCTTTGGGCTCGGTATGCAGGACCTCGAGAAGACCATCAGCGATAACCAACGAATGCGCCTGGAACTCGAAGAACTGCACGCACGGGATGTCCTCGTCGAGGAGGATCTTCGCGCCCTCCGTGACGCAACCCTGTTGGCCGGGCCGAGCGCTGAATACGCAGCAGGTGCCGTCGTCGCTCGATGCACCTTTCGCGACCTTGCGGCCGGTACGATGGAGGTCCGCACCGCCGAGCTTGTCACCGTCGCCAAGGATTCACCAGCATTGACCCGAGATGGCCTGGTCGGTCGCGTCATTCGCTCGGACGGGCGCCGCCACTGGCTGCAGCTTCTCACCCATTCCGCCGCCGCCGTTGCAGTCCGCACCGATGACGGTGGGGTTGAAGGACTGGCCCTTGGCAGCGGCAGCGACACGATGGCTGTTGCCTATATTCCACGCCAGGCAACTCTCGAACGCGGGACCGTGCTCATTACCTCGGGTGCTGACGGTATCTTTCCACCAGGAATTCCCACCGCCTGGATCATCCGGGTTCGTGAAACCGAGGACCCATTCCTCGAGGTCGTCGCCGCGGCCAGCGCAAACCTCCGGACGACCCGCGTCGTACTGCTCCTCCCAGAGTGGTCGGGCAATACCCCTCGAGGAATCCGATGAGCGAAAACCACCCCCTGTCGCGCCGCGCCGGGCCGCCGAGAGCTGCACGGAGGGCGTGGGCGTGAAAGTGTGGGTAGCCGTTCTCGTCGTCTTGACGCTGATGGGTCAACGAATCCTCGGTTCGCCGGGCCTCCCCGCCTGGGTGTCCGAGATCAATCTGGTTTCGGTGTGGATCGTTGCTCTGTCCCTGCTCTCGGATCACCGGCGGTGGCCTTATGAGGCCGTCATTCTGGGGCTGCTCTGGGATCTCGTTCTCGATCAACCAGTCATCGGACCGGGCGGCATCGCCTGGAGTGCGGCAGCTCTTGCCCTGTTTGCCCTCGCGGGAGTAGTTGCCGATCGCTCACCGACGGCATGGGCCGGTTTTGGGGCATTGGTCGCTCCGGCCGTCGCGTTGGTGCACTACCTCACCCTGCTTCCCCTCGGTATCGAGCCCTCCATGACCCCTCTGCATCTCCTCCGCACGGCGATCTTTTCCGGTCTATGGTGTGGAATCATAGGGTTTGTTCTCGCGATCGACCTTCCAAAACACCTCCGGACCATACGGGTCCGGAAACTCCGGTGATCAGATGGAATTACGCGAAGACATCGGCCCCCTCCGCAGCCGCGCGATCGTGCTCTTCGTGTTGTTCTTTGGCGCACTCGGAGTCCTTCATCTCCGGCTTGTCGATCTCCAACTCGTGCACGGTGCCGAGTGGAGGAATCTTGCCGAAAACAATCGAATGCGCAGGGTCCCGCTGCCCGGCCCGCGCGGTTGGATCTATGACCGCCGGGGGCGGGTGGTCGCGGAGAATCGACCTTCATGGGAACTTCTTCTCTTCCCCGACGAGGCTCGTGATGTGGATCGGACCGGCGTCTTCCTTGCTCAAAAGGGGGTCACGGATGTCCAGACCTTTCATCAGTTGCTGGAAGAGCGCCGGATCGGGCGCATGGCGCCGCTGCTGGTTGGTGAAGACCTCAGCTGGAATCAGGTGGCGGCAATCCGCGCTCACCAGAGCGACTACCCGGAGCTTTCCGTGGTGTCGCGCTTTCGCCGGCACTATCCTTTTGCCGAACTGACATCCCATGTGGTCGGTCATTTGAAACCTGTGTCGCAGGCTGCGGTTGATTCGGATCCGTCCATCCAACCCGACTCGATGGTCGGGGCGACCGGCATCGAAGCCGCAGAAGATGGTTTTCTATCCGGAAGCAACGGCGAACGTTGGGTCATGGTTTCGGCGGTCGGCCTGCAAATCGGTGTTGTCGGAGAGGAACAACCGACTCAGGGCCGGGATCTCGGAATCACTCTCGACATCGAGCTCCAGGGAGTCGCCGCTGAAGCGCTCGGAGAAGAAACCGGTGCGGTCGTGGCACTCGATCCCCGAAGCGGGGCGGTCCGGGTTCTCTACTCCTCGCCGAGTTTTGATCCAAAAGCCTTCGGCGGCCGCCTCAGCCGCTCGGACTGGCAGGATCTTCGCGACGATCCGCTCCACCCGCTGCAAAACCGGCCCCTTCAGGGCGTGTACCCCCCGGGTTCGACGATCAAACCCTTCCTCGCGCTGGCCGGCCTCGCGGAGGGGCTCATCGACCCCTCGCTGACGGTCTACTGCAATGGGTCGGTGGTGCTCTACGGCCACCCCTATCGTTGTTGGCGCCGCGGCGGGCACGGCTTTGTCAACCTCAGCCGTTCCATCGCCGAGTCCTGCGATGTGTACTACTACACACTCGGTCAGAGGCTCGGGATTTCTGGCATGGCGGCGTGGCTGCACCGCTTCGGTTTTGGCGAACGCACCGGCCTCGACCGAAAATTCGAGGCGGCCGGTCTGGTCGGAACCCCGGAGTGGAGCCGGTCGGTCCGAAAGACTCCCTGGTATCCCGGCGAGGCGGTATCGGTTTCGATCGGCCAGGGACCGGTTCTGGCGACCGTCGTGCAACTCGCGCGAAGCTTCGCGATCCTGGCCAACGGCGGCCACGACCTCAGCCCGCACCTGATCTCGGGGCGCTCGACGGCGAGCGATGACGTCCTCGTCGATAGCAATCACCTGGCTATCGTGCAACGGGCGCTGGCCGAGGTCGTCCACGGACCTGCCGGGACCGCCCGGCGACAGGGGGCGCTTCCGATGGCCGGTAAGACCGGCACGGCGCAGGTCGTGCGACTGCAGGAAGGGGTCGATTCCAAGGATCTGCCGCGCGAGTTTCGCCATCATGCCTGGTTTGTCGGGTGGGCCCCGCTCGACGAACCGGCCCTGGTTGTATCGGTCGTCGTCGAACATGGCGGCGACGGGTCTGCGGCCGCCGCGCCCGTGGCGAGCAAGGTGATCGAGGCCTTTCTGAATCAATCGAATTTGCCCAACGACCGCATTGCGCCCCGCCTGGTCGAGGCGAGCATCCGGCCCGAGGCCGGGTGATAGGCTGGGGCTCGTGGAACACCGCCTCGATCCTTGGATTCTCCTCGCCGTTGTCGGCATTCTGGGAGCTTCCTTGTCCACCCTCCACACCGTCTCCCGGTTGGTCGGTTCGAATCTGCTCCTTCGCCAGACCATCTGGGGTGCGGCCGGCCTGCTGGTTCTTCTTCTCATCTCGCGTATCCGTCTGGATCATCTGCAACGCTTGGCTCCCGCGCTTTATGTCATCGGCCTCCTGAGTCTGATCGCCGTCCTGGTTTTTGGTGTGGCGCGAGGCGGCAACCGTGCTTGGATAGCCATCGGCCCACTGACCATCCAACCGAGCGAGTTCGCTCGTCTGTCCACCATTCTGATGGCCGCTGCCTGGTTGGCCCGGCGCGGCGGACGTCAGCTCAAGGTCGGTGAGCTCCTCGCGGCGGTCGCGATCGTCGCCATACCAATGGTCTTGATCGCCGTCGAACCCGATCTCGGTGTTGTGTTCACCTACCTGCCGATTCTCGCCGGCCTCCTCTGGCTGGGAGGGTTGCCACGTCTGGCTTGGATAATGATCATCGTGCTTTTGGTTTTTGGAGCTCATGCGACGTGGCGCTATGTCCTGAAGCCCTATCAACGAGAACGGATTCTGACCGTCGTGCAACCCGAGCGTGATCCTTTCGGTGCCGGTTACCAGGTCAGACAATCGAAGATTGCCGTCGGATCGGGCCGCATCGTTGGCCAGGGCCTCGGCCAGGGCAGTCAATCACAACTCCGTTTCCTGCCGGCACAGCACACCGATTTCGCCTTTGCGGTCTGGGCCGAGGCGACCGGTTTTCTCGGCACCACGATCCTGCTGCTGGCATACGCGCTTCTCATCGTTCGAGTCGGCGTCATCGCGCTAACTTCCGACAGTCGGCACGGGCTGGCGTTGGCCGCGCTCATCGGCTTTTGGTTGGTGTTTCAGGTCGTGGTCAATCTCGGAATGGTGCTTGGTTGGCTGCCAACCACCGGAGTCACCTTGCCTCTCTTTTCATATGGCGGATCGTCTCTGATCACCACCTGTGCCGCGCTCGGCGTGGTCCAGTCGGTGTGGCGGCACCGATTGGTGAATCAGTAATGAGCTCGGTGCTCTTTCTCTCCGTCAACCCGTTCGAGACCCGAGTCGCTCTCACGGAGAACTCCCGCCTGGTGTCATTTCGCGCCGAACGACACCGCGCATCTTCGGTGGTGGGAAACATTTACAAGGGGCGCGTCAATCGTGTGCTGCCCGGTATGCAGGCCGCCTTTGTCGATGTCGGCCTCCACCGCAACGCCTTCTTGTATGTTCGCGAGGCGGGTGGGATTCTCGACGACTTCACCGACATGTTCATGGGCGACGAGGCGGACGCGCTGCAACCCGATGCCGCCAACTCGGACATCTCTGACCTTTTGAGCCAGGGGCAGGAGATCCTGGTCCAGGTCGTCAAAGATCCCATCGGCACCAAAGGCGCCCGGCTGACGACCCACGTCAGCCTGCCCGGGCGGTTTCTGGTCTATCTCCCAAATGTGCGGCAGCTCGGTGTCTCGAGGCGAATCACCGATGAGACGGAGCGGACCCGCCTCAAAGAGATCGTCGAGCAATTTGACGATCCGGGTGGTTGGATCGTGCGTACTGCCGGTGAGGAACAACACGCTGCCGAACTCGAAGCGGATCGGCAATACCTGTTGCAGTTGTCGCAACGAATTCAATCCGTCGGCGACCGCTCTCGCGCTCCCGCCCTGGTCCACAGCGAGCTGAGCGCGGTCTTGAGGACCGTACGAGACCACTTCACTCAGGCCATTTCCGAGGTCTGGATCGATGACGACGAGAGCTTTCAGGAGGTTCTCGACTTTCTCGAGCAATCCGACCCGCAACTCGTACCGAGGGTCCAGCTGTACCGGCAGACGAACGATATGCTGAGTTCATTCGGCATCGATCACGAGCTCGAGAAGGCCCTCCGGGCCAAGGTGTGGCTCAAGTCGGGTGGTTCTCTGGTCGTCAACCAGACCGAGGCCCTGGTGACGATCGATGTCAATACCGGTAAATTCGTGGGTTCGCAGTCTCTCGAAGAGACGGTCTTTGCCCTCAATCTCGAGGCCACAGTGGAGATCGTGCGCCAGCTCCGCCTCCGGGACCTCGGTGGCATCATCGTCATCGACTTCATCGACATGGAGGAGCCCGACCACCGTCAGTCGGTCTACGACACCCTCGCCACCGAATTGGCCGGCGACCCGGCCCGAACGCAGCTCCTTCCGATGAGCGACATCGGTCTCGTGCAGTTGACCAGAAAACGGACCCGACCGAGCCTCGAACGCACCTTGAGCCGAGAGTGCCCCTATTGCCACGGTTCCGGTCGAATCAAGGCTCTGACCACCGTCTGCCTCGAAATTCGGCGTGATCTCCTGGCCCTGGCATCCAGCGACCTTGGCCAGCAGGTTTCTGTGACAGTTCACCCGGCGGTCTCGCACTACCTCCAGGGCCCCTTCCGAGAACTCATGCGTGAGCTTGAAGAGATCCATGGGCTGCAGGTCATCCTCTCGGAAAACCCGCTACTGCACGAAGAACAGTTCGAGATCTCCGAGTAATTCGCTTCGCGAATTACAGCGCTTCGTACAAGGTGCGGCGTTGCCGGGGTTCGTAACCCGCGCCCCGAATCGTGCGCTCCATATCACCCTGGGACATCCGGAATTGTGCACCCGCCGCGGCGACGACATTTTCCTCGAGCATGATCGACCCGAGGTCGTCGGCCCCGAAAAACAGCGACAGCTGGCCCACCTTGGCGCCCTGTGTCACCCACGATCCCTGGACGTGATCGATGTTGTCGAAGACCAGACGTGAAATGGCGAGGGTTCGCAGATAGTCGAATCCTCCGGAGGTCTCGACCTCACCCTCGAGGTCGGTGCTCTGGTCCTGGAAGGTCCACGGAATGAAGGCCGTGAAACCACCCGTCTCGTCCTGCAAATCGCGGACACCGAGGAAGTGGTCGATCCGCGCGGAGATCTCCTCGCCGACCCCGAACATCATGGTCGCGGTGGTTCGTAGTCCCAGCCCGTGGGCCTCTCGGTGGACCCCGAGCCATTGCTCGGTGGATGCCTTGGCGCGCGACAGGATGCGACGCCGGGTTTCGTCTTCGAGGATCTCGGCTCCGCCCCCGGGTATGGAGTCGAGCCCGGCCCCCATCAGGCGCTCGATGATTTCGCGAACGGGGCGCTTTTCCAACTTTGCCAGATACCATATCTCGGGCACCGAAAAGGCGTGCAGGTGGACCTGTGGAAAGTTCTGTTTGAGATCGCGCAAAAGGTTTTCGTAGTAATCGATCCGGAGCTTTGGATGCACGCCTCCCTGGAGCAGAATACCGGTGCCGCCGGAAGCCACCGTCTCGGCAACCTTGGCGGCGATTTCATCAAAGGGGAGGACATAGGCGTCATCATCGTTGACGGTTCGATAAAAGGCGCAGAAACGACAGCGATAGACACAGACGTTGGTGTAGTTGATGTTGCGGTCGATGATGTAGGTGGCAATCCGATCGGGGTTGATTCGCCGGCGCACCTGATCGGCCGCTTGGCCGATTTCGAGAAGACCCGCGTCGTCGAAGAGATTCTGAATGTCGCCGCGGTCGAGGCGCTCGCCCGCAACGGCCTTGTCAAGGATAGAATCAACGGAAACAGACATCAATTTACCTAACAGCCCTCACGGCGACGTTCTTCCCGGAGGTGGCTATGGGGCTATGGGGCCATGGGGCGATGGCATGAACCGAGCGACCTCCTCACAGCCTCATAACCAGGCCGGGTCAACGGCCGATCATCGCCTCATAGCCCATCTCGTCAGCCCTGCGACATGGCTTCCAAGAATTCGGCATTGCTTTCGCTCTTCGACAGCCGCTCCAACAAAAGCTCCATTGCTTCGACGCTCGACAGCGAAGACAGGACCTTGCGCAACACCCAGATGCGCCGGAGTTCCCATTCGTCAATCAAGAGCTCTTCCTTGCGGGTGCCGGATTTGTGGATATCGATCGACGGGAAGACCCGACGCTCGACCAACTTGCGGTCGAGGTGGACCTCCATGTTGCCGGTGCCCTTGAACTCCTCGAAGATCACGTCATCCATCCGCGAGCCGGTGTCGATCAGGGCGGTGCCGACGATGGTCAGACTGCCCCCCTCTTCGATATTGCGCGCCGCACCAAAGAAGCGCTTGGGTTTCTGCAGCGCGTTGGAGTCGACACCACCGGACAGAACCTTGCCCGACGGGGGCACAACAGTGTTGTAGGCGCGCGCCAGACGAGTGATGGAGTCGAGCAGGATGACAACGTCACGTTTGTGTTCGACCAGGCGCTTTGCCTTTTCGATCACCATTTCCGCCACCTGCACATGCCGGGTTGCGGGCTCGTCGAAGGTCGAAGAAATCACCTCGCCCGCCACCGATCGTTCCATGTCGGTGACTTCCTCCGGACGCTCGTCGATGAGCAGCACGATCAGGGTCACTTCGGGATCGTTGGTGGTGATCGAGTTGGCGATCGCCTGCAGCATCATGGTCTTACCGGTTCGGGGCGGTGCCACGAGCAGCCCTCGTTGCCCTTTTCCGAGGGGGGTCACCAGATCCATAACCCGCGCGGTCATGCTTTCGGGCACCTCGAGCTTGAGCCATTCCTCTGGATAGAGCGGCGTCAGATTGTCGAAATGGACCTTCTCCATCGCCACCTCGGGTGGCTCGAAGTTGATCGCCTCCACCTTGATCAGCGCAAAGTATCGTTCTCCCTCTTTTGGCGGTCTGATCTGACCGGACACCGTGTCACCCGTATGGAGATTGAATCGTCTGATCTGCGACGGCGACACATAGATGTCGTCCGGACCCGGAAGATAGTTGTACTCCGGGGCACGCAGGAATCCAAAGCCCTCCGGCAGCACCTCGAGCACGCCTTCGCCGAAAATCAGGCCCTCGGCCTCGGTCTGGTGCTGCAGAATCGAGAAGATGAGGTCCTGGCGACGCATCCCGGCGGGGCTCTCCACCCCGAGGCCCTTGGCCGCCGAACTCAACTGATTGATGCTCATTTCTTTGAGCTGGTTGAGATCCAGGCGACCGTCGGGAATCGCTTCCTCCGCCGGTGGCTCGAGACCTTCAACATCTTCTTCGAGGTCGAGCGGAATCACCACCGCCTCGTCGCTATCCTTCTTTTTCTTGGTAACCATCTTCCTCACTCCGTTGCTGTTCTCTCCAGCGACCCACGAGGTCGTCGATGTTATTCAATAGATCGCGCCGTCCCTCGCCCGTTCGGACACTCACCGCCATCGGCGGCACGTGCAACCCGAGCTCACGCTGAACCCGTTGTTGCATCTGAGCGCGATGTCCTCGACCGACCTTGTCGGCCTTTGTCAGCACCACAAGCTGTCGCAGGCCCGTACCCGCCAACAACTCCTGCAGATCACGATCGCGGGCGGTCAGTCCGTGGCGAATATCAACCAGCGCCACGACCCCGGCGAGACGCTCTTCCGAGACGAGGTAGCGGCCGAGTTCCCGACCCCACTCGTCACGCAGCTCGCGTCCGACTTTGGCATAACCGTAACCGGGCAGATCCACCAGATAAAACGACGAGTTGATCAGAAAAAAATTCAGCGTCCGCGTCTTACCCGGAGCCTTCGCGACCTTGGCCATGGACTGGCGAAAGAGCCAATTCAGGAGGCTGGATTTACCGACGTTCGACCGTCCGGCGACGGCCACGTGAGGAAACCACTCTTTTGGCCGGTCCTGTTGCCGAAGAGCCGATCCGCGAAAACTTACCTCCGCGATTTCCAAATCAATGAGCCACCGGTGACGAGTCCGCGCCCGTCCCAGCGTCGCCTGTGGCGGCGGCGACATCCGGATCCACACTCGCGACCAGCGTCTTGGCCAACACCTCGTCCATGTGTTTGACGAAGTGAAAGGTCATTTCCTCACGAACATCCTCGAGGATGTCTTCGAGATCCTTCTCGTTCTCATCCGGCATCACAATCTCGCGGATACCCGCGCGATAGGCTGCCAGGACTTTTTCTTTCAGACCGCCGATCGGCAGAACGTGTCCGCGCAAGGTGATCTCGCCGGTCATGGCCACATCGACCCGCACCGGCGTTTTGGTGAAGGCCGACACCAGGGCCGTTGCAATGGTGATGCCCGCCGACGGCCCGTCCTTGGGGATCGCGCCCTCGGGAACGTGGACATGGACATCTGTCTTTTCGAAGACCTCGGTATCAATGCCGAGGATCTCCGCCCTCGAGCGAACAAAGGACAGGGCGGCGCGGGCTGACTCCTGCATCACATCGCCGAGCTGGCCGGTGAGAGTGAGCTGACCCTTGCCCCGCATCAAAGTCGTTTCGGTGAGCATGATCTCACCACCGACCTGGGTCCACGCCAGCCCCGCCGCAGCGCCGATCTCGGGTTGTTGCTCACGTCGCTGGGTACGGTACCTGGGTTTGCCGAGAAGCTCACCGAGTTTGTCCGTGTCGATCACGATCTCGGTGGCCTTCTTGATCTTGTCCTTGAGGATAGTCCGCGCCACCTTACGACAAACCGAAGCGATTTCCCGCTCGAGATTCCGAACCCCGGCCTCCCGCGTGTAGCGCTCGATCAAAAGCATCAAGGCTTCGTCACCAAAATCGATCGAGTACTTCTTGAGGCCGTGTTTTTCGATCTGTCGTGGCAACAGAAAATGCCGCCCGATCTCTTTTTTCTCCTGGTGGGTGTAGCCCGAAAGTTGGATGACCTCCATCCGGTCGAGAAGCGCCGGCGGAATCGAGTGAGTGACATTTGCGGTGCAGATGAAGAAGACCTTCGAAAGATCGTATTCGACATCGAGATAATGATCGTGGAAGGTGTGGTTCTGCTCGGGGTCGAGGACTTCGAGCAGGGCGCCCGCGGGATCACCACGGAAGTCGGCGGCCATCTTGTCGACCTCGTCGAGCAACAGCACCGGATTGACCGTCTCACCCTTGCGCATCATCTGGATGATCTGGCCGGGGAAGGCCCCGATATAGGTGCGCCGATGGCCGCGGATTTCAGCCTCGTCTCGGACGCCGCCGAGAGAGAGTCGAACGAAGTTGCGACCGGTGGCTCGTGCGATCGATCGGGCAAGCGAGGTCTTGCCGGTGCCCGGGGGCCCGACAAAACACAGGATCGTGCCCGTGGTCTTGCGGACGAGTTGGCGGACCGCCAGAAACTCGACGATCCGATCCTTGATCTTTTCCAGACCATAGTGGTCATCGTTGAGGACCTTCTCGGCTCGGGTGATATCTCGAATTTCGCGCGAGGCCTTGGACCACGGGACCGCCAACAGCCAGTCGACGTAATTCCGTGAAACGCCGGCTTCGGCCGATACCGGCGGCATGCCCTCGAGGCGACGGATCTCGATCTCGGCCTTTTCCTTCGCTTCCTCGGTCATACCGGATTCTTCGATTTTCGCCTTGAGCTCCTCGAGCTCCTCGGTGTTGTCGTTTCGTCCAAGTTCTTCGTTGATCGCCTTGATCTTTTCGGAAAGGTAGTACTCGCGCTGAGCCTTCTCCATCTGCTTTTTGACCCTCGAAGAGATCCGGCGGTCGATATTGAGCTTTTCGATCTCCATGTCGAGGAGATCGTTGAGCCGCTGCAGCCTTTCGACCGGGTTGAAAATCTCGAGCAGTCGCTGTTTCTCGGCGGTCGGCTGCGACAGGTGGGCGGCCAGAATATCGGCAAACTGGTCCGGGTCGTCGGTCTGCAGTGACGCCAGGACGCCCTCGGCCGAGAGGTGGTGGGAAAGTTTGGCGTACTCCTTGAAGAGCTCCACAAGTTGCTGCATATAGTCATCGATCGTCTCGTCGACGGGCGCCTCGACCCGAATCTTTTCGACGTGGGCGATCAGGCATCCGTCGGCATCTTCCATCTCGACGAGACGCGCTCTGCTGAGGCCCTCCACCATGACCTTGATGTTGCCCGAGGCCAACTGAAGATGCTGCACGACCCGGGCGATGACACCGAGGGTGTGGATGTCTTCGGCGCCGGGCTCGTCGACCTTGGGGTCCTTCTGGGTGGCGAGAAAGATCTGCTTGTCAGCGCGATCGAGCGCCCGCTCCAGGGCAACCACCGATGGCTGACGGCCCACCACAAACGGTGCCATCATATGGGGATAGACCACCATGTCCCGCAAGGGAACGGCAGGCAGCTGAACGAGTTTGTCTTGTGTCGTCATGTGTGGGCTCTTTATCGGTGTGAGGGTGTTCTTTCGATTGGAGACCGATCGGATCGATCGACCTTATTATTCTAACCCGAAATCTTCATGTCGCGAATCACGAAAACCGGGTCAACTGACCTTTCGGACGACGGGCAGGGCCGGAACACGGCGCTCCACGATCTCCCGCGATATGACGAGTTCCTTGAGATCCGGCAGGGAGGGAATCTGATACATGATTTCGAGCATCAGCTCCTCGAGGATGATACGGAGCCCGCGCGCCCCGACCTTGCGGCTGATCGCCTCAGTGGCCACCGCATCCAGGGCGCCGGCGGTGAATTTCAGATCCACCCCCTCGAAACCGAGGACTGTCTGGTACTGACGCACGAGGCAATTGCGGGGCTCGGTGAGAATCCTGACCAGAGCCTCGTGGTCCAGTTCATGGAGGTTCGCGACCACCGGTATGCGGCCGACGAATTCCGGAATCATCCCGTATCTGATGAGATCTTCGGGGTGGACCTGCTCCAGCAGCTCCGCCGAACCCGGTTCATTGCCACCGAGATCAACTCCAAAACCGAGGCGCTTCTGATTCAGGCGGTCGGCAATGACCTCGTCGAGACCGACAAAGGCACCGCCGCAGATAAACAGGATATTGGTGGTGTCGATCTGCAGGAATTCCTGATGGGGGTGTTTTCGCCCACCCTGCGGCGGCACATTGGCGACCGTGCCCTCGAGAATCTTGAGCAGCGCCTGTTGCACACCCTCTCCGGAAACGTCGCGGGTGATCGAGGGATTCTCCGCCTTGCGGGCCACTTTGTCGATTTCGTCGACATAGACGATGCCTCGTTCCGCGGCTTCGCGATCGCCGCCGGCCGCCTGGTACAGCCGGAGCAGGATATTTTCGACATCCTCACCCACATAACCGGCTTCGGTCAGTGTCGTGGCATCGACGATAGTGAACGGCACCTGGAGTTGCCGGGCAAGAGTCTGCGCGAGCAGGGTCTTTCCGGTTCCGGTGGGACCGATCAGCAGAATGTTGGATTTGGCGAGCTCCACCTCGTTGTGACCGCGCGCCGATTGGTACTCGATGCGGCGGTAATGGTTGTAGACGGCAACCGAGAGTTTCTTCTTCGCCGCCTCCTGGCCGATCACATACTCTTCGAGGTGGTTCTTGATTTCGTGCGGTTTTGGAAGGATTTGGTCGCGCGTTTTGGCTTCGTGAACGCGGTCCTCGGCAATGATGTCGAGGCAGACCTCAACGCACTCGTTACAGATGTACACCGTCGGTCCGGCGATCAGCTTGCGCACCTCATGCTGGCTTTTGCCACAGAAACTGCACCGCAGCATGTCACCATCGCGTTGGGACATCAGATCCTCCAAGGAGCATTGTATAACAAATGACTTCGATGCAACACGTTGCTCTGGGTCCTATTCTCTGGAAACAATGATTTTGTCGATCAAACCGTAGTCGAGCGCTGCATCGGCTTCGAGGATGAAGTCGCGCTCCGTATCATCGTTGATCTTGCTGATTTCCTGACCGGTGTGCGCCGCGAAGATCTCATTGATCCGTTCGCGGAGTCGCATGATGTCTCTGGCGTGGATGTCGATATCGGAGGCCTGACCCTGGAGACCGTGCATCAATGGTTGGTGCAGGAGCACCCGGCTGTGAGGAAGCGAGAAGCGTTTGTTTTTTGCACCCCCCGCCAACAAAACGGCCCCCATCGAAGCGGCCTGGCCCAACGCGATGGTGCAGACATCGGGTTTGACGTACTGCATCGTGTCGTAGATGGCCAGTCCGGCTGTGATGGACCCGCCGGGAGAGTTGATGTAAAGGAAGATGTCCTTTTCGGGCTTTTCCGCCTCGAGAAAGAGCATCTGGGCAATCACCAGGGATGCGACCTGGTCATCGATCGCCGAACCCAGGAAAATCACATTGTCCTTGAGGAGCCGGGAATAGATGTCGTAGGCGCGCTCACCGCGACTGGTTTGCTCCACCACCATCGGGACCAACATCACCCAACCTCCCCACCGGCGCGGCGGATCATCTCGTCAACCGTTGCTGCGATCCGCGCACCATGACGAATGCGTTCGAGTTTGTGTTCGGCTGCCAGATTCGCTTTGTGTTCCGAGGGAGGCAGTCCCTCCCGCGCCGCCTCGGCCGCGATGTAGGTGTCCACATCCGCTTCGGGCACCGCAACCTCCCACGCCTTGGCGAGTTGCTCGAGAACGAGGGTGTCGAGGACCTCCTGCCGCGCCGCCGGCTCGGCCTTGGCCGCCAACTCCTGCCAGTCGATCTTTTCGGGGTCGACCTGGATCCCCTGCATTGCCATCGTATAGGCATATCTATCAAGCTGCTCATGCAGCGTCTGTTGAACGAGGGTGGGTGGGAGCTCGCCCTGATCGATTCCGTTCTGGAGGTGTTCGAGGATGAACTTTCGCCACGCGGTGCGACGGTCGGAGCGTTTCTTTTGCGTGAGCATCTCGCTCACCCGCTGCCGCAACTCCTCGAGGTTTTCCAGACCGACAGTGGTCGCGAGGTCATCGTCGATCTCAGGCAGGGCTTTGCGCTTGATGGCCTTCACAGCGATCGTGTAGGTGACCGTTTTGCCGGCTTTATCCTTGTCCTCGAGGTCATCGGGCAGGCTTTTGGTGGCATTTCGTGTGTCGCCGACCTTGGCTCCCTGAAGGGCCTCACTGATCTCGGGCGGAACCGATTCCGAGCCGATGATGATCTGCGCCCCCTCTTCCTTGTAGGGCTCATCCTCGCTGTCTTCGACCGCCCCTTCGAGATCGACCTCGGCCAGGAGACCATCGGCGGCCTCATCATCCTCGGCCGGCTCCCACACGGCGTGTTCTTCCTGGAGTTTGGCCAGCTCGGCATCGATTTCGTTGTCACCGACCTCCAGGGAGGCCTCGGGAAGGTCGAGCTCTCCGAGTTCGGAGAGTTCGTAGTTTGGCCGCACCTCGAGCTCGGCGGTCATCTGAAAACCGCCGTCTTCGCCAAACTCCAGACTGTTGACCTGCGGATTGGTCAGCGGCTGAATCTCGTCTTCACCATCGAAGACCTCGCGCCACAGAACACCCGTCAGGTGTTCCTGAAGCTCCTCCTGTATCTCATCAGCAAAGCGCGCCCGGATCGCTGCCGCCGGCGCCTTGCCGGCGCGAAACCCAGGGACGCTGGCTTTCGAACGAATCGTCCGTACGATCCCGTCACGTTCGCGGGCAACCGCGTCGGGTTCCAGCGTGGCGGAAATCTCAAGTGTGTGGTTGGCTTTGTGGGTCACGTTGTAGGGCATCTGAACTCCGGTGGTCCGGTGGGATTCGACGTGGTGCGAAAGGGGGGATTCGAACCCCCACGGGGGGGACCCCACGAGATCCTAAGTCTCGCGCGTCTGCCAGTTCCGCCACTTTCGCTTACTGAAGAACTGGTGAGCCGTGGAGGAATCGAACCTCCAACCTAGTGATTAAGAGTCACTTGCTCTGCCAATTGAGCTAACGGCCCATAACCGACGGTCACTATACGGAAAAACCCGCTGATGAGCAAGCTATTTCCCGCGTCAGCGTCCCCGTGGATACAGGATGCAGGATGCAGGATCACTCTTGTCCAAGACCGGGTCTCGGATAGCGTGCAGGAACAGCGACAGGGAACAGCGGACGGCGGCAGCGTTCAGTAGCCAGCGGCAGCGACCAGCGGCCGGGGCAGCGTCAGCGAACAACCCTTACTTGGTCGGGTTCAAGAGCCGCCACGTCATCGCGCGGACTTGATCGAAGGCGTTCATCGTTTCACGGGCTCCGTTCGGGCTGATCGCCCCGGCGTCGGCGAGGATCTGCAAGTGGCTGTCGACCTCTTTGGCCGAGGCGTAGGCGATTCTCCAGTGGTTCAAACGGTCTCTACCGAAACGGCCGTGGCCTTCTGCCGGGTTCGCAGGGACTGAACTCGCCGATCGGACTACCTGATCGGCTATGGATTTCAGCGGAGCTGGAACCCTCATCACGAGTTTGATCGCGATGCCTGCTGATTCGAGGGCTTTCGAGTGGGCAACGAGGTTGGTGGTCGTGGCGGCGTTGGACATGGTCACCTCCGGGTCGTTCATGCCCATTCCCACAAGCCGGTGTG
This sequence comes from Candidatus Sulfomarinibacteraceae bacterium, assembly GCA_963796455.1. Classification (GTDB taxonomy): domain Bacteria; phylum Acidobacteriota; class Thermoanaerobaculia; order Thermoanaerobaculales; family Sulfomarinibacteraceae; genus Sulfomarinibacter. Next base: position 556,207 of record CAWCLO010000010.1, read on the forward strand.
GTGGCCGATGTCAAGGATGCCCTGCACCCTGCCTGTCCTTGACATCGGCCGCCCACCGGCTACGCCTTTCGTTGAACGACCCGGAGGTGACCACGCCGTCGCTGCACCTGATCGCTGTTCACTGTCCCTGCCGCTGATCGCTGACGCTGTTCCCTGTCGCTGCCGCTGACTACTGTTCGCTGACGCTGTCCCTGATCACTGTCGCTGCCGCTGTAATTCGGGATCGGGATCGGGATCGGACACGGGCAACCGCGAACCGGAAATGCCACAAACCAACCCGTAAACCACGTGTTGTCAGGTGGGTAACCTCACCTGACGGCTTTTCAAGGGTGGTGTGTGATGAATCCTGAATCCTGCGCCCTGAATCTTGTACCTGGGTTGGCGGGCGCTACTTGTGCACCAGATGCTTCATCTCCGACTGGCCGAGGTCGGATTCGGCACTGATGACGACCGCGGAGGTGCCACCGGAGAACCCGGGCATCGTGATTTCCGATGAGAAGCCCCCGGAGGAATCGGTTTCACCCTCGGCCAGGACGAGGCGGCGCGGTTCGGCGGTCGATTTGAAGAGCACCGACACCCGGACTCCCGCCTGTGGTTGATGGCCGAGCGAGTCGACGGCAACCACATTGATCTTGGCCTCCTGGCCGTAAACAAATTCGTGCTCGCCGGCTGCGCGCAAAATCAGGTGGGCCTTGCCGCGCTGGGACTCCAGATAATCCAATATCACCTGGTCGAGGGACTGTTCCTCTCCATCGGTTTCGATGGGCGCTTCGATCTGACCGCTGGTGATGGTCGTGTCATCTTCATTTGGCACCTGTTCGATGGTGCCCGTGAGTCGTCCCAGCCCACCGGTTTGAACAGCGTCCACGATGGCCCGGTGTTGCCGTTCCATCATGGTGGCAATGGCTTCGTTCTCCACGTGCTGCTCCACCAGATCGTGGTACGGCGTTCGCCGGGTGTAGAGGATTTCTCCGCTGGTGTAGACGAGGGATTCGACGAGGGGATTGGACCGCCCTTTGTCCTCGGTCTGCACATGGTACGTGGTGCCCGAGTAATCGATATCCGTGTTATACCCAGTCAGAACCACGTTGACTCAATCCCCTCCAAATAAAAGACTAGCGCGGAGTGCGCTGATGGTCAATCCGGGGTCTCGTCACCCTTGGAGCGATCACACCCCGGCTTGGTCAACACCGCCCGCGGCATTCGCTCGCGATGTGGCGGTTTCTGGCGGGAAATCGGACCCCGCCCGCGGTTCATCGGTCGCCCCGTTTCTTCGAAAGCCTCGGGTGGCCTTACAATCAGGCCATGGCGGAGCTCTGTGTGCTTTTCATATGTATCGGCAATAGTTGCCGCTCACCGATGGCCGAGGCCATGACGCGGCAATTGGGCGGCCCCGGGGTCGATGCGCGCTCCGCCGGGTTGGCTCCTGCCGGGTGGGTCGCCGAGCGGACCATCCAGACACTCGATCGCCTCGGCTACGATTCGGAAGATCTTCATTCAAAGGGCATCGATGACGTCGACACGGACGACGTGGACATCGTGGTTTCCCTGCTTGGCGACGAAATGCCCGACCTCCTGCCACGCTGCGGCGGTGCCCGGCGGGAACAATGGCCGGTCTACGACCCCTTTGGCGAGGATGAAGCCACCTACCTCGAGGTCGCGCGGCAGATCGAGAGTCGAGTCCGCCGGCTTCTCGACGAAGAGCTCGAGGCGGAACTTCTCTGACGCTGATATCTCTCACTGATCAGGACGGCGTGTGGCAAACTGGGCTCGTGGAATTCAACGAAGTGTACGAGCGCTTTCGCACGCCGGTGTGGCGGCTCGCTCTGCGACTCACACGATCCGAGGAGGAGGCGCTCGACACGACGCAGGAGATATTCCTGCGGGTATGGCGCGGCCTGCCGGGTTTTCGAGGAGAGGCAAAGATCTCGACATGGGTGTTTCAAATTGCCTGGAACTATCTCCGGGCATATCGGCGGAAGAAGGGACGGCAGTTGCAGGTGTTCAGTGAACCCCGCGAGGATCCGCGTCTGGCTGCGGTTGAGGTCCGCGACCCTGCACCCGATCCCGAGCGCCGGGCGGCTTCGGTTGAAATGCTCGATGCCGTGGAGGCCGCTCTTCGTCGTCTTCCCGAGCACTATCGGGTCATCATCTGGTTGCGCGATGGTGAAGACCTCAGTTATCAAGAAATCGCCGAAGTTCTCGATGTGCCGATCGGCACCGTTCGCTCAAGGCTCGCGCGGGCCCGGGACTCTCTGCGGCGGCTGGTGGAGGCGTGATGGACGACCCTACAAACGAACGCCTCAGCCGCTATCTCGATGGTGATCTCGGTCCGGATGAAGCGCGCGAGTTCGCGGCCCAGGTGGCGTCCGATCCGCGCCTCAGAAACAGATTGCGCGAGATCGAGGAGACCCGGTCCGCTCTCGGCGCCATGGCCGCCCGTGATCAGCCACCCCTCGAGCTCGACCGGGTCATCGAGCCGCTGCTGCGGAGCGCCCCGGTCAGGGTGGGGGCTCGACCGTGGGTGCGGTGGTTGGCCACCGCGGCAGCCGTCGTGCTTGGTGTGACGGTGATCACGCAGGTCAACCGGCAGGGAATCGGTCCGACGATGCCCTTGGAGCGATCCACCAGATCCCAGGGAGCGCCGGCCGAGCCGACCGAGAGGTTCGCGCTCGCTCCCCTCCCCACAAGCTCGCTTCCGATCGACGAGCAACCGGTTGGTGCCGGCGATCGTTTGATCGCGAGCCCCGTCCCGGAAATGGTGTTCGAGGAATCCCCCGCCCTCGAGGTCATCGGGCCGCTGGAGTCAGCGCCCGAAACGGAGGAAAAGACAGACCTCATGGATCATGACCAGACTTCGACCGGCTACAACATGGTTGCCGACCAGGCCGTCGCCGCCCCGGCGCCCGGCCGCAGCCATGAAACCGCCACGATGAGAATCCTTGTTCCATCGCCCCCCCCGTCGAAGGAAGAATTCGATACGGCGCAAAAATCAGCGGCAGCGGCCCCTGAATCGGCACCCGCCGGCAAGGACTCGGTTGCAGATGGCCTCGGCTCCCGCCAACCTGCAATGCAGGCTCAACTCTTCATCTTTGACGAGGACCGAACGGAGTGGCGGGATTTTGAACCCACAGACCGTTGTAAGAATGGTCGCTACGCGCTGCGGGTTCGTGTCGAGGGCGGTCGGGTTGTGGAGGTCTGGCCGGTTGGGGCAGCCACATCGAGGGCGCCGCAAGAGCGGCTGTGTGCCGCGGGCCTGGTGACGGATCTCGAGATGACTGACGTCCCGGATGGTGAATACCACGCCGAGGTCGTCATCGAGGTGGGAAGCCCCGGCGGGCGGTAGGCCGGAGACGCTGGGTCCCAGAACCCTCTCTTTTCCCAGGAACGCACCGGGGTGACCGGCAACGGGCCCGACCCGAACCTACAAGATCCGAGCCAGCCCGCACCTCTTACCAGGTTTCGTCGCAGGGCAGGCTAAAAGCTCCCCAACGCCTCGCGTTCGTCGTCAAAAACGTCAAAAACGGTGATCAACTGAGTGACCTGAAGAATATCGGTGATCTTGGGTGAAAGATGCATCAGTTTGAGCTGTCCACCGCGCTTGGTGACCGTTGTGTAACAGGCCACCATCTCGCCGATTCCGGATGAATCGATCGCGGTCACGCCACCGAGATCGAAGACGACCTTGGTGATGTCCTCCTCGAGGGCCTGCGCCACCAATTCACGAATTTTGACGTCACCGGTGCCGATTGTGATCTTGCCGCTGAGCTCGATGATTCGAATGTCGCCGAGGTCACGGGTGCTGCTTTTCATTTCGTACTCCTTTGGTCGAAAGCTGATCGGTGACCTGCGCTGGAGGCCCCGTCACGATCCATTCTCGTCGTTTTTCTTGAGGTCGCGTACCATGACGACAGCCGTACCACCCGACGGGGCGCGGCCGATCTCGACATGGTCCATGAACTGTCGCATGTAAAAGATACCGCGTCCACTGGGGCGCAGCAAATTCTCGGGGTCGGTGGGATCCGGGACGTCTTTCGGATCGAATCCGTCGCCCTCATCCTCGATTCTGATGGTCACGGTGGAATCGTTCACCTCGTACTCGAGATGGACATTTCGTTTGGGATCCTGCCGGTTGCCGTGGCGGACCGCATTGGCAACAGCCTCCCGCAACGCCGTCGTCAACCAGTACTCGCTATCTTCGCTACAACCGGCTCGCTGACACAGATCGACGAGAGCGCGCTCGGCGACCTCGATATTGTCGAAGCGGCTCGCGAGCACGAGGCTGGCTTTCAAATGTATATCGGCAACCATCAGACGGCACAGTATAACAACGGCAAGTACCTACCCAGGGACTCAGTCGTTGTCCGTGGTTTCCTCGGCGTCGCCTTCGCTCGCCGGTTCCACCATCTGTAAAACCCATTTGTGGAAGTTTGGCTCGGCCGCCGTGATCGGCAGGGAGAGAATCTCGGGCAACTCGTAAGAGTGAAACTCCCGAATCGCCGCAGAGACGTCATCAAAGAACCTTTTGGGGGTTTTGATCAACAATAGGTACTCGGTGTCCTCGCACACCTTCCCCTTCCAACGATAAATGGACCGCAGGCAGGGAACGATATTGACGCAGGTGGCGAGCCGTCGAGCAATGAGCTCTTCGGAGATCTCCACTGCCTGTTGCTCGGTACCGACGGAGGTCATTATGAGCGTGATCTTCTCGAGATCGGTCATGGTCGAACGCTAGCTGAGATATCCGGGTGAGTCAAGGTCTTGCTCAGTAGTGGCGGAGCAGACCGACCACTACACCCTGGACGCTGACTTCACGCGCAGGAACGATCATCGTCGGCAAATCCGGGTTGGAGGGTTGCAGGCGGATGGTCGAGTCCTTTTCGCGATAGATCCTTTTGAGGGTGACCTCATCGGCAACCCTGGCCACGACCATCTCTCCATCGGTGGCGGTTTCGGTCTGTTGCACCACGACGAGGTCGCCGTCGTGAACCCCGTCACCGATCATCGAGTCGCCACGAACACGCAACACATAGTGCGAACCACCGCGGAGAAAATCGGTCGGGACCGAAATCCGCTCGTCATCAGGGATACTCTCGATCGGCGATCCGGCCGCAACCACACCGTAAAGCGGCACCTCGGCGGCGCCGACCTGGTTGGCGGGCCCGGAGGCCAGCACGAGACCTCGCTTCTGGTGTTTTTGGCGGGCGAGAAATCCCTTGCGCTCGAGATGTGCAACGTGTTTTTGAGCACTTGCAGTGCTCCGAAAACCGAATTCGGTGGCGATTTCCTGAAGAGTCGGGGCGACGCCGTCGTTTTCGATCCGATCCTCGATGAATCGGAGAACATCACGCTGGCGCTCGGTCAGATAGGTCATGGATTCAACCCCCACCATGACCATAGGTGATAATAAGGCGTAAGTCAACGCGGTTTCACCGAGAGGGCACATCGGGAGTGTGCCCTCTCGGTGAAATATAAAATGGTCGGGGCGAGTGGACTTGAACCACCGGCCTCACGGTCCCGAACCGTGCGCTCTACCAGACTGAGCTACGCCCCGCCGGGCGGCTACTCTAGCCAAATACCTCGCGCGATGCAAGCGACTTTTTTTTAAGCCCTTGTGGGCGAACGCTCAGAGACCGAAAAGCGTCGCCAGAATGAGCGCGATCGACACCGGGCAGACGAAGCGCACAAAGAACTTCCAGACCGGGGCGAGGCGTTCGAACAGGGACGACGTGGATGCGATCTCTGCCGCGGCGCGATCGAGCCGCCAGACAAAAATCCCAAACAGACAGAGCATCAGCGAACCAAAGGCGAGGGACAGATTGCCCCAGATGAAGTCCATGACGTTCAAGAAACCGGTCTGGCCGATCCATTGCAGCGAGGAGAAAGGATCGATGCCCGCCACGTCCAGTGCCGAAGGAAGTCCGACAAAAAGGGTCGCGCCGCTGACTACCCAGACGGCCTTGGCGCGTGACCACGACAACTCGTCGACGAAATACGCCGTCACGACCTCCAGCAGAGAAACCGTTGAGGTCAGGGCCGCAACACTCAAAAGAAAAAAGAAGATCAATGCGACCCCGGTGCCGCCGGCCATTTCTGCGAAGACCGCGGGAAGGATCTGGAAGATCAGGGTGGGGCCGGCGGCGGGATCCTGGCCGAGGGCAAAAACCGCCGGAAAGATCATCAACCCGGCAAAGATCGCGATCAGGGTGTCAAAGACCACGACCCAGGTTCCGCAGCGGAGAATGTCCTGTTTCTTCGAAAGATAGGAACCATAGGTGAGCATGGCGCCCATGCCGAGCGACAGAGAAAAGAACGCCTGCGCCATGGCACTGAGTACGACCCGGCCGTCGATTTTGGACAGGTCCGGCATCAGAAACCACCGCACCCCTTCCATCGATCCCGGAAGCATGAGCCCGCGCACAATCACACCGAGCATCGTCACCAGCAGGAGCGGCATCAGGATCTTCGCCCACCGTTCGATCCCACGCTGCACACCCCCGATCACAACCAATACCGTCAGCACGAGGAAAAATGCGAAGTACGCGACCGTGGCCGTTGCCGAACCCCCATAAACTTCGGGCGTACCCTGAACCAGGGCCTGTCCATAGGACACACAGAAGGCCACGACCTTGCCGGCGATCACTGCATAATAAGACAGGATGCCGAGCCCGGTCAGGAGCGCGAGATAACCGAGGTGGCGCCAACGGGTGCCCGGACGAATGGCGAGAAACGCACCAACCGGGTTCTTCTGGGTGGCGCGACCCAGGCTGATTTCCAACAACATGACGGGGAGCGCGATAAAGACCACACACACCAGATAGATGAGGACGAAGGCCCCGCCGCCGCTCTCTCCGGCGACATATGGAAAGCGCCAGATGTTGCCGAGGCCCACGGCCGAACCGGCAGCCGCAAGAACAAAACCGAGCTGCGAACTCCACTCTCCACGACCTGATGGTGCGCTCACTCAAGACCCCCCATATGCGGAAATGGCGACATCCCGTCCGTGAGACGGTGTCTCCATGCAAAACCTAGTTGGTCGACACCACCGTGTCAAACGGTCGGGGGCTCAGCGACACGCCCTCAGGCGTCGGTCCCGGAGGTTGCGTTGATCCGCGCTTCGGCCAACCGCAGCGCCGCGTCGACCTCGTCGAAATTTTCGGCGGAGGCCGTCTTGAGCTGCTCCTGCGCTTCGCTGAGCGCGGTCCGCGCCGCACCCACATCGATCTCGTCGATGGTTTCGGCGACCGTCGCGAGCACGGTGACCGCATCCGGCTGAATCTCGGCAAAGCCGCCCTGAATCACAACTCGACCGGTTGTAGCGCCATCGGAAAACTTCACTTCGCCGGTGCCGAGAGACGTCAAGAGGGGGGTGTGGCCGGGCAGGATTCCGAGCTCTCCGAGCGCACCGGGAATTCTGACCTCGGAGGCCCGGCCCTCGAGCACCCGGCGGGAAGGGGTCACAACCTCAAGTCGCAGGGTATCGGCCATCAGGACTCCGCCGCCATCTTCTCAGCCTTTTCGACCGCCTCTTCGATGCCGCCGACGTAGAGGAAGGCCTGCTCGGGAAGGTGATCGTATTCACCCGCGCACAGAGCCTTGAAGCCGGCGATGGTGTCTTCGACTTTGACGTAACGGCCCTTCATGCCGGTGAACTGCTCGGCCACGAAGAAGGGCTGCGAAAGGAAGCGCTGGATCTTGCGGGCGCGCGCAACGCTCAATCGGTCCTCTTCCGAAAGTTCGTCGATTCCGAGAATCGCGATGATGTCCTGGAGGTCCTTGAGGCGCTGGAGAATCCGCTGAACTTCGCGCGCCACCATGTAGTGCTCCTCGCCGACGATGGTCGGGTCGAGAATTCGCGAGGTGGAGGCAAGGGGGTCCACGGCCGGGTAGATACCGAGCTCGGAGATCTGCCGCGACAACACCGAGGTTGCATCGAGGTGCGCAAAGGCCGCCGCGGGTGCCGGATCGGAAAGGTCATCGGCAGGCACGTAGATCGCCTGCACCGAGGTCACCGAGCCCTTCTTGGTCGAGGTGATGCGTTCCTGAAGCTCACCCATCTCGGTTGCGAGATTGGGCTGATAGCCGACCGCCGAGGGCATCCGGCCGAGCAGCGCCGAAACCTCCGAGCCGGCCTGGGTGAAGCGGAAGATGTTGTCGATGAAGAGCAGCACGTCCTGGCCTTCCGAGTCGCGGAAGTGCTCCGCCACCGTGAGACCGGTGAGACCGACCCTGAGGCGGGCGCCCGGAGGCTCGGTCATCTGACCGTAGATCAGGGCGGCCTTCGAGTTTTCCCAACTGTCGGGGTCGATGACGCCGGCCTCGGTCATCTCCACCCAGAGGTCGTTGCCCTCGCGGGTGCGCTCACCGACACCGGCGAAAACGGAGAACCCTCCGTGCTGGAGCGCCACGTTGTTGATCAGCTCCATGATGATGACGGTCTTGCCCACACCCGCACCACCGAAGAGACCGGTCTTGCCACCCTTGGTGTAGGGCTCGAGCAGATCGACGACCTTGATGCCCGTTTCGAACATCTCGGACTCGGTCGACTGCTCGATCAGAGGCGGCGCTTCGCGGTGAATCGGCAACCGTTGGTCGGTCTCGACGGGCCCCTTGCCGTCCACCGGCTCGCCAAGCACGCCGAGAACGCGGCCAAGGGTCTGCTTGCCGACCGGCACCGAAATCGGTTGGCCGAGATCGGTGGCGACCATGCCCCGGACCATGCCATCGGTGGGCTCCATGGCGATGCACCGCGCGCGGCTTTCGCCAAGATGCTGGGCCACCTCACAGGTGACATTGATGGGCACCACTCCCATTTCGCCGTCATCGACGATTTTGACGGCGTTCAGGATCGCCGGGAGGTGCTTTTCGGGGAACTCCACGTCCACCACCGGGCCGATGACCGACACCACGTGTCCGTTGACTTGCTGGCTCATAGATTCACGACTCCCTATCCCTCGAGCGCCTGGGCGCCGGAGACAATTTCTATCAGTTCTTTGGTGATCGCAGCCTGACGGGTGCGGTTATAAAGCATGGTCAAAGCGTCGATCATGTCGCCCGCATTCCGAGTCGCTGTATCCATCGAGGTCATCCGCGCCGCCTGTTCAGCCGCCGCAGAGTCATAAAGCGCCTTCTGGACCTGTGTCTCGACGTGCCGCGGCAGCAATTCTGCGAGGAGCGAGCGCGCGTCGGGCTCGTAGAGATAATCGACCTGTGAATCGCTCTCTTCGATCTCCACCGTGGGGGGTTCGATCGGCAGCAGTCTTTCGATCTTGACATCCTGGCGGATCATGTTGACAAAGCTGTTGTAAACCAGCCACACCTCATCCACGGTCCCGCTGGTGAAGGCTTCGACGAATTGTCGCCCGAGTCGCGGTCCATCGTCCGCCGAAGGCTTCGTCATGACATTGCGCTCGTCGACCACCAAATTCCATTTTCGCGACCGGAAAAAGTCCGATGCCTTACGACCCACCACCGCGAGTTCGGCGTTTTCAGGCCACTGACCGCCCAGGAGCTTCTTTTCCAGCGTCCGCACCAGGTTGGTGTTGAACGACCCGCACAGCCCCTTGTCCGAGGAGATGATGACGACCCATGTTTTGTCGCCCTCATGCTCTTCTAAGAGAGGGTGGCTGAACTCGGTCCGCGTGGCCACGTTGCCGAGGACGTGGGCCAGGGTCTCGGCCCATGGCCGCGCCTCGGTGATCGCCTCCTGCGCACGACGCAGTTTCGCTGCGGCCACCATCTTCATGGCTTTCGTGATTTGCTGCGTGCCCTTGACGGACTGGATCCGCCGGACAAGATCCCTGGTATTAGGCAAGGGCGGCCTCCGGGTGTTCCTTGAGGAAGAGATCCACTGCCGCCGTGATCAACGCCGACAACTCCTCCTCGGTCTTTTCATCGAGGACTCCGGTGCTGGTGATTCGATCGAGTATTTCGGCGCCGTTGTCCAGGGCATAACGATGGAGACTGGGCTGGATGGCGCCGACGGCAGAAACGTTGAGCTTGTCGAAGAGACCATTGGTGCCACCGTAGATAGAAACGATCTGCAGAACCACCGGAACCGGTCGGTATTGACCCTGCTTGAGGAGCTCCATCAGGCGCTCGCCGCGGGCCAACTGGCGCTGAGTGGCCTTGTCGAGATCGGAACCGAACTGTGCAAACGCCGCCAACTCACGATATTGAGCCAGATTGAGTCGCAGCGATCCGGCAATGGATTTCATGGCCTTGATCTGAGCGTTGCCGCCGACCCGGCTCACCGAGAGACCGACGTTCACCGCCGGCCGCTGACCGGCAAAGAAGAGGTCTGACTCGAGGAAGATCTGTCCGTCGGTAATGGAAATCACGTTGGTAGGAATATAGGCCGAGAGATCGCCCATCTGGGTTTCGATCACCGGCAACGCGGTCAGACTGCCGCCGCCGAGTTCGTTGTTGAGCTTTGCGGCGCGCTCGAGAAGCCGCGAGTGGAGATAGAAAACGTCGCCGGGATAGGCCTCGCGACCGGGTGGGCGCCGCAGCAGGAGCGAGATTTCGCGGTAGGCCTGGGCGTGCTTGGTCAGGTCGTCGTAAAAACAGATCGCGTGGCCCTCGTTGTACATGAAGTACTCGCCGAGCGCCGCGCCGGCATAGGGCGCGAGATACTGCAGCGGCGCCGGCTCGGAAGCGGTCGCCGACACGATGATCGTGTGCTCCATGGCGCCGTTTTTCTCGAGGGTGGCGATCACCTGGGCCACGGTCGAGGCTTTCTGGCCGATGGCGACGTAGATGCAGACGTTGCCGGTGCCCTTCTGATTGATGATCGAGTCAAGGATCACCGCTGTTTTTCCGGTCTGTCGGTCACCGATGATGAGCTCGCGCTGACCGCGACCGATCGGAATCATGGCATCGATGGCCATGATGCCGGTCTGCATCGGCTCTTTCACTCCCTGGCGGGCCACGACTCCGGGCGCGGTGCGCTCGAGCGGATAGTTTTCCACCGAGACCACGGGGCCCTTACCGTCGAGGGGTCTGCCGAGTGGGTCGACCACCCTTCCGACCAGCTCCGGGCCGACCGGTATATTGAGGATGCGCTTGGTGCGCTTGGCCTGGTCGCCCTCCTGAACGAGGTGGACTTCGCCCATCAGCACGCAACCCACATTGTCGTCCTCGAGGTTGAGGGCGAGGCCGAAGACGTCGTGCGGGAGCTCGATCAACTCACCCGCCATCGCGCCATCGAGGCCGTAGATGCGGGCGATACCATCTCCGACGGAGATGACCGTACCGACCTCGGACATGTCGATGGTGGTTTCGAATCCTTCGATTTGGCGGCGGATGATGTCCGCGATTTCGGCGGCTTTGATTTGCATGTCTTACCCCTGTTCGATCTCGATCTCTTTGCTCAAGCGATTCAATTCACCAGCCAGCGAGCCATCAAAGACCCGCGACCCAACTTGCATTTTGAAGCCACCCAGGAGTTCCCGATCGGCGCCGAAATCGGCGACCACTGAAGCTCCCTCGACGGCCGAGATGGCCTCCACCAGACGACGCTGTTCACTTTCTTCGAGGTCGACGGCGGTCTCGACCCGCGCCCGGACACGGCCGAGGCTCTGATCGACGAGCTCGCGGTATGTCTCCGCGATATCTTGCATGTGTTGCATCCGGTAATGCTGTTGAACAACATGCAGGAAGCGGCGCGTCGGTTGCCCGATCTCCAAGGCGTCGATGACCGAGTCCAGGATCTTGGACTTGGTCTCCACCGGGACCATCGGGGTGACGAGAACACGCTCGAAATCGGGCACGGCGTCAAGCGCCTCCACCACCCGATCGAGCTCCCCAGCCACCCCTTCGGCGCGCTGCGGGTCCTCTTTCTGAACAACCGTCAAAAGCGCCTTGGCGTACGGCTGCGCTCTGAAGCGGCCCATCTCTACTCCTTGCCCTCGAGGGATTTCATGGCGTCGAGGCTGCGCTCGAGCACTCTCCGGCGATCGTCGTCGGTCATCTCCCGCTCGAGAAGGTCTCGCGCCAGCTGCGCCGTGAGGTCGGTGGCGTCCTGGGCGAGCCGCGCCCGTGTCTCGGCCTCACGTCGCGAGATCTCATCCTCAACCCGGTTGAGAAAGCGCTCTTCCTCGACCTTGGTCTGGTCGGCGATTCGCTCCGCCTCGGCCGCACCATCCTGTTCGGCCCGCGCCCGGAGTTCGGCGATTTCGCTTTCGACATCGGTGAGGCGTTTGGCGGCGTCGGCCTGCAGACGGTCCGCCTCTTCCAATTGCTTGCGGGCGTTCTGCAATTCTTCGGCAATGCCGTTGCGGCGCGATTCGAGCGATGCCATCATTGGTTTGCCCACCAGGCGGCTCAATACATAGAGGAAGAGAATCAGATTGACCGGTAACCAGATGTAGTCCGGGATACCGAGGTGGGTCTGACCCTCGTCAACCAGATAGGCCAGAATCAGAGCGAGAATGAAGAGGACGATCCAAGCGATCGGAAACGAGCGCCCTCCCGCAGCCTTTGGACGTGTCATACGCGCAGCTCCCGTCCGAGCAGTCTGCCGGCCAGCAATCTCGCCAGTTCTTCGACCCGGGTGCGGAGGTCGCCGCGAACCGCGTCGGCTTCGCGGTCGAGATCTTCGAGAACCGCATTGAGGCGCTCGTCGGCCTTGGCGCGGGCTTCGTCAAGGGTTTTCTGCCGGGCGTCCATGGCGAGTTGGCGTGCGTCGGCGCGAACTTTCCCCGCATCCCTGGCGGCGCTCGCGACCTCCTCCTCGACCTTGGCGACGGCGGTGAGAAATTCCTCGTTCTTTGCCGACCACTCCATTTGTGCTTCGTCAATTCGGTGATGCCGGTCGTCCATGACGGCAGCAACCGGACGAATCAAAAAACGGTTGACGATCCACAGGGTCACCCAGAAGCAGATCATCACAAAAATCAACGACATATTCGGAGGGGTCATAGGCCGCTCCCAGAGCGATCCGCTCCCAAGCTCAGCCTTGTGCTCAGCAAGGGGCGGCTCAAGCTAACAAATTCCCCAAGCAGGGTCAAGACGTAGGCGCAGCTTTGTTTGTGTTTTTCTTCACAACTTTGGAGTCCATGCTCACCGAGCCTTCGAGAAAGGCTCCATCCTCCATCACGAGGGCCGGGGTCTGGATGTCAGCCCACACCTTGGCGGTGTCGTGGAGGAAAACCTGTTCGGTGGCGCGGATGCTGCCGCGAACCTCGCCGCCGATCACACAACGGGCGACCTCGAGCTCACCCTCCACCACGCCGCCCTCACCAACCACCAACTCGGCTTTCGAGCGGACGGTCCCCTCGACGCGCCCATCGACGCGGAAATAGGTCGAAAACTCGAGTTCTCCTCGAATTGTGCACCCGGAATCGACAAAACCATTGAGGGAATCTCCTCCTCGAGCCATTACGCACCCCCCATCAAGAGATCGAATATTCGCATGAGCTCTTCCTGATCAACCGCTGAAATAACCACCCGGCCGCCTCGCCCCCGATTCAGAATCTCAACCGGGGCACCCAGCTTCAACGAAAGCTTTTCCGCCGCGGCGAGCATATTCGGATCTGGCGTCGGCGGGGTTTTCCGCCGAACAGGGGCCGCCTCGGCGCGGGCTTCTTTGGCTGCGCGTTCCACGTCTCGGACGCTGAGAGCCTCTTCGACGGCCCGCCGGGCCCAGCTCAGGCGCAATGCCTCGTCAGCAAAGGCGAGGAGGGCTCGACCATGCCCCGCCGAAAGGTCGCCGAGCTCAACAAGCTCTTGTATTTCGTTCTGTAACTTCAATAAACGCAATGAGTTAGCAACGGTGCTCCGATCCATGCCGACGCGTGTCGCGATCTCGGCCTGGGACAGGCCGAGACTCGTTCTGAGGTGTTCGAAAGCCCGCGCCTCTTCCATCGGTGTGAGGTCCCGTCGTTGCAGATTCTCGACCAACGCCAACTCGAGTTGGTCGGCCGCCACCAACCGTTCCCGGATCACCGCCGGGACTGTCTTCAGCCCGGCCATCCTGGCCGCGCGCCATCGCCGCTCGCCGGTGACCAGGACATATCGATCGGGTCCGTCTTCCGAGACCAGCAGGGGTTGCAGCACGCCGTGGCGCTCGATGGACGCCGCCAACTCTGCAAGCCCCTCTTCGTCGAAACGGTGCCGGGGCTGGTGAGGATTCGGTCGTAGCCTGTCGATCGAAATCTCCGCCATGCCCTCCCGCGCCTGCGTTGTGTCCGGAATCAGGGCCTTCAATCCGCGCCCGAGGGCCTGTTTAGCGGACATGGGCTGCCTCCATCCTCTGCAGATACTCCCGCCCGAGTTCGAGATAAGCCTGCGATCCACGGCTTCGGAGGTCATAGGCGTGGATCGGTCGCCCAAAAGAGGGCGCCTCAGCCAACCTCACGTTGCGCGGCACGACCGACTGAAAGACCAGGTCGCCAAAGACCGACCGAACCTCCTCGGCGACCTGTTGCGCGAGATTGGTTCGTTCGTCATACATGGTCAGCAGCACACCATCAATCGAGAGGTTGGGGTTGAGGTATCGCCGAACCTCCTCCACCGTCTTCATCAGCATTGAAACCCCTTCCATTGCGTAGTACTCGCACTGGATGGGAACGACAAGCCCATCTGCGGCGGCCAGGGCGTTGACCGTCAAAAGACTCAAAGAAGGGGGACAATCCACCAGCACAAAGCGAAACCGCGAGACTTCGTCTGCGGCCAGCGCGTCGCGAAGCCGGAATTCCCGCCCGACCATGCCAACCAGTTCGACCTCCGCCCCGGCCAAGTCCGGGGTGGCGGGAACCACCGAAAGGTGGGGAAACTCCGACGGTTGAGCGACTTCATCGACCGTCGCATCGCCCAGAAGCACATCATAGGATGTCCGTCGCCCATTCTGCGCGTCAAAGCCGAGCCCCGAACTGCAATTGGACTGGGGATCAAAGTCCACCAAAAGAGTCTTTTTCTCATAGGCCGCGAGAGCCGCACCGAGATTGATCGTGGTGGTGGTTTTTCCGACCCCGCCCTTCTGGTTGACGACGGCGACAATCCGCGCCTTTCCGCTCATAGATCCCTCCCGCACACCACCCTCCGGGGGGCACCAATGACTGATTTCAGAAGGCGTCGTAGAATTTGTTTCACGTGGAACATTGTCGCAAACGTACAAGCCGGCCGCGATCAAGGCCGGGTAGTTGCGAGCTTAACACACGCCACCCCGACGGCTCTCCCAGGTCCCGCTCCCCATCCTCGGTCGTCCAAACGAGGACCTCACCACACTCATCCAACCGCCCGCCCGCCCACTCCACAATCGCTTCGTGGGAACCCACCGCTCTCGCGGTCACGGCCGTGAACAGCCCATCTTCATGAAAATCCTGGTATCGGACCCGCTCGACCCGGGCGTCGAGACCGAGTTCACGGATGACCAGACGCAGAAAAGCCCAACGCTTCTGCCGCGGTTCGAGCAGGACCCCCTGCCACCCCGGCAGCACAGCCAGAAGCGGAACCCCAGGCAGACCCGCGCCACTCCCCACATCGAGCAGGTTGCCCGCCGGGGGAAGAAGGTCTCGCGCTGCCAGCGCATCCCCAATGTGCCGCTCCACGAGCTCCTTTCGGCTGCCGAAGCGGACCAGGTTATGGCGCGCGGACCAGCGCTCGAGGAGGCGGGCATAACACACCAGGCGATCGAGCCCATCACCCGAACCATAGGGCGCCAGGAGATCAACAAAGGAGGTCATCGCGCACCAGCAACATCGTCCTGCATTATCCACCACCCCGACCCATCGCTGCGGTGCCTATTTTCCGCCGCCGACACGGGCGGCAAGAATGGCGAGCGCCGCCGGCGTCATGGCGGGCAGGCGCTCGGCTTCGGCAAGCGTTTTGGGTTGCTCGCGGAGGATGTTTTCGGCGATTTCCCGCGACAAGCCGGGGAGCGCCCTCGGGTCGAGATCCGGCGGAATCGCCACATGCCGTAGCCGTTTGATCCGTTCTTGCTCCCGTTCGCTGCGTTTGAGATAACCCTCATAACGCAGTTGCCCGATCACGATCCTCCGGTCTTCGGAGGAAAGACCGCTGAAATGGGGGAGTTCGGCCGCCACCTTTTCGGCTTCAACGTCCTGTCGCCGCAGAATCTGGGCCCATGTCGCCGGGTTGGTCAACTCGATCCCCGCGAGCTCCTGCAGGATGGCCCGGGTCTCCCTGTCGGGGTTGAGGCGCTCGTTTTCAAGCTCCTCTCGCGCCCCTCTGCGCCGCTCCCACCGCGCATGTTCCACGTGAAACATCCGGTCTGCAACCAACCCGAAGCGCCGACCATCCGGCATCATGCGCTCCCGGGCCGAGTCAACACCGAGAACCAATCGGTGTTCCGCCCTGGAAGTAAACATCCGGTAGGGCTCGCGATGTTCTCGCCCGCATACATCATCCACCAGCACGCCGAGGTACGAATTCTCGCGTCCCGGCACAAAGGGCTCCTCGCCCCTGTGCGCCAGGGCGATGTTGATCCCGGCGAGAATCCCCAGCGCCGCCGCCTCCTCGTATCCGGAGGTGCCGATCAACTGACCCGCCACATACAGACCGTCCACCGCCCGCGCCGCCAGATTGGTGGAGACCTGTTTCGGCGCGATCACGTCGTACTCGACGGCGTAGCCATACTGCAGAAAGTTCGCCTCCTCGAGACCCTCGATACTGTGGATGATCCGTTCCTGTACATCGGCAGGCAGACTTGTCGACAGACCGTTGACATAGATGCGGTCGCTTTCCAGACCCTCCGGCTCGAGAAAGACCACGTGGTGTTCGTGGTGTGGAAATCGCACAACCTTGTCCTCGATCGATGGACAATACCGCGGCCCGACACCATCGATCTCGCCGCTGAAGAGGGGCGAGCGATGAATGTTCTCGCGGATGATCTCGCCAACCTCCAGCGGTGTTCGCGTCACCCAACACACACAGCGATTTTCTACCGTTCTTCGGGTTCGCCACGAAAAGACTCTCGGAACCTCGTCTCCATGCTGTTCCTCGAGCATTTCGAGATCGAGACTCTTGCGAGATAAGCGCGGCGGGGTTCCCGTCTTGAAGCGTCGCAGCTCGAGACCGAGCCGACGGAGATCCGCCCCGAGGGCCGAGCTGGGTCGTTCACCCAGGCGGCCCCCCGGTCGGCGGTCGTCGCCGGTATGGAGCAGGCCCCCGAGAAAGGTGCCCGTCGTCAGGAGCACCGCCCCCCCGAACAAGCGCCCACCAGAACTCAGATGCACTCCCTTGACTCGGCGATCGTCCGTCAACAGCCCGGCGACCTCGTCCTCCACCAGCTCGACGCCGCGCAAACCCTCCACAACTCGGCGCATCACCGTGGCATACAGGATTTTGTCGCATTGCGCCCGCGGGCCCCACACCGCCGGCCCCCGAGAACGATTGAGCACTTTGAAGTGGATGCCCGCCCGGTCCGCCGCCCATCCCTGGAGCCCACCCAGCGCATCGAGTTCCGCCACCAGATGACCCTTGCCGATGCCACCGATCGCCGGGTTGCACGGCATCTGCGCCGCCGTTTCCCGATGCAGCGTGATCAGCGCGACCGAAAGGCCCATCCGTGACGCAGCCGCGGCAGCTTCACAGCCCGCGTGGCCGGCGCCCACAACCACCAGATCGAAGCTGTCCATCGCCTATTTGCCGACACAAAAGGCGCTGTAGATCTCGTCGAGCACCTCTTCGGAATCGACCTCGCCCACCAGTTCGGAAATCGCGCTGAGGGCCCATCGGACCTGCTCGGCAGCAAGCTCTGGAGACTCCGCGGAACAACCCCGCAACTCCTGGTCGGCACGTTCAAGCGCGCGCCGGTGGCGAGCCGCTATGGCAACGGCCCCCCCGAGGTCCGGGATCTCACCGCTGGCCATATCCGCCAGCCGCCGGCGCAGGGAATCCAGGCCCTCACCCGTGCGGCACGAAACCGGAAGGCTCTCTCCTGCCATCGAGCGACCGGTGCCGAGGTCGGCCTTCGACGCGATTTTGATCGTCGCCACACCCTCGGGCAAGGCAGGCATCACCTCTTCGGGCCCGGCATCTGCAGCCCGCATCAGCAAAACGATGTCTGCGGCCGCGGCGGCGCCCATCGCGCGCCGGTGTCCTTCGGCCTCGACCGAACCTTCCGCCTGCCGCAGACCCGCCGTGTCCTGGAGGACGGAAGCCACACCACCAAGATCGATCTCGGCCTCGAGAACATCCCTCGTGGTTCCGGGGTGGGGAGAGACGATCGCCCGCTCAAAACCACACAAGGTGTTGAAAAGAGTGGATTTGCCTGAGTTTGGCGCACCCAGAATCACGATGCGCACGCCGTCTCGGATTCGTTTGCCGGCCGCCGCCGTCGCCAACTGTTCGGCGATTTTCGTGCGGCACGCCGCCAGCGGCCCCTCCATCTCCGCCGCCGCGACTTCCACACCCTGGGCCTGGTAGTCAAGGGCCGCCTCGATGGCGGCGAGAAGTGAGATCAAGCCCTGTCGCAACTCGGAGAAGGTCTGCGACAAAACACCATTCAGCTGCTGTCTCGCATTGTGGAGCTGCCAGCCGGTTTCGGCGTCCACGAGGTCGCGCACGGCCTCCGCCTGCACGAGATCCAACTTTCCATTGGCCACCGCGCGACGGGTGAACTCGCCCGGCTCGGCAAGCCGCGCGCCGGCCCCGACACAGGCCTCGATCACGGCCTCGACGAGATAGGGAGAACCGTGCACACTCAACTCGAGCATGTCCTCTCCCGTATAGGACCGGGGAGCGAGGTAGGGCACGACCACTCCTCGCTCGATCTGCTCGCCATCGCGGCCGAATATTTCCACGAGGGCGGCCCGGCCGGCATGATCGAAATCGGCTCGAGGGCAGACCACGCCGGCGACCCGTGCAGAATCGGGCCCGCTGAGCCGGATCACCGCCAGGGCGCCGCGGCCCGGAGCCGAGGCCCGGGCGACGATGGTTTCAGCGCCGCCGGCGAGGGCGGATGACAATCCGCTTGAGAAAGCCGTCGCCATCAGATTCGGTCTCCACTCCGGGGTCATCGGCCAGCGCGAGGTGAATCTCTCGGCGAGCCGCCGGGGTCAGCGGTCCAAGCGTGACCGGCGCGCCGCGCCGCAGCGCCTCGTCGGCTGCGGCCTCCGCCCGATCCTGAAGCTTCATCGCGCGCCGTTCTTTGAATCCGTCACAATCGAGGTGAACAGGAAGGTGTTCGGACAAGCGCCGGTTGAGAATGCGGTTGCAGAGATACTGCAGCGAATCCAGGCCACGACCGCCCGAAGCCGTCAACAACCCCAGATCGTTTCCTCGCAACTCCCCCTCGAGGGCATCCTCTCCGAGCTCGAGCTGCGCCGTGATCTCCAGCCCACCCGAACGAAAAGATTCGGCTAGAAAAAGACCCAGAACGGCAACTGGATCGACTTCGGCGTCGACCTCGGCACCATCGCCCGAGTCATCCACAACCTCGTAATGCAGCTCTTCCATGCGGGCTCGCAGCCCATGACTCGCCGCACTCAGTGCTTCGTCGAGGTTGGCGCCCGTGAAGCGCTTGGCCCTGGTCATTTTTTGCCGTCCTTTCTCTTTTTCCCACCGCCGCGTTTGCGCTCACCCACGATATGGAGGGTGATCTCCTGTTGGATGATCGTAATCACGTTGTTGGCAAGCCAGTACAGCACCAACCCGGCGGGAAACTGGAGGAACATGATGCCGAAAATCAGCGGCATCATCCGCATGATCCGCTGCTGCTGCGGGTCACCAGCCTGCGGGGCGAGGCGCTGTTGCAGCCACATGGTCGCGGTCATCAAAACCGGCGTGACATAGAGCGGGTCTTTGGCCGACAGATCCGTTATCCACAGCATGAATGGAGCGTGGCGCAATTCGATGGAGTGCAGGAATAGCTGATAGAGGGCCCACAGGAGCGGCAACTGGACCAGAAGGGGCAGGCACCCCGCCATCGGGTTGATGCCCTCTTCCTTGTACAGGGCCATCATCTCCTGGTTCATGTTGGCGCGCGCCTGTGGATCGGTCTTCTTCTTCTTGTATTTGGCCTGAATCTCTTTGACCCGCGGCTGCACCTTGGACATTTTCCGCATCGAGACCGTCGAGGTGTGCATCAGGGGAAAGAGCACGATCCTGATACCGAGCGTCAAAAGAATGATCGCAAAGCCCCAGTTGCCGACGTGGCCATAAATCCACCGCATCGCCTTGAGAAAGAAAATGGAGATCGGGCTGAAGATTCCGAAATCGAGGGATTCCTCGATCCCCGCGTCGATCTCCTTCAGTAGATTATATTCTTTTGGCGCGCCGAGTAACTGGCCGCGGAGCACGCCCCGGCTGGGTGTCGCCGTGATCCGCAACACTCGGTCGGCTTTGTCCTCACCTTCGGCAAGTTGGAACGGTTCGATTCGAATCTCGCCGATCCCCCCGTCCGGCCGGAGCACGTTCAAGAAATACGCATCCTCGAAGCCCGCATAAGAAAGCGTCACGGGCCTCAGGACCCGGGTCTCACTGACCTTGGCGCGCTTGATTCGTTCGACCTCGCCATCAGCCATGATGATGGCCTCGCCCCACAGGGCGAGCCTGCTGTCGGCTTCGCTCTCGCTGAGGTCCCGCATCCCGGTCCCGATGCTGACGGGTGCGTTGGCCAGGGAACCGGTGGCCGTGATCTCGACGTCGAGGCCGTAGCCTTCCGGACTCAGGGTGATTATTTTGGTCACCGCGTCGCCGCGGCCGTCCGCCCATCGCAAGATCGCGCCACCGCCGATGTCTTCGATCTCATAAAGCGCTTCATCAGGGCCGGCCGGGGTCAGTAGCTGCAACGGGAGCGCGCGCTCTTTGTGGGGCACGGTTTGAATCAGGTCGAGCGGTTCACCAGCGTCTCCATCGTAACCACGAAGCTGATATGAGGTGACCGCCGCGCCGCGATTGCTCACCACGACAACGATGTTCTCGTTTTCGAGGGTGAGGTCTTCTGCCTGCGCCGCCGCAGTAGCCGCGACCGCTGCGGGTGCCGCTTCCGCTGGCGCCGGCTCTTCGGCCAACGGCAGCGCCGGCTCCGTCGTTGGATCCGCGCCGCCCCGGTCCGTGACCGGTACCGGCGTCGGACTCGGCGGGACCGACCGCTCCGGGGGTGGGAAGATGACCGACCACGCCAAGAGGATCGCGGCCGACAAAACGAATGCCAGGAGTAGTCTCTTCTCCATTATCTGGGATTACCTCGCCTATCAGTTCCGGTCGGCCCGGTTGCGCCCGCTCGTCCTGCGTTCGGCCTGTTCCGTCGCCCGCTCGAGGCTCGCGAGAAAATCCCCTTCGAGTTCGGTCCATGGCGCCGTCGCGACGCTCCCGCGAGCATTGGCGACAATGTCCCACGACCCGACCTGAAGGCGCCTCCTTGAAAGACGATAGAGCTCTCGCAGCCGTCGCTTTATTCGCGACCTGCGCACAGCAATACCGACTTTTCGCGAAGCGGTCACACCGAAGCGCCCTTCCCCGAGCATCACAAACAGTACGACGTGCTTTCCGGAAACTCGAAATCCGTGTCTGTAGATCTTTTGAAAATCGGCCCGTCGTTTCAGACGAGCCGATGCTGGGAAATCGAGCCGAAGATCAGACGGCAACCCGCTTGCGACCCTTCAGACGGCGAGAACGGATGACCTTACGACCACCCTTGGTGCGCATACGAACCCGAAATCCATGGGTTTTTTTGCGCTTCCGGTTGTTGGGCTGAAATGTTCTTTTCATGGCTCTCTCTCTTCCCCAAGTGTTGGGCGCGCCACGATATCGCACGCAATCATGGCTGTCAAGCGACGGCCGAGACAAGGTGTGTTAGCCTACCCCGATGGACCATTGGCAGCACCTCCAGCCGCATCTTCGTCAGATGATGGGGGACGACGAGTACGCGACCTGGATCGCTCCCCTCGCCGTCCGGGAGGTCGCCGACAACACCCTCACCTTGACCACCGACAACGCGATCGTCAGCGACTGGGTGCGGGATCACCTCCTGCGAGACATTGAAACCGTGGCACGCAGCCATTTCGGTTCCGGGTTTCGCATCCGCCTGGCCATCGATGAGACGCCGGGCGCGGTGGTGACCCCGCCCGGCAGTACCTCGGCGGCGGGTTTCGCGGCCCACCCCTTCGACCCCGGATTCACCTTCGAGCGCTTTGTGATCGGAACCTCGAATCAGTTCGCCGCCGCCGCGGCCGAGGCTGTGGCCGATCGGCCCGGCAAGGCATATAACCCGCTCTACCTTTATGGCGGTTCGGGGCTCGGAAAGACCCACCTCCTCCACGCGATCGCCAATCGACTCAGCGGTTCAAAGCTCAAGATCGTCTATCTGACCACCGAGCAGTTCGTCAACGACCTGATCAACTGCATCCGGCGTAAACAAATGGATGCCTTTCGCCAGACGTTTCGCGGTGTCGACCTCCTGCTCCTCGACGACATCCAGTTCATCGCCGGGAAAGAACGGACGCAGGAGGAGTTCTTCCACACCTTTAACACCCTGCAGTCCACCGGTCGCCAGGTGGTCTTTACCTCGGACGCCCGCCCCTCGGATATCCCCGGTCTCGAAGAACGCCTCCGGTCGCGCTTCCTCCAGGGCCTGCTGGCCGACATTCAGCCGCCGGACCTGGAAACCCGGTGCGCGATCTTGCGGGAGAAAGCGAGGGCTTTTGGCCGCGAGCTTCCGGAAGACGTCGTCCTTTTCATATCGCGGCGAGTTCAGAACAACGTCCGTGAGCTCGAAGGGTGCCTCAATCGAACCATCGCTTATGCCCAGTTGAAAAACGCCAAGCTGTCGGTCGATGTGGTGCGAATGGCTCTCTTCGAATTGTTGCCCGAAGAACGCGAGACCTCGCCTTCGGACATCATTCGTTTTGTGGCGCAACACTATGGGATCCGGGTCGCGGACCTCAAAGGTCGCTCCAATCGGCGCTCGATCGCGCTGCCTCGCCAGGTCGCGATGTACCTGATCCGCGATATCCTCGAACTCAGCTTTCCCGAAATCGGCAAGATCTTTTCCAAACACCACTCTACGGTGATGTATGCGGTGGACAACGTACAAAAAATGCGGCTCTCAAATCCCGACTTCGATGCCACGTTGACCTCATTTCGCGATCACTTTGCTTAAAATTCCGCAGCCCGATTGTGGACAAACTGTGATCGGGTTGTCGAAGCCTGTGGAAAACTCGAGTCTTCCACAAAGACCAACAGACCGCCGGTCTTTTTCAACAGCCGCCTGTCGGTACGCAACATGCGAATTTTCAGTTATTTAATGGTCTTTTCCGCAGATTCCACAGCCTCGACGATGACGATGATTCATGTTATATTTCGACCCGGTTAGTACACCGTCGTATAGAGAAAGGGCAGTTGATGGAACTCAAACTGCAGCGTAACCTGGTGCTCCAGGAGCTTTCGATCCTCCAAGGAGTGGTCGAACATCGAACGACGATTCCGATCCTCTCCAGCATCCTCACCGAGGCCGAAGAGAATCGCATGCGGATGGTCGCGACGGATCTCGATATGACGATCGTCACCGAGTGTCCTGCGGCAGTCCACGGCGGCGGACGAGCCACCCTCGAGAGCAAGGTCTTCCAGAATCTGGTCAGGAGCTTGCCGGAGGAGGAGTTCACCCTGCGACAGGACGGCGATGCGGTCGAGATCACCTGCGGACGGTTTCATTCCAGAATGGCGGTTTCGGACCCTTCCGAGTATCCGACGGTACCGGATGTTCCCGAAGCCGGGGACTATGCTCTGCCCCTCAGCCTCTTTCAGCTGATGTTGGATCGGGTGGCCTTCGCGATCACCAAGGATGACCCGAAATTTCAGCTCAATGGTGCGCTGGTGAAGCTCATCCCGGGAGAGATAGAAATTGCGGCCACCGATGGTCATCGCCTGGCGATGGTTCGTGCCAAGGCGCCGGCCGGTGATCCTCCCTTCGAACAACAACTTTTTCCGCGCAAACTTTTGGCAGAGTTCGCCCGCTTCGGGGACGAAGAGGTTCGCATCGCGGCGGGCGACAATCATCTCGGTTTTCTGATGGGTGAACGAACCCTGGTCTCTCGAATCGTCGAATTACGTTTTCCGCAGTATGAACGGGTCATCGTCCGCGACAACCCCAATCGGGCCCGGGTCGATCGCAAGGAGTTGTTGGCCTCGCTTCGCCGCGTCAGTCTGATGGCACACGAAAAAGCTCGCGGCGTGCGGTTTCGTTTTGATTCCGGTGGTGAGCTGACCCTGGTATCCATAGGTTATGAACGTGGCAGCGCCGAGGAGACCCTAAGCGTGAACTATCAGGGTGACGGTCTCGAGATCGCCCTCAATGCGGCTTATATGATCGATGTGCTCCAGGTGCTGGAATGCGACATGGTGGAACTTCAGTTGCGGGACAGCAACACGCAATGTGTGGTGGTGCCGGTCGATGACGATTCGCGTCTGGAAGAGTACATCTACGTGCTCATGCCAATGCGGCTGTGAGGCGGCGCAGACCGCAACCTTTTGTTCCTCGTAGGGACCATGTTGACCGATACCGCCCGACCGGTTCGAGGGTGAGGATTCCGATCGAGTGGAATTGACCGAGCTCTCCGCGAAGAACTTCCGAAATCTCGAGTTGTCAGCCATCGCCGTCGGCGGGTCCGGCAACGCGATCCTCGGCGCGAATGGTGTGGGGAAGACCAGCTTTCTCGAGGCCCTGGTTGTCCTGACCAATCTCAGGTCCTTTCGTGCTGCCTCGATTCGGAGAACGCTCCTTCACGGAGAGAAGAGATTTCTTCTGACCGGGTCGGTCAGGAGTGGTGATCGCTACCGAAAGCTCGAACACGAATTGGATGTAGGGCCACCCATCCGCCGGATTCTCAGAATCGACGGTCAGACGGTCACCGTTCGGAGCTACCTCCAGATCTGTCCGGTGACTGCGATCACCGTTGCAGATCGTGAATTGGTCGGAGGGGGACCGGAGACTCGCCGCGCCCTACTCGATCGATTTACATTTCTCATCGAACCGTCCTTTTTTGATGATCTCAGGAATTATCGAAAGGCACTTCGGCAACGCAATGCCGCATTGGGCGCGGCGGTTGGGGACGAAGAAATCGCCGCTTGGGAGAACCCGCTTTCGAAGGCCGCCGCGCGCGTCACGATGGCCCGGGCGGCCGCCGCCGAGATCCTGGCCAGACATTTCAAGGAGGTCTATTCCGAACTCGGCGGGGGGGTTGCACCGGAACTCAGCGTGGACTATCGTGCCGAGCCCTGGTGGGAGCCCGGGCTGGGCCTCGAAAAGGTGGAAGATCTTTACCAACAAAGGTATAATGAGACCCGGGTTCGGGACCGCCAGACCGGGTTTACGATGGATGGTCCCCACCGACACGATGTGAGCCTGCGGTCAGGTGGCCGAAGTGCCCGTTACCTGTTGAGTTCAGGTCAGGTCAAGGTTGTCGCAGCGGCGCTGCGATTGGCCACCCTCGCCCACGTTGAAAAGGAGCGGAGCGAAAACTTTCCTGTAGTAGTTGACGACGTGGACGCCGAGCTGGACCGGGGGGCGCTCGATCGCCTTCTCGGTTATCTCGGAACCGAACGACAGTTATTTCTTTCCAGCACGAGCGACGGGGTTGCGGAGGCCGCCGGCCCTCGGACCCGCCGCCTGTGGCTCGAAAACGGCAGATGTGTACGGCAGGAGGCCGAAAGCGATGAGTGACAACTACACCGCTGAAGACATCAAGGTCCTCAAGGGGCAGGAAGCGGTGCGCAAGCGGCCCGGGATGTACATCGGCGATGTCGATGATATTTCGGGTCTCCACCACATGGTCTGGGAGGTCGTCGACAACGCGATCGATGAGGCCCAGGCCGGGCACGCAACCAAGGTCACGGTGGCGGTCCACGCCGACCAGACGGTGACGGTCACCGATGACGGTCGAGGGATACCGGTCGATACCCACAAAGAGACCGGTCGCTCCGCTGCTGAAGTCATCATGATGGAGCTCCACGCCGGCGGGAAATTCGACAGCAATTCCTACAAGGTTTCAGGCGGTTTGCACGGCGTCGGCGTGAGTGTGGTGAACTTCCTCTCCGAGTGGCTGCGGCTCGAAATCCACCGCGATGGCAAGGTCTGGGAGCAGACCTATCGCCGCGGTGTGCCGGATGAAGCGCTCAAGGCCATTGGCACCACCCGCCGAACGGGCACCCTGGTCAGCTTCAAACCCGACGCCGAGATTTTTTCGGTCCTCGAGTTCCACCCCGATCAGCTGGTCGGGCATCTCCGCGAGCTCGCCTTTTTGAACTCAGGCATCGAGATCCTATTTGCAGACGAGATCAGCGATCGCGAAGAGAGCTTCCGGTTCGAAGGCGGGCTCCGCGAATTTGCGCGATATCTCAACCGAGCAAAGGCCCCGCTTCACGAAGATCCGATCTATCTCTCCGACACCAACGAGATCGGGGAGGAGATCGAGGTCGCCCTGCAATGGCACGACGGCTACAACGAAAATGTCCTCGCGTTCACCAACACGGTCTTCAACCGCGATGGCGGCACCCACCTCTCCGGTTTTCGTGCGGCGCTCACCCGGACCATCAACACCTATGCGCAAGCGCAGAATCTCCTGAAAGGCCTGAAGGAAAACTTTTCGGGCGAGGATGTTCGCGAAGGCCTGACGGCGATCATCGCGGTCAAGATCCAGGAACCGCGCTTTTCCAGCCAGACCAAGGACAAGCTCGTGTCCTCCGATGTCAGGGGCTGGGTCGAATCGGTGATCAACGAGCGCCTCTCGACCTTTTTCGAGGAGAACCCAGCGGTCGCAAAAAACGTCGTCTCGAAATGCCTCGACGCCGCAAGAGCGCGAGAGGCAGCCCGTAACGCGCGCGAGCTGACCCGCCGGAAAAGCGCTCTCGAATCCTCGTCCCTGCCGGGAAAGCTGGCCGACTGTTCCGAGCGCGACCCGGAAAAATCTGAGATCTTCATCGTCGAGGGGGACTCGGCGGGGGGCTCGGCGAAACAGGGGCGACACCGGGCATTCCAGGCGATCCTGCCCCTCCGCGGCAAGATCCTCAATGTCGAAAAAGCCCGCTTCGACCGCATGTTGGCATCCGAAGAGATCCGGGCGTTGATTCAGTGCCTGGGCACCGGTATCGGCAAGGACGAGTTCGATCCCCTCAAGGTCCGCTACCACAAAATCGTGATCATGACCGATGCCGATGTCGACGGGTCGCATATCCGGACCCTGTTGTTGACCTTCTTTTATCGCCAGATGCGGGAGCTGATCGACCGCGGTCACCTCTTCATAGCGCAACCGCCGCTTTATAAGGTCAGCCGGAAAAAGAAAGAGGTCTATCTGCGCGACGAAGGCGAGCTCTCTCAGTTTCTCCTCGATCGCGTCGAGGATGAGTTCACCCTGGTCATCGGCACCACCGGAAACGAGCTCAAGGGCCGAGATCTTCGGCGGGCGCTGCTGGCGGCCGAGGATTGGGATTCGAGCCTCGAACACCTCGAGCGACGTGGTTGGCCGCAGGATCTCGTGCTGGCCGCGCTCGACACCGAGGCGGGGTGGCAGGACAAGGAAAAAAGCGAAGGTTTTGCCGAAGCCCTGGCGGCGGAGCTTGTTGATCTTGGATACGAGGACACCAGGGTCGAACTCGATGAAGAGCACAGCGTGCCGGAAGTCATCTGCCGCATCGGTTCCAATGGGCGCGGGCGGGAGATCCGGTTGGCGCAACTCCTCGGCGCCAGCGGCCACTATCGGCGTGCCCGCGGCCAACTTGAAAGGGTCGAGGCGATACGGGTCGGACCATTTCATCTCGATCGTAATGGGGAGCGCGAAACACTGGCGAGCCTTCGGGAATTGGTCAGCCGGGTCTATGAGGTGGCAAAAAAGGGCCTCAACATCCAACGCTACAAAGGTCTCGGCGAGATGAATCCAAAACAGCTGTGGGAAACAACGATGGATCCCGAAAAGCGGCGCCTCCTCACCGTCACCGTTGATGATGCCGCGCGGGCCGACGAGCTCTTCACGATCCTGATGGGAGATGCCGTCGAACCACGGCGCCAGTTTATCGAAAACAACGCGCTCGAAGCGCGAAACCTGGACATTTAGATGAGCGACATCCCCGACTCGCGGCAAGAGCGCATCCCGATCACGATCGAGGAAGAGCTCAAGAATTCCTACCTCGACTACGCCATGTCTGTGATCATCGGCCGCGCCCTGCCCGATGTCAGGGACGGTCTCAAGCCCGTCCATCGCCGCATCCTCTATGGAATGTGGGAAACCGGCAACACCGCCTCGCGCGGATATAAAAAATCGGCGCGCATCGTCGGTGATGTCATGGGTAAATACCACCCCCATGGCGATCAGGCGATCTATGACACCGCGGTCCGGATGGCGCAGGACTTCTCGATGCGCTACCCGCTGGTCGACGGCCAGGGCAACTTCGGCTCGGTCGACGGCGACTCACCGGCGGCGATGCGCTATACCGAGGTGCGCCTGACGCGATTGTCTGACTTTCTCCTCGGCGACGACATCGACAAGGAGACCATCGATTGGGCGCCCAACTACGATGGTTCTCTTGCGGAGCCGACCGTTCTGCCGGCTCGTTTTCCGAACCTCCTGGTCAACGGGTCCTCGGGCATCGCGGTCGGGATGGCGACGAATATTCCGCCGCACAATCTTTCCGAGACCATCGATGCCTGTATCGCCCTGCTCGGCGACCCCGAATTGTCGGTCACTGATCTCATGGATTTCGTGCCGGGGCCGGATTTCCCAACCGCCGGGTTCATCCTCGGACGCAAGGGGATCTACGACGCCTACACAACCGGCCGCGGGATCGTGCGGATGCAGGCCCGGACCCGAATTCGCGAGGTCGAAAAGGGTCGACGAGCCGCGATTATTGTCAGCGAGCTGCCGTACCAGGTGAACAAGGCCCGGCTCGTCGAACAAATCGCCGCACTGGTGCAGAACAAGCGTCTCGAGGGAATCGCCGACCTCCGCGATGAATCCGATCGGGAGGGGATCCGCGTCGTCATCGAACTCAAGCGGGATGCCGTGCCGGAAGTGGTTCGCAACAATCTTTTCAAGCTGACGCAGATGCGGACCACGTTTGGAATCATCTTACTCGCGGTGATCAACAACCAACCACGGGTCTTCAACCTCAAGAGTCTGCTGCAGCATTTCCTCGATCACCGGCGCGAGGTCGTCCTCCGGCGGACCGCCTTCGACCTGAAGCGGGCCCGCGAACGCGCCCACATCCTCGAGGGATTGGTCATTGCCCTCGACAACCTCGATGCGGTCATCAAACTGATTCGTGGTGCGGCGGACCCGGCGGCTGCGCGCGATGGGCTGATTCGGGAATTCGACCTCTCCGGGCTTCAGGCACAGGCCATCCTGGATATGCGCCTGCAGCGTCTGACGGGGCTCGAGCGCGACAAGATCGTCGCCGAACACGCCGAAGTGCTCGAGCTGATCGCGCATCTCGAATCCGTCCTCGACTCCGAAGAGATGGTGGACGACATCGTTGCCGAAGAGCTCGAGAATGTGAAAATGAAATTTGGCGACGACCGCCGCACCGAACTCATCGACGACGTGAGCGAGATCTCCATCGAAGATCTGATCGCCGAAGAAGAGATGGTGATCACCGTCTCTCGCGCCGGTTATGTCAAACGCTCGGCCGCCTCCACCTATCGCGCCCAGCGGCGCGGTGGCCGCGGTCGCCGTGGAATGGCCACCAAAGACGAAGACGAGGTTTGGCAGCTCTTTGTCGCCTCGACCCACGCGACGATGCTCTTTTTCACCTCGGCCGGTCGGGTATTCGCGCGCAAGGTCCACGAGCTGGCCGATGTCGGGCCGGCCGCGCGCGGCCGGGCGCTCGTCAATCTCCTTCAGCTCGCACCCGACGAAAAGGTCTGCGCATTGCTCGCGGTGCGCGACTTCTCAGAACACGAAAATTCGTTCCTCTTCTTTGCCACCCGCCTCGGCCGGGTCAAACGCACGCCGCTGAAGGAATATGCCAATATTCGCGTCAACGGTTTGAAGGCGGTGGTCATCAACGAGGGTGACGATCTCCTATCGGTGCGGCTGACCCACGGCGAACACCATGTTTTCATGGGCACAAAACAAGGCATGGGTATCCGCTTCGATGAAAACGACGCGCGCTCCATGGGGCGGGTGACGGCGGGAGTTCGCGGAATCAACCTCCGCAAGGGCGATTTTGTCGAAGAGGTGGCGATCTTCGATCCTTCAGAAGATAAAGACATCCTGGTGGTCACCGATCTCGGCTATGGCAAGAGGACGCCAATCTCGGATTTTCGCGTCCAGCGCCGAGGTGGCTACGGCATGCGCTTGATTCGACTTACCGAAAAAAACGGGGCGGTGGCCGCGATCCGTCACGTCAGCGAAGACGATGAGGTCCTGATGGTCACCGAGGGCGGGATGTTGATCCGCACCAATGTGGCAGAGATCCGGCGCATCGGCCGCGCCACCATGGGTGTCAAGGTGATTCGTTTGAAGGAGGGCGATCGCGTGGTTTCGGTGGCGCGAGCCGAGGCCGCCGCCGACCTCGACGAAGATCTCCTCGAGACAGACGAGGAAGCCGGCGCGGACGCCGACCAAGAGGGGGCCGATGACCGTCGGGGCGATGCGGCGGAGGATGCCTCTGGTGACGACACCTGATCAATCGCGACAGGCGCCGGACGACGGCAGCCCGCGCGAGGCCATGCCGCCGGCGATACCGGCCAGCGCCATCATTCACCAGGAAGGCATGATTGCGCTCATCGCGATTGTGGCGCTGTCGTTTCGAGAAGAGGGCCTCGCGGCGGCGTTGAGCCCGCCCATTCCGCTCCTTGCTGCGATAGCGGTTGGTTTGCTGGTCGGCGGCGCGTGTTTTGCGCTCTTGTGGTTTGTGCGGCGGGTCGGTCCAATTCGTGATCTCGAGGCCTGGCAGCGCCGCATGGTCGAGGGCTGGAGTGTCACCGACATCGTGGTCGTGGCATTGGTTTCGGGCCTCGCGGAAGAGGCGCTGGTCCGCGCGCTCCTGCAACCGATCCTTGGCCTGGTACCGGCCGCGCTGCTCTTTGCCGTGCTCCACATCGTGCCCGATCGTCGTCTTTGGTTGTGGCCGTTGCTCGCCCTGGTTCTCGGCATCGTTTTGGGTTTGGTTTTCGAACACGCGGGATATCCCGCTGCGGCGGTGGCGCACATCGCAATCAACGCCTTGTCGCTTTCGCGTTTGCGGCAGGTGGAAGAGACGGAATAATGCTTGGCGCGAAGACGCTCTTTTGTACAATGGCCCGAGTCGCTGGAGGATAAGAAATGAACAGTCAGGAAGATCAGTTTCGGGTAAAGGTCGGGCTCGCGGAGATGCTCAAGGGCGGAGTGATCATGGATGTCACCGATGCCACTCAAGCCCGGATTGCCGAAGATGCCGGCGCCGTGGCCGTGATGGCGCTCGAGAGGGTCCCGTCGGACATCCGGGCCGATGGCGGCGTGGCCAGGATGTCCGCAATCGACATGATCAGCCAGATCCAACAGGCCGTGTCGATCCCGGTCATGGCCAAAGTTCGCATCGGCCATATCGCCGAAGCGCGGATGTTGGAAGCGCTCGAGGTAGATTTTATCGACGAGAGTGAAGTGTTGACTCCAGCTGATGACGAAAACCACGTTTCCAAACATTCGTTCAAGGTTCCCTTCGTCTGTGGTTGCCGGAATCTCGGCGAGGCCCTTCGCCGAATCGGTGAGGGTGCGGCTTTGATCCGCACCAAGGGAGAGGCCGGTTCGGGCGATATCGTCGAAGGGGTCCGCCACCTGCGGGCGGTCCAGCGTGGCATCAAGACGCTGCAAATCCTCGAGGAAGACGAATTGATGGCAGAGGCCAAGGCTCTCCAGGCGCCATTCGAACTCGTCCGCTTTGTGGCGGAAAACGGGCGGCTTCCGGTGCCCAACTTTGCCGCCGGCGGCGTCGCGACGCCGGCGGACGCTGCCCTCTGCATGATGCTGGGCGCAGAGTCGGTCTTTGTGGGTTCGGGAGTGTTCAAGAGTGACGACCCCGAGCCAAGGGGGCGGGCGATCGTTCAGGCGGTGACCCATTGGCAGGACGCGGCCAAATTGGTCGAGATCTCGCGCGGTCTCAAGGACGCCATGTCCGGCATTGATTCGGGCAAGCTGACTCCCGAAGAAATGCTTTCCCGCCGGGGGTGGTGAGCGGGGTGTCGATATGCGGCGTTCTGGCTCTGCAGGGTGATTGGGAGGCTCATCGGAGTATTCTCAGATCGCTTGGAGCCGTGACCCGAACAGTGCGCACGATTGCCGAACTCGAGACGGTCGATGCGCTGGTCATGCCGGGTGGAGAATCGACCGCAATGCTCAAGCTCATGCAGCCTGAAAATCTCGCACCGGCGCTCACACAACGAATCGAGGCCGGGATGCCGGTGCTCGCCACCTGTGCCGGAGTGATACTCCTTGCTCGATCCGTTGCACCGGAGCAGGAGAGCTTGGCTGTTTTGGCAGTCGACGTCGAACGCAATTCTTACGGCCGTCAGGTCCATTCGATGGTTGCCGAGGTCCAGCTCGTCGAGGACTTCGGCGCACCGGGCAGCATGGAGGGGGTGTTCATTCGGGCGCCCCGAATCACAAAAGTCGATGACGGCGTCTCCGTGCTCGGCACCTGGCAGAACGACCCGGTGTTGGTGCGCCAGGGACCGATCATCGCGGCGACATTCCATCCCGAACTCACCGGCGACAGCCGCATCCACGAGTATTTTCTAAAACAAGGGGAGGCTTGAAATGGCTGACCATATTTTGCGACACGACGAGATTCGAGGAATCCACAAGCTGACGATGGATCACGGCGCCAATGCGCTCGACCGGCCGTTGATGAAAGCCCTTCGGAGCGAATTCCGTCAGCTCTCAGAGGCCGGGTCTCCGGCGGTCATCCTCGCGTCGGCCCATCCTTCGGTCTTCTGTCCGGGATGGAACCTCAAGCTTCTTGCCGACGCCGAACGCGAGGAGGTCGCGGACTTCCTCTCCCTGTTCAACGGGCTCGTCTATGAGCTCTTTTCATATCAAGGCCCCACCGCCGCCGCGATCACCGGCCACGCCGTTGCTGCGGGGTGCCTCCTTGCAGTGGGTTGCGATCTGCGGGTGATGGCCTCCGGGCCGAGTCGGCAGGGGCTCTCCGAGCTCAACCTCGGGGTACCGGTGCCCTGGTCGAGCCTCCAGATGCTGCGCGCCCGGCTCAGCTCACCGGCTGTTGACGAACTCGTTTTTCGTGGAGAGGGCTGTTCGGCCGAGCGGGCCCGCGAGCTCGGTATTGTCCACCGCGTCGCGTCACGAGACGACGTGATCACGCAGACCGAGATCGAAACAGGCAAGCTCGCGGGCCGCCCGCGACGAGCTTTCGTTGAGTCCAAGAGAATGTTGCTCGGCGAGTACTGGCGTGCGATGAAGGCTCCGGCGGCGGAAGAAGATGCCGCCTTTCTCGATTGTTGGTTCGAAGAGGCCACGCAAGAACGTATCGAAGGGGTGGCAAACCGCCTCGGACAGGGATGACGCCGCCCGCGCGAGGCGCCGCGCCGGAATGGGCGGATCGCGCCGCCGCCCTGGTGCGACAATGTCCTTTGCGCTGGTCCGTCGGTGCAGGACGCTCGACCGAGGAGGCGCGCGCAAGCGGCTGGTTCCTGGGGGCGGCGGAATGTGCCGCCGTTTTGTCCGAAAACCCGAAAACCCAGATCGACGCGGCTCGGGCATTCGGCGGGCGGTGGCCTCGGATTTCCGATGGCGAAACCGTGATCGCGCCGGCGGTACCGGTCGCCCTGGGGGCTTCGGCCGTAGAGGGCGTCGACGCTGAGTACCTTCTGCAAGACAACGAACTGTGGCGGGAGGCTGCCGGGGCCCCCCATCTGTTGCTCGCCACCGACGAGGACCCTCGGCTGCAGACCGAGCCCTTTGACCTGCTGTGGTTCGGTCCCTCGGAGCGCTATCTGCTCCGTCGCGGAGTACTCGAAATCGAAGATCTTTTTGCCCGCCTTCGCACCGGGGCGTCGAGCGGCCTCCTCGATCGTCTGTTGATCCGCGGCCGCCGGCTGCCGACCGAGATGCTGGATGGTCTGCAGGCCGCTTCGGAGACGCTGAAGACCGAGATCGAAATCGAACGCCCGGTGGCGCTCCTCGGTGGTGATCGATGGCGCGACCCCGGGTTGTTCCTGGCTTCTCGAGCTGACGTCAATGAGGTGAGGCGGACGGGGAGCACGATCGAAATCGCCAGTGTTCACGGTGAGCAGGTCCTCTTCGAAGCCGAAGAGCACGGCGCGGGCTTCAGTCTCCAGCTGACGCGGGGGAGCTACCCTCTGACCGCTATTTCTCTCGGACTCTCGGAAGAAACGCTGGTTTTGCGTGCGGCTGTCGACGATCGGGTCGATGTCTTCGCCCCGGGGATGCGAGGGCGCCTGATCTTTGATCTGCGATCGGATCTGGTGGCGCTGGGCTCGAGTTGAGCCGGCGGGACCGGGGATTCAGAACTGGTAGGTGCGATCCTGAACCAACTCCTCCACCGGCCGCGGGAGGGCGGTGTTTTTGATCTCCTCGCGAAGCTCGTCAACATACGGCGGCTTGAAATGGTAGAGATAGACGGGAACATCGCGGGTCAATTTTGCAAGCTCGACGGCGAGAGTCTGCGGTGTCAGATGCAAGCTGACATCGGCAACATTTTGCATCCGGTTCGGGAAGGAGACCTCGGTGATCAAAGCAGCAAGATCCTCGGTGGCGTTGGCCACTTCCCAGATCCGGTCGGTCGGCCCGGTGTCGGATGTGAAAATCACACTCGATCCGCCTTGACGGAGAAGCACCCCGGTGGTCGGCACGATGTGGTTGACCTCAATGGCCACCACCTCCAGATCTCCAGACGGGAGATCAGTGATCACGAAGGGTCGCTCAACTTCCATTTCTTCAAACTTCACCGAGGGGTACATATGGTTCGGAATGCGGGTGAAGTCCGGCCAGGTGTCGTTGTTGAAGAGGTGCCGGCGGACCCCGGCAAGAACGCGCTTGGTGCAGAAGATCGACACCGGTTGATCGCTCGAGCCGAAGGAGTTCTCGATCAGAAACGGCAGCGTGTTGGTGTGATCCATGTGCGTGTGGGTGATCAAAACGTGACGCAGCTTGCGCTGCTCCTCGATGGTCAGGGCGCGGGTGATGGCACCGGCGTCCACAGCGACACGGCCGTCGATCAAGAACGAAGTCATCCGGCAATCAGGACTATCGCCCCCAAAGCTGCCAAGTACCCGAAAATCCATGAACCGAGTATACCCGCACCGAAGCGGTTAACATGAGTGCGATGCGTCACTCAACGAACCGGATGTTGCGGCTCGGGCTTCTGCTCTCAGGTGGCGGTGTGCGTGTGCGGCGGCGAGTGGCGGAACTTGACGCCTTAGAAGATCTCGCCGCCGGCCTCGCGGCGGGGGGGCGCCCCGCGCAACTCTTGATACAGCCGAAAGGATGGCGGCGGACGAAGCTGCGACCGTCCTTGACCGAGTCGTGGCGGCCGGTTGGCGATGGTTGATTCCGGGAGACGAGGACTTTCCGGAACACCTGGCTGCGATCAGCGACCCGCCGCTGGGCCTTTTTGTCCGCGGAACGCTGCGCAAGGGGAAAAGGGTCGCCATCGTCGGATCAAGAAAGGCGACGCCCTATGGGCTTCAGGTGGCGCGGCTCCTGGGCGAGGAGCTCGGTCGGGAGGGCGTGGTCATGGTCTCCGGGATGGCCCGGGGAGTAGACGCGGCGGCCCACCGCGGCGCGCTCGCCGCCTCCGGCCCAACCTGGGCGGTGTGGGGCACCGGCCCGGACCGCATTTATCCTCCGGAACACGCGGAGCTTGCCGAAGAGATCGCGAGCTCTGGCGCGGTGCTCACCGAGTTTCCACCGGGAACCCCTCCCCGCCCGCACCACTTTCCGCAACGCAACCGTATTCTCGCCGGCTTGGCGACGGCGGTCGTGGTGGTTGAAGCAGCGGCCCGATCCGGCGCCCTGGTGACGGCGCGTCTCGCGGTCGAAGAGGGGCGGGAGGTTTTGGCGGTCCCGGGCAATATCTTTTCCGAGGCCTCGGTTGGACCGAACACCCTGCTTCGGGTCGGGGCGCGGCCGCTGCTCACACCACGCGATTTGTTTGACGCGATCGGTCACCAGCCGACGCTTCACGAAAACAAACCGGATCGAAGAGGGCTCCTGCGTTTCATCGACGGAGGCGAGGCGCTCTCGGTGGACCAGCTTGCGGCGCGGGCCCAGGTGGAGGTTTCTTCGGTGGCGGCCGATTTGCTCACGCTCGAGCTCTCGGGAGAGATCGAACGACGACCCGATGGCCGATACTCCAGGATTCGCGGCGTGCCGTTGATGCCGGTTGATTCGAAGGACGCATGAAAGAGCTCAAGGAAGTTCTTGTTGTTGGCGGGGGTCTCGCGGGCTGCGAGGCTGCTTGGCAGT
This sequence comes from Candidatus Sulfomarinibacteraceae bacterium, assembly GCA_963796455.1. Classification (GTDB taxonomy): domain Bacteria; phylum Acidobacteriota; class Thermoanaerobaculia; order Thermoanaerobaculales; family Sulfomarinibacteraceae; genus Sulfomarinibacter. The sequence continues at coordinate 592,587 of CAWCLO010000010.1, forward strand.
TGGCTTGTGCCGGCGCCCGGGTCCATCTGGTGGAGATGCGACCGACCCGGACGACACCGGTTCATCAAAGCGGTCAACTGGCTGAGTTGGTCTGCTCCAACTCCCTGCGCGGCGACGCGCCAACCAATGCGGTGGGTGTCTTGAAGGCGGAAATGGAAGCCCTGGGCTCTTTGATCATCACCACCGCCCGCCGCGCGTCCCTGCCGGCCGGTGGCGCACTGGCGGTGGACCGGGAGCTCTTCTCCGATGGTGTGGCCGCCGCCATCGAGGGCCATCCGGCAATCACGGTCGAACGGAAGGAGGTGTCCGAGCTTCCCGAAGGACCAGCGATCATCGCCACGGGCCCGCTGACCTCGCCCGCGCTCCACCGGGCGCTCGACGAGCTCTTTGACGACCGGCCCCTGTCTTTCTTCGATGCTGTGGCTCCGATCGTCGCCTCCGATTCGTTGGACATGGCGCGTCTTTTTCGAGCCTCCCGCTACGGCAAGGGCGATGGCGCGGATTACCTCAACTCTTCCCTCGATCGAGATGGATATGAACGCTTTATCGACGCTTTGTTGGCGGCCGAAAAGACCCCCTTCAAGGAATTCGAGAACCGCGATATCAGCTATTTCGAGGGTTGTCTCCCGATCGAGGTCATGGCCGAACGCGGGCGAGAGACTCTGCGCTTCGGACCCATGAAACCGGTCGGCTTGACCGACCCCACCACCGACCGTCGCCCCTGGGCGGTGGTTCAGCTGCGCCAGGACGATCTCGCCGCTGATCACTGGAACCTGGTGGGCTTTCAAACCAAGCTGACTCACGGAGAACAAAAACGCGTTTTTCGAATGCTTCCGGGACTCGAAAACGCGCGCTTTGTCCGCCTCGGCATGATTCACCGCAACACCTTTATCAATGCACCGGTCCACCTCGACTCCGTCCTCCGGCTTCGTCAACGCCCGGATCTCCGCCTGGCCGGCCAGATGACCGGCGTCGAGGGCTATGTGGAGTCCGCTGCGACCGGTTTGATCGCGGCGCGCTGTCTTGCCGCCGAACTCGCGGGAGCCGAAGCAACCCCGCCGCCGCCGGAAACAGCGCTCGGCGGTCTGATGCGCCACCTCTCGGCCTCCGACCCGGGGGGCTTCCAGCCCTCCAATATCAACTGGGGGTTGATGGTCCGACCACAGGAGGTCTGCGCCATCCGCGGCCGGCGGGAGCGCCGACTTCTTCACGCCGAGATCGCACTTGAGCGGAGCGCCGCCTGGGCGGCAGATCTTCAGGCGCGGAGTGGGTGACCGGGGTCACCCACGGCCGCCCGCGAGCGAACCTTTTGGCTTTGTTCAGCGTCTCTTCTTATATGAGAGATCAAAAAATGGACCAATTTGTCATTCGCACCGTGCGGCGGGTGATTGATCAGGGAGCGGCCATCAACCGGGCCGAGGCGGCCCGGTCGAAACTGGTTGTTGCCGATTCCGGTGATCACGCCGAACTTCTGGTCTTGTCTTCCGGTGAGCCGGTTGACCGGGGTGTGCGGTTTGAGCATCAAGGAATGTGGTGGGTTGTCACTGGCCGTCGCCGGGACAGCGGTGTCGCCGTGGCCGAGCCCGCCGAACACTGAAACCCGCCATGGCAGGTTGCTGAAGATGCCGGCGGTCAGCCGCGCGGATGGCTCTTTTGGTGAACCGCCATCAAATGTGCGAGATCGACCTTGGTGTAGACCTGGGTGGTGGCGAGTGAGCTGTGGCCAAGAAGCTCCTGAATGGCCCGGAGATCCATTCCGGCCTCGAGAAGGTGGGTAGCGAAGGCGTGCCGCAGGGCGTGGGGGTGGAGGTGGTTGAGGTCGGCGCTGCGGCGAACCCCCTGGTCGAGGATCCTCCGCACCGAACGATCGCTGATTCGGCCGCCGCGCTGATTGACAAAGAGGGGTTCCTGATCGTCTGTGGTCTTGGCGCGAAAGCAGGCCCGATCGGGTAGGTAACGGGTGATCGCCGCCGCCGCGGGGCGGCCAAAAGGCACCAGCCGCTCCTTGCGGCCCTTGCCGCGGACCCGGACCACCCGTTGGCCGATCTGAACATCGGCGAGATCCAGACCGACCAGTTCGCTGACCCGGAGCCCGGCGGCGTACAAGAGTTCGATGAGCGCCCGATCGCGGCGACCGGCGGGTGTGTCAGGGAAGCCCTCGATGATGGCTTCGATGGTGTAGCGATCAGTAACATCCGGCGTGTGGACCGTGTCCTTCGGGTGCGATACGGAATCGGCGGGGCTCGATTGCAGCCGGTCTTCGGTCACGAGGAATCGGAAATAGGTCCGCAGGGCCGCCAGGGCCCGGCCGATCGAGCTCGCCGCAAGTCCGCGCGAGTGCAGATGGGCGAGATATGTCCGGACAGAGTTCGGGAGCACAGCATCCGGCGCTTCGATCTCGAGCTCTTGGTGGGAAAAATCGATAAAGCGACCGAGTTCCCGGCGGTAGGCGAACAGGGTGGCGGGAGACAGGTTGCGTTCCCACTCGAGGTGCTCGAAAAACCGCTCTGCCAACCAGCGTTCATCGTTCGCGGCCGTCATTTCAGAACCTCGGGTCGCGGCGGGAGGGAACCGGAAGCGCGCCTCCAGGCGATCCTGAAGACGTCTCGAAGCATCTGCATCGAATGGCGGACAGCGAGCACTCTCGACGCCTCCACATGGCTCCACCGAACCCCCAGCTCACGAGTTGAGAATCCCCAGTGTTGAGCCACCACCAGGTGTTCCACGTCGAAGGCAAAACCATCGGTCTGTTGGACGGCGGCAAGGGATCGCGCGAGATCCCCCGGGTAGAGTTTGAAGCCGCATTGGGTGTCCTTGTGGTTGGTCAGCCCAAGAGCCTGGACAGCGAGGTTGAAGGTTCGACCCATCACATCCCGATGCCGGGGCTGGCGCTCGCCAATCAATCGGCGGTTCACTGCCCGCGACCCGATGGCGACAAATCCCTCATCCACGGCAGCACTTAGAATTCCGAGCTCCTCGATCGGCGCCGAAAGATCCGCGTCGGTCAGCAGAACCAGAGCGCCCCTCGAGAGCGCGAACCCGGTTCGGACCGCGGCCCCTTTGCCGCGGTTGATGTCGTGAGTCGCCAGACAGGTTTCGACTCCCGTGGGAGTGTTGACGGATAAGGCCGCATCACCGGTATGATCTGACGACCCGTCATCGACCACGATGATCTCGGTCGGCAACCAGCGGCTGTTTGCGCCGAGGAAGTCGCCGATTCTCTCCAGGGTGGGTGGCAATCGATCGGCTTCGTTCAGCGCGGGCACGACCACGCTGAGGGTCATCGCTTGCGGATCGGTCGTCGTCGTGCGACGAAGATCCTCCCGCGACGCGGGTTGCTTGGAATCACTCACACAACCAACTTAGCGAACCCGTGAGGTGAAGTCGATTGCAAAACGTGCGGCTGGCTCGCCCCTCAGGGGGCCTCGTCCACCAGCGACAGAACGGATCCCCCCGCCCAACCCAGAAGAGAATTCTCGCTGCCAAGCAACCCGGTCAGACCGCCGGTCAGGACGCCGACCAGCGCGGCTGCCAAAACCCAGGGCACGCGCCTGGGAGGTACCGCAGCTTCGAATTTCACCCCGGCCAGCATCATTCCCGGGGTTCCATGACGGACCACGACCAGCGCGGCAGCGGCAAAAATCCACCAGATGACGGCCAGGCCGGCCGCCCACGCAAAGGCAGGTATTGCGGGGCGCTCGCCGAGCAGCAGAATGGCCAGGAGAGCTGCGGTGCAGACCGCCAGAATCGCTACCAGATCGGCCCACGATGTGGCCATGAGCGTCACCAATGGCGGGCCCTTGCTGTCGTCCTCATCAGGAGGAGGGGGATCATCCGGCAACACAGCCACTTCGCGGTCGGAGAGAGCGTCCCAATCGGTGGGGATCTCGGTCTTTTCGCTCATCGTTTATCAATGCTGCCGACAAATATCTCGAGCTGCATATCCACCGGCCGGGCTTTGTAGAGTTCGATGAACTCGAGCATCCGTGGGACCTCTTCGTCGTCGGGTTGGCGGTCCTTGAGTTCGGACAAAAACACCTCGGCTTCGGAAAGGTTGAACGCCCGCAACTCGGAGAGTCCGGCGTTGAAAAGACTACGGTCATAGAAACGCTGCAGATCCGCGTCCTCGGGATAACGATCAAAAAGGTCTCTGGTAATACCGAGAGCGGCACGGTAGTCGCTTGAGGCCATCGCGCGGTAGAGATTGGCGGCGTCGGGCTCTGCCGCGAGAACCTGTTCGCGAACCTCCTCGAGCGACGGGTCATTCGGAGAAATCTGGAGCTCGAGCATCACCCGCTCGTAGGCTGCAATCCACCGCTCTCCGGCCACCAATTCGCGACATGCAGCGAGACCGGCGGGAACCGGGGTCGGTACCGGTGTTGCCACCATCTTCCGGTACTCGCTGAGGCGGTTGTTGATGCGCACCTGAAACTGGTCGTCGGATGAGTTTTCTTCGAGGAGCACGATCGCTTCATCGATCTTCTTCAGGTTGTAGAGTTCAGCGGCCTCCACCAGGACCCGGTTGACGACGGTGATTCGAGCTTCTTCTGGCGCATCGGGCGCAAAAACGCCCGCAACCCACAAAGAAATGGAAATGACAAAGGTAGCGGTAGCGCCGATGACGACCCACCACTGCCACGGAATGCGCCTCTTTGGTTTGTCCGGCGTCCGCCACTCACCCTCGAGCGTCTGCGAGGTCCGCGCCACCTCTGCGCCAAAATCGGAAGTCGTGGCAAATTCGTCGGTGAAGAGCTCGTCCTCGAGATCCGGCATCTCCGGAGCGGCCGGCGAATCGCTTGTTGCAGACTTTGGCGGTGCTCCCCGGTTGATCTTTTCTTGCAGCCGGGTGGCCTCGACGTGCCTGGGCCAGAGCGAGAGAACGCGCTCGGCGAAATCCCTCGCGAGCTCCACATCGCCACTTTCGAGAGCGGCCTCGGCGTCAACCAACATGGGGTCGACCCGCCGTTCCAGTTCTTCCATCGCGTGGCGGATGTGGCCGATGCGGTCGAGGGCCTCTTCGTGGCCATGGTCGATGAGAAGCACTCGTGACCAGGCATCGATGGCCTCGGCATAACGGTCCGCTGCTGCCGCTTCTCCGCCCTTGGCGAGCAGGGCGCGAATTGCGGCCACAGAGTCATCAGGGTCGATTTCAGCGCCAGCGTCCTCGAAGGTGGTCGGTCCGGCGTCGAAGAGGTCCGCGACACCATCCGCCGGGGCTTCGTAATAGGGCTCCTCGGTGGCAAAACCGGTGACCGCCTCGGCCGCGTCATCCCCCTCCTGCAAGCTGGTTTCTTCGTCTCCATTGTCCGCGGGCGGCGGATCAAAATCCGGCACGGTGTCAGCCGACACTTCGCCGGTGGCTGGGCCGTCGTCTGTTTCGGGCGTTTCTGCAAACAAGTCGGCGGTTTCGGCGGCGGCAAACTCGACCCCGCCGTCAGCGGGCTCTTCAAAAGAGATCTTCTGGGTTTCGGCGGGGTCGGCAACAAAGCCCGCCTGGGCCATGGACATTCCACCGGCCTTTTCGATCTCGGCGATTGTGGTCGCAATCTCCGGGTGGTGGGGATCGAGCGCCTGCGCCATCATGACAAAATTGGCGGCCTCTTGAGAATTGCCATTGCCCAGGGCGTCTCTGGCCTGGCTGAGAAACTGGCCGACCTGGTTCGTGCCCTTGTCTGCTTCTTCGATCTGGGACATCAGGGCGCGGGCCTCAGCGTGACCAGGTAGATCCAAGAGTACGGTTTCGAGCTTTTCTCTGGCGGCCGAAAAATCTCGATTGTTGAAGTCCTCGACCGCTTCAACCACCAGACTGTTGATGGCATCGGTGGTCGGTGCCTGGAGCTGCGAAACAACCTCGTTGAGATCGATTTCCGCGGCGCCGGACGAAAGTTGTTCGTGAAGGTTCAGAGCGGGTGCATATGCCGGATCCAAGCGGAGAACGAACTCGATGCCGATGAGGGCTTCCTCGCGGTTGCCCTGCTGGAGTTTGTCGACCACTTGCTTGAATGCGGACATGACACGGTCCTGGGCCTGGGGGGAGAGCTCGGGATTGCCGGGATACGCCATGATCATCCATGTTATCAGGCGTTTTTGTGAAGGGTCAACGGAGTCGGTGAATCAGCGGGTCCCTTGATGCTGCGGGCCGGTCCGCCTTCAGCTCGTAGCCGGTGCGACGGCATCCGGGAATATGAGCCGGACGCGCGAACCCCGCGGCTCGAGGCTGGACAGCTCAAGCGCACCGCCGTGATCCGAAACAATTCGGTGCACCAGCGCCAAACCCATGCCCGAGCCGCGTCCTTTGGTCGAGAAAAAGGGCTCCACCAGGGTTTCGGTGTCCTCGGTGGGTAACCCGACCCCGGTGTCCAGGACCTCGATCACCGCTTCGCTCCCCGCAACCACCAACCGGAGTACGATCGTGCCCTCATCCGGTATGGCCCACACCGCGTTGTCGAGCAGGTTGACGAGAGCCTGGCGCAATTGGACAGGGTCCACCAGGGCCGTGATCGCGTCTGGAGGCAGATCGACCTCGATCACGAGACCGTCGCGAACGCCCTCATAAAGGGAGCTGACTTCGCGTAGAATCCGACCCAGATTGGTTGGTCGCCGATCGATGACCGGCATCCGGGCGTACTCCTGAAAGGCATCGACGAGCTCCTTGAGACCCGACACCTGGGCCACGATCGCCTCGCACCCCGAGGTGATGATCCCGCGCAGCTCGCCATCGAGAGAGCCAGCCCGCCGCTGGATTCTTTCCGCTGCGAGGCGGATCGGAGTCAGCGGGTTCTTGATCTCATGGGCGATGCGTTGCGCGACCTCGCTCCAGGCGGCCTGACGCTGGGCGCGGATCAATTGGGTGAGATCGTCCATCGCCACGACCCGGCCTCCGCCTGGTAGCGGCCGTGATGTCACGTCGATGTGAAAGCCGTCCTCGCCTTCTTCGAGATCGATTTCGAAGCGTGCGTTGGCGGTTTCTCCGGTGACGAGTTTTGCGTGCAGCTCCTCGAGCCCCTTGCGATCGAGCTCGCTCAGATCGAGCCACCTGTTCTCCCACTGAGAGTGACCGAGCATTTTTGCGGCAGCCGGATTGGGACGGAACCGGGTTCCCTGAGCGTCAACCGAGAGCACCCCTGTCGGCACCGTGGCCAGCAAAGTCGAGAGTTCCTGGTGGGAGGTGAGGATCTCGGCTTCGGTTGCGCGAACACGTCGAACCATCGCGTTGAACGAATCCACCAGGACCGCCACCTCGTCCGTCGCAGGGACATCAACCTCTTCGAGGGCGTCACCCTCGGCCACGCGTTGAGTGGCTGCGGCGACCGCCAGCAAGGGCTCTGTGAAACGGCGCGACAGAAAAAGACCCACCCACACGGTCGCGAAGAGCAGCAGCAGGGTGATGGCCAACAACACCAGAATGGTGGTCGCGGTGATGGTGCCGCGGGTCTGGAGCATCTCCTGAAATTCGGCGTCGGCCGCGATCGCGTTTTCAAGATGGAGCAGGAGCTCGTTCGGCAGCATGTCACCGACCACCACCATGCCGTCATCGCCGACGGGTTGCCAGGCTCGAACCAGAAGCCCGCCACGCCACCGATCGGCGCGGGTTCCCGTTGACGGCAGCTGCTCCCATCGAAGCGGCGGCAGCGAGGCCGGGATTCGCCTCGGGTCGGCGACGGCCTCGATAAGGTCTTCTCCTTCGAAAAGGGCGATCAGGTCAACCCCCAGGAGCTGGCGCAGCTGAGCCAGGTCCTCCTGGCGCCCGGTTCCTTCGAGTTCGGCGGCCGCGACCTCGACCTGACGGCTGAGGCGCGCCTCGATCAATTCCCGAACCTGAATGGTGACCTCCTTGCCGCCGCGGAGGATGGTTTCCACCGGGGCGGAGAACCAGCGATCGATGGAGCCCTGAAGAAGGTTGGTGGCGATGAGGAAGATCAGGATGACGGGAACAAAGGTCAGCCCGACGTAAGTAAAAATGAGCTTGGTCCGAAAATGGCTCCCGAGGACTCCGGTTCGGCGCTCGACCGCCAGACGAAAAACGTTGCGAAGCAGGATGAAGCTGAGAATCACGATGAGCGAGATGTCGAGGTACCAGAGGACGAAGAGGAGCACGCGATTCGTCAGTTCTTCCGGTGAAGCCTCCTTGGCGCGTTGCAGGAGGTAGACGGCGCCGGCGGAAAGCAGCAGAAGAAAGACAAAGGTCGCGAGGAGGTACCGCGTCTCGCGGTGATACCGACCCCAAATCGAAGCCAGCCAGCTCATCAGGAAACGGTCGGTGGCCGGCGGGTCATTGATCGGCCGGCGGGGGTTCGAGGCGGGTTTCCGTCCAATCGGTGCCGTTGGAGGACGGGAAGACCAGCCACGTCGTACCTCGCGAGAACACCGCCCGGGCCCGAACGCGGAGGAAAGCGTCTCGCCGCCCCTTTGGCAGGGGGACCTCCACCGGTGGCGGTGCGAGGAGCCAGCGCCGCGCCTCTCCCGTCGAGAGGAACTCTTTACTGTCGGTTGTCGTGCCGTTCACGATCAGCTGGCATCGATAGCGGCCGGTCAGGGCGTCGAAGGTGACGATTGACTCGGCGGTGCCGCGCCACACGCGGCGATCCGGGAACAGTCGTCTTCGTGAATAGACGCGGAGCGAATAGTCGATCTGGGCACGGGCGCCAGAAGACAGCGTGCTCTCGAGAGAATCCGGCAACACATCGACCAGACTACAGCGAATCACCAGTCGTTCGGCGCCGCGTTCGACATCGAGAACCATCGGCTCCGCGGCGAAGACCGCCACCGCCAGGATGACCGATACAAGACCCCTCATCGTTCGGTAATTCTACATGGATCCTCGGCAACGAGCGGGCCGAAGCCGTGTCGCAAATGATACAGTGAGTCGATTCGAGTCGTGAAGGAGTGGTGATGAGCGCAACTATTCCGGGGTGGTCGCCGGAAATCGAGCGTGGCTTCAAGGAAATTCTCTTCCGTTTCTTGGAAGAGGTTCAATGCACGAGAGCCGCGTTATATCTCTACGGACCCGAGGAGAGATTTTTGTTGGCGACTCAGTACGGCTTTGGTCGCCGCGACGTCCTGGCCATCGAACACGGGCTGAAGGACCCCATGGTCCAGAGGGTGCGGGAGCTCAACAATGTGCCGGCGGCGTTCAATCGGAAGAACGACCTCGGCCCGCTGACCGACTACCTCAAAAGTGCCGGCAACAACAAGCTGCTGCTGGTCCCTCTCGTGGCCGGCGAAGAGATCATCGGTTTTGTTGACGCTCGCGACAAGGGCCGCAAAAGGACCTTCGAGCGCACCGATGTCGCGAAGGCCAAAAAGATCGCCACCTCGATGGTCGAGTACGCGAAGCGGAGTGGATTCCTCGGTATCGATGAAGGTGAATACGAGGCCGAAGCCAGCCCGGTTCGGGAGCAGGCGGAACGGACCGCCCGGCCCGGCCCGCCCAGGGCCCCCTTGCTCGATGAGCCCGGCCTCGAAAACGTCCACGATTCCGCCCTCGACTGTGTTCTCGAACATCAGGTGTTGGCGGTTGCTGTGACGCTCGTGACGCCGGACGGCGCGGCCACCCTGATCAACATGCGCGAGGGCGGCGCCGAGATCGATCGTGATGCGCTCATGCGTCATCAGACCTCGGCCCTCGTCGAAGCGGGCGTCGTGCCGCCGGTGCGGGAAACCTGGCGAACCGAGGTTCGAAGGGTCCCGGCCCCGGCTGAATCCGTCCCGATGCCGATGATCGCCTCCGCTGTGATGCTGCAGGATCAGCAAAGCGGATCCGTTGTCGCATCCGTGGTTGCCGGTGGTGGCGCCACCATCAGCCGCGCCACGCTTGCCCGCCTTCGCTCACGAGTGGTCGACGCCCGGGACAAGGCGGTGCTCCGCTTCTCCCGCCGGAATCTGGCACGGCGCTTGTTGCAACCGGGGTCACGAGCCTACCCCGATCTCGTGTCGCACTCCGAGGCGGTATCTCGTCTCGCCTTCTCCATTGCCCGACACCTCGACCTCGGGTTCACCGGCGCCGAGGATGCGGCCCTGGCCGGTCTGCTGCACGACGTCGGTATGCGCGAACTGGATTACGAGCGTCTCTATCGCAACAATGCACCAACGGCGGATGACCGCATCCGCTTCCAAAAACACCCCGTACTCGGTGAAAAGATCCTGGTGGGGACCGGGCTCGATGAAGTCATGGCGGCGATCCGCCACCACCATGAGCGGTGGGACGGCACCGGCTATCCCGACCGCCTGGCACGGGAGGAGATCCCGCTCCTGGCGCGGCTGGTGCACGTTGCGGAGGTCTTTGACGTTCTCACGGTGCCCGGTCGCTACCGGCCGACCGTCAACCCGGAACGAGCCCTGGAAATCATCGATCGCGGCAAGGGCCACCAATTTGATCCTCAGATGGTGGAGGCGCTCGCCCAGGTGGTGAAATGAGTGACGGACGCCGGGTCCTGGCAAAAAACCGGAAAGCCCGCCATACCTACCACATTCTGGAAACAGAGACCGCGGGCATCGAGCTTCTGGGAACGGAAGTCAAAGCGATCCGCGATGGGCGGATCAACGTCAAGGAAGGCTATGTCTCCTTTGCCGGAGGTCAGGCTTTCCTGGTTGGCTGTCACATCGGCGCCTACGACAACGCCGGTTATGCGGGCCACGATCCGGTCCGACGGCGGCGCCTCTTGCTCCACAAACGCCAGATCGAGCGCCTCGAGAGCAAGGTCCGCGAAAAGGGCCTGACCGTGGTGCCGCTCGAGGTGTTTCTCGACGGCAACTGGATCAAGGTGGAAATAGCACTGGTTCGTGGCAAACAGCTGCACGACAAACGGGAGACCCTCCGGATGCGCACACTGGATCGCGAGGCCGAACAGGCGATCAAAGAACGCGGCCGGGGTGATTGACAGCGGTATAATTCAGGCATAAATTAATCTCTCCGAAATGCAGGCCCCGGAGGCCGGGTTCGCGGCGCCGGGGCAACGAGGGAACGTCCGGGCGATTTCGAGTGTTCTGCACATCGGGCACAGAGACCGGGACGGGCGGAATGGGGAGACATGCAGGACGAGATCATCATTCGCGGTGCACGGGAACACAACCTGGCCAACGTCGACGTGGCCTTCCCACGCAACCGGTTGGTCGTGATCACCGGAGTTTCCGGCTCCGGAAAGTCGTCGCTCGCATTCGACACCCTCTTTGCCGAAGGTCAGCGTCGTTATGTGGAGTCACTCTCGGCCTATGCGCGGCAGTTCCTCGATCAGATGGAAAAGCCCGACGTTGACACCATCGAGGGTCTGTCTCCGGCAATTTCGATTGAACAAAAGACCACCTCGCGAAATCCCCGATCCACCGTTGGTACGGTCACCGAGATCCACGATTATCTGCGCTTGTTGTGGGCTTCGATCGGAGTGCCCGAGTGTCCGGATTGTGCGATTCCGATCCAGCCGCAAAGTGTCGAGCAGATGGTGGATCAACTGCTCGCCCTGCCCGCCAAGACCCGCTTCATGCTCCTCGCGCCGGTGATCGAAGGCCGCAAGGGGGAACACCGCAAGGTCTTTGCACAGATGGTGCGCGAGGGTTTCGTCAGGGCCCGAGTGGACGGCGAGATCATCGATATTGCCGAAGCCCCCGACCTCGACAAAAAGAAAAAACACACCATCGAGGTCGTAGTGGACCGTTTGTCGGTTCGCGACGGTGTCGCCGCCCGCGTCGCCGACTCTCTGGAAACCGCGCTGCGCGTCGGTGAAGGTCTTGCGGTCGCGGCCCCTACCGATGGTGAGGAGATCGTGCTTTCGGCTCGACACGCCTGTCCAAATTGTGGTTTTGCCTTGAGCGAGATTTCGCCGCGGCTTTTTTCCTTCAACTCGCCGCAGGGCGCGTGCCCGAGCTGTTCGGGGCTCGGTTTTCTGCGCGAGGTCGATCCTGAAAAGCTGGTTCTCGACCCGGAGAGAACCCTTGCCGCAGGGTGTCTCGCGATGGTCGGAAAAAGCCCGGGGTCGTGGTTCCGCCATCAGGTGGAACAACTCGCCGAGGGCGTCGGTTTCGATCTCCAAACTCCCTGGCGGAGGCTGCCGCCCGAGATACGCCAATTGCTGATGTACGGCAGCGACGGTGAACACGAATTTGTCTGGGAGGGAAGCAAGGGAGCCTATCGTTATCGTGATCGTTTTGAGGGCGCATTACCGCGGCTTGAACGCCGGTATACCGAGACGACCTCAGAGGATGTGCGCCGCGAGCTCGAACGATATATGTCGCTGGCCCCGTGTGGAGACTGTGGTGGGGCACGTCTGAGGCGCGAAGCTCTGGCGGTCAAGATCGGTGGCCGGAGCCTGGTCGACGTCGCGACGCTGGCCGTCAATCGCGCCCTTGAGTGGTTCGAAAACCTCGCGCTTTCGGATCGCGATGCTGAAATCGCCGACAAGATCCTGCGTGAGGTCTCAGACCGCCTCGGGTTTCTGGTTTCGGTGGGTCTGGACTATCTATCGCTCGACCGGATGGCCGGCACCCTGTCCGGCGGGGAAAGCCAGCGAATCCGGCTCGCAACCCAGGTGGGCTCGAAACTGATGGGGGTGCTTTATGTGCTCGACGAGCCCTCCATCGGTCTCCACCAGCGCGACAACCGGCGATTGCTCGACACCCTCAAGGGCATGCGGGACCTGGGCAACACGGTGGTCGTGGTCGAACACGACGAAGAGACGATTCGCGAGGCGGATTGGGTCATCGACCTCGGTCCCGGAGCGGGTCGCCACGGCGGCCGCGTGGTCGCGAACGGCCCGCCGGCCGCGTTGCTCGATGCCGGAGAGAGCCTGACCGGTGACTATCTGGCGGGCAGGCGCTCGATTCCGGTGCCTGCGCAGCGAGCAGAGGGCAACGGGGATTCTTTGATTCTCCTTGGGGCGGCCGAACACAACCTCAAGGATGTGGATGTGACCTTGCCACTGGGGCGGTTGATCTGCGTCACCGGGGTTTCGGGATCGGGCAAATCGACCCTCGTCAACGAGATCTTGCACAAGGCGGTGGCGCGCGAGCTGTATGGAACCCAGGCGCGTCCGGGCCGACACGCTTCGATCGAAGGGGCCGATCTCCTTGACAAGGTGATCGCCATCGACCAGTCACCGATCGGACGAACCCCCCGCTCCAACCCGGCCACCTATACCAAACTCTTTGACCCGATCCGATCGTTGTTCGCGGCGACGACGGATGCCCGCGCCCGCGGCTACAAACCCGGCCGTTTTTCATTCAACGTTCGTGGCGGCCGTTGCGAGGCCTGCCAGGGTGCGGGCCAGTTGCGGATCGAAATGCACTTCCTGGCGGATGTCTTTGTCACCTGCGATCAGTGCAATGGCCGGCGCTATAACCGCGAGACCCTCGAGGTCCATTTCAAAGGTCTCAGCATCGCCGAGGTGCTCGATCTCACGGTCAACCAGGCGCGTGAAGTTTTTGCGGCCGTGCCAAAGATCGTTCGGGTCCTCGACACGCTGGTTGCGGTCGGCCTCGGTTATCTCCACCTCGGACAGCCGGCCACCACCCTCTCCGGTGGAGAGGCGCAACGTATCAAGTTGTCCCGCGAACTGGCAAAACGAGCCACCGGAAAGACCCTGTATCTCCTGGATGAGCCCACAACGGGTCTCCACTTCGATGATGTGCACAAGCTCCTCGCTGTGCTCCACGCCCTGGTTGACCGCGGCAACACGGTGATTGTGATCGAGCACAACCTCGATGTGATCAAGACCGCCGACTGGATTGTCGATCTCGGCCCCGAGGGCGGAGAGGGCGGCGGAGAGGTCATCGCTGCAGGCACACCCGATGACATTGCCAAATGCAAGAAGTCGTACACCGGGCAGTATCTCAAGAAGATGCTTTAGAGGCCTGGGGCTTGGGACCTGGGGCTTGACATCCTCAGCTACGGAACGAACGATTTGGTGCCTCAAGCCTCAAGCCTCAAGCCTCAAGCCTCAAGCCTCAAGCCTCAAGCCTCAAGCCTCAAGCCTCAAGCCTCAAGCCTCAAGCCTCAAGCCTCAAGCCTCAAGCCTCAAGCCTCAAGCCTCAAGCCTCAAGCCTCAAGCCAATATCGAATAGCCCCCGTCGACGATCAGGGTCTGGCCGTGAATCATCGATGCATACTCCGTGCAGAGATAGATGACCACGTTGGCGACATCTTGAGGGTGAACCAGACGTCCCGCCGGTGTCCTGGCACGTGCCGCGTCGAGGAGTTCCTCGCGGTTTGGAAAGTGAAGCAGGGCGTCGGTGTCGACTGTGCCCGCTGAAACGGCGTTGATCCGCATACCCTCGGGCGCGAATTCGGCCGCGAGGTGACGCACCATCGACTCGAGAGCAGCCTTTGAAGCACCCACTGCGGTGTAGTTGGGAATTGCGCGAAGCGCCCCCAGAGAGGACACTGCGACCAGGGACTTCTTTCCCTCTGAGGGCAGATCGATGAACTGTTGGGTGATTGGCAGGAGAGCCGCGGCATTGATATGCATGGCCCAGTCGAAATGGTGGAGTGTGAGCTCCCGCGCAGGCCGCAAAACCCCCGAAGCGGCGTTTGAAACCGCGATCTCCAGACCACCCCAGGCATCGTTGATGGAGGTGAAGATTCTTTCGACGTGATCCGGTTTGGCAACGTTACCTTTGAGCACGAGGGCACGAACACCACGCGCCTCGATTTCGTGCGCGGTCTCCTCGGCTCGGGTGCGGTTTCGGAGATAGTTGATGGCCACATCGACATGAAAATCGGCGAGCGAGAGGGCGATCGCACGTCCAATGCCGCGGGAAGATCCGGTCACGAGCGCACGTTTACCCCGGAGTTTGAGATCCATTTGCACCTCCAGCTCACCACGCTACCCCGAGAATACCCGGAAAACAAGCGTGGATGTTGCGTTTCTGGGGGTTTTCTCTTGACAGGGGACCACATGACAGCCACACTGTGACTACAGAGAAAACCAGGAGGTTCCCATGAACAAGACCGAAATGGCGATGAAACTTGCGAAGAAAACCGGCGTCAGCCAGGGCAAAGCAGCCGAAATCATCGACACGATGTTTTCCGCCCATCCGGCAAAGGGCCTGATCGCGACCGCGCTCGACGCGGGCGAGAAGGTGACGATTCCGGGCTTTGGCACTTTTGCCACGAAGCACCGGGGTGCGCGTCAGGGCCGCAATCCGGCGACCGGCGCGACGATCACGATTCCGGCGAAGAAGTATGTGCACTTCAAACCGGGCAAGACCCTTCGCGAGCGCGTCGAGAAGTAGCCGACAACTCGATGATGCACACTTGGTGAACACACCGGTGTGCAATTCATGACGGTTTGAGGCCGTCTGATTCAAGGTAGCGAGGCCGGGCATTTGCCCGGCCTCATTTTGTTGCCACCGGTTCTTTTCTGAGCCCTGGTCTAACGCGCGAAGCGATAGGTTTCGGTGACCGTCGCGTAGGTCTTGATTCGAACACCGTCCTTGATGCCGGGTTTGAACCGGTACTTTTTGGCCGCCTCGACCACCGCCCCCGGGATTCCGAAACCCTCGTGATCTGCCCGCAGGACCTTGACCTCATCCACCTTGCCGTCGGCGTTCACCGTTGCCTGCACGATGACGATGCCCAGAATCTCCTGCGAGAGTCGAACGTTCTTCGGCCATTCCACCGGGTGTTTTCTGATCACCACCGGCAGGGAATCGACCTCGGTAGGATCGACAAAGGCGTTTCTCGAGACTGTAACTGACGCAGCAACGGCCCTGGTTGGAGCGGCCGTCGGGGCTGCGGTCGGCTGCGGACTGGGAGCGACAGCGGTCGCTTCCGGAGTCGGGTCCAAAGATGCGGCGACCGCGGTCTCCTCCTCGATCTCCGGTGTGGCGGATTGAGCCGCAGCGGCCTGTTGGCGACCCTCTTCTTCGATCCGGAGACGTTCGGCCTCCAGTTCGGCCTCGCGTGTCTTCTGAGCTTCCTCCTCGAGCGCGATCTGGCGCTGGAGTTCCTGTTGTCTTCGTTCTTCCTCCTGGGTCAACCGGCCCTGTTGGGCACGCCGTTCACTTTCGGAGAGTCGCCGTTGCAGCTCCTCGATTTTGGCCTGCCGGTCACCAAGCTCCTGGCGGATCTCGTCTTCTTTGGCAGCCATCATTTCCGCCACAAGACCGGCTGCGAGCTCGCGCATTTTCTCATCCTGGGCCTCGCGCTGGGCGGCAATCTCGGCGCTTGTCGGGGTTGGCGGAGGGGGAGGGAGCTTTGGTTCGCGGTCCATGAATTTCACGACTCCGACCGTCGATGCCACCACGACCACTGCCGCAGCCGCAAGTCCGAGCCACAGATTTCGGCGGTCCACATCCTTGCTTGGGATCTCGATCGCTTCGACAAATGGTTGGGTCTCCACCGCTGCGGCGAGGTACGGGGTGACATCGGTCTTTTGTTCGGCCGCTCGTTCGGCGTCCTCCGCTTCGATTTCCGCACGAAAGAGGCGGTCCATGAAGAGCGCGAGGTTGAAGGTCGTCGGGCTGTAGGCGCCGCCGTAAAGCAGGCGGTCGAGTTCCTTTTTGAATTCCGGCGCCGAGCTGAATCGATCCTCCGGGCGGTCCGCGAGGGCACGCTGGAGGACCACTCGAATGTCCTCGGGCAGGGCCCGCTCTTCATCTCCAAGGTGACCGTCGATGATTGCCTGTGCGCGATCCTCGATCGAAGCAGGCAGGGCTGATCCCGTGAGCAGCTGAAATAGAATCGCCCCCAGAGAGTAGACGTCGCCCCGAGAACTCGGGGATCGGGTCTGCAACACCTCGGGTGCAAAATATGGATGGATCTGATCGGTCGATTCAGGATCGTCGATCAATGCCAAGAGCTGCTCACCGAAACCGAATCCCGAGACGACGCCTTCGCCATCATTGGTCACGAAGATCAAACCCGGATGAAGAAAACCATGCACGATTCGTTCACCGTCGATCTCTGTTGCACCGGCCGCCATCAAGGCGATGGAGATCTTTTCCAGAATCAGGAGAGCATTGTCGACCGGGACCGGGAATTGTTCGATCCTGGCGCGCTCGAAAACCAGACTCAGAAGCTGCGAGGGCTCGAATTTGGTTGTGATTGCGGGGGTGCCGTCGTCTACAACACACTCGAGGCGAGAAGCCACATTGGCCGACTGAATCTTCTCGGAGATGGCGAGGGCCCGATCAAATGCGGCCATGACCTCATCGGCCGGCACCGAGGGACCGTCCAGGACCCGCAGCCACACCGTCCGGCCGATGCCGCCGACGTCAAACTCACCCGCGCGATAGAGATGGCCCAGTGAATCTGCGAAACACTCCTTGAACCGCAGAAATGAACCGAATGGTCGGTAGTCTTCGGACATGGAACTCCTCCCGGCCCACCGAACTCACCGCGCGCCGACTGCCGGGGCAAAGCGCAAGCCCGCAGTGCTTGCCGTTCCGCCGGCGGTGCTCGATTCGCGCCAAACCGGCGGGTCCTTGTTCCTTACCACCCTCGAAACACAAACCGGTGAGAGAAGTGGGCTAGCCGAACGTACCACCATGGCGCGCAGGCGGTCAACGACGAGAGCTGAAGAGTCGTGCCACCGCCCGGTTGTGTTCTCCAAGAGTCTTGGAGAAAGCGTGACCGCCACCGGGTTTGGCAACAAAATAAAGATAGGACGTCGTATCGGGGTTCAGTGCTGCGGCGAGTGACGCGCGCCCCGGGGAATTGATTGGCCCCGGGGGGAGACCCGCGTAGCGGTAGGTGTTGTAGGGATCGTCGAACTCCCAATGGACCCGGAGGAGTCGTCCCGACCACTGATCGTGGCGTTTCAACGCAAAGACCACGGTCGGGTCGCATTGCAGGAGCATGCCGCGGCGGAGACGATTTGCAAAGACCCCGGCAATCCGCCCGCGCTCCTCTTCGAGGGAGGTCTCGGCCTCGACCAGTGACGCCAGTGTCGTGATCTCCAATGCCGAGGCCCATAGATCGGTCCGGCCTCCGCTTTCCTCTCGCCACACTTCGGAGAACTGGTCCACCAGATGGCGGGCAACGGTCTCTGCCGGCACACCCACTGCAAAGCGATAGGTGTCAGGAAAGAAGAATCCTTCGAGCGACGGGGCTTCGGGAGCAATCGCAGCAACCCATTCGACGCGGTCAACCAGAGAGTCCCATTCGGCATCGCTTCCCACACCCAGATCGATGAACTGCTGTTTGATGGTTTCGGTGTCGGTGCCCTCGACGATTGTGACCGAGAACATCTCGACCTCGCCGTCGAGGATCCGTTCCAGCACATCGACGGGCCGCACCGGTGCGCTAAAAACAAATCTCCCATAATGAATCGCTCGACCTCGCGCCCACCCACGAAGGTAGATGCGGCCGGCCATGGCCGAGGGAAGCAACTCGAGATCTTCGAGTTCGGACAATACTTGACGCGCCGATTGTCCTGGAGAAATCTCGATCTCGGCAGCCGTGGTCGAATGCGAACCCCAGAGAGCCTGATACCACCAACCGCCGACCGCTGCTGCGCCAAGCAGCGTCAGAACGGTGCCGACGATCACAACCCGAAACAGCGTCTTCACGGTTTCAACACTCCGCCTTCGATCGGCGATCGAGGCCAGCGAAATACTCCTCGAGGAGGACCTGCGCTGCGATGTCGTCCACGGGCTTGTCGCTTGCTCTTCCGCAATCGCGGGCCCGTCGACGGGCCTCGTTCGTGGAGAGGAACTCGTTCTGGAGAACCGTCTCGACTCCGAGACCACAAAGGGTTTCGCATAGACGGAGGCTGCGACGCCCAGCATCACCCACCGAACCATCGGCACGGGCCGGCAACCCGAGCACGACGCAGCCGGCGTCATAGTCAGTCGCCGCGTCGGCGATTCGCCGGGCGGCCGCTTCCACACCCTCGTAGGGCACAACTTTCAAGGGAGAGACAACTCCGGTTTTCGGGTCGCCCACGGCCAGCCCCATCCTCCGACCTCCAGGATCCACCCCCAGGTATCGCATCGGCCCATTGTACGGGGGCGGAGGGGAAAGGGGGAAAGGGGGAAAGGGGGAAAGGGGGAAAGGGGGAAAGGGAGAGAGGGAGAGAGGGAGATGGGGCGGAAAAGGGGCGCGGTCGAGATCCGGGCGCGGCTTCTCGGCATAACGGATACAATGCGAACGGTCGGAGAGCTCGGCAGGAGGATCATGAACCACCGTCAGAACCCCATCACGAATGCCCGTTGCTGGGCTTTGCTCGTGGTAATGGTGCTGATGCTGCTGGCTGGTCGGGTCGCCGCCCAGGAGACCGAGGAGCGGGTCTTTCTTCGCGCCGACAATCAAAGCGCCACCGGCGAGACCTGGACCGGTGAAGGCAACGTGCACATTGTCTACCAGGATATCGAGATCCACTGCGATAAAGCGGAATACGACCGCTCCACCGGAGAGGTCGTCGTTCGCGGCAACGTCATCGTCGATCGCGGCCCGAGCCGCTTCACGGCCAATCTGGCTCATTTCAATCTGGAGAGCAAGACCGGCGTTTTTTATGACGCATCGGCCTTTGTCGATCCGATGTACACCTTCAGCGGGCAAGAGATCGAAAAGATCGACGAAACCCGATTCCGGCTCGAACGGGCCAGTTTCACCACCTGCGACATCGTCGACAAAAACCCTCCATGGAGCTTTCATTTCCGGAAGGCTCTGGTCAAAAAGGAGGGATTGGGACGATTCACCAGTACCGCGATGAAGATCCAGGGTGTGCCGGTTTTCTACATGCCGTACATGGTATGGCCGGTGAAACAGGAACGGGCGCTCGGTTTGCTCATGCCCCGCCTCGGCTACTCCAACCGGCGGGGCTTCAATATCGGTCTCCCTCTCTTTGTGCCTCTCGGTAGGAGTTATGACACGACGATCTTTGCCGACTACTACACCAAGGATTTCTTTGGTCTCGGAAACTCCTGGCGGTGGGCCCCGGTTGAAGGTGCCCGCGGCGAAATCGACCTCTACGGAGTTTGGGACCGTCCCAACGACGAGTTTCAGTGGCGGGTCCTGGGTTTTCACAAACAGGAGGACTTTCTCGGGTTTCAACTTCTGGCCCAGGTCGAGAATCTTTCGGACATCGATTTCTGGCAGGATTTCGACCGCACCTTCGACGCCACGACCCGCCGTGATCTTTATTCATTCCTTTACCTCACACGATCCTTCGGGCCCTATGCACTCAACCTCAGGGTCGACCACCGAAAGACCTTTCTGACCACCACCGATGTGGTGCTCAGCCAGATTCCCGAAGTCGAATTGCGGTCGGGCTCGACGGCGATCGCGGGCTCGCAGGTTTATCTCAATCTGATCGGTTCGCTCAACTATCTCTCCTCCGATCGTGGTGGTGACCTCAAAGGCCGCTATGGGAGAGCGGACCTCTTTCCGACCGTGTCGTACACCTTGCCCGGGCCGACGTGGTTTTCAATCACACCCCGCCTTGGCGGCCGATTCACCTACTACACGGAACAGCTGACCGAAGACCGCAGATCCTTCGAAGATGATCCCCTCGGGCGCATCTATGCCACCGGGGCGGTGGACATCGTCGGCCCGTCGTTTTCAAGGGTTTTCGAAGGTGGCCTTGGAAGGTACGAAAAGGTCAAACACCTCATCGAGCCTCGGTTCGAGTATCGCTACCTCACGACCACCACCGATGTCAGCCGGATCCCGATCTTCGACGAGGTCGATTCGACCCCGCGGGATGCCAATTTCATCCGGATGATTCTCGCCAACCGTCTCCTCGGCCGCTCCTCGGGCGGAGCCGGGACCCGAGAACTCGGATCGCTCGAGTTCAGCCAGGACTACTCCTTCGACCAGCCTCTCAATTTTGGCGAAGGCGGACAGACCAGCCGGCTTGGTCCCTTCGGGGCGTCCCTGCGGTTGACGCCGACCATGGGCACCGGCTTCGATGCCCGGGTCTTCTACGACCTCCTTACCAATAACTTCAGGTCGTTTTCTTTGGCCGCATCGGTACAGGAACGCCTCGGCATGCTCAACCTGACCTGGTACGAGAGCTACAACCCGCGCAACGGGCAGCGCACTTCGTCCCAGGTGCGCAGTCTTATCGGTTTTCGCAAGGCCGGTTTCCCGCTCGACGTCACGGTGCAGCTCGCCTACGATATTGTCCGCTCCGAACTCGGAGACCAGCGCTACCGGATGGGGTGGCAGGGCAAGTGTTGGAACATCTCGGCTGAATACCGCGACACACGAATCGGCGCCTTTCCGACCCGCGAGTTTCTGATCGTGATCGGTCTCAAGGGCGTCGGTTCGTTGCCCGAGATCAAGGGGAGCCTCGGCGGGTATTAGGGCCCTTTGAGAAAGGGAGAAAGGGAGAAAGGGAGAAAGGGAGAAAGGGAGAAAGGGAGAAACCCGTGGCTCCTCGAATCTCGATGGCTCGTTCTCCCTTTCCCCCATGCGCCCCTTCACCCTTTCCTGAGCAGGAAGATCGCGGAATTTTTTCGGTAGAAAGAAAAGGTGGGTTGGCGGAGGGAGTGGGATTCGAACCCACGGAGGCGTGAACCTCACCGGTTTTCAAGACCGGCGCCTTCGACCACTCGGCCATCCCTCCCCCGGTTCCCTACTTTATACCGAATCAACCCGCGCCCGTGCCCGATTTTGCCGAGAGTTTTCGAGAAAGAAGCAGAATGGAGCGTGGAGTTTCTCCGCAGAGCGGTCTCAACTGTTTACAGCTACCCGCCCTCCACGTACAATACCTCTCCCGGTGCGGAGAGGTGCTGGAGTGGCTGATCAGGACTGCCTGCTAAGCAGTTGTCTGGGGTGACCTGGACCGCGGGTTCGAATCCCGCCCTCTCCGCCAGGAGTTTTTTGCCGCCCTCGCCACCGATGGCGGTTTTTTTAACATCATCGTTTTGGGAGAACCATGACTGATCTGGTGAGAACCCGCATCGCCCCGAGCCCGACCGGGGACCCGCACGTCGGCACCGCCTATGTCGCCCTTTTCAATTACGCGCTGGCGCGTCAATCCGGCGGGGCCTTTGTCTTGCGGATCGAGGACACGGACCGCCAACGCAGCACGCCCGAAAGCGAGGCGATGATCCTCGAGGCCCTGTCGTGGCTCGGTCTCGAGTGGAACGAGGGGCCGGATATCGGCGGGCCGCACGGGCCCTATCGTCAGAGCGAACGCACAGAGATCTATCGTGAACACGTCGAACAGCTGGTGTCTTCGGGCGCCGCCTATCCTTGTTTCTGCACCCGCGAGCGCCTCGATGCCCTGCGGGCGGAGCAAAAGGCGGCCAAGACGCAGTTTGGATACGACGGCCTCTGCCGCTCGCTCGACGCCTCTGAAGCAAAGAATCGTTGCGAGAATGGTGAAGACCATGTCATTCGTCTGAAGATGCCGACCGAGGGCGAGACCATCGGGGTCGATCTTCTGCGCGGTGAGATCGCCATCGCCAACGCCCAGGTCGATGACCAGATCCTGCTGAAATCCGATGGCAACCCGACCTATCACCTCGCCAACGTCGTCGATGACCATCTGATGGAGATCACCCACGTCATTCGAGCTGAAGAGTGGATTTCATCACTTCCCAAACATGTTCAGCTCTATCGGGCCTTTGGCTGGGAGCTTCCGGTCTTCTGTCATCTGCCGCTTCTGCGGAACGCCGACAAATCCAAGATTTCGAAGCGAAAAAACCCGGTCAGTCTTTCCCACTATAGGCAAGCCGGTTTTTTGGCCGAGGCGCTGCTCAACTATCTCGCCCTGATGGGTTGGACGATGCCCGACGAGCGCGACCAGTTCACCCTCGCGGAATTTGTCGAGAATTTCAAGCTCGAAGACATCAGCCTCGGCGGGCCGGTCTTCGATCAGGAGAAGCTGCGCTGGCTCAACGGCCGGTATATCCGCGACCTCGATGTCGGCGGTCTTTTTGACCGTCTGCAGCAGGTGCCCTTTTCGGATGAATATTTCCTGAGCATCCTTCCCCTGGTCCAGGAACGAATCGATACCTTGGCGGACTTCGCATCCTATGCCGGGTTCTTCTTTGTCAGCGACGTCGAGTACGAGGCGGCGGTGCTGCCAAAGATGGTGGCCAAGAACCACACCCCACCCCAGACTGCCAAGGCATTCCGGTTGCTGCTCGAGGAGGAGCTCGATTTGATCCTCGATTGGAACGCGGAGAGTGTCGAGGCGGCGCTGCGCGCCTTTTGTGAGGGCCACGACTGGTCCCCCAAGGAGCTCTTCATGCCGGTGCGGATCGCCCTCACCGGGCGGACGGCCACGCCGCCATTGTTCGAAACGATGGCGGTCCTCGGCAAAGAGCGTTGCCGCTGGCGCTTGCGGCAGGCAATCGAGATGCTGCGAACGATGAAGGTGTAAACATGAATGAAACCAACGACACCGATAGGCAGGACTTCATCCGCGAGATCATCCGCGAGGATCTTTCGAGCGGCAAGCACGAGACGATCACCACCCGCTTCCCGCCGGAACCCAACGGATACCTCCACATCGGCCACGCCAAGGCGATCTGCCTCAATTTCGGGATCGCAAAGGAGTTCTCGGGTCGTTGCCACCTCCGATTCGACGACACCAACCCGATCAAGGAGGAGCACGAGTACATCGAGGCCATCAAGAAGGATCTGAGCTGGCTCGGATTCGATTGGGGCGAGTACCTGTTTCACGCATCGGACTACTTCGAGACCTTGTACGAATGGGCCGAGCACCTGATCACAAACGGTGCTGCCTATGTCGACGATCTCTCGGCGGAAGAGATCCGATCCAATCGCGGCACCCTCACCGAGCCGGGCACCGACAGCCCCTTTCGCAACCGTACCGTCGATGAGAATCTGGAGTTCTTTCGCGCCATGCGACGGGGCGAATACCCCGATGGTGCAAGGGTCCTTCGCGCCAAGATCGACATGGCCTCGGGCAATATCAATCTCCGCGACCCCGTGCTTTATCGGATTCTGCACGCCGAGCATCCGCGGACCGGCGACTCCTGGTGCATCTACCCGACCTATGACTACGCCCACGGGCAGTCGGATGCCATCGAGCGCATCACCCACAGCCTGTGCACCCTCGAGTTCGAGGCCCACCGGCCGCTCTATGACTGGCTGCTCGACCACCTCCCCGTGCCCTCTCACCCGCGTCAGATCGAGTTTGCGCGCTTCAATCTCTCCTATACCGTTTTATCGAAGCGCAAACTCCTGCTCCTGGTCAACGGCGGCCACGTCACCGGCTGGAATGACCCGCGGATGCCCACCCTGTCGGGGCTCCGGCGGCGTGGTTTTCCACCGGCTTCGATCCGCGAGTGTGTCGACCGTGTCGGTGTGGCCAAGCGGGACAGCGTGGTCGATCTCGCCTTCTTGGAACACTGCGTCCGGGCCGAACTCAACCAGACGGCTGAACGGAGAATGGGTGTTCTCCGACCGCTCAAGATCGTGATCGAAAACTACCCCGAAGGCCAGTCCGAGGAGCTTCCGGCGGTCAACAATCCCGAGGACGAAACAGCTGGGACCCGGCTGGTGCCATTTTCGCGTGAGCTCTTTATCGAGCGGGATGATTTCATGGAAGACCCACCAAAGAAGTTTTTCCGCCTCGCCCCCGGGCGCGAGGTCCGATTGCGCTACGCCTACTTCATCACCTGTCGTGAGGTCGTGAAGAATGCCGACGGCGAGATCGTCGAGCTCCGATGCACCTATGACCCGGAGACCCGTGGTGGTGATTCCCCGGATGGGCGGAAGGTCAAAGCCACGCTGCACTGGGTCTCGGCAAAACACGCGGTGGCGGCAGAGGTCCGGCTTTACGACCACCTCTTCAACCGTCCGGACCCGGGCCGCGATGGTGATTTCCTCGACGACATCAATCCCGACTCCCTCGAAGTCATTGCTGATGCCCGGCTCGAACCCGCCCTGGCCGATGTGCCTGTTGGCGGGACGATCCAGTTCGAGCGGCTCGGTTACTTCTGCAAGGATCCCGATTCGACTGAAGGTCAGCCGGTTTTCAACCGCACCATCACCCTCCGTGATACCTGGGCGAAGATGCAGGCGAAGGGCAAGGGAAAGTAGGGCATCTTTGGAGAATTAGGAATTAGGAATTAGGAATTAGGAATTAGGACCAGCCCCGCCCATTTTGATTTGGGCAGAGGCTGGAAATCCAAAAGCCCCCGATGTCTCGGGGGCTTTTGAAAAATGGTGCCGAAGGCCGGAATCGAACCGGCACGGATCACTCCACACGGCCCTCAACCGTGCGCGTCTACCAATTCCGCCACTTCGGCACGAAGCGATTCTCGTCTCATACCCACCACCTGAGGGAACACCTCAGCCGTTCTCATCGGCTGGGGGTGGTACGTCTTCGATCTCGCCGGCAGCTTCTTCGCCGGCGGTTGCTTCATCGAGCGCTGGTGTCGTTTCTTCGGTCGCGATCGGTTCTGCCACGTCTGCGGGCTGAGTCGTCGCCTCCGCAGGAACTGCGGGCGCGACACTCTCCATCACGGAGCTTCGCTGCTTGCCCGAAAGAATCGTCAGGGCAAGACAGAGCAGCACGAAGAGTATGAAGGCCCCCGTGGTCATGCGATGCATGATGTTGGTGTTGGTGCGGGGCCCAAAGGAGGTTTGCGATCCACCACCGCCAAAAGCGCCGGCAAGATCCGCGCCCTTGCCCTGCTGGAGCAAGACCACCATGATCAGGAACAAACACACCAGAATGTACACGATAACGAGTAGAACAGTCACAAGTCGTCTCCATCGGCGCAGTCCGCCGCAGCGCGGATGATAGCGGAAAATGATCTCACGTCAAGGCTCGCCCCGCCAATCAGCCCACCATCCACGTCTGCGAGAGCCAATAATTCGTGTGCATTCGCGGGTTTGAGGCTGCCCCCGTAGAGGATTCGCAGGCCCTCGGCGGCATCGCCGCCAAACAATGCGGCCATTCGCAGGCGGAGGAACGCGTGCGCCTCCTGAGCCTGCGCCGCGCTGGCGGTGCGGCCGGTTCCGATCGCCCACACCGGCTCATAAGCTAAGACGAGATGATTCGGATCGAGTGCGCCGAGGTCCGCCGTTTGCCGTTCCAATACCGCAAAGGTCGCACCCTCATCCCGTTCCTCGAGACTTTCGCCGATGCAGTAGATGACCTCGAGACCGGCCGTCTGCGCTGCGCGGGCGCGATCGAGGGCGCTTTGATCCGTTTCGCCGAAGAAGGTGCGCCGCTCCGAGTGGCCGACGATGACCCAATCAACCCCGATTTCTCTCAGCATCGAGGGCGCCACCTCCGCGGTGAATGCGCCGGACGCTTCCCAGTGGGTGTTCTGGGCACCGAGTCCGATGGCCGATCCGGTCAGAAGCATTGCCGCTGACGGCAGGGCGAGATAGGGAGGGCAGCAGACGGCGTCAACGCTCGCGGGGAGGTCTTCCGCCAGCAGGCCTTCGAGATAGGCCGAGGTCTCGGCCACAGTCTTGTGCATCTTCCAATTGCCGGCAATGAGCAGTCTTCGCATTCTCAACCCCCGTTTTCCAAGGCAGCAAGCGCCGGCATCGTCTCGCCGGTGATGAATTTCAAGGATGCGCCGCCACCGGTCGAAACGTGATCGATATCGGCGATCACCCCTGCGCGCCGGATGGCCATCACCGATTCACCGCCGCCGACCACCGAAAAGGCATCACTGGCCGCGAGGGCTTCAGCCACCGCCAGCGTACCGGCGGAGAAGGCATCGATTTCGAAGACACCCATCGGGCCGTTCCAGAAAACCGTCTTTGCCGAAGCCAGGGTCGCGGTGTATCGACTGCACGTCTTCGGCCCGATATCGACCACCATCAGATCGTCCGGCACCTCATCCGGTCTGACCACTTCGATGCGCTGTGGATCGTCGATGGAATCGGTCACCACGACATCCTCGGGGAGCTCGATCGTGACGCTGCGCTCCTCTGCCGATCGAAGCACCAATTGGGCCGTCTCGACCATCTCGTCCTCGACCAGCGAACGACCCGTTGCGAAGCCTTTGGCCCGGAAAAAGGTGTTGGCCATTCCGCCGCCGATGAGCAACGTCTGCACGCGACGGATCAGCGCCTCGAGAGGCTCGGTCTTGGTCGATACCTTGGCTCCACCAACCACCGCAACAAAGGGTTGTTCGGGTCGATCCACGACCCGGCCGAGCGCCGCGACCTCGCGCTCCATCAAATACCCCGCCGCCTTATGACCTCGAGCAAACAGGGCCGGCACGGCAACCACCGAGGCGTGCGCCCGGTGTGCGGTGCCGAATGCATCGTTGACGTAGTGGGTGAAGCCATGCGCCAGGCGGGCCGCAAAATCGGAGTCGTTGGCTTTCTCGCCGGCGTAAAAGCGGAGGTTTTCGAGCAGCAGCAGCGACCCTTTCGGAGCATCGACGTTGCTCGAATCGAGACAATTCTTCACGAACTTTACTTCGTGATCGAGAGCTGCCGCCAGTACCGGGGCGACTGGTTCAAGCGAGTATTTCGGGTCCGGCTCGCCCTTGGCCTTGCCGAGGTGGGAGCACGCCGCGACGACTCCACCGCGATCGAGCAACCACCGCAGGGTCGGAAGGGCAGCCACGATTCGGGTGTCATCCGCCACCCGGCCGTCCTTGATCGGCACATTGAGGTCGAGGCGGGCGAGAAACCTGGCACCGGCCACTGCCTCGAGATCGTCGAGAACGGGCAGGCTCACGCCTGGGCCACCATGTACTCGACCAGGTCGACGCACCGGAGCGAATAGGCGTTTTCGTTGTCGTACCAGGCGACGACCCGGAAGAAGTTGTCCGCCACCTGGGCGATCAGGGGTAGATCGACCACGGATGAACAGCTCTCGCCGATGATGTCGGTGGAGACGATGGGAACATCGGTTGCCCGGAGGATACCCTTGAGGGGGCCTTCGCCTGCGGCCACAAATGCCTTCTGGAGCTCTTCCACGGTCGACGGCCTGCTGGAAACAAAGGTCAGATCACAGACCGAACCGTCGGGTACCGGCACCCGCATGGCGGCGCCGTGCAGCTTGCCTGCGAGGGCGGGGTAGACCAGGGCGATGGCCTTGGCGGCTCCCGTCGATGCCGGGATGATGTTGATGGCCGCAGCACGTCCGCGGCGCAGATCTGTGTGCTGGACATCGAGGACCCGCTGGTTGTTGGTATAGGCATGGGTGGTGGTGAGCCAGCCGTGTTCGATTCCCACCGTCTCGTGGAGGACCTTGGCCACCGGGGCCAGACAGTTGGTGGTGCACGACGCATTGGAAACGATCTGATGATTGGCGGGGTCATACAGATCGTTGTTGACGCCCATGACAAAGGTCGCGTCAATGTCCTGACCCGGGGCGGTGATGACCACTTTGCTGGCACCGGCTTCGAGGTGGGCCGATGCCTTCTCCCGGCTGCGGAAGAGGCCGGTGGCCTCATAGACGTAGTCGACACCGAGTTCTTTCCACGGCAGTTGTGCGGGGTCGCGTTCGGCAAAGACCCGCATGCGATCGCCGTCAATAACGAGATCCGAACCGTCGACTTCCACAGTGCCCTTGTAGCGACCGTGAACCGAATCATGACCGAAGAGATACCCGAGGGTATCGGGGGAGGTCAGGTCGTTGATAGCCACCAGATCGAAGCCATCGCGGGCCTTGAGGTGACGGGCAAGGAGCCGTCCGATTCTGCCGAAACCATTGATCGCGACCTTGATGCTCATGGGGACCTCCACGGGTATTGGATTGGCGCGGAAGTATAGCAGGTTTGCTGTCGCCCGATCGAAATCTTGAAGGAGCGAAAGGGGTGTGTGTGGGTAGGCTCGAACCCCCCGGCGATATCTTGCGCCACAGAAGCTCTTGTGGTAAATTTTGCGTTCGCGTGGCCCGTTCGTCTAGGGGTTCAGGACGCCGGCCTCTCACGCCGGTAACACGGGTTCGAATCCCGTACGGGCTACCACGTCTTGCTCCGCAAGACCGTTGGTCCGGTCTCCGCCACGGAACAACCCCCCCACCTTCAGAGTTGTTTCCTGCATCTTGGACCTCTCGTGTCTGAAGTGCGAGTTTCGGACAGCGATCAGGGACAGCGTCAGCGGCGGCGTTCAGTCATCAGCGACAGACATCAGCGATCAGCGGCAGGGGCAGTGACAGCGAACAGCACTCACTTCTTCGGGTTCAGCAGCCGCCAGGTCATGGCACGGACCTGATCGAAGGCGTTCATCGGCTACCCCTTCTGTTGAACGACCCGGAAGTGGCCTCGCCGTCACTGCACCTGATCGCTGGCCCTGAACACTGATTGCTGCCCCCTGCCCCTGTTCGCTGTTGCCTGTCGCTGACGCTGGACACTGTCCCTGCCGCTGCAATTCGGGATCGGGAACGGGTACGTGCCAACCGCGAACCGGATATGCCAAAAACCAACCCGTAAACCTCGGGTTGTCAGGTGAGCGACGCCACGTGACGAGCTGTTTTGGACGGCAGCGATCCTCATCTTCGTCGCCAAAACCTCGACGGCATCTCGAGCGGCTGCTTTTTACGCGAAACAAGGGTCGGATTTTCGAGGCTTGGTTTTCTCTTCGCCGGTGTCGGGTAGAATGTGTTCACAGAACGCGAATGAACCCATAACCCCGAATCGATGAAGGGAGAACGAATATGGAAGAGACACCGCAAGGCCCGAACGACGGCGCACCGCCACCACCACCACCTGCAGAGGCGCCACCACCGGTTCAGGAGAGTGCTCCGGCTGAAGTCGTTTCCGACAACCGCGGGATCATGATCGTGCTCTCATATCTCGGTCTGCTCGCGTTGATTCCCCTGCTCGTCGAAAAAGATGACAAAGAGGTTCAGTGGCACGCAAAGCACGGTTTGGTGCTCATGGTCTTCGAGTTTCTCGTCGTGATCGGACTGATGATCATCGGTGCGGTTCTCGGAGCCATCAGTGGAGGATTGGGTTGTGTGTTCGGCCTGCTGTGGCCTGTCTTCATGTTGGCCGCTTTGATCGTTCACGTCTTGTGCATCGTCAAGGGGCTGAACGGCGAAAGATTCTTGATCCCCGGGATCAGCGAATTTGCCGATCGATTCTGAAGCCGTAGCTTCTTTCTGACTGGTTCGAGAACCATCGCATCCTCGTGATTGCTCGGAGTCGAGCTGATGTTTTTTCGGTTGGTGTGTGCGATGGTCGAAAGGAGAGAGAGGCTGTGCGTCTCTCCCAGAAACTCGATGATGAAATGGTCCTGATCGCGCCGGCTGTCGAGACCCGCGACGAACTTTTCGGAGTCTTTGGCCGCCTGGTTCATGATGCCGGTTGGGTCGATTCGCCGGTCGTTGTCGTCGACGGGCTCCTCGAACGTGAAGCGATCCTCTCAACCGGAATCGGTGGCGGCGTTGCGGTTCCCCACGCCCAGATACCCGGGCTCGGCCGCTTGCTGATGGCCGTTTCGACCCACCCCGAGGGTCTTGACTATCCCGCCCTCGACGAGCAGCCGGTCCGAATCGTGTTCTGTTTGATCGGAGATGCCGACACCACCGCTGATCACCTTGCGGGTCTGGCGCGGCTGGCCCGGCTGGCGCGTCGGCCGAAGGATCTCGAAGCCTTGATTCAGGCCGCCGACGGCGCTGACTTTCGGCGCATCCTCGGACTGTTGGAGGGAGGCTGAGTGCAACTCCTCCTGGTCATCGTCCACCGCGAGGATGTGCTCGATGACGTGCTGTCGGCCTTGGTCGAGGTCGAGGCGCCCGACGCGATCGTGATCGAGAGTCGAAGCGGCCTCGAGCTCTTGGAGCGCGATCTGCCGATTTTTGCCGGTCTCAGATCCCTGGTTCCGAGCGGGATTGATTTCTCGGCCCTCGTTTTATGCGCGATCGAAGATGACGATCACGCCCACGAGGCCCTGGCTGCGATCGGCAATCTCGATTTCGGCGAGTTTCGGGCGGCAGCCGGGCTGCGCAACACCGCGCTGCTCGTGCCGGTGTCGAATCTCCGGTTCTTCTGACAAAGGCCTCGCGAAAAATCCGGAACGCGTCGAAGCCGTAGATTCCAAAGGAAGGGTCACAGCATCGTGCTTCGTGGGACATTTGCTTTTCTGGCGCTTGTCGCCTTTGCCGTGGTGGCCGCGGAAATCCGTGCGGCCCTGGCGCGGCGGGGGTGGCGGGCACCCGCGATGGAAGGCGTGTCCTTCCTCGCGGTCGGAGTCGCTCTCGGTGGACACGGATTGGGTCTCTTTCCCGAGGATCTGCTGGCCAATCTTCGGGTAGTCGTTCTTTTCGGTCTGGCGTGGATCGGGTTGGTTTTTGGGGTCCAGGCGGACTTCCGGGTGATTCGGCGCCTCGGCCCACGTCCGCGATGGATCGGGATGTTGACTCCGCTGTTGATCGGCCTGCCGGTGGCGCTCGGGGCGGCTTTGTGGGGTCTTTCGGCCGAGATCTCGCTGGCTCTTGCGGCAATGGCCATGGCGAGTTCTCCCAAGCAACTCGAATCTTTGGTTCGAGGCCGTGCCGTCGAGGACCGCGGCGGTATTCGTTTGCTCAAGCTGGAGATGGCCTTTGCGGGAATCCCTGCGGTGGCGCTCTTTGCCGTTGCGGCGGCCCTGGCGAGCCCATTGACGAACGCGAGCGCTCACAGGGTGGCGGCCACGGATTTGATCCTCGTTTTTCTCGGGGTCGGCATCCTTGTGGGCTACGCGTTGGTCGTGCTGGTGCGCGGTGTTCACGAGAGCGTGCAGCTTCTGACCCTCGCTCTTGGCGGGATGTGTGTGGTCGCCGGTGCGACCGCGGTTCTCGGAGTCAGCGCACTTCCAGCTGCGGCCTGTGCCGGGGCGGTGGTCGTCAATCGAACGGTCTTTCCCCATCGCTTCCTGCGGGTCGCTCATTCCCTGGAACGACCGGTGCTGGTCGCTCTTCTGGTGTTGGTCGGGGCGTCGTGGTTCGGCGGTAGCATTTCGATCAGCGTCTTTGTGCTTCTGACCGTCGTACGAATGGCGGCAGCCTGGGGCGCCGGCTGGTTTCTGGCGCTGGCGTCTCCATCGTCCGCCGCTGGAACCGGACCCTCCAATTA
Source organism: Candidatus Sulfomarinibacteraceae bacterium (assembly GCA_963796455.1). Classification (GTDB taxonomy): domain Bacteria; phylum Acidobacteriota; class Thermoanaerobaculia; order Thermoanaerobaculales; family Sulfomarinibacteraceae; genus Sulfomarinibacter. The sequence continues at coordinate 624,486 of CAWCLO010000010.1, forward strand.
CGGCATCGGTTTGATCTCTCAGGGCGAGTTGGCCCTGGGTTTGCTGGTGGCGGTCGTCAGCTTTTTTCCGGTGGTTGACGGCATTCTCGAGGCGGTGGTGGCTGCCTTGATCGTCAACAACGTGGTGTGCGGGTTATGGCTTCGTCGCCGCCTGCTGAGCGCGACCGATCGGACGAAAGTCTCATGAGGTGGTTCCTGTTCCTGTCTCTGGCCGCATTCAGTTGGGCCGCCCGCCGACTGGGGATGGAGACCATCGACGACGCGGCCGGTTCGGCCCTCGTTGTCCTCGGGTGCCTGGTCATTGGCGGGGTGCTGGCGGGTGAGCTCGCACACCGTTTTCGTTTTCCCAGGATCACTGGATATCTCGTCCTCGGCATGATTGCCGGACCACATGCGGTGGGGCTCGAAACCGTGAGAGATGCCGAGATGTTGCGGCTTTTCGAGGAATTGGCGCTCGGCCTCATTGCGTTGACGGCTGGCGGTGAATTTCGAATCGCCGTGATGCGTCGACGGTTCAAGCCGTTGGTGGTCATCACCCTCGCGCACACGATCGGGATCGCGATCTTAGTGTCCGGCGCCTTGTGGGCGCTCTCTCTGGTGTTGCCGTTTCTGGGTCCGGTCGGCTCGGCCGAAACCATCGCCGCGGTGGTCTTGTGTGGAGTGATCGCGGTCGCCGTTTCGCCGTCAACCACCATCGCGGTGATTGCCGATCTTCGGGCCCGTGGAGAGATGGTCGAAACCGTCCTCGGTGTGACGATCCTCAAAGATCTGGTGATCTTGTTGCTCTTTACGACCGTCAGTGCAGTCGCGATTGCCGGAGTGAAGGGTGACGGCCTCGACCTCGCGGCTCTGTCGCACGTCGCGGTCGAGATCCTTGGTTCGCTTTTGGTCGGCACCATTTTGGGCACGGTGCTCGGTGTGTACATTTCGAAGGTCGGTCGTCTCGTGCCTCTCACGGTGCTCCTCCTCGCGCTGGCTTCGGCTGAACTCGGGCGAGGGTCCTGGATGGAACACCTCCTGGTTTGCATGGCGGCGGGTTTCGCCGCACGAAACCTCTTTCCCGCTGCCGCGGGTCGGTTTCTCGACGCCCTCGAACAGTCCTCGACCCCGATCTTCGTCATTTTCTTTGCCCTGGTCGGGGCCGGCCTCGACCTCCGTGTCTTCGCCGGCGTCTGGATCCCGGCCTCGATCTATGTCCTGGTGCGATTGGCCGCGGTGTGGCTCACGACCCGGTGGCCTGCAATCGTTGCGGGATCCGGGAGCGCCGTCATCGAATACGGTTGGACTGGATTTGTGGCCCAGGCGGGTCTGTCGCTCGGTTTGGCGGCGCGCCTGCAACGAGAGTTGCCCGGGGCCGGTGAAGCGATCGCCGCGGTCGTGGTCGCGGCGGTCGTGGTCAACCAACTGGCGGGTCCGATCCTGTGGGAGCGTGCGATCCTCGCGACCGGCGAATATGAAGCAAATTAAAAAACGGGCCGCCCATCGGGCGGCCCGCAGAGATCGATTCAGAATACGTCAGTTGCTCTTGCCGCCGTCCAAGGTCTGGGTCGGGAAGGCACCGTTGCAGCCAGCGTCTTGACCGGAAAAATTCGAACCGACTGCATCGAGTGTGCCAGAAAACCCGGTGTTGTCTTCGATGGTGAAGGTGACGGTCCAGGTCATATCGCCTCCATCAGGATACGAATCGGTGAACTCGACCCCGGTTTCGAAGTCCTCGACCGATGTTGGGCTGAGGGCGATGCCCCATTGGAAGATCAGAGTGCACTCCGAGTTGCCCTGGTTGTCGACCTTGTCAAAATTCGAATAGGTGCCGTTGATGGCCTCGACCACGCCGCCGTCGACAACGAGATTGCCACCGGATGCAAAGGCGAGGCTGTCGTATGCCGAGAACTGGTAAACGCCATCTGCTGAGACCGCGCCGCCGCCGAATGCAGGCTCGAGGGTGGTCGGGTCTTCGCTCAGGCGGTCGATCTTCGAGCCCAGGACGACCATGGATCCCGAGGCGACGCGAAGTTGCAGGGTGCCACTCACACCATCCGCCTGATCCCAGAGATCGGTTGCCGTCTGCCACCACGGCTCATAGGCACCGAGGGTCACACTCGCGGTGTCGAGGAGCGTCCCATTGAGGGCCAGCAGGTCGAGATCGGCCACCGCGCCGCCGGAACCGGCGAGGGCAAAGAAATTGGTGTAGAAGTCGTCGCTATCCACCACGCCCATGACATTGGCGGTCTCACCGGCAGCAGTTGCGGAGGGTGCCGGAATCCCCTCGAAGCCCGAGGCAAAGGTGCCTCCCGCGCTGCCGGTGCCCGCGGTCGCAGTCAAGGTTGCGGTGACAACACCACCCGTGACGGTAATGCGAAAAGCGCCCAGGCCATGGGTCATGTCGAATTCATTGAGGATCACGTCTTCGAGGACCAGCGTGCTGTCCGGAGGGACGCTGTAACTCTCTGAAACGGGGTTGGGATTTGCCTGATCACGGACCAACCACGAGACCTGAACCAGAACCGTAGTTGCCCCGGGATTGTTGATATACAAATCCGAGACCCAGGTGCTCGTTCGGGCCGCTCCGGCGATCCAGAGATCGTCGCCGGGCGTGATGGCAAAAGTCGAAGAACTGACTACCACCAGGCCGATACACATCAGTACGAGGTTTCGACGACTCATCACGATCCTCCTAGATCTTTTGCGAATCACTGCAACTTAGCACAACCGATCGAGCAGCGTTGCCCTGGCTCGGCGTCGGACTTCTCTCAAGAGGAGATACGGTTGACAAGGGCTTTCGGTTACTTCCCCGGCAGATGTTGGCCCGGGTGAAGATATGGACGATCTGAATGGGATAAGATACGCCGATGACCTATCAGGTGCTCGCTCGGAGCTGGAGACCGCAACGATTCGCCGACCTTCTCGGTCAGGAGGGTGTTGTTCAAACCCTTTCGAATGCTCTGTCCGGGGAGACCTTCGGCCAGGCATATTTGTTTTCCGGTTTGCGCGGGGTCGGTAAAACGACGGTCGCCCGGTTGCTCGCCAAAGCGGTCAATTGCGAACACGGGCCGACGGCGGACCCATGCGGTGAGTGCATCTCGTGCATCGAAGTGACCGAAGGCGCCAGCATTGATGTCATCGAAATCGACGGCGCGTCGAATCGCGGAATCGACAACGTTCGCGAACTGCGCGATCTGCTGCAGTTTCACCCGACCCGCGACCGTTTTCGTGTCATCATCATCGACGAAGTCCACATGCTGACGGACCCGGCCTTCAATGCTCTCCTCAAGAGCCTCGAAGAGCCGCCACCCTATATTCTGTGGATCTTCGCCACAACCGAACGCACCAAGGTCCCGGACACGATCCTCTCCCGTTGTCAGCAGCTCGAGTTTCGACCGGTAGGATCGGAACTCATCCGCGGCCGATTGCAGGAAATCGCGATGACGGACGGCTTTGAATTGGCGCCCTCCGCCGCCGCCGCAATTGCCGGTGTTTCCGAGGGAAGCGTTCGCGACGCCCTGTCGCTTCTGGATCAGCTGCGGGCCTTTGCCGCCGACAATATCGACGACGATGCGGTGGCGGCGGTGATCGGCGTACCACCGGTCGAAATCACAGCGGGCCTGTTGCGCGCGATGGCGGCCGGCCGGGTCGGCGAAATCCTGGAGCTGCTGCGCGATCAGCTTGCCGGCGGCCAGGATGCTTCGGTTCTCTACAACGAGATTGGCCGGGCGATCCGAACAGCGCTCCACCTGGCGGTGGATCCCAAGCTCGAACCGAATCTGTCGGAGTCCCACCGGACATTTTTGCAGCCCCTTGCCGACGAGGTCGGAACGGACGGGCTCGCCCGGATGCTGGGTCTGTGGCTCGACCACGGCCTCGTGATGCGGGACTCCGGCAATCGTGAGCTCGCTCTCGAGGTGATCGCCATGCGTCTTGCCCGGTGGCCTTCCGTGCGAGCGGTGGAAGATTGGCTTCGGGGAGCGGAACGGTCGCTGCCGGCAGGTCCCGCACCGAGTACCTCGACCCCGCCGACGGCAAGCACCGGCGGACAAGCGGGTGGTTCGCCGCCAGCTTCCGGAGGAAACGCCGCATCGGCCGCAGCGATCTCAGCAACTGAAGTGGGAGCCGACGACGACGATGGCCCTCCAAAGGAGATGGCGGTCATCGACCCGCGGGTGGCGGCACTTGAAGAGGAGGCTCGTACGGACCCCGGCGTGATGATGGTGCAGAAGGTTCTCGGGGGCGACGTGGTTGCGGTGCGTCCGGACAACGACACGAGGTGAGGCGGGCCCACTGATGGATCTGCGTCCACCGATTGTCCGTGAGCTTCTCGAGCATCTCGAGCGCCTCCCCGGGGTCGGTCCGCGCACCGCGCAACGCCTGGCGGAACACCTCCTGACCATTGATCGCGGCGAGCTCGAGGCATTTGCCAAGGTACTTTCCGGGCTCAACGAAAATGTCCGACTGTGCTCCGAGTGTTCTCTGTTGACCGCTTCCGATCCTTGCGAGGTGTGCACCGATCCGGCTCGCGACCGCTCGAGGATCCTGGTGGTCGAAGAGCCGACCACCGCCTGGGCGGTGGAAGCGACCGGTGAATACCAGGGCCTTTACCACGCACTACTCGGCCACCTGTCTCCCCTGCATGGAGTCGGCCCGGAAGAGCTGACGATTGCCGGTCTCGAAGAACGGTGCCGATCGGGGGACGTGATAGAGGTCATTCTTGCGACGGATCCCACCGTTGAGGGCGAAACCACAGCGCTGTATATCGCGCGCCGGCTGCAGCCGCTCGAGGTCGCGGTGAGCCGCCCCGCCTCCGGCATTCCGGTGGGAGGAGAGGTCGCCTCGGTGGACAGGGTGACCCTCGCCCAGGCGTTGCAGCTTCGGCGCCTGGTCTGACCCATCCCGGTGCTGCTGAGATCGCCCGATCGTCATGTTGCGCGCCTGTCAGACGGGGCCCGCAGGTGGCCGGATTTGAGGCAGATATGCTATAAATTGATAGGTTTGGAAGTATAACGCGGTGAATACATCATTGGTCATGTACGAAGAGGAGTTCGTGCTTATCAAAGCACTCCTTGACGGCTTGCGCATGGACGCGAGCGCGAAGATTGTATTTCTTGTCGACAAGAATGGGCAACAGATCGCCGATGCGGGCGAGGTCGATCTGGTTGACACGACTTCCCTGGCATCGCTCACCGCGGGCAACGTCGCCGCCACCGACGGTCTGGCCAAGTTGATCGGTGAAAAGGAGTTCTCGATCCTCTTCCACGAGGGTCGTAAGGACAACATTCACATCTCGATCGTCGCCCAAAGGTTGATTCTGGTGGTGATCTTTGATGAGCGTTCTTCGTTGGGGCTGGTTCGGCTCCGGGTCCGCAAGGCCTCCGTCGACATCGAACGGGTCCTCCTCGAAATGGAAGCCAAGTCGCAAAACGTCGGCACCGTGGAAAACGTCTCTCCCTTTGCCGAGATTACTGATGACGATATCGATGCATTGTTTTCTGAATGAGTTTCATTAATTACGCCGCTCGTGAGATCAACGTCAAGATCGTATTCTACGGTCCCGGTCTGTGCGGAAAGACGACGAATCTGCAGTACATCTTCGAAAAGTCGTCGCCGCAGCAGAAGGGCAAACTCATTTCCCTCGCCACCGAGACGGATCGTACGCTTTTCTTTGATTTTCTGCCCCTCGACCTCGGCGCCGTGCGCGGCTTCAAAACCCGATTCCATCTCTATACGGTTCCCGGACAGGTTTTTTACGATGCCAGCCGCAAGCTCATCCTGAAGGGTGTCGACGGAGTGGTCTTCGTCGCCGACTCTCAGGAGGCGAGGATGGATGCCAACGAGGAGTCCTTGCGAAATCTCGAGGACAATCTTCGTGAGAATGGCTTTGAGCTCAAGAACGTCCCCTATGTGCTCCAGTTCAACAAACGGGATCTGCCGAGCGCCATGTTGGTTGACGATATGTACCGGATCCTGAACTACAAGGGCGAGCCCACCTTCGAGGCCGTTGCGGTCAAAGGCATCGGTGTTTTTGAAACGCTCAAGGCGGTCGCTAAACAGGTTCTCTACGAGCTCCGCAGTCGCTGAGAGCCCGACCAGCTCCGCGCGCCCCCTGTTACTCCACCCATAGAGTCGTTCACGCTTCGATATCGGGAGCGTCGTGATAGGCTGCGACCGCGCCCGCTCGTGTTGAAATCAGGAGGCACCGTGAGCACGGAATTCAACCGCACTGATCAGCAAGCAGTCACCACGATCCGCACCCTTTCAATCGACGCGATTCAGCGAGCGAACTCGGGCCATCCCGGTGCGCCGATGGGTTTGGCGCCGGTGGCGTGGGTGCTCTTCAGCCGCTATTTGAAGCACGATCCGGCGGACCCCCAGTGGCCAGACCGGGATCGTTTCGTGCTCTCCTGCGGCCACGCTTCGATGTTGCTGTATTCGGTCCTGCATCTAACCGGTTACGAGCTCCTGCTTGACGAGATCAAGGAATTTCGGCAGTGGGGCTCGAGAACACCGGGGCACCCGGAGGTTGGAGTGGTGCCGGGCGTCGAGATGACCACCGGTCCGCTTGGCCAGGGCTGCGCGACATCGGTGGGCATGGCCTTGACCGAGGCCCACCTGGCCGCCACCTTCAACACCGCCGGCCATGATGTGATCGATCACCGGACGTGGGTGTTGTGCTCGGACGGCGATTTGATGGAGGGAGTGAGCGCGGAGGCCGCATCGCTGGCCGGCCACCTCGAGCTCACGAAACTGATCTGGGTCTGGGACGACAACGGCATCACCATCGAGGGCGGCACCGACCTCGCGTTTTCGGAAGACGTGTGCGCGAGATTTCGCGCCTATGGTTGGCGGGTGGTGGAGATCGATGACGCCAACGATCTCGATGCGATCTCCACCGGGCTCGAAACGGCAACCGCGAGCGCTGGGCGACCGACCCTGGTGCGTGTCCGCTCGCACATCGGTTGGGGTTCACCCAACAAACAGGACTCCTCTTCGGCCCACGGATCGCCCCTGGGTGAGGACGAGGTGCGGGCCACCAAAGAGGCCTATGGGTGGTCTCCTGAGAGCTCGTTCGAGGTCCCGTCCGATGTTGCAGACGAAGGGCTGCGGGTCGCGGCCCGCGGAGCCGAAAAACACCAGGTGTGGAGGGAAAAATTCGCAGCCTGGGCGAAAGCTCACCCGGCTCTTGAGGAGGCGTGGCAGCGCCGGTTGGAAGGCCGTTTGCCCGAGGGTTGGGCTTCGAGCCTGCCGTCGTTCGACGCCGCCGACAAAATTGCCACGAGGGCTGCATCGGGCAAAGTTCTCAACGCCATCGCACCATTCCTGCCGGAATTGATCGGTGGATCCGCGGATCTTGCTCCATCGACCAAGACCCTGATCGATGGCGGAGGCGATGTGGCCGCCGGTGATTTCGGTCATCGCAATCTCCGCTTTGGCATTCGCGAACACGCAATGGGGGCCATCCTCAACGGGATGGCTCTCCACGGCGGAGTGAAGCCCTTTGGCGCAACCTTCCTGGTCTTTGCGGACTACATGCGACCAGCCATTCGTCTCGCGGCGCTCATGGAGCAGCCGGTGATCTATGTCTTCACCCACGACTCGATCTGGGTCGGTGAAGACGGCCCGACCCACCAGCCGATCGAACACGCCCTGGCGCTTCGTGCGATTCCTGATCTGGTGGTGCTGCGGCCGGCGGATGCCAACGAAACGGCAGCTGCGTGGCGGGTGGCGGTGGAGCGCGGCAACGGACCCACCGCACTGCTCCTCAGCCGGCAGGGTCTGCCGGTGCTCGCGGCCGCGGCCGAAAGGGGAGCGGAGGGAGTTTCCCGCGGCGCCTATGTGCTCGAAGATGGTGGCGATTCGGATCCCGATGTGGTGTTGATCGCAACCGGTGGTGAGGTTTCGCTGGCGGTGGCCGGCCGGGCCGAACTTGCAGGTCGGGGGATTTCTGCCCGCGTCGTTTCGATGCCGTCTTGGGAGCTCTTCCGCGGACAGTCACCAGACTATCGCCATTCGGTCCTGCCGCCGTCGGTGCCGCGTCTCGCGATCGAGGCCGGCGTCACCCTCGGATGGCGCGAGTTTGTCGGCGATTCGGGTGCGGTGATCGGTATCGATCGTTATGGCGCATCGGCACCCGGAAAGGTCGTCGCCGAGAATCTCGGTTTGCGGGTCGATGTGATCGTCGAAAAGGCGATGGAACTGGTTGCGAAGGTAAATAAATAGACGGAGAAGAGTTCAGGGTGAAGGACATTCCGCACCGGAACACCGTTGAACCGGTCATTGACTTCACTCCTGACCCTTGAGCGGAAGCTGAGAATTGACTCGATGAAACTGGAGGCCCGATGAATCCTTTGCAACAACTCTGGGATGAACAACGCCAGGCGGTGTGGCTCGACTTCATCGAGCGCGATCTCTTGACCGAGGGCGGTCTCGCGGCGCTGGTGGCCGACGACGGGGTGCGGGGCGTGACCTCGAACCCATCGATTTTTCAGAAGGCGATCGAGGGTGGCGGAGCCTACGATCAGGCGGTGGCAGACCTCTTGAGCTCGCGTCCCGAGACCACGACCCAGGAGCTCTATGAATCGCTCGTGATCGAAGACATACGGCACGCCGCGGATATCCTGCACACGGTGTGGGCATCCAGTGATGGTGAGGACGGATATGTCAGTCTCGAGGTCTCTCCCCACCTCGCGCACGACACGGAAGGCACCGTGGCCGAGGCCCGTCGTCTCTGGGCCGCGGTGGACCGGGTCAATTTGATGATCAAAGTGCCCGCCACCAACGAGGGAATCCCGGCGATCGAGAGCCTGATTGCGGATGGCATCAACGTCAATGCGACCCTCATGTTTTCGCTCGCAGATTACGAAGCTGTGGCCACCGCCTATCTGCGGGGTCTCGCGGACTGTGCTGATCCGTCGCGGGTGGCGTCAGTGGCTTCGTTCTTTGTCAGCCGGGTCGACACCAAAATCGACGCCGCGCTTGAAGCGATCGGCAATCAGGAAGCGCGGGCGCTTTTGGGGCGGGCGGCGATCGCCAACGCCAAGCTGGCCTATCGGCGTTTCGAGGAGCTTTTCCGCGGCGAGGCCTTTGCCGAACACGCAGCGAGGAGGGCGCGGGTGCAGCGGCCCTTGTGGGCAAGCACCAGCACCAAAAACCCCGAATACCGCGATGTGATCTATGTCGAAGAATTGATCGGTTCGGACACCGTCAACACTCTTCCAGTGGCGACTCTGGAAGCATTTCGCGATCATGGGGAACCGCGAACTTCCCTGAGTGAAGATCTCGCGGGCGCCGAAGCGGTCTTTGCCGGGCTCGCCGAGCTCGGAATCGACATCGACGCGGTGACTGCGGAGCTTCAACGGGAGGGGGTCGCGGCATTTGCGGCCTCATTCGACCAGCTCCTTGCAGCGCTCGACGCGGCCCGCCTGGAAAAGACCGCCGGTTAGCCCGAAGAAGCCCGATTGACTACTCTCCGGATCCGTCTCCGAGGCGGTCTCTGATGAGTTTCAATACAATGGGTGGAGTTGTTTTTGATCGAGCGGGAGGTAGTTGATGTGCGGCATCATCGGATACGTGGGTGCGGACGAGGTGGTGCCGGTGATTCTCGATGGTCTCAGGCGACTCGAATATCGAGGTTATGACTCGGCCGGTATGGCGGTGATGGGTGCCGACGGCATCGGAGTCCTGCGCGCGGCCGGCAAGCTCCGCAACCTCGAACAACGTGCCTATCACGAGCCGCTCCACGGCACCGTTGGCATCGGTCACACGCGTTGGGCGACCCACGGCGCACCGACCGAGGCCAACGCCCACCCCCAGACGGACACCGATGGGCATGTGGCGGTGGTCCACAACGGCATCCTCGAGAACTACGCCAGTCTTCGGGACGAGCTGCAGGATGCCGGCGTCGAGCTCCAGTCGGACACCGACACCGAGTTGATCGCCCAACTGCTCGGGCGGCAAGAAGGAAGCTTGCACGAGCGGGTTTTTAAAATCCTGCCGCGACTGATCGGCCAATACGCGGTGGTCGCGGTCTCACGATCCGAACCCGGAACGGTGGTGGCCTTTCGAAACGGTCCTCCGCTGGTGCTCGGTCTCGGCGATTCGGAGAACATCGTGGCCTCGGATGTCACGGCCCTTCTTCACCGGACCCGCCGCGTGGTGTTTTTGGAAAACGGCGATGTGGCGGAAGTGCGGCTCGATGGAGTGCGGGTGCTCGACGGGACCGGCGCCACCGTTGAACGAAAGGTCGAAACTCTCGACTGGGACGCGGCCCGGGTCGAAAAAGGCGGTTTCCGGCATTTCATGCTCAAGGAGATCTACGAGCAACCGGATGCCATCCGGAACACGGTTCTGGCCTATCTCGACAAGGATCGACGGGGCGTCAACCTCCATGATCTGGGATTCACGGCGGATCAGTTGGCACGACTGGAGCGGGTTCACCTGGTGGCCTGCGGCACATCCTGGCACGCCGCCCTGGTTGGCAAGTTCGTGATCGAAAAACTGACCGGGTTGCCGACCGAGGTCGACTATGCCTCCGAATACCGTTATCGATCGCCGCTGATCGACGACGGGGTGCTGGTGGTGGGAATTTCTCAGAGCGGAGAAACGGCGGACACCCTGGCCGCGATGGAGCTCGCCGAGGCATCGGGAGCACTGCTGGCAACGGTGTGCAACAGCCGCGGCTCGTCGTCGTGGCGGTTGGCCACATCGCGCATGTTGACCCAGGCGGGGCCCGAGATCGGGGTCGCCTCGACCAAGGCTTTTACCACGCAGCTCGTCGCGCTGGTCTTGATGGCCCTGGCGCTTCGCTCGGCCCGAGGCCTTGCCGACGCGAGCGATGCTGCGATCGTGGCTGAGCTCCAGCACCTGCCCCTGGCGGTCGAGCGGGCCCTTTCCATCGATGACGACCTCTACCGGCGGGCAACGGAGATGTTGGCCGACGCGACGGACTCGCTGTATCTGGGACGCGGCATCCTGTACCCGATCGCGCTCGAGGGTGCGCTCAAACTCAAGGAGATTTCTTATCTCCACGCCGAGGGCTATCCGGCGGGAGAGATGAAACACGGGCCGATCGCCCTTCTCCAGGAAGACTTCCCGGTGGTTGCCGTCATCCCCGAAGGAACATCGCGAGAGAAGTTGGTCGGAAATCTGATGGAGGTCCGGGCTCGCGGTGCCTCCGTCATCGCGATTGCCGGGGAAGAGGCCGAGGGGCTCGATCATGTTGTCGATCTCGTCCTGCCGGTGCCGCGGGTTCATCCGTTGCTGCAGCCGGTTGTGGCGGTCGTGCCGTTGCAACTCCTGGCCTATCACGTGGCGGTGGAGCTCGGCAACGATGTGGACCAACCAAGGAATCTCGCCAAGAGCGTCACCGTCGAATGACCCGTGCGCGCCACGTGACGAGTTCTGAGTTCTGGGCTCGGAATTCTGAATTCCGCACACCATCCCGGAACTCGGGGTTGCCCTCTGGGAGCGGATAGAAATTCCGAACTCCGATCTCCGAACTCGAAATTCAAAAGTTGAGTCTCGCGCAACGCACTGCTACCTTCTTCCTTCGCCCGGAGGAGATCTCTCTTTGAATGAACTCTTGAAGGACCTCAATCCTCAGCAACGCGAAGCGGTAACCCACGGGAGCGGACCGCTGCTGGTGCTTGCCGGCGCCGGCTCGGGCAAAACCCGGGTTCTCACATATCGCATCGCCCACCTGTTGGCGACCGGTGAGGCCGACCCTTCCGGCATCACAGCGGTCACCTTCACCAACAAGGCTGCCCGCGAGATGCGGGACCGCGTGCAGCAACTCTGCGGTCGACCCGTGGCGGGAGGCTTTGTCGGCACCTTCCACCGGTGGGCGCTCGAGGTGCTCCGAAGGTATCCGGCGGCGGCTGGTCTACCTCCTCGGTTCGCCATCATTGACAGTGACGACCAGCGGGTAATGGTCAACCGGGTGCTCAAAGAACTCGGTCTGGATCCCAAGGAGCTGCCGCCGCGAGCGGTGCTGTCGCGGATCTCCTCGCTGGTCAATCGCGGCACCGATCTGAAAAGCTTCAGCGCCCGAGCGGCGGGGTCTTCCGACGACACGCTGGTGGGTGTCTGGGAGCGCTATGAACAAGCCAAGAAGGCCGCCCGCGTGGTCGATTTCGACGACATGCTGGTTCGGGCTCTGCGCGCGTTGCGGGCCGAAGCCTCGATCCGGCGGGCGGTTTCCGCTCGGGCCCGATACCTGTTGGTGGATGAGTTTCAAGATACCAACATCCTGCAGATGGATCTCCTCACCGAAGTCTTGGACGACGAGGGCAACATCACCGCGGTCGGCGACGAAGATCAGTCGATCTATGGTTGGCGCGGCGCTGAGCTCGACAATATTCTTCGTTTCGAGGACTCCTTTCCGGGCGCCAGTGTGGTCAAGCTCGAGGAAAACTACCGCTCGACGGCACCGATTCTCGGTGTGGCGGGGGGGTTGATCGCGGCCAACGCGGGCCGGCGCGGCAAAAAGCTCTTCACCAGTCGTACGGGCGGAGAACCGGTGCGTCTTTATATCTCGGAGGACGAACGCAGCGAGGCGAGATGGGTCGCCGACCACATCGAGTCAATGTCCGGTGCGAGGGCGTTGAACGAGATGGCGGTCTTGATGCGGACGAACGCCCAGACCCGCCCCTTCGAGGAGGAGTTCACCCGCCGTAGGATCACCTATCGGGTGGTCGGGGGACTGCGTTTCTGGCAGCGGGCTGAGATCAAAGACGCGCTTGCCTATCTTCGGCTCGCCCAGCATTCGGACAATCTGCTTTCCTTCGAGAGAGTGATCAACGTGCCCACCCGCGGGATCGGTGCTGCGACGCTCGACATTCTGCGGCGCTCGGCCGCGGATCTCGCGCTGACCCTGCCGGAGGCTGCGCGGCGTCTGCCGGAGGGCCTCAGCCCGCGCGCACGGATTTCCATCGAAAAGTTTTTCAAGCTCCTCGACGAAGCGGGTGCCCAGCGCGAGGACCTCAGCCCCGGCGACTACGCCGGTTGGTTGCTCGAAGCATCCGGACTCTTTGCGATGTACGAGGGCGACGCCGAGGACCGGGTTGCGCGGCGGGAAAATCTGCAACAGTTGGCGGCGGCGGTTGCGGAGGCCGCTCTACGGGGACAGAGCCTCGAAGATTTCCTCGATGCGGTGGCGTTGCTCGAAGAAGCGGAGGACGATGGAGCGACCGACGGAGTTGCCCTCATGACCCTGCACTCGGCCAAGGGTCTCGAGTTCGATGTGGTGTTCCTGGTTGGTCTCGAAGATGGTCTCCTGCCCCACGCCAATGTCCGCGACGAAATCGAGGGTCTGGAAGAGGAGCGGCGCCTTGCCTATGTGGGCATGACCCGGGCGAGGAAATGGCTTGCGCTGACGGCGGCCCGTTCCCGCTTTCTTTTTGGTCAACGGCAGCCGACCCGGCGCTCGCGCTTTCTCGATGACTTGCCGCACGAGGGTCTCGACGACGTTTCGCAACCTGAACCTTCCTGGAGCACTGGTGGTTTGCAGGCGCCGGCTCGGCGCGGGCGGACCGGGGGTGCTCCGGCGCGCGGCGGCGCCCCTCAGCGAAGGTCGGGCTCCAGGATCGCGACCACCGTCACCGACGGTGCCGGTACAGGATGGCGGCCGGGTGATCGGGTCCGCCATCGAAAATTCGGATCCGGTGTGGTTCTCGCTTGTCAGGGAACCGGGGCACAGCTCAAGCTGGTGGTGTTCTTCGATCGTGCCGGCCGCAAAACGCTGGTGCCGACCATCGCCAAGCTCGAGAAAGTTTGAGCGGGAATCCGAGGGGAGTATTCTTCGTAATACCCTTGGGCGCGGAAACGGAGATGGGCACCCTGTGCCAACTTTGTGGAGGCAGTATGAAAAATGAGTGGCATCACACGACGGTGTTGGCGGTACGAAGAAACGGTGTGGTCGTGGTCGGGTCCGACGGCCAGGTGACCCTCGGGACAAATATCATCAAACAGGGCGCGGCCAAGGTGCGCCGACTCGGAAATGGCAAGGTTATTGCCGGATTTGCCGGATCGGTAGCGGATGCCCTGGCCCTCTTTACCCGCTTCGAAGCAAAGCTCGAGGAGTACGGCCACAATCTCGAGCGGGCCGCGGTGGAGCTTGCCCGCGACTGGCGCACGGACAAGGCGCTGCGGCACCTCGAAGCGCTGCTGATCACCGCGGACGCCAAGACCACCCTCCTCGTATCGGGGACCGGCGAGGTCTTGTCGCCCGATGACGACGTGGTCGCGGTTGGATCGGGTGGCAGCTATGCCCTGGCGGCGGCGCGCGCGCTGATCCTTCACACCGAATTGCAGGCCCGCGAAATCGTGACCGAGGCACTCAAGATCGCCGGGTCCATCGATATCTACACCAACGACCAGATCACCATCGAGGAGCTCACAAAGTGAAGCTGGACAGCCTGACACCCAAAGAGACCGTCGCCGAACTCGACCGGTTCATCATCGGACAAGATGCTGCCAAACGGGCGGTGGCGGTGGCGCTGCGCAACCGTTGGCGCCGGCAACAACTCGAGCCCGAACTGCGTGAAGAGGTGGCACCGAAGAACATCATCATGATCGGGCCTACCGGCGTCGGCAAAACGGAGATCGCCCGCCGCCTGGCCCGTCTCACCGGTTCGCCCTTTCTGAAGATCGAGGCTTCGAAGTTCACCGAGGTCGGCTATGTCGGTCGTGATGTGGAGTCGATGATTCGCGATCTGGTGGATGCCGCGATCCAGTTGGTGCGCAACGAGAGGGTGGCCGAGGTCACGGTTCGGGCCGAGCGCGCGGCAGAGGACCGGCTTCTCGATCTTCTCATCATGAGCACGGCCTCACCAACCGAGATCTCTCTCGAAGAACGGCGGCGGGGCCTCAAACGCCCCCTTCGAGAAGGGATGTTGGAGGAAAACGAGGTCGAGTTGGAGGTTGACGAGGGGAAGATGCCGACTGTGGAGATGTTCACCCCACAGGGCATGGAATCCATGGGCATCAACTTCAAGGATCTCTTTGGCGGGATGATGGGCAAGAAGGCGCGAAAGAAGATGACCATCACCGAGGCCCGCCGGGTGCTCATCGCCGAAGAGGAAGAAAAACTCATCGATCGTTCTCAGGTCGAGACGGAAGCCATCGCGCGGGTCGAAAATTCCGGAATTGTCTTCCTCGACGAGATCGACAAGATTTGTTCGCGAGACGACGCCGCGTCACACGGTCCCGATGTTTCTCGAGAAGGGGTGCAGCGCGATCTGCTGCCGATCGTCGAGGGCACCCATGTCAACACCCGATATGGAGTCGTCCAGACCGACCACATTCTGTTCATCGCGGCCGGAGCCTTCCACGTTTCGCGGCCGGCCGATCTGATTCCCGAGATGCAGGGACGGTTTCCGATCCGGGTCGAGCTGCAATCTCTCGGAGCGGATGAGTTCGAGAGGATTCTGATCGAGCCCGAAAACTCCCTGATCCGCCAGTACACCGCATTGCTCGCGACGGAGAACCTCGAGTTGAGATTCTCCAAGGATGCGGTGAGGACCGTCGCGGAGATGGCTGCAGAGATCAACCAATCGGCGGAGAACATCGGTGCGCGGAGGCTGCACACGGTGTTGGAGCGGCTCCTGGAAGAACTCAGTTTTGATGCTCCAGAGCGCGCCGGAGAGATGGTCGAAGTGGGTGCGGAGATGGTTCGCGACCGCCTTGGAGATCTGATCACCGACGGCGACCTCGCCCGCTACATCCTGTAAGCTACCAACGTGCCCGCGCCCGTGCCCGTTTCCGTGCCCGAAAAGTGGCGAGTCGGCCTCGTCATCGCGCTGCTGACGCTGAGCGCCTGCGGTCGCCAAGCGCCGCCACTGCCGCCCATCATCCGGGTCGCCGAGCGGACCTCCGATCTCTCCGCCTTTCAGAAGGGAGAGGAGGCGGTGTTGCGTTGGAGCTATCCGTCGATGACGACCGCGGGAGAGTCTTTGACGGAAATCGAGGCCATCGAGGTCTGGCGGGCAGCCCTTCCCCTCGCCCAGGAACCGCCGCCGCCGGTATCGGTTGAAGATCGGAGAATGCGGCGTCAGCTCCTCGAAGCGCAGGGTGAGGTGGTGGTGGTTCTGGTTCCCGATCAGTTGTCATCGGCGACCCGCGGACCGGATCTCTATTTCAGAGACGACCTCCGCCTGTTCAAGGAATCCATCGGGGAAACGACCTCCGGGATGGTGCTCTGGTATGGCGTGCGCACTATTTGCTGCAGGGGCCGGGAGTCTGACCTCTCGAATGTGGTTCGTCTCGAACCGCAGGAACCGCCGCGTCCGCCGACGGATCTCCTGCTGACCGCCCTTTCGACGGGAATCGAAATCTCGTGGCATCAGGACGCGGGGTTGAAGACCCTGGTTGAGCGCTCTTCGGAGGGCGCCACGTGGTCGCTTGTCAGCGGCGAGGCGATGGAGGGGCTTGATTGGCGCGATACAACCGCGAGCCAGGGCCGGAGCTGGAGCTACCGGCTGCGCTCGGTTCGCGAGCTGCCGGGTGGCGGCAGGGTTGTGGGCCAGCCGTCGGAACCCTCCCGGGTCAGCCATCCCGACACCTACCCACCAAGGTCACCGGCCGAGATCGTATGTCTGCCGGAAGGCGCCACGGTTCGGGTTCGTTGGCGGGCTGCGCCGGGTTCGATCACCTATCGGGTCATCCGTCGCGGAGCTGATGACGTGGAGCTGCTGCTCTCAGACCAGGTTGAAGCCGTCGAATTCACCGATCCCAGCCCGCCACTCGGGCCGATCACCTATCTGGTGGTGGCGGTCGACGACTCCGGTAATGCGAGTGGCTCGTCCAGTTGTTCGGTGGTGATGGGGGCGGTCCCGTGATGTCGGTTCTCTACAAGGTCGAGGGCGCGGGCAATGATTTTCTGCTCGGCATCGGCGACTGGTCGGATCGCCTGGCGGAAGAACCCGATCTGGTGCGGAGGCTGTGTCACCGCCGACTGGGGATCGGCGCCGACGGTGTGGTCGCGCTCGAACCGGAAGGGCGAGAGTCGGTGCGAATCGTCTATCGCAACGCGGACGGCGGAGTCGGTGCTTTTTGCGCGAACGCAACTCGATGCGCGGCAAGGGTCGCTGTCGAGATACTCGGTGGCGCGTCCCGTTTGACGGTTGTGACCGGGTGGGCGGAAATTGCGGCTGAAGTCAACGGGTCCGAGGTCGCTCTCGAGCTGCCGGAGCCCGGTTCCCTCCCCATCCAGCCGGCCATCGCACCCGTCCCCGGCATCGGATCACCCAGCCTTTTGCGGCTTGGGGTGCCCCACCTCGTTGCCCCGGTGACCGGGCTCGATGATCTCGATATTCGAACGATCGGGCCGCACTGGCGGTTTCATGAATCGCTGGGTCCCGATGGCGCCAACGTCAATTTCTATGAAGCCGAGGACGATGGTGCGATCGCTCTTCGCACCTGGGAGCGCGGTGTCGAGAACGAAACCTTGAGTTGTGGCTCGGGGATGGTCTCCGTTGCGTTGATCGTGATGGCCGAGCAGGGTCTCGACGAGTTGGTCCTCAAACCGGCTTCGGGTGATCGCCTGCGGGTGGATGCTCTCGGGGACCCGCCGAATTGTCGGACCCGGCTCACCGGGCCGACGAGGATTGTCGCGAAGGTCGATCCGGTGGCGGACCTGTTCGGATAAAGATCACTGCTGTCCAAAACAGAACGTCACCTGAAACTTCCCACCTGACAACAAGTGTTTTACGGGTTGGTTTTTGGCATATCCGGTTCGCGGTTGCCCCGTGTCCGCGTCCGTGTCCGTGCCCGAATTGCAGCGGCAGCGACAGTGTCCAGGGTGCAGGGACAGCGACAGGAGGCAGCGTCAGCGGCAGGGATCAGCGAACAGGGAGCAGCGACAGGGAACAGCGGTCAGGAGTCCAGTCGGCGAAATGGCCACCTCCGGGTCGTTCAAAAGAAGGGGTAGCCGGTGGGCGGCCGATGTCAAGGACAGGCCGGGTGCAGGGCATCCTTGACATCGGCCGCCACACCGGCTTGCGGGTAAGGGCATGAACGACCCGGAGGTGACCATGTCCAACACCGCCACGAACACCAACCTCGTTGCCCACTCGAAAGCCCTCGAAGCAGCAGGAATCGCGATCAAACTCGTGATGAGAGTTCCAGCTCCGCTGAAGTCGATAGCCGATCAGGTGATCCGGTCGGCAAGTTCGGTCCCTGCGAAGCTGGCAGAAGGGCACGGCCGAGTTGGTAGAGACCGGTCGAATCACTGGAGAATCGCCTACGCCTCGGCGAAAGAGGTCGACAGCCACTTGCAGCTCCTCGCCCACGCCGGGGCGATCAGCCCGAACGGAGCCAGTGAAGCGATGAACGCCTTCGATCAGGTCCGTGCCATGACATGGCGGCTGTTGAATCCGAAAATTTGAGCGCTGTTACCCGTCGCTGCTGTTGAGAGCTGATCGCTGACCCTGACAATCGTTCGCTGACGCTGTCCGCCGTTCCCCGGCCCCGGTCGCTGTCAGAGACTCTGTCTTGGACAAGAGTGGATAAAGAAACAGAGTGAAAAGTTCAGGGTTCAGACAGGAATTGAGGCTCTACCCTAGAGCCTGAGTCCTCCACCGGCGACTACGCCAGGAGTCGCCATCCAATGGCCAGGACCGCAGCGGCGAAGTAACCGGCGGCGAGGTCGTCGGCGACGATCCCGATGCCGCCGGGAAACTTCTCGAAGAGCCGGATCGGCCAGGGTTTGACCACATCGAAGAAGCGGAAAAGAAAAAACCCGGCGGTGGCAAAAACCGCCAGTTCGAGGTGGGTTGTCAGCGCGACAAAGGGCAGGGCCACCAGATAGGTCAACCACTGGCCCGCGGCTTCGTCGACAACGATCGGCCGCGGATCCTCGACCCCACGGCGCTGGGCCTCGATTTCCGCCGCCCATGTGCCGACGGCAGCGGTCAAAAAAAGCCCGATCGCTGTGATCACGATCCTGATCGAGGTGAGGGGCAGCGCCGCGCAGATCGCCCACCACAAAAGGGCCGGAGGCAGCGAGCCGACGGTTGTTCCGGGGGCCGGCAGCCGGTCTCCGAGACCGGCGAATGTCGCGATGGCGTGTGCGAGCTTCGAGTTGTTGGTCATGATTCGCCTCCGGTCAGGAGTTCGAGGAGTTTCTTGTGGAATTCTCCAAAATTGCCCGACGAGCAGCCTATCACCACATCGTTGGCCTCGAGCAATGGGTACAGAATATCTGCGGCAGCGTCGTCGGCGCCGGGCGCCAGGCACTGGACGCCTGCCGCGGCCAGGGACGTGACGATCTCCTTTCGATCGAGCGCCTCGCCCTCACCGAGCCGGGCCTGGTGGAAGGCCGGTGCGATCAGAGCCACATCGGCGTGCGAAAGGACTTCGGTATAGCTTGTTTGAGAGGATTTTCGGGCTGCGGTCAGCGAGCGCGGCTCGAAGGCGATGATCAAGCGCCGGTCGGGCCATCGTTGCCGCGCGGCATCGATCGTCACCATCAGGGCGGTCGGGTGGTGAGCAAAATCATCGACCACGATCACCCCGGCCCCTTCGCCGACAACCTCCATGCGTCGTGCGACTCCCGGAAAGAGCCGCATGGCGGCAGCCGCGTCCACCGGGTTGACCCCCGACAGGATGGCTGCGGTGATGGCCATCGCGGCGTTTTGCAGATTGTGGAGCCCGGGCAACTCGAGTTCGAGTTCGAGTGTCTGATTACGCCACTGGAGCTCCGCGATGCTCTTGTCCGTCAGGCCCTGCCACGATCGCAGGTGAAGATCACAGTCTCCAGTCGGGCCGACCATGATCACCGGAGCCATGGCGTCCCGGCTGGCGGCGACGGCACCTTCACTCCACGCGTTGACCACGACAGCGCCGACCCCCGGAACCAGCGAGGCGCCGGCACGAAAGGCGGTCAGCACGGCGTCGAGGTTGGGGTAGAGATCGGCGTGGTCGAATTCCACCGGTCCGATGAGAAAGAGGTGCGGGCGATAGTGGAGAAATTTGGCGCCCCGATCGAAGAAGGCGGAGTTGTACTCGTCTCCTTCGATCACCAGATGTGGGCCGCGGCCGAGGCGAAAGCCCCGCGGATTCCAGCGCGGCAAACCACCGACAAGATAGCTGGGGTCGGCGCCGGTGTGTTCGAGAATCCAAGCCAGCATCGCCGAGGTCGTGGTCTTGCCATGGGTACCGGCGACCACCAGGCCGTCGCGACCGTGTGCCAGGACATAGTGCGCCACGGCTTCGGCCTGTGAGAGATGGGGCATGCCCCGGGAGATCACCGCCTCGACCTCGGGATTTGACCGCGGGACGGCGTTGCCGATGATGACCCGGTCGATCTCCGCCGGCATCCGGGCTGGGTCGAAACCGAGACGGACCTGGATGCCGGCTTCTTGCAAAATAGTGCTCATCGGCGGGTAGAGATGAGCGTCAACCCCCTCGACCCGGTGGCCCATTTCGGACAGGAGGCCGGCGAGAGGGGCCATTGCGGTGCCGCCGATAGGAAGAAAATAAAGGGACTCTTTTCTCGTCATGGCTGATCGAAACCGCACTCAGGGTGTCCTGGTTGGTATAAGTCCTGCAAAAATGCGCCCCCTGTTGTTGCGGGTCGTGCAACCCGCTCTTAAGATTGTCCCTGTTTGCTAGGAAGATGACAAGGAGGCTCTCAATGAAGAAAACGCGATCCCTTTTTCTGATTGCCACGGCGATCGTGCTGGTGATTGGATTCAGCGCCGCCGTATCTGAAGCGGCTGATGGACCTAAACTGACCGTTCCCGAGTTGCTCAAGGACATGGGTAAGGTGCCCCAGGGAGAGACCCTGGACGTCAATTTCGAAATGGTCAATGAGGGCGACGAGACCCTCGAAGTCAAGGCCGTTCGCCCGACCTGCGGGTGTACCGTTGCCGACTTCGATCGCGAGATCGCACCCGGCAAGACCGGTTTGATCAAGGCCAAGCTGGACACCCGCGATTTCTCCGGGCCGATTTCCAAATCAATTCTGGTGATGACCAACGATCCGGTGAATCCGACCGTGACATTGGTGATCAAGACCGTCGTCCATCCCTATGTCGAGGTGCTGCCGAGAGCGATGGTCCGTTTCAATGCCGTGCAGCACGAGCCGATGGAGCAGAAACTGACGGTGGTCCCCGGCGATGACGTCGAGGATTTCAAGGTCACCGATGTCACGAGTAGCGTGCCCTTCCTGGTCGCGAGTATTCGGCCCCTGCCCAAGGACGAATTGCTCGCTGGCAAGCCATCGCCACAGTATGAGATTTCACTTTCGATGACGGATGATGCACCGGTGGGCCCGGTCAACGCCGTTCTCGAAGTCCAGAGCAATCACCCCAAAGCGAAGAGGGTTCCGGTCAAGGTCTTTGGTGTTGTGCGTTCGCTGCTGCACGTCACGCCCTCGCAGGTTCAGTTTGGTTCGGTGGCGGCGAAGAAGCAGCCGGGCCGCAACCTGATTCTCGTGAACAACCGCACCGGCGGGGTACCGATCAAGCTCACCGGAGCAAGCGTCAACGACCCGGCATTTCAAGCCGAGATCGTGACGATCGAAGACGGACGGCGTTATCAGATCACCGTGACCATCAATGCAGATGCCAATCCGGGACCGCGAGACGCTGTTTTGACGCTGAAGACGAGCGATTCCGAGTACCCGCAGCTCGAGGTGCCGGTGCGGGCGAATATCAGCTGAAAGTTCTGAATCGAGGACACGAGACCCGGGGGGCGTTGCATTCGGCAGCGCCCTCCGTTTACTGGTTGAGAGTCCAGGGTCAATCGACAAGCCGCCACCCGGTCTCAACCCTGACTCTTGAACCCTGACCAGAAAGTGCTGACTCGAAGGTCTGATGTTCGGGCCCGAGAGAACGATAGGAAATACCCCGTGCTGCGAACCCTCGGCATCGAAACATCGTGTGATGAATCCGCCGTTGCCGTCCTCGACGGCGATGGCCGGGTCCTGGTGCACCTTCTTTCGAGCCAGATCGAGGCCCATGCGCCTTTCGGTGGCGTGGTGCCGGAGTTGGCCTCCCGAGAGCATCTCAAGGCCCTCCCCCTACTGGTGGAAGAGGCCCTCGATGCAGCGGGAGCCTCACCCGAAATGGTGGCCGTGACCGCTGGGCCGGGTTTGATCGGAGCCTTGTTGGTCGGTGTTCGGTTTGCCGCAGCATTCGCTTGGGGTCGCGGTCTCCCTCTGGTGGCTGTCGATCACCTCGACGGTCACCTGGTGTCGCCGCTTTTGAGTCTGGATGGTGAGCCGGCGCGAACCGAGCCGAAACGAATGCTTGCTCTGGTCGCCTCCGGCGGCCATTCGAGCTGGTATCTCATCAACGACGGCGAGCGCCGGCTTCTCGGCCGCACCCGCGATGACGCTGCGGGTGAGAGTTTCGACAAGGTGGCGCAGGTGCTCGGGCTCGGCTATCCGGGCGGCCCGATCATGGACCGGCTGGCGCGATCCGGGGATCCGGCTGCGGTGGCTCTGCCGAGCCCGAGCATCAAGGATGCTCCCTATGATTTTTCCTTCTCCGGGCTCAAATCAGCAGCGATCCGTTGGATACGCAGCAATGATCTCCCGGGAGCCGGAGAAACGTGTCCGGAGGTCATCGATCTGGCGGCATCCTTTGAGACTGCCGTGGTCGATCAGCTGTTGCGCCCCCTGCCCGAGTTGGCCGAACAACACCGGCCACTGGCGGTGGCGGCATCCGGTGGGGTTGCCGCCAACAGCCTGCTGAGGCGACGCCTGGTCGCGTGGGGTGAGGCAAATGGGGTCGAGGTCATGCTCCCGGCACGGCCGTTGACCACCGACAATGGTGTCATGATCGCCCATGCCGGACAGCTGGCACGGCGACGGGGTCGTGAAGACGATCCGCGACGATTGGATGCACGAGCTCGAGAGGTCTGGCAACCACCGGGAATGCGAAAAAAGATGTTGCCGATCGATGCTTGATGAACGGACCGGGTAGAATTCGCAGGGCCCGGTTTTTGAAAACGGAGGATGTTGAATGAAGAAATCCGTAGCGCGTGAATATTACGAGGCCATTCTGGTGGCCTTTATCCTCGCGCTCTTCGTGCGGACCTTTGTGTTCGAGAATTTCAAGATCCCATCGGGTTCGATGGAGGACAATCTGCTGATCGGCGATCACCTGGTTGTCAACAAGTATGTTTTTGCCGACAATGCGGACTCGCTGTTGCACCGACTCTTTCCCTATCGCAGCCCGGAACGCGGAGATGTGGTGGTCTTCAAGTATCCCGAAGACACCCGGAGGGATTTCATCAAGCGTTGCGTGGCGGTGGCCGGCGACACGGTCGAAATCAAACGCAAACAACTTTTTATCAACGGCGAACCTCAGACCGAACCGCTGGTGGTTCACAAGGACCCACGAATCTTCGATGACAATCCCTCTGCGGGCGTTTCGTCAAGAGTGCGCGACAATTTCGGGCCGTTTACCGTCCCGGATCAAACGATATTCTGTATGGGCGACAATCGGGACAATTCACTTGATTCCCGTTTCTGGGGGCCGGTGCCGCTGAACTATGTCAAAGGCCGGGCGGTTTTGATCTACTGGTCCTATGAGGCCGGCCGCAACGACTGGCAATGGCGTGGCTTCGGTCATCGACTCAAGCAATTGGCCGGTGTTTTCTTCAATTTCTTCACCAAGACCCGCTGGGAGCGTGGCCTTCGGTTGATTCATTGAGCCGCTGAGTCTGAGTGGGATTCTGATACGATCGCAGTACAGGTCGGAGATCATGGAGGTTGCTGCATGAAATCGTGGCGATATCAGCGCGGTGATGTTCCCGTCGGTTGTTTGGTCGGCGGAATTGTTGGGTTGATCGTGGTGATGATCGCGATCAAGGCGGCACCGGTGATGCTCAATGTCGGAGAGCTCGACAAAGAAATTTCGAACCTTGCGGATCGAGCCAATCGACGCGAGTATAACGACAAGCGGATAACCAACGACATCATCAAAAAGGCCGAAGCGCTCGATCTTCCGGTGACCAAAAATGACATCAAGATCAAACGAACGTCGAATCGAATCAAGATCACCGTGACCTATACGAAACCGATCAAATTTCCCGGCCACACCTATATGTGGAACAAGGTCCACGAAAAAGAGCGACCATTGTTTGACGCCTGATCGGGGCGCCGGCCGTCGATCAGGCCGGGGACCCCATCTCCTCGAGGATCGACTCAACCGCCTCGATCGGATGCGGTGAACGTGTGATCGGGCGCCCGATGACCAGGATGTTCGACCCGGCTTGAATCGCCTCCGCCGGGGTGACCACCCGCCGCTGATCGTCGGCATCACTTTGGGCGGGTCGGATTCCCGGGGTCACGATCACGAATCGATCGCCGCAGAGGCGTCGGATCACCGCCGCTTCGTGGGCAGAAGAAACCACTCCGTCGACACCGCCATCGCGGGCCAACAGGGCCAGCCGTCCGGCCAGTTGTTCCGGTCGTTGTTTCCATCCGATTTCGTTGAGCGTTGTCTGGTCCAGGCTGGTGAGGACGGTCACCGCAACGACCTGAGTCGAAACCCCGGCTGACCCGGCTCGAACACCCTCCGTCGCAGCTTCAATCATGGCGGGCCCGCCGGATGCATGAATCGTGATCATCGCGGCGCCGGCAGCAGCACAATTCGTGGACGCGCGTCGCACCGTGGCCGGGATATCGTGAAGCTTGAGGTCGAGAAAGACCCGGGCGCCGGTCTCCGCCACCTCACCGACCAGATTGGGGCCGTGGGCCACAAAGGCCTCGAGCCCGATCTTGAGCCAACCGACGTGACCCGCGAGGTCGCGGGCCGTCGAGAGAATCCAGTCGCGGTCGCTTCCATCCAGCGCGACACAGAGTGATTGCCGGTCTGCCATTCTTATCGCCCCCCAAAACAGTCGTTGTCCGCTCGGCATCATACCGGGACCGGCGACATCGTGAGGAGATCAAAGCACCAAGAACCCTCTTTATGGTCGCTCAGAAGGAGCCGCGGTGGTTTCGCCGTCACTGGGCGCAGCGCACCAAGAGCCTATAACGCGGTACCATTCTGTTCATGACAAAGGAACGGATGTGGCTCGATGCCTTCGGCGCCGGTGCGGCGGCGGGTCTGGTTGCCGAGGCTCTGGTCCTGCGGATGAATCCGGAGGTCGCGCAGACTCTGCGTGGGGTTCTCATCGGTATGCCGCTGTGGGCCTCATGGGGAATGCTCATGATTGGCGTGCCGCTGCTGCTGATCCTGGCCCTCATCGACCGCGTGCGACCCCGGGCCGATCGCTGGACCGCGCCCGAGCTCTTCACGATCGTGTTCTTGCTGGCCGCATCCTTGAGTGCGGCCAATGCAAAGCTCCACGCCTACCTCATGCCCGGTTCGGCCCATCGGGTTCTGGTACAGGACGCCGTTGCCTGGTCGGTTGCGGCGCTGCTCGCCCTGGGTACGGGAATGGTGGTCCGCCGTCTCGGGAGCCGGCGGGGTCTGCAGATCCTCTTTACCGTTCTGATGCTGGTTTTGCCTGTTGTCCGTCTGGTGTGGGCACCCACCCCCGAAAGACAGTTTCTCGAGGTGGCGGTTCGCCCCCTGGGCCCCGCCTCACGCCCTCTGTTGGTGATCGGGCTCGAGGGCCTCGATCCAAAGGTCCTGTTGGCCGACACCGTGGGGTCGAATCTTCCAAATTTCGCCCGGCTGCGGGAGGAGGGTGCGCGTACGGTTCTGCATCCCCACCGGCCCCATCTCCGGCTCGCCCTTTGGACCTCGGCGGCCACCGGTACCTACCCGGGCCGGCATGGAGTCAAGGCTCACCGCGCCTGGGACATCCCGCTGATCTTCGATCAAACTCTGCGCTTGTTGCCGTGGACTCCGGAAGGCTCACGGATGATCCTCCCCTGGGCGCTGGCCGAGCAGGTGCCGCCTCCCCCGGCCACGGTGGCGCCGTTGTGGGCCCGGCTCGGTGCGTCGGGAGCCGAAACGGCGGTCTTCGGGTGGCCCGGATCATGGGGAGACGACAGCTCGCTGCGTTTTCAATCGGATCTCGATGCATCGACCGTGCTCGAGGCATCGATGAGCGCCTCGCTTGCGGCAGCCCTGGAGCCGCTGCCTGAGAGGCGATCCGAAATCTGGCAGTCCGTCGTCCATGACCAGGCCCGGGTTGACGCAGCACGAGCCGCGCTGGAAGCGGGTGCCGACAATGTCTGGGTCCACTTGCAGACCATGTCCCTGGCCCGCAGACACCACGAACCGACGCGATCTCGCCATACCCGCCAGCGGAGGCTGCTCGAGCTCGTGATGGAGTTGGTGGACGATCAGCTCGGGACCCTTCTCGATGCGGCGGACCCGGCGGCACTGGTGGCGGTAGTGTCGCCCTACGGGCTCGCCCCTCCGGGGCCGGTCGAACGGGTCAGAAGGCTGCTCGGTGGTGGCGGGACCTGGAACACGTCGGCCAGATCGAGCCCGGACGGCCTCTTCATTCTGCTTGGCGACAGTGTCGATGACGGCCGCCGGGTGGCGGCCTCTGATGTGCCGGATGTCGCTCCGACCCTGTGTTATCTCCTGGGTCTGCCGGTCGCTCAATATATGGAGGGTGTGGTGGCGGTGGGAGTAGTGGAACCGGGATTTCTCGAAGATCACCCCCTCCGAGTTGTTGATTGACCAATTGTCCGTGCCCGGAGATTCACGCTAAGCTGATCATGATGAAGAAACTTTCGGTAGTCATTCCGGTTTTTAACGAGGAGGCGACGGTCACCGTCCTCCTGGCGAAGGTCGTCGAGGCACCGCTCATCGCGGCGATTCGTGAGCTCGAGTTGGTCATCGTCGATGATTGTTCGTCCGACGGGACCTGGGCGGTTGTCGAGCAATGGCAAGCGACGCCGCGCGAAGACGGACGCACGGTCGAGGTCAGCCGCCACCGACACGAAGAGAACCGCGGCAAAGGGGCAGCGCTCCGGACCGGTTTCGGTGCTGCAACCGGCGATGTTTTCCTGATCCAGGATGCGGATCTCGAATACGACCCGGGCGACTATCCGACGCTGTTGCAACCGATCGGCGACGGCCAGGCGGAGGTCGTCTACGGTTCTCGTTTTCTCGGTGGGCCGCACCGGGTGCTCTTTTTCTGGCATGCTGTCGGCAACAATTTTCTGACCCTGCTCTCGAACATGTTTTCCGACCTCAACCTGACGGACATGGAAACCTGTTACAAGGTTTTCACCCGCGATGTTTTCGATCAGATCACGCTCGAGTCTGACCGTTTTGGTTTCGAGCCCGAATTTACGGCCAAGGTGGCGCGGCTCGGAGTCAGGATCTACGAGGTGCCGATTTCTTATCACGGGCGAACCTATGCCGAAGGCAAGAAGATCGGCTGGAAAGATGGGGTGGCGGCGATCTGGTCGATCTTCCGTTTCAACCTCTGGTCTCGAAGCTGAGAAACGACCTTCGAAAAAACCACGATTCGGCCTTTCGTTTCCGGCGACTTTTGACTATTGTGTGCGGTGTTTCGAGTCTGTTGTCGGAGACACGGGCCCGAGAACTTGAAATCGAGGAGAAGATCAATGGCAAAACGGTCGGTAGTGGTGATGCCTGGAGACGGAATCGGAAAAACGGTGCTGCCGGAAGCGCTGCGGGTTCTCGAAGCCGCGGGATTCGAGGCTGATTGGATCGAGGCGGGTATCGGTTGGGAGCACTGGGTAGAAGAGGGAAACCCCCTGCCCGAAAAGACCATCGATCTGATCGCCGAACACAAAGTGGCCCTCTTCGGGGCCATCACATCCAAACCCAAGGACAAAGCAGCAGCCGAAATCAAACCGGAACTGCGTGACAAGGGATTCGTCTATTACTCGCCGATTGTCGGTCTGAGACAGCGTTTCGATCTGGATGTGTCCATCAGGCCCTGCATCACCTTTCCGGGTAACCCCCTCAACTTTATCCGCCGGGCAGCTGACGGCGGTGCCGATGAACCCAAGGTCAATGCGGTGATCTTCCGACAGAACACCGAAGGTCTTTATGGCGGCGTCGAGTGGACCAACCCGCCGGAGCAGGTCTGGAACGCCCTCAACACCCATCCGAGGTTCGCCGCCTTCCGCGATGTGCCGCGTGAGGATCTGGCCGTTTCCACCCGCATCTTCACCCGTGCCAAGTGCCGCCGGATCTGCGAGCAGGCCTTTGCCTACGCCGCAAACCACGGATACTCCAGCGTCACCGTCTGTGAAAAACCGAATGTCATCCGCGAGACCTCGGGGATGATGCTCGACGAGGCACGGCGAGTGCATCAGAACTATCCCCAGATTCAGCTCTGGGACACCAATATCGACGCTCAGATGATGTGGTTGACGAAGAATCCTGAAGATTATGGAGTGATCGTCGCGGGCAACATGTTCGGCGACATCATTTCGGATGGATTTGCCGGTCTGGTCGGGGGGCTCGGGTTTGCGGCTTCGGCCAACATCGGTCGTGAAGTCGGTGTCTTCGAACCGACCCACGGTTCGGCGCCGAAATACGCCGAGCTCGACCCATCCATCGTCAATCCGATCGCCATGATCCTGTCTGCGGTGATGATGCTCGACTGGCTCGGCGAAACCGAGATCGCGGCCAAGGTTCGCGCTGCGGTGGCCGATGTGGTGGTTGCGGGCAATGTGCGTTCCTATGACATGCTCAAGTTGCGCGGAAGCGCGCAGGCGATCAACGACGGCGCCGCGACAACCGCTCAGATGACCGACGCGATCATTGCCGCGTTATAAGATTGGGTTTTCGCTCACAGCGCGGAAAACGAGGAGGTGACGATGCCAGAGCGTGAGATCACGGCGGCATCTGCCGGTCCCACCGGCGATGGCGTTCGGTCCGACCTCAGCGTGGCCTTCGAAACGGGGGCCGACGGGCTCACCCTCGAGTTGAGCTCGAAGGTGGACTATCTCTATGGCGACGCCATCGAGGCGGCTGTGCGACGGGTGCTCGAAGCCTTTGGAGTCTCATCTGGAAAACTGACGGTCATTGATGCGGGCGCTCTCGAGTGGGTGGTTCTCGCCCGGACCGAGACCTGTCTGCGCCGGGCTGGTTTCGACGGTCCCCCGGTGCTTCCCGAATCAGCTCCGGGTGCCGACACCCCGTGTCGGCGACAACGTCCCCGCCGGAGCCGCCTCTACATCCCCGGCAACCAGCCAAAGTTGATGATCTCCGGCGGGCTCTACGGTGCTGACGGCATCATTCTCGATCTCGAGGACTCGGTGCCGCCGGCTGAAAAAGACGCCGCCAGGATCCTCGTTCGAAACGCCCTGGTGGCACTCGACTGGGGTGTGTCGGAGCGGATGGTGCGGGTCAACCAGGGAGTTCCCGGTGAGGAGGATCTGACGGCGATCGCCGTTCACAACCCCCACGTCGTGCTGCAGCCAAAGGTGGAGGATCCTGCTGCCGTCAGTGGTGCCGCGGAAATTCTCGGCAATCTCGCGGGGCGGGAAGCAGCCATGTTGATGCCGATCCTCGAATCTCCGGCCGGGATCCACCGGGCCTGGGAAATTGCTCGCGCGGACGCGTCGGTTGTCGCACTCACACTCGGTCTCGAGGATCTCTCGGCGGAGCTCGGTGCTCCCCGAACGGATGCGGGGTGGGAGAGCTTTCTGGCCCGACAGACGGTCGTCCTGGCGGCTCGCGGTGCCGGGATCCAGCCGATCGCGTCGGTCTATTCCGATATCGAAGACGAAGAGGGTCTCGCAGCCTACGTTCGCAGGGAACGAGGACTCGGCTTCGATGGCATCGGTTGTATTCACCCCCGTCAGATCCCGGTGGTGCATCGTGAAATGACGCCATCCGAGGCGGAGGTGGAGCGCGCGGTGCGGGTTGTACGGGCTGCCCGTGAGGCCGAGGAACGGGGCCTTGGTGCGGTGGCCCTCGGGTCGAAGATGGTCGATCCGCCGGTGGTTCTGCAGGCCCACAAGACAGTGCAGTTGGCCATCGCCGGAGGGGTGCTGGGTGAGGATTGGGACGCTTCTTGAGAATTAGGAATTAAGAATTTGGAATTCCCACCCTCCCGCCCAATGACCGGCGGGAAGTTGGTCAGTGGAGCTGAAAAATGGACGAAAGCTTCGAAAAGAATGCAGCGGGGCGCATGGTTCCGACCAACGTCAATGGCCGAGAGAGCGTGCCGTTCCAGGGTGTCGGGAAACATCGGCCGGACGGCCGCAAGCAGGCGCCGAGGATTGCCAGTTGCGTTGATTTTCCAGCTGACGGCGACAAACGGGTCGCCTCTCTGCGCGAGGCCTTCGAAACGGTCGGCCTCAAAGACGGAATGGTGGTCTCGACGCACCACCACCTGCGCAACGGAGATGCGGTGGGCAACCTCATCTTCGACACGGCAGCCGCCATGGGCATCAAGGATCTCATGTGGTTTCCCTCGGCTTCCTTTCCGGTCCACGCGAATCAGATTCCACACCTCGAAAACGGCGTCATCCACCACATCGAAGGCTCGATGAATGGCGCCCTCGGCGCCTATTGTTCCGAGGGCAAGATGCGCGGTCTCGGTGTCCTCCGTTCGCATGGGGGGCGTTGGCAGGCAATTCAGGATGGCGAAGTCCACATTGACGTGGCGGTGATCGCCGCCCCGACGGCCGACATGTTCGGCAACGCCAATGGAGTCGATGGTCCGGCAGCCTGCGGTTTGCTTGGTTTTGCGCTCGCTGACTCCGCCTACGCCGAGAAGGTCATCGTGGTCACCGACAATCTTGTCCCTTTCCCGTGCCTCCCGTGGCAGATTCAGGGCAACAACGTCGATGTGGTGGTGGAGGTGGATTCCATCGGTGATCCTTCCAAGATCGTCTCCGGCACCACCCGGGTGACCCAAAGCCCGGATCGGCGCCGCATCGCCGAACTCGCGGCCCGGTTTTGCGCCGAGGCCGGCATCATGCGCGACGGCTTTTCCTTCCAGGCCGGAGCGGGAGGCATCACGCTCGCCTTTGCGCTCTACCTGGCCGAACTCATGCGCGAAGCAGGCGTGACGGCTCGTTTTGCCCGGGGTGGTTCCAATCAGTACATGGTCGAGATGCTCGATGAGGGCCTCATCGGTTGTATCCTCGATGGCCAGACCTTCGATCTTGATGGCGTGCGGTCGATGCGGACAAATCCGCTCCACCAGAACACCTCGCCATTTACCTCCTACAACTTCCACGGCAAGGGCAACTTCGCATCCATGGTGGACGTGGCGGTTCTGGGTGCGACCGAGGTCGATCTCGCATTCAACGGAAATGTGGCGACCCACTCAGACGGTCGTCTCCTGCACGGCCTCGGCGGCTGGCAGAATTGCCTCGCCGCCCGATGTGCCATGCTGCTGGTGCCCTCGTTCAGGGATCGCATCCCGGTCATCGTGGACGAGGTGACAACCGTCTGTGGCCCCGGAGAGTTGATCGACGTGGTGGTCACCGAACGGGGAATCGCGGTGAATCCGCAGCGCAGAGACCTGCTCGATGCGGTGGCGGGCTCCGATCTGCCGATCCGTCCGATCGAGGACCTCAAGGCCGAACTCGACCGGATCTGCGGGGTGCCCCAAAAACCCGAACGATCGGACGAAGCGGTGGCGGTGATCAAGTGGGTTGACGGCACCGTGATCGACACCGTCTGGCGAGTCGGCTGATCAAAAAATTTGGGATTTGGGATTTGGGATTTCGAATGTTCGTCCACCGGGCAGGAACCGGAAGCCATCAAAAGTGAACAAATTCGAAATTCGAAATTCGAATTCCGAAATCTGAAACCCTTGTCAATCAGGCAACTTGGGTGTAACATCTTGCGTCCTTGGTCCAAAAGGATCAACTGGAGGTGTGAAATGAAAAACGAAGTGCATCCCGAGTACCACGAGATCGAGGTTCGTTGCGCCTGCGGCAACACCTTCAAGACCCGGTCCACAAAGACGGAAATGCGGCTCGAGATCTGCAATGCATGTCATCCGTTTTATACCGGCAAACAGAAGCTGGTCGATACGGCCGGAATGGTCGAAAAATTCGAACGTCGCTACGGCAAGTCTGCCACCGCCAAGTAGCGATCGCCGGCCGCCTCCAGGCGGTCATGTATGCCCGCGTGAGCTGATGAGGTCACGCGGGTTTTCTTTTTCCTGAATCGGCCGGTTGGCGGTAGGATCTCAAGAGGACGGAGATACAACCGATGCTTGAACGTCTGGAAGAAATCGCCAAACGGCACGCGGATTTGCTCGAAGAGCAGGCAGATCCCGAGGTTGCCGTGGATCGGCACCGCTCCCGGGTGGTGGCGCAGAAGGCGGCCGAGCTCGAACCGATCGTGATGGCCTACCGTGAATACAGCGCCGCCGCCGCCGAGCTCGAAGGAGCCCAGGAGATCCTGCAGGAGTCCGGGGACGCCGAGATGAAGGAGATGGCGGAGGCGGAGGCTGCCGAGCTGTCGTCGCGACTGGCAGGTATTGAAGATCGTCTCAAGGTGCTGTTGTTGCCGGCCGATCCGAACGACCGCCGCAATGTGATTCTGGAGATCCGGGCTGGGACCGGCGGTGAGGAGGCCGCGCTCTTTGCGGGCGAGCTTCTTCGGATGTACGGTCGCTATGCCGAGTCCCGGCGCTGGAAGCTCTCGCTCACCGATTCTTCCGACACCGGCCTTGGCGGCATCAAGGAGGCGGTTGCGGTGATCGAGGGCGACGGCGCCTATTCCCGCCTCAAATTCGAAAGCGGTGTCCACCGAGTCCAGCGGGTGCCCGCGACCGAGGCCTCGGGCCGTATCCATACCTCGGCCGCGACAGTGGCGGTCATGGCGGAGGCCGACGAGGTCGAGGTGAGTCTTGAAGAAAAGGACCTCCGCATCGATCGATTCTGTTCCTCGGGCCCCGGCGGCCAGAGCGTCAACACCACTTACTCGGCCGTCCGCATCACCCATCTCCCGACCGGGCTCGTCGTCTCGTGTCAGGATGAAAAGTCGCAGATTCAGAACAAGGCCAAAGCACTGAGGGTGCTCAAAGCGCGCCTCAAGGAGATCGAGGAGCGCGAACGTGACGCCGAGCGCGCCGCGGATCGTCGTTCCAAGATCGGCTCCGGAGATCGTTCGGAAAAGATCCGCACCTACAATTTCCCGCAGGGCCGCGTGACCGATCACCGGATCGGACTCACCGTGCACCGCCTGAACGAAATTCTGGAGGGAGACGTGGACCTGCTCCTCGAACCGCTGATCGATGAGTTTCAGGCGCAGCGGTTGAAGGAAGAGTTGGGGTGATCGCACAAATTCGGAATTCGGAATTCGGAATTCGGAATCGCCCACCCATCAATCGAATAAGCCGTGTTACCGGCAGATCGAACACCCCGAACTCCAAACCCCGAACACCGAGCCCGAGACCGGGAGATCCATCGTGACTACGGACGAGGCTCTGCATCTCGCAACGGCAGAGCTACCGCGCCGGCCTGGGCTTCCTGATCCGCGGCGGGAGGGCTTGTGGCTCCTGGCGGCCGCGTGGGGGGTGGATGAAGTCACTCTCCGTTTGCATCCCGAACGCGAGGTGCCCGAAACTGTCGAAGAGCGTTACCAGGATTGGCTCATTCGGAGGGCGGCCGGTGAGCCCGCCCATCATCTGACCGGTGTGTGTTCCTTCTGGGGACGGGACTTCGAGGTCTGCGCCGACGTTCTGGTGCCGCGGCCCGAGACCGAGCTCGTCATCGAGGTGTTGCTCGGCCTCCCGCTGACCGCTGAGGCGCGGGTGCTCGATGTCGGCACCGGATCGGGTTGCATCGCGGCGACTCTTGCCGCCGAGCGTCCGCGGTGGCGCGTCGCGGCGGTTGATCGTTCCCCGGCGGCAGTTGCTGTCGCGCGCCGCAACATCCGCCGCCACGATGTTGATGTGCATCTGTGGCTCGGCGATCTCAGTTCGGCGGTGGCCCCCGGAATCGACGCAGTGGTCGCCAATCTCCCCTACATTCCCAGCGAGGGAATCGATCGGCTGAGCCCGGAAGTCCGGCACGATCCACGATCCGCCCTCGATGGCGGGCCGGACGGGCTCGATCTCGTTCGCCGTCTCCTGGCCGAGTTGCCGCGTCTGTTACGGCCATGTGGGGGCGCGGTGTTCGAGATCGGAGAGGATCAGGCCGGCTCGGTTGCCGAGCTCGCCGGAGAGCGTGGCCTCGCGGTCGCCCGCAGGGTGCGCGATATCGGCGGCTGCGAACGGGTCATCGTGTTGCAGACCCGTTGACCTGAGACAGCGGATCGATTGATGTCGGCCGGTCCTCGACGGCGGCTGTTGGCGGCGGGTGGTCCGTGTTGACAGTCGACGGCTCGCGCCGCACAATGCCCCTCTCCCTGCTGAGTGCGGGTTGGAGGCAAGCATGGTGGAGAAGAACCGGATCGAACTCGACGGCGAACACCGGCGAATCGCAGTAATCGCCTTTGGTGGAAACGCCCTCTTGCGCCCCCAGGACCATGGGACCCAGGAAGAACAGTTCACGCTGAGCTGGAAGGCGACCCGTTGGCTGGTGGAGATCATCCACCGCGGTTATGAACTCGCCATCGTTCACGGCAACGGTCCCCAGGTCGGCAACATCATGATCCAGGTCGAGGAGGCGATCACCAAGATCCCGCCGCAATCACTCGATGTCGCGGTGGCTCAGACCCAGGGTTCGATGGGTTATATGTTGGCCAACCAGCTCCGCAACCGCTTCAACGAAGAGCAGCTCGACAAAGAGATCGCTGCGGTTCTCACCGAGGTCGTCGTCGACCGTGAGGATCCGGCCTTCGACAACCCGACCAAACCGGTGGGGCCTTTTTTCACCGCCTACCGAGCCAATCTTTTGATGCAGGAGCACGGGTGGCAGATGGTTGAGGACACGGGTCGCGGCTGGCGCAAGGTGGTGCCGTCCCCCATGCCACAGACGATCGTTGGTTGCCACCTGCTCAAGCGTCTGCTCGAGGGGGGCGCCGTGGTGGTTGCGGGCGGTGGTGGCGGTGTCCCCGTCTACCGTGATGTGGGCGGCTATTACCGCGGCGTCGAGGCGGTGATCGACAAGGACTACGTCGCGTCGATCTTTGCCCGTGAGGTGGAGGCCGATCTCTTCATCGTGTTGACCCAGGTGCCGATGGTGGCTGAAAATTTCGGCCGGCCCAACCAGCGCTGGATCCGCAAGCTGCCGGTGGCCCGGGCGCGGCAGATGATGACGGCGAACCAGTTTCCACCGGGATCGATGGGGCCAAAGATCCAATCGGCGATCGACTTTGTTGAAGCTACCGGGAAGCAGGTTCTGATCACCGACGAAGACAGTCTCAAGCGGGCTCTCGAGGGTGACGCGGGGACCTTTCTCGTTGCCGACGGGGAGATCGAGTACGCGACGATCGAGTGATCGAACGCCTCACCGATTGCGGCGGGTTACACTTGGCCTCATGGCGAGCTTGAGTCTGTGGGTTTATCGGATTCTGGTGGCGGTTGCGTTGCCGTTGGCGGTGCCGGTGCTCAAGATCGGGCAGTGGTTTCAGGGCAAGAGGCGGCCGCGTTTTCGCGATCGGATGGGCCGTTCGTTGCCGGATCTCCCAGGTGGTGGCATCTGGATTCAGGCGGTATCGGTGGGCGAGGTGGAAATCGCCCGTCGACTGGTGGCAGAGTTTGCTGTACGGGCCCCGGATATTCCACTCTTTCTGACCGCCACCACCGCCACCGGTCTCGATCTCGCGCGGCGCACCCTCGGCGACCGGATACCGGTCTTTCCGTGCCCGGTCGATCTTCCGGCACCCGTCGCGCGGGTTCTGGATGCCGCAAAACCGCGGTTGCTCATCCTGGTCGAGACCGAACTGTGGCCGGAAATGCTCCACCAGGCGGGTCGGCGGAAGGTGCCGGTCGCGGTGGTCAACGCGCGATTGTCGGACAGTTCTTTTACCCGCTATCGGCGACTGGCCGGACCATTCAAATCCCTGCTGGCGCCGATGGCTCTGGTGCTCGGACGGACCGAGATCGACGCCCGCCGCTTTGTGGGTCTTGGTGTCGCGCCGGACCGGGTCCGGGACGTCGGGAACGTGAAATACGATCTCGAGGCGGATCAACGGCCGCTCGAGTGGGCCGACAGGATCCGCGCAGCCGCATCCGATCGGCCGATCGTGGTGGCGGGCTCGACCATGGATGGCGAGGAGGAACAGGTGCTCGACGCCGTTGACCGGGTCGGCCGGCAGGGTTTTTCGGCCTTCCTCATCCTTGCCCCACGCCATCCGGAGCGTTTCGATGCGGTAGCTCGGATGCTCTCCGAGAGGGGGGTGGTTTTCGCTCGACGAAGTTCGGGTGGCGAGCTCCCTGAGGGGTCCGGTGCTTTCCTCATCGATACCATCGGTGAGCTTGCCCGCGCGTATGGTTTGGCTTCAGTGGCGTTCATCGGGGGATCCCTGGTGGAGACCGGGGGCCACAACCCTCTGGAACCGGCGGTGTGGGGCGTGCCGGTGCTCAGCGGCGCCCATGTCCATAATTTTCGCGAGGTCTACGACGAGATGACTACCGCCGGCGGAGCCCGAATCGTAGCGGATGGGGCCGAGCTGGCCGAGTCCCTCGCAGAATGGCTCGGTGATCCTGAACAGGCTGCGGCTGCCGGCGACGCGGGACGAGCGGTGGTCGAGGCAAACCGTGGCGCCACCGAAAAAACGGTGAGCGCTCTGCTCCAGCTCCTGGGGCAAGGCTGAGGACACGCATGAACTGGCGTCTGCTGTTGTTGCCACTGAACCCGCTCTATCGCGGCGCTGTTGCAGTGCGCAACTCCGCCTACCGCCGCAGGTGGTTGCACACCGAGCGGCTCGATGTGCCGGTGGTCTCGGTCGGCAATTTGACTTTTGGCGGCACCGGTAAGACACCGACGGTCATCGCCCTCGTTCGCGATCTGATCCGCCGCGGCCGACAACCGGCGGTTCTGACCCGCGGCTACAAACGTCGGGATGATCACCAGATCGTCGTGGTCGGGCCCGAACCTCGCCATCGAGTTGCCGAGATCGGCGACGAAGCGCTGGAGATGGCGCGCCGCCTCCCCGGAGTCCCGGTGATCGTCGATGCCGATCGCGTTCGGGGCGGTCGCGAAGCGCTCAGACGGGGCGCCGATGTGGTCGTGCTCGATGATGGATTTCAGCACCGAAGGCTCGAGCGGGATCTGGATCTTGTGGTGGTCGACTGTGGTGATCCCTGGGGTGGGGATCGGCTGCCGCCCATAGGCCGTTTGCGCGAGCCGGTGGGCGCCCTCGAGCGCGCCGACGCCGTGCTGATCAGCAAGGTTCCCGTCGCGTTTCGTGAACCGGTTGCGGCGATCGAAAAACGAATCGAGGACATTCGTCCCGATCTGCCGGTCTTTGTGGCTCGGATGGAACCGAGCCGTGTCCGCGTGCCCGATGAAGGTTGGTGCGGGGTCGAGCGGTTGTCGGGAACCAGGGTCTTTGCGGTTGCCGGGGTCGGTCGGCCGCAGGGCTTTGCCGAGACTCTGGTGAGCTGCGAAGCCGAGATCGTCGGCCACCGCTGGTTTCCCGATCACCACGATTATTCGCTCGAAGATCTGCGCCAGGTGAGCCTTGCAGCCAAAGAGCAGGACGCGGTGTTGGTGACCACCGGCAAGGACGCGGTCAAGCTTCCGCCGGACGCGGATGTGTGGGTGGTGGAGGCCGGATTGCGGCCGCTCGAGGGCAGCTGGAAGAATCTGTGGCAGCTGCTGCCGGAGGTCGTCTCATGAGTAAAAACCGATCTGCTTTGCGAAATCACCTCGAGTACGGTGTTTTCCGTTTTGCGCGCGGTCTGGCCGGTGTCCTCTCCCCATCGGCCCTGGCGCGGGTCGGTGATGTGCTCGGCTCGTTTTATTCAATGCTCGGCGGCCGGCGGCGACAGATCATCGATTTCAACCTCGAAATGGCCTTCCCCGACAAGAGTTACTCCCAAAGGCGGGCAATTGCAAAAGGCGTGGCGCAACACTTCGCCCGTTCCTTCCTGGATGCGATCAGGATCCAGAGCCTACAGCCGGACGAGTTGCTGGCTTCGGTCGAGGTGCGCGGCTGGGACAACGTGGAGGCGGCAAGTGGGCTCGGGCGCGGGGTCTTTTTTCTCACCGCCCACATCGGTTCCTGGGAAGTGGCGGCGCTGGTCACCGGGTTGCGTCTCGAGGCCGGTCTGTCGGTGGTCAACCGCCCCCTCGACAATCCGCTTCTGGAACAAGAGCTCGATGGTCTGCGCAAACTCTATGGCAACCACGTCTTCGGCAAACACAGCATCCTGCGAGAAATGCTGGGCCAGCTCAAGAAGGGCGGAGGGGTCGGGATCCTCATCGACCAGAGGGTGCGTGAGGATCAGGGCGTCGAGGTGCCGTTCTTCGGCCATCCCGCCTGGACCCACCCGATTCTCGCCCGGATTGCTCGCAAGACCGGGGCACCGGTCATCCCGACCTTTGCCTTGCGCGATGCGCCCGGGACCTACATCCTGAGCTATGACACCCCGGTCGTGATTGATGATCTCCCCGGTGACGAGCGGGCGGATGTGCCGCTGACAACCCGCTATATGCGGATCCTCGAAGACGCGATCCGGGAGCACCCGGACCAGTGGTTGTGGTTTCACGATCGTTGGAAGCAGGTGCGTCTGGCGCAGGGGCCGAAGTAAAGCGCGACCGCACCCAGAAAATCACTTCTCTGTTGGATCGTCCCTTTGCAGCGGATGGGTGAGACAGTGGGGGCCGCCGCGTGCGCGGGAGATTTCGTGGCTCTCGATCAGCAGACAGATCCGTTGTTCGCCATCGAGTGACACTTCCTCTGAGCCGAGGAGCACATCCTTGGCGGCGACGATGCGAAATCCTTTGCGTGCAAGCTCTTCCGCGGTGGCCACATTGCGGTCGTAGAGCACGATCACCCCCGGGGCCAGGGCAAAAGCGTTGGCTCCATCGGTCCACTGCTCCCGCTGTTGAGCGATCGGATCACTGCCACCGCAGGAGATCGGCTCCAGATCGACACCACGTTTCGACAGAGCGTCGAGCAGATTGCCGCGGTGGCGGGGGCTTCGATTTGTCGCCTCGAGGTCCACCTCATAAGTTTCGGCCAACTGAGGGCCCGAGCCGCAAACAACCGGCTGAAACACCAGCGCGGCGTTGTGGTCGAGCGGGGTGAAGACGGTGTCCAGATGCATATAGGCCCTTCGTGGCGGAACGTGGACCACCTCGAGCCAGCGCGGGCCGTTTTCGAGCTGTGCAAGCGCCGAGGACAGCATCTCCGCTGCGGCTGCGTTGGTGCGTTCCGAAACTCCTATCGCCACGACCTCATCCGATAGGACCAAAACGTCTCCACCCTCGAGGCACGGCCGGTGCGGGCCCAGGAGGTGGTTGGTGTCCTGGGCTTCGCGCAGCGGATCGAGAATGACCCTGGTGCCGGCCAGATCGGGGTGAAAGTGGAAGGCGCACCGGGTCAGGACGGCTTCGCGCCAGCGGGCCGCGGTCGCCATGGCGGAGAAGACCACCCCGTCGCCGATGACGATCTGCGGATCTCGTTGAAAGCACCAGTTGGGCAGTGGCGCGAGCCGGAACAGATCTCCGACCCCGATCCCCTGCGGCGCCTCGGTGGTGATGATCCCGCCGACGGCGATGGCCGCCAATTCGTCGGCGCTGGACGGCACCTCCGCTGAACGCAGGTCGTGCGGCAATTCTGGTCCGAGCATGGCCCACAACCAGGCCCGCGCCTCCTCGTTCTGGAGGGCCTCGGCCAGCAGGGTGTTGGCCTCCACGACTTCGATCCCGAGCAATTGCAGCAAACGGCGGAATCGCCGGTGTTCGTCGCGTGCCCGGTCGCCGAAGAGGATGTCGTCAAAGAGCAACTCCTCCATCATCGGCGGCACCATCCGGTCCACCTCGGGCCCCGGTTCGTGGACCAGCACCTTGCGCAGTCGGCCGATCTCGGATGTCACTCGCACCATCTCGCCACCTCCAGGCGGAAGACATCATAGCGAGAACTTCCGAAGTTGTCGGTTTCGTTTCCCTTGGCTACTCTATGGGCGTGCGGCAATCAGATAAGGACGCGAAGACCGAGGGCTCTCCGCAGGGCGAGGAAATCGCGTTGGGTTCGGATCGCCTCCCATTGCCCGGAGAAGTTCTCGGGGATCGCTTCCTCATCAAAGACTTCCTCGGCCGCGGTGGCACGGGAAGGGTCTACTCGGCCCTCGACACCGGGGTGGGGCAGAAGGTCGCGGTCAAGATCCTCCACCCCGAGCTCGCCGGCGAGCTCAACCACGAACGTCTGCGGCGCGAGGTCAGGGCGGCGCGGCCCGGGCATGACAACGTGGTCAACGTATTTGATCTGCATACCCATGACGGATTTTGTTTTCTCAGCATGGAGCTGGTCCCGGGAAAGAGCCTGCGGCAGGTCCTGGCTGAGCGCCAAACCCTTCCGGTAGGAGAAACGGTTGATCTCGGCATTCAGGCGGCGCGAGCCCTGGTCCACCTCCACGGCAACGGACTGGTACACCGCGACGTTAAACCGGGAAACCTGCTCATGACCCCGGACGGCAAGATCAAACTCTGCGACCTCGGGCTCGCAAGACCCATCGCCAGTGGGACCACCGTTACAGAAAGCGCCATGGTGGTGGGCACGCCCACCTATATGGCCCCCGAACAGGCCACAGCCGCGGAGCTCACCGCGGCGTCGGATATCTACGCCCTTGGTCTGACCCTCTACAAGTGTCTCACCGGAACCGTCCCGCTGGAGGGCGATACCGCGGTCGAGACTCTGATGCGCCGGCAGCGCTCGTTGCCGTCCCGGATCACCGCGCAGGTTCCGGGTTGCCCGCGCTGGCTCGACCGGCTTCTGCGGTGGATGCTCGAGCCGGATCCAGCTGAGCGGCCGACCGCGGAGCGGGTCGGCAGGGCGTTGACCGATGGCCGCGTGCGCCGGGTGGTGAATCGGCGGTTTGTGAAACGGGCGGCGATCGCGCTCCTGGTGATCGGTGCGGCGGCCGCGTCGGCGCTGGTTATCAGGGACCGAATGACGGGATCAGCCCTCGATCCTACCGCGGGTCTGGTCTTTCGGTCGCAGACTTTGAGGACGGTACCGAGGTGGAGATCCTCGATGACCGGGGGAACATTCTCCGTCGATTTCTGTTCGATGTGTCCTGGGATCCGAAAAGGTGGAAGAGGGGCGGGCATCGGGTTATCGCATTCGGGGACGTGGACGGGGACGGCCTGCAAGACGCGGTTCTGGCTCGCCCGGGGACCTCGGATGGGAGACCGCTCGAGATCCACATTCGGCAAAATGACGGTTCGTTGGTCCTGGAGGCAAGCCACGCCACGACCGATCGCTTCGAGTACGAAGGCACCTCGTACCAGAGCTTCCATTTTGTCGACGTGCACTGTGCGGATTTCGACGGTGACGGCAAGGCCGAAATCGTGGTTGCTGAGAACAGTGCCGCCTTCTTCCCGTCGACCGTTCGGATCGTGAGTTTTGAAAACGAACTCCTGTTTCAGTTGTGGCATCCCGGCGCGCTGGACAACGCGCGGACCGGCGATCGTGACGGTGATGGTGTGCCGGAACTCTATGTCGGCGCCACCTGTAACTTCCTGACGCCGCCGGAGAGCAACACCTCCGATCCCGTCTTCATGATGATCGAAGCCGACTGGCGGCTGCCGGATCTCCGACTCGACCTCTTCGGTCCTCGGCGCCGGCTTGAAGCGGCCCTGCCGGCCGGCATGCGGCTGCTCTACACGACATGGTCGAGCGTTCGTTTGGGGAGCTTGCTGAGTCCGTGGCAGTTCGCGTCGGTCTTCATCTCCGAAAGCCGCGATCCCGCAACGTATCTCGACGTGTCCGTCAGTACTGTCCGTGAGGTTCTCCTGGGCGTGGAATCAGACAGAAAGATCTCCCTCCGCACCGCGTATTTCAATCCAGATCTCGAGCTGATCCAGACGCAGTGGAACCCGTTTGTCACCGAAACCCTCGGCATCGACCCCACCACCCCGGAATCCAAGGCCCTGCTCGAGCCGAGGTACTGGACCGGCTCGGGCTGGCAGCCCGAGCCGTGTTTCGTTCAATGATCTGGTGGCGGCTCAGGGAATGTCGGCCTGTGCCGCGCAGCTCTGGATCTTGCCCTTCTCCTTGCCGGTGATGATGCCTTCCTTCTTGTAGGCGTTGGTGAGAGCCGCCACCGCGCTGACAAAGCCTCCGTGATTTGTTGCCGCCGCGGCGATTTGGTCGATGAGATCCACCATGGTGCAACCGTCCTCACCGAGGTGATTGGGCACACCGCTGTCGCAACCATCAATCACCACGCTGCCTACTGGTGAAGAATCGGGGCAGGAATCCACCTCATCCGGGATGCCGTCCCCGTCGCGGTCCGGGATCTCGACGCAGGCAGTGAAGGCCGGGTTGTCGAGCCAGAGGCCGCGGTTGGTGGTTGAGTAGACCGCAAACTCGACCTTCTCGATATCATCGAGAAATAGGCCGACCATGGGCTCGGCGTGATCGAATGCCAGGCTGCCGTCGGAGATCCGATGACCCACAAAATGGGCCCATTCATCCTCGAGCACCAGGTTGTAGGTGAACTCACCGTTCTCCAGGGGGTAGTAATACTGTAAAGACCCCTCCCAGCCGACGTCAGTGGGCTCCTTGAACCGAACGATGTTGTGGGAGCCGTAGACGGTCCAACTGACGTTGTACATCGTGTACCTGTCGCCGTTCTTCGAGGATGATGGTGATTCCGGTAAACAAACCCCAATACGATGTCGCCAAACTCCCATCCCAACCGAACTCGAGCTCCGTGAGGTGGTTGTCGAACTCGAGGGTCTTGCTGAGCCAACATCCTCCGTCCACGGGTTGCCCCCAGAGCTTTCCGGCGCTGAAATTTCCACCGCGTCGAATCTCAAGCACCCAACCTTCAGGTACGAGGCCATCATTCAGGTCATAGGCCTCTGTGTGGCATTCGATGATTCCTTGTGCACTGGCTGGGGTCGAAACGGCCAGCACCGACAGGGTCAGCACCAACGACACGAACACACCATTCTTCAACTTTTGACTCATCTCGCTCCTCCTTCCAATCTGCATTGATCGATATCTCTTTCTTTCGATGGATCGTGGTCGGTCCCCATCGAAGTGAGTTGACGGAACATGCCGGTTTTGCTGTCAATGGCGGCTACGGAATATCCGCGCGAGCCGCGCAGCTCTGGATCTTGCCCTTCTCTCTGCCGGTGATCAGACCTTCCTTTTTGTAGAAGTTGGCCAGTGCGGCAACGCCACTGACGAAATCTCCATGATTCGTGGCGGAGGCCGCGATCTCGAATACCTGGTCGACGATGGTGCACCCGTCCTCTCCGAGGTGGTTTGGAGCCCCGCTGTCGCAGCCATCGATCACCACAGTGGAGAAGGGCTCTGAATCGGGGCATGAATCGACCGCATCCGGGATGCCGTCCCCGTCGCCGTCGGGAGGTGGCTCCGTGGTGCCGCCGACTTCAGCGCTCCACCGGCTCTCCACGGTGTTCTCGTTACGGTGATGGATGTTCTCGGGATCCGTCACCGGATCGGTGACGGTGCGGATCTTGAACCAATAGGTGGTCTCGGGCTCGAGTCCGTCGATGATGATGGATGAGGCCGTCTTGTCCACCGTGGCCCCGGCGAACTCGAACGAGGTGCCGGTGGAAGCGAAGACCTCATAGCGTCCCGCATAAGCCTGGTAGGGGATCGGCGTCCATGCAAGCTCGACCGTATCGAAGGTGGCGGAGACGACAGTGAAATCGCTGGGCGCGACGGTCTGAGTCCCTTCGAAGGGCACCGGATCGGGGTTCAGCACATTGAGAAACGCGTTCGTCTCCGAGTCGTCAATGGGAAGAGCGTTGGATCCAAACCACAGCCGATGCGAGACATCGATCTCGAGAAGGTCTTGTGGGAGCCCCGTCAGCTTGTTGCCCGCAAGAGTAAGGGCTTTCAACCGTGTGTTGTCGGAGAAACCTTCAGGAATGTTGCCCTCGAGATGATTCCGGTCAAGCTGAAAGGCCACCAGGTTCTGAAGATCGGCAAGGCACGGAGGGATCTCGCCACGGAAATGCCGGTATCGGACGATCTGAAAGTAGCCGAATGTCGGGGAGATTGCAAGAGGTCGTCGGGGATCGAGCCGGTGAGATTGTTCATGCCGATATTCATCGGCATAGAGATTGGCCAGGTCGCCGATTTCCGGTGGGATCGCACCCATCGCGGTTCGTGTCGTAGAGGTAGAGGGATTAGGTTGGTGAGCTCGCCCACCCAGTACGGGATGGGGCCGGATCGAGTGGGTTAG
Source organism: Candidatus Sulfomarinibacteraceae bacterium (assembly GCA_963796455.1). Classification (GTDB taxonomy): domain Bacteria; phylum Acidobacteriota; class Thermoanaerobaculia; order Thermoanaerobaculales; family Sulfomarinibacteraceae; genus Sulfomarinibacter. Next base: position 668,634 of record CAWCLO010000010.1, read on the forward strand.
TCGGAGGATCCGAGATAGGAGAGGGAGTTTGATGTTCCTCAGCTCATCTGGTATTGGCCCGGTGAGCTGGTTATTGGCGAGGCTGGCAGAAACTCGAGCACCGGTGGCGTTCCCGAGATCGGGCGGGAATGTTCCCGGAGAGTTGGTTCGTCGAGAAAGAGGTCGATCAATTCGAGTTTTGGAAGTGACCCAAGCCCGGTGGGGACGGGTCCGGAGAGCTGATTTCGTCCAAGCAGAAGCAAATAGAGTTCCTTCGAGATTGGAGAAATCTCCGAGGGAATCGGCCCGTCGAACATGGTTGTTCGAGAGATCGATTGACCCTCAGCGCTGTTCGATCGGTGAGACCAGCCGGGATCGGCCCGGTGAGTTGGTTGTTTGCCACGAAAAGAACCCCAGATTTGGAATCTCGCCATAGCATCGGAGGGATCGTGCCTGTCAGGTAATTCAGATCGCAGAAGCAGAAAATCAAAATCCGGTAGATCGCAGAGGCCTGTTGGGAGCTCGCCGGTGAGGCCTGCCGAGTAGAGTTTGAGATATCGGAGGTTGGTCAGCTCGTCGATCCACTGAGGGAGACGGACCCTGAGGTTCCGGAAAGTAGGGAAGACCAAGGCTGAAATATTCGAGCTTCGTCTAGATTGCGGTATTCGTCAGGTATGGCTCCGGTGATGGGATTGAAGTAGAGATCTAGAGCGACCAACTCCGAGAGATTGCCGATCGACGGAGGTAGAGGCCCGGAAAGTTCGTTGAGAGTGAGCAAGAGGTAGTTGAGATCGACGAGATTGCCGAGTTCCTCAGGGAGGCTGCCTTGCAAGTTCGAGTACTGCGGCGGAGAAGATCCGCAGCTTCGAGAGATTGGCAATTGCCGGGGAGATCTCGACCGCCAAAGTTGTGGTTGTAGCCGACCCGCAGATCGACCAATTGCGTCGAGGTACCAGATGTCGTCGGGGAACCCCCCGACGAGATCGTTTTCCTGGCAGCCAGAGGTTCGTCAGAATTCTGTCAGATCTCCGATCTCGTTGGGAAGCGTGCCAGTGAGGTTGTTTGCCTCGAGATACAACTCTTGACGTGGCCACCCTCAACCCTGACACCAAACCACGTGTTTTCCGTTCCTTCCGGTCCGAGCCAGCCCGAGTTGTCATGCCAGTTGTCACCGTTGGTGCTGTTATATAGCTCGACGAGAGCCTCCCGCTCGTTTTGGGGGAGGATGCCGCCTTCGCAGATATGGCCTATCTGCTGCGGGTTGAAAATGAACTCACCGAGACCTCTTCCGGCCAGGTTCCCGATATCTGCGCAGTCGGATTCATCGAGCAGATTGCCGTCGATGTATAGGGAGTCGCCGGTGTCAATGTCGGAGTTGCCGACCAGGGGAGAGATGTCGTCAATGAGACAACCACCCGCAACCAGAGAATCCAGGTTGGTCATCCATTCGACGACCGAAATGTCGTTGATCGGGTTTCCACCGAACTCCAACTCGTTCAACTGGGGCAGATCGGTGAGGCATGAGATGTCGCTCACGAGATTGCCGTTGAACTCGAGCGCTTCCAGTTGCCCGAGTCCGTTCGTGGGACAGATGTCGGAGATTTCGTGGCCGTCGAGAGTCGGCCCGCGCAGGTTGGCCAGGTTTGCCAGCGGCGTGATGTCGGTCACCAGGCCGTCGGTCGGAATGTAGCGGCCGATGTTGAAGTACTCCACTTTGACGAGGTTCCCGAGAGAGGACACTTCGCCCACCGGGACGTTCACGAGATCGAGGTTGAAGAGCTCGGTCAGACCCGCGATGGGGGTGAGGTCCGTGACACCCCAGCCGGTGAGATCGGCGTCCCAGGCGTTGATGATGGAGATGTTGCTGAGATTGACGAAATCCTGCAATCCCCCCAGATCGATGACAGACCCTCCGTCGACCCAGATCGAATCGACTGTGAGGGCTTCGGATGAACTGATCCATCCGTTGCCGTCTGCATCGTAGTTTTCGAGGACATAACTTCTGATGTCGGGATCCGCGATGAATGTGCCCTGTGCGTGAGCACAGACAGCTCCGGCAATCAATAAAAGCGCAATGACCGTTGCTCTCCTCATGTCTCCTCCTCCTGGATGACCCACAAAAAATCCACCCATCGTTTTCGACTTCGATGGCTGCGGTTGACGTGCTGCTCTCCTGTGTCGCCCAGAAATTGAGCAAAACCCGTGCCACAGGGTTCTCGAGATGAGATCAGGAGATCAAAGCGCCGCAAATCGAGGCCGGCGAAGGTTTTGAAAGAAATGAGGGCTGAGGCAGGGTCGTCAGGGAGGCGCCAAGTAACTTGGCAGAATTTCTGGCAGTTGTTCACCTCCTTGGCAGCGGGAGGGAAAACGCTTTGCTTCGTTGCACGGGCGGCCGACCCGAAAACAACCGACCGCTATACTGCTTGCGGAGGCCCCATGTCTTCTCTCGACCATTTTGATCATCCTCTGACCGGGCGCTACGCGTCTCCTGAAATGCAACGGCTCTTTTCCACCGGCCACCGCTATACGACCTGGCGGCGGATGTGGCTGGCTCTTGCAGAGGCCGAGCGCGAGCTCGGACTCGATATTCCCGGTGAGGCCATCGAGCAGATGCGTGCCAATCTGGAATTGACCGAAGACGATCTGGTGCGGGTCAAGGAATACGAGAAACGCACCCGGCACGATGTGATGGCCCACCTCGAGGCCTTTGCCGACCGTGCCCCGGCTGCGAAACCGATCCTCCACCTCGGGGCGACCTCGGCCTTTGTCGGTGACAATGCCGAGCTTTTGATCACCCGCGACGCCCTCGATCTCGTCATGACGCGGGTGCTGTCGGTCATCGATGCCCTGGCGCGTTTTGCTGAAAAATGGGCCGACGAACCAACCCTCGGGATGACCCATTTCCAGCCGGCTCAGCCCACCACCGTGGGCAAACGGGCCACCTTGTGGTTGCACGAGTATCTGCTCGATCTCGAACGTTTGGGTTTCGAGCGCGACCGGCTCAAATTGCGCGGCGCCAAGGGCACCACCGGCACCCAGGCCACTTTCCTCGATCTTTTCGATGGCGACCACGCCAAGGTTCGGGAGCTCGACCGCCTGGTGGCCGAAAAAGTCGGCTTTGGCAGCTGCTACCCGGTGACCGGCCAGACCTACTCGCGCAAGGTCGATGCCTTTGTTGTCGATGGCCTCTCCGGGGTCGCGCAGTCATCGGCGAAGCTGGCCACCGATATCCGCCTCCTGGCGAGGCTCAAAGAGGTCCGCGAGCCGATGGCCTCTGGACAGGTTGGGTCTTCGGCCATGCCATACAAGGCCAACCCGATGAGGTCGGAACGCGTCACGGCCCTGGCTCGGTGGTTGATGAACATGGCCGCCAACCCTGCCCAGACGGCCGCGGGCCAATGGCTCGAACGTACCTTGGACGATTCGGCCAACCGCCGGATGGCCTTGCCCGAGGCCTTTCTGTCGGCCGACGCTATATTGAGGGTCGTGCACAACGTGGTCGACGGTCTGCAGGTCTTTCCCGCCATGGTGGCGCGCAACCTGGCGGAAGAGCTGCCGCTGATGGCCTCGGAAGCCATCCTGATGGAGGGCGTGCAACGGGGCGGTGACCGGCAAGCCTTGCACGAGCGACTGCGGGTTCACTCACGAACAGCCGCCCACGTCGTCCTGGCCGAAGGCGGCGAGAACCCCTTCATCTCACTGATTGCCGACGATCCTGCAGTTCCGCTGGATCGCGCCGAACTCGAGGCGCTTCTCGAACCGGTGCGCTTTATCGGCCGCGCTCCCGAGCAGGTGCGGGAGTTTCTCGAAGAACACGTTCGTCCGATCCTCGCAGAAGCCGGTGATCTTCCCGAAGCGCGCGATCTGGACGTCTAACTTGACTTCGGATTTCGGATTTCGGATTTCGGATTTGAGTCCCCCTGGCGCCGGCGGACAGGGGGGGGGTGGTCGGGAAATTCGAAATTCGAAATTCGAAATTCGAATTTGCCGCGATCAGCATTCTTCTCGTCATGGCAGTCGGTTGCGCCCACCGCGGCAGCAGTGGTGGCGGCCGCGACCCCATGGCCGGTCCGTCCCTTTCCAGCCCTCATCAACCGGCTCGTGAGGCGGAGTCGGTGGAAGAGGGTTGGACCGAAAAGGGCATCGCGTCGTGGTATGGCGATCCCTATCACGGACGGCAGACCGCCTCGGGCGAAATCTACGACATGCATGAGATGACAGCAGCCCACAAGACGCTCGTTTTTGGTTCGTTGGTCAAGGTCAACCGCCGCGACACCGGCGCTGATGTCACCGTTCGAATCAACGATCGTGGACCCTTCATCGAGGGGCGGATTATCGATTTGTCCTTTGCCGCGGCAAAGAAGATCGGTCTCGATGTGGACGGCATCGCGCCGGTCAAAATCAAAGTCATCGGGCAAAGGGATCCGCCGCGCCGATCCTCTGCGCCACCACCCGTTCCGATCGAGGAGGCGTGCTTCTGGGTCCAGGTGGGAGCCTTTTCTGAACGTGGTCGGGCCGCCCGCGCGGAGGACGAGCTGGACCGTTCGGGTGAGGACGCCATCGTGCTCGAGGGGCTGGATGATCTGTGGAGGGTTCGCTTGGGGCCCTTTGATGATGAGCGGGAGGCCGAACGCACCCGCAACCGGGTGACCAATGACTGGCCCGGCGCTCAGGTTGTGCCGTGTGGGGGCTGATTCGTCGAAATCGGTTCCCAATGCTCGATTCGGTCTTTCGAGTTAGTTTTGATGTTTGAGTTATGAGTTTTGAGTTGAGGACTCAGCGCTCCTTTCTCGCCGAAGGGACAGGTGATAACTCAAACCTCAAACCTCAAAACTCAAAACTGAGCCAGGGTGTTGCTACCATCACCCCGATGTTGAAGACGCCACTTTGCCGCTTCGCCCTACCGTGCCTCGCCGGAACCCTCTCCCTCGCCTTCGCCTGTCAACAAACAGCGCCGCCGGAAGATGTCCGGGCAGAGCGGGTCGTGATGGTGTCCTATGATTCGGTGGGCGCCGAGGTGGCCTGGCAGTGGATTGAAGACGGGACTGCAGCTTCGGTGGACGGCCTCCGGGGGCTGGCCGAAAACGGGCTTTCCGCCGAGCGGATGCGACCGGTGGATCCGACCTTGACGGCTGTGCAGCATCTGACCCTGGCCACCGGCCGTGATGCTTCGGGGACGGGTGTGGTCAGCAATACATACCGCACCCCGGGCACCCCGATGGGTGCGTGGGTCTCAGGTTTTTCGGCCTCCAGTACAGCCCCACCCTTGTGGGTTGTGGGTCGCGACAATGGTCTCAAAGTAGCCACCCTGATGTGGCCGGGGGCCGACGGCGGAGCGCCCGACAGAATGGGCGATTTCGGTGCGGTGTGGCCCGGTCCGGCGGTTTCGCCGTCGGAGATTTTTGCCTTCGCGCCCGAAGACGCCGAGACCACCGGGGAAGTGCCGTCGAACGACGGTCTGCCGGCTCTGCTGTGGCGGTTGGAGATCGATCTCGGCGCCTCGACACCGAATCAAGTCGAAACCCTGGTCGCGCTGGTGGATGCCGATCCCGACGGTCAGCCTCGCTATAACTCGGTGGCGACATCGGTCGTCGGTACCGATGAATGGACCTATGCGGGAGAGATGGAATGGCTCGAAATCTCCTTTGACGCCCAGGGGCCGAACGACACACGGCCGCGCCGCTATGGCGCCTGGTCGAAGATTCTCTTCATCGATCGTTTGTCGGGCAACCTGCGTTTCTTTCGAGGTGGCGCCAACCGGCTGACGGCCTACCCGGAAGAATTCGAAGATCGTCTCGCCGAGGCAATCGGTCCGTGGCCGGGAGAGGCCGATTCCTGGATGGTTGCTGATTGGTGGCTCGATCTCGACAAGGGCGTCGATCTGGACACCTTTATCGAACAGGGAGAACGGCTCGACCGCTATCTCGATCGGATGGCGGAGTACGTGCTCGAAAACGAGGACGCCGATCTTTTGTTCGTCTATCACTCGGCGGTGGACGTCTACCAACATGCGAGCCTCATCGTGGATCCCCTGCAGTGGGCCCACAGTCCGGGGAGGGCACTGGCGGCCCGCGAAGGACTCAAGCGTCTGGGGCGCTCGGTCGATGCGTCGATCAGCTCGATGTGGAAGGCTCTCGACCCGGAGACGGACGCTCTGGTGGTGGTGTCGGACCACGGCCAGCTGCCGATTCACGATCTGGTGCGGCCCAATCGAGCCCTTGCCGACGCTGGGCTGGTCAAGACCGGTGCAGAGGGCGGTCGTCTGCGTTTTGCCGTCGACACGCCGATGGTTGCCGTATCGAGTGCTGCCACGATCCATCTCTATCTCAACCTCGAGGGGCGCGAGCCGACCGGTGTCGTGTCCCCCCGTGCAGCCGCCGCCTATCTCAATCGGGCGGCCCGGGTCTTCGCCGATCTCGAATCCGATGGACAACCAGTTGTCGAGCGCGTCCTCAGCCGCGAGGAAGCGGCGGAGATCGGTCTCGATCACCCCAATAGCGGCGACCTGGTGGTCTTCCTGGCTCCGGGGTTCACCTCCTCGAACAGTCTTGCCGAACCCGTCATCGAGCCGAGCCGCTATTACGGCCAGCACGGTTTCCTGGCGGCGCACGACGAGATGTGCGGCATGCTTTTCGCCCGTGGAGTGGGCATTCAGCGGACCCGGATCGACGAGGTTCCGGTCACCGACGTGGCGCCGATGATCGCCCGTTGGTTGGGCTTCGAGCTTCCCGACTGATTGACAGGCGTTGATTTAGGCTCGCCGAATCGATTCACTCTCGGCTAGAACTTAACAGCAGCTTTACACCGCGTTCACTGCACCATCATTCGTGCCCTCCAGTATTCAGGTGCGGCCACCAGCTTCTGAGCACCGGTTGGCCGAAATGAAGGAGGACTTCATGAGTCGACGAGCGGTGTTGTTCATTCTGGTGTTGATCTTCGCCACCTCGATTGCGAGTGTCGGAGCCCAGGAAGCGGATCTCGATCCTCTGCTTCAGCTTCTGGTCGAACAGGGTGTGATCACCATGGAACAAGCCCTTGCGGTGCAGGCCGAATACGACCGCCGCAGTGTGGCCGAGCAGGCACCGGCGGTGGCGCCTCCGCAATCGGTGGAGATGACCCCACCCGAACCCCCGGTCCAAGCGGCTGCTGAACCGGATACCGAGGCCAAGTCCGAGAAGTGGTACGACCGCATCGACTTCAAGGGCGACCTCCGTTTGCGGGGTGAGTTCTTCTTTGTCGACGGCATTTCAAACAACGACCGTCGCGAACGCTACCGCGCGCGAATCCGACCGGGAATCTCTACCGACATCACCGACTGGATGTCCGTCGGGCTCCAGTTGCGCAGTGGTGATCCGCTCGATCCCGTCTCAGACAATTCGAGCCTCGACGGTGGCTTCAGCCTGATTCCGATCAATATTTCGGAAGGATATGCGGCCTTCGATATTGCCAAATTCTTCGATCTCACGATCGGTAAATTCGATCCGAAAAAGAAGTGGACCGCCACTGATTTCCAATGGGATGACGATGTCACCGTCGAGGGCAGCATGCAGGAATGGTCGGTCAGTGCTCTCAAGGCATCGACTTATCAGTTCGTGCTCGAAGAATCCGGGAGCTCCGCTGACTCGTACATTTTCGGCGCACAGGCCGAGGCTACGATCAAGACGGACTCAACCGGGACCTTCACCTTCGGCGCTGGCTACGACGACTGGCAGAATCCGCAGAAGGTGGCGGATCTCACGTTGAACGGCAAGCTGCATGGCAACCGGGTGACCAATCTGCTCGATGAGAACGACCAGCTGATCTCGGATTTCAACATCGCCAACGCCTTCGTCACCTGGAGCGGCGCCATCAACGAGAACTGGCCGGTCAAGTTCCACCTCTTCGGTTATTACAACACCGGAGCCCAGGGACTCGGCAAGGACTACAACAAGGGCTATTTTGTCCGGCTCCAATTCGGTGACTACAAAAAGCCCTACCAGATCGCATTCCGCGCCTCCCGCTATTACTCCGAGCCCGATGCGCTCTTTTATGTCTTTGCACAGTCGGACACCACCATGGCCTCGGATGTCGATGGCTATCGCCTCGATTTTCGGATGGGCTTCGTCAAAAAATCTTTTTTCAACGTCACCTGGTACCACACCAAACCGGTGTATTCGATCTTCCCGACCATGGACCGTCTCCAGGTCGACTACATCATCGTTTTTTAGTCTATGAAGATTTCGACCCTGATTCACCGTGGCGTCCACTCGGAATCCGAGCGGTGCGTCGCATGGCCGTGCAAGGAGAAATAATGAGAAATTCAAAGGGTGTTTTCGTTTGCATCGTAATTCTGGTGGCGGCGACCACCGCCCTGGCCTCGGGGCCGACTCTCGACCCCGCATTGCCGAAGTACGGAAAGGTCGACGGCCTGCGCGGCACCCTCAACGCCGCCGGCTCGGACACCATGCTCGAGCTCCAGACCCTGATGGCCGAGGAGTTCCGCAAGCTCTATCCGCAGGTCAAGATCCAGGTCGAGGGCAAAGGCTCGTCGACCGCTCCTCCGGCTCTGATCGAGGGGACCGTGCAACTCGGTGACATGTCGCGCAAAATGAAAAACAAAGAGGTTGATGCATTCGAGGAGGCCTTTGGCTACGAGCCGACCCGCTTCGACGTGGCGCTCGACACCCTCGCGGTCTTTGTCAACAAGGACAACCCCGTCGAAGCGCTGAGCATCGAAGAGGTGGACGCGATTTTCTCCAAGACCAGAAAATGCGGTGCCGCATCCGATGTCAGTACCTGGGGCCAGCTCGGTCTCGGCGGGCGCTTTGCCACCGCTCCAACATCGCTCTACGGTCGCAACGCGGCTTCGGGAACCTACGGATATTTCAAGCAGCATGCCCTCTGCAAGGGTGACTACAAGGATTCGGTCAAGGAGCAGCCGGGGTCGGCTTCGGTGGTTCAGGGGATCGAAAAGGATGCTTATGGAATCGGCTATTCGGGGATCGGATATGCCACATCCGGCGTGCGCGCCGTGCCACTTTCGGCAAAAAAAGGACAGCCGGCCGTCGCCGCTTCGTCCGAAAACGCTGCCAACGGGTCGTATCCGCTGGCGCGGTTTCTCCACATCTACGTCAACAAGCCGCCGTCAAAGACCCTTGATCGGCTCACTGCCGAATACCTGCGGTTCATCCTCTCCGCGGAAGGGCAGCGGGTCATCATCAAGGCGGGCTTCGATCCATTGGACGCCAAGACTGCAGCTCAACAGTTCGCCAAGATCGGCGGCTGAATGCGCCGATTCTTGACCGAGCGCCGCAAGGACCAGCTCGCCACCGTGCTCATTCGCACCGGTGGCCTGCTGGTGATCCTGGTGGTGGTCGGGATCGTGATCAACATCGGGTCGGAGGCGCTGCCGCTCTTCCGAAGCGCTTCGGCCGGCCCGATCGAACGACTCGAAAGCGGTGTCCGGCCGCTTCTGGCAGGGAGCGATCCCCGGCGCGAGCTCGTGTGGGTCCTCGGACACGACGGTCTGATTCGGTTTCCCGACTCTGATGGGCTGTCGCCGCTCGAGATCTTTGACGACATGGAGCCCACCCTGACCGCCGGAGACCACGAAATCCACGGGCTTGTGTCGGTCATTACCAAAGACGGCAGGGTGGCGGTCGGGCAGATCCGTTTTCGCGACGACTGGCAGGGGGAGACGCGGGTCACCACGGCCCGGTGGCGGCCATCGGCCGACGCGCTGGAGCTCGGCGACGGAGTCTGGACCGGAATCACCGCCAACGGCGATGAAGACGGCAACCTCCTGGTGGCGGCCTGGGGCGAGTCCGGCGATTTCGATCTCGTCTATTGGGATTCCGAGGACGAGGCCTGGAATCGGTGGGCAGCTCCCGGCCAGCCGGGTGGGGTGCTCGGTGCCGCCGTCGCAGAAGGTCTCGATAACTTGGCGGTGGTCGATGCCGCGGGCACGATGCGCCTCTATCGCCTGCCTTCCCTGAACCCGGCGACAGTCCTCAGTGGCGAGCGGGTCATCTCGACTCTGCGGTTCCTGATTGGTGGCGGGACCCTGGTCGCCGCCGGAGGAGATGGTTCGATCGACGTCTTTCTCGAGGTCCCGCGTGTCACGGTGGAGAACACCGGAGACGGGAGCTTCAAGGTGGCAGGCACGCGCCTCGCGCCGGGAGAGTCGGTGGTGGTGCCCGACGATGAGATCGGTCGCAAGCTGGCGTCCCGGAACGATGTGAACGTATCGGCAGCACCTACCCAGTGGACACCGGTACGAAGCCTCGACGGGCCGCAGTCTCGGCCGACGGTCATTGCCGCTGCCAGCCGGCGGAGGGGATTCGCGGTCGCGGCGGCCGACGGCTCGGTTGGGCTCTACTACTCCACCTCGGGCCGCAGGTTGATGGTGGATCCGTGGACCGATGGGCCGATCAGCAACCTGGCCATCGACCCGAAGAGCGACGGGGCCGTAGCCGTGGCCGGCCATACGGTGATGCGCCGCGCCATCGACAACCCCCATCCTGAGATCAGCTTCCGCACGCTCTTTCTGCCTGTCTGGTACGAAGGGTATGCGGGTAAAAAATGGGTGTGGCAGTCGACCGGGGGATCGGACGCCTTCGAGCCCAAGCTCAGCGTCTGGCCGTTGATCTTCGGCACCCTCAAGGCGACCCTGTACGCCATGCTCTTTTCGCTGCCCTTGGCCCTGATGGCGGCGGTCTATGTTTCGCAGCTCGCGCCGAGCTGGCTACAATCGATCGTCAAACCAACTCTCGAGTTGATGGCGGCGGTGCCCTCGGTGGTGGTCGGTTTTCTCGCCGCTCTGTGGTTGGCTCCGCGGCTTGAAACGGCTCTTTTCGCGGTCCTTCTGGGGATCTTCGCCCTGCCCCTCGCCATTATCCTGGCCCTCGGTTTCTGGCGCATGTTGCCGACCGATTTTCGCCGGAGACTGCCCGACGGCGCCGAACTTCTCGTTCTTTTTGCTGCGGGCTCGGCAGTGGTCGCCGCGCTCGCCCTGGTCGCCGGCCCGATCGAGAGCCGTTTCTTCAACGGAGACTTCCAGCGTTTTCTCTTCACCGAGTGGGGCATGCGGTATGACCAGCGCAACAGCATCGTGGTGGGTCTCGCCCTCGGCTTTGCGGTCATTCCGGTGATCTTTACCATTGCCGAGGACGCCTGCTCGGCGGTGCCGCGAGCGCTGGTCAACGCCAGCCGGGCCCTTGGAGCTACCCGATGGCAGACCGCCATCCGTTTGGTGGTCCCGGCAGCGAGCCCGGGTCTCTTTGCGGCGGTGATGCTCGGGCTCGGACGCGCAGTCGGAGAGACCATGATCGTTCTCATGGCCGCCGGCAACACTCCGTTGCTCGATCTTTCGATCTTCAACGGCATGCGGACGATGTCGGCGGCCATTGCGGTCGAGATCCCGGAAGCGCCGGTCGGCGGCACCCTGTTCCGAGTTCTCTTCCTCACCGGTACGCTTCTCTTTGCCTTCACTTTCGTGCTCACGACGGCGGCTGATTTTGTCGGCAGCTACCTGCGGAAACGATATGCACGATTCTGACCACACGGCCTCCTTTGTGGTGGAACAGCGCGGGCTGGCTTCGGGTCTGCCGGGTATCTGGACCACCGCCCTGGCGACCCTCGCGGTGCTGGTCATGCTGGCCGCGCTCTTGTGGATCGTCTCGGTCAACGCCTTTGGGTGGTTCTGGCCGTCGCGGATCACCGAGATCACCCTCGAGGACGGGACCCTTCGAATCGGCGAGATCGTCGGTCGGGAAATCATCCCGGCCAGCTCGGAGGGCGCTGAAGATCGATTCAGGCTGCAGCTGAAGACCGGAAACCGCGAGCTCACGCGGGCCGACTTCATGTGGGTCGACGAAGCGGAGATCATCGGGCGGTCGACTCCCGGGGATCTGGTGAGGGTGGTGCGCACGGAGTATGGAGACGCGTTCGGAAGGATCACCGAAGCGATCCGGGACGACGAGACCAGCGTCGATGTCAACTCCACCGGGGCCCTCGACGGTTTTCTCGAAACCGGCGAATCCTGGCGACGCGAGCGCCGCAGGCTGGAGGCCGAGCGCGATCGCATCCGGACCCCGTTGACCCGTGCGGAGGAGAAACTGGACCTGCTCGAGAGATCGGCGTTCGGCGGAACGGCGGGCGCCGCTGAGGAGATTGCCGCTCTCGAACAGGTGGTCGCGGTGGAATCCCAGCGGCTCGCCCCGAGACTCGAAGCCCTCCGGCACGATCTCGATGATTACGCCAGGCGCCTCGCGTCAAGCCGCATCGTGCTCGCGGCGGGGTCCGACCGGGTCGAGGTGCCGTTGGGCAGCGTCATCGAGGTCGTGTGGTCCAACCAGAAGACTCTTGCGGGCCGAGGCCTGCACGCTGTTCGCGAGGGTTTTCTGTTCCTCTTTACCGAACCCCGCGAGGCCAACACCGAGGGCGGAATCTTCCCGGCGCTCTTCGGTACGGTTCTGCTGGTCCTTCTGATGAGCGTTGCGGTTGTGCCCTTTGGGGTTGTGACGGCGGTCTACATGACCGAGTACGCGCGGCCGGGGATCCCGTTGCGGCTGGCCAATCAGGCGGTCAACAACCTTGCCGGCGTGCCCTCGATCGTATTTGGAATGTTCGGGCTGGCTTTCTTTGTCTACGAGGTCGGCGGAACGATCGACGGCCTCTTCTTTGCCGACCGTTTACCGACGCCGACCTTTGGCACCGGCGGTGTCTTGTGGGCCTCGTTGACGCTCGCCCTGTTGACGGTCCCGGTGGTGGTGGTGGCGACCCGCGAGGGTCTCCTGGCGGTGCCTCAGAGTTGGAGGGATGGGTCTCTGGCACTTGGCGCCACCCGCTGGCAGACCCTCAAGAAGATCATTCTTCCCGCCGCCATGCCGGGCATTTTGACCGGTCTGATCCTGGCTGTCAGCCGAGCCGCGGGCGAAGTGGCCCCGCTCATGCTCACCGGTGCGGTCAAGCTCGCGCCGAGCCTCCCGGTGGATGGCACCGCGCCGTTTCTCCACCTCCAACGCAAGTTCATGCACCTCGGCTTCCATATCTATGACGTTTCGATGCAGTCTCCAAACGTGGAGGCCGCAAAACCCATGGCCTTTGCCACCACCCTGGTTTTGCTCGGGTTGGTGGTATTGCTGAACCTGACGGCGATCATTGTCAGACGGCGATTGCGCAGGGCTTATAGAGGACAGGTTGTGTGATGAATACTCCTTCGACCATCAAAAATAGAGATGCCGACGGATCGAGGCCGAGAGCGAGCGTGCATGTCGCGCCGGCCACCGGGAACGGGACCGATTCGGTCGACCGTGGAATAGCACTCGAAACCAAAGGCCTTCGCCTTTTTTACGGCGAGGTCCAGGCCTTGAAGGGCATCGATCTCGAGATGTCGGCACGAAAGATCACCGCCCTGATCGGTCCCTCCGGTTGTGGCAAGTCCACCTACCTGCGGTGTTTCAACCGGATGAACGACATGATCGAGGGGGTGCGGGTCGAGGGCCAGATCCTGGTGGAAGGCGTCGACATCTTCCGGCCTGACATCGATCTCGAGAGGCTCCGAAAAAGGGTGGGGATGGTCTTTCAGAAGTCGAACCCTTTTCCAATGACCATTCGCGAGAACATCAGTTTCGGTCCGCGTATGACCGGAGTCCGCGGTCGCGCGAGACTCGACGAATTGGTCGAACGATCGCTCAAACAGGCCGACCTTTGGGACGAGGTGTGTGATCGCCTCGACCAATCCGCGCTCGACCTCTCGGGCGGTCAGCAGCAGCGTCTGTGCATAGCCCGCGCCCTGGCCAACGAGCCCGATATCCTGCTCCTCGACGAGCCGGCGTCCGCCCTCGACCCGATCTCGACGGCAAAGATCGAGGAGACCCTGCTCCAACTCAAGGAGCTTTACTCCATTGTCATCGTCACCCACAACCTTCAGCAGGCGGCGCGGATCGCGGATCGCACTGCATTTTTCATGCTTGGCGAGCTGGTGGAGTACAACGACACCACCACCATGTTCACCAACCCGAATGAGAGAATTACCGAGGAATACATCACCGGTCGATTTGGCTAGAACGATCGACGCGAGTAGAGTCTGGAGATCGGGAGAAACCCATGCAACGGCAGTTCGAAGAAGAGTTGGATGAACTGAAACGCACCATTCTTTCGATGGCGGGGCAGGTGGAGAAATGTCTCGATGACATGGCCACCGCCCTGGCAGGACAGGACAATGAGCTCGCCGAGTCGGTCATCGAGATGGATGAGGAGATCGACCAGTACGAGGTCGAGATCGACCGTTTGGCAACCGAGTTCATTGCCCGTTACCAACCGACGGCAACCGATCTCCGCTTTGTGATCGTTGCCATCAAGCTGGGGCCGGAACTCGAGCGGATCGCCGACAACGCGGTCAATATTGCCGAGCGCGTTCTTCATCTGAGCAAATACCCCCAGATCGAGCCTCTGGTGGATCTCCCACGCATGCTCGGTCTCGCACACGCCATGGTCACCGACGCAATCGGCGCCTATGTGGCCCGGGATGCGAAGGCGGCGCGGCAGGTGATCCTCCGTGACGATGAGGTCGACGCGCTCTATCTTCAGATCTTCAGGGTGCTCCTCACTTTCATGATCGAGGACCCGAAGACGATCTCCCGGGCGATCGATTTGATCCTCGTCGCGCGTTATGTTGAACGCATCGCCGACCAGGCAACCAATATTGCCGAAGAGGTGGTGTATCTGGTCGAGGCGACCCCGATCCGTCACGTCTATCCGATTTCCGAGGAACCTTGATGACGGGTGAGCGGTTGGCGCTGGTCGAAGACGACCCTGATCTCGCGGCCACTTTGTGTCTGGCCCTGGAGAAGGACGGCTATCGGGTGGATCGATTTGCGACCGGCCGAGATGGCCTCGACGGGATTCTCGACAAACCACCCGATCTGGTGTTGCTCGACCTGAATCTTCCCGACCTCGACGGCCTCGGCGTGTGCCGGGAGGTGCGCGAAACGCCGGCAATTGCCGATCTGCCGATTATCATCCTGACGGCACGGGTGACGGAGGGTGACCGTGTGCTGGGCCTCGATCTCGGCGCCGACGATTACGTCACCAAGCCCTTCTCGCTGCGAGAATTGAAGAGCCGGATTCGGGCCCTCCTCCGGCGGCGCAGCCTCGACGGTGGGGTGCCCGAGGATGCGTATACGGACACCAGGCTGATTGTCAAACGGGGCGCGATGGAAGTTTGCCATGATGGCGAGATCGTGAAACTCACCGTCCGCGAATTCGAATTGCTGTGGTATCTCATCACGACCCGTCCGAGAGTGGCGTCGCGCGACAACATCCTCGAGCGGGTCTGGGGGCTCTCGAGCGAGATCGAAACCAGGACGGTGGATGTCCATGTCCGGGCGCTGCGGAAAAAACTCGGGTCCGATCTTGTCGAGACGGTGGTCGGCGCCGGCTATCGATTCCGGGGCTATCCGTGAAACGAAGGCGCCACGTCCTGACCGCCATCCTCGGGGGCCTCCCATTGCTCGTGCTCGGCCTTGTTTGGGCTTCGGGACGCAGCGCTGGGGCGCTGTGGTTCACCGGACTATTCTGGGCCCTGGCGGTGGTTGTGCTCGAGTGGGTGACCTGGCGAACGGTTGCCGCCCCGGTGCGCGAGATGATGCGGGACCTCGATGTAGGTGATGCTCGCCAGGCTCGGCGGGCGGTGAAATCGCTTCGTGAAACATCGGCGGCCTGCGAGTCGGAACGAATGCGGACCTCAGAACTCCTCGAGGACCTGACCAGGAGCCTCGGCGACGGCCTGTTGGTGGTTGCCTCCGATCTTTCGATCCGGCTCATCAATCCGGCGGCAATTCGGTTTTGCGGTGTGGATCAGGTGGCACCCGGGACCCATTTCCTCGAGATCATGCGACACCCTGATGTTGTGGAAGCGGTCGAAAAAGCAGCCGGCGGAAGCCCACACGACCCTGTGATCCTGGAAAATTCACGCGGCCTTTGGGAGGTGCACGCTTTCCCGGTTCGCGGTGGTGGCTCGGTGGTTCTTTTCAGCGACATCGGATTGGTGCGCCGGGCGGCAGAGTTCAGACGGCGCTTCGTCCAGGATCTTTCACACGAGCTTCGCTCGCCTCTGACGGTGCTGCGAACCACAGTGGAGACCCTCGAGGAGCAGGTCGAACCGCAGATCGCTGCGATGTTGGTCCGTCAGGTGGAGCGCATCGACCGGCTGACCGCCGAGCTCTACGAACTCGCCTCGATCGAAGCCGGCGCGGTGGAACTCCAGCTGGAGTCGGTGCCGGTTTCGGTTGTGGTTCGGGAGATCCTGGCAGACTTTCAGCCCGAGGCGGAACGGGCGGAAGTCGTGCTCGAGTTCGAGGCTTGCGATGATTTGAAATGCTGGTGTGACCGTCGCGGCCTGTACCGGGTCCTGAGCAATCTCGTCGACAACGCCATCAAATACAACCGCCCCGAAGGGTGGGTCCGGGTGCGAGCGCGCCCGGCGGAGGAACTGGTCGAACTCGAGGTGTCCGACAGCGGCGAGGGAATTCCCCCAAGCGAGCTGCAGGCGGTTCTGCAGCGCTTTTACCGCGTCGATCGAGCCCGGACGCCGGGTGACGGGGGGCTCGGTCTCGGTCTGGCCATCGTCAAGCACATGGTCCACCACATGGGCGGGAAGTTGGCCCTCGATTCCCGTCAGCAGGTGGGAACCACTGTGACCCTCAGCTTCCCGATCGTCTCGACGACCTCCTGACGGTTGCGGGCTATTCGTCGTCGACCAGGTTCTCCAGGTCGTCTTCCCGAAAGCCGATCCGGTCGAAGGGGTTGACGACGCTCGACGCGATATTCATGAGGTGAGCCGAGATCCTCTTCAGGAAGCGCACGTAAAGCGCCGCGCTGACAGCCTCCCGGCACACCAGATCGGGGTCCTCGCGCACGATCAAACTGTTCAGGATCTCGTCGGCACGGCGGGCGATCCACCAGTGCTCGGACATCACTTCTTTTGCCTTGGCCTCGTCGCCTTTCGGCAGCGCCTCGATCAGAAGAGTGAACATGGTCTTGACGGTTGTTTCGATTTTCCGGATGTCTTCCTCGAGGGAGCCGCAGTGGAGCTTGCCGGGATGTCGCAGGGCGAGGTCGACGATGTTCTTGGTCAGGTCTCCGATGCGTTCGATGTCGATGACGATGCTGACGAGGGCGAGACCGGCGGCGATGCTCTGACTCGAAGTCAGCGCGAGGTGGGTCAGGACCTTGCGACGGACTTCCCTCTCATAGGCGTTGATCATCTGATCCCTGGCGTAGATATCGAGTTCGATCTTTGCGTCGTCATGCTCACGAAGTGAGCTGGAGGCGGCGAGAAACATCTCGCGATCGGCTTCGAGCATCTCCAGGGACCTGTCGTAGGCCTGTTGGAGCAGATTATCTTTGCGAAATAGTTCAAAGAACTGTTTGATCATCTTTCACCTCAGTACGAGAATCGCCGCAAATGGCACGGCATAGAAACAAACCAGAACATAGGCGATCGCGATCCATCGATGGTTGGCCGCAATCTCCGCAAACCCTCTGGCCAACCGAATAGGAATATTGCGAATGAATCGAATCGGCCAGATCAAAACGATGCCGCAGATATTGAACAAGAAGTGTGCGAATGCCACGGTCACAGCGCTGATCTCTCCCACCGCCAGTGCTGCGAGCATGGCGGTGATTGTGGTGCCGATATTCGCCCCCAGAGTGTAGGGAAAGATCTGTTGCAGCGTCAGGATGCCGGCGCCTGCGAGGGGCACGGCCAGCGAGGTCGTGATGCTCGAAGATTGCACGAGGACGGTGATCAGCAGACCGAAAACCATGGCCCGGCCCGTGTTGGCAAACAGGGTGCTGTCGAAAAAGGCTTCGACTCGACCGATGACAAGCGCTTTGAGCATCACCACCAGATAGCGGAGGGTGGCAAACATGATGGCGAGGGCCAGAATGAGCATCAGCCAGGGATGGCCCTCGAGCATCGTGGCCGCGGCTTTGACAGTCGGTCCGGTGATCATCTTGAGGGGGCTTGCAAAGGTGAGACCGCCGACCTCTGCGAAGATATCTGCGAGTCTCGCAGCCATAATGCCGAGAAAATTGGTCGCCACTTGCAGTGGAAACAGGATAACCACCGCCAGTATGTTGAAAAAGTCATGGATGGTCGAGGCGGCAAAAGCGCGCTGGAACTCGCGACCGTGACCGATGTGTCCGATGCTGACCAGGGTGTTGGTCACCGAGGTCCCGATGTTGGCTCCCATGACGATCGGTATGGCGGTCTCGATGGGCATCGTGCCGCCGCCGACCATGGCCACCACCAGCGATGTGGTGGTTGACGATGATTGCACCAGGGTGGTCGCGAGGACGCCGACGAACAATCCCACCAGAGGATCGGACGCGCTTTCAATGAGGTTGCCGACGACCCCGCCCGAGAACATTTTGAATGCTTTGCCGAGCATCCCGATGCTGACCAGGAAACCGTACAAAAGCAGGAGGAGTGAGACCAGGCGTGTGCCGACGCGGCTCCATTCCTTCGCCGCGCCGGTCTGCGTCTGGTGGCTGCTACTGCCATCTCTCATCGGGTGAATCGCCTCCCTGGCGCGAGGGTTTCAAGCCGCAAGGCGGCTCGATGCTGCGGCGTCATCCTAGCAGCAACAACTGCCGATTATTTGGACCCGATCCGGAATGTTCAGGCAGTTGCGCCGACTTCCTCGTCCGAATCCCCGTCCTTTGTGCCGTTGGGTTGAAAGGGCTCTTCGAAGACGGTCAGGAGATTGGCTGTCTGCTCCGCGATCTTGAGGCAGTCCCAGGCCAGGCTGTAAGACAGGATGCTGAGTCTGGTCTTGGACGTGTTGTCCTGGATGCGGCGCACCTGATTGTCATCGAATGACTGCAGGAGACTGCGGAGTTCGGCGGCGGCCCCGGAGATCGCCTCGAGATCCGGCTTTGTCCGGTGCGACATGGCGTCAGATGTTCGGTCGAGGACGGCGTAGGTCACCTGAGCCATTCGGTCGAGTTCTTCGATCTGGGCTTCCAGCAAACCCGAGTGCTGGTTGGCGACGTGGACATAGGCGCGCATGACCACGTCGCGGACGCTTTCTGAGATCTCCTGGAGCGAAGAGATGGTCTGGGCAAAACGAGTGGTGTCGACCGGGATGTTCTCTCGCCCAAGCAGTCGAAGAACCTTGAAGATGTTGGCCGCGATGATATTGGACCACCGCTGCAGTTCCCGCTGGTGTTCGCGTGCGGTTTTCAGCTGAGTGCGATCGAGCGCGAAGAGGCCGTCGAAGGTGATCTTCAGCGTGTTTCGAACTTCACGTAGAAAGATGGCGGCGTGGTCAAAAGTCGTGCTGGCGGCGGCCGGCGCATCGGTGATTTTGCTGAGGTTGAAGACATCGAGCGCCTTCTCTTCTTTTTCGCGGACATGGTGGAGGCGTCGGGTCCGGATGAGCAGCAGGATCGCGATGCAGCCGATGCCGAAAATCGCGAGGATCTTGCCGAAATACAGGGCGACCGCAAAAACGGCGGCCACGGTGAAGGCCATCATTGCGGTGAAGAACCACCCCCCGATCACCGTCAAAACCCCGCTGACCCGATACACGGCGCTTTCACGGCCCCAGGCCTGGTCTGAGAAGGAAGTCCCCATCGCCACCATGAAGGTCACGTAAGTGGTCGAAAGCGGCAGCTTGAACGATGTTGCGAGGGAGATCAACGCGGCCGCCACCATCAGATTGACCCCGGCCCGGACGAGGTCGAAGGATGGCACGGTGCCATCAATTGCGAGCGCCGGGCGGAATTGGGAGCGGTCGAGACGACGGTTCACCCAACGTCTGAACGACCCTGGGGCCAGGCGGGCGGCGATCGCCATATACGACGAGACCGACCGGACGATGGCTCGGGAGAGCGCCGTCGATTCGAAACGTTCATAACCCTCTTCCTGACGGCCGAGACGAAGCTCGGTCTTGGTCACGGTCCGTGCTTTGCGCGAGACCCACAGGGTGATCACCATGATGATTCCCGCAAGGAGGAGAAACAGCGTATTTGATCGAACCGGTTCGGTCAGGGCCTCCATCGTCGCGGTCATCGGATCGGCAGCGGTGCCCGCCTCCGTGTAGGCGGCGAGTCCGGCCAGCGGAACGCCGATGAAGTTGACCAGATCGTTGGCGGCAAAGGCCATTGCGAGGGCAAAGGTCCCGACGAGAACGACGACCTTGAGGGGTTTGACCTTGGCTGCAACCATCAGAAGTTGCAGGAAGAGTGCCGAGACCACAAACGAACCGAGCAGCATGGTGGCGGTGTGGCTCTTGATCCACTGCAGGGTCTCGGGGGTGATGAACGAGGCTCCCTTGGCTCCTTTGATGAGGATGAAATAGGTGATGCTCGCCAGGGCCGCTCCACCCCATAGGGCGCCGTATCGTTTCATTCGAGACTCATAGTCAAAGGTGAACAGGAGCCTGGTGGCGATTTGGACGATGGCACCGACCACAAAAGCGACCACCACCGATAACAGGATTCCGGAGATGATGGCCAGTGCCTTGCTGGAGTTGATGTAATTCATGACCTCGCCGATGCCCTGGCCGGCGGTGAAGATCTTGAGCAGAGAGACTGCAACAGCGGCGCCGAGCAGTTCGAAGACGATCGAGACCGTGGTCGAGGTCGGCAGCCCGAATGTGTTGTAGAGATCGAGGAGGATGATATCGGTGAGCATGACGGCGAGAAAGATCGTCATCAATTCGGGCATGGTAAAGAACTGCGGATTGAAGATCCCCTTGCGGGCGACTTCCATCATGCCGCTCGAAAACAGCACTCCCGCCAACATGCCGAGGCTGGCGATGACCATGATGACGGTTCGCGGGGCCACCTTCGAACCGATGGACGAATTGAGGAAGTTGACGGCGTCGTTGCTGACGCCGACGACGAGATCGGAGACAGCGAGCGCGAAGAGAACGATCAGTGCAAGCTCGAACATTTTCACCTCGTTCGGAAAGCTTCGACGATCCCGGTCGTGGGGATTCTGCGCGACGATTCTACAGCAACGGGCTCCGGTCGACGGGCTGAAACTTTGTTAGGCTGTCCCGGTGCGCATCATCGTCAATCCGGCGGCTGCGGGCGGCCGAGTCGGTCGTGAATGGCCGCGTCTCGAGCAACGGCTCGGGGACTACGGCCTGAATGCAACCGCTGTCATGACCGAGGCCCCGGGGCACGCAGCTGAGTTGGCTGCTGCGGCCGTTCACGACGGCGAGCGTCGCGTGGTTGTTGCTGGGGGCGACGGCACTCTGTGCGAGGCGGTCGATGGGTTGTACCGGGCAGGCAGTTGCGAGCTTGCACTGCTGCCGCTTGGAACCGGCAACGACGCCGCTCGGACCCTGGGGATCCCCCTCGATCTCGAAGAAGCGGCCCGCGCCGCGGTCGATGGGGTGGTGAGGAAGGTCGATCTGATCCGCTTCGGCAATCGGGTCATCGTCAATGCCGCCGGAATCGGGTTGATCGGAGACATCAATGACCGGGCCGAGCGGATCAAGTGGATCCGGGGCATTGCCGTTTATCTCGTCGCCGCACTTTCAGCGCTTTTTCGGTACCGGATGCAGCGAGTCCGGATGGTCACCGAAGAGGGCTCCTACGAAGGCTCGATGGTGATCCTCGCGGTCCACGGCGGGCCCACGACCGGCGGCGGCTTCGAGCTCACACCCGCGGCCCTACCAGACGACGGTCTGCTCGATGCCTGTCTGGTCGAAGAGGTTGGTCCGATCGGGCGATTAGTCAGGCTAGCGGCCGCGATGCGGGGCGGGCTCGGAGATTTGAAGGGTACTCATATGGTGCAGTCGCCGTGGCTCGAGCTCCACTTTGAACGGCCTCTGCCGGCTCACTTCGATGGCAACTCCGTGACTCTCGAGCCCCCTCTGGCACGATTTGAGGTCCTCCCGGCGGCCCTCAGCGTGGTCGTGCCAAACCGGTAGGTCGAAGGAACCATCCCATCTCACAACCGCAGATAGCGCAGATGGACGCAGATAAAAGTAAATCACCCGCGTGATCCGCGGTTTCTCCGGACGATTGTCGTTTCGAAGCCCGTGAGTCGGAGTGGGCCTTGCCGTGTCAACCGCGGCCCCCCGGCCTTCGTCGTACTAATATGTTACGGGCTCAAACCATGGATCCATCCCGAAACGATTTTTCCCAGGGAGACGATGCGCTCGTCATGCGGGCCAGGAACGGTGACCGCGAGGCCTTCGGCGAGTTGGTCAACCGGCATCAGCGCCGCGTGTGGATGGTGTGCCGGCAGTATGTGGGTGTCGACGAGGCGGATGCGGCGGCTCAGGACAGCCTGGTCAAGGCCTATACAAGGATCGGCGATTTCGATCAGCGGGCGGCCTTCTCGACCTGGCTCACCCGGATCGCCATCAACACCTGTCTCGACATGCTGCGCAAGCACCGGCGGCGGGGAGAAGTAACGGATGCGGCGGACGACGAGGAGGGTGGGAGTGTGCTCGAACTGGTGCCGGATGACCAGGTCGGACCCGAAACCCGGACCATCCAGCGGCAGACAGTCGCCACCCTCAAAGAACTCGAAGAAGGACTGCCGTCAAGGCAACGAGAGATCTTCAGGCTGCGCTTCTTTGCCGAGATGGAGCTTGAAGAGATCGCAGAGACTCTGGGTGTCCACGTGGGCACAGTCAAGACGCAGTTGCACCGCGCAGTGCACAGGCTGCGGGAAGAATTGGGAGCGTACCGATGAAACACCTTGAAGACCACGAGATCGCGGCCGCCCTTGCCGGCGAACCCCTCGAGTCGAGCAGCGACGAGCATCTTGCGGGATGTCTGGCATGCCGGCAACAGGTGACCGAACTCGAGGCGTTGATTTCCGAGCGCCGAGAATCGCTCGAGACCGAGGTGCCCGATTGGGAAGAACAACGGCGGGCGGTCCTCGACCGGCTCGGCGACCCACCGGCAGCGGCCCGAAGCCAATCGCATTGGCGGCGCGCACTTCTCGCGGCCGCGGCGGTTGTCCTGCTGGCAATCGGTGTGCGGGAGCTGACGGTTCCCCAGATCACCACAGTCCCTGGAGTCGACAACGAAATCCAGATCGAAAAAATCCTCGCCGAGGTCGAGGCGGTCCTGTCCGACGACAGTCTGCCCGGTTTCGAATCGATCGATCCGGGTTTCGATGATCCCGAGAGCATGATTGCCAATGGAACGTCGTGAGCGGGCCAGAGCGGAGGTCAAGATGAAGAAAGCATTGATGATATTGATAGTTCTCATGGTCGCAGGCCCCTTGATTGCTGCGGAGTTCGATCTGCCGCCCGGCAAGTGGTGGGAGAACCCGCGGGTGGCGGAGCGGATTGGTTTGACCGAGGAGCAACAGAAGCAGATCCGTGACGTCGTGTATGACCATGCGCGGCGGATGATCGATCTCAAGGCCGACGTCGATCGATCGGGGCTCGATTTGAAGCAGGCGGTCGACCGGGATGATTTTGCACCCGACGCGGTGCGTTCGGCGTACGTCGCGTTTCAGAATGCCCGTCACAAGCTCGAGAACGAGCGTTTCGAGATGCTTCTGGCGGTACGGCAGCTCATCACCACGGAACAGTGGAAGTCGCTTCAGGAGATTCGGCGACGTTTCCAGGAACAACGTGGAGAACAGCGCCGACCGGGCCAGCGCGGCCAGGGAGGGCAGATGCCTCCCGAGGGGCAACGTCCACCGGAGCAGCGCTACTGAGGTCGCGAGCCGATGATCGAACCACGGGCCCTTCGGGGCCCGTTTTTTCAACCAGGGCTCGATGTTCGACGGTGGATCACCGCTGTCCAAAACACAGCTTACAGCGGCAGTGTTCAGCGACGGCGACAGTGACCAGCGACCGGGAACAGCGACAGAGGACAGCGGCGGCGGCAGGGGACAGCGATCAGGAGTCCGGTCGGCGAGTTCGGTCCCCGCGAACCAGGCGAAAGGCGACGGCCGAGTCTGTTCCCCGCCCCTGACCCTGATAACCGTCGCTGATATCTGTCGCTGTTGACTGGCCCTGCCGCTGACTGCTTTTCGCTGACCCTGTCTGCCGTTCTCCACCCCTGATATCGTGGCGAAGCGTATCGACTGATCGCGCCACCGAGCATCCAGCATCCAGCATCGAGGATCGGGTGGTCGGTCGGCCTTTCCACGGCACCGTCCAAAGGGCGAAACGGGGTGGAACTCCTTGACAGCAAACGCCCTGTCTGTTACAAATACGACCCCTTTGTGCAGGGGAGAGGTGTGGAATGACTGATTATGCAGTAGTTGAACATGGCGGCAAACAGTACCGGGTCAGCCCCGGCGATGAGCTGCTGGTCGAACGAACCGTGCCTGACCTCAAAAAGGGCGATGCCCTGGTCTTTGATCGGGTCATGTTGATCAGCAAGGGCAAAGGTGTCCAGGTCGGACAGCCTTTGGTCGATGGCGCATCCGTCAAGAGTCAGATCCTGGCTGCGGAGCGGGGCGACAAGATCATTGTTTTCAAGAAAAAACGCCGCAAGGGTTATAAGCGGAAGAACGGTCATCGGCAGGACTATTATCGGGTCCGGGTCGAGGCCATTGAGGCGTAGGGGGATCTATGGCGCACAAAAAAGGACAGGGCTCGAGCCGCAACGGTCGTGATTCCAATTCCCAGCGTCTCGGTACCAAGGTTGGTGACGGCCAGACGGTGACATCAGGCACCATCCTGGTGCGGCAGCGTGGCACGCATTTCAAGCCCGGCGACAACGTCAAAAGAGGTCGCGACGACACTCTTTTTGCGACCTCGCACGGTCAGGTCAAATTTTTGAACCGCGGTCGGCTCGGTCGGTTCATCAGCATCGTTGCCAACTGACACCCCAATCAGATGAAGACGGCACGAGTAGAGCTCGCACGCCAGGCTGCGTGGTGGGCGGAGTGCCGTTGACGAACCATGCTTGTTGACTCAGTTCGGATCACGGTGCGCGCCGGCAACGGCGGCAATGGCTGCGTGTCATTTCGGCGCGAGAAATTCGTCCCCCGGGGTGGTCCGAATGGTGGTGACGGCGGTCGCGGCGGCGACGTCATCCTGGTGGTCGACGAAGGCATCAATACCCTGCTCCATCTCCACCATCGGCGCCACGTCCGTGCCGAGGCCGGCAAGCACGGTCAGGGTTCCAACAAGACCGGCGCCGGCGGCGATGATGTCTGCGTTCAGGTTCCGCCCGGGACGATCGTGCGCGATGCATCCACCGGTGAATCCATGGGTGATCTGGTGAATCAAGGCCAAGAACTGGTGGTGGCGAAGGGCGGCAAGGGAGGGCGCGGCAATACCCGTTTTTCTTCGTCGACCAATCGGGTCCCCCGCAAAGCGGAGGATGGTGCGCCGGGCGAGAATCTCGATCTCGATCTCGAACTCAAGCTTCTGGCCGATGTCGGCCTGGTCGGGCTGCCCAATGCCGGAAAATCGACCCTGTTGTCGCGGTTGTCGGCCGCTCGCCCCAAGATTGCCGATTATCCCTTCACGACTCTCGAGCCCCATCTCGGCGTGGTTTCCGCGCCGGATGACGAGTTGCGAACCCTCGTGATGGCGGATATTCCGGGCATCATCGAGGGCGCTTCCGACGGGGCCGGGCTGGGCGCACAGTTCTTGCGCCATATCGAGAGGTGTCCGGTGCTCGCCCACCTGGTGGATCTCTCATCTGAGGAGCCCCTCACCGAACGGGTTGATACTATTCGAGCCGAACTCGAGGCGCACCCGGCTCCGCTCGAGCAGCGGCCGTGGTTGCTGATTGGCACCAAGCTCGACACTGTTGGCGATCGTGAGGCAGCTCTTGCGGAGCTTGAAAAAGTGGCGGCTGCCAATGGGGCATCATCGATGGCGATTTCGGCGGTGACCGGCGAATCCGTCGACCGGCTCCTGGGTCGACTCTTCGTGTTGGTTGAGGAGGTTCGGAACCGTTCATGACAGAACGAATTGCAATCTACGGCGGAAGTTTTGATCCATTCCACCTCGGGCATCTGGTCCCGACGGTCCGTGCCCAGGAGACCTTTCAATTCCAGGCGGTGTATTTCGTGCCCGCGGGTTCGCCGCCGCACAAGCACTCGGCCCCGTTGACCCCGGTCACCCACCGGTTGGCGATGGTGGCAATGGCTACCCTGCCGTACGAGAATTTCTATACCTCCGACGACGAGGTCTTTGCACCGCAACCCACCTATTCGGTGGAGACCGTTCGCCGCTTTCAGACCAGATTTCCGGACAGCACGCTCTATTTCATTCTCGGTTCCGACTCCTTTTCTCAGATCCAGACCTGGGAGTTGTGGGAAGAACTTGTTGAATCGGTTCACCTGGTTGTCCTCCACCGCGCCCATATGTGGGGAGACGAACTGGCCGCTCGAGTGCCCAAACGGCTGCTGCCTCGCCTGCGGGTGGTGGAGCCCTTCGAAGAGGTTCCGGACCCCGAAGACCTTACGGTCTACCTGCTCAATCACGAGCCCTTCCCGATCTCCGGAACCTCGATCCGGGCCCGCGAGAGTCGCGGCCTTCCGATCCGTGAGTTGGTACCGCATGAGGTCCACACCTATATTGAGAAGTACGGCCTCTATGGACCCAATCCAAAGGTGGTGGACTGATGTCGGAAACCGATTTTTTGGCTCGTCTCCAGACGGCGGCCCGCGCCGCAGCTGACAAGAAAGCATTTCAAGTCATCGGTCTGGAGGTCGCCGGTTTGACCTCCTACACCGACCACCTGCTCATCTGTTCGGGCGCCAGTGACCGCCAGGTGGCGGCCATCGCCGATGCGATCCAACGACAGCTCAGGGACGAGGGCCTTCGGCCGAACCACGTTGAAGGGGTGTCCCGTGCCGAGTGGGTCCTGATCGACTATGGTGATTTCGTTGTGCACGTCTTTACCGAAGAATGTCGTGCCTACTACGGCCTCGACGCTTTGTGGGGGGATGCGCAAAAACTCGACGCAGAGGCGCTCGGAATCGGGGAAGACGAGTCGTCGTGAAGATCAGGACGCTGTGGGTCGGACGCCGGTCGGCGAGCCCCTACGAAAAGCAGATCGAAACCTATCGTCAGCGGGTCCAGCGTCGATGGCCCGCGGAAGATATCGCCATCAAAAGCGTCGCGGGCGGTCGCGACAAGGATCCCCGGCGGGCACTCGGCCTCGAGGCCGAGGCCATGCTGCAAAACCATAAGGCCGGTTGGCGACTGGTGGCGCTCGATGAGCGAGGCACCCAACGTGACAGCACGGCTTTTGCGCGGTGGATCCATGAATTCGCCGAAACCGGTGGCGCGGGTCTGGTCTTTGCCATTGGCAGCGACCTCGGTCTCGACCCCCGCGTGCTTGAAGCATCTGATGAGAGTATCTCGTTGAGTCAAATGACTTTACCTCATCTGCTGGCGCGTCTTGTTTTGTGGGAACAGCTTTTTCGTGCCACCAGCATCCTCTCAGGTGGTGCGTATCATCGGGGTTTCGTACAATAGGGGGCGGTCACTTACGATTGAAAACAGCCGCGAGATATTGGTGGCCGCTGGCCCCCGATTCGGAGGATCGTCATCATGAACAAAAGACAACGCGAAAAATATCGCAAACAGCTCTTGGCAAAAAGAGAAGAACTTCTGGAACGCGTCAAGGCCGCACGGACGAGCGAGAAAGAGGGATCGGGCAAAGAAGCGCCGGACCTCGGGGATCGTGCCTTGTCGACCGTTATTCGGGATCTGAGCTACCAGCTGACGGCCGGCGAACGGGATATCGTGCGCCGGGTCGATCTTGCCCTCGATCGCATTGAGGAGGGGAACTACGGGACCTGCGTCGAGTGCGGAAAGAAAGTCCTGCTCGGTCGCCTGGACGCGGTTCCGTGGGCCCGCCACTGCATCGATTGTCAGGAATTGCAGGACCGCGGAGAAATCTGAGGGATTGCGGTACTCCGCGGCCTGAACATGGCCCACGTCCACCTTATTGCGTCGCCTGACGACTATCTCCTCAACGAAGAGATCAAACAGATCCTGCCAAGGGTTTGCAGCGAACTCGGTGGAGTGGAGCCAGAATACATGCCCGACGACACCAGCCCCGAGTTGCTGGCGGTCGAGTTGTGTTCGCCCTCCCTTTTTGCGCCCCAGAGAGTCCTCGTGATCAGCGAGGCGCGGCAGTGGGTCGACGTGCCGTCGCCGAACAAGCAATATCGGCCACCGCCCGGGACCGGCCCGGCGGAAATCGATGCTTCGGCTGTGACCCATGTGCTCGATGAGGGACTGTCGGACGACATCGCGTTGATCCTTCGGGTGCAGTGCCAGGCCAAACCCAAAGGTGATCTGGTGGCCGCG
Organism: Candidatus Sulfomarinibacteraceae bacterium; assembly: GCA_963796455.1. Lineage (GTDB taxonomy): Bacteria > Acidobacteriota > Thermoanaerobaculia > Thermoanaerobaculales > Sulfomarinibacteraceae > Sulfomarinibacter. Next base: position 696,878 of record CAWCLO010000010.1, read on the forward strand.
ATCGAAAAATCGGGGCATCTTCACTGGCAACCGGTGCCGCCACCGCCAAAGCCCTGGGAAGATGCGGTGGTTTCCAAGGAACAGGTGGCGGTTCTGCGCGCTGTGATCGCCCGGGAAGCGCCCTCGGTAGGTTTTGCCCCTGCGGCGGAACGATTGCTCTTCGAACGCCTCGGTTTTGCGCCCCGTCTGCTCGCCTCCGAGGTCGGCAAACTTGCGGCGGCGGCAAGCGGCGACGAGGTCGACGTGGATCTTGTGCGCCGATTGAGCTTTCCACGGGAGGGTTCCCTCGAAGAGGCATTTGACGCCCTGCTCGATCGAAGGGTGGCACCGGTCCTTGAAATTCTTTCTGCCGCAGAGGGTGGTCTTCCGGTGCGCGATCTCCAGGGTCGATTGATGACCGAAAAGGCGGTCTATTTTGCCCTCGCCGGACAGGCCACGAAGGTCTTCCAACAACTGCTGTATCTCCGTCTGCTCGGCGAGCGAGAGGGCTTTCTCGCTGAGATGGCTCCGGACCGGACAGCGGCAGGTGCGTGGTATCCGAAGCGATTCAAAGACGGGATCGGACCCAGACTCCAGGAAGCCCTCAAGACCGATGCTCCCTCCCCTCTCGTGCCGCCGGGAGGCAGATCGCCGACGGTTTTTGCGCTCGGAAAGCTCTTTCGGGCCGGTGGTCGCTACACCACCGATGAGCTCCGCGCTTCGCTTGTCGATCTCGGGGCGCTGGAGGCGGACCTGCGTGGCGACGCCAAGTTGGAAGCGCTGTCGGTCTGGTTTTCGGGCGTTCTGAGCTGATTGGAGCTCGGTGGGCCGTGACGAGGTCCCATCACCATCCCGAAATGCGATACGATGAATACCTTCATTCATTGGAGGTCATGTGACGGACAGCGCGCGGGAATCGACCGAGGAGCGCTTGGCGAAGAGCCAACAACGGGTTCGCCGGCTCGAAGCCGTGGTGGAGGCGAGCCTGATGGTGAACTCCACCCTCGATCTCACGGAACTCGCCGAGCACATCATCGATATCGCGACCCGTCTGGTCAACGCCGAGCGCGGCTCGCTTTTTCTGGTTGACGGGGAAAGCGGCAGTCTCCAGGCCCTCGTCGCCCAGGGCGTCGCACAGGGTTCCCTGCGACTGGCGATCGGTGAAGGCATCGTCGGAGCCGTCGCGGCATCCGGTGAGGCGGAGATCCTGGACGACCCTTACGATGATTCCCGTTTCGATCCCAGCGTCGATCGGGCCACCGGCTTTCAGACCCGCTCGTTGCTGACGGTTCCGGTGCGTGATCGCGACGGGTCTTTGACGGCGGTCCTGCAGTTGCTCAATCACGGGGGGGGCGGTTTTTCCCGCGAGGACATCGAGTTTCTGGCTGAACTCGGCGTTCCCTTCGCCATCGCACTGACGACCGTCCGGATGCATGGAGAGATTGTCGCCAGTGAGCGGCTCGAGCGGGAAATGCGTCTCGCGGCTGAAATTCAGCGCGCCCTGCAACCGGTAGGTCGAGCGACCATTCCCGGTCTCGAAATCGATGTCCTGTTCCGACCCAGCCGCCAGGTCGGGGGAGATTACTGGGATGTCATTCCTCTCGGCGAGAACCGGTGGTGGATCGTGGTCGGCGATGTCTCGGGCAAGGGGGTGGCGGCGGGTCTGGTGGCCTCCAACATCCAGGCATGTCTGTGGAGTCGCCGCAGCGCGCTCGCCCCGCTCAACGAGATCATGGCTGATGTCAACGATCTGCTCGGGCGCCTGACCCGCGGCCGCAAGTACGCGACCCTCGTCGTGGCGGAGTGGAATGCGGATCGCGAAACCCTCTCCTGGGTCAATGCGGGCCACCCCCCCCTGCTGCACGAACGAGAGGGAGAGGTGCGCGATTTCGGGGCCACCGGTCGTCCCATCGGTTTGCTCGAGAATCAGCACTACACCCGTGATGGTTTTGTTCTCGAGGAGGGCGACACCGTGTTGCTCTATTCCGACGGTGTCCTCGAGGCGGAGGGCGCTACCGATGGTGCCGAGTTCGGTCTCGAGAATATTCGTCGGCACCTGCCCGGAGAGGGCGGGCCCCATGGGGCGGTGGTTCGGATCTCGGAGGCCGTCAACGCCCACCTCGGCGGCAACGATCCCGGGGACGACATCACCATGGTGTGTTTTCGCCGATCGCGGGGGTGAGTTCGAAGACGTCCCCGCATCGGCACGACAACCTGTTTTTTTCGTTGAAAGAGACGCAAAGACGCGAAGCACTGCCAAGGTTTTTTCCGGACACGCATCTCCGAGACGATGTTTCTGGCCAATGTTCAGGGACAGCGACAGCGAAAGCAGACAGCGTCGCGACAGGAAGTAGTCAGCGTCAGTCCTCAGCGACAGCTTCAGCAATCAGCGAACAGCCTTCACTTCGCCGACTGGACTCCTGATCGCTGAACCCCGCCGCTGCCGCTGAACCCTGTCGCTGCCGCTGAAATTCGGGATCGGGACAACCGCGAATCGGAAATGGCAAAAACCAACCCGACTCCAATGTGCTTGGGTAAAGTAAACTCGTTCCACCATGGCAAAGCAAGAAACAGTGTGGATCGTGGACGATGACTCGGCGATTCGCGAATTGCTCTCGTTCATCATCGCCGAGGCGGGGTATGAGGTCGATGTCTTTTCTTCGGGTGCGGAGGTCCTGGCAAACTCCGGGCCACCACCGAGCGCCGTTCTGCTCGATCTCATGATGCCGGGGGTCGATGGTGTGGAGGTGCTCAAAGAGCTCAAACGGCAGCATCCCAAGCTGCCGGTGCTCATGATCACCGCCGACAACGATATCCAGCGCGCGGTGGAACTGACCAAGCTCGGGGCCTACGACTACCTGGTCAAACCGGTCGATCAGGAGCGTCTGATCACGACCCTTGGGCGTGCGCTCTCGCACGGTTCCCTCGAGAAGGAGGTGGCTCGGCTCAAGGAGCAACTCTCCGACCGCTATCACCTGCGGAATATCGTCGGCTCCTCGGCCGCGATGCGCAAGGTCTACGATCAGATCGAGAAAGTCCTCGAGTCCGAAATCACGGTCTTTATCAACGGTGAGAGCGGCACCGGCAAGGAGTTGGTGGCCAAGGCAGTCCACTACGCCTCGTTGCGCTCCGACGGCCCCTTCATCGATGTGAACTGTGCGGCGATTCCCGATGGCCTCCAGGAGAGTGAGCTCTTCGGCCACGAAAAGGGGGCGTTCACCGGTGCCGTTGCCACCCACCCGGGCAAGTTCGAACAGGCCACGAAAGGGACCATTTTTCTCGATGAGATCGGCGAGATGTCGCCATCGGCGCAGGCCCGCCTTCTCCGCGTGCTCCAAGAGCGTGTGCTGCAGCGGGTCGGCGGAACCGACACGATCGAGCTGGACGTGCGGGTCATCTCGGCCTCCAACAGGAATCTGGCGGAGATGGTCGAGGAGGGGTCATTCCGCCAGGATCTCTTCTACCGGTTGGTGGTCTTTCCGATTTCCCTTCCGCCGTTGCGCGACCGGCGCGAAGACATCCCGCTTCTGGTTGACCATTTTCTCGAGAAACACGCCCGCGACGCGGGCAAACGAATCACCCGGGTCGAAGCGCAGGCGATGGATGCGCTGGCCGGCCACGGGTGGCCGGGCAATGTGCGCGAGCTCGAAAACGTGATTCACCGCACGCTGTTGGTATCGGCCGGTCTCGAACTTACGGTTGACGACCTTCCGGTGGGTTTCGCCGGCGCCAGTGCGCCCGTCGTGTCCTCAACCGCCCGCTCGGCGCCAGAGGACGGTGCCGCCATGAGCCTCGAGGAGATGGAGCGGGCAGCCATCGTTGGCGCCATGGAGTCGAACCAGGGCAATCTCTCGGATGTGGCGCGGCAACTCGGTATCGGGCGCTCGACGCTGTACCGCAAGCTCGAACAATACGGGTTGCGGGAGAAAAAGTAGCCGATTACGAGTTCGGAATTCGGAATTCGGAGATTTCACACTCCGTCCCTCAGCGCTCAGAGAATCTCGGCTAGCGGAGCTGCATTCCAAACTCCGAACTCCGCCCTCCGAACTGGCTAGAGGACGTCATCCCAGCCTTTTTGGTGGAGGGCCTCGACCACCGCTTTGACGCGTTGGCATTGATCCTTGGGCACGACCAATACGGCGTCCGGGGTTGCAACCACCACCAGATCGTCGACGCCGACCACCGAGACCACCGGTCCGGTGCTGACCACGACGTTGCCGAATGCTTCCACCGCGAGGCCGCGACCGCGAATGGCGTTGGCCTGCTGGTCCGCGGGAATGGTGTCGGCGGCGGCGGCCCACGAACCGATATCGGACCATGGGAAGTCCACCGGCATGGTCCAGCATTGGCGGGCACCCTCCATGATTCCGAAATCCACGGAAGTCGAGGGCAGGGTCGGATAGGTTGAATCGAGGACCGACGCCTCGTCGGGTTGTCCCAGGGATTCGGCAATCCGTTGCAGCCCGTGGCCGAGATCGGGAAGTTGCCTGGAGATCTCTTCGAGCAGATCAGCCGCTCGCCAGGCGAAGATCCCGGCGTTCCACAAGTACTTGCCGGAGGCCACATAGGCGCGGGCGTCTTCGAGATCAGGTTTTTCGACAAATCGTTCGAGCAAATGAATCGTCCACTGATCCGCACGGGAGTGCTCGGCACCGACTTCGAGATAACCGTAGCCGGTCTCCGGGTGGGCCGGTTGGATGCCGAAGGTGAGGAGGCCGCCTTCCTGGCTGACCAACTCGGCGCCGGCGGCCATGGCCGACCGAAAGCGTGCTTCGTCGCCGATGATGTGGTCCGCGGGCAGCACGATGCAGGTGGCTTCAGGATCCCGGAGCAAGACCGCGTGGGCGGCGAATCCTGCACACGCCGCAGTGTTCCGGCCCACCGGTTCGGCCAAAACATTGCCCGCCGGGAGCTCCGGCAGCAGATCGTGAGTCGCCCGGGCCGTCGCGGCCGTGGTGACAACCCACACGCGCTCTGCCGGGACCAACCCTGCCAATCGATCAAAGGTCATTCGGAGCAGCGGTTGCTCGGTGGCCAGGGCAAGGAACTGTTTTGGGCGGTCGCGGCGTGAGGCCGGCCAGAAGCGGGTCCCCGAACCACCGGCCATGATGATTGCATGCAGCATGGGAGTATCTTATCCCGTTCCTGCCCGACCGTGTCCGCGTCCGCGCCCACTCCCGAGAAAGGGGGAAAGGGAGAAAGGGAGAAAGGGAGGAAAGGGGGAAAGGGGGAAAGGGGGAAAGGGGGACCGCACAATCGAGAACTCGGTGAGGTGTGGATCTTCCCTTCTCTTTGCAGCGAATGTTATCCTCCCGCGATGGTTAACGGATTGAGGGCAATCACCTTTGACGCGGGAAATACCCTCCTGTTCTGCGATCCGAGTCCGGCGGAGATCTATGCCACCCACCTCAGTCGATTGGGGCGGCAGGTCCTGGCGGAGGATGTGGGTCCGGTCTTTGCCGAGGTGTGGTCTCTGATGCAACAGCAGAAGCGTCCGGAGTTGGACCGTTATGGATCGGTGCCGGGAGGGGAGAAGGCATGGTGGGGGCAATTCGTTCGCCGGGTTCTGATCCGTCTCGACCATGACGCTCCCTGGGAGCCGCTGCTCGAAAACCTCTATGCGGCCTTTGCCGACGACGACGTGTGGAAGGTCTACCCGGATACGCGGCGCACCCTCGACCTGCTTGCCGAGCGAGGTCTGCGATTGGCGGTGATCTCCAACTGGGACCGGCGGCTCCCGGATATCCTGCGATCCCTGAAGCTGACCGATTACTTCGAAGTCATCACCGTGTCGGCAATCGAGGGTGTGGAAAAACCGGCGCCCGACATTTTTTTGCGCTCGCTGAATAGGATGGATTTACCACCGGAGGAGGCCCTCCATATCGGCGACTCGCCCCTCGAGGACTACGAGGGAGCAACCGGAGCCGGTCTGCAAGCTCTCCTTATTGACCGGAACGGACTTTTTGCGGGCTCCGAATACCATCGGGTCTCTGCTCTGTCGGAGATCCTCGATCTGATGGAGTGACTCGATACTTCGGCATGAAGGATTACTCCGTCTACCGTTCTCCCGCACTCCTCTTTCCCCCTTTCTCGGAACCGGATCTGCCATACTTCTCTGATGGATATGACGAATTGAGATACCAATCCTCGCCCGGCGGCAAAACAACTTTGATGAAGCGGACCTCATGGTTTCTGTGCCTGATGCTGATTGGCCTGGCAGGCTCTGCCGGCGCCGGCTCGATCAACGACCGCGTGCAAGGCCACGTTGAATCTGCGGTCAAGAATGGCGTGCAGCCGACCGATTTCCACCATCTTTTCTTCGCGCTGAACTGGCGCGCGACCTTTGACGATTGGCAAGTGGCCGAACGTGCTCTCGATCGACTGAGCGGTGCTTCGAAAACACATCCGTTGATGAAGGACGAACTGCGATTGATGCGCTCGCGGCTGGAGATGGACGGGGGTCGTGATGCGGCCGCCCGGGAGCTCTTCCGGACCATGGGTGGATTGACGAGGTGGTGGTTTCTCGGTCCGGAGCCCCTCGAGGAGTTGCAGGATTTTGATGGTGTGGGTCTGCCTGCCGCCGGGGATGCCGGTTGGCGCGAGGCGGCCGGCACCGATCCTCTCGGGTGGCTGCACATTTCCGGGCTCGCCTGGCCGCCACAACGGCAGATGGCCTATCTGGGCACGACCATTGTCAGTGATCGAGAACAGCCCGTAGCGATCAGGGTGGGCGTGGCACAGGTCGCCCGCATCTGGCTCAACGGATCGGAAATTGCGACGACTCCGAAACCCCTGGCCCGCGCCGAAGATCAGATGTCCAGCGGTGCGTGGTTGCGAGCGGGCCGCAACTCGGTGGTGATTGCGGTCGCGTCAGAAGATGATCGGTGGTGGCTGCGCGCACGCTTGACGCAGCCGGATGGTTCGCCGCTCACGGGTGTCCGCGAAGCCGGCGACGCCCCAATCGACAGGACGGCGGTCGATCGCGAAGCACCCCCGGTACAGGACCTCCGTTCCTTGATCCAGAGCGGAGTCGATGAGGGTGTCCCAGGAGCAACCGTTGCGCTGGCGGCCTACCTGGTTGCCCACCGTCCGGAACCGGTAGGCGGTGGTGGGACACGGTCCGCCTGCCGGGCCGCGCGTTCTGCGTCGCCTGCGGAGTCCCGGCTTCTCGAATGGTTGGTGACAACCGAAGCCAGGTTGGCCCGAGATCTGCTCGCAGAAGCTGTCGAGCAGGATCCCCAGTTGGTCTGGGCGCGTCTCGAGCTGGCCGAGTGGCTGGCTGATCGGAATCTTTTCGAACAAGCGCACGCGATCCTGGAGGGTTTTGATTCCGACGAGCCCAGTATTTCGATCGCAAAGCTCGATCTCGACGCCATGATGTGGGGCCCCGTGATGATTCCCGAAATGGCCGCTCTTGCCCGCGCTTGGCCGCGATGCCTGGTTGCCAATATGAGCCTCGCCGACGGCGCGATGGATGGACGGCGTTGGGATCTGGCGGAGGAGGCCATCGCCCGCTTGACCGAATTCGCGCCGGGACTGGGCCCGGTCTTTGATCTGCGTGCCGAGATGGCTGAAAGCTGTGGTGATGGCACGACCCTCCGGGAAATCTACGGTTCCCGGCTCCGGCGCGATCCGAATCAACCCGACGTCCGGCTGCGAATGGCGAGGTTGCAGGCGGCGGATAACGATCTCGATGGTGCCCGCACCCTTCTCGATGACGGTTTGCGGCGCTCACCGACCGATGTGGATCTCTTGATGGAACTCGCGAGCATCGAACATCTGGCAGGTGATGAAGCGCGTACAACCGAGATCGCCCGGGAAGTACTTTCCATCCGACCGCAGAATCGGCGGGCGCAGCGCCTGTTGGAACTCCTCGGCGAGGGTGGCGAGGATTTTGACTGGTTGCGATCTCCCGAGGAGCTCTGGGCAATGGTCGATGCGGCGTCGCCCGCCCGGACGGCTCAGGTGATTGTCGATCGAAGGGAGGTGGAGTTTCTGCCTTCGAATCTCATCGAAGAGCGCGTTCAACAGGCCATCTACATCACCGAGGCCGACCGCGCGAACGATTTGTTGTCCCACCACATCCCCTTTGTCGCCGAGAAGGAACGATTGCGGATTCTGCGGGCCCGGATTCTGCGCCGTGATGGCTCGGAGGTCGGTGCGCGCCAGGGCGACACGCCGCGTCTGTCCGAGCCCGAGTTCAACCTTTTTTACGACACCCGATTGCGTGTGCTGCAGTTCACCGAGTTTGAAGACGGCGATCTCGTCGAGATAGCCTATGTCCTGAGCCAGACTGGAGAGGCCAACGACACCGGACCGTACAACGGCGGTCTGATCCCTCTCGGCAGGGCCCTCCCGGTGGCGTTGATGGAAGTCGAGCTCAGCGGCCCCTCAGAGCTCCTGCCGGCATGGGAGTTGATTCACATCGAAGGCGAGCCCAATGAAGAAGTGGATTCGGCGGGCCGGCGGTCGCTGCGTTGGCAATGGCGCGATATCGAGGCCGTGCCGAACGATGTGCCGGCAGCTCCCCAGTTGATGGTCACGCCCTACATGGTCTACTCGAACCACCCTGAGTGGGAGGATCTGACGGACTGGTACCTGCGGCACATCGAACCAAGGGTACGGGTATCGACTCAGGTCGAGGAGACTGCAAATCGACTGGTGGTTGGCATTGAAGACCGTCTCGAGCGGATTCAACGGATCTATCGTTTTGTCACCAACGAAATCAAATATGTCGGTCTGGAATTCGGCGAACATCGTTTTCGGCCTTTCTCGGCCGACTGGGTGCTGCACCACGAAATTGGTGACTGCAAGGACAAGGCGGCGCTGCTGGTGGCCTTGTTCGATGTGATCGGGATCCCGGCTCACATGGTGATGGTCCGAACCTCGGATCTCGGTCCCGTTGGACACGAGATGGCGTTGCTCGAAACCTTCAATCACGCCATCGTTTACCTCCCCGAGGACGATCTGTGGCTCGATGGCACCGCCACCGGCCACCCGGTCTTCCCGCCGCCGGATCTCGATCAGGATGCGCTGGTGCTGGTGGCCGGCGGCGAGCTCGGCCGGCCGCAGACAACACCGACCGTCGGCGCCGGTCTGGCGCAACACCGGTTCGTGCTTTCCGCCGAACAAAACGGCAATGTGGAGATCGAGATCCGGGCCCGAGAAACCGGTGGTGCGGCGGATCGACGGCGAGCGCGCTTCGCGGGAAGCCGCGATCCGCAGCGATTTGCACGATGGTTGCAGGAACAGTTCCCCGGCGCTCAGCTCACCGGCGAACCGACGCTGCAGATCATTTCAAGCCGCGATCCCACAATTGTCGAGATCACCGGTTTGATCGCGAGCTCGTCGTTGAAGAGTACCGGCGGCATCAAGATCTATCCGGGCGACCTCGGGTGGGCGGCGAGCATGGTCCCGGGTGGCGAACGAAGCGGTCCGCTGATGATCGTGACCCGTCCGGACCTCGAATGGAGCGTCGAGGTCGATCTCGGGAGGCCGCCATTGACGCTCCCCGATCCGATCGATCTCGAGACCCGTTTCGGAACGCTCCGGGTGGAGCTTGCATCGGAATCCTCAGGCTATCGGGTGGATGGTTTCTTTCATTTCCGACCGGGTCTGACGGCGGCTGAAGATGTGGGCGAGCTGAGAGACTTCCTGGTGGAGGTCGAACGCCAACTCGAACGAAGGTTGGAGTCGCCATGAGCATTCAGAGGCAGTGTGCTCTGTTCCTGATTGTTTTGATCCTGGCGGCCTCGCCCGCAGCGGCGGGCTGGCACGAAGTGCGCCGTGCGGACATGGCATTTGATCTCCCGGCGGCGCGTGCGGAGGCGCTTCAAACCATATCCAATGCCCCGGCGAGTATGGATGCGATCGCGGCCGCCACCTGGTGGCTGGCGAATATCGAAGACATCTCCGACCCCGAAGAAGTCCTCGCGGTTGACGCCACCGAGCGCGATCCGGAACTCGGGTTCATCCTCGGATTGATCGAACACCGCCTTCGTTTCGAACCGCCCCCCGGGGCGCTGAACGATGCCGAACTGGCCGGAGCCTTCGGGGTGTTCACCATCCTCGATCTCGAGCGCCATGTTGTACCTCCGGATGGTGCCCTACCGGCTCCCGGAACTCGATGGACCGATCCATCAAGGCCGGTGCGTCTGCCGATGCGAACTCCTGACGGGCGTTTCGGGCCGCCGCGGTCGATGGCGATCGACGGCATCTACCTCGTGGCATGGAATCTGAAGGCAACCGCCCCGGCCACCGGTTGGCTGGTGGTGGAGGCGGCGGGCGGCTTCAATCTCGAAGTCGACGGCGTCGAGATCGATCGGCGTCGCCATTGCGGACGCACGGAACCGGAGATCACCTGGTACCGCGTTCGACTGGATGAGGGAAACCATCGGGTACGTGTGGAGATCGGAGCCACCGAAGAGCCCCAGGTGCGGCTGACTCTTCTTGACGATCTCGGGGCCCCCATGACGACGGTGTCCACCGTTGACGAGCAGGCGACGGAATTGGCCACCTCGGAGATCGAACGTGCCGAGCCCCCGGCCGCGCGGGACTTCCGGGTGTTACTCGAGGGCGACAAGGTGTCGATCGATGAACTTCTCCTGGCCGCTCAGATCGAGCGTGGTCGTGGTGACCCCGTCGCCACCTACCGGTTTCTCGAGCGGGCGCGGGCTATCGATCCCTTGGATCCCTGGCCGGCCCTGGCCCTGGGCGAACACCTCATCCTGGATGGCAACAGCGGCCGCGCGCCTGAAACAAGCCGCCGGATCGTGCAGCACCTCCGGGTCGCTCGAAAGATTCCGGGCACTTCGATTTTCGATCGGCTCCTGGCCGAACGCGAGGGGCGCGCCGAAGATGCAGAACGCCTGCTCGATTCGATGATGAATGACCACGGCGACGATGTCAGGGTGCTTCGGATCTGGGTTCGGGAGGCAGTGAATCGTGGATGGGCGCGCGAAGCTGAAGACGGGCTGGGGCGTCTCGAATCCGCCCTCCCCGGATCGCTGAGTGTCACCGGGCTTCGCCTGGAAGTGCTGGCCTCTCTCGAGCGCTGGCGGGAGCGCGAGGAGCTGCTCCGTGCGCTGGCATCGGCGACTCCGGTGGAGTACCGCTGGATCGGCCAGATGGCATCGAGCTGTCTGGTCGACGAAGCGATTGCCGCGAGTCGCGCGCTCCATCAAGAAGTGGACAATCCGGATTTTGACATTCCGATGATTCGACTTCAGCTCGAGAGTTCCCACTTCGATGTCGCACGTGCCGAGCTTGATCGCACGCGGGCACAATGGGGGGATCTGCCGATATTCGACGAACTGGAGCTGATTCTGTCCGGCGACGATTCCGAGGAACTCAGTCGCGCCCTTGACGCCGCCCTCGAGCGAAACCCATCGAATCTGGAATTGCTGGTCCTTTCATGGCGACTTGGCGCCGAGCCGTTTTTTGCCCCCTTCCGTGTGAACGGAGACGATTTTGCGGCCGAGTACGAGGATCTGGGCAAGGACGCCGATGTGGTGTTGCTGCTCGATCAAGCGGTCGAACGCATCTTTCCCGATGGCTCGAGCCTGTACTACTACCACGGTCTGTCACGCGCCAATACGCCGGTCGGTGCGCGACGCGCGTCGCAACTCCAGCCTCTGGCCGATTCCCACCAGATCATGGTGCGCATCATCAAGCCGGATGGGCGGGTGGTGGTTCCGGTCGATGTTCAAGGCGGTCAGGCGGTGGCCAATCTCTCGGAGGTCGAGGCCGGAGATCTGGTCGAAGAGGAGTATGTGTCCCGAGTCGCAGCCACCGGCGCTTCCCGCCGCGGTCATCTGCCGCCCTATATCTATCGCTTTGCGGACCCTGATCGCGCCTTTGGTCTCTCCGAATACGTACTCCTGGTGCCCAATGAAATCGACGTCCAGGTGGATGGAAATCTGGAAGGCCTGGATCGAGAAGAGAGCGACTGGCGTGGCCTCCGGCTTCTGCGGTGGCGCAACGAAAATGTGCCGGCTGTCGCTACAGAGCCGTTTTCTCCTCCGGCTGCGGAGCTGATGCCGTGGCTCAACTACGGCTTCGGGGTCAGCTGGAATGATGTGGGTGACGCGGTGAGGGATCGGGTACTGCCGGTGCTGCGGACCTCGCCGGATCTCCAGGCGTGGGCTGAAAGGGTGATGCAGGGCAAAACGGCGGCGGTTCGGCTCGAGGCCCTTGTCGGTGCGCTGGTTGACGAGGTCCAGCCGGGGAATACCGAAATCGCCATCGGTTTTGCAGCGGGTGAGACCTTTGCCTACCGTCGTGGAAATCGTCTGGGCATCCTCGCCTCGGTCCTGGCGGATCAAGGATGGACCGTCGACCTTGTCCTGACCCGTCCGACGACAGATCGCGACCAGAGGCTCGAACTTCCGACTCTCGATGCCTTTCCGGTGACGCTGCTTCGTGTCGCCGATGGTGATGAAGAGTTCTGGATCGATATGCGAGAGGAAGAACGGGGAGTTGATCACATCAACCCCTTTTTCCAGGGCAGTGACGGTTTGGTCCTTCCCCTGACCCGACCGGAACTCGCAGTGAGCAGGATCGACGAATTGCCCATCTATGAAAATCCCGAGCTCGAGGAACATGTGAATGTGCGCGCCGAGGTCAACCCGGATGGCAGCGCGCGGCTTGCGTTCCGCATGCACCTTCGCGGGAATCAGGCGGAGCGTCTTTTGGAGCAAATCGAAAGCGTACCCGAGGACCAGATTCCGATGGTCTATCGCCAGATCGCGGTTTCGATGTTTCCGGGGGCGAGCGGAGTCGAGGGCCGGATCGATTCCGTCGAAGACGACTCGATCATCGAGCTCTTGATGACCCTGCCCGCTGCCTGCGATGTCGTTCCGACAAAGATCGAGTGCCGATCTCTGATCCTCTCGAACCCGCTGGTGCCGGTTCTCGCCGCTCTTCCCGAACGGAGATACCCGCTGCTGCTGCAGATGCCCATCATCCGCCGCCTCGAGCTCGAGATCATCGAGCCCTCAGGGTGGGTTCTCGAAGATCGGCCGCCGCGCCGCCTCGACACCCAATGGGGATCGGTGAGCGAAGATCTCGACCGCGGGGCAGGGAGCCTTCGTTCGGTGCTTTCGATTTCGGTGCCGTCTCAGAAAGTGGCCACCGAGGACTATCGAGCCTTCGCGCGCTTCTGTCAGGCAATTGATGAAATCTCCACGCGGCCGCCGACGCTGGTGCCGGTCAGGTAGAAGAGAACCGCAAAGGGTGCAGGGTGCGGTGCCGGGCCGAAGAGGGTCTGGGCCTCAACTCTCGCCATTTCCCTGGTCGCTGGGTTCTTGAATTCCTGCGCGGACAGGAATCGGACCTTCTTCGTTATACTCTCCGCCGTCATGGAAATGGTTGAAGGCACCGTCATCGCGATGCACGGACCACTGGTCCGGGTGCAGGTGGTCGAGCAGACCCTGGTGGTGGCATCACGGCGGAGACTCAACTGGGAGGGCGGTACGCCGCCGGCGGCCCGATTGGTGGTCGGTGACCGGGTGACGCTGGAGATGCGTGGCGAGGACGGGGTGATCGTGGCGGTCCACGCCCGCCGCAACAGCCTGCTCCGCAAGGCACCGTCGAAGAACCGGGCTCAGATCCTGGCGGCAAATGTCGATCATGCGCTGCTGGTCTTTGCCGCCCGTGAGCCCGAGCCAAAACCCGGCTTGTTGGATCGCTTCCTCGTCGCCTGCCATCTGGCCGGCATCGAGGCCGTTATTACCATCAACAAGATCGATCAAGGCATCGAAGACGTCAAACGATGGCTGCCGATCTATCAGGCCCTCGGCTATGACGTGCGGCTGGTGTCGGCGCGCAGCGGATGGGGTCTCGGGAGCGTGAAGCGAATGCTCATCGATCGCACGACCTTGTTCTGCGGCCCCTCCGGAGCCGGTAAGTCTTCATTGCTCAACGCGGTCTACCCCGGCTTTCGCCTCAAGGTGGGCGAGCTCTCCGATAGTTCCGGCAAGGGGCGCCACACGACCTCTCTGGCCGAGCTGATGCCCTTGCCCTACGGTGGTTTTGTCGTCGATACACCCGGGCTCAAGGAGTTCGGAGTTTGGGATGTCAGCATCGAGGAATTGGCCGCCGCGTTCCCGGATATCAGCGAACACACCGACCAGTGTCGGTATTCGAACTGTACCCACCAGGAGGAGCCCGATTGCGCCGTCCTCGAGGCGGTCGAAGAGGGTGAGATCCATCCCGGGCGTCTCGCGAGCTATCGCAAGATCCTCGAGGAGGCGCTGGAGTCGAGCTAGCTTCCTGCCACATTTTGGTGCCACTGACTATCAGGAGCCTCTTTTCGCATGGTTGGCACTTCTGATCGTCATGCCTCGGGGACAACCGCGGTGGTCCCGCCGGATTCGAGATAGATTCCTCGGTCAACCGGGTTTCAATCCGTAATCAGCAAAGACTCGGCCGTTTCCCGCAACCTTTTTTGAACCGCAAAGAGCGCAAAGAGCGCAAAGAAAGTCTCTTTGTTCGCGAGACGCAAAGGGTCCTTTGCGATGTCTTTGCGTTCTTCGCGGTCTTAGCGGTTCCATTGGGCATTCGAAATTCGGATCGCTCTGCATTGAGAGGCGACGGGCGGGGGTCAACTTCACCTTCCGATCGCATGAAATCCTCAGGGGATGGGTTGATCCCCTACCTTGAGTACTCAGCCGAGCGCTCGGTGCGGGGCGGCGAGGAAGCAGGCGAGGTAGCCGGCCCGTCCGCGCAGCGTCGGCAGCGGTGTTGCCAGTCCCGGGTCCTGACGGCGAAGACCGTCATACATCTTCGCCAGCTCGAATCGGTTGCGGAAGAGCCACATCTCCATCGGTTCTCCCGGGTTGAGTTCGGGAGTCTGGATCGGGACCTGGATGGCGTGGAGCAGGACGTCGTCGGACTCCCGGTACTCGCCAAAGATCCACTTTCGCCGGCCGTCCTCGATCAGATAGGTGATGACCAGGAGATTGGTGCCGATGCTCTTGGTGACGAAGCCGTCACCGGCGTCCTCCGGATCCTCGCCCTGACTGAGGCGACGCAGCAGGCTGAACATGGGTCGCTCGAAAGGGACCACTTCGGCATCTTCCGGAACTTCGGTCCACACCGCCGCCTCGGCCAGTTCCTGTGCAGGAAGCCCCTTGAGACGGGCGACCCCGAGGTGACGCAGACCGACGTAGAGAGTATCCGGGAGGCCGGAGTCGACCGGAAGCAGCAACCAACGATGGTTGTCCATCGTCACGACCCAAAGATGTTCGAGATCGAGCTCCATTCCGAGTTCTTCGATGAAGGGCAGGGCCACGACAATTCCTTCGTTGAACAGCTCGCCGTGGCTGTCGAGGGTCGCAGCATAAGGTCGGGTCGAAACCTGCTCGCCGCCGCCCCTGGCCGTAGCAAGTGGTGAGAGAAAGCTATCGACCTCAGCCGGGTTGTAGCCGGAGTGGATCAGAAATTCAGCGATGTCCGCAACTTCGCGGGCGCTCTTGCCGGTGGTCATTCGTGCCAGTTCGACGATGCCGTGGCCGAAGAACTCGAAGCGTTTGGCCTGGGGGCCGGGGTTGAGCATCGGCAGCAGACGATAGACCCCGAAGTTGATGGCAATGCGAATACCGTTGTTGAATGGAAAACCGACGCTTCGCAGCTGCTCGTATACACGCTGGATTTCGCAAGCTGCCGCGATCACCCGGAGACCGCGCCGCGAGGTGTAGAAGGCGCCATCACCGAGGAATTTTTCGAAGGTGAGGCGGCGGCGGAGCCGAATCGCCTCGAGACGATTCTGGAATACGTACATGAACTGGAGGGCCCGTTCCTCCGCCATGCGACCCGCCTTGCGGACCTCCTCGAGGACCGTGGTGAAATTCGAGAGGTCGTAAATCAACCCGAAACGTCGGACGGCCGAATCGACCACGCCAGGGGCAGTGAAATCGTAAGGGCGGGTCGTCTTGGCGATCGGGGTCGCCGCCGAGCTCCCGACGAGCACCAGGGTCGTTCCCTGCCGCTGCATCGGCAGGATCCGGCGTCGTAGGGCGGCCAGCAGCTCGAATGTCTTGAGCCGCAGCCCGAGATCGCGGAGCAGGTCCATCTGCATCATCGACAGCTCGAGGGTTTCGGCGAGCCCGCCGCTGTGGATCGCATCGAGAAGCCTCGGTTCGAGCAGGCTCTCGATGCGATCCAGCTTGAGACTCGAGCCGACGGCCAGCCGCAGCAGATTGCCGACCTCGGGCCGCCGCTCGACAAGATCGACGAGACGATCGAGCACGTTGCGGTTGGCGACGGTGAGGGCACTGGCGCTTTGTCGGAATCGTGCCTGCAAAAAACCACTCAATTGAATAAATTGGGTCGGCGGACGGTTTTCGGTGAGAAGCAATTGATCCTGGCAGATGATGCCGAGGAGAGGAGTCAGTGCCGGCGTGACCTGGACCTCAGCCAGTTGCCTGAGGTGATCGGTGGCGTCGATTGCGGCGCGTCGGAGGAGATCGGCGATGACGCCGGCGATAGCCTGGCGGATGTCTTCGCCACCGCGGTTTTCGGCGGTGGTTTTCGGGACTTTGGACAGGGCGCGGTAGATCTCCCCGGAGTGGAAGAGCAGGAAGAGATCGACCAGGCCCCGGTGATAGTCGTTCATGACGACGTTTTCCATCGTTGCCGAGACTGATTTCTGATAGCGATCGCGACAGCTTCGCACCTGTCGTTTATCTTCGTCATTACGATCCCGGCTCCGAACGCGATAGTCGAACTCCGCCTTGACCAGTCCATCGAGGTCCCGCCGGAGTTTGAGCACGCCATCGGACAAGAGAATCGGGAAACCCCAGGTCATGACCCGTTCTTCGTCGCGGCCAAAAATCGGGAACGGCGCCGGCAGCGATGCGGCGAGGGCGGGGAAAAGCTCACACCACCGTCCACCGACCTCCTCCGGTGTCAGGTAGGTCGGATGCTGGAGGTCTTCAGACAGAACCTGAGCGAAGGCCTCCATGGACTTCTCGTCGCGCGTCATCACCCCATTGTATCCGCAAGCCCGCCGAGCATGAACTGATGTGGAAAAATGGATCTGAACACCAGATTAAAAGGAACTGTTGTCCAGATCATCTACATACGAAACAATCTGTGATAAACCATTTATATGCTGTTCGAGTACCTGGTACGCGTGATCGGGGAAAGCCCGTTCTTTCAGGGCATGGCCGCTGAGGAGCAAATGTCGCTGGCCCGCCTGGGGGGTGTGGACGTTCACCCGGCGGGTGGGGTCCTTTTCAGCCCCGGTGATGTGCCGTCGGCGCTCTATCTGGTGCTCGACGGGGTGGCGGAGGTCTGTCGAGAGGAGAGCCCGGCGCTCGGAGTTCAACCGGTCGCATATCTTGGCGTCGGTTCGACCCTGTGCGAGAGCAAAGTTCTGACCGGCACCACCCTCAACGCGCTCGCTCATTTTCCCGAGGGCGGCACGACCTTGCAGTGGCCGCGTCCGATCCTTCTTCGCCAGCTCTACTCGTCGCGGGCCCTCGGGCTGCAATATCTGCAGAGCCTGGCCCGCAGGCTCGAGGGAACCGTCGCCAATCTGGGCCAACACAGCGGATCGAATCTGCGCGGCAAACTCGAACAATTCGATCTCCCCGCCATCCTGCAGACGGTAGTTGATTCGGGTGCCTGTGGTGTTCTCGAGATCGTCGACGCGGATGGCCAGCCCTTTGGCAATATCCATACCCGGAACAAGCTCATCGGCACCATGGCATGCCGCAGCCTCGATGGCACCGCGGCCTTTCTCGAAATCCTCAATTCTCCCCCTCACGGTGGAAGCTTCAGATTTACCAACGTGGATGTTCCGTTTGAAGACCAACAATTCCGCCCGCTGCAGCCGCTTCTGATGGAAGCGGCCCGGGTTCAGGATGAGTTCACACACTTTGCCGCGACGGTCGCGCCGACTGCTTTTCTGCAGCCGTCCTCGAGACAGCTCGATTTTGTCGGTGATGCCGATCCGGTGTTGGTGGACGCCATCTGGCATCAACTGTCTGCCCAGTCGTGTGGCTGGGGTGTGTTGATCGAGCTCCTGCCCTTCAGCAAGGGCCAGATAGCTCTGGCGGTGCGGGACATGCTTCTCGCCGGTGTCATTGTTGTGGATCGCGGTTTTGAAGCGGGTGAAGCGGGGGTTGCCGAGGGTTGGTCCTGAGGGGGGCGAGGTCATGAGACGTCGCCGCGTCGTGCTGACCATTGTGACGATTCTGGTGATTGCTGGGGCAGGCAGCTCCGTGATTCGGACGGTGCGGAGTTTCTACCGTCTCGATTTTCCGGTCTCGTGGGTCGAACAGGGTCTCGTGGTCAATTCCGTTCCCTCGGGCTCGAGCGCCGAGATGGCAGGTCTTGCTGAAGGTGATCTGGTGGTCAGCATCGATGGAATTCCCATCGAGCGGCTTGAAGATCCGGCCTTCGTTCTCGCCGGTGGTCAGGAGCATGTTCTGGATGTCCATCGTCCGGAGGGGGAAGTGGCTGAAATTCGGCTGCAGTCGCCGCCGCCAACTATCAACTCCGTCTATCTCGTTCGAACCGCGGTGGCTTTCTTCAGCCTGGGGTGCGCGCTCTATGCCTTGTGGAACACCCGCCGGAGGGAGGCGGCCACCTTCCTCGTGCTTGCCGCTGCCGCGTTGGTCATCGGCGCTGTGCCCGCGCGCACGGCTTCAACCGAACTTGGTCTGGCCATCCTCAGACGGACCGCCGGTGCCGCCCTGCCGTTTTTGATAGTCCGCTTCTTCACGGTTTTTCCCGCCAGCAAACGATCGATGCGGCTTTGGGACTTTTTGACCGTGGTGGCGGCCGTCGCATCCGGGCTGACCGCTCTTTTCCCGAGCGCAGGGGCCTGGTGGCAGGTGGTCATGTCGCTGCTGCGGGTGCTTTTCAACGCCTCCCTCCTGTACGGGATCGTTCTCCAGGTCATGCGTTGGCGGTCGGCTGCCCAGGACCTCCGAATCCGGCGCCAGATCGAATGGGCGGCTCTGGGTCTTTTTGTCGGCCTGGCGCCGTTTTTCATGCTGGTGTTGGTGCCCGGGTGGCTGGGTTTTGAATTCGTGCCGTTTTCGTGGCTCGCAATACTCCCGATGAGCGCCATCCCGATCGGCGTCGCCGCCGCGCTGCATGAATATCGACTCTGGGATCTCGAGCCGATCACCCGCGATCTGATGTCGGCGACGTTGGTTGTGGTTGCCGGGGGGCTCATTTTCGCCCTGACAAACCACCTGCTTCTGAGATACACAGGTGGACTGGGTTCCCTCCGCAACCTTTTCGCCTTTGCCACCGGGGTGCTGCTGGTCGTGCTTTTGCAGCCGGTGCGGCTTCGGGTCGAACGTTTTCTTGATGAGTGGCTCTACCAGGGCCGACCGGCGCCGCGCTCACTGCTCACCGGCGCCTCCCGGGAACTCGCCCGGCTCACCGATCCCCGCGAGCTTTTGGTCCAGCTGTCCAAGACCCTCACCGAAGGCATGGAAATCGATCTCGTCGCCACCTATCTCCAGATCGACGCCGACACATTCGGCCGGATCACCGGCGACGGCGGCAGTATTGCGGACCGGCTTCCTCACGAGGTCCTCGATGAGGACTATCCCTCCGAGGACGAGGACTCCCTCGCCCTCGCGGGCTATGCCGTGAGAATACCGCTCGAACGTGTGGGTATCGTTCACGGTTTGCTCTATCTCGGCCTCAGGCGGGGAGTTTTTCCTCTCGGCAGCGAAGGAGAAGAAGTGGTGGCCTCCTTTGCCGCCCAGGCGGCGCTGGCTCTGGAGAGCGCCCGCTACCTCGACGATCTTCGCCAGCAGGCGGAGGAGTATCGCATCCTTCACACCAACACCCAACGGATCATCGAGTCCTCGGCGGCGGCGATCCTGGTTTGTGACGCCGCGGCTCATATCCTGTCGGCAAATCGGCAGGCCGCGGGCCTTTTCGAACGCGAGGCGCAGGAACTCGTCGGGCTCGACCTCGGTTCACTGGTAGACCTTCCCGAAGCCTGGCGCATCGAGGTGCCGCCGCACGCGCTGAACACCGAGGCACGCACCTTTACCAACCCACCGCGACGGGTCATTCTGGCGGTGTCGGTCCTCGAGCTCGACAGCGGAAGCTTCAACGGCCGCGTGGTCGTGCTGCAGGATGTGACCGAACTCAGAAACCTGCAAGATCGCATGCGGGAACAGGAACGTCTGGCCGGTCTCGGTCGACTGGCCTCGGGTCTTGCCCACGAGATCAACACGCCCCTGACCGGGATCTCGTCCTTTGCCCAGATGCTCGGCGAAATGACACCCGAGGACGATCCGCGGTCGAACCTGGTCACCAAACTGGTCGATCAGAGCTTCAGGGTCTCACGGATCGTCTCCAACCTTCGCGCCATGGTGCGCGGCTCGAGCGACAGCCGCATGGTGCTCGAGGTCGGTGGGGTCGTCGTTCGGGCGGCCCAGGAGGCGGCCCGTTCTCTCGGCGCCGAGGAGGCCCTCCAAATCGAGGCCGCAGAGGAACCGGTCATGGTGTGGGCCTCGGTGGCGCCGCTTGAACTGGCGGTGGGCAATCTCGTTCGCAACGCGATCGAAGCTTCTCCACCCGGAGCTCCTGTTCGCTTTTCGGTCGTGGTCTTTCCCGAATGGGCGGAAATCGTCGTCGAAGACTCGGGCCCGGGGCTTCCAGAAGACCGTGCCGACAAGATCTTCGAACCGTTCTTCACCACCAAAACCGATCGCGGCGGCACCGGGCTGGGTCTCGCGATCACCCGTGATATGATCTCCCAACTCGGCGGCGAAGTCTCCCTCGACGATACTGATGGAGGCGGTGCGCGCGCCACGATCAGGTTACAAAGATGGCAGGAACCGGAACAGTCCTCGTAATTGACGACGAGCCCGTCCTTCAGGATGTGCTGAGCGCGCTCCTGCGTGGCGATGGCTATGAATGCCACCAGGCGACCACCGCCGCTGACGGCATGCGGATACTCCGTGAAGAGGAGATCGATGTCGTTCTTCTCGATCTGATGCTTCCCGACCGCCCGGGGCTCGAGATCCTGCCCGAGATCAAGGCCTTCGATCCGCAGCTGCCGGTGGTGGTCATCACCGCCTACTCTTCGGTTGAGTCGGCCATCGAGGCCATGCGGGGCGGCGCATTTCACTACGTTCCCAAACCCTTCAAAAATGAAGAGGTTCTATCGCTGGTGCGGCGGGCTGCCGAGCGCCGATCGCTCATGGTGGAAAACGTCCAGCTCCGAAGCCGGCTCGATGGCATGGGAGAGATCGTCGGCACTAGCCGCCGCATGGAAGAGATCTTCGAACTCATGCGGCGGGCTGCGCCCGCCCGTTCGACCATCCTCATCAACGGCGAGTCGGGCACCGGCAAAGAACTGGTGGCGCGGGCCATCCATCGCCTCAGTCCACGCGGCGACCGGCCCTTTGTTCCCGTTCATACAACCGCCATCCCGGCCGACCTTCTCGAGTCGACCCTCTTCGGTCACGTCAAGGGTGCGTTCACCGGCGCCATCAACAACCGGAAGGGACTCTTTGAGGCCGCCCACCATGGCACGCTCTTTTTGGACGAAGTCGGTACCATTACGGGTGAGACGCAGACGAAGCTGTTGCGGGTGATTCAGGAGCGCGAGATCCGCCGCGTCGGCAGTGTCGAGTCGACGGCCGTTGACACCCGCCTGGTTGCCGCCACCAACACGAATCTCTGGCAAGAGGTCCAGGATGGCAACTTCCGCGAAGATCTCTACTATCGACTCAACGTCATCACCCTCGAGCTGCCGCCCCTGCGCGACCGTCAGGATGATATCCCCTTGTTGGCGACTCATTTTCTGAGCGCCTTCGCCGAGGAGAACAAGCGCGAGATCGAGGGCTTCTCATCCGATGCGATGGATGCAATGACGAGCTATCACTGGCCCGGCAATGTGCGCGAGCTCGAAAATGCGGTCGAGCGCGCGGTGGTTCTGTGCCGGGCCGAGACGATCGAGGTCGACGAGCTCCCGCAGTCGCTGCGGGGAGATGCTCCGACGCCCGTGTTGGCATCGGCCTTTCCACCGGAAGGGCTCGATTTCCGCAAGGCGGTTGCCAATTATCAGGAAACGCTCATACGCGAAGCCCTTAACCGTGGTGACCGGGTGCAACGGCGCGCTGCGGGGCTGCTCAAGCTCAGTCCGACCACATTGAACGAGATGATCCACCGGCTCGGGATCGATCTCGACGAGGACTGAACCGCCCACCTGGATACGGGATCCAGGTCACAGGATTCATCGCACACCGTCCTCCCTCTCCGATCCCGCTCCCGAAAGGGTGCATGGGAGAAAGGGGGAAAGGGAGAACGCCCGCAACACGATGCTCGGTACTCGATGCTGGATCACTCTTTTCCAAGAGAGAGCCTCGGACAGCGTACAGGGACAGGGAACGGCTGACAGCGACAACGAACAGGAGTCAGCGGCAGCATTCAGTCATCAGCGGCTGTCTTCAGCGACAGCGTCCAGTCGACCGGTATGGAGAGCTGAAATCAAGACTTTGGTCGAGCAAACGGCAGGTCATCGCACGGACCTGATCGCTGCCCCTGATCTCTGCCTCTGAACACTGATCCCTGTCGCTGACGCTGGACAATGTCCCTGCCGCTGCAATTCCTGCACAGAGACGGAAACAGAGAAGGGCGCCTGGAAGCTTTTGCGACATCCAGCGTCCAGCATCCAGGTGGTTGGGTGGCACACACGCCGACGGCCCCGTGTGTTTGGGGGATACGGGGCCGCCGGCAGAAAGGAGGTTGTGATGCAATTGAAATTACGAATCATTCACAAAAAGGTTTCAATGATTGAAACTGGTCCGCTCGGAGGAACCACAGATCACGCAGATGAGCGCAGATAACGGGCCCAAAGTTTGCCTGATGATCCAGGCAGACGCCTGAGATGCAGACTTGGTGAAATCCGAAATCCGAAATCCGAAATCCGAAATCCGAAATCCGAAATTCCTAATTCATCACTCCATGACCCCACCCCCCAGACACTCCTCGCCGTCGTAGAGCACCGCGAATTGTCCGGGTGCGATTCCCGGGTCGGAAGCATCCAAGAGATCCACCACCAGCCCGCCATAGGCGCATTCGCTGACCGTGCAGCGGTCGATCCTCTCACCGTGTCGGAGTCGGACCAGGAGGCCGGTCTGTTGGGGCGACTCGGCGATCCAGTGGGGCTTCTTGATCTGAAAACTCGTCCGGGCACGATTCTCGAGCTTGTCGCCGTGAATCACCTCGATGACGTTGGCCTCGGGATCCTTGGCGACCACGTACCACGGGCCGCCTGAAAGCCCGAGACCGCGGCGCTGACCGATGGTGTGGAACCAGGTGCCGTGGTGTTCACCCAACACCCGGCTGCTTTCGGTCTCACGGATTTCTCCGGGTCGTTCGCCGAGGTGGTGGCCGACAAAATCGTTGAAAGGGACGCGGCCGAGAAAACATATGCCCTGACTGTCGGGACGGGCGGCGTTGGGCAATTCGAGCCTGCTGGCCTCTTCGCGGACTTCGGCCTTCATCAGATGGCCGATCGGAAAAACGGCGCGAGCGATCTGATCCTGGGTCATCTGGGAAAGAAAATAGGTCTGGTCCTTGCGCGGGTCGGCCGCCCGAAGAAGTCGCGTCAGGCCATCGCGCTTTTTGGTGCGGGCGTAGTGGCCCGAGGCGACCGCGTCGAATCCGTCGTCGATTCGATCCACGAATGCTCCGAACTTGATCATCCGGTTGCACATGACGTCCGGACTCGGGGTATGGCCTGCTTCAAGATCGGCCAGCGCATAGGCCACGACGGTGTCGAGGTATTCACGCTGCAGCGGGATGATTTCGAGTGGCACCCCGGCCCTTTCGCAGACGGAATTCGCGTTCTCGAGATCCTCCTCCCAGGGACAAGAGCCGAGAAAGGCCATCTCGTCCTCGAGCCAGATCTTCAGGTAAAAGGCCGTCAGCTCGTGCACACCCTCCTCGGCCAGTCGCATGAGAGCAACAGAGGAGTCCACACCACCCGAGGCGAGAACCGCGATCTTCACCGGTACAGGATACTCAATTTCAGATTTGGAATTTCGGAATTCGGATTGACCGTCCTCCGCCCCCGTTTCCCAGAGAGGGTGGGCGGAAATTCGAAATCCAAAATCCGCAATCCCAAATATTCTCAGGCGTTGGAGAATGGCTGAGTTCAGCGCATGTACTTGTTGTGCACCATGTGCTCGAGATAGCGGTCAGTGTGGATCCCGTAGTCCTTGAGCAGGCCTTCGGCCGAGACGTGAAAGGTCGCCTCCTCGCCGGCGACCCGGGAAAAGTACACGCGGTACGTCTCGCTGCCCCGATGGACATCGAGCGCATTGAGGTCCTCGGAGAGATCCGAAGTCAGGCTGTGTTCGCAGACCGGACAAAAAAGCTCCCAAAGGGTGCCAGGTGGCATCTCCTCACCCGGCGGCAGCTCCACCTCGTAGTTGCCGGGCTGTGGGTGAAAACCGGCCAGAAATCGATGGTCGCCGCGTTCGGCGCGAAGCACCACCCGGTCTTCCGGGTTGAGCATCGATTGGCAGTGGGGGCACGAGTAGGTCCAGTGCATGACTTCTCCTGGTGGAAGAATATCTCAGAATCTCTTTGTCTGGGGAATCGACGTCTCGATCTCAGGGCAGGGCCACACCCAACTCTCGCAATTGGGCGGTAGCTTGCTCGGCCCATCCCCTGTTGGCGGCCGGGCTGGCCGGGCTGGGGTGGAGTATCCGGCCGATGCGGACCCCGGTCCCATCGAGTGCGTGCTGTGCTCGTTGCTCGGCGAAGACGCCGACTCCAACTACAAGAGCGGGCCGGAGACAATCGACAGTCTGTCGCAGCGCGCGGTCGCAGGCAGCAAACAACGGTTCCCGCTCCGCCGCAGGCAGCTTGTCCGGGGTCCGGTTGCGGC
Organism: Candidatus Sulfomarinibacteraceae bacterium; assembly: GCA_963796455.1. GTDB lineage: Bacteria > Acidobacteriota > Thermoanaerobaculia > Thermoanaerobaculales > Sulfomarinibacteraceae > Sulfomarinibacter. Next base: position 721,743 of record CAWCLO010000010.1, read on the forward strand.
TCGATGCCTCCATGAATGAGAGCGGACAGTAGTTACCGACAAAAAAGCGCTCGAAGAACCGATCTGGGGTGGCGAAGATATCCTTCGCCCATCCCCATATTCTCGCGCCGGAAACCTCCGAGCGACCACAGGCGAGCCCATCGATCAGGCGTTTGGGGTGTTCGTTGGCCGGTTTGCCGATGGCGGCGTCTATCTCGAGCCAGTCGCGCACCGCGGCCACCTCGCCAAAAGGCACTCCAGTCTGCGCCATCCCCCACGGTCCGGGATTCATGCCGAGGAAGAGCGCCTCCTTGGGCGCAGAACCGAAGCGCTCCAGGTATTGCGCGTGCGCCTCCCAGGCGTAGTCGAGCGGGTTGTAGACGTGGGTTACCGGTGGTTTGAAGGCGAGTCCCTCGACCTCGATAGTTAAGTTTCTGGCAATCTCAACGAGGCTCAAAGCGATTTCCTCTGCCGGGAATGGTATCAGTTTGCTCAACACTCCACGGGAAGGGAGGCGGCAGGTTAATATGACAAGCGGAGGTCGCCATGCGCCGAATTCTTGTCGTTGTTCTCGTCCTTGTCTCAACATCTCTGGGTATGGCTGCGGACCGGCCGGAGGGTCAGACTTTCGCAACCCGTTCGGTGACCTATGCCGAAAACGGCATGGTGGCCGCCGCCCACCCGCTGGCAGTTCAGATCGGACTCGATGTCTTGAAGGCGGGCGGTTCGGCGGTTGACGCCGCAATTGCGGTCAACGCGGCGCTGGGGTTTCTGGAACCCACGGCCAATGGCATGGGTGGCGATCTCTTTGCCATGGTTTGGGACCCGAAGACGCAGAAGCTTTATGGCCTCAATGCCTCCGGCCGCGCCCCGGCGGCGCTGACCATCGACAAGGTGCCCGCCGAGGAGAACGGCACCATCCCGGTCTATTCGCCGTATTCGTGGACGGTACCGGGCTGCGCCGATGGCTGGTTCGAGCTGCACGGGAAGTTCGGCACGTTGCCGTTGCAAGACGTTCTCGCGCCGGCGGCCAGGATCGCGCGCGAGGGTGCGCCGGTGCCGCAGGTGATTGCCGGCGGTTGGGCGCGGAGCATTTCGCGTTTCAAGGACAAACCCGGTTTTGCCGAGGTTTTCATGCCGAACGGGCGCGCCCCGATGGAAGGGGAGGTCTTTGCCAACCCGGCGCTGGCCGACACCCTGGAGTTGGTGGCCGCGGGCGGGCGCAAGGCTTTTTATGAGGGTGAGATCGCCAAGGAGATCGTGGCTTTCTCGGACAAAGTGGGCGGGTTCTTCTCGCTGGAGGACTTTGCCAACCACACCTCAGAGTGGGTGGAGCCCATCTCCACCACCTATCGCGGATTGACGGTGTGGGAACTGCCGCCCAATCCGCAGGGGCTCGCGGCGCTGCAGATGCTCAATATTCTCGAGGGCTTCGACGTGGCGACACTCGGTCGCGACAGCACCGATTTCTGGCACCTCATGGTGGAGGCCAAAAAGCTGGCCTATGAGGATCGGGCGAAGTACTACGCGGACATGTCTTTTGCCGAGGTCCCGGTGGAGGCGCTGCTCGACAAGGGTTATGCCGCTAAACGGGCCCGGCTGATCGATATGAAGAAAGCGGCCCGCAGCATCGTCCCCGGCAACCCGGCCCTCGACCACGGCGACACGACCTTTCTCGTGACCGCCGACTCCAATGGGATGCTGGTTTCGCTGATCCAATCGAACTACACCGGTTTTGGGTCGGGCTATGTGGTGCCGTCGCTCGGAATCGGCATCCAGGATCGTGGCGCGCTCTTCAGCCTCGACCCCGACCACGCCAATGCGCTCGAGCCCGGCAAGCGGCCTTTTCACACCATCATTCCGGCCTTCATGGGGTGGGATGGCAAACCCGACACAGCCTTTGGTCTGATGGGCGGTGGCATGCAGCCCCAGGGCCACGTCCAGATCGTGGTCAACCTGGTGGACTTCGGGATGAACCTGCAGGAGGCGGGGGACGCGCCGCGTTTCTACCACACCGGTTCGTCGCAACCGACCGGGACGGTGATGAAATCCGGTGGCGTGCTCCACCTCGAGTCGGGGCTGCCGCAGGAGGTCTATCGCGACCTCAACAAACGGGGCCACCGGATCCAGGAAACCAACCCGGTGGTCTTTGGTGGTTACCAGGCGATCCATCGCGATCCGAAAACGGGTGTGCTCGCGGGGGCCACCGAGTCGCGCAAGGATGGGATGGCGGCAGGGTATTAGGCTCGAGGCTTGGGGCATGAGACTTGAGGTCGTGCCGGCTTGAAATATTGACACCAAGTGGGTGGGTGGGCGCGCAAGCCCCAGGTCCCAGGTCCCAAGCCCTTCTGTTCGCGCTAATATAGCGGCACAATGCTGGACCCAATTCTCACTGCTGAACAAAAGGATCTTCTCGACTCCGAGCGCGCGCTCCTGGCCGAGGTGACGGCGGGGCTCGAACGCGGTGAGGTTTCTGCCGACGATCTCCGGGCGCTGGCCGATTCGGTGCGCCAGCTCGACGAGCTCTTCCTGCTCGTGGTGGTGGGTGAATTCAACGCCGGCAAGAGCGCGCTCATCAATGCGCTGCTCGGCGAAAAAGTTCTGGCCGAAGGCGTGACGCCGACGACCGCCAAGATCCACCACATCACCTTTGGCGAGGCTGTGGAGCGGGAGCCGATGGGTGCGGTGGGTGAACGGGTCACCGCGCCGGTCGAGACGCTGCGCCAGTTGACGATCGTGGACACTCCGGGCACCAACGCCCTCGACCGCGCCCACGAGGCGCTGACCACCGACTATGTACCGCGTGCCGATCTGGTGCTCTTTGTGACCTCCGCCGATCGCCCGTTGTCCGAGAGCGAGCGGGTCTTTCTCGAGACCATCCGCCGCTGGGGCAAGAAGGTCGCCATGGTGATCAACAAGGTGGATATCATCCGCACCGAGGATGAGCGCGAAGAGGTTCAGAGCTATGTCACCTCCAACGCGACGCGTCTGCTCGGAGTCGAACCAGCGGTCTTTCCAGTCTCGGCTCTGCTCGCGGCCGAGGCGAAGAGTGTGGAGGCCCGTGAGGCGAGCGGTCTGCCGGCGGTGGAGAGTTACCTCCATCAAACCCTCGAGAGCGGGGAGTTGTTGCGGCTCAAGCTCTCGAACCCCCTTGGGGTCGCCTCCCACCTGCTCGGTACTTCACTCGAGACTCTCGATGCACGCCTCGCCCTGCTGGATGATGACCTGAAGACCCTCGACGACATCGAGGCCCAGACCGACACCTGGGCATCGGATGTCCGCCGCGAGTTCGAATTGCGGCTGTCGGATATCGACAATGTGCTGCACGGTATAGAGCAGCGGGGCACCCAGTTCTTCGATGACACGGTGCGGATCAATCGCCTGCCAAAGCTCTTCGACAAATCGGAGCTCAAACAGCGCTTCGAATCGGAGGTGGTCGCCAAGGCCCCCGACGATGTCGAGACAAAGGTCGATTCGCTGATCGACTGGCTGGTGGATTCGGAACTCGGTCACTGGCAGAACGTGGTCAATCATGTCAATCGCCGCGCCTCGGCCCACTCCGACCGCATGGTGGGTGAGGTGGGTGGGCGATTCGAGACCGACCGCTCTCGATTGCTCGAGACCGTCGGCCGTGCCGCACGCGAAGGCCTGGCCTCCTACGACCGGGTCGCCGAGGCACGAAGGATGGCGGAGGATCTGCAGCGGGCGGTCACCTCGACGGCGGTCCTCGAAGTCGGCGCGGTGGGTCTCGGCGCCGCGGTGGCGCTGGCGGCAAGCTCGACGGCCGCCGATATCACCGGTCTGACCGCGGCCGGGTTGATGGCCGCTCTCGGGCTCTTTGTCCTGCCCCACCGTCGGCGCAAGGCCAAAGCGGAGCTCAAAGAGAAGATCGCGGCGCTGCGCTCGGAACTCATGACTGCTCTTACCACCCACTTCGACACCGAAGCCGTGCGCGGCCGTCACCGGCTCGTTGAAACCATCGCGCCCTACACCCGCTTCGTACGCTCGGAGTCCGAACGTCTCGCCGGCGAACGCGATGGGTTGAAGGGGCTCTCCGAACGCGTCGGCGAGATGACGGCGCGGGTGGAGAGTCTGGCCTGAACCATCGAACACGGGACAAACCACCAAGACACCAAGTTCACCAAGGGGAGCCAGCTGAGTTTCTCTGTCTCGTTTGAGGCCGACCCCCTTCACGGTGCGACGTACGAGATCTGTATGGCATCACCTGTGTGATGACGTGGGAGAATCTTGGTGTTCTTGGCGTCTTGGTGGTGAGTCGAAAACGCCGAAAAAACGGGGCGGGGATGAACCCCGCCCCTAGAACATTCAGGTCGACGCTTTCTAATTCACGCTCGGCAGCGGCCTGCCCGGCGTCCACGGAACACCGGCGTCGTCGAACTTGCCTTCGAGGCCCGGGAGCGCGGTTTCGAGGATTTGGCGCAGTTTGGGCTCGATGGCCGCAAACTGCTCTTCGGCGATCTCGAAGGCCCGCTGGTGCATGGCTGTGGGGCCGTAGTCCGAACGGCCGTCGGTTCCGCCGGCCACCCGCAGCCTTCTCGAGATGCTCGGGGTGGTGGGCTCGCCGATTCCGCTGATGGAGCGATTGCCGTTGAGTGCCATGTCGATGTCAAAGAGTTCCTGTTTGAGCGCCTCGAGCTCCTCATCGAGCGTGCCCGGGGCCGCAGTGGATCGTTTGAGCGCCTTTTCGAGGTGCTCGATCCTGGAGAAGGCCAGGGCCATCGCCTGCGATGCGGCACTGACGCCGCGTTGGAGGTCGGCCACCTGCTGCATGAAGGCGGCTGTGTCTTCGGGCGCCATGCCCTCGAGGGAACCCTCGAAGGTGCGCACCACCTCGAAGTCCACCGGGCCGCCGAGCTCGGTGACCACACCGTCCACCCGCTTGGAAAGGGTGACCGAGTAGGAGCCCGGAGGCACCAGGAAACCGGCATCGGCATCACCACTCGGCGCCCCGCGTCGGCCGCCCCCGGAGGAGGTGCGGATGGCCGAGGTGGTGGGTGAGGTGAGATTCCAGGCCACCCGGTGAAAGCCCTTCTTGGTGGGGCCGGTGATGGTCCGAACGATGTCACCCCCGGCGTCCTTGATGGTGAGCAGGATGGCGGCATCCGGTTGACGCCGTTCCTTCTCGAGCTCATCAAAGCTCACGAATGGCGTGTCCTGCCACTCCTTCTCGAGTTTCTTCTCGGCCTTGCGGCGGCTGTCCTCGAGGGACGAGATGCCGTCGCCGAGGTGATAGGTGAAGACGGCGCCGAAGGGTGGATTGTCGGCGATGTAGAAGGACGTACCCTGCGAGGCCTGACCCGAACCACCGAGAGGCCGCTGCTCCATATACCACGGGGTCTCGCGGACCGGGAAGAGAGTGGCCTCCTTCTCGAGCGCTGCCTCGGAGACCTCGCGCAGCGGGCTGTAGTCGTCAAAGACGTAGAAACCGCGGCCGAAGGAGGCTCCCACCAGATCGTTGTCGCGGCGCTGAATGGCAAGGTCGCGGAAAGAGATCGTGGGCACGCCGCCGGAGAGCTTGGTCCAGGCATCGCCCCCATCGACGGAGAAGAAGATGCCGAACTCGGTGGCGAGGAAGAGCAGTTCCTTCTTCACGTGGTCCTGGACCAGGCGCCAGACCAGATGGCGGTCGGGGAGACTGCCGGCGATGGATGTCCAGGTGACGCCGCGGTCGGTGGTCTTCAGCACATAGGGTTTGAAGTCGCCGTACTTGTGGTTGTCGAGACACACATAGGCAGTGTCGGCGTCAAAAAGATCGGCCTTGATGTCGTTGACGAAGGCGGTGTCCGGGACTCCCGGCAGATCACCCACCGGAATCGCCTGCCAACTCTCACCGCCGTTGGAGCTCACCTGAAGCAGGCCGTCGTCGGTGCCGGCCCACAGGAGGCCCTCCTGCTTGGGCGACTCGGCGAGTGAGGTGATGGTGTTGTAGTTGGACATGGCGTAGAGGTCCCAGGGGGCGGTGGCACTCCACTGTCGACCCATCACCGGTATCAACAGCCGATTCTCGTTCTTGGTCAGATCGTCCGAAACCGGAGTCCAGCTGTCGCCCCGGTTGTCCGACCGCCACACCCGCTGCGATGCGAAGTAGACCCGGGTCGGTGCGTGCGGGCTGACGAGGATGGGCGAGTCCCAGTTGAAGCGCTCCGGCGGGTCGCCGGGCTCGGGCTGGGGCTGAATGTAGACCACGGTGCCGTTGCTTCGATCGACTCGGTGCAAGACCCCGTTCTGCGACTCCGAATAGACGATGTCGGGGTTCCCGGGCTCGGTGGCCGGCTGGTGGCCGTCGCCGCCGAGGTTGATGAACCAGTCGCGGTTCATGATGCCGTTGACGTTGGTGGTGCGCGCGGGCCCACCCTGGGTGCTGTTGTCCTGGGTGCCGCCGTACACGTTGTAAAACGGCTCGGAGTCATCCAACGCCAGCTTGTAGAACTGGGTCACCGGGAGGTTGGCCACGAAGCGCCAGGTCTCGGCCAGATCGAAGCTCTCGTAGAGCCCACCGTCGGTGCCCACCAGCAGATAGTCGGGGTCGTCCGGACGGAAGGCCAGCGCATGGTTGTCCGAGTGCTTGGTCCTCTCGTTCATGATCCGGAAGGTCTTGCCGCCGTCGTCGGAAATCTGCATGCGCACATCGATGATGTAGATGCGGTCGAATGCGTGCGGGCTGGCTTCGAGTTCCTGGTAATAGTGGGGACCCGTGCCGCCGGACACCGCGTCGGACATCTTCTTCCAGCTGGCGCCGCGGTTGGCGGAGCGCCAGGTGCCGCCTTCGCGGTTGTCGAGCTCGATTACTGCATAGACCACATCGGGGTTCTGGGGTGAAATCGTCATCCCGATTTTACCCAGGTTGCCCTTGGGGAGGCCGGTCTTGAGGCGGGTCCAATTGTCGCCGCCGTCGGTGGTCTTATAAAGCCCGCTCTCCGGACCGCCGTCGATTACAGCGGCCACTGTGCGGTGGTGCTGCCAGGTGGCGGCGTAGAGCACATCGGGGTCGCGTGGGTCGATGACCATATCGGTGACGCCGGTCCACTCGCCGTCGGAGAGAACGTTGGCCCAGGTCTCGCCGCCGTCGGTGGTCTTGAAAAGACCACGTTCGCCGCCCGGTGCCCACAAGGGCCCCTGGGACGCCACCCAGACCGTGTCGGAGTCTCCGGGGTGAACAATGATCTCCGAGATGTGTTCGGATTCTTTCAGACCCATGTTCTTCCAGGTCTTGCCGCCGTCGTTGCTGCGGTAGACGCCGTCTCCGAAGCCCACGTGGCGCCCGCCGACGTTTTCGCCGGTGCCGACCCACACGATCTCGGGGTTGGAGGGGTCGAGAACGACGCACCCGATGGAGTAGGAATCCTCGCCGTCGAAGATCGGGTTCCAGGTCGTGCCCGAGTTGCTGGTCTTCCAAACGCCGCCCGAACCCACAGCCACGTACCAGGTGCTGTAATCGGTCGGGTGGATCGCGATGTCCGCGATCCGCCCGGACATCAACGCCGGCCCGATGGCGCGGAATTCGAGGCCCGAAAATGCCTTGGCCGAGAGGCCCTTTTCTTCCGTATCTTCTTCGGCGGCCCCGAGCGGCAGCGCCAGGGCGATGATCACCAACGCGAGCAATGCTTTTCTCATGTTCCCCCCGTCCTCAAAGACTTCCACGACAGCTGCAACTTTAACAAGGACGGGCGTTCTGTGGAGAGGAAAGGGACCCCGGTTTCTTTATTTTTGTTGAGCCGCGAACATGGGGAATGAGGGAAAAAGTCGAGTTTGCGTTGAGGTGATCAACCCATTCCGAACGAGACTCCGACTAAGGAGCACGAATGCGAGGGGAAAAGCCCACCGCGAGAATCGGTTGAACCCGGCCGCGCGCTCCTCGGTCATGGAGCTCGTCAACGCCACCTGGATCAGAGCGACAAAGACCATGATGGTTGCACCGAGGAGAAAGTAGTCGAGGCGGGTGAGGTAAGAGACCGGTGGCAACGATTGTCCGAGGAGGAAGCGGTAGGCGATGAGAGTCAGCATCGAGGTCACCGCGACACTCAAGCGGGGACCGATGTTTTCGGCGCTGAGCCAGAAGACCACCCAGGACATGAAAACGATGATGGCGACCGAGATAAAAGCCTTGCCGACATAAAAGCCGAGATGCCGGCGAGCCTCGAAGAAACCCTCCACACCGGGGATTTCCCGTCCTCCGGGAACGATTGAGTACGGATTCTGCCGCATCAAGAATGAACCGATCGACCAGTCGGGCACCGTCATGGTGGGTGATTGAATGTCCTTGAAGCCCACGGTGGACGGAGCCATTTCGATCTCGGCCGGAAGATAGCCTGGAATCACCACCTGGAGCGCGAATCGGTGCCGGTCGAGGGGGAAATCTCGCAGATTGAGGGGCGAGGCGAACTGTCCGTAAAAGCGCTGGCGATAGATGACCGTGCCGTCCGGAGCGATGTCGACCTTTTCGTCAAAGGTCTTCCACAAGCGGCGTTGGTTGATGATCTGGACCCGCGGGTTCCAGATGCTGTCGAGTGCTTGTCTGCGGACCCCTTTGATGTCGGCGGCCAGGCGATCGTCCTTCCACCGCAACATCATGAAGACATCAGCGGTAAAGCTCTGGTCGGCGCCGTCGATCTTCGAGACATCCAGAAGTACCAATGTGGTATCGACCCGGAGCGGCGTGCCCTCCTCGCCCGGTCGTGTGCCCGTGAGGTTTTCGGAAGGCGCAGAAACCGAGGCAACCGACATCACAAAGAGCAGAATGAGCAATCGCCGCATATACGAATCTCCCTTGTTGCGCTATTCTACAGGCCGCTTGTGCGGGGGGAATCCCCGATTCACCACAGATGTTCAATAAAGGGGCCTCGGAAAATGCCGGCCCGACCCACACCAAGGAGGAGATTCATGAAACGTACGTTTGTCATTTTCGCTATTGCTTTGCTCGCGCTGGTCAGCGCCCCGAGCGACGTTCAGGCCGCAGACAATGCGCCGATTTTGAGCCGGATCGTCGAAAGCGGGACCTTCCGCGTCGGTATGTCCGGGACCCAGCCGCCATTCACGGTGATGTCCAAAGCGGGCAATCTGATCGGCTACGAAGTTGATCTCGCCAATGTGCTCGCCGATGCCATGGGCGTCAAGGCCGAGTTTGTCCAGATGCCCTTCGGCGATCTGCTCGACGCACTCGAGGCCGGCAAGATCGACGCCATCATGTCGGGTATGACCATGACCCCCCGGCGCAACCTTCGCGCGGCCTTCGTCGGTCCCTATATCGTTTCCGGTAAGTCGATTCTGACCACTTCGAGCGCCCTGGCCGCCCTCCAGGATGCCGAGGAGATCGATCGTTCGACGATCAAGATCACCGCCCTCAAGGGCTCCACCAGCGAGAAGTTCGTCAAGACGGTGCTCGAAAAGACGACCTTTATCGGCGTCGATGACTATGATGCCGGTGTCCAGATGGTGCTCGACGGCAAGGCGGACGCCCTGGTGGCTGATTACCCGATCTGTGCATTGTCCTTGATGCGCTTCCCCGATGCCGGCCTCGCGACGCTGTCCGAGCCGATGACCATCGAGCCGATCGGTATTGCTCTCGCCCCCGGCGACTCGCTCTACGTCAACATGGTCACCAACTACCTCGGCGCCCTCGAAGGCCTCGGTCTGCTCGAGCTGCTCGAGGAGAAGTGGTTCGATGACGGCGGTTGGCTGATCCAACTTCCCTAACAGTTTCCTCGAAGCCAAGCGCTTCAAACGAATCGCTGAAAAGCTGAATTGAGGTGGTGCAGTCGCACCACCTTTTTCTTGGGTTAAGATTCTCGGACCCAGGCAGGAGGAAGTTGATGATGTCAAAGAATCGGGCGGGCGGATTTCAAGGTTATTTCGAGTGGTTCGTCCGCTCCGAGGTCACGGGCAGTGTGCTGCTGCTGGCGTGCACTGTGGTGGCCCTCGTATGGGCCAACTCGCCCTGGGCCGACACCTACTTCGACCTCCTCCACACATATGTCGGCGTTTCATGGGGCGATGCGGTCTTCAAGTTGTCGCTCCACCACTGGATCAACGACGGCCTGATGGTCATCTTCTTCTTTGTCGTCGGTCTCGAGATCAAGCGCGAGTTGGTGGTCGGCGAACTGTCGTCGATCGAAAAGGCGAGCCTGCCTGTGGCGGCGGCCATCGGCGGCATGGTGGTGCCGGCGGCACTGTTCTTCTTCATCAACGCCGGGAGCGAGGGTGCACGGGGTTGGGGCATCCCGATGGCCACCGACATCGCGTTTGCGCTCGGCGTGCTGGCCATTTTCGGCTCCAGGGCACCGCTCGGGCTCAAGGTTTTTCTTACCGCCCTCGCCATCGCCGATGATCTCGGTGCGGTGGCGGTGATCGCGATTTTCTATACCGAAAAGATCAACATCGCCGCCCTCGGCGTCGGGTTCGTTCTGCTGGTACTGCTCTTTGCTGCAGTCCAACTCAACATTCGTCGCAGGGGATTCATCTATCTGTTGATGATCGGCGTGTGGCTCGCGGTCTTTGCCTCTGGGATTCACGCCACGGTTGCTGGAATCCTGATGGCGATGATCATCCCGGTCCGACCGCGGATCGACCCGCACAGCTTTATCGACTCGACCGAAGCGCGGTTGGATCGCTTCAAACAGAAGGAACTCTCGCGAGAAAGCCTGATCAGCGATTACGAACAATTGGAAATCGTCGAGGGCATCCACAGACGAGCCGAAGACACATTGCCTACCGGTCTGGTCCTGGAGCACTACCTGCATCCGATTCAGGTGTGGCTGATTCTGCCGCTCTTTGCCCTCGCCAACGCCGGTGTGGCCATCGGCGGTGATCTGATGGCGGTGCTGTCGAACCCGCTCGCTCTCGGCGTCATCGTCGGTCTGGTGGTCGGCAAACCGGTCGGTATCGGCCTGCTGAGTTGGCTGGCGGTGAAAAGCGGTCGCGGCGCGTTGCCGGAGGGGGTGACCTGGCTTCAGGTCGTAGGTGCCGGTTGTCTTGCCGGCATCGGATTCACCATGTCGCTCTTCATAGCCGACCTCGCTTTTGACAACGAAACGCTCATCGCCACCGCCAAGATCGGGATCATCGCGGCGTCGCTCGTTTCGGGGGTCTTGGGATTCGTGATTTTGTCAAAATCTCTGCCGAAGGCTCCCGACTCAAAATGACCGACCCGGTTCAATCGCTATCGCTATCGGAATCGCTATCGCTATCGAACTTGTACTTGAATCAGGTGCAGAGTAGGTCAGCACGGTTTGGTTCTCGAGGAGGAGCTCGTGGTATTCGCGCATGAAAGCCTGGATGTGTACCGGTTAGCCTTGGAGTACGTGGGTTTCGTGTTTGAGCTCTCTGATCGGCTCGAGGGGTCGGTACGCCATGCGCGAGATCAACTCCTGCGTGCGTCGCAGTCGATTCCACTCAACATCGCGGAGGGCAATGGAAAGGCGTCCGATGGCGACCGACGGAGATTTTTTGAGATTGCTCGTGGTTCAACTCTCGAGTGCGCTGCGATACAGGATGTGTTGCAGGTTCAGGGCATCCTGAGTGCGAATGAAAATCAGGTCGCCAAGGAGACGCTTGATCGTATCGCGGCGATGTTGACGAGGCTTGGCGGAAGAGGTTACTCGGTTGGGGAAGAGATCGACGGGTACGGTGACGCAAAGGACTGACCAAACGCCCTGCCATTCGATCCGATAGCGATAGCGATAGCGATTCCGATAGCGAAGCGCCCGCACATTGCTGCGCGGGCTATGAATGCGCGAAGAGGAGTGATGCCGTGACTGGAATCGGTTGTTACCAGCGGAAACCTACGTTGATCGGCATGAATGTCGAGGTGGACTCGGTTCCCACCCAGTGGTACTTGGCCTCGAGGTAGATCACCGAGTCGCTCTCGAGCCTGAAGGTGATCGCCGCGCCGATGGTGTAGCCGAAGTCGATCGACGACACGGAATCGTCGACCACGGCGCCAGGGGTGCACCCCCACCAACACCACCAGGGATAATGGGGGTCGTAATTCGGTCCGCAGGTATAACCCGGCTCGGTCAGCTGGCCCTGGCTGTAGTAGGCGCCGAACCCTGCCTGGACGTTGAAGCCGACACGACCACCGGTCTTGAGTGCCCAGATTCCGCCCGCGGTCAGCGACCAGATCGACGCATCGCCCCCCGAAGACTCGTAAAAGTCGAGGGCGTCCCGGGTGATGCCGAAATCGTTGTATCCCAGTTCCATGACGATGCCGAGGGGCCAGTCATTTGGTTTGTAGGTCGCGCCGCCGCTGATGTTCCAGCCGCCCGAGAGAATATTGCCGGTGTCGCCCTGGGGCGACGAATAACCTGCTGCGATGTGGCCGAACCATTGTTGCCAGCTCTTGTCGAACTGGGCGTCAGCGGTTGCCGGGACCAGCACCAGCCCGAAAATCACGGCCAGAATCGGCAGACGTTTCAGATTCATCGATGCGTCCCTCCCTGTGCCAGTTCAATTCGAATTCTCGCTGATTTGGTGTCGCGAATGCAACTTCCGGCCGGGTCTGGCGGGGTGTCGCCGGGCCATGGAATCACAGGGCGCTGGCTTTTGGCTGTAATTGTGCGATAATGTCTCGACTTTTCCACGCTCGGCAGGGACAAAATTCTGCACGAGCCTGGGGGGAGAGATAGAGATATGGAAATCACCAAGCGCACTGTAGGCGACGTCACAATTTTGGATCTCAACGGAAAGCTCACCATCGGCAAGGGGGACGTGGTCCTCCGCGATGCACTGGTAGCGGAACTCGAGGGGGGCAGCAAGGCCATTCTGATCAACCTCGATACGGTGAACACCATCGACTCATCAGGTCTTGGTGAGTTGATCCGCTGCAGGGTGACCTCGAAGTCTCACGAGGCGGAGGTCAAACTGCTCAACGTCAACATCAAAGCCCGTAAACTTCTGACCATGGCCCAGCTGGTCGGGGTCTTCGAGATGTTTGATGACGAAGAGCTGGCGGTGGCCTCTTTTTCTGCATAGTTTCTCGATTTCGTGATCAAAAGCGGGGGTCAGCCCCGCTTTTCTTGTGACCCGATGAAAACTCCGCCTTTGCGTCTTTGCGTTTCTGTTTCAAACTGAAAATCGAACACTCCTGAAGCACTCGGTGCTTCAGTGGACGATGCAGGGATATCCGCGTCAATCTGCGTAATCTGCGGGAAAATGCAGGAGAAACACACGCTACGAGCGCAGCCCTCGACACCGCCGGCACCATTTGGTTCTTTCGTGGTTGCGACGAGGTGGGCTGCCAACCTGGAATGAAAAGGCGCGCCCGGAAGGACGCGCCTGGATATTCTGGACTGAGACGTAGGCTAGCGGAGGTCGAGTTCGGCCGGTGCGCCTTCGTAGACCTCGATCGTTCCCTGGCGGGGACCGGCGGCGGTGCCGATCGAGATGACATACGAGTCTGCCTGCAAGGGCCCGATCCGAAGACCACCCGCGGTGGGCTGCGGCGGGCTGGCCATGAAGAGAAGGCTCGAGAGATCGACCCCATCCGTTGTCATGACGCGCACCGTCGGCATGCTTTTGGCGTTTCCATACAGCACGTCGATATAACCGCCGACGCCGAGGTCGAGGCTCGCCTGGAGTTGATCGCCGTCGTCGACGAGAAGTTCGGGGCCGCACCCGGTGGCGCCGCCGTAGGCAAATCCGCACGGCCGGTAGGCCCCGGCAGTGATGCCCGAGAAGGTGGCATGCCCGCCGGTGTCGGTGAAGCCGGTGGAGGTCTCCGGGCCCACGAGGTAGACCGGCGCGCCGCCGGCCGAACCGGCGATCGCGTTAACCGCCAACATGACGTTGCCGCCGTCAGGGGGCAGAAGCTCGAGCACGATCGGACCTTCGTTGCTACCATCGCGCAGATCGAACTCCGAGGGAATCGAGGGTGCGAACTCGGTGTGGTCAGCGGTCAGAACGAGCTTGCCCGGTTCGAGACCGCGAACCGTGAACCGTCCTTCGCCGTCGGTGAATGCCGTGGCTTCCTGAATGCCATCGCCTGCAAGGGCGACGACCGAAGCTCCGGCCACTGCGAGGCCGTCGTCGTCAACCACAACACCTGAGACCGCCGCATCGGCGTATTGGATGGTGCACTGGAATGTGTCGACATGAGGCACATCGAGGGGCTTTGTGACCGGTGCAGAACCACCGCCGGCTGGGGTGTAGGACACATAGTATCGACCGGGAGTGAGCCCGGATCCCGCAAAGCGGCCGTCCGAGTTGACTGCAAAGGTCATCGGCTGCTGGTCGATGCCGAAGAACTGGCGATCGGCGGTGACCCGCTGCATCATGACCACCACACCCGGGGCCTGTGAGTTTTCGGTCGTCAGGATGACGGAGCCGCCGGGCGCTCTCGAATCGCCGAGCCAGACCTCGCCCTCGATGCGCATTCCGCCGAGCATCATCTCGACGTCGACGGTCTCTCTCTCGCGACCCTCGACTCTTTCGCGTGCTTTCTCGTTGCCTCGGGTGGCCGTCAGAGACCACTTACCGACCGGCAGACGTTCGGCACGGAACCAGCCCTCGTTGTTGGTGCGAACGGTGGTCTCGGCGAAATAGGCATAGGATGCGTCTTCGGTGATTTCCACCGCGACACCGGTGATCCCACGACCGCCGCGATCGACGACCTGACCGACGATGGTCATCCCGGCGTCCATCTCCACATCGCCGATGTCTTTGCCGATGTCATCGGGCTCGACACCGTCGAGTCGCCAGGTGGCGAAGTTCGAGGCGCGAACGATGGCCCGGCAGGAGCCTTTGTCGAGCCCCTCGAGGAGGAAGAGCCCGTCGGCGTCGGTCAGGACATCGGGTACGTTTTCCACCAGGTGCGGGGCGCGAAAAACGGTTGGTGATCCGGGCTCACAACTGACCTGTGCTCCGGGGATCGGCTGCAGGGTCTCGGCGTCGAGCACGCGACCCGCAATAGCCAGCCCGCGGTCCGGAACGATCGGCGCCAGCACGATCTCCTCGCCGGTTGAAATCTCGACCCGCTCGCTGGTCATGGTGGCGGTCCCTGGAAGCCTCACCGACAATGCGTAGGTGCCGGATTCGAGGCCGCCGGCGCGGGCGACGCCACGCTCGGCATCCCATTCGCCCTTGCCCGATTTTCCTTCACGACCATTGGGGTGATATGCCTGCCAACGCACCATGACCTCGTCGGAGCCAAAGCGTCGCGCGCTCAGCACCTGCTGTTCGATCACCGCGCCGCCGGGAACGGTGATAACGACCACGTTGCGGTCGGCAGTGAAGCTGCCCTCCCACATCCCGAAGCCACCGCCGAAGATCTGGAGCGCAACGCTCTCGCGGTTGACCAGGCCCTCGAGTTTGAGTTGACCCTGGGCGTCGGTCTCGTAAATGCGGTCGTTGGAAATGACGATGGCCTTCTGGATCCGTTCGCCGACTTCGTTCTGAACCATCATCATCACGTCTCTTCCGCGCGGCAGGTTCAGCTCGATGGGCGGTGCGGGCTCTTCCGGTTGCAGATCGACCTTGAACTCGGAACACGCAAATCCATCGGCGCAGGCGCGGACACGAATCTCTCCCGGGAGCAGACCGCTGAGACTGAAAGTGCCCTCCGCCGAGGTGGTGTCGGTCTGGGTATAACGAAAGCTGTCGAGTTCGACGATCTTGCCAAGGGCCTCGACCCTTGCTCCGGCCAGGGCTTGACCATCGGCATCCTTGACCACGCCCGCAACGGCGAGTCCGTCGGCCAAGGAGAGAGACAGTTCCTTCGGCAGACCCTGGAAGGTACCGACGATCGGCTCCTTTCCATCTGCAGCAATCAGACCGACATAGGTGGCCTCACGATCCAGATCGTGGACCGCGATCACCCCGTCATCTTCGATTTCATACTTCTCGGCCACGTTCATGAACAAGGTCGTCACGTTGACCCGGTCTTCACGGGCGAGCCAGACCCTTCCGGGGGCGGCGGGTTCGAGGGTGACGGTGAGTGTTCCCTGGGGATCGAGCAATACCGTATGGCGCCGGCCGTCGGCCACGACCCGCAGATCGGCATTGGCATATCCGGGTGCAAAGACCATGAGTCTTTCCCCACCGAGGCACGCGAGATCGAGACGTCCGTTCGCCGAGACCCATTCCTCTTCGAGCAACTCTTCGGGTGCGCCAGGAACCGCCCAGCGCAGACGACCGGCGGTGATCGCCTCGCCCGAAATCGAATCCAGCACCAGAAGCTGGGTGAGCTCGAGTTGCGGCAAGCTGAGGCTTTCACCATCAAAGGCCAGTGCTGTTACCGGAGCTCCCGCTCCGACCCGTGCCCACTGCGTGCCATTGTCGGCGCGTGAAGTGACGGCGTTGGCGACAATCGATCCGTCCGGCGCGGTCACAGTCGGCGCCGCGGCTGCGATCGATACAGCCATCGCGAGTGCTGCGAAGATGACAGGCGTTATGCGTCTCATGACGACTCCTCGATCTGCTCCACCTTTGGCACTTCCACCTGCCAGACGGTCGTCTTGGCCGATGGTTCCCAGGTTTCCTGGCCAATGAGAACCAGACGACCGTTGTCGGCGTCGGCGGCGACCAGACGGCCGGCCTGGACCCCGGGAATCGGCAATCCGATCGCCACCGGTTCTCCGCTCAACCGGTACAGGTCGAGCTCATGGCGCTGTTGCAGGGTGCCGTCGGGTATCCCGACGACGAATGCCAGAAGGTCCTCGCCAAGCACAACCGGTCGTTTGACCAGCGGTTGCGATAACTGCCACCGTGAATAACCTTCACGTCCGGAAGCATCGTGCACCTCGGGCGCTGCGGCCCAGTTCGGTGCGCGGAAGCGAGGATTGATGCCACGCCACGCCTTGGTCAGGCGGTCGCGACTGTCAAAAACATAGACTGAATAGCTGCGCGGATCGACGAAAGACCCACCCACCGTCGGGGAGGGCGGCCAATCCGCCGCTGATGATGCCCGAAAACTGGATACGTTTCACGACCTCCGGGATCGGCATGCTCCCGGGGTACTCCTGAAGCGGTACGACCGATCCGTCGTCATATTGAACGTAGAGATAGGAGGTCCCGCTCGATGACGCCTCGGACCGGGCGACTCCGAAAACCACGATGCGGTCATCGAAGACCAGCGGCTGGCCGCTCGCCGTACTGGTGAAGCCCGGGTATTCGTTGAGAAAGCGCCAGCTGCTGTCGAAAAAGACCCAGAAGTAGCGATCGCCGAAGACGACACACCGTTCCGATCCGCAACCGAGATGCTGCGGACCGGTGACCTCGCCACGCTGATTTCCGATCGGCAGGATCGAACGGCGATCTTTGCCGGTCCGGAGATCCACCTCACGCAGACCGCTGGTCCAGTCGGGCAGCAGGAGCGTGTCGCCGCGCACCACTGCGTCGACGATCATAATGGCGGGTTTTTCGAGGTTCAGAGCTTGTGCAGACAGGATGCTCATGGGGCTGTCGGCGGGCGCCGCCAACACCCCGGCGCAGATCAACACAGCACCAGCAACGTACACAAGCACTCTATGAGTGCGTCTCATCGATCCAACCTGGCGAGACCGTCAGAACAGGTCTGACGGACCGCGATCAGGGGCCGTCTGGGTAGACGAAGACGACGTAGCAGTCGTACGGCAGCGGGGCGCAGCCGTTGGGGTGGTTCGGCGTGTAGACCATCCATCCGATCATATGGACTTCCGCCTCGGCCACACTGGGAGCGATCAGGGCCGGCAACAAAGCGCCGAACACCATCACCGCAAGTACTAGGACACCAATTTTCCTTTTTGACATGACTTTGCCCTCCATCATGTTAGTTAGGGTTAACGTATTGGCCATCGACACCATTGTCAAGTGCTTGTCTCGATTTCACCTCCCCAAATGATCCGATCACACTCCGCCGCCATGTCGCGTGCGGCGTCGAATGACTGATTGATTTTGGCTGGGTCACAACTAGGGATCCGCCTTTGGAGGCGATTTTCTCATACCGGATCCCGCGATTATGTGACCTAGCGCACACGGCCCCATGGATTGTTGTCAGCTTACCCTGAGGCTTCTGCGCCTCGGTCTCAAAATGATGATCGTGTTATCTTCGCGTCCGAGGAGGCCGTCATGTCCCGTCGCATCCCGTTCGTGATGATTCTTGTTGTCTTGCTGGCCGCATCAACTGCTGCCTCCGTCGATTTGAATCTGGCTCTCGGGGCCAATTTCAATGGTGATTTCGATCTCGGCGATATCAGTTTCGGTTCCGACACCGGCTACACCCTCGGTCTGGAGGTAGCAGTCGATATCCCGGTCATCGAACTGGGTGCGGGCCTCGAGTACGGTTTCTCGCGGGAAGCAAGCGAAGTGGACCTCAAAGCCAGCTACTATCTGCTCTACGCGATCGGCAGGTTCTATTTCGGTCCGGTCTATATCGCCGCCCGTTTTGGTTATAACGATATTTCGGTGTCCAGCGCCCTCGAAGGAGATTTTGGCGGCGGAGGCAGCTGGGCGGTCGGAGGCGGGATCGAACTCTTTCAGAAACTCAAGTTCGAACTCCTCTTCAACCGGCTCGGTGGGGACCTCAGCTACGAAAGCTGGAATCTGCGCGCCCTCTATACCTTTTGAGTTGCGGTTAGAACGGAAATCCGAAGCTGAGTCGAACGCCGCGAACGTTTTTACCCCAGCGATAACCGAGGCCGATTCTCGGTAGCTTCATAACCCACAGTTTGATCTTCGGATCGGTGCCAAAGGTCAGACCGATTTCGTGATTCGCCTCGAGGGTGAGCGGTTCGGCATCGGGCCGGTCGATGCGGGCGTCAAAATAATACCGGTAGATGTAGTAAAGGCTGAGGTTCGCCTCATTACCGGCAATTGTGAACCCGAGGGGGTGGTTGGCGTCACCACCAATTTCGAACTCGCCAAAGCGATCCTCGAGACCGAGGTCTGATTTGATGACCGACAGGAAGCCGAGCCTGGTGCCGACACTCAGATCGAATTTGTGAACCGGGTATTCGGCCAGGGTTCTGATGCCGACACCCCAGAGCCCGAACCCGAGTTGGTCGTCAAAATCCCGGATATAACCGCCCTCGGCATAAGGTTTGAGGAGCCACTCGTCGCCCACCGGGAGTAGGAATTCACCACCCAAGGTTCCGCCAAAAGAAGCAAACCTGAGCTGGTCGACGATGATGTCGTTATCGACGAAGAGATCGTAGACGCCTGCGTAGAGGGTCACCTTGAGCCGCAGCCCCCAGGAGCGGTCGTCCAACTTGAGGATCGGGACATAGAACTGAATCCGCACGTCATTGACATCGGCGTTCGCGTTACTGATGCCCCCGTTGCCGGGACCGAAGGCCAATGGGTGAAACGTGAGCGGCGATGATGAATCTCCACTCTGTGCGGCGCAGAGACCGCTCCATGCCGAAATCACTACGGCGAAAATGATGGCGGTGCGGAGCAGAGAAGCGTTTGCAGAAGAGGCCACCTGGGGAGTATATAGCGGCGGCGTTACGCCTCCCCAGGGTCGACCACGGTCGCGGGCTGGCGGGTTCCTACCGGGTGCTCGGTTTGAAATCGACGCGACGGTTCTTGGCCCGCCCTTCGGCGGTGGTATTCGGAGCGATGGGCTCGTGCGGCCCAAAGCCCTTGGTCGTCAGCCGATTCGCCGCGACGCCGTTGGTGACCAGGTATTTTTTGACCGCATCGGCCCGCTTCTGCGAAAGGTCCATATTCCACGCCATCGAACCGGTGCTGTCGGTATTGCCCTGGATCTCGACCGTGAACCGTTGGTTCTTGGCGAGGAAGTTGGCGATCTTGAGTAATACCTCGGCGGCCTCGGGTCTGATGGTCGCGCGGTTGGTCTCGAAGAGGACCCGGCCCTGGACCGACCACTCGTCACCCGCCACGACGATGCCGGCGACGGGACAGCCGTTCTTCGTGACCGGAACACCCGACGGGGTCCCCGGACACTTGTCGAGGTGATCCGGCACACCGTCACCATCGGAGTCGAGCGGGCAGCCTGAAGCGTCGACTGCAACTCCCCTTGGGGTTTCAGGGCATTTGTCGAGGTGGTCCGGTACGCCGTCGCCATCGGAATCGATCGGGCAACCTGAAGCATCGACTCTCACGCCGCTCGGGGTGTCCGGACACTTGTCGAGGTAATCGGGCACCCCGTCGTTGTCGGAATCGATCGGGCAACCGACGGCGTCGACTTCAACGCCAAGTGGCGTGTCGGGACACTTGTCGAGGTGGTTGGCCACGCCGTCGGAGTCGTCGTCGGGCCACAGGAAGGCGTCAATCACGAGTTCGGACATGGCCTCAGCCGTGGTCAGAGTATTTGCCGATCTGACATAACCGCCGCCGCCGGCAGCAACCAAATCTTCGAGGAGGGCTCGACCGCGTTTGTCACCACCGATTTGAATCGCATAGATGTCGAAGTCTTCGCCAAATGTGTTTTTCAACGCTGTGGCGGCGGCCACTTCCTTTTTGCCCATGTGGAGACCGTCACTGACGACGATCACGACCGACGGAGACTGGTGGTCCGCCATATCGACGGCGGAGGCGTCGAGAGCAAGGTTGAGCGGCGAGCTGCCGTTGGCACACTGAAAACGTGCGATCCCGTCTTCGAATGTGGCACCGATGTGTTCTCCGAGGTCGATGATCGACACCGTTCGGCCCGTGCTCCCGCACAGACCGCGCCCGAACGTGCGCAACGCCCCCTGAAAGTCGAGCTCGGGAATCGTCTGGTTGAGGCTGATCAGGGCATCTTCTGCGACGCTCAATTTTCGGTGCCCACGGCTTCGGTCGGCCATCGAGAGCGAGCCGTCGGTGATCACGACGAACTGATCGACCTTTCGAACATATTTGGCGGCATCAATTGAGCCAGGCTCGAAAACCAAGGTGTCGCGCGACGAGGCACAGGCGGTTGAGAAGGTTAAAGCAACGACCACCATGAGCGTGTTCAGGGCGAATCTCTTCATCACTCCTCCTCGGTTGCGGTACCTGTTTGGTTTTCATTTTCGACCAGTGCGTCTCGACCCTTCACGATGCTTTGATGCGACCGGAGTCTGTCACAAACGATTTCCTCGTGCAACACGGTTCAAGCTCCTCGGGAGGGATGAAGAGAATGACTGGGGAGCCGGGGCGGATGGCCTCTTTGTGAGGCCCCGGGTCTGTATGCTGTCGATCATGAAGCAAGAATCCTACCGTGGTGTGCGGCTCGATTTTGACCGCCTCGGGGAAGACCAGATGCTCCAACGCGGCAGGTCCTTTCTCGATCGTCTGTCCGGGCGGCGATCGGTCAGACAATTTTCATCCGATCCTGTGCCTCGCGAGTTGATCGAGATCGCGGTCTCAGCTGCCAACACCGCCCCGTCAGGCGCCAACCGGCAGCCGTGGCATTTCGCAGCCGTATCCGATCCGCTCGTCAAGGCGGAGATCCGTCGGGCTGCGGAGGCCGAAGAAAAGGAGTTCTACGAGGGGGGGCGGGCGGGTGCCGAGTGGCTCAAAGCACTGCAACCGCTCGGAACCGAGTGGCGCAAACCTTTTCTCGAGACCGCACCGTGGTTGGTTGCCGTTTTCAAGCAGATATACCAACCGGGCGAGGACGGCTCGAAGAACACCAACTACTACGTCAATGAGAGCGTCGGGATCGCCTGCGGGATGTTCATCACGGCGCTCAACGAGATGGGCCTCGCCACGCTCACTCATACGCCGCAACCAATGCGGTTTCTGACCAAGATCCTCGAGCGGCCGGCAGCTGAGAGACCCTTCATTCTGTTTCCGGTGGGATACCCCGCGGCCGACTGCGAGGTGCCGGCGATTCGTAAGAAGGGGCTCGATGAGGTGAGTAGCTGGTTCGAGTGAGAAAGGGAGCAGAGGAGCAGAGGAGCAGAGGAGCAGAGGAGCAGAGGAGCAGAGGAGCAGAGGAGCAGAGGAGCAGAGGAGCAGAGGAGCAGAGGAGCAGAGGAGCAGAGGAGACCTGCTCCTTATCACGTACAGAGCTTCCGGTACGGTTCTCCCTTTCCCCTCTTTCTCCCTTTCTCCCTTTCGGGAACGGGAATCGGAACTGTCGTTCAAGATGTCATCCTGAGCGAAGCGCCTTCGGCGCGCAGTCGAAGGATCTGCGGACAGGTGAGCTTCGGTTCATCTCATAGATCCTTCGACTACGCCCCTGTGGGGCTGCGCTCAGGATGACATCGGGAGGCGAGACTCCCATACAGGAGAAGTCGGTGACGGGTGGTTCTCCCTCTCACCCTTTCTCCCTTTCGGGAACGGGATCGGAACTGTCGCTCAGGATGACATCGGGAGGCAACATTCGCAGACGTGCGAAATCAGTACCGAATGGTTTTCCTTTCTCCCTCTGCCCCTCTGCAACAACAAGGCGTTAGATGATGTTTAAGGGCGTTCCTCGAACAGGAGCGTCACGAGCCCCTCGTCGGTTTCGCACGTGATCGCCAGGCGATTGGGAAAGAACCGATAGGCCACGGCGCCGCTGAGCGCAGCGAGGTATTTCTGCTCGGTCTCCATGAGCTCTTCCGGGCAGGCCATCATGGTGGTGCCGAAGTCACTGATGTTGATCCCGCTCGGCCCGGCTTCTTGGATCCCGCCGAAGTAGGAGTTGCACCCAGCCGTGCCTGTCACGCGGTCGCCCAGTACCGTCAGCGTGATGTTCGTGTCCCCAACCAACCCGTGGTCTCTCCCGAGCTCCACCAGGATCCACTCGGGGCCCTCGAGATCGGCGAGCGAAAGAACCCCGAGCTCCTCCACCGAGCTTTGCTGCAGGCCGCCGCTGTTCATCACGAAGCTCATCGAGGCCCGATGGGTCGGACAGCACGCGGCGTCATCGCCTTCCTGGCGCACGACCTCGATCACGATACGGCCGTCCTCTGATGGCCCCCGAACGGACCTGGACCCGGTCTCCGATCAGCATGGTTCCGGTATTGACGACCCCTTCTTCCCCGCGCTGGGCCACCGCCAAGTAGAGCCGCGTCCCGGATCCGCCTGAGCTTTCCCAGAGGAGGACGGCCGTTTCCTTCAAACCATCTCCATCGAGATCGCCGGTCAGCGAAAAATTCTCCACCAGTCCGACGGATGGACGCGAGGCGCCACCTGCAACATGGGGATCACCTTCCCACCGCCCACCGTTCAGCGCGACAGGATGGTCGAGAATTCCGTAGAAGCTCGTCTCGGCCAGCTCTGCCCTGGTTGGCGGCAGGGCCGGATCCTTCGCGGTGTGCTGGGTCTCGGAAGGCGTGGTGGCGCGCTTGGCGGCCGGGCCGCAGCCCTTGCAGCGAGACCGCCAAGATGATCAGTAGCAACGGAACGAGTCTCGTGGCCATCGGAGAGGCCACTATTCTACCGCCTCCATTTCCGATGGGTCGATCATCTTCCGATGCCTCGATGATGGCCTCCACCCGTGTCATCTGCTCGGCCAACTCTCGGTAATCCTCCTCGGTAAACGAAAATATGTTGCCTCCTTCGAACCATCGCATGGCGAACTCGATTTCCGCCTTGGCCCGAGGGTAGTCCCTTATTTCCATGTGATCCTGGATGTTGTCTTGAATCGACCGTCTGACGATCGCGCGTGCTCGGTTGTCGGAGGAGTCGAGGGTGAAACCGGTGATGGCGAGGGCCAGGGCCATCCGCTCCTCCTCGGCCATGTCGTGTTGGGCTTCGAGTCCGGCAATGCGACTATCGAGTCGCAGACGGGCCGACCCTTCGGGCAGCGTTTCTCGAATCTCGATGAGTTCAACCAGGTCGTCCTGAATGCCCGTAACCCTCTCTTCAACCTGCTCGATGTATTTATAGCCTTCGGCGACTCGTTGGTTCTCCAGCGAGGCCTGAAGACCGGCGCCAAACATCAGCGCCAGTGCGACCGCCGCCAGGGTGGTCATGGCTGCCGCCAAACCCGGGTTGTGGTGGCTCCAGTTCCAGAGCTGTTCGGCGGCGGTTGGTTGGGCCGCCGAGACCGGCAGGAACTCACGGTATTTGCGGACATCCTCGGCCAACTCATTGGCGGATCGATAGCGACGGAACGGGTCCTTGTCGAGGGCCTTCATGGTGATGGCGGAGACGATTCGGTTGACCCTGGGGTTGAGCTTTTTGGGAGGCTCGGGGTTGTGGTACATGACCCCCTTCATGGACTCGACGACGGTTTCACCGCGAAAGGGGTTCACACCGGTGAGGATTTCGTACAGGATGATGCCGAGAGAGAAAACATCCGCCTGCCGGTCGGATGTGGCGGAGTGGCCGGAAGCCTGTTCGGGCGCCATATAGGCGGGAGTCCCCATGACCGAGCCGACTTGAGTTCGTCCGGAGTCCGACTGATTTACATCGTCGTCCTCCACCAGCATCTTTGCCAGCCCCCAGTCCATGACGTAGACCACCCCGAGCCCATCGACCATGATGTTGTCCGGTTTGAGATCGCGATGGATCACGCCCTGGTTGTGGGCCGCGGCGACCGCCTGGCAGGCGCGGATGAAGATGTCGATGAAGTGGGCGCGGTGCGAGCGATCTTTGATATCTGCCGGATCGCGGGCGTCAAGCAGTTCGCGTAGGGTCTGACCGCTGACCTTTTTCATCGCATAGAAGCTCTCGCCCTCCGGAAGCACCCCGGCCTCGAAGACCGGGGTCGTGCCCGGGTGATCGAGGCAGGCCAGAATCTCGGCCTCGTTGAAGAAGCGCTGACGGATTTCGTCCTTGTGGGTGAGCTCGGAGCGCAAACACTTCACGGCCACCGACCGGTTGAGATTGACATCGGCTGCCTGATGCACAACTGCCATGCCGCCTTCGCCCAGGGTTTCGCCGAGAACATATCGGTGACCGCTCGGCGAATCCTCGACTCGTTGCTGTGGCTCGACCCATTCAGGGTCGAGGTCTGCGGGTTCGTGGCTGTCGAGAAATTCGGTGACATCGGTGTTGTCAACGCTGTCGTTGCGCCGATCGCCCCGACCAGGGTCGTCGGTTGTCATGTGACCTCCAGGGTCTGTAGCCGATCCTATAACTGTGGCCGACCTTTTGAGGGGTCGTTGCAGCGCGATCGGTCGTTGACCGTGATTGTGCGGATTGTATCAGGGGGGCCTGGCCGAAGTGGTTTGTCAGAATGGCTTCGCTTGACGTTGGTCGGGGCGGCGGCATAGGCTCGCGACAAGAACCGGCTCGCGAAAGGATGAATGCACGATGGAGAAGATGGGTCAGATTTTCCAGAATATGAAAGAGTTGGCGACCAGCATCGAGTTCGCCAACCCTCTGGTGGGCGTCATTGCATCGCTGATCACTGCCGTGATTGCATTCATTCTGTATCGGATCGTGGCTGCCATCGCCCGGCGCTCGATGGCGCGGATCGAGAGCTGGCAGGGGACTCGGATCAAGTCACTTCAGGTCCAGGAACAAGAGATTCTCTCGGCGGACGAGATCGTCGGGTTGATGACGATCATCGCCAGGGCGGTGCGGGTGATTGTGTTGGCGGCGATCGTCGTCGGCGCCGCCGAGCTGATCTTGAGTTTCTTCTCCTGGACGCGCGAGTTGGCGGCCGCGGGGTGGGGCCTTTTGCTTTCGGCGCTCCTGGATGCCGGCCGGGCGGTCGTTGGCTATATCCCGAATCTTCTCTTGGTGGTGGTCATCGCCGCCATCGCCTGGTACCTCATCCGGCTGGCGCGGCTGGTCTTCAACGGGATCGAAACCGAGCGGATCCGGTTGCGCAGCTTCTATCCCGAGTGGGCGATGCCGACCTTCAATATCGTTCGTATCCTGATCTTCGTCTTCGCCCTCGTGATGGCCTTCCCCTATCTTCCGGGAGCCGGGTCGCCCGCCTTTCGCGGTGTGTCGATCTTCGTCGGTGTGCTCTTTTCCCTCGGCTCCACCAGTGCCGTCGCCAACATGGTGGCCGGTATCGTCATCACCTACACCCGGGCCTTCAAGATCGGAGATCGGGTCAGGATCGACGAGATCGATGGCATCGTCGTCGAGCGCAGCCTTTTCGTGACCCGGCTGAGAACCCGCCGAAACGTGGAGATCGCAGCCCCGAACTCCAAGGTTCTGTCCAACCCCATCATCAACTACAGCGCCATGGCGAGAACGAAGTACCTTTTCCTCCACACCTCGGTTGGAATCGGCTACGATGTCGATTGGCGAAAGGTCCACGAACTCATGCTCGGGGCGGCGCGCGAAACCAAGGGCATCGCCGAGGAACCGGAAGCCTTTGTCTTGCAGAGCGAGCTCGGAGATTTTGCCGTGGTCTACGAGCTCAACGCACCCATCAACCACCCGCACAAGATGGCAGCCATCACTTCCGAGCTCAACGCCAACATCCTCGACCAGTTCCATCGCGCCGGCGTCGAGATCATGTCACCGGAGTACACCGCGCTGCGTCGAGGCAACAAACCCGCCATCCCATCCGCCGAACCGGGATAGCAAGCTCTCGGCGATCGCCAGTGGCTTCGCCGGGCTTCGAATTAGGAGAAAGCGAGGCGAAAGGGCGAAAGGGGGAAGGGAGACCAGTCACGCTCCCGCACAAATGCGGAGTCGTTCTCCCTTTCTTCCCTGCTCCCTTTCACCGATTCTCGGCTCTACTCCCCGGATCCATCTTCGTTAGGACCGTGCTGGGGCTCACGCCCCAGGGGCCCCCTACGGGGTTCCATCGATTCCGAGCTCCAAAGCCCCATAGCCTCAACGCCTCACGACCTCACCGCCCCATAGCCCCATAGCCAACGAACCCATTCGAAACTTGCGTCACCCTCACGACCGCGTTAGCTTCGAGCGGATGAAGGACGCGGCCAAGAACAGCGACGAACGATCCGGCGTGGTGGTCCGGATCTGGCGTTCGATCTTTCCCCGCCCGATCATTCCGCGGACCGATAAAGATCGCCGTCGCGTCATCCTCGACTTTTTCGTGCTGCATATGCGGCCGGTACGGGTTCGCCGGAGCACCATCGGCTACACCCATACCTTCGGTCTCGGTGGCAGTTCGCTGGTTCTGATTGCTCGTCATGATCGCCACCGGGGTCCTGCTCATGCTGTCCTACGAGCCGACACCGGCTCGCGCCTACTCGTCCATCGTCGATATCCGGGATGGCATGCTCTTTGGCGGGCTGGTGCGAAACATCCACTACTGGAGCGCCAATCTACTGGTGGCGGTGGTTCTCCTCCACCTGCTCCGGGTCATGTTCACCGGCGCTTTTCACGGAACTCGAAGATTCAACTGGGTGATCGGTTTGGCTTTGCTGGGCGCTGTTTTGGCCTCCAATTTTACCGGTTATCTTCTGCCCTGGGACCAACTCGCCTACTGGGCCGTCACCATCGTGACCGGCATGCTTTCCTATGTGCCGTGGATCGGTGAGTGGCTGCAGGGGGTGGCTCGCGGAGGAGCGGAGATCGGACCGGCGACCCTGGTCATTTTCTACTCCTTCCACACGACCCTGCTTCCGGTCTTCCTGGTAGTGCTCATGGGCTTCCATTTCTGGCGGGTGCGCAAGGCCGGTGGTGTGGTCGACCCGAGGCCGGTGGAAACGATCGACCAGGACAAGCCGGAGTACGTCTCGACCTTGCCCGCGCTCCTGATGCGCGAGTTGGCTGCGGCCCTTGCATTGATCGCGATCGTGGTCGTGTTGGCGACGTTTTTCGATGCGCCCCTGGGCGCCCCGGCCAATGCCGGAATGAGCACCAACCCGGCCAAGGCGCCGTGGTACTTCGTCGGTTTCCAGGAGCTCCAGCTGCACTTTCATCCGATTTTCGCGGTGGTGGTGATCCCGCTGTTGGCAGTGATTGGTCTGGCGGCGATTCCGTATTTTCGTTACAAGCCTGAAAAGGCCGGTCCCTGGTTCCTGTCCGAGACCGGGCGCCGGTCGTCGACCATCTCGTTCCTGGTGGGTGTATTCGTTACGACACTTCTCGTTGTGGTCGATGAGCTCCTGCTCCAGCCGGGCGCAGGGCTTCCCACCGCAATCGGCCGCGGTCTGGTGCCGGTGGCGATGTTCGCAGCGGCGGTGGCGGCCTTCCGGTGGCTGATGGTGCGTCGATTCGGTCTTTCGAAATCTGAAATCGTGCAGGCCCTCTTCGTGCTCTTTTTCTCGTCCTTGGTCATCCTGACGGTCATCGGTGTCTGGTTCCGAGGCCCCGGTATGGCGCTCGTCTGGCCGTGGGGTGTCGGATGAGAAAGGGAGAAAGGGAGAGAGGGAGCAGGGGAGAAGGGGAGAGAGGGAGAGCCCCCCTCGAACCGACACGCCGAGGATTCTTGGGTCGCCTGTGGCTCCTCCTGGGTGGGGCTGCGGTGGCGGAGGCGGTGTGGGTTGTGAGCGACTTCATCAAGCCCCGTCGGCGAGGCGCGACGCCAATCGACGATGCGACGGTGATCATCGCCGGGCCGGTAGATCGCTTTGCGCCGGGGACGGTCACCGCCTTTCCTGAAGGCCGTTTTTACCTCGCTCGTCTTGATGACGGCGGCTTCCTCGCCCTCGACCGAGAATGCACCCACCTCGGGTGTACGGTGCCGTGGGTTGCCGACGAGGGTCGGTTTGTTTGCCCCTGCCACGCTTCGGCATTCGATATAACCGGGAATGTCTTGAGCCCGCCGGCGCCCCGTCCGCTCGACATTTACCCGGTGCGCATCGAAAACCAGATCGTCAAGGTCGATACCGGCAACCGGGTTCGGCGCCGTACCGCCGACTCGGCACAGGGTGAAATCCATGACGGTTGATCCTCTCGATCGCTGGCGGGTCATCGGGGTTCTTTCGACCGCGGTGATCGTGCTCTGTGTGCCGGTCTGGCTCC
Organism: Candidatus Sulfomarinibacteraceae bacterium; assembly: GCA_963796455.1. Lineage (GTDB taxonomy): Bacteria > Acidobacteriota > Thermoanaerobaculia > Thermoanaerobaculales > Sulfomarinibacteraceae > Sulfomarinibacter. Next base: position 750,417 of record CAWCLO010000010.1, read on the forward strand.
TCCGCCACGGACAGGCGGGCACGGCCAGCAACGACGCTGCCGGCGACGCCACATTCACCGGCCGCGAGGTCTGTCGCCCCTGCCACGAGATTGAGTATTCGACTTTTCAAGGTTCGGATCACGATCTCGCCATGGATGTGGCCGATGAGACGACCGTGCTGGGGGATTTTGACGACGCCGTCTTCACCTCGAAGGGCATCGAGTCTCGGTTTTTTCGCCGCGATGGCGGGTTCTATGTCCGCACCGAGGGCCCGAGCGGAGATCTGGAAGACTTCGAGATCACCCATGTATTCGGATACGATCCGCTGCAGCAGTATCTGATCCCCTTCCCGGGGGGGCGCCTGCAATGCCTGAACATCTCCTGGGACTCTGAGCGTGGGCAGTGGTTCGACCTCGCTCAGGATCAGGTGATACCGCCAACCGACTGGTTGCATTGGACCCGTGCGGCGCAGAACTGGAACGGCATGTGCGCCGAGTGCCACTCGACCAATCTTCAGAAGAACTTCGACGCAACGACAAATTCATACGACACCACCTGGTCGGAGATCGATGTCAGCTGCGAGACCTGCCACGGCCCGGGCTCGCGGCATGTGGACTGGGCGGAGATCCAGCCGATGGCGCGACCGTTGATTGAAAACTTCGGTCTGGTTGTTCGCACCGGCGGCATCACATCGACCGAACAGGTCGAGCTCTGCGCTCCATGTCATTCCAGGCGGTCTGAGCTTGGGGATTGGGACCACAGCGGACCGGCTCTGATCCACAGCCAGCTCCCATCCCTGCTTCAGGAGGGCCTGTACCACGCCGATGGACAGATCCTGGACGAGGTCTACGTGTGGGGCTCCTTCACCCAGTCGAAGATGTATGCCAACGACGTCCGCTGCTCCGATTGCCACGATGTCCACAGCGGCAGGCTCAAATTCGAAGGCAATGATCTGTGTCTGCAGTGCCACCGCGCCGATGCCTACGACACGCGCGACCACCATTTCCACAAGAAGATCTCCGAGGGGGAGCCCTCGGCGGGTGCTTTGTGCGTGTCCTGCCACATGCCGCAACAGCCCTACATGGTGATCGACGAGAGGGCCGACCACAGCCTGCGGGTACCACGGCCGGATCTGAGCCAGAGTCTGGGAACGCCCAACGCCTGTTCCCAGGGCGGCTGCCACGGCGACAAGCCCCTGAGCTGGTCGGTAGACGCTTTCAACCGGTGGTACGGCCTGGCGAAGAAACCGCACTATGGGCCGACCCTGGCGGCCGGTCGTGAAGGAAGACCGGAGGCGCTCGACGAGCTCATCCGTCTCGCCGGCGACGAGCTCTACCCGGCCATCGTCCGCGCCACCGCGCTGTCCTTGCTCGGGAGATACCAGGGTGAGACGAGCACGCGGGCCTTTGCGACGGCGCTTGCCGACCCGGAACCGTTGCTGCGCCACACCGCGGTTTCGAACGTAGTCGCCGCCACGCCCGAAGAGCTGGTGGAACTGGTGGCGCCTCTTCTTCTCGATCCGATGCGGGCGGTGCGCATGCAGGCGGCCGTGCAACTCGCTGATATCCCGGATCGACTGCTCAAGCCCTACCAGCGGGAGGCGCTGGCAACAGCTCTGAGTGAATACCGCAAGGCCATGGAACACTCGCTGGACTTCGCCTTTGCCGGTCACAACCTCGGCAACCTCGCAGCCCGCCTCGGCGATGCCGCCGATGCCGAAAAGTACTACCGGGCCGCGATCTCCATCGACGATCTCTTCATTCCGGCCACGGCCAACCTGGCGGTGATCCTCAACTCCCAGGGCCGCAACGACGAGGCCGAGGTCCTGCTGAGGTCGGTGCTCGACGCCTATCCCGAACAATACGAGACTGCCTATTCGCTGGGCCTCCTGTTGGCCGAAATGGGGCGCTACCCGGAGGCTGAGACCTATCTGGCGCGGGCAGCGACGGGCATGCCGGATCATCCGGGCGCGGCGCGCAACCTGCGGGCGGTTCGCGAATATCTCGTTCAGATCGGCGCAGGATCCGTCACTCCGGGGTGAACCACCTGTTAGGAATCGCGTATCACCATCGAGGGAAAGCGTGAATTTTCACTTGGAGGTCCCTCGTCATCGCGTGGTATATTTTCGCTTCAATGCGTTTTCACAGAAATATGAGAGTCCCAAACACTGTTTATTAGAATGAAAAAGGAGTCAGAGATGAAGAAAACACTTGGATTGATTTTTGTACTCGCCCTGATGGCGACCCCCGTGATGGCGCAGAAGGTCACCATCGACTACGCCCACGATTTTGATTTCGAATCGGTCAAGACATTCACATACGTCGACACCGAAGATACAAACGTCAAGGGCAATGATCTGATGGCCGGCCGTGTTTCGAGCATGATTCGCCAGGAGTTGATCCAGGGCGGTCTCAAAGAAGTCAAAGAAGGCGGCGATCTCTACGTGACCTATCACTTCTCATCTCAGGACAATACCGTCTACAACACCACCAACTTCGGCTACGGTGGATACGGTAGGCGGCTGGGGTGGCTGGGGTTACGGCGGTGGCATGGGCATGGGCTCGTCGACCACCACCGCATCCACTTACACCGAGGGCACACTGGTGATCGATGCCTACGACAAGACCGATAAAAAGATGGTGTGGCGCGGTTCGGGCACAGTGACGGTCAAAGCCAAACCCGAAAAGCAGACCAAGCAGGTCCAGAATATTCTCAAAAAGCTCGGCGACAAGTGGGACAAAATCCTCGCCGGCCAGGGCAAGTAAACATTCTCGCAGTAACGTTCATCCGCCCGGCCGAAAACGGCCGGGCGTTTTTTTGTGCCCCCCCGCCAAAACCCTTGACCTTTTTGAGTTGATACTGTATCTCAGGTGTAGGTTCCCCACAGTTGAAGCCCGAATATCCCCCGGCTGAGGATGTGGGAAATCGATCACGGGAGGGTCTATCCCTCCCTCTCGGAGGGCAACAATGACGAAGGTGGCGATTCTTGGTGGTGGCGTTGGAGGTATGTCCGCGGCTCATGAACTCGCGGAGCGGGGCTTCGAGGTGGAGATCTATGAACGCAACGTCCTGTGGGGCGGCAAGGCACGCTCCATGGGGGTGCCGCACACGGCCAAAGACGGCAAAAAACCCCTTCCCGGTGAGCACGGTTTCCGCTTTTTTCCAGGTTTTTATAAGCACGTGACCAATACGCTCGAGAGGATCCCCTTTCCGGGCAACGAAAACGGGTGCCTCGACAACCTGGTCCCGACCTCGCAGATCGCGCTCTACCGCGAGGATGGCGAACCGATCGTCATGCCGTCTCACTTCCCGAAAAACATCGGCGAGTGGAAGGAGGCCTTGCACGCCGCCTTTGGCAGCCATCTCGGGATCTCCAAGAAATCCGCCGGGTTCTTTGTCCACCAGCTGCTCAAGCTGGCCACCAGTTGCGAGGAGCGCATGGTGGGTGAGTACGAGTACATCCCATGGTGGGTCTATTTGCGGGCCGAGGGCAAGAGCGACGCCTACCAACGGATGCTCGCCGAAGGTCTGACCCGGTCGCTGGTGGCCATGAAGGCCGAGATCGCCAGCACCCGAACCGTCGGCACCATGCTGCTCCAGATGCTCTACAACATGATGACCCCAGGGGTGCAGATCGATCGCGTTCTCAATGGGCCCACCAACGAGGTGTGGATCAAGCCCTGGCGCGACTATCTCGAGGGCGAACTTAAAGTGAAGATGCATTTGAAGTCCACCGTCAAGGACTTCACCATGGACGATGGTCGGATCTCGTCGGTGACGGTGGATGTGGATGGTTCGGAGCGGGAGGTGGTGGCCGATCACTACATCTGCGCCCTGCCGGTGGAGAAGCTCGTCAAGCTTCTGACACCGGAGATGAAGGCGGCGAGCCGATCGCTGTCGCACATCCACAAGCTCGAGGTGGAATGGATGAACGGCATCCAGTTCTATATCGATCGCGATCTCCCGCTCATCCACGGCCACGCCATCTACGTGGATTCGAAGTGGGCCCTGACCTCGGTTTCGCAACACCAGTTCTGGAAGGGTGTCGATCTGTCCGAGTACGGGGACGGCAAGGTCAAGGGGATCATCTCGCTCGACCTCTCTGACTGGACGACCCCGGGGAACAAGGTGGTCTTCAAAGCGGCTGAGGATTGTTCGCCCGAAGAGATCAAGGACGAGTGCCTGGCCCAGCTCAAGGCGCACCTCGACGAGGAGAGCCGGAAGGCGCTCGAGGGCACCCACCTGATCGCCTGGCACCTCGACCCCGACATCGTCTTTCCGCGCGCCGACAACAAAAACGACCACAATATGGAACCGCTTCTGATCAACAAGTCCGGCTCGCTCAAGTATCGGCCTTCGGCCGGCACCGAGATTCCGAATCTCTATCTGGCCTCGGACTACGTGCACACGGTCACCGACCTCGCCTGTATGGAAGGCGCCAACGAGGCGGCGCGGCGTGCGGTGAACGCCCTGCTCGACCGCGAGGGTTCCAAAGCTGATCGTTGCAAGCTGTGGCCGTGGGATGTGCCGAAGGTGCTAAGGCTCCTGCAGAAATACGATGAACACAAGTGGCATCACGGCCACCCCCAACACACCGACTTCGACAATATGCCCGACGATCTCGAAGAGAAGATCTCGTGACCACCGAAGCGGTCATCGAGTACTACGACAGCTGCCACGTGGACTACAAGATCCTGTGGCGGTCGCACCGCAATTTGTGCATCCACTTCGGCTATTTCGACAACGAGCACGACAACCACCACGAGGCTCTTCCCAATATGAATCGGGTGCTCGCCGACCGGGCCGGGATCAGCTCCTCGGACACGGTGCTCGATGCCGGATGCGGTGTCGGTGGAAGTTCGATGTGGCTGGCCGAGAACCGCGGTGCGACGGCGTGCGGGATCAACATCCAACCACTCCACCTCAAGCTCGCTCGCGAGGAAGCCGCCCGGCGCGGTCTCGACCACCTGGTTCGATTCGAGGAGCGCAACTACTGCGATTCCGGTCTCCCGGCAGGATCCTTCGATGTGGTCTGGGGTCTGGAGAGCATCTGTCACTGCGAAGACAAACAGGCTTTCATCAACGAGGCCTTCCGGGTTCTCAAACCCGGCGGGCGGATCATGGTGGCTGATTTTTTCCAGTTCAAACCCGAAATGGACGCCGACGAAACACTCGAGGATGCAGCTGTGGCTCGACGGCTGGGCCCTGCCCAATCTCGCGCAGGTGGATGACTTCGAAACAGGCCTGAAAAGTGCCGGCTTTGAGTCAGTCGGTCAGGAGGACATCACCGCCAACGTGCTGCGTTCTTCGCGCCGGATCTGGAAGGCGAGCCTGATCATGATGCCGCTGTCGAAGCCGCTCGAGCTGATCGGCGTCAGCACCAAGCGGCAAACCGCCAACGTGGTGGCGTCGTATCACCAGTACACGACGATTCGTGAGGGGCTGTGGGGTTATTCGGTGTTCACGGCGACGAAGCCCGCGAACTGACGTCGGCAGATCTGTCGCCCCTCCGGGGCTTATCAGATATTTGACCCTCGTCTCCTGGGGCTCACGCCCCACGCTACGGAGCTTTCGCAGCTCCGCGGCTTCTTGTGGTCGAGGTTCCCAGTCCGCTGACGACGCGGTCCGTCTGCCTACTCATTGAAATCTCTGTGTCCTTCTCCGTGCCTCTGTGTCTCTGTGGTTGTCCGGATGGATGCTTTGCGGGAACTCGCCGGAACGACGAAACCCCGAAGGGGTGACAGATCATGAGCCTGGGGCGTGAGCCCAGGTTCACGGATCCACTGCAAATTCCGAGCCCCGGAGAGGCGACAGAAATCGTGGGCAGGAAGGAAAGGGGGACCACCAACCCTCCCGTGAGTTCGAGGGCTCGATCTCCCTTTCTCCCTCTGCTCCCCTTCTCCCTTTCACCCTACCTCGAACCCCGGCGCATTGACCGCAACCATGGCCTCGAGGTTCTGAACCCGTTGTTCACGGGCCCAGCGCTCCACCGGCGCGATGAGCTCGCGGCCTTCGTCGCCGCCGATGAGGTGGCCAAGCCTGAAACGTGCGCAGTTCGCATACAGGCCCAAACGGTCGGATTCGAACTCGCGGACCGCTTTTTCGAGCTCGCTTACGGCGCGCACAGCGTTTCGCTCGCGGTGGGCCAGGGCGGCGCGGATGAAATGACCGCCGCCCCGGGCGAAATGGGGTTTCATGCGAGAAAGGATCCGGGCGCTCCTGCGAGCCTGATCGAGAGCCTCCTCTGCCCGGCCGGCCTGGGACGCCGTTGCCAAGGCGGCGCGGCCGCGAAGAAAGTTCATATAGACCCGGACGATCTCCACGTGGAGCAGCAGAGCCCGCCGCAGCAGCGGCCACTCGGTTGTGACGGACTCCAGGGCGTCGGACGATCGTCCCTCGTAGAGGGCGATCTCGCTCTTCGCGCTCAGCAGGGTGAAGTGGTAGACCTGGTACTCCACATCCCGCCAGTGATCCTCGACGTCGGCGATGGCCTCCCGGGCACCTTGAGGGTCGTCTGCGGCGAGCCAGACAAAGGGCCCGCCAAAGGTCGTGAGCTGGCTCTCGGCCAGCACCGCACCACGCTCGCGGGTGGTGGCGAGAAGCGAGTCCTGACGGTCGGCGAGTTCGGCGAGGTCGCCCATGTAGTAACAGTCCCAGTAGGGGAACGAGTGGCTCTGGTCCAGCTCCCACGCCGCACCGATGCACTCGTCGCGAAAGATCCTTGCTGCGGCATCACCGTGGCGCCGCGAGGTCTCGAAGTCGCAGAGGAAGAATGCCGCGACGCTGCGCGCCAGATCCACCGTGCCCCGTGCCATGGGCTCATCGAGCTCGCGCGCGAGTTGGCCGGCCTTGTCGAGCAGGCGGTCAACCGTCCCTCGAAATCGTTGACCCACCATGGCCACGTGCGAGGCCTCCCACGCAAGGGCGCGGGAAATCCGAAAGGGTTCGCCCGCCTTGAGCGAAAGGAGCAGATTGTGGTTCTGCAGATCGGCGGCAGGAATGGGGTCGATCATGGTGATGCCGCCGGCAACCTCCCACGACAAATCGATGCGGTCGAGCTTCTCCTGCGGGATCTGTGTCGGCTCTCGGCGGCGAAAGCGGGTGCCGCGGAGCATGAGGGCAAAGCGCCTGCGGATCAGCGAAAAGAGAGCGGCCCGCCGGGTCGGGGGCAGCTTGAGCCCGATGTGATCGAGCACCCCGCGAAAGGCCTGGCGCCCCTCGTCGATATGACCGGCGACGCAATACTGATAGCCGGCCCGTTCGAGCAGCCGGAAGGCCTCGTCACCCTCGATCCCCTCGGCGGCCTCGAGATACTCCCTGGCCGCCTCGGCTCCGCGCCCGGCGTTGGCCAGGGCGTCGGCGAGCTTGCTGCGGAGCCTTCGCTCTTCGTCCGGGCCGAGATCGCGAAGCGCGATCGTCTCGCGATACAGGGTTGCCGCCCGGTCGAAGGCCAGGGCCCTGGCGGCCTGTTCCGCCGCCTGCTCGTAGAAACCACCGGCCAGAGCCAGTTCGCCGGCCCCGTGGTAGTGGTTCGCGATGGTTTCAGGGTCTGCCTTGCCTATGGCCTCGAGAGAACGTGCCAGACCCAGGTGGTGTCGGCGGCGGGTCACCTCGTCGAGATGCTCGACCACGCTCTCGCGGATCCGGTCGTGGAAGGCCTCGATGTCGTCGTTCAGCCCGGGACCGGTTCGACGAATGAGATGACCGGCGCGGAGGGTGGCGATTCCCGGCTGGCCCGATGCATTGATGCCTGAAGCGTCGTAGGCGTGGCGCAGCGGCATCGGTCGGCCGGCGACGGCGATCACCTCGAGCATTCGGCGGGGAGTTTCCGGCAATCGTTGAACCCGCGCCCACAGGGCCTCGTCGAGATCGACCTGGCTGAGAGCGGTGTCGCCGCCGTCGTGTTGGAGATCCAAGCGGGCCTGGCTGGTCAACTCGTAGACGAAATAGGGGTTGCCGCCGGACTCGCGCGCAATCGATTCGGCGCGTCCGCGGATGTTGTCGCCGGTGTCCCCGAGGAGGTCGACGGCGAGCGCCAGGGAATCCTCTGCCGACAAAGGCCCAACCTCGATCTCGTCGATCACGACCTTTTCGTTGTCAGATGATCCGGGTGAAGGCAGCGCCAGAAGGCAGGGGCTCGTCTCTCGATACTCGCTGCGATAGCTGGCGAGAAAGAGCAGGCGCGGTGGAAACCGCGCCTGGACGGCGTCTCTGAGAAAAACCGCGCTGTCGGCGTCGCCCCACTGGAGATCATCGATGTAGACCACCAGTCGTTTCCGTTCGCCGATTCGGCGCAGCAATTCCGCCAGGGCGTCAAAAGCGACTCTCCGAAGCTCAAAAGGATCGGGGATGTTGCGCGGCGGCGCGAGCCTGACCCCATCGACGCGTTCGAGAACCGGGAAAATGCGAGCCAGGGCGGCGACGTCGGAAGGCAGGACCTCGCGACTCTCATGATCGGGCAACGGTGAGCAGGAGACGGCTCAGCGAATCGATCAGGCTGTCGAGTGCTTTGTAGGGAACCGATTCCTGTTCGTAGCACCGGCCTGCGAGGACGACGGTGTCATCCGCTTCCTCGACGCTGGTCAGGAAGCGGTTGATCAGTGCGCTCTTGCCGGCGCCCGAACGGCCGTGGATGTGGAGCATGTGAGCCATGGCCGTCGTGCACCTCGGCCATCGCGCGGTGCAGGGTGTCGAGTTGATGCTGGCGGCCGATAAACGGCAGCCTGACTCTCGGTATCGGTGCCTTCGGCCTCCACATCGGGCATCTCGACGCGCAGAGCCTCCAGCAGTTCGTCGCCCGAGGGGCGGTCTTCCGGTTCGCGGGAGAGCAGGGCGGAACAGATTCGGGCCAGGTCCTCCGGGAGCTTCGGCACCAGATCTGTCGGTCGGGGCGGGTCCTTTTTCTGCTTGCCCAGCAGCACTTCTTCGGCGGTGCCGTTGAACGGTCGGCTGCCGGTCAGTGCCTCGAAGAGCACCACCCCGACGGCGTACCAGTCCGAGGCTTCAGTCAGCGTGCCGCCGGCCGCCTGTTCGGGCGCCATGTAGGGAATCGAGCCCACGACCCGCCCATCTGTTGCGATGGATTCCATGTAGTAATCGGTGCCGAGGTAGTCGCGAATGTCGCGGTCCTTGGATTCGGTGTCATCGGCAAGGTCTTTGACGAGGCCGAAATCGAGCAGCAAGACCCGCCCATCGCCGCGGACCAGGACGTTGGAAGGCTTGATGTCGCGGTGGAGCTTGCCCCGTCGATGGAGGGTGTGAACTCCCTCGACGAGCTGAAACGTTGCCTTCCGCAGGCGTTCATAGTCCATGATGTCGCCGAGAGAATCAGCCCGAATCGACATGGTCGGGTCGTCCTCGACCACATCGATTTCCGGCATCGGGCGGACGTGGGCGAGAAAGTCCTGACCATCGACCAACTCCATCGTGTAGAACCACTCGCGACCGTCGGAGACCAGTTCATAGAGGCGGATGAGATTCGGGTGGACGATATTGGCGAGCGACCGGAATTCCTGTTTGAAACGATAAAGCTCGAGCGGCCGCAGACGTTGCATCGTTTTGAGGGCGACCCGGGTGTCCTGTTCGAGATCGACCGCCTCGAAGACCACACCCATCCCACCGGCGCCGATCTCGCGCACGATCTCAAAACGTTCGCTGCCTTCGAATCCGGACATGAACGAGCGGTGCCCCCCATCAGTTCTTTTCTTATCGCGAGTCGATGCCTCTCAATGTATTGCCGGTCGCAACTGAAATCAAGTATCAAGCTCAACTATTGCAACATCCGAGGGGCGATCGATAATCCCGACGACCGTGGGCTCTGGTGTATCGTGACGGGAACAGATCATGGTGGTTCGAGGCCCCGGAGAGAAAGGTCGATCTCATGAGCGCACGGCAGAAACTGATCCACGAACTCATCGATATGACGGTCCTTTGGCTCTACTTTGTCGTCTGGATCGGTGTTTTCATTGTGCTCAAGAAGCTGATTCTGCGCGAGTACCACATCGAGTTCACCGGGCTTTCCGCGGTGATCATCGGTGCCCTCATTCTCGCCAAGGTCGTGCTGATCCTCCGTAACGTCCCGCTCGGCAGGTGGACCACCAACCGGCCGGCCTGGGTGGATGTGGTTTTGCGGACCGCCCTGTATGGGATCGGGGTTCTGATCATGCTCCTCCTCGAAAAGGGATTCGAAGGCCGGCACGAGTACGGTGGTTTTGCGGCCTCTCTGAAATCGGTCTTTCAACATGCGGATATCGGGCATGTCTGGGCAAATGCCATCTGCATCACCGCATCGTTGTTGGTTTACAACGCGTTCTCGGTGGTCAGCGAACAGCTCGGCGAGGGCGGGCTACGGCGATTGTTTCTCGAGCCCCTTCCCGAGGCCGTTGACGAGGAGCACGAAACCGCCTGATCCGGTCGATTGAGGTCGTGAGAGAATGACCCGATGACGACCCGCACGACAAACGTGACGCCTGATCTGCAGGAACGACTGCGTTTCGAGACGATGCTCTCGGACCTTTCGTCGCGGTTCGTCAATTTCGAGCCGGGCGATGTGGATCGCGAAATCGAGCAGGCTCAGCGGCGAGTCTGCGAGTGCCTGGACCTGGACATCGCAGCGCTCTGGCAGCTTTCGCCCGACGAGCCCGGTGTCATGAGAATGACCCACATCTACCGCAGATTTGACGGGCCGCCGGTTCCCGAGGATTTCGATGCGCGGGAGTACAACCCGTGGGCGATCGGACGGGTGTTTTCGGGAGACGTGGTCGCGCTTCCACGGATCGAAGACTCGCCGGGCGAGGCGGCGGTGGATCGAGAGACCTGGCGGTACTTCGACATCAAATCGGTGTATCTCTTTCCGCTTGCCACCGGGGGAGTACCGGTCTTCGGCGCCATGAGCTTTCACGCCGTCCGCAACGAGGCTCGGTACTCCGACGACATCGTTCAGAGGCTGCAGCTGGTCTGTCAGATCTTCTCCAACGCCCTGCTCAGGAAACGTTCGGACGCCGCATTGCGGGAGAGCCAGGAACGGCTGGAGCTGGCGGCGGACGCCGGTGAGGTCGGAATCTGGGTGCTCGAGCTCGAGCATCGGCGGTTCTGGGCCACCCACCGGGCACGAGAGATCTTCGGCTACGAGGCGGATTTAGAAATCACCTTCGAACGGTTCATGGATTCGCTGCACCCAAGATGCCGGGAGACCGTCGCCGAGGCCGTGCGGCGGTCGGTCGAAGAGGGGCACGAGATCGATATCGAGTACCGGATCGTGCACGCCGGTGGCGGCGAGCGATGGGTCCATTCGCGAGGGAGGATGCAGGGGCCGTCGGCCACCGCGCCCGAGCGAATACTCGGTGCGACGATCGACATCACCACGCAGAAACGGGCGTTCAAAGAGGTTCAGAGACTCCGGGATCAGCTCGAGCTCGAGAACGCCTATCTCAAGCGTGAACACCGGCTTCAGCACGGACAGGGTCGGATCGTCGGCGAGAGTCCGGCCATTTTGGAACTCCTCGAGGTGGTCGAGCAGGTGGCTCCGGAGAAGACGACCGTCCTGATCGAGGGCGAGACCGGAACCGGCAAGGAGTTGATTGCCCAACGGCTTCATGAATTGAGCGCCCAGCATGACCGGCCCATGGTCAAGGTCAACTGCGCCGCGTTGCCCTCGACCCTGGTCGAAAGCGAGCTCTTCGGACGTGAAAAGGGCGCATACACCGGGGCCATTTCGCGGGAACCCGGGCGCTTCGAGGTGGCCAACGGTTCAACACTCTTTCTCGACGAAATCGCCGAGTTGCCATTCCAACTCCAGGCAAAGCTGCTCCGCGTGCTCGAGGAGGGTCAATACGAACGGGTGGGCAGCTCACGGACGCTGACGACCGACGTCCGGGTGATCGCCGCCACCAACCGAGACCTCGAGGCCGAGGTGAAAGCGGGACGTTTCCGTCAAGACCTCTTCTTCCGTCTCGCTGTCTTTCCCATCACGGTACCGCCGCTGCGTGAGCGCAGGGGCGACGTGCCCCTCCTCGTCTGGTCGATCGTTCAGGAGCTCAGCGTCGGCATGAACAAGTCGGTTGAGACCATCCGGCGGCAGGACATGGAGAGGCTCCAGGGCTATGGCTGGCCGGGCAACGTGCGAGAGCTTCGCAATGTGGTCGAACGCGCGATGATTCTCTGCACCGGGCCGGTTTTGCGGGTCCAGCCGCCGTCCGGTTCGGCGGGCGAAGCCGGCGACGAAGGTGGGCCGCTTTCCATGGATGAGGTCCAGCGGCGTCACATCCTCAAGGTGCTCGAGATGGCTGGGGGGCAAATCCGCGGCTCCGGTGGAGCAGCCGAGATGTTGGGTCTCAAACCCACCACCCTGCGGTCGAGGATGCAGCGACTCGGGATCGACCCACGACGATTGCGGGACGACCGATCGTCCATGTGACGATATTTCGTCTCCGGCGAGGCACCCTTTTCGGAATCGTTGTCTGAATTGACGGCATCGATTCCCCAAAAACCCAACAACAACACAACAAACCCGATGGGCACGACGTGGTGGCACGCGTTGTGCAATCCGCTTCGTCATCTTGACCCGTGGCCCGGGAGACGAATGGTTCGCATTCGGACCCTGTCCGAAGGGCTCGGGCCGATTCGAAACATCATAAGGAGGCAACGATGTTGAGTTCAGATTCGTGGTTTGCTCGAGGAAAACCCGCAGTCCGGACGATGGCGGGCATCGGAGGTATCGCGATGGTCCTGGCCGTCGTGCTCGCTTCGGCGGCGCCGGTCGCCGCGGGCGAGGGCCAGACGGCCGGAAAATGGGGTGGTCCCATCGACCCCGAGGCCTTGCAGATTCTCAAAGGCATGACGGATTACATGGGCAGCCTGCAAAAGTTTTCCATGCACACCGAGAACACCTACGAGGACGTTCTGGCGACCGGCCAGAAGATTCAGTTCCAGTTCTCCTCGAGCATCGTCGCCCAACGGCCCAACAAGATTCGCGCGAAACGCTCGGACGGAATGGTGAAGACGCTTTTTGTATACGACGGTGAGACGCTTCACCATGTACGACGGAGGGAGCGACTTCTATTCATTCATCGCTGTTCCGGACAACATCGATGATTTCCTGCATTTCGCCCGCGATACGCTGGATCTCGTTCCGCCGGCGGGAGACATGGTTTTCACCAACGCCTTCGAGTTGCTGACCGCCTCCGTCACTTCGGGTTTTGTGGTTGGCCCGGCGGTCATCGACGGCGTCAGCTGCCACCATCTCGCCTTCACGACGCCGGTCGTTGATTGGCAGGTTTGGATCGCCGACGGCGACCAACCGCTCCCCTACAAGTATGTGCTGACCACCAGGGACGATCCGGCTCAGCCGCAGTTCGTGACCATGATCAGCAACTGGAATACCGAGCCGAAGATCGACGCAAAAACCTTCGAGTTCGAGGCACCGGAGACCGCGATGGAGATCGATTTCGTCCTCGCCGGGGCCGGCGCCGCGGCGGCTCAGTGAACGGAGAGGGAGGTACATCATGAAGTTATTTGTCAGGATCCTCGGGGTAGCAGCAGTTTTTGCTCTCCTTTTCGTTTTCGATATCATTTCTCTTGGCCTCGTACCCGAGGCTGACGCGATCGCCGGTGTTCGGCGCAGGACGGCCCGCCGGACCGCCGTCGTAGTAGGAAGCGCTTCCGCCTCACAGAACGCCGCCGCCCAACAGCAGGTCGCCACCGCCAATGCGGAGACTGCGGCCGCCCAACAGGAGGCTGCCGCAGCCAACGCCGAGGCTGAGGCCTATAAGCAACAGGCCGCGGCCACTCAACAACAGGCTGCCGCACCGGCGCCCGCGCCGACGGCGATGGTCGCCTCACTGCCGGCAGGTTGTGTTTCGGCAGGCGCCGTCTTCCAATGCGGAAACGTCTACTACAAGCCCTTTATGTCGGGCTCCCAGGTTGTCTACGGCGTCGTACCGGGACCGTAGGAGCTCCGGGAACACGCGGATTCGGGTTCGTCATTTGCTTTCGGTACGACACGAGATGACAACGGGAGGAGTGTGCCGTGTTTTCAAATAGAGAAACGCTGTCGATTTCGACAGGCTGTCGCCCAAGTGCCCTTTTGCTTCCCACCGCGCTGATGGTGGTGATGGCTCTTGGGGCGGTCGGTGCGGGTGCTGAGGAACCGCTCGACGATGCGTATTTGATCCTCAGGGCAATGTCAGAGTACGTCGCCGGCCAACAGACCATCGAGCTGACCTTTGACAGCGACATCGAGGTCATCACGCCCGAGCTCGAGAAGATCCAGTTCACCAACTCGGGGGGAGCGTTGTTAAGCCGACCGGACAAGCTGTACGCACACCGGGTGGGCGGCTTTTCGGAGGTTGAGCTTTACTTCGATGGCACCACCGCCGGCATCAACGGCAAGAGCGTCAACGGCTACGTGAAGATCGATGCCGTCGGAACGGTCGACGATCTGATCCACGCGCTCAGGGACGGCCACGGAGTGGCGCTGCCCGGAGCGGATTTGCTGCTGTCGAACTCGTATGAAGTTCTGATCAAGGATGTCCTCGAAGCCAAGCACCTCGGAACGGGCGTGATCGGTGGGGTGGAGTGCGAACACCTCGCCTTCCGAAACTTCGAGACCGACTGGCAGCTCTGGGTGGAGGTCGGTGACCGACCGATCCCCCGCAAAATGGTGATCACCAGCAAAACCGTGAACAGCGCGCCGCAGTACACCATTCGCATTACCGGTTGGAACACCGACGTCGAGCCGAACGCGGACGCGTTTTCGTTCACCCCACCGGAAGGTGCGGAAGAACTCCACCCGCACGCGCTCATCGACCTCGATGAGCTGCCGCAAGAGCTCCCGATTGGAGGCAAGCAATGAAACGCTTTACGAACCGGTGGCTGATCGTTTTTGGATTCACCGCAGTCGGATTGATTTGTTTCGGCGCCGCCGTCGCTGAGGCACGAGGTTACGCGGGGGTCGCCCGCCGGAGCACCGTGGGCGCCGGAGCACCCGGGGCCGGAGTCGCGAACGCCGGGTGTGGGAGCACCCGGAGTAGGTGCGACGCCGGGTGTCGGTGTGGGAGCCCCGGGTGCGGGAGCGGCCCCTGGTGTCGGAACTCCCGGCGTCGGAGCGGGAGCTCCTGGCGCGGGAGCGGCCCCTGGTGTCGGAACTCCCGGCGCTGGAGCGGGCGCCCCGGGTGTAGGCGTCACACCCACGGCCGGTGTGAACGCCGGTGGACCGGTCAACCGGGTCGGGGTGCGGCGCTGAGGCAGGAGAGCTGAAGCTATGACCGATCGAGGCACAGGACCCCCGGAACCCGATCTCGAGGCGTTGTTCGCTCTGGGTGGAGGCCGGGTTACCCGGGGATTGGAGCGGCTGCAGCTTGCACGCGATGCCCGACTTCGTGTAGGGCGGATAGCGCTGTTGTTGGCGGCTGCCACGTGGCTTCCTCTGCTGGTCCTGGCGGCCATCGAAGGTGTCGCCTGGGGCAACGCGGTGCAAGTGCCTCTGGTGCGTGATTACCTGCCCTATGGGCAGCTTCTGATCGCGATTCCGGTCCTCGTTCTCGGCGAGCTCATCGTCGGGCGCAACCTCTTGCGTGCGGTGACGGAACTGCGGACCTCCGAGGTCCTCGATACGAAGGACTCACCGATGCTGGAAGAGGTCCTTGCGACGACGGTCCAGCGCTGGCGCGGTCGAAGCGTCAACGTCGTGTTGATATTCTTGACCTGTGCCGCCAGCGTGGTTTCGTTGTGGGGTGCGAAGGAATGGCTCACCGGCGGGTGGCAGGTAGCCGGGGACGAAATGACGGTGGCGGGGTGGTGGTACATGCTGGTCAGTCTGCCGGTGATGCGCTTCCTGGCCCTGCGTTGGTTGTGGCGGATGCTGCTGTGGGCGTGGGTATTGTGGAAGGTCTCACGCCTCGAGCTGCATCCACGGCCCGCCCATCCCGACCGCGCGGGTGGGCTTGCCTTTCTGGGAGGGACGCAGGCGGCTTTCGGAATCGTCGTCTTCGCATTCGGGGTGCAGCTTTCGTGCCTTGCGGCCGATGCGGTGCATTTCCGGGGAGCGGAACTGACAGCCTTCCGCGGGGAGATGATTGCCTTTGTCGTGATCGCGGTGATGGCGTTACTGCTGCCGTTGGTGGTCTTCGCACCGAAGCTTGTCCGGGCGCGCGAGGAGTATCTGCTTTTTTTGAGTGGCAGCGCCCACCGCGGGGCGGGCGACCTTGAGCGGAAATTGCGTTCGAATCAAGACGGAGAGCTGCCGGCGGATGCGGTTTCGGGGCTCTCCGATTTCGGCACCCTGTACGAGAACGCCCGCCTCATGAGACCGGTGCCGATGGAGATGCAGCACGTGCTGGGATTGGTGTTGGCTGCGGCGGTGCCTTTCCTGCCTCTGGTCTTCCTGGTCATGCCGGCGCGCGAGGTGTTGCGCACCTTGGCAAGGTTGCTCATATGACGGGCACGAACCGTGCTCCGGGAACGATTCCGCTTCGATCGACCGATTTTGATGATTTCGAGGAGGTACGGAAATGAAGACCAGGTTGCTTGCGGCTTTGTTCGCCGCAGTCTTTGTCATTTTGGCCGCGCCCCAGGCGGCGGCCCAATCGAGCTCGAATGAATGGCAGTTCGCCATCGCGCCTTATGTGTGGTTGGCGGGTATGGACGGCTCCCTGACCATCGGGGGGCACGAGGCGGGAGATGGCAGTGTCGACTTCGACAACATCATCGACAGCCTGGACTTCGCCTTCATGGGTCACTTCGACATGCGGAACGAGCACTGGGTGATTTCGTCGGATCTCCTATTCATGGATCTGGGTGGAAGCAGGGATTACACCGAAGGAGATGACATCGACGGCACGGTGTCGGCGGGCTTCGACGCGACCCTCTTCGAGCTCGTCGGCGGCTACCGCGTTTCGCCGGCTGTGACCCTCCTCGCCGGCGCCCGCTTTGTCGACATGGGCGTGAGCATCGCCTGGGACGGAACCCTGGAGGACCGGCGACTCGATGCGAACAAGAGTTTTGTTGATCCGCTTGGTGGGCGTGCACGTTTTTGCGCCCCTCTCGGAGAAATGGTGGTTCGGCTTCCGTGGAGACGTGGGTGGCTTCGGCGTGGGCTCGGAGCTGACCTGGCAGGCCTACGCCGACATCGGATTCCGGATCTCGCACGTCGTGTCCATTCTGGCCGGCTACCACGTTCTCGACATGGACTACGAATCCGGGGTGGATGTGGTCACTGTCGACCTCAACGTGATGGTCTCGGGTCCGCAGCTCGCCGTGGCCTTTACCTTCTGAGGCCTTTCGGAAGCGCAGAGCAGAAAGGAGGCGCTGCGACATGCTCACCTTTCGGTTGCACATGGAGTTCACGCCGCACACCTTTGAGGAGGCTGCAGCGGTTCTCCGCTCCCTCGTCGGGCCGGTTCGGTCCGAGCCCGGTTGCAGCGCAACGAGGCTGTTGAAGGACACCGAGGACGGTTCGAGGCTCACCTGGGTCGAGGAATGGCGTGCTGTCGAGGACTTCGAGAGGCACCTTCGCGCGGCGGCCTTTCGTCAGATCCTGGCGGTCATCGAGCTGGCTTCCGGTCCGCCTCAGGTCGAGGTCGACGACGTCAACTCACGGAAAGGATTCGAGATCATCGAGGAGATCCTCGCCCGGCCCAAGACGCAAACCACCGGGTGCGAACCCGGCTGACATGATGACAATAAGTCGAAGAAGAGACCGGAAATGGGAGCATCCCCTTGTTTTCGAACCGGAGCTCCGTCACCGAGGTTTCTTTCATACCGAACAAGGAGGAGTGGCATGAACATGTTTCGCAGCGTGGATGAGACCGGCAATGGCTGGTGCGTCAAAACGACAACCGTGATCCTGGCCGCTCTTGCCCTCGGCCTCGCCATCACGCCAGCAGCCGATGCGCAGCAGATCGAGGGCAAGCCCGGTTCGCCGTCTGCAACCACAACCATCGACGGCAAACAGCTACCGCCACCTCCTGACAAGGCATTTGGTGGCAAGATCGAGCGCAGCGTCCTTGATTCGATACCCTACTGGCCGCCTCGTGTGGTGCCGCCGAAAGGTGCGCCCAACATTCTTCTGATCATGACCGACGACGCGGGTTATGGGGTGTCCGGCACCTTCGGGGGCGTCATCCCCACGCCGGCGATGGACCGCATTGCCGACAACGGTCTCCGTTATACCCACTTCCATTCCACATCGGTGTGCTCGCCGACGCGGGCGGCGCTCATCACGGGGCGCAACCATCACCGGGTCGGCTCGGGGATCATCCCGGAATTGTCGAACGGCTTCCCGGGCTACAACAGCCTCATGACCAAAGACAATGCAACCATCGCCAAAATTCTCAAGGAAAACGGCTACGTGACCTCCTGGTTCGGCAAGAACCACAATACGCCGGACCAGGTGACCTCCAGGATCGGGCCGTTTGACCAGTGGCCAACCGGTCTGGGTTTCGAATATTTTTACGGTTTCATGGGCGGTGACACCAGCCAGTGGCAGCCGGGCAACCTGTACCGCGACACCACTCAAATCCACCCATACGATGACGATCCCGACTTCAACCTGGTCACAGCGATGGCGGACGACGCGATTGGGTACATGAAGACCGTCGACGCGTTGAGTCCTGATCAGCCCTTCTTTATTTACTATGCGCCCGGCGCAACCCATGCGCCGCATCACCCGACACCGGAGTGGATCGAAAAGATCAGCGAGATGCACCTTTTCGACGACGGCTGGCACAAACTGCGTGAAACGATTTTCGCCAACCAGCAAGAGCTCGGTGTGATCCCGGCGGACGCCAAGCTGACGCCGTGGCCCGAGGATCTGATCAAGCAGTGGGACCAGCTCTCAGACGCGGAAAAGAAGCTATTCATCAGACAGGCGGATGTGTTCGCCGCCTACGTGGCCTACACCGACCATGAAATCGGCCGCGTGATACAAACGGTCGAAGACCTGGGCAAGCTCGACAACACCCTGATCATCTATATCACCGGCGACAACGGCACCAGCTCGGAAGGTGGGCCGACCGGCACGCCGAACGAAGTCGCATCGGTCCAAGGCGTGCATCTCCCGGTGGAAGCGCAAATGCAGTTCTATGACGTGTGGGGCTCGGACAGGACCTACCCGCACATGTCGGTGGGCTGGACCTGGGCCTTTGGCACGCCGTTCTCGTGGACCAAGATGGTGAGTTCGCATTTCGGCGGTACCAAACAGGGTATGGCCATCTCCTGGCCGAAGGTCATCAAGGACAAGGGCGGAATCCGCAACCAGTTCCATCATGTCGTTGACATTGCGCCGACCCTTCTCGAAGTGACCGGAATTCCTCTGCCCGAGGTGGTTGATGGCATCAAGCAGAACCCAATGGACGGCGTCAGCATGGCCTATACCTTCGATGAGACGAACGTGGATGCGCCGTCTGAGCACACAACCCAATACTTCGAAATCGGCGGCGATCACGCGATCTACCACGATGGCTGGATCCTCAGCACCAAGGTCGTGCGTGTGCCGTGGGACAACAGTGGAACGGCCGACAAACATCCTGAAACGTGGCCGTGGGAGCTTTATGATCTGAGCAAGGACTGGACCCAATACAACGACGTGGCTGATCAGTATCCTGAGAAGGTCGAAGAACTGGAGAAAATGTTCTGGGAGGAAGCCGATCGAAACCAGGTGTTGCCGATGGATTCCACCACCTTCACCCGTTCGCTCCTGCCCCGGCCGAACCTGGCGGCCGGTCGTACTGTGTTCAACTATTCCGGTGAGGTCACCGGCACGCCGAACGGCAACGCGCCAAATATCCTGGCCTCCTCCTACAACATCAAGGCCGAGGTCGAGATCCCCGACGGTGGTGCTGAAGGCATGCTGGTGACGCACGGCGGCCGCTTTGCCGGCTACGGTTTCTATGTGCTGAAAGGCAAACCGGTCTATACGTGGAACCTGGTCGGTCTCAAGCTGGTGAAGTGGGAAGGCCCGGACGTGCTGGCCCCCGGCAAGCACACGCTCGAGTTCGACTTCAAATACGATGGTTTGGGTGCCGCCACCCTGCAGTATGGAAGTCCCAGCGGTCTGGGCCGCAGCGGAACCGGCTACCTGAAGGTTGACGGGAAAGTTGTTGCTGAGCAGAAGATGGAGAAGACCGTCCCCATGCTCCTGCAATGGTGTGAAAGCTTCGACGTGGGCGCCGATACCGGCTCACCGGTCGCCGACGAGGATTATCAGGTTCCATTCCGTTTCACCGGCACGCTCGAAAAGCTGACCTTGACCATCGACCGCCCGGAGCTTTCGGAAGAAGACATCAAGAAGCTTCAGGCAGCCATGCACGCCAATCCGGCGAGCGATTAGGGGCTGATCGAACGGAGGTGATTTATGTGGGGTGAGCGCGTGAATATGACGTCATGCCGGTTGCCTCCGATTGATCTGGAGGGCTGGCGGCGCGGCGCCTTGGTGCTGCTCATGTTCCTGGTGGTGTGCGCCGCCGTGCCTCTCGTGGACGCGACGGAGACCAAACGATCGCGGGCCGACGACGACGTGAGTGCGGAGAAAGCCGGCGAAACCAACCAGAAGGAGGAGAAGGACGAGAAGGCTGACGGCGAGAAAAAAGGGCCGCCCTTCATCGCCATTCCGATCTTCATCACCGAACCGGCAATCGGGTACGGCCTGGGCGGAGCCGTAGGGTACTTCCACAAAAAGAAGCATGCGACCGAATCGGGGAAGGAATCACACCCCCCGGCATTCACAGCGGAAACCGCCGCCAATGTGGGCAAGCACCAGAAAGTTCCGCCCACCATCACCGGATTTGGCGGCGCGTACACCGAGAATGGGACCTGGGGCGCCGCCCTCGCCCACACGGCATCGTGGAAGAAGGACAAGATCCGATATACCGGTGCGATCGGCTACGCCCACGTGGTTTCCACCGTCTACTTGGGGGATCAGCCCTACGACTTCAAGCTCGACACCGTCCTTTATGTCGTGATGGGACACAAATGGTGATGCCGGAATTCGAAGATCATGAGTGAAACACGGAGGTAGACGATGAAACGACCGATCATTCTCGCGTTCGCAGTGACGGTGAGCCTGACTTTTGGCGCGACAGGTGTTTCTGCCCAGCAGCACATCCAGGCCCCTCAGCCGACTGTTCCGGAAATCTATACGCTCGAAGGAGAGTTCACCCGCATCGCCTACAACAACGAGGGGTGGGTGACTCTCGGCTACCGCACGGCGAACAGCTTTCAGGGCAAGGACTGGATGCTGCTTGAGACCGGTGTGACGGTGCGGGACAAACATGCCAGTCAGGATCTGACCCGCGACAGCTTCAAGCTCAAGCTGCCCGATGGTTCGCTGGTGCCGCTCGCCACCCAGACCGAGTTCCAGGAAGCCGGTTATCTGCGGGAGATGAACCGCAACGCCGACAACTCGAAGGACTCGATCAACTACTTCCCGTCCAAGGCTAACCAGGCTTTCAAGATCCCCCTCTTCTCCTTGCCCGGGCAGCAAATCATGGCGATCGACAAGTTCGAGGTCAACTGGACCCGCGCCGGTCTCGGCCGGATCTTCTTCAACCTCCCCGAGGGCACCACCGTCCAACCCGGCCAGTACTGGTTGGTGGTGACCTTCAAGGGCGGCCCGGTGGAGGTGCCCTTCCGGATCCTGACCGAGGACGAGGAGAAGTTCCTCAGCAAAAACTGGAAAGACATCAAGAAGCAGTACGAGGATCATTTGAAGCAGGAGGCCGAGAAAGCCAAGCAGAAGCAGTGAGCGCGTAGCTGTTCTCTCTGGACAAGAGAAGACACCGGGTCCGGCCTCGTGCCGGGCCCCTTCTATTCTTGCGAGTTCGTTGCGGGAGTGCTGGCGCCGTGGCCGATCTTCTCGAGCGCCTTTTGGCAGACATCTTTCCCTGCAGTGACGCGGTCCCACATTCCCTTGGCCAAAAGCGAGATCCCCATGGTGGCCACCGCGACTCCTGTCGAGGCCACCGCCTGTATGGGTTTGAGTTCGATCGCCGGTTTGGCGAGAGTGCCGCCGAGCTTGATATAGGGGTTGGTGATCATACTGGCTGAGATGCCGATGCCCTTGCGTGGTTTGGTCACCCACGCGAGATCCAGCTCCTCGGTGCCGAGGTCGACCCTGCCGTCGCCGAGCATGGTCATCTTGTCGCTCTGCAGGGCCATCGGGTCCAAGGTCACCAGGCCCTGGTCGAATCGGAGGAGAATGACCGCGCACTCGAGTTCGGTCGCGGCTTCCTCCTTGGAAAAGGGATTGAAGGCCTTGAGCAGGGTGAGCAGGATGTCAGCCGAGATAATGTCGAAGACCCGGTTGTCCATCACTCCCGCCCCGGCGATGATCTGAATCGACCCGTTGCTGGAACCGGCGAATTCGTGCGCGGTCGAGCCCTGCGCCTGCAAGCGGATGTCGATATCGATGGGTGGCTTGTCGCCGGCGGAAACCTCCTCCAGATCCGGCGGATTGAGACGAATTCCGTTGATATCCAGAGCGAGGTCGGTGCGGTAGGCGCCGCCGTTCGGTTCCAGGACAAATGAACCGGATCCGTTCCCGCCGCGCGAACCCTTCATTGCGAGGCGGTGGATATCGAGCCGGCCTTCGACCAGGTTCGCATTCAACTCGACATCGCGAAAGCGTTCGACCGGCATCTGGAGTGTGGCGATCGAGATTTGGACATCGGCGTTCGCCCGGTGCAGCCAAGCAAAATCGATGGGTCTTTCGAAAACACCAATTGACCCTTCGATTTCTCAGACGCAGCAGGCTCGTCTGCTGTCGTGTCTCCTCGTCGCGGAAAACCGGGCACCAACGCCGCAAATCGAGGTGTTTGGATGAGATGCGGGCGGTGATTTCGGGTTTGCCCCGGGTATCCACTTCGAGCGAGCCCTTGATATCGGAATCGCCGAGAGTGATCTCGAGCCCGTCGGCGATGAATTCTTCCGGAGTGGCCTCGAAGGAGCCTCCGATCTCGAAAGGCTCGTCCGGGAGTTTGTCAAAACCGGTGAGCGCCGCGATGAGAGCGGTCCCGGGCCCCGAGGCGTGGAGATCCAGATCGGTGCCGATCAGATGCGGTCTCTCGCCGAGGTTGCCGTGGAAATCGACCGCGTGCCCGGCGAGCCGAATCGCCACCCGGTCGAATACAAAGGCCGACTCGGTACGTTTGATGGTGCCGCTGATCTTGAAGGGTTCCACCGGAACCTCGACGCCCGTCAGGGCCCTGAAGAGGGAGGCATCGGGGCCATCGCCCTCGATGGTGAGGTCGGTTCCGATGAGGCCGGGCAGGACGCCGATGCGGCCATCGATCCTGATTTCCGCCTTGTCGAGGGTGGCCCGCAGATCATCGATCTCATACCCGGACTCGACGATATGGAGACGGGTGGTCAGCATGAACGGTTGAGACGGCAGGTCAGGCAGCGTCGCGAGGTCTGCGAGGAGCCGGCCTGTCGATCCGAGATCGGGCGCTGATGTCTCGATGTGGATGTCGGTTCCCACCAGATCTTTGCCGGGAATCACCGTGCCGTTGACCGTGGCGCGGGTTTGCTCGACTGTGGCGTCCACTTCGCTGAGGTGGTAGGCGCCGTCTTCTATTTTCACATTTCCGGCGATCGAGAAGGGTGCCGCCGGCAGCCCTGAGAAACTGAAATACGGACCGAGGGATGACAACAGCGGACCGTGGACCGAGAAATGGCCTTGTGTGCCTTCGAGACCAGTGGCCGTAGCGATCAAGCCATTCGCCGCCACATCGATGTCGCCTGCCGAACCGGTGGTGCTGTCGAGCCGATTCCCTCGGGCTCGACTCGCAGTCTGCCATCGACAGCTGCGGCGACATCAGGAAAGCCGGCCACCCCGAATATAGACATCGCATGCGACAGATCGAGGTCCTCGACTTTGATCTGGAGATCGGAACCGACAAGACCACTCGCCGTCGACAGGCGACCGTCACCGTGTGTCTCGAGGCTGCCGACCGTGGCCGATACGCCATCGAGCCGGAGCGCGGAATCGAGGATGGCGAGGCCGCCGTCGACGGACCACGCTTCGGGAGGCAGGTTGTCGAGTCCTATCAGGTCTCGAAAAATGGTGGCGTCCGGCCCCTGTCCAACGATTTGCAGGGTCGATCCGGAGAGGCCGTTCGCGGTCTTCAGGGTTCCGTCGACCTGGAGTCCGATCAGACCGATCCGGGCATTGACGCCGTCGAGTGTCAGGGCCTGCTCACCCGTGCCGAGCCGGCCTTCGATAGTGAACGGTTCTGCGGGGAGCTCGAGCCCGACGAGGTGATCGAAAAGCGCGATGTTCGGTCCCTCGGCGTGGATGCTCAGGGTCGTGCCGGTATGGTCCGGGGGGTCGCCTACTCTGCCATTCGCCGAACGAGGGTCTTCGTCCGATCTTGGCCTCGAGATGATCCACCTCGAATCCTCCTTCGACCCGGACCACGCGGCCCGTGAGCGAAAAACTTTCGTGGGGCAGGTCGATTCCCACGAGGGCGCCGATAGTGGAAACATCGGGGCCATTCCCGCGAAGCTAGAAATCGGTTCCCAGCATGGTGGGCGGAGCTCCGAGAACTCCGTCAACAAAGAGATTGTCGCCGACCGTGATCTCGATCTCTTTGAAGGTGACAGGGTAGCCCTCCCAACGGACCCCGCCCGCAACCGAGAATTCTTCGTCCGGGAGGTCCGCGACGCCGGTCAGTGCGCTCACCGTGCGGATGCTCGCTCCCGATGCTTTCACCGTGGCGTCGAGACTTGTCCATCGGGTCAACGAATCGACGACTCCGGTCATGCGGGCGGTCATGCCGGCGGCTCCGAGGTCGAGATCGATGCTCGAGCCCGATGCCGCCGGTCGGACCGATGCGTTGGCTTGAAAAGGACCCTCGATGACGGGATCGAGGCCAAAGATGTTGAGGAACTGTCCAGTCTCGGAACCGCTGACCGAAGCGATGCTATCAACCCCGGTCAAGGACGACAAGTCGTCGATTGATCCTTTGAGAGAGAATTCGGTGTCGGCGAGGTGACCATTAAGGTCGTGTTCCACTGAATTGGCATTGATCAGACCGGTGAAGGTGCCGATTCTGCCGGAGATCTCCAGGGGTTTTTGTTCGAGGGTGCCACTGAGATCCAGATCGAGTATGCCGGTGCCGTCGTCCGTGAACCCGAGACGATCCAGGTGCGCCTCGAACACGGCACGGCCGGCCTGGGAGTAGATGAGCTCTGCATCCGACAGCTCAGCGTTCTCAATGACCATCTCGAACTCGCCATCACCCGGACTGGCGGTCGGCGGATGGTTTTCCGTCGCCGAGGTTCCAGTTGAAGCGATGCTCCGAATCCGCCTCGAAGAGGACCCGGGCGCCGGTGATTTCGATATTCCGAAGTGTCAGAGGACCGAAGAAAATCGACAGCAGGTCGATCTCGCCGGACAGGCGATCCACGAACCACCATGCGGGGCTCCTCGCTCCACTCCGGGTTGGCCATGGAGAGTTCGGTCGCGTGGACTCGCGTGGAAAAACCGATCTCCGGCTCGAATTCACCATCGATCCGCAGCTCCCGGCCGATCGCGTCGGATGCGATCCGTGCCACCGTGTCTCGCCACCCACTGAGGTCGGCGAAGTTGAGGTAGAGGCATAGGCTTGCCACCAGGAGCAGCGGCACTCCGAAAATGACCCCGAGAACGATGAGCCTGCGGCGTTTCTGCAATTGTCCCTCAGGTCGTCGGGGCCGGGTTCGCGGGTTGATCGACCGCATAGTGGATCTCGGTGGGCAGCGCCAGCCGGGTGCCCGCGCGCTCGACGATTCCCATGACCTCGACGAGGATGCCCTCGCGAATTTCGAGAAACTCGGGCCAGTCACTGGTCATCGCATAGGCGAAGACCTCGATTTCCAGGAAATGGTCTCCGAAGCCGGTGAAACGGACCCGCACCGAGTCGTCGGAGATTTGAGGGTGCCCGACGAGCAGGGCCCTGAAACCTTCAAGAACCTGTTGGAGTTGGTCACGGGTGGTTTCGTAACGCAGACACAACTCCTCGCGCAGAAGGACCTGGTCCCTTTCGGTCAGATTCTCGAGGTGGATCTTGGCGAAATCCGCGTTGGGAATGGTCACGATGGTTCGGTCGAGAGTCCTGATCTTGACCGAACGGAGCCCCACATCCTCGACGGTTCCCCGTTGGCCCCCGAAGCGGCAAACGTCCCCCACTTTCACCGGTTGATCGGCGTAGAGGATGATGCCGCCTATGAAGTTCTCGAGGGTGCCCTGGGCCGCGAGGGCGATGGCCAGACCACCGACGCCGAGACCGGCGATGAGGCCCGCCACAGGCACCCCCAGAAGCTGGAGGGCCTTGAGCGTGATCGCCGTGACGACAATGATCGTAGCGACGCGAAAAACCACCCGAACCAGTTGTTTTTTCAGTGGGCGGGCCCGGCGAAAACCGAAGCGCACGACCAGTTCGCCGAATCGCGTGACCCCCACCGCCGCCAACCAGGCCAGGCCGATGTAGCCGATCATCGAAAAGACGAGCTGCAGGATGAGGGCCGGGGCGCCCGGAAGCTGGAACATCCGCCTCAGAATGACACTGCTGGCGATCGGAATCATCATCAGGGCCAGCGGCGGAAGGAAGGCCCCCAGGCCGCGGCCGAACAGGAGGCTATTCTCCCAGCGGCGGCCGATCCAAGTGATCGCTGCAACCGCCAGGGTCAGCACAAGCACCATGAATGCGAGACCGAACCACTGCCACACGAACATTCCACCGATTTTCGAACGAAACCACGACGGCATCAGCTCGGTGAGTTTGCGCAGCACGATGGCGTCGGTGCCGGAACGAAGCTCTTCGACATGGCCTCCCTGACGGCCCGGTTTGTAGGGCAGGTGCTTGGTCTTCTGGTAAAAGCTGTCAGCCTCGGCGACGGTCCGGGTCGAAAAAAGCCACTCGCCCTGGAAGTCTCCCTCTTTTTGCAAAACGAGCGAGATCTCGGTGTGCGGGATCGTCCACTGCGAAATGGATTGTTCGGCAACCGCTGCGGCATCGGGGATCAGCTCCACGGGTGGCAACTCGATCCGATCGAGCACATCCTTGAGTAACAGCGCGGTCTCCGCCGAAACCTCCTGAAAGACCAGGGGTGGGATCGAGCTGAGATCCAGGCACCCCCTGGCGTCGAGGAAAGGCTCCTGAAACGACGGGTCTCCGGTGGAGTACAAATCCCACGCCCGATCAACCGAAACCAGAAATGTCTCGATCGTTGCCCGCGGGCTCGAGCGATCCGGCGGCTCGAGGGGGTGATCGGCTGTTTCCGGCATTGCCGTCGCGAGGGTGGAGAAAGCGGCGATGAAAACCGCCATGAGGGCGGGTATCCGGAAGCGTGGTGCATTGCGAATGATCATTCTTCTCTCCTGAATCAGGCTCATGCTAGCAGAGGATGAGGGTGAAGCGTTTTCGGCGTTGCGCTAGAGTGAACGGGTGATCCCCGGAGCCTCGACACCGTGACGCCCCTTTTCATTGCTTTGGTGGCCACAGCAGCCACGTGTGTGGTTGTAGGTCTGCAACACCTCGTGACGGCGGTTCGGGTCGAGGACCGCCGACTGCAATTGTGGTTTTCAGCCGCGGCATTTGCGGTGGCGGGCGATGCTCTGTTCGAGCGCCGGCTCTACAGCTCCCCCACCGCCGAGGAGTTTCTGGTCTGGATGCCGTGGACGGCGTTGTGCATCGCAGCTGCCATTGTCACGCTCTCGTGGTATATCGCGCTGCGTACCGGCGCCGTGCGCCGCTGGTTGTTGTGGGGCGTCACCGGGCTCGCAGTTGCCACGGTGATATTGGATTTTGCGGTCGGGATCGCCTATCGCGGACCGGTGGCGCTCGGCGAGACGACCCTGCCATGGGGAGAAACCATCGCTTTTGTTTCCGGTGCGACCAATCCGCTCCGCTTGATCGGTGATCTGGTATTGCTGGGTTTTCTACTGGTTCTCCTCGATGGCACGGTCCGAATGGCCAGAAATGGCGAGCCAAGGACGGCATGGCTACTAGGTGGGAGCTTGGTGATCTATGCCCTGGCCCTGTTGGCGATCATCCCTTCCGATCTCGGCTGGTTTCGTCTTCCCTGCACCCACACTTTCGCCTTTCTTCTGATCATTGCCGCGATGAGTTGGGATCTTTCGGAGGACCTGATTCGTGCGTCTCGATTGTCCCGCGAGGTGCTCGCTAATGAAGGCCGGTGGCGGCAGTTGCTCGACAGCATTCAGCTTCTGGTGGTGGAAATCGACCAGGCGGGGCGAATCAACTTCATGAACCCCTTCGCCTCGCAGGTGTCCGGGTACCCGGCGGGCGAGATGGTTGGTCGGAGCTACCTGGAGTTCGTCAACCCGGAGGAGCATGAGGAGATCAAGTCGGCGGTGGAAGAGGGTCTGGGCGGCAATCCAGCGTCCGACAACGAACGCACGCTGATCACCCGTGACAGTCAGAAAAGGGTCATTCGCTGGCGAAGCGTCGTGCTTCGTGACGCGGACGGCGAGCCGGAAGGTCTTCTCAGTGTGGGAGCTGACGTCACAGAACGCCGGGATTCCGAGGCCCAGCTCGAGCGGGTGGCCGGTGAACTCGAACGCGCCGTTACCGAGCTCGAGGTTCTCAAGGAACGGCTCGAGGAAGAAAATGTCTACCTCAGGGAGGAAATACTCGCCGAACACGGTTTTGCAAACATCGTCGGCGGTTCTGACCCGTTGCTCTACGTCCTCCACAAGGTGAGGCAGGTCGCACCGGGTGATACCTCGGTGTTGATCCTCGGCGAGACCGGTGTCGGCAAAGAGCTCATTGCGCGCACCATCCATGCGGAAAGCGCTCGTGCCGACGGCCCGTTTGTGGTGGTCAACTGCGCAGCCCTGCCGCCCAACCTCATTGAAAGCGAACTCTTTGGCCACGAAAAGGGTGCGTTCACCGGCGCCGAAGCACGCCGGCGCGGTCGATTCGAGCTTGCCGCCGGGGGAACACTCTTGCTCGACGAGATCGGTGAATTGCCGCTCGAGATGCAGCCAAAACTGCTTCGAGTGCTCCAGGAAGGGGAAATGGAGCGGGTCGGTGGGACCGAGACCGTCGCCGTCGATGTCAGGGTGATTGCAGCCACCAACCGCGACCTCAACGCTGAGATGGAGGCCGGCCGTTTTCGTGAAGACCTGTTCTACCGCATCGCCGTCTACCCCATCACGGTTCCGCGGCTGAGCGACCGGCGCGAGGATATCCCTCTCCTGGTCGAGCATTTTGTTCAACACTTCGCGCAGCGCCGTGGTCGGCGGATTGACGAGATTCCAGCCGAGGTGATGCGGAGCCTTCGGGCATATGACTGGCCGGGCAACGTCCGCGAGTTGCAAAATGTGATCGAGCGTGCGGTCCTGACGACCTCAGATAGGATGCTGCGCCTGGCCGAACCATTGGAGGGCAAGACACCCGGAAAGGCAGACCCTCGCGAGATAGGTTTTGACGCTTCCGGGTTGACTCTCGATGAGGTCGAACAACGCTACATCGTCCAGGTCCTCGAGGCCACCGATGGCCAGGTTTCGGGGACCGGTGGCGCCGCAGAAATCCTCGGACTCCACGCCAACACCCTTCGCTATCGGATGAAGAAACTGGGCATCACCGTGGCCAAGAAAACGGGCACAGTCGTCATCGAATCCTGATCCGTAGTTTCCATTCGGTTCCCAATATTCGTCACCAATATTGGTGAAACTGCGGCATGTTGTGTTTTTCCGAAGCATACACGTTCGCCGATTTTCAATCTATCTCCCTTTTTACCTGTGTTTTAGGTCGATTCTTCGTGAAAGCGATAGCCTTGGCATGGATCGTGAAATGAGCAACGCATAACCATGGAGAAAGGAAGCTGATGATTGGACTCGAACTCGCAGTGACGTCGGATGACAGCCACCGCACAGAGCTCCTCCAGACCCTCGAAAACCTCTCCCGCGACCAGACTCGAACAGGCGACTGCCTCGAGTGTCGGGTTTACGAACGCATCCCACAATCGAATGACTTCATGTGGCACCAGTGGTGGCGTTCCGAGCGGCAGCTAGAAGGACACTTTGGGTCGGTCGCCTTTCGCACCCTGCTCGGCGCGATCAAGGTACTCGGAACACTCGAATCGGC
The DNA here is from genome assembly GCA_963796455.1 of Candidatus Sulfomarinibacteraceae bacterium. Classification (GTDB taxonomy): domain Bacteria; phylum Acidobacteriota; class Thermoanaerobaculia; order Thermoanaerobaculales; family Sulfomarinibacteraceae; genus Sulfomarinibacter. The sequence continues at coordinate 780,486 of CAWCLO010000010.1, forward strand.
GCGGGTCGTCGAGCTCCAGGACTCCACATCAATCCTGGGAGCGTTCTTGACCGACCGGGTGCAGATCTCAGAATCATTGCCCGAAACCTGAGAGACCATCCCATGGATGGACCACCACCCAAGAAAGACTGTGGCGGAAGCCATTTGCTTCGGACAAAAAAGGAGAAACGGACGATGAAACCTAAAACTACTCAAAAGCAGATTGACCGCAAGGCGTGGCCGTTGGTAGCTGGTGTCGCCGCCATGGTCGTTCTGTTCGTATTTGCTGCCGGACCGGCGTTGGCGCAGCAGGAAGAAGGAACTGATGGCAGCGACACCCCCGGTGGCCAAAGCCTCGAGTCGGCCGCCAACGACGCCACTGCCTCCATGTGGACCTTCCAGCTCTCACTGGAGGGGCGAACCTGGTTGGACGAGGATGGACCCAGCGGCCAGCCCCGGCCCGAGGGCAACCGCGACCAGTTCATGCTCCGTTTTGTGGCTCCGGTGCCGCTGGGCAAGAACCTCAAGCTCATCAACCGGTTCACCATGCGCAACAACGAGGCGGTCGACAAGTCATCCGGCGCGGGCGACGCCGAGTACTTTGCGCTCTTTATCCCCTTCGAGTGGGCCACCGGCCGTTGGGGAATCGGACCGCAAATAAACTTCCCAGCCGAGAACTCGAAGTTTGGCAGCGAGAAGTGGAGATACGGATTTGCCTCGGCCTGGTTGGAGCGCGTCGGGGACAAAGTAATGACCGGCATCCTGGTACAGCAGGTCTGGGGCAAGACCGACCCAAACGACCCCGACCGCCAGGTGGCACAACCCGTTTCCATCCAGCCGGTCTTCAACTACTCGCTCAAGAACGGTTACTACCTCAACATCGGCGAGACCGCCTTCAGTTACAACTGGGACGCCAATGCCTGGCTGATTCCTCTCGGAGTTCGCTTCGGTAAGGTCTTTATCAACCAAAACGGGTCGATTTGGAACCTCTATGGCGAAATCCGAAAGACCGTGTATCACGGGAGCGACTGGCCGGGAAGTGTCATGGACACCGCCGTCCGGGTCAATCTTTCGTACGCGTTTCCGATGTAGGGCATCTTTCGAGAATTAGGAATTAGGAATTAGGAATGACGCAATTGGTTGTGAACTACTAACCCGAATGCCAAGGAGAGTGACATGAGGAGAGTTTTCGGAATCGCCGTTGTCGCGATATTGATCGCCCTGCCTGGCTTCGCACAGACGATCCAGATCGACTACGCCCACGATTTCGACTTCGGAGGCGTCGCGACGTTTCAGTATGTCGTGAACGAGGAGAGCGGCATCAAGGACAATGCATTGATGGCCGACCGGGTGGTCGACCTGATCAAGAAGGAACTCGGCGAGGGCGGTCTCCGGGAGGTCCAACAAGATCCGGACCTCTACGTGACCTACCACTTCACGAGCGAGGAACAGAAGAGCCTCAGCACCACCTCGTCGGGTTTTGGAGGCTACGGCGGCTTTGGCGGCTACGGGGATGGCTGGGACGGCTGGGGCGGGTATGACGCCTTCGGCGGTCCCATGATGGGATCTTCGGTCACCCGAGAGTACTCCTACGAAGTGGGAACCCTGATCATCGACGCCTACGATTCCAAGGAGAAGAAGCTGGTTTGGCGCGGTTGGGGTACGGTGACCGTCAAAGACAAGCCCGACAAGCAGGTCAAACAGATCGAGAAGATCCTCAAGAAGCTCGGCAGCAAGTGGGACAAGATCCTGGCCGGCAAGGGGAAGTGAGGCACCGCGGTGCGGGTGAATCTGTCGTATGCTTTTCCGATGTAGAACATCTTTGAGTTAGGTATCAGGAATTAGGAATGATCGCGAAATTTGGAATTCGGAATTCGGTTTTTCAATTGTGAATCCGAAATTGAAAGGGGAGTGACATGAGATCGAATGTATTGAGAATTCGCTGTTATCGCTGTGATGGCGATTGCGCTCGCCGGCACCGCTGCGGCGCAGGACAAACCCAATATCCTGGTGATCTGGGGTGACGACATCGGCCAGTTCAACATCTCCGCCTACAACATGGGGATTATGGGCTACAAGACCCCGAACATCGACCGCATCGCGGCCGAGGGCGCGGTGTTCACCGACTGGTACGGTCAGCAGAGCTGCACCGCCGGCCGCGCCGCCTTCATCACCGGGCAGTCGCCGATGCGAACGGGTCTGACCAAGGTTGGGCTGCCCGGCGCACCGGAAGGGATGAAAAAGGAAGACCCGACCATCGCGGGCCTGCTCAAACCGCACGGCTACATGACCGGTCAGTTCGGCAAGAACCACCTCGGGGACCGCGACGAGATGCTGCCGACCAACCACGGATTCGACGAGTTTTTTGGCAACCTCTACCACCTGAATGCCGAGCAGGAGCCGGAACACCCCGATTATCCGAAGGATCCGGAGTTTCGTAAGAATTTTGGCCCACGCGGCGTGATCCACTCCTATGCGGACGGCCGTATCGAGGACACCGGACCACTCACCAAAAAGCGAATGGAAACGGTAGATGAGGAAACCACCGCCGCCGCACTGGACTTCATGGACAGGGCAACCAAGGCTGACAAACCGTTCTTCCTCTGGTGGAACTCGACCCGGATGCACATCTGGACGCACCTCAAGGCCGAGTCCGAGGGCGTCACAGGTCTCGGCGTGTATGCCGACGGCATGGTCGAGCACGACGGGATGGTCGGCCAGCTGCTCGACAAGCTCGACGAGCTTGGCATTGCCGACAACACCATCGTCATGTACTCAACCGATAACGGAGCGGAGTTCTTCAGTTGGCCCGACGGCGGCACCACCATGTTCCGCAACGAGAAGGCCACCCAGTGGGAGGGCGGCTTCCGCGTGCCGACGGCCATCCGCTGGCCGGGCGTGATCAAACCCGGAACGGTCAACAATGAAATCGGCGCCCATGAAGACATGCTGTCCACGCTGCTCGCGGCGGCGGGCGATGCCAACGTGAAGGAAGATCTTCTGAAGGGCAAAACGGTCGGCGACATGACCTATAAGGTCCACCTCGACGGCTACAACCTGCTGCCCGCGCTCAAGGGTGAAGCGGAGTGGCCACGTGAAGACTTCTTCTACTGGACCGACGACGGCAGCGTTGCCGCCCTGCGCTACAAGAACTGGAAGATCACATTCCTGAAGCAGGAAGCCGTGGGCATTGACGTCTGGCGGCATCCATACACGGCACTGCGTGCGCCGATGGTGGCCAACCTACGCATGGATCCGTTCGAGCGCGCCGAGCACGAGAGCATTGGCTACGACACATGGTGGGTGGATCACATGTTTGTATTCGCCCCTGCCGGAGCCTATGTTGGCCGATGGCTGCAGAGCTTCCGCGAGTTTCCACCGCGCCAGAAGCCCGGCAGCTTCAACCTCGACAACGTGATGGCAGCGATAGCCAAGGGCGCGGGCGACAAATAACGATTGAACACACCCGGGGGCCGCGAGGCCCCCGGGTTTGATGCTTTCGGCGTCGATTCGGACTCGGTTCGAACCGTTGCCGAGGCCCGACTCTGAGGGAAGGAAGAACACGTGAAATCAGTGATAGCTGCCCTGCTTCTCGCCACGCTGTCCATGCTGCCGGCTCTGCCCGGCTGGTCGGACGAGCCGACGTCGAGCGACGGTTCCCACGCTTCCGAGGACACGACCGACCACGCCGAGCCGAATCGAGGCTTCCGGCTTGGACGGCAGGCAAGCTGGATATTCGGCAGCTTCCTGGAGGACGAAAGCGGCGACAACCTCACCCTCGGGCTCGAGTTCGAATCGTACTTCGGTCTCGGGGGCTACGAGGTCAAGAACATCTCCTACTTCGAGGTCGCGCATTACGCACGGGGCGTGCCGGGTCAACCGGCGGGAACCCCCGAGCCCAGCATCGAGGCGGCCGACGGCATCAACGATCTGCTGTCGGCGTTCTGGTTCTCGAAAAAGGGCGCGCACCACGGCAAACACCATTTCTCGCTGGGCTTCGCAGCGCAGTTCCCGACCGCCTCCAGCGACACTCTGGGCAGCGGCAAGTGGTCACTCGGCCCCAGCTTCGACTACGAGTATAAGAGCGGCCGCTGGTTCGCCGGCGCCATCGCACTGCAGGTCTGGTCGGTGGCCGGCGACGACGATCGCAAGGACGTCAGCATGCTGATGGTCAAACCGTTCGCCTACTATACGATCAACAAAAAGTGGGACCTGATGTACGTGCCCTACGGCATCCAGGTCTACTGGAACAAACCGTCGGGAGAACAGGTGTACCTGCCCGTTGGCGGCGGCGTCCAGCGGAAGATCAACCTCGGATCGACACTGATGGATCTGGGCCTGGCCGCTTACTACAACATCGTTCGGCCGACGGGCGGCACCGTATGGGACGTCCGTTTGCTCGTCGAGTTCAACCTCTGAAGGAGAGTTTATGGCCCCACGCATCGCGCATTATTCCTTCTCGGCCGTCGTCATACGCTGGTTTGCGGTGCTGTCGGCTTTTCTGGTGCTTGGGGTCGTTCCCGCCGAGGGGGAGGACGATCCGGCGCGCATCTGGGTGCTGCCATTCGAGATCGACGCCGATTTCGGCGCCGCCAACGGCGATGCCGTCATTGGTCGATTCATGCCGATCAACACGATCAAGATTACCGAGCGCTGGAAGCTCGTCAACATCGCCATGGTGCAGATTGCCCATGCGCCGGGTGGACGCCCCGGAGGCCCCGGAAATCCCGAGCCGGTCCCTGGTCCGAAGGTCTTCGGGCTGGGGGACCTCACCGACGCCGTGGTGCTCTCACCGAACAACAGCCGTTCATTTCAGTGGGGCGTCGGCCTCGCGGTCGGTGTGCCGACCGCCACCGATCCCTCCCTGGGCAGCGGAAAGTGGCAGATCGGCCCGGCCTTTCGCCTGAGTTGGGTGACCGATCTGTGGCGCGTCGGCGTCCTCGCGGCCGATCGTTGGTCCGTCGCCGGCGATCCGGATCGCGCCGAAACCCATCAGCTCCTGGCGCGTGGCCTGATCCGTCGCCGCCTCGGCGAACGGTGGTTCTTCATCTCGGCCCCGATCATCACCGCCAACTGGAATGCCCCATCCGGCCAGCGTTGGCTCGTGCCGCTCGGTGGCGGTGTGGGGCGCAGCTTCGATTTTCGACCGACGCGGATGAACCTGTCCTTCGAGGTCTTCGCCAATGTCATCAAGCCGGATGGTGCTCCGGATTGGGTGGCCCGGTTCGGGATGACCTTCCCGTTCAGAATTCCTGAGCGGGGCGGCCGATGAGACGGAGTCACCGGGTTCTGTCGGCTGGACGGGCTCGTCGCTATCAGCAGGAGGGGAGTACGAGATGACTGTGACCAGGGGAATGCACTCAGGGACCGCACGAAGTCAAGAACATCTCCTACTTCGACGTCAACCAGCTCCTGATCGGCGGGCAGATTCGGCGGCGGCTGAAAAACCGGTGGTATTTCACTTCCAGTCCCATGATCACCGCCAACTGGAACGCGTCGGCCGACCAACGCTGGCTGGTGCCGTTGGGAGGCGGGATCGGCAGGCCCTTCACCGTAGGCGGGAGCCCGATGGCGGTGTCGCTGCAAGCCTTTGCCAACGTGATCAAACCGGACGGCGCTCCCGACGGGCTGGTCCGGATCGCTGGGCCGAACTGAGCCTGGGCTTTGCTCTGTGCCGTGACGGCCTCGAACAGTCTCCCATCGATCTCACCGGTGCGGTGCCGATGCGAGGACTCCGGAATCGAGCGACGTCTCGGGACCGAGGGCTTGAACTTTGAACAGCGTGTCCGGCATCCGATATCAAAGATCCAACATCCATCCAGCATCAAATATCCGACCGGGAGGACGCCATGTCTGAACAGGCCTATACGGCAACCGCCAAGAGTCAGCTCGAACGGCTGGCCACCCTCACCGACGTCGTCTACGGCGTGGCCCTGGTGTTGGTGGTGACCTGGCTGCCGTTGCCCGAGGAGAGCCATGCCGGTAGTGTCGTCTGGCTTGCCGATCTGTGGGCCGAATACTCGAACAACATCGTCGCGGTCGTCATCGGTCTGGTCTTCACCATCATCTACTGGATCCGTTCTAACACCCTGATGACCGCGCTCGACCGTACCGATGGTGTTCACACCGGGCTTTCCATTGCCTCGGTCTTCTTCCTGCTTTTGCTGCTCTACATCGTGCGGGTGAGCGCCGAGGTTGCGGCGCCGAGCCGTCGGGCGGGTGAAAGCATTGCCGTGGCACTGATCGGGATTGCCGCCGGCGCTGCCTGGTGGTGGGCGCGACGAGAACGCTCTGGTGCGCGATGGTATTACAAGAGAAGAGAAGCTCGGTGTGCAAATCGAAGCATTTGCCGAGCCCCTCGCGGCGCTGGTAACGCTGCCATTCGCATTTGTCGGTGAGCTCGCGTGGAATCTCGCCTGGTTTGCCTATATTCCGATCGCGGCCTTTCTCAGACGCCGCGATAGATCGGCCGTGAACGATGTATGATGTCGAGTTACGGACAACAAAGGAGAATATGATGTCGACGACAGATTCGTTTTTCAATCGTAGCATTGTGCTCGCAGCGGCCGTCCTCATGACGGCGGCCCCGGCCGAGGCCCAGCGCGAGTGCGAGCCGCTCTTTGATAAGTTCAACTTCAAGGCTCGAGTTCAGTTTGGTCGAATTTCGAACACCGAGATCCGGCTCGATTCGGAGGCTCTAGGGGAAGGAACCACCCTCAATTTCGAGGACGACCTCGACCTCGAGCAATCGAGAGTCCATTCCGACCCTGGCCTTCGAGTGGCAGATCGCCAAGCGGCACCGCCTCGGGGTGCGTTGGCAGGACATCACCCGCGGCTTCCAACGCGCAGGCGCTGACCGAGATCCAGTGGGGCGACGAAACGATCCCCATCGACGCCGACATCACCCTCGGATTCGACATCACCCAGACCTTCATCGATTACGCCTACTACCCATGGGTCAAGGACAAGTGGGCGGCCGGGTTCGGGCTCGGCCTCCGCTGGATGGACGTCAGGGCGACGCTTCGTATCGCGGCAACGAAGAGAAGTCGAGGGAAGCACCGACGTCAAGGGCACGGGTCCTCTGCCGTATCTCTACTTCGAGTACCGCCGGCTTTTCTCCGAGAAATGGCGCTTCATCGCCGGTCTCGGGTGGCTGTATATCAGCATCGAGGACATCAGCGGCGGCCAGTGGATCGGCCGGCTCGGCATCGAGTATCTGGTGGGTAAGCGGTGGAGCTTTGGCGCCGCCATCAACTTCGCCACCATCGATGTCGACTGGGATGCCATCAAGACCGAAGACGGTGGACTGCTCACCATGGCCCTCAAAATGGACATCAACGACTTTTCGTTCTTTGTCCGGGTGAGGTTCTAACCCAACTACCCACCCAGATAACGAGATGCGAAGATGGAATTTACCCGATAAAGCCTCCCTCGGGTGGGAGGGTGGATCTCGTATCTCATCCTCGTATCTGCGCCGACCGCTGGTTTCTGATGAAGAATCCTGGATCTGCGCTCGTTGTCTTCGTGTTCTGTCTCCTGGTGGTCATTCCTGGGGCGGTCGGCGCACAGGGAAATCGAGCCCCGTGTCTACGCCAACACCCCGGGTGGGTCTGAACTCCTGGCCGTCGGTCACAGCTACTCCAGCGGCAATATATTCATGGGACCCGTCGCTGCCGATCGAGGATCTCGATGGGCGCGTCAACATTGCGCTCAGGCGGGACCCGATTTCGATTGTCGCGGTCGCCTATCAGTTCGCGTGGTGAGCGTGGTGAAATGCCCCGCCTGCTTTGAAATCAAAAGGAGAGTGTTCGATGTTTAAGAATATTTGGAAGTGGATGCCGGCGATAGTTCTGGTGTGTTTTGGAGTCGGGTGCGGCCAGGTGGCGCCGCTTGAAGACACCCCTGAGAATCGGCTCGAACAGGCCCGCGCGTTGACCGCCGCCGAGGTGGCATCGGGTGCACTCGACGACATGCTCGACGAGGGCGCTGCGCTGGCCACGGAGGCTACCGCCGACATGCTCATGCTCGAGCTCGAGCGCGAGCCCTCCGAGGAGGATCTCGCACAGCTCGAGGCGGTGATGCGCGCCAGTTTGGCGGATTTCCTCACTGCGGACCTGTGGCAGGAAGCGGTCGCCAACGTCTATGCCGACAACTTCACCGCAGCGGAGCTCAAAGAGACGGTGGACTTCTATACGTCGCCCGCCGGCGGTAAGATCCTCGGGCTTCAGCGATCGCTCGACACGGCGGTCGGGGACGCGGTGGAAGCCGCGCTCGAGAAGCACCAGGACGAATTTGCTGCGCGAGTGGATGCGGCATTGGCCGAACGATTTCCGGAGCTGGCCGAAGGAGCGTCGTGATGACCGACCTCAAAACCAGGCGCACGCTGACCCTGTGGGTGGTCGTCGCGGCGGTGGTTGTGACGGTTGCCTCTCTACCGACGCTCCCGGCCGCTGCCCAGTCCCAAACCATGCAGCGAATTCTCTATGGCGAGATACTGTCCGCCGAACGGATCACCATTCGCGATCAGGCGACGGGTCGCGGCGCCCAGGCCGGGTCGACCGTAGGTGCCGTTGCGGGATACGCCCTTGCCGACGGGCGGGACCGATGGCTGGGTGCGCTGGTTGGTGGGGTTCTCGGGGGTGCCGCCGGCAACGCGGCCGAGAAGGCGAAGAAAAAGAAACCGGGCTGGGACCTCATCATCCGTCTCGAAAACGGCGAGGAGGTCGGCATCCAGGTGCCGATGAAGAAACGCAGCAAAGTGGTTTTTTCGCCGGGTGACAAGGTTCGATTGACGTCCGGGCCAAACGGCGAAACCCGGGTGACCAAGGTCTGACAGAAAGGCTAAACTGCTGCTGTATTGATCCGCCCATATATCGCAGGGCTCTTCAGGTTCTAGCGATCGCGTCGCACACAGTGGGCGGCGGATCGCGACGTTGAGGCGGCGACAGTTCGGTCTCTCGGACCAGCCGGTGGGGACGAAAGGGGAGCGATCATGGGACGAAACATCAACCGCCGATCATTCATTATCCTGCTGATATGCATAGCGGTGCTGGTGACCGTCTCTGGTACCGGCGATGCCGCAAAGAAAAAGGTCTCGCAGCAGTACGTGCTGACCGCCGCCGAGCTCCAGCTCGAGCTCATGAGCTACGCGGACCGCTACGCCGCGACGGTTGTCCAGGCCTCGGAAGACGTGGAACGTCTGGAATTCTCCGCCGGAGGTGCGGCGCGCCGTCGTCGGAGACGTGGTCTTCTCAGCGGCGGCAGCCTATACCATCGCCGCGGATTCCGATCCGCAGCTCGCTCTGCTCGACATGGTGGTCATGACCACACTGGGCCGGATGGTCTACCAGGAATACTGGCCGGAGCATCTCGGAGACGCCACCGTGCCCATGATCGCGGCATTCGAGAAGCTGGAGCGCGATATCTGGAACGTCGCATCGCCGATTCTCGATTCCCAACAGCAAGAGGAGCTGCGGGAAAGGATCGAACTGTTTCGCGGAGAACAACCCGGAGCTCAGCACCTTCAGCCATCTGCGTTTTGCCGACTTCCCCTCCAAACGGCCCGATTCGACCCTTCAAAAGAAGAAATCGGGAGGCATCTTTTCATCGGTCAAGAACATCACCGAGCAGGTGGAGCAGACCCGGATCTTGGCCGAGAGGGCCATCTTCTTGTCGACCCGGCTGCCGCTGCTCACCGGCGGATTTGCCGACATCTGGGTCACCCGATTGACCTTCAACCCAGCAGTCGAGGAGCTCAGAGGGGACATCAACACCTTTGCCGAGGTGTCGGATCGTCTCGCCACGGTGGCCGAGCAGCTGCCCGAGACCATCAACGCCGAACGCAAGGAGACCATCGAGCAGGTGGCGAGAGAGGCGGATACCCTCAGGTACGAAGCCATCGAACAGGTGTTCGAGGGTGTTGCCGAGGAGCGCCGGGCGATCCTCGCGCAGCTCATCGAAGAGGAAAAACGGTTGGGAGGCCTGATCGCCGAGCTGCGAGCAACACTGGCAGAGGCCAACACGCTGACGGTGTCTGCGGACGCGCTTGCCCAGAGACTCGAGATCGGGGCGCCGCTTGAACCCGGGGAGAAACCATTCGATATCGAGGACTATCGCGCCGCCCTGATTGATGCGAGAACCATGATTACCGAGGCCAACGGACTGCTCCAGACGACCAATGAGCTCCTCAACTCGCCGGGTGCCAACCGGTTGGTGCCGAGCCTGGTCGAGGCGATCAACGAGGCGGGTGAGACCAGCGAGGAGCTGGTTGACCACAGCTTCCTCCGCGCTGCTCTCCTGATCCTGCTAGCCCTGGTCGGTTATGTCGTCGCCAGGCTCAGCTATCGCTGGCTCGATTTGAAGTTCTTTGGCAGCGCTCCCTGAAGCGATTCTCCTCGTGATTGATTGGGGATCGGTGGGTGTCCGCGGGCGGATCAGAAACGGTCCGGACGCGTTATGATGGCTCACAGACAGAGATCCAAGGAGGAATGAAAGTTATGAGTCGCTTCCGGAATGCCATTGTTATTGGTGCGATGTGCGTTGTGTTCATGTCGCTGGCAGCGGCTCCGGCCGAGGCGCAGCGCGAGTACAACCCGCTCTTCGATAAATTCAACTTCCAGGTCGAAGCCAGCTGGATCAACCTCTCGACCGAGATCCGGCTCGATTCCGAGATCCTCGGTACGGGCACGACCATAGATTTCGAGAACCTCGGTCTGGCGGCTGACAAGACCATCCCCACCCTCGCCTTCCAGTGGCAGATCGCCAAGCGGCACCGGGTCGGCGTCCGCTGGCAGGACATCGATCGCAGCTCGACGACGCATGTGGAAGACGAGATCCACTGGGGCGACGAGATCATACCCGTGGATGCCACGCTCGGCCTGGACGTCGGCATCACTCAAACATTTATCGACTACGCCTTCTATCCGTGGGTCAAGGAGCGCTGGGCGGCCGGGTTCGGTCTTGGCCTCCGCTGGATGGACCTCTCGACGACGTTTGCGTGGGATGGTGCGAACGTCGAGGAAGGCGGGAGGAGCACGGCCGCCGCGTCCGGCCCGCTGCCGTACCTCTACTTCGAATATCGACGCTTGTTTTCCGAAAACTGGCGCTTCATGGCAGGTCTCGGCTGGCTCGGCCTCAAGGTCGGGGACATCGACGGGACCCAGTGGGTCGCCCACGCGGGTATCGAGTACCTGATTGGCAAACGGTGGTCGGTTGGTGCCGGATTCAATTTTGCGGTCGTGGATGTCGACTGGGTGGGTATCGAAACTGACCAGGGCAGCTTGCTCGACGGAGCCCTCAATTTCGACATCAACGACTTCAGCATCAACGCACGGGTGAGGTTTTAGACAGGCGCACCGATGCTCGGTGCTCGATACTGGATACTAGATGCTGGATGCTGGATGACCGCTGGGGTGACCTTGTGATGAGTGCGGGCTAGAATACGGCTGCGCGTTTATCGGGGGGGCATGATGGCGCTGAATCCAGAGCGGAGTTTTCTCGCGGTAGCATTATTTTTCGGGTGTCTGGTCGTGGCGGCTCCGGCGACGGTCGAAGCGCAGCGCGAGTACCAGCCCCTCTTCGACAAATTCAACTTCAAGCTTGAAGGCAGCTGGGTCGGACTGAATACCGAGATCAGGCTCGACTCCGAGCTGCTCGGCAAGGGCACGACCCTCAACTTCGAGGACGACCTCGATCTCGGCAACCGAGAGCAGATCCCGACCCTCGCCTTCGAATGGCAGATCGCGCGCAAGCACAAGCTGGCGGTGCGGTGGCAGGACATCGACCGCGGCTCGAACACCCAGGCGCTGACTGAAATCCGGTGGGGCAACGAGATCATTCCTGTCGACGCCGACATAACCCTCGGGTTCGACATCACGCAGACCTTTGTCGACTATGCCTACTACCCCTGGTCGAAGGAGCGGTGGGCGGCCGGGTTCGGCCTCGGCTTCCGCTGGATGGACCTTCAGGCGACATTGGCCTATCACGACGAAGGAAACGACGTCGAAGGCAGCTCCGATGTCAGAGGCTCCGCTCCTTTGCCCTACGTCTATTTTGAGTACAGGCGTCTCCTTTCCGACCGTTGGCGGATGATCACCGGCCTAGGGTTCTTCTACTTGAAAATCGACGACATCGAGGGCGGCCAGTGGATTGCGCGCGGCGGCGTCGAGTACCTGGCCGGCAAGAGATGGGCCTTTGGTGCGGCCGTCAATCTGTCGGACATCAACGTCGACTGGAACGCGATTTCGACCGAGGATGAGGATGTTCTCAATCTCGCTCTCAACATGGCCATCAACGATTTCAGTCTCTTTGTGCGGGTGAGGTTTTAAACGGCCGCACCGATGCTCGGTGCTCGATACTGGATGCCAGATACTAGATGCTGGATGCTGGATGCTGGATCGGGCCACTCCATGGATCCCTCCGCTCGCTCGTAGGACTCCCTCGGTCGAAATGACAGACTTTCTGTTCGCTGTTCGCTGTTGGCTGTCGCCAGCCGCTGCCCCGGAACGCTGTCGCTGGTTGTTTTCCCTGCCGCGGTGATTCGGGTTCGCGCCGTTCGTAGCTCAGCCCTTTGCGACCGAGTACTATGACTGTTCAGGAGGCAACCCACAGTGATGCGCGATCTCATCAAGAACCCAGTTATTCGGGTGCTGTTCCTCGGCGTGATCGTGGCCGGCGCCATTCTCGTGACCCGAGGGCCGTCCTCAGGGGACGAAGACCGGCGTGTTGTGATCTCCGGTGGCGACCTGCTGCAGCTGCGAGCCGCTTTCACGCGCACATGGCAGCGCGAGCCGACCGGTGAGGAGCTCGGGGAGCTCTTGAACAGCATATCCGCCAGGAGGTGCTCTACCGCGAGGCACTGGCCCGCGGTTACGACCGGGACGACCAGGTTGTCCGGCGCGCCATGCAGCAGAAGATGGAGTTCCTCGCCGCCTCGCAGGCGCTGGAGGAGCCGCCCACCGAGGATGAGATCGAGGCCTTCTTCTCGCTCCGCCAGGAGCGCTACAGATTGCCGGTGGAGCTGGCGTTCTCTCAGGTCTATATCAGCACCGACGTTCGTGGCGCCCGGACTGAGAATGACGCGGCGGAGGTGCTGGCACGTTTGCGGGCCGAGGATCCCGAATCGTCGCAGCTCGAGACATGGGGTGATCCGATCATGTTGAGCACGACCTTCTCCGGTCAGACCGAGCAGGAGGTCAGCGCCGCCTTCGGCGGCGATTTCGCAAACCAGCTGGTCGTTATGCCGGTTGGATCGTGGGAGGGCCCCGTGGTCTCGGGCTACGGCCTTCACCTGGTCAGAATAGACCGCAGGGTGGAATCACGCGTCCCCAACTGGCAGGAGGTTGGAGGCCGGGTCATCAGCGACATGGAGTTCGAAGCCAAGGCGTCGTCGAGGGACCAGCTCTATCAGGAAATTGCCCAGAATTACGAGATCGTCTTCGACGGCCAGGTGCGCGACCTGCTGGAGACCATTGAATGAGGGGAGTGAAGATCGCGGCCGCGCTGGTCTGCGGTCGTGTTGCTGGCCGCCTCATCGGCAGGAGCGGACATCGCGTTCCCGGCAAGGCTCGATGTCGCGGAGAACGACGAGGGTGTTTACACGATCACCTTCACCTTGCCGATCATCGAGGGGCGCAAGCTGCGGGCCGAACCACTCCTGCCACCCACATGTGTCGAGATTTCATCCAGAGAATCGGGTTTCAGTGCCGGGGGTCTGACCACGATCTGGAGCGTCCGTTGCGAACCGGCATCGCTGGCGGGTGAAGCGATTCTCGTTCAAGGCCTCCTCGGGGGCCAGACCGATCTCGCCTTTTCGCTGACCACCCTCGATGGGCGCAGCTACTCACAGATCCTGCGCCCCTCGCGGCCCGGTTTTCTGGTTCCTGAACCGCCGTCGCCGGCCGCTTTAGCCGGAGCGACGGCCCTCGAGGGCGCCCGCAGAGCGTTGAGGCACGTCAGCCTGTGGTTGCTGTTGGCCGTGGCCGCCCTGAGGGGCGAGAGAAACCGTGCTCTGGTGTCGGCTGCCGGGGCCTTTGCGCTCGGCCTCTTCGCCGCCCAGTGGCTCGCCGGCCGCGGTTGGATGGAAGTTGTGCCGCAGACGCGGGACATTTTGGTCTGGGTGACCATCGCGGTCCCCGCCATCCGGCTCGCCGGAGGCGGCGAGGGTTGGAAAGACTGGGTGCGCCCACTGTGGCCCACGACGGTCCTCCTCGGGCTGCTCTTCGGCGCGGCACAGCCCGAAGCTCTTGCAATCGAAGGTCTATCGAATGCCGAACAGTTGGCGTCCCAGTTGGTCTTTGGATTCGGAGCGGGTATCGCCATGCTCTTGATGTCCGCTGCGGCGGGGGAGTTGCGGGCGGTTTTCGATCTTGCCTGGGAAGGGCGCTTCAAGGAACGGGCAACCAGGTTCTTCGGAACCGGAGTCGGCGCCCTCTCCACCGGAGTGGTCCTGGCCTCCGTGGTCGGTCTGGCAATGGGGGCGGGTGGCGGTCCGCGCGCACCTCTGGAGTTGACTTTGCTGGCGCTGGCCCTCGCCCCGAGCTTCGCGCTTGCCGGCATCGGACGAGGCCCGGCGATGGCCGTGTTCGTGGGGCTTGCAGCAGCCGGCGTGACTCCGGGCCTCTTGGGGATCCACCTGCCGGTGCCCGGTCTGCTTGTCCTGGGCTCGCTCTTCCTGCTGGGCTGTGCGCTGGCTGTCAATCGGACTCTGCCCGGACGTTGGGCCCGGACGGTGGCCGCTGTCGCAGTGCCTGCTGCAGCCTGGGGCGCTGCCGAGGCGTTGGTAGCCGATGTTTCCCGAGCCACTGCCGTCACCATGGGTGTGGTGTTGGTTGCCGTCTGTGCGTTCTTCGGCGCTCACGCAATGACGCAAGATCTCCGCCCGGGTGGGCTGAAACTCCCCGCTCG